>NZ_CP150294.1:0-4800000 GCF_045040685.1 Paenibacillus sp. FSL H8-0317 | reverse complement strand
GAACAGACGTGCACGTGTGTACTTTGATACAGGTTCATCCCCGGCCGTTCCATATGCTTCAAATACGCCATGAGCACCAGCGCCGCGGGCATGAACCACCCGTTCTGGAATACGTTCACGGTCGAAGTGAGTAATCTTTTCGAGAAAATGATAGTTCTCCAGCGTAGTCGGTCCACGGCTGCCAACGGTTCGTACATTCTGATTGTCCGTGATCGGATGACCTTGTCGATCCGTTAATGTCTCAGCTGATTTGTCTGAGGAATGCTCTGGTTGTGAAGACTGATGATTCATGGGTTGGAGCACCGCCTTTCCTTAAAGTGGATTCCTGTATATATTTTCCCTGAAAAATGGTTCTATACATTCAACCTTGCAAATAACCTAACAAAAAAAGCTTGTCACCGGCCTCGCCGCGTGAGATAATTAACTTTTGCCCAGCGGCCTTTTTGGAACGGGAAATTGAAATTGGACCGCTTTGTCTAAGAATGGAGGCTGACCTAGGATTGTCTACACAACGTTATCCTTTTGCATATGATCCGGCTGAACCTTTTGTATCCCGTCTTGGGGAATGGGTTGCCGATGTTTTTTACGATATTTTGCCAGAGTTCGGCTTCGAGGTGCGGGATGAACAGATTTTTATGGCGTACCAGCTCGAACGGGCCTATGGAGATAAAAAGACCATTATGGCGGAGGCCGGTGTCGGAACAGGCAAGACGTTAGTCTATCTGCTCTACGCGGTCTGTTATGCACGTTATACGGGCAAACCGGCAGTGATTGCTTGTGCCGATGAGTCTTTGATTGAACAGCTTGTGAAGCCCGGCGGAGATATTGCAAAGCTGGCTGCACATCTGGACTTGGAAGTGGACGCACGTCTGGGCAAATCACCGGACCAATACGTCTGTCTGAACAAATTAAGTGCGATGCGATTTGCGGATGAGGATGCGCCTGTTATTGAAGAAGTGCATGAGAGTCTACCGGATTTTGTGAACACGCCGGGTACACTTCAGGCTTTCCATCCGTATGGTGACCGCAAACAGTATCCACATCTAAATGATCGTCAGTGGAACAAAATCAACTGGGACCCGTTCCAGGATTGTTTTGTTTGTCCAAAACGTCAACGCTGCGGCCTAACGCTGTCGCGTGACCATTACCGTCGTTCCAAAGACATCATCATCTGTTCCCATGATTATTACATGGAGCATGTGTGGACCTATGATGCGCGCAAACGCGAGGGACAATTGCCACTCCTGCCTGATCACAGCTCAGTTGTATTTGATGAAGGACATTTGCTGGAAGAAGCAGCCCTGAACGCACTGAGCTACAAACTGAAACACCGTATCTTCGAGGAACTCGTCACTCGCTTGTTAGAAGGAGAGATTCGTGAATCCCTCGCGGAGCGTGTGGATGAAGCAATTGAGAGCAGTGAGCGACTGTTTGCGTTGCTGGATACCTACACGGTGGCGATTCCGGGATCGGAACGGAAAGAAGTTCGGGTAGAGCCGCCACTGCTACGTGAGATTGAACGTCTGACGAGTGTGCTGGATGCGATCGGCGAGGAACTGGTATTTGAGAGCGGATTGTTCTCGCTGGATGGTTATCAGATGCGTGTCGTGGAAGAACATCTGGACATGATTCAGTCTGCGCTTGCCTTGTTCCGCAAGGAAGATGGTTACATCTGTTGGGCGGAAGAGAGCGAGGATGAGACGACCTTATCGATCATGCCGCGCACCGTGAAGGAAATGCTGAACGAGCGTGTGTTCAACACAGGTATTCCAATCGTGTTCTCCTCTGCCACGTTATCTGTGGACAGTTCATTCCGTTATGTGGCGGACAGCCTGGGCATTGATGATTTTGTATCATTCTCGGTGGCTTCCCCGTATGATTATGCGGACAAAATGAAGATGAAAATTACCGATGAAGCTATACCGGGTCACCCGGAGAACGAAAATCGCATGCGTGATGCGGTGTCGTTACTTCAGGAGAGTGGAGGACGTGCCCTGGTTCTGTTCCGTACGATGGAAGAACTACGCGCATTCAAGCAGGACATCGTTCATGTACCTGAAGCAGAAGGTTTGCGCTTTATGTACGAAGGCGACCGGGAGATCAGTGATCTGATCGCGGCGTTCCAGCAGGATGAGGAGAGTGTGTTGTGCTCCGTTAATCTGTGGGAAGGACTGGACGTTCCGGGTCCGTCATTATCCAATGTCATGATCTGGTCGCTTCCGTATCCACCACAGGACCCTGTCTTTAATGCAAAACGCAGTGCGTCGGCAGCACCATACGAAGAGATCGATCTTCCGTATATGCTCTTGCGTGTGAAGCAAGGTCTCGGACGTCTGATTCGGACAAGCACAGATTCTGGTTCCGCGGTCATTCTCGATGAATCGCTGTATACCAAAAAGGAAGCCAAAGACCGCATTGCGGCCCTGCTTCCTGAAGGTGTGGAATGGACAACCCTGACACACTAACCAGCTTAGGTTACATGTTCTTGCTTTATTTTTGATGATAAAGTTTCTTGCCAAAATAAGTTCTTGTTCTCTGCGGATACACCATCCGTATGTGAGCAAGAGCTTTTTTTGTTTTGATGGTTCCTCCAATGTATTTCTATTCCCTTTTTTTCGAGGAATTCCACTCGCTCCTGGCTCCCAATCTCTCCAACATTCTAACGAATCTACCACACCTTATTAGGGTGATAATTAAATAATGTGAATTCTAGCGAATCTCAGTAACGTTATCCCGTCCGAAAATGGCTTTTAAGCCTGTAAATCGACCGAATTTTGGAGAAATAACGTCGCTGTGATTCGTTACACGTCAGACCCACGCAAAGAGGAGCGAATAGCGTGTGTCAGGTTCATTTGAACCAATGACCAATGAGCGCTAATAAGGGAGGGCCTCTGTCATGCTCATGACTTATGGGAGATGGAAGCCCCTTTTTGATGTGTATAGATGTTAGCTGTGTTAAAAAATACCCATGCTCAGATACCGTTCCCCGGTATCCGGCGCAATGCAGAGCACCCGGTGCCCCGGCCCCAGTTCCTTTGCGATGCGAAGGGAGGCCCACACCGAAGCACCAGAGGAAGGGCCGAGCAACAGCCCTTCCCGGGCAGCAAGCTGCCGCATCGTATCCAGTGCGTCCTCATCGGACACCTGGATGATGGCATCCCATACGTCGGTATTCAGGATGTCCGGAATGAACCCCGGACTTGTACCGACGAGCTTGTGTGGTCCGGGCTCGCCACCGGACAACACCGGAGAACCTTTGGGCTCCACCGCATAGATGCGGATGTCAGGCAACTGCTTGCGCAGTTCTTCCCCGGTGCCGGTAATGGTTCCGCCAGTTCCCGCCGTAGCGATGAAGGCGTCCAGCTTGCCTTCCATCTGCTGCATAATCTCGGGAGCCGTTGTGATCCGGTGAATGTCCGGGTTTGCCTGATTCTCGAATTGCTGCGGAATGAAACTTCCAGGAATATCTGCCTGAAGTTCTTTTGCTTTGCGAATCGCACCAGGCATCCGCTCCACAGCAGGGGTGAGCACCACATCTGCGCCGTAGGCTTTCAGAATGTTGATACGCTCCTTGGACATATTGTCCGGCATGATCAGAATGGCTTTATATCCTTTGGCGGCGGCATTCATCGCAAGACCAATCCCGGTATTGCCGCTCGTCGGTTCGATAATGGTAGCACCAGGGAGCAAGTGTCCCGCACGTTCAGCCTGAACGATCAGGTTGTAGGCGGCACGGTCTTTGACGCTGCCACTTGGGTTGAAGTATTCCAGTTTCACGTATACATCAGCGGAGTCGCTGCCTGTGAGTCGGTTTAGTTTAACGGCAGGTGTCTGGCCGATCAGTTCGGTTACATCTGCGGCAATGCCTGTATGTGCGGGTGTTCGTTTAATCGAATGTGTATTCAAATCCATGAATTACAGCTCCTTGATTGATAAGACGTTGGGAGTATATCCGGTTGAAATCAATTCATGCCTTATTGGAATGGTTGGATATCTCTTCTCCATCTTAATGAACGTAACCTTCCGTGGTCAACTTGTTTTGCTGGGGATGGGTTCAATATTGTCAGAGTTGTATCAAGTCTGCGCCAAGTCCATCTGCAGATGCCGACTGAGTTCTTTTTTGACTTCATTGCGTGCGAATGTCCACAGCATATAGAACCGTTGCCAATACCCTCTGCACATATACAGAGTTTCGATACCCTCGGATTCACGTTTCTCTTCCAGTACTTTGACACCACGGGTTCTCATCTGTTTACGAAGGGTCAACATCTCCTTGAGCACATTGTTCTGAATGCGGGTCAGCGATAGAATGTAGACTTCAGGCATCTTCAGCAGCAACGTATCCAGTGTGTGAATATCTCGTTCAAGTACATCCAGCAAAAGCGTGCGCACAACCAGACCTTTAATCAGACGATGGTCTTCATCCGCAGGGGATGGGGCGGAAGTTGAGGATGTCATATGTTCACTTCCTTAACCTTTAATTGGAATTTTATATTTACAGAACATGTGTTCCTATATTATAATCAATATATGTAATGGAGATACACAATACAACCGAGAAATATTGGAAGCACACATTATCGCATTTTCCTAAAGGTACAGATAGTGAGTGAGGCTAGGGATTTAGGGACAAGCCTGCTCCAAAATAAGGTATAATTTATGGGTTTTGCAGGAAACCTAAGGCCATAAACCAAATAAGCCTTATGCAGCGCATTCTGCTACAGAAGTAATTAAAAGCAATGAATTACTGCAATGAATTGCGATCATGATTCAAGGATGCCTTGCCTTAACACGATGGCACCAGGTCAACGAGTAGAAGCAGCTTTATTTTAGTGAAAATGAGCAACAAAAAAGCCCCTGCCTTGGGCGGCGGGGCCTATGGAATACTGCCGATTCAGCGGCAGGTTTGATGATGTGTTCAGAAATTAAGCAAGATATTGAGGCTTTTCGTAGAACGCCTCTTTTTCAAGGATGACCTTATAAGGTCTTTCCTTGCCCTTCAGGGAGGGCCCAATGGTAGTTAGCGGTACGGCCGGCTTGTGGAAACGATCTTCTTCCTTGGGTTCCGGAACCGGTCGTGATGATTCGGGCGCAGAACTGAGGCGTACCTTTTTTTCGCTGCCCCAGCGCTTGCTTATTTTTTTCGTGTCCGGTTTCATTCCGGTTCGCCTCCTAACAAATCGTTGATGGCGTTGAACAGTTGACGATTCTGTAGGTCAATCTGCTGAAATACCGCCTCATCCGCTTCAATATGTCCAATAATGTGAACGGTGATTACATACCTCTTGGCTACAGGATAGCATAGCAGATACTCTTTCTCAAGGTAATCATCATACAGGTTAATCTTGATTTTATTCTCCCGGTAAGAATCAATCACCAGGATGCGCTTGGGATCATCCGGTTGTTTGTCGTCATTAGCGGACAAGTCATACTTTCTCCCCGGTTCTCCAACATTACCACATAATTGCTCAATATAACCACTGTCATCTGTACGGTATATGGCTGTGCCACGTACAGCGAATGGAGGATGAGAGACAAAGGCAGTACGCAAGGCATCGCTCATTCTCTCCAGCATCTTGGCATCTGCTTTGCGGGTACGCAGCAATTCCCTAAAGAACCGCAGCAACTTAAGCAGTTGTAACCTCGCTTCTCCCTCAGTGCGTTTATGCTTCTCAATGATGTTCTCCAATTCTGGGTCACTCCAGCGTCCTTGTTCCTCAATACTGTCTGCGATTTTGGAACATGCCACGGATACAGCTGGTGCCCACTTTCCGTCAGAACGGATTTCATATACGAGTGGATTTAATCCCAGCAGATCTGTGGGCATACGCAATCCTTCAACCTTGGTTGTGTCCTTAATGTCTGTAATATCCTCAGGAAGAATGAAAAAGATACGTTTTCGTCCCAGACGACCCATAAACAGACCCATTTCCAGCATTGTATTATCCCGGACCGACGCGTAGTACTTCCCGCGAATTTTGGATATATCATCCGGATGAAAAATAAAAATGGCAAAGTCAGTCGTACGGACCTCTACTTCCAGATCGTCCATGGTATAGCTGCTTGGATTAAAAACCCCAGAATACCAAGGGGTAACTTCGGCTGAAAAACGCAAGTTTTCGTGTACTGCGGCTGCAATCGGCTTCGCTTCCAGCGAGCAGCCAATAAAGACTCTTGGCTTTAACGTTTTCATCAATCCGCCTCGCTTAAACGGTAGTGGGATTCAATTGTTATATTATACCATAAAAAGCAGAGTAAGTCTGGAAACGTCTGAACTGGACAAAGAATAAGCCGATTACGTTTTGCTATAGTGTATGTACGAAAGGAAAATGATTCCTTTAAAAAGCGCAAGAAAATAAAAAAAGGCCCCAATTTGTCACAGTTGGGTGACTGACAGTTATTTTTGGAAGCTTTGGTCATAGAATAAAGGAGCAGGTTGCACCATTAGCAAGCATTGCTTATCCTGGTGTTGCCGTATGACTGCTGGTGCAGTCCAAAGGCTGCTTTATGCCTGTTTTTGAGGGGTCTGCTGTTTAGACCCGGTCACGTTGGTGTTATATAATAGAAGAACAAGCAAGTTAGCTTTGGTGTTTAAACTGAATGAACTTGCAACTGCTGTAAGTTGGATTTACAATTTACACAGGAACGAAGAGTGCAGAACCCATCTGTAGAAGCGAAGCGTTCGCCTGAAAGCTTTTTGAATGAAAGCAGCTTCGGAAGCATAGGCTATCACCGGATTTTCCCAGAGGGAAAATGGAATTCCAAAAATTCGGGGATAACCGCGATCAAAAGAGGGTACTGTAATCCAAGTGTAAGTGTACAATTAAATGTTCAAGCTTATGCATTGTAGTTATTTTTCAGTTTAACTGAGCACAGCTAACCACAACAGAACAGAAAGGATCAGGATACCATGAGTTCCCGAAGGACAATCTCCCCAAGGACGATCTGGAAACGTTACGATCTCTCATACACATAGCGCCCCTTGTAGAGTACACCAACCGGTTCAAAAAAACGGCTGACTCTGCGAAAGAGGGGATTGGAATGAATATTCGAAGGACGTACACGATGATTTCTTCCAGGCTTACCTTTTGCAGGGTACGGTCGGTCTAAAAAACCAACCTACAAACTGCGAGGGAACCTGAATGAAGAGAACATCGTTAACCTTACAACACGTTAAAACAGAGGCGATCAAATTCGCCATTATGCTACTCGGTACATTTATTTTAGCTTTTGCTTATTATCACATTAACTTTCAGAATCATTTATCGGAGGGCGGATTTGTTGGTCTGGCCCTGCTCGGAAAATACGCAACAGGCTTATCACCTGCTATCGGTATGTTGTTACTGGACATTCCGGTCATGATCCTGGCTTGGTTCCTTAAAGGCTGGAAATTCATGATTCAGGCATTGCTTGGCGTCGGTGCATTTTCCCTATTCTATGACGGCTTTGAACGATACTCCACACTGGTATTGTCGTTTAACGGAAATCTGTGGATTCCGGCAGTTCTATCCGGTATATTGACTGGGGTAGGCGCTGGGATCGTGCTTCGATTCGGTGGAGCGACAGGCGGAGACGATATTCTCGCCGTGCTGGTTAGCCGCTGGAAGGGATGGAAGCTGGGAACAGTTTTCTTTGTCAGCGATGCTTTTGTATTGGGATTGTCGCTTTTCTTTCTTCCGGTAAAAGAAACTTTATATACGATTCTGGCCGTATGGATTGCCAGTAAAGTCATCACGTACGTCGTTAGTGTTCCGGCTCGCGGAACCGTGGTTACAACTTCGGCTGTGAAATTGCCGATGCCATCGGCTGCAGCCAAGGCAGTTAACGCTGCTGCTATTTCACAACGGACTACGGTGGCTAGAGGGGTATCCAATTAACCATACGTTTCAGAACAACCATAACCTGTATACATCACATTCAGGTCTTGATAGTTAAAGTTCATACAAAATCCCTTTTGACTGCTCTTCAGCAGCAAAAGGGATTTTATTGTTTTCCGATTCATTCAGGGTTTGATCGAAGAAGCAATCTGACCATCCTGATTATGGATAATCGCTCGAATATTTTGTTTGCCACTCAGTTCTTTGGCCTTATCTACAGCTTCTGCCTTAGTATCAAATGTCGATAGATAGGTAGACTTTCCTTCTTCCTTGATCGCCCAACCGGAGTCAGTAGGCACGACATGGATGTTGTCATGACTTTTGGACGAAGAGACGGGCTCGGAATGACGACGATCCGTGGAAGACGACTTTTTAGGGTTGGAATTATCGGAAGAAGATGTGGAGTCCGACTTCGAACTTTCCGGCGCGGGATGGTTTTCATCCCATTCTTCTGCCTTAGCTGTCGCTATAGCAATCGAGCGTCCTTCCTCATACCCGTCATCGAGCAGAGCATTGGCAATCTCAATTGCTTTATGTCTGACACGTGGTTCCAGGTTCTTCATGGATACCGGATAATCCTGTTTGTTCCAAGGCATATGAACCCCTCCTGTAGAATTATGGATTAATGGATTAGTTGTATATTACCCTCTGAGGGGAGGGATAAACGATGAACAGCCGAGGTCGTAAGTGCATTTACCGATGATCTATATAAATTGAAATAAACATTTACACGAAACGGAGAGGACAGAAAAAACCTGAAGAAACGAAGTGTTCGCCTTTATCCCGGATTTACCCCTTTATAAAAGGAATCAAAAAATCTGGGGATAACAGCGATCGGAGGTTTTTCTGTCATCGGAGTGTCCAGTGTAAACATTATTTATTTCAACTTATATAAAAGGATCTCGTTCCTATACTTTTGCAAGCCAGAGGAGTATAATGCTGTCCATGAAAGAAATAAGTTCAATAACAGGAATATAAAGGAGTACATACATATGTTTAGTCTTAGTTTGGCAATCCCTATGCTGTTCACCATGCTGATTCATGCCGCAGACAGCTTGTCATACGCGCTCCGCCTTGGTGGACTACGCACCCGCAGAATTGCGCTAGCCATTTCTTTGGCGGGTATCTTGCTGCTGGTTTCTAGAACCTCGAATATGGCCCAAGGTCCGATGGTAGGTAATCTAGTGGATACTGCAACACGTGGAACCAATCCACACTTTGCGGCGCAGTTGCACTGGTTAATGGGTGCGGCAACAATTGGAACGGCATTAGCCATATTGTGTTTTCCAACCATGGTGAAGCTCTCATCAAGAATGGTTGTACATTTTGAAGCAGCCGGTTCCATCCCTGCGATGGTTCGCGGTATGCTGAAGCGAAGCAAGATTAGAAATGCAACGTATTACATCACCCCGCCATCCTGGAAGATGGCCAAACGATTGGTACAACATGGGATGCCAAGACGGTTAATGATGCTGAATGTAGCGGTAACCGCAATCTATACCACAGGTGTCCTGTCCAGCTTATACGCAGCGTACCTTTACCCAGGGCAGGCTGTAGCTGCATCCCAATCAACCGGGTTAATTAACGGAATAGCGACTATTTTGTTAACCATCCTGATTGATCCGCGGATTTCCCTGCTTAGTGACAAATCATTACGTGGCGAGATCCGTTTGGATCGCATGAATCAGATTTATGGCTGCATGCTCGTATCCCGTCTATTCGGTACACTGTTGGCACAGTTGTTATTAATTCCATTTGCGTATTGGATCGGTTGGATCGTAAGTATGATGTGACGACTCTTTCCTGAATTTTAGCCAGGCACTCTCTTGTACATCTTTTTGAAACAGCAAATGAGAGGGTGCCTGTGCAAATTGAATTGACGGACTATTTGTGCTGTGATACTATTAGACCGAATAGTCGGTTTATTTTATGGAGGTTTTTCCAATCGAAGTTAAACGAAGAAAAGATGTTACCCAGATAAAAAAAGACATTGCACGTAATACCAAGGAACTGTTTGCCCAAAAGGGATATAGTGCAACTTCCATGGAAGACATATGTACGATTAACAATCGGAGTAAAGGCAGCATCTATTATCATTTCAAAAGCAAAGAAGAGTTATTCATGTATCTAATCAAGCTTAACAATGAAGATTGGATGGATGCTTGGCTGGACAAAGAATCCGGGTATAAGACTGCCATAGACAAATTGTACGGACTTGCTGATCATTACGTGGATGATTTGGCTAACCCGCTGAATCACGCCATTAACGAGTTTGTCTCGGGTCAGGTCGTTAGTCAGGAGATGCTTGATGAGATGCTTTCCCTGATCCGAATTCCGTATGCGACATACGAGTCCATTATTACTAAAGGGATGGAAGATGGAGAGTTAAAACAGGATGACCCACAGGATGTAATGCACATTATCTACGGTCTGTTTAGCGGATTGACTACACTCTATTATGAGAAGGACCTGACGGATATTCGTCGTATTTACCACAAAGGCATGGCCGCTCTGCTGGCAGGTATTCAACAACGTTAACCATGAAAAGCTGATGTAACGTCAGTTTTTCTTTTTAAATATTAATAAACCGGACAGTCGGTTTAAAAAAGGAGATGGAGAATGAACACATTGTTCAGGAATAAAGCTTTTTTAATCGTGACAGGGTCTGATCTGCTGCAAAATCTGGCGATATGGATCCGAAATATGGCAATCCTCTATTATGTAATGGATCGAACTCAAGGAAGTCCAATAGCTGTCTCGCTGATTACCGTACTTGAATATGCCCCGATTTTTGTTTTCTCCATCGTTGGCGGTGCACTTGCTGATCGCTGGAATCCCAAACGTACGATGATACTGGGGGATATTCTGAGTGCGTTGTCTATTGTCATGATTATCGGTGTTTTATCTTCCGGGTATTGGCAGATTCTATACGTAGCCACGTTTGTATCCTCTATCGTTAGCCAGTTTTCACAGCCATCTTCTCTAAAGATTGTGAGGCGAAATGTAAAGGGAGAACATTTGCAATCTGCAATTGCGATTACACAGAGTGGTCAATCGTTGTTTTTAATTCTCGGACCAATCGTTGGAACGTTTATATACACTGCAATGGGAATTCAGGCATCCATGTACGCATTACTCATTCTATTCCTTACCTCTGCGCTTCTACTCACATTTCTGCCTAAAGACGCCACCCAGCGGGAAACAAATACCTCATTATTAGCGGATATCAAAGAGGGCTGGCAATATGTTGCTCGATCTCGCTCGTTAAAAATGCTTAGTCTGGTATTCATCTGTATAGGGCTTTCTGCGGGTCTCATCAGCCCCCTTGGAATATTTCTGATCACCGAACGTCTGGGACTTGAAGCAACGTCGTTACAGTTTCTCTCTGGAGCGTCCGGATTAGGTTTATTGATTGGAGGAGGGATTGCGGCTGCTGTAAGTGCCAAGCTGAACCAGACTCTAACTCTGATCGTAGGTGTGCTGTGTCTGGCTGTAGCCACGATGGGGGAAGTGTTATCCAGTTGGTTCTGGCTGACCCTTTTGATCAGCTTCTTGAGCTCAATCAGTTTGGCATTTATCAACGTCATCATCTCTACGTACCTGGTCACCCGGATAGATGAGCACTTGATCGGGAGAGTGAATGGCACCATCACACCTTTATTCATAGGAAGCATGCTTCTTGGATCTTCCATGGCAGGTGTACTGATGAACAGCACATCCATTTTTATCGTCTACGCAATCTCGGTTACCGTGATGATCATGGGTATTGTTCCAGCGATGCGAATTCAATTTCATAATGATCAGACGGCTCCTGCTAGCCAATTGATTTCGGAAATCTCTTCGAGCCAAACCTAACCAGTTCATTCTCGTGCAACAATAGTTCGTCTATGAAAAACAAGAACTTACAACAAAAAAGCAGCGGGATCATCCCACTGCTCTTTTTGTATTAGTATTATAACTTATTGGAAAAGGACGGCGTACTCACCGTATCCTTCTTTTTGCAAGTCTTCTTTGGGTACAAAACGAAGTGCCGCAGAGTTGATGCAATAACGCATTCCACCTGCTTCGGCAGGACCATCGTTGAACAGGTGACCCAGATGGGAATCGCCCTCACGACTTCTCACTTCGGTACGAATCATGAAGTGGCTGAGATCGGTTTTTTCCTTCACGTTGTGGTCACGCAATGGACGTGTGAAGCTCGGCCAGCCACAGCCGGAGTCGTATTTGTCGGTAGAACTGAACAATGGCTCGCCAGATACGATGTCCACATAGATACCATCACCGTGGTGATCCCAGAATTCGTTATGGAATGCAGGCTCGGTCGCGCTGTTCTGCGTAACTTCATATTGAAGCGGCGTCAGACGCTCTTTCAGCCCGTCTTTATCCACGTTACCGGTCCAGTTGCGTTCGATGAAATCTACACGTCCAGAACCTTTGCTGTAGCGTTTGTAATGGGCAGGGTTCTTCCGGTGATAATTTTGGTGATGTTCTTCCGCTTCATAGAACGGTTTGGCTGGCAAAATCGGAGTGAAGATTGGTTTGTCAAAACGTCCGCTTTGTCCCAGCTCCGTTTTGGAAGCTTCCGCAATCTGGCGCTGTTCTTCGCTGTGATAGAAGATGGCCGTCTGATAGGAAGATCCACGGTCATGGAATTGCCCGCCTGTATCCGTAGGATCAATCTGCTGCCAGAACAGTTCAACCAGTTTCTTATAAGGGAAGATGGCAGGGTCAAACGTAATTTGCACAGCTTCTACATGTCCTGTTGTCTCCGAGCAGACCTCTTCATATGTTGGATTCTCGGTATGTCCTCCTGTATAACCCGATACGATCTTATGAATACCGGGCAGTTCTTCAAAGGGGGATACCATACACCAGAAGCATCCGCCTGCAAAAGTTGCTAACTCACTTGAATGTTGTTCCATGCTATAGTCACTCCATTTCTGATGAAGATTTAGCGCTCGTGTTCGAGCTCCAGCAATCTACCGTTTTATTAAAACTTGTTACACAAGCATTAGCTCGCTCTTCTATTATATCCTGAATTGGCAAGCCAACCAAGCCGGAATGAAAACAAGCTGAATCTGAACGGTTTGCGAATTCTGAATTCAGGCTTTGTTGCGTGACCGAAAGCGAAATAAGAGCAATACAATGGCCATGAACACCAGATATCCGGCAAGGATGGCCAGGCTCAGCCAGATGGAGGTTTCAGCCTGTGCACCTGCATAGGCAAAAACAAAAATCGCTGGCAATTTGCCAATGGCCGTGGCAACCATGAAGACCCAGAATGGCGTGTACGTTATACCTGCGTAAATATTAACGGCCATCTGAGGCACGATCGGCAACAGTCGCATCGACATGACACCCATGAACGGATGTGCTTCCATCCATGTGGTAAAACGGTTCAGACCCCGAATGCGTTCGAGGTACGATCTCGCCTGATGTCTGAAGATGGTTCTTGCTCCACCATAAACGAGCATGGCTGCAAGTGTGGTGCCAAGCCAGCATATCCAGGCTGCCGTGGTGGTACCGTAACTGTAACCAAAGGCGATAATAACAAACTTATAAGGAATTACAGGCACAAGAGCAAACAATGTTGCCATGGCGAGTAACAGCGGTATGGACTGATGAAGATCGGTCCAGGCCAGCAGTTCATATCTGTAAATAAACGTGACTCCAGCAAGTAAAACATATAGGAGGAGCCATAACCATTTTCGCAAAATCCCAAACGCTCCTTTCAGATCAGGCAGGTCTGGTCGTGTCCCGATCTGTACTGCTGTTCCTCCTAAGTTTACCACGTTCGCCCATTGTCTGAACAATTCG
Source organism: Paenibacillus sp. FSL H8-0317 (assembly GCF_045040685.1). Classification (NCBI taxonomy): domain Bacteria; kingdom Bacillati; phylum Bacillota; class Bacilli; order Caryophanales; family Paenibacillaceae; genus Paenibacillus; species Paenibacillus sp. FSL H8-0317. Next base: position 4,786,306 of record NZ_CP150294.1, on the reverse strand, counting down.
TGCGAAGTGTGCTGCAATCACTGGCAAGTTGCTGTCCGAAGGGTTACACTATAGGACGTGGAAATATAGAACCGAACTGAAGGTGGAATGATCATCATGGAAACAACCCAACGTAAACGAGTTGCAATTATCGGCCTGGGCGATATTGCACGTAAAGTATATTTGCCTCTGTTAACAGCTCATCCGAACGTGGAGATTGTAGGCATTATGAACCGATCTCCGGAGCCGGTCAAAGCCGTTCAAGAGGCGTATCGATTAGAACGGGGAACAACGGATCTGAAAGAACTGTTGTCCTGGGACTTGGATGCCGTGTTTGTACATACAGCAACGGAAGCGCACTTTGACATTGTCATGCAATGTCTGGAACAGGGATTAGCCGTGTACGTAGACAAGCCGTTATCCTATACAATTCGGGAGTCGGAAGAGATGACTGCTTTTGCCGAGGCACAAGGACTGTTGCTGGCAGTGGGCTTCAACCGCAGATTCGCACCGATGTACCAAAAAGGGAAAGAATGGATGCAGGGTGGAAAAGGTTTTGAATCCTTGACAGTGACCAAACATCGTACAGGCATTCAGGATCGTCCTGCGGCAGAAACCATCTATGATGATCTCATCCATATACTGGATCTGATGTTGTGGTACTCGGATCATAATGTGGAGTTGCTTCATCAATGGATTCGGAAGAATGATCTGGACAGACTGCTGCATGCAACCGGAACGGCCAAGCTGGGCAGAACAGCTTACGGTCGATTCGATATGGTGCGTGAGGCTGGGGCAGACCTGGAGAAGATCGAATTGCATGGTGGTGGACGCTCTGTTGAAGTGGTGAACATGGACACGATCCGCTGCATGGAACAGGGGAGTCTGGAAACCAAAGAAACGTTCGGGAGCTGGGACACCGTGTTAACACGCAGAGGTTTTAGCGGAGCAGTTGATAATTTCCTGGCTTGTCTGGACTCGCCTGATGATTGCCTGATCAGTGCAAGTCACGTCATGGACAGTCATGAACTGGCGGAACAATTGATTCGCAAATAATTGCAGAATACACTTACGGAGGAATACAAGTCATGGATGAATATGAAAAGGAACGTAATAAACAGATCGAGGAAGCTGTTGTAGAAACCTATAAACAGGAAGAAGAGATGATGATCCTCGTATTTGCCCAGTGGTGTGTCAATAATGGTTTGGACCCGGAAGAGATGTACCGGCAAGCCTACCCGGATCAGCAAAGCAACGAGCGTTTGCAGCAGGTGCAGAAGTTGATTGTATCCAAGGAGGAAGCCGGTGAGATCCCGGATGATACGGTACTTGGCGTGTTGTCCATGTTTGGCAATGAAGATCTGGCGATGGTTGTATCCGAGGCCATAGCCGCGCGCAAATAAGTTCAACTTACGTATACTAATATGATTACATCTGTTCCCGGTGAATGACGCGGAATTCCTTCGGGGACATGCCGAACCGGGAACGGAATACCCGATGAAAATAGGTATAGTTGTTAAAGCCGGAAGACTCAGACACTTGCTCCAGGGTCATTGGACTGAAAATAATCCGTTCCCTGGCCATATTCAACCGTACGTCAAGCGTGTATTGCATGATGCTTTTGCCAAATGCTTCTTTGAAGAGATGAACACCCCGTGAGACACTGATGCCAATATGTGTTGCCACATCATCCAGCTTGAATAAAGAGGAAGCGTTCTCTTCAATGTAATTCTTGATCTCATAGGCCACATAATTGGTGTTGGTTATCGTGGGATGCTCCGCGAGCAGACGATCCACTTCAAGACATAAAATTCGCATATAATAACTTGAAATTTCCGGATAAGGATTGGAGATGCGGCGCTGTTCCAGCACGAGTTGTCGAAACAGGACCAAGAGGCTTTCCGTCAGTTCGACTTTGATTCGGGTCGGCCGTTTGTGACGCTTCCACCACTCATCCACCCAGGAACCATTAAAGAAGATGTGATAGTCGCCACTCTCCACCAGTCGTTCTCCCATCGGATTGGTTTCATTGTCTATTCTCAGCTCATAGGGCTCGTCAGGATCAAAAAGAAGCAGATCGCCCGCATCTATCAGGGACATGTCCCCGTCTATGCGTGCACGGCAACGTCCGTCTGTTTGCAGTCTTAACAGGTAGTTCTTCACGCCTTCAGGCTGCACCATAGCGTAGGGTTTACGATGAAATGAAAAGCCTGCTGTAAGAACTTGGCAGGATTGATCTGTCGGCATGGGCATACTCCTTGCAATTTGAAAATTATGACCAGATAGTTCATGTTTCAATCATATTATTCATTTTAATTGAAGCTGAAACGGAATACCATAGTATTAGATTCAAGGAACAGGAAACATCCAACAAAACATAAGTATCTCAACCATTCAAACGCAGATTTTCACCATGCGTAAGGAGATGAACGTCACAGTGGAGAAAATGAAAGCAGGCATCATCGGGTGTGGTAACATCAGCGCCATCTACTTGGAAAATCTCAAAAACAACCCGGTCATTGAAGTCGTGGCTGTTGCGGATTTGATTCGTGAACGCGCTCAGGAACGGGCAGATGAATTTAATATCGCAAACGTTTACAATGTAGATGAGTTGCTGCAAAATAACGAAATTGAACTTGTGTTGAACCTTACGGTTCCTGGCAGTCATGCCATGACCGATCTGGCTGCACTCGAAGCAGGCAAACATGTGTATGCCGAGAAGCCGCTGGCAATTTCTCTTGAGGATGGTCGCAAGGTTGTTGAGTTGGCTGAGGAAAAGGGATTGTATGTTGGTTCTGCACCGGATACCTTCCTTGGTTCAGGCATACAGACAGCTCGTAAGGCCATTGAGGATGGGCTCATTGGCAAGCCGGTTGCAGCGACTTCATTCTTTATGGGTGGAGGACCAGAAGCTTGGCATCCTAATCCGGAGTTCTTTTATGTCGCAGGTGGCGGACCGATGTTTGATATGGGACCTTACTACCTGACCGCTCTGATTACGTTGCTTGGACCGATACGCAGAATCAGCGCCTCGGCAGGCATACAGATTGCAGATCGCAAGATTGGCTCTGGGCCGAAGGAAGGCACAGCACTGCAAGTAGAGACGCCTACCCACTTGGCAGGAACCATTGATTTTGCAGAGGGTGCCATTGCAACCATGATCACCAGTTTTGATATTCGTGGAGCTTCGGATCTGCCACGTATTGAAATCTATGGTACAGAAGGTACGCTTAGTGTACCGGACCCCAATTATTTTAACGGGGAAGTGAAGGTTCGCAGATACGGTCAAGACACTTGGGAGACGGTTAAACCAGTCTTCGAAAGTGGACAAAACGAACGAGGCATCGGCGTAACGGAAATGGTTGAATCCATTCGTGCCGGACGGGAACACAAAGCCAGTGGCAAGCTTGCTTATCACGTACTGGAAGCCATGCATTCATTCCAGCGTTCTTCACTTGAAGGCAAGCACATACATCTGGTAAGCAGCTATGATTCTTTTGCAGTAACTCGCACAGTTCAAACTGAGATTGAAACCGTGGAATCCCACTAGTCTGAGCAATAAGTGTTCGAAGCTTGATGCTCTTACGGGTGAAGCAGAATAACCAGTATTCTTACGTTCAATTTCAGGATAGAAACACTCTCGATTTTCCACACTAATCAAACAGGCATGTGATCTGAACGGTAATTGTATACAGTTCAATATTCATGAATTCAGCAATCATACGATATCTAATCCAGGGAGGAATCGCACTTGAAACTCGGCGTATTTTTGGTACTATTCGGAGGACGTAAATTGGAGGATGCTCTTGATTATGTAGCATCCAAGGGATTAAAAGCAGTAGAGATCGGAACAGGTGGACATCCAGGCAATGCACATTGTAAGCCAGATGAGTTATTAAGCAATCCTACAGCATTGAAAAACTTCAAAAATGCAGTGGAATCACGTGGTTTGACGATCAGTGCACTCAGCTGTCACGGTAACCCGCTACATCCGCAAAAGGATATTGCCAAAGGATTTCACGATGATTTTGTTAAATCGGTAGAACTGGCTGAGAAGCTGGAAGTACCTGTAGTGAATACATTCTCCGGTTGTCCGGGAGACCATGAGGATGCTAAATATCCGAACTGGCCTGTTGCACCATGGCCAAATGACTTCCAGGAGATCCTGAAGTGGCAATGGGAGAACAAAGTGATCCCTTACTGGACAGAGTGGGGTAAATTTGCAGCAGATCGTAACGTAAAAGTTGGATTGGAGCTGCACGGTGGATTCTCCGTTCATACACCAGCAACCTTGCTGAGACTGCGTGAAGCAGCAGGTGAAGTGATCGGAGCCAATCTGGACCCAAGTCACATGTGGTGGCAAGGTATTGATCCGGTTCAGGCAATTCACATCTTGGGACGTGAAGGAGCCATCCATCACTTCCATGCAAAAGATACAACGATTGATCCGGTAAACGTGAACAAACACGGTGTAACGGATATGCAGGACTATACCAATATGCTGGATCGGGCTTGGCAGTTCCGCTCGGTCGGTTATGGACATGATAACAAGACTTGGGCAGATATTATGAGTGCCTTGCGTCTGGTCGGATATGATTATGTAGTAAGTATTGAGCACGAAGACGGTCTGATGTCGGTTGAAGAAGGATTCTCTAAAGCCGTGCAAAATCTCCAGCAAGTATTGATCGAAGAACCGCTGGGCGACATGTGGTGGGTTTAGAGCTACACTAGGGGGAAATTGAATATGATCAACGTCACCATTTGGAATGAATTTGTCCATGAGAAAATTCACGATGAAGTAAGGGAAGTCTACCCGGATGGTCTGCATCGAGCACTGGCTGACGGACTTGGCGGCGAAGGCTTTGCTATTCGTACAGCTACACTGGATCAGCCTGAACACGGATTAAGTGATGAAGTGCTGAATTCCACAGATGTGCTCATATGGTGGGGACATATGGCACATGATCGCGTAAGCGATGAGATCTCACAGAAGGTTGCGCAGCGAGTGCTGAACGGCATGGGAATGATTGTGCTCCATTCAGGTCATTTCTCCAAACCTTTCAAAGCGCTGATGGGAACAAGCTGCGATCTGAAATGGCGTGTAGCTGACGAGCAGGAAATTGTATGGTGTGTTAACCCATCTCATCCGATTGCGGATGGCATCGAAGGCAAGATTGTATTGGAAAAAGAAGAGATGTACGGTGAATTCTTCGATATTCCAGTGCCGGATGAACTGGTATTTGTAAGCAACTTCCAAGGTGGGGAAGTATTCCGGAGCGGATGTACGTTCCGGCGTGGTGAAGGTAAAATCTTTTATTTCCGACCAGGTCATGAGACGTATCCGACCTATTACAAACCGGAAATATTAAGAGTAATCAGCAACGCAGTGAAATGGGCATATCCTGCCCGCAGTTTTAAGCCGGAATTTGGCAAGAGTGAACCTGTAAGACCATTTGGTGGCGTGCTGGTTTAATTCATAATTTGCTTCGTGAAAGAGATATATCAGTTCAACTAACATTTACACATCAACGGAGAGGGCAGAAATAACTTGAAGAAGCGGAGCGTGCGCCTTTATCCCCGGATTTTTTTCCCTATAGAAAGAAATCAAAAAAATCTGGGGATAACAGCGATCGGAAAGTTGTTCTGACATTGAAGTGCTAGTGTAGATATTCTTTAGTTGAACTGATATAGATAACGTAAACGCAAGCATATACCCAGGAACCCTTCTCCGAGTCAATGATGACTGTGGCAGTTGGGTTCTTTTTGGGTAAGATAGTACTATGGGAAGTTATACGATATTTCCCATGGTTACGACGCAGCGTGTAATGTATACTGGGATATATGATCCATTTTGGATATTATGCTTCTAAAATTTAAACTTTTTAGTTGCAGGCGTTTTCTTTGAAGCTTAAATATGTTATTATGAAATATACTAACAAAATGTAAGTTGAGTGATCTCTAAAGAGGTGATTAATGTGGAAGGTCAAGACTTGCGGATGTGTCCGCGTTTTGAGACGGCGTTTTCTTTTTTGGGCAAGCGCTGGAATGGTTTAATTATTCAAACGTTGATGAGTGGTTCGAAGCGATTCAAGGATATCTCCAATCTGATCCCATCCATGAGTGATAAGATGTTATCCGAACGGATGAAAGATCTGGAGGGTGAAGGTATTCTGGTTCGTCACGTCTATCCCGAGACGCCGGTTCGTATTGAATATGAACTGACGGATAAAGGTAGAGCGCTCCAGCCTGTCATGAATCAAATTCAAGACTGGGCTGAGCAGTGGGTTGACTAACGTATAAGCATCACCCGCATTCGTTGCATGAATGACATAGACTCCTGATTTCCGTGGAAATCAGGGGTTTTTGTCTTAAGGATTAGGTGGAGCGGCGTTTTTCTCTTGGGCTATGCACATGTTGTCATGAGTTGTAGTATAATCTATAGAAAATGGCCACAGACGGCCGGAGCGAAGGAGGCCCACTCGTCATGAGAGAAGAAAGCTTATCCCGTGAAGTACGCTACGGCAAGAAAGATATTGCAGAACTTGAGAGCGCATCCATTCAGGTCCATCTAATTTACAAAAAAGCTGCAGAGTTATTCAAGCGCACAGCATATTCCCGATCGGTTAAGGATGATCTTGCCCAATTGAATACGCATTCTGTGAACAGCGATGGTCCGAGATTAGCTCCGGCGGTGCTGCAAAAATGGATTCAAACGTCCAGGGGCTGGAAGTGTATCGGATGTGAGCTGGGGCAACCTGATTCAACGATGTCTCAGATGGAAGAAACTATCCATGGTAAGCAATGGGTTCTGGATGTGGGAGAAGGTCGGCTGGTTCAGGCAGAAATGCTGATTCAGGCGGTTGTCTGGTCTCAATATGAGAAGATTCGAATGTTTGCACCATGGCTTGGTGATGAACCCTTTTATAGCGTGCAGGAATTGGATGTCATTGCCCGTTATATTGTGCCTACCTATTTCTCGGAACGACCTTTGCATGAGCAAGGCAAGGTATTCAAGGTACATCAACAATATGGGCAGATTCCGTTGTATCAGGAGTATGTAGATGCACCTTCATGCTGCGTACAGGTGGATGGTGGATTACTTGAAGGGCGATTGCTGACAGGGGTATATGTGTCTGAGGAGCAGTTCTTCGGACTTAATCCATATCTGAAAGATGGCGATGGAGGACGGACATACATGCAGGCTTGTGTCCAATGATAACGCAACCAATGATAACGTGAAAATAATTTAGATTGGAGAGCCTGTGTGCAGGCTCTCTTTCTTGTACAAGCCTTATTTGGAGGCGGAACCCTATAAAAGTAACGGCTTTGACACTTTTTTTTGCCGAAGGTTGTGCCATAATAGAGGTTATGGACAACAGGGTGAATGATTTTACGCAGGGTGGTGTTACCTACATGATGAAGAAAATCCCCGGTTACATAGGTGTATGTTTGCTCCTACTGGCGATCTTGGCTGGTTGTAGTGAGACACAGCCTTCTGAGCAGCCAATTGTCAAAGAGACAGAAACAGCGAATACAATCACAGTGGCTGTAGATGGCAGTACGTTTTTGCCTGATGCAACAAAGTCCATTAAGCGAGATTTTAGTGAGGGTTTGACAATCAAAAAAGCATTACTCAATAGCGGACTGGTTGATTTTACGGCAGATGGCAAACGGATTCAATCCGTCGGTGAAGTTTCTCTGGATTCTTCGCTTAGCTGGGCTGTCAAATTAAATGGCAAGGATATTGAGCAGGAAGATTGGGACATGGAGCTTCATGCCAAAGATGAAGTGATCATTTACGTGAAAGCCGCTGACAGTGGGGGGGATGGCGTTGCATATCAGACAACGTTACTCAAGGTTAGCGGTGGAAACATTATGCCAACTCTTAATCGTCAATATGCTGGCGTCTATGTTCAGGAGTGCACAGTTCGCGATGTGTTGAAGTCCAGCGGCATTGTAAGAATGTCGGAGAATAACAAATTTGTCGTTTCGGTCGAGAATGTCACGCCTCGTATGAATGAGCGGTGGGTCATTATGGTGAATGACAAAGAATTAATGGAAAATGGTTTGGACATGAAATTGAATCCACGTGATGCGGTAAAGCTTGAATTGACCAACGCATCCTAAGTATACCAAGAAGCCCAATCTCTTTTTAGAGAGATGGGCTTTTTTTCATTGAAATATATAAACAATTTCCGATTGCATAGTCAAATATTAAATACGACAGATCTCGTTCGGGCAAAGCTCACAGTGACAGATCCCTTGCAGCATCTTCAGATCTTTGATGACAATCATGCCATTGTCATATTCAATCCCATCTTTCTTACGCAGGTCGCTTAACATGCGGTTTACACTTTCACGAGTGGCTCCAATCATATTGGACAGATCCGTGTGGGTAATTTTTTTGTGAATAATGACATGCTCTCCATGAGGCTCACCATACGAATTCGACAACCGAATGAGGGTGGAGCAGAGTGCACCCGGTTTGCCGTATAACATGAGATCCCGGAATTTGGTCTGTGTCAACCGGTGGTGGATGCCCATCCATTTCATAAAGTCGATCGCAAAGTCACAATGCTGGCAGATTAACATCTCCAGGTCTTTATGCTCCAGTACACCGATCTCACTATCCTCTAATACTTCCGCAGAGAAGCTGTGTTTAGAGCCAAAGAAGGGATCAGCCTGCCCAATCATATCACCGGATTGATACATGTACATGATCAGTTCCTTGCCTTCATCCGTGGATTTGGTGATCTGGGCACGACCCCGTTTCATATAATAAAGTTTGTCAGAGATGTCGCCTTCCCAGTACAGATGTGTACCTTCCGGATAGGTTCTATCTTTCATGGTAACCAACAGATGGTTGAAATTTGCTTCCGAGAAACAGTTGGTATTACCGCGCTTTTCCAGTACAGTTGTTAGTTCTCTCATAAATCTATCTCCCCTTTGTGTCCATCGGACGACCTTCTGTAATAAGCAGTAGCCTCCGAGGTTCGCCGCAAACCGTTGCCGTCCTGATCAGGGTCATCTCGGCCGGGAGGAAGGACGGTACAAATTGCGGTGGTTCAATTTTTAAGTTCAGTATATACCTAATCTTACCGTTTGAGGGGGAAGGAAAGGGGGCAAAAATGACGAAATTTCAAACATTGTGATAAAATTCACTTTTAATGGGGAGGATGAATTTTACAGCCCTATATTTTAAATAGGAAGTGAAAATGGTCGTATGAAGGACACTACAAAACTTAAATTAAATTTGTTATACTTTGTGAAAAAAATCACATAATTAAGTTTATTGTCATGTTACGATGTGAATGTAAACGAGAGAGACAAACTAATACGAACCTTTAGGAGGATGAGGGAGATGGCTGTAAAGAACGAAGTCGCCCCAGCAAAAGAACCGACAGCAGGTCAGTATATTCAAACGTTAATCGACAAAGCGAATAAAGCACACGCTGCATTCATGAAGATGGACCAGAAGCAGATTGACCGGATTGTGCAAGCGATGGCGCTTGCGGGTCTGGATAAACACATGATGCTCGCTAAGATGGCCGTAGAAGAAACAGGCCGCGGAGTATATGAGGATAAGATCACCAAAAATATATTTGCAACAGAATATGTGTACCACAGCATCAAGTATGACAAAACCGTAGGTGTGATTGAAGATAACGAATATGAGAGCTTCCAGAAAATTGCGGAGCCGGTCGGCATTATTATGGGGATTACACCCGTTACCAATCCAACATCAACGACGATGTTTAAAGCACTGATCTCCATCAAGACGCGTAACCCGATCATCTTTGGTTTCCACCCATCTGCACAGAATTGTAGCCGGGAAGCCGCCAAAATCCTGCTGGAAGCGGCTGTGAAACATGGTGCACCAGCAGATTGTATTCAATGGATTGATGATCCTTCCATGGATCGTACAAACGAACTGATGAATCACAATGATGTGGCTCTCATTCTGGCAACAGGCGGATCAGGCATGGTACGTGCAGCGTACAGCTGTGGTAAACCTGCACTGGGCGTAGGACCGGGTAACGTACCTTGCTTCATCGAGAAAAGCGCGGATATCAATCAGGCAGTAACGGATTTGATCCTGTCGAAGTCTTTCGATAACGGCATGATCTGTGCTTCTGAACAAGCGGTCATCATTGAAGAACCGATCTTTGATCAAGTGAAGAAAAAAATGATTGCAAACGGCTGTTACTTTGTTAACAAAGATGAAGCAGCAAAATTGACAGCGGGTGCGATTAATGCCGAGAAATGTGCGGTGAACCCGGCGATTGTTGGTCAATCTGCGGTAAGCATTGCGAAATTGTGCGGTATTGAAGTTCCAGCAGGCACCAAAATTCTCGTGGCCGAGATTGAAGGGGTAGGTACAAAATTCCCATTGTCGGCTGAGAAATTAAGCCCGGTACTGGCTTGTTACAAAGTTAAAACGGCAGCAGAGGGAATTGAACGTGCAGCAGAAGTGGTTGCTTTTGGCGGCATGGGTCACTCCTCGGTTATCCACTCCACAAATGAAGAAGTGATTGGCAAATTCGCAGATCGTCTGCAAACTGGACGGATTATTGTGAACTCACCATCCACACACGGTGCCATCGGGGATATCTACAACACAAACATGCCGTCATTGACACTGGGATGCGGATCATACGGACGTAACTCGACTTCTTCCAACGTAACCGCTGTGAACTTAATCAATGTGAAAAGGGTGGCTCGCCGTACCGTGAATATGCAATGGTTCAAAGTGCCGAACAAAGTCTATTTCGAAAAAGGGGCAACGCAGTATCTTGCCAAAATGCCAGACATCACACGTGTAGCGATTATTACGGATGCCATGATGGTGAAGCTTGGATATGTTGAAAAGGTAGAACACTATCTGCGTCAACGCCAAATGCCAGTAGCGATCGAAGTATTCTCCGATGTTGAGCCAGATCCATCCACAACAACGGTAGACCGCGGAACCGAAATGATGCGCCGCTTCCAACCAGACTGCATTATCGCACTCGGCGGTGGATCACCGATGGATGCTGCCAAAGCCATGTGGTTGTTCTATGAATACCCAGACACGGACTTCAACGACCTGAAACAAAAATTCATGGATATTCGCAAACGGATCTACAAATATCCACGTCTCGGCGTAAAAGCGAAATTTGTTGCGATCCCAACCACATCCGGTACAGGTTCTGAAGTGACATCGTTCGCGGTTATCACAGATAAAAATCAAGGCAACACCAAATATCCATTGGCCGACTATGAGCTGACACCAGACGTAGCGATTGTTGATCCGGAGTTTGTATACTCCCTGCCTAAAACAGCGGTTGCCGATACAGGTATGGACGTACTGACGCATGCGATTGAAGCTTATGTATCTGTTATGGCAAATGATTACACGGACGGACTTGCGATCAAAGCCATTCAACTGGTGTTCCAATACCTGGAGCAATCGGCACTGCAAGGAGATAAACTGGCACGTGAGAAAATGCATAATGCTTCCACGATTGCAGGTATGGCGTTTGCCAACGCATTCCTGGGCATTAACCACAGCTTGGCGCACAAATGGGGCGGTCAGTATCACACCGCACACGGACGCACTAATGCAATCCTGATGCCACACGTCATTCGTTACAACGCGAAAAAACCGACCAAATTTGCATCGTTCCCGAAATATTCGCACTTTGTAGCGGATGAGCGGTATGCTGAAATTGCCCGCATCTTGGGATTGCCTGCTCGTACGACAGAAGAAGGCGTAACGAGTCTCATCAATGCCATTCGCAAACTGAACAAAACATTAGGCATTGAAGCATCGTTCCAGGAAATCGGATTTGATGCCAAAGACTTTGAAGCACATGTAGATTATCTGGCAGACCGTGCCTTCGAAGACCAATGTACAACCGCCAATCCGAAGTTACCGTTGGTAACTGAACTGGCTGATGTATACCGCAACGCTTTCTACGGAAAGTTTGAATAACAAATTTAGAACGAAGCGTGCCTTACGGCAAGAAGATCAGGGTTCCCCGAGAGGGGAGCCCCGATTGCCGTCTTTCACACAATAACGAGAGGGCAGAAAAACAGAAGAGCAAAGCATCTGTTTTTCAGGAGTATTTTAAGATTTGGTTTGCTCCGAGCATAGAGGAGCAAAGGGGTTCTCAAAGAGGTTACACGGAACCCGTGATGGGGCCGTTTGAGCCAGATGTTCACACAATAACGAAGAGGGCAGAAAAACAGAAGATCGAGCATCTGTTTTTCAGGGTTTATTTTAAGATTTGGTTTGCTGCTCCGAGCATAGAGGAGCAACGGGTTCTATAGAGGTTACACGGAATCCGTGACGTGGCTGTTTGAGCCAGATGTTCACACAATAACGAGAGGGCAGAAAAACAGAAGAGCGAGCATCTGTTTTTCAGGTTTTATTCTAAGATTTAATTTGCTCCGAGCATAGAGGAGCAAAGGGGTTCTCAAAGAGGTTACACGGAACCCGTGATGGGGCCGTTTGAACGAACCCTTTACACGACAACGGAGGGGCAGAAATAACCTGAAAAAGCGAAGCGTTCGCCTTTATCCCCGGATTTTCCCTTTTCAAAAGGGAATCAAAAAAATCTGGGGATAACAGCGATTGGAAGGTTGTTCTGCCACGCAGTGATCCTGTGTAAAGTTTCAATTTCAATGGGACACAGCGCAGGTGGAGTGAGTTAGTTCACTGGCTTTGTGACAAAAATCACAGATGATGAAAGCCCCAAGTCGTATACTGAAAATGTAAGAAAAACATTCATCCCGCGGTTCCGGTTCCCAAGTAGAGAGAACATGTTCCGGTTTATGTGAAACAATTCACATTAATCGCGGCTCTGGGCACACAATGCTACGAATGAAGCAAGATGTTATGTGTCCAGAAATCCAAATTAGTGGAGGGATTACGATGTCGGTGATTGAAAAAGATGTCAAACAACAAACAGGCTGGAGAAACTTTACCAAAGGAACATGGACCAAATCCGTAGATGTGAATGATTTTCTGGCACACAACTTGTCTCCGTATTACGGTGACGAAGCATTTCTCGCAGGTGCAACCCAGAATACCAAAGAATTGTGGGAGATCGTATCTGATCTGACCAAAAAAGAACGGGATAACGGCGGTGTCCTTGACGTTGACGTGAACACACCAGGTACTATTATTTCTCACCAACCCGGTTATCTGGATCAATCCAAAGAGCAGATTGTCGGCGTTCAGACCGATGCTCCGTTCAAACGTTCCATTCAACCAACAGGCGGAATTCGCATGATGATTGACGCATGTGAGGCATATGGCTTTGAAATGCCACAGGGCGTCATTGATATATTTACAAACATTCGCAAAACACACAACCAGGGTGTATTCGATGCTTATACTTCCGACATGCGTGCAGCGCGTAAAGCAGGAATTATTACAGGTCTGCCAGATGCTTACGGCCGTGGCCGGATCATCGGTGACTATCGTCGTGTAGCTTTGTACGGGGTAGACTTCCTGATTCGTAACAAAAAAGGCGAACTGAATGCACTCGAAGTTGATGTTATTGATGAAGATGTCATTCGTCTGCGGGAAGAATTGTCTGAACAGATTCGTGCATTGCAAGAATTGAAACAATTGGGCGATATGCACGGGTTCGATATTTCCTTGCCAGCGACAACAGCAAAAGAAGCATTCCAATGGTTGTACTTCGGTTATCTCGCTGCGATCAAAGAACAGAACGGTGCTGCGATGTCACTCGGACGTGTATCTTCTTTCCTGGATATCTACATTGAACGTGACCTGCAAGAAGGGATTTTGTCCGAAGAACAGGCTCAGGAATTGGTTGACCATTTTGTAATGAAACTGCGGATTGTCAAATTCCTGCGTACACCGGATTACAACGAACTGTTCAGTGGAGATCCAACATGGGTGACTGAGTCCATCGGCGGTATGTCCGTGAATGGTGAAACACGCGTAACCAAAAACAGCTTCCGTTTCCTGCATACACTGCACAACCTGGGTCCTGCACCAGAACCAAACTTGACTGTTCTCTGGTCAACGAAACTTCCAGAAGCTTTCAAAGATTATTGCAGTAAAGTATCCATCGAAACCAGCTCAATCCAGTATGAAAATGATGATCTGATGCGTCCGATCTACGGTGACGATTACGGTATTGCTTGCTGTGTGTCGGCGATGAAGATCGGGAAACAAATGCAATTCTTCGGCGCTCGTGCCAACCTGGCAAAAGCTCTCCTGTATGCGATCAACGGTGGTCGTGACGAGAAATCCGGAGCACAAGTTGGACCTGAGTATCCTGCCATCACTAGCGAAGTACTGGATTACAATGAGGTTATGAAACGCTTCAAACCAATGATGGAGTGGCTGGCTAAGCTGTATATGAATACCCTCAACGTCATTCACTACATGCACGATAAATACAGTTATGAGCGTATCGAAATGGCATTACATGACCGTGACATTGTACGTACGATGGCTTGCGGTATCGCTGGTCTGTCGGTTACAGCAGATTCACTGAGTGCGATCAAATATGCCAAAGTAAAACCAATTCGTAACGAACAAGGCATCGCTGTTGATTTCGAAATCGAAGGAGACTTCCCTTGTTACGGTAACAATGAAGACAGCGTAGACAGCATTGCTGTTGAACTGGTCGAGAACTTCATGGGCATGATTCGCAAACACAAAGCTTACCGTAACGCAGTTCCAACACAATCCGTTCTGACGATCACTTCCAACGTGGTATATGGTAAGAAAACAGGGACTACACCGGATGGTCGTAAAGCAGGTGAACCATTTGCTCCAGGTGCAAACCCAATGCATGGTCGTGACAAAAAAGGTGCACTGGCATCCCTTGGCTCGGTAGCCAAATTGCCTTATGAACACAGTCTTGACGGGATTTCCAATACCTTCTCCATCGTGCCAAAAGCATTGGGTAAAGAGGAGACTACACGTAAATCCAACCTGACTGCGATGATGGATGGTTACTTCGGTCAAAACGCTCATCACCTGAACGTTAACGTATTTGATCGTCAGCAATTGATTGATGCGATGGATCACCCGGAAAACTATCCACAACTGACTATACGGGTATCCGGATATGCCGTTAACTTCATTAAATTGACTCGTGAACAACAGTTGGATGTCATCAACCGTACGTTCCATGGCTCGATGTAAGTAATTTGCTAGTAGAAGACCGCTAGAGCAAGGTATTCCAAATCATATTAAACGCACAGCGGATGCGGATACAGAAAGGAAGAGGCAGCATGGTTAACGGACATATTCATTCACTCGAAACTTTCGGGACGGTTGACGGCCCAGGCATCCGCTTTGTGCTTTTTATGCAAGGATGTCTACTCAAATGTCAATATTGCCACAACCCTGATACTTGGGCGCTGGATGGTGGAAAAGAAATGACGCTTGAGGAGGTACTGGCTGAAATTGAGCCTTACCTGTCTTACTACCGCAGCTCCGGAGGCGGGCTCACGATATCTGGCGGAGAACCAACGTTACAGGCCCACTTTGTAGCCGAGATCTTCAAGGAAGTGAAGCGGCGCTGGGGATTGCATACGACACTGGATAGCAACGGTTTTAACGAACCGGAACGGATTCACGATCTGTTGGATCACACGGACCTGGTTCTGCTGGACCTCAAACATATTGATGATGAGAAACACATCAAGTTGACAGGCAAATCCAACGAGAGAACGTTGAAAACGGCCAAGTGGTTATCGGAGCAAGGTCGGAAAATGTGGATACGCCACGTGTATGTGCCTGGCATTCATAACGAGGAAGAGGATCTGCTTAACCTCGGACGGTTTATCGGAACATTAAATGGCGTCGAGAAGTTCGAAATTCTTCCATACCATCAGATGGGGATCTACAAATGGGAGGCGCTCGGTAAAGTATATCCACTGGATGGTGTTCCTTCACCAAGTGAAGAAGAAGTGGAGCGGGCGTATCGCCTGATCGAACAAGGTCGCCAGGAAACGGCTGGCATGGCTTGTTCAGGTAAGTAATCTGACCTTTATATATAATAAAAACAATCAACCAAGCAGTCCTTGCGAACATGTTTCGCAGGGGCTGTTTTTTTGCTGTTATCCATTGGAAATGCAAGATTATGGGTCCAGTGAAGGATTTTATCCCTCCATTGATGAATTGTCATCCTTACGATGTAAGCTCCGGCTTTTTATAATCAGAGTGTAAAGCCAAATGCTCAATATCTTGAGGAGGGTCAACCAGATGAAAAAAAGAATGACGTTACTGCTTTCATTATTGCTTATCACTTCATGGACTTTGGCGGGATGTGCAAGCTCAAGTAACGAGCCACAGCAGGGCGCAGGCAATACACCTGCGGGGGAGACAAGTAAGGAACCGATTGAGATGCTTCTCCGCCACACGCAGGTGGGAGCCGACAAACAGAAAAGACTGGCCATTCTGCAGGATGTTGTGGACAAAGTGGAGGGAGAGATACCCAATCTGACCTTTACGCTGGATGGTGTCGAATCCGATGTGAATCGTAAGGAAAAGCTTCGCGGAGAGATGGCGGCAGGCAACCCGCCGGATATATTTGAACTGTTCGGTAGCCCGGATTCCAAAGTTTATGCCAAGGAAGGTATGCTGCTTGATCTGACCCCAATCCTGCAAGAGCTGGGCATTCAGGACCAGTTTACATCCCTTGAACCGTTTACGTATGAAGGCAAAGTATATGGACTGCCGATTGGCGGTTCGGGCGAAGGTTTTTTCTATAATAAAGAGTACTTTGAACAAAAAGGATGGAAAGCCCCAACCACCATGGCTGAACTGGACAATATATTGGCCCAGATCAAGGCTGATGGCAAAGTGCCACTTGCTTCCGCATCCAAGGCGGGCTGGGTACCACTTATGTTAACCAACCACCTGTGGTCCCGTTATGCCGGGCCGGAGATTACCGCAAAGTTTGCAACAGGTGAAGCGAAGTGGACCGATCCGAGTGTTGTGCAAGGTTTTGCCAAACATAAGGAATGGGTGGATAAGGGTTATTTCAAAAAAGGTGAGCTGGGCTTTGAGTATGCCGAATATACCACGCAATTTACAAGTGGAGAAGCGGTGTTGATGTATGACGGAACATGGAAATCATCTGTATTCAAGGAAGGTCAGAGTGGCGAATCACTCATTGGCAAGGTTGGATTCTTCAATATGCCTCCGGTAGAGAACGGAGCAGGTGATCAGACGTCATTGATGCGTGATGTGAACAATGGATACGGATTCTCGGCAGCTGTGGCGGATGACCCGCAGAAGCTGGAAGCAGTAAAGGCTTTTATCAAGAACTTTTACAATGAAGATATGCAGGTCCGTGGTCTTGTGGAAGATGGTGTGCTGCCTGCCATGAAGCTGGACGAGAAAGTGCTGACCGATAGCATTACCGATGATCTGATGAAAGAAATTGTGGCCGTGCTTAATGCGTCCAAGACGTCGTTCCCGGCATTTGATGCACTCGTTCAGGCCGATGTGACGACAGAGATCAGCAATCTGCAGATTCAGAAGTTGATTGGTGGGCAGACCACGCCAGAGAAAATGGCAGAAGAGTTGCAAAAGGTGCAAGAGGAAGCAAACGCCTCAGTGGAATAAACCAATTCAAGTTGAAACTGCGATCGTTGAAGTGACTGAAGGAGGCTGACCATGAATACTTCACTCCGCAGCCCGTTAATCTATACGCTGTTTGTAATGCCAGCCCTAATTCTGTTTGTGATGTTCTTTCTATACCCTATTGGTAGCTCCCTGTATTACAGTCTGACGAGTTGGAATGGGGTATCGGCTGAGCCACGTTTTGTGGGTTTATCCAATTATGTGAAGGCACTGACAGATGAACGTTTTTGGATTTCCACAAGGAATAACGGCTTTTTCATCGGATTTTCGGTACTGATTCAGGTACCCCTGATCGTCCTATTTTCACTTCTGATTGCCAATGTGAAAAGGCTAAAGGGCCTGTATAAAACAGCTGTTTTTTTACCATCCATCATGTCGACAGCCGTTATCGGTATCTTATGGGGATTCATCTATGAACCCAATATCGGACTATTAAACAAAATGCTTCATGTGCTGGGCATCGATCCAATCTACTGGTTATCGGATAACCGATTTGCCATGTTGTCCATCTTGGTGACCAATGCCTGGCAGTGGACGGGGTTTTACATTGTCATGGTGCTGGCGGCCATACTGGCGATTCCCCGTGATCTGGATGAAGCGGCTGCCATTGATGGGGCAACGGCGGTACAACGAGCAATGCGAATTACGTTGCCGCTGATTCGGCCGATCATTTCAGTGGTGATCATGTTGTCCATCGCAGGTGCCATGAAAGCAGCCGACATCGTGATTGTCATGACCAAAGGTGGGCCCGCCGGGTCCACCGAGGTTCTGGCAACATACATGATCAAATATGCGATTACCAACTTCAAATATGGTTATGGCAATACCATTGCAGTGCTGATCTTTGCTCTGACGCTTGTGCTCACTGCGGTGTATCAACTGCTAGTGGCGAGGCGGAGCGAGAAGGTGGAATATTGATGGCGAAAAGCATAAAAAGCAGTATACCTCATGTGTTGTTAATGTTGTATTTGATCGCGATTCTGTTTCCCTTTTTATTTGTAATTTTCTCTTCCTTCAAGCAGGATAACAATGAAATCGCTCTGAATCCATTCGGTTTGCCTACAACATGGGAGTTTAACAATTACGTGGAGGCTTGGGTGAATGCCAAGATTGGCACGTATTTCTGGAACAGCCTATACATTTCGGTTCTATCATCGGCGTGTACGATTGTGCTGGGTGCCATGTTTGCTTTTGCCGTAACCCGGATGAGACACCGGAGATGGAGTCTGTTTCTGTACAGTCTGATTCTGGCGGGTATGCTTATTCCCAACAATGCACTTATGCTGCCAATTTATCTGCTTGTTCGCAAAATGGGCATATTGGATACGCATCTGGCATTGATCGTGCCCTATGTGGCCAATGCGATCCCTTTTACCATTATTATCCTGGCGGCTTTTATGCGTTCTCTGCCTGGAGAAATTGAGGAAGCGGCGGTCATGGACGGCTTGAGGGCCCCGGGTATCTTTGCTAAAATAGTGATACCTCTTACAGTTCCGGCTATTGTTACGGTTTTTATCGTTAATTTCCTCGGCAACTGGAACGAATTTTTACTCGCCAACTATTTCTTATCCACCGATAAATTGCGTACGCTGCCAGTGGGCATGGTTCAGTTTCGGGATCAATATCAGATGAACTATGCCCAGATGTCGGCAGGTATTGTATACAGCGTTGTACCTGTACTTGTGATCTACGCTATACTCCAGGAGAAAATTATAGAAGGAGTAACTGCAGGTGGTGTCAAAGGTTAATACCATGAACCAGTGAATAGGGAGAACGGGATATGAACTTGCGAATGAAGCTGGCCTTGGCATTTCTGCTGCTGATTATTGTACCGATGTGTGCGCTGGGCATTGGCATGTTTCTGGTCACATCACATACGATTGAGAAAAAATACAATCAACAGGCCGAATATGCGCTTCAGGCCATCAGCTACAATATCGAGAATGTATTTCAGCAGATTAACAATGTGACCGATAATGGGATAGCGACCTCGGTTTTTCAAATGGCGTTGAACGCCAAAGATCCGACCAAGCAGGATCTGGGGACCGGTAATCAGTTATCCCTAAATGCCAGCCAGCGCAATTTCCGTTCCCTTCTATATAACTATCCGTTCATCAGTTATGCCTTTTTATATGATTTGCGTTCGTCCGAGAACAACCAGATTGTCTCCATTTTCACCAAAGAGAACTTTCAAGCCCTTCCTTTTCAGCAATTCAAAGTGCATCCCTTATTCAACGAAATTCAGCAACTTAATGGTGTGCCCAAATGGCTCGCACCTCTGGAATATCCCGAATTAACCGGCGTAGAGCCTGTCTTCACCCAGATCAGACTGGTCAAAGAACTCAGTTATTTTCAAAATATCGGCGTGCTTGTTGTTCAGATCAAAAAAGGAGAGATCGACCGGATCTTCCGTCACCTGCAAATCAGCGATTCGGCACAGGATACATCATTCCTGTTAATTAATGAAGAAGGACTGATCGTTTATGATCCTGCAGGGATTTACAACGGTGAGAACATGCAAAACCTTGGTGCTGAATCCGGCAGTTACGGTCCTGGCTTTAGCAGTGTCAGAACGGTCTTTGACGGCAAGGAGAGCATCCTTTCGCAATATCATCTGAAGAACTATAACTGGAGTCTCGTCAGTGTGACTTCATGGGAAGCCTTATCTGCGGAAACCAATGCCTTTGCCGGTTGGTCTGTCATCATTATTCTGTTATGCCTGCTCGCAGCAATGATCTTTAATCTTTTTTTCATGAATCGCATTACGGGTAACATTGCTGTACTTGTACGGTTTATGCGTCGTGTGGATGATGGTGACTTTAACGCGAGGGTGGAAGGAAAAGGATTCGATGAAATGCAGCTGCTTGCGCAAGGGTTCAATGAACTATTGGATCGGATCGGGGGATTATTCCGTCGTGTTCGGGCAGAGCAGGAGCAGAAGGCCCAAGCGGAACTGCGTGTACTACAGGCCCAGATCAAACCTCATTTTCTGTTTAACACATTGGAATCCATTAATGGATTAGCGCTGCGTGGGGAGGGCCGCAAAGTAAGCGAGATGGTGACCAGACTAGGCAATATGCTTCGTATCAGCATTCAGGATCAGGAGGAGATTCCGCTGGGTGAGGAAATCAGGCATTTGCAGAGTTATCTGGAGATTCAACAGTACAGGTTCAGTGATTTGTTCACCTATGAGATTGACATTCCACCCCATCTATACAGCTCAATCCTGCTCAAGCTTACCCTCCAGCCTCTAGTGGAAAATAGCATTCAACACGGGTTTGAGGGGATCACCTATCCAGGTGTACTACGGATAAGCGCATACGCAGAACGGGATTATCTGGTGTTATGTGTTGAGGATAATGGGATCGGTATTCCCCAGGAAATGCTCGCACGATTTGAGTATATGGCAGAAGATCCGCCGGAAGATATGCTCGCGGAAGGGGCGGAATCATTGTCGTCCATAACGGAACGCAGGGGATTGGGATTACGAAGTGTGGCAGATCGAATTCGTATTCAATACGGGGCCGGGTATGGCATATTTATATGTTCAGCACCGGGGTATGGCACAGTTATTCGATGTATCATTCCATTATATGAGCAGGAGGAAGCCGGATGAATCTGACTGCAATGCTGGTTGACGATGAGCTGCCGATTTTGGAGAATCTGAACTACATTTTACCCTGGGAAGAGATGGGGATTGAAATCACAGGTACAGCGAGAAGTGGTGTAGAAGCGCTGGGGAAAGTAACAGAAAGTCATCCAGACATTCTCTTGTGTGATATTCGGATGCCGTCTATGGATGGATTGGAACTTATTCGTTTACTGCGAGAGCAGGGTGAAACGTGTGAGATTATTTTGCTGACCGGTTATCAGCAGTTTGAATATGCTCGAACCGCTATCAAGTATAACGTACATGAATACATATGTAAGCCAATTGATTATTTGAATCTGGAACATAAACTGCGTGAGCTTGCCGGGCAGATCCAGAAGAGACGTCTGGAAAACGAATCGCAACGTTATCGCAACCAAGAGATGGAAAGCTGGATCAGACACAAACAGTTGATTGACCTGTTGCGAGGAGAAGCACCATTGAAGGTTGCCTATCCTGCCTCTGTTCCTGAATTCATAACAACTACTGCACCGTATACGTTGCTGCTGGTGGATGCAGTCGGTTATTTTCGCCATTCGATCGGCTGGTCCGAACTTCAGCATCAACGATGGCATGAGACCGTAAGTTCCACACTTAGGGAAGTAGCGGAGAGAATTAGGGGGAACTGTCAGATTCTTTCGACCCGCAAAGGGGAGTGGTGCATCCTGCTGGAGGCATCGGGGGACTGGAAACGTCGCTCAGAGGATCTGGCCCATCAACTGTGTCTCGAATTAAATGAGATATTATCCCTGGATTCAAATGTGAAGGTTAGGGTTGTTCAGGATGCTGTGCCCGTGAACTTGGAAAGTCAAATTCTGGAGCGATTCCGGCATTGTCAAAAAATACTGATGTCCCATTCGGAGAGTGAAGACAGGGTGCTGAAAGCCAGTTGTCCCGAAACCACCTTATCGGATGATCATACGGCCTCCAAAGGGGCTAACTCATGGATTACAAGAGAAGATCTGGAGCTTGTTACTCGGTGGATTCGGCAAGGGAACAAGCAGGGGGTACGTGATGTATTGGAGCGGCTTAAACAGCAAATGGGGAATTCAGGACAATCTTTCAACAGGATAGATGAAACCAATCTTCGGTTTATGCTTGTTCACATGCTTCGGGAACTGCGTGAGGTATATTCCATCGCTGAAGAGCACGAAGTGAATTATTGGAATGCACTGCAAGGGGCCGGATCCATGAGGGAACTCCTTGAACTTGCAGAGGTTGTTGCCCATGCCTGTCAGGGCAAACAAACGCAGCCACGTCCTTCCGTATCGGAACTGATCCTGTCTGCATGTGAGTATATGGACGCACGGCTGCAACAGGATTTGGGAATAGATGAAGTCTCAGATTGGCTCGGAATCAGCCCGGGTTACTTCTGCCAGCTATTTAAAACTCAAATGGGTGTTACTTTTGTGGAATACATGACGCAGAAACGGATGGAAAGTGCCGCTTTATTGTTGACTACAACCGAATGGAGCATTACAGCGATTGGGGAAGCAACAGGTTTCAAGGAGCGCCGTTACTTCTCCAAGGTGTTTCATAAACACTTCCACATGAAACCCTCCGAGTACAGGCAGAGTAAACAATTGGGTTTGTAGTAGCAAGGGAAACGGGAGGAGAGGTCGAATGAAACCCTTGAATGATCTGACATTGGAGCAAAAGGTAGGCCAATTGTTGATGTGTGGATTTCACAGTCAGCACGCAGATGAACAGATTACTCGCTTAATCCGTGACTATCACGTCGGGGGTGTCATTTATTTCCGGCGCAATGTCGAAAGTATAGATCAATTGACACGGCTGTCCGCCGAACTGCAAGATATGGCTGCTGAAGCGGGGGCCCTACCACTCATGATTTCGGTGGACCAGGAAGGTGGCATGGTTGCACGGATTGACCAAGAGGGAATGACCCAAGTGCCGGGTAATATGGCACTTGGTGCTACAGGCAATCCGGAATATACCCTGGAGTGTGCCCAAATTCTGGGTCATGAGTTAAAAAGTATCGGTATTGATATGAACCTTGCGCCAGTGGTCGACGTGAATAACAACCCGCTTAACCCGGTCATCGGTGTGCGTTCGTATGGTGAACATGCTGAAAGTGTGGCCGCTCATGGCGTAGCTGCCATCACCGGATATCAATCACAGGGCATAGCTGCTACTGCCAAACATTTTCCGGGACATGGAGATACCGCCGTAGATTCTCATCTTGGTATGGTTACGGTACCTCATGATCGAAACAGGCTGGAACAGATGGAGTTGTTACCGTTCCGTAAGGCGATTGAGGCCGGAGTTGATGCTATTATGACAGCTCATGTGATGTTCCCTTCGATTGAGCCCGAGCCCATTCCGGCAACGTTGTCACATAAGGTGTTAACGGGCCTATTACGTGAGGAAATGGGGTTTGAAGGCATTATTATTACAGACTGTCTTGAAATGCATGCGATATCCAAGCCATATGGGGTAGCTGAAGCTGCCGTTCGTGCTGTGGAAGCAGGAGCAGATCTGATTCTGGTGAGTCATACCTTGCAAGATCAGGTTGCTGCGCTGGAAGCCATTGTGGAAGCAGTTCGAACGGGGCGCATTTCGGAAGAGGTTATTCATCAGGCGGTTGAACGCATTATGACATGGAAAAGAAAGCGCGGCGGGCAGCAGAATGATCATCTGGTTTCGCCGAAAGCGAGTGAAACGGTCGAAGCAACCGATGTCGAACCTGTTGATTGCACTAAATCCACTAAACCCACTGAGCCCAGTGAGCCCAACGAATTGACGTTGTTCAAGATTGCTTCAAGCAGTATCACCATCGTTCATAATGATGGGCTGCTGCCGTTGATCCCAGAGAAGGACGTATATGTCATCTGGCCTGAGGTTGTGCAACGGACAGAGGTGGATGAACCATGGTCCCATACAGAATCGTTGGGTATGGCGCTATCGCAGCTGCGAGGCAAAATTCGTGAGCGTAAAATAACGACTCAGCCTTCATATGAGGAAGTAGATCGCATATGGAAGGATGTGTCGGATCGTGAACAAGTTATCGTATGTACGTACACATCGGCAGGTCAACTTCCGAAAGGGCAACAGTATTTGGTTGAAAAGCTTAGTAAGAATCATTCCCTGATTGTAATTGCTCTACGCAATCCATATGATCTGCTGGAGATTTCGAGGCCGGGAAGTTATGTGTGTACGTATGAAAATACACCTGCAGTTGTTCGGGCCCTGTCCCATGTGTTAACCGGAGGACTGCAGCCAACAGGAAGTCTGCCTGTCCGTTTGCGCTAGGCCTATTCAATCCTTACATCTCTCTGCGATATGGTGCTGATTGACCATCTCCCGGAGAGATTTTTTTGTTGAAATTTTATATTGGTTAATTTTGGGATATGAATGCCAAAAAGATAATTGATAGATAACTATTTTCATAGTATTTTCCTTCTATTAAAAGTTTACAATTCTCCTCTTAACTTTTTAGCAACTTTTCCCGGTTCCAAGCGTCTAATAATATGACTTTTTGAGGGGGATATTTATAAAATGGGAGCAGAAGGAGCCAAAGACAAAGAATGAATTTGAAGAAGAAATTGTCCATACTTACCGCTTTTGCTGTGTTTCAGGCGTTTGCAGTGATTCCTGCCAATGCACAATCAGCAGATCAGAGCGATACTACATCAGTGAATACAGCCAAAGTTAAATCCGTGGAGGTTGTGAAGAAAGAACAAACCATCGCGGAATCCGAAGTGAAATCCGGAACAAACACGCCAACATCAAATAATGAAACAACTGAAGAAGTGAACCCTGAGACAGATGTTCCTACAGGAACAGACGCGACTCCTGTTGAGCCGGTAATTGAACCTACGGACGAAGAAGGTACAGCTGAGGAAACACCAGCACCTGCACCAGTAGAAGTGGAGCAACCATCTACAGGCGGTTCATCTGTTGCTGGAGGCGGGGGTGGAGACCTCACTCTTTATATGAACAGTAATAAAATGATGCAAGATGGCAAAACATATCTTGCTGGACAGCCAATGGCTGTTAAAAATGGTGTATCCTATGTAGCGATCCGTGCTCTCGTTGATCGGGTTGGCTATGATGTAAAATATGATAACACAACCAAAGAAACGATCATTATTAGTGGTGAAGATGAGCTGCGTTTCAAAACAAACAGCAAGATATATACCGTTAATGGTGTGTCCAGAACGATGAAGGGCGCGGCTTATCAACAAAAAAATACGTTCATGGTGCCGTTGACTTCAATTACACAGGCTCTGGACATTACGTATAAAGTAAATCAATCTGCCAAAACGGTTGTATTGAATTTGAGTACCAAACCGGTGGCAAGCTTCACGGTACAAAAAGAGGTCTTTGCCGGAGATCAGGTAACCTACACAACCAGATCCAGCTCTCCCAAGGGACTCAGCATTGTAGATGAGCGTTGGACAGGCCGTCAGGATTCATTCGACCAACCAGGTGTATACACAGTAACCTATGCGGTCCAGGATTCGAGTGGTCAATGGAGCGATCCGTATTCGGTTACGATTAAGGTTGAAAGACCAAATCTGCCTCCTGTCGCGATGTTTACGACAGATAAAGAAGAATACAAAATGGGTGAGAAAATCACTTATATTGATCAAAGCACAGATGATGAGAATGCAATTGTTAAAACCGAATGGGATAACAATGCACTTGCATTCTTTGTTCCAGGACCGAAGACCGTAACGATTACAGTTACCGATAAACATGGTGCTAGCGATAGCTATACCAAGATGATCAATATTACGGGAGAAACACTTTATAGTGTGACTGACTTCAATCAATTGTTCACACCAGTCGGTGAGAAGTTCACTTTTGATGGTGGTGGAGTACCGGCATTGGAGAAAGTTCCTTTCACGTATTATGATGAACCAAGTCTGCTGATCCGCAGTAACAGCCCGGAAACCGTGAATACGGAAGGCATTGTGTACAAGGAATCTTCCTTCGGACAGACACGCTTCATGATTCACCATGTGAACAACACGGGCAAAAACGTGAAAATGTATGTTGTAGCGACAAACAACAATGCATACACGGCATCCATTGACCAGCAAAACATGGGTTTTGCAGGACCGTCTCCTTTTGCAACGGTAGCTGGAAAGCTGTCGATTGACCGTTGGTTCCAATCCATGCAGAATGGTACCGGACAAAAGAAAGTGTACATCCAGCCAGGAGAAAGCAAGCTGATTCTCAATGATCTGAGCGTTCTTCCGATGAAACAGGGACAAGTCATTTCCTTGTATTCCGATGTATTCAGTGATTATGAACTGGATTACAACATTATCATGATCGAAGAAAACAAGGACCCGATGGAAGTGTTGTCGAGCCTGCCGGTTCTGGATCGTGATGGTGTTCACAACCGCGGAACGTACCCGAATGCAACACGGATCATTACGTATGATCAGGAAATAGGATCGAAGCCTGCACGTCTTCCACTTGGAGACAATGCAAGTGATCCAAACCTTGTGGGAACGGACCCTATGGCTTTCACAGAAGCTTCCAACGCAGGTAACTTCGGTGTATTGTACAAAATTACATTGAATAATGTTGCTCCGCGCACGTTGATTTCATTCAACCCTCGTGGAGGCAGATACTCAGGTGTTGCACTCGTGAACGGACAGGTTGTTCAGATTTCCACAGGTAAATCTGTAACTGCGCCTAATGAGCAAAGCGTTATGTATCGCACAGGTTCGTACGGCGAGAGTGTAACTATTCTCTTCTCTGCGGCACCAGGAAGTAACTTGCCTGTTAACCTGCTGTTCACGCCGCTTCCGGCTGAAAAGTAATAACATGAACATGCACGGACGGTTTGGAGTGAAAGCTTATATCATATATACCCGTTCACCCCAAAAGTCGCCCGAACGATTGATCATCTGAACCGTCAGGAAGGGACTCCATCAAAATGTAATGCCATTAGCTCAAGCTAGACTAATGGCAATGCATGTGCATGGAGTCCTTTTTATGTGATGTTGGAATGACCTAACCCGTTGTCTTCGTTGACTCTAATCGTAATTTGATGCATTATTAGAGGTATACAAGAAAGCGAAAGTTTTCCCTTTCGCCGAATAAACTGTCGCTCTATGAATGATGCAAAATGCTCGTATGACAGGAGGTGCTTAAGATCATGCTGTCGACAGAACAGATTATTTCGACCATGTCCTCACAGGGGCTTCGCATTACCGATCAGCGGAAAACACTGGCCCGGTTATTTGCCGAGTCCCCCGGGTATCTTACACCCAAGGACGTCTATGAATATATGGGTAAGACTTACAGCGGACTGAGTTTTGACACAGTATATCGTAATTTGCGGGTGATGCAGGAACTGGGTGTACTGGAACAGGTCATCTTCGAAGATGGCGTTAAATTCAAAGCACACTGTAGTGAAGATCATCATCACCATCATATGATCTGTCTGAATTGTCAGAAGACATATCCAATTATTTTTTGCCCGATGCAGCTTGCGGATGCGCCTGAGCAATTTCAGGTTGTGGACCACAAGTTTGAGGTATTTGGATATTGCAAGGACTGTGCTGAGCATGCCCCGGCCAAAGCTGCATCGGGACATCAACACGCTCATGGGAAGCACTGACCATGAAGTTATCGCGCAGAATTGCTCAGGCACCCATTCGGGTGTACCGCAACTATATCTCTCCATTAACACCGCCAACATGTCGGTTCTATCCGAGCTGTTCGGCTTACGCCATGGAGGCGATTGAAGTGCACGGTGCGCTCAAGGGCTCGTTGTTAACAGCGAAACGTATTGCCAAATGTCACCCGTTTCATCCAGGTGGAGTGGATCTGGTGCCACCAAAGGCGGAGAAATCCATGATGGTATCGGAGTAACGATGTAACTTGAAGTGTTCCGGTGGCCTGGAAGCAGGCCAGGATTGAACTTGAGGATGCTGTCCACTTGACAAAGGGGTCCGCATTTCAGTATATTTTTCCTATATATGCGAGTTCAAAAAGTCTAGTTTTCAGTACCGAGAAGATGGGATGAAGTTAGAAATGGAGTAGCGGAGCGTAGGAAACCTACGTGAGCAACGGACATTTCGGCTGAATTTCAACTTCGATGCTGATGATGCCGGTAGGCATGATTCGTAATCAAAAGTGGACTTTTTGAACAACTTCTATATGATTTTCCAGTGAAGGGATAAGTACAGACACACCCCCAGTGCAGAGAGCCGGATGAGCTGAGAACCGGTCTGGGAGGAGGATGGAACATGGTCCCGGAGGAACCTCTTTCGAGCGTGCAGACAGTGATTTCAGAGCTGCTGTCGTAAGGCTGAGGCGTGATCCAGCGTTAATGGGCGGTCGAAGGACCGACAGAGCCTGTGTTTTGTGAAAAACATGGGGAATTTGGGTGGTAACACGTGAGAGCAACTCTCGTCCCATAGGGGCGGGAGTTTTTTGTGTTCTTTTTTAGTTGTTTTGGACGAAGGGATCACATGAAGCAGGAACATTAGAAGGAGGAGAAGTCATTCATGGCTGACCAAAAAACATTTTATCTGACAACCCCGATTTATTATCCGAGTGACAAATTGCATATTGGGCATGCGTATACAACGGTGGCGGGAGATGCGATGGTTCGTTACAAGCGTCTACGCGGTTACGATGCTCATTATCTGACAGGAACCGATGAACATGGTCAGAAGATTGAGCGCAAGGCACAAGAGAAAGGACAGACACCGCAAGCTTTTATCGACGATATCGTTGTGGGGATCAAGGAACTGTGGAACAAGTTGGACATTTCCAATGACGACTTTATCCGTACAACCGAAGAGCGTCACAAAACCGTCGTCCAGGATATCTTTGACCGTTTGCTGAAACAGGGAGATATCTACAAAGGTGAGTACGAAGGCTGGTACAGCATTCCGGATGAGACGTATTACACGGAGACTCAACTGGTGGATGTAGAGAAGAATGAGAAGGGTGAGATTATCTCGGCCAAGAGCCCGGATAGTGGGCACCCGGTTGAATTGGTCAAAGAAGAATCCTACTTCTTCCGTATGAGCAAATATGCAGATCGTTTGTTGAAATATTATGAAGAGAACCCGGGCTTTATTCAGCCGGAATCCCGTAAGAACGAGATGATCAACAATTTCATCAAGCCAGGTCTTGAAGATTTGGCCGTATCGCGGACTACATTTGAATGGGGCGTTAAAGTTAAAGGCGATCCAAAACACGTGGTCTACGTGTGGATTGATGCGTTGTCCAACTATATTACAGCACTGGGCTATGGTTCATCCGATGCATCCCTGTATAACAAGTTCTGGCCTGCGGATGTTCATCTGGTAGGGAAAGAAATTGTTCGTTTCCATACGATCTACTGGCCAATTATGTTGATGGCGCTGGACTTGCCTTTGCCGAAGAAAGTGTTTGCGCACGGCTGGTTGTTGATGAAGGATGGCAAAATGTCCAAATCAAAAGGTAATGTCGTTGATCCAGTGACTCTGATTGACCGTTACGGTCTCGATGCACTGCGTTATTACCTGCTGCGTGAAGTGCCGTTTGGTTCCGATGGTACGTTTACACCAGAGAGCTTCGTAGAGCGTGTTAACTCCGACCTCGCGAACGATCTGGGTAACCTGTTGAACCGTACAGTTGCGATGGTAGACAAATATTTTGAAGGCAAAGCCCCGGCGTTTGCATCGAATGTAACGGAATTTGATGCTTCGCTGGAAGAAGCAGGCCATGCTACAGTGGAAAAAGTGGAACAGGCGATGGAAAACCTGCAGTTTTCCGTAGCACTGACAGCGATCAGCCAGTTTGTCAGCCGCACCAACAAATATATTGATGAGACGCAGCCATGGGCGCTGGCTCGTGATGAAGCAAAACGTGATGAATTGGCATCCGTTATGGCTCACCTGATCGAAAGCTTGCGAATTGCTTCGATTCTGTTGCAACCGTTCCTGACACGTGCTCCTCATAAAATTTGGGCACAGCTCGGCATTCAGGAAGGTGAACTTACGGCTTGGGATACAGCCAAACAATGGGGTCTGGTTCCAACTGGAAACGCATTGCAAAAAGGTGATCCAATCTTCCCGCGTTTGGATTCCGAACAGGAGATTGCTTATATCTCCGAAGCGATGACTGGTGGCCAAAAAGCAGTACAGCCTGAAGCAAGTCAAGCAGATGCTGGAGCTTCAGCATCTGTTGAACCGGTAACCGCACCTGAAGGTACCGAAGAGATCGGTATTGACGATTTTGCTAAAGTAGAACTGCGTGTCGCGCAAGTCATTGCCTGCGAACCGGTCAAAAAAGCGGATAAGTTGCTGAAATTGCAGCTCGATCTGGGTTATGAGCAGCGCCAAGTCGTATCGGGAATCGCGAAGTTCTATTCGCCAGAAGAGATGATTGGACGCAAAGTCATCTGTGTGACCAACCTCAAACCCGTGAAACTTCGTGGTGAACTGTCTCAGGGTATGATCCTTGCAGCATCCCATGGCGACCAACTAACACTGGCTACAGTGCCGGACAACATGCCTAATGGGGCACAAGTGAAATAAGAATTGAGTTATGAAATTGATTCAAGTTCTGTCGTAACTATGACTCAAGGTGGCCCGATGTAATTCGGGCCCCTTTTTTTTGTTGATATAAATCGCATCTTAAGGGAAGAGAACAAGCATATACTGTTATGAACTCCGTACTTCAGGAAAGAATGAATAGGACGGGATAGCTTGACAAGTAGGTTCAGGTTACCTATAATTCTTTCAGTAATGTTTACGATTAAGAGATGCGGAGTGAATCATAATGACATTTTATAAAGAGCAACATCAAGTTCAGGATAACCGGACAGGGAAGACGAGCAAAAGAGGCAACATGAAGTTAATGTGGACGGGTTTGCTTATTCTCATTTTGCTGGTATTGTCAGCGTGTGGGCAGGATAGTTCCAATAGTGCGAAGATTGTGGAAGGCAAGGTAAACGTTGTGACGACATTTTATCCTGTATATGCTTTTACGACTGCAATTGGTGGTGAGGATGCCAATGTCATTAACCTGCTGCCAACGGGAGTAGAGCCACATGACTGGACTCCGAAGAGTCAGGATATCGTTAATACGTCCAAGGCACAGCTGTTTTTCTATAATGGAGCTGGACTGGAAGGATGGGTGCCGAATTTCCTGAAGTCGTTGAATAGCGATACACAGGTGAAGTCTGTTGCCGTCAGTGAAGGGGTTAAGCTGTTAACCGCTGAGGGTGATGATGGGCACGGTCACGGCGAAAAGCACGAAGACGAGCATGCAGATGAACATACTGATGAGGCTGCAAGTGAAGATGTCGCTGATCATCATATTGATCCACATACGTGGGTTAGTCCGAAATCAGCCATTATCATGGCTGAAAACATCAAAAATAGTCTGGTCGAGGCAGATCCTGATCACAAAGCAGGTTACGAACAACGTTATGAAGAGCTTCGTACCAAGCTTGAGACGCTGGATCAGCGTTTTACAGATGAATTGGCTAACGTACCAAACAACGAAATTGTTGTCTCGCACCAAGCGTTTGGCTACCTTGCACGTGATTATGGATTAACCCAGCATGCCATTATGGGACTATCCCCGGATGCTGAACCGACAGGACAGGATATTGTGAAGCTTGCGAAACTCGTTAAAGATGAAGGCATTAAATACATTTTCTTCGAAGAGCTGGTATCTGACAAATTGGCGAAAACACTGGCAAGTGAAGCAGGAGTGGAGACCATGGTCCTTAATCCGGTTGAGGGATTGACCAAGGAGCAGGCAACAAACGGGGATGATTATTTCACCCTCATGGAGAAAAATTTGCAAAATCTGCTGATCGCATTAAAATAAGATATAATGAAGAATTCAGATCGAAGAGTCTTTACCGTTCACGGTGAAGGCTCTTAGAACGCTATGGGATTCTTATATATAATGAAGGGCGGCTTTGCCATGCAGCAAATCATGCCACTATGTCATGATCCAATTATAGAGATCGAGAAACTATCATTTTCCTACGGGGACCAGCGAGTGATTGAGAATCTCGATTTTATGGCCCAGGAACGGGACTTTGTCGGGATTATCGGTTCCAATGGGGCGGGTAAAACGACATTGCTGCGCATGCTGGTAGGACTTCTTCCTCCTGCGCAGGGAGATATCAAACTATTCGGACAGTCGATCCGCAGGTTCAAGGACTGGGACCGAATCGGGTATGTGCCTCAAAAGAATGCATTTAACCCGTTGTTTCCTGCGACCGTTCGTGAAGTGGTCATGTCAGGCTTGTATAATAACAAAAACATGTTCCGTCGTATGTCTCGCAAATGTCAGCAACAGTGCACGGATGCGATGCAGGTCATGCGGATCGAGGATCTGGCGAACAAACGTATTGGTCAATTGTCCGGCGGACAGCAACAGCGTGTATTTTTGGCACGAGCGCTTATCAATCACCCTGATCTGTTGATTCTGGATGAACCTACCGTAGGTATTGATGCTGAATCACAGGCCAGTTTCTTTGAACTGATTACGCATATGCATGAACATCACCGAATGACTTTTCTAATGGTGTCTCATGATATGGATCGGATGGAGAGTTATCTGGGTTCTGAAGCTGTGGTAACGAATGGCAAAATTAATTTCCATGTCCGTCATTCGCATGAGGTACAGGATTGTGCTGAGACCAATCTGCAACATACCACTGCACAGGTTCGCTAGCCGTATTTATGGCCCATTAGATTAGAGTAAGGCCGAAGGAGTCGTGTTTGTTTTGGAAATATTAATGAGTGATTTTTTTCAGCGTGCCCTGGCGGGTGGGTTGTTAATTGGCATCACCGCTCCGTTAATCGGACTGTTCCTGGTCTTGCGGCGGTTATCCATGATCGGAGACACCTTGTCTCATGTGACCATTGCCGGTGTTGCACTTGGATTCCTGATTGAAGTGTATCCCATTGCAGTGGGCTTGATATTTGCGGTGCTTGCTTCATTTGCGATAGAGAAATTGCGCAAAGCGTACAAGAGTTACGCCGAATTATCGATTGCCATTATCATGTCCGGTGGTGTGGCTCTTGCTTCCTTGTTCTTCACGCTGGGCAAAGGATATAATGCAGATGTCATGAGTTATTTGTTCGGCAGTATATATACATTAGACGCTACGGATCTGAAGCTTGTAGGTGTGGTTACGCTGATCGTGGTGATTGTAGTGGCATTGTTACATAAGGAATTTTTCCTGCTCAGTTTTGAGGAAGATGCAGCAGCGGTTACAGGGTTGCCTGTGAGAATTCTGAACATGTTAATCACTGTGATGACAGCACTTGTCATAAGCACGGCGATCAAGATTGTCGGTGCGCTTCTGGTGTCAGCACTATTGACGATTCCGGTAGCAGTCAGCCTGTTGATGGCCCGAAGTTTCAAATCCGCCATTATTTTGTCCGTGGTGATTGGCGAAATTGCCGTAGTCCTTGGACTGGTTGTAGCAGGTATCTGGAACCTCGCACCTGGAGCAACGATTGTATTATTGCTGATCATGATGCTGATTCTGACGATGATTGGAAAAAAAGGGTTCCGAGCCTGACGGCTAAACGAACAAGCACGAGAGCCCGGGGAAGGGAGACATCCGCTTCATGCCTGATGTTAATGTATGGATGGCTTTTGTAGCAGGTTTGGTCTCATTTATATCACCATGTTGTCTTCCGTTGTACCCATCATACCTCTCCTACATTACAGGTATGACGGTGCAACAATTGAAGGATGACCGCAATCAGCGAGAAGTCCGTTTTAAGACGATGACGCACACGCTGGCGTTTATTTTAGGCTTCTCGGCTGTATTTTATTCGCTTGGCCTGGGTGCTGGACTGTTTGGCCAATTTTTCAATGATAACCGAGAACTGATTCGGCAATTGTCTGCGATTTTAATTATGCTTATGGGATTATTTTTGCTTGGTGTGTTCAAGCCACAGTTTCTGATGAAGGAACGCAAGCTGGATATGAAATGGAAACCAGCAGGCTATCTGGGCTCTTTTATATTTGGCATCGGTTTCTCAGCAGGCTGGTCGCCGTGTATTGGTCCCATTCTGGCAACAATCATTGCTATGGCTGCAAGTGAGCCCACAACCTGGCTGGCGTTGATTACAGGTTATACGGCAGGGTTTGCCATACCGTTTTTCATTTTGGCCTTTTTCATCGGTTCGACACGCTGGATCTTACGGTATTCCAATGTCATGATGAAAGTCGGGGGAGCATTAATGTTGTTTCTTGGCATATTGCTTTTTACAGATCAGATGACGAAGATTACGATCTGGTTGCAGCAGATTACACCAGACTGGATGATCATTTAAACGGATGAACTGAATTTGAATTTAAAAATGCACGACAAAGCAGGCTACATGTTACCAGAGTCAATCTGGGTCATGTAACCTGCTTTTTAATCGTTTGTTAGGAATGTTTTTAACTGCATATGATTTTGGGCAATCCTGTTGTTCGTTTAGGTGAAGTAATCAATATTGGCTAGTGGGAAATGTTCAAAGATCCGTTCCGTAATGAATTCGCGCAGCGCATCTTGCTGGTCATCCTTATACACATACTTGTACTGACCCCAGCGGCCCCATTTCATCTTACGTTTCTCAATATCCATCTCCAACTTGGTTTTAGGATAACGTTTCTCGATGGTTGCTTTGGCCGTTTTGGTAAAACGGTGCTGGATCATCTCAAAGGTAAGATCCTTGGTTGCTTCTTCTGGAAGCGTATCTGCCAGCTTCTGCAAAAGATCCGAGTATCCTTCTTCCCAGCCTTCATACCACATGATCGGAGCGATAATGAAGCCCAGGGGGTAACCGGCGTGTGCAATTTTACCAGCAGCTTCAATGCGTTCCTCAAATCTGGAGGTAGCCGGTTCAAAGTTTTTGATGACATAATCCGAATTGACACTAAACCGGATACGGGTGTGGCCGTTATGTTTAAGGTTCAGCAACGGATCAACGTGATGATATTTGGTTACGAAGCGCAAGCGCCCATATTCTTCTTCCGCCATAAAACGGATCAAGTCACTTAAATTCTCCGTGATATGCTCGAGTCCTACGGGATCAGACGTACAGGCAGCTTCAAACCGTGTGATTTCTGGCGCGCGTTCTTCAATGTATCCTTTTGCAGCCTGAATGATCTCCTCGGTATTAACATAGACACGGACATAAGGTTTCGCACCAAGAGTAGTTTGAAGATAACAATAATGGCAGTGCCCCATACAGCCAGTAGAGATGGGAATGGCATATTCCGCTGAAGGTTTCGACTGGTCGAACTTAAGTGTTTTGCGCACACCAACGACAAGAGTACGCTTTGCCATCCGATATTTTTCTTGTTCGGTTTCACCCGGCAAGTTTGTGATTCGGTTATGGGATGTGGTCATCTGATAAGGTATGTTTTTGGATGTGACCCATTCCATAATCCGTTTGCCTTTATCATATTCCAACGCACCGGGTTCAAAATACACCAAATCGGGAATAAAGGGTTTAGTGCCTTTTGCTTTACGAACTGGCGGTGAGGCTACACTTGTACTCACGAAATCACTCCTTTCGATGCGGAACTTTGTTTAGTTTGCCTCGTATGGGGAGAAGTCACGCCTGCCAATTACTTGTGTAACAGCGCGCTCCGAACTGTGCAGGACTTGCCAATGCGTATTGATAACATGTATCATTATAAGATAGGGACCAGGCACGAATAGGGGCCGGTCAGAGAGAAAAGAGGGAAGCAGATGCCAACGCCCAGTATGGAAGATTATTTGGAGCGTATATACAAATTAATTGATGAAAAGGGCTATGCTCGTGTGTCTGATATAGCTGAAGGACTGGAAGTACATCCTTCATCGGTGACGAAGATGATCCAAAAGCTGGACAAAGACGAGTACCTGATCTATGAAAAGTACCGCGGACTGGTGCTTACGCCAAAAGGCAAAAAGATGGGCAAACGTTTGATGGAGCGCCATCATCTGCTTGAACAATTTTTGACAACGATTGGTGTTCAGGAACAAAATATCTACAATGATGTTGAAGGCATTGAACATCATCTGAGCTGGGACTCCATTACATGCATTGAGTCCTTGGTTGAATACTTCCGTCAGGATGAGAGCCGGTTGCGTGACCTCAAAAACCTTCAGGACGTCATGAGTAATACGGAGTCTTAAGTTTCAGCAGTGGAATACACATGGTGATATACAATGAATCGTATCCCGTGATCAAAGGATGCTTCTTGCCGTTTCAATGGCAGGAAGCATTTTTTTGTTTGTATTCACACCATAATTTGGTGATTTTCGCAACTAAACGAACGGTAGGAGCGTCTATTAAACTAGTAGAATTTACCGCAAATTTATAATGATTTTGGAGGACTGCACTAATGAACGTTCGTAAAGGATTGATGCTGCTGCTCATTTTTGTACTTGGATTACAGACAGCAGGCATGACGGCACAAGCGGCCGGGCAGAAGGAAATCGCTATTTTTCTAGACAGCAACCGTTTGGAATCGGATGTATCACCCTACATCTTGCCCAAAGTAAATGTAACGATGGTGCCTCTGCGTGTTATTAGCGAAGGACTGGGTGCGTCTGTTCTATGGTCTCAAGCTACTCGTACCGTGACCATTAAGAAATCCGATTCGGTCATCTCTATGACGAGCGGACGCCAGCAGGCGACGGTGGATAACGCTGTAGTTGGTCTGGATGCATCGGTCGAATTGAAACAGGGTCGGGTCATGGTACCCATTCGATTCGTCAGTGAGAACCTGGGCATTCGAGTGAACTGGAATCAGGCTGCCCAGACCATTGATCTGTACACAGGAGACGAATCAGTCCCAACTCCTGAACCAACTCCGGTAACCCCAGCGGAGCCTGAAGGCACGGGCACTGTACCAGCTTCTGAAGAGATGCGGGGAGCCTGGATTTCCACTGTGAATGGAGACTGGCCTACATCCGGTGCCAAGGGAAATGTGGAGAAGCAAAAACAGGAGTACACGAAACAGCTCGATACGTTGCAAGGTATGGGCATTAATGCCGTATTCGTTCAAGTGAGAGCCAACGGGGATGCCATCTATCCTTCAGGTCTGGTACCTTGGAACAGCGTATTGACAGGAACACAAGGTAAAGATCCAGGTTATGATCCCCTCGCGTTTATGGTTGAGGAAGCACATAAACGAGGCTTGGAGTTCCACGCTTGGTTTAATCCGTTTAGAGCAACGAACTCAGCGAGTACATCGAACTTGGCTGCAAACCACATCTCGAAGCTTCATCCCGACTGGATTGTGAATGCATCCGGCAAATTGTACATTAACCCGGGCATCCCGGAAGCCAGACAGCATATTATCGATACGATCATGGAAGTGGTCAATCAGTATGATATTGATGGCGTACATCTGGATGATTATTTTTATCCGTCCAATGTGACTTTTAATGATGATGCAGCCTTCAAAACCTATAACACATTGAATACCAAAGACCGTGCTGAATGGCGTCGGGACAATATCAATCAGTTCGTTAAGCAGCTCGGGCAGAGTATTCACAGCGTGAAAGCTAACGTTGAATATGGAATTAGTCCATTTGGTGTATGGCGTAACAAATCTGTTGATCTGACAGGTTCTGATACCAAAGCAGGAGTAACCGCGTATGACAGCATGAATGCAGATGTGCGGACATGGATTAAACAAGAGTGGATCGACTATGTCGCTCCGCAGGTGTATTGGAGTATGACACTGAGTGTAGCCCGATACGACAAAGTCGTGGACTGGTGGGCGAATGAAGTGGCTAACACAAATGTAAAATTGTATATCGGCCACTCACCTTATAAGTTAGGTACGCCAGAGATTGGCTGGCAGACATCACAGGAGATCATCGATCAGCTGAACTACAACAAGAAGTATTCTTCAGTAAAAGGGGATATATTCTTTAGTTCACAATACCTGACGAAGAATCCTCTCGGCTTGATTGCCAAATTAAAAGCCTACTATGGTCTATAAAACATTTTAACAATACAGTGATAAGACAAACCCTTGTTCTCATAGAGTGGCAGTAGAAATGTGGCTGCCTGGAGAACGGGGGTTTTGTTGTGTTAATTAACGCGGTGTTTGAAGGTGGAGGCGTGAAGGGAATCTCACTTGCGGGAGCTGTGCAGGGTGCTCAAGACTGCGGCATTCAGTTTAATCGAGTGGCAGGCACATCATCCGGTTCCATTGTAGCTGCTCTGCTAGCGGCCGGTTACAGGGCCGAGGAGATGAAAGTCATTATTGAGAATACCCCCTTTGTTTCATTGCTGCGTCGTTCCCCCATATTTAATACCCGATGGATCGGACCGGCAGCAAGGCTGTTCTTGAAGAAAGGTTTGTATTCGGGGGAGGCGCTGGAATCATGGATTCGCAAGATGCTGGAGCAGAAAGGGATTCGCACATTCGCTGACTTGCCGCAAGGCAAGTTGCTTATTACGGCGTCCGATATATCCAATGGGACCATTCTGGTGCTGCCGGACGATATTCGGCGGTTCGGCATTGATCCTGCCAAGCTGGATGTTGCAAAAGCGGTGCGTATGAGTTGCAGTATCCCGTATTTTTTCGATCCGGTAGTCATACGCAAATCGCCGGTATTCTCCAAAGGTTTACCTTTTCAAGATCAGTTCGTTTATGTCGTGGATGGTGGATTGCTTAGCAATTTTCCGTTGTGGCTCTTCGATGGTGATCGCTCGGAACGAGGAGGAGACGTTATTCCGGTTGTTGGATTCAAAATGGTGGGGAAGACGGAAGTAGAACCCGCCCGGATTAAAGGACCGCTAAGCATGCTTCAGGCCCTTGTGGAGACGATGCTCACAGCACATGATGAACGCTACATCGAACAGATTAACCGGTTTCGGACAGTGAAGATCCCAACGCTTGGCATTAAACCGACGCAATTTCATTTATCGTTACAGGACAGCACAGCCTTATATCGATCAGGCGCTACCGCAGGGAGCGAATTTTTCAACGGATGGAATATGAAAATGTATGATGAACAGCTGGATAAACAAAGAAAAGAATTGCGCAAGAAACAGGCAGAAGCTCACCTCTGATCCCTGTATAAACGTGAAAAAAGCAATTCTCCGGAAGTTGGGAGAACTGCTTTTTTGGTTGTTCAGTAGCTTTTAGTGAAATTTCGGTATATCTTCATCGCTTTTACCTTTTTGTCCTTGAATCACTTGGAAAGGATAATCCTTACGTTTCTTTGAAGAGCCGCTGCTCTTTCTGGCACTGGACTGTGCATTAACTTTTGCCATGGTTCGTGCCGATGGTTTAATCTTCGGTGATTTGGTTTTGCTTGCCCAGCGACGAGGCGGATATTTGTACAGCAGGAATACGGCTCCGAACACGACCAGAGGAATAATGATCCTGGATGGACTAGCGTTCCCCAGCCAAGTCAAGACTCCAACAGCAGCTAGTGCGATGAACGTCCAAAATAAGATTGCCTGCTTGTTCATATCATTCACCCTTTCACAGGATCGAGTGTTGCAACAGGTACTTCTGACATAGCAGAGACATTGGCAAGCTTGGCATCCAACTCACGCATACGGTTAAACGAAGCAATGGAGACTTCTACCTGTTCGTTGGTCGGTTCTTTTGTTGTCAGCAATTGCAGCCACAATCCCGGGTATCCGAGATAACGCAGTACAGGAATATCACGTACCGAATTCGTGAGCTTTAACAGTTCAAAAGAAATGCCTAGCACAACTGGCAATAACAACAGACGCTGACCCATCCGTTCCCAGAGGTTATCGTACGTGAATAGGGAGTATAGAAACACTCCAATAATAACAGTCAACATAATGAAACTGCTTCCGCAGCGGTAGTGCAGTCGGCTGTACTTTTGCACGTTCTCCGGTGTCAGTTCTTCACCAGCTTCATGTGCGCTGATTACTTTGTGTTCCGCTCCATGATACTGGAAGAGACGTTTAATCATCGGCGTCTGTGAGATTAACCACAGATAAGCGAGTAACAGGATCAGCTTAATGCCGCCTTCCAGTAAATTATGCAAAAACTGATTGTCGAATGCATTTTTGAATAGAAAATTCTCGATAACAACAGGAAGCAAAGTGAGCACCACTTTA
The DNA here is from genome assembly GCF_045040685.1 of Paenibacillus sp. FSL H8-0317. Lineage (NCBI taxonomy): Bacteria > Bacillati > Bacillota > Bacilli > Caryophanales > Paenibacillaceae > Paenibacillus > Paenibacillus sp. FSL H8-0317. The sequence goes on along the minus strand of NZ_CP150294.1, from coordinate 4,745,985 downwards.
CCAAAGAGGAATGAAAGAATGGCTACGGCGGTCACACCAATAATCATGCTAAGGCTCCAGCCCGAACCTTCTTTCTCTTTTTGCTTGGCTTTCTCTTCCGGTTCCAGTTCATCATCAGCATAAGCGTCAGCAGAATAATTAAGATGTCTGCTACCTTTAACACTTGAATCTATAATGCTGACAATTCCGCGTAATAAAGGAATCCGCCGCAATTTCGTGACCCAGGACTTGTCTTGCTTGGGAACTTCCAGATACGTAATTTCGCCGTCTTTTCTACGAACAGCTGTAACGTTGACATGTTTCCCACCGAACATTACGCCTTCAATGACAGCTTGCCCCCCATAGCTGACAGGCTTGGATTGTTGAGGCAAATTATTCACCTTCCTATTCTGTTCTAAGCCTTCGCGATCAAAGGCAGTTTAATAACCCTATTGTATCGAATTTTAAGCGCAATTTCTAGTTTGTGAGTCAATCCTTGAAGGATGTTGTTAAGATTGCCCTGTTTTGAACATACTACCTCGTAGAATCAGGCAGAAAATTCGAGGCATAGTACGGGATTATCAACTGAATGAAGGAGAATATCGATGACAGAGCGTACGCATGAAGATACATCGCGAGATGAAGGCCAACGTCCGAAAGAACGGCAGCAAAAAGACAGGGGCAGGCGCCCTACCCAGAGGCAAGGTCAAGCTCACTACTACACGAAGCCATTTTCCTTTGCGTTAGAGCTTGGCTTCTTTGCCGGTTTTATCTGGGGCGGGCTGCATTGGCTATTCTATCTGCTGCATTTTACGATTGTACCTGTCGGATTTCTGGCCGAGCCTTTTTTCAAACATGAATATATATATACCGCAGCTGGACATTTGACAGGCTGGTTGTTTTTTATCGTTTTTTCCATATTGGCTTCCTTGCTCTACACGTTCACGATTAGAAAATTAAAAGGACCGGTACCCGGCATGGTGTATGGAATTGTCTGGTGGCTGATTCTCTTTATACTGGTAGGACCGAAACTCGGGATGATGAAACCTTTGAACGGTTTAACGTGGGATTCGATCATCACGGAACTCTGTTTCTTTTTGCTATGGGGGCTGTTCATTGGTTACACGGTAGCCATGGAGTACACGGATGAACGTAAACGCGAGCCGGAGCAAGCGGGGGCATAGCGCAAAAAAGCTTCTCAATCCGGCAATGGCTGTGTTAAAATAGCAGATGGTTATTTGCAGAGAGGGTGGAGCAGCGATGAAACGAATTATTGTGATCAATGGTCCGAACCTGAACATGCTTGGTGTACGTGAACCGGGCATCTATGGAACGCTTAGTCTGAAGGATATTGAGGACAAAATTCGCAGACAGGCTGATGAAATTGGCGTCTCCATCGCTTTTTATCAATCGAACCATGAAGGGGACATCATTGACCGCATTCATGCAGCGATGGGTGAGGTAGACGGAATAATACTGAATGCCGGAGCATTTACCCATTATAGCTATGCTATACGTGATGCAATCAATGCTGTAAAAGTCCCTACGGTGGAAGTACATCTATCCAACATTCATGCACGCGAAGCGTTCAGACATCATTCAGTGATTGCAGCGGAAACAATCGGGCAGATTGCCGGATTTGGTGAAGTAAGCTATGAACTGGGATTGCTGGCTCTTGTGCGTCATCTGGACAAACAAACCTGAGCCGGGAACCCGGGAATGTGAGAGAAAGAAGGGTTACCGATGGAAAACAAACGAGTAAATAAGTTGCGTGAAGCCATGCGTGAGCGTGAACTCACAGCAATGCTGATTACAAACCCGATTAACCGTCGTTATATGACGGGTTTTACAGGCTCTGCGGGATATGTGCTGATTACGGAACAGGACGCATATCTGCTGACTGATTTCCGTTATATGTCTCAAGCGCCTCAGCAAGCCAAAGGCTTTACCGTTGTTGAGCATGAAGCTAAGCCGATGGATACTGTGCGCGAACTACTGGCATCCGCAAATATCAAAGCAGTTGGCTTCGAGCAGGATAGTGTTACTTTTGGCACGCACTCCGCTTATGCTGAAGCACTGCAGTCTATTGAACTGAAAGCTGTATCCGGGATTGTGGAACAACTTCGTATGTTCAAGGATGAAGACGAGATCGCGGTTATGCAGAGAGCAGCAGATCTGGCGGATGCTACGTTCAGCCACGTTTTGCAGTTTGCAAAACCAGGTATGACGGAGCGTGAAGTGGATCTGGAGATGGAGTTTTTCATGCGCAAGCATGGAGCAACGTCCTCTTCGTTTGACACCATTGTAGCATCGGGTGAACGTTCTGCTATGCCTCACGGTGTAGCGAGCAGCAAGGTCATCGGACAGAATGAGTTAATTACATTTGACTTTGGTGCACTTTTGGACGGATACTGTTCAGATCTGACACGTACCATTGCAACAGGCACACCAGTACCTGAACTGCGCAAAATTTATGACATTGTACTGGAAGCTCAGTTACATACGCTGGAGAACCTGAAACCGGGCATGACCGGACGGGAAGCAGATGCATTGGCTCGTGATATCATTGCAGGTCACGGATATGGAGATCAATTCGGACACAGCACAGGCCACGGTCTGGGTATGGAAGTTCACGAAGCTCCTCGCTTGTCCAAGCTTAGCGACGATATATTGAAACCGGGTATGGTTGTTACCGTTGAACCGGGTATATATATTGATGGGCTTGGCGGCGTGCGTATCGAGGATGACGTAGTGATTACCGAGACGGGTATTCATATTCTCACGAAGTCGGACAAGAAGTTCACCGTAATCGGCTAAATTACAGCCACAGGGATATAAGACGATTTTTAATATAAAGGTACAGGTTATTGCTGATTGTTATGGACCATTGCAAAAGTAGTGAAGGGAGCGGAATCGATTCTGAAGAAGCGAAGCGCTCGCCTTTGTCTCCTCATTTTAAACCTTATTAAAATCTAGTCGGGAAAATGAGGAGACAACAGCGATCGGAGGAACGATCCGAACCCGTAACGGTCACATCGCACATGGTCATCAATTCAGAATAAACCCACCATTACATTAACCTATCGTCTTATATCACCTACTTTTTAACCATATCAGGAGGGATTTTTTGTGATTTCAGTAAACGATTTTAAAACAGGCTTGACCGTGCAAGTAGATAACGATATCTATACCGTGCTTGATTTCCAACACGTTAAACCAGGTAAAGGCGCTGCCTTCGTACGTTCCAAATTGAAAAACCTGCGTAACGGAAACACCGTTGAAAAAACATTCCGTGCAGGCGAAACGATTGGTCGTGCCATCATCGAAAATCGTGGCGTATCCTACCTGTATGCAAGCGGTACAGAGCACACGTTCATGGATAACGAAACATATGATCAGTTCACATTGACTAGTGATCAACTGGAATGGGAATTGAACTTCCTGAAAGAAAACATGGTCGTTAAGATTGTTAGCTACCAAGGTGAAATCCTCGGAATCGACTTGCCAACAAGCGTTGAGTTGAAAGTCATCGAGACTGAGCCAAGCGTTAAAGGTAACACTGCACAAGGCGCTACCAAAAATGCAAAAGTGGAAACAGGTTTGAACGTACAGGTTCCTTTGTTCATTAACGAAGGTGACGTTCTCCTGATTGACACACGTGAAGGTAAATACTCTTCCCGGGCGTAACTTTCACAAGCTGTAAGCTAATAAACGGTATTAACAACCCTCTGCCATTCCTTTGGCAGAGGGTTTTTTCGAAAAAAGATTAGCCTATCAGGCGCTTTCGTAATATACTGGGTTAAAGTCATTTCTCGTAGAGAATAATGACGATGGACATTAATTATGCATACTGCACAAGGTAGGGAGTGGATTTGCGTTGTCATTGTACGTCATGAAATTTGGGGGCAGCTCGGTCGGAGATACAGAACGCATGAAGCGTGTAGCCGGACGTGTTGTAGAAAAAGCTGATGAAGGACATCGGTGTGTAGTTGTGGTTTCGGCCATGGGGGATACAACAGATGATTTGATTGATCAGGCAAAACAACTGAATAGTGATCTGCCTGCTCGTGAGATGGATATGCTCTTAACGACAGGAGAACAGATTTCGATCTCCTTATTATCGATGGCTATTCAAGCGCTTGGACGTAAGGCAGTATCGTTTACGGGCTGGCAAGCGGGATTCCGCACAGAGCCGGTTCACGGAAAAGCACGTATTCATGATATTCAACCTGACCGTGTGAATGCAGCACTTGCCGAGGGCAACATTGTTATTGTTGCAGGCTTCCAGGGCATGACGGAAGACGGCGAGATCACAACGCTGGGTCGTGGTGGTTCGGATACAACAGCTGTAGCGCTGGCGGCAGCCATTAAGGCTGATGCGTGTGAGATCTATACGGATGTAGACGGAATCTATTCTACGGACCCGCGGATCGTTAAGGTTGCGCGCAAGCTGAAGGAAATATCCTATGACGAAATGCTGGAACTTGCTAATTTGGGAGCAGCGGTGCTGCATCCGCGTGCAGTAGAGTACGCGAAGCATTCCGGTGTACCTTTAATTGTAAGATCCAGCTTTAACCATAATGAAGGAACGGTTGTGAAGGAGGAAGCAGCAATGGAACAAGGCGTAGTGGTTAGTGGTATTGCCTATGACAAAAATGTGGCTCGCATCAGTATTCTGGGTGTGCCGGATGTACCAGGAGTTCTGGCCGAAGTATTTGGTGCGCTTGCATCCAATCAGCTGGATGTGGACATTATCGTTCAGAGCGGTGTGATGGATGGCAAAGCGGACTTCTCTTTCTCTGTGGCGCTGTCTGATCGTGAGAACGCATTACGTGTCATTGAAGGCCTTCATAGCCGTTTGCCTTACCGTGAAGTCACATCAGAGGAGAACCTCGTTAAAATCTCCATTGTTGGCGCAGGCATGGTCAGTCATCCTGGTGTAGCTGCGAAGATGTTCAAAGTCATTTCCGCTGAAGGCGTGAGTATCAAGATGGTGAGCACTTCCGAGATCAAAGTATCTTGTGTTATTGACGGAGATAAGCTGCATGACGTCATTAAGGCATTGCATACAGCATATGATCTCGACACTGCGGAGCAAGCCGTTATCGGTGGACCTCAAGATCGCAGATAAGTATTTGCTATGTATGTAAATTAGCAAAGGTGTACTGTTGCCAACGGGCAGCAGTACACCTTTTTTTTGTTTTTCTCATGGCAATTCTCACATCAACTTGAACATCTTTCCGCCGCGTATGCCTCTATAAGGTTGCATGAGGTTCCCCTCCCCCATCTCGGGAACACAATCCAGCAAGTTTAATTGAGAACAATATGAAATGTCATGAACTCTGCCTAACTTTTCAAGCCTACGCCCGCTAACAGATCCCTGCACCAGCTCCGGGATCCTCTCTTGACATTGGGATACCGCCTGATGAAGTACTATGCCGAGATCGTTTAGTTGGATGGGAGAACAGGATTGACGGTGCAGTTCGTCGATGATACATCCAGCACACAAGGCGTCCTCCAGTGCAAATTCATCCTGATTCCCCGCACATAACAGCAATACATCTCGTTGAAGTTGGCAGAGAACTGCTGCGACAGCCCTGACATTGAGAAATGATCCAGCTAGTACATGTTTCGCCTTAGAAGCTTTAATCAAGGCTCGGGTTCCATCGGTTGTGGTCAGGATGATCGTTTTATCTGCAATGTCCTCAGTCATATATTCATAGGGGGAGTTACCCACCTCGAATCCGGTGATTTTTTTGTCAAAACGCTCCCCACCTCGAATGCAATCTTTCACTTCCATTTGTTTGGCTTGTGGAACGGTCTCTACGGCAATCACAGCCGAAGCGTCATACGCCAGAGCCGTAACAATTGTACTGGTCGTACACAATACATCAATGACAACTGCACTTCGCCCTGCAATATCAATAGTACGTACTTCATTCACATTGCCAACGACATCAACTCGCACTCCCCACAACTCCTTTCTTTATCTGGGGATCGGTAGTTCTGTTTTGAACCGAAATGGAACTTACCTATCTCCAATTACTATATGCATGCACATCTAGACGGGTGCCTAGAACAGAAGGTGCATCTATGGTTTCAAACTCTCAACCGTATTCTGAAGAATTGATAGATTTCAGCGTCATAAATTAAATGTACAGGCATAAACTTGAGATATGAACAAGCGCCAGAAGTGTGAACCAAATGATCTCAAGGTTGGAGGAGCCTACTCATGAAGGTGAACTGGAGGGAACTTTTTCCGGAACCGATCCGAACCATTCTTGGAAGAATGCCACCCGCTCTATTGGAACAAGTGGAGGAAGTACGTATTCGTGAAGGCAGACCCCTGGAGATTAATGCAGGCAACACATACCACTTCCTGACACCTCAAGGTTGTCCGACCGGGAATCCTGAAGAAGCGTATGTTCCTCAGAAAGAAGTGACGCACAGGTTGCTGGATCTGATCAGTAACCATTCACTTTATACATTGGAAGAGGAACTGCGTAAAGGGTTCATCACCATACCTGGGGGACATCGAATCGGGCTTGCTGGACGAACGGTGCTAAGCGGTGGGCGTGTCGAATACCTGCGTGACATTAACGGGTTTAACGTTCGGGTAGCCCGTGAGGTACATGGAGTGGCTGATCGTATCCTTCCTTATCTTCTCGATATGAAGAGCGGACAGGTCCTGCACACGTTGATCCTATCACCACCACAACAAGGGAAAACGACGTTGCTACGAGATCTGGCGAGACAAATTAGCAGTGGTACAAAGCTTACAGGGGGAACTGAACTGGTTCAGGGAATACGTCCGCGTCTGAAAGTGGGCATTGTGGATGAAAGGTCCGAAATCGCTGGTAGCTACAAAGGAGTACCTGGCTTCGACGTAGGTCCCCGAACAGATGTGATGGACGGTTGTCCGAAGGCTGAGGGCATGATGATGATGCTTCGCTCCATGTCACCCGATGTCCTGATTGTGGACGAGATTGGTCGTCCGGAGGATGCCGAGGCGGTGATGGAAGCCCTGCATGCAGGAGTCTCAGTGATTGCGACTGCGCATGGCCGTGACCTATCAGAGCTGTCGGCCAGACCCGCCCTCAGAACCTTGATTACGGAGCAGATGTTTCAACGTTATGTCCAACTGCAACGGACGAGCCGGGGCATGACCTTTCGGCTGGCTGATGGCAAAATGCGTGGGTTGCAGCAGACCGGGGCAGGAGGTGAAGCCTTTGGTTAACATGTTTGGTGCGGTAATTATTCTGTTAGCCAGCACCCTCGCCGGTTTTTACAAGGCCAGACAGTATGCATTAAGACCGAGACAGTTGCGAGAACTCATTGCAGCCCTCCAGCGATTAATGACGGAGATTAACTATGGGCTCACTCCACTTCCTGATGCCATGGGCAAGATGGGAGCACAGACCAAAGAACCTGTAAAGACGCTGTTCCTTCATGCAGCTTCTCAGATGGAACCTCCTCATGGACTCACTGCCCGGGAAAGTCTGCAGTCAGGCGTAGATCTGGCGTGGGGAAGATCGGCCATGAAGGCTGACGAGAAGGAAGTGATGCTGCAATTAAGCTTCAGCCTTGGCACAAGTGACCGTCAGGATCAGACCAAACATATATCGTTAGCCATTCAACAACTAATGCATGAGGAATCCCGCGCCCAGGCCGATCAAATGAAATATGAACGAATGAGCCGAAGCCTCGGGATGCTTGTCGGAGCGTTAATCGTCATTCTGATCTTCTGAAATAGCCGGGATAGTGAGGTGCCAAGGTCATGAATCTAGAAGTGAACGCAATCTTTCAAATTGCGGGTATCGGAATCATCATTGCCATGATTCACACGGTACTGAAACAAATGGGAAAGGAAGATATGGCTCACTGGGTGACCGTAATCGGATTTGTCGTTGTATTGTTCATGGTGGTCCGTATGCTGGACAGCCTGCTACAAGAGATCAAATCGATATTTCTTTTTCAATGAAAAACGGTCATAAAGCCGGATGGTGGTGACCTGTGGAAATTATTCAAGTTGTAGGTTTGGCGCTCATCGCAACCGTGCTCATTCTGGTCATTAAGGAACAGAAACCGATGTTTGCTTTTCTGATTGCTGCCGCGACTGGCATTGTCATCTTCATGTTGTTGATTGGCAAAATCGGTGCAGTCATCGAAGTGTTGAAGCGACTTGCCGAGAATTCAGGCATGGAAAGCATTTATCTGAAAACAGTGCTGAAAATTATTGGCATAGCGTACATCGCTGAATTTGGCGCGCAGATTGTCAGGGATGCAGGCCAGGAAAGCATTGCGTCCAAGATCGAACTGGCTGGTAAGGTACTGATCCTTGTACTTGCTATACCGATCATCAGCATTATTATCGAAACCGTCATGAAGCTGATGCCGGTGTAGAAAGGGCGTGCGGACTTCATATGAAATCAATGCATCATAAGCCGCAGTGGCGCCTTACGGTTGTACTGATGCTCTGTTTTCTGTTTGGTATCCTGGGACAGGTTACTGCAACCTCGCCTTCCGGTGAGTGGATGGAGCAGCAGGCCGATCAGCTTCCCAAGGATCAGGTGGAGAAATACTGGGATCAACTGATGCAACAATACGGTGGTTTCTTCCCGGATGGGAAGACCCCTTCCTTCATGGATATGTTAATCCCCGGCAATGAAGGGTTCAGCCTGAAATCGGTGTTTGTGGCGATCGGAACCTTCATGCTGCATGAAATTTTATATAATGGCAAACTTCTGGTCACGATTGTGATGTTAAGTGTACTCAGCATGATTCTGGAGACGCTTCAGACCGCATTTGAGAAAAATAATATTAGCAAAATCGCCTATTCCATCTGTTATATGGTCATCATCATCATTGCAATTAACAGCTTCAGTGTGGCGATTGGATACGCCAAGGATGCCATAACTGGCATGATCAACTTCATGATGGCCATGGTTCCGTTGTTATTCACACTGCTTGCGTCCATGGGTAATGTCATCACCGTCTCGGTGACACATCCACTCATCATTTTCATGATTCATCTGGTGAGTACGTTGATTCACTTGCTGGTATTCCCGTTACTCTTCTTCTCGGCTGTACTGCATCTCGTCAGTTCATTGTCTGACAAGTACAAGCTGACACAGCTGGCAGACCTCCTGCGCAATATTAGTGTGGCACTGCTGGGTATCCTGCTGACGATGTTTTTGGGTGTAATCTCGGTGCAGGGAGCATCGGGATCGGTAGCGGATGGGGTCAGCCTGAAGGCCGCCAAATACATCGCAGGAAACTTTGTCCCTGTCGTGGGCAGAACATTTGCGGATGCGACGGATACGGTAATTACAGCTTCTTTACTTGTCAAAAATGCAATTGGACTCACCGGGGTGATCATCATTTTGTTTCTATGTGCTTTTCCGGCACTCAAAATCCTGGCTCTTGCCTTGATATACAACGTAACTGGTGCCATTATGCAACCGCTAGGAGACACCCCGATTGTAGGATGCCTCCAGGCCATCGGCAAGAGCATGATCTACGTATTTGCGGCGCTCGCAGCCGTCGGGCTGATGTTTTTCCTGGCCATTACCATCCTGCTGACCGCGGGAAATCTGACTGTCATGATGCGCTGAATGTATGTTGGCAAGAAAGGGGATGGAAAGGATGGGGTGGCTGAGCAACTGGCTCCAGGAATTGATTATGATCGTTCTGCTGGCGACCTTTGTGGATATGCTGTTGCCCAATCGATCCATGGAACGTTATGTCAAGCTTGTGCTGAGCCTTCTCATCCTGCTGACCCTTTTATCACCCATAACCAAGCTGCTCAAAAGTGATCCGGTTGGCGAACTGAAACGGGCAATGTCGGCAATGGATGCTCCAGCGGATGGAAATGCAACACTCGAACAGATATTAGCTCAGGGCAAGCGGCTGCAATCCAATGAACAGGAACAATCCTTACAATGGACAGCTAAAGAACTGGCTAATGTCATGAAAGGCCAGATTGAAGAAACAACAGGAGCCAAGGTGCGGTCCGTAGAGGTACAGCTGACCATGAGTAAATATGAAACTCAGATGGAAGCTGCCTCATCAGTCGAACTGCCTGTAATCCAGCGTGTATTGGTCGAGATGGCCGGAGAGGGTGCAGGAGGAGAAGTGAAGGCAGGGCAGCAAGAAATCGCTGCAAATACACAACCCATATTTGGTACAAACACAGAATCCGAGAAGGATGAAACACATCAAATACAGCAGCCCATCCAGATCGGTCAGATTGAAGTGCCTGATGTACAGATTGATGTGAGTAGAGGGCAACGTGATGAAAATGAAGTGTCTTCGGAGCCTGTTATACGTGATCAGGCAGATGAGACGAAGCAGCAAGGTGAGACATCCACACGGTCCGAGCATGCGGTGCAGATTATTACATTGTTGACTGAAAAGTGGGATGTTGATGCGAACAACGTTCAAGTGACAGAACCCAAAAGTGCTGAAGTGCTCTGAGAAGGAGGGTGTCCGATGAAACAATGGTTCAAAAAGATGGAAACCTGGATGGGTGGCGGAGAGGGTGGGGCGAGGCGAAGTCAAACCTTCCGCTGGCTGATTATCCTGGGTTTGATCGGGGTGGGAATCATGCTGTTCAATTCCTTCGTCAATGTCAAAAAAATTGATTCCGAAAATATCGGTCGGGAACCACCGGACCCGGCAACATCCATGGCATCCATACAGAGTGATCCGTCAGAACAGAATCCTTTTCAGGCAATCGAAATTGCATTTGAAGACAAAATCAAAGGTGTGCTGGAAAACATTGTTGGTGTGGGAACGGTTGATGTGATGGTTACCGTGGATTCCACAGAAGAATTGGTCGTTCAGCGGAACGTGAAGGATTCTCAGCAACTTACCGAAGAAACGGATGCTAACGGGGGCAAACGACATATGACGCAATATACCCGTGATGGCGAGATTATTACGTACGAAATATCAGGGGATCAGACACCTATAGTGACCAAAAAGCTCAAACCGCAGATTCGTGGGGTGCTTGTGGTTGCGAGGGGTGCAGAGAACAAGGTTGTGAAGGACCTGATAACCGATGCTGTGGAAAAAGGACTGAATGTGGCAGCCTACCGGATCTCGGTTGTACCGCGCAAACAAGACTAATCTGATGTGTTGAATCACAAGATTCAATTCTCATAAGATTGAAGCCAATTTGAGGAGGAAGTTCTAATGAATAACAAACGTCAAACGGTATGGCTCGTTTCCATGCTGAGTCTGATGGTCATTTTGTCCGCGTATTATCTGTTCACTGAGGATTCCGGTCCAGTCAACGCGCCGGTGGCTGACAGTCAGCAAGTGGATGGAATCAAGCAAGGGGAAGCCAAGGAGACGGCAGGCATTCTTGATCCTACAGAAGGTTTGGTTGTGAATGAAGTGGTGAATAGCGGCGAAGTTGAAAGTGATCCAAATGCGGCTGGCGCTGTGGAAGAACCGGCGGCTACGGAAGGTAAAGAAGCTGGAAATGCAGAGAAAACACCTGCTGTCGAACCAGGCGAGAATAAGGGTGAGGCAGGCAAAGAAACCAACAAAGAGACCGACAAAGGCGCAACAACTACACCCGAGACAGACGGTCAGGCAGGCGGCACCGCTACCAAGACAGATGAGGAAGTCCTCAAGGAAATGGAAGAGCAGAATACGACAGCATCTGCAAGCAGCCAGTTCCAGAACTACCAGTGGCAACGTGAGGAAAGCAACAATCGCAAGTATGAGGAACTGATGACCGTGGCAGGTGATCTGAGCAAAACGCCAGAGGAGAATGCCAAAGCAACGGAGCAACTCCGTACACTGGAAGAAAAAGAAGCTAAAATCACTGGCATTGAGGAGACGCTCTCTCAACAGTTCGCTAATGCGATCGTTCAAGAAGATTCCGACAAGTATAAAGTTGTGGTCCTCAGTGACAAACTGGATGTAAAACAGGCGGTATCCATTGTGGATCTGGTGATGAAAGAATTGGCGGTTTCACAGAACAAAATCAGTGTGCAATACGTCACAGAACAGTAATCCAAAATGATGGAAATGCAGTCCCGGGAGCTGGTTGTACTCTCGGGCTCTTTCCATTTTTAATGATTATGATATAATACATAAAGCCATATGACCGTCCTAGTGAGACTGGCATGATGCCGAAGGAGTGAATAATGGAAATGTTTAAATTGAGTGAGATCAAAGAACTGATTAAACTGGTAGATGAAAGTTCCGTTCAAGAGTTGGAAATTGAAAATGAAGGATCACGGTTATCAATCCGCAAACCGGGCAAAACGGAGTATGTTCAAGCAGCTGCTGTGCAACCGCAAATGATTGCTGCTCCGCAAGTACAGCCGGCCGCAGTGGTAAGTGAAGCTGCACCGCAGGTCGATACTACAAGTCATTTACATAAAATTGTATCTCCGATGGTAGGTACTTTTTACAGAGCTTCCTCGCCGGAAGTGGGTCCTTTTGTGAGCGCTGGTGATAAAGTTGTTGAGAAAACAACGGTATGTATCATCGAAGCTATGAAGCTGATGAACGAGCTTGATGCGGACATCAAGGGAGAAATCGTTGAAGTGCTGGTTGAGAACGGACAGCTGGTCGAGTATGGGCAGCCCCTTTTCCTGGTGAAACCGGAATAACCGTTATAGCTGGTTAACAGCTAACCGCATGAGCTTCGAAGGAGGACAAAACGAAATGAAATTTCAAAAAATACTGATTGCGAACCGTGGAGAGATTGCGGTACGTATTATTCGTGCCTGCCGTGAAATCGGCATCTCAACGGTAGCCGTCTATTCGGAAGCGGACAAGGATTCTCTGCATGTTCGTCTTGCAGATGAGGCTTATTGTATCGGACCGACACTGTCTAAGGACAGTTACCTCAACTTCACAAACCTGATGAGTGTAGCTACGCTGACGGAATGTGATGCAATCCATCCTGGATACGGTTTTTTGGCGGAAAATGCTGATTTTGCAGAAATTTGTGAGTCTTGCAATATTACGTTTATTGGACCTTCTCCTGAAGCCATCACCAAAATGGGTGACAAGGCTGTTGCCAAACAGACGATGAAAGATGCAGGTGTACCTGTTATTCCTGGATCAGACGGCCTTGTTGAAAATATGGATGAAGCCATCATGATTGCTAGAGATATCGGATATCCTATCATTATCAAAGCTACTGCTGGTGGCGGAGGTAAGGGAATCCGTATTGCCGAAGATGAAGAAACGCTGATTAAGCAGATTACCGCTGCTCAGCAGGAAGCACAAAAGGCATTTGGCAATGCAGGTGTATATCTGGAGAAATTCCTGACAGGCATGAAACACGTGGAAATTCAGATCATTGCTGATAAACACGGAAATGCAGCACATCTGGGAGAGCGTGATTGCTCGGTTCAGCGTCGTCGCCAGAAATTGGTAGAGGAAGCGCCGTGTCCGATTCTCTCCGAAGATGTGCGTACATTGATGGGTGAAGCTGCGGTACGGGCTGCCCTTGCTGTGGATTACTCGGGAGCGGGTACATTGGAGTTCCTGCTCAGCCCGAACGGCGAGTTCTATTTCATGGAGATGAATACGCGTATTCAGGTAGAGCACCCGGTAACTGAGATGGTTACTGGCGTGGATCTGATCCGTGAGATGATCTCGGTAGCTGAAGGCAACCCACTTTCATTCCGTCAGGAAGACGTGGTTATCAATGGCTGGTCCATTGAATGTCGTATCAATGCAGAAGATCCGGACCGTAACTTTATGCCATCCCCAGGCAAAATCGGATTCTACCTTGCACCGGGAGGACCTGGTGTTCGTGTAGATAGTGCTGCTTATCCGGGTTATACCATTTCACCTTTCTATGACTCCATGATCGCAAAATTGATCGTGTGGGGAGCGAATCGTGAAGAGGCGATTGCCAAGATGAAGCGTGCGCTTGGGGAATTTGCGATTGAAGGCATATCCACAACCATTCCTTTCCATCAGAAATTGCTGGAGCACCCAACGTTCATTCGTGGTGACTTTGATATCAAATTTCTTGAGGAAAACGAGATTTAAAAGGTATATTGGGCTTGTTTGTCATAATGTAGCCCAAATGATATAGTATGAATAATAAGAGCGCATGTCTCCTGCAAAGGATAAGCCCGCACCTCGCGGATGTTTGCAGGAGTTCCGGTAAAGCCGGACCGGAAGGGTTCTGAAGGTTGATTAACCTGAGTCCAGCGCCCTGACGGATGGCCGCAAACTTATCTCGCGAAAGGTGTGTTGAACAGTTATGAGTACACTACCGACTGAATTTGAACGAACGGATATCGGTGAAATCCAGATCGCACCTGAAGTTATTGAAGTGATTGCTGGATTGGCGACCCTTGAAGTGAAAGGTGTTGCAGGCATGAGTGGCGGATTCGCTGGCGGATTTGCTGAATTGCTTGGTCGCAAAAACCTTTCCAAAGGCGTTAAAGTTGAAGTGGGCCAACGTGAAGCGGCAGTTGATGTTTCCGTAATTATCGAGTACGGATACCGTCTGCCACAAGTAGCTACGGAGATTCAACAGAACGTGAAACGTTCCATCGAGAACATGACAGGATTGAATGTGAATGAAGTGAATGTGCACATTCATGACGTTCAGTTCAAGAGCACCGAGAAAGTGGAAGAGATCGACCTGAACAGTCAGCGCGTAAAATAAAAGAAGACAGATTCCCCCGGCATCATCTGCCGGGGGTTATCCCGTCTTGGACAGGTCTTCATTATAGCGAAAGCTAGATGAGGATCTGATTTTTTGCTAGTGAACTGGTTAAGTAATGTTAGTGAGCAAGGGAGGCTGTGCAGTTCGTGGCTAAAATACTGGATCGGCTTCTGTTGTTTATATACAGCATAAGCGTTGGAGCAATATCGGCAGCCGTCATTCTTCTGATTAGCGGTGTGCTGCCTTACGAATTGAATTACCAGCAGGAACAAAACGTTATTGTTGCGTCTGTTATTGCAGCAGCGATTTTGTTTATCCTGAGTTTGCGATTTTTCTACATCTCGGTTCGACGTGAGCGTGCATCGTTGCCGTCTGTAGATCAACGTACTGAGTTTGGTGATGTACAGATTTCGATGGAGACGATTGAGAATCTCTGTTTGAAGGCAACTTCCCGTTTCCGGGGAGTACGTGATGTCAAGGCACGCATACGCGTGGTTGAGTCAGGACTGGAGATTATGATCCGTGCGGTAGTGGATGGTGAGAAACCTATTCCTGCGCTGACTTCTGATCTGCAAAAGGCGATACATGATCATGTACAAGAGATTACGGGCATCCCGGTTTCTTTTGTCACGGTGTATATCGCTAATGTAACCCAGTCGCCTAACTACAAGAGTCGAGTGGAATGAGGTGAGTTTCACTGATGCTGTGGAAAGAGATTTGGGATAGTCACAGAGGCCGAATTACCGGAATTATCGGCGGCATCTTTTTTGGATTTCTTTATGTATGGATCGGTTTTTGGGATATGTTGTTCTTTGCACTCTTGGTGTTCATCGGTTATACATTAGGCAGACGAAGCGATTCAAAGCTGGGTTCGTTCATTCCCTGGAGGGAGTGGGGGCAATGGCTTGGCGATCGCTGGCGTCCGTTTAAGTGACCTACCTGAACCCTGCAATATGTTTCTTCCGAAAATAGAGCTGTAGTTTAGGTTGCCCGTTTTTTGGAGGAAACGTATTGCAGGTTTTTTTGTGAAAAGGGATAACAATAACAATACCATGGAAGCCATTGATTCAACCGATACTGGATTTGATGAGATGGATGCATGGATTATAAAATAAGCATGATGACGCTCCAGACGGAGCGCTGCAGGAGGCAGGACATGAAAAGACGTTTGGCAAGGGAAATTGCAGTACAAAGTCTGTATCAGATGGAAATGAATGAGGTGGGTGCAGCAGAAGCTGTAAACATGTTGATCAATGAAGCCGCTGAAGATAATGAAACTGAAGTAGTTATCCGTGATGCAGATGTAATGCGTACTTATGTTACTGAGATTGTACAAGGAGCCTGGAACAATAAGGAAGCCATTGACGGGCTGCTTGTTGATTATTTGAAAGGTTGGCAGATTAGCCGTCTGTCACGTGTAGATCGCCAGATTCTACGACTGTCTACGTATGAAATGGTGTTTCGTGATGACATTCCGGCAAAAGTATCTGTCAATGAAGCAATTGAGTTGTCCAAATATTTTGGTACAGAAGAATCCGGTAAGTTCGTCAATGGCGTACTTGGACGCATGATTCAGGAAGTTGACGCGATTAAAGCAAAATTATCTTAAGTTATGATTAACTATTTGAACAACCTCTAAATTTATATTCACATAAGGGAGAGAGAGTACAATGACAGCATCTATTATTAACGGTAAAGAAGTATCCCAAGAGATCCGCGCAAGCATGACAACAGAAGTAAAACAGCTTAGCGAACAGGGGGTAGTACCTGGTCTGGCTGTTGTGCTCGTCGGGGAAGATCCGGCATCCCAAGTATATGTGCGTAATAAAGAAAAAGCATGTCACGACCTCGGTTTCTACTCTGAAGTGCATCGCTTGGATGCAGACACGTCCCAAGAGGATCTGCTTGCGCTGGTGGACAAGCTGAACAATCAACAATCCATTAACGGAATTTTGGTTCAACTCCCATTACCGAAACATATCGAAGAGAAAGCGGTCATTGATGCAATTGCCGTGGATAAAGACGTAGACGGATTCCATCCAGTCAATGTTGGTAATCTTGTTATTGGTGACGATAGTCTGCTTCCATGTACCCCAGCGGGTGTAATTGAGCTGATCAAACGTACTGGACTGGAAATGTCCGGTAAACATGCAGTGGTCATCGGAAGAAGCAACATTGTCGGCAAACCGGTATCGCTGTTACTGCAACGTGAGAATGCGACGGTAACCATGTGTCATTCCCGTACAGCCAACATGAAAGAAATTACGCGTCAGGCGGACATTTTAGTTGTAGCCATCGGCCGTGCTAATTTTGTGGATGCTGATTTTGTGAAACCGGGTGCTGTGGTTATTGATGTCGGCATGAACCGTTTGGAGAATGGCAAACTGGCAGGAGACGTCGATTTCGAGAGCGTGAAAGAAGTTTCTGGTCCAATTACACCCGTTCCTGGTGGTGTTGGTCCGATGACAATCACAATGCTGATGCAAAATACATTGATCGCTGCCAAGCGCGCTCACGGATTGGCCTAGGGTTTTGTCTGTGGCAGATCAGAAGATATACTCCATCAAAGACCTGAACCGATACATCCGGATGAAACTGGAATCGGATCAGGTCCTGTCGGACGTCTGGCTGCGCGGGGAGATTTCGAATTTCACGCATCACTCCAGCGGCCATATGTATTTTACATTGAAGGACAAGGACAGCCGAATCAAGTCAATAATGTTTGCGTCCCATAACCAGCGATTACCCTTTGTACCGAAGGAGGGTGCAAGGGTTATTGCCCGTGGTAATGTCTCGGTATATGAACGGGATGGGCAGTATCAATTCTACGCTACCCATATGCAGCCGGACGGAATTGGAAGTCTGTATCTGGCTTACGAACAGCTGAAGAAAAAGCTCGAGGGTGAAGGGTTATTTTCACCTTCGCGAAAAAGACAGATCCCTCGTTATCCACAGACCATCGGGGTTGTAACTTCACCGACGGGAGCGGCGGTGCGAGACATCATGATCACACTTCAGCGTAGATACCCTTCTGCCAAAGTTGTTTTGTATCCTGTTCTGGTACAAGGCAAAGGTGCAGCACCTTCCATCGTCAAAGCGATTGCCAACTTGAACCGGATGGGAGAAGCTGACGTACTTATCGTTGGACGCGGAGGCGGTTCACTGGAGGAGTTGTGGGCCTTTAATGAGGAGATTGTGGCAAGAGCAATAGTTGCTTCGGATATTCCTGTCATTTCTGCGGTTGGGCACGAAACGGACTTCACTATTGCTGATTTTGCAGCCGATTTGCGTGCGGCTACACCTACAGCAGCTGCTGAATTAGCTGTACCTAATCGAGCTGAGTTGCTTGATCAGATTGGACAACGTCAGCGCCAGTTACAGCATAGCTTGCGTCAGCGTGCTGTACATAATCGCGAACGGCTCGCAAGATTACAGCGTTCGCCAGTGCTGGTTCATCCAAGACGTACCTTGATGCAGCATACGGAACGACTGGATATGATGCACCAACGGCTTTTGAGAACAGTGGATACGCGTATGAAATGGACAGGAGAGAAGCAGGAGCGTCTGAGGGCAGCACTGCAACGATTCAATCCTCGTGAGCAGGTCAATGCAGCACGCCGTGAGAATGCGGCAGCACGCAGACAACTTGAACTTGCGATCAGGTCTATAACCAGATCGAAGCAGCAACAGTGGAAATCATCTGTGCGGCATCTGGATGCGCTTAGCCCACTTAAAGTCATGTCACGGGGATATAGCCTTGTCTATGACGAGCAAGAACAGCGATTGATCAAGTCAACGAAGGATGTACAGCCTGGAGATTCAATTAAGATTAAATTAACAGACGGACAGCTGGACTGTCAGGTTTGGGTAATGAAGGAGGACGACAATACCCATGGCGAATGAACCGGAATTGAATTTTGAAGAGGCAATGGCGGCATTGGAAGACATCGTAGGTCAGCTGGAACATGGTGATGTTCCGTTGGAACAGGCCATCGATCTGTTTCAGCGCGGGATGAAACTTTCGCAACTTTGCGGTTTGAAGCTGGAACAAGTGGAACGCAAGATCGAAATGATCGTAGAAGAAGATGGAGAGCTTCGCAAGAAGCCTTTCGGAACTGCTGACGATGAGAGCGGTGAAGTCCATGAGTAATCGTCCTTCGTTTCAAGCATACCTCGAAGAGGTCACAGCTGAGGTGACGGAAGCGTTGAAACATACGCTTCCCGATCACTGGGATGTACCCCAATCGCTGACGGATGCGATGCAGTACTCACTCATGGCCGGAGGCAAACGCCTTCGTCCTCTTCTGGTCGTTGCTGCGGCGGAAGCCTTCGGTGCACAGCGTACAGCTGCAATGCCGGTAGCCTGCGCCGTGGAGATGGTTCATACGTATTCACTGATCCACGACGACCTGCCTGCTATGGATAATGATGATTACCGTAGAGGAAAATTAACCAATCACAAGGTATATGGTGAGGCAACAGCCATATTGGCAGGGGATGCGCTGTTAACCCATGCTTTTTATAGCATTGTTCAAGCTGGACGCCGTAGTGGTGTGGCGGCAGATGCGTTGCTGTCCATCGTAGAGGACATGTCCGAACTTGCTGGAGCAAGAGGGATGGTCGGCGGTCAAGTTGCGGATATGGAAGGCGAGCAGGGCATGACTGATCTTGCACAGCTCCAATATATTCATTTGCACAAAACGGGTGACCTGATTGTTTTCTCACTCATTGCTGGAGCACGAATCGGTGGAGCAACGGAAGGACAATTGGAAGCACTGCGTGTGTTTGGACGTGATCTGGGGCTGGCGTTCCAGATTCAGGATGATATTCTCGACCTGACGGGCGACGAGCAGAAGATGGGCAAGAAAACACAGAGCGATGTGAATCAGCAGAAGGTAACGTATCCTTATTTTATCGGCATGGAGGCTTCTGTAGAGGAAGTGAAATCCCTTACCCAATCTGCAAAAGATGCACTTGAAAGAGCCGAGTTACCTGATTCATCCAGATTGCTGGAAATTGCGGATTATCTGATGAGTCGTGACCATTAGATTCTGACGGAGCGGTCTGTTTCAAAACCTGTATAACCGTGTAATGAATGTAATGTCCTTTTTCCGAGTGGATGGAAAAAGTCTGTCCCGAATGGATGCGGGAATACATATGGAGAAGAATTTTAAATAACTTGCTGGCGAGAATGCTCGTTATCGGGAGTATAGTGCAGTAAATTATGATTCTTGTTCTTTTATGTTATAATGATTTAATGTCATTTGATTCATAATGTATATATCGATTTACAACAATAACTAAACAATCTAGGAAAGCGGGGAGATTCTCGTGCTGCTTCCACAAATTAAACAACCCAGTGATCTAAAGTCGATGTCTCAGGATGATCTTGCCCTTTTGTCGGCAGAGATCCGGCAGTTTCTGATTGAGAAGCTGTCTGTTACAGGTGGGCATCTCGCACCCAACTTAGGCGTGGTTGAGCTCACGGTAGCCCTGCATTACTGCTATAACAGTCCAGCAGACAAAATGATTTTTGATGTAGGGCATCAGGCTTATGTGCATAAAGTCCTGACAGGGCGTATGGATCGCTTTGATACATTGCGTCAACATAACGGCCTGTGCGGGTTTGTCAAACGCAACGAAAGTGAACATGATGTATGGGAAGCTGGACACAGCAGTACTTCATTGTCCGCTGCGATGGGGATGGCTCTTGCACGTGATCTGAAGGGTGAGAACAACCAAGTTATCGCGATGATTGGTGATGGAGCGCTTACAGGTGGTATGGCTTTTGAGGCCCTTAATCATATCGGTCATGAGCAGAGAAAACTGATGGTTATTCTGAATGATAATGAAATGTCCATTGCTCCAAATGTTGGGGCCATGCATAAATATTTGAGCAAGATTCGTTCGGATCGTCATTATCTGAAAGCGAAAGATGATGTCGAGGGGATGCTTAAAAAAATTCCTGCTATTGGGGACCGTTTGGCCAAATCGGCAAGCTGGATCAAAGATAGTGTCAAATATATGATGGTACCAGGTGTTCTTTTCGAAGAACTGGGCTTCACGTATTTGGGACCGATTGATGGGCACGATATTCCCAAATTGATTGAAACCTTCAAACAGGCAGATAACGTTGATGGTCCTGTGCTCGTTCACGTGCTTACGACCAAAGGCAAAGGTTATCAGCCAGCAGAAGCTGATTCGCACAAGTGGCACGGGATTTCTCCGTACAAAATTGAATCTGGGCAAGTGCTGAAGGCAGTCGGAAAACCGATGTACACGGAAGTGTTTGGTCAAACACTAATTGATCTTGCGAAGCAGGATAAGCGGGTCGTAGCTGTAACGCCAGCAATGCCTACAGGATCAGGTCTCATCCCTTTTAGTAAGGAATTCCCTGACCGCATGATTGACGTAGGGATCGCAGAACAGCATGCGGCAACCATGTGTGCTGCACTGGCTATGGAAGGCTTGAAGCCGGTCTTTGCCGTGTATTCTACGTTTATGCAACGTGCATATGATCAGATCGTACATGATATTTGCCGACATAACGCTAATGTGATGTTTGCCATTGACCGTGCCGGGTTTGTTGGTCCGGATGGGGAAACACATCAAGGGGTATATGATGTGGCATTTATGCGCCATATTCCAAATATCGTTCTGATGATGCCAAAAGACGAAAATGAATTGCGTCACATGATGAAAACGGCGCTTGATTATAATGAAGGTCCAATTGCTTACCGTTATCCGCGAAACAATGTGGTTGGTGTACCTCTGGATGATGTACTTGTTCCGATTCCGATCGGATCATGGGAGCAACTGCGTCCATCCGAAGGATATGCTGTCATCGCTTCAGGGTCGATGGTACAGCTTGCAGAAGAAGCAGCAGAGATGGTGAAGCGGGAAGGGATTACAGCAGGCGTAATCAACGCTCGCTTCCTCAAACCTCTGGATGAGCAAATGCTGCGTGACCTAGCTGTTCGAGGCACCAAATTGATTATACTTGAAGAAGCATCCCAAGCAGGTAGCATGGGAAGTGCGGTTCTGGAATTCTACGCAGAACAGGGACTGCATGACGTACATGTGCAACTGATGGGGATTCCGGATCGTTTCATCGAGCATGGCAGTATTAAGGAACAACGTGAGGAAGTGGGTCTTACCGTTGAAAATGTATGTGCTGAACTGCGCAAGATGGCTGTTCAATCATCTTACGGCATACCCAAAACACGTTTTCCTTCGTAAATTTACATGATAGGAGACAGACATGTCACTCCCGAAAGAACGAATTGATGTTCTGCTGGTTGAGCAGGGCTATTATGAAAGTCGTGAGAAGGCAAAAGCTGCAATCATGGCTGGACTGGTATATGCCAATAATGAGCCAATCGAAAAGGCGGGCATGAAAATTCCAAGGGAAGCCGAGCTGAAAGTTAAAGGCTCGGTACATCCCTACGTCGGCAGAGGCGGATTGAAGCTCGAAAAAGCGATCCGTCATTTCGGCCTTGATATGAATGGACTTGTCATGCTCGACATTGGTTCATCCACCGGTGGATTTACGGATTGTGCACTTCAGCATGGCGCGTCTCACGTCTACGCTATTGATGTGGGGTATAATCAGCTCGACTGGTCTTTGCGTAATGATGAACGGGTTACTGTAATGGAACGAACCAATTTCCGCTATGTGACTCCTGAAGATCTGGCAGGTCCCGTACCGAACTTTGCGAGCATTGATGTGTCGTTCATTTCACTGCGAATCATATTGCCGCCACTTCTGGCTCTTTTGAAACAACCTGCAGATATCGTTGCATTGATTAAACCGCAATTTGAGGCAGGGCGTGAAAAAGTAGGCAAGTCCGGTGTGGTACGTGATACGAAGGTACACAAGGATGTATTGCAGACGATGCTTCATTTTGCCAGTCAACTTGGTTTGCATCTGCAGAATTTAACTTTTTCACCGATAACCGGTGGAGAAGGTAATATCGAATTTCTCGCACATTGGCGTCTGGAAGCACCAGAGGCAACACAACCAGAGATCGATCCAGCTTCACTTGACGCACTTGCAGAGCAAGTTGCAAAGGAAGCAGCTCATACATTTAAGGGAAACTCATCATAAGATGGGTTTCTTTTCGCTGGAAAGGTGATTGATGTAAAGGGAAATCGTTACTGAACCTCGAATATGTCTTCGAGGTGAGCGATAATGGATGGTCAATATGACACAATCGTTATAGGTGTACTTGCTGTCTGTTTGATCTTGTGGTTGTTCTTTGGCTTACGTAATTGGGTGAATCGACCGATGCCAGTAAGCTTGTCTGGAATGCAACTGAACGTGAAGATTCAGGATTCCCCGGCATTGGACTTGCTTGAAGCACAGGGTTACGAAGTCATTGGTGGCAAAATGAAAGTCCCTCTGGCTTTTGAGGCCAATGAATCCATTTATTACAGCAGATTATTCATTGATTATGTTGCAGAACGTGAGGATCTCAGATACCTGGTGAAAACGTCTCGTCGCAGACAGCCAATTGAAATGACCGGCCCTGCGCTAAGGGATCGCTTCCTCAATTATCTGTTGTTATATCCTGGCTGTGAAGGATTGCTGTATGTTGACGTGGAGGATTCCGATATTAAGTTAATCAGGCTCATGGACTATCAGGAAGATGTGTATGATGGGGATGATCTGGACTAATATAAAAGAATGAACATTGCAGGGCAAAGTCTGCGGCGAATTACAAATGCTGCTTTATTGCAATACATTTAACTGGAGGCATGTATGAAAGGACAAAGGCACATCAAGATTCGTGAAATCATTAGTCAAAATGAAATTGAGACCCAGGATGATCTGGTTGAAGCACTACGCAAATCAGGTTTTCAGGTGACTCAGGCGACGGTATCCCGGGATATCAAGGAACTTCTGTTAATCAAGATTCCAATGGATGACGGAAGATACAAATACTCTTTGCCAACAGATCAACGATATAATCCGATTCAAAAGTTGAAGCGTGCACTCGTTGACAACTTCTTGCACATTGATCACACAAACAATCTAGTTGTGATGAAATGTCTGCCAGGAACAGCCAACTCCATTGCAGCTTTGCTTGATAATATTGAGTGGAATGAAGTCATGGGCACGATCTGTGGAGATGATACCATTCTGATTATCTGCCGGACTGAAGGTAACAGCGTGACCGTTATTGAACGCATCATGGGTTATATTGCTTAAAGTGCGTGTTCAAAAAGATCGGTTTTCAGTACCGAGAAGATGGGATGAAGCTAGAAATGGAGTAGCGGAGCGTAGGGAAAACTATGTGAGCAACGGACATTTCGGCTAAATTCCATATTCGATGCTGATGATGCCACCAGGCATCCTTTGTAATCAAAAGCGGACTTTTTGAACAACCTCTTGAATCAATGGTTCAAAAACATAATTTCTGAGTTAGTCATCCGGAGGTGTTTTTGCAGATGTTAGTTACGTTATCGATTCGAAATCTGGCTGTGGTGGAAGAAGTGGACGTTGTATTCCATCCGGGATTCCATGTACTTTCAGGGGAAACGGGTGCAGGAAAGTCGATTATTATAGATGCACTTGGCTTAATTGCTGGTGGACGAAGTTCAGCGGATCTGATCCGGTACGGCTGTGACAAGGCAGAGATGGAAGCCTTGTTCGAGATGGAGCAGAGTCATCCGGTATGGCAGACATTGGAGAAGCTGGGTATCCATTGTGAGCCTGAAGAGCATCTGGTCATTCGACGTGAACTGAACACACAGGGGAAGAGTACGTCCCGCATTAATGGACAGTTGGTCAATCTGACCATGCTGCGGGAAGTAGGCGAGAAGCTGATCAATATTCATGGACAACATGAACATCAGAGTTTGCTGCGTGCAGAGAGCCATCTGGGGCTTCTCGATACTTATGGCTCGGAAGTCATCGGACCTGTCAAAGCGACGTATCAAGAGCGTTACAGCAAGTTTATCACGGCGGAAAAGGAACTGCGTGCGCTTCAGGAGTCCAGTCAGCGGGCATATCAACTCTTGGACATGTATCGCTTTCAGCTTGAGGAGATCGCAGCGGCAAGCCTTACACGAGGCGAGGATGAATTACTCGGGGAAGAACGGGTCAAACTATCCCATAGTGAGAAAATGATGGACAGTGTTGCTGGTGCATATGATCTGCTCAGTGGTCAACGCGGACTTGAAGCTGTGAGCATTGCCCTTTCAAGAATTGAAGACATTTCTGGATATGATAACAAAGGACTGCAACCAATCGTAGAACAGCTTCAATCCGCATTTTATCAATTGGAAGATGCGACATTTCAGTTAAGGGATTACCGGGAGAAGATTGAATTTAATCCGGCAAGGTTGGAAGAAGTGGAGCAAAGGCTGAATCTGATTTCTGGCCTCAGACGGAAATACGGGGACAGTGTTGAAGTTATTCTGAGTTATTATGAGCAGATTAGCCATGAAACCGACCAACTGGAGAACAAGGACGAACGGCTGGAGAAATTGCGAGCTGAACGTGACAAAATGCTTAACCTTGTGATGGAGTCTGCTGAAGAGCTCAGCAAGGTTCGCAAACAATGCGCCGAGGAACTTGCTGCACAGGTGGAAAGCGAGCTCAAGGATCTGCAAATGGAGCGGACTACACTGCGTGTTCAGATAACTCCTTTCGAAGATCCAAAGGGCATTGAATGGAATGGACGTCGTATTCGTCTGAATCGTCAGGGTGCGGACAATGCGGAATTCCTGATCTCACCGAACCCGGGCGAGCCATTACGACCACTTGGCAAGATTGCTTCAGGTGGTGAGTTGTCGAGAATGATGCTGGCGATGAAGAGTATCTTTGCGCGACATGACCGGATACCTGTATTGATTTTTGATGAAGTTGATACAGGAGTTAGCGGTAGAGCAGCTCAATCTATTGCGGAAAAACTGTTCCGCTTGTCTTCGACTTGTCAGGTTTTCTCAATAACGCACTTACCACAAGTGGCTTGTATGGCAGATCATCAGTATCTCATTGAGAAACATGTCTACGATGGACGGACGATGACGCAGGTGGAATCGCTGTCAGACGAAGGCAGAGTGAAGGAATTGGCACGTATGCTGGGCGGCGTGGAAATTACAGAAAAAACATTGCATCACGCACAGGAAATGCTGAATTTGGCGGAAGCCAAAAAAGGGTGAAACGGACGGCTGGCGTAATGATTGACAGTAATAAAAGCCTGGGGGCGAGGTTATCTTAAAGGTACGCAATTGGCGACCACCTTTCGTCAAGCGAAAGAAGCAAAGGGAGTGTGACAGCCATTGAATTCCCCCCTCAGGAAGAAATTGCTAGGTCTTTTATTTGCCTTCTTTCTTTGTGTGATTAGCCAGGCCATTCAGCCTGTGCAAAGTTTTGCTTCACTGCCGGATGAATTACAGGTGTTTGCTGGCAGGCAAGCGGATGTCCGGCTCGCTGTACCTGCTGCTTCAAGCGCCGTTGTAGATCGTCCTGATATCGTTGGTTTGGATGATCGGGCAGCGATGCATGTTACCAGGCAACAACCTTTGCATCTTCACCCCCAACAGACGGGACATGCCAAATTAACGTTGAAATTGTGGGGTAAAATTCCGGTCAAAACAGTCCATGTGAATGTGATACCGGATTTGCGTGTTGTACCCGGTGGTCAAACGATTGGCGTTAAAGTTAAATCGGCAGGCATTCTGGTGGTAGGTCATCATCTGGTCCATTCTGGGCAGGATGAGCGTGTATCGCCAGGAGAAACGGCTGGCATTAAGCTCGGAGATCTGATTACGCATATGGATGGTAAACGCCTTGATGGCGTGGCAGGTGTCTCTGAAGCCGTTGAACTTGCAGGTAAAAGTAAAAAAGGTATTGATGTTGTGTTAAAACGTGGTAAGGAAACGGTGAAGACACGATTAACTCCGGCGTATGACTCCGAGGATCAAGCGTGGAGGCTTGGATTGTACATTCGTGATTCTGCAGCCGGTGTTGGCACACTTACCTTCTATGCTCCAGATCAGGGCGTATACGGCGCACTGGGCCATGTGATTACAGACATGAACACACAAACATCTATTGTTGTGGGTAGTGGTCAGATTGTTCAGTCCAATGTGACGTCCATTTCTAAAAGTGAGACCGGTGATCCCGGTGAAAAACGTGCTCATTTCCTCAAGGAAAGCAAAATTTTGGGCAATATTGAACGTAATACGGCTTTTGGTATCTTTGGTAAAATGTCCGGAAATCCTGAGCACAGTCTGTATTCGAAAGGCATTCCCGTAGCTTTTTCTCATGAAGTCAAGGAAGGACCGGCCGAAATACTTACCGTGGTTGACGGTCAACAAGTTGAACGCTTCTCCATTGACATTGTTCATGTGGCAGATCAAACCGAACCAGCAACAAAAGGTCTGGTGCTTCGAATCACGGACCCGAAACTGCTGGATAAGACCGGAGGTATCGTTCAAGGGATGAGTGGCAGCCCCATTGTACAAAATGGTAAGTTGATTGGTGCAGTTACTCATGTATTCGTGAATGATCCCAAATCGGGTTACGGTTGCTTCATTGAATGGATGTTACAAGATGCTGGCGTTATGATGAAGAAGGAAAACGATAAGAACCTCAAGGCTGGCTAAACAGCCCTGAGGTTCTTTTTTGTCGAAAGCAAACATAATATATCGGATAATGAAATAAATTATTTATTATATAGGATCAAGAAAAAAAAATAAAGAAAAATAATTTTCGACAGGAGGAATTTAACTGGCTGTGTCGAAAATTAAACGTGTAAGGAAATGTACGAAACGATGTTTAATTTAAAGGAGGATACCGTTTTGCAAAAAATTGAGGTATTGCTGGCCGATGATAATCGTGAATTTACGAATTTGCTTGCCGAATATATATCTGAGCAGGAAGATATGGAAGTAACCGGTATTGCATACAATGGAGAAGAAGTACTGCAATTGCTGGAGCAAACTCGGGATGTGCCGGATGTATTGATTCTGGATATTATCATGCCTCACCTGGACGGACTGGGTGTGCTTGAGCGCTTGCGCGACCTGAACCTGTCTCCACAGCCTAAAGTCATTATGCTTACGGCATTCGGACAAGAGAATATCACACAGCGTGCCGTGCAACTCGGAGCTTCTTATTATATTCTTAAGCCGTTTGACATGGAAGTGCTTGCGAATCGTGTGCGTCAACTGGTGGGAACACAGACGGCGATGTCCACAAGTAGCGGATCATCCATGTTCATGAAATCATCCAATGTTGTGCCAATGGGCAAACACAAAAATCTGGATGCAAATATTACGTCCATCATACATGAAATCGGCGTTCCTGCGCATATTAAAGGATATCAGTATTTGCGCGAAGCCATTACGATGGTGTATAACAATATCGAAATTTTGGGAGCCATCACCAAAACACTGTATCCGGCGATTGCCGAAAAATTCAAAACCACGCCGTCCCGCGTCGAACGTGCCATCCGTCATGCCATTGAAGTGGCATGGACTCGCGGTAACATCGACAGCATCAGCCACTTGTTTGGTTACACGATCAATATCAGCAAGTCGAAGCCGACAAACTCGGAATTCATTGCGATGGTTGCTGATAAGCTGAGAATTGAGCATAAGGTAAGCTGAAAGGATCAGGAGTTGTGAGCTGGCAAGTATAGTTTGGATTCAGTTTTGATTCTAACCAAATGACATTTCATGCCGATAAACTTCTGTAATATATGCCAACGAATACCGTCAATTATTGGATTAAAGATATCCAGTAAAGGACGGTATTTTTATGAATGATAATGAATTTCAGTTAGATAACTTTATGCTATACTGTTCATTCCAAAATCTTTATCGTAAGACCTTGTCTAGCTACGAGCAAACGCTGAAGGTACTGTCAGGGAATATCCATCTTATAAAAGAAACAAAAATGGTTAAAAAACAATATTCTGATGCAGTTTAATTTGTTTATGTGAAGTATGCTAAATATAGTTGGAACTTTAAGTTTTTATGAATAAATTGCGAAATCGAATTATATCAGGTGTTTTAAGAGATTTATTTATATAATATGGATATTATAAGGCCCTTAGTGTCGTCTAATCCATATTAGACAACACTTTTGAGGGACTAGGGGAGGGGCGTTAGATCATAATGACATTCTTTTTTTACAATTGACACTTCCACCGCGACGGGCTGATTTGTCTAGAAAATCATGCCTACTAATAAAATAGCTCTTTCAATGTGAAAGAGCATCAAAAGTGGTTATAGTTTAATTGCACAGATAAGTATCGTCACCGTTTTGGTTCCCAAAATACCGGAGACGGTAACCTTCTTTATAACGTGCTATCACTTTGTCAATTAATTGATCATTTTCAAAATAAATGTGACCAGTTAAATAGAGAGCTACCAGATACTCTTCAAATAGTAAGTTTCCCAGAACCATCTGTTCCTTGGGTATCTCTATTTGTAGTACACTTATCTCAACACATAGCATGTGAGAAAAACCCTGTATTGTTGAATTTATGATCCAAGCAAATTCTAAAGGCTCATAAATTTCCTCTTTGTTGTTCAGTTTTAATAGTTCAATAATTCCGCGCTTGTCTTTGAACACATACGCAGCAATAGCTTGATCGAAGTCAGCATAAGGATCACTACTTAAATTTGAGAAAAGGCTAAGATCCACTTTCTCAGCGTGATATTTATTGGTCAGGTGATCGTGAATTTGCTCTAATGAAAAAGGATTTGGTATATTTAGGGTGAGATATCGCTCATATAGTTGTTGTATGTTAATATGCAATTCTTCTTCATCCTCTTCTCTTAAATTAATTAGGTTAAGAAGACAACTTCATGCAATTGCTGAAGTTGTCTCGAAATATAGCATTTAGTTCTGGAGATGGTATATGTATTTCTAGAATATCATATGCTTTACGTTAATTGCTCATTATTTTGGTTTTGGTATCTGTCCCATTTGACCTTCAGTTCCTTGAAAAATATGTCCTGAGCGAACTCCGTTTGACTTCTCTCCATGGAAATGCCAAAAATAGCGAGTATCATTATAATTTTTCTTGGAATGATTTTCTGAGATGATTTTTCCATTTTTACCTGCAAATTTAGCTGCGAGAATTCTACCGTCATTATAACTTGGTGTCCAAACTTCACCATATGGGCTAGAAATGATTGAAAAAGCTTGGTCATCTGTCAATGGGGCACCAACATACAGGTTTAGTTTATCGTATTTAACTCTATAATATTTAGGTTTATCTTTCTGTTTGCTCTTTGTGAGTTCACTCACAAACGCTTTAGCTTCTACAAAGCCTTCGATAACAGTTACTCCAACAGCGGCTCCAGCAGCCAGCCAAACTATAACTTTTCCGATTTCCCAACCAACCCAAGGGAGTACCCATGCTACTTTCGACTCTTCAAGTGGAACATCTTCTCCAATAATATCAAAGTCGCCAATGTTTACATTATGGTAGTTTTCATTAGACGGAGATTCTGCAACGTTACTCTGACTTTGACTTTCATCGTCTGTGGTGCGTGCATCCTCTGTGATATTTGAGCTTTCATCAGCAACAGTTTCTGGAACAATATTATCCTCTGTGCTGGTTACAACTTCTTGATCACTTTGCAACTTTTCTACACCTGCGGCTAACGAATAAGATTGTGCACCAGTTACAGCAAATAATAAGAAAGCCATAGTTAGAGCAGTAATACGGAAAAACGATTTTAAAGATGCCTTTTTAAACAATTAAATTCCCTCCGAAATTTTTTATTTACACCATCTCCAAAATGGGTTATCGATTCTATATAGTTAATATTAGAACCAATAATTAGGAGTATAATGCAGGCGACATTAATAAGCAATGATAGTAATAATACGTATTATTTGGTAATGTAAAAATTTATTGGGTATTAATTTACATAAGGAAAAATGTAGCTGTTCCAATTTTCACAATTTCAGTTATCTACTAAGCATGATTTTGGCTTTTGTTGTACAAGATTTAATAAATCTTAAATAGAATTAATTCTGTGAATTGTTTTCTCGCAACGCATCTGGTAGAATTTAATAAAGTATGGGATGGTGAGCAATCTCCTTTTGTAACAAGGAGGAAATTAATCTATGCAATATTACAAGAAAGTATTCTTTTTTGTGAGGAAGATTATGGAAAGTAGATTAAAGGATGTTTTAAGGATCAAGACAACAACAACAGTAAAAACAACAAGAACAACGGAAACAGTGACAACAACAAGAACAACAACAAGAAGGTTGAGATTGTAGTCACATTCTTCTCTTAGCCTAAAACACAAAATATCAAATGGTCATTGCTCACCTGTAATTCCCTTTTCAAAAGGGCAACAGGTGAGCAATATAATAAAATAATACAATGAGAAGACCGCTGATGTTTTAAATTGGCGGTCTTTTTGTCCACTATAGAGCAGTATTTAATGAAGTTGGACTAATGAATGAAAGCCAATGAAAACATTAATGTTGATAAAAATGAATTTACAACGCTAGAAAATATTGAAGTGGAGGGATATTGAAATAACACGTCTTCGAGAATGAGAGATCGTTCGTCTATTGTATGTGTAACGATCGTTGCATTAAGGGAATCCGAAAAACTGAGTCTGTTGGAGTGTCCTAGTGGTAAGAATGCGATTTAAAGGATAAATGAAGTTACTGGTTTAGGAATAACAAGGGGCATGATAAAAGGAAATCTATCAAATGGAAAAAGGTTTGATAACAAAGAGTATTCTATTTTGATTATAGGGAAAGAAAGCTTAATGGGTACTCCAGAAATCATGGGAGTACTGAGATCCACGAAGAGAAACATAATAGTCTTATTGCTTGCCCGAATGGTAGCGTTACAAAAATTATACCTACATAGATGAAAAGGATTCTGTACGTATCGATTGGATAGATGAAGAAAAGACAATCAATTATGTGAATATAATACAAGGAGATGTATTGTTCAAGTGTGGATATACATTTACAGGACTGAATCCTGGTACGAGCTGTTCTCTTGGAGTAAAGGCTTTTGATACCAGTGGGAATATATCAATTATGACGCAGCACGGAGCAACTACAATGCCAACGAATACCGTCATTTTATTGGATTGAAGATATCCAATAATTGACGGTATTTTTGCATAACGAAATAACACAGATCATGGGGATAAAAATTATCTTTCATAAACTTTTACCCTCAGTTAACGCTTTTTCAAGTAAAAAGTGGTACGATGTGACCATTGACAAAGACCTACATATATATTTAAAAAGTTGGATTAGATGCTACGAACAGAGGAGTAGAATAGTATGTTTACGCAAATAGGCCAGATTGCTGAACCAATTCCTGTAGTACAATCTGATACAAAATGTGATATCGTCTATCATCTTTTCAAGTCCAATCCTAGTCTGGAAGGTATAGCTGTTATGGGAGAGAAGGGTGTGTCATTAATGATGCGGCCCCAATTCTTTCAGCAGATAGGCACCCAGTACGGCTATAATCTGTATATGGGACGTCCTGTAGAACTGGTGATGAACACGCAGGCACTGGTCGTGGATTATTCGGAACAGATTACAGATGTCAGTGTTCTAGCCATGGACCGAGATGAAGGGGAGATATATGATCTTGTGTTGGTCACGTCAGGGGAAAGTTTCTTTGGAGCTGTGAGTATTCGACGTTTGCTACTCGCTGTTGCTGATGTACGGGCTGAAATGGCGATTTTTATGAACCCGCTGACTGGTCTTCCAGGTAATCATATCATAGATGAAAGGCTGTCTCAGGCTCTTCAGATGGACCATTTTAGCGTATTGTACGTTGATCTCGATCAATTCAAATCCTACAATGATAGCTACGGCTTCAAAATGGGGGATCAGCTTATTCAGGCGACAGCTAACTTGCTTCGCAAGTTATTTGTTCCCCCTGAAGCTTTTCTTGGACATATTGGTGGGGATGATTTTATTACGATCCTGAATCACCATGATTACAAACATATTAGTGAGGAAGTCATCTCAGATTTTGAGGAAATGAAAAAGACGTTTTATAACGAACATGATTGGCATCATCAATATGTTCTGGGGGAAGGACGTTCCGGGCTAAATCGGCCCATTCCTCTTGTGTCGGTATCCATCGCCGTTGTAACCAATAACAAGCGAAAATATGAAAACATAGATCAGATTATTGATGAGGCCACACGCATCAAAAAAGGTTGTAAAGCGATTGCTGGCAGTATCATTTGTGCAAATGATACAACTGGTACTCCGTGTTAAAGATAAGAAATACTCATAGTAACTACAGCTACAAACGTTAAAGATACAAGAAAAACCGCTATTTATCAGGAGTTAGTCACCTGTAATAGCGGTTTATCTATTATGTGATGCGAGTCGATTGTTTTGTTGCGAAAACACGTCAACCTCATTATGTATACATATAAGTATGTTTGAACAAAGGGTACTCAGATTCGAATATCGACGGATGGATATGAAGCAGCAGGAGATGCAGAAGCCGTAGTTTGTGGACCATTTCCTGATTCCTGATCTGTGGTTCCGCCATCTGATGGGTGCTCTTTACTTCCCGTTTTCTTTTCGTTAATAATCTCCTGATCTTCTTCCCCAGGTGCTGCAGAGATGGGAGGTTGGACCGATTCTTTAGGCGCGGATTGATGGATCTCTTCTACCAATTCCCCAATCTTCTGATTGACCTTGTTTAATTGGGAGTTGATGTCCTGGACGGTCTCTCGCCTTGCCTGAAAGACGGTGCGTTCTGAATTTTCCAGCATCATTGATTTGCCAAGATCGAGATCATTTGCGGGATGATTGATCTCCAGAACAAGTCGGTCGAAGCGGGTTTCTCCTTCGGTGGTCTGAATGGAGCCCTGCATGCGATCCCGCAAACCGACCAACTTACTCAATTGGCAGCGTGGTTTACGGAGATCTCTGAATCAAAATAAGCGTAACAAGGAATTGTCGAGATGAAATACAATTCCACTCTAAATTTCAGTTGATAATGAAAATTATTATCATTTATAATAAAGGTATATTAGGAACCTCTGCTACGCATATGTTATCGGATGTGTGGCGGAATGATGACCTTGTAAGGCCTTTGTTCCGGGTGAGGCTGGGATTGGAGAGTATTCAATGCAATTAGATGAACAGATGAAATGCTGGAATCATGCCGCTATTAAGGTTCTGGATATACGCCGAATCGTTATGGAGGCAGGGGCACAACTGAGTTCCTACACACTTCCGGCCAATGGTTTTATATATACAATACGAGGATCGGCTGTGCTTAAGTTGAATGGACAAACATACAAGGCAGAGCGGTTCTACATGCTTCATGGGGCCAAAGGATCTTCACTGGATATCCAAACCAACGAAGATTTCGAATATATTCTGCTCTATTACAGAGCATTCCTTGCCTTTCCCAGTTATCGTAAAAAGTGGTTATTGGCAAAGCCGGAAGTTGCACCGTTCTCTTTGCAATATGGATTTACGCCAAGTAGTCCGCTGGGGTTGTTACGTTACCTTGATGAGCTTGAGGGTGCATGGATTCACTCTGGCAGTCTGGATCTGCTTCATACAAAAAGTTTATTTTACCAATTCATTCATGAAATGATGGTTCAGTTGGCAGATCAGGAGATCAAAACAGAGTTTGCTGACCCGGTGAAACAAACACTTCGTTATATACAGAAGCACTATAGAGAACAGGTCACGCTTGATTTCCTTGCTGAACAATTCAACTACAGCTCCCGACATTTATCTATGCAATTCAAACGACAGACGGGTTACAGTCCCATTGATTATTTAATTCAGACTCGAATCGCCAAGGCTCGGAATTTGCTTGTACGATCTGATGCAACGCTGAGTGAAATTGCAGCAGAAGTGGGTTATTCGGATGTGTACTATTTTAGTCGTATCTTCAAAAAACATGTGGGGATCTCTCCGATTCAGTATCAACAAAAGATAAGAGAAGAAGCGAGAGCAGAGGATCGTCCATTGGTAATCTCTGAATCGTCCATTGGCCGAAGATGGAAGTCGGGATATATTGATTATGAGAATCATTATCAATATATAGACGGAGGGTCTACACCAATGAAAAGAAGAAAAACAAGTTCCAGTATGATTATGGTTGCATTATTGAGCATAACGATGCTCCTCGCAGCCTGCTCTTCAGGTACAGCGACAACACCAGCAGCTGGCGAAGGAACGGGTGCCAGTTCCAATAACAGCAGTACGGCAGTATCATCAGACACAGGAAGCCAGACGAACAAAGACAATGAAACACGCACGGTCTCGACGGTTAAGGGTGACGTAGTTGTTCCAGCGAATCCAAAACGGGTTGTTGTATTGTATCTCCAGGGGGATGTCGTCGCACTTGGAGTTAAGCCAATCGCTACCTCAGATGTATATGACGGAGCTGCATACAAGAGTGAGCTAGAGGGTGTAAATGCATTGGGTACCTGGTTTGAACCGAATCCTGAAGCTGTCATTGATCTTGATCCGGATCTGATCATTGTTCCTTCAGAAGAGACGTATACGTTATTAAAAGATATTGCACCTACGGTATATATTCCGTATGAGAAATTGACTACAGAAGAGAGACTTCATGATATAGCAAGTATCTTTGGCAAAGAGCAGGAAGCCGAGACGTTAATCACCAATCTCAATAACAAAGTTGAAGAGAGTAAGAAAACTCTTGCAGATGCAGGCATACTGGACAAAACAATCTCCATTGTGGAGGGCGGTTTGAAAGGTATGGTTATTGTAGAGAGCAAACAATTTGGCCGTGGATCTCAGGCGGTATATGAGTACTTGGGAATGAAAGCACCTGAAGTCGTACAGAAAAAAATCGACGTGGTTTCGGACGCGGCAGGCTCCACGATCTCCATGGAAGTCCTTCCTGAATATATCGGAGACTATGTGTTTCGCTCGGTATATGAAGGGGCAGATAATTTGACGGATAATCCAATATGGAGCAGTATCCCTGCCATCAAGGAAGGTCGTCTGATTGAGATTGATTTCGATTTCTTCTATTATTCGGATATCTATTCAATTAATAAACAACTTGATTTTGTCGTTGAAAAGCTGTTGGCGGCTCCAAGAGCGCAATAGTAAAGAGAATGTGTTCATAGAATTTTTGTACAAGAAATGTTTGTTTTTTAGCCATTGTATTTTGATAAGATTACCATTACACTAGGATTTAAGTGATAATGAGAATCGATATCAAATACTCGATGTTCTGGATCGAATTAACGGAGGTATTTTTAATATGAATCAGCAGTTGGAACTTTATGATGTAACCATTATCGGCGGTGGCCCTGCGGGCATGTACTCTGCCTTTTATAGCGGCATGCGGGATATGAAGACCAAGTTGATTGAGGCACGTGACAGATTGGGCGGTCGCATGCTCTTTTATCCGGAGAAAATGATCTGGGATGTCGGGGGTGTGACGCCAATTCTGTGTGAAGATCTGATCAAACAATTGGAAGAACAGGCAAGAACTTTTGAGCCAACCCTCGTATTTGAACAACAGATCGAAGGATTCGAGCGTCAACCTGATGGCACAATTCTGTTAACTTCTGCAACAGGTGAGCAACACTGGACACGGACCGTCATTATGGCAATCGGATATGGCATATATAAAATGGCCAAGTTGGAGCTTGAAGGTGCAGACCGTTACGAAGTTAGCAATCTGCACTATACCGTGCAGGAACTGGAGCCATTCCGTGGTAAACGTGTGCTGATTTCAGGTGGAGGCGACTCTGCTGTGGACTGGGCGAATGAACTGGAAGCCCTGGCAGAGCAAGTTACGGTTGTGCATCGTCGTGACCGTTTTGGCGGGTTGGAGCGTAATGTACTGCGTATGAGAGAATCCTCTGTAGATGTCCGTACACCTTACGCGGTAGAGACACTACATAGTATGAGTGGTGATGTGATTGAACAGGTGACCATCTCACACGTGGACACAGGTGAAACTGAACTGCTTGAAGTCGATGCTGTCATTGTAAACCACGGCATGAAGAGTGACTTTGGTCCAATCCGGGATTGGGGACTTGATCTTGGCGAATGGCATGTCACTACAACGGAGAGATTACAAACCAATATTCCTGGTGTTTTTGCCGCAGGTGATTTTGTAGATTATGGTAGCAAACTGTACCTGATTGCGGGTACTTTCACTGATGCAGCCCTAGCGGTAAACAGTGCGAAGCTTTACATGGACCCTGAAGCGGAGAAAGTGGCTTATGTTTCTTCCCATAACAGCCGCTTTAAGGAGAAAAATAAAGCTCTTGGTGTTGTAGAAGAATAAATGTATACATTTGGATACGAGTAAGATGACTTCGGGTTAATCCCGAAGTCATCTTTTTTTGCATAAAATGGGTAATAAGAAGGCATAATTTCAACAGATACAATGGTTGCCGAATTGAATATACACTACCAAATGTCTATAATAAGCCTGAGAAACTGTAGAATAACAACAAGTTATTGATAACTAGATCAGAGTGGAGTGCAGCGTATGAAAAAGGGATCACAGCCACAACGAGGTTTCGCCTTCATCCAGCGATGGTTCAAACGATCTGATAAAAAAAAGATCAAATGGTCTGAAATATATCTCGCACTTGCTGGTGCCCTTCATCGCTTGTTGGTTGAAGGGCGGCGTGAACGTTCAGCATCCAAACGGCTTCATCAGGACTTGCCAATTAACGTGTTGGGCGAAATGAAGCTAGAGCCAGGGGATATTGTGTACACGCCAAGCTCGGAATCGACATATTATGCCGGGCATATGGGCATTATCGGTCTCGACGGCAAGGTGTATCATGTGCACCCTTATGGGCCTGTTTTTGCTGATTCATTAGAGTGGTATCTCACGCGGTTTTATGAAGGAGATCGTTTCATTGTATTCCGCTCCAGATTGAATGAGGCAGGAATGAAAGCAGCCGGGTGGGTACATGACCATTACAAGCAGGTAAAATTCTACCGTTTGCAGACCAATCTGCGCAGTATTGAGCGTAATTACTGCTCCAAGTTTATATATCAGGCCTATCAGTTCACATCGGGACTGGATCTGTGGAGTCGCAAATTTACCCGAATGAATCAGGGTTATATCTATCCATTTCGAATAGAGCGCTCATCAGAGCTGGACGTTCTGGGAACTTTTTATAAATAAGGCTGGAACCGACTAAAATACTGTTCTTCCGAAAATAAGGAGAGCAGGTTCTGTCGGTTTTTTTTATACGTGTAGAGATTAAAAACAGGAAAAACGCTCAAAACGTCGAATAGATTATGAGATAGGCACGCACAACTTGGAATCGTATACATAAAAAAAGGCGAGATAATTTTTAGCCCACAGCAAAAAAATGACTACGAAGTAGACGAACAAGAAAGAGTGAAGCGAGATGAAATGGCCGGGCTTCTTACAACGATTCCGACCGAACAAAAACGTGGTTAAGCTATCGGACTATATCCCAAAAAAGGAAAGGAGGCACTACTGTTCCATATGCAAGAAAAACGTTAAATCGGTCGTGCATTATGCGGCACCACAGGGAAATGTTTCAGGTGTATGCAGTTCTTGTAAGTCTTTGGCGGATGAACGTGGAATGTTTCCCATTTAATAAGAAGAGATGCGCTCAGGAAATAAGAATTTTTTGATTTATGCGCGTTTTTGTAGTACATTAGCAAATGTATTCGAAGGAGGATTCTAATGTACTCAGGTAGACAAGACGATACTTTATACATCATGACCTACACCTTAAACAGCGGTATCAAGGGTACGGTTCCACTGTCTAATAAGCAGATTATTGAGTGGCTGGATTGCTACAGAAATGAGAAGCGCTTCGTGACCGAAATCGGCAAGGAGTTTTTTGGATTGAATGCAGGATTGGTAGCAGACTTCAAGGTTCAAAATCATTTATCGGATTATCAGCAGACCATTATGCCTACACAGCAGCAGGATAACCTGGAACGCTTGTCCAGTGCTTATAAATCAACCGAGTTATTAATGAAGATTGATTGTAAATGTGGCACGGCTTATGTGACGGAATCCCCATACAAGCGCACAAAATGGTACTGTACAAAGTGTAAAGAGATTGTATTTTTGGATGCCAAAAAAGGAATGGTGGAAACGTCGCGTGGTGACGCTTACTACATGACCAACAAATATTTTGTTTCCCGGGACTAGCGGGAAGTGACTCTGGAAGCATCGCTGCGAAGCGGTGCTTTTTTGTGCGAATGTTTGCTCTATAACAAAAAAAGCCCCAAGGGGCCTTTTTGGAAGATATCTAAGATCTTTTAGGAATTACGATGAGCATTCAACTTTGTGAGGAGGAATGAAGCAGCAACGACAGCGTGGCTCGTAAGCTTCTGAATCGCCAATCATGACAACCGGACCCAAGGTAACGGGCTCCCCATTGACGATACGTTGCGTAAAGGCTGCATCCGGGCTGCCACATACCGCACAGAAAGCCGAGAGTTTCTCAATGTCATCTGCCATGGCAAGCAAACCGCCGACATATCCAAATTCCTTACCACGGTAATCCATATTAAGTCCGTCCACAATGACATGTTTGCCACAATACGCTAACTCCGAGACAAGTTCCATAATGGCACTGCTGAAAAATTGTACTTCATCAAATGCAACAACATCAGCATCTATGGTTTGGTTCAAGATCATTTCTACGGATTCCGGGGTTAATTGCCGGGGAATGGAATGGGCAGGGAGTCGATAACCAATTCGGCTTACGATCTCGTCCTGGGCAAACCGATCATCCTCGGCTGGTTTGTAGGCCACAACCTTTTTACGGCCAAATTGTATTAATTTCTGACAACGGCGAATGAGTTCACCGGATTTTTCACTGAACATGGGTCCAGTAATTACGGTAATACGTCCTGTTTGCACGGTGCTGCTACTCCTCTCACATACGGGATTCAACAAAAAAAGCGACCTTTACAGAGTACCACAAAATCTTTGGAAAGAGCCAGAACTAATCTGCGCAGCTTTGTGTTACTATATGGATTGTTAAGGTATTGGTTACGGCAGCTAATTAACAGGAGTTGTGAAAAGAGGTGTTTAGTATGAGTGAAGCATTAACATCCCTGCAAGTGCAATATGAAAGTCTGAAAGAACAGGGATCTCTGGATGAAGCGGCGCAGGCATTATTTGCAGAACTGTTCGCAGAAGCGGAGAGACTGCGGGCAAGTAACTTGACCTTGCGTAGAACGATCTTGAAATCTTCTTCCAAAGAATCACGTATGTCTACCAAACTGCGGGATGCCTTATACGAATGACCCGGAGATTACTCCGGGTCCTCTTCTGTCTTTAATTTGCGAGGGAATAGAATACCTGCTGTAATTCTGGCAATCATGGCAAAGGTAAGCCCAATGCCGGCAAACATGTAAATCACGGTAAAGGCTTTGCCGAATCCGGTGGATGGCACAAATTCAGGATGTCCCACCGTAGTCAGGGTAACTGCACAGAAGTATAACGCATCGATCCAGTGCAGACCTTCAACACGAGTGTAAAATAAAGTGCCTGACAGCAACGTTGCTGCCGTTAACGCGAACAGAGCCAGAAACTTGGGGTCTTTGAACGCATGGAAAATGCCTTTGAGCAATCGTTGTAACGTGATTAGAAATGATACCATGATGATCCATCCTGTCTATGTAAAGTAGGCGGTGTGTTGTATAAACACACAAAAAGCCCGGACTCATGGAGTCCTTCCGGGCGTCTCTGCTTTTTCGGGTACACTTTTGGACCGGAAACGGGGACCTACATAATTACGCTTGCGGTCACGGAACAGGATCCAGCCTCCCAGAAAACTCATACCTGCGGCAAAAAGGACAAGTCCACCGCCAAAGGAAAGCCACTGGAACCCTGGTGAAATCAGTTCGTTCCCGTGCTCGGCATAATATAGGAACAGGGCATCTTTCATCATCAGAAAACCCTTCATTGCCATTAACCCGGGGATGACCAGAACAACAATTGCCAAAAATCGCGCAAAGACCAATCTTGTATTCATGAGCATTATACCCTTTCTGCCAAAGTCGACATTAAATAAAGGTTACGCTTACAGATCATACCTGATTCCATCATAGCTTGGAATGCATAGGCTGTCCATGTGTGATTGCTTCAAACTTTGAGTTGACCGCTCAAGGAGAGTACAATGGCATATAGAGGGTATAAGCTAAACCATGATTTAAGCCATCATAAATTATATTGAAATTTGATTCATAGAGGAGAGCATGAGAGATGCCAATTACATGTGATGTTGCAATTCTTGGAGGAGGAACCGGTGGATATGTAGCCGCGATCCGGGCTGCACAGCTGGGAAAACAGGTCGTTATCATTGAGAAGGACAAGCTTGGCGGAACCTGTCTGCATCGTGGCTGTATTCCGAGTAAAGCTTTGCTGAAAAGTGCTGAAGTATACGCCGAGATCCAGGAGAGCGAGACGTATGGTATCGAGACCGCTGGAGCCACACTTGTATTTCCCAAAGTACAGGCGCGCAAGGATGCAATTGTCGAACAGCTCCATCAAGGCGTTCAATATTTGATGAAAAAAAATAAGATCCAAGTTGTACACGCGAAAGGTCGCGTCATCGGACCTTCCATCTTCTCCCCGCAGAGCGGAGCGGTCGCTGTAGAGTTTGAAGATGGAGAGATGGATACGGTAGTTCCAACCAATCTCATCATTGCTACTGGTTCGCGTCCTCGTGTGTTGCCGGGCCTGGAACCGGACGGCAAATTCATAATGAGCAGCGACGAAGCCCTGCGTATGGATGAACTTCCTGCATCACTCATCATTGTCGGTGGGGGTGTGATTGGACTGGAGTGGGCATCCATGCTGAATGACTTTGGCGTAGACATCATAGTAGTAGAAGCAGCTGCTCACGTGTTGCCTGCCGAGGATGAGGATGTTGCCAGAGAAATGCAGCGATTGCTCGGCAAACGAGGTGTTCGTTTCCTGACAGGTGCCACTGTTCTAACGGAAACATATAACACGGATCAAGAGGGCATCCAGATTGATGTGCAGCTTGGTGAAGATAAGCAGGAAACGCTGAGAGCGGAGAAAATGCTCGTGTCGGTTGGACGTCAGGCTAATGTCGAAAATATCGGACTCGAAAATACAGATATCAAACTGGAGCGTGGGTTCATCGCTGTGAACAAACAGTTACAGACCGGTGAAGGACACATCTACGCCATTGGTGACTGTATCGGCGGTTTGCAGCTTGCACATGCCGCAAGTCATGAAGGCATTCTCGCTGTTGATCATCTGGCGGGCGAAACGATACATGCTGTAGAATCCCACCGTATCCCGCGCTGTGTGTACACACGTCCGGAAGCAGCAAGCATCGGATTCACCGAGCGTGAAGCCAAAGAACGTGGCTATGACATTAAAACAGGGAAGTTCCCATTTTCGGCCATTGGCAAATCACTTATTCACGGAAGTCGGGATGGATTCGTGAAGGTGATTGCAGATGCCAAGACGAATGATATATTGGGGGTACATATGATTGGCACCCATGTAACGGAATTAATTGCTGAGGCTTCTCTGGCTCAGATGCTGGATGCCACACCTTGGGAAGTCGGACAAACCATTCATCCGCACCCTTCTCTGTCGGAAATCATGGGTGAAGCCATGTTGGCGGTCGATGGAAAGGCCATTGGGATGTAATCCAAACAAGCTTATGAGAAAGGTCCTTTCCTTTTTTGGGTAAAAGGGATTATAATAAGGTTAAGCCAAGTCTTAGTACCAGGTTATAAGATCGGGTAGTAAGTATGGCACAGGCTCTGATTAAAAGGAGGTACCTCATATGAGTTCACAAGGTACTGCAGACGCGGTCCACCGGCATCAACAGCTGGGACTTAGCGATGGTGAAGTATTGGATATGTACAAATACATGCTGCTCGCGCGCAAGTTTGACGAGCGTTGCTTGCTCTTGCAACGGGCTGGCAAAATTAACTTTCACGTATCCGGTGTAGGACAGGAAGCTGCGCAAGTAGGCGCTGCTTTTGGTCTGGATCGGGATCACGATTATTATTTACCTTATTACCGCGATTACGGCTTTGTACTGGCGGTAGGCATGACTCCGCGTGAGTTGATGCTGTCTGCTTTTGCGAAGGCAGAAGATCCGAATAGTGGCGGTCGGCAAATGCCGGGTCACTTCGGTCACAAAAAGCTGCGGATTGTGACGGGTTCCAGCCCGGTTACAACACAGGTTCCGCACGCTGTTGGATTTGCACTGGCTGCCAAAATGAAGAAGCAAGAATTTGTCTCTTTTGTTACCTTTGGCGAAGGATCAAGCAATCAGGGTGACTTCCATGAGGGCGCCAACTTTGCAGGTGTGCATAAATTGCCTGTCATTATTATGTGTGAGAACAATCAATATGCAATTTCGGTACCGATTCACAAACAGTTGAGCGGCAAAATATCCGATCGAGCACAAGGATACGGGTTCCCCGGACTGCGTGTAGATGGTAACGATGCATTAGAAGTATATGCCGCAGTGAAGGAAGCGCGTCGCCGTGCCATAGCCGGGGAAGGCCCGACACTGATTGAAGCGATGATGTATCGGTTGTCACCTCATTCCACCTCCGACAATGATCTGGCTTACCGGACCAAAGAGGAAGTTGAGGAGAACTGGAAGAAAGATGGCGTTCCTCGGATGAAGAACTACTTGATCGATTGCGGCATCTGGGACGAAGCCCGGGATGCGGACCTGGCTTCCCAGCTTGCGCTGGAAATGAAAGAAGCAACTGAATATGCAGACAACGCGCCATATCCTAAACCTGAGGACACTCTTACGCACGTTTATGCGGACAGCGAAGAAGGGGGACGGTAAGTATGGCAGTAATGGAATATATTGATGCAATCCGTCTCGCGATGAAAGAAGAGATGGAACGGGATGAGAATGTTTTTATCCTTGGTGAAGACGTAGGTCTCAAAGGTGGTGTGTTTACCACAACTAAAGGGCTGCAAGATCAGTTTGGCGAAATGCGAGTGATGGACACACCATTGTCTGAATCCGCTATTGCTGGGGTTGCCATTGGTGCAGCAATGTATGGCATGAAGCCGATTGCCGAGATGCAATATTCGGACTTCATGCTGCCGGCAACCAACCAGATCATTAGTGAAGCGGCCAAGATCCGCTATCGTTCCAACAATGACTGGAGCTGTCCGATTGTTATACGCGCGCCGATTGGTGGCGGGATCTTCGGTGGGTTGTATCACTCCCAATGTCCGGAGTCGATTTTCTTTGGTACACCTGGTCTGAAAATTATAGCTCCCTACTCGGCATACGATGCTAAGGGACTGCTCAAGGCCGCTATTCGCGACCCGGACCCGGTACTCTTTTTTGAAAATAAAAAATGCTACAAACTTATCAAGGAAGATGTGCCTGAAGATGATTACATCGTTCCGATTGGTAAAGCCAACGTACTTCGTGAGGGTGCGGATATTACGGTGATCGGTTACAGTCAGCCGTTACATTTTGTCATGCAGGCTGCTGAGGAGCTGGAGCGTGAAGAAGGCATTACCGCACACGTTCTGGATCTTCGCACATTGCAACCGTTGGATCGTGAAGCGATTATTGCTTCCGCTCGTCTGACAGGTAAGGTGCTGATTGTACACGAAGATAACAAAACCGGTGGTGTAGGTGCCGAAGTTGCCGCTATTATTAGTGAGGAATGTCTATTTGATCTGGATGCACCGATTCAGCGTCTCTGCGGACCTGACGTGCCGGCCATGCCAATTAGCCCAACATTGGAGAAATTCTACATGCTGAGCAAGGACAAAGCCAAAGCAGCAATGCGTACACTTGCCGAGTTTTAATTTCGTTTTTTGGATCGTTTAAAAGTAAAGTTTGGAGTGATAATCAAATGGCTGAACGTATGAAATGGATCGAGGTCATTATGCCGCAGTTGGCGGAATCGCTGGTCTCGGCTACCATAGGAAAATGGTTGAAAAAACCGGGCGACCGTGTGGAACAGTACGAGCCGATCTGTGAAGTAATCACTGATAAAGTTAATGCCGAGATTCCATCCACTGTGGATGGAATTATGGGTGACCTTTTG
The DNA here is from genome assembly GCF_045040685.1 of Paenibacillus sp. FSL H8-0317. Classification (NCBI taxonomy): domain Bacteria; kingdom Bacillati; phylum Bacillota; class Bacilli; order Caryophanales; family Paenibacillaceae; genus Paenibacillus; species Paenibacillus sp. FSL H8-0317. The sequence goes on along the minus strand of NZ_CP150294.1, from coordinate 4,701,298 downwards.
GTGGAAGAGGGCACAACGATTGCTGTTGGTGAAGCAATCTGCCGCATGCAGGTCGCAGCTTCGGACGAAGAAGCGGCTGAGCAAGTAACACAAGTATCGCAGCAACAGGAGCAAGTGCAGCAACATACGAGCCACACTCCTGTTGCCGCCTCAAATACAGCAGCACATGACCCCAACCAGCCGATGCGCAATCGGTATTCCCCGGCAGTGCAATCCTTGGCAGCAGAGCATGGCTTGAACTTGCAAAGCATCCAAGGCACTGGGGCCGGTGGTCGTATTACCCGCAAAGATGTGCTGGCATTTGTTGCACAGGGAGGTAACGCGGCTGGAACGTCTGCGTCTGCACAAGCATCATCTGCAGCAGTACAGCATACACCTTCTGGTGTGCCGTCTGCTTCTCCATTCAGCGGAGTGAATCGTGGAAATGGAGAAATGGGTTTAACCGCTGGAGAAGCGATCTCAGCGTCCGATGCAGGTGTTCCTGTGAGACATTCAGGCATTCATTTAACCGAAAGTCCGAAAATTCCACAGATCGAAGTAGAGGGTGGCGGCCAAGGAAGATCGGAGTATTTCATCGATGTTACCCCTGTGCGTAATGCCATTGCCCGGAATATGCGTCAAAGCGTATCGGAAATCCCGCATGCATGGACAATGATCGAAGTGGACGTAACAAACCTTGTGATGCTGCGCAATAAACTCAAGGATGAGTTCAAGCGTAAGGAAGGTATCAACCTGACATACCTGTCCTTCATGATGAAGGGAGTCGTTAATGCGATCAAAGACTTCCCAATCATGAACTCGGTATGGGCAGTGGACAAAATTATCGTCAAACGGGACATTAACTTGTCCATGGCGGTAGGAACCGAAGACTCCGTACTTACACCCGTAATCAAACATGCCGATCAGCGAAATATCGCAGGTCTGGCCCGTGAAGTGGATGAGCTGGCTCGCAAAACGCGTGAGGGTACGTTGAAGCTGGACCATATGCAAGGTGGTACGTTCACGGTGAACAACACAGGTTCATTTGGTTCGATCCTGTCCCAGCCAATTATTAACTACCCGCAGGCAGCGATTCTTACATTCGAGTCGATTGTCAAGAAACCTGTGGTTATTAATGATATGATCGCTGTTCGCTCGATGGCTAACCTGTGTCTGTCGCTGGATCACCGAATCCTGGATGGTGTAATTAGCGGACGTTTCTTGCAACGTGTCAAAGAAAACCTTGAAGGATATACCATGGAGACCAAGGTGTATTAAGTAAATAGTTGTCGGGGAAGTGTATGTGCCGGAGGCCGTGCACTTTTCCTGCTGTCTACGGACAGGTGCTCAATTGTACACTGAACCTGAAGCAGAAGGGTGTGGGGAATCATGAGCAAGCCGCTGGATGTTGCATACATACCAATGCTTGATTATGAAGAGGCTTGGAACCGCCAGAAAGCGATTGTGCAGCGATTGGACGAGGGCGAGGGAGCGGAGCAGATGCTTCTTTTACAGCATCCCCCAACGTATACGATCGGCTCACAGAATCATCCGGAGCATCTACTTCTCAGTCCGGAAGAGTTGCGAGAGCAAGGGATTTCCTTGTTTCAAATTGACCGTGGCGGTGATATTACTTATCATGGCCCGGGCCAGTTGGTAGGTTACCCGTTATTGATTCTTGGTCGGGATGAAGACCTGGATCTGCACGGCTATTTACGGAAACTTGAGCAGGTACTTATGGATTATCTCGCAGACCAGGGCATTGAAGCCGGACGCAAAGAAGGTTACACGGGTGTGTGGATTGGCGATATGAAGATTGCTGCAATTGGCATCAAGTTTAATCGTTGCAAACACCGCCGCGGTTTTGTAACCAGTCACGGGTTTGCTTTTAACATCAGCTCAGGCATTCAACATGCAGGTTTTCAGGGGATTGTTCCTTGTGGGATAGAGCAGTATGGCGTTACCTCACTGGAGGATATAACGGGTAAGTCCTATACAGTGGAGCAGGTTGCGCAGGAAATTGTTCCGTACTTTAATCGTATTTTTCCATATAAAATTAATTGGGTCACGGAAAAAGAAGCCCTTCAACGTCTGTAAACAGTTCGTCAAAAGGCTTCAGGGGGTGCTATCCGAACAGCAACGGTTCGAGAGCTATGAAAAGGGTGGACCCGATCATGGCAATCAGCATGAGATAGATGATGATTTTGAACCATTTCTTTTTTTGCATGATGAGAGAACTCCTTTCAACATAAAGTGTGTGTTCAAAAAGACTGGTTTTCAGTACCAAGAAGATGGGATGAAGCTAGAAATGGAGTAGCGGAGCGTAGGGAAAACTACGTGAGCAACGGACATTTCGGCTGAATTCCATATTCGATGCTGATGATGCCGCGAGGCATCCTTCGTAATCAAAAGCGGACTTTTTGAACAACCTCATAAAGTAAACAAGCCATAGTAATTGTATTGTACCGTATCTACGAGAGGGAGGAAAGTCCTATGATTAAACAACAACGTGTTATCGATCAGTTCATGGAACTGGTGCAGATTGATAGTGAAACGAAAAATGAACAGAACATCTCGAAGGTGTTAAAAGAACAGTTTGCAGAGCTTGGTCTTCATGTCTATGAGGATGATACCATGGAGCAAACCGGACATGGCGCAGGAAACCTCGTCATTACCTGGGAAGCCGAAGGAACTGAAGGGGTTGCACCGATCTTTTTCACATGTCATATGGACACCGTGACGCCGGGACAGGGAATCAAGCCTGAACTGGGTGAAGATGGCTGGATCAGCAGCGATGGAACAACGATCCTGGGAGCAGATGACAAAGCAGGGATTGCGGCATTGTTTGAAGCGATTCGTGTGATCCAGGAAAACAACATTCCACATGGTAAAATTCAATTTGTCATTACGGTCGGCGAAGAGTCTGGCCTGGTGGGCGCACGTGCAATGAATCCGAAGGATATCGATGCCGAGTTCGGTTATGCGCTGGATTCTAATGGAGCTGTAGGCACGATCTGTGTTGCTGCACCAGCCAGAGCTGAAATTCAAATGAGCATCTATGGTAAGTCTGCCCATGCGGGCGTGAACCCGGAAGACGGGATCAGCGCCATTCAGGTTGCAGCCAAAGCGATTGCTGCGATGACACTGGGCAGAATTGATGATGAGACGACAGCGAACATCGGTAAATTCCAGGGTGGATCAGCACTCAACGTGGTATGTGACTTTGTACAGCTTGAAGCGGAGGCTCGCAGTATTGTGCAGGAGAAAGTTGAATTGCAGGTTGCACAGATGCGTGACGCGTTGGAAACAACATGTCGCAAATACGGTGCAACAGCTGAATTCAGAAGTGAGATCCTTTACCCTGCATTTGGTTTCCATGATGAACACGAAGTTGTACAGCTTGCGCAGCGTGCCATCCGCAGTATTGGGCTGGAGACAAGTACGTTTGCTTCCGGTGGTGGCAGTGATGCCAATATCTTTAACGGATTCGACATTCCAACAGTGAATCTGGCGGTAGGGTATGAGGATATCCATACAACCAAAGAACGTATTCGTGCCGAAGACATTGTGAAGTTATCCCAAGTGGTAGTGGCTATTATTCAGGAAACGGCAGCTGACAAGAAATAATATACAGCACATGTTACCTCACATGTTGTTAGACAAAAGTCCGAACCCAGTCTATCTGTATCGGATTCGGACTTTTTGTGAATTCATGTTATATTTCAAGGGAGAAGACTCGTTAATTTAGGGTCAAATTGAATCAATGGATGAATGGATCGATGACCCATTCATTTGCGTCCAGCGAGCAGATCGACTAATTTGGCATCCGGGCCCCACTCGCGCAACCATTGTTTGAGTATGAGCTGTACTTGCCGGGCTTGTCCTACCACGTGTACGGATTGAGGCGTCATATAACTGTTCATCGAAAGTCCCCCTGATTCGTTTATATTTGCTGTGAGAGTTCTATACGCTCACCTTATGCCCAAAATCAGAGATATATACATTAGCCGAATATATAATCCTACGATATGGAGTTGAAGAACCAATGAAACCAAACCAATCTGCCCAATCCATCCACGCAGCGCAACCTGCCAATCCAAAGCTGGATGAAGTGACCGTATCCACCAAGCCGATCTTCGAGGGAAAAGTGATTTCACTTCAGGTCGATACGGTAAAGCTACCAAACGGACAAACGGCTACACGTGAGATTATCCGGCATCCTGGTGCTGTAGCTGTACTTGCACTAAACGGGGATCGCATGCTTGTTGTGGATCAGTATCGTCAGGCAATGGGACGCACCGAAGTGGAGATTCCTGCGGGGAAACTGGACCCGGGAGAAGAGCCGGAGGTGGCCGCAGCACGTGAATTGCGAGAAGAGACGGGATTTGTGGCCAAGTCGTTGCGTCATTTGCGTTCGTTCTACACGTCACCGGGGTTCGCAGATGAGATCATTCATCTATACATCGCTGAAGAGTTGGAAGCAGGGGACATGGCGCTGGACGAAGATGAATACCTTGAAGTTGCCGAAATAACTCTGGAGGAAGCCTACGCTCTCATGGATGAGAATCGGATTAGTGATGCCAAAACGATGATGGCTGTATACGCGTGGGACCTCTACAGAACGACGGGACGATTCTAGGCATGCAAGACCAACTGGAAACGTCCACGACGTGGGAGCCCTGTTATACAGACCTGCATATTCACATCGGACGAACCTCTCGCGGTGAGGCCGTTAAAATCAGCGGCAGTCGCGATCTGACATTTGAGAATATTGCTCGGGAAGCATCGGATCGCAAAGGAATTCATTTGCTTGGTGTTATTGATTGTCATTCTCCGGTTGTACAGCTGGATATTGAGCAATTGCTGGAGAGTGGTACCATGTCCGAGATTGAGGGCGGCGGCATTGCCTATCAGGACACCACCATTCTGCTGGGTACAGAGATTGAGCTGCGCGAGCCTGGAATGCGTGAGTTCCATATACTGGCGTACTTCCGTGATCTGAAAACGATGAAGTCCTTCACGGACTGGATGAAACGTTATATGAAAAATGTGAATCTCAGTTCTCAGCGGGTATACGTGCCCGCTCTAGAGATGCAAGCCGAGATTAAGGCACGTGGTGGGCTTATTGTACCTGCACATGTGTTTACACCGCATAAAGGCATCTATGGCAGTACGGCGCCCCGTATGGGCGATGTATTGGATACTAGTCTCGTGGATGCGGTAGAGCTAGGCTTAAGCTCGGACTCATCCATGGCCAGTTATATTCGGGAGTTGGATCATGTACCGTTTCTGACCAATTCGGATGCCCATTCTCTCGGTAAGATTGGACGGGAGTATAATGAACTGCAAGTGGCTGCACCTTCTTTTGATGAATTCCGCATGGCACTTCAAGGAGAAGCCGGCAGGAAAATTGCTGCCAATTATGGACTGAATCCAAGGCTGGGCAAATACCACCGTACTTACTGTGCCGCATGTGGCAGCATAATGGACGAGCAGGCGATGTCAGCAGAGCGTTGTCCGCACTGTGGCAGTCTGAAGCTGGTGCAGGGGGTGCTGGATCGCATTCTGGCAATCTCTGATCGGGAGAGTCCTCATGTTCCTGCAAACAGACCGGCCTATCATTATCAGGTACCACTGGAGTTCATCCCCGGACTTGGCAAAGCCAAACTGCGCCAGCTACTGGAACATTTTGGTACAGAAATGAACGTACTTCATCGCACGCGTGAGGAAGAGCTTGCTGCGGTTGTTGGACCTGTGCTGGCAGGCCTGATTGTGGCTGCACGGAACGGACAACTGGAGTTGTCCTCCGGTGGTGGCGGCACGTACGGTAAAGTTGCTGTTCAGCAAAGAGCTACGGAGTGACCCGTGTAAAAATTTTGTAGTTCAACTCATATAGCTTTTGCTTTACAGAGGTCCAATCTGGACAAGAAGTCATACAGGTGCATTCCGGTTCATAAGAATGACTATGAGGATGTAACTGAGAATCCTTGCAGCATGATACTGGAAAGGGGACTCGTACCTGTATGCGCTCTTCCTACTTTACATTTAAAGGTCAGACTTCGTTATATGTATTCGTGGCTGTCTTGTTTCTGGTCGGCGTCATTTTTGGCGCGCTCATGGTCAACGCATTGTCTCTTGAGCAACGTCAGGATCTGGAGGGTTATCTCGGCAATTTCTTCATGACCGTGCAGCACAGTGCACAAGTGACTGAGACCGGGGCATATTGGGACATTGCCATGCTCCATCTGAAATGGGTGGGTCTGATCTTTATTCTGGGTTTATCCGTTGTTGGACTGCCCGGTATACTGGTTCTGGATTTTTTGAAAGGTGTGCTCATTGGATTCACAGTGGGGTACCTTGTTGGACAGTATTCCTGGAAAGGGCTGCTGTTTGCACTGGTGTCCGTGGCACCGCATAATCTATTTGTCATACCGATCCTCCTGATCTGCAGTGTGGCGGCGATGACGTTCTCGTTATACATCATTCGCAATCGTGTTTTGATGCAGCGAACACCTGGTCGACAAAGGCCTTTTGCTTCATATATAGTGTTAACTTTGGTTATGGCTGCACTGCTGCTCGGCGTGGCGTCTTTTGAAACATGGGTTACACCTGCGATGATGCGTTGGGTCACGCCAATGTTACTACCGGCCTAACGTGTACCGTATAGTGTAAAATGTTGACTTTAATTACGCACTCCCCCTATAATGAAAAGAGTGGGTTAAGTTGCAGTGTGCAGTGATTTCCTAGGGGGAGGGAGAAAATGGAAGCACGGATTGATAAAATTAAGCAGCAACTACAGTCCCAAGGATATAAATTAACGCCCCAGCGGGAAGCCACCTTAAGAGTACTTCTTGAGAATGAAGAAGATCATCTGAGCGCAGAAGATGTATTCATGCTCGTTAAAGAAAAGGCTCCCGAAATCGGTCTGGCAACCGTGTACCGTACCCTCGAACTGCTGAGTGAGCTGCATGTTGTAGAGAAAATCAACTTCGGCGACGGTGTAGCGCGTTATGATCTGCGCGGAGATACATCCAAGCATCACCATCATCACTTAATCTGTGTTCAATGCGGAAGTATGGATGAAATACGTGAAGACTGGCTTGGACCGCTTGAAGAGCGTTTGGAGCGGGAATTCAACTTTTCGGTAGTAGATCACCGACTGGACTTTCATGGAATTTGTTATCGTTGCAAAGCTAAAAATGAACAGAAACCCAAAGATGAAGAATAACATAGCATATCTTCAAGCTCTCACCGGCGGTTTTGACGGGAGAGCTTTTTTGGCACCGGACATGATCTGGAGTTTCCCCCGAATGGCATAAACCTGTGTTAATGGACATACCCTGATTCAAGGACAATACCGGATTCGAATCAGGAGGGGACGCGCCCATGATTATATCAGTGCGGAGAGGGCTCCGTTTTATTCGATTTATCATAGTTTTTGCCGCATTAGTTTATCTGTTCTATCATGTTCTGGATCTTTTTAATGGCTGGGTCTCACCTGTGGATCAGTATCAGATGCCAACTGGCAATGCAATCAAAGTATTTCAGGAAACGGATTGGCCGGGTAATGGAGAAGGACGTCCTACGATGGCAGAGCGTCTCCGTTTGTTCTATTGGTACGGGGAGTAGCTTCGAACAGCCAGGGATGCAAATACGGGAGCAGTCTGCCAGAGCGGCAGATCTGTCAGTTGAGGAGCGTTGTACATGAAACAGACGATACACGCCTATGCCTTATACTTGGAAGATGATAAAGGGATGTCGAGCAGCACGCTTGAATCGTATCTCCGAGACGTGGACAAGTTCATTGAATTTGCTGATAAGGAATATGGCATACGCGAAGCCGATCAGGTCAGACGCACACATGTCGTCCTGTTTGCAGGTCAGCTCAAACAGGCAGGACGTGCCAATGCAACCATTGCCCGCAGCATCGTATCTCTGCGCTCCTACTTTCATTTTTTGATGCGGCGGGGTGATATTATACAGGACCCTACGTTTGATGTGGAAGCTCCCAAGGCGGACAAAACGCCTCCACAGGTGTTAAGTATCCAGGAGATCGAACAACTGCTGACAGCGCCTGATATTCGTTCACCGCAGGGTGTGAGAGATCAAGCGATGCTTGAACTGTTATATGCTACAGGCATTCGGGTCTCGGAATTGATTGCCCTTGACATTCGGGATGTACAGCCAGGCATGCGTTTTATACGATGCGGTGGGGCGGGCAAGGAACGCATCCTTCCCATCGGTGCACCAGCTGCACATTGGGCAAGTGTATATGTGGAGGAATTCCGCAACAAGTTGCTCAAAACCGATTCGGACGAGCAGGCACTATTCGTGAATGTATCTGGTAGACGTTTAACCCGGCAGGGCTTCTGGAAGCTGCTCAAAAAAGCGGCGGTGGACGCAGGAATCTCGGAAGAAATTACGCCGCATACGCTGCGTCATTCCTTTGCAGCACACCTGATTGCCAATGGGGCGGATACACGTGCGGTTCAAGACATGCTGGGTCACGTGGAGCAGCCTGGACAACAATATGGCAATCATGGTCGCAAAACCATGAAAGAAATCTATGAAACCCATCATCCGAGGGCAAGATAGATTTTGACGCATGGCATTCACAAATAAATGCGGAACATTGGGCCGATTTAGGATAAAATAAATTGAATACATCCAAACGCCGTTATACATAAGACGGATCGTTTCAACTCAAGGAGGAACATACATCGCATGACAGCATTAAACCAACAAATGATTTCGGAAGCAGCATCTTATATTCAAAGCAAAAGCTCCATCAAGCCGGAAGTCGGTTTGATTTTGGGTTCGGGTCTTGGTGTACTGGCAGAACTGATTGAAGATGGCGTAAGTATTGCTTATCAGGATATTCCTCATTTTCCAGTGTCCACAGTAGAAGGACATGAAGGTGAACTATTGGTTGGAACCATTAAAGGTCGTCCAGTTGTGATGATGAAAGGCCGCTTCCACATGTACGAAGGATATGGTCCGGAATTGACAGCTTTCCCTGTACGGGTTATGAAAGAACTGGGTGTAAGCAGCCTGCTTGTAACCAATGCTGCGGGCGGCGTGAATACGTCGTATGAAGCTGGAGACTTGATGCTGATCTCTGATCACTTAAATCTCACAGGTAAAAATCCACTGATCGGACCAAATGACGCTGCACTGGGCGTGCGTTTCCCGGATCTGTCCGAAGCATATAGCCGCCGTTTGCGTTCGCTGGCGAAGGATACGGCCGCTTCACAAGGTTTTAACGTACGTGAAGGGGTATACGCAGGTATGCTCGGTCCGAACTATGAGACACCAGCAGAGATCAGAATGTTGCGTACATTGGGCGCAGACGCAGTGGGCATGTCTACTGTATCTGAAGTGATCGTCGCACGCCACGCAGGCCTGGAAGTACTCGGTATTTCCTGTATCAGCAACATGGCTGCCGGAATTCTGGACCAGCCGTTGTCACATGATGAGGTGATGGAAACGACGGAACGTGTGCGTGAGTCGTTCCTGGCGCTGGTATTGGCGGTTATTCCACAAATGTAAGCAAGATTTGAGTAGATAGGGTTACCTCTTTAGATGAGAAATCATCGGGGGTAACCTTTTTTTGTTGTGATAAACGTACGGTTACTCATTCGTTGAGTGCAGTGTTTTTTTTGCTTTAACCACATTTTCAATAAAAGTTCGGGAAATCATGCTTTACATGGAATAATTTACTGGAAACGGGCCGACAATGATTAGCAGTACATGCATGGAACATGCAGTAAGCAAGTCATTTGAGGAGGTAACCTTGTGAAGAAAAGAATAATGGCATCGTTCATGACCCTTTGTATTCTGCTGTCCCTTATGGCATCAACAGCATTGGCTGAAGAAAAACCGAAGGCAGCAGGAGGAACTGATCTGGCCCCGTCGGCACGCTCTGCGATCTTAATGGATGCAGATACGGGAACGGTCATTTATGAGAAAAACAGTCATGATCAACTGCCTCCGGCGAGCATTACAAAAATTATGACAATGCTGCTTACGATCGAAGCGATCGACTCGGGCAAGCTGAAGCTGACGGACAAAGTAAGAACGAGCGAATATGCAGCTTCCATGGGCGGTTCGCAGATCTTTCTGGAGCCTGGGGAAGAAATGACGGTCGACGATATGTTAAAAGGGATTGCCATGGCATCAGGCAATGATGCCTCTGTTGCTATGGCCGAGAAGATTGCTGGCTCGGAAGAAGCTTTTGTACAGCTGATGAATGAGCGTGCGAAGGAGCTTGGCATGAAGGATACTCATTTTGCCAACTGTAACGGTCTGCCGGTCGATAATCATTATTCGTCTGCCCATGACATTGCTGTCATGAGCCGTGAACTGCTGAAGCATTCCGGGATTACAAAGTACACTGGTGCATATCAGGATTATCTTCGCAAAGATTCGGAAAAGCCATTCTGGCTAGTGAACACAAACAAGCTGGTTCGTTTTTATCAAGGGGCAGACGGTTTGAAAACAGGTTATACCTCCGAAGCGAAATTCTGCTTGTCTGCAACAGCGTCCAAGGATGGACTGCGTGTCGTTTCCGTGGTACTCGGTGAACCAAATACCAAAACACGGAACAGCGAAGTATCTTCGATGTTTGACTATGCGTTCAGTCAATATACGATGAAGGCGCTCTACAAGGCAGGGGATCTGCTGGGCAGTCTGAAAATTGAAAAAGGTGAAGTTGCCGAGTTGCCTCTGAATGCCACGCAAAATTATAGTGTGCTGATGCGCAAAGGAGCCAAATCCAATGACATCCGGCATGAATTGCTGGTCGCCAAAGAATTGAAAGCTCCGATCAAAGCCGGGCAAAGTATTGGTAAACTGGTGGTCTACCAGGGCAATGACGTGATTAAGGAGTTCGACATTCAGGCTCCGCAGGATGTGAATAAGGCTGGCTGGTGGAAGCTGTTCAAGCGGACAACGTCCAACCTGTTTGACTAAACGGCGATTTCTGCGAGTTGCACGTATCCTTCGAACATATTTTGTAGTTAAATAGGGGTTTTCTTCTAGTTTTGTCGGGGGGCAGGAAAAGCCTTCGGAAGCGTAGAAATCCTTGTTCTAAGACAGGGAGGAGAGTGAGCAAACGTGAACTTGCATGTGGAAATGGAACACCATCGCGGGATTCTGATTGTACGATTATCCGGGGAGCTGGATCACCATACAGCTGACATGGTACGGATGCAAATGGATGAAGCTATCCAGCGGAGACAAAGCGAGCATCTGGTACTCAGCCTGAAAGATCTGCAATTTATGGACAGTTCAGGTCTGGGTGTCATTTTGGGAAGATACAAGCTCATTAAGAATAAAGGTGGCAAGATGGTGGTCTGTGACGTCAATTCGCCAGTGTACCGTTTGCTGGAAATGTCGGGTCTGTTCAAGATTATGCCGATATACGAAAATGAGGGAACTGCTCTCTCAGGTCTGGAGGTCGTCTCATGAATGAAGGAACAGGGACAAATTTCATGAATCTGCAATTCGCGGCCAAGTCAGAGAATGAATCGTTTGCACGGGTAACCGTTGCTGCATTTATCTCCCAGCTTGATCCAACGATGGACGAGCTCAGTGACCTGAAGACGGTCATTTCGGAAGCCGTGACCAACAGTATCATCCACGGATACAACAATAACTCCGAGGGTGTTGTGTCTATCCAGGCCGAGATTCGGGAAGACATGATCACCATTATTGTGGAAGACCGCGGTGAAGGAATCGAAGATCTTGAACTGGCCAAGCAGCCACTATATACGTCCAAACCCGAACTTGAGCGGTCGGGCATGGGCTTCACCATTATGGAAAACTTTATGGATGAATTCGAAGTCAGCAGTGAGCCCGGCAGAGGCACCTCCATCAAGATGAAAAAAAGGATTGAATCCAAGAAAGCATTGTATAATTAGGGGTTGGTGTTCTTATGGATGCTGAAGTGAAACCATCTTCACAGACCTATTTGGACGATGCCGAGGTCAAACGGCTGATTGCGCTCAGTCAGTCGGGTGACCATGTCTCACGGGATACGCTGGTGAACTGCAACATCAGACTCGTCTGGTCCGTCGTACAGCGTTTTATGAACAGGGGATATGATCCGGAAGATCTGTTCCAGATTGGTTGTATCGGTCTGCTCAAGTCAGTAGACAAATTCGATCTCAGTTATGACGTGAAGTTCTCAACCTACGCGGTACCGATGATCATCGGAGAAATCCAGCGATTCCTGCGGGATGATGGTACCTTGAAGGTCAGTCGTTCACTGAAAGAGATGGCGAATAAAGTCCGCAAAAAAAGGGACGAACTGTCCAAACATCTGGATCGTTTACCAACGATTAAGGAAGTTGCCGCAGAGCTGGGGGTAACCCCGGAGGAAGTTGTATTTGCCCAGGAAGCGAACAAACCACCGACCTCCATCCATGAGACGGTATTTGAGAACGACGGTGATCCCATTACGTTAATGGATCAGATTGCCGACGAGTCTCAGGAACGTTGGTTTGACAAGCTGGCCCTGAACGAAGCCATCGGTGGTCTTAGTGAGCGGGAGCGGTTAATTGTTTATCTTCGGTATTACCGGGATCAGACCCAGTCCGAGGTTGCCAGCAGATTGGGAATATCTCAGGTGCAGGTATCACGTCTGGAGAAAAAAATACTGCAATCCATCCGCGACCAGATCGCGCAGTGATTCTGGGATTGCAACAACAATATTGGCGCTTATGCACCAATATACGACAACTAACAACCTTCTATCGCGCATTATGGCGAGGGAGGTTATTTGTTGTTAATACGGGAAGATCCTGAACGATTGGACTGCATGACCAGCATCATGCCAAGAATACATGCCATGCCAATCCATTGATAGAAGCCAAAAGGTTCATGGAGCCATATGACGGTTGTTCCAACAGCAGCAAGGGGCTCTGCACTCCCCAGCAGGCTAGTTTCCTTGGGTGTAAGACTTTTGAGACTCGCAATATAAAACCAAAAAGCAATCATGGTTCCAAAGAGGATCGTAAATATTAAATAACCGTAGGTTTCAAGCGTGATGCTAGCGAAATTCATTTTCCAGGGCGGGTGAATAAAACTCATTCCCAAACCACCGATGATCATAGCCCAGCCAACCACAACAAGTGAATCGAACTTTTTAATCAGTTGCACGGCATACAGCGTATAAAATGCAGCTGAAACCCCAGATAACAGGCCCCATATCACTGCGAGCGAGGAGACAGATAACCGCGTAAGTGAGCCATTCGTCAGCAGGAAAAAACACCCACCGAGAGCCAGAACAGCGCATGCAAGGTCATTGCGTGTGAGGACAGACTGCTTACGGAGTGCGATGTAAATCATGATCATGACCGGGGACAGGTACTGCAGGAGTGTAGCCACCGCTGAATTGCCGTGTTTAATGGATGCCATGTACGTATACTGAACGGCAAGCATGCCCACCAATCCAAAAATGATCAGCTGTCCAGCCGTTTTTTTATTTCTCCACACATCAAAAATCTGAAATCGTCCATTTGTAAACGATTGAATAACCAGTAATAGTAACCCAGCAATCAACAATCGTACAGTGACATACCAATTGACTTCAATTCCATCCAGTTGAAACAGTTTTTGAGATACTGTCCCCCCAATGCCCCAGCAGATGGCTCCCGTCAGAACGAGTATGATGCCTGAAATTTTGGATTTTGCAGAAGTTGTCATTCTTGTTCGCCTCACCTTAAATATAAGAATAGTGTTATATTAAGGAGAAATGAGGTACATTTATATCAATATTACACTTAAAAATATAACTATATTGAGATGAGGGCCATGCAGAAGATTGAATTTATCATTGATCAACATTTGAAAGAAATGACGCAACACCGTACCGATACATTATCTATAGCCTGTTATGAGACAACCATTGTTCAAAATGTTCACGGACATATTCCTCTCCACTGGCATGATGAATTGCAGTTTGTTGCCGTTCTTCAGGGTACGGCGTTGTTTCATATTAACGATCAAAAGATGATTTTGTCCAAAGGTGACGGGATTTTTATCAACAGTGGAGTAATGCATATGGCTGAGGATCGCGGTGTGAGCGAGAACTGCATTTATTTATGTCTGAATTTGTCCCCACATGTTATCATGCCTTCGGATTTGTATATAAAGTACGTACATCCATATGTTACGGCAACTAATTTGCCTTTTCTGTATATCGAAAGAGCTAACGCTTGGGGAGAACAGATCCTGGATGCTATTGCACGGATTAGAAAGGAGCTAGTGCACCAAGATCCTTTTTACGAAGTGAATGTTGCTTCTATGGTGTTGAATATTTGGAAACTGCTGATTATGAACGGATACTCTCTAAAACATGATCCATCAGAGATGAGCAGAAACAATCGAATGAAAGACATGTTGCAATGGATTAATCTCAATTATGCCGATCCAATTAAGCTGGAAGATATTGCAAAGTCCGGACAGTTAAGTCGATCAGAGACATGCCGTTATTTCAAGCAAATCCTGAAAACTACACCCATGCAATATGTGATAGAGTACCGCATCCAAAGAAGCATTGAACTATTGCAATCCTCCAAGCGTAGCATCACCGAAATTGCCTATGAGGTCGGTTTTAACAGCACAAGTTATTACATTAACCAATTCCGCAAAACAATGAATTCAACCCCTCTACGATTTAGAAGGGAATTGAACAAAAGAGAAAAAGAACATAATTGTTGAGTTATTGTTACATGATCCGTGACTATCTACCAATATCAAAAAAAGTCGCCCATACGGCGACTTTTTTGATATGTAAAATAATGCTTCACACTCCGTTACGCCTCAAACCCCCAAATTTCTAAAATTAATATCCCGAAGCTACCTTCACAAGTCATTAAATTCTTGAGCAAAATAACCCCAAAAGCTCATCGTCCAATTCCCTTCCTGCCTACTCCCAGCATATTTATTACAAACGTTTGGAAGCGGGAGGACGATGGGTAGCGGAGGGATGGAATCGGTCAAAAGGAGCGAAGCGTGAGGGCTTACCTAAGGATACACAAGCAACGCAGGCGGCAGATTAGACCTAAAGAAGCCAAGCCTTCGCCTTCGGCTCCAAATCTCTACAAAGTTGTAGTCAATGTTGTATTCAGAAGATAACTTCAGGAGTCATAGAATTTTGAGCCAAATAACCCCCAAAAGCTCTTCTTTGAATTCCCTTCCTGCCACCTCCCCAGCATATTTATTTCAAACGTTTGGAAACGGGAGGACGATGGGCAGCGGAGGGATGGAATCGGTCAAAAGGAGCGAAGCGGGCTTGCCTAATAATACACAAGCAACGCAGGCGGCAGATTAGACCTGAAGAAGCGAAGCGTTCGCCTTTGTCTCCAAATTTCTAACAGTTGTATTCTAAGATGCATGCAGAAGACAACTTCAAGAGTCATAGAATTTTGAGCAAAATAACCCCAAAATGCTCATCTTTTAAATTCCCTTCCTGCCTACTCCCCCAGCATATTTATTTCAATCGTTTGGAAACGGGAGGACGTAGGTAGCGGAGGGATGGAATCGGTCAAAAGGAGCGAAGCGTTCGCCTTTAGCACCGGATTTCCTCCTTGAAAAGGAGAGTTCAAGAAATCCGGGGATAACAGCGACCAATGACCGATCCATCCCGCAGCGCCAACTCACCCTTCCACCTTTTTTCCAACCCGTTTGTAATAAATTTGCACATTCTTCAAATACTAACCTAAATTACGCAGTAAAGGAGTGCTATGGATGTCCCAGACACCCACTCCAATGGTCTATATTCGTCTGCGCAGCCGTATTCGCATCCAGAGGGGCAGAGCAGTCAAGCTTGGAGACATTGCACATGTACTGACCTCATCTGAAGACCAGGAGGGCAGGCTACTGGAGCTTGAACTGCTGCGCCCTGGACCGGAGGATGGCAATCTGATCCTCATTGATATATTGCAGATTATTCCCCGAATTCGGCACATCTTGCCGGAGGTAACTGTGGAACTGATGGGATCAGGTCATACGTTGGTTGAAGTCATTGCGGGAAATGGTCAACCTTCCAAGTCCCTAT
This sequence comes from Paenibacillus sp. FSL H8-0317, assembly GCF_045040685.1. Lineage (NCBI taxonomy): Bacteria > Bacillati > Bacillota > Bacilli > Caryophanales > Paenibacillaceae > Paenibacillus > Paenibacillus sp. FSL H8-0317. The sequence goes on along the minus strand of NZ_CP150294.1, from coordinate 4,685,256 downwards.
TCATTCTGGTTTGGCTGCTGCTGTTCTTTGGATCAGCCTTAACCATCATGAATTTTCATGCCGATGTGAACATGCAGGAAGTACAGATTCGTATTGTGGAGATGCTTACTGGGCATCGGGACGAACATCCCTATTTGTTCCAAGTGGCGTATTCCATTGGCATTGGATTCGGAATGGCAGTATTTTTTAATCATTTGTTCAAGAAAAAGTGGAATGAGGAACCTACCCCGCTAGAAGTGGAGATGTTTCTATACCAGCAAAATGTAGATAAATATGTGGTGATTGAAGAGAGCGAACGGATGCATGAGCAGGAACGCAGGGAGATGAATGCGGATGAGCGTTCTTAATGGAGCAATCAGCATTGTATTGGGTATTGCAGGGGGAATTGCCGTAGGGAGCGGCGTAATTGCGCTCATTCTGGTGCTCGATATGATCCCAAGGTTGGCTCAACTTACGCAATCGTATGACAGGACTCACTGGTACGAAGGGGCGCTAATAGGTGGTTCACTGCTCGGGACCGTGGCGGACTTCTGGCACTGGAAAATGCATGGGGTGCTGCTGCTCAGCCCGATTGTTGGTTTGTTCTGTGGCGTGTTCATCGGCCTGCTGGCCGCGGCGCTCACTGAGGTACTCAATGTACTGCCCGTATTAGCCAAACGATTGGGCATGAAACCTTATTTGTTTGGATTACTGCTCGCCATGATTTTGGGCAAAATGACAGGTTCCCTGTTTGATTTTTTTATATATCAGCGGTAACTCGTGGCCATAGGAGGATGGAAGATGGATGAACGAACGGAGCACACAGGCCAGGAAAATAGTGAAGGTATAACGGAAGAGATGTTACACAAGTCTGCTTATGAGATTCAGAAGGAAGAAGAGGAGAAAGCGTACAATAAGAAAAAACAAAATGAGATGTCCGACAGCATTGAGGAATCCGTACAATATTGGCAGGAAAACGATGATATCTCCCCACGCATGAGTGAGAACAAATATACGCTGCAACAGGTACTGGGGCTTGGAGAATCGTTCGACGTGAATATGAGGGAAATGGTCCTGGGGGGCAAGCACGTTGGATTGCTGATGATCACGGGCTTTGCCAAGGATGAGATTTTGCTTGAAGTATTGAAAAGACTGACCTATCTCACGCCAGATGACGTGTCCGGACATGCTCTCAAATCCTATTTTGAATGTTACATTCCCCATATTCAGGTGGAAAAAGTCGACAAGATGAGTGCGGTCATCAACAAGGTTCTTACCGGGATGAGCGCAATGTTCGTTGAAGGGGACCGCTCGGTCTTAATTATGGATACCCGGAGTTATCCGGTACGTTCACCCGAAGAACCTTCATTGGAAAGGGTAGTCCGAGGTTCCAGAGACGGCTTTACCGAAACACTCCTGACCAATGTAACCCTGGTGCGCCGCAGAATACGCGACCCAGGACTGAAATTCGAAATTATGCAGGTGGGGCGGAGAACACAAACCGATGTCTGTGTGGTGTATATTGACGATATTGTGGATAAAGTGCAGGTAGATTCCGTTCGTGAAAAAATACAGCGAGTGGATATCGATGGTATTCCCGCAGCCGACAAGCAGCTGGAGGAAGCGATTATCAACAAGGGTTGGAATCCGTTCCCGCTCGTTCGTTATTCGGAACGACCAGATGTTACAGCTTCCCATTTACTGGAAGGGAGAGTTGTCATTTTTGTAGACACTTCCCCAAGTGTGATGATTTTGCCTACGACCTTCTTCGATCTGTGTGAACATGCGGAGGAGAACAGACAGACGGCATTGATGGGGACGTATTTACGATGGGTGCGTTTTGCAGGGATTCTCATATCGTTGTTTTTGCTACCACTATGGCTTCTCATGGTTATTGACCCTTCGATTAAACCGATGGGGCTCGACTTCATTGGTCCGCAGGAGAATGTAAAGCTGCCACTGATTCTACAGTTTCTACTGATCGAACTGGGCGTCGATTTATTACGGATGGCAGCGGTCCATACGCCTACACCTCTGGCATCGGCTATGGGCTTGATCGCGGCAATTCTAGTCGGGGATATCGCCGTCAAAACAGGATATTTTGTCAATGAAGTTGTACTCTATATGGCTATCGCAGCCATCGGTATGTTTGCTACGCCGAGTTACGAGCTTGGACTTGCCAACAGGCTAGTCAGGTTGGTTCTGTTAATTGCTGTTGCGATATTCAAGGTTCCGGGATTGGTCGTGGGCTGTACCTTGCTCATATTGGCCCTTACCGTTCACCGGTCGTACAATTCTTCGTATCTCTGGCCTTTTATACCGTTTAATGCAAAAGCCCTGGGCAATTTTTTATTCCGGCTACCGTTGCTGGAAAATAAAAAACGTCCATCATTTAATAAAACCCGTGATAACACCAAAATGTCCGATGATCCGGACGGGGAACTGCGAAAAAGTAAAAAACACAAATGATCTTCCGAAAAATCCATTCATCTCGCTGTCTAATTTGATATACTGGTGTAAAATCATTGGAATATCAATTGTTCCAGTATATAAAAAGTGAGGAATGCAGATTATGTATTTACATGGTACAAGTAAAATAAATGCGCAAGGACATCTGGAGATTGGCGGAGTTGATGCAACAGATCTGAAAGAACAATTTGGAACTCCCCTGTATGTTGTGGACGAGCAATTGGTTCGCGAGCGTTGCAGAGAGTACATGGAAGCATTCCGTGCTTCCGGACTGGGCTTCCAGGTTGCTTACGCAAGTAAAGCATTCTGTGTAATGGCGATGTGTGCCCTTGCAGCAGAAGAAGGACTTTCCCTGGATGTTGTATCTGATGGTGAACTGTTTACTGCACTGCAAGCAGGATTCCCAGCTGAGCGCATTCACTTCCACGGTAACAACAAAACGTTGGAAGAGATCGAAATGGCTCTTGATGCGGAGATCGGATGTTTTGTTGTTGATAACTTCAATGAATTGCATCTGTTGCAGGCTGTAGCAGCGGACAAAAATCGTAAAGTGAACATTTTGCTTCGTGTGACGCCTGGTGTTGAGGCACATACGCATGAATATATTTCCACAGGTCAAACGGATTCGAAATTTGGATTCGATATCGGCAATGGTACAGCATTTGAAGCGATTGACTTGGCTTCCAAGCAGTCCAACCTGGTATTGCTCGGTGTGCATTCCCACATTGGTTCCCAGATCTTCGAAGTTGAAGGCTTCCAGATGGCTGTTCAACGTGTTGCTGAATTTGCAGCAAGTGTATATGAGCGTCTTAATGTTGCTTTCAAAGTGGTTAACCTGGGTGGTGGATTCGGAATCCGTTATATCGATGGAGATACGCCGCTTGAAGTTGCGCAATACGTGAAGGCTATTACAGATGCCGTTAAAAATCATTTTGCTCAAATCGGCTATGCCGTACCTGAGATCTGGGTTGAACCAGGCCGCAGCATCGTGGGTGAAGCGGGAACAACGCTGTATACCGTTGGAACAAGCAAAGACATTCCAGGCGTGCGTAAATACGTTGCCGTGGATGGTGGTATGACTGATAACCCACGCCCTGCTTTGTATGAATCCAAGTACGAAGCTGTGCTTGCCAATCGTGCAAATGAGGCTGCTCAGGAAACGGTATCTGTTGCGGGTAAATGCTGCGAGAGTGGCGATATGTTGATCTGGGATCTGGACCTGCCAAAAGTGGAAAGCGGCGATCTGCTCGCTGTAGCTTGCACAGGCGCGTATAACTACTCCATGGCGAGCAACTACAACCGGATTCGTCGTCCGGCAGTTGTATTTGTCAAAGACGGTCAAGGAGATGTCGTGGTACGCCGTGAGACGTATCAAGATATCATCCAGAATGACCTGGTACCTGCACGTATTGGCAAACAGCCAGTGACTCGCTAATTCGTCAAAAGATAATGCGGTTCTGCATTATTCAAGATATAGGGATTTTGCAGTTGAAGCAGATGAAAAGGAACCTTCCTTTTTCGTCTGCTTTTTGCGTATTTGAGCTAAATCATGAAAAAAGTTGTCGTTTTTTTTGCGATCCAGACATTTTCGGTGTACACTAAGAAAAGTGCTGTAATGCTTGGCCCAGGGTCATGCGTTCTGGCACAATTAACGATGGTCAATACGAAAGGAGTCATTTACATATGGCGAAACAAGCGAAAATTAAATTGGCAAACGGCGGAGAAGTTTTGATCGATCTGTTCGATCAAGAAGCTCCAAACACAGTAGCAAACTTTGAGAAACTGGCTAACTCCGGTTTCTACAATGGTCTTACATTCCACCGCGTTATCCCGGGCTTTGTAGCTCAAGGCGGATGCCCTAACGGTAGCGGTGCAGGTGGCCCAGGTTACACAATCAACTGTGAAATTAACCCAAACAAACATGAGCGCGGAACACTTGCTATGGCACATGCTGGCCGTAACACAGGTGGAAGCCAGTTCTACATCTGCTACCAACCGCAACCACATTTGGATGGACAACATACTGTATTTGGTAAAGTAACTAAAGGTATGGAGTTCGTGGACGCTTTGGAAGGTAAAGACAAAATGGAAACTGTTGAAGTTGTAGAAGCTTAATACCTTCACCTTAACTAGATCCAAACATGAAGTGCTTCTTTTAAAGAAGCACTTTTTTTATTTTATGGCTTTAGCCAGTTGAGTGCGTGAAACGCGCGAAACAAAAAAACCACCCGCTATGCGGGTGGAGGGATCAAGGGTTTGACCACCAAGACCATTCCGATAAAATTGAGATGTTCAGGCTCAAAGAAAGGAATGGTCTTAGATGGCAAACAAGAGCTATAGCCTAGCTCACACAAAGTGGATGTGCAAATACCACATTGTATTCACCCCGAAGTATAGACGGAAAGAAATCTATAATCAAGTGAGAAAAGACTTAATCGAAATTTTTAGACGTCTGTGTAAGTACAAGGGAGTAGAAATTATAGAAGGTCATATGATGCCCGATCATGTTCACATGTTGGTAGCGATTCCACCGAAAATAGCTGTCTCAACGTTCATGGGATATCTAAAGGGAAAAAGTTCGTTAATGATATTCGAGAAGCATGCCCAGCTCAAGTATAAATACGGCAATCGAAAGTTTTGGGCAGAAGGGTACTATGTGAGTACAGTGGGTCTAAATGAAGCAACGGTAAGAAAGTATATTCGTGAACAAGAAGCACATGATCAAGCGTTAGATAAGCTGAGTGTAAAAGAATACGAAGATCCATTCAGCAGTAATCGGACCAAAAAGAAGTAAAACCAGTTTAACTGGTGAGTGAAAGTGACAAATAACACTGAGCCTGAACAGCCCTGCTGTCAGGCTAGCGTCTTTAGGCGCAGTTTGGCAACAGGGGGTTATACCCCAAGAGCAAACCACCCGTTGGACGGGTGGTCCTGATTTTTTTACATACTTGAAATCGATGATTAGAAAGGATGAATAAAACCTTGGATATGGTTACTCAGCTAAGCTTGTTAAAACTAATTTATAGTGAGCGCACGTTGTGGGATGAAGAACTGCAGGCATCGCGGCATGTCGTTCCGGATAGTCTATCCGTAAAGGATCGAGAAGCGCTTGAGGCAGCCGGGCATGAACCGAATCGATTTGTACGTCCGCAACATGATGAAACGATTACTGAGCTGAAAAAAGTTGCAAATCAATGGACGATCAATGATGCAGCGCAGGCCTTTGTATCCTCTTTGTGGTCAGCACCCATGATTTGGCGCTCGTTGCTTACAAGCAAGCTTATTGCGAGCAGTATGCCAAGTCATGAACATACGCCATATCCATCTTCGAACACTTGTAAGATCTGCGGATTAAGTGTAGATCAAGCAATCGACACGACGCTGCAATGGTATTGGCGGATGACCAATGGAACCCCGTTGGACGGTGATCCTTTTGGAAGCGTGTTGGCACTTCGAGAACTGGCTACCGCGAAGGAGATTCCAATACCCAATGATTACGACCGCTGGACATTCCGTGCGGTGTTAACGGTGCTCCGCGAGTTACCTCCCAAAACACGTTACAGCAAGGCAGCAGTAGCGCTCAAGAAGGAACGTCTTTTGCCTACACAGAAGGAATATGTCTACCGTGATTTGCTTGAGACGTTAGCTCTGATTGGCATACTGGATACGCCGGAGCATCCTGGTATGATCACGGAATTTACCTCTTATATGCAACGTGACGCACGCCCCAATGTGCGGGTTGAAGTGCAGGCCCCTCTGGCGTGGTGGGATTCATCTGTCGGAATTAATGAGAACAACCTGAACAAAATATTTCAAGATTTTGATCTGAATAATATATCTCTTGCGGATAAGCCTGATGAGAGTCCAGCAGTAAAGGACACGATCTTAGGTGCATTGGAGAAGAAGAGAAGTGTTCGCGGAAAAGTGCCAAAGGCATCTCCTGATGCAGGTACCGGGGAGGTACAGTCTGGCGATGTGTATGCTGTTCGGGTCCGGGAAGGTGTATGGGTGACAGTATATTGTCACGAAGTCAGAGACAAGCGCGTCATCGTCGAATATCTGGATGGTGTCTTTCCAGAGATGCCGGGAAAAGCAGATTTGCATGGGACGTTTCGACCGAGAGCGAATGGACGCTGGAAATGCTCGGCTATTGCGATTGATTCCACAAGTTGGGTCAGAAGGGTGGCAAGAGAGTTCCCGCTTCCGACTTCGCCCCTGCAAGAACCTGACCGCATTCCATTTCATAATGCCAAAGAATTAAAGCATATGGCGAGCTGGTGTTTTCCTGATATGTAGAATGATACGATGGATGTGAAAATGTGCCTCCAAGCAAAAACCGTACCTCCTGAGAGGAAGCGGTTTTTTGTTGTTTCTTAGCTTATTAAAAGTTAGTATGTGACAAAAAGGAACAAAAAACAATTGATTTTTTGGCATTAAAGTGCTAACATCCAAGTAATAACGAAAGCAATCCTTCAGGGCAGGGTGCAATTCCCTACCGGCGGTGATGCAGGAAGTGTAAGGACCTATGTGTCCAGCACTTGATGCAAAGTCCGTGACCTGTCTGCCATTGGCAGATGGCTGATCTGGTGTAATTCCAGAACCGACAGTATAGTCTGGATGGGAGAAGGAGAGGTGCAGACCTAACAGGTTAGCATTCAGCAGGAGTATTGCTGCACGGTCACGATGTGTGATGTCTTGCACTGTGCAGGGAAGATCCGGTTACGCCGGACAGTTCCATACATATGCCGCACTATAAAAGCTCTTTACCTGTAATTGATGTTCATTAAGGTATGTGTCTATTTTCACTTGCCCGAAATGAAGTTTTGGGCAAAGTGTTGGCGTGCTGTATCCATTTCACTCCTGCTGTTGACATTTGTCTCTCATCATCCCCATCGAACTGATTGTTCGACGGGGATTTTTTAATAAACAAGACTTTAAACCGCGGGGTGAACGGATTTGGAAATGATCAATGATGAATTTTATATGGCACTGGCATTGGATATGGCGGAACGAGCACAGGGACAGACGGGGATCAATCCGGTCGTTGGATGTGTAGTTGTGAAAGAAGGTCGTATTGTAGGCCTGGGGAGCCATCTGAAACGTGGAACCGGTCATGCAGAGGTGCATGCACTTAACATGGCAGGCAGTGATGCAGAAGGAAGTACGGTATACGTTACACTTGAGCCTTGTAGTCATTATGGCAAGACGCCACCTTGTAGTGAACGCCTGATTCATGAAAAGGTGAAACGTGTTGTGGTATGTTGTGAAGATCCAAATCCGCAAGTATCCGGCAGAGGCATAAGCATGCTTCGTCAACAAGGCATTGAAGTTGAAGTTGGCGTACTGCGTGAGCGTGGAAGACGCATGAATGAAAAATTCATTAAATTTATTACAACGGGTCTACCTTTTGTGACACTGAAGACAGCTACAACTTTGGATGGGAAAATTGCTACTCGCAGCGGAGACAGCAAGTGGATCTCGAACGAGCCTGCTCGTGAGATTGTGCATGCCCTTCGTCATCGTCACCAGGGAATTATGGTTGGCGTGGACACAGTGATTGCCGATAATCCAGAACTTACAACCCGTTTGCAAGTCGAAGGCATTAGTCCGGTGCGCATTGTGGTGGATTCCAAGTTACGTCTTCCCGTAGGTGCCAAAATGGTTAAGGATGGTCTTGCTCCAACATGGGTGCTAACAACAGACGAAGCCAGTCCTGAAGCTGCTGAACGTTTGGAAGCCTACGGCGTCGAAATTATACGCTGTGGTCCTGGACCACGTGTGGATCTGTTAAACGGACTTAGCAAGTTGGGTGAGCGTGACATTGGTTCAATTTTGCTTGAAGGTGGAGGTACCTTGAATGGAGCCATGCTGGAGGCAAGGTTGGTCGATCGACTGCTGATGTTTATCGCTCCGAAGATTGTAGGCGGTTATGATACACCTGGAAGCTTCCGCTTCGAAGGTGTGGAACGTATGAATCAGGCGATTCAATTGAATCAGTTGGAGATCGAACAAGTTGGAGATAATATCAGCATTGGTGGTATTCCGGTGTGGCCTGAATAAATAAATGGATTTGAAAGTAGAAAGTTAGGTTTTTTATAACTTGAAAAAGGGAGGCGGCAGCATGTTTACCGGTTTGGTGGAAGAAGTCGGTCAGATCCGGCGTATTGGTCGGAAAGGCGAAGCGATGGTCCTGAATATCGGAGCTTCCGCCATCATGGACGATCTGAAGATTGGTGATAGTGTAGCAGTGAACGGCGTGTGTTTAACTGCGACAACACTCGAAGGTGGAGGTTTTACCGCCGATGTAATGCCTGAAACCTATCGCCATACCAATCTCAGGCAGCTGCAATCTGGCAGTAAAGTTAATCTGGAGCGGGCCATGCAATCAGGCGGTCGTTTTGGCGGACATATCGTTCAGGGTCATGTCGATGGTACTGGAGTGATTGGCAGTATAACACGTGATCAGAATGCAATTGTGTTTGAGATCAAGCCTGATGATCACCAGTTGTTCAAATATCTGATCCCCAAAGGATCGGTTACACTGGATGGCATTAGTTTGACCGTTGTCCATACGTCGGATACGGCATTCACGGTTTCCATTATCCCGCATACCATTGGTGAAACTGTACTAAATGTGAAAAAGACAGGGGATACCATTAATATCGAATGCGATATTTTGGGCAAATATGTGGATCATCTGCTCCAGTATGGGAGAGGACATCGGGAGATGGGTGCTGGCAAGCCGCGCAGTATCAGTGAAGATTTTCTCGCCAATCACGGATTTGCATAAATAGAGAACAGAAATTAACTGGAGGTGGGCCAATGTCAGAACAATCCATTCTGGACACAATAGAAGAAGCCATATATGATCTCATGCGTGGTAAACCCGTCATTGTTGTGGATGATGAAGATCGGGAGAATGAAGGCGATTTTATCGCTTTGGCCGAAAAGGCGACACCTGAAGTCATTAATTTCATGATTACTGAAGGTAGAGGTCTGGTCTGTGTTCCGATTACACAACAACGTGCGGACGAACTTAACCTGAAACCAATGGTTCAACAAAATACGGATTTCCATGGAACAGCTTTCACCGTTTCTGTGGACCACAAAGATACGACAACAGGTATCTCGGCACATGAACGTTCTATTACTGTGAAAGGTCTGATTGATCCTGAGGCGAAAGCCGGGGACTTCCGTAAGCCTGGTCACATGTTCCCGTTGATTGCAAAAGACGGCGGTGTACTTCGGCGTGCCGGACATACGGAAGCTGCAGTAGATCTTGCTATCATGTGTGGTTCCTACCCTGCTGGCGTTATCTGTGAAGTGATTAAGGAAGATGGCACAATGGCCAGACTTCCGGATCTGCAGGAGATTGCCCGCAAACATGATCTGAAGCTGATCAGTATTCAGGACATGATTCGTTACCGTAACGAAAAAGAACAGCTGGTTCAACGTGAAGTGGCTGTGCGTATGCCAACAGACTTTGGTGAGTTTCAAGCGGTGGCTTATACAAATGCTGTGGACAATAAGGAACATGTGGCTTTGGTCAAAGGAGAAATTGATGGTTCGAAACCTGTGCTTGTACGTGTGCACTCTGAATGTTTGACAGGTGATGTATTCCATTCGCATCGTTGTGACTGTGGTCCGCAGTTTGATGCGGCACTCAAACAGATTCACGAGGAAGGCAATGGCGTACTGTTATATATGAGACAGGAAGGTCGGGGGATTGGGCTGATTAACAAGCTCAAAGCCTATAAGCTGCAAGAGGAAGGTATGGATACTGTTGACGCAAACCTGAGTTTGGGTTTTGCTGCCGACTTGCGTGATTACGGAATTGGCGCTCAAATTCTAAAAGACCTTGGAGTTCGTCAGATCAGACTGTTAACTAACAACCCTCGTAAAATTAAAGGCCTTGAAGGATATGGACTTGAAGTGGTAGAGCGTGTCGCGATCCAGATGGAGGAGAACGAGGACAATACGGTGTATCTTCACACCAAGCAAGCCAAGTTGGGGCATATGCTCAAGTTTGATGATATCGAGCAGAACGAAGAGTAAATAATTTTAGATGAATAACGTTCACCATGTAATTTATGGAAGAGATTGATTAGGGATTTCCGTTACTTACATTACATTATACCGTTAGGGAGATGACATGAATGGCACAATTTTTTGAAGGACATTTAGTATCAGAAGGATTAAGATATGGAGTTGTTGTTGGACGTTTCAACGAATTCATCACGAGCAAATTGCTTAGCGCAGCGCTCGATGCATTCAAACGTCACGGCGTGAAGGATGAGGAAGTGGATGTAGCCTGGGTTCCAGGTGCGTTCGAAATCCCTTTAATAGCGCAGAAAATGGCGGAGAGCGGCAAGTATGATGCAGTAATTACCTTGGGAACTGTCATTCGTGGGTCCACTACGCATTACGATTATGTGTGCAACGAGATGGCTAAAGGGGTAGCGGCAATCAACCTGAAAACAGGCGTGCCTACAATCTTTGGACTGGTTACAACAGAAAATATTGAACAAGCGATTGAACGTGCCGGAACCAAGGCGGGTAACAAAGGTTGGGATGCGGCTACGGCGGCAATTGAGATGGCAAACTTGACGAAACAGCTAAAATAGTGCTTATTTAATAGTAGTGCCCTGCTTTGCGCAGACGAACACGGGAAACCGGATTCGGACGGCTTAGCAGGGTTTTGTATTTTTCTGGCGGGAGGATTCGTCTAGTGACGGTAGTTACATACAAACTGGAGACTTTTGAAGGGCCTTTGGATCTGCTGCTTCATCTGATTGATAAGGCTGAAATTCATATCCAGGATATTCCCATCAGCGATATTACCGATCAATACATGGCGTACCTGCATTCGATGCAGGAACTGGAACTGGATATTACGAGTGAATTTCTGGTCATGGCAGCAACATTGCTGTCGATCAAGAGCAAACTTTTATTGCCCAAACCACCGGTCATTGAGGATTTCGAGGATTATGATTATATGGAAGAAGAAGATTATGATCCACGTGCAGAGCTGATTGCACGTCTGATAGAATATCGCAAGTACAAGGGAATTGCACGTCATCTTCATGAACGGGAGTGGGAACGCAGCCTTATATTTTCCAAAGAGCCCGAGGATTTGCGCCTCTATATGCCCGTAGAAGCCCAATCGAACCCGGTTGAGGGTTTACACACCTCTGACCTGATTGCAGCATTCCAGAAGGCGCTACGTAAGGCTGAGAAGCGTACAACTGTAACCCGAATCAAACGGGATGAGATTTCGGTTAAGGACCGGATACGGGATGTCATCGGCGCTTTGGAAAGTATGGGGCCGGGAGGCAGACTGTTATTCTCCAAGTTGATGGATGAGCATATCTATCGCCATGAGATTGTTGTCACTTTTCTGGCGGTGCTGGAACTGATGAAGATGAAGCAGATTGTCTGTTATCAGGAACGGATGTTTGAGGATATCGTTATGGAGTGGAGAGGGGAAACAAAGAATCATGGATTTTCCGAAATTGAAATCGATTATTGAAGGCCTGCTGTTTTTGTCCGGAGAAGAAGGCCTGAGTATCAAACAAATCGCCGAGATCGTCGACCAGCGAGTGGAGCTTGTAACGGACGCGATTGAGGAGATGATTCATGAATTTTCACAGCAGGGACGAGGTGTACAGATTCTCAAGATCGCGGGTGTAGTTCAGTTGGGCACCTTGCCTGAGCATGCTGTGTATTTTGAGAAACTGGCGTACTCTCCGGCACGAACATCCTTATCCCAAGCGGCTCTGGAGACGCTGGCTATTGTGGCGTACCGGCAGCCCATTACACGGGTAGAGATTGAGGAAATCCGCGGTGTAAAATCGGAGCGGGCCATTCATACGCTTGTGAATAAGGATTTGATTATTGAAGTGGGACGAGCCGAGGCGATTGGACGACCAATTCTGTACGGAACGACCAAGTCATTCCTTGATTATTTCGGATTGGCTTCAATTAAAGACCTTCCGGAACCAGGCTTGTTTGAAGATTCGGAAAACCTGGAGGAAGAGACACAACTCTTATTCAACAAACTGGATCTGCAACAACTGGAACCGGAAAGTGCTGATCCGGCGGATGATCTAAGTCATATCGACAGCGAAGATGATAGCACGGATTCTTCACTCTAATTTGAAAAGTCATATTAACCGACACCATTAGTGGAGTCGGTTTTTTGTGCAATGTTTTAGATAAATGGTGAATAAAGCGGTTTCCAAATAAATATGAAATGGGATTTTTAGGTCAGACGTGAATTTTTTCCTATTCAAAGTGCCATACTAGACGAGAAAAGAATTGAGGGCTTGGAGGTAAGGCCTGTGTGGATTTGGCTTGGAGGAATCGGTTTGTTGTTCGCATTGCTGATTGCCGCAGTCCTCATCTCAAATGTTCATGTACATTTTACATTCAGTAAACATAAAAGTGATGATTACGCCAATATTAATGTTCGTCTTCTCTATGGAATTGTGCGGATTAACTATGAGATCCCGAGTATTGTTTTTCGCAATATGAAGGAAGGTTTTCTGGTCAAGACCGAACAATCCATGAATCATTCGAGAGGGGAGGTCCAGGGAAGCGAGAGAGTCAACAAACGCAAAGTCAAGAAGTGGGCTAAAGATGTGAAAATCATGCTTAGGGCAACGGACGCGCTCAAGCTGTGGCTTAAGCAAACACTCACACGCGTACATATGACTCAATTGTCCTGGGCTACCCACATCGGGGTTGGTGATGCAGCGTATACGGCTGTCCTTACGGGTTGGGTATGGGGAATCAAGTCCATTATCATTGGTTTTCTGACCTATCAGGTTAAGTTTGAAAAGACGCCAATGCTTGAAGTTATACCGGTATGGTCAGATGAGATGGAGTTCCGGACGGAACTTGAATTCCGATTGAAGATCCGGATTACAGCCATTATGGTTGCAGGAATAAGGTTATTAACCCGAGTGTTACAAGTCGAGGGCGGATGGCGGATGTGGTTCAAGCTACTGCGGGAGCAGCGTCGTAAACACAAGGAGAAACAAAAGCTCGAAGGGGCAAAACCGTAACTCTTTGAAGACAGCAATGTGTTATTCGTTCATGTTTTCTCAATTTGGACTGGCAGTTTCTGATGGGTACAGTGATGTGTAGAACACTCGTTACACATTTTAGCCCAGATGAGACTGAGAAATCGCAGGATATGGATAAAATGCATTTGTTACATAAGTCCCCTGGAGTTTGGGGATCATATGGTTAGATCAAACCTAGCTTACATTGAAACTGGAGGGAATTCAGATGTCAGATCATCCAATTCAAGGCTTAATGGAAACTGCAATGGAAAATATCAAGGCCATGGTGGATGTCAATACTATCGTTGGCGATGCAGTTGAAACACCTGACGGTACAGTCATTCTGCCGATCAGTAAAGTGGGTTTCGGATTTGCAGCAGGTGGTAGCGATTTTCGCGTGAATGATGAAAAGAACAAGGAGACTGGTTCCACGACAGGAGCGAAGACAGAGCATGCCTCTGTATCTTCACCTTTTGGTGGAGGTAGTGGTGGTGGAGTTTCCATCCGCCCAATCGCATTTCTTGTCGTTGGTAAACAAGGGGTACACATTGTACCACTCGATAACTCCACGCATTTGTTTGAGAAGCTCATTGACTCTACCCCTTATGTTCTTGACCGAATCCAGGGCATGTTCCAACGTAATACAACACAAACGAATACATCAGATGTACCGGATACACCAGATCCATCAACGTATAGCTGAATCATTTCGTCATGATCCCTCCCGCATCCAAGCGGTGAGGGATTTTTGCTGTTTTTGCCTGATGGGACATACTCCAAGTTGTCCGGACATAAGATAGTACAAGATTCCAAGTGACCCGGAGGAATGAATTGATGCGAAAAATAACGAAAGTCATTGCATGCATGCTTATCCCTGTCTTCTTGCTGTCTTCATTTGGGGTTACTCAAGCCCAGGCAACAATTCAAGGTCCGTCTACACATGCGCAAAGCGCTGCTCTCATTGATGTGACATCAGGCCGGATCTTATACAGCAAAGATGGGGATAAGGAACTGCGAATTGCCAGTTTGACCAAAATCATGACGGCAATCGTTGCGATTGAACACAGCAAGCTGGATGAAAAAGTTAAAGTGACGCCCACTGCTTTTGCCAAAGAAGGATCATCTCTCTATCTCAAGTTAGGTGAAGAGATGACACTGGAGAACATGTTGTACGGGCTAATGCTCCGTTCAGGCAATGACGCGGCCTCTGCGATCGCAGAACATGTCGGTGGATCGGAAGAAGGCTTTGTCCTGTTAATGAACAAAAAGGCGGAGCAAATTGGTCTGACGCATTCCCATTTTATGAACCCTCATGGACTGGATGCAGAAGGTCACTATTCTACAGCCAATGACTTGGCCCGATTAACGGCATATGCGTTGCACAATCCGGTGTTCAAACGCATCGTAGCCACGGAGGACAAATCCGCACCGAACCCCAATGAAAGCTGGGAATACTCTTGGCACAATAAAAATAAAATGCTGCGGATGTATGAAGGTGCGGATGGAGTGAAGACGGGTTACACAAAAAAAGCTTTCAGATGTTTGGTCAGCTCCGCTACACGTAATGGACAGCAGCTCGCCGCGGTAACGCTGAACGACGGAAACGATTGGAACGATCATGCTCGGATGCTAGATTTCGGGTTTGAATACTTCCCATTGGTAGAGGTCGCCAAGCAAGAACAGCCTGTGCAAAATACGGATGTCGTTACGGGCCGGGGATTCTGGTACCCACTGGCTAAGAGTGAACAAGGCTCATTGACCAAGAAATTGATACTACACGAAAATCGAGGACAGTCGGAAACGGAAGGCCAGGAACAATCGACAGATCCTTCGTTCGGATTGGCAGGTCGCATTGATATGCAGCTTGACGGCAAACTTGTTGGCTCAATTCCCGTGTATCGCAAAGGCAGTTATATTCCTCCTGAACCGAAGACAGAAGATGCAACACTGGGTGGAGTCGGTGATGTCTCTTCCTGGGCAGCTGCATGGCGTGCCGTGTTAAGCCATCTATTGTCTCCTTAGCCAAATCGCCATTGAAGGGAGGATATAATCCGTGATTAATTTAATTTGGCTGCTCATGATTTTAATCGGATTTGCTTTTGCAGCCGTCAACGGCAATATCGAAGTGGTCACACAAGCTGCTTTTGATGGGGCGGCAACGGGAGTCACGGTCTGTTTTGGACTGATTAGTGTGCTAGTGTTCTGGATGGGCATGATGAAAATGGCTGAGGATGCTGGCCTCTTGGCCCGGATTGCCAAGCTGCTTGGCCCGGTTGTGGGTTTCTTGTTCCCCGATGTGCCCAAAAATCATCCGGCGATGGGTTATATTCTCTCCAATATGAGTGCGAATCTGCTGGGGCTAGGAAATGCGGCTACACCGATGGGAATCAAAGCCATGCAACAGCTGCAGGAGCTTAATCCGGACAAACAAACCGCTTCTCCTGCGATGTGCACCTTACTGGCTCTGAATACGGCTAGTATTACCATTATTCCGACAACGCTGATCGCCATCCGCTTAAACTATCATTCTGCCAATGCAACAGAGATTGTGGGAACAACATTGATGGCTACCATTATCGCTACACTTGCTGCTATAATCGCCGATCGCTGGTATCGGAACAGGGCTTTACATAAACCGCCGCGCATACAGAAAAGTGGCAATCCCGGCATGAAAGGATGAGCACCTTTGTTAACCTTCATCAACTGGATCTCCGTCTGGGCCATCCCGGTTATTATCGCGTTTGTTCCATTATATGCGTTTACCAAAAAGGTCCCGGTTTACGAATCCTTTGTTGATGGGGCCAAGGATGGATTCTCTACTGCAATCAGTATTATTCCGCATCTCGTGGGCATGATGGTCGCAATCAGCGTATTTCGTGCCTCGGGTGCACTGGATTTTGTGATTAGTCTGTTCGCTCCACTTGTGTCATGGATGGGTGTTCCAGGGGAAGTGTTGCCACTCGGAATACTGCGTCCTTTAACGGGGACAGGCTCTCTGGCGTTTACAACCGATCTGATCAAAACCCATGGCCCTGACTCCATGATTGGACGTATGGCATCTACGATTCAGGGAAGTACAGACACCACGTTATATGTGCTGACTGTTTATTTTGGAGCTGTAGGCATAAGGAACGGTCGGTATGCACTCAAAGTAGGGTTGTTTTCCGATGTCGTTGGTTTTATTGCTGCCCTCGCCATTTGTTTGCTCGTTTTTGGTTAAAAGATATCTCCTTTCCTTCCGATATATTAGATATGCTAGAATAATAGCGGAGGAGAGTGAGACATGCAGAAGAGTTGGAAACGAATGCTCCGTGTCGGAATGTCAGGCGTGCTTGCTGTTGCAATGCTCGCGGGGTCAACGGGGTTGGCGGCAGCTCAAGCCGTTCAGACGATACATTTTACAGGTTACTTCGACAAACAGCTGCGTGCACAAATGGCAGTCACAGCGGATTCTTTTCCAGTCGTGAATGTACGTTTGGTCAAGCAGGATGAACCCGATATGGTATATTATGATGTTGGTACCTCAATATTGATCTCAAAGGATGAAGTGCTCACGAATTACCATGTCGTTCAGAGTTTTGCTGAACTGTCTGATGGTGATGAAGGTACACTGACTGTTGCAAGTCCGGGTTCCCTTAGCAAGCCTGTAAAGGCGAAGATTATTAAGACAGATCCGGTCACAGACATGGCACTGCTGAAGCTGGACAAGGAAATAGACGCCCAACCGGTCGCATTTGCAAATGCAAGGGATAACCAGGTTGTCTATACGATTGGATTTCCCAAAAATCCTGCTGGTGATCTTGTCATCCTGGATGAAGATTTTCCTTCAACCTACAATACGATAGCCAAAAGCAGAGTGTTCAGTTCTCAAGCTTCGGACGTTCCAGGTAAAAAGGGAATCGGCAGTATTGTGAAATCCATGGCCCAAGGTAATTCAGGTGGCCCTGTTATGGATCAGAACAACCGGGTCATTGGTATGATGACATTTGTGTACGGTGGACGTACTTATTATATTACTTCCAAAACATTGCAGACTTTCATTAAAGAGAGTACTAAACCTGCCAAAAAACAGGTTGCAGTTGCCGGCAAAGTTTCCAATTAAATGATTTGAGAAAAAGGTCTATCTTTACGCCATCTGTGTTCAACAGGTCGTGTAAAGGCAGGCTTTTTTTGCGTCAACCTCAAAGGGAAAGGTAGTCTAAAATGCATATTCGTGTCGCCAGTTTACAAAATCCTTGGATTATCCTTGTGATTTCCCTGCGTGATGGGTATCATTAGTGTGAGGTGACATGACAAACATGGAAAGATTACAAAAAATTATCGCACAGGCAGGCATTGCATCCCGCCGCAAGAGCGAGGAACTAATCCTGTCCGGCAAAGTAGAAGTTAACGGGGAGGTCGTAACCGAACTGGGTACAAAAGCGAACCCCGAAGAGGATATGATTACGGTTAATGGAAAACCGATCCGCAGTGAGAAAAAAGTGTACTTGATGTTAAACAAGCCAAAAGGCGTAATCACAAGTGCATCTGACCCGGAAGGTCGGAAAATTGTATCCGACTACCTGAAAGGTGTCAAGGAACGTGTATATCCTGTGGGGCGTCTGGATTATGACACAGAGGGCTTATTGATCCTTACCAATGATGGTGAGTTTGCACATTTGCTGACGCATCCGAAGCATCACGTACCCAAAACGTATCATGCAACGGTTAAAGGTGTGCCGCATGGTACAGCTCTGGAGAAATTAAAGACAGGCATTATGCTGGATGACGGCATGACTGCTCCTGCAGAGGTAGAGTACAAAGATGTGGATACAGCGGCCAATGAGTCGGTCATTTCCATTACGATCTATGAAGGACGTAACCGTCAGGTTAGACGTATGTTCGAGGCAATCAACCATCCGGTAACCCGTCTGAAACGGATTTCGTTTGGTGGTATTTTGCTACAAAACCTGAAACGTGGTCTGACACGTCATCTGACCAAAGAAGAAGTCAACAACCTAATTACCCTCGCACAATCAGAACCAGCCAAAAAAATGAAAAAAAGGTAATGTGAGGACACATAATTTTCATAAAACCGCCGCAGTTTTGTGACGAAATTCGCTATAATTGTTCATAGGATGTTCACAGTTGTCTTAGACCAATAAGATGCGAATGCTACAGTCACTTAAAAGGGGAGCAGCACATGGGGAAATCAAGAAGAACGGTGCAAATCGTCATTTTGTTATTGATCCTGGTGTTGGGCGGATATGCGATTACGACATCGGTATCCGGCTCGAATGGCAAGCCAAAGGAAGGGGACAAGTCTCCTTCTTTTGAACTGCTGGGCCTGGATGGTCAAGTTCATACGTCTGATGAGTACAAAGGAAAAGCGATGGTGATCAATTTCTGGGGCACATGGTGTGAACCTTGTGTTAAAGAAATGCCTGCACTTCAGGCGCAAGCTGACAAATGGAAGGAACAGGGAGTACAATTTGTCGGGATTAATGTTGGAGAAGACCAGATGACCGTGGATAATTTTGTTCGGCAGGTTGGGGTTACGTTTCCAATCATGCTTGATCGGGAGAAAAACTCGGTTCGTGATTTTGGGATCTCTCCGATGCCAACGACATTCTTTGTATCCGACACGGGCAAAATCTCTACCATTCATATCGGTCAACTTGATTTGGACACACTTGACGCTCAAATTTCGCAACTGGCGAAGCAGCCCTGACAGGAGGTCTATTCGTGTTCCAAAATACCAAATGTGAGTGCGGACACCAGAATCCGGTAGGCACTGTACTATGTGAAGCATGTGGGAAACCGCTGCTGGAGTCTGAAGCTAAATCGGATGAAGTGTTGGAAATGCGTTATGATGGCATGGCGCGCCGTTCACAGCGTAGTAATCCCAACATCATTGACCGCATATGGAACTTTTTTTCTTCCGTTAAAATTGCCGTCTATATGATTGTTTTTACGCTTGTAGGTTCTATGCTTGGTACGATCTATCCGCAAGAAAGTACATTTCTGAATATCGATCCTTCCGTGTACTACAAAGAAACATACGGTCAGTTGGGACATATCTATTATCTGTTGGGTTTATCCCATACATACGAATCCTGGTGGTTTATTCTACTGCTGGTGCTGATTGGGGCATCTTTGGTGATATGTAGTCTGGATCGCGTCCTGCCGCTCTACAAAGCACTGAATAAACAAAGAATACGTAAGCATACGCAATTTTTGACAAGACAGCGTCTGGTGTACCAAGGTACCATCGAAGAGGCACCAGAAGACTGGATTAAGAAAGCGGTTACGCCACTGAAAAAGAAAGGATACCGCGTGCACACCCAGGGTGATGCATTACTCGCCGAGAAACAGCGATTCAGTCGATGGGGCCCATATGTCATCCATATTGGACTCATTATATTTTTGCTGGCGGTGCTCGCACGAGGACTTCCTGGTCTGAATCTGGACGAGCATGTCGCTTTTCCTGAAGGTGAGATCAAAAAGATCCCGAATACGTCGATGTATCTGCAAAATGAACAGTTTAATGTTGAATTCTACAGTGAGGAAGAAGTACCTGAGCAATTCCGTAACCTCAATAAAACCGTTCCGAAACTGTTCGAAACAAAAGTTGTTTTGTATGAATGTACAGCAGATTGTTCGGATCTCTCGAAGAAACCTCAGTTAGCTGAGGTGGCCAGACATGATGTACGCGTGAATCATCCATTGAATTATAACGGTCTGAAAGCATATCAGTTTGATTATGATCTAACACCCACCATTCGGTCCGTAACACCTGATCTGGTCAATACAAAGACGGGTGAAGTATACGGGGCACTCAAGATCGATATGGTAGATACCCAAAGAACATTTGAAGCTGGTCCTTATAAGCTTACGGTAAAAGAAAAGTTTATGGACTTTGGATTGGATGAGAATGGTCAGCCCAAATCAAAATCGCCTTCACCTAATGCACCTGCTTTTCTCTTTCTCATCAAGGGACCGGATCTGCCCGAAGAGGGGATACAATATCTGTACTTTGCGAAGCAGATTGATAAACAACGGTTTCAACAGGATGCGATTAACCAACAGCTGATTGGAGCTGATATTCCTTTACAGCTGGAAGTAGACAGCATGGACAAGGTCGATATTATTCAGTCCGTAAGTTATCTCAATATAAGAGTGGATAAGGCAATGCCTTTTGTGTGGGTAGGAGCCGGTATTGTTATGTTGGGTCTGGTCATGGGTTTTTATTGGCATCATCGCCGCATTTGGATTCGTTTTGATGATAAACAGCTCACCTTGGGTGGACATACCAACAAAAACTGGTTTGGCTTCAGGCGTGAAGTTGCGGCCGTTTTGAAACAGATGAATCTGGAAGTTGAAGAGAAGTCGTTGGATAACGGGGGGAACCAGGCATGAGATTATTGGATTTCAGCAGCGACGCATTTATCGTATCTTTCTTTCTCTATTGTGCTGCATTCTTGTTATATGCTGTCGCGGTCATGGGCAAAAAATGGAGTAATCGTGATCCTCTGGACCATATGAATCGCTGGGGTAAAAGAGCTTTTATCGCTTCGACTGTTGCCTTGGCGGCGCATATCGTATTTTTTGTAACCCGATGGGCTGGGGCAGGTCATATCCCGGTCAGTAACATGTATGAGTTCATGTCTTTTCTGTCCATGATGATCATGGTTGCATTTATTGTTGTATATGCCATATACCGAAAGTCATTACTGGGTTTGTTTGCCTTACCACTTACCATTATTATTATGGCGTACGCCGCTGTATTTCCTCAGGAGGTACAACCATTAATCCCGGCGCTTCAGTCCATTTGGCTGAAAATTCACGTGACATTGGCTGCGCTTGGTGAAGCATTCTTCGCCGTGGGTTTTGCCGCAGGGTTCATGTATTTGCTCCGTACTGTTGATTTCAGTGGTAAAGATAAGTCTTCAAGACGTCAACGAGGATGGGTTGAATTCACCTTGGTTACGATCGTTGTAGTCATCGGATTTATCGGAACGGTATTTGCCTTTCGTACAGCTGGTTACGAGGCGGTTTTTGTACAGAAAACGGTCAGCATTGACACAGAGGTACAGGAAAATAGTACAATAGAGAAAGTGATTTATCGCATGCCTCCGATTTTTGCACCATATAATAGCGAAGTGGAGAGCATGACACCGTTTCTTGGCATGAAAAAACCTTTACTTGAGACGCCTTCCTGGATGAACGGGGTAAATGCCGGGCGCAAGCTGAATACGGTGGTTTGGTCACTTATTGTAGGTCTAATCCTGTATGGAATTGTACGACTTCTTGTGCGCAGACCACTGGGACAAGCGTTACAGCCAATGATGGATGGAATCGATGCCGATGATCTGGATGAGATAAGTTATCGCGCGATTGCCATTGGTTTTCCGATATTTACGCTGGGAGCATTAATTTTTGCCATGATCTGGGCTCAGATTGCCTGGAGTCGCTTTTGGGGTTGGGACCCCAAAGAGGTGTGGGCATTGATTACATGGCTATATTATAGTGTGTATCTGCATTTGCGTTTATCCAGAGGTTGGCAAGGTCAGAAGTCTGCATGGCTTGCAGTTCTTGGCTTCCTGGTCGTCATGTTTACACTAGTTGGGGTGAATTTGATCATTGCCGGATTACATTCTTATGCTGGAGCTGACTAGGACAGACTCGTATTGCAAAGGTTGAGTTTAGAAGCGGGAAACACAAACGTACCTTTTTATTGAAGGGTATTCAAATATTGTTCGCCAGATCGAACATAATAGAAGTGATGAGGAGTTATTGCAAAGGGGCTGGAGAGGCATGGCTGAACATGAGAATCGAATACTGGTCGTGGATGACGAAGAGAGAATCCGCAGGCTTTTGAAAATGTATCTTGAAAAAGAAGGTTATGAAATCGATGAAGCTGAGGATGGGGAAACTGCGCTGCGTAAAGCAACAGCAGGGGACTACGGGCTGATTTTGCTTGATGTGATGTTGCCGGGTATGGATGGTGTTGAAGTGTGTACCCGTCTTCGTCAGGTGAAATCAACGCCGGTTTTGATGCTCACTGCAAAAGGTGAAGAGATTAACCGGGTTCAAGGCTTCGAAGTTGGCGCTGATGATTATGTTGTAAAACCATTCAGCCCGCGTGAAGTGATTTATCGCGTCAAAGCGATTTTGCGTCGATCTTCCGCGACAGCTTATCTCTCCAAGGAGAGCAATTCGAGTAACAACATCGTGTTCCCGCATCTGGTTATTGAGCATGATGCCCACCGGGTAACCGCTGGTGGCGAAGAGATTAGTCTTACACCAAAAGAATATGAATTGCTGCACTACCTGGCAACATCTCCCGACAAAGTTTTCTCCAGAGAAGAATTGCTCAAAGATGTATGGAATTACGAATTCTTTGGCGATCTTCGTACCGTGGATACGCACGTGAAGCGTCTTCGCGAGAAACTTAACAAGGTATCGCCTGAATCGGCGGCCATGATTACGACGGTGTGGGGTGTGGGTTATAAACTGGAAGTACCGAAGTAGTTTTAGTTTCTGGAGATCACTGGTCGGGAAGTTATGGATCACTATTATCTGCCTTGTGGGTTGTGTACTTATAGCGCTGGGTCTTTTTTTGCTGCCCTACATTGATACAAACTTTGCAGAATCCGAATCCAGAGATATTAAGCGGTTGTTCACCTATATCTGTATTATCGGATTCAGTTTAACCACGTTTTTTGCATTGTTTCTATTCACCAAAATAACGCAACCCATGCAGCAATTGATTCAGGCAGCCAATGCGATTCGCAAAGGGAACTACGGAACACGTCTCTCCCTGGTAACGAGTGATGAGATTGGTGAACTTGCCAACACATTTAATCATATGGCTGCCCAACTGGAAGATAATATTCGAAACCTTAACCATGAGAAGGAACATTTGGCGAGTGTGCTTCGCAGCATGACCGATGCGGTGGTTACATTTGATGGTGAAGGCAAAGTTATTCTGACGAATCCGCCTGGAGAAAAGATCATGCAGACATGGTATGATTTGGATTGGGCAAAAATGGACGAAGGACAAGAATCCGAGCAGTCTGACAAGACATCGCGTGATGTACCTGAGCCCCTTCTTCCTTTGTTCAGAATGGTGATGGAGCAAGGTGGGGACCAGAACTCCAATGTTCACGTACAGCAAGGTGTCTGGTCTGTTCAGATGGCACCGTTGTATGCTGACAGTGTTGTCAGAGGGGCTGTGGCTGTCTTAAGAGATGTAACAGAAGAAGTGCGTCTGGAGAAAATGCGGCGTGATTTCGTGGCTAACGTATCTCATGAGATACGTACCCCATTATCTATGATGCAAGGCTACAGCGAAGCGCTTCTGGACGGCATGGCAACCTCACCCGAAGAGAGCGAAGAACTGATCCAAGTCATTCATGATGAGTCCTTGCGGATGGGCAGACTGGTTAAAGACTTGCTTGACCTTGCGCGGATGGAAGCTGGACACACGGACATGGTGATGAAGGAAGTTGACCTCGGAGAGCTACTTGAACGTGTATATCGGAAGTTCTCTGTGCGTTCAAAAGAACAGGGAATTCAACTGCAATTTAAGTTCGAACAACCAACTATTGAACTTCAACAGGCAGATGAGGATCGACTTGAGCAAGTATTTACGAATTTGCTGGATAATGCGTTCAGACATACACCTACTGGCAAAAATGTAATGATCTCAGCCGAGAGGGTCACTTATCTTCGTGCTCCATTTGTCAGAGTTTCTGTGAAAGATCAGGGTGTAGGTATCCCTTCATCCGACTTGCCATTTATTTTTGAACGATTCTACAAAGCAGACAAGGCTCGTGTTCGGGGAGAAAGTGTAGGTACGGGGCTTGGTTTAGCGATTGTGAAAAATATTGTTGATGCGCATCAAGGCATGATTACTGTCAATAGTGTGCTTGGCGAAGGAACAGAGTTTATTTTGCAATTTCCTTTGGATTCATCGAAATAGCCTGAATTTCATACAAAAAGTGCGGAAACACCCTCTTAAGGAGGGTGTTTTTTTGTTGAAGACTACCGTTTAATCTTGTTCAACGTGGAACATGAATGGTCTTTTTTTGACTAAAAAGAGTGTCCAAGATAATTTTCCTTCCTATGTTACATAAGCTTGAAAAGCGAGCAAGATAGAGGAGGATTGAGATAAGCATGTCCGATGATCGAAAAAGGGTCAATATTAAAGCTTTTCTGGACGGCAGATCTTTTAGAGCGGGCTCTCCGTTTATTCCAATAACTACAAGAGAACTGGAGGAGTTTGAATCCATACTGCGTTCTTTGGCTATGGCTATTCCTGCTGCAATCAGTCAGCCGACTTCAGCCAATATACTGTCTTTGCAGAACGCATTACGCCAGTTACTTACTTTTGTGAATCAATCCGGATTTCGTGCCGGAGTAAAGGCAGAATTACAAGCCGTATTGGAATTAACGATTGCAGGTTCAGAGATTGTCCCTGTTCCTCTTATTAATCTCGCAGGTAACTTGCAGAACTTACTGGATGACTTGTTAAGTGTGACGTTGCTTCTGGAAGCACCACCTGCAGAAAAAGATAAACTTGTGGGATTAATTCGATCGATCTCCATATCGTTAGGCCGGGCGACGACAACTCTTGGAACTGGAGGGATTACCGGACCAGCTGGTCCACAGGGAGTGCCAGGAGTTCCGGGGGTACCCGGTGTCCCGGGAGTCCCTGGGGTGAAAGGGGCTACTGGAACACCTGGAGGAATTGGACCTGTAGGGCCGGTTGGCCCAGTCGGTCCACAGGGAGCACAGGGTCCGGCAGGAGCACCTGGTGTTGGCTTGAACAATATTACTGCATATGATCCTGCACTGGGACCAACTTATGCTCAAGGTCAAGTAGTAAGCTACGAGGGCAGTCTTTATGTTGCCAATGTAAACGGTCCCTCGGGTACACCCGGAAGTTCTCCAGACTACACTCTTTTGCTGTCGGGTGGAACGACTGGAGCAACGGGAGCAACCGGAGGTGGTTTGACAGGAGCAGTAGCATTTAATCCAGCGCTCGCCCCGGGTTATCCAGCAGGTCAAGTCATTACGTATAACGGTAGTACTTACATTGCAAGTGTAGCTGGTCCTCTAGGAACACCGGGATCTTCATCGGATTACACATTAATCGCTGCTGCGGGGGCGACTGGTGTAACTGGAGCCACAGGTGCAGGATTAAGTGGCATCGTGCCATTTGATCCCGCATTAGCCCCGACATATCCAGCTGGACAGATCGTCACGTTTGGTGGCAGTACTTACATTACAAATGTCGCTTCGCCAACGGGTACGCCAGGAAGTTCTCCAGATTATACGTTGTTAGCAGGATCGGGAGTTACAGGTGAGACCGGAGCTACGGGCATCGGTCTCAATGGTGCAGTTCCGTTTGACCCTGCAGTAGCTCCAACGTACCCAGCAGGTCAGGTCGTTACCTTCAATGGCAGTACGTATATAACGGCTGTGGCTTCACCTACGGGTACGCCAGGTACTTCGCCAGACTATACATTGCTTGCAGGTGCAGGACCTACAGGAGCGACAGGTGCGTCAGGTGTAACGGGAACAACCGGGGCGGGATTGACAGGCCTAGTGCCATTTGATCCAGCCGTAGCCCCAACGTATCCAGCGGGTCAGGTCGTCACTTTCAATGGTAGTATGTATATTGCAAATGTGGCATCGCCAACCGGAACGCCTGGGACTTCACCGGATTACACTTTGCTTGCTGGGGCAGGATCAACGGGAGTTACGGGAGTAACTGGAGTTGGAGTAACGGGAAGTACCGGAGCTACAGGAGCGACTGGTCTTACGGGGTTGACTGGGGCGACGGGAATTACAGGAGCCACGGGTTTAAGCGTAACGGGATCAACAGGAGTAACTGGAGGAACCGGGGCAACTGGTGAAACAGGAGCGACAGGCGTAGGTTTGAGTGGTATCGTGCCATTTGATCCAGCCGTGGCCCCAACGTATCCAGCGGGTCAAGTAGTAACGTTCAACGGCAGTACGTATATTGCGAATGTGGCATCGCCAACCGGAACGCCTGGGACTTCACCGGATTACACGTTGCTTGCTGGAGCAGGAGCAACGGGAGTTACGGGAGCAACTGGAGTTGGAGTAACGGGAAGTACCGGAGCTATAGGAGCGTCTGGTGTTACAGGGTTGACTGGGGCGACGGGAATTACAGGAGCCACGGGTTTAAGCGTAACGGGATCAACAGGAGTAACTGGAGGAACCGGAGGAACCGGTGCAACTGGAGCGACAGGCGTAGGTTTGAGTGGCATTGTACCATTCGATCCAGCCGTGGCCCCAACGTATCCAGCGGGTCAAGTAGTAACGTTCAACGGCAGTACGTATATTGCGAATGTGGCATCGCCAACCGGAACGCCGGGCACATCGCCGGATTACACGTTGCTTGCGGGCGCAGGAGCGACAGGTGTGACCGGTGCAACTGGAGTTGGAGTAACGGGAAGTACTGGTGAAACCGGAGCGACTGGTCTTACAGGGTTGACTGGGGCGACGGGAATTACAGGAGCCACAGGATTAAGCGTAACGGGATCAACAGGAGTAACTGGAGGAACTGGGGCAACTGGCGAAACAGGAGTGACAGGCGTAGGTTTAAGTGGTATCGTGCCATTTGATCCAGCCGTAGCGCCAACGTATCCAGCGGGTCAGGTCGTCACTTTCAATGGTAGTACGTATATTGCGAATGCGGCATCGCCAACCGGAACGCCGGGGACTTCACCAGATTACACGTTGATCGCTGGAGCAGGAGCGACAGGTGTGACAGGAGCAACCGGCATTGGAGTAACGGGAAGTACCGGAGCTACAGGAGCATCAGGGGCAACTGGATCGACAGGCGTAGGTTTGAGTGGCATTGTACCGTTCGATCCAGCCGTAGCCCCAACGTATCCAGCGGGTCAAGTCGTAACGTTCAACGGCAGTACGTATATTGCAAATGTGGCATCGCCAACCGGAACGCCGGGGACTTCACCGGATTACACGTTGCTTGCGGGCGCAGGAGCGACAGGTGTGACCGGTGCAACTGGAGTTGGAGTAACGGGAAGTACTGGTGAAACCGGAGCGACTGGTCTTACAGGGTTGACTGGGGCGACGGGAATTACAGGAGCCACAGGATTAAGCGTAACGGGATCAACAGGAGTAACTGGAGGAACTGGGGCAACTGGTGAGACAGGAGCGACTGGTGTTACAGGGTTGACTGGGGCGACGGGGATCACAGGAGCCACGGGATTAAGCGTAACAGGTAGTACTGGAGCTACAGGTGAAACAGGAGCAACAGGCGTAACGGGAAGTACCGGGCCAACTGGTGCGACTGGGGAAACAGGAGCCACAGGTATAACCGGAGCCACGGGAGTCGGCGTAACGGGAAGCACCGGGGTAACTGGTATCACAGGGGAAACCGGAGCGACAGGTATAACGGGAGCCACAGGAGTCGGCATAACAGGAAGTACTGGAGTAACTGGAGTAACTGGTGTCACTGGGGAAACCGGAGCAACTGGTGCGACTGGGGGAACAGGAGCGACAGGTATAACCGGAGCCACGGGAGTCGGCATAACGGGAAGTACCGGAGTTACTGGTGTCACTGGGGAAACCGGAGCCACAGGAGAAACCGGAGCCACAGGAGTCGGCATAACGGGAAGCACCGGGGTAACTGGTATCACTGGGGAAACCGGAGCGACAGGTGTAACCGGAGCCACAGGAGTCGGAGTAACGGGAAGTACCGGAGTTACTGGTGTCACTGGGGAAACCGGAGCGACAGGTATAACCGGAGCCACAGGAGTCGGCGTAACGGGAAGTACCGGGCCAACTGGTATCACTGGGGAAACCGGAGCGACAGGTATAACCGGAGCAACAGGAGTCGGCGTAACGGGAAGTACCGGAGTTACTGGTGTCACTGGGGAAACCGGAGCGACAGGTATAACCGGAGCAACAGGAGTCGGCGTAACGGGAAGTACCGGGCCAACTGGTATCACTGGGGAAACCGGAGTGACAGGTATAACCGGAGCAACAGGAGTCGGAGTAACGGGAAGTACCGGAGTAACTGGTGTCACTGGGGAAACAGGAGCGACAGGTATAACCGGAGCAACAGGAGTCGGCGTAACGGGAAGTACCGGAGTTACTGGTGTCACTGGGGAAACCGGAGCGACAGGAGTCGGCATAACGGGAAGCACCGGGGTAACTGGTATCACTGGGGAAACCGGAGCGACAGGTATAACGGGAGCCACGGGAGTTGGCATAACGGGAAGTACTGGAGTAACTGGTGTCACTGGGGAAACAGGAGCGACAGGTATAACCGGAGCAACAGGAGTCGGCGTAACGGGAAGTACCGGAGCAACCGGTGCGACTGGGGGAACAGGAGCAACAGGTATAACCGGAGCAACAGGAGTCGGCGTAACGGGAAGTACCGGAGCAACCGGTGCGACTGGGGGAACAGGAGCTACAGGTATAACGGGAGCCACGGGAGTGGGCGTAACCGGAAGTACAGGAGTTACCGGAGCAACAGGTGCAACTGGAACATCTGTAACATCTAACTCGGCTTTTGCTGAGAACACTAATGGTACGATTGTTGTAATATTGGGTGGTACACTCGTTCCGTTACCGAATAACCAAAATATTGGCACAGGTATAACCGT
Source organism: Paenibacillus sp. FSL H8-0317 (assembly GCF_045040685.1). NCBI lineage: Bacteria > Bacillati > Bacillota > Bacilli > Caryophanales > Paenibacillaceae > Paenibacillus > Paenibacillus sp. FSL H8-0317. The sequence continues at coordinate 4,656,089 of NZ_CP150294.1, read as the reverse complement.
CAATGGGGCTAATGACACCTTCACACTGACCAACGCAGGTCGTTACTATATCTCATACAAAATAAGTCTGACAGCTGCACTTGCTATCCAATCTCGGGTTTTACTTAACGGTACAGTTATTCCAGCGAGTGTAGTATCTCCAGTACTTTCTCTCAGTCAGCTGCAGTCGGACTTTATGATTACCGTTACCGCTGGTTCAACAATACAGTTACAATTATTCGGGCTCGTTGGCACAGCTATTCTTTCTCCTCCGGGATCTACACTAAACATCATTCAGTTAAGTTAATAGTTCGATAATGTATAAAGACTATTTCTCTAATGGGCAAAAGAAGCTGAACTCATATGAGATTGGTGCATTTGATTGTCGAGAAACCCAGATCAATTTAAGATCTTGGGTTTCTCTTTCTTTCTAGGTAGTAGTGGTCAATCCTACATTAGATGTTTGGGACGACCGAAAGAGTCAGTTCCGCAAGGCCAAGAGTATCACTCACCATTATCAAATTAACTTTAAAATTGAAATGAATTCGCAATATACATAGCGACAAAAAAGACGGAACCACGAGGGCCCCGTCTCTCCTTATACATTTAAAAATATGTTTGATTATTCCAGAACAATTTCAACAGCAGTATTGATTTCTGGCAGCGCAGCAAGCTGCACAAGCACATCTTTTGGAACAGCTTTATCTACGGTCAGAATCATGATCGCTGCACCACCAATAATTTTACGTCCAACTTGCATGGAGGCGATGTTGACATCGTTTTGTCCAAGTAGGGTTCCTACACGTCCGATAATACCTGGTTTATCGTTGTGGGAGATCAAAATTTGATGACTTTCCGGAGCGATATCTACCGGGAATTTGTCCAGACGAACAATACGTTCTCCATAACCTGCAAGCAATGTACCTGCTACACGGCGTTCCTCAGCATCCTGAGTTGTAACCAATGTTACGGTAATCAGGTTAGTAAATCCTTTAGTTGTTGAGGTTTGGCTTACAACCACATTCAGATCACGGATTTTGGCCAGATGCATGGAGTTAACGATGTTGGCTTCCCCACCCAAATGTCTGGCGAGAATCCCTTTCACAATGTAACGTGTGAGAGGAGAAGTATCTACTTCAGAAAGTTCACCAGCATAGTCGATCCGAATCTCTTGCACTGCATTTTGTGTAATCTGTGCTGCAAAACTACCCAACGTTTCACCCAGTTTGAAATACGGCTGCAATTTGTTCATCACGGTTGGTGCAACAGCAGGCATGTTAACTGCGTTCTTGAACGGTTCATTGCGCAGAATATGAAGAACTTGTTCCGATACATCGATAGCCACGTTCTCTTGTGCTTCTACTGTGGATGCACCAAGGTGAGGCGTAACGATAATGCTTGGGTGATTCAGGAACGGGTGATCAGCGGCTGGCGGCTCGCTTTCAAATACGTCAAATGCTGCACCAGCAACAATACCTTGATCAATGGCTTCCACAAGTGCCATCTCGTCAACTACACCACCACGGGCACAGTTGATGATACGCATGCCTTTTTTCATCACTTCGAATTGTGGACGTGAAATCATATGCCGTGTTTCCGGTGTTAATGGCGTGTGAACGGTCATGAAGTCCGCATTGCGAATGATATCATCTACACTAGCAAGTTTCACTTGCAGCTTCTCGGCACGCTCCTCCGTGAGGAACGGGTCGTAAGCAAGAATGTCCATTCCGAATGCTTTGGCGCGCTTGGCAACTTCACTACCGATCCGTCCCATACCCAGTACACCGAGTGTTTTATTTCTTAATTCCACACCCAGGAAGGTTTTACGATCCCACGTACCCTGAATTGTTTTGGCGTAGGCCTGAGGAATGTGTCGTGCCAATGCCATCATCATGGCAAACGTGTGCTCACAGGTTGTGATGGTATTGCCATCAGGTGCATTAATAACGATAATACCGCGCTGTGTAGCAGCTTCCAGATCAATGTTATCTACACCAACACCTGCACGTCCGATCACCTTAAGGTTGGTACCAGCCGTCATAATACGATCTGTAACACGAGTCTGGCTGCGAACCAAGAGGGCATCATAATCACCAATAATGGCAACAAGTTCATCTTCACTAAGACCGGTTTTCTTCTCAACAACAACATCATTTGCATCCACCAGTTGCTGGATTCCCAGATCACTGATTGGGTCCGACACTAACACTTTGTACATGGTTTCTTCCTCCTTAGGTATGTGTATCTATATCGTCAAGGTCTGACCTCAGCGAAGAGGTATTCCTTAAAACCAGGTTGATTCTTCCGCCCAACAACGCGGTGTCGCAACAGAGGGGGAAGGTGAAGCAAATAGAGTGATCCCACAGATATCCTTTAAAATAAATCAAAAAACTCTCAATCCACATACTGCTTGCGCAATAAGGGACGAGAGTTGTCGTGGTACCACCCTAATTCACCGCCGTTTCGCAACGACAGTCTTAGCGGTCAATGAAGACCGAAGAGGATAACGGGTCTAAACCGATTGCACCTACTCCAATTTCAATGCAATAACTCAGGAGCGCTCAAGACCATTTGCCTGCCACCGATTCACACCTACCATCGGCTCTCTGTAAGACGAAGCAACGTCTTTTTTCCATCATCGTGTTTAACGTGACTAATTTTTTCATAATGTATCATGGCTGACATGAGCATGTCAATAGACTTAAATGTTTTAAAATGTTTTGCAGATGTCTTTAGATTCATACATAAACAGAGTCACCATAAGTAATACAATAGTTAATATACCTACGACAAGAAGATGGAAAGTAAGCTGTTTGGTGAACTGAATTTTACTGCTTTAATGAAGTAATGGTACGGACATAAAACCAGGACTAGGGGCAGGCCTTGAACCTAATTGGTTTTTTGGCTATCATTTAGTATACTATCCGATTGGACAACGTAATTGTTATCCATCAAATTTAACTCAAGAGGACAGACGCATCCGATGAAAAAATTCAAGTTTCCCAAGTTCAAGATTCAAAAGGCTGAGCCACAGCAGCTCACCGAGCGTTTGCTTTTAATCAATCTATACTTTACACAAGGTCTGACACTGATTATCGGAGTTGTGTGGATCTTATTGCAGAAACGAAACTTGTTAGATGTACTCGCATGGCCTGACAATTACCAATTTATATGGTGGGGTCTTGGTCTTGCAGGAATTATGCTTGTTATGGACTTGGTACTGTCGTATGTTATACCTCAGGAAAGCATGGATGACGGTGGAATTAACGAGATGCTGTTCCGTGGGCGTCCGATCTGGCACATTGTATGCATAGCAGCCATTGTTGCAGTGTGTGAGGAATTATTATTCCGTGGAGCCATCCAACATGCCATCGGTCCTTACTGGACAAGTATTTTATTCGCAGTTATCCATATTCGTTATTTGCGCCACTGGATTCCAACAGGCTGGGTGTTTGTCTCAAGTTATGGATTGGGTTGGATTTACTTGCAGTCCGGCACATTATGGGCGCCTATATTATGTCACTTTATTATTGATTTGGTGTCCGGATTAGCGATACGTTTTCGGAGGGGATCATGAATCAGCCATTAAGTAGAATGAAGACATATGGCAGTCAGCGCCATCGTCAATCGGATAAAAAAGAGAAATCCGAGCGTCAGGTGGCTTCTCAAGTAAGCATCGTTGCTGAAACGGCAGCAGCTGCTGAGGTTGGCGGAATCACACCAATTACTTCCGTTTCTTTACCTAGATCACAGCGCAAGCCCTATACAGAAAAACTGGAAAGTCCAGTACTTCCTCAAAGGGCACCATCACGCTCCAAAAAAACGCCAAATTCAACGGAAGAAGCGATCCCCGAAGCGGGTTCGCTTCCTACACGGACAGAATTACATCCTTCACGTCGGTTAAAATTGAGCAAAAGGTTTGTCAATTCACTCATTTTTATTTTTGTCATGTTAACGATTAGTCTGGTTTGGTGGGGGGTTGAAGGGGCACCCGCTCTGAATACGTTCCTTCCCTTGCCGTGGTAATGCTTTTACTCACAGGTTTTATCATTTTGATGGGAGTTTTACTATTTTTTCACATGTGGCGTGAAGCCCGCGTTCATCAAATGATTGAAGAAGAGGTTGAAGTGCCACATCTGCCAACATCCTTTGACGGGGCTAAGATTTTGTATGTATCCGACACGCACAAGCGCAAGCTGAACCAGAAGGATCTGGAAAACGTTAAAAACAAGGTGGACTGGGTTCTCATCGGCGGGGATGTTGCGGAAAAAGGAATTTCATGGTCTCTAGTTAGACATAACATGAAAATTTTATCGAACATTGCTCCTTCATTTACGGTGTATGGCAACCATGACAAGAGGGCTGGTACCGCTCAACTTGCGCGAATTCTTCGTGAATCGGACGTTAAACTCCTGCAGGATAATGTGGAATATCTGCAAAGGGGCAATGACAGACTGAGTCTGATCGGCATAGACTATCGTTCCAAACAGGGCGATGTATTACTACAGCAGATCGGTAACCGTTTTTGCAAAATTGCTATCGTTCATGATCCTTTGCAGGCCCTTCGCTTGGAAGAAAATGCAGATCTTATTTTAAGCGGTCATACACATGGCGGACAATTGGTTGTACCATTTTTCGGACCTGTGTTCCTTGGAAAATCGTATCGTCCCGTATCGAACGGGTGGTACTCCCTGAAGCGAAGTCCGGAGGACATTCACCAAGAAGGCAAAATGCTTGTTAGCAGAGGATACGGTACAAATCATCTTCCTCTCCGACTAGGTTGTCCTGCGGAGATGCATATCATCACGTTAAGAGTGCCCGCAGAAAAAGCACTCACAGAGAAACAGCCTTGATCCATTGGATCAAGGCTGTTTTATTTTAATGCGCAAAATTACAATTTAACGAGCTTCCAATTCAATTGCACGCGGATCAACAAAGGAATAACCTTTCTTCTCGAGCTTGGTCAGCAACTCATCCAATGCTTCAACCGTCCAGGGCAACTCATGCATCAAAATATTGCTTCCGGGATTTAACTGGTCTAGTACATTTTGGATGACTTTTTCCGGTTTGTCTTTGGTGCTTTTATCCCAATCGAGCGAACCATTAGACCAAGTCATATATAACATGCCATTTTTCTTCACAGCAGCCTTCAGTGCATCATTTCCCGAACCAAAAGGTGGACGGAAGAATTGCGGTTCCACACCAATGGTATCCTTCACTATTTTTTGGACATCTGTAACCTGTTTTGCCGCCTCAGCGTTGGACATTTTTTTGAGATCCTCATGATCCCAGGCATGATTGCCTACAATCTGACCCCGTTCATGTATGAGTTTGAGCAATTCCGGATGGCTTTTCACCCGATATCCATTGACGAAAAATATCGCTTTAGCGTTATGTTTATCTAAAGTGTCGATCAGTGAAGTAATCATTTTTTCTTCTTTGGGTCCATCATCAAAAGTTAACAAGACGACCTTGTTTGGGCTCGCTTCATCGTTTGGTTTAATATAATAATTTTCATTCATATGATACGTTTTATCCACTTTCTCTTCTGTAGAAACCTTCTCCGAAGATTCAGGTTTTTCTTCAGTCGCAGTTGAATCTTCCGTTGAAGGCTCGGGTACAACAGTTCCGGGTTTTCCTGTTTCAGATGGGTTAGAGTTACCTTGCTCTTCTTGAACCGTGGTAGTTGATTCGCCCGCTGGTGCGGAATTATCAGATGATTTTTCTTCCACTGTCCCACAAGCTGACAGCAGCAAACTTGCAGCAATGATCAATGCGGCTGTATGTCTGAACATGATTTCAACTCACTTTCCTGTATTTATACGGAATGAGATCGCTCACTACCGCAAACACTAAATATGATTTTAACACTTGAAGGAGGTTGGTGTAATGAAGACGTCATCCTTTTTTTGGGGCATTGTCATTGGTGTTGCAGCCAGTTCATGGCTGTCCAAAGGCAGATTGCCCATGATGTCATCGGGTTCATCACGTAACATGATGGATCAGGCAAAACATAAGATGATGGAAATGACTTTCCCGGGTATGGACGGGTTCACAAGCAAGCAAAATCAACATGGTGAATCCCACAAAAATCCGGCAGCAAAGACCGCAAGAGCAATCACACCGCAGGAAAAAGAAGCGAATATGAGCATGCTCAAAGATTTTATTCGCACCAATCCGGATGTGAAGCATGAAGTTGAGCAAATTTTAAGTCAAACAAACACAACAGTACCGGGTTTATAAACCAAAACCTCCAATTAGAATCATCCACAGTCTAGATTGGCTGTGGAATGATTCTTTTTTTGTCGATTTTACTTCGTGCATTTAGAGGTATAAAATGATAACATAACTACATAGATTTATTTTCAGCACATATTGTTTTGTGCTTCATAATCTGTTATAAGACTTGCTTATAAAGGGGAGATCCTGTATGAAAATAGAACGACTAAGTCACGATAAGATACGGATTTTCCTGACCTTTGACGATCTGAGCGAGCGCGGAATACAAAAAGAAGATATGTGGCAGGAAATACCTAAGGTTCATGAACTGTTCACTGAAATGATGGATCAGGCCTATTCCGAACTTGGATTTGATGCCACAGGTCCACTCGCTGTCGAAGTATTCGCACTTCCCGCTCAAGGGATGGTTGTCATTGTCACACGAGGAAAATATGATCCGCAACAATATGGTTCAGGTCATGAAGATGATCTTCCTGAAGAAGTATATGAAATGGAAGTTACACTCGAGCAAAGCGATTCCATCGTTTATGCATTCAAGGACTTTGAAGTGCTCATTGAAGCTGCACATATGTTGCGTCAGCATGTTACGGATGCTGGGAGACTTTATTCTTATAAAGACAAGTGGTTCTTGCATTTGGAGCCAGATGAGGTAGATACCACCAAACATGCGGCATTGATTGCCTTGCTTGCTGAGTTTGGCGAAGGCTCCTCAGTTACTCCAGCAGTTATGGAAGAGTATGGTAAGGTTGTTATTCCTGCACAAGCGATTGATGTTATCTGCACCCACTTCAAACGCCAGGATTAATCTCTAGTTGTAATCGCGTCTTTAGTCAGAGGAGGGAATTTCGGTGCTTTTGTTTTCGGTCTTAGCGGCAGCAGTTGCTCCGGGTCTCGCCTTGTTAACATACTTTTACCTGAAAGACCGTTATGATTATGAGCCACTTCATATGGTATTGCGGGTTTTCCTCATGGGAATTCTGATGGTACTGCCTGTGATGATTATTCAGCGTGGCATGATGATATGGCTCGGGGATAATCCTTATCTTGAGGCCATTATGATCTCAGGTGGTGTGGAGGAATTCGTTAAATGGTTCGTACTTTATCATATCATCTATAATCACACCGAATTTGATGAGCCGTATGACGGGATCTTATATGCAGTCGCTGTTTCACTTGGATTTGCCACTGTTGAGAATGTGTTGTATGCCTTTGCGGGGAATGCATCCGTCTCAGCCATGTTCCTTCGGGCACTGCTCCCTGTTTCAGGGCACGCTATGTTTGCGGTAATCATGGGTTATTATATGGGTAAAGCCAAGTTTATCGGTGGTAAGAAAAAGCGGTGGTACCTGGTTCTTTCTCTGGTTTTACCTTTTTTCTGGCATGCATTGTACGATGTCATCATGAACACCATGGTTAATCATTGGTTGTGGTTTATAGCGCCGCTAATGGCGGGCCTGTGGTATGGGGCAATGGGTAAAATCACACGAGCTAATAACCGTTCTCCTTTTCGTTTTGTGAAGCGGGAGGAAGAGGTTAAATTATAAAAATACGGACACACTGGTGGACATAAAGCGCATATTGCGCCTATGGCTCCGGTGTGTTTTTATTTTTACAGATAAACTCCCGGGGAATGACCAACAGAAACGGAGATCGTTGTGATGAGAATTAAAATTAAAATCAGATGCAAACAATGCGGTGAACGATTTACATTACGAGGCAAGAAAGAGCGGGGCCGAATTGAGACGGGATTCAAGCAGTGCCTATGTGATAACAGAGACCAGTTCGAAATTGAAGAAGAGGGCATGGCAACTGGGATTCAGCTGAATTAAAAGGAGGACCCAAAAGGGACTTTAGTAGCCTGCTTGTGTGAGGACTGGAAATCGCATGCATAAGAGATCTTTCTTCGATCCACAATAGAGGTAGTGGTTTAGAAGAAAGGAGACTCTACGGATGTATAAACGTTTAAGTTCAGTTATGTTTCCGATATTTGCGGTTCTGCTGGTCGGTGCGCTCGTGTGGGGTTATCAGGAGAATCAGGAGAAGAATGCAATTCTGATCAAGGCAGAGAACCAATATCAGCGTGCCTTTCACGATTTATCTTTTCATATGGACAAATTGCATTCGGAGATTGGTAACACCTTGGCGGTTCACTCTACATCACAGGGGATGCATCGCAAAGGTTTGATGAATGTATGGCGACTCACCAGTGAAGCGCAGAATGAGATCAACCAACTGCCACTCACCATGCTGCCATTTAACGAGACAGAGGAGTTTCTCTCACGTATTTCCAACTTTGCCTATCGGGCGTCGATGCGGGACTTGACGAACGAACCGCTAAGTGAGAAGGAAATGGGCAACCTGAAGAAGCTGTATCAGAATTCATCCGAGATTACCAAGAATCTGCAGGATGTGCAGCAGAAAGTCTTGACGGACCGATTGCGCTGGATGGATGCAGAGACTGCCATGGCAACGCAAGAGCAAACAATGGACAACACGATCGTTGATGGTTTTCGTACTGTGAACAAAAAGGTACAGGAATACCCGGAGCTTGATTGGGGTCCTTCCGTATCCAATATCTATGCAAAACGATCAGTAAAGAAACTGGGCGGTTTGCCGGTGACCAAAGAACAGATCCAGAGCAAGGCTGCAAAATTTTCTGATGCGGATCGTAGCAAAATCCAAGTACAGGAGAACGGCAAAGGAACAGACTGGGAGTCCTACACTGCCACGATTGATCATGCCAACAATGGCAAACTGATGATGGATTTCACCCGTAATGGCGGAATGCTGATCTCTTACAGTGATACGCGTCCAATCGGAACCAAAAAAGTGTCTCGTCAGAATGCAATGGCTAAAGCAGATCAATTCCTAATGAACAAAGGTTATAAGGATATGAAGGCCGTAAACTACGATGAATATGGTAATCTGGGTAACCTTACTTATGTACGTAAGCAAGGAGACACTTTGATCTATCCTGAGAAAATGTCAGTTCGTGTAGGTTTGGATACAGGTGAAGTAACCGGCTTCCAGGCGAGTGACTTTGTCTACGAACATAATGACAAGCGCAAAATTCCGAAAGCAACTCTTACGGAGCAACAGGCGCGGAAAAAGCTTAACTCGGAGTTCGAAGAAAATTATGTTCGCAAATCCCTGATTGAGAATGATTACAGCAAAGAAGTATTGTGTTATGAATTCGGAGGGAAAATTAACGGTTCTCGTTACCGGATATACATTAATGCAAATACAGGAATGGAAGAAGCGGTTGAAGAGATCAAACCGGTCAATGCAACCTCATAAAAAGATGGATAATCTGAATTTTAAGCTGAGCGAATAACTGCGGCAGACCACGATGTGGTCTGTTTTTTTCTTGTTCAATGTGAGAAAGGTCATGGTATAATAGTCCTCGTACATACGAAGATAAATACATAAAGTGGCGGTGAACAGCTTGTTTCCTAAAATAAATGAAATTTTATACATCCAGATTGCTTCTGCAGATGAAAAAGAGGAACACAAAGAATACAAATCACGCATTGCAGATATGGATGACACCAGTTTTCTGATTGAGGTCCCGATGCAACAAGGAAGCAGCCGTCTGAAAAGGCTCTTTTTCGGAGAGGAATTGTCGATTTCATATATTACGGAGGATGGAGTCCGGCATTATTTTAATACCTATGTCACGGGATTTGAGGAAGATGTGGTCCGTCTTGTCCGTATCCGCAAACCGCTTCCGAGCGATATATCCAAAATACAACGGCGCAGCTTTCTTCGTGTTCACGCAAATCTCGAACTGGCCATCCAGAGTGAAGATCTGACCCGTGCCGTCGGATTGACTGAAGATATTGGTGGCGGTGGATTGTCCATCTACGGCGAAACAGGGTTTTCAATAGCTGAAGGTCAAAAATTGAAATGCTGGTTGCTGGTTCCCTACCGGAATTCAACCATTGAACATGTGAATTTTGAAGCTGAAGTTGTGCGGATCAAAACTCTGGAAACCGGCAGACAGCTATGCATGCTGAAGTTTGTGCAGATTTCAGATTCGGAGCGCCAAAAAATTATCAAGTTTTGTTTTGAACGGCAACTTGACTATCGCACGAAATAGGAATGTTGTGGCATAAGAAGAGGGAACTGCGGGTACCGTAATGAAAAAAACGGAGGTATTGCCTTGAATCATCGTCATGCAACCCGCAGATATGAACGACTTTATTATGTTTTCTCCAGGCGAATGGAACGAAAGGTTACGATTCTGATTACAGCCCTTCTAATCCTGCTTGTGGTATATCAATTACTGCTGTTGGTACCAGGCTTCAAAAAGAATTTGACCACCATTGACCGCCTGGAAGGAACGCCAATTGAAGTGCAAACGGTGAATGATTACAAACGTCGTTGATTTGTCTGTTTTTGCATCCATGTGTAGAGTGTGGTATAATTTTCACGATGCAGGCAATGCCTGTTTTTTTATTGAGGTTTATCGTTTGAGGAGGAATGCCCCGTTGGCAAGCCAGAACACATCAGAGAACGGGAAAATGAACGTTGCAATTGACGGACCTGCCGGTGCCGGGAAAAGCACGGTGGCTCGATTGGTTGCAGAGGCGCTCGCGTATGTATACGTCGATACAGGCGCAATGTACCGTGCGGTTACCTTGCACATGCTTCGGAAAGATATTGCGCCGGAAGAAGTGGTACAGGTACTTCAGGAAGCCCAAAAGCTGGTCATTGATTTACAACCGGATCCCGACGGACAGAAAGTGTTCTGTAATGGGGAAGAAGTAACCTCGGAAATCCGCTCCCGTGAAGTGACGGGAATCGTGTCCCGATATGCGCAAATCGAGGGGCTGCGTACGCAATTAGTGGATACTCAGCGGCAAATGGCTTTGCGCAAGGGCGTCGTCATGGATGGACGCGATATCGGAACGACAGTACTGCCCGATGCGGAAGTGAAAATCTTTATGACTGCCAGTGTCGAAGAGCGTGCGCTTCGCCGCTTCAAAGAACTGGACCCCTCTGATGGACTGACGTTGCAACAGCTGGAGCGAGACATTGCCACCCGTGACAGATTGGATGAGAATCGGGAAATTTCCCCATTGCGTTGTGCTGAGGATGCTATCGTCCTTGATACAACGGAGATGAACATTCATGAAGTGGTTGACAAAATCGTATCTTATTGCACAATGGTCAGAGGAGAGATCGGTCTATGATTTACACATTTTGCAGCACATTACTGCGGATCATTTATACCATTCTTTTCCGCTTGGAGGCCGTTGGACGGGAGAATATTCCGAAAGAAGGCGGCGTACTTTTATGTTCCAATCATATTAGTAACTTCGATCCTCCAACCGTTGGTATCAAAATTCGCCGTCAGGTGCGTTTCATGGCCAAAAGCGAATTGTTTGACATTCCGGTACTCGGCCGAATTATTAAAGCCGTGGGTGCTTTCCCCGTTAAACGTGGAGGTGTCAGCAAGGAATCCATCAAAACCTCACTCAACATTTTGCGTGATGGTCAAGTGCTTGGAATCTTCCCCTCGGGAAGCCGTCACAATGATGGAGGTATCGGCAAAAAAGGGGCAGCGAGTTTTGCTCTCCGCAGTGGCGCTACAGTTATTCCTACTGCTATTATCGGTAACTACAAAGTTTTTCGTAAGATGAAAGTTGTATATGGAGCACCAGTAAGTTTGGACGAGTTCAAGGAAGACCCATCTGGAGAAGCTCTGGAGAAGGCGACTGAAAAGATTATGTCCAAGATTAACGAAATGGTGCAAACGGGCGTGCCAAGCAAGTAATGGCTTCGTCAGTAGCTGAGTGCATGTTTCCATATTTTTGAGGGAGACTAAAGTTTGAGCACTCAGTGATGAAAGTGTTTTGAACTCTGCTACAGGCAGGTTTGAATATAATGGGGTTTTTGAATTGAGGAGGGTATTTGACATGTCGGAAGAAATGAAAAATCAAGAAGCAACCCAAGATGAGTTGGATCAATTCGTTTCCTTGAAAAAAGGAGATACCGTAAAAGGAACCATCGTCAAATTGGAAGATAACCAAGCCTATGTGAGCATTGGATATAAATATGACGGTGTCATTCCAATTCGTGAACTGTCTTCATTACATGTTGACAGCGCGTCTGACGCAGTAGAAGTTGGACAAGAAGTTGAAGCTAAAGTTCTTAGCATCGACGACGAGAAAGAAAAACTCGTTCTGTCCAAACGTGCAATCGACAGCGAAAACGCATGGGATCAATTGCAAAAGCATTTTGAAGACCAAGACGTATTCGAAGTTGTTGTAGGTGATGTTGTTAAAGGCGGTCTGGTAGCAGACGTGGGCGTACGTGGATTTATCCCGGCTTCCATGGTTGAACGCCATTTCGTTGAAGACTTCAGCGACTACAAAGGACGCACACTGCGTGTTAAAGTGAAAGAGATCGACCGTGAGAACAACAAAGTGATCCTTTCCCAAAAAGACGTACTGGAGCAAGAATTCGAAGCAAACAAAGCTACAGTAATGGCTGGTTTGCAAGAAGGTCAAGTAATCGAAGGTACAGTACAACGTTTGACTCAATTCGGTGCATTCGTTGATGTGGGCGGAGTTGACGGTTTGGTTCACGTATCCGAGCTGGCTTGGACACACGTTGAAAAACCATCCGATGTACTGTCTGAAGGTGATAAAGTTAGTGTGAAAGTGCTGAAAGTTGACCCTGAAAAAGGCAAAATCAGCCTGAGCATGAAAGCTGTTCAACCAGGTCCTTGGGAAACAGCAAGCGAAAAATTCAATTCCAGCGATATCGTAACAGGTGTTGTAAAACGTCTGGTAGACTTCGGTGCATTTGTTGAAATCGCTCCTGGTGTTGAAGGACTTGTGCATATCTCGCAAATCTCTCACAAACACATCGGCACTCCTCATGAAGTGCTGAAAGAAGGACAGGAAGTTCAGGTTAAAATCTTGGACATGAACCCTTCTGAGCAACGTGTAAGCTTGAGCATCAAAGAAACAGAAGAAGCTCCAGCTCAACCACAAAAATCAGAAAGACCTTCAAGAAACAACGCTCCGCGTGAAGAAATTAACAATCCAAACGTTTCCTTGAACAATCAAGGTATGAGCACTACGCTTGGCGAACTGTTTGGAGACAAACTCAGCAAATTCAAATAAGTTAACAATGCATGGTTCTAAGTTATATACTGCATATTTTGCTGAATAACAAAAGCAAGATCGGCGAGCCCAAGGCGGGTTCGCCGATTGTTTTTATTGCGAGTAATTTGGCATGAAACGTTAGCCAAGACATATCTTTTTTGCTATGATGAGTATCGTAAGTATGGACAGGAGGAGTGGAATGTATGGCAAGACCCGTTGTGGCAATTGTCGGACGACCGAACGTGGGTAAATCCACCATTTTCAATCGGATCATCGGCGACAGACTGGCCATTGTGGAAGACAAGCCGGGCATTACCCGTGACCGCATATATGGAATCGGTGAATGGAACGGTAAACCATTTAGTATCATTGATACAGGTGGTATCGAAATTGATGGTGAAGATGTAATCTTAAAATCGATTCGGATGCAAGCAGAGCTGGCTATTGAAGAAGCGGATGTTATTGTATTCATGTGTGATGCAAAAGCAGGTATTACGCAATCGGATGAAGAGGTAGCAGAGATGCTCTACCGCTCAGGCAAGCCTATTGTTGTAGCCGTTAACAAAGTGGATAATATCGGACGAAGTGAGCTCATTTATGAGTTTTATGGATTTGGTTTCGGTGATCCCATCGGCGTATCCGGAAGTCATGGTACAGGTGTAGGTGATTTGCTTGATGCAATTGTGGAGAAGTTGCCAGAACTCGAGGAAGAGACTTACGATGAAGATGTTATTCGTGTAGCTCTGATCGGACGTCCTAATGTGGGTAAATCTTCACTGGTGAACGCTATTCTGGGTGAAGAGCGTGTCATTGTAAGTGACGTGGCTGGAACGACCCGGGATGCAATTGATACACCTTTTGAAAAAGACGGCCAACGTTACGTGCTGATTGATACAGCAGGTATGCGTAAGCGTGGTAAAGTATATGAAACAACTGAGAAATACAGTGTAATGCGTGCGATGCGTGCGATTGAGCGTGCAGATGTTGTTCTGATTGTCATTAATGGTGAAGAAGGCATTATTGAACAGGACAAGCATATTGCAGGATATGCATTCGAAGCGGGTAAAGCGTCATTGTTTGTTGTGAACAAATGGGACGTGGTAGAGAAGCATGACAAGACGATGAAAGAGTTTGAGAGAAAAATTCGGGATCACTTCCTGTTTATGACTTATGCTCCGGTCGTATTTTTGTCGGCTCTCACAAAACAACGCTTACAAAAACTGTTGCCGGTTGTGCAACGTGTAGCAGAGCAACACTCGTTACGTGTGCAGACACATCTGCTTAACGATGTGGTGTCTGATGCGGTTGCCATTAATCCTCCGCCAACAGATAAAGGACGGAGAATGAGAATTAACTATGTGACTCAGGTTGCAGTTAAACCGCCGACCATGGTTATTTTTGTGAACGATCCTGAGTTGATGCACTTCTCATATGAGCGCTATCTGGAGAATAAAATCCGTGCAGCGTTTGATTTCGAAGGAACACCAATTCGCATATTTACTCGGAAGAAGTCCGACGAAAGTTAGGGGAGAAGTGTGTGATTTTACAAATCGCAGCGATTGTACTGAGTTATCTGCTCGGTTCGATCAGCTTTAGTGTCCTCCTTGCCAAAGCGATACGGGGGATCGATATTCGTCAGCACGGAAGCGGAAACGCGGGAGCTACCAATACATTGCGTATTTTGGGTAAAGGACCGGCAATTGCTGTTCTGTTACTTGACGTACTTAAAGGTGTTGCAGCTGTATGGATTGGAATCTGGCTGAGTGACGGTTCTGCCTGGATTCCTGCACTCAGTGGTATAGCAGCCATTGCAGGACATAACTGGCCGCTTTACTTCCATTTTCGTGGAGGAAAAGGCATTGCCACAGCCATTGGTGTTCTGGTGAGTCTTGCTTTCCTACCTGCGTTATGTGCTGGGGTGATCGCCATTCTGTCTATTGTATTGACACGCTATGTTTCATTGGGGTCTCTGATTTTTGTAGCATTTACACCCATCTTTATCCTGGTATTACCCGGATATTCAATGAATATCTTCTGGGGGAGTCTGATTATTTGTCTGTTTGCGTTCTGGAGACATCGTACCAATATTGCGAAGCTCGCCAAAGGACAGGAAAATAAATTGGGATCGAAAAACCCTGGAGGGGGTAAACGAGTTGTCTAAAAAAGTTGCTGTTCTGGTCGCTGGAAGCTGGGGGACAGCTCTGGCCAGTGTACTCGCCGCCAATCAGTTGGACGTGATGATGTGGACACGTGGTGAAGACCAGGCTAACGAAATCAATAACAAACACACCAATACTCGCTATCTTCCGGATGCGGAGCTTTCACCACGAATTCAAGCAACAACTGATATGGAAGCTGCGGTGGAAGGCGCTATAGCTGTGTTAATTGTTGCGCCTTCATCAGCCATGCGTGCAGTTACGAACCAGCTTAAGGCTTATTACAAGCCTGAGATGTTAGTCATTCATGCAACCAAAGGTTTCGAGACAGAAAGCCTCAAACGGATGTCCACAGTCATTTCAGAAGAGCTTGAATGTGAAGAAGGACGTGTTGTTGTTCTTTCTGGCCCAAGCCATGCGGAAGAAGTGGTGAAGCGTTGTCCAACGACAGTGGTTGTAGCTTCACTGGATAAGTCATCTGCCGAGTCTGCCCAAGCTTTGTTTATGAATGCCTATTTCCGGGTTTACACGAATCGGGACATGATTGGTGTTGAGCTTGCAGGCGCATTCAAAAATATCATTGCTCTTGGTGCAGGCATGTCCGATGGTCTGCAATTTGGTGATAATGCCAAAGCCGCTTTGCTAACACGTGGTCTTGCAGAAATCACACGTATTGGTGTTGAGATGGGAGCAAATCCGCTAACGTTTTCGGGACTTGCCGGAATCGGGGATCTGGTTGTAACGGCTACAAGTCAGCACAGTCGGAACTGGAGAGCAGGTTCCATGTTGGGCCAGGGACAGAAGCTGGATGATGTACTGAAGTCCATGGGCATGGTGGTAGAAGGCATTCGAACTACGCAAGCTGCCTATTTCATCTCACAAAAATACGGTGTACAAATGCCAATTGCGGATCAGTTATATCACGTTTTATTCCAGGAGAGACAGCCGCGTGATGCGGTTGAAGCCTTGATGGGGCGTGACCCGAAGACTGAAATGGAAGTCATGAAGCTTGAAACCTGGGAGCAGTGGCATTCCTGATTGTAATCAGCCTAAACGTACCTTGTGAAATAAGAAGCTTATTCACCTTTTCTGTAGCAGACTCATACTATACACATGAGTATTGCCGGAGGAGGGGAGACGAATGGGTAACAACATTTCCAAAGATGCACTGAATGCAATCAACAAGAAAACGGGTAAAACGATAACGGAAGGTGCCGTTAAGAAATTGGCGAGCACGGTGAAACCAACGACGATTCAGAATGAAGCTCAGTTGCGCCAATTGATCAAACAAGTATCCGCCATGGCGAAAGTTCCGGTATCTGAGGATACAGTTAAGGATATTGTGAGTGCGGTCAAGAAAAGCGGATTGAATCCGAGCAGTATGGAATCGTTAATGAAAATGATGATGAAAAAATAATAGATCACACCTGCTTGTGCAGGTGATCCAGTAAGACAAAAAGACGAGTCGGCTTCTGCCGGCTTGCTTTTTTGTCTTTTTTTTGGAAAGTTGAGCTGAATTTCATGTTATAATGGTTGCAATTGTCACAGTGTCAGTGATGAATATCGGACTGAAGGGGAGACTGCTGGATTATGAGCGCAATGGACAAGATGTGGCTGTCATTGGTGGCCATCCTCATTATGGGACTATCTGTATTCCTGATTACGTTTGCTCGTGCCAAAACAAAAGGTATTGTACGAGGGATTCTTTCTCTGATTGCATTTTTGATTATGCTGATTGGCTTTTTCGGTGGAATCGCTTCTCTGACCTGATTTCCCATGCCTGAAAGATAACATCCGCATAAGCACATCATAAGAACTGACACAATGAACACGGATGAGGGGAGTGTGAGCCTATGAGGCCGCATGATACGGAGGGGCGGACAGAGCGTTATCCGGAATTACACGCGGCTTTGCTGGAAACGGCCAAAGCCTGGAACACACAGCCGCAGACATGGTTACTTGGAGGAAGTTGTGGGTTGCTGCTTCAAGGGGTGGAGTTGCAACAGGCTCCGAGAGATATTGATATCTATGCGGATGTTGCTGCTGCTAAAGAACTTCACCGTAGCGCTCCGGGGGAAATGCTTGACGAGCCTACAGTGGACAAAACAGGACCGTATGCTTCTCTGCTGAGCCACTATCAGGTGGGTGAATGTGCGCTGGAACTGGTTGGTGGTTTCGAAATATGGGCTCGCAAAAGTTGGTACCGTATCGAGATTGAACATGTACTTGCTCCGCATGCACCAGTAGCACAAGTGGGTTCATATACCCTGCGACTGATGCCGCTTGCGCATGAGCTGTTGTTTAATCTGCTGCGAGGTCGTGAAGATCGTTATGTCCCCATTGCGACACAGATGCGTGAGCAGCCAGATGCACATCAACCTATAATGATGCTTTTAAGTCAACAGAATGTATGGACAAGCCGCTTCAGAGCCGAAGTGGAAGAGCTTGTTGGCTTTACATGGCCCCAGTAGGTTGAGGGAGGAAAATGATGGACTATAAAGTTACTTTTTTACCTATGAATAAATCGATAGCGCTCAAACCAGGGGTGACACTTCTGCATGCAGCACGACGTGCTGGAGTCCAGATTACGACCCGATGTGATGGTAAAGCGGCTTGCCTGATGTGCAAAGTGAACGTAGATGAAGAACATCGGGCGGAACTGTATCCACCAACAGATGCAGAAAAGCGCAAGCTGGGTTCTCTGTTGGAAGCAGGTACACGACTGTCCTGTCAGGCCAAGGTGTGTGGATCTCTATCGGTTCATGTTCCAGAGGACCCGCTGAAGGCAGCCGTTCGGAAACAACTGGAACGACAGCAACAGGAAGATGACTGGTTCTGAGCGTTATGAAATGGATTCTCTAATGAGTTATTCAAGGAGGACACGAATGATTAGGAACAAGCCAAAATGTGTGGAAGGAAGCGGACGGCAGCGTCTGAGACATCAGACGGGCGGTCTGCTGTTATTCCTGTTGTTTGCTTTTACAGCAAGTGGTTGTATGTATCCATCCCAGAGCAATTCGGACCCTAAGATAGCGTATCGGGAAAGCGTGAGCCGTATCCAGAGTGCGGTTGAGGCATTCCAGCAAGATGAGGGGATTTTGCCAATCATCAATGCAGATATGGAAACGCCTAAATATGAAAAGTTCAGAGTGGATCTGCCCAAGTTGAAACAACTGGGGTATCTGGATGAAATACCGGGGACTGCTTTTGAAAGCGGTGGGAGCGCTTACTTCCTTATTCAGGACGAAGAAGTGAATCCGACCGTTAAAGTGATGGACCTTCTGACCGTACAGAAAGTAAACGATGTGCAACGAATGGTTAATCAATATAAGTCCGTACATAACAATAAGCTGCCAAGTGGGGAAGAACTGTATCCGGGGTTATATGTTGTGAATATGGAGCAGGCTGCTCAGGCAGGTACTCCTTCCATTACGCTGAATAGTGTATATTCAGGTCAGGCGTTACCTTTTATGATGGATGACGAAGGCAAGGTCTATGTGGATTATGCTTTTGACATTATGCAGGCAGTGGAAAAGTCTGACATGTCTCCAGCAGACACTGAAGATGTTCGCGATTTTCTGTTGGAACACTCCTACTTCGTACCCGTTAAATCGGTTCCCTATGCTTGGCAAAATAATGCACCGGTTGCAAGCCAATAGAATAAGCGTGAATTGAAATTTAAATGATCTAACTGTATGACTACCATGGCTCCAATGTTTAAAAAAGAGATATTCCAAATAAGGGATATCTCTTTTTTCTTTTGTCAGTATGAGCAATAACCGTCATAAAAGCTTCACGGATCACATAAAGTAGATTGAAATAAAGACGCTCAGTCCGAGATCGGGGGATTCTCCTAATGTCATCACCATAAGATAAAAAAACAAAAATACGCGTCATATTGCCGCATACGGATACATAAGATGATACTAGTCCAATTGCATGTACGAGTTAACGCCGCTCTCGCCGGTTTCATCAGAATGCAACGTTCGGCGGCGGACGACTTCCGGGCACTCACAAAGGCGGCTCTACCGTTGCAGGGATTTCAGTCTTCTGATTGAAAAAACGAAGCGGATGCTCTTTAGCATTTTTCCTTCGGAGTAATTTAGGGAGGGGATTTCATTGGAGAAAGTGGACATTTTTAAGGACATAGCTGAGCGGACCGGAGGGGATATTTATCTCGGGGTTGTCGGCGCAGTCCGGACGGGAAAATCAACATTTATTAAACGATTCATGGAAACGATCGTATTGCCTAACATCGCAAGCGAGGCTGATCGTGCCCGTGCAGTGGATGAACTTCCACAAAGTGCAGCAGGCAAAACCATCATGACAACCGAGCCAAAATTTGTACCGAATAACGCAGTCCAGATCAAGGTGGCCGAAGGGCTGGATGTCAATGTACGTTTGGTGGATTGTGTAGGTTACGCGGTGGAAGGAGCCAAGGGATACGAGGATGAGAATGGTCCACGCATGATCTCCACGCCTTGGTTCGAGGAACCAATTCCATTCCAGGAAGCCGCCGAGATTGGTACTCGCAAAGTCATTCAGGAGCATTCTACACTGGGTGTTGTGGTAACAACAGACGGCACAATCGCCGAAATTGCCCGCAGTTCCTATGTGGAATCTGAAGAACGGGTCATTGCGGAATTAAAAGAAGTGGGTAAACCGTTTGTCCTGGTCATCAACTCCACTCGTCCTCGCAGTGAAGAAGCCCTGCAATTGCGGAGTGAGCTTGCTGCCAAATACGACATTCCGGTGATGACACTCAGTGCAGCGACCATGACGGAAGATGATGTGACGGGTGTACTTCGTGAAGTGCTCTATGAGTTCCCTGTGCATGAAGTGAATGTAAACTTGCCAAGCTGGGTTATGGTGCTCAACGAGACTCACTGGCTGCGGAGCAACTACGAAAATTCCGTACGGGATACCGTCAAGGATATTCGCAGACTTCGTGACGTGGATCGGGTTGTCGCACAGTTCATGGAATATGAATTCATTGATCGCGCAGGTCTGAGTGGCATGAATATGGGGCAGGGTGTAGCCGAAATTGACCTGTATGCGCCGGATGAACTGTATGATCAGATTCTCGTAGAAGTGGTTGGCATCGAGATTCGTGGTAAGGATCATCTGCTGCAATTGATGCAGGAATTCTCACATGCGAAGAGAGAATATGACCGCTTTGCAGAAGCGCTGGAGATGGTCAAAACGACCGGATACGGCATTGCTGCTCCATCTCTTGCCGAGATGGCTCTGGATGAACCTGAGCTCATTCGTCAGGGCACCAAATTTGGCGTACGGCTGAAAGCAACGGCACCGTCCATTCACATGATCCGGGTTGATGTGGAATCGGAGTTCGCTCCAATCATCGGCACAGAGAAGCAGAGTGAGGAACTGGTGAGATACCTGATGCAGGACTTCGAGAACGATCCGATCAAGGTATGGGATTCAGACATGTTCGGTCGTTCCCTGCACTCCATTGTGCGAGAAGGTATTCAGGGCAAGATTGCCATGATGCCGGATAATGCAAGGTACAAATTGCAAGAGACGCTGGGAAGAATCATTAACGAAGGTTCGGGCGGCTTGATCGCCATCATTCTGTAAAACATCAAAAGACCGTAAGGGGGCATCCCCTCGCGGTCTTTTTTATGTGATTTCTTTATTTTGGATGAAATGGATAGGAAGAATAGTACTTTCGAAAAAATTTAGCGAGTTTTAGCTTTAAATTGCTAAAACCCATTTACATACTAGGGATTAGCCGTTATATTAATATTCAACTATTGTGATCGAGATCACAGAGAGTGGACAGGGGGATACAGAGATGAAAAGAAAAGAGACAAAATGGGTATGGTTGAGTGTGTTATTAGTATTTACATTGGCGTTGTCCGCTTGCGGAATCAAGAAAGAACCGGCAGCCACTCCGGCTTCGGGTGCATCAGATGATACACCAAAAACGGAAGCAGTTACAGGCCCTCTAAGTGGCAAACGGATCGCACTTATTATGGAATTCAATACAGGTACTTTCTCGCAGCAATATGTACAGGGTGTAAAAGAAGAAATCGAAAAATTCGGTGGAGAACTGACAACGTTTGTTGCCGATAATGACAAAGCAAAGATGGTATCCTTGCTTGATAGCGCTATTAACCAGAAGTTCGATGCCATTCTCACAGATCACGGTGATTCCCTATTAGAGCCAGGCGTGAAAAAGGCAGTAGAACAGAATATTCCAGTGGTCGTGTTTGACGCAGCTATTAGTGTTCCGGGAGCTACAGTCCTGTCGCAGGATGATCAGAAGATGGCTGAACTGACGCTGGAGCAAATGAAAAAAGATATCAATGGACAAGGCAATATTGTCAAAGTATGGGTAGCTGGTTTCGCACCGATGGAACGCCGTCAGATCGCATACGGTGAATTCATGAAAGCAAATCCGGACATCAAGGAAATAGCTACATTCGGTTCTGCACAGAACCCGGCGCTGGATACTCAAGCCAAAATGGAAGCTATTCTCAAGCAATATCCAAAAGGTGAGATTACAGCTGTATGGACTGCATGGGATGAGTTCGCCAAAGGTGCAGCGCGTGCGATTCAACAAGCTGGACGTGATGAGATCAAAGTGTATGGTATCGATATGAGTGACGAGGACCTGCAAATGATTCAGGACCCGAAAAATCCTTGGGTTGCTTCTGCTGCTGTTGATCCAACGGATATTGGACGCGTCCAGGTACGTTATGCTTATCAAAAACTGAACGGGGACGAGACGGAAGATGCAGTTGTTCTTAACCCGGTCTATGTTCAACGTGAAGCTCTTCCAGATAAACAAATCTCCACTTCGGAGCTGTCAGAGTTCGTTGAAGGTTGGGGTGGCAGCACACAAGGAATCAAGGACTGGATGAGCGAATACGGAATTACTGCTAAATAAGCAGCGTATGGGAAGCGCGCCGCAAGGCGCGCTTTTTCAAACATAAATGAAGATATGTGTGGTCTGGATGAAAAAAGGGATGCTCCCGGAAGGGAACGATTGGAGGTTAACATCATGAGCACTGCACCGATTCTGCTTCAAATGGAACATATCCACAAGCAGTTTTCAGGTATTCCTGCACTGAAGGATGTGGATTTCTCTGTAAAAGGTGGGGAGATTCATGCGCTGTTGGGTGCCAATGGTGCCGGTAAGAGCACGTTAATGAAAATTTTGTCCGGTGCCTATCCATTGGATCAGGGTACGATTCAGTTGAGTGGACAAGCGCTACATTTAAGTTCTCCAGGAGACGCAAAGGCAAGTGGGATTCACTGTGTCTATCAGGAAGTGGATGCAGCACTGGTGCCACAGCTGACGGCTGCGGAGAACATTATGTTGGATCAGTTGGCTTCATCTGCCGGGGGTTGGTGGAAAAGTCCACGAAAACTGCAACAGCGTGCGGTTGAGGCGTTGAAGCAATTAGGAGCAGACATATCCGTTCACCAAAAAGTGGCCGATCTGACACTTGCAGAAAAACAGATGATTTTGCTGGCACGGATTTTGATCCAGGATGCCAAAGTCATCATTTTTGATGAACCTACCGCACCGCTGAGCCAGGAAGAGACGGATGCATTTTTCCGGATTGTTCATCTCCTGAAGGATCGGGGCGTAGCTTGTATTTTCATTACCCATCGTCTTGCGGAAGTGACAGGTCACTGTGATCGCGTTACGGTTATGAGAGATGGGCAACATGTATTTACCGGTGAAGCAAAGGGTCTGACGATCAACGATTTGGTTACACAGATGCTGGGCAAACCATTCGAAGAAGAGTTTCCGAAGACGGAAGCGCCCGTGGGGGAGCTGTTGTTAGAGGCACGTGGGCTTCGTCGTGGAGTGAAAGTCAAAGGTGTTGACCTCTCTGTACGCCGAGGTGAAGTCCTAGCTGTGGTAGGTCTGGTAGGCGCGGGTAAAACGGAAAGCTCTCGTTTGCTGATTGGTGCAGATCGGCTGGAGGGAGGCGAGATCCGGCTTAATAACCGTAATCTCCGCCTGTCTCAGCCTGCGGATGCGGCGGCTCTGGGGATTGTTTCTGTACCGGAGGAGCGACGTAAACAAGGAATCCTGATTCAGGAGAACGTGGAACGGAATTTAAGTTTGCCTTTGCTAAGCCGTCTTAGCACATTGGGTTTTGTAAGCCGCAAGCGGGAACGACTAAATGCAGAGTCATTGGTGAAACAGCTTGGAATTAAAACATCGTCCGTGAAACAGGAAGTGAAATATCTAAGTGGTGGTAATCAGCAGAAGGTAGCCATTGGTAAATGGCTTAATGCGGATGCGGATGTATTTATATTTGATGAGCCAACCAAAGGCGTAGATATTGGGGCGAAAAGCGACATTTTCCGCATCATCAATGAACTGGCTTTGGCGGGTAAGGGTGTCATCTATTTCACCTGTGAACTGGACGAAGGCATGGGAATTGGCGACCGAATCGCTGTCATGTGCGAGGGTGTTATCGTAAAAGAGTTCAAACGAGGCGAGACTAACCAAGAACAGCTGCTATACTATGCAAGCGGTGGACAAGAGGTGCAATCATGAAGGATAAATCACTGGATTTTGCGTTCCGTTACGGGGCGATTATTGTCATCATAGGTGTTATCGCATTTTTCGGCATTAAATTGCCTTATTTCTTTACGTACAGTAACTTGACCGATATTTTGGGCTCGATCTCGATCGTTACGTTTGTAGCGATCGGTGTTACGTTATCTCTCATTGTTGATGGATTTGATCTCTCGGTTGGGGCGACTGTCTCATTAACTACCGTCGTTACGGCTTCATTAATGATCTGGTATCAGCAACCGCTCGCAATCGTCATTATCGTGCCATTGATTATCGGAGCTGTTATTGGTTTACTGAACGCTTTGCTGATCGTAAAATTGCGTATTCCGGATTTGCTCGCAACCCTTGCCACGATGTACATCATCGGAGGTATTCACAAAACGTATGCACAGGGATATACCATTTACAATCACATGCAGTTCCCTGATGGAAGCAAAGCTGCGGGAGAGATGGACCCGACATTCCTGCTAATAGGGCAGGGCAAATGGCTTGGTATGCCGATATCGGTTATCATGCTACTTATTGCGGTAATAGGTGTGCATATCTTTTTGACGTATACGAAATATGGTCGCCAGATGTACATTACCGGTGGTAATGAGGAAGCTGCACGGTTGTCTGGAATCAAGGTGAAAAAGGTGCGTACACTCGCCTATGTAGCCGCTGGAGTGTTTGCAGCAATCGGGGGTATTATCTATGCTTCCAAAGTAGGATCTGGGCAAATTGATGCGGGATCACCGTTGTTAATGGAATCCGTAGCTGCAGTATTTGTCGGTTTCTCTGTGTTTGGCGCGGGTAAACCAAATGTCATCGGAACCTTCACTGGTTCGGTTCTGATTGGTGTACTTGTGAACGGTTTAACGATGATGAACGTACAGTATTTCACACATGATATTGTAAAAGGTGGGGTTCTCGTGCTTGCCCTGGCGGTTACATTTTACGTCTTAAACCGCAACCGGACTTGAAATTGTGGGCTGTCTGTATTAGTATGAAATTTGTTCGGCGTCTGAAATGCCCGTGGTTTCAGACGACATTCTGCCGAAAATGACTGTTGACCGCAGGCGGAGATTTGTGTTCAGCGCTCAAGATGTACGTAGATTTTTTGCGTATGAACGTATATTTCGCTATAAAACGGAAACACAGTATAACATTCAGGACATTGATACAGGAGGTGAAAAACAAATGAACAAATCAGACTTGATTACACACGTATCTGAAGCGACTGAATTGTCCAAGAAAGATGTAACGAAAGCGGTTGATGCCGTATTCGAAGCAATCTCTGAGGCTCTTCAAAGCGGAGATAAAGTACAATTGGTTGGTTTTGGGAACTTCGAAGTTCGCGAGCGCTCTGCACGTAAAGGACGCAACCCGCAAACAGGTGAAGAAATCGAAATTCCTGCGAGCAAAATTCCTGCATTCAAACCAGGTAAAGCGCTCAAAGACGGAATTAAATAAGATTTCTACATATTCCATATGTCGACAAAAAGACCGTGACTTGTTCACGGCCTTTTCTTTTGCCCTTTAATGATGATTCTTTCGGCTCTTTTAACTGATGAATATGCTCGTCTGTAAGTGCGGCAGGGGTGTACTTCATCCAGATTCTCCTTTCTGAGGCTGTATAACTGTAGTATGACCCGAGGGTAGCCGATTCTTACGGTTCATTCGAATAAGGCGCAGGTTGACAAATGAAACAATCTTTATCATCATTAACGCTATCGAACGAAAGAAGGGGACATGCGTGATGGATCATCCAACCGGCAATGATTATATTGTAATTAAGGCAGAGGAAAATGGTGTCCAGGTGATCGGATTAACCCGAGGTCAGGATACACGTTTTCACCACACCGAGAAATTGGACAAGGGTGAAGTGATGTTTGCCCAATTTACCACCCATACTTCAGCTATTAAAATCCGGGGCAAAGCCACGCTGATTACCAAGCATGGACAGATTGAATCGGAGTAATGTACAGATTGAATATATTCAAATGAAGATTGCAGGCATAGCCTGCTTTTTTTCATTGTACAATGAGGTATGAGCTTTTACCGGACAGACTACACTAACAGGTAAAGGCAGGGAGGCGTATATGAAACCGCGGATGATTGTTACTGCTTCAATGCTGGCAACGGTTGCGGCGGTCTTTCTGCTTGTTGCGATACAAACCTTACATATGCGTACATGGGGTGGGGACAACGTACAGCCTGCCTCTGCAGCACATCATCCAGTTCAGCTAACGAATGACAATCTGGTTGATGTGCTAAGTTCCATGCAACTATCAACGCCCATTGCAAGAGTGGAATGGAAACAGTCCATTTTGACGCTGGACCTCAAAGTTAAAGGAACGGGTACAAGTTACACTGAAATCTATGAGAACATGGCAGCTGTGGCGGATCTGGGCTTTCGGAGCCTGGATAACGTGGATCAGGTGCTGCTGCGTGTGATGGCAGAAGATGAATGGATGCATAAACGACATCTGTTGCTTGCTGCTGATATTCGGCGTGGAGAGTGGCCTCTGTATGCGATTGAAACATTACGGAACTGGAAAAGTGCGGCCTTTTCAGATGAATTGAAGGACTGGTTTCATTTGATGGAGACCGAACTCTGGAAGAAGCAATTCGAAATGACAAGTCAGGGGTAATAGAATAGCAGGATTCAGTGCGTGCCCGTTCAACATATGCTATAATATATAAGATTGTAGTGCAGAAATGGTTTAACAATGTTAAGGCTCGGAGGCTGAGAATGAATTCATATCGCGTACCCCAACTAGCAAAGAAATATACGGATTACGACATGATTCGACAACATACGGAAATCCCATCATTTCCGGATAGCCGGGCACGTCTGTTGCAGGTATTTGTGGGCCGCACAGACGAAAAGGTGCATCAGGAGTTATATGCTCTTGCAACTTCGCTCGTTCAGTTGGCCATGGATACGCATGATCGAATCGATACCATTTCCGGTGAGCGGAGAGAGCAGGAGATGCGTTCACGCCAGTTGAATGTACTCGCCGGGGATTATTTAAGTAGCCGTTTTTATCAATTGCTTGCCCAAGCGGGCAGAATTGAAATGATTGGCAAACTCAGTGGTGCTGTATCCGGAGTGAACGCACGCAAGATGACGCTGTATGAACGGATGAAGAAGCTTCTCGTTTCGGCTGATGAATACTTGCGTGAAACGGTACAGCTGAGGATGCAGCTGTTTCTTTCATTTACAGGCATGATTCAACATAACGAAGAGTCATTATGGAACAGCCTGCTGACTGAATTCAGCTC
Source organism: Paenibacillus sp. FSL H8-0317 (assembly GCF_045040685.1). Taxonomy (NCBI): domain Bacteria; kingdom Bacillati; phylum Bacillota; class Bacilli; order Caryophanales; family Paenibacillaceae; genus Paenibacillus; species Paenibacillus sp. FSL H8-0317. The sequence continues at coordinate 4,628,763 of NZ_CP150294.1, read as the reverse complement.
CTGCGAAACGATCGTGGAAGAACTGAAGCGGATGAATGACGCAAAACAATATCTTCATAGCTATGCATACTGGCACATATACGAGCATGGTAATGACGATGAACGCAATGTGTTGCGTCAGTCTGAACCGGATGCACGTGCATGGAACGCTATGGTGCTGAAGCATAGGGTTGGCGAGGTTTTGCTGGACAAGCTTCGCGAGTGTACACACCGCATTCAACTGTTGTTGCAAGACGAGGAAGGGCGGATGGGTTTGTATGAGATACATGCAATTCTAGAGCCTTACCTGGCATATTTGCAGCCTTCACATGCGGCAGTAAGGGAAGATTGAGGGGGAGACAGACGAATGGGGAGCGGAGAGACCAAACCGAAAGAAGAATATGTCCATTCGGTTTTTCAGAGTATAGCCGGAAAATATGATGTCATGAATGATATTCTAAGTTTCCGCAGGCATAAGGCTTGGCGTAAATTCACCATGAAAAAGATGAATATGTCCAAAGGCGATACCGGTCTTGATTTGTGCTGCGGCACATGTGACTGGACGCTTGCTATGGCAGAGGCAAGTGAAACGGGGCACATGCATGGACTTGATTTCAGTAGCAACATGCTGGAGGTCGGCCAGACAAAGATCAATGCGGTGCAACGTCAAAAACAGATTACCCTGACACAGGGAAATGCCATGTCACTTCCTTTTGAAGACAATTCGTTTGATTATGTGACGATCGGGTTTGGGTTGCGTAATGTACCTGATCTCAGACAAGTGTTGTCTGAAATGAAACGTGTGGTCAAACCGGGTGGTATGGTTGTGTGCCTGGAATTGTCCAAGCCAACATGGCAGCCATTCAAAGGCATTTATTATTTTTATTTTGAGAAGGTTTTACCGAATCTTGCCAAAGTGTTTGCTAAAAGTTTTGAGCAGTACAAATGGTTGCCGGACTCACTGGCCATTTTCCCGGGAAGGCAGGAACTGGCAGACATTTTTGCAGAAACTGGATTACAACAAGTGCAGGCCTACCCTCTGACCGGAGGTATCGCGGCACTGCATATTGGAACCAAGGAGAATCAGCATGTTTAGGAAAATTCGCATCTTTTTAGAAATGATCAAGATTGAACACACGCTTTTTGCTTTACCTTTTGCATTTATGGGGGCGATCCTCGGCTCCATGGTAGTGAATGATACCTTCCCAAGCTGGATGCAGATCATGTGGGTATTGCTTGCGATGATCGGTGCACGTAGTGCGGCTTTTGGTTTGAACCGAATTATTGACCAAGCGATTGATGGCAAAAACCCGCGTACCGCGATGAGAGCCATCCCGGCAGGACTGTTGAAAAATGGGGAAGTTGTTATATTTGTCATTATCTCATTTATATTGTTATTCTGGGCCTCATCCAATCTTAATGTATTATCGATGCAGCTGTTACCTATTGCTGTGTTTATGTTGGTACTGTATTCGTACACCAAACGATTCACATGGTTATGCCACATTGTTCTCGGAATGACGATTGGTTTGGCACCACTTGGTGGCTGGGTAGCTGTAACAGGAACGATGGATTGGACAGCGATTGTGCTGTACGTTACGATTGTGTTCTGGACAGCGGGTTTTGATATTATCTATGCATGTCAGGATCTGGAATTCGATCAGGGAGAGGGCCTTCACTCCATACCTTCCCGTTTTGGCCTGGTTAAATCCTTGCAGATCGCCAAGTTCTTCCATGTGATTACTGCAATTGGTTTTCTTGCGTTATTGTTGATGACAGATCTGAGCTGGTGGTATGGCGCAGGCATGTTGGTGACGTATGGAATTCTGTTCTATCAACACTATATTGTATCGCCTAATGATATGAGCCGTGTTCAAACGGCGTTTTTTACCATGAACAGTTTGCTTAGTTTAATTGTATTTACGTTCACTCTGATTGATCTGGCGGTGAAATAAATGATACAGCAGTCGGACAATAAACGACTGGTTGTCGGAATTACCGGAGCGAGTGGCAGCATATATGGCATTCGATTAATTGAAACACTGCTTGATTTGGAATATCACGTTCATCTGGTCATATCCAATGCAGGGTGGCGTGTACTGAAAGAAGAATTGGACTGGGATGTGACGAATCGGGACGCGGTGCTGGAAGAAAAATTCGGCAACCGTGCCGGTTCTCTGATCTATCATCCTGTGAGTGATATAGGGGCCTCCATTGCAAGTGGTTCTTATCTGGCAGACGGCATGATTATCATGCCATGTTCGATGGGAACTCTTTCGTCCATCGCGCAGGGATCATCGGATAATCTGATGTCTCGCGCAGCCGATGTTATGATGAAAGAGGGAAGAACATTGATCCTCGTACCACGTGAGACACCTCTTCATGCAATCCATCTGGAGAACATGCTGAAGCTATCTCGGCTTGGTGTACGAATGATACCGGCTATGCCTGCTTTTTATTACAAACCTCAGACTATGGATGAGTTGATTCTGTTTTTGGTGGGAAAAGTGCTGGATAGCTTGCGCATCCCACATCAACTGTTTACAAGATGGGGAGAACCGGATGAACGGGGATAACGACTGAGTTCGATACAAGGCTGTTTTTTTGCCAAAGTGTTGCTCGGTTTATTTGTCCCCCGAATCCCGGGGTATTGGTGAGTGCTGATGGTGAGTCTTCATGAACCACAGTCTTGACCCATGCTCCGGCAACTTCTGTATTTTGTTTCAGAACAAGTCGCAGAGTTTAATTTCCGGGTGTCGGCTATGACATTCGGAGAAGAAAAATACGTTAGATTACCTTATAGCAAAACACAAGCAAGAACGGTAAGCCGGGTTTTTCGTAATGCCTGCAGGCCCGACTTGCTGGAGGGGAAGGTAAGCATGAATTTATGGACTGACAATACGCTGATACGGGTGAACGAATGAAACTATTGGATATTTTCGGGTTGTTAAAAAAGGACATGGATTACATTGAGAAAGAGTTGTATCGCAGTGTTCGAGGAGAACAGAAGCTGCTGAGTGAAACGTCACTTCATTTGCTCAAAGCAGGAGGAAAACGGTTACGGCCCGTTTTTGTGTTACTTGGCGGGAAATTTGGTACATACGACATTGAACGTCTGAAGCTGGTTGCGGTTCCGCTGGAGCTGATTCATTCGGCATCCCTCGTTCACGATGATGTTATTGATAATGCGGAGACACGCCGAGGCAAACCCACGGTGAAGTCAAAATGGGATAATCGGATTGCCATGTACACTGGAGACTATATCTACGGTAAGGCACTTGAAATGACTGCCGGATTATCCGATCCAGCTATTCATCGTATCCTTGCCAAAGCCATGGTACAGATGTCCATTGGTGAGATGGAGCAAATTCGCGACTTTTTCAATACGGGGCAAAGTGTTCGTAACTATCTGCTGCGGATTCGCCGCAAAACAGCACTTCTGATTGCGGTTAGCTGTCAGTTAGGGGCATTGGCTACACGTGCGCCTGAACATGTATCTTCCCTTCTGTATACGTACGGATACAATGTGGGGATGGCTTTCCAGATTCAAGATGATGTACTTGATCTGGTGGGTACCGAGAAACAACTTGGCAAGCCACCAGGCAGTGACATGAAGCAAGGGAATATCACTCTTCCTGTACTTTATGCCTTGGAAGAATCCGATCTGCGGGAACCTTTGCTTAAGGAGATTTCCCGTGTCCAGCATGAAGAAGGACGGGCAAGTGCATCGGATGCAATTGGAATGATTCGCCAAAGTCAAGGAATTGCTAAAGCAGAAGCCCTTGCTGACCGATATATGAAGAAAGCGCTCGATGCTCTCGATCAGCTACCTAACATCAAGACGACCAAAAACCTGCGTGATATCGCTCATTTTGTGGTTAAACGTACGCATTAAACTTTGTATGACCTTCAACTCTCGGATTGCTCACACCCAAAGATGAACAGAACTGTGATATTCCTCATTGGGAGGATTTGGACATGTATGTTACAATCAGAGGGATTGCGTTTACATAGTGATTAACTTTGAACCGTGAGTGAGGAGTGAGCTGATGGATCGTACATTTTTGATGGTGAAGCCGGATGGTGTGCAGCGTGGATTGATCGGTCGAATTATTAGCCGTCTGGAAGACAAAGGATTTAAGTTGGTGGCAGGCAAATTGGTGCAGATGTCTGAGGATCAGGCAAAACGCCATTATGCTGAACATGAGGGCAAACCATTTTTCGATGATTTGGTTCGTTTTATCACATCTGGGCCTGTATTTGCCATGGTGTGGGAAGGCGACGATATTGTGGCGCTTGCGCGCATCGTCATCGGAAAAACCAATGTGAAGGAAGCAGCTCCGGGTACCATTCGCGGAGACTTCGCCAGCCACACACCACATAATCTGATTCATGGGGCAGATTCACCAGAAAGTGCTTCCCGTGAAGCAGCAAATTTCTTTGCTTCAGATGAACTGGTGGTATACGACAAGAGCATCGCAGCCTGGTTGTAATTATTAGCCAAAAGGGTGATACACGATGCTGGAGCAAGAACAACTACTAGACCCGGATTACACCGGATTCATTCGTAAAATCAAAGAGAGCACAGGCATTGATCTTGCTCAATACAAGGAAGGCCAGATGAAAAGAAGGCTGACCACACTTCGCAACAAAAACGGGTTTCATACATTTTCTAACTTTTTTGAAGCTATGCAGAAAGATAAATCATTGTTTTACGAGTTCCTTGATCGTATGACGATTAACGTGTCGGAATTCTGGCGTAATCCCAATCGTTGGGAAGTGCTGCGGGACGAGATTCTGCCTGAGCTGTTGGGCTCCAAGCGTCGTGCTAAAGTTTGGAGTGCAGCCTGTTCAACAGGTGAAGAACCTTATACACTCGCCATGATTCTGGACACGATGGGTATTTTGAAGGACAGCTCCATTACGGCAAGTGATCTGGATGAAGGTGCATTGGCCAAAGCCAAGGAAGGGCGTTATATGGAACGCTCGCTTAAGGATGTGCCTAAGGAAACCGCGAACCGTTACTTCAAGCAGGATGGCTTGGTATACCGTATTGATGAGCAACTCAAAAATTCGATCAAGTTCATGAAACAAAATTTGCTGGTGGACCGTTTTGACGATGGGTACGATCTGATTGTGTGCCGAAATGTCATGATCTATTTTACCGAGGAAGCCAAAAACCTGTTGTATCACAAATTTGCAGCAAGTTTGCGTCCAGGCGGTATTTTGTTTGTGGGCAGTACGGAGCAGATCTTCTCCCCGGGACAATATGGTCTGGAGACAGCAGAGACATTTTTCTATCGGAAAAAATAATGATAATGGTTGTTCAGCCGTCTGAAGCACATGTACATGTGTTCAGGCGGTTATTTGTATACCAAGTACAAGAAAGCGCCGACTTTCTTGTCAAAGACGGTCAGCTATACTATAATAAGCAAAGAAATTATGGGATTTTAGCAATGTGAAGTTTAACAGTTTAAAGGGGGAACGTATTATGAGTTTACGCTATTTAACCGCAGGGGAGACGCACGGACCCCAATTGACCGCTATTATTGAAGGATTGCCAAGTAATTTGACGATTGATTTTGAAGAACTGAATTTCCAGCTTCACCGCCGCCAAAAGGGATATGGCCGTGGACGCCGGATGCAGATCGAGAAGGATCAGGCGAATTTCGTTGGTGGTATCCGTCACGGATATACAACAGGTGCTCCGGTAGCGCTGGTTGTTCAAAATAACGACTGGAAACATTGGCAGAATATTATGAATATTGAGCCGATTGAAGGCAGTGACGAAGAGAAACGTCGCGTTCATCGTCCACGTCCCGGACACGCTGATCTGAACGGTGGACTCAAGTATAATCTTAAAGACTTGCGTAACGTACTGGAGCGCTCCAGTGCACGTGAGACAACGGTACGTGTGGCATGTGGTGCCATTGCACGTCAATTCCTGGCTGAATTCGGAATCAAGGTAGCTGGACGTGTACTTCGCATTGGAGAGATCGAAGCTCCATATCAGGACCTTCCGATTGATGAACTGATCGCAGTGACAGAAGCTTCCTCTGTACGTGTTACGGATGCTGAGACAGAGAAGAAGATGGAAGCCTACATCGACCAGATTAAACAAGAAGGCGATTCCATCGGAGGAATAGTGGAATGTATCGTTGAAGGTGTACCTATTGGTCTTGGTAGTTATGTTCAATACGATCGCAAACTGGATGCACGAATCGCTCAAGGCGTAATGTCCATTAATGCATTCAAAGGCGTAGAGATTGGTATCGGATTCGAAGCCGGAGTCATTCGGGGATCACAGGTGCATGATGAAATCATGCATACGGACGAGCGCGGCTACCACCGGGCAACCAACCGTCTGGGTGGATTCGAAGGTGGTATGACGAACGGTATGCCAGTCGTTGTGCGTGGTGTGATGAAGCCGATCCCAACGTTGTATAAGCCACTGCAAAGTGTCGATATCGATACAAAAGAAGCATTTACGGCTCAGGTTGAGCGCTCGGACGCTTGTGCTGTACCCGCAGCGAGTGTGGTTATGGAACATGTTGTAGCGTGGGAAATTGCCAAAGCATTCCTGGAAAAATTCGGCGGGGATTCCATGGAAGAGATCCGTGCCAATGTTGCTAGTTATAACGCTCAACTGGAGAATTACTAATATGCGTCAGCTGACGGTACAGTTGGAGGAACGCTCATATCCGATTCTGATTGGCAGCGGCCTATTGGCACAAGCTCCTCAATATTTTGAGCAGTATGGCTTGACCAAAAAAAGTCCGCTTCTCATCATTACAGATGAAAATGTGGCTCCCAAATACTTGTCAGGTTTGGAGCAAACGCTGCGTACGGCTGGTTATACAGTCGTATCGGCGGTTGTGCCCTCTGGTGAAACATCGAAATCCCTTTCGGTGTACCAGGATATGATGACCGTTGCGATCGAAGGCAAACTGGATCGGAGTTCTGCGATTCTGGCCTTAGGTGGTGGTGTCGTAGGTGATCTGGCTGGCTTTGTTGCCGCTACATATATGCGTGGAATCAAGTTTGTTCAAGTACCTACAACGATTTTGGCGCATGACAGCAGTGTGGGCGGCAAGGTGGCTGTCAATCATCCGCTGGCCAAAAATATGATCGGTGCATTCCACCAACCTGAGCTAGTACTCTATGATGTGGATACACTTCAATCCTTGCCGCCACGAGATGTATCGGCAGGATTGTCAGAGATGCTGAAGCACGGACTGATCCGTGATGAGGCTTTTGCACATTGGTGTGAGGAACATGCGGAAGAACTGCTTGCGCTTAATCCGGAAGCATTGGGATACGGCTTGGAGCGTGGTTGTGGTATTAAAGCAGAGATTGTATCCAGAGACGAACGTGAAAATGGAGAACGTGCGTTGTTGAACCTGGGACATACGATTGGTCATGCCATTGAAGCGATTGCCGGTTATGGAGAATTCCTGCACGGAGAAGCGATCTCGATCGGTATGGCTGGATCAGCATTGCTTGGTGAGAAGCTTGGTGCGCCAGCAGGGCTCTATGAAGATACGGTCCGCATGCTGCGTTCACTTCGCCTTCCAACAACGATGCCTGCGCATCTCGACACGGATGCATTAATGGAAGCGATGATGCATGACAAAAAGTTCCGTGAAGGTCATATGGTGTTTATCATTCCTGATCGGATTGGGGCTGCAAGAATTGTGAAGGACGTACCTGTGTCGGCAGTTCGGGACGTCATTGAAACGCTCAGGAAGGGAGAATGACAGCAATGGTCACACGGGGAATTCGCGGGGCTACAACAGTCACGCAGAACAACGAAGAACAGATTTTGAAGGAAACGGCTGTATTGTTGCAGGAGATCGTGGATCGCAATGAGATCCAACCGGAAGATATCTGCAGTGTGTGGATTACGTTAACTGGGGATCTGGATGCTGCATTCCCGGCAAAAGCTATTCGCCAACTGGATGGCTGGGAACTCGTACCACTGATGTGTGCACTGGAGGTTCCTGTTAAAGGTGCCTTGGCGCAGTGCATTCGTTTCATGGTGCATGTGAATACAAACAAAGCTCAGAATGAAATCAACCATGTGTATCTGAACGGTGCACAGGCATTACGTCCGGATTTGGCAACACCTTCTGGCTCTTAAGTAGTGGGTTGTCAAACCGATCATAATGATGTATAGTGAGAACCAGTTGAGTAGAGTAGAGATTGAGCTGAGAGCAGCTGAGCTAGTGGAGTATATAGCAGAGTCCAGTGGGTGGTAACCGGGGCAACAGAAACCGGTCAACTGATTCACGGTACGTCGTGCTACGGAATAGGTAACAGGAACAGGGAAAACAAACGTGTCATAAGACACCTTTTGTTTTGATATATTTTGGTACAAACACAATCAATGCACTCTCCTATATTTTACGAAATATTGGAATGAGTAGTTGACGTGTTATAACTGATATATCTGCCCGAATTGGATGATGTGAAATGCATCAATTCAGCGACCTGTGAATAATCCGACAGCGAAGTATAAGGACTTGTTATTTATGAAGCATCACCCTGTTAAATACAGCTTATAACCAAACCTCTACCTGATGGTAGAGGTTTTTTTGTACATTGAATTGTTTCTTCTACCCCTATAAGTTCAACTAAACTTTTACACAAAAACGGAGAGAACAGAAATAACGTGAAGAAGCGAAGCGTTCGCCTAAAAGCTTTCTGAAAGAAAGCTACATCGGAAGCATACGCTATCCCCGGATTTTCCCTTTTGAAAGGGAATCAAAAAATCTGGGGATAACAGCGATCGGAAGGTTGTTCTGTCATCGGAGTGCTCAGTGTAAACCTCTTTAGTTGAACTTACCTAAATCTGAAAGGACGTGATCTGATGATAACGCCAAACGTTAATCAAGTACTGAAAATGTCGAATGAGTATAATCTGATTCCGGTAGTCAAACGGATTCTGGCAGATATGGAGACTCCGATTCGAATATTCCGCCGTTATGCTGACAACGACCGGGCATTCCTGTTGGAAAGTGTAGAGGGCGGTATCCAATGGGCGAGATACTCGTTCATCGGTACAGATCCGTTCCTGATGATTTCGGCCAAGAAGGGCCGGATTGTTGTAGAAGAAGCAGGGAAGACCCGTGAATTGCCAGGCAAACCGATTGAAGAACTGAAAGCACTGCTGCGTAAGTATCGCAGTCCAAAAGATGATGAACTGCCACCATTCACAGGTGGGGCAATTGGGTTCTTCGGATATGATCTGCTCTCCTATTATGAGAAGCTTCCAGCTCACGCGCTGGATGATCTGAATATGGATGACATTCGTTTTATGTTCTGTGACCAGATTATCGTGTTTGACCATGTGAAGCAGCAGATGTTGCTCGTCGGTAATGTACACGTCAAGGACGGTGCAACGGATGACGAGATACGTCAAGCGTATGCAGTGACTTCGGAGAAGCTGGAGCAGGCCGCAGAACGTTTGCAACAGCAAGGACCAGGGGAGAACCTGAATCCGCGTTCCATTCCGGGAGACGTGGAGCTGGGGGACATCCGCTCCAACCTCACGAAAGAGCAGTTTATCGGTAATGTGGAGCAAGCCAAAGATTACATTCGCGCAGGTGATATTTTTCAAGTGGTATTATCCCAGCGTTTCCACATTGATACGGAAGTTTCTCCGCTTCACGTGTATCGTGTGCTTCGGACCCTGAATCCATCACCTTATATGTACTACCTCAAAATGGATGATGAGATTATCGTGGGAACCTCACCAGAAGCGCTAGTCAAGGTGGACGGGAATCGTGTGGAGACACGACCGATTGCAGGTACACGTCCAAGGGGGGCAACAGAAGCGGAAGATCGTGCACTCGCTGCTGATCTGCTCCAGGATGAGAAGGAACGCGCGGAGCATCTGATGCTGGTTGATCTGGGGCGTAACGATCTGGGCCGGGTATCCAGCTTCGGCAGTGTGAAGTGTGACATGTTCATGGAGATTGAACGGTATTCTCACGTTATGCACATGGTATCCAATGTTACGGGCGAGCTAAGAGAAGATAAGGATTTCTTCGATGCATTCCTCTCTTGCTTGCCAGCGGGTACCGTATCCGGTGCACCGAAACTGCGAGCAATGGAGATTATCGCGGAACTGGAGAAAGAGGCACGGGGTGCTTATGCAGGAGCAATCGGATACCTCGGATTCTCGGGTAACATGGACTCCTGTATTACGATTCGTACGATTATTTTCAAAAAAGGAAAAGCTTATGTACAGGCCGGAGCGGGAATCGTATGGGATTCTGTACCTGAGAATGAATATGAGGAAACGGTTAACAAAGCTAAAGCGTTGCTCAAAGCGATTCGAACAGCAGAAGCAATGTTTCCTGCCAAAGAAAAGGACAGCACGTTGAGACTGGCGAATGCAGACTACTTTGTCACACCAGCGGCCGCTAAGAACTGAGAGAGGAGAGACCGGAGATGAACATAAACCCAATAATGAATGAGAACCCTGTAACCCCCATTGCTGAGATTACTCGTGAGGAAGGCATGAAGAATGGCCTGGCGAAGATTTTGGAGGGCAGCCATCTGGAGCAAGCCGAAGCAAGAGATTTGATGTACTCGATTATGAGAGGTGAGGCAACGCCGGCTCAAATCGGAGGTTTGCTGATGGCGCTGCGGATGAAGGGGGAAACGGTGGATGAGATCACCGGTTTTGCTGAAGCCATGCGTGGTCAGGGTGGACGAATTCTAACGGATGGCAGCGGTTTGCTGGACACGTGTGGAACAGGTGGATCGGGTATTCACAAATTCAACATTTCCACAGCATCCGCCATCATTGCTTCGGCCGTTTCGGTTCGGGTCGCCAAACATGGCAACCGTTCAGCTTCAGGTAAAGCGGGTAGTGCAGATGTATTAGAGGCACTCGGTGTAAATATCCATCTGAACGGGGAGCAGGCCAGACAATGTCTGGATGATATCGGAATCTGCTTCTGTTTTGCCCAGGTATATCACCCTTCCATGCGACATGCGGCAGGACCAAGAAAAGAGCTGGGAGTTCGCACCATTTTCAATATGCTCGGACCATTAACCAATCCTGCGGGAGCAGATCGCCAACTACTTGGCCTGTATGATCGTTCCCGGACGCCGATGATTGCTGAAGTACTGAATCGTCTTGGTCTCAAAAGAGCGTTGGTTGTGGCCAGCCATGATGGTCTGGATGAAATTAGCATCTCGGCACCGACTCAGGTATCTGAACTTCGCAATGGTGAAGTGCACACCTATGATATTGATCCACGTGATATGGGCTTGTCTCTGCATCCGCTCGAAGCGGTACTTGGAGGAGATGCGGCACAGAATGCCGAAATTATTAAGAGGATCTTCCAGGGTGAGCAGAGTGCCTATCGTGATGTCGTTCTGTTGAACGCCGGAGCGTGCATCTATGTATCCGGTCTTGCAGATAGCATTGCTGAAGGGGTAACACTTGCCGCAGAAGCGGTAGATTCGGGCAAAGCTGCCGGGAAGCTTGAACAGTTAATTCATACAACGGAGGCGTACAGTCATGTATCTTGATCGAATCGTTGCAACCAAACATAAAGAAGTTGAAGTTCTTGCACAGACATTTCGCATGGATGAAGCTATCCAAAAAATCGAACAACTACCCGCAACTCGGGGGTTTGAAAAAGCATTATCAAGCAGACGCAATCGCAAACTCGGCCTTATTGCTGAAGTGAAGAAGGCTTCGCCGTCCAAAGGGTTAATTCGTCCGGATTTTCATCCGGTAGAGATTGCTGCCGCTTATGAGCGAGCGGGTGCTGACTGCATCTCCGTATTAACGGATGTGTCGTATTTTCAAGGCAGCAACGAGTACTTGCAGGCGATTCATCAAGCGGTGAACATTCCGCTATTACGCAAGGATTTTATTATAGATGAACGACAGATTGCCGAGGCCAGATTACTGGGTGCAGATGCAATACTGCTGATTGCCAGCATTCTGACACCTGAACAGATTCGTCAATATCTGGAATTTGCCAAAAGCTTGGGGTTGGATGCCTTGATTGAAGTCCATGATCGAACAGAACTGGAGCAGGTATTGGAGATTCCGCAGGCAACCCTTGTGGGCATCAATAATCGGAATTTGAAAACATTCGAAACCAGTCTGAACACGACACTGGATTTGATGGAATTGATTCCAAGTAGCGTTACCTTGATTAGCGAAAGTGGTATTGACGGACCAGAATCAACAGTACCTCTGATCCAGGCCGGCGTTCACGGTATTCTCGTAGGTGAGCATCTCATGCGCAAGGATGATGTCGAGGCGGCTGTATATGATCTGATGGGACCCAAATGATGAATACTTCCATACACGATGGCACAGGCGACAGTATGTCAGAACTGAGAAACCCGCTGCCAGCGGCCGTAAAAATATGTGGACTTCAGGACGTTGAAGTGCTAAAATCGATGATAAACTTGCCTGTGAATTACATTGGTGTTGTTTTTGCCAAATCACGCCGCCGAATCGAACCCGAGCAGGCTGCTGCATTAAGAACGGTGCTGTTCGAATGGTCTACCTATGATCGGCCGAAGCTTGCGGGTGTATTTGTGAATCCTACGCTCGATGAACTGGAACACATTATGGAGGTTGCTCACCTGGATGTTATTCAACTGCATGGACAGGAGTCTGCGGAATTTTGCCAGCAGGTGAAGCAGCGGTGGAGTGCCAAAGTATTCAAAGTTTTTTCTTTTCCCAAAGATGAAACGGGACCGGAAGCTGATGAAGCAGCCATAAGGGCTCTTGATACTTACGATAAATTCGTGGATGCGATATTGCTTGATACCCATGATCCTCTATATGGAGGGGGCTCCGGGAAAACGTTTGCCTGGGAGCGAATCCCCGCCTATGCTGAATGGGCAAAAAGTCGCGAAATTGCTCTGTTCGTTGCAGGAGGTTTGCAGCCGGACAATGTACAACAACTAATACAGACATATGCACCTTTCGGCGTCGATGTATCCAGCGGAGTTGAGACTAAAGGTGTGAAGGATATTGCCAAAATTACAGCATTCGTAGAAAGGGTGAAGCAGGCATGACACATCAATTGCCGGATCAATACGGGCGTTTCGGTCACTTCGGAGGCCGCTTTGTACCTGAGACACTAATGAACGCACTCATAGAGTTGGAGGAGGCATATAGCCACTTCTCTGAAGATGAGGAATTCAACAAGGAACTGAACTATCTGCTAAGCGAGTATTCTGGACGTGAAACGCCATTGTATCATGCAGAGCAATTGTCACGCCGATTAGGCGGACCGAAAATTTATCTGAAACGTGAAGATCTCAATCATACAGGCGCACACAAAATTAATAACGCCATTGGACAAGGTTTGCTTGCCAAACGGATGGGCAAAAAGAAAGTTATTGCTGAAACGGGTGCAGGTCAACATGGCGTTGCAACGGCAACTGTAGCCGCATTACTTGGACTGGAATGCAAAGTATTTATGGGCGAAGAAGATACAGAGCGTCAACAGTTAAACGTATTTCGGATGAAGCTGCTTGGAGCAGAAGTGATTCCGGTTACGTCTGGAACACGGACACTGAAGGATGCTGGTAATGAAGCACTTCGCTACTGGGTCAGCAATGTGGAGGATACATTCTACGTGCTGGGATCAGTGGTTGGTCCTCATCCATATCCGATGATGGTGCGGAATTTCCAACGTGTGATTGGTGATGAGACCCGTCGTCAGATTCAGGAGATCGAAGGGCGTTTGCCGGATGTAATTGTAGCAGCTGTAGGTGGAGGAAGTAATGCGATCGGTATGTTCTATCCATTTATCGGTGATCAGGATGTGAAGCTTGTTGGTGTTGAAGCCGCAGGCAAAGGGGTCGAAACCGAGTATCACGCTGCAACGATGACCAAAGGTACACATGGTGTATTCCAGGGATCTATGAGTTACCTGTTGCAGGATGAGTATGGGCAGGTTCAGCCAGCACATTCCATCTCGGCCGGTCTTGATTATCCGGGTGTTGGTCCGGAGCATTCCTATCTCAAGGATATTGAACGGGCAAAATATGTACCAATCACGGATCAGGAAGCACTGGATGCCCTGCAACTCCTATGTCGGACGGAAGGAATCATTCCTGCTCTGGAGTCTGCACATGCGGTAGCTCAAGTTGTCAAACTGGCGCCTGAACTCACAGCAGATGATATTGTAGTCATTTGTCTGTCGGGACGTGGAGACAAGGACGTAGAATCCATCATGAAATACACGGGAGGTGACTTGGGATGAATCTGATGGACCAGACCTTCCAGCAATTGAAGCAACAGAATCGCACAGCACTTATTCCATTCTTAACCGTGGGAGACCCGGATGTGGATACAACGATTGATATCATCAAGGAGCTTGAACAGGCTGGAGCGGATATTTTGGAACTGGGTGTTCCCTATTCCGATCCGCTTGCGGATGGCCCAGTCATTCAGCGTGCTTCCGAACGTGCGCTGAAAAGCCAGATTACCATTCGTACTGTTATGGAAACCGCTGCAAAAGCTCGTAATGCAGGTGTGAAACTGCCGTTTGTACTGTTCACCTATTATAATCCGGTATTGCAGACAGGACTGGATGTATTCTTTGATGAATTGGTCAAACACGATATTAGTGGCATGATCATTCCGGACCTGCCGATTGAGGAAGCGGAAGAGATGCGAGAACGCGCAAATCGTGCTGGTGTGCATCTGGTGCCGCTTGTTGCACCTACATCTAATGCCCGGATTGAGCGGATTGTAACGGGAGCGAGTGGCTTTATCTATTGTGTATCATCCCTTGGGGTAACCGGAGAGAGAGCTTCTTTCTTTGATGGCGTAGAGAGCTTCATTGAGACGGTGAAAAGTCTGACAGACCTCCCTGTAGCGGTAGGTTTTGGTATCTCGAGTCATGAGCAGGTGGCACATTTCTCCCGCATCTGCGATGGCGTTGTTGTAGGTAGTGCCATTGTTCGTCAAGTGGAAGATGCGATTCCTCTGCTTGAAAATCCGGATACGCGTGCAGCGGGACTGTTGCAAATTCGCAACTTTGTGGCACAATTAAAGGGATAGGGATGTCCTGAAAGGACATCTTTTGGACACGTGAGGTGCACGCTGATTCGTGTCTAACATTATTTCAATAACAGGAGGCGGTCGGGTTGAAACCGAAATCCCAGATTGTCAATCTGCCTGTGTACCAGCCGGGCAAACCGATTGAAGAAGTGAAACGTGAACTGGGGCTTGAACAAGTCATCAAGCTGGCCTCCAACGAAAACCCGTACGGCAGTTCTCCTGCCGCCCTGGAAGCCATTACGAGAGAAATGACGAATATAAGCATATACCCAGACGGTAGCTCGGTTGAGCTGACGGGAGTTCTTGCCAAGCATCTTGGCGTTGAACGGAACAACTTAATATTTGGTTGTGGTTCCGATGAGATTATTGCTTTGATCACGAGAGCTTTCTTCTTGCCGGGTGACGAGACCATCATGGCAGATCAGACATTTTCTGTATATAAAAGCAATGCAGATATTGAGGGTGCCGTGTCCATCGAAGTGCCTCTGAAAGATGGCACGCATGATCTGAGCGCGATGCTCGCGCAAATTAATGACAAAACCAAAGCAGTATGGGTGTGTAATCCAAATAATCCGACAGGTACGATTATCTCCGAGCAGGAACTTACAGCCTTTATGGACCGTGTGCCTGCTCATGTGATGGTTATACTGGACGAAGCTTATTATGAATTCGTAACCGATGAAGCATATCCGCAAAGTATACCATTGATCGAACGGTATCCGAACTTGGTCATCCTGCGGACATTCTCCAAAATTTACGGTTTGGCTTCGCTTCGAATCGGATATGGTATTGCACGTCCCGAAATTATTGATTTGATTAACCGTGTACGTGAACCGTTTAACACCTCCCGTTTTGGACAGGTTGCGGCAACCGCCGCACTACTGGATCAGGATTTTGTTCAAGAGTGTTCGAAGCGGAATGCAACGGATCGGGATTACCTGCAAAATGAATTTACACGGCTCGGATTGTCGTATTTCCCTTCACAGGGTAATTTCATTATGGTTGACCTGAATATGCCTTCGGCAAATGCGTTCCAATCCTTGCTCAAACAAGGCATTATCGTTCGCTCAGGATTCCACGTATACCCAACTTACATTCGTGTGTCCGTCGGAACATCAGAACAGAACCGTGCATTTGTCACGGCACTGGAGAACACGCTGGCTGAGAAGGCGGTAGCACGCCCTTAATACTGGCGATGAAAGAGTGAGGACCCATGAAACTAAAAATTGCAATGATTGGTGTAGGACTCATCGGCGGTTCACTGGCGCTCTGCTTCAAAGGCAAGCCAGATGTAACCGTGATGGGCTACGCCCACTTGGATGAACTGAAGGACAAGTACATAGCGAGCGGTGTAGTGGATGATGCTACGCTCTCTCTGGAAGAAGCGGTAGAGGATGCCGACTTTATTTTTTTGTGCGTTCCCGTAGGTTTGCTAGAATCCTATTTCGAGCAGCTCTCCAAGCTGCCATTGAAAAAAGGATGTATCATCACGGACGTAGGAAGCACTAAAGCTTCCATTGCCGCTTGTGCCGAGCATGTGCGGTTGACTGACGCTTACTTCATTGGTGGTCATCCCATGGCGGGGTCGGAGCGTGCAGGCGTAGATGCGGCCTCAGCTGTGTTGTTTGAGAATGCATACTATGTCTTAACCCCTTCAGAGCATGTACCTGAGGAAGCCTACAGCAGGCTGTCAGAGCTGCTTGCGTATACGCGGGCACAGATCGTGCGTGTGGAGCCCCTGCTGCACGATGACATCGTGGGGGCGATTAGTCATCTGCCACATGTTATTGCTGTTGCGCTGGTGAATCAGGTACGTGAGTATAATGAGTCGAATCCACTGTATAAAATGCTGGCTGCAGGCGGTTTCCGGGATATTACCCGGATTGCGTCCAGTGATGCGATTGTGTGGAGAGATATCTTGCTTAGCAACCGTGACGTACTGCTGGGCTTGCTTAAGGACTGGAGTAGCCAGATGACGGCCTTTACGGATATGTTGGAGCATAAGAACGGTGAAGGTATAGAGGAGGCATTCCGTCAGGCCCGCGAGTTCCGCAGTATATTACCAGAACGACGCAAAGGCATGATTTCTCCGTTATTTGATCTGTATACTGATGTCCAGGATGCACCGGGTATGATCGGTAAGATCGCAACTGAGCTTGGGGCGAATGACATCAACTTGAGCAACTTGGAGATTATCGAAAACCGGGTGGATGTGCCGGGCATTATGCGTCTGTCTTTCCGTCAGGAAGAAGATATGGAACGAGCCAAGACGTTATTGGATTCCTTAGGCTATCAAGTGTGGATATAAGACGAGAAAGAGGGCGAAAGCCCTCTTTTTTGTGAGGTTATATTGGAGTATGTTATTTGATTTTCAGTCACGAAAAAAAGGATGTATTATCCTTAATTACCGAAAGATATAATTAATTCAAACAATTTTACTGAAAGTGTTGACAAAATGAAAACGTATACATATAATAAGGTTACAGTATGGTTTCTCTCCACTCCTATCCTAATACTACGTTGCTTCGAAGTAAGCGACAGGTCGCCATTTGGCGGCCCTTTTTTTATTTGTATGCGCTTAAATGATAACATAATAATCAGTATAGGATGAGCTTCTTTTTGAATTTTTCAATACTCCTCGGATGAATCTCCCGTGTTTCACCCCATTTGAAATGAACTACCGCAGGCGCTCCTGGTGTGATCTTTTCGACTAAGAGTTCGATTGATCTTCTTTTATCATCATTGGGTAGCTCGTTAATCAGTTCAGAGAATTCTTGTATTGCATCGTTGTAATCTCCGAATGACTTCGATTGCGGCAAAGGAATTTTATCTAACAATTCCAAAATCTCAGCTTTACGTTTTCCATATCTTCTCATGGACAACTCGTAATGATGCTCTTCAATTTTGTTATGAAGATAATAATCATCGAAAATCTTTTGTTCTGCATTGTTAATGTTGGCAAGTTCATCTTGAAGTTTAGAGAATGAATTATTGTTGTCAGAATCTTCTTTCATTTCAGGTATCAAAGATTCATAACCATATTTTTTCTCTGCCATGTTAGCAATCAGATTTATGACTGCTGTTTCAAAACTTTCTTGATCATGGTTTGGACTGGAGCAAGATATCGCTCCCATGGATGTTTTACGGCTACATACATATTTTCTCTTCTGTTTAGAATGGGACATGTAACGAGAATGCATTTTAGATCCGCACTCTGGACAGATAAGGACAGAAGTGAGTAGTTGCCTTTCTTTTCCTTTCCATGCTTTGTCTTTCCCAAACAGCGTGGATTGGATGTAATTGAAATCATCCCAAGAGACGAGAACAGTGCACACAAGGAGCTTATAGCATTCACCCTTCCAACGTTGCATAGCAGCGTAAGTTGGGTTTGTAAGCATATACCTAACCCTTCTAGCGGTCCATTCTTTACCTGTCAGCGAGTAAACCTTTTGTTCATTTAACCATCTAGCTATCAGATATGGTCCTTTTCCTAGCTTCGCCATTCGAAAAATCTCTCTTACATAATAAGCACGTTCCGGAACTTCCTCGAATCCCATACCATCTGCTGTTTTCACAAAGCCGAATGGGGCAGGACCGCCATTCCAGCGACCTTTCTTAGCGTTTGTTTCTTTGGAATCGTTTACTATCTCGCTGAGGTTGTCTGAATAATATTCATTGAGATCGACAAAGAAGCCAGCAACAAGACGTCCATTTGGTGTACTAAAATCCACAAACTCAGAAGCTGAACAAATATCAACTTGGTGAGAATTCAGGATTCCCTGTAACTCTTGAAAGTCTTTCTTTAGCCTTGTTAGACGAGATAGATTGAAGAAAATCATCTTTCTCACTTTGGGTCTATCCTCAATGCATTTCAAAGCATCCATCAAGCCAGGACGTTTTGTGTACTTAATTCTAAAACCGGAGTAGTCAATATCTTTAAATACTTTGACTAGTTTAAAATTGTTGGACTCACAAAACTGTTCAATCTTTCTTAATTGCGTAAGCTCCGATATATCCTCTTTATCTTGACGCTGATCACTTTGTCGTATATATCCGATCGCTTCTATTTCTTCATTCGTTTCACGGGCTCGTACCACCATATATTTCACCTCCTTTCCAGAGGCCCGTAAATTCTAATATCTCCGTCTAACTTCTACAACTTTACCGATAATTTCAACTTTAGATGCATCAACTATAGTCGGCTGCAGCTTAGGGTTTGAAGGCATCAATATGCAAATCTCATTTTGACACTTAATTCTTTTTACTGTTGCTGTTTCTCCATCAATAGCTACAACAACAATATCATTAGCGCTCACTTCTTTTTGCTTAACACAAACCACAATATCACCTTCAACAATATTATCCCCAATCATGCTATCGCCCTTGATCCGAAGACAAAATGCTTGCTTTCCTCTAACGACTGAAGCATTAACATATTCCATATCTTCTATATGTTCAATTCTGTCAATAGGTTGTCCCGCAGCAATAGAACCGAGAACTGGCACCTTTACGAGATTTTCAGCTATGTATTGTGCAGGCGTTTCCTCTATTACTAATGCTTGGGCATATTCTTTTTTGAGATCTTTCAATTTATCCAATTTCATGAACTTCTCTTTTATTTCTTCAGGAGCTTTTTCGATTAGTGCAGCAGTCAATAGTTTTTCAACATCTCCACCTGTTACAGCAGCGAGTGCTCTATTGAGTTCTGAGGTTGCTGGGTTGTCTGTTTTCCCATTTTGCAATTGGCTAATATAGCCTTTGCTCACCTTATATCCGTGACCCTCAAGCCGTTCAGATATCTCGGATAGGGATAACCCGGATTTTTTTATGTAATCTTTCAGCAACTCATAGTAAGTCAATTGAGACACTCCTTTCGTTTGATTACATTGTACTAAACGTTTCAGTAATAAGTCAACATTATTTATGTTTTAACTATTGACTGAAACGATATAAGCGTTTAGTATTTGGTTAACGATATCGTTTACTATTAAATAAACGGTAGGGGGTGATTGAAAATATGAAAACGAAGTATGCGAACCTTTTGAGGGACGCGGTCGTTGAAAGCAACTTGACTTATTCGAAGATCATTGACAAATGCAAAGAAAAAGGCGTTTCTTTCTCTGGTTCTTATCTGAGTAAGCTATGCACTGGTTGGATGCCACCGCCGTCAGATGATATCAATAGAGCATTGGCGGAAGTCTTATCTCCTGTGTCTTCTATAACCTATGAAAAATTAGCTTTGGCGAAGTATAAGGAAATAATACCCGCAGATATATTGGAAGCAATAGCTGCTGGGCAATAAAGGGAGGGCACCATGAAACGCCTTGAAGAGATCCTCGGAGAAATGCAAAGTCTTGATGTAGATCCGTTGCGAATTGACGAAGAAATTAAAAAGCTTGAAAGTGAATTGTCAAATTTCCTAAATCAGGAGGTTCAGCATGGTGAATAAAAAGTTGTTGGAGCCGTATGAGCGTGAATTCATTAAGATTCTAGCAAGACAGGCTCGACGCAACATGGAGAAGAAGTTACAAGGACTTCCTCAGAAAAAAACAGCTAATTGATTTGAATAAGAAATTTAGAAAGGAGCCTTGAATTGAAGATCAAAATTGACCAAATCAAAGTAAGCGATCGAATTCGTAAGGACTTTGGAGGAATCGAAGAACTGGCGAATGACATCGAACAAAACGGTCTTATTAATCCTATAGTAGTAACCCCAGATTATCAGTTAATTGCAGGAGAGCGCCGCTTGCGTGCTCATCAGTACCTGGGACGTAAAGAGGTTGTAGTCCGGGTTATGGAAATCAGCGACTTCGAACATCAACTCCGGCTAGAAATTTCGGAGAACGAGCACCGGAAAGAATTCACCTTCTCGGAGCGAGTTGAATGGGCGAAGCGGTTGGAGGAAGTTGCACGGATTAAAGCCAAGGAACGGATGGCAGGAGGCAAGGAAAATATTCCTGAGCAGCCTGCCGGACAGGTTCGCGACATTGTAGCTGATCAAGCAGGATTTGGATCAGGCAGAACCTACGACAAGGCCAAGTTCATTATGGAAAATGCCACACCGGAAATCATTCAGCAGCTTGACGCAGGGATCATTTCCACACACAAAGCATATGTGGAGACAAAAGAGCGACTTGAAGCTGCTTTACGAGAGGCTGAGACTCGTGCTAACCAAGCTGAGCAGGAGAAGGAAGAACTCCAGCGGCGGTATAAGGATACGGTTCCGGCAGATCAGGTGGATGAGGCTGTAGCGGCGGCGGTTGAGCGTCGAGACGAGGAGGCGGAAGTTATCCTGGCGCAGAAAGCTCAGGAAGCTGCTAAGCAGATTAAAGAGCTTGACCAATACTGGAAAGAGAAACTCCAAGAAGATGTAGAAGCTGAGCGCCTGAAGATCGAAGAATTGAAAGCTGGTTATCAACGGACGAAAGAAGAGTTGGAGACTATGCAACTTCAACAGCCTGATAACTTCGATGAACAACATGCTGCTGCTCAAATGAAGAAACTTCGTTTCGAAGCTGATAGAAATACCATACAGATCAGCATCCATATAAATCAGTTTCTTCAGAAAGTCGGCATCACATCGTTTATGCTTGGAGCCGTCTCCGGTGCTAGTGCCGGTGAGAAAAAACGGTTTTCAGAAGGTCTTGACATGCTCCAATCTTTCATTGACCAGATGCGTCCGGCAATTAATTCAAGAAAGGTGGTAGACAGACATGACATTGATTCCTAATCAGCCTGACTATCTGACAATCGTTGAAAGACAGTTGCAGCTTACAGAGGCACAGGGAGTTGCTATCCGAGGATTATG
This sequence comes from Paenibacillus sp. FSL H8-0317, assembly GCF_045040685.1. Taxonomy (NCBI): domain Bacteria; kingdom Bacillati; phylum Bacillota; class Bacilli; order Caryophanales; family Paenibacillaceae; genus Paenibacillus; species Paenibacillus sp. FSL H8-0317. The sequence goes on along the minus strand of NZ_CP150294.1, from coordinate 4,606,915 downwards.
GGATAGCATGAAACAAATGCAAGATGACGTTGCTGAAAAGGTTGGAGAGGTTCAGATGATGGTGCAGGAGGTTCGAGACAGCGTAACGCTGACGGATGCAGAGTGCTACCAACTCCAGTCTCTTGTCCGCAAGAAGTCGAACTCATTAACAAAGGACAGGTACAAAGAGTCTGACGAGAAATTCAAGGACCTGGTCGGTCGTTATCGTAGGATGGTCTGGAGTAAATTGAAAGATCGGTTTGAGGTAGCGAAATACAGCCATGTACGGCGTATCGACTTTGATGATGCGGTTGAGTTCATTAAGGAATTTCGTCCGGAAGACTACATCTGATCTAATAGGAGTTGAAACCGATGAGATTAAAATTCATGACGCTTGACGATTTGGCGCGTATCTGGTCACACAAACCTTTGCAGCATGAAATTATTCAGAGAAACATTGCCAAAAAGAAATGATGATTCGTGCTCAGAAGTTAATGCAAACCAGAATGTTGCGAAGAAAGATCAGGGATTTATGTGATGACGCAATCGATGCGCTCTCAATGGAACTTAATATTAAATTCATCAAAAAGAAAATTAAAGTGCTCCGTAACGATCTTGAAAAGTTGGAACGTTCAATAGATAAGAACGCAGAATATGAAGGTCTGATCTGGAAAGAGCCATCAGGCTATAAGGTTGAAGGGGCAGTGATTGGATTGTGTAAACACTGCGATAGAAAAGTGTTCTCGGGACAAAAATTTCCTGATCCAAAAGAAGAAGGACTCTTTTGTAACTACTATTGCAGAAGAGTCTACCGCAATAACAGCATCAAATGAGTCCTTAGATTAATCGTGCTACCAACACGATCATTTGAAAAACAATTCAACGGAATTATATCACGGAAATTAAATAATTCAAATAGGAGGTCTGCTTCGTGAAAGGAAATAAGGATTTCACTGTATGGGGCACAAGTCTTGCTGTTAGAGGAGATAAAGAAATATCTCACCCCACTTTCATTAGCATGTTAGACATGATGAATGGAAGAGGCTTCACTATTGGATCAGATCCACATATAGATCGTAATTACTCACTTCTTTCAAAAGATCATTTTGCAGGAAGTAAGGGCGATCTGCTCTTCGTAGCAGAGAAATATAACTGTGGCGCAAAAATTGAGTTCTATCAAGAAATAAATGTTGAGAATAGAAACGGTGGAAGATACGACTTTGATAAATTAGATAAGATGTCGTATCTGCTGCAAAAACGATTCTTGGTTGAAATAAAACACATGGAACATTTTTTGATGAGTGAAGGATACTCTTGTGACACTGAGCCAGTTTTGAAAACGTCCCACGATAAGATATTTCATGAACTCAACTCACCAAGCAGACATTGGAGTTCAGAAAATCTTCCTGATTATAACGCTTTGGACAAGGATGGGAAGAGAATATCCAATGGCGAAGTGAAGTATTTCAGGGATCGAAAAGGAACGCTCATGCGCGGCACTGTCTATCACAATATCAATAATATGTGGTGGACTATTCTGAACAAAGACACGTACAGAAACCTGGCATGTTTCGAATTATTTGACCTTACAACAAAACCTGAGAACAGTGTAAGGAAACTGTCGAAGAGATCAGGGCATCACAATCCGAAATCTAGGTTTGTTCCCACTGAAGAAAATTTAAAACAATATAAGTCGTTAGCTAAGCAAGCAGGGAGATTTGGCAGAGCAGATTTAGCTAATAGAGTATTGGCTTATCTGTATGAAATAAATTGGATGTCTCGTAAATTCGAGTTTATCAAGAAAGAAAATGGACGTCTTGGATTAGTAGAGACAGAAGGGAATCCATACTTCATGGGACAGCGTATTGGAGAAAGGAAGTATGATCCTCCCCAAGCAGTAAAGTTATACTCGCGCAACTTACCAATGTCGAGTACAGAAGCATCATGGATTACAGGACTGCGTGACTATGTTACAGGTGGGAAGCCCACTATTTCAAAATGGTTCTGTAAGGATGGAAACGGAGAAGGTGGACAGGCTTACCTTTGGCCGGAGGTTAGGGAACGATTACTCCATATTGGAGCGCATGTATAAGTAAGGAGTGACTGCATTGTCTCTACAAAAACAATATACATTAGGTGAGTTATACAGCCTAGCAGAACAGTGCAGTCACGATTATCCGGCTACACTGGCTCGGAAGATCGAGTTTTTGACCGAGGTACAGGTTATTTTGGGCCGTAGAGCTGCTGAAGCAGTGAGAGACTATAAACGTATCTACGCCCAGAGAAAGCGTGAGTATGCAGAAGCATACCTTGCTGCTGGCAAAGACAAAGCTCAGCGTGCGGAGCTGGCAATCATTGAGATTCGTCTTAAGGAAGCTGATGCTGAGGCAGACAAGGTTCGCTGGCATAACGCAGTGGAAAGTAATGATCAGGTTATCAATTCGTTGAAGTATAGCTTGAAGGTTCTTCTGGCGGAGTTCAACAATCCAGCCAGTGGAAAGAGGTAGTAATCACAAGTTTCTGGAGGGAGTAGGATGAGCTCAGTAAGTATCTGCATATGGTGCGAACGCGATCATGAAGAATTAAGCCACATGAGGTTTGTTGACTTTTCTGGCACGGGATACGGAATTTGCGAAGCATGCTATTGGCGGTTAGAAGACGATGGTTTCATGCGAAGCAACCCCCGCAGAACACCTGTGAATGTCACCAAGAAAATACCTGTTTATTCTAAAGCAGAGATCCCCAAAGATATAAGGAGATTGGTTTTGGAAAGGGATTGTTATAAATGCCAATATTGCGGGAGCGAAACAAAATTGACTATTGACCATGTCGTTCCTGAATCAAAAGGCGGCCCAACTGAGCCGCATAATTTAGTAGTTGCTTGTAAGTCTTGCAATTCAAGGAAGGGTGTTAAAGACGCAGAGCAAATGAACATTATAATCCAGAGGGATGATTCGAATGTCTGAAATAAAATGGATCAAACTTAGCACAGGTATGTTTAGTGATACAAAGATTGAACTCATCGAAGACATGCCCGAGGCTGATACGATCATTGTAATCTGGCTCAAGTTACTGACGATGACTGGCAAAGCAAATATGGGAGGATACATCATGTTGACTGAAAACATCCCATATACAGAAGAAATGCTTTTGTCTGCTATTAAACGCCCTTTACCTGTTATAAAAATGGCTTTATCCATCTTTGAGAGATTCGGTATGTTAGAAGTTTCTGAACACGGAGCTTACTTCCTCCCGAATTGGGAGAAGCATCAGAATATTGATGGCATGGATAAGGTCAGAGCACAAACAAATGATAGGGTTCGCAAGTTCCGAGAGAAGCAAAAATTGCTTTATCCGGGGCAAAAAACTAATTCAGATTGTAACGTTACAAGAAACGCTACAGGTAACGTTACAGTAACGCCCGGTAACGGAACAGAACTAGAACTAGATTTAGAACAAGAAAAAGATAGTAGTTGTTGTTTATCGCCCGAGGATGATAACAAATCTAAAGATGAGGGGATACCGTCTTCCCGGCAAGGTACCGTTCCTGCCACTCCTGAAACAGATGCTGACTCTGGACAGGATGAAATATCATCGACTGAATTGGATTATCGCAACGCGGTTGCCAGCAAGTATTTACAACGCAGAGGTAAGGGCATGGATATATCTCCAGCGGATGAGGTGAGTATATCCGAATTGATCAGAGACAAGGTACCACTGCAAACGGCTCTTGATGGAGTTGACAAAGCGTTTGACAACTTCAAACCCAAGCATTCTCGGGACGAGATCAGGAGCGTGAACTACTGCTCTACAGTGATTCAAGCTCTCCATGCTTCGAACACAGAAAATTCGAATCAATCGGATACACAACGTGCAGCAGAACAGGTTCCTCCTGAAAACGTTGTTCCTGAAGTACCAGGCGAACAGTACACCGAAAACGATCTTCAAAAAATGCTTGCTGAACTAAGAGCAAAACAAGGGGTGTGAAGCAGTGGGCAGCTTTCAAGAAGAACTAAAAGCGTTGATGCCAGATCGGTTTTTGGAACGCCGAGCCTCTGCCATTGAACGGATTGATAATCACCCAGAGATGAAGAGGCTTAGACAAAAGTATCCTGATCGTTCAGGAGACCTGACAAGCCCAAGGCGATACAGGGATGTATCCGAACATTTGGTTCAATGTGATGCATGCGCCACGTGCCCCGGTCTAATAGGGTGTCAGAATGTCCAGAAGGGGCACAGAAGCGTTGAGGAACCAAGCCCGGATAAACAGGACGAGTTGGTGTTCAGGCTTAAAAAATGCGAACTGTTGAAGTCTTACGAGCGGCAACAGGGCATAGGAGAACGAATTAAGAGTCACTTTATTCCTGAGCATATTTTGAACGCCACCTTTGACGACATTGAACCTGATCCTCCAAGGATGGCAGCTATTGCGGGAGCAGTAAAGTTTTGTAGTGAATTTGTTCCCAAAGAAACGGTACAAGGATTGTATTTGTACGGACCAATGGGAGTGGGCAAGAGTCTTTTTGCCGGAGCTATCGCACGGGAGTTAGCTAAATGTGAAGTGGATGTCCTCATGGTGTACGTACCTGACTTTATCGAAGAGGTTAAGGATGCCATTGGCTCCAAAGAGAGCGTAGCAAAGAAACTGGATGCTCTCAGAACGGTACCAGTGCTTATCATGGATGATATTGGGGCAGAGTCGATGAGTGGTTGGGTAAGGGATGAAGTTATTGGTCCGGTTCTCCAGAGACGTATGGAGCGGTTGCCGACCATCTACACATCCAATCTAACGATACAAGAGTTGTTCAAACATTTTGCTAATGCCAAGGGATCTCAGGATGAGAAGAAGGCAGCTCGGATCATTGAGCGGATCGAACCATTTGTAAAGTTGCTGCCAGTAGGCGGAAGAAATAGACGGAGGGGATAATCAGATGTGTAAAACTTGTGGTGGAGCAACAGTGAAATATCAGTTTATTGGTGCAATGATGATGCTCGGACCTTGCCCGGAGTGCAATCCCAACGCAAAGAAAAAGCCGTTGGAGGTGAATCGACCTTATGAAAATAGTCGTTGATAGCGAACTGCTGGCAGAAGCCTTGGAAGATGCAAGTAAGGCCATTGCAAGCAAAAATATTATGCCAATCCTGGACTGCTTTTTGATCGAAGCTGGAGCGGATGGGGTAAAGGTCACCGGAACGGATACAAGAACAACGATACAGTCTTATATTTTTAGTGAACATGTTCAAGTTGAATCGCCTGGTCAGATTGCACTCCCTAAGCTATCACTGGAAGTGATCAAGAAATTGAATGGCGATGTGAGCATTGAGAAGCAGGGAAACAACGTGATTATCATTTCTCGGAAGAAAGAAATAGATATGGGTGTCTTCGATACAGAAGAGTTTCCGAGAGTACCTGACATTGATGATAGTGAGTTGTTTGAGACTACAGGCAGAGAACTTAAACGGCTATTCAGAAAAGCGACTTATGCTGCTGATCCAACAGGGAAGAATGCGGCAATCCTCGCCGGAGCACATGTATACATCAATGACGGAGTATTTGGCATTGAAGCGACAGACCGGCACAGACTTGCAAAAACGGAGCAGCACACAGAAGTGGGTAACTTGGGTGGAGCTGTCATTGAGGCCAAGGCATTGGGTGAGTTGCAAAAGATAATCTTGGATAAAGACAATCTTGAATTCGGATTCTCTAAATCTTCTACCGGGGCCGTGGTGCATGTATTTGCTAGAACAGATCGTTTTACCTTTTACTCCCGAGTGTTGGAGGGGGCGTTCCCGGATGTGAGCCGGATGTCGATTGTGCCAGATGGTGTTACCGAGGTGATCGTAGATAAAGGAGAGATAATGAGTTGCCTTGACCTCGTATACACACTTGCCAAGGAAGAAAAACATAACCAGGTCGTCATCAGCATCACAGAAAATGAAGTGAGCATTCGCGGTAAAGGAAGAGAATCTGGAAAGGCGAATGAGAGTATAGTACCAGTTTCATTTAAAGGCGAAAATTTTGCCGTTGCACTGAATTCCAAGTACTTCATAGATGCTATCAAAGCATTAGAAGGAGATAAGGTGACACTGGTTTTCCCTGGTAAGTTGAAGCCGATTTATATCCTGGATGAAAGTGACGAGAGATCACTCCACATTGTACTTCCTTATAGGACGGAAGAAGTGTAATGAACAAATACAATGCAACCAAGGTGATCGTCACTGAAGACGGGACATTGTTCTCGGAATGGATCGTTAAAAAGCACAACCTTGATATAGCCGGTATACGATTCGATAGCATAGCTGAGGGAGAGTATTATCAGCTCCTTCTCCAGCAAAAGAGGTTTGGGGAGATTAAAGCCTTCGAATGTCATCCTAAATTTGTTCTTCAAGAGAAACCAAAGGTCACTTACACTGCTGACTTCCTGGTAACAGAATTAGACGGCAGTCAACGGGTGGTGGATATTAAAGGAGTCGAGACATCCACCTTCCGAGTAAAACTGAAACTGTTCCAAGCAAAATATCCGAGTTCACCAATAGATATACTTGTTAAAAAGCGCGGAGAATTCATACCGCTTGCCCAATATAAGAAGGAAAAAGCAGCGCGGAAACGAGCGGCGAATGCACTTAAAAAACGAGCAGATGAAGGGAGAAAGAAAAATGCAAATCAAATTCACCGTAATCAAAAATGAGGATATCGAAAAACATCTTAACGAACAGGACAAAAGCGAACTTTCTAGTCTCCTGTGGAAGATTCAGGAGCTGCGCCTTCTGGAGGGGAAAGCTGCGTTGAACACTTACCTGGTTGTGAACACGGACGAAGAGTATGCAACGGACATTGTTCGTATTCTGCAAGAAAACGGCCATTGGGGTCCAACACATGATCCAAATCAAATCGAGTTTCGGCAAGAGGGAGATACGATGGAGCTTCCAGAAGTTAAGAGTCCCGTCTGAATGGAAATTAAAAAGGAGCACAGAGGTTTACTTATCCTCTTGCTCCTGCACTATAAACAAATCTTCCACGCCTATACCTAATGCTCTTGCAATAGTAAACAAATGTGTAGATTCATGACGAGTATTTCTATCAAATCGACTTAAGGTTCCCTGAGGAATACCGGTCATTTCTGATAATTGTTGTTGAGTAATCCCCTTTTCTTTTAAAAGAGGCATTAAATTAGGTTTCGCATTAATCATAGTAGTCACCCTTTCAAAGGGATTATACGATAACGAATATTTATTAGCAAGATGGATTGACTGAATATTCGATATCGTATATGATTAAACCAAGAACAAATATACGTAATACGATAACGAATATAATATCGGGAGTTGAATCAATTTGAGAAAAACTTACAAAGAAACGCCTTATTGGACCGATGGATATTGGGAATTTGAATACGACCTCACTTTACTTACCATCTGGATTAGAGAGTTGAAAGTTCGTCTGAGCGAACGGAAACAGGCCATTAGGCTCAGAGCGTTCACTGGATACGTCCAGTGAGGTTGGCACCACTCAGAGGCAAAGGAAACATTTCCTGACCTCAACAATGAAACAGTGTACTGGAACGATCAACGTTGTGCTAGAACTAAATAGTCAAAAGGGAGGTTTGCTCTATGACTGAAGCTGAAAAAGATGAATTCTCCGCAGCTCTATCTGAAAGGTATGCACAGATTAGACAGGAAAGTTCTTATAACAAAGATTTGTTGAATGTGTGGGATGAAGTTGTCAGTGATTTACCTTCTGACATTAAATCAAAATTTGATGAAAAATACAGTCGATTGTTGGCATTTTAAGGGAGGTTTTGATGTGAGCACAGTAGATTTGAACAACTTTGATGAGCAACCTGCCGAAGTGCAACAAGCTATTGCTTTTTATGTTGGATACTCGGTAAACGGAGTTCAAGCGACTGCTGAGGAGAGACAAGCACACTATGCTGTTTTAGAGCAAGTTGGTCTGTTAGAACCTATAAAATCCGTAGTGGAATCGTAGTGAATTAGGTTCAAAATATAAGCATAAGCACAGGAAAAACGAAGGAAAGGTGATGAAGAAATGGCCCATCAGACATTCTGGAAACCGGAGAAAAAACTAAAAGAAAAGAAAGTGAGCAGCTTCGGGCGGAGTAAGAAAGACAAAAAGCCTGTGCCTGAATGGAAGAAGGACATTTTAGCCCATCACCAATCCAGACCAGGTTCGAAGGAGCGCGGCGATTTCCCGAAAGAAGTCATAGCTCAGCTTATCGAAGAATCAAATGGAATTTGTGAATGCTGCAAGATTGCAGAAGCAACGACTACCCACCATGTTTATCCGCGAGGCAGGAAAGGACGTGGAGTTAAAACCAACGGCCTTCGACTTTGTTGGCCCTGTCATGACAGGATTCAAACAAATGAAGAATTGCTCCAGTTTTGGATTTCTGCTTTTCGTGATAAGTACGGAGACCGCTTCTGGTTCGATGAACAGGATTGGGACGAGTATAACCGGAAGCAAGAAGCGCAGCAGAAAGTGGATCAGGAAAAACAGAACCGTCAGCAATCTTTAAACCCGGTTAAAGAACTTATCTCTTCTGCGGCAGGGCGTTCATTGAAAGCAAAAGAGGTTCGACTTATTGAAATGATGGATGATAAACAGATCGCTATTTTTGAATCCTTAATCAACGATATCGTAAGAATCGAAGAGAAGCATCAAGTACCGTTTGGTTACGGACAATTCGATGATTAATATGTAAAGAATTCATCTAACAACGAGTATATAACGTTATTTGGGGTTTCCCGGATAACAGAGGAAGGGAGACAAGACACATGAAGCAGCTCGCGCTATTTGAAATGCAGGACTACCGCCAGCACAAGAAATACTTGGACGGCGTGTTTAAAACAAAAGCAGAGCTGATCCAAGACTTGCATGCAGAAGGACGCACCAAGGTATATCAGGTCCTGTCATTCGGTGGCGGTACGCAGTCCTCACACCTTCTCGAAATGCACTTCCGGGGCGAGATTCATTACGACTACATCATATTCTCGGACACCGGAGCGGAGCCGGATTTCATCCACGAACAAGTATGGTGGTGGCAGCATCGGCAACGTCAGGTGGGAAACACGACACCGTTCCTGATCACCCGGCACAACAGCATGGAACGTGGGCTTGAAGAGATGTTAATGCGATACATCATGACAGACTATCAGAGGTTCCAGATGCCCGTGTACTGCAACTCAGTCAATGAGAATGGTGAGGTTAAGGCAGGCGGTATGCTGCCCCGGCAATGCACCGTTGACTTCAAAATAGTTCCGGTAAAGCAGATGGCGCGGCAAATGATTCTCAAAGAACACGGACTTGGACCAAAGCAAATGATACCCAGCAATGTCGGCATCATCATGGATATAGGATTCAGTTATGACGAGATACGCCGGATCAATACGTACCAGTCACCGCAGTACGATTACATCAAGCTGGCATATCCACTTGTGGAGGTCAATGAGAGCACCGAGGCAAGTATTCAGTTTCTGGAGCACAACGGCTTTCCTACACGCCGGAGCCGCTGTTATCTCTGTCCATTCAACTGTGCGGCAGATCGGGACATCGGAATGGACTGGGAAGAGATTATAGAGTCTGAGCCGTTCAGCTTCGTTAAGGCATGTTGGTTTGACGCCAGGCTGCGTGAGGTTCAGGCTAGCGGGTCAAAGATCATGCGGAGCATCCCATATCTGCATTACAGTCGCAGGCCGCTGGCAGAGGCGTTCCCGGATCACGCATATCTCTACGATGCATATAAAAACGCGTTGTCGCAATGGACGGAAGAGTGGCAAGGGTACATTGCTGAAAAATGGGGTGTGACCAATGAGCAAACAGGAAGCGTACTTCCGGATCATTTCAGACATCGGAGAACGCCTAAAACAGATCGCAAAACAGTATGAAGAAACAGGCGATGCCGAAGCGATGCACCAAGGTATCAAAGGCATCTTGTATGGACCGAAAAAAGGTTAACAGAGGAAGGGAATACCCTCCCTTCCCACCACACATAAAGGAGCGGATAAACGTGTACCGGATCGACATATACAACCGCGCCGGCAAAGTAACGGAAAGCGTGAACCACGAATACGGCATGCTTAGTTGCATGAAAAAGGCGTTGGATCTACTGACCCTGCCGACAAACATGGCAGTAGAGATATACAAGGACGGAAAATGGATCAAAGGCTTCAAAAAGTAGGGTATAGGCCCACCAAAGGAGAGATAACACATGGAATACTACATTCTCAGTCTTAAATGGTCGAACGGCAAAGGTAAATACGTTTGGTGGGGACCGGACTCCGCTGGGTATACCGAAGATTTGAACAAAGCAGGAGTATATACGGAAGAAGACCTTGCAAAACGTCCTTTCTATTACCGCAATACAAGTACTTATCCGGTTCCGGTTGAAACAGTGAAGCAAATGATTACACAAACGGTTGTCCCGTCCTACACAGAGAATTGGGACCTGATGAAGATAAATCTCGCTGAATTGAAAGAGTATTGAGGCTCCGGCCTCTAACCAAGGAGGGATATAGATGGACTATAAGAAGTTCACTGAAGATTTGAAAGCCGCACACAAGGCCGCACAGGAAGCGACAGAGGGCATGCAGGACGGTGGCACAGCTAATCTGGATAAAGTGTTCATCCGATTGCCAAGAGCGCGGGAAACTAAGGTTCTGGAAGCGATAAAGGAAGCTAGCTTGTATTGCAGAGGTAAGCGGCGTTGGATCGGAGACGGATACATGGTGACTGTCAGCGGAGCGCAGGGCTATGTCAGGGAAAAGTCAGTCACCGTTTTTGCAGCAGAGATGTATGAAAGAGGGTACGAGATTATGCCGTATCGCCAAATGGATTAGCAAGATGGCAGGCATACCGATCAAGAGACGGCTGGCACGATTCTATCGGCATGTTGAGGACGGAGACGAGGTGTTTGCCATCGCTGAGTGCCGAGATGGGAATGTGTACTACCAGCATATGGACGGATGGGGCGAGTTGGAGAAGATGCTTTCACAGCAATTTTTTATGGAGTATGAGTGGATTCAAGATTAGGGAGGGATTACAGGTGACAGAAATAAAATGGCGGGAAGTACCTTTTGAAATAATGTTGAAATGTGATGGAGACATAAAGTGCAAATGCTGGTTATTGAGCAACAGCCAGAATAAATACGGTGTTGATTTGAGAGAACCAATGCCATTCCATGTTTTTCTCAAACAGATAGGGACATACCTCACTTCTATGAATTGCCAGTCTGTCTTCCAGCAGGCTACATGGTATGTGATTGATGACGGAATACAACCGGACTTTTATATCAAACAAAGCGGGGAGGAAGAACAGTCATGAGTAAGCAGGAAGAAATCAAACAAGCGTTGGCGGCAGCTACACCGGGTCCGTGGATCGCTAAAGATGATTCAGTTGCAGCCGGTAACGATTGGGTTTGCCAGATGTACGAAGGTGATCCTGATTGCGAATGTGATTTTAATGAGTTTCCGAATGCTGAGATGAATGCCGGATTTATCGCCATGGCTCCTGAATATATCGCTTATCTGCTGGCAGATAACGAACGGCTTGAGCAACGAAACCAAGAACTGGATACATGGGCCACAGAAGGATTCGAGGAAAATCAGAAATTGGTTAAGGAACGGGATTCGCTTCTTACAGCGCTTCAAGAGGAAACCAAACAATGTAAGAAAGCCATAATGTTACTCGTGCAAGTGACAGACACATTGAGCACGGGAAGAACGCCAGACAGAGCTGGGGCGGCGTTAAAGCAGATTTTCAAATGGTTAAACGAAAATCATCCGGTGGGTCAGGAAGGAGAGGGGCACCATGAACCTGATCGATCCTGACTACTTCCCCTGGTACCACAAGTTATGGTTGATACCGCTGGCGTTAATCGTAATGGCAGCTCATTGGATGCGAGATAAATTCAAGGGTTGAGGCTTTGGCCTCTCCCTACTAAGGAGGATATAACACATGCCAGTCATTCATAAATACCCAATACAGCCATCCTATCAGATTCAGCAGATAACAGTCCCACACGGCAGTAAAATCGTCTCCTGCGGCGTGCAGGATGGGCAGATGGTTATGTGGGTGATGAAGCTTGAGGATACATTTCATCCTGATAAAACGGATTATCTGCGCTACATGGTGGTCGGAACCGGTTGGCCCATAGATGGGAGAGAGTACTTCCCGGATTTCAGAGGGACCATCCAGATAGACGGATATGTGTGGCATGTACTTGAAATGCAAAAATACGAGTGGGTTAGGGAGGATATATAGATGACACAAACAGCGTTGACCCGGGAGCAAGTGTTGAACACATCTGGCTTTGATCTGGACGTCATGGTCGCTGTACACATCTTTAAAGAGCCAGTACACCCGTTGTCAGGATCTTTCATGATTAAAGAGGGTAAGAGTTACTACTTCATCCCAAGATATTCAGATGAAACCTCTGCATCATGGCAAGTGCTTGATTGGTTAGTAGATAAATACGAGGATGCAACACTATCATACCCGTGGAATGTATCAGCCGATTACGATCCTATGAGAGAAGAGACTTGGAAAATTCATGTAAAAGGCAAGACAGCTTCTGAAGCAATCTGCAAAGCCGCGTTATTGGCTGTACTGGACTTATAGGGAGGGATAGACGATGGCTCGTGGCGTTATGTTCGGATCGTGCCAGCGTTGCGGAGAGCTTGTCTGGGAGGACGAGAATTGGGATTTTGTTGGTGAAGGAATGATCGAACATACTCGCTGTCAGGCAGAAGGAATCAAGACTATAAAAGTTACGGGCATTGTGCTTGCAAAGGTTGTTAAGAACGGTGTTATGACGCTTGTAATGGATGTTGGAGAGCAAGAGGACGTCGAGGAATTGGCCGAAGGCGACCAATCGGCTGAATAAACCCAGTGGAACGGGGGCCGTATCAGGTGTTGGTCGGTCTCCCCAAATAGGAGGATATACAAACCATGAGCAAAATAATCGACTTCTACAAAACTAGCAATATGGCAATTGAGATCCTTGAAATGTACTGCGATATCTGTGAGAGCCCATTCCATGAACTGGATGGACGCGAACTTGATTGTTGCCCTAAGTGTGAGCATCCATTTGTTTCATACACTCCAGGACAAAATGATTCAGACCGTGACACTTATCTCCTGATTGTAGACGCGGTAACAGGTGTTCCAGCCGTTGTGAGACGGGACGGGAAGCCTATGTTGGATAAGGGGTACGAGGTTAAACCAGGCGACATTGTGAACGTGGTCGATGAAATACAGTTCCCATTTTTGAAGAAAGTTAAGGTTGATCACATCGAATGGCACCGGGGCGGCTGGTACGCGAAATTACGATTTGCAGACGAATTATACACGATTCCGCTTGAAAGAGTTGTGTTGGCTCCCAAGGAAGGAGCGGATAAGCATGAGCCTGTATGAATTCAAAGCAAGAGCGTGGGATACAGAAACCAAAGAAATGTCATACGAGTTCTTGGAACGGAACTGGTTGAAGGTATGCATATGGTCACCGTACATGGTGTTGATGCTTAAATCCGGGGTGAAAGACAGCAAAGGTAAGGATTACTACGATGGCGATATCGTTAAAGTAAGCAAGTTGAATTTTGAGAGCAGCGGCCCATTGCCTGAAAATCTGGTAGTGAGGTTATACGGAGGCATGTTCCAGTTATTCAGAGGCAAGGAGCCTTTAATGGGCTTACATTTGGGATACATTGCTGACGGAGAAGTGATCGGAAATATCTACGAAAACCCTGAATTTTTGGGTGGGGAAGGAGCGGATACAGAATGATAGAGTGGCGCAAATACGATCCAACAGACCGGAGTATCCCGAGTCATGTAGATCATATCGTTACGAACGGGCGTAATACATTAATTGCGCAGCATGCAAGCATTCCTGGCACTGGTAAGTATGGCTGGAGAATCAACAATGCTTTAATACCGTGGGTTACGTGCTGGTCGCCCATTAATAAGCCTGGGGAGGAAAAAGTATGAGACAATTCGGGTTAACTTATGACGATGCAATTGACCTTCAAGCAAGTTTGACATACGGACTTAGATCAATTAGAGAGGTATATGATCTAAAGCCGAGCCATACCACTATGAGTCGCAAGATTGCCAAAACACAATCTAAACTAGCGATGAAGAAAATCGCATTCCTCAACGGATTCACGAAGGCGAAGACTAAGGAAGAGCTGAGGGAACTAGGGAAATCGGTAGTGGAATGATTAAACAACGATTCCAGATGAAAATACGATCAGGAAAATTTTCCTGAACCAGAGGAGGTGCAACATGATTAACGATGATGCAGTTGTGGTAGTCAACAAGGAAGATGTCGAGGATACAAACAAGATCATTCAACTAAACTTTTTCTCTGATGTGGACGAAGTAGATATCCGTAAAACTAAATGGCTCCTCGGAAAATATGTAGACATGATAGACATCATTCAAAATTATGAATATGCACTTAAACAGATCGAGAATGGAATGTCGGCGTATGAGTTACTGTCCGCAGAGGGATCGGTTGCGAAACGTGAATCAGGCCATGAATTGACTGCTGACGTCACAGCAAACGCAGTTATCATGAAGGACAAGCGGCACGCCAATTACGAGCTGTACGTATTCATATCTAATAACATCAAATTTGCCATAAATAACATTAAAGATCCCCATGAGGGTGTAGTAGCGAGATTGTTGTTTCTGGAAGGGAAGAAGTACCTGAAAGCTCAAGGATACATGGAAAAAGGATATCGCAAGGATGTTCCCGGCATCGCCGCAACCACATTCGCAGATAAACGGCGAAGGGCAATAGCTGGTATTGCTAACAGCCTGAAATTTAATCGTACGTTGGATTTTGTAACGATTGATTACGGACGAGGACGGAACGAAGAAGGTGAAATAGGTTTAATAAACCCAAAATGAACTGAGAGAAAAGCCCTGCCAGCATTGCTGTTGACGGGGCTTTCCCTTGAGTTCAGAACTGAGATTTACATTGTATATTGTAGTGTAATATTGTATAATATAAATAATACTACATACAATAATACATACTACAAATATTACAAAACATTGATGTTAAGGAGATTTCTTATGGCGATTGATAAAGAACAAATATTCTTGGTTGCAGATGAACTAGATGCAGAGGGGATTAAACCTACACTCGCTAATGTTCGTAAGCGTCTTGGAAGCGGCAGCTACACCACGATTAGCGAGTTAATGAACGAATGGCACAAAGAACGTAGAGATTCAGAATCCCCAGTTAACAAGGAGCCAACCCCTTCAAAAATTAGTGATAAGTTAGAAGAATTCGGAGTAGAGTTGTGGAATATGGCAGTAGAAATTGCCTCTGCTCGCCTTCAGTCAGAGAAAGAAGAAATGTTATCTATTCAAAGTGCTTTGGAGCTTAAACAAAAGGAAACTGCGGATATAGCGGATCAGATGGCTGCTGAAATTGAAATACTGCGTCAAGATAAAGCCGAGTTAGAATCTGTTTTAAAAGTTTCAAAAGAGAATGAGTCAACCCTGCAAATGTCGCTACAAGATGAGATTATGAAAACAACAGGATTAGCTAATCGTTTGAACTCTAGTGAAGAATTGACGAGTTACTTACAAACAAGTAGTGACAAGCTTCAATTGGTTTTGAATGAGAGTACAGAAGAAAATAGGAAATTACTCTCCGAATTAGCACGGCAACAGGTCTTAAATGAGAGATCAGAGTCAGAATTAAAACAGCTAAAAGATAATAATGAAGAGTTAACGAAACAATTGTTGGTCGCTAATATTGAGAACGGAAAATTGATGGGAACGATGGAAGCATTGCAAGCCCAAGTTGCAGAAAAAAACGAAAAAATACAATCTCTTGAAAAGCCTAAACGTGGCAGAACCTCTAATGCTGAACCAAAAGAATGAGCTAACTTAACTGTCTAAAAACAACAGTAAATCAGCATTAAAAGCATGTTATCTTAAATCCATACAATAACGTAAATGAGAAGGTCGCTCTTAGGAGCGGCCTTTTTGTATTGGAGGGAAGAGTATGGATGGTCATTTTTACAGCAGAAATGAACCGGCTATCCCGAGGGTTTCGGACAAGCAACCAGAGAAATGTCGGGGCTGTTGTTTGGGAACCTGGACAGGGGTTGTTCAGATGTGTATTATGCCGCGCTGCTGGAAGTCGAATCATGGTCAAGAGAAGGTGACTAAATGAGAAAGGTACAGCCGATCCGTGATGAACGGGTTATAGATGGAATGAAGGAATACTTCTATATACGAAGCATGCGGAATTACTTGTTTTTTTGTATGGGCATATACAGCGGACTTCGAGTATCTGACTTGCTCGAACTCAAGGCGTGGCAAACTAAAGGGACCCATATCAGTATGGTTGAGCAAAAAAATAAGCATGCGAAGACTTTTATTATCCATCCGAGTATAAGAGGGGATCTGGACGAATTCACTGCTGACATGCGACCAACTGATTATCTGTTTGCTAGTCGTCAGATTAAAACGATCAGCCGTATGCGAAATAAACCGATCGATCGGACAACAGCCTATCGTTTTTTACACGAAGCAGCTCAGGAATTCAGGTTAAAGGATATCGGAGTCCATTCATTGCGGAAGACATGGGCATATAGGCTCTACATGGACAATCCTGAGAACCTAGCGTTACTAATGGATATGTTTGGACACAGCGATCCAAGGGAGACTTTGGACTATATCGGGCTGACTCAGGACATGATGGACAAGGCAATCTTGAATTTAAGGTGAATTTAGTGCAACACAATACGGTTTATATTGCACTCATTTATCAATTAGGAAGACATTAGATGAAGAAACATGTTTTTTCATGCCTGAAATGAGTGCAACAGAATTACCTTTATGTTTCAGTCAGCTTACATTATTTAGTGGATATGAGTACAGAACAGTAGCCTGCGATTCAGACGGAGGCTTATTTTGATTCGTAACGTTTGACTATTACTGACCTTAAATAGGAATTCCAACTCAATTACATGAAAGTGGTGATGATTTTGTGAGCAGGAAGCAGAATCCGAATCGTAAGAAGGCGTTCAAAATTTGGAAAGATAGTGGCGCTGTGATGAAGCCGAAAGAGATTGCGGAAAAGTTGGGCATCACACCTGAGTCAGTCCGGAAGTGGAAGTCACTTGATCAATGGGAAGGGAAGATTGCGAACGCTAAACCTGGTGCTCCTCGTGGCAATCAGAACGCTAAAGGTAATCGAGGTGGAAAAGGGGGGCCGCTGGGCAATCAGAAAGCTGTAACACATGGATTGTTCCGTAAGTTCGAGCCGCAAGATCCTGAGTATTTAGAACTCATAGATATTGTTCAGCAAATGGAACCTATAGATATGATCTGGCATAACATCACCCAGGGATTCCGTAAAATCATTTGGGCGCAGCGAATCTTCTTCATCAAAGACAAAGAGGATATGACCAAAGAGTTGAAAAGGGAGAAACCAGGTGAGTATGGGGATGAATACGAATGGGAGATACAGTTTGCTTGGGATAAGTATGCTAGTTTCATCAAGGCAGAAGCTACGGTCATGCGTGAGATCAGGGGAGCCATCAAACAATTCCTTGATATTGCACCACAGGAAGATGAGCGCAGATTGAAACTGGATCAGATGCAGGCCAAAGTTGATAAAACCCGCCTTGAGATCGAGAAACTGAAGAACGGTGATGGAGATACCGAAGATGACCTGATCGAAGATTGGGTAAAGGCGGTGGAGTCTGATGAGTAAAGAATCGCCTCAAACGAAGCGCAGATTTGCTGCATTCAAAAAACGCATTCCTGAGTACCGGAAGAATCCGGTTCTTTTTTGCGTGGAGCTGCTGAAATTCACTCCTGATGAGTGGCAAGCAGAAGTTATGATGGACATAGCTGGAGGTCCACGTGTGTCGGTTCGATCTGGACAGGGTGTGGGGAAGACTGGTCTTGAGGCCGCGGTGGCATTATGGTTCCTATCGTGTTTCCCGTTTCCGAAGGTTATCTGTACAGCACCGACTCGTCAGCAGTTGCATGATGTCTTATGGGCTGAGATTAGCAAATGGCAAGAGAAAAGTCCGTTGCTTAAACGGATACTCAAATGGACAAAGACTAAGATTTACATGCGAAATTATGAGGAACGTTGGTTTGCTACAGCCCGGACAGCTACCAAGCCAGAGAACATGCAGGGTTTCCATGAAGACTACATGTTGTTCATTGTGGATGAAGCGTCCGGGGTTGAGGATAGAATTATGGAGGCTATCCTGGGTACGTTATCCGGTGAATTCAATAAGCTGTTAATGTGTGGGAACCCAACTCGGACTAGCGGTGTATTCTATGACTCACACAACAGGGACCGTGCAGATTACAACACGCACAAAGTTTCCTGTCTGAACAGTCCTCGGACAAGCAAAGAGAATATAGCCATGCTTGAGCGTAAATACGGTAAGGGATCTGATGTATGGCGTGTCCGCGTTGAAGGAGAATTCCCGCGAGGAGAGTCGGATACGTTCATCGCGTTAGAGGCGGCTGAATTCGCAAAGAATGAGGTCAAGATTGAATCTGTTGGTCATAAACTTACTGTTGGCGTTGACGTTGCTCGCTTTGGTGATGATGAGACAACCATATACGGACAGATTGGTGGGAAAGTTGTTAAGAGTCATTTTCATCACAAGCAGGATACGATGACAACTACCGGTTGGGTTCTGCGAATCGTTGATGACATCAAATCTGAACATGCTGAAGTGGATGAAGTAGAGATCAGAGTCGATGATAGCGGTATAGGTGGAGCAGTCACAGATCGATTGAATGAGATCAATGACGAGAAAAACTTAGGTTATACAATCATTGGAGTGAATAACGGTTCATCAGCAGAAGATACGCATTACGGAAATCTCGGATCTGAAATGTGGGGTCATATCAAGGCTTTGCTCGAAGAAAACATGAGTAATTATATGTTGGGAGTTCTGGGTGTTCTTGAACTTCCTGATGACGAAAAATTGGTAACGCAACTGACATCCCGCAAATGGCGAATGGGAAGCAACGGCAGAATATATTTGGAAAAGAAAGAGGATATGAAGAAGCGAGGACTTCAATCTCCAGATAGAGCTGATGCTTTCGTTTTGGCATTCGCTAACGTTCAAGTGGAATCGGGGTTCGCCTTTGGATAAACTTCTAGGATGAATAATTATATTATTTTAATTACTACAACAATAGAGATTTCAAAAGAGCTTCCCAATCGGAGAAAAGATGATAAAATAAACAAGTTGCTTAGCAGATGTTGGAAATAAAAATTCGGAGGGGTTTGCTTGAAAAAGATTCATGTTGTGCACTACATCTACACTGTAATTATTCTTTTAATGGTAATAATATGGTTGCTACTTAAGGATCAATTAAATTCAAGCGAAGTGGTAAATGTTATTTCAATTAGTGCAGGAATAGCTTCAATAGTCTTGGCGATGGCTGCAATCATTTATGCATTTTATCAATCCAGAGAAAGTTCTAAACAAAATAGAATGGTACAGGATGCATTGATTAAAATTAGTGCTAAGGTTGAAGAGGTTGGGGCTATTAAAGCAGAACTCTCTGTTTTTCGAAATGAAAATTCTTCTATGATGGCAGATGGTTTTGATAGTTTAATAGACCAAGTATATGCATCGTTAGAGAACATACGTAATAATGCAACCCCTGACGAGGTTGATACAGAGAAAGAGTTAATTAATTCTGAAGTTATGTTGTTGCGTTCTCAAATGGAAAATCAAAGAACTGCTAACTCTGATTTACCTATTGAAGAGAAAATTAAAATAATAGCCAATAACGTCTTGGCTATTAAAAATTCGTTAGAGTATTACGATGTAGCTGGGGTGTTATCGAAGAACAATGTTAAGTTTAATCCTGCAACAGTTAAAGATGTCTTTGTTGAAATGGAGGAAAGCGGTCTTTTAAAGAAGATTTCCAAACACAAATTGGTATACATTAAAAATCAGTAGTAAAAAAGAAATAACTCAATGTTATTATAAATCCATAGAAGTATGACCAAAGAAAGAAGGTAAGGAAACATTTCCTGCCTTCTTTTTGTTTTGTCAGAAAGGAGGTAGGCGATTGGGGGTAAGATCATGGTTTGTTAACTGGCTTGAGGCGGGAAGGACGAAGAAAGATCCTGACCGAATGACGGAAAGTTATCCGTTTCCGTATGGAGTAATGATGCGTAAGGGGAATAATCAGCCTGCGCCAAAGCGTACTCCAACAAACTTACGGAAACTATCGGAGTCGCCAATCCCGAGAGCTGCAATCAACATTGTAAAGAAGGGGATTACGAAACTGAATTGGTCAGTCACGGCAATAAATGAGCATGAAAGCGAACGGTATCGCGAATTGTGCAAAATTATTGAGCGTTCTCTTTTGAAGCCGAACCAGGGAGACACATTTCGTTCATGGATTGAACAATTGGTTGAGGACATGCTTGTGTGTAGCGCTGGATCGTCAGAGGTGCTACGTGCGGGAGATCCGCTCAGGCCGTTTAGGATGTACCCAGTTGATACATTTTCGGTGGATTTATATCCTGAATGGGATGGGAAACCGAGTTCCTACAGGTATGCACAAAGAGTTAACGGTCAACATATCCATCTGAAATCATCTGAGTTGATGTATATACGAATGAATCCAAGGAGCAATACGCCGTTTGGTCTTTCTCCACTTGAAATAGTTTGGGAGTCTGTTGAGATGTTCATTTCAGCTCATCGATCAGCAGGCAAGCAAACTTCAAGTGCAGGCAGGCGGAAGCTGATTAATTTGGGTGAAAAGTTTGATGCTAAAGCAATAAAGGCGTTTCGGGAATTTTGGGAACATGAAATCATGGGAAGAGGCATTGACCCGATTATCGGAAGCGGGAAATCGAGTGTCCATGATCTTGGGGCTACCGATGACAAAGCATTGTTCCTTGAATGGCAGCGCTTTTTGATTGAAATCGTGGCTATTTCCTTCGAGATTTCTCCTAAAAAACTAGGGCAGACCAAAGATGTCAATCGAAGCACGGCAGATAGTGAAGATGAAGATACCAAGGATACTGTCCAAAATATAGCAGAGAACATTGTTGAACATATTAACAACCACATTATTGACGGGATTTTTGGAATGGGTGGAGTTCTTGAATTCAAATTCCATTATGAAACTTCCTTGAAAGATCGAAAGCTCAAGGCAGATATTGATGCAATCTATTTGGATCGTCGAGTCGTAACACCAGATGAGGTTCGTGATGAGCAAGCTAAGAGGGCATTGCCTAATGGTCACGGTGAAGTATTGCTTGTTCCGGGCAAGACAACTGTAGTTAACCTGAATGAACCTGATGGAGGACAACCGCAATCCAAAGAAACCACCAGTGACCCTCCATCAAACACAACTGAAGAAGATGAACCTTAACACCACTAAAATAAGCTGGTGTTTTTTATTTTCACAGAAAGATGGTGGGAAAATGCTTTCGAGGATCGTTTCCAAGCTAGTGAGGATGACTTATCAGCAAAGTCTTCCTATACCGAGAAATCGGGAGGAAAGACGGGAATTAAAGTTCCGCGGAAGGGGGTGAGAAGTGAAATGCTTAAAACTTTGAAAATGAGCAGACAGACTATGCGAGCCCAAGACTTTAGTGTGTCGGATGATAGGACTCATCCTAATAAAGTTCCTTTCAAATGTGCATTGTTTGCGGTAGATCAGCCTAGTGATGGTTCGCCTCATGGGGCTGGAGGAAAGAAAGTTCGTATTTCATCAAGTGTATGTGACCAGTGCTTACAGACGTTTGTTGGTATGGCTTTGAATATTGACTATATCAATGGGATGTCTGACCACGATCCTCGTTTCAAAGTCGCTGTAATCGAAAAAGCTTATCGTGCAATGGACGGATATGCATGGATCGAAGGTTACATATTCGGGAAAGACTTTCCCGATGTTGTTGCTACAATTCGTTATTACAATGGGCTTGCGGCAGAACATAACTGGAGTGAATATCAATTCGGCGCTTCCTTTGAAATGGAAGCTTCAGTTCAAAATGCGACTGATGATGAGAATGTGCTTGAAGTTATGGAATTTTGCGGTACTGGAGCGGCAATTTTGTTCGCGGAAGCCGCTGCTTATAAAACAACGAGCTTTGCAGCTCGCAATACAACAAAAGAACAGGGGGATGTCGATATGACACCGGAACAAGCAAAGGCAATGGAAGATGCTATGAAGACATTACAAGATAGTATGGCGACGATTACAGCCAGTGTGCAAAGTGTTGTGACAGAGGTCGGGTCTATTAAAACCGAAGTTACAAATATGAAGGCATCGAAGGAAGAGGATGAGCAAAAGACGGCAGAGGAACAAGCCGCTGCTGATCTGAAAGCAGCTCAAGACAAAGCAACTGCATTGGAGAAAGAATTAAAAGAGTTGAAAGCTGCAGCTACACCTCCGGGTGAACCAGAACGAAAAACAATTAGCGCTACTTCATTGCTCTCCAAATACGGCGCTAACCTTTCTGGAAGCGAAGATGGGACTGATTATAAAACCTTCTGTGCTTCAGTTGATGCCCTGAACCTTTCGTCCTCTGAATCATTCAAATTAAAAATGCAGGCAAAAGCACAATTTGCCCAGAAAGAGAGCGTGTAATATATGAACAGCCGCGTAGGGCAAGCTCAATTCGTTGATATCGCAGCAGCAACTCAATTCCAAGGACCAGGTGCTCTGATTACGGATGATTATCAAAAAGAAATTACAGACATTCTTCGCCGGAAGTCGGTGTTGGATGGACGAATTAATTACGTACCAGCTACAGGTGATATCTCAACGTACTATGAACAGAACACTGTAAACGGTGGGGATTTCATCGACCCTCGTAATCCTTCGGCTACACCAACAAGCAATGAGCGCACGCCACATGGTGTGAAGATCAAGGCTTTGACGAATCAGGTCAACTTCGGGCATTACGATGTTACTCTCGGACAACAGCAAAATAATTTCCCTGAACTGAAGGCCAAGGATCTCGATGATATGCTGAATGGAATTGCATTGACACATGGTAAAGCATTATGGCGTGGGAATGACACTGCATTGGCTGTTCCTACCACTCGCCAATACATGGGTATTCCAAGTCAGATCACAAATACGTTCACAGTAGGTGTTGGAGCATCAATTGTTGCTGCTATTCGCGCAAAAGTTGCGGCAATGGTAGGAAGCGAGAAATACGAAGTACTACCTACAGCGATCTATATTCACCCAATCGGTCATTATCACATGACCGAAGAAGTACGTTTGGCTGTAGAAAGCGGAAAAATGTCTGATCCGTTTGGTAAAACAGTTGTGGCGGGTCTTGAGGTTCCCACTATCATGACAGCGGCTGGCTTGTTACCGATCATCCCTGAGCCGTTTATGCCTTCTAAAGCAAACGAGACTAACACAGGCAATACGGATTACGGTATCGCCATTGTTACCGAATCCATGATTGAGTATCACTATGTTGGCGAAAAGGGTATGTTCCTGTTCGAACTTGGAACAACTAGCAACCTGCTGGAACAATACGTTGGTGTGAAATATGGAGCACCGGTTGCTAAAGGTCCAAGTTACGCTCACGCTTACGGAACTATCGAGCGCCCTACAATTGCTGCTGTAGGCTAATCAAGTTCAAGGCGGCCCAGAAGGGCCGTCTTACAGAAAGGAGAATGACTTCGTGGCAAAATCGAATTTGGACAGATTGAAGGATGCTATTTCTGCTGCTATTGAACTGTTATCCCAAATGAAAGCCGGAGATGACCCGGGGCAGTATCCAATTGCTGCTGTTGAAACTTTTCAAAGTGCCATCAAAGAAGCTGAATCATTGGTAGCAACTGATGGTGCTGAACCGAGTCAATTTGAAGTTGGAAATCACGTGCTGAATGAAGCACGAGAAGCTTTTATATCCAGCAAGGTTGTTGAACCGCCAAATCAAGAAATACCGGATGTTGTTGAATTGACTTTGATCGGTACGCCAAGCCAGTGTAAAGGCTCGCATTCTATCCATTTCAACGGAGGGATTGTGACATTCCAGGAAGGAAAGACAATTGTTCCAAGCGTACTAGGCGATACACTCATCAAGGCTGGTTATGCGAAATGAGCCGTTACCTCGAAGTTACCGATATCGATTATGTTCCTGCCGGTGTCAAACTAACAGAACCTTTGATTATTCGTGCATCAGCAATCATTGACGGCAGATGCAAGCGAGAGATTGGAGTAAAGACATACACTGAACGAATATCCCTCACTGATTCTCAGCGGGGGCACTTGTCGTATTATCCTGTACTTGATCTGCTGAGTGCAAAAGGGAGGCCGACACAGGGTGCATTCGGAAACTTCTTTGGATCTCCTGAATTCGAACCGATCGATAACCTGAACATTATTGATGTGGATAAGGAAATCGGTTCAGTGTGGTGCGGACAATCTCCTTTTGGTTCTCCATACAAAGAGTTGGAAGTGAGTTACACGAGTGGTTGGGAAATCATACCGGATAAAGTGAAGGTGGCTTGCGGATTGCTTATTGGACAGATGGCTACTAATCCTAACTCTAATGTAAAGTCGAAGAAGGATTTCGATTACAGCATTGAGTATTTTGGAAATAACATGATCACACCGGAGATTGCCGATTTGTTGTCAGAGTTCGAACTCCGGTCATTTAGGTAGGTGAAGGTAAATGTTCTATGAGTTCTCTCACCGTCACACTGCCTGTACAGTGGACGAGAATGAGGAATCGGTCATTCTGTCTCGTGAAACAAAAGCAACGACTGTAATGGGGAAAGAATACGTGTACAATGGACTCTTTTCACCCGATTCACTGGTTGAAAGGGGTTCATTGGTTCGGACAGATGATGCATTCTTAGTCCAAACACTTCGAAATACGGTTGATACGGACAAATACTGCTCCTTGATCAAAACAAACGTTACCACGGAAGTACAACGGTACATGCAGGAGTATGATGCGAATGACAATCCAAAGGGCAAACCTGAGTTTACACTCGTAGCCGGGGATATCATTGGTTTCGCTCAACATGTCTCTGCTCAGCTGAGACAAGAAGACCCTGGTCTTCTATCTACAACCTCCCTGGTTCTTCTTTTACAGACCAGTGTTGATGTCAGGGAACCGAGTGATCCAGCATTGGTAAGTCCAGACCGCATCGTGATTGCTGGTAAGGAATATCAAGTGGATGTAGTGGATCGGATCAAATATCCGAATCTGTTACATATTCAGTTGTGCGAGGACAGGCGATGATTATCGGGTACGATGCAGAGCGTTCAGCGAAGGACTTGGAAAACAAGTTAGCGGTTGAAATCACAGGTCTAACGAAAATCATTATGCTTACTGCAAAGACTGGTATCAGGTATTATCCGGCTGTAAGAGAAAGCCTGGCAATGCACATGACTGTGCTGGCGAACCAGATGATATCAGGCGACATTACCGCGGACTATTGGCAGGCATGGCTTGAACAGTTTGGTAAAGGATCACTTATGGCTGGTCCAAGCCAGAACCCGGGTTTAATCAGCTATATGAACAGTGAGGCATGGAACAAACTGAGGTCAAAGGGAAGCAGAGTTGTCGTAGGCCGGGGCAGAGGAAAGTACAGAGCTATTGACGGAACAGTAAAACAATCTAAAGGTGCATATGCAGGAGTAGATTTGGAGGAGTTGGCAGAACGGGGTGATCTTGATCCTTCGTTCAAAGCCACTCCTCCTACTTATTTTATGCGTATAGCTTTGGAATCCAATCGTGATCGCATATTAAACGGAATTAGTCGCGTTCTTACAGAGTTCCCATATCATCGTTACTTCAGGGAGGTGAGAGATTGAGTCTTCAATTGTTGGATGCAGTTCAGCATGCGCTTAAAGGTGATGCCGAACTCATGGAGTTACTTGAGCTTGACTCATCTTCACCTTCCGAGGAGGTAGTGAAGAGATTGACAAAGGGAATGGAACCTGAAATCACTGTAAGTCATGAAACTGTTCCTCATATCTGCCAATATGTGATGCCAGGGCGCTTTTCTCCGAATCAATTAGTCTTCGAAGGAAAGTTTTGCTTAGATTTTTATGCTGGTACTGGTTATGCGGCGAAGCTGTTGTTTGAAAGAGCATTTCGTATTTTACACGATAAACGGATTACGATGCCAGGTTGGGCGACATACCTTTGTGTACTGACGTACGATGCTGATTTTGCAACGGGTATACAAGGTGTCAAAGGGTATAAGGCAATATTTGATGTTGACTATCTCCGGATGAATTGAGGTGAGGATATGTCTGAAACACAAACTGAAGTAACAGATAACAAGCCGGAACTTAAGGAAGAATTTCCTGAGCTGGAAAAGTTGATCCGTGAAAAGATTCGTCTTGCCCAAAAACTCGGATTAATGGATGGTAAGCAACCAGTTGAAGGATATAAGGATACAAAAGATTACAAACGAATCGAAGAGATTGATGCGCGGCTCTGGGAGCTTGTCTAATCAACTCTATACCCAAGG
Source organism: Paenibacillus sp. FSL H8-0317 (assembly GCF_045040685.1). Taxonomy (NCBI): domain Bacteria; kingdom Bacillati; phylum Bacillota; class Bacilli; order Caryophanales; family Paenibacillaceae; genus Paenibacillus; species Paenibacillus sp. FSL H8-0317. The sequence continues at coordinate 4,580,427 of NZ_CP150294.1, read as the reverse complement.
AGGATAATACATGAGACCATTAGTTTTTGATGGAGTGGGGACAGTTGTTGCTTTTGATTTGGAAGGAAAAGTAAAGTATGTCGAAGACAAAGTGACGAAACTTACTTTGCAACTTCAATTTGACTGGCAAGCAGTTATGGGTGGAGACAGCGGATATGCTTTCCATTACACGGCTGGAGATTTACAGGATAAGGCAAGTATTGAAGTGCCGAGATTTTCGCCAATTATTGCTGACATGTCTCAGGGGGCTACAACAAAACGTATCACAGATATGGAGTTTGATGAAACTGAACAAGGCTTATTTGGGATTGATGGTTATACCATTAAGGCTCCAACAAAATATGCTGGAACATTTATTGAAGAAAGTGATCAAGTATATATTGTGGATGGTGATACCGATGAACGCACACTTCTGACTCGTGTAGCTTCGACACCGACTGATCAGCAATACATGATTGATGCAACAGGGAAAATCCTATCTTCGGATGCGAATAGTGGAAGAGAAGTTCTGGTTACTTATAAATGGGCAAAAGAAGGTACAGAGACAGTGTTTGACGGAAATAGACGTCCAGCACCGTTTAAACTTACTCACCGTTTTGAACTTATTGATGATAAGAGTGGGAAACCTATTCCTGTGCAAGTGACGATTTTCAAAGCGCTTGGAGGTGGTACATTGGATGTATCACAAGAACGAAAAAAACCTAGTACAACAACAATTGATCTCCAAGTGATGGAACCTGGACGATCGGCAGATAATCCAGAAGGACACGCTATGACTATCAAGTTCGGAATCTAAACCAACATTTGAAACCCTGCCGGTAATTGGTGGGGTTCTTTTTTTGGTAAAAACCATATTTCAATTCAAAGGAGAATGAACATGAGTGAATTTGAACAAGCAGTTGAAACCCAAGAAGAGAAGACATTGGACCAGACTTTGAATATCGGAAGCACTGTGCGTTTGGCTGAAGGTATCCATAAAACTATCAAGGTCGGGACAATAAAGTTGATCCGGGAAGTGCGACAACATGCCAAGAATCTCAAAGGCATTCGCTTTAGTTACGTCATTGGACGGGATGCTATTGAAGCAACGCAAGTTGGTGAGCAGGATATCCCAGCTATTGACTGTCCGGCTATTGAGCAGGCGTATTTGAAAGCATTTGACATGATCTTTGTAGAGGGACTAACGGATGAAGAGTTTGAACAAGTGGACATGGAGGGCATCCAGGCATTGGATGATGTTTTGGACCGATTTCTATAAGGAGTCTTTTCCTCCAGATCCTGATTCCGATGACGATGATGAGTATTCTGAGGATGGTGAAGTAGATCAACCAGGAACGGACTGGATGGGTCTATGGGCACTCTGTATCAGCAACGGTATATCTGATACAGAGTGGCCTAATATGACCATACCTAAAATCCGGGCTTTGATGAATGAGAAACAACGTTCTCGTGAGTTCGAAATTGTGTTGCATGGCGGTAAAATCGAAAACAAAAAGCCAAAGAAAGCAAAATACTTATCCGATCTCGGCTTCATCCAGCCGAGATAGAGAGGAGTTACTATGGCAGAGGGTACAAATAGAGATGTCGTTGCTGCGCGGCTTAACTTAGATACAGGGAAAGTCTTGCAGTCTTTCAAAAACATCGACACTGGAGCGCGAGGTAACGCAGATGCATTTAAGGCCTTGAATGCTGAACTATCAACTGCTGAGAAGTCATACAAGAATATAACTTCAGCAATGGATAAAATGGCTTTGACCTCGGATCAGCGCCGTCAGAAGATTATAGCTGAGTACGAAGCTCAACAAAAGCAAAAGCTTGCTCAAACTGCTTTGCTTGGTGCAAAGGCTCAACAACTTGAGCAAACCAATCGTTTGATTGATGCTAAAATGCAGGCGCAACAAGCCCTGATTAATAGACGAAATCAGCAGATTGAGCAGTCTGAACGTGAGCATCAACAAAAGATGCAGATTCTTCAAAATCGTTCAGTCAAATCAGGTCAAGAGGCTGCGAAAGCAACCGGTACGGGTACAGACGAGCGCACGCGGGAACGTGTTCTGCAAGAGGAACAGAAGATACGTGTTGCTCTGACAGAACGCCAGCGAAAAGAAGAAGCTCTCCGGGAAAAGGTGCTGCAAGAGGAACAACGGATTCGACAAGCGCTTTCCCAAACTGAGCAGCAGACCAAGCGCATGGGTACCACTATGGATGCTGTCTCTAAAAGCTGGATCGGTAGATTAGGTGATATGGCTACACATGCCGTAGTTTTTCATAGCATGTATAAAGTAATGCATGAAGTGACACAGGCGATGCATGAGGGCTTAGTAGACATAGAGTCAAACATGGCTGGATACGTGCAGACTAATGAGCACTATTTTGTTCATTTTGAAGATGGAACGAACAAAATGATTATGGATACCCAGAAGCTCAACAAGGAGACGCAACAGTTCATTCATACAGCTCATGAACTAGGTTCCAATATCTTGGACGTAACAGAATCAGCTCGTTTGTGGGGGCGGATGTATAAAGATGTCAATGTGGTTCAAGAGCTTGTACGACAATCCACCAAGTTGTCTACCGTTGACATGGTTGAACTGGAAGAAGCTACGAAATCTATGGAATCTGTTATGTCTCAATACGGAGTACATATTACTAATGCCAATGATGCTATGGTGATTGGTAATAGGGTGCTTGATTCCTGGTCCAGAGTTGCGCATGATACGATGGCTCCTGCCCGTGACCTTGGAGCTGCTTTCCAACGAACAGGGAAAATCGCTGCTGAAACTGGAGTCTCATTTGATTTTATGAACGGTCTAATTTCAGCAGGTGTCCGAAACACTGCTTTAAGTGGCGAAAATCTAGGTAACATGTGGAAAACGGTATTAGGTACTATCCGAACAGATAAAGCCGTTGATGAAATTGAACGACTCGGCGTGAAAACTAAAGAAGTTGTAAAAGGTGTGGAAGAGTGGCGTAAAGCGGAAGACATTCTTTTGGATCTCTCGATCCAGGTTACTGACAAAAACTATGACCTTACGCAATCCTACGCTGATATTTCACGAGGTGTTTACCAGTACGCAAAACTCGCGGCATCTTTAAACGTGGGGGATATCTTGCTTGGTACTGCCGCTTCTGTTGGTTCTACAGGTTCAACAATGCAATATCTTACGGTTCAGATGGATACCATTCAACGCAAAGCTGCACAGACTAGAACCTCCCTTCTTGAGATTTTCAACACAGCTGGAGAAGATGGACTGAGACAAATGATTAAAGATGTGTTGGATGGCATAGACCAGTTACTTATTGGGCTAACTAAAATCCCAACAGGAGTTTACGCTGCAGCAGCCGGTTTGAGCGGTCTACTACTAGCATACAAAGCTTTGAGTGGTCCAATTATGGCAGTGGTAGCGGCAATTCAGGTGTTGAATGCTTCCAAAGTTCAAGAGACTGCTTCCACTGCTGCTAGTACTGTAGCAACCACAGCCAACACTGCTGCGAATAGCGTAAACATTGTTTCTGGGGAAGGTGTAGTAGTCAGTACGGTTCAACAAACGGCCGCAAGACAAGCACAGACAGTTGCAACAGGTGCAGCGACTGTCGCTACTAGTTCTCTCAGCAGAGCGCAGGCTGCGGCAACCGTAACCATGGCCGCAGCTACAGCTGGATTGTCACTTCTTATTGGGGCAGTTGCTATTTTCGCGATGAAGAGCGGAGAAGCGGAAAAAGCTGAGCGCGATCGAATGCAACTGGCTAAGGATAATGACTCAGCAAGTCAGCAGATGATTAGTCAGTACCAGAGACAGATTGATTTATTGCCTAAAATGGTCAATGCACACAATTCACTCAAAAAAATGATTGATAGTGGAACTCTCTCTGCGAGCAAACAAGAACAGACAAAACGTCAATTGGATGAAGTCTCTAAGGCATTAGCAATGACTATCGGTAAAGAAGGATTGGCTCAATTAGAAGCAGCTGGTTACACGGACGAAGCTACGAAAAAACAAGTTGATAACCTCAATGAGTTAATTAGAGTGAGAAACGAAGCTCGGAAGTCTGTTTTGGAGGGGCAACAAAGCAATTTACAAAATCAGATTAATGAAAATGATGCAGCTATCGAAAAGACAAAAGAGAAAATAGATTCTATAAAGAATAGCCTGATGTCCGGAGGAATCGACTTTTTAAAAAATGTCTTCAGTTTTAAAAGTTTGGATGAAGCGTCTAACTCCTTGGAAAACTTGGAGTTTAAACTAGAATCATTAGAGACCAAAAATCGTGAACTATTGGCAACCATGGGTGATACGAATATTGAAATAGTTCAGCTTACTGCAAACACGCATGATGCTAAAGAAGAAGTAGATGGATTGGCCGGATCAAACGGGCAAGCTGCCGAGGCTATTGATCAGGCTACGGAGGAAATGAATAAACAACTGGAAACACTTAGAAATGTAACCCAATCAAGTATTTCTGTTGTTGCTGAATTGAATCAAGTTTCCTCCAATCTAGCTGATGGACAGTCTCTTAGCGCTCAAACAGTTGGTGATCTAATTCTTAAGTACCCTGAACTAGCTTCTCAGATCAGAAAAACAACGGATGGTTGGATATTTGAAGGACAGGTTCTTGAGAAAGTAAGACAAGCTAAGATAAAGAAATCTATTGATGACATTAGAGCAGAACGGGATACAACAAAAAATGCAGCTCTGGAAAGTTTAAGACGAATTCAGTTTTATGGGACGGAATTTTCGGCTATCACTAGTTTTTCGGAGGCACGCCAAAAACTGGCTGAGATTGAAAAAGGGATATCTTCAGAAGAAAAAAACGCAGTTGATTTGAGTAAAACTCATTTGATTACTCAGGGGATGGCGAATCTACTTCAACAAAAAGCAAATGAACAAATGGAAGCTAAACGACAGAAAGTTAAGGAAATCAATGATGTCATCAAGCAATACGCTGGACAATTGCAATTAAGCAACGATCAGATCGAAGCGATGACTGAACTACTGAATGATAATACATTTGGAGTGAATGAATCAAACAAAGCGCAAAAAGAAAACGTTGAGGTTTTAACGGATTTGCAGAAAGCGATTGAGGGATATAACAAAGCACTTGAAAAATTGGATTCCCAGCAGAAGCGTGTAGCGAAGTCATCCAAAGAATACCTCGATATACTCGCTGAGAAGCGTAAAGCATTGCTGGAGGAACAGAAACTTTACGAACAAGGATACAATGATCCATCCCAACTCGTGTCCTCTCAAACTGAGATTACGACTGGTGGCGGACCATCTTCAGACATTACAAGAATGCTGTCTACCGCCGTAGACCTGGCTAATTCGGGTGTGATGAGATACAAGAAAATAGGTGGTGAATTTACCGGTTCGTTTGATGATTTCAAACAGCGAGCCTATTCAGACTGTTCTCAGTTTGTGCAGGAGATGTTTGAAACGATTGGTGTACAGGTACCGCGTACCGCAGCTCAACAGGCTAAAGCGGGAACTGCGGTATCAAAGAAAAACTTACAAGTTGGAGACCTTGTCTTCTTTAATACGAATGGTAAGGACAACTCTCACGTTGGGATTTACATGGGAGACAGTAAGTTTATTCAAATGGGTGAATCCGGATTAAAGGTTTCGGATTTAAATAATAGCTATTGGGCACCGAAATACAACGGAGCAACTCGTATACCGGGGCTTTCGACAGATGCAGCCTACCCGACATCCACTAGTCCCCAATCTACCTCTGGCGGAGTGGCATATGCCGGTAAATACGCTTCTGAGATTAATGCTGCTGCCAATCAATTTAATGTTGACCCACATCTTGTTGCCGCTGTGATTCAACGTGAATCAACTTTCGGAGCCAATGGAATAACCAATGTCATGCAAGTCAATGGCATGAACAATTCAACCGTTAAACAAAGTATAGATGCAGGCACGAAGATGCTCTCTGAGCTATTGAAGAAATCCGGTGGAGATGTCTCCATGGCCCTTGGCGGATACAACATGGGATCAGGTATCATCGATTGGTTCAAAAAGTCCGGTGGTTACAATAAAGCGGACATGGTTGCCTATTCTGAGAAGTACAAGAAAGTATACAAAAGCAAGGTATACGGAGATGTAGGGTATGTTGATAAAGTATTGGCTGATTATTCTCCACAAAAGTCCAGTACAACTACACAACCTACACAGAAGCAATTGAAGGATGCAAAAAACACTGCTGAAAGCGAACAACTGCGGATTAGCGATGAGCTGTATAACATTGATGTTTCGGAATTGGAAAGTAAACTCGGAATCAAAGATATGAAAATCTCAGACAAAGAGTTGGCTTTAAAACAATCCGAAGCGCGCCAGAAAAATATGAAGAAAGATTCACAAGAATACAAGACTGAGTACCAACTTCAATTAAAACTTAAAACAGAAATTCAGAAACTGATGCAGGAGCAGCGTCAGATGATAGATCAGTCCGGACTGAAATCAGATGAGTTGATCAATAAGAGACGAAGTCTGACCGAAAAAATCGGTGATGTACAGTCTGAGAAGTCTGACATGAAGGATCAGTATGCCAGTGATCAGTTTGATACGGCACAGGCCAATATGGAAGCTCGTGTTGAACGCATGCGTCAGCAAGGCCGTTCCGAGATGGAAATGACCAAGACTCAACTTCAGTTTTATCAGGGACAACTCAAAAATACTGCCCTAACGGAGGAACAGCGTGTTGATTCAGCTAAACAAGTGTATGACCTGACCAACAAGGTTACGGATCTGAAATTTAAAAATTCAACCAATTGGATTGATAAACAAACGGATCAGATGGAACGTCAAGGTAAGTCTGAGTTTGAGATTTATCAAATGCAGGCTGAGGCATACAACCGTATGCGAAATGACACGACACTGAAAGCAGAACAACGTGCAGAAGCTGAGAAAATGTATCAAGATACTTCAAAAAAATTGATTGCATCTCGTTATGAGTTTTCAGAGAAGTGGATTAATAAAGAATCTGTAAAAATGGAAATGTCCGGTGCTCAAAAAGTAGACATCATGAAGTGGGAGCTTCAAGAGTTTATGAAGATGCAAGCTGATAAGACTATGTCTTCTGAACAACTATGGGATCTAGAACAGAAAATATATAAGCAGCGTAATGATCTGGATAAGGAGTACTATTCTGCTGCTGAGAAACGAATTAATCACATGAAGGCGATCGGTGAAATGACTACCGAACAAGAACTTGCCGAGTATATGAAACTTCAAGCTTCTTACCTGGTAGGAAGCGATCAACGAATGGATGCCGATGAAAAGGTCTATGATTTAAAGAAAAAACTCATGGATGAAATGACTAAAGCCGTATCCGAATCGGTAACCAAGCAGAAAAAGTTAATGGACAATGCGAGAGATGAGGAGATTAAACGTATCCAGGCAGAGAAGGATGCTTTCACCTCGGCTCAAGAAGCCAAAATAAAAGCTATTGATGATCTGATACAAGCGATGGAGCGAAGTAACGATCAGGATGACTATGAGAGATTGCGTGCGGAGAAAGTAGCGCGTCTGGAAAAACTCCAGTCCGCTGTTGGACCGGAAGGTATTGCAGAGCGGAAACAAGTCCAAAAGGATATTGAGGACATGGATCGTGAACACGGGCGTAAGCTTGCGAAACAAGCGCTTGAGGACCAGAAAACGGCGTTACAAGAGGAAAAAACAACTCGCGAAAAAGATTTTGACGATAAAATCCAAGACGCTAAATCTCATTATGATGATCTCTCTTCCGCTTTTGATGAGTTTTCTTCAAATACTGAGTTGTCTGCTGAGAATCTGAAAAACATTCAAATTTTAAAGGAAAGTGAGAAAAACGAAACGATCCTTGGGATGCTTGATGCATTTGTTTTGGAGTACCAGAGTCGTCTTGCTCAGATTGCTACAGCAAACGCTGTGATTGGAGTGACTGACGTTTCTGGCGGATCTTTGGCTCATGGTACTGCATCTAAGAACCCTTCATACCAGAAAGAAATTGATCTTTATACGTACAATTCCAACAAGGATGCCTGGAATGCAGCTAAAGCCCGTGGTGATGCCGAAACTATGCGGCTCCTTCAAGAACAAAACGAAGCCCTACGTAAAAAATATGGCATTGAGAAGGACACAGGTAAACTCCAACACTTCTCCCAAGGTGGGATTGTCAAAGGACCTCGCGGTGCGGCTGTTCCAGTTATCGCTCATGCTGGAGAGGCTATCCTTAATGACCGTCAACAGGATTCGTTGTTTAATCTCCTGAACCTACGAATGCACAGACTAGACTTCACAATGCCTGAATTTTCAGTTCCTCAAGGTTCAAACGGAGTAAATCCGGAGAGAACCAGTAATCAATTCGTAATTAAATCAGGAGATACTTATATCGCGGACGAATCGGCTGCGAAGGTCTTCTGGAGTGAACGCGATAATTTGATGCGGAGGATGCAGGCTAGAGGAGGTAAGGGATAATGATCAATGCTACTGCTGACGGAAAATCCTTTCGAGAGATTGGGCTTGGCCTGAAGAAGCATAACATCCCGGTGTTACCACCGACGAGGGACTACAGTATCGAAATTGCAGGACGGGATGGAGAGATTGATTTTGGTAGCACTTATGGTCCAAGAGTAATTAACCTGGAGTGTATCATCATGGCTGATGATACTACCCTTGACTATCATAGAAGAGTCGCCAAAGTGGCGGCTCTTTTTAATGCTAAAAAAGGGGATGTTGTATTCACCTTCGACGATTTACCAGGAAGAAGATACATCGGAAGATATGCCGGTACTCTTGATATTGAAAAGATTCTTTTCGACGGGGAACTGACAATTCCAATCAAGATGGGAGAACATCCCTTTCCGGAAAGCGATGAAAACATGCTGGAAGAAACTATTACTCATTCTCCAGAAAAGATCAAAGTTATTTCTTTGGGTGATGAACGCGCAAGTCCAGTGATTGTTTTAACCAACACAGGTTCCACAACAATTCAAAAGTTCAAGATTCAGAATGAATACTTGTTAGAGGGGTGAACCGATGAATATCAGTAAGTTTTTAGCGACCAAACAACTGAATGTATCAGCAAGAGGGGAAAAATTCACATTCCCAGATAGGCTGTATGTCGCTCTTTATAATTCCGATCCAACCTGGAATGATACGGGGCAAGAAGTGTCCGGTGGAGGTTACGGCAGGCAAGTTCTGATCTTTGCCGAACCGGCTCAAATAACAGTTCAAGAGTTTCACCCGATCACAGGTGTATTGATGAATAACATACAAAAGATGGCTATCAAATCTGCGGGAGATGTAGCCTTTGCGGTAGCGACAGCCAATTGGGGCACCGTTACACACTTTGGACTGCGGGATGCTGCTACAGGTGGAAACCTTTATTATTTCGGGACGCTCGAAACACCACGAAGTATTTTGAATAATGACATTTTTAAATTCCTGACGGGTCAAGTTGAGATCCGCTTGAACTAAGGAGGGATGAACGATGCTTGAAACAATGTATCCGGCAGCAGTCAACAGCAGGCAGACGGAGCTGGCGGAGGCTATTAACGATTCTCAAACAAGTTTCACGGTGCTGGACGGTTCAGTATTACCTCCTGCACCTAACCTACTGTCACTCGGAACTGATGAATCAGCAGAAACGGTGCTTTATACAGGTAAGACCGGGAACGAGATTACGGGAGTAACAAGAGGGTTTGAAAGCGGGGCGGCGTCATGGGCAGCAGGGACAAAGTTGTCGAGATACTTTACAGCTCATGATCACGACACATTCCGAGAGAATATTACTGATCTGGATCAACGACTAAGTAACATACCTGCACCACAGGATGCATCTTTAACAGATAAGGGTATCGTCCAACTGTCTAATGCTACAGACGGCGAATCAGAAGAAGTGGCTGCAACAGAGAAGGCCGTCAATGATGCACGAGTGTCTGCGATTTCTGAGTCGAAGTTATATGTGGATGAAAGGGACTGGCAGAAACACGCATTAACACAGGAAGATGGAAATGCGAAATCCCTGCCACAAGGTTTTAATTTAAATAATTTGAAGCAAGCGGGAACTTACATTGTTTTCGGGGCAGTTAACGCTCCTGTTAACGGAGTTAATTTAATTGTTGAAGTGATAAGTGGTACAGGTTCATATGTAATTCAAAGAGCTATGAATCCACTTATTTCTACACCTAACTACTATCAACGTCATTTATCAGGTAGTAATTGGAGAGATTGGAGTGTTGACCTTTTTACCTCTGTCAGTGATGGGAAAACAGCCGTCGCAGCCGCTATCACTGGCAAGGGAGTAGCAGCATCAGGCAGCGATACATTTCCACAATTGGCTACAAAGATTGGACAAATTGCAACGGGACTTCGGTTTGTTGAAGGCACTGGTACAACAACAGAGAATTTCATAACACAGAGAGGAATGGCATTTAAACCTAAATTGATATTTTTATCAGTCCTATCACCCAAACCACCAGAAAGCGGCTCGGCTTGGGCTTGCGGATTTAAGATTTATTCTGAATACGCGGATGTCGGTAATACATTGAGTTCAATGTTTCGATTCATTTACGGTATATCGTCCGCGAACGGATCACCGATTTTTCAGAATACAGATCCGTTCACTATATATAATGACGGATTTCGAGTCGGATTCGCAGTATCTTCGACTGGGAATACTGGATTAACTTATAAATATATAGCTATAAGCTAAAGGGGGGTTAACATGCAGTTAGGGAATCGTATTATCTACAACCAAGACGGATATATCGTTCATCAAACAGGTGAGGTGCAAGGAGATGTGCTTCCTCGTGCAGAGATCACATCTTTAGATTTTGTTGATTTGGATTACGGCGTAATTGACTTTAATAAACAGCGTATTGTGAAGATCGATCCCGATACAAAACAACCTATATTGGAAGACATCGATTTAGCATTGACGCCTGAAGAACAACGTATAAAAGATTTGGAAGATCAACTATTACTTTTGGCTGATGCCAGCACGGGAGGTATTTTATAATGGTAAACTCAGTTGTTGTTCGGATTGCTGCTGATCGGATCATGAATAAAGGGATGAATCCAAAGACTGGTCAAGTGTACTTACTTGATGACATCACCAATACAGATTATCGACAAGCCGTTGAAGATTACATTTTGGAAAATACTGAAGGCATCTAACAGGCGTTCCATTTATGGGGCGCTATTTTTATGCCCTCTGGAGTGGTCAGGGGATTTTCTTTTTAAAAGGGGTGAAGGTCATGTTTAACAGAGGGGCTTTTAACCGCATGGCCTTTAACCGCCAGATATCCGTATTCGTCTTTGGGAGGGCAGTTGCTGACGTATCCGGTTCAGCCGTTGCCGCAGCCACGATGGAAATGACGGGTTCGGCGGTTATGGATGTCAGTGCAGAAGCTGAGGCAACGTTCGTTCGTGAAATCTCATTTGCGGCCGTTATGGATGTAGCTGCCGGAACTAAGGCGGATTTTGTCCGTGAGATTACCAAACGGGCGATTATGAATGTCGGTTTTGGGGCAGTTGCCAAAGGGAGTAGGTACCATGTGGAATTCCTTGAATTCACAGGACCGTTCAAACCAGGTGATCAAGTTGTTATCGATGCCAATTCGTACAAGATAACTCAAAATGGAGTTAATGCTTCACATTTTCTTGAAGGAGATTTCTTTGATTTAAACCTTGGAGAAAACAATCTCACATGGACAGATCCTGAAATAGGTAGAAACGTACTGATCCGTGTTACACATAGAGACAAATTCCTGTATTAATGAGGTGAGTTATGCCTAACCCGACAATGAAAGTTTTTGATAAGAACATCCGGCGTGTAGGAACGTTGGTTGATAGTTCGGATATACAACGAAGAAGAAGAATTAACAGTGATTACGAGGTAACATTTATGGTCCCGATGACTTCAGATGATTACCGAGAGAAAATAGCTATCAAAGGCCACGTTCAAGATGAGCGTGGTCAATTTTATGTTATACAGTCCAGGAGCCGGTCTCGTGAAGGTCGGAAGCTCATGGCTTCTATCTATTGTAATCATGTCATGTTCAAGCTGAATGACTTCAAATTCCCTTATGTTTCATACATCGACGAAGCGTATGGCGTGCATCTCAGCGAGCTTACAGACTTAATTACAAAAGCTACTGGCGGGAGATTCACATTCATGATCCACGATACGTTTGATTTACATGACGTAAAAGATTTTGGACGGGGAACATGTCTGGAAGCTTTGAATAAGATCGTCGATATGTATGAATGTGAGGTCGAACCTGATAATTTCGTTATTAACCTCAAGAAGAGAATCGGATCTGACCAAGGCTTGCAGTATAGGCTCAAGAAAAACATCGTATCCAGTTCCTTCAAGGACAAAGGGGAGTCCCTTGTTACCCGGATGTATGCTCAAATGAAGGATGGCCGGACATTCATCGGTATGGATGCTTCCTTGCTGACGGATCTCGAAAGAAGTCTATTGTCGAGCATACCAGGAACAATTGTGAATGGTAAACTTGCAGTTAACTATCTCATATCACCATTTGCTCAGTATTGGGCAAGTGATTCAGTTCCATTTTACGATGGAGAAATTATTGAGCAAGATATCGAAGAAGCAGAGGATTTGCTGAAGGCTACACGTAAGGCGCTGCTTGAACAGGAAGTTGTTTCATTGGAGGCGACCATTTCCACGGCAGACCTGTTCAAAATCGACCACACTGAGCCTAAACCTCATTTAGGTGATGATGTCATGTGTATCGACCCGGACATGGGCATGAACCGATTGAAAGCTCGTATCACTGAACTTACAGAGTATCCTTACAGTATGGACAAGCATGCTGAACCGACAATCTCCAATATCAATTTAAGAGATTACGATGATATTATCAGTGATTTAGAACGAAATAAGAACATCACCAACAACCTGTTTTCAAACGGGAAGATCCGGACGGATGTCTTTGAATCATTTGCCAAGCAAGCGGTCATTGACATTAACAACAGCAAAACCGAGCTGATCTATCCACCAGAAGGTGGAATACTGGCGCAAGAGAAAACGAATCCTCTGGAACAAGTCAGATTGACTTCTAAAGGGATAGGGATATCGACAGATGGCTGGAAATCGATACGTGCTGCCATTACAGCCAGAGGCGTTGTAGCGGAGCAAGTAATAGGTCAACTCGGTAACTTTGTCTCTATGCTGATCGGTAATGGTGAGGACATTGTACAGATCAACACGAATGGTATTGCAGCAGGGGCATCGTCATTTAATAGCGCACCTTTCCGTTTAAATATGAAGGGTGATTTGATTGCAAATAGCTTAACTGCGAATTACGCAAACATTGAGTACTCAAACTTTAAAAACGGAGCCATCGTTGGTTCCTCAATAAACGTAGGCAATGGGATGTTCACAGTTACTTCAGGCGGGATTATGTCCGCAGTAGGAGCGAACTTCTCTGGATCAATTACAGCCTCTACTGTAACAGGAACTAATATTAATGGTGGTACAATTACCGGGGCTTTAATTCGTACAGCAGCAAGCGGAAGGCGAATTGAGCAAGACTCCCAAGGATTTCGTTCGTATGATGCTGGTAATAGAGTTCGAATACAAATAGCTACTACTGAAGATGCTACTGCGGCGGCAATTATTTGGAGAGACGCAAACGGGACATCTGTAGGAGAAATTAATTCTTATTCTAACAGCGGTGTTCTTACTATGTACGGAAATAGCATCATAATCGGATCGAATAATACAGGAAATCCTATTCGTTTGCAGGGGGCTGTCAACTTTGGAGGAGCTGCAACCTTTAACTATGGCGCCACCGGATTAACTATTTCGAGCGTGACCGGTTTGCAAAACGAAATAAATTCAATTTGGACTTCCCTTGGAGGTAAGGCGTATACAAGTCATACTCATACTCAATATGCAGTAAATATGACCTATGATCCATCCACTAAAAATCTCAAACTGTTCAATCAAAACGGAACAGCGATTGCAACTGTCAACCTCTCATAGATAACAAGATGATTGTTACCTTCACAATACATCCTCCGTAATGTATCATATTAGGTAAATCGAACCAATTACGGAGGTCGAATCATGAAGAAGTTTACGCATAAGGTTGCATATATTGCTGGCGGTATCGTCATAGGTATTGTTTTTTCGACATCTGCGGGAGCGTTTGCTGATCAGGTAAAATCACTGGTTGGAAAGAAGGTTACAGGTGAATATACCATCGTTGTAGATGGAAAGAAATTATCGGACAAGGGAGCTGTCATTGATAGCAAGGCGAATGTGCCTGCACGCGCCTTGTCAGAAGCGTTAGGTGCTAATGTTAAAGTGGAGGGGAGAACAATTAATATTACATCCGATATAGAGTCTGCGGCTGTCGGGAACGAAACATCGTCTAATGAGAACAACCAATATATTGGTCAATCAAAAACAGAGCTTGAAGAGACAAAACAGATTATTGCAGGAAAAGTGTTAATTTCAACAAAAGCAGGAAGAGAAGAAGTGGTGAAAGGTCTTGAGGAAGTTCGGAAGAGCGGAAATGTAGAAGCAATATCCAAATGGGAAAAGTCTCTTTCTGAATATGATGCTGAGGTAGCGAAGTATGAAGCAGAGCTAAAACTAATTGATGAAGCATTACTTACTGCTAAATAGATTAATATTGAGAGGGCCCGTTACATACGGGCTCTTTTTTTGATTACTTTTACAATTCCTAAATCCGTAGCCATTACGTATCAAAGATAAAAGATAATAAATCCATGAAGCTCTATTCCTTAATTGGAAGGGGCTTATTTTCGTATAGAGAGGAGGAAAGGTCTTGGCAAAGATGACACATGCACTCCAAGTTCAAATGGATTTGAATAAACCGGTTGAAGAATTGACCCAAGTAATCTCTGCGGTTCTTAGCTCGCATCCACTTAATCAAAAAGAGATTCTGACAGCTTTAGATTTAGAGATCGGGAATGCACTGGCAGCAATTGAGATTCAAGAACAAAAGGATAAATCAGAAGTTGTTGAATAGGTCAGGAAATTTATCCTGAACAGAGAGATGGGGGATTAATTTGACTGACACAACTATAAGTGAGGTGAACAGTGTTGTGGAAGAAACTACAAAAGTTCTTATGGGTATCCAAGTACAGTTGGCCAGAATGGAAAAGACGCTTGAAGGAGTACCGGCAATGGCTGCCACGTTGGAAGCTACACGTGATCTGGCAAAGGAAGCTATGCAATCCACCAAGTCGGCCCACCACAGGCTCGATAAGATCGAGAATGCTCAGACCTGGTTGTGGAGGACTATCGCTACAACCCTGATTGGTATAGCTATCGGAGCAATTGTTCTAATTTTGAAAACAGGAGGAGTGTAGAAGATGGATTGGAGCACTGTATTTTCATTAATTGATCCTAAGTTATTTATTGTATTGGCTGCATGCTGGGTACTTGGTATTGGTATAAAACGCATTCCAAAGATCCCGGACTGGACCATTGTTTTCATCGTGACTGCATTTGCTATTGTTATTACCTGTTGGACACTCGGCTGGTCTCCCGAATCGCTTATCCAAGGAATATTGGTTGGTGCGTTCGCGGTATTCGGTAACCAGGTGATCAAGCAAGCGAAGAAAGGAACTGAACAGACATGATCTCAAAAGGCAATTTCTTGTTACTTGAGCCATCCGAATTAAAAGGGTGGCTCGACAAACAGAAAATAACCAGAAGCATAGACAAGCTCCAGGTCCATCATACGGCTGCACCCAACTACACTACTCGTCAGGTGATCAATGGAATAGCAAAACAGGATGTCTGGAAATGTCTTGAGGGAATGAGGTCGTACCATCTGTCACAGGGATGGTCAGGCACAGGTCAAAACATGACTGTACTTGAGGATGGGCGTATTGCTATCAGTTTGGATCGGGATCTCAATAAAACGCCTGCTGGAATCAAAGGGGCCAATACAGGTGCTTTGTGCATAGAGATCATAGGTAACTTCGATCAAGGCGGAGACACAATGACTGTTGCGCAGAAACAAGCTGTAGTCCACCTATATGCTTGTCTCGCACTCAAACTAAACATACCTATTGATACATCCCATATTGTGTACCACGCCTGGTATACGGCTTCTGGAGCGTGGTTAGGTGATTATCAAAAAGGTAAGTCCAGCAAGACTTGTCCAGGGACCAAATTCTTTGGTAATGGAAATACACGATCTGCTGCTGAGCGAGGATTCATTCCAGCTATCAAAGCTGAATTCAATCGAATGAAGGAAGGGGATGGAGAGCCGATGACATCAGAAGAAAAGAAACAAATGGAGGAACTGAAGGCGACTGTTGAATCTCAGGCCAAGTGGATCGCAGCTCAGAAGGCCAAGGAGAACATGGAATGTCCTAAGTGGGCAGAATCAGCTTATGAGTTTTACAAACCTTATATTGCTGACAGCAAAGGCAGTTACGACTTCTGGCGGCAATTGGTCATAAACTACCGCAAGAAAGTTGGCATTAAATTGCAATCCGAAGTATAGGTAGGTAGTGTGATGGTGAAATTATTGCCCTGATTTTAGTCGGGGCTTATCTTTCTCTTGTATAGGAACAAATGTTCTGATAAAATAGAGTTAAGGTTGGTTGCTTGACAGGGTGTGCTAATATTAAGTAAAGAAGGTGAATCTCAGGGATAAGGAATGAGTGGTCTTGGATCAATTCGCTGCAATACAAAAGCTTATCAATGAAATTTGTGCAGACCACGATGCGTGTTCTCGTGATTTTATTGGTTTGGAAAATGTGGAAATGATTAATTTAAAGAAAAAGTCAATAAGTAGTGTCTTCTCTAAAGATGAAGGACTTCATACACCTGAACCGACATTTCTTACGTTGATCCAGCAATATTTAAATGTTTTGAATCAGAGAATTTTGCATATGGAGTACGATTATGATTACAGGCATTGGGATTTGAGAAACAGAGTTAAGCACAGAGATTCAATAATTAACAAATTGTTTGATTACAGATATGTAAGGCAGGAACTAGGCGGTGTGCCTTTGAATAAGTGCATGAATGACCTTCTTGGATTCCGCATAAAAATTGATGGATTTGATCATACTTCAGAAGAAGTAAATGAGTTTCTCGAAGAGCTTAGACAATCTGAGTACAAAATAGTTTGTAATAACTCGAGTAAAGGTGAATACAGTGGGACCCACATTTACCTGTGTGGCAACAATAATTTTTTTCCTTGGGAATTGCAAATTTGGAACCCAAATGACGAGCAAAAGAATACAGATTCACACAAAGATCACAAAAGCAAACGCGAATACATAAAATGGCCACAACAATATAACAACTAGTTTTGAGGGGAGGTGAGGACATTGGCTTTTCATTTTATAGCAATATTAAGTGATTATATTGGCGGACAAAGGATCGGTTGGCACTACTCGTCTGAATCTAAGTTAGATAAACAAGTTATCACTGAATTCATGAAGAAAGTTGAAGAGTGTGGACATACCCAACTTGGGATACATAAACTGTCCACAGATTCAGTTGAGTGGTCCTCAGTTGTTAAGAAGGATTCTTTTTTTGAGGACATTTTAGTAACTCATGATGCTGATCTTATTGTTAGACAAATAACTGCCAGTAAAAAATTGAACGTTCACGATGTGGTCAAGTTCATTCTTTCTATCGCTCCGGTAACACATTTAAAACTACAGAAACTGCTGTATTACGCTTATGCGGAATATCTTTTAAAAACTGGTCGGAAGTTATTCAGTGAACCATTGGTTGCTTTTAAGTACGGTCCAGTTGTTGAAGAGGTTTTCTATACGCAGAGGCACAACGGCTCATCTATAATTGATTATAAAGAAGATGAGATGTTTGTAGTTTCAACGGACGTATCATTGCCAGCTTCTGTAGTTCGAGTCATTGGGGCAGATGATGGTGTTGCAGCAACAGACTGTATTGTTGAAGTGCTTATGCGCTACAAAGGTCACGATGCAAGAGACTTGGTTGACAAAACGCATCAACACGGAGGACCATGGGACAAAGTGTATGTGGAAGGTATGAATCGTCCAATCACAGATGATGTTATAAAATCCCTGCATCATTTGGTTGTTTAATTTCAGATAACAATATGTTTTACTACATTCAGAGCAAAAACAAAGAGCAGGAGGGTTAACCCTCCTGCTCTTTTTTACGTTCAACCTACTTCTTTAATTAATTCCTCATTGTTATTCCTCACATTGCCAACTTCCTTCGGCACCTCATATGCTCTCATCTCTGAAGCTTGATATGGCTTAAGCAAACCAAGTAGTGACTGAACATCCTCATTATCTCTTCCGAGCCATTCAGCTTCATCCTCAGGGCGTAGGATAACCGGCATGCGGTTGTGGATGTCTTCCATCAGACTATTTGGTTCTGTAGTAATTATGGTACACGTGCTCAACTTGTTTCCGTCTGGATCTGTCCAGGTATCGTACAGACCTGCCAATGAAAATATGCTGTTGTCCTTCATCAGAATGCGCATAGGTGTCTTGGCTGTCCCTTCTTTACGCCACTCGAAAAATCCCGAACATGGGACGATGCAACGTTTGGACCCAACTAACCGTTTAAAGGCTGGCTTCTCTGCCAGCGTCTCGGACCGGGCGTTGATCATCTTGTTCCCGATCTTGTCATCCTTGGCCCAGACGGGAACCAGTCCCCATCGGAGTGAACCCAGTCTATTGCCGTCTTTGCTTCCTATAATGGTGGGGATGTATTGCATAGGTGCGGCATTGTAATTAGGTTTGTACTCAAAACCATCTGCAATAGATGCATAGTACCTATCCATTATTGCATCTAAGGGGTCCGTGAGCGTAAATCTTCCGCACATGATAATGCCTCCTTTGAGACTCTATACTATCTAATTTTACTCAAATCTTTAAGAATAGAAACGGGTAATTTGTGGAGACATGCATCCAATATAAAATAAAAATGCAATAAATTAGATGATATTTATAGATCAGCAAGTTTATGTTTAGACAGAGTTTAATGAATTTTATATTCTTATTTAAGATAATCTACTTTATTAATGAGGTGTATTTAATGAAAAAAATTCTTTTGATTCTTGTCTTGTTATTCTCAATTCTGCCTACTAATGGTGCTTTCGCTGTTGCGGGTCCGGGTGTTTATTACTTTGATGTTTCTGCCATAAAGGGAGTTGGTTCATACCTTATGAGTGGAACTGGAAGATGGTCATCTACTTACGTAGTGAACAAAGAAGGTGTCAATACAGGGTATCAAGAAACTGGCGGTAATGTTAATGCTATTATAAACTCAGGATCATTTCATCCTGCGGCCTATATCAAGGTAACATTAGAGCCTGGTGCAACTCTTACATCAGTTCAAGTATGGTCTGGAAATAATAAAGCTGGAGATTCAATAACGGTCGATTTATTTACTACCGATCCACCCGTATCTTCTCCAGAACCAACACCAGAACCGGAACCGGAACCGGAACAACCTTCAGGGGACCGCGCAATCCTAGTTGTGACTATGTCTACTGGATTAGAAAAAGAGTTTGATCTGAGTATGAATGAAGTCAATAGTTTCATAAATTGGTATGAGGCTAAACAAACTGGGAGTGGAAAGGCATCTTATGCAATAGACAAGCATGATAATAACAAAGGACCGTTCAAGAGCCGCAAAGACTACATCCTGTTTGATCGAGTCCTAACGTTTGAAGTGAGCGAATACTAGCAGTCAATAAAAAATACTCCGCATTGAATTGCGGAGTATTTTTTGCATTATCTCAGACGATAAATTGATCAAACACGGGTATACGCAGCAAGCCTGATTTGGTCCAGTTTCGCATTTTAACTCTGGCCTGAATTCGAGGTTCAAGGTAAACGTTGTTCTTGTCTTCACCTGTTATCAGCTGCTGGCAAACTCCACGAAATGCTTGCTTATGTTTTGGACTCGGGCCATGCTCAATAATCCCTACCGGGCGCATCTTGCCTGACGGATCTGGAACAGCAGCGAGCCATCCAAACTCAGATTTTTTATATCCAGTGATGAACACATTAGCATAGGACCAGTTAATAACCTTCAACCAATCCTTGGACCGTCTGCTGACATACTGGCTGTCTTTGCGCTTGCCAACTACACCTTCCATTCCCATAGTCTCTATCTGAGTGTATAACTCCTCTCCAGCGCCTTCTATATGGGGCACAACTCCAAAGTTAGAGGAAGGAAGAGATAGACTGTGTAGGATCATCTTGCGTTCCATAAGAGGTAGCTTACGTAGATCCCGTCCCTGGTAGAAAAGAATATCAAATATAGCAAATGTGGCAGGCAGTTTATGAGTGAGCTGCGTTATCTTGCTGGCCTGCTTTGTGCTGAATCTACTCATGACTGCTTCAAAGTCGTTAAGCCCTGTCTCTGGATCAGTGCAAGCGACCTCGCCGTCCAAGATAATATCAGAGTCAAACAGCAGAAGCAATTCCGGGTACTGACGGGTACAGTCGTTGTTGTGACGAGTGAATAGCCGGACTTTTTCGGCTTGTTGCGAATATATCAACCGGTGACCGTCAACTTTAGGTTCAAAAATGAATTCTGAATGTGAGAAGGGACCCGGTGCTGTTTCAAGTAACATTGGACTAATAAACATAAAAACACCTCAATCTAATTATAGCGGTTTGCCATAAAGGATAGAGGCGGTAAGTTGTGGAACTGTGATTTTAATGCTGTAATGATTTTTCAATGATCTGTTCTAAAGTTAAATCTTTGTTATTAATCCACCACGATGCAGAAGTCTTATTTTGGAGCGGCAACAAAGTCTCTAAATTTTTATCTTTGTCGTGGGCTTGATTTAAAAATTTAATTCTGATATCTCGTGCCCATTTAATCTGAGCTACAGAACCCTTGAGGTCTGGTATGTTATAGTGGCTCTCGATTTCACTTGCTAAGTTATTTAAATAATCTTCCATCTCTTTAGAACGTACAATCTTAACCAAGATAATCACCTCGTTTTTAGTTTATAAGGATTATTTGTAGTGTTTAGAAGAGTTTTTTCATAATGGTTAGCCTTTTTTTATAGAATACCTTTTTCATTCTTCTTTCTCCTGATATAGTAATAATTAACAACATGAAATAGTCTATCAGACCTAGGTTTATTTTACTATCAAAAATGTATGGATGTGAAAAGGTGAATACATATCGTGTATTGCAAACAGACACAGAATTCCTAGTGGCAGCATTATCACAGACACGTGTATCAGTCTGGTTTGTCTTACCTGAGCGAGAACGTATTATGGACTATGGTGGGTTATTGGAAGCGTACAGTGATGTATCAGTAAAAATTGCTGGTAATCGATACTTTAGAGACAAGTTTGAATTTAGAGCGGAGAGAGGTAGGTAAATGCTTAATCTAAAGAGCATTATTGATGAGGAATTAAGGAAGAGGATTAGTGAAGCAAGAACAGCCGGTAACGAATACTTGGATGTTATTTCAGGAGATATACATAACTATTTAGGATTTAAAAGTCGTATGCCTTCATGCTGTCATGCTATGAAAAAAATGATGCGGTCGGGTGACTTGATCTTATCAGAACCGCTTAAAGGGAAAGGAGCGACAGTTAAGGTGAGATATTTCCTATGACTAGATGTTAGTAGTTTTAAAGAATCGGAACTTGTGATTAAAAAAATATTTTATAAATGATATTAAAGGAGTTGTCTTTGATGAAAAAAGGTTCAATTATACCAGGTTTTAGAACAGGAGTTATTTGGAAGAAGGTGATTGCATCAATATTCTATGTAGTCGGTGCTTTATTTCTTTCAATACTGGTCTTTGGTACCTTTATTGGTGATAACCAAACTAAAGACTCAGTAATTAGCTTATTAGGCGCACTAAGTCTAATAGTTTTCTTCGGATTGATTCCTTTTATATTAATTACTAATTTTCTCTTAATAAGAAGAAGACTTCCTTTGATCAAGAGCAAAAATTGGCCATTGAAAATCATTGGGTGGACGTTGTCTATTATTATGCTTTTTATTTGTTTCGGATTCTCAAATTTTATGTTAGATAAGTTCTATACAGAAGATTACATAGTACAACGAGAATCTGAAAGAGAAAAAGCAAAAGTCGAAAAAGAAAAACAAAATAAAGAAGTAGCTGCAAAGAGAGAGGAAGAGAAAAAAGAAAAAGAAATAAAGGATGCAGAATCGGCCCAAGCCAAAGAAAAAGAACAGTCACACATAAAGGAAACATCAGACAAAAAGACAGGTGAACCTGGTTCTTCTAAACCAAAAACCGATAAAGATTCTGTAGTTACTGTTACTGCCCAAAGTAAAAATTCTGACGTCAATAAAAATAACGAGGAAAAAGAAGCAACAGGTAGTACTGTTATAAACAAATTAGGCAATTATGCGAATGACGTTAAAGAGTTATTTAATAACATAGATATTTTCTTATCTGATAAAGATAGATTCTCTGAAGCGAAAGTTTCCAAAATTACAAATGGTGAACGGATGTTTCTAAAATCAGAAAACAAGTACTGGAATCTATTTGGAGATCCATACTATAAACGAACTTTAGAATATGAAAATTATATTTATTATGGAGAAACTCGCGATAGCAAGCCACATGGAGAAGGAGTACTATATACATACTCGTACTCTAATTTTTTAAACAAGGTTATGGTTCCTCTTTACATTGGAGATTTTAAGGATGGGATGTTCAACGGCTACGGAACAGAGTTTATGTTAGCTTCTGAATACTATAATGATGTCTTTGGATATTATGGAGGTTTAGATGAATATGGCTTAGTTTTCCCGGTTTACGAAGGATACTTCAAGAACGGAAAGTATCATGGTGAAGGTATTCTCTCATTAATAGATGAGAAAAGTTCTACTGATGAACCTTCAAATTTATTGAAATATTACAAAGTAAATAAATTGGCAATAGAATCATTTGAGAAAAAGTTTGAAAAATCAGAAGAACTATACTATTTTCCAGACATGCCTATTTTAAAAACAAGTGTTAGAGATATAGGCGAATTTAAAGACGGAAAATTAAATGGTGATGGTAAACAGTATAATGGACAGGGAGTATTAATGTATGAAGGCGAATTAAAGAAGGATCGCTATCACGGCGAAGGAAAGTTATATTTTAATAATGGAAATATCAAATATGAAGGTGATTTTAAAAGTAATCAGTTTCATGGAAAAGGCACACTATATAATAGTGACGGGACAATAAAATACAAAGGGAAATTCGCTTCAGGTGACATTAAATAAAAGATTGCTACAAAGGTATACATTGATTGATGATCTCCATAATAATATACTCTCTCCCATGAGTTCTATTATAAATTTACCTGGTCAAAATGACTGGGTATTTTTGTTGTTGATAAAGGAACGTATGTTCGCATATAATATTGAAGAGGTGATTTACATGTTAACGGATTATCAAAGGAAGGTCCTTCGGATCTTATACAACTACAAAGGTGGACGGCGTAGGTTTCCTACAATCCACGAACTTACAGTCAAAACGGGTAAGCATAAACCAGATGTCATGGCTGCTTTAGACGCTCTTGTGACTGAAGAATACATACATTGGGAAGACAGGTCTGACACGGCTAACATAGTGATCTTGGAAGGCTGGGAACGTGAGGGAGAACGTCCTAAGGTAGACCCCACACCACCTTCTGGGAACATCGACTATTGGACTCAATACTAAGGAGGCTTGTCATGCGTAGCAGACTGAAAGATAACGGGTTGTATGAGACATCCAGGATAATTATGCCTGAACACAGAGAGGCATGGTTGGCGCAACAGGAGGAAACGTCAGAGAAGGAAAAACCGATTTTGGATGAGCAGGAAGTGCAGATTATTTATGGTCTGCTGAATGACTCTTTCCATCAGCGCATTCGCATTCGCGTCACTGTCTTTGATCCAATTGAGGATAAGGTATACGAAGGGATTGTTTCGGTGGTAAACACGTTTCTCAAGGAGATCAAGTTGGTGTTTGCCGATGGCGACTGGAAATATATCAAGTTAGCTAATATCATGTCAGTATCTATATAGTCATGGCTAAGAACTAAATGTGGTGATGTAAATTTGCTGTTAGATGAAAATGTTGATAATTTACTCTGGCTGAAAATATCTCTGTAAACAATGGATTTGTATGAATTTGGCTATGGAATTGCCACTCCGTCATTTATAATAACTTTAATAGTTATTTTAATTAGGATGGTGTAGGTTTGAACACTTTTTTGTATATCTTAATCGGTATTTTTGAGGCTCTTGCTGTGTTGTTAATTATTCTAAAGCTATATATGTTGCCAGTTAGAGAGTTTGCAGGGAAAATATTTTTCTTCATTGTTTTCATGGCTTCGTTCTCATATATGATGCGAATAACTTTAGAATTCCCTAAATTAGATTTACCTTTTCAATATATTTTCTTCATACTTTTTTTACGAATTGGCATGGAATTAAAATCACATATTTCATCATTTATTGCTGGAGCTGGTATATCTGCTTACGCAGCAATACAAATGGGGATTTTTCACATGTTTGAGTGGATGGATGTAATGCATTCTGGTATTGTTCAACAGAATGAGGGGAGTCTGGTTTATTTACTACAGTTGTCTTCTATATTAGTTACATATTTAATTTGCTTCATCTTTTCTCTGTTCGATTTTGGATTTTCTTTTATTATAAGACCTCCTCATGATTTTATAATTAAAGAAAATTATCTGTCTAAGACAAACCTTTCCTATTTAATTGGAACGATGATCTCTGCAATAACAATTTGTATGACTTTGGTGTTGCTATACAGATCAGAACCAACAGGATTGTTAATATTAGCGATTGCTACTTTCGGAGTATCTTACTTCTTTTCAGTAAGGAGGGAGCGAGGTGATATTAGAAAGGCTGTCGAGGCGTATCGCAGTAAGCATAAAAAAATCTGATCCAGAGGGACCAGGTACTGTTGAGGTATTGGAGTACGAATTGGGACTACGACTCAATTGGTATACCGGACTGTTGCTTACGGTTATTTTAGGAATGACTTTCGGAACGACTATCGGCGCCTTGATTACTTTATTTTCATTTGTTGCATTAAGAAAGTTTTCAGGTGGCGTTCATTTGCCAATAACTATATGTTCAATTGTAACGGGCTTTGCGGCTGCGTTAATTCCCTTAATTAATTTAAATTACGAATCGATTATTTTATTGAATACAGTAAGCCTAATTATAATGTTAATTTACGCTCCAAATGATTTTGAATACGTTAATTCCACCCAATGGGATAAGTGGCTTAAGTGGATATCAGTTGCGCTGGTCATTGTAAATTTCGTAATTATATCACCAGAAATTACATTGGCATTCTTTGTTCAAGCCATTCTTATTCTTCCAGTATGGACAAAAAGTGAAGGAGGTGGTTAAATTGAATCAGAAAATAGCAAGAATGCTTAGTACTGACCTTACTAAAGGAGCAAAAAAATCATCCAAGAAACGAAAGGTTATTGTTGGAGCGATGAAAATGCCAGAAGAATTGAAAAAGAAGTGATCCTTGATGAATGATCGATCAATAATAGGTATTCAAGTCCAAAGCGATGGCTCTTACGGGCCTCGTTTTTCTTTTTCCGAGAATGATATTATGGGCATCGAAATGTGGAAGCCATCGAAAAATTACAATGTCCCATTTTTTTATACAAGAACGGGGAACTTTACTGTGCTTACAACGTTAAGCGCATGCGAACAGGCTTTTCCCAACTATAAATTTCTTGATGGATCAAATCTAGTGAATATAGATAACATCGATCGAGTATTGACTGGTTCATATGGCGGAATCGCATACTTTAAAGACGATATACATACCGGAATCAACCAGAAGAATCTCAAAGTCTGGAAAGATATCGTAGATGAAGTGAGACAGTTAAAGAAGGACAGCAGGCAGATTTTTGGTGTAGAAATAGTGGAGAACGGTCAGTTATCAACAAGTGGATTCTTTGACGCTTGTGATATTTACTATATAGATATGTGGGAGCCTAAAGCCAACTATTATGTACCTCGATTCCACACAAGCAAAGGTCTGTTCACAGTTGGATTGACATACAAAGCTTGCGCTGAGGCTATGCCATACCTCTATCCTGCTCATAATGGTAACCTGGTCAATCCATATTGGATCGAGAGAATTGATGAGCAGATATTTGGCTCTACAGCAATTTTTAAAGAATCTGATTATAGAGTTACTGTAGCGAGAAGTAAATTAAAAGCACTAAAAGGAATCATCAATTAGCAAACCCGGGGGAACCGGGTTTTTATTTATCACAAAATACATTTGTTGTCAAGATCAATCGATACTAGGTAACTAGAGGAAGTTTCGACAACCATCGACAAGTTACACGGCTGCGACATGTTATTATTAAATTGGAAAAAACAAGAATGAGTATTGGAGGGAATAGATATAAGATGACATTCAAAGTTGAATAGACACGTAGCTTATTGATAGGAGTGTGTGGATCACAAATTTCGAGTACTATATTAGTACTCATTCGACCGGGGAGAGCGGAATATTCCGCGACTCACTTCGTTAGTACTTCCCACTCATACAGCTGTTCCATTTGAATATCTAAGATCATCGCGGCTAGGTACAAAGCTTCTACATTCATAGGGCGCTGACTTGTCGCGAAAAACGAGACCATTCTTTTGGACCAACCCGTACGACGAGAGAATTCGGCTTGGGTCATTTGGCGGTGATCAAGCCAGTACTGAAGTAAGCATCTCCCTCGGATTATTTCCACCAAGAGTGCTCCTTCAACCATTTAGAGAGTTTAAATCAAATCGAAGTATAACATGTTCTGCAAAACAAGGTAAACAACAGAAATTCGTAAAATACATCATAGGAGTGCTGCGTAATGTTAAAAGGGTGGTTGGAACCAGCTATCGAAAAACGCCTTTGGGAAGTTGTAACTATATGCGAGGACGAAAATAAAGAGTTGTACGATGATTTTAATGTCACCTTAAATAGATTGAAGAAATACATTCCGTTGGAGTTAATCGACGACCTTAATAAATTGGAAGATATCTTCCTACAAAAAGGTTCCTCAATCAAGACTGCATACAGAACTGGATTTGACGATGGGTTAACGTTGGCACAAGAGTTAAGGAATACAATCTAAAAAAAAGGCCCTGTATCCGTAACGGATGACAGGGTCTTTATAATAGAAGATAAAAGGTTTAGTTTCAGGACAATACTCTCCACTCCTATCCAATAACTGTATTGCTCCACGTGAGCAATGGCCGCTTTTGTAAGCGGTCTTTTTTTTGTCTTGAAAAGTTATGGGAAAGGCATTGATATGTTAATAGTTACATTTAAACTTACATCCTCTATTTACATCTCCCTCCTTAATCTGTTAGGATACCTTAGATCAAAAAAATATCACATTTCTGTAACCTTTTCAGTATGTCGTCCGTCTATATAAGCAAGGCTTACCAAAAAGGAGCAAAATGAAGTCATGAACGTGAAAATGACCGCATATGAATGACAGGTCGGGTTCTGTGGATACCAATGGATTTGCCAGGATGATGCAGACCGTTGTACAATAAATACTGTTAATGTAGAAACGTTGGGGAAATTGCCATTACATAGGGGAATTTGGCGGGAAGGCCAGTTATGGCGCTGAACGCTGTTTATATGCGGTGAGAACCGCAACTTTTTTGTGCCTGTTCGGTAATACATGGATAGAGTCGAACGGGGAGAAGCACATGGATGGGCGAGGAGGGGTCGCACTCAAATGACGGATTCCCAGTTGATTCGAGAGATCAAGGAAGGTAACCTGGAGTTATATTCCGAGCTGATGAGTCGTTATCAGCGTAAAATACTGGCTTTCGTATATCATATGTTGAAAAGTTCCAATATGGAGCTGCTTGCGGAAGATCTCTGTTCTGAGACTTTCTATAAGGCGTTCCGCAGTCTGCACTCTTTCCGTGAGGTGGATGCCTCATTCTCAACCTGGTTATATACCATTGCGAGAAATACGGTACTGAGTGAGCTTCGCAAACAGCGCAGCGGAAATGTCCCACTTGAAGAGAGCGGGATTGTTCCCGTTGCTCCTTCGGAGAATACACCGGAGTATGCTGTACTACGTAGCGAGCGGGTGATGCTGGTTAGGGATGCGATTAACAATTTGCCAGAGAAGCAACGTTCTGCGATTATACTCCGCGAGTATGATCAACTAGACTACCAAGAGATTGCGAATATTCTTGGGCAGAGCGTCAGTTCTGTGAAATCGCTATTATTCAGAGCAAGATCAAGCGTAAAAACTCAATTGGAACCTTATTTCTTCGAACCGGTGTACGAGCCATATGAAGGGATGAAGAACCGATGAATTGCAATGAAGCCCAGGAACTGTTTGCACTGGTCTGGGACTTGCCGGAAACTCATCCTCAGCGGATTGCATTTCATGCTCATCTCGCTGGTTGTGATGAGTGCTCCGAGCAATTTGAGGTCTGGGAAGAAGCTCAGATCTTGCTGCACAGCATTCCGGTTCCAGTGACAGAACAACAGGCAGAGAGAGTGAACCGTAACGTGATGGACCGGATCTACGCGGAGTCTCCATGGCTTCTGCCGGAAGAGGTAAAGGTTAATCGTTTCTCTGCTGTGATCCGCAAGCATATGTCTTTGTGGATCGCCGCGTTCCTGGCTATTTTTTTATGCAGCTTTCTGTATATGGCAATGTTTAAGCCAGACGTATCAGAAGCTGAGCAAACCAAGGTTGTTGCTACGGGTATTCTGGAGACAGGGGTTGCCGGAAGCGGACCATCGTCCTCTGGAATGTATCAGTACAACATGACTGGAGCGGACAGAGGAAGTATCATAGAACCTTTTGTTGTGAGCATGGGACCTGCTTATCCACAGTATTGGATGGCCCTCTCTTTACTTGCAATAGGAATGGCGTTATTTTCTCTTGGACGTATGCATCGAACAACGAATAAACGCAAACAAGGTGCGAGTGCATAGGTAATAACCTTTCGTTCGCCGTGTGGAGAAATGAGGGATGTAAGTGCGAATCGGGCTTATTCGTCACGGTCTTACAGACTGGAATGCGGCGGGCCGTATACAGGGTCAGACGGATATTCCTCTGAATGGAGAAGGTCGTGAACAGGCAGAGCGCCTGGGAAGACGTCTGCTGACGGAAGAATACCAATGGGACTATATCATCACAAGTGGATTATCGCGGGCACAGGAAACAGGGGAGATTATCTCCAAGCTGTTGAATGTACCTTTGCTTGAGCCGGACGCACGGTTGAAAGAAAGGGCTTTTGGTCAGATTGAAGGTCTGACTTCAGAAGAACGGGTTGCCCGCTGGGGCAAATCCTGGGAGACATTAGATTTGGGGCAGGAGCAGATAGCGGATATCCAGATTCGTGCACTGGCGTTTCTGGAAGATCTATGGTCTGCCTATCCAGACCAAAACGTACTCATTGTCACTCACGGAGCTTTCTTAGCCAACCTGTTAACAGCCTTGTTTAAAGATCGCTATACAGAACGTATTGGAAACCTGTCACTGACGATCCTGGAAAAGGAACGTGATGACTGGAGTCCGCTGTTATATAATTGCACACGACATCTGTCTTTGGACACAGCGAAACAACCTGAGTAAGCTAACTTGGGTTGTTTTTTTGCGTTTTATGGGGAAATAAGACTTTATATGATTTCAAACCTCTCATTTTTCTTCTGATTGACCAACTTGAGGCATAGTATGTTTTAAAACATAAAAGATTTCCAAAAAGAGGTTTAGATTATGGGAATTCCGTCAACGATGTTTACAAAACCAAACTATTTCAGGCTCCGAATCAGCAGTCGAAGTAGTTAACGGGCGAGGCGATGGACCCATGAATCTAGCGGATATGCTTACTTTTGCCGATATTGGCCAGCTTAATCGAATAGCAGACTATTACCAATGTGAATGCAAGCCCAATTCCAAACATGAACTCATCCAGAGTATTCTCACTACATTGGGCAGCAGACCCTTTTTTGAGCAGCAGGTACGTCAACTGAATCAAGCAGATCAGCGTTTTTTGAACAACTTGTTGTTTGACCCTCGCCAGTATTATGGTATGGAAGAACTCATTGCCATAGCCCGTCAATCGATGGACAAAAAGGAGAGTGAGGCAGGCGCGAGTCCGCGTGATCTCATTGTTCGCTTCAATAAGAGTGGATGGTTGTTCAATGGAACAACGCAGCAGACCAGGTATTTGTATCAGGTACCCCAGGATCTGAAACTAAGATTCAGGGATGTGTTATCCACACATCTGCGAGCAGGGATTACCAAAACAACAGAACCACCCATGTATCGGGATGAGTATCATCTCTTAGCGGATGATCTCAAGTTGTTCCTGCAGTTTGTCCAGCAGCACGAGATTGCCCTTAACGCTGAAGGCATGATGTACCGTCGCTCTCAACAGCAGATTATGGAGCACCTGCACATTAGTGAGGAATTGGTGGGCAAAGGTGGATGGAGATTCGGATATGGCCGTTCCTTCAAGGA
The DNA here is from genome assembly GCF_045040685.1 of Paenibacillus sp. FSL H8-0317. NCBI lineage: Bacteria > Bacillati > Bacillota > Bacilli > Caryophanales > Paenibacillaceae > Paenibacillus > Paenibacillus sp. FSL H8-0317. The sequence goes on along the minus strand of NZ_CP150294.1, from coordinate 4,549,924 downwards.
TTACCCGGATCGTTTCGCACTTCTCTACGACTATGCATTTCACCATCGGCTGGTTCGTGAGGAGCAAGGCACGCTGAAGTTATCACCAGCTGGAGAAGACAAGCTGGGAGCTGAGAAAACAGCCGAAATGATACAGCTATTTAGGTTTTGGTTAAGATTGTATAAAGGTGCTATTCCCAATCTGTCCTCTATTGTGTACTGGACAGGCGAATGTGCCCAAGAATGGTCAACTGCCGAGTCGCTGTTTCGTCAGATCGGTCCATTCATTCAGCCGTTTTATTATGATACGGCCGATGCCATCTATGATAACAGAATTGTTAAAATGATGCTGCATCTTGGCATGGTTCGTATTGGGGAACATGAGGAAGGCCGGACTATACAAATGACAGCTTGGGGCACTCGTCTTGCTGTATCCTGTCGCTCCATCTCAGGAGACATTACACCCATTATGTTTGACAAATGAAGGAAAAGTTGCTAAAATCACTCCCAAATTAAGGAGTGATAATAATGATAATTCCATACAAAGGTCTACAACCTCAGTTACACTCTTCGGTATATATGGCTGAAGGTGCAAAACTGATCGGTGATTTGAGAATGGGAGAAGAGTCTTCCGTCTGGTTCAATGCAGTCCTGCGGGCTGATTTGGCTCCTATTATCATTGGAAAGCGCTGTAATATTCAAGATAACGTTGTCGGGCATGTCAATACTGATCAACCTTTGATTGTGGGAGATGATGTTTCAGTAGGACATACAGCGATCATTCATGGGTGTTGTATTGGAACAGGATCATTAATCGGCATGGGAGCCATTCTGCTGAATGGAGCCGACATTGGCGAATATACGCTGATTGGAGCCGGTTCTGTTGTTACTGAGAATAGTAAAATTCCGCCCTATACTCTTGCTTTGGGGACACCTGCCAAAGTGATACGTGAGCTGACTGATGCCGATTTGGAGCGGATGTCCAGAACTTCACTGGGTTATGTTACCAAAGGAAAAGAATATAGGAGCTCTTAAATCCGTTTTGGAGGTGCATCCTATTGGATAAAATGAAAGTTACGTATGAAGTCATGTTGGGGCTGGCAGCTGAGATGGTGTGGGACGAAGCGCTTCGCAAACAGCGCAGCGAGAAACTCTATTTGGAAATCGATAAAGCGTTAGCTACCGGAGACGAAGTAGCTTTCCGGAGTCTGACGGATGAACTGAGGACCATAAACTGATAGGCAAAATAGTTCCTTTCTGAGATAAAAGGGAATGCGCAGAGGCGTATTTCCTTTTTTGATATGTGTAATTCCAAAATGAATGTCTGGATTTATAAGATATGGTCATATATAATATGGGAATAAAATGGATAGAGAGGGGATATAGGGAATTGAAATTCAGTGAGATGACTCAAGACAGCTGGGCTGAACTGCAACTCTATCTGGATACATGCCTTATTCCATACACAGCTCTTAGCGGTGAGCAGTCGCCAGTTGAAGCTACCGAGGCATTGGAGCGGCTGAGAGATTTTCTGGATCTGGTCGAAATTCCTTTCAAAGGGAGAATCATGACTTATCCAGCCTTTCATTATGCTAATTCGGAATTGTCAATGACATTAAATTCCTTGTCCGCACAGCTTAAATCCTCGGGATTCAAATATGTGGTTATTATGTCATCAGATGGTCATTTGAATGGCATGGAAATTCCAGCTGCTGATTTGGTTTTGAGTCGGTCCGTGTTAACTCGTGAGGTCGGAGAAGAGGGGATTGCGAGATTTATAGGGGAGAAAATACGAGAGTTGTGGAAAAAATAGTTTTTGGCGACAAATGTGACAATTTTACAACATTTTTTTAATAACGCTTACAATTGAACCTTAAAAATGTGTGACAAATTCTTGACGGTGTTCTAGGGCTACTATATGATTATGTATGTTCTAGTAAGTCGTGGAATTTATGAAAATGAAAACGTTTGAGAGAGTTGGCTGAAAAAGGGGGTTGGAGACAGTATGAGCAGTGAGCATGACCACCACGAAGCTTCATTGAAATTGCCAAGCCGCATGGAGATGTCACGCAGGCAGTTTTTGACGTACACGCTTGGTGGAGCTACAGCCTACATGGCCGCCGGTGCAATCCTTCCTATGGTCCGTTTTGCGGTGGACCCGATTTTGCAACATAAGGGAGAAGGCACCTCTGTCAAAGTAGCTGAAATCAGCAAAATTACGAATGAGCCTCAAGAATTCACCTTTGAACTTAAACAACAGGATGGTTGGTATCTGAGTAATGCATCGTTAGTGGCGTGGATTCGCAAAGATGAACAGGGTAAAATTTATGCACTCTCACCTATCTGTAAACATCTGGGATGTACAGTAGGCTGGAATAGTGACAAGCAATACCCTGACGAGTATCATTGCCCCTGCCATGGCGCGCACTATGACAAGGAAGGGAAGAATCTTGCCGTAGCCCCCAAACCGCTGGATGAGTACGTAGTCAAGGAAGAGCAGGGTTGGGTATATCTGGGCGACATTGTTCCGAACACCCGAGTGAATTAGGAGGCGTGAACGCAGATGTTTAAAAATGTCTATGACTGGATTGACGAGCGTCTTGACATCACGCCAATCTGGCGGGACGTTGCGGATCATGAAGTTCCAGAGCATGTAAATCCGGCTCATCACTTTTCCGCATTCGTGTACTGCTTTGGTGGATTGACGTTCTTTATTACTGTTATTCAGATTCTGTCAGGCATGTTCCTGACCATGTATTATGTACCTGATATTATCAATGCCTACGCAAGTGTGGAGTATCTGCAGACCAAAGTAGCCTTCGGCCAAATTGTTCGCGGCATGCACCACTGGGGAGCCAGTCTGGTTATCGTAATGATGTTCTTACATACGATGCGTGTGTTCTTTACAGGCTCTTACAAGGCACCGCGAGAAATGAACTGGGTTGTTGGCATGCTGATCTTTTTCGTCATGTTGGGCCTGGGGCTCACAGGGTACTTGCTACCATGGGATAACAAAGCCTATTTTGCAACAAAAGTAACACTGGAGATTGCCAACACGGTTCCTTGGCTGGGACCAATCATCAAAGAATTCCTGCAAGGCGGTACGATTGTTGGTGCACAGACACTAACCCGATTCTTTGCCCTGCACGTATTCTTCCTCCCCGCTGTGCTTCTGGTGCTTCTGGTCGGACACTTTATCATGATCCGCAGACAGGGCATTTCGGGACCACTATAAACTGAGAAGGGAGGAATCGCAATGGCTCACGGACATAAGAAGGATGATGAGGAAAAGGTTATCTTTGTCGGTGATTCACGGGTCCGTAAAGGGGCGGGATTTATTACCCCTCCTGATTACACGGCATATCCCGGCAAATCAGAAGCCTTTATCCCCAACTTCCTGCTGAAAGAATGGATGGTTGGTGTCGTTGTATTGGTGGGGATTCTGGTTCTCACGATCTCAGAACCTGCACCTTTAGGCTATCCGGCCAATCCGAGCGCATCCGTAATTCCTATGCCGGACTGGTACTTCCTTTTTCTGTATCAGTACTTGAAGTATCCATACGCATCTGGCGATTACGTTCTGCTCGGCGTACTGGGGGTCAGCGGAGTCGCTTTTGGAGCTTTGCTGCTGGCACCATTCCTGGATACAGGCAAGGAGCGGCGTTTCTATAAACGCCCAATTGCTTCATCACTGATGATTTTGTCGGTCATTTCTGTATTCTACCTGACAAATGTAGCGTGGACGCACTACGAGCATGAGTTGGAAGCAAGTGGACAGAAGCCTGAACATATTCAACGTGAAGAAGAAGCGCTGGAGAGGCGTGAACAGGGGCTCCCACCCGTTTCCAATGCACCTGGACAGCAAGAAGAAGTTGCGATCGTGGAACAGGATGATCCTGCAATGGAAACGTACAAGAAGGCCGGTTGTATTGGTTGCCATGCGGCTGATATGAAGGGTGCAAGTGGACCTTCACTTCGGGGTGTGGGTGACAAGCACAGCCAGGAAGAGATTCTGACCATCATTAAAGAAGGTTATAACGAGATGCCTCCTCAGTACAATAACGCCATCGCTCAAGGTGTCACGGATGAAGAGATCACTCATCTGACCGAATGGCTTGCGAAACAGAAAGCAGAACAGTAAAATCGAAATAACCAATGAAACCTGATCGTTTATTCGGTCAGGTTTTTTTGAAGTGTTTTTTTGGATAGTACTGTATCGTGCACAATATTGATGAAGGAAGGGGCAGGGAATGTGGCTTTATCGTATTTCTGGAGTAGGGAATTTCTAACCAATCGTTATTTCCTGTGGCTATTATTTTGGTGTAATGCGGTAGGAACGGTATACGGATACATCTGGTACGGAGAGCAAATGAAATTGACGCTGGTTGAGCAGCCGATGTGGCAGATCGTATTTGTGCCAGATAGTCCAACAGCGAGTTTGTTTTTTACTTTATCGTTGTTATGGGTCTTGTACCCACCACGGTCCATCATGATCAAACGGATCGGACATGTGATTCAGGCGCTTGCCGTGGTCACATCTGTGAAATATGGCGTGTGGGCCGTATCCATTATTTTCGCTGGCTGGATGCAAGGTGGTACACAGCACTGGCAAGACTGGATGTTGATTGCTTCGCATAGTGCGATGGCCATTGAAGCTCTAATTTATGTACGCTTTTTCGGCTTCCGCTGGGCTGCCCTTGTCGTTGCAGGTCTCTGGACACTGTTGAACGATACGATGGATTATACATATGATATATACCCTTGGTTACCCGCTTCCCTCTATGATCATGTAGATGGTGTGCGTAATTTCACATTTGGACTGACACTGGTGAGCATTCTGTGCGCGTGGCTGGCCTTAAGACAAGCGAAACGAACCTGATATCCGATCTTGAGCTTGTTCTAACGAACTGTTTCCCGCCATACATTGGTGGTGGGAGGGATGTCCATGAAGAGAACGTTTGGGGTCAAAACTGGTTTATTGGTGGTATCGTTCATGGCTCTGCTGCTTTGGACGAACTTAGCATATCGTGTATCCGCGCAAAGTGAAGCATTGAATTCGAATTCAGATCAGCAAGTGTCCACAAGCAATTCAATTGCACAACTGAACGAGGAAGCAGCCATATTGTATCGTCAGGCGCTCGAGAATAATATTGAAGAAGTGCGAGGAAGCATTCTGCGTATCAGTAAAAGTCTGGAGCATATCTCCTTTGAGGGACAAACAACAGTTGAGGGCATTCACGCCTTGTCCGAAACCATAGTTGAAGTGAAACAAGCCGTTGTGAAGGTGAAAAATGACGATGCTTCTCTTCAGCAGTCCTCTGCCAAACTCAGACTTGCAGCAGATAGTCTCGCGAATCCAACCAAGCCTCTATGGCTTCAGTATTATAAAATCGTGAAAAACGATCTGGACGCTTTATCCGCTGCTACAAATCAAGGGCAAACTGCGGCCGTACTGGCAAACCGCTACACCGTTCTGGAGGAGCATTATGAGACGATTCGTCCTGCCGCACTGATTCGCCGTGAACCGTATGAGATTGCTCAGATGGACGCCTGGTTATCTCATACCAAAGGGCTCACCGCTGCCAAGCAACCTGATCTGGCTCGATTAAAGAGCATGGTGGGCCATGGGGAGGAACTGGTGAATCAGTTGTTTGGTCGCGAGAAGGACGAGAGCGCCTTTGTACCTTTTGTACAGGGGCCCGATCGCAGGGCAGCCGGGCTGCTCATTAGTTCGGTCATTGTGGCGACGTTAAGTTACGCCGGATATCGTAAATATCGTGCACAGCAGCAGGGGATTTTTCCTTTTCGGCGCTAATTGGATATGAAGTTGATCGTGGTATATAAAAAGACCTCTTTCCGCATGACCAGCCACACTAACGGCTCTTCATGTAAAAAGAGGTTTTCATGTACTTTCTGTGTTATATCAGCTTTCTTTGAAACCTTCGCCATGTACATCGTGAACATCGCTGATGATGACAAAAGCTCTCGGGTCAATGGAACGTACAATGGTCTGCAGTCGCCTGAACTCTTGCCTGGAGATCACGCAGTAGGCCATGTGTTTGGCCTGTTTAGAGTACGCGCCAATGGCTGGAATGAGGGTGACGCCACGGTCCATATCCTGTGTAATCTGGTCCGCAATCTCGGGTGCATGGTCACTAATGATCATAAATGCCCGGGCAGAATATGCACCTTCCTGAATAAAGTCGATGACTTTGGAGGCGATGAATACAGCTACGAGCGTATACAGAATTTTTTCTTTGGGGATGTAGATGAGAGAGAGCCCGATAATGACGAAGTCGATGCCCAGTAATACTCGGCCCATACTCCATCCATACTTGCGGTTGAGAATACGGGCAATGATGTCTGAACCGCCCGTCGTTCCACCCCAACGAAATACAATGCCAAGGCCGGCTCCAAGGGTGACACCTGCATATAGGGCTGCGAGCAGGAGGTCATTCTCGGTATGTAATGGTTCAATCCAGCCCAGATGAATCAACTTCTCAAACAACCATAGAAAAACGGTCAGTGCCCCGATTCCGATACCCGTATAGATCATCTGTCTGCCGCCCAAAATTTTGAGCCCAATCAGAAAGAGGGGAACATTCAGAATCAAGGTTGTAAGTGAAGGTGAGATGCCAAAAGCGTAATTGATCAGCACCGTAACCCCGGTGAGGCCGCCTTCCATAAGCTGGTTGGGGATAATGAAATAGAGGAGCCCAAAGGCATATAAGGCTGTCCCCAGCACGATGGGAAGAACCAGTTTAACTTGAACCCAGGTTTTGGCAGTGCTCATAAGATCCCTCGCTGTAGATAAATTAGAATGAAGAACTAATCATTCCCATCTAGTATACCTGTTTATTGAATCTTTAAAAATGATTTGTCGCTGATGATGGTGGAAGTGAATCTAAATAACTGATATTATTAGGAACAAATACGACATCATTTCAAAGGAGAATCCGTTCTCATGGAGAAAAGCATCGCAGAAATGCAGCGTGAGGTTGATCAGTATATCTCCCAGTTCAAGGAGGGGTATTTCAGTCCTCTGGCCATGTTGGCCCGGATGTCTGAAGAGGTTGGGGAGCTAGCGAGGGAAGTGAATCATGAGTTCGGTGAAAAGCCGAAGAAGTCTTCCGAAGCAGCCAATTCCATTGAACTTGAGCTTGGAGATATTTTATTTATCACGATTTGTTTTGCGAACTCGCTGGGAATTGATCTGGCTGAGGCGCACGACAAAGTCATGCATAAATTTAACACCCGCGATGCCAATCGGTGGACACCCAAAAACACCGATTAGGCGTAGATTACATATGCTGTACCATCACCCGATCGGGGAGGGTCAGCTTAATGATGAAACCGGAAGAATATATGCAGCAGGCTTACCGCTGTATATTGCAAAATGATTTTGAGCAGGCGATTCGTTGGTTCGAGTCAGCCATTCACGCTCATCCAAAACATGCGGAGTTATATTATCGCTGTTCCATTACACACGCCCGCAGCAAACATCTGGTTCCAGCGCTTGAATATGCGCGCAAAGCGGTTGAACTGTCCCCAGGAACAGAAGAGTATATTTTGCATCTGCAGACGTTGGAAGCAAAAGAATTGACCTCCAGAGCGAAGTTGCTGTTGGAGCAGGCGGGGATTGCAACACAGGAGCGCTATGTGGAAGCGTCTACGCTTCTGCAAGAAGCGGTCAAACTTGATCCGCTCTCAGTGGAGGCTCATGTTATGCTTGCGCTGGCTTACAGTGATTTGAATGAATTTGACTATGCAATTCAGGCGCTGCGTGAGGCAATTTTGCTGGACCCGCAGAATGGGCAACTGCATCAGATGTTACAGGAAATCAAGCAACGTATGAAATCCATTCAATAAAGAATTCATTTTGCAAAGATTTCTTTCGAGTTGAAATGGATTCTGCGATATGATCCAACATAGTGAGGAGATGCAGTCAATATGAGTGAAGTAATCAGAGTTGCCGTGATCGGAGCGGCTGGCCGTATGGGCCGTGAAGTTGTGAAATTGGTACTTCAGGACCCGGAATTGGAGCTTGCAGCGGCTGTCAACCGCTCCGGAGCAGGCACGGATGCAGGAACCCTTGTTGGTTTGCCAGCGTGCGGGGTGCTGGTGACTGATGATATCGAAATGGCTTTTGCCGAAACAAAACCTCAGGTTATGGTTGATTTTACAGTGCCGCTATATGCTTTTACACATACCGAAATCGCAATCCGTCATGGAGTCAGACCTGTCATGGGTGTTACCGGCTTTACGCCGGAGCAGATTGAACAGTTGGACAAGCAATGCCAGGACAAAGGAATTGGAGGGCTTATTGCCCCTAACTTCTCGATTGGTGCCATTCTGATGATGCGATTCGCAGCACAGGCTGCCAAACATATGCCAAATGTGGAGATTATCGAATATCACGGGGATCAGAAGCTGGATGCTCCTTCCGGAACTGCGATCAAAACTGCCGAACTGATTGCTGCCAATCGGGAAGAACTTCGTCAGGGTAATCCGAATGAGGAAGAAACGATTGAAGGATCACGCGGCGGTTATTACAACGGCTTCCGAATTCACAGTGTACGATTGCCTGGAGTATTCGCGCAGCAGGAAGTTGTTTTCGGAGACTATGGACAGTCTCTCAAAATTCGGCATGACTCCTATGAGCGCGCAGGTTATATGCCTGGTGTTAAGATTGGTGTGCAAAAGGTTATGGAATATACAGGAATGATCTACGGATTTGACCACTTTATCGACTAAAGGAGATTGTCATGTTGAAAATAGCATTTATCGCCCATGATCGTAAAAAAGAAGAGATGGTTAACTTCGTGACGGCATATGAGCCTGTTTTTACGGACCATCAATTATATTCTACAGGAACAACAGGCCTTCGTATTATGGAAGGAACGTCTCTGAAGATTCATCGATTCGAATCAGGCCCACTGGGCGGAGATCAGCAGATTGGAGCTTTGGTTGCGCAAAATGAGATGGATCTGATTATTTTCCTGCGCGATCCACTGATGGCACAACCTCACGAGCCGGATATTAATGCGTTGCTGCGTCTTTGTGATGTGCAGGGAATTCCACTTGCCACCAATATCGCAACCGCTGAGATTCTGGTTAAGGCTCTGGATCGTGGCGATTTTGCCTGGAGAGAGCTGGTACATAAATACAAGCCGGAGGCTGGATTGAATTCGGGTGATTCCGAATGAGTCTGGATATTCTCATCTTTGGAGCACATGCAGACGATGCGGAGATTGGTATGGGTGGAACGATTGCCAAACATACCGCTGCTGGCTTGAAAGTAGGCGTGTGTGATCTGACTCGTGCTGAGATGTCTTCCAACGGAACAGTAGAGCGCAGAACCGAGGAAGCGGAGCAAGCCTCCCGCATCCTCGGTCTTTCGTGTCGAACGAATCTGGGGCTTCCTGATCGTGGCTTGTATCTTACTCCTGAACATGTAGAGGCGGTAACGGCTGAGATACGGCGTCATGCCCCTCGGATGGTGTTTGCTCCGTATTGGGAAGATCGTCATCCGGATCATGTCAATTGCAGTAAGCTTGTGCAGGAGGCTGTATTTAACGCCAAGCTTCGCAACTACATGCCGGACATGCCTGCCGTGCAGGTGAAGGAACTTTATTTTTACTTTATTAATGACATCGGCCCTACGGATTTGATTGTCGATATTACGGAACACTATGGGCAAAAAGAAACATCATTGCTCTCTTATCGTTCCCAATTCGAACTGGGAGACGGAGCGGTCTCGACGCCATTGAATCAAGGGTATATCGAACGTGTAAGAGCCCGTGATTCCTTGCTCGGACAACGCAGTCTTATCCCGTTTGCAGAAGGTTTTGCTACAATTACGCCTTACGTGGTTCATCAATTTGGGCCGGGTGCCCAATGAACGATTTCACATTTTACGTTTAATGAAACGAAGGGTTTCATTATTCTGTTGTATTATATCAACCTGCATGAAGCGGGAGATCAAAGGAGCGTCCACAGGATGGATAAAAAGCTAAAAATCGGCATCACCTGTTATCCGTCCCTCGGCGGGTCTGGCGTTGTCGCAACGGAGCTGGGCAAATTACTTGCCGAACAGGGGCATCAGGTTCATTTTATTGCCAACAGTATCCCGTTCAGACTGGGTACGTTCCAGAAAAATATTTTTTATCATGAAGTTGAAGTAAATGATTATTATGTTTTCCGTTACCCTCCGTATGACCTGTCACTGGCAACAAAGATGGCTCAGGTGGCTAAGTCACAGCAGCTGGATCTGCTGCATGTTCATTATGCCGTGCCGCACGCAGTATGTGCTTTTCTTGCGAAACAGATGGTAGGAGACGGTCTTAAAGTGGTTACCACCTTGCACGGAACGGATATTACGGTTCTGGCTCAGGATGAATCTCTGAAGGATCTGATCCGTCTAGCCATTAATGAAAGTGACGCGGTTACTGCCGTATCACAAGATTTGATTCGGGAAACGGTCGAATTGCTGGATATTCAGCGCCCAATCGATCTAACCTATAATTTCATTGACAAACGAATATATTATCCGCGGGATGCTGCCAGTCTGCGAAGAGACTTTGCTGCGCCCGACGAAAAAATATTAATGCACATCTCCAATTTCCGACCGGTGAAGAGAACTCAAGATGTGGTAGAGGTCTTCCGTCAGGTCCAGGAGCAGGTTCCTGCCAAACTGTTATTTGTTGGTGAAGGACCAGATTTGCCGAAGATGCAATGGAAAATTAATGATCTCGGCTTGAATGATAAAGTTCATTTCCTTGGCAAACAGGATGACATTGCTCAGGTCATTTCCATGGCAGACGTGTTGATGCTTCCATCGGAGAAGGAGAGTTTCGGACTTGTGGCGCTCGAAGCAATGGCTTGTGGCGTACCGACGATCGGTTCACAGGCCGGAGGAATTCCGGAACTGGTCTTACATGGTAAAACGGGGTATTTATCCGCGATCGGGGATACACAATCCATGGCCGAGAACACCATCCGTTTGTTGACGGACGATCGTTTGGCTGCGGAGTTCAGGGAAGCATGTCTTCAGCGTGCGCATCACGACTTTTGCAATGATGCTATCCGGCATGAATACGAACAGATTTATTACCGGGTGTTGGGAAGGGAAGTTCCGAATCTGAAGCCGGTTTGTGGTTAATCATTTCTTTGACGAAATCATACTGTGCATACCACAACAGGCAAGAGAAGAGGTGATATGTGGTGGTTCAATGGACACAGGTAGATCATGAAATGGCAATGCAAAGTGAGAATGTACTCACAACATTAAACAAACATGGCTACAAGGCATATTGGGTAGGTGGTTGCGTTCGTGACGAATTGCTGGGACGAGTTGTAGACGATATGGATATCACGACATCTGCTTCTCCTGAGCAAGTCATGGAACTGTTTGACGATTGTATTCCTACAGGTCTGCAACACGGTACGGTTACCGTTCGTTCAGGCGGTTATTACTTTGAAGTGACCACATTTCGAACAGAATCCGAATATCAGGATAACCGCAGACCTGCTACGGTTCAATTTGTTCAGGATATCAAGGAAGATTTACAGCGGCGCGACTTCACGATGAACGCTCTAGCCATGGACGTCACTGGCACAATCGTTGACCCTTTCGGTGGGCAGGCAGATATCAAGGAAGAGCGAGTCAGATGTGTAGGTTCTGCGATGGAACGATTTGGTGAAGATGCACTGCGCATGCTCCGCTGTGTTCGGTTTGCTTCCGTATTTGATTTCAAAATTGCCCATAACACGTGGAAAGGTCTTGTAAGGCAGAAAGACCTGCTTCAACATATAGCAATGGAACGGGTACGTACCGAGATGGTAAAAATGATGTCTGGACCGCATCCTTTAAGAGGGTTGGAGCTGTTATACAGAAGTGATTCCCTTGCTCATATCAAAGCGCCGGTAAGCTCGACCCGATTTAACAAGATGTTGTTATCCAATTTGGAACAATTGTCGGGTCAGCATGTGTTGCTTCGTTGGTCACTCATCCTGATTGCTGGCGGTTATAGCAAGGATGAAGCAGATGTATTATTACGTCAGTGGACATTCTCCAATGAACATCGTTCTCGAATAACAGGGGTTCTTCAGGTGGAACAGTTGATTCATACTTCCGTTCAGGAGCAGAAGGATATGGTCAGTCTTCGTTCCGATTGGATCGTTACTGTTCTGGCTTGTGGCGTTCAGGCGGCGGATGATTGGCTTCGAATACAGTCTACATTGCCAGCAGGATGGCGGAATCAGTCCGAACAGGCAGAAATGCAGGTTGTTTTGGTTCAAGAGCTTGCAGGCGAATGGAGTCAATCGATCCCTGTGCATGACTTGAAAGAGCTGGATATCACAGGGGAACAAGTGTTACAAATGGTACAGCGCAAAGGCGGACCTTGGCTGGGTCAACTGATGAAACATTTGTTACGAGAAACAGCGATTGGAACGATAGAGAATCAGCATGCAGCACTAAGTGCAGAAGTGAAGCGGGTGGTTCAAGATGACCAAACATGAAGATCTGTTACATATGTTATTAAATGCAGAAGGACGATTCGTATCGGGTGAAGAGATCAGCCGTAATCTGTCCATCAGTCGGACCGCTGTGTGGAAACATGTGAACAAGTTGCGAGACATGGGTTATGAGTTTGAAGCCGTATCCCGCAAAGGATACCGTCTGGTAACGAAGCCGGATAGCATTGACGCTACTGCCCTCCAATTGGCACTGGATACAACCGTATTTGGCCGTAAGGCTGTTTTGTTGACTTCGACCCTGTCTACGCAAGGGGATGTTCTTAAGCTAGCTGAGCAAGGGCAGGCAGAAGGTGCTGTGGTCATTGCGGAAGAACAAACAGGAGGAAGAGGACGTTTTGGTCGACAGTGGTTCTCTCCTCCGGGTAAAGGAATCTGGATGAGTGTTCTGTTACGCCCTGATCTACCACTTCAGCACACGCCGCAGCTAACTTTATTAACAGGAGTGGCTGTATGTCGTGCCGTTCGAGCTTGTTCAGGAGCTGATGCAGGCATCAAATGGCCAAATGATCTGTTGATTGATGGACGCAAGGTATGTGGCATATTGCTTGAATCCACGGTGGAAGATCATGAAGTCAGATACTGTATTGCAGGTATAGGTGTTGACGTGAATTTTGATCCAGAGGATTATCCGGAAGATCTTAAAACTATAGCTACTTCGCTCAAGATGGAGACGGGTCAACCCGTTGATCGCACCAAACTAACGGCTGCCATTTTGACGGAGCTTGAACAGTTGTATTATTTGTATCAAAAAGAAGGATTCGGCGTGATCTCAGCACTATGGGAGGCCCTGTCCGTATCGATGAATCGAGAGATTACTGTGACGAATCCTCATGGTGTCATTGAAGGGAAGGCCATCGGTCTTGACCCTTCTGGAGCACTTATCGTGGAGAAGCACGATGGAGAACATACACTAATCATCTCTGGTGAGATTTCCTGGAAATTATAAACAATTTGTCGAATTTTCACTGGTAAAATGAACATAAGACGTGAAGTTTGAGCAGAACTTTGGTATACTGTGTTCGTGAGGCGATATCGGCTAATGCAGACCGAATTGCACTCCCGTAACAGTAACCTGTTCTGCTTGAATGGTTTTATATAAGCAGACCGCAGTGCAAGAATGAAATACGTTTAAGTGAGTTGTTGGATTCTGCTCTGAGCCGAAGAGGACCGAGACAGAAGGGACGATCGCAAGTGACTCTTTTTTGACTTTTCGGGACTTTTTAGTGGAAAACTAAAAGGTTTTTTTTGTTGCGTTTATTTGAAAAGAAGAAAGGAGCCATGAGAGAAAATGGCGAACAAACAAGCGATGAATATTGTGAAAATGAAAAAATACAAGCAGGATGGTGTGCCACTTACCATGATCACGGCTTATGATTATCCAACGGCGCTCCTCGCAGAGGAAGCAGGTATCGATCTGATCCTGGTTGGTGACTCACTTGGTAATGTAGTACTGGGTTATAACTCGACGCTTCCGGTGACCATCGACGACATGGTATACCATACACGTTCCGTAGTGCGCGGGGCCGAGAAAACGTTTATTGTGGCTGATATGCCTTTTATGACCTATCATGGCAGCGTGGATGAGACGCTTAAGGGTGTACGTCGACTGATGCAGGAGGGGCAAGCCCATGCGGTTAAAATGGAAGGCGGAGTCGAGATAGCGGACACCGTCAGAGCAGTCGTGCAAGCAGGCGTGCCTGTTCTTGGACATATTGGACTGACGCCTCAATCGGTTAATCAGATTGGTGGTTACCGCATTCAGGGCAAGGATGCAGCGGATGCAAAACGTCTGATGGACGAAGCCAAAGCTCTGGAAGCTGCAGGCGCGTTTGGCATTGTGCTTGAACTGGTTACGGAAGAAGTTGCACGGGCGATCTCGGAGGAACTGTCCATCCCAACCATCGGAATTGGAGCAGGACGAGGTTGTGATGGTCAGGTACTGGTATTCCACGATGTGGTTCAATACGCCTCTCCGTATACGCCCAAACGATTTGTCAAAACCTATGGAGATGTGGGTACATTAATCAGAACCAGCATCGAAGCTTACGTAAAAGAAGTGAAAGATCGTTCGTTCCCGGCCGAAGAGCATGTATTCAATGCTGCGGATGGTGTTCTGGATCAACTGTACGGCGGACAACGCAAGGAAAAGGTGGGGAATAACTCATGAAAGTATTACGGACAATCGCAGAGTTAAGACAGGAACTAAGCTTGAAGCGTCAAGCGATTCGGTCCAGTGCGTCCGTTGTAGGTCTGGTACCAACAATGGGTTATCTTCATCAAGGTCATGCAAGCTTGATGCAGGCAGCCAGACAACAGAGCGATATCGTGGTATTAAGCATATTTGTTAATCCAATTCAATTTGGACCTAATGAAGATTTTGACAGCTATCCGCGGGATGAAGCCAGAGATGTGGAGACAGCACGTTCACAAGGAGTGGATATCGTATTTATTCCCTCTGTTGAAGAGATGTATCCACAGGCAACGCAAACGACGGTATCTGTCTCCAAACTGACGGAGCGCCTATGTGGCGCTTCCCGTCCGGGGCATTTTGACGGGGTAACGACCGTAGTCTCCAAACTGTTTAACATTGTACAGCCACAGCGTGCATTTTTTGGAATGAAAGACGCTCAGCAGGTTGCGGTCATTCAACAGATGGTGAATGATTTGAATATGCCTGTAGAAATTGTACCTTGTCCGATTGTTCGCGAAGAGGATGGTCTTGCCCTCAGTTCACGTAACGTCTATCTTAGCGCTGAACAGCGTAATCAGGCTCTAGTTCTGTCGAAGGCACTGCGTGCAGCTCAAGAAGCGGCAGATACAGGTGTAGCTATAAACGCCGCAGATATCCGTCGTATTCTGCGCGAGCAGATTGCAAGCTCACCGCTTGCTGTTATCGACTACGCCGAGATTCAGGCTTTTCCAAGTCTGGAGCCGCTCGCAGATCAGGAAGAAATTCAAGGACGTGACGATCTGCTCATCGCACTTGCGGTGAAATTTGGAAAAACAAGATTGATTGACAATATAAGGTTGCAAAAATCGGAGGTACTGTCCCATGTTTAGAACACTGATGAAATCCAAAATCCACCGGGCTACGGTAACGGAAGCCAATTTGAACTATGTGGGTAGCATTACCATAGATGAAGACTTGATGGAAACATCCGACTTGATGGAAAACGAAAAAGTGCAAATTGTGAACAACAACAATGGTGCACGTCTGGAAACTTATGTGATTCCAGGACCGCGCGGAAGCGGGGTCATATGTCTTAACGGCGCAGCTGCACGTCTGGTGCAGCCTGGAGATAACGTCATTATCATTTCTTACGCCATGATGTCGCAAGAAGAGGCAAATATTCACAAACCAACCGTTGTATTTGTAGATGGACAGAATAAACCTGTACAAACGATGAAACAGGAAGTCCACGCAACAATTATGTAATCGACTGGTAAGGAGAATGAAATCGGCCCTTGAAGCAAAAAATGAGTACAGGTCACTGCACTAATCCATTTTTTCAAGGGTGGGGATGCATCGATGTTCCAGCATGTTTTCGCAGAAATGAACGACATGTTAGATGAAATTATCAAGAGCTATCCTTCCGCTGAAGGCCTGAACAAACAGGAATTGTTGCAAAAGTGGAATTTGCTTAAGCGGATGAGTGACGGAATGCTGGATGAATGGCTGATGTTTGAAGAAAAGATGAGCCAGGTGAGGGAGCGGGAGATGGATAAGCCTGCTTCCCTTGAACCGGAACAGGAAGCTGTTACCGCTCTGCCTGAACTCCATCTGGAATGTTTCAGTCGAGGTCAGGGTTATTTCAAATTACAGATGTATCCGCAGGCGATCATGCAGTTCTCCCGGGTTGTGACCGACCATCCGGAGAGTGCATTGACTCGTTTTTACCTGGCGCTCGCGTATCTGAATCTGGAACAAATGGCGGAAGCCGGGACACATTTGCAGCAGATCATGTACCTTAAGGGTTCACCCCGCTTAAAAGGGCTTGTATGTAACGCCCTAGGCTGTATTCAAGCCAAGCTTGCGAATCCCGAAGCTGCATGTTCACTCTTTGCACAGGCCCTTCAGTATGACCCGACATTGACCGAACCACTGTACAACATGGAAGCTTGCAGGTTGAACAGGGGAAAATTGCAATATGCTAATCAGCTGACGACCCTTCATTAAGCGGGAATTCGGCGACAAAAAACGGTGTTCCCTCCTTTGGCATAGCGGCGGGGACACCGCTTTTTTGTCAGTTAATTTTCAAATCCCCTTTTTTTTGCTATGCTGTAACATAGACTGGAATGGAAGGGACCGTACATTGCAATGAAATTTGCCGTATTGGATTTCGAAACAACCGGCACGCAGTCCGACGGTGAGATTATACAGGCCGGACTTGCCATCATAGATCATGACTACAGCATAACTCAAATATATAGTTCTTATGTGAACCCTGGTGTACCGATTCCCCCGTTTATTTCGGGGTTAACGGGTATTACCGATGAAGATGTGGCGGACGCTCCTTCACTCGAAGAGATGATGATGGAGATGGTTCCGCTGCTTAATGATGTGGTGCTTGTTGGACACAACGTCGCTTTTGATTTTCACTTTTTGCAGAATGCTCTCGACCGTTGCGGTTATTTGCCGTTCACCGGCCGCATTCTGGACACGATTGATTTTCTGAAGATCACATTCCCATCACTGGGTTCTTATCAACTCGGTTATGTGTCTTCCGAATTTGGATTTCAACATGATCGCCCTCACCAGGCAGACAGTGATGCACTGGCGACAGCCTATGTGCTGCTCAAGTGTCTGGATGAGTTAAAGGAATTACCGCTCATAACGATTCAGCGCCTCAGTGACCTGTTTGCACCAGAAGACAGTGACTTGGGCTGGTTCTTGGACGGAATGCGCAGTGAGAAGGAAGCAGAGCCGATTCAGGATCTGGACGGACATACCTATTATCGTCAGCTTGCTCTTAATGTAAGTGATTGGACCGATATTGGTGCACCACGCGATGAGCGGGAGGCTAACCCCCTTGATGGTGTAAGCTTCGAACAGTTTATGGACCAGGTTCGGGAGAACCTGAAGGATACACTGGATCATTACGAAGAGCGTGAAGCGCAGACTCAGATGTTCAGCAGTGTAAGGCAAGCCCTGGATGAAGAGAAACATCTCTTGATCGAAGCAGGAACAGGCACTGGTAAATCTCTGGGTTATCTGTTGCCTGCTATTTACGAAAGTGTGAAGCAAGAACAGAAAGTTATGGTTAGCACGCATACAATCAATCTGCAGGAGCAATTGAGAGAGCGAGACATTCCGATGCTGACCCAAGTGGTTCCGTTCCCGTTTAAGGCTGCTGTCTTCAAAGGACGTGGACATTACCTGTGCCTGCGCAAATTTGAACACAAAATCAATAAACGTGAATTCGCCACACCTAAAGAGGATTATTTCACAGCGGCTCAGATGATTGTCTGGCTCACGCAGACCGAAACCGGAGATGATGAGGAACTTAACCTTAGCGGACGCGGAGGGGACTTCTGGGAGACGGTACAGAGCGAATCCGAATCATGTCTGGGAAGATCCTGTCCATGGTTCCGTAAATGCTTCTACCATCGTGCCAAACATGAAGCAGGGTTGTCTGATATCGTAATCACCAATCACTCCAAATTATTTACGGATGTAAAAGCCGCGCATCAGTTGCTGCCAGCCTATGAGAGTCTTGTGATCGATGAGGCACATCATTTGGAGGATGTCGCTGGTAAACATCTTGGAATGCATATGAAATATTTCACCTTGGTTCATACACTGACCCGCCTGTTTAAAGACAGTCGTAATGGTCAGTTGCCTATGCTTCGTTCCCAGTTATCCGGGCATGAAAATTCAGTGCAATGGGGCTCCATGGTGGATCAAATGTTCCCGCTCGCTCTTGAAGTTAAGGAGCTGTGGGATCGTATGAGCGATGCCTTGTTCGGTCTGTTGCCTGAACGAAGTGATGCTTCACCGGGAGAGACGGGGCAATTTTCACTGCGTCTGAAAGCATCTCAGAAACCTGCTAAATGGGAGGAGTTGCAGGATCTGGAGAACCAGATCTATGTGACTCTGGGCGATTTGGTTCGCAAAGGGGACAAATTGCTGCTTGAGGTGAAAGAGGATCAGGATGATTATCAATCGGATAGTCTGATCACGGACATTACAGGATTGCTGAAAGATCTGACCACATTGAAGGAGAATCTACGTTTCTTCATGCGAATGGATGACGCCAAAACGGTGTACTGGATGGAAGCCAGCGGCCAGTTCCGCAGTAAATCTCTCCAGCTGTATGCCGTACCTGTAGATGTCAGTGCACAGCTTAAGGATTTGTTTTTTGACAAAAAGAAAAGTGTTGTGCTTACATCGGCTACGCTCTCTGTGGATAAGTCATTCCAGTTCATGATTGAACAGCTTGGCTTGCAGGAAGCTTCCGAGAATAATCGGCTGTTAACGTCGATGCTGCCTTCACCTTTCAACTATCGCGATCAGGCACTTCTGGTGATTCCGCGTGATTTCCCGAGTGTGAAGGGAAGTGTGGGTGATGCGCACTTTGTTAATATGCTGGTGCAATCCCTCGCAGAGACGGCAATTGCCACGCGTGGACGCATGATGGTTCTGTTTACTTCATACAAGATGCTGCGACAGGTCTATGATCCGCTGAAAGAAGCTCTTTCTGGTAACGACATCTCGTTACTTGGGCAAGGCGTTGACAGTGGAAGTCGTTCCAAATTGACTCGCAGGTTCCAAGATGCCAAAGCAACGGTACTTTTGGGCACAAGCAGCTTCTGGGAGGGTGTAGATATCCCGGGAGAGGCCCTAACCTGTCTCGCTATTGTTCGACTGCCTTTCCAGCCACCGAATCATCCGTTGGTGGAAGCCAAGAGTGAGCTGCTTCAGGAACAGAAGAAAAATCCGTTCATGAAACTGTCCGTGCCGCAAGCGGTCATTCGTTTCAAACAGGGATTTGGCCGGTTGGTGCGTACAGCGAAGGACAGAGGAATTGTCATTGTTTATGATACACGGGTGATTGAAGCGTACTATGGTAAATTCTTTTTATATTCATTACCTGGTCCCAAAATGGAACACATGCTCACGGAGCAGATGGTTCCACGA
Source organism: Paenibacillus sp. FSL H8-0317 (assembly GCF_045040685.1). Lineage (NCBI taxonomy): Bacteria > Bacillati > Bacillota > Bacilli > Caryophanales > Paenibacillaceae > Paenibacillus > Paenibacillus sp. FSL H8-0317. The sequence continues at coordinate 4,530,267 of NZ_CP150294.1, read as the reverse complement.
ATTACCGAGTGGTTGGAAAAACCTGCTAATGAACAAAAATAATGGTTGTTTTGTTCGTTACATCATTGCATGACACTATTGTTTGGCGTTAAACTTTATTAGATATTCCCGTATCCGATTTAAGCAGTTGCACGCAAGAACTTATAACCTAAATTACAAGGAGCATTCTGTATAAAATGTCACGTTTATCTTTGAGTTTATACAGAATGCTCATCTTTTCATCTATTATTTTATCGTGGCCTTGGTAAGGGGGAGCAAGAATGAAATCGGATAAAATTTCGGAAGCGGTGGTACGACGTCTGCCTGTATACTTGCGTTATTTGAACGAGTTGCATCAGCGTGAGGTGGCTACTGTTTCTTCTCAAGAGCTTGGACAGAGGCTGGATCTGAATCCGGCCCAAATTCGTAAAGACCTGGCTTACTTCGGTGATTTTGGTCGTAAAGGGATCGGGTATGATGTATCCTATTTGATCGAGAAAATTCGTCACATTCTCAAGATCGATCAGCAAATTAATGTAGCTCTGGTAGGCGCGGGTAATCTAGGTCAAGCCTTGTCCAACTACAACGCATATCTGAAAGACAACATGAAGATTGTTGCTGTATTTGATGCATATGGACCGAAGATTGGTAGTCAAATCAACAGTTTGACGGTAAAACCAATGGATGAATTGACGGAAGCGGTTAAAACGGATAACATCCGCATCGGAATTATCACGGTTCCGGATACGGAAGCCCAAAATGTAGCCGATCAGCTTATTGAATCCGGAATCGAAGCGATCCTTAATTTTGCACCAACAATTCTAAAAACACCGCCGCATATCCGCATTCACCATGCTGACTTTACAACGGATCTGCTTAGTTTGGCCTATTACTTGGAGACTGGAAAGGACGACGAGGAAGATGACAACAAATAGATGGGTAATCCACAACGGCAAATTTGCCGTTAATGAAGGCGGCACAACATGGAACGTGGTCCAAGGATACATGGTTGTTGAGAATGACAAGATTGTGCATATTGGTGAGACATTGCCGGATGAAGACAAAAATAGTACCAAGGTAGATGGAAAAGGACTGTTCTTCCTGCCGGGTCTGATCAATACGCATGGTCATGCAGCGATGTCGTTGCTCAGAGGGCACGGAGACGATCTTGCATTGCAAGTATGGTTGCAGGAAAAAATGTGGCCGATGGAAGCGAAAATGACTTCAGAAGATGTATATTGGGGAACCTCGCTATCGGTGCTTGAAATGTTGAAAGGCGGAACTACGGCTTTCCTGGACATGTACGATCACATGGATCAAGTGGCCAAAGTTGTGGAGCAATCCGGCGTTAGAGCAGCACTGGCACGTGGTGTAATCGGGCTGTGCTCGGAAGAAGAGCAACTGCGGAAGCTGGAGGAGTCGGCAGCGTTTGCACGTGAGTGGAATGGACAGGCAGATGGTCGTATTACAACCGTAATCTCGCCACATGCCCCATATACATGCCCTCCTGACTACATAGAGAAGCTTGTACAGGTAGCGAATGACCTAAACCTTCCTCTCCATACACATATGTCTGAAACGCTTCGTGAAGTGGAGCAGAACGTGGCTGATTATGGACTGCGTCCTGTGGCACATCTGGAGAAACTGGGCTTTTTCTCCCGTCCATCCCTGGTTGCACATGCGGTGCATCTGAATGATGAAGAGATTGAAATTCTGGCCCGTCATGATGTGGCTGTATCCCATAACCCGGGAAGTAACCTGAAACTTGCTTCCGGAGTTGCGGGGGTACCTGCATTGCTGAAAGCAGGAGTTACCGTGTCACTCGGAACAGACGGACCAGCAAGCAACAACAACCTGGATATGTTCGAGGAAATGAGACTGGCTGCATTGATCCACAAAGGTGTATCTGGTGACCCGACGGCAGTACCGGCAGGCGAAGCGTTACTACTCGGAACGTCATATGGTGCCAAATCCATCTTCTTGAACAATACCGGAGCGCTTCAGGTCGGCATGAAGGCTGATTTTATCGCCCTTGATATTGAACAGGCACATTTCTATCCACATACAGACCTGATCTCACATACGATCTACTCGGCTTCTGCCAAAGATGTTGAGCACGTATGGGTGGATGGAAAACAAGTGGTGAAACATGGCGAATGTCTGACGCTGGATGAAGAACGTATTTTGCGTGAGTCTCAATTGGCATTTGATGGTCTGCTTGCTCGTTAATTGCAGGACAGCATCATAGGGAAAGGAAGTTCGGCTTTTGAAGAAAAAAAAGAAGTGGATATGGATTTCGCTACTTGCACTGGTTCTGATTCTGTTTGGACTTCAGCGTTATTACGTCTATGTCACGCAGGACCAGCGCAAGGAAGAAGCGCTCGCTATAGAGGCAGCACAGAAGCAACTGGGCATTACATCCTATGATGAATTGCGCAAGTACATCTGGGGAGACAAAGAAGGCTCTGACAATATCTACTGGACCCTGATCGGCAAAAATAAGGATAACCAGGATGTTATGGTCTGGGTTAAATTCGATGCAAACAATCAACCGGCTAAGGGTGCAAACGCTGTACACAGTGAGCTGCTGCAGAATGGCATGTCCGAAGCGCAGATCCGCAATCGCTTCAGTTCTGAAGTTCCTGCCGGTGAGATTAAGCGAATCATGCCCGGAGTTGTGAATGGAATATATGTGTGGCAAGTGTATTATAAAGACGGTACGCATAACCACTATCGCTTTTATCGTTTTAGCAACGGAGAACAGGTGGACCTGGTCTACACACTCCCGAACAGCTAGAACAAATAGAGTGACATAACTAGAGAATTTAAAGAAATGAAAGAACCGGCAGACGGATATCCGACTGAACCGGTTCTTTGTGTTGTCTGTAAACATTTTTGATTTAAATAGTTAAAATTAATAATTTATTCATATTTTCGCCTTCGAAATTGTATATACGATGTGATATACTCAGATATGTACTCAAAGTTACATTCAAAACAAATAAACCTGTCGAAATTATCGCAGGAGTCAATGATTCGTATATACCAATAAGCCAGTAGGTTAGGCCAAAATCTGGGAGGGGTAATTCACTTGAAGCTAAAAGTATTGCCTATTGCTTTAACTGCCGTCATTTCAGCCGTTGTGTTGTTTGGAGGTTGGTTTGTATATCGTCAGGTGGCCGTGCAGAATCCGATTGAAAAGATGGTTAACCAGTACGATGGAGTCAATGACGTTCAATTAACTATTAACCGCAATGACGTACAATTGAAACTGGATCTGCAACCTGATGTTGATTTGGGCAGACTGGTACAATATATTCACAAAGAAGGACAGACGGTGATTGGTTCACGCTCGTTAAAGCTGGATGTTGTGGATCATTCCAACGAGGCGCTTGAGAACTGGTGGGGTGATGCCATGTTTACCGTAGCCCAGGCGATGGAGAACAAGCAGTACACCGAAATTACACCAACGTTGTCGAAGATGGCGACGAACGGGATTAAAGTGAATACAGCTATGGATGACAACAATGTATATGTCAGTCTCAGTGACGGAGATGCTAGCAAGTTTATAATTCTGCCGCGTGTGCCCGGTCAGATAGGAGTGTGGCCTAATGCCTAAATGGACAAAAGAAGTTGCCATCGGATTTTTTCCTGTGTTGATTATTTTCCTTGCGTTTACTGGTGTTAATATTGTTCCGATTCTTATTGCGGCGGCGGTTGTCGGTGGTCTGCTGTTCATGATGCAAATGCGTGGCGGGATTACAGTAGGCGCTGCACAGGAACGTAAACGTAAGAAAAAAGGACCTTCCAAGCTTACTTTTGAAGAAATTGGTGGACAGGACAGTGCCAAGCAGGAATTGCGTGAAGCGCTTGACTTTCTGATCAAACATGAAGAAATCCGGAAGTTCGGGATTCGCCCGTTAAAAGGGATCTTGCTGACGGGCCCTCCAGGGACAGGGAAAACGTTGATGGCGAAGGCTGCTGCACATTACACCGATTCTATTTTTGTAGCAGCATCGGGTAGTGAATTCGTGGAAATGTATGTTGGTGTGGGTGCCAGCAGAATTCGGGATTTGTTCAAGGACGCGAGAACCCGTGCCACCAAGGAAAATAAGGAAAACGCTATTATCTTTATCGATGAAATCGATGTCATCGGGGGGAAACGTGAGGGTGGTCAACAGCGTGAATATGATCAGACTCTGAATCAGCTCCTGACGGAAATGGATGGAATCTATTCTTCCGATACGCCAAGAATTCTGGTTATCGCTGCAACGAACCGTAAAGAGATGCTGGATAGCGCCCTAACGCGACCGGGACGTTTTGACCGTCACATTCAAGTGGACTTGCCTGACAAAAAGGGCAGAAAGCATATTCTGGAACTGCATGCGGTGAACAAACCTCTGTTGAAGGAAGTTAATCTGGAGAAAACAGCGGAAGAATCATATGGTTTCTCTGGTGCACAACTCGAAAGTGTGATGAACGAAGCGGCAATATACGCCATGCGGGATGGGCTGTTGAACATCGAACAGCGGCACTTGTCTCTGGCTATTGATAAAGTCATGATGGGTGAAAAGACAGACCGTGAGTCCAGTGTGGAAGAGAAGAAAAGGGTCGCTATTCATGAGTTGGGACATGCCATTATGGCTGAACTTGTTCGTCCAGGCAGTGTTAGTCAGGTGGCACTCAGTCCGCGTGGTCAGGCGCTGGGATATGTCCGTCATAACCCGCAACAGGAACAGTTCCTATATACGAAGCGCTTCCTGGAAGAGCAGATCATGATTGCACTCGGAGGAGCAGCTGCGGAGGAAATGTACTACGGTGGTCGTTCCACAGGTTCACGCAATGACTTCGATCAGGCAACCAATGTTGTGCAGACGATGATGGCTTCCGGATTGACTTCACTTGGGATAGTGAACATGGATATGGTGACAACCGAGGAACTGATGAGAGAGAATAAATTAATTCTGCAAGAACTGATGGAACAGACGAAGCGGTTGCTTGAAGAACAACGGACAATTTTCGACAATTCACTCGACATCTTGATTCGTGAGGAAGTTTTGTCTGGCGAACAATTTCGTTGTCAATTTCGTGACAGTGCCCTTCTACCAGCATAATTTATTTATGCTGGTTATTTTTTTTTACATTTCACTCGTGCTAAGATATTATTATATGTTGGGTCGAAATTTGTAATTTTCGGCGAACAGGGTACAATAGAGAAATAGAGAACCGAAAGGATGGAGCAGAACCATGTTTTTCAAAAAAATAGGAGTTGTCGGCGGCGGTACGATGGGACAAGGTATTTCCCAGATGCTCGCAGCTAAAGGACTTGATGTGCTTCTCGTGGAGCATACAACACAAAAGCTGGATCATGCATATGACATGATCGAAACCAATCTGGATAAACAACTGGAGAAATGGGCGATTACAAAAGCGGAGAAGAAATTGATTCTTTCCCGCATTACCAAGGTAGCTCATTTAGCTGAACTTGGAACTTGCGACATGGTCATTGAGACAATTTCAGAGGATCTGGATGCGAAAAAAGCAGTATTCAGCCAACTGGACCAAGTTTGTCCAAGCAATGTCATTCTGGCAAGTAATACATCCACGCTGAGTTTGACCGAGCTTGCAAGCTCGACCAAATATCCAGAGCGTGTTATTGGCATGCACTTTATTCACCCGGTATCCCGGGTTGATCTTGTAGAGATTATTCGTGGACTGAAAACTTCGGATACAACATTCGAAGAGACCAGACGTTTTGTTGAAGAAGTAGCGGACAAAAAAGGAGTCATGATTTATGAATCCCCTGGATTCGTAACTTCCCGTCTGATCTGCCTGCTGATTAACGAAGCGTTGCATGTATTGCAAGAAGGTGTTGCATCTGCTGAAGATATCGATGATGCAATGCGTATCGGATACAACTTCCAACATGGACCACTCGAAATGGCTGACCGTTTCGGATTGGATTCTGTTGAAGCTGCACTCGAAAGAATGTTCCGTGAATTCGGAGAATTGAAATATCGTCCTTCTACAGTCCTGAAGAAAATGGTGCGTGCAGGACACCTGGGTGCCAAAACAGGCGAAGGATTCTTCAAGTACGACAAGGATGGTGACCGACTGTGAAAGTACTCGTAATTAATGCGGGGAGTTCCTCGCTCAAATATCAACTGTATAATATGACTGACGAATCTGTACTGGCTAAAGGTCTGGTAGAGCGGATCGGAATGGATTCCTCCATCCTGACACACAAACCGACAGGCCGTGAGGATGTTACAGAAGTTAGTGAGATTCTGGAGCATACAACAGCGATCCGTAAAGTCATTGATATTTTGACTCACAAAGAAAATGGTGTACTGGATTCTGTAAGTGAAATTCAAGCGGTTGGACACCGTGTTGTTCACGGTGGTGAAGCATTTAAAGAATCTGCATTGGTAGATGATGCTGCCAAAGCTGAAATTCGTCGTTTGTTCGACTTGGCTCCACTTCATAACCCTGCAGCAATGATGGGTATTCGTGCGGCTGAATTAAATATGCCTGGTGTGCCACAGGTAATGGTCTTTGATACAGCGTTCCATCAGACGATGCCGGAAAAAGCTTATCTGTATGCTATTCCGCGTGTGCTTTACAAAAAATATAAAGTACGTCGTTACGGCGCACATGGTACTTCCCATGATTTCGTAAGCAAGGCTGCTGCTGAGTATCTGGATCGTCCATTGGAAGATCTGAAAATCATCACTTGTCACGTGGGTAACGGTGGTAGTGTAACGGCAGTTAAAGGTGGCGTATCCGTGGATACTTCGATGGGTATGACTCCACTTGAGGGACTGATGATGGGAACACGTAGTGGTGACCTTGATCCAGCCATCGTACCTTATGTAATGAACAAGGAAGAACTGAGCGTAAGTGAAGTGAACTCCATGTTGAACAAACACAGTGGATTGCTTGCGATCTCCGGAATCAGCAGTGACATGCGTGAGATTACGGAAGGTATGGAGAATGGCGATGCCAACTCCACGCTTGCTTTTGAAATGTACGAATACCGTCTGCGTAAATACATCGGCTCATATGCAGCTGCAATGAACGGTGTAGACGTGATCGTCTTTACGGCAGGTGTAGGTGAGAACTCCGTTGTACTTCGCCAAAAAGTATGTGAGCAACTCACTTATCTGGGTGTTGAACTGGATGAAGCGCTGAATGCCATTCGTTCCGGCGAACCGCGCCGGATCACAACAGCGAATTCCAAAGTGGAAGTTCTCGTTGTGCCAACAAACGAAGAATTGGTCATTGCACGTGATACACACCGAATCGTATTGAATTCTCAGTAATCTAACTGTAAAGTAAATATAGAATGACAAGGAAGTGCAGAGGACAGGCATAAGCCTGCCCGCTGCATTTTCAAATTCAGGAATCAAGGGGAGATATGGGCATGAATACGAATTGTGTAATTCGTAATGTGAACGAGCATGTGGGCGAAACCGTAACAATCGGTGCCTGGATTAACAACAAACGTTCCAGCGGTAAAATTCAGTTTTTGCAGCTGCGTGATGGAACCGGATATATCCAAGGGGTCGTTGTAAAAAGTGAAGTTAGTGAAGAGATCTGGAACAATGCGAAAAGCCTGACCCAAGAAAGCTCTTTGTATGTTACAGGTATTATTCGTGAAGAACCTCGCAGTGCGTCCGGTTACGAGATGACTGTTACAGGGGTTGAGATTATTCACCTGACTGAAAACTATCCAATTACGCCTAAAGAGCATGGTGTTGATTTCTTGATGGATCATCGTCATCTGTGGCTTCGTTCCACGAAGCAACGTGCTGTTATGGTGATTCGTGCAGAGATTATTCGCGCTGTTCAGCAGTTCTTTGATGGTAACGGATTCACACAAGTTGATCCTCCGATTTTGACACCATCGTCTGCGGAAGGAACAACGAACCTGTTCCACATCAAATACTTTGATGAAGATGCTTATCTGACACAAAGTGGTCAATTGTATATGGAAGCTGCAGCTATGGCGCTGGGCAAGGTATATTCCTTTGGTCCAACATTCCGCGCAGAGAAGTCCAAAACACGTCGTCACTTGATTGAGTTCTGGATGATTGAGCCGGAAATGGCATTTGTAGATCACGAGGAAAGTCTGCGTGTACAAGAGAAATTTATCGCTCATGTCGTTCAATCCGTGGTGAAAAACTGCCGTGCAGAACTGGAATCTATCGGTCGTGACGTATCCAAACTCGAAGGCATCGTAGCGCCATTCCCGCGTATTACGTATGATGAAGCTATTGAATTCCTGCATGGACAAGGCTTTGATATTCCTTGGGGAGAGGACTTTGGTGCACCGCACGAAACAGCAATTGCTGAGAAGTATAATACACCGGTCTTTATCACACATTACCCTGCTGGAATCAAGGCATTTTATATGAAACCAGATCCGAATCGTCCTGAAGTTGTCCTCTGTGCGGATATGATTGCACCAGAAGGCTACGGAGAGATTATTGGCGGTTCACAGCGTATCGATGATCCGGAATTGATGCAACAACGTTTTGAGGAGCACAATCTCTCGGATGAAGCTTACCAATGGTATCTGGATTTGCGTAAATACGGATCGGTTCCTCACTCCGGTTTCGGTCTGGGATTGGAGCGGACGGTAGCATGGATCTGTGGATTGGATCATGTACGTGAAACAATCGCATTCCCACGTATGCTCTATCGTCTGTACCCTTAATGCTTAACCGGGGAGCGTCTATGGAAGACACTACATCCAAAGCTTGGATGGATGGAGCAGCTTATGGCATGACTTCGGGTACAGCCCATCTGCCGTATGCCTTGTTACGTTATTATCACCAGCTTGGCCTATCAGATGCAGAAGTTCTTCTTCTGATTCAACTGCTAGGGTTCCGTCAGGCAGAGTTCAATGAGTTTCCCACGCTTGAAGAGCTTGCGGCGCGCATGGGACTTGCACCTGAAGGCATTGCCAGAATGTTGCAACGTCTAATGAGGGATGGGTATATTGCTATTGACGAGCACCGTGACGAAGAACGGGACATCCAGTACGAGCGATATGATTTACATGGATTATATGCCAAGCTTGCAGCATGTACTGCTGAAGAAGTAGCCGCATTCCGTGCGGAGCAGCAGAGTAGCAATTCAGCACGTCAAGATTCGAACAGTGTTCAAAAAGAAGAGGAAGAACGGAACATGTTCTCCATCTTTGAAAAAGAATTCGGACGTCCGCTCTCGCCAATGGAGTGCGAGACGATATCCGGCTGGTTGGATCAGGACCGTTATCAAGAGGAATTGATTCTCATGGCTCTGAAGGAAGCGGTGTTTGCAGGCAAAGTACATTTTCGGTATATCGATCGAATCCTGCTTGAGTGGAGTCGCAATCGTGTCAAGACCGTTCAAGACGCGAAGGCGTACACACAGCGGTTTCGTAATGGTGGACGTTAATTCCAGCGTAGACAGGGACAAGAAACAGGCCAGAAGTCATTCTGTGCCTGTTTTTTTTGGATTAAAGATTGGATGAGTGATCAGCAACATCAACCTTTCAGGCAATGATTTCATTTTGTTTTACAAAAATTTGATGGATCACGCAGGGGTTAACACACAAGCTGTCGTCTATAGTATTGGAGAGGAGGGGAGAGTTATTGATGAAGCGCGCGTAATCGAACAAATCCGTCAAGGAGATACATCCCAGATGCGTACTCTGATTGATAAGTATAGCCAGCATGTATACCATGTGGCCTATTCCGTACTCAGGAACGATCAGGAAGCACAGGATGCAGCTCAGGAGGCGTTCATACAGATGTATAAGTCTCTCCCCGACTACCGTTCTGAAGGTTTCAAAACGTGGTTAACCCGAATTGCCTTTCACAAAGCGATTGATGCCAAACGCAAGCTGGGCAGACGAGCTGCTGAGGATCCGGGTGGAGAAGAAAAAATAATCAATATGCCCGGACGGGATGAAGACGTTCTTACCCGTCTCGTTCGTGAAGAACGTCAGGATAAACTTCTCGAACGAATTAATCAGTTGCCTGCTCAGCATCGTGACATTATCACTGCGTATTATCTAAGCGAAAAAAATTATGAGCAGATTGCCAGTGATGCACAGGTGGCTGTGAAGACCGTGGAATCCCGCTTGTATCGTGCCCGGCAGTGGATTCGAAAACATTGGAAGGAGGATGAATGGCGTGAGTAAACAGGAGAAGTATACCGCTGCGCAATGGACTGATTATATTGAAGGCCATATGAGTGAAACTCAAGCGAACCAAATGGAACAGCTTCTGCTGGAAGATCCGGATGCGATGGACATATATTTGGAAGCGCTCGGTATCCATGGGGAACTGCCTCCGTTGTCTGACCCGGCAGGGTTTGCGGATTCAGTCATGCATCGGATTGAAGGCATTCAATCCTCTAAGTCTCAACGTAAATCCCGCGCTGGACGAAACCGGCGCTGGCTTGAACATAAAGTGTTTCATTATGCGGTAGCAGCCTGTCTGACATTGATCTTCCTCTCATCTGGACTTTTTGACAAGGTAGCCCCTTATCACAAGTTCCAGGATGGCGACCACAGAGGGTCTTTCACCGAGAAATGGACGGAGACAGCCACTTCATGGCTGGATAACCTCAAGCCTAAACCATAAATGGTTTCGCATTGCCTGAAAAGAAAGGATGACGACTGTGCACTCAGATCGTAACAAATTACTCGCATTTCTATTAAACCTGATACCCGGTCTTGGTTTCATGTATTGGGGACGGGCTGCAAGAGCCGTGATTTATCCATTGCTTTTCTTCGGAACAGCTGTTGGTTCATTCATGTTAGCCATGGTCACTAATGAACAAGATTTATTGATTTTCGGTGCACTTTTTGCTGCTTTCTTCTGGGGGATCAGCATGCTGGATATGGTTATTGTTCTGCTCCGTACACCTTCTGCCCGAGAAGCACATTATAGGGGATACGGTGCGGCTTATGGAGCGCCTCCACACCAAGGGGCAGCCTACCAGGGAGCATACATGGGTCAGCAAGGGCCTATGGAGCAGATGAATGAAGATGAGCTGCATCAACATCCAGGTGGTGAATATGGCCATCCTGAGGGGCCCTATGGTCAACCCATGTACCAAAAAGGCAGTGAGGGTGAACGATTCTTCACTATTTTGCTCTCATTTGTTCCAGGATTGGGACATCTTCATCTGGGATTGTTGCATCGCGGGTTGTCCTTCCTGATGGCGTTCTTTGGTTCATTTGCCATGATGGTTTTTGTAGCTTCGATCACCAATGAATCGGTATTTTTGATGTTCCTACTCATACTGCCTGTAATATGGGTATACTGCATGTTTGACGCGGTACAGCATGTCCACCGTAAGCAGGCTGGTGAGATATTGCAGGATCGGACATTATTCGAAGAATTGGAGATGGGCAGAGTAGCCGGACGACGTAGCAAAGTGCTTGCAACGCTGCTATCTGCTTTTCCAGGTGCAGGTCATCTATATCTTGGATTGCAGAAAAGAGGCATGCAATTGATGTTCCTGTTCCTGGGCAGCATCTATGTTCTGGACCTGCTTCATTTATCGGTGTTTCTGTTCATGATTCCGTTGATCTGGTTCTACAGCTTCTTTGACGGGCTACAGTGCTCCAGTCGCTATGGACGCGAGCCTTTGGTTGATCAACCGATCTTCAAGGACTGGGCCCGCCATCAGCGTCTGATTGGATTCGGGATTGCCGCGCTGGGTCTATATTACCTGGCGATCCGTCTTGTCATTCCTCAGCTGAATGAACTCTTCCCTAATGCATTTATGACGTATGAGATACGTTCCTATTTAAATACCGTCATCGTATCCTTGCTGCTCATTTTTGGCGGTTTGAAACTGCTGTTTGGCAAGCAACGGGGGACGGGTATCCAAAGTGGTACTCATCGAAATGATGAGGGAGCAGACAGTCTCTTTTTATTCAAGGATCGGGATGATCGACTGTAGAGTGACCTAAAGATTATTTACACTGACACTACGATGACAGAGCAACCTTTCAATCGCTGTTATCCCACAACAAAAACACGCCAAAGGCTTATGTATATCAGCCTCTGGCGTGTTTTTGGTTGTGCAGCTTTGATTTCGAATAAATGATTGCTATTTCGTAGCGTTCTTCAGCAGAAGTTGACGGTACATCACTTCGAACAGGAACTCGAACGCTTCCAGATGACGTTTCGCTTCAAAAGCATCTTTACCCCAGGCATAAATACCATGGTTCCGAAGCAAGATCCCTGGTACATTGGCATCTAGAACATCCGGTACCAATTCAGCGATAGATGGAATATCCGCAAAGTTAGGCAGGACAGGTACACGAATCTCCGCATTTTCTTCCCAAATGTTAAAAGCCTTGATCAATTCAATTCCTTGAATCGGTACGTGCCCATCTGCTCCAAAGAATTCACTGATCAGGTTGTTAAACACGGAATGCACGTGGAATACAGCACCGCAGCCGGTCAAACGATAGATTTCGCAGTGAATCAACGTTTCGGCACTTGGTTTCAACGTTGTTGTTTCAATCGCTTTACCATGCTTGTCTACAAAAAGGAAGTCTTCAGGTGTGCGAAGAGATTTGTCTTTGCCAGAGGCGGTAACCGCAAAATAAAATTGCTCTGGATCAAAATCTCCTACACGCATCGACAGGTTGCCACTTGTTCCAGGGAACCAGTTACGACTGGCGAACAGTGCTTTAATATCAGCCAGTTCTTCCAGGACCTGACGTTTGTGTTCCAATGTAATCTTTTCAAAACCCATCGTTTACAGCACTCCTTGTGTTTGCTTCTGTTTCATATCTTCGATGATATCGTAAAAGGTAGCGAATGGGACATGGTCCACACCAAGTTCAATACATTTATCCGTCAAAATGGAGCGGGAGTAGACGAGATCGGCAATCTTTGCACCCTCAAAATCTGTCAGACTGTCTCCAATAAGAATTCGATTGTATTGTTCTTCCGGGAAGGTACGAATCACGGTTGTTTTGCACATGCCGCAGCCATTCTCACAAGGAGGTTGGCAGGGATTCGGCCATTCAATCTTAATGGTTTCACCCGAGAAGTCAGCTCCGTTGCAATAGACATGATCCTGCGGGATATGAAATGGTGCGAGTAACGGTTCGATAAAAAAGTCCATACCCCCGCTGGTCACATTGAATTCGATCCCTTCGCTGCGAACGTAGTCAAGAAACTCGCTGAATCCTTCACGGATCCCCGCTTGTCCAAGCACGAACTCCACAATTTCATCTTTCTGGGATGCAGGCAGAAGAGCGAACATGGCTCCAACACCTTCACGCAGCGAGATTTTTTGCTCAATCGTATCTTTCATAATCGCTTCAATGCCCTCAGGCTTGAAATGTTTCATGATTGCAACAATATTGTCCGAGAGCGTAATCGTACCGTCAAAGTCACAGAAAATGACTGTTTTCTTATCACTTCTCATCGTTCGCCACCCCACAGATCCAATGCGCTTTTCAGCTCTGGATGCTCAGTTGCATACTGAGCGAGTGGAATGGAACGCTGGGCTGCCTCAATCGCTTGCAGGAATGCACGTCCGCCTGCTTCAGTGCCCATAGGATGTCCATGAATACCGCCACCAGCATTAACGATGACATCTGTGCCAAAGTCGCGCAAAATAAGCGGTACAAGGCCTGGATGGATACCGGCTGAAGGTACGGGCATACTGGTTCGTACTGGCAGATCAGCTGTCAGTAATTGCTCCGTGATCGCCATGTTTTCTTCCTTCGGCATCGTTACTGATCCATAAGGAGAAGGGAAGAGCACCAGATCGGCACCCGCAAGACGCATCAACTGGCCAAGTACAACCGAAGCCGAGATGCCGTAATGTGGTGAAGGATACAGTGCACCTGCAAGAGCAGGGTGAGCCATAATCGGCACATTGATATCAGGATCACTGCTGAGTTCATGCAGGACATCATATCCGTATGACAATACGTTGAACAACAAGGCATTTGCTCCTGCACCAATAGCGCGTTCAGCCTGCTGCTTCAAACGAGATGTAGGTCCTGTAAGATTGGTTGCATAAAGAAGTTTCTTGCCTGTCTCCTGGCGTGCCTGTTCGGCAGCTTTCATGCAGACCTCGACTCTTTTTTCGATAGGGGTCAATTTATTCTCGAACAGAATTTCATCGTCCTTGATCAGATCAACGCCTCCAAGGGCCTGACGAATAAATTGTTCACGCAGTTCATCTGCATCCAGCCCAATAACCGATTTGAAGATACTCATTAACAGTGGACGGTCATGTACACCAAGCAGATCACGAACACCATTCAGTCCAAACTTGGGTCCCGGGAATGCACTCAGGAAGCCATCCGAGAAACCAAGCTTTGTTAATTTGATCCGGCCATCCATTGAGATTTTGCCAAAGACCGTCACGAGCAGGGCAGGGATATCACGGCTGAAGTTAACATCAGGATATCCGATGGTAATATCAGCGTAACGCTCACCCGCAGCCATTCCATCAGCTTCATGGACTTCTACGCTGATTACTTCGCCCAGATGTTTCTGCATCGCTTCACGCTGGGCTTGTGGCAACTCAGTCCAGCTACCCACGGTCATGCCAATCGCGATGGACTGAGCTTTCTTGCGAAAGTCTGCATGATCATCATGCAGACGATATGTGGCTGTGCACATGTTATTCATTTTAAATCCCCTTCCAAAGCAGCTCCCATCTCCCGTGAGCGCTCTGCACAGCGGTTGACGGCTGCGATTACATTTTCAAAGAAATCTCCTTCGTCCAGCGTTTTCAGCGCTGCCTGGGTTGCCCCTCCCGGGGATGTCACATCACTACGAAGCTTCATCGGTTCCAAACCGGTTTGTTGTACCATACGTGATGCGCCCAGCACCGTCTGAACTGTGAGATCACGAGATTGCTGGCTGGATAAACCACCACGAATACCTGCGGCAATCATGGCCTCCATTAGATAGTATACATAAGCAGGGCCGCTTCCGGAAATCCCTGTGAGTACTTCGAGTTTATCTTCAGGCACAATGGTCACGATTCCAACTGCTTCAAACATGGTCATTACCGTACTGCGCTGATCATCCGTAATCTCCGCAGAGAAGGCAAGACCGGTTGCGCCAAGTCCGATGGTACTGGATGTATTCGGCATGGTTCTGGCGATCGGTTGTTTACGACCGAGCAAGGACTGCATCGTGCGGATTGATAATCCGGCAATGACAGATACGATCAGTTGATCAGGTGATAACAGCGGACCCAGTTCGCGCAGTGCTGCGGCAGCATCTTTGGGTTTCATACAGAGTACAATGACCGGAGTGGAGGCAAGGTGATCCAGAGATTGTGAGGCCGTTCCGGTATGTACAGCATAACGGGTGCTGAGCTCCTCCTGACGTTTCTGGTTGCTGCGGTTCAGCATCGTAATATCCTGAGGACGAACGACTAGGCGGGAGATCAGTCCGCGCACGATGGCTTCAGCCATCGCGCCTGCTCCGTGGAAAGTAATCTTCTGTTGTAGTAACGTCTGTTGCTCTTGACTCATATTTATCGTTCCTCCTATATAACTGGTGCTGAGATATTATTGACGAATCTGTCCATTGCCTGTAATCCGATATTTGGTTGATGTCAGTGCTGGCAGTCCCATCGGTCCACGTGCATGCAGTTTCTGGGTACTGATTCCGATTTCGGCTCCATAGCCAAATTCAAATCCGTCAGTGAAACGTGTGGACGCATTGTGATAGACGGCTGCTGCATCCACATCATGCATAAAACGCTCTGCATGGGCTGTATCCCGGGTTACGATACACTCGGAATGTTTGGTTCCGTAATGTGCGATGTGCTGCATCGCTTCATCCAGATTCTTGACCACACGGATATTTAAAATATAATCGTTGTACTCGGTCGCATAGTCTTCCTCGGTTGCCTCAAGAGCGGAAGGGACAAGACGGCGTACCGTGTCGCAACCTTTCAAAATCACATTGGCCTCACGGAATTGTTCGGCAAGAGCAGGCAGGTGCTCTTCCGCGTATGCGGCATGTAGCAGTAACGTTTCCATGGAGTTACATACAGAAGGACGTTGTGCCTTGGCATTGATGGCAATTTCGGCTGCCATGACCGGATCGGCTGTTTCATCCACATAGGTATGGCAGATGCCAGCCCCAGTTTCGATGACAGGTACGGTTGCATTGGCAACCACATTACGAATGAGCGAAGCCCCGCCTCGTGGAATAATAACGTCCAGTAATCCGTTCAGTTTGAGCATTTCATCCACGGAAGCACGATCTGCATCCTCAACCAGTTGCAGCGCATCAGCAGGCACGTCTGTGGTTGTGAGTGCCTGATGCAGTACCTCGACAATTTTGCGGTTGGAGGACAAGGCAGAGGAGCCGCCGCGCAGAAGCACCGCATTACCTGTTTTGAGACATAATCCGGCTGCGTCCACGGTTACATTAGGTCGAGCTTCGTAGATGATACCGATCAGACCAATCGGCACTCTAAGTTTTTCAACATGCAATCCGTTAGGACGGGTAAATGTCTCCAATACTTCACCGACTGGATCAGGGAGATCCGCAATCTGACGTAATCCTTCAGCAATGCCAACAATGCGCTCTTTATTGAGGGCGAGTCGATCCAGCATGGATTCCGGCGTACCTTGTTCTCTGCCGCGTTCCAGATCTTCGGCGTTTGCCGTAATGATGGAATCTGTCTCCTTAATCAAAGCATTTGCCATGACACGCAGGGCTGTATTTTTCTGTTCTGTATTCAATCGGTTCAGCTGTGGAACCGCGGCTTGGGCCTTGATGGCTTTTTCTCTGACTTCACTCATCTTAATTCCTCCTCATATATATAATCTTAAAATTTTAACCACTATATAGCTTCATAGTTATTTTAACGTAATCCATTCGTCTCTATGAATAACTTCAAGTCTGTGGATGCTAGAAAGTTGTTTCATCACTTCGCCACTGGGAAGTCCGGCAATAAGTCGAAGCTGGTCATCATCATAATTGACGATACCGCGACCGAGCAAGGTTTCATCCATGCCAATGACCTCTACGACGTCTCCTGCATGGAATGTTCCCAGTACTCGCTTGACCCCTACAGGCAGAAGACTGTGGCCCCCATGGACAAGTGCTTCTTCAGCACCATCATCCACAACGACGGTTCCCAGCGGAGTGGACATGAAGCCCAGCCACTGCTTTTTACGGGATAACGAAGCGAGTCGTGTCTCAAAGTAAGTTCCTTTGCCCGTGCCATCCACTGCCTTCTGCATATCTCCGGGTTCTTTCACACTTCCCACAAATACCGGTACGCCTCCACGTGTAGCAACCTTGGCAGCATCAACTTTGGATCGCATTCCGCCTGTGCCAACCGATGATCCTGAACCGCCGGCAAAAGCATAGATCTCAGCCGTTATTTCGGGAATACGGTCGTAACGAACGGCAGAAGGATCTTTGCGCGGATCTGCGGTGTATAGTCCGTTGGTATCCGTAAGAATGATCAGATGTTGAGCCTTCACCAGGTTCGCAACGAGCGCGGACAACAGATCATTATCACCAAACTTCAATTCGTCCACCGAAACTGTATCATTCTCATTGAAAATTGGAATCACTCGCTGTTTGAGCAGCTCTTCTACGGTCATGCCTGCATTACCCATGCGTTTACGACTGTGAAAGTCTGTACGAGTTAACAGGATTTGCGCTGTAGTAACGCGGTGCGCTGCAAAAGCCTGTTGATATGCCTGCATCAGTAATGCCTGCCCAACGGCCGCTGCGGCTTGTTTCTCATGTAGCAGTTTGGGGCGCTGAGGATAACCGATCTCACGGAATCCGGCCGCTACCGCTCCTGAGGTGACCAAGAGCACTTCATGACCCTGATCAGCCAATGCTGCAATTTCTCCGGCAAAAAAAGTGATCGAACTGCGATCCAGACCGCCTTCTTCCGTTGTAAGCGAGCTGCTTCCAATCTTAACTACAATACGTGAAGTCATGGTTTCACTTCCTTAAACATGATTATTAAGTGCTTCTGGAGCAGGCTTTAGCGGGTACAAAAAAAACTCCCGCCCTTTAGTTAAAAAGGACGAAAGTTCGTTACTTCCGCGGTACCACCTTTATTGATGAATAAATCATCCGGCTTCATGCCCTGTAACAGAAGGCACTGTCCTGTACGTAACAGGCCGCTCAGGGGTAGGTTTCAGAGAAGAGTCGCGGTAAATTCTTTCAGCAGGGTGGAATTTACTCTCTGGGCGCGACTGATATTCTCTTACTGGTCCCGTCATCACGTTTCGTTCAATATTTCTTATAACATACCATGGAAAGTTGGCATATGCAAAGGGGTTATGGTCCTGTAAATTACTTGAATAAATTCAGTTTGCCAATCCGCTCCACAGCTTCGCGTAATCGGTTTTCATCACTTAGCAGTCCTGCGCGCACATAGCCTTCACCATGTGAACCAAAACCAATACCTGGGGCTACGGCCACCTTGGCTTCTCGCAGTAACAAGTCTGCAAATGAAGCGGAGGTATAACCGGCAGGTACAGGCAACCAGCTGAAGAATGAACCTGCTGGTTTCGAAGCTTGCCAGCCAATAGAGGATAGAGCGTCATAAAACGCATTGCGACGCGATTCGTAGCGGGAAACCAGTGAGGCAACACATTGCTGAGAGCCAGTCAGTGTTTCCGTTGCCGCAGCTTGAATTCCACCGAAAAGACTGACATAGATATGATCCTGAAGCAGATTGATTTTAGAGACAATCTCTGCATTACCGAGTGCGAATCCAACACGCCATCCAGCCATATTGTATGTTTTGGATAACGTATAGAATTCAATGCCCACTTCTTTGGCACCAGGGGCTTGCAGGAAACTGACTGGACGATGTCCGTCGAATCCAATTGCACCGTAAGCAAAGTCGCTGGCTACTACGATTTGATTTTGAATGGCGAATTCTACCGTATCTTCGTAGAACGAAAGGGGTGCCGTTGCTGACGTTGGGTTGTTGGGATAGTTCAGGAACATCAGCTTGGCTTTCTCCCGATCTTCGGCTGTAACAGCTTCATAATCCGGCAGGAATGCGTTAGACTCCAGCAAAGGCATAAATGACATGTTTGCTTTGGCGAGCGCAACACCAGACCAGTAATCCGGGTAGCCGGGATCTGGAACGAGAACGGTGTCGCCGGGGTTAAGCAGTACCTGTGGTAACTGAACCAGACCTGTTTTGCCTCCGAACAGAATGGCTACTTCAGTCTCGGGGTCCAGATCAACGTTGTAATCTTCCTTATAACGTTTGGCGACAGCTTCCTTCAGGAAAGAGTACCCTCTAAAAGGGGAGTATTTGTGGTAGAGGGGATTCTCAGCCGACTCTTGCAGTGTTTTCACAATATGAGGTGGTGTAGGTGTATCCGGGTTCCCCTGACCCAGATTGATCACGTCATGTCCACTTGCGATTTCACGATTTACATTTTGAACAAGGGTAGCAAAAAATTGCGTTGGCAGCTGTGTCATCACATCAGAAGTCGGTATCTTAAAAGCTGAACGAGCAGATGTATGGTCTGAATGGGTCATTAGATTCATCACTCCGGTTTATTAAAAATGGCAAATAGTTCTCATTAATTTATCACGCCAATCCCGAGCTGTATAGAGGGAAATGCACTTGAATATACAGTACATAGGAGGAAAGAGCGGAGTATTGTACAAAACTGAAAGTGCTCATTTCGTTTTGTCCATTGAGCTGAGAGAAACCATGTTTTATGATAATATCCGATAATGATAATCAATATCATTAATTTCTAGCACAACGCACATGATACAGGGGGAGAAATAGAAATGAAAAAAGGCATACGAAATACGGGAGTATTATTAACGATCACATGGTTATCCATCCTGCTACTGGCTTGTGGAAATCAGGCTGCAACACCTGCTGCTGGCGCAGATGATTCCAAAGCAGCCACAGAAACGACAGAGACCACGACTGCAACGGAAGAGACGAATGAGGGCGAGACCCGGATATTCAAAGACTGGACAGGCCATGAAGTTGAGATTCCTGTAAATCCGAAGCGAGTTATCTATCATGGAGAAGTTACAGGGGATCTGCTCGCGCTTGGTGTTGTTCCTGTCGGCATACTTCGTCAAGAGGGGACCGTGTACGATGAACAGGTTGCCCAGGCAGAAGATGTAGGATTTCCAATCAGTGTGGAAAAGGCGCTGGACTTGAATCCCGATCTGATCATTTTTTCCAACAGTGATGAAGCACAATATGATCAGATCGCAAAGGTTGCACCTACGGTTACATTTGATTCGTTTGGTTCAATAGAAGATCGTATTCGTATCCTTGGCGACTTGTTGAATAAGAAGCAAGAAGCGGAGGATTGGATTACGGCTCATCAAAAAGCGACGGAAGAGATGTGGACGCAACTTCATGAGAACGGATTAAAAGAAGGGGAGACCGCTTCGGTATTCACGATGTATCCGGGGAATCGTCTGTTTGTCATGGCGGGTGCAGGATTGCCACAGTTGTTATATGGAAAGGACGGGCTGAAGCCAACCGCGGAAATTCAGAACGTATTGGATGAAGACATGGGATTTGTAGAGATTTCGACTGAAAAATTATCTGAATTCGCCGGTGATCGGATATTTATTCTGGATCCTGTAACCGACGATGCGAAACAATCCACCAAGGAATTGCTGGATAGTACAATTTGGAAGAACCTGCCTGCGGTAAAAGAAGGAAAGGTATATCGTTTTAATATCGTAAAAGCTTCTAGTGATGCTCTTTCCAGGGAGTGGCTGTTACAAGAACTGCCAAAACAGATGATTCAATAATGGTGATGAGCTAGTGAGGCAGCAGTAACACCTTTGAGTAATGCAGTTATAAAAAAAGTGAAAGGGGCCTTCAACATTTCGTTGAACGCTCTTTTTTGCTGAATAAAGTCATATCTGGATTATTAACAATCGCTCGCTTATAATCAGACCATACAGAATGATTGATAATTATTCTCATTTTAGAAAAACGAGGTGAACCGACATGCAGGCTTTGGATGCCGATGGGGGAGCGTTGTTCTTTTCAGCATTCATGTTTCGGCTGGATCATCTGGTACGTCGAATTGAACCACCTGAACAGGTGATGCTGGAAGTAGCTTGTGAGAAACATGCCTTCCTCATCTGCGAAGAAGGGGATGGGCATTTATATATTGGACATGAACAGTTTCCGTTTACTACGGGATGTGTTTATCCGCTTTCTCCGGGAGAGGTGTACCAGATTGAACATCGTAATAACTCGGAATTGAAATATATCATAATGGCTTTTGATGTTATTCATGTGTTGACGGGTGATCCCGAACTCTTTACCCGCGCTGTATTTGAGCACAGAAACCAATTGAATGGTTATCCCTATGCTCCGTTAAGTGGGCTGCTGGAGCAGATGTATGTCATTCGGAATTATAAAACAGATGCTGAATACAGTCATTTGAATGCACAGTTCCAAAAATGGATGGAGATGATCATTACCCGGTACACTTCTCCAAAGACGGAACAGAGTATGGAGGCAAGACTACACAGTACCATTCAGTATGTAGACGACCATTATGCTGAAGAAATCACTGTACAGAAACTGGCACGTCTTGCGGAGATCAGACCTGTACAATATACGACCCTTTTCAGACAACTCACGGGTCACAAGCCGCTCGATTATGTGAATCATGTTCGCATCAAACATGCCAAGGACTGGCTTCGCAAATCAGATGAACCACTTCGGGATATAGCGAGCCGCGTGGGGTTTAAGGATGAGTATTATTTCAGCAGGCGTTTTCGCCAAATGACGGGATTATCTCCTCGTCAATATGACAGATCGATTCAGCAGCAGATGTTGGTACAGGATTGGTTGGGTCATGATGTGAATATTCCAGTTAACCCGGAGCGAATTATGTATTATGGAGATTCTGCTGGGGATCTGTTGATGCTGGGCATTCAGTTGCTGGAAGATCGGACATATGACGCGGTAGCCCCGGTTAATGTGGAAGCCGCTGTTATCATGAAGCCGGATTTGATTATTTTTGATAGCAGTAATGAACAGCAGTATGAACAACTTTACCGGATTGCACCGACGCTTGCTTACAATTCACATGCCACGTTGGAAGAACGAATGCGCAGATTGGGCAGCTGGTTTGGCAGACAACCGCAGGCTGAACAATGGCTAACCTCCTATGCGGAGCGTACTGAGCAGATGTGGGCGAAGATCCATACTGTGATTGAAGAGGGGGAAACGGCATCCGTATTTACATACCATCGGGGTGCACGATTATTTGTTATGGGCAATATCGGTCTCGCGCCTATGTTATATCATCCAATGGGATTCAGGCCAGTTACCAAAGTGAAGGAAGCACTTGCGGCAGGCAGAGCCTATAAGGAAATTTCGGCTGAAGCGGTACGTCAGTACGCGGGAGATCATGTGTTTGTTATGCTGCCTGAGGAAGTTGTGGCAAGACAGGCTACAGAGATGCTGATGAAAAGTCCCACTTGGCAGGCCCTTCCGGCTGTGCAGAATGGACGAGTATACCCTGTGGAGGAGTCAACATGGAATGTGGGTGATGCGCTCACGAGTGATCGATTGTTGACCCTGCTGCCTGAGTTGTTATGTGGAAGTTCATAACAAAAACAGGCTTGCAGTCTTCAGGAGGATCAAGCTATGATAGCAGGTATTACGGTTCAGAGGAGTGCTTGTCATGACAGAAAAACAACAGGGAGAAATGCGTGTAGCCCTGATTCAGGGTGATATTCAACTCGGAGACCCTGAGGCCAATCATAAACATATGCAGACGTTGCTTGAGCGTGCGGTAGAACAATATCCGGATCTGGGGCTGGCTGTGTTACCTGAGATGTGGAATACGGGCTACGCTCTGACGCAAATTCATGAACTCGCTGACCCGGAAGGCCAGAAATCTCGGGAATGGCTGTCTGCTTTTGCTCAAAAACATCAAATTTCCATCGTTGGCGGGTCTATCGCTGAGAAACGGGATGGTCAAATATACAATACAATGTACGCTTATAATCGTGAAGGGAAACAGGTAACACGATACGATAAATTACATTTGTTCCGTCTGATGGATGAAGAGAAATATCTACAGCCTGGTGCGGAACCTGAAATTTTTGAATTGCAGAACGGTCTTACAGCGGGGGCTTCGATCTGTTACGACATCCGGTTTCCGGAACTGGCCCGTACACTTGCTCTAAACGGGGCTAAGGCATTGATTGTACCTGCGGAATGGCCGAATCCTCGTCTGCACCACTGGCGTACCTTGCTTACGGCACGAGCGATTGAGAATCAGATGTATGTAATCGCCTGTAACCGTGTGGGTAAAGGGGGAGAGACTGAATTTTTCGGACATTCCCTCATCATTGATCCTTGGGGTGAGATTGTGGCTGAAGGTGGCGAAGGGGAAGAGATCGTGACCGGAATTATTCGTCCATCTCTGGTAGATGAGGTTCGCGGACGTATTCCCGTATTTGAAGACCGTCGACCTGGCGTTTATTTTGGCGAAAAATAAAAAAGCGGAATAAAATTTTCGTAGAAGTGTTTATTCTTCCATGACGCGGGTAATGATAACTATCCCGTCACCAAGGAGGATGATCAATCAATGGACAACCATGTGAAAGATACGCTCAGGAGACTGGAACAGGATAACACAAGGGAAGATCACTTAAGGGCATTCTTAGAGAATGGAGCAGGAGGGCTATCACCCCCTGATTCAACTGTTCAGGACGAAGGCCGTGTAATGAATCAGCAAAACAGGCTGACAAGCGATCGTAATTTGCGTAAATAAACCGCCAAACATGAAGTTTTCTTATGTACGTTTCAACGTTAACATTTTAAATAAGCATCGAAAACCAAACAACTTAACAAGCAACATTGTACTGGAACCAGTTACTGTGATTGCAAAGTAAGAACTTTATCCTGCGGATGCGGGAAACGAGTATAACAAAGGCTTGGCCCATAGGGGTCAAGCCTTTGTTTTGGTTCAGTATGAAATGTACCCATACCCATAGGAGAAATTTTTTAGTCTCCCTTTGACAGTTCGGCCACGGTTTGTTGAAACGTATGGATGAATGCTTCGGCTGCCTTCGACAGCACTCTGCCTTGACGATAAGCGACAACTAGTGTTCTGCTGGGAGTAGGCTCAGCAAGTGGCACATACACAGGCACGAACTCACTGCGCGGCGCACGGGCAATAAAGCGTGGAACCAGGGTAATACCCATACCTGTGGCGACCAGCGACTGAACGGTTTCAATATTTGTGCTTTCAAACACAACTTGGGGATCAAAACCAGCCTGCTCACAGAGATCAAATGTAAGTTTGCGGAAGCCCTGTCCTTTTTTCAATACAACAAAGGGTTCATCCCGAAGTTCTTCAATTCGCACAGGAAGCGGATGTTCCGGATCTGCCCTGCGTGCCAAAGGGTGATTCGGGGGAACTGCCAGATCAATCTTTTCCTCTCCAATGGCAACATAGGCGAGACTTGGCTCTTGTAAAGGAAGAGATAACAGACTGAGATCTGCTTTGCCGCTTGCTGTCAATTTCTCAAGCGTAAGCCCGGAGTCTTCCAATAAGGTAACCTCAATCTCGGGATAAGCTTGTTGAAACGCAGGAAGCACGTGTGGGAGCAGGTGTGATCCCGTGATCGGCATGCTGCCTACAACGACTTTACCTTTGCGAAGCTGGGAGATATCGGACATTTCCTGACGCAATAGCTCCACGGCATCTACGATCTTCTGGGCTTGCTCGACAAACGTAACACCCGCATGGGTTAACTCCACGGTACTGGTATTACGCTGAAACAGCAGCACACCCAATTCTTTTTCCAATTTGGATAATTGCTGGCTTAATGAAGGCTGGGCAATATGCAGCTTCTCTGCTGCCCGGGAGAAATTTCGTTCGGCCGCAATTTGCAGCGTATATTGAAGTTGTCTGAATTCCATCGTCATTGGTCATTCCTTTCGTTATGCCACCATTATATCATTACAGATGAAGAAATCATTAATTTCGCTTAACCGCTTGCACTCCATCAGAAGAGTTGATATACTGATTTTGAAAACGCTTAATAAGAACCACTTACCCGGGTAAAACAAAATCAACGTTTTCATGTGTGCCAGTTTCAAGTGTTAAAATGTTCATATTCTTTTTCGTTTATATAATTGAATAACATTCATCCAACGATGGCGTGTTACTGTTCGGCAGGCAAGACCTAGATTGGGTGGGAAGAGTTTCTTTTTCCTACCCTTTTTAGGTCTTTTTTTGTTCCCATCAAGAAAAAATGGCGGAGGTGCACCATGAATCACAAACAATTAGCCCAATCGATTATGGAGCTGGTCGGTGGCAATGATAATATCAACACGTTAATTCATTGCTCTACCAGGCTCAGACTTACCCTGAAGAATCCGGATATGGCGAAGACCCAAGAAATTAAGAGCCTTGATGGTGTTATTGGCGCAGTGAATAGCGGCGGACAATATCAGGTTATTATCGGTAATGACGTCGCGTACGTCTACAATGAACTTGCCAAGATGATGGATACTCGGCAATCAAACGAAATTCAGGAGAAACAAAAAGCGGATTATAGCCCCAAAGGACTGTTTAATACTTTTGCCAGTGTCATTGCAGGCATTTTTCAACCTATTATCCCAGCCATTGCTGCCTCGGGCATGCTTAAGGCACTGTTGCTACTGGCGACCGTGACCGGCCTGATGTCTAAAGAGAGCCAGACATATACCGTTTTGAGTGTCATGTCTGATGCTGCCTTTTACTTTCTTCCGATTCTACTGGCTTATTCCAGTGCAAATAGATTTAAAACCAACCCCTTTGTTGCCGTTCTGTTTGGTGGAATCATGTTACACCCGAATATGATTGGTCTGCTTGGCGGTGAAGATCCGGTGTCCTTTATTGGCATTCCTGTTGCATCCGTTCAATATGCGACATCCGTGGTACCCATTATTTTAACGGTCTGGTTCATGTCTTACATTGAAAAGTTCGCGGACAAGATCTCACCAGGGCCGGTCAAAATTTTCCTTAAACCTTTGATTGTTATTCTCATTGTTGCTCCAGTTGCCCTGATTGTACTTGGACCTCTGGGGATGTATCTCGGAACGGGAATGTCCAACCTGATCTATTGGATTCAGGATAAGATTGGATGGTTGACCGTTGTCATTATGGCTATACTGATGCCTCTGATTGTCATGTTCGGTATGCATAAAGTATTTTATCCCATTATTTTCGCAGCCTTGGCTTCACCTGGATATGAAACACTGGTGCTGGTTGCGATGCTGGCATCCAATATGGCGCAGGGAGCAGGCGCACTGGCGGTGTCATTCAAAACCAAAGACATCAAGCTGAAACAAGTCGCTTTGTCTGCAGGAATTTCAGGTGTATTCGGTATCACGGAACCTGCTCTGTACGGTGTACATTTAAGGCTCAAGAAAACGCTGTTTGCCTGCATGATCGGCGCCGGAGTCGCTGGGTTGTTCGCAGGTATTGTGAATCTCAAGGCATATGCTGCCGTGGGTCCGGGGATTGCATCTATGCCTATGTTTATCAGTGAAGATCATATGAATATTATCTATGCGATCATTACCATGCTGATCTCTGCCATTGTCGCGTTTGTCGCCGTATATGTCATTGGATTTCAGGATGTTGTTCCAACAGCAGTGTCGATGGAAGGCAGTCCTACAAACCAAGCGAGAGGTGAATCTGAAATCCAGCCATCTACAGGGATCAAATCGAAAAAGATCGTTTTTGCTCCTTTGGAAGGTAAAGTTCTGCCATTAAGTGAGGTGAAGGACGAGGCATTCTCGCAAGAAGCCATGGGACAAGGTATGGCGATTCAGCCAAGTGTTGGCAAGGTGTTTGCACCGTTTGACGGTACCGTTGAGACGGTGTTCCGCACTAAACATTCCATCGGTCTGAGATCGGTAGAAGGGGTTGAACTTCTGATTCATGTCGGATTGGATACGGTGAAACTGAAAGGCCAGCATTTTGATGTAAAAGTGAACGAAGGAGAACAGATCTCTCATGGTCAGCTCCTGATCGAGTTTGATCTTGAAGCTATACAAGCCGCAGGTTATGACACGACGACCCCTGTAATTGTGACCAATTCCTCCGATTATCTGGAGGTACTGGGCAATGAATCTGCAGCGATGACGGGACCGGGAAAACCATTAATTACGGTGTTATAAACCGCTGAAATATGAATGAAAGGCAGGCAGCCTGATATGGAAGTCATAAAAATACTGAATTCGAGCATTGTTCTTGCCAGACGTGGTGAGGATGATAAGGAAATTATTGTGATGGGAAAGGGCATCGGCTACAGGAGCAAACCGGGAGATGTCGTGGGCGAGGATGAGATCGAGAAGATCTATGTCTTTGAAAATGAAACGATCTCTTCGGATCTCACCGCTCTGATGAAGGAAACGCCAAAAGAATATCTGATTCTGGCTGATGAAATCATCTCTCACGCCAAACATACATTGTCCCGCCATCTGAGTGATCATCTCTATGTCGCATTAACAGATCACCTGTATATGGCCATGAAGCGATTCAAGGACAATATGACGATCCAGAACCGAATGTTGTGGGAAGTGAAAAAGTTCTATCCGCAGGAGTTCAGTATCGGGTTGCATGGTCTGTCTCTCATTCAAAAACAGCTTGGACTCTCCCTGCCTGAGGAGGAAGCGGCGAATATTGCCTTTCATCTCGTTAATGCGCAGCAGAATGATGACAATATGAATCAGGTCATGATGATGACCAATACAGTTAAGGATGTACTCAATATTATCAAAATTCACTATCAAGTGGAGCTGGATACACACAGCATCAACTATTCACGCTTTTTGACCCATTTGCAGTTTTTTATTCAACGGCTTTTTGAGCATAAAACATTAAACACACAGGATCATGAGCTCTTTGAGCAGATCGCGAATAAATATCCCCAGGAAGAAGCCTGCGTACTGCTAATCAAGGATTATATTGAAGCCCGGTTTGAACATACGATCTCCAATGAAGAGATGATGTATTTGATTATTCATATCAATCGGGTCATGAGTCGCAATTGAGCAAGAATGAAAGAGTCACAGAGATAATCCAAGGAGGAATACACAATGACCAATACAACAAGAACGTTTCCAGAAGATTTTCTATGGGGAGGAGCGATTGCTGCCAATCAGGCAGAAGGAGCGTGGAATGTGGATGGCAAAGGTCTGTCTACAGCCGACATTGCTATCTATCGCAAAGGTGTAGCCAAGAGTGAATATAAGAAACACAATGCGATCAATGAAGAGCAGATCAAGGCTGCGATGGAGTCTACCTCGGACAGAGAATATCCGAAACGCAGAGGCATTGATTTCTACCACCGTTACGAGGAGGATCTCGCCCTGTTTGGGGAGATGGGGCTCAAAACGTTGCGACTATCCATTGCATGGACCCGAATTTTCCCAAATGGCAACGAAACAGAGCCGAATGAAGCCGGTTTACAGTTCTATGACCGCGTTATTGATGGCATGCTGAAACAAGGGATCGAACCATTGATTACGTTATCGCATTATGAGATGCCGATGTATCTGGTGAATCACCATGGTGGGTGGACGGATCGGAAAGTCGTCGAGTATTTTGTTCACTTTTGCAAAACCGTGTTCACCCGTTATAAGGATAAAGTGAAGTATTGGATTACATTTAATGAAATTGACAGCATTGTTCGTCATCCGTTTACGAGTGGTGGTATTGTTCCGGAGCGTTTCGAAAATGTGGAGCAGGCTGTATATCAGGGGTTGCACCATCAATTTGTAGCGAGTGCGCTCGCAGTGAAATACTGTCATGAGATCATTCCTGGCTCTCAGATCGGATGTATGCTTACCAAACTGACAACATACGCTCATACATGTAATCCCGAAGACGTACTCGTTGCTTCCCGGGATAATCAATTCAATCTTATGTTTACGGACGTACAGGTGCGGGGAGCGTATCCGTACTTTACGAAGAGGTTTTTTGCCGAAAAAGGGATTAACCTCGATATGCTTGCGGGAGATGAGGAGATTCTGAAATTACACACTGTGGACTTTATCTCATTCAGTTATTATATGTCCCTGGTATCAAGTGTGGATGGCGACCGATTGGAGCAGGTGAGTGGCAATACAACTGGAGGGGTGAAGAACCCGTATCTCCAAACCAATGATTGGGGCTGGCAGATTGACCCGGTAGGTCTGCGCATCTCACTGAATGAACTGTACAGCCGTTACGAGGTGCCCTTGTTTATCGTTGAAAATGGGATTGGAGCGGTAGACACGATTGAAGCTGATGGTAGCATTCAGGATGATTATCGTATTGATTATTTCCGCTCTCACATTGAACAGATGCATGAGGCGATTCTGGACGGTGTTGAACTGCTGGGCTATACCAGTTGGGGAGTGATTGATCTGATTAGTTATTCTTCTTCAGAGATGGAGAAACGATATGGCTTTATTTATGTAGATCAGGATAATGACGGCAATGGAACACTGGAGAGAAAACGCAAGAAGAGTTTCTATTGGTACAAAGATGTGATTGCAAAAAACGGTTTGTAATACAGTAGTCGGACAAGCATTCTCATAGAAGGCGTCTTTTCTTTTCATTTCATAACAGAAACTAGCAAAGCAGCTCTGGATTCAGGGCTGTTTTTTGATGTTCTAGATAAAAAGCATTGACAGCGAAGCAGCGGAAACGTAGTATAAGACTTATCTGATAATGATAATTGTTATCAATTGAAACCTCTGCGATGAGCAGTGGTTTATTTGTCTTTATTACATTATAGGTTAAACCTATTACATCTATAGATATTATATCTTGGAACAATGAAGGACGGGGTGATATATTTATGTCATTCAAGAGCTTCACTTTTTAAAGAAAACAGAGGCTCTTCCAAGGACCGAACTTATAATGAGGTGAAAATGATGAGTAAAAAAACGATGTTTGAGAAAATTTGGGAAAATCACGTAATTCATCAAGAAGAAGGCAAACCAAGCATTCTGTATATCGATCTGCATCTGGTGCACGAAGTAACTTCTCCACAGGCATTTGAAGGTCTTCGTCTCAGCGGACGTAAAGTTCGTCGCCCTGAACTGACATTTGCAACAATGGACCACAACGTTCCAACGAAAGACCGTTTCAACATTACAGATCCTATCTCCAAACAACAAATTGATACACTTTCGCAAAACTGCCGTGATTTCGGCGTGAAATTGTATGATCTGGACACGATTGATCAAGGCGTTGTACACGTTATGGGACCTGAACTGGGTTTGACTCACCCGGGTAAAACGATTGTATGTGGTGACAGTCATACGTCCACACACGGTGCGTTTGGCGCACTGGCATTCGGAATCGGAACAAGTGAAGTTGAGCACGTTATGGCAACGCAATGTTTGCAACAAGCAAAAGCCAAAACGATGGAAGTTCGTTTTGTCGGCAAACGTAACCCGGGTGTAACCGCAAAAGACATGATCCTCGCAGTCATCGCCAAATATGGTACAGACTTTGCAACAGGTTATGTTATTGAGTACACAGGTGAATCCATCCGTGAGTTGAGCATGGAAGAGCGTATGACGGTCTGCAACATGTCCATCGAAGGTGGAGCAAGAGCAGGATTGATCGCTCCGGATGAAACAACATTTGAATATCTGCGTGGACGTGAATACGTACCAGCGGATGCGAAGTTTGATGAAGCGGTAGAGGGTTGGAAACAACTTGTAACCGATGAAGGTGCCGAGTTCGACCATGTGGTTGAAATCGATGTGGAGACATTGATTCCGCAAGTAACTTGGGGAACAAGCCCAGGTATGGGAACCGACATTTCTTCGAAAGTTCCTGTTCCGGCTGAATTGCCTACTGAAAACGAACGCAAAGCGGCTGAAAAAGCGCTTGAATATATGGGACTTGAACCGGGAACACCAATCGCCGAGATTCCAATTGACTATGTATTTATCGGTTCTTGCACCAATGGACGGATCGAAGATCTGCGTGCAGCAGCACAAGTGGCTAAAGGTCACACGGTATCCAGTCAGGTTACAGCAATTGTTGTACCAGGCTCAGGACGTGTTAAAATTCAGGCTGAACAAGAAGGTTTGGATAAAATCTTTACGGAAGCCGGATTTGAATGGCGTGATGCGGGATGCAGTATGTGTCTGGCAATGAACCCGGATGTATTGAAGCCAGGTCAACGTTGTGCTTCGACGTCCAACCGTAACTTTGAAGGACGCCAAGGACGCGGAGGACGTACGCACCTGGTATCCCCGGCAATGGCAGCAGCAGCAGCGGTTAAGGGTCACTTTGTGGACGTACGGGACTGGAATTTCAAAACAGAAGCAGCGATCTAATCTATAACAGACAGAAGGGAGAACGTTTAATATGGAAGAATTCAAAACATTACAAGGCATCGTTGCACCGGTAGACCGGGTCAATGTAGATACAGACGCAATCATTCCAAAACAGTTCCTGAAACGGATTGAACGTACCGGATTTGGACAATTTTTGTTCTATGAATGGCGTTTTGATGAAGAGGGCAACAATAATGCTTCCTTCGAAATGAACAAACCTCGTTATGAAGGGGCATCCATCCTGATCTCACGTGCCAACTTTGGCTGTGGATCTTCCCGTGAGCATGCGCCATGGGCGATTTTGGACTATGGATTCCGTTGTGTCATCGCTCCATCTTATGCAGACATCTTCTATAATAACTGCTTTAAGAACGGAATCTTGCCAATCAAGTTGTCAGAAGAGCAAGTTGAAGACTTGTTCCAACGTACAGCGACACATGAAGGCTATGAGATGAATGTAAATCTGGAAAACAAAACGATTACTGATGCATACGGACTGCATATCGATTTTGATCTGGATGAGCACCGTCGTCAATTCCTGTTGCAAGGATTGGACGATATCGGTCTGACTCTTCAACATGATGATGAGATCGCTGCTTACGAACAACGCCACGCGGCAAAACTGTTCGGTTAATTACTAAAGTATCGTATAGAAGAAAGCTTCTGCCTCGCCAAAGGGACCTGTTCCCATCGGTGAGACAGAAGCTTTTTGTAATTTCAGAAGCTAAATTAGCTTAATAAGTCAGCCATACATAGAACTCTTAATCCTTCTTGGCCGAACACTTCAACAGATACAATAACAGCCGACGAAATAGAGAATCTAAAAATCCATTACTGAGGTAACTCCAAAGGGTCGTTTTTTGTATTCTGAAAATAGACATAGATATAACAAGCCAAATGCACGAAGTTCACAAGTGACCATACGATAAGCCATATGATTGGAGTTGATAGGGTAGTCCAGATGCCAAACCAAGGCAACACACGTCCTCCGCCGATAAATGTAACTAATGGGAACAGAGACAAGAGAATTAGAACCGGGATCAGTCTACCCACCGTGATCATAATCAATTTGCTGATCGTTAGGCGGTGGTTTTTCCGAAGTATGCGAAAATAGCCGTAGATGCCCCATGCAACCGTAGCGATGATCAGCACAATCATGATCATTTCCATATTCCGACCGTTTACAAACGAGGTTTGGGGTTCCTGCCCCCTCATGATATCCGCTATTCCATCAATAAATGCCGAGTAATTCACATAAGCGTTTATACCAGAATTAAACATTACGGCAATGCCCATTTGCTCGTTCAAATAAACCAGTTCTTCTGACTTGTAGGTCCAGAAAATGCCGCTGTGGGAGATTGTGCGACCGCTAGACGCATCTTGGTTTGCAAGCCAGCCCATGCCGTAAGGACCGATCGCTCCTGCGGCATGATATTGTTTCATCAGCACAGGGGAAACGAGGCGGCCATTATATTGGGAAAGCATCCAAAGGGACATATCCTCTGCGGTTGAAACGATGCCGGCGGGGCCTTCAATGAACCAAAGCGGTTCGGATTGACTTATAGCGCGTCCCAAACTCAGGTAATGTCCTAGCGGGATAGTATTATTCTCATAGAATTGCTGCGTTGTACTGACACTGAAGGTATGATTCATTCCTAGTGGTTCAAAAATATGTTTTTTCAGATAATCCGAAAAGCGCTCTCCGCTAACACTTTCCACGAGGTTCGCCAGCAGCACGTAATTGGGATTATGATAGCTGTAGGCTGTTCCGGGGATATGAGCAAGTTGAACCGTGTTTAATAATTGGTTCGCTTCAGCCAGCGATTGGAATTGCGGAGTCTTTGTCATATCGGGATTTATCTTGTCATTGAGACCACTCGTCTGATTCAGTAAATGACGAACCGTGATATCAAGAACGCGGGGGTCCTGTGGAGAAAGCTCTGGAAAATAGGAAGCGTAAGTAGCATCCAAGTTGATCCGACTCTTGTCCACTAGCTGCAGAACAGCCAATGCAGTAAAGGACTTGCTGAGTGAAGCAATGGGAAAAGGGGTGTTGCCCGTAACCTTCTTGCCGTCCGCGAATGTCCCGTAGCCTTTTGCGTAAAAGACCTCATCGTTATTGGCAATTGCCAGTGAAGCAGCCTTAATGTGATTGGCCTTCATGCTCCGATTCATATATTCGTCGATCTCCTGCAGAACTTCTGTCCTGTCTCTGGCTTCATTGGCGGATAAGGGGGACGCCCACGCGGTACATAACAACAAGCAGCTAATTGTGATATACATTCTTTTTTTCAGTTTTAGCATGATAACACTCCTTGAATTCAAGATAAGGAGATGTTATTAGATCATTTTCAACTATTTATCAACTTGCGTCCCAATACTTGCCGTTACGCTTCCACCTCCGTTAGGACCGTTTGCAATCCGAAGACTACCTTCATGTTTTTCGCAAAACACCTTGCAAACGTAAAGGCCCAGCCCGCGATGTTCTCTCGCATCCCATACTTCGTCTCGGTAAAAAGGGAGAATAGCCTTACTCAGGGCTTCGTTAGAGAAACCAGGACCGTCCTCGGAGACGGTAATCTTCATAATGCCCCCCTGCACGTCATAGTGAACGTTTAATTGACTGGCTGCGTATCTTGCCCCATTAGCCACTATATTCTCGAAAATCTGCATGACGAGATAGGGATCTACATGTACTGAGGCATTATCATATTCCACGGAAGAGACGAAACGTATACCGTACTGTTTCGCGATTTGTTCAGCGCTGCCGTCCAGCAAAGCCGTCAATGAGATCGTATCCATCGATTGGATGTTCAACGGCACATCCTCCAGCCTCTGAATGGAGTTCATGGCCTCTGCATAACTCTCCAGACGCAAGATGTGAAGGTTCATGGTATGGATCAGGTCCAGCACCTTTTCTTCCGACAACTTCTTCTCTGGAAGATAGGTGGCGAGAAGCTCGGCGTTTCCTTTTAACACGGACAGGGGTGTTCTCAGATCATGGGCAAAAATAGCATTGATCTGCTTGCGCTCTTCAACCGAACGCCAAAGTGTCTTAAGGTTTTTTTCCAATTGTGAGCGCATGTTTTCAAATAGCGCGATCAGCTCGCCCATCTCATCCTGGCTGTCATAGGAAATGCGGAAGTCTAGATCGTTGGCCGAAATGTTTTCGGATGCTCGTTTTAATAGCTCGAGCGGACGTTTTAGCTTCCATCTGTAAAATAAAACGGCCATGGTGACAATTCCAGTCGCTACGGTGAGCAGAACCGCCGTGACGAGGGAGGGCATCACCCAATCCGTTTCTCCGAAACGCAGCCGCAGCTTCTCCGCCCAAGCAAACTCCATGGTTATGATGGCCAGCACGGCAATGAGTGTGACCACACACAACAGCATAAAAGAGTGCAGTAAGGACAATCGCTTTAAAAACAGGAGTCTAGTCATGAACTTGGCCATTTGTAGCCTACTCCCCAAACGGTCTCGATTTGATTATCACAGCCGTATTCCTTTAATTTGTAGCGAATTCGCCGGATATGCTCTGCGATGACGTTACTGTCGCCTTGCTCGTCCATGCCCCAAATCTTTTCGTATATGCGTTCCTTTCCAAACACCATATCAGGATGCGTGGACAGCAATTCGACAATATCAAACTCTTTTTTGGGCAGTGAAATTCGCTTATCCAGGTAGTAGAGCTCCCTGGCCGTATAATCAATGACCAATTCATTGCTAAACCTTACCGAAGATTTAGTTTGGATTCGTTGTTCCCTGCGTATATGTGCTTCGACCCTGGCGCCCAACTCGCGAATGCTGAAAGGTTTCAGAATATAGTCATCACCTCCGGCACGAAATCCCGCTATTTTATCAGAATCTTCGATTCGGGCCGTTAAAAATAAGATCGGGCAAGAGACGAAGTCCCGAATTTTCTCACATAATTGAAGGCCGTTCTGTTCAGGCATGTTGATATCTAACAAAACGAGATCGGGCTGTTTTTCCACTTTCCGCAGCGCTTCCCGGCTGTCCTTGGCCGTCATCACGGAATATCCGTTAATTTCAAAATAATCAGTCAGTAGCTTTCGAAGATCTGCTTCATCGTCCACAATCAGTATTTTAGGCATCAAGGCTCAATCTCCTGTATTCAAGTATTTGAACTCAGCATAGCAAAAATGGATGAGGAATGTAATTTCCATATGATTTTGGGAACTGGACTAATGAAGAAAGTAACCTTTATGCCACTCTGTTTCCGACTAAATATGACAACGTTGTAACCGGATGATCAGACAATATCTGATAAACTGATTAGTAGATTATGGAAGGTTACATATTGTCATTGATGTTACGCTGCAGAGAGTCAGGTCGGATGTTCAAAAGACAAAAAGAATGGTGGATGAGGTATGAAAAAATGGTCGGCAGCAGTCGTTTTTCTTCTGTTCCTATGTTTATTCCCAGTCTTGGCCCATGCAGACACCACTCCCTCGATTGTACTCGACGGTGTAACCATTAACCAGCAGACGGGTGCACCTGCAGAGAATATCGGGAAAACGGTCATGGTTCCAATTCGAATTGTATCCGAGAACCTGGGTTATAAGGTGAAGTGGGAGAAGGAAACTCAGTCAGTCCAGGTTCAAAAAGGAAACAGCATGATTCAAATGACGGCTGGCAAAGATGCAGCTACAGTGAATGGAAACGTGGTGAACTTGGATTCGCCCCCACTGATCAAACAGGGAACTACGCTTGTTCCGTTACGCTTTGTTGGGGAAGGCATGGGTCTGCGTGTTGGCTGGGACAATGGAACCAAGACAGTAAGCCTATTTAGTATTCCTCCCGTAGTTGAAACGGAAGGTGACAGTGACCCCGTCGAGGCACCTGTCCCGGATGGTTTGACAGAACTTCAAGGCATCAGCTTCAGCGGAGATCGCTTGATTGTAGCAACCAACGGTAATATTAGCCCCAAAGTATCCAGTATTGGTGGGCCAGACCGAATTATTGTTGATCTGCCTTCAGCGACATTCTCTCAGGAATTCATACAGGGACAAGCCTCTAACCCGGATGGCAGTGGACAGATTCTCGTTACGGATTCATCCATAGTTTCCAAAGTCCGGTATGCCATGTTCAGTAAATCGCCTTCTACCGTGCGTGTCGTTCTGGATCTGAATCAGACGGCTACAGCCAAATGGTCTGTTGGAGATAACAATGTCTTGCTCGTTGACCTGACAGCCACGAGTGGAGAACCGACAAGCCAACCGGCAGTACCTACCAATGATGGCAAAACGATTGTGGTCATTGATCCGGGACATGGTGGTCGTCAATCGGGTGCAGTGAGTTTGTCAGGAGCTTATGAGAAGGATTTCAATCTGGCTGTAGGACTGAAGGTACAGGCGATCCTTCAAAAATACCCAAATATTCAAACAGTCATTACACGCCAGGATGATACAGAACTTTCGCTCAAACAGCGTGTGGATATTGCCGAATTGAATCAGGCAGATGTTTTTGTATCCATTCATGGAAACAAATTCACTACACCGGTACCAAACGGCATTGAAACGCTCTACAGTCGTAAAGAAAGCAAGACTTTGGCTGACACCCTTCACAAATATGTGTTGCCGGTAACAGGACTCAAGGATCGTGGGGTCAAAACGGCTAGTCTGCATGTGACGCGTGAAACAACCATGCCTGCTGTGTTACTTGAACTTGGTTTTTTAAGTAACCCTACAGATGAAGCAGTCATGCTCACGGAAGAATACCAGGACAAATGTGCACAGGCAATTGTGGACGGAATTGTTGAATTTTTGGGACTGTAAATTGAATTGTGCGCAAATATGAAGGTTAGGGTAGTGCGTTGTTTAGAGATGTATATTTGATAAATAAGGAAAAAAGAAGACATTAAAATGTAAAAAAAGCTTGATCTGACAACGTTTTTTTTCTGTTATGTTGGAATATATTCGCAACTTTTGAGAGCGAGGGGCGTCTAATAGGTGTCTGGTAATGCCCAAGCGGTCAGTCGGAGTTGGAAAATGACAACATGCGGCAAAAAAATATGAGAATGGTAGGGGTGAAGGATGAAGAAGTTCGGTTTTTTGGTACTGTTATTTGTCTTTGGGCTCGTATTCCCGGGCTATAGTCACGCAGCAACAGACACGAAAATTATCCTAGACGGAAAAGAAATCGTACAGCCATCGGATACAAAAGCGGAAATTATCAACAGCAAGGTGATGGTTCCGATCCGGGTTGTGTCTGAAAATCTTGGGTATAGCGTGGAGTGGAAGCAGCAAACGCAAACGGTGACTATTAGCAAAGACAACACTGCCATGCAGATGATTGTTGGACAGAAGACGGCAACGGTGAACGGCAGTAACGTAAACCTGGATGCCCCGCCACTCGTGAAAAATGGTACTACGCTCGTACCTCTCCGATTTATTGGTGAGGAAATGGGTCTTAAGGTGGGTTGGAACAATACCACGAAGACGGTAACATTAGTTACCCAGAATTCAGGTTCCGGAAACGGGACAACCACACCTCCGAACTCTGGCAATGAAGGCGGAGGATCGGATCAAGAAGGTCTTGTACTGGTGAACGGCATCAGCTTCAGCGACAACCGCTTCATGATTGCAACAAGCGGAAGTACGAAGCCGAACGTCTTCACGATGACAGGACCAGATCGAATCGTTATAGACTTGCCGAATACCGCATTTGCTGATTCGTTCAGTGAAGGACAGGCTTTAGACAGCAACCAGAATGGACAACTCGTCGTTAGCGGTTATCCGGATGTGTCGAAGATTCGTTACTCGTTATACAGCAACAGTCCATCTACAATTCGTTTTGTAATCGATCTGTCCAGTTCAAAAGGGTACAGTGTGCAAAATGATTCCGGACTGGTTATGATTAACCTCGACAATCAAAGTGGTACACCTGCTCCTCCGGTTGGTAATAATGGCAAAAAAGTTGTCGTTATCGATGCAGGTCACGGAGATCATGATCCTGGGGCAATCGGTGTAACTGGTAAACGTGAAAAAGACTTCAATCTGGCAATGGCTCTGAAAGTGGAAGCCTTGTTGAAAAAAGAATCCAAAATTGACGTTGTGTTAACGCGCAGCGATGATACATTTTTGGCATTGAAAGAACGTGTGAAGATTGCACAAGACATAAAAGCGGATATTTTCATCTCTATTCATGCTAACAGTGGCCCTGCTGCTGCGAACGGTGTAGAGACATTCTATACACGCTCCAACAGCAAAGCACTTGCTACAGTGATGCACAAGTATCTTTTACAGTCTTCCGGACTGAAAGATCGTGGAGTGAAAACGGCAAGTCTCCATGTGACCCGTGAAACGACAATGCCAGCAGTTCTGCTGGAAGGTGGATTCCTTAGCAATAAGAGCGACGAAGCAGCCCTGTTCACGGAGAGTTTTCAGAACAGTGTTGCCAAAGGGATTGTTGCAGGAATCAAGGAGTATCTGGGAATTAAATAAGGGACAAGCCCTTATGTTGAGGAGGCGGAGTTAGAATGAACAAGAAAATATGGATTGCAGCCTTGCTGGTAACGGTTATGGCAGTTGCTGCTGGATGTGGAAGCAAGCCAACAGCTGCTCCGAATCAGACGCAAGGCGCAGGAACTGAAAACAATGTAACCGAGGTTGAAGGTGAAACAATTACCGAACCGGTAACTGCTGAGCCTGAAGAGAATACAACGCCTACAGAATCCACGGAGGAAGGCAGCTCAGAGGAAGCGACTACAACTACTCCGCCAAGCGAAACGTCTACGGAGAAGCCGGCAACTTCCGAAAGTAATGAAAAGAAAACGATCACTGTATTCTATACGGATGAAGAAGAACTGGAGTTGCACAAAGCTTCGGCAGAGATTTCATACGCATCAGATGATGCCAAATATAAAGCTGCCTTTGAATCACTGCAACAGAGCAAAGACGCTAAACTTGTTCCGCTGTGGTCTAAAGAAATTGAATTGAAGTCTGTTCAGTTCAAGGATGGCGCTCTTACGCTGGATATTCATATGCCAGATACGGCACGTCTTGGAGCAGGTGGAGAGTCTTATGCACTGGATGCTCTAAAACAAACGTTCTTCCAGTTTGATGAAGTAAAATCACTTGATTTACTGGTGGATGGTCAGCAGACGGAGAGTCTGATGGGCCATGTGGATCTTGAACATCCAATGACAAGATCCGAATAGGCTGTACAGCATGCTGTTGTACCGTGAATCCACGGAATATGGGTCGTTTTACATGAGAGAGGGGAATCATAGGTGACTTTTAAATATAACAATCCATCACACTCTAAAAAAGTAGTATCAGCCGTGCTTGCAGGCATGATGGCCCTTAGCGCCGGCGGAGCTGCCATGGCAGCAGAATCAACAGAAACGGGGCAGGGTCAGACTGCTGCAATAACAAATACGGCTGCACCAACTGGTTTGTTCAGTGACATCAAGGTCGGATACTGGGCTGAAAAACACGTCTACAAACTGGCATATCAAGGTATTCTTCTCGGTAACAACGGCCTGTTCCGTCCAGGAGATGCGGTAACA
This sequence comes from Paenibacillus sp. FSL H8-0317, assembly GCF_045040685.1. Taxonomy (NCBI): domain Bacteria; kingdom Bacillati; phylum Bacillota; class Bacilli; order Caryophanales; family Paenibacillaceae; genus Paenibacillus; species Paenibacillus sp. FSL H8-0317. The sequence continues at coordinate 4,490,390 of NZ_CP150294.1, read as the reverse complement.
CAGCAAGAAGCTGTAACGATGGCAATCCGTTTTATGAATCAAGAGGGCCAGTTGAATACCGACACGGCTGCGGCATTACCGACAAACATGGAAGTGGGAAATTATTTCAAGCCATATGTCGCGCTGGCACTTCAACTGGGACTGATTGACAAGACGGAAGAATCAACGGTGGATGTATCCAAGACCTCCTGGGGTCAAAAACCGGCTTCACGGGAATGGATTACCAAATTGTTAATCCGTTCATTGGACAAGGATGCTGAAGCGAAGGCACAAAACAATCAATCTACCGGATTTGCTGATAATGCAAGTATTTCCGAAAGTGGTAAAGGTTATGTTAATCTGGCTGTTAGCCTGGATCTGGCCAAAGGTGTGGAAGGCAACAAATTCAATCCAACCGGTTCCGTAACCCGTGCTCAACTGGCTACCTTCTTCAGTCGTGGTGAATCGTTAACGGATACAGCGTACCCGAACACATCCACGGGTTATGTGACAGGATTGAAAGATGGGCAGATCACGCTGGTTGTGGACGGCAAAGCCGTTAACTTCGCAGTGAACAGCAGTACACCTTACTTTACGAAAGACAGTGAAACTCGTGTTTCCTCCACAGATGTGAAGCTATATACGAAAGTTATGGTTGTAGGTTCTGCAGGTGTGGCTTCCTATGTGGAAGTTGTTGATGCTACACCGCAGGTGGAAAGTGTTGAAGGTACATTTGCACGTTCATTGTCTGGTAATAAAATTGGTATCTTTGTGGGCGAGAATTACGAAACGTACAGTTATGATGAGGCAACTGCATTCATCGATCAGAATGGTAATGCAATCAAACTATCCGATATTACGGCAGATAGCATCATCGAAGTACTGCGTGAGACGTTCTCGACTGACAAAAAAACAGTTGCTATTCGTGTGAAATCCGGCATTGTTAACAAGAGTGACAATGGCGTAGTTGCTGAAGTATCCACTTCTGGCAAAACGATCAAACTTGTCAATGCAGCGGGTGCAACAGAGCAGTTTGCATACAATGACAATCTGCTTATCACATATCAAAACCGTATCATGTCAGTAGCTGATCTTAAAGCCGGCAGTGCCGTGAAATACACTGTAAAGGACAGTGTTCTGCAAACTATCGCATTGTCTCAAGGTGTGGAGCAATCTGTGCGCGGAACATTGGTTGAGATCGGTGGCAACCAGTCCACGTTAACGTTCAAACGTGAAGGGGGTTCCCTTGAGGCGAAACTGCTGACTGAAAAGCCGGAAGTCATTATCAATGGCATTCAGGATGCAACGCTGAATGATCTCATCACGGATGCAACGAACGGGGATCAGGTGGAGTTGACATTGAACTCTGACGACCAGGTAACGCGTATTCAGGTGATTGGACGTCAAATGGAACCTATGAACGGAGTAAAGGTTGTATCTTACAACAGCAAAACAAAGGTACTTACCGTGTTGGACACCAACAAGAAACCGTTTGTATTTACATTGGATGAGAAAACCAAACTGGACTACAATACGACCAAACCTACACTCGCTGGTCTGGAGTCGATTTTAAATGATGGCCGCAAATTGGATCTGACCTATGTGGGAACACGTGCGTTGTCCGTTAAAGTGATTTACAAGTACGAAGGTACGATCAGCAACATTGACACATCGGGCAGAAAAATCAGTTTGTTGTCTGGTAATCAGACGATTACAGTGCCTTATACTACCGCACCTACGGTTGAGATCTATAACAAATCGGGCGCAAGTCTGGGAGATTTGAAGATTGGTGACAAAGTGACTGTAACGCTTGGGGCAAATCAGGATGTAGTGCAGAAGGTTGCACTGAACACTGTGGCTCAATTCGAAGTGGTTGCCTTGGAAGCAAATAGTCGTATTCGCGTAAAATCCGATCTGTTGACAAGTCAGTTCTACGTGGATCAAGCGGTACTGACAGGAGAGAGTGGTCAGACGATCACACCTTCACAACTGACAGCAGGCAACCTGATTAATGTAACGTTTGAAGGAGCTGCGCCAAAAGCGGTTCAAGTCGTGAAGCGTACGCTGGCTGAAGTTACAGCGGTGGATGCTTCATCTGTAACGCTCAAGCAGTTTAACGGCCAGACTGAAACCGTGCCTGTTAGCGGTTCGGTTAAAGTCGTAAAATCTGGCTCCATATTAACTTCATTGACTAGTCTTACGGTCGGAGATCGTGTGGAAATGACAAAAGATACGGATAATTCCACACGTTTCAGAGTACTGACTGTCATGAGCAAACAATTCTGGTCTTATGATGGCGTGGGTAACCAGATTTTGGTTAAACGGGAAACGACAACAGACACCAACTATCGTTTTGCACTCGGATCAAGTGTATTTGTTCACCAGGGTGACAATACTTTAAGCGTGCAATCTCTCAGAGATAATGATAATATTGTATTGTATCTCCTGAACAATGTTATTCTGGAGATTCAAAAACAGTAATCGTTTCTTTTCGAGGATCAAAAGAATGACCGTCTTGATACGGGATCTTTCCCGCATCAAGACGTTTTTTTTGCAAGCTTTTTGAGGTCCCCGCAAAGTACTCGGATGAAGCTTCGAAGTAAGGCTCCGCAGAGTGGAGTCATTTTGTGGGAGGTAGCTCTTCATGAATGCAGCGACGGTTAGACATATACTCGAAACTATGGAAGCAATGTTTCCTGATGCACATTGCGAATTAAATCACAGCAATGCATTTGAATTGACGGTAGCTGTCCTTTTGTCTGCCCAGTGCACCGATGAAACGGTGAACAAGGTAACCGCAGATTTGTTCCAGAAGTACAGAAGCCCAGCAGATTATCTGGCAGTTCCTCTCGAAGAGTTGGAACAGGATATTCGGCGAATCGGTTTGTACCGGAACAAGGCCAAGCATATTCAGAACATGTGCCGAATTTTAATAGAGCAGTATGGCGGTGATGTACCGCAGGAACATGATCAGCTTGTGACGCTACCAGGTGTCGGGCGGAAAACCGCGAATGTAGTTGTTTCCAATGCGTTTGGAGTACCGGCAATTGCGGTAGATACTCATGTTGAACGTGTATCCAAGCGGCTGGCGCTTGCGGGTTGGGATGACTCCGTACTTGAAGTCGAAAAGAAACTAATGAAGCGCGTACCCCGGGACGAGTGGACTTTAACTCACCACCGGTTTATATTTTTTGGACGCTACCATTGCAAGGCACAGAACCCTGCGTGTCATATCTGTCCATTGCTGGACATATGCAGGGAAGGGAAAAAACGTATGAAAACGTCCCAAATCAGGAAAGATAAGGAACGTGTCACCACCCGAAAACGAAAAATAAATTAATGAGTAGAAAAGGATGAATAATCATGAAATGCATTTCCGTGTACACTGACAATTTTGAGGCCTTCTCCGATATCTTTGAACAAATCGTTGAACAGGAAATGGCTGAAAATGAAGAAAAAGAAGTAGAAGGTATCACAGTAAGCCACTCTGGCGACGTGCCTGAACATTATCTGGAGCGTATGTCCGTTAAACCAGAAGTTGTTGTTATGAGAGACAAAGGCAGAGACATTACAATTCTGCAACATGGACAAGTATTTGAAATCTTGCTGCCTTCCATGGAGAACGCAGTTTCATAAGAAGTGATTACACTATTGTTTCTGTTGTATTAATGTCATGAGGATCGTTGTGGTTAAGGTGATCACATCGCATTCATGCAACAGACACTTGGCGTAAGCATTTGCTAAATACCGAGTATAAAACGTATTACAGATAAAACCGACTTGTTCGGTTTTATTTTTTTTAGATTATAGAACTTATACGTCCATTTATGTATATTCAATTCCAACCGTTCAAATTCAAACTTGATAATGTTAAAATAAATGTTGTAAAAGAGATAGACGTCGAAACGGATGTCAAATTAGAGGAGCCAGGGGGAAGGCCAGTCATGTCCAGAACAGATTACCCAAAAGAAATGGCCAAACCTCTGCTTCCGCTGCGTGAAGCGATGGAGCAGACAGGGGACCATACGGCTGTACAGGCTATAACGGATTTAATCAGCAAGGCTGAAATGAAACATCTGACGATTGCGTTCTGTGGTCATTTCTCTGCAGGCAAATCGAGTCTCATCAACAGTTTATGCGGTAAACGGGTCCTGCCTTCAAGTCCCGTGCCAACAAGTGCAAATGTGGTATCCATACGTAATGGTAAGCCAAGAGCGCTTATTTACACTACGCCAAACGTAAGCGCTGACAATGGAGCAGGAACACTTGAAGTTTCTCCAGAGGAATTGGAGGCGTATTGCAAAAATGGTGGAGCTTACAGCTCGATTGAGGTATGGGATGATATTCCTCTGCTGAAAGATGATGCTGTCCTGCTGGATACACCAGGTGTGGATTCAACAGATCGCGGACATAGTCTCGCGACCCATTCCGCGCTTCATCTGGCAGATGTGGTCTTCTATGTCATGGACTATAATCATGTTCAGTCCGAGACAAACCTTTCATTTGCCAAGAGTCTGTCGGATTGGGGCAAACCGTTGTTTTTGATCGTGAATCAGATCGACAAGCATCGGGAGCGTGAGCTTTCCTTTGACCAATATACCGAAGGTGTCGAAGCTATATTTGCGGCCTGGGAAGTCAGATATGACGGACTATTGTTTACTTCCTTACGCGACAAGCAGCATCGCTACAACCAGTGGGATATGCTGCCGGAACTTATTGGACACATGATGCAAGAGAAGGAAGCGTTAATTACGCACAGTTTGGCAAGTTCGGCCAGTCATGTAACGGAGCAACATCTGACGAGAGAAGCGGAGAAACGTGAAGACGAAGAGAATTCCCTGCTGGATGAGATTGGTGGCAAGGAAGGAATTGAACGCTTGGAACGAGAGTTGGAGCTTCTTGATATACAAGCAACAGACATTCGTACTGGGCCTTCGCGAGTGCGTGAGAAATTCCGGGCGGAGCTTGAACCTCTTCTGGCAAATGCAAATCTTACACCTGCGGATATTCGTGCGTCGGCTGCTGCCTATTTGGAGAGCCGCAAACCAGGTTTCAGGGTAGGTTTATTGTTCTCAGGTGGCAAAACCGAGCAGGAGAAACAACGCCGAGCTTCTGAGCTGGTCAGACTGTTACAGGATCAGGCTTCCGGACAAGTTGAGGTACATATTCGTACGATGCTTAGACAGCTGGGTGAGTCCCATCAGCTATGGGGAGCGGAGTGGGAGCAGGCGCTTAATACGGAGCTGCCTGCTGTAGATGAAGCACTATTGGAGATGAAACGCAGTGCCAGTGCAGAGGTATCTCCAGAGTATGTGATTCAGTTCAGTAAAGATGTGCGGGGCGAGATTGAGGCCCGCTATCGCAGATCGGCCATGATGCTGGCCGACCGCATGCTGGAAGCGCTGGCAGCGCAAGGCGAAGCCGCGCTCCAGGCGCTGGACGCCAGCCGCGCAGCGCTGCTGGCGCAATCCGCGGCGGCGGCGCGCTACACGGCGCTCCAGCGCAGCGCCGCCGCAGAGGCAGCAGGGCTGCGCAGCCTGCTGCCTGATGCGGGCCCCCTCCCCTCCGGGCTATTGCCGGAGGTGAAGGGCCCGCACGTGCCCGCGGTGCCTGAACCGGGCGAAGCCCCCGGTCCGCATGCGGGCACGTCAACGTCTGTGGCTGCGCAGCCACAGACGCCAGAGGCACCGCCGCAGCAGCGCGCAGTCGCAGCGGCGGTGCCTGGGCCATCGGCGGCGGCTGGCGCTGAACGCCGGCGACGCCTGGACGCAGCAGCGGCACGCCTTGAAGCCGCTGCTGCGCTGGTAGAGCCGTACCCCGCCATGGGGTCGGCGGTACGGGATCTGCGTGCCCGCGCGGCTTCGCTTGCGGGTGGCACGTTCACTCTGGCGCTGTTCGGAGCATTCAGCGCCGGCAAATCCTCCTTCGCCAACGCGTTGCTGGGCGAAGCTGTACTACCCGTCTCGCCGCATCCAACAACAGCGGCGATTAACCGAATCATGGCTCCTGCCGGGGGCGCGGAGCATGGAACAGCCCGGGTCCGCATGAAGACCCGGGACGCCTTCCAGGAAGACCTCGCTTATTCCTTCCGTTTGCTCGGACTGGGTGAGCCTGGAGCGGAGTGGCAGAAGCGAGTACGTTCCCTCTCGCCACAGGATGTGCATCCGGCGGGGCGCCCGCATTACAGCTTTTTGCAGGCAGCGGCAGCCGGCTGGGAAGAAACAGCGGACCAGTTAGGTCAGGATGTGTTGGTGGATCTGGACGGTTATCGTAACTTTGTCGCAAACGAGAAGAAGTCCTGTTTTGTAGACAGTATCGATCTCTATTACAGTTGCGATGTGACTGAACAAGGCATTGTACTGGTAGACACACCAGGAGCGGACTCCGTGAATGCTCGTCATACGGGTGTAACCTTTAATTATATGAAGAATGCGGATGCACTCATTTTTGTAACGTATTACAACCATGCTTTCTCACAAGGAGATCGTCAGTTCCTGAATCAGTTGGGACGTGTTAAGGATAGTTCTGCCATGGATCAGATGTTCTTTGTTGTGAATGCCAGTGACCTGTCTTCCTCCGAGGAAGAACTGGAGCAGGTTCTCGATCATGTAAGCACCCAACTGCGCAGTAATGGAATTCGGGCACCGCGACTTTTCCCGGTATCCAGCATACTGGCGATGGAAGGCAAGATGGCAGGTGATTCGAAGTTGCTTGAGCAATCTGGTTTTATCCATTTTGAGGAAGAGTTCAACCAATTTGCAGGCAGAGAATTAGCCGATCTTGCTGTAGGTGGAGCTTCGGAAGAGATGGCACGTGTCATTCAGCGGCTGAAGAATCGTGCAGAAGATGCGGCTCAGGGTGAAGAAGTATTGCAGCAGCGGCGGGATGAACTAGGGACTATTCAGGGGCAGTCACGTCAGCGCATACAGCAACTTGCAGCAAGATCGATGAAGGAAGAACTGTCACAGGAAACAGCAGAATTACTCTTCCATGTGCGGCAGCGGCTTGCCTATCGCCTTGGTCTATTCATGGCAGAAGCATTCCATCCATCCGTACTTCGGGAGGATCGAGGCAATCTGAAGATGGCTTTTGCAGCCTGTGGACGTGAACTGTTACGCATGATTGCCATTGAACTGGAGCAGGAACTGCTTGCTACCACTCTCAGACTTGAACAGGCAGGTCAGACCTGGCTGATGAAGCAAGTTACGGAATGTATAGATGAGGTGAGACAGTTATCAGGGGGCGTGGATGTGTCACTGCCACTGAACGAACGCTGGACTACACCTGTGCTTGAAGAAGTACGTCTGGAAGAACCGTCTGGATGGAAAAGCTATTTGAATTATTTCCGCAATCCGAAACAGTTCTTCGAAGGGGATGGACGTCAGCGGTTACAGGAGGCACTTGATCCTGTCCTCAAACAGATGATCATTGAAGTTCTACCTGCTGCGCAAGACAAGCTGATTCAGTTTTACGACAACCAGCTCTGTCAATCATTGCAACACCAATCCCGTCAGTTGGAAGAGCGTCTGGACGAGGCGGTAAGTGGAATTCAAGATACACTGGAGAGCGGTATTCCGGCCGAGCAATGGACCAGCTTGTCTAACCAACTGGAACAGATTGAACGCAGTTAAAATCACGGCATGACGTGTATTCTCTGGAAGTCTTTGTAAAACAAAATGAATGATACAGCAACACATTGAAAATGTTGCGAAAATCAATCCAAAAAGGCCCCTGCCGAAAAGGCATATAGGGAGCCTTTTTTTGCTACGAACAACCTGAAATAAAGAGAATATTCAAACATTTGATTGAAAGGTGGGTATTTACCTTCGTTAATGCGTCAATAAGCTGAAAGCAGGCAGAATATGGTCTGTTATTCGCTTTGCCGCGAATGGGGTACGGTGATAAACTTCATAAATGTTCATAGTATTTTTGAACGACATAAGAGGAGGAGAAACATGGATGTTCTTAGGCAACTGCAAATCTTTTTTTGGGAAAAGCGAACGTATTTATTTGTATCAATCTTGTTCCTCGCCTTAGCGACCGCACTTGGGTTGGTGTATCCGTACATGCTGAGGATACTGATTGATGATATTATTGTTCCGCGAACTTTTGAAGACGTTCCCATCATTGCTTTGACTGTGTTAGGTGTAGTTATTTTGAAAGCGGGAATGCAGTTTTTACACGGTTTTTTTGGAGGACGCTTGGGTAACTTCCTGGCGTACAGACTTCGTAACGCATGTTACGAAAAGCTTCAATTTTTATCCTTCCGTTATTATGATACGGCCAAGACAGGTGATCTGATGTCCCGCCTCACGGGAGATTTGGAAGCCATCCGTAACTTTATCGGATTTGGTTTCGCCCAGATTCTCAACATGGTTTTGATGGTCGTGTTCGGCGCAATCATGATGATGACCATGAGTTGGCAGCTTACGCTGTTCACACTCATATGCATCCCATTACTTGCCTTCGTTGCGCTGAGATTCGAATCCAAAATTCACCCTGCATTTCAGGAGATGCGGCTGGCGCTCAGTTCACTGACGACAGCGGTACAGGAGAATATCACTGGAGTACGTACGGTAAAATCCTTTGCACGTGAGCCTTATGAAGTGGAGAAATTCTCCACACGCAATGAGCGTTACAAGACGAATCAGATTCATGCCGCAACATTGTGGAGTCGCTATTTTCCAATCATGGAGATTCTTGCTTCGGTGAGTATCGTTTTGTTGCTGATAATCGGTGGAAGAATGGTTATACAGAAGACGCTGACACTCGGTGAACTCGTTGCCTTTTTCAGTTTGATCTGGTACATAATCGGTCCAATGTGGAACCTTGGGTTCCATATCAACAACTATACGCAATCCAAAGCTTCAGGTGAACGGGTGCTCGAACTGCTCAATACGCCAGTGGATGTGGAAGAAACGCAAGATCCGGTCATTGTGGAGGCAGATCAGGTCAACGGCCATGTAACGTTTGAATCCGTTACCTTTGCCTACGGCAATAAAATGCCAGCGGTAACCGATATTAATTTTGATGCTGCACCCGGTTCTGTAATCGGTTTCCTCGGGGGAACAGGGTCAGGTAAATCGACCATTATTCAGCTCCTGATGCGTGCCTATAACGTGAACTCGGGAACGATCAAGCTGGATGGCAAAAACATCAAAGATATAGGTATCCGTAGTTTGCGGAGTCAGATCGCTTCTGTTTTCCAGGAAACATTCCTGTTCTCATCCAGCATTCGCAATAACATATCATACGGACTTAAGAACGTCACTATGGATGAAATTATCCGTGCAGCCAAGCTGGCCAAGGCTCATGACTTCATTATGGAGTTCCCGGACGGATATGACACGGTGGTTGGTGAACGCGGTATGGGATTATCGGGTGGACAGAAACAGCGGATTGCGATCGCAAGGGCTTTGCTGAAAAATCCGAAAATTCTGGTACTTGATGATGCAACCAGCGCCGTGGACATGGAGACGGAACATGAGATCCAATCCGGTTTCCAGGAAGTTATGCGCGGCAGAACAACATTTATTATTGCACACCGGATATCTTCACTACGACATGCAGATGAGATTCTGGTGCTCGATGAAGGTCGCGTGGTACAACGTGGCAAACATACCGAACTCATTGAAGTGCCTGGACCATATCAGGATGTTTATAAAATTCAATATGCAGATTATATTGCCCGCGGTAAGCGGGAGGCTGGGGAGCAGGTGAATTCATGAGTGCCGAAACGATAGCAGACAGGCGCGAGGCAAAAGTGGCCTCTGAGAAGAAACTGAATGAACGATTTGTGTATCAGGATGATGAAATTATTGAAAAACCGTTTAACTGGAAAGAGTTCGGACGTTTATTTGCATACATGAAACCTTATGCAAAACAATTGTTACCACTCGTTATTCTAATGATGATTTTGGGTACCATTACGAAATTGTCCGTACCTTTTCTAATCAGTCTGGCGATTGACCGGGCCATCGCACCGGCAACGGGGTTGCCAAGCATGACTATGCTGTATCTTATCGCAGGCTCCATATTTGTGTTATATCTCATTCAGTGGGCTGCCAATACGTACCGGATCAAATTGACAAACATTATCGGACAGCGTGTTATTTATGACCTTCGCTCGGATCTGTTCAAGCATATCCAGAAGCTGTCCTTTAACTTTTTTGACAAAAGACCGGCAGGATCCGTACTGGTACGTGTTACGAATGATATTAACTCCCTTCAGGATCTGTTCACGAACGGTGCAGTTAACGTCATGATCGACTGCGTACAGTTGCTCGGGATCATTGTGATCTTGCTGTTGATTAACTGGAAACTGGGCCTTGCCGTAATCATTACGGTGCCGATCATGTTTATCATCTCGACCAAACTGCGGGTGCTGATCCGCCGTGCCTGGCAGGATGTGCGCATGAAGAACTCTCGTATTAACTCCCACTTGAATGAATCCATTCAGGGGATTCGAGTGACTCAGGCTTATACTCAGGAAAAAGAGAACATGAAGTATTTTGACAACATGAACCTGTCCAGCAAAAAGTCATGGGATAGAGCATCAGCGATGAACCAGGGCTTCGGACCGCTGATTGAGATTACCGGCGGTTTTGGTACATTGATACTCTTCTGGTTTGGTGCCTATCTGATTCAACAGGATCAGTTGACCGTGGGATTACTTGTCGCTTTTGCCAACTATGTCGGCAACTTCTGGGACCCGATCAACCGTCTGGGACAAATGTACAATCAGTTGTTGGTTGCAATGGCGTCATCAGAGCGTATCTTCGAATTCATGGATGAAAAGCCAAGTATTGCGGATAAACCAGGTGCCAAGCCACTTCCTTCTATTAAAGGAGATATCGCATTCGAAAATGTGGTGTTCGAATACGAGAAGGGCAGACAGGCGCTGAAAGGGATCAGCTTCTCGGCGGCTGCGGGACAATCGATTGCACTGGTTGGTCATACGGGCTCAGGTAAAAGTACGATCATCAATCTGATCAGTCGTTTCTATGATATATCCGGCGGACGTCTCACCATTGACGGACAGGATGTGCGGGATGTAACGGTAGAGAGTTTACGGAGCCAGATCAGCATTGTATTACAGGATACTTTCATCTTCTCGGGTACGATTCGTGACAATATTCGATTTGGACGACTGGATGCAACGAATGAAGAGGTGGAGGACGCAGCCAAAGCAGTCAATGCACATGAGTTCATCATGAAGCTGCCTGGCGGATATGATACCGAAGTAGAGGAACGCGGGAACGTATTATCCATGGGACAACGACAACTGTTATCCTTTGCCCGTGCGCTGCTTGCTGATCCACGCATACTGATTCTGGATGAAGCTACAGCGAGTATTGATACAGAGACAGAGCTTAAAATCCAGGAAGCGTTGAAGGTGCTGTTGCAGGGAAGAACGTCCTTTATGGTTGCTCACCGTCTCTCAACCATCCGGAATGCAGATAACATTATCGTCCTGGATCATGGTGAAATTAAAGAAGAGGGCAACCATGAGCAGCTTATCCAAAAACAAGGCGTCTATAATGGATTAATAGAAGCTCAATACAGATTTTTGTGATGAAAATGAAAACTTCGGATGCTTGTGAAGCGTCTGAACATCTATGAACTTATAACACTCTGGTGTTCTATAGCCTGTTCTTTCAATAATAAGTGCATCTTATTCATTGAAGACAGGTTAGAGGATAGCCGGAGTGTTTTTTTTAAACGTTAGTGTGGTATGTTATATTTTTGAAGAATGAAATCAATACTATCGTTCATGGCTGGAGGGAGATCAATGCAGATGGACAACAACGAAATAAATTCAAAGCATTTGGATCACCTGGATCATATGAATTTTAGGCTCCTTCACGTGAATTATACGAGTGCCCCTGCGACGGAGTGGCTTTTGAGGAAACACTTCATTGAAACATACATGTTATTATTTGTAGCCAGTGGGCAAGGGTGGTTAAAGATAGATGGCAGTTTCATTGAATTAAAGGCGGGCGGACTGTACGTAGGTTTCCCGGGGCAACTGGTTGAGGCAAATGTGCATTCGTTGGATGAACGAGGTGTGTATCACATGAGTTTTGATGTCATGTACACATTGGAGCAGGATGGTGGGACAGCCCTTGAAATGATGAAGCAACTTTTACGTAATGAAGTGAATGGGGAGGTCAGCTCATCTTCACCCGTTGCTGTTGGTGTGATCTGTCAGATGATTTACCACCACACGTTGAAGAAGGATGGTTTGCAAAGGTACTATGGTCAGATTCGTTTTCAGGAACTGTTGTATACCATGTTTTACGACGTGGCCTTTACCGAAAAGACGGACCTGGCTTCACCAATTGAACATGTCAAAGGCTACATGGAGCAGAATTATTCGAAGAGATTAACCATTGAGGAATTAGCAAATGTGGCACGAATGAGCCCTCGACATTTCATGCGTTTATTCAAGAAAAGGTATGGTTACAGTCCAGTGGACTATTTAACGCTATACCGAATTAAACAAGCCCAGATCTTGATGAGAAATGATCACAGTTATCGACTCAAGGATGTGGCATCGTACGTGGGTTATCAGGATGAGACGTATTTCCGGCGTAAATTCAAGCAGATCTCTGGCATTCCACCAGCAGCGTTTATACGTAATAGCAAACAAAAAATTGCTGCAGTTCATTCTTGGAGCATTGGTATACTGCTTGCATTGCAGATTATTCCATGTGCCGCGCGAGCAAGTCATCCATGGACATCCTATTATAGACGTAAATATGAAACGGACAAAGTTATGCCACTCGCAGAGAGTGAGACCATCTGTCTGGAACAGCTGCGATTAGTTAAACCTGATTATATTATTACGATTGGGACGGAATCTAAGGCTCTGCAAAGTCAACTTCAATCCATTGCTCCGGTGTGTGACCTCCCGTGGGAACAAGGAGATTGGAGAGAACATTTGAGATATGTTGCAAGCTTTTTGGACAGGTCGGATATTGCAGAAGTGTGGCTTCAAAGATATGAAGAGAAGGCAAAAATCATTAAGAATCAGCTTACAGATTTCATACGAAAAGACAGGCTGGTTGTACTCAAAGTTCATGGTGAAGCGTTGCAGATGTTAGGCCCAAGGAGCATTGCTTCCGTTTTTTACGTTGATATGCAAATGGAGGGTCCCGAAGGAGTTGAGACTTATTGGGAACGTGGCACAGTAACCATTAAGGAGTTATCCGTTCTCAACGTGGAAAGAATATTACTGATTGTGGGTGATGATGAGACATCCAGGCAGACATGGTCTGCTGTACGTAAGTCTGAAGAATGGTTTGCGTTGTTAGCGGTACAGAATGGCAGAATGGATATGCTTTTGTCGAGCGTCCTGCTGGACTACACTGCATTTACCCATGAGCTTATGTTGGATGAAATATTAAAGTTATGGCAAGATCGTCCATAGCAAAAAGTCTGAATAGTCAATATCATACCTGAACATATTTTAATATACTTACTCCTATATCGTAATGATAATGATAATTATTATTAATTAGACGTTGTCATAACTAAATGCCATATAGGGGGTACATAAAGAATGAGATTCAGATGGTTAACGGCACTATGCACCATGATGTTGGTGCTCATTATTTCGGCTTGCGGTGCAGCAGGCAACGAAGCATCCTCGAGCGAGGGACAAGAAGCGGGTACCGCCAATTCTTCAACAACAGAAGCCAGTCAGGTGAAAAAAGTGAACACGGAAATGGGAGAAGTTGAAATTCCGGTGAACCCACAAAAAATAGTTGGTTTGTCCGTTGTATATCCAGAATTTTTATATTCACTTGGCATCGTACCCATTGCTGTACAGAACTACCATGAGGATTTTCCTTCTTACTTGCAAGAGCCATTCGCAAACACGATGAAAATGGGAATAGGAAGAACGCCTAACTTTGAAGCCCTGATGGAGGCAGCTCCGGATTTGATTATCGCTCCTGACTGGTGGTCCAAAAAGGACTATGATCAGCTTACTCTGATAGCACCTACCGTACTTTTGCCACAGCGTGATGATTGGCGCGATGAACTGCGGGATATGGCCAAAATTTTGGACAAAGAAGAACAGGCAGAAAAGGTGATTCAGGATTTGGTGGATAAGGAGAAGGTAGCTGCTGCCAAATTGGATAAGCTGATTGGTGAGGAGACTGTTCTCTACATTAGAGTGATGGAAAAAGAAATCGTACTTCATGGTGAGAACCTTGACCGAGGAAACTTTGTCCACAAACGATTGGGAATGAATCCACTTCCTAATTTCCCGAAAGATCAAACTGCCATGTCCGTATCCTTGGAAGTACTGCCTGAATACAACGCAGATCATCTGATCGTTCAGCTGGATGATGAGACTAATCCGGAAATTAAAAAGAAATTTGAAGATATGTTATCTTCATCATTATGGAAAAATCTGAAAGCAGTCAAGCAGGACCACGTCTATATGGTGGGTGGCAAGGAATGGTTCAATCTGGGAATGTCTCCACTTGCCGATGAATATGTCATTGATGATATTGTTGCTGCTTTTGAAGCAAAAAACAAATAAAGCAAACGGGTAAAGTGACATGTATCTCGAATTCATAACTAAATTAACAAGGTGTGTTTAAAATGAATGAAGAAGATATCTATGATGTAACCATCATCGGAGGCGGCCCTGCTGGCATGTATGCGGCTTTTTATGCAGGAATGCGTGATATGAAAGTTAAAATCATCGAAGGCAAAGACCAGCTTGGTGGATTTCTGCATACCTATTCGGAAAAAACAATCTGGGATGTTGGCGGTCTTCCGCCTATGAAATGTTCGAAGTTGATCGAGTGGCTTGTTCAGCAGGCCAATACACTTAATCCAACGGTTGTATTGAATTGCAAAGTGGAAAGGTTCACTCGACTGGATAACGGAATATGGAGTATGTATACCACAGGAGGGAAGATACATTATACGCGTACGATCATTGTCGCAGTAGGCCGTGGTATTGCAGAGATTCAGAAGCTGGAGCTTCAGGAGCCGATTGAATATGAGCAAGAGAATCTTCATTACACCGTGCAAAATCCGGAAGATTTTTCTGGGAAGCGTGTACTCATTTCGGGTGGAGGCAACAGTGCTGTAGACTGGGCAATTGAACTTGCTCAACTTGCTCGCAGCGTAGTTGTAATCCACCGGAATAATGAGTTTCGCGCGATGGAACGAAATGTCAGTGAGATGAACAATATAACGGATGTGAGAACACCATACAGCATCACGCAGCTGCATAATAATGGTAAGCGAATCCAGCAGGTTGAGATTACGCACATGGAAAGTCAGGACAATGTAGTGTTGGAAGTGGATGAAGTCGTCATTAGTCACGGATATAAAAGCAATCTAAGTGATCTTGTCAGCTGTGGCTTAGCAATGGACGATGGAATGGTTCTAATGAGCCAACATGCGCAGACGAACCTCCCGGGTATTTTTGCAGCAGGAGACTGTGCGACACACGATAGCAAAGTTAGGCTCATTGCAGGAGCTTTCAATGATGCGATCGTGGCAGTTAATAGTGCGAAACAATATATGACGCCTGACGCACCCAAGATGGCTTATGTTTCTTCCCATAATGAAATCTTCAGAGAAAAAAATCGACAAATCCCAAGTCTTTAAACTTGGGATTTGTTTGCGTATTTTGCTTCGTTGGAGTATTAAAGTCTGCTCTGTTAACATTTCCTTAATTTTGGGAGGAATGGAAGGAGTATCGAATCTGAGAGCAGTAATTGTAAAATTTGATCGAAAAAACACAAAAAATCTTGTAAAATTCACAAGAAAAATAGGGAGCACTCTTGCAATCTTTAACCAAAACCCCGAAAATAGAGAGACAGACAGATATAGAAGATTTCTCTTTGGGAGGATTGGAAAGAACATGTGGGGTGCTCCTTTTACGGCTCAAGCCAAAAAAATGCTGCTACTAGGCAGTGGAGAATTGGGAAAAGAGGTCGTTATTGAGGCCCAACGACTGGGAGTAGAGACGATCGCTGTTGATCGTTATGAGAACGCACCTGCGATGCAGGTCGCGCACCGGTCTTACTGCATCGACATGCTGGATGCCGAAGCTTTGAAACAATTGATCCGTAAAGAAAAACCTCATTACATCGTACCTGAGATTGAAGCTATTGCAACAGAAGCTTTACTGGAGCTTGAGGAAGAGGGATTTTGTGTAGTACCTACTGCCCGAGCTGCACGTTTAACGATGGATCGCGAAGGCATCCGTCGGCTTGCAGCCGAACAATTGAAACTTCCGACAGCTGACTACCTTTTTGCGGACAACCTGGAACAACTTCAGGAAGCCGTACGTAAGCTTGGCACACCTTGTGTCATTAAACCATTGATGAGTTCTTCCGGCAAAGGGCAGAGTGTATGCCGAACACCGGACGACGTGGAGGATTGCTGGAACATTGCTCTTTCGGGGGCTCGTGGCAAATCCGTTCGTGTTATCGTGGAGAGCTTTGTGCAATTTGACAGTGAGATTACATTACTCACCGTTAGGTCTGTATCAGGCACCGTATTTTGTCCTCCGATTGGTCATATTCAAAAGGATGGGGATTATGTCGAATCCTGGCAGCCTCATGCAATGACTCCTGAGCAATGGCAGCAAGCTTGTCATATTGCCAAATCCGTCACGGATGAACTTGGCGGGAATGGACTGTTTGGAGTGGAATTGTTCCTCACATCGGATGGGGTTGTGTTCAGCGAGGTATCTCCTCGTCCGCATGACACAGGTATGGTTACAATGGTGACGCAAGACAGTTCCGAGTTTGCGCTGCATGTACGTGCAATTCTTGGTTTTCCGGTCACAGGTGTACATCTGTTGACACCGGGAGCTTCAGCAACGCTGAAGGCTAATGATGAAACATCTGACTTTACTGTAGGCGGGATTGAAGAAGCACTGGCTCTTCCTCGTACTCAGATTCGTGTATTTGGCAAACCTGAGACCAAAGTAGGACGCCGAATGGCTGTAGCCTTAAGTGCTGGCCAAGATGTGGAAGAAGCTCGTAAAACAGCGGTGCAAGCCGCTAATATGCTGAAAGTGGAGGTAAATCATGTCCAATAATGTTGAGGCCCCTGTACTGATGATCCGAGAGTGTGAGCTGCGAGATGCTGAAGCGGTAACGGGACTGATGCGAGAGGTCAGCTATCCGACAACAACCAATGTCATGAAAGAACGTATTGAATGTTTGGAAACCAATCCAAATGCATGCATGCTTGTTGCCGAAGTGGATGAACAAATTATTGGTGTGATTGGCTTGCAATGTGTGCAAAGTCATGCCTATCCAGAACCTGCCGCACAAATTACTTCCCTGATTGTAGGTCAAGAACATCGTGGTGGTGGGATTGCCCGTCGTCTGATGGCTCGTGCCGAAGATTGGGGCAGACAGCAAGGTGGTAAACAACTGTTTGTCACGGGTGCAAACCGTGAAGTGACTTCAACAACGTACTCTTTTTATGAGCACATTGGTTTTCAGAAGAGAGGTTATCGGTTCAGTAAAGTTCTTCTATAGTATAAATAAAGTTTCTTCTATTGCATGGAAATTCTCATGATATCCTGATCTGCACATTCTGGTGTGGTGAATGATAAATAGATGGTGAAGCGACATTCGACTAGCATTTTTAGTCCGAATGTCTTTTTTTTATGCTTTTGTCGATGGGGGTAGAGCCTTACAGGATAAGCCCTCAGTCAAATCTGTAACATTCTAAAAAATGACAAAAAAGTTACTTTTCCATATTTTATAGGTTCACAATCTCCTGTTGAATTGATATACTGCTAGAGTATTAATTACAAAGTTGTAATAACTAATCTTAAGGAGATGAATGAATTTGACAAAGAAATGGATGAAAACTGTCGTAACGAGTAGTCTGACAGCCGTACTGGCCGTAGGGGTAATGCTTCCTGCTTCCGCGTCTGCTGCAGATTCAACATATAAGACTATCACAACGTACAAAATTACAAGTACAGACAGCTTGAAAGCTTATATTGAGAAATGGCTCAAACAAAATGGATACACCGTATCCGAGGGGCAAATTGTAGAGAAACCTGCTACGCAGCCTGATCAAACGACGAAACCTGCTGAGCCGACCACAAAACCAACTCAA
Source organism: Paenibacillus sp. FSL H8-0317 (assembly GCF_045040685.1). Classification (NCBI taxonomy): domain Bacteria; kingdom Bacillati; phylum Bacillota; class Bacilli; order Caryophanales; family Paenibacillaceae; genus Paenibacillus; species Paenibacillus sp. FSL H8-0317. The sequence continues at coordinate 4,472,288 of NZ_CP150294.1, read as the reverse complement.
CCAACAACAAAACCTGCTGAGCCTACAACTAAGCCTGAGCAACCGACTAAACCAACACAACCAGTTCAAGAAGAAAAACCGGAAACTACACCGGCTAAAGATCCTTCAAACACGGGTAACACAGGTAACAATACAAGTAATAATGGTGGCGAAAGCACACAATCCGACTTTGCTACTCAAGTTGTAAAACTTGTGAACGCTGAGCGTGCTAAAGCAGGTCTGAACGCACTGACTTCAGATGCACTTCTGGACAAAGTAGCTGTTGCTAAAGTAAAAGATATGAGTAACAATAACTATTTTGATCACCAGTCACCTACGTATGGTTCTCCGTTTGATATGATGAAACAATTCGGAGTAACTTACAGCTATGCAGGTGAGAACATTGCCCAAGGACAAAAAACACCACAGGAAGTGGTTACAGCTTGGATGAATAGTGAAGGTCACCGTGCCAATATTCTGAGCAAAAACTTTACGCATATCGGTGTAGGTTTCTACAACGGATACTGGGCACAAGAGTTTATCGGTAAGTAATCGATTTATAATGAAGAAAGTATGATTTTCTTTTCCACAAGGTTATGCCAGTACACAGTTCATATCTGTGTATGGCATAACCTTTTTTCCGTAAAATGACATATAAAAAATGAATTCTGCGAATGCAGCGCCAAAGTTTGCAAATTAACGACAGAACATTTATGTTATTTAGGAATAGCATCATCAAGGCGTGTCTGAAAACTCCGAAGTAAGCGGATTTTCAGACACGCCTTAATGTAAAGTCATTATAAATTATAAAGCACCCGGATTGGTGTACATGAGCGGAGATGTGATGATGAAAAAGAAAAAAAGCCTTGATTCAGCACCATGGATCTGGAGAACTGTCAGTACAGTATCCATCTTGGCAACTTTGCTGTTGTTATTTGGATTTGGATACGCCATAAAAGACGTGATTTTCCCCGAGGGAGATTCCGCATTAACTACAGGCCAGGAGGCAACTGCTCCATCTAAGGATATCGAGGGGAAACCCGCTGTCGTGGAAGATGGCAAGATTCGGATGGCCGTCATCGGCGATTCCCTGGCAAGAGGCACGGGGGATGATGAAGGACTCGGTTTTGTGAGACGTGCAGGGAACCTGCTTAAAGATAAAGGATATGATGTTCAGGTTCTTAATAATCTGGGTGTAAACGGTTTGAGAACAGATGCTTTATTGGAAAAACTCGATGAGCAAGGCGTGCGTTACGTCCTGCAACAGTCCAATTTTATTTTGCTCTCGATCGGCGCAAATGATTTGTTCCAGGGAGGACAAGTTCTCCAGGGGGAAGATCCGCCAACAGCAGAGCAGCTGGCAGCGGCTTTGCCGGAAACGTCCAAGCGCCTTCAAGAGATATTGAAGAAAGTTAAAGAAATTAATCCCGATGCACAGATTGCGTACATAGGGCTGTACAATCCATTTGGTGATGTGAAGGAACTGGAGAAGCCGGGTAATGCAGTAGTTGCTGCATGGAACGATGCTGCACTGGCTATTTTGAACAATGAGGACAAGATGACACTGGTTCCTACATTCGATTTATTTGAAAATCATCTGGGGGAGTATCTCTCGTCAGATCATTTCCATCCCAACGGACAAGGTTATGAGCAAATTGCAGTTCGGATTGCACAGGAATTCCAGGCAGATACATCGGCAGAAGGGAGCGGAAATTAAATGGCAGAGCAGCAGTATGATTCCGTCCTATCCGTACAGAATCTGAAAAAGCGGATCGGACGCAAATGGATCATTAAGGACGTTACATTTGACGTGAAACCGGGTGAAATCTTCGGATTTCTCGGTCCCAACGGTGCCGGCAAAACAACTACGATACGGATGCTAGTCGATCTGATCAAACCAACAGAAGGAAAAATTAAAGTCTGTGGTTATGATGTGAATCGGGACCCTGAGCGTGCTTTGAAGTATGTAGGCTCCATTGTTGAAAATCCGGAGGTATATACATATCTGACAGGGTGGGAGAACCTGGAGCATTTCGCTCGCATGCAACCAGGTGTGGACAATGAACGAATTCAGGAAGTTGTAGATATTGTGCGTCTGGATCAGCGGATTCACGATAAAGTCAGAACGTACTCATTGGGTATGCGTCAACGGCTCGGTATTGCACAAGCGCTGCTTGGGCGACCGCGTCTGCTTATTCTGGATGAACCGACAAATGGTCTTGATCCAAAAGGGATTAAGGAACTTCGTGTCTTTATTAAGCAACTTGCCAGTGAAGGTATGGCTGTATTTGTCAGCAGTCACTTGTTAAGTGAGATCCAGCTTCTCTGTGACAGAGTAGCCATTATCAGTGCTGGGCGTGTGCTTGCTGTTGGAGGTGTAAGCGAACTGATTGAAGATCATTCCAAGTTGGCCATATGGCATGTTTCACCACTGGAGCAAGGCAAAACAATGTTGCAGGATGCAGGCATTGCTCTGGTAGGTCGACCTGCGGATGTGATGGATGATACCATTGTTGCGGGCCTTGGTCCCAACGCTGTGGTTGCCGAGATGCACGAAGATCGAATTCCTGATATGGTGCAACAGATGGTTCAAGCTGGTGTACAGGTTGAAGGGGTACAGCGGATTCAGCCTACGCTTGAACAACTATTCTTAAAAATGACAGAAGGTGAATCCATTGAGTAATATCATGCCGCTGATCCGCAATGAAACGATTAAGATGGTGAAGAAAAAACGGCTTTATATTATATTTATTGTACTTGCGGTCCTCGTACCGATGTTTACGTATGCCCAGATGAAATCTGCGGAGAATAATCGCGACAAGTTTGGCGGCGATTGGCGTCTTGAACTGCAACAGGCCATCACAGACAATCAAAATTCGCTCGGTAGCGATCGGGTACCTGAAGAGTACAAAAAATATAGAACAGTATATATCCAGCAGATGCAGTATTATCTTGAGAATGACATCAATCCCAAAGAACCGGGCGGTGTCACCTTTACGCGGGAGTTCATGAACAACGCGGTTGGATTGTTTATTCCACTGTTAATCATGGCTATTGCTTCAGATCTTGTTTCTGGTGAACGTACGACAGGGACGATTAAAATGCTTTTAACGCGTCCGGTTAGACGCTGGAAAGTGCTTCTGAGTAAATTAATTACGCTGATTATGTTTGTTTCGATCATAGTGGTATCAGCCTACATTATATGTTATGTCATATCGGGTGCGGTCTTTGGTTATAAAGGCTTCAACATGCCAATCTTCACAGGATTCAAAGTTGTGGGAACAGATGTCGATATGTCGGCAGTTCATGCTGTAGACCAGTGGCTTTATATGCTAATGCAGGCAGGACTGATCTGGTTTGTGAGTGTAATTGTGGCTATGCTTGCATTTATGGTATCCGTGCTCGTGCGCAGTACTGCTGCAAGTATCGTTATCATGATGGCCGCGCTGATTGCAGGAACAATCTTGACCAGTATGGCAGCATCTTGGCAGACAGCGAAGTATTTGTTCATGGTTAACCTGGAACTTCCGAATTATTTGTCTGGCGGGTTACCTCCAATCGAGGGTATGAATTTAGGTTTTTCCCTTATTGTGCTTAGTGTTTGGGGCATTGCTTCACTCATTGTGTCATTCCTTGTCTTTACGAAACGGGATATCTTGAATTAAAATGGACAAGGATAAGAAAACATCTGTTTGCATTTTAGGCATTTTTTTAGTTGCAAGTTAAGAAGGGGGAGCATGAATGGTCGAGCAAATCGATATGTCGGCAGGTTCGACAGGCGGAGGACAGGGGTCTTCAGGCTACGACGCGGACGACATTCAAGTACTTGAAGGGTTGGTAGCGGTACGGAAACGGCCGGGGATGTATATCGGCAGCACCAGCACTTCAGGTTTACATCATTTGGTATGGGAAATTGTCGACAACGCTGTCGACGAACATCTCGCCAAATTCTGCTCCAAAATCGATATCACGCTGCATAAGGACGGTTCTATTACGGTTCAGGATAACGGAAGGGGAATTCCGACAGGTATACATAAAACAGGGATTCCTACTCCCCAGGTCGTGTTTACGATTTTGCACGCAGGCGGAAAGTTCGGTGGATCAGGATACAAAAAATCAGGCGGTTTGCACGGTGTAGGTGCGTCAGTTACAAACGCATTGTCCGAGTGGCTTGAAGTCGAGATTTTCCGTGATGGCAAGATTCATCGTCAGCGATTCGAGTATTGGAAGGACAAAAAAGGGATTGAACATGTCGGTGAACCGGTCTCCGGTCTCGAAGTGTTGGGCAATACCAATCGGACAGGTACAAAAGTTACATTTAAACCGGATATTCGGGTGTTCCAGAGCGGCATTCAATTCAATTATGATACATTGGCAGAACGTCTTCAGGAGATTGCTTTTCTGAATTCGGGTCTGAGAATTGTGCTCAAGGATGAACGTTCGGGCAATCAGGATGAATACATGTATGAAGGCGGAGCAAGCCAGTTTGTTGCTTTTCTTAACGAAAATAAAGATGTGTTGCATGATGTTATTCACTTCTATGCGGAGAAGGATGACATTGAAGTCGAAGTGGCAATCCAGTATAACGCGGGTTATACGGAAACACTGGCTTCGTTCGTGAACTCAATCCCTACTCGGGGCGGCGGTACTCATGAGACCGGATTCAGGGCTGCGTATACCCGTGTAATGAATGATTACGCGCGGCGTACCAGCATGATCAAGGAAAAAGATAAAAATCTCGAAGGTAATGACCTGCGTGAAGGTATGATGGCCGTCATCAGTGTCAAAATGTCAGATGTTGAGTTCGTAGGTCAGACCAAGGATCAGCTCGGCAGCGCTTCCGCTCGAAGTGCAGTGGATTCGGTCGTGTCCGAAAATATTCAGCGGTTCCTGGAAGAAAACCCGCAGGTAGCGCAAACGTTAATTCGCAAAGCGGTTCAAGCTTCCAGAGCCAGAGAAGCGGCTCGCAAAGCACGAGATGATATGCGTACAGGCAAAAAGCGCAGTGAAAGTTCCAACCTGAACGGCAAGTTGACGCCGGCGCAATCGAAGGATTTTACCCGAAATGAGTTATTTATTGTCGAAGGGGATTCCGCAGGTGGTTCTGCCAAACAGGGACGCGACTCGAAGATTCAGGCTATTTTGCCGCTCAAGGGAAAACCGCTCAATCCGGAAAAATCGAAGCTGGCTGATATTCTCAAAAATGAAGAATACCGCGCTATTACAGCGGCGATCGGGGCGGGCATTGGAACCGAATTTGCAGTTGAAGACAGCAATTATTCCAAAATTATCATTATGACCGATGCTGATACCGATGGTGCACATATTCAGGTGCTGCTGTTGACCTTCTTTTATCGTTATATGAAGCCTTTAATTGATGCAGGCAAAGTATATATTGCTCAGCCGCCATTATACAAACTTACTCGTAAGTCTGGTAAGCTTGCGACAGTTCGATATGCATGGACGGATGAAGAGCTGGCTAATTACATGAAGGAATTCGGTAATAATGTTGAGCTTCAACGTTATAAAGGACTAGGTGAAATGAACCCGGATCAACTGTGGGAGACCACAATGAATCCGGAAACTCGTGCGATGCTGAAGGTACAGATTGTTGATGCAGCAAAAGCAGAACGTCGTGTATCTACGCTCATGGGTGATAAGGTTGATCCGCGAAAACGCTGGATTGTAGAGAACGTCGACTTTACAGAGTACGAAGAATAGAAGGTGCTTGGAATGAGTCCATCAGAACAATTTATGCCGGCCTTTCTCGAAGAGGTCGTTGGGGACCGTTTCGGTCGCTACTCCAAATATATTATTCAGGATCGAGCCATTCCGGATGTCCGGGATGGGTTGAAGCCAGTACAACGGCGTATTCTGTACGCCATGTACGATTCAGGTAATACGCCTGACAAGACTTACCGCAAGTCTGCCAAAACCGTTGGGGACGTAATGGGTAATTATCATCCACATGGTGACTCATCCATCTATGAGGGCATGGTGCGGATGGCTCAGCCATGGAAAATGGGCCATATGCTCGTGGACGGTCATGGTAACTGGGGATCACAGGATGATGACCCGGCAGCGGCGATGCGGTATACGGAGGCCCGTTTGTCGCCCATCGCGATGGAGATGCTTCGCGATATCGAGAAACGGACGGTTCTGTTTAAGGATAATTTTGATAATACGGCCAAAGAACCGGTTGTATTGCCATCCCGTTATCCGAACTTGCTGGTTAATGGCGTCAGCGGCATTTCCTCTGGATTTGCAACGGAGATTCCTCCACACAATTTGCGTGAAGTCATTGATGCTTCGATCGCTGTGATGGAGAAACCGTCGATTGAGCTGGACGAAATCATGATGTTTATGAAGGGTCCTGACTTTCCAACAGGCGGATTGATTATGGGCGGTGACGGCATTCTGGATGCCTATCGCACAGGTAAGGGACGGATCTATATCCGGTCCAAAACCGAGATTGAAAACATGCGCGGTGGCAAACAGCAGATCGTCATTACCGAAATTCCTTATCAAGTCGTGAAATCTCGTCTGGTTACAGCGATGGAGAACATCCGACTTGAGAAGAAGGTTGAAGGTATTGCCGAAGTGCGTGATGAGAGCGGACGTGAAGGTCTGCGAATCGTGGTTGAGTTGAAAAAAGAAGCGGACGCACAAGGTATTTTGGCTTATTTGCTGAAGAAAACCGACCTGCAGGTCACCTATAATTTCAATATGGTTGCGATTGTGAATAAAGCACCTCATCAATTAGGATTGAAATCGATTCTCGAGGCTTACATTGCCCATCAGCGGGAAGTTGTAACATTCCGTACCCGGTTTGAGCTGGAGAAGGCGCAAGACCGTGCACATGTGCTCGAGGGCTTGGTAAAAGCACTTAACATCCTTGACGAGGTCATTGCAGCGATCAAAGCGTCGAAGAACCGGCAGGATGCTCAGAATAACCTGATGTGGATGTTTGGATTCACGGAACGCCAAGCGGATTCCATCCTTACGTTGCAATTGTACCGTTTGACGAATCTGGAGATCAATTCTCTGGAGAAGGAACTCGGTGAACTGATGAAAAAGATTGCACAACTACAATCCATTCTGGATAGTGACCGCAAGCTCATCGGAGTCATCCGCAAAGAATTGATGGAGATTCGCGATAAATACGGAATAGACCGTCGTTCTGCGATTCAGGGTGAAGTGGAAGAACTCAAGGTTAATCTCGAAGTACTTGTGAACGCGGAAGATGTATTTGTTACGTTATCCAAAGAAGGATACGTGAAACGTACAGGCATGCAGTCCTTTACACGTTCTGGTGGTGAACGGAGCGGAAGTGGTGTGAAAGACGGCGATTATATCGCTCAGGTTCTGGAAGTAAATACGCTTGAGAACTTGCTTGTCTTTACGAGGAAAGGTCAGTACTTCCTGTTACCTGTTCACCAGGTACCTGAATTCAAGTGGAAAGATCCAGGCACAGCCATTGTGAATGTCATTCCCCTTGCGAAAGATGACCGTATTGCAAGTGTGCTTGCTGTGAAATCCTTTGAAGAGCCAAATCACAGTCTGGTCTTCGTTACGCGAAGAGGACAGGTGAAACGAACGGAGCTGAAGGATTACGTTACCAAGCGTTCCGGTGCAGTTGCGGCTTGTAAAGTGGGCAAGGAGGATGAAGTGTTATCTGTACATCTAAGTACAGGTGGTCAAGATATTATGTTGATTACAAAAGAAGCTATGGCGATTCGTTTCCGAGAGGATGAGGTTAATCCAATGGGACGTGTATCCGGTGGTGTTCGTGGTATTCAGTTAAGAGATACAGATGAAGTTGTATCCGCTCTATGGGTAGAAGGAGATGAAGGTGAAGTTGCCGTGTTGTCCGATCTGGGATATGGTAAACGATCATTACTTCTGGATTACGCTATACAGAGCCGTGGAGGCAAGGGGCTTGCCACATTCGAGTTCAAAGAAGGCAAACGTGTGAAACCGAATGGTAGCCGTATTGCTGGAGCGTTTTATTGCAAAGAGCAACGTAAGATCACTGTAATGACCAAAGAAGGCCAAGTGTTCCCGATCTCTTCGGATGGTGTCCCGATTACAGAGCGCAAACATATTGGCAAGCTGATCGTTCATGTGGATAAACAGGACGAGATCGTTGAACTTCTAAGGGACTTCAATGAGAATCAACCAGCATCATCTTCATAAAAACAAACAAACGAGACTTTTCGCAGAACAGCTAATCCTGTCATGCGAGGAGTCTTTTTTTGTTGTTCGAAGGCGGATTAGAAGAGGGCATTCATGCGAAGTTTAACAACCTTCGTCGATTACGGTCGATCGCTAGGAAATTGAAAAAAGGCAGCAGGAATGTGGCTTTGGAGCGCGAAAACTTAAGCAGGTGAAGTGATAACCGGTTGCAGAGAGGAGCGATGGAAGATGTATAATTCCGATTTTGCCAAGTGCTGGTCCAGGTTGACCAAAGATTATAAATTGCATATGGATCAAGAGCTGGCACCCTCATTAACGGAGGCTCAGCTGGCTGTTCTGGAGGTACTTGAAGATCATCAGAAGATGAAACCTTCGGATCTGATTCCTTATCTGTCTACTACGCCAGCTGCTGTAACCATGCTGCTCGATCGAATGGAGAAAAATGATTTGATTCGCAGGAATCGGGATAATCAGGATCGACGCATTGTGTGGGTATCTCTGTCAGAGAAAGGAAGAATGGAAACAGAACGGGGAATCACCATCCGTAATGAATTCATGAACTCTGTTCTCAGTAACATTTCGATGCACAATCAACAATTGCTGGTATATCTGTTAGGCAAAATGACCTCACCCAAGACCAAAGAGCCTGCCTTATCTACTTCGGTATGATACCATGCTGATTCTTCTGAATAACCATAGGAGTGCCTGCTCGTTTCATGCAGGAACCCTATGGTTATTTTATTTACAAATTACATATGATACAGACTGTGTCCAGGTTAGTTGAGTAAAGGCATGGATGTAACACAGTTAGTATGTCCTAATAATATTTTTGTGAATTCATATGTAAAGAGTTGACTATGTAAATATTTTTGTTATAATAAATAATTGTTCCCCTGATATTTCGTGTACGAAATATTATATTCCAAAAGTAAAAGGGTGAATCAATGACTGATACGTATGAAGTATTCTATATTATTAATTCGTTCCGCCAAGTGAATCAAATGCTTTTTCGAGCATTTTGGAATGAAAACAAGGAGATCGAGCTGACTTCGATCCAGTTTATGGTGTTATCCATCCTGAGGGAGCGTCCTTCCATTGGCATCAACGAAGTGGCTGAGCTATGCCATATGGGCAGCAGTTCCATGAGCGCTGTTGTGGAGCGGCTCGTCAAAGGCGAGTATATCGTTCGGACACGTTCAGATGCTGACCGCCGATCCGTTAAGCTTCAGATTACGGATAAAGGGGAACAGGCCCAACAGGAAACGCACCATTTGTGGATGGAAAGAGTGTCACCCATTCTGGATATATCGAAGGAAGACCTTGAGCACCTACTTAGAATTCATAGTCAAATGATTGAAAAGTTAGAAGGAAGAGAGATGAACAACATATGAGTACGACTACTGCTGCAGCTCCATCCTCAGCGATGGACAACATCAAGAAAGGCCCGATTGTAGCGGCATTGTTAATTGGTGCCTTTGTGGCATTCCTGAACCAAACCCTGATGAACGTAGCACTTCCTAAAATCATGGAAGACCTCGCGATCAATGCAAACAAAGCCCAGTGGTTAACCACGGGTTACATGCTTGTGAACGGTGTACTGATTCCGGTTACGGCATATCTGATTGCCAAATTTTCAACGCGTCAAATTTTCATTACAGCCATGACTCTATTTACCATAGGTACATTAGTCTGTGGTCTTAGTCCAACCTTCACCATTCTGATGGTAGGTCGTGTCATTCAAGCGGCAGGTGCAGGTATCCTAATGCCTCTGATGACCGTTGTATTCCTGACCATCTTCCCGATTGAGAAACGCGGTCAGGCCATGGGAACCATGGGGATCGCGATGATTCTGGCTCCTGCGATTGGGCCTACACTTTCAGGTTATGTGGTTGAGCATTATTCCTGGAGATTGTTGTTCTACATCATCTTGCCATTCTCTATTATTGCAACGGCAATTGGTATTGCTTTTGTCAAAAACGTAACACGTCAATCCAGACCTAAACTGGATTATCCAGGCGTTATTTTATCTACACTAGGTTTTGGTAGTTTGCTCTACGGATTCAGTGATGCAGGTACCGATGGATGGGGCAGTGCAATTGTCATTGGGTGCCTCGTTGTAGGTGCGATATCCCTGATTCTGTTCGTTATTCGTCAACTGACAACAGATCATCCGCTCCTTGAGTTCCGTATTTTCAAGTACAACATGTATACATTAACAACGATTATTAACATGCTCGTGACAATGGCGATGTTTGCAGGTATGATCCTGCTCCCTATTTTCCTGCAAAACATTCGTGGATTCTCACCGATTGAATCAGGACTTCTGATGATGCCGGGTGCGATATTGATGGGGATTATGTCCCCAATTACAGGTCGCATATTTGATAAAGTGGGCGCGCGCTGGCTTTCGGTTGCAGGTCTTGCCATTACGGCAATTACAACTTTTGGACTGAGTCGTCTGGCAATCGATACTACGTACGGCTACATGATGTTTATCTACACGGCTCGTATGTTCGGTATGTCGATGCTGATGATGCCGATCCAGACAGCAGGTCTGAATCAACTGCCTCAACGTCTGAACGCGCATGGTACAGCGATGTCCAACACATTGCGTACTGTTGCCGGTGCGATCGGTACAGCCGTTCTCGTAACCATCATGAGTAGCAAGCTCAAAACACATCTGGCGGATGCAGTGGCTGCTGGTCAAGTTGACCCTAGTGATAAGACAGCAATGATAGCTGCTACAGCAGATGCAACGATTTACGGTGTTAACTATGCATTCATCGTGGCTACAGGAATGACCGTGGTTGCTTTGATCATGGCGTTCTTTATTCGGAAAACAAAACCAGCTATTGAACCTGTTACTGTAGAACAGGAAAAAGCGACGGCTACAGCGTAACGAACATCAGATAAAAAAACAAAAAAAAGAACTCTAGCAGTTGAAAAGGGGTAACCCTAACTGCTTGAGTTCTCTTTTTTTTGGTGTGCGTGATAGGAGGAGAGCACTTTTATTATTCGAGCTGGATCGTTGGATCGATAAGAAATACAGGATCGGGCTCATGACCGAACTGTTTGAGATTAATGGTTCCGTTCAGTTGAAACTCGACACCTTCGCTAATCAGTTCTGTTTCCTGCATCATGCGCGAGTGTTCGTCCGTTATGGAGATTTCGCCTTTTGCGTTGACGACACGGTGCCAGGGAAGACGTTCTTTGCGGCTCATCGAGTGCAGAATACGGACGACTTGTCTCGCGGCTCTTGGACTTCCAGCATGGGCTGCAATCTGACCGTAAGTCATCACTTTACCTTCAGGAATCGCTGCGATGATCGCAATGACTTGTTTGGTAAATGGGGTCACTATGATGTCTCCTCTCTGTATCTTAGGTATATAGCTGAAAATATGAAAAAACGTGTCGTTCAGATACAGAATCTGAACGACACGTTGTATGGACAGATGTAACCTGATCCTGTGCACTTATAGAGGTTGTTCAAAAAAACCGCTTTTGATTACGAATGATGCCTATCGGCATCATAAGCATCGAATATGGAATTCAGCCGAAATGTCCGTTGCTCACGTAGCTTTTCTACGCTCCGCTACTCCATTTCTATCTTCATCCCATCTTCTTGGTACTGAAAACCAGTCTTTTTGAACACGTACTTATTGAGGTTGTCCAAAAGCCTTTTGGTACACGGCAGCGGGCCATTCTGCCCATGGGAATTCTCTTGCAGGCAAAGATTGCAGAATAACTTCTTCCTTGGTAACTGGATGAGGAAAAGCTGCAATCACAGACCATAGGGCAATCTGCTGGCCGGGTTTATTCACGCTTGCGCCGTACTTCTGATCCCCGTACAGAGGACAGCCCATTTCTTTCATTTGCACCCGAATCTGATGAGATCTGCCGGTGTGCAGTTCGATATGAATGAGACTGTATCGATCTGTTTCTCCAATAACCCGGTAATCCAGAACGGCATCCTTACCACCAGCCGTACCTTTAGGTACAACAGTAACGGTATTTGTGCGTGCATCTTTCAGGAGTGTGTGTTTTAACGTTCCCTGCTGTGCAGGCAACTTGCCATGTACAACAGCCGCGTATATTTTACGGAAATGCCGTCCCCGCACAGTCTCGGACAATCTCGAAGCTGCTTTGGAAGTCTTGGCAAAAATCATTGCCCCTCCAACAGGACGATCAAGTCGGTGTACTAACCCGAGATACACATTGCCAGGTTTGTTGTATCGTTCTTTCAGATCCTGCTTCAGCAATGTAAGCAAATCCGGATCACCTGATGAATCTTCCTGGGTAGGTACATTGACCGGCTTCGTAATGCCTAACAGATGGTTATCTTCGAACAGAATCGGAATCGCATCGTGGTCATGCCGATGTTCTGACATGATTAAGACTCCCAACGGCCCAGAATACCACAAGGCAGATCAAGACCACTACGTGTGATTGGCAGACCAATTTCACCTGCAGTAATGTCACCACCGTACTGAGCAGACATCGTCATGGTCAACATGTTGCGCAGAACCGTAGAGGAAATGCCCGTAGTGTAAGAGTTAACCAGCATGAATAATGGATTATCCGACAAGATCGTCATACACGACTTCAAGAAAGGATATAGGTTCTCTTCCAGTTTCCATGTCTCTCCATTAGGGCCACGGCCATATGAAGGAGGGTCCATAATAATGGCGTCGTAACGATTTCCGCGACGTTGTTCCCGTTGTACGAATTTGAATACATCATCTGTAATAAAACGAACAGGGCGATCAGCCAGTCCAGATAATTGAACATTTTCCTTGGCCCATTGAACCATGCCTTTAGCTGCATCCACATGCACAACAGAAGCGCCTGCGTAAGCTGCGGCTACCGTTGCTCCACCTGTATAGGCAAACAGGTTCAAGACAGAAATAGGGCGTCCTGCATTGGAGATTTTATCCATCATCCAGCTCCAGTTGGCAGCTTGTTCAGGGAACAGGCCAGTGTGCTTAAAGCTGGTAGGTTTAATGTGGAATTTCAGGTTTTCGTATCCGATCGTCCAACGCTCGGGAATGGGCTTTTTCATATCCCAGTTACCGCCACCGGAAGAGCTACGATGATAGTGACCATGCACCTGACGCCATTCATTGGTTTCTTGCTCAAGGGGCCAGATAATCTGTGGATCGGGTCTGCGTAAAATTACATCTCCCCAACGTTCCAGTTTCTCGCCGCCTCCTGTATCGATTACTTCATAGTCCTTCCAATTCTTAGCTACGTACATAATGATTTATCCATCCTTCAAAAGTCATTTGGATACTATTGTACAACAAAAAAGGGCTTGTACGCCAGTTGGGGGACGGGAGTGTACCATATACTGAAAAACAAAGATAACCAAAAAATTAATTTGACAATGATAATCATTATCACATATGATTTTGTTAATCCAAAATTCATTCTTTCTTCATGAAGAGAATATAACATGATCAAACTAAAGCGAGGGAAAAATAGATGGCTAAATTGTTAGTGGCTTATGCAAGCATGACGGGAAATACAGAAGAAATTGCAGAACTGATTGTGGAAGGAATTACACAGGGAGGTCACGACGCAGATCTGAAATCCGTAACGGATTGTAATGCATCCGATGTATTGGACTATGACGGATTCATGATCGGCGTCTACACTTGGGGAGACGGGGAGTTGCCAGATGAATTCCTTGATTTCTATGAAGAGTTGGATGAGCTTGACTTGAGCGGCAAGAAAGCAGCAGTGTTCGGTAGTGGTGACACGTCTTATGAGCAGTTCTGCGGAGCGGTTGATCTCGCGGCTGCCAAGCTGCAAGAGCGTGGGGCGGAGGTATCTCCAGAGATGTTGAAAATTGAATACAGTCCGCTTGAGCAGGAGAAGGAAAAATGCCGTGACTTTGGTAAACGCTTCGCTGCTGCCGGATTACAGGTATCCTAAAGATCATGTTAAGACATAATGTTCAGGCAGCGATGCCAGTCGGAAGGAATGACCTTCCTGGACGTCTGCTTGAAGATTACAGATTGGAAGAAATGCTGCGCAGCCCACACGGATTCATCCGCCCTGAACCAGTGTCTGAGCAGCGTTCTCCACTGCAATGGAGGCATCGTGTACAATATGCGGTGAGCCACGCGGTCAATGCCTTTTACAGTCTCGACCCCGATGTTCGCAAAGAGGTACCCGTACAGTATTTACTTGAGAAGTGGTGGCCCAGAAAGGCGGATGGTTTCGAATCTGTTCTCCATTACTGGGATGTGAAGAACAAGATTACGGATGAATTGTCACTCGCCATTGCAATGAACGATGATCTGAAGCATCCAGCCATTCTTTTTGAACAATGGAGAACGGAGTTACCTTCATTATCCATGCATTTGTCGATGATATTTCAGGCAGCCTGGCAACCAGAAGGCTGGGATTCGCTGCTTATTCAGAAATATATGGTTGTCCACGATCCAAACGTAGTTGAGGCGTTTCAGCATATGGTCAGTGCATTCTGCTGGGAAGCCTTCGGTAAATTACCGGGTATGATCGAGATATACTGCTTGTTGGAAGGACGCAAAATTAGGTACATCCCTGGACGCCAGTCTCTGATCCGTTCCATGGACTACATTCGCTTGATACGTGACAGCATGCCTCAAGCAGAAGTGTTGGAGTCAGAACAGTTTACGACGCGTGATAAAGCGCGCATCCACGAAGAGGTGGATCGCTGGAAAACGGAAGCCGTTGAACCGAAGAAAACATGGTTGATGTGAAGGCGATTGAAGGATAAAGATATATCATGCAGATAGAGGAGGGGAAATTGCCATGTCTACCGGTCTAAGTCAAGATATAAGCAGCGGCAAGAGACGTGCAGGCACTTGCGAATTCAGTCCGTTGCCAGTACCCCAGTCGGTTATACGAAAGTTGCTTGATGAAGCAGATCCTTCATTATATGTGATGAGTTCAGAACCCTGGAGGTTTATGTTGTTTGCAGGCGAAGGACGACAGCTTTATCTGGAAGCGGTCAGACAGAGCTATCCACCCCACCTGGCTGATCGCTACGGCGATTGGGCTACATATCAATACACGGAAGCAATCCCTACCCATCTGGTTGTTGTGGCGCCTAAAAATGCCCGTGAGGATGATCTTCTGCCGGCCAAAGCCTGGAGCAAACGCTTTAGTATTCTGGCTGCGGAACAGGGTTTGAATGCTGTCTGGAAGATCAATGATTATCAACAACATCCTGTGTTTATGAATTTGATGGGTTTGACAAGTGATGAGAAGGTGCTGGGGGTATTCCATATCGGTTACGGAGACCAGCCTGCATTGCGGGATATGGATGCAAGCAGACCAGCCTCTGAACTGATGACGGTCTATGACCATCTGGTATAAAAAAAGATTCATTAGTTCTCTTATTTGCTGGTGTTGAATAGAAAATCACGAACGAGCTGACGATTCGTCTGATCTTTGTTGTAGACGGAGAACAACCGATTGGATACCGTAAGGACATTGCCAAAAAAGAATCGTTCGAATTGGGTCTGTCTGCCCCCAAATGATCCAGCCCCAAGCTCCCAGATCAGGCGGAACAGAGCGTTGCGTTCGTGAGAAGCCATATCGTTCCCTTTCAGATATATATTCAGTGAAGGAGCGATATCGGATTGAAACTCTTCTTCCTGAGGGATCATAATCACCCCGCTCGAACCCAAGAGCTGCAGAATTTCAATCATCTCAGGATAAAGTTTCGGAAAGAGGAGATTGGCTGCCATCAATGGTTTGGGTGCAGGTAACACAAATCCGCGCCCATCTGGGGTGGCACCTGCCTCCGCGGCCAAGGCCAATGCTTTTAACGATTCGAGACCTGCGAACACACGCGCGGTTTTCTCGACAACATGTGCTTCCGTATTCAGATCCAGCGTATCCGTGAGAAGCTGGAGTGTACCGAGAACAAATTCCGTTTTGGCAATATAACGACACAATACCTGATGACCTGCGTGAATATGAAAGTTACTACCACTGAAGAGACGCGAGGACATTTCCTCACTTCCTGCAAAAAATATTCGTTCATGCGGAACGAGCACCCGGTCAAAGATGACGATATTGTCCATTTCTTCATATCTGGAACTCAGGGGATAGTTGGTGTGAGATTCGGCTGCGTAGGTATCCCTGCATACCAGACTAATTCCCGGAAGATCATTGGGGACAGCAAAAGAGAATGCAAATGGATTTTCGTCATCAAATGGGGCGGGAGAAGGTGACGGATAGACAAAAATCTCATCCGATGTGGCTGCTTGTGTAGCCATCATGAATGCTCCGCTAATAATGAGACCTTCCTCGGTGCGATCCACGACCTTTGCGGCAATAGCATCCTCGGTAGCGTCCAGTTGCCCTGAGATTTTGCTGGCATATGGCTGAATGAAGGCATGGGATAACGTGATATCATGATCACGGCAATACGCATAATAATTCTTGAGATTTTCTGCATATTGGGGAGATAGTTCGTTCAGGAGATCGGCACCTGTGTAAAAGGACATTATGGCTGTATTCATGTAATCGGGTGAGCGACCAAGAAAGCCATGATGCACGTTTGTCCAGATATTCATCCCTTCCCGTCGTTTACGGAGATCGTCGGCACTGGTTGGAGGCAGGAAGGATATGCCCACAGGTTTGCCGTCTGCCGGGGAGGCATACGTCATCGTTTCTGCAAATTTAGGATCAGATTGCAGATCATACATGTACATCTGAGTCTCCATTAGACCAGCAAATGCTACATGTTCAGAGCGTTTTCCAGTAATAAGGTTACCTTTATACCAACAAGGGACGGACTGTGCATCAATTCGTTCGCGATACTGTGTGCCACTTTTAACAGGCATTGTTATTCACCTCTTGGTTCTAATCGTTCATGGGCATACTGACTTCTTACGTAGTGTACGTAGGTCATCTGTCCAATGTGCATTGAAGAGGTGAGAAGGATTTTTACAGAATAGGGCTTGATAATAATTATCATTCTTGTTACAATAGACAAAGAAAAAAGGAACCGGTAAGGGCTCCTTTAAGTGAATCACATGAAATTACTTATTTTACTTCAAAAGTCTTACAGTCTGTTTCAGCAGACTGACTTGCTTCTTTGTTACTGTGACTCACGATGTAGATCGAGGAAGCATTACATTTGTTCTCTTGAGCCCAGTGACGACAGGAATTAACTTCACACAATACGTCTTTTGCCATGATTGTTAACCTCACTTTAAATGGATTACAGTCGTTGGTATAAAGAATCCGGATATAACAAGTTGCCGCTTGCGAATCTGGAAAATTTTGTTGCTCTCATGAAATTTAGAGGGCTTTTTTGCGTTATACACAACGATGCATATTCAGAATAGCAAATTTTCTTGATGCTTGCAACCAAATGCCCCCATCTGTGGCAAAATAGTGGACGTGCTGTGTTTATATTTGCAAAAAGAAAGTAGTATGTTATTATTTAATAGTAATAATTACGATTAAAATCTAATTGATTCTATATAAATTGAACTAAACATTTACACGAAAACGGAGAGGGCAGAAAGAACCTGAAGAAGCGGAGCGTTCGCCTTTATCCCCGGATTTCCCTTCAAGGAAAAAACCAAAAAATCTGGGGATAACAGCGATCGGAAGGTTGTTCTGTCATCGAAGTGGTCAGTGTAAATATTCATTAGTTCAACTTAAATAACTTGAATCACGGACTGAAACCATAAATGAAGGAGCATGTGAATACATGAGCAAAATAAATCATATGAATCGGATTCCCCGCGCGAAAGGGATCGATATGGCTGCTTTTTACACGCCAAAAGAGTGTGGGCGAAAAGCCCAGCATATTGTATTTTCCGCAGAAAATGAGCGTATCATTGATGAATTTATCACCATTCTGGGCATGAAAGAGAAGTTCAGGGAGCATGATGTATCAATCCCCAACAAAATGGTCATGTTCGGGCCACCCGGTACTGGTAAAACATTAACGGCATCACATCTGGCTGAGCGCCTTGACCTGCCATTGGTACTTGTGAGATTAGATGCAATCATTCATAGTCATCTTGGGGAGACCGGAAGTAATGTACGCAAGTTATTCGAATATGCACGTATTAATCCCTGTGTACTATTCTTGGATGAATTTGATGCCATAGGTCGAACACGTGAGAGCAATGATGAGGTGAAAGAGATGGCGCGTGTTGTCAATACGTTGTTGCAGTGTCTGGACGAATTCGATGGGGACAGCATTCTGGTGGCTGCAACGAATCTGGAAACCCAACTGGATCACGCCATTTGGCGGCGGTTTGATACCAAGATGACCTACGGTATGCCTGATGATTCGAGTCGCAAATTATATATCAATAAGTTGGTGGGATCATTTGAACAGGAGACTCAGTTGGAAGATTACATATGTGAACGCTTGACTGGGTGCAGTTATGCGGATATAGAGCAGATCGTTTTGAAAGCAAAGCGGAAAGCAATCATTGCCAGTAGTGCACTTCATAAGCAATTGATCTCAGATGCTTACGATGAATACAGACCACGTGTATTAGAGTGTTGATTGCTTCCATTCTGGATAAAGCAACAAGGAACACGTTGAACTAGCCCAGTCTCCTGAATGGAGTTCTGGGCTAGTTGTCATGTTAGCGAGGTGCGTTATACTTTAACGGCTGCTCCGTATGCTTTTTCTGTATTCATGGCTTCTTGTGTAGCAGTCCAGCGTGGCAGGCTTAATCTGAACATGCTGCCTTCCGGGCTGCTGGAGACAAGTGTCAGTTCACCGCCCTGTTCCTGAGCGAGTAGGCGGCTATATGTTAATCCTAGACCCAGACCGCGGTTACGACGTTTTTTGAGTTCTCCACGATAAAACCGTTCGAAGATTTTGGGTTGTTCTTCGGCTGCGATGCCTGTGCCGTGGTCCTTAACATCAACGTACAGCATCTGTTCTTCTACGCGTAGATAAATATCGAAGACAGCCTTTTGTTCAGGAGCTGTGGCATGAAGTGCGTTATTAAGCAAATTGACAATGATCTGCTGAATGCGGAGAGCATCCCCCATGGTAAAAAAGTTAATTGGAGGGGCGTGCAGCTGAACCTCTGGCATTTTGTCCTCATACGCAATCTTCCACTGATAGATGATCTCACCGACCAACAGCTTCAGATCCGTCCGTTCCTTGCGAACGGAAACACTTCCTGCAGCCATGGCATTATAGTCAAGCAGATCTGCGACCATACGCTCCATACGTTCGGATTCTTTCAAAGCGATATCCAAAAATTCTTTACCTTCTTGTGGACTCACCACATCGTCACGTACTGCCATAACGAGCCCTTTGATGGAAGTTACCGGTGTCTTGAGTTCATGACTTACTCCTGCCAGCGATAGTGTACGCCACTCTTCGAGTTGTTGTAGACGTGTAGCCATATCGCGGAATGAATTTACAAGTTCGTTGATCTCACGTTCTCGTGTATTCAAATCAAGACTCACATCATAATTACCACCTCGAATCTGCTCAGCCGCATAGGCGACCTGACGAATCGGTCTGGATAACTTACTGGACAGGAGATAGATTGTAAACCATCCACAGAGGATTAATCCTCCCAGAATTAGAGCAACAAGCCATAGGGTCTCTGGACCAAATGTAATGGATTGTTTGGACTGCATGACCCACACTTTGCCCAAGGTTTGATCGCCTTCGGATATGTTGACCGTTACGCCCGCATATTTGTTGTTTCGCGGTTCACGATAGTCATCTGACAGTCGATAATGCACATCTTTTTGCTCCATTTTAGGCTGGGAAAAAATCAATTGATTGTTGTTGTCCAAGATCATGACACAAAAATAATGATCTGTGTTGAATAGTTTCTCTCGTTTGGTTACCAGTCTGTCCAGATCGGGTGGAACCCGAAGCATATTGTTTTCACTAGTGACTTGATCAGCGATCTCCAGACCAAGCAGTTCTGCGGTTTTTAGGCTTTTTTCAATAGAGGTTGTTCTAATCCAGTAAAGTGCGCCTGCCACAATAATCGTGAAACCAATACACAAAATGAGAAAATATCGCAGTGTCCAGTGTGACAAAATGGATATGGTTCGTTTGGGTTTCTTTGGTTTCAGTTGGCGATCCAAAATTGATACCCCATTCCTCGTAACGTCCGAATTTCTCCCGTCTCTTGCGACCAGTGGGAGAGGGCTTGACGTAGTCGTTTAATCGATAGATCCACAGCACGGTCACTGCCATCATAGTCCATCCCCCATACCTGCTCAATAAGATGATCTCTGGTAAATGTACGATTCGGATAATCGGACAGGAAGAACAGTAACGACAGGTCACGAGGTGTGAGTGCAACCTCTGCACCGTTCAGCAGCACCTGTTTGGCAGCAAGATCAATGACGAGATTTCCAAAGGAACGTTTCTCTTCGCCACCTGAGGTCCAATGTGGATTACGGCGCAACACCGCATTAACTCTGGCGACCACTTCTTCCGGTACAAAAGGTTTGCTCATATAATCGTCAGCACCGGCATTTAGTCCGTTGAGACGGTCTGAAATGTCATCCAGTGCAGTTAGCATGATCACGGGACAAGCACTTTTTTCACGAATAATCCGCAGCAGATCCCATCCGTCCATTCCTGGCAGCATCACATCAAGTAATACAAGGGAAGGCGTTACGGTATCAAAAAGGGTAAGTGCAGTTGGTCCATCTGCTGCATGATGAACTTCAAATTCTGCTTTTCTCAGATAAGCAGCCAGTACTCGTGCAATAGCTTGCTCATCCTCAACGATGAGTATGGATTTCAAGAAAAGCGTTCTCCTTTCGCTTTGTAAACTTGTACTGATTTTACATGAGCTAGAGCGTAAAGCCAATCCTGTATTACGGATTTCAAAAAAATATGGGACTTGTCTTATCTTGACTTCTTCCTGACACATTCAATTGATATGATTCACTCCAAGAAGCAACCTAAACAATCATGTACTGGAGGAAACATAGAGATGAATAAGAAAGCAAAAGCATGGCTTATTACAGGTGTAGCGGCGGTTGCCGTAATCGGTGGCGGTGGTTACTATATCACCAATAGTTACTTGGGGAACAACGTGGAGATTGAACAAGTGCTTCCTGCGAGCACAGCGACATCCACAACAGCTGTAGATAGCACAGGAACGGTTGTGGCCAATGAAACTGCAGGAGCAGAGCAACTGAACGGAGACTGGAGCATCAGCGAAGGTTCCAAAGTATATTTCTCCGTAACCACATCACAGGAGACCGTTAACTTTGTGGACGAGCAGGTAACAGGGAATTGGACAATTAACGTAGACGATGCTTCTCAGATGAAGGCAGAAGGACAGATCGAGATGGACGGAATTGATTCCGGGAATGGACAACGTGATGGTCACGTGAAGCAAGCCGATTTCTTCGACATCGCTACATATCCACAAGCTACATTTACAGCGACTTCATTCGAAGGGGTACCTGCGGAATGGCCTGTCGGTCAAACGGTTGATATCAAAATGAATGGTACCATTACGGTTAAAGGTATTGAAAAAGAAGTAACTTTTGATGCAAAAGCTGCTTATGAGAATAATGCAGTATTGTTGTCGGCGACATCGATGGTAACATTCGAAGATTTCGGAATGGAAAATCCACACTCCGTTGTGCTCTCGACTGAAAATGATATCCAGGTACAGCTTGAATTGAAACTTTCTAAATAAGTGTAACAACGATTATATATCTAAAAATCTGCTCTGTTCTGCCTTACGGTGGACGGGCAGATTTTTTTGTTTCTTTTGCAAAATAATGTGATCGATATAGCTCAAATGTAACTGTCACAGGATCATATTGTTAAAATAACTGCTGTTTCCTTTGGATTATGCCGTGTCGCCTATCGCTATTAAGCGCTTACAATGAGGAGGATTCATAACATTCATTGATCTATGCACAATCAAACACAAAAAGGGGGAGATCAAGAGTGAATAAGAGGTACATAAGCGGGTGTCTGGTATTACTGATGCTATTCTGTGATCTGGGGTTAATGGTTCGTCCAGCGGCTGCAGAAGATGCAAAAGTGAACGTGGCACTTAACAAGGCGGTTACGGTAAGCACAGAATATTTGGAGTGGGGAAGTAACAAAGACCATTTGGTTGATGGTAAAAGTGACACGCATTGGACTGCTACGGCGGGAGTGACAACGGAACAACCACAGTGGGCGATGATTGATCTGGGTGAAGACTACAATCTGTCCGGAGCGGAAATAACGTGGAGAGAAAACACGGTTGTGAAATATATGGTAGAAACCTCTGCTGACCAGCAGGCATGGACCAAAGTTGTTGATCAAAGTGAAAATGCCGATCCTAAACAGATCGCTGATCTGACGTTTGAGCAGAATGATGTGCGATACATCAGACTGAACATCTCCTTTTACAAGGGTGAGGGAGTCTGGCCAGAAATATTGGAGTTCAAAGTGTGGGGAGAAGCAGAAGGAACTGAACCAGCCAATATTATAGGATATGATGAGATCGAAGTAAGAACGGTGACCAGAAGCGCGCCAGTTCTGCCTAATCAGGTAAAAGCATGGTACCAGAATGGAAAATCAGGAATGGTGCTTGTGACATGGGATCATATCGACCCTATGCAATACGCCTCTGCGGGCAATTTTACGGTTACAGGGGTTGTATATGGTGCGCCTCCAGAGCCTCAGCTTAAAGCTAAGGTGATCGTTGAGGGGTATCGTGCAGACTATGTTAGAGGTGTCGATATTTCCACGTTGACTGCCATTGAGGATAAAGGCGGAAAATACGTGGACAGCAACGGTACAGAGCGTGATTTGCTCGATATTCTCAAGGATCGCGGTGTCAATTATGTGCGTCTTCGTCTGTGGAATGATCCACAGAAATCAGGGGGATACAACGACAAGGACGATGTCATTCGTTTGGCCGAGCGCGTGAAGCAAAAAGGTATGAAAATCCTGCTGGATTTCCACTACTCGGATGAGTGGGCGCACCCGGGCCAGCAGCTTCGTCCCAAAGCTTGGGAAGATCTTTCTCCCGAAGAGCTGAAGCAGGCGGTATACAACTATACGGTTGAAGTTGTAGGAGAAATGAAAGCTAAGGGCGCCATGCCTGATATGGTGCAGATCGGTAATGAGATCAACAGTGGTGTTCTGAATGGCTTGAGCAGCGACGTGGATTTCAATCAAAATGTTGCGTTGCTGAAAAGCGGAATTGATGCTGTACGTGCAGTAGAAGGAGAAATCACCGATAACGAGGATAAGGTGAAGATTATGATCCATCTGGCTGAAGGTGGCAAAGTGGATACGTTCAAATGGTACTTTAAAGAGTTAAGGGATGGCGGACTGGACTATGACATTATCGGACTATCGTATTACCCGTTCTGGCATGGGACATTTGCTGATGTACAGAAAACGATGAATGAAGTGTCAGTCGAGTTTGGCAAAGATGTCATTATCGCTGAAACGTCCTATCCGTTTTCCTACAAAAACGGGGACGCTCATGGAAATATCATCGGATCGGACGAAGCGCTTCATGTAGGGGGAGCAGACTTCCCCGCAACCGTTCAAGGTCAATATGATGCCATTGCCGGCATTATGGACATGATTGCGAACGTGCCAGATAATCATGGCGCAGGTTTCTTCTACTGGGAGCCAGCGTGGATACCGGCGGGTGTAGGCTGGATTGCATCCGAAGGTAATGCATGGGAGAACCAAGCGATGTTTGACTATGATGAATTTCCGGCCAACGGCGGGCATTCGTATGAAGGCAGAGCGTTATGGTCCCTTGATGTGTACAAACGTGGATTAAGTCTTCTGCCCGCAGACCGCCAGCAACTGGATGCGGCACTTACACGAGCCAAATCATTGGTACAGACTGATTTTACTCCGGAAAGCTGGGTGACTCTGGCTCCGGCAATCTCGGCAGCGAATGATGTATACCAACAGGCATACACGCCGGGCGGGGTGACTCAAGCGGATACAGATGCAGCGACAACAGCATTGGAACGTGTGATGCAGCAAATGCAGGTTATCGCCCCGCAGCTTGACGAGCTCAGAGCTAAAATAGCGGAAGCGCGTACGTATCAGCAGACTGAATGGTCTGCGGCCACTTGGGCGGTATTGACCAAAGCGCTGGAAGGCGCTGAGCAGGTCTTGAATGATCCAAGAGCAACACAGACGGATGCGAATACAGCGGTTAAACGTTTGCATGATGCCATTCAAGGTCTATCCAATGTGGACAAAACACAACTGCACCAGTACATTCAACAAATGCAGCAGCAGACTAAATCTTCCTATACACGCCGGAGCTGGTCTGTATTGGAACAGTCTTTGCAGGCAGCGATTCAGGTCCGAGATAACAATGCTGTTGTCCAGTCTGAGGTGAATTCAGCACTGAGTACGTTGAAACAAGCCTTTACTAGTCTGGTCTCTCTGGAGGCTTTAACAACGGGAAAAACGGCAACGGCTTCAAGTAGTGCCGGGACAGGAGGCAATCAAGCCAACTCTTCTGAAGGTGCACTTGACAACAATCCGAACACTTCATGGGGAACAGACCAGAGTAAGGATAGCTGGTGGCAAGTGGATTTGGGGCAAGTTGCTAACCTCCGCAAAATCGAAATGTCGATGTGGAGTGGCGGCATCAAATATACGATCGAAGTGTCCAATGATAACAAAAATTTTGTGAAAGTAGTGGACACCACAAGTGATGTTGTTGTATCGACCGCACCTAGCCATGAACTTCCAGAAGGCACGGAGGGACGTTACATTCGGGTAACGATTAAAACAGGTCCCACATGGGTAGGATTCATGGAATTTGAAGCATACGGTACGTTCCCAGCGGACAAATCGGCACTGCAAACTACTGTAGATACCGCTGAGAAATTAAAACAAACCGAATACACGACATCAAGCTGGAATGTATTCAGTAAGGCACTTTCTGAAGCGAAGGCATTCATTCTGGATGTTGAATCTTCAACGCAAGATGTAAGCAATGCGGATCGTGCGTTACAAGATGCTGTGAGTAAGCTTGTACGTCAAGATGGTACACCTGGCCCTGGCCAGCCATCACAACCAAGTGTACCATCACAACCTTCCAACCCGGGCACAGCTCCAACGCCAGGGAATCCCGATGTAACCCCACCGGCTGAACCTGGTAATCCACCAGCGAAGGGTTCAATAACGGTAAAAGGAACAGCAACCGGGGATGACAAGTATTCGATTCGTCCAGATGTAACTCAATTAACACAGGCACTGCAATCCATGGATGCAGGAAATCGTACGTTGAAGCTGCTTGCAGATGTGCCTGCCACAGCCAAGACAGTCACATTCCAATTGGCTGCAAGTCAACTGGCGGCGTGGATTCGTTCCGAGGAAGTTAAATCCCTGGATGTAGTTGTAGGACAGACTACCGTTCGTGTTCCTCTAAAATCACTCTCGCTAACCATTGCGGAGACTGTGGGAACGTTCGACATCGTAGTGGCAACAGGATCGACAGGTACACTGACTACATCTCAAAAAGCAGCGATCGGTAATCATGCGATTGTTGATGTGAATTTGTCAATGAACAATAAGCCATTGCAATGGACAAACAGAGCGGTTGAAGTTGCCCTATCCAATGTAGAGCAGCATAAGAAGAATGATGTAGTTATGGTTGTACATTCCATATCTTCAAATGGGGAAATGAAACCTGTTACGTATTCCAAGTACGATGACAAGACGAAGACGATGGCGTTTAAACCGCTGGGATCCGGCAGTTATGTCATTGCGGAAGTTGAAGTACCATTACATGATCTGCAAAATCACAATTGGGCTCTCCAAGAAGTGCAGAACCTATACGGTAAGGGAATTATTACGGGGATGAGTGCAACTCGTTTTGCCCCACAAGGTGAACTGACCAGAGCACAATTTTTGCAAATGATTATTAAAGGTATCGGTGATACACGCCAGCCTGATCCATCTATTTCGGTCCCAACGGATGTGAAGGAAGGGCAGTGGTATGCCGATTCAGTACGACTTGGAATTGAAATGAACATTATTCAAGGCCGAGCAGATGGAAGCTTTGGAGCCAATGAACGTATTTCACGAGAAGATATGGCCGTTATGCTGAATCGAGTGCTGCAGGTTGTGCAGCGTGAGGATGCGACCAATGCTGCACAAGGAAATAAGGTGTTTTTAGACAACGCTGAGATCGCTGGTTATGCGAAAGAAGCTGTAGCCTCGATGCAACAACTTGGACTGCTAAACGGCATGCCTGATGGCACGTTTGCTCCGAAAGAAACGGCGAACCGTGCACAAGGGGCTGTTGCAGTCGCCAGACTGATGGAACAACTCTATTAGAGATAGTTCAAAAAGTCCGCTTTTGATTACGAAAGGTGCCTGGTTGCAACATCAACACGCATGAATAGAAAAAACAAAGCAGGTAAAGAGATCGGATCATATGATCCGGTCTCTTTATTTTTTGCGGAAAAAATGAGGTTCAGACTTTATCCACCTCTCTAATAGGCATATGAACATTTTGTTAATGTCGTATTGACAATATCGAATTCATTTGTTATCATTTCGATAATATCAAAACGACAATATTAAGAAATGGGGAATGAGCCATGTTTGGATTCCGATTTGTGAAATTTCAACCCAGTGAGTATGTCATGAAGGTGAAAAATGGTGAGGTACAGCGTCAAGGTGTGGGATTGTCCTTCTATTATTATGAGCCGACCACATCGGTAGTGGTTCTACCCGTGTCCTCGGTGGATGTACCGTTCATGTTCGAAGAGATTACGGCGGATTATCAGACAGTTACTGTGCAAGGGCAGCTAAGTTATCGCATTGTGGATTATCTGAAAATAACCCAGAGCCTGAATTACACGTACAATCTGCGCAAGAATCGGTATATCTCCGACGACCCCGGCAAGCTGGATCAACGGGTGATCACCACAGCCAAAGTACTGACCAAGAAACATCTGGAGCAAATGCCGCTGAAGGAGGCCATTCAATCCAGTGAACGTCTGGCGAGCAGCATGAAACGCGAGGTTGTGCAAAGTGAAGAGTTGGAGAAACTGGGTGTTGAGTTGATGAGTCTATCGATACTGGCCATTCTGCCTAATAAAGAGACGATGCGTGCATTAGAAGCACAAGCGCGGGAAGAGATTTTGCGTCAGGCAGACGAAGCACTCTATGTCCGTCGCAATGCATCCATTGAACAGGAAAGACGAGTGAAAGAGAACGAACTGAACACCGAAATTGCCGTAGAGACAAAGAAACAGCAGATTCGTGAGACCCAATTGCAGGCAGAACGCTCGGTGAAACAGAAACAAAATGAGATGGAGCAGGAGCAGCTTCAGTTCAATACCGCGATGGAGGAACGCAAGCAGCAACTGATTGAGTTAACCATTGCTAATCACAATGCCGAAGCGGATGCCAAAGCCTATGAGATTGCTGCGGTAATGAATTCATTGCAAAATGTACAGCCGAATGTACTGCAAGCAATGGCGAATATGGGCATGAATTCTGATAAGCTGATCGCACTCGCGTTCCAGGAACTGGCTGAAAATGCAGGCAAGATCGGACAGCTTAATATCTCGCCGGATCTGTTGCAGGGATTGATGTCTCCTGCGCAGGGCAGAGATCAAGGAGGTCGTGCGAGATGAGATTAGGAAGAAGAGAACAAGTTGAACAGGCAGAAAAATCAGTACGTCAGCAGGCTGCAGCGGACGATCGAATGACCGAACACAAGCTGATTCTGGTGAAGCGCCGGACCCGACTGGAGGAACTGGTGGTTCGATACAACACGGTGCAGCAAGCTCAGTTCTATATTGAACGTCTGGGCGCAGATTTCAGTGATTATATGGAGGAAGACCGTCGTTATCGGCTATCTGTGCAGCAGGCACAACAGCAGCTGGGACAATTAGGCCGCGTTCAGACGATTGATCGGGAACATGTGCCCAATTTTATCTTTGGAGAGCAGGATATCGTGGTTGTGGTTGGACAGGATGGGCTTGTAGCCAACACCCTCAAATACGTAACCGAGCAGCCGCTCATCGGTGTGAACCCGGACCCGATGCGGTGGGATGGCGTGTTATTACCTTTTACCGTGGAAGATCTGAGCTTCATTGTTCCTGATGTCATTCGAAAGCAACGAACATTAAAAGAAGTTACTCTCGCCAAAGTGGAACTCAATGATGGACAGTATCTATATGGTGTCAATGATCTGTTCATTGGTCGGAAGACACATGTGTCGGCACGTTATGAAGTGCGTTTGGGTACATCGACAGAACAACAATCCTCCAGTGGCATCATTGTATCCACTGGCATGGGATCGACAGGCTGGTTCAAAAGTGTGTTGGCGGGAGCCACGGGCATTGTTGGATCGGCGGTATGGCAGAACATGAATTCCGAAGCGGAGGTCGCTACAGCATCGGCATCCATTCATGGAAGCAGGCAAGATCTGAATCATTTTAACTGGGATGCGCCTTATTTATATTTTTCAGTACGTGAACCGTTCCCGAGCCGGACGACTGCGGCCAATCTGGTGTTTGGACAGATTCATTCGAAGCAACCATTGCACATTGTATCCCAGATGCCGGAGGACGGTGTTATTTTCAGCGATGGGGTCGAGCAGGATTTTCTTGAGTTTAATTCAGGAGTGGAAGCCATCATTGGGTTGGCAGAGAAGAGGGGACGTCTCGTGGTCTGACCCTTTATTTTCAAGCCGTTTCCGACTAGAATGGGTAACTAGATGTGATACACTGATGTCAGGAAACGGAAAGAGGGTTAACGATGCAGTCGATATTGTTGGTTGAAGATGATGCCAAGCTAGCTGGATTGCTGGCGGCTTATCTGACCCGAAATGGATTCCAGGTACAGGTCACAGATGATTTTCGTCATGTACTGGATGAATTTGTGGAAATGAATCCGGACCTTGTGCTGATGGATGTGAATTTGCCTCAATATGATGGATACTACTGGTGCAGGCAGATACGCACACATTCCATATGTCCCATTTTATTCATATCGGCTCGTGATAGCGGTATGGATCAGATTATGGCGTTGGAACATGGAGCGGATGATTATATTACAAAACCTTTTCAATATGAAGTCGTTCTTGCCAAAGTACGAAGTCAGCTGCGCCGAGCCTATGGTTCTTACGCTGCTGTTCAGCAGGAAGTAACAGTGAAGAATGGTCCCATGATCCTCTATCCTGAGCGATTTGTGCTGGAGTATGAGGAACGTTCAACAGAGCTGACACAGAAGGAAGCGATACTGGTGGAAGCACTGATGGCAAAGGCAGGTCGAGTTGTCAGCCGGGAAAAATTGCTGGAACAGATGTGGGAAGATCAGCATTTTATTGATGATAATACGTTGAATGTCTATATTACACGTGTTCGCCGGAAGTTGAAGGAGCTGGGTGCAGAAGAGATTTTGGAGACGGTTCGCGGAGCGGGTTATCGTGTGTTGGAACTGGATTCATCCGCACAGGGGAAAGGAAAATGAGACTTTTCCTGAAAGACCACCTGATGTTAGTCGGATTTTATGTGTTACAGATGCTGCTGGTTCCGTGTGTCTACTGGCTCTCTGGTGAGGGCCGTCCGATGAAGATTGTCCTTTATGGCATGCTGATCAGTATCGTGGTATTGATGGTTTATCTGGTCACTCGTTACTTCCAGTTGCGAGCATATTACCGTCTACTTCAACAACCACGCAAACTGGTAAACGAGCCTTTTCAAACGCTTGGAAATTCGGTCGTGGCGGAGGCCATCCAGGAATTGTTACATGAACTGGAGCGTAATCGGCAGAACGAGATGGGTCAGTTACGTACTAGCAAGGAACAGCAGGTGGTATTCATGAATCGCTGGGTTCATCAGATGAAGACCCCGTTGTCCATCATCCAACTGACCTTGGAAGATGTGGACGATGAGACGGCTGGCAGTATTCAGGATGAGCTGGATAAGCTGCGCAAAGGACTTGAAATGGTCTTGCATTCATCAAGGCTTGAACAGTTTGAAGGGGATTTTCGTGTGGAGCTGTTGTCTTTGCAAGAAGTGCTTCGGAGTAGCATTGCTGAGAACCGACGTTTGTTTATTCGCAGAGGCATTACGCCGGATATTCGTATGGAGGACGACCTTCAGATATATAGTGACTCCAAGTGGCTGCGGTTCATGTTCACCCAGATTCTGACCAATGCCGTGAACTATTCCGATAGCAAATCTGGCAAAAAAGTGATCATTACAGGCTATAAGCAGGAAGAACGTACAATCCTGGACATTCAGGATGAGGGAATTGGCATCTCGTCCGAAGATATTCATCGCGTGTTCAATCCCTATTTTACAGGCGAACGGGGCAGACAATACCATGAATCTACGGGAATGGGATTATATCTGGTTCGTGAGATCAGTGCCCGCCTGGATAACCGTGTCGAGTTGTTTTCGGAGCCAAATGAGGGAACGTTGGTTAGATTCAGCTGGATTCATTCGAAATATCCGAAGTGAAAAGTGCTTTGCCCATGGGCGAGGTGCTTTTTTTAATGCACAGAATTGTGATAGAGGAGGTAGGGGAACAAAACCTTAAACGGGCTGTAAGAGAAGTTTAAGGTAATTCGATAGCACCGTTAGGGGAGGTCGGTTAGGATAAGAATAGAATTAACGTATAAAGAATGATGGATCAGGAGGGAATTACGAATGGAAATGTTACAGGTATCGGGACTGAACAAAGTATATCAGGGCAAAGTGCAGACTCGGGCCCTTAGTGATATTCATCTGACAATCAAGCAAGGTGAGTTTGTGGGTATTATGGGCCCGTCGGGTAGTGGCAAAACCACATTGTTAAACATGGTCTCCACCATTGATGAACCCAGCTCAGGCAAGGTGCTGATTAATGGCATGAACCCGTTTGATATGAAAAAGAAAGAACTTGCCATGTTCCGACGTCGGGAACTCGGATTTGTCTTTCAGGATTTCAATCTGCTGGACACGCTGACTGTTGCTGAGAATATTGTGCTTCCATTGACACTGGACAAGGTCAAACTGAAGGAGATGGAGAGCAGACTTCATCGCATTACAGCGAAGCTCGGGATTGATCATATTCTGGATAAACGAGTCTACGAAATTTCGGGCGGACAGCGACAACGGACAGCCATTGCGAGATCCATGATCAATATGCCTTCGATTGTTTTGGCGGATGAACCCACCGGTGCCCTGGATTCTACGTCATCCCAAGCGGTCATGGAGTCACTTGAACAGATTAACCAGCAGGAGAAAACAACCATTATGTTGGTTACACATGACCCGCTTGCTGCAAGTTATTGCAACCGCATCGTGTTTATCAAGGATGGAAAACTGGCAGCCGAGGTACACCGCGGAGATAATCGACAGACGTTTTTCCAGCGGATCATTGATACTTTATCCTTCTGGGGAGGGAATTCACATGAGCTTTCCTCAGTTCGCGTTTAATAACATTCGCCGGAATGGGCGAGCGTATATTGCTTTTTTTCTTAGTAGTGTGTTTATGGTCATGATTTTCTTCGCGTATGCGGTATTTATCTATCATCCATATGTGGCAGAGTTGCCAATGGGTGACACAACCGCTACGGGGATGCAGATCGCTTCGGTTATTGTGTATGTGTTTGCATTTTTCTTTGTTATGTATTCCATCAGTGCTTTTCTCAAATCACGGAACAAAGAGTTTGGCATTCTGACCATACTTGGTGCGGAGCCTAGGCAGATTCGGAGATTGGTCATTCTGGAGAACATGTTGATCGGCTGCCTGTCCATTATTGCCGGGATCGGCGGAGGTATGTTGTTGTCCAAGCTGTTCCTGATGTTAACTACTCGTTTTATCGGGATGGATGATCTGCCCTTTTATTTTCCGGTGAAAGCGATTCTGATTACGATCGGGGCCTTTCTGTTATTATTTTTCTGCATATCACTCTTCACATTGGTTTTTATCGGGAACAAACGAACGTTAGAACTTTTGACGGGAACCAGCAAGCCTAAAAAAGAGCCCAAAGCTTCATGGTTCTTCTCACTTCTGGGTTTTGCATTACTAACAGTAGGTTTTGTGGTACTCCGCAGCGAGTTAAATGGCGGAACAATCATGATTGCAGCTGTAACAGGGATAGCGGGAACGTATTTTTTCTACTCTCAACTGTCTGTCATGATCATTCGCTTATTGAAACGTAATCGTAAAACCGTATGGCAGGGTACACGTCTGTTATGGATCTCAGAGATGAGTTATAAAATGAAGGATAATGCACGCATGCTCTTTATGGTGACCGTGGTGATTGCGATTGCTTCAATGAGTGCAGTTGTAATTTTGTCACTGGATCAGGAGAACCGGGAACAGTTTACGAACAACGATTTTCCAATTCAATACAACGTCTTCAGACCAGCGGAGCAATTGGATATGAGCGCTATTGATTCGAAACTTGAAGCCGCAGGCTTGGATTATCAACAGATATATCTGGAATATCTGTGGTCCTCTGCAGATCAGAGTGCTGTCTCGGTTATGCCGCTTAGTCACTACAACCAATACAATCGGACACAAGGGAGAAAGATGTTCCAATTGGATACCGGATCCGTTTTATTTGTGGATACCCGCAATGAGAAGGATCAGGGTCAGATCGAGCGCAACAGATTTCGTAATTATGCGAAGGGAGACAAGTTGACGTTGAATCTGAACGATAGCCCTCTGGAAGCCCGGGTTACGGATACAGATATCGATCCACGGTTTGGAACCCTACTCTATGCTACAGGTGTAGTTGTTCTCCCGGATGAGAAGTATGAAGAGATTGCCCAACAGATCAAAGAGAATATGATATCAGGAAAATATCTGTATCAGATCCCTGCATGGGGCCATGCTGTACCTGACCGCCACTCCTCGGAAGCCATGGTTAGCGATCAGCTTCTATTCTCCGTAAATTCCATTGGAAGCAGCAACGCTTCAACGGATAACAACTCTGGATATCTGACTACACGATATGGAGATTTTGAGAGATACAGACAGGGTACAGCACTCTTTACCTTTCTGGGTATATTTATCGGATTAATCTTCTCGATATCTTCCGCAAGCTTTCTGTATTTCAGACTGCATACCGATCTTGAAGCAGATGGAAGGATGGTGCATTCTCTTTCGAAAATGGGCCTCAGTTTCCAGGAGATGAAACGATCATCCACCGTTCAGATTGCCATTCTGTTCTTTTTACCGATTGGGGTAGCTATCATTGAAACGTTGGTAGTGGTTAAACCATTCCTGACTGAGTTTGGTATTACCAATTATACGATGCCGGTGTTGACTGTTTTTGGTGCCTTTGTACTTGCACAGACGTTTTATTTCATCGTCATACGTTCCAGATATATCGCTTCTCTGCGCAAAATGATGGTGTAACTATCTTAAAAACAAACGATCATAAGGGACCGACTATGATTTGTTCATTTGCCCGTATTTCTTGATTCAGATCAAGGAAATGCGGGCTTTCTTGCGATAAGATGAATGTATTCACAGATTACATTATCGAGGAGGACGATTAGGATGAGTATCACGTCATTGCAAGAAGTCAAAGCATTCAGTGAGGAGCGTTTTACTAAACGAGTTTTATTCCAACAGGGTGGTGGAGTGACCTTTGTACTTCATTTTCTGCCAGGTCAGCAGCTTCCCGTTCATAAACATCCAGGCACAGACGTTATTTTGCTGGTGGTCGAAGGCACAGGCACACTTATGCTGGATGGAAAAGAACAAGAAGTGAAACAAGAGGATGTAATTCATTGCGGCGGTGAAGTGGAGTTTGCATTCCATAATACAGGAGCTCAGGAGGTTCGTTTGTTCGTGGTGTTAAACAAAGTGCCAGCAGCATCCTATGCAAAGGACATCTAACATCGAATATCAAGGAAGCGATACAACGATTCACTGATCGGAACTAATATAAGGGGAACTCTATTCTGGAGTTTCCTTATTTATTTTTATTCAAGAATATCTTAATCAAGTGTTTCCCATCGCAAAACAAAAAGCATACTTGAGTCTGAGAACATCAGATTTAAGTACGCTTCTTCGTATTCCGCCAGCAACTTGTTCATTATCCGGTCTATAGTCATTCTGCCTAGAAGTATCCCAGCAATTCCTTGGCTTCATTCGACATCATCTGTGGAGACCATTGTGGCTCCCACACCACTTGAACGTCAATATCAGTCTTATTCGTATTTTCCTGTAAAACCCATTTCACCGCACCAACGATGGTATCGTGCAGCGGACAACCTGGTGTAGTTAGCGTCATCCGTACATGTACTCGTTCAGCTTCTTCCTTTACTTCATACACCAGACCAAGGTCAACGATATTGACACCTAATTCAGGGTCATATACTTCCTTGAGACATTCCAGTAAATGCGTTGTTTGTTCCATCATGTTCACCCTCCAATCTACCTTTTTAACATTAACGTCTGAATACCAAAGCAATATTCGCTATATAAACGATGGAAACCAGAGATAAGGCTGTTCCTCCAACCATCATAACCTCTGCCAGATTAATCAGAATTCCACTGACTAGCAGAAGGCTTCCAGCCACCATGGCGATCATCCCCCAATTGACGTTCCGTTCACTCAGCATACCAGCCATTAGCGGTGTTCCGGGTCTGCCTGCCTGCTTGCCGTATTTGTGGGTCCACCAGAGAAAAGGCACGATTTTGGAGGCATATCCGAGTATGGTGAGGGACACCCAGCCCCCGAGATATACCCATCCAGACAGAAGAACAACCCTTGGATGGAGCAGCAGTTCGGTTCCTTGCGCCGAATAGATCAGTAGGGCGACAGCATATGCGGCAAAGGCACGGCTTACATACACAGACCAGCGAATACCCGGCCCGGGGTTGCTTTTGTGACGTTTCTCCTGAATTTGCTCCAAGTGATACACATAGAAGAGTAGGGCTGCGGTTAGGAGCAAGAGCGCGAACCAGAGCAAACCTCCCTTAAGCCCAGTCAGAAATGCGACAACGCCTGTAATTACAGCTGCATTCCACAGAACCAGGACCACTTTCTGTAATCGAAGGGAGTAATCGTGGGACAGGTAGAACATGGGCAGCATTTTGTAACTGAATCCGGTAATTAACATGCCAAACCAGCCGAGTGTTCCCATCCAGATATGTGCGCCGAACAAGCGTTCATGCATACCATTCCAATCACCAAAGGCAAAATTCAGACCCATCAGCATACCGGATAGCCCGGTAAGAACCAGATAAAGACACGAACATGCTGCACTAATCGTTACCGGATTCCATTGTGAGGCACGTAAGAGGGTAACAGCCATATTCCATCCGAACAACAGGATGCCAGAGAGCGCGAGTGTCGCAGAACCGGAAATCCAGATGACATCTGCACAAATGAAGCCGTATAACATGCCTACGATTCCGATACTGAACAAGACATAATGACAATAACCGAGAACCAGACTGTAGATATTGGATTGCAAAATAACATGTATCAACTGATAAACGGCACCCATTGCGAGCATGGTTGCCCACCCGAGCACAAACAGATGAGCATGAAACCAGCCTTCGGGTCCTCTGAGTTCATCACCAAGCCAGCCTGTCAGCGAGAGCAGGGAGAAGGCGTGATACATTACAAATCCAAAGATGCCCGTGATGATGAAAAGAAACGGCAACCTGGACATGGCTTTCTCCTCCTTACCCTTTTTCAATTCTCACTTTGGCTGTGCCATCGGCTTGATCTTCAACCGTGTAGGTGCAACCTAGATTGTTTAACTCTTCAATCAGGAATACAGGTACACGGTCATTGTGAATCAGTACGATTTCCCCAGGTTTGCAACGCTCCAGAGCGGCAAGTGTTCGCATCATGGGCTGTGGCGGTTCCAATCCGCGATTGTCCAGTATAACTTTGGGTGCCTGTGGAGTTTCAATGTTTGCAATCGCAACAGCTTGCTCCTCCGGATGTCCTTTGCATGAAGCTGATTCTTCGTCTGAACCGGGCTCCGAATTAACTTCTGATCCAGGTAAAACCATTGCAGATAATGCTTTTGCACCGGTTTTATTTTTTTTGTGCACAAATGTGGTAACCCAGTGATCTGAACCTTTTCGTTCCGATGTGCTGGAATATCCTTTCAGCTTGAGAATACCGAGCAGAGGCGTTGGTTTGAATGGAGCATGTAGGACAAACACATCGTCATGCTGAAGGCCCTTGACCGTGTCCATAATCAGCTGAAACGGCTCCAGCTTTTTACTCAGATGAGGGCGCACATCCAATTCAACCATACGGATATCAGATGGAGACATGTGCGTTCACATCCAATCCTGCACTAGCTACATCCGCCTGTTGTACCAACTGCAGAGATGATTCATACAGGGCGGCCATTCCACCGTACAGCGCGTAGAAGAATGACTCCGGCGCATCGAGGGAGAAGGACAGATAGGCTTTGGGGTCCATGCCGAGCACACGCTCAAAAAGTCTTGCACTGTCATAGGCGTAAAAACAGAAGTGAGTATATTCGAACACAGGCATTTTTTCGTAAATGGTAACAATCTCTTGCGCATATTCGGCCTGTTCACGCTGTGCTATCTGCACCATGGTTGTGGCATCTTCCAACCTCAGCGTGATGCGAAGTGTAGTATTGTCAATGATTTCAACGTGGGCCATAGCGGTTCAGCTCCAATTCTATAGTTTGCTGATCTTGACCTGGAAGGTTGTAGGGCCCTGCTCAATATACTCCCAGTTGAAGCCATCAGGATGTGTGGACTGGAACTGGAATCGAAGTGGCTTTGGATCGTGATCATTGATGAGCAGCATGGATTCCTGTGGTTGCAACTGATCAAACGTTTCGAAAATAACTTTATGTTTCAAATGCGGTGGATACTCCGTGGCATTAATGGTTGCTGCGTATGTGTTCATGTGTCATTCCTCCAAATAGGGATAGTGTGGTGCTGCAATTTGATTATAGAAAACGTGAAGAGGGGTCTGTGTGAGCAGGCTCACACATTTCTTTTTGCCATAATTTAGACTTATTTAGACCAGAATCCTGTTTGGAAAAGGGCTGGTGAGCATATATAGATGTGCAACTGTGCGCTATGTTTCACTTCTTGTGATATTTTGCACAGTTCAGCGAGTGAGACATCCTTATATTTAGCGTCAAGATGACACTGGATGAGAGAAAACAGGTTTCTCCTTCGGCTGATGTGAATACAGCACCCTAGAGAAGGGAGGTATGTGTATGGAATCAAAATTAATGGACCCGTTTGGAAGAAAACATGATTACTTAAGAATTTCGGTTACGGATCGTTGTAATCTCCGCTGTGTGTATTGCATGCCAGAGGAAGGAATGCAGTTTGAACCGACAGAACGAATCCTGTCCTATGAAGAAATCACGTCCATCGTTAAGGCGCTTGCTCCATTGGGCATTCGGAAATTGCGTTTAACTGGAGGGGAGCCTCTTGTTCGTAAGGGGCTGGATCAACTGATTGCGATGTTGTCCGCTATTCCAGGAATTGAAGATATCGCATTGACCACCAATGGCATCTATTTGGCAGCTTATGCGGATCTGCTGAAGGCTGCGGGGCTAACACGGGTGAACATAAGCCTGGATTCTTTGAAGCCAGAACGATTCGCAAGCATTACCCGAGGCGGCAAGGTGCAGCGTGTGCTGGACGGCATTAAGGCCAGCCAAAAAGCCGGATTTCATCCGATCAAGCTGAATGTGGTGCTGATGAAAGGCGTGAACGACGATGAAGTGGAAGACTTTCTGAGGATGACCCGGGATGAACCCATTCATATTCGTTTTATCGAGTACATGCCTATTGGTGAAAGTGGAGAAGGTTGGAGATCTGGGTATATGCCCCTCGAACATGTGCTGGAAACATGCGGAGCACAATGGGAGTACGAAAGCTGTGGAGAGATTTATGGGAATGGACCTGCAGATAGTTATCGCATTGTGGGAGCTGCCGGAACCTTTGGTCTGATTCATCCGGTGAGCAGCCATTTCTGCGGAAATTGCAATCGGCTCAGGCTGACAGCAGACGGAAATATCAAACCTTGTCTCTACTGGTCAGATGAGTTCAATGTTCGTCCACTCGTAGGTGATGACAAGGCGGTGCAGGATTTATTTTACAAGGCACTCGGAGCCAAACCCGAAACACATGACATGTTAAAAGCCTTAAACGGGCAACAGATTGACGGCACGCCAACGCTGCGACATATGTCGCAAATCGGAGGTTAGCAACAGCAGTTCAGGATTCAACTTGCATCAACAGGTCATATATGTGGGAGGACAACAATGAGTAACAAAAGCATGCCCTGGATGGGCAAACTCAAATATTTTGCCAAACGTGAAAAAAGTGCGGAGGGCTGGAGTGAGATGTCCCCAGTTAACCGGGATTGGGAAGATGTCTACCGCCGCCGCTGGCAGCATGACAAAGTGGTGCGTTCCACGCACGGCGTCAATTGTACCGGATCATGCAGCTGGCAGATCTATGTGAAAGACGGCATTGTCACTTGGGAAACGCAGGCTACCGACTATCCTTCAACCGGACCGGATATGCCGGAATTTGAACCACGAGGTTGTCCGCGTGGAGCGAGCTTCTCCTGGTATCTGTACAGCCCGCTGCGTGTCAAACATCCTTATGTACGTGGTGCGCTGCTGGACATGTGGCGTGATGCGCTTCAGACACATGGTGACCCGGTTCAGGCGTGGTCCAGCATTGCGGATGATCCGGCCAAAGTGAAAAGATACAAAACGGTACGTGGTAAAGGTGGATTAATTCGCGCGTCATGGGGTGAAGTGACACAGATTATTGCCGCTTCGCTAATTCATACGATCAAAGAATACGGACCGGATCGGATTATTGGTTTCTCTCCAATTCCTGCTATGTCGATGGTCAGTTATGCAGCAGGGTCGCGCTTCCTCTCCCTAATGGGATCACCATTGCTCAGTTTCTACGACTGGTATGCGGATCTGCCGCCGGCTTCACCTCAGATCTGGGGCGATCAAACGGATGTGCCGGAGAGCAGTGACTGGTACAACTCGGGATACATTCTGGTATGGGGCTCTAATCTGCCAATGACGCGGACACCGGATGCCCACTTCCTGGCTGAAGCACGTTATCGGGGAACGAAAGTGGTATCGATCAGCCCGGATTATGCGGAATATGTGAAATTTGCAGATACATGGATGTCGGTAAAACAAGGAACGGACGGCGCTCTGGCGATGGCTATGGGCCATGTCATCCTGAAAGAGTTTTATATTGAAAAGCCTACGGACTATTTCATGCAATATGCCAAACAGTATACGGACTTTCCAAATCTGCTGATTGTGGAAGAAAAGGACGGGATACACACAGCAGGCAGATTTCTCGTTGGGGAAGACCTGGGTATTACGGGCAATAATATGGCATGGAAAACGCTTGTATACGATGAGAACAGTGGAACCTATGCGATGCCAAAAGGAAGTTTGGGATTCCGTTGGGGTGAAGAAGGCACATGGAATCTCAAAATGGAACAGGTGGAGAACGGTGAGCCGATTGATCCAAGACTATCCATGCTCGGAGTCCATCATGATCTCGTAACCATTCAACTGCCGTACTTTGATGATGAGGGAAAACATGTCATGAAGTGGCAGATTCCTGTACGCCAGATCTGGCTGGGAGACAGATGGATTACGGTAACAGCCGTATACGATCTGGTACTTGCCAAATACGGAATTGAACGTGAAATGACACGTTCTGCGGATTCAGCAGAAGTAGTCACTGGTGCGGAGCAGTGGAGTGTACGTGTTCACCGTGGAGACGACATCTTACATGCACCACAGGTAAAACCATTCACTCCGGAGTGGCAAGAGAAAATCACTGGTGTGGACCAAGAGACTGTCGTACAGATTGCACGTGAGTTTGCACAAAATGCGATCGATACCAAAGGGCGTTCCATGATCATCATGGGAGCCGGTATTAATCACTGGTACAACTCCGACGTCATCTATCGCGCCATCATTAACTTAATACTGATGACAGGCTGTCAGGGTGTGAATGGTGGAGGTTGGGCGCACTATGTTGGTCAAGAAAAACTGCGTCCGGCTGAAGGCTGGCAGACGATTGCCTTTGCTCGTGACTGGACCGGACCTGCACGTCTGCAGAACGGAACATCCTTCTTTTACTTTGCAACAGATCAATGGAGATACGAGGAGACCCAAGTAGGAGAATTGACTTCGGCGCTTGAGGGTGAACCGAGGTTCCAGCATGTGGCTGATTATAATGTGATGGCTGCGCGTATGGGCTGGCTTCCATCTTATCCACAATTCAATCGTAACTCAATTGATCTGCATCAGGATGCACTGCAGGCTGGAGCAACGACGAAGGAAGAGATCGGTGCTTATGTAGCCTCTGAATTGCAGAACAAAAATCTGAAGTTCTCAATCGAGCAACCCGATGATCCAGCGAACTTCCCGCGTGTACTATTTGTCTGGAGAGCGAATCTGATCTCAAGTTCCGGCAAAGGACATGAGTATTTCCTCAAGCATCTGCTCGGTGCAACGAACGGATTGCTGAATGATGACGATCATGGACTGCGCCCGGAGCATGTGGAATGGGTGGATGAAGCACCGGAAGGCAAACTCGACCTGATGATCAATATGGATTTCCGGATGGCAGGTACGGCGATGTATTCCGATATTGTTCTGCCAGCAGCGACCTGGTATGAGAAAAGCGATCTGAGCAGTACGGATATGCATCCGTTCGTTCATCCATTTAATCCGGCTGTAGCCACGCAGTGGGAATCCCGTTCGGACTGGGATACCTTCAAGGAAATTGCACGTGTATTCTCCGAGATGGCTGCGCAGCAATTTGATGGTCCACAGAAGGAGATCATAGCTACACCGCTGTTGCATGATTCACCAGATGAGCTTGCTCAACCGTACGGAGAGATCAAAGACTGGAGTGCGGGAGAATGTGAAGCAATCCCGGGCAAAACGATGCCGCATATTCAGGTCGTGGAACGTGACTATGCTGCGGTATATAACAAAATGATCAGCCTTGGACCTGTAGTGAAGGATAAACCAATCGGTACCAAAGGCATATCCTGGTCAGCCAGTGAAGAGTATGAAAAACTCAAGGGTATCCTGGGCGTGAACCGTAAAGATGGCGTTGGACAAGGATGTCCGGATCTGAGCACAGACCGTAATGTTGCAGAGGCCATTCTGACCTTGTCCAGTACAACGAACGGAAAGATGGCTGTGCGTGCGTGGGAAGCACTTGAACAGAAAACAGCATTGCATCTGAAAGATTTGGCTGAGGAACGGTCTGAGGAATGTTTTACGTTTGACGAGATCACTTCCAAACCGAAAACGGTCATTACCTCGCCTGCATTCAGCGGATCGGAAAAAGGAGGACGCCGATATTCGCCATTCACCACCAATGTGGAGCGCCTGATTCCATGGCGTACATTGACGGGCAGACAGCAGTTCTATATTGATCATGCGATGCTCCGCGAGTTCGGAGAGACATTAGCGACATTTAAACCTGTGCTGAAGCATACACCGTTCCATCCAAACAGCAAACGTCCGATCGAAGGGGGCAAGGAGATTGTCCTGAACTACCTGACACCGCATAATAAGTGGTCGATCCACAGTATGTATTATGATGCGCTGCCGATGCTGACGTTGTTCCGAGGTGGCCCGACAATCTGGATGAACTACGAAGATGCAGAAGAAGCCGGACTGGTTGACAACGACTGGATCGAATGTTTCAACCGTAACGGGGTAGTCGTTGCCAGAGCCGTAGTGACACACCGTATTCCTCGCGGCATGGCATTCATGTATCACGCTCAGGACCGTCATATTAATGTTCCGGGCACCAAAATATCACAGACACGTGGGGGTACGCATAACAGTCCGACACGTATTCATGTGAAGCCTACCCATATGATCGGTGGTTATGCCCAGTTAAGTTATGGCTTCAACTACTATGGCCCGACAGGCAATCAGCGTGATCTCAATGTCATCATAAGAAAACTGCAGGAGGTGGATTGGCTTGAAGATTAAAGCACAAGTCAGTATGGTCATGAATCTGGACAAATGCATAGGGTGCCATACATGTAGTGTTACGTGCAAAAACACCTGGACCAATCGTCCAGGTGCAGAATATATGTACTGGAACAATGTAGAGACCAAGCCAGGGGTCGGTTATCCGAAACAATGGGAGGACCAGGAGCGTTATCGCGGTGGCTGGGAGATGAAGAATGGCAAACTGGAATTGAAGTCCGGCACACGGGCAAGACGCTTGCTTAACATTTTCCATAACCCGGATCAGCCTACCATTGATGATTATTACGAGCCATGGACCTACGAGTATGAGAAACTGACGAACAGCCCGGAGAAAAAACATCAGCCTGTAGCAAGACCGAAATCCCAGATTACCGGTGAATATATGAATCTGGAGTGGGGACCTAACTGGGAGGATGATCTGGCAGGTGCCCATGTAACCGGGATGGAAGACCCCAACATGAAGGGTGTCGAGGATTCGATCAAGATGGATTTTGAACAGGTATTTATGATGTATCTGCCACGGATCTGTGAACATTGCCTTAACCCAGCCTGTGTGTCCTCCTGTCCTTCCGGAGCGATGTACAAACGGGAAGAAGACGGGATTGTACTGGTTGACCAAAATGCATGCCGCGCATGGAGATTCTGTGTATCGAGCTGTCCGTACAAAAAGGTCTATTTCAATTGGCAGACAAACAAAGCCGAGAAATGTACGCTATGTTTCCCGCGGATTGAAGCGGGTCTGCCAACGATCTGTTCCGAAACCTGTGTGGGACGTATCCGCTATATCGGCCTGATGCTGTATGATGCAGACCGTGTTGAAGCTGCTGCTTCCGTTGAAAATGACCAGGATCTCTATGAATCCCAGATGGATATTTTCCTTGATCCGAATGACCCTGAGGTGATTCGCGAAGCGCGTGAGGCAGGAATTCCCGAGGATTGGATTATTGCAGCGCAGCAGTCCCCTATTTATAAAATGGTTATCGACTGGAAAATTGCGCTCCCGCTTCACCCTGAATACCGTACCATGCCAATGGTATGGTACATTCCACCGCTTAGCCCGATTACCAATCGGGTAGAGGGACAGGGAAGTTCACTGGAGGCTAATGA
Organism: Paenibacillus sp. FSL H8-0317; assembly: GCF_045040685.1. Taxonomy (NCBI): domain Bacteria; kingdom Bacillati; phylum Bacillota; class Bacilli; order Caryophanales; family Paenibacillaceae; genus Paenibacillus; species Paenibacillus sp. FSL H8-0317. Next base: position 4,429,016 of record NZ_CP150294.1, on the reverse strand, counting down.
TATTTTCCCTGCGATTGATAACATGCGTATTCCGGTGGAGTATCTTGCCAATCTGCTTACAGCAGGAGATACGGATCGAATTCGTGAGGTCCTGCGGAAGATGGCCGTTATGCGCATTCACATGCGTAATCAGCAGACGGGTAAGACCAGTGAATCGGCATTGTTGGAAAGAGTAGGCATGGATGCGCAGGAAGTGGAGGACATGTACCGACTGCTCGCGATTGCGAAGTATAATGATCGTTTTGTCATCCCGCCAGCCCACCGTGAGGAAGTGGAAGATCTCTTCAGCGAACAGGGCAGCTGCGGACTTGATTTTGCAGGTGGTCCTGGTTCTTGTGGGGTATTTTGATGGGAAAGGAGACAATGACAACGATGACGATCGAACCCAATGAGGGAACAGGTCAGGCTCTGGTTTACGATACGAATACGAGAAGAATGGTCTGTAAACTGATCTCCTACCTGTTGCAATATCCGGATACAGCGTGGAGAGAAGGACTGCAAGGAGTGAAGGAAGCTATACAGTCCATTTCCGATGAGACGGGGAAGCAGATTCTGTTGACATTTGTAGATGAAGCACAGGCTGTTAGCTCGATTGAGTGGCAGGATTCCTATGTTCGTACATTCGATTTTGATAAAAAGTGTAACCTCTATCTCACGTATGCTCTTCATGGCGATGAACGGGATCGGGGCCCGGCTCTGATTGAATTGAAACGCAGATATGAAGCTGCGGGATTTTATATGGAAGTGAGTGAGTTGCCGGACTATTTGCCTATGGTGCTTGAATTTGTAGCTGAGGCTCCCGAGGAAGATGCCTTAGGGGTGCTCTCCAGTTGCCATAAGGCGTTGGTCACAATGAGCGAAAGCATTACGGGACAGAACAGCCCATATGGACCATTGCTCAGTCTGATGTTACAGGTCATTCCTGAGCCTCCTGCCCCTGATGTGCCAGAACAAGAAGAGACAGTTAACCAACAACCTGCAGATCTTATGCAGATCGCTGCCCAGATGAGGAGGGGGAATCGGTGAGTACACTGGAACTGTTGTTATGGGGCGCTCTTCCCTATATGGTCATTGTTTTCTGTATTACGGCGACAATCTGGCGTTATGTGACGAATCCTTTCAGTTGGACGTCCAAGTCCAGTGAGATGTTGGAGAAACGCATGCTAAAATGGGGCAGTTTACTCTTTCATATCGGGATATTCGCTGTAATCTGTGGACATATTGCCGGTTTGCTTGTTCCAGTGGAGTTCTATCGCTGGATTGGACTGAGTGATGAAGGATATCACTTGATGGCTATCGCAGGAGGACTGCCTGCGGGGATCATTGCATTGGCAGGTGCTGTCATTTTGCTGGTTCGCCGTTATGTTGCTCGCAGAGTGCGGGCGACAAGCAGCATCGGGGATTGGATGGCACTTGCCATGTTGATCATAGTCATTGTCACCGGAATACTGGCGACCTCGGCTAATGCGGTGAATCACACAGGTTTTGACTATCGAACAACGATTAATCCGTGGTTGCGCGGTCTGATCGTATTCCAGCCTGATCCCGTTCTGATGCAGAATGTACCGATGAACTTCAAAGTACACATTCTGCTTACCTTTGTACTGTACTGCGTGTTTCCATTTACACGTCTGGTTCACATGTTGAGTATGCCACTGGGTTATCTGAAACGCAGTTATGTGCTGTATCGCAGAAGAGATGGTGCTGTGTATCCGAATCAGGAACAAAAAAAGGAAAGGGCGATGTAGATGCAACATAAAGGAAAGGTTCAACTGCCCTTGCAAACGGCAAGTCTGGTTCTGGGTTTCATGGTATGGGTTATCCTGTCATCTCTGATGCCATTTATTAAAGAAGATATTGCGCTTACGTCTTCCCAGCTTGCGTGGGCGACAGCGATTCCCGTATTGATCGGATCGATTGCCCGTATTCCGATTGGTTATTGGACGAATCGATATGGAGCACGCAATATTTTCATGATCAGCTTTGTCCTGCTGCTGGCTCCGGTATGGTGGATTAGCCGTGCGACGTCGTTCAGTGATCTGGTGATTGGTGGATTGTTCCTCGGTATTGGGGGAGCTGTCTTCTCCGTCGGTGTAACTTCACTGCCCAAATATTATCCGAAAGAGCGACATGGATTTGTTAACGGGATCTACGGAATTGGTAACCTGGGTACAGCACTGTCTGCATTCGGAGCCCCGCTGATCGCTGATCGTATGGGATGGTCTACGACGGTTCTGCTCTACAGTATTTTGCTATTAGGGATGGCGGCGCTGAATTTCGTTCTGGGTGACAAACAGGAAGTACGAGTTAACGCTCCTTTAATGCAGCAACTGAAGGCCATATCACGCAACAATAAACTATGGTTGCTCTGCTTGTTTTATTTTCTGACATTTGGCTCGTTCGTGGCATTTACGGTGTACTTGCCGAATTTCCTGGTTAGTCACTTTCAGATGGATAAAGTCGATGCAGGTATTCGTACAGCGGGATTCATTCTCGTTGCAACCATTATGAGGCCCGTGGGAGGTTGGCTTGGAGATCGATTTAATCCATTCAAAATATTAATGTTTGTGTTCGGCGGATTAACGATCGCAGCGATTGTATTATCCTTCGCGCCATCATTCTATATCTACACGATTGGATGTCTGACTGTGGCATTATGCGCAGGGACAGGTAACGGAACCATTTTCAAATTAGTGCCAATGTATTTCGTTAAACAACCAGGGGTAGCGAATGGGATGATCTCCGCTATGGGGGGACTGGGTGGATTCTTCCCTCCGTTGATGTTGACTTTGTTGTACAGCATGACCGGTCATTATGCCATTGGTTTCATGGCTTTGTCTCAGATCGCGTTGGTCAGTCTTGTACTTGTGATCTGGATGTTCTACCAGGAGAAGCTTCAGTTATCTGCGAGCATTCTGGAGAGTACCATTGAAGCCATTCTGATCACAGATACGAACAGTGTTATTACATCCGTGAATCCGGCCTTTACTGCAGTCACTGGTTATAGTGCTGAAGAGGCGGTTGGACAGAAGCCAAGTCTGCTGAAATCCGGTAAGCAGGATAAACGTTTCTATGACCAATTATGGCTGGAATTACGTGAAAAAGGATATTGGCAAGGCGAGATCTGGAATCGGAAGAAAAACGGAGAGATCTATCAGGAATGGTTAAGTATTACGGCAATCCGTAATGAGGCAGGCGAAGTCAAATATTATGCGGGCATGTTCAGTGACATGGGCAGGCCAGAGCTCACAATCGCCTGATAATTGTATCGGTAATTGTGCATACAGCAAGAGACCTTAACATCGATTGCAGGCGTTAAGGTCTCTTTTTGCTCACAGAGATTGGTTTAAGGACTTGGGGTAACCCCAGTGGAGCTGGGTGATCATGCATCCTTTTGTTGTTTCAATGCTTGTAAATCAAGAATGATAATTCGGCTGCGATCCACTTCGATCAAATGCTCTTTTGTAAGCTGATTTAGAAGCCGATTCGCTGTTTCCCTTGTTGTACCAATGGAGTTGGCAAACTCCTGGTGTGTCATGGGCAGGTTGATGATAATTTGGTCTCCATGCGTCTGTCCGTGTTGCTCTGCGAGCATGAGAAGGAAGGAGAGCACACGGTTGCGCACATCCTGACCAGAGAGTACCTGCAATTTATCCTGTAATTCTCGTATTTTGTCTCCGAGTACACGCATGATTTTGATCGCAATCGATGGAGTGCTCAGCATTAAACGTTCGAACAGTCTGACGGGTATGGCCAGCAGTTCGGTAGGGGTAATCGCTTCAGCGGTAGCCGGATAGGGGTGTGCGTTAAAAAAGCCGGTATGCGGGAACATATCCCCTGTTTTGAGGAAAGAGACAATCTGTTCATGGCCGTTCTCATCCGTTTTATATGCTTTTACGATGCCGGTACGAATGAAAAAAACAGCTTCTTTTTCGCTACCTTCGCTAAAAATGACCGTTTTCTTATGAATGCTTCTGGAAATGGCGATATCTTCGACCTGCATTAATTCTTCTGGACTAAGGTCCTGAAAGATGGGGAACTGTTGTAGAAACTCCGCTGCTGAATCTTTGTTTACCCTGCTCATGAGAATCTTTCCTCTCTGTGTTCATATTTCTAACTTCGATATCATTCAATCCTAGGAGGTTAACTGTGAAGTGAAAACCAATACGCATTCAATCGTTATCCCTCATGAACATGGCGGCTGGGCCATGGTTAGTGTGCCTTTTCTGGTAGGTGTGATTGCAAGTGGTCCGCACTGGCTGCATGCGCCCTTATTTGTAGCTTGGCTTGGATTATATCTAACCGCGTATCCCTTACTACAGTCTTTGAAAAAGAATGCCAATCGACATCGTCTCTACAAGTGGGCGGTAATCTACGGTACAGTGGCTCTAATCTGTCTGATCCCACCCGTTCTGGGTCAGATCTCACTATTATTCTTTGGCCCGGTACTGGCTGGCTTGTTGTTGGTGAACATCTGGCATGTGAGACACAAAGTAGAACGTTCGCTTACCAATGACCTGTGTGCCATGCTCGTATTCTCTCTAGGGGGAGCAGCTGCTTATCTCATAGGAGGCGGGCACTGGGACTATGGAATGGCGATCGTCGTTTTATTTTCTTTCTTACATTTTACAGGAAGTACGTTCTTTGTGAAATCGGTCTTTCGAGAGCGAACGAATAAGCGTTGGCTGATGCTAACTCGCATGGTACATATCCTTCTAATTATCATACCGATGGTGATCGGTTATCCATGGATGTCTTTGGCGTATGTCTATTCCGCTGTACGCACCTTCATATATGCAGGCAGAACACTGCGCCCTATGAAGGTCGGTATCATTGAAATTATTGGAGCCGTACAGTTCCTGATCTGGTCTGTTCTGTTGTAAACCGCATCATTTCATCATAGCTTGATTTTTGAACACAGCAGGTGATATAGGTCACAACGTCACAGGATTGTTTTTGATTCGTCGGCAAGGGTTAATGGAATGATAGAAGATTATTGAACAAGAGAGGGGTCGACCCGGATGTGGACTGCATTCATGTGGGGCGGCATCTCTGCCTCAGCGGTTGTCATTGGTGCACTCGCAGCCCTGTTTCTACAGATTCCTAAACGAGTCATCGGATGGATCATGGCTTTTGGGACAGGTACATTAATCGGGGCAGCTACCTTTGAACTACTCGGAGATGCGCTGAATGATGGGGGGATTATCCCTACAGCCATTGGTTTTACGGCAGGTGCCGTCGTGTATACCTTGTTTGACCTGCTCATCTCGGCAAAGGGTGGGGCAGGGCGTAAACGCTCGGGAAGGTCAGGAGACTCGAATCAAAGCGGCTTGGGGATCTTTGCAGGCACAGTAATGGACGCTATCCCGGAATCCATCATGCTTGGAGCCAGCTTGCTGGCCGGCAACGGTGTCAGTGTGGTGCTGGTGGTGTCCATCTTTGTCAGCAACATCCCTGAAGGTCTGTCGAGTACGGTTGGATTGCAGGGCAGCAAGTACAGTCGTGCGAAAATCATGTTGATGTGGTTAAGTGTATTGCTGATCTCCGCGTTTGCAGCTCTGGGTGGATATCTGTTTCTCGAGCAGCTTCCTGAGGAGATGAGTGCAGCGATTGGTGCATTTGCAGGTGGTGGAATCATTGCGATGATCTGCTCGACGATGATGCCAGAAGCCTTTGAGGAAGGCGGACCTGTCGTGGGTTTGATTGCATCCATGGGATTGCTCGTATCACTGTTGTTGGATCTGTAGATGACAGAATACGCTTCCGATCGCTGTCCTCTACATAGTCGTGTAAATATTAGTTAAATTGATATAAAAAGAGTATCCGAACAGAGTGGTTTCTGTAATCTGGCCCCCGTGTCAAGGACACTAAAAAAAGAGTGGCATTAAAGATTTACGAGGCGAATAATAGATGATTCCTGTATTGAACAGGGGTCATCTTTTTTAATCCCCATTGATATCTGTGGTTGTTGTAATAGCGAATGTAACGATCGATTTCTTGCTTTAACTCTTGAAGGGAACGGCAACTACGATGATCGACATGGTCCTTCATGTGGCCGAAGAACGATTCTTGGGGAGCATTGTCCCAACAGTTCCCGCGTCTGGACATCGACTGGCCTAACCCATTCTTCTTTAACAACTCCTGATAGATGGGACTGGTATAATGGCTGCCCTGATCTGAGTGGATGAAAGCATCCTTTTGGAGCTTTAGACGTTTCTGTTTCTTGAGAGCGTCAACAGTATCCGTGGCAATGTCTAATGTCAGCCGATGGGATATATTGTGAGAGAGGACCTCACTTGTTGAGGCATCCAGTATGGTCGACAAATAGGCCATCCCGGATCGGCCGTATGGAAGGTACGTGATATCCGTAAGCAAGGCCAGACCCGGTATGCCCTTCTTGAAGTCCCTCTGCAGAGTATTGGGTAAGGTTCGGTGTTCCAGCGTAGCTTTGGCCATGCGTTTATAAGGGTTGATTTTTCTGTGCGGACATACGATGTTAAATTTCTTCATCAATCTACGGATTTTCTTTAGGTTATAGATGACACCAAACTCGTGCTCAAGAATCATCTTGATGGAGCGTGAGCCCTTCTTGTAACCCCTTCGTTCGAAAGCCTTCTTAATCAGCTTCCCTGCCTCAGCATCCGAACGGACCCGCTCTAAACGTAAATCTGCAGCTTGTAAGTAGCTGTAATACCCCGAACGAGATACGTTAAGCAATGAGCAGAGGTATCCCGTCATACGTTCCAAGCCTTGATCCACGGCTTCCTTTATGAGCTCGAACAACTTAATCTTGCTTAGGTTCATTCCCTTTGCTACCAGCAACCTTTCTTTCGTATCTAGCTTTTTTAGCAGTTCTACTTGAGATTCGAGTAGATGAATCCGTGCTTCTTGTTTTGCAATGATTTCTTCCTGCGATAACTCTCTATGTAAAGGGCGACCCGAGGCTTCTTTTCGGGAGTCAGACAACCCAATAATCCCTCCAAGGTCATAGGCTTTTTTCCAACGTCCGGCAGATTGTTCTACTCGTTTCATTCCAATTACGGTAACATCAAACCCATGAGTTTCAAAGATCTCTCTAGGTGTCTTTCCCATCATATATTCGTCAATGAATAACTGCTTAAATTCATCTGCATAGGTTATCGCTTTGTCGCTAACATTCCTTACATATCTGTTCTTTGATATCTGTTCACGTTCTTCTTCTGTGAATCGCTTCTTGCTCACGATGTAATCCCCTCCATTGCTTCTTCAGTATACAAAAAGGTACCCACAGTCCGCACACCTTTTTTCAAAGTGTCCAGTCTATGGGTACCAGTGTACTGATCGGATACTCTTTTTTATTATTTAGACAAAAGATGATCTTAGTGGTTGCTGGAACAACTTCCTCCACACCCGCAAGCTTCTTTACCCAGTTCATTCGCTTCGGGTAGACGGTTCATTTCCACGGATTTCGTGAAATAGTGACTGATCTGCTGATGCAGCTGGCTGAACTCACGCTGTGCATAGATGAACCGGCGAATGAGGGGATGATCATAAAGGGCACGTTCTTCCTCTTCATATACCTGAATTTCAGAGGCAAGCAACTCAATATTTTGCCGTTCTTTCTCCTCCAGTGCCTGATGTTTCTCCATAAAACGCTCATACTGGGCTGTGGCCTGTTCATCTGCTGCAAACTGATCAATCATGTCCCGCATCTCTTTGTATCCTTCATCTTGTAACAGTAGTGAACATAACTCCTGCATTTTGTGCATAATGATCTGTTTGTCCAATTTAACAACCGTATTCATCGCAAAACCCTCCTGTAGATCTTTTCTTAACTGTATACGCTAAGTTAAGCCCGCACTGTGACGATACTCACATCTGATGTGAAATATAATACTTGTCCAAATACGCTGTTATTCTGTCATCTCAGTGTTATTGTCAAATCTTTAGTTCAGTGAGTAACCTTTTCCCTAAGCTGCTCCAGTTGAAGAATAAGGATGCAGTTTCCTGTAACCTGAAGCAGTCCCTGAGTTTGCATCATGGTAAGTTTGCGACTAAGTGTTTCGGGTGTAATCCCGAGCAGCAGAGCCATATCTTTTTTGTAAACAGGCAAGCGGATCTCATGCCTTGCATGATTTCGGGTATGGAAATACAAAAGCAACTTGGCAATCTTCTGTTCCGTTGTCATCGCACTTAGCGAGCTGTTCCATTCATCTGTTTCACGGAGCAGCTTGGTAATGGCAAGCAGGAAATGATAAGCAAGCTTTGGATCATGTTCAAGTAATTGGTCAAAGTCATGCTTGCTGATAGAGCAGATGGCCGAAGGCTCCAGAACTTCGGCGTTCGCGGCATGTGGTTTTTGGTGTAACAGGGAATCTTGTCCGAAGAAATCTCCGGGAAACAGAAACCGGATAATATGTTCTTTGCCATTTTCATTGTATTTGGATAACTTCACACATCCCTGATGAACCACATAAAGCGTATCTGAGTGTTCGCCCTCCTGGACGACAACTTCGCCTTTGTTATATTTGCGGGTATGCAGAAGGGAGATCAACAAGGCAGCTTCGGATGGATCAAGATGCTGGAACAGAGATACTTTGGAGAAACAGGCATCCTTCGCTTCGTGTGTACAGATCATCTTTTAATCACCTCGAATTGTTCAGGATAGGTATAGCCATGATCTATTGTCATGTCTCAGTGAGACATCGCGGGTCCACCATGATCCGTACCATCCTTGGTCACACGCAGAACAGCGGCAGCTCCTTTGGCTACATGGTTGAACTGATGGGTTACAATCGCATAATCACCTTCTTCGGTCACGGTGAACTCTACGACAGCTCCACCACTTGCGGGAAGCATAACCGTCTGTATTCCATACTGGATGTTACGTGGGTTACCATCGGTATACACACGGTCCATAATTGTACCTACAACGTGGAAGGATGAGACTTCATTGGGGCCGGCATTACTGACATAGATCCGCACCGTATCTCCTACTTTGGCTAACAGGGGATGTTTTACTAATCCATAATCATTGCCGTTAAATACGACATAATCCGGTTCCCCGTTCAAAAAAGCTTCGTAGTCATGTTCTTTGTACCATTCACTCTGAACAAGGGTATACTCACGATCAACCAAGTGATCGGAAGGGTATCCAGCCTTGGGTTCAACAATAATCATGCCGTACATCCCGTTTGCGATATGGGCAAGAACCGGTTTGGTTCCACAATGATACATGAATACACCGGGTGAGGAGGTTGAGTAGGTGAACGTGCCTTCCTCGCCTGGCATCACATCAATAAATTTGCTGCTTGGAGCAGCATGTACAGCGTGAAAATCCATGGAGTGAGGCAGGCTGGAATCTTTATTTTTTAACGTGAACACCAATGTATCTCCCTCGGTCACTCGTAGGACGGGTCCGGGGACGGTACCATTAAATGTCCAAGCGTTGTATATCACTCCTTTGGAGATTTCGACATCTGTAACCTGGGCCGTCATCTCAATATATACCGTAGTCCCTTCTCTGCGAATGATCGGGTCCACCGGGGGTTCACTGACCGCAGAGGAGGAGGAGACTTCATCGTGGTGAACAGGTTTAACTGTATCGGTTGAACTACAGTGAGAGAGCGTTGCTGTGAATATAGCGAATACGAGTGACCATTTATATACATTCAGTAAGGAGAACATAGTTGCACAACCTTTACTTAAGTGATGTTTTTCACAATCTAAAAAGCAGGTTTTCTTTCATTTCAGTAGTTATTTAGTTATAGATTACGTTATTGAGGTGGGGACGGGTGTGATGAGGCACACACTTGGGTATGTCGTATTAGAGGCATTTCCAACAATCTGTCTTCAATTGTTGTGCTGAGCAACGGAGTTTCATATAATTTTAGAGAGATGGATTGGTAAATGTTGAGTATTTTGACGCTGTGTTTGTCGTAGTTTCAGAAGAAAGGTGGATACAGGATGAAACGTTTCGAAGATGAAGGTGCGTATAAGTATAGTTTCTATTCGGTTGTTCGACGGGGAGAGCGGATTGATGTGAAATGTCCCAAATGCGGTGGGCACGCTTCGATTGATCAACGGAATGGTCAACTGGGATGGAAGTGTTACGAATGTTACGCTCAAGCTTTTGAAGAACCAGTATATCAATATAAAGCCAAGGGGAATTGTGCTGTATGTGAACGTTGGTTTAACGTGGAAGTCACAGACGAGAAGAAGACGTCTCACCGATCGACGCATGTGGAATGTCCGCATTGTAGTTCTGTTAATCAGGTTGAATTACACGCCAAGCCGACATACCAAAGGTGTTTTTCCGAGATTTGTGCAGGGAAAGATCCTGTGTTCGGGCTGGAATTATACTTCCTGGATAATTTCAGAGGAAAAATAATATGGGCTGTAAATCGGGAGCATCTGAATTATCTCATCGCTTATGTCTCCGCAGATCTGCGTGTAAAATACGGCAATATGCCTATACGAACGGCTTCACATAGTATTCCGGCTTATATCAAGGATGCGAAGAACAGGGATGTAGTTGTGCGTACACTGTCGAAGCTTCAGCACAAGACTGGATGAGACTGAAATTGAAGAGTTAAAGCCGCAAGGAGAGAAGAAATGAAACTACGAGTTAAACTTACTATTTTTGCAGTCATTCTGGGTTTGTTGATGATTCCGGCTTATTTTATTTTACAGACATTTGGTGTATTTCAAAAAGAGACAGTATTATCTGACTATGCTCTGGCCGTTGATGTTCATGGGAAGTCCTATGGGGCTTGGCCGCTGATTAACAGTTTTGCAGCGATGGACAAAGAGGAAGATAACCGTCAGTTTTATTACCGGATTGATATGAATCATATCCAATACCTGTTTAATCTGGCTTATAAGGAGTATGATGTGAAGCCCGGCGGGGACAATCCGTATCTGGCTGGTACTGTAAACTATCAACGTACAGATCACAACTATGTACAGACCGAGAGACAGTATGAGAACGCCAATGATTTCACAACGGTTTTGAATCTTTATGATCAGGATGGGCAGGTGATCTACACCTACAATAACACCGGCAAGGGAGATAAACAGCTGGTAGAATCCATCATTCATCAGGGAATGAGCCGTAATAGTGGCGGTAGTAGCGAAGCTGCTCGCGATCCTTATATCAATATTACGGCGTTATTCCGTGACAAGCTGAACATCGATGTGAAACTGACGGTGGATGAGGAACACAAAGTAGTTACTATTCGAATGAACAAATCGGAGGCGAGATGATGAATGAGTATGGTGTACAACACGGACCTGTTTATCTGGAAGGATTAATTAGGAAGGAAGAGGATATAAAGTCCGATGAAGTGGAGTGGAAAGGCAAACTTCAAACGAGTGATGGTCATGATAAATTCCATATTTTTTATTATGGTGACTTAACCGAAGATGATCTGATTACCTGGCATGATTCGACACCGCTTCTTGTATATGCGGAGCATACGGTCACGGGTGAGCGCTATCTGCTTATTGATACCGCCAAGCACGGATATGATGCCATGTTATGTGAGACCTATTCGGAAGACGCACTACATGACAGACCCCTTCGTCCTTACCTGGATGTTGAAGGAGAGGACATATTTGAAGTAGAGTTGACGGCTTATTACAATGTGCCTTGGGATGAAGAGTTTGGCGAAGATGTAGATGAAAATGGTGCATATGAACTGATTACGGGAGAGCGCATGCATTTTGATCAGGTCAAGCGTGATGCATATGATGCTTTTGCAATTCGCATTCTGAATCGTAAAGGGGTATGGACTGAAATTGTACAGGAAGAACTGGCTTAGATTCTGAAAACGAATGAACCAAACTGAGATGGGAGATGTCGAAAAATGTATATTGTATCCCGTGTACTTAAGCCGGTTCCAACAGAGGAACTGGATCACTTTGAACAACAGCACGGCATCTCGCTACCTTTATCATACCGCACCTGGATTGAACAATATGGGGAAGGTACATACACGGGATGGATGAATGTGCAGAGACCGGACCCGGAAGTGTTGAAGCCTTTTGTTGATTATGATTTTTGGATACATACGGATGATTCGCCTATAAGTCAGCAGCAACTTGAGCAGTGCATCTCCATCGGCAGTTCTGTAGATGGAGATTTCCTTGCTGTTCATCCGGAAGTTGAGGGGCTGTTGTGGCTACCGCGTCATGATGAGAATATCACCTTATGGACATGCACGGAAACTGAATTTGGCGAAACGCTGGACCGGATCTATTGTGGGTATTACCATCAGGATAAACCAATAACGCCACTATACTTTGAACCGTGGAATGAGCTGCGGAAACATACGTTTTACCATTTTTCAGGGACGGAACAGGGAAGCTCCATGAAGGAACTCGCCGATACATGCAAAACAGAATTTAAGTGGGACGCTGTGTTGGAGAATGAGTACATGTGTAAGATGTTTATGGTGTCGATGGGAGGATATTTACGATTTAACTATGCAACGGGGAGAGAGGTTGCCCTGTTCTATGAAGAAAAGAATGGTGCGGAGGAGGCGATGGATAACGAGATCAGTATGTTCTTGCAGGCACATCATTGTAAGGCATATGAATAGGGGCAGAGTGGAGGGGAATAGATGAGTTGGTTAAAGGAAGACATTGCAGAACAATGGCGTAATGAAGGCAAGCGTTATGCAAGGGATGTCAATGCATTTGTCCAGAAAAGTATGCAGGGAGAGCAACCGGATGAATCCGAGCTGGAGGGAGACTCCAGAAGCGGAATGAGTACTGAAGTATTCCAGATGGTGAGAAAGGCCAATCTCCACGGTGATGTGGAGGTGCTTCGACATGAGCTACCCGCAGCGACGTGGCCATTGAACGAGGCGTTTCAGGCTTCCATGCAAGCGGTCAAAGTTGTAGGTTACCTGAACGAGGAAACGGTTGTATGTAATACGGGGATACTCACGGAGAATGGTCACATATATACGATGGATCAGTACGGATGGCAGTTGAGCTCTCCATATACTTTTGCAGGTTGCTCATCAGACGGATTGGACTATGCGCTTGCAGGACCGGATGGGATTCGTATCATTCGTCAGCCAGATCGCAGGTTGGAAGGACAGGAGATAGCGACATATCGATGGGAAGATATTCAAGCCCGGATACAGTCGTCATTACCTCGGATTGAATCACTTGCAGACTGTGAGCATCCCGAACGGACACTTGAAGGACTTATACCTATGGATGAAGGCAGAGCACTACTCATACATTCAAGATACGGGATATATCTTGTCACACAAGCCCAGGTGACCTTGCTTCATCCCGATCTGGCAGAGATCGAAGAGTATGAGCTAGAGGATACACAGATAGACATGGGGCATGCAGCGGTATCTCGGGATGGTCGATGGATTGCATATGGTAGCCAAGGAAGCAATCATATAGTGATGGACCGCCAGCTGAACAAGACATACTCTCTCTATCCAGAATCGAGCTACCCTCATTATGCGGCATTCACCAGTGATAACCAGACCGTCTGGTTAAACGCATGTCATTTCTATAACGGGGTCACGATACAAGTCCCGCTGGAATCAATTGCAGGCAACGAAACAAAGGAAGATTGGCCAGTGATGGATGAGAATGCACGTGTGTATGCAGCAGTGGAAATAGAGGCAGGCATGGTACTTGGAGATGCATATGGTTATCTGTATTGTGTGAATGGCGAGGGTAAGGAAGTATGGCGCCATTTTGTGGGTAGTACGATCTATTCTCTCGCCGTATCACCAGAGCGAGCCAAACTTGCAGTTGGCACATATGGTGGCATGCTGCATCTGCTTGATCTTTGTTCCAAAGAAATGGACGAGTACGGGATCGGTACAGGCACTCTTCGTGAGTTGGAGCGGTATGTGTTGTGGCGTGGAGAAGAACCTCTGCGCTGGTGAGGCAGCATTTTGACCTAGTTAGGGGTGAAGGGATGGAACGTGAAGAGGCTGTAACGTTATTAAAATGTCACTCCTTTTCTTATGATGATCTGAGTCATCCCAAGATGGAGAACGGTTTTATTGGCAGTCTGCGGCCTTTCCGTGGACATTTGATTAAGGAGAATTTTCATGAGTTGATGGAGATACTGCGTGTTCTGGCACCAGAACTTGCACGGCCTTCACTGGATCGGGAAGTCATGGCATGTCTATGGGGGATTACTCACATGGCCCGTGCTTGGGCCGTTGAACCCGAAGGCATGCTTCGCAGAAATAATCTTATTTCTGAGGAACAGGTGGCGTTGATGGAACAATGGCTTAATTTGTTATCTTACGCAGTCATGATTCTGATTGAAGGCGGCGGAGAGGAAGAAGCGTTTTGGGAATATCATCAGTATCTACAAGAAGAGAAGAACTGAGATAGGGGAGGTGTGGTGAGATTGGAGCCGAATGTATCCTTAAACGTGCTAATGGATGAGCTGAATCACTTGTTAGCTGAGAAAATACAGGATCAAGAGATTCGACAATTGTTTGAAGAATATCAACAGCGGGAAGGTGCATCCGAGGAAAGTCTGGATCTATTCGAAAAGGAGTATGGCGTCCGGCTGCCTGGCGATTTTCGTGCCTTTTACCAAAGGAAAGACGGCAGTGGCTACGGGTTGCATGTGCTGTACTCGGGTGATGCCGAGACGGGCAGATGTACACCCTTTTATCTGATGTCATTGGAAGAGATTCGAGAGACCAAACAATACTTCTGTGAAGTGGATGAGAAGCTTGAAGAGTATTATTCTGCCGAAGAGATCAGCCAGCTGGACCCGGAGATCAAACCATATTTGTTCCATAAAACATGGATACCTTTTGCAACGATCGCCGGAGGCTCACTGTATCTGATGCTCGATTTTGATCCAACGGCGGAAGGCACGTATGGGCAGATTATTATGTACGTGCACGATCCGGACTTTGTCTATTATCTTACACCTACCTTCACGGATCTCCTCAGCATGTCGAACCGTAATCTAAAGATGATGGATGAGATCACCTATTAAAATCCTGCATGATTAGACAATTCCTTCAATAATAAAGAAGCTGCCGAAGCAGCTCCTTTATCTGAACCAGTACTTTGAATAAGTCTAATGATTACCACTGAAAGAAACGATGTCCGTGAAATCCTCCGCCCGGAGGTCCTCCGTGTCCACCAAGACCACCCGGGCCGCCAGGTCCACCGCCGTGAGGTCCGCCTGGATAACCACTTCCTTGGAAATGACCAGGGTGTCCACCGGGATAGCCACCGCCCGGATAACCGCCGCCTGGATAGCCACCATGCCACCAAGGACCACCGATCGGATATGGTAGTGGAACAGGAACGATGGGTGGGTAAGGATAAGGGTAAGGATACGGTGAGGGTGGCGGATAATAAGGATAAGGATAACCCGCAGGTTGCGGGGATGACACTGAACCAGGGCCGTATGCCATGTAACAAGCCTCCAATAACTGCATTGATGATATTAGCCTATGCCACAGTGGTTTCAGATGATACAGCAGATTGAAATTATGAATATAAATATGAAGGGGGAAATATAAGGTGGCCGTAGCTTTTCACACCGATCCTAGAGGAACTGCCTATGAACTGTTGATTGACGAATTGATCGAGAAGACAGATCGTTTTATGCTGGTAGACAGAAAAAGGTACGAAGAGAACGAGATACCGGAAGTAGTTCGTGTGTTAGAGAGATTGAAGCCCTATCTTGTGGAACGTGCTACGATGGAAGAGATGATGCTGAAAAGCGGAGCCTATTATTCCGAAGGCATCTATTATACATATCGCTGTACTCCGGAATCGGGTCAAGTGCTCAAAGAAGAAGCCAACCGTTTTCATGATTGGTGTTACCCGTCATTGCCGGACGATCTTTGCTTTATGACAGAAGACGGAAATGATTATTTTTTCTCTGTTGCCCATGAGCATATGTACGGCATGAGGATTACATACAAAGAAGCGAGTGAACTTATGGAGCGGATTCCGGGGGTGTTCTTTGATTTGGATCGTCATAAGGAAATTGATCATCTTCTGGACGATGCGATCAGGCATCAGACCGATAAGCTGGATATCAGCTTACATGGTTTAAGTGAGCTTCCCGAACGAATTCGGGAGTTGAAGCACTTGAAGGAGTTGACGATTTTTGAGCAGAATCTGTACTCCCTCCCTACAGGTCTGTTTGAACTTACTTCATTGGAAAGATTGGTCATTACAACGCTGGATCTGGAACGTATTCCGGCAGAGATCGGGAAACTGAAGCAACTTCAAGAGTTAAGAATTTATTGTGGCAGTCCTTTTGAATCTGCACCTGGTTGGAGGCCCAAGCCACAAACTGAGTTGGGATTAAATTGTATCCCGCCTGAGATTGGTGAATTAAGTGAGCTGAAGTATCTGGAGATCGTATATTCCGGGATACGTGAACTTCCTCCCGAGTTGGAAAGAATGAAGAATTTGCGTGCTTTACTGGTGACGAATGCACTAATTGAGGGAACTCCGGATGTTGTCACAAGAATGCACTGGCTGGAGTATGTAGACTTAATGAATATTCCATTTGGAACCCATTGGGAAGAAGTCTGGGAAATGAAAAAGAACATGTAACAAATAGAGCCCTGCTCGGGATGTCCGAGTCAGGGATATTTGTTATGCGACGATAACTTGGCGGAAATGGGCTCACGAATCTGGGCGCTGGGCATAAGCTGGCATATAGGTTATGACCTAAACCGAGAGCGAAGGGCAGGCGTTTTATTTTGGCAACCTCATACATGGATTTTACTTTACCAACCATCGAATTTACTTACGATTTGAGCAAAAATCCGTTATTCAAGAAGGACGAGAACAACTATATTAACGCACTTTCCATCACACAGTTAAACACATTGGGCAATGCTTCTTTACTGGATATTTTCCTCAGCACTGGCAATGTGGTTGAACCACACATTCATCAGAATGCAACTGAACTGGTATACTGTATCAGCGGTTCGGCCGTCGTGTCCCTCATTAATCCGTTCACCAATGAATTGCTTCATTTCCCGATTACTCCAGGGCAGGTGGCTAATGTACCACAAGGTTGGTGGCACTATGAAATGGCTACTGTAGATCATACGCACTTACTGGCGATCTTCGATGCACCTGTGCCTGAAGCGATATTTGGCTCAGACATCTTGCGTCTTACCCCTGCGAATGTTCTGGCTCATACGTACTGTCTGGACGAGACAAAAGTTCAAGAAGCGCTCGCCCCCATCCAAAAAACAGTGATTATTGGCCCACCGGCAGATTGCCAGGCTTCAACTGCCCCTGTCTCTAACAGTGCTCCAAATGTGAATCATCAGCCTTACGTAATGCCGAATGTACAACCCAACATGCAACCCAACACACAGCCAAACATGCAACCTTACGTGAACCGTCTTCCGTACTGGGGCACTTGGGTTGATCCACGTATTATTCATGAGCCGGGCTGTCCGTACTATAGAGAGCTTCCTGTGAATACGAATAATCAAGAGGAAAGATGACGTTAATGAGGCAAGGTTTATCTAATACACATAGGTACTTCAATTAAATTAGGTATAGCAAAAGAAGCGTCCGCGAAGGAACGCTTCTTTTTTTGATTAAAGGTGTCTTCAAATCTGCTGAAAGCAGATGCATACCTGAACGTGTCCGGGAGCATGGAGTGCTAACGAATCGTAGGCGTCTTAATTATTGATTTGAAGCGTGCCCAGAAATCTAAAGAATCTGAGACACGTTATATCAGAATAAACAGCCGTATGAAGTGTTTTATCGGGGAATTTTGGGAAATAACGAGTCTGAGATTCCTTACAATTTAAAAAGAGAACCTAGAGGCCAAATTAGATGTCCTGAGTTCCTAAGAAAATTTTCAACACATTCCCCCAGAGTCCGCAGGATGGTACTTCAAGACTTTTAGGCGCTGACATGCATCATCGATAACTTGCCTGAGGTTAAAGAAGAACACCTATATAATTTATGATGTGTAATTTCGTCCCAAGCCAAGCTCCGTTAATAATTGACGATAAGCAATCGAAGTACGGTCTGCGGGAATATGGGCTTCGGCATGCAGATCAAGGGGCAGATCCTCCGGTTTCTGTGACTCGACCATCTCGCGGTCTTCTTCAAATACCTGTAAGTTGAACTTGATTGTGTCTTCAATTGGAGCGTCTTTGTCAAAGTTGCGTGTGATTGGACAGAATAAACGTGTATAACGAGCAGAGATCGGCGAAGCACAATTCAGAATATTCAGCTTGTCGTCTCCTGGGAAATGTACCGTAAGAGAAGCCGCAAAAGGTGGGAACACTCTAAACTCGCGCAGCCATTGGAAACCTTCAGGTGCAACAAGATCTTGCCCTTTGCCATAGTTACTTACCGTACTCCAATACTCGACCAATAACTCATTACCTTCGCGTTTCACTTTATATTGGGGGACTTCTGTGTTGTTTCGGTCACCAAATGTTTCGGTATGCACATAGGCAAAATGGGATACATCCAGGAAACCCTCCATTTGACGTCCAGAGGAACCAGCAATGTCAAAGTTGGGTGGCAAAATATTGATATAATCCGGATCATCCCATCCAGGGAAGGAGGGGATCTGTTCTTCTGTTCCGGCCAGTGTGGTCCATATTAAGCCATAACGTTCGACTGCCGGGTACACAATGAGTTTGAGCTTGGGCGAGATCTTGGAGCTTGGGTGTGCAGGTACTGCAGTACATTTTCCTTCACAATTATAACGGAAACCGTGATAAGGGCAGACAATCTCACCATTTTCTACCCAGCCTTTGCTAAGTGGAGCCCCGCGGTGAAAACAAAGATCTTTGGCTACCACAACCTGATCATTACTGCGATAGAGAACCAGCTTCACATCGAGTAATTGAGCAGCCAGGGGCTTGTCGGTTACTTCGGTTACCTGTGCTACCGGGTACCAATATTGGGATAATACATGCCAGTCTTCAGCGGTGAACGTGCAACCCCTAGGCAATTCAGATGTCACGGTACGGTTTTCATTGGAAGTTATCATATTAAAACACTCCTTGCCGATATGAATAAATGATTCTCTTTTTATGTCAGAAAAGTTAACTTGATTAGCCGTATGTTACTACTCTTTTCGTCAAAGTATCAATATATCCAACCTACTTTTGGTTGAAATCACAAACGGTACAGCAAAAACCGTACATGAATACGGAAAATTTCGGATTTACATTACGTCAGATGTTAATTGTAAAAAAGAGAACAACCTTTCAGTATGTTTTTCCATTACTGATTATTGACTCCATGGAGGTTGTCCTGCCATCAGAATCTCAGTGTGAATATTCGTTGGTGGAGCAACCATTCTTGTGGGCATAAAGAAATTTTCGCAAAGAATGTCACAGATCCCGGCGGTCATTTGTCTACAGTATGTAAACCAAATGACGGAGGCGAATGAAAAATGAATTTAAGAACGAATTACAGAGTAGCGAATCCAGGCGCATTTAAAGCGATGATGGCAATGGAGCAATATATTTCTGGGCAATTTGAAGATAAAGTGTTATACGAGTTGTTAAAAATCCGAGTGTCCCAGATTAATGGCTGCGCCTTTTGTCTCGATATGCATGCCAAAGATCTGATGAAACTGGGAGATTATGCGGATCATATTCTTTTGCTGAGTGTGTGGCGTGAAGTGCCTTTCTTCACAGATAAAGAACGTGTTATGCTGGAGCTGGCTGAAGCTGTGACTCTAATCTCGGAACAGGGCGTACCCCTTGCGTTGTACGATAAGGTTCGTGAACATTTCAGTGAATCCGAGCTGGTGGATCTGATCCTGGCCATTAATACAATTAATAACTGGAACCGGATTGCGATCACAACTGGGATGTATCCGGGTTGCTTTAACTAAAAATACATGCACCATGCCAGAGGAGGCTTCTTATGAATTCTAATTTCCACGCCAATGAGCCAGAAGTGTCTTCTCTGGATGTTGGTGAGCTGTATATTCGTTATAAAAATTATGCATTTTCGATAGCATACCGTATGCTGGGCAGTGTGGTAGAAGCTGAAGATATTGTGCAGGATTGCTTTGCGGGGATTCAGAGCAAGTCTGCTCAGGATATTCGAAATCCCAAGTCCTACATCGCCAGACTGGTTGTGAACCGAAGCTTGAATCTGCTAAATTCCGCCCGCAACCAGCGGGAAAGTTATGTTGGTGAGTGGCTGCCAGAGCCGATGGGTGATCGTGAAGTGGATAACATGCCAGAGGAAACGATGCAGAAGAAAGAGATGATATCGTACGCCTACTTGGTCATGTTGGAGCGTCTTTCGCCCATGGAACGGGCAGTGTTTGTACTTCGTGAAGCGTTCCGGTATGACTATTCCGAAATAGCGGATTGGTTGGGCAAAACGGAGAGTAACTGCCGTCAAATCTTTAGCCGTGCCAGACGAAATCTGCCTGAAAGACTACCGCCGATCGAGCAGAGTGATGCGGATATGATAGCCAAAGGCGAATTACTGAGCCGTTTTACAACGGCGTTCCTTCGTTATGATGTCTCTGCCATGCTGGAGTTACTGGCGGATCAGCCTGTATTTACAGCAGATGGCGGTGGCGTTGTGCATACGGTTATGAGAACGATGAACGTTCACAAAGGCGTGCTTGCACTCCTGACCTCACGGCGAGTCCTTACTCGATTGCGTGAAAGAGAATGGGTACCGATGTGGATCAATGGCGAGCTTCAACTCGCGTTGATGAAAGAAGGGCAGTTGTCCGAGGTATTCTGTTTGGAGTTGGACCCTTCCCGTGAGCGGATTGAGGGAGTATATCTCGTCGTAAATCCGAACAAACTTACATCGATTGACACGTCAACTTTTTGATTAAATCGTACGGATTGGATATTTAACCTTAAAAGCGGCAACCTCTGTCACGAGGATTGCCGCTTTTTTGCATTCACATTTAGCTGTTCACCATTCGATTATTCACTAGCAAATTGTTGTTGAACAGGTTCAATGATTGCTCTAATCTCAGGTGTAAGCTCATCATTGTTCTGATTGAGAACCAGCAAAATCTTTTCCATGGTATCCAGAAGAACACTCTTCGTGTTGGGTTCTCGCTTAGCTAAAGCTTTCTCGTAAGCCTGTTTCACCTCAGGGTCCATGGTGCGGATTTCTTCGTCCGTGTACCAATCATAAGCAGGCGTGTTGTCACTTCCGTAAAAGAGATAATCCACAAATAACCCTTGCTTCACTGCTGATGTACGATTGGAATTCGGATAGTTGTTCAAAAAGGCTTCTTTCTCCAATGTACGCTGGATTAATTCGTTCCAAGAGATGATAATGCCCCCATCTGAAGTTGTCATTTGGTTGGACTCGGTAGCCATAATATCAATGTATGCAGCAATATCAGCCTTAACAAAAGGTTTGAACTTTTGATATATCTCATAATTGATGATGGGGTAATACAAGCCTTCACTGGTTTCCAGTTTGAACCCGAGATCTGAAGCTTCCTGCAGAAGTTTCTTCACGGTCGGATCTTTAATTTCTTTGAGCAGACGACGATATGTAAGCTTCTGTTCGTAACCAAGTTGTTCATGGGCTTGAGATATGGCCTGTTGAAATTGTTCCGTATACATTTGGTAATCCATATCAGCCAATTTCACGTTCTGCATGTTCTCCAGTTGCAGCGTCATTAGTGTGGCCTGCCAAGGGTCGACTTTATCGATATGATTCATCAAGTATTTACGCGCTTTAACCAGACTTTCTGTGGACTTTACTGCTTCTGTTCGATAGGTTTGGAATTGATGATACACCGCTTTGGAAGCAGGAACAGGTGCAGCCAGTGTTGTTGAAGGTGTGATTATTGCGCCAATGGCAGTACAGCCTAGAGCCATAGCCAGTAAACCAAGTTTAGCAGGGTGCTTCCATCTCATTTGTATACCTCCCCATTATGAAGAAAAAGCCATTTGAATTCTCGTATAACGGCATTTCACCCTATTTTATATGTATGATCCGTATGTTGAATATGTAAGTTCTGTCTTTGATTAAACCAGTTTCTGGTAAGCGAATCAAGTATCTTCAGTAGGAAAATGATTACAAATAATGAAAGAACAGCCCCTAAAACCCAAAAGGGTTCAAGAGACTGTTCTAGGTATTCGAACATTATCTTCTAATTAATGAAGTGGTTTATTACTACTATTAGGCATCTGAGGTGCTCCGGTTGCTGGAATATATGCCTGAAGCATCTGTTGTGTATCACTTTGAGTGAGTTGAGGTACTTGGTAATAGGCGTTTTTATTCTGGAACATGAAAATTTCATAGGCCATCTCGATAAAATGCTGGATCTGCGAAGCGACGACTCGGCGAACCGTTCCATTTGTGATCTCGTTGCAGGTCATGCCGAGCAGACTGGCATGTGATTTGATCAGTCCCAGCATATGACCGCTAATTCCGGCATCCTTTACATCAGCCAAGCTCTGATTTGGCTTTTTCGGTGCTGATGGCTTAAGGCCATATACCGGTGGTACCATGTTGGGGATCATATAGGTAGCTGTCTCTTGATGAGGCTTCTGTCCGGATGCAAAACACTCTGCTGTCAGATTGTACTGGGATAATATGAAATTGTACTGCCGGTCGAGAATGCCAATCAGTTCCTGGCTCTGCACAAATGTACGAAAGATCATGTATTGATCCAGGACGTTAATGGTGGAGGACAGAATCTCATGCACATCGAACATCTCATGGCCGCCATGATTCATGTTAAGGGTGACATTTGGATTAGCATTTAATGTGGGTTGAACTAAATTCTGAGGGTTCATGGAATTTGGATTCATTGTAAATTTGATTCTCCTTTGGTAAATGGTATGATTCTAGTATGCTTGGCGAGTAGTAAATTTATGTATTGTGAATGGATAAAAGCGTAAGCACAAATAGGAATAGGTATGGTGGTGGTTAAAGAAAGATGGAAGAGACCAATTGGAGTGTTGCAAAGGATTTGTTCGTCAAACATTACGGGAGCGCTATACAGATGCATCGAGAAGGCGTGTATGCAGACTATAAGCGATGGGACGTACCCCAAGAGTTAGAGGAACAATGGATAGGGGAGCGAATTCAACAATTAAGTTCCGAGCTGTCTATCATGAATTGGGATGCGGTGGATGAACTTGCTTTTATTTCCAAACATCGGACAGAACCGACAATTGTTACGGCAATTACTGCATTTGCTTCAAGACAATTGAAGAGTGCGGACAGTATGGTTCGTCTCGTGTATGCTGAACGTCTGATTGAGCTGATTAAACGGTATGAATCTTCTCTGTCGATGGACAAGTTACGCGAGACCTATCAATTGACGATGGACTTGCTGGTCGATGTGGCAACTAAACCGTTGGTGATTGATCCAGGCCATGAATTACAGCAGTATGGATTAAAGGATAAACGTGGATTGAATTTGCGTGTTGAAAAGAATAAGGAAGAAATCATCCGCTATTTTCGAAACTAATTGAATTTTACCAAGTGAGGTCAGAATCATTGAGAAAACTGAATTAGATTCGCATGTTTATTTTCCTTAGTGTGGTCACAATAGTAACGCTTGGGTTGTACTATGTAGCCGCAGATTGGCTGGATCAGCGTTATTTCCGCTTCCTGATCTGGAATCTGTTCTTGGGCTGGATTCCTTTTGTGTTCTCTTATGCAGCCTATCTTCTAAGTGCTGTGAAATGGAAAGGTGCCGCATGGCTTGCAGTCGCAAGTGGTCTGCTGTGGTTGTTGTTTTTCCCGAACTCTTCTTATATTGTTACGGATCTGGTTCATCTGACAGCGAGAAGTTCCCGGTATTATGGTGGGAACGGAGTGAACTACACGTATTGGTACGACTTGAGTGTTTTATTAATGTTTGTCTGGACTGGACTCCTGCTTGGATTCCTGTCGATGTATCAGCTTCAGGAAGTGATCTATCACCGAATTGGGCGCTGGGCATCCTGGATCTTTGTACTGGCAGGCTGTGCTTTGGGAAGTTACGGGGTATTGCTTGGACGTGTATATCGACTGAATAGCTGGGATGCACTGACGAATCGCGAGACGCTGATTGAACTGATGCACGAGAGTGTAAGCCGCCCGTCTCTGGCGTTTTGCCTGTTTTTTGGCACCTTTATCACTACAATCTATGCCACATTGTATTATCTGATCAATACGAGGTCTCCCCGTGAAATGAAGAAGAGTGCAGGAAGTCCCGAGTCGGACCTGCAAGCGTTACGCTAACATATTTTTTTAAAAAAGCCGAACTTATTAGATCTAATCTTAATGTACATTGCTTGAAGGGCTGTTCCAAGTCATACACTGGCTATAGGAACAGCCTTTTAACATTGGATCGAGCGCAGAATGTTCTGAAAAAATATCTCTACTTATCAGAGATTAGTTCAAGGATTGTTTTCACAACCAGTTCAGGTTCATCGTGAATAATCATATGCCCACTGCGGGTGGCCACAATGAGCTGACTATCCTTCGATATATTCAACATGTTACGTTGTCCCGATTGCCATATGGATTCGAGCTTCTGCCCAATTTCAACCGGAATCCCTGCACTAGCATAGTCTTGAGGACGTCCGCGTGCAATGATACGTACAGGGATTGATCCAAGACGTTGGCCACGAATGGCATCTTCTGTTGAATGGGCGTGGAGGGCTTCTTCTTCTTTGGCGTGAAAATAGGAAGGGGTAGCAATCACATTAACAAAAGTATCCCGATCTTGCTTGGCAACCAGACCATCAAGCATAAAGTCTGGAAATAATCTGAAAGCTCCAGATACCTTCAGTAAAGATAACAAGGAGGCAGGCGGGTTTCCCTGAAACTGAGCCTGTTCCAACAAAGCCTTTGTGTTCCGTTCATCATCCTCAGGTCGCGCATCAATGAGGACAAGGCTCTGAACCTCATTTGAATAGGTCTGTGCAAAGAGTCTAGCATACATACCCCCAAGAGAATGACCTACCATAACGTAAGGGCCGCGTATGTTCTCCTTCTCCAGAGCAGCATGTAAATCTTTGACGATATTTGCACCTGTACGTTCTGTAGGTGCAGATTCACTCCAGGCATATCCTGCGCGATCATACGTGACCACCGTTGCATGTTCGGCCAGTTCCGCAGGAATGTCTCTCCACGACAAACTGGTCTCACCACTTCCAGCCTCCATAAGTATGGTCGGCGAACCGTTGCCTTGTTTATGAATGTGTAGCTGGTAACCGCCGACTTGAACGAGTGTACCTGGAGGTGGAAAGTCCTTTTTGGCCTGCGACGAAGCAAACCACTCATAGAGGAATGCGGCACCGATCAGTAGTAGCATTGTGCAGAATAACCTTACTATGAAGGTGAAAACTCTGAAATTCTTGCGTGTTGAGGCTGGGGTAGTTGTATGCATGATCTTATGAATTCCTCTCCTACAGCTGTTTTTATATTTTAGTACAATGTATTAAAAAGATTATAGCACAGTGTATTACAAAAAGAGAAGTTTGTTGTATAATGTTGTCATGCCAAAAATCGTAGATCATGAAGCTCAAAGGAAAATCGTTGCTGATGCAGCAATCCGGGTCATTCAAGAGCATGGACTTGAGCATGCTACCGTTCGGAATATAGCAAAGGAAGCGGGACTATCTGTAGGTTCCATGCGTCATTATTTTGCCACACAGGCCGAATTGTTCACCTTTTGCATGAATCTTTTTGCAGAACGTGTACAGAAAAGGGTGGAGGCGTTACAGATGAGTGGATCTGTACTGCAGGATATGAAGAATTTGCTCTTGCAATTTCTCCCGTTGGACGATGATAGAATGATGGAAATGGAGGTCTGGTTTTCGTTTACAGCCAAATTATTGGTGTACCCCGAATTAAAAAAGTTAAGTGATCAGATGCATCAGGGGATGTATCGATCGGTTCAATGGGTGATACATGAGTTGCAGAAGCAGGGGATGACACATCCTGAACTGGATGCCGAGATGGAGATAGAGAAGTTATATGCTCTTGTGGATGGGCTCGCCATTCACATCCTAATGCAGCCAGATAGACTTACGGTAAAACGAGTGGAACAAGTGATTGATCAACATTTGAGCATGCTATGTCAAACTTAATCTTACGTTGTCTGAAGAAGGGTTATTTCCTTTTATAAGGAGTAATCCTTCTTTTTATGAAAATATGGCAGGTATGCAGGATATGACGAAGAATTAAGAATGAGAATCTAATGAATACATAGATAAGTAGGTGAACAACAAAATGTTGAATGCAGTAGAGCTGACAACAAAAGTAGAAGAAGTCATGGAACGCGTGAATTTTTCGGGTGTTGTATTACTCCAGCAAGCCGGGAAACCCCTATTGAATATGAAACGTGGTTATGCCAATCGTAGCGAGGAACTTGCTAATCAGGTGGACACACGCTTCGGAATTGCATCAGGATGTAAGATCTTCACGGCAGTGAGTGTATGCCAACTAATTGAAGCAGGCAAGTTGTCTGCGGACTCCAAGCTTACGGATGTGTTGGATGTGGAGTTTCCACTGTGGGACGAAGAAATCACCATCCAGCAATTGTTAACACACACGTCAGGCATTCCGGATTATTTCGATGAAGAAGTGATGGATGACTTTTCAGAATTGTGGAAAGACAGACCCGTCTACGCGATGCGGCGATTAAGTGACTTTCTGCCCATGTTTCAGCATCTGCCAATGAAGTCTGCTCCGGGTGAACGTTTTCATTATAATAATGCGGGTTTTATTGTGCTGGGGCTTATCGTGGAACAACATTCAGGACTGTCGTTTACAGATTATGTGGAAGAGCACATTTTCAAAAGGTGTGGCATGAAGGACTCCGGTTATTTCTTAACAGATCAGCTCCCGCGTAACACAGCTTTAGGGTATATCGATCATGAAGATGGTTCTTGGAATACCAATATGTTCTCCATTCCTGTCAAAGGTGGATCAGATGGTGGAGCCTATGTTACAGCACCGGATATGATTCGACTTTGGGATGCTTTGCTGGGTCACCAATTGTTGAATGAAGAGGCGACACAGCAGTTATTAACTCCACATGCTCATCAAGAGAATGCAGAGTATTATGGGCAGGGTATCTGGATTGACCGTAAGGGAGAAGCGATTTTCAAATTTCATGTCATGGGGTTTGATCCAGGGGTGTCGTTCATGTCTTCCGTGTATCCGGACTATGACCTACAACTGGTTGTGCTCTCTAATCAAGAGTCTGGTCCGTATCCAATAACAATTGCCGTAGAAGAAGCTTTGGCATGACAAATAAACCCTCAGCCTATGGGCTAGTTATGCCTACATAAGGTTGGGGGTTCATTGGTCAAACAGGATAGAAGGACTGCCTGCGTTTATAACATTTTCCATAGCTCAGGGGCAATTAGTCGAGGGAAAACATCCAACGGAGGTTTCTCTTTCTTTCGTTTGTCATTGGTTAACACCGTAACAAGTTCGAGCTCTGGGACAATATATACATACTGACCACCAAATCCTCGCGCGTAATAATAATGGAGATTGGGTTTGTCGTCTTCAGCAGCAATATTTTCGGAGTCAGACCTTTCGTTCGGATAGACATCCACCCACCAATGCCAAGCATAACTGCCGCGATTCGGTGGAGTGACTGTAATGAAAGGCTGTGTCGAACGGGAAACGAGATCACTTGAAATGAGAGACTTACCCTCCCACATACCTTGCTGTAGAAACAGCTGACCGAATTTTAGCAGATCTACGGGTAACAGCTTAAGACCGAATCCGCCAGTATGTACACCTTGAGGGTCGCTTTCCCATTCATAATCCTTAATTCCCAGCGGGCCAAAAAGATAACGTTCCGCGAACTCGGCTACGTTCATACCTGCATTTTGCATCAGGATGGAGGATAGGATCTGTGATACTCCTGAGTTGTACTCCATATATGTACCGGGTACATGGCTTAGGCGTTGTTCCAACGCAAAATCCACCCAATGATCGGTGCGGGTCATGCGAGGGAATGAATTCTGCCCGCCGAACTCATCCCAGTTGAATCCGGCTGTCATGGTAAGCAGTTGTTCCAGCGTGATCGCTGGTTTGCGTGGGTCAGGATCGGATGTCAACTGTGGGAAAAAAGTAGAGATTGGGGCCGATGCCTCTGGCAACAAACCTTTATCCATCGCTATACAGATGAGGGTGGATAGCATACTCTTGGTACATGAATTGATTTTTGCAATATCAGTCGCAGCCTCTTGGTTGCGGTAGTGTTCATACAGGATCTCACCGCGTACGCTAACGAGGCAGCTTCGCAGATCCAGCGGTGGAATGATATGTTCTAATTTGGAAGACAGTGATGAAGGATTCATAGTGTCCTTTCTGTGCGGTTGATTTGTTATAGGATTTTGTAGAAATAGGTGTCCATTATCTTAGCATACTAGTTGAGCGGAGCTCAACAAACGATTACTTATTCAGATTGTGATAGGTATACTGGTTAGCTAAGGAGTAGGAAAAAAAGACTGATCGTAGTGTAGAAGTAAGTAAACGAAGGAGGGTACACCTTTGTTCAAAATCGGAAATCAAGGATCGTTTGAAACACTACCTGATCACGTTAGGGCAATATATGAGGGAGACACGGATGCTGTAAAAGAATTTATTAAGCAGGGCAGGGATCTTGAAGAAGAGATTGTACTCAGTAAGTACATAGCATTGACGCCACTCGACCTTGCCTTAATCTGCAATCAACCGGAAGTGGTTAAGTTGTTGGTGGAGTATGGAGTTAACCTGAATGTCATAAATAATTCGGCGATCCTGAAGGCCGTTAGATATTGTGGAGAAGAAATGGTGCGTTACCTGTACCAGCAGGGTGCCAAGTTAAATTAATCGGGTCAAATCTAGTACATATGACGAAGCCTGCTATGGTAACAAAAGAATATAAAAGTGCTGAATGAACTGGGGCTGGATGTTCGAAAATATGGAGGCAAAACGTTACGTAAGGCGTAGCTGATCACGATATGAAGACAATCCAGTATTTACTGGATGAAGGGGTAGACGTCAACTACAATGAACCGGATATGGTATATCCTTACAAGGCCACGCCTCTCACGGTAGCTGCCCGACTTAATAACATGAAGATGGTTCGATATCTGGTAGACCAAGGAGCAGATGTGACTATTCAGGAGAAGGATGGAGAGCGGGCGTAAACGATTGCAGTGAGTCAGAAAAATGAAGTAATGGCTGAATATCTAAAGGGGCTTGAACCTCAAGACTTTCATGATATGAGCAACAAATTGCATGCATTAAAGTCTTGTAAACTACCACAGCAACTGATTGATTTCCTAACCGGTGGTCTCCAAAGAATGGACTTGTCAGATAATAAATCAGGCATTCGATATATAGAATTCTTTCATCTGATCGATACAGTGGAGATGAAAATGGGCAGACAGAAGCTACTGCGTATATCCTCGAACGTCGATCAATATTCGCATATTCTGATCGTCTGGAAACCGAGCAAAAAAATGATTGGATATGCAGACATTGAACATCAAGAACATGGAACGATAGCTACAACTGAAGAGTTCTTGGCAGATCCGGCTAAACAAATTGTAGATTTTTTTGATCAAATGTGATTATGTACATAATAGCGACTCGTTATGATAAATTAGCGTGTACGTTTAAGTCTTTTATGGTCTTTCCATCCATTATGGTGTGGCTTGCTTGAGTTAAAGACACGCCCTAGTGAAATATTACTTTAATATAGCTAAAATCAGATTTAGAAAAATTAAAACTTATTTCTTTTATTGGATTAGGAAGCCCACACAGTGATCTCTCTAATATCTGTAATTCTTGCTTAAGCTTATTAATGTCAAAGATGCAGTTATACAGGGGTGAATTGCCTTGTTTATTACTACCTATGATTTTTCCGAATTTGCTATAAAAATAGTTTGAAAAGGGAGGGAAATATAGATGAAGAGCTTATCACGTGTTTATGCTTTTTGATGAAGGGTATGCTGATGCTTTCTCCATTCGCATCGTTACATTGGCTTTACTATGAGAGTTATGCAATTGATTCTGTAAGAAAGAGGATATTAAATTCATGAGTTATTACGAACTAGCTGTTGAAAGAATTAAGAATATAGACGCGAATCAATACATTGGAATCTCCAACAAAAGATACGAAGAGGTAAGGTCTGAAGGTGAATATAAAGCAGATGCTAGCTTGATTGCTGAGTATTACCGAAGAGTTGGTGTTTATTTACAGTTCATCTCCAAAGAAGTCACAAGTATCTATGTGGGAATGGATTTGTTATTGGGCTATAAAATGGCCGATAATGAATGGGACGAGTTATTGGTAACAGCTCCGAACTACAAAGAAGTCGATTTTTATCTTATGAAATTATTAACCATGCACTATCTACGATGGTGTAATCTGCTTGATAGTGGCAACAATATTGTACTTCAGTTTCCAGATATATATGAACCCATGATAAAATTGTTCGAAAGAGGTGGCGGGCGGATTAGTACGCATCATCATGAGTTGGTTGGTGGGTTTGGAGCTTTTTCTCGTTCAATTGACGCAAGAAGAGGAGACATGAAACCTTTTGATATAAGTGATAAAGCTCTTGAGCTTATAATTAAAGAGGTAGAATTCGCAGAATCCTATGTGGTGGAGTATAAAAGAGGTAATCTATCAGAAAAAACATGTATTCGATGTGGGAACAGATTATTGATTCAATCCAACGTAACTGAGCATGGTTATCAATGGTACAAAATTAAATGTGAATCTAAAGGTTGCTTTAATAATAATTTCTCATGATATTACATAATGACGGATTGTCAAACCAAGTGCGACAGTTCCTCTGTGAAGGATTCGTGAGCGGTTCTCCAACCCAAGCATTTTCGTGGTCTGTGATTCATTAGATCGAGTGAACGGGCGAGAGCTTCATCCTCTACTTGAGCGAGATATGTACCTTTAGGGAAAAACTCTCGAAGCAACCGGTTTGCATTCTCGTTGGAACCGCGTTGCCACGACGAATACGGATCCGCAAAATAAACGTGCAGGTTATGGGTCGTTTCCAGATTGGCATGGCATGCAATCTCCATCGACAAAGCGGTACGGTCTGGCATGAGAACAGCGGTATAAAGACGTGTTTTACGTTCAATCAACGTTGCTACGCAGCCTTTACTTTTCCCACGACCCGATACGACGCTATCCAGTTCCCAGTGTCCAAACGTTTCGAGGGAATGAACCTCTTTGGGACGTTCTGAAATGGATCTGCCGACGGCGAATTTACCGCGAGTTTCTGCCGGTTTCTGGCGCTTCCCCTTGTGCCGAAGAACCTGTAATACACCTCGAACCAAGCGCCCAGCGTAGATCCAGCGATAGATGGCTTTGAAGGAGACTGCACGCCGGCCTTCGATACGGAAGCATTGAGTGATCTGTTCTGGAGACCACGTTTCCTCCAGTTTTTCCTCCAGTGAAGCAACAAGGACTTTTGCATTTCATTCTTTAAATCCAAAGGAACAACAATCTTTGGCAGCTAGTCTCCCATCAGTTATTCAACTTTCTTTTTATAAAATATTCTAAAGCAAAAAGTTTCTTGTTCAACTAACGGGCGTTTTACCTGAATAGTGACAAAGCATTGAAATTAGCAACCTATTCAAGAAAGTGTTCGTCTAATTATACGGTGATGATACTAATGACGAAAATGAATAGCTCCATCATAATGTTAGTTTTAGTAGTATGCATGATTTTAGCAGGCTGTACAAAGGAAAATACGGAGTCAGAACCAATACACACTGAACCAGTAGCCACAAATATTTTTAAAAAGGAGCCATCAGGTCCAAACAGTAATACAAATCAATCTAATTTAGTCGGTTCCCTTAAAATAGAAAACGTAGGTTCAGATACTAAAATAATGTATACTTTCAAGAATCAAAGTAAAAAAATAGTGAATGTTATTGGCGGAGCAAGGTATAGGTTGATAAAAAACAACAAAGTAGTAGACGAAGGTGGTGTACCAACAAAAGACTATATTGATTTGGAGCCTGCTCAGGACTATACAGATATAAAGACATTTTCGAAACTGGAGCCCGGCTCATACACCATCCATGTGGAATGGAACAAAACTGTTGTATATGCTGAATTCGTTCGAAACTAAAATTGGGTAAGCTAAAAGGAAACGATAGCCAATAATACGAAGAAAGCAGCTGATCAATGTGATCTGCTGCTTTTGTTCAAGTAACGGGCAGGTTAACTCAATGCCATCTTGCGAATTACAGGTGTAACTTTTATTAATTGATAGCGTTGTTAATAACGAGGAACTTCTTATAGGTTTTTAGAATAACTAATAAATGAATACGAGGGATGAAGTATTGAAGAAAAAGAGATTATTTTTTACTGTTGTATCATTAGCTTTAATAACAGCGATCGCAACTGCCTGTGATTCAACAAGTCCAACTCAAGAGAATAAGTCTACTCCAAAATCTGGTGTATTATCAAGCAAGTCGGAAAGTACATCCCTTTCTAATTCTTTAAGCGAACAAGAGAACAAACCCTCGCACTATATTGCTTCTGGAGGCGCAACGGTACAGCAACACTTTTCCGTAAATCCTGAATTTGTACATATAAAACTGCTTATGAAGAACAATAGTAGCCATGAAGTCAATGTTAGTTTAACGCACTTAGCTACTAGTGAAGTGTATTTCGCTAGAACGATTGCTGCCGGGGAATCTTTAGATTGGATAAATAGTAAAGAAGGTTTCACACAAGGTATGAGTACTGGAGGCTACTTGCTTCAATGGAGTGGTGGCGGTTATCGCGTTGATGGGGAAGTGTGGGGATATGCTGGTTCAGACCTGGACGATACTGTTCATCAATCTTATTGAACTAACGGGCAGGGTAATTTCGGTATGTGGTATTATTTGATTGATGGAGTAAACTAAAGGGAGTGAACTATATTGAATGTACAGCATTCCTATTTACGACAAATTCAGCTCAAGAGGTACCAAGTACCCACTTATAATCGTTACCCCTTTAATTTGGCAGTCATTCGAAGCCTAAATACTCTTGATTTCCACCCCAAGGTAACCTATATCGTAGGTGAAAATGGGATGGGCAAATCAACACTGATGGAGTCCATTGCTGTCGCATGGGGATTTAACCCGGAGGGTGGGACGATCAACTTTTCCTTCTCAACCCAGGCTACCCACTCGAGCTTATATGAATATATACAATTGATCAGAGGTCCGCGACGCCCGAGGGATGGCTTCTTCTTCCGGGCAGAGAGTTATTATAATTTAGCCACGACGATCGATGAGTTGGACAGCCAACCTTCATTCGGTCGGCCGATTCGCCCTATTAAAGATTCGTACGGTGGCAAGTCCTTGCATGAGCAATCGCACGGAGAGTCGTTCTTTTCCACTTTCATTCATCGGTTCGGGGAGAATGGATTATATATACTGGATGAGCCTGAGGCTGCATTGTCTCCTCTTCGCCAAATGGCGATGTTAACACGAATCCATGAACTTGTTTTGCAAAACTCTCAATTTATTATTGCGACCCATTCCCCAATCCTGATGGCATATCCAGATTCGATTATTTACAATCTAAAGCCGGATGGTATCGAGGTCCAAGTATTGGAAGAAACCGACCATTTTATGATTATGAAAGAGTTTGTGAATAATAAGGATCGGATGCTCAGAGAGTTATTCGAAGAAGTGCAAGATTAAGCTAACGGGCAGTACAATTCTAATATGTGGTATAATTTTGGACTAAGGTATGACTCATCATGCTTAAAAAACTATTGTGTTTCAGGAGGGTCATATGTATGGGAAAGACATTCAGCAAAAGAGCTAAAAAGATAATGGTAAATGGTTATCAATTTCACTGTGTTATCAATGAGATTCCTAGTAATAAGTTTGTTAATTTTAAGGTTTATTCATCTAAAACCACATATTTTGAAGTCTTATTTACATGGGAAGGTAGTTGGCACTTTAACCCACACAGACCTAGGAATTGCGAACTTTTAATAAGGCATGCAAATGAAATTGGTTGGGAATTCAAGCAAGAAAAAAACTCATTAAAAATCGAACAAGGTGATTTACTCATTAATAAGCTTGGACTAACTGTATGATTGCTCAATGCTTATTTATCGAAGCGTTAGCTTAATAAAACTTAAGAAGGCAACACAGTGATCAGCTATGTTAAACTTGCTTGTTGAATTTCATATAAACGTTAACCGCCCACCGTAAGGCGGTTAACTTAATCCAACGGTTTATAAATGCTTTTCATAAAATACCATTGTCATTTTGTCGTTGATCACTTTTGTTGCACCCGTTTTTTTATAGCCTATCTTTTCTACAAATAACAGTTTCCTTTTTCTTGTAAGATGGTACCCAATCTCCATGACTTCGTCTCATCATAGATCTGTTCAACCAATATAAAGGCTTTTTGAGCAATTCCTTTTTCTTGATGTTCTGGCAGTATAAAAATTGGGCTAACAATATAGATTTGATTATCTTTTTTCACGACTTTAATTCCACCAACATCAACCTCATGGAAGAATTATAAAATAATCTGTACAAGATTGATTGATTTGAGTAACAATTCTTTCTACGGTTTCATTGGCGGGGCTAGTTTCAAAATCCTGATATTTTTCCAACAAAGGCATAAATGCTTTGACTTTCATTACATGAATAGTCGCTGCATCTTTTAAATCTGCTTTACATAATGAAACCTCCATTAAATATATCCATCCTATTGAAATGCTTGTTAAAATAAGTATAAAATTTATCTTTTAAAAAATTTCTATTTAACGGAGTATACATGCACAATTTACACTGAAAGGAAAAACAAGTGATTCCATGTATACCCATAGCATGTTGAGACAGGGTAGACTATATAAGAATCCGATGGGGGAATGAGTTTCATTTGACATTGTTTTTACTTGATTTATAATACGTTGGAGATAACGACGGTGTGGTTGATTTAATCGAATCTATTCAATAGGAGGTTTGAGTGAATGGAAACTGTAACGGAACTCTTTAAGAGATTGGCAAAAGAAAGAGAAGAAGGATTAAAGGTAAACCCTAGATACGATATCGATAAACTTGCAGATGAAAACGGCGAAGTACCTATCTACTTTCATTCAAATATAGAGTACCGAATGTACTTGGATGGTAAAAGTGTAATTGGCTCAACAGAGCGTTTTCTCCATTCAGATTTATTACGTAATGTGCAGAAAGATAGAATTGAAAAATTGACCGACGGAAGGACTTTAGCACATATTTCAGCTTTATCAACGACAACAATCGATTAAGGAGGGGTTGAAGATATTAAAAAGACATTGGGGCAAATATTTAATTCTACTTGCGATTATTTTACCGATCTCTATTGTTACTATCTTTACGCTCTCTCATGATAAACGCTATATTGCAGTAGCCATATTTCCGATACTATTCTGGGTATCGTATTATTCGTGGATTGCATTCGAGAAGAAAAAGAAAGGTACATAAAACACGGGCTGGAATCAATGATGTGAAGCTTATCCATCGAGTTGACCTAATACATGGATCGAAGTCTTTGCAAAGGATGATATCGTTAGGACTCACAATATTATTGAAGGAGAGCCAAAAATAATTTTTGAGTCATGGAACGAAGTGAATGTGGAGCACCGCATGATATCCTTAAGGATTATAAGGTTGAGAAGTATCTAAAAAGATCTTTGTGAAAAACAGAAGTTGTTAATTAACGGTCAGGTGAATATTACATAGTAACTCTTATGGGGTGATAGATACGTGTATTTACTAACAAAAACTGCAACCATTCTGACGTGGATTTTTGATCACCTTGGACTTGTTGTTTGGATTTTGTTTGGAATTGTAGCTTTAATAGGCTTACTATACACATACGGTGAAATAGACTACATTGAGAATCTTTACTTCCTAGCACTGCTTATACCCGTTGATATCATGTTAAATTAGTCGTAAAAGAAAAAATAGAGTAAAAGAAAATGTATTCATACGACGGATTGTCAAACCAAGTGCGACAGTTCCTCTGTGAAGGATTCGTGAGCGGTTCTCCAACCCAAGCATTTTCGTGGTCTGTGATTCATTAGATCGAGTGAACGGGCGAGAGCTTCATCCTCTACTTGAGCGAGATATGTACCTTTAGGGAAAAACTCTCGAAGCAACTGGTTTGCATTCTCGTTGGAACCGCGTTGCCACGACGAATACGGATCCGCAAAATAAACGTAGGTTATGCGTCGTTTCCAGATTGGCATGGCATGCAAACTCCTTTCCTCGATCAGCTGTAGCCGTGAGGAAGGTCCCTGTAGGTACTGTGGGATCGCTACACCGAGCGCAATCTACATCGACAAAGCGGTACAGTCTGGCATGGGAACAGCGGTATACAGACGTGTTTTACGTTCAATCAACGTTGCTACGCAGCCTTTACTTTTCCCACGACCCGATGCGACGCTATCCAGTTCCCAGTGTCCAAACGTTTCGCGGGAACGAATCTCTTTGGGACGTTCTGAAATGGATCTGCCGACGGCGAATTTACTGCGAGTTTCTGCCGGTTTCTTCGCTTCCCCTTGTGCCGAATAACCTGTAATACATCTCGAACCAAGCGCCCAGCGTAGATCCAGCGATAGATGGTTTTGAAGGAGACTGCACGCCAGCCTTCGATACGGAAGCGTTGAGTGATCTGTTCTGGAGACCACGTTGCCTCCAGTTTTTCCTCCAGTGAAGTAGCCAAGCTGTCTGACCATTTACCTGAAGAGACAGAGGCTTTACGACGCTCCTCATAAGCGTTCTGAGCGTGTTCTGCCTGATAGGGATGCAATGAATTAGCACGATCTAGTTCACGGCAAATCGTGGATGAGTGCCTTCCCAGCTCTTTTGCAATAGCTCTTGAGCGTTTGCCTTGTCTGTGGAGATTTCTAGCTTGCTGCGTTCGATTATGCTAAGATGTGAATAACTCATGGACTGATTCTCCTTTTGTGAATGCTGGTGTGGTAACTTTCATTCTACACGAACCAGGCTATGAGCCATTTTTTATTTCCAACGGGTGTCGCACTTCATATTACAATCCGTCATACAAAAAAGAGGGGCCTGCCATGTTCATAACAGGACTCTCTTTGTGAAAATAGCTGTTTTTTTGGTGAAATATTGCCGCCATAGTGACTGGACGAATTGAAACATGTAACCTAAAAATCCCTCAAACGATCAAATACCTCGTATAATTCCTCATGATTAACCTTAATAGAATCATCTTGACGCATTTCCAAATTCTCCTTTAACTGATTCAGTAACTCCGTTAGAACCACATCTCTACAATAAGTTTGGTCAGGTGGCTCTTGCTGATATCGAGCATCGTTTGACCATGATTTATGATATGAAGTTCATTGATGAACGGATTCTCCTCTACAAATGAAAAGATCGATTCCGTATGTCCATCCACTTTTCAATATGTGTCAAACAAGGTAGCTTGGCGAGTTCGGCTACATCTTCCGCAGATGTAGGGCTGAAATCGCGGAGTGTACTCGTACTGCGCCGTATTACACGATTGCCAACCATGACTTCTTCGTCATCATTCGCAGCTTGTTTGAACTGTGCTCTTCGGATCGCATCGATACCTTCCCATTCACGCTGGTAATAGAGACTTTCTCCGATCGGCCAGCCTCCGCTATACGTATTTGTTTCCTCGGTGTAGAGAGGAGGGATGTTGCCTGCAAGCTCATACTGTGGAGGAACATTAGCATGTACGAAACTATGGGCAACTCGATCATTCCAGAAATAGAAATTACAGATCAGTGGCTTCATCTGGTGGAGCTGCATTTCATTAGGCAGTTGATCACCAGTCCAATCCAATTGAAGGACTGAGGCAAGCGTATCGGAAGTTTTACCTTCTGTTTGTTTCAGTCCAGTTACCTGGCAGGCGGCATATTTTTGTAATTTTTCGACATACACACAGTACACATCACCAACTCCGGGGATCATGGATGTTCCTTTTGTTCTGCACCATTCGATGCTAAGCTACTTGTAAACCAAGTACTCTGCAGAAGTAATAATAGATGAATTATATCAAAGTCATTCAGAGACTACCATTTTGGGATAGAGCCGAATAGGCTTGAATACTTTTAAAAAAAGGAACGATGTCTATGGATACAGGTATGAGCCGTAACAAAAAACTGGGTGAGTTCTTGAAATCACGGAGAAGCCGCATTCAACCGGAACAAGTTGGATTGTCAGGATCTTATGGACAGCGGAGAACACCCGGTCTACGGCGGGAAGAAGTAGCGGTGTTGGCTGGTGTCAGTGCGACGTATTACACGTGGCTCGAACAGGGTAGGGAGTTGGCGGCTTCACGAGAAGTGATGCAGAGTATAGCGGATGCGCTCCGTTTAACCATGGAAGAGAAGAGTCATCTGTTTGACTTATGGGACCCTAATACGGAACATGAATTCCTTGCTTCGTATTCGCAACTGGAGCCTGGTTGGCAGAGTATTATTGGTCAGTTGGATCATCCTTCCTTTATTACCAATGAACGTTCTGAGGTACTTGCCTGGAATGAAGCTGCAGATACGAACCTCTTCAACTTCTCCTCGATGAATGTGAATGAGCGTTTAATGATGCGGATTTTATTTCTGGATAAAGCGCTCAGGGAGCGTATGCACAACTGGGAGGAATTCGCGCGGCACTCGGTAGCGGTATTCCGTACTTATTATGACAAGTATACGAGCGACCCCGTATTTAGCAGAATCGTGAAACAATTAAGTGAAGAAAGCGTGGACTTCCGAACGATCTGGAACCTGCACCAAGTTGAGTTCAAACAAGTCAATCGTGTCCTGCTTGAAACGACAGATCGGGCAGATGGCGTTGTTCATGCATACGATATCTTTTCCATGAATAATCTGAACAGCCAATCAGGCATTCATTGTTGTATTTACGTTCCTGTTGCCATATAGAAAATTGATCAAACTGGTAATTTCTTTACTAGCATAAACAGAGTGTGGTTGGGATCTCGGGAGTGAAATAGAATGAACTCAAGTTCATACGTATCTAGTTGACGTTTCTATTTCAAGATGAAAAGAGGGAGCCACATGCTCAAAACAAGAACACTGGGAAATGATAAATTACAAATATCTGCGCTCGGCCTGGGTGTAATGATGATGCCAGATAATGACGAATCGGTACATACCATTCAGGGCGCGCTAGATGCAGGAGTTACCATGTTTGATACGGCGGATCTGTACGGAGCGTATGAAAAACAGCGATTTGGTGGGAATGAAAAACTGCTTGGACGCGCGCTTCAAGCTCGAAGATCCAAAGCAATCGTTGCCACCAAATTTGGTATAACACACACGCAGGGCCCCAAGGGAGATCCAGCCTACATCAAAAAATCAGTAGATGCGAGTCTCTACAACCTGGGAATGGATTATATCGATCTGTATTATCAACATCGTCCTGATCCGAATACACCCATTGAAGAGACCGTAGGCACACTTGCCGATCTGGTTCAACAGGGAAAGATTCGATATATTGGTTTGTCCGAAGCGCCAGTAGAGATCATTCGGCGTGCACATGCTGTTCATCCAATTACAGCGTTGCAGACCGAATATTCATTATGGAGTCGAGAGCTTGAGGATGAGATTATACCTGTCCTGCATGAATTGAACATTGGCTTGGTTCCATACAGCCCATTGGGACGTGGTTTCCTTACAGGTCAGATCCGTTCAATAGAAGATTTGCCGGAAGATGATTATCGTCGTCACTATCCGCGTTTCCAAGGTGAGAACTTTCAGAAAAACCTGGAGGTAGTTGGCTTGATTCAAGAGATGGCTAAGCAAAAAGGATGTACAGTCTCTCAACTTGCTCTGGCCTGGTTGCTTGGAAAGGGAGAACATATCGTTCCGATCCCGGGGACTCGCAACTTGGATAGAGTTCATGAGAACTTAGGAGCGCTGAAGGTTTCGCTTACAGATGATGAGATGAACCAGATCGATCACATATCACCTCAGGGCATTGCAGCTGGAGGCAGATTCCCTGGTCAAGTCTAGTTTGTTTATACATGATGCCAAGCAACCTAAAGTTCAGGATTAAAACACTATATAACATGTGTCAACGGTATTATCTTTCTATTCTCCGGCATACAGTACAACAATGAGATGTATGCCCAAGGAGGAGAAATGATCGTATGATAAATCCGATTTTGCAAGCCCCGAATGTTCCGCTGGCAGCCGATTCCAATGCGGTTGTCAATTATCAGAGGGATTCACGCAACTATGTAACCCAGTTGTTTGGAGAACAGCTGCCGACCATTGCGAATGGGTTCTTCAACGTGTACTTAAGCAAAGGAATCATCGTGCAGCCGCACTGGCACACCAATGTCACGGAGATGGTTGTTGTCATCACCGGTGAAGTTACAGCATCAGTCTTTAATCCGTTTACGCGTGAACGATTGACATATCGTCTGAAACCAGGGCAGGTTGTGGTATTTCCGAAAGGCTGGTTTCACTGGTTTGTCGCTGAGACAGATGATGTATATTTATTAACAATCTTCGATCAACCAACGCCTGATATTGTGTTTGGAGCGGATTTCTTGGCAGCTACACCGCCGGAGGTGGCTCACCGTGCGTACTGTTTGGATGAGGAGGCATATGCGAGAGCTGTTGCTTCTATTAAAAATGATGCGATTCTGGGCCCTCCAATAGGGTGTGATACGCAGGTTTCTGATCAATCGACTTCACCCTCCAAGACGTCCGTGTCACCATCCAATAAACAGGAGTCTTAATTCAAGCTTCCTTATTCATGATCAAAGTACAAAGCCTGTAACTGGAGAATAACAGTTGCAGGCTTTTTGATGTGTCGATGTAATAATTGTATGAAGTCCAGGGGATTGACATTATATTAGAAAATAATTTAAAAGCCTGAGTCAGTGTGTTACGTTCTCTGTTAATATAGTATGAACATCCAACAAAACGGAGGACTCATGAATGAACATATCAGAACTGAATACGCTTGAAACTGCAATGAGTTATGCACCGATTTTGATGTTTGACAGAGCCGAACCCTTTTATCCTGATTTTGTTGGCATTTCTGTGTTGCATCAATCTGGGCCTTCACCATCGTTCAGAAGAGACATTAAGTTTCCGACCGAGGCAGTACAATATGTAATTGAATATGCAATCTGGTGGGATTATGAGATTGGACATCTGTATGAAATGGAACATGTATGGGTTTATGTGGGTCATGACGGAGAGGTAGTAGACTGTGAAGCCAGCTTTCATGGGAAGGTGCTGCGCGGATTGTTGAAGGAACGGGTCAATGTGATTGGACGTCATGTATGTCTGTACTCGCAGCCTGGCAAACATGCTTTCTCGCCACTTCCGGTTGTATTTGAGTTACTGCCAAACCTGTATAGTGCAGCAGGTGCCGAAGCTGGATGTGATGGGCTACTTGTGAATGAGTTGTTTCAAGATTATTTTGAAACGAATGAACAGATCAATGCTCAGGTAGAGCGTTATCTGTCGACCAAAGCATTTGTACCTACCATGGAGTTCGAAGAATATCTACTAAAACCGGAGATGTTTATGACGTGGGATAATCTGTTTGGTATTATTCCGCACAGGATCAAGGACCGCTTAATTGAACTGGAGCAGTTATATAACACATAAGTAATTAATTTTAAACGGGTTTTATATTAATTTAAAGTATATTTTTTTCGCTTCAAAACCAAACTTTGTTGATTCGGGTTTGGTTTTTTTTATGGGAAAATAGACTCAGAATGGGTGAGCTATTATTAGACTTAAGTCTTGAAGTATTGAGTGTGTACAGAGAAATACATCATTTTTTTGCATGGAAAATGATATTTGTTATACGTATGAACTATATAACTTCTTATGTAAATATAAGAAGATCATATCACATGAAATTTTGTATGGAGATGTATGTGTAAGTCGATGCAGAATTTGGATTATACGTATATATGTAAATAAAAAATGAAATTTAATAGGTAAAAAGTATAATTTATATTAAAAAGAAGATTCTTTATATCTGAAATAAAAATTCATAATAGTGCAAATTTATAGAAATAAAAATCTCCTATTCAGTTTTAATATATTTATGTCGAAATAGATCGTAAGTTGTCTGGAGCGCGACCTAGAGAAGGGTTTACCAAGCGTTATATACATAACTGGACACTACGATGCCTAGGAGGAGATTACATGAAGTGGTTTGGGAATTTGAAAACAGCAACAAAGATTATCTCAGCGTTTTTAATTGTGTCGATAATCCTTGCGGCGCTTGGCGTCTACTCTGTAGTAACATTGAGAAGTACGAATGAACGAATGCAAGAGATGTATAACAACAATCTAATCTCAGTTCGTGAGCTCTCTTCAGCTCAGGTTGATTATCAGAGATTACGAGTTAACGTACGTGATTTGAATTTCGAAACTGTAGCAGCAGAACAGACCAGAATTACAGAAAATATTGCCACGATTCGTCAATCCATGGAGGAGCGACTTGCTACGTACCGTCCTCTTGCGACTACCCCGGAAGAAACGGAATTGCTTCGTAAGTTAGATACCCAATACAGTAGCTATATGAAACTTTATGATCAAGGCGTCACTATGGCGCTATCAGAGGATGATGCAGCTTTTATTGAATTCCTGAAATCGACATTGAAATCACCTGGTGATGAGATTGTAAAAACACTCGCGGACCTGGTGAATCTTAATGTAACGTTGGCAGATCAGGCTAACACGAAGTCTGAAGAAGCCTACACAACGGCCTTTACCGTTACAATTGTTATGGTTGTTGCATCTGTACTCTTCAGTATTCTGATCGGTTACATTATCTCTCGTTCCATTTCCAAGCCACTCATGGCCATGTTGGGTCTGGCAACGGAAGTCGCTAACGGAAATCTGACTCTCCAGTCAGACATCTCCAGCAAAGATGAAGTGGGTCAACTGGCCGCAGCTCTGAATCGTATGGTCGACAATCTGAAAGGGTTAGTCAACAATATCGTGATGAACTCCCAAAGCGTTGCCGCTTCTTCGGAACAGATCTCAGCAAGCACACAGGAAATTGCGAGTACCAGCACAAGCCAATCCAGTGAGGCAGGAAATATCTCCGAATTGTTCAAGGAGCTTTCACTTGCCATTAACTCCGTCGCTGCAAGTGCGGAAGAAGCGGCTGAACTGTCCAACGATACGGTGAAGACTGCTCGTGAAGGTGGACTTGTTGTACAGACTTCATTGGAAGGTATGCAAGCTGTTAATACAAAAATGACCAAACTTGAAGATGATTCTCGTAAAATCGGTGACATCATTGAAGTGATTGACGATATCGCTGAGCAGACCAATCTGCTCGCGCTGAATGCTGCTATTGAAGCGGCACGTGCCGGAGAACAAGGACGAGGATTCGCTGTAGTCGCAGATGAAGTCCGGAAGCTTGCCGAACGAAGCGGAGAGGCGACCAAAGAAATTACAGCCATCATCAAAGCAATGCAGGAAAATACGAGACAAAGTGTGCAAGCCGTAGCAGCCAGTGTTGAGCAGTCTTCCATGACTGGACAGGCTTTTGATCAGATCATTGATATGGTCAATAACTCTTCACAGAAAGTAAACGAAATTGCTGCTGCATGTGAAGAAGAAGCAGCCCAAGCCGCAGAGGTGATGAGCTCTGTTGAATCCATCTCGGCTTCCAGTGAAGAATCTGCGGCTGCATCGGAAGAGACTGCGGCAACGTGCCAGTCTTTGGCACATCTGGCGGAAGAGCTGGCAAATTCGGCAGCGGCCTTCAAAACAAATTAATAAAATTGAATTGAGGGTGAATTGATGTCTTCACTTCAGAAGGAACAATATATTGAACTGTCTGTAGGTGCAGAGACCTGTGCCATTCGAATTGAAGAAATTCACGAAATTATTAAAATGCTCAGCATTACAGATATCCCATTCAGCCGCCCAGAGATCAAAGGGGTAGTAAACCTGCGTGGCAAGGTTGTATGTGTGATGAGTCTGCGGAACTTGCTGGGTATGCCGGATGAACCGGACACCAGAGCCACACGTATTATCGTGGTTCGACATCAGGAAGAATATATTGGCTTGATCGTGGATCGCGTGAACAAGGTAACCACATATTCGGACATACATCCGCCAACTGGCGGATATGGTCGTAACCGTGAAGATTTATTCCATGGTGTGGGTCAACAGGAAGACAAGCTTGTGGGCATTTTGAAACTGGACGAAATATTGGGCGGTTAGGGAGGTATATACGAATGATGGATTTGTCTGCCTACCGTGACATCTTTATCGAAGAACTGAATGATCAACTGGAACGTATGGATCAGTCTTTATTGGCATTGGAGCTTACGCCTTCTGTAGAGCTGGTTCAGACGCTGTTTCGGGCAGCCCATACCATCAAGGGATCGGCATCCACAATGGATTTTCGTGAATTAAGCGACCTCACGCATGAAGTGGAGTATGCTCTTGAATGGGTCCGGGAGAAAAAACCGGAGATGACTTCGGAGCTGATTGATACGTTGTTCCGCTCTTTGGACGCCATGAAGGTGCTTCGTGATCAGTATATCCGTGGGGAAGCCTATGCGGACTTTCGAGCGGTAGTACGAGAAATAAAGGATTTAATTCAGACCCCGGCAGTAGTCGGGCAACTTAAAGTACCTCAATTGCAACCAGCAGAATCGGTTATGGCACAGGTGGCTATTGTATCAGGCAAGCAGTTATTGTCCCTTCATATTGTGCTGGAGCAGAAGTGCATGATGAAAGCGGCCAGATATCATATTTTGCGACAACGTATTGAGGACATCTGTGGTACGGTTGTCGCTACTTCGCTCATGGAG
This sequence comes from Paenibacillus sp. FSL H8-0317, assembly GCF_045040685.1. NCBI lineage: Bacteria > Bacillati > Bacillota > Bacilli > Caryophanales > Paenibacillaceae > Paenibacillus > Paenibacillus sp. FSL H8-0317. The sequence continues at coordinate 4,384,237 of NZ_CP150294.1, read as the reverse complement.
AGCCAACCGGGCGCGCAGAATGAAGATGATCATTATGGTCAGTTCATCATCATCGTAGCAACATCGAAGGACCCACAGCAGCTTAAGACAGAGCTGTCTTCAGACTCGGATATTCATAGGCTGGAGATTGATCCATATCTGCTGGAATCCAATGAGGTTGCAGCGACTTCTGCACCACTTGAATTAATCTCTGAAACAGAGCAAACGAAACCAAGCTTGCCTACCGTGAATACAACTGGCTCGGATGAGAAAGTGAAAGCTGCTCAACCTACAGTTCGTGTGAATGTTGAGCGTCTGGACCATTTAATGAATTTGGTCGGTGAACTGTTAATTGATCAAACATCCCTTGCAGATCTGAGTGGATCGGGCGCGCGTAAGGAGTCTTCAACACTCATCCAGAGTATTAGTGGTGTATCCGATCATATGGGCAGGGTGATCAAGGAACTTCAAGAAGGTGTAATGAAGACACGGATGTTACCCATTGATCAACTATTCAGTCGCTTCCCGAGATTGGTTCGTGACCTTTCTCAGAAGCTGGGTAAGGATCTGGAACTGGTTATCCAAGGTGGAGAGACTGAGCTTGACCGGATGATTATTGAAGAATTGAGTGACCCGCTGATCCATCTCATCCGCAACAGTGCAGATCATGGCATTGAAAGTGCAGAGGTTCGGGCGGAGAACGGTAAACCGTTCAAAGGACGTATTACATTAACTTCGTTTCATGAAGAAAATCATGTTGTCATTCGTTATTCGGATGATGGCAAAGGTATCGATGGTGAGAAGATCAAAGCTTCCGCCTTGGGCAAAGGTATCATTAGTGAGGAACAGGCTGCACGTCTAACAACACAGGAAGCTGTCCATCTCATATTTGAGCCCGGTTTCTCCACAGCTTCTTCTGTCAGTGAAGTATCGGGGCGTGGTGTTGGAATGGACATCGTGCGTAGCCAGATCGGACGGCTCAACGGTATCATTGATATTGATACGGAGGTTGGTGTTGGCACCACGTTTATGATTCGTCTACCACTTACTTTGGCGATTATTAAAGGTCTGTTAGTCAAAGTATCGGGTCGTGTTCTGATCTTGCCGATGTATAATGTTGCTGAGATTGTTCGAATTTCACCTGAAGATATTCAGATGATCCAGGGGCAACAAGCCATCCTGAATCATGGACGAATTGTACCTTTTCACCGATTGTGCGACAGGCTCAACTATCCACGAACGGACCGTAAATCCAAAACCATTCCGCTGGTGATCGTGCGTTCCGTTGATAAAATTGCAGCTTACGCAGTAGATGAGATTATAGGAAATCAGGAAGTCGTTATTAAGACGCTAGGTACGTATCTGGGAGCGATGAACCATCTATCTGGCGCAACGATTCTCGGTAATGGTAAGGTTGCCCTTATCTTGGACGCGTCCTATCTGGTGAGTCTTTAATTGTTAGATAAAAACAAACATGATGCAGGCCAAAGAGCCTCATCATCCATAACTGGATGGTGGGCTCTTTGTTGTACCTTTTGACATTGTGATCACTCAGGATTTGAAAATGAGATCCATAAACCGGTTGGCAGCCAGAGAAATTGGCATATTACGTTTGGTCATAATCCCCACATGGGAAGGGGGGAGCGGGACATCAAGCTGAATTTCGAAGAGAGAACCTTCCTCCAGCTCTTTGGAGATGAACTCACGTGTGACATAGGAGATCCCCAGTCCTCGACGCGCAAACTCAATCAACAGATCAACGCTACCAACCTCAATCTCAGGTTTCAACGTGTAATTATAGCTGTTAAACAACTCGGTAATAGCCATCCGAACCCGGCTGTTCCGGGAGAAGAGGATCAGTTGATGCTCCAGAAGCATCTCAAGTGTCATGACTTTACCCTTCAACTGAGCATAACGTTCCCCAGCTACAAAACAGTCCTTCAACTGAATACTTTCCCTGACTTCTAGCTGTGGATCAACAATGGGCATCCGAACTACACCAAGGTCGATCTTGCCTTCTTTCAGAAACGTAATGACTTCCGGCGTAGTTCCATGACTCAGATGTAGCTTGATGTTAGGGTACAAGGTGTGGAATTCCTCTAGATACGCCAGCATGTAATGCTTGAACAGGGAGTCACTGCCACCAATTCTCAATTCACCATTGTCGAGATTCTTCAGTGCGGCCATTTTTTCTTCCGCAAGTGAGATCAGAATCTGGGATTGTTCAATATAGGAGTATAGACTGGCACCTTCCTGTGTCAGCGCTACACCCTTGGAATTTCGATAAAACAAGGTAAGACCAAAGCTCTCTTCCAATTGCTTAATGGCATGACTGACGCTGGGTTGAGTGATATACAGTGCTTTCGCAGCCTGTGTCAAACTTCCCGTTTTGGCGGCCCAATAAAAGACTTTATATAGTTCGTAATTTGTAGTCATAGATGTGGTCTATAGCTCCTGTGAAATATATTAATTACTTGTATAGCTATAAAACGTATTATAGTGTAACTACAACAAAGAAACCAGAGTTACTTGGAAGGAGAACGGTAAGATGGAACCAACTACCATTGTTTTATTTGGTGCAACTGGCGATTTAGCCAAAAGAAAAATATATCCTGCCTTATATAACTTATATCTTGAGCAGAAGCTTCCTGAAACCTTCTCATTGATTGGTCTGGGGCGTAGAGATTGGTCTGATGAATTCTTTCAGGCACAAGTGGAAAAATCATTAAATGAATTTTCCAGACGCCAGGCTGATCCTGAAGTTGTGAAGTCATTTGTGAAAGCTTTCCGCTACAGTGTATTGAATATAGGCCATAAGGAAGATTATATAAAGCTGTTGGGATTAGTTGAACAAAGAGAAGCTGAGCTTGGCATTCCGTCCAATCGCTTGTTTTATCTCTCGGTTGGTCCGGAATTTTTCGAACCGATTGCCGAGAATATTCAAGAAAGTGGACTGGGTTCCACAGATGGCTGGAAACGTCTCGTCATCGAGAAGCCATTTGGTCACGACCTGCAGTCTGCCAGAGACCTTAATCGCAAATTAAGCGAATCGTTCACAGAGGAAGAGATTTATCGGATTGACCACTATTTGGGCAAACCGATGGTACAGCGTCTGGAGACGTTGCATCAGAGTAACCCAATCATGAAGGCATTATGGAACAACCGTTACATCTCCAATGTGCAAATTACGGCGAATGAGACTGTAGGTGTGGAAGAACGTGCATCCTATTACGATCATGTTGGTGCAGTGCGAGACATGTTCCAGAATCATATGTTGCAACTGCTCATGATGATGGCGATTCAGCTTCCATACAACAGTACTTCCGAAAAAGTTGGATTGAAGAAAAAACACATTATGGAATCAATTCAGCCGTTACAAAAACAAACTGTGGGCGCAAACATCATCCGTGGACAGTATGCAGAAGGCAACATTCAAGGTAAACCGGTAAATGCGTATACTTCTGAACCGGGTGTAGCCGAGAATACGATGAATGACACATTCATTGCTGCCAAATTGCAAATTGATGACTTCTTCTGGCGCGGTGTTCCGTTTTACATTCGCACGGGTAAAAGAATGAAGGAGAAATCAACACGTATCGTGATTGAATTCAAAGAACCTTCAGGACAGACAAATGTGCTGAAAAACAAGGGTTCCAAGCCAAACCTGCTCGTCATTGAGATGAGTCCGGATCAGAGCATGACATTGCAACTGAATGCAAGTGATCCTGAGAATAAAGGTGAATTCAAACCGGTTCATATCGATCTTTCTCCGGATAAAGGTGACCTCGCGGAAGCTTACGAGAATCTGATTCGTGATGCTTTGCTGGGTGATCCAACTTTCTTTGCCCACTGGGATGAAGTAGAATTGTCTTGGGCGTGGGTGCAGCCAATTCTGGATGCATTCCAGGAAAATCTGTTACCACTTCACCTTTATCCTGCGGGTAGCTATGGACCGGCTGAATCAGATGTTATGCTTGAAGAAGAAGGTCACCACTGGTGGTTTGATGAGCCGGCGGATCAGGAGTCTGTAGTTACAAATAGCATACCCTTGGCGGTTAATGCGAATCTCTAAACCAAAATAAAAAATATATCTGGAGGTAATTAAATCATGAAATTTTTTATCGATACAGCTAACGTGGAAGATATCCAAAAAGCATACAAAATCGGCGTATTGTCTGGTGTAACAACTAACCCATCTTTGGTAGCCAAAGAAGGCGTGAAATTCGAAGATCGTATTGAAGAAATCTTGCGTTTGGTACCTGAAGTGGAGTCCGTTTCTGCGGAAGTGACACCAGATGCCCTTACTGCTGAAGAAATGATCGCGCAAGCAGACGAATTGATCAAAATTAACAACAGCGACAAAAACATTACGATCAAATTGCCAATGACACTTGCAGGACTGGAAGCTTGCCGTTACTTGACCAAAAAAGGCGTGAAAACCAACGTAACGTTGATCTTCACTGTGAACCAGGCGCTTTTGGCTGCTCGTGCTGGTGCGACATATGTATCCCCATTCCTGGGACGTCTTGATGATATCTCCGAAGATGGCGTACAATTGGTTGCCAAAGTTGCTGAATTGTTCCGTACACATAACCTGGATGCACAGATTATTGCTGCTTCTGTAAGACATCCGGATCACGTTACACGTGTAGCGATGGCTGGAGCACATATTGCTACTGTTCCATTCTCCGTCATTGAACAGATCTCCAAACACCCGCTGACAGATCAAGGTATGGACAAATTTGCAGCGGACTGGAAAAAAACAGTACAATAATCTATAACCATTCATTCGTTTCAACTTACTATATAAATAATGGAGTATTGGGAGGACATAATGAGTAAACAACAGATTGGTGTTATTGGATTGGCAGTAATGGGTAAAAACCTGGCTTTGAATATTGAAAGCAAAGGTTTCTCGGTAGCGGTATTTAACCGTTCCCCGGAGAAAACGAACGATCTTCTGAAAGAAGCAGAAGGTAAAAACCTGACAGGTACGTTCACCATTGAAGAATTCGTGGAATCCCTGGAGTCTCCGCGTAAAATTCTGATCATGGTGCAAGCTGGTAAAGCAACAGATGCAACGATTGAGCAACTGCTTCCTCATCTGGATCAAGGCGACATTATTATCGATGGAGGTAATGCGTACTTCCCTGACACACAACGTCGCAGCAAAGAACTGGAAGAAAAAGGGTTCCGATTCATCGGAGCAGGTGTATCCGGTGGGGAAGAGGGCGCACTGAAAGGCCCGGCAATCATGCCAGGCGGTCAGGAAAGTGCTTATCAGTTGGTAGAACCGATCCTCACAGCGATTTCCGCTAAAGTTGGCGATGACGCTTGCAGCACATATATCGGACCAGACGGTGCCGGACACTATGTGAAAATGGTGCATAACGGTATTGAATACGGAGATATGCAGTTGATTGGTGAAGCTTATCACTTGCTCAAATCCGTATTGAACGTTTCCGTTGAAGAGTTGCATGAGATCTTCACGGAGTGGAATCAAGGGGAGCTGGACAGCTACCTGATCGAAATCACGGCAGATATCTTCTCCAAATATGATCCAGAAACAGGCAAACCAATGGTTGACGTTATTCTGGACGCAGCTGGACAAAAAGGAACAGGTAAATGGACAAGCCAAAGCGCGCTGGATCTCGGCGTACCATTGTCCATGATTACAGAATCCGTATTCTCCCGTTTCCTCTCTGCCATGAAGGACGAGCGTGTAGCAGCTAGCAAAATCCTGAGTGGACCAGCAACTGAAGCATTCTCTGGCGACAAAAAAGCGTTCATTGAGAACGTGCGTAAAGCATTGTTTGCAAGTAAAATCGTATCTTATGCACAAGGATTTGCACAAATGCGTGCAGCTTCCGATGAATACGGCTGGGATCTGAAATACGGTAACATTGCCATGATCTTCCGTGGTGGTTGCATCATCCGTTCGCAGTTCTTGCAAAACATTAAAGAAGCATATGACAAAGATGCAGAACTCAAAAACCTGCTGCTTGATCCTTACTTCCAAAACATCGTTGAATCATATCAAGGTGCATGGCGTGAAGTTATAGCGGCTGCTGTAAAACAAGGTATTCCGGTTCCTGGCTTCTCCAGCGCACTGTCTTACTACGACAGCTACCGTACAGAGCGTTTGCCAGCAAACTTGCTGCAAGCTCAACGTGACTACTTCGGTGCTCATACATTCAAACGTGTGGACAAAGAAGGTTCATTCCACTTCCAGTGGATGGACACTAACGAGTAATTTTAATTCCGAAAATAAAGCATTCCTGCGGTTGTCTTTGAATTTAACTATTCAGGGCGACTGCAGGAATGCTTTTTCTGGTTTATGGTACGAATTTGAATATCATCAAATTGTAATAAAATGTACCTATCTGGCTTTTGCAAACAGGTGATCTGACCCTTCAACTACGTTATACTTGTTCAGACGGACTTGTGTCCATGATGAAAATTCAGAATACAACTTATTGACGTGGAGGTTAGACCGGGCATGTTTGTATTAGCGGGTATATTGTTTTTGGTTGTATATGGTTTATTAGTGTTCTACATAGGCTGGAGCGGTTGGAGTTGGATGAAACCTGTCGTGTCCGCCAGATTTCGGTGGTTGTATATTATAGGGCTTGTATTCCTTGCCATTTCCTTCATATTGGCACGATTATTTGGAAGCATTTCGTTCCTCGGTATTATCGGTTCTTACTGGCTAGCGATTTTCTCGTTGTTATTGTTGATCCTGCCCGTCGTTCACCTGACGATGTGGTTGCTGAGATTAACCCGTATTCCAAGACATCACACACAGAAGTGGGCAGGTGTCGTTACGCTGGTGCTGTTAGTGTCCACATTAGGTTATGGAATCTTCAACGCCTACAGCCCGGTAGTGAGAACATATAATATTCAGATTGATAAAAAAGTAGAAGGTGTAGACAAGCTCAACATTGTCATGGCTGCCGATATGCACTTTGGACTTCTGTCTGGACCTGCACATGCCAAACGCATGGTGGAGGAAATTAATGCACTGAAGCCGGATCTGGTGCTGTATCCAGGAGATATTATTGATGACAATCTGGATATGTACCTCAATAGCGGAATTGCCGATATTATCAGTGACATTCAGGCTCCATATGGTGTCTATGCTTCTCTCGGGAATCACGACAAGTTCGATGGTCCCATTGAAGATCTGATTGCTGCACTGGAGAAGAGCAACATGCAAGTTTTGTACGATGACAAGATCGTTTTGGATGACAAGATTACCCTGATTGGACGGAAAGACCGGACAGAGAAGGATCGTGCAGAAGTATCTACGTTAATGCAAGGTACTGACTTGAACCAACCGGTACTTATGATGGATCACCAGCCGTATGATCTGGATATTGCGGAGCAAAACAATATAGATCTGGTGGTATCCGGCCACACCCACCGTGGTCAGATTGCACCGGCTCAGTTCATCACACAGGCCATTTATGAGAACGATTGGGGTTATCTGCAAAAGGGCTCCATGCACTCCATCGTAACGTCAGGATTTGGATTCTGGGGACCTCCGATTCGCACAAGCAGTCGTTCGGAGATTGTACAGATTAATGTGACGTTCCAGCAATGATGAAAGGCCCTTCGAAAGAAGGGCCTTTTAATAACTATAGTTTTACCATTTTCTTGGATTTGAAGTTCCATTCGTAAACTTCCCCTGTGTACATGTGTATGTAGTAAAGGCCATAAGTTACTTCATGTGTTTCTCTGTCAGAGTATGAACGCATTACATAATAATCTCCGTCTTTTGGTTCCTCATCAACAGTTAGACTATACATTTCGATTTCTTTTTTTATTTTTTTATATAACAGTTCAAACGCTTGATTCCCTGTTAATTTAATTAATGGTTGTTTGCCGATGTACAGATTATTTGACTTTAAAGCTACGTTCTCACCGAGTGCAGTACTTATACTTCTAACTGGTACATATGTAGTGTTGTTATAGGTTATTGAATTAGCTGTCAACTTCTTTGTTCCGTCTACATAAATATTTACTTTCTGTAGTAAAGCTTTTATTGGCGTTCCTGATGCTGCATAAGCTGTAACTCCTGTAAGCATTGATCCAATTGTGATACCAATGAGTAATCCTTTTACTTTGTCCCTCACGAATAAATCCCCTTTATCTAAAATTACTTCCTATCAATTAAATCATTTCTCTATTTAAGGTGAAAAATCCTTCAAAACATTTACTTTAGTTATAATCTCATACAATTCAAGCGATGAGTCGTTGGGAATATTTCGTTTGAATCTGCATCAAAATGTGAATATTAAAACATATGAACCCCTTAAACGTGGAAGCGTAGGGAAATGACTCATATAAGGGAAAGAACCGGAATAGAGCATTACTATTTTTTTGGTTGACACCGTTTTCAGGTTATGATAAATTAGATCCGAGGCTTGTTACCGGTAATGCGGGCAAAACCACGATGGAAATGATTTTATTATTTCTGTTTTGGTTTTGCCCTTTTTTATTCCTCAAAAAAAACCAGGTGGGTCCATAATGATTATTAAACAGATATTTAATAACAATATTGTCAGTACCGTGGATGACAAAAATCAGGAACTACTGATCCTCGGCCGGGGTATCGGATTTAAGTTCAAAGCAGGCGATGAGATTGATGAAGAGCGGATTGAGAAGGTATTTCGTCTTCAGGATGCATCGATTTATGAGAAATTCAAATCCATCGTAGCTGAAGTGCCGATTGAGATTCTGCAGGCAACAGATGATATTGTGACACTGGCACGAACGCAATTGAACAAAACCATCAGTGACGGGATCTATGTCTCGCTGTCTGATCACATTCACTTTGCTGTTCAGCGCTTGGAAAAAGGAATGATTACTCGTAATCCACTTTCTTGGGAAGTTCAGCACTTCTATAAGGCGGAGTATGATGTAGCCAGAGAAGCACTGACCTTGCTGAAGGAAAGACTGGATATTGAGTTTCCCAAAGATGAAATCTGTAATATTGCCTTGCATTTCATCAATGCGGAAGTCAATGATTCCATGAACGATGTCACCCATCTGATGCAGCTGTTGCAGGAGATCATGAATATCATCAAATATCACTTCAACGTTGAATTGGATGAAGATAGCGTCAATTATTTCCGCTTCATCACCCATTTGAAATATTTCTGTCAGCGGGTCATTACACATTCTTCACATGATGATGCTGAGGAGTATTTATATGAAGTGGTTCGGAAAAACTATCCGGAGACATTCAAATGTATTGGCAAGATCGAGACTTTTATCCATAAGAACTATCAGTATGACATGACTCACTCTGAGCAGTTATATCTAACGCTCCATCTGGAACGTTTGATGAAAACCAAGCGGGACGAGAAGTCCACGCAATAGAATCAAATTACAACTGGATATCCTATGGGCTTGTTACTGTTCAATCAGGCAATACCCGAATGAGATGGCGCCATCCATATGCGCTAGATTCGTTCGGGTATTTTTTATTGGAAAAATGAGGAGGAAAACATCATGAAACATCAGGAAACGGCGCAGGAAATCATTAAAGCCGTTGGGGGAACAAACAATATTAACTCCGTTTATCACTGCGTCACACGTTTGCGCTTTGATCTGAAAGATAACGAGAAAGTTGACAACGGCTCACTCAAGAAACTGGATAAGGTCATGGGAACGAATATTTCCGGCGACCAATTCCAAGTCATTATCGGTAATGATGTGGCAAAAGTGTTCGATGCCATGGTGAAGGAAAATCCGGCAATCCAGCAAACTACAGAAAAGAAAGAGCCAAAGTCGGATAAAAAACAAAATGTAGTATTGAAAATTTTTGAAACAATCGCAGGTGTCTTTGCCCCGATGCTTCCAGCGATTACTGCGGCAGGTATGCTCAAAGGATTACTTGCACTGTTCGTATCCTTAGGTTGGATGTCTGCCGGAACGGATACGTATCGTATTCTTTCAGCCATCGGTGACGGCGTATTCCATTACCTGCCTTTACTGATTGCAGTCAGCGCTGCTCGTAAATTCGGCAGTAACCCGTTTGTTGCGATTGCACTAGGAACGGCACTCATGTATCCAGACATGACAGCATTGTTATCTAGCGGTGAATCGGTTGGATTCTTGGGAATCCCGGTTACGGCTGTAAGTTATGCTTCATCGGTTATTCCGATTTTACTTGCAGTGTGGTTGATGTCCTATGTTGAGAAATGGGTTGACCGTGTTATCCCTGCTGCACTCAAGCTATTGCTTGTGCCACTGATTACTTTGCTTGTCATGGTTCCGGTAACGCTGATTGCGATCGGTCCATTGGGTACATTTGTAGGTAGCGGATTGTCTGGCGGCATCAACTGGCTGCTGAATGAAGGCGGATTGATTGCAGGTATTGTTCTTGGCGGCGCGATGGCGCTCATTATTATGACAGGAATGCACTATGCACTTGTGCCGATCATCCTGAGTAATATCGCTACACTGGGCTTTGATAAATTCTTGCCGTTGACCTTTATCTCCAATATGGGTCAGGCGGGTGCAACACTCGGCGTATTCTTCCGGGCAAAAGATAAAAAACTCAAAACCGTGGCATTGTCCACGAGCTTTACAGCGCTGATGGGTGTAACGGAGCCAGCTATGTACGGCGTAAATATGAAATACAAAAAACCATTTGCCGCAGCCATGATTGGTAGCGCAGTGGGTGGCGGATTCGCCCTTGCTTTTGGCGCGAAAGCGTATGTACTTGCGGGTAACGGTGGTCTCCCAGGACTTCCTTCCCTGATTGGACAGACCTTCTGGTATTCCTTTGGGGGTATGATTTTGGCCTTTATCGTGGGTGCGATCATGTCTACGATATTTGGTATCAAGGAAGAAGAGGGAGACGCAGAGGCGTTAGCTCAATTCTCACCGGGTGCTTCTACTGCACCAGCGAAAGTAACTTCCAATGACGTTGCAACTTTAAATGTGGACGACATGGGCGATCCAACACCAACGAGTGATGCAATAGCAGTTGCACCGATGACAGGTAAATCCATCCCACTCAAAGAAGTCAACGATCCAACATTTGGTGATGAATTGATGGGTAAAGGTGTGGCATTTGTTCCAACGGTGGGCGAATTGGTTTCTCCAGTGACAGGTACCATCATGAATGTGTTCAAAACAAAACATGCGATCGTTGTCCGCAGTGATAACGGAATGGAATTGTTGATTCATGTTGGAATTAACACGGTGAAGCTGCGTGGACAGTATTTTGATGCACATGTTGCTACTGGAGCACGTGTACAGGCTGGAGACAAGTTACTCACGTTTGAACTGGCCGAGATTGCAAAAGAATACGATATCACAACCGCTATGGTTGTTACCAATACGGCTGATTACAAGCAGGTTCTACCTGTGAAATTGGGCGAAATCACGATGGGTGAAGACGTCTTGAAAGCTGAGATCTAAATGGTCCGTCTTAGGACTAACAATATTAACAAAAGAAGGAGAGATTCGAATGATTAATCGACAAGGGTTCCCGGAAGGTTTTCTATGGGGCGGCGCTATTGCCGCTAATCAGGCTGAAGGTGGATTCGACGCTGGTGGCAAAGGCTGGTCGACAGCCGACATGGTTCCTTATTTTGAGAAAAAGGACTACACGAACCTTAGAGAACTGATGCATGTTACCAGTGCAACGGTTGAGAAAGCAATGGCACATCACAGTGCAGAAGGTTATCCGAAGCGTTACGGGATTGATTTTTACCATCGTTTCAAAGAGGATATTGCGCTCTTCGCAGAGCTGGGCTTCAAGACATTCCGACTGTCCATCAACTGGCCGCGTATTTTCCCGAATGGTTATGATGCCGAGCCCAATGAAGAGGGACTGCGTTTCTATGACGAAGTGTTCGATGAACTCCGGAAATACGATATCGAACCACTTGTAACCCTCTCGCATTATGAGATGCCTATGGCACTTGTTCTGAAATACAACGGCTGGGCTGGTCGCGAAGTGATTGCACACTTTGTGAGATATGCCGAAACCGTGATGAACCGATACAAGGACAAGGTCAAATACTGGCTGACGTTTAATGAGATTAACACAACCATTATTGAACCGTTCACAGGTGGCGGTATTATTGAAGACCGAGTTGAGAACACGATGCAGGCTTCTTATCAGGCACTTCATCATCAATTTGTAGCCAGCAGCCTGGTAACAGAAAAGGCACGTCAGATTAACCCGAACTTCCAGATCGGATGTATGCTTGCGCGTATGATTCACTACCCGGCGACATCGAAGCCAGAGGATGTGCTGCAAGCACAGATCGATAATCAGCTGAACCTGCTGCATACGGATGTACAAGTTCGTGGCAGTTATCCAACGTTCATGGCTCGGTACTGGGCAGAGAACGGGATTACGATTGTCATGGAACCGGGAGATGAGCAGATCCTGCGTGAGCACACGGTTGATTTCATTTCGTTCAGTTATTACACATCCTTGGTGTCCGCAGTGAACCCAGAGGAATATGGAGTGACGGGTGGTAACCTGTACAGTACGATCAAGAACCCGAATCTGGAGCGTACAGAGTGGGGCTGGCAGCTTGATCCGATCGGCCTGCGCGTGGCATTGAAAGAACTGTATGACCGTTATCAACTGCCATTGTTTGTGGTAGAGAATGGCCTTGGTGCCAAAGATACCGTTGAAGCAGACGGTTCTATCAACGATGATTACCGTATTGATTACCTGAGAAAACATATCACACAAATGAAAGAAGCCGTTCTGGACGGAGTGGACCTGATGGGATATACCAACTGGGGAGCGATTGATATCATCAGTGCATCCACTTCGGAAATGTCCAAGCGTTATGGCGTAATCTACGTGGATCAGGATGACAACGGACAAGGCACATTGAATCGGTATAAGAAAAAAAGCTTTGGCTGGTACCAAAAAGTCATTGCCTCGAATGGCGAGAACTTGGAATAGATATAATCTATATAGGCACCCCGAGCGTAGCTGGTATTACGGCGCCGGGGCGCCTTTTTTATATGATCCTGTAGTATTCTCATCAACGCTATTGGCATTTCAAGGTAAAAAAGATGACTACATAACATACTGGATGGTATACTGTGATCGTATTGGGGGAGGGATAACCATGAAGAAGCCTATTATTGCTGTAGATATGGATGACACGATATGTCATCTGGTCAAGCGGGCTATATATCACAACAACCTCAACTTCCCGACCCATCCGCTTCGCTATGAGGATATGATTCATTGGGATACATCCCATTTGCGTCATCCAGAGAGCACGCACGATGTATTTTATGGTCGGCCGGGTCTGTTCGAGGAATTGGAATTATACGACGAGTATGTAGTAGATGAGATGCGAAAGCTGAACGATGCTTATGATGTTATTGTTGTAACGGCAGCGGAACCAAGAACAGTTGTTGAGAAGTGGAACTGGCTTCAGCAGCACATGCCTTTTATAACCGCAGAACAGTTTATTACATGCAAAAGAAAAAACCTGCTCGCTTTTGATTTGCTTATTGATGATGGGGCACATAATTTGATTCCAGCGCATGAGGATGGCAAAAAGGTCATCTGTATCCCGCATCCATGGAATATACAGGAGCGTGAGCAATACAACTTTCCGTTATTGTCTTCATGGAAAGAGGCCAAGGCATACATAGATGAAGTGTTACAGGTTGTTGGTGTCTGAGAGTTAACCTTATTGTCCAGAGTGCTGTGCTCTGGATTTTTTGCGATAGGCGAGAGGTGTTTCGCCTGTTATTTTTTTGAATGCAGCATAGAATGAATCCATATCCCGATATCCAACCAGCTCTGCAATCAGACTGACTTTGTGCTGTGAACTCTTTAATAGTTCGCAGCTTTTTTGTATACGGAGGTGTTGCAGGTAGCTGCTAAAGGTCTGACCGGTATGTCGCAGAAACATTCGGCCAATCTGTTTTTCGCTAAAGCCCGATACACGTACCAGATCAGACATCCGAATACGATTGCCTACGTGTTCCTTGATATAGTGAAGGATGTAATCAAAACCGGTGGAATGATTCTCTTCATCATGTTCCTTTTGATAAAGTTGTCTGTAGGTCATCAATACCAACTGGCTCACCAGGGTGTATAACATGGTAGACGAACCGATTCCCTGAACGGATGATTCACGATATAGCTTCACCATTACTTCTTCAATCCGGTCGTTGTGATCCACAACGGAAATATAAGGAACCTGATTTTGTGCCAGATCCATCAGATGTTGAATGATTTCTTTTTCTTGAATGATTGCTGTCAGCGTGTGGATCAATTCAGCATTAAATAAGCAATTATATAGAATTAACGGATGCTCGGTCACGTTGGTGCTCACAGGACGAAAGACATGAGGAACGCCGACAGGGATGACAAACAGCATCCCCTTTGTCACCGGAATAACATCTTCCCCGATATGATGAAAGCCCTTTCCTTCGGCAACATAACTATACTCAATAAAATCATGTGCGTGAAAAGGAAGCACAAAATCTTCAGAGCAACGATTGACAAAAAGTTGAAGATGATTATGCAGAAAGTATTCGCTTTTCATGAGTTGTACAGATGAATTCACAAGCAACCTCCTCGCACAGATGGCTGAATCACCGGATGAAATAGTCCTGATTACCGGGTATTTAGGGCAACAGGATCGATATAATTATATCGTAACCCCGAATGGGAAGCCAAGATGGAAAGGACGATCTGCTAATGTTCAACGTTAGTCACCTTCGCTGTGAGTATAGAATTAATCCGATAGGCCTTGATGTCAAATCACCGAGATTAAGCTGGCAGTTACAGTCTGATCGTCGAAACTGCATGCAATCCGCATACCAGATCCAGCTGTCCCTGTCAGAAGATTTTGATGAGATTGCATGGGATTCTGGCAAGATAAGCACGGATCAATCCATACATGTGGAATTAAACCATTTTCAGCCTTCTCCGCAAACGCGATACTACTACCGAATTCAGGCATGGGATGATGCAGGAAGTGATTCCGGTTGGTCCGAAACGGCCTTTTTCGAGATGGGACTTATGGATAGTCATAACAAGTGGCAAGCAGAATGGATCACAGCTCAATCATCAGATGATGGAGATACGTCATGCCCGCGTATGCGCAAGCAGTTTAATGTGAAACAACCTGTTACGTCTGCCAGAATATATGTGACAGCACTTGGATTATACGAGTTGCATATGAACAACACAAGAGTAGGAGAAGATTATTTTACACCAGGCTGGACTTCTTATCGTAAGCGATTACAATATCAAACCTATGATGTAACTCATCTACTTCAGGATGGGCAGAACATATTAGGCGCTTATCTGGGTGATGGCTGGTATCGAGGGTATCTCGGCTGGAACAAAGAACGGGAGATATTTGGTCCAACGTCCGCATTGCTGCTGGAACTGCATATGAAATATGCAGATGGTTCGGAGGAATGTATTCTATCCAATGGGGAGTGGACGGCTGCTCCTAGTGCCATTCGTATGTCGGACATCTATATGGGGGAGACGTATGATGCACAAATGGAGTCCGATTGGTTGGATTCATCTCAGAGGAATTGGTCACCCGTGAACGTACTGGAGCATCCCAAAGATATCATCGTTGCGCAGGAGAACGTACCCGTTACCCAAGTCGAACAGCTACAGCCAATCGCATTGTTAACAACCCCACAGGGAGATCGTGTAATAGACATGGGGCAGAATATGGTGGGATGGGTGAGATTCAGCATTCAAGGTGAGGCGGGTCATACGGTTGAGTTGCATCATGCAGAGATATTGGATCATGAAGGCAACTTCTACACCGATAATCTTCGCGCCGCCAAGCAGTGTATTCGCTACACCTGCAAGGGGGATGGAGTGGAAACATTTGAACCGCATTTTACGTTCCAAGGGTTCCGCTATGTGAAGCTGGTTAACTTCCCGGAACACGTCCGTCTGGATGAATTCACCGGAATAGTGATGCACTCGAATATGGAGCCAACAGGTCAGTTCTCATGCTCCAGTCCACTGGTGAACCAACTGCATCACAATATATTGTGGGGGCAAAAGGGGAATTTCCTTGATGTGCCGACAGACTGTCCACAGAGGGATGAACGGCTCGGATGGACCGGGGATGCACAGATGTTTGTCCGCACGTCCTCCTACCTGATGAACACGGCTCCCTTCTTTACCAAATGGCTGCGGGATCTGGAAGCGGATCAGGGAGAAGATGGCGGTATTCCATTCTTCGTTCCGGATCTGAGAAGTTCCACCTCAGAAGGGTGGGGAGACACCAGTCATTCCTCCGCCGCTTGGGGGGATGCTGCAGTCATCTGTCCTTGGACCATCTATGAGATGTATGGGGATGCCAGATTACTGGCCGAGCAATATGAGAGTATGAAGCGGTGGGTTGAATACATTCACGTGCAGGGTGACAATCCGTATCTGTGGAACACGGGATTCCATTTTGGCGATTGGTTGGGACTGGACTCCAAGCCCGATAGTTATGTCGGTGCAACGGACACGGATTATGTGGCAACTGCATTTTATGCCTATTCAGTGTCGTTAACTCAAAAGGCAGCTGAGGCACTTGGAAGGACAGATGATGCTGAATATTACAAGCAGTTGCATACAAACATTGTTCATGCGTTTCGAAATGAATTCGTGACTCCAGCCGGCAAAATTGCTGTTCCAACGCAAACAGCACATGTTCTTGCGCTTCAATTTGACCTGCTGGACGCCACTGCCCGAACTCGTGCTGTTGGACAATTGGCAAAACTCGTGAAAGAGGCGGGCAATCATCTTACTACAGGTTTCGTGGGCACACCTTATCTGAATCCGGTATTGAGTGATGCAGGTCTTCACGACCTGGCTTATACATTACTTTTTCAAGAGGATTATCCGTCCTGGCTATATCAGGTGACTCAAGGCGCAACGACCGTTTGGGAACATTGGGATGGGATAAAAGAGGATGGCAGTCTCTGGAGTGCTGATATGAACTCATTTAACCACTATGCGTACGGGGCGATTGGAGAATGGTTGTATCGTTATGTTGCTGGCATTCGGTCCGATGAACATCAGCCAGGATTCCGAATGGTGCATATCGAGCCGCAACCTGGACCTGGACTGGATTGGGTGGAAGCGAGTCTGGAGACGATGTATGGTCAAGTGGCTTCAAGCTGGCACCGGTTGGCGGAGGGTGAAATGGAGATACGGGTGCATATTCCTGTCAATACGAGAGGTACGGTACGTCTTCCTGGAGCAGGTGCACAGATCGTTCTGGAACAAGGGAAACCGTTGGATCAGATAAGTGGAGTTCAGGATATTCAAAACATTGGAGGCGATGTTGAAGTCACACTTGGATCTGGGAGTTACCAATTCACTTACACAGACACGGATGCGAAAAAGGGTCGGGATGTTCAGGAGTCTACGTTGACAGAGTCCGTATAGTGATAGAATAAGCCGTAAGAGGTACACTTGAAGAGGATCTGCACACACGCAGGTCCTTTTTCGAACTTGTCTGAGAGTGAATTTGTAGTTTTTGAACAATGAAAGGAGCATGAGTATGGCAAAACCTGCATTCAAAGATGCACCTTTGCGCCGCGAAATAGAGGATTTGGCTAAGCAACAGGATCACCATACATTGGCCTGTTGGGCTGCGGAGTGTGCGGCACGTGTCTTGTATATATTTGAGAAGAAGAAGACGGAGGATCTCCGCGCACGTGATGCCATTGATGCAGGAAGAGGTTGGATCCGTGGAGAGATTGCCATGGTTGATGCTCGAAAGGCGGCTTTTGCAGCTCATGCTGCTGCACGGGAAGCCAATCATGTCGCTGCCTCTGCTGCATCTCGTGCGGCGGGACACGCAGCTGCAACTGCTCATGTGAAGGAGCATGCGGTACATGCCGCAACGTATGCAGTGAAAGCTATCTTTTATGACTGTTTGATGGAAGAGCAAGAACGTCGTGTCCTGGAAGAGAGAACGTGGCAATATCAATATCTGTTGGGAGGATGTAACGAACATGGGGAAAGAACAAGTTAGATTAATTAAACCATCAAAAGCCTATAAGGATGCATATTTGGCATTTTATGAAGACTGGGTCAGAAGTGGAGAATTGATGGTACCTTGGGTCATTTCCAAAGATCCTTATGCGTTCGATGAGATGTTGGCGTTTTTGCAGCGCAATGAACAAGGGATCGACATCCCGGAAGGCTGGGTCAAAGACAGTACATATTGGCTGGTCACGGAGAGTCAACAAATCGTGGGTGCTGTGAATATAAGGCATGAGCTTAACGATAAATTGTTCAATAGTGGAGGACATATTGGTTATGGTATTCGTCCGGGCGAGCGGCACAATGGCTATGGTTCCGAAATTCTCAGGCTTTCTTTGGAGAAAACGAGAGAGCTTGGAATTTCCAAAGTATTGGTCGTATGCGATGCGGTTAATGAGCCTTCCAGAAGGGTTATCCTTCGAAATGGTGGCACTCGGGATGAAGACTATGTGGAGTCCAATGGCAACGTTGTTGAACGATTCTGGATGAAAAATGTCGAATAATGCAGAATAATGATGTAAAATAACGAAAATAATATGGATTATGATTGTATTACCCTCGTGTGCTGATTAAAATGAAGCATAGAATCTGGATTGCGGCCGGAAACTATCATCCCATATCAGGCACAAGTGAGGTTATCTTTATGAATCAACCAGTTAATCGGCCCCGGCGAATTGAGTATCTGGATCTCTATCGTGCTTTTGCCATCATGGCAGTGGTAGCTATTCATGCAACTTCAACAGCAGTTGCGCATTACCCCAAGCATACATTAGATCATGATGTGTATTACTTCTGGAACACGTTTTTGCAATTTGCCGTTCCAGCGTTTCTGTTCCTGTCATCCCTGGTCTTGTTCTACAACTACAGCTCCAAGATGAATGAGAAGGGTTGGATGCTCGCTTTTTATAAGAAGCGTTTATTTAATGTATTTGTACCTTATTTGGTGTGGTCCCTTATCTACTTTGCCATTAAACAGTTGCTTGCAGGCAAAGAACCTTTGACCCATGGTGTTCAATTTGCCAAACAATTAGTGATGGGAACCGCTCATACGCACTTGTACTTTTTTCTGATTATTCTTCAATTCTATATCGTTTTTCCATGGCTTCTGTCCCTTACACGCCACCGTTTGTTTAATCGGTACTTGCCATTATTCTTTATTGCTGGCCAAGCGATCTTCTATGCACTACATTTGCAGTTTCACTTCGAACGGACAGGAAGTTTGTTACCCAGTTATCTGATCGTGATTGGATTTGGCGCATGGGTTGGGTTGAACTTTGAGTGGGCATTGAACAAACTGTATACTCACCGTTATGTGCTCATAGCTGCGTTGATAGGTGGAGGTGCCATTTTTATATATGGTAATGCTTATTTCAAAACCGCTTTTGCTGCATATCCGGTTATAACCTATACCGTGCTGTTCCTGTTCCGAAATCTGTTTACCTTGTCAGCCTGCCTGCTCCTGCTGATCTTTAGTGAACGAATGGGCACAGGAAAACATACCGAAGTTCGAAAAGCTACGCGTATTCTGGACTCCTTGGGTACAGTTGCGTTCGGAGTATTTTTAATGCATCCACTTGTACTGCTCTTCTGGAGACGTGAATTCACAGATGACCTGGCTCGGCACTTCAGCGTGGGCATCATACTTTCTTATATTGTGGCGCTCCTGATCTCATGGATCTGTGCGATGGGTTTGCGCCGGATGAAGTGGGGATGGGTACTGATCGGACGGTAAGTATAAATAAACATATGTAATTTAAGATAAGAGATTTCAAGCCCTCACGCGTTGAGGGAATCACTTGAAACCTCTTTTTTATTTGCGCTAAAGGAGGTATCATAGAGTTTAATGTCCATAAAATTGAATTAATGGAATGAACACTACCTTGTCAGGAGTGATCGAAAATGAAATTGGTGATTATTTTTGGTCCGCAGGCTGTGGGCAAAATGACGGTCGGGTAAGAACTGGAGAAGATAACGAATTTAAAATTGTTTCATAACCATATGACCATTGAAATGGTGTCTCCTTTCTTCAGCTATGGCACACCACAAGGCAAAAGACTGGTGAGTCTGTTCCGGCAGGAGATTTTTGAAGAAGTGGCAAAGAGTGATCTGCCGGGTCTGATTTTTACTTTTGTATGGGCGTTTGATCAGGAGCAAGATGGAGAGTACATCCGTAAGATTAGCGAATTGTTTGCATCTAATGGAGGTCAGGTCTGTTATGTGGAACTGGAAGCCGATGCATCGGAAAGACTAGAGCGCAATAAAAGTCCGCATCGCCTGTTGCATAAACCAACAAAGCGTGACATCGCGTGGTCTGAGCGAGATTTACTGGATACGATGAAGCAATATCGACTGAACTCGGAAGCGGGAGAAATCACGCATGAACACTACATAAGGATTGATAACACACACAATAGCCCGGATGAGGTGGCAAAGTTAATTCAGGAACGATTTAATTTGTAATCTGAACATCTATTTTAGCAAAGTAGATGCTTTCTATGAGAGGGGCACTACACATGTATTTTGTTATATTTTTGCTTATAGGACTTGTTTTATGTTTTCTGATCCCATTTGGTCCAATAGTGGCCGGGGGCATTATTTTTGCACTTGTTGTAGACCAATACCGTCAGACGATGCATATGCGTGAAGATATCCGGGATATCAAGAATCATCTGGGCCTAATGAACAATAATGAGGCAAAAGAGTACGAGTTGGATAAAGAATATACGCAAGTTGATCAATTGAGCTCAGAAGAAATGAACATGATTAATCGAAGAATTGAAGCGGAACTGGAGAAAGACAGCAAAAAACAATAACCGTAAATCCTTGTAAAAAAATTCTTGATTTTCTTACTCCTGTGAGTATATTTACCTAGATCGGGAGTCATGCTAATTCGATATTAACTTTTTGTTGCACTGTGTAGAAGTTTGTAATATTATGAGGGAAGCGCGTACAACATATCGGGTTGTAACTGTTGAATCAGGCAAAGCCGTATACCTTGAGAAAAGGGATTGGTTTGTCTTTTTCTGTATATTGGAGTGATAAAGTGAAAATCGAGAAGGTGCTGAACAATAATGCTGTAGTTGCAATGAATGACGAACAGGAAGTTATTATCATTGGCCGGGGGATTGCTTATCAGAAGCGGGCGGGTGATATGGTTTCCGAGCAGCATATCGACAAGATATTTACTTTACAGAATGAAGATATTCAGGAAAACTTCAAGGCATTAATCTCAAGCATTCCTCTGGAATACATGAAAGTATCCGAGGAAATCATCGCTTACGCCAAATTAAAACTTGGCAAGAAATTAAATGAGAGCATTTACTTACATCTCACAGACCATATTCACTTTGCCATTGAGCGGTATCGCAAGAATCTGCCCATACGCAACGGTTTAATCTGGGAGACAAAGCAGTTATACAAAGAGGAATATGAAGTCGGAATGGAAGCGCTCAATATGATCTGTGATCAGTTTGGTGTAATCTTGCCCGAGGACGAAGCCGGTTTTATGGCACTTCACTTTGTCAATGCAGCTTTGAACGAGGAAATGCCGAACATCAAGAGTATGACGCAGGTCATGCAGGAAATCTTGACAATCATCAAGTATCATTTCAAGATTGATTTTGATGAGAACTCACTGACATTTTATCGCTTTGTGACACATTTGAAGTTTTTCGCCCAACGTTTGGTGAAGGGAAAACATTACAAGAGCAACAACGACGATGAACTGTTCCTGATGATTCAGAAAAAGTATCCGGCAGCGCACAAGTGCTCGGAGAAAATCAAGAAATTCATTGAAAGCAACTACACGTATCAACTAACTGACGAAGAATTGATGTACTTAACGATTCATATTGAGAGAGTTGTGAATGCAACTTCTGAATAATCCCATAGATCAGCTTGCAGGGTTGCAACCACTAGGGCAAAACCTGAACGCTTGAATGACAGAACATACCGTTAAACGGATGTTCCATACATTCAGATGTTCAGGTTTTTTTATTCTCTCCAATATGCTTCGAATCCGTGTTTAGCCAGAAAGGAAGAAAAGACTTCATGAAACACGAGCAATTAGCCAAAGATATTCTGTCTGGTGTTGGTGGAAAACAGAACATTAACAGCGTGGTGCACTGTGCGACCAGACTTCGTTTCAAATTAAAAAATGACAATAATGCCAAAACAGACGAGCTCAAAAATCTGCCCGGAGTCATAACGGTAATGCAAAGCGGGGGGCAATACCAAGTCGTTGTGGGTAACGAAGTGTCTGATGTGTATAAAGCCTTGTTACAGGTGGGTAATATGAATGCGGATGAACCGGTCTCAAGTGATGATTCAGAATCTTCCGGTAAAAAAGAGAGTCTCTTGGGTCAGTTTATCGACTTGATCTCGGGTGTATTTACACCCATTCTCGGCTTGCTTGCTGCAACAGGGATGATCAAAGGTTTCCTGTCCATGTTTACTTCTCTCGAATGGTTGGACCCGGCATCAGGAACATATCAACTGTTGAATGCCGCAGGAGACTGTCTGTTCTACTTCTTCCCGATCTTCCTGGGTTACACAGCTATGAAAAAATTCGGTGGATCTCCATTCCTCGGGATGGCCATCGGAGCATCACTTGTATATCCGACCTTATCCGGTCTTAGTGGTGGGGAACCGCTCTATACGCTGTTTGCAGGCACATTGTTTGAATCACCGATTCATATCACGTTCCTGGGTATTCCCGTTATCTTGATGAGTTATTCCTCATCCGTCATTCCGATTATTATTGCTGCTTATTTTGGAGCAAAGGTAGAAACGTTCTTCAAAAAAATCATTCCTTCTGTTGTGAGAACGTTCCTCACGCCATTCTTTACAATTCTGATTGTTGTCCCTGTAACATTCCTCTTGATTGGTCCAATCGCAACATGGGCAAGTCAGCTGATTGGTGCCGGGGTATCGGGCATCTATGACTTGAGTCCGTTGGTAACCGGTATTGTTGTGGGTGGATTGTGGCAAGTATTGGTCATCTTCGGGTTACACTGGGGTATCGTACCAATCATGCTGCTGAATCTGTCCACACTGAAAGCAGATCCGATTCTGGCGATGATGTTTGCTGCTTCTTTTGCTCAGATTGGTGCTGTTCTTGGCGTTATGCTTAAAACAAAAAATACCAAACTCAAATCACTGGGTGTTCCTGCCTTTGTGTCCGGGATTTTTGGTGTAACTGAGCCTGCTATTTATGGCCTTACGTTGCCATTGAAAAAACCATTTATTATGAGTTGTATTGCTTCTGCAACGGCTGGTGGTATTATTGGCTTCGCAGGTTCCAAAATGTTTGTATTTGCTTCAGGAATCTTTGGTGTTCCAGCGCTGATTAGTCCCACAGAGGGGATCAACTATGAATTCTGGATGGCCATGATTGCCACTATCATTGCTTTTGTACTAGGCTTTGTTCTCGTTTATTTTGTAGGATTCAAAGATCCTGCTAATCCAGAGACTGCCAAACAGGCTCCAGAGCCAGTAAAAGAAGAGAAGGCTGCACTTGAGCCCAATCCAAACAATCGCTACGAAATTGCCAGCCCGATGACGGGTGAGGTGGTTCCTTTGCAAGAAATTAACGATGCTACATTTGCTGGTGAACATATGGGTAAAGGGATTGCTATTCGTCCAACCAGTGGGAGAGTTGTATCCCCGATTAATGGTGTGGTACAGACGATTTACCGTACCAAACATGCAATTGGACTTGTAGATGATCAAGGTGTAGAGATTCTGATCCATATCGGTCAGGATACAGTACAGCTCAAAGGTCAACATTTCACTGCACATGTGAAAGATGGAGATCGTGTGAGTGTTGGCGAACTGATCGTTGAATTCGATCTGCAGGCCATTATTGAGGCGGGTTATGAGACCGTAACACCGATTATTGTAACGAATACGGCTGATTATTTGGACGTGGTTGCTACAACAAGTCGTGAAGTGCAAGAAAAGGATAAATTGCTTACGGTTATTGGTTAATTCTGCTTCGGTGCGTATTTTATTAATGTGAACATTAGCTATAAAGAGACCACTTTGGTGCTTTCGAAGTGGTCTCTTTTTTTTCATTTTCGGTCACTCCTATGTATTTGCGAACTTAATAAAAATAAGTGTTGCAAACGTAGTTCAGATGTACTATGATGAGTTCAAGAAGTAAGCGCATACATCAATCGGATTGTAACTGTTCAATCAGGCAATGCCGACCATCCTCAGTTCAGAGGGGATGACATGCAACTTACTTTCGTTATCCAAATAATTAAATACCAATGTGTACAGCCTTACAGGGTTGCAACCGTTAAGGGCAAAACCTGAATTGCTGAATAACACGACTGATTTCCGGACGATCCGGTATGTTGTGTATGTTCAGTGGTTCAGGTTTTATTTGTTTCAAAAGTCATGGGGAGTCTACTTAGAGAGGGAGAATTACAATGAGCAACTACGATCAATTGGCTAAGGACATTCTGTCACGTGTAGGTGGTCGCGAGAACGTAAATAGTGTATTCCATTGCGTAACAAGACTGCGGTTTAAACTGAAAAATGAAAGCGTAGCCAAAACGGAAGAACTTAAAAATCTGCCAGGTGTTATTACCGTCATGCAAAGTGGTGGACAATATCAGGTCGTTATCGGCAATGAAGTGCCGGATGTATATAAAGCAGTTGTTAAAGTAGGGAATTTCCCAAGTGAAGGACAAGTTGAAGAGGAAACGGACAACTCAGGCAAAAAAGTAGGGTTGTTCAGTCGATTTATCGACATGATCTCCGGTGTGTTCACACCACTACTCGGTTTGCTGGCTGCAACAGGTATGATCAAAGGTTTCACAGCCATGTTTTTATCCTTTGGATGGATTACAGACACTTCTGGAACGTACCAACTGTTGAATGCAACAGGTGACTGTCTGTTCTACTTCTTCCCGATTTTCCTGGGTTACACTGCAATCAAGAAATTTGGCGGTTCACCGTTCCTGGGTATGGCGATAGGTGCTTCATTAGTTTATCCTACGCTGTCCGGTCTGACTGCTGGAGATCCACTGTACACCCTGTTTGCAGGTACATTGTTTGAATCACCGATTCACATCACGTTCCTGGGTATTCCGGTTATTCTGATGAGCTATTCAACATCGGTTATTCCAATCATTATCGCTACATTCTTCGCTGTTAAAATTGAAAGATTCTTTAAAAACATTATTCCTAAAGTCGTTAGCACGTTCCTTGTTCCATTCTTTACTTTGCTCGTTATCGTTCCGGCAACATTCATTCTTATTGGTCCAGTATCCACTTGGGCAGGCCAATTGATTGGTGCAGGAGCAACAGGTATTTATGATTTAAGTCCAGTTGCTACAGGTTTGATTATTGGTGGATTGTGGCAAGTGTTTGTACTGTTTGGTCTTCACTGGGGACTCGTGCCGGTTATGCTTCTCAACCTGAGCACATCCGGAGCTGACCCGGTGGTTGCGATGTCTTTCGCCGCTTCCTTTGCTCAAACAGGTGCTGTACTTGCCGTAATGTTGAAAACCAAAAACACGAAATTGAAATCATTAGGTATTCCTGCATTCATCTCGGGTATCTTCGGTGTGACTGAGCCAGCCATCTACGGTCTGACACTTCCACTGAAAAAACCGTTTATCATGAGCTGTATTGCAGGTGGTATCGGTGGCGGTATCTTGGGATTGGCCGGTTCGAAATTATACATCTTTGGTGGACTGGGCGTGTTCGGTTTCCCAAGCTTCATTAATAAAGCAACAGGCGTTGATTCAGGTTTCTATATGGCTCTGGTTGCATGTGGTATCGCATTTATCCTTGGTTTTATTCTGACGTACGTGGTTGGATTCAAAGACAAAGTGGAAGCTACACCAGCTCCAGCACCAGTACTTGATCCAAATCCGAACAACAGATACGAAATTGTAAGCCCAATGGCTGGTGAAGTCGTTGCATTGAACGAAATTAATGACGTAACGTTTGCAGGTGAGCACATGGGTAAAGGGATTGCAATTCGTCCAACAAGTGGTAGAGTGGTATCTCCAATCACCGGTGTTGTTCAAACCGTATATCGTACCAAACACGCCATTGGTCTTGTCAGCGATGATGGTGTAGAGATGCTGATCCATATTGGACAGGATACGGTCAAGCTGAAAGGTGAACATTTTACAACTCATGTGAAAGACGGAGACCGTGTTAACGCAGGTGACCTGATTGTTGAGTTTGATCTGCAAGCGATTAAAGATGCAGGGTATGAGACGGTTACACCGATCATTGTTACTAATACTTCAAATTATCTGGACGTTGTAGGAACAAAAGATGCATCCGTTCATGAGAAAGATAAATTGATCACGGTATTAAGCTAATTGAAATTACAGATTGTTTAGGAGGGGCTCCTCAATGAATGAAAAGTTTACAGCCTTCCCGGAGAATTTTCTCTGGGGAGGAGCAACCGCAGCGAATCAATTGGAAGGTGCTTATCTGGAAGGTGGCAAAGGTTTAACAACGGTAGATCTCATTCCGATTGGTGCCAATCGATGGAATATAGCTCTGGGTAACCTGGATTCGTATGAGCCCAAAACAGGGGAATTCTATCCTTCGCATGAAGCTATTGACTTCTATCATCGATATAAGGAAGATATTGCGTTATTTGCAGAAATGGGATTTAAGTGCTTCAGGCTTTCTATAGCCTGGGCACGGATTTTCCCTAAAGGTGATGAAGCGGAGCCAAACGAAGCAGGCTTGCAATTTTATGATGATGTCTTTGATGAGTTATTAAAATACAACATTGAACCTGTGGTGACGATCTGCCATTTCGATGTACCTGTACATCTGGTCGAGACTTACGGCGGCTGGAAGAATCGTAAGATGATTGGTTTCTTCGAGAAATATGCGACGACTTTGTTCAATCGATACAAGAATAAAGTGAAATACTGGATGACGTTTAACGAGATCAACATGTTGCTGCATCTTCCGTATATTGGAGCGGGAATTGTCCTTCAGGATGGTGAAAACAAAGATCAGGTTCTGTATCAGGCAGCACATCATGAATTGGTAGCGAGTGCACTTGCTGTTAAGGCTTGTCATGAGATCATTCCGGATGCACAGATTGGATGTATGTTAGCCGCTGGAATGGTGTATCCATACAGCTCTAATCCAGATGATGTATGGAAAGCCATGGAGAAAGATCGCGAATCATTCTTCTTCATCGACGTGCAATCGAAGGGAGCATATCCGGGTTATACAAAAAGATTTTTCAGGGAAAATGACATTCGGATTGACATGCAACCGGAAGACGCAGAGATCTTGATGCAGAACACGGTCGATTATATCGGTTTTAGCTATTACGCAAGCCGATGCACCAGTACAGACCCTGAGATTTTGAAAGATTCGACAGAAGGCAATGTATTTGGTTCGGTGAAGAACCCTTATCTGCAAGCTTCCGAGTGGGGGTGGACCATTGATCCTAAGGGGCTTCGAATTACGCTTAATCAACTGCATGACCGCTATGGCAAACCTTTGTTTATCGTAGAAAATGGACTTGGAGCAACCGATGTGTTGTTAGACAATGACTCCGTAGAAGATGACTATCGCATCGAATATTTGAATAGTCATTTTGCCGAGATGGCTGAAGCGATTCAAGACGGTGTAGAGCTCATAGGTTACACAAGCTGGGGACCGATTGACCTGGTCAGTGCGGGTACTGGAGAGATGAAGAAACGTTATGGCTATATCTATGTAGATAGAAATAATGATGGTACGGGCACACTTCGCAGAGTGAAAAAGAAGAGTTTTCACTGGTACCAAGATGTCATTGCGAGTAATGGCGCACAATATTTCTGATACAAGGTGTCCAATGCTATAGAATAAACAAAGAGCAGTCTCGTTATTACGGGATTGCTCTTTGTTTATGAGGGGATGAATTTGACCCATGATGTGGCTTTCAGATATAATAAAGAAATGAAGAGAATCTTGTCACTTAAGAAAGGGGAGCATCCACTCATGAAGAAAAAATCACTTGCGTTTATATCTTCGGGATATGGATACTCCACTGCTGTCTTTTTCTAGAATCTATTCCAAGGGTGAAGTCTGCCCAAAATCGGAAGAAAACTAGGAACTAACGCAGAAAAATCTTAAGAATGATGAGGTAATCCAAATGAATATGGACAAAATTACTAGAACAAATCCAGCAAATATGCCAGCTCCTGTAGGTCAGTACACGCATATTACAAGAATCCCGAGGAATGCAGAGTTATTTGTGACTTCAGGTCAAATTGGAGCAGATCATAATGGACTCTTTCCAGAGAGTTTGAATGAGCAAGTCACTAATACATTTAATAATATTAAAACAGTGCTCGAATCTGAGCGCTTAGATGCTGAACATATTATCAAAGTGAACGTATGGGCAACCGAGGAAATCGATTGGGATTTCTTATATGCCGAGTGGGGACAATTATTTAGTACGGATTATCCTGCAATGACGATTGGATACATTACGGCGTTAGGTCTACCAGAGATTAAAATTGAAATAGAGCTTTGGGCAGCAAAAGTGTAACATCGAATACATTTTAACCAAACGAAGGAGCATCTAACTTACAGATGCCCCTTCGTTTTTTAATTTGTGAAAAATGGAAAGGATATGCCCTGTGTGCAATCATGAGCGATAGTAGGTGTATTATGGCACCTGCAAGCTCTGATAAGCATTCAGTCGACCATATGTCCAGTAGATCCCGGAGCCTGATACCGGATCAGAAGCAAAACACAGCGCATCCCGAATCTGGGCATTTGTTTTCCCTTGTGCAGCGAGAAGTGCAGCCACTCCAGTCACATGTGGGGCAGCCATGGACGTCCCGCTAAGGTAGGCATAGGAACCTCCCAAGTATGTGGATAGAATGGTATCACCCGGTGCAGCCATATCGACCCAGGAACCGTAGTTGGAGAAATTGGATTTGAGATCGGAGGGATTGGTTGAAGCGACGGCAATCACATTGGGATACGATGCGGGTACGATTGGGAAAGAAGTGTTGTCGTTACCGGCTGCGGCAATAATCACAGCTCCTCGATCCCAAGCATACTGTACGGCAGCTTGAAGGAAAGCATTTCCCATTGGCCCACCAAGGCTCAGGTTAACAACCTGTACACCGTTGTTGGCAGCAAAGACAAGCCCGTTACCGACATTACCTATCGTTCCTTGCCCGTTGTTATCCAGTACCCGGAGCGGAACAATGGATGCGAGTGGTGCAGCGCCGGCGATGCCCACTCCATTGTTGGTAACGGAGGCAGCGATCCCGGCTACATGGGTGCCGTGGCCGTTCCCGTCCTCAGGGATATTATCATAATCAACATAATCATAACCGGGAAGGAGCTTCGAGGCCAATTCTGGATGGTTCAACTGTACACCAGTATCGATAATGGCGATTTTGACAGAGCTGTTACTCTGTGTAATATCCCATGCAGCGGGTGCATTGATTTTGGACAGGTTATACTGATAAGGAAAGAAAGGATCATTGGGAGTGAAGGATGCCTCAACGAGGTAATTCGGCTCTGCATGTTCAATAAGCTCATGATCTTTGTAATGTTTCAGCATCCGGTGCATTTTTTTGCGGGATTCCACACGGTACCATCCTAAATCTTCATAGGTCTCAGCGACCTTACATCTCCCTTTTTTGTGAAGTGTGTGCATCTCATCATCTGTTGTACCCTCCTTGAATTGGACTAAGAGCTGCTTGGGAGCGTGAGGGTGAAACCTGCTCTCAGCAAGTTGGTCCAGATAACGATACACGAACACGATTGCTAGCAAAATGAAAGCAAAAACACCTAACCATAACCACATGAGCGTTTATCCCTCCAATATGAATTGTGACACGCCTTATCGTATGCGAACTCTATCAGACGGCGTGGGCACTCTTGCAATTTGGTTAGTAGTGTAGATAGGTTGATAGGAAGGGATAAGTTCGGTAAGATGAGATGAAGAGAGCAGATATTGGCATGAACAAGCTTTAAGGAAGGGGCAAGAAGCAGCTCCTAATACAGAGGATAAGGAATGTGGATTTATTGACACAACTTCAGGGTATACCGACAGTCACACCAGTTCAGGCACACCAGATTCATGATGCCATTGATTTTGCCATGCGTGTGCGCAGAGAAGTGTTTCCGATGATGGATCATACGAAATTGCCTGTGGACTTCGAGCAGTTCAAAGAACATTATCTGGACTCCGATGGTTCGATCTTTCTTGTTGCAATGATGGGGGATGCGGGGATCGTCGGTTCTATTGGGATATTACCATATGATGGACGTATTGAAGCTGTGGATGGTCGATATGCAGCCCAGTCTGCAGCCGAAATAGTAAAATGTTATGTAGATCCTGCGTATCGCAGATACGGCATTGGTTCGATGATGTTAAAGGAACTGGAGAATGTGGTAAAGGATATGCACTATACGACACTGTATTTGCATACACATCGCTTCTTGCCAGGTGCCGTAGATTTTTGGAAACGCCAAGGGTTTACGGTTATTGCTGAACAGGATGATGACTGGCAAACTGTACATATGGACAAGTTGGCTTGTAAGTGACCTTTGGAATTTATTGAAGGAAAATGACATTGTGATGGTAATGGGAAGCTGGAGCTGTTTGTACCGGACGAGGATGAATATTACTATTTTGATACGCGGATTCTTTTGCCGAATTTTTGGAGAAGTTGATCGATCAGCGAACACCACGGAATAGGTAATTTTGTATAAGGAAATGCCTGTCGGCACTCGCTCGGTTAGACATAGACAACATACATGATGGGGGCTAGGCAGATGAACGAAACGAAGCAAAAAATTGTTTTTATTGATATTGATGGCACATTGGTTGACGATGATGGAAACATTCCGTTGTCAGCACAGAAGGCTTGTAGACAGGCCAGAGAGAATGGACATCTGCTCTATTTATGTACAGGCCGATCCAAAGCGGAAATTTATGATTCCATCTGGGATGTCGGATTCGATGGTCTGATTGGTGCAGGTGGGGGTTATGTGGAGTTTGGCAAGGACGTGTTATATCACAAAAGGGTAACAGCGGAAGATGTTCGACATATGGTCGATTTTTTCAATGAAAACGGCATTGACTTCTACCTTGAATCCAATTCGGCATTGTATGCGAGTAACAATCTTCAACCTCACCTGGAACGCCGTATCTATGGCGATGTGGAGAATGACCCTGTAGCCAGAGAGAAGAAGGAGCTGAAACCGCACCCGTTTATTGCCGGATTAACGTATGGTGAGACCGACCTGTACAAGGATGATGTGAATAAGGTATGTTTCTTGGAGAGCTCAGCCATCCCGTTTGAGCGGATCAAGCAAGAGTTTGAAGGAAAATTCGAAGTCATTCAGTGCACTGTGCCGATCTTTGGTGAAGGAAGTGGTGAACTGATGATCCCTGGCATTCACAAAGCCATCGCGATCGCCGATCTGCTGAAGCATCTGGGCATGTCCCAAGAAGATACTTTTGCCATCGGTGATGGCATGAATGATGCCGAGATGTTGGAATTTTGTAACATCGGAATTGCCATGGGTAATGCGAAGCCAGGTCTGAAAGCCATTGCAGATGATATTACTGGAACAGTCGAGGAAGATGGATTGTATCATAGTTTTGTGAAGTATGGATTGATTGAGGGATAAGATAATCCGATTCACACGAAAAAGATGGTAACACACATATCTGAAGGAATTGTCGTTGAACTTGAAATTAGTGTATTCAGATACTTAAGATAATGAGGAATAATAAGAATCGAATGATCAGATCAGAACAAAACAGGCATCTCCGTATTGGAGATGTCTATTTGTCATGTTCAGGCTTCAGTTAATATCCAGTATAGAACTACACTAAATGCCCCGACACAGAGTCCAAAAAGAAGTCCAAAAAGAATCACGTATTTTTTTCCGTTCATAGAAATAGATGACCCTCCTTTTGGCTTTATTTGCATAACTCCCAATGAAAGTTTATTATAAATTTTGAAAACAAGGAATTTATTGGTTTTCAGTTATCGAAGTGCATAAAATATAAAGTTGATACATGGAGGATGCTGGATGAGTAATGTAGCTCTGTTGTTTCCTGGACAAGGTTCTCAGATGGTTGGGATGGGTAGAGACTTTTGGAATAACTTTGATGTAGCTAAGAAGTTATTTGAAGAAGCCAGTGATGCCATTTCTTTCGATTTGAGAAAGTTATGTTTTGAAGGTAGCATGGCTGATTTGACAATGACGATGAATACTCAGCCTGCACTTTTGACTGTTAGTGTCATAGCATATCAGGTGTATATGCAAGAAATAGGGATGGAACCCGCTTATTTGGCTGGGCATAGTTTGGGAGAATTTTCGGCTCTGGTATGCGCTGGTGTTCTATCTTTTCGTGAAGCTATTAAACTTGTGAGACAACGAGGGATCATTATGCACAATGCAGACCCGGATCAGAAAGGTACCATGGCCGCCATTTCAGGTATTCATTTAGATACACTTCAAAACATATGCGAACAAGTTTCCACGATCGAGCGTCCTGCTTGTGTGGCTTGTATGAACGCTGACCAGCAGTTTGTCATTTCGGGACATCGGCACTCTATTCAAGAAATTATTAAAAGGACAGAAGCCCTAAGAACGAAACATTCGTATATCAATGTAAGTGGTCCCTATCATTCACCCATGATGCAAACCGCAGCAGAACAATTCAAAGTTGAATTGGATCAACATCAATATGCTCATGCAAAATACCCGATTATTTCCAATGTTACAGCAGCAGCCTATGAGTCTGATCGATCTGTCGTGGATTACTTAAACATGCAGATGACGATGCCTGTAAGATGGTCAGAGTCTATGCGCTATCTGGTTGCAAATGGGGTTAATGAAGTTATAGAGTTGGGTTCTAAACATGTGTTAGTTAGTCTTATGAGTAAAATAACGAAGCGTATTGTACCTTACTCGCTAAGTCAGCCTTCCGATTTACTAATGCTTACAAATATACAAGAAAGGAAAAATAAACGGTTAACGATTCGTAAAAAGTTGTTATCAGAACTAATGGTAACCGCACTCACTTCACGGAATTATAACCAAGATTCGATATCATATGCCAAAATGGTTGAGCCATTATTTCATCATTTACAACGGGTACAGGAACAAATACACAAGAATGGATACGAACTCAGTGAAGAAGAGATAAATGATGCTCTACAGGTATGTCATTCCATTATTATAGCAAAAAAAATTCCATTGGATGGAACCGCGTTGATTGATGCAATCTAGTACCCGATTTGTGCTTTTGCAAGATCTATATTACAGACAGACTGCCTTTTTATAAGGTAGTCTTTTTGTCCTTTAATGCATCTAAACTTGTTGAAACTTCAGATGTTTGGTATTAAATATGTCAATAACTCCCGAATCAATCTCTATTTTTTTACCATATAGTAACAATAAATTGATTGATTTTACATATATTTCTATGGTAAAATTTTGCTTGAAATATGTGTAAATAATTAGATAAGCATGTTAGAGATGATTCATTTGGAGGAGAGATATGTATACTAATCAGTTTCAAACATTAGTGGATGTTATCAACGACAGAAGTAAAATAACGGACCGTGGTATTCGTTTTATCGACGCGGACAAACGTGAAACTTTTATATCTTATCATCAATTATTTACTGAGGCACAAGGGTATTTAGGTTATCTACAAGCCATCGGAATTAAACCTAAACAAGAAATTATTTTTCAGATTCAAGAAAACAAACGGTTTTTAGTCGCATTCTGGGCTTGTATACTCGGTGGAATGATCCCTATCCCTGTAAGTATTGGTGAAGATGAAGAACAAAACTTGAAAGTATGCCGTATTTGGAATTTGCTAAATAACCCTTTCATGATTGCATCTGAGAAGGTGCTAGATAAAATGAAGAAATTTGTTTTGGAACATGGCATGCTTGATTTCCATCATCAATTAGAAGTCAGAACGGATCTGATCCAAGACACCATATACAATTATGAATCTATTAATAATATAGTTGAACCTCAGTCTGATGACTTGGCATTTATTCAATTCTCTTCTGGATCAACCGGTGATCCCAAAGGCGTGATGCTCACCCATCGAAACCTGATTTATAATACTTGTGCTGCTATTAATGGCACACAAATTAGTTCAAACGATAGTTTTCTCTCCTGGATGCCCCTTACCCATGATATGGGTTTGATTGGATTCCATATCGTACCCCTCGTGGCAGGAATTCATCAATATTTGCTCCCAACGGAACTATTTATTCGCAAACCGATTCTATGGATGAAAAAAGTAAATGAACACAAAGCAACCATACTGTCTTCTCCTAACTTTGGTTATAAATACTTCCTGAATTTCTTTCGCGAAGACAAAGCGGAGGGATGGGATCTGTCATCTGTCCGAGTCATTTATAATGGGGCGGAACCTATATTACCCGAAGTGTGTGATGAATTCCTAAATGTATTGTCAGCATATCACTTAAAGAAAACAGCCATGTTTACCGTATATGGACTAGCAGAGGCCTCTGTTGCCGTCTCCTTTCCCAAGGTAGAAGAAGAGTTTACTGCGGTGTACGTTCACCGGGATCATCTGAACTTGGGGGAGCGTGTCATCGAAGTCGAAAAACATGCTGAACATGTGGCATCATTTGTTGCCGTTGGCGAAGCAATTGATTATTGCCATGTTAGAATTTGCGATGAGGAAATGAACAGTGTTCCCGATTTGGTTATTGGAAAAATTCAAATCAAGGGGGATAACGTCACCCAAGGTTATTATAACAATTCACTAGCAACGGAGAAGTTATTAACGCACGATGGATGGGTGAATACAGGAGATCTGGGTTTCATCATGAAAGGAAAACTGGTTGTAACAGGGCGGGAAAAAGACATTATCTTTATCAATGGTAAAAATGTATATCCCCATGACATTGAACGTGTTGCCATACAATTAGATGATATTGAACTCGGAAGAGTTGCTGCTTGTGGTGTGTATGATTCGAATAGTCAAAGTGAAGAAATTATTGTGTTTGTCGTGTACAAAAAAAAGATCGAATACTTCCTGCCGCTTGTTAAAGAAATCAAAAAACACCTATATAAACATGGGGGATGGAGTGTCAAAGAGGTACTGCCGATTAAAAA
The DNA here is from genome assembly GCF_045040685.1 of Paenibacillus sp. FSL H8-0317. Classification (NCBI taxonomy): domain Bacteria; kingdom Bacillati; phylum Bacillota; class Bacilli; order Caryophanales; family Paenibacillaceae; genus Paenibacillus; species Paenibacillus sp. FSL H8-0317. Next base: position 4,349,079 of record NZ_CP150294.1, on the reverse strand, counting down.
ATTACCGAAAACAACAAGTGGGAAAATCCAGCGCTATCAGTTGGCCAAGCAGTATGAAGCAGGCAAATTCTCAACAGAATCTGCATTCATCCATGACTGGATCAAGAATGACAATGACAAGTCAAAAGAAAAGGCAGCTGTTTCGGTTCGAGTCATGGAACGTGAATTAACTTCACTATTTTCTGAAGTGCTGGTTGGGAAAAAGGTTGAACTTGAGGATAGCTATTTTGATATGGGTGCAACTTCATTACAGCTGGCCCAAATCGCTGAACGTATAGAACAAAAATATGGAGAAGAGCTTGCTGTTACGGACCTCTTTACCTATCCCTCGATAACTGAATTGGCAGCATATCTGGCTAGAGGTTACAGCGAGACCATGCAAGTCAACAAAACTCAAGAGGATCATACGCCATCCAAAGATATTGCTATTATCGGTATGTCTTTGAATCTCCCTGGTGCATCAAATGCAAGCGATTTTTGGCGTGTTTTGGAAAATGGAACGCATAACATTCGGGACTACCCTGAAAGTCGGATAAAAGACGCTGCGGATTATATACAATCCATGCGAAGTGAATTGAGCGAAGTTCAATGGATCAAAGGTGGTTACTTGGATCAGATTGATCAATTCGACTATTCTTTCTTTGGCATAACCCCAAAAACTGCACAATTTATGGACCCGAATCAAAGGATGTTCTTGCAAACGGCATGGCATACGATTGAAGATGCTGGGTATGCAGGGGAAGGAATCAATGGAAGAAATGTGGGCGTGTACGTGGGGTATTCCAAAGTTGGGTATGATTACGAACGGCTCGTGACGGCGAGTTACCCCGCAGAACTCAAAAATTATATCATTGGAAATTTACCATCTGTACTGGCGAGCAGAATTGCATATTTCCTGAATTTAAAAGGCCCGGCCTTAACAATTGATACCGCTTGTTCCTCCTCACTTGTTGCTGTTCACATGGCATGTAAAGGATTGCTCGCTGGAGACTGTGAAATGGCAATCGCAGGAGGCATTCGAACGGCATTATTACCGATAAGTATCGGACTGGATATGGAATCTCCAGATGCATTGACGAGAACGTTTAGCGAAGATGCCAACGGCACGGGATTTGGCGAAGGTGTTGGGTCGGTCATGTTGAAGCCAATGCAGCAAGCGATTAAGGACGGGGATCATATCTATGGTGTGATTAAGGGAAGTGCGATTAATCAGGATGGCAAGACGGTAGGAATTACAGCACCTAACCCGGAGTCACAGACCAATGTGATCGAACAGGCATGGAAAGAAGCCGGCATTTCTCCTGATACGCTTAACTTTATTGAAGCACACGGAACAGGGACCAAATTAGGTGATCCGGTTGAGTTCAATTCTTTGCGTAAAGCTTTTGAGAAATATACGGATCGGAAACAATTTTGTGCAATCGGATCTGCCAAAGCTAACATTGGACATGGTTTTGAAGCGGCGGGGATCGCTGGATTAATTAAATCTATTCTTATGTTTCAACATAGAAAGATTCCACCATTGGTTCACTTTGACAAGCCTAATCCCCTGCTTAAGTTTGAAGCTTCACCTTTTTATGTGAATCAGGAACTAATGGATTTTGGTGAAAAAGAGGGTCCATTACGATGCGGGGTTAGTTCTTTTGGTTTCAGTGGTACCAATGCGCATGTGGTTCTCGAAGAATATGTTCCTTCCCCAACCGTAGATAAAAGAATGTCCCAAGAGCCTAATCTATTTGTTCTGTCTGCTGCTACGGAACGGGCGCTGGATGAATTGGTCAGAACGTACCATGAATATCTAACCGATCACACGGATGTTTCCATTCAACAAATCTGTTATACAGCCAGTACGGGAAGGGCTAATCTGGATTATCGACTTGCCATTGTAATAACGAGTACACAAGAATTACATGAAAAATTGCATCACATTGCAATGGGAAAGGACAAGCTACCCAATGTCTATTTTGGTTACGCCAAGAAGGACAAGACGCTGGATACCGATCATCTCTATGTTCAGGGAAAGGCAGAATCTTTAAATGAACTCGGTCAGTTATATACACTGGGGGCAGTGATGGATTGGGAAAGATTTTATAATCATGAAGTCATTCGGAAAATTCCATTGCCTCTATATCCATTTGAGCAGAAGCGGTGTTGGATTGAAGTCAAACATACGATACCAGCGGGACATAGTTCAGAGAGGAATGAGGTTCAAATGGAGATGAATACAAACGATATTGAATTAAAGATTAAAACAAGCATCAGTCGTGCATCTGGTTTGAAGTTGGAAGAGCTGGATCATCAAGCTCATTTTCTCCAGATGGGATTGGATTCCATCATTCTTGTGCAAATTCAGAAGGAGATCTCAGAGCTGTTCCGTTTGGATATCCCGATGGAAATGTTTTTTGAAACCCTTACTAATATTAATTCCTTAGTTAAATATGTGTCAGAGAATATAAAGCATCATGATGTATCTGAAAATATAAATAATCAAACAGTTCAGGAGCATGCTGAACAACAAAATCTGGCATCTGTGAACAATATAAACACGGCAAAATCCTCAGGGAATGTGTCGGAACAAATTGTGATGTCTGCAATTCAGCTTATGGAGTCCCAATTAAAAAGTTTGAATGTGCTGTTAGGCGAGCAAATGAATACTGTTCAATCGCCTCTTTTGGAGATGAAACATCATGAAACCAAACCAACCCAAGAGATCCAACCCTATTCGGAATCGAAGGAAGAAAAAAAACCTTTTATACCGTATCAATCGTTGAAGATTCATGAAGAGAGCGGATTATCACCGCTTCAGAACCAGTATGTTGAACAATTTATAGCCAAGTATACCGCAAGAACCAAAGGCTCCAAATTAAAAACAGGCCAAACACGTTTGGTTCATGCGAATAATCGCAATGTGTCCGGATTTCGCTCGTATTGGAAGGAAATGGTATATCCCGTTATTTCAACGCGTGCAGAGGGAGCTAAGTTATGGGATCTGGATGGGAACGAGTATTTGGATCTGACGATGGGATTTGGTGTAAATCTATTTGGCCATAATCCAGCGTTTATACAAAATGTAATAGCAGATAGCCTCAAGGAACAATTGCCTCCATTGGGCCCTATGTCAGACTTGGCAGGAGATGTTGCAGCTAAAATTTCCGAGCTAACAGGTGTAGAACGTGTCGCATTTTATAATTCAGGAACAGAAGCTGTCATGGTTGCACTTCGTTTAGCGCGGGCGGCAACGGGGCGTTCGAAAGTTGTATTATTCTCCGGATCGTATCATGGTACACATGACGGCGTGTTGGGTGTAGCGAATCCTGGGGATGCTTTATCGTCTGCAATGCCTATGGCTCCTGGTATTGTAAATAGCGCTATGGAAGATTTGATTATTCTTAATTATAACCATCCGCAATCCCTGGATATGATTCAGAACCTGGGTGATGAATTGGCTGCTGTGCTTGTAGAGCCGGTGCAAAGTCGAAGACCTGATGTACAGCCAACACAATTCTTACGGGAACTTAGAGAAATAACAAATCAATTTGGGACTGCACTTATTTTCGATGAAGTCATCACTGGATTTAGAATTGGTCTGGGTGGAGCACAGGATTGGTTTGGGGTTAAAGCAGATTTGGTTACCTATGGAAAAGTGGTCGGTGGCGGGCTGCCTATTGGCATAGTCGCCGGTAAGGCTGAATTTATGAATCCGGTAGATGGTGGAACCTGGAACTTTAATGATGATTCTTACCCTTCCGATGCAGATAAGAAAACGTTTGTCGGCGGAACCTTCTGTACACACCCTCTTACGATGAGAGTGATGTTAACGGTACTACAGTATCTTCAATCTGAAGCAGAAACGTTATATAAGGAATTAAATGAAAAAACCAATTATCTTGTAAAAGAATTAAATGCGTTTTTCAAAACAGCGAATGTACCGATGCAAATGGTGAACTATGGATCTTTATTTCGATTTATATCATTTGGAGATATGGAATTATTCTTCTACCATTTAATCTATAAAGGTTTATATATTTGGGAAGGCCGTAACTGTTTTATATCGACTGTGCATTCCATGGGTGACATGGATACGATAATCAGAATCGTGAAAGAGACGATCCATGAACTACGCGAGTGGGGGTTTATCCCTGGTGAATCGCCTGTTTCGGAATATCCGCTCTCTTTAGAGCAAAAACAATTATTGTTGACTTCATTACATGGTGAAGATGCGAATGCTGCATTATATCAGAGTGTTATTTTAAAAATGACAGGTGGAATAAAGCCCTCCACACTGGATCAGGCCGTGAATCAGATCGCACAGCGTCATGAAACTCTGAGAACAGTCATTCATGCCGATCGTGAAACACAACAAATCAGATCCGTAATGGAATTTCAATGTACATGGTTGGATTTCTCGGCATATGCGGGTGAGGATCAAGAACGGGAAATTTCCAATTGGTTATCTGCCGATGCAAATGAATCCTTCAATTTACAGTCTGGGGAACCTCTATTTAGAATCACCTTGCTTAAAAAGGCAACTGATCAATACCTTATGGTGCTGACATTTCATCATATTGTTGTAGATGGCTGGTCGATTGCTGTATTCATTCAAGAGTTGGAACATACCTATTCTGCTCTGGTCCGAGGAGTTCCGGTTCAATTACCTGAAGCCACTCCATTCCGTGAGTATTTAAGCTGGCAACGACTTGAACATGAAAAAGGGTCATTTACCGAAGGAGTCCAGTTCTGGAAAGAACAATTTTCCTTATCCTATCCCAACATTACACTTCCAACGGCACCGTCCGATGATGTGCCCAAGGGATATGACGGTGAAAGATATTCCATCAAGCTGGATCATCAATTAACAGAGTCATTGCGAACGTTAAGCATCAATAATAAGAGCAGTTTGTTTGTAACGATGTTTGCAGCGTTTCATTTATATTTGCATCAACTAACAGGGCAGTCTCACCTTGTCATCGGCGTGCCTACAGCGGGTCAGTCTCACATGCGAAAAAATGCGCTGATTGGCAACTGTGTCAACATTGTACCTGTTCATCATGCCTTGTTAACGAAGCAATCCGTTGTAGACCATGTTCTTCAGCTCAAGGAAACGCTGGCTCTAGTCATGAAGCATCAGCATGTTCCATTGACCCTCGTATCCGAACAGCTTGCTCATATGACTGCACCGGATACCCGGATTTTATTCAATATGGACAGAACGATTCATCATCTTCAATTTGAAAATATCAAGACTGAATTCATGTCGTATCCGATCAAACATATTTCTTACGATTTGTTTCTTAATATTACGGATGTTAGCCATGAATTGTACCTGGATTTTGATTACAATACCGATCTCATTGGACCTGAGATGATGAAACTGTGGTCTGAAGGATTTAAAGGTTTGCTGCAACATATGGTGAGTCATCCAGAGGCTGAAATCTCGTCTTTGACGTTGTTCTCATCCGAGCAACAGGATCAATTACAAGAGATGTACAATCGGTTTGTTACGGAGCGTCTTCCTCACGTTAATCATGCAGCCATATTCGAGTCTCCAGTCAATGACGTGGAGAAAAAGCTGGCCTTGATCTGGGAGGACGTATTATCCCTCGATCAAGTGGGGAGACATGATCACTTCTTTGATCTCGGAGGTAACTCGCTCAAGGCGACTGTAATGTTATCCAAGGTACATGAGCAGTTTCAACACAAAATTTCAATCGTTCAGTTCTTCCAAAACCAACGTCTGAAAGAGCTTGCCAGTCTGATTACAGGCGAGAACGAGGAAACATTCATTCCGATTAAGGCATTGGACGTCAAGGAATTTTATGAGACGTCATCTGCACAACAACGGATCTACTTTTTGGATCAATTTGAGCCGAATAGTGTGTTTCAGAACATGTGCGGTCATATCACGGTCACAGGAAATATCAATGAAGCTAAATTGATTTCGTCATTGGAACAAATCGTGCACCGTCACGAAGCTTTTCGCACCAGTTTCCAACTCATAGATGGAGAGCTATACCAAAGTATCGCCCCAACGATTGATTTTGAAGTGAAACGAACTCAGAAAAGCCCTGATTCATTCGAACAACATGTTAAGACGTTTGCCAAACCATTTGATTGCTCCAAAGCGCCGCTAATACGTGCCGAATTCATTCGTATAGGCGATGATCATGCAGAGATCCTCATTGAGATGCATCATATTATATCGGACGGATATTCCGTTGGCATTCTTGCGAATGAACTGATTGATGCGTATGACGGAAGAAGCATGTCAGAAATTGAGGTTGAGTACAAAGACTTTGCAGCTTGGCAGAAAGAATTTCTGGCGGGAGAGTCTTATAAGCAGCAAGAAAAATATTGGCTGGATCAATTCAAAGGAGAACTCCCGAACCTTAATCTGCCTACTGATTTTGTTCGGACACCTCAGTTGACTTCGGCAGGTTCAAGATTGTCATTTGTGTTGGACGCACACTTGAAGCAGTCGCTGGAGAAGCTTGCGAAACAAACGGGAACTACGATGTTTATGGTGTTATTGGCAGCGTATAATATGCTGCTTCATCAATATACGGATCAAGAAGATATGATTGTAGGCACGCCAACATCAGGAAGAAACCATCCGGATGTCGAGAATATGATAGGTGTCTTTATCCAGACGGTAGCGATTCGATCACAGCCGGTGGGGAATAAGTCGTTTCGATCCTATCTCGAGGAAATTAAAAAACAATCCCTGGATGCATTGGATAACCAGGACTATCTTTTTGACAATCTTGTAGAGAAATTAAACACACATCGGGATACCACCGGGACAGCACTTTTTAATACAATGTATATCTTTTTAAATACCGCGTTGAATCAACGGCAAGAACAGGATTGCAGCTTTAAAGTTAGAGAATTAAATGTCGGTGTATCGTTGTATGATCTGATGTTCATCGTTGAGGATGATAACGAGTGTCTGGAAATGCACTTTAATTACAAGACGGAGCTGTTTGAACGGGATACCATCGACAGGATGAAAACACATCTGTTCAACATCCTCAGAGACATTGTGATCGAACCTGATATAGCCTTGTCCGATATTCAAATGCTGTCTGAACATGAGCAGAACGTTCTTTTATATGACTTTAATGATACCAACATAGAATATTCCCGGGATCAGACCATCCAGGAGTTATTCGAAGCACAGGTGGAACGTACACCCGATCAATTAGCCGTGGCTTTTGGAGATGAGCAATGGACGTATCGTCAATTGAATGAACGGGCGAATCAGTTGGCATATACGCTTAGAGCTGAGGGAGTGCAGCAGGATCAATTTGTAGGTATTCTGACAGATCGTTCGATTGATATGATCGTTGGCATCTTTGGCATTCTAAAAGCAGGTGGGGCGTATGTACCGATTGATCCGGATTCTCCTGAAGAGCGTATCCGGTACATCTTGCATGATTCGGGGGCAACGTTGTTAGTCACGCAAAGGCATTTGAAGCAGTTGGTATCGTTTAATGGAAAAATGATTGATTTGGACGATGAAGAAACCTATGCAGCTAATCTGTCGAATCTGGAACCGTCAGGGAATTCCGAGCAGTTGGCTTATGTGATCTATACTTCAGGCACAACAGGCATGCCAAAAGGTGTGATGATCGAACATCGTCAGGTTCATCACTTGGTTAAAGCGTTGTACAGTCAAGTTATAGATGATCAGTATAGCGGTTTGCATGTCGCTTTACTTGCGCCTTACTATTTCGATGCATCTGTGAAGCAGATTTTTGGCGCACTGCTGTCAGGACATGCCTTGTTTATTGTAGACAAAGACACGGTACTGGATGGACAAGATTTAATGAATTATTATCAGCACCACCAAATTGATTTGACAGACGGTACGCCTGCACACCTGAAATTACTATCGAAGGCAAAAAACGTTCAAGGCATATCGCTAAAATATATGCTCATTGGCGGTGAAGCTCTTTCTCAGCAAAGTGTAAATGAAATCACATCATTATTTGCTCTCAATCAGATCACGCCGCCAGCCATAGTTAATGTGTACGGTCCAACAGAATGTTGTGTGGATGTTGCGACATACCGTGTACTTCCAGAACACCTGGATACAGCGAATCAACGAGCTCACCTACCGATTGGTCGAACATTAGGAAATAATCGCCTGTATGTATTGAACAAACATGGCAAAGTTCAGCCTGTAGGCGTCGTAGGGGAATTATGTATCTCTGGCGATGGGGTTGGTAGGGGATACTTGAATTTACCTGAGCTGACAGCAGAAAAATTTGTGCGTGATCCGTATGTCCAGGGAGCGACAATGTACAAAACGGGAGATTTGGTGAAATGGCTTCCCGATGGCCATATCGAGTATTTAGGAAGAATGGATCACCAGATTAAAATTCGCGGATACCGGATCGAAGTAGGAGAAGTCGAAGCAGCACTGTTAGATCTAGAGTGTGTGAAAGAAGTTATCGTCATTGCACATAAGGATGACCACGGGGACAAATCGTTATGTGCATACTTTACAGCGGATTCCACGCTGACGGTGGGAGAGTTAAAACAAAACCTCTCTAAGGTGTTGCCGAATTACATGGTTCCAGCCTACTTTATACAATTGGATCACATGCCTCTGACATCGAACGGGAAAATCGATCGCAAATCGCTTCCGAGTCCAGAAGAGAACATACAAACGGGAAGTGAATATATAGAACCCCGAACTGGGGTGGAAAAACAGTTGCTGCCTATTTGGCAGGATGTGCTTGCCGTGAAAAAAATCAGTGTAAAAGACAGTTTTTTTGATGTAGGAGGCAACTCTTTACGTGCGACCAAGCTGGCCGCCAAAATCAATCAAAAGCTGAATATCCGCATATCGGTAAGAAACGTCTTTGAATGGCAGACCATTGAAGAGATGGCTCAATCTATTGAACAAATGGAACAGGAAGTATTAGTGTCCATTCCTCAAGTGGAGGAAAAAGAATATTATCCTATTTCTTCGGCGCAAATGAGAATGTACATTATGAGCATCAAAGCCGGCAAGGAACTCATGTACAACATGTCAGGTATGTTTATGCTGGAGGGATCGCTTGATCGGATCAAATTGGAAGAAGCATTCCAACAATTGATTCATCGTCATGAATCGCTTCGGACTGGATTCAAAGTCATACACGGAGAACCGAAACAGATCGTGTACCCTAAAGTGAACTTTGGAATTGAATTGATCGAGTCAACGGAAGAAGAGATCGAAGATCGAATTGAACAGTTTGTTCGCGCATTTGATCTCGGGCAAGCACCTCTTATGAGGGTGGGACTTATTGAACTTCAGCAGGAGCGTCATGTATTGCTGGTAGATCTGCACCATATCATTGCAGACGGATTATCCGTACATCTTCTGATGACTGAACTTAGCCAGTTCTATAAGGGAGAGGAGCTGTCTCCTCTTCGAATTCAATATAAAGACTATGCTGAATGGCAGCAAATGCAACTTCATAGTGAGTGGATGAAAAAGCAGGAGAAGTATTGGCTTACTGTGTTTGGTGAGAGTATCCCACTATTGGATCTGCCAACAGACTACGAAAGACCTGAAACGCTAAGCTATGCGGGAGATGTATTGGACATTGTTTTGCAAGAAGACATCCTTCCAGGCTTAAGGAACATGGAAATACGGACAGGAACAACGTTATATATGATTCTATTAGCCGCCTATACGATTCTATTATCTAAATACAGCGGGCAAGAAGATATCATTGTAGGCACGCCGATTGCAAGCAGGACACATGCTGAGCTGGAGCCGGTCATGGGGATGTTTGTGAATACACTGGCTATTCGAAATTATCCTGCCGCGGATAAAACATTCACGGAGTATCTGCTGGAAGTGAAAGAAAATATGTTGAACGCTTATGAGAATCAGGATTATCCGTTTGAAGAATTGATTGAGAAAGTAAATATAACCAAAGATGCTCGGCGGAATCCGTTGTTTGACACCATGTTTGTATTGCAGAATACAGATGCTTCAGAGATTCAGATGGATGGAGTAACCTGCAAGCCTTATGCTCCAAATACGAGAGTATCCAAATTCGATTTAACGCTGTATGTTACCGAATTGCAACACAAGTTAGAAGTGGCCTTTGAATACAGTACGATTTTATTTGAGAAAACAACGATTGAAGCGATGTCACAAAATCTGTTGGTCATATTAACAACCATTGCCAACGACCCTCATATTGAAATCAAGAAGATTCAATTGGTTGAAGAATTAATAGATGGGGATACGCTGGCTGATCTAATTGAAGTAGATTTCTTCTAAGCTAACCTAAAAATATAAAGTGATCGGGGTGCCGTATGTCTATTTTTAAGAAACAGGAATCGTATTGGGCAAGCCGATTTGAAGATGATGACCATCTTGTTCATTTGCCTTATTGCAAGACAACCTCCAAACACCCAGACGATACGCAGCACCAGAATGCTATATATAAGTCTTTGTCAGCCGATGTTTCACATAAAATCAAGTCCATGTCGCGAAATGCTCCTATGGCGATATATACGATCTTATTAACGGGAGTTCAGTGTCTGTTATATAAATACACGAATGAAACCAAGATGATTATTGGCCTACCAACGATGGAAGAAAAGAACAATGATCTATCGCTCTCGAATAAGGTTCTTGTCTTAAAAAATAATATCAATCATGCGATGTCATTCAAGTCCGTATTTAATCAAGTGAAGACCAGTTTAACTGAAGCCATTCAGCATCAACGAATTCCTTTCAGAAAAATGGTTGAACGTTTAAATGTTCAGTATGATTCGAACCATGTACCTCTAATTCATACCTTGGTTTCTTTGAATGAAATTCATCCCACCCTTGATGAAAATAACGTAAAAGCGGTGACAATGTTCCACTTTGATCTGGAGAACGACTCCATTCAGTTAAGATTAGTTTATGATGATGATCGTTATGATCGCGATTATATGGTTCAAATTGTAGAGCATCTTGACCAATTGTTATCCGTTGTGCTGAACCAACCTGATCTGGAGTTAAGTCATGTCGATATGTTATCAGAGTTTCATCGAAACAAGCTGTTATATGATTTTAATGATACAAGGGTTGGGTATCCACAGAACAAGACGATGCATCAATTATTTGAAGAACAGGTGGAACGAACACCGGACCATCCGGCAGTCGTATTTGAGAATAGACAGTTAACGTACAGAGAGTTAAATCAAAAATCCAACCAATTGGCCCGATTGCTTCAAGCTAAGGGGGTGCAGGCAGGTCAGTTCGTTGGCATTATGGCAGAGCGCTCACTTGAGATGATCATAGGTTTATTCGGTATTCTAAAAGCTGGCGGAGCATATGTCCCAATCGATCCGGAATATCCGGCAGATCGTATTCACTATATCCTTGAGGATTCAAAAGTGGCTTGGTTGCTGCATCAAAGTCATATACAGAAGCCGGAACATTATGCAGGGACATGTGTCATTCTGGATTCTGAAATAAATCACCATGATGATCATTTAAATTGGGTAGATGGAGCGATCTCCAGTGATTTGGCATACATGATCTACACGTCTGGAACAACAGGTCATCCCAAAGGCGTAATGATTGAACATGCCAGCATTGTGAATTCCCTGCAATGGAAATCGGATTTTTATCATTTTACCGGAGATGATCGGGTATTAATGCTGAATCCTTTCGTTTTTGATTCATTTATTACTCATTTCTTTGGTCCGATGATATCTGGCTCGACAGTGTATTTGTTAAACCAGCAACAGTGTAAAGATGCTATAGCCATCAATACGATGGTCAAAAAACAGCAAATCACTCATATCCAAAGTCCACCAAGTTTCTTGATGACACTGTTGGAACAAGTAAGCGCGGAAGATTGGACATCCATGAAAAATGTGGTGGCTGCGGGAGAGAAGATTGTTCCTGCCTTAATACACAAATTGCAGCGCATCAATCCACGCATCGAAGTGTGTAATGAATACGGTCCAACTGAAAATAGTGTTGTATCCACAGTTCTGTCGATCAAGTCGGCAGATCAAAATATCTCAATCGGGAAGCCTATTGCGAACAATAGAGTCTACATTTTAGGAGAACGGAATGAATTACAGCCTATTGGAGTTCAGGGAGAATTATGTGTAGCCGGAGCAGGGCTATCCAGAGGTTACTTGAACCGTCCAGATCTGACTGCGGAGAAATTCGTGGATGATCCATTTGTTTCGGGAGCAAAAATGTACAAGACAGGTGACTTCGCAAGATGGCTGCCCGATGGGAACATAGAGTATATAGGAAGGGTAGATCATCAAGAGAAAATTCGTGGACACCGGATTGAACTTGGTGAAGTGGAGACGGCTCTTCTAAATAGTACCCAGATAAAAGAGGCCATCGTCATAGCCAGAGAAGATGAAACGGGAACCAAACAATTATGTGCGTACCTGGTAGGAGAGGATGCAATCACGATCGGGGAACTGCGGGAGACGCTGTCCCAGCAGCTGCCAAACTACATGATTCCGTCCTATTTTGTACAGCTGGATCAGATGCCGCTCACGTCTAACGGGAAAATCGATCGCAAAGCTTTGCCTGCTCCCAAAGAACATATGTTGAAGGGCATGGAGTACGAAGCACCCCGAACTTTGGTGGAACAACAACTTGTATCGATCTGGGAAGAGGTACTTGGGGTAGAGAACATTGGGATTTTGGATAATTTCTTCGAGCTTGGAGGAGATTCGATTAAATCCATTCAAGTTTCTTCAAGATTATATCAAGCAGGTTACCAGGTGCAGATGGATCATCTGTTTAAACACCCAACTGTTGCAAGCTTAATTCCCTATGTTCAACCTATTAGTACGATGTCTGAACAGGGAATCATTACGGGAAAAGTAATGCTGACTCCAATTCAGCATTGGTTTTTTGAACAATACAAGGTGGACGCCCATCATTATAATCAGTCCGTGATGCTGTACCGGAAAGAAGGTTTTCACGAAGCCACACTTCGCGGTGTATTCGATAAACTGAGTGAGCATCATGATGCACTTCGTACAGTATATCGCCTTACAGAACAGGGTTATGAAGCGTGGAATGAAGGGTTGGCAAAGGAACCCTTATATACACTTGAAGTGATGGACTTCAAGTCATTAGCAGATCCATCTCAACAAATTGAGAAGAAAGCAAACGAAATGCAAAGCACGTTCACTTTGGATCGTGGACCTTTGTTGAAGCTGGGCGTGTTTCAATGTGCAGATGGAGATCATCTATTGATCGTTATTCATCACCTCGTCATCGACGGGGTTTCATGGCGAATTTTGATTGAAGACCTATCGAGGGGCTATGAACAATTAAGTCATGGAGAATCGATTCAACTACCGCAAAAAACGGCTTCATTCCAATTATGGGCAGAACGGCTCCAGTTGTATGCGAACAGTGATGCGATAACGCAAGAGATTGCATATTGGAATGAAATTGAAAAAGCAACCTATAAGCTGTTACCTACAGATTTCGAAGCGGATCATGCACTGGAAAAAGACAGCGAAGAAATCACGATGGAATGGTCAGCGGCAGAAACGGAACAATTATTAAAACAAGCGAATCGTGCGTATAAAACGGAGATTAACGATTTGCTGCTCCATGCACTAGGCATGTCTATTCACCAATGGACAGGCATGGATAAAGTGCTGGTCAATCTGGAGGGACATGGAAGAGAACAAATTTTACCGGAGCTCGATATTACACGAACGATCGGATGGTTTACGAGCCAGTATCCGGTTGTACTTGATATGGAAGCAAGTTCTAATATGTCTCTTCTCATCAAAACAAACAAAGAAATGATTCGTCAAATCCCTAAAAAAGGGATTGGGTATGGTATTTTACGATATTTAAGTGCACATCAGCAAGAAGCGCCCTTTACCTTGAATCCTGAAATTAGTTTTAACTATTTGGGTCAATTTGATCAGGAGCTCCAGAATAGTGGGATGCAGATCTCTCCCTATCCAGGTGGAGCAACAGCAAGCGACAACCACAGAAGAAATGTTCTTATCGATATGAATGCCTTAATTGTGGAAGGCAAATTGACGTTGTCACTTCGGTATAGTCGCACCCAATTTCAAAAAGAAACGATGGAGCGAGTGGCAACATATTTTAGAGATCATCTGCAAGAAATGGTAATACATTGTGTGACAAAAGAGAAGCCGGAATGTACACCAAGTGATCTAACGTTAAAAGGAATTACGATTGAAGAATTAGAAGGATTTGTTCAAGAATCGGAACATATTGGTGAAATCGAAGATATATATGCTTTGTCACCGATGCAAAATGGGATGTTCTTTCATCATTTGCTTCATTCAAACTCTGAAGCGTATTTCCTTCAAACCACGCTGGATCTTCATGGTCCGTTAGACGTGGAAGCTTTTACGAAAAGTCTGGATCAGTTGATGCAGCGTAATTCGATTCTCAGAACAAATTTTCATAGCAAATGGAAGAATGGACCTCTGCAAGTGGTATACCGTCATAAACGGACTGGGCTAATATACGAAGATTTGCGTGAGATGAATGAAAAAGATCGTGAAGCATACGTGGCAGAATATACAAGAGCAGATAAAATAAAAGGTTTCGACCTGTCTCAGGATGTGTTAATGCGTATTTCGATCTTGCAAACGCATGACCAAACCTACCGTTTCATTTGGAATTATCATCATATTTTGATGGATGGCTGGTGCTTGTCGCTTGTCATCCAGGAGTTGTTTGATGGATACTTTGCTATTCAGGAACAACGAAAACTGGAGGCAAAGAGTACGATTCCATACAAACACTATATTGAATGGCTGGACAACCAAGATCATGAAGAGTCCCTGAAATACTGGCGTGACTATTTGCAAGATTATGATGAGCAGACCACTTTGCCAAAAGAACATGCAATTACGAAGAGTGATGAATATCATTCAGAGCATATGATTTGTACACTTAGTCAGGAATTAACCGGACAAATCGCACAAGTGGCCAGTCAGAATCAGGTGACGCTGAATACGTTCATGCAGACAGCCTGGGGAATGTTGCTACAGATATATAACGGCAGTGAGGATGTTGTATTCGGAAGCGTAGTGTCGGGCAGACCTGCGGCGATTGTTGGAGTTGAGCGAATCATTGGTTTATTCATCAATACCATTCCTGTACGCATTCAGAGTCAAGGTAACGAGACATTTGCAGCGATTATGAAGCGGAATCAGGAACATGCTGTCGCTTCTCATCCACATGACACGTATCCGTTATATGAGATTCAAGCGGAAACATCGCAAAAGCAAAATTTGATTGATCATATCCTGATATTCGAGAATTATCCTGTACAGGGCATTATGGAACAGTTTGGGGATCAGGAGGAGACAGCTCTTCGGATTACGAATGTTGAAGCAGATGAACAAACGAACTATGACTTTAACCTGATTATCAAACCAGGCCAATCCATGAAATGTATGTTCTATTACAATGCTAACGTCTATGATCGGGCAAGCGTAGAACGGATTCAAGGTCACTTGATTCAGATGTTGGAGCAAGTGGTCAACAATCCGAATATTCCGATCCATGACATTGACTTGACCACAACACAGGAGAAAATGCAAATTTTGGAACAGTTTAATGATTCCATGGCTGAATATCCAATGGACAAGACGATTCATGGACTGTTTGAGGAACAGGCGGAAAGGACTCCTGAACACGTTGCGGTTGTATTTGAGGATCAACATTTGACCTATCAAGGGCTGAACGAGAAAGCCAACCAATTGGCAAGAACGCTGAAGGCTAAAGGCATTCAAAATGATCAGTTAATCGGGATCATCGCTGATCGTTCACTAGACATGGTTGTAGGAATCCTTGCGATTTTGAAAGTGGGTGGCGCATACGTGCCGATTGATCCCGAATATCCAGAGGACCGTGTCAACTACATGCTTGAGGATTCGGGCGTACAGATATTATTACTGCAAAGTCATCTGCAAGAACGCATCTCTTTTGCAGGAGAGGTCGTTTGCCTGGATCTACCTGAGTCCTATCATGAAGATCATTCCGATTTGGGAATTACTGCTGCACCAACAGGCCTGGCATATGTAATTTATACCTCAGGAACGACAGGTAAACCAAAAGGGACATGTATTGAACATAAAAATGTGGTGCGATTGTTGTTCAACAGTAAAAATTTGTTTGATTTTAATGCATCAGATACATGGACCTTATTCCATTCTTTTTGTTTTGATTTTTCGGTATGGGAAATGTACGGGGCATTGCTCTATGGCGGAAAACTGGTTATCGTACCTCAAATGACGGCAAAAAGTCCGGAACAATTTCTACAATTGTTAAAAGACGAGCAAGTGACGATATTGAATCAAACGCCAACGTATTTCTATCATCTTCTTCAGGAAGAACTGGCAGGTCATGCAGCAGATCTGAAATTAAGAAAAGTGATTTTTGGAGGAGAAGCCCTCAATCCCGTGTTATTGAAGGAATGGAAGCTGAAATATCCATTTATCCAGTTAATTAATATGTATGGGATAACCGAAACAACGGTTCATGTAACTTATAAGGAAATAACCGACATTGAAATACATGTTGGAAAGAGCAATATTGGCAAACCAATCCCGACGTTGCAGACCTATATTTTGGATAAACATCAACGCATTCAACCGATCGGTGTTCAGGGAGAATTAGTTGTAGCAGGTGAGGGCCTTGCCAGAGGTTATCTGAACCGGCCTGATTTAACCGCAGAGAAATTTGTTGATCATCCCTGGATTACAAAAGGGAAAATGTATCGCACAGGAGATGCCGCAAGATGGCTGCCGGATGGAAATATTGAATATTTGGGACGAATCGATCATCAAGTGAAAATTCGCGGTTACCGAATTGAGCTGGGCGAAGTGGAAACTGCGCTTTTGCAAATAGACTCCATTCAGGAAGCGGTCGTTATTGCCCGTGAGCATGAGGATGGTTCGAAGCAGTTGTGTGCGTATTGGAAAGGCGACAGCTCACTGACAGCGAAGAAAATCAGAATGGCATTATCTCATGAAATTCCGGATTATATGATCCCGTCTTATTTTGTTCAATTAGAGCATATACCGTTAACTTCCAATGGGAAGGTTGACCGTAAGGCATTACCATCTCCACAAGAACATATGCAAAAAGGGACCGAGTATATGGCGCCGCAGAACGCTGTAGAACAAGCGATCGTCTCTTCCTGGGAAGCTGTGCTTGGTGTTCAAAAGATTAGCACATCAGATCACTTCTTTGAACTCGGGGGCGATTCGATTAAATGTATTCAAGTTTCCTCACGACTGCTTCAAGCGGGGTATAAAGTGGAAATGAAGCATTTCTTCACCTATCCGACAGTAGCGGAGTTGAGTGAACACGTTACATCCGTGAGCACTATTTCTGACCAAGGGGAAGTTACGGGGCAAGTGATGCTGACACCTGTTCAGCGCTGGTTCTTTGATCAAAATATGGTGGACGTACATCATTACAATCAGGAAATGATGTTCTTTCGTGAAAAAGGGTTTGATGTCCGCTTCATTCACAGCATCATGGATAAGATCGTTAAACAGCATGATGCTCTCCGCATCCTTTATCGACAAGCGCCTGAAGGCGGATATGAAGCGTGGAATCGAGGGGCAGACGAAGATGGATTATACAGCCTTGAAATCGTTGACCTCAAAACAGAAGCAGATCCTGCATCGTTCATTGAAAATAAAGCAAAAGAAATTCAGAGTGGTATGAATCTGTCTCACGGACCTTTAATCAAACTTGGGTTGTTCCAATGTGCTGAAGGGGATCACCTGCTTATTGCCATTCATCATTTGTTGGTAGACGGGGTTTCATGGCGTATTTTATATGAAGATATTCAGACAGGGCAAGACCAGTTCTTAAGAGGTGAAGAAATCCGGCTTCCTCAAAAAACGACCTCGTTTAAACAATGGGCAGAACAATTGTCTACGTTTGCAGACAGCCCGGTGATGAAGCAAGAGAATCCATACTGGAGTCGTGTGGAGCAGGCCCAGCTAAGCCCGCTGCCTAAAGATATGGATTGTGATGAGACGATTGGCAAAGATAGTGAAACGATCACCATTCATTGGACAGCAGCGGAAACCGAGCAATTATTAAAGCGAACACATCATGCGTACCATACGGAAATTAATGATATATTGCTAACGGCATTAGGAATGGCTGTTCATGATTGGACAGGCATGGGAGAAATCCTCGTAAATCTGGAAGGGCATGGTAGAGAAGACATCCTGTCAGAGCTGGACATTACGCGTACAGTGGGATGGTTTACAAGCATGTACCCCGTTATGATTACGATGGAGTCCGGGGCTGACTTATCAAGGAAGATTAAGACCGTCAAGGAAGGACTGCGCCAGATTCCAACCAAGGGCATTGGTTACGGGATTTCGAGGTATTTGTCACATGGAAATGAAGGATTCAAGTTAGAGAAAAATCCCGAAATTAGTTTCAACTATATGGGACAGGTGAATCAGGATTCGGGCCAAGATGGCATTAAATTCTCGTCTTATTCCAGCGGGCCATCCGTAAGTGAAAACAACAAGAGACCATTTGTGCTGAATATCAATGGCATTGTTACAGAGGGTCGGTTGTCGCTGTCCATTAACTATAGTTCAAAACAATATCGCCGGGAAACGATGGAGCAACTGGCTTGTTTCTATAAGGAAGGTCTTAGTAGAGTCGTTGAACATTGTGTAACGAAGGAACAAACCGAGCTTACGCCAAGTGATATTTCATGCAAGTCATTAACCATTGATCAATTGGATCAAATCGTGGAACAAACGGGGCACATCGGTCGAATCGAAAATGTGTACCCACTTACACCATTACAGAAGGAAATGCTGTACGAAAGTGAACGGAATCCAATTTCGGGCGCTTACTTTGTACAAATCATGTTTGACATGCGTGGAGATTTGGATGTTACCTCTTTTGCGCAAAGTTTGGATCAGTTAATGCAAAGGCATGCGATATTAAGAACTAATTTTTACAGTGATTTCGTGGACATCCCTCTTCAAATTGTGTATCAAGAGAAGAAATTTGAATTTAACTATGAAGATGTGGCTGGCACAAGTGAGCTGCAACGTAAAACGTATGTTGACGAGTATATCGAGCAGGACAAGGCAAGAGGATTTGACTTACAACGAGATTCACTAATACGTATGTCTGTTTTACGAACAAAGAAAGATGAATACCGCGTCATATGGAGTTTTCACCATATTTTGATGGATGGCTGGTGTATGTCTCTGGTAAGCAAGGAAATATTCGAGAATTACTTTGCGATTCGGGAAAATAGAAAGCCTCAAGTGACTCTATTAACCCCATATAGTCAATTCATTGAATGGCTGGAACAGCAAGATCATCAAGGTGCAATAACGTATTGGACTCATTACCTGAAGGGTTATGAAGGACAAACGAAATTGCCTGGAGAAAAAATCAAACCGAAACATGAAAGACAGGATTCCAGAACGTTAAACTGTTATTTGGATGATGTACTAATCGAGCAAATGAAACAGATTGCGGAACAGCAGCATGTTACTCTCCATACGTTAGTGCAGACGGTCTGGGGTGTATTGTTGCAGCAATACAATGAAAGCAACGATGTTGTATTCGGAAGTGTGGTATCGGGCAGACCACCTGTCATTCCTGGGATCGAAAGCATGATTGGATTATTTATTAATGCGATTCCTGTTCGTATCCAGGCTAAGGCAGATGAGTCATTTATATCTCTAATGAAAAGGAATCAGGCACAAGCTGTGGAGTCACATGCATATGATACGTATTCGTTATATGATATTCAAAATCTGACCAAGCAAAAACAATTTCTGATTAATCATGTTGTTGTGTATCAGAACTTCCCGGTAGAGAACCGAATGGAGAGTCTGGGTCAGAAAGGTGAAACACCGCTTGAGATTATGAATGTTGGGGGTACAGAACACAATAGTTTTGATTTTACTTTGATCGTCAAACCCCATGAAAATATGAAGATCATTTTGATGTACAATGCCAATGTGTATGACCCATCTACCGTTGAACAGATTCAAAAACACTTTATTTCCATGATTCAACAGGTGGTAAGTAACCCGGAAGTTAAAATAAACGAACTTGCGTTGAGTACGTCGAACAGTTATTAATGCACAAGTAAGGGGCCGCTCCAGAAGTGAGTTTCCTCCTCACTCAAAGCGCTAACGAATCTGACGCGTCTTAAGAGGTAGATCGACGTGAATGGCAAACTTAAACAAACCTCAGTAACGTTATTTCATCATATCAGGGTGTCAGAACCTAAAAAACGACCCAATCGACGAAATAACGTCTCTGTGATTCGTTACACCACAGACCTGTGCAAATCAGAGCGAATAGCGTGTGCCAGGTTCATTAGATTAAAATAAACCTTAATAAGGGGTGTCCTCAGTCATGCTAATGACTTAAGGCATCCCCTTTTTATACTCCGTTAATGATGATAGCTGGAAAATTACTGTAGATGGAGAAAAAAGCTTTTTACGTGGTCGGATCAACATTGTGATGTCACCAACGTTGCATATCAGCTATTGAAATTGCGGATGTTACTTCAACAGATCGTGGAAACGGCAGAAGTCTACAAAGAACTACCCCAAGCTGAGGGCGGTTATGATTGAATGGAATGGATTCCCTATTCATTTTGATCGACCTTTTAATATTTGCTCCCTTCTAACCGATATATAATAAGTACATCTATGTAACCAGAAAGTGAAAGGAGTGCAGAACATGGATATTGCAGCATTATCAATGGCGATGAGCCAAGCTTCAGTAGTGCAGTCGGCAAGCTTGCAAGTGATGTCGATTACAAAAGACATGGCACAGCAGCAAGGCCAGCAGATGGCGGAAATGTTAAAGTCAGTGCCTGCTCCTCACCCCAATCTGGGTGGAAGTCTCGATCTTTCGGTTTAGTTGAAATTACAGCATGTGTCCTCATGTAACACCCATTGCAGCAAGCAAAACCCAAACAGCTCCAATTCGAATGAATTGAAGCCGTTTGGGTTGTTTTTTTCTGAATACTCATTCCTAAATTACGATCTTTTTTATTACGATCTTCTCAGCGAAACTTTGACAAGCTTGGCAATCTGCCTTCAAAGGGCAGTGTATTCTTCAATGTCCATAACTCATCGTAACTGGAAATCTGAAGATCGGCTTTGGACAAGTCCTGATTGCCTGATCCCGGATTGCGATATCCGATACAGCGCATGCCTGCACTTTTGGCGGCCTGAACACCATTAAGCGAGTCCTCGATTACCAGACAATTCGAAGGGGATGCACCGATCATCTCAGCGGTGGTCAGGAAAATATCTGGTGCCGGCTTGCCGTGTGTAACTTCCTCACCTGTCATTCGCACCTCAAAGTATTGTCCAAGAGCGGTTTTGTCCATGATCAAATCAATCAGTGCACGTGGAGAGGAAGAAGCTACAGCTATGGGTACATGTTGCTCATGCAGCCAACTTAACCAGCGTTCTAAGGAAGGCATTGCCGTGAGATTCGGATGGGCAAGCATGGTTTGCATCACATTGTGCTGATGATAAGCAAATATTTCTTCCAGCGTAGCTGTCAGCTGATGTTTGTCCAGTACTTGCTGCCACATGGATTCCAGCGTAACTCCAACATAGGTATGATGTTCTTCATCAGTCACTCTTGCTCCAAAATGGGAAAATGAGCTGCGCTCAATCTCGAAATAAATCGGTTCACTGTCAATCAGTACACCATCCATGTCAAAAATGACCGCTTGAATGATGTCATCATTGGGGGCTCCCAGTCCGTTAGATTCTTTGTTCGCTGCCATGTGTATTCCTCCTCCAGGATTGTGTATACATATATCTCTAATGTAGTCCATTCATGGTTGACGTTCCACTTTAGAAACTGGAACCGCTGGATTGCAGCACAACTTTAATGGCATGTGAAGAGGCTTGAAGTGTGCGTCCCTGAATATCGCAGCCAAGTGTGCGGAATGCTTCTTCGTAATCCTCCAACGGGAAGGAGTGGGTGATGATTTTTTTTGCCGGAATAATCCCTTGTTCAATCATATAATGTGCGGTTGCAAATGTTCCCAGAGAATCAATGGAACCAATAATTTTTAGACTGCGGTCCACAACTTCCTTGGGATTGAAGGATGTGTTTCCATCTCTCAGACCAACCAGCATCAGGTAACCGCCGCTGGCGAGCTGGGATAGCACTTGTGTGCCCACAACGCCAGTTGTATCCACAATCATATCGACCTGATGGGTTGCGGGTGACAGTGATTCTATTGCATTTTCGAAGGATGAATGAACCTCCCAACGTTCTGGTGCAATGGAACCGGCAATAGCTAAGCGTTCTTCGGAGATGTCGACCAGACAGCCGGTAACCCCTTTGGAAGCGAGCGCGTAGCTGTACAGAATGCCAATCGGGCCTGCACCAAGGATGATTGTTCTGAAATTCGGCAGTAGATGAATCTGATTAATCCCCGTCAGCATACAGCTGAGTGGTTCCGTCAAAGTTGCTTCTTCATAGCTCACATGGTCCTTCAATTTGTACAAAAAACGATCCTCGGTCACATAATAATCTGTAAATGTTCCGTCAGCACTCACACCTGTCTCGGTAACAGACTTGTGTGTGCAATGATTTTGTCTGCCTGTTCTGCACATGTCACATTGTCCGCAAAAGTAGGTAGGATCGATCACAACACGGTCGCCCGGTTGTAATGTCGTTACCGCAGAGCCAACATCAATGACTTCCCCGGCAGACTCATGACCGAGAATGACAGAAGGAACTGCATGATATTTGCCGCTGACAATACCGAGATCGGTACCACATACACCTGTCGCCCGAATACGAACCAACACCTGATTATCTCTTGTAATTTCCGGGACAGGCCGTTCCTCAAGCGCCACATCCCAAGCCGATTTGTATACCAATGCAAGCATGATATAACCTCCTTATAATTATATAAAATATAAATATAGCGATTCATCTTAAACAGTTTTTTCAAGATACGAAAGTAGTGAAGGGGACGAAATCGATTCTGGAGAAGCGAAGCGTGCGCCTTTATCAACGGATTTTTCCCTTGGGAAAGGGAAATCAAGAAAATCCGTGGATAACAGCGATCATAAGAACGATTCGTAACCGAAACGACCACTTCGAACAGTTGCATTGAAATGTTTTAATTAACGCTGGCGAGCACTGAATCCAGTCGCTCCACGATCTCTACCAGTTCGTCTTCGGTTGTAGTAAGGGAAGGCCGGACCTTAACAACGTTGCCAAATCCATATCTTGAACTTCTCAAGATTAGATGCTCATCTGTAAAAGCACGGTCAACAATGGCATTGGTTTTGAGCGTATCCGGTTCATTACCGTCACCTACAATCTCGAGCCCCCACATTAACCCGACACCACGAGCTTCACCGATACTTGGGTATTTCATAGCCAATTCATGCAGCAATTCACCCAAAATTTCACCTTTGCGTTTCACCGCATCCAGGAAGCCGGGTTCGGATACCACTTCCAATGTGGATTTGGCAGCGGTTACGGAGATCAGATTACTTCCTGAGGTGAAGGAGTGTTCGTGCTTTTCGAGCACGTTCAGCCGGGATTGCATTAACACCGCAGCAACAGGTACGCCGATCCCGCCAAGACCTTTCGCAAGGGTAATCATGTCAGGCTGGATATCAAACAGTTCGCTGGCAAACATGGTTCCGGTACGACCGATTCCTGTCTGCACTTCGTCGGCAATAAGAATAATATTGTACTCATCACACAGTTTACGCAGACGTTTGAAATATCCGGCAGGAGGAATGATATTGCCGCCATTCCCGAGAATGGGCTCGATGATCATGCAGGCGACTGAGCCGGAACTTGCATATTCTATCGCATCAGATATAGCTTCAACGCATTGATAGGCGCAGTCTCCATTTGAGGATTTGAATGGGCAACGAAAACAGTATGGGGCAGGTACATGGACCGCGTTAGCCACAGCCGAATTGGGGAAGCGTTTCCGCCGGAAGGCATTCCCTGAAATCCCGGTGGCAAATTGGGTCTGCCCATGATGGGATAGATACAGGCTGATGATGTCTGTCGATTCGGTATACTTCTGTGCAATTTTGGTTGCACATTCGTTGGCAGTTGAACCAGTGATATCCCGCATCCATCCGGCATTAATGTCGTTTGGAGCATATTCGATTAAGTGATCAAGTACTTCATTTACGTACGGTTCAGTGAAGGAGGAAGACATATGCGTCAGATTGCCGACTTGTTCCTGAATTTTGCTGACTACATGTGGGTGATTATAGCCCAGTGACAGATTGAATGTTCCCGACACGCCGTCCAGGTATTCAACACCTGAATCGTCAATCAACTTAATCCCTTTTCCGGCTATGAAGCGGTTGTTGGTTAAAGTTTGCATACGATTTCCTCCAATTGTAATGGTGTACTAGCTCGAACGAAGCTCAAAAAATCCCGGATGATGCGGGCATCACCTCCCTTAAGAAACGATGTTTACATTTCCTTGCTATGTTGTGCGAGAGCAGCACGTACTGCATTATTTTTTACAGTCCATAGATGAGAGACCATCAAAGTAACAAGCAAGATCAGACAGAATCCGGCCAAAATCCAGATCGTATTCACGACAGGACCTGTGCTCATACTCCATCCAGTCACATACTGCAAGATGGCACCTCCAATCCCCCCCGATGCGATCAGGATACTGGTTGTCCGCTCGGTCATGCCGGGAATCAGAACATTTGCATAGACAAGTGCGATACAGAACAGCCCTGACATGAACAGACCGGTTCCGAAGATGAGCACATACGTTGCCCACTGTCCAGTTACAAATACCATAGCGACCGTAAACAAAAGCGTGCCAACCGTACTCCAGATCAGGAAAGGCATATAGTTGACGGCTTCCGCTATTTTTCCGGAGAAAAGACGACCGATGATCATCGCAATCCACAGGATGGAGACACTCAGCGATGCAACAGATTCCTGAAGGTGCAGTCGTTCTACGAGAATGGAGGGCAGGAAGTTCATCAATCCCAGTTCCAATCCCATGTAGATGAAAAAGAAGATGACGAAGATTGTCAGCAGACCCAGATGTTTTCTCGAATATTGGGCTTTACCTGCTGCATGTGCCACTGTATTCTCGCCAGCCTGTTCCAGATACAGTGCGGCTGGCCGGGGCATTGTGATCCACAGCAGCATGAGAATCAGTGACAACACGGCGACCGTATAAAAAGTAAGATGCCACAGCTCCATCCAGATGAATAAAGCAGCAACAGCCGGGATGAGAAGTGCTCCAAGAGCAAAGAAGACATCCAGCTTGGACATGGCGACCGCCTTCTGATTCTCAGTGAATTCGATCGTGAAAGCACCTACAGAGGGTTCGATGATACCTGAACCGAAACCTACGATAATCGTTAGAAGAAGAACTACAGACCAGGATGGCAGAAAACCGAGTAATATATAGGCGGCTACAATACAGATCAGTGCAAGGGTCAGCATCGCTTTTCTTCCGATACGGGCTGTCAGGGTAGGAGCTGCGATTACACCGACAAGAAATCCAAGAAACTGCAGAAATAACAAAAATCCGCCATCACTGTAACCGCGCTCATAATGTGACAATAAAACAGGGAGAAGTGCACCGAGCACAACGCTGGTTATGCCGATTAACAGATAAAAACCGCAGCTTAGAGCGAATATTCTTTTCAAAAGCCCGCCTCCTAGTTGGATAAAAATTTTATATTATGTAATTAATGTTTATTTCATATATAACTTATACCATAAATGCACAAATGTACATGCTTTTTGTTGTAAAATAATGTTAAATTTTGATGAAGAGAAATATTTCTCGTGCTAAGTTTCATCTAAAACGATTTCGTGTCGAAAGGATAAATATGATCCAATTCATATGACCGTTTAACAGGATTTGGCATCTGTATTGATCGAGAATAGTAAAATGTGCATATATAAAAAAAGTTCCCTGTCTGAGTAGACGGGAAACGTTCTGATTAACCGTTTTATATGATGATACCTGACTTCCACGTATCGCTATTAAGCAGTCTGTACAAAGAAAATTCCATCGAATGGTGCGTAAGCAGACGCGGGACCCTTTCGCAAAAATAAATAACCATTTGCATCGGGAAGACCCAATATATCCCGATAAGGCTCAGGAAAATCTCCGGAATATATTTGACACACCAGTTGATGTTCCTCTAGCAAATGGTCAATTCCTTTCACACCGTTTGGTAAAGTGGGAGAGAAAAATGAAAATGCAGGGAACGCCTCATCGTCTAACTCCGTTTCAATCAAACGTACGCCGCTTAACGGAATGGGTGGAACGGGACATACGGAAGTAAGTGGATGCGAAGATACCGAGACATAAGTGCTTCCGGCAAGAATATTCTCGTTCCATTCCAGCTTATCTCCCGTATAGATTACCTGATCCAGAAAATATTCGGAGACGGAGTAGGTCGAGAAGACTGAGATATATTTATCTTGTGGTAAAGATGGGATATGGACCTGCTGTGAAAGTGTATTACAATTGATGGAGAACAGATGCAATAAAGGCTGACCATCAGAGTTGAGTGGCCAGTCGGAAACGTATGCAGTTTCTCCACCAATCCACATGCCAGAGTCTTGGTTGGGATCATCGGGGTCAACTGTAAATCGAGTAACTTTGTACATGAGAAACTCCTTCCAGAGTGTATTTGGGCTTTCCTATGTAACGGTGTATGTGTTTTTATATAACCATTCATTGCTTCGTTTCAGTATAAATGAGATGATGTGGAATGAAAATCAGTACAAGGTACTAACTCATTGCACGATGCGAATGAACGTACCAGCACTCTAAGAACCAGTGGCAATATTATAGATGAGAAGTGGTGACATATGCTAATTAACAAATACATAAGTGAAACGGGATTCTGCTCCCGTCGGGAAACGAACCGATTAATTGCAGCTGGGCGCATAACGATCAATGGCAGAGTATGTGAAAAAGGGGCGGATGTTGAACCACTCGATGTGGTACTCATTGATGGGAAGCAGATCCCTCGTAATGACAGCGAACCTGTCTATATTGCTCTAAATAAACCCATCGGTATTGTCTGCACCGCAGCAGAACACGTAGAGGGGAATATCATCAAATTTATGAATTATCCTTCTCGCATATTTGCCATAGGCAGGCTGGATAAGGCATCTGAGGGGTTGATTTTGCTAACGAATGACGGAGGCATTGTGAACAAGATGATGCGTTCAGAGCATAATCATGATAAAGAATATGTAGTGACTGTAGACAAACCCATAACAGACGAATTTGTACATTCCATGTCCGAAGGAGTTGAGATTTTGGACGTGGTGACCAAGCCGTGCGAAGTGTATAGGCAAAGTGAGGATGTATTTCGTATTATTTTGACACAGGGTCTCAACCTGCAGATCCGCAGAATGTGCAAAGCCTTGGGGTATCGCGTGTTGAAGCTGGAGCGCGTCCGAATTATGAATATTAAGCTCGATCAATTAGAGCGGGGCCAATGGCGTCATCTGGAGCAAGAGGAACTGGAGATTCTGATCTCTCAATTGAATGAGATAAAATGAGTTCTGCTGCATGTCAACGCAACGGTGTTCAGTCACAATAAACGTTTATAACTTAAAAAAAGAATCAGACACTAACCCCTGCCTGGATTAGTGTCTTTGTTGTTGAATGGCTTACCTTTTTCGCTCTGAAATGTAAGATCCGAGTAAGGTTAAGAACGCCCCGAGTATGGTCACCCAGGTTATCCGTTCCTGAAGAATCAGTGCAGATGACACGACAGTAATGACAGGCACCAGATAGATGTAGACACTCGTTTTGATAGCGCCAAGAAGATTAACGACTCGGTTCCAGGTCACGAAACACAACGCGGAGGCACCCAGGCCGAGGTATATAATATTGGATAGATTGGTCATATTCGTGAAGCGTCCAAGATCCCAATGGAATTCAAATAGGAACAGAGCTGGTAACATGAAGATCAGGCCATAGAAGAACACTTTGCGAGTCGCACCAGTGGTGTGATAACAAAGCTCGCCAATTTTCCGCATCAACACAGAATAAATTGCCCATACCGCGGGTGCTATGAAAGCAAGCAGATCGCCTAGCGGATTGAGTTGCAGAATGAAACTGCCGTTCAATGCGATGAGTATGATGCCGCTCAGGGCAATCCCGAATCTGATAATAAAGCGGCGAGTTAACTTTTCTCCATCCAAGAAGAAATGTGCGAGCACGGCAGTGAAGAACGGGGCAATGGAGACAATGACACCCACGTTGGAAGCTGTTGTGTACACCAGAGCAATATTTTCAATAAGAAAATATAACGTCACCCCGCATATGCCTGCTCCGATAAATAACCATTCTTCTCTGAATGAGGCGATCCGCAGTGAACGTGGATAGATCAATAACAGTGCCAAATACCCGATCAGGAAACGGAAAAATAAAATTTCTACAGGAGTGAAATCAATCAACAGAACCTTCGTAGAGACAAAGGTAGTTCCCCAGATAAGTATAGTAAACAAAGCGAGTAAATGTCCGGTAGAGGCTTTAGTGTTTTGATGACCAAGATGACTTGTCATACGATGTTAGTGGTGGTACGTTTCAACTCCGAATCATGATTGAAGATCCGTCTATATTGCTTGGGTGTCAGGCCAATCAGTTTTTTGAAAAAATTCGTGAAATGGCTCTGGTCACTGAATCCTGTCTGTGCGGCTACTTCAATCGGAAGCAGACCTTGTTCCAGCAGACGTTTGGCTTGATTAATGCGAATCGTCTCCAGATAACGGTAAGGTGATATCCCTTTCTGGCGGGTGAATAAACGCAGCAGGTGGTATTTGCTCATCTCCGTCAAATCGGTTAAATCGTTCAGCGAGATGCTCTCCATGTAATGAGATTCTATGTAATCACATATGCGTCTGATCTCCAAGGTAACATCCTGTGTGGAAACAGGCGGTTCAGCATCCGAATAATCTCGTAGCAATTGATCCAGTAGTAAGAGTAACAATTCTTCTTTGCAGAAATCCGATTGCTCCTCTAGAATCATCTGATGCAGCTCGTGCAGGGAACCCACAAGTTCACTTTGGTAGAGAACGGGGGATGTAAACCGTGGCAAGTAAGCTTGTCCAGTAATCTCTCTCGCATACTCTCGCATAACCTCAGGCTGGACATTGATACAGCGATAATCGAGGGTTCTTCCATCCACCTGTTCGCAGGCATGAGGATCATGTGGATTAAAAACAATCATGTCTCCGCTATTCAGAATGTATTCTTCGTTGTTGCAGACGAGGTGTCGCTTGCCTTGTTCAATGAATCCAATGACGTAATAGTCATGAAAATGATTGGGAAACTTCTGCATAATGCCTTCAAATTGATAAGCTTCTAGCTGTAAGTCGGTATCAAATACTACAGTCCGGACTTCCCGTGTCATGATGCACCTTCTTTCTGGTAAGTTAAGATCATTATAGGTTGCAAAGAAGGAATTTTCTTGAACGATATTGCTATTGCTCGAAGTGTTTGAACAGACAGATATCTCTAAAAACAAAATACCCGCAATCCCGGAAGGAAAGCGAGCCCTTTGCTAAGTATAGTTGATTCATGAGTTCAAGCCTATATATATGGGAGAAAAAATGTCTTGAACAATTAGTAATTGTTCTTAGTGTAACGTAGCGAGTGCTTCAGGTGTAAAAGCCTGTATCTCGGATACACGTCCTTCGCGTATTTTGGCAGCCCATGCCGGATCACCAAGGAGTGCACGTCCCACAGCTACCAGATCAAATTCCTGTTGCTCATATCGCTTCATGAGTTCGCCCATACCTGGATGTGTTGCTTTATCTGCTCCTGCTTCAGACTCATCTGGCATACCCACAGAACCAACGGTAATTGTGGTTTGGCCACTCAGTTTTCTTACCCAACCTGCAAATCCAAGATTAGATCCTTCGAACTCGGGCTCCCAGAAGCGTCGTGTCGAGCAGTGGAAGATATCTACACCTGCGTCAACCAACAAGCTGAGGAATTGTCCCAGTTGTTCGGGTGTGTCGAACAGTCTGGCTTGATAATCATCCATCTTCCATTGGGAGATCCGCATCGCAATAGGGAAATCAGGACCTACCGCAGCCCGAACTGCCATTACAAGTTCAACCGCGAATTGAGTTCGTTTCTGAAGGTCACCACCATAGCAGTCCGTTCTCCTATTCGTTGTTTTCCAGAAAAACTGATCGATTAGAAAACCGTGCGCACCGTGAAGTTCAATTCCGTCAAAACCAATACTTTGCGCATTGGCTGCTGCATCTGCATAAGCTTGAATCACAGTTGCGATCTCTGTCTCCGTCATGGGCTCACCTACTTGAGTACCTTCCATATCAACTCCCGATGGACTCAGTGAGGCAGCTTCCGGGTGTGGGTTAGATCCTGAAGGACGAACGATTCCCATGTGTAAAATCTGAGGGAAGATTTTGCCGCCGGCTTGATGGACTTGTTCGACCACTTCAGCCCAGCCTTGAAGAGCTGCTTCTCCATACATATGAGGGATTCTAGGCTCACTTGATGATGATGGATGCTCAATGGTCGCACCTTCGGTAATAATGAGTCCAACACCATGCTCGGCACGCCGACGATAATATGCAGCTACATCGGGGCCCGGGATACCATCCGGGGAGAAGGCACGAGCCATGGGGGACATGACGATGCGCGAGGACAGGGTTAACTTTGAAACGGTGTATGGTTGAAACAGAAACTCGGTAGAAATAACGTTATGTTGTTGATCACTCAAACTAAGCACCTCCATTATGTTGCACCTTCAAGCGGGTACGAGTGCAATCTTAACAAGGTCTATAGGCATGCTCAACCAACAATCGGAGCATTTTGTTGCTTAAGCGAAAGACACTGATTATTGTATGGTGTCTGTGCACTTACTTTCACTTGTTGAACAAATAACACTTATCTATAATGAAGGAGTCTAGCCAAATATTTTGTGTACAAAGGAGGATTGGGGCATGTCTGGTGTATTGTCTCCAAACTCGAATGATCCGCGTGTAATCCGCACGCGTCAATTAATTCTTGATGCGTTTTTAAACCAATTGAATCTTAAAAATTTCAACAGCATTACGATTCAAAACATTACGGAACAAGCCACAATTAACAGGGCTACATTCTACGCCCATTTTCAGGATAAATATGCATTGCTTGAAGCCTTGTTATCGGATGCTTTTATGGAATATGTAACGAAAAGGGTAGACCCGGATGCCCGGTTATCAGCCGAAACCATACAGCAGCTTATATTTTCATTATGTGATTATCACGTCTCAAGTAATGGATGCATCAAAAAATATGAGACAGTTGCGCCAATTATTGAAGAAAACATCAAGACACAGCTGGAGCAATTCCTTCTTGAATTAATGAGCAAAGTAGCGGGAGATGTAGATCCCAAAACACTGAAAATTACTGCAACCATGCTGAGTTGGTCGATCTATGGGATGACATATCGATGGAATATTGAAGGAGGGCAGGAATCCCCGGCTGAATTAGCCAACAGAGTCGTACCCTATATGATGGGCGGATTGGAATTGTTGAATTAACTTCATTTAACGAAATTGCATGACTATTCGAATGGACATGGGAGGAATAACAAGATGTTTGAACATTTGGTTGTTTTAAATTTAACGATAAAACCACGTTAGCCAAACAGCAGGATTGGGTGGATCAATTACTCGCGTTACAGGAACAAATCCCGGGGATTGTCGGGCTGACCGCAGGAATTAATGCAACGGAAGAAACGGACCGTATTCAAGGTTACACGATTGGATTGAGAGTGACGTTTGAAGATCAGGAGGCATTACGCGCCTATGGTCCACATCCTGCTCATCAGGCATTTGTAGCGTCCCTCGATGGTTGGGTGGAAGATGTAATTGTGGTTGATTATGCGATATAAGGCGCAAAATTAGAGGTTTAACCAATATAGGAGTTGAAGATTCCCATGTGTTTAATTTTATTTGCTTACAACATGCATCCAAAGTATCCACTTATATTGGGATCAAATAGGGATGAATTCTATCACAGACCTACGGCTCAAGCACACTATTGGGAAGACTATCCTCATATATTGGCTGGCCGGGATTTGTCGAAAATGGGAACTTGGATGGGCGTAACCACAGAGGGGCGTCTGGCTGCTGTCACGAATTATCGTGATCCGAATGAAGAGGTACATGCCAAGGGCTCAAGAGGAGATCTGGTTGCTGATTTTTTAAAGGGAACGTCCACCCCCAAGCAATATATGCAACATGCGGAGCAAAGTCGCAATGATTATCCTGGCTACAATTTGTTAGTGGGTGATCCTGACGACCTCTATTATTATTCTAATGTGGGTAATGTTGTGATGAAGTTGAAACCGGGAATATACGGGATTAGTAATCACTTGATTAATACAGATTGGCCCAAGTTGAAACGTGGGAAAGAAGGGCTGGAAAAAATAATCCAAGGGGAGGACGAAGCTCCCCTCACAGAACAAATATTAGGCTTGCTGCAAATGACAGATCCTTCAGTGGATGAACTTCTGCCTCATACAGGTGTTCCATTGGAATGGGAACGCTTGCTTTCTCCCATCTTCGTTAGAAGTGAGAAATTCGACTATGGGACCAGAGCTTCATCCGTTGTTCTGATGAACAGAGAAGAAGTGTTTTTTACGGAGAGGGTTCACCAGAACGGAGAAGTAATGGAGCAACGTTTTAACATCAAACCTCTTAACTCGACAAGCTGAGAATATGAAAGAAGTGATGTTCTGACATTATGCATTAACATGAATCACTGAAGTTACATCCCAAGTTCATGTTTCATTGCTTCTGAGTTTAAAGGATTATTTGAAAATTTTAGTGTCAACTAATATAACGCGACATAAACCGTTTGAGAGTACCTTTTGTATAACACGCCCAATTTTAGTTGGGCTCTTTATCTCTTATCACAATTCTATGTTATGAATCATGGAACTTCCCTGAATAGTTTATATAATGTGAATCAACATAACATGATTTTGCAGCGGTTCTGTTGATTCTAATTTCAGGGGGGCAACTTGGGATGAAAGAAACCAAAAAGATGAGAGTTTTTTCACTGGGTATTCAGCACGTACTCGCGATGTATGCGGGAGCAATTCTGGTGCCTTTGCTTGTGGGCAGAGCATTAAATCTGACTGCAGAGCAGTTGGCGTATCTGGTATCCATTGATCTGTTAACGTGTGGGATTGCAACATGGCTTCAGGCTCGAAAAGGGAAGTATTTGGGTATTGGTTTGCCAGCGGTGCTCGGAAGTTCTTTTGTAGCAGTGACACCCATGATTGCGATTGGATCGCAATACGGAATTCCTGCCATATATGGGTCGATCATCGCAGCGGGGTTGTTTATCGTCATCTTTGCCGTATTTTTTAGCAAAATCGTCAAATTGTTTCCGCCAGTTGTGATCGGTACAGTGGTAACCATTATCGGTCTTGCGCTAATCCCAACCGGCATTAAAAACATGGCGGGTGGAGCAAACAGCGAGAATTTCGGAAGTTTGGACAATTTGGCGCTTTCATTTGGTGTATTACTGTTCATTCTAATCCTGAATCGATATGCTCGTGGTTTTGTTAAATCCCTGGCTGTTCTCCTTGGTATTATTGTGGGAACCCTCATCGCAGCCATCATGGGAAAAGTGAATTTTGCCTCTGTACAGGAAGCCTCCTGGTTCCATTTGCCTCAACCCTTTTACTTTGGATGGCCTACCTTCGAAATAGGCCCAATCATTACAATGATTATTGTAGGTACGGTGGTTATCATCGAATCAACAGGTGTATTTATGGCTTTGAGCAAAATCTGTGATCAACCGATCAACGAAAAAGATCTGGCACGGGGATATCGCGCAGAAGGTCTCGCGTTTGTTCTAGGTGGCATATTCAATGCCTTTCCATACAATACATTTGCTCAGAATGTCGGTTTGGTTCAGCTCTCCAAGGTGAAAACGACCAATGTGGTGGTTGCAGCCGGAGGTATTCTAATCTTTCTGGGACTCATTCCGAAGGTAGCTGCTTTTGCAACCATTATTCCAAGTGCTGTCCTCGGAGGAGCGACTGTTGTCCTGTTTGGAATGGTCGTCTCATCCGGGATCAAAATGCTACAAAACGTCGACTTTGGCAAACAATCCAATCTATTGATCGTGGCTTGCTCCGTTTCACTTGGGCTCGGCGTTACTGCTGTACCCGACCTGTTTGCCCAGCTTCCTCAAAGTATTCGGATTATTGTTAGCGATGGTATTATCACGGGAAGCCTGTCAGCGATCCTGCTTAATGTCTTCTTTAACCTTGCTTTGAAAAAAGAGAGCTTGCCAGTACAGCCTGTACAGGCTCAAGAAGCACACACGTAATCTTTGTAATAACAGATGTGTCATCTGGTAGTAAGAGGAATAGATCCAAGAGGGTTTTCTGGGAAGTGGAGTGAAAGACACTGATTCCACTTGGCAAAGAAATCTCTTGGATTTTTTTGTGCTTACGATTCATGAGGAATGCAAAAGGCATGCAAATATGCTAAAGTTTCATCAAGAACATTTTAGATGTTCGTTTAAGTCAACAACATCTTACATTGAATTTCCATGCGACTACATAAATGAGCATTGGTTCACAAGGCTACAATATAACCAAGGGATATCCCTGGGGTACAGAAAAGGAGTTGTGATCACCATGCAACAAGAAACATTGAACAAAGGGTGGAACTTGGAGAATAGTTATGCGAAGTTACCGCAACCCTTTTTTACAAGTCAGGGCGCAGTGCCTGTTGAATCACCAAAGCTGATCATTTTCAATCGACTGCTTGCATCCAGCCTAGGACTGGATGTGGAGTCTCTTGACAGTGATGAAGGAGCGCAAATTTTTGCAGGTAATTCGATTCCGGAAGGAGCCGAGCCTTTGGCTCAGGCCTATGCAGGACATCAATTTGGCAATTTTAACATGCTTGGAGATGGACGTGCTTTGCTGCTGGGTGAACAGATTACGCCACAGGGCGAGCGAGTGGATATCCAGCTCAAAGGATCAGGAAGAACACCCTACTCCCGTGGGGGAGATGGACGTGCTGCTGTAGGGCCCATGTTGCGTGAGTATATTATTAGTGAAGCGATGTATGCACTGGGTATTCCAACGACACGCAGTCTGGCGGTGGTATCAACAGGAGAAAACATTATCCGTGAAACAGAGCGGCCGGGTGCCATTTTAACCCGGGTGGCTTCCAGTCATATCCGGGTAGCAACCTTCCAGTATGCAGCCAGATGGGGATCTATCGACGATCTTCGGGCGTTGGCTGATTATACGTTGCATCGACATTTTCCTGATGTTGCCCAAGCTGAGAATCGCTATCTTTTGCTCCTTCAGGAAGTAATTAAACGGCAGGCGGCACTCATTGCCCAATGGCAGCGTGTTGGTTTCATTCATGGCGTGATGAACACGGATAACATGGCGATCAGTGGTGAGACCATCGATTATGGTCCGTGCGCCTTTATGGATGCTTACAATCCTTCAACCGTATTTAGCTCCATTGACAGGCAAGGTCGCTATGCTTATGGTAATCAACCGTATATTGCGGGGTGGAATTTGGCTCGTTTTGCCGAGACGCTTCTGCCGTTGCTGCATGAAGATGAAGAACAGGCCGTGCAACTCGCTCAGGATGCTATCGCACAATTTTCTGAATTGTACCATCATCATTGGCTCAAGGGAATGCGTGCCAAACTGGGCTTGTCCGATGAAGAGGCCGAAGATGAAGCGTTGATCAAGGAGCTTCTTGAACTCATGGAAAAGCATAGTGCAGATTACACCAATACGTTCCTGGCATTGACCTTTGATAGGTTGGAAGGGACAGCTTTGTTTGGCACGGCAGAATTTGCTGAATGGAATGAGCGGTGGCAAGCAAGATTGGACAGACAGCAAGGGGCGAAGGAAGTCTCTCGGGAGTTGATGAGAACGAACAATCCAGCCGTCATTCCCCGCAATCATCGGGTTGAGGAAGCCCTTGAGCAAGCGGAGAACCACGGAGATCTTAGCGTGATGCAGAAGCTTTTGGCAGTTCTTTCAGATCCGTTTGCGCACTCACCTGAGCAGGCTGAATATGCCGAACTACCTGCACAATGCAATACTTCGTATCAGACTTTTTGTGGGACCTGATTGAACAGTATGGAATGAAGAGGCTGCCTTGGGCAGCTTTTTCATTTTTTCATTCTGTCATCGACGTTACTTTATAGAGGCAGGTGCATTCATGTCCAACATGTTAAGCAAACAACAATTGGCAGACATCCTTTTACAGCTTTTAGAGCGTACATCTTTCCCTAGGGAACAGATGCAGAACTATGTTAACCGCTTGTTTGAGAGCTTTAAGTGGGATGGGGTGCCTTATGTAGAGGCTGAAGAAGATGCGTATATCGTTCGAATATACGAACGTGGTCTCGTTTCATTGGAGAAACGGGTGAAACAGCCGGATGAAGTCATCTATTGGGTGCTGGAGGATATTATTTTCACCGCGACGCATGTAGGATTGTTGGAACGAAATGGCGTGGATAATAAAGAGACGCATTTGAACTATACAAATGAAGTGATGAAGGACCTGAACAGGGGTGTTCAGGAAGCCTTCCAGCAGATCGGTGATCCGTATTCACATTGGCATCAGGCGGGTAAACGTCAGGAGTTGGAGAGCATGCATAAAGAAAAGTGAGGTGTGTTACATGAGCGAGCAAGATATTAATGATGTATGGTATGACTTTGCTGTGTTATTTGTCGAAAAAAAGAATGAATTTGAACAGGGCTGGGCTTCGTTGACTTCGAACGAGCAGGACATTGCTGCTTTATGGCTGTTAGAGGCGGATGTCTTTAATGGCGGTTTTATACAGTTTTTCTGCAACTGGGGGGAAGAGGTATACCGTTACGCGTTGCGGGCATTACATATCATTGATGCGACTCAAGTCGTGGAGATTATAACGTCAGCATATGGCTGCATTGAGCACTTGAAAGAGGATGAAAGGCTTACTGAACTATGGGATATACCTAAATTCCTGACAAAGGAACAAGAGCAGCAGTTAGATGCGTTAGATCTGCAGTTTTGGAACAATGAGGATCAGGTCGCGGAGAAAGCGTATGGTTATTATCACGGAAAATTGAACATGATGATTATATAATCTGGTTTCAACTGTGCATCCGTGGTTCAGTTCAAAGATTGTATACTTGGTCTTGCAATGACTGAAACGTTCGGCTATACTTGCTATAAATTGAATACATGAATCACGTTGATAGAGCGCAGTAGCGGCTTTGTCCCTGTTACAGAAAGTCAGGGGTTGATGGAACCTGATACATACAAGGGCTGCGAATTACACTCTGGAGTACTTGGGTAATGCCAAGCGGATGGGCAAACGATATATTGCCAAAAGTGGTATGGATAACGTGTTAAGCTCACGTGTTGTCCATGCAATTTGGGTGGTACCACGGTTATGATAATCGTCCCTGTGTCTAATGAAGACAAGGAGGCGATTTTTTTGTGTCCAAAAAAGCCGTTCCAGCGTGTAATTTCGTATTTTAACGTAGATCATGACTGAATCTTGAGGATAGAAAAGGGGTTATACACATGAATATTATTGATGAACTACAGTGGCGTGACGCCATTAACCAGCAGACAGATGCAGAGGGACTGCGTGAGTTGACCGAAACCAAATCAATCTCATTGTACTGCGGCGTTGACCCTACGGGGGACAGCATGCATATCGGACATCTCATTCCATTCATGATGCTGAAACGTTTTCAACTGGCAGGACACCGTCCAGTCATTCTGATTGGTGGAGCTACAGGAACGATTGGTGATCCAAGTGGTCGGCAGGCTGAGCGTTCTTTGCAAACGATGGAGCAAGTGCAGGAGAATGTGGATGCACTGACAGCGCAGATGAAGAAGTTGTTCGTAACAGACGGTGATAATCAGGTTCGCATGGTGAACAACTACGATTGGACACACAAAATCAATGTGATTGAATTCTTGCGTGACTACGGCAAAAACTTTAACCTTAACACAATGTTGGCTAAGGATGTGGTTGCGAGCAGATTGGAAGGCGGAATCTCGTTCACCGAGTTTTCCTACCAGATCCTTCAATCACTCGACTACCTGCACCTGTTCCAGAACGAAGATGTACAGCTTCAAATCGGTGGTTCGGATCAATGGGGTAACATCACAAGTGGTCTTGATCTGATTCGTAAAAAAGAAGGATCTGAAGCGAAGGCGTACGGTCTGACCATTCCACTCATGCTCAAATCCGACGGTACCAAATTTGGTAAAACAGCTGGCGGCGCAATCTGGCTTGACCCGAACAAAACAACACCATTTGAGTTCTACCAGTTCTGGGCGAATACAGATGACCGTGATGTCATTAAATACTTGAAATACTTTACTTTCCTCAGCAAAGAACAAATCGAAGCTTTGGCTGAAAAGGTAGAGACAGAGCCGCACAGACGTGAAGCACAGAAAGCACTCGCGGAAGAAATGACAAAATTCGTTCACGGCGAAGAAATGCTCGAACAGGCTAAGCGTATTACAGCGGCGCTGTTCAGTGGTGATATCCGTTCCCTGACAGCAGATGAAATCGAGCAGGGTTTCAAGGAAATGCCAACATTCGAAACGGACGGGGAAGCGAAAAATATCGTCGACTGGCTCGTAGATCTGGGGTTGGAGCCATCCAAACGCCAGGCGCGTGAGGATGTCACTAAAGGCGCGATCTCCATGAACGGTGAGAAAATCACGGAGCTTGAATTCACAGTGTCGGCAGAGCATGCCATTGGCGGTAAATTCATCATTATCCGTAAAGGTAAGAAGAACTACAGCCTGGTTAAACTTCAATCGTAGTTTCCAAGAATTAGAACGTAACACAGAGACGTATAGAGACTACAATAGACGCACAAATAGAGCTACAAATACAGAAACAAAAAGACCGCCTTCCATCTCTGTCAGGCGACAGAGGGGAGGCGGCCTTTCGTATATCAGGCCAGTGAGTGACCTATCTTATTGATTAACGATCGCTGTGATTTCTTCATCCAGATCAAGTCGTACATTCTCACGGTACGCCCGGATGTTGTATTCACTGTGCAGGTAACGAAGAATCGCTTCAATCATATTGGACTCCACCAGATATTGACTACGGCCTTGAATCCAAACTTCAGCGGAATAACCTGTATCTTCTTCCCAACTCAGTTCTACATTCACATCGGTTGGACGTACACCTTTACGTTCTGCCATATGAATACAGATTGCATTCACAATTTCATCCATGCTCAGAACCATAGAGATTAGTACCGTCCATTTCTGTTATGGTCATCATCACGATCATTGCGACGGTCATAACGACCATCCGCTGCAGGTTTGCGACGATTGGAGATGGCTCTGAAGAGTGCCATAGCCAGCATAACAATCAACATAATTGCTGCAACGTTCACGAGCAATCCAAGGATGTTACCCAGAGCGCCCATGCCACCGAACAATCCGCCAAACATCATACCAGCAAGACCACCAAGCATCATGCCTTTCATGAATCCGCCGCCACCGCCGAAGAATCCGCCACGGTTCGTTGTAGCTGCTCCATTGCTGGAATTGTTATTCGTATTCGATTTGCTTACATTGCTGTCGGATTTCTTAGGTGTATTGCTATAACTTTTTGTACCGGATTTGAATCCGCCACCGCGTCTTGCATCTGCAGAATCCGGATTCGCTACTCCCACTGTTGCGAACAATAATGTAAAGGCCATAAATACCATCATTAGATGTTTAACTCCGAATTTTTTCTTCATTGTAAAGATCGTAACCCCCCGATTAATTTGTTTGAATCGCCCAAAAATGGACCTTACTCATGTAATACGGTCAACTTGCAGCAACGTTTCAAATTTTATTAAATTTCTGAAACGCTTGGACTTGGGTCTTGAATTGCAGCTTGGCCATCAAGCAATTGGGTAACCCAATGACACCATTCCAGGCCTGTTTGTGCGTGCATCAACCCTTTTTGTACCAGGATGTAGCTTCCAAAGTCTCGGTTGCCTACACGAAGATTATCCTGAGGTATACGTGACTTCAGATCCTCGAAATAACGTATGCGTTCCATAAACCAGCTTTTACGCTCGTTAAGAATGCGTCTCATGCTTCCGTCTTCCGCTATGCCAACACACAAAATACGCAAATTAAATTCATCGCGTGTAACAGGTGCGGTAACAGGAGTAATCATCCATTCCAAGAGCTTTTCAATGCCTTTTTCCGTAACTGCGTACATTTTCTTGTCCGGTTTGTCAGACTGTTGTACCCAGCGGGAGGCCAATAACTCATCGTTTTCCATCTTGGACAGGAGTGGGTAGATCTGGCTGTGTTTCGCCTGCCAATGTGGCTGGATTTTCAGCATCAGATCATAGCCCGATGACTCCTCGCGGGTGAGCAGCCCGAGCAATCCGTAGGAAAGTATGTTCATGCACATGTCTCCTTAATATTAGGGCTAGGTCAGAGAGAACAATCGTTTTTACTTTCTTTGACCGCTTTCATAAAAAGTGTACACTGAAACTGTATGGTTTGACAACCTGACAGAACAACTGCCTTAATTTAGACAAAAAAAGTGCGAACCATAAGGTCCGCACTCCAAACCATTTAGAGAGATGCCTGTTGTCCATACCCCTCAGCGACAAGATCAAGCTCACCTGTGGCAGAATCGATAACCATGCCGTGGACGGGTACATTGGGAGGAAGTAATGGATGCTTTTTGATCACTTCCACAGTATGTTTTACCCCTTCTTCAACGCTGTCAAACCCACGCAACCATTTTTGTAAACGGATGCCCGAATTCTCCAGAGTAGTCATGACTTCTTCCGATACACCACGCTCTACCATATGTCCAATCATGGTCTCAGCGTGAAGGGAAGCCATACCACATTCCGTATGTCCCACTACCAGGACTTCATCTGCACCCAATTCATAGATGGCGACAAGTACACTACGCATTACACTCCCGAAAGGCTGAGAGATAATTGCGCCTGCGTTTTTGATGATTTTCACATCGCCGTTTTTCAAGTTCATAGCCTTGGGCAGCAATTCCACCAGACGTGTATCCATACAAGTGATGATAACCATCTTTTTGGTTGGAAACTTGCCAGCCGTATACTTTTCGTATTCTTTGGTCTCGACAAATGATTTGTTGTAAGTCAAAATCTCTTGAATGTTGTTCATGTCCATTGCCTCCTGTTATCCAATACGACGAGCACGGCCACTTGCATATGATGCAGCTTGTCCTACGCGCCTTTGCTTTAATAGTATTTCACGGTCAGCAGATGGCATTACTCCAACCCTTTAGAGGTTGTTCAAAAAGTCCACTTTTGATTACGAATCATGCCTGAGGGCATCATCAGCATCGAAGTTGAACGCCATTTCTATCTTCTCGGTAATGAAAATCAGACTTTTTGAACACGTATCTTAAGGAGAACAATGCAATTTTCATCTGTTAAAAGTTGATTATACGCAATGCAAAAAGTATCATCAATAGGGTATAACATTTTTTTTGAAGAGGTGAACGATAACAATGGATAAACAAACACAGGAACATTTGGAATCCTTCCGTAATCTGGCTCGTAAAATTAAGAGCTATCATGAAGCCATTGGTTTGCTTCACTGGGATCTGCGCACAGGTGCGCCGAAAAAAGGCGTTCCGACTCGTTCGGAGACGCTGGGTATGTTGTCCACCGAAGCATTCAAGCTGCAAACCTCGGCTGACATGAAGACTTACCTGGATGCATTAACGACTCCAGCAGTATTGGAACAGCTCGAAGATATAGATCGTCGTCTGGTTGAAGATTGCAAGAAAGAATATGATCGCAGTCAGTCTGTACCACCTGAGAAAGTACAAGCCTATACCGTGCTCACGGCCAAGTCCGAAACTGCATGGGAAGATGCCAAGCATAACAGTGATTTTGCAGGGTTCTCCCCATATCTGACAGATATCGTTAAGCTCAAACAGGAGTTTATTGATTATTGGGGTGTGAAGGATACACGTTATGATACGCTGCTTGATATGTATGAACCGGATCTGACGGTTGAGAAAGTGGATGCTGTGTTCGCCCGCCTCAAAGCACGTTTGGTGCCTCTACAAGAGAAGATTAATGCTTCAGAAAACAAGCCCAATACAGCGTTCCTGAATCAGTTGTTTGACACCAAACAGCAGGAAAAATTCAGTCTGTTCATCCTGGAACAAATGGGCTATGACTTTGAAGCTGGACGATTGGACGAGAGTGTTCATCCTTTTGCAACGGGTCTTAACCCGGGTGATGTGCGGATCACAACACATTATCTGCAAGATGATGTAGCAAGCGCAGTCTTCAGTTCACTGCATGAGGGCGGACATGCCCTGTACGAGCAAAATATTGATGACAGTCTGGCGGGTACCCTACTTGCCGAAGGAACGTCCATGGGGATTCATGAGTCCCAGTCCCGTCTTTGGGAAAACATGATTGGTCGCAGCCTGCCATTCTGGACACGTTATTACAAAGATTTGCAGCAGCATTTCCCGCAACTGAGCGAGGTTGAACTGGAAGATTTCTATCGTGCAATCAACCGGGTGGAGAGTTCACTCATTCGGATTGAAGCGGATGAACTGACCTATAACCTGCATATTATTATCCGATATGAGATTGAGAAAATGTTATTCAACGATGGTCTGGAAGTGAAAGACCTGCCGGAGACCTGGAATGCAAAATACAAGGAATACCTCGGTATTATGCCAACGAATGATGGAGACGGCGTTCTTCAGGATGTTCACTGGTCTGGTGGTGACTTTGGTTACTTTGCTTCGTATTCTCTGGGTAATATGTATGCAGCTCAAATTCTACATACATTGCGCAAGGAAATGCCGGAATTTGATACCTTCATTGCCGAAGGTAATCTGATTCCAATTAAGGAATGGCTTACAGACAAGATCTACCAGTATGGTAGAAGTCGCACACCTTCCGAATTGATTGTTGCCGTAACGGGTGAAGAATTGAACCCGGATTATCTGGCCGATTATCTGGAAGCCAAATACGCCGAGATTTACAAGCTGTAGGTATCCCATATATACCATATTGAATAACATTTCGAAGAGCTGAAGAGTCGGGCATTATTGCCCGGCTCTTTTTTGCATTTAAGTTCTTAACCTTTTGTTGGGCATCGGCATATCCATAATAGAGAGAAACTGCTGAAACCAGTGAAGGAGGGAAACAACATGAAATACACGCCATGGTTCGTCCGGGGCATCGTTATTCTGCTGATTATCATTGTGGCGCTCACCAGCTGTAATAAGGAAGAGAATGAAGCCAAGATTACGATTGGCGAAGTGACTCGTTCGGTATTTTACGCACCGGAATATGTGGCTGTGGCTCAAGGTTTTTTTGAGGAGCAGGGACTTGAGGTGGATATCCAAACGACTGCTGGTGGTGACAAAACGATGGCGGCATTACTCGCAGGTTCGGTGGATATCGCACTGGTAGGAGCAGAGACGTCCATATACGTCTATCAGCAGGGGGCGGAAGATCCGGTCATTAATTTTGCCCAGCTCACCCAGACGGATGGTACATTTCTGTTCGCTCGTAACACAGAAGATAGCTTCGATTGGGAGCAACTGAGGGATTCCACATTTCTCGGTCAACGCAAAGGCGGCATGCCGCAAATGGCAGGGGAGTTCGCACTGAACAAACATGGCATTGATCCGCAAAGTGATCTGGAGCTGATTCAAAATGTGGATTTTGCCAACATTGCGTCTGCTTTTGCCTCAGGCACGGGAGATTATGTTCAACTGTTTGAACCCCAGGCATCGATCTTTGAACAAGAAGGTCGGGGCAAGGTTGTTGCATCTTTTGGAACAGAAAGTGGTCTTCTGCCTTACACCGGCTTCATGACGAAACAGAGTTATCTTAACGACAATAAGGATATCGTACAGAAGTTTACGAATGGTCTACACAAAGCGCAGGCATGGGTGGATTCCCATACGGCTGAAGAGATTGCTGAAGTCA
Organism: Paenibacillus sp. FSL H8-0317; assembly: GCF_045040685.1. Lineage (NCBI taxonomy): Bacteria > Bacillati > Bacillota > Bacilli > Caryophanales > Paenibacillaceae > Paenibacillus > Paenibacillus sp. FSL H8-0317. The sequence goes on along the minus strand of NZ_CP150294.1, from coordinate 4,305,015 downwards.
TTTCTCCTTTTTTCAAAGACATCGATCCAACCATTTTGGTAAGCAGTGTGAACCGTTATAAGGAACAGGGCAGCTATGCAACGGATCCGATCATTGATGAGGAAGAGTGGAACAATCTGCTTGATGTCATGAGTGCCGCCGGAGAGTTGAAAGAACGCGTGGATTTGAATGCTATTGTGGATAATGCCTATGCGGAAGAAGCTACGAAATCAAAGTAATGGGGTATTCAGGAAAGGAAGTGAGCAGAATGCCTGAATCCGAAAGTGTGATCCGACTGGAGGGGATCTCTCAAGTATACGTCAGCGAGCGGGAAGCTTCCTTGGTGATTGAGGACTTGAGTCTGGAGATCCAAAAAGGAGAGTTCGTCAGTCTGGTTGGACCGAGTGGATGCGGTAAAACGACATTGTTGTCGATCATCGCCGGGCTGCTCACACCCACCCGAGGAGAGGTTAAGGTTAAAGGCAAACTCGTTGGCGGCCCTTCAGCACAGATTGGTTATATGCTTCAACAGGACTATCTGTTTCCATGGCGGACTATTCTGGATAATGCATTGATTGGTCTTGAACTGACAGGCAGAATGGATGAACGGAGCCGTGAGCGTGTACGGGAACTGCTGGTAAGTATGGGGTTGGCCGGAACGGAGAATCAGTACCCTTCAGAGCTTTCAGGAGGCATGAGACAGCGAGTAGCCCTGGTGCGCACGCTCGCAACCGACCCAGGGATTTTATTGTTGGATGAACCATTCTCCGCACTTGATTATCAAACCAAGCTGCAATTGGAGGATCTGGTCTCGGACACGTTAAAACAGTTTGGCAAAACATCTGTTCTCGTCACCCATGATTTGTCTGAAGCCATTGCGGTTAGTGACCGCGTCATTGTGCTTGATCGTAATCCCGGCCGTATCCGTCGTGAGTTTATTATCCCCGATGGAATTCGGAAGGCTCAGCCGTTTCATGCCAGGGAGCAAGAAGGATTCAATGCGTTGTTTCAGGCGTTATGGAGTGAACTGGATCAGCCCGGGGGAGGTGAGGAAGACGCGTGAATCCAATGAATCCGAAGCAGGAAAAGCGTGACGAATGGATGGGGCAGCTGCATCGGAATCATATTCAGCAGGTGGCCAGATGGCGACATCAAGTGCTTGCCGTACAGTTATCTATGTTAGTATGTATGTTTTTGCTATGGGAAGTGGCAGGCAGACTCCGTTGGATTGATGTACTATTATTCAGTTATCCGAGTAAGGTTTTTGCCCAGATTGGCAAGGACATCGCTAGTGGCGAGTTGTGGGCACATGTTGGGGTAACCGTAGGGGAAACGGCAGTTGGTTTTTTACTGGGAACACTGGTGGGAACCTTGCTTGCGGTTTTAATTTGGTGGTCTCCTTTTTTGTCCAAAGTGTTGGACCCCTATATGGTTGTGTTCAACAGTATGCCAAAGGTAGCACTTGGCCCAATCTTTATTGTGATGTTCGGCGCGGGTTTTACAGCGATTGTTATGACCACATTGTCCATCACGGTCATTATCACGACATTGGTCGTGTATAACAGCTTCAATGAAGTGGATCCCAATTATATTAAAGTTATTCGTACGTTTGGTGGAGACCGTTCCGAGATTTTTACGAAAGTTGTATTACCTGCTTCTTTTCCGGCGATTGTATCGACCTTGAAAGTGAACGTTGGCATGGCTTGGGTTGGTGTAATTGTAGGTGAGTTTCTGGTCGCCAAACAAGGGCTCGGTTATCTGATTATCTACGGATTCCAGGTATTCAACTTCACGCTTGTATTATCAAGTCTGTTAATTATTGCGGCAGTTGCAACAGCCATGTACCAACTTGTTGTCTATGCAGAACGCAAAATGCTGGCTGGCCGCAGGTGATTCGGAGTGTTTTACTCGTAATGTGACCGGGGATGATATTTATACAATTTCACAATGGGTGTCACGTTGCCCGATACCGTAAAATCAAGTACCATATTTAGTATGATTATTCCGCGCAGATCCGGAATGAATGCGATGATTGGAGAAGAGGGCCTTGAGGTTCTGTCGCAACGATCTAACTTGCCAGCGTCCCTCATTCGGGGCGTGTTGCTGTGACCGGCATGCATGCGCATGTCGGTTGATGTCGTCTAGTTTACTTTTGGATGAGACATACTAGTCCTGATAATGAAAGAGGCGACGAGCTGGCTAAGAATTTTTTTGCAGCTTAGAGGAGATGGAATGTTAAATGGGTTTTAGAGTAATTAAAACTGCAATCGCCGCATTAATGGCCGTATTGATTGCAGACTGGTGTCGCTTGCCGGGGCCAACATCAGCGGGATTGCTTGCCATTCTTGGCGTGGATGTAACGAGAAAACGAAGTATTCGCACCATATCGGCGCGGTTCTTTGCTTCCGTAGTTGGACTTTTATTTGCAAGTGTACTTTTTCACTTTCTAGGCTTCCATTATTGGGTGCTGGCGGTATACATATTGATCGCATTCCCGGCTATTGTCCGGGTAGGCTTCAAAGAAGGTATTGTTACAGGTTCAGTTGTGGTGTTTCGGGTGTTCGGCGGCGGGGAGATGGACATGCATGTCATCCTCGTACAAATTGCTTTGCTGTTAATTGGTCTTGGTTCCGCAATGGCGGTTAACCTGGCCTATATGCCGGCAGCAGATCCACAGATGCTGCGCATTCGCAAACGAATTGATGAACTTTTCTCGAAAATTTTCAAGGAATTTGCTGCCACGCTGCGTAATCCCAATGAAGCATGGGCGGGGAGAGAGCTGATTGAAGCAGATCAAGCGATCCTTGGCGGTATCGATGCGGCCAAGCGTTCTCTGGAGAATCAGGTGATTCATCCGAATGAGGAATGGAGTGTCTACTTCTATATGCGCAAAACGCAGTTGGACTCTATTCAGCACATGATGCATCTGGTGTCCCAGATCTATCAGAAGATGCCTCATGCGGAAATGGTATCGGAGCTGTTCGATCAGCTTAGTCAGGATGTACTTACTGAATCCTACACCGGACGAACTGAAAAACTTCTTGCGGATGTGCAAGAAGAATTCAAACGTATGGAGCTGCCGGATACAAGGGAAGAATTCGAGATTCGTTCTGCAATTCTCCAGCTGTGCCGTGAACTCGCGCTGTATCTGAAAGTCGCGAAGAAGGACAAAGCGCCGTCCCCAATCTCGGACCGGTCCCAATCTACAAACGAATAATAGAAAATAGTTGTCACCCTAGACGAATGCCCTGCATACACTTGTAGTGAATGATTGTATGGAGGAGGTTTAAAGATGTCATTGAGTCATAAACATCAATGTAGAGAGATTATCACGAAGGCGATCTGCGGCAAAGGTCGTAAGTTCTCTACCGTAACACATACCGTGACTCCGCCAAATGGTCCGACAAGTATTTTGGGGGCTTGGATTATCAACCACCAATATGAAGCCGTATCAGCGGGTGACGGAATTGAAGTTATTGGTACTTACGATATCAACATTTGGTATTCCTACGACAAAAATTCTCAGACGGATGTAGCCAAAGAAACGGTCTCGTATGTAGAACATGTGCCTTTGTCCTATCTGGACCCGAAACACCGGACTTCCACAGTAGAGGTATCTGCGGATGCAACGCAGGAACCTAGCTGTGTGGAAGCCACAGTATCAGCAGGTGGAAGCAGTGTAATTATCCGGGTAGAACGGGAATTCGCTGTGGAACTCGTTGCCGAGACTAAAGTTTGTGTGAAGGTCTGCACAGATGGATGCGGTGATTACGAAGACAAGGACTATGACTTTGGCAGTGGCGATGGAGATTATGACGATCTCGATCCCGATCTGCTCGACGATGAGCTGTGAGATTGACGCCTGTATTTGATAACCTAAGGTAGCATATGCGCCAGAAGGCGCGGTGAAGAGGGCGTAAGCCCTCTTTCTTCTTAAATATTGAAAAATGGGTGGTAACGAGCCTCGCAATGTGCCTGGAATACCTTTCACGGGAAGGCTCCGCATTGCGGGGTTATTTTTATTTTAGTTGCATGATCTGGGAGGGGGGACGTGATGAATGTGATGGAACAAGCGGAGGAAGCGCTGCGCCGATATGAAAGGATGACTGCCGGAGAACGTGCAGAACGGCTGAAACAGGCAGGCATTGAAGTACTGTCACTGCACGATCGGCGCAAACGTGAACCAGGCTTGCGTGTACGCTATGACGTAGAGATAAGTTGTCTGCAGGCAATCCGGATCAAGCGCAAGGATACTAGTGGCATGGGAGGGGCACAGGAAACTCTGTTGGAGCGTGAAGCGAGTTCAACCTTGTTCAAGCGCATAGAACGACTTGCGATCAAAACGCTGTATACGCTAGGACTGGATCATGGAGCTGTTCGAATGGAATCTTCAGAGAATGGCGGATGTGCAGTGATTTCGATCGACTCGTGTCCCTGGAAAGGGGTGACCAACCTTGCTGCTACCTATAGGGAAAGCTGGAAGCAGCATCAGGAACTACTGGATGAGGAGGCGAATCACAGACCCACTCCGATACTCGGCATGGACCCGGAGTTTCTTCTGGTGCAGATGCCGGAATCCAAAATCGTACCCGCCTCCAAATTTCTTGAACGTACAGGAATGGCAGGCTGTGATTCCGTGACGATTGGTGGACGGCGCATATATCCGGTTGCCGAACTGAGACCGGCTCCCAGCTCCGAACCACGAGAACTGCTGGCCCATCTGATGAGGGCATTTGCAGCCGCTTCCCGCAGCATCAGTGATCACTCGCTCATCTGGCAGGCAGGAGGGATGCCACAACGGGGGTTACCTTTGGGTGGTCATATTCATTTTAGCGGGGTGAATCTTACCGGGGAACTGCTTCGTGCACTGGACAATTATCTGGCATTGCCACTGGCATTTCTTCAAGACCCCCGTGGATCGGGAAGGCGACCCCGTTATGGAGCACTTGGTGATTTTCGTCTGAAATCCTATGGTGGGTTTGAGTATCGTACGTTACCCAGCTTTCTTGTGTCACCCCTTGTTGCGAAAGGTGTTGTGGCCTTGGCAGGTCTGATCGCGAGCGGGTATACTCAATTACGGCAGCGACCGTTGGCGAAAGCTGAGGTTCATGCCGCTTTTTATGAAGGAAAGCGGGAAATGATTAAGGAACACATCCCAGCCCTCGTAGATGATCTGAAGAAGTTGGATGGATATGCACGTTATGAACGGTATGCGTCTCCGTTAATCCTTCAATTAAAACTGGGAAGAACATGGGATGAGAGCCGCGATATTCGCAAACTCTGGAATATTCGGGCAGGTTCATGAAGTACGGACGTTTTTTTGATATAATAAGAAGCAAGTCTTTTTAAGTACGTGTTCAAAAAGAACGGTTTTCAGTACCGAGAAGATGGGATGAAGCTAGAAATGGAGTATCGGAGCGTAGGAAAACTACGTGAGCAACGGACATTTCGGCTGAATGCCATATTCGACGCTGATGATGCCACTAGGCATTTTTCGTAATCAAAAGCGGACTTTTTGAACAACCTTTATAAGTGATAGCTACGGAAGATATGGAGCAGCAACCCTTGAAGGAAGTGGCGAATAGCCAACACATAAGGCGGAGGCGCAAACACAGTGCCTGACCGTCTTATTGTCCTTCCAGGACGCGTTTCTTCCTGACATTATAGGAACGGGATGGAGGATATTCATCATGGCTCAGTATACGCCAATGATTCAACAATATTTGCAAGTGAAGGCCGAAGCACAGGATGCTTTTCTATTTTTTAGACTGGGTGACTTCTATGAACTGTTCTTTGAGGATGCAATTAATGCTTCCCGTGAACTAGAGATCACGCTGACCGCACGTAACGGAGGCACGGATGATAAAATTCCGATGTGCGGTGTACCTTATCATTCGGCTGACAATTACATACAGCGTCTGATTGAAAAAGGATATAAAGTTGCGATATGTGAACAGATGGAAGATGCAAGTGTAACGAAAGGCATGGTACGACGTGAAATTGTACGTGTGGTTACACCCGGAACGGTGATGGAAGGCAAAACGCTGGGGGATAAGTCCAACAACTACATGGTCTGTCTTACAGGTAATCAAAATACGTTGGCGCTGGCGGCCTGTGATCTGTCAACGGGTGAGTTGTATGTGACATCGGTGCCCTATTCCAAGGAGTGGCTTAAAGATGAAATCGGCATCTACGAACCATCGGAGCTGGTGGGGGATGCAGCGCTGCTTGAAACGGTAGAAGCCGAGGCGTCTCCAATCGGTCGCCCTGTGGTCTACACGTCCTGGACAAAGAATAAGGAAGATCTGGTCCGTCAGCAGTTTGGCGAGGCTGTGTGGGCCAGATTAGAGCCTGAACGTCAAGCGTGCATTGCACGTCTTTTCTCCTATCTGAGTGAGACACAGAAACGTTCTCTAGGACAATTAACACAAATCTCAACGTATGAACCAGATCATTATATGATCTTGGACCCGTTTACCCGCCGAAACCTGGAATTGGTGGAAACTGTGCGTGAACGCTCCAAAAAAGGTTCATTACTCTGGTTGCTTGATCGGACCGAGACGTCCATGGGTGCAAGGATGTTGCGTCGCTGGGTCGATAAGCCATTATTGCAAAAAGGGAAGATTAATGAGCGCCTTGAAGCAGTGGATACGCTGTACAACCAGTTTATATTGCGTGAGGACCTTCGGGCAGAACTCAAAGACATCTACGATCTGGAACGTTTGGTAGGTCGGATCGCGTTTGGTAATGCCAATGGTCGTGACCTGAATGCGCTCAAGTCATCGCTGGAGAAAATTCCAGGACTTCGTCAACATTGCGCAGGATCATCTTCCGCAACATTGCAGCATATTGCCGAAACGATGGATGATTGCAATGATCTGCGTGAAGCCATCGGGCAAGCTATTGTGGACGAGCCGCCGGTATCGGTAAGGGACGGAGGTCTGATTCGTGAAGGGTACCATGAACGTCTGGATGAATTGCGTGAGGCTTCGGTTAACGGGAAACAGTGGATTGCCGAGCTGGAAGCGAGAGAGCGTGAGGCGACAGGCATTCGATCGCTGAAGATTGGATATAACAAAGTATTTGGTTATTATATCGAGATCACCAAGTCCAATCTGTCCGCGCTGCCAGAGGGACGTTATGAACGTAAACAGACACTTGCCAATGCAGAACGTTACATTACGCCGGAGTTGAAGGAAAAAGAGACGCTGATTCTCGAAGCTCAGGACAAAATGGTTGATATTGAGTATGGGCTGTTCGCAGAGCTGCGCGAGCGGCTGAACAAAGAGATTGCAAGATTGCAGAAGCTGGCCGAACAGGTAGCCGAAATTGATGTGTATCAATCTTTTGCGGTGATTAGTGCTGAGCGAAACTTTGTACGTCCTACGTTGACCGACGGCTATGATCTGGTTGTGGAAGAAGGACGCCATCCGGTCGTTGAGGCGGTTATGCGAGATGGCGCATTTATTGCCAATCACACGGCAATGACCAAGGAAGAGGCACGTATTCTGCTGATTACCGGTCCAAATATGGCTGGTAAGAGTACGTATATGCGACAGGTCGCTTTAATCTCCATTTTGGCGCAAGTGGGTTGTTTTGTACCTGCGGGTCAGGCGGAAGTGCCGATCATGGATCGCATTTTCACACGGATCGGTGCCGCGGATGATCTCATTGGCGGACAAAGCACATTCATGGTGGAGATGGCCGACATTCAGGTCATGACGGACAAAGCCACACCACGCAGTCTGATTATTATCGATGAATTGGGACGTGGGACATCGACCAGCGAAGGTATGGCGATTGCTCAGTCTGTTATTGAATATGTACATGATATTATCGGCTGTAAAGCTCTTGTATCAACTCATTTCCATGAGCTTGCTCATCTGGAGGAGAGTCTGGACAAGCTGGCCAACTACTCGATGGCGGTACAGGAGAGTGGTGACAAAGTTAATTTCCTGCGCAAATTGATTGCCGGGGCAGCCAGCAGCAGTTATGGTATCTATTGTGCACGCCTTGCAGGTCTGCCTGATAGCATTATTGAGCGGGCGAATGGACTATTGCATGGGTTCGAACATGCGGCTGCACAAGTAGCTGTAGGCAGTGAATATATCGGAAGCGAAAAGCAGGAAACAGGCCTGAATGTAAAAGGTGAAGAATTCCAGCACACGGATTCAGCACCATTGATCCGGGAACACGAGATTGTGGATATTGCAGAGTACACACCTTCTATTGAAGATTCGGCAGGGAAGCAACATGCCAAGAAAGCAAACAGCAAAGCACAGTCCAGTGCAAGCCAATCGGATGTGGTTCAACTGTCCATCTTTGGGGATGATGAGCCGAATGTGGCAACGAAACCGGATGTAGTTGCGGTGGATAAACCAGCGCGAGAATTCATCCGTACGATGAAAGATATCGATGTCATGAATATGACGCCTCTTCAGGCGATGCAGATATTGAATGATCTCAAATTGAAGGCACAGCAATTATCCTGAGTATAAGGGAGGGGAAAACCTGTGGCGAAAATACATGTGCTTGATGAACATATTGCCAACCAGATCGCGGCGGGTGAAGTGGTCGAACGGCCTGCTTCAGTTGTCAAGGAGTTGCTCGAAAACTCGGTGGATGCAGGCGCCACCAAGATTGAAGTGACGGTGGAAGAGGGCGGACTCCTCAGTATTCGTGTCAAAGACAATGGTTCAGGTATCGAGCCAGAGGATATGGAAACGGCCTTTTATCGTCATGCGACCAGCAAAATAGCCCATGGCCGAGATCTGTTCCAGATCACAAGTCTTGGATTCCGTGGAGAAGCCTTGGCGAGTATTGCTGCAGTATCCAAGGTAGAGGTACTGTCGGCAAGTGACAATGATGGGCGGGGGCGCCGCATCGTGATTGAAGGCGGGAACCTTGTCTCTCATGAAGATGCAACCTCACCCCAAGGTACAGATTTTGCAGTGAGAGAACTATTTTACAATACACCAGCCAGACTCAAATATATGAAAACGATCCAGACGGAACTGGGACATATATCAGATGTCCTATACCGGATGGCGATGTCTCATCCAAACATTTCGTTCCGACTGCGCCATAATGAGAATGTGTTGCTTCAGACGTTGGGCAACGGTGATCTGCTGCAAGTGGTTGCAGCGATCTATGGTACAAGTGCTGCCAAAGCGATGCTTCCCATTCAGGGAGAAAGTCTGGATTACCGGGTGAGTGGGCTGATCAGCCTGCCAGAATGGACACGAGCGAACCGTGGTGGTATGTCGACGATTGTTAATGGGCGATTTGTTCGCAATTACGGTCTCAATCAGGCGATTCTCAAAGCCTACCATACCTTGCTGCCCATCAATCGCTTCCCACTTGTCGTGGTGCAGTTGGAGATGCACCCCTCTCTCGTGGATGTGAACGTGCATCCGGCCAAGTTGGAGGTTCGCTTCAGCAAGGAACCAGAACTATATGAATTCATAGAGACGACGTTGCGGGGGATACTCCGGCAGGAGGTATTGATTCCACAGGTCAAAAAACAGCAGATTCGACGTGGGGACGATAGCTCCTTTATTCAGGAGCAATTCCTCTTTCCACGTGGTCCGCTGAAAGATGCATCTGATGCAGAAGGATATGGACAACAAGGTCCACTCGGGAAACCTGCTAGTGCATCGCTGAAGTTGACTACGGAAGATGATGATCTGGATTTGGATGCTCCGGCGGATGTGGCCACAGGACAGCCGGTATCTGAACAGGGTCACTCAGTGCCACTACCCGAAGCTCCACCTGAGATTACACTCCCCCCGGAGCAGTTAGAAAGTTGGAACAGAGATATTTTGCAGAAGATTGCTAGTCATGACGGGGTGCAGACATCCGCTGACGTGCAGGAAGGTACTAAGGATGTAAGTGCTAGTTCTACCGAGGCTTTTCCCAAAACTGACCTGTCTTCTCAAGATGGTGGAGGTCGTGTAGCAATAGAAAAACCGCTGGCTGAAGGCAAACCAGCTACGTATCGTTCCGATTCCGTAAATTCACCGGTTAGGGAAGCACGTTCATCGTATAATCCGTCTTCAGTTCCGAGAAGTGAACGGACGTGGAAAACTTCAGGTCTGCCTGATGCCACTAAACTTGCTGCTGCCATTAAATCAGATGCATCCATGCCCGCATTTCCGGAGCTGAGTCTGATCGGACAGCATCATGGTACGTATTTGATCGCGCAAAATGACCAAGGTTTATATTTGATTGATCAGCATGCTGCTCATGAACGCGTGAATTATGAATACTATTACGAGAAGTTTGGTAACCCTGCCCAGGCCTCACAAGAGTTACTGCTGCCTATTACGCTCGAATTTACACCTTCGGAGACGGAAAAGCTGAAAACAAGACTGGCCTGGTTCGAGCAGGCGGGTGTATATTTGGAGCATTTCGGTGGACAGACGTTTCGTGTGCGTTCCCACCCGTTCTGGTTCCCCAAAGGGGACGAGAAAGACATTATCGAAGAAATGTCCGAGTGGGTTCTTAGTGAACGCAGCATAGATGTGGCCAAGATGCGAGAAGCTGCATCCATTATGTGCTCCTGCAAGGCGTCCATCAAAGCGAACCAGAAGCTGACGGATCAGGAAGCAGAAGTGTTAATTCAGCGTCTGGGTTCATGTCGTCAGCCCTACACTTGTCCACATGGGCGGCCGATTGTGGTTTCATTTTCAACGTATGATCTGGAAAAATTATTTAAACGAGTGATGTAGCTATTTAGGGGGACATTATGTACATTACAACCGGTGACAAGGAGATTGCCTCTCAGGTGGAGCGTGCGCGTAAGCTCGCCGAAACGACAGGAGGTACCTACGTACCGCGCAATAGAACGTCTTTACCCAAACTGATTGAACATTATGGTATCAACGAAATACTGGTCGTGCTCAATGGCAGAGCACGCTTGTTTCGCAAGGATGCAACGGAGCTTGAGTTTCACCCCAGTATGGGATTTGTTCGCGCTAAACGTGTTCTAAGAGGGGAAGCCGATCCCATGCTGGAAGCTGGTGCGGTACTCGAAGGAGACACCATTGTTGATTGCACCGCTGGACTCGGTTCAGACGCGCTGGTATTTTCGGTGGCAGCTGGGAAGAGTGGACAAGTCATCGCCTGTGAAAGTTCTCAACCGCTCTATACCCTGCTGCTGGAGGGCATGTCCCATTATAAAAGCAACCAGCCCTTGGTGGATGAGGCTTTCCGGCGCATAGATCTGCGGCATGTGGATCATCTTGAGTTACTGCGGTCCATGCCGGATCGAAGCTGTGATACCGTATATTTTGACCCCATGTTCCGGGAACCGATGATGGATTCAAGTGCTATACAGCCCTTACGAGATTATGCAAATGCTCACGCGCTGGATGAACAGAGCATTATGGAAGCAAAACGTGTCGCCCGTAAACGGGTAGTCATGAAAGAAAAGCGCGGCAGCGCGGAGTTTGACAGGCTCGGATTTGAAATACTTGATCGGGCGAATGCAAAAACCCTGTACGGAGTGATTAATGTTGAAAGTGGAAGTTAAACCAAAACCTAAACTACTTGTGCTGGTTGGACCAACAGCAGTAGGCAAAACAAGAATGAGCATCGAGCTTGCCCAAGCTTTCAATTGTGAGATTATCTCAGGCGATTCGATGCAGGTATATCGTGAAATGGATATCGGAACTGCCAAGATTACCTCTGAAGAAATGAAGGGTGTACCTCATCATCTCATTGATATCCATGAACCGGAGTATCCGTATTCTGTGGCCGAGTTTCAGGAGAGTTGTACACGATTGATTAGTGAAATCCATGAACGCGGTAAAATGCCTTTTATTGTAGGTGGCACTGGTCTATATGTGGAATCAGTATGTTACGGCTTCCAATTTTCGGATAGTGGTTCAGATGAAGCGTTCAGAGAGGAACAATTCAGCTATGCGGAGCAACACGGAGCACAGGCCCTACATGATCGATTGAGGGAAGTTGACCCCGTTAGTGCGGATCGTCTGCATCCGAATGACCAGCGGCGAATTGTACGTGCGCTTGAGATCCATCATCTCACAGGCGAGAAGTGGTCTGATCAGCTGGCAGTACAGAAGAAAGAGTCGCCTTATGACCTTCTTATTGTTGGTTTGACAATGGATCGGCAGAAGTTGTACGCCCGGGTAGAAGAGCGGATTGATCTGATGATCGAACAAGGTCTGGTGGATGAAGTGAAGTCCCTGTTGGAACGCGGAGTGGCCAGAGGTCATATTTCCATGCAAGGACTGGGGTATAAGGAGATTGCAGCGTTCCTGCAAGGGGAAGTGAGTTGGGAAGCTGCGGTTGAGTGGTTGAAGAGGGATACACGTCGGTTTGCCAAACGGCAGCTTTCCTGGTTCCGCCATATGAAGGATATTGAATGGGTGGACATGACGGATACCCAGGATTTTGAAGGGAAATACAAGCAGATAAGTGAATTGATTACACGAAAATTTGATTGATTTGAGCGATTATTAGTATTCTTCTGACATGCATCGATTAGATCAAGATATGTAAACCTCTACCTTTTAGTTATCAAAAGGATAGAGGTTTTTACTTATCACTAGAACAGATGGTAGAGATTGAGCATTCGCTAAACAACGCATAAATGTGCTTTAAAATGAAGATTTAGTCCCTCTTTTGCAAAACAGACAAGCGGTGTATAATGGGTAAGTCTTCTATTTTTTCACCTCGCCAAGAATGGGGGTAAAATAGCAGACAAGGGGTTTTTGTGGATTATATGAAACTGTTCATGATATAATAGCACGAAAGCTACTCAGCGATATTGAATATTACTTGAACACGAATTCAAATGAACCAATGGGGGTACGGCTAATGAACAAGTCCATCAACATCCAAGATACGTTCTTGAACCAACTGCGGAAAGAAAATATTCCTGCTACGGTCTATCTGACCAACGGCTTCCAAATCCGCGGGACGATCAAGGCATTTGACAATTTTACGATCGTCATTGACAGCGACGGACGCCAGCAAATGGTCTACAAGCATGCCATCTCCACGTTCACGCCGCAACGCAGCGTATCGCTGATGCAGCAAGATAACAGCGGCGAAGCTTAAAAAAATTACGAAACCTTTTCACCAACCATTTCGTCTACAAGTATAGGTATTGAAACAGAGCAACCTGAATAAAGGGTTGTTCTTTTCATTCCGGGCAAAATATGTTTAATATATGCCTGAGCCTATAGACGAATAGAAATTATGCAACCGAAAGGGAGTCAGGAGGTTAACATGCCAAACGATCCGTTGTCGAGGTCTAACAATCGCAACAACAATAACAAGTCACCCAAAAAAGCGAAGCCAAAGACCTCTAAAAAGAAAAAAATTACGGGTAAACGCGTTGGATGGACACTGTTTTTCACGATGGCAATCGCCATATTCTGTGCACTTGGCGGATATTTATTTATTATGGTGAGTGGTGAAAATCTGCTCAAAGCCAACAAGGACAAAACCACAATTAATGAAACTTCAAAAGTATATGATCGCAATGGCCAATTAATGGGGGAGCTATCCATTCAGAAGCTGGAACCCGTCAAAGAAGATGATATTCCTGAACTGGTGAAGCAAGCCTTTGTTGCAACGGAGGATAAGCGATTCTACGATCATCAAGGCGTGGATATCTGGTCCATTGGGCGTGCAGCCGTTAAGGATGTCATGGCTCGTTCCATGGTGGAAGGTGGTAGTACACTAACCCAACAGCTTGCCAAGAACATGTTCTTGTCCCGTGACAAAACGTTCTTTCGTAAAGCAACGGAAGTATCGATTGCCATGGCATTAGAGCGCAAGTACACAAAAGACGAAATCCTGACGATGTATCTGAACCGGATTTTCTTCGGACATCAGCGTTACGGGATTAAAGCGGCATCTGAATTTTACTTTGGAGTTACTGATCTCAAGAGGTTGAAGTTGTGGCAAATTGCTACATTGGCAGCTATGCCGAAAGGGCCTTCTGCCTATAATCCGGTGAGCAATCCAAACGACTCAAAAGCACGTCGAGGTGTGGTATTGCAGCTGATGTATGAACAAGGCTACATTACCAAGGCGGAGATGGACGAAGCAAAAGAGATTAACTATAACTATAAGCGACCAGAGAAAGACAGGAAGTATCAAGGTTTTATAGATTATGTACTTCGTGAAGCTGAGCGAGTAACAGGCAAAACGGAAGATGATCTGAATATCGGCGGATACAAAATCTATACAACCATGGATGCTCAGGCTCAAACAGCCATGGAAACGGCCTTCACAGATGACAGTTTGTTCGAGGCAAGCAAAGATGATCAACAGGTCCAAGGCTCCATGGTCATCATGAATCATGAGAATGGTAGCCTCGTTGCCCTCTTGGGTGGACGGGATTATCAGACTAAAGGTTATAGCCGTGTAACGCAGAGTCGAAGACAACCAGGTTCAGCTTTTAAACCGATTGTGTCTTATGCACCGGCGCTTGAATCAGGAAATTACAGTGCCAATTCCTCGCTGAGTAATGCGAAGCAATGTTTTGGTAACTACTGTCCTGGTAACTTGCATGGATATTCTTCAACGATCAGTATGACGGAAGCCATTACGAAATCGGAAAATATTCCGGCCGTTTGGCTACTTGATAAAATAGGTGTTAACACAGGCATTAATTTTGCCAAAAGTGTAGGCATACAGCTGACGGATGAAGACAAAAACCTGGCGATTGCCCTTGGTGGTCTAAGTAAAGGTACAAATACACTGGAGATGGCGCAAGCCTATAGTGCATTTGCCAACCTCGGAGAATACCGACAAGCCTATGCGATTAAAGAAATCAAGGATAGCGCAGGCAAAACCACCTACAAACACGATAATTCGGACACAACGCGTGTCATGAGTGAGCAAAATGCGTATCAGCTTACACAGATGCTGCAGAATGTCGTTAATGACGGTACGGGACGTTCAGCGCGTCTGGACCGTCCGGTTGCGGGTAAAACAGGAACAGTTCAAAGTGGTATCTCTGGCAACAGTGCCAACCGTGATGTATGGTTTGTTGGATACACACCGGAATGGACTGCCGCAGTCTGGATGGGCTATGACAATCCGGATGCCAATCATATGCTTAAGAACAGCAGTAAGCTGTCGGCAGCTTTCTTTGCCAAAGTCATGGGAGATGCTTTAAAAGGCGTTCCAGTGAAGCAATTCAAAGCACCAGCTGGAGGGCAGGCACCTCCGCCAGTAGAAGAACCAGAAAAGCCGGCTCTGTCCGTTAGTGGGCTGAGTGGATCATACGATCCAAATGCACAAACCGTCTCACTGAGTTGGACTGGAACGGGTGACGCGAGTACGCAATATCGGATTTATCGGAAAGAAACATCGGAAGCCCAGTTCACTCATCTTATTGATGCAATAGGAGCGACCAATGCACAAGATTTAAGTGCGTTGCCTGGTCTAACTTATGAGTACTATGTGACAGCTTACGACTTGGCATCAGGACTTGAGACGGATCCTTCCAACACCATTTCCTTGATGATTGAAGCGCAGGAAATGCCGCCGGAGGAACCTGATCCTGGTATAGACCCTGGAACAGAGATAGATCCTGAGCAGCCAGGTACAGAGAATCCGGACATTGGTTCACCGGATAATGGCAACTCGAACGGTAATAATGGTAATGGGAATGAAAATGGCAACAACGGAAATGGTAATGGTAATAACGGAAACAATGGTAACAACGGAAACAACGGTAACAACGGCGGAGCTGGCCAAGGAAACGGTCAACCTGGGGAAGGAAATACGACCCCGCCTGGTCAGGGGACAACAGATCCGGGCGGTACCGGTGAAGGTTCCGATGATGGAGCCGTAACAACGCCAGGTGAGGTAGTAACTCCGGACAGCGGAACAAGTGGGGATACTGGAGGGACAGATGCACCTGCAGATTCTCAAGCTGGAACCGGCGGCTAAGCCAATGAATCACTAAATAGCTACATTGAAAAAACTGCTTCCCGGAAAACCGGTGAATGGTCATACCCCTGTCAAGTAGACAGATGAAAAAAGCTATGCTGCCAGTGCGCATCGATATTCAATCGGTGCGCGCTGTTTGAGTTTGGCTTGAAATCGTCGGTAGTTGTAATGGTACATGTAATCTTCCACGGCTTGTCGAATCTCTGCTTCTGAATTACACTGGTTAAGGTACAGCTTCTCTGTCTTGAGATGCGAAAAGAAGGATTCGATGCATGCGTTATCCAGGCAGGTTGCTTTGCGAGAGTGGCTGCCCTTCACGCCGAATGCTTCTAATCGTGTGTTGTACGCCTGAGACGTGTATTGGAAGCCTTGATCCGAATGGAGCACGGCTTCCGAAACGTCTCTTTTTTGTGTCCATTGTTCCACCGTATCCAATACGAGCTGAACATCGTTCCGTTTAGATAATTGCCAAGCTACAATTTCGTTGTTGAACAAGTCTTGAATGACAGACAGATAAACGAATGTGTTTCCATCCGAAATATAAGTAATATCCGTCACCATTTTTTGCTGGGGGGCTGTGGCATGAAATTTGCGCTTCAGGCGATTCGGATAAATCACAGATGGCGTATAGCTGGACTTCTTCCGCTTCTTACGAATGACCGATTGGATCGATAGTTCCCGCATGATTCGCCATACTTTCTTGTGATTAACGTTCAGACCAGCCTCCCAGAGCGCCGTTGTCATGCGAGGATAACCAAACTCTCGGTTTGCAAAATGAATAGCCATCATGTGTTCTTTGATCTCACGATCACGGTCTTGTCTTGCGTCTCGCTGCGGCTGTGTTGCTCGCCATTTGTAATAACTGGAACGGGGTATTCCTGTAATCGATAATAGGCGTGTAATGCTATGCGAGCAGCGCAATTCGTCTATGATATCGTAGTTCTCCCGTTGGCTCAGCGCTTCTCCTTTACTAGATTTGGATACCGCTTTTTTAAATAATCCACCTGTGCTTGAAGGTAGTCACGTTCTTCTTCTACACTGCTAAAGGCAGTACGGGGACGTCCTTTCATTGGATTCGGAACATTGTTTTTTCGCTCATCGAACGATTCCCCGTTTTTCCACTTTTTCACCCACACCTTCAGTTGTGAACAGTTTCGAATTCCTTCGCGTTCAGCTACCACTTTATAACTTGAAGACCCTTCGACATAGGATCTAACCGCATTCAATTTAAATTCTTCGGTATACGTCTGAAATGTTTGTCCTTTTTTTGCCATAAAAATATCCCCTCCAAGTGTCACTTGAACCCTCATGATAACATGAAGGCTTTTTCAAGTGTCTACTTAAAGGGGATAATACCATGAAGCAGTTTTTTGGTATACGGAACCAACTGTAATGGAAGCTGATTTGATGAATAGGTGGGACAAAGCTTGATTTTGAGTGTAAACCTTAAATATGGTAAGCTGTAACTATTCGTAATACGTTGTGCAAGGGCGGGCCCAGAGCGCTGGAATCCATCAGGCGGACGTTATTACATTGTTCACAATAACATCAGAGCAGGTCACGGACCTGTAGTCGGCAAAGAGGGGTTCGTATGAAACGGAAATTCGGGGACCGCGCGAACTGGCGCCGGATTACGAACCGACAATTCACATGCCGGTTCGTTCAATCCAAAATTTTCACAGGTTATATTACGTTGTACACCATACAGGATTTGAAAGAACCTCTGTGGAAAACTTATGGAGGCAGTACCTTCTGTATCGCAGATAAAGGGTATTCCTGGCTGCAATACTATCCGAAGGGAGAGCATTTTGTTGTTACAGCGATGTTTGACGATCAGGAACGGATTGTAGAGTGGTACATTGATACATGTCGTAGTCAGGGGATAACCGATCAGGGTGTTCCTTGGTTTGATGACCTGTATCTGGATGTCGTTGTGCTGAAAGATGGAGAAGTATTTTTGCTGGATGAAGATGAGCTTGAAGATGCATTGTCACGGAAGCATATTACTACAGGTGATTATGACTTGGCTAACAAGACGGCAAAGGAATTGCTGCATGCCATTGATGCACATGTATTTCCATACTTTCAGTTATCGCTGAAGCATAGGCAGAGTTTGTTTGAGAACGGAGAGTTTCGAAAAAACATTCAGATTTGAGGCATGTACTTCGCCGTAGAATTCTTCTTCATGATCCTTCTAATATTGGAGCACCTGATAGAATACATTAATAATCAGGAGAGTTCAGCCCGATAAAATAGAGGTGATGGCGAATGAACGGACGGGTCATGGCTGCAGGAGAGCAACCAGGAGGCAGACCATCCAGACAAATTAATATTGTGTTGCGTAACCAGGAACCTCAGATGTTGGTCAAAGATGAAGCAGCGGCAGTACAGGCAGCCAAGAGTATAACCAAACATGCTCACTTCCAGGAGATACAGGGTGAACTGGAGCAACTGGTTGGACTTGAAAATATCAAAGACTTGGTATTTGAGATTTATGCTTTCCTACAGATTGCTCAGATGCGCACTGAAGCAGGTTTACTTAGTGGTGCGCACGTGTATCATATGATCTTCAAAGGCAATCCGGGGACTGGTAAGACCACCGTTGCGAGAATCGTTGCCAAACTCTTTCAGAAGATGGGTGTGTTAAGTAAAGGGCATCTTATTGAAGTAGAGCGTGCGGATCTGGTTGGAGAATATATTGGTCACACGGCGCAGAAAACAAGAGATCTGGTCAAGAAGGCACTCGGTGGAATATTGTTCATTGACGAAGCTTACAGTTTGGCCCGCGGTGGAGAGAAGGATTTTGGAAAGGAAGCCATTGATACGCTTGTAAAATCAATGGAAGATAATAAAAACCAATTTATCCTCATATTGGCTGGTTATTCAGATGAGATTGATTTTTTTCTTCAGACGAACCCTGGATTACCTTCCCGCTTTCCCATTCAAGTGGAGTTTCCAGACTACAGTATTGATCAGTTGATTCAAATCTCTGAGATTATGGCCAAAGAGCGTGATTATATTTTAATGCCTCAGACCATACTCAAACTAAAGCAGCATTTGCTTCAGGAAAAAAATGATTCGCTGCATGCGTTCAGTAACGCCAGATACGTTCGTAATGCCATAGAGCGTTCGATCAGGCATCAGGCGGTTCGTTTGTTGGAACAATATTCGGAAGGCAGTCCAGGAAAACTGGAGCTGATGACAATCCGTACAGAGGATTTGAACTTTGAGCGAAAGTAAGCGATAATATAGTTTTTACAACAGCCGGCCGGGCCAACCGGTTCGGCTTAAGGCATGCCATGGCATATTCGTGGTAATGAATACTAATGGATTAGTAATTAGAAGGAGTGAACATATACATGACAAATGGCACACATGATACAGATATGGTCAAAAAAGATCGCGCCGTCTTGGTTAGTCTTGTTACGGATGATGTAAAACGTACAGGTATCAATCCTGAGTACTCTTTAGAGGAACTGGTGAAACTTGCCGAGACAGCTGGAGTGGAAGTGCTAAGTGTACTTTCTCAGAACAGGGAAAAACGTGATACCAAATGGTTCATTGGTAAAGGTAAGGTGGAAGAGCTCCGTGCGATTGCAGAGGAACTCGGAGCAACTACAGCTATTTTTGATCAGGAATTGTCAGGGGCACAGGTTCGGAATCTGGAAGAAACCCTCGATCTCAAAATTATTGACCGTACCCAATTAATTTTGGACATCTTTGCACAACGTGCCAACACTAGAGAAGGTATCATTCAAGTGGAATTGGCTCAACATAGCTACTTGCTGCCACGTTTGTCGGGTCATGGCAAGAACCTGTCCAGACTTGGTGGCGGAATCGGAACAAGGGGTCCAGGTGAAAGCAAGCTGGAGACAGACCGCCGTCACATTCGTGGTCGTATCGATGATCTGAAGCGTCATCTGGAAGAATTGACTCGTCATCGCAAGTTGCATCGTGAACGCCGTAAAAAAACAGGTATTGTTCAGGTGGCCCTTGTTGGTTATACCAATGCTGGCAAATCAACCTTACTCAAGCAGTTGACGGCTGCAGATGTGTATATTCAAGATCAGCTATTCGCTACTCTGGATCCAACATCACGTACGATGGAACTTCCAAGTGGAAAAGAAATCGTCCTTACCGACACGGTTGGATTTATTCAAAATCTACCGCATGATCTGATTGCAGCGTTCCGTGCAACGCTGGAGGAAGTGAATGAAGCAGACCTGATCCTGCATGTTGTAGACGCCTCATCAGCTATGCGTGAAGATCAGATGCGGACGGTTAATACAATTTTGCAAGAACTTGGTTCAGGGGACAAGCCGCAGTTAGTCCTGTATAACAAAAAAGATGCGTGCACACCAGAGCAGCTTGAGATGCTTCCATTGGATAAAGACCATATCAAAGTAAGCGCATTAGACGCAGACGATTTGCTTAAAATCCGTGAATTGATCCAGACAGAGCTTACAGGTGACACGAAGCGCTTCCGGATTCCGGCAGAACGTGGTGATCTTACGTCCGTCCTCTACAAAATTGGTGATGTAGTAGATACCAGCTTTGAAGAAAATGATGTAATTTATGAAGTGGAATTACAAAAAGGTGAATATGAGAAATTTGGTCATATGCTTGAAGATTTCATCGAATTGTAATACTCATGACATATTGATGTGATAAGTTGACACGATAATAGATATTTAACGTCAGATTCGTGCTATGAAGGGGAATGAAGTAAGATGGTAAGCTTTGATTCAGAAATATCTGAACTTCAACATCAAGTGGAGCGTCAGATTGAAGGAAAACTGCAACAGATTGATCGGATTACAGATCACAATCAATGGAAGGTGATTAATGCTTTCCAACAGCGAAAAGTAAGTGATTTTCACTTTGCAGGTTCAACAGGTTATGCCTATAACGATCGTGGGCGTGAAGTGCTTGATGAAGTATATGCTGATGTTTTCGGCGCGGAAGCCGCGTTGGTACGTCCTCATTTTGCTTCAGGTACACATACGATTAGTACAGCTCTTTTTGGAGTGCTGCGCCCAGGGGACGAATTATTGTACATCACGGGTAAGCCTTATGACACATTGCATAAAGTTATTGGCAAACCCGGTGATGGCACAGGTTCATTACGCGATTTTGGTATCGGTTACCGTGAGACGGCCTTAACTGATGAAGGTGGAGTGGACTGGGCAGCAGTTGAAAAAAACATTACACCGGCTACAAAAGTCATTGGGATTCAACGTTCACGTGGTTATGACTGGCGCTCCTCCTTCTGTGTTGCTGAGATTGCTGAGATGGTTACGCGTGTTAAAGCACTGAAGGAAGATGTTATCGTATTCGTAGATAATTGTTACGGTGAATTCACAGAGGAACATGAACCGACAGAAGTCGGAGTTGATCTGATGGCCGGGTCACTGATCAAGAATCCTGGTGGAGGTATTGCGGAAACCGGTGGATACATATGTGGGAAGGAACAATACGTACAGCTGGCAGCTTATCGTCTGACAGCCCCTGGAATTGGGGGAGAGGTTGGAGCAATGCTGGGCACAACACGTGGCATCTACCAAGGACTTTACATGGCACCGACAATTGTAGGACAAGCTATCAAAGGAAGTACGTTTGCTGCTGCGATGTTTGCTGAATCCGGATTTGTAACCAAACCCGCCTGGAATGAAGCTCGCACAGATCTGATCCAGGCTGTTAAGTTTAGCTCTGCTGAGCATCTGATCGCCTTCGTGCAGGGGATTCAGCGTGCAGCAGCTGTGGATAGTCATGTGGTTCCTGAACCCTGGGATATGCCTGGTTATGAGCACCCTGTCATTATGGCGGCAGGTACGTTCATTCAGGGTGGAAGTCTGGAATTATCAGCCGATGCGCCTATTCGGGAGCCGTATATCGGGTATATGCAAGGCGGATTAACGTACTCTCATGTCAAATATGGCGTTTTGATGGCGTTACAGACTATGAAAGATCGTAAATTATTGTGAGTTTATCTAACACGTCATTGACACTTGGTAATAACTAAATGTACAATAGGGTGAAGAATAGATGACTGGAAGGTTGATGAACATGGGTGATGAAATCCGCAGAAATATGGCCTTATTCCCGATTGGTATTGTAATGAAACTTACGGATCTGTCTGCACGTCAGATTCGTTACTATGAGCAGCACAGCTTGATCGTTCCTGCGAGAACGTCAGGTAATCAACGGTTATTCTCTTTTAATGACGTAGAGAGATTGCTAGAGATCAAGGCTTTGATTGAAAAAGGAGTTAACATCGCGGGGATCAAACAAGTGATGAATCCTGTTTCAAAAGAATCCGAGGAAGCTACAGTTATCACGCCGGATACTGAAGTTAAACGCAGAGAGCTGTCCGATACGCAGTTGCACCGCTTGCTGAAGCAACAGCTTGTATCAGGTAAGAGACCAGGACAAGTATCTCTCATTCAGGGAGAGCTTTCCCGATTCTTTAATAAAAACTAAATTCGCATAACTTGGCGAGTGAGGGGAAAACATGCACTTTTGGTGTGAGACTCCTTGACCCGTGGAACTTTCTAATGTACAAATATAACAGGCAAGCCAAATACGCAGATAAGAAAGGGAGAGGTTATAGTGAGTTATACAAAAGAAGACATTCTCCGCATTTCGAAAGAAGAAAACGTACGATTCATTCGATTGCAATTTACTGATTTGCTTGGAGCTATCAAAAACGTTGAGATTCCTGTGAGTCAGTTGACTAAAGCTCTGGATAACAAAATGATGTTTGATGGATCTTCCATTGAAGGTTATGTACGTATTGAAGAGTCTGACATGTACCTCTATCCAGATCTAGATTCTTGGCTTATTTTCCCATGGGTTGCAGAGAACCGTGTTGCACGTCTGATTTGCGACGTATATCTTCCGGATGGTAATCCGTTCCCAGGAGATCCACGTGGCATCTTGAAACGAAACCTGAAGGAAGCCCAAGATATGGGATTCACTTCCTTTAACGTTGGTCCTGAACCCGAGTTCTTCTTGTTCAAAACAGACGAAAAAGGAAACCCAACTAACGAACTGAATGACCAAGGTGGTTATTTCGACCTTGCGCCTACGGATCTTGGTGAAAACTGTCGTCGTGACATCGTTATCACACTTGAAGAAATGGGCTTTGAGATCGAAGCTTCCCACCATGAGGTAGCTCCAGGTCAGCATGAGATCGACTTCAAATATGCTGATGCTCTGAAAGCGGCTGACCAGATCCAAACGTTCAAACTCGTTGTTAAAACGATTGCACGTCAGCATGGTTTACATGCGACATTCATGCCGAAACCGCTGTTTGGTATGAACGGATCCGGTATGCACTGTAACCAATCCTTGTTTAAAGGCAATGAGAACGCATTTGTTGATGAGTCGGACGAGTTGGGTCTGAGCAAAACTGCTCGTCACTTCATGGCTGGAACTCTGAAGCACGCACGTGCGTTTGCAGCAATTACTAACCCAACTGTGAACTCATACAAACGTCTTGTACCAGGTTATGAAGCACCTTGTTATGTAGCATGGTCTGCTAGTAACCGTAGCCCAATGATTCGTATTCCAGCTTCCCGTGGTCTGAGTACACGTGTTGAGGTTCGTAACCCGGATCCGGCTGCTAACCCTTACCTGGCTCTGTCTGTTCTGTTGAAAGCAGGTCTGGACGGAATCAAACGTGAGCTTTCCTTACCAGCTCCAATTGACCGTAACATCTACATCATGTCAGAAGAAGAGCGTGTGGAAGAAGGCATTCCAAGCTTGCCAGCTGACCTGAAAGAAGCATTGAATGAATTGATCCGCAGCGAAGTCATCTGTGACGCTCTCGGCGACCACGCCTTGGCTCACTTCTATGAGCTGAAAGAAATTGAGTGGGATATGTACCGCACACAAGTCCACCAATGGGAACGCGATCAATATATTACGTTGTACTAATAGCTCAATCCCTTGGCGCTCTAGCGCTGAGGGGTTTTTCTTTTTGTGGTCAAGTACCTATATATTTAAAGAAAAATCAAAGTGCCCACAAAATGCCCACAAAATATTTTTTTATTCGAAAATTTCTTCAGTGAATTTCTCAAATCTATCTATATTGCTTTTCTGGATCTTGTCTGAGATGTGGGCATATACATCTGATGTGATTTGAATACTTCCGTGACCTAATTGTTCTTGAACGAATTTTATATCTGCCCCGGACTCAAGTAAAAGAACCGCGCAGGTATGTCGGAGAGAGTGAATGGGGAGGGATGGGAGATAACAACGTTGTAAGATGCGGGAGAAGGCATTGAACAATGATGATTTAGGCATGAAGTTTCCATCTTCCCTACATAGAACCAGATCAAGGTCATGGTGGTATCTATCCCCAAGTATCCCTTTGTTATGTTCCTGCCACTCTCTGTGAAATTTAATGTGATTTACTAGGTTCATAGTAATTTTAATTTTTCTTCCTGGTTTTTCTGTCTTGGTGTCATTGTATAATTCTTCTTTGTTTTTCGCTGTAAAATCTAGATTTTCATCAATTGTAATAAAATGATTATCCAAATCAATATCGATCCATTTTAGAGCAGCTGCTTCGCCTTTTCGCATTCCAGTTTCAATTAACACTGGGAAAATATCCAGTATACATAACCATATTGACGAGAATTTTGCATAAACAATGGTATATCATCGGAATCAATAAAGTGGACTTCCTTTTTGGATCATCTCAAGCAGGCTTCGGTGATGATGCGATTATGGACGGTCATGTTCATGGTGTTGTGGCATACCTGGGACTGAAGACTAAATCCGTGAAAGGGGAGAAGCCTATGACGATAGAAGGGATGAAACAGTTGGAGGAGCTGAAGGCCATTGTTAAACCGCAGGCCCAGTTCGATTTAAAACAGGCGCTGTCGGAGGGACTCCTGACAGCGCCTGTTATTTTAGTGCACCTGGCATTCGTGCACTAAATTTTGTCATTGTTCATTGATACTAATAGCTAACATGGAATTTGAAAAGTATCGTATAAGTACCGTGGTTTGCACTTACAACTGTAAGTCCAGGTTGAATAGGAGTAACTAAAAAGTCAGGGCCAATATCACAAGCGCCATCGCTATAGATCACATCATAAGTGTAGCCGCTATACCATTGTCCAGGTTGGCCTACTTTTAGGTAAATATCGCGCTCAAAAAAAGCATGAGGTGCTATCACCTGGGACATTTCCGATGGTGAAGAATTAGGTGTTGAAATATTGGCATCAGCGAAGGACGTGGATCCAATTGAAAAACATGCAGATACAGCTAATAATCCAGCAAGTAATTTCTTTTTCATTTAATCTATTCTCCCTTTAGTTATTTTATCCCGATCGGTAAATTTATCATACCTCATATGGAAAATATAAACAATAATTAAAAATTTAAGTTGTTTAGTTTCTATTTTGGTTTTTAGTGAATAAGAAAACTCGCTAATCTTTTGGGTCGATGCTTTTGTGTGTGTCAATCGGTATCTCCTGACCGCTGTTGTACTATTATATAAGGGTGTTTCTGACATTTGATTTATAATCCATTGGAGCTGTCCTGACGGTTCATTTAAAGTTCGTGGGGCATCACCCAAGTCGAAAAAAGGTATGATCGACTACTAACTTTAGTTCCTATTCGATTGCGTAAATAGCGCATAAATATTGAAAGAAACAATAATATGAAGTGATCGTACATAAACCGCACCCCAGTCTACCATTGGAAACGCGTCAATATATCACGTTGTACTAATAGCTCAATCCCAGGGTGCTCTAGCGCTGAGGAGGTTTTCTTTTTGTGGGTAACTCTCCACATACTTAATGAAAAACCAAAGGCCCACAAAATCCCCACAAAATTTTCTATTTGTGCGAAATAAGTGGGTAAAAATAGTTATTAACAAGGTCAATTAAAGAGATTTTTCAGAGTGATTTACTCTGTAATTGAAAAGCTAAGATTGCTACTTTTATCGCTAAATGTAGATAATTTTTATAAGCGATATATTTCCAGGCGTATAGAAATAAAATAAGGCCTTATCAGCACTTAGCTGACAGGGCCTTATTTTATTTATTCAGACTTTTCTTAACAATGTCGAATATCGTCTGATGGTAGACTTAGTTATTAAATGCCCATTTCGGATTTCATAGTTATCCATATCCCAGTTTGATGAACGATGACTTATTTATATAGGTTTGAGCTGGAAAATGCTCTTTCAGGCTGGGCTTCACAATCCGATCTTCATTACATTTTACTGTCAATCTGAAATTTGAAAGAATCGTAACCCGTAAGATCATCCATTGAGTAAAACTCAACCGTTTTGCTTTCACCTTTTCCCAAGAAGTCAGCCGTACCGTCTGCTGTACCGATTTGTTTTCCGTCTTTGTCGTTAATGGTCGCCTTGAGCAAAGCAACTTCGAATTCTTTATCAGTGTTTTCAATAGAGGCTATTAAAGACCACATCCCACTATCATCTTTGACGGACACTTCCGATATTTTTAGGCCATCAAGTTCATATTCGATTGCTTCAACTGTTTCTGCTACTTCCTCTTGCTTAGTTTCTTCTTTTGCCTGCTCAGTGTCTTCTAATACAGGCGTTTCTACTAAATCTGTTTCAGTTGATTTCACTGGCGCTGTATTGTCTGTTTTTTCTGTCTCACTTCCACATGCTGTTATTGCTATAGTCAGCATTAAAGCTGACAATAAAAGTGATGCTTTTTTCAAGATGATTCCTCCAATATATGTATTCTGCATATAGTCTATCAGACCTAGGTATATTATTCTATGTAAATGAGTGGATATGGAAAAGCTAATACGATGTGGAGTCACAACTAGATGTGGATAGCCTCTCAGAAAGCTTAACCAAGGTGATTGTTTCAGTCAGTCTGTCCTAGATGGTCGCGAACTTCTAACTTCTTGCGGCACCTTGTCTTTAGACATCTCAGTTGTTCTTATCGAGCAACGAATGAACATTTAGTCATTTCTCCTTAGCCATTCATCCTTTTACTCAGAAATTAGAATAACCTGCTACGATAATAGATGTATTCCATGAGAATGTTTAGTTGGAAGCCAGAATTCCCCTACTATCGTAGTAAGCTGATACTGTCTATAGAATGAAAGACTTACATAGCAACCTCATAAGGCAACTTGATAGCCACGAAATAGAAAGGAACACTAGCATTCACTCTTTCAAAATTCCAACCATCGTTCAAATACATACAAATGAATGTTTCATTAGTATGTTGAAAGTTTCATATAGAAGAGGTATACTTTAATTAAATTTTGAGCAATTTAATTTTAAATAATTAATTGGAGATGTTAATATGGATCAGGCAAAACAACTTGTGACAGAACAACGTACATTTTTTTATACAGGGCAAACTAAAAATATTGAGTATCGGATTAATGCTCTTCAACAGCTTAGAAAAGGAATTGAAAAGTATCAGCAACGGATTCAAGATGCACTTCGGGCGGATCTGAACAAATCTGAGGCGGAAGCTTACGGTTCCGAGATTCGCATTGTTTTGGGTGAACTGGATTTTGCATTAGAACACCTGCAGGAATGGGCTGCACCAAAACAAGTTCCAACCAATTCGGCTATGCCGGATGGGGTGAGCACCATTTACCCTGAACCATACGGAGTGGCTCTTATTATTGTACCTTGGAACTATCCTTTCCAACTGGCCTTTGGTCCACTGATTGGAGCAATTGCAGCCGGTAACTGTGCAGTTATCAAGCCTTCTGAATTAACACCAGCCGTATCTCGTCTGACGTATGATCTGATTAAGGAGATCTTCCCTGAGGAGTATATTGCCGTTATGGAAGGTGAAGTTGAGGCAAGCACAGCATTGTTGAAAGAGAAGTTTGATTATATTTTCTTCACAGGCAGCACAGGTGTTGGTCGCATTGTTATGAAGGCAGCTGCGGAGCATTTGACTCCTGTAACTCTTGAGTTGGGTGGTAAGAGTCCTGCTATTGTCCATAGCGATGCAGATCTGAAGCTGGTGGCCCAGCGTATTGTTCGTGGTAAGTTCCTGAATGCAGGCCAAACATGCGTTGCTCCGGATTACTTGCTTGTACATGAACAAGTTCATGATGAATTGATCAATCTGATTGGCGCTGAGATCAAAGATAAATTTGGGGATGATGTGTTACAGAATGCTGATTTCCCGCACATTGTCAACGCGCGTAACTTTGATCGGTTGTCGAAATTCCTCACAGATGGCAAAACGCTGATTGGTGGACGTTCTGTACGTGAGCAGTTGTTCATTGAGCCGACTGTACTTGGCGATGTGAACTGGGAATCAGCTGTCATGCAAGAAGAGATCTTCGGTCCGATTCTTCCTGTATTTACGTACAGTGACCTTGATCCTATGCTGGATGAGATTGTTCGCCGGCCAAAACCATTGGCGCTATATCTTTTCACACAGGATGAGCAACTGCAGGATCAGGTTCTGAATCAAGTATCCTTCGGTGGGGGATGTATTAATGACACACTTTCTCATATGACTTCACATTATCTACCGTTTGGTGGTGTAGGAGAGAGCGGTATGGGCTCATATCACGGACAACAGAGCTTTGATGTGTTCTCGCATCACAAGAGTGTTCTGAAACGCAGTGAATAATTAGCCGCAAAAATAACATAAACATGAAAAAAAGAGGTTGTCCTGTTGATCAGGGCAACCTCTTTCGTATTTCATTACATCTAATTTTGTTACTCAAGTTAAATATTAATGAATATCTCGGAAAAGGCCAATGACTTTACCCAGAATACTAACATGTTTCAAACGTAAAGGTTCGAAGGTCGCATTCTCCGGTTGAAGGCGAATATGATCTTTCTCTTTATAGAACGTTTTCACTGTAGCTTCATCGTCTTCAGTCATTGCAACGACGATATCACCGTTATCAGCAGTTTGCTGTTGACGGACAATAACGTAATCTCCATTAACGATTCCAGCTTCCACCATACTATCTCCCACTACTGAAAGCATAAACACTTTCTGTTCGCCTACATAGTGTGTAGGAAGAGGGAAGTAGTCTTCAATGTTCTCGGTTGCAGTGATTGGAACCCCGGCTGTAACCTTACCAACAACAGGAATACGTGCAACGCTATGAGCAAATTGATGAGAATGCTCAGATTCTTCCTGGCTCAAAAGCTCAATGGCTCTTGGCTTGGTAGGGTCGCGTCGGATCAAACCTTTTTTCTCCAAACGATCCAAATGTCCATGTACTGTTGAGCTGGAAGCAAGTCCAACCGCTTCACCAATTTCCCGTACGGAAGGAGGATACCCCTTCAACCGGACTTCATTTCGTATAAACTCCAGAATAGCCTGCTGCCTGCTGGATATCTTCGACATACCGTATCAACCCCATTTTAGTAACGTTTGGGAAAATTATAACATAGAACCTCCGTTCGTACAAACATAAGTTCTAAATAAAATAGCTTTAAATCAGTGTTTTTTAACTTATAGAACAGAAATTGGCCAAAAGTCAGAGCATAATACTGCAAATGTTTTGCAAAAGTACTTGAAATAAGATATTGCTCCTTCTAAAAAGAAGCGAACAATTGTTCTAAAAATATATTGAACAAAACAAGTGTTCGTGTTATATTGATTTCAACAGATAGGAACAAACGTTTGGAGGCGGGTATTTAATGAGATATTCTACTTATCAAAGCATTTATGAACCAATGAATTCGGAACTGGTGAAGTCTAACATAGGGAACTACAAGAAGGTTTTAGCGCGTTTCAAGATTTCTTCATGGATGTTAAAGGTAGCCATTACCTCTATGATTATATTTATTGGATGCAGCACTGTTTTAACTGTATTTGCCGGCAATGAGAATGATGTTCTGCCTGGAGGAAAGATAGCTGTTTCACAAGGGGAAACATTATGGAGTATTTCTTTGGAACATAAACCGACGAATATGGATACACGTATTTATATAGAAGCAATTAAGAAAGTGAATCAACTTCATACGACTTCCATCCAAGTGGGACAAGTACTAGCTCTACCGCAATTTGCAGAATAAAATGCACATCAATGAGTGTTAACGCGTGTCAGCTTGACAAGCTGCCTTTATAATGGCAAAGTTAATATGACTTTGTATTTTTGGAGGGGACAAGCTTGGATATAGATAGTCTGGTAGCACGCATTAACGAATTGGCTCGTAAGCAAAAGTCCACTGGATTGTCGGAGGAAGAACTTGCCGAACGTGCCGAGCTAAGAGAGATTTATTTGAGTAATATTCGCAGCAATTTCAGACAACAACTGGATACCATTGAGATTGTTGATGATGAGAATGACAAAGGCCACCAAGGCAAACTCAAACACTAACGAAACCTAATGATATCATTATGATATTTAGGTTTCTTCCTGTTATTTTGAGTGTGCAATTTATAGGGGGAAATGTTGGTTTACAGTTATGTAAGCCGATACAAAGACACATAAGGGGGATTCTCATGTCGCGTTCGTTCGAGAGAACGGTTAAGAAAAATTCCAAGCAGTTAAATCAGCAGCGCAAAAAAAGTGGTCAACCAATCACAGGTACACCAGGCGAAGAAGTCTTTAAGGGACGCAGCCTTTTGTTCCCTATATTTTTGATTGGTCTCGCCTTTTTGTATCTGTTTATGAGCACGTTCCTTGTGCAAGCTCCGATGACAACCTGGGACTGGGTGACGATGCTGCTTTACGTATTTTTGGCAGTCATCTTCATGCTTCGCCGTCCATACATCAAGATTAGCAGTAATCGGATTATAACGACGAAGGGTAATCGTGAACGTTCAATTGGGGTTGACGATATCGTTAAATTCAGAATTGAACCAGGTACAGTTGTTATCGAACATAACAGTCGCGGGAAAAGATGGGTGTTTACCAAGTTATTGAACCGTTACGATACAGATGCGATTGCAGAACGTTTGCTGAAGTTTGCAAAAGCACACCAGATCACCGTGGAAACCGTCGAAAAGTAATTATTGCATAAAGGGGTAGATGATCGGAATGGCGTTAAAAGCGATTTTGTTCGACCTGGATGATACTTTATTGTGGGATGAGCGTAGTGTTCGAGAAGCTTTTTATGAGACTTGTCTAATCGCAGCGCAAGAGACTGGGGTCAAGCCGGAAGAACTTGAAGAAGCTGTTCGTAATGAGGCACGTGGACTGTATGAATCATATGAAACCTTTCCTTTTACCAAAATGATTGGAATCAATCCGTTTGAAGGCCTATGGGCTAACTTTACTGGTGGGGATCAACCTGAGTTCCGTCAGTTGGAACAGCTTGCTCCAGTTTACCGTAAAGAATCCTGGCGTCGTGGCTTGTTGAAATTGGGTATAGATCGGGAAGATCTTGCTGAACAACTGGCCGCGCAGTTTGGAGTAGAACGGAGATCCAGACCTCATGTATACGAAGAAACGATGGATACCTTGCGTCAATTACAAGGAAAGTACAAATTGTTGTTGTTAACGAACGGTTGTCCTGCTTTGCAACAAGAGAAGTTGGATGGTGTACCTGAATTGACTCCTTTCTTTGATGAGATTATTATCTCGGGTAACTTCGGAAAAGGAAAACCAGATCCGTCAATATTTGAACATGCTTTGAGTAAACTGGGTGTTAAACCCGAAGAGAGCATGATGGTTGGGGACAAGTTAACGACTGATATTCGTGGTGCTTTATCATCTGGCATCCAATCCGTATGGATTAACCGTGAGCATAAGACCAACAATGAAACGTATGCGCCAGACCATGAAATAACGCATTTATCGGAATTAAATCAGCTTATTGCTAATTTCTAAGCAGATCAGCTATAACATCTTTCCTCAGCACCCTGAAACATTGGTAACTTCAATGAACGATGATGTCGTTCTTGAAGTTACCAATGTTTTTTTATTTGAACATGTTGACTAAATTACCTTGTTAAATGAGATCTCTATTTTTTTCACTAAAAGTTATTGAAATTAGGGGGAAGCTGGATTAGAATATAACTAACATACTAGTATGACTAGTATTTAGATTGTCCTAAAGCAATTTCTTTTTGACTTACTTCATTAAATGGAAGCAGGGAGTTATTGCTTATTATTTTCGATTGATTGTAAGCGCTTAATATTTTGAGAAAGCTTCTTTGGATTTGGAGATCACACCACTTAGTAAGTGCTAATTAATGATGTGAAGCACCTTGGATTGTGTGATTCTACATAATACATTAAATTGATATCGCTTACATTTAGAAATTATCTATTTCGTAGTGGGGGTGAATTTGAAGGAGTTGTTGTCTTCTACAAGAGGAGAAACGATGGGAGTTGTACATGAATTACTCTTACTTATCAAGTCCTGGATCGGAGTGAAAACAAATGGAGTCGGAAACCGCTAAAACAACGTTAACCATGACATCTTTACGTAAAGAGAGCAGATTACGAACGGCAGCAACTTTGTTCCGCAAAGACTGGCAGTTGTATTCACTGTTAATCCTTCCCATCATTTATCTCCTTATTTTCAAATATGGGCCGATGATTGGTAATGTGATTGCGTTCAGACGTTTTGTTCCTGGGGGAAGTATATTTGGAGAAACGTGGGTTGGATTAAGGTACTTCAAAATGTTCATTGAGGACCCTACCTTCTGGAGAGTATTTGGTAATACGCTGATGTTGGGCGGACTTGCGTTACTCTTTACATTCCCGGTTCCAATCATTTTTGCCTTGATGCTTAACGAAGTGAAGAGTAAACGATTCAAAAAATTTGTACAGACCGCGTCTTATCTGCCTCATTTTCTGTCGATCGTTATCGTTGCGGGTATGATCCTGCAGCTGACAGCAGTGAATGGTTCCATTAATGGACTGGTGGCTTTCTTCACCGGAGACAATATTCCTTTTATGCAGCGGGCTGAGTGGTTCAGAACAATCTATATCACTTCTGAGGTATGGCAGGGTATGGGTTGGGGAGCAATTCTTTATCTGGCTGCCCTAACAACCATTGATGATTCTTTGTATGAAGCTGCGCGTATCGATGGTGCCAATCGGTGGAAGCAAACGATTCATGTAACGTTACCAGGGATCTTGCCAACGATTGTGACTTTATTGATTTTGAACATGGGTAATTTCCTGGCTGTTGGATTTGAAAAAATCTTACTCTTGTACAATCCGCTGATCTACGAGACATCTGATGTGATCTCCACTTACCTGTATCGGGTTGGACTGGAATCCAGTAACTTCAGTTATGCTACCGCAATTGGCTTGTTCGAATCGCTGATCGGTCTGATTCTGGTGTTCTCCGTAAATGCCATCTCACGCAGACTGACTCAAAGAAGCTTATGGTAAAGGAGGAGCATCATGCAGGAATCCAGATCTTACAAGGTATTTAAAGTATTCAATGTCATCTTTCTGCTGTTCGTGGTATTTATAACACTCTATCCATTCTTAAATGTCGTGGCACAATCCTTCAGTAGTGAGTCCTATATTAATTCCGGTAAGGTTAGTTTGTTCCCAAGAGGATTCAATGTGGAGACATACAAGACCATCTCACGTGACAGCATGTTCTGGACGAATTATAAAAACACGATTATCTACACCGTAGTAGGTACGTTAATCTCCATGTTTATGACGACTATTTTCGCATATGCCCTGTCCAAAAAGAGGTTGATGGGTCGCAAGTTTCTGACGATGTTCGCCGTATTCACGATGTTCTTTAGTGGTGGATTGATTCCAAACTATGTGTTGATTAATTCCCTTGGGTTCAACAACACCATGTGGGCACTTGTTGTTCCTGGCGCAATTAGCATATACAACATGCTGATCATGAAGTCATTTTTTGAAAATATGCCTGAAGAACTGGAGGAAGCTGCCTCCATTGACGGTTTGAACACCTACGGGATCTTGTTACGTATTATATTGCCGCTTAGTAAAGCAGTTATGGCAACCATGGTGCTGTTCTACGCAGTAGGTCATTGGAATTCCTGGTTCCCAGCCTTTCTGTATTTGGACAAAAAAGAATTGTTCCCGGTCACCATTTATTTGCGCAATATGATTGCAGGAGCGACTAGCGGGGCGTCTGCCGGTGCAACCTCAGCTGATAACCTGACACAGATTGCTGCCAATATTAAGTCTGTAACGATGGTATTAACCATCTTGCCGATACTCACCATCTATCCATTTGTCCAAAGATACTTTGTAACCGGTATCATGTTAGGGTCTGTTAAACAGTAATACGTAGAAGCTAGAATACCTAAACCAAATTCAGGGGGATAACCTAAATGAATCAAAAGCCACGTAAGTTTGTCGGTAAAATGGTGTTGGCAACAATGATGACCGTCGTTCTGGCAGCATGTAGCAGCGGTACCGGAGCTGGAGGTGAAGTCACAGAAGTTCAAACCAAGGCAGCGATGGAGACGTACAATGTAGGGGATACATTCAAGGCGACCGAGCCATTTAATCTCTCCATACTCTATAGTGATCAACCTAGTTATCCATATAAAAAAGACTGGTTACTTTTTAATAAAATTACCGAACTGACGGGTGTTACGCTTGAGCCAACGATTGTACCGATGAGTGATTACTCTCAGAAGAGATCTCTGTTGATTAGCTCCGGTGATGCACCACTGGTTATTCCGAAAACATACCCTGGTGAAGAGTCTGCATTTGTGTCCTCCGGTGCGATTTTGCCGATTAGCGATTATATTGATTTGATGCCAAACTTCAAGGACAAAGTGGAAAAATGGGGTCTGGAAGATGAACTTGAAGGGCTGCGACAGGAAGATGGAAAGTACTATGTACTCCCGGGTCTGCATGAAGAAGTATGGCCAGATTACACATTACTCGTAAGAACGGATGTCTTTGAAGAAAATAACATCGCCATCCCAACCACTTGGGACGAATTGTATGATGCAGCCAAAAAGCTGAAAGAGATCTACCCGGATTCTATTCCGTTTTCGGACCGATTCCAATTCAATAGTACGTTGAACATCGCTGCTACTGGCTTTGGTACCAAGGCTGGGTGGGGTTTTGGTAACGGATTGACGTATAAGGAAGATCAGGATGAATTTGTGTACACGGCTACAACACCAGAATACAAAGAGATGCTAACGTACTTTAACAAGTTGGTATCCGAAGGATTACTCGATAAGGAGAGTTTTACACAGGATGATGATCAGGCTGTACAGAAATTTGTATCCGGCAAATCATTCATGATTAATGGTAATTCCCAAACGGTGGTGCTGCACCGAAATGATATGAACAAAACGCTGGGAGAAGGTAAATACTCAGTTGCAAAGATTACAGTACCTGGTGGGCCAAAAGGGCAATTAATGTCCGGCTCCAGACTTGAAAATGGTGTCATGATCTCCGGGAAAATTCAAAAAAGCGAAAACTTCAAAGCCATTATGCAATTTGTGGATTGGTTATACTACAGTGACGAGGGTCAAGAGTTTGCCAAATGGGGCGTTGAAGGTGAAACATTCACCAAAGAGGGCGGAAAACGCAAATTGGTAGAAGATGTGAACTACAATGGTTTGAATCCAAAAGGCACGAAAGACTTGCGTATTGACTATGGCTTCTCTGGTGGTGTATTTGCCTACGGGGGTACCACAGATTTGTTGCAATCCATGTTTAGTGAAGAAGAGTTGAAATTCCAGCAAGACATGAAGGATACCAAGGAAGTGATTCCGGCAGAACCACCGATTCCTTACTCTTCAGAGGACCGTGAACGGGTGACACTTCTGAGTACACCACTGAAAGACTACTCTGATCAGAATACACTTAAATTTATCTTGGGTGAGCGGGACTTGTCTGAATTCGATACATTTGCCAAAGAGCTTGAGAGTCAAGGGTTATCTAATTATCTGAAGCTGGCAAATGATACGTACAAAGCCTACAAAGAAAACAAGCAATAATATAGTTGATGTTGGCCAGATTACCGTTTCACACCGATATATAAGTGGAACGGTAATTTGTGCTAAAATGAATGAATACGGCTGATAGAAAGAGGTCTAGGCATGTCACTTAATCAAAAAATTAGAGGCTCGACCCGGGCATATTCATATAACCTGTTAAAAGAACGAATTCTTCATCTGGAACTTAAGCCAGGTACCAAGATTTCAGAGAAAGAGATTGCAGATGAACTGCAGGTGAGCAGAACACCCGTTAGAGAAGCTTTCATGAAGCTTGCTGAAGAAGAACTGCTGGACATTATTCCCCAGAGTGGAACGATTGTCTCTCATATTAATCTGGAGCATGTGGAAGAAGGCAGGTTTATGCGGGAGAAGATGGAGAAGGAAATCGTGACTTTGGCATGTGTTTCTTTTCCTGAAGAGTTCAGATTTCGACTTGAAACCAACATTGCAATGCAGGAAGTCTGTATAGGGAAAAACAATTTCTATCGACTTTTTGAACTGGATGAAGAGTTTCATCAGATTTTGTTCCAGGGCACGGGTAAGCTGAGAACATGGAAAATGTTGCAACAGCTGAATATTCCTTTTAATCGGTTGCGTTTATTACGTCTAGCGGAGGACTCCAACCTGGAGGTCATTATCTCCCAGCACAAAGAGATTTATCGTCTTATCACAGAGCGTAAGACCGAGCAAGCTGTGCAGGTGATGGAAGCTCATCTTAGACTAGTTGTGATTGAACAAGAATCGATAAAAGCGAAATACCCGCATTATTTTATATAACGCACCTACGTTGTATAATACTCTCCATATGCATATGCGAAAACCCCTGTTCAATTGAACAGGGGTTTTGGTTAAGCAAGTTGTAACACGAGAGTGTTAGGCTTGTTTGATAAAAGTAGGATCAGGGTATGGATCTGCAATCCAGCCATCTTTTTCGATGAACAGACGTACAGCAATAATTTGTTTGTTCTCCATTAAGGTGAAGAAGTGCGGTGTATTCTCAGGTACAGAGATAACGTCTCCAGGAGACAGTTCTACATTAAAGTAGCCCACATCATCTGTAGCTTTGATAACAAAGATTCCTTTACCAGCGACAATCGCACGAATCTCATCTTCAGCGTGGGTGTGGATCTCTTCGAACTTGGCCAGCTTTTCTTCGATATCTGGTGTTTGTTCGGACAGCGTGATGACATCCCAGATCTGGTATCCGCGACGTGCAGCCAAATCTCTGATTTCATAATCGTAAGTTTCCAAAACCTCGGTTTTCTGTTCATCAGTTAATCCAAAGTTATTTTGCAGATCAGTGTTCAGTTTGGATGCGTCCCACTTCTCATATAATACTTCGTATTTGTTCAAGAAATTTCGAACATTTTCGTCACCAGTGATGCGTTCGTTCGTATTTCGGATAACAATTTCAGCCATGTTCTTTCCCTCTTTTCCACTTGGTTTAATTGAATTATATCGGATTGCTTTGTTTTTGTCGATTCTCAAATTCCGTTCATATTCGTGCAAACCCGCCATCTTTCGGGACCAAACCCGATCTTTCACATTAAGTTAGTTTCTGTTAAACTAAGATTTAACGTTTTGCGGGGGTGAAGATATTGGATAAGATTAGTCTACACGATGCATTAAAACAACGAATATTAATCCTCGACGGTGCAATGGGGACCATGATTCAACAAGTTGATTTGACTGGCGAAGATTTTGGCGGCGAAGATTTGGATGGATGTAATGAAATGTTAGTGCTTACTCGTCCAGAGCTGATCCAGCGCATTCATGAAGAATATCTGGAGGCTGGAGCCGATTTAATTGAAACCAATACATTTGGTGCTACATCCGTTGTGCTTGCTGAGTACGATATTCAGGATCGGGCACGTGAGATCAACCTGGAAGCAGCCAGAATTGCGAAAGCTGCGGTTGATCGTTTCTCTACACCGGAATCTCCACGTTATGTGGTAGGAGCGATGGGACCAACAACCAAAACACTGTCTGTAACTGGGGGCGTAACGTTCCAGGAACTTATCGACAGTTATTTGGAGCAAGCGCTTGCTTTAATAGAGGGAGGCGTTGATGCGCTACTACTCGAAACCTCACAGGATACCCTCAATGTAAAAGCAGGCAGCATTGGAATTCAGCAGGCCTTCGAACAGAGTGGTGTTACACTGCCCCTGATGATATCAGGAACGATCGAACCGATGGGAACGACCCTTGCGGGTCAGAACATCGAATCCTTTTATATATCCTTAGAACACCTTAACCCAATTTCGGTAGGACTAAACTGTGCTACGGGTCCAGAGTTCATGCGTGATCACATTCGTTCGCTTTCCGGAATGGCATCGGTTGCCGTTAGTTGTTATCCGAACGCGGGTCTTCCGGATGAGAATGGTAATTACCATGAGTCACCGGACTCGCTTGCTCAGAAGATTGGTGCTTTTGCCGAACAGGGCTGGTTGAATATTGCTGGTGGATGTTGCGGGACAACCCCTGCACATATTCGGGCGATGCGCGACAAACTTGCCCAGTACCCCCCAAGAGAAATGAACGGAACACATCCACCAGCATTGTCTGGTATAGAACCAATCTACATTGAACAGGACAATCGTCCATACATGGTTGGTGAGCGTACGAACGTGCTGGGATCACGTAAGTTCAAACGACTCATTGTAGAAGGCAAGTATGAAGAAGCTTCGGAAATTGCTCGTGCTCAAGTGAAAAATGGAGCGCACATTGTTGACGTGTGTGTACAAGATCCGGACCGTGAAGAGTCTGAAGACATGGTGAAGTTCCTTGAACTGGTTGTGAAAAAAGTTAAGGTTCCTCTCATGATCGATACGACAGATGCTTCAGTAATTGATCTGGCCCTCCAGTACTCACAAGGTAAGGCGATAATTAACTCCATTAACCTTGAGGATGGCGAAGAGAAATTTGAGCTGATTACGCCGTTGCTTCATAAATATGGTGGTGCGGTAGTTGTCGGAACGATTGACGAACGGGGTCAGGCGATTAGTCGGGAAGACAAGCTTGACGTAGCCAAGCGCTCTTACGATTTGCTGGTGAACAAATATGGTCTCAAACCAGAAGACCTGATTTTTGATACGTTGGTGTTCCCGGTAGGTACGGGGGATGAACAGTACATCGGTTCAGCCAAAGAAACAATTGAAGGTATAAGAGTGATTAAGGAAGCGATGCCAGAATGTCATACGATCCTCGGTATCAGTAACATTTCATTTGGGCTGCCTGAAGCAGGTCGTGAAGTGCTGAACTCCGTATTTTTGTATGAATGTACCAAAGCAGGTCTCGACTATGCGATCGTGAACACTGAGAAACTTGAGCGTTATGCATCCATTTCGGAAGAAGAACGTAGACTCTCGGAAGAGCTTTTATACAACACAAATGATGAAACACTCGCGGCGTTCGTAGCGGCGTTCCGTAACAAGAAGGTTGAGAAGAAGGAAAAAATCTCGAACCTTTCATTAGAAGAGCGTCTCGCTTCATATGTTGTGGAAGGAAGTAAAGAAGGATTGCTGCCAGATCTCGAACAGGCACTTGCCAAATACACAGCACTTCAAGTGATTAACGGTCCACTGATGCGGGGGATGGAGGAAGTAGGTCGTCTCTTTAACAACAATGAGTTGATTGTAGCTGAGGTGTTGCAGAGTGCGGAGGTTATGAAGGCTTCTGTAGCATATCTGGAGCAATTCATGGAGAAGAACGAGACTTCGGTTAAAGGCAAGATCATTCTGGCCACTGTTAAAGGCGATGTGCATGACATCGGGAAGAACCTGGTCGAGATCATCCTGTCCAATAACGGTTACCAGATCATTAATTTGGGTATAAAAGTACCACCAGAACGTATCATTGAGGCATACCGGGAAGAAAAAGTCGATGCGATTGGCCTCTCGGGTCTATTGGTAAAATCAGCACAGCAGATGATTCTTACCGCTCAGGATTTGCGAACAGCAGGTATTGATGTACCTATTATGGTTGGCGGAGCGGCGTTAACACGTAAATTCACCAAAAACCGTATCCGTCCTGAATACAACGGAATGGTTGTATATGCGAAAGATGCGATGGATGGTCTGGATCTGGCGAACAAATTGATGAATCCCGTTTCACGTGAAGTGATGCAACTGGAGATGGAAGCAGAAAAAGAAGCTGATGCTTCAGGTGCTGTAGCTGTTCAGGCTCTTCCAGAGCTTACGCGAGTGGAGCGTTCGGATATTGCTGTAGATCATCCGGTTCTTGTCCCGCCTGATCTGGAGCGGCATACGATGCGTAACTATCCTTTGTCACATATCCTGCCATACGTGAACATGCAGATGTTGCTTGGACATCATCTGGGGTTGCGCGGTTCAGTAGAACAATTGCTTGCTTCAGGTGATAAGAAGGCTACCGACCTGAAAGCAGTCGTGGATGATATCATGCATGAGGCTGTTCGTGACGGGATTATTCAGGCGCATGCCATGTATCGTTTCTTCCCGGCTCAGTCCAGTGGTAATAGCGTCATCATCTATGATCCAAAGGACACCAGCAATATTTTGCATACTTTTACGTTCCCACGTCAAAAAGTCGAGCCGTTCCTGTGCCTGTCCGACTTCCTGAAACCTGTTGAATCCGGTCAGATGGATTACGTTGGTTTCATGGTTGTTACGGCTGGACATGGTGTACGTGAACTATCCACTGCGTGGAAAGATCAAGGGGATTACCTTCGCTCGCATGCTCTGCAATCCGTAGCGCTTGAAGTAGCAGAGGGATTAGCTGAACGTGTGCATCATATGATGAGAGATATCTGGGGATTCCCGGATTCTGCCCAGATGACCATGAAGCAACGTCACGGTGCACGTTATCAAGGGATCAGGGTATCTTTTGGATATCCGGCTTGTCCGGATCTGGAAGACCAGGGGCCGCTGTTCAAGTTGCTGCAGCCTGAGGATATCGGTGTAGAATTGACGGAAGGTTTCATGATGGAACCTGAAGCTTCCGTATCAGCGATGGTATTCAGCCATCCGCAAGCTAAGTATTTTAATGTAGAGAAGGCATAAATTCAGTAGAGTGTCAGGCAAAGCCCTCCGCATTGTCGGAGGTTTTTTGCTGGCAACAGAAAGAGGTGCGATCCAGAATGGAACTATATTTCCTGGGAACTAATGCTGGTGTACCTACGCTTCAACGGAATGTAACTTCCATTGGGCTACGCATGTTGGATGAGCGCAGAGCTTTGTGGTTGTTTGACTGCGGGGAAGGAACGCAGCACCAGATTTTAAGTTCTCCGCTTAAACTGAGCAAATTGGAGAAAATATTCATTACTCACCTGCATGGGGATCATGTATTTGGACTTCCAGGACTGCTTTCGAGCAGAGCCTATCAAGGTGGCACCACACCATTAACCGTAT
Organism: Paenibacillus sp. FSL H8-0317; assembly: GCF_045040685.1. Classification (NCBI taxonomy): domain Bacteria; kingdom Bacillati; phylum Bacillota; class Bacilli; order Caryophanales; family Paenibacillaceae; genus Paenibacillus; species Paenibacillus sp. FSL H8-0317. The sequence continues at coordinate 4,263,849 of NZ_CP150294.1, read as the reverse complement.
ATGGTCCGCCAGGTACGGAACGAATGATCAGTACAACAATGGAGCTTAGCCAATCCCGGGTTAACTATGAGTTGAATATCGTGGAACATACGGGCGGCGTTCTGTTCGAGGATGACAGTTTTATCGTGGAAGCGGCTTTGCTTGAGCATCGGATTGACAGCTATGGATACCGGATTACGGAAAAAGATCGTCCAGGAAGCCTGGACCCAGCCAAACTGGCGGAATACGGTTTGAAACCAGGCCCATTGTTCGGCCGGCTCAAACGTGGAGAAACCATTACGCTGGATAACGGTGATTCGCTTCGTCCAGAAGATGTATTGGGAGCGCCAAAACGTGGTATGGTAATCACCATATTGGGTGATACACGTCCATGTGACAATGTACAGCCTCTTTCCATCAATGCAGATGTGCTTGTGCATGAAGCTACATTCATGCATGATCTGGCCGATACAGCGCATGAGTACTATCATAGTACTTCTAAACAAGCGGCAGAAGCGGCTAGAGCAGCCAATGTAGGGCAACTAATCATGACTCACTTCAGTTCACGCTATAAGGATGAGGATCAACTTCAGCCACTTTTGGAAGAGGCTCAGTCCGTATTCCCGAATACCAGACTTGCAAACGAACACCAGCTTATTCCTGTCGTGCATCGCAAGCAAGAATCTTAACCCTGATTGCGAACCAGTGCACGGTTAAACACGTCATATAAAGATCCGGGTAATTGCACGGGACTGAGGGAGAGGAACTCCCGCGGTCCCTTTTGCAATCTGGCCAGAAAGCGTGTAGGATGGGCAATATGAAGAGGGAAATGATTCAAATTATTTTCCGGGAAAGCGCAGGAAATGACAAGCTTGTACAGAAGACGCGCGAGTTAAACCGTCGGTGTTCGATTCGGTTCGACTTGTTGCGTACATATGTCAGCAAGCCATTATTTTTTGCCTGAATACATAGGTTCGCGGTCAAGTTCGAGGTAAATGATTAAGGACATGAAATGTTAATGGAATAAAGAAAGGAAGTGCTGTGTGTGATTAAGGCCTATCTGATTGACTTGGATGGTACGCTCTATCATGGCAGACATCGTATCGAAGGAGCCGATCAGCTTATTCGAACACTGCAAGAGCTAGGAAAGCCATATTTATTTGTAACAAATAATTCTTCCCGTACACCACAAGGTGTGGCAGATCATCTAAACGGGATGGGCATACCTGCCGACGCGTCTCAAGTATGTACTTCTGCTGTGGCGGCTGCTGAATATGTTGCTGAAGAGTCCCCGGGTGCAAAAGTGGCATGTATTGGAGAAGCAGGACTGCTGGAAGCCATAGAAGAAGCAGGATTACAGCTGACGGAAGATGCACCAGATTACGTGATACAGGGGATTGATCGTGAATTTTCCTATCATAAACTGACCAAGGCGCTAAGGTGGATTAATGCGGGATCAAAATTCATCATGACCAACCCGGATCTGCAGCTTCCTTCCGATGATGGACTGACACCTGGGGCGGGGACTATTGGAGCAGCAATTGAAGCAGCAACCGGAGTCCATCCTACAGTCATAGGAAAGCCATCGAGTGTTATAATGAAGTCGGCCATTAGCAGGCTAAACCTGGCGTCTCATGAAGTGGCAGTGATCGGAGATAATATGCGAACCGATATTGCAGCTGGAGTGGCAGCAGGGTGTGAGACACTGTTGGTACTTACTGGTGTGACAACACGAGATAATATGGATGGACACATTCAAGCAGCGAAGGCTCGACCTGATCATGTGTTTGAAGATTTGCATAAATTGATGGAGTGGCTGTCGCAAGAGGCAGACCAAGCTTCCAAAAAGGGGTAATGTACGATGCCGGAACTACCGGAAATGGAAAATTACCGGACCTTGCTGTCCGAGAACATACTTGATCTACTGATTACAGGTGTTGTAATTAACCGCGATAAAACGATAAATACGGAGCCTGATCTGTTCATCAATGAACTTACAGGCAATCGCATCATATTTGTTGAGCGCCGAGCGAAGCATCTGATTTTCCACTTGGCTAATGGTAAACGTTTGGTGCTGCACCTCATGTTGGGCGGTATGATTTTCTGGGGCACGGAAGAAGAACGTCCTGATCGTTCCACACAAGTGGAAATCCAGTTTGGCGATCACATTTTATTCTTTATTGGACTGCGCTTGGGTTATTTACATCTGCTTACTTCGAAAGAAACCGAAGAGGCGATGTCTGATCTTGGACCTGAACCTTTGGATCGACGGATGAATGTGGAACGTTTTGCTTCTCTGTTGAAAGGGCGTCGGGGTACACTTAAGACAACGTTGGTAAACCAGCATATCATTGCAGGGATTGGCAACTGTTATTCGGATGAGATTGCCTTTGCTGCCGGTCTCAGACCAAGCTCCAAAACGCAGAACATCGTGAATTCACCTGAGCTGACGGAGCGCTTGTTCCATTCGATGCAGTCCGTGTTGCGTGAAGCAGCTTCTGAGGGTGGTTATATGGAAATGCCACTGATGCAAGGAGATACGAAGACAGGAAGTTTTGACGAGCAATGTCGGGTGTACGATCGGGAAGGCGAGACTTGTCCGCGCTGCGGGGGAACGATTGAACGAGTGGAAATTACGGGCAAGAAGGCATTCTTCTGTCCGAAATGCCAGCATGAGGCCTAACAGCGGAATCGGGGCACATGTCAGCACTAGAGGTGGATTTCTTCAGGCAGCCAAGAGAGCACATGCAATGGGGGCAACGGCATTTCAGTATTTTCCGAAGAACCCGCGTAGTCTTGGTCTGAAAAGTCTGGATCTCAAGGATGCTGAGCAGTGCAGGGATTGGTGTGAACAGCAGGGACTTGCTTCGATTGCACATTCACCCTATCCCACGAATCCGGCGTTGGGTATGACCCGTGGAGAGGCGGGGTTTCATGCTACAATAGCTTCTATTCGCAATGATCTTGAAATTTCGAATGCTTGCGGTTCTGTTGGGACAGTGGTCCATTTTGGACATATCAAAACAAACGATCCGCTGGAGGGTTATCAGAACCTCATTCATTGTCTGGATACCGCCTTGGAGAATTGGAATGGACATTCAAAGGTACTGATTGAAAATCAGGCAGGTGATCATGGCCCGATGGGCACGACAATGGAAGAAATGATACAGATTCGCAAATTGAGCCGATATCCGGAACATATTGCTTTTTGTTTTGACACATGCCATGCTTTTGCTTCAGGTTTGTGGGCGTCAGGCAACGAAGCGGTGATGCTCGATAAGGGCAGGATGCTCGGATATTGGGATAATGTTGCTGCTGTACATTTCAATGATTCCAAATATGCGTCTGGTTCATGTAAGGATAGACATGCGAGAATCGGACAGGGTTATATCGGAAATGAATCGATGAAAGCATTGTTAAATGCGCCTGAGTTTCAAAATGCGGTTGTTGTGCTAGAGACAGAAACGGGCGAAGATGGAACGCACCATGATGATATAGCGCTCATGCGTTCCTGGTTATAATGGGGAGAGGAGCGATTGTATGCATGTTTTTCTGGATGACTATCGGGCGTGTCCGAAAGGATTTGTTCTGGCAACAAATGCAGAAGAGTGCCTGATGCTGCTAAGAGAAGGTGACGTGGACATTTTGTCTCTGGATTATGAGCTTGGTCCGGATTCGCCTAACGGCGGTGAGGTAGCGGCATCCATTGTACGAGAAGGTTTATTTCCGCGCGAGATCTATTTGCATACGTCCAGTATGTTTGGGAAACGCCAGATGTACGAGATGTTATATAGCAATAAGCCGGATTCGGTAACCATTCATAATGGGCCAATGACGGGTGAGGTCATGCTGCGAGTTGCCGCGGGAGAAGAAAGTTAATGAAGCCAATTACATCCAAAATGTTAATGCGCAGTGTATGGGAAGGCATGCCACAGGCTGTATTTATATATACCCCTTTATGTGGGACATGTGCGGCAGCACGGCGTATGTTAGATGTCGTTGAGCACATGCTGCCAGAAGGTATTTTATCCGAAATGAACATTCATGACATTCCTGAACTTGTACAACAATTTCAAATTTCAAGCGTACCAGCAGTGATGCTGTTTGACGGCCAGCAAGATGTTCCAAAAATGGTTTATCGGATGAGCTCTGTGGAGCATTTGCTCTCGGAGATCCGAAAGGCGGTGCTGAAATGAGTATAATCTCGATGGAGCATGTCTCACTTAGACGAGAAGAGAATCAAATCTTGGATGACGTACATTTGCGTATCGAACAAGGCGAACATTGGGTTATTCTGGGCCGGAATGGTTCTGGAAAAACAACGTTACTCGAAATGATGAACGGATATATGTTTCCAAGCCAGGGACGTATTGAAGTACTCGGTAATTTGTATGGACAATGTGACGTCAGGGAAGTACGTAAGGAAATCGGTTATATCAGCCAGACGTTAATTGAGAAACTCACACCCAGAGATCCGGTATGGGAGGTCGTCGCTACAGGAGCTTATGCTTTTTTGCGTTTTTATCAGACAATTCCTGATGAAGTAAAAGCAAAGGCAATGAGTTTGTTAGGTGACATGGGTTTTGCCAATCTGGCTAACAACGCGCTGGGAACGTTATCCCAAGGGGAGCGTAAAAAAGTCATGCTTGCTCGTTCGTTAATGGCTGAGCCAAAATTGCTAATTATGGACGAGCCTTGTGCCGGACTGGATTTATATGAACGTGAGAAAATGCTGGCTGAGATTGATCGTCTGCGCCAGCGTAACATTACAGTTGTGTATGTAACACATCATGTTGAAGAGATCGTACCTTTATTCACGCATGTGGCCTTGATCCGCGATGGACGTATTGCCGCGGCTGGCCCTAAGCATGAAGTTTTGACACAAGATACAATTAAGCATACGTACGATGTTCCGGTCGATATCCAGTGGGATAATGGTCGTCCATGGATACGCGTACGTTCTGGAGGGTAACACAATTTGAGTACACAATCGTCTTGGGAAGAAGGCAACTTCTCCCGTTTTATCTGCACAGCCAATCATGGCTTTGCCCCTTATGCTCAGGAAGAGTTGCGCCGTACGTTTGGTGCGGTGAAGAGCACGGTACTCGTACCAGGAGAAATACTGCTTGCGGGTCTGCCTGTAGCGGAGGAAGAAGTTGCAGATAAGCTGTGGGCAGAGTATCCAACGTTTTTACGTCATATTCAACCTGTTCAGTTTCAGGAGAATACAGAAGATTCGGAGCAGTCTATTGAGAAATTGATTGCATTTGTGTTGAATCATAAGGAATTGAACGGTGCCTCTGTCGTGCTACAGGTACGGAAGACAGAAGGTGCCTTTTGGCAAGAAAATGCAGCCTCATTGAAGCAACTGCTAACTGAAAAGCTGGATGAGCTAGGCTGTGAATGGGTTGTACGTGATGCTGAATATGTCATTTCTGTATTTGCAACGAATGATATGTTGTATGCTGGCATATCCAGACCTGAACAGAACTTGTCAGACTGGAGCGGGGGAGCCGTACGTTTTCAAAAAGAAGATGGGCAGATCTCGCGGGCCAAATTCAAATTGCTTGAAGCCGAGCAAACGTTTGGCATTGACTTTACTTCATTTCATAAAGCACTTGATATCGGTGCAGCACCAGGTGGATGGACCTCCTTCCTGCTTGAACGTGGGCTTGAAGTAACGGCGGTAGATCCGGCGAAGATGGATGCGACCCTGCTGGCATCACCCAAACTGACTTTCTTGAAAAAGAATGCAGGGGATGTTCGTTTCCGCGAAGGAGAATTCGATCTGCTCGTATGTGATATGAGTTGGAGTCCGAAGCTGATGAGCCGACTTGTATCAGACCTTCTATATAGTCTGCAACCCGGGGGGACAGCAATTGTTACCGTGAAACTGTTGCATAAAAAACCGCTCGCGCTCATTAAAGACGTCATTGATACGTTTGAGCGTTCACGGATGCAGATTCAACGTTCCAAGCAGTTATTCCATAACCGGGAAGAGATTACACTTTATATGGTCAAATATTAAGAAATTGATTCGATTAAGCTCATTAAATTTTGTGCTTTACAATCTATTCCTGTCTGTACTATAATGATACCAATATTAACCATAACAAACCTGAGGGAAAGCATCCCGAAGTGAACGAAACCGGATATCCGGTCTGTTCTTCTTCGGTGAGGCTTTCCCTTTTTTGTTGTGTATTAAAGGAGGAATTGGTATGAGACATCCGGCCAGGCTGGAACGCGGAAGCCTGCTGGGAGGTAGATATCGTATCGTATCCATTCTGGGAACAGGCGGAATGAGCCATGTATACGAGGCGGAGGATCTGAAGTTGCCGGGCAAGTTATGGGCAATTAAAGAAAACGTAACGATTATGCCATATGAAGGCAGTATGGAGACGGAAGCCGCTCTTCTGACATCTCTTCGTCATCCAAGATTGCCGCAAATCGTTGATTTTTTTGTTCCGGATGAAGACGGGTACACATACTTGGTGATGGAATACATCGACGGGTTAACGCTCAGTGAGTATTTCAAGCAGTGTCGTGGGAAGATCCCAATGGAGCAGTTGACGGAGCTTGTACTTCAATTGCTGGATGTGTTGAGTTATTTGCATAATCTGAATCCACCTGTGATCTATAGGGATCTGAAACCATCAAACATCATGATCACGCCGGAACATGAAGTAAGATTAATTGATTTTGGCATCGCCAGAAGTTACAAACCGCAAAGTGCTGAAGATACCGTTAAGTTGGGAACCGCTGGTTTTGCCGCTCCAGAACAGTATGGCGCGGGTCAGACCGATGCCCGTTCAGATCTATATGGACTCGGAGCATTGCTGCTGTATCTTATGACAAGTGGGGCCTATACGGAATGGATTCAGGGTGTGGAAAGCTCTATCCGGAGTGATGTTCCACGGACGTACATTCCTGTGGCAAGAAGACTGTTAAGATATAATGCCGAGGAGCGATTCCAATCTGCCGATGAGGTGCGGAAGGAACTGCTTCGAATACCCGGTGGAATAACGCCTGGTGGAGATGCAACCATGACCTTGAATGGCGGAACAAGAGTGATTGCCTTGACTGGTGCTTCATCTGGTGTAGGGGTTACCCACACGGCTATAGCTATCAGTCATTATCTCGAAAGGCAAAACTTCAAAGTAGCTGTGATTGAAATGTCACCTCGCTCTCAATCCTTTGCAAGAATTCAACAAATCGCTCAAGCGGGTAAACCAGTGCCAGCAGGCAGACAGTTTGCAGTGGATGGTGTGCATTATTGGAAACAATCCGGGCGAGCGGATATTTTGTCTTTGCTTGGGGGGAGTTATCAATTCATCGTGATGGATCTTGGTAGTGGTCAGGATCAGAACCGGCTGGAAGAATTCCTGCGTGCAGATCTACCAATTGTTATAGGCTCAGGTGCCGAATGGAGACAGGCGGAGATTGGCGCTTTTGTTCGGTCACATCATCGGTATCCACGAGAGAAATGGATCTATTGTCTGCCCCTGGCAGCAAGTGAGGCAGTTCAGCGCATTCGTAAAGCTCTGGATACATCGAGTGTATATGGGCTGCCGTTACATATTGATCCTTTTGACAAGGACGCACAGATGGATAAAGTGTTTTCTCATATTTTAACGCATATGATGGCACAGCAGCCCAAGAAACGTTCATTCTTTTCAAGAAGGAAAGTACATGATTAGAAGAGATTACGAAAGGAGAGCCTCTTTTGTCTAAATTAAGAAAGCAAAGCCGTCAACTGATCTATGCCGGACTTATCGGAGCGGGAGCTGTAGGGTTGGTGTTTGGAGGATATGTTATTTACAATGTCAAAACGATGGGGGATGTCAGGTCAACTGTAGAAGCCCGTTATTTATCGGCATATGAGGAAAAGGAAGCTGAATTAAAGCAACAATGGGATTCGGGAGCACAAGGATGGGTTACGATTCGGGATATTGAAGCAGGTGAACCGATATTACCGGAGGATCTGAAGCTCATTGCTGTTCCGGATGCACAAGCACCGCGAAACCTCTGGTCCAGTACCAAGCAGATGGAAGGCCAAGTGGCCAAAATAGAGTTGAAAAAAGGAACAGCCATTACCACCGAGATGGTGTATGAGGATGTACCGGCTCCGCCTGATTTAAGAAATCGGGAGCTGCAAGTTGTATTACTGCCGTCCTCACTCGTTAAGGGAGATATTATTGATGTTCGTATCCAATTCCCTACCGGACAGGACTATGTTCTCTTATCGAAGAAAAAAGTGGAACGACTGAATGCAGCTACCTTATGGATTACGATGACGGAGGAAGAGATTCTGTCACTCTCAAGTGCAATTGTAGATGCCTATTTACATAAAGCTTCAATCTATGCCTTAACCTATGTAGAACCACAGTTTCAGACACCTGCAATCGCGACGTATCCTGCCAATTCAGAAGTGTTAAAACTGCTGGAGAGTGATCCGAATATTGTTCGACGAGCCGAACAGGAATTATCCAGACAGGTGCGAAGTTCGCTTGAAAGTTCACTGGCCGCCTCCATGACAGCACCGTCAAAAGGGGTTGAACAGGATGTGGCACAATCCTCAGTTACATATAACAGTCGTCCATCATCAAATAATCCGGCAACGTCGGATGGAGTGATGTGGAATGATGGTTCAGGTAACGGAGCAGGAGCTAATGCTGGAAGTGTAAATGATCCTGCTGAAGCTTTACAAACAGAACAGCAGAGCTTGTTAACGGGTGGAGAATAGAGCGAAATCCGAGGTTTACTTTAGGATAATTCAGATAACAAGAGGTTTAAGAAAAAGAAAGGAGTTGTAACATCTATGCATACATGGATCTTTGCGGGTTTATGTGAGAAGAATGATCTGATGTTATATCTTTGCAAGATATTGGCTTCAACAGGCAACAAGGTCTTACTCGTAGATGGAACCTTACAACAGAAGTATGGGTACGGTGTTGGTGACAGTCAACAGTCTTTGCGAATTGCGGAATTTGAGGGATTTGATATCGCTTGTCATTTTGTCACTTCAGCAGCTGTAGAGAATCATCTTGAAGTAAATGGAGAGCGATTGGACAGTTATGACTATGTGTTATATGACATGGAGACCTCGCATTTTGCATCCCGTAATCTCTGGCTGAATGCCGATGTAAGAGTCTGGGTGAGTGATTATGAGCGTTACAATCTGGAACGTGGTAAGGGCTGGTTGAAGCGGTTGCTTGAAGAACAGTCATTACCTGGTGAGCTGCCATTTCAGCGGCTCTTAATTAACGGGGTTGACTGCAAGCTTGAAGCTCGTTATCTGTGGGCGTATCTGGAGGGCAGTCCGTTTGTGTGGACAGGAGAATCTTTAGTTCTTCCGTGGGATGAGTTAACAGCGGCGGTTAAGCTTGAGAATGAGCATCATCGCCGAGTTCATCTTGGACCTTTGTCACGAAATTACAAAAAATCGTTGTGTCGCGTGGTCGAGCAGTTAACAGGTTGGGAAAGTGTTCGCAGTCGTCGTGCGATGAAAGAAGCAGAGAGGATGAGAGCATGAGCACCATTACCTTTTGGAGCCCTTTTGCAGGAACAGGTTGTACTTCAAGCACATTAATTAGTGCTTATGCGATGGCACTCCACTACAGGACAAGAGTGTTACTTGTTAATGCAGGCGTTGCAGGAACTGGCACAGAAGCTGCTCTACCGTCCAAAGATACGGATTCAGCGGATTTTATGTTCTCCTTCGAAGAGGGTGGCTGGGATGCGATTGAACGGCTGCATTCGAGCGGAAGTCTGAATAAGCACAATCTCAGGGATTATACCAAGCCACTTCTGAAAGAAAGACTTGATTTCCTAACCGGAAGAATGGATGAGATGGAACGTTCCCCGCAGGAACATGGTGAGACTGTGAAAAAGCTGCTGAATGTAGCTAACGAGTATTATGATCTGGTTCTTCTGGATGCGGATCATGCTGGTGTGGATTCACGGCTCAAGCTGCAACAGGCGGACTATGTTGTAATTAATCTCGATCAAAATATGCGAAATCTGGAGTTGTTCTTTGAAGAGATCCTGCCAGAACGAATGAACAATATGAATATACATGTTGTAATTAACAAATACGATTCGCATGCCCGTGCAACGCTTTCCAATATTCGGCGCCAGTTCAGATACAAAGGCACGATATCTGCGATACCGTACACAACCGGATACCTGGATGCAATGAATCGGCGAGATGTCGCTAGATACTTGCAGTTGGAAAGTTTGACTGAGGATAAGGATATTCGTAAAGGGAGCTTTGCTGCAAGCATGAGCGAACTCGCTCGCCTGATTATGGACGGTGCAGGTATGCGCACAGTTCTGAAGAGGCTGGAAAGGGGAGCCTGAACCTCCGATGCTCTGGAATACCATATGGATAAGTTTAATTTTGATTCTGTGCCTGACTTATATCTGGTTCAAGTACAGAACGTTTCTTCGTGAAAAGAATGCTCGTGTTCCTGAACAGGAATCATTCACGATTGACATGTTAATTGAAAAGGTGAAGAACTCACTTCATGAGCTTAGTCATAGTCAGCTCGCGGATGCGGGTATGCATGAAGAAGAATATCGTCGAAGAATTAATCAACGTGCCGAGATGAGAAAAGCACTGAAAGGCTGTGTCTCAGGCAGTGTCAGCGACAAAACGTATGTTAAAAATCTGATAGGGGATCTGCTGACCCGAAGCATAGGGCTGAACAAGTCAAATGTAGATGAAGTTATTTTGTTTGCAGAACCAGATTTGTTGACGATCCAGGACCGATTCGAAATTGTGTTTTATCTGTACCGACAGCAATTCGGTGTGGATGCACTCTCCCGCATGATTGATACCTATGATCTGGGAAGACTGCGAATGGAGGAAGGTACGGACGATGGAGGAAGTTATTATATTTCTGAGGAGGATATTCAGTATGTTTTCGAGTGCGAATATCGAGAGCTTGGATTCAGAGAAAAGACGGATATTATCGTGCAACGTATCTATCAACATTATAAAGGGTTCTCGGTTGTTGATGAGATAAGGGACCAACGGATTGACGGCGTTAGTGGTGGTGTCAGCGGTATGCTTGATACTGTTCATAATATGGGACTTCGAAAACCGGCATCATGGAATGATTTGCTGGATCAAGGACTGGAGGATGATGCACATGAAGAACCGCTTAGCGGCATGGAAAGTGTCTGGATTTTTTATAAAGGTAAGTCCATTCATCTATCCTTTCTGTCGTTCGGCAGCATCCGTGAACTGAAAAGGGTATGCCAGAATATATACAAATACAATTATCCCGGACAGCTGTCGGAAGCAAGTGGATACAAGGTGAACGAGATGAAAGACGGCTCCCGTGTCGTTGTTGTTCGTCCTCCTTTTGCAGAATCGTGGGCATTCTTCGTCCGGAAGTTCGATATTCCGAATGCTTCACTTGAACAATTGATTACGGGTAACAACGCAGATCTGCCAATAACCCTGCTTCAATACCTGATGAAAGGAAGCCGGATTACAGCTGTAACCGGTGCACAGGGTTCTGGTAAAACAACGTTGCTTATGGCTATGGTCAAACACATCTATGCATCGTACACCCTTCGGGTGCAGGAGATGGCGTTTGAACTTCAATTAAGACGGATTTATAGCCGACGTAATATTTTGAGTTTCCGAGAGACTGAACACATCTCAGGTCAACAAGGGCTTGATTTGCAGAAAAAAACGGATGGTACCGTCAATATTCTTGGTGAGGTAGCGAGTGATGAAGTGGCCGCATGGATGATTCAAATGTCTCAGGTAGCCAGTCTGTTCACCCTGTTTACCCACCATGCCAAAACGTTTCGTGATCTGGTCTTCTCCCTCCGTAATTCCTTGCTCAAGACAGGTATGTTCCAGCATGAGCATATTGCTGAGGAGCAGGTTGTGAGTGTCATCAATTTCGATGTTCATATGAAGAAAGATGCTGAGGGACGAAGATATATCGAACGGATTACGGAATGTCTTCCTCGTGCGAATCAAGGTGACAGCGTGGAAGAGAGGGCAGGTTTTACATTTCGTAATGTTGTGGAGTACAGAGATGGAGCGTATGTTGCAACAGCTCCAATCTCCTCTGGATGCATGATGGATATGCGAGAACAGATGACATTACAGGATGCTGAGAAGTTTGAACAGTTTATGAAGCAACACTGGGGTGATCAGTATGACAATTAAATGGATTCTGCTCCTCGTATTAAGTATTTGTGCAGGAGGTTTGCTGATCACACTTCTGGTTTTAAGTATGTTACGTCACAGAGGAGGTGGTTCAGCAATTCAATCCGGCGTGATTTTTGCTCCTAGCGGGAAGGGATTCAAGGGATTGGGATCAATCTTGTTGCAGTCCTATCGTCTTGGAATGAAAGTGCCACTGCTATCAGCTTATATTCTACAGGTTCAGAAACGTATTTCATTCCGCCATGTTGGGGATGAGCCTTCACTTCGCAGGCTGACGATGACAGTGGTTCTGATTATTCTTGGAGGTTATGGAGGAATAAGTGTCATTCTGTTTTTACTACAGCCGGGTATCGCTTTTGTAATGCTTTCCGTACTCTGTGCTGTGGTGCTAAACAGTCTGGTATTGGATATGTGCCTCAGTCGTATGGAGAAAAGGTTGCTGGTGCAGATGTTGGATCTGTTTGCAGATGTAAGGCATCGGTATCATCAGCATGGCATGGTTGAGGAAGCGCTCTATGAAGCCGCTGAAGCAGGTACAGGAGAAGCGGCAGAACAGGTAAGACTGATCTACGAAGCTCTAACTTCTCCAGATCCAAATGAAGCACTTGAGCGTTATTATGAAGTGGCTCCCAACCGTTTTCTCAAAGGATTCGCCGGCGTTTCCTATATGGTCATGGAGTTTGGGGATAAGGACAGAGCACAAGGCTCTATCTATCTTAAAGGACTGGGTAACCTGACTCAGGAAATTCATCTGGAGATTTTGCGGCGTGATAAATTGGATTACCTGCTCAAAGGACTTAATATCATTGCGCTAGCTCCGGTATTGTTCACCGCTCCAATCGAACGCTGGGCTAGAGTCAGTTTCCCAACGATGGATGAATTTTATCGCAGCAAAATCGGTTTTGTTACCAAAATATCGATCTATGTCATCATTATCCTTGCTTATTTGCTTTTGCAAAGGCTCCAGCAATACGATGAGACCCGTTACCGGTCAGGGCATAAGCATTCATGGTTGGATCAGTTTCTGTACAGGCAAACCTTCATACGGAAATTGGCAATGTTGTTTGCAGCAAAACCTGGCAGTGCACAGTACAGTCAAACGATACGGCTCATGAGGGAGAGCAGCTCAGAGTTGAAATATGAATGGCTTGCGATCCGACGAGTGATGTTATTCGCAGGTTGTTTGGTCCTTACAATGGGTTGCATCTTGCTGTTGCACCAGGTTGAACGTAACCACATCTTGCATGATCCGATCCGGGATGATCGAATGTTTGGTGCAATGGCTGAAGCGGATCTCAAGAAAGCTGAGGAAAAAACAGCATTAGATCAATCCGTACTGAAAAGTATAGAAATGAACCGAGGAGCTACATACGAAGAAGTCTCCAAAGCGTTACAGCAGTTATCTCCCGTTCAGTTGGACCATGATACTCAGGCTGAGACGATCGCGCGCATTATGCAGAAACTTGAGGTGTATAACAAGCAGTATGTACGCTGGTGGGAAATGATTATAGCCATTCTCATGGGTGCAGCAGGGTACTACATGCCCGTATGGCTCATGATATTTCAGCGAAAAATGCGAAGGTTGGATATGCGACATGAAATCTATCAATTCCAGACAGTGATATCCATTTTGCGTGAAATGGACCGAATGTCAGTCGAGGAGATATTGGAATGGCTTAATCGATTTGCCGTCATTTTCAAGCGCCCGCTGCAAAAATGTTTGTTGCATTTTGAACATGGACCAGAGCTTGCACTTGAACAATTAAAGGAAGAGGCGGGCTTGCCCGAGTTCCAGCGACTGGTTGATAAATTGCAGCTTGCCCTTGGCAAAATCTCAATACGTGAAGCCTTCGATGATCTCGAGAGCATGATGGCATTTTATTTTGAACAACGCAAGCAGGAGTACAGCAAAATGATAGATGTCAAAGCATCTTGGGGGAGAACCATTGGATTCACACCTATGTACGCCCTTATCTTTTTGTATCTGGTTATTCCATTGGTCGGTATGAGTTTTTTGCAAATGAGCATTTATTATGAGCAAATTCAGAAACTGTAGCACAATTCATCTGTGTGATAGTCTGAAATAGTTTAATATCTTATAACTTGGGAGGATTTATTATGAACAATGCATCAAGCGCTTTAAAGGTGGCAGCAGGGATATTTTTAACAATCGCTTTGATCACAATTGTAGTTCTGTTGTTTATTTCAGCTCAGGAGGCAACCAAGACGGCCCAGAACAATTTTGCTGATATCCAAACCGAGTTGTCCCAGGCTGCATTTACAGTATATGACGGAACAACTATTAGTGGATCACAGGTAACCAATGCGCTGCGTAAATATGCGGACAAGGATCAGTTCGGTATTCAAGTCATTACAGGTAAAAATAAAGCGGGTCAATGGTACGGTAATCAATTGAATATTTCACAGGATCTCAATAATGCGGACTACGGCTCGGTTATTGCGCCTGATGATAAAGTGGGGATTATTAACCAGACCATGAGTGAAAAAGACAATCAATATGTCAATCCAAGTGGTAAATTCAAAGCCATTATCGTAAAAGACCGATCCAACGTGGTAAGAGGGCTGATCTTCCAGCAATCCTGACAGGAGTTGGTTTAACATGTCCCGGAATACCCAGCATCTCATGTTGTTTTGTACGGCGGTTGTCCTGTTTGTGACAGCCTGCCTGTACGGGCAACATAATGTTAAGATTTTATCAGCGGCCTTAAACGACAGAGTTCAGACAAAAGCAGGCATGGAAGGCCGGCTGACAACAACACTGCATACCACCAATCCGTATCAGTATAGTGGTGCGGAAGTGTTGCATACCGTAAGACAGATGACAGGCACAGGCATTCCTGTAGAGGTAGATGGAACTTCGTATGTGATCGATCCACTTGTCAGCAAAACAGCGACTATTCCTGTCCAGCTCGATGCCACCTACAGTCCGGAGTTTATACGAAATGAAACTGGAGAACTGCTCAAGATTGTTTTTTGGAAGGAGGCCAGTGTGAATTGATTAATGCCGCATCCAAGCTGCTTGCCGTATTGCTCGCAGTCCTTTTGCTCTATGTGTACCCAGCTGCTGAAACAGCTGATCGGCAGGATGATATAGCACGTATGACGGCTGTTCAGAATGTAACACGTTTTGTTGATGCTGTCCGAACGAAAGGGTATATTTCACCTCGAATGTTGGCTGAGTTTGAGGAGCAACTGGCCCAGACGGGCAATCTGTATGAGGTGTCGATGGAACATTTGCATAAGAAATATGTACCTCACTATACAGACCCGATGGACCGTAACAGTTTTACCGGAACTTACGAGGTAGTTCAGGATGGATATTATGCAGCTCAGATTCGAGAGCGACTATTCCCATCCTCAGGTGTGATACCGGTTGATGATCCTGGCCGAAGATATACGTTGACCACAGGGGATTTTTTCACCGTGACGCTCCAAAATACAAATCGTACACCTTCCATGCTCATTCGTGAATGGTTGAGTGGTACAGCTCAGGCTTCAGCGGTATTTGTAACATACGGAGGTATGGTTCTCAATGAAGATTACTGAGCTGTCCATTGTATTCGTGCTGATCTTCTTCCCACTCTTCTGGATCATCTCACTCCATACCCAAGATGCCGAAGAGGCTCAATATCTTGGTCAACGATACAGATCTGCACTTCAAACTGCAGTCATGGATGCAGGTGCGGTGATGCATCAGAATGAGAAACAAAATGATGAAGCAGGTTATGATTCAACCAAGTTTGTTAAAGCGGACAAGGAGCTCGCCTTGTTGACATTTACGCAGACGATGGCTTTGAATATGGGGATTCAGAATGATCCCGTTGCTATTCGAAACATGTTTAATTACATTCCTGCCGTGGTTATTCTGGATTATGATGGCTATTATATGTTGTCCACAGAAACAGAGATGACGGGTAACCTTGAAGATTCTTTCAGGCAAGTATGGAGCCCCAAGAAACCTTATACATATTCAGATTCTAATGGTAACAGTATTAACTTTACACTGGACGACTACGTATATGCCTATGACGCAAACGCAGGGAAATGGATTGAGGGATTTCAAAAAGAACTGGCTTCAAACACACAGATTCCTTTACTTCAGAATACCAGCGTATTTGAGCAAGTTAGACAAAGCCGGATTGTGACTATTGTGCAGGATGATCTGGCTGATGTGATTAACCGCCATAATGAGTTTGCCAGAAAGAACGGTATTTCTTATACGTTTACGATGCCCCTGATTGCGCAGGAAGATTGGTACAACTCCATTAACGATACAGGGATTATGGCCTTTATCCAAGGTATAGGTGTGGGTGACCAGAAAATCAACAATTACGCAATTGGTGGGGGCAGACTTGTGAAGAAAACGGCCATCGTAGGTGGGGTAGATCCTTTAACGGGTATCAAGTACTACTATCCCTCCACATGTGGTAATGGTTACCGTGCTGAAGAGGTGTTCACAGACGCAAGACAAGCAGCTGCACAAGGCTATTTCGAATATAAGTGCTCTAATCGTTAGGGTAGCCTGTATGACAAAATCATGGAAGAGGTTCCTGAGCTGTTTACATTACTTTCAGAAAAGACGGGACTTGTGCTAGAATAGGGTTTCGGAACAATCACAAAAGTAATGTCTAATAGATAGGAGCAACCTCATCTTATGAGTTTATTGTCAGTAGAGAACGTAAGTCACAATTTTGGAGATCGCACGTTATTTAAAAATGTATCGTTTCGTTTACTTGCCGGAGAGCGCGTAGGACTTGTTGGTGCCAATGGTGTGGGTAAATCCACATTAATGAACATCCTTACCGGTAAATTGCTTAAAGATAGTGGAAAAGTGGAATGGACACCTAAGGTCCGTTATGGATATCTGGATCAGCATACAAAGCTTACGCCAGGCAAAACCATTCGTGACGTTCTTAAGGATGCATTCCTTCCGTTGCTTGAATTGGAAAAAGAAATGATGAATATTACGGACCAGATGGCAGATGCAGATCCAGACAAGCTGGAGCAGTTGCTGGAAGAGATGGGCGATATTCAAGAACAACTGGAACAGGGCGACTTTTATCTGATTGACGTAAAAGTGGAAGAGATGGCCAATGGTCTTGGTTTGTCCGCAATTGGTCTTGATCGAGATGTCGCAGCTCTAAGTGGTGGACAACGTACCAAGGTGCTTCTTGCCAAGCTTCTGCTCGAGAAACCTACAGCTCTTTTGCTGGATGAGCCGACCAACTATCTGGATGTAGAACACATTGAATGGTTGTCACGTTACCTGAAGGACTACCCGCACGCGTTTCTCTTAATCTCCCATGACACGGAATTCATGAATGAAGTCGTAAATGTCATTTATCATTTGGAATTTGCCAAATTAACGAGATATGCAGCGAACTATAACAAGTTCCTTGAGATGGCTGATATGAATAAAGCCCAGCATATTGATGCATACGAGAAGCAGCAAGAGTACATCAAGAAGCAGGAAGATTTCATTCAGCGTAACAAGGCACGTGCTTCAACTTCAGGTCGAGCAAAGAGCCGGGAGAAACAGCTGGACAGAATTGAACGTATTGATCGCCCAGATGAAGCGGCCAAACCAACGTTCAAATTCAAGGATGCCCGTGCGAGCAGCAAAACGGTCTTTGAGGGTATTGATTTTGAAATTGGATATACGTATCCTTTGCTGCCCAAAATGACGATGACAATTGAACGTGGTGAAAAAATTGCCATCGTAGGTTGTAATGGTGTGGGTAAATCGACACTGCTGAAAACTATTCTGGGCAAAATATCTCCACTGAGTGGAAAGACCTTCTTGGGAGATTATCTCGAAACGGCCTATTTTGAACAGGAAGTTCGTGCTGGAAATATCACGCCGATTGAGGATGTTTGGAATGAGTTTTCACATTTGACCCAGAATGAGGTCCGAGGTCATCTCGCTCGCTGTGGGTTGAAAAATGAGCATATTACCCGTCCGCTTAACATGCTGAGTGGTGGAGAACAAGCCAAGGTTCGTTTATGCAAACTCTTGATGCGTGAAAGCAACTGGATTCTATTCGATGAGCCGACAAACCATCTGGATGTCACAGCCAAAGCGGAGTTACAGCGTGCTTTGCAAGAATTCAAGGGAACGGTGTTACTGGTATCTCATGAACCTGATTTTTACGAGGGTTGGGTCACCAAAACATGGAATGTCGAAGAATGGTCTGAGGAAAACTAGACGATTCAAGACAATGTTTAACAGAAATGACGGTGACAAAAAAATCCGTCTATGGTAACATAGGCTACAACTTCATATGAACACTAGGGGGGCCGCACGATGCGGCTGAGATGGAAGAATGCGATTCCGGACCCTTTGCACCTGATCTGGATCATACCAGCGTAGGGAAGTGGCGAGCGCGTTTCAGTGAATGACGTGAGCAAACGGCAATTCGAAGGATTCAACCGTCTGTTTAACGAATTGAAACATGCAGTTGCGTGTATAACGTTAAGGCTATAGAGTCTATAGCTTTATTGCACGAAATGAACTGTATGTATCAGTCAGTCATCTGGTCCTATAATTAATACGCAGCCACTCCCCTACGGGAGTGGCTTTTTTGTGTTTTCATAGCATTCATGCCTGGAAGGAGATGAACAGTACGGTATTTTCTCATGAACATGTACACGGATCATTTGAACTGCATGTTGTATCTACGGGTGCAGGGGATCAAGCATCTTTTGTAAAAGCTGCAAAGAACGTGTGGCCTTGGGTGGACTATATTCACATACGAGAGAAACAACTCTCGTGGCAACAAAAGATCGCTTGGGCTGAAAGTCTGCGTGGTGTTGGCGTTCCATCTTGTCGTATCGTTATCAATGGTTCAGAGCTGCCTTCACAGAATGACATCCATGGCGGTGTACATTGGGGGCAAGATGCAATACGTAACTATAACCCTGCAGCTATAATCAATGTGCAGCGACTTCGTCTGGGTGTATCTGTTCATTCAATCGATGAGGCAAAAATCGCTGAAGAACGGGGAGTCGATTACCTTTTCTTCGGGCATGTCTACTCAACCAACAGTAAGCCTGATCTTGAACCAAGAGGATTATATGCTCTGGCTGAAGTGTGCTCCGGTGTCTCCATTCCTGTCATGGCGATTGGGGGCATCGAACCGGGAAACATTCACTCTATTCGCTCTGCAGGCGCACAGGGAGTCGCTGTGATCTCGAATATATGGGCGAGCGAGTCCCCGGATCGGGAGGCTGCATTATTAAGGCAGGCTATCGTTGCTACAGAAAGTCTGAGCCGCTGAATCAAGGAGATGAGAGGATGAAAAAGATCATTACTGATAGACCGGATAAGTTTCATGCAGAAACGATTATTGTAGGTGGAGGCGTTGTTGGTTGTGCCATTGCATATGAACTTGCTTCCCGTGAACAGGATGTGCTGTTGCTGGAGCGTTCGGCGATTGCAGGAGGCACTTCTTGCGCGGCGGCTGGAATGCTGGCGGCAGATAGTGAGGACTTTGCTCATCCTTTGATGGCTAAGCTCGCCAGACAGAGTAGACAGTTACTTATCGAGCAACAGGTGCTTATGGCTACACTCAGTGAGGTAGAGACTGGTCTGCAACGCCAGGGATTCTTAACTCCTTTTCGTTCATACAGTGAATTAAGTAGTTATAAGGACAATCGGAAGTCTGCGTTGTCTGCTTCTGCTGATGAGGTGTGGTGGGATCGTTCCGTTGTGCAGCAGGAGGCATCATGGCTTAACAGAGATACGTATGGAGCCTATTACAGACCTTACGAGAGTGAAATTCTCCCAGTCCACCTAACGAAGGCATACGCCGAATCCGCTCAAGCAATGGGAGCACGGGTTATGGAGGACATACAGGATATACGTGTGCAAGCAAACGAACACGGTGTGCAGGGAATCACCACATCGATCGGTGAGATGAGATGCAAACATGTCATTATAGCGGCTGGATTACAGAGTGAAGAGTTGATGAGACATGTGAATCTGAGCTTGCCTGTGTGGTCGGTAAAAGGTGAAATAGCCGCCGTTCAGTTCTCAGATGAACATGCAGGGTACAGACCTGACAGAACGGTGTATGCAGAGGATATCTATATTGTTCCCAAAGCCAATGGCGAAGTTTGGCTCGGGGCAACCAGTCTGCCAGGCAGAACGGATCTGAACGTTTCTGTACAGGGTGTTCAGAAGCTGCTAACAGCGGCTACCCACTGGGTGCCTGGGATGAAAGAAGCACAATTTATACGAGCGTGGGCAGGCGTAAGACCGGCAACTCCCGATGGACTGCCTTATATAGGTGCTTGCAAGAGTATACCCGGGCTGTTCGCCGCCTTTGGGCATTACCGCAACGGTATCTTGCTTAGTGCGATAACAGGCAGGCTTATCGCTGAGTTGCTCGCTGGCAAAAGCTCAGAAGAACTCGGAATTGAGGAGCTGAGCCCTGAGCGATTGAATAGAAAGGGAGTGGTGCAGTGAATATCATCGTTAATGGTCAACGGACGGAGATTGAAGAAAGATTGAATCGTGTGGATAAATTGCTCCAATCTTTTGACCTGCAAGTTAAGACTGTAGTTGTTGAGCTGAACAAGCATATCTTAACGCGTGAGTATCATGAGTCAACGGCATTAAGAGAAGGCGATCGAATTGAGATTGTACATTTTGTAGGAGGCGGTTGATGATGTTGAACATTGGTAAATATACGTTTGAGTCCAGATTGTTGCTCGGAACAGGCAAGTTTTCGGATCTGGAAGTGCAAAGTCAGGCTGTGGAAGCATCTGAAACGGAAGTTTTAACCTTTGCTGTTCGTCGTCTAAATTTGGAGGAACGTAATCAGAAGCATTTCCTGGATACGTTGGATTTGGACAAATACACACTTCTTCCGAATACGGCAGGGGCTTCCACTGCGGAAGAGGCGGTGCGGATTGCCGAGCTTGCGCGGGCTTCAGGACTTTGTGATATGATAAAAGTCGAAGTCATAGGAGATGGAATGACGTTACTCCCAGATCCGATTGAAACGTACAAGGCTTGCGAAATTTTGCTTGAAAAGGGCTTCACGGTATTGCCTTATATTTCGGATGATGTCATTCTGGCCAAAAGGCTGCAATTGCTTGGCGTACATGCTGTAATGCCTGGCGCTTCTCCCATCGGAGCTGGCAGAGGCATCATCAATCCCTATAACCTTGAGATCATCATTGAGCAGGCCGTTGTACCTGTGATTGTGGATGCAGGGTTGCGCTCCCCAAAAGATGCTGCTTATGCGATGGAACTTGGTGCAGATGGTGTATTGTTAAATACAGCCGTATCCGGATCAGGCGATCCAGTGAGCATGGCTAAAGCGATGCGATTGGGGGTAGAAGCAGGCAGATTGGCATATGAGGCAGGCATGATTCCCATAAAGCGTTATGCAGCAGCCAGTAGTCCGGTGGAAGGAATGGTTCATACATGACAGATCAATTAACATCCTCAGAACAGGCCGATCGTTATTCCAGACAGGAACGTTACGCGCCACTTGGCAAGGAAGGCCAGGCCAAATTGAGCGACAGTAGAGTTTTAATTGTAGGCGCTGGGGCACTCGGAACAGGAATTGCAGAAACGTTAGTTCGTTCAGGAGTTGGACACTTAACGATTGTGGATCGTGATTATGTGGAGTGGAGTAACCTGCAGCGACAGCAATTATATGTAGAACAGGACGCGATTGAGCGGATGCCGAAGGCGATGGCAGCGGAAAAACGTTTATCTGCCATTAATTCCACGGTTCATGTGGAAGGGAAAGTGTTGGACGTCAGAGTAGATGAGTTGGAAGAACTCGTTCAGCATACCGACTTGATCATGGATGCAACGGATAATTTTGATACCCGACTACTCATTAATGATATGGCACAGAAACACCATATTCCCTGGATTTATGGTGGATGCGTAGGTAGTTACGGCATCACCTATACGTTTATGCCAGGAGATACGCCATGTTTAAATTGTTTGCTGGGTGAAGTCCCTTTGGGTGGAGATACCTGTGATACGTCTGGCATCATACCTCAAGCGGTACAGATGGTAACGGCGAATCAGACCGCAGAAGCGATGAAGTTACTTAGTGGCAATGCAAATGCATTGAGACGTAAGTTATTGTCATTTGACGTGTGGAGGAACGAATACATATCCATCAATGTGGATGGTGCGAAAAAGCAAGACTGTTCTTCCTGCGGCACTTCGGCAACGTATCCATATCTTTCTGCGTCCAATCTGGAGAAAACCGATGTGTTATGTGGCAGGGACACCGTTCAGATCCGACCTGCACGGCGTATGAATCTGGATCTTAAACATACGGCAGAACGTCTGGATAGACTTCAAGAAGGAAAAGTGGAATCCAATCCGTTTCTGGTTTCTTTTACAACAGGGGTCTATAGAATGGTCATTTTCCAAGATGGACGTGTCCTCGTACACGGAACAAAAGACACAGCTGAAGCACGTACGCTCGTCCATCGCTACTTTGGTTAAAGCAAGAAAGAAACAAAGTCTGTTCCCTTAAGGGAATGGACTTTTTCATTTTACGGCATGCTATCTGTACCAACCATTGCTGCGAGCAGTGGGGATAGAGACAGGCCGGGTGAAAAAGAGTGAAAACAGCCATTTTGCTGATTGGAGCAGGAGAGCAGGTCAGCCTTATTCAGGATGTTTTATGTAGCGAAGGGTATAAGGTGCAACGAATGGAGTGGTCCGAACTAAACCAATCCGTCGAGCCTTCGTTGCTGCATATTAACCTGATCATCCTGGTAGACGAGGAAGAGGGGAATGAACATTGTGGCCAGGATCAGAAATTAGAGTTAAAACAGTGGATAGATAAAGGTCATGTTATACCTCTACTCGTTATCACTTCTAATGCATCTCCTCAGTTCATCGTGGAATGGCTGGATTACGGAGCTAATGACGTGATGGAGGAACCTATCCACTTGACCGTGATGCTTGCCAGAATACGAAATTTATTGCGTGTTTTTGCGAATGCAACACCAGAGGGTGAGGAAGTAATTGTAGTTCATGATCTTAAAGTCAATTTGCGTTCAAGACGGGTAAATCGTGCGGGTGAATACCTGACATTAACGCCAAAAGAATACGAATTGCTGGAATATTTGGCTCTGCATGTGAATGAAGCATGTACCCGGAGTGATATTTTGCGGGAAGTATGGGGATATGAGTATGCGATGGATACCAACGTTGTGGATGTGTATATCAAACATTTGAGGGTTAAGGTAGATAAGGGAAGAAGTGTGAAACTGATTCATACTGTGCGTGGGATCGGTTATATGCTGCATGATAAAAATTAGATTACGAAGTTAGTTCCATGAAACACCAGTTTAGAGTGTGGCAAAAAGAGGGTAAAAATAAAAGACCGGATAGTAACCTCCGGTCCTTACTGATTAGCTATAATGTGATTCTAAAGTACACGACGAGCTTTAACATACGTTCTCTTCCAAGTACCGGAGTTCAGATCAGAAAGGGTTACGCCTGGAGATCCGTACGTATGCAGAATCTTACCATTTCCCGCATAAACGCCTACGTGAGTGACATTGGAGCCGGTAGAACGGCTACCACTGGAGAAGAATACCAGATCTCCGACACGCAGATTAGCTTTAGACACAGCTTTACCTTCTTTGGATTGTTTCACGGAAGTGCGCGGCAAATCTACACCATACTTTTTGAAAATATATTTCATAAAAGAAGAACAGTCAAAAACCTTGGTTGTTGAAGTTGAAGCACCAAATTTATATGGAGTTCCAGTGAACTTTTTGCCATAGTTAACAATTTGTTGACCTTTGGATACAGAAGCAGTTGCTGCCTGTGCAACAGGTGCGTTAGTCATTAGTACAGCTCCAAAACCTAGTGTAGCGCACAACCCGACGGTTACGGCCTTTTGGACAAAGATGTTTGTTTTCATGTTAGTTAGTACCTCCAAAATTCGTTTTCGTTAAGTTGCTAGAGCGAGTATAACAGCTTTGTAACAGCCTAGAAATTGGATAGAGGAGTGTAATCCCTTGCGCCACAATGGTTTGGGTATGTTTATTAAAATATGATTAAAAATGTCAAAAAATTAATCATTGACGGATGAAGAATTAAGATGAAACAACAAAGACCCATTGAATATCAAGGGTCTTTGTTATGTGTGAACCTATTTTCTTCATTGAATCACTGGTTACAAAAACGTAATAAATAATTATGAAGCATACAAATAGATTCAATCTTTGCTCTGAATAATCAGTAATAAGCCACTATCAATAGTGACTGTACCGGAGGAGCCTAATAGCTTGTTGCTTACACCCAAGGATTGTCCCATGCGAATGGTGGCTTGATCTAGCGGATACATAAAACCATCCAGAGTTATTCCTGCAACTTCATGAGTCAAGGGGAGCAGAGAAACATATTTATAGTCACGGTGCTCAACCACAGCTTTGGATGTGGTCAGTGTCATGTAATTGTGCTTGTCCTGAATGGCACAGGAGATATGATGCTGCATCGCGCGAACCATAATATGTACATTGGCGAGTGTGTGATCCATACGTGTACCTGTAGCACCTAACATTAAGATGTGAGAAGGTTCATAATCTAGCGCTGTCTCAAAAGCCATTTCTGTATCAGTAAGATCCTTATGAACAGGGTCACATGTAATGAACCGAATGCTATTATTGCTTACAATGATACATTCCTCTTCAGTAATGGAGTCGAAGTCTCCTACTGCAATGTGAGGCTGAATGCCGTGTTCAATTAAAAATAATGCACCACGATCGGCCGCGATGATCATATCATCTTCTCGTATTTCCTGAAGTAATTCTACAGATAAGTTTCCGCCTGTAAAAATAACCACTCGTTTCACCGTCATTTTATTTCATCCTTCCTAATTCAGAGCAAAATAGGTCATTGTTCAAATATAATGTTGGAACCTGTACAAATATATTCACCAAACCAGTATAATCCACAAAATGTGGTTGCACAATTTCAGTGCTCGCGGATACAATGGGTAGAGCGACATGGAGATGACTTGAAAAGTGAGGTTTGAACAGGTTGGACTTACACATTTTTGAAGTATTCAGCATTATAGGCACTATCGCATTTGCAATGTCCGGTGCCTTCGTGGCTATGGAAGAGGAGTATGACATTCTGGGTGTACTAGTGCTTGGACTTGTCACGGCATTCGGAGGCGGGATTATCCGGAATGTACTTATAGGTATACCTGTAACGACACTGTGGAGTCAGGGATCACTTATTATGTTAGCCCTAGTATCAGTAGCGATTGCGTTTATATTACCTCTCAAGTGGATTAGTCACTGGAAGCGAACAGAGGCGCTGTTTGATGCAATCGGACTCGCAGCATTTGCAATTCAAGGGGCTCTCTACGCGGCGAACATGGGACATCCTATTAGCGCAGTTATCGTTGCAGCAGTAATGACCGGTATTGGTGGGGGCGTTATTCGTGATGTGCTTGCAGGACGTAAACCGCTTGTATTGCGTGACGAAATCTATGCTGTATGGGCAATGACAGCCGGTTTTGTTATAGGTATGGGTTGGTTAACAACAAATGCCGGATTGTTGCTTTGTTTCGCGGCCGTTGTGTTTTTCCGGATGTGTTCTGTACATTATAAATGGAAACTGCCACGTCGTTCGTTGGTGCCGTCTGAGACCGGGAACGTCAGTCCTCAGCCGGAGAGCATTGTGACACAGCCAACATCGTCGGTACTTCAAGGTACGCTAAGCAAGGGGGATTAATATGATTAATGTTTTGTTTGTATGTCTGGGCAATATATGTAGATCACCAATGGCTGAAGCCGTTCTGCGTCACAAAGTCGTGGAGAAGGGGCTTGAACACCAGATTCGTGTGGACTCTGCGGGTACAGGGGACTGGCATGTTGGTAAACCTCCGCATGAAGGGACTCGAAATTTGCTGGATTCGTACCAGATTTCCTATGCCAATATGGCAGCGAGACAATTCGCCAGCGAAGATTTTACTCAATTTGATTACATTGTATGTATGGATAATTCGAATGCAGATAATGTGCGCAACGTTCCAGGTGGAGCTGAGTCGGACATCATCAAGTTCATGGACATGCTTCCCGAGGAAAAACTCAGAGAAGTACCTGACCCATATTACACAGGCAATTTTGAAGAGGTGTACGAGCTGGTTAACGCAGGCTGCGATGTTCTGTTGAGTAAGATTGAAGCGGAACATTCCTTAGCCTAAAAAGTAAACGAAATTCATGCTCAATTTGTAATTCGACAAAGAAGCAGGATTAGAGCGCTTAAAGCAAGCAGGATATCCTGCTTCTTTTTCAGATTACAATTGTAAGCGGTATCATTAAAATGAAAAACAATAGCGGCATTTCAGCCGCCTGTTAAAGTGGTCCTTTTATCTTTCCTGGAGAAAATAAAGTAATGCTTCGGGCAATTCCTTCTGCCAAAAACCCCATTGGTGTTTTCCGTCTTTCTCCTGGTAGGAGACGAGGGCACCACGTTTTTCCAGCAATTCTCGAGTATCCCGGTTTAATTGAACAAAATTATACGTACCCGTGTCTGCCTCAAAATCAGTCTCCTGCAAACCAACGATCATCCAGATCGAGAGCCAGGACAGATCTTCAGCTGCGGCATAGATTTCCTGTGAAGCAGAGTAGAAGGCGCCAGACATGCTGATCACACGTGTGAACAGATCCGGATATAACAGAGCAAGATGAAGCGAAACACTGCCACCGAGCGAATCTCCGGCAAGAATGCGTTCCTGCGGAGAACGGCGTACAGGATATTTCTCTTCTATATAGGGAATAATCTCTTCAGCGAAGCAAGCAGTATATGCCTTGAACCGATCTCCAAATGGAGCATATTCCTGCGTTCTCACAGACACATCGACCTGAACCCCTACAATAATGAAAGGTTCGGCTCCTTCGTCCAGAATAATTTGGTTAGCTGTTGTAGCAATTCGTCCGAAATTAAAAAATTCTTCGCCATCCTGACAATAAACGACAGGGTAGCTAAGCAATTCGTTATAGCCTGGGGGAAGGTAAATACGGAGCGTTCGCTTCTCTCCGAGATAGCGACTTTCAATCTCTTCCTTCACAATCGTGCGTTTCAAATAGCGGGAATCCGTCATAAAACGTCACCTTTCTCGGTTAATTTTTTGCATTCGACCGCGCAATACGGTAAGATTACCCTTGTGCGGGGTTAGGTCAAACACGCAATCATGTATTATGCTGTTATACCAATATTAAGCCCCTGTTATACATACAATCCGGCAGGAAACATAAAAAAATTACGGATTTCTTTGACGTATGGAGTGAAACAGGTGTATAATAATATTATAACAGCGGAACTTGATATTCAAATTTTTTGTTGAGGTGAAGAAAAAAATGAGCAAGGTTCCTTATGAAGTGTATACAGAGGATGTAGAAGCTCTGTCCGTGCTGTCTCCTGACGGCGAAATTGTTAACAAAGACATGATGCCTACACTTTCCGATGATCAATTAAAAGAAATTATGTACCGCATGGTATTTACCCGTACTTGGGATGACCGTGCAGTAAACCTGGGCCGTCAAGGTCGTCTTGGTTTCTATGCTCCAGTATCTGGTCAAGAAGCTACAATGGTTGGTAGTGAATTTGCAATTGAAAAAGAAGACTTTGTATGTCCTGGCTATCGTGACATTCCGCAACTCGTATGGCATGGACTTCCTCTTTATCAAGCATTCTTGTACTCCCGTGGACACCAACATGGTGGACAAATTCCAGATGGCGTTAATGTATTGATGCCACAAATCATCATTGGTGCACAAATTCTGCATGCAATGGGTATCGCTATGGGTTACAAATTGAAGAAACAAAAACAAGTTGTTATCACGTACACAGGTGATGGCGGTTCTTCTGAAGGTGACTTCTATGAAGGTCTGAACTACGCTGGTGTATACAAACTGCCTGTTATCTTCTTTGTACAAAACAATGGTTATGCCATCACAACTCCTTTTGCTAAACAAACAGCAGCTCTGTCCATCGCTCACAAAGCGGTAGCAGCAGGTATCAAAGGTGTTAAAGTTGACGGTATGGACATCTTCGCTGTTATCAAAGCTGTTCAGGAAGCTGCTGAGCGTGGACGTAACGGAGAAGGCGCAACATTGATCGAAGCAGTAACATACCGTTTCCGTCCTCACTCCCTTTCGGATGATGCTTCCAAGTATCGTACAAAAGAAGAAGAGGCAGAATGGTCTGCTAAAGATCCTATCGCACGTTTCGCTAAATATCTGGAGAAAAAAGGTCTTTGGACTGAAGAAGATACAGCACGTGTGAAAGAAGAAGCTAAAGCTAAAGTAAATGAAGAGATCAAAAAAGCGGAAAAAACCGAGAAAATGACGATTTCAGGCTTGATCGACAGCATGTTCGAACAAACGCCTAAGCACTTGGAAGAGCAAAAAGCTGATTTCCAATAAGTTTTTTCCGATAAAGCATAAACATCCGCGACTTTAATGTCCCGGTATACATGTACGAATTCAAATGTGAACTGTCAATGTTTAAGGAGGAAATGAAGCAAATGGCACAAATGAACATGAAAGAAGCAATCCGTGATGCGCTTCGCGTGGAGTTGAAACGTGATCCTAACGTTCTGCTTTTCGGTGAAGACGTAGGTAATGTAGGCGGCGTTTTCCGTGTAACGGAAGGTCTGCAAAAAGAGTTTGGCGAAGAGCGTGTATTCGATACTCCACTGGCTGAGTCCGCTATTGGTGGTCTGGCTGTAGGTCTGGGTGTACAAGGCTTCCGTCCGGTTGCTGAGATCCAATTCGTTGGTTTTATCTTCGAAGCCCTTGACCAAATGGTAGTGCAAGCTGCTCGTATGCGTTTCCGCTCCGGTGGAAAATACAATTCTCCAATCGTATTCCGTACACCATTCGGTGGCGGCGTAAAAGCGGCAGAATTGCATACAGATTCCCTGGAAGGTCTGCTCACGCAAACACCAGGTATCAAAGTCGTTGTTCCTTCCAACCCTTACGATGCAAAAGGTCTGATGATCGCTTCTATTCGCGATAACGATCCTGTATTCTTCATGGAGCACTTGAACTTGTACCATGCTTTCCGTTCAGAAGTGCCTGAAGAAGATTACGTTGTTGAGTTGGGTAAAGCGAACGTTGTTCGTGAAGGTTCCGATGTAACGATCATTACTTACGGTATGATGGTTCACACTTCTGTGAAAGCAGCAGATGAACTCGAAAAACAAGGAATCAAAGTTGAAGTTATCGACCTTCGTACGGTTAGCCCGATCGACATCGATACTATCGTTGCTTCCGTTAAGAAAACAAACCGTGCAATTGTTGTACAGGAAGCTCAAAAGAGCGCAGGTGTTGCAGCTGAAGTCATTGCCCAAATCAATGAAAAAGCAATTCTGCACTTGGAAGCACCGGTTCTGCGTGTAGCTGGTCCGGACACTGTATATCCATTTGCACAAATCGAAGATACATGGCTGCCTAACCCGGCGCGTATCGTTGCTGCGGTTAACAAAGTCGTAAATTTCTAATTTAATCATCTGACATGCCGCAAGGCGCAGTATGGTGATTCACACCGCAGCGCAAGCTGCACTGTAAACAGCCATTAGCCCCTTGAGTAACAGTTATTTGCATTAGCAGTAACAGTTGTTTCTTGGAGTTAAGGGTTGTTTTCAGGATTGAGCACATAATCAAGGAGGTTTTTCAGTTGGCTAAATTTGAATATAAATTCCCTGAATTGGGCGAAGGCCTGCACGAAGGCGAAATCATCAAGATGCACATCAAAGTCGGTGACAAAGTAACTGACGACGACATCATCATGGAAGTACAGAACGACAAAGCGGTTGTAGAAGTACCTTGTCCGGTTAACGGAACAGTTACAGAAGTATTCGCTAAAGACGGTCAAGTCTGCCACGTTGGTGAAGTTGTAGCGATCATCGATGCAGAAGGCGAACTTCCTGAGCAAGACGACGCTCCTGCTGGCGATCAAGGCGAGCAAGAGAAAGATGCAGCTCAAGGCGGAGCTGACACAAGTGGTTCTTCTGCAGCAGCTTCCAGCTCGGATGCAGCTAAAGAAGGCGGCAACAACAGCGTTCCGGCAGTACCTGCCAAAGACGTTCTGGCAACACCAAGCGTGCGTAAATTTGCTCGCGAACAAGGTGTAGACATCGCTCAGGTTAACGGCACTGGCAACAACGGTAAAGTAACCAAAGAAGATGTTGAATCCTTCAAAAACGGTGGCGGTTCTTCCGCAGCGGCATCTTCCGAAGCTCCGGCTCAAGAAGAGAAAAAATCCGCAGCACCAGCAGCGGCTGCAGCTGATCAATACCTTGAAGAAGAGCGCGTACCATTCAAAGGTATCCGTAAAGCAATCTCTAATGCAATGGTTAAATCGGCTTACACAGCACCTCACGTTACAATCATGGACGAAGTGGACGTAACTGAATTGGTTGCTTTCCGTACTCGCATGAAACCAATTGCAGAGAAAAAAGGAACAAAAGTTACTTATCTGCCATTCATCGTTAAAGCACTGGTTGCGGCTTCCCGCCAATTCCCGGCTCTGAACGCTATGATTGATGAAGAAGCTAACGAAATTGTTTACAAAAAATACTACAACATCGGTATCGCTACAGATACAGACAACGGTTTGATCGTTCCTGTTATCAAAGATGCTGATCGTAAATCCATCTGGATGATTGCTGATTCTATCCGTGATCTGGCTGCTCGTGGTCGTGAGGGCAAATTGAGTGCGAATGAAATGAGAGGAAGCACAATCTCCATCAGTAACATCGGTTCTGCTGGCGGTATGTTCTTCACTCCAATCATCAACTTCCCTGAAGTTGCTATTCTCGGAACAGGACGCATCAGCGAAAAAGCAGTGATCAAGAACGGCGAAGTAGTTGCAGCACCTGTAATGGCTCTTTCCCTGAGCTTTGACCACCGTATCATCGATGGCGCAACAGCACAAAACTTTATGAATTACATTAAACAGCTGCTCGCTAACCCTGAGCTGCTTGTTATGGAGGTGTAAGATATGGTAGTAGGCGACGCTTCTCTCAATATCGACACATTAGTAATTGGTGCGGGTCCTGGCGGCTATGTAGCTGCCATCCGCGCTGCTCAACTGGGCCAAAGCGTATTGATCGTAGACAAATCCGAACTGGGCGGTGTTTGTTTGAACCGTGGATGTATTCCATCCAAAGCCCTGATCTCTGCTGCACACCAATATGAGTCTGCACTTCACGGTGAAGCTTTTGGTATCTCTGCTGAGAACGTAAAAGTGGACTTCAGCAAAACTCAAGAGTTCAAAAACGGCGTTGTTAAGAAAATGACTGGCGGCGTAGCTGGTTTGCTCAAAGGCAACAAAGTTGAAGTTTTCAACGGTGAGTGCATGTTCATTAACGAAAACGAAGCTCGTGTATTTAATGACCACGAGTCTCCACGTTACAAATTTAAAAATGCAATTATTGCAACAGGTTCCCGTCCAATCGAACTGAAACCTTTCCCGTTTGGCGGACGCATTCTGTCTTCGACAGAAGCTCTGAACTTGCCTGAAGTACCAAAAAGCATGATCGTTATCGGTGGCGGATATATCGGTGCTGAGCTTGGTCAAATGTACTCCAAATTCGGTTCAAAAGTAACAATCATCGAAGGTTTGGATACAGTACTGCCAGGTTTCGATAAAGACATGACTAGCCTTGTGGCTAAAAACATGAAGAAAACAGGTATCGAAATCGTTACGGGTGCAAAAGCAGAAAGTGCTGAGCAAACGGACAAAGACGTAACTGTTAAATATTCCGTAAATGGTGAATCCAAAGAAGTTACTGCAGATTACTTGCTGGTGACTGTTGGACGTCGTCCAAACACGGATGGAGAACTTGGTCTCGACATGATTGGTGTTGACGTTGACGAGCGTGGATTTGTCAAAGTTGACCACCAAGGTCGCACAAGCATTCCTCACATCTTCGCAATCGGTGATATCGTATCTGGCTTGGCTCTGGCGCACAAAGCTTCTTATGAAGGTAAAGTGGCTGCTGAAGCAATCGCAGGACAACCATCTGTAGTTGACTACAAATGTATGCCAGCTGTTGTGTTCACAGATCCAGAGTGTTCCAGCGTAGGTTACACTGAAAAAGAAGCTAAAGAAAAAGGTTACAAAGTAAAAGCTGGCAAGTTCCCTTATGCGGGTAACGGCCGTGCTGTATCTTTGAACCACGCTGAAGGCTTCGTGAAAATCGTAGCTGACGAAGAAAGCGGCCTTGTATTGGGTTGCCAAATCGTAGGTCTGGAAGCTTCCAACTTGATTGCTGAGCTTGGTTTGGCAATTGAGATGGGCGCAACTTTGGAAGATCTGGCTCTCACAATTCACGCTCACCCAACTTTGGGCGAAATCGTGATGGAAGCTGCGGAATTGGTTATGGGTCACCCGATCCACATCATCTCCCGTTAAGATCATCTAAGCTTCGGATCCGTCCGGCATTATACGTATATCAGAAGAGACGAATAACGTTAACGCGTTATTCGTCTCTTTTTTCTGAGCAAGAGCCGAGAAATTTAAGATACTTGTGTATGTAATATGATGAAAATTTACACGCTCATAAGTTTCAGTAAATTGATTTTATCCAACTTCTGAATTGTGGTACACTGTAGTAATGATCAGTCATGATGTGGCTCCAAGCCAATCACGGTCTATGTATTTAGTTAACTAACCTTTTACACGAGAACGTAGAGGACAGAAAAAATCTGAAGAAGCGGAGCTAAAAGCTTTCTGAAGGAAAGCTGCATCGGAAGCATACGCTTCGCCTTTATCCCCGGATTTTACCTTTGGAAAAGGAATTCAAAAAAATTTGGGGATAACAGCGATCGGAAGGTTGTTCTGTCATCGGAGTGGTAAGTGTAAATATTCTTTAGTGAGGGGATATCAACATGAAAAACTATCTCGATTTATTGCAGGATATTCTGAACAACGGCGTGCATAAAGGAGACCGTACAGGAACGGGGACACAATCTGTATTTGGCAGACAACTCCGTTATGATCTCTCCGAAGGATTTCCGCTGGTAACAACCAAACGAATTCATCTCAAATCGGTTATTCATGAACTGTTATGGTTTTTGAGTGGCGATACGAATATATCTTATTTGAAAGAAAACGGTGTGAAGATCTGGGACGACTGGGCGGACGAAAATGGAGATCTTGGACCGGTATATGGTTCGCAGTGGCGTACATGGGAAGCACCAAACGGAGAAAAAATTGATCAGATCGCCGCAGTGATTGATTCGATCAAAAATAATCCGGATTCGCGTCGTCACCTTGTCAGTGCATGGAATGTGGCTGAGATCAACAATATGAAACTTCCACCTTGTCATTTTGCGTTTCAGTTTTACGTTGCAGAGGGTAAATTATCATGTATGCTTACGATGCGTTCCGTGGATACGTTCCTCGGGTTGCCGTTTAACATCGCGAGTTATGCGCTCTTGACTCATATGATCGCCCAGCAATGTGATCTTGAGGTGGGTGATTTCATCTGGTCTGGAGGGGATGTTCACATCTACTCTAACCATGTTGATCAGGTTAAAACTCAGCTGGAGCGTGAACCTTATGCTTTACCTAAGCTGGTAATCAAACGTAAGCCGGATTCTATTTTTGATTATACGTTTGAAGATTTCGAGTTTGAGAACTATCAGCATCATCCGGGCATTAAGGCTCCAATTGCAGTCTAATTATGTGTTCAATCTCGATAAGAGACTTGGATTGAAGGAGTGTATTACCCTTGAGTATTGAACTGGTATGGGCAATGGGGGAGAACGGTGTGATCGGATTGAATAATTCGATTCCATGGCGTTTACCCAAGGATATGGCCTTTTTCAAACAACGTACGCTGAACAAAACAATTATCATGGGACGCAACACATGGGAATCTTTTGGTGGTAAGCCGCTTCCTCAGCGCCGTAATATCGTAGTGACAAGAGATCTGAACTACAAGGTGGAACAGGCTGAAATCGTACATACGATTGAAGAAGGGCTGAGTGTAACCAAAGGTGAGGAACTGTGCGTAATTGGGGGTTCCCAAGTGTATCGTGAGTTCCTGCCACTTGCAGATCGTCTTGTGGTGACCAAGATTCATGAGAATTTTGAGGGAGATACGTTTTTCCCTGAAGTGGATTGGTCCGAATGGGAACTGATTGAACAGATTGAAGGCGAACAGGATGAAAAAAATGTTCATGCGTATACATTCGAATTTTACGAACGTAAACGGTAAATGTGGCATAAGAAATTCCTGACTTCGGTCGCATTTGTATGATGAGAGGCGCTGATTGCGAAATATTCGTGAACAGCGTCTTTTCTTTTATAAAAAAATGAGTCACTTGTTTAAACTGGAATAACATATAACATTAATATAACATAAGTAATTGGTATTTATGTATATTATACATACGCTCAAGCATTAAATAGTAAAAAAGTGTAAAAATTTTGGGGTTTTAACGTTGTGAAGCCCTAAAACAGGTCTGATATTCGGAATTGAGAACGATTTATAGCAAAATATGTTGGATTTGATGACAAATTATCTGACATTTACTTAACGTTTCGACAGTTTATTTCTTTAACACACAACAGATTCCGCAGTTCAAAACCACATTAAACACCAAAATAAGGGTATTGACCATGGGTAGACTTGAAAGATATGATGTATAAAATACAAATAATTATGCGGATAATCCATTTAATATTCAGCACAGTAAATGCTACTATAATTGAAATATCTTCGAGAAGATTTTGTGATACAATAGACAAAAACTCAAGTAATGAGTAATCCATTTCATATAGAACCATGCACATGAAGGGATTAAGACAAGAACGGATGGGGGAAAACGTAAGATGTCTACACCTACTGGATTTATGGAATACAAACGTCAACTGCCAGCAGATCGTGAGCCAGCGGAGCGGATTAAGGATTGGGAAGAGTTTCATAAACACATGGCTGAAGAAGAGCTCAGAACACAAGGTGCACGATGCATGGATTGTGGTACCCCGTATTGCCATACAGGTATAGATATGATTGGCGGCACGTCAGGTTGCCCCGTGCATAACCTGATTCCAGAATGGAATAATCTTGTATATCGCGGACTGTGGAGAGAAGCACTTGAGCGCCTTCACAAAACGAATAATTTCCCAGAGTTTACAGGTCGCGTCTGTCCAGCTCCTTGCGAAGGATCATGTACAGTTGGCTTAATTGGTCAGCCTGTAACCATCAAAACGATTGAAGAAGCAATTATTGAAAAAGGTTTCGAAGAAGGATGGGTCGTTCCCCAACCTCCTGAAAAACGTACGGGTAAACGTGTAGCTGTGGTAGGTTCAGGTCCAGCGGGATTAGCTACTGCGGCTCAGTTGAATAAAGCAGGACACTCGGTAACCGTATATGAACGTTCGGACCGTGTCGGCGGATTGCTGATGTACGGTATCCCAACGATGAAATTGGATAAAAACGTAGTTCAACGTCGTGTTGATCTGCTCGAAGCAGAAGGCATTCAATTCATTACGAACACCGAGATTGGTAAAGATATTGCAGCACAACAACTGGTGGATGAATATGACGCTGTTGTATTGTGCGGTGGTGCAACGAAGCCGCGTGAATTCAATATTGAAGGCAGCGACTTGAAAGGCGTTCATTACGCAATGGATTTCCTGAATGGCAGTATTAAGAGTTATCTGGACTCCAATCTGGAAGATGGTCAATATCTGTCCGCTAAAGATAAAGATATTATCGTCATTGGTGGCGGTGATACAGGATCTGACTGTGTGGCTACATCGCTGCGCCATGGTTGTCGTACGATCACTCAATTCGGTACGCATACACAAGCGCCTATGGAACGTGATCGCATTAATAACCCTTGGCCGCAATTCCCGAACGTATACACACTTGATTATGCGCAAGAGGAAGCCAAAGCGTTGTTTGGTCAAGATCCGCGTGAGTTCTCCATCATGACAACAAAATTTGTCGGAGACGATGAGGGGAACCTCAAAGAATTGCATACAGTACAGATCGAGCGTATTGTGGATGAGACTGGTCGCAAGATTTATCAGCCGATTCCAGGTACGGAGCGTGTATTCCCGGCTCAGATGGCCATGATTGCCATTGGTTTTGATGGACCAGAACAAACGTTGGTAGAGCAACTGGGACTTGCAACAGATCGTCGCACAAACGTTAAGGCACGTTACGGCAAATACAACACCAATGTGGATAAAGTATTTGCAGCAGGTGACATGCGTCGTGGTCAAAGTTTGGTTGTATGGGCAATTAATGAAGGCCGTGAGGCTGCTCGTGAAGTGGACAAATACTTGATGGGTGCTTCGGTTCTGGTGTAAAAGTATAGAACAAGATATCAATGACAACCTTCGCGATCAGCGAGGGTTGTTTGCTGTCTATTGAATAGAAAAGACTACATATTTCACGTAAGTGTGAGCAATAGCATTGCTTTTTAGGTGATAAAGATTTATTATTATATTATAATGATTATAAATAAGGATTCACTGAAACCAAGAAATTCGTACGTTAAAAGTAAAATTTAATGAATATAAACCGGAGGTGCGACCTGCTATGGCAAGTAACCGGGACAAGTCCATTTCAGAACAGATCTTTCACATTAAAAATCAATTGGTTGAAAAAGGATATAAGTTAACACAACAACGAGAAGTTACTGTACGTGTATTGCTTGAACATGAGAAGGATCATTTTAGCGCAGAGGAAGTATTCCTGCTGGTTAAGGAGCAGTTCCCTGAGATTGGATTGGCTACCGTATACCGCACTCTCGAACTGCTGAGTGACCTTCAGGTCGTTGAAAAGATTAACTTTGGTGACGGCGCTGCGCGCTTTGATCTGCGAAGTACAGACGGTTCCCATCACCACCATCATTTGATCTGTACAGAATGTGGTAAAGTGGAAGAGATTATGGAAGATGGTCTGCTTCGTTTGGAACAACAAATCGAGCGTCAGTATGGCTTTGCTGTTACGGATCATCGTCTGGATTTCCAGGGTGTATGCAAAGAGTGCAGACAAAAACATGTATTAAAGGAACAAGCAGCAGGATAATTCATTTCGGGAAGGTGCTCCCGAATCCAAAATCTGATATAATGAGTTTCAGAAGCAAGGGGCTTCCGTCGGCGGAATGCCCCTTTTTGCCGTCATGCGGACGGTGAAGGAGGAGAGATGGACGGATGAAGACACTGGTTATAGCGGAAAAACCCGACATGGGTCGAACCATTGCCGCCGTCATAGAACCAAAGGCCAAGAATAATCGCACATATCTGGAGGGTGAGCATTACATCATCACTTGGGCGATAGGGCATTTGCTTGGACTGGCTGAACCGGATGCCTATGATACAAAGTACAAACGCTGGAATATAGCGGATCTGCCGATTATACCCGATCAGTTCAAGATTGTACCCAATCCGAGGACTAAAGATCAGCTTAAAATGATTGGAGAACTGGCAAAACGGGCTTCAGCGATCGTTAATGCTTGCGATGCAGGGAGAGAAGGTCAGTACATCTTCGCTCTCATACAACAGCAATTGAAGCTGCGTCAGCCTGTAAAGCGTTTATGGATATCGGATTTGACGGCAGAGAGCATTAGACGTGGTTTTGATGGTCTGAAGGATGCCTCTGAATTTGAAAATTTGACCCATGCTGCTCGCGCCAGAAGTGAAGCCGATTGGCTGATCGGCATGAATGCCTCACGGGCGTTTACAACCCGCCATAATGCATTGTTGTCTGTAGGCCGTGTTCAGACGCCGGTACTCGCGCTAATCTACGATCGGGAAATAGAGATTGAAGCGTTCCAGTCACAGACCTTTTATGAAGTAGCCGCCTGGTTTCGGCAGGAAGGTGTCGAGTACCGGGGACTGCGTCAGGGAGATAAGTTGACCGATGCGGAGGCAGCAGAGGCCATTGCAGCCAGTGTGAAGGGCAAAACAGGGCAGATTACCAAATACGAAGCGAAGCAGACAAAGGAGTATCCGTATCGTTTGTATGACCTGACCCTTTTACAGCGTGAAGCCAATGCCAAGTTCGGATATGGTGCCAAAAAAACACTGGATATCGCACAGGCCTTGTATGAAAAACACAAGGTAATTTCGTATCCGCGGACAAACTCCAACTATGTTACAGAACAGAATATTGAAGGTATGCACAAAACGCTAAACCTGCTTAAAAATGGTACCTATAGTGAGCTTGCGCAAGGGGCCAAGCCAGAGCTTGTTCATAAGAATAATAAAGGGGTATGTAATCCAAGCAGGGTTGAAGATCACCATGCGATTTTGCCTACATTAAAGCGACCAGGTACCTTATCCAAGGATGAGCAAAACATCTATGATTTGATTGTCAGACGGTTTTTGTCTCACTTTTATCCTCCGGCGGAGTATAAGCAACATACCGTGCTCACCGAAGTGGAGAAACATCAGTTTAAGACATCTGTCAAAGAGCTGCTGTCCCTCGGATGGAAAGTGGTTCTCGGTTCTGGAGATCAGGAACAGGGCGGTGCAGGCAAGAAGAAGAGCAAGAAAAACGGCAATGAGGATGAGGAAGCTGAAGAGTGGACGGACAAGGCTTTTGCTGTACAACCTGAATTGCCTGTTCAATGTACGAAGAGTGAGTTCAAGGAGAAGGCGACCCAGCCTCCCAAAAGTTATACCGAGGGAACATTGCTGAAAGCGATGGAAAGTGCAGGCAAGCAGATCGAGAATGAAGAGCTGCGAGACGCGATGAAAGATAGTGGTCTAGGTACTCCGGCTACACGTGCGGCTACAATTGAGCGTCTTAAAAACGTAGGTTACATTACGCTGCAAGGGAAGAAAATGCAGTTAACGCTGAAAGGCAGAACAGCTATTGAGTTGATTCGCCGTGCAGGCGTAGATCTGTTAACTTCACCTGAGATGACCGGGCAATGGGAAAGAAGATTATATCAGATTTCCAAAGGTGAGGCGAGTCAGGACAAGTTCATGGAGAACGTCAAGAAATTCACCTTGTCCATCATTGAGAAAGTGCGTGTACAAGCCCCAGCCCCAGCAGATGCTTTTGGGGAAGATTCACGGGCAGGCAGGGGGAAAGGTAAAGGAGCCAGGACCCAGGCCGGCAATACAAGGACATCTGCCAAGACGGCTAGTGGCAGTTCAACTGTAAAAACGTCCCGTCAGACTTCGGCATCTTCATCGAGAGCCGGCAGTGGGAAAAATGCGACCACTAAGGCGCCGTCCTCAAGTGCGAGCCCATCGGGAGTGAGAGAGTTACTTGCACCTTGCCCCTCTCCTGGCTGCACGGGTCAGATTATAGAGGGCAAGAAGGGTTATGGATGCTCACGTTTCAAAGAAGGCTGTTCATTTGTAGTCTGGAAAGAGTATGCGGGCAAAAAAATCACCAGTACGATGTTAAAATCGCTGATTGAGAAGGGGAGTACGCAAGTACTGTCTTTCAAACGAAAAGACGGGAGTACGGTGAAAGCACGGATTATTTTACAGGACGTAGTAACAGGCAAATTATCTGGTGAGAAGCAGGATGCTTGATCTTAGTTAACAGTTAACATACAGCAAAAGGACCCTTAACCAAGGGTCCTTTTCTGTTGCTGCTGTTGTATATTTTCGTGTATGACTTTTGGTACCTCTTCCAGTGCAGTGATGGTATACATCGACGTTTCCGGATTAGGCTGAAGTTCTACGATGTTGTATTGCCATTCGTTCGGCTGTTTGATGTATATGCTGTGAATTCCGGCTTTTACAGCAGGCATGATATCTGTGCGTAGTGAGTTGCCAATCATCCATGTTGCACGACGATCAAACGGTCCATTAGATAGAATGCCTTCGAGTGCCTCGACGTTTTTGTGTTGTCGGATATAGATCCGATCATCAAAATAAGCCGAGAGCTTCATCTGATCAATCTTGCGCTGCTGAATCACGGTTTCGCCGCCGGTATATAAGTATAGGGAATGTCCAGCACCTTTAAGGTTCTCAAGCGTTTCAACCATATGAGGGTAGGGTTCAACCTCCTGATCGTACACACTCATACCCAACTTGCTCAGATAAGACTCTTCTCTGGGAGAGGTTAATCTGGCGAACTTGCCGGAGAAATAACGATAGGTGTCAATCAGGGATTGCGGGAAATGATGACTCGCAAAGCCAAGCTTGTTCACTCCGGTTACATCAATCTCCAGTTGTTTTTCCCGAATCTCTTGTGTTGTCAGAGAATGTCCATCAAACCACTCTTGCATATTCTCAAAGAATTCTCCCAAAACCAGGTTGAAGTATTTGTTGCAATACACGAGTGTATCATCAAGGTCGAACATAATATGTTGTTTCATTATTTTCATGATCTAACTCACTCCTTGTTGCCAGTAACTCCACAATGGTTCAACTAAATTATATGCGAATATAGGATTCCAGGAACATATTCAATTCAGATACGCCATCCGGACGAATACTGTATTTCTCTTTACGATTACTTCCCAGCAGATGGGTTCGCAGCAGACCTGCGATGCGCAACGCCATAACCTGATCTTTGACCGTGTCTTCATCTTTACCCAATTCTTCACACATCTCAGCGAGGGATTTGGGTTCATCCGATACGTAACGAAGCAGGCGAAGTCTTTCAGGATCAGCCAGTGCATGGGTGAAACGTAAAAGGCATGTTGGTGGTTGGTCTTCGTTCTCTTCAGGTGCATCTACGGGATACTGCATGATCATCATACCCTCATAGAAGCAGTACATATTAATAGGGCGGTTATGCACCGTTGGAAACAGAATGACTTCGTTCAGTCCAGGCATCGGTTCAACAAGAACGCCAGCTGTAGCATATTCAATGAGCAGTTCAGATCCCATTTTTTCAAGCAAAACGCGTTTTTCTTCAGCATCTTCTTCGAGCCATACACGCTGATCTTCACTTATATTCTGACAGTAGTGTTGATCCCATAGTCGCAATAATGGGACATAGCTGTTCCGAATACGCGTAGATTCTTCTATGGTAAGGGCGGGCAGAAGAGGAGACACACGTGCATACAGGTCATCCGCTGTCATTCCGGCAAGCATGTCCAGAAACTCTTGATTCTCCTGCGTATCATTTTGATACGCAGCCCATGCAAACAGGACATCAAAATCATCAAATGGCCAAGTGGCAGCAGGTGCGAGCGCAGCTCGTACATTGGAACTTAGTTTGCCTTCCACTTCCAGAATCCATTCAGGACCTATATCCAGATGCTGAATCCATTTTTTCGTAACATAAACCAGAAAGCTGTTGAGCATTTCATATATCGGTGAAACATCAATTTTCACATGATAAGCCATATTGTTGCAGAATCCTCCCGTCACATCTAAGTGTACGCAGCGACTTAAGTACATTATGGCTTGTTTTGCAGGGCGTTGTCCACTATAATGTTCAAGTCCGGGGCAAAGCCCCGACTATGAATAGCAGTTCAAAACCATATGTATACCATACGAAAGTCGTCAGCGATGGCGATTTTTCTTTGTGTGCTCGCAGGAGGAATGAATTCGTGTCATCGATTACTCGCCCCAAACTATCACACTCGACAGCCAACTATCTGATTTTGATTACGGTTATTGTGGTAGCTGGAATTAGTCAGGGGCTTTTGCTGCCTGTGCTTTCGATTTTTTTGGAGCAAAAAGGGGTTTCACCAGGTTTGAACGGATTAAACGCCGCCGCGTTGTACGTTGGCTCTTTTGCCATGACTCTCGTTGCGGAGCGACTACTAGGTGCATTCGGGTTCAAAAAGCTGATTGTGGGTGGCCTGATATTAGTCATGGTCCCTTTAATACTATTTCCGTATTTACCAGATATTAAAATATGGTTCATATTGCGTCTGATCGTTGGAATAGGAGACAGCGCACTTCACTATGCGGCTCAGCTCTGGGTACTGCTTGTTACGGCACCTGAGAAACGTGGGCGCTACATATCGCTATATGGCATGTCCTACGGGCTGGGATTCAGTATTGGTCCGCTGGGAATTAAGCTGCTTGGCTTTGGTGATGCTGTCCCTTTCTGGGTATTGTTCGTATGTATGGCAGCAGTACTTATACTGGTATTAATGAAGCTTCCGAATACAAAGCCGGAAAAAGCAGAGCATGGCCAGCTTCCTGAACGGCGCTTCCGTCGTAGTCTGGCATGGGCTTGGTACGCACTGTTACCTGCTCTTCTATACGGATATATGGAGGCCGGCATGAATAGTAACTTCCCCGTGTATGGCCTGCGTATTGGGTTCGACACCGATCAGATTTCGTCGTTGCTTCCCTTTATTGGGATTGGAGGTTTGTTCCTTCAATTGCCTCTGGGGATGCTGAGTGACCGGTATGGGCGTAAAAAGATATTGATGTTTGCGGGAATCAGTGGGGGGATCATCTTCATGCTGGTTCCCGTCGCAGGTACGCATTTCTGGTGGACGCTTGTATTGTTAACAATCGCAGGTGGCCTGGTCGGTTCCTTTTTTTCGCTGGGCCTGGCCTATGCCGCAGATATTTTGCCTAAAGTGTTGCTGCCTGCAGCCAACGTTGTGGCTTCCTTTCATTTCACGATTGGAAGTATTATTGGACCGAATCTGGGTGGTCAGATGATCAACTGGATTTCACCCGGAAGCATGTTCACCTTGCTCGGAATCATGTATCTTCTTTTTGGCGTGGCAGGTATATTATTTCGTCGTAAACCGGAGTTCGA
Organism: Paenibacillus sp. FSL H8-0317; assembly: GCF_045040685.1. Classification (NCBI taxonomy): domain Bacteria; kingdom Bacillati; phylum Bacillota; class Bacilli; order Caryophanales; family Paenibacillaceae; genus Paenibacillus; species Paenibacillus sp. FSL H8-0317. Next base: position 4,220,967 of record NZ_CP150294.1, on the reverse strand, counting down.
ATCTGTGTTAAAATAGAAGCTGGTGTTCGCATGGAAATTGATGTCCATTTCCGAGTACACTAGTGGTAGGGAAAAACATGGACAAGAGGAGACATCGCGATGATCAGAGTAGAGAACTTGAGTAAATCCGTTGGCGTGGACCGCGTTCCCGTTCTACGGGATATTCGATTTGATATGCAACAAGGTGAGATGATAGCTGTAGTTGGTTCAAGCGGTAGCGGTAAAAGCATGCTGCTCAAATGTCTGGCTATGATGGAGAAATGGGATTCCGGCCGGTTTACGGTGGATGGCGCCGAGATTTTGAAAGAAGGCTGGTCCGGAAAACGGAAAATCAAACGGGAATGGGCATACTTGGAACAGAATCCAGAACTATTTCCCAGACGTACGGCTCTTAAAAATGTATTAATCGGACGATCGGGTCAGACTCCTGTATGGAGAATGGTAACCGGTATGGTACGTTCAGATGATTATATGGGTGCTATGGATTATCTCGAAGGATTGGGATTACTTGATAAAGCACATCAAATAGCAGAGAAGCTCAGTGGTGGCGAGAAGCAGCGTGTTGCCATTGCAAGAGCACTTGCTCATGGTGCCAAAGTGGTTTTGGCTGATGAACCAGTGATTGGTCTTGACCCGCACACAGCAGATTCGGTGCTGGAAACGCTGCGCAAATTATGTGAAGAAGAACGTGCAACAGTCATTGCAGTATTGCCTATTGAACTTGCTGAGAAACATGCCACGCGAATCTGGGGATTGGCAGACGGCAAGATTGCTTTTGATATTCGTGGACGGAGATTGACACAGCAAGAAAAAAACCAGATTTAAACTATTGAAAAGAGTGATGAGATTGTTTAATTCACGGTGGGGACGCTTTGTAGCAGCAGGAACAATGGCGATCATGCTTGGTTCTGTTCTAAGCGGATGCACAGTCATAAGTGACCCCAAAGGTTTGATGAGAAAACCAATGATGTCCACTGATAAGGAGAAACTGTACAACGTGGTTCAGGTTAAACTGCCGCCAGAGAGCACGTTGATTCGTCCCAAGGATATGAATAACACCAGTATGATTCGAGTAGAAGACCTGAATGGGGATGGAACTCGGGAAGCGATTGTTTTTTATGAGACACCAAATGAGAATGTGCGAATCCATGGCATGATTTTGGAAGAGCAGGGAGGCACATGGGTTAAAAAGCTTACATTTGATGTGCCGGGAAATGAGCTGCAATCCTTTAAAGTATTGGATATTACGAATGACGGAAATCCGGATATTATTCTTGGTGTAAGTCTGCAGGAGCAGAAGGCCCTGACTGCATATTCCTACAAGGGCGGGGCACTGGAGCAGGTCTTGGGTGGAGTTCCGTATAATCAATATATTATTGATAATGCGCAGGGGAACACGCTGGATTTAAGTGGGGATGGCAAGAGTGATTTTGTTATCATTTCGCTGAACAACAGCGGTTTTGCAACGATTGCGTTATACCAGTACGAAGATGGCAGCTTCAAGGAAGTGGATCGGGTGCAGACCGATTATACCGTTAAAGAAGTTTATAATGCGCTGGGCGGAGAGATCGCCGAAGGACAGATGGGCATTGTACTGGATGCTGAGCTGGATGATCGGAGTTCCTTCTCGCAAATTATGTATGTTAAGGATAACAAGTTAGTCAATGCTTTTAAATCACCGGATCAAACGTATAGAGATGACAAAATTTTAAGCGGTGATGTCGATAATGATGGTATTATTGAGTTTGGACTTAAAGAGACTCCGAAAGGCTGGGAGCATTATGTTTTTGACTCCAGGTTGTGGTTCTATACCTATTACCAATGGGATGGTAAAGAAGGCAAGAAATTTGTCTCGTTCCAATTCCGGGATGACGCTGATTTATTTCATCTAAATCTCAAACCAGAATGGTACGGTAAGATTACTATTGACACCAAATCGGAGAAGGAAAAATATATTCGATTTAAAATGATTGATACGGACGAAACCGTGGCAGAGATCAAATATTTCACCCTTTCCAAGTGGGAGCAGGAGAAGGGTAAAAGCTGGAAGGAAATTACGCGTACCAAAGATCGGGTTATTGCTTCACGAGTAGCACAATCAGAGGCGGGTAAAGATGCACTAAGCAATACTTCTCAGCTGAATAGAAAGGGAGAACTTAATGAGTAAAGTACTTATTCTTGAGGATGAAGAATCCATCCGCAGTTTTATAGTGATTAATTTAAAGAGAAACGGATTCGAAGTGCTTGAGGCGGGTGACGGCCATGAAGCGCTCCGCATACTGCAGACAGTACCGGATATTGATCTGGCTCTACTGGATGTCATGGTACCTGGTATTGATGGATTTGAGGTCTGTCGACGCATCCGTGAAACTAATGAACGTCTGGGCATCATCTTTTTGACCGCGAAAGTTCAGGAACAGGATAAAGTGTATGCTCTCTCCGTTGGTGCAGATGATCATGTCAGCAAGCCTTTCAGCCCAACAGAGTTGATTGCACGTATTCAGTCATTATTACGCCGTGTGAACGTGCATCGGGAAACTGCGGCAAAGGTTACGTTCCAGTCTGGGCCATTTTCACTGGATCTGATCTCGAAGCAATTCAAGAAACAGAATGAAGCCATTGAGTTGACTCCAACGGAGTTTTCCTTGATTCAGTTTTTCCTGGAAAAAGAAAATACACCGCTCAGCCGCGATGTATTGTTAGATCATGTATGGGGAAAAGAGTACATGGGTGATCCAAAAATTGTGGATGTCAACATTCGTCGTCTGCGTCAGAAAATTGAGAACAATCCTTCCGAGCCCGAATACCTGCAGACAGTATGGGGTCACGGGTACAAATGGAAGGGCCGGGAGCAATGATTAAAAAAGGCATTACTCGGCAGATCGTACTACATTATTTCTTTGTAGTTTTTCTCGCTCTGCTGTTGGTCGAATTCGTATTTATGTTGGCAGTTCAAAGGTATTATTATGAGAGTATCTACAATACGATTAGTACCCACATTTCTAATTCAAAGGACTTTTTCGAGCCAATCGCTCGTGAGAATACTACGGAGGATGGCAATAATCTATCTAGACTCCTTGTGAACTTGGCATTGTCCAATACTGAATTGGAAATTTTGGATCTGAACGGGCGCGTATTGGCGAGTTCGACTGCTTTTGAATCTGACCGTGCTGTGCTGCAAACCAGTGATATTATGCAGGCTCTGAATGGGGATATGGGACGCTGGATTGGAAGACAACCAGGTACTGGAGAATCCGTCATGGCCGTTTCACACAAGTTTGATCTGGGCGGCGAAAATACTTATGTTATTCGATATCTGACTTCACTCGAAGATGTGAATTCAAAGCTGTTGAATATGGGACTACTCGCCGCTGCGGTCGGTGTTGGCGTGCTTGCTATAGTATTGATCATCAGCGTTGGTATGGCAAATTCCATTGTACGTCCAATTAACAACATCACCGCAGTATCTGCCCAAATGGCCAGAGGACGGCTGGATGTCAGGGTTAAAGGGAATTATAAGCACGAACTGGGCGAATTGGCATCAACACTTAACTTCATGGCACATGAGATTGTGCGCAGTAATCAGATCAAAGATGATTTTATCTCTTCGATCTCACATGAATTAAGGACACCTCTGACCAGTATTAAGGGCTGGAGCGAGACACTGGACTCAGGCGGTTATGATCCGGAAGAGACCCGTATCGGTATGGGCATCATTTCCAAGGAAACCGAACGACTGATTGGACTTGTTGAAGAGATGCTGGATTTCTCCAAATTACAGCAGAATCAGATGAAGCTGGTTAAAGGAACGGTCAACATTCGTGAAATTGTACAGGAAACGATGTTGAATGTCTGGGCCAAAGCGGAACAAAAACAGGTCCATCTCAAGTTGGAAACGGACGAGACACGTGCTTATAATGTCCATGGAGACGGCAACAGACTGAAACAAGTCTTCTTAAACATTGTGGATAATGCGATCAAATTTTCACATGAGAATTCCTGGATCTTCTTGTCCGTTAAAGAGGAAAATGGTCAGATCATTGCAGCTGTTCAGGACACCGGTATCGGAATTAGTGAAGAACATCTAATCAAAGTACGGGACCGCTTCTTCCAGGTAAATCATCAAAATGGGGGAACGGGACTGGGTCTTGCAATTACACAAGAACTGGTAGAACTGCACGAGGGAACGATCACGATGCAGAGTGAACTTGGATCTGGTACAACCGTTACGGTTACGTTACCGGCTGTGTCTGAGGAGATGGGTCCAGAAGAATCTATAACCGCGTCTGGTGTTGCTGAAGTCACAGATGAGATAACAGCAAGCGATACAAAATCGGATATAGAAAAGTCTTAAGGTTTTAAAAGATAAGAGATTTTTCTACCTGACCCTCGAGCATGTTAAGCTTTATAACATCCATATCAACACAAAAAAGGTGAGCCATTCAAGGCTCACCTTTTTTGCATATTCTTATGAAGAAAGTTCACCTGTGCGCAGGCGCCCACTTTTCTCATATACTTCTTTCAAACGAACAGGTTGCGTGCGGACAGCCGGTTTGGCAGAGACGATCTCATTAGGTCCAACGACAACAATTTCATCTGCCGTACCTTTAACAATTGCACCGTCCTTGATTATTGCCCCTTCACCGATGATGGCGCGTTCGATGTGAACCCCACGGCCTATGCGTGCGTTAGGCATAACGACACTGTCTTTAACCTCAGAGCCTTTACCCACTTCTGCACCGCAGAAGATAACGGAACGCTCCGAACGACCTTCGATTGCACAAGAATCGTGAATCATGGAAGTAACATGTTCGATCTTTGTATGTCTTGCTTTGTAAGCACTTGGCTTGGAGCGCCAGTCGCGAGTAAACATCGGCCAGTTTTCTTTTTGCAGACTCCAGTCTTCGTCGTTGTGTAACAGATCCATATGTGCATCCCAAAGGCTCTTAACCGTACCTACGTCTTTCCAATAACCATTAAAGTTATAGACAAAGAGGGGATTATTTTCGTTCAACATTTGAGGAATAACATCTTTACCGAAGTCATGGCTGGATTCAGGGTTAGCAGCATCTTCCAAGAGATGGCGTTTCAGATAATCCCATTTGAACATGTAAATGCCCATTGAAGCCAGATTACTTTTTGGTTCAGCCGGTTTCTCGGCAAACTCGGTTACACGTAAATTCTCATCAGCAGCCATAATACCGAAGCGATGTGCTTCATCCCATGGAACTTCCATTACTGAAATCGTTGCTGCTGCATTATTAGCCTTATGAGCCTCCAACATCTCGCGATAATTCATATGATAAATATGATCACCCGACAAAATTAGAACATTTTCGGGGTTTTGCTGATCAATATAGTCAATATTTTTATAAATAGCATCCGCCGTTCCCAAGTATTCGTCATTTCCTGTATGATAAGATGGAAGTAAGGAAATTCCTGCCTGACTTGAGTTACCATGTCCCCATGGTTCGCCTTGACCAATGTGATCATGCAAAGATTCCGCTTGGTACTGCGTTAATACGCCTACAGTATCGATCCCTGAGTTTACGCAGTTACTGAGAGGAAAATCGATGATCCGGTAGTGCCCGCCAAACGGTACAGCGGGTTTTGCGATACTTGAGGTTAAAGGGGCTAATCGCTTCCCTTCTCCTCCCGCCAACAGCATAGCGATGCAATCTTTATTAAACATAATCGTTTCCCTCCCAAAATATTGTGCATTGTAGTACATCATTAACGCAAAGTAGAGCAGATGAAACGATTGTTACTGTAAAAATTCAGAAAAAAGACAACATTTTCTAAGACACCGCATTTTTCTTTTCAACTTGGCTAGAATGGGGTAATGGTTACTGTTATATCTATTTTCTTGAGAAGAAGGTGATCTCTTGGCCATTCAACCGTTGGCACACCCGGACATATTGCCGGAGCATATTTATTTATTTCATGAAGGTAACCTTCATCACAGTTATCGAATTTTGGGCGCACAGCCTGAGATCTGCGATGGCCGTCAGGGGTATCGCTTTACCGTGTGGGCACCAAATGCCGCAGAAGTAGGATTGGCTCTGGACCGTAATGGATGGAAAGGTGAAAAGGAACCTTTATATAAGATACCCGAATCAGGATTTTGGAGTCGTTTTTTTCCGGAAATTAGTGAAGGAACTTTATACAAGTTCCGTATATTAACGGAAGACGGAACAGAATTGCTCAAAGCCGATCCTTATGCGTTTCATGCGGAGGTTCGACCTCAGACAGCCTCTGTCACCAGTTCAATCGAAGGGTACAAATGGAATGATGGAGCCTGGAGACGCAAACAACGCGGGCTGTATAATAAACCCCTACATATTTATGAAATGCATATGGGAACCTGGAAGCGCAAAGAAGACGGAAACCTCTACAGTTATCGAGAGATGGCTGATTTGCTTGTTCCTTACTTATTGGAAATGAAATATACACATGTTGAGATGATGCCTCTTAGTGAGCATCCTTATGATCTTTCGTGGGGATACCAAAACACTGGATTTTACGCGCCAACAAGCCGTTACGGACAGCCCAAAGATCTGATGTATCTGGTGGATACACTACATCAGGCTGGAATTGGAGTTCTGCTGGATTGGGTACCAGCGCATTTTGCCAAAGATGCTCATGGGTTGCGTATGTTTGATGGTACGCCTTTGTATGAGTATGCAGACCCGATGTTAGCAGAGAAGCCAGGCTGGGGTACTCTTAGCTTTGACTACTCGAAACCTGAGATTCGTTCATTTCTGATCTCCAATGCATTATATTGGATGGAGATGTATCATTTTGACGGACTCCGTGTTGATGCGGTTACGAGTATGCTTCGGCTTGATTTTGAGAAGCAGCCAGGTCAATATCGTACCAATGATGAAGGTGGTCTTGAGAACAAGGAAGCTGTAGCTTTTTTGCAGCAGCTGAATCAGACGGTGTTCAAGTATTTCCCTTATGCATTGATGATGGCTGAAGAATCCAGTGCATGGCCAATGGTGACTTTACCTGTAGATGAAGGTGGTCTGGGCTTCAACTACAAATGGAACATGGGCTGGATGAACGATACGCTTGATTACATGGAATCTGATTTTCATGAGCGTCCTTCCAAACATCATTTGCTGACTTTCCCGGTCGTATACTCCTTTGCTGAAAATTATGTGCTACCTCTGTCACATGACGAGGTTGTTCATGGCAAAAAGTCGCTCCTCGACAAGATGCCAGGAACCTATGAGCAGAAATTTGCCGGCATGCGTGCTTTTCTGGGCTATTTTATGACTTTCCCAGGGAAAAAGCTGTTGTTTATGGGTGGAGACTTTGGCCAGTTCATCGAATGGAAAGATGAAGATCAACTGGACTGGTTCTTGCTGGATTATGACAGTCACCGCAATTTGCATAAGTTTGAGCGTGAGCTGTCTAACCTGTACTTGAGTGAAAAAGCTTTGTGGGAGCTTGATCATTCCTTGGACGGTTATGAATGGATCACTCCGGATGATCAGGACCAGAGTGTCATTTCATACGTACGCAAAGGAAAAAAACCTGCGGATACACTCCTTGTGCTCATTAACTTTCAGCCGGTCAAGCGGGAGCGTTACCGGATTGGTGTCATGCGTCCCGGTATGTATACCGAAGTACTGAACAGTGACCATTCCATTTACGGCGGTTCAGGCATTACTAATGATATGCAACTGCCTACCGAAAAGATTCCTTTTCATGGGCATCCGCATAGTCTCGAATTGGTATTGCCTCCGCTTAGCATCGTGATTCTAAAAAAGAACACGCGTCGGAAAACGGATGAATCGCCTTCGAGTATAACTTCCGTCAGTTCAAAAACGAAGAATAAGAATGAAAGTAATATGCTCAAACCGAAAAGGAGGACAAAGGCATGAATATTCTATTTGCTGCTGCTGAAGTACATCCATTTATCAAAACAGGAGGCCTTGCCGACGTAATCGGTGCTCTCCCGCTTGCATTGAAGAAGAGCGGGGCAGATGTCCGGGTGATTATGCCTAAATACAAGGGGATTCCCGATGAATATAAAGACGCGTTACAGCCCGTAATTACAACGGATGTGCCTCTTGGCTGGCGGAGACCTTATTGTGGAATAGAAATGCTGGTTCATGATGGGATTCCAGTGTATTTTGTGGATAATGAGTATTATTTTGGGCGTGATGGGGTGTACGGATATATGGATGATGGCGAGCGCTTCGCCTTCTTCAACCGTGCAGTGCTCGAAGTGTTGCCACAGATTGAGTTCAAGCCTGACGTGCTGCACAGTCATGACTGGCATGCAGGGATGATTCCTTTGCTGCTCGAAGCACACTACAGGCAGGATTCATTCTACAGTGATATGCGAACGGTATTCACCATACATAACTTGTTGTATCAAGGGGTATTCCCGCATCAGTTATTCAGTGAAATCCTGGAGCTGGACGATCGATATTTCACCGTGGATGGTGCCGAGTATTACGGTAATGTCAACTTCCTGAAGGCTGGAATTGTGTACGCTGACCATGTGACAACCGTTAGTCCAACTTACGCACAGGAAGTGAAAACATCTTATTACGGATACGGTCTGGACGGACTGCTCAGTTCACTTGGAGATCGATTCAGTGGGATTGTAAATGGCATTGATACCAAGAGCTACAACCCGGCTACAGACACCAAGATCCCGGTGAAATACAGAACAAGTCTGTCCAAGAAAACGGAAAACAAAATCGAGCTGCAAAAGGAACTTGGATTGCCTGTTCGACCAGATGCACCTCTTATGGTCATGGTCACAAGGCTTGTGGATTCCAAAGGACTTGATCTGGTCTGCCGCATCCTGGATGAATTGTTGTATTATGATGACATTCAATTCGCTGTACTTGGAACAGGGGAGCAGTCCTATGAACACTGGTTCCGTGAAGCCGCGAATCGTTATCCACTCAAAATGTCTGCCCAGATCAAGTTCAACGATGGGTTATCCCGTCGGTTCTATGCAGGCAGTGATATCTTCCTCATGCCATCCAGGTTCGAGCCATGTGGTATTAGTCAGTTGCTGGCTCTGCGGTACGGCAGTGTGCCTCTCGTAAGAGAAACAGGTGGTCTGAACGATACTGTGCAGGCATACAATGAGTTTAGCGGTGAAGGAAATGGTTTCTCATTTACCAGCTTTAACGCACATGACATGATGAATACCATTCGACGTGCGGAGGAGATCTACAAACAGCCAGAACACTGGAAGAAGATTGTGAAAAATGCAATGAACGGGGATTATAGCTGGGATGTCTCCGCCGATGAGTATATGAATATTTACCGTGGTATTGCTACATCGTCCGAATAAATATTATCACTCTAATGAGCCGCAGTATTCTACTGCGGCTGTTTTGCAGGCTTATGTCGGGGAATAGTAACATTTCCGTTTGTATTTTGCAGATGAAATGTGATTCATTCAAAACTTAATGAAAGAGAGTTGGTAAAGTGAACAATCACATTAATTTCACCTCCGCTTACAATCCACATATGGAGGCATTGAGTAGTGCCCAAAAATTTGATCCTGTAAAATTGAATGAAATGTTTAGTCAAGTGATGGGAAATATCGCATCTGTGCAAGCCTTAACGACCGGAAATACGATTAATGTAAGGGATTTTGCTCCTGGAGATGGGAGTAATCAGTCAGTTCAGATCAAAGCTTTTTTTGACTCAGCCAATGAAGGCGACGTTTTGTTATTTACACCAGGGCACTATAAAGTGGTGAAGTCAGGATGGTTTTATACTTTTACTGGAAGATCGGTAATCATTAGAGCCCTTCCGGGAGCGATATTTGAGGTTTCTGATCAGGGATTGAGATTTGAGGATAGTAACCATATTGAAGTGAGTGGTTTGACATTAATTCGGACTACACAAGCTGGTTGGAGTAAAGGAAGAACAGGAATACATGTAGAGAATTCAAGCAATGTTATTTTGCAAAATAATGATATTAGCAAATTTACTGATGGAATTGGAGTTAATGGTCCAAGTAGTCAAGATCGTCCATCCCGAAACGTGGTTATCAGAAACAATAAACTTCATCATTTAGGTGAAGAGCCCATCGCCGTGAGGAGCAATTTAGCTTTTGTGATCATAAGTGAAAATGACTGTTTTAGATTCCTTGGAGATGGAATCTTGATTAAAGCGACTTGGAATGTATGTATTACAAACAATTATTTGCATACTCCTGTGCTATCAACCGATAGTGATTATCCTACTTTTACAGCAGGATTACAGGGTACGAATGTACCCAAAGTTGGTGGAGGCATAACCTGTAACAATGAAGGTGGCGAAACTGGGTCAAGAAATATGCATATTCATGCCAACAGCGTCATTGGAACTGCTTTTGGAATAGGGCTTATTGGCTTCAGAGGCGCATTTGTTACTTCGAATGTTTTTAATGATATCAGGAACAGTTCTGTTATTTCTGTTTCTTTCTTTCCTTCACAATATAACCCGGGAGGTGTACCCAATCATGTTTTTGTTATTCAAGGCAATCTCATTGACACGATTTCCAAAACAAGTTCCACATCAGCTATTGAAGCAAGAAGTAGTATAGGAACTGATGGTATGGACATCGGGATCATATCAGATAATATTATCATTCCCAATGGAAACCATTGGGGCATTGTCGCAGACGGTAATATCATTATAAAAGGAAATTATATTGCTAACGCAGGAATCGCGATGGATATAGGTAATGGTGTTATTGCTTCGAATAATATTATACAACCTGGTTTTGAAATAGCAAATTCTGACCGGATGGTCAGTGTTAATCATAGTGTTACGTTTACCAATAATTCAATTTCAGGCAAAACTACGACACTTAAAGTTCGTGGCTCCAACAATGTCATTACGGGAAATCGTATGAAATATGATGGGAGCTGGTGGGCAGTTCACCTGGATAACGCAAATCATATTGTTGAAAATAACATAATAAGAGATAACGTGTTAATTGTATCCGCAAATGCTACTGGCCGATATTTATTCGGTTCGAACCCTTTTCCGGATGGGAAAAATGTAGTGATCGACATGGTCAAAGACAATAATGGTATTGTCTATCAAGTGGTCAACGATCTCGTGCTTGTCGGACCTAATTCTACACGCTGGAAAGTTATTGTTGACTCAAATGGCAATGTAAAAGCTACAAAGTTATAGCAAAATCAACAAAACCTCCTGAAGTATCGGAATCCATGAAAGATTAGTTCTGATACTTCAGGAGATTTATGAGTTAATTTAAGCCGGATCAAGCTGCCTGTACAAAATCCGGTACCCGTAGGGATCAAGCTTAACATTCATCATGCCATCAGTTGGATACACAGACTCTTCCGTTAAAGCATCCTTCCAGTCTTTGGTTTCCATGGGATGAGAGAGCGTACGATCTTGAGAAGTATTATTCATCCATACAGTAAAGTGGAGGTTTTCATCTACACGTTCGTACACGATACAGGGATCGTTAGGATCAGCTTTGAGGAAACGGAAGCGTCCTTTGCGCAGGGCTTCATTGCTTTTGCGTAAATCGATCATCAGACGATAGAAATCGTAGAGTTCTCTGTCTTGTTTAGCAGGGTCCCATTCCATGCATTTTCGGCAATCCGGGTCAGCACCACCACTAATTCCAACCTCATCTCCATAGAAGATACAAGGTGTGCCAATATAGGTGAATAGAAATACAACCGATAACTTTAATCGGCGTTTGTCTTCTCCTAACCGGGTGAGCAGGCGAGGGGTATCATGGCTGCAGAGCATATTGAAGATTACTTCATTGGTTTGTTGCGGATAGCGCATAATCAGTGAACCCATCTCGTTGGCAAAATTATACCCATCCATTGAACCACAGAAGAACTGAAGCACTTTGTCGGCAAAAGGATAATTCATGACGGAATCGAATTGATCTCCCATAAGCCAGGTCAAGGAATCGCTCCATACTTCACCAACAATATAAGCTTCAGGATTCGCAGCCTTAACAACCTTGCGGAAATCACGCCAGAAATGGTTGTCCACTTCATTCGCTACATCCAGTCGCCAGCCATCCAGCTTGATCTCCTTGATCCAGTACTCAGCCACATCGAGTAGATAGGCCTTAACCTCTGGGTTGGCTGTATTGAATTTGGGCATGTTGCCATAGAACCCGAACGTATCGTAGGTAGGTATACCGTCCTTAATCTGCAACGGATATTCATTGATGTGGAACCAATCCGCATACTTTGAGTTTTTTCCATGTTGGAGTACGTCTTGAAAAGGAGGGAAGTCTTCGCTGCAATGGTTAAACACCGCGTCAAGCATGACACGTATACCCAGGCGATGGCATTCTTCTGTCACTTGTTTGAGCATGGCGTTATCACCGAAATGGGGGTCTACCTTTTTATAATCAATGGTGTCGTATTTGTGGTAGGAATTAGCCTGAAATAACGGGGTAAAGTAAATGGCGTTCACGCCAAGTTCAGTCAAGTCATACAGATGATCCAGCACACCTTGCAGATCTCCACCAAAATAATTGTCCAACTCAGGTTTGCCACCCCAGTCATGTATTCCTTGTGGGTTCAGTTTGGGATCTCCATTGGCAAATCGTTCAGTCATGATCTGATAAAAGACGGCTTCTTTGGCCCATTCAGGCACCTTAAACACATCGATCTCGTGGATATAAGAGAACTCATAGTATCCTCCGGTGGGATAGGGGGTCTCATAATGAATTCCATTATCCGCAAGAAACACATCCTCTGAACCGGCGGTTATCCGAAATATATAGGTGAGACGTTTGAATTGTGGCTTGACGGCAGCCTCCCAATAATCAAACATGCGATCGGAAGCAGCTTTCTCCAGTTGAATTTCCTTGTAGGTTCCGTTCCAATTGTACTTATCTCCGGTCAGTGCAGTCACGTATTGCACATCATTGCGCTTGGTTCGTACGCGCAGATGTATGGTAGACGAATTATAGGCGTAAGCCCACTTGTCACGAGGGACATGATACATGGCTTCGAGCAGCATGACAGCACCTCCTGAATATAGGATAAGTTATAGCAATATATAACCAAGTTAGCCAGCGAATGAACCATATTTACTGTAATAAAATGTATTATTTTCAGTGTTTTCAAGGCTTTTTTTCATAGCATATCCAGCTTCTTACTGGATATACTTACAGATTATTACGAAAAGGGGTACCCGGAACAAGCTTGAAATTCAAGCCCTCTCAGGGTACCCCTATGCAACGTGCTGAAACAAATGTTAACGAATAGCTTGCTCGAACTCAGTAAGGATGGATTGAAGCAGTTCCGGCTGGCTCAGGACGTCATAGGCTGTTGTAGCGAGTGCCTTGGCTCCCAGAATCATCCCGTCCAGGGCACGCTCTTGGAGTGCAAGATCACGGAAGGCTATGGAGTGCAGTGTGTGCACCTCGTCTACAACACGAATGTAAGGATGGATGGCAGGACATTTCAGGGAAACGTTACCGATGTCCATGGAGCCATGATCGTTACCACTCACTATCTCTTCTTGTGGGATACCAAGTTCCATCAGATTTTGACTAAACGCAGCTGAGAATGCTTCATTAGTGACCATCTCGTCATAGGACGTTTCATAGTTGGATGTCACGAGCTTACAACCTGTCTGGAGAGCAGAACCTTCAGCGATCTGAATCACACGTTCTGTGAGAATATTCAATTCTTTGCGAGTTGCTGCCCGTACATAAAATTGCGCAGAAGCATAGTCAGGAATGATATTTGCTGCCTGACCTCCGTTGTTGATCACACCATGAATGCGCACGGTGCTTTTCACTTGTTGCCGGAATGCATTGATTCCGTTGAACGTTTGAATGACAGCATCAAGTGCATTAATACCTTCGTGCGGACTTGCAGCGGCATGTGAAGATCGGCCATGGAATTCAAATTGCACAGCATCAATAGCCAGCGAGCTGCCTGACTTTTCGAAGGCATAATATGGATGCGCCATAAGAGCGACATCACAGTCATCGAACAGACCTGCTTCCGCCATCGGAACTTTGGCACCACGTGTCTCCTCAGCGGGTGTACCAAACACTTTAATTGTTCCGCCGACTTCTTCCAGAATGGATTTCAGCCCCACAGCAGCCCCAAGACTCATCATGCAGATCAGATGGTGACCACAAGCATGACCGATCTCCGGCAATGCGTCATATTCACACAATAATGCAATGGTAGGGCCGGGTTTGGCGGCTGAATAGGTTCCGATAAAGGCTGTCTCCAGTCCAAGGATTGGAGCCTCTACAGTGAACCCGTGATAGATCAGTTCTTCTTTTAGACGAGCAGAAGCAAGATACTCTTCATTCCCCAGTTCGGGGTTGGCACCGATATATGATGAAATGGCTTTAAAACGGGAAGCATATTGATCAATAACCGTCAGGATCTGTGATTTGTTAGATGTCATTAGTAAACTCCTTATGCAAAATGAAAATAATTTATTGATTATATCATGTTTGCTTTATTTTTTCAGAAACAAGTCAAGATTTGTATTGTCAAAATGCATTGCATAATCATGCATTGTACTTTATAATGACTCAGTCATCAACATGAGAAGCATACAAAGTATTGTAAGGGGAGAGAAAAAGGTTGAAATTAATAAGTCGTTACACCATGATGCTGTTGACCTTTGTTGTTCTGCTGACAACTGCCGTTCCTGTGGCACTTGCAAGTGGAACTACAGATAATTCAGGCAGTAAAAAGCTGGTGCTCGGTACAAGTGCCGATTTTGCACCATACGAATTCCATAAAGTGATTAATGGTAAAGATGAAATCGTCGGCTTCGATATTGAGATCGCCAAAGAGATTGCCAAAGATCTTGGCGCTGAGCTTGTGATTGAGGATATGGGCTTCGACGGTCTTCTGCCTTCATTGCAGAGCGGGCGTGTTGATCTGGTGATTTCAGGTATGACGCCGACGGATGAACGGAAGAAAAGTATCGATTTTTCCGACACCTATTATAAATCAAAACAAGTGATTATGGTTCGCAATGTGGATAAAGACCAATATCCAACCATGGCAGAACTTGAAAATGCGAAGATTGGCGTTCAGAAAGGCTCCATTCAGGAAACGATCGGACAGAGTATTCCAGGAGCGAAGCTTACTGCGCTGGATAAAATCTCCGATATCGTGCTTCAACTGCAAACAAAACGCATTGACGCGGCAATCGTTGAAGATACCGTTGCTGCAGGTTATCTGGACGATATCATTGGACTTGCTGCTGCTGTTCCGGACGAAGAGCAAGCAGAAGCGGCAATCGGGATTCGTAAAGGTAATACCGAGCTGCTAGCTGCAGTAAATGGAACACTGGAGCGACTGAAAAGTGAAGATAAAATCAATCAGATGGTGACGGACGCCAGCCTCTTGATGGCGGATAAAGCGAACAAATCACAAAATATTTTCCAAGTATTCTGGGAGTACAAAAGTTTCTATGCTACAGGTGTAGGATACACACTTCTGTTGTCTGCACTTGGGGTTATCTTCGGGGTAATTATTGGATTGATCATCTGTTTGTTCCGTTTGCATGACGCTGCAATCTTGCGCTGGATCGGTACTGCTTACGTTGAAGTGATCCGTGGCACACCGATGCTGGTACAATTAATGATTATTTACTATGGTTTTTCCCTGAGCTTTGGCATTAACTTCACTGCCCTTCAGGCAGGTATCATCACGCTTTCCATTAATAGTGGTGCGTATCTAGCGGAGATTTTCCGTGCAGGTATCCAAGGGGTGGATCGTGGCCAGTTGGAAGCAGCTCGCTCCCTCGGAATGGGCAGAGGTGCAGCCATGCGCTACATCATATTGCCACAGGCTTTCAAGGCCGTATTGCCGGCAATTGGTAATGAATTCATAACGATTATCAAGGAATCCTCCATTATCTCTGTTATCGGTATGGTGGACATTATGTATCAGGCAAGTGTAGTCAAGAACATTACGTACCAAGGCTTGAGTCCATTTTTGATTGCAGCAGCCATCTACTTTGTAATGACGTTTATTTTGTCCAAGCTGCTGGGACGACTGGAAAGGAAGTTGAGTGCAAGTGATAGACGTTAGACAATTACACAAATCTTATGGAAATAACGATGTGCTTAAGGGCATTAATGTGACGATTGGCAAAGGCGAGGTTGTCGTGGTTATCGGTCCTTCCGGTTCAGGTAAAAGTACATTCTTGCGTTGTCTGAACCTCTTGGAACAACCTACATCAGGTGAAATCGATTTTGAAGGTGTTTCAATTACGGACCCCAAGCACAACATTAATGCAACTCGGGAAAAAATGGGCATGGTGTTCCAGCATTTCAACCTGTTCCCACACAAAACGGTACAGCAAAACATCACGATTGCTCCGATTAAAGTGAAGAAACAATCCACGCAGGAAGCGGAGAAAATTGCTGCTGATCTGCTTAACACTGTGGGCTTGTACGATAAAAAAGATACATTCCCGAATCAGCTGTCCGGTGGACAGAAGCAGCGGATCGCTATTGCAAGAGCATTGGCTATGCAGCCGCATGTCATGCTGTTTGACGAGCCTACTTCGGCACTGGACCCCGAGATGGTCGGTGAAGTGTTGGATGTCATGAAACGTCTTGCAGAAGGTGGGATGACTATGGTCATTGTAACGCATGAGATGGGTTTTGCACGTGAAGTAGGAGACCGGATCCTGTTCATGGATGGCGGGGTTATTGTAGAAGAGGGAACACCTGATGAGGTGTTTGGAGCACCAAAAAATTCACGTACACGTGATTTTCTTGCCAAAGTACTCTAAATGAAAGTGATCAATAGCGTTACTGACTTCGAGTCGGTGACGCTATTTTTTTATGGTTAATAATCACGTATGGATTCGGAAAAGTAACTATTCTGTTACCAAATGTAAAGTAATCGGGTCGTCCAATATTTCTAAAGTATCCAGTACTCTTACATATGCTTACATGCTAAAAAACCATTTGGTAAGAATTACTACAAGTTCAGGTTACAAAATTGTGATATATTGAACTCTGCCGAAACTTCCGGACAGGGAGTGCGGGGGATGTAACGATGCAGATTTGTGCAGGGGGAAGATCTACAGCACACTGCTTGGGGTGAATTAGGGGTACATAACGTTTCAAATGTAATGAAGAACCTATAGGGTGGGCTCCTCATCCGAATCCGACAACTAACTTCGCAGGCACAATGAGGGAGGAAGACCATGATTAACAAGAAACGTATAGCCAAAACAGCAGTAGCATTAATGACAACAGCAATGCTCATTCAAGCCGTTCCGGCTCACGCCGATTCAGTTCATGTGGCCAAAGAAGGGGATACCTTCTACACCTTATCAAAACAATATGGAGTAGCAATGAACACGTTGGTTAAAGCAAACAACGACATTTCACCTTACAATATTTATGGT
This sequence comes from Paenibacillus sp. FSL H8-0317, assembly GCF_045040685.1. NCBI lineage: Bacteria > Bacillati > Bacillota > Bacilli > Caryophanales > Paenibacillaceae > Paenibacillus > Paenibacillus sp. FSL H8-0317. The sequence continues at coordinate 4,203,573 of NZ_CP150294.1, read as the reverse complement.
GGTTTGAAAATTACAATTCCCGGTAAGGCAAACAATCTAGCTGCCGCGGCGACGGGGAGCAAGACCCAAGCCAAAACGGTTACTACAGCAAGCTTGGACGTTAACGCAGATAACAAAGTGGTTCAAGCCTGGGGTAAAACATTCGATTACAGCAAAGCTGTGAACGTGAAAGCAACGGCATACTCTGCAGATCCGTCTGAAAATGGAGGCTGGGGTGCAGTCGATTATTTCGGAAATGACCTTGAACTGGGTACGATTGCAGTTGATCCAAGTGTAATTCCACTCGGAACCAAAGTACTGGTAACGGGTCACAGCCATCCAGGATTGCCAAAACAGGCTTTTGTAGCCACAGCGCGTGATGTAGGCGGTGCAATCAAGGGTCACCGGATTGATATCTTTATCCCGGGTAGCAAACAGTCCGTAAGCACATTTGGATTTCAGGATATCGAGCTGTACATTCTGAAGTAGAAAATTAATTACATCTAACGAATTCAAACAGGGTGTCTGCCAGTCGCAAACTTGCGATTGAACAGCACCCTTTTAATATTCTCATTTATTTCTTCATCGTCATCTTAATCTTTGGCCTTTGACAATCCCAGCATTTCGTCCAAGGTGACAAGTTCATATCCGCGCTTTTGCAATTCCTCAATGATTTCAGGCAAAGCCTCAATCGTGCCGTTCAGGTTTGATCCTACACCGCCTCCAGCATGTTGCAGAACGATGGAGCCTGGTTTTACGGCAGACAGGATGTTATCTTTCACCTGTTCCTTTGAAAGGCCTTTCCAGTCCAGAGAGTCTACGTTCCAGTTCACAATGCTATAGTGTTGTTTGGCAGCCCATCTCAGCTGTTCTTCATTAATGTCTCCATAAGGCGGCCGAATCATCTTCGGCGTATATCCCGCCAAACGTCGAATAATATCCCCGGTATGTAAAATTTGTTTGCGAAAGGCATTCATCGACAGCTTACTGAATTCAGGATGATTGTAGCTGTGATTACCAACCATATGCCCTTCCTTAATGATGCGTTTCACCAGATCCGGATGTTTCTCTGCACGACTACCCACGATGAAGAATGTAGCTCTGACATTGTATTTCTTCAATACATCCAGCACTTGTGGAGTAAATCGTGGATCAGGTACATCATCAAAAGTCAGTGCAACCTTCTTTGTTGAAGGACCATTGGTTTTGAACGTATCGGCATATTTTTGACGTAACTGTCCCAATGTCAGTTGTTCTTCTTCCGCAGAATCCGAACCTGATACGGATTCACTTGGCGGGCTTGAAACATCCCGCGATGAAACTGGAGCATGATATCCTCCGAGAAAAATAACGATAACCATCAGCATAATGAGGCGTACGCGCATAATAACGGCCTCCTTTTCCAAAATGACGTTCTCTTTGGTATGCCCGGGCTATCCATAAGTTATGCGTAGTGTGAGAATTTTCATTGCCGATGTAGCTCATGAAAGCCATAATTCCTCCATATATAACATATAGAAAAGGATAGGTGGATGGGTATGAGTACATATGATTTGAAATCCATACGTTTACAGGTGATTGAAGCAGGAGAAGATAAGGTTTTTCTCGTTACGGGAGGAAAGGCGCATATTGGCGCCGCAGCCACATTCTATGTAGATCATGAGCGCGTAAGCGGGACGACGGTACATATTCCCGGTCATAAGGAACAAGAACTGTGTGAGCGGCTTGCCCGGAAGGCTGCCCAGCAGCTGAAAGTAACCGTTACGGTGATCATGGGTATTCATTTTGATTCCATCACGCGGATGCAGATCGACGAAATCGTGCAGACTGCAGAGAGGTTGATGGAAGATCATCTGATCAAAGATAAACGATCTTCCTGACGTAAGAGTCATCGAATGTTTTGATTTTATTTGCTAAAATTGAAACGAGTTGTAGATTGTTACGTATGTATGTTTATATACGATGTAATATCGACTAGGAGGAATAACATAATGTCCATTTTCAAACGTTTGCGTGATCTAACCATGTCTAACATCAACGCCATTATTGACAAGGCGGAAGATCCAATCAAGATGACGGACCAATATATCCGCGACATGCAAGAGGATCTGGAAGATGCGGAGAAAGCAGTAGCTCAACAAATCGCCATTGAGAAGAAATTTAAGCAGTTATTCGAAGAGCAGGAAGCTCTTGTGAAGAAACGTGAAGAGCAGGCGCATACGGCGGCACGTGCTCAGAATCTGGATTTGGCTCGACGTGCTCTGGAAGAGAAAAAGGCTGCTGAAGAGAAGATGGCTGAGTATAAAACCAGCTATGACCAAAACAAGGCTTCTGCAGATAACCTGCGTGGCAAGCTCGACGAGATGCGTAAGCAACTGACTCAAATGAAGAACAAACGTGAAACACTGGTAGCCCGCTACAATGCAGCAAAAGCCCAAACGGAAATCAACAAAGCGTTGAATGGGTTTGGCTCTGATACTGCAAGTGCTGGTATGAAGCGTATGGAAGAGAAAATGATGCAGATGGAAGCACAGGCAGAAGCAAGTAACGAAATGTCTTCCAAAGGCAAGTCTTTGGATGAAGAGTTCGAGAAGTTGGGTAAAGATCAAGCTGTTGAAGACGAACTCGCAGCATTGATGAAACAGTACGATAATAAGAACTAATACCTTGGTTGTCAGCAGGGTTAACCAGCGGAGGAGAAGAGCATTTCTCCTTCGCTTTTAAATGCGGTTCATGTTGATATGTGGGGGCTGTGTAAATGGATTTGAATATTTTGGCGATGTTGGTCTGGACCGGATCTGGTTCGGTTTTGCTGTTTGTCTTGATGTATGTAGATTCACTGTTCACGAAATATAAGGATTTTGCTGAAGTTAAGGCTGGCAATATGGCAGTAACCACACGTATGGTGATGAAATTATTTGCACAAGGGTATGTACTCGCTACGTCCATTTCTACAGCTGGTCATCTTGGAGAGGCATTGCTGGTCTCCGTTGTATCCTTTATCATTTTGTTGATTCTGGAGAGCGTTGTACACTTTATGATTCGCAAATGGGCCAATCTGGATCTGGATACGGGAATTCAGCAAGGGAAGACAGGATACGGGTTGTTCTCTGGCGCTTTACATATCGTGGGCGCACTGATTATTGCAGCTTGTTTATAAGATAAGGAACAGGAGTAATTCTCATGAGTGTATGGAAACGAATTAAAGGAATACTAACAAAACCTGAACCACCGCAGGCAGAGAAAACGATGCTTCAGCTTGCACCTGGTGATATCTGTGAGGTTTCTCTGGTCACTTATGAAGTCGTTGGTCGGGTACAAAATCGCGCTCGAAATGCAGTTGTGCTCACGCTGCAGGATGGTACCGCATTTCGATATTTGCATATCGAAGAACGGGAACTCACACGTTACGCTCTATATACACCAATTGATGGCAGGCTTGATGCACCTGATGAGGTGCCCACGTTGCTGGACCTGGATGGACGCGCATTTCATCTGGAGGAAGAGTATGGAGGCATGGTATCAACGGCAGGTAGAACTCCATATGGCCAGGCTGGAGAACAATTGGTATGGCAGTATCAGTCGGATGATAATATGCTTCTTCGGGTGGAGTGGCAAGACAGAAGATTTACACTGTATGAGGGTGAGTCCATTCTTCCTGCGGATATCAAAGTGATTCGTTCGAGCTAGGAGAGGTTCCCAATGAAAAAACGCTTGGCACATGGATTAAAATTAATGCTGGTCCTCAGCCTTGTGATGTCTCTGTTGTCCGCGTGCGGAGCACCTTCTGTTCAGGACACATACCCGCTTGAATCGGTTAACGGCAGTGGTAACTCAACGTCCTATGTGTACCGGGCTTCTGACCGTACCGTTCCGGAAGTGGCCCAGGAATTGTCTGACCAAAGGCAACCGGATCAGATCTCGGCAGAGAACACAGAGCGTATGTTCCTCGTGTATCAGGACGAGTATTATCACCTGCAACAAGACCCGAACAAGCCGGAGGATACCTTGGTTGAGGTGGACTCCAAGGAATATGTTCGGCAGAACTACGATTCATCTTTTTTACAAGGTTATCTGACCGCTACGTTAATCGGTAATCTGTTCGATTCTTTTGGCGGGCGAGGTTATGGCAACTATCGAGGATATACCAATAAAGATACGTATAAACCGAGTGCAGGATCTTATCGTGCACCAACAAGTAATGACAAGAAGCTTGCCCCACCTATTACTGTTGATCGGAAAGGTACGATTACAAGGCGTGGAAGCGATAAAGATTCAAGCGTGGGATCTGGCGGAGGATTATTCAACCGCAACAGGGATCAGAGCAAGGGGACCATTGATCGTAACAAGAGCAGTGGTGGGTTGTTTGATTCACCTAAGAAATCCTACAAAAAACCAAAAACCAGAGTGGGCGGCGGCCGAATTAAGAGGCGAAGATAATAAACATCTAATCATAAGGATGGCTGCCAATCGCATAGTTCATTTAAGAACAGTGAAAAGGGAAGGCGAATCACCTCGCCGGCATATGACCTTGGAGCTGTTCTTTTTGGTTTACGATTGGCGAACATGATTGGATTTGCGTACACGGGGAATCGTTGAAGCAGGCTGTTTACGAATCCAGCGGATAAATGGAATCATTCGTTCATCCTGTCTCAAGGATTGCAGGTTCGTGAGACCAAGGGTTACAATGTCGCGATTGGTGTATAGCGAATGAATCTGTTTGTGACAGGGGATGCACAGGTTGGCTGTTGGCAGTAATGTTCCGCCCATTTCTTTGGGTGTCAGATGATGAACGGTTGTGTTCACAGGTTCTCTTCCGCATAATTCACATTGATTACTCATGATTATCGCCTCCCTTTGTCACTTATATTATGAGCAGACAAGATGCCTTTCATGTTGAATATTGGTCAAGGATGTTACACCTGTAAGAAATAAGATTTTGTCACAGGATTCAATAAGTGATGTACTTGTTATCTTACAGCATTCGGGCTACACTTTCTAAAAGATGATATGTCTCTAGGAGGTAAGAATACTTTTGAAAATGAACTCACATTCACATGATATGACAACTGCCAAATTCAATCGTACAGCTGTACAGGTACCGGATGCCCAAGCCAAAATAGCTGCAAGAGTTACTGAAGGCTCCATTGAGAAAGTCCACCTTGAATCTGCTCATGGCCGCACACTTGCAGAGACAATTCAGGCTCCTCATCCGTATCCATTCTTCCGGAGATCGGGCATGGATGGCTTTGCCATTATAAGTACAGATACTACAGATGCATCAAGTGAGCAACAAATCTGGTTTCGTGTAATTGATGAAATTCCTTGCGGCTACACCTCGGATCACACCATTGTTTCAGGTACAACTGCTCGCATCATGACGGGTGCACAGGTCCCGGAAGGTGCGGATGCGGTAGTCATGATGGAGATGACCGAGAGCAAGGTAGAAGACGGAGAACAGTGGATTGCATTGAAACGGCACATATTGTCAGATGCTAACATCACCCCAATCGGACTGGAAGTCCAAGAGGGACAGCAACTGCTCGAAGCAGGAACGATCATCGGGGCAGGGGAGCAGTCCGTGTTAGCTACTTTTGGCATAGCAGAAGTTCCCGTATTTCAACGTCCAAAGGTGGCGATATTCGCAACCGGCACGGAATTGCTTGATGTAGATGAACCATTACAACCAGGTCGGATTCGGAATAGCAACAGTTACATGCTTCGCTCTCTGGTTGTTGAGGCAGGTGGAGAGCCTGTGATGTACGGTTCTATTGCAGACGATGTGAATACGGCAAGGGCCAAACTGGAAGAAGCCATTCAAGATAATGATATCGTGGTGACCACAGGCGGAGTGTCTGTCGGGGATTATGATATTATGGGTGAACTTGTGCTGGAAGAACATGTGGCGATGTTGTTTAACAAAGTGACGATGCGACCAGGCAGTGTGACCACAGCTGCTGTATATAAAGATAAATTGCTTTTTGCACTTTCGGGTAACCCAGGGGCTTGTTTTGTAGGTTTTGGTCTGTTTGTTCGTCCAACCATTCGTTCCATGCAAGCGGATGCTCATCCTTATTTGGAAGAATGGACTGCAATCTTGAAAGAGGAATACACCAAAGTTAATAATTTTACACGGTTCGTGCGAGGACGCACAGAGATTCGCAACGGCATGGTGTACGCGATACCGGCTGCTGCCCGTGTAGATGAATCCAGTGTGATGATTACCATTAAGGACAGTGATTGCTTGATTGTTGTTCCCCCTGAGAAAAAAGGTATTCCTGCGGGTGAGCAGGTACGCATTCTCAAACTGCCCTCAGGTCATGTGAGGTAGTGGTAGATGACTACAATGAGTGATACAAAACCACATATCATACAGATTGTTGGATACAAAAACACGGGCAAGACAACCTTGACAGCCGCGCTGATCGGGCACTTTTCTTCCTTCGGACTTAAGGTAGCGGCGATTAAGCATGATGGACACGACCATTTCGAGATGGATCAAGAAGGAACGGATTCGTATCGATTTGGAGAGGCTGGGGCCTCGGCGGTGGTTGTTATGTCAGAGAAACGTACTGCGATTATGGAGCGACAGTCAACCAAGCTGGAGGATATGTTAAGTCATCTGTCCGATTATGATTGGATTGTTGTTGAAGGTTTCAAGGATGCTTCTTATCCCAAATTCGTGATGGTTCGAGAAGAGAAAGATCTGACCTTGGTTGATCAGCTTGAAGGGGTAGTGGGTATGATCTCATGGCTACCTTCAGAGCTGTTTATAGAGCGGAGCACCGTAAACAGAGATATAACGTGGTACTCAGTTCATGAAACGGAGGATATAGCCAAAGCGTTGTTAGCGATGGTTGAGAGCGAGTATAGGCAGAATGGTGAAGTCAAATCGTAGAAATGTTAAGACACGGGGACATAATGGTCTCTATACATGATTGAATGTACAGTGAGCGTGATTGATCGTCTTTGAATAAACGTAATTTTTATTATGTAAACTAAAATCATTTCTGCTTATGCTCTTCTCTTTGAATGATGCAAAAAACAAAACAAGCAGCAGACCTTTCTCGGATCGAAATCCTTGATACGGCTTGCTGCTTTTATGTTGTTCGGGATGTTACATCCCGTCGTCAGTACGGCGTTCGATGGCTTCGGACATCGTTTTGTCGGTAAGGTGAGCATAGATCTCGGTCGTTTCCGTAGAAGCGTGGCCGAGCTGCTCTTTTGTTTTGTAAATATCATTTTGCAAATAATAGTCCGTTGCGAATGAATGGCGTAATTTGTGCACAGTCAGGTATGGTTTGCCAAAGCGCTTGGCGTATTTCATAATCATGGCCTGGATCGCTCTTTTGGTCATTCGACTTCCTTCTGAATCTCCGTTTCGCATGGCAATGAACAGACCTTTTTCCCGCTTGGGCGTACGGTAACGTGATTGCCGCAGATTCATATAGGTCGCGAGTTCGTCCTTGGCCTGTTCCCTGAAATAAACGGGTGTTTTGTACGTCTCATCATTGTTACCTTTGCGATAAACATACAGGAGTTTGTTGTTCAGATCGAGGTCATCGACGTTCAGGTTCACAACTTCCGACACCCGTAAACCTGAATTGAGAATCAGGCTGGCAATGCAAGCGTCCCGTTCTTTATTGAGCTCATGGGAATAGATTGCCTGCTTGTTCTTCTCCATATCAACAGCGTAACCTTCAAGGATATAACCGATAAATTCCAGCAGTTCCTCTTCCTCCAGGATTTTACCTTTGAGTTTGGCAGCGGTGTCCTTGGGTTTATGGGTACGTTTGATCTCGATTTTGGCCATAATGTTCCGCTTCAGCAACGGATAAAAGTCTTCATCTTCCGCAATCTGGCTCAGATAATGAAAAAGGGAGCGAAGGGAAGAGAGTTTGCGAGAGACGGTAACTCTCGAATTGGTTCCTTCCCGTTTGGTTGTGAGAAATAACCGATAGGCGGTAACCGAATCCATGCGAAGTACTTCCAGTTCAGTCAACGTAACTTCTTTATTAGAGCTTGCCTCGGAGAGCCCTTCTGCTCGCAACCATCCGAAGAAAGCTTCGTAATCTCTCAGATATTCGAGCAGGGTAGAGGGGGACAGGTCAGGCAGTTTATAGTCCATGAATTGCTGAACGAACCAAGGCATGGAAGGTAGTTTGTCATCCAGCTTGCGTCGATCAATCTCTTTTTGCACGTTGGTCAAGTTCGACACCTCCATGTGAAAAACATGATAAAATTAATATTCAATTTAATAGTATTCTATGTTCTAGTGTACCATAATTTACATGCTCACAGCTTGTTCACCAAAGCAGGCAATAAGTAGGGTATGCTTCCTTGCCCTTCGGCACGTAAACCTTTAAAGTAATCAATATAGGTAGAGCAGAGGAGGTGAACCGGATGAATATGAAAATAGAACTGGTTCCCCGGGAACGCAGTCAGGTGATTCGGCATTTAATGCAATTTTATCTATATGATTTTACCAAATATCTGAATATTGACGTAGACAGTAACGGCATTTTTCCGGAGTATCCCGGTCTGGAGGCATTCTGGACAGAGGAGGACCGCAAGTTTCCTTTTTTGATTACAAGTGATGGGGCACCTGCAGGGTTTGCTCTGGTGGAGAAATTGGAGCCTGGAAGCAAGGATAATGACTACTATTTGACTGAGTTTTTTGTGATGCAAAAATATCGGCGCAGTGGAGTGGGCACTCGGGCAGCATATGAATTGTTTAAACGTTTTCCTGGCAGATGGAAAGTAACCCAGGTTCGGAACAATGTCATTGCCCAGGCGTTCTGGCGAAAAATTATAGGGGAATATACGGGAGGACGCTTTCGGGAGAAGTTCCATCCGGAGCTGGGCAATCCAAGCCAGTATTTTGTAACCTGATTCGCGTCAGGGTTTCAATTACATATAAGCATTGATGGAAGGTTATTCTGTCATCGTAGTGTCAGTGTAAATAATCTTTAGTTCAACTTATAAATCTGATGAAGGAGTGAGCAACATGAACGTACCCACATTCCATCTTGATGGACAGACAGCACTGGTGACAGGTGCAGGGAGAGGGATCGGAAAAGCAATTGCGATTGGACTTGCCCAATCAGGCAGTGACGTTGTACTTGTATCCCGAACGATGAAAGAAATTGAGGAGACAGCCGCCTACATCTATGAACAGACAGGGCGTAAAGCGCTCGCTCTGTCTGCGGATGTGACATCAAGAGAACAAATGGAAGAGACGTTTCAAGAGGCGATCTCGGAGATGGGCAGCCTAGATATTCTGGTGAATAACGCAGGTATGAACATACGGACGCCAGCACTTGAAGTAACGGACGAGCAGTGGGAGACCATCATGCAGACAAACTTAAAATCGGCTTTCTTCGCTTCGCAATTGGCTGGTCAGCATATGAAAGAACGTGGGACTGGGAAGATCATTAACATCTCTTCGGTAGGTGGGCATACGGCTTTACGGACAGGGGTTGTATATGGCGCGACCAAAGCTGCGTTAATCCATATGACCAAAGTGCTCGCACTGGAATGGGGCAAGTATGGAATCCGTGTCAATTCAGTAGGGCCATGGTATTTCCGAACACTTTTGACTGAAAAGCTGCTGGATGATCCTCAGTATTTGCAGGAAATTGTAAGCCGCACACCGCTACAGCGAGTGGGAGAACTGGAAGAAGTGGTAGGACCAGTTGTATTCCTGGCATCAGATGCAGCAGGGTACATAACGGGTCAGACGTTATTGGTTGATGGTGGAATGTCCATTTATGGCTTCTAAATAAATGAAGTTGGGGTGCAGCCTAGAAAAGTGGGTGGCATAACCAACTCATGGGTAATAACATAGGGATAGTTAATCATTTCTATTTATCTGTACCCAATTCACTGAACTTGGAGGAAGATAACCATGGAAACGCGCAAGTATGGTAATACTGGCATGAACGTAAGTACACTTGGATTTGGCGGAGCGGAAATAGGCAAAGATGTATCCAAAACGGATGTAGCGACATTGCTGAATAGTGCCCTCGATGCAGGATTAAACGTAATTGACACGGCTGAATGTTACGGGGACAGCGAGGAATTAATCGGTGAGGTGCTGTTACATCGGCGTGATGACTACTATTTGTTCACCAAATGTGGACATGCTGCCGGGATCGAAGGTCCGGATTGGGATGCCAAAGTACTGGAGCAAACGATTGACCGTAGCCTGAAACGGTTGAAAACGGACTATGTGGATGTTATCCATTTGCATAGCTGCTCTGAAGAAGTACTCCGACAAGGAGCAGTAATCGAAGTACTGCAACGTGCCAAGGAAGCAGGGAAAACCAGATTTATCGGATACAGTGGGGATACTACAGATGCGCTATATGCGATTCAAACGGGGGTATTTGACAGTCTGGAGACTTCATTAAATATCGCAGATCAGGAAGCGATTGAACTTACGTTGCCTGAGGCTAGAAAAAGAAACATGGGTGTAATCGCCAAAAGACCTATTGCCAATGCAGCCTGGACGTATGAAACACTTTCGGAAGAGGCGTATCCCTTTATATACTGGAAGCGCTTAAGCGAACTCAACTATGGTTTTCTGGGTGAAGATGCCCAGGCTGCGGTGGAAACTGCACTGCGTTTTACACTAAGTACCGAAGGTGTAGACACAGCTATTGTAGGAACAGCCAAGCCAAATCGCTGGCAGCAAAATGCTGATCTTGTGGCTAAAGGGCCACTTCCGCAGGAACTGTATGATGAGATTAGAGCACGATGGAAAGAAATCGCCGGAGCAGAATGGACTGGCCGGACCTGATTCTTTGCATTTGCCAAATGGATTTTAATTTTGCGAAGCTGCCTATAGGCAGCTTTCTTTTTGTCATAAACCTTATATTTTCAACATATGAAAAATTCACAACAACTAAATAATCTAACTATTTCGTAAAATGTCCCAAACCATCTTAAGCATACTACTTTATTTTTGAGACAACGATAAACGATAACTATGTTGGCTCTAAAAGCTAATTCGCCACTAATATAATATTTCAACATATGAAAAATTCACAATAGAAAAGAACGCACACCGCTGTTACTACCTACCTTTTAGATACGATTCAGCACGCCCCACGACTAAATGAACTGCCATCCTTCACTGTGAAAGTCAAATGATTTCTGATTAAAAAATTAGATATTCCAGAAAAGTACCTGCAGCAGCGTATGGAAAAGGAATCCAAAGAAAAGGTTGCCCCTTTTTCAGAAGGAACAACCTTAATTTCTCGAAATAACTACTGAAATAGAAGCCACAGAGCCAATATAAATTTATATAAAAAGTAGAACGAGAAACCCAGCAAAAGCACTCCAGCCATGGCAGAGACTGCTTGTATCATTTTTTTGCTCATTACTTTTCGTGTCACAGATACAATGGAGAGCAGACCCAGGTCATGAATGAGAATTCCACATAGTACGCCAAATCCTGCAATGATAAAACTCAGCTTACCGGTAGATTGGTATGAATCGGACAATACAACACCAAAAACAGATATCCAAAAAATAAGATTACCAGGGGAAACCGCTACCAATAAGCCATTGCGGTATGTCCTCCAAAACGATTTTTTGATTTTTCCTTTTGTATTATCTGATGTTGCCATATCCAGATCGGAGTTCCGGATCGAATCGTATCCCAGAAAGGCAAGAAATCCCGCTCCCGCAAGCCATAGTGGAATTTGTACATAAGGAAGAGATAAGACGGAAGCAAACCCGAAGTACATGGCCAGGATCAAACCAGCATCAATTGTCATGCCTCCAAGACCGACGGCCCAGCCATGGATAAACCCATTTCTCAATCCCTGCTTGGTCATCTCTACAGTAATTGCTCCCACTGGCATGGCAATAGCGAGACCAATCAGGACGAACTTAATATAGATTTCCATTGTCATTTCCTTTCCGTCTGTAATGAATTCTTATTTCGATAGGGCTTGTCCAGCTGCTTATGTAGTTGTAGCGAGTATGGAGCACAGGGCTCTCCTCCTATAAATGGGTGGTATAGAGTTTATTCGGAGGAGAGTATTTTTAGAATCGATTTAAGCTATTCCTTTACGTTGTCCTGCTGAAGGGATCGAAGAAACGGGCATTTGGAAGGAGCGGTATCGTCATCTCGCAAAAAATATTGTTTATACTCCAGGTTGCCTTGTGATCCGTATTGCTTTAATTCGGGATGAGCCGGTATGGTATCGTAGGTAGCCAAGCGTGCGCGGATTCTTGGAGCAATCGCTGCAGCTTTCTGAGGTTGTGCGTTCCATATATCGAGTACCCAGCGCGGTGTTAGAGCTAACATGAAATAAGGAAAGTGGCGACTTTGTCGTGATACATGGGCTGGCGTCCCGCAATAGACAAAATACCGTTCGTCATTGTAACAAAACTCCCACATGGGATGCTCTGGGTCTTCTGGAATATCTTTTGGCCAAGGCTTGTTATCCAAGTGTCTAATCTGGCTTAATAAATCCCAGAAGGCTGTTTCATAGGCCAATACATCCCGGACTTGTTTTTCCTTATCAAAAAATAAAATCAATGAAGAATATTCTCCGAATGAACGAGAGCATTCTCCATATTCCTTGAGTATGTCTGATACATTACGTTCTGCAGAGTCGTCTCCGAAATTAGAAACAAAACCGTATCGAAGGTGACCCAGGGCAAAAGCCTGTGTAGCCGGAATACAGGGAAATCGAGCCTCCCGGTCACTCATTTTCGAAGAGAATAAACGGTAAGCATCTCTTTTCCAGGTTTCGAGAGGAATCTCCTCATTCTCAATCTCAGAAGATGAAAACAACAACGACATGAATAGTCCTCCTTTTACCTATAGGATATAACCCAAGGGAAAAATGGTGACAGTCCAACTTATTTTTGTTATGGAGACATGCAAGTGATCGATGTAATAAACATACATATCACTTATCTTAAACGGATGAGGTGATATGTTGTTTTTTAATATCAAGGAATTGCAGTATCATGCCAAGCCGGATCGACCCGACCCCGTATTTGCAAGAAAACTACAAGAAGTACTGGGAGGACAATTTGGCGAAATTACCGTAGCCATGCAGTATTTATTTCAAGGCTGGAATGTCCGTGGAGATGGGAAATATAAGGACCTTCTTATGGATACGGGAACCGAAGAACTCGCTCATGTTGAGATGCTGGCTACGATGATCGCTCGCTTGCTGGACAATGCTCCATTAGCCACACTGGAAGAAGCCGCCAAAGACCCAGTTATTAATGCGATACTCGGTGGGAGCAATCCACAACACGCGATTGTAAGCGGACTAGGAGCAGCCCCAACCGATAGTAATGGATATCCCTGGAATGCAAAGTACACAATAGCAAGTGGTAATTTATTAGCTGATTTCAGACATAATCTAGCAGCAGAATCTCAAGGCAGACTTCAGGTTGCCAGGTTATATGAAATGACCAATGACCGCGGTGTGAAAGACATGTTATCGTGGTTGCTTGCTCGGGATACCATGCATCAGAATCAGTGGATTGCAGCGATAAGAGAACTTGAAGAAAAAGAAGGAATTGTTGTGCCCAGTACGTTCCCGAAAGAACTTGAGAAGAGAGATGTGGCGTATGTTCTCTTTAACTTCTCTCGTGGTGATGAGAGCGCAACCGGACGGTGGGCTCACGGTCCAAGTATGGATGGGCAAGGTACTTTCCAATATGTTCAGCATCCTCAGCCTTTGGCACCTGCGCCTAAACTTCCGCCAGCTCCGCCGTATATTTTTGATACCCCACCTGAGGTTCTAAGAAAAGGAAGTTCAGCTGATATGCCACCGTTTATGCCATAAGAATATGTATTCAAAATAGATAAAGGGAAACAGAATATATTCTGTTTCCCTTTTCATTAACAGAATGCATTATTCTAGTTCATGCACTTCTATTTGTTTTATGAGGTTGGAGCCAATACCAGAGATTGTTAACGGCTGGTTTACATAAAATTAGGAAGGGAACAGAAACTAGAATAGTAAGTTAATTCAGAATGGAGGAAAACCATGTTTTTTTATCGTGAAGACCTGATCAATATGATCGTACCAGACAAGCCTGATCCCGCGGCAGCAAAAGTATTGCAAGAGACGCTTGGCGGTCAATTCGGTGAAATGCGGACGATGATGCAATTTTTCTTTCAAAGCAGTAATTTTCGGGGCAACGCCACGCAGTTTAGAGATCTGATCCGTGGTGTATTTCTTGAGGAATTAAGCCATATTGAACTGGTGCAACAAACCATTAATCAGTTATTAACGGGAGCCGGTGCAGAGGGCGCGGGAGATGCAGGGGTCGACGGTGCTCCATTGGATGAAGCGATTAAACATGCCAACCCGCATCATTACATCATGGGGGCTCAGAGCTCATTGCCTGTTGATGCTGCAGGTAATCCATGGCTTGGAAACTATGTGTACGATCATGGGAATCTGGTAAGCAACTTACTTGATAATATTGTGTTGGAGTCTACGGGTGTGTTGCAAAAATCAAGAATATATGAAATGAGTACCAACAAAGCATTCCGTGAAACGCTGGGTTTCCTGATTGTTCGTGATAATGCGCATCAAAATGCATTTGCCAAAGCACTGGAGACCCTGGGTGTGAATTGGGGCAAAATATTCCCGATTCCCAACTATGACATTAATAAATATCCCGAATGCCGGAAATATGTAGATATGGGCTTCCACAATGCGCAGTTTAATTTCCGTTTAGACAATACACGCATCGCTGAGATTTTCAGTGGTCAAACGCCAAGTCGTAATGGTGGGGAACTGCAGGTAATCGATCCCCCACAAGGATATCCACTTCCTTATATGCCTGAACTTCCAAATGAGCATAGCCCAGGGATACATGATCTCAATGCATAAAGAATGAACATCAAGTATGAACAAGCACTCTATAGTATAGGACGGGTATGAAACTCAAGGTAATGACGAAAAAAGAGACACTTGTGCTCTCTTTTTTTGCAACGAATAAAAAAGGAACCCAAAGCTGGGTTCCTTTATGTGTTACATGAAAATGTTATTGCGGGCGGTTTTGATTCGAATACGAACCAAAGGATTGACCATTAGTTGAGATATTGGGAGTGTTGTATGGCTGCTCAAGATAAGATACGTGCTGTGAAGATGAGTGTGCAAGTTGTTGTGCAAGATTGGAGATTTGTTGTAATTGCTGGATGGCGGTTTGATGTCCTTGCAGTGCGGTCTGGATCATATGTGCAGCTTGTTGCTCGCGTTGTGCCAATTGCTCAAGTTGTTGAGCGTTGCTTTGTTCTTGTCTAAGTAGTTGTTGATATTGCATCGAAGCCTGCTGTGTTTGTTGTGTAAGTTGTTGAGCCAACTGCGTAATTTGCTGCGATTGAGAGAACTGATTCATGTGTAAAACCTCCTATGTGTTTTGATGTACTCGTGTATTATTTAATGAGGCCTCAAGAATTATTCAATATATCCAGTTTGTCTGAAATAAGGATTAATTTATGAACATGATTCGCTGTGGATTGGGAAGGCTACCTTTAGTGACCTAAAATGATACAGAAAAGGAATGACAACATGAGTAAAGCATCGACTAACGCTACAGAAGAAAAGAAACTGAAATGGTGGCAATTAAGTCTGCTAGGTGTGGCAGGAACAATTGGTACAGGGTATTTTCTGGGTTCCAGCCTTGCGATCTCGATTGGTGGTCCAGCTGTGCTGCTGGCCTATATCTTGGCGGCCTTGGGTACATATGTAGTTTTTGATGCGCTCGCGAGAATGACAGCGGACCATCCGGAACAAGGATCTTTTCGCTCATATGCCAAGAAAGCCTTTGGAAGTTGGGCAGGCTTTGCTAGCGGATGGTTCTATTGGTTTTCGGAGTTGCTCATTATGGGGAGTCAGCTAACCGCATTGTCCATTTTCTCCAGGTTCTGGTTTCCGTCTGTTCCGCTCTGGATCTTTGCTGCAGGATTCGGAATTGTAGGTCTTTGTATTGTATTCTTCGGTAACAAGGGATTTGACCGGGTTGAAAATGTACTGGCTATCATTAAAATTGCAGCCATCATCATGTTCTTGGTGCTTGCCATCGCCCTTCTCGCAGGGTGGATTGGGGGAACCAAGTATGAACACAAAGTACCGCTGGATATGGCAGCTATTTTTCCAAAGGGTGGCATCGGATTGTGGTCTGCGTTTCTTTTTGCGTTCTATGCTTATGGAGGTATTGAAGTTCTTGGCATTATGTCATATCGGCTTCAAAAACCGGAGGATGCCCCAAAGGCAGGAAAAGTCATGCTCATTGCGCTATCCACCGTATATGTTGTATCCATTGGACTCGCGTTAATTATGGTTCCTTTAAATGCATTCAATCCCAAAGAGAGTCCATTTGTACTGGCACTCAGTAGCGATCACCTTGCTTTTGTCCCACATTTGTTCAACGGGGTGCTCATTGTAGCCGGATTTTCAACGATGACAGCTTCGCTCTATGCGGTGACGTCTATGATTATTACCCTCGCTCAGGAGGGAGACGCCCCGCAGTTATTTTCTCGAAAGTGGAAAACGAAGTATCCGTTATTTGCCTTGTCCCTCATTGGTTGTGGGTTAGTTGGTACGATCATCATGTCTCTTTTACTCCCAGGCAAAGTATATGAATACATCACGACTGCAGCTGGACTGATGCTTCTGTACAACTGGTCGTTTATTTTGTTATCCTCCGGTAAACTGTTGAAATCAGGCAAGTTTGATGTGATCAAACGATGGATCGGCTTATTGTTAATCGCTACTGCAGTCACAGGAACGCTTTTTCATGCACTCAGCAGACCAGGTTTCTATATTAGCTTATTGCTTGTCTCTCTCATTGCCATTAGTGACGTTATTGTACAACGGATTCGCAAGAAGAAACCTGCGTCCCAAACATCATCAAACGCCGAGAAAGACGAAAGTGAAGAAAATGAGCAGCATTCTACGGGTATAAGCAGTTATCACATCACGGGTATTCGGTTACGCAAAAAAAACAAACTCAAATAAAGAAGAGAAATTGAATGGCTTTATATCCGAAGTAACAGCCAAAACCGACTAAAGAAAGTCCGGAAATGAGAGCAATTCCTTTAAGCACAGTAGAAGTGAGGTATTTGCGAAAAAAACTTACGGTAGTCGCCATGAATAGATCCCACAGAAGTACGCCAAAGATGATAGCTCCACTATAAATCAACAATTGATCCATAGGGGAGTCATTTACGGCCTTGGCTAGAACAGAGCCATAAATGCCTAGCCAGAACATGATGGAAAGAGGGTTAAACAGAGACATCAGGAATCCTTGAGTAAATGACTTGACAAGCTCCGAATCATCTCCTCTCATTTGAGAAGGGGCAAGGGTTCCTGCATTTTTAATACTTTCCACACCCGTATAGATCAATACAAAACAACCAAACATCCAGAGGAATACCCTTACAAACGGAAGTTCAAGCAGATGTACGATGCCGAAATACACCAGCAGCATGTAGATGATATCAGCTGCGATGGCTCCTAGTCCAACAAACCAGGCAGGCATGAACCCACCTCGAATACCCTTGTCCAATTGCGCAGCATTGATGGGTCCAATAGGGGCTGAAAGTGATAGCCCCAGGATCACATAACCTAACAGTATATAAATAAGATTGTCCTCCTTCCCATACTGTAACAGCATATTCTTCAAAATGCTTTTGTAGGACATGATTATTCAGGGCAATGTATACTTTTTGCACGATTGATCCATATTACTCGGAAATAGTGGGGGTGATTGTATGCTTATACGTTGGATAAAGGAGGTATTTACATCACAAAAGAAAGGAGAAACATTCAATAAACGAACACAACATTCACAAAGACTGGATATTTCGCTAGAAGATAAACTTAACAGTATTATCGAGGCATTTGAGTATAGTCCTGATTTTGTAGTTCGGGAGTTCCCTATGTTAGAGGAGGAGGGTACTGCTCTAGCTGTTTGTTACATGGAAGGGTTAACAGATTCTACGCTGTTGGTTGAACTTATGGACAATATCATTCAATGGATGAATACAGATCCGCTACCGGGAGATCAGCCTAAAGATGTGTTAGTGAAAAAAATCTTACCCGCCGGAAATATCCGAAATATTGATTCGCCGCAACTTATCTATGAAACTTTGTTAACAGGCCACGTCGTTATTCTTATTGATGGTGTAAAGAATGTTCTTGCAGTGCCGATCGCCGGAGGAGCCAGAAGATCTGTAGAGGAACCCACGTCCCAAACGGTGGTCAGAGGACCAAAGGAAGGATTCACAGAGGAACTAACGACCAACATTACTCTTGTTCGACGAAAAATACGAACTCCTGATTTAAAATTCCAGATGCATACCATTGGAAAGTACACCCAGACAGTGGTTGCACTGGCTTACATCCAGGGTATTGCAAAGCCACAAGTCATTGAAGAGGTTACTAGGCGTTTAAATGCCATCAACACAGATAGTATACTCGAGAGTGGTTACATAGAAGAATTTATTGAGGATGCACCGCTTACTCCTTTTCCGACCATGATCAATACGGAGCGCCCAGATACGGTTGCCGGCAGTCTATTGGATGGTCAAGTAGCCATTATGGTAGATGGTACGCCATTTGCCTTGATTGCACCTGTGACTTTTTTTAATTTTTTTCAAACGCCCGAGGATTATTATCAGCGTTATGATATCTCTACCTTTCTGCGGATTATACGGTTAATCTGTTTCCTCGTATCTTTGTTGCTGCCTTCGACTTTCATCGCACTAACCACCTTTCAGCAGGAGATGATACCTACAACGTTATTGGTCACCCTGGCTGCACAACGGGAAGGGGTCCCTTTCCCGGCATTACTTGAAGCTCTCCTTATGGAAATCACGTTCGAGGTCATTCGTGAAGCTGGAGTGCGAATGCCGCGAGCCATTGGACCTGCAATCTCCATTGTTGGTGCATTGGTCATCGGACAAGCTGCGGTAGAGGCGGGATTGGTCTCAGGCGCGATGGTCATTGTGGTTTCTTTTACAGCAATAGCGAATTTTGCTATACCCTATTTCAGTATGGCCACAGCAGTAAGGCTATTACGTTTTCCGTTTATGGTACTGGCAGGTACGCTGGGGCTGTACGGCATATTGGCCGGAGCCATCCCATTACTTGCACACCTGGTATCTCTGAAGTCATTTGGCGTTGACTATCTGATGCCGTATAGTCCGTTTTTCAAGTCAAATATGAAGGATCTGTGGTTGAGAGTACCCTGGTGGGCTATGAAGACTAGACCTGATGAGAAGTCCAATACGAATAAGACGAGACAAGCCCCTCATCAATACCCGTCAGGATCGGATAACATTATAGACCGTATTAATGAAGCTGAGAACGAATAAGGAGCGATTTATATGATTCGTTTGCAGTCCATATTAATCTTACTCATGGTTGGACTGATTACTGCTGGTTGTGGAAATCGCACAGAATTAAATGATCTGGGCATCGCAACAGCAACAGGATTTGATCGAAAAAACGGAAAGTGGATCATTACCTATCAGATTATTGTACCACCAGCGAGCAGTTCAATTGGGTCGTCGTCTGGTGGATCTCAAGCCCCCGTGAACACATTTTCATCAGAAGGCAAAACGATTCGGGAAGCTGTTGCCCAAAGCAGCGTGGAGAATCCCAAAAGATTATATTTTGCACATACCAATGTCGTTCTGATTGGTGAAGAAGCGGCAAGATACGGGATTGCGGAGATCATGGATCACTATTATCGAAATATTGGTTCTCGGGAATCTGCCAAACTTATTATTGCAGATGGTCAAGCAAGGGAGTATCTCGAAAAATTGATTCCTCCAGAGAAACAGCCTGGCCGTGCTTTATCCGAGATTTTGGAACGGAATAATGAAAAAGGGTCGTACTATCCCGTGATGAACATACATGAGGTTGCTCTGAAGATCACTTCAGACAGTGGATCAGCCGGAATTCCTGGTGTTACAACAGATACACTGGGCGATAACAAACAGAGTTCAATTGATATTTTTAAGGAAACATCAATACCCGGGAATTTAAGAATTCAAGGATTAAGTGTATTTCTCAAAGACAAAAAGATCGGAGTTCTGAACCAAAAAGAAAGTATGGGTATCGTCTGGCTAACAGACAGGGTGAACTGGACCAACTTGACCTATAAAGGTGCAAAGGGGGAGGTGAACTCTTTTCTTGTGCGCAAAGCAAAAGTTAAGGTCGTTCCTGTGAAAAAGGGGCTTCATTATGCTGTTCAGGTAGATGCAAAGGTCGACGCTGAACTGGATGAGAGCACATCTGGTGAGGATATAGTTAGAACACACACTATTCATGAATTGCAGCGACAGGCTGAACAAGTCATTCAAGCACAGATATTGGACGGATGGAGAGGGAACCAGAGGCTTCATGTCGATATGTTGGGGATCGCGAACAAAATACATCAAAGACATCCCAAAGAGTGGAAAGTTCTAAAAGACAACTGGTCTAGTGAATTGGCACAGATGGATATTAACATAAACGTAAACGTAACTTTGGAACGAGTAGGTTTGCTTCAAGATTCTTTCAGCAAGTTGCTTGGCGAACAGAAAGACTAACACCAAGGAGAGGTTCAATCATGAAATTGTCTAGGGAGCTTCGCGTATCCGAATTGGCTGTTTGTCTTTCCTTATTTGAAGTTGGCAGTACAACCTTGTTTCTGATAGGTGGAGATGCCAAACAGGATGCATGGTTAGCCATGCTCGCCGGGGCTGCTGGTGGCTTGGTGTTACTACTCCTACATCTGGCTATTCATCATCAGGAACCTGAATTGGATTTGTTTCTTCTGTGTCGCCGTTATATGGGAAAAGTACTAGGGACAATCGTAAGCCTTTCATTTGTAGCTTATTTCGCCTATGAGGCTTCACGAAATTTACGTGACATCAGTGAAGTCACTGAATTGACCTTACTGAACAGAACGTCGATGTGGATCATCAGCATGATCATCATTATCGTTGTATCCAACACCGTACGATATGGATATCGTGTACTGTTTCTCATGTGTATGATTCTGTTTCCGCTCATGGCGCTGGGCTATGCGTTAATCAGTTTCTTAATTCCAACAACAGGTCTTTTTCACTCGGATCTGGCCTTGCCTGTTATGGAGAATGGGTGGAAGCCGATTTTTCAAGCTGCTTTTCCGGAGATCGTATCCTTTCCATTTGGGCAGGTTGTCTTATTCCTGGTCTTTTATCCCTATGCTCGGAAAGGAAGGAATCTTAACAGAGCGGTGATCATCGCCTATATCCTAACGGCTCTCGCTTTAACATTTATCAATCAACTTATCATTTTTGTCTTGGGTCCTCAGATTGCTGCCTATAGTACACTCCCGCTTTTGGAGACAGTACAATTAATCAATTTGACTGAAGTGTTTGAACGGATGGATGCCTTGTTCACTTTACTCCTTTTCCTCGGATTGGGTATTAAAATGGCTGCATTTTTCCATGGCGCCGTAATTGGACTCGAAAGAGTAACTGGAGCGAACTATAGGAAATGGGTGTTTCCAGTAGGGCTTGTTCTATATGGGTTGTCTTTTTTATCACCGACATTCACAGAACATATTGAGATAGGGCGAGGATTCACTTTGAATTATAGTTCTCCTGTATTTCAAATCTTTTTACCCATACTACTATTGGTCGTCATTCTCCTGAGAAAGAAAGGGATGCAGAAAAGCGAAAAAAACTAGCTTTAAATATGAAATTCATATACTCTGGAATCAAAAAACGACCCAGTCGTAACTGAGTCGCTTTAGGCGTTAACCATTAATTGTCATCCAACAATTTCAACGCCATGTCTGATTTCTCCATATCGTGTTTAACTTGCTCTTCTATACTATAGGGATGATACATCTCATTCTTGATCATATAGTCTGCGATCTTTTGGTGGCTTTCGATTGCCGTATCCAATTGAGCTTTAAGGACTTTCCGAACTCGGGGGGTTGCAGTTTCGGTAAGGGCTATCGCATAGGTACGTACCGCCGACTTAGCAGAAAGAAGCATATCGGTGGCAATGGCCATATCATCCATGGGAGCAACGGCTTTAACGAGCATTTCTTTCGTTTTGGTTGTAGTCATAAGAGAACCCTCCTTATTTTAATAGAGATTTTAATTGTTCAATAGCGTTGGAAGAGTTGTCCAAATCATCTTCGATTAAGGATTTTAGTGTGTCGTCTTTTACGAGTTCCAGCATCGTTACGGCTTTGGTGGCACACGAAGTTTTGAGAGTTAGCAGTTCATGTACTTCGAGTTTCTCATGTAATGCAAGTTCCTTAGTTGCCATCATTAAGCACCTCCAAAAAATAGTTGTTTATAATAGCTAATAACCTGCTGCGAAGCATATAAACAGGATTTATTATAATTAATTCGAGAAAAATAGTATTTAACTTTTTATTTATCTGTTGATCTCATATCCAGGTCATGGTGAAGTTCCGTGGCAGGAATGACGGGCTCAGGTATCTGTCCCTTTGGAACAGGATTGGAGATATATACATAGTCTCCGGTTCCATCAGGTGCACTTCCTGTAGCCCATAAACCTTCGGCGGATTCAGTTCCCTCGGAGAGATTCCAGAATTCATAGGCCTGCGGCTGAGATTCTTGCTCGGCTTCAGGAGGGAAAGAGGCTGGAACAACGACTCCATTCTTTTCTTCCAGTTCCTGAATAGCGGCCATCCATTGATACTGGTGATAACGATCACGTGCTAACATTTTACGGAAAGTAGCCCGCACACCTTCATCAGTTGTCATATGGTACAGTCTTGCCACCTGAAGGCGACCCTGACTCTCGGCATGCAAATTGGAGCGCATGTCTGCAAGCAAGTTTCCGCTTGCCACGATATACGAACCATTCCACGGAACACCGTTAGAGTTGGTTGGCAAACCACCAAGACCGCTGACGAGCAGATGTTGTGGGTTGATACCGCCCATAATTGCTGCTGTCACAGGATCCTTAGCGGCTTGTTGTTGTTCCTCAGGAGTAGCACCATCCAGCAACTGACTGATCAATGAGCAGAGCATCTCGACATGTCCAATTTCTTCGGTGCCAATATCCATTAGCATATCTTTATATTTCTCTTCACCTCGACAATTGAATCCCTGAAAAAGATACTGCATCATGACGGTCATTTCACCAAATTGCCCTCCCAACACTTCTTGAACCTGACGTGCAAGCATGGGATCGGGACGATCTACTTTGACTTCAAATTGCAACTCTTTCTGATGTCGAAACATGTGAATCCCTCCAATAAAGATGTCTTAAAATTCTGATGATTTCAAAATTTTATTAACCTGTCTATTGGAAATTAAACAGTAAAATTAAAAAAGACAAAGCAGGAGAATGGGGGCTTCTCCTGCTTTGTCTTTTTAATTCACTACAACATTTTGTTAGACGTCTTCCAATAAACTCTATTCTGAATCCGGTCTTTTGACTTGAAGCGGTGGAGGGATGAGCCAGCCTTTTTCTTTGTTCATTTGAAGAATTCGGAGGCCTAGAGCTGTTTTGGTTGCATGATATTTAGCAAATAACGCGCCAATATCTTCTCTGATCGATTGCCCAATCGTTTGGCTTGCAGCAACCAGACCCATGGCTGTATCGGCTGTTACTTTTGCAGCAATCTCGGGATCTGTGAATCTTGCGCCAGCCGGGATATCCTCAAACTCAACATGTGGTCTTTCCGGCAGTGTTGGTGCAGGGGCAATACCATTTTCAGTCAATAGTGTATCACATTCTTTAATTTCGAGTTTGGCTTGGTCCAGCAGGTCTTCCAAGATTTTCTTCAAATCTTTATCTCCTGCATGACTCATATAAGCTTGGTAGCAAGACACAGCGCCTTTGGCTATTGTGGAACATTGCCATACACTAAAGATTTCACCATAATGCATCGGCTCGTTCTTGGGGTTGCCACTTAGAATACCCATGATTTGATTTCCCTCCAGTATGTTAATTTACCACCAACTTATGATCGCCTGTATTCTATAAAATTATGCACTGAACGGGGAATCGAGGATGTTATCTAAATTAACAACATATTTATTATGTAAACTAAGAGAATCTAAACAAATTTATCTTGTTATTCAAAAAGGAAAAACCAGCAGAACAGGTCTGCTGGTAGGAGTGCAACGTGTATTTTTAGACTGGAAAAAGTGGGTTACCATTCATCCCGATCCATAATTCTGACTTTTCAAGCTGTCCAGCCAGATGTAATAACCAATCTTCACGTCCCTTGGTTGCCATCACCTGAACACCCATTGGCAAACCTTCTGGTGTCATATGCAAAGGCACACTTATCGCAGGCTGGCCTGTTAAATTCGCAAGCTGGGTGAACGGAGTATACGTAAGACTTGGCTCAAACATCTCATAGATGAGTTGTTGCTGCTGGGTCTTGTCCAGTTCGCTGATCCGCATCAGGTTACGGATCTGTTCATCATGAGGTGTTAACTCTCCAATTTTGGGCGCAGAAAATGCATTAACGGGTGTGACGTAGAAGTCGTAACGCTCAAACAAAGTGGACATCTGAGCAGCGGCAACATCCCATTCAGCCAGACTATGCACGAATTCCGCAGCGGACACCTTTTTGCCAGCTTCAGCCAGAACCCAGGATTCAATCTCCATATCATCTGAGGTAAGAATTCGGCCCATGGAACGTTCCATGGAAGAGATCATTGCCGCCATTTCTCCACTGTTCATCATATAGTAGTTCTCCATCAACCGGACTCCGTTAACCGGACTCAGCTTTTCTTCAACAAGATGCCCTTGGTCTTCCAACCAGCGAACGAGTTTGTGCACAGATTCTTTGGCTTCTGCGCTGACGGGTGTACCTACAGGTGAATCTGTTGTGTACGCAATTTTCAGTTTGCGTTGATGAGGATAGCTCATATCTGCCAAGTAACTGCCTGGAAATAGTGGAGCATGAAACGCAGCTTCAGGCTGAATGACTTGCAAAGTATCGAGGAGGGCGGCGCTGTCCCGAACCGAGCGGGACAGGGCAAAATCAATGGATGCGCCTTGCCATTGACGACCAACTCCAGGCCCCACAGGTGTCCGTCCGCGTGTTGGTTTTAATCCAAACAAGCCGCTAAAGGAAGCCGGGATACGAATCGAACCGCCTCCGTCACTGGCTCCGGCAAGCGGGACAATCCCTGAAGCTACTGCCGCGGCAGCACCGCCACTTGACCCACCTGGGGAGTGATTGATATTCCATGGATTGCGAGTTGGACCATGAAGACGGGGCTCGGTAATATTTTTTAAACCAAATTCAGGCGTATTGGTATGTCCTATAATGATAAAGCCTGCATCACGTAGTCGAGTGACAAAATTGGAATTGCGTAATGCACGATGCTCGCTGAACAAACGGGAGCCTGAAGTCAGAAATTCACCTTCCAAGGATTGCGAAATATCTTTCAGGAGCAGGGGCACACCGGCAAAAGGTTGTTCGCCGGGGCGAACCAAACCGGCTTCCTCCCGTGCGCGATTTTCATATGTACGAATAACCGCATTAAGTTGCGGATTCACTTCTTCAAGGCGTGCAAACGCCGCTTCCAGCATTTCAACCGGGGATACTTCCCGGGATCGGATCAGTTCAGCCAAACCTACGGCGTCGTAGGAGGTATATGAGAATGAAGACATTAATGATCGTTCCTCTCTGAATATAATTCATCTGTTTATTCCATATGTCATCGTACCACCGGATTAGACAAAAGACAAAACATAGAAGAGACGTAGTGCGATGATATGCATATTCGTTATGAGGTTGGAGGGAGAAGAGCGGAGGATTTGCGATATAGAAATAAAGAACAGGGTTAATAGCTCATATTGCTAATTGAGAAAATGATCGAGTAATGGAATTGAAAAAACCACTGCTCATCTAATTTGATGTGCAATGGTTTTATTTTATATTTGACTATTTGTTTATATGTGAACCTCAGATATATCCACTTACTCTGTACGCAGCTTCGGTGCAGCATCAGCCGCAGTTGATGATCTTTCCTGCTGTCTGGAAATGGCGAAGAGGGCCACCCAGATCAGGATAAAACCAAGCAGCTGCTCCCATGTAATCAGTGTACGGAAAGCAATCCAGTTCACCAACACACCCGCCATCGGGAAGCTAAGTTCTGCGAGTGTTGCAACAGATGCTTTGGTTGACGACAGACCTTTGTAATACAACAGAAGACTGAGCAAACCTGGTAACAATGCCTGACCAAGAATGTTGAGGATGACAGCAGTCTGTTCACCCGTTCCGGACGGAAACGTCCATGCCGCACCTTCATTCCACGTCATAAAGATCAGGAGCGGGAGAGCAACGACAAAGCGAAGAGAGGTGACCGTTTCATAACGCGCCTGCCCCAGCATCAATCGGCCCATTACGGTTGAACCTCCCCATAAGGCAGCAGCCCCAAGGGATAACAAGCTTCCAGCATGAATCCAGTTGTCCCAGTTACCTAATGGCAATGTGAAGCCAAATGTAAGCAGGTACGTTCCTGCTAATGCTATGAAGAACAATCCACCAAAGCGACGTGGCAAGGTTTCTTTTAATAACAGTTTAGCCAGCACGATAGCGAAGAGGGGTTGCATTTTTTGCAATAAAAGCACCGTATTTGGATCGTTATGTGTTAGTGCCATGGTGAACAATACCGTTGCGAGTGCTGATCCTCCCCATGAGATAAAAATCACGGCAATCCAGTGGCGAGCACGCAGGTTTTTCAGGTCAGACCGGAATTTCCACAGCACGGGAATGGCAATAAGACTGACGATGATATGTTCCACCAGTACAATCTGCGTGGATGTCATCGTGTTTAGCAAAATAATGCGGAAGAGTGGGTCGACACCCCATAAGGCGGCGCCTAGAACTACAAGCCAGAATCCGGTATTACTTCGTTCCTTGCGGTAAACAGGTGATGCTGCTGATGTCTTTTCCATATTCAGGACTCCTTCGTCAGAACACGGAATCTTCAGTTGGCAAAATCGACAAAAGCCCCCGTTTTGGTATATACCAAATAAACGGGGGCTCATCCAAGGACATGCGTCAGGAAAGAGGCCTTCCCGTGAACGGCATGTCAATGTGTTGATCTTCTCTCATCCGGACTGTACCGTCGGCCTTGGATTCACACCAAGTCAGTCGCTAAATGTCCTTTGTTAAGAACAAATAGCGAGTCGCGGGCTGGTTCCGAAGAACATCACCGCCGGTTGGGAATTGCACCCTACCCCGAAGATCCTATTCAATTATATAGTGTGTTGAACAAGCTGTAACATTAATAAGTTCATCTTATTCCTGTAAGCGCTAGCAGTTCAAGCATTTTTTTTAGAAAACGATTTTCCAGCTGCCTTGCTGTCTGCGAAGGAGTACGATCTGACCAGCGTGATACGCATCATGGAGTACCCAGCGAGCTAGTTCGTGTGCCCATTTCTCTTCGGAGTCCATATATGCGGCTTCAAGATCTGACTCTTGTAGTGCAGCCAATTGATCTCGCAACTGTTGGGCTAATCGAGTTGTACCTTGTAGCAGTGTATTCCATCCGGCTGTGTCAGTTGCATCTCCAGGATTCCCAAATGTGTATTCATTGGAGTCTACAGCAGGAAGGGTAGGCTCCTTACCTTGCATGCGACATAATAAGCGATGGTTGTAATAATACATATGGTTAACCAACTGCCAGATACTTAATCCCCCTGAGGGTGGAATCCAGGCTGCTTGTTCTGCTGTAAGACCCTCCAAGGATTTCGACAAAGGTACAATCCAATTACATTGATCCCAGGTATCATCCTTCTGAATACGTAACACATCTAGTGCTGTTGTTTTCGTCATTGCCTTTTCCTCCTTGCGTATAATTGTGATATGTGTTGTAACTAGCTAAAACTGGTTAATGAGGTTACACTTAATATAACACATCAAAGATGAGTTGTAACCTTCTTTATCAAATTAGATGGTTACACTAAACGGAGGTATATATATGGACAGGTTATGGACCGATTTTGTAAACAGCGATTATCACGACTGGCGTGGGGGAGATCGATCGGAGGACAGGCTTGGGAAGGCGAGCTGGCAGCAAGACTTTCTGGCTCGATGGCAACTTAACGCTTCTGTCCCTGCATCTCCAGAAGATGAGTTGTCCATGAGAAACTTCAGGAACAAATTGAAGGCTCTGGGAGCCCGCTTGTCTTCTGGAGCATCATTAACGGATATAGAAAAACAATGGTTAAATGGCATTATGGAAAAAGGGCATGTGAGAAGAACATTGACTACAATTGATCAGGAACTGAAACTCCAACTGTTAGCTGTAGAAGCACATTGGCATCAGGTTATGGCTGAGGTAGCTGCTGATTTTGCCACGACTTTGGTGGAGGGCGAAGGGCATAGGATTCGGATCTGTGATAATTCGGATTGTCGCTGGATGTTCTATGATGATACCCGAAGCAGAACACAGAAGTACTGTGATGATAAGATGTGTGGAAATCTGATGAAGGTCAGAAGATTTCGGGCGAAACGAAAATCCCAAAATTGATAAATACTAACAATAACTATATAATGTATATATACTAGCGAAAAAATAGTCAGAAGCAGTACAGATTCGTAAGCAGGATATGATCGTCTTTCAAACCAAATCAGATGGGAGATGTGTCTTGTGCGGACAAGTTATCTGTTGAAAAATGGCTGTGTGTTGTCGATGGATGCTCGAATTGGACAGTATAAGAGGGCGGACGTTCTGATCCAAGATTCGTTGATCACGGCGGTTCAACCCGATCTGGATATTCCGGATGCGGAGATCATTGATGCTTCATCGATGATTATTATGCCTGGGCTGGTGGACACGCATCGGCATATGTGGGAATCACTTGTCAAAACAGCGGGAACCAACTGGTCGTTACCAGTTTATTTGCAAAATCTCTATTATGGTGCAATGGGAAGCAAGCTCCGTCCAGAAGATAGTTATATTGCCAACTTGCTCGGTTCCTTGGAAGCGCTTAATGCAGGAGTGACAACGGTGTTGGATTGGAGCATGCCGTATTCCCCTGACCACACGGATGAACTGATTCGTGGACTTCAGGATGCTGGCATTCGGGCGGTATTTGCTCACGGAGTCCCTGGTGAGACGGACTACTGGAATCGGGATAGTCGACTTACGTATTCGAATAATGATGTGAGAAGAGTCAAAGAACGTTATTTTTCATCACGGGATCAATTACTTACTTATGGGCTTGCCATTCGTGGTCCGGAGTTCAGTCATTGGGATACAACCGTGAAAGAGATCGAACTAGCACAAGAACTGGATGCGATCTGTTCCATGCATGCCGGATTTGGCAGTTGGGGATCTGTGGATCGCTCGATTAGTCACTTGTACGAAGCAGGACTGTTAAGTCCACGGGTGAATATCGTTCATGGTAACACTATGGGCATGGATGAATACAAAATGCTGGCAGATAGCGGCGCTTCCTTGTCGGTCACACCTGAAGTTGAAATGATGATGGGTCATGGATATCCGGCCACCGGCTATTTTCTTGAACATGGGGGAACCCCTACACTTGGTGTAGATGTGGTAACGTCGACAGGCGGAGATATGTTCTCGCAGATGAAGTTTGCACTTCAAGCTGAACGATCCAGAGCCAATGAACAACTTTTGCAGCAGGGTGAGATGCCTGGTGAGTTGAACTTGCAGTCCAGCCAAGTGCTGAGATTTGCAACTTCAGCTGGTGCACAAGCATTGGGATTGGAGCAGAAGGTGGGCTCGTTGACCCCGGGAAAAGAAGCGGATCTGATCATGATTCGTACCACCGATCTGAATATGTTCCCTGTTCATGATCCAATCGGCGCTGTCGTGCAATTTGCCAATCCATCCAATGTGGATACGGTCTTTGTGGCAGGTAGACTTGTGAAGCGAGAGGGCAAACTTTTGAATGTTGATCTGGATGCGATTCGGGATACGGCGATGCAGAGCAAAGATTATTTGTTAACCCAATACCGGATGTCAGATGCAGAGAGAATTGCTTTCTCATAATTTACTTTTTCATAAAAACCTGAAATGAAGTCAGTTTGTATTTTTATATACACCTCTACCTATAGCAAGAAATAAAGGGCCGCATAATGATATGTGGCTCTTTTATATGCCTTCATATCGTGGAATTAGACAGGATAAGGGAGGAAGATACAGCAGAAAAAGACGAAAAGAGCTCTCATTCTTATAACTTCAGATAACAAGGATGTAGAGGTATTCTTCACGAAAAATAAGGCTCTTAAAAACTGCGCATAATATAAATTATACGCAGTTTTGTTTTAAATCCATTTTCATATTCATCCACGTGCAACAGATCATGAACATTTTCGCGATAAAACAACAAAATAAGCGATCTCCAAAAATAAATTTAACCAAGCAACGCTATAACGTGTTAGATTAGTTGCAAACATCTTTAACCGAGCACATATTCATTTTTCCTGGATTTTTTTATATAGAAGCTAAAGGAAGATAACAGCAGGGGAAGGTTGGAATTTTCTTCATATATGGGTAAGTAATTAGGGAAGTAACCAACTTAATCACGGGGGCGGGGTTGCGGCTAAGCCAAATATGAAATATATTTGGGGATGTGACATGCCATCAGACATAAGAGAGGGGATGTATCATGAACACACCATTACATACGAATTCAGATCATCAAAATGAAGCTTTTGGATTTGCCTTGGCTGACTCATCCGTACTTGCAGAGGCACAATTAGTTGTTTCACAATCAGGAGGTGCAGATGACCTACAGTTGGATATTGATCCGCAGCGTCTTCTGAAGGATGGACGTAAGGTATCTGTCATTGCACAACAGTTGGATTCACCCGTCAATCGTCAAGATGCCAATATCATCTATGGTCAGGAGCTGGCATACGTGCAGTATGCTGTTAATCTGAAACCGGATAGCTCAATCTCCATTACATCTATTGAAGGCGTTGAACAGTCTGTTAATCTTGGTTGGGCAGCATTTACAGAGGGGGAATACGAACTGCGAATCTCCCTGCATATGAAAACACCTCGTATTGCCGAAGGTACACTTGAACCTGAACAGCTTGCAATGGTTAAGTATGCACAAGTTATCACTGTATATATATCGCTTTTCCCGGCAGAAGCAGCGTCGTTGAGTTCACCAACTCAAGCTGTGTGGAGCAGAAACCATCATGTGTTTGACTCCTACGGGAGAGGAGGGTTCATTCTCGCTGACCTGCCTCGACTCGCTGAACGTGTAGAGGAACTGATAGGACAAGGTAACCATAATCTGATCGAGCAATTTGCCGAAGGGAATCTGTCAGATACGTTGCTGGAAGAGGGGCTGATGGTGATTGCCTGGGGCGTGACTCCGTGGTGTTATTCACTCTATTCTGCACCAGATGAGCAGTCGGCTGGAATACTTGCCGTGGACAAGCTGGGTGATGAACCTGAACGGCAAGGGATCTACCGTATTGATCCGTCCATTCAACAATTAAGTATCATACCTGCGAATGAGCTGGCTTACTGGCCTGCCTGCGTTCAGAACGATTGGCCTGTCATTGATGTGGCGGGTGAAGGCGAGACGTTGCATATGAATTTGTATACTCAGATCTGTGAATCCGTGAATGGTCTGCACGAGAATCCATTGCCATCGTTTGTACTTACCCGTAGTCAAGGCAAACCTGAAACGATCATTCCGCTGATTGACGTTGTCATTGTGGATGAAGCGTAGAGCACTGCTTTATAATAAATATATAAATTGAACTAATCATTTACACGAAAACGGAGAGGACAGAAAGAACCTGAAAAAGTGAAGCGTTCGCCTTTATCCACGGATTTTCCCCTTGAGAAAAGGGAATCAGAAAAATCTGGGGATAACAGCGATTGGAAGGTTGTTCTGTCATCGCAGTGCCCGTGTAAATAATCTTAGTCAATTTATAAAGAACCGAATTGAGGTGACGTAGACAGATGATGACCGAGGAGATTCAGGAGCAATATGCGGACGAGCTAGAAGCTTTTCACATATGGATGAAGGATGCCGGATATACAGGCCATACGGTAAAATCATACACAGGTGACGTAGTGGAATTCCTGGTCTCCATTCAAGGAAAGTCACTGGAGCAGGTCAAAAAGCTGCATGTGTTGTCTTTTCTGTCCCGCGCTCGGGAGCGTGGGGTTAGTGATGCCACGAGAAATCGCAAACATGCCGCGGTGAACTGTTTTTACAAGTCCCTCATTGAACTCGATTTGTTAACCAATAATCCGGCGTTTGGGATCAAAAAATCCAAAACCGAGAAAAACCGTGCGCCCGTTTTCCTTGATGAAAGTGGGCTGACACGTTTCTTGGAGTCGGTAGAAGGCAAGTATCGTACACGTAATCTGGCTGTTTTTCTACTGATGGGATATATGGGATTACGGGTTGGAGAAGTGCATGCTCTGGATTGCAAAGACTATAATGCGGAGCGGCGTACATTGGATGTATTTGGTAAAGGTCGTAAATGGCGCTCCCTACCTGTACCGGAGACTGTGGCAAAAGTCTTATCACAAGCGATGGCTGAGCGTCTCGATCCTTGGCGACCGAAAGAGGAAGCGTTATTTGTCTCGCAGAAAGGGAAGAGACTGTCTATTCGCAGTATCCAGCTCATATCTACAGAAACCTTTGAACGCTTCCAGCAGGAATCACCAGCCAATCAACGTCAAAATTACTCCAGTCATAAGCTGCGTCACTCCTTCGCGACCATGATGTTACGGCGTGGAGCCGACCTGCGTACCGTGCAGGAGCTACTGGGTCACGCTTCGATTCAAACAACAACGGTGTACACTCACGTCACCAGTAGGGAGAAAGAAGAGGCTATGGCTCTGCTGGACGTTAAACTCCCGACATATTAGAAGTAAAAAGCCAATATTTATCCCAAAAAGGAGTCTGTCCAAGTGACAGGCTTTTTTGTTATTGGTTTGGATGGAGAGTGATTAAACATAATTAATATTATGTAAACTAATATGTAATACCTAATATCTAAATAGTCATATAAATTGAAGTCAAAACAAAAAACCATTCGCTTCTTCTCTCTGGAAGAAACAAATGGTCCTTTTAGCCAGCACAGATATCTTAATTCACAACATTCAACATGCTAAATCGTTCACGATATGAATGAATGCGAGGCTAGATTATTCCAATCCAGCGATCTGTTCTTTTAATTTGTTAGCAGAAGCCTGGAAGGCTACTTTCTCGGAATCATTCAGCGGAAGAGGCAGAATTTCGCGCACACCGTTACGATCGACAACACATGGAACACCCAGATAAACATCCGATACACCATTGTAGTCTTCAAGGTACGTGGATACGTTCAGAACGGAGCCTTCGTTGCCGAGAATTGCAGCTACAATGCGGTCCAGAGCAAGGGCGATTGCATAGGAAGTCGCTCCTTTGGCATTAATAATCTCATACGCCGCATTTTTGGTACGGTCGAAGATATCCTGTTGTGTTTCTTCATCCAATTCCAGATCTGTTCCTGCAACGTTAGCCAGGCTCCATACCGGCACTTCGGAATCTCCATGCTCACCAATAATGTGTGCGTGAATACTACGCGGGTCGATCCCTTTATTCTTACCAATCAGGTAACGGAAACGTGCGCTATCGAGCAATGTACCTGAACCGATGACACGGGAAGCAGGCCATCCGCTTTGTTTCCACGAAGTATAGGACAAAATATCTACAGGATTGGTTGCAATCAGTAAAATACCATGAGAATTCACTTCAGTAATACGCTCAATAATATCTTTGAAAATGCTTGCATTTTTCTTCAGCAGATCAATCCGGGTTTCGCCAGGCTTCTGGGAAGCACCGGCTGTAATAATAATGATATCCGCATCTTTGCAGTCGGAATAATCGCCAGCCCATACTTTCACGCCTCCCGTAAATGGAAGACCGTGGTTCATATCCAGCATTTCGCCGGTTGCCTTATCATGATTCACATCCACAAATACCAACTCGGACGAACGCTGTCTCAACATTAGCGTGTATCCCGTTGTTGTTCCCACCGCACCCATGCCTACAATCACGACACGACTTGGTTTCAGAGCTGCACTATTTGTCATGTTCATATCATCTCCTTTTTGGGTTATACTCCCATCCATATTAAGGGATTAGAGAATATAAAGCGAGTGTTGTCTATAAAATAGTTCACATTTCATGTCTTTTTACCAATTATTCCGTCGAAAAACAGTTTAGGATGAAATTAATGGTAATAAATGTGCGACCTATAGCCCAGAGTATGAGCTGGAAAAAGGGAGTGGGTCAACCATGAGTCGGCAATTGAGCCTTTTACATAAGGTTTGTGGTAGAATAGGAGCAGTGGATTCTGATGAATCGTAAATAAAACGCCATAGGACAGGCATGCGCGCCTGTATATTGGATGAGAGAGGTGGAACCCACTTGCGTTTGCAATGGATTAAAATCGCGCAGACAGCATTGCTGTCTATAGGTATAGCAGCTGTATTGGCTGCATGCACCGACTCAGATCAACCTCCGGAAGCAGAACCTCCGCAGCAGCAGGAGGACGCCGGGAATACAGGGCAGATATTAACTGTCGTTCCCCCTGTGAACAGTACAGAATCTGCAGATATGGCCAAGTACCAAATACAGACCCGTTTGACCGATTTTCAGTTGCTCAATGACAACGGAGGATTGGCGTGGGGTGTGACGCGGAATGCACTGCGCCTGTACTACACTCAGGATCAGGGAAAGACCTGGACCAATATTTCACCTTCGGAAAATGTACAGTTTCCGGCTAACCCTAAATATGGACAAAGCATTTATTTTGTAGATCGTGCACATGGTTGGATTGTTCGTGAAGGCATGGGTGGAACAGATACCATGGTGCTTCGCACCAACAATGGGGGCGTAACCTGGAGCCTGTCTTCTCTGTCCAAGACGGATAAAGTGACTGCGATCTCATTTGTATCTCCTGAGAAAGGCTGGATTCTCACCACGGTCGATACCGCTATTGGTAAACAGGACAAGAAACTTTACTTCACCGAGGACGGTGGAATTACCTGGAATCGGATGTCATCCAGTGATGAAGATGGCAAACAGGAAGCAGAAGAGATTTCCAAACGTGGATACACCATGGGGATGACTTTCTCGGATCCAAAACATGGTTTCTTAACAGCGCTGGAGTTCGGCACACCGAAGTTATATGTAACATCAGACGGCGGAGAGAACTGGAATACTGGACCAACCTTCTTTGATCGAAACAAATTCAACGGGTGTGGTAATTTCAGTGTTAGTTCACCACAATTTTTTGGACGTGAAGCGCAATCAGCCTGGATGTCAATGTCCTGTTCTCAAGGGGAGAGCACGACATTCAATGGATTCTTTACCACCGATGGCGGAAAGAGCTGGAAGCTGTCCAATTTCACTTTAAACAAACAAACGGGTCCGAATCGTAACCTTTCACCGGTATTTCTGAACGCATCGGAAGGTTGGGCGATGCAAAAGGGCATAACCTACCACACCAAGGATGCGGGCAAAACGTGGAGCGTTCTTCCAGCAAGCAGTGTACTGGAGAAAATTCTCGAAGATTATCCGGAGATTGTGAAGATGCAGATGGTGACTCCCATGCTTGGCTGGATATTGGTTGAAAATACAGATGCCAAAAGATCATTGTTATTGCAAACGGTAGATGGCGGTGTACATTGGAAAGTACTCTAAAGTAGAGTGTTATCGATGTGAATAGATAGGAGAATGGAGAGGAGCCTAAGGGTTCCTTTTCTTTTTTGCTTAGTTTGTGAAATAAATCACAAATAAATATGTTAGAAGGTGATATATTTAACTCAACAAGAGAAGGAGTGATGAAGATGAGAACCAACGGTCAAACTCAAATCACGCAGGCGGATGAATTAACCAGATATATGCTTCAATTATGCTACACATGTGATGATGCGAATCGTTGTACGACAGAGGAAGCGGTGAAGGCTTGCATGGCAGAACACGCACAAGCAGACCAGCCCGAACAAGCCGAAGGTGAAGATGTAACTCGCGGGTTTATGGACTTGATGTACGCATAGGCTAATGATACACGGGTCATTCACAGAGAACGCTCCTGCGGGAGGGTTCTTTTTGATTTGGAGAGAAATGTATGCGCTTTTAAATTCACTTCGCAAATATTGCAGCATGGGTTATTATAGAAATAATTAAGGTAAATTACTCAAAATGTGGAATTGTTTTATTGACTCTTAGTTTGGAGGAAGGTGACAAGGATAAACGTAGTATTCATTAAACCAATGGCTTGTTTTGGGATACCAAAGGACAACTTTTGTCATCCACAAATGTGTTGCTGCAGAAGAGGATAGACTTGTTTATAAAAAATGTTACTTTGATAATTGATGCAACTGTAAAATGATGATTTTGCTAATAAAGCAAAGATGCTCCCTGTAACCTTTGTGATAAAGGCACGAAAACTATATTAGAACGATAAGGAGAGTGGCTAATGAAGATTAATCGAAAATATTACTATGTTAATAAAGTAATCGCTTGTGTTCTGATACTTGCATTCATCATTACGACATGTGCGGTACCTGTAAACGCTGAGGTAGAGAATGTGGAGACTACGCCCTCCAGGATTGCGTTGTCTTCGCTAGAGGAAACGATTGATTCATACGTGGCCACGAATCAGAAGAATACCGCTGCCGTTTCGGTTGTAGCTATCAAGAACGGTGAGACCATTGTGAATAAGGCCTATGGATATGCAGATTTTGAGCTACAGAGAAAAGCAGACACCTCTACTGTATTTGAATGGGGTTCAACTTCTAAACTATTGGTCTGGACGAGTGTTATGCAGCTTGTAGAACAGGGGAAGCTTGATTTGGATACCGATATTCAGGACTATTTGCCGGAAGGATTTCTAAAGAAGCTTGAATACGATGCTCCCGTTACCCTAATGAACCTTATGCATCATAACGCAGGATGGGAGGATAGATTGATAGATTTATGGTATTCATCCGAGAGTGATATTGTGGAATTAGGTGAAGCTTTACAAAAATTTGAACCAAGGCAGATCGATAAACCTGGGAGTGTTGTTGCTTATTCAAACTATGGTACGGCTATGGCTGCTTACATCGTTGAAGTGCAAAGCGGACAACCCTTTTACAAATATGTCAACGAACATATATTTAAACCACTGAACATGAAAGACACATCGATTCACCCGTCACAGTATGATAATCTAAACGTCTTGAAAAGAAGAAACGAGATTCAGGGGTACACTACGAATTTGAAACTCATCCCTAAGAACAGAGCATACATAAGCTTATACCCTGCGGGGGGCGCCATTGGAACAGCAGAGGATGCAGCTAAATTTCTCGCAGCCTTAATGCCGGTGGATCGTAGCAATTTATTGTTTGCGAACAAGGACACGTTAGACGAGATGCTGTCAACCAGTCTATATTACGATGGGACTTCTACTCCACGAATTGCACATGGCTTCTTTGAAGTAGAGTACTGGGTGCCTGCACTGGAACACGCTGGAAGTACGGCGGGATTTTCAAGTAAATTTGTTTTTGACCCGGAGTCTAATTTTGGGTTAGTAGTCATGACAAACCAGTCAAATGAAATGGCTTATAACATTGGTCTTGTACAAAAGGTGTTAGGAAGTAGTTTCAGCACGAATTCAGTTGAATCTGAGGGAGGAGGATATTATCTGCCTGCGCGGCGGGTCGTTTCCGGTTTTACGAAGGCATATTCGATGTTAAGTCTACAGAAATATACCACATTTGACCTTAGTAACTTTGCAAATGTTGTTGAGCGTAACGGCACTGTTGAGAAGGTTTCCATCCCTTATAATGACTTTTTGCCCGTATCCAATTTAACGATAAACTTGATCAAAGCATCTTTTATTGCTCTTGCAATAGCGATCCTGCTCAGTTTGAGAGCGATAATTGGCTATTTTATTCGGTTATCCAAATACAAATTAAAAAACTGGGAAAGACCCGGTACAGGGTTTGATAAATATCATATTGTCATTAATATCGCCAGTCTGGCATTCATTTTGAATACGATCCTATTGTTCATGCGTGCCTTAGGCTTCTCCCCCTATTCTTCATTGCGCACACATCTCATCTTGAACCTGGTTTATGTGATTCTAGCTGTGGTGTATCTTGTCTTGTTGTTCTACAAACTGCTGAAAAGAAGCTATAGTAAAAAGCAAAAGGCGGTATACATCATGTCTGGCATGTCGGCTTTCCTATTTGCTGCTTTTATTATGGGATGGGATTTGTACTTTTAGAGCGGAATTATCGACGAGAACATGATCAGAAAGAGCATGAGATAGTAGAAAGGATAAAACTATGAAAATTCAAGATCTCCCAATTGAAATAAAAGAACATATAGGGAAAGTCCAGAAAATCACTTTTCCTAAGCAAGGTCATACTTCTACTGTGGCTATACTGGATACGTTTGATCAAAAGTACATCATCAAGAAGACAGAAAACGATCTTTATAATGAATGGTTATCCGATGAATATAAGGTGCTTCAATACCTTTACCATACCGGACTCCCTGTTCCAAAGGTATATTCATTTCATACTGAGGACACATCGAGATGGCTGCTGATGGATTATATTGATGGAATAAGTTTAAGAGAATTTCTCTCTAAGATGCCTGACCTTCAAAGTAAAGAAAAAGCGATTTTTAACTTTGGGCTTTGTTTAAAGAAAATACATGAATGCTCTTGTCCTGTTCAATTATTGAACAATAACACTCCTTGGTTAGATTTAATGCTTAACAAAGCAGAATATAATCTAACTCACTTTGCTGTAGACGGATCAGAAGAACTACTTCAACAGTTAAAAGAAGTAAAACCAAAACCAATAGAGAACACTTTCATTCATGGAGATTTTACTATAGATAATGTGCTAGTTAATGATTGCAATATTGTTGGAGTTATTGACTGGGCAGGAGCAGCTTATGGCGATCCAAGATATGATGTAGCATTAGCCATTAGACCGAAACATAATGCGTTTGATAATGAAAGAGATAGAGAAATATTTTATAACGGGTATGGAAATTTAAGAATAACGGATGAAGAATACAATTATTTTGAAGACGGGATATATAACTTCTTTTAGTCTGGCTATAAATCATATTCTTTCAGATTTAAAAATGTTCCGTTTCAGTCATTTGGCTCTTGATCTGTTGAATGCATTAGAGAAGTAAGTTCACACGAACACAACCGAACGGACTATCCGCATCGCAACTAGCGATTGGGCTTAATTCGGAGGAAGTCGTGAACTCAAGACCGGCATACGATAACTTTAAGCAAAGGGATGAAATCTTATGGAATCTTCGGAAATCTTCAATATAGTTGAGTTAACTCTAGAGGGTTTGAAGAAAAGATTAGATAGTAATAATTCATTATTAATACAAGGTTCAACTGGTTATAGTGAGCCTGCAAGATTTACGTTTTATCCGGGTTCATCAAATCAGGAGATCGATTCTTTATTTGAAGAGTTAAATTTAGTTATTCCTTGGGACTATAAAGCTTTTTTACTAAATCATAATGGAGCAGATATATTCGTGCATCCCTTTTATGGAGGGGGGATCCAATTGTATAGCTTAAACATGATTCGACAGGTATACATAGATTATGATTATGTTAGCATGATACCGCAGGGTTGGATTCCAATAGGTTCGGATAATGGAGATATGCTTTTTATAAATACGAATGAATGCATTGATAGATTTTCTAGCTATTTGTATTGGACTGAAATGTTGTTCGTTGATAGCGCAATTAAGGTAAATATGAATTTTGAGAGATGGTTTGAAAGACTGATTATATGTAATGGCGCGCATTTCTGGAATTGGAATAATGAAAATTCTGAACGTTATTATAGGCATTTACAAGGACACATTGAAAATGTGAATAACTATGATGGCAAGAACTATACGCTCGCTTTGTCAAAGAAGGATTAATGACTCCGTATTAGAATAAAGAACTTCAATTCATATCCAATCTCTCTAGAAGGAGTCGAATAAATGAGCCCTCCAAAACATATCTTATCTGCCGCTGCTATCGTGATAAACGACAAGAATGAATTATTACTTATTAGAGGACCACGAAGAGGATGGGAAATGCCAGGTGGTCAAGTAGAAGAAGGAGAATCCCTAAGTCAAGCTGCGGTCAGAGAAACGAAAGAGGAGTCCGGAATCGACA
The DNA here is from genome assembly GCF_045040685.1 of Paenibacillus sp. FSL H8-0317. Taxonomy (NCBI): domain Bacteria; kingdom Bacillati; phylum Bacillota; class Bacilli; order Caryophanales; family Paenibacillaceae; genus Paenibacillus; species Paenibacillus sp. FSL H8-0317. Next base: position 4,163,400 of record NZ_CP150294.1, on the reverse strand, counting down.
TTGAAATCATCAGATTCTGTGGAATATTTCAAAATATTGAAAATTCAATATGTAACACATTATTCCTAGCCAAACCAATAGGAGGAGAATTAATCACATCATCGGAGAGCTTAGAGTCTGGTTTCTTTCCGATCGAAGAAGCCATTTTAAAAGTCGAATGGAAAAACTTCAGAGAAAGAATAGAGTATTGCTTAAAACCTGAGATGCAACCTTTTTGCATTGAGTTCAGTGATAAGAATAATATTTAAAATTTTCCAGAAAGGAAGTTCAATCAATGAACCGATGTAAATCGTCGGAGGGAGAGAAGAGATATCAAGACCAGACGAAATCTCTGAGATTGCATGGTTGGATATAACACAGGCAGATGAGCTTATGCCTTATTACAAGAACGGCTTTAAAAGCTTACTTAATGGCAATGAGATTACATATTTCAACGAAGGTAACAAGTAATGTTCTGAATGTAGTGTATAAAGGAGGCTATCAGATGAACAAGTACAGTGTTTATGAAACAAACAGCTTTTATTGGGATACAAAAGGGAATGACTTTTTGAGTGCAATCGTGCTTCCACATTATGGAGCATTTATCTCAGAAGAAAAACACCAACTTTTTGGTGATGTCTCAGGATTAAAGATGTTAGAGGTGGGCTGTGGAAATGGTCAATCCTTGCAGTATCATGGAGACCGCAAAGCAGGTGAACTGTGGGGTATGGATATATCCCAGAAACAGATAGAAAAGACACAACAACACTTGAGGACATACGGAATTCCTGCAACATTGATATGTTCACCCATGGAAGAGGAATGCGGTATTCCTACTAATTATTTTGACGCTGTGTATTCGATTTATGCCATAGGTTGGACAACCGATCTTGAAGGTACTTTCAGCCGAATCGCTTCTTATTTAAAGAAAGATGGTATTTTTATTTTCAGTTGGTCTCATCCAATTCATAGATGTGTCGTTGAAGAAAATGATAGATTTGTCTTCAATAAGCCATATTCTGATGAATCGTGGTATGCGATATCTCCTGATTTTTGTCAGGGTGAATTAACCTTGGCTGATCGTCAACTATCAACCTATGTCAATGCGTTAGCGAAAGCGGGATTTGTCATTGAACAAATGATAGAAGAATCCGATGAGGACATCATGCAATTACATAATAATAGCGATAGTCTCCTTAAAAGAGCAAAGATGTTACCTGTATCTTTTGTGATTAAAGCAAGAAAACGGTGATTAAATGAAATGAATCGGAGAGTGGGCTATGTTTAAATATCAAATGGATACTGCTACCTATATATCGCTATTATTTATGCCTTGAAAGCAGATCAATGGAGAACGTAATAAATCAAATTTTATTTTAACTAAAGGAGCGAGTTATGAGAAGATTACCCCTTTTTGTAGTGACAGGCGCAAGTGGAACAGGAAAAACAACGATCTCTTCGCATGTTCGGAAGCAGCTACCCGAATTTGACGTTTTTGATATGGATATCATCGATAATGTGGATTGGCAGATTGCCAAAGAGAATTGGTTGAGGATTGCGTATAACATATCGCTAAGTGGGCGAGGGACTGTTTTATGTGGAACGATGGTTCCGGAAAACATTGCATCGTCCGATTACATAGATCGATTTGATCGAATTCTATATATGAACTTGCATTGTGACGATGTTACTCGCGAGACGCGTTTAAGAGCCCGTGGGTGGGACGTGAACTTGATTGAAGATCATAAAAACTTTGCCAACTGGTTACTCCATAATTCGGAAACTGCGTTTGACCCGCCAATGCAAACAATTGATACGACAGAACTTACAGCAGTGGGAGTAGCTGAACAAATTAAAGATTGGGTTTTAAAGAACTGGTGCGAGGAATGAACATCTAAAAGACATCTTGATGAGACGAAGGAGGTCACGTTTTGTTTCTCAATGTATTACTTTGGTTGATTATTCTCTGGGTGATCTCCCTTTATTTCAGTTTCCCTAAGAAAGATCGCATGTACACAGTCAATGTGCCAAGCACATATTACATTCAATCTTCAAATCGGTTGGATATTCAGAAAAACTACGAATGCGCTGCATTTTCAAGTGCGTTTGTCTTGAGACATTTCGGTTTGGAGTCCAACGGAACAAAGTTATATGAAACCTATCCTCGCAAATTACTGGATGGGACGGTATATCCCAAAGCGGTCGTTGTTTTTTTCAGGAAGCTAGGATATCAGGCAATGTACTTACGAGGAAATGCGAATACGTTGAAAAAACAGATCAGCCAGGGTGTGCCTGTTATTTTATTTATTAGAGTACATCCCAAGCAACGTTATTTGCATTTTGTTCCCGTCGTTGGTTATGATGAAACACATTTTTACTTGGCAGAATCGTTAGACCACAAGATTAATTGTGATGAAGAATATTACAATCGAAAAATCAGTATAAGTGAACTCAACATGTTATGGAGGTCCTGGTTACCTTTTTCTCAAAACTCCTATATCGTTGTACACCCGATGCAGATGTAAGACGACTCTCTTTCAAGGGGTATGATATATTAGCTTTAAACGAACTAATCTGCTTTATTCGGAACGTCTGCGTGATTAAACCAAGCAACTCATGCCCAAATGGCATGAGTTTTTTTGTGAACAAATACCGTTACGTAAACCAGCTCGACTCAATTAATGGTTATGACCGATTTAGATCAACCGTAGGGACGGTGTGATTCAATTTTATTGTTTTTCCTGGGAATAAGCTGAGTTTTTCACTAAAATGGTTGTTCGTCCACGCACCTTTTCATCTACATACGTACGTTAAACTATGTCTTTAGGGAGGTGTCCACACGGTGAGTTATTCAGAAGTGAAGAAACGTATGAGGAGAAAAAAGGCAACATTACACCCGTGTAAAATTAAAAGAAAAGAACGCCGATTAAAAGTGGTTAAAAAGTTCGTTCAAGTAAAATGTCCGCCTCCAGAAGTGAATATATCTACACCTACTGTTGTTGGCCCAACAGGACCACAAGGTATACAAGGCGTACAGGGCGTACAGGGTATTCCAGGTAAACAAGGGGTTGAAGGACCACCAGGAGCTCAAGGACCAGCAGGGGGGCCACCTGGACCACAAGGACCTCAGGGACAGCCTGGTCCTGCTGGAGCGGTAGGCTCTCAAGGCCCGGTCGGACCTGCTGGACCCATGGGAGCACAGGGGATTCCGGGAGAAGCAGGGGCCGTAGGGCCACAAGGTCCGCAAGGTAATCCAGGTCCTGCCGGAGCGATTGGACCTCAAGGTTTCCCCGGACCCGCTGGAGCAGTAGGCCCAGCAGGACCAACAGGTGCAACAGGAGCAATAGGCCCTGCTGGAGCAGTAGGCCCGGCAGGACCAGTCGGTGCAACGGGAGCGGCAGGCTCTGCTGGAGCAGTAGGATCGGCAGGACCAGTCGGCGCAACAGGAGCGGTAGGTCCTGCTGGAGCAGTAGGTCCGACAGGTGCGACTGGAGTAGCTGGTCCCGCTGGAGCCACAGGAGTTACAGGTGCAACAGGAGCAGCCGGAAGTGTACTGGGGTTTGCGGACTTTTTCGCACTGATGCCACCTGATAATGCAGCAACGGTTGCTCCCGGTACTGATGTAAGCTTTCCTCAGGATGGGCCGACAAGTGGAATAACGATCGCACGCACAGGGCCTAGTTCATTCAATCTGGCAGCCATTGGTACGTATCAGATTTTGTTCCAGGTGAGCATCAATGAAGCCGGTCAATTAATCTTAACTCTCAATGGGGCAGATTTGGCTCCTACTGTAGTTGGGCGAGCAACGGGAACGTCTCAGATTGTGGGTATGGCTTTAGTGCAGACAACCGTGATTAATTCTATTCTGACCGTACGGAACCCGGCTGGTAATGCTACAGCATTAACAATCACGCCACTTGCGGGCGGAACAAGACCTGTATCGGCACATCTTGTGATCACACAATTAGCTTGAGTACGTTAACAGCCTAGGCTAATTGTCCTTTGCTTTATTAAATATGCATCTACAATGGTAATATGGGTTTGCTTGAACTGAGATAGCAGTGCTTTACCCGAGGCTGTTATCTCAGTTGGAGCGGATAATGGTACAGGAGTAACTACATATCGGATCCCCTGTTGATTTGTGAGGAATGGTGAAAACGTCACTACTAATTATTTTCTCAGTTGTTAATATGATAAAAATATTGGAAAAACATCAGAGGTGAGTACATGAGGAATGGACACTGGAGAAAAATAACATGGATTGTTGCGGCATTATTATTAATCATGATCACGGCTTGCGGCAATAGCAAATTCAATCCAAACGAATTTTCAGAACAGGATCTGGCTGTGACGAAGACCGACAGTGAGGATAAGATTACGTATGGAATGAGCCAGGAAGAGGCGGAGAAAATCCTCGGTGAGGGAACATCTACTGGTGTGGGTCAATCCTATCAATACAATAATGGAATCACGATTGGGTATAGGGATGCCAAAGTCGTTAGTATCATCTTGAACAAGGACTCGAAAGGGTACTTTAAGACGGCTCGCGAGGCAGAGGCGGGGATGACACATAGAGATTCTCGACCTGTATGGCAAGGAACATGTTTTGGTCGAATCTGAACGTAATATCGATTATGCCTATCATATTCAGAAGGAAACATTCCTGGATGAGAAGTCGCTGCAAGCGGAAAAAGATGATCTGGCTATCTATCGTGCATCGTTTATGCTGACAAAAGAAGGACAGGTTAATCAGGTTATATTGACGGATCAACGATTTGCAACAACCTTTAAATAAAACAGGGCTGCTAGTTAAACAAGGTATTAGATAATGAAATAGTACTTATTTTCGGATAAAGCAACCCTTCGGTATTCTGCCGGAGGATTTTCCCCTTCACACCGTTCGATTTTAATCCGGATAACAAGTTCCTTATTTACGTGCATATACATTACTGGAGACGGGTCAAGACTCCGGCTGTCCTAAGTTGTATGAACGGAGGGAGAGACATGGGCATTGAATCATCCTGGATGTTTGATTTGTTTGGAACCGTCTTTCCGGTTGTATTTGTTCTGATTATAGGTATAGTCCTTCTGTCGATGGGAAAGGAGGTATGGAGGTGGGGACGCAACAACTCGGAGCCGCTATTGACCGTGCCTTCACGAATCACCAGCAGACGGATGAAGATGAGTCAGTCGCAATCTGAACCGGGCAGTACAGCACGAACGTTATACTACGTCACCTTTGAAGTAGAAAGTGGAGATCGGCTTGAATTCAAAGTCAATGGTGAAGAGTATGGTTTGTGCGCCGAGGGGGATGAAGGACGGCTCTCGTTCAAAGGAACGCGTTATGTAGGCTTCGAGCGATATAATCGCGTATATTCTGAACGCCTACGTGGTTAAACTGAGCAGCTTGCGCCAGAAGGGCGTGAGCTTTTTTTGATTATTTGCTGGACAAGCGTTTCTTAATGGGCCTATCGTGTTTTTATATAAGAAGAGGCTTAATGTGGTTATGATCAAAGGATCATTACAATAGAGGAGGCAATCAATATGTCATATACAGATCAGGTCGTTGTTGTAACCGGGGCCGCTCAGGGAATAGGACGGAGTGTGGCTGAGGCTTATGCAGTCGCCGGGGCCAAAGTTGTACTTGCCGACTACCAGGAAGCAGAAGGGGCGGCAGCTGCAGCTTCCATTCGTAATGAAGGCGGAGAAGCCATCTTTGTCCAATGTGATGTTCGGAGCGAGCAGGATATTACGAATCTTTTTCGTACAACCGTGGAAGAATTCAAACAAATTGATGTGTTGGTGAATAATGCAGGACTCGCCAAGTGGAAGTCACCCTATGAGCTGACGCTGGAAGAATGGGACGATGTACTCAATACCAATGTGAGGAGTTGCTTTTTGGCGAGTCGGGAAGCAGCCAAACATATGAAAAGCAATGAACATGGGGGTGCCATTATCAACATGGCTTCTACCCGTGCGCTGATGTCTGAGCCGGATACAGAAGCTTATGCCGCATCCAAAGGAGCGATTGTAGCTCTGACGCATGCGCTGGCGGTCTCACTGGGCAAGGACCAAATTCGGGTCAATTGTATCAGTCCGGGATGGATTGAGACAGGTGACGTGGAGAAATTGAAAAAGGAGGATCATGAACAGCATCCCTCCGGTCGTGTGGGTGTTCCTTCGGATATCTCCCGTGCTTGTTTATATTTGTCTGATCCAAGCAATACCTTTGTCACAGGGACCAACCTCGTTATTGATGGAGGCATGACCCGAAAAATGATATATGAGGACTAGAACCGGGATTGAGCCGGGCGAGCCCTAAGCTGTCCCAACTTAAGAGCAATAAGCCCAAGTTAAGCACTTGGGCTTATTTGTTTTTAATAACTCGGTTGCTATAATTAATGTGATTTTACAACAGTAGAGGAATGGAGGGAGTATATGTTCGGGAAACAATCCCGGAAGGTATTTTGGCTGTTACTGCTGATCGGAGGGATGATAATGATAGGGAATGAGTCTCCTGCTGAAGCTGACGGCGCAGATATACGGGCGGCCTGGGTATGGCAGGCGCAGTCTGTTAGCAACGGAGATGAGCTGTTGGCCAATGCAGCTAAACATAAGATAAACAGGCTGTACGTGAATATAGACATGACGCTGTCCAAAGAGGTATACCAGACGTTTATAGCCAAAGCCAGCCGTGCGGGTATTACGGTTGAAGCACTGGGAGGCGATCCATCCTGGGCACTCAGTGGCCGTGAAGTCCCCATGCTCAGATTAGCGTCGTGGGTAAGTGATTACAATCAAGCTGTTGAGACTAACGAGCAATTTGATGCCATACATCTGGATATCAAACCCTATGTGTTACCGGCCTGGAAAGAGGATGCCAAGCCACTGGTACAATCATGGGTAGCCAATATGAATCTGTTATTTGAGCAAGTGAGACAGGATGGCGCAGTTGCAGTGAATATTGACCTGCCATTTTGGCTGGATTCCTATACCATCACAGGAAATAGAGTTTCTGAGGATGCAGATAACGAACCATTGTCACGTTGGTTCATTGAACGAGTGGAGCATGTTACTTTACTCGCTTACCGTGATAACGCGCAAGGCAACAATGGTATTATACGTTTAATTGAACAGGAAATGAACTGGGCCGATACCAGCAATGTGAGCGTTACGGTTGGGTTGAACACCAAGCCCATGCCTGGCGAGGAGTTCACGACATTTGCCGGTAAAGGTGCAGCACAACTGGAGAGTGTTATTGAAGAAGTTGCCTCCGCATTCAGCGAGCATAGTTCTTACGCAGGTTCTGCTGTACATGACATCGTATACTGGGGACAACTGGAGCCGTCGGAACTGCCATCACCGGAGATTCCATCCAATCAGCCAGAGATTCGGGGAACGTATATCTGGGAGGCCTCTCAGGTGACGCATGACGGGGGAGAGCACATACTAGCGTTTGCTAGAGAGCAGAATATTAACTGGTTGTATGTCCGTTTGGACCTGGATCAACCCTATTCCAGTTACCGCAGTTTTGTGAAACGGGCAAAAGCGCAGGGCATTGAGATCCATGCGATGGGTGGACATCCGATCTGGGGCAAGAAGGAGAATCGTCCACGCATTAAGCGCTTGATTGATTATGTGAAAAACTATAATGCTGAATCCGAGCCGGATGAACGATTTGAAGGCATCCATCTGGATATTGAGCCTTACACATTGCCAGAGTGGGAGAATAGTCGGGACACCCTGTTGACCGAATGGGCTGCCAACATTACATTTTTCCAGGAAGAAACAAAGAAGGACAGTGATCTCGAAACAAGCGCAGACCTTGCTGTATGGCTGGATAGCTTCGCGTTGCCAGGAAAGGATACATCAGTGGCTGAATTTATGATCCGTACACTCGATCATGTGTCGCTGATGGCTTTCCGTAACAACGCCGAAGGTTCCAATGGGATTGCTGCTGTTGTGAGTCAGGAGATGGAGATTGCCGATCGTTTGGGTAAAAGGTTGATGATTTCGGTAGAAATGAAGCAGAACCACGAAGGTCCTCATATTTCTTTTTATGAAAAAGGGGCAACGGAGATGGAGCTTCAGCTTGCCAAGCTTCCGGATCTGTTGGCCGAACATCAGGCTTACCAAGGCAACATTGTCCATGCCTATGATTATTGGATTGAAGCCAAGCCTTGAACAGGCGAGTATTATAAGAAACGAGTTGCTTCGGGACTTCACCTTGGGTGAGGTTCCGGGCTTTTTTTTATGGAAAAAAGATGGAATCGTGTCACCGAATGGGCTCCTGCACAATACGATGTACGGTGATGAACAGCTGAAACAAAGGAGGAAACAGACTATGGCTGTTATTAAAGCCAACTCAGAGGACGTCAAGCTGCTGGCTAGGCTCATGAGGGCAGAGGCTGAAGGTGACGGCGAACAGGGTATGTTGCTTGTAGGCAATGTAGGTGTGAACCGGGTGCTTGTGGATTGTCTGGATTTCAAGGATATTCGCGATATCAATCGTATGGTATTCCAGAATCCAGGAGGCTACGAGTCAACACAGAAGGGGTACTTTTACCAGCGGGCAAGACAGTCCGAGATTCGTCTCGCACAACGGGTGATCAATGGAGAGCGCATCTGGCCAGCGAGCAATTCATTGTGGTTTTTCCGACCTGTGGGCGACTGCCCACCAACGTGGTATAACCAGCCAAATACAGGACGTTTCAAAGCGCATTGTTTCTTCAGTCCGACAGGCGATGACTGTCCGGAAGTATATTAAATTTTGGGAGGAATCACCATGATTAATCAGCCTTATCAACCAACGACTCAAACACTGGGTCAGCAAGCGAATTCTGTGTTGGGTCAACAAGCCAATTCTCAGGTTCAAGGTACGTCTTACAAAATTGGTAACGGAATGCCTGCCATGTCACCAATGCCAGGGATGGTATCACCAAGCTCCACAAGTGTACCCCCACTCGTATCCAGTGGAAGCCCAATGACACCAACGGGTGCAGTGATTACAACAACGGCTCCACAGTTTGAGCAATCATACATTGAGAATATTTTACGTCTGAACCTTGGTAAATTCGGTACATTCTACATGACTTACGAAGGCAACAAAGAATGGAACGCTCGTATTTTCCAAGGTATCATTGAAGCAGCGGGCCGTGACCATATTATCATCAGTGACCCGAAGACAGGAAGACGAATCATGCTGTTGATGGTCAACTTCGACTATGCTACATTTGATGAGCCGTTGTTGTATCAATATCCAGGAGTGGTAGGCAATTACCCGCAAGCTCCAAGCAGATAATCATTGGCCCTCATCATTTTGATTGATAACTGACATGTCTAACACATACTGATTTGCTTCGCTGTCCTGAATGTGGAGGTAATCCGCAGACAGGACAGCTTTTTACATAAACATATATACGAAGGTTACTATAGGTTTAGAGTCATACGTAACCTTTTGGCGATAACATGGCACTTATACATGAATAGAACAAGCAGCATGCTTATATGAAGGGAGTCCATAGCGTTGAATTCATGGATTGAAGGAGCGATGAAGGGCGAAACCGAAGCTTACGCACAACTGATGTCTCAATATCGCGGGATGGCACTTGCTGTTGCCTACAATCGTTTAGGAGATACATTTTGGGCTGAAGATGTCGTACAGGAAGCATTTACTGAAGCCTTTGGCAATCTGTCCAAGCTGGAAGCTCCTGAGGCTTTTCCCGGGTGGTTCAAGGTAATCGTGGAGAGGCAGTGTTATCGCTGGCTAAGACGCAAGCAGCATACCATGATTCCAGTTCAGGAGCTGGAGCATGTATTCCATGAAGAGGATCAGGCGTATGATCCGGAAAAACAAGTGGTGCAAAATGAAATGCATCGTACGCTTCGTGATTCCATTGCAATACTGCCATCATCGATGCGGATTGCTGTTGAACTGTTTTATTTGGAAGGATACTCGCTCAAGGAAATATCGGATTTCCTCGGGGTGAAGGTACCTGCATTAAAGAAAAGACTGTTCGATGCCCGATCCAAACTCAAGCGCTCTATGCCAGTAAGGGATCTGGTCTCTGTATTCAGTGACTTGTATGAAGGGGGAAAAGGATTGTTACACATTATGAATGGGGATCACGCTGCCAATCGTTTAAGAGAGAGTGGAATTCAGGGAGACATCCTGGTATGGAGAGAGTTGTATACGTACGGCCCGGTAGCCAAAGAGATGGGAGATACAAAGAAGCGGAAGAATCGTGCATCCGTCTTAGAGCAGCAGTTGGGCATTCCACAGGCGGAATACTTGAAGATTGAAGAACTTGAACACAAGTTGCAGTCGTTTCAACAATACAAGGAAATTGTCTTATGGTTCGAATACGATCTCTATGATCAGACGATGTTATCGTATCTATTGCATTATTTCAACGGACAAGCGCTCCAGAATACGAAACTGAATCTGCTGTGCATTGACTCGTATCCAGAGATTGAGCACTTTAGAGGACTGGGACAGCTTACCTCCACACAGATTGAACGTCTGTCCGGCAGTTGGCATGTGATTGAGAAAAACGAGTTACAAGCCGGTGCACAGTTCTGGGAAGCCTATACGTCGACTGATTTCCGGCATCATCTGGATTACTTGCAGGCAGACACTTCTGCGCTACCCTTTGTGGAAGCTGCCTTTAAGGCACATTTGTCCCGTCTGCCATCTGTATCGAATGGTCTGGGGCTCATTGAGCAGACAACACTGGAGACCATTAGAGCGGGTGTGGAGCATCCGTATCCATTATTTCGCGAGGTAGGGGACAAGCTGCATATTCTCGGGATGGGTGATCTTGAATACTGGGCCCATCTGAGGCGGATGACAGAAGGACCTCATGCCCTTCTTCAGATGAGCGATGCAACCACTTTCCCTAATTTCAAGCAGCATGATGAAAAATTCCGTGACGTAGTCCTGTCACTAACGGAACTCGGAATTCAGGTGTTGAATGGAGAAGTCGATTGGGCACTGCTGAAGCAGGATGAATTCTGGATCGGCGGATTGCATAACGCAAGCGGGAAACAAGCCAAGTGGCGCTGGAACCCCGTTTCTGAGACGGTAGTGGAGATTGAGTCGACATCGTAATCAACGGATAGAATTTGAGAAAATAACAGTATTACAACAAGAGAGTATCCAGCCATGCGGAAGCATAAGCGAGGGTGCTCTCTTTGGTTTGGTTAGAATTAGTTGTGTTTCTCAAAATGATATTCTCCTTTTTTAATAGTTTTTTGACTAGATGTATACCTGTACAGTAAACTGTATATATTACAGTTTACTGTACAGGTATACACTAAAGTGTAAAGGAGTGAGGTTATGAATCAGTACACTGCAAAGCGTATCTCAGAAATTCTTCAAGAAGATGATACTAAGATGAATCTGAGGACGGTTCGGTACTATACACAAATAGGTATGGTTCCTCCGTTAGAGTTGGTAGGAAATAAAAGAGTGTACACCGATAAACACATTCATTATTTTCGAGCAATTATAACTTTATCAAGAACTGGTGAGAACTTAGCATCCATCCAAGAAAAATTAAATCCTCTTTCTTTAGAGGAAGTGGAAAAAATCGGTCAATTGATGAGTTTATATAGTCCTGACCGTGTCTTGGAAAACGAAACCCTAACAATAACAGATGATGTTTCAATTACATTAAGTCCTCGAGTTTCTGCCGAATTAAAACAGAAGGTAATTGATTCTGTTTCACAGGTTTTAAGGGGGGGGATTTAATGATGCTTAATTTACGGCTGGCTAAAAAAAAGATGGAAAAAGAAGAAGGAATGAATCATTTATGGATTGAGCTCACCCATACCAATAATTTAACTGAAAATGCAATATTACGTATTCACCTCCCAAAAGGTCTTTATCGAGGATTAAATTTGAATGGGAATTTTGAAACAGAAACAGGTGAAATAAAATTAGTGTCACGAGACAAAGACGTATTTATTGAGTTTTACACACAGTCGAGAATAGATTGTGATGAGGCATTGATTAATGTGGAATTATGTTATCAAAGTAGTCATCTAAATTGGAAAGGGATAAAACAGGACATAACAGTTCGCTTTGTAGACGAGGAAGATGTAGATGATGAGCATATCGATCATCAAGTCATTGAACGAGTGATGAAACTCGAAATTAATTCGTCTAGCAAGGCTGGCTCAGATAGTGAATTATTAGTTATCAGACCAAGGACGTATCAAACAAGGGACAGTGAATATGCTTATCTTGAAAAGGACTATCGAATAAACTACTAGTGGAAGGGAGCGCTCAACGTATTTTACGAATGCATAAACTTATTGATAATGTGATATGTAAAGCACAATAACAATGGGCAGGTGATAAAAATGGACCAAGAGGCAATCGAATATTCCGTAGAATTCCAAGATTCTTATGGGATCATATACACTCGAGAATTGAGAGCTGAAAGTATAGCTGAAGCCAAAATTATCATTCAAAATAACTATCCTGATGTTGTAATTCGAGCAGTCACACGTATTACAGATAATGATAAGTGATTAACTCTCTAATGATCTGAAAGTTAATCACTTATCAATACAACTGAGAAAATAGGAAGCATAACGGCGTATTGAGTAAAAATTTTTTACGGGAAACAGCGTAATCGTTACTTTTGTTAAAGAAAAAAGGCGTTTGTGCCATTTCGTTGTCATAGGACACGGATTGACTGTGTAGTGTAGAATTATATAATAAAAGAAGCATATCTTTGTTATTCGACAGAACAAGGTGGAGGTGGAAGCATTGGGAAGTTGAAATTGCATATGAGCGGCAGAATGGCAAATATCCTACATTTTCGAAGGAGGTGGACCTATTTGCCGAAGAATGACGGCGAATAGGATGAAAATTTGAGTGACCCCTTACCGAGTATTTTAAATTTAGTATTAATTGGTTTACTTGTATTAATGAATGGTTTCTTTGTGTCGGCGGAATTCGCGATGGTGAAGGTTCGTGGAAGTCGGATTGAGGCTTTGGTGGAAACAGGTAACAAAAATGCCATCTATGCTTCCAATATCATACGTAATCTGGATGCATATCTGTCAGCTTGCCAACTAGGTATAACTTTGGCTTCATTGGGACTCGGGTGGCTGGGAGAACCGGCAATTGCACATCTGTTAGAGCCCATGTTTACCGCATTTGGACTGGGACCAGTCTACGTTCATGGAATCTCTATTGCCATTGCATTTGTGATCATTACGATCTTGCACATTGTACTGGGAGAACTTGCTCCCAAAACGATGGCGATTCGAAAGTCTGAGACGATCACATTGTGGTCTGCGGCTTTGCTAACGTTCTTCTACAAGTTAATGTATCCATTCATATGGGCACTGAACGGTATGGCTAACGGCTTGTTGAGACTGTTCCGAATGGCACCAGCTTCGGAGATGGACTCCGCACATAGCGAAGATGAAATACGTATTCTGATGAAAGAAAGCAATAAGAGCGGTTTAATTGATAACACTGAATTAGCACTTGTTGATAATATATTTGATTTTACGGATACAACCGCCCGTGAAATTATGATTCCGCGGACGGAAATGATCTGTCTGAACGCCAATGAGTCCATGCTGGAAAATCTGGAGATTGCCAGTGAAAGTATGCGAACAAGGTATCCGGTATATAACGGAGACAAGGATCATATTATCGGCTTTATTCACATCAAGGATCTGATGCGATCCCAACTTACGGATACCATCTCCGTAATCCGGCCCATCCTGGCTGTGCCAGATACCACGCTGATCAGTGATTTGCTCAAGCGTATGCAGCGTAGCAAGACACAGATTGCGATTCTGATTGATGAATACGGCGGAACCTCCGGGCTTGTCACACTTGAAGATATCATGGAAGAGATCGTAGGCGAGATTCAGGATGAATTCGACCATGAGCGTCCTGTCATTGAGCAAGTGGATGAGATGGAATACTCCATTGATGGATTGATGCTGATTGAAGAAGTCAGCGAACGATTCGGACTGGAGATGGATCGTGCCGATTACGATACCATCGGGGGCTGGTTATACTCCAGAGTAGACGCTATTCCACCTGAGGTCGGTCAATCGGTTGAGTATGGGGGGTATGTATTTGTCATTCAAGAGACAGAGCATAAGCGGATTTCCCGAGTGAATGTGATTAAGCTGGAACTGTTGGTTGAAGAAGAAGGCGCGTAGCCGGATCGCAATTGTAACAAATGAAGCTGTATGGTGACGTAATGTCATCGTACAGCTTTTTTGCATGCTCATGATTCTTTGGGTGCATGAATGACAATATCGGCGTAACGATTCTCCGTGACCAAGCTATTCTCGATAGAAATTCGCTTATAAGTGACGTAAACATTCTCTCCCGGAGCCAGATCATGCTGGATATTCAGCTTTTTTTGAGTGGATTGGGTTGTTGTCGGTGTCTTAATGGTGATGATGGCGTACATAGGCGTATCGACAAAAGTAACCTCGTAAGAATTGAAGTCCCCCACCTTAGTGGTGGATAATACCGGAGTTTGCTTATACTGGGTCAGGTGATCATTCACCATGCCAAGTGTTACGGGTAACACATAAAACAGAAGTACCAGAGGCAGAAGGCAGAAAGCAATCCCGAAAACACGAAAAAATTTGACATGGGAAAGGGTTCGTCCGCTCTGCTTGAGGAAAAGAAAAGCAAGGATGGGGGACAGTACAAGTCCCCAGATCATAAAGGGCAATACATAGCGGTCAATCCCCATGCTTATCCAGCTTTCCCGAGCTGTAGCCAAGATATATATTAAGGTCCCTGCGGTAAGTGCACTCACCAAGATAACAAGCCAACGTTTGAACGAGCCGGAAACTTCGATATGTAGTTCATTCGGGTTGGAGCTGTGACGATGCCTTCTGGATTTGGATTGAAATTTACTCAAGTTACCACCTCATTTGCAAATCTGGTTGGTTCATATGGTTTCGTGTATCCATTACCCAATACATACGGGCTGGAATAATTTAGGTTTCAACCATGCTGGAGATGCATGCATAGACAAAAAACGCTGCCGACAGAAACATCGGAGCGTCTAATTTTTTTTGAAACCTGTGACCCGATCCGTCCGTTTATACCCTTACACAAAATCAAGTATGGAAGCGGAGGATGGATCAATATGCGGAAAATGAAAACGAAGAGTGCAGCATCTATGCTAAAAATAACCCTTGTTGCCTTGTTAATGGTGCCAACAATCCTGGCTATACCTACGTCCGAACCAGCCGTTGCAAGCCCGATGGTCAACGTGTCCTCTGGTGCCCTTACACCCCCACCGCCGCCGGAACCATCCATCCATTCGCTTGTTAACACTCGAGAACTTGGACATATCTATCAAGCGGTCGGTGCAGTCATTCCTGGGGGTGGACTATCGGCTATCGTCAATACCAAGACCATGACATATACAGCAATGAAGACACTTTCCGTAGATTATCGACTTGAGCGCTGGACAGGAACAGCATGGGTAACTTTCAAAACCAATTCCAACAATGCAACGAATACAAACTTACTGAATGCCACATCGGATTGGACCGTTATGCCAGGATATTATTATCGGGTTACCAGTATTCATACAGCGTATGATGGAAGTACCATGGAAACAAGCAAACATGTCTCTGGCACCGTGTTATTTTGATCTTATCAACGGGTGCTGCCGGGAAACTTCTGCTCTTGGAAATCGTTGGCAATAGCAGTCATTTCTTCTTCCGAAAGGGTGCCAAACAGACTCATATTGTTGGAACCCATCATCCACTGAAAGGAGTTATAGGGTGGGCCGATATACATCAGTGCTTCCGATCCATCCGCCAGCTTAACGGTGCTCATATCACGAAGCATGGCGCCTTCAATTTTCTCCCCAGGCATGACATAGACATAATCAAACTGGATAATCTCATCCTCTATGCTCTTGCCTTCACTGGTATATTGAACTCTCATTTGTGTGGACTCATAATAATCGTCTGGATTCACAGGGTTTTCAGTATCAAGCACGAGTTCGAATTTAACCTTGTTGAATCTCTCGGGAATGGCATTGGATAACAGAAAGTCACCCATGAACCCTTCGCGTGCGATCTCTTCCGTAACAAGTACTGGACGAAGCAGGTGGCTCGATAACTCATACGAAGGTGTATTAAGAGCTTCTTCTTCCTGTACTTTAAGAATGTCGTCTAAGCTGGTTTCCGGTGGTGGAGGTGTTTTGGCTGTTGACGGATCAGCCCCCAGATGGGTCGTGCGATCCTCGATGATAATGGATTTCATGCCATTGCCCCAATCCTTGATGGATTGCACAAAAGGGGATACCGCTTGCGTACCGGACGGCAGGCTGAAAATAACGGCTCCGATGGTCACGGACGCTGCTACGACAACTGAAAGTCGTAAGGTACGAATTCTTTTTTTGCGTAAACCGATTCTGTTAATTTCCCTGTGTACCTTCTGCCAGGATTGCTGCATGGATTCGGTATGGGAGGCGGAAGGGGCAGAGACGGCCTGATGGAAAGCTTCATCAAAAGCCAGGTCAAACGCAGCGTCGAAATATTCGTCTTCCAGCTCTGAATCGAATGGCTCTACGTGCTTATCGGACTTGCCTTTGCTCAATGCTTCCACCCCATTCCTTATGTAATTTCTTCTTGATACTGCCACGGGCTCTGAACAAACGTTGTTTCACAATGTCTTCGGAGGTATCCAGCAGTTCGGCCATCTCTCGGTAAGAGAGACCTTTTTTCCACCGTAACTCCACCAGTACACGGTATTCCGGTTTGAGCTGTCCGAGATAATATTCAATGGACTCTTCCATCATCTGCGTTTCTACCATGCTTTCCACGGAAGCTGCCGTCTGATTCATCGTCTCCATATCTATAAAAACACTATCCGTATCCAATTGGTTACGGTTATTTTTATTTTTTCTCAGATAATTAATAGCTGTGTTCCGTGTGACAACCTTGAGCCAGGCTTTCAGTTTGACCTCGTCTTCAAAGATGGGTTTGTTTTTAATGATTTTGATAAAAGCTTCCTGAATAATATCTTCTGCTGCAGCACGCTCCTTGATGATATAAACGATAAGACCATGTACCATATTATAATATTCATAATACACTTCTTCTTGAAGTGCAGAGCCTAAATTATGGAAATCTGAGGCTAGTAATAACTGGAGCCGATTGGCCATGATGTTCTCCTTTCTGGTGAACAATCCACAAACATTGGTATCATTACATTTTACAACATAATATGGAAACGATACAATGGGATGTTGGTCCGGGAAAAACCAGATGAGAGAAGTGTGTATAACATGCGGGAAAGTTTGCTTAAGATTAATAAAAGGCCGTCTCGCCAACCATGAAAAAATGGTTGCAAGACAGCCTTTTCGACTGTTCAGAGAAAATACATTAAGGGAGATAACTCTCCGTAATCAGTTAGAATGCCCAGTCTCCCTTAAGGAAGATAGCTTCACGTTCGCCGTTTGCCGTGATACCGTAGATGTCCGTCTCGGGTGAGCCCATCATGAAGTCCACATGGGTGATGCTGGTGTTCATGCCACGGGCTGCAAGCTCTTCAGGAGACATCGATTTGCCACCTTCGATATTGAATGCATAGGAACTGCCAATCGCAAGATGGCAAGACGCATTTTCATCATACAATGTAGTGTAATACAGGATGCCACTCTCAGAGATCGGTGAATGGAAGGGAACCAAAGCGACTTCGCCGAGGTAATGAGAGCCTTCATCCATGGAAATGAGTCTTTCCAGCGTATCCTGCCCTTCTTCAGCATGAAAATCAATGATACGTCCGTTCTCAAATGTGAGTGAAAAACGATCAATGATACTGCCGCCATAACTGAGTGGTTTGGTGCTGGACACCTTGCCGTTAACACCGTGCTTGGCTGGAGCAGTGAATACTTCCTCTGTCGGGATATTGGCGACAAAAGGGGTGCCTTGCTCATTCACGCTACCAGCCTGCGCCCAGATATGACCTTCTGGAAGCTCGACAGTAAGATCCGTCCCTGGGGAGAGGAAGTGCAATGCTTGATACTTCTTGTTGTTCAGGGCAACGGCTTTGGTCTCCAGTCGTTCAATATGCTGTTCCCAAGCCGCTACAGGGTCCTCCAGATCGGCTCTCACCGCAGCAAAAATGGCTTCCCACAGCTGGCTAACCTGCTCGGCTGCCGGGAGATCCGGAAATACTTTGGCTGCCCAATCGGGGGAAGGACAAGCCACACCCGTCCAGCTCATTTTATCCGCCTGTTGATACTGACGGTACTTGGCCATAGCCTGACCAAATGTACGCTGATGGGTCGAGATCCGCTCCGGGTCAATCCCTTTCATCAGGTCTGGGCTGGATGACAATACGGTCAGAAAGGCTGCATTATTGGCCGCCAGTTCTTCAAGCTCCGCTGCATGCCATTTCGGCGGCTCTTGGAAGGATTCCTCAGGGGCCATCTCAAACCGCAATCGATTGACGGTTTCATCTCCGTATTTTACAATCACCTGCTTGGCGCCAGCTTCATATCCCTTACGTACCAGCAAACGTACGAATTCAGCGGTATCAATCATCGCAGAGATGACAAATACTTGTCCTGGTTGCACGTTAGCACCTACTCTTACAGCCAGTTCAGCGTAACGATCCAGTTTTTGTTCAAAACTTAACATATGAGTTCCCTCCAATTGTTGAATTTTCGACCTGTTGACGCAGGAAAAGAGAGGAGTAATCTCCTCTCTCCTAAATCACATCAAACGGTTATTAAAATGCCCAGTTTCCTTGCAGGAAGATCGGCTCTTCCGCGCCTTCGGAGGTCACACCGTGGATGTTCATTTCTCCGGATCCAATCATGAAGTCTACATGAGTGAGACTGGAGTTCATGCCACGTTCAATCAGCTCTTCTTTGGACATCGTTTTACCACCTTCCAGACAGAAGGCATAGGCATTACCAATCGCCAAATGGTTGGAGGCATTTTCATCAAAGAGTGTATTGTAGAACAAAATATTCGTATCCGAAATTGGGGACTGATGTGGAACGAGAGCAACTTCACCCAGATAGTGTGCACCTTCATCCATCTCGATCAGGTTTTTGAGTGCATCGAGACCTTGATCAGCGGTGTAATCTACGATTCGACCGTTCTCAAACGTAAGGGAGAATCCGTCAATCAGGTTGCCACCGTAGCTCAGTGGTTTCGTGCTGCGCACTGTACCGTTAACACCTGTTTTCAGCGGAGCCGTGAATACTTCTTCGGTAGGCATATTGGCAATAAAGACATGTCCTTGCTCATTCACACTTCCACCGGATACCCAGATATGGCCTTCTGGAAGTTCAATGGTCAAGTCTGTGCCTGGAGCTGTATAGTGAAGTTTTTTGTATTTCTTGTTGTTCAGCAGATCAGCGCGGGAATCCAGGTTTTGCAAATGGGTTTTCCATTCGGCAACAGCATCCTGCTCACCGATCCGTACCGTTTTGAAAATGACGTCCCACAGGCGATCCACTTGCTGTGCTTCTGGAAGATCCGGGAACACTTTAGCTGCCCATTCCGGAGAAGGAACGGCCACGATAGACCAGCTGAATTTGTCAGCCATCTGATAAGCACGATATTTTTCGAGCGCTTTGCCGCGCACTTTTTGGCTGGTAATAATGCGTTCCTGCGCTACACCGTTCAGCAGATCCGGATTTTCAGCGATGACGTGCAGAATAGCGGCACCTTCTTCAACGAGTTCAGTCATTTCAGCTGCAAACCATTTCGGTTCAATGGAGAAGGCTTCATCAGGTGCAAGATCGTAATGAAGACGTGTAACGGTTTCATCGCTCCAGTTTACTTTGACCAATTTCGCACCTTTACCGTAAGCTGCTTTGACAATCAGTCGTACAAAATGTGCTGCCGAGATTGGAGCGTTAACCACGAGTGTCTGTCCAGGATGGACATTGACACCGACTTGTACAGCCAGTTCAGCATATTGCTGCAGATTCGTTTCAAAAGTATTCATGCTATTTTTTCCTCCAATGTGATAATAATATCGTAGCTTGTTGGCTATTATAGACCTCATTACAACTATGTAAGGACTCAGAATGGTTCCTTCATTGAATAAGGTATACGTTGCTACGTTATATATTGTACAATTAACCAATAATAATTACCAAACTAGGTTTACCAGAAATGTTGGAGACCGACTGTAGATGAAAGATTAAAGGAGAGAATGATTGTGAATATTGAAATTATAAGTGCTGAAATGCGCCGTGAAGGTGAAAAAGGATACGTGGGAAATACCGTTTACCGCACAGAAGGCGAAAAGTCAGTATATGAGATTACCTTCATGAGCAAGAACGGAAAAGATTGGGACTATAGCTTGCATTTCACGGAGCAATCCGGTGATGAAGAAGAGTTACTGCGTATGGACGAGTTGCTTGAAAATGATGACGATCTGTACAATCAATTGCTCGATGCTGCTTTGGAGGCATTTCCGGCTTAACTAGCCGAGATGTTCTTGTTCTATTGTGTTGTGTCGATGACTATACTAGACGGTGTATGCCCGAAACAGGGTGTATACCGTCTATTTTATTGGAAATGTTGAATAGATGATCCAGAAAAGGGAAGTCTACGAGATGAATGGAACCAGAGAGACAATCCGCCTAATGGGAGGTAACCGTGAATGGCATCTGACAATCTGATTACAGAAGGGTTGACGGGACTTGAAGAAGTCGCGCCCGATATTCTCAGTCTACGTACACTATTCGTTAATGTCGTGTTCATCGGAGAGCCAGGAAGCAGGAACTGGGTCCTCGTGGACACCGGAATGGCGAGGTTCACAGATCATATTGTTCAGGTTGCAACAGAACGATTTCAAGGTCCGCCGTCTGCGATCATATTGACGCATGGTCACTTCGACCATGTAGGAACCGTTATTGAGCTGGAACAATTCTGGGGTGTGCCAGTGTATGCTCATCCGCTTGAAATTCCGTATTTAACAGGATTAAAAGATTACCCGCCAGCGGACCCTTCTGTAGGTGGAGGTTTAATGTCCAGGTTGTCATTCGCATATCCCAATGAGGCGATCAATCTGGATGATCGGATATTCAGTCTACCCAAAGATCATTCCGTTCCAGGTCTATCAGGATGGGAGTGGGTGCACACGCCAGGTCATACGCCTGGACATGTGTCGCTCTTTCGAGAAGCAGACCGTTTGTTAATTGCGGGAGACGCAATCATCACAGTGAAGCAGGAGTCGCTGTGGAGTGTATTGCTTCAGGACAAACAGTTGCATGGTCCACCTTCCTATTTTACAACCGATTGGCAGGCTGCTCATCAATCTGTCCAGCATATAAGGCATCTGGAGCCGAAACTTGCAATTACCGGGCATGGGCATGCCTTGAGCGGAGATATGCTGAGTGAATCCTTGAAGCGGCTTGATCTGGACTTTGAAGAGAGCACTGTGCCGGATCATGGCAAATATGTGGATTAATTGAACCATCCTATGAAAGACAGCAGAGACAGCCGTAACGTATTGCAGCTGTCTTTTTCCTGTCTTTTTTGTCTTTCTATTATGAATTTGTTCTCTATCATAGATTGGTATTTTGCGCTCGGGCATGATATAGTCGAGCCGTATAATATAACCTTAGTATGCAGGAGGTACATATAACGATGACACAGCAAGATGCAGCATTTGAAGAACAATTTGGAGGGATACCAGCCATTTGGCTTCGTTTTAATCAGTTTGAAGCGGCAGTTATTCCAAGCGTGGGTGCCAACCTCGTTGCTTTTCGTGATACAGAAAAGGGTTTTCGTTACTTGAGAGAGCCGAATCAGGATCAGATGGATGAATTTATGGCAGCACCTGCGGTTTATGGAATTCCGATTCTTTCTCCACCGAACCGTTATGAGGATGGACGTTTCCCTTGGAATGGTAAAGTTTATCAGTTGCCTGTGAACGAACCCGCTACAGGTAACCATTTGCATGGATTTTTGCATGATGCCGAGTGGAAGGTTGAAGGATACGGTTCTGATCAGCTGGAGAGTTATGTGTTGCTTAGCCAGGACGTGAAAGAAGGACATACATTCCATCAGTACCTGCCTTTTACGTTCACAGTGACGCTTCGTTACTCTTTGAGCAGCCAAGGACTTCAGCAACAATTGATCGTCCGCAACAACGGGACTGAATATATGCCGAATTTGTTTGCATTCCACACGGCGATTGCTGTACCTTTTGCACCGGACAGTCAGGCCTCGGATTACACGGCCAAAGTTACAATTGGACAACGTCGTGAATTGAATGAGCGATCTCTGCCAACAGGACAATTTCAACCGCTTACACCTGAGGAAGAACAATTGAAAAAAGACGGGGTTAGTCCGTTCTTTGCTGCCATGGATAATCATTACACTGCGGAGCCGCAGAATGGACGTAACTATATGGAACTTACGGATCACCGTACTGGAGACAAACTGGTATACGATGTGGGTACTTCGTACAAACACTGGATGATCTGGAACAATAACATGGGTGGCGAATTCTTCTGTCCTGAACCACAGATGAACTTGGTTAACGCTCCTAATGTTGAAGGCATACCTGCAGAAGAAATCGGATTGATCGGTTTGGAACCAGGTGAACTATTCGAACAGAGCAGCCGATTGTATCCAATTGCGTCACAAAAATAATTCACGCTCATTTTGCGCTACGCTTACAATTTTGTCGAAAAGGTGAAAACCTGCTCACAAATCATGTATAATATGACGAGATACACAAGCTTTGTAGAGACCCAAACCATTTTTTTGGAGGAGGACAAGCAAGTGGAATACCGCATTGAGAGAGATACGTTAGGCGAAATGAAAGTACCAGCCGACAGGCTGTGGGGAGCTCAGACGCAGCGTAGCAAGGAAAACTTCCCGATTGGCAGTGAACATATGCCGATGGAAGTTATCCGTGCCCTTGCCATTTTGAAAAAAAGTGCTGCGGCTAGTAACCATAAATTAGGTAAATTATCTGCGGCTAAGTCCGATGCTATTGCTTATGCAGCAGACGAGATTATTGCAGGCCGAATTGATGACCATTTCCCACTGGTAGTATGGCAGACGGGAAGCGGAACACAATCCAATATGAACGTGAATGAAGTGATTGCCAATCTGGGGAACCAACTGCTGGAGCAAAAGGGCAAGGAAGAGCGTCTGCATCCAAATGATGACGTGAATATGTCTCAGAGCTCCAACGATACATTCCCAACGGCTCTGCATGTCGCAGGTGTTCTTGCTGTTGAGGATCAACTCTTGCCCGCCATTGCGGTATTAAAAGCTACTTTTGCAGACAAGTCTGAGGCATTCAAGGATATTATCAAGATTGGACGTACCCACCTCCAGGATGCAACACCAATTACGCTTGGTCAAGAGATCAGTGGTTGGGAAGCCATGCTGGGCAAGAGTGAGCGCATGATCCGTGAAAGTGTACAGTATCTGAAGGAGCTTGCGATTGGCGGTACAGCTGTCGGAACGGGCATTAATGCGCATCCGGACTTTGGGGACTTCACTGCCAAGGAGATTGGCAAACATACGGGGAAAGATTTTGTATCTGCACCAAACAAATTCCACGCACTTACAAGTCATGATGAAGTTGTATATGCACACGGTGCGGTTAAAGCGCTTGCAGCTGATTTGATGAAAATTGCCAATGATGTTCGCTGGTTAGCCAGTGGTCCTCGTAGTGGATTGGGCGAGATCCGTATTCCGGAAAATGAGCCAGGCAGCTCCATTATGCCGGGTAAAGTCAACCCAACTCAGAGCGAGGCCATTACTATGGTGGTTACGCAGGTCATGGGTAATGATGCAGCGATTGGTTTCGCGGCAAGTCAGGGTAATTTTGAGCTGAATGTATTCAAACCGGTTATCATCTATAACTTCCTGCAATCCGTGCAACTCCTGGCGGACTCCATTATTGCGTTTAATGACAAGTGTGCCGTAGGCATCGAGCCTAACCTGGATCAGATTGAACATAATCTGAACAACTCGCTTATGCTGGTTACAGCGCTTAATCCGCATATTGGTTATGAGAATGCAGCCAAAATTGCGAAGCTTGCGCATAAAGAAGGCTTGTCTTTGAAACAGGCGACGTTACAAACGGGCCTGCTTACCGAAGAGCAATTTGATCAATATGTCGATCCGGCCAAAATGATCGCTCCAAAGGCCTAAAATCAGCCCAAATGAGCAATATAGATCACTGAAGAGGACGACCTGCACAAGCAGGTCGTTTTTCTAATGCAAATCGATGAACTTAAAGCTTGTCAGGCTATACGTATACATATAAACTACATATGCACCAGTTTTAATTTAATTATGGGATTCGTATATATTTGGAGGTTTCCGCGTTGTCAAAAACGAGAAGATTTACGATACGCTCCAAAATTTTATTGGGCTATCTTGTGGTTGTGCTTTTGTTTGGAGCTGTTCTGCTAGTGCTTACGGCCCAAATTAATGTGTTACAGAAGGAAAATGATTTTATCTCCCATCATGATCTGGAAGTACATAATCTGACCAACGCGATTGAAAAAAATGTCTTGAACATGGAGACAGGACAGCGTGGATTCATGATTACAGGCAATGAAAGTTACCTGGAGCCTTATTCCCAAGGCATATCCCAGTGGAGTTCCAACTATGATCAGCTGAATGCTCTCATTAGTGATAACCCTTCACAGCAGCAGAGTCTGGAGAATATCAAAGCTCATATTACACGCTGGATTGAGATTGCTGGGGAGCCGTCGGTGGACTTGAAAAAGCAAGGGGATCAAGCAAAAGTTGTTGCATTTTTTGAATCTGATCCGGGTAAAACTGAAATTGATCTACTGCGCTCGCAACTTACAACCTTCCGTAACACAGAGATCGCTCTGACCGAGGCGAGGGTTACTGAACTTGCCAGACGCAGTTCCACACTGCTGACGATTATGTACACGCTGTGGGGTATTATCGCAGCATTATCCATTGCAGCCGCGATTGTGATATCAGGAAATATCGTCAAAACGTTGCGAGATGTTATGCAAACCATAAGTGATATCTCCAAAGGTGGAAACCTGAAGCAGCGAATTCAGGTTCGAACACATGATGAAGTGGGAGACCTGGGCCACGAAACCAACAAATTACTGGATGAAGTACAGGAACAGAATCGGGTCAAGGACCAGATCACAGGGATTGCCACACTTTTACAGAACCCGACCAATCTGGGGGGATTGTCTCGCTTGTTCCTGAACGAGCTTGCCATGTTGTTTGAAGTTCCATATAGCGTCTTATATTACTGGAAAGACAATCGACTGCTGCGCCTGGCTTCATATGCTGGGGATGGAGAGAAAGAACGTTCGCTCGGTAAAGTGTCGCTTGCCCCGGGTGAGGGGCTTGTAGGTCAAAGTGCTGTGGAGAAGCGAGTTCTACGCATGAATGATCTGCCCCAGAACTATATCCGAATCTCTTCGGGTCTCGGGTATACATCTGCCACATCACTTACTGTAGTCCCGGTCCTGTTCGAAGGCAGAACGATTGCGGTAATCGAGCTTGCTTCAATGAAGCCGTTGCAAGAGAATGATATGAAGCTGATGCAGGAACTGACGGATATTTTTGGTGTTTCACTACACTCGACCGTCACTCGCATGGAATTACAGCAATTATATGATGAGTCACAAGTTCTGAATGAAGAATTACAGGCACAATCGGAGAAACTTCAGGCTCAGACCGAAGAGATGTTGTCTCAGACGGAGGAACTGCAAATGCAGACCGAAGAGCTCCATATGCTTAATGATCGCCTGGAAATACAGAAGAGTGCTGCTGAGACATCAGCCAATGAACTTGCGGTTGTGGCAGATCAGTTACGAACAAGCTCAGGGTACAAATCCGAATTCTTGGCGAACATGTCCCATGAACTGCGGACACCGCTTAACAGCATGTTGATTTTATCCGAAATATTGTCTGAGAATAAAAACCAGCACTTGAATAGTGAGGAGCAGAACTATGCTTCAGTCATTCACAAATCAGGTAAAGACCTGCTGAATCTGATCAATGATATTCTGGATCTATCCAAAGTGGAAGCCGGACAAATGGAAGTGGATTTCGATGATGTCTATCTGGGCAGTGTTCCTGAAGTCATGAACCAGTATTTCCTGAAAACAGCGGAACAGAAAAAAATAGATTTCCGGATTCAGCTCCAAAGTCCTTTGCCGGAAACAATCGTGACAGATGAGATGAGATTGCACCAAATTCTTCGAAATCTGCTCTCTAACGCATTTAAGTTCACCAGTGAGGGTGAAGTTGCCTTAACGATCTCCAGCATGAGTCTAACTCATCCGGTAGCCAAAGACCAAGAGACCGACGTGTTTGCTTTCTCCGTCAGTGATACAGGGATTGGCATTGCGGATAACAAACTTCTACAGATCTTTGATGCATTCAAACAGGCGGACGGAGCAACAGCTCGTAAATATGGGGGGACAGGACTCGGCTTGTCCATCTCTCAATCGCTTGCGACTCTGCTGGGAGGTTCTATCTCAGCGACAAGCCGTGAAGGGCATGGCAGTGTATTCACGCTGTTCCTGCCACTGAGAATGGATGAGCCTGAGACCATGCACACATCCCGGTTGTTCCTGAATGAGGTGGCTAGCACCACTCCGGAGATCAACAAACTCCCTTCATTGACCACAGCTCCATCGGATGTGTTATTAACACCTCTGGAAGAAGCGTTGCTCAGCGGACGCCAAGTGCTTGTCGTTGATGATGATATTCGAAATGTATACGCACTAGCTAACGCTCTTGAGCAATACGGCATGCATGTTATTTCAGCGCAGAACGGATACGAGTGTCTGGAACTGTTGGAACGCGGAGGAGTAACGCCTGATCTCATCATGATGGATATCATGATGCCGGAACTGGATGGTTATGAGACCACTCGACAGATCCGTGAACGACTTGGGATGACCCAGCTTCCGATTATTGCGCTAACAGCCAAGGCCATGAAAGAGGATCGGGAAAAATGTATTGCAGCAGGTGCTTCGGACTATCTCAGCAAACCACTGAACATCAAAGAAGTATTATCCCGCATGAAATTATGGATGAATCACGAAACATTGGAGATCTGATCGTAGTTGAACTAAAAGTTATTTACACTGACACTATGATGACAGAACAACCCTCCAATCGCTGTTATCCCCAGATTTTTTCGATCCCTTTTTCAAAGGGGAAAATCCGGGGATAAAGGCGAACGCTTCGCTTTTTCAGGTTTTTTCTGCCCTCTCCGTTATCGTGCAAATGGATTACTTCAACGTTATGTGGATCATAGTAACTTATAAAACCTATGCCGATTACAGTAAATTGCGCTGTAATTAGGTCATAGGTTTTATTTTTTTGCCGTGTAAGCTTTATTTAGAAAATTGATGTTATAATACTTAACAACAAATAAAAGTTAAATGCATAAAGATGGATTTAATTAGAAAAATTATGCGAAATTTAGTTTCGTTAACCAGAATGACATTATATTGTGTTATATATATGGGAGGTAGTGTCCATGCAACTTACGGTTAAAGAGGCTTTACAGGTATACCCGTTGTCAGAGGCCAAACTGGTTGCGGGTGGGGAAGGGACTTCACGGATGATGAAATCCGTTAACGTCATGGACGCTCCTGATATCGCGGATTGGATCAAATCCGGAGAAATGTTGTTCACCACCGCTTTTATTATGAAAGACAGTGAGACGGATGCATTACGTTTGATGCGGCGCTTGAATGAACGCGGCTGTGCAGGACTCGGCATCAAGCTGGGACGTTTCTGGCAGTCCATTCCCCAAGGTATTGTCGAGGAAGCTGATCGGCTTCGTTTGCCGCTGCTTGAGCTCCCCTTTCAATTCACTTTCTCGGACCAGATGAATGCCTTGTTCAAGGCTGAACATGAACGTAGCAACCGATTGCTGCATGAGGTCGTGCAAAAGCAGAAAAAATTAATGCAGTTTGCACTGCAACAGCAACCACATCGGAATGTGTTTGCCGAACTTGCCACGGTGCTGAACTATCCGCTTGCCGTCATTGGTTCTCGAGGGCATGTGCTGTACGGTAGTGAAGGCATCGCAGGGGATGCTGTAACCCAAGGCTGGCCTTGGAAATCCGTCATGCACCGAGTGAAATGGAATCAGGGAAGTTGTCATCGTGTACCGATTAAACAAAATGATGAAGAATACGGATCGTTGCTTGTGTTTACCGATTCAGCCTTATCCCTTCGAGCGGAGGAAGAGCTGTTCCAGCAGGCTGCGGATGTACTGGCATTTTATATGGATATGACTTATCGTGAGCATATTAATCCGACCGTGCAAGATGAGATGCGTACGCTGCTTACACAGTATCTGGATAACAAAATGACCGTGCAGGAATTAACCACCATGAGTGAAAACAAAGGTGTACATCTATTCCAGGGAACTTATCAGTGCGTATTGATTACACTTGAGCCGACTGTATTTGCCGAGGGGAAGCTGCTTAAACAGATTCATCGCGAATTACAATATAATCCGCTGATGCAATTCACGGCCTCGCAGCATTTTCAGATTGAGGATGGCATTCTGTCCATCTACACCTGTCCAACAGGGCGAGATTATGGAGAGGAGCTGTCAAGTTTTCTCTTGAGCCGTTTCGGTGATGTTCTGGCAGCGCAAGAAGCAAAAGGAGCACCGGCTCCGCGTTTCTGGATCAGCAAAATGAAACATGAGCCCAAATCGCTCCGTGAAGCATACCAGGAGTGTCTGGATACTCGACAACTGGCTCGTCGATTCGGCATGAAAGACCGTGCGTTGCAATTTGAAATGCTCGAATTTGCCTATGTGTTCCAACACGTACCGGATAACATCATGGAGAACTACTGCAATAAAGTACTCGAACCACTACTTGCCAGGGATGGTGATCCCAATCAGGTGCTGATGAATACATTGGAGTCCTTTATCGAGAATGACGGACTGATCAATGAAGCTGCCAAGCAACTGTTTGTGCATCGCAACACGGTCACTTATCGGATGGAGAAAGTTGGCAGCTTGCTGCAAATGGACTTTAAGAAAACGAATGATCTGCTTAAATTAAAGCTGGTATTTACCTTCCGCAAGTTCGTGCGGGACAAAGCAGTTGCAAGACCGCACAATGTCCAACTCTAGACCGCACATTGTGCAACATGACAATGCTACTGGGCTAGACCCCCAAGAACCGCATTCCGTTGATGGAGTGCGGTTTTTTCATGTTTAAGGGTAACAAAAGCTGCTCTTCCCGTGCACAGCAAACAAATCACAACTCTGATGTTATGTTATATTACAAAATTGCGTAAATATTGTTGTCGCGACATTGAACGGCACTTAGAATGAAGAACAATAATCCACAACAGACCGGAGGTTCTAACATGAGCGACTTAATTAAACTTGTTAACAACTGGTCTATCACACAGTTTGTGCATACGTTTGGCGGCTTATTTGAGGAATCACCGTGGGTGGCTGAGCGTGCCGGGCTTTTACGACCTTTTGATTCATTGGAACAGATGATGCATGTGATGACGAGTGTGGTTCAGGCATCGGATGACCAGGTGAAGTTGCAGTTGCTTCGAAATCACCCGGATCTTGGAGCACGAATCAGCATGAGCAGCAACTCCGTTCAGGAGCAGGCTGGTGCAGGACTTGATTCCCTCTCACAAGAGCAATACAACGAACTTCAACAATTAAACAAAGCATATACAAGCCAATTTGGCTTTCCTTTCATATTGGCCGTAAAAGGCCATACCGCAAACTCCATCCTCGAATCCATGAGGCAACGTCATCGCCGAGGCAGGGAAGAAGAATTCGAGACTGCATTGAAGGAAGTATTCAAGATAGCGGGCATTCGTTTGGAGCAGTGGCTCGCACAGATCGGTCATGAACATGAGTTCGTGAGCAAACCAGCCGCAGTGCAGCAGCGGACCATGTATTACGGCAAAGGGGATGTGTGGATGTATCGTTCCTACGCCAAACCGTTGACGGGCATACAGTCGATCCCGGAATCTCCGTTCATGGGACGCAGTAATATTCTGTTTGGATTGAACATTAAGGTCGCTGTGCAGGGTGATGAATTCTTGCCTTCTTTTGCAGAAGGGGATAATTCGCTGGTGGTCGCAACCGATTCGATGAAAAATTTCATTCTCAAACATGCAGCGGATTACACAGGGGCGACGGTGGAAGGGTTTCTTGCGCTGGTAAGTCGGCGTTTCCTGGAGACGTATCCGCAGATGAGCAAGGTTCAGATGACAGCGGACCAGATTCCATTTGAAGATATACCCATTGGATTAGAAGGAAGTTATCGACCGAGTGCGCTTGTATTTCGTTATTCACAGAATGATCGGACGACAGCTGCCGTGGAAGCAGAACGATCAGGAGACTCGATTGAACTCAGCAACCATTTCAGTGGTGTAGCCGATCTGAGACTGATCAAGGTCAAAGGCAGTGAATTTGCCGGATTTATGCAGGATGAATATACCACTCTTCCAGAGACAAGGGATCGACCGTTATTTATTTTCCTGAACATCAATTGGCGTTATGAAGATCCGAGAGATGCCATGGACGATCAGCGTGGACGGTATGTAGCGGCGGAACAGGTCAGAGATTTGGCTGCTGCGGTATTTCATGAGTGTCGATCCGCTTCCATTCAACATCTGATCTACCAGATTGGACGAAGGTTATTAAGTCGATTTGAGCAACTGAGTGAGGTTTCGTTTGAGTCCAACAATCGGACTTGGGAGACAGTGCTGGAGGAAGTGAAAGAGGGAGAAGGCAAAGTATTTACCGAGCCGAGACCACCATATGGATTCCAGGGTTTCTCGATGACAAGGGATGATCTGGGAACAGACGGCCGTAACGCCGGGAAAGAAGGTGACGTCTGATGTCGATATCTGGTGGACGAATTACAACACATGTGCTGGATACATCCAAAGGCGTCCCTGCTGCGGGTGTTCGGATCGAGCTGTATACCCTGAAGAGGGATGGAGAACAGGAAAGCAAGCTAAAAGTGGCTGAGTCGGTGACCAATGCGGATGGACGTTTGGATGCACCGCTGCTGGATGGAGGCAAGTTGGAGTCAGCCATATATGAGCTTCAATTCCATGTCGAGAGTTATTACGCACAGCGTTCGTTGGAGGAGCTAGGCCAAGCATTATGGACGATTGTTCCGATTCGTTTTGCCGTATCTGATGCCTCAAGCCATTACCATATTCCATTATTGATTGCTCCAGGAGGTTACAGTACATACCGGGGAAGCTGAATGTGCACACATCCGGTTCTGATTCAGGGGGAGGGTCATCCACATGACAACATTTGATACCATCATCCGGGGGGCCCGGGTGGTGCTGAGAGATCGGGTAGAACAACTGGATATTGGCATCACTGGTGAGAAAATAACGGAACTATCCACGCGGCTGACCGCTGGTGAAGCGACTTGCATCATAGAAGCTGAGGGGCATACAGTGATGCCGGGCGTGGTGGACATTCATGTACACTTCAATGAACCCGGACTCGCCAGTTGGGAGGGATTTCGATCAGGTTCGGCAGCCCTTGCCGCAGGGGGAATCACAACCTATGTCGATATGCCGCTTAACGGTGTACCACCAACCACAAGACCGGAAGCATGGGAAATGAAAATGAAAGCAGCGGCAGACCAATCGTACGTTGATTATACCTTCTGGGGAGGCTTGGTTCCCGGCAATCGTGGTGATCTTGCTCCATTGGCAGGGTTGGGTGCTGCCGGATTCAAGGCATTTATGTCTGAGCCGGGTGGAGAAGGAGAAGATATCTTTGCCAGAGCCGATGATCATACGCTACTGGACGGGATGAACGAACTTGCCAAATTAAACCGTGTGCTGGCACTTCATGCAGAGGACGAAGGCATGGTTGCCGAACTCGGTGCAAAAAGCATTGCTGAGGGAAGGACTGAACCGATGGATTATGTCCGGTCCCGTCCTGCGGAAGCCGAAGTCGTCGCGGTTGCGCGAGCGTTGAAATACGGTGAACAGACCGGGTGTGCGCTGCATTTTGTGCATATTAGCACCCGGGAAGCGCTGGATCTGATAGCAGACGCCAAACGGCGTGGGCAAGACGTCACTTCGGAGACATGCCCTCATTATCTGACACTGATCGATCAGGATGTGGTCCGATTAGGTGCTGTAGCGAAATGTGCTCCACCGCTTCGCAGCTCTTGCGAGCAAGAGCAGTTATGGGATGCACTGACTTCGGGATTGATTGATGGTATTGCCTCGGACCATTCTCCATGTCCGCCATCCATGAAACAATCTGATAACTTCTTCGAAATCTGGGGCGGTATATCCGGGGCGCAAAGCACACTGCTAATCATGCTGGAGGATGGACATCTTCAGCGTAATATCGACCTCCCGTTGCTCGGAAGAGTGCTCTCCTTGCAACCTGCCAGAAGGCTTGGTCTGGAGAGCAAAGGAGAGATTGCGATTGGCAAGGATGCAGATCTGGTCCTGATTGACTGGGAGAAGAGCACAACCCTGAACACGGAGGATCTGCTCTACACGCATAAACAGAGCCCTTATGTAGGACGTACATTTAACTGTCAGATTGCAGACGTATTTTGCCGTGGGCATCGTGTCTACAACTCGGAATCCGGATTATCTCCCGTGCCTCTCGGGCAACACATTGCGGCTTACTCTTCTAGTCCCATCGAAGCGGGAACGGAGGAGACGACATGACGGAATCTGGAGTATACCGGTCATCCGGTACAAATAATGCTCCTCTTCCATTGCCGGATGTGGAACAGGTGGAGCTGCAAGCCATGCTTGACTGGCTGTCGACATATGGTGCGGATACACAAGGTGGCGTCACACGACTGTTGTATGACTCGGCTTGGTGTGAAGCACAAGGTGCCCTTGCAACCAAAATGCAGGAGAAAGGGCTGTCTCCCGAATTTGACCAGTCCGGTAATCTGTATGGCACACTCAAGAGTGAGGGTAAGGAATCAGCGACTGGTGCTGAAGAATTACCGATTGTGACCGGATCACATATTGACAGCGTGGTATACGGTGGTAAATATGATGGTGCTTACGGTGTGGTGGCGGGAGTTCTTGCATTGGAGTATTTACAAAAGCATTTTGGAGCACCGAAACGCACACTTCAAGTGGTATCCCTATGTGAGGAAGAAGGAAGTCGTTTCCCTTTTGCGTATTGGGGTTCGCGCAGTATAACAGGAATGACAGTTTTCGAGGACGTAGAGCATTTGAAGGATCAAGACGGCATTACCTTTGCACAAGCGATCCGCGATGCGGGCTTTGGACCCGATAGTGCATATAGACCTGCCGCGAAAAATTACGGTGCCTTTATTGAGCTTCACATTGAGCAAGGTCAGGTTCTGGAACGTCTTGGACATTCAATTGGAGTTGTATCCGATATCGTAGGTCAGAAGAGGTTCAGTATTACCGTCAGCGGTGAAGCGAATCACGCGGGGACGACGCCGATGTCCTGGCGCAAGGATGCACTTGCCGGAGCAGCCGAGATGATTGCTGCGGTAAGGAGTATCGCATTGGAAGCAGGAGAACCACTCGTAGCCACGGTTGGGCGAATCACGGCCGATCCGGGTGTTGGGAACGTGGTTGCAGCCCGGGCGGTGTTTTCATTGGATATTCGTCATATCCGGCAGGAGAGTATTGATCGCTGCTGGCAGGAGGTGCTCCAGGCTTTTAGTCGAATCGCAGCCGAGCAGCAGCTCGGACTGGACTGGGAAGAACATCTATCTGTCACACCCATCCCCATGAATGCGCAGATGATCTCGGACATTCAAAACATCTGTGAGCAGGAGCAATTGTCCTACTGGCCCATGCCAAGCGGTGCCGGACATGATTCGCAGATTTTTCAGCCGGCTTGTCCGACAGCGATGATCTTTGTGCCGAGCCAGGATGGTATTAGTCATAATCCACTTGAATATACAGCTGAAGCAGACCTGATGCACGGTTTTCGGGTTCTGGTCCAGCTACTCTATAAATACGGTTACGGGAGTTGAATGAAGATGTCCAACTATAAAGAGTTATCTCCGTCCTTGCGGACCATTATGACCCCGGGCCCCGTTGAGGTTGATCCACGTGTACTTAGAGCATTATCCTTTCCGATCCTAGGGCAGTTTGACCCGGAATTCACATCTTTGATGAACGAGACAATGGCGATGCTACGAGAGTTATATATGACTGATAACGAGTGGTGTTATCCAGTTGATGGTACATCCCGTTCAGGGATAGAAGCTGTGTTGGTCAGCCTAATTCAGCCCGGTGACAAAGTTCTCGTTCCGATCTACGGGCGATTCGGACATCTGCTGGTTGAAATATCGGAACGTTGCGGTGCAGAGGTTGTCTTTTTTGAAACGGAATGGGGAACGGTATTTGATCCGGAAGAGGTGATCAAGGCGATCCATACCCATAAACCAAGTCTGGTTGCGATGGTTCACGGTGAGACTTCCACCGGTCAGATGCAGCCCCTTGCCGAGATTGGCAAAGCCTGTCGCGACCTTGATATTTTACTCGTCGTGGATGCTGTGGCTACCATTGGTGGAACGCCGGTGGAGACGGATGCCTGGCATCTAGATGCGGTGATGGGTGGCACGCAGAAATGCCTGTCCGTTCCTTCAGGAATGGCACCTCTCACGTATAACAGTCGTGTGGAGCAGAAACTGATGAGCCGCAAAACAGTTGAACGCGGACTGCGGGATGCAACCAGTGCGCGGGCAGAAGGCCGCACGATTGCCAGTAATTATTTTGACCTGAGCCAATTGCAGGATTACTGGAGTTCGGCACGGTTGAACCATCATACGGAGGCTACCTCCATGCTCTACGGTCTTCACGAAGGATTACGCATTCTGCTGCAAGAAGGATTGGAGGCCAGGTTCCAGAGACATCTGGTAAATGAACGTGCGTTGGTCGCTGGAATTCAGGGAATGGGACTGCAACTGTACGGGGATATGTCAAGCAAACTTCCGGTGGTCACTTGTATCACGATTCCGGAGGGGATTGATGGTGAGTCGGTGCGCAGCATGTTGCTGAACGATTTCGGCATTGAGATTGCCAGTTCATTTGGACCGTTAAAAGGGCAGATCTGGCGGATCGGTACAATGGGATTCAGCTGCCAACGCAAGAACGTACTTCATGTGCTGGGAGCGCTGGAAGCTGTTCTTCTCCGTCATCGTCACGTATTACCTGCCGGTGAAGCGGTGCAGGCCGCATTGGATGTGTATGCAGGGAAGGAGGGCGCCTTATGTTAAATCAGATGCCAATCTCCAGAGAGGTCATGGTCACCTCTCCTCATTATCTGGCGAGTGCAGTGGGAAGCTCCATCCTCCAGAAGGGCGGGAATGCTTATGATGCTGCTGTTGCGGTCAGTGCAACACTGGGTGTGGTATATCCACATATGACCGGACTTGGAGGGGATGCTTTCTTCCTGATTCATGACGGAGCCAGTGGTGAGATTACCGCCTATAACGGAAGTGGCCGCTCAGCCGCAGGCATTCATGCGGATACGTTCAAAGCGATGGGCATGAATGCCATCCCTCAGCGTGGTGTGCTTAGTGCCATCACGGTTCCGGGAATGGTGGATGCCTGGTGGGAAGTCTGGTCCCGGTACGGTAAGTTACCGTGGGAGCAGTTGCTTGAACCTGCGGTGCAGTATGCAGAAAAAGGATGCCCTGTATCCCGGAATCTCCGCCTGTGGATGGAAAGGGATGAAGATTTCATTATGGGGCATACACCGCTGCGAGCGGTATTTGCGCCTTTGGGTACACTTTTGCAGGAAGGTGAGCTGCTGATCCAGCCTGATCTTGCTGCCTCCATTCGTCTGATTCAGACGGAAGGGCGAGATACTTTTTATACAGGAGAACTCGCGGATCGTCTGACTTCGGCTATTCGTGAGGATGGGGGCATGCTTGCACCAGCAGACTTTGCAGGGCATCGGGGCGAGTGGGTGAAACCCGTTAGCACGGAGTATCGTGGCTATGAAGTTCATCAGATGCCGCCCAACTCGCAGGGATTCTCGATGCTGATGATGTTAAATATGCTGGAGCATACCGATCTGTCCTCTGTAGCACGTACCTCACCTGAATTCTATCATCTGATGGCGGAAGTGGTGAAAAAGGCATTTCGGGATCGTGACCGTTATCTGACGGACCCGGATTTCAGGGACATTCCGCTGGATCTTCTATTATCCAAGAGTTACGGAGACCAATTGTGGAATGAGATTCAGTCTGCTCCACCTGTAGCACAACCGTTTTTGTCCAAAACGATAGGTCAGGACACGGCGTATGCAGCGGTTGTGGATAGCGAAGGCAATGCCGTTTCATTCATCCAAAGCCTGTATTTTGACTTTGGTGCAGCCTATGTCCCAGGGGATACGGGGGTTATCATGCAGAACCGGGGGTCGTTTTTCTCCCTAGATCAGAGAGATGCCAACGTACTGGAACCGAACAAACGCTCATTCCATACCCTCATGCCGGGCCTTGTTACACGAGATGGCAAACCTTATATGCTCGTGGGCACGCAGGGCGGAGAAGGCCAGCCGCAGACACAATTATCGGTGCTTACCGGAGTGCTTGATTACAGGCTCAATATCCAGGAAGCGATCAGCCTGCCCCGTTGGGTGTACGGACGTACCTGGGGTGAAGAAGGCGATACGATGCGTGTGGAGAACCGATATCATGATGACGTATGTGCAACCCTTGCCCAGTGGGGACATAACGTTGAAGCGAGAGCGCCGTGGGACGGTATTATGGGACAGTCGCAAGGCATTGTCATTCGGGAGGACGGCATGATCAGCGGCGCAGCAGACCCTAGAGGCGACGGTATGGCTATTGGATGGTAACAGCTACATGAATACTATAGACAGACACAGATAGGGGAGATTGGCATGGGAACGATCCTGCTGAAAGGCGCACAGCTTGTGACGATGAATGCAGAAGAGGAAGTGTTCATCGGAGATCTGTTGATCGAGGATAACAAAATCAAGGAGATCGCAGCTCACATAGACGTGCAAGCTGACCAGGTCATTGATGCTCGTGGCAAAGTGCTGTTGCCAGGTTTCATCCAGACGCATATTCATCTGTGTCAGACCTTGTTCCGTGGACGTGCGGATGATCTGGAACTGATGGATTGGCTCCGTCAACGCATCTGGCCGCTGGAAGCAGCGCATGATGAGGAGTCCGTCTATTATTCGGCAATGCTTGGACTTGGCGAATTAATCTCCAGCGGAACGACGACCATTCTGGATATGGAGACGGTACATCACACGGACTCGGCGTTTCAGGCGATGGCACAGAGCGGCATCCGGGTCATCTCCGGCAAGGTGATGATGGATCATGGAGACGAAGTTCCGGAACCCCTGCGTGAGGATACAGCGACTTCGCTGCAACAGAGTGTGGATCTGCTGGAGAAATGGAACGGGTTTGGCGGAGGACGCATTCAATATGCTTTCTGTCCACGTTTCGTTGTATCGTGTACCGAGGAATTGTTGATAGAAGTGCGCGACCTGTCCAATAAATATCATGTCAAAGTCCACACCCATGCCTCCGAGAATCGCGGAGAGATTGAACTGGTCGAACACGAACGCGGAATGCGTAACATCGTATACCTCGATCATATCGGTCTGGCGACCCCCAGATTGGTGCTGGCACACTGTGTATGGCTGAGTGAAGAAGAGAAAGAGATCATCCGCAAGCGCGGTGTCAAAGTCACTCACTGCCCTGGATCAAATATGAAACTTTCCTCCGGGGTAGCCGATATTCCGGATCTGCTGAATCGTCAGATCGCGGTTGGGATTGGGGCCGATGGTGCCGCATGCAACAACAATCTGGATATGTTTCAGGAGATGCGCCTCACAGCTCTGATGCAGAAGATTCCTCATGGTCCAACAGTGATGGATGCCCGGACTGTATTGCGTATGGCTACCATGGGTGGTGCAGAGGTGCTTGGCTTGTCGAAGGAAATTGGCAGTCTTGAAGTGGGCAAAAAGGCAGATATGCTGCTGCTGGATCTGGATGATTTCCACACGTACCCTTCCTATGAGACAGATGTCTATTCCCGCGTAGTGTACTCCGCAACACGTAGCTGTGTGGATACCGTTATTATTGACGGAAGTATCGTGCTCAAGAATCGTAAGATTCAGACGATTGATCGTGGCATTGTGCTACGTGAGTCGGATAAGAGTATTGCGAGATTGATGAAACGTATCTGATCGAAGGAAGTTTATGCAATTCCAGAAAGGATGGGGACCGCTATGGAAATGCATGATCTGTGTGCAATCGCAGCCCGTGAAACGCGCTGTGTGCTCGCAACAGCGATCAAGGTAGAGGGTCATGCTTACCGTAAGCAGGGAGTCTCTATGCTGTTGACCGAGGATGGCAAAATGGTTGGCAGTATCAGTCCGGGATGTCTGGAGAGTGATCTTCAGGCCCGGGTGAGCCGTGTGCTGGATACAAACCAGATGGAATTCGCGGAGTACGACATGCGTCCCGAAGATGATCTGTCCTGGGGGGAGACGATTGGCTGCGGCGGACTCGTTGTTGTGTTGCTTGAACCTGTGTGTGGTGAACTCCGAAATACGTTGCAGCAGATGCAAGAGTGTTTTCAATCCGGCGCTGCAACAGCGTTAACCCGAACGTTCCAAGATGATTACACAAGGGTTCAATATGGATGGACACGGATTGAACTAACGAGTACTCCGCGCCACGCAATCATGCGTCCTTCGCTCGTCCCTCCTCATGATCGCGTGGCGAATTATAATCCAGCTTCATTGCAGATTGATGAACAGTACAGTAGTGGTAATATCAAGCATGAACATACGGCATCAACACAACATTCTCCCGATATACCTCACCTTACGCTTGTGTCTGAAATGGTAACTGCTACGTCAAACGAATCTCACTCTTCCCATCTATCCGGTGATTCACAACATATCTCTGATACTGATGCTGAAATACCGACAAATGACGGAATTTCAACGAATCCCTGGGAGCTTCCGCAGCAACTTACTTCGTTGTACGCTCCTAAGCCTCGCCTGATTATCGTCGGAGCCGGGAATGATGTTATTCCTGTTGCCAGCCTCGCCGGGTCTGCAGGATTCCGTGTTGTAGTTGCCGATTGGCGAGAGTCCTTATGCACCTCGGAACGATTCCCTGAAGCTGAACTGGTAATGGGTTTCCCGTGTGAGATTATGCCTTTGTTAAACGTGCACAACGGAGATTATTTGATTTTAATGAGTCATAATTATCCCCACGAACGTGAACTGTTGGAGATGTTAGTGGACTGTGAGTACGCGTATCTTGGCATCATGGGTTCGAAAACACGAACGGCCCGTCTGCTGGATGGCTTACCACCGTTGAAATGTGTGCATTCTCCCGTTGGATTGAGCATCGGAGCAGATGGGCCCGAACAGATCGCCATCAGCATTGCAGCGGAATTGATCGCATGTAAACAGAAGGTCTCTTCCTTGAGTTCTGAGGTTCAGAAGGGGAGCGTTGCACATGCGAATGACGGGCATAGTTCTGGCAGCAGGTAAGAGTCGTCGTCTTGGTCGGGATAAACTCGCGGTTATCATGCCTGACGGGAGGTCCCTGGCTGCATGGTCACTGGAAGCTGCGCTGAATTCGGAGTTGGATCAAGTGGTTTGTGTGGTCAAACCGGAAGATTCGTTGGCATGGCTGCCTGTAAAATGGTTTGATTCTGCCGCGTATGCCTATCATCCCACAGCAAGACTTCGAATTGTGGTCTGTGCTGACTATGCCTGCGGCATGGCCAATTCTCTTCATTCTGGCGTGTTGTCGGCCATGGAGTACAAACCGGAGGGCATTCTCATGTTACTGGGCGATCAGCCTTTATTACAAGCACAGGATATCAATCGGGTGACCAGAGCACTGGCTACCCACAACCTGTGTGACTATGTCGCAGCTACCGATGGTGAGGGAGGCAAGCCTCCTGTTGCTTTTCGCTCCCATATGTTCGGGCCTCTGTTGTCTCTACATGGAGATGAAGGGGCACGCAAGATCATGCGTAGCGCTAACTATTCAGGTGTACATGTACCACTGTCTGAGACTAGTTTCTGGGATGCGGATACAGAACCGGAATTGGAACGCATTCTGAATCATGTATATGAATCGCAGCAGACAGACTAAATAACAGGAGAAGATTAATGACTATGTATAATTTAATAACATGATCAGGTCAGCCAGGCAGTCTGGTTGGCCTGTTTGTCTTCTTTTAACATGTTCTGAATGAGAACCCGTGTTAGCTTTCGATAGATCATCATGCATCAAGCACAAATAGAACGCAGGTTTTATACATTTATCCAAAACGATGTAAAGGTAATTGACGTTGCTGCTGAACTCTCATATGATTTGAAGAATTATCTGGATCAGACGGTTGAATTTCCTGCCCAAGGAAGAGAGAGAAAGGGGGTGCAGCGATGGTAACACCGGCATACGGTTCTGGAGCCGTGCCATCGGTATGGCAGCCTGAGAATCTGCAAGAACTGCAAACGTTGAGAAGTAGACTCAAGGGAATATGTTGTTACACGGCAGGTGGAACATTGCTAAGAACCCAGTGGGAGGGCGGCTTGGTTCCAGCGCCTGAACACATGATTAGCCTGGCTCGTATTCCTGAAATAAGCGGTGTATCTACTCGTGGAGACGAGATGGTCATTGGAGCCATGACCCGATTAAAAGAATGTGCTGCACAAGTGTTGCTGCATCAACTGCCGATCCTGCAAGAAGCGGTGAATGCAATTGCTGCTCCTTCCATTCGAAACGTGGCAACCATTGGCGGGAATATTGTATCCGGAGTAGGAGATACGTTGCCTGCTTTGCTTGTATATGATGCGGAGCTGCACTGGTTGACTGACAACGGAATAGAGATTCGCAGTGTGTCTTCCTGGCTTCAGGGTGGACGGGATGGCAGCCGTAATCCAGGGGACGTATTAATCTCGATTCATATTCCGATGAGACCGTCCTCTATGCTTGATGTGGAAGGTGAGTACAGACCTGCTGCACGAGCAGTTTCCTTTTATCGCAAGCTGGGTCGACGGGAGACGTTCAGTGCATCGCTGGTGACGGTTGCGTTATACGGTGAGATTGACTCGGATAACCGCTGGACCAAGATTGCGATTGCGGCTGGCGGGGGCTCAGGCATGGCGATGCGACTTCTGGAGTCAGAACAACAGCTTCTTGGTAGCGAAGCTTCTGTCATGCAAGCCGCGACTCTTTCAGCTGCTGTGGCTGATGAGTTTACAACGTATGGTGATGCATTTGCAACAGAACAATATCGCAAACAGACCGCAGGCAATATGCTTGGTGCTGGGCTATGGGAGGCACTTCACGAATAGAAGACTTCGATCACACAAAGGGGGAGAGGGATCATGCTGCTGAACCGGAAACAGAGCGGGAAACGTTGGCACCTGCGGCCAGATGGGGCGCCCAAAGTAACAGGCCAGCTTCAATATCTGACGGATATGACGCTACCTGACATGATTCATGGCAGAGTATTGCGAAGTGAATATCCTCATGCTCGCATTCTGTCTATAGATACTTCGGAAGCTGAGGCGTTGGAAGGTGTCTATGCGGTTCTGACCTCCAAAGATGTGCCTGGTCTGAATCGTTTTGGTATTGCGACCCCGGACCAGCCTGTGTTCTGTGAGGATATTGTGCGTTATGTCGGTGACGCCATTGCAGCGGTTGCTGCGGATTCTCCGGAACGTGCGGCGTTTGCACTGGATACGATCCGTGTAGTGTATGAGGAACTCACACCTCTGAATAGTACAGACGCTGCCTTGGCTCCAGGTGCACCAGAGTTACATGAGCATGGTCCAGGCAATGTGCTGCATCGCACGGAGATCAAACGTGGAGATGCCGAGCAAGCTTTTGCCACGTGTGATCATATCGTGACAGAGACGTATTATACGCCTCGTCAGATGCATGCGTACATGGAGACAGAAGGTGGCCTGTTTGTCCCGGATGAAGAGGGGAGGCTGAATGTATACGCGGCAACGCAACATGGTTATAAAGACCGGATGCAGCTTGCGCGCATCATTGGTTGTCCTGAAGAAGATATCCGGGTGGTGTCTTCACCGATTGGTGGTTCATTTGGCGGAAAAGATGAACTAAACGTACAGCCTTATGGTGCATTGCTGGCCTTGAGATGTGGTCGTCCTGTGAAAATGCATAATTCACGCAAAGAATCCGTCCGTGCGGGGCTGAAGCGGCATCCGATGAAAATTGAAATGCAGACGGGCATGAGTCGAGAAGGTACCATACAAGCGCATCGTGTCCGCATTACAGCAGATACGGGAGCCTACGCCACACTTGGTGCACCCGTGCTGAACTTCTGCACCGAACATTGCCTTGGACCCTACGCTATTCCGAATGTGGATGTGGAAGGTGTATCTGTATACACGAATAATGGGCTGTCAGGTGAGTTTCGCGGATTTGGCGGGAATCAGGCGATTTTTGCCATGGAAGGTCAGATGGATCGGCTTGCAGCAATCATGAACATGGACCCTTGGGAGTTCCGCAGACGTAATATGAGGGAAAAGAATGATCCTGGACCACTGAATCAACGCATTCTGGTTACGGATGGACTGTCCCAAGTATGGGAGGCATTGGATCGCTCCGAACTGTGGCAAAAACATCAGCATCCCCCGGCAGATCCTGCTCTGCCGCCGTGGATCAAACGCGGAGTCGGAGCAGCCATCGCGATGCACGGTGCAGGGCTCGGTTACGGTATTCCGGACCCTGCGGGAGGCCGCCTGTCCCTGAACAACGAAGGCAAGATTGAGGTGGCGTTCAGCTACGAGGAATTTGGTCAGGGGCTTATTGCAACGCTGGAAATTATGTTATGTGATCTGTTTCAATGCAGTACATCGGATCTCAGTATTATTATCGGAGATACGGATCGTGTGCCACACAGCGGATCAAGTACAGCTTCACGTTCAACAACGATGGCAGGGATGGCTCTTCAACGCTTGCAGACTCCATTTCGTTCCCGTGTTCTCGCTGTCGCGTCTGAAATGTCGGGCATTCCGGCAGAGCAACTGGTGACAGGACCTGGCGGTGTATGGCGTAAAGACCAGCTTCCTGGTGAAACTCCTGAAGTGGAAACAGCTGGGCAAGGGGCAGGAACGAGCGAGAAGGAGGAAATGCAGGCGCTGAAGGGAGTAGATCAAGATTCTGAAGCTGGGTTCGATTCTGCAGCAAAAGAAGGAGTTCGCTCATGTGCTGTGGTTTCGTATGCGGAGCTTGTCATGCAGGGCGAGCCCGATGAATGGATTTTCGATACAAAGTTTGATTACCCAACTACGCCAGACAACGTGGTAGGCGGGCATTATTTGTATACGTATGCGGCGGTTGCGGCAGAGGTAGAAGTAAATACATTGACCGGCGAAACCAAGCTACTTGATACACGCCATGTTGTAGCGGCAGGCCCGGTTATCAACCCTATGGGTTATATCGGACAGATTGAAGGTGGCAGTGTCATGGCGCTTGGATTCACGTTAACCGAGGATGCGGTCATGCAGGACAGCCGTTATGTAACC
This sequence comes from Paenibacillus sp. FSL H8-0317, assembly GCF_045040685.1. Classification (NCBI taxonomy): domain Bacteria; kingdom Bacillati; phylum Bacillota; class Bacilli; order Caryophanales; family Paenibacillaceae; genus Paenibacillus; species Paenibacillus sp. FSL H8-0317. Next base: position 4,119,854 of record NZ_CP150294.1, on the reverse strand, counting down.
ACCAACCTCGACACGTATCTGATCCCAACCATTCAGGATATTCATACCAATCTGGAGGTTGAGGCAATTGAAGACTTACCAGAAGGTGATACGTTTGGCCCTAGAGGGATCGGTGAAATTGGCTCCGTTGCGCTTGCGCCGGCCATAACAGCTGCAATTCATCAGGCAACAGGCGTATGGGTTAACCGTCTTCCTGTACCGAGGGAACAACTGGTCAGACCTTTAAATGTACCTTTGCAGGAAGGAGTGAGTCCATCATGAGTAAGCCAATTGATAATCACTGGACAGCCGTGGTGAATGGCGAGCAGAAACATCTGGAGATTGCACAAACGACCCGACTTGTCGATGTGCTTCGGACTCATTTGCAGCTAACGGGTACCAAAGTATCCTGCGAAGTTGGTCGCTGCGGCGCATGTATGGTTCTGATGAATGGAGAGCCTGTGAATTCCTGTCTTGTCATGGCTTATCAATGTGAAGGCAGTGACATTATGACGATTGAAGGTCTGCACGGCGAGGAGAAAGGCACTCTGCATCCAATTCAACAGGCTTTTGTAGAGGAAGGTGGTTTTCAGTGCGGCTATTGTACTCCGGGCATGGTGATCTCAACCAAGGCATTACTGGATGCACATCCTGAGCCTTCTCAAGAACAGATTGAAACGGGATTGTGCGGGAATCTGTGTCGTTGTACCGGCTACGGTGGCATTATTCGGGCGGTACGCAAGGCAGGGGAACGCTGTGTGATAAAGGAAACATCTCCCGAGGAATCCGTTAGTTGAGTCGGGACGCAGGACGTAGACATAAAAAAAGATGAATTGAAGAAACGCACTTTGAAAAAGCATCCGATCCAGGAATGCTTTTTTTGTTTTTGTAGGTTTTCTGCCAAGTACATTCATCAAACGGGAGACGAAGTTTAGGCCCGAAACTGATTAGATAATGAACCGTTTTCGAATTGTCTTCAATATTGGTGGAACGATGGACAAATGGCGTTCAAAGTACTGGTACAAAAGAATTTCAAACATTCTTATTCACCATATATTTACAAATATTGGTGTGCATGCTATGTTTAAAATGAAAGCGCCATCATGAATGGGTTCATTGACATTTCATTATCATATTTCACTTGGGAAGGAAGATGGAATTGATGAAAAATTTGCTCAAAAAGGCAACCGCAATGATGCTGGCATTGGCCCTACTGATTGGATTAATGACAGCGCCCGTTCATGCAGACACACCATTGTTCACCATCGAGAGCGAAGATGCGCAGCTCACCCCAGATCTTCAAGTGGTTACTTCAATCTATGGACAACCCAAGCCCGGATTCTCAGGGGCCGGATTTGTCTGGATGCAGAACTCTGGCACATTAACCTTCACAGTGACTGTCCCGGAAACCGGCATGTACGCGATCTCCACACGATATATGCAGGAGCTCAGTGCAGATGGAAGGTCACAAAATTTAATCGTAAACGGTGTTACCAAAGGTTCGTATATGCTTCCGTACACGACAACATGGTCAGACTTCGATTTTGGCTTTCACAAGTTGAATCAGGGTGCCAACACGATTGAGCTGAAGGCTGGCTGGGGCTTCGCGTATTTTGATACTTTTACAGTGGATCATGCGGATTTGGACCCTTTGAATGTACAACCAGTTCTCACTGATCCTGAAGCTACACCGGAAACTCAAATTTTGATGAATTATTTAACGGAGGTATACGGAAACAACATTATTTCTGGTCAGCAAGAGATCTATGGAGGAGGGAATGACGGAGATACAGAGCTTGAATTCGAGTGGATTCATGATCTGACCGGAAAGTATCCTGCAATCCGTGGCTTTGATCTGATGAACTATAATCCGTTGTATGGTTGGGAGGACGGTACAACCGATCGTATGATTGATTGGGTGAATAACCGTGAAGGTATTGCAACAGCTTCCTGGCATATCAATGTACCTCGTAATTTCAATACGTATGAGCTTGGGGACTTTGTGGATTGGAAAGAGGCGACCTACAAGCCAACAGAAACGAATTTTAATACAGCAAATGCGGTAATTCCCGGTACCAAAGAGTATCAATACGTGATGATGACCATCGAGGATCTGGCAGAACAACTGCTAATTTTGCAGGACAACAACGTGCCAGTGCTTTTCCGTCCGTATCATGAAGCAGAAGGCAACGGCGGGCTGAACGGGGAAGGGGCATGGTTCTGGTGGGCTTCGGCAGGTGCAGAAGTGTACAAAGAGCTATGGGATCTGCTATATACTGAATTGACCGAGACGTATGGTTTGCATAATCTGATCTGGACCTACAACAGCTACGTATACAGCACTTCTCCTGCCTGGTATCCGGGAGATGATCAGGTAGATCTGGTGGGATACGACAAATACAATACGATCTACAACCGTTATGACGGTTTGTCTGGCGTGCCGAATGAGGATGCAATTACCTCGATTTTCTATAAGCTTGTTGAGTTGACGAATGGTACGAAAATGGTAGCCATGACGGAGAACGATACGATCCCAAGTGTGAAAAATCTGACAGAGGAGAAATCAGGATGGCTGTACTTCTGCCCTTGGTATGGCGAGCATCTGATGAGTTCTGCTTTTAATTACCCGGCAACATTGAAAACGCTTTATCAAAGTGATTATGTCATTACGTTGGATGAGCTGCCAAATCTAAAGGTTAACAATCCCAACCCCAGTGCATCCATTACACCTGGAAACGTTGAATTTGACAAATACACACCCAATCAAAGCGATAAAACCGTAACTGTGAATGCAAACGGTCATACGCTGACTGCTCTCCGGGCAGGCAACAATGCGTTGACCGCAACGACAGACTATACCTTGAACGGAAGCACATTACTGTTGAAAAAAACTTATCTGGCAACCCTGCCAGTTGGTGAGCATTCGATTGTTCTGGATTTTAATCAAGGTCAGGACCCTGTGTTAAAAGTCAAAATTGTGGATTCAACACCGGGTACAAATGCTGTGATTTCTCCTGTGAATGCAACATTTGATAAAGCGACGACTCCGTCACAGGATATTTCCGTATCTCTCACCTTAAATGGCCGTCAGCTTACAAGCATCACAAAGGGGAATGCTACGCTTGTAGCGGGTCAGAACTATACAGCATCCAGCTCTGCTGTTGTTCTGAACAAATCCTACCTTGCTACACTGCCGCTTGGCCAGAACATATTAACCTTTCACTTTAATGGAGGCAATAACGCTGAACTTACAGTGAATGTAGTAGACAGCACGGTTACTGTACCTGCGGGGGATTTGACGATTCAAGCTTTTAACGGCAATATAAGTGCATCCGCCAACGGTGTCTCACCCAAGTTCAAGCTGGTCAACTCAGGCAATTCGGCTATTCCGCTAAGTGATGTAAAACTCCGGTATTACTATACCATTGACGGGGAGGAAGCTCAGAGTTTCTGGTCCGACTGGGCCAGTATGGGCAGTGCGAATGTAACGAGCCAATTCGTTAAACTGGCGACTCCAGTTGCCGGAGCGGATCATTATCTTGAAGTGGGCTTTACAAGTGCAGCGGGATCACTGAATGCAGGCCAGAGCGCAGAGGTTCAAGCACGTTTTTCCAAGAACAATTGGACGAATTACACACAGACTAACGATTACTCGTTCAAGGCATCCGGTAGTCAGTTCGCAAACCATGATAAGGTTACCGGTTATGTGAACGGCCAGCTGGTATGGGGAATTGAGCCGTAAAAGGTAGAAAGAACGTTTAGTGAGCTGGATCAGGGTTGAAACCTCTGATCCAGCTATTTATTTTGTAGACGGTGTACACTCATTAGATCGAATGTTCTTTCTCATGTTAAGTGCTCGACGATGTATCCATGTCTCTTAATATGTGATCTATTGTCTTTTTCGTATGGCCCATGATGAACTGAAGAAGTAGACCCGCAAAACATACGGTTAGCAACGTTCCAAGCCCGATCGGTCCACTGAGCAGAAAGGCCAGAATCAAAAATACAAGGTAAATGAATGTTCTTGATATAAATAAAGGAGTTCGAGTGAGTTCATGCAGGATTAATGTTAAGCGGTCAATCGGAATGGGTGCGAAGTTAGTCTGCAAATAGATTGCAGTACCGATACTGATGATCACTAAACCAATGACAAAAGTCATCAATTTGGTGTAGTAAACTTCGGGTGTAATCAAGAAATCAGATACATAAAGCCATATATCAATCCCCACACCAGTAATGAATGCGGTGACGAGTCCCAGAAACTCGGGTTTTTGCTGCTTCAACAGCGAATTGCATCCGATTAACAGGAAAGCAAGGATGACTTCCCAGCTCCCTACACTTAGGCCTACATGTTGTGACAACCCTACCAGCAGTGCGTCAAAAGGTGAAGTACCCAGTTCAGATTGAATGGTAAGGGAAATACCAAGCGTTAAGATTAGAATACCTGTGACAAAAAGAACATATTTCAATTCATTCAACCTCTTCTTTTATATTATGTTGCAAATACAACAAAATTGAGTTAAATTCAATGTAATACTTTTTTATTGCATTTGCAACAAATGATTAACTTGATAAAGGAATGTGATTATAGATGACGATTCGTATAGGGATATGTACCATCGAACAGGTGTGTGAACTGCAGGAGATTAGTTATGAGACGTTTAATGAAACGTTTAAAGCGCAAAATTCACCCGAAAATATGAAAGCTTATCTGGAAAAGGCGTTTAATCGGGAGCAATTAGAAACGGAACTATCCATTGCGGATTCACAATTTCTTTTTATTTATGTCAACCATAAAGTGGCAGGGTACATGAAAGTGAATATCAATGATGCTCAGTCTGAGAAGATGGGCTTGGAATCCTTTGAGATCGAGCGGGTGTACATCAAAAAAGAGTTCCAAAAACATGGCCTGGGTAAGGTACTGCTCCATAAAGCTATAGAGATGGCAGCTGAACATCACAAGACGAATATTTGGTTAGGCGTGTGGGAGAAAAATGAAAATGCCATCGCATTTTATGAGAAGATGGGGTTTGTACAGACTGGAGCCCATGCTTTTTACATGGGAGATGAGGAACAGATTGATTTGATAATGACCAAAAAGATATTGTAACTGGATCATCGAGGGAAAAGCTTGGGAGAAAAATGCTATTGAGCAGAATTCTTTCGGGCTTTTTTATGTTTTGCCAGAACTGTTGAATCATAAAATGAAGAAATCGATGAATTTTAATACATAATAAATATTATGTAAACTTATTATTTTCGATGACCTTCATAAGCTGCATCTATGGCTTTAGCAAAAGTTAAAGGCCTGATTAATACATAATTAGTAGTAATATTTTGCTCAATAATCGTGAAAGTAATAGGCTGATCTCAAGGATCATCAATACAATGTATTAGTTTATTTCTACGTTTGGACAGTCAGCCGAAAATCGTTTTCGTTCGTAGTCTGTTAGATAGCGTTACGTTCTTAATAATCAGTACATAAGTTGTATATACCTCATGTTAAAAGAACTTTTTACGCACGAAACGGACGTGTTAATCCACCATGTTGAATTATTTTGTTTTTGAGCGGAAAATGGAAAATAAAATTAATATTATAAGTAAGAAATCAGAAGGATTGGACGCTTAACATCAGCCCAAAAAAGGAGCGAATTCGATCCATATATTAATTGGATAAATAAGGTATACATCGTTGAAAAGGCGCTACTACGCCGATTATAGATCAATTTCATATGGATTTGCGATGGATTTAGTACCGCTTTCACGTTATGCTTTTGGAAATTGGAAAGGAAGTGGGAAAAATGGAACGCGAACTGGCGTTGGAAATTGTCAGAGTAACAGAATTGGCTGCGTTAGCCTCAGCACCCTGGATGGGACGAGGCGACAAGAACAGTGCAGATGAAGCGGCTACTTTGGCCATGCGCGCCATGTTCGATTCCGTGTCCATTCGCGGCACGGTGGTAATCGGTGAAGGAGAAATGGATGAAGCACCCATGTTGTACATCGGCGAGGAAGTGGGCAACGCTGAGGGGCCTGAGGTTGACGTGGCTGTAGACCCGCTCGAAGGTACAGAAATCGTGGCCAAAGGACTAAACAACGCTCTATCGGTTATTGCAGTGGCGGGAAAAGGTAACCTGCTCCACGCACCGGACATGTATATGGAGAAATTGGCGGTAGGGCCTGCGCTTGTAGGCAAGGTCAGCATTGAAGACCCGGTTGAAGTTACACTGGAGAAAGCCGCTGCCGCATTAAACAAAAACATCTCGGACCTCACTGTGATGATTCTGGATCGTGTACGACATGAGAGCACCATCAAGACGCTACGCAAGGTTGGCGTGAGAATTAAGTTCCTCAGTGACGGTGATGTTGCGGGTGCAATGGCACCTGCATTCCCGGAGGCGGGCATTGATCTGTATGTCGGATCTGGAGGAGCGCCAGAAGGTGTGCTGGCTGCCGCAGCGCTATCTTGCCTTGGGGGTGAGATTCAAGGTCGTCTGATGCCTGCCAACGCAGACGAATTCCAGCGCTGCTTGCAGATGGGAATTGATAATCCTTACAAAGTGTTAACGATGCAGGATATGATCGGCACGGAGGATGTTATTTTTGCCGCAACAGGTGTGACGCCAGGTGAGATCTTGGGAGGGGTACGGTATCTTGCGGATGATCGCGCCGAGACGGATTCGATTGTTATGCGTGCCAAAACCAAAACAATTCGGTTTATTCGTTCCCAACACTTCCTGCCGAACAAAGAAGTACTGCACAAAGTAAGACAGCTCCAATCCACGCCAGAACCCTCGGATCGCATTCCGAGTCATGCGAAAACAAAGGAGCAGGCTGAGTTCAGCCAATCCTCCGTTGATCTTGGCGTTACAACGACGTTGTGAGCTGTACTCCATATAATTGAACAAATAAAAGCAACTGTAATCGTTCTAGTGTTTTTGATAAGTAACTTGAACCCCTAAGATTACAGGTGCTCGAATTCAATGAAAATACCATCTCTGGCAAGATAATAATGAGGGCTTGGATTAACCCAAACCCTCATTATTTTTTTGTGTTAAAAGCATTGACAACGGTTACATGGCATGAGAAAATGTACGCGCGTACATAAATATCGATTTTTAACCATTTTATGATTTAATGATGAGCTATATATGTTGAACTAATCATTTGCACGATAACGGAGAGGACAGAAAAAACCTGAAAAAGCAAAGCGTTCGCCTAAAAGCTTTCTGAAAGAAAGCTGCATCGGAAGCATACGCTATCCCCGGATTTTCCCCTTTAGAAAAAAGGAATCGAAAAATCTGGGGATAACAGCGATTGGAAGGTTGTTCTGTCATCGTAGTGTCAGTGCAAATAGTCTTTAGTTCAACTTATATAGAAGGGGGTGGAATTCATGGCATCTCGTAAAGAAGTGGCTGATTTTGCGGGTGTTTCCGAGGCGACGGTCTCCCGGGTGCTGAATGGGGTAGGTCCTATTAAAGAAGAGACACGCCGCAAGGTTCTTGAAGCTTCCGAACAGTTAGGCTATGTGCCCAGCGCTCTTGCTCGCAGTTTTGCCAGAAGTAAAAGCGGGAATCTTGGCGTGGTATTACCTTATGTTCCGAAGGCGCATCTGTTCTCGGCGTATTTTTTCTCGGAAATGCTGAGTGGGATTGGGAGCAAAGCCAGAGACAATGGCATGGACCTGTTGGTTATGTTCCGAACACCCGGTGAAGTGATGAATTATACAGATCTGTTCCGGCGTCAGAAAGTGGATGCCTGCATTATCCTTGGTGCCAGAGATGATCCTGAAGAACTGGCTGCCATGCAGCAGCTTCACCGGGAAGGACACCCATTTTGTGTCATGAATCAGCATTTTGAGGGGCAATCGTTCACGGAAGTGGATGCGGATCATGTGGAAGGAAGCAGGATTGCCATACGTCATCTTACGGATCAGGGGTATCGCAAAATCGCTTTTCTCAATGGTCCGGACAGCTATTCCAACAGCCAGGAGCGAATGGAAGGTGTCTGTCTTGGCCTGCAAGAAGCAGGTATGGAGCTGGACCCGAGTCTATTGCTTGAGGGGAATTATAGTAGACGAAGCGGCACTGAGGCGGCAGCGATTGTAGCAGATCGCCTACATGAGATTGATGCTGTATTTGCGGCCAATGACCGGATGGCAATTGGGGTCATGCATGGTTTGCGTGAGCGGGGAATAGGGCCTGCGGATTTTCCGGCATTTGTGGGTTATGACGACTCCGATGCCGCCGAGATGGCGGTTCCGCCGCTGAGCAGCGTCAGGGTTCCATTTTTTGAGATGGGTGAACTTGCAGCATCGAAGCTTATGCATGGATCTGTGGGTGACACACATAAAGCGAATAACTCTGTTGTAACGGTAACCGAATCAGCGAGAGCGTTGTTGCCTACCGAACTGATCATCCGTGCTTCTTCTATTCGTTAATAGTTTATTGGTACACCTATAGAAAGACTTTTTATTATTCCAAAGGAGGAAATGACCATGTCAAATCGTCTTCGTGTCGGAATGGTTGGATACAAGTTTATGGGGAAGGCCCACAGTAATGCCTATCGCAGTCTGCCGATGTTTTTCCCGTCTGCTCCGCTGCAGCCTGAGATGTCTGTGATCTGTGGACGTAACGAGCAGGGAGTTCAAGAGGCGGCGAGCCAGTTCGGTTGGTCCGAAAGTGTAACGGATTGGCGCGAACTGGTGAAGCGGGATGATATCGATCTGATTGATATTAACGCGCCAAGTGATGCCCATAAGGAAATTGCGTTGGAAGCAGCTCGTCAGGGCAAACATCTGTTTTGTGAGAAACCACTGGCCCTGTCACTTGCGGATTCGCGTGAGATGCTTCAGGCAGCAGAGGATGCTGGAGTCGCACATATGGTCGGGTTCAACTACCGTTTCTCACCAGCGGTGCAATTAGCGAAGGATCTGGTGGAGAGCGGACGATTGGGTAAGATCTATCATTTCCGTGCTTTTTTCTTGCAGGACTGGATCATGGACCCTTCGTTCCCGCTGGTATGGCGTTTGCAAAAAGAAGTGGCTGGCTCCGGTTCCCATGGGGATCTGGGGGCGCACTTAATCGATCTGGCTCGTTTCCTTGTTGGTGAATTCCAGGAAGTCATCGGCATGAGCGAAACCTTTATCAAAGAGCGACCGCTTGCATCTGAGATGACCGGACTAAGTGCAAAGGGCAGTTCCAATGCAGATGCACCGAAGGGAGAAGTAACTGTTGATGATGCCACGCTTTTCTTGGCACGATTCGCAGGAGGTGCGCTAGGAAGCTTCGAGGCTACACGTTTTGCAGCAGGTCATCGCAGTACGAACTCGTTTGAGATTAACGGTAGTCTGGGTAGCGTACGATTTGATTTTGAACGGATGAATGAACTGGAAGTCTATTTTACAAAGGATGAAGAGGACGTACAGGGATTCCGTCGTGTACTGGCGACTGATCCGGCACACAAATATTCCGAAGCTTGGTGGCCTGCCGGACATACGATTGGATTCGAGCACACGTTCACACATGAAATGCTGGAGCTGGTGACAGCGATCTCTGAAGGACGACAACCATCACCGAGTTTCCACGACGGGGTCGCCTGTCAGGCTGTACTGGAAGCGGTAGAACGTTCGGTAACAGAACGGCGTTGGGTGACGCTTGAAGAGATGTGAGCAAGCAAGGCAGTGCCGTCAGGAATAGGGTTGAACACAACTAAACTAGGCGAAAGCGAGTGAATAAACGATGAGTAAAGCACTGATTGTATGGGGCGGCTGGGATGGACATGAACCGGAGCAGGTAGCAGCGATTTTTGAACGTATTTTGAAGGAAGAGCAGTTTGAGGTTGAAGTCTCGAATACGTTGGAGTCTTATGCGGATGCAGAGAAGCTGATGGGTCTGGATTTGATCGTGCCTTTGTGGACAATGGGACAGATTGAGCAGGAGCTGGTCAATAACGTATCAGCGGCTGTTCAGAGCGGTGTGGGCTTGGCTGGTCTTCATGGCGGGATGTGTGATGCCTTCCGAAATAACGTAGACTGGCAGTTTATGACGGGTGGACAATGGGTTGCTCATCCAGGCAATGATGGTGTGGAGTATATGGTAAACATGAAGCGTGGCTCTAGCCCGTTATTGGATCATATTGAAGATTTTCAGGTAAAAAGTGAACAGTACTACCTGCACGTAGACCCGGCAGTGGAAGTGCTGGCAACAACTCGTTTCCCAGTGGTGGCTGGTCCGCATGCGGCGAATGGTCCTGTAGATATGCCTGTTGTCTGGACGAAACGCTGGGGCGCAGGGCGGGTATTCTACAACTCCCTGGGACACCATGCAGACATTGTAGACATGAAACCCGTGACTGAAATGATGCGCAGTGGTTTCAAATGGACAGCAGCAGGCAAAGAGCTTGCCAAGAGTCGAGTAAGTGCATCAACAGAAGTGTACACAGGTATGGCGGACAACCAGAACTAATGAGATTGTAGTTTGATTGCAAACGTAACTTCAGTATTAACCATTCATCCTCAACGGATAAACCATTTCTGATCCACGGCGAAGGGAGCCCCAGGTATGAAAACAATGAAAGTAGGCATTATTGGCTGCGGTAAAATCAGCGGCATCTATATGGAAAACTGTCATCGGTTCGAGGTGCTGGAACTTGTTGCTGTTGCGGATCTCGACCAGAAACGTGCCGAGGAGCAGGCAGCAGCCTATAACGTGCCTAACGTATACAGCGTCGACGAAATCTTGGCTGATCCCGAGATTGAGTTGATCATCAACCTGACGATTCCTTCCGTTCATGCGGATGTATGCTTGCGGGCGCTTGAATCTGGCAAACATGTTTATGTAGAAAAACCGCTCGCTGTTACCCGTGAAGAAGGGCAGGCCGTGCTCGAAACAGCGAAGCGTAAGGGACTGCTCGTGGGTTGTGCACCAGAAACGTTCTTTGGTTCAGGCATCCAGACTTCACTTCAATTGGTGGAAGAAGGGGTAATCGGCAAGCCGGTGGCGGCGACCGCATTTATGATGAGTCGTGGTCATGAGCACTGGCATCCAGATCCGGAGTTTTATTACGCATCAGGTGGTGGGCCAATGTTTGACATGGGTCCATACTATCTTACCGCATTGGTCCAACTGATGGGCCCGATCAAATCGATTGCAGGTATGACAGGTAAAGCCATGGAAGAACGGACGATTACGAGTGAGAAAAAGAGGGGCCAGACGGTTTCCGTCGAAATTCCTACTCACGTTACCGGTCTGTTACAGTTTGAACAGGGAGCCATTGGCACACTGATTACAAGCTTTGATGTATTTGGCGGAAGTGCGCTGCCACCGATTGAGATATATGGCACGCATGGTACATTGCAGGTACCTGACCCCAACACTTTCGGTGGTCCTGTTCGTTACCGCTTGCTGGGTGAACATGAATGGACGGAAGTTCCGCTTCTCCCAGGATATCAGGAAAATACACGCGGCATCGGTGTGGCAGATATGGCCTATGCAGCACATAATGGACGTGCACACCGTGCGAGTGGGGAACTGGCATACCACGTACTTGAGGCCATGTGGGCATTCCACGATTCATCAGATGAGCAGACGTTCTACCAGATGAAAAGCTCTTGTCAGCGCCCGGCTGCATTGCCTGTGGATCTGCCATTGTATACATTGGATAAATAAGATAGTCATTATGCTTTATATCATGACGAAAAGCCCTTTTCCTTCGAACAAGGAAAGGGGCTGTTTTTTATTAAATCAAAAAAATCTGGGGATAAAAGCGATCAGAAGGTTGTTTTGTCATCGGAGTGACCAGTGTAAATATTCTTTAGTTCAACGTATATAGCCATTTAGGGCTCAAATCCCGCCTGACTGATCCAGATCTCATCCTCGGAAAAAACGTTTTTCATCCGCTGAACAACAGTCTGATAAACATCTGGATGGTACCAGTGCTCCATCCCCACTTCTTGATAGAGCGACTCCATGCCGAGTCGACGGGTGCGCTTGCCCTCACTGCCATCACCCATGAAATAATCGTCAATGCATACACGCTGAACCAGAGGTCTCAAGATGGCTGCAAACTGTTCACTGCTGGGTAATACGGGAGCAATCGCAACCTGTGTCGGTATTCCGGCATCCCTCAACTGTTCCAATGCGCGTAATCGGCCTGCAATTGGGGGAGCGGAAGGGCTGAAATGCTTGCGCATATCGTCCAGATCCGTTTCCACCGTCATGCTGACCCGAACCCGGTCACCTAACTGTTGTAACAGATCTATATCACGGGTAACGAGTGGACTGCGGGTTTGGACTAATACAAAATCGGGTGGATGCTGTACCATCGTTTCAAGTAATGAACGCGTGATACACTCCTTGTATTCGGCGGGTTGATACGGATCGGTACTGGAGGACATGAACAGAGTGACCTTCCCTTTCTGTAAGGCACGCTGCAATTCTTTGGCGAACACTCGAGAAGCCTCCTGTTTCACATCCACCCAGCTCCCCCAATCCTCTTTGCGAAATAAGGAAACAGGCATCTGTCTGACATAACAATAGGAACAACCGAAGGCGCAGCCTGTGTAAGGATTCAGCGTATGTGTATAGCCATTAAGGAACCCTGTCCCCTTGTTGAGTAACGTTTTTGGTACTTTGTAAGTAAGATTTGTCTTCATAAGTTCTCATGCCTTTCGCGGTAGTGTACAGGTGTGAGACCTGTGTGTTTGCGAAATACAGTAATGAAATAAGCTGAGTTAGGTATACCGACATGGCGGCCAATATCGGTGACGGTAAGTCCGGTATGTTCAAGCAACTTCCGGGCTTCGGTGATTCGTTTATCCTGAATATATTGAACCGGTGTGCGGCCTGTAATCCGCTTGAACACACGATGCAGATGATAAGGACTGCCATGACTTACAGTTGCAAGGACATCCAAGGTTAGAGGTTCGGCGTAATGATGTTCGATGTAATCCGTGATCCCGTATATCCACTCCTGATCAGGTACCCGCTCGCCTGTAGGTTTACAACGTTTGCAGGGTCTGAACTTTCGTGCCAATGCTTCTTCAACATGTTGAAATATCAGCACATTTTCAGCTTTGGGTGCTCTGGATTTACAGGAAGGTCGGCAAAAGATACCCGTTGTTTGCACACCGTAAAAGAACGTTCCATCATAAGAATTATCGTTGTGGATGATGGCATGCCAGTATTTTCCATCTATAGATTTGGGCAGTATGCGATCTTGATCTGGACTTTCCACGGTGATCACCTCATCTCTAATTATACCCTTGATTCGAAGGGATTGACGAAGTTTCAACTTAAAAAGCAAGATATCAATATCTGGGATAAAGTACCTTCCTTCAATCTGAACGAAATATGAGCTACAATATACAGGATGGTATACAGGTTATATAGGTCCAACTAAACTTTCTACACGAGAACGGAGAGGACAGAAATAACGTGAAGAAGCGAAGCGTTCGCCTTTATCCCCGGATTTTCCCTTTGAAGAAGGGAATTTAAAAAAATCTGGGGATAACAGCGATCGGAAGGTTATTCTGTCATCGGAGTGTAAGTGTAAATATTCTTTAGTTGAACTCATATAGAACTCCAATGAAATTTATAGACGAAAGAGGTAGGTAGGCATGGTTCGTTTTGGCGTAGTGGGTACCAACTGGATTACAGAAAGGCTTCTTGAAGCCGCAGCACAGGTTGAAGGATTCAAATTGACCGCCGTGTATTCAAGAACTGAAGATAAGGCTAACGCATTTGCAGATAAATATGAGGTTGAACACCGTTTCACCGATCTGGAAGACATGGCGGCAAGTGATGTAATCGACGCAGTCTACATTGCAACACCGAATACGGTTCATGCGGAGCAGGCTGAGCTTTTTCTGAGAAACGGTAAACATGTATTGTGCGAGAAACCTCTGGCTGCAAATAGCGCCGAAGTTCGGAGCATGATTGATACAGCACGAGAACATCAAGTTCTGCTCATGGAAGCGATGAAATCTACCCTTGTTCCCCAGTTCAAAATGGTGCAGAAGAACCTGCACAAAATCGGCCCTGTCCGTAAATACGTAGCAGGATACTCTCAGTATTCTTCGCGTTATGACAAGTACAAAGAGGGGATTGTCCTGAACGCGTTCAAGCCTGAACTAGCTAATGGAGCGTTAATGGATCTCGGTGTGTATTGTCTCTATCCATTGATTACATTGTTCGGTGCACCTAAGCGGGTTCAATCCCAAGCGATGATGCTGGAATCGGGCGTGGATGGACAAGGCAGTGTGCTGCTGGATTATGATGGGATGGATGCGGTTGTTACATACTCCAAAATCTCCAATTCTCATCTACCAAGCGAAATTATGGGGGAACTGGGCAGCATTATCATTGACAAGATTGGTTCACCGGAACATGCAGAGATACGTTACAATGACGGTACGGTGGAGCAGCTCACAGTCGAACAAAACCATCCGGCGATGTATTATGAAGTGGAGGAGTTTGTGAATCTGGTTCATGAAGGCAAAAAGGAGTCTGACATGAACACGTATGAACGCTCCGATGTTACGATGCAGGTCATGGATCAGATTCGGAAGCAGATTGGGCTTGTGTTCCCTAACGATTGATTCAAGCGCAGGAAAGGAAGCTGAGACGAGATGAGCAGAGATGAGCAGAGCAACCGGTCTAATGATTCTGGTGGTTTGGAACTGACACAGATCGTTTTCATAGGAAGAACCTTCGAGGAATATATGAAGATGTTCAACCTGACGGTGGAGGATCTTACAGGCAAGTCCATTCTGGATTGTCCAGGTGGAGCGTGTTCGTTCAGTAGCCAGGCGCGCAAGTTGGGTGCAGACCCCATGGCCTTGGATATTGCCTACGAATACGAGATCGACGAGCTTGAGGTAAAGGGATTTCAGGACATTGAGCATACGATGAAACAGATGGAATCGGTGCAAGGCATATATGTGTGGGACCAATTTGGATCAATCCAGGGGTTAAAGGAAGAACGAACTCGTGCCATCACAGATTGCATTGCAGATATGAGAATGTTTCCTGACCGTTATGTAGCGTCTGTGCTCCCGGATCTACCCTTTGCGGATGAACAATTCGATCTGACGTTATCCGCCCATTTCCTGTTTACGTATGCGGATCGATTGGATGTTGATTTTCATCTTGCAACCGTAATGGAACTACTGCGTGTGACCAAACGAGAGGTTCGCATTTTTCCAACAGTTGATCTGTCTGGCGAACGTTACAAACACATGGATGCATTAAAATTTATACTCGAAGAGCGTGGGTGCATCGTATCCGAAGAACCAACTTCATACGAGTTTCAACGGAATGCTCACACCATGCTTCAAATTGTTAAACATAATCGAACAAGATAGGAGGTTTTTTTGGATGAATAAAGTACTTATACTTGGGGGTACACGTTTTTTCGGTAAACGTCTGGTGGATCACTTGCTGTGGGAAGAGAAGTCTCAGATTACAGTCGCAACTCGTGGTAAAACGGATGTTGACTTCGGACCCGAAGTGAACCGAATCAAGATGGATCGTGAAGACCCGGAATCACTGGCAGAGGTTGCGCAGACAGACATGTGGGATGTTGTGTACGATAATATCTGTTATTCACCGGATGCGGCGAAAGCGGCATGTGAAGCTTTTGCAGGACGCACCAAAAGATACGTTCTGACATCCACACTCTCGGTATACGGTGATCCCCGACCTGGATTTAAGGAAACGGATTTTGACCCGTATACATATCCATTGCAGTATGGGAGTGCGGAGGATTTTTCGTATGGAGAAGGCAAACGGCTTGCGGAGGCTGTATTTTTCCAGGAAGCAGATTTCCCGGTTGTGGCGATGCGTATTCCCATTGTACTCGGGATTGATGATTATACGAGAAGACTTCATTTTCATATTGAACATGTGCAAAAAGGAAAACCGATCGGCATGCCAAATCCGGATGCAGAGATTGGATTCATCAATTCCACAGAAGCGGCAAGATTTCTCGCTTGGCTTGGACATTCGTCCATTACCGGTCCGGTGAATGCAGCTTCCAAGGGTGCGATTACGCTGTCAGCCATGATGCATCTGATCGAGACGGTCACGGGCATGCAGTCCCAGATCCTTAAGGAAACTGTGAAAGAAGACATGTCACCCTTCGGGATCGAGCAATCATGGACGATGGAGACGACCAAGGCAGAACAAGCAGGTTATACGTTCGAACCTCTGATGGACTGGTTCCCGGGACTCGTTCGTGAGGTCGCTCTTGCATTACAGTCGGAGCGGTAGAATATCGGTATGGATGGAACCATAATGAAACTGAATGAACCTGACGAAATGACCGGTTCGAACGAACAGGTCATCTAACGAATGAATATCAAACAGGGTGCAACCAGAGCGTAATCTCCGGTGCACCCTTTTTATGTTGTACATTTTTCGAATTTGAACAGGACCTAATCTAGATAAGTGGGACTAATCTTTTACACGATAATATTTGGTCAACTCTTGCGCTTAACTCTATTCTTGTTCACGTGGGGCAGTAGCTGAAGCCCGTATGCGCAGTTCTGATGGTAGAATGACGGTTTGGGCTTCGGAAGGGGCCTTGCCCTCAATTCGGTCAATCAGCATCTGTACGCCCTGAAACCCAAAGTCATATGCTGGCTGTGCAGCTACAGTCAGGAAAGGATCAAAAGCAGAAGCCAGATCCAGATCGTCGAAACACACAACAGAAATGTCTTCTGGTACACGCAGTCCTCGTTTGCGCAAAAGCCGAATGACCCCAATCGCCAGCATGTTGTTGGCGGCAAAAATGGCTGTTGGTTGATCCGATTGAGAGAGTAGTCGATCCAGTCCTTCTTCATCGCTGAAATCCCGGTACCCGGTTCGAAGCACAAGCTCGGGATCGATATCAGCTCCGGCCTCTCGTAAACCCGCTATATAACCTTCCTCCCGCAGTCTGGCGGTAGAAACCTCCGAAGAACCATTGACCAGTGCAATGCGCCGGTGCCCCAGTTGCACCAGATATCGGATCAGTTCAATCGCGCCTTCCCGGCTATCTCCAGCAATGATATCTGACGTAATGCCAGGTACGGTGCGGTCCAGAAAGACAAACGGAATGTGACGTTCCTGCAGCTGTTTCAGATGTTGGAGAGAACGATCTCCCGCTGGGGCAAAGAGTACACCATCCACACGAGTAGACAGAATCGCATCTACATAATCCTTTTCCTTTTTGTAATCCTCGTCACTATTGCCGAATAAAAGACGGTACCCACGAAGATGGGCTGCATCTTCAGCACCACGCGCCAGTGTTGTATAAAAAGGGTTGGTAATATCCGTAATAAGCAGGGAGAGCATCTGGGTTCGTTGAAGCACAAGGCTGCGTGCATTGGAGTTCGGGATGTAACCCAGTTCGTCGATCACCTGTTGCACACGTTCACGTGTCGCGGAACTTATACGGCCTGTATGATTAATGACCTTGGAGACTGTCATGGCGGAGACGTTGGCTTTTTTGGCAATATCGTAAATGGTAATCATTATAATCTAACCTTTCCGCAACATAGTCTTACCATTCTATAGGATAATGTCAATTGACAGCAAGATAGGCTCGTGCTATGTTAGGGTTACCGATAACCCTAAAGGGTTCTGAACGTATTTACTACATAAACCATTTCGCTGAATTCGCTCATGCACGTTCCATTTTCTTGAATAGAGGAACTACATTCATAGCTAATTAATGAAGTGGTTTATTGTTATTTTTAAAAATATGTAAACGCATTCAATATCAACCAAGGCTCTTGGTAATCTGTGTATGTAGTTCTTGCGTGCAACTCGGGTATCGGTTATATCTCCGTCATTATCTTATTCCAATCACTGCACATGGATCAGACAGAAGGCTACTCAATTCAACCCAAATTCTATGAAACGAATTGAAGGAGGACATTCCAGTATGACACATCAGGATTATCGTTATAAACAGGCTTTCCCCAAGATTGGTATTCGTCCCACGATTGATGGAAGACGCAAAGGCGTTCGGGAGTCACTGGAAGAGCAAACGATGCGTATGGCTACATCTGTTGCGGAACTGCTTGCAGCCGAACTGCGTTATCCTGACGGCTCCGCGGTGGAGTGTGTTGTGGCCGAGACCTGTATTGGCGGAGTAGCCGAAGCGGCCGCAGCAGCAGAACTGTTCAGCCGTTCGAACGTTGGTGTAACGATCACCGTGACACCGTGCTGGTGTTATGGTACGGAAACGATGGATATGTCGCCGTCCACTTCAACAGCCATCTGGGGTTTTAACGGAACTGAACGTCCTGGTGCTGTGTATCTGGCGGCAGTTCTCTCTGCCCATGCACAGAAGGGGATTCCGGCCTTTGGGATCTATGGAGAGGATGTTCAGGACGGCGGAGATACAACGATTCCCGATGACGTGCGTGAGAAATTGCTCCGGTTCAGCCGTGCAGGTCTTGCAGCCGCGACCTTGAAAGGGCAAGCCTATCTGTCTATTGGATCAGTATCCATGGGGATTGCAGGTTCGATTGTGAACGATTCATTTTTCCAAGAGTATCTGGGCATGAGGAACGAATATGTAGATATGAGCGAACTCACTCGTCGTATTGAAGAAGAAATCTATGATCCTGAGGAGTATAAGCTCGCACTGGCTTGGGTGAAGGAGAATTGTAACGAAGGTCCAGACAACAACGCTGCCCATCTGCAAACGGATCGCAAACGCAAAGAGTACGAATGGGAAACCGTTGTGAAAATGACCCAAATCGTGCGTGACTTGATGGCGGGTAACCCAAGATTGGCAGAGCTTGGTTTTACAGAGGAATCGATGGGTCACCACGCGATTGTATCCGGCTTCCAGGGACAACGGCAGTGGACGGATCATTCTCCGAACGGAGATTTTCTGGAGTCGATATTAAATTCTTCCTTTGACTGGAATGGCAAACGTGCGCCTTATCTGGTGGCAACGGAGAATGACAGCCTGAACGGGGTATCGATGTTATTCGGCTCGTTACTCACGCATACGGCACAGATCTTTGCTGATGTGCGTACGTATTGGAGTCCGGATTCAGTACAGCGTGTGACGGGGCACCAGTTGGAAGGAAACGCGAAGGATGGCATCCTGCATCTGATTAACTCCGGTTCCGCAGCTTTGGATGGCACTGGGCAACAGTCCAGAGATGGTAAGCCTGTACTCAAGCCATTCTGGGAAATTACAGATGAGGAAGTTCAGGGTTGTCTAAAAGCAACATCGTGGAGACCGGCATCCGTAGAGTATTTCCGCGGGGGCGGCTATTCAGCGGATTTCCTGACCAAAGGTGGCATGCCTGTAACGATGACACGTCTGAATCTGGTCAAAGGACTGGGACCCGTACTGCAAATCGCTCAGGGTTATACAGTCGATCTGCCTGAAGATGTGCATGATACGCTGGATCGACGGACAGACCCAACCTGGCCATCCACCTGGTTTGCACCTGTTCTAACCGGATCGGGAGCGTTTACTTCCGTATACGAGGTCATGAATCAATGGGGCGCCAATCATGGCTCCATCTCGTATGGACATATTGGTGCAGATCTGATTACTCTCGCTTCCATGCTTCGCATTCCGGTAAATATGCATAATGTACCTGAAACGGAAATTTTCCGTCCGCGTGCATGGGGATTGTTCGGCACAAGTGAGCCGGAGAGTGCAGACTACCGTGCTTGCAGTGTGTTTGGCCCGTTGTATCGTTAAAATAAAGTTCCATTCCTGTCAAACGCCATGTTCCTTGTGAGATGAGGTAACATGGCGTTCTCTTGAAAGCTGTGTTCAGAACTCGAATACGGCTTATCGCGTAGAGTTAAGGAGGCTTGAAAGAATGGGCAATCAAGCAACACATGTGCTTGCTGCCGATTACGGCGCCGGTAGTGGACGCGTAGTCCGGGGTTCTTTTGATGGAAACAGACTCTCGTTACAAGAAGTGCATCGATTCAACAATGAACCCGTTCAGCTGGGGGACGGATTGTATTGGGATTTCTTACGACTTTTTCATGAATTAAAACAAGGCATTGTGAAAGGGACGCAAGGCATCTCTCCATCGGTCCGTTCTATAGCTGTGGATACGTGGGGAGTGGACTATGGACTGGTGGATGGTGCGGGAAGGTTGTGCTCGAACCCTCGTCACTATCGGGAAGCACGCAATGCACAGTGGATGGAAGAAGTTCTGCACAAGGTGAAAGAAGAAGAACTGTATGCCATGTCCGGCGTTTTGCCGCAGCAGATCAATACAGTTTTTCAACTGCTAGGCAGTGTACGAGAGCAGGCCGAAGGTTTGCGTCCGGATGTGCGCATGTTATTTATGCCGGATTTATTTCACTATTATCTATCCGGTCAGCAGGCTTGTGAGTATACGATTGCAAGTACCAGTGGGCTGTTGCATGCAGGCGAGGCGCGTTGGAATTACCATCTGATCGGGCGTCTCGGTATACCGGAAACATTATTTCCAAAGCTCGTTCAACCGTGTACCGTGCTGGGCAATTTAACAAATGAGTTGTGCGCCGAGTTACGGACTGGACCGATGCAGGTAGTCTCTGTGGGCTCACACGATACGGCATCTGCCTTGGCAGCGATTCCTGCGATGGATTCGGATTTTGCTTTTATCAGCTGTGGTACCTGGTCACTTATGGGGGTGGAGCGTGATACACCTGTATTGGATGACCGAAGTCGTGCATTAGGATTCACCAATGAAGGGACGGTACGTGAGAAAGTACGCACCCTGAAAAATCGTTCAGGCCTGTGGCTGCTACAAGAATGCAAACGGCAATGGGAGCGGGAGAATCAACTTTTTACACATGAAGAACTGATTCAGCTAGCTACCTTGGCAACGCCGCATCAAAGTTATGTATCGCCGGGAGATGGCGTGTATTTGGCGCCAGGGAATATGGCTGAACGCATACGCCAACAATGCAGTCTCACCGGACAGACTGTCCCCGAAACGACTGGAGCGATTGTGCGCTGCATTCTGGAAAGTCTTGCACTGGAATTCAGGCAGACGCTGGATGAACTGCAGTTGGTTACAGGTGCAAGACCTCGTGTCATTCATATGGTTGGTGGTGGTGTACATAATCGCCTATTGTGCCAGTTTACAGCCAATGCAGCCGGTGTCCCGGTGGTGGCAGGCCCGGCAGAGGCGACTTCAGCCGGGAATTGCATGCTGCAATTCCTTGCGCATGGAGAAGTGAGTAGCTTGGCCGAGGTACGGGAGGTCATGGCTGCTTCCTTTTCCCCCGAGACCTATGAGCCTGAGGATACAGAGCTGTGGCAGGAAGCTTATGAAAACTACCAAAGTCTGAATCAAATCAAAAGGTAATAAATAGATTCAATGCAATGAGCATTGACGCAAAATGCTAAAAAGAAAAGTAAGAGGAGTGGTTAGGAATATGTCTGAACAGCAAATAAGGGAAGAGTTGACGAAGTATGCACGTAGAGCAGTTGCCCAAGGGCTCGTGGTCGGACCCGGTGGGAATCTGAGCGCACGCTCTGGGGGAACGATGTTGTTGTCTCCGAGCGGATATGCACTTGAAGATCTGGAACCGGACGAATGGATCGCCATTGATATCGAGACAGGAGAGACTCGTGCGGGATCAACACGTCCGTCTTCCGAAGTATTAATGCATCTGTATAGTTATCGTGTGAATCCTGATATCCAAGCCATTGTGCATACGCATCCGGCATATACGATCGCACTTAGTCTTGTTTTCGATGAATTGCCACACTTGTTCCCTGATCAGTCCGCCTTGGTGGGCGATATCGGATTTGTTCCATACGTTCTGCCAACGACGAAACTACTTGCCGATGCAGTCTCAGCAAAGGTAGACGAACATACGGCACTCATTCTTGTCAATCACGGATTGGTTACGACCGGTAAAAACCTCCGCGAAGCCTATTACCGCACCCAGGTGGTGGAAGAAAGCGCGAAAGTATATATGATCGCCAAGGCAGCGGGAGAACCCAAAGTGTTAACTGCTGAAGAATATAAGGAAATTCAATCGCTTGAAAGTGAAGCCTACCGTGTGCAATTATTGCAACAACTCAAGTCTTAAACGGAGATTATCCATTCGTCAAAACATGACATGAAACTGAACAATCCACTATTTTTCTCGACAACTATTGCATAACCTGAAATACCGAGTATAATACTTGGTAAATAGACGAAAAGGGGATGCAATAAACGATGAAAACACATGCTGAATTGAACTCACTTCTTGTTGACGATTATCTGGATCTCCTGAACATTGCGAAACAGCTAGGTGATGACGAATGGAAAGATGCTATTCTGCAAGCATTGAAGGAAGAAGTCGATGCGAATCATCATCTGGATTCCAAAGAGGTAAGACAGGATTTATGGATTCAATTTGAAGGCATTAATGAACAAATGCATGATCTGTTAATGCAATTGAAGCATGCCGACAGTCCTGAGGAGAAAGAGCAGATTATTGAAATGATCTGGGGATTGAAAGTAGGCCGTCATGCGATCACACGTAAACTTGAAACCATGAGCCGTGCCAGCGCTGGACATCAATAAGCTCTAGGTTGATTATACATTGAAACCCGCGTGTTTCCTGGGATTATCCCCTAGGTGGCACGCGGGTTTTGTTTATGTTTTGATTGTTATTCTACTTTTTGAACTACCTCTCTAAAACTGTTTTGCAAAAGTAGTTGCTTGCTCGATAGCTTGTTGCTTGATCTCATCCGCACGATCTTTATATTGATTGTGCCCCTCGACAAAAATGCCATCAAGCTTCGGCACGCCGAGGAAAGACATGATAATGCTTAAGTAACGATGACCGGATTCCATCTGGGCAGCCGGACCTTCGGAATAAATGCCACCGCGAGCCTGAATATGCAACGCTTTTTTGTCAGACAACAGTCCGACAGGACCTTGTTCGGTATAACGAAATGTTTTGCCAGCTACGCAGATCGAGTCCACATAAGCCTTCAGAATAGGAGGGAACGAGAAGTTCCACATCGGAGTTACAAAAACATATTTATCTGCTGCGGCAAATTGATCCGACAGTTCATTCAAACGACTTACTTTGGTCTGCTCTTCGGCAGTCAGGTCACTACCCGATTGCAGTTTTCCCCATCCACTGAAGACATCCGCATCGATATGCGGAATATCCGAACGATACAGATCGAGGTGAACAACCTCATCAGACGGGTGATTTTCACGATACGCGTCAATAAATGCTTTGCCTGTAGCCATGCTGAAAGAGGTTTCATGATCGTGAGGATGGGCAGTAATATACAATAAGGTAGACATGTAGTTCTTCCTCTCTGTGCGATTAATGGGGTGAAGCAATCTTGGCAATGATGAAGCGACCGCAGTAGTATGCATCGTTTCCCCCGTTTTATACGTCAGAAAGGGATATGAATGGATCGATCATGATACTGAACTGGATGCTTTATGGTGACCAGATACTCAATCCATGTATAATATATAGGACGAGTATTTATTTTCCAAAGACAATAGGATGAGTGAGATGAGCGCACATGGGAATGGACCTGGAGAAGCAACGATTAAGCATTGAAGCAGCGAAATTGTATTATCAGTCCGATTATAGCCAGCAGGATATTGCCGCAAGGTTGGGCGTGTCGCGTCCAACGGTGTCAAGGTTACTTCAGTACGCCAAAGATCGTGGATACGTCCGGATTGAAATTATGGACCCGCTGGAGGATATCGACATCATTGCCGGAGAACTTAAGTCGAAATATGATCTGGATACGGCACTTGTGTGTTTTGCCCCGTTGAAGAGTGATGAGGAAATACAGAAGCATATCAGCAAACGAGCAGCAGACTACCTTCAAGAGACGGTTCAGGATGCAGATATCATCGGGGTGACTTGGGGAACAACCATGCATGCTGTAGCACGCCAACTTCGTCCCAAACAGGTTAAAGGTGTCGAAGTCGTGCAATTGAAGGGGGGCGTAAGCCACTCCCATGTCAATACGTATGCCGCTGAGATTGTTCATTTGTTCGCTGAGGCATTCCATACGGTACCAAGGTATTTGCCGCTGCCTGTTATTTTCGACAACATTGAAGTGAAAAACATGGTGGAAGCGGATCGACATATCGGCAGAATCGTGGAACTTGGCAGACAGGCCAACATTGCTTTGTTTACCGTGGGTACTGTGAAGGAAGATGCATTATTGTTCAGGCTCGGTTACTTTAATGAAGAAGAGCAACAATTGCTGATGAACTCCGGTGCAGGTGACATATGTTCACGCTTTTTCGACGCGGAAGGTCAGTTGATCAGTGAAGAGATTAACAGCAGAACCGTTGGAATTGATCTAGCAGAGTTGAGAAATAAGGAAAAATCAATTCTTGTTGCCGGGGGACAACGCAAAATTGAAGCCATTCACGCCGCGCTCAAAGGTCATTACGCAAATATTCTGGTCACGGACCAGTACACAGCGCAGGCATTACTTCGATTTTAATTTCAAATTTAATTTCAAATGGATATGGATGACAACATCTGCCACGTAAAAAGGGCGGATGTTTTGCTTTTTTAGGAAGAAAATATAACGAAGAAGAAATGTAAGTGTAACTGTGAACAAAAGTTCAAGTTGATTTTTACATATGTTCATGTTAGTGTAAGGGTATAGAAAATAACTAGTTCAGATAAGGGAGAGATTCAATTGACTACACCACAATTAGCTAAAATGATCGACCATACGTTGCTTCGTGCGGACGCAACGCAAAGTGAAATGGCCAAGTTAACCGAAGAAGCAAAGCAATATCAGTTTGCTTCCGTATGTGTTAACCCAGGCTGGGTTGCTTATGCTGCTGAGCAGTTGCAGGGTTCTGGCGTAGATATCTGCACCGTTATTGGTTTCCCTCTGGGAGCATCTACATCGGAGACAAAAGCTTTCGAAACGAAAGATGCGATTGCTAAAGGTGCAACTGAAGTCGATATGGTCATCAACATCAGTGCTTTGAAAGATGGCAAAGATGATTTCGTTGAACAAGATATTCGTGCTGTTGTTGAAGCGGCTGCGGGTAAAGCTTTGGTGAAAGTTATTATTGAAACTTGTCTGTTGACGGATGAAGAGAAAGTACGTGCTTGTCAGGCAGCTGTGCGAGCTGGAGCTGATTTTGTTAAAACTTCTACAGGTTTCTCCACAGGTGGAGCAACGCCAGAAGATATCGCTTTGATGCGTCGTACGGTAGGTCCTGATGTTGGCGTTAAAGCTTCCGGTGGCGTACGTAGCCTGGAAGATATGCAGAAAATGATCGAAGCGGGTGCTACTCGGATCGGTGCAAGTTCTGGCGTTAAGATTATGCAAGGTGGTCAGTCTACATCTTCTTATTAAGCAAAAGCATCTTAGAAAAAGCTTAATAAATAAAAGTAATGTTATATTCTCTGTACTTGGGCGTTCGACTCAGGTACAGGGAATACAACTTACACTTATATTTTAATTAACGGAACTTATTGTAAGCGCTTCATAAGTTTTCTGAAAGATTACTGATAAAAATGCTTAAGAACCCTTTGAGCTGAATTTTCACATCCGGCTTAACTACCTTCAAAGGAGAAATCAAATGAAATTTCTAATTGCCATTATCGGCTTACTCGTTGTTTTTGGACTGGCTTATATCGCAAGCAACGGCAAAAAGCAGATTCGTTACCGGCCGCTGGCTATCATGATTGTTTTGCAAGTTATACTAGCTTATGCTCTGTTGAATACAGGAGTGGGTACTTTTTTAATTGGCGGTTTCGCGACCGTATTTAAAAGTTTACTCGACTATGCGAATGAAGGTATCGCATTTGTATTTGGGGGTTTGACTACCGTAGGTGCCGAAAGCGGGGGGGCACCGTTCTTCCTCAGCGTATTGATGCCGATTGTTGTCATCTCCGCCCTTATCGGTATATTGCAGTATATCCGAATCTTGCCTTTTGTTATAAAATATATTGGTCTGGTATTAAGCAAAATCAACGGAATGGGCAGACTGGAATCATATAACGCGGTTGCTTCGGCTGTATTGGGGCAATCTGAAGTGTTCATTTCTGTGAAAAAACAAATTGGGTTGTTGCCAAAACATCGGCTGTACACCTTGTGTGCTTCGGCGATGTCCACGGTATCGATGTCGATTGTTGGTGCTTATATGACCATGATCGAGCCGAAATATGTGGTTACAGCTCTTGTACTGAACCTGTTTGGCGGTTTTATCATTGCTTCGATTGTGAATCCTTATGAGGTTACAGAGGAAGAAGATATATTGGAAGTACAGGAAGAGGAAAAACAGTCCTTCTTCGAAATGCTTGGCGAATACATCCTGGATGGATTCAAAGTTGCTATCATCGTAGCTGCGATGTTAATCGGTTTTGTTGCCTTGATTGCACTTGTTAACGGAATTTTCAGCGCGGTGCTTGGCATTTCGTTCCAAGAGCTACTTGGTTATGTGTTTGCACCATTTGCCTTCATCATGGGTGTTCCATGGAAAGAAGCGATTCAGGCAGGAAGTATTATGGCAACCAAAATGGTATCCAACGAATTCGTAGCTATGCTTAATTTGAAGGAAACTGCAATGTCTGCCAGAACAACGGGTATCGTATCTGTCTTCCTCGTGTCGTTCGCCAACTTCTCCTCCATCGGTATCATTGCTGGTGCGGTGAAGGGACTCCATGAGAAGCAAGGTAATGTGGTCGCCCGCTTCGGTCTGAAACTGCTTTACGGTGCTTCGCTTGTCAGCGTGCTGTCAGCGATCATTACTGGACTGTTCTTGTAAGCTGGATTATTTGGAAGGAGTGCTTAAGTTATGTCAACATTCAAAAGAGTACATCTGATTGTTATGGATTCTGTAGGGATCGGCGAAGCGCCGGATGCAGCAGAATTTGATGATTTTGATGTCGATACCTTCGGTCACATTGCACGTGAACGCGGAGGTCTGAAAATGCCTCATATGGCTAGTCTCGGACTGTCCAACATCAAAGAAATCGAGGGTGTCCCTGTAGCGGAAGCACCTAAAGCGTATTACACCAAGATGCAGGAAGCATCCAGAGGCAAAGACACAATGACAGGTCACTGGGAGCTGATGGGTCTTTACATTGATACCCCTTTCCGTGTGTTCGAGAATGGTTTTCCCGATGAGTTGATTCAGCGCATTGAAGAGAAAACGGGCCGCAAAGTAATTGGTAACAAACCGGCCAGCGGCACGGAAATTCTGGATGAGCTGGGTGCAGAGCATGTTGAAACTGGCGCGCTCATCGTGTACACATCCGCGGATTCGGTTCTGCAAATTGCAGCACATGAAGACGTTGTTCCACTGAAAGAACTATATGAGATCTGTGAGTTCTGCCGTGAAATTACACTTGAAGATCCGTACATGCTCGGCCGCATTATTGCACGACCATTTGTAGGTGAAGCGGGTAACTGGAAACGTACTGCGAATCGTCATGACTATGCACTCAAACCTTTTGGTCGTACGGTTATGAATGAACTGCAAGATGGTGGATTTGATGTGATTGCTTTGGGTAAAATCGCAGATATCTATGACGGCGAAGGTGTAACCAAGGCTGTTCGTACCGTCTCTAACATGGATGGCATGGACAAGTTGTCCGAAACGATGGATGAAGAGTTCACTGGACTGAGCTTCCTGAACCTGGTTGATTTTGATGCCCTGTACGGTCATCGTCGTGATCCACAAGGTTATGCTCAGGCACTTGAAGACTATGATGCACGGCTGCCAGAGATTTTTGGCAAAATGACCAATGATGATCTGCTGCTGATTACAGCTGACCATGGTAACGATCCAACATACCGAGGTACAGACCATACACGTGAATATGTACCACTTCTTGCCTACTCACCGCGCTTCAGCGAGGGCAAAAAGCTTGATCTGCGCAGCACATTTGCTGACCTTGGCGCAACCGTAGCTGAGAACTTTGGAGTGAAAATGCCGGAATATGGTACCAGCTTCCTGAAGGATTTGAAATAAGTTAATTTTAGGTAACCGAAACTTTAGGGATTTAAGTTTTCTTTCAAAAATGGATTAGGGATGTCGGAGTAGTTGAGGCTGCTCCGGTTCCTTTCATCGTAATAGAGATAAACATATAACTGGAGGAGATTCATTCATGAGTACACATATTGGAGCAAAACCCGGAGATATCGCAGAAACGATCCTTTTGCCAGGAGACCCTTTGCGCGCTAAATATATCGCAGATACGTACCTTGAAGATGTTGTATGTTACAACGAAGTTCGTGGAATGCTCGGTTACACAGGTACATATCAAGGACACCGGATTTCGGTGCAAGGTTCAGGAATGGGTATTCCGTCCTTCGCAATCTATGCTAACGAATTGATCAGCGAATATGGCGTAAAAAACCTGATTCGTGTGGGTACTTGTGGCGGTATGCAGGAGCATGTACGTGTACGTGATGTCATCCTTGCACAAGCAGCATGTACAGATTCCAGCATGAACAAACACGTGTTTGGTGGATATGACTTCTCACCAATCGCTACGTTCTCCCTGCTGAAAGAAGCATATGACCGTGCAACAGCTAAAGGTATGAAGATTCATGTCGGTAACGTGTTCAGCTCCGATTCTTTCTACCGCGATGACCGTTCCGTTACCGAGAAGTTGATGAAACACGGCGTACTCGGCGTAGAGATGGAAACAACAGCACTGTACACCATCGCTGCCAAGTTTGGTGTTAACGCACTGACCATCCTGACGGTAAGTGACCACTTGCTGACAGGCGAAGAAACATCTGCCGAAGAACGTCAAAAAACGTTCAATGACATGATGGTAGTTGCCCTGGACACAGCAATCACACTGTAATTGTTATTCATAATCATTTGATTTTAATCGAAACTTTTGTTTTAAGCACGGAGTGAAGGACCCGGAATCGATTCTGAAGAAGCGTTAGCGTTCGCCTTTGTCTCCGAGTTTTCCCCATTGCAAAATGGATCAAAAAAACTTGGAGACAACAGCGATCGGAGGAACGATCCGGAGCCGGAACGGTCCCAGTACAAAGTGTTCTATACAAATCATTTACCCGAGGAGAGATCATCATGAGAATGGTAGACATTATTGCTAAGAAACGCGACGGAAAAGAACTGACAACAGCTGAGATTGATTTTGTGGTTCAAGGATACACACAAGGAGAGATCCCGGACTATCAAGTCAGCGCTTGGGCGATGGCAGTATTTTTCAAAGATATGACAGACAAGGAACGCGCTGATCTGACGATGTCGATGGTGAATTCCGGTGAAACGATCGACCTGTCCGCTATCGAAGGCATCAAAGTAGACAAGCACTCCACAGGAGGAGTGGGCGATACAACAACACTGGTACTTGCTCCGCTTGTTGCTGCGCTGGATGTTCCTGTTGCCAAAATGTCCGGACGTGGACTTGGTCACACGGGTGGTACAACAGACAAGCTGGAATCCGTTGCTGGTTTCCACGTAGAGCTTGAAAAAGAAGAGTTCATTCGTCTCGTAAACGAACATAAGGTTGCAGTTATCGGACAAAGTGGTAACTTGACGCCTGCAGACAAAAAGCTCTATGCCCTGCGTGACGTAACAGCTACCGTTAACTCCATTCCACTGATCGCCAGCTCCATCATGAGCAAGAAAATTGCAGCAGGTGCTGATGCAATCGTATTGGATGTTAAAACGGGTGCTGGTGCATTCATGAAAACAACGGAAGATGCTAAAGAATTGGCACATGCCATGGTAAGCATCGGTAACAATGTTGGCCGTAAAACGATGGCTGTTATCTCCGATATGTCCCAACCACTGGGTCTGGCGATTGGTAACGCGCTTGAAGTGAAAGAAGCCATCCTCACCCTGCAAGGTAAAGGTCCAAAAGATCTGGAAGAACTGTGTCTGGCTCTTGGACGTCAAATGGTATTCCTTGCTGGTAAGGCAGATTCCTTGGAGCACGCTGAGGAGAAATTGAAAGAAGTGATCCAGAACGGTAAAGCCCTGGAGAAATTCAAAGATTTCCTGGCAAACCAAGGCGGAGACGCTTCGGTTGTAGATCATCCAGATCGTTTGCCACAAGCACAATATCTGGTTGAAGTCCCAGCAGACAAAGACGGCTATGTTGCAGGAATCGTCGCTGACGAAATCGGAACTGCAGCAATGCTGCTTGGCGCAGGCCGTGCAACAAAAGAGTCCGAGATCGATCTCGCGGTTGGTCTGATGTTGAACAAAAAAGTCGGTGACCCAGTCAAAGCTGGTGAGTCCCTCGTAACGATTCATGCCAATCGTGAAGACGTAGCAGACGTCATCGCGAAGATCAAAGAAAACATTACAATTGCGGATCATGCCGATGCTCCTGTATTGGTTCATGATATCGTAACGGAATAATACAATCAGAGCAGACGAGATGTAATCTCATGTCTGACTGAACATGAAAGCCCCAAAACGATGTAATCCATCGCTTTGGGGCTTTTGTCGCTGAGGTGCCGGTAGTTACTACTACTACGAGCAACTACGGGCTCTTTATTTTCTCATACGCCATCACCGAGTCCGCATTGGTATAAATATAAGGCGTGGATGGCTCGGATACAGGTGTCACCTTTGTGGCCCGAATCTCAATCGTATCCTTACCGTTAACCTGTGCAGAGCCTATGCTGCCATCAATTTGCACCCAGCTGTCTGTAGGGAAGCTATCCGCTTCTGGGATGTGAATCATCACGCCGAAGGGAGCAGCATCAGCCGGGCAACACATGACGAGAAATCGTCCCAGTGCAAAATGTGATTCATGATCCATACTTTTGTCCCGATAAACGAATCCGGTTAAGGAGATATCTTTGCCTGCAAATTGTCGCTGGAACATGTCGATCGTGCCGAGTGTTTCAGAGAAGATCTCAGGATAGACTCGGATGACCTGTTCTGCATACAACTTCTCTGCCAGTTCAGCGAATTCGCGGCTATACTCGTCTGGGGGAATGAATTGTACTTTGGTAGCCGATGCAGGCTGAACGGTCGTTGATTGTTGTGTAAGATCTTGTACATTCAATTGCGTTGCCGGATCAGGTAAAGGCTCTTTCCGGCGAATCTCGGGAGGGGCATAGGTGAGAGACATGCCTTTCTGGCTAGCCATGGAGCTGCCGAGCGCCCGATCAGGTAACAGAAACCCCAGCAACAAGGGGATAGCAATCAGACCATATACCAACGAGCTGCGTAGGAAACCGGAAGGAGGTGGATGTTCACAGTCGCAATGAACCTCGTTTCTGCCGAACAGTCCATGCCAGGCCATGATAACTGCAATAAACATTAAGGGAACAGGGCAGCATAACAGCAGTTTTTGCATGGTAGGCGCCAGATAATAATGAAGCGAATCACTTGAATTCAAGTGAATAATGTACACTGCCACCCCGCCGATCCAGCCTGCACGGATCAGGTTATGCCATTGGATGACGTGTGACCTTGGAACAGGAGGCTTGGTCATCATGTAGACATTGTGGTTCATAATCATCACCTCATCTCTATTCATAGTCAGTATGAAAGTTCATGGGATTAACCATTCAGGTCATGAAGTATGTTGCTCAACCTTTATACCAGCAGGTTAATCAACCACGAGCCGGCGAAGACGAGCGTAATAATGGCTAGACTTAGACCAATAACAAACCGGGTACGGAAGGTTGAGAGCAGCATCAGGGTGCTTTTGAAATCCAGCATTGGACCAAGCACAAGGAAGGATACCAGCGGCCCCAGTGCAAACGTATGTGAGAACGCAGAAGCCACAAAAGCATCTGAAGTGGAGCAGAGAGACAATACATAAGCAAATCCCATCATAAACACATAGGAGGCGACAGGACCATTGCCAAGTGAGATCAGATCGCTGCGGCTAATGAATGTCTGGATGCAGGCTGTAATCAAGGCACCGATCACCAGATATTTGCTCATATCGACAAATTCATCTCCGGCATGAATGAAGAAGTTGCGCCAGTTTTTTACATGGTTATGATCATGTGCATTTGCGTGCGCGTGAGGTTGCGCCATTTTAAAACCAGGATGCGTCTTAACCTCTGTCACTGCGACTTTTGGCATCCGAAGGGGATTTCGACGAACGAACACATACACAAGCATGCCTATGGAAGCTGCTACAGCAAAGGCCAGTCCCATTCGGGCAATGGTAATCTCAGGATGGGAGGGAAAGGCGAGCAAGGTTGCGGTAAATACGATGGGATTGACTACGGGACCACTCAAGATGAATGTCACTGCGATATAGGAAGGCATGCCTTTGTGCATCAACCTTCTCACTACCGGGATCATGCCACATTCGCAGATGGGAAAAATAATACCGAGTAGTCCTGCAACCAGCACACCGCCGATCGGATTCTTGGGTGTGAGTTTGCGGACCATTTCTTCGGATACGAACCACTGCATGAGTGAGGACAATAGTACACCCATGAGCAGAAAAGGTGCGGCTTCAAGGAAAATACCTATGAATACGGTTTTCATATTTTGCAAAGCTTCACTGTTCCATGCTTCCTTCAGGTCTGGAGCCATTGTGATCAACACGGGAACAAGAAATGCACAAGGGATCAGGAAGGACAGGAGCTTCAAATTGGCTGCCATTTTCATGAAACAGACCTCCACAACTAGGACTTTGCTAAAATATATGCTTGTACGTGCAGCAACATACATCATTCCTATGTTCTAATCAACATTTTTACGATTAATCAAGATTTTTCATCCATATGTAGAACTGGCGTGAACTTGAATGTTCATTTTCCGGCGTGGAGTTGACAAAAGAAAAGCTATAGACTAATATCATTAAATAGTAATAATTACGATTAAATAAGAGGAGGCAACAACCATGAGAGTCATTGTAACTTTAGCCTGCACCGAGTGCGGGGACCGCAACTATACAACAACCAAGAACAAACGTAACCATCCAGAGAGAATTGAGATGAAGAAGTACTCCCCGCGCTTGAAGAAAATGACGATCCACCGGGAAACCAGATAAAATTTTTTTGTTATTTTTAAATAGTAATATTTACGAAAAGAGGGAAAGGCATGATATTATCCTCCATGCGTGATGTTGTATTTGGATATGGCAAAGAGCCGATCATTGATCAACTGTCGCTGGATATTCATGTGGGAGAGTTCATAGGCATCGCAGGTCCCAACGGTTCTGCCAAAACGACCCTGTTAAAGCTGCTGCTAGGGCTATTGAAGCCCTGGAGCGGCACGATACATATGAATCCGCAGTTGAAACGTGGGACCAAGTCCAATATCGGTTATGTGCCCCAGCAGGTGGCATCGTTTAATAGTGGATTTCCCAGTACGGTGAACGAACTGGTCCGGTCCGGGTGTTACACCAGGCTGGGATTATTCCGCAGATTCACAGCAGAGCAGGATGCCATCGTTGAACGCAGTCTGCGTGAAGTTGGCATGTGGGAATATCGGAATACACGCGTGGGTGAGCTGTCTGGCGGACAGAAGCAGCGGATCTGTATTGCAAGAGCTATGGCTGGGCAACCGCAGGTTCTGGTACTGGATGAGCCAACAACGGGAATGGACCGCCACAGCCGTGAAGGATTTTACAATCTGATGCGCCACTATGTTGATGCTCATGGGATAACGATTATTATGGTTACTCATGGACTGGAAGAGATGGGAGATCGATTGGACCGAACCATTACTCTGGAACGGCAAGAAAGTGAGGAATGGAAGTGTTTGAGTACGAATTCATGCAACGTGCCTTCTGGGCAGGTGGACTGATTGGAGTCATGGCTCCAATTCTTGGGGTTTATCTGATGCTCAGGCGGCAGGTCCTAATGGCAGACACGTTATCCCATGTCTCACTCGCAGGGGTGGCGCTCGGTTCGGTCATGAATCTTAACCCGGTGGTCTGCGGATTTGCCGTTGCCATTATCGGTGCATTACTGGTTGAACAACTGCGGCGAAGTTACCGAACCTACAGCGAGGTACCTGTGGCGATCATCATGACTTCGGGGCTGGCTCTTGCTGTAGTGTTGATGAGTCTCAAAACCAATCTGTCCAAGACCTTCAGCTCATACTTATTTGGATCTATTGTCGCGGTTAGCGATATACAGTTGTGGATGATGGCAGGTGTGTGTGTCATGGGTTTACTTTTTTTCATCCTGCTCCGGAGACCGTTGTATAACTTTACGTTTGATGAAGAGACTGCTTCCATTGGAGGCGTCCAGGTAAAAGGTTTATCGTTTGCATTTGCCATTCTGATAGGAATGACTGTAGCATCAGCCATGCCGATCGTCGGTGTGCTACTAGTGTCTGCTCTCATTGTATTGCCCGCTGCCTTGGCACTAAGAGTGTCTCGCAGTTTTACAACAGCCATTATTGTTGCGATAATTACAGGTTTAATCGGTATTTTTAGCGGACTCACCGCATCTTACCATCTAAATACACCACCGGGAGGAACAATTGCACTCATCCTGTTGGTCATCCTATTGACTGGAATATCAGCGCAAAAGCTGATTGCACGATATAACCGCAAGCGCCATCGCAAAGAAACGAAATCACAGCACGTCATTCTGGTCAACCATTCTAGGAGGAATACATCACATGAAACTCAGTAAAAAAGCTACGCTCGGATTGTTGTTTAGTCTTACACTTATCGTCGCAGGCTGCGGACAAAAATCCGCTTCTGATGCAAATACAAGTTCTACGGGTGCTTCTAATACGGTCTCCACAGAGAATGAAGTAGCAAAATTAGACGTGCAGGTTAGTTTCTACCCCATGTATGAATTCACTAAAAATGTAGCAGGCGACCTAGCGGATGTACATACGCTCGTTCCAGCGGGTTTGGAGCCTCATGATTGGGAGCCAACACCACAGGACATTGCCAGTATTGAGAAAGCGGATGTGCTTGTATACAACGGTGCGGGTATGGAATCATGGATTGATCAGGTCACCGGAAGTCTGAGTAACACTTCACTCATTCAGGTGGAAGCAAGCAAGGGCATCAACCTGCTTGAAGGTGGAGAGCATGATCACCATCATGAAGATTCAGAGGCAACAGAACATGAACACGATCATGACCATGCGAATGAAGCGACTACAGAAGAACATGATCACGACCACGATCATGCAGATGAAGTGACTACAGAAGAACACGTCAACGATCATGACGCCGAGGCAGAAGCAGGACATGATCACGATCACGGGGGACTGGATCCCCACGTATGGCTGTCACCTGCATTGGCTGTAAAAGAAGTGCGCAATATTGAAGCAGGTTTGGCGCAGGCTGCCCCGGAACACGCTGAACAGTTCAAGCAGAATGCAGATGCCTATGTTGCTCAACTGGAGTCACTGGATCAGGACTTCAAGGCGGCTGTGACGGAAAGTAAACGCAAGGATTTCATCACACAACACGCTGCATTTGGTTATCTGGCACAGGAATACGGATTGCAACAGGTGCCTATCGCAGGATTGTCTCCTGAGCAGGAACCTTCGGCAGCGCAGATGGCATCTGTCATTGATTTTGCAAAAGAGCATCAGGTGAAGACGATTTTCTTCGAAACACTGGTTTCATCCAAAGTGTCTGAGACGATTGCAAGTGAAGTGGGGGCCAAGACAGCTGTATTGAACCCGATTGAGGGACTTACCGAGGAAGAAATTGCGGCGGGAATGGACTACATCAGTGTGATGAGACAGAATCTGGAGGCACTGAAACTGGCGCTGAACGAATAATAAAAGACCAATTTGATGCCTGTCACCGAAAAAGGTACAATAATACAACATGCTGAGGAATGGAGTGCCATTCCTTTGCCTTTTTGCGAAGCAGAGAGCACAGTGATGTGCTCTCTGCTTCGTTTAAGGTGACCCGATTGAGGAGAACAGGAGGAAGCAGTAGATGAATTCATATGAAGAACATGAAGTGCTGTTAAGTGAACAGCCAGCCCATCTGTGGAGACGGCGCAAGCTGGAGCTGATGAACTGGACGGAGCGTGACAAACATACAGTATCTGCGAAGATAACGGAGATATGGAATGGCGTTGAAGTGGATGCCGAGCTCGTGAACGCATTGTCCATACTTCGGAATGCGGGCGTGAAGACTGAATTTTCATGTGCAGGGGTGAGTCCGCTTGATGAACCTGTCGATCATTCCCTCTATGCGTATGTTACCCTTGTGCAAAGTGAAGTTGCGGATCAATTCGTGAACTACGCGCTCCGTCGGATGCGGAATCGACTGCTCGTTACGCTAGAGGCTGAAAAGGGCCGCTATGATCTATCTTCTTTTTTCATTGGACACAATCGGAGCTTCTGCTGGTGGATGGAGCACTGTGCTCTACAGTTTTGGAAGCCGAAACGAATCGAGTGAAAAAAGCGTAGTATAGAAGATAGACTTGTTTACTTAAAGGAGAAGGAGGTATGACACGATTGAATAAGTGGGTCAAAACGATACTTTTTCTACTAGGCTCCGTCTTTCTTACACGATTCATCCCATTCTCGTCCTTGTTCCGTAACCTGGATACGATGATTCACGAATTCGGTCATGCACTAATGACACTGGTATTGTCCGGTAAAGTGCTGCGCATTGAATTGTACGCTGATCATAGTGGTGTAACTTACTCTTCCATGCTGACGCCAGGCAGATCGATCCTGGTTTCTCTGGCGGGATATATCAGTGCATCACTGTTCGCCTGGCTGTTGTTCTACTTATACCGCAAAGGCTTGCACATGTGGGGACTCGGTATTATGACAGCTGTCGCTCTGGTGTCGCTCCTGTTATATGTAAGAGGGGAGTTTGGCATGTTATGGCTGACCGGGTTTATCGTACTGAACGTTGTCATTATGATTTTTGGTGCCAAGATCGTGAAGTTCTATTATCTGTTACTGGCGTTTCTTACGCTGGAAGAGTCGGTCGTTGGTGCCGTATACGTTGGATTAATGTCCTGGACTCAGCCTTCACGGGCAGGGGATGCAGCGAATCTTGCTCAGCAGACGTTCCTTCCGGCGCTATTCTGGGGCACTTTGTTCGCTTTGTTTGCACTGTGGTGTGCCAAGGGAGCACTCAGTCTCTTTTTCCGCAAAGAAGGCACTTCGCGACCGTCACGGTCTCGGGGATTACGAAGAGCGTAACGGATAGTAAGTTATATAAAGCAAAGAAGGCACTTCCTTTCTTCATAAAAGGATAGTGCCTTGTGTTATTGAACTTACATCTGATATTAGAGTCTGATATTAAAGATATTGAACCTAATCTCCAAGATTATCCCATAGGACATAAAAGTAATAAATCTCTTCCATAATCGCCTTATCATCCTCTGCCGCAACGCCGCCCTTGATCCGAGCAAGGGTGCCCAGAATATCATATATCGTTTCACGCTCCACACTGAACTGAATGCGGTTGACGATTTTATCCCAGGCCTTCATTGCGTAATTAACTTGAGACTTGGCTTCAGTCCATTGATTACCCTTAACCTGTTGCTCTAACGTTTGTATAGATTCAAGCAAGCGATCATCGGTGCCAAAGGGCTTTTTGAGAAAGGATCCGCTAGCCATAATTGCAACGAACACAAGAATGAGGAAGATCGGAAGCACATATAGCAGCCAGAAACGCGTTTTCATTCAACCGCCTCCTTGATGTGAAGAGTTTAGAAAGGCCCCTCATAATCGCCCATATCTATTTTTTCAGTGATGTTATCCTTGAACAGATCTACATACAATTTGTCATTGGGCAATATGGCGGCAAAAGCAATATCCTGTATCGTGATCTTTTGTTTCTTGAGCTGCTCGCTGAGCCAGTTGATATCTTTGTTTCTTTCCTCCAGATTTTGCTTAATCAGCAGGCCATCAATGATAATCTCGGTCATTAGCTTGCTCTTGGGCGGGTGCATATGCATGTCTTTGGCGGTTACCGGTTGATTCTCAGGTTTCAATACAACTGAAAGGCTGCCGTCCGGTTCCAGAATGGCATAATCCAGCGTTGTGATATCAAATACATCCTTTTGCCGCAGCATCATGGTCAATTCGTCAATTTTGACTCGCATTTTACTCAGGTTCTGTTCGAGAATTTTACCGTTCTGGATGATCAATGTGGGATCAGAGTCCATTAATTTGGAGATGGTGCGATTTTTAAGTGTAATATACTGAAAGATGATCGTAATGATTGTGAAAATGGTCAAGGCCACAAAATGAATCCACGCTTTCGATGAGAGATCGGTTGCAAAAGTCCCTGCAATGGAACCAATTGTGATGCCGTTAATATAATCAAAATACGTCAAGTTACCCATCTGTTGTTTGCCCAGCACCCTTGTGTAGATGATCAGAGTCAGAAAGGCAATAATAGAGCGTACGGCAACAACCCATGTTTCTTCCATCATGTATGTATCACCTTCCTTTACTTCACTTCGCATAGTTACTATAACAAGCTTTTCCTACACTGGATGATCTTATGCTTGAACGCAAAAAACCGAAACCTGGGTAAGTATCCCAAGTTTCGGTTTCTATAAATTCTCTATATTAGTTGAACTGATTATTTACACGTTAATCGTTATACACCAGAATAGGCCATAAATCCGCCATCTACCGGAATGACTGTGCCAGTGACAAAGCCGGATTGTCTTTCATCCGCAAGCCACATCAATGTGCCAAGCAGGTCTTCCGGTTTGCCAAAGCGGCGCATAGGAGTATGGGCAATGATTTTACTCGAACGTTCGGTAGGAGAACCATCTGGTTGCAGCAATAGATTACGGTTCTGTTCTGTCAGGAAGAACCCGGGTGCAATGGCGTTGACACGAATACCGGATTCAGCCAGATGCACGGCGAGCCACTGCGTGAAGTTGTTAATCGCTGCCTTGGCAGCACTATACGCTGGAACTTTGGTCATGGGCGATGGGGCGCTCATGGAAGAAATGTTTATGACAGTAGCGGGAACATCGCGCTCTATCATATGTTTTGCAAAGATCTGAGTGGGGATGAGAGAACCGACAAAATTCAGATCCATCACTTGACGAAATCCCTCTACACTTACATCGAAAAATGTAGTTACATCGCTCTTTTCCAGATCTTCCAATCTGAAAATTTCATTCGTGGTGTTGGCACTGGCGTTATTGCCACCTGCGCCATTGATCAGAATATCACATGGTCCGAGCTGTTCCAGCACCGCATCTGCCGCTGCTTGCACACTATCGGCCTGGGTTACGTCACAGGCAATAGCAATCGCTCTGCCACCTGCAGCTTCAATCGCAGCTACAACTTCCTGCCCCTTGGACACAGTGCGGTTCAGGATAGCTACACTTGCGCCGTGTCGAGCGAGTTCTTCCGCCATGGAGCGGCACAGTACTCCAGCACCTCCGGTGATTACAGCTGTTCTGCCATTGAGACGAGATGAGCGTTCATATTGGTGTTCACTCATGCTTTTGCCCTCCTTTGCAGGGAATCCCAGACGCCCCAGAGATACATGATCCCCAAAGCCCGGTCATAGAGTCCATAACCAGGTCGGCACTGTTCTCCCCAGAGATGGCGACCGTGGTCGGGTCTTGCATACCCTTCATAACCGATATCGTGATAAGCCTCAACAACCCCTGCAATATCAACACTGCCATCCTGACTGCGATGTGAGGTCTCGATAAAGTCGCCATTATCGTAGATTTTGACATTACGAATGTGGGCAAATGGAATCCGATCCTTGAACTCGTGTATCATCCCGATGATGTCATTATCAGCATTCGCTCCCAAAGAGCCACTGCATAGTGTCACGCTGTTGTAAGGGCTGTCATAAAGATTCAAATATTTCCGAACATTCTCCTGACTTGTAATAATCTTTGGTAATCCAAAGATTGGCCATGGCGGGTCATCCGGATGGATGGCCATTCGAATCCCCAGCCGTTCGGCTGTAGGCATAATCTCTTGCAGGAAATAACGTGCGTGCTCCCACATATGATCCTCGGTTACATCCTTGTAGGCTTCGAACAGACCTGTTAGATACTGCAATCGTTCCGGTTCCCAACCTGGCATGGTGAGTGCGGAGTTTTCCGTAATGCGTCGAACGAGTTCTAGAGGTTCTATATCTGCGAGTTTACTGTGCTCATAGAAGAGGGCAGTTGAGCCATCCTCCATTTCCTTGTGCATATCCGTGCGAAGCCAGTCGAAGATTGGCATAAAGTTGTAACAGATGACCTTCACACCAACTTGAGCCAGTTTCTCCATTGTTTTAATATAGTTCGCAATGTATTTATCCCTTGATGGCAGGCCCAACTTGATATCCTCATGGATGTTCACACTCTCAACGACATCCAGATGTAACCCGGCCTTGTCCGCTGCTGTTTTGACAGCGAGTATTTTGTCCATTGGCCATTCCTCGCCAGCAGGAACATCGTGCAGTGCCCACACAATACCTTCAACACCCGGAATCTGCCGGATATGATCCAGCGTTACCGTATCATTGCCTTCGCCGAACCAGCGAAAAACCATTCTCATCACGTTCACCTCATCATGAATAGTAGGAAGAAAAATTCAGTCATTGAAAATAGG
Source organism: Paenibacillus sp. FSL H8-0317 (assembly GCF_045040685.1). Taxonomy (NCBI): domain Bacteria; kingdom Bacillati; phylum Bacillota; class Bacilli; order Caryophanales; family Paenibacillaceae; genus Paenibacillus; species Paenibacillus sp. FSL H8-0317. The sequence goes on along the minus strand of NZ_CP150294.1, from coordinate 4,079,428 downwards.
ACGGATATGTATCCTGCAGGACAGCCAAATCGGTGACAGTTAAATGCAAGTGTTCCTGCATCAGTCGCTCTGCTGTGTCGGCATCATGCTGCTGAATGGCCTTGACCATAGACCGGTGCTGTTCAATCAGGTGATCCCACTGGTGGTCTGAGGACAGGCGTAACATGCGACTTCGATTCAAATGTACATTCATCTGCTGGATAACAGTCCAGGTGTTGCTTTTGTTGCAGCCTGCAAAAAGAGTGCTATGGAATTCCTCATCCAATTGGAACATTCGTTCATCATCCGGTTTGACCCTGCATTCCTGTTGCCATGCAAGGTTCTGTTCAAGAGCTACCATCTGTTCGTTCGGAAAGTTCTCGCAGGCGAGCCTGATTACGGCTCGTTCGAGCTGTTCACGCATGAACCGTGCTTCCTCAACGAGGTCGACCTGAATCAGAGAGACGTATGTGCCACGCTGTGGATACACTTCTAGCAGACCTTCCTGAGCAAGCCTTACAAAACTTTCTCGAACAGGTGTCCGGCTTACCTGGAATTCCAGCGAAATCTCCTTCTCAGAAATAGCTGTTCCCGGAGGCATTTTCAGACTCAAAATGAGTTGTTTCAGCGTGAAGTAAACGACATCTCGCGTTGAGTAAGATTGCTTATTATTCATGGAAGACATATTGCTCGCAACAGGCAACAAACCGGCTTTGGATGATAACTTTGGGGTATATTCCACAACTTCAACTCCTTCAATGCCATACTACCATACAAGTATGGTAGTATGGAAGCGCTTTATCGATATTGTTTTAAATTTAGTTGATGGTTTACTTGCAGTTCAAGTGAATACAGAGTACAATTCAGTCATTGGGTTCGAATGTTTAAACTAACAGACATCAGACAGAAAATAATATGCGTAGAAATAATAAAGAAGAAATAGTATAGAGGTGAAACCATGGGACAAAAAGCAATTAGCGTTTTTCAAACCTGTATCCCGTTATTTCAGGTGTTAAGTGACAACCATCGTCAATCCATTTTGCTGACACTTACCGAGAAGGGCAGAATGACGGTGAATGAAATTACTGAACAATCCAGCCTATCCCGGCCAGCCATATCTCATCATCTCAAGCTGCTGTTAGAGAAGGGGCTTATATCTGTGGAACAGAAGGGCACACAGCGCTATTATTCGGCTTCATTGAATGCATCGGTGGAACTGTTGAAGGAACTGGTAGCTGCTCTGGAAGAAGAGTGTCTGTAGATTAATAGTAATAAAACATGCTTTTGCATGTGCCTTATAGGTTCGTAAGTTTAAACGCTTGATCAATGATAAATAGAGGGGTGTGTATATATGACAACGACGATACAGGAAGTAACCAGTCAGGAAGTTGAACAGATCTTGGAGCAGCAACGACAGTTCTTTCGTTCCGGGGTCACACGATCTGCAGAAGCTCGAATTGCACGTCTGACCCAACTCAAGCAGGCCATCCAAAAGTACGAATCCAGACTGACAGAAGCTCTCTATCAGGATTTGGGCAAAAGTGAGTTCGAATCCTACACAACCGAGATCGGATTCATGATGGATAGCATCACACACACCATTCGTAAAGTGAATAAATGGGTGAAACCCGTGAAAGTGAAAACGCAAATGGCGCTCCTGGGTTCGAAAAGTTATATCATACCCGAACCCTATGGGGCGGTTCTGATCATCGGACCGTTTAATTATCCTTTTCAACTCTTAATCGAACCATTGGTAGGTGCTATTGCAGCAGGTAACACAGCCGTGCTCAAAGCGTCAGAGAATACACCTGCGGTGTCCGCTGTTGTCCGTGAAATGATTGCGAGCGTATTCGAACCCGCATACGTACAAGTGCTCGATGGTGCAAAAGATACAACGACAGCACTGATTAACGCGCCATTCGACTATATCTTTTTTACAGGCAGTGTGCCGGTAGGCAAAATTGTGATGGAGGCAGCTGCCAAAAATCTCGTTCCCGTTACGTTAGAACTGGGAGGCAAAAGTCCTGTTATCGTTGATGAACAGGCGGATATCAAAGTAGCAGCTGAGCGCATTATATGGGGCAAACTGCTCAATACGGGACAGACCTGTATCGCACCCGATTATTTACTTGTGCATGAGCGTGTGAAGGAACCGTTAATTACAGAGATGAAAGCAGCGATCGTGTCCTTCTTTGGTTCGGATATCCAGCACAACAAGGACTATGGACGAATCGTGAACAAGGGACATTTTAAACGTCTCACAACTTTGATTGAGCGGGATCAGGCCAAAGTGATATATGGGGGAGCTTCGGATGAGGAAGATCGCTTCATTGAACCTACTTTAATTGATGCGGAGTCCTGGGATGCAGCAACGATGGAAGATGAGATTTTTGGACCGATTCTGCCAATCATTAGCTACCGTAACATTGATGAAGCCATTGTAGAAATCGTAAAGCGGCCGAAACCACTCGCCTTGTATCTGTTCACTTCCGACACCCGGGTTCAGGACAAAGTGCTGCGCGAAGTTTCTTTTGGAGGCGGCTGCATTAACGATACCATCACGCATGTAGCGAATCCGCGTCTGCCATTTGGCGGTGTTGGTCATTCTGGTGTTGGCTCGTATCATGGGCAGTACAGCTTCGAAACCTTCTCTCATCTCAAAAGTGTACTGAAAAAAAGCACCAAATTGAATCTGCCGATTCTGTATCCACCGTATGATAACAAGCTGAAGCTGATTAAGCGTTTGTTAAAATAACACTTCATATAAAAACAGAGAACAACTTGAATCGAATCATGCAAAGAGTTTAAGCCCAACAGCCTGCTACTGGACCTTATTCCAGAGCAGGCTTTTCCTGTCGGTAACGGGATGGTGACATGCCAGACCAGCGCTTGAACTGACGACTGAAATGGGCAATATCCTTATAACCAAGCATGACGGCAATATTCTGAACGGACAGCTTCGGATTGCCCAGAAGAAGCTTCGCTTCATGCAAAACCAACTGGGACAATACAGCACGTGGAGACTGACCAAATACCTGCTTGAACACGCGATTACAGTGAGAAGAACTGATGCCCAGCTCTGCTGCAATATCATCAATGCCATAGTGACCGTTGGATTCGTGTCCCTGTTTGAATTGTTGACTCATCAGGCCTTGCAATCGATTACGAATCTGGTGGGCGAGTTCGATCTTCTCGTGTCCGTCGGTAAACCATTGCGCTGCCTCTTGCGAGACCGCCTGCCACAGATGGCCAAATAGTTCAAATACCGCAGATTGCAGCTGCATACGCTGTACCATCGTATTTGCTGTTTCATCATCCGCAGATGACATCAATTTGCGTAAAACGGGCTCAATCTGCTGTGTAACCGGACTATCCGCACTGAATCGCACTTGTTTGATGCGCGCCAGCAACGATAGGAACAACTGATCATCGATGTCAAAATGCATGCAAAAATACGTGAATCCCTTGCCGTTATGGCTCTGGCTGGAATGAATGCTTCCCGGAGGAATCAGGAGCAGTTCGCCAGCCTTTTGAATGTATAGGGTACCATTTACCATCATGCGTTGCTCGCCTTCCGTCACATAATTCAATTCATATTGAGGGTGCTCATGCGCCGGATAATCCCAGTCCATACCGACACTTCGTAAATGAATGGCGAACAGATTGACCGTTGTTTGCACATCTGGATAAAAAACTTCATGGACACTTTCTCCCAAAGTAGGAGGCAAATACGTTGAAGACATGGAAGATCCCCCTTCATAGAGGTTGTTCAAAAAATGTGATTTTGATTACGCACGTATATCAAATGGAATGTTTTTTTTGTAACCGCTTTAATCCATTATAGTCTATCAGCTTGATTTGGGTAAATATCCGATTGATTTGATCATGGTCGAAGGTGGAACCACGTGTTAGGATGGGGCTAATGAAAACGTATGCATACCATTCTGAGAGGGGTTATGATTCATGAGCAAATTCAAATCCATCTTTTATAATGCACATCACGCACCGATTGGTGCTTTTGCGAGTTTTACACTGGGTTACAAAGGTGCCAAAGGCGGGCTGGGTCTTGAACTCGACAAGCCGGCCGACCAGAATATATATATTGGATTACAATCTCGCGATGGCGACAATTATCAGGCGCTTCCTTTTTATGAAGCTTCCGAGGATGAGAGCAGCCGCTATGATGTAGAGAAGCTGGAGAATGGGGACCCGGCGTCGACAAACGCGACCAAAGCTCCACAACCTCTTATTACGGCTTTTCGCGATGAAGATATTACCCGTGAATTTACCTCAGGTACGGATACGTGGACTGCTGGAGATCTGACGTTCCGTATCTACTCGCCTGTACGTCCAGTACCTGATCCAACGAATGGGGATCGTGAAGAATTAATAGATGCACTCGTACCTGCCGTATTGGTAGAGATGACGATTGACAATACGGAAGGTCAACAATCCCGCAAAGCCTACTTTGGCTATCAGGGCAATGATCCGTACTCTGCGATGCGTCTGATTGGGGGACCGGAAGGTGGTTCCATCACAGGTGTGGGACAAGGTCGACTTACAGCAATTATGTCTGCAGATGACGGACTGTGGCCCGCACGCGGATTTACGCTGGAGAAACTGTTGCAGGAGAAACATCGGGAGAATCTGGCATTTGGACTTGGCTCAACCGCTGCACTACTGATGGAGGTTCCGGCTGGAGAGAAACGTACGTATCAATTCGCAGTATGTTTCTATCGCGGGGGCATTGTGACGACCGGAATGGACACAACGTATTGGTATACGCGGTACTTCTCCGATATTCAGGCAGCAGGAGAGTATGCACTACAACGCTTCAGTGAGTTGACCGCATCCTGTGGAGAGGTTGAACAACGCCTTGGATCGGCTGCTTTGACCGAAGATCAATCATTCATGCTTGCTCATTCCATTCACAGCTATTATGCCAGTACTCAATTGCTGGATGCCGATGGTGAGCCACTCTGGGTGGTGAACGAAGGGGAGTATCGGATGATGAACACACTTGATCTGACGGCTGATCAGTTGTACTTCGAGCTTGCCTTGAATCCATGGACGGTGCGTAATGAGCTGGAGTGGTTTGTGAAACGTTACAGTTATACGGATCAGGTTCGTTTCCCGGGGGAAGAGAAGTTATATCCGGGGGGAATCACCTTTACCCATGATATTGGTGTTGCCAATGTGTTCTCACGCCCTGGACACTCGGCATATGAGCTGGTTGGCATTGACGACTGCTTCTCACAGATGAGCCACGAGGAACTGGTGAACTGGCTCTGCTGCGCGACAGTATACATTGAACAGACACAGGATCAAGCTTTTGTGAAAAACATGTTGCCTGTTATCCAGGATTGCTTCGAAAGCATGCTTAATCGTGACCATCCCGACGCTGAGCAGCGTAACGGTCTAATGGGTCTGGATAGCAGCCGTACCCAAGGTGGAGCGGAGATTACAACTTACGACAGCCTGGATGTGTCACTTGGACAGTCTCGCAATAATATCTATCTGGCGGGTAAATGTTGGGCGGTCTATGTCGCATTGGAGAAGCTGTTCGCAACTGAGAAGTTGGCAGATCTGTCCCATCAAGCAGGGCTTCAAGCGGATCGCTGCGCTGCCAGTATTGCTGCACAGTTGACTGATGGCGGCTACATTCCAGCTGTTATTGCAGAAAATAATGATTCTCGAATCATTCCGGCGATTGAAGGTCTGGTGTTCCCGTACTTTACAGGCTGTGAAGCAGCACTGGATGTCAATGGTCGTTTTGGACCTTATCTGAAAGCACTCCAAACTCATCTGAAGACGGTTCTTGTACCGGGAACATGTCTGTTCGAAGATGGAGGCTGGAAACTGTCCTCAACAAGCAATAACTCGTGGCTGAGCAAAATCTATTTGTCCCAGTTTATTGCTAGAGAGCTGCTGGGTGTGGAATGGAATGAGACAGGCAAGGCAGCAGACGCGGCTCATGTCAACTGGCTGTTGCATCCGGAGGAATCCTACTGGTGCTGGAGTGACCAGATCCTGTCTGGTGTGGCGGTTGGCAGTAAGTACTATCCGCGTGGTGTAACGTCGATTCTATGGCTACTCGAAGGAAAAGGGAATCACCTTGGGCAAATCTATGCCAGCAAGGAGGCGGTACAATGAGCCAATCCGTCGTTCAATCTGCTTTGTCAGGTCCACAGTACGATGCGTGGCTGGGGTATCACTCTGAATTGCCAAGAGCGAATGAGTTTAACCAAAAGACGGCTCCTGCGTGGAGCAAGCTGATATTGGTGGAAGAGAACCATGGAGTAATTACAACAGCTCTGACCGAACTTTCACGGGGACTGGAGAGGTTATATGGCGTGAAACCGTCGGTCAGTCATCTTTCTGATACTCAGGAAAGTGAACGGGACAGTCATGCTTCCGCTCCCGCAATACGAATCGGCACTTGGACAGGGAGCGATTCCGTGGCTGGGTTGTTCAGCGAGACAGAGCGTTCAACTGTTCAAGGGGAAGGGTATATCATTCGTGAGAACGAGACCGAGGGTGTACTGGTCATTGGATCAGAGACTCCCCAAGGTGTGCTGTATGGTGCATTCCATCTGCTTCGAGAGCTGACAATGGATCAAGGAAGAGCACATGAGGCGGATGACGCTGTGAATAAGTGGAGCTTCATTAGAGAGCAGCCGACCAATGCGCTACGGATGATTAATCAGTGGGATAACGTGGACGGCAGCATTGAGCGTGGTTACGCAGGAGAATCCATTTTCTATGATAACGGGGAATTCACGCTGGACTTGGGACGCATCCGGGATTACGCACGTTTACTCGCTTCCACGGGAATCAATGCCATATCGATCAACAACGTCAATGTACACCGCCGTGAGAGTCTGTTTCTGACGGAACGTTATCTTAGTGATGTGGCAAAGGTTGCAGCTGAATTCAGAGCGTATGGCATTCGATTGTTCCTGAGCGCCAACTACGCAAGTCCAATTGAGATTGGTGGATTGCGTACGGCTGATCCGCTGGATGCGCAGGTACGGGAATGGTGGAACATTCAAACGGCCAAGGTGTACGCAGTGATTCCGGATTTTGGCGGTTACCTGATCAAGGCAGACTCCGAGAATCGTCCGGGACCATTCACGTATAACCGTGATCATGCCGATGGTGCGAACATGCTGGCTGAAGCCCTTCGGCCATTCGGTGGATTGGTCATCTGGCGTTGCTTTGTCTATAACTGCAAGCAGGACTGGCGGGATCGTTCCACAGACCGTGCGCGGGCAGCCTATGACCACTTTACGCCGCTGGACGGGCGTTTTGCCGAAAATGTCATTTTGCAGATCAAAAACGGGCCGATGGACTTTCAGGTGAGAGAGGCGGTATCCCCGTTGTTCGGCGCCATGGAAAATACAAATCAGGTGATTGAATTTCAGATTACACAGGAGTATACCGGGCAACAACGTCATCTCTGTTATCTGGTTCCCCAGTGGAAAGAAGTATTGGACTTTGACACATATGCCAAAGGTGAAGGTTCAGAGATCAAGAGAATTGCGGACGGTTCTCTGTATAAACGACCATACAGTGGCTTCGCCGCAGTATCCAATATTGGTGCAGATGCCTGTTGGACAGGACATCCACTCGCGCAGGCGAATCTATATGGATATGGAAGACTTGCGTGGAACCCGGAGCTGTCCGTGGAAGAAATTGCTGATGAGTGGGTGAGACTCACATTTGGACATGAAGACGAAGTTGTGCGGCAGGTTACGGGCATGCTTTTGACTTCACTAGATATCTATGAGAATTATACGGCGCCTCTCGGTGTGGGTTGGATGGTTAATCCGGAACATCATTACGGTCCGAATGTAGATGGATACGAGTATTCCAAATGGGGAACGTATCACTTTGCCGATTGTCATGGCATTGGTGTAGATCGAACCGTGAAGAGCGGTACAGGATACACTTCACAGTATCACCCTGAGAATGCTGATCGTTATGAGTCCGTAGACACCTGTCCGGATGAGCTGATCTTATTTTTCCATCATGTGCCGTACACCCATGTTCTGCATTCGGGTAAAACGGTCATTCAGCATATTTATGATACACACTTTGAAGGTGTTGCGCAGGCGGAGGCGTTAGCCGAGACATGGAGAGGGTTAGAGGGCAAAATCGACCCGGTTATTTTCAGCAAAGTTGCTTCATTACAGGACAACCAGGCCGAACATGCCAAGGAATGGCGGGACATGATCAATACGTACTTCTATCGCAAGAGCGGCATTGCGGATGAACAAGGTCGAACAATCTATTGATTGGTGATATGAAGAAAGAAGATACCTTGTTTTCTTTGATGTACAATAGACAGCATGGACATACATGAGGAGGAGAACCGTATGGGACAATATCAACTGCCTGAAACCATGAAGGCCGCTGTCATGACAGAGCCAGGACACATTATTATTGAGGAACAACCCGTCCCGCAACCGGCAGCGGATGAGGTGTTAATCCAGGTAATGGCTGTCGGGGTGTGTGGCTCGGATGTGCATTATTTTGAACATGGACGCATTGGCAGATTTGTGGTGGAGAAACCGATCATTCTGGGTCATGAGTGTGCGGGGATCATTGCTGCTGTTGGCTCGAACGTATCACGTCTCAAAACAGGGGATCGGGTTGCTATTGAGCCTGGGGTGACTTGCGGACGTTGCTCGGCATGTAAGAAAGGTCGTTATAACCTGTGTCCGGATGTACAATTTCTAGCGACCCCTCCGGTGGATGGGGCATTTGTACAATACATGGTGATGCGTGAAGATATGGTATTCCCGATCCCCGATCATCTGTCTTATGAGGAAGCAGCTATGAACGAGCCATTCTCTGTTGGTATTCACGCTGCACGCCGCAGCAAACTGGCTCCGGGTACAACCCTGGCGATTATGGGTATGGGTCCCGTTGGACTCATGGCCGTGGCTGCTGCCAAATCTTTCGGTGTCGAGAAGATCATAGTAACGGATCTGGAGGAAGTTAGGCTGGAAGCAGCTCGCCGCATGGGTGCCACGCATACCATTAATGTGCGGAATGAAGATGCGCTGGCTGTGATTCGCGAGTTAACAGGTGGTGTGGGTGTTGATACCGCTTGGGAAACAGCGGGGAATCCGAAGGCGCTACAATCTGCTCTGTATTCACTTCGACGTGGAGGAAAACTTGCGATTGTGGGCCTGCCTGCACAGGACGAGATCGCACTCAATGTTCCCTTTATCGCAGACAATGAAGTTGATATCTATGGCATATTCCGTTATGCCAACACGTATCCGGCAGGAATTGAGTTCCTGAGCTCCGGGCAGCATGACGTGATGTCACTGATTACAGATCGTTATTCACTGGAAGAGACACAGCAAGCGATGGAGCGCGCATTACACAATAAAAGCGGCAGTCTGAAGGTCATGGTATATCCGAACGGTATGTAAGAACAACCTGGAAAGAGTCCTGTGGTTCAGGACTCTTTTTTTGTTTTTTTCACAAAAAAGTATGGGTCAAGCTCCCATAACATGGTATAATTCATGAAGATTTTAATATATAAATGGATACACACCATATTGGTGAATAAGTACTTAGCGAAAGGAACTGAAGGTTGTGAGAGTACATGAATTTATGATACACGCTGATTTTCATCGGGATGATCTGATGTCGGTATCTTCTCAAGCGTCGCGTTTTTCCTCGGATATTATTTTGTCGTATATGGAGTCTGAGCATGAGCATCGTGTAGATGTCAAAAGCCTGCTTGGAATGGCGTTACTACCCATTCGATATGGTAGTGTTGTCAGATTACAGACAAGGGGCAGGGATGAACTGGAGGCTTTGGAGTACATGTTGAATGTACTGGAGAAAGGGACGGCGTGACACCTGATTAGGTGCAAAATCACAGATATCATATTTTTTTTAGCTATTCCTCAAAACCTGCTGGTACTTTGTCCAAAAAAAGAGTATAATAAAATGTAGTTTGATTCTAAAGAAGTACCCATATTAAAGGAGTGTAAATAGATTATGCCAAAAGTTGACATCCATCCAAAGACACAACTCGTAATTTTTTACGATGCAAGTGCTGATTTCAAATTCTTGAGTTCTTCCACGAAGTTCTCTAACGAAACTATGGAATGGGAAGACGGTAACTCTTACCCAGTAATCCGTGTGGACACTAGTTCCGCATCCCACCCGTTCTTCACTGGTAAACAAAGAAACGTGGATATCGGTGGCCGTGTTGATAAATTTAACCGTAAATACAACATCAACAAATAAGTTTGTCCATACATTACAAAAAACCTCGGGATTTGTCCTGAGGTTTTTTTGTGTACATTAAAAATTAATTCAACCAATTATTGCGCTTACAACACATTCGGATGTACACTAAGAAACAGAGTACGAACATATTGGAGGAGGAAATAGAGATGAGCAGCATCACACATATGGTAACGTTTACACTTTACGCGGGTAAAGATACACCGGAGGCCGAAGCCTTTTTGAAGGAAAGTTCGGATGCACTGGCTGTCATTCCTGGCGTAGAGCAGTTTCAGATTCTGAGACAAGTAAGTGAGAAGAATGAGTTTGACTACAGCTTCTCGATGGTCTTTGCAGATCAGGCTGCGTATGATGCATATAACAATCACCCGGTTCACCGTCAATATGTAGAAGAGCGTTGGGAAAAGGAAGTCAGCCGCTTCCAGGAAATTGATCTCATTCAACATCATAATTAATAGTCTCCACATATAGGAAAAAAGTTGAACTATCATATACAGCATTGAAGAATGCTGTATATATCTCTGAATAACGCGTAATTAATGAACAAAAATAACATATTTTCGAAATCGTTTTCGGCCAAATGAATTCAAGGAGGTTTTCGCTGTTATGCAATTGGATCTCTCAGGAAAAACGGCTCTGGTTACAGGAGCAACCGGACAATTGGGGAGAGTCATCGCCCGCACGTTGGCAGCCTGTGGCGCCAATCTGGCTCTACATTACATAAATAATGATACCAAGGCTCGGGAGCTTCAAGGTGAGATTGAAGCACTCGGTCGTAAGGCTGTAATTGTACAGGGGGATATTACAAAGCAGGATACGGCATTGCGGATGCGTGATGAAATTCAGCCTGTCCTCGGCGGAGTGGATATTGTTGTTGCCAATGCGGTCATTCAATATGAATGGACAACGGTGTTGGAACAGTCTCCTGAAGATTACTTGAGCCAGTTCGAATCCTGTGTCATGCAGAGTGTCTATCTTGCCAAAGCTTTCATTCCACATATGCAAGATATCAGAGCCGGTCGGTTCATTGGCATCAATACGGAATGTGCAATGCAAAATTTCGCTCATCAATCGGCCTACACCGCTGGTAAGCGTGGAATGGATGGTGTATATCGTGTGCTTGCCAAGGAGGTTGGTGAGTATCAGATTACCGTAAACCAGGTTGCACCTGGATGGACAATTAGTGAACGTGATCGTTCCAGTGAGCCTGGACATGATGAGGCATATACGCGTACTGTGCCGCTGAAGCGCAGGGGTGAAGATCAGGAAATCGCCAATGCAGTAGCTTTTCTCGCTTCGGATTTGTCTTCATTTATCACTGGTGCCTATATCCCGGTAAGTGGTGGCAATGTGATGCCTGCTATCTAGTGTCTGATTTGGATTCGGGAATCACATAAAAATGAATAAACTGAGTTTAACCGTAATCCGTTTGTCATTCGACAAGCGGATTTTTTGGCATTTTGCTATGTCTGAAATAACGGTTCAAGGGGCGGTTTTTGTTTCATATATCCAGACATACATATGAGTTGGTTCGGTTTTCGAAAGATTGGGGTATAAGAATAGGTATATTAACAGAGTGGAAACATAATCAAAATGAGCAATTAAAGGAGACCCATCACTTATGAAAAAAACAGTCGCGGACGTTCTGGTTGAATCCTTATTGAACGCTGGCATCAAACGCATATATGGCATTGTTGGAGACTCCTTGAATGCGGTACTCGACTCCATTCGTCGTTCGGGCAAGATCGAATGGATTCATGTACGTCATGAAGAAGTAGCTGCATTTGCTGCTGGGGCGGACGCTCAGGTCAGTGGAAGTATCGCTGTCTGCGCAGGTAGCAGTGGTCCTGGTAATATGCATCTGATTAACGGTCTGTACGACTGTCATCGCAATCGTGTTCCTGTACTCGCCATCGCTGCACATATCCCAAGTGACGAGATTGGCAGTGAATATTTTCAGGCGACTCATCCGGAGTATCTGTTCCAGGAATGTAGTGATTATTGTGAAGTCATTACAACAGCAAAACAGATGCCGCGTTCTCTCACGATGGCCATTCAGACAGCAGTCGCACGTTCAGGTGTGTCTGTCGTTGTATTGCCGGGGGATGTAGCAGGACTTGAAGCAGCCGATCTGCCTGTGCCTGAGCATGTGTATCATGCGACCAATCCCGTGGTACATCCTTCTGAGCCTGAACTCGTGAAACTGGCGGAATATCTGAATCAAGGCAAGAAAATTACGTTATTGTGCGGTGCAGGCTGCGCAGGCGCTCGGGAACCCCTTATGCAGCTCTGTGATCGCTTGAAATCCCCGATGGTTATTGCGCTACGAGGCAAGGAATATTTGGAGTATGACAACCCCTATTCCGTGGGTCTTACGGGTCTAATTGGGTATTCATCCGGTTATCATGCCATGATGGACTGTGATGTACTATTGATGCTGGGAACGGATTTCCCATATCGTCAATTCTATCCCGAAGATGCGAAAGTCCTTCAGGTCGACATTCAATCTTCCCATCTGGGTCGGCGCACGAAGCTGGATTACGGCGTATGTGGGGATGTAAAAGCGACCATTGAAACTTTGCTTCCTTATCTGACAGAGGAACACAGTGACAAACATCTGCGTAAAAGTGTGGATCGTTATGTGAAAGTACGCAAAGATCTGGACGAGCTGGCCGTTGGAAAACCGGGTAAAAAGCCCATCCATCCGCAGTACCTGACCAAGGTCATTAGTGATGCCGCAGCTGAAAATGCCATCTTCACCTGTGATGTCGGAACTCCGACAGTATGGGCGGCCCGTTATATCGAGATGTCTCGTAATCGCAGGCTGCTCGGTTCATTCAGTCATGGTACGATGGCAAACGCTTTGCCACAGGCCATTGGTGCTCAGGTCGCTGATCCGGGCAGACAAATCATCTCGTTGTCGGGTGATGGCGGTATTACGATGCTGATGGGTGATCTGTTGACACTGAAACAGCATAATCTGCCGATCAAAGTTGTGGTGTTTAATAATGGAGCGCTCGGTTTTGTTGAGTTAGAGATGAAAGCTGCCGGATTCCTGGAATCTGGAACAGAGCTTGTAAATCCCAACTTTGCGATGGTTGCTCAAGCCATGGGCATGGAAGGTATGCGGGTTGAGGATCCGGATGAACTGGAAGGAGCTGTACAGCGTGCGCTTCAGCATGATGGTCCTGTGTTGATTGACGTGGTGGTGAATCGTCAGGAATTGTCCTTACCTCCGAAGATTGATATCAAACAGGCGGAAGGATTCACCTTATGGATGATGAAAGCCGTGCTCAACGGACGCGGTGACGAAATTATTGAATTGGCAAAAACCAATTTGCTGCGTTAAAGTGTTTTGATAAGCAGATATGCACCATTTGAAGTGAAGAGATACCGACTTGAAAAAAATTGTATATGTAAAAGAGGAGCATGCAACAAGACGTTATAGTTGTGTGCTCCTTCAATAAAAATGCTGAAAATATGACAGGTTATATAGTATTAATACATATTATATGATTTGTTTTTATGTCGAAAGTCTATTAGAATAGGTAAAGTCAGGAAGGTTTTATGACATTTTTGACCTACATATTGCATCATTACATGTAAGTACGTTTCATATCGTATTCATCGATCCAATTACAAGATGACACACACACATGGAGGAGATCAACATGAGTCACGCAGGAAAAGTAGCCATTATTACTGGAGCAGGAAGTGGATTGGGCCAAGCAGCAGCACTGAAGCTGGCTGAGAAGGGTGCATCCATTGTCGTTGTGGATCTTGTCGAAGAGACAGGTCTTGAAACGGTTAAGCAGATTGAGAAGCTGGGAAGTAAAGCTATTTTTGTACAAGCAGACGTGAGTAAAGCACCTGAAGTGGAGAATTACGTAAAAAAAGCAGTCGAAGAGTTCGGACGAATCGACATGTTCTTTAATAATGCAGGTATTGCAGGTCCTGGGATCAAGCTGATTGAACATACGATTGAGCAGTTTGACCAGATCATTGATATTAACCTGAGAAGTGTATTCTACGGGTTGAAGTATGTAATTACGGAAATGCTCAAAACAGGTGGGGGTTCCATTCTGAACACGGCTTCCACAGCGGGTATTGTTGGTGTACCTGCAGTTGCACCTTACGCGGCGACCAAACATGGCGTGGTAGGCTTGACGCGTACAGCTGCAATTGAATATGGCAAGGACAACATTCGTGTAAATGCGATTGCCCCAGGTACAATTGAGACGCCGATGGTCATTCAGTTCGGTAAAGACAACCCTGAAGTGTTCAAGGCAACCGTCGACAGCATTCCATCAGGACGTCTGGGCAGACCGGAAGAGATCGCTAATCTGGTTTCCTTCCTGCTTGGAGATGAAGCGCCATATATCAATGGTGCAGTATATCCGATCGATGGTGCAGTTACGGCTCAATAGGAGTTCTGCTTATCGGTAATAGAATAGCCGTTAAAATGGTTAAAGAGAGGCTGCTGTATACATACAGTGCCTCTCTTTTTGGTTTGTTTTTTGTACTAGGAATTCATATTATGCAACGTTATGTGATGTATGGGTTTGTGTGCTTTTCGCAGATGCTGAACGATACGAGCCTATAACGATGATGACGGCAACAGCGACCCCGACAGCGCCAATCCAGGTAATGGATGACAATGAAACGCTGCTGACCACGATTCCGCCAATACCTGCGCCGGCAGCCATCGCCAGTTGCATCACCGAACTGTTAAGGCTTAGCATAATGCCTGAGGATTCCGGAGCCATGGTGACTAGGTTATATTGCTGAGTTGGACCCGAAGACCAGGCGGCAAAAGACCACAAAATCAGAACAAGGAAGACAGCGAGATGAGAGCTTGCCGTTATATTCAATAGGACCAGACTCACGATATGCAAAGTCATGCCTGTGATCAGCGTTCGTTTGACACCCAATCGGTCAGCACCGAATCCTCCAACTTTTGAACCGATCAGGCTTGCTATGCCAAATGCGAGTAAAGCTGAACTGAGTAGTGCTTCGCTCATTCCTGAAACGGATACAAGGTAAGGTGAAATATACGTGTAAGCAATGGAATACCCACCTAACCAGAAAAAGGTCACCAGCAGTGCCAATACAATTCGTGGCTGTTTGAGCAAAGACAGTTGTTTCTTCAGTGGAACAGGCGCTTCTGCTTTGGAAGGCGGAATGGCGGCCGCGATCACCAGCATGGCGAGAATGCCAAGAACGGCGATACCTGCGAAAACAAGCTTCCAATCCCAAGATGCTGCCACAAGCCTTCCGAGCGGAACGCCAACGATCAAAGAAGCCGTAAATCCAGTGATTACTGTGGCGATTGCACTAGCTTGTTTGCCCTCTGCCGCTATTTGGGAAGCAACCGTTAATGCCGTGACAACAACAACGCCCGCGCCCAAAGCCATCAATACTCGTGCTGCGACGAACAGTCCATAACCCGGCAACAGGTAGGCAAGAACATTAGCCACAACGAATAGACCAAGGAAGTACAGCAACAGCTTGCGACGGTCCCAGCGCGAAGTCAGTGCAATAATGACAGGTGTACCGAGCGCATATACGAGTGAAAAAATCGTAATGAGCTGTCCGGCAGCGATTAAAGAGATATTCATCGTATGTGCAATACGATCCAAAATACCGGCAATGACATATTCGGACGTTCCCACAAGGAAACTGACCAAGGCAAGAACATAGATTTTGAGCGTAGAAGACATGGAAACATAACCTCTTTCTGATTATAATTATTATATTTTTAGAAATATAGAAATAAAGACGATAGAACAAGACATGAATGCTCTGAATGCAACCCATCTGCGCGAATGGTAATGCTACAACCTAGATAATGAATATTGTTATAAGCGTAAACGTAGGTGACCTAGTTTTACTAATAAATATTGTGCTTTGTTTCAATGTTTCTAATTATATAGAAATATAACTCAAATTTTTTTATTTATTTAGCAGATAGGGAACAAACTTTTGTGCAGTCTCCGTGTTTAGGCTGTAGTAGATATACGTACCTTTCTTCTGCGATGTAAGCAGACCACAATCGGACAGCTGTTTCAGGTGATGAGACAGAGTCGATAGGGCAACCGTAACAAGGCGGCTCTCCAGATCGGCGGGACACAGGTTGCTTTCGCCCGATAAAATCTGAATGATTTTGTAGCGTGTTTGTTCGCCCAGCGCTTTATGAATTTTGACGACTTGTTCAATCTCATTTGAGTTTGATTGCATAATGATCGGTCCTTTCGTCTTTATTTCTTATTTCTAGTAATATAGAAATACAGTAGCATATGTCGTTTGAAAAGTAAACTCTCGGACGAAGGTTCCAGACTTTCTACTGCGTCTGTGTTAACAGCCGAAAGTCTGGAGTGACTTCCCCCGAGAGTTATGTGAGTTGTATATTACTGATCCAGAGAATCAACATAGTCTTTGGCTTCCTTCAACGAAAGACCTCTGGCTTCACGCAGTCGTTTGATCGCCATAATTTTTTTCCCTTGTTGTATAAGTGTAAGCAGTTCCTGATCCAGATCCGTTTGGGCTGGTTGGCTTGTGTGGGAAGGAGATGCTTCCTTCGGCGACAAGGTGTAATTGAAGTCTGAGCGTGCGCCTGCGGTTGAACCGTTCTCCAGACGCTCCACATCTCTTTTCAATTCATTCAATTGGCGTTGCAGGCTGGTGACTCTGACCAGTAACACAAGGATCAGAAGCAGCAAAACGATCCATACCAAGGTGTTCATTTCCATGATGTCAGGTGCCTCACTTTCATTTATTCATATTTAGCCATTATTTTAGTTGAACCGGAATTTCCTTGACACCACGAACATTCATACCAGGTCTCCATTCCAGTTCATTCACATCTGCCTGAAGCTGTATATTTGGAAAACGATTCAGAAGTGTGCTGACTGCAATCTCACCTTCCAGACGAGCAAGCGGTGCACCCAGGCAGAGATGAATGCCTTTGCCAAAAGCCAGATGCGAACTCTTCTCGCGTGTGATATCGAAAATATCAGCATCCTTAAACTGCTGTTCGTCCCGGTTCGCGGAATCAAGCGCAACTATGACAAGATCACCTTGAGCGATACGTTGTCCACGGAATTCAATATCTTCCAGAGCCCAGCGGGATGTGCTGAACTCCACCGGTCCGTTATAGCGAAGCATCTCTTCAATGGCGTTGTGAATAAGCTCGGGCTGGTTGATGAGCAGTTCGCGTTGCTCCGGATGCTCCAGCAGGGCGAGAATCCCATTTCCAATCAGATTCACGGTTGTTTCATGACCGGCAATAATTAATAAGGAGACAACGCCAAGCAGTTCTTGTTCAGTTAACTGCTGCCCGGATTCTTCCGCAATGACGAGCTGGCTGATCAGATCAGTGCCGGGATCTCGGCGAACTTTCGCAAACCAGGCCGTCAGGTAATCCGTAAACTCCCTGGCATGCTGCTCAAACAGCTCGGCGCTCTCGGCTATGGAAGCATCAATAATCGTATTGGACCAGATGCGGAATTTGTCACGATCCTCAAGAGGGACTCCCAAAATTTCACTAATGACAATGATGGGCAGCGGGAAGGCAAAGTCATCGATCAGATTCATTTTTTCCTGTGACGGGAGGTTGTCCAGCAGTTCATCAGCAATGTCCTGAATATGGCTCCGCATGTCTGCGACCAGTTTGGGTGTGAATGCTTTCTGCACAAGTCCACGAAGACGTTTATGATCCGGCGGATCGGAGAATAACATATTATTGGAGAAGATGCTTTGATTCTCAGCGCCGTAACGTCGGACCATGTCTTTGCTGAAGCGAGGATCTTTCAGGATCTGGACTGCGTCCTCATATCGGGTAATAATCCAGCCGAATTCCCCGTGAGGAAACATGATTCTGAAAACGGGCTCATCTTTTCTTAACTTTTCATACACCGGGTAAGGGTTATGCGTGAATTCTTTCGTGAAAAAAGCTGGCTTTGAGAACTCGTTGGCTTCATTCGGGTTCAAATGCAAAATCTCCTCTCATATTCCTGCATAATACCTGCACCCTCTATATATTCAATACACAAGCTTTTGAAACCTTGTTTCTTCTTCATATAGATGATAGAGCAGGAAAATAGAGGAAGATGGAAGAAGACATGGTAGAGAGAATCGGTTATTATGCTTGGTAAAAATGAAAATGAGGTGAACGCTGACATGTTTTACGCACAACTTCCTTTGCATCACCACCAGATTCCGGCAAGTCGAATTGTTCTTGGGTGTATGCGGTTTGGGGGTGAATGGGATGGGCTCCCCATTACTTCAGATCTTGTGGTAGAAGGTCATCGAGCAGTAGAAGCAGCTATTGAAATCGGCATTAATCACTTTGATTTGGCGGATATTTACACACGTGGTAAGGCAGAGCATGTATTGGGGCGAGTTTTATCCGAAACTCCTGGTTTGCGTGAACAGATCATTATACAGTCGAAATGTGGTATACGTCTTGTAGGTGATGATGAAGGACCGCAGCGTTATGACACCTCAGGTGCACATATCCTGGCGAGTGTGGACGGTATCCTGGAACGGCTCGGGATCGATTATCTGGATATTTTGCTGTTACACCGTCCTGATCCACTTGCCCATCCGCAAGAGATTGGAGAAGCACTGGCTGAGCTGCATCATTCCGGTAAAGTGCGACATTTTGGTGTGTCCAACATGGGTTCTGAACAGATTCGCCTTCTTCAGCTTCATAGTAAAGTACCTCTGATTGTGAACCAGCTGGAGATGAGTCTGGACAAAATCGGATTCGTAGAAGCTGGTGTGACGGTAAATCGGCCGCAAGCCAGAGACAACATGTTTCCCTATGGCACGATGGAATATTGTCAGGCAGAGCATATTCAACTGCAGGCTTGGGGTCCACTAGCTCAGGGTCGATTTACTGGCAGGGTGGTTGAGGGACAGCGCGCAGAGATTGAGCATACGGCTCAATTGGTTGATCGAATGGCCAAGGAGCGTGGAGTTACACCGGAGTCTATTGTACTGGCTTGGTTAATGAAGCATCCAGCAGGGATACAACCTGTCATTGGTTCGATTCGACCAGAACGTATCCTGGCCTGTCGTGATGCAACGAATATTGAGCTTACCCGTTATGAGTGGTACGAGCTGTATTCGGCTTCATGCGGGCGTAGAATGTAAGTAGGGACTTCAAAGAGATGGTCAGTTTCGATCAAAATTCATAGATGTTGGGTGAAATTGAACATATAAGAAGACACAGGCAGCTAATGGCCTGTGTTTTCTTTGTAATAATCGGCTTCATTTGGTTGAAACACATGATCGAAAGTGTAATGAATCCTGAGGTCATATGGCCTACAATGCGTTTACATGGTAATAAGCATGCTGATTCGGATCCGGAAACAGTGTGTTGGCACGGCTGTAAGGATGGTTCACCTTCATACTTGCGCTAGAGGCTATGTCCATGGACTTAGGAAAAGTGCTGATAAGAAGGACGTTTCAACCATTTTTATCGTTTTACCGGGTAGTTGTTCGAGGGCTGTGATAAAATGATAGGAATAAGAACATACGATCTGTTTAATTGAGAGGAGACACCTTGACGATGGAGATGCTCAAACCACCCGCCGAGACATTATACGAGGTTGAATTACGCGCGTTGCGAGAGGAAGATCAGGGGAAACGTCCCCCGAACTGGCTGTTATCTCCCGCCTATGTGCGCGATTTTATTATTGGCAGGGATAAGCCTGCGTTATTGAATGGAGAAGAGATCCCGATTACCCGCAAATTCTATGGCAATGACGTGTTAATTGAACGTGCAGTTGTTACTCTGGCAGGCAACCGAGGATTAATGCTCGTGGGAGAACCCGGGACAGCCAAGACCATGCTTAGCGAACTGCTGACCGCAGCGATCTCCGGTACCAGTCTAAATACGATTCAGGGTACAGCAGGCACAACAGAGGATATGATCAAGTACTCATGGAATTACGCCATGCTGCTTGATAAAGGCCCTTCGGAAGCCGCACTTGTACCATCGCCGTTGTATAACGGAATGAAGAAAGGTATTCTTACCCGTTTTGAAGAGATTACACGTTGTCCCGCCGAAGCGCAGGATAGTCTGATCAGTATTCTCAGTGACAAGGTCATGAGCATTCCTGAACTGGACGGTGGTGTACTGTTTGCCCAACCGGGATTTAACGTCATTGCTACAGCCAATATTCGGGATAAAGGTGTTAACGAAATGAGTGGTGCATTGAAACGGCGGTTCAATTTCGAAACGATCAAGCCCATTCATAACGTAAAGATGGAAGCCAAAATCATTGAATCCCAGGCACAAAGCCTGTTATTACATAGTGGAATTGATATTGACATTAACCCGGATGTGGTTGAGTTGCTGGCTACAACATTCATGGAACTGCGCACCGGCATGACACGGGAAGGATACAAGCTCGATACCCCTCAAGCATCCATGAGTACGGCGGAAGCAGTGTCTGTCTATGTCCAGAGTGCGATGACTTCCTATTATTACGAAGATAAAGCTATTGGGCTGGATCGGTTGGTGCAGAACATGCTGGGGACCATTGCAAAGGAAAACGACAAGGATCTGTCCATTCTCAAAACCTATTTCTCCAAGGTCGTAAAAGAGCGTTCCAGAGAAGAGGGAATGTGGAAGGACTATTATGAGGAGAGAAAATGGATCGGTTAACAGCGGTACTGGACCCTGATGTTGATCAGTTACAATCCTTGTTCGAATCCCAGGTGTATAACCTGAGTAATCATACGGTTTATTATCCAATACGACACCATAGCCCTGCATGTTCATATCACTTGTTACGATTAATCGGAGAGTACAAGCCGGATATCATTCTGATCGAAGGACCAGAGAGTGGCAATCCGTTAATTCCGGTGCTGAGTGATGAGGCAACCTTACCTCCTGTCAGTCTGTACTATACCTACGAGAGTGAATTGGAGAGAGAAGCCTGCTATTATCCGATGCTTCGGTATTCGCCTGAATATGTAGCTTTGAAAGAAGCAAAACGGTTGGATATTCCGGCGAAGTTTATTGATCTGGATTATCAACACTTCTCCACTCGTGCATCCAAATCCGGCCAGACAGAACAAAAGGAGATCTCCATCCAGGACGAAACCTTGCTTGCGGGGTCTGATTTCATTAACCGGTTGTGTCAAAAAACAAACTGTCGCAGTTTTGATGAATTGTGGGAAAAGGTGTTTGAGATTGGCGGCCTGGAAAAATCCACTCAGGCATTCGTGCAGGATGTATTCACGTATTGTACCTTATCCCGAATGTGTTATTCCACGGAACGATTACAGTCTTCTGGTGATCTGGCAAGAGAAGCACATATGAAACAACATATTAATCAAGCGGTGCAGGAACATGAGCGTGTGCTTGTCATTACCGGTGGGTTTCATACGTATGGACTGTTGATGTCAGAGAAACATGAATCAGAATTGGAACAGCCAGAGATGGATAAACAGCATACAGACCAACGTTTGGATGGACAAGGTAAACCAGGAACGTCTCAACTTAGTGCGGTTAATCCAGATACGGTTCACCAACAAATGTACCCTATGGTCTATACCTTTGCTGAAGCGGATCGGCTAAATGGATATGCGAGCGGCATGCCTTATGTAAATTATTACGATCAGATCTGGAACCAGCTGCTTCGCAAAAAGAGTACACCGTATAATCTAACGGCTCTGGACTTGTTATCCCGGTTGATGCGCCAATTACGGGACGGACACGAGCATGTATCAACCAGTGATGCAATTGAGGCATACAGTATGATTCAAGGTCTTGCCGGGCTTCGGGGTAAAAGGGAAGGCGGCGTCTATGAGTTGATGGATGCAGCACTCTCTTCCTTTGTGAAGGGGGAGCTTACCTTGGCTACCGATAAACCGCTGCAAGAGCTGCAGCAGTTATTGACAGGAGACGTCATTGGAAGTGTGGCTCCCAATTCATTCAGTATTCCCATCGTGGAGGACTTCAAGGCGCGTTGTACAGAGTACAAACTGCAGATCCGCACAACAGGACAGCACAAGAAAGTGCTGGATCTGTATGCGAAACCGGAGCACCGTCAGATAAGTCAATTGATTCAGTGCATCACCTATCTGGTTCCGGAATTCGCGAAACGGCAATCGGGGCCGGACTGGATCGCAGAGCGTGACATGAATCTCGTACGTGAAACCTGGGTTTATATGTACTCCTCCCGTATTGAAGCCAGATTGATAGAAAACTCTCTCTATGGCGGAACACTTGCTGGAGCGGCTACACGCAAAATGGAAGAACAAATGCAAGAAATACCGGATCATCATAGCGGTGAACTTGCCCGACTCATGCTTCAAGCGCTACTTATGGGGCTTCAGGACACAGCGATGAAACTCTATGAACAGGTCCGCTCAGCGCTGAGAACGGACGGGAATTTTCTATCCCTATGTAATAGTCTGCATGTCTTGAACCGAATTCATCAACACCGCAGGTTGCTGGGATTATCTGACGAGCAACATCTCCCTGATCTGGTATCCGAAGCTTATAGGAACGCCGTGGACAAGTTGTTACAGCTCTCCAGAGCCAATCCGGATGAACATGAAGCCATTATTCAGGGATTGAAGCTGCTAGCTATGCTCGCGGAGTCATCGGAGGAGCATTTTCAGGATGAGACATTCCGAATACATCTGAATGAGCTTCTGTCTGATCACCAGCTTCCGGCTCAGCTGGAGGGTGTGTGTGTGGCTATTTCCTCAGGGCTCGGTGACAGGCCCAGAGATGAGATTGTTGATCGTGCTCGCGGGTATATCCATGGTACACCGGATCAGACCCGTCAAACGGCACTTTTTTTACAGGGAGTATTCACTGTAGCACGTGACGCTTTTTTGTATGAAGATCAGCTCTTGTCTGAGTTGAATTATCTGATTGAACAGCTGTCATACGACGACTTCATCAGTATGGTACCGGAATTACGGTTGGCATTCACCTACTTTACACCAATGGAGACGGGCTTGATTGCTGAACGGGTGGCGAGTCTGCATCAGGTTGAGCCAGAGGAAATGTTGAGGCCTGCGGTGGATGAGCAGATGCTGACTCAGTCCAAAGCATGGGACGAAGCGCTTCGAAAGGAGTTTGCTGCATGGAAGCTAATATGAATGAAGCGAATCGGACAACGGAAGGAACCGGAGAAATCAATGAAAGTTCCAATCCGGATGGAAACAACCGAGGGGATCATCATTCTGCTGAAACTTTAAATCGATGGCGTCTGATTCTCGGTGAATCCGCTGAAGAAGGGTTGTGTAATACAGACCAATACACTTCGGCTGAATTTCAATATACGGAAATCGATGAGATTCTGGGGTATCTCTATAACCGTGAATACGGTGAAGAACAAGGTTATCGAAAAGAGGGAGGACGCGGTGCGTCTAACCTGACTGTACCGAAATGGCTGCACAAGGTCAGGGATCTATTCCCCAAACCAACGGTAGAAATATTGGAAAAACAGGCGCTTGATCGTTATGGGCTGACAGAATTGTTAACGGACAAAAAGCTGCTTGAATCCCTTGAACCAAACATGAATCTGCTCAAGAACATTATGCAGTTCAAAGGACGGATGAAAGGTGAGGTGTTAAGGAGCGCCAAGGATATTGTGCGAACCGTGGTTGAAGAGCTGCGCAGCAAGCTGGAATCTCAGACCCGAGCGAGTATCATGGGCAAGCGCAGTCGCTATACCTCCAGTTCAGTGCGATCCTTACGCAATCTGAATTTCAAGCGAACCATCACCAAGAACTTGAAGAATTACGATAAAAACAAGCGCAGGTTTGTGATTGATCGTCTGTATTTCGATGGGAATATTCAGCCCCATAACAAGTGGAACATCATCATTGGTGTGGACGAGAGTGGCAGTATGCTGGATTCAGTCATCTACAGTTCGGTGATGGCCAGCATCTTCTATCGCTTGAATGCACTGCGCACGAAATTATTCATATTTGATACGCAGGTTGTTGATCTGAGCGACAGGTTGGAAGACCCCGTAGACGTGCTCATGAATGTACAGCTCGGCGGGGGCACACATATTACCAAAGCGCTGCGTTATGGCGAGACGTTAATCGATAATCCGGGCAAAACCATCTTTATTCTGGTCAGTGATCTGGAGGAAGGGTACCCGATCGCGCAAATGTACAAAGCCTGTAAAGATATCATCGATACAGGATGCAAGCTACTGGTTCTCACCGCACTCGATTTTAACGGGGATTCAGTCTATAACAAACATGCCGCACAGACGTTAACCAATATGGGGGCACATGTAGCCGCAATTACGCCTAACGAACTCGCGGATTGGATTGGCGAGATCATCACTTAAATTCAAGGAGGAATGTGTAATGCTTACCGCAGACCGCGCAGTTGAAACTTTGGTGGAGAAATTCGCAGTAACCTGTTCAAACGAGTATTCATTAAAAACAGATCGAAGCTCCGAAATTATCGATTATGTATTGGGAACGACAGACAAGTTTCCGGATATGATGGGAAATTCGAGTCATTATGTGTATCAAACGATTGATCTGCTCATGAAGCTTGCCAAAAAAGACGATGGAGATATCTTTTACCGTGCCGGGGCTATTGTGATATATCTGGAATCCAATTATTCCAAAAGAAATTCATGGAGAACGGATGCCTTTACTGTCTGTATGGGAAATGACTCCGAAGCTTACGGATTAAGCGGGAAGAGCAAAAGCGCTGATCGTATGGATGGATTGTTGTCTCGGTTGGAGAAGATCAAACAATTTGCAGGCGAGAACGAAATTTTGACTGAATTAAAGAGTAAATTAAAGCGTGCCCAGTGGCTTTTTGATTCCAAAAAAGCGGACAGTCAAGGGGATTACCGGGATGTAATTAATGCATTAATGCTGCTGCAATTATATTCAAGACTCAGTGACACGGCTTCTCATCTTGCAGAGGTTCAATCTTCTGTTCAATCGTTACCAGTGTTGTTTCAACATGTAATGGCTAATGATCCAGATAAGTTGCGGGACGAGCTACATACGTTGATTGAACCTGTAGTGGTCAGTAATATTCAAGGAAAACATAACGGATCTTCCCAAGAATTGAAGGATGAATTCCTCAAGGAGAAGCGTAGTCAGCTCATAGCTGAGCTGTATCCCAATACATCGTTCTCTCCAAAAGAGCAATGTTCACACACTGTATTCCATCAAACTATGGTGCTTGTGAGTGGTGCCTTGTTGTACCTGATTAACATTAGCGGAGGTAAACAACGGTTCCTTGATACAAATAGTGAGATTGGACATGTTTTGCTTCACACAATACATCAATTACATGAGATTTATCCACTTGAAGTTCGCCGTTACTTGCTGAGTATGGACCCTAGAGCAAAGAGTCCAAATGATCTGCTTGCTGGACTTGTGCCTCTGGATGAGCCTTATCAGTTGGTTGAAATGTTGCGGGACGAGCTTAATTCGTACACGGTATCCTGGAACATGTTACAATCTACGATCGCGAATCGTCCTGAACAAGCGATTCGAGCATACGAGATTATGAAACCGCCATTCCTTAAACTTTGCATTCAGAAATTCATGGACGATCAAGGCTTGACATTGCCTAATGCGGAGGGGTCACTGGAGCAAGCGGTATTTAACGCTCTTCGGCATCCTTTGGACGGGGGACGTCAAGGACTTGCGATTGCAAGATACTTAAGTGGGGAAAACACGCTGGAGGAATATTGGGAGGACCCGAATAGTCGCGGGTTGTTTAATCAACTGAATCGGGATAAGAAGCGTGTTCACAACCTCATTAGTATTAGTTTTCTGCCCTTGGACTCGGAGGCGATGCGCAGGTTCGCAATCCTGACCACTCATCCGGATTGGACGCTGGATATTATCTCGGACATGTACAATTCATACGCGTTTAGTGGAGAGCAGCTGCTTCAACGTTATGGGCAAGATCCTGAGGTGCAACGTGAGAAATTGCTAACCAGCCTGATCTCACTTAATGGCATGACCGACTACAGATACAAATCGATGCCGCATGACGAATACCGCCGAATCATTCAGCAGAATCTGGACTATGCACTGACACAGTACAAGAAACTGCCAACGGATACGCGCATTTTAATTCTGGAGATAACCTTTGAGCAGCGTGATGAGTTATCGAAGAAAATATTGGCCGAAGCGATTCGTGCCGGATTGCAGGATTCTTCCAAAAAGGCCAACGGCGTGGCGTTAGCGGAATTCAACCGAATTCCGGATCAGGACTTGTATACGCTCGTCTACCTCTCGGAGAAAAAAGTGGGAATCAAAGAGATGGCTCTGACCGCAATCCGCAGTCTGGAAAACAGCAAGGAGCTGTATGGTGAGCTTTTGAAGAAAGAGAAGTCCGAGGATTGGAAGAACCTGATTCAAATTCTGCTGGATACCGCAGATCTGAGCCCGGAGTATGCTCATGCTGCGCTCGCTGATCAGGCAGATAGCAAAAAGCTGTCCAGATTAAGCTGGTTGTCTCTGAAAGACCTCCCTTCACTGATACGTATTGAAGACAATCAGCCTTTAGATGACCGGATTAAACAGTATGCTTTGGTCCACTCATTGGATCATACATCCGGTCCTAATGAACGGTTGAATGAATTACGAGATTACGTAAGTGAGGCATCGCTCGCTCGTTTTGCAAGTGAATTGCTTCAGGTCTGGATTCAAGAAGGTGCCCCCGCGAAAGAAAAGTGGGTGATGTATGTTTCAGCACTCTTTGGTGATATTCAGATTGTGAATATTTTGGCTCCGCAAATTAAGGAATGGACAGAAAACAGTCGTGGCGCGATTGCAGCAGATGCTGTAAAAGTGCTCGCTTATCTGAAAGATCCATCCGCTCTTATGGCGATTGACAAAATCAAACGTGGGGTGAAGAACCGTCAGGTGAAAGGTGCAGCCGAGGAAGCGTTGCAGCTTGCAGCGGATAATATGGGACTTACCTCGGAACAACTCGAAGATCGGCTGGTCACTACACTTGGTTTTGATGAAAAAGGAACCATGCAGCTGAGTTACGGAGAGCGCTCCTTCCTGGTTAAGGTCAATGGAGACTTACAGGTCGTTGTCTTAAATGAAGAAACAGGAAAATCCGTGAAGAGTCTTCCTGCTCCTGCACAGAAAGATGATCCTGAATTGGCAGCGCAGTCCAAGGCACGTTTCACACAGCTGAAAAAAGATCTCAAATCCATGGTTAACATTCAGGCGCAGCGTCTTGAAGAGTCATTGTCCAAGCAACGTCTGTGGTCTGCCGATGAGTGGAAAGCACTGTTTGTACAAAATGTAATCATGCAAAAATTTGCTGTTGGTCTGATCTGGGGAACGTATGAGGATGGCGCTCTGATCAGCACGTTCCGTTATATGGAGGATGGCACTTTCAATTCTGTGGATGAAGATGAGGTTGATCTGCCTTCGGGTGCGCAAGTGGGACTTATACACCCGCTGGAACTGGATCAGGCGACACTTGAAGGTTGGACAACGCAGTTGGAGGATTACGAGATCAAGCAGCCATTCGAGCAATTGAATCGTGAGATTCACCAGCCGGAAGATGAGGATAAAACGAAGAATGAATACGATCATCTGCCCGAGTCTGATTTTTCACCAACGGCTTTCCCCAAAGCACTGGAGAAATACGGTTGGATCAAAGGACCGGCACAGGACGGCGGCTGGTATCATGAATTCTATAAAGAGTACGGAGATCTTGTTGCGGAATTGCAATTCAGTGGTACAAGCATCACGTATTACGAGGGATTGGATGACATTACCCTGGAATCCCTACATTTCTTCAAACCGAATAACAAGCAATATTATTACTATGGGGACAATAAACCCATTGCTCTAGGCAACGTTCCAGGTCGCGTGTTCAGTGAAACGATCTACGATATTCTGAGAGCAACGGGGCGTTGATGACGTGAGTGAATTCAAGGAAAAATTCCGGATTTTTTCGAAGCTGTGTACGGAGGATTATTTGATTCGGTATGCCAACAAGGGGTTGTATAAAAGGTCTTTGAAAGAGTTGGACAACGGTGTAAGTGTAACGTATACATGGAATGAATCATCGGTGAATTGTCAGCTCAGTGACGGGACACAATGTACGCTTGAGAATACAATGGATCATTGGGAATGCTCCTGCCCGGCCGATCATATCTGCAAGCATGTGCTGATTGCAATTCTGTATGATCAACGGGAATATACGGCAGAGGATTCAATCAATGCAGACGAGAAGCATGCGCTGGATAAGGACTCAGGGATATCAGATAATGATCCGTTGGACGTACCAAAAAACGTATCAGTAACAGAATCAGCATCAAACTTAGTATCAAATGTGGACGATCCAAGCGAAATTCCGCATACGGTGTCACGTGAGATCGAGTCTCGCTTCCGCTGGATGGCGAAGTCTGACCTTCCCGTGTTAATTAAATCGTATAGTTCTTCCATGATTGAGGAAGTTATTTTCCGACTGAGATACCCAGAGGAAATTAAGATCATTGAAGATTCACTTCTTACGGTTCATCTGACTACCCAGAATATCGAGGTGTCTTTTACTGAGGAACCGAACCTTGCCAAAGCACTATGTAAAGTGCCGCACACTGCTGGGAAGATGGCCAAGCTTGAAGCTTTGCTACGATATCGGAACCTAAAAGGCCTGGATGATATGGATGCATTAAGTGGACGGGTGTACGAAGCCAAGTTCTCTTTGCAGACGGTGCAGGAATGTCGTATTATGCTGGCAGGATTGTTGAAGACGGGACTGGCCCGCCTTCCTCAGTCCTATATGGCACAACTGGAGACTTTGGCAATTGCAGCTCATAGTGGCAACCTGCCTGACATAGAACGCAGTTTACGAGGGATTCAAGGAGAACTACAATTGTTTTTCAACAGACATATACGTTTCTCCATGCAATCCATGTTGGATCGGGTAAGCAAGCTGTATCTTGCACTCCAGGTTCTTGAAGAAGAAAAGGTATCTGTCATTCAGCAGAGTCAGCTCATTGGCAGTTTTCGAAGTAAATACTTTACGGTTCCTTCACTTCACCTGTATGGACTGGGAGCTGATGCGTGGGAGACACGATCCGGTTTCCGTGGAATCACCTATTATTTCTATTGTTTCGATGATGAGGAAATCTACACCTATAGCGATGTACGTGCTGTATATTACGATGATCAGCAGTTCTCGTATACAGAGCATTATGGTGCATTCACACCATGGCTGCCTAATCTGACCTTTCGCCAGTTTGTGGGGGAAGAAGTTCAATTCCATTCAGTTAAAGTGAATGAGGAACGCCGGATCTCTTCCGGGGAAGGTGCCAAACTTGCTATTTTGCCACGAACGGGTGTGGAAACGTTGAATCTGGGCAAAACCATGCAAGACGTAACGTCAGTACTTCAAGAGGAATCGCGATCGTTCGACTTGTTTGCTGCTCCCAAAGAACGATTGGCTGTGATCAAAGTTGCTCGAATCGTGGACCATAACTTTGTCAAACAAACGCAGGAGCTTGTCCTGACGGTTGAGAGTACCGAAGGGGAAAGACTGGCACTCACTCTCCCGTATTCATCTGACTGGCAGGTGATGATCCAAAGACTGGAGTCAGGATATGGTTCCCAATCGCTTGAACACTTCTATGCCTTTGTGCGTGTGGAACCAAAACGGATTAGCCCAATCAGTTTCCTGAAGGGCAAAACGGTGCTCAGTCTGAAACTGGATATCGGTAATGGGAGGATGGGCAGACTTGGAAGAATATAATCAGTTCATGCAGAGAATTAACGGCTGGTCAGAAGAGTTGCTGCTGCGCGGGTTATCCCAGTTTACGATCCGAGATATTGAGGTGCTTGAGCAGCTCACAGCGGAATCCTCGCGGTTGCAGATGAGTTTCCTGCATGAGTTGTTGAATCACCTCATCAAGGAAGGGCGTAGCGTGGCTCTTGGACAAGGTAATGAAGAGTTGCTGTTATTTCAGTATTGTCGTCTCACCCAATATGTACAGCTCAGTGTGCAAGAAGAGGCGTAATATTGGTTAGTATTCCAAGCGAAGGCCAATGAAGCGATATGATGTAATAAATAATAACGTTGTATTATAGAATATAAGAAGATTTGCAGCAGGCCACAAGGTCACTGCAAATCTTTTTTATCGTGGAGTAAGTAAAAGTCATTTGTTAAACGAATATAGGTAGGTAGCACAGATTAATACGAGCATGGAAGGGAGGGATACATAATCGTGGAAGAAGAACAAATACGGAAGGCAGTAGTGAATCGTGATCCTGAAGCCATGGAATGGGTGATGAACCACTACGCAGGTTTGTTATGGAAGATTGCTCATTCCATCCTACATCATGCACCGGCAGAAGAGATAGAAGAATGCGTAGCAGATACATTTTTTGCTTTTTGGCAGAATCCGGATGCATTCCAATCTGGACGAAGTAGCCTGAAAAATTACCTTGCAACAATCACGAAACATAAAGCGATTGATCGCTACCGGAAACTTAATCGAAGATCTGAGCTTACATATGAAGAGGAGATTCATTCGGTGCAAACGGAGGATTTGTTGATTCAGATGATCACTAAAGAGACGTATACGGAACTTAATCACATGATTGAATCTTTTCCAGAACCGGAACGGGAGATTATGAAACGTCGGTTTTACGAAGGTCAGAGACCCCATGAGATATCAGAAGCATTGTCTCTACACGTTAGGCAAGTCCATAACAAGCTTTATCGCTCCAGGCAACGATTGAGGACATGGTGGATGAACAGGAAATAAAGGAGGGGATCCAATGCGAAAATCCGAAAAAGAATTCACTGAGCAGAACCTCTTTAATATTAAAAAGTTGTTCTATGATAAATTGGCGATGAATGAACCACAAACCCTTACGAGATCAGATACATCATTTTATCCACCTGTATTATATCCATCCGCTCCATCCGCACAGACAAAGAAGTCCATGAATAAAAGAAAAAAGTATCGCAAAGCCATCTATATTCCTGTAACCGCTGCGTTATCGTTATGTCTTGTTACAGGTGCAGCTGCATCGGTGGGCATCATTGACCTGCCTTCTATTCTTCATTTTCTAGGTGCAGATCGGATTGGCATTCTTCAGCCTGTTCATCAGGTGAGTGAAGATCAAGGAATTCGAATGGAGGTTATAGGTGCTGTCAGGGACGGAGATACAACGGAAATCTATGTTTCTTTGTCAGATCTGACGGGTCAACGTATTGACGAGACGCTGGATGTATATGATTACAGGGTCACCGGAGGTAATGCAAACAACGCTCAGATTATTCATTATGATGAAGCTAATAAAACGGCTATTGTCCGATTCCTCATTCAAGGAAAAGTCAGCAAAAATCGAATTACCGTTCAGATTAATACGCTGATGTCGGGTGCATCTCGACAAGATGGTTTCAACGTACAAGTGGACTGGGAGCAGTTGTTACAAGAAAAGCAAAACAATAACTATGATATCGTGGATCAAGATCGTATAAGTGGCTTGGGAGGTAAAACCGATTTTCAATTGGAAAATGATCCAATTCCGGTACTGCATCAAGATGTAACAAATGTCCCCGTTGAGGGTATTGATTGGATGCATATTTCTAATATAGGTTTTGTGGAGGACAAGTTACACATTCAGATTAATCCGGATAATGAGATAGGCGAGTATAATCATGGATATTTCTACTTCACGGATGAGCAAGGTCAAAAGCTCGATATACCTGAATATTCCGTTAGCTATGGACATTATATGAAAGATGGGGTCGGGTATGGAGGAGATTATGAGGAGTTTGTGTATGATCTGTCTGCTGTTGACGATTTAGATAAACTGAGACTTCAAGGCAGTTTTACGAGTATTAGTGAAGTTGTTCAAGGGAAATGGAAAACGACCTTTAACTTGAGTCAAAATGCTTTGAGTAAAACAGGGAACATTCAGCTTGATGCAAATGGAGCTTCACTGGCAAATGTTACTCTTTCCTCGGTTGGCGTCACACTTACAGGTGAGGCACTGAGCAAGATTCCGGTGGAGGACTTGAGTATTGAAGTTCACCTGAAGGATGGTACAAAGTTGTCTGGAGCATCTGGTTTCCTCCAGCTGGATCAGGATCTCATTAAGTGGATATCCCCTAAGACCATTCCGGTGGACGATGTGAGCTACCTGCTAATCAATGGAGAAAAAGTGACTTTGCAAGAAGAATAATTAAAAGGTGAATCAAAGAATCAGGGGATAAGTGCAATCAGAAGGTTGTTCTGTCATCGGAGTGGTAAGTGTGAATATTCTTTAGTTCAACTTATACAAAATGAATTACATGTCATATCCCGATTTATGACGCATACCATTAGGCGAATGCGGTCATAAGGGAGGAAACTGAGATGTCCATGAGCGAACCGCTGTTAACGCAAATTGTGAATCAACATATTCCGGCTGGTGCAACGGTCGTCACTATTGATAAACCTGTTCAACATCCAGCGATCTATGCGGCAGATCTTACCGGTGACGGCATGCCGGAGATTGCTGCAGTCTATCAGTTGAATGGTGAGCTGTATTTGCTTATTCTGAAATTTGTTCAAGGACATTGGATCAAGATGGCACTAATTAAGGGATTGGGGTATGGGGTGACTTTAATGACTGCTGCCCCTGTAACTTCAACGGCAAGGAACAATCTCATTATCGGTTGGCGGATTGGTTCTATTTGGTCTAAGCTTGCCGTATATGAGTGGACTGAATCAGGGCTCAAAGATCTGGCGCCTGACGATCTATATTATAGCTATGCAGAGATTATAGATATGCCTGGTACACATGGTCGAGATGGGAAAGTGGAGATTGCACTCTGGATACATGACACAGGGGAAGCCTATCGTGTGGAGATTATCCGATGGCAGAATGGGAAATGGGTTCCTGCACCGGACGTATATGCAACCTATTATCCCAAAGTGGTGCAATATTACGAGCAACTAACCCAGCAATATCCTGATTATATCTTTTACTGGTATTACCTTGCGGATGCTCAGTACCATGCGGGCCAGTATCCGGCAGCACTTGCTTCCGTTCAGAAGGCACTCAGTTTCCCGGAAGCATATCCTTCCAGAGAGGTACTACAGGAGCTGGAAAAGAAAATTAAGCAGGCGATGGTCCCTATAAGTCATACCCGGGTAACGACATGGTTATATCCAATCTCCGTTCGAACTACGAGTGGGACGCGTTGGGGGTATATGGATGCCCAAGGCCACATTCGGCTTGAGCCGGTACTGGATGACGCGCAAGAGTTTCAGCCCAATGGATTGGCTGTGGTTGTGAAGGATGGTCGTGCCGGCGTTATTAATCTTCAGGGGCAGTATGTCGTTCAACCTGTATACGATTCCATCAATTCCTTTTCCGAAGAACGGGCAATAACAATTGATTCTCAAGGATTTAAGATGATTAATGAACAAGGTACTGTCCTGACCAAACGGGCGTACCCGTATATCTCGAATATGAACGACGGCCGAGCGTTGTTTTACGATTCAAACCCTGGTCAGGCAGATGGATCGGTGAGTCGGTATGGTTATCTGGATGCGTCGGGCAATGAGGTGATTCCGGCACAGTTCGCTTCGGCGAATGATTTTCAAGATGGCAAAGCAGTTGTGCAGATTAAGGACAATGAATATGCACTCATTAATCGCAATGGACATCGGCTCGCAACATATCCATATGCCTATGTGGGACCACTAGGGGATGGGCTGTTGGCTTTTCAAAAAGAAGTATCGGGCAAATATGGGTACATCGACGAACGGGGTAATATTCGTATTCAGCCTAAGTTTTCATCGGCATTTCCTTTTAACGGCGGCCAAGCGATTGTTAATACAGCAGAGGATTACAAATCGAACTATGGTGTCATTAATACGCAAGGATCGTTTATCATTCAACCCGCGTATAATGACATCCGCGAACTAGGCGAGCATCGTTATGCGCTGGGGCAAGCAATTAATCCCGAACAGCCGTATATTGGCTCTGTATACGCGATTGCAGATACCAATGGCAGAAGACTTACGGAGTTCCTATATCGCGAAGTGGGTAATTACAAAAACGGCCTTGCTTCTGCATCGGATGGCAGACAAACCTATCTGCTGGATCTGAGTGGAAGACCTGCCGCTGGGTATCCCCATGTAGAAGGTTCGGGTACGCTGGAGGTCGTGGCACCAGATCTGATTAAGGCCTATGTAGACCAGCGCTTATCGTATGTGAATCGGGCCGGACAGATCATCTGGCGGCAAAATACAATCGTTCCACTTCATCTGCCGTACCGTGTACGCGAAGAGAAGTACAAACCGAACAGGGACTATCTCGTATATTATCCGCAGGTGGAGGGATTAACGAACCAAGCGGAGCAGCTTGCGCTGAATGCCAAGTTGAAGCAACTCTCCCAGGTTAAACCGATCCCTGCCGATCAGCAGCTGGATTACACGTATACAGGGGATTTTGATATTACGTTTTATCAGCAGCAATTGCTGCAACTGCAACTCACAGGTTATAACTACCCGGCGGGTGCAGCGCATGGTATGCCTACGATGATCTATGCGATCATTAATCTGACGGATGGTCAGTTGTATGAGCTGAAGGATTTATTTAAGCCGAATAGCGACTACGTAAAAGTGTTAAGCCAGATTGTGGGGGATCAGATCAAAAACGATCCTCAATACTCGTATGTGTTTCCGGACACCTATACGGGGATTAGTGCGGATCAGCCGTTTTTTGTCACAGCGGATGCTCTGCATCTCTACTTCAACCCATATGATATCGCACCCTATGCGGCAGGGTTTCCAACGTTTAAAATTCCCTTTCTCCAGATCAAGGACATCATTAATACAGAAGGTTCGTTCTGGAAAGCTTTTCATAGTTGAGTGCCCATTCACAGGTTAAGCGAGGAAGCCATATATCTAATATGGCTTCCTTTTGGATTCAATAGGCGACAGTTTAATGATGTAAGTAACTCCTTCACATATTTATCCATACTAAATGGAAAATATTACGGGAGTTACAGATCAAATAAGTCACATTTATCTATACAAGTAAAAAACGAAAACATTCTCCAACAACACTTCTTTTTCTTGGCGAGAATGTAAATGCTTCACCAGTCATTCTCAAGTTAAGCGACGAGGTCATATGTCCAATAGGGTTTATAAGAAGCTGTGAGACAACAATAATCCGTGAAGAGGTATTATTGCTCCGCGAAGAGGTAGTGATCATTCAGGGCTCTATGAGATATTAATGTGCGTATATAACACCGCGCTATATTGAGAATGATTATTAATATCAGGAGGGGTGAGATGAACAACACGTCTGAAGTGTCCGGACTAATGCAAGTAACGAAGGAGCGCAAAGGTCTGCTGATTACAGCAAGTATCTTCTCGACCCTGTCGAGTCTGTTGCAGATTGTTCCTTTTGTCGGAGTGTATAAGATCGTTGAGGAACTGCTTACACATGCGGGGCAACCCTCTGCCATGGACAAAGATCTGTTGATCTATTGGGGGATCATCGCGTTCGTAGCCCTGATTGCAGGGCTTGTTGCGCTCTATATCGGGGGGATGTGCTCACACATCGCTGCGTTCAACATTTTGTACCAGCTCAGAGTGAGACTTGCTGAACATGTTGCCAAAGTACCGATGGGCTATCACACCCGGACGGCAACTGGTGAGCTTAAGAAGATCATCGAAGTCAGTGTGGAGAAAATTGAGAAGTTTATCGCCCATCAGTTGCCGGATCTGGTGAGTGCGATCGTTATTCCACTGATGCTCTTGGGATATCTGTTCTGGCTCGATTATCGCATGGCGCTGACGCTTTTGGTTCCGATTGGAATCGGGTTCTGGCTGCAAAGTCGTCTGTTCCGCAGTGAACGAGGCCGTCAGGCTTATCGTGATTTTCAACTTGCCATCGAAGAGATGAATGCGACGGGTGTTGAATACGTGAGAGGTATGCCTGCGGTGAAAGTATTTGGCATTACAGCCGATTCGTTTCTGACGTTCAAACAGGCGGTGACGCGGTACCGGGATATTTCGTTGAGAATAACAGATTTGTGTAAAACATCCTACGGGCTGTTTTTTGTAATCATGATCTCGTTATTTACCTTCATCGTTCCGGTGGGTATTCTGGTGTCGAGTGGAAATGCGGGGAATCAGTCGTTTGCGATCACGTTTATTCTGTTTCTGATCATTACCCCGAGTCTATCTGCTCCGTTATTGAAGTTAATGTATCTGGGTAGTGGGATGCGAGAGATTGTGGAAGGACAGAAACGGATAGAATCGGTGTTTGCCGAGCCGGTTGTACAAGAACCTGAGTTGCCTAAAGTTCCGGATACATATGAGGTTGCCTTTCGGCAGGTATCTTTTGCTTATGAACGTAAGGAGAGCGAAGCATATAAACCTGTACTTGAACAGATTGATTTTGTAGCCAAAGCAGGAGAAATGACCGCACTTGTCGGACCTTCTGGTGGGGGGAAGTCAACCATTGCGAATCTATTACTTCGTTTCTGGGATGTTCAGGAAGGTGAGATTACGATTGGTGGGATTCCGATTCAGGAGATGGGTACGGAGAAACTGATGGATACCGTGTCCTTTGTATTCCAGGATGTACATCTGTTCTACGATACGATTGAAGAGAATATTCGGATGGGCAATACATCAGCTTCACGGCTGGACGTTATAGCTGCGGCTCAAACTGCTTGCAGTCATGAATTTATTGAGAAACTGGATGCCGGATATGACACCAAAATCGGAGAAGGCGGTACGTATCTATCTGGCGGTGAAGCACAGCGAATTGCAATTGCACGAGCACTGCTTAAAAATGCTCCCATTCTGGTCCTGGATGAAGCGACGGCCTACGCGGATGCAGAGAATGAGCACAAGATCCAGCAAGGTCTGGCCCAATTGGTTCAAGGCAAAACGGTATTGATTATTGCTCATCGTCTAACAACGATTCGTGCAGCAGAGCAAATTCTCGTGATCCGACAAGGGGCAATTGCCGAGCGTGGGACACATGATCAATTGCGTGCATTAGGCGGAGTATATGAGCACATGTGGCAGACCCATATCAGTGCAGCTTCCTGGAAGCTTGGAGGTGCAGTGCAATGAGGAATTATTTATACAATATATCTGGGGGTAACCCTCGTAGTCTGCTTCCTTCGGTAATTGCAGCGATTCTGGACGGGATTGCAAAGATTGTTCCTGCGGCGCTGCTTGTGGACATATTTAATACGATCTATACGTCTTTTGCTGAACCGGACAAAGGACTGGATATCAACCGAATGTGGATTGTATGCTGCATCTTGTTTGTCTGGATTCTGGTGGAGTATGCGGCTTACGCCTCACTCTATGACAAGACCTATCGGGCAGCATACAGCCTTGCGGCCTCAGGAAGGTTGAAGTTGGCCGAACATATTCGCCATCTGTCGCTAGGTTTTTTCGGAAAACGTGATCCTGGGGATCTGACGAATCTAATCCTGAGTGATTATGGTCAGGTCGAGCATACGATCTCTCACAATCTGTCGCAGCTGATCAGCGCGATTGTGCTTCCGGTGCTTGCTTTTGGCGGACTTCTGTTGGTGGATTGGAGAATGGCCGTAGCTATGTTTATTGCCGTTCCCTTAGGTGTGGCGCTGTTATGGCTTACGGATTCGATTCAGGCACGACTGAGTGAGAACCATGTTCGAGCCAAAAACGAAGCCGCCAGTCGGCTGCAGGAGTACCTGAGCGGTATTCGTGAGATTAAGGCCCACAATATGGGGGGCAAACGTTTTGAGCGGCTACGTCGTTCTTTTGACGAATTGAAATCGGCTTCCATTCGGTTGGAAGGCATCATGGGACCGATGATCATGGGCGCGATGTTGCTTGCACGATCAGGAATGACATGGATGATTCTGGTGGGCAGTTATTTGCTTGCAGGCGGTGAGTTGTCCTTACCGGTATTTCTGTTATTTTTGCTGGTAGGTACGAAGGTATTTGAACCGTTAACGGTTGTACTGATGAGTTATGGGGAGATGCGGTACTCCGCATATAGTGCAAGGCGCATTATGGATGTGCAGCAGGAAGCTCCGATGGCAGGAAAGGGAGATGTACAGCCCAATCAGGCGATTTCATTTGACCAGGTGACCTTTGGATATGATGATCAGCAGCCGGTGTTGAAAGACTTGTCGTTTACGATTGAGCCGCATACCATTGCTGCGCTGGTTGGCCCATCCGGTAGTGGTAAGAGTACAGTCACACGTCTCATTGCCCGCTTCTGGGATGTACAGCAAGGAACGATTCGCATTGGCGGCAGACCCGTTGATCAGATGGACCCCGAGAAGCTGTTGCAGGATATCTCTGTGGTCTTCCAGGACGTGTATCTGTTCCAGGATACAATCGGCAACAACATTCGTGTAGGAAAGAAAGGCGCTACGCAATTCGAGATTGAGGAGGCGGCACGGAGAGCTTGTTGTCATGCATTTATCTCCAGTCTGCCTCAGGGATACGATACGCTCGTTGGTGAGGGTGGATCGACGTTATCTGGTGGGGAGAAACAGCGGATTTCCATTGCACGTGCCTTGTTGAAAAATGCATCGATCGTCTTGCTTGACGAAGCCACCGCTTCACTTGATCCGGAGAACGAAGCCGCGGTGCAGCAAGCGATTAATGAGCTTGTGGCCGACAAGACGGTCATTTTGATTGCACACCGATTAAAGACCATTCAGAATGCCGATCAGATTATTGTATTGGACCAAGGTCAGCTTGTAGAACAGGGAACGCATGCGCAATTGCTAGGTTACTCGGGCATCTACGCTCGTCTGTGGCAATTACAACAGGATGCTGAAGGCTGGCAGGTAAAAGTAAACGGATAATGAGTTCGATGAGATAGATAAAGTAACTGAAGCGAGTAAGCCTCATGTGGCTAATGAACTGACATAAAAGGAGAATGACAACGATGTTTAAGCGAATTCCTGTATGGATTGCACTATGCTGTATGCTCACCTTGGCGGCCTGTGGAACAACCCAGACGACCAGCGAAGTGAACAGCCCCTCCGAGGGAACGGTAAAAGCAACGACCAAAGTGATTACCAATCCAAATCGAGAAGAGATTACAATTCCCTTGAGCCCGGAGCGCATTGTCGATCTATCCGGCTCGACAGAAGAGCTATTAATCCTTGGCAAAACGCCTGTAGCGACGATGAGCGCTGATTATGGTAATCCGGAGGAAATCACACCAACCATTAAGGATCAGCTGAGTGCAGATACTGTTAATCTGGGCTGGTATGGTTCACCGTTCAGTATTGAAGCAATAGCAGGAGCCAATCCGGACCTGATTATTCTGGGAAAGGATTTTAACACGGATCAATATGAAACTTTATCTAAAATTGCACCAACAATTGCATTGCCATACTCCTACTATGATTGGAGAGAACGCCTGACATTCCTGGCAGATACGTTTGGAGAAGAAAGCAAGAAAGATGAATATCTGGCCAAGTATGATGCGAAATCTGCAGAGTGGAAACAAAAGCTGGAGGCGGCTGTACATGGTGAATCCTTTGCCGTAATTGAGACATATCCAAACAACCTGGTCATTTATTCCAATAAAGGGGCAGCTGAGATGTTATACAGTGAATGGGGCCTGAAGCGCACAGAGGGTATCCCTGATCCAGAGGGCTGGGGAGGCAAAGAGATCGCTCTAGAGGCTCTAGTTACCGTTAATCCGGATCGTCTGCTGTTGATGGAGAATAGTGAGAACAAGATGGTCGATAGCAAGGTGTGGAATAACATGAACGCAGTGAAGAATGGCAAGATCTATAAAATCTCCAATGTCGATAATTATAATTATTCATACACAGCGATGGGGAGAATGGAGCTTATGGACCGTTTGGGTACGATGATTCTGGAAGGCCAGAAGTAGTTGTTGGATTAGAGCAATTCATGATGGATTAACTTTAACATTTACAGAATCTAATGGCGGCTTATGTATAATTGTGTAGTTTGTTCGAAATCATGTAACTTGAGCGGTTCTGGCTGCGTTTAGACATTGGGGTGATCTGATGTTGGTGAACGCGGTTCAACGTTACATGGTATTAGGACTGATATTTATCGGAATCTTCTTTACAGCACTCATCGTTCTTGAGAGGATAGAAGGGTACCATATTACAACGACAGAGTATTACGGCTTACGTAATCTAGGGGGCTTGATATATATGTTGTCGCTCATCCTGGGATTTGGTCACTATTTACTCGCTTTTTATGTTGTTATTCTTATCCCGATCTCATGGCTGCTGCGGAAATATGTATGCTTTCCTATGGTGAGAACTTTCATCTATATGATTGGGTTTGGATGGGGCGGGCTATGGGTTTTTGATCTCATGTACAATCCATATTTCGTGAGTGGATACCATCTGAACCAAATGACATCGATATGGATATTTGCCATCGCCGGTTTAGTCTACGCCATTGTGGAGAATAAGATTTGGCGAAGAGGGCAGATGCAGAACGAACAGAAGGCTACTTAACAAATGTTGAGTAGCTTTCTCGGTTTACATAATTATTATGGTGTTTTCATTGGGGAATCAGTTAGAAAGGATTATGTAAGAGTAAGTAGTGAACATGAACAGCGGTTGAGTTAATTCGATAGTTTGTTATAAAATTCACAAGGGATGCGAGTGAAATGGAATAGGAGTTTTATCGTAAATAGGTAAAATTTTCTGTTATACTATTTGAGTTGTGTACATAAAGTTAGATATTTTAATGAAGGGAGTTCATGAAAGAAATTAGCCGTTTAGTTTAAAATTGTAGTTTGGAGGAAAGCATTTTGTATAAAGCAGGTTTTTGGATTAGATTAGCAGCAAGTGTGTTGGATAGTCTGATTATTTCAATTCCATTAGTAATTATTGCAGGTGTGCTTACGGGGAACTTTGATGCGGATGAGCCGATTGCCAAACTGCTTAGTGCGTTATACTCAATCTTATTACCAGTTTACTGGTATGGTCGAACCATAGGGAAACGTATATGTGGAATTCGTATACGCCAATACGACACACACGAACCGCCAAAAATTGGTACAATGCTGATGCGAGTTGTTGTAGCTGGACTTGTGTACGTATTAACTTTGGGTATCGGAGTTATTGTGAGTGCTTTTATGGTCGGTATGCGTGAGGATCGACGTGCGATTCATGACTTCGTAGCAGGAACAGAAGTAGTTTGGGATTAATCGGATTAAAGTCAGGTAGAAGTAAAAAAAAGGCTGCACAGAGTTAAAAATCATGTGCAGCCTTTAAAAACATTATTACTGTTTCACAAAACTCGTATTTTGTACATATGTATTCAATTCATATCGCTATCGTTTCCCGATAGTTGTCTGAGGACAAGAACATTGTTCCTTAAAAGACAACAACATTGTTCCATTGCCGCCTATACCTTACCTTTTTACTGCAACAAAAAACCGTTAATCATCATATCACAGATTTAACGGTCCTAAAAATTTAATCTCTTCACATATTCTTCAACTGATTTTTGTAATACTTTCTTTTCAACAACATCATGGGTGTTTCTTCTGATCAGTATCGCAACTGATTGAGGTGTATAAGACGTCATAGTATAAATATTACGTTTGGCACTTTCGTGTTGATATGGACAAACGTATTTATAAGACGACACTTCTTCATTTTCTGAATAGTGATACTCGATGGAACTTGATGAGATTTTCTCAACAAAGTTGTATTTCAGAGCTACGTTTGGAAAAGATCGATCTCTCATTGTATTTATTTCGTTCCAAGAAGGCGTGCTAATTTCCTTACTCCTCTTCCCTGCTATCTCCAGCCAGGCATTAAAAAAATTTTCGCTGAATTGAAAAACTAGTTTTTCAATAATCCAAAAGAGAACTCTTGCATCAATACAACGTTGGATTTTCATTTGAAGACTTACAATTTGTTCGCAGAAATAATCTAATTGATCCTCAATTATCAAAGGAGCTCCCTCAGATATATTGATTTTCCTTAGAGAATTTTCGTCAAAAAAATGTTCCTTTTTGAAAAGAGATTTTCTCCAAAAAACATATGCGTATGCATAAGGGCAAATCTCAGGGAATTCGGCCATATCATCTGTTTTTCTAAGTTCCATCAATTGAGTAATACAATGTTGATGGTTCCGAAGGAGATTCTGGAATAACCTGTCTTCGACTCGTCTACAAGCTTGTGTGTTTTTTCTCAATAATTCCTTTTGGAACGATTTAGAATAATAATCATTTTGGTGAAGGGGTTCTATTGAATCAAAATGATTAGTTTCCTTGGGCTCGGCTTTAATTAACAGCTTCAGATTGCAATGTTGCTCATGAACGATCCATTTAGGTTGTACCTCTAATTGATGCATGTTCGATCGAATCCATTCTAAAACAGCTTGATCTATTTGCTCTGGTCCTTTCCATTCATTCCAACTGGATATATGAAAGGATCCAATAGGAAACCCGCACTTACATCTGAAAGCATAACCCAACTGTTTATTAGACAATAAAAAGGGTATTGTCTCATTACAATCAGGGCAGCTATTGATCAGATTAAGATTATGAAATGCACATTTGTCTAAAAGCTTAAACTGGTGAAGCCAAGAATGAAAACCTCCTTCCATACACTTTGGGCACCAATGCAATTTTCTATGAAACCAGTGGCTCCATGTACTGTATAATCCATGGAATGGCGCAATCAATGCATTAATTATATTTTTATTGTGTTCTAACAAATCAAAATTTAGTGTTTGATGAAGTTTTTGAAGATCAAATCCATTTAGCAGCAAAAGATTTCGATGATAGTCTCCGATGTACTGCTTGATATTCTTTACTTTTGGATTACCAAAAACTTTTAAAATCTCATTTCTATCTACAAGATTAACCAAGGCTAATTTTTCAAATACTGACCAAGGTGATTCGTATTCATAGATCCACTCTTTCCTCCAAACGATATT
This sequence comes from Paenibacillus sp. FSL H8-0317, assembly GCF_045040685.1. NCBI lineage: Bacteria > Bacillati > Bacillota > Bacilli > Caryophanales > Paenibacillaceae > Paenibacillus > Paenibacillus sp. FSL H8-0317. Next base: position 4,036,232 of record NZ_CP150294.1, on the reverse strand, counting down.
CATTTTTTGTCTTCCTTTCGCGCTAAAGCCATGTAAATTTCAGATTCTATATAACCCGTAACTTTTATGGCCTCTAACCACTGCTGTGAAGTAATCCATTCAAGTTCATGGCCATGCGCACCGAAGATTTTCAGAGCATTTTCTACGGCATAAGTAAAGTACTCCATGGGAATTTCAAGCTTTGATGTTACACCATGTTCTTGGCGAAGGTCCATGAATTGATGGTAAATAATGCCGGCATCTTTCTCCAGACGGAATCCTTTATCATATCCTTTTGGAAAGAAGTATCTGGTGAAGCTACAATTGCTATTTTCAGGATACTCTGAAATTTCAGGTGAATCGTAGCAGCGAAGTACACTTTTAATGTCTTCTAGTGAGGTGATTCCAAAAAAACGATGCTCGTGTGTCATAAATCGTCCGATGATTTGTGATTTACCATGGCCAAGGAAAAACGTTCGTCTATTCAATAACTCTTCTTGACCCGCAGAGATTATGGACATGCTAATCTTTGCACGATCTAGCTGATTGTAAATATCCATTAACCATTGATAATGAGCCTCAGTTAAGTTTTGCCCTTCATCCATAATTACTATGACCCTTCTTGTACCTGATGTCTCCGCTTTCTCTTTTAATAAGTTAACAATTTGATTTCTCAACTCGGCTGATTTTCTACGTGATACAAACGGAAATTCAAAATCATGTAGAAGGTCAGAATAGAATTTCTCCTCACTAGGAAACTTGTATGAATTACTATTGGCTATAAAAATGGGGATAGGCGCGTTTATAAAGTTTGGTAAATTCTCTAGAGCATACTTTAGTGCAGTTGTCTTACCTAAGCGGGGGCGCCCATAAACTATCATTCCAGGTAATCGATTCATTACAATCTTTTTAAGATTATCCATTAACCGAAGCACTTCTTTAGTCGGAAGCATATAGTGTCCCACTTCAATAGGGTGTGTCCCGGGTTTCTCCATAATTGTGCTCTCCTTTATTAATACATTTTAGTCTTAAATTGTTTTAACATGCGTTCGTAATTTTCCATCTCATTGAGCTTTTCTCTATTGAGTTGCTCTTCCCGAGCTTTATCTAGAAGTTCATTTTGGAAACTAGCTTCATCTAAAGCTTTAGTTTGTTCAGCAGGTGGGTTTTCAGGTTTATAAGTACTATCTTCATTTACACGAACTTGTTTGTTGACCAATTTTTTAGATTTTTTTTGATTCATAAGATAGTCAGTATATATAAAAATAGGGTCGTCCCAGGTTGTAAGATGTATCAATTTATCTTTAACTAGGGAATTTATGGATTTTCTTGTTTGTAGAGAATGTGGAGTTAAGGACCACCTTCCGCTTGCTGTCAGATAGCCAAATTCGCTCCCATCGGGTAGATATGCTTTTAATGTTCTAAGATCATCGACATTTACATGGAGTATGAGCTCTGTATTTAACAAGTATGCGGAATTAGCAAGTCTTTCACTTCTATACGATACACCTTCATATTGAACATACGGCTTCTTTCCTGATTCCAGTGATCCGCGTATAGTTCGTTTTTGGATGGTTTGCATAAAGAGTAGCTCCGATCTTTTCTCTTTTTCTAGGAGTCTTGGCTTTAACCCCGAAACATTCATTCTTTTTTCAAGTAGTTCTAGTGGAGTTTGATGATAGATTCCCCCGTGAGGTGTTCCATTATAATTTGAAATTAATACATCAATCAGTTGTTTTAGATGCTCATACGTGATATTTAGCTGTATTGCTTGTTCTTCAGGATTCTTTCTTCTCGGATCCTTCGGTCCACTTCCTGTAGTGTTGGGTAAGCGGTGAAATCCATTTTCCTCAAGCGTTTTGAAGAATCGTTCAATAATTCCCCTTCTCATGGGCAGGGCTACTGGTCCAAGATTCATAAAACACCCAATCAAATTTTCAAGCCGATCTTTTACCATTCGAGCATAGTGAGATTTGGCATTATCTAAGCAAATAACGTCCCAAACGGCCCAAGCTATTTCTGGGAACTTTTCTGAAGGAAAGCCTCCCACTGAATGATAAGATAATCCGGGTATCGTGAGTTCTAGACGTTTATGTGGTATTACTGCATTACGTACACAATGCATTACATCACTTGCGCTATATTCTTGATTTAAACTTATGGCGTACCCCAGGATATTTCGGGTCGCCACGTCAATAATTGTAAGGATCCATAAGCGCCTTAGTATCCTGGATACGGAGTCCCCTTCAGGTGTATTCATTTCTACAGCAAAGAAACCATCAATTCGATGAGCGTCGAATTGAACTTTTTGAAACGGAAATAAGTTTGAAAGTTGGTTTTGTACCCCTTCTCCAACATACCTTGCTTTTTGTATTGCATCGTCCCCGAAACGCTCTGCAGATCTAGAAAAATTTTCAACGGCGAATTTTCTAAGATACCGCTGGACAGCTTTATATCCCATACACTCTGTATTTAAGGGATAATCAGCTTGTGTGAGGCCTATCTCACGACATTTTTCGACGAAACGTTTATGAATATATTTAATTTTCATGACGGGCTCTAGTGAACGTTTCTTTTTGCCGTGAAACAGGTCCTCTATAAGTTCTCTAAGTTCAGGATATCTATCGAGTAAACGAATAAATTCCCCTGTTTTTCTACCGACGTTATATTTTTTACTCAGTAGATCTAGTTGATACTTATTTACATTCTTCTGTGGAATTAAAGCTCTGAATCCCCAAACTATACCCTCTTGATCATATTGCATACAACGTTTAGCGAATCTTCTGACGTTTTGACGGGCAATTCCTGTTACGTGTTTGATTTCTTCTAAACTCTCTTTCTGAAAGTACATTATCACGGCTTTTTTACGTATACGGAATTTTAAACATTCTGATTCTTGGAGCACACTTTCATCAACGGTAAGCCAAAGTTCTGGATTCGTTTGTTCAAGTGTTAAGCCGCTTTGTTCATAAACTCGCTCTCTACTCACGCTTATATACCTCCAAACCATTCCCGAAAATTTGATCTTCGATGTTTGCACAGACATGCCCTTCATAATACAACCACTTCAGTGCCAAATTCACCTCTGCAACAGAATACTGAGTTAATTCTTGAGTAATATCTGATATTGTTCTCTTGTTAAAAGAAATACTATGTAGTACATCTAAAGTGCATGCAGGCTTAGTACTATTGAGGACTGCTGTCACTATAGATGTTCTGTTCTCTACTGAATGCCGTCCACTCCTAATTGTTTTTTCAGTACGTACCTCATAGGCTTTATTATTTATCCTGCACCATTCTTGTTGTGCCTCAATTTGACGTTTTGTTCGATCATATTTAGGAAGATTTGATGTGAGTTCCTTCTCGTATTTGACTTCAACAAAGGTTTCAGAACCATCTTGATTTAAAATCCACATATCAAATATACTTGTGCGTAGTTGACCCTTCAAAACATAAGATATCTTCAAAGGTTGTTCACAGTATGTGATAACCTTAGGGTTCGTCTCCACGGTAAGCCAGTGGTCAAACTCTAGGTCACTGTAAAGTTCAATGTTGCGGTTTCCTACTTTGTTTCCTCGTGAGTTCCAGTAGTTATTCCCATACTTCATACTTCTTGGAATCTTGATCGGTTCATATTGGATGCGATCATTACTTTCCATGAAAAACATCCCTTTCTTAATTTTGTTTATGGTATGAACAAATATGGAGTTTTTTATACTTCTCTATGTATAATAAGTCTCTCTCTATGAACATACTAAGATGTAATAGAATGATAGATGGAGGGGTTCAATTGTCCGAAGAAGAGTTTTATAAATGGCTGGGAGAGCGTCTACGAGGTCTTAGAAAATCTAAAAAGAAAACACAAAAGGAGATTTGTCAGAGTTATCCTCTTGCTCGATCTTCGTTAGCAAATATTGAGCGAGGGAGGCATATGATCAGTGCATATAACCTATATCTGATTCTTGATGTTTTAGATGTTCCTCTGGAAAAGGTATTTAATGAGTAATCGTATAAATGAAGACGTTATTTAAATGTATAAATAGACAATGAAATGGGAACACCTCCAGGAAAAGAACAAAGGATGTGTTTCAGTTATGAAAGTACAAGAAAATCGTGATCTAAAAAAACTATCAGTTATATCAGAAGTGCTGCCACAGGTGATTGCTACATTTATTAAAAAAAAGCTAAGTGAGAACGTTTCCCCTTCAACTCTATTAGAATATTCAAGGGATTTTCGTATATTCTTCAGTTGGGCTAGGCCAAAACTATGGCCATACGTTGCTTCTGAGAGCGAGCTCGAGTTAGAGTTGTTTAATGATATTAAACGTGAGCACGTGCATGATTTTGTTGGATATCTCTATGCTTCAAGAAAATTGCAATACAGCTCAATGCTCCGTAAGTTCCACTCACTACGTTCATTATTTAACTATTTACATCTTGAGTTTGAAAGCAATGGGGTTCCGGTTATAAAACGTAATATATTTGCTACCTTCACGATGGAGAGACCCAAAGCACCACTTGAGGTAGCTCGCCAATTACAAACCAAAGTATTACGGTCTGAGGAGATCGATCAATTTGTTCGATTTGTTCAGTCAGGAATTAGCGAACAGAATAATGTTCAAGCTCAATGGTTTTACATTCAAAATCGAGATCGTGATGTAAGTATAATTACATTACTCTTGGACTCGGGCTTAATCGTTAGTGATTTAGAGAATATGGACATAAATGATATAAATCTCAAAGACGACTACATTCTAATTACAAGGCAACAAGCCAAAGTCAGAAAGAATCATAAAGTTAAGTTTGGTGAACAAGCCAAACGATACCTTATTGATTATATAAATGTAAGAATTAACTCTTACAATCCGTATGAAGGTGAAAAAGCATTTTTCTTAGCTAGACCCAATGGAGAAGCACACGGAAAACGAATTTCCAAAAGGGCTATTCAAGCTTTGGTTAAGAAGTATGCTTTAAAATTCGGTGCCTCAGAACTTACTACAAGGCAACTTACCCACTCTTTCGGGCTGCAGTACTCTGAAAGTAATACAGTTAGTAATACAAAACAGCAAATGGCTCAGCGAAATATAGAATCAGTTGAAAAATACTTAATTTTGTCTAGCATTATCAAATGAAGATCATGAAGAGCCTTATCTATTTTGATGAGGCTCTATTTTTTATAGTGAAGTCTTAGTTTATCTGTTTAGTTATGCTTTTCTTAAGCATCTTTAATTTGTTTAGTTGCTCATGATAATGTTCAACTTCTTTCAAATTCAAGTCGCTGGAATTAACCCACGTAGCCAGACTTACCTCCTGGTGTTTTAAAGAAATAATAATTATGGCTTCATGATAGTTTTGTAAGTAAATAATCGGTATCTTCCACTCTCCGTTCTCTCTCGCTATTACAAACCATTTCTTTTTTATCACTGCACGGTTTGTGTATATTCTGTCATTAAACAATATTCCTCGAGCTGTTATGGTAGCAATTCCAACATAAGCTTTTAGGTGACTTGTCATCTCCTCCACCTCCTTTATCATTTATGTCCAACAAATTGATATATAAACTTATCATTTTAAATAAATAATCTATATACATTAATGTATCGGAGGTTTTGCATTGTTTAGACTGAATTAGAGGTGTGGCAATGAACGAACCTGTTTTAAGATTAGTAGGACAACGTGTTCGAGAATTACGGAAAAAACAAGGATATTCGCAGGAAGAATTAGGCGAAATGGCTGGTTTTCACTTCTCCTACATTGGAGGCGTTGAACGTGCCGAAAAAAATATCACCTTGTTAAATCTTCAAAAAATTGCGGATGCTCTTCAAGTCAATGTCCATGAACTCTTTGTTTACAGCAAGTATGTTAAGACTGGAACCAATGATAAAGAGAAATTGCTAAATGAGATCAATGAGAAGCTTTGGCCTATGAAATCTTCCGATTTAAAAAAGGTTAACCTGCTCTTATCTGAATTTTTCGATAGTTAACACAAAAAAACCAATGTCCTCTGACATCGGTTTTTTGTGTTTCAAATTTATTGCTTCCACTCTGCTTCACTTTGTATGTTAATCCAAGAGTATCTGTTATTCTGCTGTATACGTCCCTCCATCATATTGCGCTCGCTTTTTAATGTTAAAAGCAAATATTTCGTTTGGATGTTCTCCACCTGTAGATGTTTATACACTTGTGACAATGAAAAGTATCCTCTAGCTGCATATAATCTCACTTGTTCCATGTTAATCTTTCCACTTCGTTGTAGCAGCTTCCTCCCTCCCATTTTATATGCAGCATCTGCATCAATGTTTGGATCTGAAATTACTATACTTAGCTTCCCTACAGGTAAGGTTACTTTGTGCTGATTCGTACGCAACATTTCTTTACATGCCAGATTGCGTATAGATTCCCAGTGTTCAACAAAGCTAGAGTGGATCCTTTTATAATGCTTCCATTGGCCTAAACACCAGTATATGTTGTTGTTTGTGATGTTCTTTCTATATGCAAAGAGTTCCTCTTCTCTCTGGCCGCTATTAGCTCTGATCGGAGAAAATCTTAAGTAAGGGTTGCTAGCTATACAGAATTCTTGAAGTAATACTTTTTCTGACTCATTTAATTTGTTTAGTTTAATTCGGACCACCTTAGATAGAACACCATGATTATCAAATAAATCGAACAATTGCTGATTTTTCAGATCGTACTCTTTAGTTGCAATAAATTTGCCAACAACATTTTGTTCTGTCCACTCAAGTCTCTGAAGTCCAAGGGATGATTGATATTCACCTATGGCTTGTCTAAGCAATTGGACTTTCGCACCTGAACTGTGCATTTGCTCATAGTTCCATGATTGAACAAAATAAAGGATTTTTTCTATGCTCACTAATCTATTCTCCTTTGCTTCAGCAGATTAGTGAGTGGTATTGACTACTTTTATAAATTTTATTCAAAGTAAAGATTAGTGAGTATCAGAATTGGTCTCAATATATGGATAAATGTGTTTATTTGTACCTATCTTCCTCGTGATTTTTCTCATTTCATATGGTCTATTATGCTAACCGTATGAAATTGGTTGAGTCAAACATCTACATGACGTGCTACTTCGTTATCACTTATAAAGAATAAAGCCAGCATTTAAGCGCTGGCTTTTCATTAATTAGAAAGCGTTTATTTATCTTTGAGAAATGACGGCCTTCCATAGTTTGCCTTTCGCTGGTAAACAACAGTCACTTCCCGATCAGGACCACCATCTAACGAAGGAGCCATGAGTTTCACTTTCGGAAGGTCGCCAACTCGCTGTTGTTTAATAAACTCTTCATTCGTTTTACTCATTTTAATCCCCCCAAAAAAAAGATGATTTAATATGGTGAGCAGTTCTTGATTGATTTTCTTTAAACTCTTCAATTGAAACCTTTTTTTGACTCCGATATGAAGAGTGACTCAATTTTACCCAAAGGATAACATAGTTAATGTGAAAATGACACTCTGTCATCATAACTGTTGAATGTTACATCAAAACAATAGATACCGACCCTTTAACTTCAAAGGTCAGTTTACCCAAAATCGAGAGAAGAAAAAATGGTTTTACCGATAAGACATCTTACCTTTCGGGGAACCGGCATGATTGGCAGCGCAGAAGACGTTCTTAAACTGCTGGAAGCTTTGCCGCAGGGAGGGAATCCGATTCTGTCGATGGTTCAGCCGCAGAAATTGCAACCAATTAAATTCTTAATCTGATTATGTCCTATCTATTTGCCGGGGAGAGGTTTTGGCCTTGGTTTCACGCAGCTAAAAGACTCAGCATAAACAAATACACCTGAATCGCCGAATCGAGGCGGACGGGCAGTACCGTGGTCACTCCTGGTTTGTTGATCCGAGTGAGGAGCTTAGTGTTGTAGCGTTCACCAATATGGCGCTTGAAGGAATGTCAGGCTTGTTTTACAACGGAGCTGTGCTAATCTGTCTACAAAGGCATTCAAAGAAATTAAGTAAAGAGTAAGAAAGTAACACACTCCCTAGTCTAACTATACGGAGAATCAGGCGGTTATATATTCAAGTTGATCCTTCCAGTGATTCGTTGGAAAACGTCACTTAAACGGCTGGCACTTCTAATTGCCAATTAATCATTTTAAAAGTCTAATGAATCAACAAGGCACAAGATTCTGAGATAAGCCCACCTTAACTCAGACGGTCACACCACAACAAATGGCAAAATGAGAGGTCCTATTTCGCTTTTCATTCTTAAGTCTATCTAATCGGTAATGGGAACAAGAATTTGTACCGATAAAATAAAAAAGCCGCTAAAATAGCGACTTTAATGAGAACAGTAACCTCCTCTGTTTGAGGACAAGGAAGAATAAAAAAGGGCTTAGTCCTCTTTTTTATCTTACTCCGTTGTTGAAAAATCAGGTCCTCAACGTTGATTTTAAGCACTTTGCATTTTTCGATCTTCTGTATTAAAAGATGTCACCTTCTAAAATTAAATTGAGTAATCTATTTGTCAAAAGAACTTGATATCGATTCAAATCGAAGATTTGGAAGGCGTACATTTAAAATGAAGAACCACAAAAGAATTTAAGAATGATAGATTACGCTCTCTGAAATCCCTAGTTGACCGTGTTTCTCTTATCGAGTCTTCGTTCCCATAAGAATGTAAAAACTTCCCTGTATTACGCTACTTATACATCATTTTTCATTTAGATAATCATCTAATCGGTAATCAGACTATGTTCTTGTCCCTCGACAATTTAGATGAAATCTGACCATTATAAAAAAATTGTCCAAATTTTCAATGATTCTTTTATATTCATCATTACTTGGGTATAAGGCGTTCTTTTCATGTCCAAATTTATTACGATTTGATAGAATTTTCTTTGCTTCATTTTTAAAGCTATTCCGCATTTTCTTTGCTTTTGTTTGGTCTTTTTCTGTGAGTATTTCCGTTGCATGTTTTTCGAGTTTATCGATTAAAATTTTGATTATTCTACTTATTTTTTCTTTTCTTACTAAAACACCGAACATCGTTCCTACTTCCTTGATTATTTCCTCATTCATTATATATGTACTTGCAAGTATACTTTTCATATATCGAAAATGAGGCCCAACAAAAATATTGTCTGGATTTGATCTATCAAAACTGTTTTCGTTAATCTCTTTCAAAATATTACTATTGTACACGAGTTCATATGTTAAACTTTCAGCTAATGCTACATCAAAAGAATTTGTGTCTTTGACTTGCTGGGTGATCTCGTTACACATATTGATTATTTTATTACTGCTATGTAAATAAGGTTTAAGTTCTTCAAGCATCCCATTTGCTTGTCTTAAATGTACTGTACTACTATCGTCTAACCCTTTTCTATAGTCTTTTTCTATCCGGTCTAATAATTCAAGTCTCTCTTCGTCATTCATTAAAATGTCCCCCTTTAACTTTTCACTATCCTCAGCGTTATCTATCCGAATAAATTGATAAGCAAAAACTTATTAGTCATTTTCTTAAATCAGAAAAAACGTGTCGATTCTCCCTTAGATACTAAAGGTTTCACAATCTATAACTCGACTGTTTACGGGGAGTATGTTACAGATTTTTGATTCATTACTACTACTGTTTGTGGTTGGAAAAAATGAATTTCACTGCCTTTCGATCTCCAACAACTTAACTCATACGTTGATTTCGGTAAGCAGGACAATAACTTGTAACAATCACATAAAGAAGTCTTTTCAATGGAATTACTTGAAAAAGAAAAGTGTGCCCCTGGCAGTCAGGGGCACTTTCTTAAGTTTTTTTGGGTATAGTACAAAGGTTAAGCTCTAGTAATTTCTAAGGTCACGCCCTCTTAAGAAGGTTCTATACCTCAACCATTCGCGTGCCGTACTCCCTTTGTCCCGTTGAATAAAACAAAAGTGGATCTAAACCTTAGTTCTAAATAAACATCTCTTAATTGAGTAAATTCTTAAATCATGGTGTCGGTGTAGTTCCTCGCTTTTGAAGGACAATCTCCAGATCCAAAACATCTAAGATCCTCAGCAGAGTCTCAATATTATAATTTTCTCCGCTAGTCACTCGAATGATTTGAGGATGTTTCACCCCCACTTTGTCAGCCAATTTTCTAACAGACATATTCCTTTCTCTCAATGCCTCCTTGATGCCATGTGTAATCTCCAATTTCGGAATGGAGATCGAATAATATTCTGGGGGTACATTGATGAGATCATGGAGATTGTGAACTGTGGTGTTGTTATTCATAGGTGTCATCTCCTTTCTAACAAATGTCCCTTTCATTCAAAAATAACTCTGAATACAATAAAATTGTTTTCTTGATCTTTGAAAAAGATCTCTTTTTTCTGCTTGCATGACTAGTAGTTCCACCCTCCTTTACTTTGAGATTTAAGAAATATGGTTGATAAAATTTTCTGTCTTACTTGTCCCCATACCTTCGCATTTGTTAAAGACCAATGTTGGTTTAGAAGCGTGATGAGAGAGGCTGTTACCAGCCTTCTCTATCAGCGATTCGCACAGCCTTTTTCATATCCTGTTTTTTAATGGCTTCGTTTTTCTTCAAGAAAAAATGAACGATTCCATACTCTGAGCCGCCAATGTGCTTAAACAAAAAGCGCCATTCCCGCTTAGAGCTCCCCTTAATTTTCAGTTCCCAGATCCCGTCACGCTTGGTATTTTCGATCTTCTTTCCAAGATACGATTTGTCTGTACCATAAGCATTCAGTAAGCCAAAAGCTTCCAAAATCTTACGTTGAGCATCATCGCAGATTTCAGAGTTCTGAGTCCACTCCTTAAGGGGTTCATCTGCAAAAAACAGGTTAGAAAATGGCTGGATTTGATGGTTCCCCATCATCACCAACTCCTTCTTAACCAATATTCGAATGTATAAAGAGCAAAGTAAGCAGACTCACCGCTTAATATAAAAATGGTACCATATCTGTTACCAATTTGTCAAACGTCACCAGTTATATACAACATAGATAGCGGTAAGAGATAAACCACCAAAACTTTGTATTGGTACGCATAGTGCGACAATCGAATAGTTAAGTAAATCGCTAAATGTTGAAAGTAACTCATGCAACCAGCAACGTAGGATCTATATATGTACTAACCAATCATGTCGAAAACGGAACAGGATACAACATGTTGAATATTTGAGGTCATCTGTTTCATGTATTGGTTCATATTCAAACTCCTTATCCTTTCTAAGGCTACATCCAACTCCTCATTTATTGTCTTTTTTTAGGTTAAGGGATCAGGATTTTGGGCGTTTCCTCAAATTCAGATATAGAAGAAAGTTTAAATTTTCCGGTGAACAAAAGGGAGAAGACCCGTAAGTGGTCAAGAGCCCATTTTGTAGACATTGAAAAAAGACCCAAGGTAGCAAACAGTCGTCGGTACTCTACCGGCGTCTGTTTTTTAGTTTCCGTTGTGGCCGTTTTCGATTGTAAAAACGGATGTATTTTCGATTTTGCTTTGTGCTTCGGCAATGGTTCGGATATGATAGGGATAGAGTCCTTCCGTTTTAAGATGCGAGAAGAAACTCTCCATATAGGCGTTGTCATAACAATTTCCTCGGCGAGACATGCTGATTTGGGCGCCAACCTTTGGCAGTATGTCGTGGTAAGCGTGAGACGTGTACTGGAATCCCTGGTCGCTGTGAACGATCAGTCCGGTTACGTCTTTTTGCTTTGCAAAGGCTTTGGTGAATGTACGGAGTACCAATTCATTGTCGTTGCGTTCGCCCATTTCATAGGCGACAATTTCGTTGTTAAACAGATCCTTTATGGCCGAAAGATATACCCAGCGCTCTCCAACACGATACTGAGTAATGTCGGTTACCCATTTCTGATTTGGCTTTTCCGCATGGAAGTCTCGCTTCAAACGATTCTCTGCCACACGCTGAGCAGGTACGTAGGAGCTGCTGGAACGTCGTTTACGACGAACTCGAGATTGAATACCGAGCGTCTGCATCAGGCGTAACACCTTTTTATGGTTCATCCAAATCCCTTAATCTTGCCAAAGAAACAATTGGAGCTGTCGATAACCATATTTGCCTTCATATCGTTGATACGTTTGGAGCACTAGTTTCCTCGCCTGTGCATCACGATCCATTCGTTTACGTTTGGCATAGGCATAAAACCCACTTCGAGACACGCTAAACACGTGACAGAGTTTCTGGATATCACCGTACCCAGCTACCTTTTCCATGATTTCAAATCGCTCTTGTTTGCTTCCTCCTTCCAGGTTGCCAAGCACTTTTTTAACAATTCATTCTCCCGTTTCAGTTGTTGCACATAGCGGTCTTGATCGATGTATTCTTTTCGGCGACCTCGCTGATCGAGCAGTCCGAACTCACCTTGTTCCCGATATTTTTGCATCCATCGCTTCATTCGTCCTGGGTCATGAATTCCCAGATGTTCATTAATCTTTCGGTATGTCCATCCCTCAACCGTATGCAGACGAATGGCCTCTTGTTTAGTCTTCTCCGAATACGTTTTGAACTTTTGTCCCTTCATTGCCATAAAAAATGCACCCCCTAGAATTCATCGGCTAACCCTAGGGGTTTTTCCAATGTCTATTCTAATGGGTGCACTTCATAAGTTGGGCGGGCGCGATTTTGTTTCATTCTCCCAATTCATTCTTACCGTTCTAGAGTTCATTTCATAAAATCAATTTAATCTATTAACAAATTTAAATTCCTTATAAAGTTGTTCATAATCATCCCTTTCTTCTCCATTAATATCTTTTCCAGTTAATTCACGCTCACCCCAAATAACCCATATTAATTGTAAATTATTCTTTTTAAGATATGATTGTAAATAATCCTCTCTGATATAAAAAAATGACTGTGTATTATTATAATCACTACTATAATCGCTTAGATTTATAGTTGCTTGATCACCTTCTTTGGAAAACAAATCAAGGGTTTGAGGCTGTCCTATCAAATTCAGATTACTAGCAATACTTTTACTCAATGTAACGGCGTGCTCTAGAACGTTTGCTGCTGACTTACTTATATCCCATTTGTAATCGATAACAGGGTTCTTTACGACAAAATCGATGAATTCTTTTTGTGTGATATTTTTTTCACTTGATACAAACGTAAAGTTTGTATCATCATTTTCCGGAAAAGTCTCACACCATGGTATCTCTCCCCCGAAAGTATTGTGTATAATTGGCTTTGCAGGCAGCTCAGGATTACTTTTGACTAGATAATCATAGAGTTGGTCTACTTCAACATCATTGACAAGGAAACTTCGGAAAACACAAGAAATCTTACGCCCCTTCTTTTTATCCGCCTGAATCATATATCCATCTAACATAATCCATAGTCCTTGTTTTTGTACTAAATCAGTAATCTGTACATATTCAAGAACCTCTGGATTAGATTCATTCATCCAATCTTCATTATCTGATGTACTTTCTCCAAGAAAATCATTCTCAATGATCTTTATTTTAGTTGCTTGTTTTGGAAAACTAGGATCAAGTTCAGGATAAAACGCTCGATCTCCTACAGATCCGAGTTTACCTTGATCTTTTAAGCGACCAAACATTTCATAATAGGCAATCCATGAATACTTTTTAGCATAACGGTCAAGTCTTCTAGTATCCATCCCCATACGATAACTATAGCGATCGTTATTAATTGAACTATCAATGTCTTTAAACAGTTCATATGTCCAACCGAGCTGCTTAATGCGCCACAAAATTTGAGCTCGTATATTTTTATACTCGGTGTTGTTATAGTCATAATTCCTCCGATTGGGAACCAAACCACCTATTGTGTAGTTCTCGAAATCCATGTGAAAGGGAGATTCCTTTCGAGGAGAAATTTCATCAATTTCTAGCCCCCATTCCGAGTGTTCCCCAACTATATTTGAAAAGTTAAGTCTTTCTTGTTCAACCTCGGTAAATAAATTAGGCTTATGAAGCATCGAGATTTGTATGATTCTTTTTGCGTAATCCCTCGTTAAGATATGTGTTGTCATACAATTAGCATTAAAGGAAAACATATTATTGTATATTTCTATTGCAAATTTAGGAAGGATAACACTGACAAAAGAGTCATCTAGCCAATCGTTTTGTCTCGCCATTGTTACACCATAACATGCTGCAAGTAAGCGATCTTTTACGTAAGGATCATTGATCTGTAATGTTTCCAAACATATTGAAAATAACACTTCAGGATATTTTACTCCAATCGAATATATTATACGTGTAGCATGATCTCGAAGCTCGTGATCCGTAGAAGTGAGATACCAGTTATACCATTTAACTTGTAAGACGGTCTGTCTAGTCTGCATAGTTATATCATCTTCTTTGTTCGATATTTCACTGAACAGTTCTCTTTTATTTTTTCTGAGCCACTCACTCCAACATAAATCACGATCAGTGATTGTGAGCTTATTAAGAAAGCTATCGAGAAATTCTGAATTGAGAGGATGATTCAAAGCAAATCTAAATTTTCGAAGATGATAAAACATACTGTTTCTGATTTTTTCATTTTCTAACATTAACTCTTTAAGAGCAGAAACAGTAGCATTGTCTATAAATTCTGCCTCTACTTCATTTATGAATGCTAATGCTGCTTTTTTTAAGTTTTTTCGTACATACTTCCATAATTGTTTTCCATTAAATCGTCTTGGGAAAAGGGCTACTAATGATTTAAAAATATCATTACTCAGCTGATGATTATCTTGGCCAATAAACGAATACTCGAAGTCCTTATTTTTGAGCCACTCGCATTCATAGTCTTTTTTATTCTTAAGTAATAAAGAATTAGCAATTAAATAGCCTCCAAGTGCATCATATGTTGGAGTAAGTACATATTGACCTGGTTCTTCCCCGGGATTTCTAAATAATACTCCTTCTTGTGCGAAGAGGTTTACAATGCTGCTGTTCCAAGGTCGATTGGTATCATTGACAATGTTGCGGAATTGAAATTCGCTAACTTCTCGAGTTTTTCCTTTCCATAGCTCAATACCAAGTACATAGATTGCATTTTGTACATCTTGTGTCTCAAACGAAAATTCTAAGTTGTTCATTTGAGCGATCCTGTTACAAATATTATCAATATATTTTTCTAATAGTACTGAGAGGGAATAAGAGAAATGATTAACTATAACTTCTTTATCCCGTTTAGAGTTAGTAACTTCACAAAAAATACGTAATGTCAAAGGATGTCCTAATAAATCAAGCGGAATTTCAGCGTCTTCCGTAGAGATGCGGAAATATTTGAAATACTTCTCAATTGCCTCTTCCACATCCTCCCCAAATCCATCATATTCTATTTTTTGGACTTCAGTTGGAAGAGACTGAACAGCAAATGACTCCCTTTCATTTATATTTGACTTTGCAAAATTATGCCTTTCACGTTTTCGTTCACCAGTTCGGAGTGTACAAACCATTAGCACATTCGGATAACGTTTTAAGGTTTCTTGAAGTGATGCTAAGGGTTCTCTCCAATTCTTTGGGTTTTCCGCTTCGTTAAGCCCATCTATTATAATGGGAAGACGACATTTTGAACGCTTAGCCGCTGAATCAAGTGCCGCTAACAGGTTTTCCATACTTGAGACTGGAGAACCATTAATCAAAAAACTCTTTGCAAGATCATTTAATGAGGCACCCTTATTAAGGTTCCGGCCATGTAATAAAATTCCGGCAGGCCTTTCTTCCTGACTAGCTGTGAGTTGAGCAGCCATTTGGGTTTTGCCAGAACCTGCATCTGCTATAATAGCGACTAACCCAATTCCAAGATCATTTTCAATATCATCAAGTAAATGCTGTGCATAATACATATCTTCTAATGCATTAGTAGCTTCTAACGCTATCGGTAGATTTTCTTTTCTAAGCCATCTAGGAATTGATCTAATATGGTCATCTAAAAATGTCTTTCTTTGACTCAAATTTTGATGGATTAATTCTAGATCCCCTTCAGCAAGAATGGTATGAAAACTTAAAAGTATTTCTGAGAATAAATTGCAAGCTATGGCCAAGGGATGTAACACTTGTTTAATCATTTCGTTAGAATCAAAAATTGTCTTCTCAAACAAATCATTATAAGTTCTTAAATCCTTCCCCACTTCTAGAATTTCATGCCATGATGATGGTTCTCCCAGCATCCGTCTTATCGCTTGTTCAGTACTCAAAGTTTGGTGAACAGGCTTGAGCCAACGTTCCCTTATTGGTTGTACAGCTTCGATATGGCGTTTCTCTAGTTCCTCTCTGGTTAGAATTAACTCGCCGAAGTATGTATTACGAAGAATTAAACCTTCTCCACTAAGATAAGTGTCTAATTCTTCCAGAGCCCAAAGATGTAGACTTATCTTGTCAGAGAGTTTATAGTACCAGTCTTGATCTTTCTTACTTAGAGTATAAGGAGTCCATAGTACCCAATCTGTTAAATCAGGTATTAACTTTATACTCTTTTCTAACGAATCTTCAATATCTTTTTTACTTGCTGTTCTTAAATCTTTGTTAGCTGTCAATGTGTGAAATTTGCATTGCCATCCGTACCAACGGGGGGGAGAGCCCAGACTGCAGCTATTAGTTAACTTCAAATGAAATTCAACACCAGGCTGATTTGAAAGTGCCATAAATTGACCGTATTGGCCATAATGAAGTCTCATCAAGCTTCGGCATAAGTTTTCAAAATTTAGAGACTTCCCCCCTGGCAGGGAATCAAAGGCAGACCAATCTAAAGATGGCATCTTATTTCCCCCTTCCAAACTCTAAATCAGGATAATCATGGGCAGAGTAAACTTCTATTTTTGCTCCTTTTTCGATCATTAACTTGAAAAAAGCTGATATTTCTGTTTCTTCTGTTGTTAGTATTAACTTGTCTCCATCAACTTGTATTGTTGTGTCATACAAGAATTGTTCAAGTTCGGAAGGACTCAGTATATAACTATTCACTTCTCTCAAAATTCCCATCATATCATTGTCATATCTACTATAATTTCTTCCTACCTCAATTTTACCGTCTACAGCTTTTGTTATTTTTGTTATAAGCTCATTAGTTTCTTCAGCATCATTAGGACTTTTAAAATGACCTATCATAACAAGATTCATTGAATGTTCAGTACCATACCCATACCATACTTTCATTTGAGTTTCTCCTCATCTTCCATAATTTTTTTAAGTCTGTCTAAAGCAAAAATCACCCCGTCTTTTGTAATTTGGATTCCATTTAAATCATATGATGATCTTTTTAGAATTCCAGAAGCGTCAATATGTGCAAAGGAAAAAAGTCCCTTTTCGAATTTAAGCGGATTGCTTATGGGAAACCCGTTAGAAGATTTTTCACTTATGGAAAGGGGAATATTGCCCCGATAATCTTCGACCCATTTTCTAAGATCATTTAAAGTCTCCTGATTTATTTCCTTGCCTCTTCCTGCAGCCACTTCAGGAATCAATAAAAACTCAGAACATTGAAGTTCTTCAGCAATTTCTATTGCGCTATCAAGATCCCCAATGGTTTTTGAATTAACCACATAATTAATACCGAAATTTGCAACCTTTTTTATAGCAACAATACGTTCTAGTAAGGTCTCAAAGCGTCTCTTACGAAGTGTTTCATATGTAGATCCAACTCCATCCATACTAACTCTAATGAAATTCAAGTTACCATCAAGCTCACTAAGAGCAGAGTCGGATAAGTTATGTGCATGTGTAGTCATGGTAACAGCTAGTGTAGTATTCTCCATAGCATAACGACAGAGCTCTTTAAACCATGGATATAATGTCGGCTCCCCTCCACCGAATCCAATTCCAAAGCATCCATTCTGGTCCAACTCTATGAGCCACTTCTTTAACAGTTCTAAAGGAATTACAGCTGGCTTTTTCGGAGCATAACAATAAGGGCAATCTAAATCACAGGCATTCGTTAAAGCAATTGAGACTTGTCGTGGCGCTGTGGACCAAGATTTTTGTGGTAAAACTACTTCATCGAGTAGAAGATTAAATCCTGTTTGTCTATTAAACAAATGAATTCCTGATATTGTTGATCTTAATTTCATTCTATCCAAGTAGATCTCTCCCCTCTTTCATGCAGTCATTTGCTTAAATTATGTATATTTTTTTGTTTTA
This sequence comes from Paenibacillus sp. FSL H8-0317, assembly GCF_045040685.1. Taxonomy (NCBI): domain Bacteria; kingdom Bacillati; phylum Bacillota; class Bacilli; order Caryophanales; family Paenibacillaceae; genus Paenibacillus; species Paenibacillus sp. FSL H8-0317. The sequence continues at coordinate 4,018,174 of NZ_CP150294.1, read as the reverse complement.
ATTTGGGTTAATTCCCCATCTCATACTCCGACACTCCCATAGATTATTCTGTTGAAAACAGATTTTCTTCAATGAACGGCTTAATTACCACAATCTGTTTACAAATTTTTTTGTATTCATAACGCTTCCATAATAAATCTTTACAAGTGAAGAAGACTGGGAAACAAGAGTTTATTCATCCACAATTAATAATTATATACTAGTATAATCGACTTCACATTATTGAGCGCTAACAACTGTCTGAAGTAATCATTTTCTTATATTTATCCGATAAAGTTGGTAAGGGGGGATTAATTTGCCAGGCATGTACAGGTACATACGACAAGTAAAAGTACACACCAAGCAAGATACAAATTTGTCAAAGGAATCTGTTCAGGACCAAGAAATAAAACATGATCTTTTCAAAATTTTAAAAGATCACTCCAGGCAAACAACGATCATGGGACCGGCAGCAAAAAGAATTGAGGTATTCGGTATAATAACGCTAATCATTTTAATTTTATCAATTATTGTTAGTACTGCGTCTATTTTAATAACCGGGAAAGAAACACCTGATATTATAGGTACTGTATTCGTATTCCTAGTATTTGTTGGAATAGGTTGCTTTATCGGATCGACCATTGCCTCAAACATCTATATTAAGAGAGTATACAGCAATTTTTCCTTCTTACTAAGATTTTCTTTATTTACTTTTAACAAAGAAGCACTCTTTGTTTTACAGTGTGACGCAGTATACAAATATATCAAAAGCAAAGGGAAGATGAACAAAGAACAAATTGATTACCTAATTGCTTATTACTTAGAGCAAAGCGAAACACTACGAAAACTGCGCTGGTTACCTATAGCCATATTTTCGGCTTTCTTATTCCCTTTATGGAATATTCTTTTAAATAAAATACTTAAAGAACTTAATTGGTCCAATTGGATTGCCGTATCTTTAGTAATTGTACTAATCCTTATTCCATTAGTCTCTTTTATTGTTTGGATATTCAGAAGGAATATCGAACCTGTTCTATTTGAAAAACCTAATAAGTATCTTCAGCTAGCAGCAATTTTACGTGCTCTCAAATCCTATTAATTGGATTCCCACATAGCCACCAGAGTAAATGCTCTGGTGGTCGCTTTCTTAAAGGCCTGACAAACTGTTAAGTCAGCACCTTATGTCAGACCCCACACATTGTAGACTTTATCTACTTACAAAATTTAAACTTTGCGACCCGCTATGAACGGAAGAACACCTTCCAATAAATTGGTGGAAGTTACACTCATTTTTACTTCATTATATGGTAACAATACTGAGGAAATAAAAAATGCAATATAACGTACCAATTGATGTAATGATAACCGGCGCATTAAATATTGGTTCGAATGGCAGGAAAATCGTTTGGATTTCACCTAGCGTAGGCATTCAATCAATGAATACTCAAGGAAATGAATTTCAAGAACTTGCAAAAGCGAAATTTGACCCTCTCACTGAGGCCGTTCATGCGAGTTTCTCGGTACAGTTATAGAATATCTATCCGGTAACCTTCATTAGAAATATTGCGTTGGATCAAAGGGTGATGGTTTATCTTCAGTCTGAGGGGTTTCCTTACTTCGTTCGTGCTTTTGCTCATAATCCTCATTTTCATCCCCATAAAAATCATCTGTATCGATAATGAGATCATCGGTTTCAATGTTGAAATTTAACGGATCATGAACATCAAGCTCAAGATTGATAATAAAAGGATAAGACGCCCCTATACGGGTACCGTCTCCCTTATCAAAATCGCGATCAGAACCATACTGATGCTCGACATCTACATAACCATCGACTTTGACTTTGATGCTTTGATCATCGATAGAATCTATCGTAATTAGATTAACTCCGCTACCTTCAACGATGTAATGTGTAGCTAGGACGTCAACTTCTTTTAGTACATCATCAATGGAAGCATACATGACTGAATCGTGCAGAGATGTCTCTAGCGCTTCAGAGACCATATTCTTGAGATCATCTATAACTTCAAAAAATCTCTGAACAGCAAGTAAGGTGTTCTCAACAAGCTTATTGCCTATGCTAGGGGCGATATTGAAGGTGTCTTCAGTATAATGAACGTATTTGTTGAGTTCATCCACAGCTTGATGTGTTCTGTCGATAATCACTGATAGGTTTAGTTTAAGCACTTGGGTAACAAATTCATCCGACAGTCCACCTCGAATGGCATATTCCATTTTTTCTGTTCTCTTTGCCGTCGTAGTGTCTTTCTTCCTAGGCTTATCTTTCCACCATTCACACGCTACGACCTTCTCGTTAGGGCCTAAACGTTCGATCACATGATTAGAAACAAGTTCTCTAATCCCTAAAGAAAAAAATCCGTAGCGCAATGGATTATGTGTAGATTCGAGTGCATCGAGTGATCCTTCGAATGCACTAATTTCCAGTGAACCTTTTAGGTATTTATGAATGACATGTTCTGGGGATTGCAACATTGTTGTGACCACCTTTATGAGTTCTAGTTACTTATTATAATACGCCAATCACGTTAAACTGTCTCATTTACACAGGGAGCAACCTCGTACACTACCTTAAGCTTGTTTCCTCCGTTACTGGCTGAAACGTTTTATTCGCTTCTATGTACTGCTGTTTTTGTTTTTAAAAAAAGCCCACTCGTAGACACGGTCACAAGTGGGCTTTGATCTATTATAATAAAACATTAATATATCTCACATTTTCCAATGGTTCCGCCAAATTAAAATCAACAAATCCATACCTATAATGTTCATCCTTAAAGCCAATCAATAATGTTTGTTTCTTAAGCATTACTCCGTGATTTGCGAGCCACCCCAATACTTCGTTAGCACCTTCGTTAAAACTTACATTCCCTGTCTTTCCTTTATTGGTATAGTAGTGCTCAAGAGAACCTGCCACAAGATCCGACAAACTTAAGATATCTAGAAACACTGGATCTGTGCCCTTCTCCCAAGGGTTAGCATAGATAATAGTCGAGTATTCACGTTTTTCTTCCAATGAGTTAAGAACATTACTAAACATATTTGCGGCTGCTGTAGACATTCTATCATTAGCCATTATACTATCGTCATCCGTCATCCCAAAAAAATTCTTCCCATTTGGGATAAGTAGATGTGTTAAATACCCCATTGTGCCGATAATTCTTTGTACTTTCTCAGCGTTCTTAGGCGACCATTTTCCTAAATTATTCTGTTCAAACATTTTAGACAACTCTTTTAGAGCGTTCTTATTATTTTCGCCAAACATGGAGATGACTTCTTTACTAATGACTAAAGTGAATATGAGTCCCATGTAAACCCCAATTCATTACATGTAGATACTCTTTAAGTACTCTTTGAATTGGTCCATAACGTAGATCTTTAAATGATATTTCTTTATACGGTTTATCTAATCCGTACTTATCGCGGATCTTTAAGATCTCCCTTTTGTATGTACCATTAAGTAAATCATAGTCAGCAAACGTAAAGGTATATGTAAGATACTTACTGTTAGGAGCTTCTCCCCCATAGTCAGATAATATAAGAACGGTGTTGCTTTTCTCGAAATTTGGAAGTAACAATTTCCGATTATGGCGCCTTTGTTGAAATGCCACGTTAAATATATCGAATAGAGGGGGATTACGATCCTCCAAATTTAATCGGAAGCTTATAGTCTCTTAATATTAATGAATCAACTATACTATCGAGATCATATTTCTGCATTTTCCATTCCCCAATCATATAAAAGAATCATGTGTGAATCGATTTTGTAGGTGCTGCCGCAGCATGATGAGTAACTGCACTGCGCTTCGCTCACAGAATCTTCCGGGTGGAATTTGCCGTTTGCTTCCGCTTCGGCACGCCCGAATGAAGTGCCCACTCGATCGGAGCGTCCTGCGATATCTTTGACCTTGGTCGAATCAGTTGCTGGGTAGCTCTTGCTCTTGCGGCGATCGAATACATCCGCGCAGCGGCACCGTCTCTTGCACCACTCCGGAGCTGAACGTGACCTTATATCTGCTCGGCTTAACCTCTTCGAGCATGCCGTCCGCCGAGACTTTCAGACCGGCAGGCGAACTGCTGGAGTAGGAGGTCGCTTTTTTCGGGATGGCAAATGTGCCGTCGCCGTAAGGGGCCATGATCTGCATCGGCAATTTGTTTCCCGGATTCAGCACCAATTCGTCATATTGGGCGTATAAGCCCTGTATGGTACAATTCTTGAACGACCAGGTCTTGCTGCGTAGCTGCGATTCTGTATACAGCTTATAATCGAGCTTTACTGTATAGACGTTGTACCTGTTCAGCACATCCTCGGATACAAGAACAACGTATCGCCTTGCAGTTCGCTGTTCGCTGTAGTAACGGAACTTCATGCCCTTGGAGTCTACGATTCTCTCTTTAAACGAATCGATGGCGAAACCTGTCGTAGCCGAGATGATGCCACCCGAGTATTTAATACCGAAACGGACTAGCAGATTCGGAATCTCGGATCTGTAGAATCCAACGTCGACTCCTTTCATGCCGTCATACGTATACAGTTTGTAGATTGAAATCCCTAGTTATGATGAAACACACCGCTATTTTGATGAACATATTTATGATGTCCGTATCCATTGTGATTCAGAAGCTACATACAAAACTCAATCAGGTGCTAGTATATGTGAAAATCATATAGAGCTATATGAGGTCTGCACTGATTGTAATTTGACATATGATAAAGATTCTCTAGATGATGAGAGGTGAGGCAGTTGCAGTGAAAATATAAGAGAACAGTAATTATCCTCTATAGGAAAGTGACTGTTTTCATGATTCTTACTAAAATTGTTTTTCCTCACTATACATCGGCCGGCTAGCGCCGGTTCTGGCATTTAATTCCCATTGAGTAGTTAGCCTCGTACTATGACACTGGACTTTTGGTGAACAACCTGATTTATACCGAGGGAAATATCTCGCTAATCGACTGGATACATCCGGATGAGCTGTTTGGGTGAGGACCTCGCAAGCCTGATTGCAGATGATGAAGCCTGTTATATTTGAGTGTACAAACGTCAATAGCGCCAGTTCGGAAGCTACCGAATGAACACTTGCTATAAGACAGAAAACAGGTGAACCCGTATCTTATTTTCAAATATTCTGGTTTCACTAAGCTGCCCGTAAGCTTACTGAATTAGCAATCAGAGATTCGAATAGACATACTTCTAATCGGCAAAAAGCTCAAGTTCTTGTCCCTCGACATGTTGTACACTGGTCCCAAACCGTAGCACTAGATAAACACCATTTTATTTTATCCAAGCCGCTAAACAATTTAGTTTAGGGCTTTTAATGAAGCAGTTAGTTTTCTTTTGTGATTTGACTATTTGGATTTTGAACTTTTAAGGTTATGGATCATGTTCAATAAGAAAGGTTCCTTTTCTAAATTGACATAAAAAAACGAAATACTTACATTAATTAACCGATTTTGAAAAATGACCATCCTCCATTGGAATACTAGGAGACGGTCATTTTTAAAATCATAGCCAGTTGGTTTGTTTTAAGCGTAATAACAATTTCGAATCAAAATGGGTGTGGTGGTGGAGATTTAAACTCGAGATCCCCAGTACTCCAGCCCTGCCCAAAAAGCTGGGTTTTTCCATTTATCAATCTTCATTAATTTTCGCTGACTCGTAACAAGGGAATCAACTATGTTAACAACACCTTTATTTGTTATATCTTTCAAGAAAAAATCGAGGATTTCAAATGTTGCTTGAGCATTAACATCCCAGCGGCACAATACTACACCCGAAAAATCATAAGATAGGATACTGTTAAGAACACCAGTACTTGATTCGATCTGTTCTTCATAGCTTGAGCCAGCACTGCATGATATTAATATAAGATTATCTGTTAACTCTTGCAACTTTTCAAATTCCTCTCCCCAAATCGTATGGGATTGGCCTTGGATACCAACAGCACCGCTTAATAAACCTGCGTTTCTATCACTGATCCCATGTCCTATAACAATGACAGTAGATGGAGTTTCCTTTTCACAAAGCGATGCTAATTTATCAATTTCATCTTCTTGACCAGCAAGCTCAAGATGTATTATTTGTGGGTAGGTTATCCAATCTTTTATTTTATTCCTCGCTATTCCTATGGCTTTATCCTTCGTAGAACCTAGAGTCACAATTACTACTTTTGTATTTCCTTTCTTTACAACTCTTTGGTTTACTACCTGAGATAAATCAAGAACGTTACTAACTCCATTCACTTTGTTAAGTAACCACTCCCCTCTATCATTCAATAAACTTACAGAAAACAATGGAAGTGATAAATCAGGAGAAATATTAAGAGCTATTTCTGACATCCCCATACTTATAGACGCTAAGAAGTCATTCAAAATTATTAATATTGGCTCAGACAAACTCTCAGCAAATATGCTGAACAGCTCTTCTTCCTCCTTTGTGTAATCATATGAATCTTGCAGCATGTTTCCCAACATTTTAGCTGCTTCCTTGTATTTAAATGTATCCAACGGTACGTATTCTACATCAAGCTTTTTATTACTGGCTATTAGAACGATGACCCCAAACTTCAGCACTGCATACTGAACAAAGATACTTTTATCTTCTAATTCAGTGTATAAATCAGCAATACTTGAAGCTGTAATTGATAATGATCGGTAATAGGGATGGTATTTCTTTAACTCCTCTACGATCTCATTCTGTTTATGAACAAGATCAGCCTTTTCCTTCGAGTGTTCCAGCATTATTATTTCTTGATAAATCCGCTTATAAGATTTTTCCAACTCCCTTAGCTCAGGTGTCAAATTCGAGTCACTCGCTCGAGTTTCGAGAACAGACCTTGGACTGATATAAGGGAAAACTTCTAGAAGATCTTGTAGTGCCGATTGCTTTTCTTCAACAGAGAATCCTTCTCCTTTATATATCAATACGAGTATCTCAAGATAGTCAAGTAATGTACTACGGTGAGAATCGGAGAAATTTGCGCGCTCCCCTTTATGAAAGAGACCACTTCTTCTAGCATCCATAATTTCTACTGCAACTTTTAATAGACGACGGGTAAGATGATATCCATCTAAGTCTTCCACCTTAACGCTAATCAGAATTTGAGACCAAGATTGTAAACACCTGATGAGCAAATCTTTTCTCACAAGTAAATGTGGAATCACCATTTCAGAATATTTAGTAATTAGCTCCGATGCTTCTACAGATCTATCTGTTTCTATACATGCCATGATGTAGTTAGAAAGATGGATCGCCCAATTTGTATCTAATTCAGTTGGGAAGGTATATATAATAGGATTTAACAGATCATAGAGCTTATCAAAATCATCAGTTAAAATAAAAGAATGAATTGCGACATGATGTGCATCAGTTCTATTTGAGAATTTTTCGAATAGTTCAGTAAGGTCTTGTTTATGAACAGATGAAACAACAACTCCCTGATCTAAAATTATGCGCTGAATCATACTTATACCATCTTCCACAAACGCTCCTAATTCCCCAGTCATCCTTGCTAATCTCATACCCACAATGATTGAGAATACACCTTCTGTACTATTTCCAATTCTAAATTGAGTGTTCCCCCAGGAAAAAAAGGCAAGCATTCTTGCTATATGATTAAATGGTTCTGAAGTTGCACTTGCAATTTCAAACAACGTCAATGAATGATTTAGAGACTCTTGATCTTTTCCCATCGCCCCCAATATTAATGCAGCCTCGTACCTTATCCAAACTTTGTTTTCTATATCGCCAGAGGCTTCAGAGTACATAAGTCCCCCTTCAATAATCTTAAGGAGTTCCTCCTCATCTTGACCTCGAACAAAACTCATACTTTTTAATTTTCTTAGTAGACGCAACGACGTTGCAGGAGTTAATTCCATATCAAGATCAGCTTCTAAATCTTTCTTTATTAAATATGATTGATTTATTATTTCATTATCAACTAATTTCCATTCTTCAATTTCTGCTAAGAATGCTTTTGATAATCCTTGTTTCCATGTACTTTTAGTATATGACTTATCAATGTAGTTACCCCAGATAAGATAACCTTTTTGGTTTGTGGACAGAACCTCCATACTCTTTATAAGTTCCATGACCTTTCGATCTAGTAATCTTTTATCTTCCCGTACATCATCGTCCTTAAGTCTAATTCTTAAAACTTTACATGCTACTAAATTATCCTCAAGTATCTTAAGCCTGCCTTTTGCAGCTTCAAATGCAAAAGGGGCATCAGTAGTATAAGGGACCTCTGACCAGTGCTCAAATGCCTTGTATGCACTACCATAATTAATATTAAAAAATAACCCCAGTCTATAATGAGCTTCTGCCTCAAGATCTGGGAATTCTTGAACTTGTGACAATACATGACTAGATACCACACCTAAATCAGTAGGAGGACTAACTTGCAAATCCAAGAAACGAGCTAATAATAGTTCTGTAGGATTATGATTAAGTGTATAGATATTTCGTCTTATGATTGCGGCTTTTTGGTAGTCCCTAATTTGGTTATACCCATTGGCAAGAAAATCCAATATTTCTGGATTTTCTTTTTCTAATTCTTCGCTAGTTTCAAGCCAATATCGGATCTCATTGTCATTAATAAATTCAACGGCTAATACAGATTTAATTATTATTCTAGCTACACCATTAACAAAAGGGTCTTCTTCAATCAGTTGCTTACCAATTTCAAAAGATTTTTCAGGTTCATTATTTGCATAGTACAGATCCGCTAAAGTAATTAATTCATTGGATTGAAGCGACACTCTTTCGCTTTCATATAATGATATTGCATTTGTTTTTAATCCATGCTTAGTGTAAGTTATAGCTTTATATATATTTATTATTTTTTTTGGCAATTGATCTCTTTGGTTATCAATTATTTGAATCATGTCTTCTAAACTTTTAGTTTGCATTTCCTCAAGCAGTTTCTTTTGAATATCAATTACAACATTATCTTCTTCTGCCATAGAAAATACAGCAATATCTACATCATCGTTATCTTCTAATATTTTGTAGATCGTGTCTCTGGAATCCTCTTCTACATAAAGACAAACAATAGCTTTCTTTTCATTTAGCAAATCACCTAGCCTTTTTACAAAACTCGACAGCCAGTTCCAGTCAAGTTGATGTTGTTGAAAGAATCTAATTCGCTGATTTGCGATTTTTCTTATAAATAATCCATCTCCATTAAAGGATTTGATTAACCTTTCAACTCCATTAATTACGAGGTAATTATAATTAGTGTGCTCCATTAACGAAGTAAACAAATCATTAACTGACACAGATGTCATGTTCAGGACTTCGATCTTGGGATTTGTAGATTTCTTTGGTTTTCCATAATAATCGACAATGAGTATTTCTCCCTCATGGCTCAATAGATTACCCGCTATTACTTGAGTTAAATCTGGACCTATATTGTTTAATAAAATAGTAACCTTATTCTCAAAAAAAACAGTTCCTGTAGTCGCTGGTGCTTCCATACGGTTCACTCCCATATTAGTAAAGTTCCGTTCGGATACTACTATTATTTAACAATTAGTTCCTTCACCTAGGAAACTAGGTGTTTTCTATGAGTGTTGCTCGTTTTCACTTTGAACGCCTGAATAGTGAACTGGAGCCTAAAATTCAAATACATCTGCTATATTGACATAAATGTTTACAGATATTTGAATGCACTGACTATTCCATAAAAATCCAATATGAGAATACTGCTATTAGCTAGAACCATTACTAATCTGAATTTATAAATCGAATCAAAGTCAGCATCAGGGTCATCAACTACCTTCTCAATTAAATCCATCATGCGTTTTGGAAATAACAATGCAATAGTTGTAAATAACATCGCAAATCCGCTTAGCAAAATGTAAATAAGAGCACTCGCAGCCGTTTTAATTAACGAATCAGCTTCTCGAGTGACGGTTGAATTTTTTGATGCTTCGTTGAAATTTTGTGTTATCTGATTAAATTCAATAGACGACCAAATTGAGATGCTTATATTAACAATCGAAATAAGAATCAAATATATTATTGCCAAATTAACTGACCAATGATTAGTCTTCATGTGCCTTATCCCTATGCCTATTATCAATAAAGAGATACGTGTTACGTAGCTAAACCATATAATAACGAAACTTTCCTATGAACTTCTTTATCTTGCGATCAGTAAGCTAATGAAAAAATAGAAACGAAGACACTGTAATACATAAGAATCTCACTATCAGTCATCCCTAGTTATAAATATAAGACTGATAAATGAGGGGTGGCCTGAAGCAGCTGATTATCAAAAGGAGATTAATTCCATTTATAAATGCTAAAACATCCTCCTAATAATAGGTTGATAAGTATTGTTCAGAAAATACTGATTTATAAACGGCAACTTTATATAGATCTCTCCCTTTCAAGCAAAGAATGATACACGTAATTAAGATTACTACTGAAGTGAAAATTGAAATGTGAATACATCAGTTAACATGTGATGCCCGCTGTATTAGTTTTTAATGAATCTCTTGCTTCAATTGTACTGAATGAATTACTAATGTAGTTTTAGTATCTAATATCGGAAAAGAACTCTCTGGGTTATGAATAGAAACTATTCTTCTTCTTCCCGTAACCTCTCTTCGTAGTCATCTTGAGCTTCTTTTTGTCGAATACGTTCTTCAAGATCTGCTTCAATTTCTTCCACGCTAATGTGTTCCTCATTGGCAAAAGCTGATTCTTTTTGTTCCTTATTTCGTTCAAATTCTGCCTCAAGTTCATCAGTACGTTCCTGGTCTTCGTAGGGTTCTGTATCTTCTTGAAATGCATCATCATAATCCTCATCATGACCTAGCGGATCAGTTGAACTGATCACTTCAACTTCATCCAGTTCAATGTAAGGTGAATCAATATCAATTAATTTAATTTGATCGTTATGTGTACCAGAAAAAATTTCAATATAAACCCTTGCATCTACCTGACATTTTATTACACTAGGAAGCTCAATGTTAGGTTCTCTACTACCAACATAATAATTATGATCAACATATACAGTAAAATTCACCTTACAATTAATAATCACTATTTCATCATCAATATCATTAATATAATTATTAATCTCTATATCTTCAACCACATCCACTGCAATAAAGTCTGAATTATATTCGATACTTTCTATATTTGTAAGCTTTTCTTCAATTTCTCCGTGCATATTTTCGTTAATATAAATTTCTATTTGCTCAGCTAATTCATATTCTTGATTATCAACTTTCTCCTGTAGTTCCTCGAAGTTTCTGCTTACAAATTCAAGACTCATTTTAATAAAATCATTGAAGTATATGACAAACACTTCGGCATTGTTCGCTTCCATCTCTTTACGTAGTTCTTCTCGTACTTCTACAATCTTGTTATCTGTTAGTTTGAACCAATCTTCTTTTTTATCTCTTGTTATAAACAAAATAGGTTTTTTTTCTTCATTGGACTTTTTTAATAATTCCTTCCAAATGATTAAATCCCCGAATTTATTTGTGGCTTTGTTTCGATCACTGTATCCTGGCGGGATACTATTTTCATATCGTATGATACCTTCTTGTTCAATATCTGAGACCTCTTCGTCAGTAAACCCAGTGCTAGTTCTAGAACAAAGTGACTTTTGGAATACTTGTACCAATTTTGATTGAAGGAAATCTTTGTTCTCTTCGGTTGATAAAGCTACATTTAATTTGAACTTGCTGATTGCATCATACAAAACTTTATTTATATCGATTTCAGCAATTAAATCTGACAGCAACTCATGACCTTGTTCATCTAGTTTTTTGTGTAGCGATTGAAATTTTTCATCTATGGCCGAGATAGTTTTATCGAACTCCCTATCAAAATTATTTAGACTTCTAATTGAACCAGTTATTTCACCGGTATAATTGAGTTGGGGATCCATCTCAACATTAGCAACATGGGAAGGAATCCAAATACGATCTTCAATAAAAAGTAGAGTGTCCATTGCATATTTAGAAAGCGGTGAATTACATTCTTGTAAAAAAAGCAATGCAGATGTGTCAACGGATATGAGAGCACTTTTCCAAAGTCTCCTGAAATCTTGTTCACTTAGATAACTCATCTATTCTCCTCCATTACATATTCAGCTTGTATGTTTCGCATTTACCAGTAAAACTTAAAATCAGTTATAAGCGTGACCATGTGACCCAGATCTCTCCTCTTTATTTAACTCAGCTTTAATTACTCACTAAGACTACGATTATGTAAAATAAGAAATAAGGAATTTATTTCTGTACATAGATTTTTCAGTACATCATAGGAAGGCAACCCAAGCTGCGCTTGAAAAGATGGATGAGCCTGCATATTCCTAAATTTTCTTATGTTATGGAATTTATACTTTTGTTCAGTATCTATAATTCTTCTCTTAGACAATCTGTCAATCATAGCTGAAAGTGTCACACGGTTACCTTCAGAGTAATTTGATCCATAGACCTTCTCGTGAACATGAGCAACGGTAGCCTCAAAAGCCTTAAATGCTTGATCCAGCGATAGTGTCAGGAAACTCCAATATAAATAACCGTAGGCAAAGAGAGCTTTAGATACTTCTAACATCTCTTTTATGTCTGGAACAATATGTTCATTAAGATCAAGCTTATCGATCAACTCTATCAAGTGACTCTCCGTAATTTTTTGTTCTTCACCTGTCTGTAGATTGGGCTTAACAAAATAACTAAAAAGTTCATCAGCTTTATAAAAGTTCTCATTTGTTATTCGTTTCATATACATACCCCACTTTTCCAATAGTTTACTTGCTATACATCATATATAATAAATATTATCGGCTACTTAACTGATGAAACATAACCCTTGTTAAAGTTTCAAGTACTCACCTATACTTATGGATCAGAGAAGAGAATGATTGACTAAAAGTTGCAATTACTAGGAGTGAATATACTTTGTCAGCACAAACAAAAGTCTCCTTTTCGATTTCTCATAGCCACAAAGCTGCAGAGTGGGATACAAAGAAAAATAAAAGGATTTCACCGAACGATGTAACTGCAGAATCTCATCGTTGAGCATCGTGGGTATGTGAGTTTGGCCATGAAGAGTTTAACCCGGTAAGGATCAGGGTTCGTGATGCCGGCTGTACTGACAATTTACTTCTGGTGAAATGATTAAGTACATCTCCCCATTCTGATGGCAACCAAACCTCATCACAGCTGATACTTTCTAAGATTGCTATTATTCCCTTATCATGGTCACTGTCTTTGTGTGTGCACACAGCAGCATTTACTTTATCCTTACCTACTATGTTTTGAAGTGTTTAGCCACTCTGATTCATCTCCACCATCTACCATTACCGATTTCTTTTAATTATGTACTCTTATTTCTAAATAGAACGAGTCACCTTTATTCAACTTAAACGCTATAAACTTTCCCAATATCCCTTCCTCCTCTTCCCATGGATAATAATATATATTCTCATTTACTCATCACTTTTTTTACATACTTCTCGGCCTTGTAATCCTTACGAACTTCATGCAGCGTAGTTGAATTTGTCTCTGACCAGGATTCAAGTAACCTTCTGGGTTCCGCTTCGATTATTTTACGTGCTTCAAGGGTGTCACCAGCCCTGAAGGCCTCAATAATGTTGGATAAGTCAGTTCGATCAATCAATTTCACATAATTGATACCTGCCAGCATTTCACATGAATCTGTGAATCTGGTTGTTGCAATGACAACCGCTTTTTTGGCCTTATAGTATCTCATACAAGAGAAGACTTCTTGAACGGCACTAATGCCTACCGGATTTTCTACAGCGTATCTTTTGGCTTGGATGACATTTCTGACTCCATCCGGATCAGTAAAAACTACGTCAGCTCCAAAGTCACGACTACCCACAGTCTTATATACACCGGAGTAGCCTAGCTCGATTAATAATCTGTATAGGTACATTTCAAAACCTGAGCCGTCACCCATCCTATCAATATCACCTAAAGTGATTTCTCTTAGATCGTAATCCTCCTTATCAAATACAACGATAGTCTTTTGTTTTCTCGACAAGATGAGAATTAATATAGACAACACAAAAACTGCAGCAATAATCAGCAGAAAAATAATATAGTCCATTAGGTCTACCCTCCTTCTAATTTCTAGTACAACAATACCATATATTTCAAGGTTATAGATAGAATTTGTGATCGTAGTATTATGAAAATCAAGATTTTGAACTCTGTTAACAAGCCGTAGGCCAAGGTTTGAAGCGGATGACCCGGTACTTTTGTGAGCTTTTAGGGGTCTCCAGATCCGGCTACTATCGTTATCTTCAAGCAGCAGATGGTACGCTTAAAGCAGGCTCAGCGCGATGAAGATGTCTTTAAATGGGTGAAGAGAGCCTTTCATCGCCCAGGTTTTAAGAAAGGTTCACGTTCCAGCAAAATGACGCTCATCATGAGTTTGGTATCGTGTATAATCTCAAACGAATTCGCAGATTGATAAAGAAATTCGGTTTGGTCTGTCTTCATCTGAAACCCAAACCATTCAAACGGATGGCTAAGGCGGCTCAGGAGCACCTAACATTACCTAACCTTTTATAGAGAGACTGCATGAAAAGAATCCCTGGTCTCGCTCTTCTGACGGATATCACCTATCTACCTTAGTGACAGTCCAAGATGGCCTATTTGTAAACCATCCTCGATATTACTATCTAATCCGAAATGACACCAAGTTCCTGTCCTTTTCGGCAATGGAATAATGTCCTTGTCCCTCTACAAAAAAAGCCGCTATAATAGCGACTTCAATGAGACTATGTTCTTGTTCCTCGACACCCTTTAATCCTCTCTCAGCACAATCTTGCTGGCGACATCCTTGATCCTATGGCTGGCAGATTTTTGTTTCGCGTGTTTCATACACTCCACTTTTTAAAGCTATAACATTTGAGATCTTCACATAAGAAGATCTCGTTTTTGTGATTTGCTACAAATTACGGTAATTGCATTGCTCGATTCATAAAAATCTCATCTACTTGACTCAATGTCATTCCAAAATGTGTACTAGCTCTTTCAAGTATAATGGGATCGTGTATTTCAGGAACGTAATTGTTTCCGTAATCCGTTAAGATATCGAACTCCTTCATCATATAATTGTAAACTGTGTCAGCATCACTGTTTTTAGTATCACCGAATTGTTCACTTTTAGTTGCATAATATGCGAAGGAGGTTGGGGTAATTCGGTTTTTTCTGTAGAGTGCTACGTAATCATTAAAGCTAAAAGGAGATTCATCTTTGTAAAAATCATTTAAATATTTGTAGTAATTAATCAAATCCTCATTTCGACCCTTATAGTTCTTAGGGATGCTATATAAGGACTCTAATGCTTTTTTATCATCTCCAGCTTGGCCATAGATATGATATTTTGAAAAGTGATACATCATCTGGAGATCCTGATCTGTTGTTTGGATCTTATCAATAAACTCCGTTATGAGAGCGTATTGTCCTGTGGCTAAATAGCCATTTAACTCATCCCAAACCTTCTCGCTCTCGGTCGCTGCGGTCTGAGAATCACTCGTGCTAAAAGAATACGTATATCCGATCATTTTTCCAAGAGTCTCTTGGGACAAAACAAATTCACCCTCAAGATTCTCACCTTGTTTACCAATTATGTTTTGAACTGAAATAGGTTGTATGATACCTGCTTGAGACGTGATTTGAAGGCTATACTTTCCAGGAACTAACCCTGCTCCATTATTAGAAATCAACTCACTTTCTAACTTACCATTATTGACTTCAACTTCTTTCTGAGCTGAGAATCCATCTTCACCTGTTATAGATAAAACAAGTTTCATTCTATTTGGTAAATTAGTGGTGCCGGTGAAAAGGAGTCGGTTATCCTTATCGAAATCTTCTTTTACGGAAAGTTCAACATGGAGACTACTACTTGCTTTCTCTGAGCACGCACAGAATAAGAGAATTATACTAAGAAAGAGTAGTATAGATTTTGCATTGATTCTCATAAGCTATGTTTATACCTCCAATTTTTATTACTCCTTATATCGGAGAGACAGTTTTGAATGTTGATACCTTTAGAGATTGCAGTTATTTCGCAAGTTATAGACTTTTTCTAATTAGAAAGGATTATGGGTTTGGCTTATTAAGCCATCTAAGTCCAGCTTGTCCTAAACCTAAAAATTCTACTACCCAGTTGTATATATTAAACGGTTCTAATCCTATAAAATATAAACTACGCGTACAACTCTTTACAGTTGCACGCTCTTTTTTATGTCTTTGTAAGCCACAAATATCCAACTAATTACTAAAAAAGCATGTCAAACGTAAACCAAACGTATCTTTTAAATAAGTATCTGTTGCTAGGATAATTTGTTTCATAGAGTTTGTGATCGCTAATATTGATACTCCTGGTTGGACAATAGAAATTTCAAATTCTGTTTCATAACCAGCTCTCACCATCTTTTTTAACATATTTAAAGTTTGTAAGTTCCCTTTTTCAAATCGTGTTTCACCATAGCTTTTCTGTCTCGAATTTTCCCTTTCAATCATTCTTTGTATTATTTCTAATACATTATCATTCCAAACAATTGATTTTTCAGCTTGGCCGCAAACTTCATATAGATCTGAGACACGAGAACCGGGATGCTCTCCGTGTGAATACTTACAATGATAAAGATGAAATATAATTTTTCTATGCTGCATATCAATTTTAATAGAAACAATATCAGCAATTTCCCCTGATCCATCATCGTCAAAAATTATGTCTGAACTTTGATCGACAATATTGTGTATCGTAGCGTATTGTATAGAATCAATCTTTCTTCCTCTCCCTTGTGATTCTGATTTAATATTGACTCCAAGATCAGGCCAGTTAACAGCAATAAGAGCATCTGAAGATAACTTAATTCCACTTTTTGGTTTGATCACTGTTTTTAGATTCTCCTGGACTACAATTACAGTTCCATCATGCTGTATAAAAGATATTTCTGGGGAATACTCATATAAGAAATCGATCATTTGAACTGATTTCTTACCTAATTTTACTATCAGCTTTTCACCTTCAATTTGCTTAAAACTATAAGAGGACTCATTAATAATTTGTTCAAATATAAATTTTCTTTCATTTATCAAGAATTCAAATCGAAGATTTCCATCAACCAAACTGGGGTTGCTTAATTCCGATTGATAGAAGGGATATGCCCTTTCTTCTTTAGTAATATACAACTGTTTCGTGAAACTATTAGATGTTTCAATCGGTTCCGGTAATAGTATCTTATAAGGAACACCTTCTGGGAAGTCCTTTATTACTTCTAAAGTGAGTGAATTATTTAAAATACTATTTGTATCAATGGTATCATCCAACACTTTTTTCCCTATATCCTGACACCACTCTGTCCAAAAGTTTATACGTTCCACCCAGCGCATCCAAACTTTCCCTCTATACGAACAACCGATACTTATACGTTCCCCACCTTGATAACCATAACCGAATAAATTAGATTTAGTCGAATTTGACACGATTGCTTCACTGATTCCAGACTTAATATCGGTACCCGCAAACATTCTAAAACTAATCCTTCCACTTGGTTGTTGTTTCAATCCTAAAGTGCCAATCATTAACCTATTTATCTCATTCAAGCTTCGATATACTGAATCTCCCTTAATTGCTGTGGCTTGTGGAAACATACTTTCAACGAGTCGATTCCCCTTTCCTGTATCAGTTTCGTTTATATGTATTATTCCATTCTCTTTGTCCAAAAACAAAACAAAAAAATCATAATCATATTGCATTATATCCTTTTGATCAGACCAAACTACTTTTGTTTCAATTTCCTCAATGAAAATGTAAACAGAATCCTCTTCATTTATCATTGATGTAGTTCTATCTGGATCCAAGACCAGTTTCCACGCGTCTACAAAAGTTCTTTCAGTAGGACACCGAAACATTCGGGTGCTTATTTTCATCTTGAGTTGTGATATATCTATATCCGTAACATGCCCTTTTTCAAACCTTCCAATAAACTCACTAAGTTCAATTTCTTTATCAATAGCTTGATGTGAATGTATATTGAGGAGCGAATTCCAATCAGAATCTTGACGATATAACTCTTCTATCGAGTCCTTTAGATCATCCATTGCCACATTTGTTATGAGCTTTGCATTTCCTAAATTATTACCACTTGTTCGAGCAAATCGTCCAATAAATTGAAGTGTAATTGGAAGTGACTTATATTTATCATGGATTGCTGCAATTTTTAATGTTGGAATATCGATACCTTCACCAAACATGTCTACACATACCACAATCTTTGCATTACCATCCTTAACTTCTTGTAAATATTTATTTCTTTGGGTAGAAGCAATACCAGTGTGAATTACAACTGGGTTGTATTCTGTATACTGAGAATATACTTTTTCATATAACTCATCGGCGCGTTTACGACTCTTCGCTCGTGCTAGGAGAACATGCTCCAATCCTTTGCCCAAATCTTCTTTTAATTGTTGGATTGCGATTTTCGCGATCTCTTCATCAGACTTTTGTTCGTCAAATTCTTGAATTGGATAAAACTCGATTGGCTTGAAGTATCCAGCTTTTTGCGCCATTGCCAGTCCGTAATTGAATATTATCTTACCATCAACTTTCTTTCCATCATTTCTAAAAGGGGTTGCAGTAAATTGTAGAATTTTCTTTCCTAAAACCATTTCTTTCACCGCTCCCCAATCCGGTGATGCAAGATGGTGTGCTTCATCAAAGATTACCACTTCTAGTTTTTGAATAAATTTCTCCCAAACAGATGAAGGCATTTTTTTTATCATACCTGGCGTAGAAACAACTATGTTCGCCTCCTGAAGTGCAGCAATTAGAGCTTTTTCATCTGTAGCTTCAACTTTAGATTTATAAAGGAAAGTAGTTGGATAAATAGACTCATTAGAGATCATATCTAATTTGGGAAGTATTCCAAAATGACGCGCTCCTTCATAAATTTGTTCTCTTAAGAGATTAGAAGGCACTATGATTAATGTTGAAGCAATTCTTTCAGAAATAATTGTTGCATACATTGTTTCGGACTTTCCTGTACCAGTAGGCAACACTATTGTAGCTGGAGAATTTGATGTTACCCAATGTGCACGAATTGCCGATAAAGCTCCAAATTGAGGTGAACGTAAGCCAATCTCACCTTCCCTTCGCGAAACTCTCTCCTGATAAGACAATCTCCAACTATCAATAATTTTTGCTTGACTTAATTTATTACCTTTGCTGTCTGTACAACGACTCAATTTATTACCACGTCCTATGGTTGACACTACTGTTTTATACCGCATGAAAAAAACCTTCTTTCTGTGTTAAAATTTTGAAGATCTCTTGAAGTAATTATATAATAATTCTTTCAGAATACGGTTAACAAAAATTATTTCTATTATTTGTAAATCGGGCATTCTGAATAGTTGTTTTTAGCGGATTCGGCTCAATACTGTGAGTTGGGTTGTCCCGCCCGAGTATATCTCTTGTTTATATGAAATGAAATGTGAAAATCATACTTCATATGCTGCATATTCATGTTTTAAGTAAATGAGCTTTTTGTTTTGACGTTTATCTAACCGGTATAGAGAAGAAGTTCTGTTCCCTCTTCACTTACATTTAGGTAAGCTAACCTGTCTGTTAGCTTAATGAAACAGATTAAATATCCCACTCTATTCAGCATTGGAACGGAGATTTTGCCTTCAGAAAACGATTTGAGCCTTATCCCACCACATTAGTTCTGTCATGATAATATTTAGATAACAATCAAATCCGCAATGACACAATGTTCTTGTCCTTTTCGGCAAAGGAACCAAGTTCTTGTCCTCAGCTTGGGACAAGAACTTGGTTCCTTAAAACAAAAAAGCCGCTATAATAGCGACTTTGAATGGAACAATGTTCTTGTTCCGCGACAGTGCTTGTTGAAGCTATTCAAGACTAAAGACAATCTTTGTTCCCGTCTCTTTTTCACTGAATGGCTTAAAATATTCTATAAACGTTAACTCAAGTCCTGGAGTTTTATCAGGTAATGGCGGTGATACTACATAATTAGTAAAAGCATGACCTGAATGACCACCACCTTTTAGC
This sequence comes from Paenibacillus sp. FSL H8-0317, assembly GCF_045040685.1. NCBI lineage: Bacteria > Bacillati > Bacillota > Bacilli > Caryophanales > Paenibacillaceae > Paenibacillus > Paenibacillus sp. FSL H8-0317. The sequence goes on along the minus strand of NZ_CP150294.1, from coordinate 3,998,096 downwards.
ATTCGGCAATCATATTCATCTCCAATTTGCAATTCAAAATGGTGGTGATTATTAGTAAATGAGGGTACCTCAGTCTCATCCCAATCAATATTAAAAGTCACTACACTTGCATTATTATATTGCTTTATTGAATTTAAAGTATAAAAGAAATTCCCTTTTTCGACTGATTTTAATACGGGTATATGTTTTCTGAAATCCGATGGATCAACCATTGGTTTATAATGCTCTTCACTTCTCAATGTTCCAAAAACGACTTTCAGAAAATCCTCGTAAAGTTCAAAAGTTTCAGCCCATTCAGAGATATATTCAAATGGCGGGAAACCAGGATTGTTGTGTGAAAGCTGCTTCCGAAGTTTCAACATCTCACAAATTTGCTCGTCAATTTTAGAAATCCGTTCGTCATAATGCTCCGTTGGTCGTTCAAAAGGCATTCGTTTCAACTTTGATCTCCCCTTTACCTTGCTTAGTTATCGACTTCTCCCAGAGGTTATTCTCCACCTTCACTAAACTATCCTGCCCGTTCGTATTATGAGATCAACCAGTTCTTTCTGGTTGATCCTTTTTTCATTTGCATAGAGGATTAAGGTAGTCCGGTCGATCGTACCTGCCCGTGGGACTTGATCCCGAGTGCTATAGTGTTCGCCCTACTTGTCATGACCATGATTGAGGCTGGTTGGGACGTAAGATCCCGTATAACAAGCGATGCTATGGAGCGACAGAAGAACCTTAGGGATGCCGGTGAATCTAAACTTACAGGGAGAGATGAAATGAATCCAGTTGTCGGTCTAGATATTTCAAAAGAAGAAAGCCATGGACAAGCCTTTTTAGCACGCGGAAAGCCCTTCAGAGGGACATTCCAGTTCGAGCACACTCGTGATGGCCTAGCAATTTTACATCAAGTTTTGAAGGATGTTGAGACTACATCCAAACTTCGGCCTCTGCTTATTCTAGAAGCAACCGGCCATTACCAAAGTCCCGTTGTTCAGTTCTTAGAAGAACATCACTACATTTACATTGTCATTAATCCGCTCATCTCAAATCGGCTTAGAAAATCTCAACTTCGTAAAGTAAAGACGGATGCTGCGGACGCTTACCTATTAGGAGAGTTGTACTACAAGGAAGAGTTTGAACCTTTTAAGAAAAGAGGTGTGCAACTTCTCAATCTACGCTATCTTACAAGACAGTATGAGTCCCTTTCAAAGATGTGTGTACAGACGAAGCTGCAATTCCAAGCCGTTTTAGATCAGGTTTTCCCAGCTTACAAAGGCGTCTTTGGAGCTATGTATTCCCGTATTTCACTACGGTTTTTAAGTAATTTTCCAACCTCATATTCAGTTTTACAGACGGATGAAATTACACTCAAAGCTAAGATGAAAGAACTACTTTCTTCGAAACGGGGGCGTTCAGAGGGCTGGATTAACCAACGGGTTCAGCGACTGCTACACGCGGCGAAGCAAAACCCATTTCAGCAAACCATGTATGCAAGCCACTTAATCAATTTGAAAGTTCTTATTACCCTTATTCTTCAGTACCAAGAGCATCTTGCTGAACTGGAACAGAACATAGATGCTCTCGCTGAAGAAATTGAAGAGTATGAATTAATTCAGTCGATTCCCGGTATTGGGCATAAAATTGCTGCAACAATTTTATCTGAAATTGGAGAAGTCGACCGATTTGATCACCCAAAAAAGCTGGTGGCTTTTGCAGGCATTGACCCGAGTGTCTTTGCTTCGGGTAAATTTACAGCAACTCGAAACCGAATCACGAAACGCGGTTCTAGGCAGTTGCGTTACGCCCTGGTAATGGCTGTCCAGTGTGGGCTTATACGCTCGCGAAATATGCGAATCAAAGCGTTCTATGATCGCAAGAGAGCAGAAGGAAAACCACATAAAGTAGCTCTAATCGCATGTGCAAATAAGCTCGTCCATTGGCTCTATGCAATCTTGAAAAACAAAAAGGAATTTCGTCCAATTTAAAAGATTACTATTGGCATAACCTTCCAAGACAAATCGGAAATTGGAGGGTTATTTGGCATGCTCATTTTAACTATACCACATGATTTAGTATCACTTTACTGGTAATCTTGACAAGCTATTAGCTGGTATAGCTTAATGAATTAACGAGGAAAAGAACCGTTTAGGTTTATGCCTAATCGGTAATCGGACTATGTTCTTGTCCATTCCGGCAATCGGTACAAGTTCTTGTCCTTGGCTTGGGACAAGAACTTGTACCGATAAAATAAAAAAGTCGCTAAAATAGCGACTTCGAAGGGACCATGTTCTTGCCCCTCGACATATTTACATACTCAGTAACGGTATTAAGCTCAGCTGTTGAAGTACATGCAATATATAATGGAAATATTTTAATTTGTTCACCTCTTCGATTTTTATATATGCATATGTCCTGGCCTTAGATTAAGATTAATTATCAAACTTAGGGTTAAGGTGGTCTTCTTCTATCTTCGAACGAAGCTCTCTTCATGAGAATATACAGGTTAGTTGGCGTATACAAAGTACTATTAATTTCAGACAGTGTTTCAGTATGGAAAGTCGTTGATAATAAACATTGAGTTTGGTTTTTAGTACGTCATGGAGTGAAGAAGCGGTCGCTTCCTTGCACAACAAGGTTGATACAACCAGGATTGTCCGGGAACAACATGATACAGTCGAATTTCTGTAATCGTTGAAAGAGCAGGACACCCCTACTCCAAAAGGGTGTCCTGCTCTTTTTTTATTTCGTATGTTTTTCTAACCAGTTTTAATCAAAGCTTAGCTCTTCAGAAATTCGATCAACGCTGCATTAAATGCTTCAGGATGTGTCGCATTAAAGCCATGTGGTCCACCTTCTACAACAACAAGCCGGCTGCCAGGGATAGATTCATGTGTACGTTGTCCACTGACTTCAAGCGGCACAATGGCATCGGAATCGCCATGAATAACCAGGGTCGGAATATTGAATTTCTCCAGGTCCTGACGGAAATCGGTAAGAGCAAAGGCAGCAATGCAATCCAGGGTACCCTTAGGGGATGCCAGAGCAGCAATATCCCGGTTATATAGACGGAACGGCTCGCTCACAAGGTCTGTACGATCTCCTGCAGCGAAAAAGTTATTTGTAAATCCATCCAAGAAGGCTAGACGGTCACCCTTAACCCCATTTTGGAATTCAGCAATCGTTGCATCGTCCAATCCTCCCTGTGGATTGTCCTCGGACTTATACAGGTAAGGAGGAACAGCGCCTGCAAATACAGCTTTGGAAACCCGTTCCGTTCCATATGTTCCGATATAGCGAGCTACTTCGCCGCCTCCCATGGAGAACCCAACCAGTGTAGCATCGCGCAGATCGAGGTGCAAAATCAATTTATGTAAATCAGATGCAAAAGTATCGTAGTCATAACCATCCCAAGGTTGGGAAGACTGACCAAAACCACGACGATCATACGTGATAACACGGTAGCCCGCTTCAATCAGGATAGGTACTTGTTTCTCCCAGGATCTTCCACTCAAAGGCCAGCCATGAATAAGGATGATGGGTTTCCCCTCGCCATGATCTTCGTAATACAGTTCAATTGGTTGTGCATTCTCTTCGCCTACGTTTACTTTAGCCATGGAAAATCCCTCCGTTTAGTTATGATCGTTTAATTGTTACTATTCAAATGCTACATATGCAATCTACTATTGTCAATCGTACCCAAGAATTAAATAGAATCGTTCATTGTAAATTGGAAACTTCTACACTCCTTTCTCCTGCAACTCTAAACCAATCAATAAAAAGTGATCTCTTATGATTAATGGTAATGGTCCTCAATAGAAAGAATCATTTTCTACTGTTCTACACATAGTCTCACAGTAAAATATTCTTTGTTCAGCAGAGATTTTCTCCAAGTTTGAGTAACACAACTGATCCTCCTATCAAAAAAGCAGCCCCGTCAGGAGCTGCCTCATGTTATGCCTTATTTTGTAATCCTATCTGTTTCCGCTAACTCGCCACCCGGATAAGGATTGATCTTCTGGATCGTTCCGTCTTCGTTGTATTTCAGTTCGGAATATTTAACGCAGCGCTTGTGGTTGACGCCTTCCGACAGGGAGCTGTCGTGATAGAACAGATACCACTTATCTTCAACTTGCACAATGGAGTGGTGGGTTGTCCAGCCGATAACTGGAGAGAGAATCTCGCCCTTGAACGTGAATGGTCCCATCGGGTTCTTGCCGATCGCATATACGAGCTTATGCGTGGTTCCTGTAGAGTAGGACAGGTAGTAATAGTCGTTATATTTATGCATCCATGGGCCTTCAAAATATCTCCGTTCCTCATCCCCGGCCAGAATCGGATTCCCGTCTTCATCGACAATTGATATCTCGGCAGGCTTGCCCTGGAAGGACAGCATATCGTCACTAAGCAGTGCAACTTGCGGTCCAAGCGCTGGCTGGTCAGGACCCGGTCCTTCTGCATCTGGCATGAAGCTGCCGGTCTGCCATTTCTCCAGCTGTCCGCCCCAGAGTCCGCCGAAATAGATGTATGACTGATTGTCGTCATCCACCAGTACAGCTGGATCGATACTGAAGCTGCCTTCCATATAATTCGGCTGCGGTTTGAACGGGCCTGCCGGAGACTCTGATGTTGCCACACCCAGACGGAAGATGCCGTCATGGTCCCGTGCCGGGAAGAACAGGTAATAGGTATTGTTTTTATAAGCGGCATCCGGTGCCCAGAGCTGCTTGGAGGCCCACGGAATATCTCTCAGATGCAGCGCTTCGCCGTGATCGACCACAGGGGAATCGAAGTTGTTCATCGAGAGGACATGATAGTCTTCCATTTTATACTGGTCGCCGTTATCGTTGCTCGGCTCGTCATGATCAAGGTCATGGGAAGGATAGATGTAGATTTTGCCCTCGTAGACATGGGCGGACGGGTCCGCAGTGAAGATGTGGGTTACGAGTGGCTGGTGGGGCTTAGGTAGTTGTTGTTGATTCATAAGGCATCTCCTTTGGTATTGGATAATAGAATCCTTCATAATTAGGGCTGGTGTTCTCTGTACCGTTGCCCAAGGCGCGCAGCCCCAGGTAGACGCCGGTGAAGCAGCTGGCTGAGGCAAGCCAACAAGGGAGGCGCTTCATCGTCCAGCATGTAGGCATTCCCGCGCTAGGTTCAGAATAGCGCTCAAGTATCCAGCGATTACGGTAATTCATTGATTGCATCCTCAGAATTCAAAGCAAGCGTTTACAATCTCTAATGTTATTGTATAAGCCCCGCTTATTCTTTCCTATACACATAATAAAGATCTTTCCCCCGAAAAAATGTACAATTCCCGCCTATTTGATTATATTGGAAATATACACCTATTGCTCGCGTTTTGCTTCTTGTTTTGTGTCGCCGCACAACAAGGCCAAGAAAAAAAGGCCGCTGGCGCAAATGATAAACTGTACCCTATGTAAAGGACATTTCTAAAAAAAACTATATGGCTTCAAGAAGATGATCTCTGTATTGTACAGGGGTCATCCTTTTTAGGTTCCACTGGTATCTATAGTGATTATAGTAGGTCATATAGGCTTTAACTTCACGTTTGACTTCGTCTAACGTGGCATAGCTCTTTAAGGAAGTTTCATCCTTAAAATGACCAAAAAACGACTCCTGCGGTGCGTTATCCCAACAATTTCCTCGTCTTGACATGGATTGTCCAAGCCCCATCCGTTTCACTTTCTTCTGAAAATCCGGATGAGTGTAATGCGTACCTTGATCGGAATGAATGAAGGCATTACGACTCTTCTTGAATTTGCGATTTTTCTGTAAGTGAAGCAACGTGTTTGTCGCCAGATCCATCGTCATTCGCTCCGACACATGATAAGCCAAAATTTCATTGGTGGAACTATCCTTAATGGTGGACAGATAGGCGCGTTTCCCTTGGCCGTAACTTAAGTATGTAATATCTGTTAGAAGTACTTTGCCCGGGATGCCTTGTTTGAAGTTGCGTTGTAACAGGTTAGGCATGGTTCGATGTTCATGGGTTGCCTTCATCATTCGTTTGTAGGGATTAGCTCGTCGATGAGGACATACAATGTCGTATTTTTTCATGATTCTTCGGATGCGCTTGAGATTCCAAATGATCTGAAATTGTCCTTGCAGCGTCATCTTAATGGAACGAGCGCCCTTGTTACGTTTCTTAAACTGGAAGGCTTGACGAATGTACACACCTATTTCCTCATCAACCTGTTCCTTCTTCGTGCGTCTGTGAATGGCTGAAGTGCTCCAGTATCGGTAATATCCGCTTTTGGAGACCCCAGCAGTCTCACACAGAACACTTACCATTCGCTGAAGATGGTATTTCTCAATCACGGTTCGGATTAACCTGTATCGAAGGCTAGGCGTTAGTTTTACTCGTGGTTCCACCCCCGTTCGGCCAGGCGAATCTTTTTTAAGAGTTCATTCTCTGCTTGGAGCAGGTGAATCTGCGCTTCGAGTTTCGCGTTCTTTTCTGCCAAGGTTAACTCTCGTTTTAGAGACTCTCCTGAATGTTTGCCTCGTGTATCTTGTAAGCCTATAGCCCCTTGCTCGTTGTAACTGGCTCTCCATCGGTCGGCTGCGGCTTTGACCCGAGTCATTCCAATGATCTGAACGTCAAATCCACAAGTCTCAAAGATCTCTCTAGGCAGCCTTTCTTGCTGATTTAATGTAATAAAGAGTTGTTTGAACTCGTCCGTATAAGTGATTCCCTTGGTCGAAACAGACTTCACATAGGGATTTGTAGCAAGTTGCTCTAGTTCGCTTGTTGTAAATGTTTTCTTACTCATTAATCGTTCTCCGTCCTTGTCTCGTACATGGTATATAACAAAAATACCCCATAGAGAGACTTTTTTAAAGTATCTACTCTATAGGGTACAGTTTAATGATTGCGGGTGGCCTTTTGCTGTAATCGAATATGAGGGTGTGCAGAAAAGGAGGAAAGCGCGTATTAGCTTGAAAAATTAGACGCGTTCATTGTGCCTCTTCTGACCACGAATAGGTCGTTCCTGCCGTTCTTAGGTAAACTTTTAGGATAGCGTCACCATACACACCTGTGGACGAAATGGAGAATCGCTCCGACGAATCGGTCTACACTGGAATTCTCCCCAGTTTCTTACCTTTTTGCGAATCTTGATAACTGACTTGCGACTGTAAAGCTTTCGCCCATTTCCGGTGAATTTCCTTCCTCGGCAAAAAACTGGAATTGTAGTTAGATATCCCATCTATAAGTCAACTTTTTGCCAAGTTTATCAAAAAGGAATCTTCGGGGATACCTATTTAGGTGGAGCATCCATGTTGGAGCCAAGCAAATCTTCTATTGTTACTATGGATTGTATTCAAGGGTAAGAAAGATTATTAATGTTGAACAAAAGTGCTCTCCGACTGAGATCGGCGAATGTTGCTTAGATAATCTGTACTCACTCTTTACTTTGTATTTGAGTTTGTTGTTTAGAACACTAACGAGATGTAATCATCTCTTCAGCTATTTTGACCAGATCCTCTTTACCTAGCGTCCCTCCATCCAATTCGATGGTAAGTAACGTAATTAGTTTCCTTATCCCTGGCATCGGGACTTTTATTCAGAATTCCAGCAATTTCAGCAAACGATTTTTCTTCAAAAACACGCAGAATCAATAGGTTCCGTTCAACTACATTTAGTTTCTCAAGCGCCCGGCTTAGTGGTTCGTTAAAGAGTTGGCTATCCAGCATTTCTGCAGGACTAATGGTAGATTGATCATGAGCCATTAATCTGAAATTCCATTTCTGTTGCATTTTTTTTCGACGGATTATGTTTATGTAGTGATGATAGGCCAATTTGTAGAGCCAGGCGGAGAAATAAACCTCAGGCTTAACGTAGTCCTGAATTTCGCCCGCTTGTACTCTTTTAATTCTGTATTCGGTTTCCTCATCCATGTTTCTTTAAGACACCTCCCAGGTATTCGCGATGAAGTTGATATATGCATAACAAACTAGGTAGTTCTAAAGGGACATTTTTTAGAAAAAGTTTCTAACAACAATATGGTAACTTAGGGAGTTCGCATCTGTGTATGTTATAAAACAAAATTAAAGCTGATTTGAGTACACCTGATTTGTTTTAAAACCTCATCTTTTTAAATCTATCGCCTGTCTTTAATTGCGTTAACTTTAACGCTCATCCCCCTATCTTGTAAAATGGATTTTTGGTGGCTTCAAGCATAGTTTACAGCAGAATGAGGCCTTGGATCATGCTCCACATGTACTGTCTTAGAAATGACTATGTATTTCCTTAATAACAACCTGTTGATAGTGAAAAGGGAACCTCCTTTTTCCGGGAACTGCCTTTAATTTACTGTATACTCACACGAGTCTATGGTAGGTTTAGGCAAGCATTTGGCACGAATGTTATATTGTTTGTGTTGTCATTTAGTACATAATAAAGATGTACGATTGATTCTATTCAGCCATGAATGTGAGCGTTTATTAGCTTCCCAAAGTGGATGTGAAGAATTCACCAGTAAAATGCAATTAGACGAGATAAAGCAAGGTCATGCATGGTGGTTACACAACAACAAATTCTGAGGAGTAATTTTACACTATGATCAATCGATTCATCAGCTTATTTTCCATTCCTTCGTATGCTTTACTCTTTATGTGTATGGCATTACAGGGAATGGGCATTTCACTCAGTACCCCCTTTTTATCTATTTATTTCACGGAACAGCTTGGCGTATCTATTGGAATGTTTGGTCTTTATCTAGCTGTTACACTAATTGCAGGAATATGGATCAGTACGCTAATCGGGAGACGTTCTGACCTCGGCTTGAATCGGAAGAGCGTTTATCTTTTCTCTACTCTCTCTAATGTCCTGGCCTTTAGTGGATACTTGTTCATTCAAGATTTTCCGATGTTGTTCATTTACATGACTGTGTTTACTGCCCTTGGTGCACTAGGGATGCCCCAGTTGTTCGCTATTTCTAGAGAAGCAGTGATAAAGAGTCATTTTACGGAGCGTGCGTTTGCTAATTCTACCTTGCGTTCTGCTTTCTCTCTCGGCTTTATTACAGGTCCTTTAATCGGCACTTTATTACTCACTGCTATTGGATTTAAGGGGATTTTTTTGGGAACGATCGGAGCTTTCCTGCTCGTAGCTCTGCTTGTTTTCCTGTTTCTCAAATCAAACACAGAAATGAAGAGCAGTAATGCTGAAGCGAATATAAAAAGTTTCCGACTGGCTCAAAACCGGGATATTCTAATTCCTTTTCTCATTATGATACTCATGTATACGGCTCATTGGATGAGCACCATAAACACGGCTCTCTTTATTACAAACAATCTTGGGGGAACGACAAGTCATGTCGGTTTAGTCAGCAGTATATGTGCTGCGCTGGAAATTCCCTTTATGATTGTACTCGGTCTACTTAGTGCAAAGTATAGTAACCGAATCTTGGTGTTTTGCGGGGCTATTTTTGGAGGAGCTTATTATTTCGTTATCCTTATCTCGAACGAGATGTGGCAAATGCTTGCAGCACAAATTTTGCTCGCTGTTTTTGTCGCCGTCATTTCTGCGATTGGAATTAGCTACATTCAGGACCTGCTACCTAGTATGCCGGGATATGCTTCCACACTCTATTCGAATTCATCCACAATCGGCAGGCTGATTGGTAGTCTTGTTGGTGGTGGAGTAGCCAGCATTGTGGGTTACCGATACTCATTTATCTTCTGCTTTATACTTATCATTGTTGCTGTAATTATGCTTGTGGTAAGTGGACGACAGCCTGTAGATGAACCGCAAATTTCAACCTGACTACGCCGATTCAATGGGATAATGTAGATTTTTAAGCTTTTCCAGGTATGGGGTAATTAACATTGGCAAGGCATCATGCTCGAAGCATTCCCTGAAAAAGAAACCGACCTTGTTCCTGCATAAAACAGGATCAAGGTCGGTTTCTTTAATTATAGCTGCAAGAAAATCTTACACAGAACCTGAGCAGCTTCTGCTCTGGTTGTCGTTCCAGCAGGACTCAAGGTGACATTGCTTCGCCCGTTTATGAAACCCATTTTAACCATTGCAGCCATGTCATCAACTGCGTACTTTGCTACATTTGCCGCATCTGTAAATCTCTTGAGATCCTCAGCTGTATGGGTCTGCTCGGTTTTGCCCACTGCCCGTAAAGCCCGCATGGTCAGCACAGCCAAATCTTGTCTAGCAATTTCCGTTTCCGGATAGAAGCTGCCGTTCGTGCCCAGGGCGATCCCGAGTGCTTTGGCGATTCCGATTTCCTCATAATAAAGGTCTGTTCGCTTCATATCACTGAAGGTGGTGTTTAACTCTGCTTTGAGATCCAGTGTCCTTACCAACCAGGCTAGATACTCACCTCTTGTGACCTTTTGGCCAGGACTAAAGCTTGTTGCTGATGTCCCGTCGATGAATCCTTTGGACGCCATTATTTCAACCGCTGGTGCGTACCACGAATCCTTGATGACATCATTGAAGAACTTCTTTGTATACACAACTGCATATTGACCTGTGTTTGACGCTGGAAAAACCATGGCTTGTAGAGCACTGTCGTATTTGCCATTCAGTAACTGAACAAATGTACTATTCGCAGCCACGTACGAAACTGTAAGGTATTTGGAATTGGCCAATTCTTCAACATCAGGAGCATAAGGCAGTCTGATTTCAGCCGGTGTATTCAAGGCTACCATTTCTTCTCCATCTAGTTGAACAGCGAATGCAATAACAGGTCTGCTGGCTGTTACGGATTTTACTTCTGAATGTAGCTTTGCCGTATCTAGCCAGCTCAGTGTCAGTTCCACACTTTTGGCACCTGATACATACTTCAGCAAATTAGAAGGTACGGTAACGGTTCCAAATTCCGTATTAATCTCGATCTTGATGTTGGCATGCTCTGCGGTTAGTGCAGCTGCAGGAAGCTCAACCGCATAGGAATGGGCTCCCTCTGCTTTCGGAATATCCACCATAATTGTTTTAATATTATTGCTATTCGACTTTACATGCTCCAGAGCCTTATTAAGGTCTTCCTGCCGGATGGGTGCTCCTTTAGCTTTACCGGTTTTGGTATCCGACTTTGGTGCCACAATCTTAATCCAATTCCCTTCGACTTTGATGTTTTCAGGAACCGGTGAAGGTGTGGTCACTGACACAGGTGCATCCGTTGACGGCGGTGTTTCCGTAGGCTTCGGATTGATGACTGGATTGCTGATAACGACAGTAAGGGATTGGCTCGCATAATGAGTTGCCGTCTCTTTATATCTTACCTCGTAAATTCCGTTGCCAAGACCTGTAACCTCTGTGCCTGTGATCGCATTCCAGCTGCCAGCGTCCACTCCTACTAGCCGATATTCCATTACAGGACTTACACCAGTGATCTTACCATCCTTGGCCCCAGCTGCACTGACATTTACAGCCTTGACCTCTGCACTGGACGGCGGACTTTGCTCCTGCTTGGTTCCGTCAGGCACAACGATCAGGATAGCAGGACTTGGATTGCTCATATCCGTCCCGGCGTACCGGAGCTCATAGCTGCCGGCCTCGAGGCCTTCAATGCGGGATCCACTAACCGGCATGTAACCACCTTGATCCGCCTTTCGGTACTCCATATCGACAGTCATATTTTCAATTCTGCCATCATTCCCGCCTGCCGCTGTAGGCGGTGTAATGACGAGTCCTTCCGCTGTTGGTGCCTCTCTGTCTGCCCTGGCTTCATTGCGAATGTCCACGGTTACCGGCGGACTTGCCTTAAGGATGTCTGTGGCTGCATACCGGATCTGATAGCTGCCAGGCTCCAGATCGTTGATACTTGAACCTGTAACAGGCGTGTAGTCCTCTTCGCCCAGCTTCCGGTATTCCATCGTATCATTCAAACCCTCAATTATGCCTTTTATGCCGGTATCCGAATTGGCGTGTGAGATTACCCACCCACTCTCATCGGGTGCAACCTGCTCCTGTGTCTGCGCTTCCGGAATAAAGACTTCCTTATCCAGGCTGGCGCTCAGCGAACCGGTCTTCATATACCGGACATAATATTTACCGGCGGTGAGACCTGTGACCTCAATTCCTGCAATTGCAATATATTCTTCTTCGCCTTCCTTCTTATACTCCATTTCTGTTGTCACACCAATCAGTTTGCCGTCATCTCCATCAGGAATGGACGGTGCCATACCGGCCGGTGTTACTGGAGCCTCACGATCAGGACTGGGTATGGCCTGGTGAACTTCCCATTCCCATAGGCCTACACCGTTATCGCCTGCCCGCGATTGTTTGGTCAGGGTAACCCGCAGTGCTTTTACATTCAGCACCGAGTCAAACGTGTACGGATTGGAGGATTCCACTGGAGTATGTTCAACCACTTTGATTCCCTCCGTAATCGTTCCCGCTGTTATCCATTCATCAGTTCCGCTATCCGCCGGGATGTAGGAATATACAATTTGGGTAGGCGGCTTGATTCCGCCGGCATCTGACCACAGCAACAGATTCGAACTCCGGATGGTGGCACCCTGCGGCCATTCATATTGCACCCACTCCTCTGCGCCCTCATGGCCCCAGGTTCCCCAATGCAAAATGTTATTGCCATCTTTCTTTCCGTCGTTTACTGCAGCCAAACTCTCCCAAGGAGAGGTATAGCTGGAAGAAGCATTTGCGAGGAAGGCCATATTGCCGCCTCTCGGACTGAGCAGACGCAAATCCATCAAAAGCTTCTCAAGCGCCAGGCTAACTTCTTCGTCTGTGGCATTCATATTCTTGATCACAGCAGATGCATCTGTCTTCGCCGCTTCTATTGGCGCAAGACCAGGATCTGCAAGGTTCGAAGAATTTAATGTATTTACATAGTTATAGACCTTGATCAGTTCTGACTTATCTACCGCTCCGGTATAGCCGTATACCTTCCATTCCAGAATACCGCTGCCATTAACGAAAGGCTTCATGTCCATACGAACACCTGTAATATATGCGGGCTCAAAGGTAGTCGTATTGTATTTATTAAGTTCATTTCCCAATCCCTTTATGTCCCGCGGGGTGTACCATTTCCCATCTTCGCCGCGAAGCATAAGTTGTATATCCTTTGGACGAAAGTTCCCGCCGTTGTCTTGAAATACATATACATCCATGGATGAGGCCAGGAATGGCTGATCCCATTCATACGTCACCCATGCTGGATCTCCTTCTCTACCCCAGTTATGCCATGCACTGTTGGGGGCACCACGGTTCGGCGAGAAATCTGCCGAGCTTTTAGGTTCAATGCCGTTATTCATCGCTTCCGGATATCCGTCGCCACCAGAGAAGCTAGCGGAAGCCTTGGCTGTCAGCGCCGCATTTTGAAGCTCAGTATTCACGACATGTACGGTAGCCCAAACCTCCAAGGCACTGCCATTGACCGTTCCTCTGGCTTCAAATTGGCCTACACTAGCATAGCCGCTTGGATCTATAGCATCCCAAGTGATTTCCTGCTCTAAATACCCTTCCTCTGACAGAATATAGATTTGTCTAGGAAGTTCTGGTTCAATATCCTTCTTGGTGACAACGCTGAGTGCCCGGTAAACGTCAACGGTATCTTCCTTAATCTCTATCGTTATATCCTTGCTGGCCTTCTTGTCTCCGTCTGTCGCACTGAAGGTAAACACGTAGGTGCCTGCCATGCTTACACGCGCATAGGCTGCTGTTTTGTCACCATCCACAAATGAAATGTCCGCTGAACCTTGAGGCTTTTGCTTGACGGCCCAAGTGTACTTCAACTGGGGTTCTTCTGCCTCGCTATGCACAGGGTCAGGAATGGCCTCCCCGGACAATACCACGATACTGTTATTTGCAACATCCTGAACCGCAGTTACGTGGCCAATTGCTGGAGGCTGTTTATCCGGCGGTGAAGCCAGTTCGAAGATGACCTGGCTGGAGCCAGTCAGTTGTCCATCACTTGCGCTAAGCTTAACCGTATATGAGCCTGCTTTGGTACCCGTAGCCTGTGTAATGCTTGCTTTCGGATGAGTAAAGGTTAGCTTGGCGCCTTCTGGGGCACTGACCACTTCCCATTGGTAAGACAGAGTTCCTTCCGGCGCGCCGTCATCGGTTACAATCCCATTCAGCATAAATGGAATCAACGCCTGTGGATGTTGTGTCGCCAGCTCTACAGTAATTTGCGGAGCTTCATTTTCACCGCCGGCTGACTTTTCAATGATCAATTCAGCACGCTGCACGCTACCCATCTGAAACATGGCAACGCCTTCATTGTTCTGAACATAGAACTGTCCGGCAGCTGCACCATTCAGCTTCATGGTATAGTAGCCATTCTCGATCCCCACTCCATCGAACAAAATCCGTGAAGTATGCTCTTTCCCTGATGGATTCAGGAGCTGGAGAGTAAAACCCTTACCATCTTTTTGAATTTGCGCGCTTTCTACTTTATCGCTTTCCAGCTCCAAATAGATTTTCTCATCGATCAGATTGATCCGTTTGCCGAAACCGTCTTTCGGCGTAATATTGTAGCTATCTCCTTCGACAGTTACCAGCGCTCCATAACCGAACAGCCCGAATATCGGATCTGTAACAATATCGGAGCTGATACTGAGAAGGGAACCATAGAGGCCTTCTTCTGATTCGCCCGAAAAATCATTCCAGCCGTTACTCATGACGCGTGAGCCGCCATCGTATACGTCCTTCGTACCTGTGCCTCCTTTATACATCGAATATCTCCAAGAGGTACCGCCAACTGAATTAGCCGAAATCTGTCCCATATTGACGGCATTGAAATTCGAAATCTTAGCGGCATAATTGCGCTGCTGTGCAATGGCCTTCTGCTCCACCGATCTGCCATCATTCTCATACCTTAGCCAGTCATCCATAATGTAACCTGCTAAAGACGCAGTATATTGGAAATTCCACCAGCCTTCACCGCCGCGGAAAACGGGCACGGAATAATGGAACCAGGTAGGCTGAATCCCGCGCATAGCACGTGTTTTCCAATCGGCCATTTCCATACTTTTCTCAGCTGCACCTGTAAGCGCGTCTGCTGGATAGTACGTGCGCAGAGCCTTCGCTGCTGCATAAGCCCCTTCTTCGCCAGTATTGTCATATTCAAATTCCGATCCGTAAGGATAAGTGGCTCTGGTCATATTCCGTCCCTTGTCGAGGGCGAACTTCTTCTGCAGATTGGTTGACTCGTTCTGCATCCCCTCTTCCTTCAGTGCTTCAATCATATCCGGGATTTGCTGCTCGCCATAGAATCCGATGGCCCCGGTGGAAACGCGCTTATAGTAGATGTTATAAGCTTTCTCCAGATAAAACTGAGGCGATTCCCGGTACTCGATCAAATTAGGATAAGCCTTCTGAATCCGGTACATGTTGAAAAATCCGGTAGCTTCCATGATTTCGGAGAAGGTACGTGTATAAGGCTTATCTTTGTCGGTATACGCTCCAGAATCTTTCAGCCAGTTCGCAACGATGTAGCTATCCTGAGTATTCTTCATGTATCGTTCCCACATGAAGTCGATCAGGAATGTCTCGATAGAGCGAATTTCATCGGGATTGGGAGCCAGATAGTTCTTCATCGTCATGAAGTTGATGTTGTCATGGCTCCAGTCATCTCCCCAATGGCTTGTATTTAGATCGATGCCGCTTGTAAGATACCAGTCGAAATAGTTACCATAAGTTGGACTTTCCGGATTCTTATCCTGTGTTTGCTGGACCATGAATTCGGAATGGGCATCCGAGATTGCATCCAGCTCGGCTAGAACATTGAATTCAAATTGAGTGAATTTATCCACCCATTCGTTGCCGTCCTTCAGCTTATATTCGATACGCACACTGTTGTTGCCGATCGAATCAAACTGAAGTGAATAAATATGATGCTGTTCACCATTTACGATCTTGGTCTCCACAAACTCAACCGACTCGTTGTAGCCGGGGTTCCCGTCAGGCAGTCCACGTTCGGCCCGCGAGTTATCAACCATTTCCTTTCTGCTCTTCCCAGGCTTGATATCCGGAATATGCGCTTCGTCAAACGGATCATTCTCTGCCACATTTTGAATATCGATGGATTGTACATCAACGATACTGTCGTCATAGTGCAGGTCTATCTTGACAGGCATATCGATCGCTGTCTGGAAGCCCGGCACCGCTACGGCATCAATCATACCTGATTTATATAGGATGGACCGGAGATTGGCTTCACGGTCTTCCATCGAGGTCGAACTATTATTTGGGCTTTGGGCGCTTTCCTGCGGCGTATTGTCGCCTCCACGGACTGCGGAGAATTTGAACTTATACGTCTTGGACTCATCCGGTCCTAGGACGAGGCTGGAAGCATCAGTAAAGTACCCGCGTCCCGTTTTTTGGATTTCTTTGGAGTGAATATAAAGCACGTTCAGCCCCGGATACCAGCCGCCACTGTCTCCTGTCCAGTTCTTAAAGGTGTCTGCAGCACGTCGCTCTCCTGCTTCATGCATCCAATAATCCACATACTCGATTCGAGCGCCGCTTTCCGGCACCGGAGTGAAGAGCATAAAGTTTCCCTCACCACTGGTGCGGATGGCATAAGAATATCCACTGTCAGCACCTGCAAAATTATGCACTGTCACACGGTCATCATAGGTATCGGATAAGGTCTGATATTTGTTATTCCAAGGCATTGGCAAGCCGATATCTCCGAATTCGATATACTGATTGCTCTTGTTCTTCACCGTAATTTCCCAAAGCAGTGAACCGTCATTGGTCTCCATATCAAAAACGGATTTCACATCGAAGCCCTTCATTACCCGCTGGCCCGTAGAGTCTAGGTTCTGTCCAATAAAGTTGACTTCTACCTTCTTGCCGTCTGCTGATGCGGTCTTGTTCATATAGGGGTTATCCGGATTAATGGTCGAATATTGTGTAGATCCCCCGGCAGCCAATGTTTTATTGGCATCAACTTCTACAAAGCCGTCCCTGTTATCAGGGAATTGTCCATTGGCACCCGTACGGTAAGAGAAGATCATTTCTCCCATCCATTGGTGCTGAGTACCATTCTGCGGCGATGTAGTGTTAGGCAGGACGAAATTGATTGGCTTCCCCTGTTTATTGGTAGGATTGTTGTTGATATAAAGCTCCTCAATCTGACCTAAGTCGCCAACTTTGGCGGACAGGCTGGCATTGGAGATACCGGTCTTTACTGCAGCCGTCGCGGCCGCAGGCAAAGCGCTAACCTGCAGCGGCAGACTTGAAAATGCCAGGAGCAGCGCGATCATGAGCGGCTTCCACTTCTTCGAAATCATTGTCATTATAACCTCCTGTATATATGTGATCATATCCATTAGGGGTTTAATTCTCTTAAACCGGTAAGTATAGTTTCTTCTACGAAATACCTTTGACCGATCCATCGAAAATGACGTTCATTCTTTCGTCTAAAGTAGAATCTCTAAGTCGATTGTTAAGATAATCGAATCCTATAACCGTTACTCCACTTACGTGGAGCCTATATCGTGTAGCCATACAGGGGCAGGATAATAATTTCCATTGGAATCATCATCACAACCAGCACGAGAGTGAAGATAAGGTTCTAAACCTGAATCCGTTGAAGGTTAAAACTGAATTTCGTAAGCGCTTTATTTTCTATGTTACTTGCTGTATCATAAAAAATAAATTCTCGATGCCAACATGAATTTTAAATATTTCAACCTGTTCGGAGGTGCCGGATTGGACTCGCCCATCCTTCATTTCATTACCCCGCCCATTCCCTATTTTATTGATTGCGGACGTGCTTGTTACGAAGCCGGTGAATATCACATTAGCCGCAGTGACATCGGTGTCTTTGATCTAATTGTTGTTACACGCGGTTCGCTCGCCATTAGCGAGAACGGGACAGAATGGCTTCTGAACCAGGGAGAAGCACTGATCCTTAAGCCGGATGGACATCATTACGGCAGCGCAACCTGTAAGGCGGAAACGGAAATGATCTGGATTCATTTTCAAACCTTTGGCAGCTGGAGAGAGTCTGCCAACATGGACGAATGTCTCGCCAATCAAGCCGAACTAATCGAGACACATAAGGTGAGCGCATATCTGAACCACTGTGATGTCTGTTCCATCTTCATTCCCAAACATTTGCACATTGCAATCAAAGATATGGAACTGCTGGAGCATTTCTCTCAGCTTGATCAGGAGCCTCAGTCCCTGCGCAATTGGAAACGACAGGCGACCTTCCAGCAATTTATGCAGCATCTGGATCTTGGGCTGTCTTCACTGTTAGACGTTGCCGCAATCCGGATTGCCGAGAAAGTTGAACTCTACATCCGCCACAATTACCCGCTACCGATCTCCAATCCGATGCTGCAAAAGGAACTTAACTACCATCCAAACTATCTCGCACGCAGCATGCTGAAAGTGTATGGCATGACACCCATGGAATATCTGCTGCATTACAGAATCGAACAGGCCAAAAAGCTGCTGCTGCAAACCGCCTGGTCCGTTGCTCGCATCGCCGAAGAGATCGGCTTTAATCATGTATCCTACTTCTCTTCCTGTTTCTCGAAAAAAGAGGGCATCTCTCCTTCCAACTTCCGCAGCAAGTTTACCAACTCAGATAAATAAACTGACTCAATCAGAACTGATGCCGTGAAAAAAGTGTCCGCTCATCAAAGATCGCGTTATCCTACAGCGCGTATTGTGGGTCTATCGGGCGCTTTCCTTTTGCATACCTTTTTACAGCAGCACGAGTAGACTTCTTCTTATTCGCTTTCGCGAATCCAAACGCTCATTTCTCCTTCATCCCGATTGGCCCAAGTGAAGTAAGGAATGAACCGAAGCTCGGCAGGCTGTATATCCCAGTGAACATCACTGCGATACAGATGTATTCCCCAGTCTTCTTGGGATACGATTCTCTGCCCAATGGTTGTAAGATCCGGAACCCCCAGAGGCATCTGTTCCCCGCTACCGATATGAAACTCGGCATCCCGGGGCAGCTGAATGCGATGCAATCCGCGGCCATTGTCGACTTCTTCGAGACAGTACATAAACGGTCCCCGCTGGATGGCTACTTTTCCGAAAGCGGTTTTGATGTGATCATGCCCTTTCATCCGCAGCAACTCCATAGGGAAGTGAAGTTTAATCTCATCACCGGCTTTCCACGAACGGTTCACTTTTATGTAACCGTATTCAAAAGTAAAACCATCCTGTTCGCTCTTCTCCCCATTAATCCACAGCTCGGGAATCTTGCACCAGTCCGGCTTTCTCAGAGCTATCGTAAACTGCATTCCCTCTGGGGAATCAGGCCGAACGATCAGCTTCACATCTCCAGTGGAGGTATAGTCAGAGTCCATGGTTAGGGCTGCTCTCCTACCCTCAAGTGTGAATTCCCCTTCCCCTCCGATGTACAATTGTACATACAACGCAGCCTGTTCCACAGCCGGGGTATATACATATTGATCCAATGAGGCAATTAATCGCGCAATGTTCGGCGGACAGCAAGCACAACCAAACCACCCTTGCCGGCGTGTTCGCACGTGGGCATAATTAGGATTTACACGTTGCATCTTCGGATCGACTTCAAGCGGATTCACATAGAAGAAACGTTGACCATCCAGAGACATTCCACTAATCACCGTGTTGTACAGGGCTCGCTCCATAACGTCTGCGTACCGGCTATCCTGCTCCATCTGCAGCATGCGCTTCGCCCAAAAGATCAGGCCAATTGAAGCACAGGTCTCTGCGTAGGCGGTATCTCCAGGCAGATCATAATCGCCTGTAAATGCTTCTTCTTTGGCTGATGAACCAATGCTTCCCGTAATGTACATTCGCTTGCTTACGATGTTGCTCCACAACCGTTCACAGGCTTCTTTCAGCGATGTATCCTCCGTTTTTGCAGCTACATCTGCCATAGCCGCGCACATGTAAACCAGTCGAACCGAATGGCCTTCTGCTGTCGACTGCTCCCTAATAGGCAGATGGGACTGCGAGTACGTGTGTCGGTGAACCATATCCAACTCGCCAAAATGTATGGTACGGCCTCTTTGCTCCCATTCCTCTACAAAAAAATGCGGACTCGCTCCCCGCTGATCCAGAAAATAACGGCTCAGTTCCAGATATTTCTCTTCTTTTGTCGTCTCATACAATTTGAATAGTGCAAGTTCAATCTCTTGATGTCCATCATAACCTGGCAATTGTCCCGGCTCTGTACCAAATACGGTGCCTATATGATCCGCCAGGCGAATAACCACATCCAGCAGCGTGCGCTTGCCCGTGGCATGATAGTACGCCACACCAGCCTCAATCATATGTCCTGCGCAATAAAGTTCATGACACTCGGCGAGGTTCGTCCAGCGCGCCCCAGGTTCACGCAGGGTGAAGTACGTGTTCAAATAACCATCGGCTTGCTGTGCCCGAGCTATGGTCTCAATAACAGAATCCACGAGGACTTCAAGTTCCGGGTCGGGCTTCGCGGAGAGCAGGTACGAAGCTGCTTCAATCCATTTCGCAACATCGCTATCCTGAAAAACCATGCCATAATGAACGCCCTCTTCATCCCCTGCAGCAATGCGGAAATTCCGTATGGCCCGGCTTGGTTCAGCTCCTTCGATACGGTCATTGAGCGCTTCCCATTGATAAGGAACAACTACGTTGCGGACCAGTTCAATATAATGCGACCAGAATGGATCATTGATTTTATGGCTATAACCTGATGTCTGTGGATGGTGCGTGACGTCTGGCTTTGTCATGGGAACCTCTCCTTGTTCTTTTTTGATAACCTTATTTTACAAATCATTACATCAGGCTGAAATCATCATTTCCAACTGAAATTTATATAATTACAACCTTGTACATATGCTAACCTTGTAACAAATCAGAAACTTACCTCTTACAGTTCGTCTTGCTGTAAGTGACTCAAAGCCCGTTTTTGTATCTTATCGAGTTGTTTGTCCCATAAGAAATTTGAAAACTGTGCAAAATTTATGCTGCCTGTTAAGATTTAAATTACATCTTTATTCTTTAGATGTACTTCTTAACGGTAATCGGACAATGTTCTTGTCCATTCCGGCAATCGATAGAAGCTCTTGTCCTTGGCATGGACTAAAAATCGTACCGATAACATAAAAAAAGCCGCCGATCCTATTGATCAGCGACTGTTTTTGTTTTTTTGATATGATTTTCCGGGATAACTGGAGCGGCAAGTTTTAAGGCAACTTTCCACTACTTGTATTACGGTTCGACGTATTATCTGTTGAGCGAAGTCGAAGACACCCAGTAGGGTGCCTTCGATGTTCTAACTGTCTCTCTTTGGCAAGTTGGATAAACGAACTCAAATCCATCAACCAACCTTGTTGGGACACTCGTTCACTGTACAGAACGTGCAAGTGCTGCAACAGAGCCGCGGAAATCGGGTTTGCCGTCAGCCGTCCACAAAAGCTCCGTCACAAATGTATGGCGATTCGGATCGTACAGCGGATCTCCTATAATGTTCTTGTACGTTCTTGCGTGGAACACAAATAGCGTCTCTTCGCCGTCCTCTGACACCGTGAAGGAATTATGACCGGGACCATACATTGAGATACTCTCATCTGTGGAGAAAACCGCTGCTTGAGACTTGCGCCATGAGTTGGCATCGAGCAAATCAGCATCCGCATCGGCTTCAAGTAAGCCCATGCAATAATTGAAATCCGTGGCGCTAGCCGAGTAAGAGAGGAATACCCGATTACCTTTGCGAATAAATGCCGCGCCTTCGTTCACTTTATAACCAATGATTTCCCAGTCATATTCCGGCATCGAAATCATCGTTTGCGGCCCAGTCAACGTCCACGGATTGCTCATTTTAGATATATACAGATTAGAGTTACCTTCAATATTCGGATCCTTTTGTGCCCATACGTAATAACGGCTGCCATTATGCTCAAAGGTAGTGGCATCGAGGGCGAAGCTTTCCCACTCGGTACGAACCTGCCCTCTTTCCGTCCAAATGCCTTCGAGCGGATTGGCATTCTCATTCTCTAGCACGTACATCCGATGGTCGAACAAGCCTTCATTCGTTTCCGTCGTGTGTGCGGCAGCGAAATACACGTACCATTTGTCATCAATAAAATGCAGTTCTGGTGCCCAAATATTAGCACTAAGGATACCAGTCTCGCGCTTTCTCCAGATCACTACAGGAGTTGATGTAACAAGCCCTTCAAGGTTCTGGGCTCTACGGATTTCAATCCGATCATACTCCGGAACGGATGCTACGAAGTAATAATAACCGTCCGAATGTCGGTAAATAAAAGGATCAGCTCTTTGCTCAATCAATGGTTGAATGTCATGTAACGCTCGTTGTTGGATTTCCATCTTATCACCTGTTTCATCATAATATACACTACCCTTTGACAGCGCCTGCAGTCATACCATCTATGAAATATTTCTGAAAAGCAATGAACAGTATAAAAATTGGAATGATGGAGAAGAACGAGCCTACGATCAATAGATCATAGTTATTGCCATAAGGAGTTAACAACGTTTTCAAACCGATTGGAAGTGTATATTTACTCTGATCTCCGAGAACCATGAATGGCCACAATAGATTATTCCAGCTATTCATACCATTCAGAATGGCCATTGCTGCAAAGGATGGCTTCATAATCGGAATAATTAGTCTAAAATAAATCGCATACTCGTTTGCGCCATCAACCCGCCCAGATTGAATAATTTCTTTGGGTATGCTTCGTAGATATTGCCTGAAGAAAAATATTGTCGCGGCATTGGCTATACCGGGCAGAATGATTGCCGAATAGCTATTCACCATTCCCAAATCATTAATTAGGCTGTACAAGGGAACCAGCAGTATTTCGAAAGGCACCATCATAATGAGCAAAACACATATAAAGAGGAAGTTCTTACCTTTAAAATGATATGCTGCAAAACCATATGCAACAAATGCGCTTACAAAAAGCGTTAAAACCACTTGAACGATTGTTAAAATCATACTGTTCCAAAACCACACAAAATAATCATGTTGTCCAGTAAACAGATAGATGAAATTATCAAAACTCATGATTTCAAAATCCAAACTTAGGTTAAGACCATATCTAACTAATGATTCACCTGGTTTAAAGGAAGATAGGGCCACTGCGTAGAATGGGATCATAATTATAACGAATAGTATAATGAATAAACAAATAATTACTATTCTAGAGATGAAATCACTCCTCGTCTGACTTCTGCCCACTTTAATCCTCCTCCTTTTTGAACATTCCACTAAATTTCAACTGCGTTAAATTGATAACCATAGCAATGACTAACAGAATGATACCAACTGCAGCTGCGTAACCCAGCTTATTCTGCTCAATCCCTTGTCTATACAGGTATCCAACAATGGTTAAGCCAATATTTTTGGGTGAATTGTTACCGTTAAACATCATCAGGCTCTCGGTAAACATGGCTAAACCTGCATAAACACTAATTGTCGTAACATATACCGTGGTCGGCTTCAATAATGGCATTGTGATCGTTCTAAACTTCTGCCAAGCA
Source organism: Paenibacillus sp. FSL H8-0317 (assembly GCF_045040685.1). Taxonomy (NCBI): domain Bacteria; kingdom Bacillati; phylum Bacillota; class Bacilli; order Caryophanales; family Paenibacillaceae; genus Paenibacillus; species Paenibacillus sp. FSL H8-0317. The sequence continues at coordinate 3,974,638 of NZ_CP150294.1, read as the reverse complement.
GATGCCCCGTCAATTGAAGCAGCCTCATAATATTCATTGTCAATGCTTTTCAAACCGGATAGATAGTAAAGCATATTAACACCTGTCCATCTCCAACATGCGAGGATTAATAGTGCTGCCATACTCCAATTTCCGTCTTTCAAAAATTTAATAGGCTCTATACCAAATAGACCCAGGAAACTATTCATTAATGAACCTTCCATTTCACCGAATGTAAGCCGGAAAATGGTACCCGCAACTGCGACAGAAGTCAATGCAGGGAGAAAGAACGAAGATTTAAAAAACTCTCTTCCCTTCATTAACTTACTGTTTATCATAACGGCGAATAACATAGGAAAAGGAATTAACAGCACTAAGGTTCCTAACATGTACACAACGCTATTTTTAATAGATGTCAAAAACACTTTATCAGTAAGTAATTTCGAATAATTCGCTTCACCAATCCATTTAGGATCCTGTCCTAACATTCTATCTTGAAAGCTCATTACGAATGAATTTACAAGTGGAAAAAACCAGAATATCAAAAATATAAGTATAAATGGCAATACAAAAACATACGGCGCAACTTTTTGAGAGTATACAAATTTCTTTATCATATTCTCAATCTCCCTTGACTAAGGTTAAACCTGCCGACTACTATACCTGCCGACAGGTCTAATCAAATCATTTACTTATTATATTTATTTCAATTCTTGTTCAATTGCTGCTTGTGCTTCATCCAAAGCTTCCTTCACGTCTTGGCCATCTTCAAAGATAGCATTCAAAGTTACCGTATTGAATATATTGCCGATGGTTGGTGAGGCTTTAACGGACTTAATCGCTCTAATTTCGTCCTTGATTTCATTCAAAGTATCAAATGCATTTGTTTTAAAGTATTGGACGTATTCATTATCAGGGTTTTTTGTAACTGCATCATCTTTCCATACTTCCATGTTAATTGGGTCAAATCCAAGTGTATTCCAGATTTCAGTAGTAGCTTCTTTCGAAAGCTTAGCAAAGGCTACAAATTCTTTTGCCAACTGAACGTCTTTACCATTCTTAGTAACAACTGTGCCAGTACCGCCTAAGCCAACGGAACGAGGATTACCTTCTTCAAATACAGGCAATGGAGCTATTGCATACTTACCTTTAAGGTCTTTCATTTCGTTTACAAAGCGGGACATGTACCATTCAGGCATCAATGCACTTGCGTAGTTGCCTTTGTTGTATTCGCCTTTTGCTTCTTCTGTGTCGGGTTGTCCGCCAGGGATCGTATGAATAACATTGTTCTTCTGCAGATCGACTAACATTTCATACGCTTTAATCATTTCAGGTGAGTTCACTTTTGGATTACCATTTTCATCTGTAAAATCAGCGTTTTGCTGAGCTAGTAGCAGCGATGCTTGCCATGTAGCTGATGTATCAGCAGTACCTAAGTACTTGCCAGTCTTTTCATAAACCTTGATACCTGCTTGTTTGTAATCTTCCCACGTTTTGATTGTCTTGTAGTCAACACCTGCTTGCTCGAGAATTTCAGTATTGTAGAAAGCAAGCGTCGCACCTACGTGATAATCGAATCCATAAACCTGTTCGGCTTTGGAATAAATCTCGACACGTGAAGGAACAACAACGTCTTTGTATGGTGCAAATACATCATTCAAAGATTCCAGTGGAACGTTGTCACCTTCCAAGAATTTAGGAAATTTACCAAGCTCAATATCCGCGATATCAGGAGCACCTTTTCCGCTTGTAACTGCCAATAAGAGCTTGTTGTGCATATCATCGTAAGGCATAACCGTTACATTCAACTTAATCTGTTTGTCTGGGTTCTGTTGGTTCCATAACCCCAGCATTTTATCCAAATGCTTGCCGTGCAAATCTACGAATGTCCAAAATGATAATTCTGTTGCATTCTCACCGGCATTAGCGCCTAATTGCTGCGTTTCCGTTTTTGAACCGGAAGGATTACCACATGCAGTAAAAACAAGTGACATAATAAGGAGTGTAACGATGGAGATTAAAGCACTGCGTTTTTTCATTTGTTCGTCATCCTCTCTTTTTTTGTTATGCATTTGAAAAGTTGGCTGACTAGTTAGTTCTGTTAATTTAAGCGGTTTCAATACACCTTGGCACCACCATCCTTAACATAATTCTAACCTTTCAAAGAAAAGACCCCTTCGCAACAATTTCTTAGATTCCATATTGTAAGCGCTTTACATGCCGTATTATAATATATATGAAATAAGCTTTATATAACCAATTGATTATAAAATCATAAAGTTTATGGGGAGATGCTACTCTTTGAAAAAGCTGGCGCTCTACAAACAAATTCGAGAAAACATTATACAGAAAATTAAATCAGGGCAGCTTCGGCCAACGGATCGCATTCCTTCTGAACAAGAACTAATGGACGAATTCAGAGTAAGTAAAATTACCGTCAGGAACGCCCTAACCCTACTAGCTGACGAGGGATTAATTATACGCGTACAAGGCAAAGGCTCATTCGTCTCTTCTAGTCTTGTTGTTTCTAGCATCAATTTCTCGCCATCCCCATGCAGCGCGTCCTCCATGCCGCTCATCGGCTTCATCATTCCGACGATGAGAACCCGTGTCATTCAGAAGCTCGTTGACTACACGGAACACTACCTACAAGAAGCCGGCCTCAGCATGGTACTAAGCATCACGCGCGAGTCTTCCTCTATCGAATCAAACGTCATTCGTACACTAACGGAGCTCGGTGTGAAGGGGCTGATCGTTTTTCCAACAGAAGATGAGAAGTACAACGAATCATTACTGCGTCTGTCGCTCGATAAATTCCCGTGTGTGTTCATCGACCGCTATCTGCGCAACATTGAGACGTACACCATTACATCCGACAATTACGGCGGTGCGTATAAAGCTGTGTCCCATTTGCTATCCAAGAGTCATCAGCAGATTGCGCTCATCTCACCTGAAAATGCCAATACAGCCGTCGAGGACCGCACGCTCGGCTTCGAGCAGGCGTACACAGATCAAGGCATCTCGATTGACAAGCGCTTGTGGTGTCACATTCCTCTCGACATTCTACGCAGCGAGCAAGCATTGGACTATGTAAGCAACTTCTTGCAGAACCACAGTGGAATTTCGGCAGCCTTCTCCTTGACTGAAGAAACAGCACGCCTTACATCCGCCGCGATCAGTCTTCTGAACGAACACTCAAATATCGATTTACTATCTTTCGATAATCCACATCTTTCAGGCGTAGCTTATGTGCAGCAGGATGAACAGGAAATGGCACGAACAGCCGTCAAGCTGTTATGTGAACAGATGGAAGATATTTATTCTCCTAAGAACGCCGTCATCCCCGTGCAACTCATCTTCCCTTGACACGACAAAGGTTGTAGCCAGGCGATAGATAGATAGATAGATAGATAAACTGGGCATATTGTTTGGTTTTACCGACGATGTTGTTCATGATTGTCTGCCTAAAAAAGTTAGTTCATGATACAAAAAAACTTACTCAAGCTCTCGCCACAGGATTCCATCATAATACTATTTAGATAATTACCTAATCCGAAATGACACAATGTTTTTGTCCTCAGCTTGGGACAAGACTTGGTTCCTAAAAAAAAAGCCACTATAATAGCGACTTCAACTGGACTATGTTTTTGTCCTTCGACATTTTGTCATTCCATCACATCATCAGCTGCTTCTTCCTTGGTTTTATTGAACTAACGTTTCTTCGTTAGCTTATTGGAAAACTGTACCTTGATTCACTTCTTAAGCTAGTTCAATCACGAGGTCGAGTTCTTTATTTGGAGCATCCAAAAATCTTTCCTGTCCGTGCGCTCAGCAGCAATACAACTCTAAGTCCTTACCTATTCTCATATTGCTGCGTATATATTTGAAAAGCTCTACTAAACCGGTTATATATAATCCTGCTGCATCCTCTTCCGTATTGTAGACCTCCATAAGTTTATCATCCTTAGCGGCAGGGTTCACATTCGTAACATAAGGAAGCTCATGGCTTGCACAATATAATAAAATAGTGTCACAGATCAACCTCATCTCCGATCTAAAACCATTTTCCAAAGCTTTTAATACCAACTATTCTATCTAACTGCTCCATTAACCGCCAGTTATCTTAATTAAAAAAGGAGCAGCTACCAACGGCAAACTGCTCCTTGCTATTACTCAACTAACGTTTCCCGTTAGTGGAATACCCTGAGTAATAATTTACAATTGTAATACCATCAAACTATGCTTCTTCTTTATATTGAATCAGTACGTTTTCTATGCTACTTACCTTGTTTAATTGTACATTCAAACGGTAACTCTAACTTCTCAACCTGTTCTCCAGACCGGTTCAGTGCAATTCAGCATTCTTATCGTATAGATTTGTTCCATGCGAAACCAGACTACACATTCAATTAGTTGGTATTGAGAACCGCTGAATAATAAAGTCTGCTGCTTGCTCGGCGGTGATGTTCGAGACATCCACTTTAGTTGTATTCAGTTGTTCGTATAGAGGAATGCGCTCTAGGCTTCTTAATAATATATCTTCCGTACGATTTCCGACATCTACATCTTTAGTCAGCCGTTCTTTCAATGCCTCTATACTGCATACCAAGGATATGAGATGCACTTTGCAACCTTGTGTATCAAGACGTGTAATAATCTCATCAACAATAGCTTGCTGATGCATTACCCAGCAAAAGACAATATTTTCATAAACGGTACACTTGATAAAATTATTCAAAAGGAAGCATATATTTTGCATAACCATCTCTTTGATTTCCTCGGTCACTTGAAATGGACGCATGTCCCAGCACCAGTCCCCATCAAGAAATACGCTGTTGCTCAATTTATCCTTCATAATTTGGCAAGTTGTTGTTTTTCCTACGCCCATTGTACCGCCAATCAGAAAAATGTTTTTCATACCAAGCCCCTCTAAACTATAGTCTCCCGTTAGTTCAATCTAGATTGATGTGAATCTAGTTCATTGCAAGCCAATCAAGAGTTTTAAACCGAAGATTTTCCCCAAAACGGTTGATGTGCTCAAAATATGTCTCACGCCTTCCGAACAGAGGACGAGTAAAATACGTCAGCATGCATATGCTGAATTTTGTCCCAGTTACCGGGATTGGTCGTGTCTGGAGTGCGGTGCTCCAGAATGGCCTGATATAGGTCGGTTTTTTGTTCTAAATGGGCAACGTGCTGTTTGGCTTCTTCAAGCTGAACGAGCGCCGCTTCTTTATGCTCCATCATAAGTGCGAAGCGTTGCGGAATGGTCGAATCCCCTTCGAGACAGAGATCGATATACTTTTTAATGAATTCAATCGGCATCCCGGATTGCTTGAGGCATTTCACGCCATGCAGCCAGTTGATTGATTCGTCGTTGAACATCCGAATGTTATTTTGATTGCGCTGTACGCTAGGCACCAGGCCTTTATCCGTGTAAAAACGCACGGCGTGCTGGGTGAGTCCCGTTATCTGGGCGGCTTCTTTGACCGTATACATGTCAATTCCTCCTTGGAAAATAAAGTTGTGAAGACGACTTGACTTCGTGTAGCACGAAGGTTCTAAGCTTATTGTAATGCAATTCAGCCGTAAGTGGAATTACCGCTGCAGTGCCCGATTCCCGGGATACGCGCCGTTTGCTATCATACATTTAAATACTAGGAGGAGTTAAAATGCAAAACGTAACATTGAACAACGGAGTGAAAATGCCGATTATCGGCTTCGGAGTCTACCAGGTTCCCGATGCTGAAGAATGCGAGAACGCGGTATATGAAGCGCTGATGGCCGGTTACCGCCTGATCGACACCGCCGCCGGTTATCTGAACGAGGAAGCGGTCGGACGCGCGATCAAGCGCAGTGGCGTGCCGCGTGAGGAGCTGTTCATCACGACCAAGCTCTGGGTTCAAGATGCAGGATACGAGAGTGCCAAGCTGGCGTTTGCCAAATCCTTGAAGAAGTTACAGCTCGAATATCTCGATCTATACCTTATACACCAGCCGTTCGGCGATTACTATGGCGCTTGGCGTGCGATGGAAGACCTATACCGTGAAGGCAAGATCAAGGCGATCGGTGTCAGCAACTTCCTGCCCGACCGTCTGATGGACCTCATCGTGCATAACGAAATCGTACCTGCAGTCAACCAGGTTGAAACGCATCCGTTCTACCAGCAGATCGAGAGTACCGCTTTTATGAAAGAGCAGGGAGTGCAGCACCAGTCGTGGGCGCCGTTCGCTGAAGGAAAGGGCAACATGTTCGGTAACGAAGTTCTGGCCTCGATAGCAGAAAAACACAACCAGTCCGTCGCTCAGGTCGTGCTGCGCTGGCTTGTTCAGCGTGAAGTCGTTGTTATTCCAAAATCGGTGAGAAAAGAGCGGATCGTCGAAAACTTCGACATTTTCGATTTTGAGTTGAGCGCAGACGATATGCAACAGATTGCCACCCTCGATACACGGGAAAGTCTTTTCTTATCCTACCACGATCCGAAATTCGCCAAGATGCTGGGCACCTTGAAAGTAGATCTGTAAACCTTGATCGAACCGTAAACTCATCAGGATTTTACACTCATCTATAAAGAAAGGACAGGTCATCCCTGTCCTTTTTTTACTTGAATTGCAAATTCTAAAAATAGCAAAACTGCAGCTAGTTGTGTAACGAAATCTCAGAAGCACCAAGATCTCCCGAAGTATCCTGCCCGTTAGCTTAATGAATTAACGAGGAAAAGAACCGTTTAGTTTTAATGCCTAATCGGTAATCGGACTATGTTCTTGTCCCTCGACATATTAAATTAAATTATCATCTGGAGTTAGATTCACATATCAGTGCTGCCGCATATCTTGTGTCCTTCAGTAAAGCAGAACTAATGTCTAAAGTGCCATGTTTATCCCTTTGTTGTTTAGAGCACTAAGGAGATGTCAGAATCTCTTCAGCGATTTTGACCAGATCCTTTTTACCTAAATTACTGTCCCTATTATTGGATATTTCATACAACAAATGATTGTGATCGTCCCTCCATCCAATCCGTTGGTAAGGAACGGAATTAGTTTCCCTATCCTTAATATCGGATTGAATATAATAGACCTCATTACCTTGAATGTTCAGCTTCTCGGATTTAGCCTGATCGTCCTGGAATATGGTCACTTTGGAGTCGGGGAATATTCTTGTTGCCATTACAGTTACAACGTTCTTCCCCTTAACATAGCGTGCCAAAGAGAAGTCAGCCTTGTTCCAATTCAGTTTTTGAATATAGACCCGTTGCCCATCCGAAGAAGATTCAGCTTGTCTTTTAAGGTCGTCTGTTAACTTCAGGTAAGCAGCATCTGCGAGATGGTTTGTATACAGATCGGCAGGATAAACGTATCCGTAATCAAACTGGTACCCTTGAGGAAGTTGCGTTATTGATTTTAAAACTGGAGCTTGCGTCCGTGTAATTTCAGCTTGCAAACTGCTGAAATTTGAATATTCGATCCACTTATATTCAAATTTTACGGGGGTTAATTTATCAGCGTTGTTAATTAACTCATCTTTGACATAATAGGCTACATAATCCCCAGGTCGCAATTGTTCTTTAATCTGATTTGTGTAAAAGCCCAGTCTTTTTGTGTAATTGGTAACAAAGTCAGTAGGCTCTTTGGCGGCTGCAGTGTTTAGTACCACCTCTCCTTTATTGTTAAGGAATTCAATATATTGTGAGGCCGCATACCCTGTCACTGATACTCCAAGAACGAACATTGCGGTTAGCCCGAGAACCACGACTCTTTGACGAACTCGTGCTCTGACATGCAAGCCTCTCTTGTGAACTGCCAGCTTATGGACCCGAGTCATGACTTTGTCAGTGACATCAAAATTCTGAAACTCCTCTTGGATCAAGAGATCCATTTCTTTCAGATTTTCGTTTTGAGAAGTACGTTGTAATTTTGGCATAGTTCTTCCTCCTTTGGTGTCATCCATTTTTTGAGTTTGATTTTGGTTCTAGCAAACTTTTTCTTGACGGCATCGGGACTTTTATTCAAAATTTCAGCTATTTCTACAAACGATTTTTCTTCAAAAACGCGCAGAATCAGTAGGTTCCGTTCAACTACATTTAGTTTTTCAAGCGCCCGGCATAGTGGTTCGTTAAAGAGTTGCTTATCCAGCATCTCTGCAGGACTAATGGCAGTTTGATCTTGAGCCATTAGTCTGAACTTCCATTTCTGTTGCATTTTTTTTCGACGGATTATGTTTATGCAGTGATGATAGGCTATTTTGTAGAGCCAGGCGGAGAAATTCACCTCAGGTTTATAGAGATCTATCTTCTCATAAGCCTTAACCAGAACGTCCTGAACAGCATCCTCTGCTTCCTGTTTGTTTGAAATAAGTCTCCAACAATACATAAATATCTGTTTTTGGTATTTTTGAACGATATAAACGTAGTCCTGAATTTCGCCCGCTTGTACTCTTTTAATTCTGTATTCGGTTTCCTCATCCATGTTTCTTTAAGGCACCTCCCAGGTATTCACGATGAAGTCTATATATGTACAACAAACGAGGTAGTTCTAAAGGGACATTTTTTAGAAAATTCTTTAAATTGTTGTTCAACCATACTCCTCTTTATTTGTATGTGATACAGAATCGGTCTGGTTAATAGGCCTCAGATTACTTACAACAGTACCAATCAAAACCCAAACACTGTAAGAGCAAATTCAACATCTAATGTTTCAATATACATCCTTTGATCTCTATGGTGAACCTCTTCTTTGCCAATCAGTAATCGGACCAAGTTCTTGTCCCACGACATTTGGAAACCTTTTTTTTCTGGCCATTAGTTAAAATTCTGGAATATAAAAAGCTGCTCATTGCCTGTGATTTTTCCCATCAAAATCGTATTCTGTCTTATGTCTTCAATGGATTAAGTGTTAAGATACGCATAGGATACTAGCTTCTTTAAGAATTCCTCTTAAATTAGCATGGTCGAACTTGTTGTTTTGAAGTATTTTGACAACCACTTACAATTACCAGCATTATTAAAATAAAGACTGTAAATTTAAATCGACCCTTCATCAGTTTTGTCCCCTTATTAGATCTTTTTTTTCTTAAAGCATTATTATCCCGGGTTTACACTTTAATTATGAATGGCTGGTCTGCTACTAGTCGTTTCATCTACGAGGAAGTCTTCTTTCTCAAAGTATTTTAAATAAGCTTATCCTTAGATTTATAATTGCTGAATGCCTCAGCTGAACTATTCGAGAGGTAAAAAGCTATCTTTATACATGATTTAAATAAAAGATGCCCCCAATGATGTATTCAATCATTGGGGGCATCTTTTAAATATCAGTTTAATTCAGATATGAGCATGAATAATACCGACTCCTTATAATAGGAAAATTGGCTATTACAGCGACTTTAATGGTGTTTTCTTGTGTTCAAGGTGCTTACATATGTTGTAGACCCCAGTTTTGCAATTGCAATAGAATCGGGGTGAGACTATGTCCTTTATCTGTTAGTGAGTATTCGACACGAGGAGGCATTTCAGCATAAGCAACGCGGCTCACTAGCCCATCTTCTTCAAGCTCACGCAATTGACGCGTAAGTGTACGATGCGTCACCGTGGAGAGTGATTTTTGTAGTTCGTTAAACCGTATAATATCTTTATTCAATAAATGGTACAAAATTAGAATTTTCCACTTGCCACCGATTGTATTGACTGCAAATTCAACCGGACAAGGACTGCAATTTTCCAGTGGTTCGATCTCCATAAGTTTACCTCCAAAAGTATCACGGGAGATACCTGATATCCCGAATGTGCGTACTTACATAAAGTTTGTGAGTTAGTTATTATAAATATAACATTTAGTTCAATACTGAACAAATGAATGTAACTATAAGGAGCTGTTGTATATATGGAAACGATATTAGTCTATGGAGCGTCAGGGGTACAAGGTGGAGCCGTAGCAAGATTGTTAACTTCCCAAGGGGTAGCTGTTCGCACCATTACACGTCATGACAAAAACGTAGCGACTTTAAAAGAACAAGGTATAGAGGCATTTGTTGGAGATCTGTCTGTACCTGAATCGCTGAATGAAGTTAATAATGGTGTTAATAAAGTCTTCTTGAATATGCCAATCGAGTATGACACAGCATTAATGAAGCAACAAATTACGAATGCCGTTGAAGCAGCTCGACAAGCGCACGTGAAATTGATCGTTGTGAATTCGAATGGCTTTTTACCAGAACAACCAACCGACACCAAAACGTTGGATGTTAAACGAGAATTGATCGAGTACGTACAACAAAGCGGTATTCCAACTATTTTGGTAAAACCCACACTCTATATGGAGAACTTCTTGATTCCGGGTCTGATCAATAATGGGATGCTCTTTTACCCTGTGCCAGCAGATAAACCGATCCCTTGGATCAGCTCCGAAGACGCAGCGCAATATCATTATTATGCGTTAACCCATCCTGAGCTGGCAGGTCAAGTGCTGTTAGCTCCAGGTTCGGAAGCACTTACTGGTGCAGAACTCGGTGAGCGTTTTACACAAGCGTTGGGACAAGATCTAAAATTCAATTTCTTGAACTATGATGATTTTGAAGCAGCGCTCACACCAGTAATGGGGGCGGACCAAGCAGCTGGTATTGGAGGCTTCTATCGTTGGATCGGAGCTAATATTGATTCCCTGAACTATTATGACGTGAAAGATCGTGTGGTTGTCCCTGATATCCAATTGACCTCGCTGAAGGTTTGGTTGCAACAACCGCATATAAAAACAATTTTTGGTTCTTAAGAATACTTTCAGTAACATCGCTCAGAATTCGTTTCAATAACACTTTAATCTCTCAGGGAATGTGCTACAGTACATTTCCTGAGAGATTATTTTATCAGCCACCCTACTTTATGTTGTCTCAAGGCTATATTCCACGTCTCTTCCACTTGGCGTTTCTCCCCTTAAAAACACTTCTTATCGTAGTGAGGCTTGATTAGATTTTCCTTTCCATAATACTGTAAGTCCTAAACCAATGATCAGAACTATTCCTGCAAAAAGGTAAGGGTAGTGAATATTAATGTCAAATAGAATACCACCCAATGCTGGGCCAAAAAAATTCCCCAAGCTCGTGTAAGTAGAGTTCATACCTGCTACAAAACCTTGCTGTTTACCAGCAGTTTTAGATAAGAAGGTAGTTAGGGCAGGTCGTAATAAATCAAACGCTAAAAAAATAAAACAAGTTACAATCAAAACGGCTATAAAGCTCGTGACAATAGTAGATATGAATGCTAAAACCGAACCCATGATTAGGCAGATCTGAATCACCATTTTTTCGCCTAATTTATTTACTAATTTGCCGAACAATAAAATTTGAATAATTACCGCTACAATGGAACTTATGGTGATGATACTTGCGATATCCTTGGGGCTAAAGCCAAATTTCTCATCAGAAAACAAGCTGAATACCGTTTCGTAGGCAGATAATCCGAAAGCAAGGACAAAGACCATAATAAAGGCTATGAAGTAGAGTGGTTGAATTGATTTTCTTAAATCCTTAACGAAGCTAGATCCCTTTGTGTTTAACGATAGTTGTTGCATCTCATCATGTGACAGAGGCTCTTTTAATATAATCGAAGAGGAAATAGCGGCTAGGAGTGCCATAGCAGCGGCAAAGAAAAATGGCATCCTAATTCCATAATCGGCAATAAATCCACCCACACCTGGCCCAATAATAAATCCGGTGCTGATCGCAGCGGAGACGTATCCCATCGCCTTTGGTCTATCCTCTGTAGTCGTAATATCAGCAACGTATGCTGTTACAGCTGGCATGATAAACGCAGCACTTATTCCTCCCAGTACCCTGGACAAATAAAGTATCGAAACGTGTGTTCCTAGTCCGAAAATTAATTCTGACAAACTGAATACCAGTAACCCGATAACGATCATTTTTTTTCTTCCAAAACGATCAACCCATCTACCAGCAAAAGGCGAAATAATTAACTGGGATAAGGCATAGATTGCAACCAGATAGCCCATTGTACTTCCGGATAAATCCAACATGTCTTTGAAAGAGGGCATAACGGGAACAATTAATCCAATTCCGAGAAAGGCTGTGAAAATATTACTTAGTAAAATCAACATCACCATTTTTTGATCTTTTAGTGGCTTTTTCATCTGAATACTCCTCTTACGATTAAATTCATAAACTTCAAATGATTAGATAACGTCAGATATAAAAGTTGAAATTTTTCTCTTAGTTATTATTTCATCATAAGATATAGTCTATAAGCTTTTAGTCCATTTTTACATAGATGTAGTAAAGTGTTTCGATCATTCTCATTGATTGATGAAAGTGTTCTTGAAAAATCCAAAAAAGTCACATAATTTGCGACTTTGAATGTACTATATTCTTGTTAATCAAAAAATCTATTCACTAAAGTAGTTTTCACGGTATCTCTGACTCAGCTTTGGAGCTACAAAAATGTACTATCTTAAATTCACACATTCATCACGCAATTCTGAGAAAAAGATTTAATTGCTCTTGAGAGCTGGTTTTATTTTTTTAAATGACAGATTGTAATATGAAGTGCGACACCCGCTGGAAATAAATAAATAATGGCCCATGGCCGGATTCGTGTAGAATGAAGTCACCACAACAACCATTCACACAAGGAGAATCCACCATGAGCTACAGACATCTTAGCATAATCGAGCGCAGCAAGCTAGAAATCCTCCATCGGCAAGGTCAAAGTTCAAGAGGCATCGCAAAAGAATTAGGAAGACATCCTTCGACGATTTGTCGTGAATTGAATCGTGCTACTTCATCGCAAGCCTATCAGGCAGAACAGGCTCAGAGCGCGTATGAGGAGCGTCGTAAGGCTTCTGTCTCACCTGGTAAATGGTCCGAAGTCTTAGCTATTTCCTTGGAGGAAAAACTGCAAGCCACGTGGTCTCCGGAACAGATCACGGAACGTTTCCGCATCCAAGGCCTGCCGTCGGTCTCCTTTAAAACCATCTATCGTTGGCTCTATGCCGGACGTCTAGTTCGAGGCGTGTTACAGGTCCTTCGACACAAAGGGAAGCGTCAGAAACCCACAGAAACTCGCGGTAAATTCGCTATCGGCAGATCCATTTCGGATCGCCCCAATGAGGTTCGTTCCCGAGAAACGTTTGGGCACTGGGAACTGGATACCGTCGTATCAGGTCGTGGGAAAAGTAAAGGATGCGTAGCCACGCTCATTGAACGCAAAACCCGGCTGTATACCGCCATTCTCATGCCGGATCGTACCGCTTTGTCCATGGAAATTGCGCTTGGTGTAGCCATCTCCCAGTACCCTAAAGGCACCTTCCTTACAGCCACGGCTGACAGAGGCAAGGAATTTGCTTGCTATGCAAACCTGGAAGACACACATGGCTTTCACGTCTATTTTGCTGACCCGTATTCTTCCTGGCAACGCGGTTCCAACGAAAATGGGAATGGACTACTGCGGGAGTTTCATCCCAAGGGTACCGACTTCGCTCAAGTAGAGGATGAAGATCTCGGCCACTCACTGGATCTGATTAACCACAGACCCCGAAAATGCTTGGGCTGGAGAACCGCTCACGAATCTTTCACAGAGGAACTGTCGCACTTGGTTTGACAATCTGTCAAATGGTAAAAGCCTTCTCTCGATACGCGGTGAACCTCCAATACCTCTCTTCGATCGTTCATTGATTTTATAACAAATGATGGTCTGTTGTTTTCATATAGAAAATGACAAAGGCTGTAAAAGAAAAGAAAGTCCCAATTCCCAATGAACACGTGCATTTTTAGATAGTAACCGAAGGATCTGAAAATCAATATGATCAAGTTCCATAATAGATTCCTTTCACCATGAATTTTTTTGGGATAAAAGTGTTTCGTTAACTTATCGAATAAAATTACAATTCGATTTATGATCATAGTGTAACAAAATATTTTATACGAGGTGGAGAATAATGAGCACAGCTCTAATTATTGTAGATATTCAAAATGACTATTTCCCGAATGGGAAGATGGAATTAAGCAATCCTGAAAAAGCAGCTTCTAATGCTGCAAAAGTGCTTGATTGGTTCAGACAAAATCACAAGGATAACATTTTCCATGTTCAGCATATCGCAAGTGACCCAGCGATTGGTTTCTTTCTTCCAGGTTCGGAAGGTGTAAAAATACATGAGGCTGTTCTACCATTAGAAAATGAAAGTATTATTAATAAACATTTTCCTAACAGCTTTTTGAATACCGAATTACAAAGCAAACTTAAAGAGAAAGAAATAACCAAAGTAGTGGTTGTAGGGATGATGACACATATGTGTATTGATGCAACCGTTAGAGCTGCAGTTGATCTCGGCTATGAAACAACACTTATTGAAGATGCATGTGCAACGAGAGAGCTATCCTATCAAAATAAGGTCGTACCAGCTGAACAGGTCCATTATGCCTTTGTCGGCGCACTTAATGGCATGTATTGCGATGTGAAATCGACTGAAGATTTCACATCGCAATAAGAAATAAACACGGTATTACAGAACACAATAGTTCAGATTAAAGTTGAAGGTGAAAAACTTCGAAACCAGTTGCAAAATTATTTTATTGTAAAATAATAAAATTAGAAAACATAAGGTCACTTCCACTCTGTCAAGCAAAGTGGGAGTGACCTTTGTTTATGTTGACCTTATTATGAATTAGGCATCCAGATTCTGACCATTTGACTCAATAACCTTCTTGTACCATTCGAATGATTTTTTCTTGGAGCGTTTTAATGTTCCTTGACCATCATCGTCCCGGTCAACATATATGAAACCATATCTTTTTTTCATTTCTCCCGTACTTGCACTTACAATGTCAATCGGTCCCCATACAGTATACCCAAGCAAATCGACGCCATCATACTCTACAGCATCTCTCATCGCTTTTATGTGCTCGCTTAGATAAGCAATTCGATAGTCATCTTCAACATATCCGCTCTCATCCGCTATATCGGCAGCACCGAGACCATTTTCTACAATGAATAAAGGTTTTTGATATCGATCATAAATGTTGTTCATCGTAATCCGCAAACCGAGTGGATCAATTTGCCAGCCCCAGTCACTAGCTTTCAAGTAGGGGTTAGGCAAGCTGGGGAACAAATTGCCTCCAATCGTATCCGTTTGTGTAGGATCTGCGCTAACCACACTGGAAGAATAGTACGAGAATCCGATAAAATCAACGGTGTGGTGTTTTAGTAATTCCTGGTCTCCTTTTTCGAATGGGAGTACTATATTTTTGCGTTCAAGATCTTTGAGTGTATAGACAGGATACTCACCTCGTACCTGAACGTCAATGAAGAAGTAGCTTTGGTTCTCAACCTGCTTCGCTTTCCATATATCCTGTGGGTGGCATGTTCTAGGATACGGAGCATTGGCAGCAAGCATACAACCTACCATATTTTCCGGATCAACTTCATGGGCAATTTTGGTGGCCAACGCACTGGCTACCAGTTCATGGTGACTGGCTGTGAACTTTACAGCTTCCGCGTCTTCGTGTTCTTCAATGAACAGCCCAGCTGCTAAAAATGGCGCTTCTAAGACCATATTAATTTCATTAAAAGTAATCCAATATTTAACCAACCCTTTGTAACGATTAAATATCACCGTACACAGTCTTTCATAGAAATGAACCATTTTTCTGTTCCGCCATGAACCATACTCCTTGACCAAATGCATTGGAACATCAAAGTGAGTAATGGTGACGAGGGGTTCAATATTATACTTTTGGCACTCTTTGAACAAGTCTTCGTAGAATTGAAGCCCAGCCTCATTAGGTTCTGTCTCATCTCCTTTGGGGAAAATACGGCTCCAAGCAATCGACAAGCGATATACCTTGAAACCCATTTCGGCAAACAAGGCAATATCTTCTTTAAAATGGTGATACATATCAATGGCTTCTTTAGCGGGATAGTAATAATTCTCGTCAAAGTCAAACATTTTAGTTTGTCCCATAAGTACACTTTCTCGCACGTCGCCAGTCGGGCTCAAATCAACGTTTGCTAGCCCTCTGCCGTCCGCATTGTAAGCTCCCTCTGATTGGTTAGCCGAGGTTGCCCCTCCCCATAAGAACCCATCTTTAAATCCCACATTTATCGTCTCCTTCTTTTTTATGAGATATATAATTATTCTCTTACAACAAGCCTGTCAGCAGCACATCGCCTGCATTCACTTTATTTTCTTTGGTCTCGACGATTTCCAGATAATTCTCCGTGTTTGTAACAATCATTGGCGTTACTAAGGAATATCCTTCTTTCTCGATCTCGGCAATGTTAAATTTGACCAGTTTCTGCCCTTGATGCACAATGTCCCCTTCTTGCACGAAACTTTCAAAATGCTTTCCTTTCAATCGAACGGTGTTAAAACCGATGTGAATCAATACTTCCATTCCTTCATCCGAAATTATTCCAACGGCATGTTTAGTCGGGAAGAGCGTAACGATTTTTCCGGCAAAGGGGGCAAACAGTTCGCCTGTAGAAGGACGAATTCCAATCCCTCGACCTAATAGCTCTTGAGAGAAAGCCTCATCCTGAACGTCTTTAATCGGAATGATCTCCCCGTTCATCGGACTGAGCATCGTATGTTTTTTTCCAACTTTAGACACTGATTTAGGTGGATCTACAGACAATGTAGCAGAGTCAGCTTCCGGCTTATCATCCTTGAACATGACGAGTGTTAATGCAAACGAGACAACCATGGCAAACACTACACCAATGATGGCAATCATAATATTAGACGTGCCTGGTTCATTAGGGTCGAACATCGTCAAAAACTCAAATATACCAAATCCACCAAAAGTAAACTCTCTAAGGTTGTACAGTCCATAAAATCCACCAGCAACACCCGAAACGATACAGCTCATAATAAACAGCTTCTTGCGCGGCAGGATAATACCGTAAACGACCGGTTCAGTGATGCCAAACAATGCAGAAATGGCCGAAGGGAAGCCTAGAGCCTTAAGCTTTTTATCCTTGGTTTTCACGATAATTGCAAGCACAATGGCCAACTGCGCAAATGAAGTTGCAAAGACGGAGGCCATGATAGTGTCATATCCCATGCTCGTAATGTTGTTAATATATAAAGGGATGAGTCCCCAATGCAGTCCGAACACGACAAGTACTTGCCATGAGAGCCCCAAAAGGAATCCTGCAAATAATGGACTTGCGTCTCGTACCACCAGTATGCCTTGAGCAATTAATTCAGACGCATAACTCGCAACAGGTCCGATCAATAGGAAGCCCAAGGATAAGGAAATCAGCACCGTGACCATCGGGATCATGAAAAATTTAATCGCACTCGGAACAATTTTATCCAGCGTACGTTGAACTTTAGATGCAAAGTAAACAACGATGATGATTGGCAGAACAGTGGATGTGTAGTTCATGCTGATCAATGGAACGCCGAACACATCCAGATAAACTGGAGAACTGAAGGCAGATCCGCTGAATAGTGTGTAAAGCGGCTCTCTAGAACCTGCCAAGGCATCCAACTGAATAGCGGGATAACACATAGCTAATCCAATGAGTATGCCGATAAAAGGTTGTACTTTAAACTTGTTAGCAGATGTATATCCCAAGAATACAGGAAGGAACATAAACAAAGCATCCCCCATGGCATTAATGATGATATATGCCCCGCTATCCGTTGTATAGAGGTTAAGTGTGCTGAACAACGTATTGAAGCCTTTTAGCATCCCCGCAGCTAACAGAATGCCGAGAATAGGTTGAAACAAACTTGATATTACATCAATGAAAGCGTCCAGCGGCTTTTTCTTTTTAACAACTTTTTCGTTTGAAGAACTCGTATTGTCTGGATTCCGTTTAACTAGTGAGTTGACCTCCGAATAAACTTCAGAAACATGATTTCCAATAACGACTTGATATTGCCCACCTGAACGTACGACTGTTACTACCCCGTCCAGCTTTTTCATAACTTCATCATCGGGTATGGAATCGTTCTTCAGATGAAATCTTAACCTTGTAACACAATGAGTGAGGTCACTAATGTTATCTGATCCCCCTACTTGACTCACAATCTCTTCCGCTAACTGTTGATATTTTCCCATTTATGTTCTCCTCCATATTCTAGCTGAAACAGCATAGTGAAGGGTTTGGCCAACTTAATGTCACCATCCTGGCTTACTCTTAAACCCTCACCTCCTTTCCTGGTTAAGTCATGTTCTTGTCTTATACACCACGCGTTGAATGTGGACCGTCAAATACAGTTTTTCTTCACCCGTAAGGCTGTAATTGTAGTTGTTTCTGATGTAGGTTTCGATTTTGCCCACACAACGATACGCATTCTGATGTTTTTCTTTTATCACATCCAGAAGATCTTGGTCGCTTTCATTCTCATGTAAATTTCCACTGATTAATCTTTGCGCAAAAAATTTCAGATGCGTAATAAATCGATAGAATGCTACGGATTGTTCATCGAATTCAATTTGAAAATAATACCTGACAATGTCGCTAATTTCCTGAATGATTTTGGTCACTCTGTAGATATCTTGACTTTCTTGGCGATCCTCTGCATTGACTATGTGCAAAGCCAGGAAACCAGCCTCATCTTCCGGAAACTGAATATCAAAAGACTCCTTGATGAATTGAAGCGCCTTCAAACCAACCTTATACTCATCCGCGTAAAACCGTTTAATATCCCAAAGTAAAGCATTTTTGAGGGAGATTCCGTCTCTAAAACGGCTTACGGTTGAGAAAACATGGTCGCTGAGCGATATATATACACTATCATTCAGTTTTTTGCCTAGCGTCATTTTTGCGAAATTTATGATTCTATCCGCAACATCGAAGTAATCTAAAGGGATTTCCGTCAGGAGTTCCTGAAATTTGATAAATGCCTCCTTGGTAGAAAGGGAGTAAATTTTATCAATGCTTTGCTCATCAAGAGCATCGCCTATTCTCTTTTGGTAAGCAATTCCTTTGCCCATCACAATGACTTCCTGACCCAATTTGTCGTGTGTAACCGCCACATTATTGTTAAGGATCTTAAGAATAATCATCTCATTTCCCCCTTAATACAAATAAAAAGACCCACCCGCACATCTTGAAATAAACGCTAAATATAGCGCAAATTCACGATGTGCAAGCAGGTCTAGCTTGTAATTAAACAATCACTATCCTTAACTCGCATTCTCATTATAGCCGCGGCCGAAAGATTTAGCAATAACCGTTTTAATTTGTTCAACTGCTTGTTTTTGCCTTAAATCTGTTGCACAGCCATTAATGAAACGCTTCATTGCATACATGGACACGGAGATGCCACGTTTCCCTTATTCATTGAAAGAAAACAACCTCTAACAGCATACAACTGCCGAAAGCCCCGACGTGCCAGAATTCTTGCAGCTTTTTTTCGCTGAATCCAACTTCGGGAAAAGATGAATACTTCATCATGCGGCTCAATATGTTTGCTCCACAATACAGGCAGTCTGCCAACCGAGATATTTATTGTGCCCGGAATATGAGCAGTCCAATACTCGCTCGCGTCTCTGACATCCAGGATTTTCACCTTTCCCCAACGTTCTTGAGTGAGGTCCAAGTCCTCGATATTAATATAAGTAAGGGAACGCAGAGGCCATAGTTGAGTCAGTCCCCATATACCCGCCAGCCCCAATAAGATATAAATCAATGTCATCGTACTATCCCTTCCTCCACAAAATTGCAAGACCTGAAACTTACTAAATTTCCTCTCAAGCTACGTGACAAAGCTGGACATCCTTCTTACCAAAAGCGTTTTAATTCATGGATTTCACTGCTGTTTTCATTTCGCATTACACGCAAACGCCCTTTTAAGACAAAATAACCTGCAATTACGGAAGCACTAACGATCAACATTTCCAGGCTAATATTGAAAGGACCAATTGTAATAAACTGCAAGGCATATCTCCTATTCGAGTGCACAGTCGGCACAAGTAATCAACGGGAAATGAATCAAGCTGGCTCCAAATTTGATTGGCGCCAGCTCAAGTAAGTGTGACTTTTGCCCGGTGTTGTTCCCAAGAGTTCCGATTCATTGGGTTTACATGGACTGGGTGTACAATTGGTATATCTGATCCAGTTTATGCTTAAGCTCGTTAAAGCGAACAAATCGATCTGCTCTGACATATTCCTTCTGTTCTATGATCAGCAACATGATCGGAGCTGTGAAAATCATATATTTCTCTGCTATGCTCTCTACATTGTGAATGTCGATATGCCCCAATTGAATCTTAGGATATTCTTCTAATAGCATTCTGATCTTAGGGAGCAATGCATGACAAACACTGCAATTCGTTTGAGATACATATAAAAAACTTAATTCATGTTCACTAACAAACCGTTCCACCATATCTAGCGAAGCTAATTCCATCATTTCTTTCATATCTGTATCCTCACTGACGAACCTGCATTATGATTGAACGTCAATCCCAGTTTAGTTGATTTTCCTCAATGTATTGACTTACTACATCTGTACCAGATTCAATCTCTACTTTGCCTTCTACTTCAATCTGAACACCTGCTTTTTTGAGCAAATTTCCTACTTCACACACTTGCTCTGCGCTAATCATGATTTTGCGCACAGACTGAATCTGCTCTTCAGTGGAATTCGCGGACAAAATAACTTGAGGAAGATGGACAATTCGAAATCCTTCTTCTTTGGAATTTACAGCCTCTGTATTCATCACTATTCCAGTAACTGACAGTTGCTTCTGTTCCAACATATACACGAGTGTCATGATGTAACAAGTAGTGGCAGAGGAAACCAACAATTCTTTAGGATTGGCTCCTTCCCCACTCCCTCCCGAAGACTCGGGAATCGCGATATTCGTTTTAAGATAATCTGCCTTCAGTCTACCGCTACCTTTAGTGTCTTTATACCATGCAGTATTCAAATTAGATTTCATATCGGCCATGTCGATCCGCTCCTTTTATTGTCCAGTCAGTTTCCCTTAGACGATGCGCTTTAAGGCATGGATGAATCCCGTATGCATCGCTTCGTGATACAGGGCTAAGTTACACACTTCCCCCATGCAATTCAATTGGAGAACAGGTCCCAATTTCAATGGTTCTGGCAGGGTTTCATCAGAATAAATCTCTACGTGTTGTTTGATACGTACAACCTGATCCTGCAACTGCGCAAGTAATGTTGACAACGGAATGGGCTCACCTTTCCAGTCAGAGGGTTTGGTACCGGGAGCGAACAAGCTGGTATATTCCTTAGGTAGGCCAGAAGTTTGGAGATTGTTGAAAATAAACATTTCAGCTACTGTAAGAATGTGCCCAACATTCCAACGTATCGTGTTACTGAATCCGACGGGTTGTTTGTCGGCGCTAGTTTCGGATACCGATTCCAATACTTTGTATAAATTTCCGCGAGTGATATCTAATTGTTTGGCAAAGTGTGAATAATTCATTGTATACCATCCTTCATTTTAGGTTTATAAAGTAGTAGTTATTAGTTCAAAACAGCGGCTATGTGTTCTTTTGTAATCGACCAATGAGAGGTAGTCCAAAATTTCTCTTTGTTATTAACATAGATAATTTGAGGAGATTCATGTTTAACATCAAGATCGTGAGTAATTTGATTAGACACATGACGCGATTCAAAGACCTTAACAAGATAAAAATCAATGTCTTCAGTGTGGCTCTCTTTGATGTACTGTTCGTATTCCCCTAGTGCATTCGCACTCACTGGGCATGTAGTGCTATGCTTAAGTATTATCTTTCCGCGTTGATCCGACTGTTCCAATACTTCTTTCCATTGGTCCAGTGTCGATATCTCTTTCCAGTTCAACAAAATCACTCCTTAGTAGAATAATCATTTTTTGATGCCTAGTTACATAGTTAATTGGTTAACTAGGATAATGTTATTCGAATGATTTATATTTGTCAAGATGATCTGTTCTCATATAAAACCATTATTCCTATTGTTTATTACCTTTATTGATTTTTGTGAACGATTGTTTTAATATTGAGCTTATCTAGAACACTAGTTAACCCAGAAAGTTGGATGGTTATTATGGAACATTCTCGTTTGCCCTTCAAAACAGATCCCCAATCTCCACTGCCTATTAATGTGCAAATTAAAGAACAAATTAAATGGCTGATCAGTAAAGACTTTCTGAAAGCGGATGATGCTTTGCCTTCAACGAATGAATTAGCGGAGCAGCTCTCTGTTAATAGAAACACGATACAGTGGATATATTCACAGCTCAAAGAAGAAGGACTGCTGATCATGCAAAAAGGACGAGGAACTCAAATAGCTAATGAAGACCGGATAAAGGAATTCAAGCAGCAAAATTCTTATTTTTCATTCGTGGAGAAGACCGTAAAAGACGCATTTGAACAAGGTTTCAATATAGAAAATGTCATGTTGTCAGGATTTGCATATACACAATTATTTGGAGCCAAACACGAGAAGAAGAAGCGTTACCTTTTCATTGAATGCAAAACTATGGCCTGCCTGTTTTATCTGGACGAAATCCAGCGTCGTTCTTCCGCAGACATTCAAACGATTGATATCTCATCACCAGACGAGGAGCTTTTTCAGGCTATACAAAGAGCGGATGTGGTAGTGACCGTGAACGAAATGACGGAAGTTGTAAAAAAGAAAGCTGGATCTTCAGAAACAAAAATAATATCTGTAAGCTCGTCCCAAGATGTGACTCTTTTATTCGACATGCTTTTACAATAAGAGCAAACGTATACGATTAGATTCACTTTTTTATGTAAGTAATTACTCAGAATATCCCTGAACTCGGTACGAATTAATCCACCCCGTTGAATTCAGGGATATTCTGTATTATCAAGTGACTAATGCTGATGAATATTCGTGATCTTGTTAACCATTTTTACTTTATTGATGAAACTGTGGTAAATAAGCTCGGTGAGCTTCAAGCAACTCATCCAGCAAGGCCTTTGCTGTGTCGCCACTTTGAACAAGCGGATTTATGATAAATGCTTGTAATGCCGTAGCATAATCGCCTGTCACAGCGGCTTCTATAGTGAGTTCTTCCATAGCTTTCATAACTTGCAACAATCCTCGTTGTGCGGGTGGGAATGAGCCGAAATGGACTGGTTCTGCACCGTGAGAAGTAATCATGCTTGTAATTTCAATGGCACTCTCACTTGGCAGATCACTGATTGCCCCGTTGTTCCGAGTGCTTACAACCATTCGAGTTCCTTTATCGTTATAAATGGAATTAATGATTTCGCATGCAGCATCACTATAATGCGCACCACCTCTTTTTTCCAACTCTTTCGGTTTGTAATCCAGCTCCGGATTTCTGTACAGTTCAAAAAGGTTTTCTTCCAACTCTTTGACGACTTGGCCACGGCTACCTACTGTGTTTACTTCTTCCAGCTCTTCATGGATCATGGCATCGGTCATGTAGTAATAACGGTGGTATGGACAAGGAAGCATTTTCAATTGGAGAACCTGTTCGTGCAAAAATCTCATATTGGGGATATTCTCAACCATTTTATCCACTTTGGCTTCCGGTCCGTACATTTTTTCGATTGCTTCAAGGGTAAGATCTTGTCCGGACTTATCATAAATCTTGTGCCAGTGCAGATGGTTAATGCCCGCAAATTTGAAGAATAGTTCCTCCTCCTTTATTTCCAATACAGTTGATTCAATTTTGGTGGACATAATAGGAACATTGCATAGTCCGATCACTTTGTCCCACTTTCCATAACGGAGAACCGCTTCCGTCACCATGCCTGCAGGGTTGGTGAAGTTAATGAGCCATGCATCCGGACAGAGTTCTTTCATATCATTAACAATGTCTAAAATTACCGGAATGGTTCGAAACGCTTTAAGCATGCCTCCTGCCCCATTTGTCTCTTGTCCAATCATTCCATATTTATTGGGAATAGTTTCGTCCTTGATACGGGCATCCATCAACCCAACTCTAAGTTGTGTAGTTACAAAGTCTGCATCCGTTAATGCTTCCCGGCGATCTAGCGATAAATGAACTTCACAGTCGATTCCTGCGGCTTTTACCATGCGTTTAGCCATGGCACCAACGACCTCGAGTTTTTCCTTCCCCGCCTCGATGTCCACAAGCCATAATTCTTTGACAGGAAGTTCATGATGACGTTTGATAAATCCTTCCATAAGTTCCGGTGTATAGCTAGAGCCACCGCCGATGGTTACAATCTTTAATCCTTTTTTCATATCTTTACCTCCTGATGTAAGGGTTTTGAATCATAGTTGTACTGTAAATTGTGTAATGCATTACATGTCAAGCATCAATACCACGATTTATTTTATAAGCTCATTGAGATGGCGAGATTACAACAAAGAGGTGGACTACATGGCAAATATCAGCGAGATTGCCCGTTTGGCGGGTGTATCCACTGCAACCATTTCACGTGTTATTAATAGGCATCCGTACGTAAGCGAATCTACCAGAAAGAAAGTAATTGAAATCATGGAACAACTGGATTATGTACCTAACGGTAATGCAATATCTCTAAAAAAGGGCGCTACCTGTTTGATTGGAATTGTTGCAGTCGCTTTCAATCCGCTACTTATCAGATTCATACAGGCCTTTACCCAGTCTGCCGAGAAACACGGATTCAACATTACTCTATTCATTACGAATGGTCAGGTAGAGAAAGAACTGGTAGCACTCGAAATGCTGAAACGGAAACAACTGGACGCTATAGTATGCGTGCTCCGAAGCAATGAGTGGAAGGTTATCGAATCCTATACCAAATATGGCCCGATCGTCACATGGCAGCGGCTTGAAAACAGTAATATCCCCTCTGTGTTTATGGATCAATACGAAGCATATGGGATTGGACTCGAACACTTATACCTCAAAGGATACAGAAAGATCCTTAGTGTATATCCCATATCTAACGGACTTAACACAAAAGAGCGTATGAGAGCACACGCTGACTTTATTGCCAAATATAAATTGACGGTGGACTTCCCGAATTTTCAGGATAAGATTTATGTGCGAGACGGAGAAGAACTTGCAAGATGGTGGATTGCACAAACAAACAGACCCGATGCTGTTTTTTGTGCTAATGATGAGGTTGCAGCCGGATTTATTACTGAACTAAGGAGGTCTAAATTTTCGGTTCCAGGGGACGTTGGGATCATCGGATTTGATAACACCGAGCTGGCAAAATTAATGGATCTGACAACGATTCACTATCCTGTGGATCAGCAGGCAGAGAATGCATTTTTAATTCTACAGAACATGCTTCATTCAGCTGACAAAACCTTGATTCCTCTGGAATATACTTTAATTGAAAGACATACAACGTAGGTGATTTCAAGAAAGAGCTATCAGCACTAGGTCGACTCTGGTCGACAAGGGTATCAAATATTGGATATTTTGGGAATGATGTTCTGCGCTCGGTATATTCTCAATTGTCAGAAGCGTTTCCAAAGAGACTAAACGACCGTCCCCTAATACAGCATGGGAAACGGCCAAATTAAATCCTCTTATTGCATATCTACCTGTTATCGTTCTGTTGTAGAAAGTTGTTTTCGATGTGCACTTTCTCTTCTACCATATAAGAAATAATAAAAAACAAGAGTTGTCAAAACAAGAAGGCCAAGAAATACGTACAAACCATCATATCCTGTATATGGAATGATCATACCGATAACAGATGGTCCAAATCCGTTCCCTAAATCTATGAATATAAAGAAAGTGGCAGTTGCTAAACCAACTCGGTGGGGTTCGGCTAAACTAATAGATACCGCTTGAGATATAGAAGAAATGTTACCAAAACCTAGAGCGACCAGTCCTGCTGCCACCAACAAAGTAACGCCACTGGTAACCGATCCTAAGAGGAGTAAACCTGCCCCGAAAAGGACAAAAGCGGGATACATGATTACGTTTGCTCCTTTTTTGTCCACGACCCGTCCAGTAAATGGTCTCGATATCAGGACAAAAACGGTATACACCATAAAGAAAAAACTTGCCGAATCTACTAAGTTCAATTCCAAAGCATAGACATTTAAATACGAGATTATACCAGAAAAACAAAAACTCATCAGAAATGCAATGATTGCTATGGGTAACACTTTCAGTTCTATAAAGTCAGAAAGTTTTATACCCTTTTCTTTTTTCGCTTCAGTGTTATTAGGCAAAGGGATTTTTATGAAAATTGCAATCACAAAATTAATAAGTCCCAACAAGAAACATAAATAATAAATCATATTGAAGCTTACATTCTGACTCATATACATACCGATAAATGGACCTAAACCAGTCGCTAATGCCGTACTAATTGCAAAATAACTAATCCCTTCACCCTTTCGAGATGCTGGAAGAGTCATAACGACAACTGTGCCTACAACAGTCTGTGCCATCCCTACCGTGAATCCATTTATCAATCGACTTAAAATGAGAAAAGAAATATTGTAATGAATGAGGTAAAGTAATGTTGTTAAAATAAACATAAGCAGTCCAGTTATCAATATTTTTTTTGATTTTACCAGTCGCCCTGTTAATAACCGACCTATTAATGATCCGATAATGAAAACACCTGCAATAATCCCTGCTTGGCTGGATGTTGCATTAAACTCATTAATCGCATACAACGTAATTGTCGAATTTAATAAAAAGAAAATTAAAGTTATAAAGAAATTTATAGCTGAAAGAGAAATGAACTCTCTTGTCCACAGTCTTGTATTTAACTGGCTCATGATGATTCTCCTTGATTATTTATAAGTATCTTACATATTTGTGCGTGGTGTATTGTAATGAATCAGACTATAGTTGTTGCATAGGGGATAGAATGAAATTAAAGATATCTGATCCTCAATTCATTAAAGGAAGGAATTCAAATGTTAGATAATACTGATCGTCGAATATTAGATGAATTATCCAATAACAGTCGAGTTACGATGAAAGAACTTGGCACTAAAATTCATATGACTGGACAAGCTACTGCGTCCAGGGTAGCAAAATTAGAAGACAATGGAGTCATTGAGGGATATACCATTAAAGTTAATCAAGCTAAATTGAACTGCTATATACATGCATTTATTACAATATTCACAAAAGAAACAAACCATCAATTTTATCTCTCTTTTATAAAGACACAAATGAACTATATAATAAATAACTATAGGATTAGTGGAGAGGGATGTTATATGTTGGAGTGCAGGTTTCCGTCCAATGAATACTTAAATGATTTTCTAGTTGATTTAAATAAACATGCCAATTACAAACTCTCCACTGTTATTAATAAAATGGATATTTGAAGCTTTGATGATTAAATATTAAGTTTGTGTCATAATTCCAGAAAAAAGCGAGACTCATTAAGACCCGCTTCTTTCCTGGAATTATTTTCATTTCAAAGAAGAAGGAACTAACTTTCTTTAAGTCACTTCTGATCGGATAATTCATCAACAACGCTTTTTAAAATCTCATAAGAATGAATTTCCTTCTCAGATTCGTATATATTTGATATCACAAAGAGTTCATCAACTTGATATGTCTGCTGAAATTTAATTAAATCTCGCCGAAGAGTGTCCGCATCGCCCAGAATGGTATACCCTAGTCGATGATATATAATGTCCAATTCAGCTTGGGATAAAGATTGAAGGAATTTTTCAGTTGGCGGAACAAGCTGACTTAAATTATTTGTATAGATATCAATATATACTTGCAGATGGCTCGCTGAAATTAGTGTAGCCTCCTCCACCGAATCCGCTGCGATCACACAGATACAAGCCATCACATATGGTTCCTGCAGATCGGCAGATGGTTTGAAGTTCTCACGATAAATATCCAGTGCTTCCCTCATATCGTGAGGTGAAAACTGTGCCCCAAATACATAAGGTAAACCAAGATTTGCCGCGATTTTAGCTGAACCTATGGATGAACCTAATACAAAAATTGGCACATTGGTTCCAATACCTGGATAAGCACGTATCTCCCCTTGAACGCTCTCGTTTCCTACATATTGCAAGACTTCTTTTACTTCTCGTTCGAAGAAAAATACACCATTGTGGTTGGACCGTCGAATCACTTCAGCAGTTTTTTGATCCGTACCAGGTGCACGTCCTAATGCTAAATCTACTCGACCCGGATACAACGTTTCAAGTGTTCCGAACTGCTCAGCTACAACTAGAGGTGAGTGATTAGGTAACATAATCCCACCTGAACCCACACGAATTTCCTCTGTGTTTGATAATATGTGCTGTACAATTGAGACGACAGCTGCACTTGCATATGCATCGTGATTATGGTGTTCTGCAAACCAAATACGTTTATAACCCATTCGATCTGCAGCCTTAGCTAAAGATACTGCGGATTCTATTCCTTCTTTCATTGTTTCGCCTTGTCTTAATGGAGCAACGGACAAGACAGATATATCAAATTTTTTCATGATTTCACCTCAAAGTACTATTTATGCATAATTGTGAGGAATAATAATCTTTTATGTTGAATGTAGACCTCTCGATTGCATACCAAATAAATGTATACTTTCTTCATCCATTGTTACATAGAGAAAATAAAGTAATTTCGCGCTTTTGCTTTAAAGATGAAAGTTTTATATAAAAATAGATTTTGCATAGTCACCGTAGAAGAATACCTAACGGTCAAACATGCTTTCATAAATAAACTAAAACATCAAAAACACTTGAATTAATTTATGTATTCGTCTGAATTAAGTGTGTAGACTATAAAAGAAATATCTAGAAAAGGGAGCTACAAAACAATGAAGATACAACAAATTCGAAATGCAACAATTGTGATTGAATATGCAGGATACAAATTTTTAGTTGATCCATTTTTAGCTGAAAAAGGAGCATATCCTCCATTTCCTAATTCTATAAGAGAAGACCGCAATCCATTGGTCGATCTTCCGGTACCTACAGAAAGCCTGTTAAATAATCTAGACGCTGTTATTCTTACTCACCTTCATTTGGACCACTATGATGATGTAGCCAAGAAAGTCATACCTAAAGACATTAAAATGTTCGTTCAAAATCAAGAAGATGCTGATCTTGTGCAAAAAGATGGTTTCACTAATGTTGAGGTACTTCAAGAAGACACTGAATTCAATGGGATCCGGATGATAAAGACTCCAGGCGAACACGGAAGAGGAGAAATCTTGAAAATGGCTGGATTAGTTTGCGGAGTTGTTTTTAAGCATTCCAGTGAGAAAACTTTGTACGTAGCTGGCGATACAGTATGGTATGAAGCTATTCATAGAGTACTAACTACGTACAAACCGGATGTCATTGTTGTTAATGGCGGAGACAATCAATTCATTGAAATGGGCTCACTTGTTATGGGGAAAGATGATATTTATGAGGTCTGCAAAGCCGCCCCTAACGCTAAGATTATTTCTGTGCACATGGAAGCTGTAAACCACTGGGGACTATCCAGAGAAGAATTGAAAAAGTTTGTGGATGAAAGAGGTATATCAGATAACGTGTTTGTACCCGAAGAGGGAGACTCGTACGCTTTTTAAAAGGTTCCGTAGCCATGGATGAGTTGCGAAACACTTAAACTCATGACATCACCAATAAACCCCAGCTTTTGAAGCGGAGTATATTGGTGATTTTCTTATACAATTTGATTATACATTTCAAAGTTAGAGGGAAATGATTAATTGGTTTTAATGGTTATAGAAAGCAAATGCCAATATCGATCCATCAATTATTCATGAAAATACTTTGCTCCATTAGTATCGATAATCTCTTTGTACCAATGAAAACTTTTCTTTTTGATTCTTCGGAGCGTGCCAGAGCCATCATTGTTTTTGTCGACATAAATGAATCCATAGCGTTTTTTCATCTCGCCGGTACCGTTACTGACAAGATCGATCGGTCCCCAACTTGTATATCCTATAATATTAACCCCGTCTTTTATTGCTTCAGCAATCTCTGCAAAGTGAAGATCTAGATATTTAATACGGTAATCATCATCAACGGTATCATTATCCAAAAGAGTATCTTGCGCACCAAGTCCGTTCTCTACGATAAATAATGGTTTATTGTATCTTTCATGCAACTGGTTACAAGTAATCCGCATACCCTTCGGATCGATTGTCCACCCCCATTCTGAGGTTTCTAAATAAGGATTGATTACAGAACCAAATACATTCCCATCTGTGTAATTCTTTAATATTTCAGGATCAGCACTGGTACAACGGCTCGAATAATAACTAAAACCAATGTAATCCACTGTATATTTCTTCAAAATTTCCAAATCTCCAGGCTCAAACTGAAGTTGAATTCCATTCTCGATGAAAAATCGTTTTGCATATCCGGGATAATCCCCTTTAGATTGTACATCAATCAAGAGGTAGGACTCTCGTTCCATTTCCATCACTTCCCAGTAATCTTCTGGATTACTACTGTACGGATACACATTTCCAGCTGCCAACATACAACCGATCATGGCGTTAGGCATAATTTCATGACAAGCCTTAACTGCCAGAGCACTTGCAACCAGTTCATGATGCACTGCTTGATACATAACTTGTTGTTTGTTCTCTCCTTCTTCAAAAATAATACCAGCTCCTGTATAAGGCAGATGCAACAACATATTAATCTCGTTAAATGTCATCCAGTATTTCACTTTAGTCTTATAGCGTCCAAACAATGTTCTGGAGTATTTTTCAAATAGATCAATTACGATTCGATTTTTCCAGCCTCCATACGTTTTCACCAAGTTTACAGGTAAATCAAAATGACAAATGGTTACGACAGGCTCAATATTATACTTCAGAAGTTCATCAAATACGTCATCATAGAATTGCAATCCAGCTTCATTAGGAGTTACATCGTCACCGTTTGGAAAGATGCGAGCCCAGGAAATCGACATCCGATATGATTTGAAGCCCATTTCTGCAAAAAGAGCGATATCCTCTTTATAACGATGATAAAAATCGATAGCTTCGTGTGAAGGATACATTTCGCCTTCCTCTGGTAAAAATGAATTTAAATTACCCATGGAGACCTCATTACGCTTAGGTCCCTTCGGCATCAGATCGATGGTCGTTAGTCCCTTACCATCGGCCAAGTAAGCCCCTTCAATTTGATTGGCAGCCGTAGCACCACCCCACAGAAAACCCTCCGGAAATGTAGTGATTTTATTAAACATATCCAATTATCTCCTTCTTTAAATTGAAAGCGCAATCGTGTTATACAATGAACCATGCTGTTAACGTTTTCAACACTGTCAACATGGCTGCCCAGTGGATAGACTCTAAACATCATTTCCATGCTGAAGTTCAGCGTTCTGTTTACTTACACAAGGATGCTCAATTCTGCAAGGCTATTTTAGTAATTTTAAATTGGTCAGGCTTCGAATTTTGTGAAAAGTTAGCAAATAGTACGTCTTTTCTGGCCAGAAGTGGTATTGCCTGATTGAACAGTCACAACCCAGTTAATGTACAAGCTCTCTTTGCGGACAATAATAAAACACTTTTTTAAAAAAATGCAAGTTTTTTTTACTAGAACTTGACTTATAAAGAGGTATTCAACTGAGCATCCTTACATTTCATATATGAAAGAAAATTTAGTCCAAATATTCCATAGCATTTTGAGCATGATTGCTATATAAGTACATTGCTTCTTACTCAACTGTTTCTGTGAATCTCACTTACTTTAAACTTTTATCCTCATACTCTCTGTCACAAGTTATTGACAAGAGCAAACCTTTGCTTTTATACTGATACCGAAATGAACGAAATACTAAAACCCGATGGATGTGGATTTTTCTAGAGAGTGATCTCTATTTTCGCCACACGAATGCCTTTGCGCATTTGTGTGGCTTTTTTGTATGCAAAAAAGGAGGATTATTTATGAAATTATGGCATTACGCACTTATTGTTTTCTTGGGAGGCTGTTGTTACGGTATACTTTCCACATTTGTTAAGCTGGCATATAGTGCAGGTTTTTCTACGCCAGAAGTCACTGGTGCGCAATATTTCTTTGGTACGGTTTTAAGTTGGTTTTTTGTAATTTTTGTCAAGAAGAAAAGCCTCACTCTAAGGCAAATTACAAAACTTCTATTATCCGGAATTCCCTTTGGACTGACAGGTATGTTTTATTACCAATCATTACAGACCCTAAATGCTTCTCTAGCTATTGTCTTACTATTTCAGTTTGTTTGGATTGGGACATTATACGAATGGGTTCTTCAAAAGAAAAAACCAACCCGAGGTAAACTAATCTCGATTGGAGTCCTGCTCTTTGGTTCCGTACTGGCTGCAAATGTTTTTTCTCAAGGAGATCTCTCGTTATCATGGCAAGGAACCATTTGGGGACTACTGGCTGCTTCAACCTTTGCTTTATTTGTTTTCCTCAGTGGTTCTGTTGCGAAAGATACATCGCCCTTAATGAAAAGCGCACTTCTTTCAACTGGAGCTGTTATTACTGTCTTTGTGGTCTTCCCTCCAACCTTCTTATTTAACCTGGATGTGCTGGCAGGATTGAGCCCGTATGGATTAGTTCTCGGAGTTTTTGGTGTAGTATTACCTCCACTTTTGTACTCTATAGGTATGCCACATATCGGTTCAGGAATGGGTACAATTATGACCGCATCTGAACTACCCATGGCCGTTATTATGTCTTCTCTTGTACTGGGGGAATTTGTAGGTTGGTCTCAATGGGTTGGAGTTATCATTATTTTATGCGGTATCGGATTTAGCAGCATAAGACAAAAAGGTTCAAGAACACAATCTTCAATGAAGGAATATACATCTCTTTAGACTCAGCGATGTATGAAGAAGAAAGTTTTAAGTGCTGCTATCGTTACACATATATCAAAATCCAAAACTCAAGGAATTGATGAAATAATGATTCAGAACAAGACTTGAAGCATTCACACGCTGTGTGGAATTTGCGCGAGTTGCACTAGTAACGAAGATGAACTGTTTGATTCCCTTCTAGTGAACAACAAGTATAATAGAAGAAAAAATTAAATCTTGACCGACAAACAGTGATGCTGGCAACATCATTCTTCATAAGAAGGGTCCTAGATTGGTTGCAGTAAAAAGTCCTAATCCTTATTTAGGAAAAGAACTTTGTTTATACTTGTAGATGCAAAAAGGGTTCCAGTTTTTCAAATCGTCATAAGTTTGATTTCCAGACTCATCACCTAAATGACCACATGATTCCTAGACTTTTCTGCCTTTGTAAATTTCCAAAAGATACTGTCGACATAATTGAACTAACCTGCCCGTTACCGTTATTTGAACAAAAGAAGCCGAACACTATGGCCGGCTGTCTCCTTGGTTTTATTGGGCTAACGT
This sequence comes from Paenibacillus sp. FSL H8-0317, assembly GCF_045040685.1. Classification (NCBI taxonomy): domain Bacteria; kingdom Bacillati; phylum Bacillota; class Bacilli; order Caryophanales; family Paenibacillaceae; genus Paenibacillus; species Paenibacillus sp. FSL H8-0317. The sequence goes on along the minus strand of NZ_CP150294.1, from coordinate 3,941,412 downwards.
TTCCCGTTAGCTTAATCTTGAGCTTCTTCGAATAATTCTCTGAGCATCCGATCCTTGTTATTTACAAACTCTTTCATAATCATATAATGGTCCGTTTCTTCCAATACTTGGACTTCAATCCGACAGCAATGGACTCCATCAGTGTTGATTTGCCCATCCCATTTTCACCTACGATGTAGGTTACTTTGGGGTGGAAATCAAGAGTGTTTAGGTTTCGAATAACTGCCAAATCAAAGGGGTAACGATTATAGGTTGGTACTTTTTGCCGCTTAAGCTGAATTTGTCGTAAATAGGGATGCTGTATATTAATATAGTTTGCTATATCAAACAAATAATACCACATACCGAAACTGATCTGCCCGTTAGTTTAAATCTTCTAATCGACATCGGTACCATGTTCTTAACCATTTCAACAACGGTACTAAGTTCTTGTCTTAGGTCGGAAAAACCAATTCCTGATACAAAAATCGCTTTTATATACCTGACGAGGAAAAAAGCGACGGCCACTTCAACCCCGATAAAAGCGCCTGTGTGAAATCCCTTTATAAAACTAGGCAAATCGGGTAGCCCACCTCGGTAAAATATAAGTCCTACATAAATCAATAGTGTAGCAGCAGCTACCAGTGACAGTACGTTTTTGCGAGTTTTTACTTTAATCTTGTACTTGTCCATTTACATTTCCTCCACTTCGCTGAAATCAAAAACATCTTCAATGGCGAGTCCGAAAAAATTGGCAATTTTGTAAGCAAGTATAAGGGAAGCCGTATACTTTCCCCTTTCAAGGGAGGTGATGGTTTGCCGGGTAACACCAACAATTCGTCCCAGCTCTTCCTGTGACAGCTTATGCTGCTTACGCAGTTCTGCAATTTTTGTCTTCAAGTGATCACGTCCTTGCAATGTTTACTTTGCATTGTTATTTGCCTCTGAATGCAAACCAAGCCAAGCCAAGCACCTCTTTGTAAAAGGAGGGCTTGGCTTGGTTGATTTTGTTTATATAAGATGCCAGAAGAGTTCACTTTAACAGAGCAAATGGTTGAAGCGCTTGGTGTTACCCCTATAGAAACGTATGTAGGCCGTGACTTAATGTTTGTATTGGAAAGTGAAAAAGCGGTTCAAACCGCTACACCTGATCTCTGGAACCATAGATGGTATACTCGTACACTATTTATTCGGGTAACGGTGCCACTTATCATCTCCCATTATTCTATCAACAATATGATGGGCTTCCCAAACAGCCGCAATCTCTAATCCTTCGCTTTCTTCGCTATTAGAAGGTCTAATCTCTCCCATATGATAAATCAAATATTCTCCTGATATCTTATCAATGATACAGGCAGGTGGGGGCCAAGCCTCTTCTTCATCCGGGAATGGACGATTCTCAATGACCGGCCAATCGCCTGATTTCAGTACATCATCATATACACCCACGATAAATTGGTATTCTTCTTCTTGAGGTATCTCTTCTATAGAGTCACTTATAAGATTATAGATTGCAATGCTGGCATCTTTAAGCCTTCTCCCAAAGGCAAACTTACCGTTAGGCAAGGGGATAGCGTAGATATCACCCAATTTTATTCGTTTACGTTTCGTATTTTTCACGGTTTTCCAAACTCCTTCGTTGCGGATTTGATTAACTTACTGTACTTCTTATTTTTCGGAGAAATGCCATTGATCGCATTCCCTGAAGTACCATTTTGAGATTTGGCGCCGCCCCGCCATTTTTTATGATCATTTGCTGTTCTCTTTCACGTATAGCATTTTTCTCACTGGGAATAGCGATTATCAATCCTGTTAGTATTTTTCAAGTTCTGTCTTTAAATCCTCAATTAGTATATCGACTTCTAATACAGCAGAATCAGCATTATTTAAGAATATTGAAGGTTTTAAACCCTCTTTTTTTAAATTGGGTAGAAAATCGTCTATGAACTCGTACAAATCCATACTTTTACTTGAGTAAATTTCCCAACCATCAGTTGCACAATGTTCCGCGAATTCTTTCTTAGGCCAAAATGGAAGTAATTTATTACCTTCATCATCTTCAGTAACTGACCAACCATTCTCATAAAGCCCCCACACTTCTTCTGAATCTACTACTTTTTTGATGAAATATTCATAACGAATATTTGAAGGGAGATTGATGACTGAGTCAAATTCTTTCTGATTCATATTTCCTCCTAATGATGTATCTTATTTTTCCATTATTATCGTATCTATGTTTCGTCTTATGGGTTTTTGTAATATTTAAAATACTGTGCTCGTAACCGTAACCCTTCCCTGCCTCGAAACCACGTGATAGGAATCATTTTCTGGTTATTCAGGTAACCAGTATGTTACCTATGTCCTTGTCCTTCGACAAGAGTTGCAGCCGATGAACTACATTATCAAGTCTAAATTTAAACGACCGATTCCCAGGTAGAAATATTGGGAATCGGTCGTAAGCCTATTTTAGAGTATGAGATTTCAGGTTCTCTGGTTTGCCCAGCATCTGTTCCATCTGATCTTCATTTGCTCTATCCGAAATCGCAAATTACTGTTCTTTATACACGCGTACATAATCCACTTGCATCGTCGCCGGGATATCGGAGGCGTTTGGAGTACGGCCGCCGTCAAAGTTTCCGCCGACTGCCAAGTTCATAATGAGGTAGAACGGCTCATCGAAAGGTGCATTCGGATTATTCGGTGCAGCTGCAGAATACCACTGCTGGTTAGTGACTTTATAGTAAAACTTGCCGTCTACATACCATTTAATATTGTCCTCTTCCCAGACTACCGAGTATACATGATAATCATTGGCAAAAGTTTGCCCCGCCGGGAAGTGATAATCGCCGCCCGAATACTGGTTCCCGGGCCATTGTCCACCAAAGTGTATGGTACCGCTTACTGATCGAGGCAGACGGCCTCTCGCTTCCATAACATCAATTTCACCTGATGCAGCCCAAGTGCCATATACCGAATCTTTTGGAAGCATCCACAGTGCTGGCCATACACCATCACCTGTAGGAAGCTTGGCACGAAAATCTACTCTGCCGTACTTCAAGGACAGTTTATCCTTGGTGTTAATCTTTCCCGAAGAATACTGTGCATACCGATTCGGGTCTTGTGGGAAAGATTTGCTGTCGTTCATGGCTTTGATATTCAGCTTCCCGTCCTGTACATATACATTTTGGGTGCTGTTTGTGTAGTGCTGCAGTTCTGCATTTCCCCATCCCCAAGTACCGGGATCGTTATTGAGATAATATCCTGTTTCATAGTTCCATTTACTTGTATCCAGCGTAGTTCCGTTGAATTCATCCTGCCAAATGAGGTTCATGCCCGCGATTGCCGGATCGGTTGGCGTTCCAATTGAGATATCCTCTTGATCGGATACATCCGGACGCGGAGCATTTGGATTGCCGATGAAAGTATAGTTCACGAAGTTGTTGCCAATATTTCCACCCGCCTGTCCGTTCAGCGGATATCCGATACGGATCTGCATATTTTCTTGGATTGGCTGGAACCAAAGACCATAGATATGATCGGCCCAGTAACCCCACTGGTTGGCATCGGACATATTGTTATACCCATTAGCGGAGTATGCAAATTTGCTCTGGCTGGAGTTACTCATATCAACCCATTGCCCATTCATGTTAATTTGGTATACAAAATTACCCAGTTCCTTGGCGATTGGCGCACCCCCATCAATTTTGGGAAGCGGAACCCCAATGGAACCATTCGCATCTGCTGTGAAGGTTGTTCCTTCGTATGGCGTAATGACATAAGAATTTCTTGTAGGTTCATTAAACGTAATGGTATAAACAAGATTAGCCGAAGAAGTCTTTGATTCTAATTTGACATTGATCGACTCCGTTACGTTAAACCAGTACCCACCGCCGCCATCCGTGAATTGGCCAAAATTGTGATCGTAGATCCAGCCGCTGGCTGCGTTATTGTCAATATCAATCCAGGTGCTGCTGTTTACAGGTTTGAGATACACCTTCAAATCATCCGCAACAGCTTCATAAGTGACCGCAGGATTATTGTTGAACGTTGGATATGTAAAGCCTGCACCGCCTGTGAAACTTGCTGTGATTTGTGGACCTTGTGTCGGATTCATCGCTGTAATGGTTGTTTTGTTGATGTTTTGGAATACAAGTTGATACTCCAGCTTAACACCATTCGCTTTGGAGTACAGTTGAATCTCGGTTGTTGCGGAGAGGGTGAACCAATAGCCATTGAAGCCGCCATCGCTCCAGTGCCCCCAGTTTTGGTTATAGATATAACCGCCTGCCTGGTCGATATCTACCCAGTTGTTGCCCACTTTTACATTAACGCCCACATCACTGTGAACATCATTCCATGTCGCGGAGCCTCCATTGAATTTAGGCATAACAAATCCGTAGCTGGCCTTGCCAACCCCTGATTTTGAAATAACAGGCCCGTCTGCTGGTGAGAAGTACTCCATTGAGGTTACGGTAGTTCCCGCTGCCTGAACCTTTGAAGTTGGCAGTATGCCAATACTAGCCAGCATCACAACCACAAGGAACATACCGAGTACCTTTTTCATAAACCGTTTCGCCGTAAAGTGAGATGGTTTCATAATTGCCCTCCTTTAATAGAATAATAGCTTCTCCCAATCCATGCGCATTAAGGAAATCGCTTACATATGGGAATATCTTTATTCTATCCAATAGGTTAATTTGTTGAAAAGGTACAATTGTTTTTGTGGTATCCCATTTTTTTGGCTTTTGATTCAATCTGCCTTCTGCCGCATCATCTGTCGGTACTCTGTGGGTTGGATCTGCATCACAAGTCGGAACGCGCGTGTAAAGCTTTTGTAGCTTTCATATCCAACCATAGCAGCCACCTCAACAATTTTATAATCGGTTTCGGCGAGAAGCCGCCGCGCTTTATCCAGACGCACATCTCGTAGGTATTCAGCAAAACCTTTACCAATATTCTTCTTAAACAGATTTGAAAAATAAGCATAATTAAGCGATACATGATTGGATACCATCGCGAGGTCCAGCGGTTTGTGGTAACTCTCATGTATAAAACGAATGGCTTCATTTAGATCCTGCGAATGGCGATAGCTGCACTTATAGTCATAATATAACTGATTCAGCCGAAGCAGCTGCTGTTGCAGTGCTTGTATATAATCACGCATCCCTTGATAATCAAAGAGATTATGCAATGATTCAAGGTCCAGCACTTCTTCCCCCATATAAGGGTGGATAACTCGTTCGTATTCCTCCATCATCTGAACGGTGGCGGCGCAGAGCTGTTGGGTATAGCGAATAGGATAACGTTGCAGCACCTTTTTGTGAAATATTGCAGAAATACCCTGAGTAATTGTTCCGCTGTTATCCGTTCCAATCGACTGGAACAGTTCATATAAGTCTTCATAGGGAAGTTGCCACTGCTGTTCCATATGCTCAATATGTGCTGGGAAGATACTGTGCTGATCAGGAAACAGGTAACTGTGGCGATAGAGCTCAAGCACTTGGGTATAGCTGTCAGGTAGTTCTTTTAACCCCTGAATCGGGTTAGTCGTGGCCGTTATGGCATCGATCTTTGCTTCCTTGAGCGCTGCAGACAAAACACTTGGATCTATGGACGCATCCACCGCAAGGATCAGGTATGGGCGATGTTGCAGGCAAATATAACCTTGTCTGCCAAACACACTATACGCGATGGCTTCCATGCTATGGGCGCTACTGGCTCCGGGCTGGTTCATGCAAACTTCTTCCCGCAGCAGGGCTAGGCGATAATTACGCCATAACGCATAATGTTGTTCCTCAATCTGAAGAATCCATGCGTCATCACATAACGCACCTTGCATAAACATTCTTAATTCTTTACGATCGGTTTCTTGGGCGAGACGGGATACACGCTGCATATTATGCGTAAGTGCTTGCCGTGTCCGGATCTCTTGCCATACATGCTCCAGGGAATGTTGCAGATCCTCTCGCTTCAAAGGTTTGAGCAAGTAGCCCTTTGCCCCAAGCCCGATCGCTTTTTGGGCATATGTAAAATCACTGTAACCGCTGATAATGAGGTATTCCACATCCATGTATTCCTCTTTGGTTTGAGTCATGAGTGCCAACCCATCCATATCCGGCATCATAATATCGGTAATAACGATGTGAATGCAATGTTGCCGCAATAGGGACAGCGCCTCAATCCCGCTGGCGGCACAGTATATGTTGTTCAGCTCCAGAGGAAATTGATGCAGCATGGCCTGCAGGCCGTCACGAATGTGTTTTTGATCGTCCACAATCAGGATATTAAGCATGCTCTACCACCCTCCAAGATTTACATTTTCCCAAGGCAAACGTATCGTTACGCAGGTATATGCACCTTGCACACTATCAATCCAAAGACCGCAATTCTTGCCATAATGAAGCTGCAATCGCTTATTCACGTTTTCCAAACCAAGTCCGCTCCTGCTAGTAACCATCGGTGTATCCGATTCGCTCCGCAGTACTGCCTGAAGACGGTGTAACATTTCAGGCTCTAGCCCCTTTCCGTCATCTCTTATGTTAATGAAAAGCAGACTGTCATTCTCCACAGAAAAGGTAATCTCTATAGTTACCCTGCCGCCTGAAGGTGCCCCGTGATGAACTACATTTTCAACGATGGGCTTCATACACATCTTGGGAATGGCGTAGCGAAGTATCTCCTGAGGAAGATCCGCCGTCATAACGATACTGCCGCCTTCCATAAAGTTGATAAATTCAATATAACTTTGGATATTGGCAAGCTCCTCACGAAAAGCAACGGTATCGCTACGCCACTGCATGCTGTAACGAAGCTGGGAGCCCAATGACACCAATGAATTGGCTATAGCAGGCTGTCTCTGTACCTCTGCCACCATACGGATCGATTCCAGGGCGTTATGTAAAAAATGAGAATTAATCTGCGAATGCAAGGAGTGCAACTGTGCGTTTTTGGCAATTAACTGTTTATCCACGACTTGTGTCATTAGACGTTTGACCTCATGTAACATTTTATTGTAATTCACTGCCACCTCATCGATTTCATCCCCTCTTTCGTTCTCATCAAGGCCTGTATCAATCATTGAATCCAGCTCGCCTTTCCGTACCTGACGCATGGATTCCAGTACGCTGTCCAACCGTCGGAAAATACGCCGCGTCGTTTGGGATACAAGTAGCATAATCAGCAGCAATACACATAATGTAATCGTTACCACAAATACATACCAACTGCGAGGCCCCTTCATCAAAGCCTGATGGGAAGCAATATCAACCACATAAGTGTTCAACGGAGCGATGTATCGATACAATGCATAGAAGCTCTGATCTCCCACCTTAACCTGGAGCGGGTTTTCCTGCGGCAATATATCCAGCTGGCGATGAATACTGCCAAGGATCTCCTCCATCCTCTGCCCGTACTTCTCAGAAAACTCATGCTGGGGATTGTAAACATACTGGGGAGGATCGCTTGCGTTCATCAACACCGAAAAGAAGTCCCCCTTGCTCTCCTGGAGCAGGTCGCTGAAAAACATGCTGTGCGGGACTCGCACTTCCATAATACTAGGGCGTTTTTGTTCCTGCCCTTGAAGGCGAACCAGACGATAGTAGGATAAAGTGTCTTCACCATCCCTAAAAGAAAATAAACGGTAAGCCGCACCACCTTCGTCCCGTAGCTTTATCCAATAATCCTGCGGCCAAAATTTCTTATAATGATAGATTTCAGGCCAGATTTCATACAAGTTCGGGTTATCGACGTAAAAGCTAAGCTCACTGATCATCGCATTGCTCTGAATGATATTAAGCATTTGCTCAAACTGGTTTTGCTTAAACTTCACCAGACGCAGTCCATCCACAAGCATATTGGAATGAATAAAATCCACAAAAGACTTTTGAGTAAGGGCTGTATTGGAAGCGTTCTCAATCATATCCATTCTTCTGCGCAATTGTTCATTCAGCCATGAAACGTGACTGTTACCCGTTGCCATAGCATCCTTATATAGCTGGGTTTCTTGCATGCGGATATACACAAAGGAGATCAAAATAACAGGTATGGCAATCATCAGGCTAAATGCCAGAAACAGCTTTTGGGATATACGGGCATTGCGATAAAGCTTCCTCAATCTCGTTAGCAGGTATTTCATTCTGATGTATTCACCACCTTTGTTATACCATATATTACTAGTTAGCTGATCGTTAACAATGTAGTAGGGAATGGTTATCTGGCTATCTTGGCTTTTCTCAGTTCCAGTTCAGCCTGGCGATACTCCATCACCTGGTTAAAGCCGTAGTTCACACGACGTATCAGAAAATTTTCAAAAATTTTGTCAAAGGCAGCTTCATCCTTCGCTGTAATCAGTTCTGGCAGCACTTCTTCCCAATTCTGAGAAATACGTGACCAAGCTAACGCGATATCGGAATCCCCTATAGGATCTAGTCCCTTATAGATGCCGCTGTCCAGATCGGCCTGTTGGTTGGCGAACTCCTCCATTTGTTTAATGGATGGGGCATTCTCTGGTCTCCACTTGTTAACGAAAGCAGGGTTTCGCAGCATCCAGTAGGTATCCATAATGCCATATTCCTTTTCCAGCCGCTCCCTATCCGTGTCATGCAACTGAACCATTGCCGCCGTCAACTGCGGTTTGCCGTTCTTCATCGCCCAGGTTTCACCTTCTTTGCCCAAAAATAAATCCCTTTGGCCTTCTTCGCTGGCCAGATAGGTCAAAAATCGGATGGCCCGTTCAGGGTTTTCCGTGGATCTGCTAATCATCGTAACCATCCAGCCATCCATGCTGCCAGGAAACAGTTTGGCGGATTCTCCCCTGCTGCTCCGGGGTCCATCTACAGCAATATAGTATGAACTCTGATTCGTAATGACTTCCAATTTCGAATTAAGGTCTGCTATGTCTGTCCATTCCCGAATCATCATAAAATATTGGGCTTGGTTGGTTTTTTCCTGCACCTGTGCACTGGAGTCGACCAGAAAATCAACATTAATCAGGCCCTGCTCGTAAGCGATACGAAATGTTTTCAGCCACTCAATATAATCCGGATCTGTCATTCGGTCGTATACTTTACCGTTCTGTTCATGGGGGATCGCAAGCAGATTTTGCAAATATTCGGTCATCCCATAGGATGCATTCCCTTGTGCCCAGAACGGACTGATCAGCTGACCTTTATAAACAGAATATTGATTCTTCAGCAGTTGCAATGCATTTAGAAAACCTTTCGGTGTGGTAAGGTCCGGTTTGCCCATCGACTCATACAGATCTTTACGTACGAGAAAGGTTTGGTTCGCTCCCGTCAAGCCGGTTGAACGCATCTGTTCGGGACTGTACGCATCATTGGGAATGACATAGGTATGGCCGTCTTCCTGTTGATACCATTGTAGAGCACCATCACCTGCTACCTTGTAAAAGTAAGGATCATACTTGTTGGCTAGCTCATCCAGGGCATAGACGAGATTACTCTCCCGAAGTTTGTTAACCGCACTCTCCCAGGAGCCGATAGTTATCAAATCCGGCAGACTACCGGTCGTCAACATCCGTGATAACATCTCGCTTGGTTCACCAGTTGATACTTCAAATTCGATATTGACCCCTGTTTTTTGGGTGACATATTTGGAAGTCAGGCTCTCACCCCAAGTGTGCCCGTACCATTCGGCTCCAACGAACCACGTTAGATTCACGGGGGTGGTATCCAGCTTCCATGACGGTTCTTCCAGATTCAGATTAAGGCTCTGTATCTGCTCCGTGAAGTCAGCCTTTGTCGAAGCACCCCTATCTTCCGATTGCTCTGACTCAGAACAAGCAGACAAGCCTGACATCAGAAACGTCATCAACAAGGCTATAATAAAAGGACTTCGAAACATAAACACCTGAGCGCCTCCTTTCTATACTGGCCATCTCCTTCCCCATCTGCACCAGCATTCATACTAGTGGTGGTACAACCGATTTTACTACCCTTGGATTAAAATGGAAATGGTTTTTAGTGGTCGATTCGCAGATGATCCGCAACATTCCCCCTAACGAAACATAACTTGTAATAAATCAATGGAAGGGAGACCAATTCATGTATTTAATCTGGATACTTATTGTCGGTGGGCTAATTGGCTGGTTAAGTGGAAATCTGATTGGACGGGACGTGCCGGGAGGCGTACTTGGAAATATCATTGCTGGCTTTGTTGGATCGTGGTTAGGGTATGAACTGTTGGGACCGAGGGGGCCGGTGGTGGGTGGATTTCATATCATACCCGCGATCGTCGGGTCGATCATTGCTCTCTTGATTTTCTATGCTCTGGCGCGCGCTGGAGCGTTTCGAAGACGTTAAAGGCGGAGACGACAAGTTTTTACCCAATTGATTGGGTATTGAAGTAAAGCTTCTTTCGCCACCGTTGCATAATCTTCTTCACAAAGTGTAGTTTCCCGTAGTCGAATAAAGCCGCCGATCCTGTTGATCGGCGGCCTCCTTTGGTTTCTAATCGGGAATGGGAACATGATCTTGTCACGCGCCCTCAGGCACCTCTGCCTGCCCATCTGTTATATGCGTTCATTAATTCTGATCAGTAATTTCTTTAAGATTTGCTTCTCCTCGTCATTAAGGGCTTGAACGATTTCATCTTCCACTTTTTGAAATGAGTTATTGAAGTCTTCAATCAAGTCAACCGCTTTTGGTAATACATAAATATTTTTTTGCCGTTCATTATTGGCCGGGATTTTACGTTCGATGAAACCTTTTTGCTCTAGACCTTGAAGCATGCTTGTAACGCTTGCCCCACGCAGATGAAACCGATCTGCAAGATCCTTTTGAATAATATGATTATCTTGATTCTCATAAATATAATCGATTACTTTTCCTTGTTGAGAACTTAATCCTAGCTCTTTTATACTCTCATCTGCTCTTTTCTTTAACTTAAGACCGATAATTTGAAACAAATCCATATAAGGCGTATCTTCTCGGGAATGCATGACCGTCCATCGTCCCCTCTGTAATTGTTAGGAATCTAATTGTAAGTAGCTAAAATATACAGTGATCCCAAGAGGATTGTCAAATAAATATTAGACTATTGACTGTTAGATTTCTAACAGTTATACTCCGAAGTGTTTAATCACAAACACATTAGGAGGAGTTATGATGGTGAAATTAAATCAGAATGCTGGGTCAGAAGGAATTACGGCGATTACAAATGTACGAATCTTTGATGGATATCAAATTATTGCTCCCAGACATATTGTCATTAAAGGGGTGTCCATTATTTCAGTTGGCGGAGACATCCCAAGTGACGCAACAATTATCGATGGAGAAAATGCGACATTAATGCCTGGTCTGATTGATGCACATGTCCATACCTCCATTGGCGGATTACGAGATGCCTTAAAATTCGGTGTTACAACGGAACTCGAAATGAACGGCGATTTTACGAAAAGAGGGCGCGAAATTCAGCTAAAAAATGTGGATGACATCGCAGACGTCCGATCTGCTGGGACAGCGATTACCGCTCCTGGTGGGCACCCAGATGAATTACTGCCTGATGGAGATGAAATACCTGAATTCGTATTAAAGGAACTAGAGAAGTTATCGGAGGAAGACCGGGAAGCAATGTTGGCCGCCTACGCTCACGATCACGAAGAAATACCTCAAGTGACAACGGTTGAAGAAGCGATCAAACATGTGCATACCCAAGTGGAGAATGGATCTGACTATATTAAGATCATGATTGAAGAGGGAACGGTTATGGGTGCACCCGGCCTGCCTGTTCTAAGTGATGAGATTCTAAAAGCAGCCGTTACTGAAGCCCACAAGTTCGATAAGTTGGTCATTGCCCACGTTTTGACGGCTCTTTCATCGAAAGCAGCCATCGATTTTGGAGTCGACGGTTTGGGGCACTTGTTTATCGACAGACCAGAGTACACGTCCGAATTGGTCAAATCCATAGCTAATTCTGGAGCTTTTGTTACACCGTGCTTGGTGTTAAATTCATCGATTATAGGTAATCCGGCATCGGAATTGGCTAATGATCCACGAGTTCATTCCAAATTAAGTCCGGATTGGATCGATATCTTGAACTCAAGCTTTAATACATTCCCACAAGGCAATATGGAGAACAGCTTTAAGAATGTGATGGATCTTCACCGTGCCGGAGTTGATATTCTTGTAGGGACGGATGTCGCACCGGTTCCCGTTCCGAACCTTGGTGGGCTTGCTCATGGGGCCAGTGTTCACCACGAAATGCAGCTGCTGGTGAAGGCTGGGTTCACTCCGATCGAAGCTCTTCAGTCGGCTACTTCCAAACCAGCCCGTTGCTTTGGTCTACATGATCGTGGCCGGATTACCGAAGGTGCACGTGCTGATCTTATTCTCATAAACGGTGATCCGATCACTAATATTTCAGATACCTTGTCAATCAAATCTGTGTGGTTCAATGGTTCGCAAAAACTAGGCTAGAACTAGTAGATTATATTTCCTAATTGTAAAATCACTAAGAAGAGGGAGTGCAAAATGCAGTCCCTCTTCGACTTTAATCTATTTATCCAACTACTAATTTTTTGGAACGATGCCCAGATCAATGATGACTTGATAATTACGTCCCGCAAGCGAACCCGGAAATTGGGAATCCTGCTGATTTTTAGACCGTCTTAAACCTTCTGCTATTCCTCCTCCTTCGTGGCTTTTCTTTTGAATGTCCTTACTGAATACAGGGGCAGATATAATAATGAAGTTTTTTATCTTTGACATCAAAACATAGTTTACTCTGCCTTTTTATTTATCTTTTTTGTGATTCCCGGTTTGCCGAAAGATCTGCTCGTGCTTGTTGCCGAATCCATGAGTTAGACAACTTGTTTTCTATGTTTATTAAAGCAAATCAGTAATATCAACGTTCATATGTTCGGTAAGCATTATGGTTACATCTACTTTCACTTTGCTCCATAATAATGTCATTTTATGAATGTAACCTCTCACCGAATAATCTACCGTTAAACTCAGCTCAGATCTCACTTCATCTATGATTTTTATATGATGTTCCTTTAGCCTTTGCTTTGATTTGTACATTTCTAAAGCTATTTTCTTTTGGGTACCGTCCAGGTAGTCAACATACACAGATTTCATTTTGAAGTTTGAAGCGTATATTTTATGCTTATCTACCTCCAGAGCACCTAACAGATAAGGGAGCTCTACCACTCTCTTCACGAGTGAAAGTTCCTCGAAAGTCTGTCGCACTTTACACGCCTCCTTCTTCAAGTTTCACAGCGACCAATTGATCAAAATCGACCCATTCAAATCCATTCTCCATTTCAATTTTGATTTTCTTTCCAAAGGTACTGACTGAAGTGACGATCCCGTGTATATCCCGATTGCCTGACTCAGTAAATATTTCAAAGGTGGCTTGCAATGTATAATTGAGCGACATATCTATATTCTGAGTAATAATTTCCCACTCATCTTCATGGATCAGTGGTTTCGTTTGATAATGAATTTGAGTACGATGCTGTATAATTCGTTCTTTATGTTGTGGAAGCATCATGCGGCTCGATTCCCATAATCCATTGGCCTCCAGTTTTTTGCTCATTTATAATGCCCCCCAATTTTAGATGCTCGATCGATCGCTTGACCCGCAGCCGTAATGGAGCTCGCTCGTAAAATGGCAATGTCGCCAAATCTATCCTTAATGTCGTCCATCACCTGATCAATGGCCCGTTTCTGCTCTTGATCATCAAAAAAAGATAGTTGATATGTATCCGCGTTGGATAATTGAGATAGGGATACGCCTACACGGCGCACGGGTTGCCCATCCCAGTGTTGATGGAATATGCGTTTGGCTATCTTGCATACATCAACAGTTATGTTTGTAGGATCAGACAGTTTAACCTGCCTGTGAAAACCAGTGGGGTGGTCAAAATCCGCTCCAGAAACACTTACGGATACGACTCTACCCATCAGTCCCTTTTTACGGGCTCTTCTGCAAACTTCTGTACAGATATCGAGGATAACTACTTCGATCTCCCAAGCCTCTATGAAATCTCTTGGCAAGGTCATTCCGTTTCCGATATCCTTTTGTGTACTGTGCGTGTTGACGGTTACCGGTGAATTGTCGATTCCATTTGCGACTCTCCAGATGACTTCTCCATTAACACCCCACTTACTTCTTAATTTGGAAAGAGGCGTATTCGCCAGGTCTCTAATGGTTCGGATGCCCATCTTCCACAGATGTTTTTCCATTCTGGAGCCGATCCCCCACATATCGCGGATGGGCTTTTCTCCAATGTGGAGGTGTAATTCCTCTTTCTTTAAGTGGAAAATGCCCCCCTCTGCTTTTTTAGCGATCATATCGCAGCACAATTTACTAATGATTTTGTTTTCGCCGATACCAGCTCTTGCATAAACGCCTGTTTCATTATAGATCTTGTCTTGAATTTGCTTGGCCAAATCGACTGGATCATTACCGAATAGATGCATTGATCCTGTAAAATCAGCGAATAATTCGTCTATACTGTACGGTTCAACTAGATCGGTGAACTCCTCAATAATGGACATGATTTGAGTGGATACTTCGATGTATTCTTGCATGTGTGGTCTCACAATGATCAGTTCAGGGCACTTCTGAAGAGACTGCCAGAGTGGTTCCGCGGTAGATACCCCCTTCGCTTTGGCTAGTGGACAAGCAGCAAGGATAATGCCAGAACGTCTTGCTGGATCGCCAGCGACGGCGAGTGGTCTATTTTTGTATTGAGGCATTTTTGCCTTTTCGACTGAAGCATAAAACGACTGCATATCGATGAGCATAATGGTTCGCTGCTTAGCCAACACTGAAATCACTCCTGTACTTTTAAGAACGTATGTTTGTATATTATAAACCGAACGCATGTTCTTTATGCAAGAGGTAAATATTTATATTCATCCGAGATAAGGTCATATTAGCATTGAAAACGATTACTTAAGACAAAAGAAAGACCCCCTGAGGGGTGATGTCAGGAGATTGAGTATATCCCAAAATTTGTGCCAAACATCTAACATTTGCACGGCTGACGAAGCATTCATCCGCAATATTATAACCGTACCGATAATATAAAAAAAGTCGCTAAAATAGCGACTACAATGGGGCTGTATGGTTGTGGCTGAGCTTATCAGTTTACCTATTCAGGTAACAGTTTTAAATTCCTATAGTTTTATTTTTTGTTGTCCATGAGTAGAGCTTAAAGTAACCAGATTTCGAGTCAAACCTTGCGTTTCACTTAATTCATCTGCCATCGGTTTTGTATTCAAATCAATATCTTGGGTCATGTTTTTTGAAAGAACATATATTGAAATTTCTTTAGCATAATCTTTAACAACCATTATCCAGTTACCCTCTAGCTTATCTGCATTATGGCCCATCCGCTTCAAATATACGTCCTTTCTCAATATTATTTTTTTAATTCTATACCGTATGTAACTTTACCTGAATTCCTCTTTGATAATAAACTCTCGAACTCATCATCATTTTTTATCATATTCCTACCCGTTACCTCCTTCAACTAACCAGCCCGTTAGTTCAACATCCTAGCATAAGTAATCGTAAAAGATTAAATCAAAAATTAAGGTGAATAATCTAATGTCCTGATGGTACTATCTCTCCACCTCAAATGTACTTTTCATAAGTCTCATGTGTGCAGGATTGCCTAACGCGCTGGCGATTTGCATTGGCAATATTTTACTCATTAAACTTTGTTCTCATCTTTGTGGATAAGCATTATGAAGACAAAGACAGGAGTTTTAATAGAAATGAACGTTCTCACCAAATCCATCATTGGTTTGCTTTGCGTGACGACATTGGTCCTCGTATGAGTCATTTATCACGGACTGCAGCCGCTACTTGTCATACCCCGCCAGCCAGAAGGAAATTTCGCTCAACCCGGATCAATTAGAACAAATTCAGCGTTTGAGAACGTTCGGAGGACATCCCTACCGTATCTCGATCAGATGAGAAACTTACATACCTCCGAAACTGAGAGTTTATAAATTATAATTTACAGTTACAGTATGACGATTAAATAGAAAAGGGCTGCTAATCCAAAACGGTATAGAGCAAACCACTCCAATCGAAGTCGCTTGATCAGTCTAATAAACGTTACTACCGCAATCATAGCCACAAGAAAGGATGTCATAAAGCCAATTAACATTAGATAAAAATCGTCTAAACTAAGTAAATCGCGGCTATCATATAAGTCCAACAAGGTAGCACCAAACATAACAGGTACAGAAATAATGAACGTAAAATCTGCGGCAGCTTTTTGGCTAGTACCGAGCAAAAGGCCACCTGAAATCGTCGAACCCGATCTCGAAAAACCTGGCCACAAAGCTAGACATTGGAATAAGCCAATCCCAAAAGCTTGTTTGTAACTAATCATATCAATTGTATCAAGGCTGGTAGTTCTCTTACTCTGTGCTGCGATGATCATTAACAAACCACCAGCAACTAAACCAATTAAGACAGGTGTAGGGCCGAATAATTGACTTTTTATAGTGTCCTTTAGTAGAAGATATACGATTAATGCTGGTAACATAGCCAAAATCATATGTATTACGTTTAATCCTTTACTTTTTGAAAAGTCCATTTTAATTAAGTTTGACCCAATCTCCATATACCTTTTCCAATAAAGAATTAGAACTGCCATTACTGCACCCAACTGTATAACGATTTTAAAGGTTATTGCCGCGTCTCCCTCAAAGTTAAGTAAATTGCCTGCTAAAATAAGATGTCCAGTAGACGATACGGGTAAGAATTCAGTTAAGCCTTCTATTATGCCAAGTATTATTGCTTTTATTACATCAGTCATTAGGAGATATCCCCTTTACGATAATAAACTCGCTTAGCAAGTTCAAGTATAAGAGTAAATGACTATATTTTCCCATCGATTAGCATAACAATATTCATTTCAGTGTGACATTATTGTCACATCATTTAAATGATATGCTGATCATATCAATTATCACCTCCTATCTTCTCAAACATTAGAAAACACAAAAGAAGCCGCAAAATTAGCGACTTCCAATAGAACGATGTTCGTGTCTTTCGACAACCGGGTTCAGCAAATTCCAAAATTGTTCAACCATGACGGATGGCGGATACGGCATCGAACGGATAATCCACCATTCCAATACACCCACTGATGCTGAAGTTAAAAGTCGAAGCAACTGGTTAATCTCAGCTGCTATGCATTCCGATATTATACTTCTTCATAAACAACGACGGTTTTACTTTCTTCTTCCCATTGCACGGTTGCATCCAATGCCTCACTTATGAAACGTACGGGTACATAAGTACTGCCTTTTGTGATAGTTGCTGGCGCATCCAAAGAGACGTTTTTGCCATTAACTGTTGCAGTCTTACTGTCAACCACAAGTTTAATGCTCACCCCATCCTTCGTGACAATGATGGAGCGTTCTTCGGGATTCCATGCCACTTCGGCTTTCAAAGACTCAGCTATGGCGCGAAAAGGAACAAACGTGTTGCCCTTTTTGACAAATGGTTCGGAGTCAGAAGCTTCCCCGTTCACATACAGCTTCACCCCATTCTTTTTGCCCGCCTTTTCATTGAGTTTTCCCATTGTTTTGTACAGGTCCAGGTTTTTAAAATTGGCTTTAATGGCCTCTTCCTGCAAATACACCGCGTCAGTCACACTACCGTTTTTTTCGAGCATTTCTGCTGCAGTTTCCAACGCCTTGTCCTTTTCAAGGATGGCTTCAAGTTCTTTGATTTGTTCGTCCGTCAGCTCAGTCGCATATTTTGTAAGCAAAATATCGGCTAGTACAGCACCTGCCGGTTTATCTTCCACATGTTGAATGGCATTTAGCAAACCTTTGTATCCTTTGGAGCCTTTTTTCTTGGATTCGGTTGGATCGGTTGTATTGTTGGTTGTATTCTCTGTCTCCGATGTTGAGGAATCCTTAACTTTGTCATCTTCAGTGCTGACCATTTCAGAAGACTCGACTTCCTCGGTCTGTTTCTCCTCAATTGGAGTTTCTTTGTCTTTGGGTGCTTTTGACGATACCTCTTTACCTGATTGTCCGGGTGGAGTGTTTCCCGGTTTGGCTGAGGTTGTGCCTGCGGCGGTGGCTAGCATTAGCGCCAGACTGGTTAGCAAGATGACTGTTTTTTTCATTGACGATTCCTCCTGAAGTAAAAAAATATATGCTCCTTCATTATCGGCAGAATAAATACTTCCTGATAGGAATTTAACGAATAATTCGCCTATCTCCTTTTCTTGAATACATTGTAGTGAAATCAAACCTGAAGGGCGGCATCAAATATGAATTTTGCTTATCATGAAGCGATCCTTTTTACTTCAAATGTTGGGGGTGGTTCGTACGACATTTGGATTTATCAACCTTTAACAGGTCAGACCATTAAGCTAACTCAGGATCTTGGTGAGACATTTACAATTCCATATTGGTCGCCAGATGTCCGGAACATCGCCTTTATCGGCAAGAAAAATATCGTGTATGTATTCAATCTAAACAGCAGAACATGGGCACAAATTGATCAGATTGACCCTTATACTTTACTGAGCTGGTCGCCGGATAGTCTATACTTGAGTTATGTAAAAAACGGACGAATTGTGATCTACAATATCTACTCCCATGCCAGCGGTTCAATCGTTCAACAAGGAGCCACCGATGTCCAGTGGTTTCCTTCAGGAGAGGCTCTCCTGTTTGCAGCTCCGGATGAAGCAGGCAATACCCAACTATATAAAATCAACCGAGATGGCATGATCAAACAGCAATTAACTCAAAATACGGAGGGTCCTCTCCACAATGTCAGAATATCACCTAACGGAGAGTTTGCCCTATATACATCCCCGGGAGCCAGCATTTCGTTGATCACTACGGTGAACCTGACAACAGGAGCGAGCTACCAACTTAATGGTGGCCCTCAGGCCAAAAACTATTTCCCCGAATGGTCCCCGGACTCTTCACTCATCGCATACAGTGCCACCGACTTCGTGGATAATCAATATGTTTCTTTAATCCAGACCGACAGCCGAGTTGGAGGGCAACAAAAAACATGGGCGGTCTCCACCTGCTTCTCTACCCCTTTAAGTTGGTCGCCGGATGGGAACCGAATCGCTTACTTATCAGGGTGCAATAATCAAGAACAAGCAACCGAAATGTGGATTATTGATATAAGAAACCCTAATAATCCGATCAAAATTGTTGAAGCACGGTGGATTACAGCTCTTAGATGGTCACCACGAGTGCATGATGTTCATCCGTATGGATTATATCTCAATCAGGTATACAAGGTATCTTTCTATTATCCGCGAAGCTGGCACAAAGTTACCGAAGAACGATTCGAAGGAGCGGACGGTTTTTTTCAGATATCCGCTATCTCTTCTGAGGAAGGAATTCACGAGGTATGCAGAGCGGAAGCTTTTCATATGTTGAAACCCTATGGGGCAAACCCCCGAATTTTCCCTGCTGTTATTCAAGCACAAGAAGCCTGTTTCATATTTCCTTCGGAAGACCAACCCGTGGAAATGAGAAATCAGGCGGCACTTATTGTAAAATATCCTGCTCCCGTTGTGATTCAAGGATATACGTATTCATATTTCATTTTATGGGCTGATCAAAATCACTTGATTTCACTGGGAAAGACACTTACTTTTAACTATCAAAGTTAATACGTTGAATAGGTCTCCATAAATTATTTTTATTTGAGATATTTGTGTTTGAGAAATAGGTCTTTTGTTTTGAGGACTCATTGGAGTTGATTCAGGAGCTGTAACAAAAATAACTGTTGTTACTTTAGGACTGTAACTTCTTTCCAATAAGCGGAAAACTCTTTCGAATCAGTAACATACGATATTTCAGTATAATAGATTGGAGGAATGAAAATGGTTCGTACACTTGACGCTCGTACTTCTCTCGCCTCCACGGGCATTACTCCACTCAACATTCCACTTCCATCAAACACACCTACCCTGCTTGGGATCGTGGGACTCAACATTGTTAATCCAGGACCGCTCATCCGTACTCAGTTTAATGGGAGCTATCGATTCTCAGTGCCCAGTTTATCTTCGTTGCCCTCTACTATTCGAATTGAAATCTTCAGGGGGGCCACTAATACAGGCCAACCTATTTATGTCGTTTCCCAGCCTATATTCACTTCCACCAACACTATACTCGCAAGTTTCGAAGGTTCAGATTACAATGTGCCTCCCCCTGGAAATGGTCAACTTATTTATTCTGCGTACGCTACACTCACCTATAATCCAAGCTTCAGTGTTAACAACGTTCGCCTGGGACCCGAAAGTTTCAATGCTACAGTGTATTCCGATGATTAATAGCTATGAGTTAATTGAGGATCAACTTTTCCCTTTATTTAGGCCAACTGTAATCCTCTTCTGCCCAACAATCTTGATTCTCCTGTTTGGCTTGTCAATTAATGTGACGGTACAAGTTCTTGTCCTTGGATCGGTATACGAACTTGTACCGATAAAACAAAAAAGCCGCTAAAATAGCGACTTCAACGGAACATGTTCTTGTTCTCGACATTTTTTCATCACTAGCCATAATAAACAACCTTGATGGGCCATTTGCCTGAATAAAACAAGAGGGTATCTCCCTGATTCTAGCTTATTTAATTAACTTATTTACAGTTATCATCAGTTCATCCAAAACTTTGTGATCGCCTTCTGAAATGCGTTCAATGACACAGCTTTTCATATGATGTTCCAAAAGCTGCTTTCCTACTCCATTCAACGCGGATTGAATGGAGGCAATTTGGTGCAAGACGTCATCACAATACGTATCCTTCTCAATCATTCCTTTTACTCCACGCACTTGCCCTTCAATCCGATTCAACCGGCTAATTAATTTTCGCTTCGTACTCTCCGAATGATGGCTTTTCCGCTCGTTTGAAGATGTATGGTCACATGAAGCAGCCTCAAGTATCGTATCATCCAAAGTTGATCAACTCCTTTATTACACATTACCATCCCCCCCTACCCTATGTAAAGAGAGCAAGAAGTATCATGGTACGTGCTAAGAGAACGGCTTGTCAGGCGTCACTGCTCCACATGCCCATAAGCGATGCAAGTATCTTTATCTATGCAGTATATTAGACATATTATACCCTCCCCTCCTACAACGATACATAAGTCAAAGGATTAAGAATAACCCCGGTCGAATGTTGACCGGGGTCATCAGAGTTACTTCACTAACTCACTGATTTCAGTGAGATTTTCGGCAAAGCCTACAAAGACCTTATCTCCAATGACAATGGTTGGAACAACCTGTTTGCCAGTCAACTTCCAGACTTCCTCAGCGTACTTGACATCTTCTTCACAATTGTAATCCGTATAGGGAAGCTCACGCTCTTTAAAGTAACGTTTAGCATAATTGCAATCGCTACAGGTTGGGATTGAATAAATCTGAATGGATTCCGTCATGCCCAATTACTCTCCCTTGTATTTCAATATATATTACGCTCCGACGTTATATCCTTTTCTACGGATCGCTTCTTCAATTTCAGCGATTTGAACTTTAGAATCGTCAAATCGAACTTCTACTGTTCCCTGTTCAAAATTTACGTGGCCTTCAGCGCCAAGAGCGCTAATTGCACCTTCAATTTTAGATACACAAGAACGGCAAGACATACCTTGAATTTTTACAGTTGCTTCTTTCACTGTTTTCACCCCCTTTCAAGCGTCATAGACTTCAAGTTTTCCAGTGTCATTCGATTAACGAATTTCCTGAACTTTTCTTTGCCTTTCGCATGGTTCTTATAATAATCAATAATTGCGGTAACGAAAGGAATAAGCTGATCCTCCATTAATCCGGAATGTAGCAGCTTGGCGAAGGAGGGTTTAAGCCCCTTCGACTCGCCACCAACATAAACATCGAACTTATCGCGCATTTTTACGATCCCAATATCCTTAATCAACGGTTCACTAGTGCCTAAGGCGCATCCAGCATATCCAATCTTGAGTGGTGTAGGCGTATCGATACCGGAAATGGCTTGATTTAAATTTTTGGCTGTTTCCATTCCTGCTTCTTCTGCACCTCTACAAAAGTTGCAAGCGATCAGACTTTTGGTTACAAATCCTGCAGGGTTTATTTCAAGACCGTGATCTTCAAGTTTATTTTTGATCTGATCTCGTTGTTCAATCGATACTTCTGCGTAGAGTTGCTTAAAGGGTGTCATCTCCACTTTTGAATCTGGACCAATAATCTCGCCAATTTTAACTAGTTGCTCCGGAGTGAATAAGCTTCCACCAAGTTGGATTGCTGGACTAATCGCTATTTTAATTTTATCTCCCATGCTCATACCTCTCTACTCACTTTACATCTACGACGAAAGGTACTGTAAAGACTTCCCCATCATGTTGGAATTGGCCCCAGATTTTATAGATTCCGCTATGCGGGAAGGAGGTCATAAATTCCGCTTTTGGACCTGTTGCCTTTTCCTCTGTTGGATGAACATGCAGATATTGCTCTGCATCCTCAAAAAGGATAACAACATGACCTACAGCACCGAGGTATTGTTCCAGATTATTAATCCCTTCGTCCGTTTTCGCATCCATGATATTAAAGGTCAGATTTACGTCTTCGTTGGCCTTTGTGCTACTCAATGAAAGTTCGATTTTTTTACCATCCACTTCTTTTACAAGGTTGGAATCCGCTTGAACAGGCTCTTGGGCTTTTTCTGGACCCCCAACGTTCACCCATTCACTGGGGGTAGTACTCGCTCCACCTTTTGGTACAAAGTCAGAAAGGATTTTGTATTCTCCGCCAGCTGGAAATGAAGTTTCAATCACAAACGTTCCATCGCCTTTAAAATCTGGATGAATGTGATTAAAGTAAGAAAGATCTTTACTCACCACGATAAGGTGCATTCGTTTTTCGTGACCCATTTCAAATTCATTAACCGGTTTACCATCGACGTCCGTGATTTGGATTGTCAGATGTGAATTTTCATTGGCCTTCACATCTGATGCAAAGGAGAACGAGGTTTTAAGGGTACTTGCTGTTGAATCAGCATGAGACCCTGCATGATCATGACTCGCACCTTCAGTTTCAGAATTCATCTCAGTATGATTCATACCACCATGTCCATCTGAATGTGCACTTTCTTTAGGGGTTCCGCAAGCAGACAACACACCAAAAGCTAAAACACCAGTTAACATTAGCATGATTTTTTTACTCCTCCTCATCATTATGTTCGCTCCTATTCTAGTTCCTGACTAGTGACGTACTTTTACGCGTTGCAATCGCAGGGCGTTCAGAACGACCGATACCGAACTCAAGGCCATCGCTGCGCCTGCAACCCATGGTGCTAACAGACCGATAGCTGCAATAGGAATGCCTAAGGTGTTGTAACCAAGTGCCCAGAACAAGTTTTGCTTAATGTTGCGCATGGTCTTGCGACTCATGTAGATAGCATCAGGAATACTGGATAGATCGCCGCGCATGAGTGTTACATCAGCTGCTTCCATGGCTACATCTGTCCCCGTACCAATCGCCATACCAATATCTGCAGTTGCCAAAGCGGGTGCATCATTGATACCATCGCCAACCATGGCCACTTTTTTACCTTGTGATTGCAGTTTTTTCACTTCTTCCGCTTTTCCTTCAGGTAAGACCTCTGCACGAACGTGGTCAATACCTACTTGAGCAGCGATGGCTTTTGCCGTCCGTTCATTGTCACCTGTAATCATAATGACCTGAATGCCCATTTCTTTCAGACGGCTCACTGCAGCTTTCGAAGTTTCTTTAATCGTGTCTGCTACAGCGACCATACCTGCATACTGCCCATCAATGGCAACCAGCATCGCAGTTTTGCCCGCTTCTTCCAAACGTGACATCGAATGATAAGCTGCTTTTGCATCGATATTATACTTTTCCATCAGTCGACGTGTACCCACGAGCAGTTGTTTACCTTCAACCATTGCCTGGATTCCGAAACCCGGAAATGCTTCAAAGGATTGAGTTCCTGGTAGTTCGATATTTCGTTCCTGGATGCCCACAACGATTGCTTCTGCAAGTGGATGCTCAGAGTTTTTCTCTGCAGCTCCAACAAGTTTCAGGAATTCATTCTCATTGCCAAGAGCAACGACGTCAGTCATTTCAGGTTTACCTTTTGTAATAGTACCCGTTTTATCCAGAAGGATCGCATCAATTTTATGCGTCTGCTCCAGATGCTCCCCGCCTTTGAACAACACCCCTAGTTCAGCCGAACGACCAGACCCTGCCATAATGGATGTTGGGGTTGCAAGTCCAAGTGCACAAGGACATGCGATAACAAGAATCGCAATTGCTTTTTCTAACGAACCTGCAAAATCACCTGGTGTAACCCAGAAGTACCAAACCACAAAAGCAACTATTGCAATCCCTACAACGATCGGGACGAATATGCCCGAGATCACATCGGCTACCCGCTGAATTGGTGCTTTTGATCCCTGAGCTTCTTCAACAACCTTAATAATTTGTGCAAGAGCAGTTTCTTTACCTACTTTGGTTGCTTTGATCCGAAGAATACCGTTTTTATTAATCGTAGCTCCAATCACAGCATCTCCGACTTTTTTCTCTACTGGAAGGCTTTCACCCGTAAGCATGGATTCATCTACAGATGAGCTCCCTTCCAACACCTCTCCGTCTACAGGAACTTTATCGCCTGGGCGAATAAGGACAACATCTCCTACAATGACTTCATCCACTGGAATGGTAAGTTCTTTGCCATCCCGAACTACTAATGCCGTCTTCGCCTGCAGACTCATCAGTGATTTAATTGCCTCTGATGTTCGGCCTTTCGCAAGTGATTCAAACAATTTACCCATAAGAACCAATGTAATAAGTACCGCACTCGTTTCATAATAGAGGGATGGACCATGAGGCATCCCTTCAACCATACTCGACCATTGAATGGTTAAATACAAACTATAGAAGTAGGCTGCAGAGGTACCAAGTGATACCAACACATCCATGTTGGCACTCCTGTTTCGGAGAGCCTTATACGCACCCATATAGAACTGTCTACCAATATAAAATTGTACTGGTGTAGCCAGGATTAGTTGGAACCACGGATTCATAAACAATTCCGGCACATAGATCCATGAAGTGAACGAGAAGTGACCTACCATAGTCCACAACAGAGGCAAGGAAAGAATCGCCGAAATCAGTAATTTTCGTTTTTGATTACTCAGTTCTTTAGCACGATGGTCACTTGCACCATTACTGGTACCGTCTTGTTTGACGATCGCCGTATAACCCAGTTTATTCACCCTGTTTTTCATGTCTTCGATGGAAACTTCACCAGGAGAAAATTCAACTCGGGCCGTTTCCATGGCGAAGTTTACTGTAGCGTTAGTCACGCCGGGCAGCTTATTCAGCCCTTTTTCAATTTTGTTCGCACATGCTGCACAGGTCATGCCTTCAAGATTGAATTGCGCAACCTCTGAAACGGAACCATATCCAAGTTTTTTGATTTTTTCCTCAAGTTCTTTCATTTCCACTTTCGTGGGATCATACGTTACACTTGCTTTTTCCAAAGCGAAGTTAACATTCGCTGATGTTACCCCGTCCATTTTGCCGAGGCCTTTTTCGATTTTGTTTGCACAAGCTGCACAGGTCATACCTGTAATTTGTATACTCGACTGTTTCGTCTGAGCCGCTGTTGTTGCCACAATAACTCACTCCTCTCATCGTCCATTACTTACGCTACTTCGTAGCCTTGTTCTTCAATAACTTCTTTAATTTGCTCCAAGGAAACTTGATTTTCATCATACGTCGCTTCAACCGAATCATCACTGAGATTCACCTTGCCACTCACTCCAATTTCTTTCAGAGCACCTTCGATGGAGTTTACACAATGTTGGCAGCTCATACCTTGTACGTTCAATACAATGTTTTTCATCTTATTTCGTCCCTTCTTGTGGGTAATTTTTTGGTTTAGTTTGACCTAAACGATGGGCTGTACTCTCGAGGCCAGTTCCTCAGGTCTCGTTGACCTCTTGTTAAATAATATACCCCCCTACCCTATATTTAGTCAACATCTTTTTATACCCCTCCACCCTATATGAACTATCTTTCTCGTTAGCTCAATGAATTTATGGAGAGAAGAACCGATTAGTTATACGCTGATTGGTAACCGGACCCTGTTCTTGTCCCCCGACATTTATCCTATTACTTCGAACTAATCTGTCCGTTAAATGAACAAAAGCAGCCGATCACGTTAGTCCGCTGCCTTCTTCATTTTATTGATCTAATGTTTCCAGTTAGCTTAACGCTTGCGTCCGGTCTACAACTTTATTATTGCGGCCTAATTCTTCTTTTCAACGACAGCGTCGACCATATGCTTGCCGTTCTGGTCGGTTGCTGTGGGGTCCACTACTATGCCGCCAATTCCGAATGCCATCGTACAATTGCCCCACTCATCAAACCGGGCATTACAACCAATGAGATTGAGCGCATATTCGAGGACATTATTTTGAAGCACGGTGCTAAGCCATACGAAAAGGGAAACAAGGGCTATCCATATGCGACCTGTGCCTCCGTCAACGACGTAATCGCACATTGCTTGCCTAGCAATAAACCACTTGAGGAAGGCGATATTGTGACGATCGACACGGTCGCGGAGCTAGACGGCTGGCTCGGCGATTCGGCCTAGAGCTATGCGGTTGGGCAAATCTCACCGATGGCCGAGAAGTTGATGCGCTTCACAAAGGGATGTCTTGACCTGGGCATCAAACAGGCGCAGCCCGGCAAACGACTCGGCGATGTAATAAGCACGATTCAACGGCATGCGGAGTCGCACGGCTTCGGTGTCGTGCGTGACCTTCTAGCCCATGGCATCAGCCGTGACCTGCACGAGGAGCCAACATATATGCATGTAGGAAATCCCGGAAAAGGCCTCCGTATCAAGGAGGGTATGGTGTTCACGATTGAGCCCATGATCACCGAAGGCACCTACTTTATGACACTTGTTTCTGACGGCTGGACCGCACGGACGATGGACAACAAGCTTGCCGCTCAATACGAGCACACAATCGCCATCACAGCTGAAGGTCCACAAATTCTGACCGCGCAATAGAAAAAAAGAAGTCAACCAATGAATTGGTCGACTTCACAATGGATTAATTATGCTACTCAATCGCCGTCTAACAAGTATTACGCTGTTGTAGCAGGTATATCATTTTTTCAGTTTCAGCGCATTGATAAGTCACGGAATGAGTAGATGCGATATGTATTTTTGCCTTCCGCTTTGGCAAGATAAAGTGCTGCATCTGCTTTCTGAAGCAGTTCTTTTACTGAATCGTCTTCTTCATAAAAGGCAATACCGATGCTTGAAGTTGTATAGAGCTCCTTCCCGTCGAGTATCCAAGGGAGCTGCAATGTTTCTAAGATGTTTTCCGCCAAAAGGCTGAGTTCTGAGGAGGATTTGACATGAGGAAGTACAAAGACGAATTCGTCACCACCCATTCTGGCCAGGACATCGTGTTCTTGAAGACAAGCTCCTGCTCGCTTTACAAATTGCCGTAGCAATTCATCCCCCGCATCATGACCTAATGTATCATTGATCTGTTTAAAATTGTCTAGATCCGCAAACATGACGGCTAGCTGGCCAACGCTTGTCGTTGCTGCACTTAAAGCATCGCTGAGCATTTTATTGAGATATCTCCGGTTAGGGGCACCGGTAAGTGCATCATGATAACTTAATTGTTCCAGTTGAACTTGGTACTTTTTCCGCTCTGTAATTTCTCTTCCCACGAGCATCATGTTTTTAAAATCACCATCCTCGTCGAACATTGGTGTCCCTTTCATCTCCAGCCATACAGGATAACCCTGTTCATGCTGTCGTTTTATTTCGTAGGTAAACGGCTTTCTCAAAAGCAACATACTCATAAATACTGTACGAAACTTATCGTCCACATCTCCATTTGGTTGGTAGAATACCCATTTACCTATATATTCTTTTGGATCGAAGCCAAGCACCATTTTATGAGAAGGAGAGGCATACTCCACAATGCCATCCAGGTTGATCAACTGGATGAGATCAAGGGAGTTATCGGCTAAGAGGCGATAGCGCTCTTCGCTTTCTTTCAAAGCCTTAAGCAGCTGCCTGTACTCAGTAATGTTTTTAGCTACTCCAAAGATCCCATTTACCTTACCTTCAAAAAACAAAGGAACTTGTTTAATTTGCAAATAAACAATTTCTCCATTTTTATGATGGGCTTCGGCAACATATTGACAGGATGCACCCTTTAAGACTTCCGAAAAATATTGACTGATCAAATCAAGCTGATGTTGACAAAAGAGATCTTTGTAGGAGGAACCCATGATTTCTTTCTTTTTAAACCCTAAACACTCTGTAACTCCTTCATTTACTTCTACGATCGTTCCTTCGTTCGAAACGATAAAAGTGGCATCTGGATTGTGATTTATGATTGATCTAAATGCCTCAATGGACTGCTCGCTCAAAAACTCTTTCATACTTTCCGATCAATCCTCCGCTAGAATGGCTAAATTGGTAGAATAACTATACAATATTTTAGCAAATTTTGTTTTCATTTAATATTACTAAAATTATCCAATCGCACGTCTTCTGCTGCGGATCACTTCGATTCCTCCAATGAAAAAAGGCCGATCCATTAAGGAACGACTTTGGCTGTTATATGTACAATAATGGCTAATCGGGTGACGCTTTTAAAAAGATTGGCGTCCATACCGTCCGCCCTTACAAAATAAGCTGCCCGTTAAGGCAGCTGCTTTTTAGTTCAGCAGAATTGACGTTAGCAATCCACCGACTAACTTCAAAATTAAAATTGCCCTGTAACAAGCATGCGTTCTCTGGTTATAGGAATGAGAGATAACACAACCTCTTGAGCTGCCTTATAATCATTATTGGATAATGCGTGCAGCGTATCCCGATTAATTCCGATTGCACTGTAGTGCTTGATATGCGGAGTTCGCTTGAAGCGGACGATGGAGTACATGTAAAGTTTATCCCGAAAGGAGTCAAATGTGTTCAGCATTACGCCATTGTTCAAGGATTCAACGATCTCGCGCATGAAAAGAAAATGATGTTCGGTGTATAAGGCATAGTCATTCCTTTTCTCGGCGGTCCGCTGGATCTCAACATGAGCTGCAAGTGATTCAAGGTTTAAGTAGATCTCTCGGTTCGGGTTTTTCATCATTTCGAAAGAGTAAAAAAGCATGGATTGAATCTGTTCAATCAGATCAAGAAATTCCTTACCCCCTACATCCTTGACCAATACACCACGATTTTTGAGAGAAGTCACATATCCTTCTGATTCAAGGCGAGCAATGGCATGACGGATTGGTGTACGGCTCATTTGATACTCCTCCGCCAATTCGTTCTCTGAAAGCAGAGTTTCGGGCATTAATTCACCGCAAACCATTCGCTCACGAAGCATCATGTATGCTGTATCGACAAGCGATATTTTGTTCATATCATAATCCCTTTCTCTCATTATGAGGACTTCATTTGAATTTTAATGCGATCTACACATTTCATCCTATATTACCAGTCTTAGGAGAAGTTACGCAACCAGACTGTGACAAGAAGGAGCCCGACACTGTATCCCAGTTTCTGGACTCCATTTTTTTAAACCAGATATTTGTTTTGAAGAGCTGTCCTCTGCTCGGCGCTAATGCCTAATCCCTCTTTAAGATACTGATCAAAAGAACCGTAGTTCTCGTCGATTGCTTCAAGTGCCGCTTGGATAAAGGCCGCTTTCATCATTTCCGGAATCACTCCCTTAAATTCAGGCATTTGATCCATGTATTTTTGATAATCCTTGTTGCTTCCGGAGAGGAAGCGCTGCATGAGTCCGTCCACCGCGAGATTCGTCAGTTCATAGTCTTCAATAACTATATCTCGCGGTACACCCAAGGTGAGAAGGATCACTGCACATACAACTCCGGTCCGGTCTTTCCCGGCTGCACAGTGGAACAAGGAGGTGTCCCGCTCTTCTTTTAATAGTTCATTTAGGATAAGTGCACATTTGTCCGTATTTAAGATCATCGCTTTGTAGCCTGCATGCAGATCATGTCCGATCTTCTGCATTTCCTCAGGACTTGCTTCCGCCATAAAGGGAATATTCGTGTTGATCGCATGGCCAATGGCTGGGCTTGGACGGCTAGCTACTTCAAAATCACTGCGCAGATCACAAATCCAGTCAATACCGAGCGTAGTGGCCGTGTGCAGGTCCTGCTCACTAAGCTCATGCAGATCAGCAGACCGCAGCAGCATTCCCCATCGAGTCGTACGACCATCTTCTGTGAGATAACCGCCCATATCACGGAAATTAATTACTCCATCGGTGTAAATCATGCGATCGTTAATGGTTGATATCGACCCATTCGTGAACTTCACATGATAATAGTTTCGGCCTGGAGACACCGTTCTCGTAAATACTGCTCCTGACGGGTCGATTTGTACATCAAGCAGTGTGCTGTTGGATTCAATCAATTCCGGTAGAACAGAGTGGTAAACTGCCTCCGCCTCCATGTTCTCTTCCATATTCCAGGCTAACGTAATCCCGTTATTATCGCTATACCTAGCCTGTACTTGAGGGCCTTGTTTCAAAAGTGAATTAGATGTTGACATTGATATTCCTCCTCAAAGTGATATTTATCGTTATGCACATGAATGAATTAGTTTTGACGTATTTTTAGCTTCATTTTGTATCGGTTTGCCACAAATTCCACACTGAATACCATGACGAAAACGACCAATCCGACAAACAAAGCAGCCGCAAAGTTATAGGATTTCATGGCATGAGTCATCTCATATCCAATACCTCCTGCGCCAACCGCACCGAGAATAGTGGATTCGGCAATACCGCCTTCCAGCTGCAGCACGCACCAGGCAATAAAGGCTGTCTTCACGGTAGGCAAAATACCTTGCATGACAATCTGCAGCCAGCTGGCACCCGTAGACTGCATCGCTTCGAGTACGCCCTTGTCGATTTCCTCCAGTGACTGGGCAAATACTTTGACAAGCATGCCTGCCGCAGAGACGGCAATCGCAAGCACGCCGGGAAGCGGTCCAAGACCAACGGATACGATAAAAATCAGGGCCCACACGATCGTAGGAATCGCACGAAGCAAGGAAGCCGCGCTTCGAATGATCCAGGCAACGAACGGATGAGGTGTCAAATTGCTCGCAGCCAAGAAGGAGAGAAAAAACGCCACGACAATCCCCAGCACTGATCCGAGAATAGCAACTTGCAATGATTCTACAGCAGCGAGCAGGACATGGCGCCAGGCCGAGAAATCAGGTGGGAACATGGTTCCCATGTAACCGCCGAGTTTCGTAAAGCCTTGGGCCATCTTAGAATAGTCGAACTGCAGCTGAACGAGACTGAACACAAAAAGCACAGCAATAAGCGGCAGACCGATCACGAACAGCTTGTTTCTTTTCGGCTTGGGTGGCTCTGGTATGGAAGTATACAGCGTAAAAGATGGCTTCGCTTCGTTCATTCGCATACTCATATGATTCGCTCCCTTACGCGATTGGTGATCATTTCCACAACAAGAACGATAACAAGCACAAGTAGCACGGCCATGCTGGCTTCCTGATACTGAAACAACTTCAATTTGGATTGCAAAATAAATCCGAGACCACCGCCTCCAACCATACCTACAATTGTAGAAGCGCGTACGTTGATTTCGAAGTTGTACAAGCTCCAACCGATAAACCCGGGTAAGAATTGTGGAAACACGGCTTGGGACAACACTTGTAAATAACTCCCGCCAGCAGCTCGAACCGCTTCTACCTGTCCCATGTCAATTTCTTCAAGCACTTCGGCAAAGGAACGAGTCAACATACCAATGGAGATCAGGATCAGCGACATCGTACCGACTACAGCCCCCAGTCCAAACGCAGCAACAAGCAGAATCGTCCAGATAATTACCGGAATGTTACGAAACAGTGATGTAGCCGCACGAACAAATACCTGAAGGTAAGGGTGAGGGCTTGTCGTGGCTGCTGCTAAAAAGGATAACATTCCTGCTACAACCGACCCGATGACCATCGCCACCACACTCATATAAAGGGTCTGCATGGCAGGTTCAATGAGCTGGGAAAGTGAAGATAAATCAGGTGGAAGAAAATCAAAAAAGATAAATCGGAAGCTCTCTCCTACCCCTGCGAACAAAGCTCCAAATGAAAACTCTGCGCCGATGG
This sequence comes from Paenibacillus sp. FSL H8-0317, assembly GCF_045040685.1. NCBI lineage: Bacteria > Bacillati > Bacillota > Bacilli > Caryophanales > Paenibacillaceae > Paenibacillus > Paenibacillus sp. FSL H8-0317. The sequence continues at coordinate 3,909,255 of NZ_CP150294.1, read as the reverse complement.
AAGACCAGATGATGAGAGCCAACAGCACGATAAAAAACAATATCGTCTGTGTGCGTTTCATTTTTCGGGCAGATTGTAACTGAGCCGCATTCATGTCAGGCTGTCTCCTTCACTTTGGGATTGGTCTGGTTGTATATGAGCCGGATCATATCTTCCGTCAGTTCATCAGGTGTCCCGTCAAATACCTTGGACCCTTTATGGATACCGATGATACGGGTTGCGTATTTCTTCGCGATATCTACCTGATGCAGATTACACAGGCAGGCAATGCCTTCCTCTTTGCAGATCGTATACAAGTAATGCATAATCGTCTCTGAGGAAGCAGGGTCGAGACTGGCTATGGGTTCATCTGCCAATATCAAGTCCGGATTTTGAGAAAGTGCACGTGCAATACCCACTCTCTGCTGCTGACCTCCACTGAGTTCATCTGCCCTCTTATACATCTGTTCATGTAAACCAACACGGTGAAGCATAAACTTGGCGGCTTCTGTATCTGCTTTTGAGTAAAGACCCAGTGCCCCTTTCAGCGGATTCATGTAGCCTAATCGTCCATGCAGCACGTTATTAAGAACGGACAGGTGGGTGACCAGGTTATAACCCTGAAAGATCATGCCCATATGGCGGCGGAGTTCACGGAGCTTTTTACCCTTGATGCCCATAGTTTCACTGCCTTTAAACTGAATCTTTCCGTTTGTCGGCTCGATCATTCGGTTCAGGCTACGTAACAAGGTGCTCTTCCCGGCTCCGCTCGGTCCAATGACAACAACGAACTCTCCAGCATTAATTGTTAAGTTCAAGTTATCAAGAGCTTTTGTTCCGTCGGAATATACCTTGGACAACCCTTCCACCTGTAAAAGTGTCATTTTAATTCCTCCTCCTCGCAAGTTTGAATCCTACTTCTTCAGCAGTTCTTCAGGGGACATATCCAGTGCTTTGGCGACTTCCCGGATTGGATCAAAGTCACTGTCACTGCCTTCTACAAAACGGGCTGCGCCGACACTTTCCAGGAATTCAGGATTTTTCGTATCGTAATCCAGCATAAGATCACGCAGCTGAGTAACCAATTCCTCTGGCAAGTCTTGACGATAAAGCAGTGGAGCCCCACCGACGATCGGATCGGATTCGGCAATCACGCGGAAATCTTCCTCTTTAATAAGTCCTGATTCTGCCATCATTGGCACCATGAGACTTGACGTCCCAATCCCATCTGCATTACCGTTTGCCAATGCAAGCAGTGATTTGTCATGTCCACCGGAGAACGCTACACTGCCGAAAAAGGAATCCAGTTCCTTATTGGAAAGACCAAGCTCTTTCATTAATGTGGCACGTGGGTACAGATTGCCTGATGTTGATGCCGGATCGGCAAACAAAAAATCTTTTCCTTTTAGGTCCTGTACAATTTGATATGGAGAGTCCTTACGAACAAGGATGACTGTATTCGATTGTTGATCACTTTCGGAACGGACAAGCAGTTTGGCATTGGCTCTTTCCGTAGCGATGATGTAACCAAACGGCCCGATCAGTCCAACTTCAATTTTGCCTGCACGCAGGGCTTCGATAACCATGTTATAATCTTCAGCTACAAAAATTTCCGCAGGAATGCCGGTTGCTTCAGTAATGTCTGTTGCAAGCTGTTCCTGAGAACGGTTCATCTCGCCCTCTTCGCTTGGCATAATACCGATTCGGATTACTTCTGGCATTCCGCCTTCACTGGAGCTTGAACTTGCTGATGCCCCGCATCCAGACAGGATGACAAGCATAAATACAAGCGAGAAGATCAAGCTTTGATACCCTTTACGTTTACTATTTTTCACAATGTATACCCTCCTGAAATTTGGTTGCTTCCATACCGGATTCTCTGGTACACAAGTAGGATACAAGTTGAATGTAAGAAGAATGATTTGGTAAATCACCGAATTTGTAAAACATTTATCGGACTATGATTTGTCAATTTCGGCAATCGGTACAAGTTTTTCTTCTTGGCTCGGGACACGAAACTTGTATCGATAAACAAAAAAAGCCGCTAATATAGCGACTTTCAATGGGAATATGTTCTTGTTCTTCGACAATTGTTCGTGTTACTAATTTAGTAGCCGCTGGCCCAAACCATGATTTCGGCCTGTTCCGGAATTTGCTCTATCTTATCTAAGAGCTCATTGTATTCTTCTACGAACTCGATATAAGCGTCGATTACTCACGCAATATTGTTACGGAACCAATTGCTGCGTGCCATACGACCTTCCAACGTTTGGACCAATAGCGTAATTCTCCCGTAACGTTATCAACTTGTGTGTTTCCGTACAGTCAAGACTATCTGTTGCTTTTTTAATCGCTAAAATATCTTTCAATTCCATTTCATTACACCTCATTGGCTCTCCATGACTATTTAATGAAACAGATTTAATTCGAATTCGTAGTATATAAAAAGTAATTTGGAGGTATTAACTATGAATAAGAAATCTCTCGCAACGGGTGTATCTTTAGGATCGGTTTTTGGCGTTATTTTTTTCATGGCGCTTGATAGTATTCCATTGGGCATTAGTTTTGGGGTTCTTTTTGGAATTGTCTTCTATCTTGCTACTAAATCAAAGAAAGAAAACTCCTGATCTCGGTACAAGTTCTTGTCCTTGGCTCGGAACACGAAGATATATAGGTCCCTATCTATGATTATAATGCATACAGCCATTAAGCTGCATTGCCTTTGTATGCACGCACCGCAAAGATATAAGCCACGAATATAATCCCGACGCACCACGATAGGGCGGCCCATATGTCATTACCCACTGGCTGTTCTGACAACAGGGCGCGAATAACTTCAACAATTGAGGTCACCGGCTGATTTTCAGCAAAGATCCGAACAACTTTCGGCATCGACTCGGTCGGGACAAACGCCGAGCTGATGAACGGCAGGAAGATTAGAGGATAGGAAAAAGCGCTTGCACCTTCTATCGTTTTTGCGGACAGTCCCGCAATGGCTGCGATCCAAGTCAGAGCCAGCGTAAACAGCACGAGTATACCTGCTACGGCAAACCAAGAGAGCACCCCCGCCGAGGAGCGAAATCCCATAATAAGCGCTACGAGAATGATGACCACAATAGAAATAACGTTGGATACTACCGAGGTTAGCACATGCCCCCACAGCACAGTGGAACGCGCAATCGGCATGGAGTGGAACCGCTCGATGATGCCCCGTTGCTTATCCATAAACAGACGATAAGCAACATAAGCCACCCCACTCGCAATAGCCATGAGCAGTATGCCAGGCAACAGGTAGTTCACATAGTTTTCCGTACCGGTTTCGATTGCGCCACCAAGCACATAGACGAACAGCAGCATCATTGCAATCGGAGTGATACAGACGGTGAGGATGGTATCCATACTGCGGAAAATATGGCGCATGGAACGACCAAGCATAACGATCATATCGCTGAAGAAATGTTTTATTGTTGTCTCCATTAAAGGGCCTCCTTTTTACCGATGATTGCGAGGAATATTTCCTCTAAAGTTGGCTGTTTTTCAACATACTCTACCTTTGGGGATGGAAACAGCTTTTTTAGTTCCGTGAGCGTGCCGCCCGCGATAATCCTGCCCTCGTGCAGAATAGATATTTGGTCGGCAAGCTGCTCGGCTTCCTCTAAGTACTGTGTGGTCAAAAATACCGTCGTGCCGCTGTCTGACAGTTCCTTTACAATCTTCCATACTTCGATACGTGCCTCTGGGTCAAGCCCAGTGGTTGGCTCGTCGAGGAAAATGATCTGCGGTTTACCCACAAGGCTCAAGGCGATGTCAAGCCTACGGCGCATACCACCCGAATACGTAGATGGCTTGCGATTGGCTGCGTCGGTTAATCCGAAACGTCTCAGCAAATCGTCCACAACTTGGTGCGGATGATCTAGATGCCGCAGCTTGGCAATCATGATCAGATTTTCCCGTCCGGTCAATATCTCGTCTACAGCGGCAAATTGCCCGGTCAGACTGATCACTTGCCGCACATTTTTGGGTTTTGACACAACGTCAAATCCGTTTACGGTGGCGGTGCCTCCATCTGGTTTAAGCAATGTGGTGAGGATTCTAATAATCGTCGTTTTGCCTGCGCCGTTAGAGCCAAGCAGGGCGAAAATTTCACCTTGCCTCACTTGAAAATCGACACCCTTAAGGACTTCTGTGTTCTTGAATGACTTTCGCAGACCCTTCACTTCAATTGTGTTTTCCATCCCGAAGGCCCCCTTTTATTTTGTTTTATCCGTAACCTTTTTCATGGCCTTTCTAACTTCTTGGTCAACAGATTCTTGATAAATGTCCGCATAAGTTTTGGAATCTTTAATTAGATCATCGCAGAAAGCCGCTACATCACTGCCCGTAACTTCGAGCACGCTTTTCCCCGAGACCGCGCCCTCTTCAAAAAGATCGACAATTCCCGAGAGCAACCCCGTCCCGTTAGTAAGCTCAACAGGGCCAACCTTAAAGAGATATTTTTGAATCTCTTTATAAACAATCTGATAATCTTGCGGGAGTCCTTTGACACGCGCCATATGCGCTCTCCACTCTTTTTTTCCTTCGATAATATCTCGGATTTTCATTATACTCTCCTCCTATTTACCTAATTTTTTAACAACATTATTATTGAGTTGCTTGCGCCAGTTGTCCCGATAAGATTTTGCCCCTTCTTCGCCAGCCAGTGCAGAACAGAAGCCTTTGATATCGTCACCTAAAACCTCTTGGATCGGCTGCTCATCCCCTGCGGTTTCTTCCAACAAGCCAAGCACACCGTCCAAAATTGGCATGAGGTTGCGCCCGGTAAAATCGGAGTGTGGCCAAAGATGGTCATTAATTTCTTTCCATGCCGCTTGATAATCCGCCGGCAGTTTTTTGACTCGCGCTTCAAAAGCTTTGAATTCTTTTGTCATGTCGTTTCCGGTGATTTTATCCCAAAAATTCATTGTTTTTTCTCCTTTAACTCGTTCATTTTTGATGATACGAATTCCCATTTTGCCCAGAACTTCTGCAGTTCCTCATGCCCTGCTTCGTTGATCGCGAAAAACTTTCGCGGCGGTCCCATTTCGGAAGGTTTCTTGGTGGTTTCCACCAACTTGTTTTTTTCAAGCCGGATCAGGATCGTGTAAACCGTTCCCTCGACAACATCTGTGAAACCAAGGGCGTTCAGTCGCCGCGTGATTTCGTAGCCGTATGTTTCTTGGCGGCTTATAATTTCAAGAACACAGCCCTCAAGCACGCCTTTGAGCATTTCCGTTAAATTTTCCAGCACAATCACCCTTTACTATTCTGTATGACTGGTATGCAGTGTTACTTACTACTGCTATAAAGTATCACGTAGTAGATGATAAGTCAATAGCGTTATGACTGACATGCATTCTACATTTTCAACTATCCTTCCCGCTAGCCTAATGAAGAAAAAAGTGAAATCATTTATTACTATTCGTAGTCGGAACAAATCTTGCTCTTTTCGGTTAAGCGGTACACGTTCTTGATCCTCGGCTCGAGGGTAAGAACGTGTACCGATAAAATAAAAAAGCCGCTATTTTAGCGACTTCATTGGGGCAATGTTTCTTGTCCCGCGGTATGCCCAGATCAATTTTGTTGGCTTCCTTCTACAATGACTTTAAGAACAACAACTGATACTTTTCTGCTTCAAAATGCTGCCATCCTTTTTTCGGAATAAATTGAGGTATAATTACCGTCACCTGATAATTAGATTCATTGGCCTTGCGTTGTACCGTATCAATGAATTCTCCACCACATGGGTAATACCAGCAACCGGGAGTATGACTACGTTACCCTCAATTGGGATTGCGGGCTCGCAAGACGTCAAACGAAGCTGGTCTGCGACAGCATCATAATGCTTACGAATACGGTAAAAGATCAGAATAATCAGTGGCAGAAAAATTAGCACTGACCACACTTGATTGAATTTAGTCAGGAAAAACATCATTGCTACAATAAAGCTGATTAAAGCACCCACTGTGTTTATTATAAATTTTAAAACCCAACCTTGAGGCTTTTGTCGAATCCACTTCAGCAACATACTGGTCTGGGATAATGTAAATGGGATAAATACCCCGCCGAGCCGAATATCAACGCCGCGTCCTGCCATATTTGTAGACACCGTTACGGCGCCGATTTCTCCTGCTGCCAAATATCGTTTAACTCCCAGCATGTGAGCCCATTAACATAGACATCTCCGCCTTCCGTTATGACTTCTATGCCTAACAGTTTCTCACTTGTATAGATGCGACTTGTCATCGTAGCTTGTCCTTCATTCGCAAATATTTCAATGGATGAGCGATCCAGAAATATTTGCAATGTCAGCTGCCCCTCAGTTTTGAAGGCTGTTTGCCGTACTCCATCCGTCTTTTTACCTGATTTGGAACAATTAAGTTTGAGTTTCTGATCCGGGATAGAATAAGTGATAACCGTTTCTTCCTGTCCTGTTCCACGAAGCTTCAAACCTACCAGATCTGCAGTTGACTTTGTGAGATCGAAAACAACTTTCACTTCGAGCAGATCTGCCTCAACGTTCTCGAAGTAACTTTCACGAATAGTACCTTTTTGGTACAAAACATGTTTACTCTGACGAAGTAACTTCATTTCTTCCACAGGATTCATAAGCATTTTATTATTTTCGTCCAACGTAATTACACGCGGAATCGTCATTGCTCCGCACCATCCGTCCCCTTTCGTAGGCATATCCGATTCCCACATATCCATCCAACCCATTGCAATACGCCGACCTTGATCATCTAAAAACGTTTGAACTGCATAGAAGTCGTGACCATTGTCCAACTCAAGAAACTCTCCATGTATATATTCATTACGTTCATAATTATATTCGCCAACATAGTACCCCGTCTGGAATAAGTTATTGTACTTGTCCCCTCGCGCGTTAATACCTTGAGGGGAGAACATGAATATATGCTTACCGTTCAGTTCAAAGAAATCAGGACACTCCCACATGAAGCCCATACTCTTATCTCCCTGAAGGAGCACACCCTGATAGGTCCAAGTTTTAAGATCAGGAGATGAATATAGAATTACCCGCGGTAGATCTTCTTTTGTGCTATTGCCCAGGATCATGTACCATGTATCCTCATTCTTCCACACTTTTGGATCACGGAAATGCTGAGAGCTATCTGTCGGAGGCTCAGCGATTACGGGATTCTCTTTTAATTTCGTGAAATGAATACCATCAGTACTTACGGCCACATTTTGGTTTTGGCTGAAGATATTATTTGGTTGGTCAATATATTGATGACCTGTATAGATCAGTGTCAGTTCACCGTTATTATCTACTGCACTTCCTGAGAAACAGCCATCAAGGTCACACGCATCTCCAGGTGCTAAAGCAATTGGACAATGCTCCCAATGTACGAGATCTCTACTCTTCACGTGACCCCAATGCATTGGACCCCAGTTCTCATCATATGGATGATGTTGATAGAATACGTGGTATTCTCCATTAAATTGAATTAATCCGTTTGGATCATTAATCCAATTTGCTGGTGCCATAATATGATACCCTAAGCGATAGCGTTTGTTCATTTTTGCTGCTGACTGTTTTAAAGCTTCCTCAGCTTGTTTCGTATTATTGCTCATTTCTTTTCCTCCTATGCTGTTTTAATGTGTGTGTTAGGTTTGGGATTCAGCTTTTTCGGTTCTCTCTTCAAGGTGAAAATCGAAATTGTTGTGAAGGCAAATACGAAGATACCCATAATCACGTACGTATTTGCAAAGCCTCTAATGTCATAAAACACTCCAGCGATTGGTGACAAGATTGAAGCTCCTACCTGACTCGTAAACTGATAGCCCACCAGATACAAAATTGAAGACAAACGTGTATCGAAATGAGCAGCCAAATACTTAAATACGGAGATCAGCATAATTGGCAGTTCCAATGCATGAATCAACTTCATAGCTGAGATACCGTAGGGTCCAATTATTAATCCAGAACCCATGATTCTGATAGCCATCAAGTACCCTGGTTTTATTATTGATGCACAAAAAAACCAAGTACTTGTCTCACAAAGTGATAAGTACTTGGTCTATTGATAGAATTTTAAGTGTTATGACCCATCTGTCTGTTAATTAAATAAAGGCAGCTGATTGCGAATTATGTTTCCAAATTCAATCTTTCCCCGTTGGATTCAATCACCTTTTTATACCAGTGGAAACTGTCCTTTTTACTTCTTTTCAGGGTACCACTGCCCTCGTTATCCTTATCTACATATATGAATCCGTAGCGTTTCTCCATTTCGCCAGTTGAGGCACTAACGATGTCGATGCAACCCCAAGCCGTGTAACCGATAAGATTAACGCCATCGAGGATAGCTTCTCTCATTTGTTCGATATGATCTCGCAGGAAATTGATCCTATACGTATCATGGATAGAGCCATCCTCTTCGATGACATCAACCGCTCCCAGACCATTTTCAACGATCATTATAGGGATTCTATACCGATCGTACACATGATTGAGTACGTAACGAAGTCCAACTGGATCGATTTGCCACCCCCAATCATTTGCCTTTAAATAAGGATTTTTGAATCCACCAAAGACATTCCCTTGAGTTTCATCACCCTCTGGGCGGGTACCCACTACATGAGATTTGTAGTAGCTGAAGCTATAGAAATCAACACAGCCCTGTTTTAGCACTTCTTCGTCTTCTTCTGCCATCTCAATCTGAATATTGTTCTCATTAAAATATCTCTTGGCAAAGTCAGGGTATTCCCCTCTAACTTGCACGTCGCTGCTCAGCATATTGTTAATCTGATCCATTCTCAGAGCCTTCAACATATCTTCCGGTTTACATGTACTTCCGTAACCATGACTATAATTAATCATGCAACCGATTTGGAACGCCGGATTAATCTCATGAGCAAGCTTAACAGCTTTTGCACTTGCTATAAATTGATGATGTAAAGCCTGGAATCTTAATTGCGTACTATCCACAACCGTATTGTTAAATACACCACTATCATCAACTAATAATGCCCCTGCTATATATGCTCCTGCTGGAACAATTAAACTATTGATCTCATTAAATGTAATCCAGTACTTCACGACATCCTTGTAACGGGTGAAAATGGTCTCACAATACCGTACGTAGCAGTCGATCATCTCTCTGGAAGCCCAAGCATTGAACTTCTCAGTTAGCGCAAACGGAGCTTCGTAATGTGAGATCGTAACGATGGGTTCAATATTATACTTTTTCAGTTCACTGAACACCTTGTCGTAAAATTGAAGTCCTGCTTCATTTGGCGTTACATCGTCCCCGTTGGGGAATATTCTGGACCAAGCAATGGACATTCTGAAGCTTCGAAAGCCCATTTCTGCAAACAGACGGATATCTTCTTTGTAATGATGGTAAAAGTCTACTGCCTCATGGGAAGGATAGTTTACGCCCTCCTCAATGTGTTTGGTGATCCGTCTTGGAGTAGTATGCGTTCCACCCGTCATCATATCTGCTGTACTTGCCTTTTTACCATCAATGTTCCAGGCACCCTCGTATTGATTCGCCGCTGTTGCGCCGCCCCACATAAAAGAGTCTGGGAATACGGTTTTGTTCTTCATTGGAAATTCCTCCTTATATGATCTTAATTAGTTTTTCCCCGATCGTAATCGATGGTTTGTCTATACCAATTACATCTGTAAAGTCATCTGAATTCGTAACGATAATTGGTGTAGTCAGATCATAACCTTTGGCGGCTATTGCATCTGTATCGAATTCAATAAGTAAATCCCCAGCTTTTACTTCATCGCCTTCTTGCACATGTACCTTGAAATGTTCACCTTTCAGCTTGACCGTGTTCATGCCAATATGAACGAGGAGCTCAGCGCCATTATTCGAGCTAATACCGATTGCGTGGAAGGTAGGGAATACCGCGGATATTACACCATCGGCTGGTGAAACAAGCTTTCCGACTGTAGGTTCAATGGCGATCCCTTTTCCCATAGCTCCAGTTGCAAAGGCTTCGTCCTTTATTGTTGATAACTCTAGAACTCGACCAGTCATTGGTGCTATGAGCACATGTTCAGAAACACTAACAACAGGCACACGGTTTGATGAAGAGGAATTGGCTGTTGCTCGTTGATCCTCTCCATCCTCAGGCACATCTTCAAATCCTAAAATAAGCGTCATCAAGAAGGTAACAACAAAGCCAATGACCAGACCAATGGCTGCATGGATTAGGTTCCATGGATTATCTGTGATAAATGCTGGTAACGTAGCCAAGCCGGCAATGCCTAGAGCAGATCGAGCTACACCGAACAAGCCAACGTATATTCCGCCTACAATACCACCAATGACAACAGCGATCAGTGGTTTTTTCAACCGGAGATTTACACCAAACAATGCAGGTTCGCTAATTCCTAACAGCGCAGTTAAACTTGTAGAGTATGCAACTTGTTTAAATGCCTTATTTTTGGTTCTTAATGCGACCGCGAGCGCAGCTGCACCTTGAGCAATATTGTGTACGAGCATACCTGGGCCAACAATGCCATCGGTTTTTGTTTGTGCATAAGCTGTGAGGACAACGGGTCCCAAACTATAGTGCATCCCCGTCAGAATCAGGAATGGGAATGCGCCGCCGATAATACCAGACACTAACCATCCTGCGTGTGTATTGACATAGGATACAGCAGAAGCAAGGTAGTTACCGGCAATTGCACCCAATGGGCCTAGAACAATTAATGTTAGAGGTGCCATAACAAGGATTACAACTAAAGGTTTCAAAATGGATTTGATCACGGAAGGAGAATACTTTTCAGCAAATCGTTCCACATATGACAGGATCCATACAGCTAGAATAATTGGAATAACGGAAGAAGAATACGTCGCTTGTGTGACAGGCAGACCGAAGAACGTAACAGGCTCACCCGCAGACATCAACGCCGAAAAACTAGGATGCAACAAGATACCCGCAATGGTTAACGCAAAGCCCACATTAGCTTTAAGTTTAACAGCAGCACTCCAGGCGAGTAGCATTGGCAAGAAGTAATAAGCCGCATCCCCGACGAAAGTCATAATCGTATTAAATTGACCGTCAAGGTCAACGAGATCAAAGGTTTTCAAAATAAGAAGAACTGCCTTAATCATGGCACAACCGATCATCGCCGGTAGGATGGGTGTAAAGATTCCGGCAATCGTGTCGAGAACCGTAGAGACTTTTCCTTTTTTCACTGTTGGAGCATCATTCTTGCTTGTAAAGTTCCCTAGCTGCGCAAGGGCTTTATAGACGTTGTTGACCTCATTACCAATAATGACCTGATACTGACCTCCACTACTGGCAACGCCCACAACTCCTTGTACGTTTTTCAGTGCTTCGTTGTTTGCAATCGACTCGTCTTTCAAATTAAAGCGCAGCCTGGTAGCACAGTGTGTAACACTTTCAATGTTTTTTTCACCACCAACAAGTTTTAGAATGTCGGTAGCCGTTTGTTCATGTTTCATTTTTTGTTCCCCCTTCAATGTATTTTTTTACAAAAAAAGACCTAGAGTTCTATCGAATATAGATATGCTCTATACACGATGGAACTCTAGGTCTTGCCTGCATCACCAGTAACAATCCTAGTATAGTCATTATGGAGCGATGATGGGTCAATCCCTTTCTTCATCAGTCACCCTTTTGATATGAACAGTTAAATATACCAATTCGTCTTCGGTTAATTCTTTCCCATAGTCTACCCGAATCAACTGCGCAATTCTTAGACTACATTGGTACTCTAGCTTATATTTTTCTTTAATAATATGGAGGAAATCGTTATCATTACTTTTCATCACCGTATTGTTAAACAGACGATAGGCAAAAAACTTTAGATGCGTGATCAGTCTGGAATAGTGAAGGGAACTTTCATTAAAGTGAATTTTGAACTGATAACGAATAATATTTAAGACCTTTTGAATCAATTGTGTGATCTTCATGGTATCTTCCATTTCAGATCCGAGTTCTGCATTGACGATATGAAGCGCAATAAAGCCGGCCTCATCTTCAGGCAACGTAATGTTGAATTCTTGATTAATCATATCCAAAGCCTTCAAAGCCACTCGATACTCATTGGCGTAGAATGCTTTAATTTCAGACAATAACGCATTGTTGAAGTTCATTCCCTGTTTATAGCGAGATACGGCGAAGTTAATATGGTCTGTTAGCGTCAAATATATATTTTCATTCAGCTCTTTATCCAAGGATTGCTTGGCATATTGAATAATACTATCGGACACACGGATGTACTCCATCGGAATTTGCGCGAGCAGGGCATATAATTTGCCAGTTACATTTTTGGACTTCAGGAAAAATTCTTTCTCAATCTTCTCTGTGTCCACATCGTCTCCTTTTTTCTTCTGAAAACCAATACCACTTCCTAGAAGCATCATCTCCTGGCGTCTTTCATTTACAGCGCAGACGACATTATTATTAATAATTCGCGTGATTTTCATACGAATCTCCTTTTAAAATGAAACGTTAACAGAATTTAGCAAATAAAAAAGACCATTAATAGTGCACACATGGTAATTATACTCTACATGTTTGCATATTAATCGGTCTTGCCTGCTGATCAGTAACAATCCTGATTATATTCATTATTTACTTGTACGATTATCTTAGTGGAAGGCGTTAAATTTGTCAATATAGTTATTTAGAGTACTTTCTATAACTCAAAACGATCATTTAAAATTATATATTAAGCGTGCCGCTAAAATAGCGACTTCCATAGGAATATGTTCTTATTCCTCGACATTTTATTGTTGGATGCTACTCCATCCTCTTACATCACATTGTCCATAATCATTATCACCCACAGCAACCATCGTACCATCCGATTTCAGTCCAATCGTATGGGCACACCCCGCCGAAACAGCTCGAATATCGTGCCAGCCACGTACATCGCATTGGTGATGTTTATTCGAACCCACCGCAACCATTGTACCGTCAGACTTAAGACCAACGGTATGATAACTCCCCGCTGAAACTGCCACAATATCGCGCCAACTGCTTACGTCGCATTCACCATCATTATTTCTTCCCACAGCCACTACCGTGCCATCCGATTTAAGTCCAACCGTATGAAGATACCCCGCCGAAACAGCCAATATGTCGCTCCAGTCGTTTATGCTACATTGGTTATACTTATTGTTACCAACCGCTGTTACCGTACCGTCTATTTTTAGACCGACTGTATGCCAGTCACCTGTCGTGACCGATACAATATCACGCCAGCTGCTCACGTTGCATTCCCCTTCATTATTTCGCCCCATCGCAACCACGGTGCCATCTGATTTAACCCCAACCGTACGGCACCAACCTGCCGAAATGGTTACAATATCGCGCCATTCGCTTACATTACATTGGTCATGCTTATTCCAACCTATAGCAGTTACCGTACCATCAGATTTAAGACCAACGGTATGTGCATTACCGGTGTTCGCAGCCATATGAACATTACCAGCAGCAACTGCGACAATATGGCACCAATCGCTTACCTTACATTGACCGTATTTATGATCACCCACAGCTATTACTGTTCCGTCAGATTTAAGAGCAACGGTATGACGACGACCTGCCGCTATGGTACAGCTACGGAACCGTTTCGTCTCAAACACTGTTTCCTTCGGTGAATTGTAGTCCATATCTTCCTCCTCTCCACTAATTGAAGGCAAATTCACATTTCCTCTACGTTGTTAGATCGCACTGCTACAAAAGAAAGGCTCGTACAGGCTGGGTATTATTACTTCCCTGCCCAATACGAGCGTCTACGTCATATTGCACTCAAACGGTTGATCCAGATGTGTATTTTTAGCAATCGTTTCATTTCATGTCGCGATAGTCTAATAGATCCTTCAAATTTGAGATTTTCTGTAACAGCTGTTCACCGACATTGGTTTCCCTCACCAGTTTCCGTGCCAGTTCTTTGTCCACCAATCTTTTTAGAGATAACACGTCCGTTCCGTTACATAAGACATCTTCTTTTGAGTTAAATTTCTTATGGGCGACAAGTTGCATGCCAAAGGAATTGTACAACAAGGTATATCCGGCAATTCCCGTTGTGGATTGATAGGCTTTGGAAAAACCGCCGTCAATCACGATCATTTTTCCGTTTGCTTTAACAGGGCTCTCTCCACTAATTTCTTTGACTGGTGTGTGGCCGTTAATGACATGTCCATGATCTGGATTCAAATCAAACTCCTGCAAGATTTTTCGACAGATCTCTTCATTTTCACGTAAATGGTAGTACGGATTCTTTCTCTCTTTATGTGCTTCTTTATCTTGGATAAAATACCGTTCAAAAGTGGTCATTTCTCTCTTTCCAAAGAGCGAGGAACATTCTCCTGTCCAGATGTACCATACCATATCCGTCGCCAGATCTTCTGTCTCTTCCGGATGCGCAAAGGCGTAACGTAGATAATCTTCAAAAACATCAAGCAATTGACGGCCCGCATATGTCTTGTCTTCAATCTGCAGTTCTTCCATATTTCCTTCTTCAGCCAAAGGAATACAGCCGTGGATTAACAAATTCCCGTTGTATTTTAAATAAAGGCTGCCCTTTTTCATGAGAAAATTCATATGTCTGGCCATCTTTTCGGAATGCTGAACGGAAAACAACAGCTTTTCCATCACCTGACGTTCTTCCTCCAGCAATTGTTCAGGTTTCTGCGGATTTACGGTTGCGAAACAGGTGTTTTCCAGCAGGTACGTTTTACCGCAGATGTTGATTTCATTGTTGTCGTAATCAATCTGCTCCAGCAAAAGTCTTTCAGACATATTAAAGTATGGGCGTCTCTTGATAATCGGGATTTCAAGTTTAAATTGAATCATGGCAATGGCTTGGTGAATTTTGGTGATCTGCAGAATCTCCTGCTCCGATACATTATGGCCAGCCTGCAGCTTAGGTCTGAAGGATGGATTGTCTTCGTAATATTTCTCCGCCAGGTTTAGCAGTGGGCGCAGATTGATTCCGTATACATCTTCAATGATGTCCAGATTATCGTATCTGGCGCAGATCCGAATAATATTCGCAAGGCAGACCAGGGAACCTGCGTAGGCTCCGATCCAGAGGACATCATGGTTCCCCCACTGTATGTCTACAGAATGGTAGTTGATCAGCGTATCCATAATTTTATCGGGGTACGGCCCACGGTCATAGATATCTCCAACCACATGAAGATGGTCAACGACCAGGCGCTGTGTCGTATAAGCAAGTCCGATAATGAGATTGTCCGCCTGGCCCAAGGATATAATTTGCCGATATATTTCCTCGTAATAAGGATTCTTATTGTTGGTCGAATCCGTCTTGTATAAAAGCTCTTCTACAATATATACATATTGCTCCGGCAGAGCTTTACGCAATTTTGAGCGTGTATACTTGGAAGAGGCATAAGAAATAAGCTTAAGCATGTGTTCAATTGTTAGTCTGTACCACTGGTTCAAAGCCTGTTTATTGCTCAGTTCCCCTATAACCAGCTGTATTTTTTCTTCCGGGTAATAAACTAACGCCGCAAAATCATTGATTTCTTGTTCCGTCCAAACCTCCCGGAATAATTCTTTGATTTTCTCTTTGACGGTACCCGAACCGTTTCTTAGTACATGCTGAAAAGCGTGGAACTCCCCATGCAAATCACTGACAAAATGCTCGGTTCCCTTTGGGAGATTGGAGATCGCTTCAAGGTTGATGATCTCTGTTATGATTTTTTCTTCCGTATCATATTTCTCGGCCAATAAATCTAGAAACTGCTCATCCAAAACAGATGTCCCCCTTCAAGGAAGTATGGTGTTGTATAGCCGGGTCCAAAAGCTTTAGACCTATATAAAATTACACTCTATACTTGGCATTGATTATATGGTGATTATCAGCATTGCCTTCCCCCATCATACTCCAGTTCATCATATATGAACAAATTTCATTGAATGGATTTGAATGAACAATGTCTGTAGTTATTTTAGGAATAAAAAAGCCGCTAATATAGCGACTTTCAATGGGACCAGGTCTCTGTTCATCGACATTTTTTCCTAACTGCTATTTTACACAATGAAAAATAAACGATCTATTTTCCGAATTTGCTTGTTTAAATTCCCAATCACCATATGTTTTTATTTTTGAAAAACCAATTTGTTTCAGCGACTCATCAAGTTCTTCTTGATTTCGAAACCTCAGCTGCATTTTTTCATGAACTAACACTTTTTCTGTTTTGGTATTTTTTACTATTTCATAGAAAGTGTAGATATCTCCCTCAAACCCTTCATATTCTGTATAAATTTCTAAAGGATCTCCGCTTAGTCTATCTTTAGCGAAGTCAGGAGTTTTGTCCTTCTCCCATTCTTCCCATACTTTTACCAAAGGGTTTCTTGTATCAAAAATAAAGTGACCCCCGATTTTTAGGGATCGGAATACGTCTGAGATTACTCGCTTCCAACTGTCATCTGTAAGAAATACCTGTGCAACATTGGCTGTCATAATTACCGCGTCATAGGTATTGGTTTGCAAATCCGCACTATCACCTATAATCCAATTCACATTTCCAGAATTATCTTTACCTCGCGCCATTTCAATCGCTTCTTTATTGGGATCTATAGCAGTAATTTTATAACCGCACGGAACAAGATGAGTAGTCCATCTTCCTGTTCCACAGCCCAGGTCAGCTATAGATTCTACTTGTAATCTCTTTAACAATGCAAGGAAAAATTCATCATCTTTTCCCCAATGGTTAATCTGGTCGTATACTAATGGAATCATATAATGTCTACCCACTTTCAACAGCGTTTTACTGTGCTCAACAGTTTGATGTCTCATACATGAGCTATACGGTTTTAGTCTCATTCTGTGAACCAAAAACTTCCCTGGTTGCTTCTATAAAAGATAACATCATTGGTGAAAGCCACTTGTCTTTATGCCACAACATCTGTGTATATACCTGCAAGTCCGGAATTTGCCATGGGAGGACAACAAGTTCTCCGCGTTCAACTTCAGATTCCACGACGATCTCAGGAAGAAAGGCAATACCGATGCCTGAAATTGCACATTGTTTAATGGCTTCCGCACTTTGAAACTCTAAATATGTAATGCTATCAATTCCCTCTTTCTCAAATGACCGATCAAACATCGTTCGATAGGGACAACCCTTCTCATTTGTCAGGAACACTTCTTCATGAAAATCTTCCAATTGCAGCACAGTTCGTTTGGCGAGTGGGTGATCTGGAGCAGCTAACAATCGGAAATGTTCTTCCAGCAAAGGCTCCACGGAAAGTCCACTCGAGCGAATGGGTTCATCCAACATATAAACCAAATCCGTGGTTCCCTCAAAGAGCGTTTGCTTGAGCTCTTGATTCGGAACTGAGCGGAAGATTAGACGAACTCCCGGATGCTGCGAACGAAACCGTTGGAAGACAGGTGGAAGCCGATAGGAGCAAATAACCTCATTCGCACTTATCGTTAAGGTACCACTTAGTTTTTTATTATCATGGACAGCACTACGAGCTTCGTCCATTTTTTCAAGAACGCCTTGGGCGTGTGTTAAAAAGCGTTTACCCGCAGTTGTGAGCGCGAGTTGCTTGCCCAACCGATCGAAGAGGCGAACACCTAGCTCGTCTTCCAATGCTTTGATTTGCATCGTGACGTTGGAAGGAACGTAGCTCAGCGCTTCTGCTGCCCGCGTGAAATTCAATGTTGTTGCAACGGTACAAAACGTATTCAGTTGACGCAATTCCATCCGATGATCCCCCCTTCATCTTTCAATTTTATTGAATGCTATTATGAATTATATTCACTTTTATTGAGAGTATCACAGCTCTATACTGAGTACAAGAGATCACAGTGAACATGTGGTTTTTCATTTTGAAGGGAGCGACTATACGATGGATTATGAAATTTTTAATTTGGGTGATGTACTCTTACAATCAGGAGTGACGTTACCAAATGCTTTTCTTGCTTACAAAACATACGGAAAATTAAATGAACAGAAGGATAATGTTATTGTCTATCCAACGGCTTTTGGAGATCAGCATATTCAGAATGAATGGCTCATTGGCATCGGGATGGCACTGGATCAAGAGAAATATTTTATTATCGTACCCAATTTGCTGGGCAATGGACTCTCTTCCTCACCCAGTAACACGCCTCCTCCATTCGATCGGGCTAACTTTCCACAGGTAACCATCTACGACAACGTTCGATTCCAGCATCAACTGCTGACCGAAAAATTCGGTATTGAAAAGATTGCTCTCGTCGTCGGGTGGTCGATGGGCGGCATTCAGGCATTTCAATGGGGGGCAAGTTACCCGGAGATGGTTGAACGAATCGCACCTTTCGGAGGCATCGCCAAGCCTTGGCCTCACACATTTGTGGTCCTGGAAGGCGTGAAAGCTTCACTGCTATCTGCAGTCGGTTTCGACTCAAGTAAATTAAACCAACTAAGTTCGACAGACATGCGTGCCGTTGGTCGGGTGTATGCAGGATGGGGACTATCACATGCATTTTATAGAGAAGAGCATTACCGTGAGATGGGATTTGACACATTGGAGGATTTTGTAGCTGGTGTCTGGGAAAATAGCTTTATGAATATGGATCCGCATAATGTTCTGGCCATGTTATGGACAGGGCAACATGCAGATATCAGTGCAAACCCCTCCTATAACGGAGACTTTGATAAAGCACTTCAGAGCATAAAAGCTTATGCTTGTATCATGCCGGGAAGCACGGATCTCTTTTGCACAGCGGCCGATAATGAATACGAAGCTAAGCGTATACCTAATGCTGTCTTGAAACCAATTCAATCGATCTGGGGCCATTTTGCCGGTCGTGGAATCAACAGTGCCGATAATCAATTGATTGATGACAATCTAAAACACTTGTTGTCACTTAGCACTAATGAATAGATCGTCACTTGCATTGGATGTCTGTCAGGCCTATCAAGATTCCCTGTTCTGCTCTAAGCAGTGCAATTCTCCATTTCGATACCGGTACCTCTGCCAGTCTCATCTCTATGTCTTTCATCTTTAATTCCACCGGATAACTCACTCTGGTTGCCATTACAAACACACCTCCAAGATGATCTTGAAGGTGTGTTTGATTAATACATATTCCTAATGATTATAACTGCAATTAAGTAAGTACAGTCATCGCCTCTCTTGTGAATGGAACCAGATCATCAATACGTCCTTCTTGAATTTTCTTAACCCATTCAGGGTCGACTAGAAGAGCACGGCCTACAGCAACCAGATCAAACTCATCATTCTGAAGTCGTTGTACCAATCCCTCGATACCGACGTTACTTGCGCCTTTACCTTCTGTGAACAGACTTGTAAAGTCACCATCAAGACCAATCGATCCAACAGTGATTGTCGGTTTACCAGTCAGTTTTTTGGTCCATCCAGCAAAATTCAGATCAGACCCTTCGAATTCCGGCTCCCAGAAACGACGTGTGGAACAGTGGAAGATATCGACTCCAGCTTGAACCAACGGTGCGAGAAGCTGCTCCAGTAATTCCGGTGTTTCAGCCAATTTAGCCTGATAATCATCTGTCTTCCACTGAGATAAACGCAGTACAATAGGGAATTCCGGTCCCACTACTTTACGGCAAGCCTCAATCACTTCAACTGCAAAACGTGTGCGAGCCAACATATCTCCACCGTAACGATCCGTACGAGAGTTGGTTTTCTCATACAGGAATTGGTCGATCAGATAGCCGTGTGCTCCATGGATTTCAACACCATCGAACCCAACGCGTTTCGCTTCTGAGGCTGCTTGTGCGAATTCCTGAACGATTGTAGCAATCTCAGCTTCCGAATAATCATTAACATGACCTTTGGCTCCCATATGCCAGATCTGTGGAATAATTCGACCGCCAGCTTCATGTACTTCAGATACAACATGTGCCCAACCATTCATTGCAGCTTCGCCATAAAAGTGCGGCACATTGGCTTGATTGGATGCATCCGGATGATTAATTATTGTCCCTTCTGTTACAATAAGTCCCACTGCGTTCTCTGCTCTACGGCGGTAATAGCCCGCAACATTTGAACCCGGGATACCGTCCGGAGAAAATTGACGCGTCATCGGCGCCATCACGATCCGATTGGATAACTTCAAGTGACCTAACTCTACAGGTTGGAACAATGCTTCTACGGATTGAGAATAATTCATAATAACCTCCACATATTTCGTTTTATATAAATTGACCTAGGAGATGTTAAACAGCAACCAGCCTGGTTAACAGCTAGACGTTATTTCCAAATGAATCAATACACGATTTTTATCAAAAAGCTCCACCTCCTTCAAGGTTTCGTGGTGTATTAATCCGCCTTCAATTATTTTTGACTTCGTAGTCAAGAATTTCACAAAAAAAGATCAAGACATGATCATGCCAAATGAAGTACGCAGAACCGTCTCGATCTGTTCACGGGATGAACCTGATTTCTCCATAACTCTCACACCAAGAATGGTGTTATTTAGATAAGATGCAAGCTCTATACTCGTATACCGGTTGGAAATTAACTGTTGTTTCTGGCCACTACGTATGATCTTCTCTAATACCAGTTGAATCTCTTCTGCCATGAGCTCAGCTTCTCGTGTGACCTGCTCGTCATCTGTTCCGAATTCAAGTGATGCATTCACAATTAGACACCCTTGGCAGCTAGTTTCATCGTCTAAAAGGGAATATCGTAAGGTATCCAGTTTATCAACGGGAGACGAATCCAGGGCTTCAATCTGTTTCAGTTTCGCTATAACCTGTTCACGGTAAAGTGCCAGCGCCTTCAGGAACAACGATCGCTTGTCTTTAAAAACACAGTACAAACTTTGCTTTTTGACTCCTGTAGTACGCGTAAGGTCCTCATAAGAAGTTGCTTTGAAGCCTTGATTCCAGAACACTTCCATAGACTGGTGTAATACACGATCGACATCAAATTCTCTTGGTCTGCTCATGGGATTAATGTATCAGTTATTGACCATGCAGTCAAGAACTGATCATTTTACATCCTGTTTGAAAACTGTTTATGTTTTTGTCGTTCGCATACCTGGCGTATATTCACAAAATTCATCTATCCTGCCCGTTAACGTAATGAAGGCTGCCGGCTAACACAGGCAGCTTCATTTTCGTCGTATATTCAATTATAATTTCTACGTTAGCGCAACAAGCGTTAACTTTTAATATCTTCTTCAGCCTTTTGTCTATATCGAATTATGGAAAGAGGCAAATTAACTACTCCAAGAATAAAAGAAGAGCCAATAGATATCCATTGAGATATTGAAGGATAATTCGGTTTTCCGTCTCCTACAGGACCTATTTTGGGTTGGTGGCTATCCCACAAAACATATAAGAGACCAACAGCAGGTAACAATATGCAAATTACACTTGCAACTATATGTAACACATACTTGTTCAATTCTACCCCTCCATTTATTGTATTCCTGCTCCTTAGTTTAACAAAAATTTTTCTCCTTTAAGATATTTCCTAAAATAGTTTTCAATAACTGATGGAAAACTTGCCGCTAAGGATTGTTGTTCATTTGGATTTAGTGAATGGAATGCGAAAGTCCTAATGATTGACCAAATAAAAAATGCTTCTAATAACTCGACATAATTCTCTTCCAGTTGATTTACTTTGCTATACGATGAAATAAATACTTTCCTATTATCAGATGAAAGATGCAAAAATGTTTCAGCCATATCAAATAAATAAAAGCCATAGCCACAATTCGAAAAATCTATAGGTTGAGGAGTATCGTCATAAAATACATAGTTACTCTCATGAAGGTCAGAATGAATAACTCCCCAGTTACTTGGCAAAGGTTTATAATTTTGTATCACATTTGCTATTTTATGTGCTGACTCTTCCACATGAACAAACACTTCACTTGGGATAAGCTCTAAATTTACTAACCGTTTTAATTGATTTAGTGATGAATATAAATGATCAGAATTGTATATTGGTCTATTAAAGCCTTCAGGTGCATTCCACTGCATAGAATGTTTATGTAGAGCCGCCATTAAGAGAGCTAAATTTTCAGTTTCATTACTTGTTGGCTCTCTTTGAAGTACGCTTCCATGAATCCAATGATGAATAGTCGCCATGATTGTATTTTCGCTAAGATCAGTTGAGATTTCTGTTACCAGATCACCTTGAAGATTTCTAACAGGTGCAGGTACGACGAGATTTGTATCTTTAACCAAAGCATCAAGCCAAATAAGCTCTGATGCGATATTCCCTTTTGATTGAATGGAAATTGTTGAGATATGGATTTTGATAAGAAACTTTTGATGATCATCGTTGGTCTGAACTTGAAATGTAACATTATCACTCTTTCCGAGATACAGAAGTTTTTCCCAATAGATTGGGTATTGATGTAAAGCTTCTTTCGCCACCTTCGCATAATCTTCTTCAGAAAGCATAGTATCCACTCCAGTTAATGTGATTTTTACTTTACAATTTTACCAAGTGAACTTTATTTTATGGTGATAAAAGTTGATTATAACTAAACTTTACTGCCCGGCCGATCCTGTTGATCGGCGGTCCCCTTTGGTTTCATGGAACTATTGTTTCCCTTTAGTTCAATCGACCTTCTTCGTTTACGATACTGTCCTCCGTGTTGTCTGTAACAGCAAGTTTTAGAGCCATCCTATGAGGGATGACCCTTTCGCTTTGTTATACAATCGTATACTTAGGACAATCGTTACGTTTTCTTTACTGATATCAGATCCTACCCTGTGTATGCCATGGCATCCCATTGTACCGATAAAATAAAAAAGCCGCTAAATTAGCGACTTCAATAGGACTATCTTCTTGTCTTTCGACTAAATATTAATCCAAAAGGCTGTAGATCTGAATGCTCTCTACCTTGGCATCCTTGATATGAAACGACATTACATCCACATAATTGGATGGCTCGTAACGGTAGTCATCTTCCTCATTAGGGGCTCCATCACCAAGCAGTTTCCCCTCGGGGTAGGCGTCTTTGAGTGTATCCAGACTATCTCCTGCTTTAATGTTTCGCACTGTCGTGTACTTAGGATCTGTGATTTCGATATGAAAGATGGAGTCTTGTTTTCCTTCCGGTATACTGATTGTTTTAATCTCCAGACCAGGATACGTATAGACCTTTTCTGTAAAACCGATTAACGTATCCATGTTGGTTCCATCGTCGGCACTGTACGTATGAGATTTCAGGTTATCCGGTTTGCCCAGCTTCTGTTCCATCTGGTCTTCATTCGCTGTATCCGAAATCGCAATGGTGTGCTCATTATAGACAAAAGCAAGCTCCTTCAGCACCACATTGCCTTCCTTCTCCATCGAACCTTCTTTAATAGCTTCAGTACCCTTTTCTTCCGAACTATCGGAAGCAGGCGCAGGAGAATTGGTTGCTCCTTCGCCTTTGCTCTGTTCATTCGCTGTGTTCTGTCCGGTTGCTGGGGGCGTAGCATCATTGGACTGACAGCCCGCTAATGCCACCGTTAGTAGAGCACCTAGTACGATAACACCTGTTGCTTTGTTTATCAATTTCATCATGATCCCTCCATAAATGTGTGATTTGTTCTTATGAAGTGATTATAAATAAAACATTTGTTAGTCTCATAACAGAAATGTACCAATCTTGTAACGTTAATTATTTACGATTGTGTTTCCGCACGGGGCAACACAATCGTAACGGTTGTTCCTTCCCCGATTTGACTTTCCATGTCAATATAACCATTAAACCGCTCGACAATCTCCTTGCAAATAGAAAGCCCAAGACCTGAACCGTTCGCTGTGCTAGCATTTTTGGCCCGGTAAAAACGTTCCTGCACTCGCTCCAGCTCCTCGCCCGAGATACCGATCCCTTGATCACGTATCCGTATAACTACCTCACTTGGCGTATGTTCCAACTTCAATTCGATTAGCGATGGACTGCCTGAATATTTGATGGCATTGTCCACAAGGTTCGCGATCGCATGGGACATCAGCATTGGATTCACGTTGGCGTAAACTTTTGTCGTACCCTCATCATCTGGTTCTTCCTCCACTTGACTGACTCTGATCTCGATACCTTTATCCTTAGCCTTGGCTCCCATATTCATTGTGACTTCCTGAATAAGTTCATTCATTTCCGTTGTCTCGACTTCCAGTTCGTTAGAACCAGCCTTGTCGAATCGGGATAACAACAACAGTTCATTAATCAAGCGTGTCAGCCGATCCGATTCCTGCAGCAGATGAGCATAGATTTTTTGCAGCTCCTTGTTCTCAGTCTCCCCTTCAACCAAGTATTGAGAGAAACCACGAATGGCTGCCAAGGGTGTTTTTAACTCGTGAGATACGTTGGAGACAAATTGTTTCTGATACTGAATGTAATCATGAAGCTGCCGCCCCATGGAATCCAGCCCATCTGCCAGCATGCCCAGCTCATCCTTCCGGTTTAGATGAACTCTACGAAACTCCTGTCTAGAGAAACTTTGCGCAGCGCTAAGCAACAGTTTAATCGGCTTGGTTGTGTTGCGGGCAATCCACAGACTGGATAACGTAATCAGTATAATAAATCCGCCTGCGCCGACAAACAGGATATAACGGATTTGATCCATAATCGCATAAAAGTAGGAAATATCCTCCACGAACTCATACACATAAGCGTTTTCGTAGAATTGATCCTGAATGGGCGTCGCAAAATAAAGCAGATGATCTTCCGTGACGGTGTAGGTATAACTGCCGCTCAGGGCTTTCTCTATATTTTTGTCAAAAATAAGCGGTTTGGCATCATTAATGATGATGCCATCCACAGCCAGGCCCAGCAACTGCTTGGAGCTGTCATAGATACGTACTTCCTTGCCTGAAGCTTTCAGCTTCTCTAGAGCAAGTCTGACAATTTCCTTGGTCTGGGGCTCTCCTGAAGATGACCTATGTTGCGACAACACCTCACGGAAGGACAACTCGGACAGATCCGCTTTCTCCATCATCTGTTTCTCAATGGTAATGAAGCTGTAGTAATCGATGGCTTTATTCACCGCAAAAATGATGATGCCAAAGGACAGCACGGAGAAAAATAAATAATTCAGCAGTAACCGGGTTGCATACTTCAGGCCTCGCCACCTCCAAGTTGATAGCCAAATCCATAGATCGTCCTGACATACTTCGGTTCGTCCGCGTTATCCTCCAGCTTCTTCCGTAACCGCATGATGGTCATATCCACACTGCGACTGTCTCCCATAAAATCATATCCCCATCCGATCTGCAACAGCTCATCCCGGGTAAAGATTTTGTCTGGCCTTTTGAGTAACGTTTCCAGAATTTTAAACTCTTTAGCCGTTAAAGACACGGGTACACCGTTTTTCAGCACCCTGCGGCTTTCCAGATCAAATGTCAGCTCTTCATGAATGATGCGTGTAGATTTCACCTCTGTTCCTTCACTTGATTCTTCCTTGCTCTCGTTTCTTCTCAGAATGACCTTGATCCGTGCGAGCAATTCACGGTTGTCAAAGGGTTTGGTCATGTAATCTTCCGCCCCTAGCTCTAGTCCCAACACCTTGTCGATTACCTCGTTCTTGGCAGAGAGCATGATCACAGGAACGGCACGTTTCCCGGTGATTTCCTTGCACAGGTCATATCCGGAGCAGTCAGGCAGCATTAAATCAAGCACCACTATATCGGGTTGAAAAGAGTCGAGCAGCTGCAAGCCCGTTTTGCCGTCCTCTGCGGTCTGCACATCGTAGTTTTCTCGCCTTAGCACCAGCTCAATTAAATCTCGAATTGCGATTTCATCATCAATGACTAGGATTTTCTTCAACTGTACACCCCTATCTAGCCTTGTTTTCACCAGCTTCAATCAACTATTAACCCATCTTAGCACAGACACTTTAGATTCCTCCACCAACTGGAAGGTGAGATATATTCCACTCAGCCCAACATAACTTGTAATAAACTCGAAGAAAGGAGAACAATCCATGGATCTGCTTTGGGTACTCATTGTTGGTGGACTTATTGGCTGGTTAAGCGGCAACTTGATTGGGCGGGACGTACCGGGCGGTGTACTTGGGAACATTATTGCGGGTTTTATCGGTTCCTGGTTAGGAACGGAATTGCTGGGACCAAGGGGGCCGGTGATTGGCGGATTTCATATTATTCCCGCCATCGTTGGCTCGATTATTGCTCTGCTCATCTTCTTCGCTCTGGCACGCGGCGGAGCCTTCCGAAGACGTTAACCAAGAGAGACGGGAACTATACCGTCGTTCATTAAGGATAAACACAAAAGGACCGAAAGCATTCATCGATGGAAGATGAACATTTACGGTCCTTTTGTGTTTTTTGAACAAAATCGCAATCAGTATGATGGTTGATTTTCGTTTTAAACGGTACGAGGTCCATAAGCACTAAGAAAGACGCTTACGCCTTCAGTGATGATACGTTTGGTTTGTTCCTCTTCGAATGCCTCTGTTTTTCTAGGTTGATTAAATACCAATAAAAACGTTAATGCAGCGAAGTGCTTTGTAGCCATTTCAGGATCGGGCACATGGAGCAATCCGGTTTGTCCAAACTCTGTAAACCTCCTGATAATCCCCTCTTCAGTTGCGTTATCCAGCCTATCAAAAAACGAGTCTGGCAGGTTGGCGGCTTCCACCATAACCAGACGGATCAAAGCCATGTAATCGGACGAACCGTTCGCAGAAGCTACGATTTGTTCGCAAAATAAGATGAGCGCCTGCTTCAGATCCTCGAATTCCAAGAGGTGATCTGAAATCCCTTGCTCAATCATGTCAAGAACCGCCAAACTGGATTCTTCAACAACGGCAAGCAGTAGATTCTGTTTGTCGCCATAATAATCATAAACTGTCCGTTTGGAAACTCCCGCTTTAGCTGCGACCGCATCAACGCTGGATCGATCAAACCCATCGGAAAGAAACAGGTCTCGTGCTGCCGCCATAATTTTAGCTCTTTTGTCTGAAGAGCCTTTGCGGATTTTCTTGTTTTCCGTATGATCCATTCTTACGTTGCCCCCTTATAGGTATACCATCAGAAATTAATTAGAGTTCCGTTCTGTTTACGAATTACACTGCACGGTGTAGTATAGCAAATGTAGCATATCAAATCAATGAACAAGGAGGATTCTATTCATGAATAGCAAGCCGTCTTTTGTTGATGTTCTTATTGTCGGGGCAGGACCTACAGGGCTTACACTTGCCTGTGATCTCGCCCGTCGAAACATCAACCATCGTATTATTGAACGAAGCTCCTTATTTAACGTTGCTTCTCGCGCCAAAGGAATACAGCCTCGCTCGCTTGAAGTCGTCGATGATTTGGAGGCCGTCCACTACATTATTGACACAGGTGTTGTGGATTTGCCTGTTCGTTATTATACCGCAGATGGCAGGAGTGTGGACAAGCCGGCTATTACCGTTGCAGCCAGCCCCGAACTTGAAACACCCTATCGTGATCCGGTTTGGATTGCTCAATATGATGTGGAAAAAGCATTGCGCGACCGATATGCAGTGCTTGACGGTCAAGTTGAGTTGGGCATGGAAGCCATAAGTCTTGTTCAGGATGAGGATGGTGTAACGATAACCGTGAATACACCACAAGGAGAAGAGCAAATTCGCGCTCGTTATGTAGTCGGCGCTGACGGAGGCAAAAGCAATATCCGCAAATTTATTCACTTACCGTTGGTTGGGGAAACACACGATCATGAGCGATGGTATCTTGGCGATGTACGATTGGAAGGGTTAGATCGTGACCATATCCATATCTGGACTTCTTCGGAGGGGATGGTCGGGGTGACGCCGCTGCCAAAATCCGATATTTGGCAACTGCAGGCTACAATTCCGGAAGACATCGAAGAACCAGAGCAGCCGTCGCTAGAGGCGTATCAAGCCATGTTTGACCGTCGCGCCGGGGCAGACCGTGTTCGGCTCACGGATGCTTGCTGGCTGTCCATCTATCGGGTCAACGTTCGTATGGTCGAATGTTACCGCAACGGCCGGGTCTTCCTTGCCGGCGATGCTGCTCATGTTCATTCGCCGGCCGGTGGTCAAGGCATGAATACGGGGATGCAGGACGCGTACAATCTCGGCTGGAAGCTGGCGGCTGTGATGCGGGGAGCGGACACCGCCTTACTCGACACGTACGATGAGGAGCGCCGCCCAGTGGCTCAATCTGTTCTTGAGGACAGCACGAAGAAGATGGGAGTGGTCATAGGAACGGCGACTGAAGGCGGAGGGTTGTCCCAAACTTTGAGCACCATATCCGACGATCTGACGAGCGGGCTACTCATTTCCTATCGCTCAAGTTCGCTTATCCGTCGTTCTGCTCGAACAAATGCTACCCGTTCATTTCCTGGGGATCGTGCTCCTAATGCTACGGGCCTGCAAGGCACCGGATTTGCAGGAAGTCTCTTTGACCTATTGCGAGGCCCACACTGGACGCTTTTGGCTTTTGCAAGCAGCATCGATCCTTCGCTGAAGAACTTCACCAACAATGAACTCCATATGCATTATATCCTGCCATCCCACGTGGAGGGGGCGGCGGAAGGTATAATAGACACAGCAGGTAATGCCTATCGAATTTACGATGTAACAAATAAAGAACTCATATTGATTCGTCCCGACGGTTACATTGCAATGCGTACCTCCATTGATGATATTTCATCGATTTTGAATTACTGGAATTCCATTTATCTGGCAACTGATTTGGATAGGGCCAGCGGGAAATAAGATTAATCAAGAGGAAATTAAAGAGGGCAACTTTTGTCACTAAAAGCGGCCCCCTTCCTTTCACTTCAATCCATTTTTAAATTTACGCAATGTTACAATCCAGACTACTGAAAAATCGTTCAACAAAAACATCACCATATAGTTTCTTCATATGCGCTGTGTTAAAAATATATTGTTCCATAGGCTCAAGCTTGCGGAGACTGCGTACAAGTACTTTCCGATCATCGTCAGATAGATTAGGGTCATCATCTATCTTCGTCAGAGCATTTTTCACACGTGCGGATACCTGTTCAACATACACATGGTTTTTGGATTTTGGCGGAATACATTGCGTCAGGTCACAGTTCACAAAACGAACATCGTCAAGGATGCAGTTTTCAAAATTGGCAATTAACTTTTGGTGGCCATTTCCCTCAAACGTAATATCCACTAGCTTGCCGGTAAAGGAGCAATTGACGATATTCGCCGCTTGTAAAACCCGGTCATTGAATCTACATTTATAAAAAGTACAGTCGATAAACGTAGCATTCTCCAATGTCATCCCTATCACCCTATCATATCTACAGAATCTTTTTCATTATAATAACCTTATTTTGGAGTTGAATTCTCGTTGGAATCCCCCTCTCATTTTACTCTAAAATGAGCATAGCTAAACAAGAACCTAACTTTAGATGTATGCTTAATATACTTCTAAATCTTAACAGAAATGTTGCTTTGCATGCTGACGATAAAATGGATAGCGCATCAGCGGCTTATCACAATGCCCCATCTAAAAAGGGAACGAATAAACCGACGGGTGTTTCATTACACGGCGGTTTGTTTTAATTTATCAACAGCTAGCTTTCCGAAATATTACAAGTCGGACTAGCACATACTAAGGAACAGTTGGCTAAGCTTACATAACGGAGGGTCTCATCATGGTATTTACAATCACAATTATCATCGTTGTACTGTTTGCAATATGGGGAGCCGTCGCTCCTGCTCAGCTGGCGGATGTGGCTAATGTTGCCTACAACTTCTCTATTCAGAATTTTGGCTGGTTTTATTTGCTAGCGACACTGTTCTTCCTGATCTTTGCTTTCTATCTT
This sequence comes from Paenibacillus sp. FSL H8-0317, assembly GCF_045040685.1. Lineage (NCBI taxonomy): Bacteria > Bacillati > Bacillota > Bacilli > Caryophanales > Paenibacillaceae > Paenibacillus > Paenibacillus sp. FSL H8-0317. The sequence goes on along the minus strand of NZ_CP150294.1, from coordinate 3,879,494 downwards.
GCGTTCAGCCGATTTGGCGGTATTAGGCTGGGGGATGACGATGATGAGCCGGAATATTCTACGGTTTCCTGGCTGTCCATGCTGTTTAGCGCTGGTATGGGCATTGGGCTGGTTTTCTGGGGAGTTGCTGAACCGCTGTCCCACTATTTATCTGCACCGGAGGGCGCGGTACCCGAAACAACGCAAGCAGCAAGACTTTCAATGCGTTATTCCTTTTTCCACTGGGGGCTTCATCCTTGGGCTATCTATACCGTCATCGGCTTGGCGCTCGCTTACTTCCAGTTCCGGAAAGGCTACAAAGGACTGATCAGTTCCACCTTTATTCCGCTGATCGGTGAACGTCTTGCTGCAGGCTGGCTTGGTAAGATCATTGATATTCTTGCAGTCATTGCAACGATCTTCGGTGTTGCAACCTCTCTTGGATTGGGTGCGCTTCAGATCGGTGGGGGTCTGAATTACTTATTCGGTATTCCAAACTCGACGCTGTCCCAGATTGTCATTATCTCAATTGTTACCGTACTGTTTTTGATCTCGGCAACCTCCGGTCTGGATAAAGGTATTAAGATTCTGAGCAACACCAATCTGGTTATAGCTGTGCTATTGATGGTGTTTGTATTGGTGACTGGACCGACTTCTTTTATATTTGACACATTCACGACAACATTGGGCAGTTACATGCAGAATATTATTAACATGAGTTTGAGACTGACACCGTTCTCAAGAGAAACCTGGATTGGAGCATGGACGTTATTTTACTGGGCATGGTGGATCGCATGGGCTCCCTTTGTTGGCACGTTTATCGCAAGGGTATCCCGAGGAAGAACCATAAAGGAGTTTGTAATTTACGTCATGGTTTTTCCAAGCCTGTTCGGATTTATCTGGTTCTCCGTTTTCGGTGGAACAGGACTTCACCTCGAATTGTTTAATGCCGCCCATTTGGCGGAGGCCGTCAAACAAGATACGACAACCGCTTTATTCCTTACACTGGAGCAGCTTCCTTTGGGTACGATCATAGCATTTATCGCTACACTCCTGATCATGACCTTCTTTATTACGTCGGCTGATTCGGCTACCTTTGTGCTGGGTATGCTGTCTTCAGATGGCAAGCTGGACCCGAGTACGAGAGTGAAATTAACCTGGGGAATCATGCAGTCCGCCATCGCGGTAGTCCTACTGATCAGCGGGGGGTTGAACGGTCTACAGACGGCCTCCATTGTGGCCGCACTGCCGTTCGCTGTTGTTCTTATTGGTATGTGTTTCTCCCTGCTCAAGGCTCTGCAAGCTGAGGACAGAGAGCGCCGTCAGAAAGAAAAACGGCAGCGCCAAAAACTGAAACGACTGCTGGAGGAACAAGAACACTCGCTGAATGAAATTCCCGGCAGGTAATGTATACTTGATGTTAAAAACAAACAAAAGCCCGCGTCGTTGCGGGCTTTTGTTTGTTTCATGTATTGAGTTTTTGGGATCTGTCATGAATTCTGTTTGAACCCCAGGCGGAATGATTTCTAACACTTATTCATACTATGAACGTTCCCCAGTTCCCGAAGGAGTTAATGTACAATGAGGACTGGACAACTTGATAGTTGTGAAACCTTGTGGCTGACACTTCCAAGCATCATTTCCTTAACGCCCCTAAGCCCACGGCTTCCGATAATAATAAGTTGCTGCTCGGTATCCTTTGCATAATTCAATATTTCATGCCCAGGATCTCCCTTAAGATGAACAGTTTCCGGGTTAATCCCCGCAGACTTTAATTTAGATTTGGCTTGATGCAACTGTTCCAAACTGGCTTTCTCCATTTCGTTCAGTATGTCTTCCAAAAAATTCTCTGGTACATATGTCATGCCATTTGACACATAATCCTGGCTGACATTAACCAAGGTAACTTGAGTTTGTTTATTTTGGGCTATTTCAACGGTTGCATCAAGGAGTTTGTTCGTTATTTCAGATTTATCAATGGCCACCATAATTTTGTCAAACATAGTTATCATCCTTTCCGTGGCAATTCGTAACCATTTCGACTACCTACAACACGATTACTTGCTGCTCCTATACCAACTATAAATAGTAACACGGAAGCCCCAAGAAGAATGAAAAGTGGCAGGTTCCAACTATTTGTTGCATCGTGCAGATATCCTATAAGGGCTGGACCGATTGCGGCAAGAAGATATCCGATCGATTGGGCCATGCCAGATAGTTCCGCTGCTTGATGCGCATTATCAGTGCGTAACCCGAAAAACATCATGGCCAAACTAAAGGCGAAACCTCCACCAATTCCGAGTATGACGATCCACAACAGAATGACATTAGAACTTCCGTAAAGAAGTCCGAGCGTCCCCGTCAAAAGCAAAATGGTTGTGATAACCACTAACAAACGTTGGTTAGACATACGCCCGGCAATAACAGGGACAATAAAGGTAAATGGAAGCATCGCTAACTGCATGATCGAGAGGTACCATCCAGATTGGTTGGAGTCAATTCCTTGCTGCTTTAAAATTTCAGGCAACCATGCGATCAATACATAGAAAACCATAGACTGTATACCCATGAACAAGGTTACTTGCCAAGCAAGCGGGGATCGCCAAACATTCACATCGTTGCTTGCCATTTGTTGACTCGTCTTGGCGGTTTGTTTTGTTTGATTTCTTAATTGGGGTAACCAACAGAGGATTGATACAAAGCTTAGAATCCCCCATATTCCCAATGCTCCCTGCCATTTTAGCCCTGCGTTCATGGCTAGCGGTACACTGATTCCCGATGCGATTGCTCCACATAAATTCATTGAAATGGAGTAAACTCCTGTCATGGAACCAATTTTATTTGGAAAATCCCTTTTGATTATACTTGGCAATAATACATTACATATGGCAATGGCGAATCCAAGAACTGCTGTTCCAATAAACAGATTAACTGCGCCAGATAAAGATCGTATTACAATACCAACAGTCAGAAAGATTAGGGCAATCAAAATGATACGCTCAACCCCATACCTCCGTCCTAATTTTGGTACAAGAGGTGATAACACAGCAAAGGCAAGCAAGGGTACCGTTGTGATCAGGCCTGCTAATGTATTTGAAATATGAACGTCATCCCTTATAAAACCTACTAAAGGACCAACTGAGGTTAAGGGAGTACGTAAATTAGCTGCAATAACAATAATGCCGAGAATGATCAGCGCTACAGAGGATGGCACGAATTTTTTATTTTGTTTATTCGGCATTCTTCATTTCTCCTTCCTGAATTCCTACGTCTTATATTTGCTTCTTGTTGGTTGAAAAACTTTGTTATAACATCCGCGCGAATAATGAAAGTATAGTATAAGATACTTTTATAAACAATAATTATTTCATAACATACTAAAATTGAATAAAAAAATACAACTCTGAATTCCCGTCATGGAATTCGGAGTTGCATTTAATAAGTGGATTTTCGACGACTAGAAACCATATTTTAAGGATATATGGAGCACTGTTTCGTTATTCGTATGATTGGTATAAGCGTGGGGATAATCTGCACGAAAACTGATCGTATCATATTGATTCAATGTGTACATCTCTCCATTGACTTGTAACTCGATGGAACCCGTCATTACTGTCGCAATTTCAGTTGTATTCACATGATGACCTTCAGGGTAATACGAGCTATTAGGCTGTAGGTATGCCCGACACATTTCAATATCGTTGCTTTTAAAGACGGGTTCAATGACCCAATTTTTTTCATCATTAGAAAACCGCAGTCCCTCCCCTGCTCGATACAAACTAACGGGTTTCTCTGATGTGAACAAAGCCAATAGCGGTAAAGATATTCCTTTTGAAATTTTCCATATGATGGCCAAAGTTGGATTTGTCTCACCACGTTCGATATTCCCCAGAGTAAGTTTGCTTACACCCGTTAATTCTGATAAGTCGTCTAAGGTCATGTTTTTTTCTTTTCTATACTTTTTTAATGCACCGCCGATTTGTAATACAATTTGTTTTGACTCATCGATTTCATCCATTTGATATTCTCCTCAACAAAAAAACTATATAGCTAGTATATTGTTTATCAAGATTCTTTTCCATTCCGGTTCAATAGAACGTAATGAAATCTTTTGATAAAATTGTATTAAAAGGATAAAATGACGAGCATCAACGGTTTTATTTGAAGAATGGTAGCTTATGAAAGGTGGTTTAGCAATGAAAATTCTCATCGTTGGCAATTTTAGCGAGACCTCAAAATCCAATATTGCAGGGAGTTTTCCGCGAGACTGGAACGTTGTAATTGTTCCGCCCGGAAAAGAAATGCTGCATCATATTGAAGATTGCCAGGTAATCATTCCGGAACATATTAAAGTGGACCATAGCCTGCTTTCTAACGCAAAAAAATTAAAATTGGTACAGACGGGTGCAGGATTTGATAATGTGGATGTCCCTGCCTGTACACAGCTCGGCATTTGGGTGGCCAATGCTGCAGGAGTGAATGCACAGGCAGTGGCCGAGCACGTCATGGCACTGTTATTGTCTTATTATAAAAACATACCGTCTCTTGATACTTTCATGAAAAATAAGATGGATGAAAATCAATTGGACTATACAGGAAGTGAGTTAAAGGGAAAAACGATTGGAATTATCGGTTTGGGTGCAATTGGAAAAAAAGTAGCTGCGTTTTGCAGGGTTTTTGATATGAATGTACTGGCGTATGCGAGAAATGCCACTGTACAATCGGACGATTTTGTGAAAAAGACGGATTTTGATACTCTTGTAAGCACATCGGACATAGTTAGTGTACATGTACCCTTGAATGAACAAACCAAACAGCTGATTAACAAAGCGACATTCAAAAAAATGAAAAATACTGCTCTTTTTATCAATACAGCCCGCGGCGGCATTGTCAACGAAAGAGACTTGATTGATGCATTAAAAAACGGGGATATTTCTGGCGCATGCCTGGATGTGTTTGAATCTGAACCGCTTCCTATTGACAGTGAGCTCCGGAATCTGGGTAATGTGATACTTACTCCACATACAGCGGGAATGCCCGATGGTCGGAAATTTCATAAAACAAGATATGATTTCTTTATAAAGAATATAAAACGTGTAGAAAATGGTGAGGAGCCTGAAAGCAAGCTCAATCAGTTATGATGTTTTGGTGCAATAAAAATTGATCGCCACCCTACAGCAGTTCAAAATGAAGTTGAGTCTCAGGCAACTCTGTATTCCCTTTCCACTGATTTGCACCGTATCCCAATTCCAGAACCGCAGCAATGCGCTCGTTATTCAGTACACCAAACATTTCAGTACGGCTCGAATCGTACATCCAGTCATGCAAGGTACAGCGCACACCCAGACTTTGCTCATGAGCCAGCAAGCGGAAATTCTGAATTAGGCAGCAGACAGCTGCAAAGTCCTCTTCCCGCTTATATTGATCCGCCTCTTCCTTCACCAAGACCAGAAGATACGCAGGGGCAGGCTCCTGTAATCCCTGCATGATGTTCCCACACCGGTTATCGGCAAAGATAAATCGCCACGGCTCTCGGAGGCCATCATTTGGCGCCCATACGGCATGATTAAGCAATTCAAGGATGAGGTCGTGCGATACCGGTTGTTCCAAAAACTCACTCGGACCGCCCATGACTCCTTCCAGATCTGACAATTTCATTTTATATCCTCCTCTTCTATGTAGACTGTCCTCGCAATACGGTCCATTTCTGCTCGGCTGGTGTTCTTTTCCGACTTCTTGGCGCTTTGTCGTAATATCCTATATGAAGAATACCAACAAATCTTTCATCCTCACGTAAGCCAATTCCATTGAAGAACGCTTCATGCTGAATCATGGACTCTGTATCCCATAACATTCCTAACCCTCGTTCCCAGCCCAACAGTTGGAAGCTCTGCATCACCCCGCAGGCAGCCGCATAATTGCGGTCATTGGTCAGACGATCCGGTCCTACAGTCGACATAACAATGACGTGGGCAGGAATATCGGTAATTCTCTTTTTAAAAACATCCAGAAGTTTCCCTGGAATCAGCTTGCCGAGCTTGCTTTGTGACATCTGTTCCAGCATGCAGTCCACCAACCGTTTGCGTGCTTCTGGAGTTCCGGCATATACCACACGCCACGAGCTAGCTTCAACCAATGGTTGAAGCCGTATAGCCTTACGCAGTAATTCTACAATTAACTCCTGCTCCACCGGCGTAGAGTTACATTTACGAATACTCCTGCGCTCCCTGATCAATTCCGCCAGACTCATATGCTTCACTCTCCTTCGCTCTATCTGGATTCAATATTCATACTGCTGTCTTGAAGAAATTGATGAATTACTTTCAGCTCCGTTTCCGAGTATTTGTCGAGAGTACGATAGAAGCGCTCAGCCTCATGTATATGCAGACGTTCATGCAGTTCAAAGATTTTTTTACCTTGCGGTGACAACCGGAAATAACTCTCCTTTTTGTTGTCGTTCATTTTTGTACGTTTGACGAATCCCTCCTCCAGCAGTTTGTTACCAATTTTGGTGATACTTGCTTTGGACAAATTCATCGCCTCGGCAATACCCGTGTTGTTAATAGGCTCATGCTTGCCTATGCAATCTATCATATGAACCGCGGTCAAATGCTGAGGGATTTTCTCGATACTTTCTCGCTGGGCGATACTTAGGAAATGCTCGATTTCTGTATCCTTGTGGTTCTCATACACATGTAAAAAACGGATAAATTGGTCATAAAGCAACTGTTTTGTTCGATCTTTTGAGATCATTCTTTGATCGCTCCTTATTTACTTGTAAACAAAAATATCATTTAAATAGTAGGGTTTTTCTAAATAAACCCTTATATTTAGTTTACTAGTGAACAATATATCATGAATGATAATGCTTATCAACTTTATTCTCTGGCATTGCAACAACTCTACAAACAAAGACAGAGACCTGCGTTGAACTGAATATCTTTTATTGAGACTGCAATCTTCGTTGGAATCGCTACCAGCATGTGGACATGATCGGGCATCATATGACCTTCTATAATTTCTACTCCCTTGTACTTGCATAAACGTTTTGAAAATTTCGATTAAATCTTTTCTGACTTGATTATAGATTTCTTTCTGTCTATACTTCGGGGTGAATACAATGTGGTATTTGCACATCCACTTTGTGTGTCCAGGCTGTAGCTCTTGTTTGCCAACTGGCTAAAGCCGTAAAAATAAAATAAGGACGGATATACTCCGCCCTTATTTTTCGTTAGTATCACGACACACACTCAAACATGCGTTCCTTTTCCTTCGTTTCACGCCTGATCGGCTGCAAGAGGTGTTTTTGAATATTTAATATAGCTTTGGTAGTTTGTCCAATGTTATAGCATAGTTACAGTGATATGCACTGCGCAGCTCCTCTTTTGTCGTAAACTTCTCCGTCCTACCAAAATCCTGAGACCATGTCATAAACCACAGCCACGGGATGCGCGAGGTGGACAAGCTTCTAATACTCGGAATCGGGCCAATCTCTCCGATAGCAACAAGTTTTGGAGTTCGTGTAACACCAATCAGTTCATCATATTCCTTACGTAAATCCGTATGTTGGTGAGCTGGGGGATACATATCCCTGGAAATAATGTCAACCACGTCATCCCCAACGTAACCTTCGACCAACGGTGAGTTCCACACCCAAATTAAATTATTTAGATTATGATAATGCGTATACCTCTCATACATGATACGGTACAATTGTTTTGCGATTTCCGGGCCTTGACTGCCCCACCAGAACCAAGTGCCTTCCGCTTCATGAAATGGTCTCCACAAGATCGGAATACGTTTGTCGCAAAATTCCCGGAGGATATTGGCCATATGGTCCATATCGGACAACAGGGCTTCATATTCTTTGGTTCCTTCCGTAATCGCTTTACTTACGTTAAAATTTGTATGCTCCGAATAGAAGCTTTTATCCCGTCCGCCAAGCGGTGAAAACCAATGCCATGTGAACGTAAGCAAGCCTCTGTTGTTCTCCGTCCACTCCCAGGCTTTTTGCAGCGTATCCTGGTTTTCAGCGATTTCCAGCAAACACTCTTCGCCACTATCGTCATAATTAATGTTTGGAGAATACCCAAGAAGCTCGAACCCGCATAGTGCCGGCCACTTCCCTGTTACTTGATAGATGTAGTTTAATTCCTCCTGCGCCATGGTTTGGGTGTGCTGTCCCGTAATGATGCCAGTCCCTTGGATCTCGTGGAAATAGTTGAGCACAGAACGTACTTCTTCCGATGCATTAGGATTGCAAGGTATCGATTTCATCGTATCCTGCCTTTCTGTCTATTCTCAATTGAATGCTTATTGACCGCTCCATAGTTTAACACGGTCTTTCACATATTGACCAAAAGCCTCTTCCATCTCTTCCACTCCAGCCTTTTCCAATTCCGCCATGTACTCATCCCAGACTTTATCGAAATTTTCCGGTTTGGCCATTACAGCTTCAGGAATTCGTTTCCATGTGATATCCTTCATTTTGGCCATTAATATTGTCGCCTGGCTATCGCTTGGCAAAGCAATATTGTAAACGGCGCCGGCTTTTCTTTCAGGAAACTCTTCTTCTTTTGGGAAAAGATCTCTCCAATGCTCGACTTTGTAAGCGGCCAAAGCATCTTTTTCGGGTGCACTGTAGGTCGCCGCTAAAAGGTCACTGTTCGTTTTCGTATAATAATTGCCTGTAGAGTCCTTAATTCCGTCACCATAATGAACCGATAGGTTCCAATACAGGCCGAGACCCGATTCCTTCATGTAAGCACTACCTTCGTTGTCCATCTTTTCTTGAACATCCTTCGGTACAGTTCTTTTTCCATTCTCTACAACGTAATCTTGTCCTTCGATCCCCCAGTTCATCAGAATCTGTCCTTCTTCCGAAGCCAGGTAATCCAAAAATTTGATTGCAGCCACAGGATCTTTGCACTCACTGGAAATCGCGATCCCATATCCTCCGTCAAACCCAGCGGACCAGAAATTAGTATCCTTATACTCTTCAGACAATGTTACTGGATAATGACCGTAAGTCCGGTCAAATTTCCCTGCAGCCTTCAATGCCTGTTGAGCATCACCATAGTCCCATGCAGGGTCGATCAGGCCAAGCACACGCCCAGATGAAACCTTGGATTTGAATTGATCCGTCTTTTGGACAAAACTTTCCTTATCCAATAAACCTATGTCGTTCATATGGTTCAGCCAGCGGAAATATTCTCTTTCCTCTGGACGGCGGAAATGATAAGTTACATCAAAAGTTTCTTGGTCCACATAGTACTCTCCATCATCCGGTGCACCTGTCGTAAAAAATCCCATGTTCGTCACCTGATACATATGCCAATCATCGGCATTAATGGTTAGTCCGATATTTTTGTTACCGTTATCATCTGTTGGGTGTTTAGCTATATAGTCTGTAAGGACCTTCTCGTAGTCCTTTACCGTACGAATTTCAGGATAACCAGCTTCTTTTACAACACGATGTTGAAGTTGGAAGCCACCGTCGGCTTTGAATTTACGTTCATCGATAGCAGACCAAGTCGGAATGGCATAGATGGCTTGATCCTCCAAACTATATTTGGCACGAACAATCTTATCGCCAAGCATCTTTTTAATATTAGGCGCATGTTCTTCAATCAAGTCCGTCAGATCGAGAACTGCACCGACATCCACTAGCTTGCCAAGATCAGCCTTAGCAGCTATGAGATCGGGAACTTCACCAGTGGCAGCCATGATGGATACCTTTTGCACAGGGTCCCCCACTGCGAATTCAGCATCCAAAACGACACCTGTTTTCTCTGTGATGACTTTTCCTATACGGTCATTCATATTGTTCCAGTTAGGACTTCCATCCTCTGAAAAATAAGTAAGTGTGATAGGATTTGAGCCATCTTGACTTGCTGATTCCCCACCACCACTTCCACTGCAGGCTGCGAGCTGACTGAGCAACAGACCAGCTGAAAGTAGTGTTACTGCTGTTTTTCGGGTTCGCTTTCTCATAAAAACAACACTCCCCATGTTTCAGATAATTTAAGGATACAAAGTCATTTACGGTTAGAGTCTCATCAGCTTTTGACCGCACCTAGTGTCATGCCTTTTACAAAGTACTTTTGCAAGAATGGGTACACAATGAGAATAGGCACAGTTGCGATGATGGTAATCGCCATTTTGACAGCGTCAGGAGACACTTGCGACATCAATTGAGACATGTTTTCCCCACGTATATTGTTCGAGTTTGTGGTGGTACTCTGAAGCACTTTCATGAGCTCATACTGCAAGGTGGTCAGGGAGTCATTGGAACCATTATAAAGGTACGTATCAAACCAGGAATTCCATTGCCCGACAGCAAGGAACAAGGCTACGGTTGCAAGAGCAGGCTTGGTGAGCGGTAGTATGACACGCCAGTAAATGGTGAAATCGTTTGCCCCATCAAGCTTGGCCGATTCTTGCAAAGCATAAGGAATTCCATCAATGAACGAACGGATGATGAATATATTGAAGGCGCTTACGAGTCCTGGCAAAATATACACTGCGAACGTATTGATCAGATCCAGATTCTTGATCAAGATAAAACTAGGAATCAAACCGCCCGACACATACATTGTGATCGCCAGAAATACGGAAACAAATCGTCTTCCCTGAAACTCTCTACGAGCAAGTGTATAAGCAACCATTGAACCGCTTACCAGACCTGCCAGGGTTCCTATTAGAGTTCGAAGCACCGATATTTTGAATCCCGTGATCAACCCCTCATAACTAAAGATGAGCTTATAATTTTCAAGAGTGAATTGTCTAGGGAAAATAGAAATACCGCCTCGAACAGTATCTACGGAATCGTTGAATGAAATGGCGAGCACATTCAAAAAGGGATATAGCGTCGCAATCGTAACGACTCCAATGAAAACATAAACAAAGGTGTCAAATATCAAGTCTTGGGGAGATTTTGCGCCTATCTTCGGTCGTTTGGGTGTGACGGAAGAAGTTGTCGGCTCGGATGCTTCCATGTCTGTTCCTCCTCCTTACATAATGCTTTCGTTAGCGAATTTTTTAAAGAGTCCATTCACGACGAACAGCAAAATCACGCTGATGACCGAGTTAAAGATACTAATAGCGGTACCAAAAGAATATCTCCCCATGGATAAACCGTAGTTCAACGCATACAGATCCAACACTTCGGAATAATCGCTAACCATGTGATTACCAAGCAAGAATTGCTTTTCAAATCCGATTCCTACGAGGTGGCCAATCGACATAATAAACAGTACGATGATTGTTGGCCTGATGCCTGGGAGTGTAATATGCCATATTTGTCTCATACGACTGGCGCCGTCTACCCTTGCTGCCTCATACAGTTCAGGACCAATCCCCGAAATGGCAGCCAAATAGATAATGGCGTTCCACCCTGTCTCCTTCCAAACATCGGCTCCGGTCACTATTCCCCAGAACAGTTGACCCTTGGCCATAAATTGTATCGGTTGGTCAATCAAATTCAGCCCCAAGAGCAAGTCGTTTATCGCGCCTCCGTCGGTTGACAGCATTTTGATGACGATCCCGGCGGCCACGACCCAAGACACGAAGTGAGGCAGGTAAGAAACAGTCTGTACGAAACGCTTCATAAACTGAACTCGTACCTCGTTTAGAACCACTGCGAACAATACAGGAAACACGAACCCAGCCACAAGCCCCATAAGGCTCATTGCCAGTGTATTTCTTAGCACCAAATAGAAATGTTCATCCTGAAACAGTGCTTGGAAATGATCGAATCCAACCCATTTTTGATCGAAAAAACCTTTGCCTGGTCTGTAGTTTTGAAATGCCATCGTCCATCCCCACAGAGGCAAATACTGAAATACAAACACCCAAATCACAAACGGAAATGACATCATGTACAGATATTTTTGATTCTTAAAGACTTTCCACTTTTGCGAATTTTTGTGTTTGCGTGTGCGGAACCTTCTCTCTTCTGTTATCGCTTTCATTTCATCCCCCCCTTTCCTCTTTCATCATAAAACGATTGTTATATTGGCGACATATCGGAGATCCAGTAGGATTTCATTCAATAATCTATACTGTTTTCAGAAAAGACAATTTTGTTTTCATAAGTTGGTATAATAAAAATCCCCTGCATTAAACCAATGCAGAGAATTTTTATTATCGCCATATTTATTGAGTGGCGCTCAACTTGAACCATGCACTGGTATAATCTCCTGTAAGGGGAGGGATGATCAAGCCTGCTTGCATTAAACGATCCCCGCCGAAAGATCCCATGTGTCCACTCTCTCCAGTCACTTCATAAGTATACGAATGATCCAATCCTTTGAGCTGAAGTACATCAGCAGCAGGAGTGGGCTTGGCTAAAACTCGAAAGTAAAATACGATAGCTTCGCATCGATTGTCCGAAACGAACATCCAGGATGTTTCATTGCCTTGAAAAGGGCTCCGAAGTCTAAATAGATCCCCCTGTTGTATGAGAGAACGATGTTCTTTGTACATGGCAACCTGTTCTTTCACCTGGATCTTTTCGGCATCCGTGAATTTGGTCAGATCAAGTTCATAGCCAAAGTTTCCCGACATCGCAACGTCCCCTCTGAATTTAAGCGAGGTATCGCGGTGAACTTGATGGTTCGGCACGGCGGAGACATGAGCTCCGATGGTACTGACGGGATATACCAAACTGGTCCCGTATTGTATTTTTAAGCGTTCCACGGCATCCGTGTTGTCACTTGTCCAAGTCTGCGGCATGTAGTACAGCATTCCGGGATCAAACCGACCTCCACCGCTGGAACAACTTTCGAATAAAATTTCCGGAAATGCAGTCGTCAGTTTATTTAAAAGATCATAGAGCCCAAGCACGTAACGATGTGCAATCTCCTGTTGATTCTCGGGTAAAGCCGTTGCGGAACCAATTTCGGTCAACGCACGGTTCATGTCCCATTTTACGTAAGAAACAGGTACGTTGGTGAAGATTTCAGCCAGTGCATCATACAAATAATCACGGACTTCCGGCCGTGAAAGATCCAATACCAATTGCCAGCGGGCTTCCGTCCGGCGACGGCCTTCAACGTGCAGGCACCAGTCGGGGTGCTTCCGGTACAGATCACTTTCGGGTGAGATCATTTCAGGTTCAAACCATAATCCGAATTGCAAGCCTTGGCGTTCAATCCGCTCTGCCAAATCACGCAAGCCGTTAGGAAGCTTTCTCCGATCTTCAACCCAGTCTCCGAGCGAACTATTGTCGCTGTCACGTTTGCCGAACCAGCCGTCATCAAGCACCAACAGTTCAATCCCCAGATGAGAGCCTGTCTCGGCAATCGCTTCAATCTTTTCTGCAGTGAAATTAAAATAAGTTGCCTCCCAATTGTTCACGAGAATCGGTCGCTCCTTGTCCCTATGCACGCCGCGGCATAGACGGTTCCGGTAGAGTCGATGATAGATTCGGGACATGCCTCCGATCCCTTCATTTGAATATACCAATACAGCCTCAGGAGTTTGGAAGAATTCGCCAGGAGGAAGCAGCCAACCAAAATCAAATGGATTCAGACCAATGCCCAAACGAACGACGCCAAAAGCATCCACTTCCGCTTCGGCATGGAAATTACCGCTATACACCAGATTTACAGCAAAAACCTCCCCATGATCCTCATCGGCTCCAGGGCTAACGACAGCCGCAAAAGGATTGTGCTGATGACTGCTCATTCCACGTTTGCTCCCAAGACTAGTACCTCCTGGGCCCAGGGGTCTGCGTTGAAGATGCGCCTCTCGAGCCCAATGACCCGCGAGGTATAACAATTCATAATGGCTCTTGCCATACAAATCAACATTGGCACTAAGCGCACGTAAAAGTTTGATCGTGCTGTGACCGTTGTTCTTAAAGTGAACTGACCTGGTAATAGCACCATCCCTGAAGATGCAATATTTCAGAAGAACGGTGATTCCTGCGTACGCATCCTCCAGTTCCAGCTCCAAGGTATCTGCTTCATGGTCTGTTTCCGTATACACATACGGCAGACCATCAAGTGCTGGTTTACCAGCGCCGGTTGAGTACCCTTTGAAGCGTAGCTCTGTAATGCGGCTCCCGTCTTCAAGTAGAACTTGATAGGCAGGTGATCTGAAGTCACCTGTTCCATATTGCGGATATTCATGAGGCATGGAGCCTAGCTCCGTTTTTTCCAGACCTGGTACAAGTTTTTCAAGGTTTCCTTTCTCGGACAATCTTTGTCCCCAATATACCAGTAAAGGATAGCCGTCTATGATTTGAATAACATAACTGGTTACGCGGGATTGCAGATGAAAAATATGCTGTGACTCGTTAATATAAATAGCCATTACATGATTCACTCCTGTTAAACTAGATTGTTCCTGCTCAATAATAAAATGTATCCCTTTTCGATTTAGGGACTACCATACAATCCTTCGGGAAGTTCATCTAGCGTGATTACGTTGTCATGATTGTATACCTTTTTCAAATATTCCTTTGTATTCGTTTTTCCGTCGCGCAGATAATCTCCAGTCCAGGTATTGAAAAAGTTCCAATGTGCGCCGTAAGTGTGGAGCAGATCAGGATCCGGAATAGGCCCGTTTTCTGCAAGCGCTACAAGCTTTTTGTGCTTGCCCAAAAACAAGAGTTCATCATACATGGCAATGTTAGGGCTATGATCGCCCGCTGGATTGTAAACGTCGATACTTACAATGTCGACCATATCATCGCCCGGGTACCACTCCTCCTTCACAAAGTTCCAAACCCAAATGAGATTGTTTAACTGATGGAGATCGGTTAAACGTTGGTACATTAGTCTATATAATTTTTTGGCAGGTTCAGGACCTTTGGCTCCCCACCAAAACCAGCCGCCCTCTGCTTCGTGCAGTGGTCTCCAAAGTACGGGAATGTTATGATCCTGTAGCCGCTTCAACTGAACAGCGATGGCATCAATGTCTCGAATTAAAAGCTTGTAATCTTCCGATTCCGGATGATTCAGGGCATATTCTACATCGAAGGTTGTAAACTCGGTATTAAAACCTCGCCACCATTCGTGGCCCGGTTCGTTGCCGCCTATTCCCTTCGGCGCATTCCAATGCCAGCTTAATGATACTATTCCTCCGCGTTCGTACCATTCAATCATCTTCTCCACCTCGTTTGAGGTACTTCCATTTTCAACACGGGATGGAGAATAATCCATCAAATCACTGGAAACCAGCGCAGGGGATTTTCCTGTCTGCTTGTAGATCCACTTCGCATCTTCCAGTGTCTGCTGTCCTGAAATTATCTTCTTTCCATATTGGCTGGTCATAAAATCCAAGAGTGCTTTGGCTTGGGGAGTTGCTTTGGAATTACTTAAGGTATCCATCTTTATATCCTGTTTGGATACGTTGGGCTCTATACGTTTGAGCTTGATGTACTCAATACCATAGTATCCCCACCCCCGTAAGATTTGGATGGAGTTACTGCCTTGGTTCAGAAGCACTTTGGTCACCTTTTTTTCAGCACGGACCTGCCCTGGGTTGGGAGCATTAAGCATCAATTCACCAGCACCTGAACCATTCACTTGAATAGAGGTCGTTTTGTCCCCATTTCCTTCTGGAATGTAATATCCCAAGCTCAACTCATACAGGCCATCTTCCGGTGCTTCAACCTTGAATGCAGCGCTTCCTTTAGCTGAATTATCCTCTTCAAAAAAATAAGAAATGTAACCTTTGCCATCATATGACTTGTCCTTGGCTTTGGCAGTTTTCTCATCACGTTTTTCAATCCCGTACCCTTCTAGCTGAGCATCTTTAAATGTTACTATTAATGCTTGTGTTTGATTAGGTTCAACAACAAATCCAGGTACCGTAATGGCTGCTTCCACCCTGGAATGAGTGAAACTCGACATGATGATGCCCAAAAAGAAAAAAGCCGATCCTAACATGAAATAGGTTTTATTTGACGCTGCATACCTTATCATTGAACCTGATTTAGTCTTCATTTTATGCCTCCCCTCCGTTCATTACATTCCTGTTATCGCTTTCATTTGTTATGGCCCCTCCTTTCGTATCAACTATATTGGCTGAGGAGGCTCTCGGACATATCACAAATCTTAAATCCTTTCATTCTAAAATCCTTTGTATTTTCAGAAAATACATTTCTTTTCATATGGAGATTAAAAAAACTCCCCTACTGTTCGTTACTTCCGTTAGTAGGGGAGCATGGTTTAAGGTTATTCTTTTTTTGATAAAAAGAAGGTGACTCCCCTTCTAGTTTCTTGAATTTGGTGTAGAAATAATTGACGTTTGAATATCCCACCCTTTCAGCCACTTCGTAAACCTTCATATCCTGAGCCAGTAATTCTTTCGCTTTCTGAATCCGTATCCGATCAAGATAGGCGTTGAAATATTCCCCTGTGTAACTTTTGAAGAGTTGGCCCAGATAGGAACTACTGTAGTTAAACAATACGGCAAGCATTTCTAATCTTAGGTTATCCCCATAGTGCCGATCTATATAATCCAGCAATCGCTTCATTTCATTGTCTTTACTATTGTAATCTGCGCATCGAGCGAGCCTCTCCATAACAACAGAAATACGGTCGACGAGATCCTGAATATATCGGGAATGATATACTTCAGCAAGGAATTGGGCCGGGTCTCCTGGATAATCGCTTAAAGACCAGACACGGGAATGAATTTTTCGAACTGTTTCATTAGCAAGATAGAAGAAACGGTCACGGATCTCCTTTTCATCAGCCTGATTAGCTACTTGTTGTAATGCTATTTCGTTCAAAAATGACGAGATTGCACTTGCATGCCCAACATCGACCAGATAATGCAACCTGAAAGCTTCTTCCTCCTTATTTGACATAGATAATACTGGAGAATGGACAGTTTCCTGTCGATAGCTTTCTGGTGTTTCCTCAGTGAGAAGCCTTCCTCTGTCATAGAAAAAACTACGCTCCAAAAGGGATTTTGCTGTCCTAAACGAATGAACAACTTCCTCAAGAGACCGCACGGGCTGCCCTACTGCTACGTCCATTTCAAATCGAAGCTCACCTGATAAGAGTTGGAGATTCTTGTGAAGCTCGGTCCATCCCAATTCGCTAACAGGAGAGTTACTTAGCAATAAAACAATGTATGGTGCAAAATATAAAACGAACCCTTGACGTTCCGAAGCGTAGGTTCTGCTGACTACATTTTTGAAATTCTGAATTTGTTCGCTTTCTTCTGGATCTGAACCTGAGAACCCGATTAAAACGATTTGATACGTAGTCCAGCTGATTTCAAATGAGTCTGACCACTTACTCAAAATGGAATCCTCTGAAGCATGATTACCGGTTAGTAGAGAATAAAGTATCCATTCAGGTGTATTCATTTTTTGTAACATATTTTTTTTCTGCACGTTTGAGAGCTGTTCATGAATCTTTTGAAGTGATGCTGATAGTTCTTCCTTGTTTACAGGTTTGAGCAGATATGCTTCAACACCGAATTGAAGAGCTTGCCGCGCGTACTCAAAATCGGCGTAACCACTGAGTATAATGACATGACTGATCCAGCCACGGTGACGGATCTGCTGAAGGAGTTCCAATCCGTCCATGCCTGGCATACGTATATCCACCAACAATACGTCGGGAATCGTTTCTTCGAATATTCGGAGAGCCTCATTTCCACCAGCTGCCGTTCCAATCACTTCAAATCCCAATTCCCTCCAAGGTATTAACGTTTGTAACCCCAAACGTAGTTTGGGTTCATCATCAACAATGATCACGGAGAACATCAGGTTCCCCTCCTTCCTTCGGAATACAAAATGTGATGCAGGTGCCTCTGCCCTCTGTGCTTTCAATTGAAAGCCTTGAACGTGTACCGTAGGTAAGTTCTAATCGGTCGTTCACGTTACGTAGCCCAATACGATCCCCGGCTTCATCGGAGTTCATTAACTGTTTTTTTATCTCATTCATTTTCTTTGGAGGTATACCCGCACCATCATCATGGATTTCTACAAATAACGTTCCCTGATCGTTAACTTTCGTTCGAACAGTGATCAACGTTGGACCCTCTTTGCGATCCAACCCATGGAGTATCGAGTTCTCAACCAAAGGTTGAATGATAAGTGGGGGGATTTCAATGTGTTCGCTTGCTGGGTCGATTTCCATAATGTATTGAAGTCGGTCTTCGTACCGGAATTTTTGAAGTTCCAAGTAACAACGAACCATGTTTAACTCATCTGAAAGTGGGATCTGGCGACTTCCGACCTCTAAACTATTTCGGATCAACACGCTAAGCTGCCATACAGCTTGGGCTAAACCCTCTTCCCCGCGAAGATGTGCTTCCATTCGAATGGACTCAAGTGTATTAAACAGGAAGTGGGGATTGACCTGGCTTGCTAACATCTTAAATTTAATATCATTTTGTTTTTGTAATAGTGTCTGTTTCTGCTGGTTACTCTCTTCCACTTCCAACATTAGTTCACTGATTCGATGAACCAGATCATTGAATTGTCTGGAGAGTTGGCCGATTTCATCTTTTCCATCGAGGTCAAGATAAGTATCCCAGGACACCGTACCTACTCGGGACATGTGCTTACTAAGTCGAAGCAATCTTCTCGCAATAAATGATGCCGAAACATAAACAAGCAAAACTGCGATGATTAGACATCCACCTATAACAAATGTAGCCAAGCGAATGATAGCGTTTGCATCATGTAGAATCTCAGACACGGTAAAAACGGAAATGATACGTAGTCCATTCCAACTATTCTGTGGAGTTATGTTTGCTATAACCACCTTCGAATTTTTCCCATCCATAACAGCTTCGTAGCTACCCTCCGTTTGAGACAACATATTACTCCCGGCATGCACAGAGGCAAGGTTTTTACCGTAGAGATCAGGGCGGTTGGCTGCCACAATATTATTGTTGTCATCCACGATCATCGTTGAGAAAGTCTCTTGGGATAGAATAGAGTTTAGCAAATCAGAATTCACATTAATCACCAAAACACTTTCATTTTTCAACTCATCCAGATTGATTTTTCGAACCAGACTTAGATAATGTCTATGATCACGCTCATCCTGAATATAGTCCCAACCTGCAAGCCCCTTTTGACTCAAGGCGGCTCTATACCACTCAGACTGTTTCGTTTGGTCGTCTGGCTGCATAAATTCCCAATTATTGAGCATCGTTGAATTAGACGTATATAACCGAATTGATTTTATTTCCTTATACAGCCGCATATAATCCCGAATGTCAGTATATTGACGATAGGTTTGGATAACTTCGTTATAACTTTCATAATTGCGGCTTGCTATGGACTTCATTCGGTTATCATTGGAGAGTTGATAGGAAATATCAATAGCTACATTGATAACTTCCTCGGTCCTTTTCTGTACACGCTCCACGTTATTGGTTGCTTGTTCAGCGGCATTCAGGATCATGACTTCCTTCAGCTTGCTTGTTAGATAGATACCACTTATTAAAAGTGGGAGTACGGCCACGGTTATAAAGATCAATGATAGCTTACTTTTAAGTCTGATGTCATTTAGTACTCGGATAAAGCGCATAGCACGGGCCTCTTTCCTATATGTAGTTCCGATAATGATGGATGAAATTCACATATGATTAATATTGTACTATTTCCTTTTTACATAAAGCCAAATCTACTCTTCTCTTTTTGAATAGTCAATGAAACATTTTATATGGGATCGAGAGGGTCCGATTGGTTCGTAGTAGGTCAGAGTTATTTCATATCGAGTTTTTCTAACTAATAATAAACCAAGCAACCGATCATATGATCGGCTGCTTGGTGAGGGTAAGTCTATCAAGGCAATTATTTAAAATCTTGCATTAAATCATCGATGACTGCTTTTACAGTTCTAATCTCTTTAATTGGTGTAATTCCTGTGCCGACAGTAATATAGCCATCGTCTGTATTGCCTTCTAGCATTCCGATCCGCATTCCAATTGATCCACGCATCAATTTTGCTGTTTCTTCACGACTGGCACCTTGTTTATCCATATCGACTAGTTTATTCGCCAATTTAGTAGGTAAAGAACGATAGTATGCTGGTAAAGTACGGAACATTAGTAAATCTTCTGCTGTAGCATCTACAATCATTTGTTTCACCTTTTCTGCTGCTGGATTTTCTTTTGTTGGAATAAACACACTGCCAGCAAACACACCTTCAGCGCCTAAAGCAAATGCGGCACGCACTCCTCTAACGTCTCCAATACC
Source organism: Paenibacillus sp. FSL H8-0317 (assembly GCF_045040685.1). NCBI lineage: Bacteria > Bacillati > Bacillota > Bacilli > Caryophanales > Paenibacillaceae > Paenibacillus > Paenibacillus sp. FSL H8-0317. The sequence goes on along the minus strand of NZ_CP150294.1, from coordinate 3,859,330 downwards.
ACCAGCTGCCATTACAGGAATATTTATAGCATCTACAATCATTGGAACAATCGAAAATGTTCCAATAACTCGTTCTGGAACCGTACCACCTTCATCAAATCCAGTCGCTACATAAACATCGATTCCAAATTGTTCTGCAGCTTTTGCATTTTCAATAGTAGGCGTAAGGGGTCTATAAACAATTTTAATATTGTTTTCTTTTAATGGTTTAAAGATTCTTTCATCCAATATATCATTCACCAGAACAACAGGAACTTTCTCGTCAATAACTGTTTCTATAAGTGGCCATGTGTAAGCTAAATCACGATTCACGATCAATGGAATGCCAAATGGCTTATTCGTTAAAGATTTGGTTTTTTGTATTTCAGTTCTCATTCTTTCCGCACTTATTTCGGGTGAGCGGGTTATATCAACCTGACCGGCATTTGGACCTAGAAATCCTAATCCACCTGCATTGCTTATTGCTGCAACCAATTCGGCATTAGTAACCCAAGACATTGGTCCTTGTATAATTGGCTTTTTAATATCTAATATTTCACATATTCTGTTAGCCATTTTGATCTGTTCTCCTCTTGTTAAACGAATTTTATATTATTACTTCGTGTATTTATTTTCTGGGTAAGGTAGACCTAAATTTCCCCGAAGTGTGTCGTCCTCATATTCCTTACGGAATATGCCTCTATCTTGCAAGATAGGAACAACCAATTGGATAAAGTCCTTAAATCCTGCAGGATGATCTTGTCTAATCAGCAAGATATCCATGACACCTTCTCGATACCAATGTTCGATTTGTTCGGCAACCTGCTCTGCCGATCCTATCAATCCAGGTTTCGGCATTCGATAACCTTTAGGCATCCATGATTCAATTTCCCTTAGCTTTTCCAAGGCTTCTTGTTCCGTTCTACCAACGATCGGGTTGTGAGAAGGCATCATCAACAGGTCATATGGTGAGCGCCCTTGATTTTGAACTTTACGTTTAAGATCATTAGTGAATGCCTTGAGATATTCCAAATCATGTCCAGGTGCCATGATGACTTCGGCATGCTGTGCAGCAATATCCATGAACTCCGGTGAGGTGCCCGCTTGAAAGACCACTGGTCTTCCTTGCCTCGATCGACTGATGTTTAAGGGACCCTCCACGGAAAAGTAATTCCCGGTATAATCTAGCGGATGCATTTTACGCGGGTCATAAAATATCCCACGTTCCTTATCACGTATAAAGGCATCATCTTCATACGAGTCCCAAAGTCCTTCAACAATCTCCAAAAACTCTTTTTTCATGGGATAAAGTTCTGCTTTCTTCAGATGGGACCGACTGTAATTGGCTAATCCTCCAGGATTGGAGGTAATTGCATTCCACCCTGCTCTGCCTTTGCTAATCTTATCAAGGGAAGCGATTTGCCTAGCAACCGTAAAGGGATCAGCGTATGAAGTCGCTATCGTTGCGGTTAAACCAATGGAATGAGTCACCATACTCAATGCAGATAGAATGGATACACCCTCAAACATGCTTAGATAGTGCGGGATCATGCCAGGTCCGATATGACTTACGTCTGCCAAAAAGATCAGATCGAACTTTCCCTGTTCAAGTTGTATGGCTTTCTGTACGTAATACTCAATATTTTCACTGGCATCTGCTGGAATATGAGGGTGTCTCCAACCCGTGTAATTCCAACCCACGCCATCAATAATTCCTCCTAGTTTAAGCTTTCTTTCTTCCATAATAGAATGATCTCCTTTTCACGAGTTCACTTACTTTCCTTGTAGAACACCTAATTCCTTAGCCAATAATTTATGCCCTTTCTTCCGACTCTCTTGATTCGGATAGAAGTCAGCGCTCCGTTACTCCTTGCCCTCTTAAGTTTATTATTTAGCTTGCTAACTATAGGAGTGAAAATATTTGGTTGTGAGCCAATCTTAAGCGTAATCGTTTCGTTTGCAAAGAGGGCAATTTAAATGAACATAGTACATCTTTTTGTACGTATAGATTGGGAGTGGTTTGAAGATTACACCCTATTTTAAATAATGAGTCTGTCTTTCAAACCCAAAAGGCCATCCTTTGTTGGATGGCCGTGTGTGCTTTGATAAAAACCTCCAGTTGTCGTCCCCTTTGAGTCTATCCCAACCAATATAATTAGAATATCTATGAGATACGCCATCATGGAATAAATTTTGATTATTTTGCTAATATCCATTTTTGTCGATCAAGTGATGGATTCAGTTCACTCAGGAAGAGTTCGGTCCCATCTTCCGATACTTCTAATGCTTTTTGATGATGAGCTGAAGTAACATGAACTGATCCGTCTTTGTTCTGGTGAAGGACCCAGCGCTGGTTGTTGTATCCTAAGTAATGATACAGCTGAAGTTTGTTTTGTCCTATATCCAGATCAAGCGTCTGACCGGCTGCAGTACGAATCGAATACGAACCTGCTTTGTCGCCTGTCGGAACAAATACCCACTTCTGGGTGGAGGCTGCACTTGCATCTTGTAAGGTAACCGGCTCCCCGTTGACAAGGTTGGCTGTGAAAATGGATTTCTGCGTTGCGGCATTTACAAGGCTGGACTTGGTGAGGTTTGCAGGTTCATCGTTGCTCACATTGACGTTCTGATAAGATGCGGAGCCGCCAAATACATGGAGTCCAAAGTGGCCTTCTGCAAAAGTACCATCCATGATATCTATGACTTTGTGACTGTCCACGTGAACGACAATATGCGGACCATTCGCTTCTATTTTCACCTTATACGTTTGACCTGGTTGAATGAAAGTTGGTACTTTCGCAAGAACCTGCCGTTCTTCAAATCCTCCGTTGATTTTATAGAACAGACGAATTGCCTTCATGTTAGGGTCTAGATTCAGATAGTATCCACTGCGACCATCCTCGCTAGCCCTGAACAAAATAGAACCTGCCCCTCCTGTTTCACCGAGCATCATGTCTGCTTCATACGTAAAATTCCCAGCCTTCTCTTTGGCAATATAATTTGCATCGCTAAAATGTTTACCCCGAATCCCATCTTCACTAACTAACCATGAAGCAGCAGTCAGATCTTTAGTCCATCCACTCAGGTTTGTCCGGAACTCGCCACCTGAGACTTTAACGAGTACACTAGTGGAAGTTTTGCCATTCGGAGTAGATACGGTGACTGTGGACTCCCCTTCTTTTTTTGCCTTAATAACTGCGTGTGAATTGTCTACCAAATCTATGGCTATTACTTCGTTATTACTGGAATTCCACTTCAGTGGTTGAACGCCTAAACCTGGTCCATACTCGACCATCGCCTGCAGTGTATCCGACTCGCCTACCCCCAGTTCCCGAACCCTCGTATCCATTTTTATTTGAGCTTTTGAAGGAATGTCCGCATTCCAGACAGATTGAAGTTGATGCACTTTCAAGGAAACAACATTCACATTCCCGCCTTTTACGTAAAAACTCATCGCTCTACTAACAGGATCCGGAAATATAACATCTGAAAAGACGACTTTGCCGTCGTTACCAAAGGCTTCAACAGAAGATTCATCCACAAGAATACGCATCTTAATCCGGTTATTCTCCATTTGCGTAGGCGCTTCATGTTTCTTACTAAAAAGGTTAGAAAATTCCGTTTCACCGGATGCAGTTCGGTCCACAAACATACGACTATCACTTGCCTGATAACCCACGACCGTCTTCTGATTTGCACCCTCACGAATGTTAAAGCCAAACTCGGTCACTGTGCTAGCTTCAGGGATTTCAATTTCAGCTTCAATTTCGTAAGCACCTGAAATAATACCTTTTAGCAGATTCCCGGATGAAGGACTCACCGACTTGTTGGAAGTAGAATACAAAGGTTTACGCAGTGATTCCAATTCTTTAATTGGACTTTGCACCATCCGAATTCCATCTTTGGTCGTTACCAATGATACTTCTCTCGGAATGGTTAGTTCACCTTTCCAATTGGACGTTGGGAAAGCGAACGGATAATCCCAATTCGTCATCCACGCCATCATCACTGTGCGATGATCAGGCATGTTAGCAAAAGACATCGAAGCGTAAAATTCTTTACCAAAATCTGTTCTTAGCACCTCACCCGCCGGATTATCGTTCACGAATTTACCATCAGCTGTTAAATGACCGATAAAATACTCGGCATCTGATCCGCCTGTTTTGGGATTTGCTCCTGTACTGATCATCATAACCCACTTCTTCTGTGAAGTTCCGTCTACCGGAAGCTGGAACAGATCAGGGCATTCCCATACTCCTCCGCGGACGTAATCCCCATATCCCCAATTATCTGTCAATGTCCAGTCAAGTAAATTCGTTGACGTGTAGAAACGAATATGATCTCCTCCCGATACAACCATAACCCAGCGGTTATTCTCATCATCACGGATCACTTTCGGATCTCGGAAATCCCAATTCCCAGCTTCATTTCCGCCCTTACCCGGGTTCTCAATCACAATCGGGTGTTCCTTCGAATACTCCCAAGTACGACCTTGGTCTTTGCTATAAGCCAGACCTATACGCTGGTTCCCATTCGGGCTATCCGGATTAAAGGAAGTATAGTATGCAATAAGGCCCTTGCCTCCTGAATCTCCGAATAAACCAGATGCATTTGTCATATCCGCAACAGCCGACCCAGACCAGACATGTCCGTGATCATTCCAGGGAAGTGCAATCGGAAGTCGTTTCCAGTTCAGCATATCTTTACTTACCGCATGCGCCCATGTTCCTCCATCCTGATGGAAGAGATGATATTCTCCTTCGAAGTAGACAAGTCCATTCGGATCACTCGCTGAACCACGTATTGGCGTGTAGTGATATTGTGGACGATATATCTCATTGTAATATTGGCTCAGTTCCGTCACATAAGTATCCTGGAAGTAAGCCGTCCCCTTTTTTACGACGATTCCAGTACTTCCACTCCTGTAGGTTGAATCTTTCACGTCAATCGCGGCCGTAGTGTATCCGTCCAGGAAGACCTGAATTCGATCTCCCTTTGCCTTGATTTCCACATGATGTTTGGCTCCCATCTGACTCGGATAAGTACGTTGCGAACTTGCAATTACGGTTCCTTTTGTATTCGTCAAACTTACACGGACCTGATCTCCTTCCTTCGTAAGAGTAGCTTCATATCCTTCAGCTCCATCGCTTGAAGATCGAAATGCGAGAGCTGCAATAGAATCAGGACGAAGGGTAATATTCCCTTCATAGACCATATCAGTCGCATTTTTATTATAGATTTGCTGTGCTTTGCTCTCCTGTTCTACCGCCCCTCTTTTTCCGTTGATATCAGGCTGCCATCTTCCCTTGCTAGAAAGCACCGTACCCAAATTACCTTTCAGATCGCTCACCACGATGTTTGAAAACAAGGCGGATCCATCCCATACATGGAGTCCAAGCTTTCCGCTTTGATACGAAATGTCTTGAACATCAATTAATGGTTTATATTGATTGCCCCAATATACTTTTAGCGAGGAACCCACTGCTTTCACTTTGAGATGATAGATTTGCCCCATCTCAACAGAAACTTTACGCTCCTCCTTTAATTTCCCCTCTCCATTTCTTGCATCTCTTAACCGAATCAGACCTGCGTCCGGAACAATTTGCAACATGTACGAGCTAAAGCCATCCTCATTAGAACGAAACAACAATGTTGCGTCTGCCTTCGTATCCCTGATCATGACATCAGCTTCATAGATAAAATCTTCGGACACCGTCTCTGAGATGGCCATTACATTTTCTTTAGGCAGCGAAGTCAGTAAGATTCCTTCTGAAGTATCCTCTAATCCCCCTTTTCCTTTCACTTGCCAGCCTATCAAATTGGTATTTAATTTGGATGCGCTTTCAAAAATATCAAGCTCCTCCTTTGCCTGTTTATTTGTTTCCTGATCAGCGAGCACAGCACTAGCCGCAATTGATTTAGATGTAAAAATACCGTTTGAAGTCAGAGCCAATCCGGTTGCCATCAGAAGACATATTGCATATTTAGATTTATCTTTCATTCCATACCCTCTTTTCTAATAGGATTGTAAAGTTATTGCCCCGCGGAAACGGGTAAAAGTCCACTTAGCCCTAAATTGGTTTTGGACACCCAGTTCAGTCCGGTTGATTTTCCCAAATGCTTACGAGATCATTGATTTGAAGCGACATGACTTTTAGTTCTCCACCAATGGCTTAGAGTTCCAGTCCTCTACTTTCCAAGTCGGGGAAAATCGTGTCTGAAATGATAGTTGTCCCGTTGTTGCCAAAGATCTCTACACTTGACCAATCAACATAGATGCTCAAATTCCGCAATAATTTCCATTTTTGCAGCAGAAACAGCAGACAAAACGTTCATATCTGGTTTAATCGTAATGTCTTGTAGAGACAGAATTGATCTTCTAAGTTGGTTTAACTCAGTTATGGGTGCTTGAATTAAGCGAAGTCCTTCCGAATACGTCCTAAACATCAGGACATTCAAATATTCCACGATGGATGCCAGGAATATCAGAACCGAAAGCGCTTGCAAAATACCAATCCTTAAGATTCGAAGATGTATAAGATTTTACACGGTCGCTTACAGCAAGAACCATTACCCAGTTTGAAGATTCTTCATGCCAGAATACCTTTGGGTCTCGAAAGTCTGGCGTATCCGTGGGGAATAAAACAGGGTTACAAGTTTTCTGGATCTTTGCTGATACTATCTTCACCTGATAGATGTACTTTTTTAATTTTATTCACGCTCCCTTAAGCTACTTAGAATCTAAAAGAAGAAGTATGCATTCCTTATTAACAAAATAATCCACCCGTTTTCATTTGTCAAAGTGTTTTTATATAAATAAACATTATTTTTTATGTATATGTCTTTTTTTAGTTTACATTTGCACATTTTATGCCTGATTATAGAAAATAACAATTTTTACTTAAGTCGATCTAATCATTTTTTTATTACTTTAAACCTAATGGTTTACAAATGTAAAAAAGGTGACTTCTAAACTTCTCTTTACTTGTTCAACAAAATATCGTTAGTATTAAACCCAATTTTACCGATAAAACAAAAAAGCCGCTAAAATAGCGACTTCAATAGGAATATATTTTTGTTCTTGACATGTTCTAAATAAATTAACGTCTTTTTATGCTTTAACAACTTCAACCTTTTTGTCCCCTGCTGACTTCGCTACCTCTAACGTTGTGTTACCTTGGATAGTGACTATTACGCCAGTAGCCAGCATAGAACCGATTAAAGCTGCGCTGAGGGCTGTGGAAATTTTCTTCTTAACCATAATCATACCTCCGATATCTATTATGTTGTAATAAGCGGCTCAAAGAACAGATGAGCCGAGTGTGACTTGATACTACAATATTTCACTTTTTTGTTGGGTAATCTACCTGTTGATTGTATTATAACGTACTGCCAATCATTGTAAAAGGATTTTTTCCTTGTGTTCAAATACAATAAAGTATGATTATTTTCTCAGAATTCTTTTCAAAACTAAAAAATATGGCGGTCATTCTCCTTGATGTAAAGTATCCACATATTCAATAAACCTTTTCGCTGCGGGGGAAATATTATGATCATCTCTCCACTTTAATCCTATTTCCCAGTACCATCCTTCATCAATGATAGGGATCCAAACCAATTCATCTAACATCAACCCCAGTGTCTTAGGCAGTACTGATACACCTAGACCCGACTTTATAAAACCGGCTACAGTGATCAGGTCCTCCGCTTCATAAGCAGAAGCAAGAAAAAATCCGGTATGTTGGAACCGGGATAAAATCGTTGCTTTTAATCCGCAGTTGTTTTTCAATCCAATAAATGGCTCGCCAGACAGCTCTGCCAAACTAAGAGCGCTACAATCTGCATAACGATGTTGGGAGGGAACAACAATGTATAAAGGAACATTTAGAATAGTCTTCCAGTGATGATTATTCAAAGTAGATTCCCTCGATGTAATCATAATATCCGAAGATCCTTGCTCCAGATGTTCATCAATATCTCCTAAGTTCCCTTGTGTCAATTCGAATCGAACTTTGGGATACTTCAATTGATAACTTCGAATTAGGCTAGGGATTAATTCAACACCGAGAATGTTTAGATAAGACAACGTAATCACACCAGTATCCGGGTTGGACCACTCTTCGATTTCCTTTAGACCATTTTCAATATTATGTAGGGCCCTACCAATCCATTTAGAGAACATAGTACCGTTTCGGTTCAGCTTAATATTTCGTCCATTTCGCTCAAATAAAGGAGCTCCTATCTCGTTTTCAAGCTTGGCGATTGCATGACTTAAAGCGGGCTGAGTGATACCTAGTTTTTTGGAAGCTAAGGTCATATGTTCAAGCTGTGCAACGGTCATAAAGTATTCCAATTGTGTAAGTTCCATTAAAACACCCCTCCATATATTAATAATATTCATCATTTCTATTATTATAATAAATTGGACGTTATGAAAGTAGCAAGTGTAGTATTAGTTCTAGCTCCTCTCGAACTACACATTAAGGTTTAGAGACAGAGCAATTTTAAATTAATCATCGAATACCATCACTAGGAGGAATAGTTATGCATAAAGAATTTGAGTTCTCTGTATCAGAATTTAAAGGTAAAAGGGTGCTTGTAACCGGAGGAACAAAGGGAATGGGGCAAGCAGTTGTGAAAAGACTTGCAAACGGCGGAGCTACAGTTCTTACTACTGCCCGTTCCCTATCTGCTGACTTGCCCAATTCGGTCAAATTTGTTCAAGCAGATGTCGCCACACCTGAAGGTGTAGAGCAAATAATTACAGCAGTAAAAGAGCAACTTGAAGGTATCGATATTATTGTCCATTGCGTAGGTGGATCAACGACACCACCAGGAGGCGCACTTGTATTGAGTGATGAGGATTGGCTTCATACATTAAATTGGAATTTACTCGCAGCAGTTCGACTTGATCGTGGCTTAATTCCACTTATGTTAGAAAATAATTCAGGCGTTATTGTTCATTTCACTTCCATCCAGAGACGTTTGCCATTATATGAAACTACACTGGCTTATGCATCTGCAAAAGCCGCGCTGACTAATTATAGCAAGGGATTATCGAATGAATTTTCCCCACAAGGAATTCGCATCAATACGTTGTCTCCCGGGTTTATTCAGACAGAAGCAGCTGACGCATTAATTGATCGGATCGCAACGGAAACCGGAAGTCGAGAAAGTGCGCTTGAACAACTTATGACTTCACTCGGAGGTATTCCAATTGGTCGGCCAGGATTTCCTGAAGAAGTCGCTGAGCTGGTCGCATTTCTGGTCTCAGACCGAGCAGCATCTATTACAGGTAGTGAATATGTCATAGATGGGGGAACGATCCCTACCGTCTAAAAATTAATTAATAAAGGGAGAGAACAATATGGATCTCAATCATTTACCGTCTGTAGTTGGCAAATACATTACTGCATCTAACAAGCCAGACCCAGTAGTATTTGTAGATTGTTTCTCAGAAAATGCCGTTGTGTTGGATGAAGGGAAAAAGAGAAATGGCAAACAGGAGATTCGGGAATGGAGTGATCAAAACCATTTCGCGGCGAATGTAACGTTAAAGCCAACAAAAGCCAAAAAAATAGGTGATGAAATTGTGTTAACATGCGAGTTGGATGGTACCTACGATAAGACTGGTCTACCCGATCCACTATTATTGAATTATCATTTTGTTATTGTTGACGATAAAATCGTCAGACTTTCCATTTTCTAAAGATATCCAAATGGCTTGTCCGCCACGGGCTGCAGTAATAAGCTCTCTTTGTACATGATTTGAACAAAAAAGATGCCCCCACAATGATGTATTTGATCATCTGGGGGGCATCTTTTGAATCACGACAGCCGTTCAACATTAATCAAAGGCTGTATTTTGATGTCGAAGTCAACATTAATCTTCATATTTTCCCAATATTTCAACCATTGCTCTTCCGTTATTGGTTTAGAAAAAGGCTTAAGTGAATGTGTTCCGACCTCTAAGGGATCCACTTTCAACCGTTGCATACTTTTTAATAATTCTGACGTTTGTTCCTCAAGGTATACCTCAATCTCATGAATTAAATGTTCCAATTCTTCCTCGTTTTGAATATTCTTATCTCCCTGATATTCCTCAATTCTTCCTTTCAGTCCCACATGTAAAGACAAGGATGAATAGTCACTCGATAGTTTCATGCGAATATTGGATCGAACACGTCCTAAACTGATCGATAACTTTGGAATGGCCAAGACTTTTAAGAAATGATCGTTATCCAGAAGTTGAAAAATTTCATCGCTTACGTCTTGAGTGACCATTGTTTCTTTGTCATTTCGGAACAAGGCCGTTCCAACGTAATTGAAATTGTTCTTATCCGCTTGAAAAACGGGAAGAATCGGATCCTTAAGAGGAGAATATAACTTCTTCATAAATTGATGAATATTGACAATGCTCATTTCACCCTGGTTATGCTTCTCGTAATGCCTTAACATCCGATAAAGAAAATAATCTTGGTTTTCTTGCTTCGTCAATTGATTTTTTATGTATTCATCAAAATCCCCTCTAACAACCACTAAATAGACACGCATTGAAATATCGGGATCTACCAATATCGTATTGATCAGCTTTTCAATACCTTCTTCTTTTGCCAGTTTCTCATTGATTAATAATATTCGCAGCTGCCCCTGTTTTAGTTCCCGATAATAAATTAAATTAAACTCCTTGCCTCCCTGCTTTATCAGATCAACTTCCTTGGAGAGAAATCGTTTTTTTTCTTTGATGAGTGGTGGTACTAAAGTGCTGATTTTAAACTTTCCCTCCGTCCCCTTGTCAACCGACCAGAAAACGACCGGAGCGATCTCTTCGATCAGATTGTTTTCGACATATGGAGCAGAGCAGCCGGTTATCCACATAAGGCTTACAATTGCCAATAAACCATAATACTTGTATGGTATCATGCCTGCATACTCTCCTTTCGTTTAACCACAGTGAAAAGGATCGCAGGAACAAGCAAATAAATGAATGCTCCTAGCCAGATTTGAAGGTTCAGTAACATCGTTTGACCCGGAACCGTTTGCCATAACCATTGATCCATTATGATGATACTTATCAAAATGACGAACCAACTCGACAATAATCCAGTCAGGGTTGTACTTGAATTCATTTTTTTCATAAAAACTCTTCCAGCTCCATAAAAACACAACAACAGAATTGAAATGTCAAATACGTAATTAAACATATGGAAAGAGATAAGAATGTACTCGATTCGTTCTAAACCGCTCGTTTGAAGATAGCTCCCCATGTATGCTACCGGAAAGTTGATCTTGCTTAAGAAGTTGGAACCATAGAACAATACCGAAGCTATGAACAATAATGAAAATTCCAAAATCGTCAGCATGTTGCCCATGACAAGATATTTGGTTATTTTTGTGTTGGAGCTTATCCATGGAACAATAAAGGCCAAATACACTGGACCGGAAAATGCCGACCATATAAACAACAAACTCTGCCACGATTGCCCTGACCATTCGGTGGGGATTAGAGGATACAAATCGCGGTAATCTGAAATCGATGAAAAGAAAAAAGGAATAAACATGAGTAAGATCCACGCCCCGCATAGAAAGGCGATAACGACAAAACGCAATGTTTTCTCCATGCCATGTGAAGCCACAAATAAACTGATTGATAGAATAACGAGGATCAGCCACGTTTTATTCATTGATGGATAAATAAAACTATGGAGCATTTCAACGTAACCCAGAGTGATGATTGAAATTTTCAACAGTATTATCAAAAAACCAAGTATCGCGAAAATGTGAACCGTTCGTTTTCCAAAAAGCTGTACAAATCCTTGATAGCCTTTGGCTGCATAACTGGAAGAAAACCATCTGGACAGCATCATCAAATTAAGTTGAGACAGCAGCCCCAAGGCGACAATACCCCAAACCATATAGGAATGGACCAAATAAACGGGCATGATTAGAACAAAATAATGCATTTGCGTACGATTAACCAATAAAAGGAAATGGATGCTACCAAGGGTGGAGGTTTGCTTGAATAAGGATAGAGTCTTCATTTCTTCATCTTCTCCTGTCGCCATTTCTGTAATGGTTTTAGATTACTCGGACGCGTTTTCATCCAAATCAAAGGCCCGCGAATAAAGAGGTCAATCCAATCCTTCCCGTAAAAAGGAGAAAGAGGTGCCAGATAAGGTTGACCTAATGACGTTAGTGCATGGAGATGCGCAAGAATCCCGATTAGCCCGACCACGATTCCTGGCAGCCCAAGAACCGATGCAAGGATAAGAAGAAACACTTGCAACAGAACCATGGATTTTGTCATTTGATAGTTGGGAACTAAAAAGAAAGCAATAGCGGATATACCCATCAAAACAATTAATACTTTACTTGCAAAGCCTGCCTCTACAGCCGCTTGTCCAATGACAATACCACCGATAACCCCTAGAGTTTGACTGGTTTTGGTCGGCATTCGCAAACTTGCTTCTTTGATGATTTCCAGCGTTACGATCATGAAAATTCCTTCCACAAACGGAGTAAAGGGCAATTTGCTTCTCGATTCCAATAATACGAAGAGAATCGGCAGCGGAACCATTTGGTAATGAAATGTCGTTAACGCAACATAAAAAGGAATCATCGTCAAAGAAATAATAAAACTTCCATACCTCATTAAACGTAAAAAACTGGCTACCGGCCAACGAAGGAAGTAGTCTTCTGGTGATTGGAATAGATGGAATAATGTAATGGGACAAATTAAAGCAAACGGTGAATTGGAGACTAATAAAGTCAGCTTACCCTCACCTAAGGCGAAGGCGCAGGCATCCGGCCGATCCGTTTGTAGAAACTGGGGAAAGACCGTATGGTTATGATCTTCAATAAAAGCTGCAAGCTGTGCGGAGTCTAAAAACTGATCGAAATCCACACTTTCAATTTTCTCTCTTGCAATCGAAACAAATTCCGGATTAATTATTCCGTCTATGTACATTAACACAACTTTTGTTTTACTCAGTGATCCGATAGTGAAGCTTTCCGTTTTTAATGTCGTTATAGGCAAACGTCTGCGCAACATTGTAATGTTATTATCGATTTGTTCGCTGAAGCTATCTTTCGCTCCATATATAACAGTTTCCGTTTGGGAAGGTTCAATTGCCCGGCCAAGAGGATTTTCCAACTGTATGCCTAGCCATTGATCGTTGACTGAATCGTATAGAAGAATATATCCTTGCATTATTTTTTGCCCAGCATCTTCGATCGATATAACTTCTGAAACATCAGAATTGATTATGCATGAAGAAAGCGAATTTCCGCCTGATTGATGAAGTGGCTGAATAATCGCCTCGTTTAAACGCTCTTGATCTATTAACGTTTTTATAAATAAAAGATGGACTGAAGCACTCGTACCTATTTTGTGCTCAATGATTTCGGCATCTTCCATATGGTTTAATATCTGTTTTAAATCATCAAGCCATGTAGACTTTTGATGATTTTTCATTTGAGGCTCGTATTTTTCAACCATGGTCTTCTCCTTTATCAAAGTAATAAAATGGTGATAAGGTTAATATCTTGTCCTGTAATCGAAAAATCATACGACCGGCAATGTGTATACTAAGCCTCATCATGTTTGAGAATGAGGGTAAATCGGGATCGGGATTCTTTTATTCGGTGAGAATGCATGTGGTAATCTGTTTTTTTTTCAATGCATATGAAAAAACCTCAGCCGGTAAAGCGAGCTGAGGTCAATAAATTAACGATTAATATTTTTTTAGTTGCTACAACTGTTGGTTTTAATTCTGTTGGCTTTCGCATTAGGTGCTTCGAATACCCTGATTGGAACTACTAGAGTTGCACCTAACTTCTTCATTTAATAATTTCAACCTCTTTATCCCCTGCTGACTTCGCAACCTCTAACGTTGTTTTACCTTCAATTACAGTCCCGTCTCCGCGGACTTATAAATGAATGTAAGGTCAGTGATTCATATAATGGGCATATAGTTGCTCGTAGGTTGTAAAACGTTCGACTTCTCTGCCGACCTTATTATACTCGTCTAGATATTCGTCCATCACTTCAAGGAACTTCTCTTTTATAACTGGTAGATTGCTTGCATCAAAGTACTGCATAAGATCAAATTTCTGAGTTCCTTTCTCTACAGCCATTTCATCAAGATACCCATGTGCTCCAAAGGCCGAAAGAAAGACGTAGGAAGCATTGTTCGTTATAACACTGTTCAAAATTTTATTGCGGTAGTTGCACCACAATTCTTCGTATGTCCCCCTCAGATTATCAAAGGACGGAGCCGGTTTAACAATGAAGTTATCACACATCGTTCTATGCAACCTCGTAACACTGCTTAACATATTAAAAGATGCTATTCGGATATCTTCAATGGTATGAGCTTCAATGATTGACATGTATAAGGGTTCGAGATCATCCGGAACATAGCGAAACAAGCGTTTCTCTTCCAAATATCGCTTGATCCCTCGTTTGATGCACGTGTTATTCATACTCACCAAGGCATTGACTAGATTATACAGAACCTCAGCAGATGCATATCTCACTGAACCGATATCTTCACTAAGCATCGTATCGCTGTATGCTTGCTTAGCCAGATCAATCCATTTATTTGCTCGATTAAGACACACTTCTCCTATCGGGTTCGCAAGTGCATCAAGAGCTTTTTGCTGGAAGTCGTTCAATTTTTCCAAATCCTCAGGCTTAGCATAGTAGAGTACTTTGAGCTCGGTTAAGCTCGATACGTTTGGACTCTCCAAGGTGGATTGCTCTTGTATTCTTGAATCCCATGGCGTGCAATAGATGTCATACCCAACGTCGTCCAAGATGAAGCAGTCGGATATTTCCCATCCCTTTTCTGTATTATTAATGATAATTAAATCAAGATCGCTCTTCTCGTGAAAGTCACCGGTGCTAAATGAACCAGTAAGCCCAATAATGGCGATATCCTCTAGAAAATCTCTTTTTACGCGTTCAATCACCATGTTAATGAGCAGTTCATTTTTGTCCAGCAGCTTCTTCTTTATGATTTCGTTCATTCGTTACACCTCTTTGTATGATCCGGCCGTCCTTCATCACAACAACCTTAACTTGAGTCTATCGACTTAGAGGTACGGTTACTATGCATAAGTTGATTTAAGTCATCTTTGCACAAAATCCGCTAAACCGTCGAAACGACGAGTTAGCGGATTTCATTAGTTCTTTGTATAGACTATTTTCTTTATGCTTTCGCAGGACAAGAAATACCGACCCGCCAACTCCTCTATTCTGACTCCATTGTGGAATAAGGATTTAATCTCAGCGTTTCGAGCAGAGACCCTGCTCTTGCTCTCTGTTTTCTCGCCCCATTTTAGGTGTGCCTCTTTGGGCTTTGGGATATAAACCAATTCCCCTTGAACGTATTCTTGTATGATACGTAACAATTCTTCCGGAAAAATAGATTCGGCTTTTGAATATTTCATGCGCCTCACTCCTTATTTAATAGATCAATAAGGTGCAAAGCCAGTTCGTAGAATATTACGATTCGTCGTTGGCAATGTGTTTATTCCCGCGCTCTATGCAAAGCATTGCCATATCCTTCACTGGCTTTGCATAGAGCTGTGCATGTAAGAATCCTACCCCGATTGTTTTCAATAGCCTCACCTCCATAGAAAATAGATAGTTGCTATTTGCTTATTATATCAGGGCTTGTTGTTAAAATGTTTAATCATGTCTTTTTGAGCTGACAGGGTTGTACGCTTACTGGATCATGTATAAAAAAATAAAATACATTTCTACGTAAATAAAAATCCACTTTAAAAATGGGATGTATATCAAAAGGTAGGAGCCGGTAATTCATCAACTTTTATACGTAGTAAACTATAAGGTTTTTGTCGCAGGTCTCTTCCATAATGAAATCTCGCCTGCCTATGTAATTGGTTCACAATTACATATAAGTATTGATCCGGACCAATAGAAAACGTATCTGGCCATAAAACTCGGGGATCATGAGCGATGGTTTCCATGATTCCATTTGGCAATATCTTTCGAATACTATCGTTTTCATAATCTCCAGCATAAACGTTTCCTTTTGCGTCCGTGATCATCCCATCAGATGCACCCTTCTCTCCCCAATACTGCACAAGATCACTTAACTTAAAATCCGGTATCGTTCTGTCTCTTAACGATTCTGTTGAGATCGAGTATAGCTGGCGACTGGTTAATGGACAATAGAATAACATTTTTCCATCAGGGGAAATGGCTATACCATCAGAGGCCAATCGAAAGGGAGATGTCGAACCATCCGCGTTTCGATTCATCAAAATTTTACCTTCCACTTTTGGCACAAAATATGGATCGGGTGAGGTCGAGCTTGCTCCATGCAACCGTCTATACGCATTTCCGTTTTCTAAATTTACGACGATAATAGCGCCTGGCCCATTGGAAGAAGAATCCGTTATATATGCGTAACCTGCTTTTCCTACACGAAAGTCAAATCGGACATCATTTAGATACGTTGTCGGCAAGACTACATCATCTGCAAATGTATATACTTTTCTAATTGTATTTGTTTCTAAATCTACCGCGACTAATTTTGCCCCTCCTTTAATTGGCTCAGAAAAATTTGGTGCAGCCGTGTCCAGTACCCACAGGGTCCCCCTTCCATCTGCAACAACACTTTGAACACTGATGAAGGACATAACAATATTTAATGGGTTGATCAAATTCGTTTCTACATTAGGATAAGGTTGCATCTGACCCTCAACAATTTCCGCTACCGTAAATCTAACGTCATCTCCCCATTTTGGAAAGCAAATAAAGATACGCCCGGTTTCGGATACACTAACGCCTGTAGGCATAGCCCCGTAAAAGGAATGAACGAGTTCTAACTTACCAAAATATTCTTCCATAGGTAACATAGGCTGTATGATGTCCTCCTCAACATAGTTGAATAGATATTACCTATAATTATGTTCGAGACTTTTTCTAATGCCTGGCCCTTAATCATTCTTTTTCAACCTCGATTTTGAAAATGTCCGATACATCTAAAAATACAAGAAACTTCGGCGTAAGCCGAAGCATGTTGACGGTGACTACATGTGCTAGGAAAAATGCTTCCTCCGATCGTCAATGCAAAACTCTGCCAAGCTTATCTGTACCAAAACCGTTTTATTGTTGGTCCGGCAGACGTAATGCGTTTGCTGAAGTTAGCTTTTGATCTAAAAATTCCTCTGCTCGGGTCAATTGCTGCCTGGCAATCTCCAACGCTTGTGAATTTGTTGCATTAGATTCACTTAACAAGCTTATTGCCTGATTTAAAGCCGTCTGCACCTCAGAAACCGCGTTAGATGCATGCTGCTCTAGCGTATTACTACCACTCGAGTTAAGTGCATCTTCTGCCGGTTTTCTTGCGTTTTCGGTTGCTAGATCAATTTTGTTTTTATTGGGCACCGTGACTTCTCCTTCCTTCAGTAAAATCATTCATTTAGACAGAAATAAGTATGGGATTGAGATTTTGTTTATATCCCTGCGACTGATGGGAATATTCGGAACTTACCTCTCCGGTGATCCATATTAGTATAAGATCCGATGCATTGGAAAATCTAATCTTGATGAAAAAGGAGGGGATCATTTCTGAATGGCTAATCCAACGCTAGCGCCGCACGAATCGATGGAACTGCATGAAGCGTTAAACTTCAAAACGCTCTGCATCGCTAAGTCGAAACTTATGCAAGGCCTGGTCTTTGACCAAGAGCTAAAAGCATTAATGCAGAAAGACGTAATTCAATCCATACAACAGATCGCTGAGCTGCAAGCAATCTACGCAAGAGCTCCTTTTCAAGCACCCGTTCCGAATAATCCGACACCTATAACACATTAAGGGGAACTCAGATGAATACCGATTATTTAGATCCGATTAATTCATTGAATATGCCGGAAATGGCAGATATGACTTTTGCCATGGACTTCCTTCTTCGTGCCAAGGAGGGGGTACGTAATATGTCCATCGCCCTGACGGAAACGGCTTCACCGGATGTAAGAGCCCTGCTGCATACTCATCTTAAGCAGGGGATTGCAATGCACCAAGAAATCTCGGAGCTCATGATTCGCAAAAAATGGTTTCATCCTTATGAGCTGAACGAACAGTACCAACTCGATCAGCTTTCGGCGAAAAATACGGTGATGATCGGGCAGATGAATCTGTTCCCGGGAGATACGTCACGTAAAGGGATGTTTGATCGGACCCCAGATGAGCATATTGGAGGACATAAAGCATGAAGGCGGTAACGTATCAAGGGGTTAAAAATGTTGTGGTCAAAGAGGTGCCGGATGCGAAGATTGTGAAACCGGACGATATGATCGTAAAGATCACCAGTACCGCCATTTGCGGTTCTGACCTTCATCTGATTCACGGGATGATCCCTAACCTTCAGGAGAACTATGTCATCGGACATGAGCCGATGGGGATCGTAGAAGAAGTAGGTCCTGGCGTGACCAAGGTAAAAAAAGGCGACCGTGTGATCATTCCGTTTAACATCGCATGCGGAGAATGCTTTTTTTGCAAAAATCAGCTGGAAAGCCAATGTGACAATTCCAACGAGCACGGGGATATGGGCGCTTATTTCGGCTACTCCGGAACGACCGGCGGATATCCCGGCGGGCAAGCCGAGTATTTACGGGTCCCATTTGCTAATTTTACCCATTTTAAGATCCCTGAGAACTGCGAACAACCGGACGAAAAGCTAAGTTTGATCGCCGATGCCATGACGACAGCATTCTGGAGCGTAGATAACGCCGGCGTTAAGAATGGTGATACAGTCATCGTGCTCGGCTGCGGTCCGGTCGGACTCCTGGCCCAGAAGTTCTGCTGGCTGAAAGGTGCTAAGCGGGTCATAGCCGTCGACTATGTCGATTACCGCTTAAAGCATGCAAAGCGAACGAACAATGTGGAAATCGTAAACTTCGAACAGGATAAGAATATTGGGAACACTCTCAAAGAAATGACCAAAGGCGGCGCCGATGTTGTGATTGATGCGGTAGGAATGGACGGCAAGATGAGCGATCTTGAATTTCTAGCCAGCGGTATGAAACTGCAAGGCGGCACCATGAGCGCATTTATCATTGCATCTCAGGCTGTCCGCAAAGGTGGTACCATTCAAGTCACTGGGGTATACGGCGGACGTTATAACGGATTCCCACTCGGTGACATCATGCAGCGAAACGTGAATATCCGTTCCGGACAAGCTCCGGTCATTCACTACATGCCATACATGTACGAGTTGGTGACGTCTGGCAAAGTGAACCCTGGGGACATTGTTACGCACGTCATTCCGCTCAGCGAGGCCAAGCGGGGCTATGAAGTGTTCGATACAAAAACGGACGATTGCATTAAAGTCATCTTAAAGCCTTAAATATGAGTAGATACACGGGAGGACAATCTGAATGAATTCCACTTACGCTTTGCATGAGATGCTCGAGGTGCATGAAATAGCTGCGTTCAAGACGGTTTGCATGACTAAATGTAAGACGATGCAAGCTCTGGTAACCGACCCGGAGCTCAAACAAATTTTGAAACAAGATGCGATATTATCACAACAGCAGCTTCAGGAGCTCGGTGGAGTGCTGTCTAAAGCGACTGTATAGGAGATAAAAAAATGAACCCAATATTAGAACACATGACTGGTCTTAATACGCTGACCGATGACGTGATTGCAATGGATTTTTTGATGAACGCCAAGAGCAGCGTCAGAAACTACGCCATGGCTGTGACCGAATGTGCCACCCCCGAAATCAAACAAATTTTGATGAAACAGCTCGATGAAGCCATAGACTCTCATGAAAAGATATCAAATTACATGGTGCAGCATGGCTTATACCACCCTTACCATATTGCAGAGCAAATTCAGCTCGATCTGAAAAATATTCAAACTGCTATGAACATTCCGTCCTGACACCCTTTTTTCGGTATCGTTGCAGCTCCACGAGAGAAACAAAAGGTAACAAACGAAAGCTCGTATGAAGCAAGGGGGGATAACCTCCCTCTTCAATACGAACTTTTATGCCCTCTTATTGTTTATGGACGCTGCTCTCTAAATTGAATTAACTACCATTGAACTCAAAGCTCCAGCCTCCATGACATCTCCCAAAAATCAAGCTCAAAGCGACTGCACATCACGAAAATATCTTCCATCCGTTGGTACGTTCCCTCGCTACACCCCTCTAATAGCTTATCCGTTAACGTCACAAGGGATTGATTGTTACTGTTGTATTCAGAGGAAGCATATCCTGTGATCCACTCTCCATAAAAAGGATGATCAACTGCACCTGGTTTTTGAGCAAGGGCTTGACCAATCTCCGCATAGCTCCATGAGCAGGCCAAAATGGATACAAGTACTTCTGCTATGCCACCCGCATGGGAAACAGAGAGCATATAGTTAGTATAGGCTGCATTTTTTAGTGCAGGTTTTACCTGAAAAACATGATCCTCTGTAATCCCTAGTCGTTCCATATAAGATCGATGAATTTTCATTTCGCCATTCAGGATGTTATCTACATTTTTACTAAAAAACTGCATCAATTTGGGGTCGTGCGACTTGACGATACCCAGTGCAAATACGCGGGCATAATCGAACAGGTACAAGTAGTCTTGCAACAAATAATAACGAAATTGTTCAACCGGTAAGGAACCATCTCCGATTCCTTTCACAAAGGGATGCTCAAGACATTCCTTCCACACAGGCTGTGCCGCCCGATATAGTCTCTCTGAAATAGTCAACATATGTTCCTCCAATTCATAATGTACGTATTTAAAAACAAAAAAACGAAACATCCATAGGATGTTTCGCAGACAAATACACTAAAACAAGAGGGTTCGCATGAGCTACCCAAGTACAGTGTTTCATCGTTGCATCCCTACGTTGGCATTATCCAAATCAGGTAAGGTCGGTTTAACACCCTCTCAGCCGGTTAAGGCTCCCTCGCAAACGGTTGTATGTAGTTGATTACTTTCTTATCCCCATAAAAGAATAAAATAACATCCATTTAGTATATCAAGGGCTGTTTAATACAGTCAAGGCAGATTGTATCACGCCTCATCAGCTTGAGTGACGTCTTTAAATGATGAAAACCATCACAACAATGGTTGAGTTTTATCCACTGTTATGATGGTTTCTATTCTTACAATTATTGTTGATGGTTTAATGCCCGAGCTTGTTCTTTCCGACAAAAGTGAGTATTCCGTACTGGGAAGTGTTTCTCCAGCTCTCATTGGTCGTAGCATTCCATTTGGCTACGTTCTGTTTACCTCCGCCCTGGTTGTCGTTAATTTGAAGATCGAAACCGAGAACATTTCCTGCTTTGGGCGTCAGTGAATGTAACTGGATTCGGGCTTCTACGAGATATCCTTTATTTGTTTTCTTCACAGCACTTACAAGGCGTCCGGGTGAGGCACCCCCTGCAAAGGTTCCCACATTGTCTGCACTGATTCTGAACTGGGCATCATCATATTGAAAATACGGTGTGCGCTGGTGATTCTCGTCCAGGAAAATCTCAACCGAATCCTGATCCCATGGGTTGATGTTATCTGTGATGATGTTTGGATCAGTGACGTCGATCAGCAGGTATAGATACTCACCTGTCCACATTGCCCGAGCGACTGCCTCTGCACCTTCGTTCTCATTCAACCGTTTTACTTCAAATGGTACAGCCTTATTCCATGATGTGTCTTTCTTCCCATCAATCTGAACAATCCCTTGTACAGCTTGTGCAGATTTGGGCATAGGGGCAAGCTGAATCACGCCGTATTTGCTTGTATCCTGTTCCTGAGATTGTGTTCGATCATTCCAGTACATTGGATTATAAGGTTGTGTCCCACTTGAACCGCCATCAGTCACACGGATATCCAATCCGGCTTCATATTCTGATCCGACTTGGATACCACCCCACGGAATGGACAATTCAACCTGATATCCTGCTTTGGTCTCGCGTACACGATATGAACGCTGCTCCACGCCCTCAGCTTTGCCCGACCGCTTAATGATTACGTGTCGGTCATCTGCTTCATATGAAGTGGTCTTGCCATTATTGAGATCAACAAAGATATCTACTCTGTCGTTCACATCTGCCTTCGCATCCTGAACATCCACAAGGATATACAGGTTACTTTGATCCCATAAGGTGCGGAAACTGGCTGATCCCGAAGAGTCGCCCTTCAGTGGAGTAGACACCGCTTTGTTCCAGAGTGGATCTTGTGAATGTTTTTTGATATCCGGTTTACCCGAAAGTGAGACGGCTCTCTGTGTCAAAACAGGCAAGCCTGATTCATCCACGAGCCCCCAGTATGCTTTTTTGGCCTTCAGGGCTGAATCAAACAGCATAGCCTGGTTGTTGTAAGACTTCTCATCTTGGAGTCCCCATAAGGTAACTGAAGAGATGTGATCTTTGTGTTTTTGGTACAAATCCAACAGTTCCTTATATCGATACGCCTGTTTTACCGCAACTTCATCCGACATCTCTTCACCAAATGGAATTCCGCTATCCACATCCAGTTCCGTGATCTGAATATCCAATCCAAGTTCGGCGAACATGTTGATCGTTTTTTCAATTTCCTTGATGGGAGGGGATTCCAGGTTATAGTGGGATTGCAAACCCACACCATCGATAAGCCCCTTATCTTTCAGTCGTTTGACCAACTGAAACATATGCTCTCTTTTCTCAGGGACTTCCGTGAAGTATTCGTTGTAATATAATTTGGCATTCGGATCTGCTGCACGAGCGAATTCATAGGTTTTCTCAATGTAATCCGGACCGATTAGTTCATAAAAGGGACTTTTACGTAAACCGTTGGCATCACCATTGCTATCCGCAATCGCCTCGTTTACCACATCCCAGGCATAGATCTTACCTTTGTATCGGGTCATGACGGTTTCAACGTAATCCTGAATCCGGGCAAGCAGTAATTCTCGACTCGCAGGGTTACCCTGAGGATCTTTGAACATCCACTCTGCTGCATCAATATGCCACAACAACGCATGTGCGCGTACGCCCATACCATGCTCCTCGGCGAACTGAACATATTGATCGGCTGCCTCGAACTCATAAACACCCTCGGAAGGAGACATGTACTTCGGTTTCATCTCATAGGTTGCGGTCAAGCTGTTAAAGTGCTTTGTGAGAAGTTGTCCATATGCGCCTTCCAACTGCCAGCGATACACCGCTGCACCAATGGGGAAATCATCTTGATACAGGTCCTCCAGAGACCGAATACCTTCTTCAATCTCCAGTTGCTCGGCCAGAGTAAATGATACATCATCCACATAGAACGATAACGTATCTACGCTACCTTCAGAGATGTAGGGTGTTTCGATGAACAAATTCAATTCAGTGGGATCATCGCTATACTGAAATTTTCCGGTGATCTTGTGCCATGTATTCCACTCTGCTTTGGCAATTTTCACGCTACCGATCGGGTTCCAGCTTTCAGCAGTTGTTTTTTTATATGTGGTGAGCTGTAGTGTTTGATCCGTGATGGGCTCCTGGGTAAGTCTTACATATGCCGTAATTTCGTACTCTTGGTTACGCTCAAGCAGATCCTTCATGGATAACATCGGTCCATGATAGGAACGCTCACGGTTGGCGATCAGCATACTGGACTGACCTTCGTGTGCCTCCTGCTGTGTCACTGTCAGCCTTTCGTTACCTGTACGTGGAGTCCATCCCTGAAGTGTACCGTCTTCAAAGTTTGTACTCAAATGGCCTCCTTCCACTTCCGTAACTGCCTTGGCTGCATGTGAGACATTCGAAAATGGAAGCATGGCAAGTACGAGCACAAGAACCAAGGCTGTTATATTCCATTGACCTAACCGTTTCATACAATTCCTCCTCTTGATCTGGTCTAAGTATTTCTGAACGGATTAACATCCAGATAAATAGATTATAGCTCTTTAGATAGCGCTTACATATAACGAATTTACAATAATTATAATAAAATGTTATCAATTGGTAATTATGATTTTAGGAATCAGAAGTTCGTTAATCATGGAATATCAAAAAGCCGCTACATATTTGCAAAAATAAAAGACCGTTTCCCGATAAAATACGAGAAAACGGTCATAGTTAGAAAATATCTTTCCCGAAAAAGAGTTAAGGGAATACAACTTTAACTTTGCTTTATAATCGTCCATCATCACCCTGTTCCTCCTGGACAATTCGAGCAATGTGAATCATCAAATATAATAATTCCTCGTTCGATATGGAGATGTCCAGCATATTCTGCACGTAGGTTTTGATCATCTCCGCGCATTTGTATTCAAGCGGATGCTCCTTCACCATGTGCTGAAATATAAAATCTTTCGCCGAATTGCCCAGACGCCCTTCTTGTAAACGCTGGATGAAGAATTGCAGGTGTGTGACAAGTCTCACATAATGGATGGAATTTTTGTTCAATTGCATATCAAGGGTGTATTGTATCAGATTAAAAATATCTTTTAACATCTTAACGGATTGCATCGTGCGCTCCATATTCTGTTCATGCGTTTGGGCATTCACGAAATGAAAAGCGATATTCCCTGCTTCTTCTTCCGGCAGTTCAACCCCCAGTTCTAGATTCAGCAACTGAACGGCTTCAAGGCCAAGTTCGAATTCAACAGGGTGAAACCTCTGGATCTCCCATAACATGCGATTCTGTAGTGCTACACCTTTTTTCCATCGTTCAATGGCAAATGACAAGTGATCCATAAGCGTAAAGAAGATTTGGTCGTCAAGAGACAACTTTTCTTTTGCATTGGTAATCAGTTTATTTATGACATTCACATGTTTTTCCGGCATGTTTTCGATGGTTCGTACGTAAGCCTGCGCAGACGGATTATTTTGCAGAATGAATCGTTTTTGGATGTGTTCTTCATCCAGTCGCTCGCCAACTTTGCCTTTGAACGCCAACCCTTTTCCCATGACAATCATCTCTTGCCCCTGTTCATCTTTGGTCAGAAGCAAGCTGTTATTTAATATTTTGATTACTTTCATGCATTCATCACGATCCTTTATTCTTTCGTGACCGCCTGATCCGAATTTCCGATACATCTGCCATTTTGTTTAATGACCTCTTGATACCACGAGAAGCTTTTCTTCTTCAAACGCTTCAAGTCTTTCAGATCCTGTTCACCACGGTTTACATAGATCATGCCGTAGCGTTTCCCATAACCCTGATGGGTGCTTACCACGTCAATAACGGACCAAGGGCAATAACCAATCACATCCACACCATCCGTCAGAGCCAGTCTGATCTGTTCCAGATGTTTCTCAATAAAATCAATCCGGTACGTGTCGTTAATCGTGTAATCTGCCTCGAGTATATCTGGGGCTCCTATACCATTTTCCGTAATTAGAATCGGGAGACCATATCGTTCACATACCTTACGCAATGTTAACCTTAGGCCAATCGGATCGATGACCCAGCCATATTTTGTTTTTTCGGTATAAGGATTCTCCGCGGCTCGGTAGACTCCCTGCTCACCAAGCATAATTTGCTGATCACCCGCACGAGCTGTAACATCCGACGCATCTCCCATACTGGCGGCAATGGTTGCCGTCGAGTAGTAGTTGATTGCTACCAGATCGGGGCTGCCAGACTGGATATCTTCCATGTCACCCTGCTCAATAACCGGCTCGATGCCGCGTTCCTGTACATAACTCCAGAATAATGGATTATACCGTCCCCACACCGATAAGTCGAGAAAACCCCATCCACGAATTGTCTCCCAGTTATGTGCAGCGATTGCATCTGCTGGTCTGGAGGTTGCCTGGTACATGGAGGTCATGTTTAATGCAGGACCAATCTTGCCTTGCGGGAGCATATCATGAAATAGTCGCATCGTTCTGCCTTGAGCCACAAACATGTGATGATTTTGCTGATACAGTTCCTTACTGGAAGGCAGACGTCCGCCTTTTGGTGTACCAATAGCACCGGGATGGAGAATCATTGTATTCTGCTCATTAATGGTCAACCAATATTTCACTTTATGCCCGTAATGCTCAAACAAGATACGCCCGTACTCCACAAAGGCATCAATCGTCCCCCGGTTGTTCCATCCTCCGGTTTTCTCAAGCTCGTAGGGTAAGTCGAAATGATACATGGTCACAATGGGCTCAATACCATGGAGCAGCAATTCGTCAATTAATTGGTGATAAAAATCGAGTCCCTTTTCATTAACAGGCCCTGTGCCTGAAGGCAAGATTCGAGTCCATGCAATCGAAAAACGATATGCTTTGAGGCCCAGCTCTGCAAAAAGCTTCACGTCTTCTCTGAATCGGTGATAGTGATCGCTCGCAACCGTGAAATCGGCGGTTCCAGCCGGATGATCACACATATCGATGACGGACAGGCCTTTGCCATCTTCGTTCCAGGCTCCCTCGACTTGGTAGGCCGAGGTAGAGCCTCCCCACAGAAATTCATTGGGGAATGGTTTGGTGTGTTGATATAACATCTCAAACACTCCTTCATTTTAATGTTGATTAAGATATATGACGGACCATATTAAGCTTGTTACGAAAGGTGGATAATCGTCGCTCCAACCTCCACAGGACTCTGCTTCTCCAGCTTAATGTCCGGGAAACGATCCGAATTGGCGATAATGATCGGGGTTATGACTTCGTAGCCTTCTGCCTTGATGGCGTCGATATCAAAGCGGATCAACAAGTCCCCCCGTTTTACGCGATCCCCTACTTTAATGGAAGAGTCGAAGTGTCGCCCCTTCAGGTTTACGGTATCCACTCCAATATGAATGAGCACCTCTTCTCCATCGTAACCATTTAATTTCACCGCATGTTTGGAGTCCATGAAAGCCGTAACTTCACCTGCGATCGGAGCATACAGTTCTCCTTTGGCAGGAATGATAGCAGCGCCCTTACCCAGTAATCCCAAAGAGAAGACATCGTCTGGTACACGGTCTAGATGGACTAATTCCCCTTGCATCGGACTTGCGATCGTAAGTGGGCGTAATTCATTTTGGGTTGGTCCATTCGCATTTGTTGTTGCAACTGACTGCGTGCTTAGAGTGTTGTCTTGAAAAGACAGCCCGGAAAGTGTCTTGTCATCGTTAACGTTGGTATTGCCTTCTTCTTCATCATCCACTGGATCCTCAAAACCAATGATCCATGTCAGAGCAAAAGTAACGATAAAAGCGATCAGACAAGTCACAATGGCATGAACGATGTTCATCGGATTGCTTCCAATGAAGGCAGGTAACGCGGCAAGACCCGGAGAAACGAAGGCATAACGTACTAATCCGGTCAGACCAGCATATATCCCTGCTACACCACCACCAATCATTGCGGCAATTAAGGGTTTCTTCAGTTTCAAAGTTACTCCGTACAAGGATGGTTCCGTGATGCCCAGTACGGCGGTGAAACCGGATGAAGCAGCGAGCTGTTTCAGTTTTTTGTTTTTTGTTTTTAATGCTACAGCAAGGGTGGCCCCACCTTGAGCAATATTGGACGCGAGCATTCCCGGGCCGTTGATCATTTCATATCCATTTTTGGTTAGTTGGCTAGTTGCAATCGGTGTCATCGCCCATGCAGTGCCTGTTACGATCAGGAATGGTTGCAAAGTTCCCATTAACAAAGGAATCAGCCAACTGGCTCTGGCATTAATCGCTTCTGCACCCATGGCAACCAGATCATTCAGGTACGTTCCGAAAGGTCCAATCGCCACCAATGCAAGTGGTGCTGTAATCAATAGTACAAGCATTGGTTTCGTGAAAAATTTGATCATTGAAGGCGATACCCGATCCGCGAAACGTTCAATATAGGACATGAGCCAAACGACGATAATAATCGGCAGCACGGAGCCCGCGTAATCGGTTAGTCGAACTGGAACACCGATGAAAAACACATCTTTTCCTTCCGCCATCATGGCGCTCCATCCCGGGTGTAACAACACGCCGGCAACTGTCATCGCCAGAATGGGACTAGTTTCAAATTTAATGGAAGCTCCATAAGCCAGCAGAATAGGCATGAAATAAAAAGCCGCGTCCGCAATGGTATTAAGAATATAGTAGTTTTGGCTTTCCGTCGTTACAAGGCCTGTCAGCACAAGTACGGCTAATATCGCTTTGATCATACCCGCGCCAATGATTGCCGGAATTACCGGAGTAAATGTTGTTGAGATCACGCTGATGAATCTGGAGATCCAGCTCTGTTTTTGTTTTGGTCCGTTATTTTTGCCAGAATCCGATTTGGATTCCGCACTTCGGGTAGCAGAACCCATCTGCTGAGTGATAACTCGGTAGACCTGCTGCACCTCATTGCCCACAACGACCTGATATTGTCCACCATTGTTCACAACGGTAATGACACCTGGAAGTGCTTTGAGTTTTTCTGTCTCCGCTTTGGAGATATCGTGCAGTTCGAATCGTAGTCGGGTTGCGCAGTGCGTAAGCCGAGCGATATTATCCTTCTTCCCAACCAATTCCGTAATCTCTTGTCCCAACTTGCGATAATCCATACCAATGCCTCATTTCTGAATTTGGATATAAAAAAGACCAAAACGATATGCCTTCCCCTACTCACATAAGGAAAATGCAAATCATTTTGGTCATGCCTGCTTTACCAGTAACAGCCAAACACTGCTAATATTTAATTCGTTGTAGATGTAAACGTTTACTGGATCATAATATCACACAATAAATTTGTTAGCAATCACTTTATTCGACATTTTTCTGCATTTTGATATGAAAATGTTTCTTCATCTGTGACCCTAAGAGTATCTCTAAATAATTGATATTCAGTAAAACATTTCATTTAATTGCTAAATAAGTGTGATTTATGGTACCTTTAAAACAAATAATGATAGTTTGGCTATCATTATTTGGAGATTTCCACAAACTACATTAAAGGATGGCGAGGAGACATGCAGACTGATAACAGATCGATCGTTATTCATCAGGTATCTAATTTAGAGACACCTGAAGAACTTTGGAATCCATATGCTTATTATGAGTACATGCTGGAGAATCATCCCATCTATTTTGACGAGAAGCAGCAAGTATGGAATCTGTATCGTTATGATGATGTCAATTCCGTTCTAACAGACTGGAAACGGTTCTCCAGTGTTCGTAAACGGAGTGTATCCCCGGTTCCACCGGTAATTACCCGAGTGAACATCAATTCTGTTGATCCCCCTGTTCAACGTGATATTAGAAAGTTAGTCTCTAGTGCCTTCACCCCACGTCAGTTAAAAACCTGGGAGCCTCAAATCGCGGCTATCGTTGATGAGTTAATGCTTGAGATGAAGACGAAAGATGATGTGGACATTGTTCGAGACCTAGGGGTTCCACTTCCTGTTACTGTCATTGCCGATCTACTTGGGGTAGAGAGGCAACACCGGGCACAGATCAAAGCCTGGTCTGACATGTTATTTTTCCCCAATGCCACAGGTAATGAGCAGGAGCAGATGAATGCGAAGTATGCGGCTATGCAAGAATTTAACGAATTTTTGCTCCCCATTGTTCAGCAGAAGAGAAAGCATCCTGCCGAGGACATTATTTCCGATCTCACACTTGCCGAGCTGGATGGGGATCAACTAACCGATGAAGAGGTTGTTACCTTTAGCTTGGGCCTCCTTGCTGCTGGGAACGAAACAACGACTAACATGATAAACAGCCTGTTCTACAGTTTTATGTATGATCAACCCGGAATCTATCAGGATATTGCCGCAGATCCAGAACTGATAGAGAATACTGTTGAAGAATCGTTAAGGTATCGTTTTCCCACGACACTTGATCGTGTGGTAGTAGAGGATACAGACATCCTTGGCGTGCCTATGAAAAAAGGAGATGTTATATTAACCTGGCTGGGTGCAGCCAACAATGACCCTAGACATTTTCCCGAACCTTCCCGCTTTGATATCTACCGTCCCAACAGCAATCGTCATCTCTCGTTTGGCAAAGGACCTCACTTTTGTCTGGGCGCTCCATTAGCCAGGCTAGAGGGCCAACTGGTGCTGAGAGGGTTCACGAATCACTTTTCCAATATTACTGCAAAAATCAAATTTGAAGCGGCAAGCCAGCTCTACCCGGGTACACAGACTCTTCAAAACCTGCCAGCCATCGTAACAACCAAGCTTTTTTGAACTAATTTCATCAAATTAAAAGTGCCCTTACACACAAGCGATTGGCTGTGTGTAAGGACACTTAAATCTTGTTATGCCTTTCTTCTACCTTCAAGCTCTCTAATAATCGTTGGATATTCCTTGTCCAGCTTGTTTTTGTAAAGGAATACTACAAGAAGAATGAATACAACAATGGGGACGTATATATTCAACGCGATGATGGCCTGCTTTGCTCCTTCTCCTTGGGTTGTAGCTTGTTCGACATATCCTCCTAGCGCGAGGAACCATCCAATCATTGCTGTGCCAATGGCTGTGCCTACTTTTGAACCGAAACCGATGACACTATTCGTTAAACCAACAAGTCTTTTGTTAAATTTCCATTCGCCGTATTCAATCGTGTCTGTGACCATTGCTCCACCTACTGCCATTAGCGGAATTGTACCAAGCGTTTGGAAGATAGAACAGATCAGACCCAATGTAATGCTCTCGGGAGCGACTAACCGAACGGCTGCTCCGAGGAGTCCGATTAATATACCGCCGAGGGCTGTATTTCGCTTGCCATAACGTTTGATGAATGGTCCGGACAAGGCAAATCCGATAATAACCGGAATCAAACCAATAGCACCCATAATGCCGATCAGGCTTACATTGCCCCAAATATATTTGGCATAATAACTTCCTGCTGCCACGCCCAGAGCAAACAAAATGCTAGCGAGAGCCATTACGAAGAACATATATACCCAGTATTTATTGGCAAAGAGTAATTTCAGTCCTTCACGAATCGGCGTTTTATCCTGAAACATGCCAAGCTCATCCAATTGAACATTGTTGTACTTTTCCCTATTGGACAGGAATGAAATGAAAATCCCGATTGCTGCAACACCAGCAAAAATTGATGCGAGCAACGTCCAGTCACTTCTGCTATTGCCCATGGCTGTAACGATTGGAACAAATGCAACGGCAACAACCATACCTGCCAGATACCCGCTGCTTGAACGGATAATACCCATTAAGGAACGCTCGTAACTGTTACGCGTTGTTAACGCCATCAAACTGTTATATGGAATCGAGGTTGGAGTAAACACCAAAATGTAGAATACAAGATTCGTAATAATCGCATATATAATTTTGCCTGTAGAACTTATATCCGGCACGGAAAACATTAAGAATAATGAGATGAACATTGGAATGGTCATCCATAACAACCAGGGACGAGCTTGCCCATACTTGGTTTTGGTCCGATCCACCAGTACACCCATACCGATGTCTGCAAACGCATCCAAAACTTTGGTAAGCAGCATTACCGTACCGACTACAGCGGCAGACACGCCAACGACATCCGTATAATAATACGTGATCAAACCCAACAATCCACTTGAAATGTTTAACCCGAGCTGTCCCATTGAATCGCCAATTAACTTTTTCGTTGGTATTTCCCGGGGTGGCTGAGCCGGCGTATTATCTACTTTAATATGCTGCTCGTTCACTGCAACTCCCATAACACTCGCCTCCGTTACTCTTCATGTTGAATTTCTCTTCCTCTTCTATACTTTCATTTTATGTCCTGGCATATATAACAGATATAGCGCATTGTTAAGATCAAATAACGCAATCCAAACAGAAGGTATTCCTGCTGTTTGAACGACAAAAAAACTGACTCAGGTATACTGAATCAGTTTTTGGTCCATCTGTTTTATGCACGATTCTTATGAATAAAATGAACCGAAATAGATCAGGAATCGGCTTTAAAATCGCTAGAACCATGTTCGAAAGACTTGCTGTTACTCCTTAAAGTGTCAATCCACCGTCTGCTACAAGGATAGAGCCTGTCATATAACTGGAGCCGTCCGATGCCAGGAATGCTACGAGTTCAGCCAGCTCCTCTGGCTCCGCAAAACGCCCAATTCTCATATTTGGGAATTCTTCGGGCATATAATCGCTTTCTTGTAACATTTGCGGAACAGCTGCGGTCAGCGAAGTGGCTACACCCCCAGGGCAGATAGCATTTACCCGAATGCCCTTTCTGACGTACTCAATCGCTGCTGCTTTTGTCAATCCGGCAACACCGTGTTTACTCGCTGTATAAGCGGCCAGACTGTGCTCAGCTCGAAGCGCCGTGGTTGATGCTGTATTTATCACATGACCGTAACCTTGTTGAACCATCACGTTGAGAGCGTGCTTCATCCCCAGGAAGATCCCCTTCAAGTTGACGTCAATGATACGGGAGAAATCGTTCAGGGATGTTTCATGGAAAGGCTGGAACTTCTGAATGATTCCTGCATTGTTGAACGCGACATCGATTTTACCAAATGTTTCAATTGCTTTTTGAATATAGTTTTCTACATCCTCTTCCTTGGATACATCAGCTTGAACAAAGATGCCCTCGCCATCCTGCTCCTTCACAAGCGCAAGTGTCTCTTCCCCTGTTGTTACATTGTAATCCACCAGAACGAGCTTGGCTCCTCTCGATGCCATCAACACTGCACTAGCTCGGCCAATACCGCTACCAGCGCCTGTGATGGTAATCACTTTGCCTGCAAACGAATCGGAGTTGGTATTCACAGCTTTGCTCGCTTTAGGAGCCTCTGCAGATTCGAAGGTTACGTTAGCAAGATCCGCTTTCAGTGCGGACAAAATGTCTTCTGGCAGATCGACCTGTGGAACGGCTGCGAGTTGATCCAGCGTAAAATGGGAAGCCATTTTGAATGATGGCTCGTTAATGAATTCAGGTAGATGTTTGGTAAGCAATGTTGTTGCTTCATCATTATTCAATAGTTCCGAAATTTTAATGTTTTCATTGTAAGTTGTCATAGTTGTTTCCTCCAAATTTCATTTTGATAGTTTTACTATTATATTGATATAAATACTATCATTTTGTGTCTTTTTTTGCAATTCGTCATTTTAATAGATTAGGAACGAGCCCGAAAATGGCTAAAGGACTTATTCTGTTTATGCTGTGTTTCCTCCAGTGTTATGTCACCGAAATAGTCTTTAGCCCATCGTTAAGCTGCTTCTGCTCTTCCTCGGTTAACAGGTTCCACGCCTGGAACGGGCGCAGGAAAAATATCACTCATCTCCTCCAGAATACAAGGATAACCAAGAATCATTGCATTAGGCCGAGTGGAACCCATCGTCCCCAAAGCTGCAGCAAGATGGCCCCCTGCGGAGAAGCCGCATACCGCTACTTTTTGAGGATCCAGTCCGCACTGTTGGCCCGCTTGAGTGTCAACGCTTCCTCCGTATCATTCAATGGTTTTGGAAATACAGCATGCTGATTGAGTGAATTTCACAGGATAAAGACTTGATAACCTTCAGCCAAAAATGCCGTAGCAAACGGGTTCAGCTTCTCGATCAGAACAAGCTCTATATCCTCCACCTGGAAGCACAAGTACCGCTGGCCGCTTTTTGGTATTTGCCAGCTCGGGTGAAGAATCCAACAGGTAGAGTGGATTGACATGGCCAAAAGGATACTTCTATTGTAGATTTCAAGTGAGACGATCGACTATAACGCGATACAAAGATCGTGTAGCGTAATTCAAGCCCATTGCTAGTCAAAGACAAAGAAAAAACCGCGAAATCGCGGTTAAGTAGGGCTATCCTCTCGTATTATGATTATTGGCCTTCCGTGTGATATCAAATGCATCCGGGTCAGCGAACTGATTCTCATCCCGGTTGACTGAGGAACAAAGAGCATGTCGCCCTTACGGATGTGCTTGCCACCGAATTCGACATCCTCGGTAGCCCAGCGAATATTACTCACCTCAGCAGGCCATCGGTTTGAGATGATTTGCATTTAAAGAAACGTCATCGTGTTTCGTTTTCGTCGTATCTACGAGCAATGATTTATTCTATACGATTTGAATGGTCTCCAGCTTGAGATCGAGCTGGTCAAGTTCTTCCTCTGGCGTACTGAACGAAGGATAGGTGGATAGATCACGCAAGCTTGCTTCCCCCATCGGGCCAATTGTCCCCGGGTCCAGCGAAGCCAGCACCGGTGAAAGCTCGTGCAGCATACTCCGGCTATGCTCGTTACGAAGCAGTACATTCAGAGGTGTACGGGTGCTTAACGTTTGTTTGTATGGCACGGATGGTACATAAATAAAATCATACGTGCCACTCACCACTTCGATGATCACTTCATCTTCAACCTGAACGACAATCAGGCCTGTATCCGAAAGTGTAATTCCGTTCATCATCACCTGATCAACCACGGCGCGTGGCAGCTTGATCGTTGCTGTTGCATTAAATGGAACAGAGAAGCTTAAATACAGCTTACCTGCTTCATCAAACCTCCATTCACTGCAATAAGTTCCTGCAGCGGTGTCAATGCGACCTTTAGTCCACTGGATTCTGAAATCAGGCATCGGTGCCAGCAGTGCATGGCGGAAGCCAGGTCGATCCTCTACTGGATTGATCCCCGCCATATGACGATACATCCATTCAACAACGGCACCATAGGCATAGTGATTAAGCGAGTTCATACCATTTTCACTGATTGTACCATCTGGCAAAATGGAGTTCCAACGCTCCCAGATTGTTGTTGCTCCCATATTGACCGCATACAGCCAGCTTGGGTAATCATCATTGAGCAGAAGCGTATAGGCGATATCATTGCTTCCATATGCTGATAGAACCCGGTTCAAATACGGCGTACCTACAAAGCCAGTTCTCAAGTGGTTCTGATCCTTGCGTACACGCAAGCGAATAGCTTCTGCAATCCGTGCTTTATGTTGCTCAGGAACGAGATCCATATACAACGCTATAGCGTATGCGGTCTGTGTATCTACTGCCAGACGTCCATTCGCAGTAAAGTATTCCTTCACAATTGCAGCTCTAACCTCTTGCGCCAACTGGTCATAGGATGCGGCAAGATCATGATGTCCAAGTACTTTGGCAGCCTTGGCTACGATATCTGAAGAATAGGCATAGTAGGCTGAGGCAATAAAGTAATTATCTGTTCCCCCCATTGGAGAGTTCGGATCATCCCCATCTAGCGCAAGCCAGTCACCAAAGTGAAAACCTATCGCCCATAAACGTGTACTACCGGATTCGTCATCCGAACGCTTGATGTAATCTACCCATGTCTTCATGCTGTCAAACTGCTGCTCCAGAATGGATGGGTCCCCGGAATGCAGATACGTGTTCCACGGAATAATGGTTGCCGCATCTCCCCAGGCGCTGGACCCTCCGCCCTGCACACGTCCAACCGGAATGACCATCGGAACCATACCGTTCCGATCCTCTTGTTCCATCCACAGATCATATCCATACTTGTTAAAAAAGGCATACGTATCCATATTGTAATTTGCTGTACCGGAGAATACCTGTGCATCCCCTGTCCAGCCCATGCGCTCATCGCGCTGTGGACAATCGGTAGGGGTATCTAGGAAGTTTCCCTTTTGCCCCCAGAGTGCATTTTCGAACAAACGATTCACGCCAGCATGACTGGTTTCTAAATACCCGGTACGTTCCATATCCGAGTAAACCACACAGCCTGTGAAGTCATTCAGATCCAGTTCGCCTGCCCAGCCTTCAACCTTAACATATCGGAAACCGTAAAATGTGAAATACGGACGCACAATAGCTTCTTCACCGTTTGCTGTATAGATGTACTCCGCCTTAGCCGAGCGAAGGTTCTCCCGGTAGAAATTGCCTTTCTGCAACACTTCGCCATATTGCAAATGGATGACCGTTCCGCTTGGTGCCGTAGTACGGAATTGCAGCCAGCCTACCATATTCTGGCCCATATCAATGACCGTTTCTCCCGCAGGCGTGGTCAAAATTTCGATCGGCTTCAAGGTTTCCTTGATCACGACCGGAAGACTTTTTCTTGCTTGTAAAAGCTCATACCCCATTTCACTTTCCCGAACTGGATAAATCTCAGTCACGTCCAGCGTGGCATCATAGATTTCTCCGTCATAGATGTTACCATCCACCACATTCGAGCGGGTGGCATGCCAGGACAGATCTGAAGGGACAACAACTTCTGTTCCATCCGTATACGTAATCACCAGCTCGGACAGCAATGCAAAATGATCACCATACAAATTGGCAGTGGTATCTCCTTCAAAACCAAACCGTCCCTTATACCAGCCATTCCCCAAACGGACATCTATCGCGTTGGACCCTTCTTGCAGCAGGTCGGTAATATCGTAAGTTTGATACTGAAGCCATTTGTGATAGGCATTATAATGAGGGGCCAAGTACTCATCCCCAGCCTTGACTCCGTTTAGTTCCAATTCGTATACTCCCAAACCACAGATGTACGCCCGTGCTTTGGCGATGGGACCTTTGACTTCGAACGTTTTCTGGAGGACTGGATGAATCGTCGGTTCCAGTTCAGGTGTAATCCACTTTGCTGTCCATGGTTCATCCTGCTTAGCCGTTTCAAACCAGGCCGTTTCACTGGTCGCCTTTTCCCCAAGCTCATTCCATAATCGAACTCTCCAGAAGTAACGCGTCCGTGCAGCCAGTTCCAGATCCGGAGAATACGCGAGCGAATCAATATCCTCTGTTATTCCACTATCAAATACAAGTTCTGTAAAAGATTCATCCAGTGCAATTTCTACCTGTGCGGCGATCTGCGTTGTCGCTGTCGTATCCGTAACGGTATAAGAAAAGGTTGGCTTGGTTACCGCAAAACCGAGCGGATTAGTGATGTGATTTGTTTTCATATGAGTAATGTTCATCGATGAAACCTCCCCTTGTCGATTACCTTTCGGAACGTTTAACCATCCTGCTTTAAGGCCGAGTCTGCGCCAATTGGTACCATTCATTCACTTCTTCCGTGATTTTTCTTCCGCCTGAATCCATCCATTTTTTCACGAACTCATCAAAAATGGTGAGTGGCTCCTCTCCATAAATAATGGAGTTGAAGGTGTCCAGTTCCATTTTTTGCAAATAAGTGTTTCGAGCTTGCATTGTTTTTGTCGGGGGCCCCTGAAACAGATTGACTCGATCAATCTGCCGCTGCCTGGTCTCTACAACATTTGCCTTCATAATGGGATACTGCTTCTCATCCTTAGGGTCAATTCCCATACTGAACAAAATGGCGCGATCATGAGAGCTGAGCCCTTCTCGCTTGCCCATTTTCAGAAGAGCTGCTCTGAATCGGGAAGGGTAACTCGCATATTGTCCCATGAGGGTATATTTGAACGTTATCACTTTCCCCCCGGGAATATCGCGGCTGTCACTATCCACCGAACCATCCGGGTTCAGTACATAATCATATCCATTCTGATAGGCACTCAGATACAACGGATTATTCGTCACCGTAGCCTCATACAGATAGTTCTGATACTTAAAAAAAGCCTGCAAGGCTTCTTCAGAAATGTTTGCGCTGATCATTAAAGCCCCGCTGTAAGAGTTTCCTTTGAATCTCGCTGTGGTTCCGTCCATTCCTGCAGGAATCGGATAAGGCACAAACTCAGCCTTCGGATCCTTTTCATTAAGTTGTTGCAGCGGATAATCTCCAAACCAGCGTGGACCAGCTACCATGCCAACTTTGCCATCAAAGATATTTTTATTGACCTGATTGAAGTCCTGCAGAGCTATGTTATTGCTCACATATCCTTTTTTCTTCCAGTCTTGCAGTTTTGCCAGTGCGGTTTTGATCTGAGGCTGGATACTTCCGTACACGAGATTGCCCTGTACATTCTTGCTCCATATACTTGGAATCGCTCCATACGCACCAAATACCCAGGAT
This sequence comes from Paenibacillus sp. FSL H8-0317, assembly GCF_045040685.1. Lineage (NCBI taxonomy): Bacteria > Bacillati > Bacillota > Bacilli > Caryophanales > Paenibacillaceae > Paenibacillus > Paenibacillus sp. FSL H8-0317. The sequence continues at coordinate 3,821,572 of NZ_CP150294.1, read as the reverse complement.
ATGTCTCCGATAGGCGAGGCCAGATACTGGTCCTTGATTGCAAAATCAATACCGTAGGTATTCTGTACGCCATCACCGTCTGGATCATCATAGGTAAAGGCCTTCATTACACTTTCCAGTTCGTCAAGATTGCTTGGTGCCTTCAGGTTCAGATAATCTAGCCAATCCTTGCGAATCCAAAGTACGGACTGCGAGGCTTGCTCCGTAATGATCGGAATCGCCATCCGTTTCCCGTCAATCTCAAAAGGCTTCCATGCTTCTGGCACTTCAGCCATAGCCGCTTTCCAAGTGGATGATGCATATCGATCAAAGGCTTGTCCAGCGTCCAACAGTTTGCCTGAGATCATAAATCCATTGACTGTGTCCATGACATTGGATGAGAACACGTCAGGTAACGTATTGTCAGCAGAGAGCATTAATCGAAGCTTCATATCATAGTCATCGACAGGAGCACTCCATTGGGTCCGAATATCCACGCCAAGCGTTTCTCTGGCCCAACGGATATGTACATTATCGGTAGCAGTTTCGCCATTTTTGTAGATGGTGGTTGGATCATTCATTTTGACTGTTGTTACGATCACACCTGTTTTTACAGGCATAGGCTCTTGTGCTTTACCACTGCATGCGGCGGTAAACAGAATCAAACAAGCAACAGAAAGAAACAGGTATATTTTGCTACTCATGTGCGAAATGCACTCCTTCATCTAATTCATCTTCATCATATCGTGCCAGTTATACAGTCGAAATAACGCTTTTTCAACATTAGATAATTCATTCTTAACCTTCATCTATATTACATTCCAAATCACTTGTATTTCATCCAATGCCAGCCTACAATAAGGTGAATTTACATCGTTGGCAGGAGGCGTTAAGGGTTGAAAAAGAAATACAGGACCTTTATGAACATAGTGGCCATCACGCTGATTATGCTTGTCGCCGTCCTGGTCATGTATACCTTCTCGGTTCAATCCAGTCTGGATACCGTTCAAAAGGATATTGAAACCAACAATCTCAATCGAGTGCAGTTTGTCGTTAACTCACTCGATCAGAGCATAAATCGGCTGAATATGTTATCCATCTCCATGGAAACGGACAATTCTATTGCACTGCTGCGATCCATTGACGTGATGAGTTCCTTTGAGCAGGTACAGTTGATTCAAAATGTTGCTGTGAGAGTCAATTTGCAAAGTTTGTCCGAGGGATGGAATAACAAAATATCGGTCTACTCGGTTCTGTTGAATCAATGGATCATTTCTTCGGAGTTAGATATGAAGACTCCCTCTGTAGATTCACTGAAATCAGGCTGGAACTATGATGCAGCTACAGCTAAATATTATAAATACAAGGTCAGTCCACAGATCATTATTCGGTTGGAGTTCCCGCGCAGCAATCTGGAGGATATAGTTGAGAACTCACATCAGAGCGAGAATGAGACGTTATTCTATAAACCGGACGAGCAATTGATTACTCGCAAAGAGGCTAATTCCATTACCCCTCTCATCATGAAGGAGCTAACCGGTCATCTACAACCATCCTCCGGTACAGAAACCGTTTCGGTTAACGGAGCCCAGTACATTGTCAATTATGTGTACTCTCATCAGCTCGGTTGGTATTTAATTGATTTTATGCCTCTTGATAAAGCGTTAAAGCCTATACGAATGACCCAATTCTGGTTTTACTCTGCCTGTGTCATGCTGTTTATGGCGGGGGTCACGATTATTGTTGTTCTTTTCCGCAAGGTACAGATCCCCATACTTGCTCTGTTAAAAGGTGTTCGTCTTTTGAAGCATGGCGACTTCTCTTATCGTATTCAGCGGCAGAGCGGTAATGAATTTGATTACTTATATGGTCAATTCAACGACATGGCCGGACAGATTGAGGATTTGATTGAAAAGGTATACAAGGAAAAAATCGTAGCTCGTGAAGCGGTGCTGAAACAGCTACAAGCCCAGATTAATCCTCACTTTTTATATAATTGTCTCTTTTTCATTAATAATATGACAAGATTGGGCAATGAGGAAGCGGTTACTGCCATGACCCAGAACTTGGCTGAATATTTCAGGTACACCACACGCCTTGACGAGCCGATGACCTGTTTGGAAAAAGAGTTGGGTATCGTTCGCAATTACCTTGAGATACAGAGCTTACGCATGGACCGTCTCTCTTATCAGATTGAGCTACCGGACGAGCTAAGATCTGTCCCGATTCCCAAACTACTCATTCAGCCTTTGGTGGAAAACAGCATCATCCATGGCATAGAAGCCAAGTGGGATTCCGGTTCCATTCATATCACCGTTGAGCGCACGGAACACGGGCTCTGTATTGTGGTTGACGACGACGGGAAAGGCATGACGGAGGAAGAAATTAATGCACTTAAGGCCAGAATATCCGAGCCGCCTGTGGACACGATGGGATGTGCACTCTGGAATATTGCGGAGCGTCTGCGCATTCAGGACGCTACCCATTCGGGTATCCAGTTTGAACAGAGTCCCCTTGGAGGCATGCGTGTCCGATTAAACTGGTCGCTCGCCAATTGGCAGAATGAATCCTTACGTTGACAGAAAAGAGTCTAGTTTGATAGCATAGTTTGAGTTCATTCCAACAAGGAGGTTTTTACAATAGAACCCCGTCAAAGGCTTCAACAAGAGCGCAGTGACCTCAAAACAAGAAGACGAGCAGCTATAATTGAAGCAGCTAAAATTGCTTTTTTGAATAAAGGCTTCGAGCAAGCGACCATGCAGGATATTGCGGACGAGGCAATACTGGGGGTGGCAACAATCTTCCGCTACTTTCCGCGGAAAGAGCAGCTTATTGTTGCCGTAGCATCAGATATTGTTCAGTCCGAGGTTCTGGTATTCTCCGATATTATCAGAGGTGAAGGCACCTGCTACGACAAGCTTGGCCGCCTTTTCGACTCGCTAGTTTTTTTCCAGCAGGTAGAAAGCCAGCAAAGCTCCAAATTAATAGAAGCGTTTGAGTGTTACGTCGCAATGTCCAAGTCCCCGTTGGAGGATATCGAGATGTATCATTCTAACTATCAACAGATTATTATGCTTTGTGCAGAGCTGGCTGAGCTTGGTCAAAAGGATGGATCTGTTCGTAACGATGCCAATGTGGTTGAAACGATTAACACGATGATTAATGTCTTTGGCAACTTCTCCAAAAAAACAGCGATGCTCAATGGCATTGAAGCCTTCCAAACAAAAGTGGACGAAGCCGAGCAATTTAATATCCTCAAGAACATATTTTTGGATCATCTCAAGTCCTGAATAGCGGTTCCGATTTTAAGATATAACTGATAGCTGTGCTATGAGGACCGCTGTGAGATCAGATGGAGCAGCCCTCTCGATGATGTGTACATCCTGAATACATCTTATAACATCCTTAGATGGAAAACGCCTATAAGTCATGACTTATAGGCGTTTTTGAGCGTTTTATAGTTGAAGCAGAAGTTTGATTTTACTGACGAACAGCCGCATTTAATCCAGCAAGCAACTGGGAAAGAGTTTCCTCCGTGAAAGCCCCTCCCGTAAACGGAATCAACGAACGAAGCGGCATGTATTTCATGGTTGCCTGAATCATTTCGGAGGATATCGCATCGGATTGTGCCTCTTCCGTTCCCTCTGGAACCAGTCCCTGTAATTGACTCATGACAGCCATCGTTTTTGGATTGGCGAGCAGCTCACCCAGCGTTGTATTACGGTCAAAGGTAGGTACTGGCCCGGTTGTTGTGGACTCCACGTTGACCGTCTGTTGCAGGAGAATGGAACGAGAGGATGAGCCAATCAAAATATCATAGGAACCGCTCTCTACATGCCAGTCCTTCAAATCAACATTATAATAGGCAAAGCTGCGTTTATCCAGTGTGAAGGAAACGCTGCCCTCAGCGTCCGGCTCCAGTCCGATTTTGGCAAATCCCTTCAATTCCTTGTCCGGACGACTTACTACGGTTTGCTGATCCCGCACATACAATTGCACAACCTCTTGACCGTAACGAGTGCCTGTGTTTCGAATCGTAACAGTTACCGTAACCCGATCCGTATCCTTGAACTGTGTATCGTTCAGATTCAGACCGGTATATTCAAACTGTGTATAGCTCAATCCGTAACCAAACGGGAACAACGGTTCAATACCCTTACGATCATAGTAACGATAACCAACATATATGCCTTCACGGTATTCCACACGATCTCCGTCCCCGGGGAAAAACAGAGCCGAAGGGTTATGATGCACCGATTGCGGGAACGTTTCCGCCAGCTTACCGCTTGGGTTGGTTTCTCCGAACAACAGATCCGCCATGGCTCCTCCAGCTGCCTGACCACCCAGATACGCCTCCAGTACTGCCTTCACATCATCAAGCCATGGCATCACAATCGGTGATCCATTGCTTAATACGACAACAAGGTTAGGCTGCTCTGAGGCAACGGCTTTGATTAGCGCCGATTGGTTAGCGGGGATGTCCATGTGAGACCGGTCATATCCTTCCGATTCATAGCGGTCAGGCAGACCAATGAACAGCACAGCGACTTCCGCTGCCTTGGCCGCCTCGACGGCTTCCTTCATCAATAGCGGGTCACTTTCATCTGAAGCAAGCTTGTAGCCCTCAGCATAAGTCACCGATGCATCCGCTTCAGCAAGTAAAACCATCTGTTCATAAGGATTATCCAGTTGAGTAGGATGGATATGCGAACTGCCGCCGCCCTGATATCTGACCTTCTGAGCTAGCTCTCCGATAACGGCAATGCGGCTATTCTTGCTCAGCGGAAGAATATCGTCCTCGTTTTTCAACAAAACCATTGTTTCTCCTGCTACCTCTCTGGCAATCTGATGATGCTGCTCAGAATCAAAGGTTGCTTCTGGACGTTTATGCTCTGCCGTCTTGAAAATAACAGCTAACAACCTCTCCACGGATTGATCAAGCTTTTCTTCGGATAACTCGCCGCCATTCACCGCCTCCACAATTTTACGTGGTCCTTCTCCGTTGGAAGAAGGCATTTCCAGTCCAAGTCCCGCGGCGATGCTGGCTGCGATCTCATTCACTGCGGACCAGTCTGTCACAACAAAGCCCTCATGTCCCCATTCTTCCTTCAGAATGGTATTCAGCAAATATTCATTCTCCGACGCATACGTTCCATTCACTCTATTGTAAGAAGACATTACTGTCCATGGCTGCGCTTGCTTGACCGCCTTCTCAAACCCGGTAAGATAGATTTCTCTTAACGTCCGCTCGTCGACCACCGCATCGGTAGTCATTCGGCGATGCTCCTGATTGTTCACTGCAAAATGCTTAAGTGAGGTTCCCACACCCTGGCTTTGCACACCTGAAATATGAGATGCTGCCAGTTCACCCGTCAGGTAAGGGTCCTCTGAGAAATATTCGAAGTTGCGCCCGCATAACGGGGAACGCTTGATGTTCGCCCCTGGGCCGAGCAGAATGGCGACATCCTCCGCTTGCGCCTCTTTACCAATTGTTTCTCCGACAAGTTGAACGAGATCCCGGTTCCAGGAGCTGGCCAACCCAACCGCCGATGGAAAACAAGTGGAGGGAACACTTCCATTCAGTCCCAAATGGTCGGCATCACCTGCTTGCTTGCGTAATCCATGAGGACCATCAGTCATCATAATGGATGGAATATCCAAACGTTCTATAGCATGCGTTGTCCAAAAGCTGCTACCTGAGCATAGTGTTGCCTTTTCGTTTAAAGTTAACTGTTTCACGATTTGCTTGATATCACGATTCATCATCCAGACTCTCCTTCATCTATCGGCAGGTATCCTTGACATGCAAAACGGTTATGTAAGGTCCCGCATAATATTGTTTTAGTTCTCTTTTTAATAATACTGTCTCGTTGAATGACATGAAATAGCGCTTTCTTAATGTGATATAACGCAATCTGAATACAAAGAAAGCTTTCATGCCTCGCAAGCCATTTGCAGCGGTAATCCGCATAGGTATTTCTGAACATCTGTATCGTTTTCTTAAGATTTGAGGTGAGCCAAGGCGGCATCCATTGAAATGATAGTTCGGCCATCATACAATACAATAAGTGTTGTAACAGCTTGTCTATAGAGGGGGAATTAGCTTGTACGGTTTATTAATAGTGGATGACGAGAAATCGGTTGTTGATAGTCTCGCGCTGACAATTCCCTGGGAAGATTATGGCATCCAGGAAGTGCATAGAGCTTACTCGGCTGCGGAGGCTCTCGATATCGCTTCCAAATACGCTGTTGATATCATGATTACCGATATTCGTATGCCCGAGATGGATGGTTTGGAGCTTATTTTGGAGATTCGGCGATTCTCCAGTAAAATTAGATGTATTATTTTGTCTGGTCACGATGAGTTTGAATATGCCCAAAAAGCAATTCAGTATCAGGCTGCTAATTATCTGCTGAAGCCGATAAATACCGATGAGCTCATCCAAGCTGTAACAAAGGCTATCGCCAATATTGAGCACGAATGGGAACGCATCAGTTCATTTCAGCAAATTCAGCATGCTCTTCACGCCAATATGCCCTTGTTGCGCAATCAGCTGCTCAAGGAACTTCTTCAGAACAAAGCCATGAGCCATCAGATTTTGGCCGGGCGTCTCAGCATGCTGGAGATTCCCTTTGCGTCCTCTGACCCCTTTATTATGATGGTCATTCGGATGGAGGAAGAATTTTCCGGTTATGATCTTCGGTCATTATCCTTGCTCGAATATGCTGTAACCAATATAGCCGAAGAAGTGTTTCAGCATCCGTTCAAGCTGTGGCATTGCATTACAGAGCAGGGATATCTGGTATTTCTGATCAAAAACAGTGATCTGCATGCACTCGATTCAGTCGACTCCCACGCGGTCAGACTGCAAAACAATGTGCAAAAATTTTTAAAGGGAGCCATCTCCATTTGTCTGAGTAAAGAGCAATTCTTCCCTGACCACCTCTCCGATCTATATTTAGCCTCCGTGTCAGCCATCAATCGGAATGTGGGCAGCAACAAAAGCTATTTTATTACGCTGGACAAAAAGGATGCGGATTCCCATGAACAGCAAAACCTCATTAATTTGTATGAGCCACCCTTGCTCCCTAACTTGCTGGAATCAGGTAATTGGGATGAGGCCATAAGCAAAATTTCCAGAATTCTTTTCTTGAACGAAGTTGGCAAAGAACTGTCCCACGATCAATTGTTTACAGTACTACTCTACCTGTCTTCCACATTCTCGATTTCACTAAAATCGCAGGACACGACGGTTGAGGAAATGCTTGGGGAGGAGTTCGAATTTTTGCTTCGGAAAAAAAGCCAGTTATCCGGCCAACGCATATATAGCTGGGCAGAGAAAATGATTAATCAGCGACGCAAGCAGGCCTCCAATCAGCTGATGAATGCGCACGAACAAATTACGTCTAAAGTGAGAACATACATTCAGGAGCATTTGGCAGAAGGTATCTCCCTTCAGGTCATTGCCGATTATATCGGCCTGCACCCCGTTTACCTGTCCAAGGTGTACAAAACGGTCACTGGAGAAACGATTGGTGATTATTTGTACAGCTTACGTATGAACAGAGCATCTTACCTGTTATTGAACTCAGACCTCAAAATTGCAGATGTCAGCAAGGCGCTTGGTTTTTTGGCTCCGCCGCATTTTATAAAAATATTCAAAAAGCATTATGGTTGCACACCACAGGACTTTCGCACTCGTTAACGAAATGAATGGAAAAAAAAGGTCTTGGCCTATCGCTCATTTTAAAAGGAGAATGCACCGGGATTGCTCCCAGTGCATTTTTGCAGTTCGTATAAATCTATTATGGCTTCACCGTAGTTTTGTCCAATTTTCCCAAAACATGAAAGAAACTCACTACTCGGACATGCCCAAGGATAAACGGTCGCAGCTTGAGCTTGTCTTTATTTTGAATATCCGCCTGACAAGGCCATGACCAAATTAGCAGCCTTTTATAGGCTTTCACCCATTCCCCTGCTCAATTGCCTACATACAATACATTAGACTAATGAACAGGAGTGATGTGATATGACATTTTTACCTCCTTTTGGACCTGGTGGAGGATTTGGCGGACCTGGGGGTCCCGGAGGACCAGGAGGACCCGGCGGATTTCCTGGTCCGCCATCGTTCCCCGGGGGTGGAGGCGGCGGACCACAAGGCGTGCAGGCACCTACCGGACCGCCACCATCATTCATTCCACAGCAACCCGCTTCGTTATATGCGGTAGATCCAAGAGCCATATCCGGCTGTTTGTTTCGCTACACATATATTTGGCCGGATCGTGGTCCCGGCTTCTGGATGTACCCGGTATTTGTCGGTAGAAATTCGGTGGCTGGCTTCCGCTGGAATGGCTTCTTCTGGCTATACACCGGCATTGATCTGCAGCGAATCAGCTCGTTTAGCTGTTTCTAGAAGTAAATCCCCCTGTATGCGGATTAATCCACATACAGGGGGATTTAGATTTATGGAATATTCACCTTGTCTAAAGCAACTTAATCAGCTTTTCTAGCTCATCAACCAAACTCTTTGCAAGTTCAAAATTAGTATCTTTCAGAGCCAATTCAATTTTCATTTCAACTGACTTTTTCTTTTGTTCATTTTCTAGATAGTTTTCATCAAAATGACTCGCATAAATCATCTGTCTGAATTCTTCTATACTCATTTTACTAATCGTTTTGTCCTCAATAATTAAAACATAATCCATACCATTTACAACCGAATAGAAATCATGAGAAATCATGATAATCGCACCTTTGTAGTCCTCAATGGCTTTCTCCAATGCGATTTGTGTATAGATGTCCAAATGGCTTGTTGGTTCATCCAGGAGCAATACGTTGGCTTGACTGGCAGAAACTTTAGCCAATTGAAGCATGTTTTTTTCTCCGCCAGATAACGATTCAATCTTTTGATCAAGGATTTCTCCTTCAAAGCCATAGTTTGGAAGATACGATCTAATTTCATCATACGTTTGAAACCCGGAATCTATGAATTCATTTAGGATGGTATTCGAATCCTTTAACATTTCGCCTTGAACCTGAGATAAATAGGCCACTTTAACATCAGGATTGATTTCAATGGAATCCTGATTGTTTTTAAAGATTTCTCGGAGTAAAGTCGTTTTCCCGGTACCGTTAGGACCGATCAGGGCTACTTTATCTGTTGATTTGATCTCAAAGTTCACATTTTCCAAAAGCAACTCGTCAAAGGAAACGCTATAGTTATTGACGTTAACCACAACGGTGTCTTCCATTTCCTTATCGATTCCAAAACGGATATTCGGCTGTTTGATATCGACAAAGGGTTCTTTTATTCGACGCGCTTCCAATCTCTCTTGAAACTTGACTCTGGCTTTTAACGCTCTGCCTCTCGAGGCTTCCGAATTATATGTGGCGATCTCTCTAAGATTGTCGATGATGTGATCGTATCTCTCAATTTCTTCAGCTTCTGCAACCGCGATTTCTTGCAGTTCGATCTTAGACTGAAGCAGTGAGAAGTTATAATCGATATATCGCCCGTCAAACTCCTGGAGCTCTGTGTTTTCTAGGTGTATGATTTTGTTGAAACAATGATTCAACAGATACCGGTTGTGTGTAACGACCAGCAGCATTCCCTTGTGGGAGTTAATCAATTTTTTAAGCGCGTTCAGGTTTTCAAAGTCTAGAAATACATCGGGTTCGTCCATAATCATGAAGTCTGGACGATTCAGCATTTCCTTCATCACTTGAATAAGTTTGAATTCCCCGCCACTTATGGCGGATATACTAAGATCTTTGAGCTTCATGAGGTTGGCAAGGTTTAACTGTTTATTGATGTTTTTTTCGAAATTGTCCCCATCCATCGCTTCGAAGGCATCCAAAGCCAATTGAAGCTTTTCCATCAGGGAATCCATATCCGATGTGGTGGCCATCTCCGCATAAATCGCTGTAATTTCATCTTGTATCTTGATGAATTCTTCTGCGATATATTCAAAAACGGTCATTTCTTTTGTTTTGTCTACTTGCAAAAACTGACTCACATACCCGATTCTGCAATCGGGGTCTATCTCTAACTTGCCCTCGAACAAATATCGTTCCGGATCCATCAGGATATCAATCAGTGTACTTTTTCCACTTCCGCTTGTTCCGATAAAAGCACAATGTTGTGCCTCTTCAAACGTAAATGAAATGTTTTTATATAGTTCCTTTTGTGGAAATGAGAAGGATAAGTTTTCAACTTTTATCATAGTGTTACCTTTCTTTATAACTAAATTGGTGGCTAGTATTGAATATATTGTCGAACACAGACTTTTAGAGTAACACTGTTTACCACCAAGTACAATCGATTTTTAGCCCTTACCCTCACTTCGAAATTTGAGTACGTTGCTCTCCTAGTGATTAGAGGGATGGATTTTATGAATAAGTAATATTCCATCATACTGATCGCGAGGTATCATCTTTTCATCTAAAACTCCCCATGCTTTGGCAATTCGAGGTGTGTACATCCATTCCGTTGTTGGACTTAACTCCTTGTCCTTCATGTTGATGAACCGGGCTGGACCCATTTCAATTCCTGCAATATCTTCAAGACTACCTTTTTCATGAGGCAGGACTTGCTCTTCCTCTTCATTGTTTTTATATGCGCTTCCTTCATATGCATACAAACCTATAACATAACCAGCTTGCTTGAGTGAGTATGGAAGCATCTCACCCATGGTTGGATATGGATTATTATCATAATCGTATCCGTTATGCTCTGTGATCATTGTGGAATTATTCTTACGTATATGATAATTGTGTCCCCATAAAATAATTTTCTCCTCAGGATAGACTGTTTCTGCAAGCCATTCTACATTATCAGCCATCACGCGATCTCGTTCATAACTTCCCAATTTCAAATGCTTCTCAGGGTCTACTCCTGCTAGCAGATTTACAATATGAGGATGGTAGTTATCTAACATGTCTAACCTATTTTGTAAGACGCGATCTACCAGAGATATCAGATTGAGTTGCTCTTTCTGATTCCTGCTTAATTCAGCTTTGTTGTCTCTTACAAACTTTTGGAGAGTAATATATTTTTCTTTTATTTTCTTCTTTTGAATATTAAAATCGTCTACTTTGTTAACCATGTTAAGCTTTAAATACCAGCGTTCCGTTTGCGCAAATGCTGTTGCTTTATTCTTGTCAACCTTAGCAAACCACGCCTCAACGAATTGAATAAAAGACTCCGACGTGCCTTGTGAATCAAATCCAGTTAATATAAGCGGATGATCTGTGTTGCTTTGTTGTGCAATGTATTCAAATAAAGGTAAGTTCTCTTCAACCTGCCACACGCCATAGACAGAGCTCTTCATCAATTCCTCTGGCGTTGTATTATGTATTTGAGCATATGCAGCAGTAGTATCGGCTAGATTGGATTCAAATGCAATGACATCATATCCTAGTTCTTCATGCAAAAATTTTACGAGTCTTACTTTCATTGAATTGTATTCTGATGTTCCATGCGATGCTTCTCCCAAGCTAACGATTCGTTTATCCGCTAAAATAGACTTTAGAAACATCAAATCAGAGTACTGATCATTTTTTTCTGCGTTAACGGATGTAATCGTATTTGCATTTGAGCGAACGCTCTCTTTCCAAATTAATTCTGAAGATATTGTATTCTTCTTGTCTACTAAAGTTGATCCAGACATATATGCCACCGGACCAATGGACATCACACTGAAACTGCACACCACTGTAGACAATAACACTTTTCTAACCAACTGATTCATTAGGCTGACACTCCTCTGTTTTTATGTATATCAGCCTAACATCTGGAGTTTAAAACCAATGCACGTTGCGTTTAAGATTTGTTTAAAAATGTATCAAATATTATGGGCTTTAGCTCTATAATGCTCTGTAAATGTATACAAAAAAATCGTCAGCATTTCTGCAACGATTCCTAATGTCAGTCTCTATTTGAAAACAGCAGCGGATTACTTTTTATTTACGCACACTTCTCTTTTTAATTTCTAACAAATGTTATGGAGTGAACGTATCTGTCATCCAATTGAAGAATCTTTCCTTTTCTTCATAGTGTGGGTAGTGAGCCGATTCTTTATAAGAAATAAATTCTTTCTTGTTAGCTTTAATTCCGTCAAAAAACTGTTTGGCAGCATGGGACGAAGTCATAAAGTCATAATCTCCCATTACAAAATAAAATGGCAGATCCAGCTTCTTAATTAAGGAAGGCAATGGACGACTCATCACTTCACCAATTAGAATTCCTTGTGAATAAGTCATTCCTTTATGATAACGTATGACATCGAGCATGTTGTATTCACTGCTGAACGCCATTCCAAGAAAACTGTCATCAGGGTTATCCATCAATCTCGCGGCACCTTTGTATCGTGTAACAATGTCTCTCGGTGTAAATGTCTGCCCTTGATTAATGGCTTCAGAAACCTGATTAAGTCTTGCTATGTCATCATCATTACCTGCAAGCTGAGCTTGTTTCATTACATAATTCCAACCGTCTATCTCACTCTGCTTGGTATCTCCTACCTGACCAATTCCGATGTAGGCTTCATATTTCTCCGGTGCTTTATGGGCAGCCAAAGAACCAATGTAAGTACCGAAGGAATGGCCGATCAGGATCACCTTTTCCTTGCCAAGCCGTTCAGATATATAATCCGTGATGGTCAGTATATCATCAACCAGCAAGTCCGTTGATAAATTGGAGTAATCCTCAAAAAAATGATAAGACTTTCCGCTTGCTCTTTGATCATAGTTCACAATGGTAAATCTGGATTCCAATACATCCTGATATTGCTTTGCGTGCGGAATTTCAGACGCGCTCGGCCCACCGTGTACATACAGAATAACCGGATTCTCTACATTTTGACCGCGGATCATGATTTCATGACCTGTTCCATTGATCTCTACTTGTTCCAGTACACTAATACTATTTTCCCCTTTTATTTTCGGAGTCCATGTTGGAAAGTAAAGAACCACCATTGAAAGTATTAAAACAGCAATACCGATCCCAAAAAATATTTTTTTCATTTTTTTCATTCGAATTACCCCTCTCTGCGCTTCAATCTTCCGAAATGATTGTTCCGCTTGTTATAAATTTAGACTTTAAAAGTCATATAGACATAGTGCGATTTAGTCATGAATTGACCTATGACATAAAAAATCGGCAACTCCAATGAGTTGCCGATTTTTTATGAACATCAGTAATATTCTACCTGTTTATTCTTCCATCATTCCTGAATCTTTGGCTTTGCGAGTTGCCTCCCTCCTTCCTTTCACATCCAATTTGGAATAGATGGAAGAAATATAGTTTTTAACGGTCCCTTCACTAAGAAACAAAGCCTCAGCAATATCTTGATTGCGCAAGCCAGATGCCAACTTGTGAAGTACTTCAATTTCACGTGCGCTCAATCCGTACTCGTTGCTCTTTGGAGCAGCAGACGGGGGGATATTTTTTATCAATTTGGCAGCCACTTCCTGAGAAATCAATGTACCTCCTGTATGAACCACACGTATTCCTGCAGCCAGCTCCTTGGGACGGATCGCTTTGAGTAGATAGCCCTCTGCTCCATGACTTAATGCCGTCAAAACATAATCCACTTCCTTATAAGAGGTCAGCATAATGATCTTAATCGCCGGAATCTGCTGCTTAATTCGTGACGTTGCAGCAACGCCATCCATGACGGGCATATTAATATCCATTAGCACGATATCAGGCTGAAATTGTTTACTGCCTTCAATGGCTTCTTCCCCATTTTTGGCTAATCCGACAATCTCAAAATCTTCTTCAAGAGACAGGACAATATGCAGACTTTCCAGAATAAGCTCTTGATCGTCGACAATTAATATTCTAATCTTCTGCATGTAACATCACTCCATTTAATGGAATTTCGCATCTCACCTCGGTGAACGACGTGGCTCCAGATGAGGATGAGAGGGTAAGCTTACCTCCAATTTCCTGAATCCGTTGCTTCATCGTGGTCAAGCCAAAGCCGTATTCCAATTTGTCCAATGGCTTACCATTATTTCGAATAACAATATGTAAGGCTTCCTCAACAAAGGAAAGCTCCAAATTCAGCTTAGACGCTTTTCCGTGTTTTAGCGCATTCGTAAACGATTCCTGAATCATGCGAAGAATAGCTTGTCGCGCTTTAAGAAGCATTGCATGTTCTGTCATAGGCAGATCCAATGTAACATTCGTTCCAGTGTGCTCGGCAAAGCTATCAGCAAGTACGCTAATCTGCTTAAAGAGGCTAGTATCGTCTTCTCCCATTTCGTGAACAACATCTCTCATTTCGTCGAGATTCCTCTCGGCTAACGCTCTCAAGCGAATAAGTCTATCTTTCACCTCAGCAGGCTTATGATCCAATAGAGCAATGGCCGCATCCAGACTCATGATCAGGGAAATAAAGGAATGCCCAAGTGTATCATGGAGTTCCTTGGACATACGACTTCGTTCTTCCATTAACGTTAATTTCTCGACCTGAGCGGCATAATGGCTCAACAACCTGTTCTGATGTTCAACTTCAACCGCCAAGGCATTTTTCTGACGATAAGCATTAGCTATGAAGCTTACCCATATACCAATAAAGCAAAATAACAAGTTGTCGAACCCCATACTCATGCTCAGGTTCAAGGTGTATCCTTGATTGAACAGGAAGACGAATGGTATCAAAAAAACAGTAGGGATAATCCAAAATGTCTTTCTGGTCAATAAGTAGCCCATGGTTAGGCTGGGAAGCAAGTAATCAGGCGAGGAGATGAATTCAGAATGGATAGTCATATTCACATAATATGAGCCGCCAAGAACGACCTCGGTAATACAAAACCACAGATTGTTCAACCGCAGTTGTGGAAACCAAAATAAGATCGGGACAAGGAAGGCCGCCAAAAGCCAGATGATCTCCAATTGAACGTGAGCCGAGTCTCCGGGTACAGTTAGAATTAGAATGGCAAGCAACAAGTAATGATAAAAACGAAGCGAGAATATACTCCAGTCCATGAAAGAAATGATTTTTTTCATTCTAGCTCCTAGATAACGAGAATCATTGAACGATGACTGCTCTGACTCCACGAAAATATTTTTCCACTCCCTACTCATCAAGTTTTATCACTACCTAAGAGTAAATCTTAGATTATTTCGCAAGAAAAATACAGTTCTTTTCCAAGTGGTCATAATTCTTTACGGCTTATCCATCTTGTGCATATGATCCATGAGAGTGTATATACTACAACACTAAATGCAGCTACTATTCCGTATACTAAAAGAGATTTTCTTCTATGTTCATATAGTAGTCTAGCAATGTTCTTAACCCTGCAATGGCAAGGGCAGTGACTACATAAGAAAGGATTATTCCGGCTTACTTTTTTCTCCATCAAGTAAAAAAGAACAGGGAATGTTCACACTAGCTGGCAGAAATGCAAAAATAAGAAAAAAGTATACATTCACATATACAGTAGATAACTCAAAGCTCGATAATATCATTGAAGCAATAATACAAATTACAGTAGCAACCAACTGTGAGATCCCTTCCGGCGTTATCGTTTCTCGTTAGTTCAATCCGCTCACTCTTATTCTATGGTTTCTTCATAAAACACTACTGACATACCGTTGTCAGTAGTGTTTTTATATAGTTGGAGTAAGAAATTGTAAAGGAGTAGAAGTAAATGCGAAGTGTTTTTGATCCAAAATGTATTACTTATTATAGGAAGGATGATATCTTGTGAATTTTGCTTCTGTGCGCATCATTACTGATGATGTGGATCGTCTTGTCGAGTTTTATGAGAAAATTACGGGTGTCTCAGCAGAACGCCCTGCACCTGTCTTTGCCGAACTTGTTATGCCATCGTGCACTCTAGCGATCGGCCACTCCCAGACGGTGCAACTATTTGGCGCTGGTTCCGCTGTCGCGGCCAACAATCGTACAATCATTATTGAGTTCCATGTCCACGATGTCGATGCGGAATACGAGCGCTTGAAGCCGTTTGTCGATGAGTGGGTAAAGACACCTACCACAATGCCTTGGGGGAATCGTGCTTTGCTGTTTCGTGATCCTGACGGTAATCTGGTTAATCTCTTCACACCGGTGACCGAGGAAGCAATTCAACGGTTCAGTGGTAGGCATGCTTTCTAACGATCTCAATAAATGCTTCTACTTGAATGTTCTGATTATATCGACCGTTTCTGCAATGAGCATCCATGAGTATGTTTGTATATTGAACAGAATGTCTTAGAGAAATATTAAGCGCTCCACTGGCATAAAGCTGGTGGAGCTTTTTTGGTTAATGACAACGTTTCTTGATGCAAAGTAATTTCTACATTCGGTTTGAGTGCACTGGTACCACAAATGATCACATTCTCCTGCGTATATGTATATACAAGTTTAGTGTTAGTCTTCATTTTCCTCTTCAATATTACGATAAATATTAAGGGGTTATATGAATAACCATATTTACTTTATTACATCCAAGGGGGAACAGGATTTGAGAAAGACTTACCAAAAAAAGATGGATTTAAGATTCAAACTGTATTTGATTATTCTGGTTCCGCTACTGGCCATGGGCGGTCTAATTATGTGGGCCACTATCGACTCCAGTGAAAATGCATCATTAATGACCATGCAGCATAACAATCAGCAGCTGGCTGTGAATACCGCCTCTCAACTTGGTCAGGAATCGGAATTAATTAAGACATTATCTTCTACTGTTTCAGAGGAGAGCAAGGAATATAAAAGTCTTAGGGACGAACTCGTTAAAGTTAGGCTTCAATCGGGAGCCTTGTATGTTTATATGTATAACAAAACTTCGGACGGGTGGATCTACACCGTGGATGGAGCGGATTGGAATGATACAGAGTATAGTCCTTACGGCACTGCAATGGAATTCAATCCCCAGATTCAGGAACGCTTATTACGCGGTGAAGTTGTCACAACAGGCATTGTAGATGATCCAACCTGGGGACAGCTATTGTCCTCCTTTACACCAATCAAGGATTCGCAAGGTACTGTCATTGGCTATCTGGGCGTTGATATTTCTGCTGGAGCAGTGAATCAAGTCTCCGCGACATCTGTGAATAATGCTTATCAGACCATAATCCCGATTTTTGTGGTTGTACTGATTCTTTCTTTGGTCATGATGTTATTCGTAGTAAGAGGCATTCTCAGACAAGTACGCGATATTAAGTCAAGCCTCGAACAGGTTGCTGATGGGAATCTCAAAGTCGTATCCACACATATGACCAATGATCAACTCGGTGACATCAGTGATTTGATTAACATCATGGTTGCCCAATTGACGAACATTCTGATGGGAATACAGCAAGGATCAAATACGTTACAGCATTCATCCAAAGATATTTCGGAAACCGCTCAGACGAACCAGCGTCAGAGCGAAGAACTTTCCAGAGCGATTGAGGAGATTGCCATGGGTTCAATGAAACAGGCTGAAGAGACAGAACACTCCGTCCAGCACTCAGAGAATCTCGGCAAAATAATGGATGAAGTAGGTTCATATGTGAAACAGTTTACTTATACTTCAGAGCAGCTATCTTCTGTCCAAGTACAAGTTACACGTGAACATGAGGTTCTGCTTGAGAAAGGCCGAGAGAATGCCAAGCGTGTTGAGCATCAACAGGACATTTCCAGGTCTCTGACGACTCAATCCGAACTAGCTTCCTCTATTAGCGGTCAAATTCACAACATTTTAAAACAAACTCAAATACTATCCCTGAATGCTTCAATTGAAGCAGCCCGAGCTGGAGAAGCAGGTAAAGGCTTTGCAGTCGTTGCTGGTGAAATGGGACAGCTCGTTCAACAATCCGAACGTTCGATCCAGGAGATTGATGAGATCCTGAGTTCATTCGTTCAAGAGATACATCGTATGGGTAGTCATTTTGATGCGAATATGGTAGCAGTTAAGGAACAGGAGAAACAGATCGCTGATTGCCTCCAGGCATTTAGACAGGTTAGCCGCTTATCGACCGAAGTGCATGAGTTGGCTCAGAGTTTGGACAGCCGGACAATGGATATGCACTCTATTCGTCAGGAGTTGGAACAGAACCTCAGTTATATTGCTTCCGCAACCGAGGAAACTTCAGCCATGGCCGAAGAAGTCACGGCTAGTGCTGTGGAACAGCAACGGTCGGCGAGCGAACTGTCGAACATCTCCGGGGAACTCGCTGGTCTTGCAGGGGACCTCAAATCATATTCCGATCAATTTCAGATCGAAGTCCGTAAATCAGGTCCATAATAAAAAGACGGGTGTAACCAAAGTTATTAACGACAAAATGACAATGGTAATTTATGAGAAACACCTATAGAGGAATAGCCAATGGATTAAGTTAACCGCCTTTTAATGGGCGGTTAACTTTTGGTATGAGCTCCCAAGCCCAGCTACTTCATAAATAAGGCACTAAAAATAAGAACATCCTGCAAGAAATGAATCGTCAGCGCCCAGAAGAATCCTTTCGTTTCTAACATCGATTTGGCTAAAAACCATCCGATAAACGCTGCCATAATTACACCTGCTATCCCGCCTGGATGTCCAAAATAATGAACGGCGCCAAAGATTGCAGCCGCCAGTCCTTGAGCTACATACGAAGACAAACCATATTTACCTACAACGGCAACAAATGAAAACCGAAAGATGATTTCTTCAGAAAAAGCATTCATTAGTGCAAACACAAGGATGAGGACAACACCGGGATACAGCTCCAGTCTTACGCTTTCGCCGTGCACCACTTGGAAGTAGATAACGACAGATGTTACCAACGTAATGATGACCGCAAAATTTAGACCTAAGTGTTTCCATGTCTCTTTTTCTTTCGGCTTAATGCCGATCCACGGTTCGGGCCGAATTTTTCCATCTCGCTTTTTCAGATTTAAATACCTAAGTCCCCCCTTACCTGCCAACCCGTATACAATGCCAATCACAATAACAGCTAATAACAACACCGTAATTTGATAACTAATCTCCAGGTTGTATTCATCGCTGTCGAAGACCTTTAATGGGAGAAGCGGACTACTTCTAAACCATAACAGGAGAGGTGCGCAGGCAACCACCACGATCGTGATCAATAGGATGGGAATGAGGGTGGATCGTTTTTTATTCATTTTATTCTCCCTTGTTTGGATGACTTAAGGTTTCCAGCGCATGCTGACACCATTCCGTAGTCATCCGAAGATATCTCTCCCCATAGTCCAGGGTTAACAACCAGAGCTGGGCTTGCTTGCTTTTCCCTTTAGGAACACTCGCTTTAATTCCTGCCAACATCGTGATGAGCTGTTCGTTAGCTGTTAATTCCTCTTCAAGAAAAGTGATGAGTTGCGGGATATGACGTTCATCGGAGACAAAAAGCTTCATCAGCAGTTCGTTTCTCATTACGGGTTCTTCAGGTGGCAGAGCCAGCCAGGAATCAAGTTGGTCACATCCTTGCTCTGTAATGCCGTAGACAATTTTACGTCTCCCCGTCTTCGCTTCTTCTATCACCGAAACTGAGCCTTCTAACTGCAATTGTTTGATACTCTTATGAATATGTCCATACGATTCGTTCCAAAAAAGGCCGATGCTCTCCTTCGAAAACTTAACAAGCTCATATGCGCTCATGGGCTTCACACGAAGCAAGCCGAGAATCGCAAAGTGGGTGGTATTGATTCTTTTCATATGCCCTCCCATTCAAAATATATCTTTGAGATATATACAATTAGCATATTACTCCATTAGGATGAAGATTACAATTCATTTTTAGATATCTTTCATTCTGTTCTACAATACAAAAAGGAGTGATTACCGTAAGGTAACACCCCTTCCTATCTATAATAATGCAATATGCCTCAAATCATTTTTGAGTGCTGCTTAAACCTTTTAATTCCATGCCTCTTGTAAAAAACACAATTCCAATTGCAGCAAAGGTTACGTAATTACTTATCTTGGCTATTACTTCTTCATCATCCTCATAATTGATCCAGAACAAAAGAACGAATGGTGATACTATCATTAACACTTTCATAGCTAACATAAATACATAATGAATTCTTTGCTTACGCAAATTGCCTTCTTGTGAGGTTATTCTAAGGCTAACCTTAGAAGAGTCATAGATCGTTATTAATAGTGCGATGATGCTTGAATATGCCGTTATTTTCAAACCAATCTCAATCCATGGAACAAATGCTGCAACGGCGATACCCAGATAAATCCCAGCAGCTAAGTAAAAAAGGTTAATCTTAATCTTTCTGTGCAAAATCCCTCGCTCCTATCATATCACCTGTATATTTTACCATCATTATACAACAATAAGTATTTGTTTACCTTTGTTTTATGAAACATCGCAGACAAAAGGTCGAGTTCGTTTACAGAGATTTTCATCGCTCAAAGACTTCATTTTAGCTCCTCTTTTTTCGATATATTAGGTACAGATTTAATTTAAATTTTAACTATCAGGTTCTGAGTTAGATCTGTACATTGACATACTTAGGGGGAACTGAAGTGAAAACAAAGATAGGATCCATTCTAAAAATGAGAACGTTAAGGGCTAAGTTAGTTTCTTTGTGCTTGGTTATACTTATCGTGCCCACAATCGTAATAGGGTTCAGTTCTTATACCGTTTCAAAAAATGAAATGAATGAATCCGGCAAGGCCGCACTTGAAAATAGTGTCCGAATGGTCATTGGTATGATTAATCTCCTCAACGAGCAGGTAGAGAATGGAAGTTTAACATTGGAGCAAGCGCAGGAAAAGCTCCGCGTAGAACTGCTCGGTGAAAAGAATGCAGATAATAAGCGGCCTGTAAAAAGTGAATATACTGTAGGGGAAACAGGATATCCATGGGCTGTTGGCAAAGATGCACATTCCGTAATGAATCCTTCAAATGAAGGTCAGGATTTGACAGATGTCGTTACAGAAGATGGCGTATATTTGGGAAAAGAGCTCGTTAATGTTGGAACAGCCGGAGGCGGATTTGTCACCTACAAGTGGGCTCTACCGGATACAGGTGAGGTAGAAACGAAAGTTTCATATGTTGAAATGGACCCGCATTGGGGATGGATCATCGGTTCGGGTGCCTACTTAAGTGAGTTTAACAGTGGTGCCACACAAGTATTGTATCTTGTTCTTATAATTATGGCTGTGGCGGTTGTTCTTGGTTCCATTATCGTTAGCATCATCTCAGGACGCCTAACGAAGCCGATCCTTATGGTCGCTAAGCGATTGAAATCCGTTGCGGACGGTGACCTAACCGTTGAAGAAGTTAAGATGAAGTCCAAAGATGAGATCGGTGAGCTTTCACAGGACTTTAATCATATGATTAAAAACATGAGAACGCTTATTAGTCAAGTCGATCTCTCTACCAAGCAGGTAGCCTCATCTTCCAAAGAGTTGACTCTTGGTGCGGAGCACACCAGTCAGGCAACTGAGAATATCACCATTTCCATCCAAGAATCTGCAGCCGGTGCACAAGAGCAACAAATGATGCTTCAACGGACAACCAACTCACTCGAGGAAATATCGATCGGGATCCAGCGAATTGCGGAAAGCTCATCAACCATTGCCGATTCTTCTGTTGATGCGATGGAACTCGCGAACATAGGTGGTACAGCCGTAGAGCATACGGCGAAGCAAATGAATCTGATCAACAAGTCGGTTAATGAAACGGATGTAGTTATGAGAATGCTAGATGAACGTAGCCAGCAGATCGGTACGATGCTCATTGCAATTACGGATATTGCGAAGCAGACGAATCTTCTTGCTTTGAACGCTTCGATTGAGGCAGCCCGTGCAGGCGAAGAAGGACGCGGTTTCTCCGTAGTAGCTGCTGAAGTGAGAAAACTTGCTGAACAATCGAACCAGTCATCCGGGCAGATTTCTACGTTGATTCAAGATATGCGTACAGATATCGAACAATCGCTCAAAACGTTGAATCGAGTTAAACAGGACGTTGACTCCGGCATACAGATTGCTAATGAGACGGAACAACAGTTTAACAAAATCGTAGAGTCTACCAACTTTATCGCCCAACAAACGGAGGAACTTGCCAGCGTTACACAGCAGATCACGGCAAGCGTCCAAGAAATCACAGCGGGCCAGGAGCAAGTCTCCAATCTAGCACTTCAAGCTGCAGACAACTCCCAAAATATAGCTGCTTCTTCAGAAGAACAACTGGCTTCCATGGAGCAAATCACGAGTTTATCCACAACCTTGCAGGAAATGTCTCAAAAGTTAGAGCGTTTGACGATTCAATTTAAATATTAATTATGATTCTTCCAGGTCAAAAAAAGCAGCCGACCCCTTATACTTTGGTCGGCTGCTTTCTCCTTTTTAATTCACTTTAATCCACGATTATATTGCCCTCAGCAAGCTACACCAATCAAGCTCGCTTATAATTCCAGATCTGCAGCCCGGGCGTTCGCTTCAACCTGATCCGGACTTTTGCATCCTGGAATGACGCAGCTAACGGCTGGATGCTTCAGACACCAGGCAAGGGCCCACGAGGCCATGTCGACCCCTTCAGGGACTTCGTTCTTCTGGATTTCACTTACCAGCTGCAGTTTCTCATCGATCTCTTGACGCTCGCGTCCCTTTCTGACATTGTCATTGAACACGGCGCCCGGCTTGTACTTACCGCTCAGATAGCCGCTGGCCAGTGGGACTCTTGCAAGCACACCAAGGTCCTGCTCCTGACATGACGGGAATACCCTCTCCTCGGGCTTCTGGTCCAGACGGTTATATACGACCTGTATTGCCTTCGCGTTTAACTCACTAGCCTTGCTCGTCTGATGCAGATTATCGTTGCTGCCAATGGAGATACCAAGATTTCGAATTTTACCGGCCTGTACCTGCTTGTCCAGCATGGTCCACAGCTCGTCGTTATCAAACGCCTCATCTGATCCGGAATGGAACTGATACAAATCGATATAATCTGTTCTTAGGGCTTTCAGGGATTCTTCCAGTTGTACACGGATCTGATCCACACTCCAGGCATTGGTCCAGTGATCATGCCATTGATGACCAAACTTCGATGCGATCACCCAATCCTCACGCCGGTCACGGGACATAAAATCCCCGATAAAGTTTTCCGACATATGGTGAGGTCCGTAACATTCCGCTGTATCAATCAAATTAATACCAAGCTCTTTGGCACGGTAAAGAATATCATCGACTTCCTTCTGGGTATAGTCTTTACCCCAGTCCCCGCCAAACTGCCAGGTGCCCACACCTACGACGGATACATCCAGCTCGGTTTTGCCCAATCTTCTGTACTTCATGCTACTCACCTCGAGGTTTAATATGTTGGTCAATTGACCGAATGGAACAATAAGTATTCAATTTACGATAACGCTTTCATAATAAAGGATAATTAACAAATTTTCAATCTGAGGTATGCTCGTCGGTATACGCAGGAAGAACCCTCTCAAATTTAAAGGTTGACTTAATGTATCCCCTTTAAAGAAAAATGACTTGGCTTCACTCGTTTCACGCCCTCCGCTGGCTGAAGGCATAACAAATAAAGCCCCTTAGAAATTCATTGGATAAGCGGCACTGATTCCAATACCTTTTCTAAGGGGTCCACTTGCTCGATGTCAGAAATTAGAGAGTGAATTCTCTGTTTGCTTCATTGGATACCTGTAGGAACATCAGATTTATACTTTTCGCTTAATCCAACAATAGTTTCAAACGGTCGCAACACCAGCGGCAGCAAGCCATTCTCATAGTTGGTAAGCCAGATCTCTGAGAAGTTGAGGCCAAGCTCATCTTCCTCAAGCTCCACCATGTGTTCAGTAAGATTGATTACTACCAGCACCTGTTGGTCTGCCAGTGTACGTGTATATGCATATACACTCGGATGATCCGGCATATGAAGCTCATAAATACCATAAGTCAACGTATCGTGCTCTTTTCGCAGCTGAATCATTTGTTTATAAAATTGAAGAATGGAACGTGGTTCCTGAAGTTGTTTCTCTACATTAATATGGATGTAATTGTCATTCACTTTCAGCCATGGCGTACCACTGGTAAACCCTGCCTCTTTGGCCTTAGACCATTGCATCGGCGTTCTGGAATTATCGCGACTCGAAGCCCAGATGATGTTCATGATCTCCTCATGTGACATCCCCTCTTCACGTTTGATCTGATATAAATTCCGATCCGCTATGTCGTTATAATCCTCTATGGAAGGGAATGCCACGTTTGTCATGCCGATCTCTTGCCCCTGATATATGAATGGAGTGCCTTGCATGAAAAAGTACATGGCTCCAAGTGCTGTAGCACTTTCATACCAATATTCTGTATCATTTCCCCAAGTTGAAACTTTACGAGGCTGATCATGATTTTCAATAAATAAAGCATTCCAGCCGACGCCTTCCAGTGATTTTTGCCACTTGGTCAAGACGTTTTTCAGTTTGGGAACATCCAGTTGCCTGTCTGTGCTGTTTTTCCAAAGGTCCAGATGTTCGAATTGAAAGACCATATTAAATTTCCCTCTGACTTCACAGATCCAATCCAGCAGATCTTCTTGGTCCTCTACCTTTACTCCATTTGCTTCCCCAACAGTCACGACGTCATATCTGGATAATGTGTTCTCTTTCATTTCTTGCAGATAACTCTGGATTCCCTTGACATTCATATGCTTTTCAAAAGAGGAGATGTACTTGACGCCTTCTCTTATTGGCATGTCCAAGAGGCCCTCTTCTTTGTGAATATGGCTGATGGCATCCACACGGAAACCATCAATACCTTTATCCAGCCACCAATTCATCATTTCATATATGGATTTCCGAACTTCCTGATTTGCCCAATTCAAGTCTGGTTGTTTTTTGGAGAATAGATGGAGATAGTACTGTCCGGAGACTTCATCATATTCCCAAGCAGAACCGCCAAAGATGCTCTCCCAGTTATTTGGTTCATCTCCATTCTTCCCATCTCTCCAGATGTACCAATCCCGTTTGGGGTTATCCAGCGAAGCTCTGGATTCAATAAACCACGGGTGTTCGTCACTTGTATGATTAATCACCAAGTCCATAATGAGTTTCATGCCGCGGTGATGCACTTCATTCAGTAATTGATCAAAGTCCGCCATCGTGCCGAATTCATCCATAATGGAACAGTAATTGCTGATGTCATACCCATTATCGTCGTTGGGTGACTTATACATCGGACAGATCCATATCAGATCAATACCGAGATCTTGAATATAATCCAGTTTTGAGATGATCCCCTTAATGTCACCAACCCCATCTCCGTTGGAATCCATAAAACTTCTCGGATAGATTTGATAAGCTACTGCCTCTTTCCACCATACTCTTTTCATTGAATACAATCCTTCTTTCTTGAGAACTGAACATCATATAACGTATTATGCTTTAATTATGAATAACGTACATTCTTGCTTCATATGGACGTAATTCACTCTCCGAGAGTTCACCTGTATAGTTAGCTATCAAAAGCTGATGGGACCCTGTCAATTGCTCCTGAAGCGGGAGTTCAGTCGTATATCCTTTGAAATTGCATAACACAAGAATTGTAGTACCATTCAGCGTACGGGTGTATGCAAACACGTCTGGGTTCTCTGGAAAGATCAGCTTATAATCACCATATACGATGACTTCATGATCTTTTCGTAATTGAATTAACTTCCGGTAATAATGGAATATGGATTCAGGGTCATTCAAACTTTCCTCTGCATGGATATACGTATAATTTGGATTTACCTTAATCCAAGGTTCCCCTCGTGTAAAACCAGCGTTATCGGAACTATCCCATTGCATAGGTGTGCGTGCATTATCACGTCCCTTGGCGTAGATCGACTCCATCACGCTTTGTTCAGGATAACCTTTCCCCATTCTTTCCTTATAAAAATTGAGCAATTCAATATCCCGATAATCCTCGATCGAATATTGAACATTCGTCATCCCCAGCTCTTCACCTTGATATATGTAAGGCGTACCTTGCATGCCATGAAGAAGGGTCGCCAACATTTTAGCCGATTCAACTCTGAATTCTCCATCATTTCCCCAACGTGACACGATACGTGGCAAATCGTGGTTGTTCCAGAATAGACTGTTCCAGGCATCACCCTTAAGCTCCGTTTGCCACTTGGACAGCACTTTTTTTAATGCCATCACATCCAAAGGTTTAAGATCCCACTTTCCTTTGCCATCTTGTTCATCCAAACTGATGTGTTCAAATTGGAATACCATTGAAAACTCACTGCCGTCTGGATTGCTGTACAGTTTGGCGATTTCCGGAGTGGCGCCCCATGTTTCTCCAACCGTAAGCAGGTCTTCTGCTTTTTGAAACGTCTCCTTGCTCAGTTCCCTGATGTATTTATGCAGATTAGGTCCGTTTCCCGTAATCTTCAAATCCGGTTCTTTACCGATTAAGTCGATCACATCAAGTCGAAAACCACCCACACCCTTTTCGATCCACCAATTGATCATGTTGTATATTTCCTGCCGGACTTTGGGGTTTTCCCAGTTGAGATCTGGCTGTTTTACGGAAAATAGATGCAAATAATATTGCCCGATCTCAGGCACCCATTCCCAGGCTGAACCACCGAAGGTGGACCCCAAGTCGTTCGGAGGTATTCCTTCCACGCCATCTCTCCAGACGTAGTAGTCATGGTACGGATTGTCTTTACCTTTTTTGGCTTCTTGGAACCAGGGGTGTTCATCCGAGGTATGGTTCAACACCAAGTCCATAATGATCCGAATGTCACGTTTCTTGGCTTCAAGAATTAACGTTTCCATATCTTCCAAAGACCCAAACATCGGATCGATGTCCTGATAATCTGAAATATCATATCCGTAATCATCTTGAGGGGACTTGCAGACAGGTGATAACCAGATCGCACCAATGCCGAGTTGCTGCAAATAATCCAATCGGGACACAATGCCCTCCAAGTCTCCGATTCCATCACCGTTTCGATCTTGAAAGCTGCGTGGATATATTTGATATACCACAGTTTCTTTCCACCATTTTTTATTTTCCATGTTCCATTCAACCTTTCTAAGGTTATTCTTTGACCGATCCTACAACAATGCCAGTCACAAAGTATTTTTGCAGCAAGGGATAAATCAGTAATAGCGGGATAACAGCAACTACGATTTTGGCTGCGTTCAGGTTTTTATTCGAAATTTCAGTCAGGTTGCTGAGTTCGCTGGAATTCGTGCCGGCTTGAAGCAAATCGGCAATATTCACATTAAGGGACTGAATATAGGTCATTAGCGGGTAATTGCTGACTTTGGTCATATAGATCAAACCACTGAAGAAGTCATTCCATGTACCGACGATACTGAACAAGGCGACTGTCGCCAGCGCAGGAATGGACACAGGCACATACACTTTGAACAAGACCTGAATGGGATTTGCTCCATCGATGAACGCTGCTTCTTCAAGCGCTCTAGGTACAGCAGAGAAGAAATTCATCACAAGGATGACACTGAATATGGGGACAGCGCCTGGCAGAACCAGTGCCCATATCGTATTCAGCATGTCCAGGTTTTTGATCAACAGGTAACTCGGAATCATGCCTCCGCTGAACAACATGGCAAAAATCATGATATTCATATAAATGTTTCTGCCTTTGAAATCCCTCTTCGATTTGGATAACGGATAAGCCATCAAAATAATCAAAATCATGTTAAGCACAAGGGTGAGCGCGACACGCAGAACAGATATGCCAAAGGAACGCCAGAACTGTGCATCATCAATAATTTTGGTATAAGCCGCTGTTGTAAAATTGACCGGAACGAGACCTACAGCATTCGCGGATACCGCCTCGCTGCTGCTGAATGAAATGGCGACGATATTCCATAACGGAAGAAGGCAGACCAATGCCAGCATGATGACGATGGCATAGATGACAAACCGGCCAATTCGATCTTTGAAGTTTGAAGAATAGGACACAGGTTTGGCCTCCTTAGAATATTTTTCGATCCGTATATTTTTTGGCCAACTGGTTGGCAGACAAGAGCAACACAATGCCGATTACGGACTTGAACAAACCAACAGCTGTACCGAAGCTATACTGTCGTCCAACGAGACCGATCCGATAAACATAGGTATCCAGAATGTCGCCTGACTCGTAGACAACCGGGTTATACAGATTATAGACTTGGTCGAAACCGGCGCTCAAAATGTTGGTCAGACTCATTACGCCCATGAGCAGAATAATAGGTAGCATGCCTGGCAATGTAATATGCCACACTTTTCTCCACCAACTGGCTCCATCCATTCCTGCCGCTTCATACAGACCGGGATCAATCGATGTGATCGCAGCCAGATAAACGATGGAACTGTAACCAAACTCTTTCCATACGTCTGTACCGATAATCAGTGGCTGGAACCAGGTGTTGCTGCCAAGGAAATTAATATTTTCGAGGCCAAAAAACGCCAACATTTGATTCACAATGCCATCCAGACTGAACATGTTGACAACAACGGATGCCAGTACAACCCAGGATAGAAAGTGTGGCAGATAAACAATCGTCTGCACGGATTTTTTAACGTATTTGATACGAATTTCATTTAATAAAACGGAAAAAATGATGGCCATCATCGTTCCAAGCAGAATCTTGCCAATCGCAATCACCAACGTATTGCTGACGACCTGCGCGATATCCGGCAGCTTGAACATATACATAAAATGCTTCAAGCCTACAAATTCAGAGCCGAACATGCCCTTGGCCGGTATATAGTCCTGAAACGCTGTAATGATACCGACCATTGGAACATAGCTGAATACAAGCAAAAACAAAATGCCCGGAATCATCATCATATGGTACATGGCACCTGGGCCGAGCCGCCCTCGCGCTTTCAAATTCCCCTGTTTCATGGATGAACCCCTTTCGTTGAAGAAAGGCTGCGTATCGCAGCCCTTCCACTGTTCATGGATATTATTGTTTCGATGCGATCTCGTCTTCAATTTCCTGAATGACTTGATCACCACCCTGTTTTTTCCAGTTGCTCACGAATGTATCGAAGTAATCGAGCGGTTCTGAACCCGTTATGATTTTGATAAACGATTCCTGTTCCAACTTCGTCAGATTGGCCCACGTCTGTTTCATGCTTGGTGTAGTGCCAGAGAAAGCAGGTGTCATCCATACAAATTTGCTTTCTTGTGTCAGTTTGTCGATTAGTCCCACTCCGTTGATCCGCGAATGATATTTTGACCAAGCAGTCACATCATCCGTATCCATGTCGCTCAAATAGGTTTTGATGCTTCCGATATTGTTCTTCGATTCGGTAGTGCGAACCTCATCCAGGGAAATCTCTCCTTTGATTCCTCGAACAACATCAGAGTAATCATCCAGCAGCGATGTAGCCGAGTTGACTTCGATATTAAAAGGTCTCGTAGATCCGTCTACCCCGGTCTCCTGATATTTGGCAGCTTCCGGCATGGTTGTTGCGGCATCTTTATCATTGGCCAGTTTATCGTAGAACAGGTTTACAATCTTAACGGCCAGTTCAGGGTGTTCATAACCCTTTCTCACCACGATAAACTGATTGGATGGATTGGCATGCGCCACGTTGACCTTGCCGTCTGCATCTTCCAGCGTATAAGCCGAGAATTTCGCATTTTTATCCATCTGTTTTGCACTGATCAGTCCCCAGTCAGGGATATGCCACGGTCCAAAGGCAATACCGCTTTGGCCATTGGCGTAGAGTGCGGTAATATCATCAAACGTGCGGGTTCCGAATTGCGGGTCGATAATACCATTCTTGAACCAATCCGCCATGGTACCCAGCATTTTCTTCGTTTCTTCTGTTGTGGAACCATACACGATTTTGCCGTCTTCACCATTCATCCAATATTGCGGGAAGGCTCCCTCGGTTGAGGCCACACCCAGCATCGTATAAGCAGAGCCATTATAATCTGTTGTATTCATCGTGTTCACAAATGGAATGCCTACCGGGTTTCCGGATTGGCCAGGATCTCTTTTCAGGAATTCCAGCGCTGTTTGCTCCACTTCATTCAGTGAAATGGCGCCATCTCCGTCTGCATCAAGTTGAATCCCCAGCAGATCCAACCAATCTTGACGGACCCAAACCATCGTTGGTGCGGAATCCAGGGAAGTCGCCGGAAGGCCCATCAAACGTCCATCGATTGTTGCATTGTCTAATGCCCGTCCATCATAGGAATCGTACATCTGCTTGATGTTATCTGTGGCATATTGATCGTAAATGGACGTCAGATCCTCAATCAGGTCATTATCCACCAATTCTTTCAGTTCGTCTTTGGAATCGACGCGCATCATGTCAGGCAATTCCCCGGATGCGATGGCGAGTGAAACTTGACGGCTATAATCTTCGCCATTGGCTTCAAATTGATCTGTAATCTTGGCGTTAAACGTGTCTTTGACCAGCCGGGTATACGCATTATTCTCATAGGTATCTCCAGCCGGCAGTTTTGGGTTGGCTGTGGTTACTCGTCCCATGGTTACGGTGATTTCGTCTTTATAGGCACTGAACGGATCTCCCGGCGTCACCTCATATTTGCCTGCTTCCTCTGCAGTAGGAGGATTGGAAGAGTCTCCACATGCCGCTAGGGCTGCAACCATCAAGGCAGACATGGACAGCACAGCGAGACGCTTCGTCAACCGGTTGCTTTTCATAGACCATTTTGTTCTCATCTAGTTCGATTCCCCTTTATTCTGATGTTCAATATATTTGTTTGCGCTTTCATTATAAAATGAAGTGGAGGCTAATCGAGATAGGGATAACACGTCCGTTTGGATAGAGAAATGGTTACAGTTTTCAGTCTGTATTAATAAGTATGGTTAACTTGTGATCATTTACCCTACCTACTGACTAACATTCGTCTATCTACCCCTATTCTCGATCAAAAACAAAAGCCGGCAGCTCCTAAAACAGGAAACTGTCGGCTATTTATTTCCTCTACCTAGCTGCCGATATTCGCTTGGCAGAAGACCTATCAGTTCGCGGAAAATCCGGCTGAAATATTTTTCATCCGTATAACCCACTCGCTCCGCAATCCAGAAAATCGTATTATTTGTATTGAGCAAGTACTCTTTGGATTTCTCTACCCGGATGAATCGGGAGTACTCATTAAAGGTTTTCCCCATCAGATCTTTGAAACATTGACTGAAATAACTTCGGCTGATGTTGAGTTGTTGGGAGAGACCTGAAGCTGTATAGGCCTGCTCCAAATCATGCTGCATGATCATCACCGCTTTTTTCACGGCATCGATGATTTCCTGTGAATACGAAGTCTGTTCATCTGCCTTTCGAATGCTTGCAGCAATCTGTTTGATCCATTCTTCAACCTCGTACCAAGACTCGAAAGAATGGATCATCGAGATTCTTCCAAGCGTAGTTTGGGCAAAAATACGGTTCCACTCCATTACGATCGAGTACAGCAATCCCATCAACTGACCTTTATGTAATCGTAAGGATATAAACTGGTCAATAAGTTGATTGTAGTAACTGTCATGGTGGGTCCATGGTGTCTGGAACCAACTTTGCTTAATCCGATCAAGGTCCTCATCCTGCGGTTCTTTTGAAACTGTATCTTCCTCATTCATCGAAACGGCAATGACTTGGTTATTGGGATTGTACGCATAGAATAAAGTCGTCTCTGTATAATTCCTAATCCAGTTTTTGATTTGCGACCATGTTCGCTCTTGTATATCAGACAAAACCAACAACGTACTATGGGGAACTTGATGCACGCATTCCTTCAATTGCTGAATTAGTTGATCTTCTAGGGACGGGGGTGCAGCCCACATGCAGCTATTACGCTCAACCTCCCACCTTATCTCGTCTTCATGCGCAGTTAGCTCCATTGGCCACTTATGTTCTGATTTACGATCCTGTGAAACAAGTGCATACACATTTCGATAATGGAAATTGACTTCATTCTGCGAAGGCATCTTCCTTATCGTGCTTGTCAACCCGTTAATTCGGGTGTGTATCCGTTGCAGAACATGTTCGAATTGCTCTTTCTCCAGCTGCACTTTGGCTATATAATCGATGGCTCCGAGTCGTAGCGCTTCCTGGATATAATCGAAATCCTGATGTAGTGTTAACACAACGATATGAAGTTCGGGATAGAGCTGCCTCGCAGCTCGCATCAGTTCAATCCCTGACATGACGGGCATTGCAAGATCCGTTAGCATCAGATCGACCGGTTGGGTTTTTAGGAAATCCAGCGCTTTCGCCCCGTTGCTGGCCTCTCCTACAACCTCCATGTTGAACTCGTTCCATGGCATCGCAGAGCTAATGCCTTTGCGTACCAACTTATCATCATCTACAATCAATACCTTAATCATGCGAGATATCTTCTCCTTTAATAGGCAATACGAGCAATATGTTTGTCCCTGTTCCCAATTCACTCTCAATCACCAGTTGCGCTTGGTCCCCGTACTGTGCTTTCAACATGCGGTGAACGTAATTGAGTCCGATGCCCATCCCTACTTTTTGTTGTTCAGCTTCACGATTGTTCAGCAGATTATGAATGGTTTCCTCCGTCATACCTGCGCCATTATCTTGTATCATAATGTTCAACGTTGAAGTGCATGTCACTTCAATCTGAATAAAACCTTCGTCACTCAATCCATGATATAACGAATTTTCAACCAGCGGTTGCAGAATAAAGCGGGGCACAGGAATCTGAAGCACTTTTTCATCTGCAGTAATACGGACGTCAAATTCAAAGTCATAGCGAATTTGCTGCAAAATCAGATACTGTCTTAACGCATCGATCTCCTCTTCCATGGTGGATACTTGCCCTAATTTGCCTAGATTGTAATAGAGCAGCTTGTTCAATGACTGCACCAGCTTGTCGATCTCCCCTTGTCCGTTCATGACCGCCAGCCAGTGCACCGTATCCAGCGTATTCATCAGAAAGTGCGGATTGATCTGATAGAGCAGTTTTTCCACTTCCAGGTCTGCACGAATCTTCTCTTTCTGCTGAACTTCCTTGAAGAGGTCACCAATCTGATGCTGCATATTCGAAAATTCACCCAACAGAAAATCAAATTCGGGAATCTGAGTGCGAGCTCGGCTCCCTATTGTTTGTGGATTTTTGGACATCCCATTGATCTCCGAATGGAACAGACCGAGTGGTTTGTAGACCATCTTCCACAGCAGCCAAGCGAGAAACACGGTAAAGCCGAGGAAAAATAAAGCGACCAGCAAAATTTGAAGCAACCACTGGTTTTTCTCCTGTTGATATTGAGACTGCGAAATGACCGATACGACACTCCAGTTCTGTGAGGAATCCTCTTTGAACCAGTGATACCCGCGGGATATTCCGTCCTTGGCAGGATCGGCCGTTAAGCTGGTGAAATTCTCCCCTACCTTCATGGCTTCCGGTATTTCGCTGTACACAATGTTGCCTTCACCATCCAGGATGAGATGAGATAATGCGCCGTTGTATTGATTGTAGCCCAAGATATCCTGTGTAAGTCGAAAACCTGATTCTACGTAAATGAACACGTCGTTTCTCGCGGAAAGTTGTACTTTTCGCAAAGCAGACAGAACGAGTTGATCATCAAATCGGTTCATACTCATATGGGGGCCATAGTACTTAATGCCATAAGTTTGGAAGAGCACAGGCAGAGACTCAGGAGAGAAACGATCCTTAATTGGAAAGTTGCCGAACTGCGTAGTACCTTCTTTTTGAAAGTAATACAGGGTCAATCCGATATTAGGATTGGTGAAGGTGACAACACTTAACTCGTTCTTTAATTCGTCCCTGGCCTCAATCAGTTCGAAGATATCAGAGGACGGATTCAAGAATTCATCTAATCTTTTGCCTAAAGTACCCCTGTAAGATAATTGCTGCGTAACGTGATTCAGATTGGTGATGGAGTTCTCCAATGAGGATGTCACCTGCTGTAAATTGCTACGGATGCCATCATCGATCTTATTTGCGAAAATGGAGTCGATCGTATAATAAGAAATCGCAAATATACTGATAAAGGGGATAAACGCACTGAGAAAGAACAGTAAAAAGATTCTTTTTTTTAGTGTCATGGGAACCTCTTCTCCTTCTGAAAATAAAACAGCAAGCCTCCTGTGTATGGAAGCTTGCTCTGAAATATACATTCAAGCGGACACGCTGTCTGTATCCTGTCCAAGTCCAATTTCCTTTCATCATTATAGATTGATATTCAAATAAGTCAAACGCTTTCATACTGTGCGTATATAAAAAGTGCTACTCCTCAAAATGATGAGGAATAGCACTTTTATATGCGTACCTTACTTCAGTTGAAATCACTTCTTGTTCATGGAATGCTCAGACATTTCAGTCTACTCTCGTACCGTCACATTTAATTTGTGTGATCTGGTTTCCCCTGAGGGATTGCGAAGTACCGCTTCATACTCGTAGATTCCAGGTGCCCTTCCAGAGATTGCCGTAACTGCAGACTGTGCACTAGGCGTATTGGATTGAAGCGATTGTGTGTCGATCAATACACCATTTTCGTAAAGTTCATATTCGGTTGCGTTTATTCCCCACCACAGATTCATGGTGACATTATAGTTGCCGTCACCGTCCCAGTTGTCATTCGACAGAACCGCTTGCCCTGGGGAAGCATCTGTGACGATGACTGTCAGTGGAACACTCATGGTTGAACCCAGTGCATTGATCAATTCTCCAGTATAGGTATAGGTGCCATTTTTCTGTCCAGTAATATCCACTTGAACAGACTGGGCGGACGGGGATTGATCGACCAGAGAAATTTCTTTAATCAATTCACCATTCTCATACAGGTTGAACTGATTGCCGTTATTCCCCCACCATAGATTCATCGTGATTGTATAGTCTCCGTCTTTGAGCCCAGTGTCGTAACCATTATTATCAGATAACACCGGAGTGCCAGGGGCACCGTTTGCAAGTGGTGTTGTCTGATGGAGCCATTCCTCCCACTTAATCAGCACACTTGCCTGCTCATCCGTAAATACGTTTCCTCTAGCTGCTTGAACGTCATTACCGTAGGATGCAAGCAATTGACGCGCTTTTGCTCCTTCACGATCGTTTGCTGCCTGTTTGGCTTGCTGTAACGTGTTTGTGAGTTGATTAGCTAGAACACCAGCACTAGGATCGATCGATTCATCAGCAAAGGCGTTGGTCAGATTAATCAGGCTGTCGAATGTAGCAATAACGCCAAAACGATATTCTACCGTCTGTTCCCAACCAGCCAAATCGGAGACCGTTGCCGTAACCTGGTTCAGACCGGGTTCCAATGTATACGCAGGAGTGTCGAGAAGCACACCCTCCGGTTCTTCCACACCGGATACCGAATCGGAAGCTGTATATCCAATTTCCACATGCTGATCAATGGTGTACTCGGTTTGACCATGAATTTCAATGGTTGGAGGTACGAGATCAATGGATATGGACAAAGACTGTTCACTCTCTTTGTTACCGTCAACATCGACACTCCAGTAGGTGATGGTATGTGTACCTTCTTCAGTTAGGGTCAACTGTGTGCCACTCACCGTTTCACCACCATTGATTTGATAATAGGTCCCTTCGATTTCGGAATCTTCATCGCTTGCTGTGAAGGTTACTTGTGCCGGAGAAGTATACCAGCCGTTCTGCAATTCTCCTTCCACAGTTGCCGTAGTATGCGGCGCTTCCTGCTCCGGAGTTTCCCCTTCCAACGTAACCAAATCAGATAGCGGAATATTCAATTCCTTCACAAGGCGTGCCACGAGTTCAGATACCTTGATTGCACCGTTCATTTGCAAATGTGTATTGTCCTCGGTTGAGCCTACCCACATGAATATCGATTTGGTTCCTTCTGTGCCAAGCTCCTGGAAATGCTCCCAACTGGCTTGGTTCAGATCAATGATGAGCGTCTCCGTTTCCTGCGCCGTTTCTTTCATCGCCTGTACGTATTCCGGGAAGCTTTTGTTCAGCACTTCTCGGGTAAAGTCACGGCGGTTCACTGGCGTGACCAGAACTGGAATCGCACCTCTCTGCTGAGCACCGTTAATGTATTCTTTCAGATATACCTTAAACTGCTCTGGTGTAAGATAACGCTCTGGACGGGACGGTGTGGAATCATTATGAGACCACTGCATGAACAGATAATCGCCTTCTTGAATGTCGAGTAAAATATCGTTGAGATATCCACCGACAAGGAAGGTTTTACTGCTCAAACCTCCAACTGCCCGGTTATCAATACTGACTTCATTCGGAACAAAATATCCACCCAACGTTTCTCCCCAGCCCGCTTGCGGACGATAGTTTTCCGCGTAATTGGCTACAGTGGAATCGCTGGCCAAATAAATAACAGGTTTATCGCTTGCACTGTGATCTGGCAGACGCTCCAGCTTCAACGCATTGATCTTTGGTGCATTTCCGGTGAAGTTGAAGTTAAAGACCCCATCGATCAGGGCAATGTCATACGTGATTTCTTTGAATTCGCCTTTGGCAATGCTTGTAAGCGGCAGCTTTGTCATCTGCTCTGCAACGACATTTGCGCTGGTCAATTCCCCTGCATCCCCGATGGTCATTGTTACCCGGTAATTCGCCGGCTCCATTTCCACCAGGAAAGAGGTACCGTTTACTCGTGTGAAATCCTCTTTGAGAGAGTCTCCGGTTTCCCGGTTCTCATCTTTGGTCAGCGCTGTATCGGCAAAACCGTACCCGTTGCCTTCAATGTAAGCTCTTTTCGCACCTACCTTGATGTATCCATCGGCTGCGCTGCCAGAACCAAAGTCAAATTTGTAATCGCTTATCTCTTCGCTCGGTTCACTTGTTAATGACTCCTTCGCAACAGTTAACATGTTAAACGCATGGTCAACTTGAGCCTGCGTGGCTTCCGTATTGAATATAGCTTCCGCAGCTGCCAAAGCCCGATTCACCACGGCCTTCGATGCATCTGTATAATCCGACAGATTCAGTGCTTTGATCTCATCGTACAGGGCGATTAAGGCTGTCTGATCGCCGTCCTCCGAAGTGAGCTGAGTGCCTTCAATTCGCACGTTGTCGATCTGGGTAGTCCAGTTCAACGTGCCTCCACCACCTTTTCTCGTTCCCAGGAATCGCATGGATCTGACGTTGTCCGCATATGCGCTGGAACTCAGCGAGATATCAGCAATCGTTTGGGTAACTGTCGGATCGGCCAGATTCGTTAATGTCAGATCCAGTGTTTTCTCGGCAAAATTAACGGTTGCATCCACATTGACCCACTGGTTCTTGGTAATATCTGTAGCCGTTCCCCCTTCTGGTATGGCTGTATCCCCTGTGCCATAGTCCGGATTATATGCACCGACAAAATAATGAATTTTGGTGCTTCCGGTTTTGGTATACAGCGTGAACAGGGCATTTTCGTTAGAATCCTGAATCGTGAGATGACCTTCTGATGGATAGGCACTCACATTACCGGATTGCCAGTCAAAGTTCACGTTCACCTGATCGCCGTTTACGGCATCAAACAGACGGAATACTTTGGCCCTATTGCCTGAACCTGACCCCGCGACGGACAGGACCTTATTTCCGGACTGTTCAACAACGGTCCCCGTCATGGTTCCTCCAATACCCGTGGCATTGACCATCGCATACTGGTAACCGGCAGCGTCGCCTTCAAAATCCTCCTCATATAGTTGGATTTCCGGCTCTGGCTCGGGTTCGGAAATATCCGGGTCGATGACCAGCGGCGAAATGTTCAGCTCCATGTCTTTGACCGCACCAGCAACGAGTCCGGCAATTTTCTGTGCACCATAGCTGCTGAAATGCGTATTATCGTTGATCCCATTCGGGTATTTCGGATATTCACCCGGATTAGCATAGAGGAACACTTTCTCCGTAGCTGTATTACCAATTTTGTCGTAGTACGCAATACTCAACTTGCTGAGATCAATCAGCGGCACGTCCTGCTCCTCCGCCACTTCTTTGGCAGCCTGAACGTATGCCGGGAAGCTGACGTTGAATTCTTGAGTCACCGTGTTGAAATCTCTGCGTCCAACCGGAGTGAGCAATACCGGTGTAGCGCCGCGCTGTTTGGCACCGTTTACATAACGAGCTAAGTAGATCTTATAATCCTCAGGGGATGCATACCGGTCCGGTATTCCTGCACTCGCGTCGTTATGACCAAAGGAAATGAAGAAGAAGTCTCCCGGCTTAATTCGCTGCAGGATGGTATCCAGACGACCATCTACCATAAACGATTTGCTGCTTCGACCGCCGATCGCATCGTTCACGACGACTGCCCCATTGGAGAAATAACGTCCGAACTGCTGGCCCCATCCTTCTTGAGGAGCCTGCGCTTCACTGTACGATTGCATGGTTGAATCACCAGCCATATAGATCGTTGTTGCCGCACCAGCCGCTTTCTCTGGATACTTCTCGATGATGACATCTTGAATGTCTATGGCTGTCCCTGTGAAGAGAAGATCGAGCTGTCCATCCACTAATGCAACATCATAGGAATACTCCAGCGGTGCTCCTGCTGTCACATTGGTTACGGCGAGCTTCTGAACGAATTCAGATTTGACTCCAACGTTCGAGTCATTTGCATCATTGCCCAATCGCAGCGTCACCTTATAGTTCGCATTGGGCAGATCAACGGCAAATGTCGTGCCTGCCGCGACCGAAACCTGGTTTGCCCCTACCGTAACACCACTTGTATCCTTGAAGCCGTATCCCGGATCTTGTGTGTAGAGCGTATCCTGTATGTTTGTACTTCCCGACGCAGTCTCTGTACCGAAATTAAAGCGGTAGACCGGCTCCAGCATTTCAGCTTCACGAGTCAGCGCCAGATCGGCTTTAGGGAATGCTGTAGCTTCCGCTCCAAGGTAAAAACCGGTATGAGGCGGCTGGTTGTAGGATACATTTTGCCAGGCTACGCCAAGTCGATACACAGGGTCCTGCATCAGCGTAGGGATGCGGTAGTCTGAAGGAATGGTCGTTGTGTAGAGACGATACTCTGAACTATCTTCGCTCCGCAGCAGAAGCTCCTCACGCCAGTCGCCCAGAATGTCCGCCTGGAGTGCCGGATTGCCTTTGGTATGGTTGTTCGTTAATGTACCGGTTGCCCGGAAGATTTCATTCAGCTTTTTGTTTTGGTAATCCCACTTGTAGATGAGCGGAATTCCTTTGGCTGTGCTATTATCCCACTCATGGTCCAACAGCTCCCGCTGAAGATCTCCATCCCACCAGATGGCGAAATTGGCGGTTTTGGGCCCTTCGTCCACAGTGTAGATAGCCTCTCCGGCTGCTGAATAGGTATTGGTTACAGGTACACTTTGCCCATTGGTAACGGTCGTGGCCCATGATTCGTAACCCGGATAGTTCGGATCAATGTCCGCCGACATCCCGCGGCCGGTGTCAAAACCTGTTTTCTCACCCCAGAGGATTTCACCTGTTGCCGCATCGCGCATCTCCAGCCCGTATGCCGCATCGGAATGCTCGTGCACACTTACGACCTGATAGCCCTCCCGGTTCGGATCGAGCTGGCCGGCGTGCATGGCGTCACCGTGCCCGAGTCCGGTGCTGTACATCAAGCTGCCGTCATCGTCAATGGCCAAGGCGCCAAACATAATTTCGTCCTTGCCGTCCTTGTCAACATCCAGCACACTTAGATTGTGGTTGCCCTGTGATTGATATTGTGATCCTGCTTCATTCGTGTCGAACGTCCAGCGCTTGACGAGTTCCCCGCCAACATAATCATAAGCAACAAGCACTGTGCGGGTATAATAACCCCGGCTCATCACGACACTTGGCTTCGTACCGTCCAGATAAGCGATGCCGCCAAGGAAACGGTCTACACGGTTGCCATAGCCGTCACCCCAATCACTGACGTTGCCTCTTGGCGGATCATAATTCACGGTGGATAGAGCCGCGCCAGTCTCACCGTTAAACAGCGTGAGATATTCTGGACCTGAAAGTATGTATCCGCCGTCGTTGCGATAATCCTTCGTGCCGTCACCAATGACCGTGCCTTGGCCGTCCTTTGTGCCGTCCGCCGTCTTGACAACAACCTCAGCCTTTCCATTGCCATCGAGGTCATACACCATTAACTGCGTATAATGCGCTCCGGCGCGGATGTTGACTCCCAGGTCAATCCTCCACAGCTTTGTGCCATCCAGCTTGATGGCATCGATATAGACATTCCCCGTATAACCGGCCTGCGAATTGTCCTTGGAATTGCTTGGACTCCACAGGAAGACAATTTCATACTCGCCATCCCCGTCCAAGTCAGCTACGGAAGCATCTCCAGCATAATAGGAGTACGTTCCGCCATCCTTAGTCCGACCATCGGCCGGTTTATCGAGCGGAATAGGCAGATAATCGTTATGCCAGACTGATACAACCTCTGGTTGCATTTGCTCTTTGCCTGCAATAACGGTGGAGATCTGATATTGCGAGCTGTCGAAACCAGTGGTGTCCACGTAGTTTGTCACATCGCTTATGGGTGATGTGTTCACTTTAGTTCCATTTTTATATATATTGAAAGCGATATCATCTGGATCGTTGTTTAAATACCTCCAGCTTATAAAAACGCCGTTGTCTACAAGAACCGCAACCAACCCCCGGTTAAGATACTCTCCTTGGCGACCCGGCAGGCTGCTTGATGACTCTGCACGTATCGGCGCCGGAGGAACAGCCAGTGAAATAACCATAAGGAGTGCTAAAAAAGAGACCAACATCGATTTCTGGATGGAAACAGTTCTTCGGATCATTCGATTAACTCCCCCTTATCTAAAAATTCATTTTTAGAATCATCAGTTCGACCCTGCCCAGATTGTTGTCATTTGAACACAATTTATAGCCACCCCCTTATATGTTACCGCTTACATTTATCTTACAGGTCTAAAAAAAGACAGACAATCTAAAAAATGTGACGTATTATATAAGATAATTGACTTTTTTAGGAAGGAGATGAAACGATGGTTCATACGGTTTCTTATGCTTTTCGTAATGACGATACATCAATCATGACACTGGACTCTATTGGATGGCAGATCGTTTCTAGCGAGGAATATCGTTGTCCAAGTGATGGTAGACCGGACCCGGGGCACGTCGTTTTTCAATACACGCTTAATGGCCAGGGTTATCTGGATATTGAAAATCAAACGATTCCTTTACCAAAGGGACATGCCCTACTTGTTAAAATCTCCGGAGAACATTGCTATTACTATAAACAAGAAAACAACGAACCATGGGAATTTATATGGATCAACATTCGCGGGGATGAAGCTAACCGAATCTGGGATATGATGCATGATAATGAGGGGCATGTCATTCGACGAAACGCGGACTCTCCCTTGATTCAAGAGTTATGGCAAATTATCCATTTGATTCATCAAGAGAAAGTTACGGACAAGTATCGCTTGTCCATGCAAGTCTATCGGTGGTTGCTTATCCTGGTACAGACGAGTCGGGATGCGGAGAAGGATATCGGTGCCCTATCCATAACAACAATTGAGAAATGTAAAAAGTTCATCCGAGAGAATTATGCATCTCCATTGACGTTGGATCTTCTAGCCAGCCATTGCGATATCAATAAACACTACTTGTGCAGGTTATTTCAGAAATCGGAGAAAACATCACCGCTAGCCTATCTCAAAGACAGACGCATTGAGGTTGCAATCCGACTACTCCGCACAACGGAACTTCCGATTTCCCAAATTGGTCAACAATGCGGGTTTGAGAGTCCCAGTTATTTCGGCAAAGTTTTTCGGCAATATATGTCCATGTCACCCAAAGAATATCGCTTGAATAAGTTAGAGTTTCCTTATGAGGCCATCTATTATGAATAGCTAAACTCGCTGTTTGCCAGTTGTCCTTGGATTGGGAACTGCTCTTATACCAATACAATAAAAAAAGCCGCTAGAATAGCGACTTTTAATGGGACTATGTTCTTTGTGTGCTTCAATAATTGCTGCACTTATTGAGCGGTGTATCCTCCGTCTATGATCAGGCTATTTCCTGTCATATATGAAGAATCGTCGCTAGCTAGGAACAGAACGGCTTTTGCCATCTCTTCTGCTTGACCCAGACGTTTCATTGGTGTTGCCGCAGAAAGTGCTTGTTTGCTCTCTTCCGGGATAATTGGTGTATCGATGAAGCCAGGGCAAAGGGAGTTCACCCGAATATTCTGCTCAGCATACTCCAGCGCCAGCGAACGAGTCAGGTTTACAACGCCGCCTTTAGCTGCATTGTAGGCTGCAGAGCCAGGCGAACCAACCCATCCGTACATGGAAGCCGTGTTGACGATTGTACCTCCACCAATTTTGAGCATTTCGCGAATCGATTCACGAGCAACCAAGAATACGCCGTCCAGGTCAACATTGACTGTATTGCGCCATTCGGCATAATCAAGTTCATGCGTCGGATGAACACGCCCGATTCCCGCATTGTTGAATACGATATCCACTTGACCAAATGCTTCTACGGTTTGTTTGAAAATCTCAGAAACCTCTTCTTCACTTGTTATGTTTGCTTTAATAAAGAGAGCCTCTGCTTTAAGCGCTTTCAGTTCCTGCTCAAACGCCTTGCCTTTTTCTTCATTTAGATCCACCAAGACCACTTTAGCTCCTTCGGAAACGAATAAGCGAGCTGTCGCTGCACCAATTCCGGATGCTCCTCCTGTGATGACTGCAACTTTATCTTGAAGTTTGCCCATGAATAAATCCCCCAGTATAATATTTTGAATAGCGCCTATATAAATAGTGCTATATGATGTTTACAAAACTAATTCTATGCTTAAAATTGTACCAATCCAATCATTAAGATGTGACCAAGTGTCTACCTCGTAGACACTTTATAAAACTATGTCTATATTTATAGGAGTTTTTTTGAATGAATAATGAACTTACTGTGACATCTCAACATCGTAATCGAACCAAGGAGCACCTAAAAGCTGCTCTGATTCAGCTCATTAAGAAAAAAGGATTCCATGGTGTTTCTGTCAAAGACATCGTTGATCAGGCGGGTTATAATCGCAGCACGTTTTATTTACACTACCAGGATAAATATATTCTCGCCGAAGAGTTGTTGACTATGACACTCGAAGGATTGAGGGGCGCAGTAGGCAAACCCTATTGGCACGGTCAAAAGGTCTCAACCAACAAGCTGGATGCCGAATCTTTTCAAATCGTGGATTATATCTACGAGCACCGTGACTTCTTCGAACTGATTCAATACGATGATACGTTACCCGGTCTACATACAGGCTTTCCACAAACCATACTCAAAATCTATCAGGAGCAATTTGTCTTTGAGACGATCAACAACTCCCCAGTGAACATGGATTATTTCAAGTACTATACCGCCTACGGTTTTTTTTGGACTGTTGAACAATTGGATATTAAGCGGATATCATGAATCACGCGAGGCATTTATCAAAAACGTGATTGAACTCACCAAAACGCATATTCACTCTTTTCATTATGTGGGTGACAGGTTTGAGGCGTGATTTCGAGTAAGTTGATTTGAACATCACGATGAACGAGATGTCTGCTTGAGATAACAGGCCTGTTGCGGTGGAGCAGATGCTCCTGATCACTCAGGGACATGCCCAGAATCTCTTCGATTTTATGAATACGCTGATACAAAGTATTGATATGAATATGAAGTGCTGCCGCAGCTTGGACCGCATAACCTCCACACGCCATATACGTCATCAGTGTTTCTTCTATCCCACCGGTCTGCCCTTTGGCAGGCCGAAGTGAATACTTCTGCCATAAACGCATTCAAATCCTCAGCCGTTTGCCGGATAAACAACCAGTTAACACCGATATCCGTATATCGGATCGTCCCCTGTTCTCTTCTTGTCTTCTGGTATGCAAGCGCCTTGTCCGCTTCCTGGTATCCCGTCCACTCCGCAAATTCCAGCAGTCCCACCACGATGGAGGTTGAAGGAACGATTCCGATCTCCCCAGACTTCTGCCAATAATCCTCTGTAAAATCCACAAAGGTCATGGATACTCTTGCCTTGACCATTAACGCTTCGATCGC
The DNA here is from genome assembly GCF_045040685.1 of Paenibacillus sp. FSL H8-0317. Classification (NCBI taxonomy): domain Bacteria; kingdom Bacillati; phylum Bacillota; class Bacilli; order Caryophanales; family Paenibacillaceae; genus Paenibacillus; species Paenibacillus sp. FSL H8-0317. Next base: position 3,777,671 of record NZ_CP150294.1, on the reverse strand, counting down.
AGGGTCATACCTCCACAACCCACCTAAGCACTCATAAGGGATAACCGTATGCAGCCGTCATCCCTTCGGATGAGGTAGTGCAGGTCATGATGGAGGTTGGATCAGCCATGTCTGAATCTCTTCGCGAAACAGCAGCCGGCGGCCTCGCCCAGACACCAACAGGACGCAAAATCACAAGAAATTTACAGCATAAATAAAAACGGGCATGTCATTTATACGAGAGGAATCCAACCTCAAGATAAAAGCATGCCTAATAATAAAAGTTACCATGACACCAGCTGGACAATGTTTTTTAGCGGCCAAATAATTAATATTTCAGGGTTACAGAGTGCCTTTCAGTACCTGTTTTATTAATTAAAGCAACTTCAAAATCAGATACCCATGTAAGTTCACCTAGATGTTCAGCATAGGCAAATTCATCTGGTTGTTCTGATATGACCTTCTCTACAAGTACTTCCGTACCATCACGTTGTAAAATAGATAGGAATATATCCATGCTATCTACATTATGATGACATATGACTCTAGCATTGTACTTTTTATTAGGGCTCTTCACATCCTTTTTCCAAGTCCATTCATTTACATAATCTAACTCCTCGATTTGCAAAGCTATCTCCCTAAATGGATCAATCTCCCAATTATTACGTAGAGCAAGTTTCTCTATGCCTTCCATTAGCAGTCGAAGCGTAGTCTTTTTTTTCTCCAGTTCATTTTTTGCACTAAAATCATTCAAACTAAATTGGATCGGTACCGAACACACACCAGAATCGTTAACAATCCGTTCATCCGTAATGTTTTCTACACATTCTATTAGGACTTTCCAACAATCTTTCGTTTTGTATTTCCCCAACAGACGTTCATACATCGCTGTAATACAGCGAGTTTCCAAGCTAAAAGAGCGTCTTTTCCATTTCCAATTCAACGCATAATCTAATTTTGTAGCTTCGTTGCGATCGCAATTTTGCTCTTTCATTATAGATTCAATATTTTCATCATCTACAATATACGGTAAATCTAAATTGAATTCTTTTAGATACATCATCTGATCCTCTCCATGGTTTATAAATAAAAAAACTAAAAGGCATTTAGCCAATCAAGGCCTCATCCTCAGTCAGTTCATCATTAATTTCTATCCAAATTCGAAGCCCAATTTTTGAAGCAATTAAGCATCTCTTCTAAATTTTTTGCTCCCCCTGCACTGTGAAACACTCCATCTCTCACGATACAGTAGAACCAATCTTGTTCATTTCTCTCTTCTTCAATCGAATCAAATGGCACATCTTCTAAATATGTATCCGACAAATCGATTTCGACAGACCAACCAGGATTATCCACCGTATCAATTCGCACACCGTATGAATGCTCCCAATCGCCGTCACAATTTTCATAATACCAGCTTTGAATCCATTTTAGGCTATCCATCGTCGTGACCTCTTTTTTTGTTTTTTCGACTCTAGGAACTTATTATTTAAAGGAATCCTCAAGCGATGTTTCATACTTTTCTCGTATGAATTACCTTTTAGTAATAATTTGCTTTTTTTATGTAGGGTATACTTAAAAGCAAGGGGAAAACTTTATTTCAAATCAAGGAGGTTATTATGAAAAAAATAATATTGTTTATCTTCATTAGTATGACTATACTTGCGGGCTGTTCTAACAAGGATGAGAAAGAGAATTATCCAGTTTTCGAGGGCACTGTAGTATTTAAAACAGATGAAAATGACAAGTATAAATTTCTTGTACTACAAAATATAAGTAAGGAAGATCTGGAGAATGGAAATCTTGAGGATTTTATAAAACTAGCACAAGACCAGGAAGGTTCGTATTATTCGGTCAATAGAGAAACATATGAAACAATTGAGGTAGGGCAAAGAGTAAGAATTACTACTGGCTTTGACCAACTAGAACCCTCGCCACCCATTAGAACGGTTGTGAGTATTGAAAAAATAGGCTGAGATTTTTCTATTGCCAAACGATAAAAAGTCCTTAACGTTTCAAGTGAACGTAAGGACTTTTTATCATTTTGGGTTCAAAAGTTCGGAGTTAAATCTCGCGCGGTTAAATCCGACGGGCCTCTATTTCCATCATTGTCCCAACCATATCAACTGATTTATATGGAAGATGTGCCTTATTAAAATTAAAATCCGCTGATGATTTTTAATTTCACATGGATAAATATGTGATTTGGTCCTCTTTGGATTGTCCCCTGCTCCTTCCAAAAAGACCGTCACATGTTTTCCAATACACCAGCTGCATGCTATATTTCCTTATACATAAAGTAATCAAAATCGGCATGTTTTCGGGTTCCGCCAAGATCCTGCACACAAAGACCGATATAGGTTCCCGTAAACCGGATATACTCCGGAGATTCATCGGACAGATGTGTGATATCAATCCACCCGCCTGCTGTATTCCAGGATGAATCACTATTTAACGCATAATAAAAGCGGGCGCGATCTTGATCTACCACAGCCTTTAAACGGAGCGTGCTCACCGACTCTAGCGGAATATCCTCCAGCAGTTCGTCGTATACCCCGTATTTGGACTGAATAATCCCCAGGCAGTGCCCTTTCTCTTCATGATAAGTTACACGTAAGTAGAGATAGTCCTGGGTATCGTAGTACAAAATCAATCCTGCCATTTGTTGTGGATGGTCCGGCGCAAATTCCAGACATGTCTCGGCTTCACACTCCAATGCCTGAAGTCTGCGTGCGATCATGCTTTGCCTGTGCGTTGAACTCATCGACTCCATGCCGTGCAAACGCAAGTAACCGGGACGTTCCGTCAAGCTGAGCCAAGTCGAATCGGGTGGAATACGAAGTGTATTCCAATCCTGCCGAAGCTCAAATTGATCAAAGTGATCCATTTCAGTAATCGGTTCAAATGGATGTGACGGGATCTTCGGTGCAGGCACCTGAACCTCCGGATATCGGTCACCGCTCGCAAGTCTCAGCCAGCCGTCCTCACTCCACGTACACGGCTGAAGTGCAGTCTCACGTCCAAGAATGCAATATTTGTGATGAACGGGTCGTCCAACCAGATGAGCCATGTACCATTCGCCGGTATGCGTTTCGACCAGACTACCGTGGCCTGCCTTTTGCAGAGCTAAATCCGGTCTGCCGTATGAAGTGAGGATCGGATTGGCAGGATCGACCTCATAAGGACCTTGTAACGTACGGGAACGTGCAGCGGTAACCGCATGCTCATAACCGGTTCCACCTTCAGCCGTAATGAGATAATAATAGTCGTTGTGTTTGTACAGGTGTGGTGCTTCGGTCAGGCCTAGTTCTGTTCCCTTAAATATGTTCATGGCCGGTCCGATCAGCTTATGTTCCTGGACAGAATATTCCTGAAGAACGATGCCTGCAAACCGATTTTTGTCCTTACGATGATCCCATATCATATTCACCAGCCACTTACGCCCGTCTTCATCATGAAACAGGGAAGGATCAAAACCGCTGCTGTTCAGATACACCGGATCGGACCAAGGGCCCTCGATATCCGTTGCTGTCACAAGGTAATTGTGGGTATCTTTAAAAGCGCCTACCCGGCTTTTGACATCGGTGTATATCAGGTAAAACACACCGTTGTCGTAACTAAGACAGGGTGCCCATACGCCTCCGGAATTAATGTTGCCCTCCATGTTCAACTGCGTTACACGAGTCAGCGGAGAAGCGATGGGCCGCCAATGAACCAGATCCCGGGAATGGTGAATCCGTACACCAGGGAACCATTCAAAGGTGGAAGTGGCGATATAATAATCCTCCCCTGCTCGGCAGATGGACGGATCGGGATGGAAACCGGGAAGGATGGGATTGGTGATCATTTTCTGGATCTTATTCATGGAAGAAACCTCCGGTATGAAAGTAATGATCTGTACAACAACAGATACACAAAAGGTGGATATCAGTACCAGCCCAGCGCTTTTTTGCCGGCTTCCAGGGCGGTTACGATCCGCTCGACATCATATATATTCCCTCTCCAAGTCCCACCGCTGACCGATTGCAATGCAGCCCAGAGCTTTGTATCATCCGGCAAAGCTTCATCAGGCCTCATATCTGGATGAAAGGGCCTTTGTGCCAGGATGAGAGCGCCTTCTTCCGGTGAAAACTCCAGATCGCCTTCTCCGACAAAGTTAACGCTGCCCTCCAGCGTGTTACGATCAACCGTGATGTCAATCAGGTCTCCGTTCCGCAGCTTGCCAATCGGTCCGCCTGCCAGCGCTTCGGGGCCAACATGACCAATACACGCTCCGGTGGAAACACCGGAGAACCGGGCATCCGTAATCAGTGACACGTATTTGCCAAAAGGCAAATGTTTAAGCGCAGATGTAAGCTGGTACGTCTCCTCCATTCCAGTTCCCGATGGACCTCGCCCGAGAAGCACAACAACGTCGCCAGCCAGAATACCTCCGGTCTTAATCGCATGGATCGCCTCACGTTCAGTGGTAAACACCTTTGCTCTGCCACGATGACGGTATACGCCATGCTCATCCAGCACAGCAGGATCAATAGAGGTGGATTTGATGACAGAACCTTCTGGAGCGATATTCCCGGTTGGAAATGTTACGGTCGATGAGATTCCAAGCCGCTGAGCGTGTTCTACACTCATGATGACACTGTCCGGATCGATACCGTCCTGCTCTTTTAACTGCGTCCGCATGAGATGACGGCGTTCCGACGATTCCCACCAGTCCAGTACCTGACCCAATGAAGTACCTGTAACCGTTGGTACAGACTCATCCAACAGACCAAGCTGTCTGAGGTGTAGCATGACCTCCGGTACACCTCCTGCCTGAAAGACACGTATGGTCGGATAAAAGATCGGTCCGTTTGGTAGGGCGCTAACCAGCCTTGGAACATTTTTGTTGACCTGTATCCAGTCGTGTACCGTGGGTACGGTTAAACCGGCGGCATGGGCAATCGCCGGTATGTGAAGAAGCAGATTGGTCGATCCGCCAAACGCGGCATGAACGGTCATCGCATTGCGAATGGATGCATCGGTGACAATGTCTGCCATCCTCATCCCCTGTGACTCCATATGGATGAGTGCACGTGACGATTGGCGCGCCATTTCAAACCAGATGGGCTGCCCGGAAGGTGCAAGCGCGGCATGAGGCACTGTCATACCCAGTGCCTCTGCTACAACCTGGGCCGTAGCAGCGGTACCTAGAAACTGACAGCCTCCTCCCGGTGTAGCACAAGCTCGACATCCTAAATCGGACGCCATTTCCAGAGAAATTTCCCCGTTGACGTACCGTGCACCGATGGTCTGAATTTTACCGGCGTCCTCTCCATCGGTAGGCGGAAGTGTGACGCCACCGGGAACGATTACACCAGGCAATTGAGGCATTCCAGCAAGTGCGAGCATCATCGCTGGAAGACCTTTGTCACAAGTGGCGACACCAAGCACGCCTTTACGCGTTGGCAGCGAGCGAATCAATCTGCGAAATACCATAGCGGCATCGTTCCGGTACGGAAGCGAGTCAAACATGCCGGTTGTCCCCTGTGATCTGCCGTCACACGGATCGCTGACATATCCAGCAAACGGGATTCCTCCCCGGCTTGAGAGTTCCTCTGCGGCAGCCTTCATCAGTAGGCCGACCTCCCAGTGGCCGGTATGGTAACCGAGTGCTGCCGGGCTGCCGTCTTCATTGCGTATGCCACCTTGTGTACTCAAGATCAGAAATTGTTTTCCGTTCAAATCCCCGGGCTTCCAGCCCATTCCAACATTCTGGGACATGCCAAACAAGTCGCCGCTTGGAGCATTCCGCAGCAAATCATCCGTTAGAGGCAGACGTCCTGCAGCCCCTGGAGCATGGGCTATGATATCGAAGCAGTTGGATGCGGTCTCTCCCATAATCGACGTAATCTGTTCGTACATGATAGCCTCCCACAGTTTATGACTTCACAAAGACCGTTTTGATGGCCGTGAAAAACTCGATAGCCGCTTGCCCCTGTTCTCTGGAGTGTGAACTCGACATCTTCATTCCGCCAAACGGAGCCTGCAGCTCTACGCCGGCCGTTTCTGCATTAATTCTGACGAGTCCTGCATCCATGTCCCGGATGAAAGACAACATGGCTCCGACGTTCTGTGTATAGATGGAAGCACTCAAGCCATAATCGCTATCATTAGCCGCTTCGATCGCTTCCTCCAGGGAATCTACCGCAATCAAGGCCAGAACCGGGCCAAAGATTTCTTCCCGGGCGATGGACATATGGGATTCGACCCCTTCAAATACGGTAGGCTGCACATAGAATCCCTCTTCCAGTCCCGGACCGTCACCTCTTTTTCCGCCAGCGAGCAGAACAGCACCTTCATCCTGGCCTTTTTGAATGTAACTCAGCACGGTATTGAGCTGTCCTTCGCTTGCACATGGACCCATCCAGCTTCCAGAAGACATGCCGTCACCCAGTCGAATTTCCTGGATTTGCGAGAGCAGTTTTTCTTTGAAGGCATCGTATACTTTTCGTTCAATAATGACTTTGCTGGTGGCCGTACATTTTTGTCCGGTCGATTTCAACCCTCCGCTGATTGTGGCTTCCACAGCCAAATCCAGGTCAGCGTCAGCCGCGATAATAATCGGGTTTTTCCCACCCATTTCAAGTTGATACTTGGCCCCACGTGCCAGTGCTGCGCCGCCGACCCGTTTGCCCACTTCATTGGAACCTGTGAACGTTATTCCGCCCACATCCGGATGCTCAGCAAGTGCAGATCCGATCACTGAGCCTCTGCCACATACCAGATTAAGAACACCTGCCGGAATGCCCGCCTCTTCAAAACACTCCATTAATCTAGCTGCAGTGACCGCAGTTTCCTGAGCAGGCTTCAACACAACCGTATTACCGTAAATTAAGGCCGGAGCCGTTTTCCAGATCGGAATGGCAACCGGGAAATTCCAAGGAGCAATAACCCCTACAACGCCAAGGGGTACGCGGGTCGTAAACATCAGCGCTTCGCTATCCGTTGATGGAATGACATCACCGGTTTTTCGCATGCCTTCTCCGGCGTAATACCTTAAGATCGCGACACCACGCAGTGTCTCTCCTTTGGCTTCAGGGAGTGTTTTGCCCATTTCCCTGGTCATCGCCTCTGCAACTTCATCGGCCCGGCGTTCCAGCACATTGGCTGCTTGAAATAGATAGTTTCCGCGTTCCGCACCCGATAACCTCCGCCAATCTTTTGCTGCTTCCTTCGCGGCTGCAACAGCCCGGTTCAGATCCTCTACGCCTGAGGTGGGTACGTAACCAACTACCTCCTTCCGACTCGCCGGGTTGATGCTCGGTTCGGTTTCACCGGATATCGCCTTCACCCATTCTCCGTTAATGTAATTGCTGTATGTCTGCTCTACCTGAAATGTGGTCATTGCATTCATCCTCCTCGTACATTAGTTTGAAATGACTGGATTAATAAGTGTCCCGATATCGCTAATGGATATTTCAATGCGGTCCCCGGGTGCAAGTGTAAAATCATTAGGGGGCACAATGCTTGTGCCTGTCAATAACACCGTACCGTCAAACAGATCGTTATCTCTTGCCAGAAAGGAGACCAGTTCATCGAGTTTTCGGTTTAACTCACTTGTGCTTGCCTCGCTTTTGACAACTATTTCAGCTTCACGATATATCTCGCAAACGATGCTGAACGCATATGGATTCTGCACCGTTTCCGCCAGACGAATGGATGGACCTATCGAGCAGGAATTGCGCCACATTTTTGCTTGCGGCAGATACAGCGGGTTTTCCCCTTCAATATCGCGGCAGCTCATGTCATTGCCAACGATGTATCCCACAATGCTGCCATCTGCGGCAAGCACCAACCCCAGCTCAGGCTCCGGGATCTGCCAATTGGAATCGCTGCGAAGTGTGACAGCCTCATTGGGCCCGACGGTGCGGGCTGCTGTAGATTTAAAAAAGATCTCCGGTCTTTCGGCATCATAAACTTTATCGTAAAAGGTTTTTGCATCCAGCTTGCCTTCGGTTGCTTCATAATTTCGCGCTTCGCGGCTGCGTTGATAAGTTACACCCGCCGCCCATACTTCCGGAGCTTCCAATGGAGTAATTAGATGCAGGGAAGTCCAATCGTCAGTTAACTTGTTTGACGGTTTAAAAGCGCTTTCAACAAGTTGAACTGGAGAAATCCCCTGCTTTCTTGCTTGATGGATCAAAGTCATAAAATCTGCTTGTGGCAAACGATACGCTTGTTCATCATCCGTAACGGCTGCCAGCCACTTCTGTTGTCCGTCCAGAAATCGAATAATTCTCATTCAAGCTTGCCTCCATTTTTCCCCATCGGGTTGATAATACTACCATAGCACCGGCTATGGTTCATGACGATGTTCTAATCACTCCGACGATTTACCCTTTTCACGCATTTTTTTTCTGTTAAGATGAGGTTATATCCGTTGAACTGAAAATAATTTACGAGGACACTTCGATGACAGGATGTTGGAATATAGAATCGTACAAGGGGGTTGGTTTGCTGTGACCAAGCTTTCGGATGCTGTGTATTTAGGTCGTCTACCCGATGTTCGCATGTCTTTTCAATTATTGGGGCTGCATGCAAGAAAAGTTGATTCCAGCTGGACTTATCCGTCTCATGAACATTCCATGTATGAAGTTCACTGGATGATGGACGGGCAGATGAACATGGTGGTCAACGGGCAGTCTTATCGTCAGTCGGTTGGCGACCTCCTGTTCATCCGACCGGGTATGACCCACTCTTGCACCGGAGCCGGACCGGAGGGGTTCACTTATTTTTCCGTGCATTTCAGCATACACGATACATCCTTTTGCAGAGAACTTAACCGTTGCAAAGACATCTATTATCCGGCAAATTCGAATTTGGCTCTGGGGCTCTCCTCTTCCCTGTCTACCTTGTATGGTCTGGCTACAGAGCATCTGTCTAACTCGTTATCTTCCTCCAAACAAATGAAGGTACATGCCGCCGTGTTTGAACTGCTTGGTTCCCTGGTTGGCCAGTTATCTCAGCAAGCTTCCGTTACGTTGTCGAGAAAAGAAACTATTGCCCATCAGATTGCTGAGCACATTGAGGATTCGGTAAGATATATCCATCTTCACGGGGAAATTCAGGAGAGCGATCGAACCTGGATTCAGGACATTGCCAAGTCGCTGAGCATTAGCCCGTCACAGGTTAATCGTATTTTTCGGCAGGTATACGGCATCGCTCCACGCAAGTTTCTATCCGAAACCCTTCTGAACGAAGCGCAGCGGCTTTTAAAACAAACCGACCTGAACATAGACCATATTGCGATGATGTTGGGGTATAAGACCAATGCGCATTTCAGCCGCCAGTTCAAGCGGTGGACAGGCATCGCGCCAAGCGAATATCGCAGCCAATCGCAGCAGACTGCGGTAGCCGATCATCCTGATGGTTCATACCGCTGAGCTTTTCTTTCTATAAAAGGTAATAATGTTGGGCTGGTTCATGGCGTCTAGCATATTACCGTCAAGATTTACCGCGGCGACGTAGTTGTAAAAGATTTTTGAATTTCGAAACAAAATAGCCGCCAGGTTGGCGGCTATTTCTGCGACTATTTTGTTATTACTTGGCACAGCAATGTTGATGATTTTCCCCGCCCTTTAGAGTCGTGCGAAGGTGATGTAATCAACTTGGACAGGCTCCGCCGATTCGGTTCGAAGTGCCCGGTTAATCTGTCCCCGGTGATACTGCCCATGTAAGATGACTTGCGAGAGAATGTCCCGGATGGAAGTTCGGAACGGAACCCCGCTCTGGTTTGCATAGTCAATGATCTCATCCAATTTGAATTCCTCGAGCCCGTCCATATAGACGCGATATTGCTCGATGTTTTCTTCGAAGATCTCCCGGATCGCCGTCAAGTCTTCCGTTTCTTCCCACAATGAATATTGTGCGCTACCCTTGCCTTGCAATCGGGACAGCCATACGCGTTCCGCAACCGCAACATGTCGAACCAGCTTCAGAAGCTCCTTGTTCTCTGTCTTTGACTCCTCGAGCGCGTCTAAAATACGTTCGTCTGCCCAGTACAGATGGTCCATCATGCGCTTGATCGTATTCATTTCACTTTCCCCCTTATCGTCTCACTGTCACTACACGACTTATCATGCTCCGATAGACTTTTAGAGTTTGAAGCCACAGTTTCCGTCATCTGAACTCGGAATAAGGAATAATAAACTCTGGCATTCCTTCAGCGTAGGAAGTATATTCATATTCTGTGAAATAGATAACGATACCATCATGGCTCAGGTAATAATCTCGATCAGCTTCAATCGTCTTAAATGGAGTGGACAACTCCAATCCGCGATGATTGATGTGATCTGTGATTTGGCTGTTAATGATAGAGACATAATCGGCGTTACCTGCTGCTTCCTTCAACGAAATCAGATCACCTGTTACGAGATCGAACGTGTAAGGAACCCTCGTCGTCATTCCGTGCGCTCCCCCCATATAAAGATCATAATCCACATATAGGCTCAATTTTCCATTCTCGTTATACATAACTGTAAATCTGCCATCGAGGCTCGGTTGCCGAATTTCAGCCTTTGGATTTTTGATTAGTAATTGATTATTCGCTTTTACGACTGTATCCATTTCCTTCGATCCCGCTGCAATGTGCTTGTCGGTCTCCTGCTTCAAAAAGGCGTTGATCTTATCCTGTACTTTCTCTCTTGCATAGCCCTTAATTACCGGATAGTAGACGAGCAATGATTTGCCATCTCCGTCGGCACCGATCTCTTCCGCTTGAACCTGCAAGTCGTTTTCCTTAATCGATTGAATACCGACCTGCTTAGTACTATTCTGATATGAAATTACATAGCCCATCCGCTCCAATAGGAAGCGAAGTGGCAAATAAGTTGTATTGTCCTGGAGAATGACTTGAGGTCCAAAGACCGGTTGTCCGTTCAAATGAATAGTATTGTTAGAGAGATTAATTTGAAGCGATCGTCCATTTCCCGACACTTCAACGAGTTGATTAGTCTTATTGAAATTGGTGGTTAAACCCAGGGCTGTATTTAGGTTCCTAAGAGCAATATAGGTCGATCCGTTTTTATTAATCGTACCAATGTTTGATTTCTTTCCTTCAATGCTGAACGGTTGTGCGGTAACTTTATATTTGGAAACGGAAGCTGCAGCGGCTACCGGTTGGCCTTCGGCCATGAAGTGTGCCAGGGGCGATGCCAGTAATGCTGTCATAATAGCACTTACAATTAACTTATTTCTCTTCTTGTTTCTATTCATTTTTTTTCTTACATCCTTTCTGGATTCAAGTTCATTGCCTTCTAGCTTTTAAACGCAGCTTTTAACTAAAAGGTTTCAAATCAACATGGGACTTGATTGTCATTACTGTGATATTCTTAATGTTACGAGGAAGAACAGTAAAACTGCAGGAGGTTAGACATCCATGAAATCCAAACGAGCAATAATCGATCGAAGAAACGCCGAGCGTCGGGTTCGCCGGGAACAGAAAATCAATCCACCCGGTCCTTTCTTCAAGCTGTTCGACTGGATGTGGAAGATTATATTTATCTTGTTCCTGTCATCTCTTTCTGTTGTTGCCTTCTGCCATTGGTTTTTGCGCACGGGTTCTGGTCCGGGAGGATCAAATCTCATCGCTTTTACTGCTGAACGAATGGCAACTTTAATGCTTTTTATAATGCTGGCTACTGCCTGCATAGTCGGTATACGAGCTATGATTAAGTCTAAAGATAACTCTGCCAGCAGAGCTTCCAAACATCCGGACGGAAAACGTTTGATCATAATGAAAATTATTGTTTTTCTGTTCTTTGTAATCGTTATGGTCATTTCAATCATTATCTGCTGGGCGCAGCTGAAAGTTTTATTGAAGATTGGAAAACGATTGTTATTGTCTTTAGGTTGATCGGGATGGCCCTTTATTTTAACAGGATTATCAGCGAATAAACAGTTTCATCAAATTTATATAAATTGGGTTGATCATGTAGCCATTCGGGCTTATGGAATATCTCTTACCTGTGTCCAACCGCCGTATATGGTCCATGTCCTCCTCATTCAGTTCAAAGTCGAATATTTCGATATTCTCTTTAATCCGTTGAGGGTTCGTTGATTGGGAATGACCATAATTCCGCGTTGCAGATGCCAGCGCAAAATGACTTGCGCAATTTGCGATTCTTTTAATATTTTCAGATGATGGGATACGGTCGGTCGGGATAGATGTGTTTTCATCCTGATCTCGCCTACGCGCATGCCGGTTTTTTGCGGTGCTTCGTTGCTTTAATTGTTGTTTGCCCACGTGTTTAAGGTGCTTACATATGCTGTAGACCCCAGTCTTGTAAATCTATATGGAGAACTTCTTGATTCCGGGTCTCATCCATAATGGGTTGCTTTTCTACCCAGTGCCAGCGGATAAACCGATCCCATGGATCAGCTCCGAGGATGCAGCACAATATCATGTTTATGCGTTAAACCATCCTGATCTGGCGGGATTTTTCAAGGAATGTACGACTTGTACATTCCCTCTTTCTAATTAGGACTATAACGCCAGATAGATCTCCTGTGTAACTTAACCAGTCCACCTACCTATTCACCAGTAACCATAGAGTTTTCAGTCCTACTTCTCATCCTTTTGAATAGAATTAGGACAAGAAATAAAGCTACGCTTACAGCTCCAAACCCCAACCAATTCAAATACATGACAGATGAACGACTGATCACAATCCCACCTAATCCAGATCCCAATGCAAAACCAAATTGGATAAACGACGTATTTACGCTAAGGGCAATGTCGGGATTACGAGGTGCCAGTGTAACCAGATATAGTTGCTGGGCCGGAGATATGCTCCACGTTGCTAACATAAAAATCATTAAAACCAAGATTAACATGATAAGATTAACTCCAGCTAGAGCGAACAAAAGAAGAGTTACCCCTTGTAACAGAAGGCCTAGACAAATTGTAAACTTTGATCCCTTTGCATCTGCCAATTGTCCGCCCACTTTTGATCCGACAAAGCTGCAAATTCCCGCGAGAAACAGAACACCGCTTATCTCGGTCATGGAAAGAGAAGACGTAGCTTGCAAGAAAGGCGTAATATACGTGAACAGTGTCGAATAGCCGCCGATATACAATAATGTAATAAGCAAGGCAGTCAGAATGAGTGGATTTTTTAAAATGGAGACCTGCATTCTGAGGGTGATCTTTTCTTCCTCTTTGATTGCCGGAACCTTTTTGTAGATAATAAGTAATGGAAGAACACTTAATAATCCAATGATTACAAATAGAACTCTCCATCCAAACATTTCACTAAAAAATGTGCCCAATGGGACACCGAGTACAAGCGAACTGCTGAGCCCCATCAAAATGATGCCGATAGCATTGCCCCTTTTTTCTTTTTCAACTAGTCGTGTCGATACGGCCATCGCTACTACGGTAGCCACTCCTCCGCTAGCCCCTTGAATAATTCGCACCCATAGTAAAGTTTCATAAGAAAGGTCAACAAGCATAAGTCCGTTGCTGGCAATAAACACGCTGAGGGCGGCCAACAGTAACTTCTTGCGATCCATATTTATTGTAATTGCAATGAGAATCGGAGCGATAATGGCCGCTGCCAGAGCAAATACAGTCACCAGTAAACCCACTTCAGAAGTAGATACGCTCAAGTCTGAGGCGATCATTTCAATGACTCCTGTAATAATGTATTCAAGGGTTCCGATCAGAAAAACAGCCAATGCCAAGATATATATAATCCATTTATTTTTCACTTTAATCCACTCCGTCTTCTCTAGTTATCTATTTAGTATTGGAATTTGTATTTCTATAAACTGTACATCTTGTTCTTGAGATAAGGGTAAATATAATTCCCTACCAGCTCCGTTCTCCTTGATCTGATAGTTATTATTCTCAATCCATGTAGCTAGATGAACACAGGCTTTACAGGCAAAGGTGGCATTGGAACGATAAGCTATGGTGGCCATCATGGGCTCAGCAGGAAGAGTCCGCAGTTGAAATGGGTAGGGAGCTGATCGCAGCTCACAGGTTAAGAAATAACCTATTTCAAACTCGAACGCTTCCTCTTGTCCTGCGATTTCTTTCCACAAAACAACCTGTGGTCCAGGGATCAGTTGGCGCATTTCTTTTGTTAATGACTGATCAAACTGATGAAATAAACTCGGGATCTTCTCTTCCCTCCCGCACCCTGTCTGAAAAAGAAACTGCCGAGCACCTTCCTCTTTGATTCGGATTTCTTGCCCGGTTTCAATGTGCCCCTCTTCCTCTAGAAGCTGCATGCGTTCCTCAATTCGGACGAGTTTGGTTTGTTCCGTATCGATAATCTGCTGAATTTCGCTTCTTTTTAGCTTAAACATGCCTTGAATATTCTCCAATGTGATATGTTCCTGTAACAGCTGTGTGATTTGTGGCAACGTGAACCCCAATTCTTTATAAATGAAGATTCGGTTAAGCTCGAGAAGCTGATCTGCGGAATAGTAACGGTAACCCGTATCGTGATCTACCTTTCTCGGCTTAAGTATGCCAATCTGGTCATAATAACGCAGTGTTTTTAATGAGACCCTGCTTAGCCTGGAAAACGCACTGATTTTGAACAATATATCATCTCCAATCTTTTAACATAATACGAGTATATAGTTTCCCGTACAGGGGAAAGTCAAGGGTGTATACGCTTCTCATTTTTATATAAAATCAACCACCGTCCTTGTCCTCACTCTATGTTGCTGTTATGGGCAAGTCAAAGAACCGTTTCTGAATGAAACGTTCATTTTTTTTGAACAAAAAAATGCCACTGATTGTGGCATCTCTCGGTACGCATTCAATTATCCTGCTCAGGCAGGTTTGTATTATTTTCCGGTTTCAGCAAATGTTTTAATACGCTCCCCGATCTGGTCACGAACCCTTTGGAATACGGCCCATTTCTCTTCATCTGTACCTTGCGCTTTGGCAGGATCATCAAATCCCCAGTGTTCCCGCTTCACATGTGGAGGCGTCATGGGACATTTATCTGCGGCATCCCCACACAACGTGACTACGAAATCAGCATTGTTCAACAACTCTGAATCAATGATGTCCGAAGTTTGAGTCGAAATATCCAGATCAACTTCGTTCATGGCTTCCACGGCTTTTGGATTCAGACCGTGTGCCTCGATTCCTGCACTATAGATGTTCCAGTCCTCACTTAGATATTTCTTGGCCCAGCCTTCGGCCATTTGGCTCCGGCAAGAGTTGCCTGTGCACAGGAAGTACAGTGTTTTTTTACTCATGTTCATCGTCTCCTCGTTACTTGAATTATAGATTGCTTTTATAGAATGCTTAACCACAGATACAGACCCACTAGCGTAATAAGCAGAGTCGGAATGGTGATTATGATACCTGTCTTGAAGTAAGTGCCCCATGAGATTTTGACACCTTTGGTGCTCAGCACATGAAGCCAAAGCAGGGTCGCGAGTGAACCAATCGGGGTAATCTTGGGACCCAGGTCTGATCCAATAATATTGGCATAGATAAGCGCCTCCCGAACAGTCCCTGTAGCTGTGGTTGCATCAATGGCAAGCGCATCAATCAACACGGTAGGCATATTGTTCATCAGGGATGAAATGATTGCCGCAATAAAGCCCATACCCATCGTTGCAGCAAACAATCCCTGATCCGCCACAGCCTGAATGACCACGGCTAGAAGATCCGTTAAACCCACGTTACGTAGACCATAAACCACGACATACATGCCGATGGAGAAAAATACGATGGCCCACGGCGCTTCTTTGACAACCAATGTAGTTGGTACAGCAGAACTCCGGGAAGCCATGATCAGGAAGAATATCGCAACAACACCTGCTACAAAAGATACGGGAATGCCGATAAATTCACTGGTAAAGTATCCAATAAGCAGAACCCCTAACACCACCCACGACAACCGGAACATTTTCATATCCTTAATGGCAGATACCGGAGGCTTCAATTCACTGGCATCAAAATGTTTGGGAATACTCTTGCGGAAAAAGAGATACAGTACACCGATACTCGCCGCCAGCGAGAACAGATTTGGAATAAACATCCTTCCTGCGTACTCCATAAACGTAATACCAAAGAAATCGGCAGACACTATGTTGACCAGGTTACTTACAACCAGCGGCAAGGAAGTTGTATCCGCAATAAATCCGCTGGCGATAATGAATGGGAATACTTTTTTCTCATCGAAATTCAGTGCACGTACCATGGCTAGAACAATCGGTGTCAGAATCAGTGCGCCTCCATCGTTGGCAAAGAAAGCAGAAACCACCGCTCCCAGGATGGAGACATAAACAAACATTCGTACACCATTGCCATGAGCGGCTTTGGCCATATGTAAAGCAGCCCATTCAAAAAAGCCGATACGATCCAGAATTAATGAGATCAGAATGATTGCAACAAAAGCAAGCGTGGCATTCCATACGATTTGTGTCACATCCCATACATCTTCCAAATTGACCACACCCACAAGTAAAGCAAGGATTGCTCCTCCACAAGCAGACCAACCAATGGACAGGTTTTTAGGCTGCCAAATAACGAGTACAAGTGTAATCAAAAAGATGATGCAGGCTAACAGCGTAGAAAACAAAACCATGCACCCCCTTTCAGTTCAGCTTTATTTATATTTGTATATAATGATATACTTATATAATGATCAAAAATTAATTACACTCTGAAGTAAAGTTTTCCTTATTTAACGATTTAAGAATAGTTGCTGTATCCGGCATCAAATCCAGGACAGATGTAATATAGGGTGTATTCTCTACATTTAAAGAGTAGTATACCCACTGACCACGTTTATTTTCTTTAACCAAGCCTTGATCCTTCAGCTTGCGCAAATGTTGACTAATTCCAGGTTGTGACATGTCTAAAATCTCTACAAATTCACACACGCACCATTCACGTTCTTTGAGGAGTGTAAGGATCGTAAGGCGTGTTTTATCACCCAGCAATTTAAGCTTATCCGCTACCTCTTGCATAGAATCCATAGCACTTCCTCCTTCGACTACATATAAGTGTATGCTTATATTATAATATCGAAATAATGAAGTCAATGTTTACTACTTGATGATTAAGTCCAAAAAGCCAAAAAGCGTCGGTTCGAATTCGAATCAACGCTTTTTGGAGTTTGTGATAATTTTTTAAATAAACAGATTATGATTGGCTTGTGATGCTTGTCCAAGATAGTAACCTACACCACCAATTTTAACTTGGTCTATTAATTCTTCACGCTGAATTCCCATTAAATCCATAGACATTTGGCAGGCAACGATCTCTACTCCTTGTGCAATTGCGCTCTCAATCAATTCTTCCAATGAAGGCACATGATGTTTTTTCATCAAACCACGGATCATCTTCGGGCCTGCTCCGAGCATATTCATTTTGGACATGCCAAGCTTCTGGCTCCCGTGAGGTAACATCATATCAAACATACGGCCGATCATGGTTTTGGATAACTTCTGCGGCTGCTGCTTGCGAATAATGCTCAATCCCCAAAACGTGAAAAATAGGGTTACTTTCCGTCCACTGGCTGCGGCCCCATTTGCAATAATGAGTGAAGCGATCGCTTTATCCAGATCGCCACTGAACACAACCATCGTGCTGGCTGGATCGCTGATGGGGGATTCGGATACGGGTTGTGCTGTATTTTTAGCAATGACAGACTCAATCGTACCGCCTTTCAGCCTTTCCAACTGCAAGATTGTGGAACCCGACATCGTGGCCCATGCTTTGACATCTTCATAGAAGCCTGGATCGGAAGCTTTCACACGAAGGGTTTCTCCGTTTGAGAGTTGATCCATTTTCTGCTTAACCTGAATCAGGGGACCAGGACAACTTAATCCGCATACGTTCAACTCATGATCAATACGTTGCGGCTGTGCTGAGTCAGTAGGAATAGACTCCTTTTCGTTCGCGTCTATCACAGGATCTTGCTGCTCTTGTGTTGTAGCAGTAAATGGAGCAGGCTTAAATTGGGCTTGTCGGTATGTTTTATAACCACCACTCAGGTTTTTTACGCTAAAACCATGCTGACGCAAAATTTGCGAAGCTGTATAACCACGTAAGCCGACTTGACAGTATAGCCAGATTTCTTTGGAAGGGTCTAATTCATCTAAACGTTGACGAAGCTCATCAACTGGAATAGAGAGTGAATCCGGAATATGACCATTTTGATGCTCGATTTCACTGCGAACATCCAGAAGTATCGACTGCCCCGGCTGACGATCAGCCAGTTGATTATAGGTGAACGTCTGAACACGTCCGGTGATCATATTCTCTGCTGCATATCCAGCCATATTCACGGGATCTTTGGCAGAAGAATAAGGTGGCGCGTAACTCAGTTCAAGCTCTGTCAAATCCCGGACATGTCCTCCAAAATGAATGGCTACAGCAATGTCATCTATTCGTTTATCCACTCCATCATAACCGACTGCTTGTGCGCCCAAAATTTTACCTTCCGGAGTAAACAGCAGTTTAAGAGTAATCGCACTTGAACCCGGATAATACGATGCATGAGAAGCAGGATGTACGATAACGGTTTGATATTCCACGCCGAGACGTTGCAGTGTTTTTTCATTACTGCCTGTCGTGGCTGCGGTCATTCCAAATACTTTGATAATGGACGTACCTTGTGTTCCTTTATAGGTAGAAGGAAGCCCTGCGATACGGTCGGCAACAATACGGCCTTGTTTGTTGGCAGGTCCGGCAAGTGGTATTGTTGCCTTCGTACCATGAATAGTTTCCGTTACTTCGATCGCATCCCCAACAGCATAGATATGTGGCACGCTGCTTTCTAAAGCTTCATTTACGATAATATGTCCACGTGCACCCAGCGAAACGCCGCTATCTTTCAAAAAATAGGTGTCTGGCGTTACGCCTATCGCAAGAATAACCATGTCAGCTGTCAACACATGACCATCCGCAAGTTCAACCCCTATGCCTTGCTCCAGGGAATGAAATCCCTGGACACGTTTGGAAAACAGCAGGTTCACACCATGATTCTCCATTTCTTGTGCCAATGCGGCTGCTAACTCGGTATCATATGGTGTGAGTACTTGTGCGTTCCCCTCAATCAGCGTTACATCCAGACCAGCTTCCTTTAAATTCTCAGCCATTTCCACGCCAATAAATCCACCGCCTATGACAATCGAAGACTGGTTGTTAGAAGAACTTACCTGTTCTTTGATCCGATCAATATCTGGAATACTTCGTACGGTATAAATTAGTGGATTGTCCTTGCCCGGAAGATCAGGAATGAGCGGTTTTGCACCTGGTGACAATATCAACTCGTCATAACTTTCTTCATATGCACCGCGCTCCTGAGACTGTATCTTAACCACTCGCTTCTGCGAATCGATAGCTACAACCTCACTTCCTGTACGAACATCGATACGAAAGCGATCTGCCATCCCTTTTGGCGTTTGCACTAGCAGACGCTCTCGAACTTCGATTGATCCACCTATATAATAAGGTAAGCCACAATTGGCAAATGAGATATAAGGCCCTTTCTCAAAGATAATAATCTCGGCATGTTCATCCAGACGGCGAAGACGTGCAGCTGCAGATGCACCTCCAGCTACACCGCCAACAATCAGTACTTTTTTGCTCATGATTCACAATCATCCTTTTCAAATAAAGTTTTAATAATCTGTTCAACCCGTTGATCGGCAAGCACATAGTTTACTTCAAGACCATTCCGCTCCGTCGCAACAATACCTGCACTACGAAGCTTCTGGAGGTGTTGAGAGACTGTTGATTGGGGAAGATCCAGACATTCCTGCATATAAGAAACATTACATTTTTTTTTCATCATCAGTCCCCGCACAATGCATAAACGAATGGGGTGAGATAAAGCTTTCAGCAGGTTAGCAGGTTCATCGAACTGTTTAATATTATTGCTGTCAAAAGCGGGAGTGTTCAAAAGGTATTCCTCCTAAATCGTTATATCGTAATAATACGATTTATTGATTCTCCTGTCAAATGTATTCTGAAGTTAATGCGTTTAATAAGTTCCATACCCGCTCAACCCTAAGGCTTTGGCTTGTTCCAGGTGGATGATAAAAATGCCTGCCAAAACCGCTAAAAGCGACATTTGGCAGGCATTCATGTTGTATCAGATCTTCATAAAATAATGATTTAACTGAACGTCTTATATTAGAGTATAACAGGCTGAATCAGTCCGTCCTTACCAAAAAGAAGCGGGTCCATACATATTTCGCGGTGATAACCCTTTCCAGAGGAAAATCTGGATAGTGGCGTGACAAAACGATGATAGGAAATCTGGTATTGACCCGTTTCGGAATCATTAAATATACAGTGATGACCTGTGCCCAGCATGCCCTTCTCCACATTTTTGCTCAGGATTGGGTATCGATAGGTGATTGGACCATATAGCTGCTCTGCCGTACCGTAATTCACATGATAGTCTTCACTGCCTGTGTCATCACAGGACCACGTAAAGTGGTAAAGTCCACCCTGCTTCAACACGGCTACAGCCTCACGAAAATCATGCAAGCCCGCCAGATTGCTCATTGTGTCCTCTACGACACTTATCATGTCTTCACCAAGCTCCACAATGGCAGCATGTCCATTGCCAAATAGCAGATACGTTCTTCCATCCTCTTCGACATAGATGGAGGGATCAATGGCCTGACCCATGGTGATGCCCAGACGTTTCAACTGCTCCATTGTGATTAAAGGCTGTGACTCGGCCAGGAATGGACCAATCGGTGTATCTGCTACAGCAACGCCAATGGCACTCTCGCCGTTCAGCATTTTGCCACAGAAATAAAAATAGAACTTTTCGTTACGGTTGGCGATTGCCGGTGCCCAGGCATTACCGGTTGCCCAAGCTACATCCTCTGTTCCCAGATCAAGGATAACACCTTCATCTTGCCAATGCTTCAGGTCTGAAGAAGAAAACACTTTGAACTGTGTCCCCGACCACCCCTCGAAGCCATCTGTTGTGGGATACATATAGTAACGATCCCCAAACTGTGCGACATCAGGATCGGCATATTGTCCGGGAAGCACCTGATGACCATCCCCGAAAGCCGTGAGAAGCCGGCTGCACTCCTCAGCTGTGATTGGCAGGACACTTCCATGACGCTTTTGATTCGTTCCCATATCAAAATCACCATCAGGGACGATTCGGAATTCTCCACTTCTTAGATCTGTAGTCAGCAGAGGAAGATAACCCTTTCCTTCAGCAAATCGATCAACAATCAGGCACCATTCCTCCCGGTCATTGAATTTAAAGATTTGAGGTCCCTCCACACCTGCCACAGCCTCCAGTACCGGAGCTTGAAGTGTAACAAACGCCCCTTTGTCGAGAGAGTCTCCTTTTTCTACCCGTATGTTTTTGGTTGTTTCATCCTTGGAGTATCGATAATAAGAGCCATCCGCTGGAAGAATCGTTGTATCAATAATATGATTATCCCGCTCAATGTATTTTTCCGATGCGGAGAACGTACGAAAGTCTTTTGTGCGAGCGCTGTATATTTTTTGTTTTCGTTCTTGCTCCTGAGGTTCCTGCGTCGCAGAAGCCCAGAATACAAGAAACTCATCTGCCATTTCATCATACACAGCTTCCGGTGCCCAGACACATCCAGCGCCCTCAACACCTAGTGTAACGTTCCATGGGGATGACCAGTTCACGAGATTGCTGGATTCCCATATGATTACGTCACGGCTCCCGGCATTAACGGCATGAGTCCACCCTTTGCCGCTTGCGATGCGGAGATCCGTAGCAATCAGATAAAATTTATTTTCCTTGACTGAACGAACCAGAAACGGGTCCCGTACCCCCTTTTCTCCAAGGTCGGAAAACAGCACAGGAGATCCGCCATTAAGATCCTTCCAGTGAAGACCATCCTCGCTATAGGAGAAATAAACCTGCTCTCCGTCTGGTTGTTCGCCAATAAAATGTACAAAGAGATACCCATCATAAGTTGGAGTTGTTTTGGTCAATGGTAAAGAGCCTCCTGAAAGTGAAATTGATTTTATACTAACAGTAAATATAAAAATGAAAGCGTTCTACATATGTTGTATCATACTTCAAAACCAGCGGAATGAGTATATTTTTTGTGATTTGGTATGGCACAGATCATGTGAATCTTTCGCCGGGATCATTTTACTTTGATTGGGATGTTTGACTTAATCCTCATGCAAAGAATATTAAAATATCGCCTTTATTTTACCTCAGGTATACAAAATTCTTGGTTTTCATTTACAAATTAATGCTAATCTTCTTAATGATGAACAAATGAATATAGACTCATGCATTCATTTTTTGTTTTAGAGATATTACGAGGAGGAATCATTGTGAAATTATCCAAAAGAGTATTACCAGCGGTAGCGCTGACTCTGGCTGTTTCGGCTTCTACTCTGTTGTCTGCCGGACAAGCGAGTGCGGTTCAAGCTGTAAGTGTGGAGAAAAAACAAATCAAGAACATCATCTTCCTCATTGG
This sequence comes from Paenibacillus sp. FSL H8-0317, assembly GCF_045040685.1. Lineage (NCBI taxonomy): Bacteria > Bacillati > Bacillota > Bacilli > Caryophanales > Paenibacillaceae > Paenibacillus > Paenibacillus sp. FSL H8-0317. The sequence continues at coordinate 3,755,213 of NZ_CP150294.1, read as the reverse complement.
GGATGGCATGGGGAACTCTTATACTTCCGCCTACCGTTATATGAAAGATGATCCTTCAACGAAGGGCATGGACAAAACCGTATTTGACCCTTATCTTGTTGGGGCACAAATGACCTATCCGGATGATGATAAACAAAATGTGACGGATTCCGCTTCCGCAGCAACGGCTATGTCGGCGGGTGTGAAAACATACAATGCGGCCATTGCGGTTGACCCTGAGCAGAAGGAAGTCAAAACCGTACTTGAGCAGGCCAAAGAAAACGGCAAAGCCACCGGACTCGTGGCTACATCGGAGATCACTCATGCCACACCAGCTGCATTTGGTGCCCATGATATCAGTCGAAAAAATATGGATGCAATTGCGGACGATTATTATGATGAGTTGATTAATGGCAAGCATAAGGTGGATGTACTTCTTGGTGGAGGGAAATCCAATTTTGTACGCGAGGGTCGTGACCTGACGAAGGAGTTCCAGAAGGCCGGTTTCAGCTATGTGACGGATCGTTCCTCTCTCCTTGCTGATAAGAATCAACAAGTTCTTGGACTGTTTGCGGACGGAGGTATGGACAAGTTGATTGATCGTAGTGCTGCAACTCCATCATTGGCTGAGATGACCAATACAGCGATTGATCGTCTCAGCTCCAACGACAAAGGATTCTTTCTAATGGTCGAAGGCAGCCAGATCGACTGGGCAGGACATGATAATGATATCGTTGGCGCGATGAGTGAAATGGATGATTTCGCAGCAGCATTTCAGGCAGCTATTGATTTTGCCAAAAAAGACGGTGAAACACTTGTCGTAGCTACTGCCGACCACTCCACGGGCGGACTTACGCTTGGAAAAGACGGAGAATACAACTTCTTCGTAGACCCAATCAAAGCTGCACTGCGCACACCTGACTTCATGGCAGCACAAATTGCAAAAGGTGCTTCGGTTGAAGAAACACTGAAAAGTTATCTCAAACTGGAGTTGAAACCTGAAGAGATTCAATCGGTGAACGAAGCAGCCAAAAGTGCGGATGTAACAAAAATTGATAATGCCATTGAAGCGATTATTGATAACCGTTCATTTACCGGCTGGACAACAGGTGGACATACAGGTGAAGATGTTCCGGTCTATGCCTACGGTCCGGCAAGTCATCGCTTCGCCGGTTTGATCGACAACACAGATAATGCCAAGATCATATTTGATATTCTCAGCAAGCACCAATAATTCAATAGTTTAGGATCATCCCTTCTCTTCTTTCATCCGAAGAGAAGGGATTTTTTTCATAAAATCCTTATTGATATGCCACTCTACCTTTTTATGAACATCCTTAACCGTAGCCGTTCTATACTTGGCTTTTTTCATGACCGAAACTTGTCCATTCACTTCGAGTATGGCGTACGCCTGTTCCGAATTTGCTAATATGCATTATATCCCATGGAGTTGGTTACCTTATACAAAACCACTTGCATTGAAGGGAGAGAAATCCGATAAATGCAATTAACGATTGGTTAAGGCAGCTTGCCCACAATTATATTCTCATTGTCATTGCTGCGGTGCTCTTTTTTGCAGTCAAAGCAGTCATTGGGTTCTATACGTACAAGCATTATGACAAAAAATTGGATGCACTCACAGATAAGGTCGATCGTCTTCTGGAGGAGAAAACAACGGAGTGATGCAGTTTATTAATTGTGAGCTATAGAAATAACAAGCTTTGGAGGAGAAAAGCATGTTAGGGAACATTCTGCTCGGTATGGTCATTCCCATTATATTGGGTGTATGGATTCTGCGTCGGAACTTTAAAATCCTTATTCTATATTATCCACTTGGTGTGGCTGTATCAGCATGCATCAACAATATCGGGTTCAATTACTTCTGGAATATTCTTCCGAATACTCATAATCAATCCTTGGCTGCTCTCCCAATGGATCTTGGAATCTATCCGATTGCCGGCTGCTTGATGATGTATGCCATTATCGTCAAAGGTGCCAAGCCATGGTTGGCGATTCTTGTTGCATCATTGTCGCTGACATTAATCGAATGGGTTGCCAAAATGATGGGACATGTCATTTATTTTAATGGATGGAACATTCTTTGGACCTTTTTGTCATACCTCCTGCCATTTGTTCTTGCTTATGGTTACAGTAAAATATTGAGGTATACCAAGTGAAGTTTTACTGAAGCTTTCCACTAATAAGGCAGGACAGATGATATGGGTTAACGCTGATGGGCATACGTGCATATCTTAACTCATATTTGTCTTGGAGGGATTCGTAATGTATGTGGCATATCCTTATGGTTACAGGTACACTTTTACTCCGGTATGGGCAACATCATCAACCGAAGCACTTGAATTAATCAAAACGGCTGTTCAAGGAGAAAAAAATGATGAGATGTTCTATGATTCACTGATTCAGTTGTCACCCGATGCCAATCAGGCTGACATCATCACGAGCATCCGTAATGATGAACGCGGACATAATCAAATGTTCCGCCAAATGTACAAGGATCTGACTGGTCAGGAGATTTCGGGCGTAAGTAGTGAGCCAGTTGAGACGGTCACCTCTTATCTTGCCGGATTGCAAAAGGCGTTTCATGGTGAATTGGCCGCCGTGGAAAAGTATAGAAAAATATGGTTTGGTCTCCCTTATGGCATTTATAAGGATACGGTGTGGGGAATCATCCTGGACGAACAGAAACATGCGGATAAATATAACAATCTGATTACCTACAATTTGCAGAGATAGTCATGTATGGGATGAATAACGCGCGTATTCTTTTAAAAATGAACAATTGAAAGCAGTAAAAAACCAGTGAATGAGTAAAGCTCACTGGTTTTTTTGCTTTGCCGAGTCTCTCTTTTATAATCCTGAGTTTAAATGCACTCTTCCAACATATCAGGTTCCACATGAACGTGAACGGTGTATACGTCATGCTCCTCCATCAACTCATTCTCCACATCTGTACAGATATCGTGTGCTTGTTGAAGATCCAGCTCTGCATCAACTGTTATGACAACGTCTACTACAACGTTATTGCCATAGTTCCGAGCTCTCACGTCTTTAACCGTCTCTACGCTGTCAATTCCGGCAATCGTTTTTTTGTATTCCTGAATCAGTTCAACATCAAAACCGTCCGTGAGATGATGTGTGGCTTCCTTGAAAATGTCCCAAGCGGTCTTGCAGATCAGAAAACCTACGATGACAGCCGTTACAGGGTCCAGCCATGGGAGGCCGAACTGGGAACCCACGATCCCAATGACCGTACCGGTGCTCACCCAGGCATCGGAGATATTATCTCGAGCTGCAGCCATGACTGCCTGACTTTTAATACGAGTAGCAAGTCTCTTGTTATAGCGATAGACCAGATACATGATAACTGCGCAGAAAATGCCTGTGTACCCAGCGATGATATCCGGAGATTCATGTTTACCCTGAAACACAGAACCAATGGCTTGAAACAGTACTTGTAAACCTACTGCCATCATAATGAAAGAAGCAACAAGTGACGCAACGGTCTCTGCTCTCCAGTGACCATATGTATGATCTGTGTCGGCTGGGCGTTGGGCAAGCTTCAAACCGATCAGTACAGCTATTGAGGCCACAATATCGGTGGCATTGTTTAATCCATCCGCCTTGAGCGCTTCTGATCCGGCCATATTGCCAACAATCAGTTTTAATACGGTCAAACATATGTAGGCGATAATGCTGATGATAGCTCCGCGCTCCCCCAGCTTTAGATTATCGTATTTAAGTTGATCCACATGATATCCTCCTGCAATCTTCAATTCTAGCACGTTTATGATGGTATCATTGATGATTTGTGTGGGTCTAGAGAAACGTTTTGAGTGTGACGAAACATAATCTGAAAGCGGCAATTTTTTTACGGGAATCCAAAAAAGTTGGATTTGGCAAACTTAAGTGATTTATGGGTGGTAAGAGGAAGGCGGCCGACTGCATTTCCTTGTAAACACACTTTCTTGCACCTAGACATAAAGAGCCGAATGGATCGTTTTGATCCACTCGGCTCTTAGCGTTATTTTACAATCATTTGTATAACGTCACTTACCGTTGTTCCACTTCCATTCATAATTCACTGCCATTATTCAGAAAGTGTCGGTTTAACTGGCACCTCATTGGCAAGCGGCTCCGAATCCTCGGAATGTCGTTCGAACATAACAGCGTCAACCCTCGTATAGATCATATCCGCAGGAAGTGTTGGCGGGTCTACCGTTGTAGGCGTAACCCTGGTTAACCGGACATACTCGCTGCCGTCACCCGTAAAGTCGAACGTCCCTAGATTAACCCAACCTGATGAGCCAACCGTTGCATCCATATAGGTGACCTCGGTACCCGTTTTATGCTTCACTTCCACTTTGACATTATTATCGTTTCCCGTCGTATGGACAAGTTTGTAGATCGAGACCGTATATTTCCCCTCTGGAAACTGGCCTTTCCACGTCGCTGATGAGCCTTGAACTGTTGAATAGCGGGATTTAACCCCAATTTTGTATCCGGCTAAATTGCTTTGGCTCCAAGACCCTTCTGTCGTGTATAACCCTGTTGTATTTGTACTGTCCACGATAACCGTTAGGTCCCTGATCGTGATATTCAAAGGTGCTGTGGTTAAGGTCACTCCGTCAATCGTAACAGTAGCCCATACCTCAATGTGATCCGTGTCTCCATCAAGATTAAGAAGGGTCAACACCCCACTGCTATTCACTTCGGCCAGATCCGTACGATCAACGAAATATTGCACATCGGCCTGTGTAAGATCACCGACCAAACCGTTATCCAAATAACCGGTTACGCTCAGTTGTGCGGTTTGAGTCATCTGCAGTTCGTTCCGATCGGACAGGATCACAGCAGACTCCAATTGCGGTACCCTGTTTGGGTCCACCCACATGATTGCATCGGCAACGACTCTGGACTTATTGGCCTTATTGGTTAGTTCCACGTACCCGCTATCGCCTGCAGCAAAAGGATAATCCCCCAGGTGCACCCAAGTACCATTCGCTGTTGTCTCATCAACTGTCACCGTATCGGAGCCTCCGCTATGATAAACGGTAAATGAGACATTTGTTGCCCAATTTTCACTCGCAGCCGTGATTTGCGGAATCTTATAATACACACTGTAAGTGACACTTTCCGGCAGCTCAGGCCGCCATCTCATTTTGCTTGTCGCTGTGCCGGTCGTAGATTTGGCATACACATAGTTATCATAATAATAATCGTTAGCCGTCGTATCCCTTATCCAGACGCCTTCTGTCTCCGCCTCCGTATTATCCACGATGATGGTTGAACTATCCTGCCCATCGGGTTGAACTGGAGTTTCCGATACCTGATCCGGCAGATAGAGTGTCCGCTTACGGGTCTGTTTCCCCTCCGATTCCACGTAATACGTGAAAGTTTGGGATAAATCATTCACCCGTATAGACCATTCCATCGGGTATATCGTATCTGGCACGGTTGTGTACGTTGCCCCGCCATCCAGGGAATAATGGATTGTCGCTGGTTTCGTCGTTTTGGCCTGCACATAAGCATCATAAACCGTTTCGTCAGGCTTAACGATCAGCATGCCTTTAACCGCATCAATTGGACTGTGGGTATCAAAGAAATAACTTGCATCCGATGTATCTGCCGTTCTGACCTGATGCAACGGTACATCAATATCAAGTCCCTCTACAATGATCGCGGTGATGCCCTTGCCTGAAACCGTGGCTTGAATGATTCCACCACTCATAACTGCTTGTTCTGGTGTACCATTGTCACGGATGATCGTTACGGTGTAATCCTGTGCCGGGTTGAATCCAATAATGTGTTCATTCAATTCAATTGGAGTCTGAACTTCTTCTGAAGATGCGTTACTTAATCCGATGTAGAATTTATCGCCGCTCTCACCCGTTATCCAATTCAATTGAGGATGATTGGTCTTAATAATCCCCTTGGGCATCCATAGCCAAACGTCGGAATTACCATAAAATTGACCTGGTTTATTCCCATAGAGGTGATATTTGAACCATAAAAAATTCGTTTCAAAAACGGAAGGAAACGTAATACTGCCGTTCGATTTCAATGATTGTTCGCTGATCAAATAATCCATCGTTTGCCCGAGCTGCCCCGGGATATGGTGATAATAGATGGATGTAGCCCCGCTTGGGCCTTCCAGAGGAAAGTCCGGTTCAAGTTGGCTAACGGCGAAGCCTTTATAATAATAACCTGGATAACTGGAATATCGTCCAATAACCGCATTATGAGCAATATCCTGCAGCAGTTCATCCCCTGTATAAAGCGACAATCTCAGCATGAATGGAGCTTCCTGAGCATTCATCCGATAATAGCCGGTTGTACTTCCTGCTTCAAACGTCAATCCGCTTGGTGAAACAAGCCAACGCTCCGCTTGAACACCTCCGGCAATATCTTCTGGGAGCTTGAGTCTAGGATATTGAAATTTACCACTTTCCGGCCAATGGAACGACTCCGCGTAATTATATGTCTCCGGCTGAGGAATCGTAACGTTACCTTCAGGAACGGGGCGAGCAACAAACATTGTTGCATAGCGTTTGGCTTCCTTATAGGCGGCATCCAAGTATTTGGGATCCTGAGTTTCCTCATATAGCTCCAAGATTTCCATCCACAGCTTGCTGTAATAATAAATGAACTCATTTTTACTCACATCGACGGATGCAGGCGTATCGATATGTTGCGTGATATAACTGTCGGCTGCATCCTTTGCAGCTTGCAAATACTTCGCATCTCCCGTCATCCGATACATCATAAGAGGTTGAATAACAGGCCCCCGGTCTTTCTGGTCAGGATCACGTACGAGGTATTCTTCCTGTGCCAGCGCCCCAATACCTGCCGAAGTTCCCATCATCTGATTTACAGCGGCTACACTTGAAACATCGAACGGCAGAGTAGCCATTTTCCATAACGAAGGCACACCGTAAACTTTCTTCTGCGTTGGTGACCAACCGATACCATTTCGCGATACGCCATACTGGACGGACGGCAGTGCTCGCGTATCGTATAGCTGGTCATCACCCGTTAAATAGTAAGCTCCCAAAAGAACCGCATTCGAGCTTGTTCGGACGCTATCCTCGTTTTCGATATCGATAAAGCCCTTGGCGCGGCTCCACCACCCGCTCGGTGAAGGGACATAATTAACAGAATCGTCCCCTTGTGGCTCAACCTTAAGCAAATCGATCATATTAAACATCGCGTCAGTGAGTGACTGATCTGACACATTTTCCCGGTATGCCGAATAATCGTACTCATTGCGAAGTATATCCGCGTAGGACTCATACAGATTGCTTTTTTGAGCGATTAGACCCATATGAAATTGATAAGTGCTTTCTGCGGTCATTTGCGAATAAGTCCCTAATTGAGGAGCATAAAGGATGGGCTGCACACTGCCTTCGTTGTTGACCAGGCTCATGCCAAGCCGTTGTTTCGTCACGCCTCCCGTCGGTTCAAATTCAACCGGAAGCTCTGCCGAAGGTACAAATACCCCATACGTCATTGGATTTCCCGAACCATCATTTTTCTCAACCAGGCTCATCGGAGCGCTCAGCTCTCTTAAACTTGTTGATTCCACCGTACCTACCATTTTGGCATGTGACCTGAATCCATTTAACACTTCATTGATGCCCGAGACTGCCTCTGTTGTGAAGGACTGATATCCAATCACATAATTGCCGTCGCGGCGAGGCGTAAAGGCAAAAGAAACATCTGGTTTATCCCCTGCCATGGACCAATTCACTTCAAAATCGTAATCACTGCCATGCGTAGAATCGGTTAATACCGCCGTCTGGCTGTCAGGAAAGGTGATCCCGTCGAATGTAATCCAGCGTTTGTTCATCGTATCATAATAATTGGTTCGGCTCCCCGCATTCCCGTCCAATAAAACCCATTGTTCCTCAAGTCTTTCTGATTCATTATTGATTGGCATCCAGTTTCCCGTGTCCGTGTTCTTGTAGAACATGTCACGCACGATGGATTTGCCTCCATCCCATGCTGCCTCATAGAAGGTCGTCTTGTAGTTAGCATTTTCGATGCTGCCTTTCTCTGTGTAACTGAGATTCGCTAAGGTACGGCTTCTTAGCGGGGGCAACGGTGGTGCTTGTTGACGGATATTCCCCTCGAACTTGACTGCATCAGCCCGCGTAATAATTGTACCCGTAGAAGGCTGCGTTCGAGTCAGCCTGACAAATTCGCTATCATCACCACTAAACTCATACTCCCCCAGATCCACCCATCCAACCGATGGACCTGACGAAGGTCTAAGATCCATAAACTTCACATCCGTAATCCCGTTATGAACAATCTCAATCTTCACATTACTATCTGCTTTATCCGCCCAATCCAGCTTATAGAACGATATTCTCGCCGTCCCTGCTTCCAGGCGTGGATTCCATGTGATGCTTCTATTTACGGCGTCTGTATATTTGGAACTGGAATTATTGTAACCCTTCACTCCCGCACTTGTGCTCCAATAAGGTGCGGAAAATCCGTTATTAGCGTTGCCGGAATCAACCGTGACGACATGATCAATTGTGAGGCTCCCATCATCAATGATGATTGTCTTATGTGGCTCTTTCTGCCCTATATTCCCTTCGAACTTGACCGCATCAGCACGTGTAAGGATCGTGTTTGTGGTGCCGGTAGACCGGGTCAATTGAACAAATTCTTCACCAACACCGGAAAAATAGTACTCTCCCAAATCAACCCATCCCGTTGGTGCGCCAGATGAGGGTCTCAGATCCATAAAGACTACATCCGTCGTTCCATTATGAACAATTTCGATTTTCACATTGCTATCAGCCTTATCCGCCCAATCCAGCTTATAGAAAGATATTTTCGCCGTTCCTGCTTCCAAGCGTGGATTCCATGTTATCGTTCTGCCTGCTGTACTTGTATATTTGGTGCTGGAAAGATCATACCCCTTCACCCCTGTGCTTGTAGTCCAATTTGGAGCCGCATATCCATTGTTCTCGTTACCCGCATCAGGTGTCACAACATCATTAATCTTAATGCTCCCGTCATCGATAATAATCGTCTGATAAGGTAAGGTCTCCGCATAAGCGGTCCTTATTCCGATCAGGCTGGAAGGAACTACGATCGTCAACATGAAAACGATGAAGAAAAACAGCTTCCTTTTGACCATACAATTCACAGCCTCTCCTCATAATGATAACGCTTCCAAATAAAGTTGCCTTCTGCCTAGTCCCACTCTGTCGTTATTATCTTAGCATGTTAGATTACGGTGAAATTTCTTTCATTTTAAGAATTTCTTATACGATTTTAAGTAAAAAAAGAAACCTACATTCTAATTGATTGCTCAGTTGCAGTCAGATAGAATATAGGTCTTCCAAGTGTTCAGAGTGATCCAATCAATTATAATGGCGGCTGCACCAATAACAACTTTCCAAGCTGAATGACCGTTTGATCATACCAAGCTGGATGCTGTCGAACATGTTCCATACTTCGTTCATTGCCGCTAGCCTCAAACACGGCCGCTTTGTCAGTTTTCTCATGATCGATCTCGAAGCGAACTGTATGTTTCCCATTGGGGAGCTCCGGCAAGAAAACATATTGATTTCGATTATGATCGTTGTAGGGCGTGAATCGATCAATAAGGAAGGGTTCCCCTCCATCCACCGACACCTTCAATCTGCCAGAATCTGGCCCCCCGATATCAAATAAGCCGATGTGTGTTCCCTCAAACTCCACAGTGACCGTCTCTCCGGGATCAACTGCTCGCCACAGACCAGGGAACAACCAATCGTACTCGCGTACTAAAGGAAAATTATCGGGAGTCATGTAAGACCATCCTGCCGAAAAATGACTAAGACGATCCAGTGGCAGCATGGTTGCATACTCCCAAGGATTGGCCGGGACCAAAGTGTCCTGCGGCAAGTGATGTTCCACTTTTCCCGGGTGATCTCGAAGTTCGCTCATTTTCTCAAATGACCTGGTGATTGTATCTGTGTAAATCTGATGTCCTTCGGGAATCGTTGGATGGATCGAATCATGCGTGAAAATAACGGCTCCGGGGATAGACACGTCTGCTCTTGAAGTAAAAATAAGCTTTCCATCCGAAACCAATTGACTGACCGCTACGCCCAGATGAATGGAAGGAATGCCGTAATAGTCGGCGACTTCCTCTTGCATAAGAGCGCCCTTCTGGTATTCGCCGGATTGAAATGAGATCAAATCCCGCTCCTTAACCGTATATACAAACAGGATATCGGTAAACCGGCTCCGCTTGCGAATCTGTCGGACAATGCCTTCGATCCGCGCCTTGGATTCGGGAACTCCGCCATCGTTACCAACAAATTCAACAAATACGAGATCAGGCTGATGACTCAGTACATCTGTCTCCAAACGGGCACAGCCGAGGTCCGATCCTGTCCCATCAATGCCTGCGTTCACAGCGCGAATATCGGCATGCGGATATTGCCCTCGCAGCCAATCCGCCATCATGACCCTGTATCCTTTCGAACGTGTATTACTGCCGCCAAAATAGACAATGGTTACTGTTTCTCCATTTTCCAACTTTTGAATGACATTAGGCAGCCCTCTTCGAGGGAAAAATTCCTTCATCTCGACTTCACCCGCCCTCACCTAGCGTTTTTAGGAGCAAAAAGTTTTACAGCAAACACTTCATAATAAGGCGAACCATACGTAGCACAAAAATCAAACCGGATTTGGGTTACACCTTGTGCATGCACCTGATGTTTGTTCAACGAAAGATAATTCCCGCGGACTTTAATTTCACTCTCGGTTCCATCCTCTAACGTTAGGGTCACATCATAATCTTGGATCAGTGGTTCGATTGGATCGTCGAAATGCTCCAAATTCAGCTGCGAATTGAAAACAAGATGGATTTCATCCAGATTCTTGGGGCTTGCAAAACCAAATTCCAACCATTCCTGTCCTTCTGTACGTTCCGAAATCCAGCCGTTCGGCAGACCACAAGGTCTGGAGAAGCCGTTGACGACATTCGCAGGATTATACATATTCTGGGGTGGAATCAGCTCCTTGAAGCAAATGCTCTTATTAAGCTTCTTTAGCCTGGATGGCTCTTCAGGTCTATAAAGGAAGCTAACCGCTCCAGTCATTCTCTCTTCATTGCTGTGTACAGTAAGGCCCGCCGTACCTTCCAATACGATGTAAATTTTGTCGTCTGCTGGCTTCTTGCAGCTGAGGTCCAGTGTAATCCAGTCATCATGACCCGCTGAAATCACCAAATTGTAACCTTTCAGCTCGCTGGTGGGAATATAATTTTCCTTTCGATCCCCGCCAAACAGCTTCACATGCAACGTTTCCGAATACCCGGAACTATTTTTAATTTTGATCTGCACGCTTTCTGCTACGGATGTCTGGATCGGCAAGACCAAACATAACGCTTTTTCCAAGGAGATCTCTTCGGTTAGATGAAGTTGTTCATAGCTTCGCTGAGACGAGGCACGAATCGTTAATCCGTCAGCGAAATATGGATCCAACGGCTCTTGAAGGCCTACAATCGTTTGCCCGTCGCGAAGCAGCTGCGCCTGAAGCTCATCCATATGGGCTTTGACTATGTTCGCGGGGTCTGTATCGTATTTTACGCATAACGCAGCAGCCGTTCCTACCGCCTGCCCCATACAACCGCAGGTTGCCATCACCCTTGTAGATCCAAAAGCCACATGGGTAGCACTTATATTGCGGCCAGCGAACATAAGATTAGGAATATTACGTGAAAACAAGCTGCGGAAAGGGATATTATACAATCCCGGCACAAAATTCCATGCTGTGGCCGGTCCCTCATCGTAGATGCCTTTATTTGCATGCAGATCCATATACCAGCCTCCGACGGATACCGCATCTTCGAAATGAGGCTTTGCTGTAAGATCGTTCTGAGACAGCATGTGTTCCCCTATAAACCGTCTCGACTCCCGCTTTCCCGGAATCGGGCATACATAATCCAGGATGAGGTTGTCTACATCATCAAACTCACCGCTATTTTTGATATAATCCCATATCCCGTACACCAATTTCCGCAGTTCCAATGCGATGTCTTCATTATTCTTGATAATATCCATATGTCCGCCGTATTCCAGCCACCACAATCCGCCAAGCCCGTTGATTTTCCTTGGAAAAGACCGATGGTTTAATCCTTTTCTGATACTATCAAAAAACTCCAGCTTCGTAATATCATACGCAAAGCCAGGCTTTTTGTAAGGAACGGAATAGTTTACGTCACGGGCTTGAAACAGAATCGTATCACCCATCGTGTAATGATCTGCCACTTCTGGAGCGAGCCCCTCCTGGTATTCATGCTTCGCCTCTCTTCCCCATCGGAAGTGAGCACCTGCTTGGTATCCAACAATTCCATCCCCGGAGCAATCGATGTAGGTTGAGCTTTCAAAACGAAATTTTCTTTCGGAAGCTAGTTGAAGGCCCTCCACCCATTTGATTCTGCCGTTCTCCATGCCCGTTTCATGCACACATGTATTCAGAAACAGAGAAATGTTGGGCTCATCATACACCATGTCGAGCAAGACCGTATCCGAAAGTGAAAGCATAAGTTTTTTGTTGTATAACGGGTTGTAATGAAAGATCTTCAGTTTGAGTTCTTCCACCAACCCGCCCTCGCGAGCATAATAGGATGGACTGTTTCCGAGATATGCAGACCCATTGATATGAACTCTGACCTCGCTGCTCGCATTTCCACCCAGAACCGGCCGATCATTGATAAGTGAAACCTGCAGCCCTTGGCGTGCGGCAGCAATGGCAGCACATATCCCGGCAATTCCTCCGCCTATGACGGTTACATCTGCTTTGATAAGTTCCATTTTGATAACCTCCATGATTAGATGCTCCTATCATGGTAATGGTTTTGACCCCTTTTTTTTTACAGGATTTCGCGAAAAAATCATACATTTTTTGCATCCTTATTTGGATTCTACCGTGTCATTTTTATCCGATATTGCTTAGGTGTATCCCCCGTATATTCTTTAAACAGTTTGCAAAAGTACCCTTCATTGACGATACCTACTTCCTCGCACAATTCCAACAAAGAATAATCCTTCACATTTAACAGCTCGAGAGCGAGGTTGATTTTTTTACGATTGATGTAGCTGATCACGCCTTCGTTCATTGTTTTTTTGAATAAGCTGCTAAAATACGATGGCGCTAGATTCACTTCCTCGGCAATTGCTTCCAGCGTTAAGCGTTGTTTCAAGTTTGTCTCTATATAATGCATAGCACTCATGATTTCTGCACGATGTAACAGTTGGCCCGCATGCACGTATTCGAATGTGAAATCGCCAATATAGGCGAGCTGCTCCTGAAAAGCCATAAATTCCATGGGGAAGTCTGGAACTTCCGTGGCCATCTTATTCCCCGATTTAAATTTCACGGTAATGTCTCTGTACAAGTCTCTAATCATTGGCGCCATGATAGACTTGTGGATTTTATGGTCCGTAACAAATTGCGACAGATCGGCAAGTGCATTGTCCAGCTCTTCCTTGGAAATCTTCCTCTTCAGGCGTATAAGAAAATCAGCCAGCTTCTGCTGAAAATCTGCTTTTTTGTCATTATGGTATTGGAACCGATGCATCGGTGTTTTTACGACTTTTTCAGTATGATAATAGAAATCCTCACTCACATTTTTTGCTTCCGTGTACGCCTGTTTGATCGATTCCCAGCCTCGGTGCGGACCTCCAAAAGCGACAGATACCCTTTTATTCAAAAATTGATGCAAATGAGAGATGATCTGCCCTCCCAAGGATAGGCAAGCATATTCCGTTTCCATATCACTGCGGTTATTTTCCCAGGATAAAAAACCAATAAAACGATTATCCGACAGATCCGCAGCTACCCCACTACTACCATTCATCACTGTTTCTTCGATGATATTTGTTATCGCATACTTCAAGATGTTTTGATCTGCAGCCGCGTATTCGTTTCGGAAACTTTCATACGTATTCATTTCAACGATGAAGCAGCAATAGTTGGATTGAAAGAAATGAAACTGCATGCGATTGGCAAAATCCGATGCCCGATGAGAAGGAATTTCACCTCGGATCAATTCGTTAAAAAATTGCTTGCGGACTCTGTATTTATTTTCAAGCACGGATACGTTTAACGAGTGAAATTCCGCTTCTTTTTTCTCAAACTCATTTAAAATTCCGGCTGCCTTATCCAACGCTCGATTCAGATCCGCTTCCCTTAGCGGAACCTTTACAATGTACTCCAATACGTTGGCTTGAATCGCTCGCTGAGCGTATTCGAAGGATGAATAGGCGGTCAGAAGTATGTACTGGGTATGGGGGAGCTCCGGCTTGAGCTGCTCAATCATGGAGATTCCGTCCATTCGCGGCATTACAATATCGGATATGACAATATCCGGTTTAAGTTTTAAGATCTCCTCGATCCCATTCAGCCCATTATTCGCTTTGCCCACTAGAACAAATCGTCTATCCCTATGAGAGAGTTCATTAAAAAACAATTCCAATCGTTGAATGATCAGGTCTTCATCGTCAACAATGAAGCAGGTATAGTCTCTCCCCATTATGCATCTCCTTTTGGCAATTCTGCCGGGAATACAGCGCGTATACGGGTTATTTCCTTAGGTATGCTAATGATTTGCAGTCCGAATTGATCTCCGTAGTGAAGTCTTATTCGACCATGAATATTATTCAGCCCAATTCTTTTTCTTTTTACTTCCTCTTCACTCGGTTCTGAGATTAAAATATGCTTTATTTGATCAGCTGGAATTCCCTCGCCTTGATCAACAACTTCGATGATAACGATACTGTCCTCCCTGTACGCATGAATCGTAATTGGCCCCTCAATTCCCCCTCCGTTGTAACCATGGAAGATACTATTCTCCACAAGGGGCTGCAGCAGCATTCGGAAAACTGGAAAATCCATCAGTCCTGCTTCGATATCTTCAATCAAGTGGAAGTTTCGGTTATACCGGATGTTCTGGATCTCGATATAGTCCGCTACATTGCGTAATTCCTGGCGTAGGGAAACCTTCTCAGAAGCATCGTCTACCCCGTACTCCAATAAAGAAATGAGCGACCCGATCACCACATCTACTTTCTCTATTTGTCCGAGACGTATCACATTGCTGATTGAACCAAGCGTGTTATACAGAAAATGTGGATTGATTTGAGACTGTAACACCTGGATTTCCAACTTCCGCTCAAGTTCATTATGATGCTCGGCTCGGCGAATAAGTTCAACAATCTGCTGAAGCATACGATCGAATGCCCGTGAAAGATCGCCAAACTCATCGTTTCGATTAATTGTTATAGTCGTTGTGAGGATGCCTTGTTCCACCTGCTTCATTTTTGTTTTGAGCGTATAGAGTGGTTTTCTTATATATTTTGCAACCAAAAAAGAAATGAACAAACTTAAAATAAGACCTGCAGCGAGAAGCTCGAGGTAATAGGTTTCCAATCTGGACAACGCTGCTTTTAAGCGTGATTCATCGTTGATCGAGATGATGGTCCAGTTGAATTTCTCCGTTGGTTTTTTCAAAAGGGAGACCGGAATACCGTCGTTGGTAAACAGTTGAAGGTTTGTTTCTGTCGTATCCAGAATTTCTTCCGCTGACGTCTCTCCGATCGAAAAAGAATGATCTTGAATATTCAGAGGTCCTTTATTTTCAGAAAATCCGGCAATGATCTTACCTGACGCAGTGATCAGAGCCAGATTCATTTGTTCCTGTTTATTAATCTTGAACAAGGTTTCTTCAATGGCATTTAGATCCAAATCAACCGCAATGGCCATAGGAAACGGAGTACCATTCAGATATCGAACCATCGTAACGGTCCAGCCGGAATACTTCGATTTGTAAGGTTCACTAACAAAGGTAGTCCTTCTATTCTTATCAGCCGCATCAAATAAAGGTGCTCTTTCAGATAACGGTTCATCAAATATACGAGTAGGTGTACTTCCACCCAGAATGGATAAATCGCTTTTGATCAAATAAATATTACTGACATAGATACTGTTGAGTTCATACAGCTCCCTTAATTGCTTTTTAATCACTTCGGTATTGTTAATGTTGGCTTTCACTGATGTTTCAACTGAGAAGAGAATCGTCTGGAAGGAGGAGAAATTAACAGTGAAATACTGGTCTACCTTGTCTAGTATTTGATTGGTGTAAAAAATGTCATTGGTTCTTATTTCCTTTTGGACATAGCGATAAGACAATTGGCTTATCAAGATGATGCAGCCTAATACAAAGGCAAATACGATAAAAAATAATTTTAAAGGCAAGCTGATTCTTCTTCGCATCCATCATCTTCCTTTTAGTTCCGTTTTAAACTAAGAATAGCATATGCTAATAAAGAGAGGGGCTACGAATAGCCACTCTCTCTACGTTTATTTTACTTGATAAGGCCGGCTTCTTTAAATTGCTGGATTGCTGTTTCTTTATATTTCTGCATGTCAAACTTGGTATCCAGCGTCTGGAGGAAATTGTCCCAGTTGGATAGAGGCTCTTTGCCCGTCATAAATTTAACCAAGCTTTCATTAATGAAACGTGTGCGGTCAGCATCCAAGGTATCGCTAGGGTCTGGGGTCAATAAATTTCCGGGCAACGTTGGCCCCACATATTGCTGATTGTCCTTGAAAGCTTCCGCCGTCTTCGGATTCTGGAAACTGAAGTACTCCGCATCATCACCACGGCGTGGCATTCTATAATGATCGACCCACAGATACTTCTCTTTCATTTCCTTCGATAACTCGGAGGTTTTATTTTTGATCTTGCCGTCTACGACATCCCAATGAATCCCTTTGATACCGTATGCAAAGTTCGGATAGGCTTCTTCATCCGTAAAAAGATAATTTAGCATGGACAAGATCCGAATGATTTTATCCTCGTCCGCTTTTGCGGATATGGCCCATGAGTTGCCCTGGAACGATTTTCTCTCTACAATTTGATCCCCGTAAGGACCTTTCATCGGAGGGATAACGATCCATTCCGGCACCTCGCCACTAATTTCTTTCATTTTCTGTTGATAATCCGGCTCTAGTCTACGAGCATCTCTGATCATGAAGCCAACTCTACCCTTAAACATCTTTTGGTCCAACAGATCAGGCGAATTCATCGTCACCCAGTCCGGGTCAACCACCTTGGCTGCCATCATTTTATTAATGTAAGCAAGCGCCTCTTTCATTTTGGGGTCGATAAACAGAAATACCGGTTCATTATCTTTTATCTCAACGGCTGAAGGAGGATTGACGCCAAACATCCACATCAAGCTATCAAAGCCGTAGGTTTGCAGATTACCTTCTTTATTCATACCACCGATGAATCCGTACGTATCGTTTTTACCATTCCCGTCCGGGTCTTTCTCTGTAAAGGCTTTCATAACTTCGAACAGCTCGTCAGGTGTCGTTGGTACCTCCATATTCAACTTTTTCAGCCAATCGTTACGGATAAAGAAGCTTCGACTGATACCGTTTACATTATCATAGCCTGGAACTCCAATCGTTTTTCCTTGATAGGACATCGCCTCCCAGGAGTCGTTGCCAAACCGTTTCTGTAGTTCAGGGAATTGGTCCATATACGGTGTCAAATCCGCAAGAACACCTTGGTCGTAATATTGCGCAAGATCAGCACGGCTCTTCAAGAAGATCAGGTCTGGAATATCCCCGCCTGCAATAAGTGTATTCAGTTTGGTTGTTGCTTGACCCGCCTGAGGAATCATCATATCCAAGTCGATGTTCATCTCTTCTTCCAACATTTGGCGTTGAATATCTTCTTCACGTGGAGGTACCGGAGCAGCAGCATTAAAAGTGCCTTGGTTAAACATTGAGATTTTCATTTTGGTTGCAAACTGGCCAGACTGGCCTTGCGAATTACCCGAAGTTGTCGATGTAATTTCTTCATTTCCCCCACACCCTGACAATAGCGTTCCAAGTCCTAAGATTGCCGACAGAATAGCAAATGAAATCTTTTTACGCTGCATATTGACCTCTCCTTTGCTTGTATATTATCACGGTTTCCCCGTAATAAGTTAGGTTGGAACACCTTTTATCCTTTAACGGATCCCAGGAGTACACCTTTGGTAAAATGCTTTTGCAAAAATGGATAAACGATCAATATCGGAACTGTAGTTACAACAACTGTAGCCATCTGCACTGCGAACGTACTGACAGCCCCGGAATTGGCGAGCGAATCAGCGCTTTGAGTTGCAACGTTAAGCAGGATGTTGCGCAAAATCACTTGAAGTGGCATGTAGTTGGAATCATTGATATATACAATGGCATCAAAATAACTGTTCCAATGCCCGACTGCGTAAAATAAGGAAATGGTGGAAAGGACAGGTAAGGACAGGGGTAAAATGATCCGCCATAACGTCTGAAGTTCACTTGCACCGTCTACCCTCGCTGATTCCTCGATTTCACCAGGTAATTGCTCAAAAAAACCTTTGATGATCACCAGATTAAATGCACTAATGAGATTTGGAATGATCAATACCCAAGGACTGTTTAACAATCCCAAAGAGCGGATTAGTAAATAAGTCGGAATTAATCCCCCACTGAACATCATGGTAAACACAATGAAGAGTAAAAACGGACTTCTTCCGGGCAAATATTTTTTGGATAACGGGTAGGCCGCGATTACCGTAAAAAACACATTTAACGCAGTGCCTACAATCGTTCGAAATAACGTAATTTTATACGCCTGCCAGATCCCATGCGAGATGAATACTTCTTTATAGGCCAGAAAGGTAAAGGATTCTGGTATAATGACAATCCCTCTTCTTAATACTTCCGATTCTGGTGTTACGGAGACAGCAACCACATATAGAAAGGGCAGCACGCACAGTAGGGATAATATAATAAGAACTACATAAACGACGGTTTGCCAGACTTTTTCCCCGATTGTCATATGGATCATTCTAAAGACCACCTCACCAGATTTGCCCATCGAATTTTTTGGCGAGCTTATTCGCTGCCAACACTAAAGCAAATCCGATGACAGCTTTAAACAATCCTACAGCCGTAGCCAAGCCAATCTTAAGACGTTCCAACCCTTCGCGGTATACCCATGTGTCGATAATATCGATCTTCTCCTGGTTAAAGGTGTTGGCAAACATGAATATTTGGTCAAAACCCGCATCCAGGATATGGCTTAATTTAAGAATCAGCATCAGAATAATGACTCCTCGAATACCAGGTAACGTGATATGCCAGAGCTGTCTCCATTTGGATGCACCATCCATTCGAGCCGCTTCATACAAGCTTGGATCGATTCCTGCCAAGGCGGCAAGGTACAAAATCGCCCCCCATCCAATATCCTTCCATACTTCAGATAAGATGATCAACATTCTGCCCCAGGCAGGTTCGGTTAGAAACGAGATGGGTTCAACACCAAAATCCTTCAAAATCATGTTAAAGAGACCATCGCCAGGGGCTAGTAAGGCTACCATAATTCCATACACGATGACCCATGATAGAAAATGAGGCAAATAAGTGATGGTCTGTACGATTTTCTTAAACCATTGGCTATACACTTCATTGAGGAGTAAAGCAAGTACGATGGGCGCGGAGAAACCGAACAATAGCTTATACAGCGATATAACAATCGTATTTTTCATGATGTCCCAGAAATAAACGCCGTTCATAAAATCGGTAAAATTTTTGAATCCCACCCATGGGCTATCCCATAGTCCCAAAGCCAGGTTGTAGTTTTTAAAAGCAATCATGATTCCCGCCATAGGAATGTATTTGAATACCGCAAAGTAAATTAAAGCTGGTAACAAGAGAGCATACATCACTTTGTGCTTTTGTATCGTCCTTATCCATGTCTTTCGCTTTTTGGAGATGGGAATGGCGTCCGCTGCCAATTTTGCTTGCATTTCATCACCTCGTCTTTGTTTGTATTTGTATAATAGCACCCACCTATCGGATAAATTTCTGAGATATCAAGAATTTCTTATAAGATTTTAAGGAAGTGTGCCTGGCTCGTTTCAACAGCTAATCCCGGCAGGTGAGACAAGAACTTGTGCCACTGAAATAAAAAAAGCCGCTATAATAGCGACTTTCAAATGCCGTATTTATACTTCTCCCCAAAAACTCTCAGTTCACAATCGAATTCAACAATTATTGTTCATCGATCGTCACGCTCCCATCACTATTTTGACATCCTATATACTGGCTTCAGTAATAGCTTCAAAATCTTACTGCCCCAAAAAGCAAATACCGTCGTTCCGGTCCATGAGCTGCGCTTATCTTGGCTGTACTGATCGTTGATCATATAGGTCCGAGTCGAAATAGGACTCTTCAGACCGAACTGTTCCCATTTCTCGGGATCATTCGAACCTCCAAGTTTTCTAAGCATATTTGCCGACTCATGATCTATTTTAGCCGGAATTTGCTCGAATGCTTGGGTGATTTGCGTATGAAACTCGTCGATTGGGTTACGACTGGTAATGCTCTCGAGATGAATGCTTTCACGAATGTAAGAAACGTATGCGAGATGGTCAGCCCAGAACTCGTCGATATAAAAAAGCCGTACACGCCGCTCCGATGGACTCATCAGTCTCTCAGCTTTCAAAATTCCGAGCCGTTCTTCATATAGAATTCGCCTCTGATCCTCCACCATATCCGAATAACAGTTCAATTCCCGCTGAATATCGAAGTTTTGACCTATAATAACGCGCTGGATATGCTCGATTTTGCTGCGGAGCGCCGGATCATCAAGAACCTCGTCCTGATTTGGAGCGCGAAACAGTTTATGAATGCCAAAGCGAAGCATCAACTCGTCTTCCAGGCTGATATAAAATACGGAAGACCCAGGGTCACCTTGGCGGCCGGAACGCCCGCGCAGCTGGTCGTCAATTCGCATACTTTCATTCACATATGTACCTATCACGTATAATCCGCCCAGTTTGGCAACCACTTCTGCCTGAGCGGGATTACCACCGCCGAGACGAATGTCGACGCCGCGCCCTGCCATATTCGTAGATACCGTTACCGCGCCTATTTCTCCCGCTTTAGCGATGATTTCGGCTTCTTTTGTATCGTTTTTGGCATTCAGAACCTGGCAAGGTACACCAGCAGCGGCAAGCGCCTCCGCCATCATATCAGATTCCTCGACGCTTGACGTACCAATAAGAATGGGGCGTCCCATCCTATGGACGGAAGAGATTTCTTGTACAAGCGCCTTATATTTGGCTTCTTTATGGGTGTAAATTCGGTGCTTGTGGTCGATCCGTATGTTTGGCTGGTTTGGCGGGATCTGCACGACTTGTAACGCATAGATATCCTCAAATTCCATTGCTGAAGCGTGAGCCGTAGCCGTCATTCCGCAAATTCCCGAATACAGGCTAATAAAGTGCTGAATCGTGATCGTACCGAGAATTCTCCCACCGGCCTTCCACTGCAACCCTTCTTTTGCCATCAGCGCAGCTTGCAGCCCGTCCGGCAAATACCTGTTCTCGGCCACACGGCTGGTGTGTTCTTCGATTAGCTCGATTCCACCGTCCCGGACGATGTAATCGACGTCTTTTTTTAATAACGATTCCACATGCAGCGCACAATTCAATGAAGTTAACCATTGACTGTTATGGCTATCGTACAAGTTGCCGCATCCCAGCAGCAACTCCGCTTTTGCAGCACCCGCTTCATTCAAGTAAACGTTCCGCTGGAACTCGTCAAAATCGTAATGCTCTCCTGGCCGCAGCTGCCGGGCCACTTCTGCGAAAAGAACGCCATCACTCTTGGAAGCACTCGAATCGCCACTAATGACTAACGGCACCCGTGCTTCATCAAGAAGCAGCGAATCTGCTTCGTCAACGATGACGTAATGGAAAGGACGATGCACGGTATCGGCTTCATTTAATGTTATTGTGTCACGCAAATAATCGAACCCTGCTTCTTTAGCTGTAACATAGGTTATATCCTTGGCGTAAGCTTCCCGTTTCTCGAACAGGCTCATGCCCGATTGAACCGAGCTTACCGTTAACCCGAGGAAGCGATAGATCGGGCCCATCCACGCTGCATCTCGATTTGCCAAGTAGTCGTTAAAAGTAAGCACGTGAACGCCTTTGCCTGTCAGTGCGTTGAGGTAAACAGGCATAACAGCAGAGAGTGTTTTTCCTTCACCGGTATGCTGCTCGATCAAAAATCTCTCGTGCAAAGCAATCGCAGCCATAATTTGCACATCGTAAGGCTGTAATCCGAGTGTTCTCTTCGCAACCTCGCAAACTAGAGCATAAGCATCAACAAGCAGATCATCCAAAGGCTTGCCTGATCTTGCTTCTTCTTGCAGCCGAAGAGATTCCGCTTGCAGGTGCTGATCATCCCAAACTTCCAAGTTCCGTTTCCTGATAAGCTCCACTTTGTCTCGATAATCCTTCAACAATCGCCGGTTATCTCGCTCTTTGAATTCACGTATCAACTTGACGACTACATTCATCGGAATTTGATTCCTCCTTAGTAGAAATAAGTTGTGAAAAGAAAAGACTCCATATGGAGTCTTTTTTGTCGATGATTAAAGTGCCACCAAACCATTCGTTATAAGAGAAACCTACATTACTTCTCCGATGGGAGTGGTGTAAAGAGCAGATTGACCGGCAGGTTGCTTCCTGGTGCGGCAGAGAATAGAATGGTTACGCTCTCTCCAGTTGAACCGGTGCGGTAAAGCACGCTTTGTTCACTTGAATTGGCAACCGCAACGTTACCTTCGGCAATCGATACCAACTGATTGTTCACCAGAGCTACTCCGGAGTACTTCCCTCCACGAGGGTTAAAGGAGATAAGTGTACGCGGTGCAACATTGGTCAGCGTGATTTTGTACAATACGCCGAAATTACCCGCATTGGATGCGTCTGTGTATGCCATCGGATCTGTTCCTACCAGATTGGGATCGCTTGAATTGTCACCAAGTGGCAGACGGGCAGGTTTGATTCCCACGTGCTCATCGTACTTTATAATGCGAGTCGCATTCGGGTACGTACCCCGGTTGTGCACTCCGTCACGATCAAGCACAGGTAGCAATGGCAGAGCCTCGAACGGATCTTTATTTTCTTCCACCAGGATAACGTTATAATCTAAGGAATAATCACTATAAGCGTCCGAATAGAGGGAGATGACTTGTCCTTCTTTCATCGGCGTTTTATTAAGTTCTGTCAAAATCAGTTTGCTTTCTCCAGGTTGAAGGTACTCTTTCTTTTGATCCGCTCCAGTCTGAATCGACTTGAACCATTTATCAATAGACAATTTCCCAGCTACGGTAGCATACGGTGTAGGTCCGGCAAAGCCCATATTCTGTTGTTCAAATACGGCTGGATTCGGATTGTTATTGGTTGCAATCACATACATTTTTACTCTTTTGCCTGTATTGTTCACGTGGTGAATCATGAAACGGGTCTGCCCCGAAGATGATTCTTTATATACAATGCCTTCCGTATTCACAGTTTCCGGACTGTTACTGCGGATCAGCAAACTTGGCTCATCCATGTACGTATAAGGCACTTTCTCCATCGTAGTCACTTCGCCGCCATTAAAGGTGAATTTCTGTCCTACCGGCGTGAAGAGTAAATTAAAATCGGTAAATGAATATAAGGTCTCATTGGTTATGGTGATGACTTTGGAGTACGTGTTCGTAGCACCGTGATTGTCAGTTACCGTAAGAGTCACCGTTTTTGGACCCGGTTCAAAGAACGCAAGTGAATTGTTCTCCCACGCCGCTTTAACAATATTATTTTCATCATCTGTACTTTGGTCTGTGTATGTTATTTTTTCGCCCATTTTATACTCTTCTTTATCCGTGGCGAACATGGCTACAGGAGGAAGATTAGGAGCCAAAACTTCAATCGTAGTTGAATAGGGATCGCTCCATTGACCATTGGAATCCTGTACTTGATATGAAATCGTATATGTACCTGCTTGATCAAATGAATCCTGGCGACCAGTCCAGCGTTCGTCAACGATATCCATTCCATTAGGTGAACTGGAAGAAGTCACGTAGTCTACTTGATCACCCGCAAAAATTTCCTTTTGGGAAATGGTAAAGCTTGCAACAGGTTTTGTATTAAGATTCAACACAACCGTTTTAGCCGACTGATTCACTTTATAGGTGATGTTCAGAGCTTGAGTAATGGAAGTTAACGGCACCATGAATGTACTTTTTTGCTGATAAGCAGGGCCTTTCATCGTTCTGGTCTCTCCATTTACCGTATAGTCCTTGCTGTTAGTTTTGAATCGGAGTTCATCTTCACCACTAATAATGATGGTTTCCTTGGTTTTGTTATCATATTTGACGCCATATCCCACACGGTCAACCAGCGCACGGATTGCAACATAGGATACACCGTTTTTTACAGCCATTGGCTGTCCAGCAAGATACGTTTTTCCATCCTGCTCCATTTTGTTGCTATTCATGTACAACGTCAGATTTCCACCTGCTGCTGCAGGAGACGTCCCATCAACGGATGGTTGCTCTATCTGAGCAGGCGTAGCTGGCGTTTCAACCTTCTCAGGGGTTTCCTCTTGAACTACAGGTTTTGCACCCGTTTCGTTTGTAGTCGACTCTCCCCCATCCAATGCAGGTTTCTCGCTGTCTGTTTTAGGTGTTGCCTCAGTGCCGGTTGAGGTTTGAGTGTCCTTGGTTTCAGTGGGCGGAGTAGTGATAGATTTGTTATTGCTCTCCGTCTTCACTTCACGCTCTGCAATCGGCTGCTCTTGTTTTAACACCTCAACTGATTCTACATTGGCTGTGTTTACTGACGCGGTGTCACCTTGCGGTGCTGATTGCGCACTCACAGAACCAACTGCAAATGCTTGAAAAACGGCTAAAGCGGTAAAAATGGATAATTTCTTCTTCATATTCATGTGTTGTCTTTGGCTCCTTCTACTCTCTAGTAATGTATAACCCCTCAAAAAGTCATAGTATTAGACGCTAGATTTAGGAAAAAGTTTCTAATTGAATTGTAAATTATGGATGGTGCAGCAATTTCGAATGATATAAACAAAAGTTACGTACAGTAAAAAGTCGCCAAAGAGGCGACTTCGAATACAAATATTCTAACAAAACCCAAATGGTAACTCTTCTTCTATGAGATGATGCTGGTCGTACTCCCCCAATTCAATCCCATTTTCAATGAAAGAAATTACTTGGCATCTCTTCCTTTTGTATTAATGTCCATTGTTTCGTATAGGCTCCCTTGGCAAGTACTTTCACATATGTGTCCTGTTCCAATTCTTTACTTGACGAGAAAGTGACCTTTGTTTCCTCCCCTTGTGCTGTGTAACCGGTCAGATTATATCTGTACCGGATCCATTCATTTTTACCTTCCTTCTCGGCTGGTTTATTAATTAAAGCATAAACATATTGCTCCTTATACAATGGGTTGAATTGATCAAACTCACGTTTGAATGTTACATATAGACCTGAGCAAACTACTACTACAATTAATATAAAAATAAATTTTTTCTTCATACATGCACCTCCTGAAAATAGTCTTACAACATCGCATGTTTAACAATTTTCCGATAGTAACCCAGTGTGAAGAGAGCGAATAGAAAATAGATGGATGCATACGCTCCTATCGAAATAATTGTTGGAGCAGTAATGTCCGAAATAATGATGATTGAAGCCGCTTTTACTGCGAAGATTGAATGCAGTACACCAATCAATAGAGGGAGAAGAAACACAACCATCTGCTTTCGCACAATGCCCTTCATAATCATCTTCTCTTCAAATCCGAGCTGGCGCAGTGTCTTGAAGCTCTGTTTCTCCTGCTCGGCCTCAGTCATTTGTTTGAAATACAGGATGCTGCCGGTAGAGGCGAGAAAGGCGAGTCCGAGAAAGGCAGCGATAAAAATTAATAATCCGGAAATCTCAAGTGTCTGTCTATATCGTGAATAGAAATCGGTCGTAAAATATTCGTCAAGATTATATTTCTGGTAAAGGGAGGAAGCTAAAGCAAGCTCACTTTTGTCTGGAATACGATAGGTATCTATGTGTACTCTCTCGTAATCGGCAGTGCTGGACATGCTATCCTCAATTTCTCTTAACGTTTTTTCAGACACCAAAATCTGATTTCCAGATATATCGGAATTCACAAGATTCTCGACAACTAGTTCTTTCAACGGATAACTAACTGTCTGTCCCTCTGATATCAGTTCAATTTTCGTCGGGTAACGCTTTGAGAAATCACTGTCGTCAAATGCAGTCTGTGCAGATACACTGTATTCTACAGCTTCACCGTGTGAAGGCACCGATAGCTTTTTATCTGCCCTTTGAAGCTGTTCAGCTGGAAGCCACAACAAGTTTCTCTCCTCGATATGGCTGGATTCATCAAGTGGATTAAGAATAACACCCTTAGTCCGGACGGCCTCGATGGACAGGTAGCTGAAGTTAATTCCTTCCCGCTCAAGCTCGGTTACGAACGATTGTGCATCCGACTGCCTATTCTCAAATGAAAAATCATATGGAATCTCCATGCGGACCGTATTCTCGGTGGAGTAATACACAGAATACGCCATGGTAACCAGAGTTATGGTTAAAGCAGACAACACTGTAATCAAGGTGAGCGAGTTGGCATTACCTTTCATCCGGTGCATCAGCGGAGCAAGTGACAAACTATTATACAAGCCAAGATGACCATTTTTTCGTTTGCGAATCCATGAGAACCACCATTTGATCGTCACACGAAACAATATATATGTTCCTGTAATCGTAGATAAAAGCACCAGGAATGCATTTAAGATTAATTGTTCATCTACCATCCGACCCGATAATTCATAGCCGTAGCCAAGAAGTACAATACCAAGCACGGCATAAATAGCCGTAAGAATAGATGCAAGGATAGTTGGAGGCTGGCTGGATAAGTCAGGCTGCTGATCTGCTTGAAATAGATGTAACAGTGTACTGCGATATATCATGAATATCATTTGTAAGGAAGTAATAACAACGACGAGAACAAAGACTTTTACCGTATCAAAGGCTGCGAGTAACGAAAAGTCAATGGCAGGCATCCCATCCAAACGGAGCAATTTCATTAGAATGAGGACAAACAAACGTGATACCAATGCTCCACAGATAATTCCAGCGATGAGTGCACCTAAACCGAGTAGTACATTCTCAATGATTAAATAGCGGGCTACCCAGCCCTTGGATAGACCGATGAGCTGATATAATCCGATCTCACGGCTGCGCCGGCGTAGAAAAATTTGGTTAGATGATATAGTAAAGATTACAATAATCCCAATGAGCAGAATTGCTGCAGACTGAAAAGCGATTAGAAATTTGTCGCTTGATTCCAACATGGACTGAACTTGCTGATCGTGTAACAAGGAAGCGAAGACAAAGAACAGACTCATACTGAAAATCAGCGCGAAGAAATACAAGTAGTAATGTTTCACATTTTGCCGCATGCTGCGAAGTGCTAATTCAAATACTGTCAATGTGGTCGCCCCCTAAAACAGCCTGCACATCGATGATTTCTTTGAAGAACGACTGTCTGGATTTCTCTCCCTTGTACAGTTCGGAATATATCTTTCCGTCTTTTAGGAACACCACACGATTACAGTAACTGGATGCGACTGGATCATGCGTAACCATGATAATCGTGACCTTTCTTTTCCGGTTCACCTCCTCCATTACTGATAACAGTGATGAAGCGGATTTGGAATCGAGTGCACCAGTAGGCTCATCTGCAAAGATGATGGAAGGCTGATGTATGAGGGCCCGCCCAGCAGCAGTGCGTTGTTTTTGACCCCCTGATATTTCGAATGGGTATTTTTGCGAAAGTTCCTGAATCCCTAACACGTCGGCAATCGCTGTGAACTCGTTTTCTGCCTGCTGTTTGCTTTTTTTGCTAAGTGATATAGGTAAGAGGATATTTTCCTTTACCGTCAATGTGTCAAGAAGATTATAGTCCTGGAAGATGAATCCAAGCTTGTTTCGACGAAATGCAGAAAGAGCCGTATTGTTCATGGTAGAGATATCTTCATCTTCGATTAAGATTGTGCCATCTGTTGTCCGGTCAATCGTGGCAAGTACGTTAAGCAATGTTGTCTTCCCCGAACCGGACGGACCCATAATTCCTACAAATTCTTTACGGAGAACACGTAAATCTATTCCCTTTAATACCTGTTGGGCACCACCTTTTGAACCATATGATTTGTGGACGTTTCGAGCGTGTAAAACCGTTTCTTGTTCATTCCATTCATCCATGTTGAACCTCCCAAAAATGATTGTAGCTTAAGTGTACGTTGATCTCCCCTACTTGTCGTACGTTCTGGGTGACGAGTTGATTAGGTAGATGACAAATTTGTCATGTTCACAAAAAAAACAGTCAAGAATAATCTTGGCTGTTTATAGTGGGATATTTTCCTCTTGAGTTCTTCTAACCATTTCGAATGCATTGGGATCCGTAAAGGTGATCCGCATCGTCGTCCCTTGCCTCTGATCCGCTAGGACATGAAGTGCAATGCCCATTTTCCTTGCTACAGTTTGGGCAAGATAGAGCCCAAGTCCGGTAGCGGCATTGTGAATTCTTCCATTCTCGCCTGTGAATCCTTTGTCAAAGATACGTGGTAGGTCATGCGGTTGTATCCCCGGACCTTCGTCAATTAAATCTAGGATAATGTTCTCTTTTTCAGACATCACTGTCATGAATGTAATCGCCTTGCCGGATGGACTGTATTTAATGGCATTGGTTAATAACTGCCGAAGGATGAAGCGGCACCATTTGCGATCCGTAACGACCATGACATCATTTCCTTCGATGCTGACTGCCAAATTTTTTTCCATACACCATGGAGCCAATTCCCGGATTTCTTCTGCCGCAAGACGATGTAACGAAACTCGTTCAAGCACAAAGTCTGATTCCAAGGCAGGAAGACGTGTCATATACAACTGACGGTCTATGAGAAGATGGATCCTCAGCCATTCTGATTCAATTCTACTTAGATCCGGATCACTCGGTCGTGCGTCCAGAATCAGTTTCATAGCAGTAAGAGGCGTTTTAACCTCATGAATCCAGGAGGCAGTGAAGTCGTTCTCGATCAGTTGGACTTCCTTATCATGAGATAACTTGCGGTTGAACTGATAAAAGGCCTCTCGTAATACATCGTTCGTTATACTATCGAGTTCATGCTCAGGTTCCGGAAGACTCTCCATCCAATCCGAGGCCATGACTTCTTGCAGCTCGAGGAGCGCTGCTGCATATTTGGTTTCTTTCTTGTAACGCCATAGAAAAAATACAAGAAATATAATTATATACAGACCATTTAAATATAGGAGAGATGTCAATTCTACATGGATTCCCTGCTCAATAAGGATAAGTACATCGGTCAGACCTAGCAAGCTAACAAAAAGCAGGATCCAGCTTTTTCTTGTTCTGATGTAACGGATTAACATGCGGCTATACCCCCTATAAAGTGACGGCCATATAACCCATCCCTTTCTTTGTGACAATCGCATCCGAGAGTCCAAGTGGTTCTAATTTCTGCCTTAGCCGGGTGATATTAGCTGTAAGGGTATTATCGTTTACGAACTGCTCGTCCTCCCATAGCTTACGGATCAAGTCATGACGGGAGATAATGACATTATTAGCTTTCACGAGCGCAATCAACAAGAAGAATTCATTTTTGGTCAGGTCTGCTTCCTCGTCTGATTTTCGGATAACACCTCGCTTCAGATCAACTAAGGCACCATTCCATTCGAGAATATCTGTCTGGCCATCCCCATAAGCATAAGTTCTGCGAAGAAGCGCCTGGATTTTGGCATATAGCACATTCGTATGAAAGGGTTTTTGAACAAAGTCATCCGCACCCATATTAAGTGCCATGACCATATCCAAGGGGTGATCACGGGAAGATAGAAAAATGATAGGTACCTCGGATACTGAACGGATTTCTCTGCACCAATGAAAACCATCATATTTAGGGAGTGTAATGTCCATGATAATAAGGTGTGGTTGTTGATCCTGAAATGACCGCATGACTTCATGAAAATCATCAGGTCTTGTAACTTGTAAGGCCCACGCTTCCAATCCTTTTTTCAACGCTTCAAATAATGCATTATCATCTTCAACGACAAATATATTAAATTCCATAGAAGTAAACCTCCTCGTAATCTTTGAATGATGTACATGCTATATTCTTTTCAACAAGAATAATAACATGTACTGTCGGGGAATGCTTACTACACTAATCCTTCTCTACAAACTTGCATAAACTTGCACGGTTTGGTGCATTGTAGTGATGCAGAGTTTTAAAAACCTCACCGTCTTGTTGATCAACAAATGACCATTCGGGATAAGGAGAACGTTATGAACAAACAAAGAGCGATCGAAATATCTGAATCGACCATTATGAAAAAGGTAACTTATCAGGATACCCCTATCTTTATCCAGCATGTCAATGAGGATGAAACGGCCCGAATCTATCCGGTCGGAGACTCAGAGCAGGAAATGACAGTTCCTTTGTCCAGTTTGACTGAACATCCTTAGTATAGATGACGGCTTTCATTGCAGACCTGTTTCAAAATGGTAACAAATAAAACGCCGTATCTCGAAATGAGATACGGCGCTTCATTTTTAGTGGGGAAGGTTACCAGGGATTTGCGGCTGAAGCGGTGCAGGAGCATATCCATTTTGCATTTGCTGCATATCTTGCTGGGCAAGCTGTGGTACTTGGTAGAAGCCATTCTTATTTTGATAAATCGAGATCTCATATGCCATTTCAATACAGTTTGGTAAGGAATCCGCAAGCACACGGCGTACAACAGGATTCGTTGTTTCCAATGCTGCTGTTGTTTTCATTACAGCCCCTGATTTTACTGCATTTAACATACTAAGAGAGATGCTTTGGTCGCATATCTCACCTGCAGTTTGCATTGGCTTTTTCGGTTGGCTTGGTTTCATGCCATAAGTAAAATCGTTACCCTGATTCATTTTATAACTTTGAGTCGGTTTGGAAGGATCCTGACCGGTTTTAAAACATTCCAATGTAATGTTATATTCATCCGTCATAAATTGCTTCTGACGTTGTAAAATATCCCGAAGCTCCGGATCTTTTACATGTTCACTCATCATGGTATACGTATTCATGGTATTGATCGCTCCTGCCAATACTTCATGGACATCAAACATTTCATGCCCGCCATGGTTCAGTTGAGGTGGAACAGTACCTGTTTCAATGTTTTGATGGTTTTGCAGTTGCATTTTTGTATTTCCTCCTATTAATTGTTTCCTGCAAATGGTGGCTCTTTCTATCCGCAGTCTGTGGTTATTATGAATTTCATGGACCCAATATATTCAGATTAATTTTTATTTTTTTACGTCTCGTTCACAGTACCTTTTATAGGCGCATGCATAGGCTAACACATAACTTTAGGAGGGATTCATGTGTATACTTACGAACCAAATCGACAAAACCATCATCTCGCTTGGCAAGAAACGATGGAACTTCACGAATTGACAGCCTTTCAGAGCAATCAGTTAACACATTTTAAATTAGTATTGAATGACGTAAAGAACCAGGACCTCCACACACTCTATATGGAAGCCATTAGTTGTTTTAAATTTAAATAGCTCGTGTCAAACCCTGTGTCCCTACAAAAACACATCTCTAACAAGAAGCATGTATGACATCCTATAGTTCTTGTAATAGTACATCTATCAATAAAGTTCGGAACGCAATACAGGGCGTTGGCCTCGTATTCAGTGCCTTCACGCATGGAAGCAGCCAATAGCGATTTTAAGGTCGAAAAAAATGCTACGCTAACTAGCTCTTACCCGCTCATAACCAGCCAATTGAGGATCGAGCCCAGACCTGGAAATCTATCTGCAAAGCAGATCGGCTCATTGAATTTAATATACTTCATAATGCCAAAAAAGCCGATTCCAGTCTGGAATCGACCTTTTGCTACTTCTAATCTAAAAGTTAGGATCAGTCTGGGCATGTTTTGGTTGATGTGAGATTTTTTTAACAAGCAGAAAATAAGTAACAATGGCAATGATACTGGTCATTAATAAAGTGAGTCCTAACGGGACGGCAGTGTCCTCACCTGCGATGCCGACCAGAGGAGCAACCAGTGCACCCAGAAGAAAAGGAACAACGCCGAGCAGTGCTGCTGCACTTCCGGCCATCTTAGCTTGACTCTCCATGGCCAGCGGGAATGCCGCTGTAGACGTAATGCCGATCGAGCAAACAAAGAAGAACAACGGAATAACCAAAGCAAAAAGCGGACCATGAGCAAGGGTTACGACCAAAGCAGCAACACTTGCTATTATAGCAAGCCACAGCCCGGATAATAGAAGCGTCTGCTCAGGGATACGTTTGGCCAATCGACCCACGATTTGAGATCCGATGATCAAGCTGATGCCGTTCGAAGCAAACAGTATAGCAAATACTGTGGGTGTGACTCCATATATATTTTGGTAAATAAATGGTGTTCCCGCCACATAAGCAAAAACCCCTGCCGTCATGATTCCCTGTGCCAGCATGTAACCAACAAACTTGCGGTCACGCAGAAGCATTCTGTAATTACCCAATTGCTGTTTGAAGTCAGGAACCATACGTCTTTCGACGGGGTGTGTTTCTTTTAAGCTCCACTTTGTCATGATTAATAAGAAAATCCCCAAGAATGAAAGGCAAATAAACACGCCAATCCATGTTGTGAAGGAAAGAACCCCACTTCCCGCGATGGGTGCTGCCAGAGGTCCCAAATTCCCTACAAGCAACAGCAAAGAGAAAAATTTAGTGAGTTCATGTCCACTGTATAGATCTCTAGCTATCGCACGGGAAATGACAATGCCAGCCGAAGCCGCAAATCCTTGCGTGAAACGAAACAAAATCAATAGTCCGATATTCGGAGCAAAAGCACAGGCCAAGGAACATATAATATAGGCTGCCATACAGATCAACAATGGTCTACGTCTACCGTATGCGTCACTCAAAGGACCCATAACGAGTTGTCCTACACCCAGTCCTAATAAACAAGCAGTAAGGCTAAATTGTACAAGTGATGCCGTTGTATTCATATTTTGTGCAATCTCCGGAAAAGCCGGTAAATACATATCAATCGTAAATGGACCTAATGTAGAAAATAAACCTAGTAGTATTGCCAGTCCAAAAACATTCCAATTCGTGCTCTTCGCCATAATAAATAAAATCTCCAATTCCTTATATAATTTGCAAGCCTAATCGAGTATAAGACATAGAGTTAACTGTAGGTCAAGTCTTGAGACCATTAAAATTAAAAAAAGCCGCTAAGATAGCGACTTTCATTGGTACTATAGTCGAGACATTTTTTCCAAGTAGTAATCCCGTTATTTCCACTCTGTAATTTGGCTGATCGGAAGACGAACAGGCGGGCGTGCATCTGAAGCTGCCTTGCCGATTGAAATGAGTAGTATTGGAACATAACGCTCTGGATCTAATCCCAATACTGCTGCAATCTTCTCTTTGTTAAAGCCTGACATTGGATTTGTCGCATAACCATGAGCATGTGCCGTAAGCATAAATTGCATAGAGACAAGTCCGCCATCCAGCAACACAGACTCTCTTTTCTTATCCATTGAAAATTGATTATACATGGGTACAACCATAGCAAGCATCTTATCTTTAATCTCCTGCGTTATATAGCCAAGATCAGCGGTTTCCTTGTAAATTTCTTCTGCACTGTCAACAAAATTCAGATCACCAAAGACGGCGATAACTGCTGACGAAGTATTAATTTGTGAAAAGTTGAAAGGCGCAATTTCGAGTAGGTCTTCCTTACCTTTGTTACTGTCAATAACGACAAATCGCCAAGGCTGTAAATTGAATGCTGACGGAGCCAAAGCAGCATCTTCGAGCATTTCAGTGATTTCTTCCCGACTAATTTTATAATTCGGATCGTATTTTTTTATCGTACGACGGCCATGTAAAACCTCACTAAAATCTTTTTTTATTAAATTCATTCTCGTATTCCTTCTTCCTATAGTCGTTGAACGATGCAAATCATTGCTTATTAACAGCAAGTAGCTGATCAATGATCCCGTTCAAAGCATTTTTTCTCTCCAGATAATCTTGTTCATTCCAGGTAAATACACCACGATCAAGCCAAAATGCAACACCTACCAAAAGAAACTCCGCTTTGAGCTCCGGTTGTTGAGCAAGAAATTCTCCCTCTTCTGCCCCCTGCTGAACGATTTTTTTGATGTAGGGAATCAATGCATTAATTTCGATCACAATCCATTTTTGATGCAAGGTACTGTTACTTTCCTTATGAAGATATTCAAATACATCTTGATCCTCTTCGTTAGGGGTTGCATCCATAAAAATACGAATAAGTTTTTCTCTCGCGTTGAGATCGCGATTTTCAACTAACTGATTTATGGCTTCCAAACGAGATGCTAATGTTCGTTCACAAGCAGCATGAAGTACATCTTCTTTAGATTGAAAATAATTGTAGAAAGTTCCTTGTGAAACACCAACTTTTCTTACAATTTCACTGACGGATGTATTTTCGTAGCCCTTGGAGTTGAATAATTCCATAGCCACAGTCAGTATTTCATTTTTTCGTTCCTGGGGGTTCTTGCTTACTCGTGCCATTGTCAGATCTCCTTTGTCACTCCTTTATATTAGTTTAAATGTACAACTTGACTAACTGTCAGTCAATGTTATAAGCTCAATATACAATAATGACTGACAGTCAGTCAATATAATTTGGAGGTTTTTTATGAACAAACGACGATTACTCTTTATCTTGGGAATTTCTGCCGCTATTGTATCTCTTGCTCAAAGCCTGTACATTCCTTTGCTACCTGATCTGCAACAAGATCTAAATACGTCATTACATTTAGTTAATCTAACGGTTACTTTATTCACTGTGGCCATGGCAACCATGCAGATCATACTTGGCCCCATTGTTGATCGTAATGGACGTAAGAAAATCCTAGTCCCGGGTATAATTATTTATGTAATTGCTACTATAGGATGCATGTTTTCAGGTTCTATAGAAATGTTACTCATTTTTCGAGTCATTCAAGGAATAGGCGCATCATCTGTTCCGTTAGTAGCTGCTACAATGATCGGAGATGTTTTTGAGGGTAAAGAGCGTGCAGAAAGTATGGCTACATATCAGATGATTCTTGGAATTTCACCAGCTATTGGTCCGCTCATCGGTGGTATTATCGGTAGTAAATTCGGTTACACGGGTACATTTGGTTTTGCAGCAGTCAGTGCTCTTCTAATCTTGATAGCAGCCATATTTATGTTACCTGAGACAAAACCAGTCAACATAAAACCAGCGGGAACAAGACTAGGTTTAAAAGCATTCGGGAAAATTCTGAGCAACAAAACCGGCGTTGTAGTTCTTTTGAGCGGTTTCATCATGTATGATGTCTTTTACACATTTATTGTATTTCTACCTACAATATTACAAACTAAGTATGCTTTAGGCGCTGCAAGCATTGGATTATTCTCTCTTGCTCTCATGATATTCAATCTTGTTGGAAGTAAAATGAGTGGAAGTTTACAAACCCGAATAGGCTCAGTACGCACACTCTTTTGGACCGGTATAATGACCATTTTGAGTCTTGTGATTTTTATTTTTGCTGCAGATCACTCTCTAATTGGTTTGCTTATCTCTCTGATGCTTACTGGATTCGTGTTGGGACTTGCAACACCAGTGATGCCAACCCTCTTGTCCTCAGAGTTTGTTGAAGAGCGCGCTACGGCAATGGGTGTCTATAACTTTGTTCGTTATCTTGGTATGGCTGCAGCTCCACTAATTGGAAGTTTTTTGTTTCCTATAGGCAATATCCAACTTTTAAACGGGATAACAGTTCTTATGGTAGTAATAGTCGTATTTGCAACAAGTCGTTTACTACCAATTAAAAAGCCCGAGGTGTCAAACTAGACTCACTGATCATGGATCACAGACATCATATATTTCGTATAACTTGGTTATAAGTTCACAGAAGATTAATCAACGTTAAAAATAGACGACCCTGGATTAACAGGATCGTCTATTTTCACTGCCTACTTTATCAAAATTCATAAAGTTCTACCCCTGAACCCATATGACTCATGATCATTTCAGCAGCTCGCTTGTAACCGCCAGCCTGCCTTAAAGATTCGCCAATGAGGTAAGCCTGCCGTCTATAAAGTGAATTGTGTAGTACTTCTGTTAATGCCTCTCTCAAGTTAGTTGCACTGAGATTATGTTTATTTAAAGTAATACCCGCGCCCAACTCCTGTACCCGATTGGCGACAAGAGGCTGATCCGATGTTAATGGAATCATCACCATCGGAACGTTGTAATATAACGCCTCACTTGTGCTGTTCATTCCAGCATGTGTGATAAAAACATCGGTATGCTGCAGCATGTCCAACTGGGCAATGTATGGCTTGACGATAAAATTAGGAGGTATTTGATCAGCCAGCGGCTCCATATCCGTGTATTTTCCCGAAGATAAAACAACATTCACGGGTAGATCCCCTAATGCTTCAAAGCAAAGCTGATAGAAATCCAAGTTTTTATTTAAAATCGTACCCATAGCAATGTACACGGTTTGCGGGTATCGTTCACGAAGCAACTCAAACGAGAAGCCCGGTGCATCTTGCCGTGTTATGATCGAAGGACCCGTGAAAATAAAACGATCGTCCAGCTTTTCTGCCTGCGGCTGAAAATAACGGCTGGTGTACACGAGCTTTAACTGACCTGCATGTGCTGGAATCTCTTCTATGGCTGGAATACTCACTTGAAACTCTTCGGCTAACTCCGTTGTGATCTTCATCGTAGCCTCATAAAGCTCCTTCGTCTCCGTCTCATTCAGAACTGAGCTAGACCCGAGAGGCTCCACAAAAGCAAAGGACGCAATCGAGCACACCGCAGGAATTCCCAGTTTTTCTGCAAGAATAGTCCCTCCCCATCCCATCAGGGAATCAAAGATCATATAATCGAACTTTTGATCCTCTACCACCTGCAGCACATTGGGGATGATCCCCCGGATAATACCGCTTACCATCATATAAATGAATTGATAAGAATGCTTGTATTCCTGGGGTTTCAACACCGGATCATGAGAGAAGGCATCTTGTGGAAACGGATAGGTAATGATCTGGGCACCGGTTTGTTCAATTCGGGAACGGTACTCCTCCGTGCACACATAGATGACTTCCTCACCATTGTTCGTCAACTGAGTAACTAATCCTAATGATGGATTCACATGTCCTTCAGCTGGAGTAATGACTACTAATACACGTGCCATCTTACCCACCTCCCAATGCAATTAGTCCCCCCGTTCTTCATGATGTATTTAACGACGCGGTTGTCATCCGTTACATGGAGATGTTATCCTTCGCTTGGTTGATTGGATGATGTTCTTGATGAACGAGTTTGGTAATTCGTAGTGATGCCAAGAAACTTAACAAGACCCATAATAATTGCAGTGTTAACACGATCAAAACACCTGTCGATATGCCCCACTGTAACGTTTCGGACAAGGCAATTAGAGCGCCACCAACTCCAATGCTTATGCCCATATAGAAGGAATCCACAAATTGCAGATTCGCGGACATTTCTCCCTCTTTCCTGGGCAAGGCATGTTGTAAAGCAATGGCTGCCGTTGTAGGGTTGGCCAATCCAACACCAAACCCTGTAATCATTTGTGAGAGAAGGATGAGTATAATCCCGCCGTCCGTCAAAATAAGAGCCAGTATCACAAGTGCAGTTCCAACGATCATAATCCCAATGCCTGTCATAACCCTACCCTTTCGGGCTCGACCTTGATCTCGTGCATCAAGCTTGGCTTGTAACCACGCTGCGGCGGACCAGCTCAGAGAACCTGCTGCTACAATGAGGCCAGCAAGGTCAGCTGATAACCCCTTCACTTCGGTTAGTGCCAAGATCACAAAACTTTCCGTTGTAAAATAACAAGCAACATATAGCCCTCTCGAAACCAGAGTAGCAGGCAATCCTTTTTGTACCGAGAAAGTCCCCACAGGCAGCAATTTACGCATTGGTGGGATCATGATGACTAATCCAGCCAAAGTGAGTACTATACCTTTCCAATCGGTTATCATACCAAGTCCTGTGAGTAACAGCCCCGTTCCAACGGCAAGCAGAATCGCATACATAATCTTTGAGTCGGTTGCTCGCGCTGGACCTGACAGATCTTGCTGAAGCTGCAAATGACGGAAAGAACGGAATGTGAGACTCAACGCTATTCCAATCAAGGGTAAAACGATCCAGAAAACATATCGCCACGAGATGTAGGAAGCAATAAGGCCTGCTGCATAAGGTCCGATTAAGGTTGGCAGGACAAATGCCATGGAGAATGCGGCCAGGATTTGAGTACGAAGTGTATCTGGATAATGTAACGTCACACAGGTATAAACACATGTGATCAGGGCCCCCGCTCCAAAACCTTGAAGGGCTCTTCCGGCAATAAGCATGTGCATATCGAAAGAAATAGCGGAGACCACAGTTCCTAACACAAAAACACTAAAAGATATCAGCATGGATGTAAAAACGCCGCGCTTGTCAATCTGCTGACCCATAACCAAAGTTCCAATAAGCTGAGATAACAAAAATGCGCTGAAGATCCAACCGTATAAATGAATACCATCTAAACTTTGTGCCATTTTCGCGGCAATCGTTGTGATAGCCAGTCCTTCAAAAGCTACGGTTGCCAGAACCAGCATAATCCCAATTGTAGGCGCCCTGTACTGAGCATCAAAAATCCCAATCTGATTGTTGTTTGTCTTCCACACCTCCATGATTTGATGGATATTATGGTAAAATAAACCTTTTTTACTCCCTGAATATACATGAAGTGTTATACTTTGTAAAGTTAAATGTTTAAAAAGTAAGACCATGATTTAGAATAGGATTCCCATGTTTAATAGGAGATTTTGCTTGAAAATATGCCATGTTCATTACAGTCAATTTGGAGAAGTTCATCCTCCAGGATCCAGGCATCTGTTTTTTCAACAAAGAAATGAAATCCTCCAATGGATTGAACCAGTGCGGGATCGACCGGTGTAGCACTCGCATTTATGCCAATTGTAAAAGCATCGGAGCCTCCTCCGACATATTTTGCGTAAATCCTTACATATTGGTCCTCTTCCAATTCCCATTCATTCTTAAATGAATCGATTGCTTGTTCAGATACTACAAATGAGATCATTGCTCTGCACTCTTTCCTTCATTAATCACATTTTTTCACTTCGCCACGATAATTGGCCATTCTGAAACTGGCCCCGCATCCACATGAAACTTTGGCATTTGGATTATTCATGGTGAATCCGCCTAACATTCCGCTCACTTCATAGTCAATCTCAAGCCCATCAATATATGGAATACTGTTTGCGTGAACCAATATTTTAAATTGCTTTTTATTTAACACAATGTCTTCTTCTGCCTGCTGTTCATCCACGATAAGGGTATAAGACAAACCACTGCATCCCCCTTCATCAACGCCTACTCTAAGAAAGGCATTTTGGATATCTGCACTTGATAAGATCTCAACGATTTTGTCCGATGCTGTATCACTGACCTCAATGATCATCTTTATTCCTCCCGGTGGTATCATTTTGAAATTTGGTATCCCAGTCCATTAGACAGGGTATGAATGCTGCAAGAGCAGCTCCTTTTGGCGTAAGTTCATAAATAATTTGTGTAGGGCGTGTCCGTATTGTTCTTTTGACCAAATGATCATCTTGAAGACCCTTTAAACGTCTGGAGAGGATCATTTCGGAAATGGAAGGAATGTTATCGAATATTTCACCGAATCTCTTCGGGCCTTGAGACAGAGCACATAAAATATGGATCGTCCATTTCGTTCCGATGATGCGATAAGCTGTAAATAGTTTATTCGGATCTTCAGTGAGCAATGGTCTGTACACCCACTTTCTTATTCATCCGCGTGGTGAGATCCGAGTGCTGGCAATGATACTCGTGAGGATCAACAAGAGATGGAAACCCATGGCATGAAATGTGACCTCCAAGAAAATTGGTATGTATACATCGTATCCGGATACTTAGTAAACATTTTTGTTTATAATGTCTAAGCTACAGTTCGGCTTTGACTTTGTCAACATTTTTGTTTAAAATGTAGTTAGTCATGTAGATTCAGTTGCGTCACAAGGAGGTAAACCATGAGCGGAAATCAAACCAAAAAGGATGTCTCGACCAGTACCCGGAGAGCAATTATTAATCTGTTAAAAGAGCGCGGGGGAATGGATGTTGTCACTCTCTCCTCTCAGTTTTCGTTATCCGGAATGGCTATTCGTCAACATCTGAATGCGCTAAAAGGAGAAGGATTGGTTACCACTGTGGAAGAGGCCCGTCCCATGGGTCGTCCCACCAAGTTATGGATATTAACTCCCGCGGCTAATCGTTTTTTCCCAAGTGGATATTCGGATTTATCCGTCAGCCTCATCCATTCGATGAAAGAGGCTTTTGGTACTGAAGGGCTGGACAAGTTGCTGGATGTTCGAAATAAAAATATGCAAGAACAATATCTTCAGCATCTTGGCGATTCATCAGGAGTCAGAGAGAGATTGGAGAAATTGGCCGAAATTCGTACAAATGAAGGTTATATGGCCGAGGTTAAGGAGCAGGATGATGGCAGTCTCCTACTCATTGAGAAGCATTGCCCCATCTGTGAAGCGGCCGCGGTATGTACCGGGTTATGCAAGAATGAGTTACATTTATTCAAAACGGTTCTAGGCGATAATGTTCATATTGAACGTGGAGAATACATTCTGGCCGGAGGAAGAAACTGTGTGTACACTGTTTGGCAAAATAAGCCATAACCAAAAGAGCAACCTCATTGGAGATTGCTCTTTTAATTTGGATTTTGAATTGACTAGAACGATTCGGATTTCTCTAAATCATCCTTCATTATACAAGGTATTTCTAACTCTTTCATAATCGTATGTACCCGATTATGTAATTTTGAATTGAGGTAGAGTATAGTAAGAGTGTTGAAAATATACTCTAGGAGGCTACAGCCATGTCACAAAAAATCTGGATGAACCTGCCGGTGAAAGATGTTGTGAAATCCACTGCCTTTTTCAATGAGATCGGATTCCATGGGGAGAATGTTGGTAACGAGAGAGCCCAGCTTGTCATAGGCTCAACAACGATTCTGCTTTTTCCGGATGCAACATTTGAGAAATTTACAGGTGCCAAAATCGCAGATACATCCCATAGCGCAGAAGTGATATTTTCCATTGGTGCTGACAGCAGAGAAGAAGTTGATGCTTTTATTAAAAAAGTCGAGTTAGCTGGAGGAACCATCTTTGGCAAGCCTAGTGAAATAGATGGCTGGATGTACGGCGCGGGATTTGCCGACCTGGACGGTCACCGCTGGAATCTGCTCTACATGGATGAGAGCAAAATGCCGAAAAGGTAATGTATAACGCCTATCACTACGTCCGCCTCTTATCCTCCAACTTTGGAGCCCTCGAATCGGCCAGTCATGGAGATTCTGAAGTAATTCGTTACGATACTAAAGATAAGGAACACGATTCCTCCAACTACAATATATTGTATACTTATTCCAGTTACGATTAGTCCACATACACTAGCACCAAGTGTTGTTCCCAGGTTGGAAGAGGTCAGAAAGATCCCATTCGACAATTCGGGTGCCTCTGGTGCTGCAGATACCACCCAATATTGAGTGATATTGCCCCCTATGCCTCCTATGATCCCCCAAATGAAAATAAGGAAGGCCGTTGGCACACTGAATTGTCCGAAGGTGAACAACAAGATGTATACCGTTATTAATACAATGGGATACATCTTGATCGTTCTTAAAGGGAAATTAGCGAGCAGTTTCCCTGCTATCATGTTTCCAACCATATTGGCCAAGCCATATAGAAATAACAACACACTGACGGTGTTCCAGTCATATCTTGTCACGGTTTTCAGAAACTCGGCAAGGTAACTATAGACCCCAAATACAGCTCCGTTCATGAAAATCACGCCAGCAATGGATAGCCACATCACCGATCTTCTCAATACATACAGATGAGTACCCATAGAGATTCTTTTCGTAACTGGCATGGAGGGCACAAAAAGAAGTGTTGCTACAAATGCGATGATCGTTACGGCGGCAAAGAACAACATTGCATAGAACAACGATGTGCTGGTAGCAATCAAGCTCGAAAGGGGGACTCCGAGTACCATGCCTGCCGAGACGCCTACAAATACTTTAGCCACTGCCTTCGGCGCCTCTTCCTTGGGGACTGACGCCGCTGCGACCGTAAATGCCAATGAGCAATAGACAGGATGGAAAAAAGCCGGAACGACACGTGCAATGACCAATACCGTAAAGTTTGATGTGATAGCGGAGACCAGGCTGCCCACAATAAAAATGCCAAGTACGAACAACATAACATGCTTGCAGTTCATGCCCGAAAATAATAAGGGCAAAATGGGACCAGATACAGCAACCGCAAGCGCAAAAAGACTCACAATCAAACCAGCGGTTGAGATACTGACCTGGTAATGGTCTGCAATCAAAGGCAACATTCCGATTACGCCCATCTCCGTATTTAAAATACTGAATACACCAAAGGTCAGAATGAATACAAGCAGGTGATTTCGTTTAGTTGTCATATGCCATGGATTTAGAGAGATCCCGGTAAGCATTGATCTCTAACTGAAGGTTGGCAATTTTCTGCTCTGCAATGTCTATCGCGTCGGCTCCTGCAATGAAGCGTTGCGGTGGTTGGGCCTCGTTTGCAATCTTGAGGAGGGCCTTGGCAAGTTTTTTTGGGTCTCCAGGCTGTTGCCCGTTCTGATTATTAAAAAATTCCATATGACCAGCTCTCCGGTCATCATAATCTTCAATCGAGGGCTTAGCGAAAGTTGAGGATGCGTCCGTA
Source organism: Paenibacillus sp. FSL H8-0317 (assembly GCF_045040685.1). Lineage (NCBI taxonomy): Bacteria > Bacillati > Bacillota > Bacilli > Caryophanales > Paenibacillaceae > Paenibacillus > Paenibacillus sp. FSL H8-0317. Next base: position 3,712,364 of record NZ_CP150294.1, on the reverse strand, counting down.
AGAAATTCTGTTCGGAAAAATCCCGGATTTACTATAGTCGTATGAATACCGAAAGGAGCTACCTCAGGAGCCAATGCCTCCATCCATCCCTCAAGCGCAAACTTCGCAGCACTGTATGCCGAATTAAACTCAAATCCTGAAAGGCCAGCGCCCGAAGAGATCGAGATCACATGTCCTGAACGCTGGTTGCGCATCACAGGTAATATGGCACGGGTTACATGCATGGAACCCACCAACGCCACCTGTAGCTGATGTTCAATCTGGTCAGGGGTCAGTTCCTCAAAATACCCTCCACAGAAATGTGCCGCATTATTTACAAGTACATCGATCGCCCCGAACCGTTCAATTGCCGCCTTAATTGCGGCATGTGCATCTGCAGGCTCGCAAACATCTAATGGGACAACCATTACATTCTCGGAATCACCGATCGCACGAACCACTGCATCGGGATTCCGGCCGGTAGCAACAACCTTGTGTCCAGCATTTAAAGCAGCCTTAGCAATAGTTGTGCCCATACCTCGACCAGAGCCAGTGATAAACCATACTTTTGTCTTATCCATATCATTCATTCCTTTCAATTTCTTCTCCAGTTGCCTTGCTTTTTAGTTTAGCGTTTATACACCACATAGCAAATACTCATATCTTATAACGAGTTATGCTTGAAAGGCATTTCTGCAAGGTTTATTGTAGAATATAAAGGATAAAGGAGGAGTTACGATGGAGATTAGAGTATTGCGTTATTTTCTTACGGTCGCCAGAGAAGGAAGTATTACACGCGCTGCTGATTTCTTGCATGTTACGCAGCCCACCTTGTCCAGACAATTGAAAGACCTTGAACAAGAGTTGGGAAAGAAATTATTTATTCGCAGTAGTTACCGAATTATTCTCACAGATGAAGGTATGCTTTTAAGAAATAGAGCTGAAGAAATTGTGGGTATGGTTGATAAATTAGAGGCAGAATTTGAATCCATGGAAGAAACCATAAGTGGAGATATTTATATAGGCGGTGGAGAAACGGAAGCCATGAAACAGATTGCAAGAGTGGCAAAAGAAGTTCAGAATAAATATCCCAATATACGCTATCACCTATACAGCGGCAACGAAGATGATGTAACTGAGCGGCTTGACAAGGGACTCCTTGACTTCGGTATTCTAATCCAGCCAGCGGATGTTTCCAAATATAACTATATTAATTTCTCCGACAAGGATGTTTGGGGAGTGGTTATGAGAAAAGAAAGTCCACTCGCCTCCAAAGATACGATTCAATCCACAGACTTATTACATGTTCCACTGATCTGTTCAAGACAGTCGATGAAGCAGACATTTTCGAAAAATGAGTTTGCGGATTGGTTTGGGGAAGATTTTGACAAATTAAACGTCGTTACTACATACAATCTTGCATATAATGCTGCCATTATGGTTGAAGAAGGCATTGGTTATGCATTAACACTAGATAAAATAGTGAATACGTCCAGTGAAAGCGATCTTTGCTTCAGACCTCTAGAGCCAAGACTTGAATCTGGCTTAAATATGGTTTGGAAAAAACATCAGGTCTTTTCCACTGCTGCGGAATTGTTTTTAAAAGAAATTCAGGCAAAATTTTAAGATTCACTAAAAACGTAAAAGAATATTCGTTTAGCATTTATACAGGGTATGGAGAGCACCGAAACTCTTTCGGTGTTCTTTCTTCGTGCTTTTTGAAAGACTGGATAAAGTGATTCACGTGATTAAAGCCTACTTTCTGAGCGATCTCGGTTATTGTATCATTTGTTGATATTAAGAGATCCTTACTCTTCTTAATCCGATATTTGATTAGATACTCGTATGGCGTCATATGAGCCGTTTTCTTAAAACATCTCGTGCACTCTGAAATGCTCAAATGCGCGACATCAGCAATCTCACGAAGGGTAACCGGATGAGCGTAATTTTGATGGATGAAGCTGAGCATTAACTGTAGTCTTTCCTGCTGACGCTTCTCGCTTCTCGGGGTTTCCTCGGAAGGAATCGAAATGTTGGATATCAACACAAACCATAGTTGTACTGTTTTAATTGAAATTTCATATTCCCATCCCCATGTTTTCTCTGAATTGAACGTCTCCCTCATTCCCCAAAGCATGTCTAATATCTGCGTTTCCCACTCCGAATCTTTTGTAATCACAAGTGAAACCAAAGAAGAATTGGTATAAGGCAGTACATAATTTTTTTCCATTGCACTATCTGTATGAAAGGCTAATAGCTTTTCCGGAAAATTAAAACTAACATATTGAGCGTCATGGCTTAGCTCAGTTGTGATGTGAAGAATTCTCTTGTTGATCAGGATCGCTTGACCTGTTTCCAATGTATAATCAATTCCGTTAATCTGAATAACCAGCTTGCCTTTTGTGACTAAAGTGATCTGTAGCTCTTCGTGCCAATGCAGATCGTTGAACCCTCTGCCTTCGGGGATACTTGTATGACGTGTATGTGTGTACATGATATAGGGAAACGAATGATCGGAATACAGAATATCCTCATAAAGTTGCTTCGCCATTTTATGATGTTCCTTTCTTTGACGATATATCTATATTATACAGCGATTTAATTGCACGAAATCCACAAAAATAATGATATTATTATATCAAATCTTTGACTTATCACAAGAGCCTGTGCACAGACGACCGGATAAGAACTTTTGGAGGCTTATATGTGAAAGAAACTAAACCATCGCTACTTTTTCATCCTTATGTATTACTTTTTATCGCCATTTTGTCGGTATCCGTCTCTTCAATCATGATCAAGTCTTCGGATACTCCGACCACTATAGCCGGTATGTACAGGCTATATATATCGGCCATTATTATGCTTCCTTTTATCCCCTGGAAAACGATTCGTTTCTTAAAACTGAATTCAAAGGATTGGAGCACCGTTTTTCTGGCTGGCCTGCTTCTTGGTCTATATTTCTTGTTCTGGATGGAATCGCTGGTGTATACCTCAGTCGCTAGTTCCATGGTCATTCTGGCGCTGCAACCTTTGTTTGTGATGGTCGGGTCATACTTTATGTTTAAGGAAAGAGCAAGTATACCTACCGTTCTATGTTTAATTACCGCCCTATTCGGTTCGGTGATTATCGCCTGGGGAGATATAGGCATTTCAAGAGAGGCTCTGATCGGTGACGCGCTGTCACTGGTAGGAACCATTCTGGTGTCGGCGTATATGCTGGTGGGACAGAAAGTAAGTCGAAAAATCGACGCGAATATATACAGTGTTGTTGTCTTTATGATTGGCGGAAGTGTCCTGCTGGTCTACAGTTTATTGAATAACTTTTCGTTGACCAATTACGAATCATCCGATTGGCTGTATTTCCTCCTACTTGCGATCATACCCACTATTTTTGGTCAGTATATTTTCAATCTGCTGCTCAAATCCATTGGTGCAACAACGGTTTCAGTAGGCATTATCGGTGAACCCGTTTTGGCCATTATGCTGGCTTATCTTCTTTTGGGAGAAACCATCTCTGCTTTTCAATTTGTAGGCGGTTTAATTACGTTGTCAGGAATGCTGATGTACTTTGCCCTGAAATCCTACAATATCCAACTGCCCAAGTTCCTTCGTTTCAATCGATTCAGGAAATTAGGATAAAAATGAAAGATCGGAAAGCAGATTATAGGTGTGGTTAATTTCCCTCCGCTTCGTATATTAGGATTCAATTCAGAAGTGTTGGTGCTTGGCGGGCTGCCCGAACAACAGCAAGATGTTGTTTTATTGAAACCTGATCTCGAGCTACCAATGCTTCTGTGATCGGATGATAAGAAGAAACCCTCCGGAGCTTAATTCGGTGGGTTTCTTTCTTATCAAAACATCAATCAGTTCTATGTAGAACTAATGTCTGCTATGTGATTAAATTTACTTTACCCAAAATCGTGGTAGCTACTTCTTATGTTCCGTAACCACTTGTTCGATCCCGAGCAAAATAATCTTCAAGCCGAACTCAAACGCACTGTCCGTTCCCATCACCTCAAACATACCGTTTTTATACATCCTGCTGAACAGACCAACTTCCTTCTCGCTCATAGAATCCAGAAGGCTAACCATCTCTTCACCTTGAAGTACTTCCTGCTCTTTAATGGCAGCAGATATATTACGCTGATGCTGATAATCGTCCAGTACGAAATAGAATACATAGTTGACCAGTGTAAGAACGGCCTGTAATTTCTGCTCTTGCTCTAGTGGTGTTGATTCCATGCAGAGCAACATGCGGTTGGTGAAGCGGATCATGTCCGGTTCATGGGGCAGCGTCATCATCATGAGCTGTGTAGAGCACGGGTACCGGCTGAGTACACTTCGCACCGTCACCGCAAGCCCCTCCATCTGTTCCTTCCAGTCCCCTTCAGTGTGAAACTCGTCCAGAATAATTTTCGATATCTGGTTAGCCAGACGCTGGTAGAGCGTCTGCTTGCTCTTAAAGTACCAGTATAGAGATGGAGCCTGAATCCCCAACTTGTCTGCCAAGCGTCTCATGCTGAATTTCTCGATGCCCTCTTCTCCGAGAAGCTTCCACGAGATTTCCAAAATCTTATCTTCCGAAATCTGAGGCTGTTGTTTTTTCATCGCTATCCGCCCTTTTATCTAACAGTGTAAGTTTATGCTTTACAGGTTCATACGTTCATGATAACATCTAACACTGTAAGGTTCAATCTAACGGTGTTAGATTAGATCAATATTAACGAAGAAAGTAGTGACCCACATGGATGCAGAAAACCTCCATTACTTTGAAAGAGCACCAATCGCCAAAGCCGTAGCTCATTTTGCTGTCCCAATGATGCTAGGCACGTCAATGAGTGTTATTTACTCCATCTTGAATGCCTATTTTCTTGGCACACTGGGTAATACGGCAATGTTAACCGCACTCGCACTAACTTTACCTTTATTCGCGGTCATCATGGCCCTTGGTAATTTAATTGGTATAGGTAGCGGTACATTCATCTCTCGTTTGCTGGGAGAGAAAAAAGTAGATGATCTGAAGCATGTATCTTCATTTGCCTTTTACAGTAGTTTAGTTCTCGGAATTATCGTGATGGCCGTTGGGCTCCCGCTGATTGAACCAATCGTTCATGGGCTGGGGGCAACGAAAGAGTCCTTCGGATTTACGAAAGAGTATGTCACGATTATGCTTATTGGTTCACCCTTCGTCATCTTATTCTTCACGCTGGAGAATATCGTGCGCTCAGAAGGTTCAGCAATCACTTCTATGACAGGTATGATTCTCAGTGTTGTTATAAATATTATCCTTGATGCACTATTCATTTTTGTCTTCCATTGGGGCGTGATTGGCGTTGCATCTGCTACCGTCATCTCCAACTTGGTTGCGAGTGCATTTTACGCTTACCATATGAGTTATAAGAGTCCATTCTTAACCGTCTCCCTAAAATGGTTCAAGGTGACGAAGGACATCCTGAGCAATGTGTTCAAAATCGGTGTTCCCGTCTTTGTTATGAGTGTCTTCTTGGGAGCAATGTCGCTTATTCTTAACCTTTTTCTTGTCGAATATGGGGATCAGGCCGTTGCGGGGTATGGAATCTCATCACGTTTATTGCAATTTCCTGAGTTTATTCTGATGGGCTTGTGCGAGGGAGTTGTGCCGTTGATTGCCTTCTCATTCACAGCGAACAAATTACGCATGAAACAAACGATTGGATTCACGATCAAAGCTATTTTGGGCTTAGCCGTCCTGTTCGGTGTTATCGTTTATCTGATCTCTGACCACTTGATTGGTTTATTTACGACTGACCCGCAATTAATTGAAATGGGTAGCTATATTCTTCATGTAACCTTCTTATCCTTGTTCATTACAGGAATGACTTCTTTGTTTATGGGTATCTTCCAAGCAACAGCCCAAGGAACCGCCGCGTTTGTAATGTCCATAATTCAAGGGATTACACTAATTCCTGTGTTGTATGTCGCAAATCAGATGAACGGCTTTCATGGAGTGATCTGGTCACTTGTTATTGCTGATGCCGTCGCGTTCCTAGTTGGGGCCATCATGTTATATGCTTTGCGGACCAAATTGCAGCCGGATCTGGAACATTTGGTACAGTAGTTATCCAAAAAAACGAAAGAAGGCAGGATAAGGGTATCCCCTCAATCCTGCCTTCAACTATTGCAACACCGCTGTTCAATGATCGATCATCTTATTGGATTTGTTTCATGTAAGATTTGAATTCCTCGGCGATTTCTTTGTATTTCGTATGATGCAGGTAATGTGAACCTTCCATTGGAATCATTTTTCCTTGCGCGGATTGTTTCACTTGCTCCTCATGCAGCGGAATCCACTGCGGGTTTTTCTCGTTATTGGAAAGAACAAAGAGAAGCACTGGCAGATCACGAGGATACGTGAGTTTTTCTCCATTTTTGAAATTGGAACCCAGGTGTTTAAGCTCATCGACTAATGTCGGATTTGTCGAGACTTGATTCGAAATCAACTTCATCTGTTCTTTGGTATGTTCATCATAGTCAAGTGATGCACATGAATCACCACTCACTTTATTGAGTACTCTCATTAAGCCTGATTTTTGAAGGAATTTCATTAAGTTCAAAGGTAATTTAACATCCATGCCAGGTTGATTCGGAACACTGCTATCGATCCCGACAAAAGCAGAGACTTCATCCGGATACGTGTTCACATAAGTCGCCGCGTACAGTCCCGTGATGGAATGCCCCATCAGAATATAACGATCTATACCGAGCTGCTGTACAGCTTCATGAATTTCACTAACAATATTCTCGGTGGTTCTCTCCTTTTCGGTCTGGTCGCTTAATCCATAACCGAAAGGCTCAATCGCCACAACTTTGTAATCAGGTGTCAATTCATCGATTAACAATTTGAAATCAAGCACTGGCGACGGGGTCCCTTGTCCGGGAAGTAGCACGATGGTTTGTTCGCCGCTGCCTTGAATGGATACATTCATATTTTTTCCGTCGACATTGACATATTGGCCGTACGATTCGATTTTCTTTTTCTCTGCCCCATTACTTATCGTATGAACGACAAACGTGATACCCATGAACAGCACCAGCGCGCCGACAATACCACCTATTATTTTTAACCATAAGTTCCGTTTTTTACGGCCCTTAGTCCCCGTTGTTGTTACATCCACTGTTTCTGCCATATCCATCTTCTCCTGTCCTTTATATCTGTAGAGCCGCTCTTGCGACATAGGTATAGTGTAACCATGGAAGATGTCCCCTTCGTGACGGGAATATGAACGGAGTATGAACAAGCAAAAATTATGTTGAGGCGCATAGACTACTGTACATAACACATTTCATGATTTCATAACGATTTTCCAGTAAGTGATACTCGGAGTTCCTTCTCCTGTGACCTGGTTGTATAGTTCCAAACGTATAGCTCTAAATCTGATTTCTTAAAATCTTTATACACGTCCATATGTTTGTTCCCTAACTCTGAGAAAAAGTGGGGTACTAAGTAATGTTTTTCTTCTCCTTCAAGGAAGTAGGTTTGGTTAAGCCCTCCAAATGTATTATCCGGGCTTTCTGACTCTACGTACAGATTATCGTCCTTGATATAATAGGTCCAGATGATAGGAAAACCTTCGTAATCGCTCGCAATAGTTTTCGGTTCAGTGGATATATCAGTTAAATGAATGGATGCACGACTACCTGCATGTTCATCTACCCTTTTCTTTGCGATTAAAGTCATTGGTTTGTCTACTAATGACTTAACATCCATAAGAAAATTGGATTGTTCAAAGCGCAATTCTGTTTGATTTGCATTCATTGTTCCATCAAGCGATATCAAGCCATCCATGACCTTGCCGTCCACTTCAAGTTGATAAGTCCGGTACGGCAATCTGAAATATTCTTCATCATGATCGATCGTTAAGCGAATTTGTGTTGGTGTTACTACCATGCTACTTATACTTGCCGCATCAGCTAAAGAATGTATTGGAATATTCAGTTCTTTTTTAAAGGTGCCCGTTTCCATTTCTTGACGAGATAAGAGTAAATTCAGGTTCCATGTGCCTTCTGTCCGTTGTTTTTCATGAGTGTATGTGAAGGTGAAGCGATCCCCCTCTTTGAACTGCTGCTCGTTATACATTTGTCTGCTGAAATAGTCACCGGATACTCCCTCCATGCCATACTCAGGATTCTCCGTTTCTTTAATAACCTCTTGTTGAGTATCATAAGCTCTGATGCCAGCCCAAGATTGTTCCTTCGCCTCTGAATCAGAGAAGGTAACCTTAGAATTAATCATGATTTCGCCTTTAGCATATTTGAATGACTGTACTTCTATTTTGTCGATCCCATTCTTTTGTATATTAAACTGCTGCGTACTTGAATCTTTAGGATCAAGACGAATCTCTTGCTCAAGGTCTTCTAAGTAAAGAACATCAGAAATGGAGAACTGAAGATCTGATTGTTTCTCTTGCATAACCCAGTCTGTCTCAAAATATCCCTGAAAAACGCCTTGTGCAGCATTCCATTTCTGATAATAGTGCCCTTCAATAGGTTGCCCATTACTGTCTTTTAAGAGCATTTGATTATATCTGATTTCTTGTTTCTCAGTTTCCAATTCTGGCTTGACTGTGTATAGTAAAACGGTCCGGTTGTCATCCACAAATGCATTATGCACCGTTAAGGTAACTCCGTGGGCTGTTATGCTTTGTTCAATGAGCTGGCCATAACCAGCTTTAAGGGCCGACTCAATCCCTGATTTATTGGACAAGACATCGCTCCAATCATATTGTAAGGCTGCGTATACAGGAGTGGCCATGACGGCTAAGGAAATACCCAGGACAACAGCTGCCTTCGTTTTCTGCCTTTGGGGTCTGTTATGAACATCATTAACTACTCGCAATTCTCCCGTTTGAATGCTATTGAACATCTTTTCAAAGTCTGGATACTCCACCTGTTCTGAGTGAATCAAATGATTTTTAACCTTGTATTCTACTGACTTCATAAGTGTTATCTCCTCTCATGTTAACCTTTTCGTAGAATTCAATTTTTTTTCGCATTAACTTTAGAGCTTTGTATAATCTCGTTCGCACTGTCCCTTGTCGAATGTTTAAAGTCTCTGCAATCTCAGCTACGGATAGATCACCAATATATCGGAGAGTCACAACACTAAGAAGCTTGTCCGGCAATTTTTGGAGCTGCTGCTCCAGTTCAGCAAAGGAAAGCTTAGCCATAACAGTAGTGTCAACCGGATCATTAGATAATACTTCTTGTTTATGCTGTAACTGCATTTTGTTTTGCTTCTCGCCCTTAACTTTGTTTCTTCTAATAATGTTCAGACATTGATTCATGGCAATTCGCATGATCCAGGTCCTTAGATGTGACACATTTCTCCAGTCTTGGCGGAACACGACAACAAAAACATCATGGCATACATCTTCTGCATCCTGCACGTTTTTGAGCATATACAGACATGTGCGATACACGTCTTTGTTGTAAGTATGGAATAGTTCATGCTCGGTCACTTCCGGCACTCCTTTCTTGTTAGGATATAATATAGACAAAGTAGAGTCGGAATGTATTCACTTTTTCTTTGAGTAAGCGTTTTTTTGATACAAAAAAAGGAGAACTGCCATTACACAAGCAGTTCTCCTTAGGATAAAACAGTTTCTTAGTGGTCCAGGAACACAAGCTGAATGAAGAACAATACCGCAAAAATGTAGAAGATTGGATGAACATCTTTACCTTTTCCACGAAGCAGCTTAAGTACCGGATAAAAGATGAAACCTACGCCGATGCCTGTCGCAATACTGTGTGTCAATGGAGTAAGGATGATGATCAGGAAGGCAGGAAATGCTTCTTCGAGATCATCCCATTTGATTTTGCTGATGACGTTAATCATAAAGTATCCAACAATGATCAGTGCCGGAGAAGTGATCGCCGGAATGCTTGATATTACACTTACGATCGGAGTGAAGAACAAGGTCAGCGCAAGCAGCACACTTACCGTTACCGCTGTCAGTCCCGTTCTTCCTCCTGCGGCTACCCCTGTGCTGGACTCGATATAAGCTGATGTTGGACTTGTTCCGAGCAAAGCGCCACTGGTTGTTCCTACGGCATCTGCCAATAATGCGCCACGCGAGCGTGGAAATTTACCATCCTTAAGCAATCCTGCTTGTTCAGCAACGCCGAGCATCGTGCCTGTCGTATCAAACAGTGTGATCAGCAGGAACGTAAATATGATCGTATACAAACCATTCGAGAATACACCTGCCAGATCCAGTTGCAAAGCCGTTGACGCGAGGCCTTGAGGCATGGATACAATCGATTCCGGCATTTGGAATAGTCCCATGATCCAGGCAAGTATCGCTGTTACCACCATTCCGATGAAAAGGTAACCTTTCACATTGTAAGCCATCAGCACAACGGTAATAATCAATCCGATAATGGTCAGATAAGCCATTGGCTCAGCCAAGTTTCCGATCGTAATCAAATTCGATTCTGAATCGGCAATAATCCCGGCATTTTGCAAACCTACCGTTGTAATAAACAATCCGATCCCTGCGGTTATGGCATGTTTTAAGCTAGCAGGAATTGCATCAAGCAACATGTAACGGAATGAAGTCAGTGATAAAATAATAAACAAAATCCCTGCTATAAATACGGCTCCCAGTGCAACCTGCCAAGACACGCCATATCCGGCAACTACGCTATAGGCAAAGAATGCATTCAGGCCCATACCCGGCGCGATGACGATTGGATAATTGGACCATATTCCCATAATCAGAGTTCCCACAATACTTGCCAGTACCGTTGCTATGAATACTCCATTAAAGTCCATGCCTGTGCTGCTGAGGATTCCTGGGTTTACGATAACTATGTATACCATTGTGAAAAATGTTGTAACCCCTGCGATAATTTCTGTGGGGATGCTCGTGCCTCGTTCTTTAAGTTTGAACCATTTGTCCATGGTAAAGCCAGCCTCCAACTTTCAAATTATACTCCAAAGCTAAAAACAAAAAATCCTAATCTTCATATAGGATTGTAATATTGTCGCTCCTATATTCGTTGTTAGGATTTAAAGATTCAACAGCTAAGCTCTAAACTAAACATAAAGATACTCATATCTGTTTTCAACCTGAAGTCCATTTCGTATTCTAATTAAAATGACATGCAATGTCAATGAATTAACGATTTGTTCACAGTTATTTACGAACTATACAGACGTTATATCTTGTGTTCATTCGTTTTTAGAATAGAGTATATAGATGTATGGCTCAATGTCTGCAATATATGAAGAAAGACTGCCAGCAATATTCACTGACAGTCTTTTGCTTAATTCGTAGTAGGTTTCTCTTCATATTCGCTGGATAATTCTTTAAGCGATTTGATTTTGCCATGGGGATGCTGTTCTTGCTTACGTGACTTCCAGGCAGCTTCTTTGCGTTTCTTCTGGTCAGCCATACAAGATATCCTCCTCTGGAAACTGAGATGTATACTACTTCTTTATGATGTCATTTCTGGACAACTTTATTCTGCATGCATAGGTAATAAGAGAATTAGGCAAGCATATAAGACAAATTAGATATCGGCTTTTAGAGCAGGAATGCAATAATATAGACATGCCACAACTGGAGGTTAATATATGCAAAAAGTAATTTTAAATAATGGTGTTGAGATGCCTGTTCTCGGCTTTGGTGTGTTTCAGATTGCAGATGCAAACGAATGTGAACAAAGTGTTATGGATGCCATATCGACTGGGTATCGTCTCATTGACACTGCTGCCTCTTATCTAAACGAGGAAGCTGTGGGCAGAGCGATTAAACGCAGTGCAGTGGCTAGAGAAGAATTATTTGTCACGACAAAACTTTGGGTTCAGGATACGGGTTATGAACGTACCAAACAAGCATTCGAAAAATCTTTAGAACGATTGCAATTGGACTATTTGGATCTATATTTAATTCATCAACCATTTGGAGACGTACATGGTTCTTGGCGTGCAATGGAGGAGTTGTATCGTGAAGGAAAAGTACGTGCAATCGGAGTGAGTAACTTCCAGCCGGATCGTCTGATCGATTTGATTCTTCAAAACGAAGTGACCCCTGCTGTAAACCAGGTCGAAACACATCCTTTCAACCAGCAGATCTTAACTGGACAATTCATGAAAGAAAATAATGTTCAGATCGAATCTTGGGCACCTTTTGCTGAAGGGAAAAATGACTTGTTCCAAAATGAGGTATTGGTATCTATAGGTGAGAAGTACAACAAATCGGTTGCTCAAGTGGTTTTGCGTTGGTTGACCCAACGTGAAGTCGTGGTTATTCCAAAATCGGTTCGTAAAGAAAGAATTATTGAGAACTTCAATATCTTTGATTTTGAATTAAGCCAAGCAGATATTGAGTCGATTACTGCGCTAGATACCCAACAGAGCCTATTCTTCTCCCATAACGATCCTGAAATGGTGAAATGGATTAGCACTCGCAAACTAGATATTTAATCCTATCTATCCGATAACAATCTAGTCCTTTCTCTTCACGGAGAGATCAAAAAATCCGATTCCGGCATCACGGAATCGGATTCTTCATTTATTGTAGCCTCAATAATATAGAGAATTCAGAAGTTAATTGGCAGGACCCAGATTAATCAAGCTGACCTCGGATAATGAGACGGTTGTGTTGCCATCTTGCACACCATCAATGTTACCCAGATCAAATGAGATTCGAGTATTCGCATAGCTGTCTTCTGTTGCATCAAATGTAAACGTGAACTCCTGTTTTTCTGGAGTCAAATCAACTCGTGCCCCAAAGAAACCATGCCATTCATAGTTGGCAGCTGCATCGACCCATCCAATCCCCAATCCCAATTTCCTGGACTTCTCCGCTTTGGCTTTAAACGTTAATTTATATTTAAAACCTTGCTGTATGCCAAATCCTTCATTGATGACTTGACGATCCCATGGATGCTGTCCTGCATCACCAATTTTGGCTTGAAGCTGTTGATTGTTAACTTGCATCTCAAGGTCCGCTGCATTACCATCCGCGTGGGTAAACCAACCTTCCTCACCTTTGGAGAAGTCGCCATTGGGGATAAGATTAACATGAGCTGGCTGCCCTCCTTGATCTGCATTTGGATTAACTTCATATAATTGAACGTTTTTGATGTGAATCGAGTGTTCACCTGTAGATAGCGGATATCCTAATCCAAATGCAAGCATGGCTGCCGAATCGGAGGTATCTCCCATGGTGAAGGTATAAGTATACGACTTTTGATCCGCGGTTAATTCCACTTCTTCTTCAAAATACTTCACAAAATCCCCTGCATTCTGAGAAAGAACCGCTTGCATGGATTTAGGACTTGAAGCAGATGCCTCGAAGGTAAGTCGGTACGTTTTGTTTGCATCCAGTTTGACCTGACCTTGTTGTAACAAAGCATCCCACCAATGTTCACTTGTACCAGGCAAGTGGATCGTTAATCCTGCGCCCTCGTCATGTGAGGCTGTCAGATCATTAGGAGTTAGCTCCCAATGATTCAGATCAGCTGTTAGCTCACTGTTCTGAATTTTGTTTTGTGAAATATCCACCCAACGTGTATTATAATCTGCTCCTTCAAAATTCACATAATAGGGTTTGCCTGCTGTTAAGTTGACGCCTGGAAAATACACCGTTTGATATGCTTGCCATCCACCCGTGTCTCCAAGACTCAGGTCTGATTGTGCAACGGTTGTACCTTGTTCATCCTGAATGCTGAACTGAACCTTGGAATCACTCTTTCCACTGGCCATTCGGGCAGACAGAACATATACTCCGTCGTGAGCTACATCGATTTTATATTGCAGCAGATCTCCCTGGTCCATGTAACTGACATGTTTTCCTCCTTCTACGGAGTCCTCCAGTTGTAAGCCCTGCATCATCCAGGCTTCGGTTGCAGGTACATGTGCGTAGCCATTCACTGACAGAGGTTTTCCGCGTTTCGTCAGACGAACATTGTCCACGTATACCTTACCTTTAGAACTGCCAAATAACAGTCTTAGCTCGGATTGTGCGATTGATGCTCCATCTCCAATGATGATTTCTCCAGTGAATGTTTTCATTTCTTGGTTCAAGGAGAGGTTTTGCCCTTGATGAACCTGTACCGTATGCCCATTACTGCTGACAACATCTATGTCGATACTTCGCGGTGTGTCTGCCTTGGCATCTAAGGAGAAACCATACGTTGTATTCGCTTCCAGCTTCAAATCCGGTTGGTTCACCGAAACTTGCTGTGGGTCTCCATTCGTTTGAGTAACATCAACAACCAGCTGACGCTCCATAATTGGGAATTTCGAAAAGTTATTTACACTTATATTGGCTGCCGCACTGTCCTGAATGCTGCTTGACCAGAATCCCAGACGCTCCTTGCCTTGATCGAATGTGCCATTGTAAATAAAGTTGCCATCAGGTAGCGCGTTTCGTTCGACAGTTAACGGATCAGCTTCACCCACCTCGATCAGTCTGACATTGGCAAACCAAACGGTTGTATCATCCAACCCCAGATTAAATTCGAATCTGGCATTGTTATCCGTGCCATCCCGCATATTGAAGGTATAGTCATAGGATTGCCAATCTGTCGTGAGTGCAAAGGTGTTATCGCCCGAATAATTGGTCCAGCTTTTTTCGAATTGGTTCACTTTGGACATGATTGTACGGTCAGCAGATGCCTTCGCATCAAACTGTATTTTGTACTTTTTGTTTTTCTTAATGTACATCGGCATCTGAGTGAGTTGAACCGAGTAGTTTTCAGTACCCGATGCATCAATGGTAACTTCTGCTGCTTTCCCTTTCTGCTCATCCGTTACAACTTTGACACTGCCAGCTCCATCAGCATTTGTGATGAATTTCCACTGCAGAGGCACTCCATTGTCTGCAGACCCTTCCGAAAAACGATCATTGTAGATTTGATTGCCATCGGCTTGTGGGTCACGCTGTTGCGCAGGCTCGATGGGATTTGTTGTTACATCAGGCCATGTGTCTAGATTTTTGTAAGAATATACTCGCACAAAATCAACATTCATCTTTTCGGAAGTGAAGTTGCTTTCAGGTGCCCCCGGCCAGTCTCCTCCAACTGCCAGATTCAGAATCAGATAGAATGGACGATCAAATGGTGCAGGGAACGTATAATACTCGGGTTGGCCCGCGGCCTTCGTTTGCCAGTTGGTCACTTCATGATGCAGCTTTCCATCCACATAGAAACGAATCATACCCGGCAACCATTCTACCTGGAAATCATGATAATCGTCAGCGAAAGTTTCTCCTTTCTGAAGAGTAAGGCTTCCCTGATCATGTCCATGGGAACCGTCAGGCTTCACACTGTCATAATGCAATGTGCTATATACCTTGTTATTACTCTCTTTGCCACCAATTAGCTCCATAATATCGATTTCTCCAGAGGCAGGCCATCCTCCATAATGCGCTTCATCTGTTGGCATCATCCATATGGCAGGCCACATGCCTTTTTCTATAGGAAGCTTCGCACGTACCACCACTTTACCGTAGGTCCAGTCGCCTTTTCCCATGGAGATCAGTTTGCCAGAGCTGTAATCCTTACCATTTTTCGGCCCCTTTTTCGCTTCAATCTGCAACACGCTACGATTCTGATCTTTCGTAATGCGAGTGTTATCCGGGCTGTAATATTGCATTTCATTGTTATAAACGAGTCCTGTATCCTGCACGGTCCATTTGGAAGAATCAATCGCAGGCCCGTTAAACTCATCATTCCAGACCAGCTCCCATTGATCATGCGGAATTGTTGTTGCTGGAACCGGTTTTTCACCCGCAGGATTACTTGGTGTCGATGGTGTAGACGGTGATTGCCCGTCTGGAGAAGATGGTGTGGATGTGCTTGTCACATTTGTTGAACCGCCAGGCTGCGAAGAAACAGGTTGTTGGGCTTCACCCACCATGGATGTGCGCAATCCTTGTTTTACTTTCTCTCCGTTGATCACAACATCATCGGCATCTACACTCAATTTTTGGATTGTACCTTTGGTATCCACTTGAGTCTGACTCGCTTCTGCATGAATATTCATGGAATCAATCAGGCTGTTTGAAGAGATCTCCAGAATGGATTTCTGCTTTACATGCATCTCCTGAATGTTGCTTTCTTCCGTAATGGAGATTCTGACGGGTTCCCCACGTTTGTCAACGACTACTCGATTTAGCTTGGAGTTGTTAATGTTGATGGAATGGCTGCCTCCGCCTTTAATAATGACACTTCCTGTAACCGTTACGCCCTGAAGAACAACAGATCCCTCGCCAATGCCTTCGGCCAGCAGCAGATTTCCATTAACAATCATATTTTTTAACGTGACATCCGTTGAATTAATAATCAAGTTGCCATCCACTCGGGACTCATATATACCAGGAGCACTTTTCACATCTGCAATCATCGCCGACAACATTGTTGCCGTCTCCGCTCGTGTAATCGGGGCTTTGGGATTTAATTTGCCTTGGAAACCTTTAAGAATATTTTCGTCCACCAGATAGGTAAGCGCTTTCTTTGCATAACCGGAGATCTCATCTGCATCCTGAAATTTCAATTGTTCACTATCTTCATTGGTAGCCGCTGAAAGTTGAAAAGCTCGATCTACCATAACCGCTGCATCTTGACGTGTAATCGGTTGTTGTGGTGACAGATGTTCACGGTCTGTTCCTTCGATGATGTCAGAACCATTCGCTCGTACCATGACGTCATAGTACCAATCGTCTGAAGTCATATCCACATATGGGCCAGTCGCTGCATTACCGGTGAAACCAAAGGCCCGATCCAGAATCATAACGAATTCAGCTCGGCTAATGACCTGACTGGGCTTGAATGTACCGTCCGTATAACCTTTCAATAGATTCAAGTCTTGCAAACGTGTAACTGCAGATTGTGACCAATGCCCGGTCAGGTCTGTATAGGGAACAGAGAAGTGCAGGCTTTTCGCCTGCACATTTCCCACCTCCGCTTGACCCTGTACACTTTCTGCTCCAGCAGTTGCTGGATAAACGAGAGAAGCCATTAAACTCCATGCCATCATACAGGCCAGTCCTTTTCTCATCCTTCTTCCTCCCTCAGCTCAGTTATCCTTGCATTTGCATAGCCTATTCCTTGACTGCTCCAATAACGATCCCCTTAACGAAGAAACGTTGTAAAAACGGGTATACCATCAGGATCGGAAGCGCGCCGATAAAGATCTGTGCTGCGCGTACAGTTCGCTGCGAGATATTCTCCAACATGGAAGGATCGACGTTGATTTTGCTGAGATCTTGCTGAACGATAATAGTTTGTAGCAGAGAAGCAAGTGGATAATTTTTAATATCAGACATATAGATCATGCCGTCGAACCAGGAGTTCCACTGATACACCATCGTAAATAAGGACAAGGTTGCGATAGCTGGAAGCGACAGTGGTACGTAGACCAGAATCAACGTTTTGATATGACCTGCTCCATCCAAATAAGCTGCTTCCTCAAGTTCTTTGGGCAGTCCGCGGAAGAAGTTCATCATGAGAATAACGTTCCACACGGACAGTGCGCCAGGCAGAATAAGTGCCCAGATTGTATTCATCAAGCCAAGCTTCTGGATCAGAATGTAACTTGGAATCAAACCGCCGCTGAACAAAATGGTAAATACGAAAAACCACGTATATAAGGAGCGACCTTTAAAACTGATATCTTCCTTCGACAACGGAAATGCGGTTAAGAGCATGATGACTATACCAATGATCGTCGCAATTACAGTCCGTTTAAGTGATACGATCAAGGAGTTGATGAAGTTTGAATTCCCGAATGTTTTCACATATGCGTCGGTTGTGAACCCGATGGGCCAGAAGGTAACCAGGTTTGATGATGCTGGCGCCATACTGCTGAATGAAACAGCCAATATATGAATAATTGGTAAAATGCAGAGTATCGATAATATCCCAAGAAAAGTATAGTTAGCGATGCTGAATATGCGGTATCCTTTTGTTTTATAATACAAGCCCTTTTCTCCTCTCTAGAAAACTCGATAATTAGCTAGTTTGTAAGCCATTCTGTAAGATATAACAATCAAAATGGTAGCAACCACAGATTTGAACAACCCTACTGCTGTGGCAAAACTCATCTTCCCGTTCAGAATCCCGAGTCGATATACAAACGTGTCAATGATGTCGCCTTTGTCATACACAAGTGGATTATACAAGTTGAACACCTGATCAAAACCGGCGTTCAGGATATTACCGATAGAGAGTGTCATCAGTACGATTGTAATCGGCATTAATGCCGGAATCGTAATGTGCAGCGTCTGTTTAAATCGGTTGGCCCCATCCACCTCCGCAGCCTCGTAAAGCGCTGGATTGATCCCTGAGAGAGAAGCCAGAAATACGATCGTACCAAAACCAAATTCTTTCCACACATCACTGACGATCAGTGTTATCCGGAACCATGTACCATCTCCAAGGAAAAAGATCGGTTCTCCGCCAAAGGCTTCGACAAGTTGGTTCACCATGCCGCCCTGTGGAGACAGGATATCGAGCAGAATACCACCGAGAATAACCCATGATAGGAAATGCGGTAGATACACAAGCGTTTGACTTACTCTCTTGAATGCCGTCAAGCGCACTTCATTGAGCAAAATGGCAAACAGGAATGGAGCGAACAGTCCTGCGATGATTTTGAAAAATGCAATGACCAGCGTATTCCAGATCACCTGACCGACGTCCGGATATAAGAATAAATATCGGAAATTGTCCCAACCCACCCATTTGGATTCAGAAAATCCCAAGTATGGTTTGAAATCCTGAAAAGCAATTACAATGCCACCCATCGGTATGTACTGAAACACCAGTGCCAGCAATACAGCTGGAATGAGCATCATATGCAAGGTCCAGTTCCGTTGCATATTCCAGCGCTGTTTAACCCTGGTGGAGCGCCGTTTATGCGGCGTTTCTAACGTATGTTCCTTCACTCCTGCATCCCCCATGTTCTAAATTTTGTATTTTACAAGTCATCGTGAACTTGTATATTAAAATTATAGCAATGGAAATTTGTGATCTATATCCTAATATTGCAACAACGATATCAATATTTTAATAAGATTAAGGAGGTTGGACTTTGTTCACACGCTTGAATGTCTTTACCAAAATTACACTGTTGTTTGTGATGCTGCTTATTCTGGTGCTGTTTCTCTATACATACTCTAACCGGGAAAGCGTGCGTGTTATCGAACACGAGATTCAGAACAATACGATGAATCATCTCTCGACATTTGCTGATTCAGTAGAATCCAATATTTACCAATTGTCATTGTATGGAATGTCTATTGGGCAAGATTCGAGTATTCAGGAATATCAACGTCCCGACTACAAGGACATTCCCTATGAACGTGTGAAAGTTGGAAGCGCCATTCTGGAGAAAATGAATCTGTACAACGCAGCAAGCAAATGGCATTCGACCATCACACTATACTTTCCAAGGATGCAAAAAGTGATATCAACGGATTATTATGCTTACATTCCGTACAGGGATGATGAATTTAAGGAGCCTCTCTCGCAGTCCTGGACCTATGCCGACAATCAGTTTATCTGGTACACTACCGATCCAACGACAGCGATGGCGAGACCTGGCAAAGCCAGATTGATTACCAAAATCAGTTTTCCAGTTCATCACTTAACTGCACTTCTTAATCAAAACAAGTTAAATAATAAAGGTGACCCGTTCATGTTCCATCCCGATTATGGATTAATCAGCAATAGTTCTGGAAAGGAGACCTTGAACGCAATCCTGCCTTCCCTGAAAGAAGCAAAACTGCAGGCCAGCGGTGGCTTCAGTACAACGTTGAACAAAACGGAATATTACGTCTCCTACATTCAATCCAAGAGCCTCGGCTGGTATTATATTGACTATGTGCCTATGCAGCAAATTTTGAAACCGATTACGAGTAGCCGGAATCTTTTTTACGCTTCAATTGCCGTTCTGATCGTGATGAGCGTTGTTGTATTATATACACTCTACCGAAGTGTGCAGCTTCCACTCTTACAGTTGGTGAAAGGGACAAATCGCTTGTCCACCGGGGACTTTTCCGTTCGGCTTCATCATTCTGCACGCAATGAGTTCAGCTTGTTATTTGCACGTTTCAACATCATGGCTCAACGAATTCAAGAATTAATCGAGAATGTATATGAGGAGAAATTAAGAAGTCGGGAAGCCACGCTCAAACAGTTGCAATCGCAGATTAATCCGCATTTTCTATATAACTGCCTGTTCTATATCAAGAACATGGCCCGAATGAAAAATGAAAAGGCCGTGGTAGCTATGGCACTGAATCTGGGAGAGTATTACCGATACATAACCAGGTCCGAAAAGGATCAAGCCACGCTTCGTGAAGAGCTGACAATGGTCAAAAATTATTTGGAAATCCAGTCACTTCGTCTGGAACGAATGCATTTTACAATCGACGTGCCCCATGATATTTTAGATAAAACAGTTCCCAGACTAACCCTCCAGCCTATTATTGAGAACGCTATTATTCATGGTCTGGAGCCCAAATCGGTAGATGGTGAGATTAAAATCTATGCGGACTGCAAGAATGATGTGTACACAATTATCGTGGAGGACAGCGGGCTTGGTATGTCTGAGAAACAGCTTGATCATCTGAGAGATAATCTTCTTAAACCGCTGGATGAGAATATGGGATGTGGTACATGGAATGTCCATCAGCGTTTATCTTTTCTGTACGGTGAAGGATCTGGACTATCTTATGATCATTCTTCAATGGGTGGGATTAAAGTTAACATCACGTGGCACGACAATACAGACAAGTAGGTGAACGACCCATGCTGCAAATATTATTAGTTGACGATGAACGTTCCGTCGTGGAAACGTTGGCAGAGACCATTCCGTGGGAAAGCTGCGGGATCGGTACAGTTCATGAAGCCTTATCTGGTGCAGTAGCGCTGGAAATTATGGACAACCACGACATTGACATTGTAATTACGGATATACGTATGCCCGAAATGTCAGGCATTGCACTGATTACAGCGATTCATGAAAAGTGGCCGCATGTGCAGACGATTCTGTTATCAGGTCACGCAGACTTTGAATATGCGAAACAGGCTATTGCGCAGGAAAGCTTTGATTACTTGCTGAAACCTGTTAGTGATGAAGATCTGATCGAATCCGTGCAACGTCTTGTTCATCGAATTAAAGAAAAGTGGGAAACAGCAGCATCACATCAAAGAGCCTTACACGCCTTTCAGGATCATCTGCCATTGCTTCAATCCACGATGCTGCATGAGTTGCTGACTGGAAAAGTCTATGATCAGAAGACACTGGCAGACAAGCTTGATCTGCTGGAACTTCCCTACTCCGTAGGAGAGGATCTCGGCATGCTGATTATCCGTATGGAGAAACATCTATCCGATATGGCGCACGGCGACCTGGCCCTAATGGAATATGCAATATGTAATATCATTAGTGAAGTGATGCATAATCATTTTCATATCTGGCATACACGTGACGTTCACGATTACATTGTTGTTCTGGTTAGCATGAAGCATCCGCCAACGATGAGTTACAGCAGGAGCGAGACGCCTCAGACATTGCTTGAGCAGTACGCTGCCCAGATTCAAACCAATGTTCAGTTATACCTGAAAGGTGCAATCTCCATTTCCGTCTCCAGTTGGGGCAAGTTTCCCCACGAAATTGGAGAACTCTATGAGCGAACAGTTATGTCCATGCGTAAACGGATGGGTCAGGTGCAAGGTTTGTTTGTCACCGCTTCCGATGAAACGGATGCCAATCCTCTACATACGATTAGGTCGCTGTATCAGCCACCAACGTTGATTAGCCTGCTCGAAGCTGGTCGCTTTGAGGATGTGGAACAGAAAATCGAGCACATATTTGAGGAACTGCTGCATTCCAATGAACATCATGATATTGCAGAGTCAACCTTTGAGGTATATTTTGCTATTGCGGGCGCGTTTGCGTACATCATTCATAAAAATGGCAAACAAATCTCTTCTTTGATTCCAGCAGAGTCCTATCGTTACTTTCAAGCTCCCAGCTATTCCACTGCGCAGCAGCTACAGGACTGGTCCGTGCGTACACTTCATTACATACGAGATGATGCTGAACAAGAGCTTAGAGACAATCACAGCACCATTGTGCGCAGTGTCAAAAGTTTCGTCGACCTTCATCTGGCTGGAGATGTATCGCTGCCTGCAATTGCCGACCATGTGCATCTGCACCCGGTGTACCTGTCCAAGGTATACAAGGCAGAGACCGGTGAAGCACTTACAGCATACGTGTACCGGTTAAGAATGGAGAAAGCAGCCTATCATTTGCGAACATCAACCGCCAAAGTGTTTGAGATTGCAGAACTTGTCGGTTACAACAATACCGCATATTTCATTCGAGTTTTCAAGAAATTTTATGATCTTACACCGCAAGAATATCGGGAAAATCTGCCGGTTTAAGAGATAACTCTTGCCAGCCTTGACATTCTGGTAATCTCTCCGGTTTCCCTTCCCCATATCGAATACAAAAAGGCATTGCAGGAGAAGATCTCCGGCAATGCCTTTTTGGTGCTTATGTGGCCGCGATGAATCAATTCAGCCAGCCCTGCGTCATCCTATTTTCCGCTTTTCACGGAATCATACCACTCGTTAACTTCTTTCGTAATCTGATCTCCACCTGAAGACTTCCATTTCTCAACAAATGAGTCGAACGCGTCCACAGAGGTTTTGCCATACACAATTTGAGAGAAGGTGTCTTTCTCCATCTTTGTCAAAATGTCATTGTTCATCTGCATCGTCATTGAAGGTGCACCGGTAAACATTTGATTGAACACGATATCTTTTTGATCCAAAACAATCTTGGCTGCATCAAGCATAGGTACTGGTACACCTGATTTGATTTTTTTCTCAAACGGTGTAGTTGCTTCTTCACCGCCTGCCAGCTTGGCAAGTGTTGTCATACTTAGATTGGGAATACGCGCTCCATCAAAAGTCAAAGTGTACTTCTCGGGAGCATAACCCCCCGTAAGACTTGCATCAGTTGATGGTTTCCCATCTACCATAACCCAATCGTATCCTTCCGCAAATCCATGCTCAAACTCATCGCCCTCTTTAGGATTCGCATAGTGATCAAAGAGATAGTTCTGATAGGTGAAAAAGGCTTCCGGATTTTTCATGTCTTTGTTAATTAGAACTACGCCATTTCCGTTTGACGTACCATGTCTTCCTGCTTGACCATTTGGACCGGAAGGAATTGGATACGCCTTGTATTCAGCCTCAGGATTGTTTTTCTTCACATCCTCCAGCGGCCAGGAGGGCATCCAGTGAGGACCAACCACAATACCTGCTTTTCCGGCAGTAAATTCTTCAGCAGCTTTTGTCTCGTCATACACGCCGGCTTCTTCCGGGATATACCCTTTGCTCATCCAGCTCTGTAATTTGGCCAAAGCCTGTTTCGCACCAGGTGTAACGGAACCGTATTCAAGTTTTCCATCTGCCGTCAGATTCCATTGGTTTGGCATTGTACCATAAGCGCCAAATACCCACCCAGCTTCAGACATCCATGTGTTCAGCCAGTTCTTGAAGCCAATGGTGAGTCCGTAAGTGTCCTGCTTCCCATTGCCATCCGGATCTTGATTCGTAAACGTTTCCATAATGACTTCAAGATCATCTATAGTTTTAGGTGCTTCCAGATTGAATTTCTTCATCCAGTCTTCACGGATCCACATGACAGGATCACCATTATAGGAATAGTCCAGAATCGGAATACCGATCTTTTTGCCATCTTGCATGTATGGATACCATACGGAAGGATCTTCGTTTACGGCTGCTTTCCATGTGTCGCTGGCATATTTGTCAAACAACTCGCCCGCATCGACAAATTTTCCGGACTCAATCAATTCACGCACCAGATTGAATTCGCCGCGATACGAAATAATGTCCGGCATGTCCGCATTGGAAGCAAGCGATAGACGCAGTTTTGTCTCAAATGCATTATTGGTGGATGGAGATATCCACTGGTTTTTCAACTCAATTCCGAGTTTCTCCTTAGCCCATTTGGTATGGACGTTGTTATCCTGATCCTCGCCTGACTTAAACTTCACGTCTGGACCCCATGGTCGTAAATACGTAATGGATACTGGTGGATCATACTTCCCATTTTTGAGCTCCAACGTTGTCGCTGGTGTACTTGATTCAGTTTTCTTTTCGTTCCCGTTACTACACCCACTCAAGGCTGCAGATAGGGCCAATACACCGATCATGACCAAACTGCCTACTCGTCTCTTTTTACTTGTGTCCAACTTCGTTCCCCCAGTCTATGTAATGTTGCTTACAGGTTAATCATAATGAATGTTTGATATTTATGCCCATACTAATATTGCAACATTTATTGCATTAATTTAGGATATTGGATATTGAATACATATATTGAATAAATACAATGCCAAAATATAGAAAAAAGCAACCGCTAACGGCTGCTCCAGTCTGCTTAATTACTCGTATATTTAACCCAGTCATATTCCGCATAAAGTGGATTGGCACCGTTATAAGGACCGAGCCAGCTATCTACACCTGTTCCATTCCACAGGTTCATCATGATTTTTCCGGGTGTTTTAGGAATATTGCTGGTTGCCGTGTGCTTCAATACACCATCTACATACCATTTGATATGTCCCGGCTGCCAGTCAAATGCGTACGTATGGAAGCCTTGGGATGCATCAAAACCTAGATTGATAATCTTCTCATGATTACCAACCCCATTGGTGTAATAATTAAACTGCACTTTGGTTGTGTCTTTTCCTAAAAATTCGATATCAATCTCATCCCATTGGGTGCCATGTGCGGGCCCTGTGTATGTGAAAAATGAGGAAACTACACCTGTGTTCTTGGCAGGTTTCATACTGACTTCATACAAGCCGTACCCATACGTATTTGTGGTACGATACTCTCCGCAATCAAACTTGTTCTGTGCAGAGCTGGTCAAACCAAGCTTAAGCTTGCCGTCACTTGTAAAATTAACATTGTTAGCCCTCCACGTACAGTTAAACATGCTCCCATTGGAATACCCATCCGCTTTTTGCCACGTGCTTGCGTTAAAATAGGTTAGAGGTTCCCAGAAAACATAACCCGCGAAAGCGCTTACCGAAAAAAATAAAGAGATGACACCAGTTACCACCAAAGTATACCAAGACTTCCTCTTCATCATACACCTCCATGAATGATTCCAACATGTACAGCAGTAAAATAATAGATAGCGCTTACATGGTTGGTATTTCCATTTTATCTGGAAGTATAGTGGTACACTATAGCAAACTTCAAAGCAGAGATATTCAATTTTTAACATCCTCGTTCTCGTATCTAATCATGTCATGTTAAGACTATGCCAGTTTCATACACGTAAGATGGATTGAATGAAGCGCCTGCCCTTAAGCATAGAAGGAATCAGGCGCTCCATGTAAACCATTTTTGCATATATCTCAACATGTTTGTTTCTTTATTCAGCCTAAAAAGGTCTATTTCGCACCAGCTCGTATCAAAATATCTTCAATTTCCTTAAAGCCTTTATTCTTCGCATGACTGAGTGGTGATACCCCATCACGATCCGGTATGTTCACGTCTGCTCCGTGATCAATGAGTAATTGTATCGTCTCCTGCTGCTGAGCATTGCCATCGTTAAGAATGATCGCTTCGAGTAGTGCTGTCCATCCCAATTGATTCACATGGTCCACATCCACCGAAGTTTGAGTCAGTAATTCTTGCACTACATCCACATATCCATGCTCCGAAGCTGGAATAAGTGCTGTTCCTCCATATCGATTCGTTATCGCTGGGTCCGCTCCCGCCTCGATTGTCAGCTTCAAAATATCCAAGTATCCTTCAGCGCCAGCATACAGAAACGGGGTATTTTTCATATCGTCCTGTATATTCACATCTGCCCCCGCTTCAATTAACACTTTAGCCGATGTTAGATCATTATTGTAGGTTGCAATCATTGTAGCGGTTCGTCCACTCTGATCTTGAACATTGATATTGGCGCCTGCTTGAATCATTTGTTCGATGCGCTCAGTATCGCTGTCCTCGACTGCCTTGAACAGCTGTTCATCTGCTGAAGTCATGGCCTTTACCTCCACGTTAGAGTCGTATCTCATTTCAGGCACGCAGCCTTGGACGATCAACATACTGCTTATCAGGACAACGATGATCAGCGATTTACTCATACTGCCTCCCTTACTCCAGTGTCAAGGTGACCGACTAAGCGATACTCCAATCCCCAACTGGGTTTATTGTATACGTAATACCCGGAGTCAACTTCCCATCATTCGTTAGGTCAAATACACCCGTCGCCCCTTTTCGACTTGAATATTTATAAGTGGCCGTCAGAACATCCCCGCTAGGTGAAGTTAACGTTACACTTCGACCAGAAAACAGTTCATCCCCAGGGTCCTGGTCGAGCGTAACTTCAATGGAGGTTTCGCTCACTGCTTGAGCACTTGCAACCACTAGTGCATCAAACGATTTCGCCGTAAATGAAGCATTTTCGATGTTGGCCCAATCCGAAGAAACCGTATATGTGACACCTGATTTCAGCGTTTGTCCCTCAGGCAAACGGAACTTCGGTTCTTGTTTGCCATCTGTGGATTGCGTGAACGGAACATATCTGGCAACGATAGGCTCGCCACCTTCTGGCGTAATTACAACTTGTCTTGCCTGCATGGAAGAGATGATCTGATACGTTTTTCCTCCTGCTTGCTCTTGATCATTCAACACAAATGCATTAGCTCCTCGACCACCGCTGTAAGCCGAAATGATGTAACCATAATCCACGACACCGTTCACTTGCAGTGCTTCAATCTCGAATGTATCATTTGTTACTTGACTAGCCGTTGTCATGTTTATTTTCGTGGCACTGCCTTCAAAGGAACCTGCGTCTTGGCCTTTGTAAGTCAGGTTGTACACTTCACCAGCATCTTGTACGGACGTTGGAACGATGTAAGTCGCAATTGACCCTGTTTTCAAACGGGGCATATTGGTTAACGTCAACCCGCCACTAAACGCAAAGTCCGTTTGTGCCTTGGCAAAAGCTTCATTCGCTGCTGTCAGCGGCTTGTCGAATGTGACGATTAACGTAATGGCATTCAGAGATCTAACGCTCTTGATTTGAGCTTGCTCCGAAGGAATAGCTTGGTGTGCAGTTTGCAACAGCACTGCTGTTTCGCCGCGAGTTGCTGTACCGTTCTCGGAGTAAAACTCGCTCATCCAATGGTGAACGGACTTTACATCACGTTGCATCGCTTTGGATACGACCTGTTCGAGTTCAGCATCCGACACTTGAGTTTGCGGATTGAATTGTCCATCGTTAGCCTGCATGATGCCAAGTTCAACAAGCTTTGACGCATATGGCGCATACCATGCATTCGGATTCACATCCGTCAATTCTACGGTTTCTCCCGTCTTGCTCACCAAATTAAACGTTTTGAAAACCAATGAAGCTAACTCCGCACGGGTAATTGCTCGATGTTCACCCATAGATTGATCTGCATATCCGTTCATGATCCCCAAGCTATTCAGATCCTTGATAGCAGCTTCAATCTGTTGTTGGTTAAGCTGTGTGGTTGTTGCCGCAATGTTAGTAACGTATGTAGCTGCATGTACTTGATTCGCAGTTAACGGGAACACTGCTGTACCTAATGCAGTTATGGTCAGAAATGTAGCGATTTTGCGGGTTGTAGAATTCATAGTTGAATTCCTCCTCTATAGGTTGTAGTTGCCTGTATCTATAGAATAGAGGACAAAAAGAAACTCCCAAGGCTAAAGTTATTAACAAAATATAAACTGGCTCTAAATTTTCACGAAACTTATGCAGTAAACCGGTAGCCTGCACCCCAGACGGTTTCAATATACTCCGGATTTTTGGGGTCTGTCTCCAGCTTGCCGCGCAGTTTGCGAATATGGACGGTAACCGTTGCAATGTCACCGGTGGAATCCATGCCCCAGATCCGCTCGAACAGATCCGATTTGCTGAATACACGGTTGGGATGACTTGCAAGAAATACAAGTAACTCGAATTCCTTGGTTGTAATCGCCACCTCTTCTCCATTAACAAAAACGCGGCGTGAACCTTTATCAATGTGAAGCCCGCGAATGTGGATTTCATCCTGCTCAGCTGGTTTGTTTTTGCCAAGTAGTCTCTCGTATCGGGTCAAATGAGCCTTTGCTCGCGCAACCAATTCACTTGGGCTGAACGGTTTTGTAATAAAGTCATCCACTCCCAGATTGAACGTCCGGATCTTATCGATTTCTTCCTTTTTTGCTGAAACGACAAGGATGGGCACTTCCTTCACCTCGCGAATGCGCCTGCAACATTCGAAGCCGTCGAGTCCCGGAAGCATCAGATCAACAATGATCAGATGATAGTCCCCCTCCAGTGCCTGCTTCAGGCCTTCATCACCAGTATGGCAGAGATCCACAGAAAATCCGTTGAGCTCAAAATAATCCCGTTCCAGTTCCGCAATCGTTGTTTCATCTTCAATGATCAAAATATTTGCCATTACTTATTGATCCCTCTCTTCATTCAGCCGTTTCAGCTTGATATATATGCTCGTGCCATCATTGGGCTGGCTTTCAGCCCAGATGAAGCCCCCATGTCCATCAATGATTTGGCGGGCAATTGCCAGCCCGAGTCCACTTCCACCCGTTGAGGAATTGCGGGATTGTTCTGCACGATAGAAGCGTTCAAATATATAAGGTAGTGCCTCTTCCGGGATGCCTTTGCCATTATCCTTAAAGGTCATCGTAATCCATTTCTCATCCGCTTGAAGTGTAATCTCGAATCGTTTGTGTTCATTCTCCATGTATTTGAGTGCATTATCCACCACATTAACAACGGTACGTTTTAACTTCTCCGGATCCACAGCTGCTATAGCGGGACCAGATACCTGGTTATTCCACTCTAAGGCAACGCCTTTGTCCTCCAGATCGTATCTCAGCTCTTCAATGCTATCTTCTAGGAAATCAGCGAGATCAACTGTTTTGAACAGGAAAGGTTCTTGGTTCAAGTCGAGCTTGGAATACAAAAACAGTTCATCCACCAGCTTATCCATGCTAACTGCTTTGGAGTGAATGATATTAACATAACTCTCCATTTTCTCCGGAGTATTAGCCACTCCGTCACGAATACCCTCAATGTACCCTTTGATATTGGTAATCGGCGTACGGAGATCATGCGAAATGTTGGAGATAAGCTCTTTGCGGTTCACTTCGTCCTGCTGACGTAACGCATAGGAGAGCTGTAATTGATTCCGCATGCTCTCAAATGCTTCGCTGAGTTGACCAACCTCGTCATTGGAGTTTAGCTGAAGCTTAAAGGATAGATTGCCGTCCTTAATATGCTCGGCTGAACTTCGAAGTTGATTCAAGGGTTTAATGAAGCTGCGCGTGATCCAGCGGAACAAGAGCAGATTCGCAATGATAAGGACACCGATAAGCAGGATTGACATCACAGGTAGCAGCTTGCGAGTAAGCTCCGCAAAGGGGCTTCTCTCACGAATGACAAAGATACTCCCCCGTTCCCCGTCTGAATATTGAAAATCAAATTTCGCATATGCGTAAAATCGCTCACCAATATTGAAGGTGCTCCGAATCTGATAATTGTTAAGATCATAGGCAGGCAGTGCCTGCTTCAGTTCCGGCTGGTTGAAGGTCAGTGATTCGAAGATCTGACTATTCTCCCGTCTGACGTAGAGCCCTGACTTCTCAGCTCGAAGCTTCATATCATATTCACGCAGCAAAACCTTGTTCTGCAGGTCGTCAGGGTCATTTTTGGCCAGAAACTTCATCTCTTGAAAGATCGATTCTCCCTGTTCAGTCAGGGGGTTGATCTGATAATGTACCTTGTAAATATCGCGGAAACTCTGTAGATCCCCTGTAGCCGCAATCGTATACAGACTTGCCGTAAGCAGGATGAACAGTAGACTTATAACAAGCATGCCCGTGAAGGACAGCAGCATTTTTATTCGAATTGACATGGGTTCCCCTTCTCAAACAAGCAATTGGATTGTTAGTGCACATGTTAACACAAGATGGATTCTATTGCCCATATGGAACGCTGGTTTTTATTTAGCCGAAAGCAACCTTTTCATTATATATGTTGACAGTGATAATCGTTATCAATAATGATGGAGTAAGGTGCATAACGATTTATCTTAGAATGACCGGAAAACACTTTTGAAATGAGGTACGTAATGTGAAAGTAGACGTTAATCAGTTAGCAGCGCATTTTGCACATATTCCTTTTCAAGTAGAAGGAGTATATCGATATGCTAGAAATCCAGGGGTTCCCCAGGCTGACTATACCGATTCTTTTCCTGGATTTGTATTTCCTCTTACAGGAAAAATACAATTTCAATTTGATGGCACGCCCTATATCTTTTCACCAGGAAAAGTTGTACATGGGGGCGCGAAAATGAAACTGGATCAAACCGTGTTTCATAGAACGGACTGGGAATACATTCTCGTTTTATACCGAATATGTAGTTTGGACCTCGAAGAGACAAGCTTTTCCCATCAGCATTTTGAATTATCAACGGGTCAATCCCCACGTCTGATCGAATTAATCACGCGTCTTTGGCATGTGTATAATCAGCGCGGAGGTATTTCAAAGTTTCAGACCGAGATGCTGTTTCGCGATGTACTGAATGAGACTTTAATATGTGTTGATCATAGGCAAAACAGTTGTGAAACAGATGTTTTATTCAAACGGGTCTCTACC
Source organism: Paenibacillus sp. FSL H8-0317 (assembly GCF_045040685.1). NCBI lineage: Bacteria > Bacillati > Bacillota > Bacilli > Caryophanales > Paenibacillaceae > Paenibacillus > Paenibacillus sp. FSL H8-0317. The sequence continues at coordinate 3,681,631 of NZ_CP150294.1, read as the reverse complement.
TATATCCAAGAATACTATGATCAAAGTCTGACTGTCGCATCGCTTGCAGAACAAAATAATGTTAATCGAAATCGACTTTCCTATGTGTTTAGAAGACATGCAGGTATGGGTCCAGCAGAATATGTATTGAAATATCGTATAAACATGGCACAGCAAATGTTATTGGCAAGTGATGTGTCGGTACAACAGATTGCTGAGACCGTTGGCATTGCTGACCCCTTTTATTTTAGCAGAGTGTTTAAGAAACAATGTGGTATTTCTCCTACGGAGTATCGTCTGAAGTTCATCAATAATCCATCCTGATTTCAATAGGCATCCATGTTATACCAAAGCTTAGATCAGTATACTGAACATATAGGATTAATACACAGGAGGAATGACGATGCACTATCAAGCTATTCAATTAAATGAGGAATTTTCGAAATTAAACGATCTTTGGTCTCCGAAACTCATTGGTGAAATGAATGACTATCAATTTAAGATCGTTAAGATTGCTGGAGATTTTGAGTGGCATGTTCATGAGGAGACCGACAAGTTATTTTTTGTGCTTGAAGGGGAAATGATAATTGATTTTCGTGATGGGCAAGTGAAGATTTCCAAGGGAGAGATGTATATTGTCCCCAAGGGAGTCGAGATCAAGCCTTCCGCCGAAAAGGAATGTCATATCATGTTGATGGAACCTGGAAGCGAAGTAAACACTGGCGGGACTAAGGCCGAATAAGCATCAGTTATTGGAACCAGGATGTCAATTTGCAATATCAGAGAGCCGATAACCGCGTAATAGTGGTTATCGGCTCTGCGTCTGTACGGCTAGCTCTTCGACATGCATTAATCAGCAAACTCTCGGTTATGTCACTTGTTGCTGGTCTTCCTGATCAATTCCACACCATCGTATGCCAGACTTTCCACACTTGCTGCCTTCTGCAGTATGTAATGATCAAAAAAGTTCTTTGCATAGTCTGTAACAAGATTTCGCATCTCCATAGCATCTCGTTCACCTCTGAGTTCCTCATTAACACTGGTAAACACGATGTCACAGTAATCCAAATGTGCAACACGATCAACTGAGTAATAATAGGTTTCCATGCTATTGTTAGCGCCAATAATCGCATTCATATTATAGTTAGGTTCACAAAATAGTAGTAAGAAGGGTTTCTTAAGATCGCTGTCAAGAAGTCCAAACGCACCGCTATCCAAGCCAATCCCGCAGGCGAACCGATCGTCATCCCGGCAAACCATCGCCGTCGTAGGCCCTCCATAAGAATGTCCGACTATACCCATGCCGATGTCAAGCAGCAATCTGCCCTCAAAGATGGAATTCAGCTCTCCAGAGTCCAGTTTGTAAAGATAATCGGCTACATACCTCACATCTTCTGCCTGTAATTCACTATACTCTGTTAATTTGGAAAGTATCGGTAGTGCAAGCACGTTACGGCACATCTCAATGGCAGTTTCATCGTCAGGCCGCATCTCCATCTTACCAGCCAACGCCAGCATCTCCGGATCTTCACCAAAGGCTGTAATGACATCCGAAAAACCCTTGGATACGTTAAACAGTCGCCCATCTTTACGTTTATACATCGTGCTATTCTGATGGCCGATGCTTACCACAACATACCCCATGCTTGCCAAGTCTGTACAGAGCACTGTCCCCCATTCTGGAGATCCGCCTCCACCGCACACATAGAATAACACTGGATAGCGCTTTTCCTTTCCGGAGAGAGCAAGGTCGTCGTAACACTGGGTCTTGATATCTATAGAGAAAACATCCTTCAACGCAGTGACAAGTGGCTGCTCAGTAAACATCTCGTAGACTTCGGGAAACATGTACGTTGATGTAGTCTTACCTTCGCTACTGTCGGACGGATAGTACACAAAAGCGGTCAGTTCTCTTTTGGAGTCATCTGATGCCGTGTACTCAAAATCTATCTGGGTTCGACCGACAGTATAGCCGCCAATTGGTTCTGGAAATACGTCATAGGTTTTCATTTTCTTTCCCCCTTGAGATCGCTAACCATTTCAGCATATTTATGATCTTCAAGCAGCCCATGGCCCATAAATTCAGCAAAGTATTTGCTGATCTTATGTTGCAGATTAGAGTCCTTAATGTCGAATTCTCTAAAAAACAAGATTAAATTAAGCTGCATTGACTCAAACATAAAAGAAATCAGGTCGTCGTCAACATCCGGTCGGAGATATCCATCAACCCTCATTCGGCGTAAAATGTCCTTGATCATGGGGAATGACTCGCCCTTTAACACATTCACATATACTTTCAGTAAAATGTCCTCAGGAATATATGAAAATGTTTTAGTGAGTTTGATTTCCAACTCATTCAGTGGCTCGGTGACCATGCCATTAACGTTACCAAATAAGCCAGTAAGGAAATAGCTGTAAAGGGAATCTTCATTACTGTTATTAAAATATGCAACTCTTTTCTGGGTCACATTACGTATTAAGTGACAATAAAGATCATCTTTGTCTTCAAAATACCGATAAAATGTTCCGGGGTGCATGGACAAACTATCCAAAACCATCTTCATAGTTATATCCTCGTAAAGATTATCAACAAAAAGATGCATAGCGCTATTCGATATTTCCTCGCGCCTTGCTTCGTCTAAACGAAAGAAAGTATTTTTTGGCATAGACTACTCCTTAATGTATAGTGTGAACTGATTCACACTATACTGATAATTCATTCACAAGTCAAGCTATCTTGTTAGTTTAATATCATTATAAAAATTTAAAACCACTGTATTCAGATTTACAAAAAGATAGCCTAACTATTTTTGGTTTTGAAAAGATTCGGGAAGAAATATGCAAGAGCCGCTGATCACTCTGATCAGCGGCTCTTTGAGATGTTTGTATTAAAATCAGTTGGTGAGGGATGAAATTCATGAATATCGGATCAGATATCTATTCAACGAGAAAGGACTTCAAGTACTTTACCACTTCCATCTTCAATAATACGTATACTGTTGTCATCGATGAGTTGAATGGTACTATCTGAATTCAAAATTTCCTGCTGGTCCGTTACCCCGTGAGCAATGGATTTGCGAATCAGACCTTTATTTTTGAATACCAAGGTGTACAGATCGTAGTCTTCCGTATTACGATTAGTGTGTTCAATGATGACAATAAGTAGATTTTGGGGGCTCCTCTTGAAATTTATCTTAAGATCATGAGTATTCACATTCATGTCCTTGATCCCTAAGGGTATCAAACTCTTTTGTCCAGTAGAAGCATTCGTAATCTCAAGGTCTCCTTTTGCAGTGCGAATGACATAGGTGTAACCCATGTCGCTACCATAAAAAGTATCGGTATAATTGCTCAGCCCAGTCACAGTTATCTTATTCGTCTTCGTATCTCGATGAGTCACTTCCCCGTCCAAAGCAGATGCAAGAAATCTAATGGGCACATAAAGGTGACTAATATACGACACAGGTTCTGTGCCCATATCTACTTTTTGACCATCTACCTCGGCAATGCTGCTTCCCAAGTGCACAACAATATGCTTCTGACTGTTCTTCAGTACGGCTGTATTATCATCTTCCATCCCCCACACTAGGCCTGCCTTAATACCCAGTGAGAAAAAACTTCCATAAGTGACTCCATCCTTGATTAACGTCTGAACATGGTTAATACGACCGTCTGCCCACTGAATTTCCAAATCAACATATTTGGATGCTGCTTCAGATTTTTGCGCCCCCAATGGTAATAACACCGACATCACTAATGCAACGACAACTACTTTTTTCAAGTGCTTCATTCTCACAGCGATTCACCCACTTCATGTAATTTTTAATCTTACAATAGTAACGTTATGTTCCAATAAAAGTTTGATCAGCTTTAGACAGGAATTTGGTTCTTTTATAACAAAAAAAGCCGTTAAAATAGCGACTTTCATTGGTACTATGCTCTTGGCCCATGAAACGATCTTGAGGCACGAATGGTCACTAAGCCGAAATTTCCATTACAAGCCTAGATCATCAGCAAGTCCTTCAACGCCTGTGAAGATGGAATCTCCGTATCCCCAGAAGTTGTTGAAATCAATAATGTAGATTTTTTTATTTTTAACTGCGTTAATGTTTTGTACCTGCTTGTTGGCAAGCAGCTTTTCAATCGTCTGCTCAGGATCAATACCACCTGCATATCTCGAAATAATCATCACATCCGGATTAATCTCGATTAACTTCTCCAGACTGAGTGTGCCGGTTTCATTAATCAGCATATTATGCATATTGATTAATGACATTGCACTTTCAATAAACGTATCACCATTTCCGTTGTAAATGCCAATGGTTCCATCACCATTATCCGAAAATGATGCATAATTGATCGTCTCAGCGCTAGCTCGGGCCGACAAGGCATTCTCGCGTGCTTTAAGCGTCTCAATATATGCCGCTGCATTGGCTTGTACGTTGAATATCTCACCTAATTCAGTAATATCCTGATACAGACTATCTAACGATGCATCAGGAACACTGGTGCTTTGTACATATGTTTTGATCCCCATATCATTCAAGCTGCTTACTGTACCAACACCCCAGTCCGCATCCTCAAACAATCCACCACGACCAACAACCAGTTCAGGCGTAGCCCCTATTGTCACTTCCTTGCCTACATAGCCTTCAGCTAGCACAGGAATTTGTTTAAACTCGTCCGCAATATCTTCAGGTACACTACCAAACAACGCAGCTACACCTACAAGTTTGTCTGTCAAACCAAGGCGAATCATCAGCTCGGCTGCACCTTGGGTATTGGCAACTACTCGTTCAGGTGCCTTGTCAAACGTTTGATCCTTCTTCACCCATGTGCCGTTCTTTGTTGTATAGTTTAAAACGGTTACCGGGTAAGTTGTTTCGGCAGGTGCTGAAGCGTCAGCGTCGGTTTGTTTCCCATTTGTTGTTGCATTCGTGGCGCTGCTCTCCGCAGCTTGCTGTGAACTGCCATTTGCATCTTCGCTGCCACCATTGTTGCCTGAACACGCTGCGAGCACCAGAATCATTGCAGTAATCAAACAAAGAAACATCCCTTTTTTAACGGATACCAACATGTAAATAATCTCTCCCTTTTGAATTCTCTCTTGTCATTTAAACCCATATGTAAAATAACTATTGTCAGTATACAGTAAATGTCGAATCTCGTAAATGATAATTATAATCATTCTCAATTGATATGGAAATGGATATTTTCCTTGCCTTCTTTGCTTTTGCTTTCGCCAAGAATAACAAAAAAGCCGATCAATTAAGGTTCAATTGATCGGCTCTTCTATATAAATGTTCAAACTACCTATTCAACTAGATGTCCTGCTATCTTACCAACCGCGGTTGGACATGCGCTCTTCTGGAGCCAATTTAGAAATTTCAATCCCTTTCATCGGGGCGCCCAAGTTTTTGGATACTTCGGCAATCAGTTTGTAATCCGTGTAATGTGTTGTAGCTTCAACGATTGCACGTGCAAATTTCTCAGGGCTATCGGATTTGAAAATACCTGATCCTACAAACACACCGTCTGCTCCCAGGTGCATCATTAATGCTGCGTCCGCCGGAGTAGCTACACCGCCTGCTGCAAAGTTAACGACAGGAAGTTTTCCATTTTCATGAACTTCGCGAAGCAACTCATAAGCTACGCCCAAATTTTTGGCTTCAGCGTACAGCTCGTCCTTGGACATGTTTTGTACTTTACGGAGCTGGCTGTTAATTAGACGCATATGACGAACTGCCTCAACAATGTTGCCCGTTCCAGGCTCACCTTTTGTACGAATCATCGATGCACCCTCACCAATACGGCGAAGAGCTTCTCCCAAATCTTTGGCTCCACATACAAATGGTACAGTAAACTCATGTTTATCGATATGGAACACTTCGTCTGCAGGAGTAAGAACTTCACTTTCATCGAGATAGTCCACACCTAGGGATTCAAGCACTTTGGCTTCTATGTAATGACCGATACGTGCTTTAGCCATAACTGGAATAGAAACAACCTTCATAACCTCTTCAACGATGGTTGGATCTGCCATACGAGCTACACCGCCGGCTGCGCGAATATCGGAAGGTACCCGTTCAAGAGCCATAACAGCTGTTGCCCCTGCCGCCTCAGCAATTTTAGCTTGCTCTGCATTCATAACGTCCATGATGACGCCACCTTTTTGCATTTCAGCCATTCCTCTTTTTACACGATCTGTACCTGTTTGCATGATTGTATTCCTCCTAAGTAACTTTTGGGTGGTTTTCAATAAAGGCATCGCTCTAATCTATGATTTAGTATAGAATGATAATGGTCATATAAAAAGATCCAATAATTTTGATTTTTATTGTACCACTTTAATGATAACTCTGGAGGTCCTATGCAATTTCATGTAGCTTACAGTTCATATTTGAACCGAAAATATACCAAGATGAAGGCTCTCTATCATGCCATTCGTGATGCAATTCATGAAGGTAATCTTATACATGGCGAGAAATTACCCTCTACAAGAGAGTTAGCTGCGACGTATCACATTTCCAGAGGAACCGTGAATCAGGTCTATGATACGTTGACTGCGCAAGGTTACATTCATTCAGAGCATGGAAGAGGAACCTTTGTTGCTTACCAGTTGGATTTGAACAATAATGCGTCCACCGAGAAAGCTTGTACGCATCACTTATCCGCCTGGGGGAATCGTATTCAGCAGTTTGAACAGCCGTCGATTCAAAGAAATACACCAGCCAATGCTCATACACATGATTCCAGAATGAATAGCGACGAAGTGATCGACTTTAGCAAATATCAACCTGATTTCTCCAAGTTTCCTTACGATGAATGGAATAATCGATTGTATGCAGAGATAAGGCAGCGTGAGCATCACCTGAAAACAACCTCTGCCATGGTTAGTTCAACCGGGGATCCAAAATTGAGAGAAGCCATTGCTGCCTATCTTCGGAGGATGCGGGGCATTCAAGTCGATCCGGATCATATTGCAGTAACTGCAGGCTCCATGCAAGCTATAGCTTTACTCACTCAATTACTTGCAGATCCTGGGGATTATGTCGTGACAGAGAGTCCTTGTTATGTCGGGATTTCTAAAGCCATATTGGCTGCGGGTGCAAAGTTGATTGAAGCTAATCTCGATGGTCAGGGCGTTGTACCCCAAGACTGGGAAGCACGTATGTTGTTTGTCACGCCGTCACGACAATTTCCTACTGGTGAAATGCTCAGCCTGGAACGCAGACAAACCCTGCTGGACTGGGCACAGCGAAATGATGCCATGATTGTTGAGGATGATTATGATAGTGAATTCCGATATCGCGGAATGCATGTTGAACCACTGAAAACACTGGATAAAGCAGGCCGCGTAATCTACCTGGGCAGCTTTACCAAAACCTTGCCTTTAGAAGTACGACTTGGTTATGTGGTTCTCCCCCCTACCTTGGCTGATACCTTTAGAAAGGCACAGGCATTATACGAGCCAAGACCCGTCAACCTGATCGAACAACGGGCATTAGCTGCATTCATGACAAGTGGTCAATATGAGCGTCATCTGCGCAGAATGAATCGATTATACAGTCGTAAATTCCATCTATTACTCAAACTTTTGAACAAGCAACTCTCTACATGGTTTGATTGGGTGGAGAATGAAGCGGGGCTACACGTGTTTGGTTGGTGGCGAGGTAGTGTGACCACTTATGAGGCCTTTCGGGAATCAGCGAGGTCACAAGGTGTGGTATACTCAGAAGTCAGCAGTTCAACGACTGTTGGTACGAAGTATGGTATCTATTTATCTTTTGCACATTTGTCAGATGAACAGTTACAGGAAGGCGTATCCAGATTGAAAAATGCTGTTACAACTGCATTGTGAGGTAAATCGTCTCCAAAGTGAGTACAAAAAGATCATCATTCGGAAGAGGGGCGATCGTTATGAATTGGTTAAATGAACTTTATAAAATGAATAAACAGGAACCGGACAAGGAAATCGAACGTTCTTTGGTTAACGCCATCTTCCGAATATATGACCGGTTCCCCCGAATTGGCCTTAGAGAGCGGATCGGACAGCAAGAAATGTCTCTCGATATCGCCGATGCTTATATCCATGGACATAATGCCATGATTGAAGCTGGTGTCGGAATTGGTAAGTCTTTTGGATATCTGATCCCAAGTCTGCTCACGAATCAAATGTCTCAGAAACCAGTCATTATAGCTACCTCCTCCATTCAGCTCTCGGAACAGATACATAAAGATTTAAGGATCATTGGTAGTCGGTTGGGATTCTCAACGGTTCGCTCCGTGGTGGGAAAAGGCATGGGGCAGTATGCCTGCCGAAGTAGAGCAGCGGAATGGATCAGTCTTGATGATGCTAACTCCTCCGTATCTACCCTTGCACAGCGCATATTAGATTATGAAATTGATGAAAGAGCCGATATTAAAGCTGGAGTTAGTGATGCCGTATGGTCCCACGTTTCCGTGAATGATTGCAAATTTGAACGTTGTCATCACAAAAATACATGTTTGTTTTACGATATGAGATCGAAATTAAATGCAAAGGCTCACGAGATTGATTTTATTATCGTGAACCAGGACTTGCTCATACGAGATTTGATGAAGAAAAAAGAAGGAACCAAGAGCATCATCTCAGAACAGCCTGCTTTGATCGTCATTGATGAAGCGCATAATCTGGAAGCAAAAGTTCGAGATGCCAGAACACTTGAGTTCACTTATCGGGGAGTCTGCCGCATTCTGGATAACACGGTGCAGCTTCTCACGAAGCAGTCCGGCGATAAAAGTCTCTTCTCCCAATCCAAGTTCATCAAAAACTGCGCTGAGCGCATCTTCAAACAGGTAAACGCGGATCTGCTCCACCATGCCAAACAGGATAACGACCGAATCAAAGTGTCGGAGATCAAAGGAATACCGTTGAACCAGGTCTCAAACGATTTAAAGATCTCAGCCTACGCCTTTCCATTTTGACCTCACGACACGAGCGGGAGATCGATGACGCTTTTGAAGCCATCAACGGGCTTATTACCCTCATTCGTGTCTTATCTGAAATGGAGGACAACTATCTTTTATGGGCAAGCAGTCCCCTTGGAGTACCCACAATCAGCATCTGTCCCAAAGATATAAGCCAATTTCTGAAATACGCTTTATTTAATGGCAAGGTACCTGTAATCCTAACATCAGCAACGCTGTGCCAAGGCGGGGATACGCTGGAGGAACAATATTCTTATATGACGCACTCCCTTGGTTATAAGGGAGATTTCCTGGAGCGTCAACCCTCCCCTTTTGACTACACCAACCATGCCATGATGTACATTTCGAACAAAGTTCCCTATTACGACCATGACCAGCGCGAAAACTATCTTGAAGCAGCTTATAACGAAGTGGTTCAACTCTGTAATCTAACTCAGGGAAGAACAATCGTCCTTTTTTCAGCAAAAGAGGACATGAAATACATTCATAAGAAGTTGAGTTCAAGGGCTAATGAATATACATGGGCACTCCATGTTCAAAAAGAGGGTTCTTCCCAGGACAGTGTTATCGCTGAATTCAGGAAAAGCAAAGGTGTACTCCTGGGTACAGGTGTATTCTGGGAAGGCGTGAATATCGAGGGTTCTGACCTGTCACAGGTTATTATTTTCCGTCTGCCCTTCCCTGTTCCTTCGGATCCTGTTTATGAATATAAGGCATCTGTAACAGAGAATTCGTTTATGGAGGTGTTTGTACCGGATATGCTTCTGCGGTTACGCCAAGGAACTGGACGCTTGATCCGCAGTGAAACGGATCTTGGCATACTCAGCATACTTGACTCCCGTCTTAGCGCTGCTGCAAAGAAGAGTTACCGGGAACAGGTGCTGGAAACGTTGCCGTTCAAAAAAGTGACGGAGGATTTTTCGGTTGTGGAGAAATTTGTGCAAAATAAGCGGATACGACGTACGGATTAGAAATGGTACAAATCAAATCATGTAACTGTTCAAATCAAATCACATGAAAAAGCCCTTCCGCCCATCAAACGGAAGAGCCAATTTCAATGCTGGAAGTAAGATATATGCTACAATATATTCCAGAGCTACGAATCCCAAAGGAGGCATTTACATGGTTGAAAGACCAACTACAGAGGAATATGCAGTCTATTATGAAAGATACATCCAGCTTGTTCCTGAAGGGAACATCATCGAACGCTTAGAGCTGCAAGCCAACATCGTACAAACTTTGCTCTCTTCATTGACAGAGGAGCAAGCAAATTATCGTTACGTCGAAGGCAAATGGAGCGTAAAAGAGGTCATCGGCCACCTTTTGGATAACGAACGCATCATGAGCAGCCGATTGCTTCGCATTGCCAGAGGTGACAAAGCGAATCATCCCGGCTACGATCAGGACGTGCTTATGCAGACCCACCCTTTCAATACGTATACCCCCGCCGATTTGAGCGAAGAATATGCCGTCACACGCCGCTCAACCATTCTTATGCTTCGTCGCCTCACGCCGGAAGCTTGGCTCTGTAGAGGGATCGTCAGTGAGAATCCTGCTTCAGCTCGATCGATTGCATTTGTTATGGCTGGACATGAGCTCCACCATTTATCAGTACTTCGCGATCACTATTCGCTGGATGTGCAATTATAAAATTCATTTAAAAAGACTTTGAACCTTCATTTTCTGTAGGATCAAAGTCTTTTCTCATCAGTCGTTTTATCATTCAAATTATCGTTCAAAATGAATCAGATGTGCGTCCTCTCGCGAAGATAACGTGGAATAATGATTCAGAATAGGAATGTCCCCATTGAACTCAATGGGCAGGACCACATAGCTGGACTGAAAATAATCCGATCCGTTCCAGCGATCCGAAAAGTATAGGTACTCCTCTTCTGACCGCTTCAGCACAAATGCTGGTTGCGTTTGGTACGTCGTTTCATCGCCAAAATCGCTGAGCATCCCCCATGGTCCATCCATCGTATCAGCCATCGCGTATTTCCCTTGATTGGGAGCCCAACCCGTGCAAAATGAGGTTAGCATATAATACTTCCCTTTTCGTTTGAAGACAGCTGGCGCCTCCCGATACTCCCCCTGCCACAGCTTTCCGACAAGACTTTCGACATTAAGGTAATCCTCCTGCAGACGATAAATGTGCAGGTCCGCATTGTCTCTGGCAGCCGAAATAAAATAAGCCGTCCCGTCATCGTCCTGAAAGAGTGTGCAGTCACGCGACATATACCCATACGGATTAAAGCTGCCATGATAAACGAAATGGCTATCTGGAGAATCAGAGGTGGCTATGGCGCACGCGGCATCATTGTAATTGTCACCATTCTCATAGTGGACCCATGAGCATGGATTGGATTACCGCTTGAATCATTCCAGATGCCACCATTGGTTAATTGATTATTCACACCGTTACCTCTCTTCTTTTAGGAACATCGTTAATTGGTCTCCGATCCAAATACCTTCACTTCCCAAAGTCTTGGCGTGTACCAATTGTTAGGGTTGTTATGAAGTGCCGCATTTTGCATATTAATTCGTACATACCTTGCAGCAGTGCTCGATAGCGTATCTGATGTGAAACCGTAAGATGTATTATTGGTTCGATCCAATGCCACGGTCCAGTTTACGTTATCCGTACTGGTCTCTATTTTATATTTGTAATAACCTTCGGAGCCTTTTTGCATCCACCAGGAGATTTGCACATTATTTAACTGTTGAACGGAGCCGAGATCGACCTTCCACCAATGTGGCCAGGAACTGCCTGTGCCGATCCATTCGGTTTGATAGTTACCATCATTAGCAAAACTTGCCGGGTTCGTTCCGGTAGCCGTTTGGGCTGTTGCAGGTTTGCCTTGCGACAGCAGTTTTCCATTCTGAACGGGAATGACAACATCATTGTTTGTGTTGTACAGGACTTGATCAAAATAATCATAAAATGCGTAACGATCGGAGAACCAAACGGGAAGCAAACGTTCCTCCGTTGTTCCATTTTGCGTGCCTGCCCAGCCGAACATCCAGCGATATGCAACCATAACCACGTTGTTACCCGTATCTGGCTTCACCCGCATGACGGAACCCGACTGCGCCGAGAAGGTTGACGTGTTGCCAATCGTCCGTAATTCAGACCAATCGCCGTCTATGCTTGTTGCTGAAGAATACAAGGGTATGCTCGGATACCAACCTGCCGCTTGGGAAGAGAACAAGTAATAAATGCCATCTTTTTTGATCATTTTGGGCAGTTCCCTGTGTTGATTTTGGTAAATAACTGAAACTTGATGATCTACATCTAGCCAATCGGAGGTTAACTTATATAAGATGGTGTCCGAATTATTATTGGCCGTAGAGATCAGATACGCCGAATCATCATCATCTTTGAAAATGGAGATATCTCTGGACTCGTTTCCTTCCGGTCGAAAGCTTTTGTGAAATGTAAAGTCTTCTCCAGGCGTGGCTGAAGCCACGGATACTCTGGCAAGTGTATAGTCTGTACTGTTTTCATAGTGAGCCCAAAAAACGAATTTGTTCGTGGACGCATGGTATAGGATATTAATCCCCTCAAATTTAGAATTCGCCAGATCGGGATGATCCGTGTAGGAAAGAACCACTTTGTCGTTACCGTAGGTGATATCATCCGTTGATGTCTGTTGAATCATTTCACCAAAACCGCCTGATGATTTTTGTACAAAATTGAATCTGTAGTAGGTATCCCCCACTTTTAGTTCATTCGGAAGCATGAGCGTTGATTGCGTTGTATTATCAAAAGTTGTGAGGTTTTCTGGAAGAGTGTAAGGGGTATATTCTGGTGAGACAGCGGAGGCAATTAAGGAAGTTCCTCCATATGCTTTCACTTGGTATTTGTACGTGCTACCTATGTTGAGGTCATAATCGTCCGTCGTTATACCGGTTAAGGTCTGTAATAAAGTATAGGGCGCATTGTTCTCGGATCTGTACAACTCGTATGCTGTGGCTCCCGCTACAGGTGCCCAATGGATTTTGGCATTGGATACTTCGGATTCGTTCTTCAATACAAACAGTGTTGCAGCAATGTGGGTCTCTTCGCCAGCGGCAGCGTGAACGGTCTGAGCTGAGGACGTTAATTGAAGTGTTAACAACATCAATGCAATGGCGATAGCCATCCACGATTTACCTTTGATCATGTCTCATCATCTCCTTTTTTAGAAGACCAACCTTCCTGTTGCCGGAAGGCTGGTTCAGGTGAAACTAGACTTTATTTCAAATTCATCAGTGTCATTACATCCGTCTCGCTGGCTTGGTTGTACCATTCGTTAACTTCTTCGATCACGGTGTCTCCGCCTTTTTCATGCCACTGTTTCACAAAGGTATCAAATGCTTCAAGCGGCTCATTGCCATATATGATTTTGGTGAACGTCTCTTGTTCCATCGTGGTCAACTGTTCCCACACATTTTGCATCGTTGGCGTTGGTGGACCGTTAAACTCATTTGGCAGTAAAACATCTCTGTTTTCATACGAAATCCGATATCCGTCCTGCGTCGTTTGATCCTTCGAGGCGCTCTGAATGAGGACACCCGTGTCGGCTTTAACTCCACTCGCCAGATCGTAGTAGGATTGGCCGGGACCATCAACACTCGGTGTATTTTTGGTAAATGCCATTTTCCCAACGCCTTGCACGGCCTCTAATGGCGTATTAAATTTCGTTGGATCGAAAGTGACTTCCTCTTTGACGATATCGTAATCGTATCCCTGAGCGTAGCCGTATTTGAATTCTCCGGTGCTGAACGCTGCGTCGTACATTTTATCGTAGTACAGGAAGAAAGCTTCCATGTTCTGAAAGTCCTTGTTAAACATGAACACACCATCGTTCAATTGTGCGGACTGATAGGTCTTATCGCCGTTCACGCCTTGAATGGTCGGGTAAGCACTAATTTTCGCACCATTCACATTTTTCTCCACGTCTTTCACACTGTCGTAAAGCCACGGACGACCAATGATGATGCCTGCTTTCCCCTCCGTGAAATCGGATAGTGCGTCCCAGGCGCCTTGAGTAGCCAATTCTTTGTTCAAATACCCTTTTGCATACCAATCGCGCAACTTGGCCAGTGCCTCTTTGTTGCCATCAGCCACAGATCCATAGGTGAGTTTGCCGTTGTCGTTATGCCATTGTCTGGGAAGGTGCTTGCCCGTGTATGCGCTGAAAATCATGACCGGATCGCTAACCCAGCCCGTATTGTAGGAATCTTTACCCGAAAATGTAAAACCATATGTGTCTTTCTTGCCGTTCCCGTCCGGGTCCTCATTGGTGAACGCCGCGATGACTTGCTCAAACTCTTCAATCGTTGTTGGCGCTTTCAAATTCAATCTGTCCAACCAGTCCTGGCGGATCAACATGACTTCGCCTTCCGTCAGATTGGGTGCGATTGCCATCCCGTAAACCTTACCTTCTCTAACCACTGGATTGAAGGTTGTTGGGTATTGTTTGTATATGTCTTTAATCCGGTCAGGCATGTAGGTTGAGATGTCTTCTGTAATCTCCTTGACCTGTCCCGAATCGATCAGATCATTGACCAGCATGGTGTCATAGACGGGCAGAACATCGGGTAGTTTCTCTGAACCCGTCAGTGCCAGCCGCAGCTTGGTGTTATATTGTGAAGCATCACCTCCCAGCAGGGTGGTTTGTATTTTGATACCCAGATTTTGTTCGCCCCAGCGGGTCAATACATTGTCATTCAACGTCTCACCGTTGATGTACTTTCCAGCATTTTCATCCTGTTGTTTGGCGATGGTGATCGTAAACGGTGGATCATATTTTCCGTCCTTAAGCACCGATGCCGGTGCGGTCTCGGAAGCACTCTCCCCTTTGCTACAACCAGCCACAAGAATAGCCGACAGCATAACCATACTTACCATTTTCCATAAATCAGTTCTTTTCTTCATGGAAAGATGCCCCCTTCACTCAAGCTCAATTTGTTTTCTATATAAGTTCAACTAATTGCATATTTACACTGGCACTCCGATGACAGAACAACCTTCCGATCGCTGTTATCCCCAGAATTTTTGATTCACTTTTACAAAGGTGAAATTCTGGTAATAGCGTATGCTTCCGATGCAGCTTTCTTTCAGAAAGCTTTTAGGCGAACGCTCCGCTTCTTCAGGCTTTTTCTGTCCTCTCCGTTATCGTGTAAATTTCAGTTGAACTTATAGTAATCCAATTTTTCGTCATCCTAACTATTCTTTTACGGCTCCTAGTACAATACCCTTCACGAAATATCGTTGTAAAAAAGGATAGACCAAAATGATCGGCAGCGTACTGACAAAAATTTGAGCTGCCTTGATACTTTGCTCCGACATTGCCGCCACCTCGGACTGGCTCATCGCCATATTTTGCATATTGCTCTGCACGACAACAGTCTGTAAGAACGAAGCCAGCGGATACTTACTCGCATCCGACATGTACAAAATCCCGTCAAACCAGGAATTCCAGTGCCCCACCATAATGAACAAGGATACGGTCGCTATGCCAGGCAGAGATAACGGCAAATATATTTTGCTGAGGATCACGAAAAAGGACGCTCCGTCAATGAATGCTGCTTCTTCCAAGGCTTTTGGAATGGTTTTGAAGAAATTAACGAGAAGAATCAGATTATACGCACCGAAAGCTCCCGGAAGCACAAGTGCCCAGATGGTGTCCTTTAATCCAAGGGCCGTTATCAAAATGTAAGAAGGGATCAATCCTCCTGAGAAGAGCATGGTGAATATAAAAAACCACATGAGCATGTTGCGGCCCCGGAATTCCTTGGACAGGGCATAACCTGCACAGATCAGGATGAACATGCTGATGCAAGTACCCAGAACCGTTCGAATGATGGATGTCAGCATGGCACCGTTGAAGTTGGAATTGTTGAACGTTTTGATATAGGCATCCACATTGAACCCGACCGGCCAAAATGACACCATATTACCGCTTATGGCGGCTTTACTGCTTAGCGATTGTGCCAATAGATGAAGTAGTGGAAGAAAACACGCCAGACCAGCCAGTATCATGAACGCGTAATTAAAATAGGAGAATACTCTATAACCTGTCGTCTTATGGTACATGATCCCTCTCCCTCCTTGTTAGAATATTTTGTAATTGGCGTATTTATAGGCCAGCCTGTAAGAGACAACGATCAAGATCAAACTAATCCCCGATTTGAACAGTCCTACAGCTGTCCCGAAGCCGTATTGCCCGTTTAACAAGGATGAACGGTAAACATAGGTGTCAATAATATCTCCCGTACTGTAGACAAGCGGATTGTACAGATTGAAGACCTGATCAAAACCCGCGTCCAGAATATTTCCCAGACTCAATGTAGAAATGACGATGATCATGGGCAACATGCTAGGCAAAGTGACGTATCGAATTTGCTGCCGGCGTGTGGCACCATCGATCTCGGCCGCTTCGTAATAGGAAGGATTAATTCCCGCAATGGTCGCCAGATAAACAATCATGCCGAAACCAAAGCTCTTCCACACATCGCTGACCACAACCGTGAATCGAAACAGATCAGGATCACCCAAGAAGTAAATGGGATCGTTGCCGAAAACCTTTGTTAAGATGTGGTTGATTCCCCCGTCTAATCCAAGAATATCAATCATCAACCCCGCGACCGTAACCCAAGATAAGAAATGTGGCAGATACACCAGCGTCTGTACACTTTTCTTAATGCCCATATTTCGGATCTCACTCAGCAGGATAGCCATGACTATTGGAACGATAATACCAACGATAATTTTAGAAACGGCGATAATTAACGTATTAACGATCGCTTGTGTGGCTTCTTTGTACTGGAAAATTCGTTCGAAATTATCTAACCCGATCCACCGTGAACCTGTGATGCCCAGCCATGGTTTGTAGTCCTGGAATGCCATGAGCAAACCTACCATCGGGCCATAAGAAAAGATGCAGACAAACACAAATGCGGGAATACACAGTACGTACAAAGGCCAGCTTTTCTTGATTTCCTTTTTGAATGAAGTTCGCCGGGGAATCTTTGGTTGTGTTTTTTTTGCAGATCCGACGGGCACAGTTTCGTTAATGTTGCATACCTCCTCTATGTTGGCTCTTCGAAAGTAATCCTCGCAATTAAGCTTAACAAAAGCGCTTTCACTCCAAAATGCCAAAATTTCAAGATCATCACCTCATCCTGAATCAATTTTAAAACGCTTTCATTTATAGCAGATGCTGCCCTTCCGCTTTTCGAAGGTTTGGCTTATATTAAAGTTAATCCGATAGGAATTTATACTTCTACGCCTTGCGATATGAAAGGAAACTCATATGATCCGAAAAATGTATATGAAGCGATTCTTCTATTTTTTTGTTTTTTTTCTGCTGCTGACGTTGAGTTTGTTTTTCGTGATGAACCGATTGAGCTCCAAGACACTTGAGGAGAATCTGATCGGTGCTTCCAAAAACCAGCTTGATTATGTGAAAGGCATTCTTGACGGGATTATATACGAGGCTAATATGTACGGGGTTCAGTATGCGGCAGACAGTGATGTCCGGTTTTATCAGAGGCATGTTATCGAGCTGAGCAATTACGATTCCCAAATGAAGAAAAACGATATCGTTGATCGCTTGCGGCAAACGCTCCTATCCAGTCGATCGATTGAATCGATCGGCATTTACTGGAAGTCTGAAGAAACATTTCTGTCCACCAACAGTACGCCTGAGGCGAGACTTCCGTTCAAGGATGTTCATCAACGGGGATGGCAAATCGTCGGCAATAGCTTGTATTACTTCGCCCTCTATCCTTACATCCAAAAATCTGGGGAAAATGAACCGACTCAGTACGTCGTTGGTGTAAAGCTGAATACCGATTATTTGAAAAATCTGCTGAAAAAGGCTGTGAACAACGATAGCTCAAATGCTTTTTTTTGGTTTAATTCCCATCAGTTATGGAGTGAGAAAGAAGTCGATAACGATCTGTTGAAAGCGGTTACTGAAATACTTTCTCCACAGCCGGAGATCACTTTGAAATATGATTATCACACCAATTCAGACGACTATTATGTTCTTTCCCGATATATTGAATCAATCGACGCCTACCTGATTACATATACACAGACAAATGATTTTCTGCAACCGATTGACCGCAACCGTAAAGTTTTTTTTGCCAGCATTTTAGCCGTTTTCACGCTTGGTCTGGTTGTGATCTTTACGTTTTACCGGAACTATTACCGTAATATTCGTTTGTTGGAGCGGAAGTTTTCACAGGTTGAACAAGGCAATCACAATACACGTATAACCGAAAATACGGATAGAGAGTTTTACAGCCTGTTCAGAAGTTTTAATCATATGGTTACTGAGATCCAGGATCTGTTCGTATCCTTGAAGACTGAAACGGAACTAAGACGAAGTGCGGAACTTCAACAACTGCAAGCTCAGATCAATCCTCATTTTTTGTACAACAGTTTGTTTTTCATTATGTCGGTGGCTCAATTTTCACCTGATTCTGTCATGCGCATGAGCAAACATCTGGCTGAATATTATCGTTATTTAACCAAGTTGGACCGGCATGAAGTCACGCTGGAAAGCGAGCTTCAGTTTGCGGAACATTTCCTGATTATTATGGCTCTTAGCAAAAAAATGGAGTACAGCATTGATCTGCCGTCGGAATTGTCCTCCCTTCCCCTAATGCCGCTGATCATCCAGCCAGTGGTTGAAAATGCGATTCAACATGGCATTGAAGGACAACAAGGTGCCCATCGGGTGACGATTGATGTAAAACAGATAGAGACTGCGATAACGATCAAGGTCTCCGATGACGGCAAAGGTCTTTCACTGGATGATATCCGCAGCCTGGAAGCTCGGCTTGAGAGTGATACCCCGCCTGAAGGAATTAAAGGCGTAGGGCTCTGGAATGTAAATCAACGTCTGAAAAATACGTACGGCGAACGTAGCGGGTTACATTTTACTACTAGTGATTGGGGCGGCTTGTCCGTCCTGTTGCTCATCAGCATTCCCGAGGTGAAAGGAGATAACTAATGCGATTATTAATTGTGGATGACGGACATTATGTCGTTGAATATATGAAGCATTTACTCGATTGGAACACCTTTGGCATTGATCAGATCGAGACGATGACCAATTCGATTGAAGCTCGAGACATGTTGACTCAAAATCATATCGATATTCTAATCACTGACATCCGAATGCCTGAGGTGTCGGGTATTGATCTGCTTCAACATGTCCACCAACATAGCTTGCCTACCAAAGTGATCATCCTTTCCGGCTACTCTGAGTTCGAATACGCGCAACAAGGAATTCGTTTAGGTGCGCTCGACTATTTACTCAAACCTGTAGACAAAGATGATGTGGAGAAAGCCATGTCCAAAGCCATCAACCATATTACAAAGATACGGCCCTCTCAATCTGTCGCATGGGAGAACTTCAATGGCTTGGGGTATCTGCTTTCACTTCTTGGTCATAACGAGACATTAAGGAAGGAATATGATTCGTATACTGAATTTTTAGGGGAACGCCGTTTTTGCTGCTTCAAGCTGGAGGGTTTCACACAGGAACATGAGGATGTTATAAAACACGCTGTCGGAGACAAATTGGATCGTCTCGTGTGGGCTGCCGGAACGTGGCTGTTCGGTCTGGTTCCGGAAGAAGCTGCTGCAGAACTGACCATCAAACTGGAGCAATCGATCGCGTCTCCTCCCTTTTCATTGACTGATCGAAACGTGACCCGACAGATGTTCTACAGGTTCTTTCTTAATGAGGACGTACACTTAGAAGACTTCAATGGCATATTCAACCATTCTCCGTCATGCGGTGATTGGGAGTCGGCCGGAAATATCATTAAAAAATATGATCAAATCCATCTCCATAAGCAAAAAATAATCTTTCTCATGGAGACCATTCTATATGTATATCTGACGGACAAGGATCGCGATCCCTCTGAAACCGTGGAGTGGATATTCAACCAGTTACGACATCCTGATGAACTAGCTTCAACTCTCATGGATCGGGTCAGTCAAATCAGAAACAACAAACAGATGTCCATTCAAACCATCGTTGACAAAGTACAAACGTATATCGAAGAGCATCTGTCACATGGCCTTAGCCTGGATGAACTGGGGAAAGTTGCACATCTCCATCCCGTCTACTTTTCCAAACTGTTTAAACAGGAGACAGGAGAAAATGTGTCAAACTACATTTCCAGGAAGAGGTTGGAGAAGGCTTCTCAATTGCTTCAAGATTCGGAACTCCGTGTAGCCGATATAGCGCAGATGGTTGGTTACCGAAAAAATCAATATTTTATCCAGTTGTTCAAAGTGGAATACGGAGTTACGCCCTACCAGTACCGGAGAAATATGATCCATCAATGAGAGCGAATAAATAACTTCATCAAATTGATATAAATCGGGTTGACCATGTAGCCATTCGGACTTACGGAATATCTCTTACCCGTGTCCAACCGTCGTATTTGTTCCATTTCCTTCTCATTCAACTGAAAGTCGAATATTTCGTTATTCTCTTTTATCCTTTGAGGATTCGATGATTTGGGGATGACAATAATTCCGCGTTGCAGATGCCAGCGCAAAATGACTTGCGCAACCGACTTCTGATGGCAAAGGGCAATTGACGCTAGCTCCGGATGCTCCAACAGCGCTTTGCTTCCCTGTCCCAACGGTCCCCAAGCCTCATGCAGAATCCGATGCCGAACCATATAATCATGCAATTCATGTTGCGGAAATTCCGGATGGGTCTCGATCTGATTTACCATCGGCGAAATCCGGGAATGCTTCTTCAGATACTCCAGATGCCGGATCTCGAAATTGGCTACACCTATAACTTTGATTTTACCTGCGTCGTATAACTCTTCCATCGCCTTCCAGGCATTCACGTATTGAGGACCGGCAAAATGAATCAAATACATGTCGAGATATGTTACGTTCAGCTTCTGGCAAGTCTGCTCGAACGCCTTTTTCGTCGCACGGTACCCCAGGTCTGTCGTCCATACCTTGGAGGTAATGAAGAACTCCTCCCTGGGAATGCCGCTGTTTTGGATGACCCGACCTAGCGCCGCTTCATTACCGTAAATTTTGGCCGTATCGAAATGGCGATAACCCATTCGAATAGCCTCCTCGACTGTCCTCTCGAAGGTCCCCCCGTCTTTGATCTTATATAGGCCGAACCCTAGTTGAGGAATGCCCACTCCGTTTGCCGCTGCGACTGTCTGATTCATTCGCAACTCCCCCTCCCCGTGTTTTCTATTTATTGTTCCGATGCTTGTTCTTCGCATTGCGCTAGCAACTTTTCTATTTGGTTCACCAGGTTTTTCAACAATTTCAACTTGCTACCTGAGTCAAGGCTGTAATAGTTGAGAGTTCCTTCTTTACGAACACTTATTATCTGTGATTCTTTCAATATTTTCAGATGATGTGATACGGTCGGTCGGGAAAGGTGAGTCTTCATCCTGATCTCTCCTACGCGCATGCCGGGTTTTTGCGGCCCTTGAATCAAGGCTATGAGGATGGCTTGCCGAGTCTCGTCTCCGATCGCATTCAACACCTTCTGATTGTTCTTAAATTCAATAGCGATCGTGGTCGCAAGTTCCTGATCCAAGTAAATTATCCCCTTCCATTTAGAACGTGTAATACTTTTGTAGATACAGCCTATCACAATCTCGGATTCGGCTGTACATCGGGAAAGAAATTCAAGAACCTATTTTTCCCATGTCTTAAGAATACATTAGCAAAAGAAGAAGCCACCCCTGATGAATGGAGTGGCTTCTATTAATGGTTGTTATTTTTTAAAAAGGCGTTAAAATTCCAATCAGTTGTTGAAGTAATGAGACTGTTTAAGGTCGGGAATCAGTGCAGGTTGCACTGGCCGCCATCCCATAAGTTCCTGTGTTGCAACGCTTGATCTTGGGAGATCGAGCGCTGCGAGTGTGCTGAGAAAGCCAAAATGGGCATCTGCCTCTTCACGTGAAATACTGACTACAGGTACGTTCAGCTGCTCACCAATAGCACTCGCGATGTCGCAAAATGGCACTCCTTCATCTGCGACCCCATCTAGTCGTGAACCAGCAGGTGCCTTTTCTAACGCCAGGCAATATAGATGCGCGGCGTCAAGGCGATGTACAGCCGGCCAACGGTTGTTCCCCTCTTCCACATAGGCTGAGAAGCCCTTAGTCTTGGCAATATTGATCAGACTCGGCACAAATCCTGTGTCACCCTCACCGTGTACCGATGGACAAAGCTCTACAATCGATGTACGCACTCCACGCCCTGCCAGCGCTAACACCATGTTCTCCGTTGCCACTCCATTCACATGCGTGGTGATTACGAACGGCTTGCCCGATCCTTCAAGTGCCGCCCCCATCGCTTCTACGGCATGCAGATCTGTTGTGAGTGCTCCAGCGAAGTTCGAGAAGTCGTGATGGAATGCCAGATGAATGACGCCATCCGCAGCAGCTGCACCACTACGGAGGCTGTCAAGATCGTTGATGTCACCGCGGTGTACTTCGGCCCCGGACTCTTCTAGTTTCGCAGCACTACTGTCTGAACGCACGAGACCGATGACCTGATGCCCCCTTTCAATAAGTTCACGGGTGACAGCGGAACCAATGTAGCCTGTTGCTCCTGTTACGAAAACGCGCATCATGAAATCCTCCTTAAGTTGCTCACCCTCATTGTATAACTATGATCACCAAGCAATGGGTCCATCCTCATCTGAGAATGTTCCTGTTGGACCACCAGCTCCAATCATCGCCAGCCGGACCGCTTCACGAGCCCCTTGTTTAACACTACGAGTACCAGCAAAATTATTAAGCGCAGTTGATGTGAAGCCTGGACATGCCGCATTGACCTTGATGTTTGTTGGTTCAAGCGCAAATGCAAAGGCAAGTGTCACCGCATGAACAGCCGATTTGGATGCCGAATAGGCACCAAACATCGCACGATGCGAGTTTTCCGGAATAGAGTTCCAGCTAAGGGAGCCGCCGGTACTGCCTATGTTGACGATACGTGCTGCCGGGGCCTCCCGCAAAAGTGGCAACATCGCCTGCGTGACAGCAATAACACCAAAAACATTAGTCTCATAAACTGTACGAATATCTTCAAGCGAAGCAACGGTCAAAAGACCACTCGCTGCTCCACCGTTCGGAAATGGTTCACCCGATCTGCCTGCGTGCGAGATCCCCGCATTGTTCACGAGTACATCGAGACGACCAAATTCGTTCCGAATACGTTCTGCAGCAGCAGCGATGGAGGTTTCATCTGTAACGTCGAGCTGGAGAGCGTGTGAATTCAAACCGATGCTTTTTGAGGCAGTTTCTCCATTCTCGAGGCTGCGAGATCCAACGAGCACGGTGAAGCCGTGTTCCGTAAGATCCTTCGCAATTTGAAGGCCGATACCTTTATTAGCCCCAGTGACCAGAGCAACGGGTTTATTTTGCATAGTTATAATCTCCTTTTTTTGTGATTGGTGGGTTCATATGAATCAAGTTGACGCGTCAACCTTGGATCAAATTTAGCACATTGAAGTTGACACGTCAACCATGTTATTATGCTCCTATGGATAAAAATGAACTTAACGAAGAAGAAATGCGAATATGGCATATGTGG
This sequence comes from Paenibacillus sp. FSL H8-0317, assembly GCF_045040685.1. Lineage (NCBI taxonomy): Bacteria > Bacillati > Bacillota > Bacilli > Caryophanales > Paenibacillaceae > Paenibacillus > Paenibacillus sp. FSL H8-0317. The sequence continues at coordinate 3,658,077 of NZ_CP150294.1, read as the reverse complement.
AAAGGTTCCTTTCAGACCATCTTCGGTCGCATCGTCAAAGATATGGCCGATCACTCAGGATTGTCAGAGGGTGATTTTGGAGTATTGGACCGATTAGTCCTTTTTGGGGACGGTAGCCTTCGCCAACAGGAATTAGCTGACTCTATGGACTGGGATAAAAGTCGGTTATCTCATCATCTGAAGCGTATGGAAAAACGTGGACTCGTGATGAAAAAACCATTAGACAACGATCGTGGAGTACAAGTCAGTATCACTTCTTCTGGAAAATCAATGTTAGATGATGCCCGTCCCTTCCTCTCCAAGGCAATACGCAAACATTTTTTTGAACAATTAACCGAACAAGATATCGAGTTGATTATTAAACTGGCGGAAAGGACAAACTCAAGCTCTTAGCGTCTTATCTAGCCGCCCTCTCGACCACGTTTGTTAAAGGGGAGATTCTAACAAACGTGGTTTCGGTTTACCGAAATGAAAAGTAACTTGCGTACAGTACGCGCTCTCCCCCACTCAAAACAAAAAAAGCCGCTACTATAGCGACTTTGAATGATGCTTTATCAACATCAAGAATTGTACGTTGTAATGGGGTCAGAAAATCTTCCCCCACTTGAATACTCTTACCCACATTGCAATTGAACGGGGCTCCTCTTAGTCTGCACGAAATTTTACTCCAATTCGTAACTACTGTCCTATTACTGTCCTTTTCCTTTTCGTTTAAAAAACATCTTGCCTACCATAAGTCCCATAGCCGATGAACAGATCAGATATCCAAAGAACAAGAATAGTAAATAAACACCATGAAGATCTGGAGGAATCTGTTTCAAACCTTCAAACCAAGCAAAACGAAAAGGATAAAAGATGACTACCCAAATGATCAGCAAGAAAAGAAGAAAATTAATTATTTTTAGCACAATAATGATCCTTTCAAGCCTGAGTGGAAACAGTTGAATGTATATGCTTTCATCTTTCATTTCGCATTACCTTCCACTGTCTGCACTATAATAGTTAGCTTATGTATTAGGGTTAATAGTTGAATCTATAAATAATTACTAATTATAACAGGAAACATTAGGAAGATGATCATTACGGCATAAAGAAGCCCTTTCTTTTGGTGGAACGAGCTTCTTTTTGCGTTTCACGATAACACTTTATGCTTACTGAACACCAGGAGCGTTTTCATTCGTAGTTAAGTTCGATCTTTTCTTCTTTCTTGGCTGCCCTTTCCAGGACAGATATGTCCAAATCCGTAGCAGGTACTCGACAGGCCCAGTGCTAAATTTCTTAAGATATAGCGGACTGAGCCACAATTGAATGCCGTAGACTGCAAATGCAATAATCGCTCCGATAAACACGCCAACACTTCCAAACAGTCCCAGGCCATATCCATAGAAAATTGTCGTACAGATTACGCTCTGCATCAGGTAATTCGTCAACGAGAGACGGCCGACCGCCTCGAACCTGTCCATCAGGCTGGAACGGCGGTATCCAGCATACAACAGCGCAAATGCGTATATGTATCCCAGCGCAAGCAACGATCCTCCAAGCGTTCCCCCGATACCGATACCGAGCCAACCTTCCGCACCCAATTGTGGCGCCAATACACCGTATGCTTTGAGTATCAAACCTACCGGAATCAATAATGATGCCCGGCGAAGATACATAGTCCGCATCGTTTGGGGATCGCTAAACGTGCCGATTCTGGCAGCGTGCATGCCGAGCAGGAACATTGGTACTGTCATGAGTGGGGCTAATAGCAGGATCAATAGGGCGAATGACACCTCCATCTCTCCGCCGAATGGATCGCCGTTATTACTGAAATTCCTTATCTCCGTGTAGCTGCCGCTACCGTATACATCCTGACTTTGAATGATGTAGTTCTCCATATGAATGGACTCAATCGCCAGCGGGTTCATCGGATTAGATGCCGGGAGACCAAGTATCCCCGCTCCCATGAGTAGCAGTACCGCCCAAATGAGCAGCGTTATAGGCTTCCGATTAAGGAACATGAGCAGGAAGAAACCGAGTACGCCATAAAAAGCCAGGATATCCCCTTCCCACAGATAGATGATGTGTAGTAATCCGATTCCAAACAGTAGTAGAAAACGGCGTGCCAGATGACACTTTGGTCGTAAATCTCGTGATTTTAGGCTTTCCGAGAGCTTAACCATTCCAAAGCCAAACATAAATGCAAAAATCGGCATAAAACTGCCCACCACAGTGATCAGCAGAAACGAGAGGAAAGCCTGATCTGCTCCACCGATCCCGAATAGTTGGGGTTTGCTCTGGCCATACATTCCATATTGGAAAGCCAGCATATTCGCCAGCACAATGCCTGCCAGACTGAATCCGCGCAGTCCATCAATGACTTGAACGCGCTTTTTTGATGTGCTCAATCAATCACCTCTGTCTATAACATAAAGATCAGATCTAAATATACGTTAAATCCTTCCATAATTTCAACATAAATTAATAAGTGAACGTTTATATTTTGATTAGCTTTGACGTACCAATAAAACAAAAACAAAAAAAGTCGCTAATTTAGCGACTTTCAGTTTGAACACCTTAAAGAGTGACAATAATCGGACCATTTTTAGTAAGTATAATGGTATGTTCTATTTGAGCTACATAGCTGTTTTTAGTAACAAAGGTCCAGCCATCTCCAGTTTGAACTACTTCTTCTTCTGAAGTTGAGATAAATGGCTCGAAAGCAATAACCATGCCTTCTTTTAACAATTCATCATCCGATGGATCATTATAATTATAGATGTGGTCAGGTGCTTCGTGTATTCCACGTCCAACACCATGTCCTGTAAGGTTTTTAATAACCGTTAATTCATGCTGTCTGGCAGTTTGGAATACGGCTTTCCCGATTCCGCTTTTTTTGGAGCCTGGTTTTGCCTTTTTAAGACCTGCTTCAAATGCCAGTTTAACAACGTCGCATATTTTCGTTAACACTTCTTCACCTTTGCCTACGACAAACGAGATTCCCGTATCTGCAAAATAACTGTTCTTGGAGCCAGACACATCAATATTGACGATGTCCCCTTCTTGAATAACCCGATCTCCCGGAATACCATGTGCCACTTCTTCATTAACACTAATACAAGTAAATCCCGGGAAATTATATTCACTTTTTGGAGCAGAAACTGCGCCAGCTTTCTCAAAAAGCTCTCCTGCCAAATCATCAAGTTCTTTAGTGGTTATCCCTGGGATGGTTCTTTGAACCAATTCATCTCTAATAGAAGCTACAATTTTGCCAATTTCCTTCAAGCCATTAAAATCTTCTTCTGTTTTTGCGATCATTTTTTCTTACCTCACTATCTTTTATCATTAATTGATTACATAAGTATTTTTTTAATCGAACATTAGATAATCATATCCAAAGCAGCAAAGCTTCGCAACTTTTTTATCAAGTTCACAGATCAAAATCCGATAAGTTCAAATACTGTCAGTGAAGTTGTTAAAGTTGATAGTATTCCATTAACTCGGATACAACAGCAACAAGTCTGTCCTTCACACGCTGTGGTTCGATGACTTGAATGGATTTCCCATAGGATAGGAGAAAATAGGGGACGTATGTATCAATTGATTTTTCATCAAATAAAAAGATGGCTTGATTAGAAGTCCGCTCTTTCAGATAATGTCCCATAAACCAATGCAGCCCCAAGTCATCCAATGCCTCTGATCGGCCTTCGATAACCAAGGAAATTACCCCCTCTTTGCCCACTACATCAGGTAATAAATTTTGCATAAATAATTCACGAGCAGAAAAAGATTCCGAACGCTTAAAGCGGAGCGGAGTAGGGTTGATTCGCAGAATCCGATCTGCCCGAAAGCTGCGGAACTCATTTCTCAAGTGGCAAAACGCAATGGTATACCATTTATTATTCCAGTAAACCATTCCATAAGGGTCTATTACTCTATTCTTGGGTTGTTCATCACGGCTTCTGCGATAATCAATTTCGACAGAGCAATCATTAGCCACGGCTTGCTCCAATTCCGCCAAGATCGGCTGAACGGATGGATCTCCCATGCGATTGATAACGTTAAACCCTGCTAAATGACGACGAAGTGTGTTTTCCTGATCCTGATTTGAATACATTCTCAATTTGGATGTTGCATTGTCCAATGCCTCACTCAAAGGGTATCCAGCTTCTTTTGCAAACACAGCAGCTTGGAGAAGTGCCTTTTTTTCTTCAATATCAAATAACAGAGGTGCTTTGATATGCTGATTCAGCAAGCTATACCCGCCGTTGTGACCTGTATCGGAAATAATCGGTACTCCACTGGTGCATAATGCATCAATATATCGATATACGGTTCTTATATTGATTTCTAACTTTTCGGACATCTGTTTTGCAGTTACCTTGCTGCCTGAATTCAGCATCCATAGAATGGCTAACATATTATCGTTCTTTGGCATAACCTACATCCTCATCTTCAATTCATTATTGGATATCACTACATTATATCAGTACAGCATTTTTACATAAAACAACTGCGTTGGGCGATACTACCTAGAAATATATTCTCCGGTTTGGAGCGAAGTCCAATGAAGCAATCCACAACTAATATTAATACCTCCGAGGTCATTATTGTAGTTATCAATTCAATACTCGGAGCTGGAATTCTAACACTCCCTCGCACAATTAGTAAAGCAGTAGGAACACCAGATGTATGGATTTCTGTTATTTTATCAGGATTAATTGTAACCACAATCAGCATTCTCCTTGTAACCTTGTGTCGTAGATTCCCCGGTAAAACGGTGTTCGAATTTATACCCGAAATCACAGGTCAATGGATTGCTTATCTATTGGGACTTTTAATTATCGTGTATTTTGTTGTTCTTTGTTCATTCGAAGTCAGAGTCATGGCCGAAATTACAAGTATGTACATCCTTGAGCGCACGCCTAGTTGGGTTACCATCATGGTTAGTTTATGGATTGGTATCTATATGTTAACAGGTGGTCTAAAAATCATCATCCGAGTTTTTTCCATTGTGTTGCCCGTTACGCTTGTGTTGCTAGCACTGGTTTTCCTTTTAAGCAGCAAGATGTTTGAACTTAATAACCTCAGACCACTTCTGGGCGATGGATTCATGCCTGTGTTGAAGGGTCTTAAACCTTCGTGTCTCTCCTATTCTGGATATGAAGTTTTACTCATCATCACAGCTTACATGGTGGACGTGAAAGCGAGCAATAAAGCTGCTATATACAGCATACTTATTTGCACGATTATCTATTTGATCACGATTGTCACCGTTGTAGGGAATTTATCTTTGCCAGGAATTCAAACACGGATGTGGCCAACGTTCGATATGGTTCGAAGTTTTGAAATTGAGGGGTTTCTTTTTGAGCGTTATGAATCACTGTTTATTGTATTTTGGCTGATGCAGATCTTTGCAACGTATGCTTTTAAACACTATTTTGCGGCAATCGGGATCCGAGATTTGTTTCGTCTCAAAAATATTACGAGCATACAATTCGCGATGTTGCCAGTCTTATATGTAATTGCTTACTTGCCAAAAAACCTGGAGGAAACATTAGCTTTAGGTGATTTTCTTGGCAATATCTCCATTTTTTTATTTGGCTTGTTACCACTGCTACTGCTGATCATTAGTTTTGTTCGTAAAAAAGGTGGGAAGCAGGCTTCTAGTGAAGCCATAAAGGTAGGCTAAATGGTTAGTCCTTCTTATAGGTGCACAGGAGAACCTTGTCGTTCTCCTGGCTTCATGAATATACATTTAGTCTCGGCTTCAACTTGTTTCATTAGCCAAACGAAAGGATGTTTCTCGAACATCAAATTTTCGTAATATGACTTGCTGTGGCTTCATCCGTAATGAGCATATTAATATATCCACCCCGCAAAGCAGCCAGTATGCAGTCTATTTTGTGCAAACCAAAGGCCATGCCTACCACCGTTTTAGTCTTCTTTAACTGCTCCAGTCCAAGGCCAATGACTCTATGATTAATGGGATGCTCGGTGATTGTACCTTCACGAGTAATAAACACAGAATTAATATCCGCTACCGTGTGAAGTGCCTTTAATTCAGTTAACACTTGCTCATTAAGATAACCCGATCGTTCCATCGTTGACATGGAATACGGATTTCCGATCCCCACCAGCGCTAGATTGATATTCTCCCCCTCTTTAAGAACGGCCGAAATATTAGGCATGCCAACAATCTGCTCCCTTAACTCTTCTGTTTCCACAACGGCCGGAGCATATAACGTATCACAGGTTACGCCCATTTTTTTGGATAACTCATAGGCGATCTGATTAGAGTGCATTTCATTGCGCGAATTCCCTGTTCCACCCACCAGTGGAATAATTTTGACATTCTCTTTTTTCTCCAAAGGGAACTCTCGCACCATATGATAGAGCGTATTGCCCCATGAGACACCTACACGGTCACCGTTTTTAATCAATTTTTGGACAAATTGAGCGGCAGCCTTGCCTACAGCACTCGACAACAACTCTTTATTCAGATCCTTGGTTGGGACGACCAACACCTGTTTGAGGTTAAATATGTCTTCCAGTTTTTTCTCCAATTTGGACGTTTCGTAATCATCATCATGAATGACAATCTCAATAATGCCCTCTTCCTTCGCACGTTGCAGCATCTTGGAGATGACTGGCCTGGATACACCTAACTTCTCCGCAATCTTCTCCTGTGTCCAGGATTCATAATAATACATCTTACAGACTCTTATCATATTTTTGCGTTCGTCTATATTCACATATAAGTCCGCCTTTGACGTTTAAATTTCCCTTCTAACACATTTCCCACTATAAAATGGGATTCGCGGCGGAGTCAAGCCAGGATAACTTTGCCAAAAGCAGTTTTACAAAAGATTGACTTTCGGTTGACACGAGAGAAACAAACCCTTTTTACAATTGTAACTGTACGGAACATTTGTAAAGAATGTAGATCAAGACAGACAGAGGTGCAAAGATGAATGTGAAGATATTAGGTTACTGGGGTGGTTATCCCGCCTCTGGCGGAGCAACCGCGGGATACCTTGTAACCACAGATGAAGGGCAGATTTTGTTGGACTGTGGCAGCGGCGTTATGAGTAAACTCCCCAGTGAGACATGCGTGGAAGATCTATCAGGTGTTATTTTGTCTCACTTGCACCATGATCATATCGCCGATCTGGGAGTCCTTCAATATGCTGCAGCGGGTGCGATCCGCAATGGTCGCATGTTGAATAAACTGAAGCTGTATGCACCGGATAATCCAGTGGATATTCTGAATGGTCTATATGGTGAACATACCGAGATCATCTCGATTGATCCTTCATCCAAAATTCAGCTTGCTGGCGCAGAAATCGAATTTGTACAGGTGCAGCATACCATTACATGTTATGCCGTTAAAATCACATATCAAGGCAAGGTGCTGGTGTATTCCGGTGATACCTCGTACTGTGATTCTCTTATCGAACTTGCTCGTGATGCAGACATCTTTCTATGTGAGGCTACCATCTGTGAAGGCAGTGTACATACAACTGGCCAAGGACATATGAATGCACTTCAGGCAGGCATGATTGCTGGTCAGGCTAACGTCAAGCAGCTCGTCCTTGTCCATCTTCCCGGAGATGGCGATCTGGAGTTCATGCGGGATGAAGCAAGTCGCTCTTTCCAAGGGCCTGTGGATATCCCCGAACCACTTCGTATGTATGTTGTGTAAGTTAATCGATCCGGGAGGAATATGTTCATGTACAGATTGTTAGCCCTTGATCTGGACGGTACGATGCTCAATCCAGATAAAATGATAACACCTATGACACGAAGTTCCATTCAACAATTAATCTCAGCGGAAGTGAATGTCACGATTGCATCTGGACGATTTCCCGCTTCCGTATGGTCACATGCTAAGGAAGTCTCCATGAATTTCCCACTGGTAGCACTAAACGGTGCCGTAACGGTAGATCCCTTGACAGGACAACTGCTTGATGGCGTTGCGCTGAAAATAGAAGATATGCTGTTCATGTTGGATATCATCCAGCAAGAAGAAGCCTACATCCATTTCTATGGATACAATGTCCTCTATGTTCAAGAGATTAATGATATCAATAGGAACTGGGCCATCAATAATAGGGTCAACAGACCGGAATTGGATTCTTTCGAAGAACGTGATGAACTTGATGCTATAGAGGCTGATCTTATTCGCTTCGTTGAAGTCGGAAAGGATTTCAGAACCTTTGTAAACCAGATGCCAGGCATGCTGTTCAAAGCAGCCGTGATCTGTACAGATCACGACTCACGCGAAAACCTATTTCGTACCCTTGAAGAATCAGGGTTATTCCAATGTACACGAACAGGAAGTTTGCGGTTTGATGTTAATTCAGCCGGAGTCAGTAAACGAGGCGCACTGGAACGTTTATGTCATGCACATCAGATCGAACGCGAGCAGGTAGCTGCAGCCGGAGACTATGATAATGATCTGGACATGCTGCAATGGGCAGGATTAGGAATCGCCATGGGAAATGCAGAGCTTCATGTGAAGGAAATCGCTAATGTTGTCACTGCCAGCAACGCTGAAGATGGCGTTGCACAGGCAATCCATACGTTCTTACTCTAATCTATCAGCTAGACACCAAAGGAGAGATTATCTGTGATTCCATTCAAAAAGTCGTTATTACTGCCCCTTTTGGCAGGCATGATTGTATTCAGCGGTTGTTCTGCACAGGGACAAGCCACGACAGATCAAGATAGTTCAGGCGCAGCTTCGAGCACAGTCTCAGGTAAGCTTTCATTCTATACATCCCAACCAGAAGAAGATGCAGGCAAACTGGTAAAGGCGTTTAACGATAAATATCCTGATGTTCAAGTCAGCATCTTCCGTTCCGGAACCGAAGAAGTCACTGCCAAGCTTCAGGCAGAGCGTCAAGCGGGTAAAACACAGGCGGATGTACTCCTGCTGGCCGATGCCGTTACCTTTGAAAATCTGAAAAAAGATGACCTTCTGCAATCGTACAAGTCCCCAGAGCTAAGTGAAATCCCGACAGATCTGGTTGATTCGGACGGTATGTACGCCGGTACGAAGGTTATGGCAACGGTACTCGCTACCAACACCCAAAAAGTCACTACTCAACCGACATCTTGGCAAGTGCTGACCCTGCCGGACAGTAAGGACGCAAGTATTATGCCGAGTCCCTTATACTCTGGTGCAGCAGCATACAACATCGGTGTGTTTAGTCGAACAGATGGGTTTGGATGGGATTTTCTACAGGAAACCAAGATGAATGGCATGGCCGTAATTAAAGGAAATGGTGCTGTTATGAAAGCTGTAGCCAGCGGTGAAAAATCATATGGCGTCGTTGTTGATTACCTCGTCGCACGTGAAAAAGCGAAAGGTTCTCCAGTTGAACTGATCTATCCAGAAGAAGGTGTTCCCATCATTACAGAACCGATCGGGATTATGAAAGAAGCTGCCAACGTACCGGCTTCTCAAGCCTTTGTAGATTTCATTCTCTCTGAAGAGGGCCAGAAGTTGTCTGCCGAGATCGGTTACTCCCCTATTCGTGAAGGTATTGCCCCACCTGAAGGATTGAAAGGTGTAACAGAAATGAAGATTTTGCCTGGCGATGCGGCCAAACTTGCAGCGGATCGTGAAACAGATAAACAGCAATTCATTAATGTGTTTGGCGAGTAAGGATTGGAGCTGTCTGAATGGAGAAATTGAAGAGAAACATGATCATTCTTAGGGGGCAAGATAACGGGCGCAAGTCCGTTTTCTCCCTCCCCAGCCTGTTTCGTTGGAATCGATTGATCGCCCTGTTGGGTGCTATAGCTGTTCTATTATTCTTTGTATACCCCATCCTGAAGCTGGTTCTTCTCAGCTTTCAGGGTGAGCAAGGGTTAACGTTATCACATTATAACGAATTGCTTCAGCAGGAGCGCTTCTGGTCCACATTACGCAATACTGTATATATCGTCATCGGTTCAACTGTGTTCTCACTCGTGATTGGAACTGCACTGGCCTGGGTCGTCGCCTATACGGATATACGACACAAATCGGCCCTTCATATGGGAATCATGCTTTGTTTTATTCTTCCCTCTTATGTTCTCACGTTGTCCTGGTCTTCATTTACCGGGTCACAGAGCTGGCTCGCACATCTGCTGCAATGGATTCATCCCGATCTGGCTCCTTGGAGTATGTACAGTATGGGCGGCATCGTGTTTGTGATGGGTATTCATCATTTTCCGTTGGTGTATATGTTCACTTTGGATGTACTCCGCAAAATCCCGCGTGATCTGGAGTGGGCAGCCAGAGCCGGTGGTGCCAGCAGGATCGAGGTCTTCCGTCGTATTACACTGCCGCTTGTTCTTCCGGGTCTTACGGCGGGCGGATTGCTGGTTTTCCTGGCTTCGCTGGACAATTTCGGAATACCTGCTTTCCTTGGCACACCTGTGAATATTTCCGTTCTCAGTACACTTATATATGAAGAGATTATTGGATTCGGCCCTTCGGCATTTGCCCGTGGTGCATCGTTATCTGTACTACTCGGTGCTGCTGCGGTAGTCGGCAGTCTGTTGCAATGGATTCTTTTACGTAAAAGTCATGCTTCGGATACGATGCAACCTGATCTTACCCCAAGGTATAATTTGGGTCGCATGCGCAAGCCACTGACCTTCGCTATATGGGCAGGTCTCGCACTGATTACAATTATTCCGTTGTCTTCGATGATCTCGATGTCTTTAAAAAGAGCGTATGGTCTCGGTCTGACTCGTGCCAATATGACCCTGGACAATTATAGATATATTCTCTTCGAGAATGAGCGTGTATGGCAGGCGATCCAAAACAGCTTGGTCCTTTCTCTTGTCACGATGCTGGCTTGTCTGATTATTGGTTCAGGATTTGCTTATATACGAGTTCTCAAACCTAATCAATTCAATAAAATAGCCGAACTGGCCACTGCTGTTCCCTATACATTACCCGGCATTGTGTTCGCACTGTCCATGATTCTGGTATGGATGGAGCCGGTTCCCGGTTGGAACCCTGGCATCTATGGCACCATGACCATTTTGTTTATTGCCTACATCTGCCGATTCCTCATTCTTCAGATCCGTTCAAGTGTCACTTCATTCATGCAGTTGGATGCATCCATGGAAGAAGCCGCGCGGATATCCGGAGCCGGTTTCTGGCGTAAGTGGACTGCTGTTCTGCTGCCTTTATTGCTGCCGGGTATTCTGACCGGAGGCATGTTGGTCTTCCTGACTGCCTTGACCGAGCTTACTGTATCAGCATTGTTATATTCATCAGGTTCACAGACTATTGGTGTTACCATATTTAGTTTTGAACAGGCAGGAGATACCCTCTATTCAACTGCATTGTCCAGTCTGATTGTCGCACTTATTGCGACAGGCGGCGTAATTTTGCTCATCGCTCAACGTTGGGCAACTCGTAAGGGAGTGAAGTCATGAGTATCCAGATTCAACAGGTTAGCAAATCTTTCGGAAGTTACCAGGCTCTTCATTCCATTGATTTAACGATTAAGGATGGCGAATTCGTGGCGATTCTTGGACCGTCAGGCTGTGGAAAAACCACATTGCTGCGCATCCTTGCCGGATTTGAGCAGCCAAGCAGCGGTAATGTTCTGATGGATGGCAAGGTAGTTGCAGGTTCAGGGACATTGCTACCTCCGGAGAAACGGAGAATTGGCATGGTGTTCCAGTCCTTCGCACTTTGGCCGCATATGAATGTATCCGAACATGTCCGTTTTCCCATTAGAACACATAAATCAACACCTCCTCATATTAAAAATAACGAGCAGAACCGCATTCAGGAAGTCCTGAATATGTCTGGACTGTCCCATCTGGCCGAACGTATGCCGCATGAGCTATCCGGAGGGCAAAAACAACGCGTCGCTATTGCACGCGCCATCGCTCCCCAGCCCTCATTGCTGCTGATGGATGAACCACTCAGCAGTCTGGATGCCATGCTTCGCATGGATATGCGGCGTGAGATTCAACAAGTACATCGGAATACGAAATCAGACGTAGTTTATGTTACGCATGATCAGGGAGAAGCCCTTGCCATGGCTGACCGAATTATCGTGATGAAGGATGGTCGTATTGAACAGGCTGGCACGCCGCAGGAGATTTATTTGCGGCCAGAGACCGAATTCGTGGCGAGGTTTGTATCGAAGTCGAATTTGGTCAAAGGTCACTGGGATGCAGATATGTTCGTCCCTGAAGGCGGTACGAATATTGCTTGGCCTGGCAAGCATGTTGCACACTATTTTAAATCCAACGGTTTGTATCCCGTTAGACCCGATGAGTTCCATTTACAACCTTCCAGTGAAGCTGGAATAATGGGCGAGATCGCCAATGTTCAGTTTCAAGGGAAAGAATTTCACTATGATATTCGTAGTGATACGAAACGTTGGGAAGTCATCTCCCCTCTTCCTTTCGCCCTGAATGAACAAGTAAGTTTGAGTCTTTCTTCCGTCGGCGGTGAAGGAGTGTGACGTTATGACTCAAAGCCCAAAACTGATTTTTTTTGACATTGATGGTACGCTGCTCGACCGCCATAATCGAATTCCCGCTTCCGCGAAACAAGCCGTTCTTGCATTAAAGAAAGACGGACATGTGGTCGCTTTAGCTTCAGGTCGATCTCCGTTTATGTTGGAACAGGTTCGGCTTGAACTGGAGCTGGAGTCTTATGTTAGTTTCAATGGACAATATGTGATGCATCAAGGAGAACTCATTCACAGTAATCCCATCTGTTCGGAAGCTTTGGAGCAATTGTCTGCATTTGCTGAGTTGTCGGGACATCCTCTCGTTTATCTGGATCATTCACAGATGAGCTGCAGTCAGGAATATCATCCGCATGTAGACCTTTGTCTAACTTCGCTTGGTGTCACGTATCCTGGGTTTAGCAAAAGCTTTTGTACAAATAGACTCATCTATCAGACGATGTTATTCTGCTCACCAGAAGAGGAAACGGTATACCGTGAAAGGTTTCGTGATCTCCACTTTGTACGCTGGCATCCGTTGTCCATGGACGTTCTACCCGCGGGAGGCTCCAAAGCCGAAGGGGTTTCCCGACTCGCAGACCGCTTGGGATTCTCCCCTGAACAGGTGTATGCTTTTGGCGATAACTTCAATGATCTGGAGATGTTCCGTTATGCAGGCTGTAGCATTGCCATGGGCAACTCCCCGCATTCTCTACAACAACTGGCATCTCATGTTACAGCAAGTGCGGAGCAGGACGGGATCTGGCATGGTCTGAAATGGGCAGGATTGTTGTAAAAAAAAACAAGCAGTACTCTACTCAACTGTGGCAAAAATATGAGTACACAAAGACCTCCTCTATAAACATAGGGAGGTTTTTCAATTTGTCTGTTGATACCTTTCATGTTCCTTATAAAATACATCGTATAGGTCAGGCAGTATAACAGGTGAAAAAGAAAAAAAGCCGCTTAAATAGCGACTTTTAATGGGATTCGTTCTTCTTCATTATTTATTGAAATTAACCTTCTCTGTACCGCCCTCAAAAATGATGGATGTGTCTCGCGGCTTCGATTCCGCAATTTTACGACCGCCTCTGTAGGAATAAAGTACGCCGGCTTGTTTGCGAACAGCCTCATATTCATTCTCTGCTTCAAGTACGATGAAGTTAGCAGGTTTACCCTCTTCAATACCGTATACATCCTCAATGTGTAACGTTCTAGCGCTGTTTTTCGTAATGAGGTCAATTGAATTCACGATCTGGTCGTAACCAAGCAACTGCGAAGCATGAATCCCCATGTGCAGTACTTGCAGCATGTTGCCTGTACCGAGCGGATACCAAGGATCGAAGATGTCATCGTGACCAAAGCACACATTCAGACCTGCTTCCTGCAGCTCTTTAACCCGCGTCAACCCTCTTCTTTTCGGATACGTATCGAAGCGTCCTTGCAGATGAATGTTAACCAGTGGATTGGAGACAAAGTTCAAATCAGCCATCTTCAGCAAACGGAACAACTTGTACGTATAAGCGTCATTATATGACCCCATCGCGGTTGTATGACTTGCCGTTGTGCGTGAACCCAGTCCACGTTCGAAGGCTTCCTTGGCAACAACTTCAACAAAACGGGATTGCTCGTCATCGATTTCATCACAATGGATATCGATCAGACGGTCGTATTTTTCAGCCAGATCAAAGGCAACTTTCATCGAATCAACGCCGTATTCCCGTGTGAATTCGAAATGTGGAATGCCGCCGACCACGTCAACGCCCATTTTCAGTGACTCTTCCAGTAATTCTGCCCCGTTTGGATAAGAGTGAATGCCTTCCTGTGGAAAAGCAACAAGCTGGATGTCCATATATGGAGCCATCTCTTCTTTTACTTCAAGCATTGCTTTAACAGCAATCAAGCTTGGATCGGTAACGTCGACATGTGTTCGTACATGCTGGATGCCCTGTGCCAATTGCCACTTGAGTGCCGTTTTGGAGCGTGTTTTCACATCCTCATGTGTTAAGAAAGCCTTGCGCTCTGACCAGCGCTGGATGCCTTCGAACAGCGTTCCGCTTAGATTCCACTCTGGCTCGCCTGCGGTGAGCGTTGTATCGAGATGAATATGTGGCTCAATGAAAGGTGGCAGGACAAGCGATCCGTTGACATCCAGGATTTCCTCATTTTCAGTCACTTCCAACGATTGTGTGATTCGTTCAAACTTTCCGTCTTTCACAACGATATTCCATAGTCCTTCTTTACCCCGCAATTTTGCGTTCTGTATAATCATTTATTTTCCCCATTTCTTTAGATTCTTTCGCAGGAACAATCAGCATCAAGACGATATAGGCCACTGCTGTACCAAGCAGTGCGTTCAATGGTGTTACGCCAGGAGCCAGTTGGGCGAATGCCACGCCGATGGCCCAAGCCACCATCGCTACCCAGTTTACATTTTTGAATGACATGTCGGCAAATGGCTTATAGTTTCTACGTTTCACAATGAAGTAATCTGCGATAATAATAGCCCCGATGGACGGTACCGCCGCGCCCAGTACGTTCAGGAAACTGACGAAGTTGTTGTACATCCACATGGCGAATACGGTACCCACGATGCCGTTAACGATGACGAAGAATTTCTTTGAGATTTTGGTGATGTTGGCAAAACCAAGACCCGAAGCGTACAGTGCATTATCATTCGTTGTCCAGATATTCAGGCCCAGAACAATAATTGCCGGGATCATTAACCCTTGCAGGAACATCACCTCTGAGATATCGGCCAGGTTATAGGCCATCGCACCAACTGCACCGAACAGAAACATGAGTGAGTTACCCAGGAAGAATGCAATCACTGTTGCGGTAACTGCCTGTTTCGATGTCCGGGAAAACCGCGCAAAATCGGGTGTCAGTGTTCCGCCGCTTATAAATGATCCGATACAGATCGTTAATGCTGCCGCCGTGGTAAGCGACTGAGTCGGCGTGTATTCAAGCAACCCTTGCAGACCACCCAGCGAACCTGCCCCTTCGAACATGGAGTAACCACCGAGAATGGCAATCGCAGGAACCGCGATATATCCGAGAATGACAAGTGACTTCATACCGAAGATGGCTGATGCTGTCATGGCAAGTCCGAACACGATGATGAGCAGGTACACGTTCCAGTCCATGGCTTTGGCAACCGGGATTGCGAACATGGCTACACCTACTCCGAACCATCCAACCTGAGTGAAGCCTAACAGGAACGAGGGCAGATACGACCCTTTTGCACCGAACGCATATTTAGCGAGCAAATGTGTGGACAGGCCCGTTTTGGCAGCGATATGTGCCAGTGCCCCTGTATAAATACCGAGCACAAGATTGCCTGCGAGCACGATACCCATAAACTCCATGAACGTCAAGCTGACGCCCAATGTCCCTCCTGCCAGCATGCTTGCTGAGAAAAATGTGAAACCGAGCATGACGGATAACGTCTTCCAAAATTGGTTTCTTTGTGCTTTCGGCACCGCTTGCCATGAAAATTCTTGATCTTGTTTGCTCATCAGAATACCCCCAACAGAAAGTGTATCTGATACCAAAAAAAGCAGAAAAAAGAGGCTACTCGTCAAGTTATACACTGACAAGTAGCCCTTTTTGCATCATAACCCGCGCGAAGACACAGAGCATCCCATGACGGGATAAGCCCTGATTCTCGCGTGATTATGAAATCCGCTGCCCTTGCCAGCCTCTCTGGACTGAATTAAAGGTACCAGTATTCAATTACATCCTATTATTTTGGAAAAACCTGCAGTTGTCAATGTAATTATTATCCAAAGGTTATTAATTCCTTATACAGCAAGCTGTTTTTGATCACGCATACTCCGATGACAACACACCTGCGGATTGAAAATAAAGCAACGAACAAATAGATACACGCATTGACATTTGTACAAATAAATTCACTGCGTTTTTTTCATTGTAAGCCGCTGAAAAGGCACCTATAATTACGTTGTAATTGATAATGGTTATCAATGAGAAAAAGAGAACTTAGGGGGAAACAATGATGAACAGTACAATTAAGAAACACCTATTCATATGGGGAGCATGCTTCCTTCTTCTATCCGTCCTTGCAGCATGCAGCCGTTCGGAAAGCGCTCCTTCACAAGAAGCTGTGAAGACCAACGAACAAACGACAAAAAGCTATACAACCCAAACAGGCGAAGTGATTGAAATACCCACTCAGCCGCAACGGGTGATCTATCTTGGTTCAACACTTGGAGATCTCCTCGCCATGGATATTCCCGTCGTTGGAGCCAATCTGATTCATGCTTCCGAAAGCTATATTGTAGACCGATTAGAAGGTATTGAGGATGTCGGAAATCCTGGTGATTTGGAGGCAATAACAGCCTTGCAGCCTGACTTGATTTTGAATGGTTATAACCAAGATGCTGACCGAAACACCGCTTTTTCGAAGATTGCGCCTACCATTCCGTTCAACTCGGCGTTACCATTTACGGAACGCGTCCGCGAACTTGGCAACATTTTTGGCAAACAGGATGAGGCAGAGCAATGGATCAGCAGATTTGATACAAAAGCGGAAGCGATGTGGGACAAGCTGAATGTGGCAGAGGGCGAGACAGCGACCATCTTCTTGCAGTTGGGTAAACAGCTCTATGCGATGGGCAATCGTTCATTGGGTGTAGTCTTGTATCAAGAGCACGGATTTGCAATTCCACCAGCAATCCAGCAAAACATTATCGACAAGGAGCTAACATTCGTCGAACTTTCGGAAGAACTAATGCCGGACTATGCAGGAGATCATCTCTTTGTCCTAACGCTGGATAATGACGAAAGTCGAGCTGAATCTGATCGGTTGTTACAGAGCACACTATGGAAAACATTGCCGGCCGTTCAGCAAGGACACGTTTACACAGCATCAGCCGATTGGAATACCGACAACCTGCTGGCACTGGAGCAATTGCTTGATGAACTACCGAAATGGATGAATCAATAATATCGCATAGATAACGTCAAAAATCCTCCAACCCCTTTGGGTTATGGAGGATTTTTGGATTTTGTAAACTTTTACTGCGTGTAATAAGGTCTGTAACGAAACATTCTCTAACGTGTAAAATGTGGTAAACTAGTAATTGAGAATTATTATCACTAGATCGGAGTGCTCCAGAATGCAAATGGCTTCCCTTTACATCCAACTGCAGCAGCATGATCTGCTTCAGCTCACACCACTGCAGGAAACCAATCATCATAATCCATCAACCAAGAGCAAGGCTGCCAATGAATATACATTGCTTATTGCTCTGGATCATGGAATTCGGCTGTTAACAAACAACATCTCCCAAGATCTGAGCCAAGGCAGTTGTATTCTGCTCCCTACTCAGCAATCATACATTGTCAAAACGATAAAAGAGCAAGCGCATATAGCTCGGTTTACCTTTCTTGCTTTTCAAGTGGATCAGTTGACTCTGCTTCCGGCTTGCCCTCCTCTTATTCTGGGCTTTCCTTACAGGCTGTCTCTTTCTACTATAAAATTGGCGTTGACAGGAGAGGACTGGATCTCTCCGCTGCCTTTGCAATCAAACAAGCAAAATCGGTTGCAGGAGAAGAAATTTACGCCTACGCATCATTCAAAATCAGCAGTTACTCAGGTCCGGCTGCAACTGATACTTAGCCTGATGGCTCAGCTAGAAAGCGCTGCTCCGCCAGTGCAAAATGATCAAGCGGTACAGCGTACACTCAGCTATATGGAGCAGCACTACAACGAAGATCTTACCGTAGAGCTTTTGGCCGAAATGGCCGGCATGGTACGATGGCAATATAGCAAATTGTTTAAGGTGATGACTGGCAAGAAGCCGACGGACTACCTGACAGAGATTAGGGTCCAGCACGCTAAAAGACTACTGTCCCGTTCTACCGAGACCTTACGTGAAATATCCCGACAAGTCGGTTTTAAGGATGAGTATTATTTCAGTCGACGCTTTCATCAGCTCACAGGACACCCTCCCCGGGAATACGCCAATATACTAAGACGTACCAGGCAAAGAACGATAACCGATTCCCTCGGCAGGCAGATTTCCCTCCCAGATGCGGCTATACGAATCGTGGCCACAGGTACCAATACCCTTGGTGAGTTGCTTGCTATCGGTATCCGTCCAGTCGGCGCGGGTATAACTACAATGAAATCACAAGTCATATATCGAAACAAACTGCATCAGATCCCGGATATTGGACTGCAAGGCGTACCGGAACAAGTCTCCCTACTGAACCCTGATCTTATACTGTTAGGCAACTATAGTGAGCAGCAGTTACCTCGACTGGATGCCATTGCCCCTACCATCGTTTATCACGAATCAACCAGCACTTTTGAGCGTCTTCGTTATATTGCGGATCTTTTCGGTCGAAGCAGAACGGCTGAACAGTGGATCGACCGCTATGAGGAGAGTGTCAGGAGGATACGGCGACAATTGGCGGATGATTATATTGCAGGAGAACGAGCAACTGTTTATCTGGTGCTGGGCAGAAACATATATGTTATGGGACAGACGGGATTTGCTGCTACCGTGTATGAATCACTTGGCTTTCGACCCACTGAATCCGTAAATCAACTGATCATTAATGGCAGACCTTGGATACAAATCGATCACAATAAAATCACACAATACGCTGGAGACCGAAACTTCGTGATGATACCTCAGGAGGAGATGCATTTAAATATTCCTTCTCCACTCCAAAGTTTGGTTGGCATGTTGGGACCCGGTAATGTATTTGTAGTAGAAGCTGGCTGGAATTACGATGATCCTCTTACGCGTGAGAGGTTACTGACGGTTCTCCCCTCTATTTTTGCTAAGGAAGGACTGGCACCTGTACTAGCAAATGGAAAAAATAAACCGTGAAGCACGGTTTATTTTTTCAAAACATTTTCACCATCTTACGATATGTGTTCAACAACCTCTGGTAATACTCTTTCGTATTCCTTATATAAAACATAACGATTAACACCTCTGGAAGAGTTAAGTGCTTCATGCGCGTGCTGAATAGCGGTATCACGGTTTTCTGCTTTGAGTTCAATACCCGCGAGCAATGTTGATCGCATCCACTGTTTTTTAATGGATTGAAGTCTTTCAAGCGCTACTTCACTTTTCCCGTCTTCCAAGAGTAGAATGGTTTCGTAATATGTACGGTAGTCCGATAAGCCGATATGAGGTACAGCTTGCCGAATGGCAAACATATCCTTGCGATATAATCCGTGAGCTGCCTTGAACTGTGCTTGTGTTGTTCTTCTCTTATATTTCTGCATAATTTGCTCCATAACTAGTTCTACCTCATCATCAAGTCTGTTTGCAAGAACATAAATAATGTATGTCCCAGGTGTATTTTGTTGCTTGGATAAAAAGGACTCTAAACGATCTATACGCTTATCAAATACTAAAGGATAAAAAACATGCTTAATAAACGCGATAAGAATGGTAACGACTACAACCCCCACAATCAGAAATAGAGGATATTCGTTTATTTGCATAAACAAGACAAACATTAATACAACCAAATAAAACCCGAATTCCCACCAAGAGTACCTCATAATGAATCTCCTTCGAATAGAAAAATAACCAGCAAGTCTACATTATATCAAATTTAATCCCCCTTTTTGTATAATATTAGGAAACAAAAATTACAAAGAATATTCTATCCGTCGTAAATTCAAGCCTGACTAGATTTACTGATGCAACAAAAAAGCCGCTATATTAGCGACTTTCAGTTGAAATAATTGAAATTATTATTGTGCACTTAATAGTTCTTCAAAAGCTTTTATGTTCGTGTCAAAATCAGGAACGGTTCGCGTTTCTTCAGCAGATTTGACCAGTTTTACAACTAAATCATTATAAGGTGTCACAATTCCAGTACCTTCTGCCCTGCTGGAAACAACCCCGTTAATATAATCAATCTCTGTTTTGCGGTTTTTCTCCAGATCTTGAAGCATGCTTGCTTTGAGCAGTCTGGAGGGCTCCATCACGTAACGTAATGTTTTCACCCGTTCAGGAATATCTTCTGTGCTGTTCAGTTCGAGTGAAGCGATGTCGAATCCATTCATTTTAACCAAAGTGACCCCATTGGCACGAGCAACTTTAATCGTCTCGTCCGCAATATGAGCTGCACTCACAATGCCGGCTTCATGATCGATAATGTCTCCGTATTCCCCATTCAATGCAGCGGACAAACCACTGAATGCATTGTTAATCAACAATTTGGACCATTTGGTTCCAACCAGGTTATCGGAAATATGTGTTCCACCCACAAGATCCAACACCGATTTCACACGTTGAATTCGTTCGGTGATTTCACCATTTAATTCGCCAATCTGAAAAGCATACTGCTTAAATTGAGTGTACTCGGTAGTCAGACTTGATACACCTGGTTCAATGAACGTAGCGCCAAATTCAACGGAGCCTGCAATGACACGTTTTTCACCCACGATGGACGCCACTTTTTCTTCCGGAATCCCGTTCTGCAAGGAACACACCATACTGTCTTCTTTCAAAAATGGAAGTAATTCCTGAAGAATTGAATCGTTATAAAGTTGTTTGGTTAATAGTAAAACGAGGTCATACTGTCCTGATTTTTGATCAGGAGTAATTGCGTTTACTTTGGCCTGAAACTCTGTAGTACCTGTTACTCTAGCACCTGTCTGATTTAAAGCATTTACATGTTCCTGATATGCATCAATTAACTCAACGTCCAGTCCCCCATCCGCAAGGTATGCCCCGACGATGGTTCCCAAAGATCCTGCGCCTACAATTGCAATTCTCATTTTAATTTCCTCCTTATTTTTCTTCCAGATAGTTATATACAGGTTGTGCTGCGTTTAAGGTTAGGTTGGTAAGGATATGAGAAGCGGACACCACTTCCAACACAGGCAGATCTGCAAGAGGTGCAAGCGCATGTTCGAACAATTGAAGTCGGGCAGGTCCTGTCCAAGCTTCCTTCACTTCGATGTCCGTAATTTGAGTACGGATCAGATCACATATTCTTAAATTCCCGGTATAGTCCGTAGCAATCTTAATCATAAAATTAGGTCGGCATATTTCACGTTTGGCGAACTCCTTATCCATCTCCACATGTTTATAGCCCATCGTTGCCGTGGCTACACGCAGCGTCCCATAATCTAGTGTGCCAACAAGTGTATCTGAATCGGTATACAACTTGGGCGCACCCAGCTTTTTCGGATAGGCGGTGAGCTCTCGACCACTCGCTATCGCGGGGAAATTGTCTACGTACATCGAATGCACATAATCGCCTTCCTCCCCATTGAATTGTACAGGGATAACTTGTCCAGCTTCTGTATAAGCACCCAGTCCAGAAACATCTGGCATCCACATCACTTCGAATTTAACCAGTGGTTCCGTAATTTCGAGAGGTTCTGGTACGGCTGCCCGCAACGCTTTTTCATCAGTTCGGTAAATAATATTCAAGTATTCACGATTCACGAATTTGTACGGTGGCATCGGGTATGCCGGAGCCGTTAGGGGTGTATTCAGATTTTTAGCTATGTTATTCACATCGATTTTCATCAAAGACACCTACCTTATGTTTTGGTTCTATATAAGTTGAACTCAAGATTATTCACACTGACACTACGATGACAGAACAACCTTCCAATCGCTGTTATCCCCAGATTTTTCGATTCCCTTTCTAAAGGGGAAAATCCGGGGATAAAGGCGAACGCTTCGCTTTTTCAGGTTTTTTCTGTCCTCTCCGTTATTGTGTAAATGAGTAGTTCAACTTATATAGTCAGTTTTTTGGTATTTTAAATTTGATCTGTATCTCATAAAAAAATTCTACATCAATATTTAAATTTAATATAATACATAATAAGTACTATATATATTTATCAAAATAAATAAGGAGTGCAGATAAATGGAATTACTTCAACTTAAATACTTTCAGACTGTTGCCTATACTGAACACATCTCCAAGGCAGCTGCGCAATTGAATATCGCTCAACCTTCCCTAAGCTTAACGATTAAAAGACTTGAGGATGAACTGGGTACCCCCTTATTCCATAGGAGAGGACGAAACATTCAATTGAATTCCTCAGGTGAAATTTTATTGAAACATGTGAACAGGATTTTTATTGAAATTGAAAATGCAGAGATGGAGATTAAAGCGGAGGAACAGCAAATATCCAATATAATCCGGATCTCGATTACGAATACCCGATTTCTCACTGGTCTCATTAGTGACTATATCAACGGTTCCCCCGAAACCAAGCTTCATCAGGGTATTGGGACCCGCAGTGAAATTATTACAGGTTTGAAGAAAGGTGACATGCATCTGGGCATTACCGGGCATCCGATTCAGGATGAGGAGATTGAGAGTGTTGTCCTTGTTGAAGAGGATATTGTTCTGGTTGTGCCAACAAATCATCAATACGGCGGAGAGACAAGAATTTCATTAAGTATTGTTGCAAATGAGCCTTTTATTGCCCTTGCAGATAATAAGGAGTACAGCCGATTTACCACCATGCTCTGTGAAAAAGCAGGTTTCCTGCCCAATCATGCATTTGAGGTCGATTCTCATACCCTGCTCGAAATTATCAGGCTTAATCAGGGTGTTGCATTACTTCCGATCTCCGTATGTAGAACACTGGGGTTACACTATGTAAAAATTGCTGATGATTCAGCGATATATCCCATTAGCCTCTCCTGGGTCAAACAAAAATGGTTATCTCCTGCTGTAAGGGAATTTCGTGATTTTATTACTTCGTATTATGAAGACCATGCTGGCTTGTTTAAAGTGGAGTAGGATTTATTTTGAAAATAGTAGAAAGCAAAGACCACCTTAGCCCTTTGAAGGAGTGAAGTGACCCCGTAAAGTTAGACAGATTATATCTTTAGGCAACTTGTTGGGCATGAATCCGGTATCGTACCGGACTCATGCCTTTTAGTTTTGCCTTAATGCGTTTGTTGTTGTAATAATCGATGTATTTGGATAGCTCTTGTTTAAAATGTGAGACACTTTCAAATTCCTTTAAATATAATAATTCGGATTTCATGATGCCAAAGAAATTCTCCATGACGGCGTTATCGTAGCAGTTACCTTTACGGGACATACTTTGCGTGATGCCACGTTCTTCAAGGGCATGACGATACGGTCTCATCTGGTAGTGCCAACCTTGATCCGAATGAATGAGGAGTTTATCTTTATTTGTTAAACTGCAAAATGCTTGATCTAACATCGTGGAAACAAGCGAGTAGACCGGTCTTGAACCAATCGTATATGTAATGATTTCTCCGTTATACAGATCAAGTATGGGAGATAAATATAGTTTTTCTCCGAACAATTTAAATTCTGTAATGTCCGTAACCCACTTCTCGTTTGGCCTTTCAGCGTGGAAATTGCGTTCTAATAGGTTCGGTGCAATCTTGCCAATTGTCCCTTTATACGAACGATATTTCTTCATACGTACCAAACACTTTAATCCCAATACTTTCATCAAACGCTGTACCTTTTTATGATTTACATGGTGTCCACGATTGATTAACTCGTCGCGAATACGACGATAACCATAGCGTCCCTCATGCTCCTTATAAATCGCTTGTATCATGTCTTTTAGCTCTAAATCCTTGTCTACCGTACCAAACGCTTTTACCACGTAATAATACGTGCTACGAGGGATATCTGCTAGCTTTAGAAGTGCTTTCACCGAAAATTCGTTCCTTAGTTCATAGACTACTTGAGCTTTGTCTTGTTTGGTGATTTTTCCTTGTTTCGAACTAAGGCATTCAACTTTTTTAAATAAGCATTCTCCATTTTCAAACGCTCTACCTCTGCTTGTAAAGCCTCTACAGATCCTTCTACTAGCGTTTGATTCTTCTGTGCTTTAGATCCTTTTTTCATGGATGAGCGCCCCTTTTTCTTTGGTTGAAGGGCGTCTATCCCTTGTAATTCCAAGCTTTTTTGCCAACTTAAAAGGGTACTATGGCTAGGAATATTAAATATAGCAGCCGTTTCTCTAACAGACGTCCCAAATTCGTTCATATAATGAAGTACGTCTAGTTTAATCTGCGCAGGATATGATGTATAGCCCTTTTTAAAAGCTTTTTCACCATGATGCTCATATTGTCTAATCCAGTTTAAAAAGACAGAATGGTGAAGCCCGATTGATTTTGCAATGCTTTTCAAGCTTTCTGATCCCTTTTTATAACGCATAACGGCTTGTATTTTTTCATCTGAACTGAATTTAGTCATGAAAAAACTGCACCTCCAATTGGTAGTTGTGTCTAACAATTGGGGTGCAGTTCAGAGCCAACGTGGTCTTTATCATTATCTTAGCTTAGCTTAGCTATACTGCAATCTGTCCTTGTACCAAACGTCAGGAATCATCTTACGCTCCAATTCCAACAATTCATGGATGATCTTGTCCGCGTCACTGATGGAACTCACGAGCGGGTCGGTGAGCATCGCCCTTCTCAGCTTCTCGTAGCTCTGTTCCAGAACAGCTTCAACCGTAAGCTCATGCGTATCCAGTACAAGTTCTTGCATCCCTCTAATTCCGCGCGGCATTTCGCCTACATGGAGTGGCTTCACTCCATCCATATCTACATCGCACAGGAGTTCCAGGAACGAATCGTTATTCATATTGGTTACGGCGCCTTGATTGAGCGTATTGATAAAGAACTTTTTGCCCAAGTTCCCCACCATATTCTCAATGATGTCGGTCGCATGATCCGGTCCAAAGGTGCTCATATAATCGGCAATCGGGATGTTCCCTGCAAGAAAGTCATCCACCTGACGCCACATTTCGTCATGACGCTCATACCTGTCCTCTGTCTCCCAGATCGATAATGGAGGAATGGTGTCCGCAGTTTTGCCGAGACCCTGCCAATACCGCACGTATTCCTTCGTATGCGCCGTACAAGTGGGAATGATTCCGAAAATATCATATAGTTCATAGGTAATCGCATCGTTAAAAAGAGCTTTTGCGCCGCGATCACCGCCGTTATTCTCATCACCTGCCAGCTTGCGCATGGCTTCTGCAATTGTGGGCATCACATTTTTTCCTTCATACTCGGCTTTGAGCAGCCAAGTGAAATGATTAACACCCGCGATACGAAAATCGAATTTCTGGTTGATCTCTTCGGTGAACTGGCTTGTATTTTCAATGATTCCGGCTCGTACAGCATAATAGGCTTTTTTATGCGGCATATGATGACTATCGCACAGCGCAAATGATTTGAGACTGGGTGCATATCGATGTAATGCGATGCCATGAACGGTAGACGGGTTAATATAATTGATCACCCAAGCATCCGGACACAACTCCTCAATGTCTTTAGCACATTCCATAATAACCGGCAGTTCCCGCATCGCGCGAAAGATTCCACCAGGGCCAATTGTATCGCCGGAACACATACGAATTCCATACTTTAGAGAAACCTGGCAGTCAATGCCCCGATATTTCACCGATTCTTCCGCAAAGCTGAGCACAACGAAGTCGGCTCCCGGTAGTACCTCTCTTCGGTCCACTGAACCCTCAATCTTTAGGGATACGTTGTTCTCCTTGGCGACCATCTCCGCTAGTTTTACCATTTTCGAAAGCCGTTCCTCGTCCGTATCCACCAAAGCCAGCGTTCCCTGATTCAAATATGGGGAGTGTACCATCTGCCAGATGGACTGCCGACCAAAAAACAGGCTGCCCGCCCCAATAACAACTACCTTTGGATGCTGAGTACTTGTAGCATTCATCAATAACCCCTCCTCTTAACGATATAAGTTCATTATAGGTGAGTGGGCTGGAATCGGAATGTGTGATAGTTTTCAAAACATGTCATATCGTACGCTAGTTAACAAGAGATAAATCCTTTGTTATGATAGTGAAATATAAAGGATGTCATAAAGTCGAGAGGATTAGGTCGGATTAGATGCACACAGGAACTGTAAATATGAGTATAATCGACGAACTTTCGGAGTATATCACACTTCGCATGAGCTCTTATTTGGAACAAACACACGACAGTAATTGGACGGAGCACAAGTCTCATTCCGATTATGATCTGTGGTTCATTACAGCTGGCTCCGTCCAGATTACCATCAATGGAATCGAGCATATGGCGAACCCGGGTGACGTCGTGTTTTTTTATCCGGATATGCCCTATATGGCTTCCACGACCGGAGAGTTGTGCCGATTCGTATACATGCACTTTGATTTCAGCATCGCTGAGCAAAAGCGGATTCTCGGCGAGTTTCAACTCCCGGGCATCGTACCTGGCAATCTGATTCAAGAGGAATCAACGCTATTCACCTCGTCCTATCGAAGATTCAAGCAGAGTAGCGGCGCTTCCGCCAGTCCACTTTATTTGAAAGCCTCTCTACTTCTTGTCATCGCCAAAATTTTGGAATTACATAGGCAAGGCCTATATCACGGTGAGTTTCTGAAAGACCGAAAACCGAGGAAGATCGAAGGAAGTCTGGAGGTTCTGCAAAATGTCTTCCCATACGTGGATGCGAATCTGCATCGTGCCATCCGAATTAACGAACTTGCAGATATTGCCGGCGTCTCTGAGAAATATTTTATTTCGTTGTTTAAAAAAATTCTCGGTATCACACCGGGGCAGTATATCAATCAGATCAAAATGAACCGGGCCAGAGACTATCTGTATGAGAAAAAATATACGATCCAGCAAATTGCCGGATTTCTGGGTTATCCCGATCCCTTTACGTTCTCCAAAGCATTCAAAAAATTCTACAACGTGCCCCCTTCCAAATTTGAATAAAATACAGCAGACAAACAAAGAGGCAACCGGTCGATCCGGCTGCCTCCGCACTTGATGAATCCTTGGTTATTCAGGTTTTAGTTTACGTACAGGTCCCTTCAGCGTCACTCGTACTCAAAAGGAGCTTCATTGGAATACATCTCATGGAAAAATCCTTTATACGGTATATCCTCTTCCAGACATGTAATGAGATACAACAGTTCTTCGTTAGCTTCCAGTTCTTCGCCAGCACGCTGCATTTCCTCAAATTGACCTAGAATATTCTCCAAGAGAGTGACTTGAATAAATAAAGGCAGCTTCTCCAGCATCGAATCTTCGATCTTGGTCTCGGAAGTATATCCAGCGAGGGCGGTTTGGAAATAGTCATCCATGAACTGTTTGCGTTTATCCGCATTCGGCTCAAATTGAATCCAGCCGACGCCGTGCGTCCATAGATCTGCCAGATCATACATATACCAACCGAAGCATGAATTATCAAAATCATACACGGTGATCTGACCGGTATCAAAATCAATCGAGTAATTCCCATCGTTATAATCAAAATGGATCATGCCGAATGTTTCCTTATTTGCATCCAAACCTTGTAAGGTATATAGAAGCTCAACCATCTTCTCCTTAAGCAGAGGAAATGATTCAGGTACCAGGTTATCGATATATTCACCGCTGTAATTGTCAATCAAATGATGCCGGCGATGGACGGGAGTGTACCCTTTCGATAGTTGATGCATCCTGCCCAGAACTTTTCCGCTATTATAATAGTATTCGCTAAGTGGAACCCCTTCACGGTACTGATAATGGTTTTCTACCAGCAACTTCCCCTTGGCTTTTACAAACATACAGACAAAGAACGTATGCTCATCATAAGTGATCTCTTCCAGAAGATGGCCCTTTTTCGAGCTGACTACATTCGAGACACTTGCACCGTGCTCAAACAGATACCGGACATACTCCAGTTCGGCCATGTAATCTGCCCGCTTTCTGTCAGGCAAAAAAGACACCCGTAGAATTAGCGATTTACGCCCCTTTTGCTCGCAAGTGTAAACGACATTACGTCCACCCTCATGAGGCGGAATAAGCTGAATATCGTAACCCTCCAGGTCAAACAGCTCGGATACCAATGCCAGTATATGCGTATTGCTAATGTTAACAGCTTCGTTAAAGTTAATTATGATCTCCTCCAGTAAACATTGTTGGGACGGTTTCCCGCACTGCAATGTCCACAAAAGGAATCCCTGTAACGCAAATATCCTTTTGTGAACCTAAAGCACAATCACCTTGTTAGACATTTAAAATTCACTCCTTTTGTTTGAATACCGCCATTATACCTAATTCATCCCAAAAAAACCATGAAAAACCGCCCTGAAGGGCGGCTTGTAAGAGATAAACGTTTTATTTATTAAAGAATCTCTCCATTGGACTCGATAACTTGTTTGTACCAGTAGAAGGAATCCTTGCGGGTTCTTTCTAATGAACCATTGCCGGCATTGTCTTGATCTACATAAATGAAACCATAACGTTTGCCCATTTCAGAAGTGGAGCAGCTAATGATATCGATAGGTCCCCAGCTAGTGAAACCCATCAATTCAACGCCGTCAGCGACAGCTTCTTTCATCTGTTCAATGTGGCTGCGCAAGTAATTGATGCGATAAGGGTCGTGCACTGCCCCGTCCTCTTCCGGTGTGTCGATAGCACCCAGCCCGTTCTCAACGATGAAGAGCGGCATCCGGTAACGATCATACAATCGGTTCAGCGCGACGCGAAGACCAATTGGATCGATAGGCCATCCCCATTCAGTAGCTTTCAGATGAGGGTTTTTGATCTGACTTACCAGCATACCTGAGTTGCTGTTGTCATTTGGGTCATATTTTCCGATATACGTCATGTAATAACTGAAAGCAATAAAGTCCACGGTATTGTCCCGGATAATGGCATCATCCTCAGGAGCTTTAACCAGTTCAATGCCATTTTCCTCAAAATATCTTTGCATATAGGATGGGTATTCGCCCCGTGCCTGTACCTCTGGGTAGAACAGGTTCATCTGATCTTCCTTCATCGTCTGCAACACATCTTCCGGTTTACTAGAAGCAGCATACGTTTCCAGACGGCAGATCATGCAGCCAATCTGAGCATTTGGCATCTTCTCTTTACCGCTTTTGACAGCCAGTGAGCTTGCTACAAATTGATGATGCGTTGCCTGATAGGCTACCTGCTCCGGTGTACCCTTAATTTTATCTTCCAGAATGCCGCCGCCAGTATACAGACTTGTCAGCATCATATTCATTTCATTGAAGGTAATCCAGTATTTCACTTTGTCTTTGTAACGGTCAAACAGCGTATTGGCAAATTTCAGATACAGATCGATCATCTCGCGGCTTTCCCAGCCGTTGTATTTGCGGGTTAACTCTACGGGCATCTCGTAGTGAGAGATCGTTACGAGCGGCTCAATGCCGTATTTCAAGAGTTCATCGAGCACGTTATCATAGAAGGCAAGACCAGCTTGATTGGGAACTGCTTCTTCTCCTGTCGGGAAGATCCGTGTCCACGCGATCGAAAGACGAAACACTTTGAAACCCATCTCCGCAAACAAGGCAATGTCTTCTTTGTAGCGGTGGTAGAAATCCACGCCGTTCCGTTTCGGGAAATATACGTCTGTGTTACCGCTCAGGTATTCTTCCAATTGAACAGAATCGACGTCGAAGGTGAAATCCTTGCCATTGCGCTCCTCATGAGGAACGAATGGAGCCATGTCTGAGGTAGAGAGTCCTTTGCCGTCTGCGTCATATGCACCTTCGAGCTGATTGGCAGCAGTAGCTCCGCCCCATAAAAATCCTTCGGGAAATGAGTGTTTAATCGTTTTTGTCATATTGTTTCTCTCCTTTTTTGTATGTGGTATTCATGAAGCTGTCAACGAACGGTGAGGAGAAGCAATTCATTCATTGGAATCACCCCCTTCACCTGAACTGGTACTACATCGAGGTAATCCGGCGTATTGGTTACGATGACTGGTGTCACAAGATCAATACCCGCACCCTGAATGCCATCCATATCAAATTCTAGAAGCAAATCACCCTTCTTCACTTCTTGTCCGGCAGCAACCTTCACGTCAAAATATTTCCCTTTGAGCGACACACTGTTTAGTCCAACATGAATGAGAATGTCGATTCCACTGGATGAGGTCAGCATAATCGCATGTTTACTTTTGGCAACCAACGTGACGGTTCCGTCAAAAGGAGCTGTAACACGTCCATCCTGCGGACGAATGGCAATACCTTTCCCGGTCAATTCCTCGGCAAACGTTTGATCCGGAAGCTCTGATAGCGGCACCAATTCACCAATGAGCGGGCTGAAAACCTCCCCTTTCTTTTCCTCAATGGAATGTACTGTTACAGATGTCACCATTTCTTGAGAAAAGGCAGTGGTTGTCTCCTGATCCTGTTTGGTTAATGTTTGTGTTGAGTCGGACATGGCGGAATTGCGTGTATTTGGCTCATCCCATTTGAGCAGCAAAGTCACCACGAAGGAAACGCTAAAGCTGATGCCT
This sequence comes from Paenibacillus sp. FSL H8-0317, assembly GCF_045040685.1. Taxonomy (NCBI): domain Bacteria; kingdom Bacillati; phylum Bacillota; class Bacilli; order Caryophanales; family Paenibacillaceae; genus Paenibacillus; species Paenibacillus sp. FSL H8-0317. The sequence continues at coordinate 3,627,331 of NZ_CP150294.1, read as the reverse complement.
ATTCCGATTAATGCATACCAGAAGTTGGACATGCCACCATTCGGCCCAATGTATAACGGAAGTGAAAGCAATCCTGGTACAGCAAAACCGAAGCATTTCAGACCCACTGCGGTAATAAAGCCACCCCCTGCTGCTCCACCGATGAGTGAAGCGTAAAATGGTTTTTTCAGCTTCAAGGTGACACCGTACAGTGCGGGTTCAGTAATGCCAAGCAAGGCGGATATACCACTGGATAAAGCAATGGATTTCATTCTTTTATCTTTGGTCTTGAGGAAAACAGCCGTGACTGCACCAGCCTGGCTCATATTCGTTATCAGGTTGATCGGCTGCAAAAGTACGTCATATCCGAGTTTGCTCAGATTCTGCAATGTGCCTGGGAAGAACGCATAATGCATTCCCGTCATAACAATCAGAGGCATGAGGCCGCCAAGAATAATGCCGGTTAACGGACCCGAATGGGCAAAGAGCCAGGAAGTGCCCATTTCCAGATAGATGCCCATGTAATTCCCTAGGGGGCCAATCGCAATTAATAGAATCGGCACCGTGATGACTAGTACAATCATCGAGGTAAAGATGACTTTGACCGGACCGGGAATAAAACGATCCACCCAGCGATGTACATAACTCAGAAGCCACACGCCCAGAATAATGGGAATAACGGACTGGGTGTAATTCACAATGGACACGGGCAGCGAGAGAAAACGAATCGGTTCAAGCTGGTTTGCCAGATACGCATTCAGCATCGTAGGATACAATAAAGTACCTGCAAGCGTCAGGGCGATATATTCATTCACTTTGAACTTTCGGGCTGATGATAGAGCCAGAAGAAAAGGCAAGAAATAAAAGGCCGCGTTTGCGATGGAAGACAGAACTTGATACTCACCGCTTTTCTCCTGTATTGCTCCAAGTGTAACGAGCAATGCCAGAATCCCCTTTAACATCCCGGTACCTACGATGGCAGGCAGAATCGGAGTGAAAATGCCGGAGATCGTATCCAAAACAGCATTAATCCCTTTAGAGCGTGGCGCGTCTGTTTCGGGCTTCGATATGCCACTCTGCTTCATCTGATCCTCGATCTGCTCATATACGGCTGCAACCTGGTTGCCAATGACCACCTGAAACTGATCGTTTTGAAACTGTGCGCCGAGCACACCATCGAGTGCTTTGATCTGTTCCAATTGAACTTTGTTTTGCTCTCGAACGTTGAAACGAAGCCGTGTGATGCAATGCCAGGCTTGGGTAATATTCTCTTGCCCTCCTGTTAACTGGATAATTTCTTTGGACAACTCCCGATGATTCATGCTGCTTCCTCCTTTTTTGGCGAAAAAAAAACCAAATGTAATACCGGCCCGCTGCAGATGCGGAGTCGGAAACATTTGGTGGTGCCTGATCGAATCAGTAACACTCCATATTCAATTCATATTGATGATGGTATAACTTCAAACAGGTTGTATGGAGATCAATCCGTAGCGGTACGGGATGTCACTCTCTCGATGTGGATCATGAGATATACCATCTCATCGGGAGTAATCACGAATCCGCGTTGCTGCTCCATCGCCTCCTTTATTTTGAGTGCGCATTGGAAACTGACAGGATATCGCTCCGACAATACATCATATAGAAATTGCTGATCTTTAAACGAGAGCACTTCCCGGTTCAACTGACGAACAATAAAGTATCTCAGATGGGTGATGAACCTGGAAAAATCAGCAGATTCCTGATTCAGTGCCATTCCAAAATGTTCTGTCATGATACCTAAAATGTCATTAATCATCTGTGTAATTTTAATCGTTTGGTTCATACTGCCCGAGTCGAATTGTGAGTTCACGAAATGAAGGGCAATAGAGCTTGATTCACCAGATGGCAATGAGACTTGAAAAGCATCATTGATTTTTCGAACTGCCCATTCTCCGGCACGGTATTCGGCAGGATATAGATGGCGAATGTCCCAATGAAGCGGATTTTGCACATCCACGCCTTTTTTGAAACGATCCAGCGCAAAATGAATATGGTCCGCAAGTGTTAACAGGATCGAGTCATTCAGCTTTTTTCCGATTATCGTCTTGCCTTCTTCAATAATCTGATCCGTAATATCGATGACTTGCAGTGGGATATCACTGAGAAATTGTTCAACTCGCTGATATTTATCATTCGAGCCAATTCGGAACATTTTCTGGATCTGGCTCTGCTCAATCGGCTGTCCCTTTACTTTTTTGAAGCCAACACCCGTTCCGATGACAATGACTTCGTAGCCTTCGGCGTCTTCCGCCAGTGCGATGTTGTTATTTAACGATTTTTTAAACCTCATGATGCAATCACCCCCAGTATGCAAAAAGCACCACCAATGTCCAATTCACAAGTAATAAACAAACTTGTGGAATCCAGACTTTGGTGGTGCCTGATCGAATCAGTGACACTCCTTATATAGCTGTATCTTATATCAGCTATGTAATCGTTGTCAATACCATTACTCTGGAATTGTTCTGCAGGTGGTTCATCGTGGAACTTTCCCTCTATAAACTGACATCAAAACGAATAACCTATTCATCTGGAGTCTTGTTTTCCCGAGCATCATAATAGTATCGAATCAGAATATCCTGATCATAGTTGCCAAAACCTTTGCCAAACAGGGTAAGTCCGCCTCGGCCAGCTACTCCCTCTTCTGGCTTCAATCCAAAGGTCCAATAGGTGGATGCACCAAGATTCAGGTCTTGAACACGCACGTCCGAGATGCGCTGACCATCCATAAACGTGCCTTCCCCGTTAATACGCAGCATTTTCAATACACCATACTGGTTGACGTCCAATTTCCACCATAGTGGTGTATGTTTACCTTTCCGATCCCCGAAATCGCCAGGGCTTGTCCAGGTTCCGAGGTGATGACCATTAAGGGAAAAACGGATGTCGGAAGGCCAGTTTTCATTAACTTGGGGAGCTTCCGAACTGAGTTCGAGTGAAATTTCAATTTCCTGGAGATGCTGTTCTGTATTCAGATAATTGGGAATCTTATATTCCAGAAAACCTCGTGCCAACCAAAGAATACCTGCATTGACCCGATCCGGGTCCATGAAGCAGGCCGGGGTATCATATTGCCCAATCATCTGCGTTGTTGTTGCAATGCCACAGGTGGGCCAGGCTTCGTAATCCGTATACTGACCAACCGGAATAGAGACTTCATGAAAAGGAGCATCAACTGGTTCAGGGGAGAGATTAATAGTCATAAATTCTTGCAGAATAAAACAGTATTTATACGTTCCGCCGTTCTCCCGTTTCATTCGGCTGCCGACAATTCCGGCTTTTTGCAGCTTGCTGACATGTGTACTTACAATAGCTTTGCTCAGAAAAAGCTCTTGGGCAAGCGCATTGATATGCATTTCTCTGTTTTGTAGCAGCAGGCGCACAATGTTTAATCGGGCTTCACTTCCCAGTGCCTCGTAAATTAGCAATGAAGCTGCATCTGTCCCAAGCATCATGATGTTCACTTCCTTTTTGAGTAAAATCGATCTATTTCAATCTCAGGATTCGTTATTTAGCGAACTCATCAAAATGAACTTGCTCAATACATAAGCATTATGATACATATTAGATAACAAATCAATGAATTGATTTTGCTTTTAAGCGAATTCAATATCGCTGTTACTTCTTTCAAGAATATGAATTCATCCAATGGAGGTACTTACCATGCTTACATCCAAAATGCTTATCGATAAAGACTTTCAGATTGCTGAAGTAGATCCGCGTGTCTATGGTTCATTTATAGAACATCTGGGACGGGCCGTATACGGCGGTATTTATGATCCAGGTCATCCTACTGCAGATGCTCAAGGGTTCCGTCAGGATGCCATTGAAGCGATTAAAGCTTTGAACGTACCCATCGTTCGTTACCCTGGTGGCAATTTCGTATCCGGTTACAACTGGGAAGACGGTGTGGGCCCGGTAGCGGAGCGCAAACGCAGACTTGAACTCGCTTGGTGGACGATTGAAACGAATGCAGTTGGAACAAACGAATTTGCAGATTGGGCCAAACTCGTTGGAACCGAAGTGATGATGGCTGTAAATCTGGGTACTCGCGGTATTGATGCGGCCAGAAACCTGATCGAATACTGCAACCACCCATCTGGCACATACTGGAGTGATCTGCGTATCTCTCACGGTTACAAGGACCCGCATAAATTCAAAACCTGGTGTCTAGGCAACGAAATGGACGGCCCTTGGCAGATTGGTGCAATGACTGCATATGAATATGGGCGTATTGCCAATGAGACGGCTAAAGCGATGAAATGGGTAGACCCGGATATCGAGCTTGTGGCTTGCGGCAGTTCCAGCCGTGACATGAGTACATTTGCAGATTGGGAAGCAACCGTGCTGGATCTCACCTATGAAAATGTGGACTACTTGTCCCTGCATCAGTATTACAACAACAATAAAGAGAACACGTATGACTTCCTGGCGACATCGCTGGATCTGGATCAATTTATTGATAGTGTGGCTTCAATCTGTGATTTTGTACAAGCCAAGAAACGCAGCAAAAAGAAATTAATGCTGTCTCTGGATGAATGGAATGTCTGGAAATCCATCGGCACAAGCCGTATGGAAGAACGTTGGCAGATTGCGCCTCCAGAGTTTGAAGATGTGTATACACATGAAGATGCACTAGCTGTGGGTTGTTATCTGATTACCATACTTAAACACGCCGACCGTGTAAAAATGGCTTGCCTTGCTCAGTTGATTAACACCATTGCACCAATCATGACGGAAAATAACGGAGCGATCTGGTTCCAGACGACCTATTTCCCGTTCATGCATGCATCCAACTTCGGTCGTGGTACGGTGTTGCGATCCATCACCTCTTCACCTAAATATGATTCCAAAGACTTCACAGATGTGCCTTATCTCGAAGCAATCAGTGTGCATGATGAAGAAAACGGCACGATCACAATCTTTGCGGTGAACAGACATCTGGATGAGAAGTTGGAACTGAATGTGGATCTGCGTTCCTTCGGAGAAACCACATTTGTGGAGCATATCGTATTGGAGAACAACGACTTGAAAGCCACCAATACCAAAGAAAACCCACGTAACGTTGTTCCTCACAACGGCGGATATACAACGGTTGATCAGGGTAAAGTGCAAGCAGTCTTGAACAAAGCATCATGGAACGTGATTCGCCTCAAAACCAAACAAGCTTAAAGGCTTAATAACAGCGGAATAGAATCGGTTTCCACTCTGCAACAACAGCAATGCTTTTCGCACCGCGTGCAGCTCCCAGCGCGCGGTGCTTTTTGCTGTATGACAATGGTCGGTCGAACTACATGGTATCAAATTTAGATGTTAGACGCGTATTTGAAACCTCAGTTTTCATTCCTCGCAACGAAGGAATTTAACGAACACAGGAGAAGTTATGATGCAGAATCAGCCCCTTTTCACCTACATTTTGCAGCAAATAGGGTGTGTCTTGTTCGTTAGAATTTTAACGGCTTGATATTGACCCGAATAAGGTTTCTGAAGTTCGTTAGCGCTGAGCAAGCATACTATATTGAGCTGGTTCGAACCTCATATACAGCATAAGCAAATAAGCCACCCTCCGTTTGGCTTACGGAGAGCAGCTTGCAGTTAAGCATCTAGCGGAGAAGATAAGGAACAGACCAGATCAGAAAGAAATCAGATCACCCAACATACTAGCAATGCTTCTTTCCCAAATGCAACGCAGGTTGTGTTCTATTTCACGATTTTCATTTCAAGTATTATCCTTGTTGTGCTTCCTCGTCACCTTCGGCTTCAGCCTGAGCTGCTTGGCTTGCTGGAGTCATCAGCCCTTGAACTGCCCCCATAAATGGCTGAATCTGCTTAATCATGCCATACCCCATTTTGACCACAGGTGTAAACCGCTGGATCATGCCAAACAACCGCATACCACCGCCTAACATACCTCCAATTGAGCCTGCACCACCAGCTCCGCCGAAGCCACCTAACAACGAGCCTAGCATAGGCATGAAAGAGGATACCTGAGCTGGCCGAGACGTTGAACGAGACATCGACCGGGATCGCACCTGCGACTTACAAGTACTGTTCACCCGTTTACGGTTCCGAGAGGAGGCTGTTTTTCTCTTCACCCCTGCTTTAGGTTTGGTTTTGCGAGCACTGCCTTCAGATGAGGTTGCTGTGATTGCAGCCTGAGTAAGCTTTCCGCCCCCGGTAAGCACTACGCCTTCGCTGTTAACGCCAGAGATGTACCCGACGTACGTTTCGCCATTATGAAGAGTCACGCAGACTGGGCGATCCTTGAGCCGTTTCACCCGGACGTGTATTTCATTGGTTTTAGCCATGGAATTCACCTCACTTGACTTGATCTACTTCAGTCTACGCAATGGGTGGACGACTTGCCTGTGCGATAGTACATCCGTGTGCCGAAATTGAAAAATGACCAGCGCTTCATTGGATAAAGTAAAATCGTTTGAGGGGTCTAGCTCTTCCGATAAGCAACCTTGTGAAAAGCATTGATATAACGAAACAGTGCCTCACCATCATCAGGCACATGCATGCTTCTATCCAGTGGCAGCATCATTGCCTGATATGGTTCTGGCACCATTCTATATTGATGGATATAGGAGGTCAGGATGAACCCGTTGCGTTGCCAGAACTGAATGCGTTCCTGATGAGCCCCCGTTGTCCCGGACTCCGCCTCGATAAGTATACCTTTGATCTTATGTTCCCTTAACGCCCAGGCTCTGAGCTGCTCCAGCATCCAGGTTCCTATGCCCAATCCGCGCAGCTTCTGATCAACTGCGAGGTAGTCAATGATCAGAATGCGGTCCACAGCCTCCCCCTCCAGTCCAGTAACAGCCATCGCAACCACTTTTCCCTGATGCACACCCGTGTGTAAATAACCAACCCCTCGGTCCAGCATACTGCGCAGAATCACTTTTGTCTTCGCACCGCTTTGAAAGGCCTCATGATAGATCCGCTCCATCCGTGCCCACATTGCTTCATCCCACTCCTCTATAGTAGTAAACTCTAATTCCAGCATCTCGTTCACCTCCAGAACTTTATTATACCTTCTAATACGAATCGATATAAAATCGGTGCTCAACCTGTTCTCTTTATAACGCCAATTTGCTCAGGAATTGTTCAATCTCGTCCATATACTCAGCGGTGGTAATACTTCTTGGAGCAAACAGGAATCTCAGACCCATTCTCCATTCCGAGCCTGCAATGGATGTAGGAAGCATCGAATGCTCTGTGTTTTGGAAAATCTTCTCGTGAAGCAAATAAGACGGCTTGACTTCCTGACGATATGCACGCTCGGTATCCTTGATATCAACATTGACGTCATCTTCTCCAAGCAATAGCAGGACTGGTGTTTTGAAATTGTGCAAATCCTCCGTTGCATCCACTGTGAAGTTTTTACTCACAAAGTTCCAACGATCCTTGTTCATCTGCTCCTCACCTTGACGTGCAAACCTAATGTATTCCTCATAAGAACCATGACGTTTCAACACATCATTGATCTTGTTATTGTAATCCACCTGTGCTTGTATCTCATCCGCCGAAAATCCATCCTTGGCCATTTGACTCCTTGTGTTGTATTCTCCCTGTCTCAGCCAATTGATCGCTGGAGAAACGAGAATACTAAATGCGAGATTTACCTTGCCTGCAAGCTCGGGAATGACCCACCCCGCCTGACTCGCTCCCCATACACCAATTTTGGAACCATCAATCATCGGCTGCTCTTTTGCCCAAGCGATAGCTTGCTCGGCTTCAACTACCCGATCATCGATGCTTTGATTCAGCCAGTTGCCTTCGGAACCACCTATGCCGCGTTTGTCCAGCGACAACGAAGCGTATCCTATGGAAGCAAGGCGCTCCCACAATGGCTTATATCCATCACTATGTGTCGAATCAATCGGACCATCACCATGGATGAAAAGCACGAGTCCCAGCTTGCCTGATTCGTTCTCAGGCAGAGACAGTGTACCTGTCAGTTTGCCTTGTGGGGTTTGAATTTCGATGTGTTGTTCGACCATACTGTAGTCCTGTTGCACGATAATGTACGTTCCTGTACCAACAATTAATAAAATGAAGACGAGTAGTGAAATCCAGATTCCTTTACGTTGAAGCATGATTGTCTCCATTGTGAGTCATATAATTCCATTGTTGTTCACCGAGAAGCATACCGGTCATCCAGCTTTTTGTACTGTTTTGTGTGTGAAACTGCAGACGTTCGTACATCTGAATGGCTTTCAGGTTGTGACTTGCCACATGCAGACTGAGATACGACATCTGCGGGGATTGCAGCATGTATTGCTGCGCCCAGGCGAGTAAATGTCTGCCGATTCCCTTGCGCTGATGTTGTGGATGCACAACGATATCCTCGATGTAACATTCCTGCGTCACAGGTTCGTGTTTCAGCAAATGAATTCCCGTTAACAGCAGAAGGCGTCTCCAAGCGCCGATGTGATTGCAAGCGTCCCACACCTGGGAACCCTTCACCTTTCCAGAGATCTGTTCATGAGAGCCTGGTTTCCACTTCAACGACATTGTGCCCACAATGACATCGTCTTCTCGTGCGACCATGCGCAGATTACCAGTATCTTGGGGAACATGATGCAGCATCTGCTCAAAAGCTGTAGCCAGATCTGACAAGGACATTGCAGTGGATCTCTGGAATTTATGTCCAAATCCATAAGCCATCAGTTCGCTGGCTATTTTGTAACGATCAGGCTGGATGCATTCAATCTGAACGAGATGTGTCATAAGGCAACCTCCTGTTCTGTTATAATCTGTGACAGTAATTCATAATGAAGCTTGTCGGGTGTGAACAACGATAAATACGATTTTTCCACCATGAGTAGTGGCCCCTGACAGGCATACCCCACCTCTTCGGCGTTAGCATAAAAATGCTGAATGTGAGCAGCCAGTTGTTCTTCATTTTCCACAAAAAGATGACAGGAGAGGTACGTACCCGCTGGCAGCATCAGATGATGCATTCCTTCCTCAGTGGGAGTGTACATGCCTACGATGCCGGACGAATCGTAGACATAATGGAGATCTGCTTCAAACAGATTGGTGATCTTGCCTTTGTGCTGTACAAGTGTCTGCGCATTCAGCGTGGCAGTAGCCTCCATCTCAAACCATAGCGATAGCGGCGTGGCTTCGCGCTGAATGATGTTATATGCTGTCTCCATCGGATCGGCAAGATTTGCTTTTTCCTCCAACAACTTCTCCATAAAATGCTTGGTCTCCTGAAGTTTCTTAATCTCGGCTTCGGTATCGGTCAGTGCCTGATGAAAGAGTCGTGTGATCTCTTCGGGAGTCAGACGTGTAAGACATTCTTTGATCACTTGAACGGACAGCCCCATCTTACGCAGCAATAAAATATGGGCAAGCCTGTACACTTCATCCATGCCATACATCCGGTACTGATTATCACCTGTGTAAGCCGGATGCAACACTCCTTTTTCCTCAAAATAACGAATTTGATGTACCGATACGTGCATCAGCTGGGCCAATTCGCTAATTGTAATTTCAGCATTCACTGTCATCTCCACCTTCGCTGTTCTTCCTGTACATAGCATAAACCTTAGGTCCGACCCAAGGTCAAGCCTCGTTTTCAATTCAAATCAGTTTTTTTCGCAGATGTACAAAAAAAGCAAGTCATATCGCTGACCTGCTTTGGATTTGATTTCTTGTATTTTCCTGCCTCAGATATGTCCAACATACATCTCATTCAAAATATGACCCACACGATATGTGTGCTCTGCCAATTCAGATTTCACATATGATTCAATATCACTCTTTTCGATACTGTACAAGACCTCAATTTCTTTAGAAAAAAGAAGGTGTCCCTCATTGATTTTCTGCTCCAACGAGTTTATTTGTTTTGGTTTCAGATCACCACCAAGCACCTGCTGAAGTGCTTGCACATATGTTTCAAGAGAACGCGCTCCGACAATTTTTATACCCTGGTTCTCTTCATTCACAATGATAATGGATGGGAAACCTCTAACTCCCAAACTAGCGACACGCTCAAAGTCTTCCTCTAATAACTCTTGTGCAGATTGCTGTGCAGCCGCCTCAACCACTTCTTTTCCATTCAAGCCCAGTTGATTGACGATATCCGTCAGCACATCATCTTCTCCAATATTTCGATTAAATGCAAACACAGCTTCACGCGCACGTCTCAAAAAATCCTGCTCTTTACCAGGGTGCGTACTCTGAATGACCTTAAATACGCGAGATGGCGGATAGGAAGAAAGTATTGGATTATCATGCCATAAGGAACCGTCGATGGGCATGCGTGAATGCTCACCCACTTCCTTCCAATGCTCTGCAACGTCCGAAGGTTTCTGAATCCCGTTAGCGCCATCCGAGAAACCATTCCAGTTAGCCAGTAGCCCACCCATTTTGATTTGCATCGTAAAATAATGGCCGTATTCCTCAATAAACCGATGAAGCACAGGCTCAAGCGCCCAGCAGTGAGAGCAGATCGGATCTGTTGCGTAATAAAGAGTTATTCTTTTCTCAACGTGATTCAGATTGATTTCTTGCATCGCCTCTTCTTCGTTCACACCACATACGCCTGTTTCCAGATCACACATCATAGATTCGTTACTCACGTTATCCCGCCTTTATATTGTCTTATGAATTGATTTTCTTGTGTTAGTTTGATTATAATGTCTACAATCTTCTGAACAAGTACGATTCTTTTTCTGACTTAGTATCAAAAAGTATACTATTGGAGGGTATCAAGTGAAATACGAGTTTAATTTCGATCAGTTATGTCCAGCGACTTATGCATTTCAGGTCATTGGAGGCAAGTGGAATCTTCCGATCCTGGCAATCCTCAGTGAAAATGACTGTATACGTTACAATGAATTAAAGAGAAGACTGCCTGGCATTACCGGAACGATGTTAACGAACTGTTTGAAGGATTTGATTCATTCCGGCATCGTGCATCGGGAGCAATATAACGAGGTGCCACCGAGAGTGGAGTATTCGCTCACAGAATCGGGCAAGGAATTGGTTCCTTTAATTGAATCCATGGTAATATGGGGTCAGAAAAATATGACAGCAGGCGTGAAGCAACAAGATATATAACTCCTGGCCTAGTGTAATCCCTTATCATAGATGTTCATTTTTGAATCGCTCTGTACACTTTGTTCAACGACAAAAAGGCTATTTCACTGGACCATCATGTCCTTTGAAATAGCCTTTCCTTTATAAATACAAGACGGCCGCTTGTTTACGACGTGTACACATCTAACTATTCAGGTCGTCATCTTCCTCATTTCCTAAATACATAACCGTTTTTTCTCCCTCAACCAATCTAATGATCTGCTTTCGTAATTTTGAAGGAAATAAAGGTAGTTCGTTTATATTTTTAATTTCAAGCCATTCATATTCCACCTGATTTTCGTCACTTGGCAGAATAGAACTATCTTGGTCCATCAAACCTATGTACTCGCATAAAAAAACAAAATCTACACGATGAAGAGCTTCACCGTATACACCTTCAATGACAAATTCCAGTGATAACGGTTCTACATCTATTCCGATTTCTTCCGCAACTTCACGCTTCACAGCATCCGTCAGGGTTTCACCTGCATTCTGGCTCCCACCAGGCAGAATGTAGATGACTTCATCATTATCATCCTGCTTCATTGCAAGCATTCTCCCGTCTTTAATGATCAATGCTTTTGCAGAATTTCTAATCTTTCTCTCCATTGCTAATCCCCCATATATATCTGTATCATGTTGTTGAAGGTTGATTCCATTTAACCTCACGATCTCCATGAAGAATATTTTAACACATACATCTAAACAAATTCTGAACAATCAAATTAACTCACTCTTGGCGACCTCCATGAAAGCAGCCATGGATGGAGAGATCCATTTTTCCCGATGCCGGAGCATTTGCGCAGAAAAGGATACATCTGATAAATCCCACGGCAGAGCAACCACTTCCCCATCGCTCAACTCTTTCTTCAAAGCCATTTCAGGCAATAAAGCGATCCCCAGACCAGCCACAACACATTGTTTAATGGCTTCTACACTATGAAACTCCAGCTCTGTCAGAGCATCCGCACCTTTCTTCGTTATGGATTGGTCAAAATGAGTTCGATACGAACAATTCTTTTCGGTCAGTAAAAAATGCTGTTTGTTGAAGTCATCTATGACTAACGCGGAACGCGATGCTAACATATGATCGGGAGAAACGACCATTTGAAAGGTCTCATCCTTTAAAAACTCTGACTGAAGGTCTTTGGAATTCATAGGCTCATCCAATACAAAAACGACATCGGCATGCCCTTCTCTCAGACTCGATTTAAGCTCTTGCCCAGACAAGGGGCGGAACAATAACCGCACACCAGGGTAGTCCGCTCGGAAGCGTTTGAACAAGGCTGGAAGAAGATATGCACACAGCACTTCGTCTGCTCCGATCACAACCGTTCCCGCTAATTCTCCGTGCTGACTGGATATGCACTTTGCTTCCTCTACATCGTTTAAAATCTTAGTGGCGTACGGCAGAAACTGTTGGCCAGCATCCGTTAACACGACCTTTTTGCCTAATCGATCCAGCAATTTTACACCAAGCTCTTCTTCCAGCGATTTGATTTGCATGGTTATGGTAGAGGGTACATAGCTCAACAATTCAGCAGTTTGACTAAAGCTGCAGGTCGATGCAAGTGTCCAAAAGGTTCTTAGCTGCCGTATTTCCATGAGTCAGGCACCTCCCAAGTTCAAAATAAATGAATGATATGTTCGATAACGTTTCGTTGAATTGATAATAGACGTATTGTAGAGTGAAATCAAGTTATTACTATTTTATAAGGAGAATCCATCTATGAACGATTATGAAACATATAACCTTGGAGATACTTTGCTTCAATCGGGACAACAGCTCCCTCAAGCCTTTATCGCTTACAAGACCTATGGAAACTTAAATGCGGCAAAGGACAATGTTATTGTGATCCCAACATGGTTTGCTGGAATTCACACAGATAATGAATGGTTAATTGGAACGGACAAAGCACTGGACCCCAGTCGTTATTTTATCATTGTGCCCAATATGTTGGGTAACGGGTTGTCGTCTTCTCCAAGTAATACCCCTGCCCCATATGATAAGAACAACTTCCCTCTCATCTCCATGTACGACAATGTGCGTGCCCAACATCAACTCATCACTCAAAAATTCGGTATCTCCAAAATCAAACTTGTTGTGGGCTGGTCGCTGGGAGCCATGCAGGTTTATCAATGGGGAACCAGTTATCCTGAGTTGGTCGAGCGTATTGCCCCCTTTGGCGGAACGGCAAAGAGCAGACCCCATACACAGTTGGTATTCGAAGCAATGATCGCGGCGTTACAGGCAGATTCGAATTATAAAAATGGTAGATATGAGCGCCCTCCGGTTGCCGGTCTAGCAGCGATGGGAAGAGCTTATGCTCCATGGGGTTTCTCGCAGGCGTACTATTTGGAGAAAATGTACCAATCTGAGGGTTACGACTCCTTGAAATCTTATGTAGAAGATTACTGGGATCAGGTATTTCTTCTCTTCGATGCTAACGACTTGATTACCATGTTGCGTACAGGAATATATGGAGACATTAGCAATAATCCCGTAGATGACGGCAACTTCGAACAGGCGTTAAGCAAGATCACTGCTCCTGCACTCGTTATGCCAGGATCAAGTGACTTGTTTTTCACGCCAGAAGACAGTTCGTATGATGCTCAGCATATGCCAAACGCGGTGTATCAACCTGTAGAGTCCAAGTGGGGACACTGCTTTGGAATCGGAGCAAACGAAGAGGATTCACTCGTTATCGATCATCATCTAAAGCAATTTTTGGAGTCATGAGTAAAAAAAGAAGGTGTACAAAGTAAAAAAAGTGCACAAAGCTCATTTATCTTTTCTCCGCTACAACTCAAAAGTAAAAAAAAATACCGGTTCTCGTCAATAACCTTTATATCCCGTTCCCCCTTTCTCGTTTAGAATATTTTCAAGTAAGCGTTATTGAAATATGACTGATAAGGGGGAAAAGAAATGAACAAGAAAACGAAAACCTTAGTCTTGTCTGTGTGCATGTCAACCTTATTACTCGCAGCCTGTAGCAATGGAAGCGGTGCTGATAAAGGTTCAACGACGGACAAGGATTCCAACGAGGCTGGAACAACAACCATTCATACCGTAACATCAGAATACTCTTCTGCAAAATATCCAAAGGGCGACGATATCACCAACAATGTATGGATTAAGCGATACAAAGAGAAGTTTAATATCGATGTCAAAACAGACTGGGTTAGCGATGAGTACGATACAAAACTCAATTTGGCTATCGCATCGAACGATCTTCCTGACGTATTCAGAGTTAATCCATCACAACTGAGACAGTTAGTCGAAGCAGATATGGTCATGGACCTTTCCGAGGTCTTTGATCAACACGCTTCAGATCGTCTCAAAGGTTACATGGAAGCAGATGTGGACAGTTACGAATCTGGAAAAAAGGACGGTAAGCTGTACGGGATACCACAGATGCATTGGGGATTAATAGAACAACCAGACTTCATCTGGATCCGGAACGACTGGAAAGAAGAATTGGGAGTCCAGGATCCGAAGTCTGTGGAAGACATCAAAAATATCGCACTCAAATTCATGGAAAAACACGGCGGTTATGGTATTGCGGTAGACCAATCATTGGATTACCTCAACCTGCTTGCTATTGCATGGAATGCACATCCGGATATGTGGATGGAAGATAACAGTGGAAAACTCGTGTACGGCTCCGTGCAGCCTGAGATGAAAAATGCGCTGGCTGAGTGGTCAGAATGGTACAAGCGAGGCATTATTGATCCGGAATTTGCAATCAAAGACTTTAATGCGATGAACGCGGATATTGTAGCCGGCAAAGTGGGCATGCAGCCTTATTACCAGTGGTGGGGTTATAATCCGGGTGTCGATACGGTATCCAATCTGGGTAAGGACGCTATCTTCTACCCTTATATCATCCCTACCGTTGATGGGAAAGAAGCCAAACAATCCATCTTTTTCGCTAACAACAATTATATCGTCATGAAAAAGGGATTTAAAAGTCCTGAAGAAGTGATCAAAATTTTGAACGACTATGCTTATATTGTGGATGAAGGCAATGGCAAGGAATCCACAGAAACGTTATCCGCCTTGCTGGACAACGATATTGCCCATGTTGTTGGAGCGTTCCGTGTACTTAATCCGAATTCCGATTACGAGCAATTTGAGGCGGTCTCCGCTGCCCTTCAATCCAAGGATACCAGTGGACTCACGACTTCGGGTATGTGGCAAAAATATAACAACAGTGTGGAATTCATAGAGAATGCAACCCCAGGAGCAGTTGGTGATTATTTGCAACAAGGGGCTCCAAAGAACGCGTATGGTCTTGCCAAGAAAGTACTGGACAGCGAGAACTATACAAAGACGGCCTTATGGGGTGTTACGCCAGAAATACTTTCAAGCTACGGCACAACCTTGGATGATATCCTGACCGAAGGTTTCACCAAGATCATTATGGGTAGCGAAAGTATCGATTATTTCGATGTTATTGTCCAAAATTGGCGTGCAGCCGGGGGCGATGACGCAACCCAGGCAGTTAATGAAGCCTACGGGAAGAAATAATCTCGTTTGTCACAAAGAGGGGATGAGGGTGATCTCTCCCCTTTATTTGATAGCGATTACATTTGGCGTACAAGGAACGGAGGAATATGTATGTTGAGAAAATGGAAGCAGCAGAGTCCTTACCATCTCATGTTGATCCCAAGCCTGGTCTTGGTCTTCATCTTTTGTTACATCCCTTTCTACGGACTTATTATTGCGTTTCAGAAGTACAATCCGGGTCTCGGCTTCAACTCGCCATGGGTAGGGTGGGATAATTTTACCCACATATTTAATCAGCCGAACTTCGTAAGAACGATCTGGAATACATTGTACATGTCTGTCTTTAAGATTATCGGTGGTATAATCGTACCCGTAATTTTCGCATTATTGCTTAACGAGGTACTACACAGTGGAATTAAACGTACATTTCAAACACTTGTCTACATTCCGAACTTCCTCTCTTGGGTCATTATGGCTGGCATCATGCTGGATATCCTTAGCTCCGACGGTATTATCAATACATTTCTAAGTGTATTTGGGATTGCACCGATCTCCTTCCTTGGCACACCCTCTATTTTTCCTTGGACGATGATTGTGAGTGACATATGGAAAGGCTTCGGATTTGGCACGGTTGTTTATTTGGCAGCTCTGACCAGTATTGATCCGGGACTTTATGAGGCCGCAGTGATCGACGGAGCGAAACGGTGGAAGCAGACCGTCTACATCACGTTGCCTCTCCTCATGCCAACCATTGTTTTAATGACCGTACTTTCACTTGGGAACGTACTCAATGCTGGCTTTGACCAAATCTATAATCTCTACTCCCCTGTTGTTTATCAGACCGGTGATATTATTGATACCTATGTCTACCGTTTAGGAATTCAACAAGCACAGTATTCAATTGGTACCGCTGTCGGGTTATTCAAATCGATCATTTCCAGTGTTCTCGTTGCTGTATCGTACATCCTGGCTTACAGAGTGGCTGGTTATCGTATCTTCTAAGAAGGAGGAACTTACATTATGATCTATGATAAAAGTATGAGCAGACGTGTATTTCTTATCATAAACTACACCATATTGCTTCTAATCTCTCTCCTATGTATCCTGCCGTTTATCAACCTGCTGGCTGTTTCATTCAGCAGCAGCGCGGCTGTATCTGCGGGGAGTGTTACGTTCTGGCCTGTGGAATTTACGACAAAAGCCTATGAATTTGCATTAACGGGAGGATCATTTTTCTCCTCTCTCTGGGTAGCCATTCAACGAACCGTTATCGGAACGTTGGTGAATCTGGTTCTGATCGTACTCACGGCTTATCCCCTCTCCAAATCCAAACAAAAATTGATGGGGCGTAATATCTATATGGGATTTTTCATCGTAACCATGTTATTCAGTGGAGGTCTAATTCCAACCTATCTGGTAGTCGTCAAAATGGGACTGATCGATTCCATATGGTCTCTGATCCTGCCTGGGGCCCTCCCCGTATTCAGTATGATTATCCTCATGAATTTCATTCGGGGGCTGCCCGAGGAGATTGAAGAATCAGCCATTATCGATGGTGCTGGGCCTGTACAGGTATTGCTTCGTATTCTACTCCCACTTCTCAAGCCCGCTCTGGCTACGGTTGGTTTGTTCAGTATCGTTGCCCACTGGAATTCGTGGTTCGATGGCATTATCTATATGAACAATCCAGACAATTATCCATTACAAAGTTACCTCCAGACCCTTCTGCAAAGTTTTGAGCAAATCATGCTGAAATCTGGGTCAGATTATACGCAGCTGTTGTCCATGATGAACGCCAGAACGGGGCGCGCCGCTCAGATGTTCTTGGGTGCCATTCCGATTTTGCTCGTGTATCCATTCTTACAGAAATATTTCACCAAAGGTTTGGTGCTAGGTAGCGTCAAAGGGTGAACAAAAGGGCTTGCAGTTCATACTGCGAGCCCTTTGTTTATATCTAAACTTATTTTTATGATCGCTGTACTGCATTATGAGATGCATAAATGAAAGCATGAATGACTATTTGGCTTCTAGAATGGCAGGCAGCAGAATGGAGAAAATGGTACCTTCACCCATTTCACTCTCCACCTGTATTCCATAGGGTTTCCCAAAATGAAGTTGAATTCGCCGCTGCACATTATGCAATCCAATCCCATTCGTTCCCGTACGTGCACCGGACTTCTCTTCCAATAGATTCTGCATCGTTTGATGATCCATTCCCACGCCATTATCACAGATTTCGATCACAACTTCATCCAGCTGTGATTGAATCCGAATAGTGATGATTCCGTCTTCTTCCAGTTCGGCCAGACCATGAAAAATCGCATTCTCCACAATCGGCTGCAGGATCATTTTGGGCATGCGATAATTCAGCAGTCTATCCTCAACCTCATATCTCATCTGAATACAACCATAGTACCTGACATTCTGAATCGTTACGTAATTCGCTATATTATCGAGTTCTTCACGAATGGTTACGAGAGTTCCATCAGATTTTGTTGCATAGCGGAGCATCGAGATTAGTGCATCGGTCATTTCCACGATTTTATCAGCCTGCTGCATCGAGGCAATCCATTTCACCGACCCAAGGGTGTTATACAGAAAATGAGGCTTGATCTGGTCATGGAGCGCACGCATCTCGGCCTTGGCTTTCTCTATCTCTTCCTGCTGCATCCGTTCGACCAACCGTTTCAATTCGTGTGACATTCTGTTGAACCGAATGGATAAATGTCCAATCTCATCTCTGGAGCCAATAGGTACAACTTGTTCGAACTGACCTTTCTCCACTAGAGCAATATTCCGCAGCAATTTTTTAATGGGAGTTGTGATCACGTGAGATAAAAAGATGGATATGACGGCAGCAAAAAGAACAATGACGATGGCAAGCGTCACCAGATTACGGCCCAATATTTTGCCATCAGCAGTCAGTTCATCCAAAGGCATATATAAGTACGTTGTCCATTTTTGCTGACTAAGGGGACTGGTCACCACGACATTTAGTGATTCAGGCGGACGAACGTTGTCACGGAACAGTGTCCCGATTAATCGTTCGTTCACGTTATATACGATCTTGTCATCCTCATCAACAATCATGAATCTGGAGCGCAGTCCTTCCTGCAAGTTGCGGTTGACGATTTCAATGAATTTGATATCAATGCTGACAACAATCACGCCAAGCAGTTTTCCACTAGTCACATCATGAATTTTGCGTGCGTGTGACACTGCCAGTATTTTATTCTCCAATTGCTCGTCGATTCGTGTTGTGAGGGTAATGGTTCGATCCTTATCATGCATGAACTTTTTAAACCACAATTCGTTTGCTACTTTGAAGTTTGGATCAATGGGTTGATGTGGACTGACAAAAAGGTCTTGCCCCCCGTTCATATTGTAGAGGTAGATGGAGAATACGCGATCTTTCATCATGATATAATTCATCAGAATATTGTATGCGGCAATCTCATGATGTTCATCACCCTCTCGCAGGAAATCCTGGATCGGAAAACTCCCTTCATGAGTCGCAGACAGATTGTCACTAAGGCCATTGCTGGCTAGCAGCGAAATTTTCTCAATCTCCTTGAGGAACTCGTCAATGCGGATATTCGTTTGTTTGGCCAGATCGTTTAGCAACGTTGTATAGTTCTGTGCCAATAACCGCTCTGAGGAGTAATACGAATTGATTGTCATCACCAATACCGGAAGGATAATGACCGTCATACAGATCACCATAATTTTGTACTTGATTCGGAAGGGCCGAACATGCTTCATATGCTGCACCTCTATTCACCGATTACATTCATCCCTGCTGTAATTCTCGATATTCCTCAGGAGTGACCCCTACCGATTTTTTGAAAATCTTACTGAAGTACGTGTAATTATGGTAGCCCACCTTTTCTGCGATTTCATACACTCTCATTCCTCTGCTCAATAGATACGCCTTGGCATGTTCAATTCGAACTCGGGTCAAGTACGTGATAAAGTTCTCTCCTCGTTCCTGTTTGAACACACGGCTGAGATACGACGGATTCACACTGATTTGGCTAGCGATACTTTGTAGTGAGATATCTTCCGCATAATACTTGTCGATCAATTCAGTAGCGAGATCGGTGTACGTGCTTTCCTGTTTGATTTGGGAATCGGTTTGGAAGTAATACGCAATATGAGCAAGCATATCTTGGTGAATATCCTCCCAATACTCCCCCTTGAGAACGATTTCATAGGGCGATTTTTCTGTTAAAGAAGGGGCACCTCTTTCCGTAGCACGGGATAGATGGGAGTGTATCGTTTCCATTACCATGATATATTGCTTGCGAATGCTATTCTCATCTGCTCGTAGCTGTTCCAGATTGGATCGGATTCCTTCCAGGAACTCTTCCGCCTTTTGGTTGTCTTTGCTTACCCACAACTTCAACAAATCTCGTTCTTGTTGCGGGCTTAAAGCCCCCTTAATCTCATGTCGATCTGGGGATTGAACCATATCTTCGTAATACAACACCTGGTTGCTTCCTGTGAAGAAACCCTGTTGTAGAGCCGTTTCTGCCTCTTGGCAGGCCTTCCTGATGTGAAGGAACCCGGAAGTCATTCTACTTACCCCAGCCGTGAGCGATAGATTCATAAAATCCTTGATTGAAGACAGCAATTTATTACATAGTTTATTCAAGTCGGCGTGTACAGATGGGCTCTCAGGAAGTACATTGACGATCACCCAATATTCTGAGGAACTTTCAACAAAAATCTCTTTCTCCCATTTCGAAGGAATAATCTCTTCCATAATATTAAGAATCGAAAATCGGAGCAGCTTTTCCCCCTTCTCTACATATTTCCGCTTTGCATCCTCGTAATAATTCACGATGAACTTTATAACAACCAACTGGTCAGAACGTATACGAAAATGCAGTTCTTCCGCTTTGGTGACGATATCCTCCTCACTAATGAATCCGCTTACAATATCTTGGAAGAAACTATCCTTCAGATATCTTAGGCTCTTGGAATAGTCCTGTGTCATAGAGGGTGTGTTGGTTGGGTGAACATGTTCACTTTGAAGTTTCTGTCCAACCGCGCTCAGTAGGTCAATAAGGGAGGATTCGGTGATCTCACTTTTAATCAAGTAATCTGAAGCACCAAGTTTTAGCGCCTCTTTCACATAATGAAATTCGTCAAAATTACTCAGGATGACATACTTACAGGTTTTCAGTACGCAGGAGGCCTCTTGTATAAGCTGCAGCCCATCCATAATCGGCATCTTAATATCTGTAATGATTAGATCAGGCATCACTTCAAGCGCAAGGCTTAGTGCCTCTTTTCCATTTCCCGCTTCACCAACAACATAGAAATTGTACTCTTCCCAATTCAGCATGGAACGAATTCCAACCCGCATGAGCAATTCATCATCTACGATCATCAGTTTATACATGCGTATCCCCCAACATGAACCATTTTTAGATATTTTACCATTAAACGAACTCTTGCAAAGATGTCTAGCGAACCTTATTACATTGCGGGTATCATAAATAACACTTTTACAGAACGTATGTTCCTGTTATAATCAGATTATCGTATTTGGTGTAGCATAACATGCCCGTCTGGAAAGGATACATATCATGAATTTATACAAGTTTGAATTAACAGTGAACGGATATCTATTACGCGTGCATTTCAGTGCATCTGAAGAAAGTGGATTGAAATGGTGCAAACGAGTTGCTTCTGAATTCCAGAATAACGTTGCCAATCTGGAGATCAAGGTTGATATACATAAAAAGCAGAAACAAAAGCATGCACGGGAATATCACGGAAAACCATATCTGTATGATAGGACACTAAAGAAAAAGCCGCTTGCGAAGAAAAATAACGCGTCTGAATCATCTGCTGTTATGTAAAAGTGTTTACAAGACGTAAGAAAAGACAAGTGAACTGGAACACATTCAATCGTTGTTTGATTTTCATGTTGAGTACAATTATGAGGTGTTCTTCTGAGTACCGCATAAGAACTAAGCTTCTTAAAACAAAAAAAGTCGCAAGCTATTTATGCGACTTTTTTAAGGGATTCTATTTTATAGCTCTCCAGTTTCTCTAGGTTTCCTTTCTCAATGCCTCTACGATACTTGTTTGGTTTAATCGATACATCGGCCAAGCTGTAGCAACGAGTGTTGTTGCTATGGCACCTGCACATGCAAGAACAATACTAGACCATGGAATGGCCCAACCTACGTCGAAAGCACCTTTGAAGAGATGATGTATCCCATAGCTTAGTGCTATTCCGAATATACTACCATATAGCGCAGAGTAAAGGCTGTATAAAACGCCTTCCAACAGGATCATTTTCCCTACATTACGCTGTGTCATGCCGATCGCTTTGAGCACCGCAAATTCTTTGGTTCGTAGAATGAGATTGGTGCTGACGGTGTTAAGTATATTCAGGAACGCAATCAGGACAATGACACCCATAAAACCATACAAAAAGATCTTTGCGGTTGTGGTGTCGTTTTTGGCTTGGGCAAGTTGCTCCACCTTATCTGTGTAGCTGTAACCTGCATCTTTTTGGGGCAGGGTTTTGAGATAGTCCGTAATTGGTTTGTTGGAAATATCGGTTTTGGCAAGAATAAAGATTCTGGAGTACGTATCGTTCCCTGTAACCTTCTCTACGACTTCAGGCGTCGTTATGAATTCAATCATTGAACTCTCATTATAGCTGCTCGACAACAAGCCTTGATCAACAATTCCTGTTACCGTCAGTGTTGTGTAACCACGGCCCTTCTCGCCCAATTCCAAGCTACGTACTTTGATGTGATCCCCAACCTTGAGTTGGGTTTGATCCATAACAATCTGTCTTCCATCCTCTGTTATCATACTTAATTTCTGATTGACGATAACGCCATTTTCCCGGTTCATCTTCTCTTTGTCGATCTTACCAGCCGTTAGTCTGGGTTTCAGAGCATCGAGTCCGTTATCTCCATAGGATTCAAGGTAATTGTTGTCTGTGCGGTACCCCCCTCCCTCTTCAACAGAATACATTCCCGGACGGAGTTCATAATACTTGGGATTAATTTTTTCTTTCGGAAAGATAGCCATCACTTGATTATTGTAATACGGATAGGCATGTTCAACTGCATCAAGCTTAACAATGTCAGAATATACGGAATCATCGATCCGTTTGGAAGGTCCTTCATAGATAACCGAGTAGGAATAATTGGTACCTGATTGAGATGGTTGCCCCAACAAACCAGCTAGTCCGCTAAAAACAATAAATAGAATCATGCTGACCACTATGGAAAAGGCAGTGATGCGGAAGCGCTTTTTGTTCCGCCTGATGTTCCGATTAGCAAACTGTCCTTCGATACCCAACAGCTTCCCCAGCAGTTTTGATTTCCGGACAGATGTTACGTTCTCCACTTTCGTGCCTCCCGAGCTAAGCACCGCCTCAAGTGGGGATACCTTCGCTGCCAGTCTCGCAGGTCCGATAGCAGACAGATAAACAGTCAATAATCCCAACGCACCAGCTATGATCAAAATTGGTAGGGAGATGACCATTTTCATATCATTCAGAAATCCCAACGCCAAAAAGCTGATGTTGTAAAACAGAAGCTTCATAAAAACAGTTCCCATCAATAATCCAACAGGAATACCAATTAGACTCAGTATTGTAGCCTCTTTGAGAACCAATTTACGTATTTGTGATGGGGTAGCCCCAATGCACCGCAGCATTCCGAATTGCGAGGTCCGCTCCAGAACAGAAATATGAAACGTATTATATATCACTGCACTCGTACAACCCATAATAATAATGATGATTGCTGCGAATGCATATAACAAACTATGGTTTACACCTTCATAGGTGCTTTTACCAAACAACTTAAGCAGTTCATTATTATAATCGACACGAATATTTTTATATTGATTATCCTTATCCAGCGCTATGGCAGAGCCTTGATCCACTTGCTCTAGCTTCAATGCAGATATCATCGCTTCCGTCTTTGCCTGAATCTGATTCATCGATTTCATTTTGACATAAATAAAATAATTTTTATCCGCATCGGTTTTCACTTTATCTTCATACGTGATGGCTGGAAAGATGAAGCTGGAAGACCACGAAGCGTTACTACCTGTCTTCATAAATCCCACAACGGTGAATTCTCTCTCTTTTTGGGGACGAAAGCCTTCATCTAGATCCCAGCCAAAATCACCCAGACCATTGATCGGTTTGATCTCCCCGGTTGATGCGACAGTTCGTTCTCCCAGACTCAGGGTAATCGAATCTCCAAGCTTTGGTTTGGTCGCAAAACGATCCAGACTCCAGGTCGAAAGAATAACTTCATGCGAATTTTTCGGCAGCCTGCCCGAATCCAGCTGAACCTGGAGCATGTTCATCGCATCGGCATCATAACCTTTGAGATTCAAATACCGATAAGGTGCAGCAAACGGGTTTTCCTTCTTTTCTTTCTCACTCGTTTTGCTGATGACCGAATAACCTTCTCTGCTAATGATCCCAGCACTCTCTACGGATGCGTTATTGACGACTTTTGAGACTGCTTCTCCCGGTAATCCGTTAAAAGAAACATGGTAATCCCCGTACTCTTGAACGGTTTGACGAACCACCTTGTCTCTGAAGCTAAGGCCAATGGTTCCTATGGCTGTAAGTAGAGTCACAGACAAAATAATGCCAACGATCGTTAGTATTGATCTTTTTTTCTGCCCTAGTAAATATTTTTGGGTAAGACTGGTATATTTATTCACGATCTTTCACCCCTGTTTGCTGCAAGAGTGTACCATCTTTTATATTTACAACACGGTCAGCTCTCTGGGCCACATTCAAATCATGTGTGATCATAATCAAGGTTTGATTGTATTTTCTGACGGAGAAGGTAAGAAGATCCACAATCTCTTTACTGTTCTTGCTATCCAGATTGCCGGTTGGTTCATCCGCCAGAATAATCGATGGTTTATTGATCAATGCGCGTCCAATTGCAGTTCGCTGCTGTTGCCCGCCTGATAATTGGGACGGAAGATGCTGCCTTCGATCGCTGAGTCCCAGCACGCTCAATAATTCCTCAAGATAACCATCATCCACATGTTTATTCTCAAGCAGCATCGGCAATTTAATGTTTTCTTCCGCAGTTAACACCGGGATCAAGTTATACGATTGAAAAATAAAACCGATTTTGCGTCTTCTGAACACAGCTAGTTCATTTTCACTTTGAGAATACAGATCCATACCGTCAATAATGACTTGGCCACTTGTTGGTTGATCCACTCCCCCGAGCAGATGCAGCAGTGAGCTTTTGCCAGATCCGCTGGCGCCCACGATCGCAACGAATTCTCCTTGATTGACGGACAGATTAACATCTCTCAATGCTTCCACCCTAGACTCAGCACTTCCGTATATTTTACATAAATGTTCGGTCTTCAAAATTTCCACCCTGTTGTACCTCCAGTTGTATGATTAACATTGCTTGATTGTTATTATAGGTGTGGAAGCTTACGTTGAAGTGAAGAAGAAGCTTACATTTTCGTAAGCTTCTTCTTAAGTCCACTCTTTTTTGAAAAACGAAATTCTGAATGTCGTTCCTTCTTGAGGCACACTCTCCACCGTAATGATCCCGTGTTGTTCCTCAATGATCGATTTGGTCAAAGCCAGACCAATCCCTATACTGTTGGGCTTGTTATGGTTCTTGCCTTTATAGAATCGTTTGAAAATGTGAGGTATATCATCGGGATGAATACCTTCGCCGTTGTCCTGAATAATGATTGTATCAAACAGTGCATTTTCCTCCAAATGGATTCGAACCTTCCCCTCTGGCGGGGTGTGTTCCAGTGCATTTTTTATCAAATTCATGACAGCTTCCTTAAGCCATTCTTCATCTGCTTGCACAAACGCATTCTCACTTCCAAGGATGGTTATGTTTTGCCGCTTCTGGTCTGCTACCGTCCGGAGTGAATAGACAACGCTCTCCACCATCTCCCTTAGCTCGATCCTTTCTTTACGAAATCCAATTGCTCCCGCTTCGACTCGTGCCAGCTTGAGCAGGCTGATGATGAGCCATTCCATTCGATCAAGCTGCTGCCGACTTCGTTCCAGAAACGTCATTCTCATTTCTTCTTTCATCCCGGGATCATTCAGCAGATTTTCATTGAACACTATCAGAGAAGACAGGGGTGTTTTGAGTTGGTGGGAAATGTCGGATAACAGATTGCGCAAGAAGGTTTTTTCCTGCTGGAGTAGCTCCAGGCTGTTAGTTAGTCTTTCAGCCATCGCATTGAAGCTCCGGCCAAGTGAGCCGAAGTCTCCATCCTCCGTCTCAGGCAGTTTTTTATCAAATTGCAGTTCCACAACCTGCTCGGCCGCATGGGAAATCGTTCTGACTTTCACAAAAAATTTACGATACTCCCACAGAAGCAATACCATGAGTGGGATCAAGAACAACAATACTTGAGTCGCTGTTTTTAAGGGTAATGCTAGTCCTGAAAGAGCCGGCTGATCTTCTAAAGACATACCCGCCTGATATCCGTATTGTGCAAGGATACGTTGCCCCTCAGTGATATCATCGGTATGGGCTCCTTGGGTAACAAAGTGAATCACCTCATTCTCCAACTGGGGATCCTTCATCAACAAATGTCCGATTAGGGCGCTATTCTGATTCACGATAGTTGTATTGATGCTATCAACTTGATGTTGCATGTATAAAAACATCATAAACGACAAAAGAACTTGCAGAGCAAGTACTTTAATGGCGATAGATTTCCACTCTGGATTTCGCAAAACTTCGATCATGTTCATCTCCCTATAACTTCCACATTCCATTTATACCCGATCCCCCGAACGGTTACGATATATTGTGGTGCTGCAGGAATATCTTCGACCTTCTCTCTTAATCTGCGGATATGGACAGAGAGCGTATTATCATCAATGAAGTCGCCCGAGAGATCCCAGAGATGATTCAGAATTGAACTTCTGCTGCATATCTGCTTCGGATTAGAGATCAACATCAATAATAGTCGGTATTCAAGCGTCGTTAGTGTAATTTCGCTATTGTTTTTGAGTACAGTTCCTTCTAAAATACGCACCTGGATGCTATCGGACATCCATAAGCTTACTTCTTGTTTTCCCTTGTTGTTACGTCGTAATACGGCTTTAATTCGTGATATAAGTTCTTTGGTACGAACAGGCTTGGTTACATAGTCGTCTGCTCCGAGATCAAGCCCTGCGACCACGTTTGCTTCCTCATCCAAAGCCGTCAAAAAGATTATGGGCACTTGCGACGTTACCCTAATCTCACTGCACAGTTGATATCCCGATCCATCAGGCAAAGTGACGTCCAATAAAATCAGATCGATCGACTCTGCCTGCAGTGCCTGTCTAGCTTCTTCCAAGCTACCCGCCACAACGACCTCATATCCTTCATTGGACAGTGTATATTGAATACCAAACACCAGATTTTCATCATCTTCTACGAGTAATAAGCGATTCATCGTACACCTCAGCTCATGCGAGTTTGAATTTGTATTTAATTCATTTTGATTATAGAGTTCCTGCGTCATTATACATCAATTGAGATCATAGAAGTGAATGTCTGCTCACTTTACGATGTTCTCGATGATCAGTAAAAAGACTAAAGAACGACTTACTGATGAGAACAGATAACGTCAGTAATGTTCTTTAGCCTGTTATGAAGTACTATCGACACCTTTAGTAGGAATAATCTTACGTTTTTACGCCCCGACGTCTCCAATCATTTGTCGTTCAATTTGTTTCATTTCATAAAAATAACCTTTTTGCTCCATCAGCTCGGAGAAAGAACCCGATTCTACAATCTTGCCTTGGTCCATGACCACAATCCGATCCATCTCTTCCAATCCCGTCAGCCGATGGCAGATCAGAAGAAATGTATCTTCGGATGCTTGTGCAAGAAGATGCTGGAGCACATGTTTCTCTGTGACGTAATCCAACGAAGAAGTTGGCTCGTCCAGAAGCCATAACCGTCCTTTGCGCAGCATGGCCCGTGCTAGAGCCAGCCGCTGCTTCTCACCATCCGACAGGTTCTCCCCTTTTTCATAGACCAAATCACTCAACAACTTATTTGGCAGTTGGACTTTATCCAGCACAGCCGACAGTTGTTCATCTGAATGTCCTTCTCCATTCAGCAACAGGTTGTCCCGGATGGTTCCCCGGAAAAAATGACTTTGCTGCAACACAACATTTGCCCTTTGCCATATGCTCTCTTCATTCAGTTCCTGCACCGGAACATCGTTTAATCGTATATCGCCAGACGTTGGTGCACGCAGCTTGAGTAACAAATCGATAATCGTTGACTTACCTGAACCGCTCGGCCCGACAATTGCTGTTTTGGAACCTGCTGCAAGTTGCAGGGAGAGCTCCCTCAGCGCCGGTCTCCATTCCCCTTCATATTGGAAGTTAACAACGGATAGGTCAATCGAAACCGGCTGATCGGCTGACACTTCACCGCTTGGCTGTACAGGTTGCACATCGGAGGTTGGCACCGTTTCCGCCAGTCGCTGAGCGGCGTGTTCACTGTCCTGTTTATATAGAGGCAATATAGCCATTGCGGCAGCTTCTTCGAACACGGTCTGCGTGGCCAGGATCAACATGGCGAGAAATACACCGGCAAACGCTCCGTTCACAATTAAGAAGGCGCTGAGTGCTAACACACCCCATGTAACAAGATACGTCACAAAAACGTGCATGGATTGCCCGCGCAGCAGGTGCGAAGCGGCTTGTTTCTGTTCCGTTGCCAATGCAGCGGAAGCCTGCTGAAGCTGTTGCTCACGCTGTTCCAATTGGCCGTATACTTTCAAATCTCGGAAACCATACAACACTTCGGTTACTTCCGTGGACAGCAAGGCCCGTTGCTGGCGGACACGTCCATGTATTTTTCGCTGACCTAACAAGACAATCCCTGGTACAACAAATGCCGTGATCAGCATGCCTAGTACTAACAAACACGCAATCCAGATTGAAAAGGCTGTAGTGAACAGCATGGTAGCCAAAAACACCATAACAACCATGATGGGTGGATACGCGACCCGCAAAAAGTAATTTTGCAAGCTTTCCACATCACCTACAATCCGTGCAAGCAAATCCCCGCTTCGGTTTTTGTTCAATATACCTGGCGTTACCGGGATCAGTTTGGAAAAAAAGGACGTCCGCAAGCGGCTCAGCATGGAGAATGTCGCCCTGTGGGAATACAAGCGTTCTCCGTAACGACTTGCCGCTCGAAGGAAACCGAGCAGTTTGACCATGGAAGTGAGTACAATTAAGGTGTACAGCGGTGGCGCAAATACCGTTTGCGATATCATATACCCACTCGCGGAAAAAAGAGCTACCCCTGCTATGCCGGCGATAAATCCGCCCAATATCGAAAGCAAGATATCCTTGCGCTCATGAATCATCGCTTTTGACAGAATCGTCAGCTCATTCATGCTAACCCTCCTTTCCGTTGCATATCCACCATCTCCGCATATTGAGGCAGGCGCGCCAGAAGCGCTTCATGATGTCCTGAATCCACCAACACCCCATTGTCCATAAACAAAATGTTGTCCGCATGTTGAATTGTATATAAACGGTGTGCCACCGTAATCATCGTTGCCGTTTTGGCTAATGCCGCAATGGATTGTTGCATTACCCGCTCGGTGTGCAAATCCAATCCTACGGTGGGTTCATCGAACAAAATGACAGCTGGTCGCTTCAGAAAAGCACGTGCCAAAGCAAGTCTTTGCTTTTCCCCGCCAGACAGCCCCCGGCCACCTTCACCAACAAACGTATCCAAGCCCTGCTCCAATTGTGCAACAACGCCAGCAAGCCCTGCTTCTTCTGCCGCCTGCTCAATTTCAGCTCTGGAGACATTCCGACCCGCGCCAATCGCGATATTTTCGGCAAATGTACCTGCAAAAATATACGGATGCTGTGTAATGTAGCTAACACGTTCAAACCATGCAGCCTCATCATGTTGTGAAATCTCGCTTCCGTTAACCAGAACCGCTCCCGAATCTGGTTTCAGTAAACCGGCAATGAGATGAAGCAGCGTGGTTTTACCTGAGCCACTTTTACCTACAATAGCGATCTGTTCTCCCGGTCCAATCAAGATTTGTCCTGTCTCTAGTCCAAAGGAATCAGGAGCGTACTGGAACCGGACATCGTTCAGTTCAATGGTTGGTGGCATTGTTATGAACTCGGC
Source organism: Paenibacillus sp. FSL H8-0317 (assembly GCF_045040685.1). Classification (NCBI taxonomy): domain Bacteria; kingdom Bacillati; phylum Bacillota; class Bacilli; order Caryophanales; family Paenibacillaceae; genus Paenibacillus; species Paenibacillus sp. FSL H8-0317. Next base: position 3,597,526 of record NZ_CP150294.1, on the reverse strand, counting down.
GCGAGGGGCGTGTACCCCAGTCTGCTGCACGATCTGACCATTAGTATCACTGGTATGTGTGGCCTTCTCAACATTCTCAGGCTTCGTTTGTGTGCTCTTGATACTTGTTTCCTCAAGCATTTGTTCCACCTTACGAATGGCCCCCATACTGGTTCGACCGCTGTGAAAAGCCGTTCCCGTATTCTTCAACAGACTGTAAAACTCAGGGACGAGTAACAACACGAGAAAGGCTGTGTGGAAGCTCATCGATTTGAAAACGAGTAACTGAATAGCCAGTTCAAGCGCGACAATACCAATGCTTAACATCACGATTGATTCCAGCATAAACGTATTTGTAAATGCAATCTTCAAAATTCCCATGGTGGCATCACGATACCCCAGACTGCTGCGTTCAATTTCCTGCTGCTGACGTTTAGCCCGTCCGAATATTTTTAACGTAACCAGCCCTTGAAGCGAATCCAGAAACGTACCGGAAAACTCGGCCAGTTGGGCGTATTTTTCTTCTGATTTGTTCTTCGTCTGGAGCCCCACCAAAATCATGAACAGTGGGATAAACGGTGCCGTGAATAGCATAATCCAGCCTGTGTTGGCGTGCTGCGTAAATGTAACAACCAGAATCAGAATCGGGATCATCGCGGCTTCCATCATTCGAGGCATATATTGACTGAAATAACTGTCAGCCTCATCCACAGCATCCAAAGCAACACTGACCTTTCCTCCCGTCTGTCCACTCAGGGTTGAAGGCATGGAAGCGCGGGTCAGGTTCTGCAACACAGATGCTCGCATATTCGTCTTGGCGCGTGCTGCCATATGCAAGCCCACTTTCCCATTACCATACGACAACAGTGAGCGTACAGCCATGACAGCCAGCAATAGGCCAAGCAACAGCATCACTGATGAAAAGGAAGCTTTCTCTACAAAGATTCGCTGGACTGCTTCAGCTACCAAGGTGGCCTGGCTTACAATAGCTACACCAAGGGCCAGCGAAATGACCGCAAGGAGAAGTCTGTTTTTTCGTTGTAAAGACATTTGCTGCGAGATCAGATTGGATTTGGCTCTCCTCTTCATTGAACGCTCCTCCTTTATTTTTTCCCTTTCACATAATCCGCATCAAACAGGAACAGTTTGAAGACCAGAATCAGAGAAGGAATTAACAGGCACAGACCACCGATAAACACTACGACGAGTGCAAATCCCATTGCAGGTGGTGTGGCGCTGCTCTGAATCGTGATGTATGGATCAAGAATGTAAGGATATTGCCCAATCCCGTAAGCGAAAAAGGCTGTGAAAAATTGCAGCATGATGCATATAAAAGCTAATCCGTAACGCCGTCCGTTATATAACAGCCACATGGCAATCATGAAAAACGCAACAGAAAGCGCCAGCAGCCACCATAAATCCATCATATTTTGAAAATGACGCTCATTGTGTTGACCCAAATATATAAATGCAGTCAGCGCGAGAATAATGGTCGGTGTGCTCCAGAACAAAGCATAATTCCGCATCAGCTTCAATGCCGAATGGTCCTCTGCGCGAGAAGCGTAAAATGTGAGAAATGACCCGCTAATGAACAATACGGACACGATGGCTAGTCCAACGATGCTCCACGATAATGGATTCGTAAATAGTGCCCAGTAATCGAGGGAAACGGTATCTCCCTGCTTCAAAATAAAGCCACCTTCAGACAGGGTCAGTGCCACTGACAATGACGCTGGAATAAGTAGACCCGTAGCTCCGTATAAGAACAAATACACGATACTTTTTTTGGAACCATAATTTTCGAAAGCATAGAATGAACCACGAATGGCAAGTAAAATGACGGCAATACTTCCCGGAACAAGCAGCGCGGAGCCATAATAATAGGCCGTGTCCGGGAAAAATCCGACGATGCCAATATAGAAAAAGACAAAAAATACATTGGTGATCTCCCAGACAGGTGATAGATAACGGGAGATCAGACGATTAATCAGGTGATCCTGCTTCGTCAGGCGTGCATAAAAGGCAAAGAAACCTGCTCCAAAATCAATGGAAGCTACAATAAGATAGCCGTACAAGAACAGCCAGAGTACCGAAATACCAATTAATTCATAACTCATTATGCCTGGCCCCCTTTCTCGGCTGTTTGATCATGCTTCTCCTTCAACCATTTCTCCATCTCGAGTTCAGCAGGATTATTATTGAACAACCGTCTCAATACGACGACACACATAACGCCTAGCAGGATGTAGAGAAGCAAGAAGACGAAAAATAAAATTCTCACACTCGGTGAAGAAGTAGCGGCCTCTTCCACTCGCATATAACCTCGGATGATCCATGGCTGCCGTCCCACTTCGGCATAGAACCAGCCCATCTCAACGGCCAGAAAAGCAAGCGGTGCACTGAGTGCAACCATACGAAGCATCCACTTGTTAAACTGATTTCGTTTCTTCCAGAATACAAACAGGAAGTACAGACTTGATATAGCAAGCAGAGCAAATCCAATTCCAGCCATTAGATCAAACAAATAATGCACAAGTAAGGGTGGATGCTCATCTGGTGGAAATTCGTTCAGCCCGGTTACCTCGGCGTTAAAGTCTCCAAAGGCAAGGAAACTGAGCACCTTCGGCAAATGTAGTGCGCCTATAATTTCATGTTCAGCATTCAGCCATCCCAAAAAAATCAAATCCGCTCCGCTTTCCGTCTCGAAATGCCACTCGGCAGCTGCGAGCTTCTCCGGTTGATGCTCAGCCAAAAACTTGGCAGATACATCTCCAGCTAAGGAATTTAATAAACTGAATACCAGCACAACGGCCATCATGAGATTCAAGCCTTTTTTGTGGTAGGCTGACACTCCTTTTCTCAGCATTGCAAAGGCTGCTATTCCTGCTAACAGGGCAGCTCCTGTCAGATAAGCTGAGCTTAATACATGGAACACTTTAGAGAACGTCGCCGTATTCAGCATCGCTTGTACGGGGTTCACTGCCATGAATTGGCCTGCTTCCATCACAAAGCCTTCAGGCTGGTTCATGAATCCGTTCACTGTTGTAATAAAAACAGCAGACATACCTGCCCCGGCGACAATTGGAATGGTCAGCAACCAGTGGATATACGGATTTTTGAACCGATCCCACGTATACAGGTAAATGCCCAGGAAGATGGCTTCAAAAAAGAACGCGAATACTTCCATAAATAGTGGCAGTGCAATGACATTCCCGGCCAGCTTCATAAAATTCGGCCATACCAGGGCCAACTGCAGCGATATCGCTGTGCCTGTTACGACACCAACCGCGACAGAAATAACAAACCCTCGTGACCACCTCTTCGCCATAAGTATGTAATGGTGATCTTTCTTCCGAATGCCGATGAATTCTGCAATAGCGATCATCAAAGGTACGCCGACACCAAGTGTTGCAAAAATAACGTGGAACCCGAGCGTCAAACCAGTCACCAGCCTGCTCCATAACACCGTATCAATAACCATTCGTTATAATGCCTCCCTTCAAACTCTGTTCAATTTTGAAACATTCAATATCAGCTTCGGCCAAGCTCAATGCATAGTTGCGAAATATTTCACAAAGTTAGGTACGACGATATCTTGCCACACCTTTAATGCGTTTACTCCTGTTGGCTCCCGATTATAACAAGCGCTGGATGCCTATGAAAATCTGATATTGATGCACTTCAAGTACTGACCAAGCCTATTAATCAAAATTATTATATCTTTATTTTTACCTAATTCAATCAAAGACACGTCTTCTACCCTAAACGTTCAAGAAAGGATCAACTCTTTCTGACAACTTGGTGAAAAACAAAAAATACACCCAATGGAGCTATTGATTCATTGGGTGTAAACGTGCTATTGCACGGCAGATTCGCTATTTACTTGCTTACTTGCTCCGGACTCACCGCACCTGCCTCGCGACGTACGCTCATGATGATCAATGATGCAGCTAATACCGTAAGGATGATGCCAAGCATGTGAAATCCTGTCACATTAAATGTATCTCCCATAACAATTCCAATGAATAACGACGATAAGATGGTCCCCAGGTAGCGTGATGTATTAAAAATACCCGATGCGACTCCAATCATTTCTTTGGGTGTGCTTTTGAACAGTGCTGCTTGCATGCCAACCGCGTTTAGGCCGTTACTTATTCCAAATAAAGCTAAGGCAACAATGATTATGAAGATTGGAGAAGTTTCATTCATAACAACGATCAATATAGAGCCCAATGTCATTAAAGAAGCGGATACGATCAGCGCTGGCCGTGATCCTGATCTGTCAATCCAGCGCCCTGCAATCGGAGCAATAATGACTGAACATAACCCCAAAGCCAGCATGCTTATTCCTGTATGAACTTCATTGAGATGTCGTATCTGCTTCAAATACGTAGGAACTCCAAAAAATAGTGCGTAAAACAGGATGTTTACCAGCATGTATTGCACATTCACCCAAGTCATTTCGGGATATGTGGCAAAGGTTCGCAGAGGGATGAAAGGTGTGACTGCTTTTAATTCATGTCGAATGAACATAACGAGTGCGATTAACCCGATCGCTCCTGTCAGCAGATGCCATGTTGAAATTTCTCTTGTGGAATTTACTGAAAGTAAACCGATGAGCAGAGTTACCAAGGCTACCGTAAACATCAGGATGCCTGGTGCGTCAATTAACGCAAGCCATTGCCGAATGGACATGTGACCAGAGATAGACGGGGATTGCTCGTCCTTCGGGATTGTTTTCCAGGCGAACCAAAAACTTGCCATGACAAACGGAATATTAACGATGAATATGCTATGCCAGTCCCACCAATGAATCAATACTCCACCAATAAAGGGCCCGATCGCAGCCGCTCCAGAAAGGAATATAGCCAAGGTGGACAAGGCGGAGGCTTGCTTGTTAGTCACGTTAATTCTGACAATCGCCATTCCGACGGCCACCATCATGCTTGTGCCAATCGATTGAACGATCCGGAATACGATGAGCCACGAAAAACTGGGAGACCACGGAGCTAGCATGGATGATACAAAAACAATAATAAGACCCATGAGGAATATCTTCCTGCGGCCAAACAAATCACTACATTTGCCCATGACGGGTTGAGCGACAGCACTAGAAATGTAAAATGATAAAATAATCCACGAGACGGCTGTAAAATTAAGTTGATACACTTGTTGTAATCTTGAAATAGCCACCGAAATCATGGAGGAATTCAACGGATTCAACATAATTCCGAGTCCAACAGCTAACATCAATCCTTTATTTCGAACGTTCATCGGTGCATCACTCCTTCTTCTGCTGTCATCTTACTTGAAAACATTCATTTATTCCAACGCATTATATGTTATGATTTGATGAACTAGAAGGAATGAAGGAATGGTGCAAATGGAACTTCTTCAACTAAAATATTTCCTGACGGTGGCCCGATGCGAACATGTTACGGAAGCTGCGGGAAAGCTGCATGTCACGCAATCCTCCCTGAGCAAAACGATACAACGATTAGAGGATGACCTCGGAGTCCCTTTATTTGATCGAATCGGGAGAAAGCTGCGATTAAACGACTTTGGAAAAACATTTCTTCAGCGAACTGAAAAAGCCTTATTTGAATTGGAACAAGGAAAGCGGGAAATCGCTGACCTCTCCAACCCGGATCAGGGTACACTGCAATTGGCGGTGACTACGGCAAGTACTTTGCCAGGTATACTACGGGAATTCCGGAAAAACAAACCGGACATTCAATTTCATGTGCAAATGGTTTCGTTAGAAAACATGTCCAGACTTCTACATCGGGGCGAGGTGGACTTTTGTCTATCCTCCCCTCCGATTCAAGGTGAAGATATCGAATGTCAGATCCTATATGACGATCCGATTGTAGTCGCTGTTCCTATGGGTCATCGATATGCAGATCGAAGCAGCATTCAATTAGCCGAGCTTAAGGACGAGTGGTTTGTTGGGGTAAAGCAAGGCTATGGTGTTCGTGATATGGTGGATTCCACATGTCAATCCGTTGGTTTCCTACCGAAGTATGTGTATGAAGGTGATGAGCCTGCAAGATTAACCGCCCTTGTTGAAGCGGAGATCGGTCTCGCGTTTATACCTAGTACAGCCAGAAACCCGCATGAGCGTATTAGATATCTTCAGGTAGAGGAACACCAACTCGTTCGGGAAATCGCTCTGCTTTCGCACAAAAACAGGTATATTTCAAAAGCCGCTTTAGAGTTTCGCAGCGTGGTTATGGACTATTTCAGTGCTATGTCTTGAGCATAAATTTAATCCAGAGGAGATGTTATTTTGAAATTAAAAGCAGAAAAATTTAATCATATTTCAGAGACAGAACAGCTAGTCATCAGACCATTACAGAAAGAAGACTATGAAAATTGGTTATTTGAATTCGAAAACCGTCATCCCTCCCAACACCGCCATGATAAAGGCAAAATGGATATGAGTGAATGTACACTGGATTGGTTTCATGATCTGGTAGATCGACATCAAGAGTTAGCGCGTACAGATGCCGTTTATGTATTTGGTGTGTTTAGAAAGCATGATGGTACACATCTGGGTATGATTGATATTGCTACCTTGGCAAGAGATCATTTTCAATGGGGAAGCTTCGGATACACGATCCATAATCAGTATTGGCGAAAAGGTTATGGGAAAGAAGCAGTGAATGAAGCTCTTCATATTGCATTTGAACATCTGAAATTCCACCGCATAGAAGCTCATATTAATGTGGATAATACCCCTTCCATGAAACTAGCAGAGAGTGTTGGTATGGAATTTGAATGTCTACGTAAAGGGTTTATACACGAAAATAATGAATGGACCGATCACTTGGTGTATTACAAAAACTCTAATTAATCTAATCCACCGATATTCAAAAGAGCGAACAAAGCACTTGCGTGCCATGTTCGCTCTTCTTCATGAATCCATATTACTGTCTTCGCCTTACTCACCCAAGCTGTTCCAGAATGGTTGAAATGCGCCTTTCTCCACTTCCAGGAATGCCGGAACATTACCATAACGAACCAGACCTTCTTCACCAAACAGAACCAGTGGGACCTGCGTTTTGTCTTCCAGCGTGAGATAGATGATCTTGCGATCTTCCTTGCCGTAGAGGTTCTCTTCCAACTCCGGGCTCGTTGCGATCGGTTTGGCAGCATTTAGCGATGAGATAAAGCTGTCCAGTGCTTCATCCGCTGCTAACGGTTGAAGCTGCTGCAATCCGTTGTTCCAGCTGTCGAACGTCTCCCATTGCGCAGAAGTGATGTTGCCTTCGAGATGAAGCTTTCCAATCATGTCTGCTCCGCTACTGATGGTGATCCCGTTATTTTTGTCGAATAGTTGAGCATACACCTGACCATCGATCTCGGTGTATGACATGATGCGGAAGTCCTTGTCATAGCCATTGACCGCATAGATGTCCGCTTCGCCAATGTTGGAAGCAAGCTCCGTGTATTTATCCTGGCCGCTCCACTCATCAATGCCGCCAGTAGTGGTACCGAGTTTTTCGCCGCGCAGGTTGAGCGCACTGGTGCCTTCAAGTAAAGTTGCGGACTGTAAATAGACGTTCCCCTCATAGACAACCACTGGCAACATGCTCGCCTTGGCACCTTTGCCGTTTGAATCCGGCAACTCCATCTTCGGAATCACAATCGGGTCGAATGATGCGCCCGGGGTAACCCCTGCCACCTGTGGTGTTGGTGCGGCTGGCCCATTGAATTGTTGCCATACACTCGGCGCAGCCAAGCCAATGCTGGCAGCGATAACGACACTTGCTGCAATGTATAATGGTTTACGTTGACGTTTTGGTCCCTGATGTTGTGAGTTTAAGGATTTCTCTACTCGTTTCTTCATTTGTTCGTTTGCTTTCATATGATCCACCGCTTTCTTGTAGTTTTGTTTGAATTGCTCTTCGTTCATTACAGTTCCTCTCCTTCCAGCTCCAGTTTTAACAGCTGTCTGCCACGTTTCAATCTCATTTTCACCGCTGACTCGCTAATCTCCAGGATCTCGCTGATTTCTCGGATCGGATAATCTTCGTAATAATACAGATGAACCACTGATCTATACTTGACAGGCAGTGACAGCACGAGTTCGATCAGCGCGTGATCTTCAGGGTTGTCTGTTGTAAGAGGATCGACTCCCTCCAGCTTGACCTCCCGTTTACGCCAGCCTCTGCCTAATAAGGATTTGCAATGATTGGTGATGACCCGAATCAACCATGCTTTCTGATGCTCCGCATCGTTGAATGTAGGTGCTTTTTCTATTAGTTTGATGAAGGTATCCTGAGTGGCTTCCTCCGCGTCTTCTCGTCTGCCGAGGTGCACCATGGCAATCCGGAACAGCGTATCCGCGTATGTCTCATAGACTTTCATCACATGATCGCCCAGCTGGGGCACTGATCGCTGCATGGTTGTATGCCCTCCTTTATACCTCTAACACTCTTACGGACGGCATTTGGTCACATTTTGTTTTAAGATTTTTTATTGGTCCATTTCATTCAAAATGCAAAAAAAAGAAAGCAGCTCCATGGAGAGGAGTTGCTTTCTTCATCCAACCAACTAGAATTTCTTCTGTAATAGCTCAATGTTGTCTTCCAAACTGCTGTCCAAGCTTACGCCTACCTTCTGCAGTTTGTTTTCGTAATATGTCTTCACATCTTCCCATTTATAGTACGGATAGGTCTTTGTTTCAATCGGGAAGGCAATCTCTTCTTCATTTCTAAGCATTTTTACGAGAATATCCTTACCATTGGAATACAGAATCCATTGGATATTTGCCCCCATCGGTGAGATAACCGAGCCATTCCAGTTTTGGATCACGTCCTGCGGTTTATCAATACTCACATTAGCTCCGGCGATATCCAGGAATGAAGATAGTGGAATGATGGTTTCTGCATGAGCAAAACGAAATATACCAGCCGTGTCTTTCTGCTGAATGGACTGTTCGGTAGACACGATCAACTCTTTGACCAGAGGTGCAATGATATTCTGCGGCAGATCTGTTGACGTTAAAGATGGACCTTTTTCATAAAAGTCATTGATATTATCAACGCTCTCGTACCAACTTAACTGATTGGTCGTAAAATACCGCCCGAATTCAAAGTCACCTTCTCCTTTAATATTCGAAGAGATGATGTAGAGTTCATATAGATTAGAAGCAGCCTCGGTTGGGTTGCTGAGCTTCACTTTTCCTTTCTCATCCTTCAATTCAAACTCTCCAGAATTCAATCTCTCATAAAAGTCTTCAGAGAAAAATTGCAGAAGGACCTCTTTTGCATAACGCGTTCCCGTGCTCTGTGTGACATAATCCTCGTATAACTTAACCCAGTCTCCATCTTCTACGTACTCGTTATACTTCGTAGCTAGGTCGTAGGGCCGTAGATAGGGGTCTTTCCCTTCTTCAAAGGCTGAAGCGAGAATGTCTACCTTGTTATCTCCCAAGCTTTCCTCTAACCCGTCAATAAACTGATCTCTGCTCTGGGGCGTTCGATCTTTGAAGGTCGCTTGAGCGATTACTTTTTTATCTGATGTAAATAGTTCTCTGAAATTCTGCCCAACTCTGGTTCCTATTCCTTTCAGTTCTTCTCCACCCGTAGTGGATAACAATCCATAATGGTCTTTTTCAACCTTCATCAGTTTGCCAATTTCCTTCTTCAACTCTTTGCCGAGATTGGTAGCCTGCCCATCCTTCTCAGCGATGTCAAGCAGTTCAAAGAGCGTCTTGTCGTATTTGGAACTGGATAGATGTCTGGAACCGTGTCTCCCTATGTAGTTAATAAATACGGGTTCATATCCATTAGGAGCTTTTGTATAACTTGTTGCCTTAAAAGGATATGGCGTTTTGGTGCCGCGGTATCCCTGCTGATCGTTCATTTTTGCTCCAACAAATACCGATTGGGTGTTGTTATCCCAGTCTACATCTTGCCCCAGGGCCTCTCCAACAGCTCTTGCCGGTACATAAGTAACTCCATTGTAGAGAAACGACTCTCCTTCCACCCTTTGTCCGTTCACGACCACATTAGCCGATTGTTCGGAAACTTCGATCATGCGTTTGGAGCCTGCACCATATACGTCAAACACACTTACAGACGTTAACATGGCGAGTGATGCTACTGAAATCCCGATTTTTTTGATCATCATATTGAATTTTTTTCTCCCTTGATATGCTCGTATTAGTTTTATTTTCGCTCATCATACTATAGGTGAGAAGTGTCTGCGCAGTATCCATCCTATGTTAATTGATTGTAAAAGAATACATATAAAAATTGACGTAAAGTCTCATACACAAAAAGAGCCGCATTATTTAGCGACTCTGACTTTTCATTATAAAAAGCTATCTTCTCTGCCATACAATAAACAAATAATTGCTATTTATCCCGCATTACAGCGGTTTTCTATATATTTTTATATCTACTCCGGACTCCGTCGGATGACCTTCTCCAACAAGTGTCTCACGATTCAAGAAGGATAAGGCTTTGCTGTCTGTAATCATCTTGGGGGAAGTACGAAATAAAGCAGTTTTCAGCGTTTTATCGATGATTCCGTTATTTTCGATATAAATTTTGCATGTATGCCCTGTGTAGTCCTTGCCTTGGAGCATGTATCTTGCCGATAGAGTATGCGGACCACCATTCTTCCCGATGATCTGCGTATCCACTCCTCCACCCAGCACGATTCCTTCAAAGTACTTTCCGGTTACGCTGCCTGTAAAAGTAATCATGACAACCGAATCATCTTCGCTATTCTGTAAATCAAATGACTTCTCAATGTTCACATGTACCGTAAACAATTCTTCTAAATTCACGTATTCTCACCTCCATATATGGACAATTATAACTCTACTCATTAGACTGCTTCACTAAAAAAAAGATTTACATATTTCCTTCAAATCATTTAAAATGGTTTACACGATGTAAAGGTTAACAAGTTGTAAATGAAGGGGTTAATGACGTACATGAGTACATTACCAAAATCAGTTCGATTTCCACTGTTCATTCTGATGTTAAATCTGTTTATCGCTTTATTGGGGCAAGGGATGCTCATCCCCATATTGCCTGAGTATTTGAAGCTTTTTCATGCGGGAGGCACAGTAGCAGGATTTTTAGTTGCCGCCTTCGGTGCCGCTCAATTCTTCTTTTCACCTCTCGGGGGACAACTGTCTGATCGATTTGGACGCAAAAAGTTGATCATCGCAGGTATGTTTCTGTCTGTCATTTCAGATATCATATTTGCGCTGTCGACGTCATTACCGTTCCTCTATGTCGCACGGTTTATCGGTGGAATCAGTCTTGGTTTAATGGTTCCTGCCAACCTCGCATATGTCGCCGATATTACAACGCCAGAGACACGTGCGAAAGGCATGGGTTATTTCGGTGCAGCTATGAACTTGGGAATGGTTCTGGGACCTGGTCTGGGCGGTCTCATCGCCGAGATGGGCATTCGCATGCCCTATTTCTTCGCAGCGGGTCTGGGACTGATTGCGGCCCTAATGACGCTGCTATTGCCCGAGACACTTCCCCCGGAGAAAAGAACGGTCTCCATCCGTCTTCAAAAAGGAGATCACTTGGGCAAAAAAATCTGGAGTTCTTTTAAAGTCCCCTATTTCAAATATTTGATTGTGTTGCTTGTCATGACCTTTGGCCTCATGAGTTATGAGACGGTATTCGCTCTTTTTGCAGAGCAAAAATACGGATTTGACGCTGCAACAATCTCCATCATTATTACCTTGGGCGCGATTATCGGTATCGTTGTGCAGATCTGGCTTTTGGATTGGTTCGTACAGAGAATCGGTGAAATTAAGTTGATCCGTCTCTCCTTGATAATCACACCTATAGCTTTATTGTTAATGTTAATTAAGGTCAACCTTGTGTTTCTGTTGTTCGCTTCTGCGTTATTCTTTGCCTTTAATTCGTTTTTGCGACCTTCGGTCAGCACGTTAATATCCAAGAATGCAGGAGATCGGCAAGGTTATGCATCCGGTCTGAACACCACATTTTCCAGTCTCGGAACGGTGATTGGGCCGCTGATCGCAGGACTATTGTTTGACAAAAACATAAACTTCCCGTATATTTTTGGTGCAATTATGCTGCTCGCTTCTCTCGGACTGACCTTGAACGCATTTCGTTCGAAGAAAGGACAATTGTATACAAGTGAATGAAAACTGGCATCAACAATTGGGAAATAAACATCGTGATGATTTGATTGCAGCAGGTAAGGAGCTTTTTTTGAAATATGGATTGCTCCAGGTGAAGATTACGGATGTATGTACGAAAGCTGAACTTAGTAGAGTGACCTTTTATAAACATTTTCAGTCTATGGATGAGCTTCTTCTAGCCATTCAGATGCAACTGATCGAACATTTAACAAATGAGATTAGTCGTACATCAACGAAGGACATGAACGGGCGAGAACAACTCAAGGTCATGTTGAATGCATGGGTTGTGTTTGCCCAGGATCATCCAGACTACATCCGATTTATTCAATTATTTGATATCAACTATGAGATGTATGATTTTAGTCCTGAATTAAGAGAAAAGTATGATAAGTTCAACCAGCACGGGAAAGAAGACCATTTCCTCTTGCATGCTTTAACTACAGGCGTTGCTGACGGCAGTATCAAGAATCCGTCCCCCCCACTCGAGCTTGCTCAATTCATCTTCACAACGATGATGGGTATGCTACAGAGGATCGTTAAGATCGATCCGTCCAAATCCGATGAAATGGATACACGGATCAGGGAGCAGTTTGTGAAGATGCTGCTCCATTTTGTCTGTAGCGAGGAAATACATGAGTGACGGCATATCCAGAAAGTGCAAAAGACTGATTCCAGCAGATGGATCAGTCTTTTGCATCTTTTCTGCCTTCGGGTTGGTGCACTCAAGAGTAAACGAACTTATGTACATACCAAAAAAACCGCTATGACAGCGGCTTTATATGGGATATGCTATTGCACTCTATATTAGTAAATTTAAACTTCGGCATGTAGTTGCAGGATTTGTTCGCCGATAATTACTTTTTTATATTCGTTTTTTTCAATCTGAGAGTAGTTCGAACTATTCGTAATAATTATCGGTGTAGTTACTTCATATCCACTCTGCTTTATCATGTTTAAATCAAATTCAATAAGTAAATCTCCAGCTTTTATCTGTTGTCCTACATGAACCAGAACATTGAAATGCTCTCCTTTAAGCTTAACCGTATCTATCCCAACATGAATTAATATTTCTGCGCCATTCTTACTATTGATAAATAATGAATGTTTGGATTTAGGCGTATTCATAATAACACCATCTACTGGTGATAAAACCTTTCCTTCCATGGGTTCAATAGCGATTCCATCCCCCATAGCCCCCATAGCAAAAGCAGGATCTTTTACATCACTCAATGGAATTAATTGCCCGATCATAGGACTAAGCAGTATTTCGTCAGAAATAGATGGTTGAACTTCATCTGCAACAACTGTTGTACTTTGTTGCTCTTGTGGTTGTTTCTCAGTTCTAAATAATGCACTCATTTTCTTAAACAAAAGCCATTCCTCCTGTTTCACTTCGTACCCCATGTTAATAATTTAATAACTTATACTTGTAATCTCAACATGGGGTTTATCCGATTTTTTGGACTGAAGTAACCGATTACATATCATATTTTAGTTACTTTTTCATAACAAAGATTGCATTTTACCTACTAATTACTCCTACAATCTTGATGATGTTAATTTTTCTAAGACTTGATGGTTAATTTAGAGCAATTACTTATATACATACAACCTAATGATTAGAAAATATAGTTCTCAATACATTCGCTCCAACGTAATACAGAGTATCTGTTGAGGCTCAATCTTAATATCCATTTCCAGAGTTCCCCCACGAGCCTGGATATGTCTCAAGTAAGTTACCGGGGTACTCCGGACTTTTAAGTAATCTATAGTCTCCATGTCGAATGAATTCAGACTGGTCATCTTTAAAGCCTCATCTAACGCATTTCCATCGTTGAAGCTTATTTTTTTTACGACAGCTCTGTAGTTACGGCAGTCTGCAGGCAGGTTATATAGTTGTAATATCATATTTTTGGATGCAGGATTGTGAAAGATGAATTTGTTACTGTTCATATCGTATTTTTCGAACGAGCTAAAATATGATGGGTCTACCGGAGCGTATAAATAAGCCAAAATTGTAATATCCTCATCTTCGTTTTTGGTGATGAACAAGGATGAATCCCGAAAAAGCAATGTATTTCCAAGTTTGTTCAGGAATTCATAGGCATAAAAGCCGATTTTGGGAATGCCACTCACGGTTAGAAGTCCGGGACCACCACTAAACTCAATGGTTTCCTCCGCAATTTCATTTGGGTAAGCAAAATCTGACACCAACCAATATCCAATGCCTTTGTAGAGGTCAGTGAGACCCAGATGTTGGTGAAATATATATAATCCTTTGAATGCCATATCGTTCAACTGATCGCGACTCGATGACGTAATGTTGAATTCGGTGAGATAGAGGTCTGGTACGTTCAGATTATCCTCCAGATACGTAATCAGGCTTTGGGTCATCATCAATAAATAGTTTTCTTTGGTTGACTTGACGATTGCAGATTTACCGTTAGTGGTACTGTTCTTTTTGGAATACGGCAGTGCGGAAATTCCACAGAAGTCTGGTTCGATACCCTCATGCACAAGATGAGCCAGAAAGCCATGCTGATGAGTCTCCTTATTCTCTAACACAATGCCTCCGATCCCAACCTGTAAACCGGGTTCCACCTTTTTGAGTAATTTCCGTACTTCATCGTAGTACTTAACAAATTCTTCATCCAGGGATAAGTCATAACTGCGAAGTTTTCCCTTGAAACGTTCACAACCATGATTAATACCCGTCTCATAATGCCATGGGCTAGGTCTGACCACTTCGATTTTCCATTGGACCAACGCTGATTTTCCGTATTGATTAAGTAACAGACGGAACAATTCTTGAATTTCCTTTAGCCAGTTTTCCAAGGAGTATGTTCTATGGTTATGACCAACACTCGTAACGACTTCGGCAGCTTCGGGAGGATTAAGCACAATAAACGGCTTCCAGCCTCTGGCCACAAGCTTTCCGATCGCTTTTGCAACCAGTGCGTAATCAGGAGTATTTCCTTCTACGCGAAGCATGTTTCTGTTCAGGAGTCCACTTACTCTTGAGAATTCAAATATCTTGTACTTTTCAAATACAGCAAGTTGATCGTTCAACTCAGTCATCAGCAGTTTTGAAGCTTGTCCTACATTCAAGATTGCGGACGAGATCCTTATATCTTCGCTATTCTGAGCTTCTATTCGAATTTTACGCTTCTTCTCCTGATTCACATGCTGCAGAACGGCTTCTAATTCTTTTTGATCGCATTCCTCTGATTCAATATTCCGAATAACCGGATTAGGCGTCTTCGTTTTACGGAATGTGCTCGGACTTATGCCATGTTTCTTTTTGAAAAGTCTGTTGAAGGAATTGATATTCGTAAACCCCGCCTCGTATCCAATAGAGGTTACCGGATCGTTTGTCTCGAGCAGTTGTCTTTCCACGTTGCGCATTCGATGCCCCAGCAGATAGTCGCTTAACGATTGTCCAACGATTTCAGAGAATATTCGTGACAAATACTGTTCTGATACGAAGAACTTCTTGGCGATTTCCTTCAACTTGATATCTTTCTCGAAGTTGTTACCCAGGTAGAATTTAATCTCTTCAATTCGGCTGCGCATATTTTTATTACTGCGAATGGGAACTTCCTTATAATACTTTCTCTCCAGCAAGCTCAACATTGAGAAGTAGAGGTTAAATACCTCGACGTCAGACATGCTGTTTTTCTCCAAGTAAAATCCGGACAGTAGCTTATTGGCAAGATGACTCATCTCCTCGTCACTACCATTCCCGCCTTTTCTCGAATCGCCACGAAACTCGAACTGGTATCCGTTGTCTCCCTGATTCTTATCATAGTTATAATAGAGTGCGATATCGTAGGAAAGAGTCTGTGTTGACGTCAACTGAAAGGAGTCGGATCTCGGTAAAATATAAAACCCTGGCGACTCGACCTTGATCGATTCCTCTTCACTTTCAACTTCGATAGAGCCCTTCAACACATAAAGGATATGAACTTTCCCATCAAAATTATGGATGCTGCTTCCAGGGATGATTTGTTGAATCGCGATATTTTCCCACGGGTTTACAAGTTTCATAACAAGCCTCCAAAAAAGCCATAAACGCAAAAACATTTCGCGTTCATGGCTACCTTTAATTCTTCTTTAGATTCATTTAGTAATTATACCCACCATACTCAAGTGGTTGTTTGTTATCTAACTACCAAGATGCCATGTTTCTAACAATACGTCAATTTTTCAGCGTTTCCATACCTATGCCAGGCGAAAACCATTCATTAGAATTGCTACAACAGGTTTGCCGGCGGCTTTCATCTTGCAAATCTGATACAGGATACGAGACTTTCGTCTAGTCTTTCCGATACTTTTCCCCGTCTGGCATCTCCTGATACATTCATCTTAGATGCAAAATATCGTTTGTTTCTTTTCTTTGGATCAGAGACCATACATCAAAGAGGCCACTCGTTAGACGAGCCGACCTCATGAGATTTAGTTACAGAACCTTACTTACAAGTTTTCACCGTTTGACCTAACAACCTCTTGGTACCAGTCGAAAGATTTCTTTTTGAAGCGGTCACCCGTTCCTTGCCCTTTATCATCCAGATCGACATAGACCAAGCCATATCGCTTGCTCATTTCTCCGCTGCTGGCACTAACGATATCTATCGTCCCCCACGTGGTATAGCCTATGATATCGACTCCGTCGGACATGGCGTCTTGCATTGCCTTGATATGGGAACGGAAATAGGCAATACGGTAATCGTCTTCCAGATAGTTATTCTCGTCCGGAGTTTCTCTAACTGCGAAACCATTCTCGACAATAAAGAGCGGCTGGTCATATCGGTCATACAGCTCATTCAACGTGATTCTAAATCCTGTCGGATCGATCTGCCAGCCCCATTCGTTAGCCTCCAGATATGGGTTTTTCAATGTACCATTAATGTTGCCGCCAGTCTTCTCTTTGTCTTCTTTATCCGAGGATACGAGCCGCGTAGAATAGTAGCTCAACGCTACGAAATCACTGGTATATTTACGCAGAATGTCCATTTCTTCTTCAGTAGCTTTCAAATCGATCTCGTTTCTTCTAAAGTAACTCAGCATATAGTCGGAATATTTCCCTTTGGCTTGTACGTCTACTAGTGAGAACTCATTCTGATCCGCTTGATAAGCTGCCCAGACATCCTCTGGGTTACATGTGTAGGCATAGTTCTTACCTGCTCCGATCATGCATCCGATCTCAAAATCAGGATTGATCTCATGTCCAACCTTTGTAGCGAGTGCTCCAGATACAAGCTGATTGTGAGCGGCTTGGAATTTGGCTTCCAGAATGTTCTCTTCCTTATTAGGATCGATCAAACCACCAACTGCTGGAATACCCAGGACCATATTGATTTCATTGAATGTGATCCAATACTTGACGTGATTTTTATATCTTCGGAATACCGTTTCACAATAGGTGACGAAGTAATCAATGACCTTCTTGTTTTTCCAACCGCCTTTGTGAATCAGAGCAAGCGGAGTATCGAAGTGGTTTAATGTAACTACAGGAGTGATTCCATACTTCGCACATTCTGCGAATAATCGATCGTAGAAAGCCAACCCTTCTTCATTTGGCTCAGGATCGTCCCCGTTCGGGAAAATTCTAGCCCAGTTAATTGAAGTACGAAGAAAATTAATCCCCAGCTCCGCCAGCAACTTGATATCTTCCGGGTAACGATGATAGAAATCGATCGCGTTATGACTTGGATAGTAATCGTATTTTGTGTTCATCGCCTTTTCGATATTATAGATCGCATCCCAACGACCTTCGCTGATTGCGGGGAAAAGATCAGCTAGCGTGAGACCCTTTCCACCTTCGAGATAGCCGCCCTCACTCTGAGTCGCACACATCGCTGCACCCCATAAAAAATCTTTTTTCATCATGGTTTCTCTCTCCCTATTGAATCTATTTGTTTGAAATATTATCTTTTTTACCACGATACATCAGTAATGTAAGAGCAAAAGGTATAACGAATGACAGGATCATAACAACCAGTACAACGATAAACCCTACCTGTGTTCCAGTGTTTTGAGTATCAATAAATCCTGGCAGAGCGAAGATTCCACTCGGCGTTAGTTGCAAAAGTTTGGCTCCGAAATATCCAATGGCTCCCCCACCAATACCGGAAACAATACAAACCATCGTTAAAATCTTTCTCTCAGCAAGCAGGAAGCCATACAAGGCTGGTTCAATGACTCCCATAAGCCCCGAGTTAAATCCGGCGGAATAAGCAAGTCCTTTTTGCTTTTTGTTGGTATTTTTCATACCCATAGCCACAATTGCACCAGCAATCGCAAACGAATGACCTGTAATCATTGGGAAGATGACATCATAACCGTTAGTGAAGAAGTTCGTCAGGGCGATCGGTACAATAGCACCATGCAAACCCACAGCAACCATTGGAATCCACAATCCACCTAAAAGCGCGCTAATTAATGTTGGACTCAAGCCGTACACACTGAGAATACCTTTAGCGATCATCTGGCTTAACAGCATGGCTAGTGGTCCAATTACAATCAATGTAACTGGAATAGAGATTAACAGAACCACCAGTGGAACTCCGAAGCTTGAGATAACCGAAGGTATATATTTTTTAGCTACATGCTCGACCTTGGAAGCAAAATACACGGCCAGAATTGCAGGAATAATTGTCGCTGAATAACTGGCTAACAAAACAGGGATTCCCGCAAATGTCGTATAAACGGGGGCTTCCAGTAGGGAGCCTGACATTAGTACGCTGATCGGGTCAGCCTTAAGCAATTCTGCCAGTGTTGGATAGAATAATGCTGCACCGATCGCCATACCCACCAGTTCGTTCATTTTGAAACGTTTAGCTGCGGAGAAGCCAACAAAGACTGGCATAAAGTAGAAGATTACGTCCGCGACGACATAGAGTACTTTGTAAGTTCCACTCGAATCCATAATCCATCCTAGTGACAGGAACAACGCCAAGAATCCTTTGACAATACCAGTTGCTGCCATAACTCCAATCAAAGGTCCCATAATGCTGATGACCGTCTCCAGCAGTTTACTGATCGGATTTTTCTTTTTTGCAGGTTTAACTTCATCTGATTGCTTTTCCTGCGGCGTGGATGTTACTTCTTCGTCGTCTCCGGAATCACTGTTAAATGAATAAAGACGCTGTATGTCATCAAAGACCTTTGATACTTGACTACCGATGACGACGTGATACTGACCAGTTGCCTCCAAGGCCTGAATCACCCCGTCTAGCTCCATCAATTTGTTTTTGTTTGCCTTGTCCGGGTCCTTCAAAACGAATCTTAACCGTGTTGCACAGTGCATCAAAGAAGTTACATTCTTCTCTCCACCAATGTTTTTCACGATTTGTTTGGACAGTTCTTTATAATCCATATCACTTCACCTCTAGTCGGTTATTAACCACAGCATTTTTTGAACGTTCGTTTTCAAATAAGCGGTTACATTCGTTATTTTATTGACTTCTGGTGTATATAGATTGCTTAAATCATACCTCCTATACGTACAATTATGATGAGAATATGTATTCGCTTTCAATTGCGGTTAAAATTGAGCAATCTTTTTTTAACATCAGGGGTGCAATACGTTCTAGTATGCCATCTGAGATCGGGTCAAGTTCTTCTACCTAAGAATAATGACCTGTAAATCAAAAAAAAAGCCGCTATAATGGTATTATCCCCTTTTAGTAGACAAGAGAAAAAAGACATCTGTTAAGATGGACTTAATCTTGCCAAACGAAGGGGATTTTTTCATGGCTAAAAAAGGACAAACTTTCCGGCGGTACTCCTTAGAATTGAAATTGGAGGCGGCCCGGCTGGTCAACGAGGAACACATGAGTATACGTGAAGTGGCGAAATGTTTGGGTATTCAAAATAAATCTCAGGTACAAGTATGGGCAGCGAAAACGAAACAGGGAATGAGTTTAGAACCTGTTACATCCAAACGGGGACGCCTTAGAACAAAGTTTTCCAGTATCGAAGAAGAGATGGCATACTTGCGGGCGGAGATTGAATACTTAAAAAAGCAGTATCCAAATCTACACAAGGAGTGACGAGTAAAGCTGCCCGATTTCAGATCATAGAGGATTTACGAGTACGCCACAGCCTTTCTTGGCTCTTAAAGTTAGCTGCGGTGTCTCGCTCGGGCTATTACAAGTGGAGAAAAAGCATACCAGCGGCAAAAGAACGTAGACACAAACAACATGAATTGGAGTCGCATATGCTTGCGATCCATCGCGCACATCCCTATTATGGTTATCTTCGAATGACGGTAGCTTTACGAAAAGAAGGCCTTAGAGTCAACCACAAAAAGGTGTATCGATTAATGAAACAATTAGGAATCTCTTCTGTCATTCGAAAGAAGCGTCGATTCTTTGGAAAACAAGCTTCTGTGGTGAATCCGAATCGACTTCAGCGCCAGTTCCAGACGGATACGCCATGTACTAAACTGGTCACAGACATCACCTATATTCGTGCTGGAGAACACTTTGTGTACCTGTCTGTCATTCAGGATTTATACAATAATGAGATCTTAGCTTGGCATCTATCTGAACGAAATGACCTGGCTTTGGTTCATGAAACGCTGGATAGACTCCGTCAGCACGCGGATCTGAGTGGCGTAATTCTGCACTCGGATCAAGGATTTCAATATACCTCGAAGCCTTTTAACCGTAAACTGGAACAGCTCGGCATGCTAGGCAGTCACTCTAGGCGTGGAAATTGCCTAGACAATGCCTGTATCGAGTCTTTTTTCTCTCACTTAAAGACGGAGAAAATATACTTGAATAAAGCGGCAAATAAAGCAGAGGTTGAACTACAAGTGAGCGAATACATATTGTTTTACAACCAAAACCGATTTCAGAAAAAACTAAACGACCGTTCTCCGGTAGAATACCGGGAAACGGCCGCAGCTTAAATTTTGTCTTTTTTGTACTGTCTACTTGACAGGGTTATGACCATAAAAGCGACTTTTGGTATTATCCCCTTTAAGTAGACACTTGAAAAAGCCTTCATGTTATCATGAGGGTTCAAGTGACACTTGGAGGGGATATTTTTATGGCAAAAAAAGGACAAACATTTCAGACGTATACCGAAGAATTTAAATTGAATGCGGTTAGATCCTATGTCGAAGGGTCTTCAAGTTATAAAGTGGTAGCTGAACGCGAAGGAATTCGAAACTGTTCACAACTGAAGGTGTGGGTGAAAAAGTGGAAAAACGGGGAATCGTTCGATGAGCGAAAAAACAATGTTCCGAATCCAATGAAAGGACGTCCCCGTACTGCCTTTAGCAGTGTAGAAGAAGAACGTGACTACCTTCAAGCACAGGTGGATTATTTAAAAAAGCGGTATCCAAATCTAGTAAAGGAGAAGCGCTGAGCCAACGGGAGAACTACGATATCATAGACGAATTGCGCTGCTCGCATAGCATTACACGCCTATTATCGATTACAGGAATACCCCGTTCCAGTTATTACAAATGGCGAGCAACACAGCCGCAGCGAGACGCAAGACAAGACCGTGATCGTGAGATCAAAGAACACATGATGGCTATTCATTTTGCAAACCGAGAGTTTGGTTATCCTCGCATGACAACGGCGCTCTGGGAGGCTGGTCTGAACGTTAATCACAAGAAAGTATGGCGAATCATGCGGGAACTATCGATCCAATCGGTCATTCGTAAGAAGCGGAAGAAGTCCAGCTATACGCCATCTGTGATTTATCCGAATCGCCTGAAGCGCAAATTTCATGCCACAGCCCCCCAGCAAAAAATGGTGACGGATATTACTTATATTTCGGATGGAAACACATTCGTTTATCTGTCTGTCATTCAAGACTTGTTCAACAACGAAATTGTAGCTTGGCAATTATCTAAACGGAACGATGTTCAGCTCGTATTGGATACGGTGGAACAATGGACACAAAAAAGAGACGTTTCGGAAGCCGTGCTCCATTCGGATCAAGGCTTCCAATACACGTCTCAGGCGTACAACACACGATTAGAAGCATTCGGCGTGAAGGGCAGCCACTCTCGCAAAGCAACCTGCCTGGATAACGCATGCATCGAATCCTTCTTTTCGCATCTCAAGACAGAGAAGCTGTACCTTAACCAGTGTAATTCAGAAGCAGAGATTCGACAAGCCGTGGAAGATTATATGTACCATTACAACTACCGACGTTTTCAAGCCAAACTCAAACAGCGCGCACCGATTGAATATCGATGCGCGCTGGCAGCATAGCTTTTTTCATCTGTCTACTTGACAGGGGTATGACCACTTTAAGGGAGTTTTTTCGAGACAACCCAGTTTCTCTTTTTCACTGGGTTACATTAATGTTCTATAAAGTATCATTTAATCCGTTAGTACCGGCAACTGTCCTCCAGCTTTCAGTTGACCAAGCAATACTTTGATCCCGGCAGACGTATTTGGCTCCTGCTTTCCATACACAGCAAGCCCTGAGCGCACGTTCTGTAAATAGATCATCTCGTAAGGGTTACCGAGTGAGAACAGCGTATATCGCTGATTACTCTTGTTCATCGCATTAATCAAGGTTTGATAATCACCCCAACCGAACTGGCTGGCCACATTGCGGAACTGGTAAGAAGCAAGAATGACATAATTGGCTTTGCCAATTGCTTGGAGCGTTTCATTCATGTTGCCTTGACCAACAAGTACAATTTCAGTTTTTAACGACAGATTATTAGCGGCCTGCAACAGTTGCTTCTCAAGCTGTTTCGCCTGTTCCTGCTCGGCTGCGACAATAACGACCCGGTCGCCTTGCTTCATTGGATCAGGAAGCACACCTTCGCGACTGCTGAGTACAGTGACCGCCCGCTCTGCGATTGTCTGCTCCACTGCTCGGTGCGCCTTCGATCCGATGATACCGTTAAGTTTAGTTAGCTTTTGCGCGAGAGTTTGACTGCGTTCAAATAAACCATATTTCGCTTTCATCTCCAAGATTCGTTTCACAGATGCATGTATGGTTTCATCCTTGATCGTTCCATTGTTCACCGCGTTCACCAGCGTTTGATGGGCCGCTGCTGAATCTTTTGGCATAAGGATGATATCAACACCTGCGGAAACGGCGCGTTCTACTGATTGATTCTCCCCAAAATGCTCCGCAATTGCATTCATGGTAAAGGCATCCGACACGATGAGACCTTTGTATCCCAACTCTCCTCTAAGAAGTCCTGTCAGTACCTTTTTCGATAAGGTGGCAGGAATCGGCACACGTTCACCGTCTTTGAGCGAAGTGACATGTTCGTTGTCTATGGCAGGGAAAGCAATATGCGCGGTCATAATCATCTCTACCCCATTTTTAATCGCAGCCCGAAACGGTTTTAATTCTACCGCATCAAGCCGTTCTCGGTTATGGGCAAGCACAGGCATACCAAGATGGGAATCTACCGTTGTATCTCCATGTCCCGGAAAATGCTTAACTGCCGCCATCACCCCTGATTGCTGTAGCCCTTTTATCGTTGCCAGACCAAGCCTTGTCACCAAATCCGCATCCGAGCCAAACGAACGTATACCAATGATGGGGTTATCTGGATTACTGTTGATGTCCAGTACTGGCGCAAAATTGATCTGCAATCCCAGTGCCTTCAGCTCCTCCCCTGTCAGCTGACCGGCTGCTTCGGCTAGCGTTGCATCTCCAGTTGCGCCAAGCGCCATCTGCCCGGGAAGGTTCGTGCCTCCTGGTATTCGCTTAATAACGCCTCCTTCTTGGTCGATGCTAAGAAATAGAGGAATGTCACCTGCTTCTCTTTGTATATCATGTGTGAACGTTGTAAGCTGCGTCATGTCTACAATATTTTTGTCAAAAAGAATAAGTCCGCCCAAGTCCTGATCATGGATCGTGCGTTTCAGCCCCTCATTAACGGTCGTTGTCGCTTTACCATTCCATTGCCTAATGTCAGGCATAAGCATCTGACCAACTTGCTCACTTACCGTCATATAGGATATCAGCTTATCCCAATCTTGTGTCCGAATGGCCGCTTCACGTTCGAAGCGAATTACTCTCGCCATAAATACGGCATATTCAGCACGCGTGACAGCTTGATTCGGACGGAAGGTGGCATCTGAATAACCGCCGACCAAGCCATTTGAACTCATAATAAGAATCGGTGCTGCAGCCCAATGCCTGTCCGTATCTGTCCATTCTGCGGGGTTCTTACCTTCCGCCAGTGAATAAGCCCGTGTAAGGAAGGCCGCAGTCTCTGCGCGGCTAAGCGGTGCGTCCGGACGGAAGGTTCCGTTAGGAAAACCACTTGCAAGTCCATTTTTAGCAGCTATCATGATTTCTCGATGGAACGGGTGTGTAGTTGGCACATCCGAATAGGTTGTGCCTTCCACTGCTCTTTGAAGCTGATCTGGATAAAGCTCCCGCACCATAAAAGTGACAGCTTGTGATCTTGTCACAAGTGCCTCTGGCTTGAAGATCCCATTGCCATATCCGGCTACTGTTCCCCGTTTCGCCATATACGTGATGCCATCCTCTGCCCACTTGGAATACTTTAGATCAACAAACGTTTCTTCCGCAGCTGCCGTTCCCACCCCTATAAGCATAGAGCCGACAACAGCACCAATAATCGTCTTCCATTTTACATGCATTTGTTTCACTCCTGTTGTATTCTATGGATGAATAGACGCTACTACGGTACAGTTTGTTGCGTTTTCATACTTCTATGAAATTATATTCAGGTAATTGACTATCCCTTCACGCCTCCAATCGTCATGCCCTGAACAAAGTATTTCTGTAAGAACGGATACACCATCAGAATAGGAACACTTGCAATAATGGTCATGGTCGCCCGAATCGAGGTTGGTGTGACCGCCGTTGCATTACTCTCGGCAGACTGATAAGCATCACTTGCTGATGATGTCGCTGAGGTCGTCGAAGTTTGCAGAATCTTCATCAACTCGTATTGCAATGTGCTTAATTCTTTATTGGAAGAGTTGTACAAGAATACATCGAACCAGGAATTCCATTGTCCCACGGCTACAAAGAGTGATACGGTTGCCATTGCGGGAATCGTTAGCGGCAGGACAACGCGGATAAATGTCGTGAACTCCCCTGCCCCGTCAATGCGTGCTGACTCCAGAATGCCTTCAGGAAGACCTTCAATAAATGAACGGATGACAATCATATTGAAGACACCGATTACACCCGGAATGATATATACCCAGAAGGAACCAATCAATCCAAGGTCTCGAATCAGCAGATAACCGGGGATCAACCCCCCGCTGAAGTACATGGTGAAGACAAAAAACATCGTAACAAACTTGCGAAGCACAAATTCCTGACGACTAACCGTATACGCGAGCATGGCTGTACAGAAGACGGACACCACGGTTCCAATGACCGTACGCAGCGCCGAGATCAGAGTTGCGTGATAGATATCGGATTCGCCAAAAATGTATTTGTAGTTGTCCAGTGTCCATACACGAGGCCATAGATATATTCCACCCCGAATGGCATCATTTGCATTATTGAAGGATACGGCAATCATATTAACAAAGGGGTAAATCGTCACAATCATCAGACATACCATGAAGACGATGTTAATGGTGTCAAACGCTCGATCCCCGGTGCTGCTATTCCGCAAGCGGGATGTGTTTCCTTTACGCATGGCATAGGCCTCCTTTTAGAATAGTCTGCTCTCTCCCATTTTTTTTGCTATATAGTTCGCGGAGAAAAGGAAGATGAAGCTGACCACAGTTTTGAATATGCCGGCTGCTGTACCTAAGGAAAAGTTCCCCATCCCTAATCCATATTTCAATACAAAGATGTCCAGATTCTCCGAATAGTCCATATTCATCCCGTTACCCAGCAGATATTGTGGTTCGAATCCGGATTCAAGAATACTCCCCATGTTCATGATCAACAAGATCACAATAACCGGTTTCAAGCCAGGCAGGGTGATATATAACATCCGTTTGAAGCGACTGGCTCCATCAATCTCGGCAGCCTCATATTGCGCAGGATCAATTGCCGTAATCGCTGCCAGATAGATAATGGTGTTCCAACCAACATCTTTCCAAACCTCAGTTGCCCCCAGAATACCCCAGAAGTATTCTCCTTTCCCCATCCATAATACCGGACTGTCAATCAGGTGAAGCTTCATCAGCAGCAGATTGATAATTCCGTCTGGTGAGAGGACTGTTAATACAATACTGGAAGCAACAACCCACGAGATAAAGTGAGGCAGATAACTGACGGTTTGCACAAAACGTTTAAATATGACATTTTTCAGCTCATTCAGCAAAAGGGCCAGTGTAATTGCTGTAACAAATCCCAACACCAGTTTGATGGAACTCATAACGAGTGTATTTCGCAGCACTCGGTAGAAGGTATTGTCCTCAAACAAGATACTAAAATGATGCCAGCCGACCCACTGCTGATCGGAGAAGGACCTCGCCGGTTTGAAATTCTGAAAAGCCATGGTCCATCCCCATAACGGCAGGTACTTGAAGATAAAAGCCCAGATGACAAAAGGAATACACATCCAGGCAAGCGTTCGTTGCTGCACAAGTCGCTTAAAGAACGAGTGTGCTCTGGTTCCCTTCGGACTCGAGGCTGGAGGCATCGAGTTAAGGGAGACATTAGGTTTCTCCACGGTGAACCTGCTCCTTTCCTGTGCTGTTATTCATGCGAGGAGAAACCGGAGTTTATGCTCTTTCGTCTTCTCCTGCGCATGTAACAGTTTGTTTTAAAGAGGTTGTTCAAAAAGTCCGCTTTTGATTACGAAAGACGCCTTGCGGCATCATCAGCATCGAATATGGAATTCAGCCGAAATGTCCGTTGCTCACGTAGTTTTCCCTACGCTCCGCTACTCCATTTCTAGCTTCATCCCATCTTCTTGGTACTGAAAACCGGTCTTATTGAACACGCACTTAAAGTGTTCGTATTACCATTTTCCTGCTACACGATCCTTCACAACTTTGGTAATGGTCGCTTCATAACCAGTTTTGTCCAATTTGTTCAATTCAGCCATGTAGGCATCCCACAGCTTATCAAAATTCGATGGTGCTCCCAAGATCATTTCCGGTAAGTATTTACGTTGCAGATCATCCGATTTGGTGGTGAAGATCTGTTCAGGTGATCCTTGCTCAAGGGCGATGGACCATGCGGGGAACCATGGCCGCTCTTCCGGTTTGTTAAATAATTCACTAAAGGTTTGGATACCGTAGGCTTCAAGGAACTTGTTGTCTCCCTCGGTGTAAGATGCAGCGGCTACTTCTGGCTGGTTGCCAGGGCTATAAGCATTACCATCGGTAAGTGTAGATTCACCGCCATATCGCGGCCAGTCTGATCCGAAGTAAGTGAACCCGAATTTACGGCTCAGCTCCAGATCATCATGGGCTTTGCGTTGATCCTCATTTGCAAAATAAAATCTGCCCTTATCATCCACACTGTACGTCTCGTCCTTGATTCCCCATTGCACCAGAACCTGATTTTCTTCCTTCAGCAAATTATCAAAATATTTGATGATACGAACAGGGTCTTTGGCATTCACCGAGATACCTGTTGCATAGTTGTTGACAAAGCCCGGAGGATCAACATATTGATCCTTAATTCCTTCATCAAACACAATCGGAAGTGGTGCATAACGTTTCTCATCAATGCCTGCCGAGAGCAGGTTTTTCGACGCGTCTCCAACCTGCCAGCCATAATTGAAGTATCCTAACACACGACCCGAAGTCAGCTTGGCCAAGTACTGGTCTTTGTTCATCGTAAAGGATTCCGGATCAAGCATGCCTTGAGCATTGATTTCATTCAACTTCTGAATCCATTTTTTCTGGGCATCTGTTCCGGCGACGACTTTTGCCTCATGGGTAGTCATGTCGACCATGACACTGCCATCGTTCGGATAACCGGCAAGATGCATCGCTGGATTTTGCAAGGTGAAGAAGTTATTGGCTACACCCGCAAGTGACACAAATCCGATTGTGTCTGCACCGTCGACAGTTGGATGTTTTTCCTTATAATCCTGGATCAGATCAAAATATTCATCCAGTGTAGTGATCTTGGGATAATCAAACTCTTTGAGCACAGAGCGTTGAATCCAGAAAGCTCCTCCGCCCACATTTGGACTACCTGAATACTCACCCTGATTAGCTGTATAAGGCAGCGCATAGATTTTTCCGTCTTCGGCATTTTTCATTTTATCGAAATATGGTCCATACACCCTTTTGATATTAGGGCCGTATTCCTCAATCAGATCATCCAGCGGAATATAGGCCCCGGCATCCAGCAACTTGGACATCTCACCACTGGAGCTAATGACATCAGGGTAGTCTCCACTGGCAATCATGACACCGGCTTTGGTAGCACTATCACCTACCAGATATTCCAACTTCCAGTCCACACCCGTCTGCTCTTGCAACGCTTTACCGATGGTTGTTTCGCTTGCCAGAGCATCCTTCTTGCCTGGAGAGAACATGTAATACGAGAACGTGACTGGGCTGTTCTCATCTTCACCTGTGGCTGAAGGTGATGATGACGAGTTGTTCTGACTGCACCCAGCCAGCAAAACTGTTAGTAATACAGCTAAACCCGCTGTTCTAAATTTTGGTTTTAACATGTGAATATTCCCCCGTTCCGTGTGTTCTCTTATGGATTACACTCACCATTTGCCAGCTACACGATCCTTAACTGCCTGCGTTATCGTTGCTTCGTATGTTTTCTTGTCGAGTTGATTCAATTGACTCCTATATTCATTCCATGTGTTCTCGAAAGTGGAAGGTGAGTCCATAATCATTTTGGGTAAATATTTCTTCTGGAGATCTTCTGCCTTGGTGATGAAAATCTGTTCAGGAGAGCCCTGCTCCAATGCAATGGACCAAGCAGGAGACCAAGGACGCTCATCCGGTGTGCTGAATAATTCTGTAAATGTCTCCACACCGTATTTCTCTAACAAAAGCTTGTCTCCGTCCGTGT
This sequence comes from Paenibacillus sp. FSL H8-0317, assembly GCF_045040685.1. NCBI lineage: Bacteria > Bacillati > Bacillota > Bacilli > Caryophanales > Paenibacillaceae > Paenibacillus > Paenibacillus sp. FSL H8-0317. The sequence continues at coordinate 3,568,452 of NZ_CP150294.1, read as the reverse complement.
AGCTAAAGGTAGCCACTTCTGGTTGATTGCCCGGCCCATAGGCGTTGCCGTCCTCCAGTACGGAGTTATTGCCGTAACGAGGCCAGCTGTAATTAAAATAGTCAAAGCCGAATTTACGACTTAATTCCGGATCTTCATGTGCCTTGCGTTGGTCATCATTTTCAAAGTAAAAGCGGCCCTCATCATTCACACTATACGTCTCGTTCTCAACACCCCATTGAACCAGAATCTGGTTTTCTTCCTTGAGCAAATTATCAAAATATTTAATAATTCGCACGGGATCTTTGGCATTTACGGTAATTCCGACACCATAGTTGTTCACAAAACCTGGCGGGTCCACATACTGGTCTTTGACACTGTCATCAAATACGATTGGTAGAGATACGTATCGTTTATCGTCAATACCAGCCTTCTTGAGATTGTTCGTTGCGTCTCCAACCTGCCAGGAGTAACTGAAATATCCCAGCACCCGACCGGATGTTAACTTGGCGAGATACTGATCCTGGTTCATTGTGAAGGATTCTGGATCAAACATCCCCTGTGCGTTAACCTCGCTTAACTTCTGAATCCATTGTTTCTGATAATCAGATCCGGCTACCAGTTTGGCTTCATGGCTCTGCATATCCACCATCACACTGCCATCGTTTGGATAACCTGCCAGATGCATAGCCGGATTTAGCAGGGTGAAGAAGCTGCCCGATTCACCCGCAAGTGTGGCGAAGCCGATGGTTTCTTTTCCATCGATCTGCGGATGCTTTTGCATGTATTGTTCAATCAAGTCAAAATATTCGTCCAGCGTTTTGATCTTGGGGTAGTTAAACTCTTTTAACACAGCACGCTGAATATAGAAGCCGGTCTGAAAATTAGGCTCTGACACATAACCGATGTTGGCAGTGTATGGAAAGAAATAGATCTTTCCATCCTCCTGTCTGAATTTGTCCATATAAGGCCCGTATACCCGCTTGATGTTAGGCCCGTATTGATCGATCAGTTCATCCAGCGGGATAAAAGATCCAGCATCCATCAATTTGGCCATTTCACCACTGGAATCGATGATGTCGGGGTAATCCCCACTCGCAATCATCACTCCTGCCTTGGTTGCACCGTCACCGACCAGATATTCCATCTTCCAGTCAACGCCTGTTTGTTCCTGTAGCTTCTTGCCAATGGTCGTGCTGCTTGCCAGAATGTCCTTCTTGCCACCCCCAAACGTGAAATATTTAAAGGTGACCGGGGTGTTGTCATTACTGTCAGGATAAGAGGCTTCCGGGCTGGCTTTATTACACCCTGCCAGGGTTACAGCCAGTAAAATGGCCAGACCTGTTATAATGTTTTTTTTTCTAAACATGTAGCAAATGCCCCCTTGAAGTATTGTTTGTGTCTTTAAGCCTTCTCAATATATCAAGATAGCGCTTTCAAAGTTACCCATGAAAGTGTACCTCCTACTTTGAAAAGTATATCCCTCGTATTTAGTCGCCTGGCATGGCTGATGGATCAAGTGGAAGCTTAATTTGGATACGCGTACCTTCTCCTTCCCATGTCTGGATGTCGAATGTAAAGTGATTTTTATAACAAAGTTTTAAGCGACTATACGCATTTTTCATGCCAACATGCTCTCCCATATCGGTGTTTTGATCCAGGTAACTTAACAACTCTTCCAATTTTGCTTGTGACATCCCTATACCGTTATCCGTTAGTCTGATATGGAGCTTATCATTTTCCATTGAAACGAAGAGTTGAATGATACCTGCACCCGGAGATGACTCAATTCCATGAATACTTGCATTCTCAACAAAGGGAAGGATAACCATCTTGGGGATTCGGTACATCAGTACCGCAGGATCTGCCTCAATGGTATATTGGAGTTTTTCTCCAAAGCGGTATTTTTGAATTTGCAAAAAACTCTCGATTAGTTCCAATTCTTCCTTCACTGTCACATTATTCTGATTCCAACTAATCGACTTGCGAAACATCTTAGCCATGTTATGCACGATTTTGGCAGTCTCTTTCTCGCCTTTGATGAGGCTCCGCATACGTACCGACTCCAGGGTATTAAACAAAAAATGTGGGTTGATCTGACTATGGAGCGCATGAAGCTGTGCTTGCTGCTGCTTTAACTCCAGGTCTTTCTTTTGGATGTCGGCGAGATATACCTCATGAATCAGGTTATGGATCGTCTCGGTCATTCGATTAAATTCCATCGTGAGTTGACCTATTTCATCTCTTGCATCTTCAGGGGGAATCGTCTGGAAATTCTGTGTTTTTACTTTTTTCATATGTTTCAGAATGCGCACCAGCCTGACATGGATGGATCTGGACATCGCCGCAATGATAATAGAAGGCAGGACAAAATTAATACAAGCCAGCCATACGACGAAGGAACGGGACTTCCGCACCTCCTTCAACACAATTTCTTCATCCATCACTCCATGCAGGGACCACCCTTCCAGATAGTTAATACCTGTATACGTAATTTCAAAGGGAATCATTTTATTCGGAAACTGGATCTCGCTGTAACGTTTCCCTGTCTGAGCTTCTTCTGCTGTAGAATCATTTGAAAATTGGATGTGTCCTCCCGGATCAAGAAGATACACTTTTCCATCAAATCCGCTGTTGTGGAAATACTGCTTGATCATATCCATATTCAAGTCAATTTTAAGTAACTGCTCTCTCCCCCCAGTGTCCAGATTGTCGAGCCTTTGAACCAGACTTAACATCTGATCCGATGAGATCAATGCCGGATAAGGGGCGGAGTATGCCTGAAATTGAACGTACCAGTCCGAGTTGCGGACATCGTCAGTTAAACGATCAATATAACCGGAAGATAAAATGGTAGAATTATCGGTATACACTTGATACCAGCGAATTCCCTGATTCATTTGACCGGAGAATTGCCCTTTTAGATAGGAATTATAAGCGTCAATATACTCAAAATGACTTTGAAATGAACGGGAGATGGTGTCGTTGAATACAGGGTCAGTATATAACGAATAAGAGAGGCCGACGCCCTGATCGATGGTTACCCGAAGGTCGTTCTTCAGATTGTTCAGTGTCATGCCGGCATCACGAGTTTTCTGACTACGAATATTGGAGGATGTGACATTATAGAACACCACATTGGTAACAACGATGGGAATAAATACAGATAAGACATACATAAGCAGTAGCTTATCTCGAAGCTTCATGTAATTCAGGTTCCATCTTGGCATTGTGCACCTCGCTGCTCATTTCCCATAAGGAGATTGCGATATTCTGTAGGCGATAACTTAACAAGTTTCTCAAACTGGGTTACAAAATAATCCGCATTCTGAAATCCTACGCGTGCAGCAACCTCGTACATTCTCAGATCCGTCTGGCGCAATAACTTCTTCGCCTCATGAATACGCAGGTTCAACAGATAGTCATTGAAATATTGATTGTAACTTTTGCGGAATAATCGCCCAAGATAAACGGGATTCATGTAGAAGAGTGCAGCAATGCTTTTGAGATTGATGTTCTCGGTATAATTTGCATCAATATATCGTTTGATCTTGCTGATATCTCCTTTGGATCGTTCCATCCGCAGATGAGAGACATAATCCTCGGCTTCCTCCAGCGCGGTGAGAAAAGCATTTTTCAATAGTCGTAAATTCCAACCTTCATGACTTTGTTGTGCTAGCTCTTTCAGCTGCTGCAACCCTTCATCATTACCACCCATTTCGTTGACTACAGCGAGAATACCCGTTATATAACGCAAAAGAGAACCCGATACAGCTTGAGGAGAAAATCGATTCATATGAAACAATTTGAATTTCTCCTCTACAACCTTGTGATAAGCTGACCTATTCCCCTCTTCCAGGCTCAAGATTAAGTGATCCACCTCGTCCTGGTATACATTGAAAACAAACAGCGGTTTGTCCTTGATCTCCGTATAACGTACGACACCACCAGTTTCTGCATATTTATGCTTGGCTGCTTCTTCAGCCGCCATAAGGGATTGTGGGACATCACCAATTTCTTTGACGAGTGTTCCTGCGTAAAGACCGATATCCAGGTTAAACCTTTTGCTCAGTGTTATATGAATATTGTGCAGTTTATCCTGTAACGCCGGACCCCCTTGATGATGATCAGGCCACAACAGTAATAATGCAAACATGCCACGTTGTTGCTCACTGATGAACATTTTGCATAAATTACTCTCCAGAGAATGTACTGCTTCACGTAGCTGTTCAATGGTAATTTTAATTTCATCTAATCCGGTCTGAAGTTCAATCAAAGTCATGAGCAGACTGGAGTTACGATTGATCCCAAGCATCTCGGCATATCGGTGTTCATCCTCCTTCTGTACATGGCCTTTGATCACATCCTCCAGCATGATGTTACTGGCCTGTCCCTCAGCCAAAAGAATATGTTTTCTTTTATTGCAAATCAGATTTGCCGACTTCTGCAACGTCGCCGTCAGTTCTTCATCATCAATAGGCTTCAGGATATAGTCATGAACGCCGTACCGGATTGCCTGCTGTGCATATTTGAAGTCATGATAACCACTGATGATAATGAACACAGGTTCCAGAAGTGGCATTTTCTCTACGGCCCGTATCAGTTCCAGCCCATCCAGGATTGGCATACGGATATCTGTAATAATCACGTCTGGTTGCAGGCATTCAATCAGATTTAATGCCTCTACGCCGTTCTCTGCCTCTCCGATAATCTCCATATTAAGATCCATCCAATTTATGAGTTCATACAGCCCCTTTCGTACATACATCTCGTCATCTACCAGTAATACTTTTAACATCCGTTTGTCCCCTTTCCTCCAACAAAAATAAACCGCCGGCAGCATCTCTTCCTATCGGCGGAATGAATCTAATATGGTGACTGTTGTAGTTCGATGATCGATCCATGACCAGTCCTTCCGAATGACAGAAGCGTTCAGACATCCATCCTTTTTTTGCCATAGTCGAATTCTTGATCATAACGATTATAGGTCTGACAACCCCACCCGATGGTATCCATCATGTTAGGATGGTTACATTTTATAGGTTCACGTCTGCAATTTCATTGCACAAACGGCTATATTTATTGCGCGAAACGATAGGAGGTCATATATCTGATATGAATGAGACCTCAGAATACCTGTTTGATAAATCTTATTTGCATTGAGCAAAAACACGCCAACTTTTGCCTATATCTTATTTCAGCAAAAAAAAAAGAGCGAATTCACCCGGCAATTTTGTCAGCCGGTATTCGCTCAGGTAATCGGTAAGTTATTATTTGTTATTCCATTTATCCCCTTTTAATTCAATCATGGCATTGGGGCCAGGGAAAGTTAATTCCATCTTTTGGTCCAGATAGGATAGGGTTACTCTTGATTCTGCAATAGAGCGAATTCTGGTATTTAACAGACGACCATTTTCCCACTCCAGATCTATTTCAAATCCGCCACGAGCCCGAATACCACGAATATATCCTTTTGGCCACGCTACTGGTAAAGCAGGTAACAATCTGATTACTTCGTTATGGCTCTGGAGAAGCATCTCTGCTATCCCTGCAGTACCTCCAAAGTTCCCATCAATTTGAAATGGAGGATGGTCACAAAACAGATTGGGTAACGTGGAGGAACGTAGAAGTTCCACGATGTTATCGTGTGCAAGTTCCGACTCCTCTAATCGTGCCCACATGTTGAGAATCCACGCCCTGCTCCATCCTGTGTGTCCGCCACCGTGTTCCAGTCTTCTGTCGAGTGTTACTCGAGCTGCCTTGGCGAGATCAGGCGTTGATTGCAACGTAATTTGCGTTCCAGGATGCAAAGCGAATAAATGGGAAATATGTCTGTGGCCAGGTTCCAGTTCATCATAATCGTTACTCCACTCTTGGATCTGCCCATGTTTGCCAATGGAAGTCTCCGGTATTTTGGTTAAAGCACTACAGAGTACTTCCCCGAATTCCTGATCTTCCTGCAATATCCGGGTACTTTCAATGCAACGCGTGAAGAGTTCTCTAATAATCTGATTGTCCATTGAAGCACCAAAACATAAAGCCCCCGACTCTCCATTATCTAATATATAGCGATTTTCCGGTGAGGACGAAGGACATATCACCCAATTGCCGGAAGGATCCTCTATTAGATAATCCAGAATAAACATAGCCGCATCTTTCATCGTGGAGTAAACTTTTTCGAGAAATTGAACATCCTTATTGTATTCGTAGTGGTCCCATAGATGTAATGAAAGCCATGCTCCTCCCATAGTCCAAAACGTCGATGTCATACATACATCCTGCGGAGCAGTGTCTGCCCAGATATCCGAATTGTGATGAGCAACGAACCCCTTGCATCCATACATGGTTCTAGCGGTTTCCTTTCCCCGGACTTGCAGTCGATCTATAAAATCAAACAATGGAATGTGACATTCAGACAGATTGCAGCTTTCTGCAGGCCAATAGTTCATCTGTGTATTAATATTAATCGTATATTTGCTATCCCATACAGGAAGCATGTCTTTATTCCATATCCCTTGAAGGTTTGCAGGTAAAGAACCTGGACGACTGCTTGAGATAAGCAGATAGCGACCAAATTGAAAGTATAGACTCAACAGTTCCGGATCATGCTTACCAGCTCTAAGCCGCTCAAGGCGCTGATCGATTGGAAGTTCGGAACATATCACATCTTTGTTTTCATCTTCGAGATGTATATCCATCCGCTTGAATAAGGATTGATAGTCCGAGACATGATCGGCGAGCAGTTCGTTATATGGCTTTGTTGAAGCGGCCTCAATTCTGCGGAGACACTCCGCTTCAAGTTGTTCCTTGGGTACTCGGAAATCCGTGCAAGCCGAGATTAGAATTGTTGCTGAATTACCATTCTTCAGAGAAAGCTGACCGCTTGAATAGTGAACCTGTCCTCCTTCAGATATAAGGCGAATCGCACAACAAAATCGGATTCCTTCTTCTCCCCCACTTCTTCCCCGGATGATCAAGTCATTCGTTCCACGCTTCTCGATCCGGTCCAGATAGGATTGGAAACCAACAGGATGCTTAAGAATATCTGAATAGGATGTTGATTGCAGAACGGTTCCCCTGCCAAAAATAGTGGAGAAAGATAACTTTCCAGGTACGCTAGATTTGAGATGAACAACGAGCACTTGATCCGGGTAGCTGGCAAAATAATCACGGCTGTAAATGGATTGATCTGCGGTATAATTCACGTTTACCTTGCCATGTTCCAGATCGAGATGTCTTTGATATTCATTCGGTTCATGTTCACTGTGGTCCATAGCGATATAAAAGTCCCCTAATGGCTCATAATGCCTTTGCCCGTCAGGAACACCTACCAGAGTATCTGCTGCGAGTTCTTCTGCTTCCCTAATCTTACCGTCAAAAATCAGGTTTCTGATCTGAGATAAAGATTCAAGTGCTTGAGGATTATTCCGCTGCATCGGACCACCATACCACAGACTATCTTCATTAAGCTGAATTCTCTCGATCTGTGTTTTGCCAAAAATCATTCCTCCAAGAGTTCCATTTCCGATAGGCAATGCCTCTTCCCATCTTCCAGCAGGTTGATTAAACCAGATATTTTTGGTCTTCACGTTAAAACCTCCAACGAATTATAATTCCTCACATTTTTTATATTTAGTGTGTTCCGTTTGTATGTTCTTTCAGTGTACTGTAATCTCTTCAGCATCTAAATGAACAAAATTAACTTGAATTATCACAATCTTATCCCAGCATTAGAGGTGTAATCGTGAATTCGGATACGGACAGTACAAATTCTTGTTCTGGACAAGGAAGTATAGCTATTGGCAATAAAAAAAGCCGCTATAATTAGCGGCTCTGTTTCGTTCATTTCATTTAGTTTACATGAAGCTTGGCGTAATTTATAAGATATTTCGCTCCATTTGTTGCATGAATTGCCTCAATATCAGCCGATCTTCCGAAGAAATGGATTGAAGTAGTTTCTCCTGCTGCTCTCTCCATTTATGCTCAACCGGTTTTTCTAATTCTTTGCCCTTATCGGTTAGAAAGATACGCATGATCCTTGCATCCTGTACATCACGTTTGCGATAGATAAATCCGTTCTGCTCCAGTGATTTGACCATGTTTGTAACCGTTGGTGGTTCGCATTTCATATGTTCACTTAGTTGCATCTGTGTTACCCCATCACCCAACCACAGCCGATACAACAAATTATCTTGTCCTACATAGAGATTTAGTTCCCGGAGAGATTCACTATAGTTTCGACGCATTTGGGAGGAAATTCGATCTAAGGACTGTCGAATATCACAATCTACTGCATCTGTCATGAACGATCCCTCCCTAACATCCGAATTATATTTAGCAGACTAAATGTATCATGGGGATATTTAAGTGTCAATTCACCTTAGTGTCGTTATAAGGGCCTCTTCCTATCCAATTTTCACAACAAAGATTGCATTTTATCGTAAAGCTTATTTTTTGGCAAAACCTTGCTTGTTCAAATAGGTCATCATTTGCGGTTGAATACTTCTCTCGAGGTGATCTTGGATATGGTCACTCCATCCTTTTACTTTTTTCACAGTGAAAGGGGCTCTCGTCGGTCGATTTTCATAATACTTCAACATGGTCTCATCATAGATTGCTAATTTCTCTTGATCCATTGGTTGGTATTGATTATCAAGCAATACCATGGATTGAGGGAGTCGAGGTTTCAGTTCCGGCTTATCTCCAGCTGGATTACCGATACATAACCCCACCAGAGGGATAACATATTTAGGTAAATTCAATACGTCAGATAGTTCGCTAATATTAGCTCTGACCGCACCAATGAACACTCCGCCAAGTCCCAGCGATTCAGCCGCGGTTAACGCATTTTGTGCCATCAGGCCAGCATCGAATGAACCAATCAACAGAAATTCAATATATTCAATATCCACATCTGGAGCGATTTCATGATTTCGGTTGAAATCTGCACAGAAGATCCAGAATTCTGCCGCTTCTTCAATATAGGGTTGATCGACACAGAGATGTCTGAGTTTTTTTCGAAGTACTGGATCTGTGATGCGTATAATGGATACCGCCTGCAGAAGACTGAACGATGAAGTTTGATTTGCTGCCTGAAATATTGCATCTATTTGTTCCTCAGTTAGGGGTTGAGATGTGTAAGAACGAAACGATGTATGGTTATGAAGCAATTCGAGTGTGTTATTCATTAAAAAGCTCTCCTTTATTCGTTGATTCCATGTTCCTGCAATCCGTATTCGTAAGGAACGCCCATATTCTCGCGTAGTGTTTTTCCTTCATATTCCTTATGGAACAAACCGCGTTCCTGCAAGATAGGTACTACCTGATTCACAAAATCTGCAACGCCATCAAAAGATACATCGGGCACAACTGAGAATCCGTCACATGCTTCAGCCAAAAACCATTCTTCTAAGAAGTCAGCAACCTGTGTCGGGGTGCCTGCAACAACCGGATGATAGTTGATGACCCCGTGAGCGAGAACATCCCTTACAGAGAGTCCATCTTTTAATAACTTTAAAGCTCTCGGAGAACGGGGGTCCATGGGGTTGGCATAAGCATTTTTTAACAAGTCTGCCGCTAAAGGTTGATCTATATCTACTGAGTTTACCGACAATGGTAAACCAACCATGGATCCGAGGTAACTTACCCTGCTGGGGATTTCCTGAGGATTGAAGCTCATAAGCTGTTTCCGACGATCCAGAGCTTCTTCCTCCGTTGAAGCCAGAGAAAACATAAACCCTGCAAACATTTTGATATCATCGGGGTTTCGACCGAAACGGGCAGCACTTTGCCTTATGGCTTGTCTGTGTTCTCGGGCAGACGTAATATCATAAGGATTGGCGTACACTCCGGAAGCATATTTCCCAGCTAATTCTAATCCTTCTCCTCCTCCCCCTGCCTGGAAAATCACTGGCTGCCCTTGCTCAGAGGGGGGAATGGGCAAAGGACCACGAGATGCATAGTATTGACCCTGAAGGTTTATAGGCTGGATTTTGTCCATATCAGCAAATTCCCCTCCTTCTGCATCTAACGTCCAAGCGTCTGGTTCCCAACTCCCCCACAAGGCCTGAACAATTTGTATGCTTTCATGTGCCTTGTCATAGCGTTCTTGGCGATTTTCAACCCGGGCACCGAAATTAGCCGCCGCTAGGGGGTCGGATGTGGTAACCGCATTCCATCCCACACGTCCATGACTGATAACATCCAGTGCTTTGAACTGACGTGCAATGTTGTAGGGATAATTAAATGTTGTAGAGAGGGTAGCAACAAGCCCGATGTGTTGTGTCTCTCTTGCTACTGCCATAAGTGCCAACATGGGGTCCATAGGAAACATAGGCGTCTGTGGACCTAAATTATTGGATAATGCTGGAGTATCAGCAATGAAAATCATTTGAAATTTTCCTTGTTCAGCTAATTTAGCCCGTTCTACATAGCTATCCATATTGGTGTAAGCTGCAGGATCCGTACCAGGCATTCTCCATGCGCTAAATTCGGCTCCATAACCCGAAACCATCTGTAAAGCCAGTTGCATTTCACTTCTTTTTTTCATAACGATTTTCTCCTTCGTTCTGGAAAGGCACAAAGTGTGCCCTTACTATAGCGCGAATATATTTAGCATGCTAAGTATATGGATGGATCCGATTTTGTTCCATTGAGGGAGGGTTATAGATATTGACGTTCACCGGTCTGGGCTGATTTCTCGACGGCATCCAGTAACTGATGTAGTTTCACCGCATCCGCGAAAGTAGGTGCTAAGGTAGTGCCTTCTTGAATATCTTTGGCAAACTTGCGATAAGCCTGAGCCATGTTTAGAACAAATCCGGAGTCGTTATATAGAGAATTTGGAGCCGAGAAATAGACATCGGGAATGGTTAGTTCACGAAGCTCGTTGTCCGTAGATCCTGCACCGCGTAATTGGTGTGATCCGAATTGAATGGATGCAGGAGCGCTCAGCACAATTGTGCCGTTGTCTCCGAAGATTTCAAGTGTGAGTCCTGTCTGATGTTTAACTCCACCTTGAATATGGACACTGGCTGCTGCCCCATTAGTCAATTTTCCTGTAATCATGATCTGATCATCCGTTGTTTTCTTGATGACTTTCTGAATATCTACCAATTCAACTTCTGGAAACTGTTGAGCTGTGGTTGCAGACAATTCTGTAAAGTCCCCAAGCATGTAAGTGAAGGCATCCAGATTATGACCCCCTACAATGGTCAGCAAGTTCCCTCCAATTTTCCGGTCATACAAGTACGCAGTCGACTTGTCACCAACACCACCCATGCCATCTATAGCGATCTTCAGGTTGGCAGATAACACTTTGCCGACATAACCGTCTGCCAATAAATCTTTTACGTATTGAACGGCCGGGGCTTGTCTAGCCTGTAATCCAATCGCATTTGGCAGTTGTGCGGACGCTACCCATTCCTGCATTTCAAGCGCTTCCTCTGTATTAGAACCCAGTGGCCATTCACAATAGATTGGTTTGCCAGCTGGAGCGATGGCTTTGACAGCATTATAATGTTCCTTGACGTTAATACTGACAACAACCATATCCACATCAGGGTGCTGAGCCAACTCCTCCATATTATCAAAGCCATGATCTGCCCGGAAAGCTTCTGCGCTTTTCTTTGCACTCACCATATTACTTGTCCCAACCGCTGTAAGCTCGAATTCATCCAAATGCTGAATAGCTGGAATATGTGTACCACTTGCCCACCCGTTATTAATGGATGCTCCTATGATACCTGTACGAATTTTTTTACTCATTGTTAAACATCTCCCTTGTTAATATTTACAGTATGATTGAATATTGATTTGTCTCCAGCCCTTATAAGTCACTCATTTCTATGATATATTTTATTTAGCTTGCTAACTATTCAATCGAGATAACATTATTATTCTTTCGCATTTTAGGTAAACTAAAATTGTTTTGGTGTTGACACCATCATAGGTGTATTTGTTTTGTTTGCAAAGAGGGCAATTTAAATGAACATAGTACATCTTTTTGTACCTTTGGATCAGGAGTGATATGAATGAGAGTTTGCAATGAAGGATTTGAACAAGAATTTATAGATGGAAAAAGTGATATGTACGCCATAGCTTTTACTCAGAATGTCCTTTCTGGGCGTTGGAAATATTTCATTTTATGGTACCTAAAAGACGAAACACGTCGATATACGGATATCAAAAAATTCCTTGGAGATCTGTCTCAAGGCTCCCTCACAAAGCAGCTTAAAGAGTTGGAGAATGATGGTGTTATCCAACGTGATGTATATCCGGAAGTTCCTCCGCGAGTTGAGTATTCCTTAACAGACAAGGGAATGAAGTTACTACCGATCCTTGAAAAGATGGAGGACTTCGGCAAAGAATACGGCTAAGCAACTTAATTGAAATGGATAGCTTAACCCAAAAAAGCCGCAAATTTAGCGGCTCTTTTACTCTGAAAATTTCTATTCTACTTTATAATCAGTAACTACATCAAATTCTCCAATAATATTGTCTCCTTCTACATCATACAAATGAATCGTTCGAACAGTACCATTCACTTGTGTTTGTGCCAAGGCTTCTTCGATGGTAGTGATTTTAGGTGTAAGATCTTCAGCTTTTAGATAACCCTCGATTCCATTGGTGCCAATTGCAGCAATCAAATCGGGTTCAACCCCAATGATTGGTTCAGATAATGCTGAGCCATAGGTATCGCCGTGTGAATTGACATCATATTTAGTTTGAAGCAATAATTCGTGAATCGTTTCCGATGTTTCAGTGTTGTTTTCAAATAAAACATTTGATGAATTTACGTTCGATAACTTTAAGTGTGGCGACTTGTATCCAGTATACCGAGTGTATCCATTCCCATTATAGAATTCACCAACGTTCTGAGCATAATACGTCGTTTTAGTCGTTATTCTTGGAGAGTAGACAAAAAAACTAGAGATTTTCGACGTATTATATGTCATGGAACTTGAAGCTTTTAAGCTTCCGCCAGATGTGTACAATCTAGCCATAGCTCCCATATATCCATTTGGAACACTTGCTGAAGCCTTCACTGATGCAACGGCTTCAGCAGTCGTACCTGTAGTAAAATTTCGAGTCCATACTTCAGATGTGAAAGTGTACGTGTGTCCCTTAATTTTGGGTGTACTATACGGTGAAGATGCAGTATTAGCCAGGACTGTTGAAGATGCCAAAAATAACGATAGAATACAAATCATTACCATACTAACTTTCTTCGTTTTTCTCTTATTCATAGTTTATCCTCCTCATAATAAAAATATTTGGATTATAGTTTCAATCTTTAATCCCTCTCTGTAAATATATTAAATTTATTGTATAAATTAGATTTATTTCCCTTTTATCATACCACTGTTCCAGTTTTTTTGAAATAGATTCGCTAGTTTTCTTACCTTAACATCAAAGACATATTTATAAGATGTATTTCAGTCAACAATAGTGAAACCATCCACAAGGGAGTGATTAATTCTATGTTGTTGAATGTGATATTGGGTTTTGTGATCCCTATTGTTGTGTTGACTATCGCCTCTTTCAGACTTCTACTTATTTAAAATCCAAAAAAGCCGCTAATATAGCGGCTCTCAATCGGGCCATACTCTGGTCCCTCTCAATATTGTGGTAGCAACATTAATCCTATGGTTTAATATTAGCTGGCTGACCATCAGGAGCCACCGACTCGTTCGTCTTCACACCCCTGCGCTTCTTGTAACCTTTGAATATAAAATACCCCACTATGATTAAGATAATCGGCATTCCGTACAATAATAGAGGAGAAAACGTATTTTTTCTTATGTTAATTGTATAGACAAATAAAGTTGCTATTGTAGCAACTTTATTAAAAGACATTTTTAGATTTCTTAAACATTTTCAGGCTCATAAATTCCGTAACCATTCTTGCCATTCTTTTTAATCTTATACATGGCTCCATCCGCATGTCTCAGAAGTTCGGAAGGCTCCTGTCCATGCTTGGGAAATAGGCTGATACCAATACTCATCGAAAGGTTGATATAGTTTCCAGCAATTTTGAAATGGGTACTGAATGCAGCTTCCAATCTTTTGGCGATGACTTCAGCATCGTGATCATCTTTCAGATGGCTTAAAATGATGAATTCGTCCCCGCCAAGCCGAGCTACCGTGTCCGCACTTGGAATTGTTTCACTTAATCGCTTTGCCATTTCCAGCAACACTTGATCGCCAACATGGTGTCCATATGTATCATTCACTTGTTTAAACCCATCAGCATCGACAAACATGACAGCTAGTTTGCTATGGTTTCTTTTAGCATTACTGATAGCCCAGGCAAGACGGTCATTATAAGCAAGACGATTAGGCAGACCTGTAAGTGGATCATGCAAAGACAAATGCTTGCTGATTTTTTCGGAGATTTTGATTTTGGCGTACTCCGTCTCCAGTTCTTTGATCAGATTTTTAAGTTTATATACCCTGGTATTGGTGTGTGTCATGTCAGTAATCTGAATGAGGGCATAACTCCGATCTTCATGATAGAGCGGTTCAACATGCATATTTTGTCTGAATAATTGTTCATCCTCTCCTTCATTAGGAAGAATGAATGCCTTATGTAACGCGCTTGAGCAAAATCTGCTCTGTCCATGATACAGCGCATTTTGCAAGATATTTAGATAGATATTTGACTTAAACCGCGGGCAGACCTCAAGCAGATTCAAGCCTAGTACCTCTTCTACATTCTTGCCAGTAAAGCGCTCCAACCAGGCATTCCACACAACAACTTTCAAATGCCTGTCCACGATCATTATTCCCATATGGGCTTTGTTCAAAGCTTGTGAAATAAGATTATCCATTGTCCGCCTCCAACAAAGCGTCCATTTTGGCCAGCAGGCTCGATATGGAGTTCATGCTTAATGCTATGACAATGATACCTGTCACATCCGTATCGGCAAGTAAAAACGAGGTATGTAAAACCAGGACATAGACTTCATTCTGAAGCAATATTTGCTGATCGGAATTGGTGACATAGATCAGTTCAATATCAGGCAGGACGTATTCCAGTTTGATCTCCAGGAAATTACCGAATTCTCCAATAATGGCGTTAAGCAGGACATTGCTAACTTCCTTCAAAACGTCCAAATCCGTATCCATCAGGTTCGGATCGTTCGGTATAACGCTCTCACCCAGTTCTCCAAGACAGATGTTTGCTAATACTTTAGCCTGCTCAACAGGAAACATCAGAAATGCTTTTCCCTGAAATTCGTATCCAAACTGTAAGGATGACCTAAACAGGTGACCTTCACTAAAGAAAATGTTGTATCTTCGATCTCCAGGATCAACATCGGATATGGAGATTAGTTCCACTTCCGGAATATTCAAAACGATACGCTTGTCTACAATCTCTGACAACATGTTAGCCGCTTGTCCCACGTAAACGTTTACTAGTTCAGTAAGCAAATCCTTCTGTAAATCATTCAGCATGATAGGCCGCCTGAATCAGTTGAATCATGGTCGTTGCCTTCTCTGCGGTTAACGGTTTATTCAAAAAACCAGAAATGCCTAACATTTCAACTTCATCCCTAGTTGTCTTCTGAATATCTGCAGATAAGATAATAATTTTGACATTGCTATCCGTTTCTCGAATCATTCGAAGCATTTCTTGTCCGTTCAAACCAGGCATCAGCAGGTCGGTGGTTATAAAATCAGGTTGAAATTCCTTAAATAGGTTGTATCCTTGCTCTCCATTGTTAGCAATCTGAATCTCGCATTCTGGAATATGATCAACAATCAGCTTTGTAAGCAATTTCTGTACGAAAATGGAGTCTTCTACAATTAATACTTTCATTTTCTCTTCAGTCTCCTTGATAAAATGGTAAGAGCTCGGGATGGTCAGGCGCTGTGGACAGTTCTTGATATAGGGCTTTCGCGCGCAGTGGCACCCTGAAAAGAGACTGACTGGTGAATCAAGTAAATATAAATTATAGTAACTTTAATTTAATTGTCAACAACATTATTGAATAAATTAGATTCGTGTGCAATTGACATACTACCGCCCGTCGTTAAAAAAACATGAAAAAAACGGTCACCTAGTGACCGTTTTGATCGGTTATCTGGAACTGCATTAAGTTTACTCTTTTACCCCTCCAAGCTGCAAGCCATGAACGAAATACTTCTGCAAAAATGGATATACGACTAAGATCGGTAATGCGGCAACAATCGTAATCGCTGCCCGAATAGATACAGGTGTGACCATGTTACGCGCAGCGCCAAGATCTGCACCATTGGCCACGGCTGCACTGCTGTTGGAATTCATAGAAGATGATAATAGTTTCATCAACTCATATTGCAGCGTGCTCAGGTTTTGTTTGGAAGATGCATACAGAAACGTATCAAACCAAGAGTTCCATTGACCGACTGCAATGAACAGTGCAACAGTAGCGAGAACAGGTTGGCACAGCGGTAGAATAATGGAAATGAATGTTCTGAAATCTCCAGCACCATCAATTTTGGCGGATTCGATCAATCCCTCCGGTAGTGTCTGGATATAAGTTCGAATAACAATCATATTAAAGGCACTGATCAGCCCAGGAATAATGTACACCAGGAAGTTGTTTAACAAATGCAAATCTTTCATTAGGAAGTAGGTTGGAATAAGACCTGCACTAAAATACATCGTAAGAACAACTGTAATGGTAATGGGCTTTCGTAATATATAATCTTTTCGGCTTAGTGTGTAAGCCAGCATGGAGGTTAAGAATAGACTTAAAACTGTCCCCAAAACCGTTCTCGCCACAGATATACCAAAGGCGCTGAAGATGGTCCCTCCTGCAAATACTGCTCTGTAGTTTTGATCTGTCCATACCCGAGGCCACAGATAAATCCCACCCCGGATGGTGTCATTACCGGCATTGAATGATACGGCGAGTGTATTCACAAACGGATACAGGGTAACAATCGCGATTGCGATCATCAGTATACCATTTAACGTATGGAAGACAATCGGTTCAAGCCGAGATTTATTGATTCCCATCTCTAGTCCCCCTTATATTAATCGGTCTTCCCCGAGCCGTTTGGAAATTGAATTCGCCGCAAAGATCAGCGTGATACTAACTACTGTTTTGAAGATACCTGCCGCAGTAGCCAAAGAATAATTCCCGATCTGTAGTCCGTATTTCAGGACAAATATATCTATCGTCTGTGACCAGTCGACAACCACACCATTACCTAACAGATACTGAACCTCGAATCCAGCTTCCAAAATCCAGCCCATATTCATGATCAGCAAAATGATAACAATGGATTTGATTCCGGGTAAGGTCACATACAGCATTTTCTTATATCGGTTCGCACCATCAATCTCTGCCGCTTCATAGAGGGAAGGATCGATAGACGTGATGGCCGCCAAATAAATAATGGCATTCCAGCCAACTTCTTTCCATACATGGGATGCGCCTACAATGCCCCAGAAGTATTCCGGAACGCTAAGCCACATGATAGGTTCTTGAATGATATGCAGCTTCATGAGCACCACATTCACAATCCCACCATCTACAGATAGTGAACTTGCAACGATACCTGTCACGATAATCCATGAGAGAAAGTGAGGTAAATACGAAATTGTTTGAATGGTTCGTTTATAAAACTTATGTTTGATCTCATTAAGTAAAATGGCAAATATAATTGCTGTCGCAAATCCGAGCACCATATTGATGACGCTCATCGCAATGGTATTACGAAGCACGTTAAGAAATGCATCGTCTGTTAGCAAAAACTTAAAGTGTTTGAGCCCGACCCATTCCTGCTGCGTGAAACTCTTCGCAGGACTGTAATTCTGAAAGGCCATAACCCAGCCCCAAATGGGATAATACGAGAATACGAGAATGTACGCAACGATGGGCAATGACATGAACATGAGTTGTCTTTGTCCGCGCAATCGTTTTAACAGTGGTGCTTTGGGAACGACTGTACGGGTAGTTTGCTCTGGTATGGCTCCAGGCGTGTTCGCCATCTTTCACTCCTCCTATTGGCTTGCAGCGACTTTAACATGATGTCTCGGAAGGCACTCGCCTGAGTAATCCTTTGGTTGATACCTTCCGAGAGCATCATTGCCGCATTTTTTTATTTAACAGACCAGTTCTCGATTCTCCATTTCAGTTGTTCATTAATCCGATCTTCATAGGATTTAACATCGATCTTCTTGTAAGCGTCTACGTATTCAGTCCAAATGTTATCGAACTCATTCGGTTTTGACATGATTGCTTTAGGCAAGAATTTCAATGAGGTGTCTGTCATTTGTTTGTTCGCTACCGCAGCATCAGAGCCTTCTTTCAGATCGACCTGCCATGCTGGATAGTACACTGGATTTTCTGGTGCAGGAGAGAAGAAGTCACTCCACGTTTTGAAGCCATATGCATCCAGAAGTTCTTTATCTTCCGGTTTGAGGTTGTCATAGAATTCCTCAGGTTGGTTGATCGCTCCAATTGCATTGCCATCTTCAAATGTTCCTTCGAGCTTTGGTGCCGCAGCATAAAAACCTTCTGCTTTGTTAACCAATCTCCATGCCGGATCATCCTGCTCTGTCCGTTGCTCTGGTGTACGATAGAATCTTCCCTCTTCATTCACCTGATAGTCTACACCCTCTTCACCCCATGACAAGAGCTTCTGGTACTTCTCGTCCATAAGCTTATCGAGGAATTTGATAAGTGCAACAGGGTCTTCAGCATCTTTACTGATACCAAAACCATTGTTCAAGTTAATGACCGGACGATCCAGATAATGATCTGTGATACTTGTATCATAGACAAGCGGGAAGCCTACGTATGTCTGGCCAATTTTCCCCTGTGCTACGAGTGGGTCTTCTCCGGCTTGGAAATTCCAGTGCTGGTCGAACATACTAAGCACACGTCCCGAAGAAATTTTGGCCAGATATTGATCGTAGTTCTGAACAAAGGCTTCTTTATCCAGCAATCCCTCGTTATACAGATTGTTTAGTTCTTTATAATACCGTTTGGAGATATCTTTGTCGGCAAAAACGGTTGCGACTCCACTATCATCTACGACTACGCCCCCGTCATTGGGGTGACCCGTAAGATGTTCAGGTGGGTTAAGCAAAGGGAACGTCCGCCAGTCTGAAGCCAATGTAGTGAAACCAATCGTCGGTTGACCATCAATCGTTGGATTCTTGGCTGCATAATCACGGATCAACTTTGTGAAATCATCCAACGTTTTAGGAGTTGGGTACCCAGCATCCTTCAGTATGGACTTTTGGATCCAGAATGCAGGACCAGAATAATAGTTACTAATGAACTCCCCTGTATACACTCCATAGTTAGGCAACCAGTAAATATGTCCGTCACTGGAATCTTTCATCCGGTTCCAGTCTTTACCGAAATGTTTCTTCAGATTAGGTGCATGCTCTTCAATGAGATCTTCGAGCGGAATAACCGCACCCGCTGAGACCAACTTGGTGTCTGCTGTGATCAGATCCGGGAAATCGCCTCCGGCAATCATAACGCCGAGCTTCTGTTGAAGATCACCCACAAGAAACTCCATCTCAAGATTAACGCCGAGTTCATCCTGGATCTTCTTGTAGATTCGGTTATCTTTAGCTGGCGCCTGATTTGGCGTTCCGATAAAGGCCGTGATGTTCAGTACCTCTTTCCCATCCTTTGTAGTCGCTTTCTCTTTGTCACCGCTGCATCCTGCAAGTGCCAAACTCAAAGCCAGAACGAGTGATACGGAACCCCAAAGCTTCTTTTTCTTAAGTCCCCCCATGTACTTGCCCTCCTTGGAAGTGGTATGTCTTACTGTTTTTAGTATGAAGAAATGTATGCGGTTACAAAATATATACATTTAAGGTCTACCCCCCTGTAATTGCAGGTCTTATTCAGGAGGGGTTCTTCTTTTTCATCGATCAATTCGCATACTTTTGCCTGTATTCTACAGGTTTCATGGCTGTTCGTTTTTCGAAGTGTCTGAGAAAATGCTGGTAGCTGCGGTACCCTACCTGCTCTGCAATCGCACTGGATGTTTGATTCGTCTGCTGGAGCAGACGCTTCGCTTCTTCCATTCTTAGATCATGTACTACCTCAATTACACCCTTACCATACTTTCGCAAAAAGGATTGCCCTAAATGGACAGGATTCACGTAGAATCGTTCTGCGAGCTCCTGGATCGTAAATGTCTCCCTGTAATGCATCTGCACATATTCAGCAACCGTCGCCTGGATGCCACCCATTTGCCTCTCCCGGAAAATGGCCAGTTCTGACTTGCATTGCAAACAGAAATGTTCGAGATTGTTAGCAACCTCTTCGATATTTCGATGGCCCTTCTCCAGAATTCCGCTCGCCAATTCGTTCATTAGAGCATTAGGTTCTCCTCCTAATTCTCTACACAGGGACAATCCGCGGAATATAATGTGGGTAGAGAAAATATGTACAATCTCTGGCGCAGCCTTCATCTGTACAAACAGTTCAAAAGCACTCCGAATTGCAGACGAGAGTTCCTCTACAGAACCGTTTTCAAGCAAATCGCAAATATGGTCCACTTCTGATAGCGTTTCCGGATCAAACTGCCAATTCTCCAGCTGAATATCTTCGGCAAACAAAAGACGCTCTTGATTAAAAAACAAATAACGCCCAACTTCCTGAGCAGAGCGAAAGGATTCAGATAAATGCTCCAGTTTGTTGACCGTTAATCCGACCGCGATATGGATATCTTCGCAATCGTTATGTTGCATGGTGTTCATCAAACGCTGGGTAAAAGCTTTAATTGCTTCAAATGTCTCATTTCTATCATTCGTTTCCTCCCCCCATACAAGTCCCAATGAGTCTCTTGTTCTATCTATCACATAACAGGAAGTTGTTTCTTCAGCCGTTTGTTCAACTACTGAACAGACTTCCTGAATATCTCCCTGAAAGGCTATCCGCAGGTATGCCCAATGGGACTTGTTTAAACGAGGAAGGAACTCCGACTTCTCCTCCTCCGATATATTTTGCTTATCCTTAATCAGTGCAGTCAAAAACGCTTTGATCCTTTGCTCGTTTGCATGTTCCCGTATACGCTCCTGGGTTTCACGCTCCTGTAATTGCATACGGAGACGGACCAACATTTCCTCTGCTTCTGTACTGTCAACCGGTTTGGTTAAATAATTGGAGACACCTAATCGAATAGCTTGTCTGGCATAATTAAAGTCACTGTATCCACTCGTGATGACAAACAGCACAGACTCATGTTCCAATCGTCGTGCTTCTTCTACAAGTTCCAGCCCATTCATCACGGGCATACGAATGTCTGTCACCACGAGATCAGGTCGATCTTGTTCCATCATCCGAATGGCTTCCTCCCCGTTGGCGCACACGCCTTTGATTTCAAAACCATACTTTTCCCAGTTGATCAGAAGCTGTAAACCTTCAATGGCATACGGTTCATCATCGACTAACAGTACTTTGTACATGAGAGTTTACCTCCTATTTCCTCTGTTCCAGCTTGGAGATTGGTATACGGTACCCTGCAATGGTTTCCTTTCCAGGTACACTGCTTAGATCAAATATCGCATTTCCTTCATAAAAGAGTTCCAACCTTCGGTAGACATTACGGAGTCCTACATGCTCGCCGTTCCGGGGTCTTTCAGAACGAATATCTCGCAGGAGCTCGGTTAGTCTCCCTGCATCCATACCGATTCCATTATCGATTACCTGAATAACCAGTTCGGAAGCGTTTCGTCTCGCTGTTATCTTGATCTCTCTTCCATTTTTTCGCGCCTGCAAGCCGTGTTTGCAAGCATTCTCGACAAGAGGTTGAATACTCATACGGGGAATGAGCAACGAAGCTGCATCAGGATCAACCTCGAAGGTGTAATCGAACAGCTCACCAAAGCGAAACTTCTCAATCTGGAGATAAAGATTCGTAAATTGCAGCTCTTCTTGCAAAGGAATCAGATTGTCAGAATGACTGAGCAACTGTCTCATCAGCTTGGACAGACTTTTAATAATCTCAATTACTTCCGTATATCCATTCTTCGTACTAACGACCAGCAAGGCATTCAATGTGTTAAATAAAAAATGGGGATTCATCTGACTCTGGAGCATGGACAATTCAGTCCTCACTTGATCCAGCTCCAGATCTTTTTGACGGATTTCCAGTTTATATACGTCATTAATCAGCGTATGAATTTTACCAATCATGATGTTAAATGTACGAATAAGCCCGCCAATTTCGTCGCGGCCTTCGTGAATTTCAATGAGATCGAATCGTTCATTACGAACCTTCTCCATATGTCTGGATAACTTGCGAATCCGATAGTGGTAGGAACGCAAAATAATATAGATCAATACAGAGGGGACCACGATACTTAATGCGAGCAACCCCAGAATTGACTTAAAGGCTTCTTGCAGCAGATGGTCAAGGTGACGTGTATCGGCAACTCCAATCAATTTCCAACCCTTTAGGTAGGCTAGATTCCCCAACGATTTTTCGAGCGTGTAAGCAGAATCCCCAGATTCCTTGAGCATTGATTCATTATTAGGGGGAGATAAGTCGGTTTCGCTGAATTCCCCACTTGAAACGACAGTTCGATTGTTGCTGTCCACCAGACGTAGCTGAAGACTGTCTGATTCACGATTTAAGATGCTATACACCCGGCTAACTTCCAGATCAATCTTGGAATACTTCGCATAATTCGCATACGAGGTATACGTATCCATTTTGCCAATCACACTGATCCTTCTTCCCGCGTTGAATCCGGATGGCTCAATATAATCAACGACAAGAATGCCTCCACTGGTGGATTTCAGCTGTTTCAATCCAGGGAGTACATTCTTGTCTTTCATCACGATATAATGACTGCCCGTCTGAATGGTATCGTTATCCGTATAGATACGCACCTCCAGAATATTCGCTGACATATACCGTGTTAATTTATCTCGCAGGAATGCATGGTACACGTTGTAATAATCAACGGGGGAGTGATAGGTCCGATCCAGTGCCTCATAGAGCGAATCGTCTGCTGCAATAATTCGGCTCAGAGCAACGCTCTCATCTATCATGCCAAGCAGTTCCCCCGCAGCCCTGTCGATGGATTTACGCAGATTCTCCTGTTCTCTAATCTTGATATCCGCAGAGGTTCGTTGATAAAAGAAGATATTAATCGTTATTACAGGAAGGAGAATACTAAGTACATAAATAAGCAGAAATTTGGAGCGGAGAGGAATATCATTAACCTTACGGAACATCCAGAATTTATGACGCATATGATCACCCTTGGTTTTTGTTTTTATAGACTGACGGAAGCTCCCCTGTATGCGCTCTGAACTTTTGGGTGAAATATTCAGCATCATGATATCCTAGCCTGAATGCAATGTCAGTGATCTTCATATTGGTACGTCGCAAGAGTTTACGGGCCTCCTCAACACGAAGCTGGTGTACATAGTCACTGAAACTGACCCCCATCTCCCGCTTGAACTGTTGACCCAGATAGGCAGAATTCACGTGAATACGATTAGCTACATCTTGTAATTTAATTTTACTTCGATAGTGCTGCTTCAATTCATTCACTGCTTCTGAAACCAGCACTCCCGTACCCGTCTTTTGCTTCAATTCAGACTGGGAAAGTTGCTTGGACAGTCGAGCACACAGGTCTTGCAATGTGCCGG
This sequence comes from Paenibacillus sp. FSL H8-0317, assembly GCF_045040685.1. Lineage (NCBI taxonomy): Bacteria > Bacillati > Bacillota > Bacilli > Caryophanales > Paenibacillaceae > Paenibacillus > Paenibacillus sp. FSL H8-0317. Next base: position 3,544,843 of record NZ_CP150294.1, on the reverse strand, counting down.
AAGACCAGCTCGCAGCCGCATGCCATTCTTTTTCACATAGTATTTCTCTGCAACCCTCTCTTTTTCCATATTTTCGTAGCAACTCCCCATGGATATATCGGATGACATGATGTATCCATTCCAGCGATACCTCTGCTTTCTCACTCTTCTCTAGCAGTGCACTCACTGCAATATCGATGGAATAGGTGTTTTCTGCTTCAATCAACGCCAAGATCTCTTTGGAGATGTTCATCATTTGCTCTAAATTATATTCTTCGCTTATCCGATATTCATTAAGATGATTGTCATAGGCTTCATCTGTAACCATGACTCCATTTTGCTGTTTTTGCTCATTTCTGCGTTTGTCCAGAGGTTCAATCATTTCCATAAGGATTTGATGAATTTCCTCGGGAACAAGAGGTTTAAGCACATACTGATCGACCTGATACCGTATGGCTTGCTTCGCGTAATTAAAATCCGAGTATCCTGTAACGATAACGATTTTAGAGGTATACGCGAGATCTTCTCGCAAGGTGTGAATCAAACCAAGACCATCCATAACAGGCATTTGAATATCAGTGACGACAAGATCCGGTTCAACCGAGTTGAATAAAGCAAGTGCTTCCTCCCCATCCGTTGCCGTTCCGCAGAGTTCGTATCCACAAGTTCGCCAGTCAATCATTGTTCTCCATCCTTCTAGCATAAACGGCTCATCATCCGCGACAATGACCTTGTACATTAGCTCACCTCTCTTTTATCCTTGATCAGCTGCATGTATTTTATCTATATCAATAGGTAAATTCCAGTTGTTCTGAAAACGCTAAACAGCAGAACAACAGCAGGATTGTTGTCTGCTCGCACAACTTGGAGAACAAAATTTCTACCAGTCTCATCGTCATTAATCAATAACATAGAACATGGTTCCATCGGACCGTACTATAAGAACGCTCCGATTGTAGCGAAGCGCCGGGAGAACAATTCAAGTGTAACGCTTACATTTTGGTACAACAACCTGTTAAACTATAGGTTTTCACCCGACAAAGTATAGGTTTAGCTCAGAAGTAATCTTTGTCAGGAGAAAGATTTTTCATTCTCCACGCACAATACGGAATCCTTGATCGGGACCAAAACCATTTGCATCAAATTTGCCTCGAAATGATATTTCATTGTTATTGACACCACCGATCCAGCCTCCGCCTTTCACAACTCGCCAGGATTGATTGGGACTCTCCGAATCGCTGTACCAGTCCCAGCACCATTCTCTCACATTCCCAGACATATCATAGATTCCTAACTCATTCGCCTTCTGAGTTCCGACTTTTTTGGTTTGATTACGATTGCTCTCAATAGCGGGCCAGCTCCAGTCACCCGTCAGAATGTTCTCGCCGGCATTTACCCAGTACCAAGCAACTTCATCAGGATTGTTACTTCCGCTGTATGTGTAATTTAAGCTCTTTTGACCTCCGCTTGCAGCGTATTCCCATTCTGCCTCTGTGGGTAAACGGTAACCGTTGGCGTCCTCGTTGATCGTTACATTCCATTTTATAGTGTCGTTTTCATTGTGATTATTCGTGTCCTGGTTGTCTTTGTCTATATTGTAATAAGGTTTCAGGTTTTCTTTTATACTTTTTTGATTACAGTATTCCACTGCGTCATACCAGCTGACCATTTCAACAGGCAGGTCGTCTCCCTTGAAGCCAGAAGGGTTTTCCCCCATAACCTCCATCCATTCTTTTTGAGTTACTTCGTATTTGCCAATATAGAAGGAATCCAGCGTTTCATTCCTATCAATCTGACTTGGCTTACTGCTCTTGAAGGCTCCTCCTTCGACGAATACCAAGTCATCGCTTAATTTCGTATTACTTGCTGAACAAGCACTTAGACTAACAACTATAGCGATTAAAGTTAACCATACCAGCTTCTTCATTCAATTATTCTCCTTTACTAGCTTAAATCCGGCAACGTCGAGGTCCGTTAGTCTGGAGAATAACGTTACTCAACGCTACCGGAAAATTGAATTCAAGTGCAGGTGCAGACGTTGAACTGCATCACATCATTTTTACCAAACCGTCACGTTTGCGCTTCCGCTGCTTTGATAACCTTCCGTTGCCATCACCTGATAGGACCAGCTGTTGCCTAAGTACATCCCTTTGCTCGCCCATGCATTCACATGATTACTGAACGTGATAGTAGAATTGACTCCGGTCGGTCTCTTGGACTGTCTAACACTCCAATATTGAGGGAAAGTCTGAGTACCATCAATGGAAGGTGCATTGTATCTCATCGTTGTATAGATGTCATATGTGCCACCATCACTAGTCATTGAGCCCTTGTACGTGCCAGTCGGACGATATGTTCCCCAGCTATCCACTACGTAGTATTCAATGAGTGCGCCTCTAGTCCAACCGTAGAAGGTCAGATATCCGTTACCCGATGGAGAAAACACACCAGCATTATAATTGACCACTCGATTAGGCGTACCGTATGTCCACCCTTTCCCGACAACAAAGTTCCCGGTATTTTGCCAATTCACGCTGTAATTCCCGCCCGATCCATTCACGGCGTTGACCGTTCCTCCGCCATCTGTCCAATTTTGCCAATAATCTGTTGCTGCACTCGATGTGGCTGCGAAGACACCAAAACTCATGGCAGATGCAAGAACAACGGTTAACAATTTTTTGCTAAATTTGAACATAGATTATACCTCCTGATATTTTAATAGATTTGGTTGATGCTGCAATCCGATATGAATGTTCTTCAGCAAATTCACTTGAAAAGACGTTGCGAAAACAGATACAGATCGTTCTTCCACACGGGCCAATCATGTCCTCCACTTTCCTCATGCCAAATGTGAGGTACTCCGTGTTGCGCCAAATATTGGTGAACCCCATGACTAATCTCTATAAGATTGTCCTGTTCACCGCAAGAGATCCATAACAGCGAGAGTAATGAAGGCGCTTTCGAAAGATCAGGGACAAGTAGCTCCGGACTTCTGGTGTTTGGGGCTGCGGAGAAAGCACCGATCCATGCAAAATGGTCTAGATTACTTAATCCGATATTTAAGGATTGACCTCCGCCCATGGATAAACCAGCAATCGCCCTTTTATCCCGGCTTTTATACAAAGGGTAGTTCGACTCCATGTAAGGTATCAAATCGTTGAGCAGATCGGATTCGAACCGTTTAAATGCTTTGATTTTCTCAGGTTCAAACAGGTCTCCTTCGGCTCGGTCATTCGACATTGCGCGACCATTGGGGAAAACAATAACCATCGGCTCAAGTAAGTTATCATTGTACAGATTATCTAGAATAATTTGCGGAGAACCATGAGTATGCCATTCGGTTTCGTCTCCACCAATACCATGCAAAAGAAAAAGTACAGGATACATCGTTGTCGAAGAAAATTCTGGTGGGGTGTACACCATCGCTTTACGGGAATTGCCAACCGTGGTGGAAGGATACTCTACCGTCTCCATGACTCCACGTGGTATATTCTCCCGATACTGGTCATATCCCATTACTGCTGATGAGATCAATTCCATTCTCTTTTCCTCCGAACATATGAGTGACTATCAGTCTTCAGTTAATCCACATAGCCAAAACCCAGAATGGTGAAGCATTTATGTTCATGGCCTTCCGCCATTTCGATCTCGATGGAGTGCTCCCCCACATGCTCTTCGTTGAGCAGAAGTGTGGCATGGCAATGGGTCCAGTTCACTTGACGCGGATCGACTTTTTGGACGAATACCCCATCTACCCTGATATCTGCAGTTCCGAATTCGTCGTTACCCGAATCCTTGAAGATTAGAATGAGGCGTTTGCACTGCAAACTTATCCGAAAGCTGCTCTGATTCTCTTTTCCCTCTCCTGTACGCATCCAGTTGTTGGGGAATTGAGGTGTACCATAGTCATGAGCATCCATCTCAGCCATCTGCAGATCCGTGTCCGTTTTACAAAAAGAGCCTGCATCGATTCGGGCAATATGATTGCCGTTTTTCCGATCCAACAGCTTCACATTAACAAATTCATTTCCAATTAGCGGAGCTTTTTCAATATCATGATCTTTCTCATCCCATTCAGAACGATTCGTCACGTCGAACAAATATTCCAAACAATCGGCCATAATTCGATGCCCTATGTTAGTTGGATGATATATATCATGGAAAAATTGCTTTTTGGAAATAACGTTTCCTTCACCTTTTGTCTTGTTGAACTGATCTACGACAGCATCTTTCACACTTACCATTGGCAGATCATAATGCCAGCCTACCGGAGCGAGACGATCCTGTAGATTCCAGTCATTTTCAAATACACTGAATAACAAGATGACCGCTGGCTTGTTATCGGCAGTAAGTGCTTTGAGCACCAGACTCTCGTAACATTTACCTTGGGTTTCATCATCTGCGTCATTGACTGCGAATTCGATTACGACAATATCCGGCTGAACGGCACCTCCCCTCAGCACATCACGATCATAACGTACAATCCCCAGTTCGGAAGGAGTTCCACCCACACCTGCTTTAATCAGATGAATGGGACTATCTTTTGAAAGCGCAAACATAAACTTGAACGACTCATACGATCGATAAGCGTAACTTTGGAGATGAATAGGTACTGCACCAGCACCATGGGTAATGGAGCCTCCAATATAAGCGATAACGACAGGTTCGCCGTTTTTTGCCTTCTCAATGGCTCGTTTTAATCTGACATTATTTCCTTTGTTCAGAAGAGATCGGCCAATCATGTCGCGATATCCATGTGACTCAAAATCAATTGCGGGTTTGACTGCCGACGCTGTCACTCCAACTGGATCGCGCGGTGCAGTGAATTCCGTGTTTTCACCTGCATCTCCTGAATCCTGGAGCATAAATCATCATCACATCCTTCCGGTTAGATTCTGACCATCCTCAAACAACATTTAAAGGATCACAGCTTGGATTATTATTAGATCAGATGTGATCCTTCTCCCAAAGTGTATCCCTTACATAATTTTACAACAACCTGACAAAGTATAGGATTTTAACCAATATATCATTTTAATTTGAGTAGAATTACATGCAGATAAGAACACCTATAATTTTTCATGTAAACGCTTTAATTTGTATACTATTTCCATGTTATAATTTTGAAAAACCGCATTTATGAAGGAGGATACTCATGAATATCACGGGTCAAGGCGCGTGGGATACGGGTACATATACAAATCTGTTTTTGAAGTTAGGCTACGATGAGAATGAGATCACGAATAGATTGGAAGAAACATGGAGCGAGCTGTTTTATGGCGATGAAAATACTCGAATATATTACCCCATGGGTGAGGACAAGGGTTATTTGCTGGACACTGGTAATCTCGATGTTCGCTCCGAGGGCATGTCCTATGGCATGATGATTGCTGTTCAGATGAACAAAAAGGAGGAATTTGATCGACTCTGGAATTTCTCACACACGTTTATGCAACATAAAGCGGGGCGTTATAAAGATTATTTTGCCTGGCATTGCAAGCCTGACGGAACCCGACTCTCGCAAGGTCCTGCTCCTGATGGTGAGGAGTTTTTTGCCATGGCACTTTTTTTTGCCTCCAACCGCTGGGGAGATGGCGCTGAACCTTATGATTACAAGGCCCAAGCCCGCAAGATCCTTCGTGCATGTATACATCAGGGAGAAGACGGCGAAGGCGATCCCATGTGGGACCCGGAAACAAAACTGATCAAATTCATACCAGAAACACCGTTTAGCGACCCATCCTACCATCTGCCTCATTTTTATGAACTATTCTCGAAATATGCGAATGAAGAAGATCAGAACTTCTGGAAAGAAGCGGCGGCCGCTAGTCGTGCTTACCTTCATACAGCCTGCCATCCCGTAACCGGACTATCACCTGAATATGCGAACTATGATGGCTCTCCGGCTCCAATACAGCCGCATGGTGATTTCAGACATTTCTACAGTGATGCCTACCGTGTTGCTGCGAATATAGCGCTGGACTGGGAATGGTTCCGCAAGGATCACTGGCAGATCGAACAATCCAATCGGATTCAGTCCTTCTTCAGTGATATTGAAATGTCCGATTATCGTCGTTATACAATAGAAGGTGAACCTTTCGACGAACCTTCACTGCATCCTGTAGGTTTGCTGGCTACCAATGCCATGGCTTCACTGGCTGCAGACGGTCCACATGCTGACACATTCGTTCGCAAGTTCTGGAACACACCTTTGCGTCAGGGAGAGCGACGTTATTACGACAATTGCCTGTATTTTTTCAGCATGCTCGCTCTAAGCGGGAGATATCGCATGTACTAAACTAAGGGAATGTGCATGAGCCGTTATACCCGTCCTGTGAACGTTTGGCTTGCAGGACAGGTTCAATCTCAATTCTAAGTAGGATGCAATGATATTACGATTTAATCTATATCAATAAAAAACGTTCCCGGCTCGCATATGTTGACTGCGAACCGGGAACGTTTGGTTATGCAAATACAGGCAGTAACTTTTCCCGCTCTGTATGATTCAGATACTTTAATTATTTGGAAACAGAAGAAGTATCATAAGAAGACTGCATAATCTCCAGATAGCGATTAATGTTCAGTCCCTCCAGGCCTTTCACATATTCATCCCAATCCTTATCCAGACTTTTGGCGCCTGTAATAAATTGCAGGGCGTTCTGATCGATGTAATCCTTGAGATTGGTCTGCATCATGCTGGCTTCATCAGCTTGGGACGGATCTACCCACAATGCCCAATGAGGGAAAATCTCTTTCGGTTCCTTGCCTTCCATTAACAATGTCGCCTCATAGAGACGTCGCTCACCACCATCATTGGCATAGATGTCTGTCCCCTGTACTTCGGAGTCCCGATATGCCTGATAATGATTGTACTGACTCAATGCAGCCCAACTGTCATTACGAGGTTCTTCTCCAGGAGGAAGCGGAATGGCTTTATATAACGGCTCAATCTGATCATTGAGCGCCACTTCTCCTTCTTGTGGTTTGCGCCAGCTTACGCCCTCTTCTCCCAGATATGATGCCATGGTTCCTTCCTGGGTATAGAGATAATCCAGCAGCTTTATGGCCGCGATCTGTGTTTCCTCACTGGCTTTGTTTGTCAGTACAAAAGACGCTCCGGGATCAATCGGATAGTTGTACGTAGCATAAGCAGCATGGGGTCCCTTCAATGGAGGAATGGGATTGTAATCATTCCCGTAAGGAGAACCTTCGGCAGTGGTTACGAATAATGATGGATGCATCGCTGCTCCCGCACCGAGAAGCTGTGCATCAGCGTTATCTCCAATTTTTTTGAAGGCCCCGACGTTTTGGGTAAATGCCCCTGGATCAATCAACCCTTCATCGTACAGGGATTTAATATAGGCAAGCCCTTCTTTCCACTCCGGTTTGTTCACTACGGTCTCCACTTTCCCCTGATTGACAATGAGATAATTCCGATCGTCGTCATAGATAAAACCGTTCATCAAGTACGGAATAATGTGCACACCGAAATTTTCAGTCGAACCGCTTAGCGGTACTTCGTCGGCTTTGCCGTTCCCGTTTGGGTCTTTCGTTTTAAATGCCCGAAGCATTTCTTTAAATTCTTCTGTCGTCGTGGGTTCGGTCAGGCCCAGTTGTTCCATCCATTTGGTATTGACCCACATCTTGTTTGGGTATGAACAGTGAAAACATTCATTCAGACCCGTCAGACCATAGATATTTCCGTCGGGAGCAGTGTTCATGGCCCGATAATAGTCATTGCTCTCAAGCACTTTTTTAATATTGGGAGCATGCTGCTCAATCAGATCATTCAGCGGCAAAATAACCCCCTGTTGACCAAACTTCAACAAGTCTGTCTGGGAGAAACGATCTACCCAAGGGATGAGCAGATACAAGTCCGGATAATCACCAGAAGCCAGTGAAATCTGTCTTTTCTCCGCTGCACCGTCGAATGGAACCGTGGTCCAGTTGAACTGAATATCAAACTTTTCTTCCATTTTCTTCGTGAATTTGTTAGTGGACAGGTTGGTATCCGAACCCTGGTGAGCAAACACATTAATGGCTGTCTTGCCTGACGGGTTGCTGCCTTCCCCGTTCCCCTTATCAGAACCTGAACATCCGGCAAGTACCAATGAGGTAAACAGCATACAGGCAAGAATGATGAATCCCGCTTTTTTCAATATAATCCTCTCCTTCATGAATAATAGAAAAAATGAACTTATCCTTTGACTGAGCCAATCAGCATGCCTTGCACGAAATACCGTTGAACAAAAGGATAGATGATTAGCACCGGCAAGCTGGCCATCACAATTAACGAGTACTTCATGAGTTCAGCCATCTGCTGCTGTTTGATCATTTCCGATGCATCTATGTTCCCCGTACTGCTGTTCAGAATAAGAATACTGCGCAATATCAGCTGTAGCGGATAGAGCGACTGTGATTTCAGGTAAATGAGGGCGTCAAAGTATGCATTCCACTGACCGACAGCGTACATAAGTGACAACACGGCGATAATCGGTTTGGCGAGTGGCAGGATAATACTGAAGATAAATCGGATGTCACTGCAGCCATCGATGTCTGCTGCTTCGGACAATTCTTCCGGTATCGAATTCTGAAAAAAGGTACGGGCAATGATGACTTGCCATACCCAAACGGCATTGGGAATCAGCAACGCCCAGCGGGTATCAATCAGTCCCATGGTTTTGACCACCAGATAGGTAGGGATCAAGCCGCCTGAGAACAACATGGTGAAGGTAATAAACATCATTAACGAACTGCGGCCAACAAACGTTTTTTTGGATAATGGATAAGCAATCATAATGGTCAGTGCCACGCTGATGAAGGTGCCGCAGGCTGTATAGAAAAGGGAATTGGCATAACCGGTAAGGACTTGATCATTCCGCAATACAGACTTGTAACCGTCAAACGTCAGGTCAATGGGCCACAACCAGACTTTTCCCGAGGACACGGCAGCTGGGCTGCTGAGCGAAGAACTCACAATATATATCAAGGGATACAGCACGGCAATCAGCACCACTGTCAGCATGAAGTAAACAACCGTTATAAATACGCGGTCTCCCCAGGATTCACGAATCGTACTGCTGCTCTTGATCCGCGAACGACCTGCATTAATCTGTGTGTTAGGCATGAGTTGGTTCTCCTCCTTTCGCTCCCGTTACCATAAGCTTGTATTGGACAGTCGCTTGGCGACCGCGTTTACGATTAATAGCAGAATCAGGTTAATCACCGAGTTGAACAGGCCAACCGCAGTAGCGAAGCTATAATTGGCATTCAGCAATCCTATTTTATAGACATACGTGGAGATGATCTCCGAAGCAGACAGGTTGAGCGGATTTTGCAGCAAATATATTTTTTCGAACCCAACAGCCATGATATTCCCTACACTCAGGATCAGAATGATGACGGCTGCCGGAAGTAGTCCAGGCAGATCAACATTGATGATTTTCTGTATTCGGTTGGCTCCGTCCACTTTGGCGGCTTCATACAGGGATGGATCAACACCTGCCAGAGCAGCCAGATATATCACAGCGGAGTACCCCATTCCCTGCCACACATCGGAGAATACGTAGATGGATCGAAATAGTCCGGGCTCACCGAGAAAATTCACCGCTTCGAAACCAAGGGCGCCTGCAATCGTGTTGACAATACCCAGCCTAGGAGACAGAAAGAGCATAATGATGGAGACCATAACAACGGTAGAGATAAAATATGGAGCATACGTCACCATTTGTACTGTTTTTTTGAATCGTATGTTTTTGATTTCGTTCAGCGCGAGCGCCAGTAATATAGGAATCGGGAAACCAACGATCAGGCTGTAAAACGAAATGTAGAGTGTGTTCTTGATCAGCATGACAAACGCCGGATTTTTGAAAAGTAATTCGAAATACTTGGTTCCGGCCCACGGACTGCCCCAGATCCCCTTGATGACGTTGTAATCTTTAAATGCTAGGACCGCATTCACCATGGGTACATACTTGAAAATAATAAAGTAAGCAATCGGTGGCAGGATCAGCAGATATAACTGCCAATGTCGCCTCCAACTTCTGGATAATGCTTGCTTCAAGGCAAACGGTTTACTTGGTTTCTCCACGGACTTTGATTCACTGGTCATTGTGGTTCTCAGAATCATCCCCCCATTCTTGGCTCCAAATCGTGCTAAACTGCAGCTCGACTTGGTAGCGCTTACTTTTTGAGTAATCATAAGATTGCGCTGGGGATGCGTAAAGGTACAGTTACGCTGAGAAAGTACAAAAAGCGAATATAGTTCCCGAGAAACAACCTACATTAACCGCTATGAACGTCCATTTTCCGAAACACACTCGGAGAAATGCCGCGTACCCGCTTGAAAGCTCGGCGGAATGAATGTGCACTATTATACCCGGTGGCCTCCGCTATCTCGTCAATGGTCTGACCGGTGGAATGCAACAAGTTCGAGGCAGCTTCAATGCGTACTCGTTCTACATAATCGGAAAGATTCTCTCCCGTATGTTCTTTGAACAGTTGGGATATAAACTTCTCGGACTTGCTCATGTGCTCCGCAATCCGATAGATCGTCAAGTTTGCATCCCCATAATGTTGTTGGATAAAACAAATCATTTCGCTTACAGTATCCGCATGTGCTCCTGCTCTTCTTCTCTGGAAATCACCGCAGATGTCTTCCGTTAACCGTTTGAATTTTGCCCGCAGCGAAGTGATCGTTTCTGTCATCTGAATGGATGTTACCCGAGATTTATATTCCTCCAGCAGGGAGGCATCCAACTTGAATTTGGGTTCGTCCAGCTTCAGAAAAGTCCCCTTCAGCTCCATGATGAACTGCTGTGTCATCTCGTAGGACAGTTCCCGCTCCTCTAAATTACGAAGAAACAATTGCTCCAGAATACGTACCGCCTCTTCAGGCTCCCCGACTTTGATTGTGTTCAGCAGGCGCTGTTCAGACTCAATCGGATAATAGAACATTTCATTTTCCTTCATCGTATCTTCAAATCTCACCAGATGATCTGTTCCCATATGAATGGCATAATCCAGAGCTTGTTTGGCTTCGTCAAAGGAACGCCCTGCATCATTCCAAACCTCGTAAGCTGCACCTGTGCCAATGGTTGTAGATATCCGATGCTCCCGGTAGATCACTTCCATCAAGGTGTTCAGCTCTTTTTCACATCTCCCTATAGCTTCATTCAGTTGGTTCTCATCCAATGGACAGGCAAAAGCGATCTGGTCTGTTCCCCAATCCGTGATTAGCAGCTGCGCATTCCACTCTGTAAGTACCTGTTTGATGAGCAGCCTTGCGACGCCCAGTTCATGGATAGTTTCTTCACTGTCCGGATTGGCATATCCGTTTACCTTCACTAAGCCTGCCAAACCCTTGCTGCTATGAAGGGAAATGTGCGCCTGGGATGAGATAACCTCCAACTCAAGTGAGGTATAGACTTCTCCGGTTAACAAACGTTTGATAAAACCGTCTCTCAATAACGGAATCTGCTCATTCATGGCGTTTTTAAGTGAGTCATTATTAGCAATGAGATTGTTAATATGGCTTGCCAAAAAATCATATTCATTGCCCCGTCTGCCTGGGGAATCGGTGATTTGTTCCCGAAAAGAGGCCAACAATCTGTAAACGGGTGCACTATTCCGATAGGCCAGAACCAGCCCGAATAACAGTCCTAGGGCAATGGTTGCCAAAGTAAAGACCAGCGTGACTTGTTTGATTTGGTCCGCTTTGGTCATGAGTGCTTTCTCCGGAATCCCTGCCATGTAATTCCATCCATTTTGACTGGACTGCATCGATATCAGCAGCCGACCATCACTTCCAGGCTGTACATTCTGCACGTTCAGCTCCGTTTCCGCAGCGTTACCTTCTCTCTGGCGACTCTGTGCCATTTGCTCAGCTTCGGCTTGTTCAATGCCATGGGAGAAAATGATCTGTCCTTCCGCATCGGTGACGAGAGTCCAGCCGCCATATTGATCCACAATATTTTGAGTAAGGCTGGCCATCTGATCCTGATCAATCATGACACCAATCGTCGCTTGCGGTTTGTTGAAGCTGTTCAAAGGCAGAGATTGCAGAAACGTAATGGCGGGAACGTCTGCAAGCACAGTGCCGAGTATTTCACGTTTATAGTTTCGAAGCGGTATGATTTCATTAAAGTGTGGTTGTTTGAGAATTTGGTCATGCCACTGTTCAAACGACATACCGTCCAGCTGATTGGCAGCATAATAATGCTCTGGACGATAATACACAGTTCTTGGTGTGATGATGGCATTGTAGTTTGGAATGTGAATGAAGAAATGGGACAAGTAATCATTGGTACTGCTGTACATGGAGAGACTCCGCTGCATACGGTTCATACCGTAGACATTGTAGAGATCATGCGGCTTTGGCCCAGCAATTAAATTTTGCAAATCGGGATTGACGGCAAGCTGCCTGGTAAAGGCTTCAACTTGAAGAAGGTTACGCTCAATGATCTCTTTCCCGAGACTAAGCGACTTCAAGCTGTTTTCAATGGAGCTGGAACGGGCCGCTTCAATAGAAGCTCGGTAAGAGGCATATCCCGCAATTTGAGGAATCATCAGAATGACAAGATACGAAATGAGGAATCGGCGGAACACGGGTGAAAATTGGGACCATAGGAGCTGCATATGTACCCTCCCTTTTTTTATCAAGCGCTTACATTTCTCTGTGATAAGGTAGCTGTTCAATGATACACCGGGCATTTCTTCCTGGTGAAGGTACAACTTCTTCCTTATGGTACATTTACATACTGCGGTGTACAATGCTTGCATGAAAATAATTGTCGGTCTGCGGGTTAGCGCACAAATATAGTTGTATTTTACCTTCGCATGACATCCATCCCAAAGTATCAAAAATAAACGCAAAAAACCTCCCCAAGACATGGAATGACTTGGGGAGGTTCTTGTTTAACGTTGTGCTTATTAATTGCTAACGGCAACAAATTTCCATTGTTGGTTTGTAGCACCTGTGTAGGTGTTCTGCTGCAGCTTGGCTCCATCCGAAGTGGAAGCGTTTGCCACTTCAATCGCTTTATTGCTGTTCACGTTAACGATACTCCAGTACCCGTTACCAAGATCGTTGACCTTAAAATGCTGAGCGGTTGTGTTCAGATTGCTCATGAGTTGAACCGCTTCCCCATTGGTGAGGGTACCGTTGCGAATATCGATGACTTTGTCCGGCGAGTTCACACTTGTCAGTGTATAGTTGCCGCTCCCGATCGAGGTCAGAACCCACTTCTGAGGGTTACCGCCCAGATCACTCCACTGCTGGAGCTGAAGATTATTTTCATTTTGACCACCAGGAACATCAACAACTTTGTTGGAATGCCGGGCTACGATTTTATAAGTTGCACCGGATACAAGACCCGTTGTCGGTCCGCCACCTTGTCCACTGCCCGGGTAAGTCTGAGCACGTTCATGGTACCAGTTGAACAGGAATCGTCCCATGGCACTCCGTGAAGCATCTCCATCCCATTTCAGTCCAGCCGTTGGGTCGGCAAAGGAGCTTCGTGGTCCTTCACTTAGAATGAATCCGTTCATATGAGCTGCAATGCTGACATTGCCTGATGCGTTGAAAATCGTTTTGGTATTGGTGCCAAAACCTTCATTGCTACCATTAAACAAGTTCCAATAGGCCGAATCGCCAGGTTTGTTTTTGAACCAGGTTACCTCGGTAATATTAATCGGATATTTGTCAGCAGCTGCCTTCACGTTGGTATTCCACTGGTCTTGCAGGATAGAGAAGTTGTCATATGCGCCATAACCAGGGTACCAGTGAACCGCATATCCATAGTTATTGAGCGGATCAGTCAATGGATGGCTTGCCGTCAAGCTGTAAAATTGGTTGTATCCCAGACCTGCCGCCCAGATGACGTTGTCCGCACCTTTGCTACGAATTGTTGAAATCATGGAATTTTGGAAATTACGCAAGTCATTCCAGTGATCCACAAAGTCATTTTCCCCGTTGTATCCACCCCAATGTCCATTGGCATAGGATTTCACCGGTTCGTTGATCAGTTCGAAGTGAACGTTGTCTGCACTTTTGATCTCCGGGCGTGAAGCGAGATAACCCCAGATTTCGTTGAATTTTTGCAGGTTGGCAGGTGTTGTTGCCTGATCATCCTTTAGTGTGAAGTCCAGTCCCAGGACAACATAGACACCTTTTGTTTTGGCATATTGAATATACGGAATAATTACATTTTGCGTAACGGTCTGCACACCGGCAAAGTTATATGTACCAGCAGCCACATCTCCCATGTCCTGACGATCGATGAACAGACGTACCTGATTCATATTCCAGCCATGATTGCTTCCGTACTTCGCGCTGGTGTCAGCAAATGTATCGGTAATGTCTTTCAGATAAGCCAGTGTAGCTGCATGACGGTTATTGCCGTGCAGATTGAGATAATAATTGCTGTCCTGATATGTCCAGTAGGCACCTGAGGGTTGATGCCAACCGTTCAGTAGCACAGGCTGGTTGTTGCTGTTCACCAGGTTTTTGCCGTTTACGTGCAGCTTGCCCATCGGCATGCCCACCCATGCTTCGGCACGGCTGCCTCCCCATGGAGCAATTGTGATCAATAAAGCCAGAATGAGTACAAGTTTACAAGATGTCATGAACTTCTTCACTTTAATTCCTCCTGATCTGATATATTGCCTTGCAATAATGCGAGGTAAGCTCCGTCAGAGTATCTCTGATCAAACAGATCGCTCAGGTCGGCGCCCGCTCCCGCAGCCCATTCCACACCAGCAGGGGGATCCTGCGCAGGGAAGGATCGCGGTTCTGCTGTGAGCAGACGTTCATAAGATCGTTACATGCCCCCTTTTCACAGATGGAATGTTGCATGAAGTTCCTCCTCCCTCTTCCAGTCTGATCCCACTCCAAACGTACAGAAGAACTTAACTTAACCGACGATTCCCGTACGCTCTACACTCTCTACGAAATATCGTTGCACAAACAAATAGATGATGATCAAAGGCAGAATGGCAAGAAGAATTCCTGTATCCTGGATCATACTCAGATAGAACGGATCGGCTTGGGAAGCTGCACCGTCAGTAACCTGCTGGGCCAGATTATACGGAAGGGACGATAACTGAGTCGACATGACTTTACTTGAAGTCAGATAAGTCGTCGTATAGAAGCTGTCGTTCCACTGCCATACGAAGGAAAACAGCATGACTGTTACCATGGACGGAATGGCATTGGGCAGCATGATTCTTGAAAATGTTCGTCCGATGCCCGCGCCGTCCACATAGGCCGCCTCCTCCACTTCCTTCGGAATACCTCTGAAGAATTGCCGGAAGATAAAGATGTACAAACCGGCTTTAAGTGAATTGGCCGTAATTGCCGTCAGAATAAACGGCCAATAGGTATTAAGCAAATTAACAGGTTTGCCGGCTATAAGCGTCATAAGCCCCATCAGGTCAAAGCTTTTCAGATTCAGGTATACCGGAATGAGAATGGTCGTTGGCGGTACAAGAATCGTTAGAATTACACCAGCAAACAGCCAGTTGCTTCCCCTGAATTTCAGTCTGGCGAATCCGTATCCTGCAAGTGCACAGGATGCTGTAGTCAGAAGTGTAGTCGTTGCAGACAGGGCAAAGGTATTAAACAGCGTTGCCCAGTAATCCATTACGCGTATCGCCTCTTTGAAATTGTCGATGGAGAAGTTCTGTGGAATCCACACCACCACTGCCGAATACAGATCACCTTTAGCTTTGATGGATGTGGAAACCTTCTGAAATATGGGAAACAGGATAACGAAGGAAAGCCCGGTAATCAGAACGAATCGGATCATGGCCCACAGCCAGCCTTTCCAATGCTCCAGCGATAATAATCGTGATGTTGTCACGTGGGACACCCTCCTTTCTAATCTTGATAGAAGACTCGCTTCGAGAAAATGATGTTTACGATAACCAGAATGATGGCAATGGCCAGAAAGTAGACCCATGCCATGGCAGAACTTAATCCAAAGTCAAATTTGACGAAGCCGGTATCCCGGATCAGTTCCGTCATGGCGTTATTGGCAAACGAATCAATGATTGTATAGATCGCATTGACAAAAATAAGCGGGCTGACCATTGGGAACGTAATTTTCCAAAAGGCTTCATAACCCGTTGCCCCTTCCATCTTCGAAGCCTCATACAGTTGAGGGGAAATCGTCTGGATCCCTGCCAAAAAGATCAAAATCTGCACACCGGATTGACTGACGATCTGATAGATCCGATCTACGGCGCTGCTCAGATACGTAACGATCCAATCGCTCACTCCGGCGTTAACCATCAGATTTTCGAGTTCAAATGTCCCGAGTGAGCTTCCACCTGTGCTGCTCTGATTAACCGCTTCAATCAGGCTGGTGCTCTCCAGTGTCATAATCACTCCCGATGCCAGAATAACGGGCAGGAAAAAGATCGACCGCGCTACAGCCCGGCCCCTGAACTTCTGATTCAGGATGACGGCAAGGAACAGACTGAATATAACGATAAGCGGTACGTTGATGAGCACGTCTGTGATCGCCTCAATTAACGCACGGTTAAAGCTTGTATTGACGGTCAACGCCTGAATATAATTGGCAACACCGTTGAACTGAATTGCTATGCCTTCCGCGTTAGCCTGAATTGTACTCATGCTGTATCGCAGAGAGGCTAACAGCGGAATGAAGAAAAACAACACAAAACCAATGAGCCAGGGAAGCACGTAGATTACGCCCCACATGGCTTTCTGCTGAGCATACGTACGACTTCCCCATTTCCATTTCAGGAGCGTCTTCAGAGCTGCTCACCACCAGTCACATAGCTTTGGGCTTCCACTGTATCGTTGTCAACTTCTACAGGGAAGTCGTTATAATTGACGATGACGAACCCGCCACCTTCATATGTTGTCCGGAAGACGCCCTCCTCCAGGGATTCATGGGACATCATGGAACGTCCGGCAAACGGTTGGTTCACCTGGTTCACCTCGTTGTAGATCTCGGCAGCCAGATCGATCCATTGTTCATAATTCGCCGCGTAGAGATCATCATAATCCGTTTCTTTCACAACATGGTTTGGCGCATTGAACCATGCAAAGTAAGGACTGGCTCCATATTCAATCAGCTTCAGCACATATTGCCTTGCATTGGTATATGTGGAGAGATTGTATGGCGTCCCCGTATAACCGATGCTGCCGTGTACAACGAGCTGATAGAACGGAATCTCTTCATCCTCCAGCTTGAAACGACTGCTGGTCATCGGCGCATCTGTCAGACCAGTTACATACGGCAGGGCATAAGCGTTCCCGCCTTCAGCAACAAGCGAGCCAGCCTGCTGCCCGATCTGTTCAAGTGCCTTCTTTACGGAGCCAAGCGCTTGTGTTCGGTCCACCAGCTTTTTCGGATTCATATCGCTGTTTAACTGAGCTGCCAGATCATTCAGGCTTAGTGACAGTCCATCCTTTTGAAGGGACCTCAGCTCATCTAACATGTCTGCCGTCACGTCCTCGAGCATGTTGGGCGAAAGCACATAGGATGGTGAACGATCCCGGTCCCGCCGCTGGATGGCCTGGTTCATCGGATACAAGACCGCCGGTTCCTGAGTTAATGTGCGTGAAGCTTCTTTGGACGGTTTAAACCCTTTTTTGGATTGCACATTCAGCAGAGCGATATCGGGATAGAAACCGATGCCCGCTTCTTGTGTGTATGCGCTGAATTCCCGCAATCCCTTTTTCCCGCCTACCGCGCCATCTACTTGGATGGAATCCGGCAGTCGATGATGAAGTCCGCCGTTAAGCCATCCCGCATAGCGCACCTGAATATTGGATACCTTCTTCTCCGTCAAGGCGGAGAGAATGTTTTTGGCTTCATCAAACGTGGTCAAAGCCTCCGTTGAGTCATACGGTATGCCCAGCATATGCTGCCTTGTTGTCATGCCGCCGAACAGTTGCAGATAAAAGGGAACGTTACTCTGCTCCTTGCTGGCGTTTAACTCGGGAAGTCCGCCGTTTTGCATCAGATAATCCCGATAGAGTGATGCAAGCCCCGAGTACGAGGCTTTATCCGCCCCCACAAAAGCATATCGAACGACGAAATCAGACGCGGTCGGTTTCTTCTGGAATTTCGGAAGTGTACGAACCATATCACTTGCCTGAAGCGTCACATCACTCTTGTTCACTACATAGAAGCTTGGATATACGTTGTTGTAACTGTTCAGTTTGCCGCTGATATCGGCATTCACAACTGCAACGGCATCCCCTTCTTCAATGATGCCCAGGAATGCTCCCTCTTTCCGAATCAGTCCAAATACCGGCAACCTGGCTCTGGCTTCATTCGAACTTGCTTCCCGTAGTTTCATGGTCATATCCGGTCCGTATATATCTTGTTGATAGGCAGGATACTGCAGCTTGCCATTGTTAAAATGGATCAGCGCTCCCGAACCGTCCGGCACCAGTATGGAGCCCTCTTCTTCTGAACCCCCAGCCCCGAAATAATCCATTACAGATATGCTGTTGATCGGATATTCCTCCGGAAAATGAATGCCTGAGGACGGAACACGTACAAGCAGATCCTCTCCATCCAGCTCATATTCCATCGTAAGCATAAACAGCCGTGGTCCACTTCGTTCCTCTTCAATGCCAAACTCGGCATGATCCTGAGCCAGATCCTCCGATGTGTAACCGGCTGTGTCAAAAGCTTTCAAGGCCCGGGACAATTGCAATCCTTGCATCGCCTTATCAATCCGGACGTAAGCGCCTTCATCCTTGTCTTCCGCATAGCCGACCTTCAAGGCCCGTTGCCCGGCCTTGTCTAGCTGTGCAAGCAGCCTTTGTTCAAATCGCTCCTTGCTGATCTTCATCGGCAAGTCTTCTATGGATCGCTCAGTGCTTCCAAACTGGTAGTGGACCCGCACGCCGCTTGGCAGCACCTCGTAGCTTATCTGCTTGTGTGCAACACTATCCGTGAAGGAATTCACGGTGCTGCTCTGTCCGAGGCTGTTGAAAAAGCTGAGCTTCGTTTGTGATGACAAAAGGTCTTTGTTTATCCCGGCTGCAACCCCATCCTGCTCACGATCTGCAGGATTGCTGCGCCAGATCTGGCCGCTCTGCGTGTGAATCACTGCAATCTCGGCAGTCTCTTCGTTAATGAACAACTGCAGCGCAGCATTCTGCGCAATGCCTACCATGCCGGGAAGGCGGACATCGCTGAACGATGATTTCAGTTTCTCTCCGGGAGGCAGGGAGGGAAAGTCCGTCGGATCAGCGGCAGTCACTGTCTCGTGAGCGAGCGGTGTTGGCGAGAATTGACAACCGCCAAGTAGCAGACTGCCCGCGAGCAGCATTCCTGTTATTTTTTTGGCTACGGTATAATTCATAACAATTTCCTCCTCCCTTAGCCCCGAAGCACTAATTCCTGATAGATGGTTACGACAAACGATACAATCTGCTGTACAAGACTGAAGAATAACAGGCACAGAAATGCCATAAACGCCATCGCTACAAGTGTCAGCAGCATCGTGAGCACCGTTTTGGCTGGTGTGTACTGATGAACCGTCATATTCCCCACAAATAACAGGTATACCGTCCATGCAACAGCGAGTGCATTGGAGAAATAATAAAAGGCAGTTTCCTGCGCAGAGATCACAAGACTCAGCCAGATCCATGGAAAATGAATGAGTAACAACGGTACCAGTGCAAAACACGTTGACATGAATATTTCGGAGAACTTGCCTTCCCCGTCCATCAATGTGGTTAACGACCAGTTAGCCACACACCAAAACAGTACCGGTATAATGACATATAACATTTCGAGTAGACTGTTCAGGTACTTTGGATTACTGAGATTAATGAGAAAACCGCTGTACTGGGCATGCAAAATTTTGGTGATGACCAGAAGCACCAGGATCATGAAAGCAATCAGCAGTGAGTTTCTCTGGTTCCGTTCATATTTCAATTCCCAGTATCCGTCAAACGGATGAAAAATCAGATGCAGCGGGTACTGGTATAGTTGCTTACTTGATGCCTGCATTCGTAGTCCTCCTTTTCTGCCTGCGAACGATGATGACGGTTACAATCGCAGCGACAGCCAGGAATATACCGGACATCATCCATGAAAAATGCTCACGCATCAGCTCTTTGCGATACAAAAGAAAAGCTTTGGAATAGCCTTTGGGCTCCATACTGCGCTTGAAATATTTCGCAGACTCGGCGTATTCCTTCTGACGAAGCAATGCTTTGCCAATTCCCGCATACGCATATTCCAAGTTAGCGTTCATCTCGGCAGCTTGCGCAAACAGCACCGAAGATTGATCTTCATCACCGTTATAGTAGCTACGCACCGCTTCGTGGAGTGTACGTCCGTATTCAGTTGTTTGAAAGACGGTGATTTCACCCAGCGCTTTATCCAGAACTAACATCCGGTCTCCCGCACGTTCCAGAGCAACAGGTGTATTAAACTGGCCCAGCCGGTTCCCAATGCCGCCATAAATATGGAGCAGGTATCCGTCTCCATTGTAGGTGAAGATTCGGCCCTTGCTGGAATCCAGTACGGAATACATGTCACTGTCACCCACATCCACATCAATCAGGCGGGATGGCCCTGCTTCCTGGGTATACAGCAAATCACCCTGCGGAGGCTGATAGCCTTCTCTGCGCAAAATGTCTGTACCCTGGGCATTCAGCTTCTTGACCGGATCTTTGCCGCGATCTCCGCTAGTGGCGTAGATGAAGCCCTCTTCATCCATATCCAGATTGGTAAATTCCGTTGGAGTGAACATCACCATCTGGCTCCGCTGCTCCCGTGTTGCAAACCGTTTCCACAGATACTCCACCGGGTCCACCTGAACTCTGTTCGCTCCAATGAAGGAAGAGAACGTGCCATCGGCGCTGAACTCCATGAATCCATCAAATACGCCTTCGGCCATGACGTAGATACGCTCCCCTTTGTCCATAACAATGCGCATCGGTTTAAACTGGAAGTCTGCTTTTAGCAGATCCGATTTTGGTTCAGACACGATCTTGACCAGCTTCCCTTGTTCATTTAAATGCACCACCCGGTGATTATCCGAATCAGCGACCAGCAGATGACCTTTTTCCGTGACGTACAGTCCTTGTGGATTTTTAAAATGATCTTCCTTGCCTTCCTGCTCAAATGAATCAATCGTCCGTACCAGCTTGAAGTTGCGATCCATCTCAATGATGCGGCCATTGCCCGAATCGAGCACAAAGACGTGCTGATTGGCGGTAACATGCATGTCACTTGGCTCTTTCATAGGAGTTGTGTTCAGCTTCTTGCCGGTGATAATGGTTGTTGCCTCATATGCCGCGGGTGAAGGAACTGCGTCACCCCAGAAGGAATAATGATACGCATCCGTTTTACCGTCTGCACTCACATAGGGCGCCTCTTGAACGAACAACAGGAGGCAGATCATGCCCATGATGATCGATTTACGTTTTTTCCATGTGCTTCTCCGCACCTCGCTGCCTCCTTTCTACTCTTTCATGCCCGAAGTGGCCATCGTCTGCATAACACTGCTCTGAGAGATGATAAACAGAGTGATCGGTACGATCATCAGCAGCAAAGCAACAGCCGCACCTACACCAGCTCTTGCAATCCCTCCCTGCACAATCTGACTGAGCGCATAATGCAGCGTTTTGAGATTTTCACTGTAAATGAAACTCCCGCCATCCGTTCCCCATAACGCTGGAAACTGCAGAATCATGAGCGTGAGCCATGCCGGCTTCACATTGGGCATCACGATGCTCCAGAATATCCGGTATTCATTGGCTCCGTCGATTTTGGCTGCCTCCAGCAAAGCATCGGGAATCTGCTCCATGAACTGTTTCATCAGGAAAAGTCCTAACGAGAACGCAAGTGATGGCACAATAATGGACGCATGAGTGTTAATCCAGCCAAGCCAGGACATCACCATGTAGTTCGGAATCGCCGTAACATGCGGCGAGAACATCAGGGACAGAATGACAATGGTGAACAACACTTTGGAACCCGGAAAACGATACTTCGCCAGCGGATAAGCCGCTGCAGATGCAAGAAGAATATGTCCCGCTGTGCCAAGTATCGTAATGAGCAATGTGTTGGCAATATAGCGGGATAACGGCACCCACGAATTGCCCATGAGGTTGATCAGATCAGCAAAATTCTCCGTTGTTGGATTGTTCACCCAGAAACGCGGCGGAAAAATAAATAGCTCATCCAGCGGCTTGAATGCATTGTTGACAGCATAGATGAGCGGAAGCACCATAAAGGAGCCAAACACGCCCAGCAATGCAAATAACATCAGGCTGACGGTAAATGACCGATTAAGCCTTTTTGGCATGCCAAACACGGCACGTACTTTGCTGGTCATCGTCATTCACCTATCTTTCTAAGCATTTTTTGCGTGAAAACGTTTGTACCGAGCATCAGGGCAAACAGGACCGTTGCGATGGCCGAGGCATACCCCATCTCGAAACGAATGGTTCCGAAGTCCATCAGATGCGTGACAACGGTGTGTGCCGCATAGTTTACGCTCGGGAAACCTGCCAGTGCGATGGAGATCTCAGCTACGGCGAAGGAAGCGGTAATCTGCATTACCGCACCAAACATCAGCTGCGGTCTCATCGAAGGCAAGGTGATGTACCAGAGCTCCTGCCAGCGGTTTTTGATCCCGTCTACGGTTCCTGCTTCAACCAGAGAACGATCAATGGTTTGCAGTCCTGCAATAAAGGCCAGGAAGCTGGTTCCCAGGCTCAGCCACAGCTGTACAATAATGACGATTGCCAGTACATACTTCTCGTCTGCGAGCCATTGGATCGGTTCCAGTACGACGCCAAGGCGCATCAGGAAGCCGTTCATATACCCGTAGCTGTCACCCGAGAAGATGATCAGCCAGATGAAAAAGACGTTGCCCGATATGGAAGGGGCATAGAAAACCAGCGTCATGACCGCCCGAATTTTAGGAGACAGCTCATTGATGATCCACGCAAACAAAAAGCAGGCAATATAACTGAGAGGACCTGTAATTACGGCAAAAAGCAGCGTGTTTTTGAGCGCGATCAGAAATACGTCATCGTTCAGGAAAAGCCTGGAATAGTTCTGCCAGCCGACAAATCGCGGCAGCTCCAGCATATTGAAGTGAAAAAAGCTGAGCCCGAGTGAAATGCCGACCGGAATGACAGTAAACATGAAAAAAATCAGCATAAACGGTGCCATCAATACATAATAATGCCTGCTGAGATACAGATCCCGCTTCAATAGGGACCACCAGCCGACCTGGCGGGTATGGACGGCAGGAGCGGCGGCTGTCTTGGTAGTTTTTGCTTGCAACCGTTACCCTCCCTTTCCTCTATTTCAGATTAAATTCCTTGCGTTTCAAATCAATTTCATCATCAATGTACAAGACATAGTCCGATAAGGCTTCACGCGGATTTTCATTAGCATTGACCACCTTGCGGAAGGCGTTGTCCAGATGTCGTCCCGTGAAATAACCTCCAGGAAGCTGCGGGATTCCCTGTACCCATTCCCATTGTTTCTCGAGATTTTGATAATCCTTCACAGGCCAAGGCAATTGCTTCAAGGCTTCGATATTGGCCGTCGGGTAACGGGCAGCCGCTCCCATAAGACCTTCCATTTCTCTCCCGTATTCAATCTGGGTCTGATCATCAGTCCACCACTTCATGAACTTCCACGCCGCTTCCTTGTTGTCGGCATTTTCGAGCATCATCACCGCGCTCGTAGCGCTGGCCACTTCATGCCGTATGGACCCATCCGGAAGCTGTGTACCCGGAACAATCGTAAAGTCCCAGAGATTGCGGATTTCCGGAGCCATAACCGTCAGCATGTTATACGTGGTGTAATCAGCAATTCCGATCGGCATTTCCCCGGTACGGAAGCGGTTCGGAAAATCGGCTTTGAGCGGAAACTTGTAATTGGTATAAAATTGCGTCCAGCGTTTGAACGCGTCCATTGAAATCTCCGAATCCAGTGCACTTTTCTTCTGGTCTTC
This sequence comes from Paenibacillus sp. FSL H8-0317, assembly GCF_045040685.1. Lineage (NCBI taxonomy): Bacteria > Bacillati > Bacillota > Bacilli > Caryophanales > Paenibacillaceae > Paenibacillus > Paenibacillus sp. FSL H8-0317. The sequence goes on along the minus strand of NZ_CP150294.1, from coordinate 3,520,882 downwards.
GGTGTAGAACGTTCCGTCATTCTGATATAACAACATCGCAAAGGTTGAATTCGGAACCAGGTTGGCATTGTTCAGCGTATCCTCAATCGGCAGATAAAACTCCATGTTATGCTTCTGCAGCACGGCGATGGCGTTATATACGTCCTGCCACGTTTTTGGCGGTTCGAGGCCCAGTTCATTCAGAATATCTTTGCGGTAAAAGAGCATTGGAAAATACTGCTGCTCCGGAAGGGCATATACCCCGTCGTTGTAGCGGTATGGCGTCAATCCGCTTTCACGGAACCTGCCCGAAATTTCCTCGAAATCAGGGAACTGGCTCAGATCCGCCGTTGCATTCCTCATCGCATAGTTCACCGGAATGTCTTCGCCCATCTGCATGGCTACATCTGGGCCTTCCCCCGAGAGTGTTGCGGGCAGCAAAATATTAGGCGGAACGAGACGTAACTGCACGGACACATCCGTATCCGGGGTAAACGAATCGTCGATCATGCCTTTCAGTACTTGGGCCTGATCTCGTCCGGTCGTGATCCATACAGTAATGGCATCCTTCTTTTGTTCCACGTTGCCAATGCTGTCGTAATCTTCGGTATACGAGGCAACATATGCGCCCAGTTCGTGCTTCACCTGCTGGACGGTGCTCGCTTCCGCTTTTGGCAGCGATTCACCCGGCGGAGATACGACAAGGTAATCCAACGTAATCGGCTGTTCACGTACCGATAGAATCCATGTGCCGAGACCACCTACGTTAATTTTGAACGTATCCAGCCGTTTGGGAACCGTCTCTGGTCTGGCGGCCATATCTTCAAGCTGCAATACCATGGCGTGCAGTACGGCCACTTTGTCACTTTGCTCACCCGTGGCTTTTTCCAGGTAATCTGCAACGGAGCGCAAGGTGTCAGCTTGTCGTTCAAACACCTCCGTCATCTCCGGAATACGCCGTTCCAGTTGGTAATCCCGCAGTGGGTCCGGACTGTTGGAGGTGATCATTAATATTTTGCGATACATCTCATTCAGTTCCAGCACGCTGGATTCCACGGTCCGAAGCAGCGGAGCGATGTCGCCAAGTGTAACTGTCATTCGGATTCGGTGTTTCCCTTTTTCAAGATGAAACTGATATGGCTGATCCTCTCCCGAACCCAACACCTGAGTTTGCCAAGCCGGGCTGTAGTTAAATCGAATGCGTTTCATTTCCTTAAACGGAACTTCGCCGTTAATCGTCAGACTGCGGGTGGCATAGATGCCACGCAATTGATCCTGCTTTACCTTAAGCGCCAGTTGATACAGTCCGTCTTCAGGCACGTCAATTTCCCATTCAATCCATTCGCCCGGCAGTTTCCAGTTAATTCCCCCGATAGCGTTCATCCGAATTTTCGATACATTATAAGGCTCGAGTGAAGGACTTGATCGGTCCGAGATTGGTGCCAGTGTAGGAGATGATTTGCTAACAGCTTCCTCCCCCTGAACTTTCAACATGACAGGAGCCGATTGTTTCAAGCCAAGTGAGGCATAGGTTTGCTCCAGCTCTGCATAGGAAGGAACTTCGCTTTCTTGATATAACTCGATATAATCGATCGCCATGCTTTCTCTTAATGAAGTGAGCGATAACTTCTGACTGCCTTTTTCAAAATAAAACTGAAACGGTTCCTCAAAGTACCCTGCGCTGTCCTTGAAGGAAGTCAGCTGCCATTCGGGCTGTTCCACTTGTCTGGGTCTAAGCTCGTTGCCACGATCGTCCTGCCGGACGTTGTCCTCGCGATTCCCCCATACCCTGTCAAACAGAAGAATATCGGCCCCTCTGAACGGGACCTTACCGTTAAGCTCAAGCCTGCGTTCGATCCCGGAGCTTTTACCTTCTACGGGATAATAGTGAATGCGAATGTTGTACAAACCGCTCACTTGAACGGGAACATCCCAGCGAATGGTTCCAGTTTCCGGCGTAATTACGGCATTTCCGTCTAATCCGGCGTACCCTTGCACAACCTCAAATTCCCCATCCTCTGCCTGAACATAAGATTCGCCTTCGATGCGTACAATTTCATCCGGTTTGGCCGTATTGTCATGAGCAGTCAGATAATGCTCATAACTGAATGAATCCTCGGTTCCCGATACCGCCTCAAAGTCCTCAAGCGCATGTACCGTTCCCGGATTACGATCCCGCGATGGATATAGTGTCCATATGGAGAGCACCAAGGCCAGGACAAGCACCAGGATTAGTCCCTTTTTCTTACGTGACCGCATGTTTGAATGTATCCCCTTTCCTGTAAGCGTTGAGAGAACTGGACGATTGACTAACCCGGACAGACCGCACCTTCACTGGTGCGTTCTGCCCGTGTAACGTGATACTTATTTGTAAACCTCATCAATCGCAGCCTGGAAAGGAGCCTTGTATTTCTCGATCAGCGTAGATACGGATACCCCTTCTTTGAGTTCCCCATCAAAATCCCAGAACGGCAAGGACGGGAATGTGTTATGGTCGAGAACCAACATACCTTCCGCAACCTCTCTGGCGTTGTTGATATCTGCTTCATCGGTCAGATGTGTCTCCAGCGTGGATTGTCCTGGATACTCATAGATCGATTCGATCTCATTAATTTTCTCCCAGATGTACATCAGTTGTTCCGGATTCTCTACCGCTTTTGGAATCGTTATCGCTTGGTAACGTGACTCACCGGAGTGATACGCTGTTGCACTTGGACCTTTTGGAAACGGTACAAAACCAATATCGTAATCCTGCATATCCGTCATAATACCTTCGACTTCGTACATGGCACCTGAATACATCAAGGTGTTGCCTTGACGGAAGAACGTGGATGGCTCTGTCCAATCGCCGCCCTCAGAAGCTCTGCCGACCTTCTCTGTAGCCAGTTTGGACAGGAAGTTCAACGCTTCTTTTGTTTTTGGATCTTCCAGGTTCTGCTTATCCTCTTTGGTCAGAGAAGCCTCGTTGGAATACAGAATTGGTTCCAGCAAGCCCGTTTGAGCGAGTCCCCAAGTGTCTAGCTTGCCATCATTGTTTCGATCCTTGTTCGCTTGCTTGGCAACACTGATGAACGTATCCCAGTTCCATTCATCGGCATCCACATACTCCTGAAGTGGCTTCAAGCCGAGCTCTTGCATGAGTGTGCGATTATAGAAAATTCCGTTGATAAACGAGGACTGGTCCTCGGTAAATCCGTAACCTTTGCCTTCATACTGCATGTATTCTTTGGTTGTTTTCTGATTAAATACCTTGTCGTTTTTAATATAATCATCCACCGGCCATAACAGATCCTGTTTGGTCAATGCCGGAATGGCATAGTTTTTGCCCAGTCTCACCAGATCGCCAAGCGGTTCACCGGCCATCAGGGAAGCAACTACTTTTTCCTGATATTCACCGAAATCGATGGAAACATATTCAATATTAAAGTTGTGTTTTTTCTTCAGCGCTTCGAGATTCTCAAGGCGTTGAATGTTGTCCGGGTTGTTCCCCTGTATTTCCATGTCCCACCAAGCTACAACCTTGATCGTTCTGCCACCCATGTCAAAGTCCATTTCTGGCGTGGAGTTTTCATTCTTTGGCTCGGTTTCCGCGGGTTTTTGTTCCTCCTGTGGTGTTGTCTTTTCCGGCTCGGGTTGAGCGGTAGGTGCAGAACTGCATGCAGCAATCACCAACAAGACCGCAAATACCAGGCTCAGTAGCATGAACTTGTGTTTTCTCATCGTCTTCCCCCCTGATTGTCGTTTGCTATCACAGTGTATCGTTCAAATGAAAGCGCAAACAACCTGCCGAAATACAGATGTTTACCCGGGCTGAATATAGATTTGCGTAATTTTGCACGAGCAAAGTGCATTATAGGTTTTAATTGGTAAAGAAATGCACTGTCTACAAAAATATGCACATTGTATGCGCTTTCTTTTATTACCATAATGAAATTAAGTCAAATTTCAGTTAATCTAGCGCATTACAATTCAGCAGAAGGTGAGGTATTGCTTCATGTATGATATTTTACTTGTGGATTTCAGCCGTCGTTTGTGCGGAGAGTTGCAACAGATGTTGCTACGGAGCAAAGCTCAATATACTATCGCAAATTGTGTGTTCTCATCGGCCGAGGCTTTGACCGCATTGTCAGAACGAGACTTTTCCCTTGTTATGGTACATACAGAGAGGTTTGATACCGCGGGGCTCTGGTTATGCAACGACATTCGAAAAAAAAGTCAGATACCTATCCTCCTGATGGGTGGAAGAGATCACTTCAGGTTCGTACGCAAAGCCCTGACGTATCAGGTAAATGATTATCTCCCGTATCCTGTTAGTCCTTCTTCTTTACTTAACAGTCTGCATGGACTTAGATCCCACCTTGAAACCGACCCGGCACACAAAACGTCGTCGTTCTTCAAAACACCCGTTCAAATGAACGGTAAACCCATGCACTCCAGTCATGTTATTCGTATCGTCAAGGCCTATGTACGGGATCATCTGAGTGATGAAATCACGCTGAAGAAGATCTCTGACATGCTTCATTTTAACTGTGCGTACCTTGGACAGAAGTTCAAGCTGGAAGAGAAGATGTCTTTCAATGATTATATGCTCCAGCAACGTATGGAAAAGGCCCAGCAGTTGTTGTCTTCCACGAATCTGCGCATATATGAGATTGCTATTGAGGTAGGTTATAAGGATATAGATTGGTTCTATAAAAAGTTCAAAGCGTATGCCGGATCGAGTCCCAATGCTTATAGAAGACAAAAAATCCACACGGCCTAAAGGTGGATTGCCCAATCGGTTTGTTTATCAGTTAGATAATAACCACAAAAAAACGCAGGAAGAAGAATACATTCTGCGTTTTTTTGTGGTTATTTGGGTTTGGTCAAATCCAGAGTATTCACCGTTAACGTACCAAAAGGGATTCCCGGTATTCTTGGGGAGTCATTCCCGTTATTTTCTTAAAAAGTCGGGTAAATGAATGGGCAGCCTCGTACCCCACTTGAAGTGCGACCTCACGTACCATAAGATTTGTGTTTTGAAGCAATTCTTTGGCTTTCCGTATTCGGCAGTCGTCAATGAACTCTGACACGTTTATTCCCATTTCCTGCTTAAAGAATCGCGACAGATAGGATGGATTAAAATGATGGAGTTCTGCCAGTCTCACCAGAGAGAGATCTTTCTCCAGGTTCTCCTTGACGTAACTGCATAAGGAATGAATGACAACGTTAGCGCGTTCCTGTTCATTTGATCTTTTGTAGCGGACTAATTCATCGGCAGCACGATATAGAAATTGTACTGCATCCTTCATGCATGTATACTCCCCTAAGTGCAGCAAGCTTCGTTGATCCGGGATCTTCTGTTGAAGACCCCAACGATTGATCGTTGAATGCAATAATAAGGCCAGATTGTAGTATGTCTCCATGGCACGTTCCATCGTAATATCCTGTTGCAGCAGTTCGCCTGCAAGCTCCTCAAATATATCGTAAAATGGCTGAATTCGTCCCGTTTCCAAATATCCTGACATAATCTCGATCCGGTTTGAGATCCGCATGGATTCTTTGGGTACATCAGATGAGAGATCATTACGATGATCCGTGAGTACCATGGATACACCATCCCCAATTTTCATCCACTGGAGTAATCTCAGACGTTCATATTGTTTGGTTAACTCGGACCAATCGCAGCTGCGACTACTTAATGAAAAAGCAATGGATACGCCGAGTGATACCATGCATGCTTCCTGTACCAGTTCCAGTGTACCTTCTAGAAATCGCACAAGTTTATCATTTGTCATCTCTTCCTCCTGCTTCGGCTGAAGCAGCCAGATCGTATCCCCATAATGGTCCGTTACACTTGCGCACACTGTACGCTCATTCATCAGAGAAGAGCCGATAATGCGCACAGATTCTTGAACTTGTGTGAGGTCCGAACCTTTTTCTGGCAGATTATTGAACCGACCCAGTATTAGATAAACAGGCGAGTTGATCTGTAATCTTATATCTCGTTTGGATAATTCGTCCTGCATATGCATAGTAGAATCTATAACCGCTGTACAGTCTTGAAGTAACTTCCGTAAATACTCTTTTTGCTGTATCAGTGCAAGCTGCGAATTAACTTTATGAGAATGTTCCAACAACTCAACCATGCTGTGACTTTGCCGGATCTCTTCCATCACATCTTCTACAACAGACATCACCTTGTCATAACCTTCCGTTTTGAGCAAATAACGCACATTAGCCATCTGAAAAGCTTGATATGCATAATCAAAATCGCTATGTCCTGTCAGAAAAATGACGCGACAATTCGGCCAACTGGCTTGAATCCGCTCTGTCAGTTCCAACCCACTCATACCCGGCATACGGATGTCCGTTAGAACAATGTCAATTCTCGAACGTTGCATCCAGGACAATGCTTCTGTTGCAGAGTAGGCCTTACATACATCAAGCTGTTCGGGTATATGTCTGGCGAACGTTTCATAGAGACTATCCGTAATAATCTCCTCGTCATCTACAATCAAAAGTCGATACATTCGTTTTCCCCCTCTTTCCACTGGATTCGAATTGTGACTTTTAACCCTTGCAGTTCACTTCTGGATAGAAAAAGCCCACTTCCTTCTCCATACGTCAGGACCAGACGTCGATGAATATTTATTAACGCGGTCATTTCGTCTGTACCTCCGTCCTTATGCAAGCGTTGTTGAAGAGTTTGAATGTGTTGCTCTTCCAGCTCATTTCCATTATCCTCTACGGTGATCTCGGCATATGCACCTTCCATATTAAACCCAATAATTAGAAGACCGGAGTCCGTATTCTTTTCAAGGCTGTGTTCGTAGGCATTCTCAATAATAGGTTGAATAATGAGTCTGGGAACTTTAATATGTTCCATCTCAGTAGGTAGTGACCCAAAATCAACTTTGATTCGTCTGGAGAATCGTAATTGTTGAATCTCTGTATAGATTCGTGAATGCTCAACTTCCACTTTCAACTTCACATGATCTGTTTCATTCCGGGTAATGAACCTGAAATACTCACCAAGCATGTTCGTAAATTGCTCTATACGTTCGGTTTCTCCTGTCCTTGCCAGTGAATTCAGAATAAAGAAGCTATTGTACAGAAAATGAGGATTAATCTGCGATTGAAGCTGTTTCAACTCGGCCCGCTGCATCATCAATGTTTTCTTAAAATCTCGATCGATAAGGGATTGAAGATTTTCAATCATTAGATTGAAACGGGTATAGAGGAAGCCGAATTCATCCTTTCGGTTATGCGCAATGGGGACATCAAGCATGCCTCCCTCCATTTTTTTGAATCTTTTCACCAACAACAGCAACGGGATATGAATCAACTTGTAACTTGAATAGAGATATGCCGTGATGGCAACAAATGATGTAATTGCAAACAGCCAAGCCCAATGATAGAACTTGCTAAGTGGCTTGGTAACAATTGCCTCGGGTAGATATGTAGCTACGGATAAGCCCAGGGAGTCCATATGCAACTGACTAACATGGTACATGGTGTCACCCACCTTCATCCGAAAGCCATCAAGTGTACCCTTTACACTGTGCTCACGGTAATTCGCGAGAATAACACTAGCTTGATGTTTATCTGTGATGGCATGCCCCGTTTTGTCCTCAATCAGAAAAGTTGAACTCTCCGGGTACAAATTAAGCCGTGTGAGTTCATTCTGAAAATGGTATGTATCCAGCTCCACCTGAATGACAAAAAGCGGGGGTTCTCCTCTCGTACCTGTCAGCCTGACGGCACTTAAGTTCAAGGCGTCCTCTTTCACCGTGAAACGTGTACCTTTTCCTTGCATGCCTGAACTGAAATATAGATATGAACTTTTATCGAAATCATCGATGCCTTGGATCGCGGATATACTCTTGCCAACAGAAGGGATATGTACATGAACGTTTTTGATATAAGCAGTGCTATTCTTGAATGAAGCGAGTCGTTCAGTCAGGTAATTTAATGTATCACGCCGCTCAACCTGATCCATCATGTCCCAGAGAATCGCCAGACGATTGAGTTTTCGATCCTCAACGATATCAAACTGCTGTAATTCCATCCATTCTATCTCTCTGTTCAATTCCACCACATATTGGTTCAACCGTCTTTCCGTTGACAACGATATCTCCTGGCTTGCATTGTCATAACTCCAATGATACAGATACACGCCAAGAAGAATAAGGGGAAGCACAAATACCAGATAGGTGATTATTAATCGCGCAAATATACTGTTAAACCATGATTTAGCAGGGATCTTGATCAATGCATTCACCTCCAATGCCAAAGGCTGAGTGGGTTCCTTGTATGAATAAAGTGAACATTAGTGCTCCTTTGGCTTGCTGGTGCGAAACCACGCGTTAACCTCCGATGTGATCTGATCTCCCCCCAGCTTGCGCCAGTTCTCAACGAATTGATCAAACTCATCTATCGACCTGCCTAGAATAATGTTCATATAGGCTTCAAGCTGAAGATCCCGAAGAATAATTTGTCGATCAACCATTGTGTCCGTAATTCCACCCGTGAATTGATCATAGAGAAGTTGGCCGTTCTTCTCGTAAGAATCTGCAATGCTAAAAGCACCCGAAGGCCCATAGGTTTGTTTCCAGCCCCAGCCGCTCTCTACATCTTCCAATTCATAGGCCACAATGCGTTTGTGAATGGCGAGAGCTTCATTCTGCAGAGCCGAGAAGTCTCCTGTACTTCTGGCATCCCGAATTTGTTTGTATGCATCTATATTTTTATTACCGGGAAAAGGAGTTACCGGTGAAAGCATCCACACAGCACGGGAGTCGTCATTATAGTATGTTTCATACTGTGCCTGATCCCCCCAGTTGATGTCCAGATGCAGATTCATGAGCTTTACAACAACTTCCGGATTAGAGAATCCCTTTTTTACAGCAAAGTATTGCCCAGTGTTGGAACGTAGCGGTACGAACAGGCTCCGGTCCGACTTGGCAACAATCGGATATGCCTGCCATTCTACATCTATATCTGTATCTGTATCACGGGTGCTCTGAAGCATAAAGGATGTCCACTGTTCGCCGTAAAGCATCCCTATTTTTCCATCTTGAACTAGACGAAACGCCTTGTTTCCACTTTTATAAGCGAAATCCGGATCAAGTTGGCCTTCACGATACAACGTTTGCAGTACTTTCAGAGCCTCCCGAACTTCAGGCTGTATACCTCCATAAGTGAGGTTTCCTTCTGCATCTTTAACCCATATATTAGGGTAGGCACCGTAGCCGGACATGAACCCTGCAGCTCCCATAACTGGATCCCATAGATGGTTCGTTAGCGCAAGTCCGTACGTATCATGCTCTCCGTTCCCGTCGGGGTCCCCCTCTGTAAACGCTTTCGAAACCTGAAGAAGCTCTTCCAGCGTTTCAGGCGGCCGTAGCCCCAGTTGCTCCAACCAGTCGGTTCTAATCCACAGGTACTGCGCTGTCTCAATGGAGGAAGATGATTCGGGAATAGCCATGAGTTTGCCATCAATGGTTGCCGCATCAAATGCGCCTCTTCCCTCCGCCTCCAATATACTCTTTGTAAGTGGGGAAGCATACTCTTGGTACACATGGGTTAAATCTTCGATCATTCCAGCGTTGCTCAGTTGTCTAAGTTGATATGGATTAACTTTCACTACATCTGGAAAACGTCCTGCAGCAAGGGATACACCCAACTTCTGATTGTATACATCCCCATTAGCAGTCCAGTCATAGTGAATTTGAATACCTAGCTCTTTTTCGTACAAACGAGTCCAGCGATTATCCAGTATCGTCTCACCAGGTAACTGACTAATCATGCGCTCAAGGTCATCTCCAGTTTCCCTGACAAAAGAGACCACGATGGGAGGAGAATACCTCTCAAACGTAGCGGGAAGTTGAATCTGCTGCCCATCTTGCTGCGGATGATGTTGTTTGGTATTACCTTCGGTATGACCTGCTGGTATGGATACAGCAAGGAACAGAATGAAGGTCCATCTTGTTATGTCCAGACATCTCTTATACATGACGACATGCCCCCAGTTCGGTTTGAACAACTCTCTTCTCTCTGTCAACTTTAATCCATATCATTGTACAACAACTTGTACTCATTGAATACGAAAAGCCGCCGTTGGGCGGCTTTTACGTATTTTCATTGTTTCTCATCAGGATTAATTACGCGATATTCGAAATTCGAAAAGTCAGCTGTTCCTCCAGCTATTTCAGTTGAATATACAAACAACCCCGTTCGGCAACCCATAAAATGATCCAGTTTATATATCATTTTGTGGACAATCCCTATATCTCTCCATTCAACCCCATCGAAATAGGCAAAAGAGCACTCATCCAGATTGTTCTCAAAATTTCCGAATGCTTTTAGTTTAACTACTGGATCTGATACCGGGATACGTTCATGTTCAGTGGCTGGCTTCTGGTCGATCAGATTGCCAAATATGGTGGAATCCTCACTATCTCTGGCATGCATGACCAAGTAAAACTTGCTATCCTGCTTCGTGAGAGCGATCATACCGTACGAACCGATCAAAAAGCACAACCCGGCATAATCCCCATCATTCAGACGACTGCCGTCAAGCGTAACTATTACTTCGCAAGCGGGCCCCATTGAACGCTGGGTTAGTGTGTTGACCGCAAACGTCAGATTTGGGCTGATCTGTCCCGTTCGAACACGATACACTCCCGGTTTCTCTGTAACGGACCAAAGTTCATGATTAGGTGTATGATTCCATTGCCAAAAATCACGGAGGCGGATGTTTCCATCTTCTTCGGGTTCATAATTGAAACTGTCGCTACCCACTAACGGGTTATAACGGTGCTCTGGTCTCGTGCTTGGGATATTAATCTGCTTCGGCGCTTTGCTTGCAAAGACCGGTATACCTTGATCAAAGTGTAGCGGAACCAAAACAGGAACCCGGCCAACAGCCCCATGATCCTGAAACAGCATTGCATACCAGTCTCCATCCGGCGTATCCACGATACCGCCCTGAGCAACACCTGAATTGAAATAATCCATATCGTCATTAAATACTTCTCCACCAGTGAAGACATCTTCCAGAGAGTCTGCCATATAAAACGCCTGTGTTCTCCGTCCGGAAGCTTTCGTGATATGAATCAGGAACACAATATATTTACCATTGATCTTGTAAAAATGTGCCCCTTCATAACCAAGGTGATGAGGCTGCTCGTCTTTTACAATCAAGCGATGCACTCCACCAGGTTTGGGCCCGGACAGATCAGAGCTTAATTCGGTCAGATAGATCTCGGTATTACCGTATACGAGATAGACTCGTTCATCATCGTCAAAAAATATGGAGCAATCATGATAAAACCCTTCCACGATCTGCTTCTTCCACACTCCCGAGATGGAGGTCGACGTATACAAGTATGTCTTACGGGTATCATTCGCAACAAAGATCACATAGAACATCCCTTGATGATAGCGGAGTGATGCAGCCCACATGCCTTTACTATAAACGTGATGACCATCCATCAGCCGTTGGGCAGGTGTATCGTCCAATGTGTCGTATACATATGTGGCTACTTCCCAATGGATCAGGTCATATGAGCGCAGGATGACACATCCCGGCATCATGTGCATGGTTGTACTGACCATATAATATGTGTCCTCTACACGAATAACGTCAAGATCCGGGTAATCGGCCCAAATAATCGGATTCGGATACATGCTTCATTTACACCTCATTTTTTTCTGTTAAACTTCCATTCTCTCAAAAGGATGATTGAGCTGTCTGTTGAACTTTTAAGCTTAATATACAAGTCTTGCACACCTTTCGCACCCGTAACATTAGTTGTTAGTTCCATCCATTGAAGAGATTCTGTCGCAGGCGGAACAATGATTTCACCAATTAACGGTCCGTCTGCACGTTCAAGTCGAAGTTCCAACGTACCTTCGGTTGCTTGATTCGCAATCGTTGCTGTGAAGGTTGTGAGTCCTTCACTTTCAAAGTCCACCTTCGATATAGCTATCCAGCTGTCATTTTGCAGTTTAGCGGAAATCGTATTCGAATCTGATGCAGACATCTCACCAGAGTCAGGATATTGCTCTGTTGATACTTCGCTACTCCATCCAATCGTCGATCCGCTTACCCGCCCATAGGGATCGAAGCATTTGATTTGATCTACGCCCTGATAATCTGCCTGTACCTTCTTGATCTTACCCGTGGCCTCATCATGCTCGACTCGATTCAGATGTGTTGAACGGTAACCTTCGGGGATATTCATGGCTTGGCATAATGTCTGGGCATGATAGGCAATGTACCACTGATCCGATAGTTGAAATATAGCATGGTGATTGTTGCCGCCAATATCAAAAAAGTGTCCTGGATTCTGGAGTAGCGTACCCTGATATGTCCATGGCCCCATTGGCTGAACACTGGTCATATATGCAATCTCACCAGGTGGTGGGCTGCCCTCTGGCCGATCACCCTCAATAAAATTGGAACAATACGTAAAGTAGTAACTATTATTATATTTATGTATCCCTGAATCTTCAAACATATAAGGCGCCTGAATAACCTTCGCTTTGCCAACAACGCTGATCATATCGTCTCCCAATCGCATAACTCTTGCCGTATCCGGTCTTTCTGCTTTCCCCTGGGGAATACCACCACCAAAATAAATGTAGGCCTGATGATCATCATCTACAATGACAGCCGGATCGAATAGCCAGGTTACTTCCTCCACTCCCGGAGTCTCTCTTGTAATAAGTGCTTTTCCTATAGGGTCTATCCACGGACCTACAGGTGTGGGTGCAGACAGTACACCTATTCCACTGGCATTGTTGGCGAAATAAAGAAAGAAACAGTCCTTGCCATCCAAGATTCGATGAGCAGCTGCCGGGGCCCAGGATTGCGAAGCCCATGTTGCTGCGCCTTGAGGTCCAGCAACTCTGATCTCCCCATGATCGGTCCAGTTGATTAAGTCATCCGAAGAAATGACCGTAATCCGGTTGATTGAACTGTAGCTGTTTTTCTGAGGAAGACCGTCCTTATCATATTCCAGCTTATCACTAGTCATATATAAGTAGACTCGATTGTTAAATACCAAAGCATAGGGATCGGCTCCGAATTTGTGGGCCACCAGAGGGTTACCGTTGGGACGAAGCTTTCCAATCTCCCCTGGAATACGCTCCAGATTGGCAGCTTGATCTTGCTTTTGCTCACCAGCTTGTGGTGTAGAATGATGATTCATCAAAAGAATCCCCCTATAATTGTTTTTAGTTATGCCTTTTTCCGAGAAAGCGTTTGCAATACAAAAGGTATCATGATAGGATGATTACATTTTAAGGTAAGCTGAGTACAATTTCATTGCGTTAACCGCTCTATTTATTGCGTGAAATGACGGGAGGTACTTCATGAGTGGATCCTCTGAGTGTTTTTATGATCCCATCCAGCCTGAGCTCTTATATCTACATAGCGTAACGACGTATAAGCTGGAAACGATCTATCATCGCCATAATGCATACGAGATCTACCTGTTTCTTCGTGGCAACGTTCACTTTTATGTAGATAATCGATGTTACCATGTACAGCCTGGTGATCTGCTTGTGATGTCACCCGAGGAGATGCACCGAGCCTTTATTCTGGATGAATCTGAGTATGAGCGAATTACAATCAATCTCAAAAAAACATATCTGTTTCAGCTTTCCACACCATCAACCAATCTATCGTCATGTTTTGATCATCGCCCCAAAGGAACAGGCAACATCGTACATTTAGACGACTATAACTTGAAGCAGATGCTGCAATGTACGAACGAACTGGAAGGATTGCTTGCTTCCGATGCTTATGGCACCGATATCAAAATAAATGCAGCCGTAGCCCAATTGTTGGTCATGATTAACGTCTGGTTTCATAACAATTCCTTTGTTCCCAATGACATTATGCCTGAACTGGTTCGTGAAACCATGGATTATATTGAAACACATCTAAATCAAGATATTACGCTTCGCAAACTTACCGAAGTGTTCTACATGAACAGTACTTATATCAGCCGCCAGTTCAAAAAGCATACTGGATTGACCATCCGTTCCTACATTTTGGGTCGTCGTATTGAACGGGCCAAATTTCACCTGTCTGAAGGAATGAGTATTACGGATGCATGCTTTCAATCGGGCTTTAGTGACTATGCCAATTTTATTCGCAGTTTCACCAAAATGGTCGGCATCTCCCCTGGTAGATATATCAAACAAAGACGTGATGCAATTGAAGCAATGCCAAGATAATGATGAGCTCATTCAATGTAAACTAAAAAACATCAAACCATCCAACATGGCTCGATGTTTTTTAGTTTTGGATATACTTCGGATCTGCAAACAATTTTATTGTAATTATACGCCAGTTAATTGATCTCTTTACCCGTCCACAATCGAACGCGATCTTTAATCCACTCCGTATACTGCTGTTCCATGGCTACTGCACCTGCATTGTCAAGTTCGGTAATCATATTGTCATATATGCCTTCAAAGGCACTCGGAGAGGAGGTAATCGCTTCGGCGATCCGTTTCTGAATAATATCCTGCGTTTTCTGATACACAACGTTATAATCCCCGCTATCCGAAGGAATCGGCATATTGTATGCAGCGCCCCACTCTTTCACCGGAAACTCCTCTTCGGAAGGGAACAAGTCCTTCCATGTGGTGATGCCATAACCTTTCAAAGCTTCTTTCTCCTCATCGGAATAACTTTGCTGAATCTGTTCAGGATAATTCGTTGTATAGTAGTTATCTGTTGAATCTTTGACACCATCCCCATAGTGAGCACCAAAAATGTAATACAAGCCTACTCCGGTTTCTTTGGTGAATGTGTTATTGTCTTTGTTTTTACGTTCCTGTACATCGGCCGGGATGGTGCGAACACCGTCTTCCACATTATATTGCTCGCCTTCAACGCCCCAGTTTCTCAATACTTGCCCTTCTTCAGAAGACATCCAATCCAAAAATTTGATGGCACGGACAGGATCTTCACAATCTACCGTTATACCAATGCCATAACCATCAAAGCCGATATTCTGGAAGTCTTTCCGCTGAAAACTGTCATCTAGCGTTACCGGATAGAATCCGTAGGTCATATCATCTTTTCCTGCACTTTTCAAAGCATTTTCCGCATCACTGAATCCCCAGCTTGGGTCGAGCAAGGATAACACGCGACCACTGGCGATTTTGGACTTATACTGGTCATCCTTCTGAACAAAACTGTCCTTGTCCAGCAATCCTTCATTGTACATCTTGTTCAACCACCGGAAATATTCCTTCTCCTCGGGACGTTTGTAATGCAGAACAGCTTCGTAGGTATCCGGATTGATGAAATATTCACCATCTCCAGGTCCTCCAGTAGACATGACAGCAGGATCAGTAACCGTGATCATTCGTCGCCATCCATCTGCACTAAGCGTCAGCGGAATTGTGGGTTGGCCATCATCTGTGGTCGGATGTTTCTCGTAATATTCACGTAGCACTTTTTCGAAATCGTTTAAGGTTTTGATCTCAGGATACCCGAGTTCCTTGACTACACGATGTTGAATGGCAGTACCATTCGTCGCATCAAAGCTGACCTGATCAATCGCACCATTCGTTGGAATCCAATAGATTGAAGGGTCGTCATTACTGTATTTCAACCGATTGAAGTGCTCACCGTAGATCTTTTTCAAGTTGGGGGCGTGTTCTTCGATCAGATCCGTCAGATCAATCATTGCCCCGGCATCAACGAGTCTGGTCAAGTTACCTTTGGGGAAAATCAAATCCGGATAATCGCCGCTGGCAGCCATCAGGGAAATGCGGTCGTTTCCGCCTCCGCTTGAAATATCGAATTCTGCATCGATGCTTACACCGGTTTCTTCCGTAATTTTTTTCCCTACAGCATCCTGCATTTTGTTCCAGTTGGGACTTGCATCTGCGCCGAAGAAGGTAAATGTGATTGGGCTGTTGGGGTCACTCGTATTTGATTCGGAATTCTCTGCAGCATTTCCGCAACCGGCGGAAACTAACATAACACTTGTTACGAGACATGCTCCTAGCACTTTTGATACGGCTCTCATTATTTTTTTGCCCCCTAAATGATGTTAGTTGTAATAACCAATCCAGACAATACGATGGTTCGCTTTGAAATAGTATACGCTTACATATTCAACCGTTAGTAAACGACTACAACCCTGCCTACCCTATTCCATGTTTAAAGTATAAGGAAGTCTAATCACCCCAACCTTGATTATTAAGCCATGAAAATAGCATGATATAGACATGTGTCTCAGTAAAAATGTGAAGACCAAAAAAGCGATAGTTGCCCATCGCCTCATAAAGCCAAACTACTTTTCAATAATATAATTCCAACGTAAATCCTTGGATTTCTGCTTCAACTTCCCGCAACAATTCCATGACTTGATCAGCGTACTCTCCAAGAATCTCTTTGCTTTTCTCGAACCCAATCCATTGAAAAGTAATCGGCATGCTTACAGCCCCAGTCAAGACATCCCATAGAGCGTCCAAATTGCCTCCATAGCTCTCGTCTAACTCCAGCTGGTTCTGCAAAATTTGATGAAACTCTTCCTTGCTGTGAAAGTCGTTTCCGTTAATCTGAATGATGCTCATATCATTTCCTCCATTTATTTTAACTGTTCAAATGACTTGTAATGATCTGTCGTCTGGTAGATTAGACCGTCATTGGAGTATAGAATTCGGTCGCTTCCGCGCCGTCCTCCAGAGTAATTTATATCGGCTTCGTACCAGATCCGGCCTTTTTTGTTGGGGAGTAATCCTTCCCGGTTCCTGAACACGTCGCCGCCGATGCTTTTGCCTGGAGCAACTTCTCGCAGGTTACCTTCGCTTGGTTCCCATCCCAGATCTCTGGCCTCTTTCTTGGTAATGTAATTTGGTGGGAGTTCATTGTGTTCCGAGATATAATTGGCAACCTCATCAAATCCCATATCCTCCGAAACTTGAGGTGATCCGAGATCACGCAAAGACTCTGACGTACAACCTGAGAACAATAATGCAGCGAGGATGATCACTAACGTGTAAGCAAATTTTCTGAAAAACATAATCTTTTCTCCTTTTGATGTTCTTGCTCTTGCTGTCTTCCGTTTTGGTGCTATTTCGATGACAATGCTTCTAATGTTAACGATTTGTGGTAATTAAAGCAATTCTGTAAGCCTATTATGGAGTTGAAATTCAATCAATTAAAGCTGTTGCCTTGCTCCATTGAAGCATTATTTTTATTCTACAACAAAAAAAGCCGCTAAAATAGCGACTTTAATCGTACGACGATCATTACCATTCAACACATTCATTTAATAGTTTAATTTAATGTACCCATCCAGTTCTCTAGGGCTACAACAACCTCTTCCAACTGCTTATCTTCCGTAATGGCAGGTTGATTATCTCCTTTTTGCATGCCGTATGAGCCAAATTGGCCGTGATTTCCACCCTCAATACTCACATATGTCGTGTCTTCCGGAAGATTTGCTTTGGAGTTCTCCCAGTCTTCCCAGTTAAGCACTCCGTCATCCGAACCTGTAATCTGTAAGATAGACAAGTCCGTATTCTTCACGCTCCCTCCTTCATCTGCATAAGAAGCCAAGAAAAAGACGCCTTCCAACTTCTCATTGTGCTCCGCAGCATACCGTGATGCAAATGACCCTCCCAACGAATGGCCACCAATTACAAACGCTTCGTCAGGATGTTCCTCGATAAAGGAATCAGCCTTGTTCTGACCGAAAATCGCCAAGTTTATTGGCATGTTCGCGATATATACGCGGTGACCCTGTTCTGCCATTTCTCTGGCAAGTGGAGAATAACTTTCAGGTTCAACCAGACCACCTGGATAAAAAATAATATTCGGTTTGGTTATCTCTGTACCCACGGGTTCAAATCGGTAACCGTCCTTAATCTTGGCGACAATAACCTGAGCATCACTTGTCATCGCCGTTTCAGCTCGCTCAGTCGGACTATACGTAACCGATTTGAGATATACGTAAACGCCGGCCACGATGATAACAATGGACAAGATGGTCCACATAATTATTTTCTTCCATTTGTTAGTACGTTGTGCTGTTTTCAACCTTAAAACCACCTTAGTATGAGGATAATGATATGTCTTTTTTAACTCTCATAATTATACTTACCGGTAAATATAATTACAAGATGATTTTGCTTACTATCGTTATTTGTCATAAAATATTCATGGAGGGAAGTTCAATGACAGAAAAATCACCCAAACGATTGCCTGGAAGACCCAAACATGGCAACGACGATATCTCAATTCAGCAAACCATTATTCAAACTGCTTCACAGTTATTCATGGAGTATGGCTACGAAACAGTCACGCTTCAGCAGATTGGCAAAACATGTAGTGTATCAAAACCAACCATTTATTATCATTTCACCAGCAAACCAGAGCTTTTTAAGGTTGCCTTTACAACGATGTTACACAATGTGAGCCGTTTAACCTCGCATATCCTTGATCAGGCCGAGAATCTGGAGTCGGGGCTTGTGCGATTGGCAGAGGCCAGACTGGGCAATCCACATGCGGAGATTGAAACCATGCTCAGAGAAGCTGAGCCTTTTCTTGAACCAGCTCAAATTCAGGATATACGCAACGCGGAGCATCAGATTCACGAAGTGTTAGCCTCCCATTTCCAACGGGCAATGGATAAAAACAGACTGCGAACGGACGATCCATTTTTCCTGGCAGAGACCTTCTCGACATTGATGTTAATGGGTAATCGGGAAGATAACCTGCATAAATATGGTTCCAACTTTTCGCTAGGCCAGAAGCTAGTAGATATTTTCATTCACGGAGCGCAGTAAAACTGAACTGATTATGTATTAGTGGTTAGTTTACATCTTTAATTGATCAATCGCTTTATGCATTCTGCTCGAGACGAGAAATTCTACCTTATATAAGCATGATAAGCGCAAAGGAAGGTGTAGTTTTGGAAATTCTAACATGGCAAGAGATTCACTTGATACTTCCTCTTCTCATAGAGATCAAGAATAAAGCTGTATTTGTGTATTCCGTACTTGAGCAAAAACAACAAGGAACTGTATACGTAAACAACAAGCACAACATAACTTCAGCCCTGATCACAAGCTGTGGTGGTTTTTACTGTCTACTGGGGACGGCTAGCAATCCAAAATTTAATGATGACGTCATTCGATTTTTAATAAACAAAAAGAATCATATAATAGATTTTTATGCACTGGCACTATTTTCGGAAGATTGGATCGATTTACTTGATAACTATGAATTACCGAACGCAAAGAAAATCAAACGCACATATTTTTCGTTCAATAAGATGAAGTTTACCGAGAGATACCAAGGAGATACTCTCACTTTAGGTAAACACTTTAAACTCGTAGAATTAAATCCATCCATCGCAACGAAGTACATTAAGGATTTTTACTCCTACTATTCAATTGTATGGGACTCTGTACCGCACTTTATTGCTAATGGTATTGCGCATTTTATTACTCGAGATAGTGAAATTGTTAGCGTCTGCTCTTCCCCATATGTAGGTGGTGGTTATGCGGAGATCGATATCATCACACTTGAGGAACATAAGATGCAGGGATTGGCTACAGCTGTCGGCGTTCGGTTCATTGAAGAGTGTATAAACAAAGGATTAGTACCGAACTGGTGCTGTCACGCCGATAACATTGAATCATTACATATGGCAAACAAGCTTTGTTTTGATAAGATCGAGGAGCAACCAATGTATTGGTATAATGCATAAATGTGCAAAATTCAGGGCAACAAGGAGAGCTGACATGAATATCCCTAGAGGAACCTATGGGTTTCGATTCGCGGAAGACAAGGAGCTCCAACTGTGTGTACTGTATGCGGCAGGATGTGATTCAATAACCGATCCTTCTTATCATTGGGACGGACTCGAACGTTCGGACGGGCCTCTCTTGTTATTCCAATATACAATCTCGGGTGAAGGTGTGTTTGAGTCGAATAATCGCATTCATCATGTTACCGCAGGACAAGCTTTTTTGGCCGAAATTCCAGGGCCACATCGCTATTACTACCATTCAGCATCAAAAGAACCTTGGGAGTTTCTGTTCCTGCTGTTCAGGCCCACTCTTATTCTGCCCCATTGGCGAAAATTTCTTCGGGAAGCTGGAGAAGTGCCCTATTTACCCGCTGATTGTACACCCGTTCGACTGTTGCGGATGATCGTGACAGATGCGGCAGCAGGCAGAATCACTGATCCTCTGATCGCATCATCCAGCGTATATCAGTTCATGACAGAGTTGACTCGATTACAGAAAACGACATTGCGCAACAGGGAGAATTGGTCTGAAAACATTCAAATAGCCGTTGAATACATAGAAAACAACTACTCCAAAATGATCAGTATCGATCACCTTGCGGAGCATGTTTCCCTTTCCAAATATCACTTTATACGTCGCTTTTCCTCCAGTACAGGTTTGACCCCAGGTGCTTATCTGACACGTGTACGTACAGAAAAAGCAATGGAACTGCTGCGCGGAACTACGCTTAGCATTGAAGTCATCGCCGAGCAAGTCGGGTATTCCAGCGGAAGTTATTTTATCAAAGCCTTTCGCAGCATAACCGGCGTTACGCCAGGTGAATTTCGTAGTGGCGGAGAAAGCCTTGTGTACCGTAAATTGTTCTTCGACTAACCGCAATATTTTGCTATTCCACACTCAACATTACTGTAGATATTAATAAAATCCTTTATTATGATGAATTGAGCGAGAGCAATAATTAATCCATAAAGGAGCATTCCCATGAATCATACGCTTGCAGCATCAACTCCACCGCTTGGCTGGAACAGCTGGGATTGTTACGGCGCGGCCGTTACAGAAGACGAAATTCGTGGCAACGCCGACTACATGGCAGAACACCTTAAAGACTTTGGCTGGAGCTATATTACGGTCGACATTCAATGGTACGAGCCTTTGGCCAATTCTTCGCAATATCGTCCGTTCGTTCCACTCATCATGGATGAATATTCGCGGCTTATGCCTGCCGAGAATCGGTTTCCCTCCGCTGCAGGTGGACAGGGATTTAAGCCATTAGCCGACTACGTTCATAGTCTTGGGCTGCAATTTGGCATTCACATCATGCGCGGTATTCCACGTCAAGCTGCACATGCCGCTACTCCGATCCTGGGCACAACCGCCACTGCGCGCGATATTGCTCATCCGAATTCCATCTGTCCGTGGAATACAGATATGTATGGTGTTGATAGCTCAAAAGAAGGCGCTCAGGCCTACTACGATTCCCTTTTTGAACTGTATGCACAATGGGGCGTTGACTTGGTGAAGGTCGACGATATTGCTGCTTCCAGGCTCTATGACACCCATCAGCCAGAGATCGCAATGATATCCAAAGCGATTGAGCGCTCCGGTCGGCCCATGGTACTAAGTCTCTCTCCTGGCCCTGCTCCGGTGGAATACTCAGAATTCTTGGCTGATCATGCCAACATGTGGCGTGTCACGGACGATTTCTGGGACCTGTGGCCGCTGTTATTGGATATGTTCGATCGCTGCCGGACGTGGCAGGGCGTTCCCCAAGCAGGCTGCTGGCCAGACTGTGATATGTTGCCTTTGGGTCATATCGGTATCCGTTCTGTAGATGGTGGTGGAGCAGATCGCTGGACTCGGTTCACACCTGACGAGCAGTTGTTGATGATGTCACTGTGGAGTATCTTCCGTTCCCCGCTCATTTTTGGGGGTGAACTGCGAGATAATGATGACTGGACACTATCCCTGTTGACCAATCGTGAGGTTCTGCGAATGCATCGCGAGAGTTACGGAGCCAGAGAAGCCTTACGCAAAGAAGATCTTATTGTGTGGACTGCCCAGCATGCAGATGGTTCTTCTTACGTCGCTGTCTTTAACATCGGTGAGGATGCTCTACCTGTGGATCTGTCCATTGATGAGGTTGGATTGTCCAGCATTACCGAAGGTACTGAATTGTGGAGCCAAGAAGCAGCTGAATTTACAGAGAATTCCTTAGTTACTACTGTACCTGCGCACGGTGTGCGTCTCTATCGGTTTTCCTAAGCTTGCAAAAAAAAAAGAGAGGTCTGTCGTTCATTAGACAGACCTCTCTCTCATTTCAAGTCGTTAAAATGCATTGCATAAGCATTTCAGTATGTATCCATGGCTTGAACGGCCAGATGAAATGCTTTAATTCTTCTTTCCAGAAGAGTCTTTTGCGGGCTACCTTCTTTGGACTTGGCATACATGTTCTCAAGGGATGGAAACAATCCAATCAAGACAAGGCTGGCTTCTGTTATATCTTCCTTGGTGTATTGATGAGGCTTCTGATTCCAGTGTTTTTCCAGAACTGCTAGGCCGATGTATAGAGCTTGGAGACGTCTCTGTAGCAATGTTGTGTTATTCCTTTTCTGAGTCATATTCACTAAGGCATTTTCCGATTTGCGGATGGTTGATTGAAAGGCTTTGATGGATTCCAGTTGATCTTCTTGTGACACATTTTCCATGGAGTACAGACCTCGCTTTCTAGGCTTAGTTTGATCGGGCTTTCTATTAAATCACCTCATAAATATAACAAAAAAAGCCGCTTGAATAGCGACTTTCAATGTGTTCATTCTCGATTCAGTTCTAGAGTACCTTCTCCAAAAAGCTGATCGTCCGTTCATTCTTCGGATTTCCAAATATCTCTTCAGGAGTGCCCTGCTCGACAATATAACCACCGTCCATGAAGATCACACGATCAGCTACTTCACGGGCAAAACCCATCTCATGGGTAACAATGATCATCGTCATACCCTCGCTCGCAAGATCTTTCATTACACCCAGAACTTCGCCTACCATCTCTGGGTCAAGCGCCGAAGTCGGTTCATCAAATAACATCACATCCGGGTTCATAGCAAGCGCACGAGCGATAGCAACCCGTTGTTTTTGCCCCCCCGAGAGTTGACTGGGAAAACTAGCCGCTTTATCAGACAACCCGACACGATCCAGAAGGCTAAGACCTGTTTTTCGAGCCTCTTCTGCGTTTAAAACCCCTAATTCTCTTGGTGCAAACATTATATTTTTCAATACGTTAAAATGAGGGAATAAGTTAAAATGTTGAAATACCATGCCAATATTTTCACGCGCTTTATTAATGTTGGTTTTAGGATCATTGAGATCCTGATTATCTACAATAACTCGACCAGCTGTGATATCTTCCAATTGGTTGATGCAGCGCAAGAATGTACTTTTTCCCGAACCGGAAGGCCCGATGACACAGACGACTTCTCCTTCGTTGACCGCCACATCAATTCCCTTGAGAACCTGATTTGTGCCGAAACTTTTCTTCAAACCTTCAATTTTTATTTTAGCCACGACGAACCTTCACCTCCAGATAATCAGCAATTTTGGTCAATGTGATGATGACAATCAGGTACATAACCGCAACCGTTAACCAAATGTCAAAAGAGGAGAACGTTCTTGCAATAACAATTTTACCCGATTGTGTCAACTCTACGAGACCAATAACGGACAAGATTGACGTATCCTTCAACGTGATAACCATCTGGTTAATGAAGGACGGAATCATAACCCGCACTGCCTGCGGAATAACAATCTTTATCATCGCTTTGCGATAAGGAAGACCCAATGAACGAGCAGCTTCCATCTGACCACGATCAATCGATTGAATCCCGCCTCGGATAATCTCGGTTACGTACGCCCCTGCATTCAGACTAAGTGTCAGAATAGCCGCCAGGAACAATGGCATCGTGAAGCCCATCGCCTGTGGAATCCCGAAATAGATAAAGAATGCCAGGACAATCAGCGGAATACCGCGGAAGATATCCACAAATACGGTGGCAACACCACGAAGGAATTTGTTCTGTCCCACCTTCATAAATCCGAAAATCAGACCGATGATAAACGCAAAGAAAAGGGACACAATCGTGTATAAAAGTGTGTTTCCCAGACCTTTAAAAAGTGCAGGAAGAGATTTCTGAATTAGCTCCCAGCGACCTTGATTAGCAACAGTCGGAGCGTTCTCACCCAGATATGTTTCGGTAATGCGTTTATACTCACCGTTAGCTTTGATATTGGTTAGACCTGTATTAAACATCTCCAGAAGCTCTTGGTTTTTCCCCTTGCTTACTGCAAAACCGTAAGGAGCGCCTTCTTCTTTGTCGGTAACAATTTTCAAACCGTTGTTCTGATTAACCCCATAGGCCAGTACAGGATAATCTTCAAAACAGGCTACGGAATTACCGGTTTTTACATCTTCATACATTTGGTATGACTCATCAAACGGAACGATCGTAAATCCATACTCTGAAGCGATGGACTCTGCAAAACTAAACCCTTCTGTTCCCGTTTTTACAGCGACCTTTTTACCACGAAGGTCTTCATAACTCTTAATTGTGTCATTGTTGGCACTAACACCCATAACGACACCTGATTCAAAATAAGTATCAGAAAAATCAAATTTTGCTTTTCTTTCATCCGTAATACTCATCCCTGCGATCACACCATCGACTTGATTCGCCTCAAGTGCCTGTACAGCCGCGTTAAATCCCAGGGATTTGATTTGATACTTGAAATTTTGATCTTTCGCGATGGCATCCAGCAAATCCATGTCGATACCAACAAAATCACCATTCTCATCTTCATATTCGAATGGAGCAAATGTGACATCAGTTCCGATAACATAGGTTTTACCGGAATCGGATGCTGCGGCGGCGTTCCCCACCCATCCTGATAGACCGCTCACCAGGAGCAGCATCAGTGAAAGTATAAAAAATGAGATCTTCGTTGTTTTCATGTGTCCTCCCCGTCTCGGTGTTGTCCGAATAATCATTATTTTCTTTGGAATCGGTATTACGGTTATGCTTTTTGTCGATCTTCTGCCCATTTGATTGTTATTATTTACTGTATATTAACAATCAATGCTTTGCCTTTCCACTTGCAACATTTTCCTCCATCATTTTTTCCAACCAGTAAAAGCCTTCTTAATACTTACCCTCCAGGTAAGCTTTGCGAAACCCAATATTACATCGTGAATCTGAAAAAAGGTACTTTTACTTTAAAACGTATTATTTAAAATTTAAAACTCAAAAAAAGCCGCGTTATCCGCGACTTTCTGTTGTACAGTTTTTTATCATCTATTAATTTTCTTTGGTTGTCAATACAATCTCGAACTTCGAGCCAGCTTCACCCGCGAACACAATGGTTCCGTTCTCAGGCAATACAATTTCGTTTTGTCCACTGACCACTGTGTGATTCATGCCTACGCCCGCTTGGTCGTATACAGCAAATGCGCTGTTTGAAGACATCTTGACCGTCATTTCCTTACCTGCAGCTGATGCTGGAATCGAATACCATGTGGCATGACCATTCGCTTGAATGGTTGTCTTTGATTGTCTTCCCGTATAGATCGGTTTTATAATTTCTTGAGCAGCATAAACGTTCCCTCCAGCTGTAACGTATTCCACGCCATTTTCCTCATAGAAATTAAACTCCATCGTGTCACGGCCTGCTAATCCAGGAATTTGCAATTGGTTCACAGCTTGGTTAGCTCCAACGATTTTATTCGTGTAGACATAACCCGGTAGCTCATTAAAAGTATGAATGGGAATCATCGGCATCGCTGCGTTGTACAGTGTTGATGTGTATTTTTCATTAACCAACACGTAGGCTTTGCCTTCCCGTTTCTGCCATGCGGCCTTTACTTCTGTAGACAATTCATTGGTTTCAAGCTTTTCTGCTTTATATTCCGAGGAAGCAACTTGTCCAAGTCCAGGAACAGACTGATACGAGCGAGACCACAAATATGTGTTCCCGTTGACTTCCTGAACGAACTTCAGCTTTTCCGTAGCCGCATCATTAACAAATGATCCATCAGCGGTGTACGTATAGGTCTGATCAGAACTGTTAGGAGACGACAGATTAGATAGCGTTAATTGCCCGTCATCTTTTACGTCCAGCTTCATTAACATGTTTGCCCCACCCGCGTACATGCCTGTGTGCTGTGTAAGTTCCTTCGGCATGGTTGTTTTTACCGGTGCATCATGTGACTTCTCCGGTTTACGCTCTGGAATGATATTCTTCTCCTCAAGCGCACCAAGCAACAGCTCAGTTGCCAGCAATTGATCCGTTGAGCTATGACCACCCGAAGAGGTTACTGCAGCAGCCATATTATACTCCGGAAGTACAATCAAGGAGGAATGATAGGTTATTGTATTGCCGCCTTTGCTTACTGCCTGGATGCCGTAATCATTAAAAGGAAACAGGTTCACGCTGTCCCAGCCCAGGCCGTAACCAATAGAAGAATCGCCTTCTTCTGGCCACATGCCTCTCTTGTATTCTTCTTGCTCCATGGCCTCTACGGATTCCTCCGAAAGAACACCTTCAACCTCACCTGTAAAGATTTTCGAGAACTGAACCAGATCTTCAGCGGTGGAATAGATGCCTCCCGAGGCAATCATATTTGTAGTCTCTAACGGGAGTTGTTCCTCATGCGAAGGGGCGTATGTTGCTGCCATCTGGCTAAAGTCTACAATATCTTGCGGTGTTTTGGTATGCGCCATACCAAGAGGTTCGGTTATGTACCGGTGCATGAAAGTTGTGAAGCTCATGCCGCTGACCCGCTCAACCAGAATTTCAGCCAATGTAAAACCGTCATTACTATACACCGAGTATGCGCCAGGATCGGCCTTCAGATGTTGCGTCGCCAATTGTTCCAGTAACGTATCATGCGCATAGGTATCATTATCTCCAAACAGTATTGCACTGTTACTTGACGTTCCGAGAAGTCCGGATGAATGATTCAGTAGCATACGTGGTGTAATCTGTTGGTAACGCTTGTCTTTCATTTTAAAATCTGAAATATACTTCACGACAGGCTCGTCAAGATCGATCTTGCCTTGGTCCACTAGCTTCATTACGGCGGTTGTGAGCATCATCTTGCTGGTTGAACCTATGCCATACATGGTGTCTGAAGAAAGGGGAATATTGTTTTTCAGATCATTTTTGCCTGCCTGACCGGAGATCACAATCTCGCCCTCATCCATCAGTGCGTACTGCACACTTGTCGTAGCGTATGATTCAGTGAGTACCTTGGCCTTTGCGCTTACTGCCTTTTTAGTTAGATCATACGTAGGGTTACTACCGTTACTGGTAGTGGGTGTGGCCATCGCCGACATTGGGGACATCATTGCAAACACCAAGGTTATGGCGGCGATAGAAGTTCGTTTCTTTCGTGTCAATCTCATCTTCTCCTGTCTAGTCTATGGATTAGGAATCTCTGTGTTAGTACTCCCGTAGTGTAACCGAAGAAGATGAACTGTCTGTGGCTTGAATATGAATCGAGTATGAACCAAGCAGGATCAACCCAAATAGGTTGGACACACAGTAAAACTCGCTTTAGTCCAGCTTTGTTTTGTTTGCAAATTAAACTTTTGCTATAATGGTATATCAATCAATGGAGTGCCAATAACATGACTAAGTACATAAATAAATGCAATCCATAATTCAGCATGAGTAATGGAGTTGAAGCAATGCTAAAAGTTAATCGGAATGACCATCGCCCGATCTGGCAGCAACTTTTGGATCAAGCGATTCATAATATCACAACCGGGAAATGGCAACCAGGCGAATTGCTACTCCCCTCACGCGAACTTGCTCAATTAATTGGTGTTTCACGGTCAACCATACAGATTGTGTACGAGGAATTATTCAGTCGAGGGTATACGGTAACTTCCCGTCGGGCCGGGACAAGGGTTAGTGATTGGACATATGCACCTCGTTCATCAGAAGGCGTCACGATGCAAGGGCCTATTCCGCCCGAACTGCCTGCACTGAACGAATCGATTGGTCATCTGCATAGTTGGTTTGGCAATAGGGACAATCGCAAAATAGAAATTGATTTTAATCCCCACGAGCCTTATTTAGATGAAAGTTTTACAAAAGCCTGGAGGCAATCCTTTTTGCAAGCTTCCACTGAACCCAATCTGGATCTTTGGGCTTATGGCGATGCCAGAGGGTTACTGGCGGTAAGAGAACAGATTCAGCGTTATTTGTCACTTGAACGAGGCATTCATATCGATGTTGATCAAATCTTGTTAACCTCAGGTGCACAACATAGCATTGATTTAATTGCCCAGGCACTTTTAAGTGAGGGAGACAGAGTTTCCGTAGAAGATCCCGGCTTCCCTGCTGCTTGGATGGCGATGAAATACCGCCGGATGCAAGTCGATCCCGTTCCAGTCGATGAGTATGGATTATGTGTAGATCATATTCACCCACAGACGAAACTCGTATTTGTCACACCTTCTCATCAATGCGCAGTTGGCGTTATTATGTCGGAGCCTCGCAGGCAACAATTGATGCACTTGGCAGCTCATCATCGATATTGGATTGTTGAGGATGATTACGATAGCGAATTTAGGTACCGTGGAGATCCGCTTCCAACTATATTCAGTCAGCAACCTCAGAATACGCTTTATATGATGAGTTTTTCCAAAATGGTTGCACCTGGTATTCGTCTGTCGGCTATCATCGGCCCCAAAATAGCCATCGATCGCCTTACCCAAGTTCATGAATTAACCTATCGTCATCTGCCGATTATGGAACAATTAACGCTAACTCATTTTATTGAGCGTGGTCATTTTATGCGCCATATGAGAAGAGTTCGGAACATATATCGACGCAGACACGAAGTCATGACCAAAGCCATTGTTGCTTCTGGGCTAGGCTCACGATTTACATTAAGTGGTGTGGAAACGGGATTACATATGCTTCTAGAATCTGAAACGTCATTTGACGAAGAAGCGCTGACAAATGCTGCCCTTGATCAAGGTGTGCGTGTGTATCCGCTTAGTAGATATTGCTTGGAGAGTCATCGAAAAGGATGGATATTAGGTTTTGCAAAAGTGGATGAGGCGCAGATTGAGGAAGGCATACATCGGCTTGCAAAGATTGTATTATGATGGAGAACTACTCTCCAATCGGATTCGAAAGGATGTTTTTTGTAATGAAAATTTTAGTGTTAGGAGCTACCGGACGGGTTGGAAGTCATTTCGTCTCTAATGCCCTACGTTCCAATCATCATGTGACTGCACTGGTTAGAAGCCCGGAAAAGGTACAAATCAACGATGACAATTTCATTCTGCATCAAGGAAACGCTATAGTCAAAGAGGATATTCATCACGCCATACAGGGTGTAGATCTCGTTGTTAGTTCCTTAAGTACCGATGGAACGACTACATTATCGCAATCCATGGGACATATTGTTGAGGCTATGGCTCAGGAGCGTATCAAAAGAATCATTACCATTGGTACAGCAGGAATATTGGAAAGTCG
Organism: Paenibacillus sp. FSL H8-0317; assembly: GCF_045040685.1. Taxonomy (NCBI): domain Bacteria; kingdom Bacillati; phylum Bacillota; class Bacilli; order Caryophanales; family Paenibacillaceae; genus Paenibacillus; species Paenibacillus sp. FSL H8-0317. Next base: position 3,491,590 of record NZ_CP150294.1, on the reverse strand, counting down.
AACGGATCCTGGCTTGCTTCGTTTTCAATCCCCTGAGTCCAAACGTAAGTCCACGCGAGCAGCTGAAGAGCATCTGGAAATGTACAACATTCTCAAAGCTTCAGAGTTAGAATGGACTATCGTGTGTCCTACCTACTTATTTGATGGAGAATCTCTCGGTAAGTACCGGGTTGAGCGCGACTATTTGCCTGACGGTGGAACCTCTATATCTGTAATCGATACTGCGGAGTTTACTTATCAGCAATTAATGTCTGATGAGTATGTACAGTCTCGTGTAGGTATAGCCTACTAGCGTGTGTCTTAAATCTCATTTACGGTATATCTCTTCTGTTCAAAAAAGTGAGTTTCAATATAATCATGGAAAATCAAAGAGCCTGCAATTGTTAGCCATCAGGAACAATTGCAGGCTCTATTTGTGTCTGCTGTTGAGCTATTTAAGCCCTTCATATAAAGGGAATTGCGAAGTAATTTCGCGGACACTACCTAATATTTGATTTTTTACATCCGAGTTCTTTGGATTTTTAAAAGCAAGCCCTATCAGCTGAGCGATTTCTTTCATTTCCTTGGCTCCCAGTCCTCTGGACGTCATAGCCGGCGTTCCAAAACGAATACCGCTCGTGATCAACGGGCTTGCTGTATCGTGAGGGATTGCATTTTTATTCGCGGTAATCCCTACTTCATCAAGTAAGATTTCGGCTTCTTTGCCTGTAAGGCCCATAGTTCGTAAGTCAACCAACACGATGTGATTATCTGTCCCACCCGATACAAGGGTGAGTCCTTCATTCATTAAAGTTTCTGCCAATACGTTGGCGTTACTCAGCACGCTCTCAATATATGTTGTGAAATCGGATTGCAATGCCTCACCTAATGCCACCGCCTTTCCTGCAATGACATGCATGAATGGACCGCCCTGAGTTCCTGGGAATACAGCTTTGTCTATCGCCTGTGCCCACGGCTCACGGCACAAGATAGCTCCTCCTCGTGGTCCTCGCAGAGTCTTGTGCGTGGTGGTTGAAACAAAATGGGCATGTGGTACCGGGTTAGGATGCAAACCTGACGCAACAATTCCTGCTATATGCGCCATATCTACAAAGAAAAGAGCTCCCACTTCGGCAGCAATCTGGGCAAATAATTCAAACTCAATGGTCCGCGGGTATGCACTTCCACCTGCAACAATCATGCGTGGACGATGCTTATAAGCAAGTTTACGTACTTCGTCAAAGTCAATGCGGCCCGTCTGTGCATCGACACCATATGAAACAAAATTGTAAAACCTACCTGAAAAATTAACAAGGCTTCCGTGTGTTAGATGACCTCCTTGGGATAAATTCATGCCAAGTATTGTGTCGCCAATCTTAACCGAGGCAAAATAAACAGCCATGTTGGCCTGAGAACCGGAGTGAGGCTGCACATTCGCATGTTCAGCTCCAAAAAGGGCTTTAAGGCGGCGATTTGCTATCTCCTCGACCGTATCAACATGCTCACACCCGCCGTAATATCTTCTGCCCGGATACCCCTCTGCATATTTATTGGTCAACACTGAACCGGTTGCTTCCATCACAGCTTGACTAACAAAATTCTCTGATGCAATCAGTTCTATCGTATCCCGCTGCCGTGCAAGCTCTTGCTGAACAGCCTTTCCTATTACTTTATCTTGCTTCTCCAAATGTTTCATGAACATCTTCCTCTCAATATTACGGTTATTTATTCGTTCCAATTTGTTTTTTGGGAAATTTACTATTCATCAGTAGATGTGCCATCATTCCTGCAAACAGTCCCCAAAATGCACCACCCACACCAAGCAAAGTCACATTCGCCGCTGTCGCCAAAAACGTAATCAATGCAGTTTCACGTCCCTTAGGGTCCGTTAATGCATTGGCAAGACTGCCACCGATGGTTCCAAGTAAGGCCAATCCCGCTAATGTTGCAATAAAGGTAGCAGGAAGAATCAAAAACAGAGCAGCCAATGTTACGCCAAAAATGCCGACAAAAATATAAAAAACACCACAAGCAATACCTGCAATATAACGTTTGGTTGAATCCTCATGTGCATCCTTTCCTGTACAAATCGCTGCTGTAATAGCTGCCACATTAAAAGCATGTGATCCGAATGGGGCTGCAAGAAGCGAACCCAAACCTGTTACAGCCAAAATAGGATTGGCACTTGTCTTGAATCCATCATTACGCAGAACAAGCATTCCGGGCATATACTGCCCTGTCAAGGTAATAATGAACAGCGGTAGCGCAACGCCAAGTAAAGCATTTAACGAAAATGCCGGAACAACAAATACAGGCGATGCGACAGCCAATTGGATCGTACTGAAGTCTGTTTTCCCCATACATATCAAATAAATCAAACCGATTGCCAATATGCCAACAATGGCGTAACGAGAAGTAAACCTTCTTAGCACGATATAGCCTGCAAACAGTACAATCACAAGCAAAGGATCTACCTTCGCCCCTCCAAAGGCCGAAATACCAAACTGTAGTAAAATACCAGCTAACAATCCGGAAGCGATGCCTGGGGGAATAAGTCGAACGAAACGTTCAAACATGCCTGACAAACCTAAAATAATAAATCCGACTGCTGAAATCATGTAAGCGCCAATTGCTTCTGGATAAGGGGTTACCGCTAATGCTGAAACGAGAAACGCCACACCCGGTGTAGACCAGGCTGTAATAATCGGTTCCTTATATCGATAACTGAGCCAAATTCCTGTTACTCCTACTCCAATCGAGATGGACCAAATCCAGGAAGCAGTCATTTCCGGGCTTAAACCAGCCACTTTTGCAGCTTGAAAAACAAGGATAAACGTACCCCCGTAATTAACAATTACGGATATTAAAGCGGCGATCACCGGCGATATCAAATCACGGCCACGTAACGAAGGGGATGCTGTCTTCATATTTAACACTACCTCTCACTTAATCATCGATGCGTGTGTTTTCATTCCAGTAATACTCGTCCGGTAAGTAGCGTTGACCAAATACACTTGTTCCTACACGTATCATTGTAGCTCCTTCTTCAATGGCGACTTGGAAGTCTCCAGACATACCCATCGATAAAATATCCATTTCTACGCGTGGAATAATTTTCTCTTTAATCTGCGTACGGATCTGATTTAACAATCGAAAACAATGTCGTGTTTCTTCGTTTGTCGCATTCAGTTTTCCAATCGTCATTAAACCTTTCACATTCAATGTCTCGAATTGAGACAACTGTTCTACAAGCTCAACGGCTGTTTCTGGAGAGGCACCAAATTTACTTTCTTCGTAGGACGTATTAATTTGCACAAGAATATCTAAGGTCTTATTCTCTTTGAGAAGCTGGTTATGTAACGCTTGACCCAGTTTCAGACGATCTACGGAATGGATGAGAGTAACATATTTAACAACGTCCTTTACTTTATTTGTTTGCAGATGTCCGATAAAATGCCATTCCACCTGCTTGCTTTGTTCCATGAGTGGGAATTTGTCTCGGAGTTCTTGAGCTTTGTTTTCTCCAAACAGGACCTCACCTGCTTGAATAGCTATTTGTAATTTCTCAAGCGGTACCGTTTTGGTCGCGAGCAACAACTTGATGTCCTCGATGTTGCGACCTGAAGCCTGGCAGGCCAATGCCATCTGCTGTCTTACAGTTTGAAGATTTTCTTCTACTATATGTTTCATGTCAGCCACCTTCTTTCTATTCCAAACGGGAATGAATAATTGAGATTAGCTCCTCCTTATGTATTGTGAAGACTGTGTGGAACGTCATGCTAGTATAGCAACGCATGGATTGGATATACATATCCAAAAATGCTCTTTTTGAGCAGTCCAAAACGACAAAGTGGACATTATTCAATTGGGGCACCTCTGTAATATGCTTTTCAATAATCTGATTGATGTGATGCCCACACGCTTCTTCCAAAATGAAAAAAGCCGCTAAATTAGCGGCTTGGTTTAGTTCTATGTTCATGTCCAAGAAGATACATGTTTTATGATGATTTACTCGTTCACATTTTCCTTGGTTACCAGCTTCAATTCAGCAGGAATCGATGACTCCACCTGCTTGCCACTTAATACATCCAGAGCTGCTTGCAGCGCCAGTTGGCCAATCAGTATAGGCTGCTGAGCGACTGTTGCCGTCAATTTCCCATCCTGAATGGATTTGATTGCATCATCATTGCCGTCGAATCCGATGACCGGAATGTCTTTACCTGAGCTTTGAATCGCTTCAATTACACCAAGTGCCATCTCATCATTATGGGCAAATACTGCCTGCACGTCAGGATTACCCTGAAGCAGATTCTCCATGACATTTAATCCTTTGGACCGATCGAAATCAGCAGATTGTTTGGAAACCACATCGAGTTGCTTGTCAGCCACTTCGTGGAAACCTTTACCCCGTTCTCTTGTTGCGGAAGCGCCAGGTACACCCTCAAGTTCAATGACTTTTGCTCCCTCACCAAGTTGTTCAACAAAGTATTCAGCTGCCATGCGTCCACCTTTAACGTTATCCGATGCCACTAGTGCCGCCACTTCGCCTTTATCGGCGGAGCGATCCAGCGTAATTACAGGAATGCCCACACTATTAGCGGATTGAACCGCTGTGGAGATCGCTGCAGAGTCCGCAGGGTTAATTAGCAGTGCACTAACGCCTTGCTGAATGAGATCATCCACATCATTGGTTTGTTTGGCCGAATCGTTCTGCGCATCCACCACGATGACCTGTATTCCCTGTTTTTTGGCTTCAGCCATGACCCCGTCCTTTAGTGATACAAAGAATGGATTGTTCAGTGTAGATATCGACAAACCTATTTTCTTCTGTCCGTTACTTTTGTTAGGGTTTGGTTTAGCCCATTCTGGTGGCTCCAGAGAGCAACCGGCCAGAACGATGATCATCAGCATACTTATGAGTGTTACAGTCCACTTTTTCATATTCGCTTCTCTCCTTATGCTGTTTTCTTGCGGTCCAGCAGGACGGCAATGGCAATAACGATACCTTTTACAACCATTTGATAAAATGAGTTTACTTCAAGCAAGTTCAATCCGTTATTCAACACGCCGATAATCAGAACACCGATCAGTGTACCAACGATACGTCCACGTCCTCCAGCCAGACTTGTACCACCCAATACAACTGCTGCGATTGCATCCAGCTCGTAGGATGTTCCTGCCGTTGGTTGCGCTGAATTCAAACGCGATGTCAGAATTGCACCTGCCAGAGCAGCGAGCATACCTGTCAGGGAGTAGATCATAATTTTCACGCGATTAACTTTGATACCCGAGATAATGGAAGCTTTCTCATTACCACCGATGGCGTACGTTTTGCGGCCAAAAGCCGTTTTATGCAAAACAATCCACAGAATCATGAAGGTAATCAGCATCGTGATTGCAGGTACTGGAATGCCCAGCAGGTAACCGCGGCCGAACAATTGGAACAACAAGTTATCCCCGAGTCCTGTAATTGGATTACCATTGGTGTACACCAACGTCAGTCCTCTGAATATCGTCATGGTAGCAAGTGTAGCGATAAACGGAGCCATTTTACCTTTGGTAATCATCAGTCCGTTCACCATACCCATGACACCACCGAGTGCTACACCAATAATGATGGACAAGATCGGATCCAGGCCGGACAACATCATGTTTGCTACAAAAGCACTGGATAAAGCCAGAATTGAGCCGACCGACAGATCAATTCCACCCGTCAGGATAACAAACGTCATACCGAAGGCAATCAGCGCATTAATCGAGACTTGACGCAATAAATTCAAGATATTAAGTGGTTCCAAGAAACTTGGATTCAACACCGAAACGATGAGAATAAGAATGATTAAGCCAAGTAGCGGTCCCAATTTTTGTATCACGTTTGAGAAACGGAATCCGCTTTTAGCCGTTTTGTTTTCCTGCATTGTTGTCATATCACTGTCCCCCTGTGGCCAATGTCATAATGTGTTCTTGTGTTGCTACTTCCCTTGCAACCTCGCCACTGATGTGTCCCTCATGCACAACCGCGATTCGGTCGCTCATGCCGAGCACTTCAGGCAACTCCGACGATACCATGATGATTGCAACGCCGCGGTCTGTCAGTTCATTCATCAATTCATAGATTTCGCGCTTCGCCCCGACATCCACTCCGCGGGTAGGTTCATCCAGGATAAGCACGCTTGGTCCGATACCAACCCATTTCGCGATAACCACCTTCTGCTGGTTACCCCCGGATAGATTCCTTGCCGCCGTCTCGGAGGATTGCGTTTTGATCTGTAGACGTTTGATCAGTGTATCTACGAATTCTTGTTCTTTTGAAGTTGAGATGAAACCTTTGCTTGAGAAACTGAACAGATTTGGCAACGCCATATTCTCGCGAATAGAGAAGTCTAATACCAACCCTTCATCCTTGCGGTCTTCTGTAATAAACCCGATTCCATGTTTCACTGCATCTGCCGGTTTACGAATGTTCGCTTTTTTGCCGCGGATGAAGATTTCACCGCTATCCAACGTATCCAAACCAAAGATGGTTCTCATGATCTCTGTTCGTCCAGAACCCATGAGTCCTGAGAAACCGAGTATTTCCCCCGCTCTCACCGTGAAGTTAATATTCTCGAATAGACCTTTGCTGCTTGCGTTCCTTACTTCGAGGACAACTTCACCATAAGAAGGATTCCGGACAGGATAACGCTCGGTAAGTTCACGACCTACCATTTTCCGCACCACTTCATCAAAGCTTGTCTGCGGAATAGCTTGCGTGTCCACCGTTCTTCCATCACGCATGATGGTAATCCGGTCACAGATCGTGAATATCTCCTCCATTCGGTGAGAAATATACACGATGGATACGCCTTCCTTCTTCAGCGAGCTTATTACACCAAACAGCTTCTGGATCTCGCGCTCCGTAAGTGCTGCTGTTGGCTCGTCCATAATGATGACCTTGGCATCTGTCATTAGCGCTTTGGCAATCTCAATCATCTGTTGCTGCCCGACAGAGCACTCTCCCGCAGGACGTTCCAGTGGTATGTCTACGGAAAGCTTGGTAAACTGTTCTTTGGCAAGCGCTTTCATTTGTCTTGTATTGAGCAATCCGAACGATGATGTCATCTCCTTACCAATAAAGAGATTATCCAGCACCGTCATTTCAGGCCACACATTCAGCTCCTGATGTATGAATGTGATACCCAGTTTCTCGGCTTCTTTTGGACTTCCAAAATAGTTTTCTTCTCCGTCGATCATGATGGTCCCTTGGTCTCTCTGATGGAGACCAATCAGAATATTCATCAGTGTGGATTTCCCGGCTCCATTCTCCCCCATCAGGGCATGAACTTCACCATCCTTTAGTTCAAAATCCACTCCGCTCAGCACCTGATTCGTTCCAAACGCTTTATGAATGTCTTGCATCTGAATGTGCATTACGCAACCTCCTTTTAACCGAAATGGACTCCCGATTGTAAAATGCAATTGGCATAGGGTGTGGCTTCACCTGTACGAATGACTGCTTTCACCTGCCGTGTTAATGCTTTGAATTGCTCGTGGCTGACCGAAGCATCGATTGCTTCTACCCCAAATTTCTCTGTGATGAATTGCATGGCTACAGGATTGCCTTCGCGAATCTCTTCAGCCACAATGACTTTCTCAATGATCATATCTTCAGTGATCGCTTCCACCACTTCGCGAAAACTTGGTGTTCCCAGTTTGAGGGCCAGGTCAATTTTGAGTACCCCGTCCGGTACCGGCAGACCTGCATCCGCAATCGCAATCATGTCCGTATGGCCCAGATCAGACAGAATCTTGGAAATGTGACTATTCAACATGCCATTTCTTTTCATTACAAGCTCTCCTCTACTTCATCACGGGTTGGCATGCCGCCCTGCGCTCCGAACTTGGTGACGGACAACGATGCAGCCCGATTGGCGAAGCGTATACTCTCTTGCAACGCTCTTCCTTCAGCTAAAGCAACTGCAAATGCGGCGTTGAACGTATCCCCTGCCCCAGTAGTATCGACAGCCTCAACTTTATAAGTTGGGACTAAAATTTCCTCAGTACCATCAAAGTAACGTACACCTTTACTGCCCTCCGTGATGAACAACTTGTTTGGATACTGACGTAATGCCTGTGCCGGACTCATGCCCTGAAACAAAATCTCGGCTTCATGCTCGTTCGGCGTGATATATGCGGCATTGTCGATCACTTCTTGCGGTAATGTTCTCGCCGGTGCTGGATTAAGCAGCAGCGGTGTTCCGAATTCTGCACACAATGTACTCACATGCACAACCGTTTCCTCCGGAATTTCCTGCTGGATTAGTACGATATCTGCATCGCGGATCACTTTAGCTGCTTCATCGACATATGCAGGAGTGACTTCCCGGTTCGCCGCTTCAACCACTACGATACTATTATCACCTTCTGCCAGAATGATATGAGCCGTTCCACTTTCTAAATGTGTAACCGGTTTCACATTTTGCGTATTTACAGCATTTGCTCTAAAGTTCTCTAAAATATCTTTGCCAAAAGCATCGTCGCCTACCCGGCCGATCATCGCAACCTCGGCACCCAGTCGTGCAGCAGCAACAGCCTGATTGGCTCCCTTACCGCCAGGGACCGTTTTGAAGCTGTCGCCAAGAACGGTTTCACCCGCCCCCGGCCGTCTTGACGAAGTAACAACCAGATCCATTGAACTGCTTCCTATTACACATATTTTAGCCATCTGATTTCACCTTTCTCGTAGTGCCCCGTTCGATGAAACTTACGGGTAACTGTATGTTTTTGTTCTCTATTGCAGCTTGTTCCACAAGCTGGATAAGTAATCCCGCCGCTTCTCTTCCCATCTCGTATGCTGGCTGATGGATGGTGGACAATGCCGGCGATAACAGCCTGCTCATCGGAATGTCATCGAAACCAATCACTTGTACGTCATCAGGAACCTTTCTTCCGATTCGTGATGCCTCATGCAGTACGGCCATGGCTGCGATGTCGTTGCTGGCAATGACCCCGTCTGTGTCCGCATACTTTCTGAATAATTCTTCAGCCCATACACCTGCCTCGTTAATTGAAAATGAGGTCGTCTGGATTACCTGGTAGTCTAACCCAGCATCACGGATGATTTCAATCGCCCCTTCAAAACGGTCTTGAGCGGGTCTGATCTGTGACGGTCCCTGCATAACTGTGATCCGGCGACTGCCGCGTTTGATGATCTCCCTTGCAGCTAGTCTTCCACCTTCCCTGCCATCCGCATACACGGATGGACGATCCAATGATGTTCTATCCAGAAACACAACGGGAATCTTCAGTTTTTCATATATTGAAGAATGAGGATAGTTCGTTGAAGAGATCACACCGACCACGTTGTTCTGGATAAACGTCTGGATGTAATCCTGCTCCTTCCGTTCATCCTCATCACTATTTCCGAATATCAGTCTGTAATCCTGTTCCTGCATCCGGTCCTCTACGCCGCGGGCCAATTGCGGAAAGTAAGGGTTGGCGATATCCGGCAACAACAGGCCAATCAGTTTGGACTTGCGCTTATATAATGAGCGGGCCACTTCATTCGGCGAAAAGTTAAGCGCCTTCACAGCATCTTCCACTTTCTTGCGTGTGTCCGCATGAACATAACCTCTATCGTTAATGACCCTGGATACGGTGGCAACAGATACGCCAGCCAGTTGAGCTACATCTTTAATTGTTGTCATAAGTTGCTCTCCTCTATGTGTAACCGGTTACAGACATTAAATTATCATATTCTTTTCTGTTTGACAAGCGTTTTCAATCTGGAAATTTCTCCAAGTATATATGAATGTGCAGTGGAATCCATCTATATCATGGTTTTCACCTGTAAGGGAGGTCGATACTTCATAGACGTAAAGAAGCCACCACTCGATTAAAACTCAGAGCGATGGCACCAAGATCAACATAAAGAATCAGCAATCTCGCTGAATTTAATTAGCCTTTAATTTAACAAAATTAGGGAGTAGCATTTCCTAATAAATCAATTCATAGTTTTTATTTTATAACTCCCCATAAACTTCATCTGTAACAGGTTCCAACCATTCCGGTGTACCTGCAGTGATTGCAATGTGTTCAAACCAACTATCTTTAGCGGCCCCATGCCAGTGTTTCACACCATCATGAGTCACAATAACATCGCCGGCTTTTAGTAATTGAGCAGGTTTTCCTTCTTCCTGATACCAACCTTCCCCACCAGTCACTAACAACAGCTGAAATCCACCGCGATGGATATGCCAGTTATTTCTGCATCCCGGTTCAAACGTTACATTCCCAACACCCACATTCACTTTGGGATCAACAACCAAGGATTGGAGATAACTTTGCCCTATGAAATATTGCGAAAATGCTTCGTTTTTTTCTCCTACCGGGAATATCACTCCATCTTTAACTTCCTCATGTTTAGCCATTTTATTTCCTCCAGTGTGATCTTATTGATTAATGCGTCCTGCCCCTATGTTCCTAAATGTGATTACACACATACGTGCGATATCGCACATTTGTGTATAATATAAAATAATTGCACAGCCTCTGCAAGGATCAAATGAACCCGATCTGTGCCTTATGGCGCACGGAGACAACATTTGTGCAATTACTCTCTGGAAAGAATGGTGATTACTATCGTTTCTATCACAGATCGAAGAATACTTAAGACTCAGGAAGCGATCAAATCCGCTTTTATCAAACTCATGAACGAGAAACCTTTTGATACCATTACAATGCAAGATATATCTGATCATGCAAATGTCGGCCGCAGAACGATATACCATCACTATTTGGACAAATTTGACTTGCTGGATAAATTAATCGAAGAGCATATCGATGAACTAAGAAGATTGTGCAAGGAAGCATCCGATCTGGATTTTATAGAAAGCAATGTGCTGTGGTTCGAATATTTTGAAGTTCACTATTCATTTTTCTCGGCTATGTTACTGAGCAAAGGAGCTCCTTTTTTCCGCAATCGCTTCCTGGCTCTCGTCATTGAAGAACTGGAAGATGAGGTGAATGTAATTGAGGGGAAAAATAAAGGACTAACAAAAGAAGTTATTCTCACGTTCTTTGGTACAGCAATCGTTGGTATCGTGGAATCCTATTTCACGAATGGATTATCCCGGCAACCTCACATTGTCGCAGAACAAGTTGGGATTTTATTAGAAAGGAATCTATAACATAGACTCCTCATGAACCGTTCCTTCTTTATAATCTTACCAATTGAAGAGCGGTTCATTAATTATCATTACAAACATTGGCGATATGTGATATGGTCAGGGAGGATATTAATAGATTCATACATACATATGTGCATGAAATGTGAGGAGAAGATCGAAAGTGATAGAGAGAAATACCGTTGAGAAACCGAGTAAATTTAGTGAGCCCATTTTTGTCATGCTCGTGGCAAGCCTGTGTTGCTTGTTATGGGGAAGTGCGTACCCATCCATCAAACTTGGATATATCGCATTTAACATTCTGCCTGAAGATATTGCTTCCAAGTATGTATTTGCAGGATATCGATTTACACTGGCGGGCTTGCTGCTCTTGCTCCTGTCTCGTATCGTTAGAAAACAGAAGCTCCAATTAACCAGGCCTCAGTGGACAGGTCTCATCATGTTAGGTATATTGCAAACCGGTTTGCAATATATGTTTTTCTACGTTGGCGTAGCCAATACGACGGGTGTCAAAGGCTCCATTATGAACGCAACGACGACCTTTTTCAGTGTTGTTTTGGCCCATTTCATCTATAAAAACGACAAATTAAGCAAAAACAAAATCGTTGGCTGCTTGCTCGGATTTGTTGGCGTAATCATCGTAAACTTCCATACGGATCTGCTAGCTTTTTCCTTTTCATTCACAGGTGAAGGGTTCGTGATTATAGCAGCACTTGTTTTTTCCGTTACAGCCCTCTATGCAAAACGTCTCACCGCTACGATCGATGTTCTGATCATAACAGGGGTCAGCCTGTTCGTTGGGGGACTGGTACTTACGCTGTTAGGTCTATCACTCGGCGGTCGGGTTACTCATTTCACCTTGGAATCCACCAGTAACTTGATCTACTTGGCCTTACTGTCATCCGTCGCATTTTGTCTATGGAATATGCTTCTCAAGTACAACAAGGTCGGAAGAGTGTCTGTTTATAACTTTCTAATTCCTGTGTTTGGAGCTTTATTATCAGCATTATTCCTGGGGGAAACGATTCTGGAACTGAAGAATCTGGCTGCATTGTTGTTTGTATCGGTCGGCATTTATTTGGTCAATCGTGTACGTTCTGTGCAAAGCTCTAATAACACTCCAATAAAATAGACTACCCGTCCACATCCATGGATAACAAAAAAAGCCGCTAATTAGCGGCTTTTTTTTGTAAGTTCATATACGATATTCTTTTGTTTCTTACTGTGTTATACCTTAATATATACTCGTAAAGTCAATCAAGTCCTCTTCTTCCTCATAGTTAAATACAATGGCGTGATTACCTAATTGGTATACCATCTCATAACCACCAACGACTTCATTGTAGTATTCTGAGGAAGGTTTCCCCATCCATATTTTCACATTCCATGGTGAAAGATTTTGCTTTTCATTGTACAAATCAAAAACGGCAATACGTGATTTGTTGGTAAGCTCGTGCATGTATGAATCAAATCCGACGCCGAATTTAGAATAATAATAGAACGCTCCCCATTCCTCGTTTGAACGAGAGGTTGGTTTCCCAAGTTTTTTCTGCGCATTTTGAAGCGTCATGCCAATCTTAACGTCCGTTCGACCTGGCAACACGCCCTTTAAAGCGGCTTCCTTCAGGCTTTTCAGGTAAGCGCGATCACCAACACCCGAGTTCGGCCAAGCTTTTGAACGGAGGTTACGCGTATCTTCCAACCGCAATTCCAATTTGTTCACATTCAGCTTAAACGTATCAACTCCATAGACAAATTGAAGGTTGTTGTAATTTTTGAACTGTACTCGGGCACCTGAAAGAGTACGGATTCCATCATCTCTGCTTGCAGAGTAGGAATCGTCGATTTTTTTCCCCTTATTATCGACATATGTTACACGGCGTAATTCCCCGGAACGAACAATATACGTTTTCACCTCATTAAAATTAGAAGTTCCCCAATCGGTGATCATCAGCATGTCTGGTGTACTGGCCTCTTTGCTCTTCACAACGAAGTTCCAGGTTTGGGGCAAAATAATCGTATTCAGATCCAGTTTTGCTGCCTGAACAGTTCCGTATGCTGCACCTTTTTTTAGCAAGGCTGCACGATACGTGCCTGAATAACTCTTGTCGCCTTTTTTATTGTTGGTCCAACCATTTTCTTCGGTCAGCGTGGTCTTCTGTTCATCATAAGCGAAAATATAAACGGTATAAGCCGTTTGCTTGGCATCACGAAGCGTAAATGAAAGCCGACTCATACTTTGGAGCTCTTTGGCTGAGATTTGCTCTCCTTTGGCAGCAGCATTGAGTGGTAGCATAAGCAATGCGCTCAGAACATAGCCGATTAAAGTCAGTAGGGCCAGAGAAGCCCATTTTGCGTTGTGTTTAGGGTGTATCATGATTGAATCTCCTTTGAGTAAAAAAATAAAAATCTAACAGTTCTTTTCTAATTTTAAGTCGTGTACAATCTCAACAATCAAACAGGTACTTGCTAGCGTGTAACCTTGATCAAACTATGTAATGAATATAGGTTCATGTTCAATAAGCATATCCTCCTACTAGTACTATTTTCCTAAGAATGATAACATACCGTTTCTAATAAAGAAATAACAATCTAATGAATAGATTTCGACTCATGTAACATAAAAAAGCCGCTATTTAGCGGCTCTTAAACTTCGAATACGATATCATTTACAGACAGGAGTAAACCACATTACGTAAGCGTCGTTGAACGTATGGTTCCTGACTATTCAGCAGGTGCTGTGCATACATAACTGTAAGCTCTGAATCCGGATCCATAATAGCCATACAACCAGCAGCGCCGCTCCATCCAAATTCGCCAATTGGACTCAGTGAGCCGCTTCCTGCTTTGGAGATATGTGTGCGAACACCCAGTCCATAGCCGTATCCATACATATGATCCCACGAATAATCAGCACGAGTCATCTCGTTCAGGTGATCCGTTCGCATCAGTTCTACTGAAGCTTGTGACAGAATGCGCACACCTTCGGGACTCGTACCATACCCAGTAAGCGCGTTCAGAAAACGTGCATAATCGCTAACGGTTGATAACAACCCTGCACCGCCGCTTTCCAGCTCCGTACCCACACGGAATCCATTACCATCCATACGTACAGCCTTTTCAAGCTCATCATTGTAAGCATACTGCGGAATCAGGCGCTTCTGCTGCTCATCGTTCAGATTGAATGCTGTATCGTTCATGCCAAGAGGTCCAGTAATTTCGTCCCGAAGATACGTACCAAATCGCTTGCCACTTACTACTTCCACCAAGGCTCCCAGCACATCATGACACATGCTGTAATTCCAGTGTGTCCCTGGTTCAAACAACAACGGTTCCTTGGCAAGCGCTCTCGCGAAATCACGTGTTGGCAATGTTCCATCGGTGCTTTTTACAGCTTCTTGAATGCTTGGACAACCAACGTCATACGAGAACCCGGCAGTCATGGTGAACAAATCACGTACTGTAATGGCTCTTGTCGCCTTTTCCAGTCGGATCTCCCCGTTCGGCATCGTTTTCTTTACCGTCATCTCAGCATACTCTGGCAGATAATCAGACAAGGGATCACTTAACAGCATCGCCCCTTTCTCCACCAGTTGCAGCCCTGCCACGCAGGTCATAATTTTGGTCATGGAATATAGATTGAAGATCGCTCCATCACCGATAGGTGTTTTCTCTTCCAGATTGGCGTATCCATTACGATAATGGAAAACGGTATCATTTCGATGCATCACCAGCACCTCTGCCCACGGTACACGCCAGGATGTAATGCGGTCGATAAATGAAGCAAGCGGTTTAAAATCCATTTTTTCCCGTCCTTCTATGTAAGATCGTTTATCATTTTGCGATGTGGTCCATATTCAATCCCACAATCGACATATTAATAATATACGACCTTTTCCAACGATTGACCACCACCTATATACTCTTCTATGTGCAATTACAATACATATTCTTTGTTTATCACACTGCTGCGCACGAATAAGCCGATCCAGGAAAGGATCGGCTTATGTTGTAACGTTTTAGGCTTCGCCGCGTTTGTTCTCAACCGATTTCATACGGTTTTGATCATCTGATACCCGGTCAACTCTGAACTCTTGACCAGCTTCAACCTCACCATGACCTGAAATATTCCGCGAAAAATTAGTGAACTGTCTTTTTTGTTCATCCAGTTCATGTTTTTGCTTCAAAAGCTCTTGCGGGTCCTGTTTTGTCACTATGCTAACCTCCCATACATACTTGAAGTCATGCAATTTAATTCGTACTACAGAAGTTTTCCATAAGAGAGCTGTACTTATGCATGAATATAGATGAGATGGATATGGTTCCGTTGTTAGTACAGCTAATTTATCCAGTTAAGAGACTAGTTTCAATCCCACAATACTGACGATGATCCCACTAACGATAGCCAATTTCTTAGCATTTTTGGGCTCTTTGAATACATACATTCCTAATAGTACACTGCCCGATGCCCCAATACCTGTCCAGATTCCATAACCAATGCTGATTGGTATCTCTCTCAAAGACAGGGAAAGAAAAATAAAACTTAATCCCAAAAACAGAGCGAACGTAAATGTATGTTTCAATTTGGTAAATCCATCTGAAAGTTTCAGAAATATTACACCGCCAACTTCAAATAAACCAGCCAAGATCAAGAAAAACCAACTCATATCTATACACCTGCCTTTTGTTTAGGTTCACTCGATACAAATTTCAGACCGATGATGCAACTGATTAATATCATGACCAGCACGATTTTAATTGCACTTACGGAGTCCCCCAAAAAAATCATTCCCACAATTGCGGTTCCAAATGAACCAAGACCGGTAAACACCGCATAAGCGGTTGATACAGGAAGTATTTTAGTGGATTTTGCAAAGAAGTAGAAGCTGCCAATCATTAAAATAACCGTGGGGATTACGATCTCGATTTTCGAAAAACCATCGGAGAATGACAAACCTAATGCCCAACCTATCTCTAAGATTCCTCCAAGAATAAGAAATAACCACGCCATAAAACATTCTCCTCTTCTGCATTCATGTTGTTGTTTTGTGATCAACACTTAATTTAAAATAATGATAGTTATTTGTATCATTTGATATAATAATAAACCATCTTTATTTCATTTGCAAATTTAAATATTCGTATTAAATTAACAAGGAAATCCGCCTTTTAAAACTCCAAGTTAAGCTGTGAACAAACAAAAAAGCCAACCAGAAGTTCCTGGTTGACTAACACGTTTAAGTTCATTTTGTTTTTCGTATCAATGAATATCTTTCTTTTTGAAATTGCCGCCTCTTACTTCAGCTACATCGTATACAACTACAAAGGCAGTTGGGTCAATTTCGTGAATGATATCTTTAATTTTACTCTCTTCCATCCGGTTAATAACACAAGTAATTTCCTTGAATTGCTCATTCGAGTAGCCACCGTAAGCCTCGGTATACGTTGCTCCACGGCCTAAGCGATCCCGAATGGTTTCAACCATAATCTCAGGTTGATTCGTAATAATTTTAAACGTTTTGGAGCCGCTCAAGCCCTCTTCAACAATATGTATTACTTTAGAAGCAATGAAATACGCAAGTCCTGACAAGATCGCGCCTTGCAGGCCAAACACGGTAGAAACGACAATAAAGACAAACATGTTGAGGAACAGAATGAGATCACTGGTTCCAAAAGGTACTTTTCGCGAAAGAAGTACTGCCAGCATATCTATGCCATCCAATGCCCCGCCATTACGTAATGCAAGTCCCATACCAAAACCAATGATAATCCCGCCGACAACGGTAACGAGCAAGGTATCACCTTCAATGATGGTTGGTACATGGTGCATCAGACTGGTGCTGATAGCGAGTGAAGCAATACCGATGATCGAATATAACGCAAAGCTTTTTCCGATTTGCTTGTACCCGAGCCACACAAATGGAATGTTAATAATCCCGATGAGCATCCCCAGTGGTAATCCGAACAACTGTGATCCTACGATACTCAGACCTGTGACACCACCATCTGAGACATTATTCGGGATCAATATGGCTTCGAGACCATATGCCGTTATAAATCCCCCAATGATAATCAATAATACTTTGGAGAGGATCTTTAACTTGTTTGACTTTTGTTTTCTGATTTGATGCATTGCATTTCCCCCTTGATGAACAACCGATAAAAAATAGTCTATAATAAAAATCACTGTTTTGGCAATAGAACGTCATTGATGTGTGTTACATCATTGTCCGATGAAAGTTCGATACGACGAAATTTTATGCTCAAGCATCTCATTTGCTGTGTTAAGTATGTGCATCTGTTTTTGAATCGACTCTTTATGCTCCTCCAGCAGCTTCAAACGATCCGCCGCCGTATGCTCCCCTTCCTGAAACAAGGACGCATACTTCTTAATGGTAGCAATGGGCATCTGAGTCTCTTTTAATTTAATTACAAATTGCAGCCATTTCAGGTGTGACTCGTTATATCGCCTGTCTCCACTCGCATCTCGGAGAGGGGTTACAATCTGTTCCTTCTCATAATAACGTAACGTATGTGCACTGATATGGAGTAATTCTGCCACTTCACCAATGGTATGCATGGTTAACCTCCCCTCCATTTTCCCGCTTGACTTAGAGTAAGCTCTAATCAGTATAATCAACTCGTGGTCATATCACAATAAAAAATGAAATCAGATCCAGGAGGAATTCCCATGAAATACACAGTGATTACCGGTGCAAGTTCGGGCATTGGATATGAAGCGGCTTTAGCTTTTGCAGCCCGTGGCAAAAATATGATCCTGGCAGCACGCAGAACCGATGAATTGGACAAATTAAAAGCAAAAGTAGCTGAAATCAATCCTGATCTGGATGTTGTCATTCGTACAGTGGATCTGTCCATTGCCGCTAATGTACATGAATTCTATGAAAGTCTTCAGCCTTATGCCATTGAGACGTGGATTAACAACGCAGGATTCGGGAATTTCGCATCCGTTGGCGAACAACATCTACCCAAGATTGAACAGATGCTTCATCTTAATATAGAAGCTCTTACGATTCTTTCTTCCCTGTATGTACGTGATTATGCAGATGTTGATGGCACACAGATCATTAATATCTCCTCTGGTGGTGGATATACGATTGTAGCCGATGCAGTAACCTACTGTGCGACCAAGTTCTATGTAAGTGCCTTTACGGAAGGACTTGCGCAAGAGTTGAAAGGCAAGAACGCAGCAATGCAAGCCAAAGTTCTCGCCCCGGCTGCAACGGAGACGGAATTTGCGAAACATTCCTTTAATGTAGATGAGTTTGAATATGAAGGCAGAGTTACCAAATTCCATACGGCGGAACAAATGGCTGGATTTTTGCTGGAGTTGTATGACAGTGAGAGTGTAGTCGGCATTGTGGATGGGTTGACGTATGACTTTGAACTAAGAGAACCGATCTTTCCGTATGCTGCGAGAGCAGCCTCAAAACCACAAAATTAACCCGAAAACTGAAGTCGAAGCTAAGTCGGCTCATTACCGGTAAACATTCACCTAACCTCACTGATAAACATCATTAAATCTAATCGTTAAACTTCAGTTAACGTTAAAAAGGGAACCTGTCTCCAGGTTCCCTATTTTCAATTCTATATTAATGCTTACTATATAATGAAGTATTATGCCAGCCTCATTTTGAAATCCTGATATCCGAATTCGCGAACAACTTCGCAATCGCCGTCTTTTCTTTTAACAGCAATCGCTGGAAGCGGCATGCCGTTGAACGTATTGGTTTTCACCATGGAGTAAATCGCCATGTCCTCGAATACCAGACGGTCGCCTTCTTGTAGAGGCTGATCGAATGAATAATCCCCAATTACGTCACCAGACAGACATGTTTGTCCACCAAGACGATACAGATGGGCTTTCTCGCCTACTTCTCCCGAACCGATCAGCGGCGGACGATATGGCATTTCCAGCACATCCGGCATATGGCACGTAGCTGAAGTATCCAGAATAGCGATGTCCATACCGTTTTTATGGAAGTCCAGCACAGAGGTCACCAGATAACCTGCGTTCAGCGCAACAGCTTCTCCAGGCTCCAGATATACTTCCAGGCCATAGTCGTTCTGCATACGCTTGATGCATGCTTCCAGTCTTGGAATATCATAATCTTCACGTGTGATATGGTGTCCACCACCGAAGTTGATCCATTCCATTTGCGGCAACCATTGTCCAAACTTCTCGACAACTGCGTTCAACGTAGTCTCCAGATCGTCGGAATTTTGCTGACACAGCGTGTGGAAGTGTAATCCGGAGACACCTTCCAACATGTTTGCATCGAAATCCTCAAGTTTCGCGCCAAAACGTGAACCCGGAGAACACGGATCGTAGATCTCGTGTCCTTCTTGGGTAGAGCATTCTGGATTGACGCGCAAGCCGACCTTACGGCCAGCCTGAAGCGCCTTATCCTTGAATTTTGCAAGCTGTGAAAAAGAATTGAAAATAATATGGTCGCAGATGGAGAGAATCTCGTCGATCTCTTCTGCACGGTATGCTGGAGCAAAGACATGATTCTCTTTGCCCATTTCCTCATGGCCCAAACGCGCTTCATACAAACCACTCGCCGTTGCACCGCTCAGGTATTCTCCAATCAGCGGATACATCGCAGTCATGGAGAATGCTTTTTGAGCAAGTACGATTTTGGCACCTGTACGCTGCATAACACCGTTCAGGATTTTCAGGTTTCTCTCGATTAGCGCCTCGTCAACAACAAAACATGGTGTCGGTAATTGCTCGAACCGCATTTTAACGAACAAGCTCCGATTCTTTAACTTCTTCTGGCAGCTCATCAACGAGTACCGGGTTGAAGTCTTCTACCCATGGGAGGCCCCATTTGTTCAACTCTTCCATGAATGGATCTGGGTTGAACTCTTCTACATTGTATACGCCTGGTTTGTTCCATTTGCCTGTCATGACCATTGCTGCACCAATCATAGCTGGAACGCCTGTTGTGTAAGAGATCGCTTGGGAACCCACTTCTTTGTAACACTCTTGGTGATCACAGATATTGTATACATAATATGTTTTGTCTTGACCGTCTTTTTTACCTTTGAAGATACAACCAATGTTTGTTTTACCTACAGTACGTGGTCCAAGGGATGCCGGATCAGGCAGTACTGCTTTCAGGAATTGCAGTGGAATAATTTGTTTACCTTCATATTCAATAGGCTCGATTGAAGTCATGCCTACATTTTCAAGAGCTTTCAAGTGAGTCAGGTAGCTTTGACCAAATGTCATGAAGAAACGGATACGTTTCAGACCTGGCATATTTTTTGCCAAAGATTCCAGTTCCTCATGGTACAACAGGTACATGTCTTTCTCGCCAACTTCTTTGAAGTCGTAGACACGTTTGATTTCCATTGGCTTCGTCTCGATCCATTCACCATTCTCCCAATATTTTCCGTTCGCAGATACTTCGCGAATGTTGATCTCAGGGTTGAAGTTGGTTGCAAACGGATAGCCATGGTCGCCGCCATTGCAGTCCAGAATATCGATGTATTCAATTTCGTCAAAGTAGTGCTTCAGGGCATAAGCGGAGAATACGCCAGTTACGCCTGGGTCAAATCCACTACCGAGCAATGCAGTGATGCCTGCTTGTTCAAAACGCTCTTTGTAATCCCATTGCCAGCTGTATTCAAACTTCGCTGTATCATGTGGCTCATAGTTAGCGGTGTCCATGTAATTTGTTTTAGTTGCAAGACAAGCATCCATAATAGTCAGATCTTGATACGGCAAAGCAAGGTTCATAACGATATCCGGTTTAACTTCGTTGATCAAAGCGATCAGTTCGTCAACATTGTCAGCATCAACTTGTGCTGTAGTAATTTTTGTTTTTCCGCCGTCCAGCTTGGCTTTGAGTTCATCACATTTGGATTTTGTACGACTCGCGATGCAGATTTCCTCAAAAACTTCGCTGTTTTGAACGCATTTGTGTACTGCCACGGAAGCAACGCCGCCGGCGCCGATGATTAGTGCTTTTCCCATTTTACATTCTCCTATCCCAATATGTATTTTTTTAAATTGGTTTAATACGATGACAACAAGACAACAAAAAAAGCAAGGTGAAAAATGCCCGCAATCGCGCATCATCACACTTGCTTATCGATATACATCATAAAAAAGACGTGAAGTCTCCATGACCAAAAAAGTTCACAAGAACTCCTTTGGCGGAAAGCTCCTTCATGTATATCAATATTGGATCAGAGTCTATATAGCAAATAATTCGCCTTTACCACTCTTATTGACCGTTTCACAAGTTGATGTGCAATTGCACTGGTTGTAAAGTAACCAACTTATAAAATTTGAGCTTTGAACTCAATCAATAAAGCAACGTAAGTTGCCAATCGGCGTTTGACCCGGCTGTCCGTATGGCCTTAACTTCCTGGTGAAGTGGTCAAAATTATCTGCTGGAAAGCTCTAATTCATATTGATAAATAAACTTCCCAAAATCACAGGTCTTACACTATCAGACGTTGAAAAAAAAATCAAGCAATAATTAAAAATTTTATTTTTTTGTCCGAACGAGGACCAAGATTAAAAATGATATCCTTCGAATACTTTCACGCCTTCTGCGCCCAGTAATTCCCCCACTATTTCAGGCTTTTGAGGACTTTTCTCAATTACTTCTTCATACGTGATCATAATGTTGCTGCCAGCAATTCCCGCTAATTGATCATGTGCCGCTTATGCATTAAAAATTCATCTTTATTCATAATGTGTACCTCAACAACAAAATTTATGTACTCAATTTTATGTTTTGCATTAAGCATGTTCACGCCATTGGAATGCTTCTTGTTCATCCCATTCTATCATCATTATAAATAAAGAGTATGACGACAATTCGTCATACTCAAGTGAGTCACATTTATATAAACGATTAGAATTTTACGGGCAACGATGCCAATCCCTGTGAAGACAAAGCGGAGTGCCATTGAATCTCTTCCTGAGGAACACGGAGCTGAAGATCGGGTAGCCGACGTAAAAGCGTAGTAAACGCTACGTCCCCTTCCACCCGAGCAAGTGGAGCGCCAAGACACATATGGATGCCGTGTCCAAAGGCCAAATGCCGTTTTATTTTGCGTTCAATATCCAATTCTTCCGGATCGGTGAACTGCTGCTCGTCCCTATTCGCTGATTTCAGAAGGGGAATCACAACATCTCCCTTTTGAATCAATTGTCCATCCAACTCCGTGTCCTGTGTTGCATAACGAGGACCTGAAGAAGTCGCGGGGCCGTTATATCGTAGCAACTCCTCCACTGCAGAAGGAACCAGATTCAGATCTTGTTTCAGTTGTTCCAGTTGTTCAGGATGTGTCAGAAGAAGATAAGAACCGGTTGCAATTAGATTGGAAGTTGTCTCATGTCCAGCAAATATTAATAACGTAATCATGGATATTAATTCATCTTCATTCAGTCGATCTCCCTCCTCCTCAATCGCAATCAATTGACTGATGAGGTCATCTGAAGGTTCTATTCGTTTGTTCGCCACAAGCTGTGAGGTGTACTCTGCGAATGATCGCAAGTGCTGCGCTACTGCAGGGTCTTGTTTACCAAAACCAAGACCTTTTGCAATGGCTTCAGACCATACATGGATCTGAGGTCGGTCTTCCTGAGGTATACCCAACATCTCGGAAATAACGTTGATTGGGAAAGGATAGGCATAGTCTTTGACAAGATCCATCTCTCCTTTTCCTTCGAATTGGTCAATCAACTCATCGGCAATTTCCTGGACGCGTGGACGCAGGCTTTCCATATATCTTGGAGTGAACGCTTTGGAAACCAGGCTACGGAGTCTACGATGATCCGGTTCATCAACAAAGAGCATCGACTTTCCGGTAAAAAAAGTCTGGGGTTCCGATGAACCAAGCTCGTCTGAGAGATTCTTTCGAATATCATTGCCACGATCAATAGCGTTCATATCTACCGTAAATCGAGAGTGATCTTTCAGCACTTCCATGGCAACGTCCATCCGAGTTACAATCCAGGTTTGCCCTGCTCCACCCATTGGATTAGGAATAGGGACAACGGAACCTTTGGCACGCATCTGTGCAAACATGGCAAATGGATCTTTACTATTTTCTTCGCTAAACAAATTAAATTCTACTTTTTCTGAGGTCTGGTTATTCGAATTATTCATATAAATCTTCCTTTCGAAGTGAAGTGCTTCAAATCTATGGAAATATATGTTCATTCCGATTATATACTACTCGTATATTTAATTTCAAATATCATAGTTTAAACAGTACAAAACAACTGTTATAACAACAATTTATTAATATACTAATAGTATATTAATAATAACTACAAACAAAAAAAAACAAAAAAGAGGTCGGCTATGAGCCAACCCCCATATTAATTACGTTACTTCACCAGTTCCAAGTACCACCAACAGGCTTCGGTCAGTCTATTGGCTTCAGATTGAAACGCACTGGATTTGTACTCTTTGTGAAACGCTTGAAGCACCACTTCGATAACAGGAATATTTAGATCCTCTTGATCCTGTAATAGCGCTAAAAGCCCCTTCGAAAGTTGCTTCAATGATGCAGATTCCCTGGATTTTTGAACACGGTTGTTGAACTCATCCAATTCGATCAATACATTATCAATGTCCAGACCCATATCATGGTTACGCTGATCGGCATTCAGGAAATAGAGAGACTGAAAGTCGAAAATATGTTCATTTCTCTGGTGCATTGTTCTCAGGATCACTTCAATGTACGTTAGTACTTTTGGAACCACTTCGCTCCATACCGGTTTTTGCGTATTTAGACTTCTTGATGTGTTGGCAATCTGATGTAATATGCCGTAGCACAATATTGCCCCTTCGTTGGCATATAGGCTAATGTCGTTCCCGTATACCTGAATCAAGCGTGTGGACAGCCATTTTAGGTGAAATGTAGCCAGTTTGGCTGAGTTGATCTCCCCGGAATAAAAACCCGTCCAATATAATTCCCATACTCGCTCTTTATTAGGCACAGACATAGGAATCGCAATCTGATCTACGAGCAAATCATAATCCGATGTATAGTGGTTTTGTTCAAGTTCTTTACGAATGAAAACATCCTCTTGCATACGCTGATCAATAATCGAATATAAACAGTCTTCTTTGGAACTGAAAAATTTGTAGAATGTGCCTTTGGATACACCTGATTGATCCAGGATCATCTGGATTGTTGTATTTGCATAGTTATGCTCTAAAAATAGTGCAAGTGCTGTTTCCAATAAACTTTGTTTACGACTACTCATGTCCCGTCATCGCCCCAAGTTTTTCTCTGATTTTAACATTCATTCCTCAGGAGTTGAAGTATTGATTCGCAGTATAGATGCGTTATAAAATTGCACAATGAGTAAATTTGCACAATGGGCAACTAATTGTTATGATAAATCTCACAAAGTGCATATTCAGTAAGTGTGCTCTTCTTAAAAAGTATTAAACCATATTCATTGATATTGGAGGTGAACGCATAAGCGGAGAATAATGATTAAACGAAACTTGCGACATTTGAAAAAAGAAGCGACTGAAAAAGCACTTGCTGGTGCTGCATTTGAACTGACTCTTGAACACGGACTCGATGGTTTTACGGTCGAAGATATCGTGCATCAGGTGGGTTGTTCACGTAGAACATTTGCAAACTATTTCACATGTAAAGAAGAAGCCGTAGCAAGAGGCGCCATATCCGTTCAGAATACAACCGAACTCGAAGAGTTACTTACCCAAATGCCCGACAATGCCTCTTTGCTTGACGTACTGTATAACCTGATCAAGATGCAGCTTACAACAGAACTCTTAGGAAGGCTTCATCAACTAGTATCACTATCTCAGACCTATCCCGTGTTAGAACCACATTATCTTGGAGCCATGCACCGGATGCAGACGCAGGCACAAGATACCTTATTAGACTTATCTAACGGGAAATATGACGAGATCTATACTTATCTTCTGATTAACGCACTATATGGATCGATACTGCCATTAATTGATGGAAGACTCAATGTGTTGCTGCCCGGACAAGTCATTACTGAAGATACCAAGCCCGGTGCTTTAACCTTCGATCAATTTTTGGAAATTACGTTTAATCATTTGCGGGCAGGATTCGAACATGCCAACCATCCACATTCATCATAGAGGAGTGTAAAATAGAGAAATGTCTACATTATTATACAGAGTGGGGAAAACCGCTTTTAGCAAACCTGCAACATTCATCATTGGCTGGGTTTTAATTCTGGGAATTGTCATTTCCATGATCAGCATCAATGGTATTCACATCAGTTCTGAAATGAAGATTGAAGGCACCGAGTCACAGAAGGTTCTGGATCAATTGGCAAAAGAACTGCCAGCCGCTTCCGGCGGCCAAGGAAGTGTTGTGTTCAAGGCACCGGACAACGAGCGTTTGGATACGCCTGAAAATATGGCTGCCATGATGAAAGGTGTTACTGAAGTTTACGGATTAGACAAAGTCATTAATCCTGCGGACTATGCAGCTGAAGCAGGCAATTCGGGTGCTGCCGCTGAGATGGCTCAGAATGCACAGTCTACCGATATGGCGCAATCTGCAATAACCACTCCTCCACCTTATGGACCTTTGATGGTGGATGGTGTTCCAGTGCCAGGCATGTTGATCTCTTCGGATGGAAACATTGCATTGTTCCAGTTCCAATTTACAGTTGAGCAATCTGCCATAACCCAAGATGTGTTTGATTCCGTTATTCAATCTGTTATGACGGTAGAGCAAGGAACCAACATTACGGTCTTGCCCGGCGAAACGCTCAAAACGGTATCCATTGGGGTCGGCTCGGCAGAGATTGTCGGATTGGTCATTGCTGTCATTGTATTGCTGATCACCCTTGGCTCCGTTGTTGCCGCAGGTCTGCCTCTGATCACTGCACTGCTCGGAGTTGCCATTGGGGTTGGTGGTGCGTTCTCCATCTCCAAATTCATCGAAATGCCTAGTGTCACTTCCGTCCTGGCTCTCATGGTTGGATTGGCAGTTGGAATCGATTACGCTCTCTTCATTGTTAATCGTCAACGTCGAATGATCATTGATCAAGGCTTGAGCGCAAAAGAAGCAACGGCCAGAGCCATTGGTACATCGGGCAGCGCAGTATTTTTTGCCGGATTAACCGTCATTATTGCACTGTGCGGTATGCTTGTCATCGGTCTCACATTCTTGTCTACGATGGCTTTGGTCGCAGCTGCCACCGTACTCATCAACGTATTCGTTGCTTTAACCCTGTTGCCGGCTTTACTCGGATTGGTAGGAGAACGCATCTGTTCCGCCAAAGCTCGTGAGAAAAGCGCGAAACATCCTAAAGCCACTAACCACGGAGTCGCGGACAGATGGGTGAAACTCGTTATCAAGAATCGTTGGGCTTCCATTATTGCCATCATCGTCATTCTTGGTTTTGCCGCGACGCCGATCACCAAAATGGAAATGGGTATCCCCGGAGCTTCCTCAGCGAATCTGGATACAACTGCAAGACAAAGTTATGATGCCATCTCCGAAGGCTTCGGAGAAGGATTCAATGGACCCCTTATTCTGGTCGCAGAGCCTAATCAGTCTTCCGCAAAAGTTACACCGGAACTCTTGGGCGGTCTGGTGATGGAACTCCAAGGTCAGAATAACGTTGCACAAGTCACACCGCTTGGTATGACAGAAGATTTGGCTATTTTCAGTCTCATTCCAAAAACAGGTCCTAACGATAATTTCACTAAAACACTGGTCACTGATCTGCGCGCGGCTGATTCCAGCATCGCACAGACCTATGATGTGAAACTTGGAGTTACGGGACTTACAGCTGTTAACATTGATATGTCAGCCAAACTGGCGCAGGTATTCCCTATTTATGTAGGCATCATCATCCTGCTCTCGCTGATTATCCTGTTGCTCGTATTCCGTTCAATCATCGTTCCTATCAAAGCAACGATTGGCTTCCTGCTTAGTATCCTCGCTACATTCGGGATCACGACTGCTGTATTCCAATGGGGCTGGCTGCATTCGCTCTTTGGTTTCGATACCGGCGGTCCGCTGCTTAGCTTTATGCCGATCATCGTGACAGGTATTCTGTATGGCCTTGCGATGGACTATCAGGTCTTCCTGGTCAGCTCCATGCGGGAATCCTATGTTCATGGTCATCGCGGAACTGAATCCGTTGTTCATGGGTACAATCAGGTAAGTCGCGTGGTTGTTGCCGCAGCAGTGATTATGGTCTCTGTATTTGCAGGATTTATCTTCACGGATGATGTCATGATCAAACAGATTGGTTTCACCTTGGCGGTAGGCATTCTGATTGATGCTTTCATCATCCGTATGGGCTTGGTCCCTGCCATCATGGCTATTTTCGGAGACAAAGCTTGGGCACTTCCAAAATGGCTGGATCGCATTCTGCCAAACCTGGATGTTGAAGGCGAGAAGCTGATTGCTTCCCTGAATGCTGAAGAGCATGCCAACACGAAGTCTGGATTAAAATAATCATTCCACAACAATCGTAATGGTAATACCATGATTACTATTACGACTACATTCACCAATACAAAGACCTCCTCTGTTTTTATAAATAGGAGGTCTTTTTTCTTTTTCATATTATGCGGTTATGTCTTCAATATGGGTACTATAGCGTGGGGATTTAGCAGCATTAACAAACGCCGCAAATAACTTCTGACTGTAGTCATCTACTTTGTAGCTGTACTCTGGATGCCACTGCACAGCCAAAACAAACGAGCGGTTCGGCATTACCGCGGATTCAACGAGTCCATCTTCAGCGACTGCCACAGCAGTTAACTTATCCGATAACATCTTGATTCCCTGAGGTGATAACTGTTCACTTTTATCGTATCTGTTTGCAAAATATCGTATAGGATATTATTTTCCTCAATATGTACATCATGTACAAGATTCGTATACGGCGGACTTTGCTTGTGATTAACGATCTTGTTCCCATGAAGTTGAAGGCTAGTCGGAATGTCTTGATATAACGTTCCACCCAACATAACGTTAAATAGTTGTAGTCCACGGCATATGCCAAAAGCAGGCTTATCAATCTCAATTACTTTTTGTAATAATATCGACTCCATCATATCGCGTTCAATACATAACTCTCCACAGGTAACCTCTGCAAGCTCATGATACAGCTCAGGATTGAGATCATGTCCCCCGGTGAACAGGAAACCATCGAACTGATTAGCCAGCGTTGCTATGATCTCGGTATCCGTTGTCAAAGGCAGCATAATTGGAATCCCACCTGCTCCTTCTATGGCGTTCATATATTCAGGAAGCATCCAGTAACTTTTTTTGTCCGTATCATACAAAGGCAGTACACCGATCATGGGCTTTTTCATGGCTTTACCTCCAAGCTTTTCATTCATTTTATCAGATCTCTTCATATATAAATTCACTGAATTATTGCATTATCCTACCTCTATTATCTGCAAACCCGTTTCATCCGGAATGCTGGAAAACTAAAAAAAACAAACAAAGCCGCATAACAGCGACTTTGTTTGTAGTTCCAATCCCATATATTCATTCATTCGTTTAGTTTAAACAGCATCTCATCTAAGCTGCTTTTACAGTGGTTACTTCGTCTGAATTCACTTGAATGGAACGCTGGCATATCAGGGTAATGACATAAGCCAGCAAGGCAAGCATCACAGCAACTGGAGGAACCCACTGGACACCACCCATATTAACAGCAATTCCTCCAACGCCGGAGCCTAACGCTATACCCACATTGGCCGCCACAGGCAGGAGTGTAGATGCAAATGCTTTGGACCCCGGTGAGATCGATCCTGACACATCAAACAAATATAACTGGGATGCCGCGCTCATGGAGGATGACAGACATCCAATCAGGAACAGAAACGCCAAGCCGAGCCACAGATTGGAAACGGCAAAACTCATGCCCAGGAAGAGGATCGCCTGGATGACGAAAAGCCGCTTTAGCTTGGGCAGGAAGTCACCCTTGGCTATTTTGGCACCAATCCAGTTACTCAGGATGCTGCAGGCCCCATAGATCAGGAGTACGGCACTAATCCATTTCACTGGCACACCCATAGTCTCACTGAGGAGTGGCGTAATGTACGTAAAAACGACGAAAATACAGCTGTTTCCCAGTACCGGGATTAGACAGGCCAGCAATATCCTTGGCTTCACAAATAGAGACATCTGATCACTGAACGAACCTGCAATCGTTGTTGTTTGGCGTGGCAGAATACGGAACATGAACAACAACGGCACAACACCTATGCATGCCGTAACAACAAACGTCATGGACCAGCTCAGATGTTGTCCGATAAATGTACCAAGCGGAACACCTAGCACATTTGCGATTGAAAATCCGCCCAAAATCCAAGCGATAGCTTCCCCTCTTCGCTCCCGGTTCACTGCGTCGCTTACAATCGAGATCGAAAGCGATATCGTAAGTCCACAAGCAACGGCTGACACGATGCGAATGGCCATCAACGAAGAGAACGTTGTTGAGAACACGGTCAATAGATTTAATGCCAACACGATTGCAAATCCAATCAATATGGAACTTCTTCTGGATATTTTGGCCAAGAAGGCTACGGCAAATGGTGTACCCACTGCGTATGCAATCGCAAAACCGGAGACAAGCATCCCCGCGGCAGCAAGAGATACTTTCATGTAACTTTCAATTTCCTTCAACACACCCACGATGACATACTCGGTTGTTCCCAGTACAAAACTAACGAGCGTAAGCGTTAAAATAAGTAGGTTCTCTCTATTTCTAGTCATAAATCAATACTCACTAATCCTTTCTATTGTTGCAAGCGCTTCAATTCTTTTGACGATCCGTAATCATGTATTTTCTGCTTTCCCATCCCTTCACTTTCGATATATAGTTACATTTTGGATAGTGAAATTGTACTGTCAGATACGCCATGGCGACAATCAAGGTTGTTGTGGTTTTATTGCAAAACATTATATATGTTGTCATTTCAACACAGACTTTCATTACTAATTCTGAAGGGAAGACATAGATGAATACACACCATGAATTCGGCCAACTGCATCCAAATCGAGATTGCACCATTATTTATGTAGGAAAACTGGCCGACAATCCGCATTGGAGCTTTCCGACGCATAAACATGACGATCTGCATGAGATTATCTACGTAACTGAAGGCAAAGGATTGTTCACCATTGACGGCACCAAACACTGGGCTCAAAAAGGGGACATGCTCATTTATAACAAGGGTACTCTTCACGAGGAGAAGTCCAATCCTGAATTCCCGTTATCCACCTTTTATTGCGGCTTTCGTTTTACAGAAGGCACCCAGACCCTTGAGGATTGGGTCATTCCTCCCTCTAACAATCCGATCATTCGAGCAAACCGATATTCCGATGAGCTCCATTCGTTAATGCAGACTCTCTTCAATGAATTTTCAATCCGGGAACCTGGATACGAGTTGATCTCTGGGCATGTCCTGAAAGCAATACTTCTGATCATCGATCGGCAGTCCCGTCAACAGCTTCCTAGTGGGGAGATCGTTGGGAGTAATACCCTTGCTGAGAGCATTAAAGACTATTTGGATACCAACTATCGGCAAAATATTAAACTCAAAGAATTGGCAGATCAATTTCATATCGATTTTTATTACTTAATTCATATGTACAAAAATCACTATGGTACTTCTCCTTATCATTACCTGATCCAACGAAGAATGGGTGAAGCCACTCGCTTATTAGTCTCAACCAACAAAAAAATATGGGAAATTGCCAAACTGGTTGGGTACGATAACCCCAATTACTTTACGATTCTATTTACCAAAATCGTTGGTGAATCACCACGAAGTTTCCGGAAAAAGAATCAAAAGGATATGTTCGGGGATGAGGTGTCACATTCTTACTAATTTCACCAATCTCTCTAAGCCCAAAAAGGCGCTCCAATTTGGGGAGCGCCTTGGCTATTTACGTTTCCTTATACACTTACATACATCTACTCTAGAGTTTAAACCGGCGAACCAGTTCTTGCATATTCTCAGCTGTTTTGGATAGCTGTGCAGATGATGCCGATATCTCCTGCATCGCCGCCATTTGCTGTTGGGCTGCTGCTGAAGTTGTCTGAGCACTATCAGCCGACACTTTAGAGATGTGACTCATCGCTGCAACTGTAGCCGAGACTTCTTCCGTACTGGCAGACAACTGTTCTGAGACAGCGGAAATATCCTGAATTTGATCCACTATATGCGTTGTATATTGTTCGATGTTCGATATGGTTGCTGAAGCTTCTTGGCTGATCCGCATTCCTTCACCGACTTGATTACGAACTTTATCATTCATAAGAGATGTGGATTTCGCAATCAGATCTAGCATTTTGCCAATAGTAGCGCCAATCTCGTCCGCACTTTGTTTGGATTGCATCGATAATGTGCGAACCTCACCAGCAACGACCGCAAAACCTTTTCCGTGTTCTCCTGCTCTTGATGCTTCAATAGAAGCATTCAGTGATAGTAGGTTGGTTTGCCGAGAGATATCCGCAATCGCTTCATTCATTCGATTGGCTTCAGCGGATAGACTGGACAGCTCATTAATCAATGCCGAGGTTTCTTCAACAGCTCCGAGAATATGTTCCATTTGTTCTCCGACCTGGTTTATCGTTTTCCCACCATTAGCAACAGCGCGCTCCGTCTCTTCAGCCGAATCCACAATCGCACTCGCAGATTCTGCAATTGTACTGATGCCTCTCGCCATCTCTTCTACGGCATTCGCGGTTTGTTCCGAATTCTCCGCCCCAACAATAGCTGATTCAGCAGTCTGGTGCATGGTTTCAGCTACATGTTGAACCGACTGGGTGGTTTGTTCTGTACTTTCCTGAATCATTTGGGAAGAGTGGCTTAACAACGATGACGTCTGATGAAGTTCAGCAACCACCGATTGAAGGGAGATGGTCATTTGGTCAAAATCATTTGCCAATATACCAAATTCGTTTTCGGTTTTCAGATTCACCCGTTCAGACAGATTCCCTTCGCTTACGCTACGGGTGGCCTTTCGCAGTTTTTGCATAGGTACGATAAAAGATCTCAGAATGAAGAAAATAATTACACCGGCAATCAATACAGATATAACAATGACAGTTAGACTCGATACCATAATGGGTTTCGCTGCGGCGATAAAATCTTCATGGCCCATCAAAGCAATGACATTCCAACCCGTCAAAGCGTTAATACCGTTATACACTTCCAGATCATACGCCAGATCCGTTCTAACAAATTGGGAAAATGCCATCGGTTCATCGGAACTTGAAGCCGTATTAGGATGGACTGGAATTCCCTCAATAAGTGCTCCGCCGAGCTCTCCTCCTCCACCTTTTGCAATCGCACCGGACCAAGCCGCAATCGTTCGATTGGAGTCAACCACAATCAGACTCCCATTCCCTCCGACATCCACAAGCGATATTTCATTTGCTAATCGCTCCAGATCAAGTTTAATACTTGCTACACCATGTTCATCTGAAAGAGCTTTTGAAATCTCTACGTAAATCTTCCCGGATGCCGGATCATTCATAATACTCGAAAAATAGAGTGATCCATTGTTACTTATACCATTGGTGTACCATTCTGTGCTGCGTGGATCATATGTTGCATCCTCAATTGCTGGAGAAGATATAACACTGCCTTGGTCGTTGCCTACGGTTATGGCAAGAATATCAGGATATGTATCAGCTAACTGGTCGATTCCTAATTGTACTGCTTCGTTGTTCGCCTGACTGGGATTGGAACCATACATGCTGTCTATGTAACTCAATAATGCTGCTTTTTCCCCCACCAGATTGTTAATATGTTGTCCTGTCATCGTTAATATGGTATTGATGGGTTCTGTCATTTTTTGTTGTACTTGATCTTTGGCACTATGATACGAGAAATATCCGATAAGTGCAGTGGGGATAATAAGTACCGCAAGGAAAGCTGCAATGAGTCGAGTACTCATTAATCGTAAAACGGCTCCTCCTTTCTTATAAAATGACCTTTTTTCACTTTCCTTTTTCAAGTTCAATCTTCCTCTCTTTATTCATTTTTGGTAGAACTAATCGGCCAGTAAACGCAAAAAAACCCATATATATGCACACCCAAAGAAACTTTGAGCATGTATATACATAGGTATTGCCTGAATGAATTCAGTAACAAGCCGTATTTGTTTAGTATTATAACATAAATAAAAAGGGTTTGTTAACTATGATTGGGTCTTTATACCAGACATCTGTTGTTTATAATCCGTAGGACTTAGCCCCGTATACTCTTTGAACACCTTCGAGAAATAGTGCTGGTCGCTAAATGACAACAAATCGGATACTTCCTTAAACTTCATGTCGGGTTGACTTTCCATCAGTCTGCAGGCCTCCTGAATGCGAAGCCGGGTGTAATACTGAACAAACGTAATTTGCGTTGCATTTTTGATCACTCTGCTGACATACGACGGGCTAACGTGAAACTTCATGGCAATGTCGTTGATAGATAATTGAGAGTATTTATTTAGTTTTACGTAATCGTCGATCTGTTCGAACAGAATCGCCTTGCTTTTTCGAACGTGGGATTGCAGCATATCGAAGCACTGTTCCGTCCATTCCGTCAGTTCTCGGCAAAAATCGGCATAGGACTGTGCTTGGGCGAATTGTCTTGACCGAAGCTCCAGACCCAATCTCATGCCCGCCCCTTGTTCCTCGTACAGATGAGCAAACGTGTCTACGATCAATCCGATAAACCGCTCCACCTCGGTCATATGTACATTTTCCTCTGCCCATCGATTCAGCAATTCGGATAACTTAAGAGCAAACCGTTCTTTCTGCCGAGCCTGAATCATCTGTACAAAAGCAGATTCCTGCACCAGATCCAGACAACCTGTCTCGGATCTGGCCATCGACACCGGACTCCCGGTATCCAACACCATTCCTTGTTTCAACCGTTGCTGCTCCGACAAAATGGTCGACACGCGGTGATAGAGCTCAGGCAGATTACCAGACTCAGTGAATAGAAGTTGTCCTCCAATGATCGCATCGATGTCATGCGCAACCAAATGCCGTCGCAACGACTCAAGACATTCATGTACGGAAGAGTACACCTCAAGTGCACTCTTGTTGATAAAAGCAACAAATTGATATGGGGTTTGACTAGTGTATACACGACAAGGATGGAATGCAAAAAAATCCTGCACTATACCCTCAAGTTTCACCTGCACCCATCGTTCATGCCCTGCGGTAAAAGGCTGTTTGCTCATAATGATCATCATCTGGCTGAATAAAGGCGGAAACGCCTCCCCCTGTTTCGGCGTAGTCTCACATTGGGGATGAATGATTTCCTGCAAATCCAGCAGTTCCTTGGACATCTGTTGATCAAGTTGGTCAATTACCCGACCCATGACTTCTTCAAGCGCCTCTCGCTCGACAGGTTTTAACAAATAGTCAAACACTTGCAGGTTCAATGCTTTTCTTGTGTATTCAAAATCGCTATAACCGCTAATCAAGATGACCTTCAGATCCGGGTTGGCAATTTTGGCTTGCTCAATCAGGGACAGCCCATCCATTTTCGGCATTCGTATATCGGTCAACAGCAGATCAATCGGTGACTGCTTGATCGCTGCCAAGGCTTCTTCTCCATTCGTTGCCGTAGCCGCTACACGAATCGGGAAGCTCAGCGTCTCCAAGAGCATTTTAATATTACGTAATATCGGTTTGCTATCCTCAACGATCATAACGTTATACATCGCCTGTCCCTCCTCGCTAGTAAAAATCTCTCGTCAGTGAGCCGATGATTTGAATCGTTGCTCCATGTTGCTCTTCCGCATGATTGTTAAATATATTAATAAAGAGCCGGTTGTTATACATTAGTTTGAGTCGATTGACACTGTTGATAATTCCCATGTTACCAAGGGCTGTCCCACCATCGGCAGTCTGGTTCATTCCAGAACCCGATGCCTGAATATTGGTTAAAATCTCCTGGATCTTATCCGGTGGAAAGCCTTCTCCGTTATCTTTGATCTCCAAAGCCCATAATCCGTTATATTGCTTCACGGTAATCTGGATACGCCAAGGCGGCGTGGTGTTGGCAAAGGCATGTTCAATGCAGTTTTCCACAAACGGCTGAATGACCAACCGCGGCAACCGGATATCGTTCGCCAGCTCGTCAGCACAGATGTCCCACTCCAGATCCTCTTCGTACTTTTGTTGTACAAGGGACAGATAATGTCTCGTATGTTGAAGCTCCTCAGCCAAAGTCACATGCGCGTATGGTGAAGAGACAATATAACGCAGACTGTCCGAAAGATGTTTGCACATATCCGATACAACTTTGGTCTTCCCCTCTTGGGCGGCAATACTGATCAGGTATAAGACATTATGAATAAAATGAGGTGCAATCTGGGCTTGCAGCGCCGAATTACGTGCCTTTACTTCTTCATGAAGCGCCGATTTTTCCCGGTCAATGGATTGCTGCAGCCTCTCCATCAGATCCTGAAAAGCTTCGTTCAGCAATAAAAGATCGTTATTCTTCGGCGTTTCATCCACTTTCAGATTCATATTGCTGTAGTTCATGCGCCAGATCTGACCGCGTAGCTTGCGGATAGGCAGTAGCAGGTTACGTGTCGACAAGAAGATATACACAAATGAAACCAGCATCAGTGCCGTAATTAGCAGAATGGACATCGTCTGAACCGAATGGATCGAGCCTAGAACAGATTTTTTGGGCGTTATGATATACGTGATCCAACCTGTACTGGGTGAAGTGGAATGTGTGATATAATTGTCGTTTTTGTCCACATCCAGTCCCTCGTCTGATGCAGGCTTTGTCCAATTGGTAAATGTCATACCCTCTTCCGAGCCCGTCATCTGCTCGCCTTGTTCATTCAGAATATAGACATCGCCAGCGGTAATGCCCTCCGTTAGGTTCTGTATATAGGCCTGTTCCATCTGGATGCTAAGATAACCGTACACCTTGCCGTTCTGATCATTGATCGTGCGCACAAAGGAGATCGTATCGTCTTGACGCAGCAGCACAAAACCACTTTCTGTCCAATCTCGTCCGATCTGACTACTCTCCATCATGGTATTCAGTATTGCGGGAGGGTTGCCTGAACCCAGATATGTTGTCAGGAGAATCCCGTGATTGTCGTAGATGGACATGTCTTTGATATTCATACTCGGCCCGATGGCCTGAAACATGATATCTTTGATGATCCGAATCTGTTTCAGCCTTTCATAATTACTATGCGCTGAGGAGCTCTTGTCCATGGCTGCAAATATATTTTTGCTGGATAATATTCGCTGTGACATCTGGTTCTGTTGTTCTACGTAGAGATCAACTTGCTCTCTTACCTTCGTAGCTGTAACGAGCGTATCCTGCTCTGTTTTCTGTTTGAGCGGGCGGACAACGATCACATTGACATACACGATAAAACAGCCCAGCACGAACAAAAGTAGAGCCAGAAATGTCAAAAACACCTTTGTTTGCAAACTGAATTGAGTTGCCTTATGTATGAGCTTTGCCATTCTCAGAGTTACCCTCCTGTTCTGACATGATGTGAAATCCCTTAGATTTATGTCCTACTGTATCACGGTACTCCATGAAATGATAGCGATTTCAAGTTCAGGATTTTACACATCAACGTTCAAGCACAGACATGTACCGGGGCGATAAAAGAATCTATAATCGGATTTGTAAACGGATTCATCAAACGTTTTAGAGGGGGATTTGCATTGAAAACAATAAAAAGAAAAAAGGCTGTATCCATTATTCTGGCTAGTCTATTATCGATCTCGTTAACCGCTTGTGGATCAGGAGGTACCGATTCTGGCACAGCTGCTGGTGGGGATAGCAAGAGTGGCAAAGTCACATTGGAGCTGGCCATCTCTAAAAGTTCTCAGGACTCTGCTTTCATCCAGCAGGACATTCTCGATGCATTCGAAAAACAAACGAATATCCGCGTGAATTTGCAGCTGATTCCAGCGGAACAAACAACGACGGTATTGCAAACCAAACTGGCTGTAGATGAAACACCTGACATTATTCAATATAATCTGGCGAGCGCAGTCACGGACCTGAACCTTGAACGTAACTTCGAGATTCTCGATAACGAACCTTGGGCGAGCAGAATCGTGAACAAAGACGTCCTCTCATCTGGTGGTCACCTCTACAGTTTCCATGTTAGCCAAGATACGGGAATGCAAGGGGTCGTGTATAACAAACAAATCTTTGAAGAACTCGGGTTGTCGATTCCAATCAACTACGAAGAATTTCTGGCGCTCTGTGAAAAAATCAAAGCAAGTGGCATTACTCCCGTATTCATGCCTTACAAAGATGCCTGGGCTGCCAACATCTGGCCTGCTGCAGCTTTTGCCGATTTTGTAGCCAAAAATGAACCGACTTTTTTTGATGAGTTGAACAGCAATAAGAAAAAATGGTCTGATATCCCGGAATTCAAAACATTCCTGGAACAACAATATGAAATTTACACCAAAGGTTACACCAACACGGATGTGCTTAGCGACAGCTATGACATGGCCGTAGGTAAATTCCTGAACAAGGAAGTAGCCATGATGTTTATGGGCGATTGGTTAATTGAAGGCGTTGCTGAGCAAGATCCAAATATGGAACTGGGCGTGTTCCCGATTCCATCGTCAGACAATGCCAGTCTGGGTGCAAGTCCACTGGGTGGGCAATTGTTCATTCCGAAGAAATCCAAACATCTGGATGAAGCCAAACAGTTCCTGGATTACATCGCTTCCAAGGATGTCGCACAACAGATCGTGGACTCCAAAGGATACGTATCCAATTTCAGTGACGTTACTACACCGGAACTGCCTGCTTATAAACAGGATATTGTAGACAATTATATTACGCCGAAGAAAACCGTGCTGACAACGGATGCATTCATGCTGGTTGATCGCAGTGAACTGTACCGATTGTTGCAGGATCAATTCGCAGGCGGATTGTCACCGGAAGAAGTACTGAAATCCTGGGATGAGAAGTTCAGTCAGCTAATGCAGGATAAAGGTGTAGAAGGTTTCTAAAGAGTGAAATATAAGGTAGCATAACAGGATCGATCGTTATGCTGCCTGGTTATAACGGAGTGTGAGACATGAAAAGGACTAAAAATCTGTACTCGTATTACATGATATTTCCCGCACTGATTATCTACTCCATCTTTTTTGTTGTGCCTGCTCTCGCCGCTTTCTATTATTCATTCACGGATTGGCGGCTGGATCGGCTGGAGCTGAAGTTCATCGGGTGGGATAATTTCAAGAAAATTTTCTCAGACAAAACGCTTATTCTGGCGCTGAAAAACACGGCAATATTTGCAATCGTCACCGTCGTTGGCAAAAATGTCATCGGCCTATTGCTGGCCGTAGGACTTAACATGCGTTTAAGAACGAAGAACCTGCTGCGCGCCATCTTCTACTCCCCTTCCATACTCAGCATTCTTGTGATCAGCATTCTGTTCACTCCCATGTTGCGTACCGAAGGTACAATCAACAATTTGTTGGAATCTGTAGGATTACATTCGTTAAGCCAAGCTTGGCTTACCAACCCATCGATTGTGATCTGGACGATTGCCATCGTCTCGATCTGGCAGAGTGCCGGGTTCCAGATGGCCATCTATCTGGCGGGCCTGCAGTCCATTTCTCAAGAGTATTACGAGGCAGCCAAGATTGATGGCGCAAGTTCGTGGAGAAGTTTTTTCAAAATCACACTACCACTCTTGCTGCCCGCGATTAACATTAACCTGATGCTGACATTGATCGGTGGACTCAAAGTATTCTCCGAAGTATATGTCATGACCGGTGGTGGCCCGGGTAACGCTTCCCAGGTCGTAGGTACGATCATTCTGCGATCTTTCGGCGAAGGCAACTGGGGACTTGGTACCGCGGTCAACACACTTCTCTTCGTGGTCGTTACGATTATTGCTATACCGCTATTGATCTTCATGCGGCGTAAGGAGGTTACGGAATAACATGGGCTATACACGCAAACTCGCCATCCGCAACTATATCGTGGAAGGTTTCCTGATTCTGGCCTCTCTTATCGTTCTGTTGCCAC
This sequence comes from Paenibacillus sp. FSL H8-0317, assembly GCF_045040685.1. Lineage (NCBI taxonomy): Bacteria > Bacillati > Bacillota > Bacilli > Caryophanales > Paenibacillaceae > Paenibacillus > Paenibacillus sp. FSL H8-0317. The sequence continues at coordinate 3,452,382 of NZ_CP150294.1, read as the reverse complement.
TTGTCATTCTGATCTTTGGTTCATTCAAAACCAGCGCAGAGGTGCTCAGCTTCTCTCTAAGTTTGCCTGAAACATGGCAGTTCTCGAACTATGTTCGTGTCTTCCAGGAAGGCGGACTGTCGCGAGCGTTCCTCAACAGCATTTTGATTACTGGCGTATCTTCCATCATTAATATCGTTGCTTCTTCGGCAGCGGCATTCATTCTGGCACGTCGGGAAACCAAACTATCCGGCACGATCTACATGTATTTCTTCATGGGACTGATTGCACCAATGTCGATTATTACAACCATACGGGTTGTACAGGGATTGGGATTCTACGGCAGCATCACAAGTGTTATCCTGATCTACGCCGCGTTAAATACAGCCTTCAGTGTATTCTTGTATAGTGGGTTCATCAAAACCATTCCACGAGCGCTGGACGAAGTGGCATTTCTGGAAGGAGCAAGTGTGTTCGGGGTGTTCTTCCGCATCGTCACACCGCTCATCCTGCCCGTTAACGCAACGGTAGCCATCATGGTGTTCATGTCCGTCTGGAATGACATCACGATTCCTGTGTACTTCCTGACAGACAGTTCCACATGGACGATGCCACTGTCGATCTACAATTTCTACGGCAAATATAGCCGGGACTGGAACCTGATCTTCGCCAATCTCGTGCTTACTTCCCTGCCTGTATTCATCCTTTATCTATTTGGGCAAAAATATATCGTCAGCGGCCTTACTGCCGGTGCAGTTAAAGGTTAAACCTTATATTCTCACGGTTCTCAAGGAATAGAATTGGAGTATTCATGACGTACTCAACCCCCAACAGATCTGGTGGGGGTTGTTTTATTTATAGCAAGAAAATGTATCTACACCTCTCTATTTTTGAAACAATTGCGGGTAAAGGGCAGCAACACCACCAGCAAGACCCTGTTGTACATTCCGACTAGTATCATCAGCAATAATTTCGTAGAGATCCGCTTCGATGGAATCTATTGCAATTTTGGCAATATCCGTTGGGCTCGTTTTCGGTGCGTCAATACCTGCTGTCATATCCGTATCCATGAACGCGACGTGTAATCCGGCAACGCTAACGTTCTTAGGGGCTAATTCGAGACGTAATGCATTCGTAATTCCCCACTGAGCGGATTTTGCAGCTGAATATGCACCTGAGTTACCAAGGCTGAGCCAAGATAGAGCAGACAGGATATTCAGTATCGAACCTCCCCCATTCTTCTCTATTACCGGTGCAAACGCACGAATCATTGAAAGCGTACCGAATACATGTGTATTGAATTCCAAGTGAATATCGTTCAGCTCACCTGTGAGCAGAGAAGCACCCGTAGCGGAACCGGCATTATTAATTAGAAGGGTTACATCACTAGCTACCTCAGCTGCAGCCATGACAGATTGAGGATCCGTAATATCGAGTTGCAGTGGAATAGCCCCCGGCAGATCAATGGATTCAGGGTTTCGCGCGCCAGCATACACTTTGGCTCCTCTCGCCAGCAGTTCAAGAGCAAGTTCCTTGCCCAAGCCTCGATTAGCCCCACTTACAATAGCAACTTGTTTGGAAATATTCATTTATTATTACTCCCTCTCATTGAGAATTTATATGTTTTCGAGCTGTTATGGGAATGATCATTCTCATAACTCCCAATATCAATCTATCACATCGGGAACGATCAGTAAAGAATGACTTTTATGATTCATATCTTTATAAGTCTTTATAAAAAGAAGATGCCCGATAACCTTTGAAAAAAGGTTCCGAGCATCTTTCTTTGGTCCTTCATTTAAAATGGATTTACTTATGGATTACGATCTTACGTCATATAGATTCGCAGGTAACGCCTGCACAAATGGTGACCAGTCACTCACTGTATATAGATGAAGTCGGTGCATGGCCCGTGTGCATGCCGTATACAGAAGCTTACGATCATATTCCTGGCTGTAAGCAACGGGTGAAGCATCATAGACCAGGACAGCATCGAACTCAACGCCTTTGGCGAGGTACACAGGAATAACCATGATTCCTTTTTCGAAAATCTGTGTGTCCTTTGTTATGAGCTGTAACCCTACGCCGCCTTGGCTTTGTAACCTTTCATAGGCGTCACGGCTTTCAGCCGCGGTCTTTGTAATCACAGCGATGGAATCGAACCCCTCCGCCTTAAGAGCGGCGATGTCTGCGAGAATCTGCGCACCACGCAGCTTATCATCCTCCAATCTTGTTAAAAGAGGCTTCTGATCTCCCCTTTCAAACGGTCGGATCTCTTCTCCCCCTGGTAGCATGCATTTCGTGAATTCAACAATCTCTCTGGTTGAACGATAACTGCGTACCAGACGTATCAATGTAGTTTCGCCTTCTCCGTAAAGGTGAACCAGTGGCGAGTTGGATGCTGCCAAATCCGTAGCCTGCATAAAAATCGCCTGCCCGAAATCCCCCAGCACCGTCATGCGGGCACGAGGAAATAGTTTCTTCAGATATTCGTATTGAAACGCCGAATAATCCTGACCTTCATCGACAAAGACATAACGAATCTCTGTGTTCGTCCGTACGCCTTCGATCATCTCTTTTACATATAAATACGGAGTAGCATCCTCATGGAACAGCTTGTTCTGAAGGATCATGGCCTTGGTCTGTTTACAAATCTCAGGCCAGTGCTGTGGGGGGATTGCCCCATTCGTTTGTTCCCGATAAGCGGCTTCATCTACAAATAGTTGTTCGTATATCCCTCTCACATCCACGAACTGGAATTTCCGCACGCTCTTTCTTAACGGTTTAAACATGTCTTTCACCAGTTTCTGACGAAGCAACTCCTCTTCCCGCACTCCAAAGTTAAAGGCACCCTCATCTTGCTCTGCGCTGTTATTACCGTTATCTCGTGCTGCATATTTTTCCGCCACATCAAACACAGGTTTTTCTTTGTGCAGCATGCGGAAAGCTTCCACATACTCATCTGTGTCCAGATAATTCAACTCCTCCTGAACCCAGTCTGCTTCCCGTTCCAGATGTTCCAGCGAAACGAGTTCTCTCAGCAACCATTCCTGCAAAAGAAGTATACGGTTGGACAAGGTAAGATTTTGATCCAAACTGTAAAATTGAGTCTTAATTCGGTCCGCAGTGATGAATTCACGTCCCCGAAATTGAATGCCGTTGAACCGCATGCCCTCCCGCCCCAGCCACTTACCGTAGTTTTGGAGCACTTGCAGGAATGTCTCGGAAGCTTTGTACTTAATCGCCTCCAGGCGAGCTTCATAACCCGGATCTTCTTGGGCTGTCAGCACATATTCAATCTGATCAAAGGCATCCTCTGGTCGTATGGAGGAATCCAGCCAATAATTCAGATATTCCTGAAAAGTAGTCTGCTGCATGTTCTCTTCGCCAAGTTCCGGAAGCACGGTGGAAATATAACTGGTAAACATCGGATTCGGCGAGAAAAGCACAATCTGATCTGCTTTGACGGTCTGGCGGTGTTTATATAGTAGGTAGGCGACTCGCTGTAACGCTGCCGACGTCTTGCCGCTGCCAGCTGCCCCCTGCACGATAAGCATTCGGCTGCGGTCATCACGAATAATGGCATTTTGTTCCTTCTGGATTGTTGCTACAATGCTCTTCATTTGTGAGTCTGCACCCTTGGCGAGCACTTGCTGCAACAATTCGTCACCAATCGTCTCAGTTGAATCAAACATGCTATGAAGTTGCCCATGTTGGATCTGGAATTGTCGTTTGAGCTCCATCTTGCCCTCGATTCGTCCTGAAGGTGTGTCATAACTTGCTGGACCGGGAGAGTGATCATAGTACAGACTCGCAATTGGCGTACGCCAGTCATAGATTAGAAAGTTCAATCCATCTTCATCCATGAAGGATGATACACCGATGTAGATCTGTTCAGTCCATGTCATGCCTTTTTCCTTATAGTCGAAACGGCCAAAATACGGCGTTGGAAGCAGTCTCTTTGTATTTTTCCATTGTTGTGTTAACAGCTTGTGTCCACGCTCCCTCTCGGCCAACACTCTGGACTGCTGATTAATGGTATAAAATGCATCTTCAAAATCCGTGTACGAACCCGTATTAATTGTCACTTCTTCCCAGAACCGTTTACGAATTTCGGCAGCCTGTTCATGCAGTCCGGCAACCTTCGGTTCTAACTCGTCGAGTCGTGCCTGAAGTTTGTTCCTCACCTGTACTAATCTTTCCTCTTCCAACTTCCATTCGTTTGTTTTATCCATGAATGAGTTCACTCCATTTTCCATTTATTAGGACCAAAAAAAGAGCATTGACAAATCGGAATGTCGGATGTAAAATTAAATTAGGAGAAATAATGATTCACCCTTTATATTCAATAGAAATGTCAATTGCGCTATAGATTATATCATGGCTTTTTTTCACGTTCAATGCTTTTTTTCTGTTCTGTCTGAATTGAAAAATAATTCATATTAACTAGATGTCTCTTGAGCTACACTGGGGGCATCTTTTTTGTGTCCTGGGCATGGTTCATACCCTGAATGCGGTAAGCTATACACCCCTTTATAAATTCGATAAAATGAACGAAACATGAAGCATAAGTTGATGCATTTGGGAGGGATACATAAACATGAATATAGAACCTGTGGAGGACCGTTGTCCTGTTGAGTTTGCAGTCAATATGATTGGTGGGAAATGGAAGCTATTAATTATAAATCGGCTCATCCGCCATTCAACAATTCGATTCAATGAATTGCAGAAAATGCTTGACCCCATTACGCATCGCACGTTAACCAGGCAATTACGAGAACTTGAAGAAGCTGGTTTGATAAACCGTGTTACCCACCCTGTAGTTCCGCCTAAAGTCGAATATTCTCTTACAGAAAAAGGACAAAGCCTGACTTCGATCTTGTTCCAGCTAGGTGATTGGGGATCGAAACATATGTAAAACGCCTTCTCATAGTATCCCAAGGGATACTTTATATCATTAATGTGCGTACTTACGCTCCTATTCTAAATCCGTTATGCTGAGGTCAATGCTGAGTGTTAACTCATCCATTCCAATGACATATTGAAAGGAAGTTATTGACCACTATGACACAGAATGATCGATTTTTAGTATATGGAGCATCGGGCTCTCAAGGCGGCGCTGTCGCTCAAATACTCGTTCAACACGGTTGTGAGGTTCGCACGATTACTCGAAATGAGGCAACAGCCAAAACACTAAAGGAACAAAACATTGAAGCTTTCATCGGGGATCTATCAGATGTGGAACAGCTCCATGCGGCGCATCAAGGTATAAGTAAAGTATTCCTGAACCTCCCGGTGGAGTTCAATCCGGATAAGATCAGACAATATACCAAAAATGCAATTGATGCTGCTATACAGGCAAACGTTAAATTGATTGTAGTTAACACGGGCACCTATGTTCCTGACCCTATCACCCATTCCAAAGGAATTGAATTGAAACGTGAAGTTATCCATGAATTGCAGCAAAGTGGTCTTCCATATATCATTGTGGAACCCATTGTATATTTGGAAAACTTCCTGATTCCCGGAATACTGAACAATGGTGTTTTGGCCTACCCGGTACCAGCAGACAAGCCGATCTCCTGGATTAGCTTAAACGATGCAGCTCAATTCCACTTTTATGCCTTGACTCATTCGGAATTGGCAGGAAGTATTATCCCAGCACCCGGATTAGAAGCCCTGACAGGTGCACAATTAGCGGAACAATTCAGTGCTGTATTAGGTGAAAAGATCAGCTTCATGTCTCTACCTTTTGATCATTTTGAAGCAGCGATTCAGCCTTTGTTGGGAAGTGAGACAGCAGCAGGTCTTAAAGGATTGTACCAATGGATTGATGGGCATACAGATCTTCTTCCACGATATGAAGAGTTGGAGGATAACATCAAAGCAAATCTTAAATTAACCAAAATTAGTGATTGGATTCATCAAACAATCATTAAACAATAGTTTTCCTTGGAAATCCCCTCTCGCTGCTATTCATGAACAAGCCCTTTGAATCTCCAACGAGAGAAACGAATTCAGATATTCTGATAGGATTAGGCAAAACTTTGATAGTAATGTGGTACAGGTTGTTCCATTTGTTATGACATAATAATGTGTAAATAGGTCACCTTACAGGTGGCAATAATAAACATTAGAAAGGATTTGAACATAACATGGAATATACGAAACTTGGTAACACAGGCTTGGACGTATCTCGATTTTGCCTCGGATGTATGGGATTTGGGGACGCCAGTAAATGGGTTCATGAATGGGTACTGAATGAAGAAAATTCTCGCCCGGTGATCAAAAAAGCGTTGGATCTAGGCATTAATTTCTTCGATACAGCGAATATATACTCTTTGGGTACAAGTGAGGAATATCTTGGTCGGGCGTTAAAGGATTACGCAAATCGGGATGAAGTTGTCATTGCTACCAAAGTACACGGACAAATGCATCAAGGACCCAACGGTTCTGGCCTTTCCAGAAAAGCCATCCTGAGTGAGATCGATAAAAGCCTGAAACGATTGGAAACGGATTATGTAGATCTTTATATCATTCATCGTTGGGACTACAATACGCCTATTGAAGAAACCATGGAAGCCTTACATGATGTGGTGAAGTCCGGTAAAGTGAGATATATTGGGGCCTCAGCCATGTTCGCTTGGCAGTTCCAAAAAGCATTACATGTAGCAGAGAAACATGGTTGGACCAAGTTTGTCTCCATGCAAAACCACTTGAACCTCATCTACCGTGAAGAGGAACGAGAAATGTTGCCTTTATGCAAGGAAGAGAAGATTGGTGTAACTCCCTACAGTCCTCTTGCTTCAGGCAGATTAACTCGTGACTGGTCCGTATCGACACTCCGATCCGAGACAGACAAAATTCAGAAATCCAAGTACAATGCGACAAGTGATGCGGATCGGCTTGTTGTTGAACGAGTTGCATCCATTGCAGAAAAATACGGTGTCCCTCGCACACACATTGCACTTTCGTGGTTGCTGCAAAAAGACACTGTAGCGGCTCCAATTATCGGTGCCACCAAAATATCGCATCTGGAAGATGCGGTAGGTGCTCTTTCTGTTAAGTTGACCTCAGAAGACGTCTCATTCCTTGAAGAGCCCTATGTACCTCACCCTGTAGTAGGTGCTCAATAATCCCTTTTGCTTAAAATATAGAAGACCTCCTCTTTCCGTATCTGGAAGTTGGGGGTCTTCTTTTTATATCGCGATTTATTTGCGCCAGAATGTTGAACATTCTGCCTTGTCCTTTATATTGAACTCAATCATTCTCTCAAGTAACGAAAAATCAATCTCCTGTTTCCACTTCATTCGCACCAACTCTTTGGTGTGATCATACCCCGCCTGAGTGATCTCTTCCGAAAAACGATTAATTCCTGCCTTCTCGGGAGCAACAGCCAAATGTTGCTTGGATACACTAAATCCAATGATGAAGGTCTCATGGTCGGTAAACATCGGTTGGTTCCAGGCTATTTTTTGTTTTAAATTCGGGAATTTTTCAGTGACCCAGTTCAAAACTTCTTCCGTTCGTGCCTGGTGTTCCGGGTTATCGATGCGTGCTATAAATTCTGCAAAGGTCTCCATTGGTTTCCCCCAAATCATGAAATATACTATTTAATTTGACCCATTCATACTCATTCTATCATGAATATCAAATTCAATACCCCTTATCGGTTGTTTTAATGCAAAAAAATTTGTAACAACAAAGTTCTCTTTAATAGGTCGATGTCTATAGTCATAGAGTAGTCCTTACCCGCAAAGACTTTAGATGTTTTCCTTTATCCAAGAACGCAACTGATCAGCATAGAGAGCGCGTTCATCTGGATCGGACGGAGAACCATTTGACAGATACAGTTGATCATTCACGTATCTAGGGTAAACATGGAGATGATAATGCCATACGTCTTGATTGCCAGCAGGTTCATTATGTTGTCGTGTCGAAATCCCATCACATCCATATGTACTTTTCATTGCAAATGCTATAAGCTGAGCCGCGCGGTGAATTTCAACAGCGTAATCCGCAGGGAGTTCAAAAATATTCTCGAAATGTTCATTCGGAACAATAAGAACATGTCCTTTATTGTTTGGCCACCATTTGCCCGCTATAAATGCGGTTACCTTTTCATTCTGATAGATGATATCCCTTTGTTTTGTTCCCTGATCAGGTCGCTCGATACCCCAAATACGACAAAATGGACATTCATACCCTTCAGGCTGATGTGAAAATGATACCGTCATCTTTCTCCTTACACTCCTTTCATATTTTTCTAACTAGTTACTAGTTATTAGACGCCGTTACCTTCTGTTCGTTGCGATGAGTTGGCGGGTTATAGAACAATCAGCAATTAACAAACTGAAAAGCAAAAAGCAGCTGACCTTGGCGGCAGCTGCTTTCTTCTATCTTTAACTATCACTATTGCAAAGTTCACACTTACATGGTGCTGATATCAATAACAAAGCGATATTTCACGTCGGAAGCCAGTACACGTTTATATGCTTCGTCAATCTGATCGGCGGAGATGACCTCAATGTTAGGTGCAATATCATGTTCTGCACAGAAATCAAGCATTTCCTGCGTCTCACGGATACCACCAATCATGGAACCTGCGAATGAACGGCGATGACCGATAAGAGAGAATACGTTTACGGCTAGTGGCTCAGCAGGAGCACCCACGTTCACGAGTGTACCATCCAGTGTGAGCAGTGAGAAATAAGCGTTTATGTCAATATTCGCACTTACCGTGTTAATCATCAGATCAAATGTGCCTGCAAGTTTCTCGAATGTTTCCGGTTCGCTTGTGGCAAAGTAGTGATCTGCACCAAATTGCAGTCCATCTTCTTTTTTGCTCAAGGATTGGGAGAGAACCGTTACTTCGGCACCCATCGCATGTGCAATTTTGACAGCCATATGACCAAGACCACCCATACCTACAACGGCAACTTTCTTACCTGGGCCAGCTCCCCAGTGATGCAGTGGTGAATATGTCGTAATACCGGCACAGAGCAAAGGTGCAGCAGCATCAAGTCCAATGTTATCAGGGATGCGAACAATGAAATCCTCTACGACAACAATGTGAGTTGAATATCCACCTTGCGTAGGCTCACCGTATTTGTCTACCCCAGCATAAGTGGGGATATTTCCTTTGAGACAGTATTGCTCTTCACCTTTGCGGCAGTTATCACATTCACCACAAGAGTCAACCATACATCCGACCCCTACTCGGTCACCGACCTTGTATTTGGAAACTCCGGTTCCTACATCGGTCACAATTCCGGCAATTTCGTGTCCAGGAACGAGTGGATAATTCACAGGTCCCCATTCACCGTGGGCAGTATGGATGTCAGAATGGCAGATACCAGCATATTTAATCTCGATTAATACATCATTGGTATCCAGATCACGTCGTTTAATTTCAGCACTTCTGAATTGTTGGTCTGGTCCGTCAACGGCTCTGGCTTTAGCTATAATCAATGGGATAACCTCCTAGTAATTTAAAGTTCAAAATAATCTTACCCCCTCTAGTTAACTCTAGGTCAAATGTTTATCTTATTTTTTTATCTCGAACTTACTTTGACATCCAGTAATCCAACATGTTAGAATTCACTCGGATCAATCCTAGAGTTAACTCGAAGTCTACCCCTAATAGAAAGGAATTCATTCTAAATGACCTATACAATCGGTGAAGTTGCCAAAAAATTAGACCTTACGGTATATACATTGCGTTATTACGACAAGGAAGGACTCATGCCTTTTGTGGAACGAACCACAAGCGGAACACGCTTGTTCAAAGACTCCGACATTGACTTTCTAAAGATCATCCAATGTCTGAAGCTGACCGGCATGCCTATTAAAGACATTAAGGACTTTATTGAATGGTGCTCTGAAGGGGACTCCTCGCTGAAGCAAAGATATGACATGTTTACGGAGAGAAAAGCTATAGTGGAAGCACAAATGGAGGAACTAAGAAGAACCATGGAAGTCATCGAACACAAACGCTCCTACTACGAAACAGCTTTGGAGGCTGGAACCGAAGAGATTCACAAAATTAAACCGATGGAAAATGCCATCATCAATTGATGGTTCATGCTTTCTATTTTCTAAAATTAGCGCACAAAAAAAGTAGCTTGAAGTCCTCTAACGGATTTCAAGCTACTTTTTTGGGTATGTCTCTACTCATCATTTTTCCAAAAGTTTCATCGTTACATTGATAATACGGTTTAGTTTTTCTTTTTCCGTCGAGGTTCTTGCCATGGCTCTGATGCCGACAGAAATATTGTGCAGGTACTCTGCCATTTCTTTCGCATCATGATCAGAAGAGAATTCTCCCTCCCGCTGCCCCCATTGAATAATCTGCTCGAACATTCGCTCAGCTTCGTTAAACGATTCAAGAGATCGGTTGTCCACTTCATGATCACGTGTGCCTAGCTCCACAGCCGAGTTCACGATCAAACAACCCGATGGTGTCTCTTCTGCTTCACTGATCATAACATCGAAAATTTTATGCAGTGCTTCCACTGCCGTCTTGGATGCCTTGATTTCTGCAAGTAATGTGGTGCTGACCTTACCTCTGTAACGATCCATTGCCTGCAAAAACAGCGAATGTTTGTCGTCAAATGTATCATATATACTTCTGCGATGAATTCCCATATGCTCAACCAGGTCACTCATCGATGTCTTCTCGTAACCTTGTTCCCAGAAGATCTTCATTGCTTTATCCAATACTTCGTTCACTTCAAACTCTTTACTTCTAGCCATTCGACTTCCCTCCCAAAATCAATCTAACACATCGGGAACGATCAGTAAATAAAAGATGCAGATACCCTTTTCATTCTCCTCTGATCATGTATTAGCTGAACCGTAAGTGTATATCTTCTTTACTTGTTGTATATCATGACCTGTGTACTTGTGAATATGCAACCAGCAATCAGAATGTCTTATCCATTCACATCAAATGTTTGCCTATTCCTATCCGTTTCTTACCGCCTTCGGTCAATATACGATAGAATGTGATTATTATGTTGTGAGGAAAAAAGGAGAACTTTGCATGTCTGATCAAATACACGAACAACAAAACGAATTAGCCACACTCATTGACCGTTTTTCTGACAAGGACGGGGTGCATCCTACGGCCATTCCCTCATTATTTCTAATCCGCGAATCGGTCGTTACTGAACCTATATTTAGAGTGAATGAACCATCCTTTTGCATTATCGTTCAGGGTGAGAAAGAGGTCCTGCTGGGACAGGATCGTTTCCGGTATGGTCCAGGAAGTTATATCGTGGCAACCGTTGACTTGCCGGTTAGTGGACAAGTGATTCAAGCCTCGTCTGAGGCTCCCTATCTGGCCCTGAAACTTGAATTCACTTCCAGTGAGATTCTGGAGGTATTGAACCATTCCGATTTTCCAGCAAGACCGCGGAAAACAACGAGGCGTGCGATGTTTGTCAGCCAAGCTGAGCCTTCTCTGCTGGATGCGGTTGTCAGGTTAGCCCGTTTGTTGGAAGATCATTCGGAAGATATCCCACTACTCGCTCCTTTGTTCAAAAAGGAAATTCTCTATAAAGTGCTGAAAGGTCCTCATGGGATTGCTCTGGAACAAGCTACCATGGAGGGCAGCCATACCTATCGCATCAGAGACGTTATTGAATATATTATGAATCATTCTGATCAGAATTTTCGGGTTGAGGAATTGGCGGATTTGGCGAATATGAGCACTGCCTCACTCCACAGACATTTTAAAGAAGTGACTGCCATGAGCCCGATTCAGTTTCAAAAACAACTTAGACTACAAGAAGCTCGCCGCTTGTTATTATCCAAGTCAACCGATGCAGCAGATGTAGCATTCCAGGTAGGTTATGAGAGCCCTTCCCAATTCAGTCGTGAATACTCTCGTATGTTCGGATTCCCACCCAGAGAAGACATTAAACGCCTGCGAGGTAAAACCGATGAGACGACTACCATCTCTTGACTGGTTACTGGCTAATATCGTTCCTTTACCTTGTCTAGTTTAATCCCAAAAAGGACTCCTTCTGTTTTGTCAGTCGGAGTCCTTCCCTATGCAAGGATTAATGCAGATTATTAAATCGTTAACATGAAGTCTTTAATACATTAAAAACCATTCGTATATTGTTTTGGAACGTCCGTTGTCTTGCGCAAAGCAGAAGCTGCTTCCAAGGCCCAGTAAGGATTTCTTAACAGCCCTCTGCCAACTGCAACGAGATCAGCTTCTTCATTGCCGATAACTGCATTCGCCAATTTCGGGTCGTCCAGTCTTCCAACAGCAATCACGGGTACATCAAGAGCTTCTTTGATTGCTTTAGCGAGAGGTACTTGATAAGCTGCGTGAGTTCCTGGTCTGCCCGATGCACCAATAGGTCCCTCGCCACCAGATGAGATGTCAAAGACGTCAACGCCTGCCTCTTTATAAGCTTTGGCAAACTCGGAACTTTCGTTAATGCCATAGCCACCTTCGACATATTCTTTGGCTGAAATACGCATCATCAGGGGCATGTCTTTTGGCATCTCTGCCTTTGCAGCCTGAATGATCTCCCGTCCAAATAACGTTAAATCTTGACCATATTCGTCTTCTCGCTTGTTTGTTAGTGGAGAATGGAACTGATGAATCAGATATCCATGTGCGCCATGAAGCTCAATCGCATCAAAACCAGCTTTCACAGCACGGGCTACTGCACTACGGAATTTCTCAACCATTCCTTTTACTTCATCCGTTGTGAGCGCTCTCGGCTGCTTGGAATTCTCATCAAAGGCGATCGCGGACGGAGCAACTGGAACCTCGGCATCTTCTGCTTTGCGGCCCGCATGAGCGATCTGGATAGCAACCTTGGCACCATTACTGTGACACGCATCTACGATTCGTTTCAGAGCCGGGATCTGTTCATCTGACCATAACCCAAGATCATAATCTGAGATCCGGCCATCCGGCTCCACATCTGTCATTTCAATGATAATGAGACCTGTTCCTCCCACGGCACGACTAACGTAGTGCATATAATGCCAATCTGTTGCAATACCATCTTTTTGCTCAACTGAATATTGACACATTGGTGCCATTACGACACGGTTTTTAAGCTCCAGGCTTTTAAAAGAATATGGACTAAACAAATCTGTCATCAAAATAAAACTCCCCTTTTCATGAATCATGTATAATAAAAATGCATGCGCAAGCATCAAAAAAGTGCCTTCGCTAAATAATTCCTTATGATTAAGAACTCGCATGTATCTTTTAGTTCATTTACTTCATCACATAAAGACATTCAAACCCATGCTTTCGCAAAATACGTATAGCCTTTTTGGATTGAAGCATACCAGGTGACATTATAATTACGTTATCTTCTCGAAGAAGGTATTTTTCCCAGGTGAAAGCAAGGCGCCCCAATGAGATATTAATCGTATCCGGAGTAGGATTAGCCATATAATCCGTCGCATCTCGAATATCGATCACTTTATATTGCCGAAAATCACGCTCTTGTCTGAGAAATACTTGATAATCTATATATTCAAGATTGCGCAGTGGCCAAAATTGACGTACAACAATGAAGATACCTAAAATGAAGGTCAAAAGCATCAACATAATCATTGTATAGCCCTCTCTTAACTCATCTGATATCGTCGAAAATTTGTTTTGGATCAGAGCCCACTCAATGCCTCAGATATTGTATCCTCACCAGCGATTAGATCAAATGAACACCTGTAGGTATTCTTCTCACTCAAACTGGCCAAAATCACATGAGCTACATCTTCACGAGTGATGTTACCGGATGTAATATTCTCAGCAGCAGAAACTTTACCTGTTCCCGGCTCATTCATTAGAATCCCTGGACGTATAATGGTATAAGTTAACCCACTGCTCTCTAACAATTTATCAGCATAGTGTTTCGCTACATAATATGGAAGGATGTTATCATGCCAGTTCTCACGATTATTGGCTTGGATCGCACTCACCATGATAAATCGATCAATACCCGCTTTTTGAGCCGCTTCAATGGTTTTCCCGGCACCATCCAGATCAATCAGGAGTGTTTTATCATATCCCGTTGTACCGCCAGAACCAGCTGCAAATACGATCGCATCACAACCCGTTGCAGCAGCTACAAGTGAGTCAACCGTACCTTCCAAGTCGGCAAGCACCGTTTCCACACCCTGTGCTGCAAATGAATCTGCCTGCTCTTGTTTTCGTACCATAGCAAGAACAGTGTGCTCTTCACTATTCTTCAAAAGATGAATAAGCTGTTGACCAATCTGTCCATTTGATCCTACGACGAACACCTTCATGTTCAATGCCTCCTTAATACATGAACCACCGCTCTATATTAAATTCATGCGCATGCATTTAATTTAAAGGATATATTAATGAGTGTCAAGTCTTCTTATAGGGTAAATGACTACATTACCCTATATTCACCCTGGCCTTAGAACAATTCTTTAGTGAGGTTCTCTAATCGAGTCTCAAATCCATCCTGTTCCAATTCAGTTTGCAAGACCTGATTAAACGTTTGAAGTGCTTTCTTGTATTTATTCTCTCCAAGCTCCGTAATACGAGTGTAAATGCCACGCCGGTCATCTTCACATGCATGTCTTTCCAGCGCCCCACAGTCTTTCGCTTCCATCCTAACGACGAGCCTGGAAGTAGCACTTTGGCTCAACCCCACCAGTTCTTGAAGTTGTTGTAGGCGTAACTCCTTACCCTCCGCATTATATATGAAATTTAACACATAAAATTCCTTCAAAGATAAGTCATATTGTTGAAGCAGAGCTTGTTCCAGCTTCTCGTTCAGATGGGTATGAAGGTTAGAGAAAGCCAACCAAACATTCAAACGTTCACTTTTTTGCTGCAATCTAGATCACCCCACTTGATATTTAATGTTTATCAGCAGTTATCCTATTGTATCAAGCTTAATTACATTGGTCAAAATCAAACCAAGATCGACTCTTATATAAAATTCTATGCTCATAAGAAGAGCATTCCCTCGTCTTGTAGCAACGTTTCGGAAATGCTCCAGTATTACCATGTATATGGTTCTATCTTATTTTGCCGAAAGCAAGCTGTCCGTAATAAACTGCAGCTGTCCTTCCAGGGTTACCGGATCATTGTACGTGTCTGAGGTAGGGTCAAGCTGAAACACCTGGTTTCCCTTCACCGCAGGCAAGTTCTTCCATAATGTATTATCATATACGATCTTGGGATCAGTCGTATCTCCCGACCACGGGCTGGTGAAGATGATATCACCTGCATACTCCGGCAACAGTTCCATGGAAATTGAAGCCCATCCGGTCCCGCTATCAATTGCTTCAGCTTGAGCCTTGGCTGGTGCCTTGAGACCAAACTCCCCGTAAATAATTTCACCGCCTCGACCATAGTTATGACCAAATACAAATAATCCTTTGGCGTACGGATTCAGTATGGAAACGGTGCGATCGCCTACAGTTTCCTGAACCTTGGGCTTCAATTCGTTGATCTTCGCTTCCCAGTTAGCATTCCAGGCTATTGCGGCGTCTTCTCTATTGGTGAGCTTACCCATTTCAAGCATTAGATCCTTGAAATCACGCTTTCCAAATGTAATCTGTACGACAGGTGCAATCTGCTCCAGCTTGTCGATGCCTTCTGTTCCAGTGTACACAATAAATAAGTCAGGTTTTAAACTGATTAGTTTCTCTGGTGTAGGCTCTTCACCCAGATCACTGGTACCCGCTGCTGCAAGTTGATCCTTGATATATTTGTTGTTCATCGCTCCTGATAAAGCGCCGACTACCGGTGCATCAAGGGCTACAAAGTAGCCTGTCGAAAATGAGGTCAAATCAATAATGCGCTTAGGATTCTTCGGTACCTGTACTTCGCCTGCATCCGATTGATATGTAACGAGCTCCTCTTCAGTAGTGGCACTGGTTTCAGCGGAAGAAGCTGCATTCGAGTCCGTCTTGGTTTCTGTATCCGCAGCTGCATTGGTGCTGTCCGCGGTTGTACTATTGGTCTTGGCAGATTGTCCACATGCACTCAGTACTAGTAGCAAGATGAGTGACATCATGAACCATATTGGTGTTCTCTGTTTCAGCAAAATAAACCCACCTCTTCATTGATATTGATAATCGTTATCAACGATAACATGCTCTGAATGTTTTTACAAGACAAGTTTATTTCACTCACTCTATGAATTCTAACTTGCAAGTCACCACGTTAAACAGCTATCATCAATAGAGTAAATAATAATACAAATAAAGGAACACATTGGAAAGCCAATGAAACGTATTCAAGGAGGAAAACATGGAAGAGATTATATTGTGGTTAAAGTATTTGTTTTTAGGTATAGTTCAAGGTGCGACGGAGCCAATCCCCGTCTCCTCAAGCGGTCATCTGATCATCGCTCAGAAACTCATGGGCATCAAGCAGAATGGATTGTCATTTGAGATTTTAACGAACACGGCATCACTCATCGCTATTATTTTTATATACCGGGAAGATATCAAAAAATTGATTATTGGTGCACTAGGTTACCTGCGTACTCGTAAAGAAGAATATCGAGCAGACCTCATGTTTTGCTTATACATAATTATTGGTACGATCCCTGCTGCTGTCGTTGCAGTCCTGTTCAAGGACCGGATTGAAGAAATTTTCTCGTCCGTATATACGGTTTCCATCGCACTATTGATCACCGGAGTTGCCTTATGGCTGATTCGTAATCTCCGTGGTCGCAAGCAAGACGGTGATCTGTCTACGAAAGATGCATTGTTGGTAGGTCTGGCTCAGGCGGTCGCTCTTATTCCGGGCATTAGCCGCTCAGGTGCAACTGTAATTGCGTCCATCGCTGTTGGCATGAAACAGGAAACAGCTTTGAAGTTCTCCTTCATGTTGTACATTCCCATAAGTATTGGCGGACTCATTATGGGGGTATCCGACATCGCCAATGATCCGAATCGATCACAGCTGGCTATCCCTTATCTGATCGCATTCATCACGACGCTTTTCGTCACGTATTTCTCCATGAGATGGTTTATGGGCATTATGGCCAAAGGCAACCTGAAATACTTTTCGTATTACTGTTTTGCCGCAGGTACTTTGTTGCTGATTTTCTTATAAAAAAAGTCCACACACCAAAAGGAACAACCAGCGATGGTTGTTCCTTTGTTGTATAGTGGCAGAGCCATAATGACCTATAGCAAGAGCTAAACGGTCAGGCGCGTAGCCTTGTTGCTTCTGTTAACCAGCTCTGTAGCCACGAACATGACACTGAACAGAATCAGCAGGATTAGAGGTACCATTGACATTCCCCATTGGCTGGCTATAAGCCCCATACCCAACGGGATGAGTGTTGAACCTGTATAGGCACTGGCCATTTCAAGTCCAATTACACTTGGAGATGCCTTCTCACCGAAGCGTTCCGGTGTCGCATGAACAATGCTCGGATAGATCGGTGCTCCGCCCAATCCCACGATGAACAAAGCCCCTGCGGCAATCCAATAAGGAATCGGCATAACCAGGATAACCAGTCCGACGCATCCAACGATTCCACCATACCTGATGAGATTTTTACTGGATACATGAGTCGAAAGAAAACCTGAGATTACGCGTCCCAAGATAATGCCAATGAAAAATAGGGAGGATAGTGCTGCGGAAGTACCTGGAGAAACTCCTTTGCTAACAATGAAGAAAGAAGCCATCCACAGACCGGCAGCAGTTTCGGACCATTGTAACAGAGCATCGCAAGCATCGACATTTTCACGCCGGGGATACGTATGGCCTCACGGTTGCTTACACGTTTCTTCTCATCACCTGAACCCTCTACTCTTCCCTTCTCAAAAATCCTCCATAGAGACAAAGTTGATAATAAGACCACCACGATCCCAAGCAAAATCAACCCCACAGTAACGTATCCTGCACGCCAGTTGTTTGCTTGATTCAGCCAATATGCCATAACGAGTGGGCCTGTCACTGCGCCAATTCCCCAGAAACAATGCAACCAGTTCATATGCTTGGCTTTGAAATGCAATGCTACATAATTACTTAGTGCCGCATCCACCGAACCTGCACCCAGACCGAGAGGGATCGCCAGAATCAGTAAAAACACAAAATTCTCAGAGAATGAGAATCCCAACAGCGCGATCGTTGTTGAGAGTATACTGAACAATGTGACTTTACCGTTCCAAACCGGTGTAACAATCGGCTGGCAGACAGACTTGACACTACTGTACTAAATGAAATGATTAGCGATATATAACCAGCCATTTCTGTTGTCGCATGTATATCGTGTTTCATAACGGACCAGGCACTGCCAAGTAAAGCATCAGGTAATCCCAGCCCTATAAATGCGAGATAAATAATGATTAACAATAACGTGACCATCTGGGTGTACTCTCCTCAGTTTGTTTGAATTCTGATTTGCATTGAACCACCCATATAATAATATTGATATTTGTATTGATGATCTTCCTCAATATTGACTTAATATATCAGTATCCTGATATATTCTGGCGACTTATAACCTATATCACTGGTTCAAAATAGGAATTTCTCCAAGCAAATGCTTCAAGTTAATGGCATCCCACGGCATATGCTCAGTTATTCCTAATCCAACTACATCTGTTTCTTCAGACAGTTCTTTGATCAGATGAAGCAAGTGAGGTATTTGCATGGTTCCCGCTGGTGAAAACTCATAAGGTTCTCCTGGTTTGGCGAATAACAATGAACGGAACATGTGGGGATCAAGCACATCCAGATCAAGGTGAATTGCCAGGTGTTTGAACCCAGTCTCTTTAATCCACTTCTTAATCGAATCCATGCCATGGGTTAATTCTTCAGTTCCAGCCGTTCGGATACCCAATCTTTGAATCACTTCGGTTTCCTGTTCCGTGGGGGTTGTCAACCCGGCCATGAAGACATGTTCAGGTTTCAAAGGGACTCTCACATGTTTGGCAAACTCCGGATCTCCTTCCCCAAGAAGGTTCCCGAGCGGTAAAGTATGACCGTTGTCATAGCCCTCGTATCTAACCAAATCACCGTGAGCATCAATCCATATCAAACCAAGTTCTCCGCCATATCGTTCATTTAAATAAGCAAACGGGGCTTGTTCGACCAAACAGTCACCACCAAACATGACAATGCGATCAGGCTGGTGAGCTTGAATGATATGCTGGGCAGCCAGCAATTGCTGAAGTAGCTGTGTTCTGCCTTTTATCCCGTTCTCGCTTACCAGAGGTGTTCCATCATAAGCCTCAACAGGAACATGAATGAGAGGTTGATTATTGTCAGGTGCGAGCCAAGCAAGCAGTTCCGCTCCAAAAGAGTAGTTCGGATTATCTCCACCTTGCCATTGTGGCATAAGCAGACGTATTGTTTTTTGAGTCATCGTAAATCTCCTTTACATCAAGGTAAGGTTAGTATAAACTGAGCCCAAACAAATAAATAGTACGGTCTTTTATGATAGGTACTACCCGAAAGGATAGTGTAAATGATGAGTATGGCTGAGTACCACGGTAAAGTTAAAAACATTCAAGATACCCCTTTTGGATACACGTTGTCTGTCATTGGTGGCAAATGGAAAATGGTGATTATGTATCTTCTGGCTGATAACCAGCCTGTTCGTTTTAATGAACTAAAAAAACAGATTGGCGCCATCACGTATAAAACGCTGAGTTCACAGCTCAAAGAATTGGAAGCAGATGGTATGGTCGAACGAAAAGAGTATCCCCAAGTCCCTCCTAAAGTCGAGTATCGTCTGACGGCCAAAGCTGAAACGTTATTGCCCGTTTTGGAAGGCCTATGTGAATGGGGTGTCCAACATCAAGAACCTTCGATCAATAATAGCGCAACGGATTGAACGCTTTTGTCTATATACTCAGATGAGATAATTTGACTAAATGGAGTATGTTAAAACGCAAAAAGTCGCCAATCGGCGACTTTTTTACTTTTATCTTGTGTTCCTCTGTCCGTTCAGCACAATAAAAGCTGTGATTCGTAGAATTATACTTTTTCGTGTACCAGATCTTTCTGATATGCCAACACTCTGTCCCAATTTCCGCTGAAAACAGGAATTCGATAATACCCTACACGCTCATACAGCGCTGCAGCTTCTGGTTGCAAGGGACCTGTTTGCAGTTTCAGATTGGTATAACCAAGTTCGTTCGCAAGACGCTCTGCCTCGGCCAATATAGCTTGGGCAATCCCCTTACGGCGGTAACCACTGCGTGTATACATGCGTTTAACTTCTACAGATGTTTCATCAAGGGGTCTAAGTGCTCCGCAACCAACCGGATACCCGTCGATCCTGGCAACGATAAAAGCCGCACGTGGCACCTCAACGTCTGACAGTTGAAATCTTGCAGTTCCATCACCGCCATATAACAACCCGAGTTCTTCACTCAGTTCCTTGATCAGTAACAGCGAATCTTCGCTTCGAATATCTTCAGCTGCTGCATGCACGATATGTGTCATCCCACATACCCCCTTTATCTTATTGGACTTATTGGTTTAAATGATATATCTAAATTATCATTCCCAACAGCAAGCGTCAATTCCCTCATTCATTGAATATTTCTATAAGCATCTGAACGTATCTTTTTGCCGTCTTTATTCGTTTACATAAGAAATATAACGAGCAACGATGTATATGAATTCCAACTCTCGGAGGTCTGATATTATGGAAATTTCAAAGGGAATAGCAATGCTTCAGCTTGATTTTGAGGGGAATATAATTCACCCTGTTCTGATATGGGATGAAGAAATGGCTGTGTTAATAGATACCGGTTTCCCTGGACAATATGACGATTTATGTATCGAACTCGAAAAGGTAGGTGTGCCGATCAGCCAACTTAAAGCAGTGATTTTCACACATCAGGATGTGGACCATATCGGGTGTCTTCCCGAGATTTTGAAAGAGTGTGGCTCACAAGTCAAGATATATGCACATGAGCTGGATAAGCCATATATTGAGGGACAGCTCCCTCTTCTCAAAGATGGTCACCTTGAGCATTCTCCAAAGGGCAAAGTAGATGAAACGGTGTCTGATGGTCAGGAACTGCCGTTTTGCGGTGGAATTCGCGTTATTCATACACCTGGTCATACGCCAGGTCATATCAGTCTATACTTGATGGACAGCAAGACGCTCATCGCCGGGGATTCAATGTTCAGTGTAGACGGCAGGCTTGGAGGCATTCATGAACCAACTACGCTGGATACAGAGACAGCTCGATTCTCTTTGAAAAAGTATATCGAACTCGACATTACATCTGTGATTTGTTATCACGGTGGACGAAGTCATGGGAATGTAAATGAACAGATCTCAGAACTTACTCAGGGGTTATAGTTATTAAAATTGCTGATCCGCGAATGGTTACCGTCTAAACCCAATAACCATTCTTAGTCTTAGCATAGTCTTCCTATTGCTTGGCATATTGCAAAATGGCTGTAGCCGCACGAATTCGCAGCTCTTCTTCTTCACTGTGTAACGCTTCTCTCAGCACCTGGAGAGCTGTTTGAATTGTGGCTTCATCTACCCCTGTTGAGAGAGAGTTGGTTGCTTCGGCTGTTATACTGACTGCAAGACCTCGATCCAGATGTGCTTGTGATATGGGATACTCAAACTTCGCAAGGATGGCTGAATCATTTTGCAGTGCCTGCACTTTGCCATTCAGCTCAGCGAGAGGAATACGACCCAACCATGTAACTCCCCGACGGTGACAGATCAAGTCGTTTTCTGTGCCAGCGGAATCGTCGTAATAATAATCCCCGATATCCCCAACATACGTCCATTCATCATCGCTAATTATTACATAATCTCCATCCTGCATGAGGTTAACAAACATATGTAGTGTCGCGAGTGTGCTCGCCAATTCTGCTTCATCCAAGCTATAGTATTGAACCAACTGTTCCTTCCATAGCTCCGGGGGCGTTTGCTCCAGATCCCCTGTACCTGACCAAGCAATACCAATATAATTGTCTTCCAAAAATGATGTTACTCTGTTGACTCCGTGCACGGTGGACTGGATGTGATACAGATTCATGCGTACCGCCTTCCTTTCACTCATTCGTATGAACATAGTTAACCATTGTAACATTAGTGGTGTCTATTTCAAACGTAATGATCTCTTCAAGTTCTATACTTCATACTAAATATTCTTTTTGGTATAGCCCTAGGCTATAACTAGGTATAATTTAATGGAATTACATTATAACTCCGGATCTGTGATAAATTTTGTGTAACATAAAAGCAGAGGGGTTTTAAACAATGACAAAAAGTAGTGTATTGGGATATCCGCGTATTGGTGCTGATCGGGAATGGAAGAAAGCGTTGGAAGCGTTCTGGGCAGGCAAGCTGGAGGAAAATGAATTCCACGCACGTTTGCAGGAGATCCGTATCGATCATTTGCGCAAGCAACAAGCGAAAGGCATCGACATCATTCCGGTTAATGACTTTAGCTATTATGATCATATCCTGGATACGGCCGTGATGTTTGGCATTATTCCTAAACGTTTTGCTTATGATGGTGGCTCTGTTCCGTTGTCCGTATATTATGGCATCGCTCGGGGAACAAAAGATGCCGCAGCAAGTGAAATGACAAAATGGTTTAACACTAACTATCACTACATAGTACCTGAGCTGGACGGGGCTTCCCCAACTCTGACGGAGAACAAACCACTTCTCGCTTATCGTGAAGCAAAAGAAAAACTCGGCATTGAAGGCAAACCGGTTATTGTTGGACCGTTAACCTTCCTGAAGCTCTCCAAAGGTTATGATAAATCCGAGACAGACGCTTGGCTGGACCGCTTGCTGCCACTTTACACTCAATTGCTTCAAGAACTTGCAAGCGAAGGCGTTCAATGGGTGCAGGTCGACGAACCTATCCTGGTAACCAAATTAAGCGATGAAGACGTACAGCGTCTGAATAAAATATATAAAACATTTGCCGCAGCCATTCCAGGCCTGAATATTATGCTGCAAACGTACTTTGAATCTGTCGAAAACTACAACGACATTGTTGCACTGCCAGTTCAAGGTGTAGGACTTGATTTTGTACACGGACTCTCTGGTAACACACAATCTATTCGGACATCCGGTTTCCCGGCAGACAAAGTGCTCGGAGCAGGTATTATTGATGGACGTGGGATCTGGAAAGCTTCCCTTCAAGCAAAACTGAACTTGCTGAATGAATTGACTGAGTTCGTGACGCCTGAACGTATCATCGTGCAATCATCTTGCAGCCTGCTGCATGTGCCAGTTACGACAGACCGTGAGGCAAAACTTACATCTGAACTGAAGAATGCTCTTGCATTTGCAGATGAAAAGCTGGATGAGATTGTTCTTTTGACTACAGCCTTATCTTCACCAAGTGCAGAGATTACCGCCAAAATAGACGAAGCAGAGCTTCCTCTTCTGGCGCTTCAGCAATCCGAAGATCGGAACCGGACCGCTGTACAGAAAGCCGTTGCTTCCATCAGTGTTCAACAGCCAGAGCGCTCCCGTCCTTTTGCAGAGCGTCATGAAGCTCAACAGGCCAAATGGCAATTGCCACTCTTCCCGACAACAACGATTGGTAGTTTCCCACAATCTGCTGAAGTCAGAAAAGCACGTCAGTTGTGGCGTAAAGGCGAATTGAACAACGAGCAGTATGCTGCCTTCATCCGGGAGCAGATTGATATCTGGATTAAGATTCAGGAAGAGATCGGAATTGACGTACTGGTGCATGGTGAGTTTGAGCGTACCGACATGGTTGAATTCTTTGGCGAGAAACTGGCCGGTTTTGCCTTTACACAGTTTGGCTGGGTACAATCATATGGTTCACGTTGCGTGAAGCCACCTATTATCTTCGGCGATGTTGCATTTACGGGTGAAATGACGGTGGAAGAAACGAAATATGCCCAATCGCAGACTGAGCGTCCTGTCAAAGGCATGCTGACTGGCCCGATTACCATCATGAACTGGTCATTCGTACGCGAAGACATTGCTCGTGAGCAGATTGCCTATCAATTGGCGTATGCGTTGAGACAGGAAGTCGAAGCACTTGAACAGGCAGGCATTGGTATGATCCAGGTTGACGAGCCGGCTGTTCGTGAAGGACTTCCGCTGAAAGAAAATGAACAAGCCGATTACCTGGCTTGGGCTGTCAAAGCGTTCCGTATCTCTACGTGCACAGTGCATGAAACGACTCAAATTCATACGCATATGTGCTATTGCGAATTCCATGACATGATTGATTCCATTGAAGCTATGGATGCAGATGTTATCTCCATTGAGACATCCCGTAGTCACGGTGAACTGATTCATAGTTTTGAAGAAAATACGTATGAGCTCGGTATCGGTCTTGGCGTATATGACATCCATAGTCCACGTGTTCCGAGCGTAGATGAAATGAGCAGCATGATTGAACGTGCCCTGCGTGTTCTTGATCCGAAGTTGTTCTGGATTAACCCGGACTGCGGATTAAAAACCCGTGGACAGGAAGAAACGGTAGCTTCCCTGCGTAACATGGTTGACGCAACCAGAATCGCTCGTAACAATCACGCTTCAGCTGCTGTATTGTAATCGGCTGCGAAGCAGCATAACTTCAAAAGTAAAGCCGGACACCCCTTCGTTAAACGGGTGTCCGGCTTTTTATGCTTTTATTATTATAGTTACTTTTAACGTACATTCATTTCACTTGTAACATGGCGACCTTTAGCGTTCCTGCCCCTTTTCTCACCACCATCCAACGCTTACGACTAGATACTCTCTTCCAGCCATTGCTGCAACGGTATATCTTCGGTCAGTTCACCGAGCAGTATGTGACGGAACTCCCCTTCCCTATCAATGACCATTGTTGCCGGCAAACCCGTTATACGATACATGCCTGATATGTTGCCCGTCACATCAATGATCACCGGAAAATCAAACGCCTGCTTATCCATAAACTCACGGATCGTGCCCTTCGATTCCCCCACATTAACAAACAGGGTTTCCACGTCATTCTGATAGTCCTGAGCAATCTGGTGAACGAGCGGCATCTCCCTTACACAAGGTGTGCACCATGAAGCCCAAAAGTTAATCATCACGGCTTTGCCCTGATAATCGGACAGGCTGACTTGTTCCCCTGCTGAATTAACCGCTGTGAACTCAGGGGCTTTTGCACCTGCTTCAATAGCGTTACCTCGCTGAGATTCGGGTGTCGATACATTTTCGAAAATGGCCCATGTACCTGCTAACAGTGCGATCACACCAATCAAAATTGTAAGTGTACTTCTACTTTTAAAACTCTTCTTCTGCAATAAACTCACCTTCACTTTAAACCAAGACTTTGATGAAATGCTGCATGGAGCGAACCGAATTGATCACAAAAGTCGTGAGTAGAGCCCTCTCCAACATTACGTCCATGGTTCATGAATATCACCTGATCCGCAATATCGTCTGCAATCTCCAACTGATGGGTCGAGAACACGACCATGTGACCATCCTGTTTGATTCTTTTGAGCAGCTGAGTTAATTCCTGCATCCAGAATGGGTCCAATCCATTTGTTGGCTCATCCATAATGAGCAGTGGAGGTTTCGACAGCACAGCTTGAGCGAATAACACACGCTGGCGCATGCCTTTGGAGAAGGTCGTAACCCGTTTGTTCTTTTGATCCGCCAAACCTACCATGGTCAGTACTTCCTGTACTCTCTCCTTGGGAACTTTCCTTAGAGAAGCCCAGAACAGAAGTACTTCCTCTGCGGTCAGTCCTTGATTAAATTGATAATCGTCCGGCATATATCCAATTTGCTGTGAATAACGCTTGCGCTCCTTCAACCATCGTACATTGTTCACCACAACCTCACCGGAGGTAGGCCGAAGAATTCCGGCGATCATACGCAGCACTGTGCTCTTCCCTGCGCCATTCCCTCCACAGAGGGCAAGTACCTGGCCTGAAGTTATGCGAAAGGAGATATCCTGAACAATGGGTTGCTTTTTAATGGATTTACACAAATCCATCACTTCGAGTCCCACTTTATCCATGAGAACGCCCCCTCTCCCAGATCGCATATACCGCTAGGATAGAGAAGGTTATCCAGAATAGGCATATCCCGATGAAGATCCAACTGCCACTTGGTTGCTGCACCCACTCCACCCATCGATAATATTCTGGTCCCAGAATGGAGCCGCCCCCAAGTTTGATCACGACATACAAGCGCACCAGCTCGGCCGGATTGATGAGCGTGAACATAACCAGCAGCGGTTTCACCCACAGATAAGGCATCAGTCCCAGCACAGAGAGCAATAAGGTCGGCCACCCAATGACTGCGAAAAACCATACGGTCACGGAGATCGTCAACGCCTGCCACCGATTACGCGACAACGAACCGATAAAGAGAGCCAGTGTCAGGAATAACAACACCAGTCCACAGGAAAATGCCAGAAAGAGAAGATATGTCATGACATCCATTGGATTCCCGATTACTCCGCTAATGACCCCCATCAGGCCGTATCCAAACGCAACAATGGTGATTAAAACAATCGAGAGCCCGAGATACTTGCCCACAATAAAAGACATCGTGCCGATGGGATACGTGGATAACAGTTGCCAGCTACCGTCTTCCTTTTCGGATGTTAGTGAGAAGGAACCGAGGAATAGCGTCATTAATGGCAAAAGGTAGAGAATGAGATTCAACATCGACCCTGTTGTGCCTGAATATCCTTCAACCAGATTCTGCGAATTCAGAAGTAACAAGCTTAAGCTAAAGGTGCAAAAAAGGATCAGAAACGAATACGCCCAAGGATTGCGAAATCCCATTTTCACTTCTCGTCTTGCAATCTGTATCATATCTGACATCATTGATCACCATTTTCTATTGTCATACTTAGTGGCCTGACTCTTCTTTCATCTCACCTTCCTGATGCATCTCATTACCATCTCCTTCTTCACCATGTCCGTGCTCATCATGCCCATGTTCACCCATCATGTCCATATTCTCCGTGTTCTGTTTCCAGTCATGGGAGGCAAGATCCTCAGCGGTCATAATGGTTCCAACACCTTGCTCTGCAATGAAAGCTTCAGCCGAGGGCTTGTCCTTAAAGTTAAGAATGCCATAGGCCATAGGTGTACGCAATGAAGCATCGTATACATACGTGGCTTTGCTGTATTCAATCCATTCCTTGTCATTGTAATCACGTACATAGTCCATGCCGATGTTATCTGTGCCATTTTCTGTTTTCCACTGGTTCATGCAGCCGATATCATCGAACTTGTAATTTTGGCCGTCTTTCGTAGTGAGCTGTGTTGCATATGCATCGTCCTTCACCTGCATTTTACAGATCGCACAGATATCCACGTCCTCATTGATCGGCAATGCCGCGTATTTTGTTCCGCAAGCGGTTAACACTACCATGCCAAACATAAGTACCATGACCAATGTCCATCTTCTATTCAAGCCTTTGTTCATTTTCGTAATACCCCCATATAGATGATTATAAAAGTTGCCATACCCAACAGAACTAACCCGAACATCCACACCATCTTGGAACCTGTAGCACTTTCCACTGACATGTTCAGATCAGATTTCGTATCCATGCTCATTCGTGGCGAATTGTCGGTAGTCCATTGTTCTCTGCCTTCTGTAAACAAGTCACTCAGAAAGACCATACCCGGTGATTGGAAAAAGAGCTGATACGCAGAATTCCGACTGACCAGTTGCTCATAAAAAGGATTGATAGCATAGGAAATTTCACTGATTCCATCCTGGTTCAGATCAAGCCCCTGAAAGGAGTCCCAGTAATTCTCCATCAGGACATTATTCGGACTATCCAGCGCGGAAGCCTCAATGACATTGGATACCAATCGGTTACGTGTTAACTCATTAGCTTCTGCCAGAACAAGCTGTATGCCAACAAAATTCCGAAGCACCGCATTGCCACGGATCTCATTGCCTGAGGATTCTGCAATATTCATGCCGACACGATTACCCTCCACTACATTGTTGTGAACAGAAGATTGATGTACGTCATACAACAGAATCCCTTGGGAGTGAACATTGGTACTTTGTTTGCGAAAGGAATTCCCCGATATGACCGTATTCTTGACACCCATAATCATGGCACCTGTCATGTTCTCCTCTCCGGTATTGTCCATGACAGAAGAGCCGTCAATGTACATACAGTGGATGCCATACCTTGTATGTAACAGCCTGTTATTTTGCACGGTAGACTTTCGACTGTTCTCCAGATAGATTCCATCCCTCATGCCGGTGATCTCATTGGCCTCAATGTAGCTATCATGGGAGTTGTACAGATCAATGCCATTGCCCTTCTGGCCACTGGAAGCAGAATCAGCCCCCATCCAAGTAATGTTGTTCCGTTGAATCGTTGCATGACTCGAATTCCGGATAATCATCCCATACCCCTGGGTCTGAATATGCATATCCGTAATTTCATTGTTTTTCCCTTCAACCTGAATCGCTGCAGTCTGTTCATTCGTATCATGTTCAATTGTAAAACCGCTCAATTTCACCCCATCCGAGCGAATCATTATCGTAGAGGTGGCTTCCGCATTAACAACTATGACCGTAGGATCACCCTGAATGGTGATGTTTTTGTCAATCGTCACCGGTCCAGAATAACGACCTGATGCAAGTTTAATGACTTCTCCAGGTGTAGAACGGTCAATCATAGGCTGAAGGGGAATGAGCTCACGATGTTCGGAGGAGGCCATGATTGCACCGTGCGGAAGAGATAGTAGGAGCATCATCATTCCGATTAGAAAAATTACACTCGTAACCCGACTCTTCTTACAACTGTCGAATGCACCCAATCCTGCCCGAGGATTACCCATGAATCTTCACGCGCAATTCTGGCTTCTTGTTACAGTTACTTATTGCTGTGGCAATGCATTCAACGAGTCTTGCGTTAATCCCATGTATACGTTGGTTGTACACACCATCCCTCCATTCCACTTAAAATCCAACATTTCATGTCTCTCATTCATTAAAGCAACGTAATAAATGAAGCGTTATCACAATCCTGATCACAGTGTACTTAAAATGATATTTATTCCATATAGCTCAATTAGGCTATAGACACTACATTTTTGTGTCGATATTGTGATGTAAATCAAAAAAAGCCGCCATATAGGCGACTTCCTAAACGAAGGTGTATTGTGATCAATAGTCTTCTTCTTCCCTCTTACCCAGAATTCCGTAAAGAAACAGCTTGCCCAAGTCTTTTCGCACATTTACGTTAAGTTTTTCTGCAAAAGACGGTTCGCTCAACATGGTCATGATCCCATTCATAAAAATCATGATGGCTTCTGCCGATACGCCTCCTTTTATTTTTCCCTCGGCTTTGCCTTGTTCGATCAGCTTCATAAGCTCAGGGATGACAACATTTCTGGCATAATCCTCAACATGCTCTTTGAATGCTGGATCTTCGAACATAAAATTCTTAATGCCCTCACTATTCAACGTCTCTTGATTGTTTACGGATACCTCATACATTTTACTCATCTTATCTTCAAAAGGAATATCGGAGTTCATTACAAGACTGAATTCCTTTCCCGACTCCTCTATTTGATGGTAAAAGATCTCCTTGGCCAATTCTTCTTTGCTTCCAAAAAAGTTATATATGGATGCAGGAGAAACACCAGCATGTTGCGCGATCTCCCTTACACCGATTTCTTTAAAATTTCGAGTCATGATCATATCGATTAGTGATTGCAGGATTTGCTTTTTTTTCTGTTCTCTGCGTTTTTCGAAGCCATTCATGAAATCTACCGTCCTATCCTCCGCGAATTATGTAACAAGATATCTCTATGTTATATTTTTATTGACATCTATTCAAGCTAGCAATATTATGTAACTAGAAAGAATATTGTTACATAATTATCCGTGGAGGTTGAGGTCAATGATCAAGGTCCACTCTTTAACCAAGATCTATTCAAACGGTAAGGGAATTAGGGATGTGAGTTTTGACGTTGAAGAAGGAGAGGTCTTTGGATTTCTTGGGCCCAATGGAGCCGGAAAAACAACTACTCTACGTCATCTGATGGGATTTGTGAATCCCTCCAGCGGGATGTCTAGCATCAACGGCTTAGACTGCAGAAAGGAAGCAGCACAAATACAGAAGAATTTGGGTTATGTGCCTGGTGAGATCGCATTTTACGATAACATGACAGGCATGCATTTTCTGGAATTTATTGATGATTTAAGAGGTCGTAAGGACAAATTGCTCCGCGATCAATTAATCAACCGATTCGAGTTGGATTCAGGTCAGAAGATCCGCAAAATGTCCAAGGGGATGAAACAAAAAGTAGGGTTGATCGCCGCTTTTATGCACGACCCTGCGGTGCTTATCCTTGATGAACCTACAAGCGGGTTGGATCCGCTGATGCAGAGAAGATTTGTCGAATTGATTATTGAGGAAAAAAAACGGGGCAAAACGATACTCATGTCTTCCCATCTCTTTGATGAAGTCGATCACACTTGTGAACGTGTGGGCATCATACGAGAAGGGTCAATCGTAACCGTGGAGAACATAAACTCGCTAAAAACGACACTGCCGAAGAGCGTTGTAGTCGCTCTGGCGAATGCGGAGGATATGAAGGTCCTTCAAAATAACGACCTCCTTTATACTGAATTGGGTCCCTTACGTGTGGAGATTAAGATTACGGATGGATATGACCAAGTGCTCAGGGTACTCTCCCAATGTAAGGTTATTGATATGGAGTGCCCTCCCCAAACGCTTGAGCAAATTTTCATGGACTTTTATGGGAAGGAGCAAATTTAATATGTCTTGGGCATTATTTAAAGCAAACATGCGGGCCAATCGGTTCATTTGGTTTCTTATTGTAGCCATATATTCTTTTTACTCCATTATGCTGATAGGTATGTTCGATCCTGATAGTGTCGATGCACTAAAAGAAATGTTGAGCATGCTTCCTCCTGAGCTCATCAATGCTATGGGAATGAACGTTGGAACCACTTTGCTCACCTTTCTTTCCGGAACACTTTACAGTCTTCTTCTCTATTTGTTCCCCATGATTGTTTCCATCATTACGAACCACCGAATAATGGCCGCTCATGTTGATAAAGGAAGTATGTCCTATCTGCTTTCAACGTCCAACTCAAGAAAACGCATTGCTGTTACCCAAGCGGTTTACAGTCTGATTTCAATAACAGCGATCTTTTGCTGGATTACGGTACTAACTCTTGTTGTATCATCTATCATGTTTCCGGGGCTTATGGATATTAACAATTTCATTTGGCTTAATCTTTACGCCCTTCTGATGTATTACGCCATCAATGGCATCTGTTTTTTCGCATCTTGTTTGGCAAATGAAAGCAAGTATAGCCTTGGATTCGGGGCCGGTGTTCCTGTAGCGTTTGTACTACTGCAAATGCTGGGCGATTCAGGAGAAACGTTGAGCTGGATTGGCAATATGTCATTGTATTCCTTGTTCGATCCGGTGCGATTGTTCGCAGGTGACAGCTATGCGTATGTGGGAATGGCTGTGTTCGCAGGACTTGCAGCACTTCTGTATGCTGCAGGAATTATTATTTTTGATAGAAAAGATTTGCCTATTTAATCCGGGTATAGTTTGATCTACTCCCGCAAAGGGCCATAATGATGGATTAACGTAAACGGGACGAAGCAGGATAAACCTCTGCTTCGTCCCGTTTGAACGTGTGCGACTTCCGGTGAATCATTTATTCAAATGGATAGGTCCAAAATGTTTCTCTGCCAAAACGTTTCTTGATTTCTTCATTATTCAGCTCACGATTTCCTACAAGCTCTGCTGCTTGGAATTGTGAACGGTGGGCACGAATCGACGCCATTTTCCGATCCAAAAATTCGGATACGTCAACAAATACATCCGGTTTGCCAATGTACTGTTCCTGATTATTAGCGAACGCAACGCAGTGAACCATCGGACGTTCATCCACAGGAAGTTTAGCGATTGTACGTATAACAGCGGCTCCCGTTGCATCATGATCGGGATGAACACTGTACCCTGGATAGAACGTAATGACCAGCGTGGGGTTCAACTCTTTAAGTAGCGACGTAATGGTATCTTCCAGTAACTGTGGGTCTTCGAACTCCAGCATTTTATCGTGGAAACCCAGCATTCTCAGGTCCTGAATACCAATCGCTTCAGAAGCTTCGATGAGTTCCTGTTTACGGATACCAGGCAACGTCACTCGGTTGGCAAATGGAGGAATCCCCATATTGCGCCCCATCTCGCCAAGTGTTAGACAAGCATAGGTTACATGGGCACCGCCATCTATGTATTTGGCTAACGTTCCCGATACAGAGAAAGCTTCATCATCTGGATGTGGATATACCACCAAGATGCGCTCATGCTCATTGTGTGTAGTATTCATGGTTATTCAATCCTCCGCTTTCATCAGAACATTTCTCGGCTTAATTGTAACGCCACAACTAGTTTACCTTTGCTGTCGTGACCGGCGAGAATCAGTCTTTCTTGTTCCTGCTCATCAATATGTGTAAGTCCTTCGGCGTAAAGCCATCCCTGCGTTGTTTTCAGACCAACACGGTATGGACCTGTACCTGAAATGGACCCCTGCGTATATCGTATGGCCGCATTGGTAATGAATGCGGATGCTGGATGCTTTGTACTGTCCATGTGTTGTGCGTAAGCACCTGACGTAAGTTCTAGATGTACGTATAAGTCCTGATCAGCAAGATTATTGATCCGGAGCTGAATGTCTTGAGGTTTAATCGGTTGCATAGCGGCCTCCTTGTCTAATGTAATTGTACGAATTTCATTTTAACATAACCACAAGAGAATATACATGGAGTGACCCTGTCGACCTCTCATAGAGCCCTCTCATGATGATTCCAGTTTGAAAACAAGAACAGATTTGCGTGGTTTTTTCTCTTTTTATTCATGGACCATATCTATATTATGAAGTGTAGGCAAAAACGACCGTGATGAAGAACCTTAAATCTTAAATGAATCTTGCTCCAACATGTTTGGAAAGGAGTTTAACTCGACTTGAAATCTCTAATACAACTACTTCATTTTGGCTATCATCAGGCCATGAGCTGCATATTTCCCGTAGCGATCTTTGGAACACTGGCCCTGTCCAGCGTAATTCCTATTCCTTTCCTTCATCGGTATGATGCCATTCTGCTCGTATTGCTTGCTGTGCAGTACCTGATGTATCGAAGCGGCTTGGAAACCAAGGATGAAATCAAGGTCATCTGTGTATTTCACATTATTGGCCTCGTGTTGGAAATCTATAAAGTATGGATGGGATCATGGTCATACCCTGAGCCAGCTTACACCAAAATCCTGGGTGTCCCTCTTTATAGTGGATTCATGTATGCAAGTGTAGCCAGTTTTATGTGTCAGGTGTGGCGAAGACTGCGAATGGACATGACCGGATGGCCTGGTTTTGCACCTTCGATGCTGCTCGGAGCAGCCATCTATATTAACTTTTTCACTCATCATTTTATGCCCGATTTTCGCTGGTGGCTGACGGCGCTTGTATTCATTGTCTTCTGGAAAACCTGGATTATTTACCGGGTACGAGCAACGACCTATCGAATGCCCTTATCGCTTGCTTTTATCATTGTTGGTTTCTTCATTTGGACTGCTGAGAATATCGCTACATTCTTTAATGCCTGGAAATACCCTGATCAGCATGATGCCTGGCAACTGGTTAGCTTTAGCAAAATTAGTTCGTGGTTCCTCCTGGTCATCATCAGTGTCATCATCGTTGCGCAGCTCAAATATGTGAAAGCCAATCGAACCGCAGATGATTGAAAATACAGTTAACTATTTATTCTCTAACCGTAAAACAGCAGCAATCTTAGACTCGTACCTAAAGTCTTCGAAAGCCGCTGTTTTTTGCTGTGTTAATGCATTTCTCACCTAAATGGTAATTCTGTATACGTCTTAAGTATCAAATACTGTTGTCTGCTTCAGCACCAGTTTCCCTCCAGCTTCAATTTCAAGCTCATAGATGCCATTCTCATCCAGTTCACATAGACAGGCACTTCTGCTGAGCATCTCGCTTCCTTTCACCCAATCAGGAATATGAAGCTTCGTATGGATCCGCCGGTCCGCGACAAGTTCTGCCCGGAAGAAGCCCGTGCTCCGATTCCATGTACAGGACATTCTACCTCCTGGTATGCACCAGTCATGAATGGAACCTCGTACCCACCGTTCTGGCAATGCCGGCAGCAGCTTGATGCGATGTTCTGACACATAGAGCAGCATTTCCTGTACTGCATTAACCCAGCCCATATTGGCATCCAGCTGAATCGGAGCTGCGGGCATGGACATACATATTCCCATATTGCGCCAGTCGTTATGCAAGGTATACCCATTACTCAGTACACAGGAGCGCGCAAGAATATCGAGACTTTCCAGCGCCCGCTCACCATTGCCAAGTCGAGCATATATGGACGACATATGTGCAAGAGACCAGCCACTCTGAGCACCAAGCCTTCGCTG
Source organism: Paenibacillus sp. FSL H8-0317 (assembly GCF_045040685.1). Lineage (NCBI taxonomy): Bacteria > Bacillati > Bacillota > Bacilli > Caryophanales > Paenibacillaceae > Paenibacillus > Paenibacillus sp. FSL H8-0317. The sequence continues at coordinate 3,417,974 of NZ_CP150294.1, read as the reverse complement.
ATCAACTGCTGTCTCGAACGCTTGGAACAGTTCTTCCTGTTCTTCACGGGTGACCTCCTGTCCTGGAAAAACAGGATACAGGTGTGAAAGATGACGATGATCACGTCGATCTTCAAACGCAGGATGTAGCCATTCTTTCACAGCTCCCTCCGCTTCAAGTAGATAATCTGGCATATGCTCCAGCATGTCTTCCCAGCACGGAATCTTAGTCGTATGCACTCCAGTTAGTCGACTGGCTGCAATGACATGCTGTAGCAGTTCTTTAATAATGGCAATGTCCATGGTGGCGTTAATGGCTGTAGGCATAGGGTGGGCCAGTGGCTGTCCATGCTTAGGCATAAAATTCTCAGGTGTATTCTCTGGCGAAACAGACGGGTATATCTTATATTTGCCGTCTTCACCCAGCACCAGAAAATCTTCATAGAACTGAAGAGCCTCCTTCATGAAGGGCAGGGCTTCCTCGAGCAGAAACTGCTTATCTCCAGTGAACTGATAATGTGCATAATAATGTCTGGCAATCCATCCTACTGCTCCCGTCCAATTCATAATTACCGGAACAATCTGGTTAGGCACCCCGATACCCGGTGTGGTTCCAGCGGGAATGTAAATTCCTCGGCAGCCATATAACTTACGAGCATTGTCCCGAAAGTCATCCATTAATCCGTTGTAATAGCGGAACAACGAACGATTCAGAATGGATAAACCACCTACGTCAGTGTGCCAATACATCATTTGCACATTCTCATTCGCCATATTGTGGCCCCAGATCAAGCGATAATCTCCACCCCACAAGCCGTATAATCCAAATGGCAATCCGCTATGTTCAGAGGTTCCGCTGATAAACAGATATCGACCATAGGCCCACATTTTGCGCACGAACCCTGTAGGTGCTTCACCTTCATAAGCTTCCAGAAGCAAGTCTTCATTACAGCGCCCGTCATCCGTTTCATCATCCAGATCTAGCTCAGCGGACCGAAACAACGGTTGATGCAGTGAGATATGCCGATCCAACAACGTTTTGTAATCGCTCTCAAGCGATGCGAGTTCCTGCTTCAACCGTGTCCATTCCTGCGCTCGTCTGCCCGTAGCAAACATTTTAACAAGCACAAGCACTTTTCCAGAGGTATGGAAATGAAGTTGCCTGCTAAGCGTATCTTCGTTAGTTTCGCTTTCCTTTTGTTGATCATGACTCGCACCAGGGATTTCGTTCAATTGGATCAGTCGCAGCACCGCTCCGTAGTCCTGTCCATCGTCATTTTGCCCGCCATAGCACAGGTAGTCTCCACTATGATCCCTATCAATTCTTATCGTTATAGACGACTTTAGTACGTTGAACTCATCGTCTTCTCTCACCCGGTCGCCCTGCGGGAATTGCAGGCCTATCGTCCCCGACAACAATGAATGCTCAGCCGAATCTGTTCCCTGCGCACTTGCTCCATCTTTCACTCTATGAGTCTGGATCTCATAGACAATACAATCGTCTGCACGCGAGACGAACAGACTTCTTGTATAGTTGTGACTTCCGTCCTGCCAGCACACCTGAACTTCCCCTGTGTCCATATCCAGTTCCCGCCGATATTTGCGAAAAGCGTTATTACACGTCATGCCCACCGTCATTGTAGCCAGTGGATATCGGGAGGACAGCCTGGACGCGTAACCTTCTGCTTGCAGTGTACGGGTCAGATGCCAGCTTGCCTCCAAATATCGTTCCTCATCCATTAACTTACGGGTTTCTGATAAGGTATGACTGACATCGGGCAGTTCATCTTTGCGCCCCCAATGCCATAATTCACTGTGCTGCAAGAGCACAGTTTCCGCCTGAATTCCGCCTTGCACTGAAGCACCAAGTTTACCATTTCCGGAAGGTAGCGCTTCTCGCCACATCCCTTGCCACCAAGAAGAGGGATATTTCATCAACAACTTGTTCCTGTCCGGCCGTATGCTTGTAGTGTCTGTCTGGTCCTTGTGTTGGTTCACGCTTCTTCCGCCCCAAGTCTCTCCATCTCAATACTGGCTAGCAAGAACGGGGCTACGCCCATCTGCACATCGCTAACGACCTGTTCACTGATGTAATATTCATAAGAACCGTCCCGATACTTCTTCCCACCGAGTCCGGCACCGTGACAGATGTGGTGCAAGTGCACCCCTTTTTCATCTTCAGTGACTAACCGCTTCAATATTCCTGCATAAGCATGATCAACGACTTCACGGTCCAGTTCAGCCAGATAATGTAACCGGAGGCCTTTTGCGAGTGCATAGGTCAGCATACAGGAAGCAGAGGCTTCCAGATAATTGCCCGCTCTTCCGTTCTGATCCATCACTTGGTACCAGAGTCCACTATCATGATCCTGAACATGAGCAATCGCGTATGCCATTCGTTCAAATATGCCCATAATCTGTCCGCGCTGTGGGTGATCCACGGGAAAGTGCTCCAGTGCATCCACAACCGCCATTGCATACCATCCCATGGCCCGGCCCCAAACATGAACGGATCGACCAGTATCTTGAGCGCACCAGCGTTGTTCCCTGCTCTCATCCCAGGCATGGTGGAGTAGGCCATTACGCGGATTACGGGTCTTTCGCTCGATCAACAAAATCTGTCGTGCCACTTCATCGAAGCTCTCGGGATGATCGAAGGTGCTCGCATATTCCGCCAGAAAGGGTGAAGACATATAAATGCCATCCAGCCACATCTGAAACGGATATATTTTCTTATGCCAGAATCCACCTTCACTTGTCCGTGGCTGTCCTTTAAGCTGGTCAACCAGGTGCTGAATTGCCTTAGCATATTTGTCATTGCCGGAATTCTTCCACTGGCTGAACAGATTTTTGCCTTCATTGATCATGTCCAGGTTGTAATCATTCAACCGGTAGGTCCGAATGGTACCGTCATTCTCGATGAGGTCATCCATGTGACGCTGGACAAGTTCCGCATAGCGGGATTCTTGATTCCATTCGGCGGCGCGTTCCAGTGCCATCAGCGTCATCCCGCCAACGTAGCCCCATTTGCCTGCAATCTTGGGATGATTGCCATTCTGGCATTCGGAAAGCAAGGTATCTGCTATTTTGACAGACATTCTGCGTTCCTGTGTCACTGACTTTGTCGAAGTTCCAACCATATCGAAATCCTCCTTCTGATGGATTATGCCATCTGTACCGTTCATTCGGGGTTTAACGTTCTGATGATTACATCAAAGGATGAAGACCTTCCCACTTCACAGTCCAGCTTCCATCCCGTGGAAATCCCGGATTCGCTTGTTCTCTTGCCCCTGTCCAGCCGGCGGCCATCATGGCTACAGCGGTTAGGAGACCACCGTTCCCGGGAAGATATGCCCACAACCCTGCTCTTTGATAGTTGTGTCCATTAGGCAAATACGTGTTCTTCGTGGCATCCATCATCAGGAAATCCACTGCAAGCTCTGGTTCATTCAATCTGGCTGCTGTCATCGCGCACATCGGAAAATCCCAACCCCATGCGGATTCCCAGTCCCAGCATTCCTTGACCTTGAGCAACGTATTTCTCATGATCTCCGGATCGATTAATGAACCTGGCAATAGTCCAAGTGCTCCAACCATCGAGGGATGATCATGGTTTTTAACGGTGTAAGTATCCGGACAATTCTCGTGCGCGAGATAAACTCCGTTCTCATGTCGAGGTTTAGCCATGTGCGAAGCCACTCTTCGCCAGTCTGGATTGGCTGGATGATTCAAACGCTCTGCCCACAGGATGGCTATCTCCAAACCGAATTTCCAGTACTCCAGTTCATAGGGCGGATTCAAACTATCGTTCATGGCGTGATTCTCCTGCGCAGGGATAAGCGGCGGACCTAACACATACGCTTGCCTTTTCCCATCCCAATGGGCATAGGACACCATAAAGTCAGCCGCTTCAAATACGATATCCTTATACCTTGTTAACATAGCAGGATCAGGCTGGGACAGATAACACATCTCAGCTAATGCCATGGGATGTGGTTGCTGCCAGATCAATCCCGGAGCTACCGGAGACGGAGTCTGATGCCCGTTATAACCCACCATTTTGGGCCATCGCGCGCCGACATAACCTTGAGAACGTGCCAGTTCTCGGGCTTCTGGCAGGATGGTCAGGTACCAGTCCATACTCTTGCACAACAGATCGGTCCGATTCCAGAGCGGAAAATGCGCTGCATGCCACCAATGCATCTCCAGATGCATTTTGCCGAACCAGCTGTTGTACATATATCCGGTCTCCTGCGGCGGCAGGGAGCCACCGCTGTGCACCGCGCTCAGGAACTGGGATAGGACCACTCTGCGCTCCAGTTCGGCGGCACGCGGATCCGAACTGCCTTCAAAATCAATCACTCCGCCATCGTTCCAGAACTGATTCCAGTGGACCGAGCTTGATCGCAACACTGTATCTGCTGGCAAGGTTTCCGGCTTATGTGCAGCAAAAGATACACTGCACGACCAGATGTCCGAGTCTGGTACGGCCTTGGGAGAAAGTGTGAATTCGTGAGTTCCCGTCTGTTCCAGTTGGCCTGCGTCCCAGATCCATTCCAATGCATACTCATCTTCATCCAGCACACGTTTCAATGATGCGGAAGTTGAAGTGACCGATGTCAGCACAGTAGAATGTCTGTCATGTTGCTTCCAGTCGGGGAATACTGATTTTGACCAGCTCCGGTGTGTCATATCGGGCGATGGAAATACAACAAACAGTTGCAGACGCTGCTTACGGATTAATTCGGATTGTACACGAATAGCGATACAATCGAGCCGTGGGTCACAGGCTGTCTCTACACGCACTTCTTCCCCCTGCACGGTAAATTCACTGTGCAGAATTCCGGTCCATAGATTCAATTCCTGACGTACCGGGACGACATGGGTGACGTCCGTCTCCTGACCATCTTCTCCTAGCAAACGAAATGAAATGCGTCCAAGCTGAAGTCGATGCGGGTTCTGCCTAAGCCAGTGATAGGCTTCTTCCTTGTCTTCCGGCTTCATGGGGTATGGCACTTTGCGGCCATATGTCTCAAATGCCTGATAGACAATATCCTCATCTCCGAATACATGATGACCGCCCGTATAATGCCAACCCCAGTTAGATTGTGTACCAAGAGGTATTTCATACAGATCTGGATACGTCTGAAGTCCCGTAAAATCAGCACTGAATGCAAACTCTCCATTACCTACTGATAAAGGTGATCTGGGTTCAAGCTCCGTTAATACCGGATGATTCCTGGTGACGACTGATTGTCGATCCATCAATGGCTCTGCCTCCTTATCATTCTATGGGTTTCAACTATGGATCAAGATTCCCGTACTACACCCCTGCGGCTTCGCATTATTTCTCTGTACTTTCCCGGTGTAATGTCTTTGTATTTTCGATACACACGAATAAAGCTGTTCTCATGCTGATAACCCACCATCGTCGCGATCTCGGAAATTCTATAATCCGTATCCAGCAACAGTTCACAGGCACGTTCCATCCGAAGCTTAGTGAAATATCCGTGGATGGTATCACCTATTTCCTGCTTGAACAACTGGCTTGCCAAACTGCTTCCGATCCCGGCATGCTCGGCAATCTCCTGAATGCTTACCGGGTCTTCCAGGTGCTTGTTCATAAACGTAATCATCTGTTGGCACAGTATAAAATCCTTGCTAAGCATAAGGCTACCGAACCAATCAGCCAAACCTTCGATCTGGCTTCGCAGCACTTCACAGACAGCCTCCAGATGCATGGTCCGCATATCCACCATTTCAAGTCCGCAACCTTCTGTCTCACGCTTCTGGCGAATATGTTCAAGTGTAGCTGCAACAGCTTCAAGAAAGGCCAGCGCTGATGAAGGATGCCATTGCTCGTGCGTCATTCGACCGACTATCTTGTCAAAAGTCCTCAGGGCTTCTTCACCCCTGCCTGCTTCGACGGTCTCCCTCAGTTGTGTCATGAATTCATGTTCTTCCAATGTGTTCTCGGTCGGTTGCAGACCCGAGATCTCTTCAAACGAAATAACTCGTTCATACCCCCGATAGAATCTGTAATCCAGCGCACTCTCCGCCTCATGCATGGCTCGCTGAAGTCGCATGAATCCGTCGTGCCCCCCGCTTACGCCGCTCGACACCTGAAACTTGAGCAAGCGAGGAATCATGCCAATCGTCTCTCGTATTGCTGTCGTTATGCTCTTGCTACCGCCAGAATGAAGCGGTTGCAGCATCACGAGCATCCGGTCTCTGCCCAGATCGGCTGATAACACCCGCCATTGTCCAGACAACAGTTCAGCTATGATATTACCAATGGCAAATTTCAGCAGGGAGTGATCTGACTTCGTAAAGCGCTCACACCAGGCCTTATAATTGTCAATCGACAACATGGCAATAGAGAGTGGCTCATCGCTCCAATCCTTGAAATAACGGCACCATTTCTCGCTAATTTCCCGACTTCCTGTCATATGTCCGTTATAGATATCCGTCAGAAATTTGGATGAAGCTTCCGGAAGGGTCTGCCTGAGATTGATGGCCTGCTGAGCATGATCCGTTAGCAGTTGCCCCGTTATTTTCTCCAGATCAATCTGCTCCGGATGGATTCTCTCCTGGTCGTACCCGCTGAGCAGTTGTCTCATGCGTCTTACCGGTCTAAAAGCAGCTGCATTGTAAACTGTGATCGTAACCGCTCCTGCTACAAGAGCCAACAAAGATACGATAAAAACAATATTGCGGATCTTCTGTGCATTAGCCAGGAGACTGTCTTGTGATATCACGGACAGATAACGCCATCCCGTATACGGTGAAATGGTCTGTGAAGCCAGTAAAAGCTTACCTTCATGTTTAAACTCACCAAGCTTTTCACCATCCAATTGGGTGAGTACATGACTGACCGCTTCCTCTCCGACGGCATAATTGCCGAGATCATATAAAGGCTGGTTGTTGGTGTCGAGGATGAACCGATGGCTGTCAAGGTCGGAGACGGATGAGAGCAGCATGTGCTCGAACATCTCCTCTGTCTTGAAATTAACTGCGATAATCCCTTTCAACTCGCCAGTGATCATTATTTTTCGGTAAAGTGTAATTTGCGGCATGGACGCACCAGAAGATGTGGAAATCTCACGTTGCTTGACCAGCATGGGACGCTCTTCAAGTTCATCGGCAACGCTAACCCAATCCGAATCCGGGAAATTAACCTTGCTGGAGCTGTAGCCTTGTGGGAAGGCAACAATGCTCTCCCGATTCATATCAAAAATGTAAGCGCTCTTAATAAAGGACGTACTACTGATTAAGGTTTCCAGAAATTGTACCAGTTCCGTAATATTGCGGTATGATCCCTGTACTTCATTGGTAAGAAATCGGTATACATTACTGTTCAGTGCAATTTTCACCGCAATCTGATCACTTTCCCGGATCACTTCATCAATATCATTCATGCTGATACGCAGCATCTGGTGTTGCGGCTCACTTAATTCCTGCTGTAACACCGATTTGGAAGAATAATACGTCGTCATCCCCACCGCAATAATAATCATGAAGACAACAACAGTCAGAATCAGCAGCAGCCGGGTCTGGGTATTGGTGACATTGAATTTTAGCCACTTCAAGAAGGAAAGGGTCACAATTATCCCACCTCATATGCAATATACCGATATTATACCGTTCCCATATGCCCAATACGACCCGGTCCAACAGCCTATTTTCTCCCTCTAAAAAGATGATTTCTCCAATTTCTCCGGTGTTCCGACCCTTTCCGTAGCGAAAACCGGCGTGTTTGTCTGCCATTCTTGCATGACAATAGTTTCAAGCCCCGCAAGAAGTACAATGCCGATCCCATGGGTATCATTCAGATTCCAACCCAGTTCATGCTTGTAATAGTGATTCGTGAAGGAGTAGCTGGAGCCACGACATACACCGTATACATTGCCTCTTTTATCAATTGTGCGCTCCGAAAGCCCCTTCCACCCTTGATACGCCGCTTGTGCATAGGGTTTCGGATCCAAAAGCCAGCCCTTTCGCACCCCTCGGGCATACGCATAGATGAACATGGAGGTACAGGATGTTTCCTCATACGACTCCGGGTCCGTTAATACCTGATGCCACAGTCCGTTTCTGCCCTGCAATGCCAAGTACCCTTCACACAATTCCCTGTAGAACTGAATGAGAACTGTATAGGATGGATGCTCTTGAGGAAGGGCCGACAGCAGCTCCGATATGGAGAACAGCACCCAGCCGTTGCCCCGGCCCCACGGGGTCCGTGTTGGCTCACCTCGCTCCACATCGAATACATGAGACATAATTTGACGCTCTGGAATGTACAGATACTTTTTATACAAAAGAACCTGTCTTGCCGCTTCATCCAGCAGCTTATCGTCACCCGACCATTCGGCGTATCTACACAGGAACGGGATGCTCATATACAGATCATCACACCACATCGTGTTATCCATTGATCTGGAGACACCAATCTTGCGGTATAAAGTGCCATCTTCCAGACGGGTCTGTTGATGCAAAATATAGTCAGCGATATGAGCTGCCGTCTCTGTAACGCCGTCCAACTTGCGTTCCCGATCGGCAAGCAGCATGGTGGCGCCGAAAGATCCACAGTCATCCAGGCTGTCGATATGGGAGAGCTGATTATTCAGCCCAGCTGCACCATAACGTTCTCTGTCCCATAAGGAGTAGCTGAAACGTGAAGAGGCAAATTCAATGTGATTCAGCACGTAATCTCGAATATCCGATCGTTGACCTGCTTTGCCGAGCTGAAGCAATCCGTATAATGTGACGCCTAGGGGATAGTTCCATCGGCCGAACCATTCATTTTCCAGAAATGGACGTACCTCTCCGTCTGGCAGCTCTGTTCGCCAGTATACGTCTTCACCTGTTCTGCTACGAGCAGTCCGCTTCATCTTCTGGCAGGAAGCCAGATCAATCTCCTGTTTCGCTTGAAAAGGACCCAGGTACAGCCACTTGCCTCTGTGCCCTTTCACATCCAGTGCGGGTGTCAACATCTCATCTGTAGTTGCATCCATACGGAATCCCCAATCCCGGTCTCCACATACACAGTTCGCTGTCAGATCTTGCACGGCAGCAGACAATGGCAGTTCGAAGCGAAAGAGTCCGGCCTGCTCTTGATGGAATACCACCTTGCCCTCCACCGAGAATTCAATCGGGCTGTAGGCCTCACCAGAGATTAGTACAGTCTCCTTGCCACATTTCGTACCACCTATCTTCGTCCATGCATACGCAGACATGCCGCTGGTCAGTCCATACATCCGTGCCAACTGTCCATAAGGCGATGCCTTCTCGGGGTCTTCCTCCCGAGGCAACCAGTTAACGCCAGTGGCCTTCTCTCGCATGGGGCCAGAAGGAATTTCCGACAACGGAAAATCCAACGGCTCACTGTAGAGCCAGCCTTCTTCCCCATCTCGTTCGAGCGATGGCACAATGAAGTGAAGTGGTTTGTTCTTCCGGGAGCCAGTGCCGAACTGCCCACCTATCCCATTTTCGCCTGATTTGAATTCAAGAACGAAATGATTCCAGCCTCTGACCAGACCACATTTCAGTTTCAGAACAGGTATAGCTGGATGTTCCTCTTCAGGTGCAGAACCATAGATCAGCACGCCATTATGATATAGCCTAACAGGTCCGAAGCAGGTGATATGAAAAATAAATTCCTGATCACTGTCACTCCACAGTTTGGCCCATGCATAGACCTGTTGTCCTCTCTCCATGTCGGGGAATAGATCCTCCAATGGAAAATCATAGCGGTGATCATCGGACTTGCGCACAAGTCCTGGCCTACTCACTCTGTAGACCGGGGGATGCGGAGGATTGGCTCCAATATATCTTCCCGCAATGCTCATCAGGGCGTGCATAACGTCTTCACCACTGTGATAAGCCATGCTCTCCTCCGGTTCAAAATAAACGTGGCTACTCATGTCACTTCTCCCTCCCTTTGGGCGTGGGCACTCTGCTGTTCCAACCACCCAGCACTTTGTCTATGGAAATAGGCCGATGCTCTTCCACAGATCGCCACACTGCTTCTCCAGCGGCAACGGAATAAGCGCCGTCTTCAGCGCCAGACAGAATTCGGTAAGGGCGTCTCTTATCTTCGCCGAGGAAAATATCCTCCAGCAGCAGTGGATCTCCTCCTCCATGTCCGCCTTCACGATGAACAACATGGATCGTTTCTTTTGAACCAAAGAGCGGAAAGTAATCGATCGTCTGGACGGGTGTGGGAAAAGGCGTCCGCGCCGGCATGTGATACTCCAATGTTTCTAGCCTGCCCTTCGTGCCATTCACGGCCAACCGGTACCCTTCGTATGGAAGGGAGAAATTAACTGAATAACTCATCAGCGCGCCGCCGCTATATTTCACGGTTGCGGCATACGTGTCTTCAATCTCAATGGTGGAATCGAAGATACACTGGTCGGGACGGTATGAAGTGTACGGAAACTCCTGCTGGCTTACCGTACCGAGTTGGTTCAGATGGTCATCCGGTACCCGGATCTGACGACTGCGAGACGTCCAGCGGGAATAATAGGCGCAATCTTCTGAGACATGGCATGTACGGCAATGTCTTCCGTCCTCCTGTGCCGGATTCCATTCGCCTTCAGCCCCGTAATAGTTCAGTGCTCCATAGGCAAAAACTTCAACTGGCTTTTGATTGATCCACCACTGGACCAGATCAAAATGGTGAGTACTTTTATGGACCGACAGACCGCCCGAGAATGCCCGTTCACGGTTCCACCGTTTAAAATAACTGGAGCCGTGATGGGTATCGATATACCAGTTAAGATCGATGGAAGTGACGCGACCGAGTTTCCCCTCCTGAATCAATTCCTTGATGCGCATGTGGATCGGCATGTACCGATAATTGAACGTTACGATGACGCTGCCCTTACTCCTTGCTTCTGCTTCAAGAATGCGTCTGGCATCAGCGCCTGTAGTCGTCATCGGCTTTTCGGTGATAACATCGAGATCCCGCTCCAACGCGGCAACAATATAGTGGGCATGAGTATCGTCCCTGCCAGCCACGATGATACAGTCAGGCCGAGTCTCATCGACCATGACCCCGAAATCCGAAGCGCCATATACCGCTACTTCTGTATGCTGAGGGAAACGGGTACGATAGACTTCAAACCGTGCAGGATCGGTATCCAGCAGAGCGACAACCTCTGAATTATGAGAGAACAGCTCATGAATTGGTTTTGCAAATTGTCCCAATGCTCTGCCGCTGACCCCGCATAGGGCATATCTTTTTTTCATTTTCTCACCTTCTCATACCATTCCTGTACACGCTGGGTGACCACTTCGCCCCCGGAAGCATTCCATTTCTTCACATATTCATCATAAGCCTCGATTGGCAGCTCGCCGATGACAATCTTGGTCAATACCTCTTGAAACAACTTGTGAGACTGGATATCAGGAAAACCTTCATACACAGAGGCTGGCAGACCGTCACCTGCAATTTGCCGTGCATCGGCAGTACTGACTTCGAACATGTCTTTGACCATTTGCTGCTGATCTTCCGGATATGTCTCTTCAATTCGCTTATTCATGTCTTCTGCTGTAGTGAGATTCTTCATACCCAAGGCAAGCGGTTTGTTGTCAGCAGGTGGGAGAATGACTTTGCGTCCATCCTTGACTTCATGCTGCTCACCTTCAAGACCAAAGCGACCAAACTCATCATTTTCAGGATTATAGAAGAAGTCCAGCAGCTTCAGCGCATTTGGCGCATTATCCTGTTTGGTGGCTGGGATCATCCATTCCGGTTCACCCATGCTCTTCTGGGTGACAAAAGCTTCGAACCCTTCGGCTTTGGGCAACGGCATTGCTGCAATGTAGGCATCTGGAGCCTGGGTCAGCATCGCATTGTACCGATCTCGCACATTTGCAGGCAAATGGTACCAGCTGCCTACGAGGTTATTATTGATTTTGGCCTGCCACACTTCCCCTTTGTTCAGGAAGGTTTCATTGTCCAGCAATTTTTCTACATATAACATGCGAATGAACTTGATTGCTTCCCGCATATTGTCGGTAGTTCCTGCGTACTGGATCTTTCCATCGTATTCATCCCATTCGGGATAACCTTCCCACATCGCTACCCCGTACATCGCAAACAAATGGTCCATCCATCTGCCGAATTCCCTGCCGCTTGTTGGCAGTTCATCCGGTTTGCCGTTGCCATTCGGGTCCTTGTCACGGAAAGCTGTGAGCAGCTCGACATAATCATCAGTGGTCTTTGGCATCTCCATGCCCACCTTATCCACCCAATCCTGACGAATTAACGGTGCACGTTCAGGCACAAGGAATACCTTGGGTACATAATAGATTTTGCCATCAGGGGAAGCAGAGCGAACGATATCCCAAGCTTCCTGAGGAATACTCTCCCACACATGCGGTGCATATTCAGGCAGCAGTTCATCCAGTGGTAACGCGCCTCCCTGCTGAATCAGTGTCTGCTCAATGCCTCCAATCGGACGCAGGATATCTGGCAGTTCATCCGAGGCAATCATCAGGTTTAAGTATTCGGATGGCTCCGAACCGGGTGGCGTTGTAATGAGTTCATACTGGACCCCCGTCTGTTCAGCGATGTATTTCACATGTGGATTATCCGCAGTTGGCAAGCTGCCAACGCCCATATGGCTTTTGAATACTTTGACTTTTGCAGCTCCACCACTGCCTTCGCCGTTACCAACGTCATTTCCGGAATTTGTAGTCGCTGAGCCACAACCAGCGACCAACAGCATGGCTATACTGAGCATTAGCGGCATCATCTTGCGGGTCAGTTGTTTTCTCATGAAATCATCCCCCTGAACATGGTTTATTCTTTCAGTGATCCGAGCAATGAACCTTTCACAAAATACTTCTGTAAATAAGGATACACCAAAATAATGGGAACGCTTGCAAAAAGTATCGTCGCTGCCTTTAACGTGGTTGTATTGAAGTTGTAATCCCCAAGAAACATATTTACCTGGGCCAGTTCCTCCGGGCTGGTTAAATACGCTCGCAGCTTCATCTGCAAAGGCCAGAGCCCTGGATCACGTAGAAACAGTACCGCCCGCTGGAACGTGTTCCAGTATCCCACCGCATAGAACAGACTGACCGTAGCCAGAACCGGCTTGGATAGAGGCAAATAAATCTGAAACAGAATCCGGAAGTCATGGCAACCGTCGATTCGGGCGGTGTCATCAAGTTCTTTGGGCAAGCTCATGAAAAAGGTACGCAGAATGACCATATTAAATGTGCCAATTACACCAGGAATGATCAAGGACCAGATGGAATTCATCATGCCCAGTTCCCTTACCGTCAGGAAGAACGGGATCATCGGGGCATTGAAAATCATCGTAATTACGATGCCCAGCATGACTTGTTTGCGAATCATGAATTCTCTGCGCGATAACGGAAAAGCGGTCAACACTGAAAATAACATACTAAGCGCAGTACCTACTACCGTAATGAATACGGTTACACCAAACGATTGCCATAAGCCCGAGCTTTGTAGAATGTGTTTCCATGACGCGAAAGTAAAGCCGACGGGCCACAAAAATACTTCTTTGGAGTCTGCCGCAACAGGCGAACTCAGGGAAACTGCAAGCAGATGTAGCAAAGGAAGGAGCATCGTAAAGGCCGCAAGCGTCAGGAAAATGTAGTTGGCGGTTTGGAACAGCTTTTCTCCAATCGTCTGCTTGATCATTACCACAACCCCTCTCCTGATTTTCTCGCAAGCCGATTGAAGACCCAGAGCAGAATGAAGCCAATCACCGACTGAAATAGACCAATCGCTGTTGTTACGCTATATTGCCCTTGCAGGACACCAGAGCGGTATACATACGTTTCAATGATATCCCCTACCGAGTAGGTCATCGGTGTCAGCAGGTTGTAGATCTGATCAAAGCCAAGTTCCAGGAAATTGCCGATATTCAGCAGGAACAGGGTTAAGATCGTCGGGAACAACGCAGGCAATGTAATGTAGATCGTCTGTTTCCAGCGATTTGCTCCGTCCATCACTGCCGCTTCATATTGCGTGGGGTCAATGCCACTTACCGCAGCGAGGTATATAATCGTTCCCCAACCTACCTCTTTCCAGATAGAGGACAGCACAACAATAGGTCGGAAATATTGCTCCTGCTGCATATACAGGATCGGCTCGAACCCGAACCATCCACGGACAGCGTTTACAAAACCACCTGAGGCTAGCACCTCAAACACGATCCCCCCGACAACGACCCAGGAGAGAAAATGAGGCAGATAAAACAGACTCTGCAAAAAGCGTTTGGCAAGCATTTTTCTCACTTCGTTGAACAATAGCGCTAGCAGGATGGGAGCAGGAAATCCGATCACCAGTTTGTATAAGGCAATCAGAGCTGTATTCCGAAGCACATGATAGAAATCCTGATACGTAAAAATAAACTTGAAGTTATCCAGGCCAACCCATGGGCTGCTCCATATGCCTTTCATAATCTGAAAGTTCTGAAATGCAATCACGCTTCCGCCAAGTGGAATGTACTTGAAAATAATATAGAACAAAATGCCGGGCAGGATCATGACATACAACATCCAGTGTTTTCGAATGTTACGCAGATAACTTGGTTTGACGGGTTTGTTGACTGTAACCCTGGGTTGCAACGTTGATGTTTCCGACAGCTCAGCCATACGATCGCGGGCCCCCTTTGACAGAATGATGGTGAATGACGAGCAGGCTCCTCTGTTCACATGTTAAGGGAGAGCGGGGTCAGCAACAATCGTTCAATCAGCCATAGCATGAGCCAATCGCTTGCGTGACGCGGGTTTGCAGGATCGGTTCATTCACTGGCGGAATGGTTGGTACTACTTTGGCAACAAAAAAAGCCGCCATAGGCGACCTCTGAAGCGATTATGGTGTTGTTTACTTTTCACATTATGTCCTTAATAGTCCATATCTCATTTCCCCAGAGTGAACGATCCGCTATCATTGGCATCTTTAATTTGTTCATGGGTAATGAGTTTCCCTTCTTCGTTAAATCCCTTAATTATATATGGGATAGCCGCTGACGGAGGAAGGAAAACATACCAGATTAGATGTCCATGACTCACCTCAACCAGTTTCGCTTCGGTAGGGATTACTGTTCCATTTTCCTGTGTCTCTACGGATATACGTTTGATGGATGAATCTTGAATACTACCAAATAACATGGGAAAAGGAGTGGAGACTTGCTCCAGTTTCGGTATGCTCATATAATGCAGTGCAAACTTGGATTCAACTGATTCATTAATGGAATATCCTCCACCCCATACCCATTTCCATCCGAATATGTTCTTGCGGGTATACTCCATCTGCAGATTACTGTTGTTTTCCCGACCCTTTTTGTGCGTAAACAAAATCATGCCCCCGTCCACAGCCTCCTGATGAATGAATTGGGGGGTATAAAACTCACCTCTAAATTCCTGAACTGCCCTCTCAGGACTGTTCGCTATAGGAATATGTATAGGTTCACTTAATCCCCAAACCTTGGATATCCGTTGATCGGCTAGGCCGCCAGCACGTTCATTCATATACATATATGCCAAGATTGACAGGGGCGATAGTAAAATTACCATTGCAGTGATTAGCAGTATTCTCCTGTTACGCTTGAACATCTCCATGTACACTCCTTATGATAACGATGAAATATTAAATACAATCACTCTGATATTACCATAATTAGCATGTGGATACTTGTTTCAGTACCACTCCCACATGCAAAAAGGCCGCCAAAGGCGACCTCCTAATGATTCCAATGAAGTTACTCTCCCAGAAAGATTACTTCGGTTTCCAATTCAACTTGGAACGTATCATATACTTTCTTCTGAATAAATTGGATCAGATCCATATAATCCTGGGCAGTAGCGTGATCCACATTTACGATAAAACCTGCATGTTTCATGGAGATTTCAGCACCTCCAATGCGAGTGCCCTGCAAGTTGCAATCCTGAATCAGTTTCCCTGCAAAATGTCCCTCGGGTCGTTTAAATACACTTCCACAAGAGGGGAATTCAAGCGGCTGCTTGGATTCTCTCAGGAACGTTAATTCCTTCATTTTGCTCGCAATATCTTCCTTGTTTCCTTTTTTGAGCCCGAATTCGGCCTCCAGTATGATATAGTGATCCATTTTGAAGAGACTATTTCGATAACCAAACTTCATCTCCTCTCGCGGGATCTCCAACACTGTACCGTCTTTGGTGATCACAGTCGCACGTTCAACAACATCGGCGATCTGACCGCCATAAGCACCGGCATTCATGTAAAGTGCGCCCCCCGTGCTGCCGGGAATACCGCAAGCAAACTCCAAACCGGTCAAGCTATGCTCCAAAGCAAGCCTGGAGACATCAATGATATCAACGCCGCTCTGCGCAATCATGCTGTCCTCACTTACTTTAATTTGATCGAAGTGGCTAAGAGAAATCGTTACTCCCCGGATGCCCCCGTCTTTAATAATGACGTTTGAGCCTTTCCCAATAACCGTCAGAGGTAACTGATGTAAGTTGGCAATTTCCACGATTTTAGTGATTTCGTCTATCGTTGTTGGATGGATGAGAATATCTGCGTTGCCACCTATTTTAATAAACGTATGATTTTTTAGCGGTTCATTGAATTTCACTTTTTCCAAAGGTATCTGATGCTCAAAAATATTCATGATTTTCTCTCCCTGAATTCATAAAGAAATGATTGCACCATCGCGAAAATGAGATGCTCCTTCTTTATTATATGCTAAATAGGAGATTTTGTTTGAAATTATGTTGTTTTCATTATAATTAATCGTATTCTCTTTAGATTTTGAACTTTTCCGTGAGCTCCTGCATGGAAGCAAGCCGTTGCTTTGTTGCCGCAACTACATGATTATGAGAGTTCTATGTCTGTTTGAGTCAGCTTGGCCGATAGCTCCCATAAACGAATAGCTTGCTCAGGGTCGATAGCATACTTCTTGACCCCGTAGAAACCTCCATCCTCTGGAGCCATTTCACTGATGTCACAATCCTCGCAGTAGACACCGCCTTTTCCCTCAAGCTGAGGTGAAGTTGCTGCCCAGACTTGCGTTGCTGCCCCCTGCTCAGGTGTTTTGAACGCAGGGTTGGCCACTTGTCCAGATTCATCAATCCAGCCCAGAGCAATCATTTCCTCTTTTGGCATATGACGCTGTAGTGGTGTCATAATTCCGCCTGGATGAACGGAGAAAGCCCGTACTCCGTGCTCCGCACCTCGACGATCAAGCTCAACGCTGAATAAAATCGTTGCTGTTTTGGACTGTCCATAGGCAGGGAATTTCTCATAGCCATGTTCATATTGGATGTCATCCCAACGAATCGGTGAGAAATGATGTCCCGCTGATGCCAAGGAAACAACACGTGCTCCCCCCTGACTTGCAAGTGCTGGCCATAACAGATTAGTCAGGGCAAAGTGGCCCAGATGATTGGTTGCAAATTGAGCTTCCCAGCCAGGACCAACCCGCGTCTCCGGGCAAGCCATGATGCCCGCATTAAGAATCAGCATGTCAATGTTCCGATCACTCGCCAGAAACCGCTCGGCAAAAGCACGAACGCTGGATAAATCAGCGAGGTCCAATGCATCTATTTCAACACCTTCCAGACCAGAAAGTGCTTCCTTCGCAACCGCTGGACGACGCGCAGTCACCACTACACGGGCTCCCGCGTTAACAAGCGCACGTGTCGTCTCCAACCCGAGGCCGGAATATCCACCCGTTACAATAGCAAGCTGTCCTGACAAGTCCAGATCCCTCAATACATCCTCCGCTGTACTATTATGGTTGAAGCCAGAGCCCATTTTATGTTGTAAAGTTCTAGTATTATTTTCCTGTGTCATTCTGTTCATCTCCTTTGGGATCGTTGCTGATGTTAGTCTACACCTTAGAGTGTGCTCTAAGTCAAATGGAAGTGAATATTTCATCTCGCAACTTCTCCATGCAATCTGCAAAAGTAAAAAAGCCGCCAGTTGGCGACCTTCGTTGAAAATATTATGGTCATCTAGTTACGAATCACCCTGAACGGTGGATAACGAAACAAGGACCGGGCTGGCGAAATCAGAGGCCTCTTCTCCTTTTGGATTATGAAGACGGAATAAAAACGCGTTCCCTTCTTCTGATTTCCAGACCATATAATCACTAATTCCTTCTTCACCTGAGGCCTGAAGATAGAGCTCGGCATAACCAAGCGGGTGTTCTACCAGTTCTCCACTATAATCGGATACCTTACCGGTTTTTTCTAATTCTTCTTTACCCGCTGTCTCCAATTCTGCCAGATTATAATCCGAAGGCAGTGGTTCAATATCCACATAATAGTCACCGTTACTAGTCAGTGACAGACGGCCTTGAGCAGCATCAAATGTGAATTTCTCGAATACGTACAAGGAAAATTCTCCTCCTTGTTGTAAGGTCGCCTCTAGTGATTGATTGCCATCTGCGGTCAACATTTCAAAACTTTCGGTCTGTGGACGCTTCGTTTCATTCGCTTCTTCTGTTCCACCTACTGGCATTGATGGTTCCGGGATAGCCGAAGGTTCATTACTACCAGAGCAAGCTGCAAGTGTTAGAACTATAACGATTAACGAGATGCTCATCATAATAGAACGTGGTTGAATCATCAGGTTCATTCCTCCCTGTCTATATTCTGCGCTTACATGTTATTACCCATGGCAAAGACTCGGAACCCATAGGTCCAACCTATGAGTTTATCCATAATCAGTATTTCCCTTGATCCCTTCCAGTTTGTAAAATATGGAGAAAACCTCAAGGAGTGATGAGCACATGGAATTCTCAGTAAAGCAGCTGTTTGATAAAGTAGCCCAAGATTATGATGTGCAGCGAAAGCAGCTTATCCCTTGTTTTGATGATTTTTATGGAATGGCTCTGGATCTAATGGAAAGCCCGCTCGATTCTCCACGTATTCTTGATCTGGGTGCAGGAACGGGACTGCTCTCCGGATTGGTCCTGCAAAAGTATCCCAACGCGCGATTAACCCTGATCGATATTAGTGATCAAATGCTCGAAGGAGCACGTCGAAGGTTTGCTGATGCAAACCAAGTACAGTATGTGATCGGGGATTACTCCAAGTACGATTTCACCAGTTCCTACGATATGATTATTTCCTCCCTGTCCATTCACCATCTGACCCACGCTGACAAGAAAAAGGTGTTTGATTCTGTACATAAGCTGTTAGAACCAGGCGGATGCTTCATCAACGCAGATCAGGTTCAGGGAAGAACCCCCGATACGGAGACCTATTACCGCAAGCGCTGGTTAGAAGCGATTCAACAAAGTGGTTTGTCTGAGGAAGCCATCTCGGCTTCGATCGAAAGACGCAAGGTGGATATCAATGCCACGCTGGAGGATCAATTGATGTGGTTGGAGGAAGCGGGGTTTCGCGTGGCAGACTGCATGTACAAGTACTTGGACTTTGCAGTGTTTTATGCGCAAAAATAAAAAAAAGACCGGATTATGGGCAGCTATACCATGATCCGGTCTTCTCACATGATTTTCGTTCAGCGGCATATGCGGGTAAATCACTTATTTCAGCGACGCTGGCAGCTTAACGCCGAGAAGTTTGCCTTCGGCTTGGATGATGATCATTCCGTTTGTCTTCAACGTCGTGTTGTGCAGATCTCCACCGGTGGAGACGCGGAAGACCGACTGACCCGACATCATGTTGAGGACAAGCAGTGTGCCGTTACGTTGTGCTCGATACATCCCTTTACCGTAAACATCAATCTGAGAAACGGGGGCATCACCA
The DNA here is from genome assembly GCF_045040685.1 of Paenibacillus sp. FSL H8-0317. Classification (NCBI taxonomy): domain Bacteria; kingdom Bacillati; phylum Bacillota; class Bacilli; order Caryophanales; family Paenibacillaceae; genus Paenibacillus; species Paenibacillus sp. FSL H8-0317. The sequence continues at coordinate 3,398,246 of NZ_CP150294.1, read as the reverse complement.
TGCCACTGAACCTCCTGACCATTAGCCAGCTTAATGCCTGTGAGTTCTCCCGTGTTGTCGTTTTTGAAGATCAACCTTTCCTGTGTAATGCCAAGCCACACCATATTTTCTCCGTAAGGGCGCTGAAAAGTTCGAAGTGGCGCGGGACCCGGCTTGGTTGAGGTCAACGGATACTCCGCTATTTTATCCCCTTGTAAAATGTATAGTTTGTCTTTATTGGAAAATATCCCTCCATACCCATTCACATACGGTGGATCCCCCGGCATGGTCCACTTATACTCCTGACTTCCTTTTAACACACCGGTCTCCAGATTGTACGCATTCACTTTCCATTTGCGTTCTGGTGAAGACTCGTCATTTTCCAACATCGAAGAATAATAGTCCGCTGAGTATACAAGATCGTCTTTGATCTGAAGAGCTTCCCCCTGACCAAAATGACCCCATAACTTCTTGCCCGTTTTCTTGTCATATGCATTAAGCTGTAAGGATGTAAGTGCCCCTTGGACGAAAAAGGTTCTCAGCACCACACCATTAGATTCTCTCAGATACTCAGTACCATTACCTTCACCTAATGGTTCATCTGCTTCCCAGCGCAGTTTGCCTGACTGGATATCCAGTGCAAACGTTGTACTCCCCTTAATCACGTAGAGGGTATCCACCGTTGGAATCAGAGCTTCCGTACGGTTATACGTATCAATCCAGGTGGATGTGCCTGACTGCCATTTTGCTTTGCCTGTCTTCGCATTCAAGGCATATGGCTTGTGATCAATGGTCAGTCCGTAGAGAATCCCGCTTTGATAGGTAATATAAGGAGTCAGGTCTTTGCCGTAAGTCCACAGCCGTTTACCTGTTGTCGCATCAAGTGCAATCAGCTTCGATCCAGCAAACGTGAATACTTTTCCTTCTTCTGCGATGGCATTAGCTCCGATGTGCGTCTCGTTCATATTCAAATAGTTATCTACTTTTGCTGTCCAAGAAGGTTTCAGTTCAGGTACAGTGATTCGCTGATACGAATACCAGTTTCGAATGGATACATCCGATGCTTCCGCATGTGCCTGAGATGGCAACACGCCGATGACGCCGTGAACCATCAGCATTCCGGCAGTAATACCTGCAATGATGGGTCTTCCTGCTCTTCTTTTCCATTCCTTATTCATTTGACGTTTATGTATATTGACCATGGTAAATGAATTCCTCCTGTTATTAAAATCCTGAGATATAACTACATAAACATAACGCGTGATAGGTCCAAATAGTTACCGGATTGTTAAATTATTCAAAGAAAATATCAAAAAAGCCGCCACCAGGCGACTCCTTGATAACTGTATTTTTTCGGTGATAAGTTGCAAATGTGACTCATTAATGAAGTTTCTGCTTTACTTTAGTTGGATCTGGAATACATCACCGGCGTCCCCACCAAAAACGATAAAACCACTTTTCGGGAGCTTCGTCGATTCCTGATTGGTTGCTACAGAGAAGTCAACCATTTCCCCTTTATCATTATACACTGCATAACCTCCGGTCTTGGGAGAATCCACCGTGATGGATTTGTTACCCGAGCGGGCGTCGATCGCATACCACCGGGCTTGACCGTTTGCCGGAATAGTCGTAATTCCTTTTTTTCCACCAAAGATTGGAGTAATCGCATCCTCGGCAATGTATTCCTGCCCATCCTGGAGCAAAATCTCGGCGCCATTCTTTGTGTAAAATTGCAGATCAAACGCGTCTCTTCCGTTCATTACAGGAATCTCGGCGATATTCTCTGCGTTGTTTGCATCCATGATTTGCGTGCCATTAGCATAGCCATTTTTGGCATCAACAGACAGGTTCTTGATCAGCATTGATGGAAGCAGATAAAAGATCGACGTTATTTTTTCATCCAACGCGTAATATTTCGAGCTGTCACGAGCTATCCATTTCTCTTTCGTTGCTGCGTCAAGCGCATTATGATCCAGTTTTTGATAATCATACGTGTTCATTACCGTTTGGCCTATGCCGGGTAACGTTATCATGCCTTGAACTTTAACATACACCTTGTCATTACGTTCCTTCACAAAACTAGCTTTCACACTGCCATCCGCACTTGTAAAATGTTCGTCGCCTGTGTACACATATTTCTGCTCTGGAATCATTCCACCCAACAAGGCAGGCAGTTGCATCTCACCATCCTTAATCGTTATATCCAATGTCTCTCCTACCGTACCATAGAGACCGGAGTAAGCATTCAACTTCGTCGGCATCTTCACTTTGACAGGTGGTGAGAATTTCTGATCAGGCTGAACATCGTCGATGATGCCCTGATCCTCCAGAACGTCCAGCAGCACTTTGCTGGCAAACATCTGATTGTAGACGGAAGATCCGCCAGAGGATAGAACCGCCATTGAAATATCATGTTCCGGTATGGTGATTAACACGGCATGATATAGCATGGTGTCTCCGCCCTTGGCAAGCGCGGTAATCCCATAATCGCTGAACGGTGCAAGGTCAACCGCGTCCCAGCCCAAGCCATAATTGATCGTATTTTGTTCATCTGATACCCATATGCCATTACGATATTCATGAGATTGCATGGCCTTCACAGCAGATTCGGACAGAATATCCGGTCTGTTCCCCATTAAAACCTCTCCGAATTGACTCAATTCTTCTGCGGTAGAGTACACTCCGCCGGTGCCGATAATGTTAGCATTTTCGGTAGGCATCTTCATCTCAAGTGTAGGCCAATAGGTTTCGGATAACTGTGCTCTGTCAAAGGAATCTAGTGGTGTCTTCGTTGATTCCAACTTCAACGGCTCGCTGATATACTTGGCGATATATTCGCTGTAGCTCAAACCACTCACCCGTTCAACCAGGATTTCAAGCAATTGAAAACCGTCATTGGCGTAGACGGAGTATGCGCCAGGTTTGGATTTCAGTTTTTCGGACTGAAGCTTGAGCAATAACTCATCATGATTGCGGGTGTCGTTATCGTCAAACAACATGCTGTTTCCATAATGTGTACCGTAAAGACCGGATGAATGATTCATCAACATGCGCGGTGTGATTTGAGTATAGCGCGCATCTGCCATTTTAAAGTCCTTGATATACGAAGTAAGCGGCTCATCCAGATCTATTTTACCGGAATCAACCAGCTTCATGGCGGCTGCCGTAACAACCATTTTGCTAACCGAGCCTATGCCATACATGCTATCCTTGTCTATTGGCTTCTGTGATGCCTTATCGTGCAGTCCTACACTATCTGATAAAATGTATTCTCCTTCATCCATGATCGCATATTGCACACTGGTGACACCGTAGGTTTGCACCATCTCCTTGGCGATCTGCTCCGCCCGTGCCTCAATCGTTGCACTGTTATTCACCTCTGCGCTGACAGATGTCAGCGGCGTAATTACAAGCACCGCTGTACATAAAAGACTAATTAATTTCTTCATCCTATGTCCTCCCTCAAATGTTCTTATGAATGAATTCATCATATCCGGGAAGAGACTGTTCGAACGCAAACGGACCCTGAATGGAAAAAAACAACCCCTGAATGGTAGATTCAGGGGTTGTCGGTGTGGAACGGAAGTACGACCATGTTGTTAAATTTCCGATGCTGATGCTCAATACTCATATGTCCACCATATTTCTCGCACATTCTCGATATATTGGTTAGACCGATCCCATGGTACTCCGGATTGGGCTTGTCACTTTTCAAGTCAACTATCGGTTGCTCCACATGATTCATAATCTGGATGACAAGTGCAGATGATGTGGAGTGAATGGCAATCAGGATATATCGATCCTCGGCTTGTCTGACCTTCTTGGAAGCCTCGATCGCATTATCGAGCATGTTACCGAGCACCACGCACAGATCATATCGATCAATCTGCACATGTTGCGAGTGAAGCTGGATTTTGGTGTCGATTTTGATCCCGTTTGCCTGCCCCATAGCCAAGGTATTTGTAACGAGTGCATCAATGACTAGATTGCCGGAGTTCACCCGCTGGTAAGCACCTTCAATCGTATTCAGTGTAGATTTGATATGGTCACCTGCCGCCGCCAGTTCGTTACGTTGGATACATTCATCAATATACAGAAACTGCTGGTTAATATCATGGATGATGCTTTTAATGTTTTTGAAACTGTGAACGGTCTTCTCATAGTTGGCATCCTGATGATCCATCTGACGCTGTAACTGGGCATTTGCATGCGCAAGCTGTACCTTTTCCACCATATTATCGAACACATAGACTATGAACACATTGAGAAAAAGAGAGCCCAGTACAGAAAAGACGTAAAATATGTTCTTTTCACTGTATATGGAGGCCACATTGATCTGATAGATCGTAATGATCGGTACGATGAGAAACAGCAAATAATACCGATAGTGAACGGCAAAACTTCTACGTTTGGCGACGAGACGGACAACTTGAATGACAACGAACATGATGCTGCAACCAAGCAGCATAACCTTGGAGAGAACCCAGTGGTCTTCTCCGTTGAACTGATCCATTGAACTGTAATCCGCGGATTCCAAAACACCGAGAATATATACAGCGATGGCATTTGCCATAGTAATTAGAACCCCATACAGGATGGTGAAAACAAGTTTGATTTTGAACTCTACTTCATAGGATTGTGCCAGACTGAAGATTAATAGCAGAGCAACCGCAGTGGAACCAATATCAGAGAAGGAAGAAACCCAATAAAAATAACCCAACATGACAAATACCAAGAAATAGATCGCTCTACGCGGTTTACGGTTGGACTTGCCCAACACAGAATCAAAATAAAAATTCGCCTGAAATGCCATAAGTAAAGTCACGAAGAAGATAGAAAATATCATATACGTATCCATGTCATTGAATCCTCATAATCATGTATTTGGTATAGGCATCCTTGACTTCCTTGACCTTGGAGCGACCTATGGGCAGTTCCGTTCCATTCAACATGACGACTTGGGTGCCGGAAAACTTCTGAACATGCATCAGGTTAATGATAATTGAGCGATGAATCTGCAAGAAACCATGGTCTTTCAAACCGGTAGCGTAGCTGGATAAAATGCCTTTGGTCTCATATACATTTTCCTGAGTCACAAAATTCAACTTGTTCTTGATCGTTAAACTTTTGACGACCTCAATCCAGAGAATATCATCATATTTCAAAAGCAGTTCATCATAGTCTGATTTGATTAGTACATACTTTTTGTCCAATGCCTGAAAATATTGACACAGCTTAATCATCTTTTCCTCGAAAACTTGCGGCTGAATTGGCTTGATCAGATATTGAAAGGTCATGACATCAAAGCTCTCCACCATATATTCCGGGTAACTGGTCAGAAACATAATCTGTACATCCAGAAACTTCATGTTCCTGATCTCTTTAGCGGTCTGAATCCCGTTCATTCCGCCCATCTCGACATCCAAGATGAGAATATTGAATGTATCCCCAACCTCCCTGTAGTGCGAGAGCAGTTGTTCACCAGATGTGAATAGGCTAATTTGAAAATCAAAATTGGTTTTTAGAGATAAGGAGACCAGCATCGATTTAACACGTTCTCGCTGCTGCTCCTCATCATCACAGATTGCAATATTGAACATGGGGGAACATCCGCCTTTCATCGACATCGACTCTGAATTTCACTCTCGAATATACTATTTTAGCATAGGTTTGGGAGTCGAATTGGGATGAAATGCATTATTCCGACCCTCAAACGCAGATCAACAAAAAAAGTCGCCACATTGGCGACTCTTGAACTTGAAACCTTCTCCAGCCATTTCTATGAAAAGTGCGGTCTGTTATTTTGTTTTTTTGGGCACAGCATGGCGGTAATATCGTATTACCTTGCGATACATCGTCTTGTCCTTTAATTGATTGAATATATATGGGTCAGGTTTGACATTCACTTCAATAATCCAGGGTTTCAGACTGTGGTCAAGGCCGATATCTACACCAATTTGCTTAAGATGCGGGTACTTTTTTTTCATATGACGAGCTATGCGCAGGCTAAGCTCATTCATCTCCTGAACCAGTTCATTCCTGCGTTTGGTGGATGCATGTGATTGTAGCAGCTTGTTAATATCCATCGGTGTTCCACCACTATGATAATTGGTTACGATTTTCTTTGGATGGCCCAGTCGACCGATGATTCCGGTAGCTTCCCAATGTTTGGTCGGGCTTAGCTGTATCATGACACGGATGTCAAAACGTCTGTTATTGTGCTTAAGCAGATGGATTCCTCTCTGAATCAGATAACTTCTTTTATTCACCAGACGAGTCAGACTGTTATAAAACGATTCAAAGCTGTCAAACGTCAGGCGTTTTTGCTCTATCTGATAGACAAAATGTTGCTGACTTTCCATCTCTGCCTTAATAACACCCATCCCGAAAGTACCTCTCTCGGGTTTGACATAGACCATTCCATATTTGCTGATCATGGATTTCAGATTCGTCTTGTTATATTTCTGTGTGTCGGGGATAAACGGTTTAATTAATTCATTATTAATGATCAATTTTGTTTTTAACCACTTGCTTCTTAACGGCTGCAACTTATCAACTCCCATGTCGTAAACTCTCCCTTCAGCAACCGAATCAAAGCCTGCTGTTTGATCAAGATCCTGCAAGCATTATATGTAATACCGATAAAGGAACCCTCAACAAAAGCCCCTATTCGTAAAAATGTATATTTGCACATGCCCTGACCAAAACACTTTTGCACACATACCATATAATGAGTCATCACGATTTGTGCAAGGAGTTGAGAAGATGTCCGTCCTGCCTGGAATCCGGTTGAATAATGCGCCTAAGATTGATGTTCTTATACCAGCGATCGAGAAAGATTTGGCTACCCTTCCCCTCGTCATCGATAACATTCGCCGTTATGTAAAACATCCCATTGGAAGCATATATATTGTTTCTCCGGTCAGCACCAAAATCAGAAAACTCTGTTCCCTTAAAAACTGCATTTTTGTTAATGAGCGATCCGTCCTGCCTATAACCAAAAACGACATACACTACCAGTCCTCCCGATGGAATCGGTCAGGCTGGTTATATCAGCAGCTGCTCAAAATGAACGGAGATTCCATTGTGAAGGCAAAGTACTTTCTAGTCATGGATGCAGATACCGTACTGATTAAACCTCATTCATTTCTTGTAGAAGGCAAAACAGTCTTTTACTGCCGTGACTGGAGCCAGCCGGAATATTTCAATACCTACCGCAAGTTGTTAGGCATGAAAGCTCCGCGTCCCCGCTCTTTTGTCACTCATTATATGCTGTTCGACAAATCGAAACTCGCTGCCTTAAAACAGAAAATTGAAGCGGCTCATAAGCTGCCATGGTACAAAGCGATCATCTCCAATATCAATAAGAAGAAACAGTTTGGTTTCTCCGAGTATGAAACGTATGCCAATTTTATGTATACGAAAAACCCAGGCAGCATGGTCCTTAGAAGTTCCAAGAATAAAAGTCTGAATGTGAACGCTTCTTCGTTAAAAGAGCAACAAATCCGCAATCTGGCTCTTAAATACCGTTCTCTTTCCTTTCATAAACGGAAAATCTATAGTAAAGCTCCCTGAGCTTAAGGAGGAAGCCCATGCATATCGTACTGCTGGGCGGCGGCTCTGGCAAAAGGCTCTGGCCGTTATCCAATGAGCTTCGCTCCAAGCTGTTCATAGATATACTTCCATCACCCGCTGGAGGTAGGGAATCCATGATCAGCAGAGTATGCCGCCAGCTTGAAAGTTCATGCCTAACGGATTCAACACTCATTATTTCACATCAGGACCAGGCTAATATTACGGCTCGACATACTCAGGGCAAAATACCAGTCATCGGGGAACCTTATAAACGAGGCACTTTTACCGCGGCGGCCTTAGCGACGTTATATCTGCAATCCTTCCGAATGGCCAAAGATGACGATGTGATCTGTATCGCGCCAGCTGATGTGTTCGCAGGTGAAGATTTTTTCAGCAACTTCCAATTACTGCCGGATATATTGAAACATTCTCAAGCCGATATCGCTTTAATTGGGACAAGGCCTACACATGCTTCAGAGCAGTATGGATACATCCTGCCGGGTGGGGAAGAACGTAATGCTTATGCGCCCATAACACAATTTATAGAAAAACCCGAAGCCACCATTGCTGAAACTCTGCTACAACGTGGGGCACTATGGAACTGCGGTGTGTACGCATTCACCGTAGAGTTTATGATATCCCATATTAAAAAAATGGGGCTTCCGGTTAATTATGATCAATTGTCGTCCCTGTATGAAGCGTTGCCTGAACGCAGTTTCGACAAGCATGTTGCAGAAAAGGCACAGCGGGCCGTAGTCCGGCCTTATAAGGGAGTATGGCAGGATATCGGAAGCTGGGATACGCTGTGCGCACAGTTAGATACCCATGTAATCGGACACGGTGGAATCTCGGGTTCTTCCTCCAATTCCTACATTATTAACGAGCTTCCCTACCCCATCCAAGTCATTGGCGTGCCAGGTATTATCGCTGCCGCAAGTCCGGATGGCATTCTCATTGCCAACAAAAATAATTCAAATGAAATTAAAGCGCAATTGGGTAACTTGCCATTAAAACCGATGTATGGTGAAGCAACCTGGGGCAGTTATCGTGTCATTGAGAGTTCGTTAGACAATGAGAATACAACTGTAACCACATTAAACATAACGGTTCTACCGGGCAAACATATCGGGTTGAACTGGCATAGAACTGGGTGTAGAGCATGGACCGTGCTTGCAGGCAGTGGGCAAGTGCTTGTCAACGGAAAGGTCATGCAAGTGAATATGGGCAATCAGTTCGCGATTACCAAGGAGAGTCTCTTTTCTATTCTGGCTGAAGCCAGGATGGTGATCCTTGAGGTCCGGATCGGAGTAACAGAGGATAAAGACAACATACTTTTTGAAGAAGAAGATTGGAATGTAATCCTAAAAAGTGCAGGTTCATCTAACGCTTAATGGGAAAATGAACCGATTCATTCTGCATGTCTTATAGCCCCTTCCATTCGCGGAAGGGGCTCATTGGCATAATTAAGGGAAACCTGACACTTCTTCTCCCTATATCTTAGTTAAACAACTTGCGAAGTTCCTCTACTTCCAGACGTGCAACTGGCTGGTAAGCGGAACTTTGTACATAACGCTGGAAGCTGTATAACAACTGTCTGCCCTCCAATGTAGTCATCAGACGCTCCAGATTCAGCGCTCCCATCAGCACTCTCCCCTTCCGGACCCGACACTCCATCAACAAGCCGAGCTTGTGGTTTCGCTCAAAATTGTCAATGGTCTGCACGATCGGCGTAATTTCTGGCCCAAGTTCATCCAAAATCATCGAGGACGAGTTGGATACGATATTCCACCACGGATAGGTCGAGTAATCTTCCGTGACAAAATGTTCGAATGCTGGATGATCCCTCTGAATCAACAATCCCATTGTGCCCACGGGAACCTCTCTTTTCATATTCTCTGATATGGAACGAAACATAGGATAAGACCAGAAATCGGTGCTATAGAAACCTTGAATCGCATGTTGAATCTGGTCGGGATTTGGGAAAAGCATGATATCCTCTCCCTGCTCTAGCAACACCAGCGCTGCTTCGGAAAGTTCGGTAAAGAGATTTAATCCGGTCAATTCCACGTCCAGTTGGCTCGGATAGATCCACAGGTCGTAAGACTTACGGATATCCGTACCCGGAATGGACAGTCTAAGCTCCACTTTGGTCATATTGGAGGCCTCAGGAATGCGAATGCTGAGAACCGCGACATTCACATAATGTTCTCCATGGGTCGCTGGCAGGTCTGCTTTCCCTTCCAATAGGACGCTTCCTTCGATCTGCTCGCTTTGAATTTCCCACTTCAATTGAAGTCCATCCAATGCTTGTCTCCGGAAGTAACTTAGTTCAATGCGTGCTTCGAACAATTCACCCGCTTGATAATTATATTTGGGGAATCTCGCCAACAACACAGCGTCGGAACAGAACGTTCTCCACTCCTCAGGTGTAATCATGCCTTTGGAATCCATGAATGCGTCCAGTACACCCACCAGCGCTGTTCCCTGACCACTGAAATCCTGAAGATCCAGCAGCTGGAACCCGGCTAGTTGCTGCGAACGAAAAGCAGCTTCCAGTTCTTCCTTGTAACATGCGACCGCGAGTTTACCAGAGGCTCTGAAGTATGCTTCCGCCAGATGTCCCAGTCCTTTGGCATTCAGACGCTCTCGAAATACTTCGAAATTCTTGGCTTTGAGAGAACCCGTATACTTGTTGATCTCCTCGAAATTGGGAAACGTGGCGTACTGTCCAATTTCATGCGAGATGATTGGTACGTGTGAGACAAGTTGGTCACTTCCAGCTTCGGCCTGCACTGTTTTGGAACCTGTCCCATACTGAATCTGAATCTCTTTGTCCCCAGTCTGACCAGAAGGGTCAGCATCGCTGCCTTGCTCAGGTACAATGTTTGAATCGTAATCTTTTAATGTATTTGGCAGGTCGGTCTGCACGTGACCAAGCGGAGCATCACACATCGCATATGAACCTCTGAACAGGCGCTCTTTGGAGAAACGAACCCCGCAGAAGAATTCACTTTCCTCCAGAATGTCCGGCACAAACTGAAAGTTATTCGAACCTTCGGTGTATAGATGACGATGATCATATGCTTTGTATGCCTTCAGGATCGAATTCAATCTGTCCTTGCTTCCCCATAGTTCATTCCCCATGGACATCATGACAAACGAAGGATGATTACCAAAAGCACGCAGCATCGCAAATCCTTCGCTAATCAAGTAATCCTGCTCGGCTTGATTATGCCCATCCGAAGATTCATCCGTAATAGTTCCCCAGAACGGAAGTTCAGGCTCCATGTAGATGCCGAGCAGATCCGCTGCAATAAAAGCAGCCTCCGGAGGACAACAGGTATGGAAACGGTAGTGATTGATACCGTAGGACTTGGAGATAGCGAGGATACGAACCCACTCATCCACATCTGTTGGCGCGTATCCCGTGAGCGGAAAGATCAGCCCGTCATGTTTGCCTCGAAGAAACGTTTTGCGACCATTAATGGTGAATTTGTCTCCAGCAGCCCGGAATTCCCTTAATCCCGTCCATACTTCGGTGGAATCCAGCACTTCGCCGTTCTGATCTTGCAGATGAATATGAAGTTGGTACAGGTTAGGTTCATCATCACTCCATAACATCGCATCTTCGCCAATCTTGTACGTCAGCTGGATTTCCTGCGAATCCGGGGCGAAAATCTGTTCCTCGGTCGTATGAACTGGATCTGCACTGACAGCAACAGCTGATACCACGATTCGTACTTCTTGCAGGTCACCAACAAGTGCTGCCTTGATCTCGAAAGATCGAGTCGCAAGATCGGGATAGACCTGAACATTATCCAGGAAAACACGCTCGAAAAATTGAAGTTCCAATTTCCCGGTGATGCCGTTCCAATTCGTCTGCGTGTCTTCGGATGTAAGATGACCACCTTTGGTTGGATAATTGGTATTGTCCACTCGTATGGTAATTGTATGAGTCCCAGCGGTTAGCCCTGCCTCAATCTCGTAACGGTGAGGTGTGTTCAGACTGTTTTGTGTTCCGCATTCCACCCCATCAATCCAGACTGTGGTAACTCTTGTTCGTTCCAGATGCAAGAAGCAACATTTGCCAGCCAACTGTTCGGGAATTTCAATCTCTCGTGAAAACCAGGCATAACCCTCAAATAAGTACTCATCCGTCAGCGCACCGATTAACACATTCTCGTTTTTCTTGCCCTTGGCCGCATGAGATGTAGTATTTGGCAATGTAATAACGTCTGAGAAATTCAGACCACGTTCCACCTTATGTTCATCGAGTTGGAGTTTCCATATGCCTTCCAGATTTATTGCAGCTATCATGATAGTGTCCCCTTTTAGATTCATATAATCGATAAAAGTAATCGCTTCCAATGAACAGAAATCGTTTTCGAAAAACATACCTGTATTATAAACTTGATTGACGCCCTCGCATAGATCATTTACAAATAAAAAAGCCGCCAATGCTGGCGACATCTTATGGATACTATCCTGTATCCTGAACAATTTTAAAATATGGTGGGAACCATGCCCCCGTCCATCCGGATGGGAGAGCCTCTGAAGGCTGAAGCATATGGGCTGCATACAAATGCAGCGAGTCTGCCTATTTCACTTGGCTTGATGAATCGCTGTAATTCGGACTGTGGCAGATTACTCTTCATAAAATCTTTCTCTTTTTCCTCGAAAGTCAACGTCACATCAGGGTATATGCCCTCAATGATTTCTTGTACATTTTCGGAAAGTGTCGGCCCTGGCAGGATCGTATTGATCGTAACCTCGGTCCCTGCTGTCAGTTTGGACAAACTTTTGGATAATGACAGCAGCATTGACTTGGTCATGCAATACTGGGGCATCTGGCCTGAAGGCATAAGGGCTTCTTCACTTGCGATGAAAATAATACGCCCGTCATTGTTCTTCACCATTTTAGGTAAATAAAATTGAGACAAGCCATTGGCAGCAAGTACATTAGTACGGAAATATTTCTCCCACACTTCATCATTTATGTCTTCATAACTCATGATTTCATATATCCCCATGTTATTGATTAATATATCAACTTCAGGAAATTTCTCGAATAAAGCTTGGCGTTGCGCCAGATCCACAAGATCAGCGGTAGCCTTTTGCGGAGAGGTCTTTGGAAAAGTGGACTTGATTTCAAGAACTGTTCGTTCCACCTCTTCATCATTACGTCCATTAATGAGAACATTTACTCCTTCTCGGGCGAGTTCTATAGCAATCGCTTTACCGATCCCTTTTGTTGATCCTGTAACTAAAGCTGTTTTCTCTTTTAGTCCCATATCCATCCTGCATTTCTCCTTCATGATTACAACTATCCGGCAGCTGTTTCTTGACCATTGCCGACAGCTTCATACACCGGATAGATATAATATTAAGCAGTCTGAAGAGTCTAGTAACTAGCACTTTGCGCCAGAATTATTGCCTTACACGCCAATTGGAAGGTGTATCCCCTTCCCAGGTCTTGAAAGCACGATAGAACGAATTCTGATCTTCATATCCAACCAGAAATGCCACTTCTTTGATATCGAGCGAAGGATCTGCAAGGTACGCTCGGGCCTGCTCACGTCTGGCCTCCGTTAATAATTGCTTGAAGTTTGTGTTCTCCTCCGTCAGTCGCCGCTGCAAGCTGCGCTCACTCATGCGAAGCTCTTTGGCGACCGTCTGGATGTCAGGGCGCTTTCCTGTGAGGCTGCGTTTCATAATCCATTTGACCACTTCAGTAACGGAACGATTGCTCTCTTGTTCGTCCAGCGACCGATCCAGAGCCGGGGTCAGAATCTCCAGTAACTCCTCGTTATACGATAGAAATGGAAGACTCAGATCTTTCCGTTCCAGCGTCAGCCGATTATAGTTGGAATTTGTATCGACTCGGCAGCCGAAGTAAGCCTCAAGGGTTGCTACGTCACCCATCGGTTGGGAGAACTCAACCCGTTTTGCAGTCAAAGGTTGTCCTGTACCCCTCCGTCCAAGTTCGATCAGAAATGCCAGCGTAATACCCACCAGTAATGGCGGACCTTGTTGCTCCTTACGTAACCATTCGAGTTCAATGAACAATTCCTCACCTGCTTCGGTAATCTGCAAACTCTCGGGAGGACACATTTGCTTGTAACGCACCATGCGATTCAACGCATCACGATAATCACGAGCATGGTACATCGCCAGTACAGGCGGAGGATACTTCGATATTTCATATCCGGTTGCAAGTTTGATGATTCCTTCAGCGGTGTCCCCATTGAGATCAGAGTAGGCCTGCCAGATTGCGAAGTATTGAGATTGGGTCACTACAGGTTTATTTATTGTCTCAAGAGATAGTTGTGCTGTGCGAGCGATGTCGTCGGCACCAATCCCTAATTGATGTAATCCAGCCCAAAAGCCTGGATGAACTTTAATTCGATCATTCGGTTGAAGTTGCATGTATACATACTCCTTTAACTTGTTCTATTTTTATTCTGATTTCTAATTATAGAATGGATGTACCTATTTTTGAATCTTATCTCAGCGAGCCATTTCCGGATAATACGCAAACACGACTGCCCATGAATGGTCAGTCGTGTTCAAGTCAATCATTCACTATATTATGAAAGAATGCACATTTTGTATGTTCAGCTACTCATTCAATGCAGTTTTGATCAGGGCATTCACCCGTGAGTTAAACAGCAGACCGATATGGGATACGAGGGAAACCGAAACGTTGTTCGCCCCGTTCAACCGGGAAAGTACCGGGGACACAATCGTGTCACTGGTGGAATAGATCGAAGTCACCTTTATTCCACTCGGAGCTGTCGTTGTGGTCAATCGATTAGCCCCGCCAAGGGTAATCAACTTATCCACTTTGGAAGCGCCTCCACGGTTAAGTATGTAATAGAGACTATTAGCTCCACCCATGCTATGAGCTATAATATTGACTTTTGTATGACCCGTTTCGCGCAGAACATCATCTACGAATCGACTAATTGCTGCGGAGTTCAACAGCTGGTTTCCTTGTTTGCTAGGAAGGTCAATCGCAAATAATTCGTCTCTTGTCCACCCTTGGCTACGTAAATAACTCTCAATTGCTGTAAAATTGCTATCTGAACCAGTCAATCCATGTACCAATACAATGGGTGTACGTGCCGTAGCCGCAGAAGCCTTTGAACTCGATCCTATTCCAGTTATTGATAAGGCAAGGATCATACTCATGAATACAACAAGTATTAATTTGGTCTTTTTCACTTCATTACCCTCCTGTAAAATGTTTTATATTCCATATATTACAATCTAACATATGGAATATAAATGAACCTTTAGTCTCATTTTTACAGGAGTGTCTAAAGCAGACTACAACCAACATGGTTACGCTATTATCAAACTCTAGTTCTGTACTTCTTATCCTTCAACGATATCTGCACGTAGATCCGTTGCAATCTCAATCATTTTGGGAACAATAGCTTCGTTAGAAATAGCTACATACAGATCCCCCATGTACAAACGAAAAGCAATCTGTGCACCCTCAAGGTCCCACATAAAAAAGTCCCCCTCGATGGTCATGGTGCTCTCAGCTCCTACAATGTTAAGAACCGGTGAATAGGTAAAATCGGGTTGGGATTCGAAGTAGAGTTTGCACTCTTCCAGCGAGATGAATTGTTCCGCATTACTTTCTTGCATGGTTCGGGTAATTCGAAAACGCTGATTCATTGATTTGCCTCCAAAACTTTATTAATATATACATGTTCCACAGCATTATATTTTCTCATTTCCGTCTTCCACTGTCAAAACCAACCATGCTCTATTCTTTCAATTCATATATACTGAATACAGTGCACAACGAATTTCTACAATCAGGAGGAGTCAAATCAATATGTTGAAAACAGAATTCATTGATGTACTATCCATTGTCTCACATAAATTATATGATTCGGCTGCTAACGTCATGGACACGGCAAGCAGGTTAATTCCTGCAAATACGTTTTGTATTGCCCAGTTGGATCATCTATCTACCAAAGTTCTGAACGTATATAATCGTGACAAACTAATTCTGGGTGAGGGGCTGGTCGTTGATAACGCCGAGTCATACTGTGCACTTGTGACTGAACATTCCCAAGGCCCGTTAGTAATCAATAATAATCTAACCCATCCACTAACCAGACATATGGACGCAACCGAATTCGTAGGTGGATGCTCATTTGTCGGTGTGCCCATACATAATGAGAACGGAGAAATTTACGGCTCCCTCTGCTCATTTGATCAGGATTTCTATTCCTATCAACAAAAGGACGTGGATCTGCTTCTGGCCTTGTCTTCATTTTTCACGAGTCTTCTTGAGATGGAAACAACTCTGCAACAGTTAAAACAGGCGGAAGAGACCGCTGCAAAAGTGCTTGAAGAAAAGAAAAATTTGCTGGCCGTTCTCAGTCATGAAATCCGGACGCCAATGAATGGTGTTCTTGCAATGGCCAATCTGTTGCAATCGACCAGGCTGAGTGAGGATCAATCGTTATATGTTAATGTCATTGAGTCAAGTGGCGCCAGCCTTCTGTCGATGATGGATCAAATTCTGGACTACTCCAAAGCAGAAGCTGGTGCGATCTCTCTCGAGATCAAATCTTATAGTGTCACTGAAACAGTTGAACATGTATTACAATTATTCTCTTCTGAAGCACAGAAAAAAGGAATTAGGTTGTACGCAGAATACAATATTACTGATCATCTGATGCTTATGGGTGATCAGCACAAAGTTCGTCAGATTCTAATCAATCTCGTTGGGAATGCGCTTAAATTCACTGAAAAAGGGGAAGTATGCATC
Source organism: Paenibacillus sp. FSL H8-0317 (assembly GCF_045040685.1). Classification (NCBI taxonomy): domain Bacteria; kingdom Bacillati; phylum Bacillota; class Bacilli; order Caryophanales; family Paenibacillaceae; genus Paenibacillus; species Paenibacillus sp. FSL H8-0317. The sequence continues at coordinate 3,381,898 of NZ_CP150294.1, read as the reverse complement.
TCTACTGAGGTATCTGCTGATACAAAAGGTACTCTCCATGCATCCTACGAGATAAGAGATACGGGCATCGGTATCCCGCAGGATCTTCAGGATCTGTTGTTCAAATCCTATTCCCAGATTCATGGTAATTCAGGAAAGTATGGCGGAGCGGGGCTGGGCTTGTCCATCTGTAAACAACTCGCTGAATTAATGGGTGGCGTTGTATGGCTTAAAGAGTCCAGTCCTACGGGCAGTCGGTTTGTCTTTAATATCTCCAGCGCTGCACCCTCCGTCCATGCGAAAATCTGAATGATGAATATATTATTCTATCTGAACGGATAGGAGGTATATATGTTGACACAATTTCTGGATGCAAGATCATCGCAAAATGCTGCGTTGTTTAATTCTATTTCCATACCGATTCCAGTGATTAACACGCCTCAGTTATTCGGCCAGATTGGTCTGCAGACTGCCGGAGCGGGACCCAACCTAAGAGTCTCCCTAAAAGGAACCATAACGGTACAATTACCACTTGCCCTATTTCAAGTGAGGATTATTATTGTAAGAGGTACAGTTGCAACCGATCCGATTGTTTACTCCGGAAACTACACGTACGGTCTGAACGGTCTGCTTAACCCTGAAGTGATCGTTTTCTCTGCCAATGACTTTAACACACCGATCGTGCCACAATTAACCTACAGCGCATTTATCAGTACCAACCTGCTCGGAACGGTTCGAGTTGGCCCAGAGAGTTTCGACGGATTTGTCGTTTCGGATTAAAATGAACACCTCCACCCCCATACTCTTAATCTGTTTGTTCATAAAGATTAAGGTGTGGGGGTGTTCCAGTTTACATTGAATCAGTTACCAAAATAAACATCCAGCTTACCCGTGGGCGGCGTTGTGGCCATCCACACTGCTGCGAGATTATCCGGACTAACTGTAGCCGCAGTAATATAATCTCCAATGAGTACTGTGGGCATCGGAGAGTTGCCGTTTGGATTAAAAGATGTAGTTGTGATACGTCGATTGGAGAAGCTGGTCCCGCCATCAAATGATTCCGCAACAAAAACGTCCAGCAGGAATCCGTCAATTCGATTGGAGTAATAAATAACCCTGATCGTCCCTGCAAAAGGTGATACGGTTATCGACGGGAAAAAATTCTGTGTACCCGGTGGCGCGCCTGTGATACTGATGGGGTCTGACCATAAAAGGCCATCCGGAGATTCACAGAGTAAAACATCGGTATATCCGGCACGTGCATCATTCCAAACGGCATACACAGTTCCACTGTTAGGTCCAACGGAAATATCTGCTCCCAGACTTAGGTTGGTCTGCACTCGAAAAGCATAATTTGGCACAGGTAAAGGCGAAGGTGCCGGTACTACGGATGAAATAAACGTTGCCTGTCTTTCCAGAAGAGGTTGATAGGTAATGCCCCCATCGTACGAAATACGTAATAAAGCGGACGGACTGGCAGGACCCGTAATGATATATCCTGCATAGACTTGACCCGAGAATCCAACAGCCAACGCTGCCCGGTCATGAATTCCTCGCGGATTCGACTGTCGGTCAGGTGGCTCCCAGGTTATCCCCTGAGTGAGCGATCTTTGCGTAAATATAGCGGAAGATGCGGTAGCAAGCGGAGTATATCCGACATATGCATGGCCTCGATAAGGGCTACCTGGAGAACGATCAACAGCTATTAAAGGCTCATCATTATGAACAATAGTACCAAACCCCGCTTGGACGATAACCGGTGGCTGCCACGTAAGTCCATCATCAAAAGAAGTATAACTCGCAATCGTCCCATCATTGATCCCGTTAAACAAATGTACGGTAACGATAAAGGTATTCGGAAACGTATAGTCTATCGTAGGCGCCTCTGCTCCTGCATACCCTGCCGGTTGAGGAAGCACAGTGGTGGTCCAGGTACTGCCTCCATTAATGGAACGATAGAAACCAGTCAATGTTGGCCCGGTACTGGTATCCACAGCTACCACGCACATAATATTCGGGTTCAGCGTATTAACTGCAATTGAGGGTTCGAATTGACTGCCTGCCAAAGCCCCGGTAATATTCACAACTACCATCTGCTCACCTCGATTCCTTTAAGGGATATTTGTGAACCGGTCAATTAATGTCATCTCCGATTGAAGTACACGTTGGATGATCTGACCTGTAGAATTAACACCGTATACATGAATGATCGTACTTGTAGCACTAAAATAATCGCTTTGCACCTCGTAAAAAGCAGCATTGATCAATGGATAGATTAAGCTTCGGGTCGCTTGAGGTAGTAATTCAAACAGATCATGACCTATAGGTATGCGCGCAGTTTGAGTGGTGTCCCATCTGAAAATTTCCAACTCAATACTGACTGGAGCATTAAGGGAATCATTAATGCACGTTACAATGAGTTGAGTGGATTGGGTTTCACCCGATGTTGGATTGTAAATAAAACCCGTAGAGTTTGGCAAAAAGCACACTCCTTCCGCAATATATAGTAAAGTATATTCGTTTTTCTGCTACCGTTATGACTAGGATCTCAATTGAATATTGGATCTACTTGCAAATTTTGTTATGCTAGATTACTAGATTACTGTTCATAACAAAATTCTACTATCATGTTCGGAGTTGGAGGACACAAATCATGCTTATTAAACGTGTAGGAAAAATCGCCGCGGTTACTGTAATTGCTCTCTCTATCCTTGGAAGTACACCCAATATCGGTGGAGCCTATGCTGCCCCAGCCATTTCAGTACACTTGGATGATGTTCCCCTGAAGTTTGATGCAGCTCCACGAGTTGATAAAGGTGTCACTTACGTCCCGTTTCGGACGGTCGGGGAAGCCCTAGGTATCGATATTACCTGGAACAGCAGATCACAGACTGTAAAAGCAACGAACACTGTGAAAGGACAAACTACTGAGGTACTATTACAAGTTGGCAGCACCACAGCGACCGTAAATGGAAAAAAAGTTACACTTGCTGCAGCACCCGTTCAGCGCGAAGGACGCGTGCTTATTCCACTCAGTTCTTTTAGTAATCAATTCGGTGTAAGTGCAAGCTGGAATCAGGCAACCAAGACGGTCTCCCTTATCTCCCCACAACGCGAGATGCACCTGAGAGCCTTCTATGCATTGCAATCCTTTCAAGAAAAGGACCTTATTACTTCCATGAATTCCGTGGCCTTTGGCTGGAGCCGCATTGATCGTGAAGGTCAGTTCACGCTCCAAGGGGATGAGTACCGTCTCCCTGCTGCTGCGGGTGATGTTACACCGCAGTCTATCGTTGCTGACGCAGCAGATCAACAGATCCAACCACAGCTCATGGTGTATGCATTGGATGGAAACGGCGAACTGACCAAAGTTCTGAGCGACAGCAGTCTGCGGCAGAAATCGATTGAAGGTATAACTGCTGCTGTAGCAGAGCATGGTTTTGGCGGAGTTGTTCTGGATTTTGAAGGACTGGGCTTCAAACTGGATGCGGTAGAACAACAGAGGCTGCTCAATGCTTACGTGAAGCAATTAAGAAGCTCCTTGCCCCTCGACACAGCTTTATCTCTGGCGGTACCGCCGCTAAATAGTGCTTATAAAGGGTATGATTACAAAACACTTGCCTCCATCGCAGATGATCTGATCATTATGGCCTATCAGTATAATCCGGTTGGCACCAAATCTCAGGTACCTGAGCCAAATAGTCTTGTGGATCAGGCGATCCAATTAGCCATACAGGCCGGTGTCCCAAAGAACAAGCTTTTGCTCGGAATCAGTCTAAGCAGTGAAACGCCGTCCTCTGTTGATGATAAGCTCGGTCTCGCCAAACGTTATAACCTCAAAGGAGCCGCGTTCTGGCGTCTGGGTCTGTTCCGTTCCTACAATACGAAAATGGAAGATGCCGTGAATGCTTCTGTGATCAAAGAGTAAACATTCTGACTGGATACAGCTCACTTAAATAAAAGAATGACCACGCCTCTGGTACTCAGAGACTTGGTCATTCTTTCTCCATCATTTCACTTCATAAATTTATCCACACTTCCAAATAAAAACTTCACAATCTGGGTAGGACCAGGCAAACGGGGCTGAAAGAGAAGAATGATCCCAATTACTGCCGCCACTGCAGTAATTCCCGCGCTTACTATTCTGGCTCGCTTCTCTTTGCTGCTCTTCCACTCTCCATACACTATCGCAGTCGCCAGCATCAAAATCCCAAGGATTGAGCCTAGTTTCATGCAATCACCTCTATTCTCAGGCTTGTAACAGGAGCCATTTGTGTTCAACTTTCGTCCTCATCAGGTATCCCCTGTGGTCCTGTTGATTTTCCGGTACGTTCTACGTGTGCATCTACGTTGACTTCCACGTCCAATTCAGGATAAATGGTTTCCCAGTTCTTCTCCTGCGCCTTCCATTGGTGCGGATAATATCTGCGGAATTCAACTGCGAATTTAAAGAAATCGGAGCGCAGCTCTTTCTGAGACATGGCTAAAGCATCATGAGCCAAAGATGTGAGCTTAGCCGACCATTCCTTTTCCAGTTTAGTTAGTACAGCGGGATCAGTCAGATTGGCATCCGTCGTATTTAACACCACTTCTCCCCTGGTTTGGATGTCGACCTTCATACTCCACTGTTGGTTTACAATTCGCGGCTTCAAGGAGGTTTTATTTTCAAGGAGTCTTATCGAGAAAGAACCCTCTAACGGCTCAAACTCAACGGGCATGATAATGTTGTTCAGTTCTTTTGCAAGTAGTAATACACCTACGCTTAGTGGTTCTTTGATCGTCTTGACATAGCGATCCTTCTTATACATACTCAGGCCTTTCACATATGGCGTTGTCGTCAGTTTATCCTGATCGGGCTCCGGAGGTAAGATTAACATGCGAGACAAAATAGCGGAACAGCTCGGACCTTCAATAGATTTAGCCAGTTCAAGGGCAGTGACACGTGTACCTAACTTCAGATTGGCCATCTCACGTAGCGATTCAGCAGAACTTCGCTCCAGTGGATCAAGTAACGCAAGGATATCTTTCGCTGCCTTTTCGCTGGAAAAGACATATGCATGCTCCCTGAACTGAGGGTAACGCAGGAAAAAATCGATATACTCGCGGATACCGCGTTTGCCAGCTTGCTCACTAATGATGATGACTTCGCAGTGGCCCCAGAACATATTTCGTGGAACTTTACGTTGTAACCGATTCAATGCCTCGGCAATTGTACGTCCTTCCGCTGTTCGAATCATTGTTACCCCGCTTGGACTGCCTCCACTCCCACTGCTATCTCCTGCACTCGCCTTTCGCGGAATGAAAATCTGTGAAGTCAACTGTACTTTGCCATCTTCATAATCTATACCAGTAGCCAGCACGATAGCCAAATCGTTAATCTCGATACGATCCCAACATCCACTTAAAAGCACACAACACAATATTGGCATTAGTAGTACTCTAAATATTCGCAAGTGCTCCTCCCCCCATCAATCAGGTGTTCGCTCGATTCTTCCGAAAATGTGCCCACCCTTTCTTCAGCCATGCAACACCATAGATCATAGCCGGAAGGATTAATAAAATACTGATCGTATACAAATTGGCTGAAGCACTAACCAAACTGGAAACACCAGATCCACCGGACACAACCCAGTAAGCAAATACCATGCACAGAAACGAAAGTGGACCAACCACAGGTTTGTAGTCCCGCAAACCAAACCATTCCGCGGTTGATGTAGCAAAGATATATAGAAAAACGGAAATTTTAACGAAAATACCGAAAATCCAGATGGCAATAATAAGGGATTCGATATGCTGCAGAAAGTCTGCAATGGTTATGTATCTTGCTGCGATCATGACTGGAAATACAAATGTATCCGTCAAATCACCAATTAAAAACAGGCAAAACAGATTGGTAACTGTCATTGCAGTTGTTGTAAATACAAGGGAACCCAGCATGACCCGGGTTATTCGTTTTTTTTCATTCACATAAGGTAGCAGAAAAGCCAACACAATATACTCACTAAACCATGCAGCAGGTGCAGCAGCCCCGGTAATAATGGGAATTGGACCTTTCTCCATAAAAGGAAACAGCTCGGCAGGATTCAATTCACCAATCAACAATATAAAGATCAAAGCCAGCAGCACGATCAGCAGGGTAACAAACACCTGAGAGGTTCGTCCGACAACTTCAATTCCGAGTCTAACATTAATCGCACATACAACAACCATCGTACCCATCACAACAAACAAAGGTGTACGCGGAAGTGCATTATTGACAATGAATTCACCGTATTCCCGAATAATCAAGCCCGTCAGGTGGGGCAAGAAAGCGATATAGATCAGACCGAATAACTTGCCCGGAATCCGACCGACGATCAATACACTGGATTGAATGAGCGTTTTTCCTGGGTACAGACGATCAAGTCCAACGGAAATACCAATAGTAGCCAAACCAACGATAGAACCTATGATTGGAGTCATCCACATGTCATGTCCCGCATAGTGCATTGTAATTCCAGGCACAGATAAGATAGCCGTCGCGATAATGGCGGGAAAGACCATAAATGCCAATTGAGTCACCGATATTTTCCCTTTGTCCGTCAACATATGTAATCCCGCTCCCTGTTTGCTCGAATGTAGATTGTTCTAGTGTGGTTTGTTCCTTGGGGATGGACGCCACCATACATCCTTAAGTTCCTTAGCCATCGTAGGTGCTACCGGTGAGAGATAAGGTGTTCCAAATGAACGAAGACTGCTTAGATGAATGACAACCAAGATGACTCCCAGCATGACACCCGTGAGGCCCAGCGTTCCTGCCAGAAACATCATGGGAAAACGTAGCAGACGGGTCGCGATGCTGGCAGCATAGCGAGGGATCATGAAAGAAGCGATACCAGTAATCGCGACAATGATAATCATGGGGGCTGAGACAATTCCGGCACTCGTCGCCGCTTGCCCAATAATTAAGGCTCCCACGATACTGACCGCTGATCCGACCTGCTTTGGCAATCGGACGCCAGCCTCACGCAATGCTTCAAAGGCGATTTCCATAATGAGCGCTTCCACCAGTGCGGGAAAAGGGATCTCTTCTCTCGCCCGAGCAATACTGAGAAGCAATACGGTAGGAATCATCTCCTGATGAAACGTCGTAATCGCTACATAAGCCGATGGAAGCAGCATGGATAAAACAAAAAAAATGTATCGCAGCCAGCGTACAAAAACACTCATGAACACATTTTGATAATAATCTTCAGGGGATTGTAACATGGAAAAAATGGTTACTGGCGCGATAAGGGTAAACGGCGTTCCGTCAACGAGAATAGCAAACCGACCTTCCAGCAAGTTGGAAACAACGACATCCGGACGCTCCGTCGCAATCATCTGTGGAAATGGTGAATATCGCTCATCGACAATCCCTTCTTCAATGTATTGACTCTCCAGTACGTCTTGGAGCTTTAAATCGGCAAGTCGTGTCTGCACTTCCTTAACAAGTTTGGGGTCAATAATCCCCTCCATGTATACAAGTGAAATACTGGTGTTTGTACGTTCTCCCATGTTACGTGTATGAATCTTCAATGCAGGTGTCTTGAGGCGTTTGCGCAGTAAAGACATATTCATGGTCAACGACTCTGTGAACCCATCCCGTGCACCACGCACGGTCGATTCAGCTAACGGTTCCTCCGTTGAACGATTTGCAGCTTGGTATAGTGGGTATGTTGTTCCGCCTATCGAACCGTCCAGCAGTAACAGAGCTTCTCCTTCTAATATGGCCTGTACTGCCTGAGTAGTCGTTTCAACATGCTTAACTGAAGCTAGAGGAACTTGCGCAGCTTCGATCCCTGTTTCCTGAAGGGGCGTTAGTACCTGGCGTTCCAGCCGCTCCGTATCGCATACACCAACACAATATACGCATAATGCTGATGTAAGACACGCGGTTTGGAATGTATGAAATACAACGTCCGAGCAACCCGCAAAAACGGAGCGTAACATTTCTTGATCAATAGCAAGATTTCCGGTTAATGGCAGGTCCTGTTGTGTTATCTCTGATGTGTCCATGACGCCTCCCCTTTCCGTAAACACTCCGTCCAGATATTCTCAGTTAAAGGTATCCTTTACTTATCAGATGGGATATATACGCAAAATATAGAATGCCAAAAAAGCCGCCCTCATGAGCGACTCTGATGATATAAAACGTTAATCATTTCTGCGAATTCGTTGATCTTGCTCTTTGCAATTCCCTATTTTCTATTGATCACTATCCTTTCACAGCACCCAAAGCAACACTCCCAATAATCTGTTTGGAAAATATAGAGAATACAATAATAATAGGCAGGATTGAGATCGCTACCCCCAAATACAAGAGTCCATAATCCATCCCATAGTACCCCTGCACTAGCGCAACCAATACTGGGAGCGGATATTTATCCAGGGAGAAAAACAGCACAAGCGGTGTCAGGAAATTATTCCATGATCCGATAAACGTGAATATGCCAAGGGCGGCGATAGCCGGCCCCAGAATAGGCAGTACAATCTGATTGAACGTCCGGAACTCACCGGCACTGTCCACCCGCGCAGATTCAATAATCTCATCCGGGATGCTGCTCTCCATGAACTGCTTGATAAAAAATACATTAAACGCATTAGCCGCAGCAGGCAAAATAATTGCGGCATAACTATCCAGAAGTCCCATCATGCTGAATAGTCGATATACGCCAATCAGAGCCAGTTGACCCGGTACCATCATGGTTGCTAACAGAAACAGGAACAACCCGTTTCGTCCTTTGAATTTAAATTTGGCAAATCCATACGCAGTTAAGGCCCCAATATACAGAGACAATACGGTCGATGTTCCGGCAATAAATATGCTGTTGGCAAACCCACGCCAAATGTTGATTTTGGATACCATGTTCATATAGTTATCAATCAAGAATGATCCGGGAAGAAATGTAAACGTCGAAGCAATCGTTGCATTATTATGTGTGGAATAGATGAGCATCAGATAAAATGGAATAATGCAGAGCACGGCAAGACCTGTCAGCAACAGATAGATGATGATTTTACCTGCCGTCAGGCCCCTTGTATTGGCATATTGCTGAATCGCCGCATTTGGTTGTTCAACTGATTTTGCAGTTTGCATAAGAACTCCCCTCCCTATGAACGGCTCTTCCGCTGGGTCATGATGAAGGATGCAACGGACAACAATATGATGATAATAAACAGGCAAAATGCGATGGCAGCACCGTAACCAAATCGTGTGCTCTGAAATGCTACATTATAGAGATACATAATGCTCGTCATGGCTGCCCGGTCAGGACCGCCATTGCCGTTGGTTAGTGTAAATGGCTGATCGAAAATCTGGATGCCCCCAATAATGGATGTAATCATCTGAAACAGAATAATTGGACGGAGCATCGGCACGATTATATGAATGAAAATATGTTTCTTTTTCGCGCCATCCATCTGGGCAGCCTCCAGCAGAGAAGGGTCAATGCCCTGAAGACCAGCTAGGTAGATGACCATGGAATAGCCGAAGTATTGAAAAAACAAAATGGATGATACAATCAGACGCATAAACCAGGGGTCATTTTTCCAGTTAATTGGATCTTGTATTATGCCGGTCTGCACCAAAAAATGATTCAGTCCGCCAGACTGCCAGTCAAAAATCAGGCTGACAAGCAATCCAAGTGATGCCGCCGTAACGATGTTGGGAAAAAAGTATACGGCTCTGAAAAAGTCCCGTCCTTTGAGCAGCTTATCATTCAAGATAAAAGCCAACACAAGTGAGATTGTGAGCTGTGGAACTACAGATACGCCCCAGATGAATAACGTATTAAACAAGGTTTTGTAGAACAACGGGTCTTGTAATACGGCAACGTAGTTACCGATCCCTACAAAATCGGGTGTCGTGATCCCATCAAAGTTGGTGAAACTGATGTAGAGGGAATATAAAATAGGATACAGCCCAAAAGTGGTGAAAATAATAAAAAACGGAGCAATGAAGTAGTAGCCGTAATGGTCCTTGCGAATCGTTTTGGCAAACATGTTCTATCCCCCCCAGTTATCATCGGATGTGTATATTCATTCGCTTACTTCTAGGGCGTGTCTGAAAACTCCGAAGGAAGCAGATTTTGCCGAATTTTCGTTCCAAGCAAGGAAGTTTTCCGCAGGCGTGCCGGGGCACGTCAAGGGAAAGTGACACAGCATGGGGCGAAAAGGCGGTAAAAGATGCACTTCAGCGAGTTTTGAGACACGTCCTAAGCTAATGCACTTCCAGTTCCGGAAATCTCAAGGTAACATCACGTTTGATTCGCTTTACGACTTCATCTTTGGTCTGAATGTCCTTATTGAGATATAACTGGAGTACAATCTTGTAGATATCATTGTTAATCGTGGCATCATATTTGGTGCGTTCGTATACAGGTACCCGTTTTGCAGCCTCCGAGAAAAACTCGAAATGCTTTTGTCCTCCCAAATAAGACGATGAGAGAGACGGGGCAAGTTCATCATTCACAACCATGTTGCTGGTGAAATAATCCTGTTCTTTCGCTAACTCGGACAGAAAGTCGTGGTCAAAATTATAGAACTCAATAAACTTCCAGGCCAGATCCTTTTTTTCACTTTTACTGTACATCGCGATATAGGTTCCACCTGAACTAAAGGCTGACGGTCCCTGGGCTAAGCCCCACATGCCTTCGGTATCCGGAGCGTTCGCCTTGAACGTATATTGCAAACCCCAGGTTGCCCCGGGATAAAACATGACCTCTCCTTTTTGCATGGATGCAGCGTAACCGGCACTTCCATCTTCATACTCGGCAAGTACATTCCGCTCACGTGCTTCACGTACAAGATCGAGCACTTCCAAGTACGTTGGATCGATGACAAGTTTGCCGTCCTTCACCCAAGGTATACCATCATATGAATTTGATATAGCATTCCAATTCGCCAATGCATGTACTTTATTCCCGCTAAGTTGCTGCACCTTCTCTCCAATCTCGAAGATCTTCTCCCATGTATCGATCTGTGAACCCACCTGCTCAGGATCATCGGTGCCCAGATATTTCTTCGCCAAATCCCGACGATAGTAGATGCCCCCTGGTGTTCCCTGATAACCTATCGCTCTGACATTTCCCTCACTGTCCTGTTCATTGGCCTGAACAAAAGCATATTGTTCCTGGATAAGTTCATTGGCGTTATACGGCGAAGCTGATAAATTCTCCAGATATGGAACGTCAATCAGCTCTCGAATATTCGCATTTTCAATCATAAATACATCTGGAGCCTTCGAGGTTGTCTGTAGCGCAGATTTCAGCTTGGTGATATAGAAATTACCGGGGATGTTGACAAAGTTCACTTTGATGTCAGGATATTTCTGTTCGAATTTTTCGATGGCGTACCCTGCTTCATCCGTAAAACTCCACACAGTAATCTCCTGTTGCTTGGTTTGGCTCGATGGACTGAACTGACAACCAGCTAACAACATCGCTGCACATACCAATACAATAGTTGGCTTAAACCACTTCTTCATAGGCCCCCTCCTTCAAAAAGGAAACGCTTACAATTTATTAGAGTATATTGATTTTGGAGAGGGCTTTCTCCACAAATATTGTGCATTACCCTCCATATTTTGTGATATTCGTACGATGTTTCTTACGAAATTCGGAGGGTGTACAGTCATTATATTTTTTGAAAAGACGATTATAGGAGTTAACATTGTTAAATCCATGTCCAATCGCAATCTCCAGAATCGTATCCTGACGGAACAATAAGGCCCACTCGGACTTGATAATTCGAAAATGATTCAAGTATTCCATCAGTGTTACTCCCTTGATCTCTTTGAACAGCTTGCAGACATGGAACTTGCTAAATTTAATATGTTCCGCCACCTGTTCCAGCTTAATGGACTCAGCATAGTGCTCCTCCAGGTATTCACAGACCGATTCAAGGAATTCAAATTTTTTGGATGAAGTACATGCCCATCCTGAAGATGAAGATTCATCGGTGGTAACCGGTACTTTTGTACGCAATAAAAGTATGATGAGATCATACAACCTGGATACCATTAACCATCGGTATCCGGGCTTCTGATTTTTCTTCTCGGTAATGATATCATCTATATATTGAGTCAGATTGTTCTGACTTCCCGTATTCGAAGGAATAACTGTTGTTTTGTTGAAAAGTTGTCCGAGATCCTGAATTTCGGCTTCGGTCGTGAAACTCCCGGTTAACAATTCGAGTCGGAACAAGATAATGGTCAAATGTTCGGTCCCCGGCAAAAAGCAGTGCACATCCCCTGGTTTGATCAGCAGCACATCCCCTTTTTCCAACTCACACACGTGGTCGTTCACACCAATTCTGGCGCTTTTACCATTGACGAGAACCAGCTCAACCTCATCATGCCAGTGTGCAGCATAATTGAACTGATTTCCTGTATGAATTACCCGAATGGGAAAACCTTCTTGCATATGGCCTGTCTCCAAAAAAGTGGGTACGCCCATCGTATCACCCTCCATTTATTTCCAATGCAAATAACTCCTCGTCTTTATATTATGCATTAATGGCTACTCTCCTTTCTTTTTAAGTATTTAAAATTTCTATAGAATGAAAAAACTCCTCAACTCAGGTTGAGGAGCCGAACAGAATCACGTTCCACGCATTGGATGTCCAGTGTATATAACGTCTCTACGATCTCTCCATTCAGCAGTTGGAAGAGAACATGACCTGCAAGCTGGCCTGCATCCCTCTTCGGCTGACGAAATGTGGTTAGAGGTGGATTCATGTACTGAGATGCAGGTATATTGTCAAAACCAATTACGGATAACTGTTCAGGTATTGAGATATCATGCTCCCTGAAGGCTTCCAAGCCGCCGATCGCCATTTCATCATTTGCAAAAAATACAGCGGATGGCAACTCTCCTTCAAGCAGTTTCTTGGCTGCATTGTACCCATCTTGCTTCATGTATTGTCCGCCAATTTTCCATTCGGGGTTCTCTTCGATGCCTGCCTCCTTTAAGGCTTTCAAATAACCTTGATAACGATGGAGATTACATTCCGATTGTGACGGGCCACTAATATAAGCTATTGTCCGATGCCCTTTATCGATCAGATAACGGGTAGCCAAGTAACCGCCTTGCGTATCACTCATCAAAACCTTTACAATATGTTGAGCATCCAGATCCCGATCCATGACAACAATCGGAAACCCTGCTTCAGATGCTTCAACAAGCAACTGATCTTGAATATTCTGAGCGATAACAATAGCTCCGTCAATTCTTCGTTCACGAATGTAACGATGGGCTGTCGACTTCTCTCCACCCAACGAACTACATACGATCATATCGTATCCATGACTCATGACGACGGTTTCTATTCCGTTCACCAAATCCGAGAAATACGGACTGGACATGTCATGGACAATAACACCAATGGTTTGTGTACTATTTCGTTTTAATTCCGATGCAGGACCATGCCTAACGTAATTGAGTTGGCTCGCTGCCTCAATTACTCGGAGTCTTGTCGGCTCACTTACATTCCCTTTATCGTTGAGTACGCAAGATACGGTCGAACTGGCTACACCAGCCATCTTGGCTACATCTTTAATCGTTGTCATCATATATACTCCTCAAAGACAGTTTCATCTGTTTAGTCCATTATGGCGTAACACAGCAATACACATGGATAGTTCACTAGCATTTTAACACGTCAGTTCGGTCATGTCTCTTAGCAAAACATCAACTACGAAAAAACATATTAAAGAAACCGAGGTGCTTCATGAGATTTAGTGAATATGTAATAGGTCAGCGCTACGAAACCACATCCTTGGCATTATCCAAGCGTGATATTATTGAGTTTGCCACAATCTATGATCCACAGTACATGCATTTGGATGAGGAAAAGGCCAAGCAAGGCCGCTTCGGCAGTTTAATTGCTTCTGGCATGCAAACGATGAATATCTCCTTTAAATTATGGATTGAGGTCGGGGTCTATGGAGAGCATGTCGTGGCGGGCACCGGAATGAATAACATTCAATTCCTGAAACCGGTCTTTCCGGATGATGAACTTCATGTCATTGCAGAAGTTATTGGACTGTCTCCCAGACGCAAAGGAAATGGGATTGTTACGGTGCTGCTGAGTACTTTCAATCAGAAGAATCAAAAGGTATTTCAGGCAGAATTAAGTGCATTAATCGATAATTAAGGACGAGAAAAAGCCCAAAAAAGCCGCCAATTGGCGGCTTTTCGTAGATATATCACATTGAAGCATTTTTAAGCGTTATACCCTTTCAATACCTGCCCCAAAATCTCTACACCCTTGACAATCTGTTCGTCTGACGGGGTTGAGAAATTAAGTCTGATGGCATTACAAGGGTCTTGCTCGTTCACCAGGAATGCATTTCCCGGTACAACCGCAACCCCTTGAGCTGCCGCTGTCTTGGCATAATCAAGCATTGGCACATGTGCTGGCAGATCACACCAGAGGAACAGTCCACCATCCGGTTGGGTATAGGTAATGGACTCACCCATATGTTCTTGCAGCTTGTCCATCATCAATGTTGCTTTTCTCCGATATACCTCACGAATGCTGTTAATATGCCCCGCGTAGTCATACTCTGTCATGAACTTGTATGCCAGGATCTGTGGAAGCATGGCCGTATGTACGTCTTCTCCCTGTTTGGCAACAACCATCTTCTCCACGACTTCATGTGGCGCTTGTACAAAACCAACGCGCAGTCCAGCCGACAAAATTTTGGAGAATGATCCAACATAGATAACCAGACCCTCATCATCCATAGATTTAATGGTTGGCACATCGTCTCCATTGAATCGAAGTTCTCCGTACGGGTTATCTTCCAAAATCATAACGCCATACTTCTTAGCCAGCTCGTATATGGCCTTACGTTTTGTAAGACTTGTTGTTACACCGGTCGGATTCTGGAAACTTGGGATCACGTAGATCAGTTTCACATTAGGCTCCGTTTGCAGCGCCTGTTCCAGCTTCTCGATATCCATACCGTCCATCTCCATCGGAACACCGGCAAGCTTTGCACCGGATGCCCGGAAGGAGTTCAGGGAACCGATAAAGCTCGGGCTCTCACAGATGATCGTGTCCCCTTCATTACAGAACACTTTACAGGCCAGTTCAATCCCCTGCTGCGCTCCAGATACAATGAACAATTGATCGGATGGTTTACCGGTATCAAAACCTGTCTTCAAATGTTGAGTCAATGCTTCCCTGAGGGGAACATATCCTTCCGTTATCCCATATTGCAGAGCTGTGACCGGGTCATGCTCCAGAATGGATTGAGTGAATGTGCGAATCGCCTCGATAGGAAAGGTTTCCGGAGCAGGATTTCCCGCGGAGAATGGAATCACATTTTGTCCCGAAGAAGCCTTCAGAATCTCACGAATAATGGATGGTTGCAGTGCTGCGATACGATTGGAAAATGAATAGTTCATCTTAAATAGTGCCTCCCGACATTTCATCTGAATTAACTCTCTATCATTACATTAGATTCTATTATACGAGCATTTCCCGAATTTCCAAACTGTCTCCACAAAATTAATGTTTGTACGCCAAAAAAGAGGCCGCCGTCAGCAACCTCATTCGCATATATATTGAGCAAACTTTCAGCCTATTATCGCGCTGCGTTCATCTCGGATAACCGTGTGGCCTTCACAACATAAGCGGCTAGACCGGGGATCATCCGAGCCAGACCAGGATAGAACTTATTGGTCTTGGCAAAAGCCAGCTTTTGAATTCTTCTTGCACGTCTGAGCAATTGGGTGAATTCCCGGCTTGCTTCCAGCGTGTAATTACTTTGCCAATCGGCATGTTCAATATCGCCTTGCAGGTACTTGTCAGTCCACCTTGCACACAAGAGTGAGGAGCGAAGGGCAATGGACATTCCGTCTCCACATAAGGGTGGTATCATCAGCATGGCATCCCCAATATGCGGATATTGAGACCACGGCTCAGGAACGTTGGACAGATGCAACGGCGCAATTGACACTTGCGTTCCATCTACAGGCTTTCCTTCAGCTAAACGGGCCGCCAAACTCACGTTTGTCAGGGATGCCGCCTGTAAAATATCGTTTACAGACTTGCCACTTCCCTGGACGGTATCCAGTGTTAACAATGCGGCAACATTCACAATGCCATCCTCAATCGGAGAAATGCCCACGTAACCACCCCCGCAAAAATATAACTCTACCCGTGCGGGAATCTCTATCCCGCTGAAGTGAGACTTGACGCCAACGTATATGGTTTGGTCCCGCAGATCAGGTGCAGAAGCCATCCCGCGCGGCTTTTTGGTCCCATGTGCTCCGATAACGGCTTTGGCTCTGTAGCTGATCCGCTCATCTCCCTGTTTCACTTGAACCTCATAAGTGGCATCCTCAAGCTGCTCGATGCTCGTTATGGTCGCTTTGGTCACAATCTGGGCTCCGGCCTTCAGAGCCTTCTGATGCAAAATCTGGTCCAGCTCATATCGGCTAATGCCATATGCAAATCCCGGCAGCGGTGCTTCGATCACTCCGCCTTGTGGCATAACGATTTTGGCATGATCCATGGTGCTGGGTTTCTTCGACTGGTCCAGAAGGTGAATATCCAGAACTTCTAACATCTCCTTGGTTTCGGGTGACATGAACTCACCGCAGGTTTTGTGCCGCGGGAACTCCTGGCGATCCAGCAAAAGCGTCCGATGTCCTTTCCCTGCCAGTTGCATTGCACATGTACTGCCGGCAATTCCGGCTCCGATGACAATCACATCTA
Organism: Paenibacillus sp. FSL H8-0317; assembly: GCF_045040685.1. Taxonomy (NCBI): domain Bacteria; kingdom Bacillati; phylum Bacillota; class Bacilli; order Caryophanales; family Paenibacillaceae; genus Paenibacillus; species Paenibacillus sp. FSL H8-0317. The sequence continues at coordinate 3,365,170 of NZ_CP150294.1, read as the reverse complement.
TCGATTTCGACACGTAAGATCACCTGCCTTTCGTGGGAATAACAACAGAGTAACGGAATAAGGGCTTCCATTCATAGGTCATCGTATCATGATTTAGCCGTTGTTTAAGTTCCTTCCAATCCCTCCCTGTAAAACCTTTGGCTACGGAAAGAGGTCCATCATGACGAATGTACCGATTGCGCGAAATCATTCGTGTTGTAATCCAGACCGCCTTATAGGATACGGGATGGCGGTGAATATCATTAATAACGACACCGTATCTGGATGCTCGCAGCATATGAGAAACCATATCAACCAGTTGATCTCCGTCAAAATGATGTACAAACTGGGAACCTGTCACGATATCTGCTGAAGCATCCGGCAGTTGTGTAAGATCGGCACGTTGTACCCGGACTCGGGGTTCGTGACGGAATAGTTGTCTCGCTTCCTCACACGCCTCTTCCGTCAGATCAACCAGTGTAATCTCCAGCTGAACACCCTGACGATCCGCCCATTGTAGTAGTTTCTGGTTCACATCTCCTGAACCTGCGCCCACATCCAGCAGGGTAAGCTTATTCGGCTTACCGATGGAGTTCCATAACTTCTCTACACCAGCCAGAGTTGGGCCAGGTGCTGCAAATATTTTGTTAAGACGTCTCAGATGTCTAAGCGCTTCACGCAGCTCCTCCCCTCCCAGAGAGAAGTCATCCATCAGTTCATCTTCCTTGGCCCGAATGGACAATGTTCTAAAAAAGGACATGATCGTGCTCCTCCATCACTGAAGATAATGAGGGTACATAAGTGAATTGCATCAACTCTGCGGTGAGTCCCGGTCCAAATGCCATGGCTACACCATCTGTGGAGGATTGACCCTGTACCTTCATGTCCTCACGCATCGCGTTCAGTACAAACAGAATGGTATTGGAGGATAAGTTACCAAACATTCTGAGGACATCCCTGCTATACTTTGTTTGCTCGTCTCGAAGCTTCATTACATTCTGCACAGAGTCCACAATCCCACGTCCTCCCGGATGAATGGCCCACAGTTCAGGCAGCTGTTCACTTTGCAATAAGAGACGCAGTTCCTCTTCCAGGTGAACACCTAACAGTTTCGGAATACGTGGGGATAGATACAGGTCATACCCCAGATTCCCCACCTCCCAGGTCATATCTTCAGTCGAATCCGGAAGAAGCACAGAATAACCCGTTCCCAGACTCAGATAATGCTTGTGCCGAGATTCTGGTGTACCCACTACACAAGAAGAAGCAGCGTCTCCGAAGAATGAAGCTGCAAACAGCGCTTCCCGATCTTGAACGGGCTGAAAATGAATGGTGCACAACTCTACACAGACAACAAGGACCTGTGATCCCGGAGCACCCTGCACGACATCTCGTGCCATCTGAATGGCTTTCAACCCTGCGGCACACCCCTGAAAGATCAGCGGCAGTCGATTAACTCGGGCAGACAAACCCAAATGACGGATGAGCATAACATCAAGACCCGGAAGATATTGACCGGTGCAGCTGACCGTGATGATATGCGTGATGCTCTTAGGAGATACGCCTGAATCCTCCAGGGCTTTCTCTGCAGCCTCAATCCCGAGCGGAAGCGCCTCTCGCTTGTATGTATTCATTCGTTCTTCGGTTGTCGGGATGTCTGATCGCTCACCAGAGGGCAGATAACGGCATTCTTCCAGTGAACCCAGATAGCTCGGTTCCACAGTATATCGTGTTTCAACACCACAGGACTTGAATATTCGTCTGGCAAAACGGGCCAAATCTGGCCGATCCTGAAGAGAAGAAGCGATTAATTCTGCAATATCTGACTGTGCTACAGGGTGAGCAGGTAGAGCCGTTCCCATGCCAAGAATCGCAATATCGGATGGACTGTTATATTGGTTCATAATAAACCTCCTGTATTGGTCATTATTTCCTCTAATTTAACAACTCTTACCCTTAACGATAGCGTTATAATCTCAATCAGGCTCCTAATCTAGTTTATTAACACATCCGCAAGCTCAGAAGCTTGGTTTCACCAAGCCATTGAAGCAATCACACCAATGAACGAAAAAAGCCGCCATTAGGCGACTTCAAGGAAACCATATTCCTTCTAAGCATCACTTTTGATACACGTTATTTGGAAAATGCTTCTCTGATCTTGTCACTCATCAGGTACCAGGCATCCTCAGCCATCTGGAGATCCCCAGAATGCGTAAATCCATGAGCGGCTCCCTCGTACTCCTTAAGTGTCACCTTCACACCGCTTGCTTCCAGCCTTGCTGCATATGTTCTTGCTTCTTGGGCCAGTGAATCTTTCTCTGCAGTAATGATCAATGCTTCCGGAAGTCCCTTTAATGATGTTGCGAGCACAGGTGAAGCCAGCGGGTCTTGCGCATCTTCTGACGTTCCAAGGTACATGGCATTGAACGTTCTGGCGATATCGGCTGGAATGGCTTCTTCAAAACTCGGTTTCTCGGCCGGATCTGTAGCCACATCCAACACGGCATAATCGATAACTTGAAGTACAATAGGCAGCTCGCTTCCACGTTGCTGGTTCAATAAACATACTGCTGCAGCAAGATTACCACCAGCACTATGCCCCCCGATAGCGAATATAGACGAGTTAATCGATAAGGATTGCGGATTGGCGTGAACCCACTGTACAACGTCGTAACATTCATGAACTGCGGTTGGGAACTTATGCTCTGGTGCAAGACTGTAATCGATATTAACGACCACACAATCAGCACGGTCAGCGATCAGACGACACCATGGGTCATCCATCTCTGCTTGTCCCAAGATGAAACCACCCCCATGCATATTAAAGAAGACCGGCAGAGGCGCGGAATGATCCCTATCCGGTGTATACACAAGTACACGTGTATCACCTTTAGTCGTAGGAATCGTGACTTCTTTTACTGTGACCGCATACGTGGAACTGGGTTGAAGAGCTGCACCTGTACCGACGACATTTTGACGCATACGTTGTACCATTGCCAGTTGTTGTTGTTGATCCATAGATATCACTCCTTTAATGGATTGCCAATAATGCTTCAATGTTAACATTCAGTGCCAGGAGATTGATTTGGATCCGTGCTTGTTTCCCTTTTTTTGTGGAACATCATCCAGATACCCATCAAACAAAATAAAACGCTGCACCCCATGCCAAACAAGCTACTGGTTTTTAATGCAAGAGGTGAGCCTTGCATGGTAAGTAATGTCGCTTGGGTCACCACGATGGATACCATCGCATCGGTGAAGTTAATCATTTTCAATGTAGATATGATCGGGTTATGGAGATGACGGTTAGCCCAGGTACCATACACGGCAAAAACCAGCTTCGTCAAAGCGACTGTAGAAACGATATACACGATAATACCCTCATATATGAAAGCATCGCCGATTAGATACATTCGCAGGCAGACCATCGAATAGGACGCACCCAGTAAACACAGGAACAGACCCCCGCGCTTATATACCGAAAGCTCCAATCTGTATCTTTCTTCGGGAGAGTCCATTCTCTTGGTAACTGTATATTTATGGAGCACTTGGCCTTTCGCCACACACAGAATCAGATAATATACAGCATTTGTAATGAACCATCCCGAAAACAGATATATGCCCAGGATTAACTTGCCTATCCCTGTTACAGCATTGATAACAAGGGAAGCCACATTATACAAGGCCGTTCGATCTTGTTTATTTCCAAGGTAATGGAACCAAATGGACTTCAAATATGTCTTCATTTTCATAGGATATTCATTCTGTTGGAGAAGCAGACCATTAGCCTTTTACCTACCTCATTTATTTCTTCTTATCTCTTACCGTTCAGAGAATCCCGAATCCTTTTCGGAAGGGATTGGACAACCCTATCATAGGAGTGATCAATCATGACGTAGACATCTTCATCGGACAATGAACCATCCAGCGTAATGGTATTCCAGTGTTTTTTGTTCATATGATATCCTGGTCGAACCGCTTCATGCTGCTCTCTCAGGTTCTCTGCAATTATAGGATCACATTTTAAGTTTAATAGACCATTTTCTTCTTTGTCTTCGAAAAGTAATGCAAATATTTTCCCTCCGACCTTAATGGTTACAGGATCAGGACCAAATGGATAATCCTTGGTCGCACCTTTTTTCTTCAAACCGTATTCAATTATCGTATCCTTCAAGTCAGTACCTCCCTTTCACCAGTGAACGATATAATGATACCGAATGTAAGTTCGTATGTAAATAAGGTTGTTACACATAAAAGCACATAATAAAACCTCCTCCATATGAATGGAGAAGGTTTGGTCTGGATTTATTTAGATCTTAATTAGCTCTATCATTTCTAGTTTTGCTGCTGCGGCTGAATGAGCCATGGTTAGATTTACTGCTACTGCTGTTTGATCTACTGCTATTGGGTCTACCGTCGTTTGAACGACTACTGTTTGATTTACCACTCTTGGCAAACCATTCGGATTTTGGCTTGCGTGCCGGGTTAGCTTTGGACTTCGCCGGTTTGCCTGCAGCCGATTTGTTGAACGAAGGTTTACTGCCTGATGCTTTGCTGGTTTTATCAAACACAGGTACACCTGTCATTGGATACGGATGACCTTTCACTTCAGGAATCGTCTTTTTGATTACTTTCTCGATATCCTTCAGGAATGGAAGTTCGTCCTTCTCGCAGAACGAGATGGCCATCCCGCTTTTGCCTGCCCGCCCTGTACGGCCAATACGGTGAACATACGTTTCCGGAATGTTAGGCAGGTTAAAGTTAATGACATGTGACAGTTCCTCCACGTCAATTCCTCTTGCCGCGATATCTGTCGCAACTAATACACGTGTTGCACCACTCTTAAAGTTGTTCAGTGCCCGTTGTCTCTCGTTCTGAGACTTGTTGCCATGAATAGCCTGTGCCGTAACATTAACTTTGGCCAAATCACGTGTAACCCGGTCAGCGCCGCGCTTCGTGCGTGTGAACACCAATGCCGTGACGATGGATTTATCCTCCAAAATTTGGTTCAACATCTGTTGCTTCTTGCCGTTCTCCAGCAAATATATAGACTGCTCAATGCGGTCTACTGTGGAAGATACCGGTGTGATTTCTACTTTGACTGGATCAACCAGCAGGGTTTTAACCATTTTGGTGATTTCAGGAGGCATCGTAGCTGAGAAGAACAGCGTCTGCTTTTTGTTCGGCATTTTGGCAATGATTCTTTTCACATCATGAATGAAGCCCATGTCCAACATCCGGTCTGCTTCATCCAGAACCAGAATTTCAACCATCTTCAGATCAATACGTTTCTGGTTAATCAGATCGTTTAATCTACCAGGCGTTGCGATAATAATATCTGCACCTTGATTCAGCGCACGCTCTTGCACTTTTTGCGAAACGCCGCCAACGATTGCCGTACAACGAATGTCCGTATACCGGCTATATACCTTGATGTTATCCGCGATCTGAATAGCTAGCTCTCGTGTTGGTGTCAAAATTAATGAGCGAATATGTCGTACGGACTTTGATCCTTGTCCTTTGGATCTTTCGCTTAATAATTGAATGATCGGCACTGAAAATGCTGCCGTCTTGCCTGTTCCTGTCTGTGCACATCCCAGCAGATCTCTGCCAGCTAATACAGCTGGTATGGCCTGTTCCTGTATAGGGGTAGGATTAGTATAGTTTGCTTTGCTTAACCCTTCCATAATAGAGGGGATAATATTCAATTCCTTAAATGTCATGTTGTCTCCTTCATTTACGCACATCTATCAATAAGACGCATCTTTTATTTCACACGTAACGTATAAGGATACCATTAAAAACGTAATCTGTACATTATCTTTTTAATATCACTTTGTTTAACTGACCAATTTAAGGCCGACTGCTGATCCCAGCACCATAGCGATAAACAGAATTCTTAGGGCATTTCGAGGTTCTCCATAAAACACCATGCCCAGAATGGCACCACCGGAAGCCCCGATTCCCGTCCATACGGCATATGCTGTTCCCATCGGAAGAGTTTCCATTGCAATGGATAGGAACAGGAAGCTTAAACCAAACCCGGCTACCAATAGAACCAGTGAAATGAGATTACGGTCTTTGTGCAACTTGTTTATCATCAGCACTCCGATCATCTCAAATACCCCTGCCAAGATAAGAAATACCCAGTTCATTATAGCTGCACCTCCTTATTCTTCTCTTTGCTCAGCATTTTAAGACCGATTACGCCGAGTAAAAGTACACCAATGAGTACCATTTTTCCGGTTTGGACAGGTGCATTAAACAGAACAATCTCTGAAAGTACTGTACCTGCGGTACCCAGGCCAACAAATACTGCATACACGGTTCCCACAGGCAATGTCCGCGAAGCTGCAATCATCAAGGAGAAACTAATGATAATTGCAACCAACGTAACCCCCCATTCCAGCAGACCACTGGCATGTTTCAACCCAATGACCCAACCCACTTCAAACAACGCAGCAATCACAACCGACATCCACGTTTTATTCATTCATGTAACACTCCTTCTCTACTACATTTTTTTGTACAACCTGTAAAGGTTCATTAGCGAAAAAACAAAAAAGCCCGGGAAACAAACTGCATGTAGCAGTTCATCTCCCAGGCTTTTATCCCTCCGTGGCACAACCAACAGGTTGCGGGTTTTCTCTCGGACCAGACCGACACATCCATCGCGGAACCCTAGAAAACCTGTTTTTATTCTAATGTGTCTCCAATTATACACACTTCCACTACCTTGGCAACCCCTTATATGTGATCATGCCATTTATTTGATAATCAAACCCATTAATCCTACAAATGTGGCGGCTTGATGTGGTGAAATCACACAACCGTTGAGATCTTCCATGGTCAGCACCAAGGAGTCAAATTCGCAATCGCTAAGGTCCAAATCCTTCATTTTGGTCCCCGTTAAGGAAGCTTGGTCGATGTTACATTGACTGAACTCCATTTTTTGCAGCGCCAGATAGGCAAAGTCCGCACCAATCAAGGTACTTTCCGAGAAGGAGACCTGTTTCAGATGGGCAAAACGGAAATTGCTGTAGTCACCTAGACCATGAAGGAAACTGACATTTTGCAATCGGCTATTGGAAAAATCAGTTCCGACAAACTTGCAGTTAAGCCATTCGATCCGATGCATGAAGGCACCAGAGAGATTGACATTGGAGAAGTCACAGTGTTCGAACCGGACATCGGTGAATTCAAATTGTTCCAAGGTTGACTCCGAGATTGTCACATGTCTAAATACAACATTTTCAAAAGAAACCTTACTCGCTTCCTGTTGATCCAATGTAATGTTCTCGATCAGTTTGTAATTGGATTCCAGGAATGCCATCGTTTCCGGTTCGAGCAACTGCTCCTGAATCTTGGGTTTGTCCATTTTCATCCCGTATTCCCCTATTCTTTAATAGCTACAACTCGCAGTCGGCTTCTGTCCAGATACCACTGTCCATCCCGCATCAGTTGTGGCTGTATCCTTTTCTCAACAGCATCCATAATAACATCCTGTTCCGCAGGTGTGATACCACTGAATAAATACTCCGCGAAACTGGTCAACCACTTTCTGGCACCTGGCTTGAACGGAGTAAATTGGTCCACGTGCTGGACCAGACTAACTCGAAATCCGTGTTGCTCCAGAAGGTTAGCATATTCACCAAGGGTTGGATGATACCACGGATTCCGACCTTCCCATTTGTATCCACGGGCATCCAGTTCTTCCTGTACCGCTGTAATTAATATAGCGGTATTGCCATTTGCAGCAAACTCAGCCACGAATCGCCCGCCCGTCTTGAGCGCTAACTGTATTGATTGTACTACAGCTGGAGCATCCTTTATCCAATGCAGAACGGCATGAGAGAAGACAGCATCAAACGGTTCTTCTGTCCGATAATGACAAGCATTTGCTACATTAATATTCATATCAGGGTATTTCTGTTTAGCTTGCCTAATCGTCTCTTCTGAAAAATCTATGCCTGTTGGTAGCGCTCCTGCGGCTGCAATTTTGGCTGTCAGATCCCCATTGCCACAACCTACATCAAGGATTCGTTCACCTTGGGATGGCTGGAGCAAGGATAAGATATGTGTTTCCTGTAACGTAGCAAAAGGAGCGGAATGACCACTCCACGATTCGTTCGTTTGGCCGGATGAATGTCCGTTATTCATGGATTATAATCTCCTTTTCAATTAAGGATCTAATATATCTATAATAACTTCAATATAAAGGAACTGTCAATTCACTCATCAAATCACCATAAAAAAAGCCGCCAAATGGCGACTTTAACATTAAGAATTCGGATCAACTGAGATTTCGTGTTAGCCCACATATTCCATATTTCACACTCTCCTTGAATTTGTTCTGTAAACTGAAGTTCACTCGAAATCTTCGGTAACTAGCTCTAACCAGCATGTGAAGTATATCTCTCGATGTACGGAATTTTCTTCATACTTAATTTGTGATTCGAGCCTGTCAATCAAAATTTGCCTCACATGGTTTGATAACCACTTCTTCACCTTGTTCACCCAACTTTTCAAATAAACTTTAATCGCTTGGCTCTGTTAACATACTCTTAGTATGCCGAGTCATGGGCTGCAAGCGGTATATCAATCGTCTTAATTGATTGCCTGATCCTCTCAGGCCTCCTTTTGATTCTGTACGGTAAGCTTTATAATGTATGTAGGTTAAATCTGTGAGGAGGATACGTATGACCGAAGAATTATTTCAACCAAAACAGGAATTAAGTGACCTGATCGAACGCCATTCCCACCATAACGGTGCAATGGAAACAGCGATTCCTTCCTTGTTTGTCTATCACCATTCCAAGATTAGTGAGCCGGCATACAGAGTATATAAACCTTCATTTTGTGTAATTGTTCAAGGGTTGAAAGAAGTATTGCTCGCACAGGAACGTTATGAATATGGACCATCCAACTACCTGATTGCTTCCATGAATCTCCCGGTCATCGGGCAGATTATCAAGGCATCCGCTGATGCACCCTACTTAAGTCTCAAGCTTGAATTCACACCGAACCAAATTCTCGAAGTACTTAACGAATGCAATATCAAGGTAACATTCAACGAAAACGCCAGACGAGCCATGTTTGTAGGTCAGATGGAATCGTCCATTCAGGACGCTGTACTCCGACTTGTCCGATTGCTGGATACGCCGGGAGAGATACCGTTTCTGGCTCCGTTATACGTTAAAGAAATCCTGTTCCGCCTCCTTCAAGGGCCTTACGGAGGAGAACTGGCGCAGATTGCGGTTGAAGGTAGCAGCACTTATCGGATCAGAGAAGCGATTGAGTACATCGTTCATCATTGGGAACAGCCATTTCGTATTGAAGATCTGGCTCAGACCGCCAGCATGAGCGTCTCTTCATTCCATCGTCACTTCAAAGAGATCACAGCTATGAGCCCATTACAATTCCAGAAACAATTAAGGTTACAGGAAGCCCGCCGACTTCTGATGGCTGAATCTGCAGATGCGGCAGATGTAGCATTCCGGGTTGGATACGAGAGTGCTTCCCAATTTAGCCGCGAATATGCACGCATGTTCGGTGCGCCGCCAAGAGCCGATATCCGACGGTTGAAAGAGAAATATGACATGGCCTTTAGTGAGTAACCGAGTATGCACTCCATATCTCACAACTATCACACAGAAGGCAAACCAAAAAAGGACAACCACAATAGGTTGTCCTTCTAGATTAGACCAATGCTTCGACCCGTTCAGGAACCTTGATCTCTTCGTGCAATAATTGAGTGATATCACGAGTCAGTGCATCCACATTCTCCTGCTGCGTTGCCCAGCTGGTACAAAATCGCACCGCACTATGTGTATCGTCAACCTTTTCCCAGAAGGTGAACGTATAACCGCTGCGTAATTTCTCAAGCAAACGATCAGGCAGAATCGGAAACTGCTGGTTGGTTGGTGAATCGTACAGGAAGCGTACCCCCTGCTGTTCGAGTGAGTCATGAATTCTCAAGGCCATATCTACGGCATGGCGAGAAATATCGAGGTACAGACCATCTTCGAACAACGTTTCGAATTGGATTCCCAGCAATCTGCCTTTGGCAAGCAGGCCACCTTTTTGTTTGATCATATAACGAAAATCCGGTTTCAGCGCTTCATTCAGGATAACAACCGCCTCTCCCATCAATGCGCCAATCTTGGTTCCCCCGATGTAAAACACATCACACAAGCGCGCAAGGTCAGCAAGTGTCATATCACTATCGCGTGAAGCGAGTGCATATCCAAGACGTGCTCCATCCACGAAAAACGGAAGACCACATGCCCTGCTCACTGTATGCAATGCTTGCAGTTCTGCCTTGCTATACATCGTTCCATTCTCCGTTGGCTGGGATATGTAGACCATTCCTGGTTGAACACAGTGTTCCGGTGACGATTCATTCATGTGCGCATCGTAGACGGCTCTAACCTGCTCAGCCGTGATCTTTCCGTCCTCGCTTGGAACCGTGAGTACTTTATGTCCCGTTGCTTCAATAGCTCCGGTTTCATGAACCGCAATGTGTCCAGAGGTGGCAGCAATCACACCTTGATATGGACGCAAAATAGATGCAATCACCGTTGTATTTGTCTGTGTACCGCCAACCAAGAAATGAACATCAGCGTGCTCATTGTCACAGGCCTGACGAATAAGCATTCTCGCCCGTTCGCAATGCTCATCCGTACCATACCCGCTCGTCTGTTCCATATTGGTTTCCATCAGTCTTTGTAAAATTCGTTCATGTGCACCTTCGTTATAGTCACATTCAAATCGTATCATCGTGTGGTCTCTCCTGCCTTCTTGTTCAACTTCTCTTGTATGTTCATCATGGAGGTGTACACCTCTTGAATCTCTTCTTCATTCAATTCTTGCATCAGCTTCAGGATCTGTTGATCGGATCGATCATTCAATTGGGCATACAGTTCCTCACCCTTGGCTGTCAGACGAATCAGACTGACCCGGCTGTCGGCAGCAGAATTCACTTTCACCAGCAGTCCTTCCTTGGACAGCTTATTCACGATTCGGCTCATGTAACTGCGATCAATGGTCAGTGTATCTACCAGATTGTTCGCGATGCTCTCTCCCCGAATTCCAATCTCAATAATGACCCGTACTTCTGCAAACGAATACCCTGTTCCGAGAATATGCTTGTCGAGTACACCAAGAATGTTGGTATAAAAACGGTTAAAACGTCGCATGTCAGCCAGTATATCTGGATTTATGTACTGAGAGTTGATGTCAAACCCTCCTTTTTAGTGGACATTGTCAACATTATAATAGTCACGTTAGTGGACGTTGTCAACATTATATTTTGCATAGCATTTAAAACTTCATCTTTAATATCTAATCAATAAAAAAAGCCGCGCATATGCGCGGCAAGGTTGTTCTGTCATCGGAGTGACGAGTGTAATTATTTTTTGTTCAATTTATATGGATTAAGAGTGACTATATTGCACCTGATGAAGACGGCTGTATATCCCTCCAGCGGCGACCAACTCCTCGTGGTTACCCTGCTCAGCGATACCATCTGTGTTTACTACGATGATTCGATCTGCATTCTTGATAGTTGTCAGTCTGTGCGCAATCACAAGTGTTGTTCTGCCCACCGACAATTCAGCGAGTGATTGCTGGATCAGTGCTTCCGTTTCCGTATCCAGCGCAGAGGTTGCCTCATCCAGAATAAGAATGGGCGGGTTTTTCAAAAACATACGTGCGATGGACAAACGCTGTTTTTGTCCTCCGGACAGCTTGACTCCACGCTCCCCAATGACTGTATCCATACCGTCTGGCAACGTAAGAATTAATTCCTCCAACGAGGCACGACGGGCGGCATCCCAGATTTGTTCATCCGTTGCACTCAGATCACCATAAGCAATATTCTCCTTAATGGTCCCCGAGAACAAAAATACATCTTGTTGAACGATTCCGATATGCTTGCGCAAAGATTGAAGCTTAACGTTACGAATGTCCACACCATCTACAGTAATACGTCCCTCTTCTACCTCATAGAATCGGGGCAACAGGCTACAGATTGTCGTTTTACCTGCACCGGAAGGACCCACAAAAGCAACGGTTTCCCCTGGTCGAACAGATAGACTGATATCACTCAGAATACGCCGACTGGATTCATATCCGAACGAGACGTTCTCGAAGCGAATATCACCCTTCACACTTTCGAATTCAACGGCGTTTTTGCTATCAGCAATCTCTGGTTCCGTATCAATGATCTCCAGATAACGCTTGAAACCAGCGATGCCCTTTGGATAACTTTCTATGACAGCGTTAATTTTCTCGATCGGGCGGAAGAAGATATTGGACAGAAGCAGGAAGGCCATAAAGTCACCCATATTGATTCTGCCATCGATATAAAACCAGGCCCCGCTGATCATGACAAATACGGTAACCAGTCGCATCATCATATAACTCACCGAGATACTTTTCGCCATCGTTTTGTAGGCAAGCAGTTTGGTTTTACGGAAATTCTGATTGTCCACTGCAAAAAGTTCTTTCTCATGTTCTTCGTTGGCGAACGATTGCACAACACGCATACCGCCGACGTTGTCTTCAATACGCGCATTGAAATTGCCAACATCTCCGAAAAGTCGCCGATACGTCTTTGTCATCCGGCCACCAAATACGATAATGACCCAAGCCATAATTGGGATAATGATAAAGGTAAGCAGCGCAAGCTCCAGATTAATGTTAGCCATCAGCCAGAACGATCCAATTAATGTCATTACTGCGATGAATACATCTTCAGGTCCATGGTGAGCAACCTCGCCGATGTCGTTCAGATCATTCGTAAGATGACCAATTAAGTGGCCTGTTTTACGATTATCGAAGAAACGGAAGGACAGCTTCTGCAAGTGAGCGAACATCTTCTCACGCATGTTGGTCTCAATGTTAATGCCCAGCATATGTCCCCAGTATGTAACGACATAGTTCAATACAGTATTAAGTGCATAGATGGATAACAGCACAACACAGGCAAGCATAATGAGAGGCCAATCCTGACCTGGCAACAATTCATTAATGAATTTGCTGACGGCAAGGGGGAAAGCCAACTCCAGAAGACCTGCGAGTACAGCGCATCCAAAATCAATTAAAAACAGTTTTTTATAGGGACGATAATACGAAAAAAACCGACGAATCATACTTATTCACTCTCACTCTCCAGATTCTTATTGGGGTTTACATCTTCATTTTGCAGCTCGAATAGATGGATATACTCGTCGATGACCTGATCAATAGCTTTTAACTCCCCACTGATCACCGGGCGAATATGTTCATACTCCTCCTGTCCAAGTTGTCGGACAAGCGTTGTTCTCCGATTCTGCATTTGTTCCAGAAATACAAGAATTCGGCCGCGACGGAATGTTTGCGCTCCACGCCCCCGTTTTCCCTCATGTTCGCCATGCCCTTTACCACGTCTCGGACGCTCACCTTGACGTACACTTCCATCCATCTCTTCGATAGGACGATCTCTCATATTTGCCACCCCCATTACGTGTATACATATGTATACAATCGTATTCATGTATACGATTGTATACGCGATAAAAAGAAGTGTCAACCTAAATTTTCCAATAAAGTAACTACGCTTGTATGTTCATCATTTTGCCAACAGAAAAAAGCCGCGATTTCGCGACTTCTTTTGTTGGCGACACTATTTTATCTCACTCATAAACTTTCTATATTCTTGAACCATTTCTTTGGATCGGGTGTGATGCAAATAATGTTCTCCATCAAATGTCATCACTTTTCCATGCACAGAATCTTTGACTTGCTCTTCATGCAAGGGTATCCAGCCTTCCGTTTCCGTATCATTCGCTTGTAAGAAGAAAGTCACAGGAAGATCTTTGGGGAAGGACAGGTTCTCAGCTGCTTTGAAATTAGGACCAAAGTTTTCACCTTCATTCAGGTTGTTCGAATTAAACGTATTTTTGAGTGAAAGTATTCTAATTTGTTCTCTGGTCTCATCATCAACATCGGGTGCAATCAGTTGATCAGGGGCCAGTTTCATTAACAATCGGTAGAATCCTGATTTTTTAAGCAGTTTGTACGTTTCAGTTGGGAATGGATCATCGTTACCTCCCTGCGTTGGGACACTGCTCTCGATGCCGACAAAGGAAGTTACTTCGTTTGGATATTTGTTCACATAATCCAGTCCGTATATCCCTGAAATGGAGTGAGCCATGAGCGTGTAACGTTGAATACCAAGTTGCTGTAACGCTTCATGAATTTCACTAACCATATTTTCCGTGGTACGCTCTTTTTCAGTAATGTCACTTAATCCATAACCGAAAGGCTCAATGACAACAACTTTGTAAAATGGAGATAACTCATCGATCAGCGGTTTGAAATCAAGGGCTGGGGCAGGTGTTCCGTATCCAGGAAGCAATACGACCGTTTCTTTGCCTTCTCCTTGAATCAACACATTCATGTTTTTCCCGTCAACTGCTACAAACTGACCATAGGGTTTTATTTTCCCTTCTTCCGATTTGTTGCTAAATACATTAACAATAAAAACAGTGGCAATAAATAATGCAAAAGCGATAACGATGGCTCCGAATATTTTGAGCAAAATGATTAATATTTTTTTCATCATGATGGTTCTCTCCTGTTGAGTTCGTTTGGTGTTCAGCCGTTTGGAAATCCATTCATTTTATTTTTTTAATGAAATTTCGAATTTGGAGCCAACATCACTTGCAAATACAATACGGCCGTTTTCTGGTAAAACAACATCATTCTTACCGCTGACCACGCTGTGATTAATACAAATTCCAGTCTGATCATAGACAGCAAAGGCTCCATTTGCAGGCAACTTCACTGTCATGACTTTTCCTTTCGCAGTCGCTGGTACCGAAAACCATTTGGCATATCCATCTGCTTGAATGGTTGTTGCGGATTGTTTACCCGAATAGATTGGTTTTACCAGTTCCTCACTGGCGTATACATAACCTAAGGCTGTAAGATACTCTCCACCGTTCTTTTTAGAGAATTGAATGTCCATCGTATCACGTCCGGCAGTACCCGGAATTTGCAAAAGATTGGCTGCTTCGTTTGCTCCCATAATCTTATGATTGGACATATACCCTGGATTCTCTTTATTCATATGAATAGGCAGGATCGATGAAGCATTGAGATAAACCATTGATGTGTATTTCTCATTCACCAGATAATATTTTTTACCATCGCGCTTTGCCCATGCGGCATTAATCTCCTTGGATAATTTATTGGCTTCAAGCTTCTCCCCGTTATATTCTGAGAAAGCCAGCTGTCCGAGTCCTGGAACGGATATATAAGATCGTGACCACAAGTAGGTTTTCCCATTTTTCTCCACAACGAATTTCAACTTGTCTGTACCTTCGTTATTAACAAAAGTACCATCCGCTGTATAGGTGTATTCTTGAGCCGGATTACTCGGAGCAGTAAGTGAAGATACAGTCATTTGTCCAGCCGTATTTATTTTGATCTTCATAACCGAATTATTGCCGCCATATATACCTGCATACTTGGAGACTTCCTTAGGCATATTGGCCTTCACAGGTACGCCAAATGATTTTTCTGGCTTCCGTTCTGTAATGATGTCCTTTTCCTCAAGTGCGCCGAGTAATAATTCATTCGCAATGAAATTATTGGTTAAGCTTGACCCGCCTGAAGAGATAACGGCTGCAGCCATATTGTATTCCGGAAGTACCACTAATGAAGACTGATAAGATAACGTATCTCCACCTTTCATAACGGCCTTAATGCCGTATTCGTTGAATGGGAACAAGTTCACACTATCCCACCCCAATCCGTAAGACATCAGCGTATCGCTATCCTCTGGCCACATGCCTCTTTTATACTCTTCTTGCGCCATAACTTCTACAGACTTACTGGAAAGAATACCATCAACTTCTCCCGTGAAGATTCTTGAAAATTTGACCAGATCTTCAGCGGTGGAATACAGACCTCCAGTACCGATAATATTATAATTCTCTTTTGGAAGTGGTCCCTCATAAAAAGGGGAATAGATTGCCGCCATGTCTGACGGATTAACCACATCCTGTGGTGATTTGGTATGTTTCATATCCAAAGGCTCCGTGAAATACTTGTGTATAAATGCGGTATAACCGATGCCGCTCACTCTTTCGACCAGAATCTCGGCTAACGTAAAGCCATCGTTGCTGTAGACGGAGTATGCGCCGGGATCTGCTTTCAGGTTTTGATTCGCCAATTGCTCCAGAAACGTATCATGTGAATACGTGTCATTATCTCCGTACAATGTGGCATTGCTGGTTGAGGTGCCCAGAAGACCGGAGGAATGATTCAGCAACATACGGGGTGTGATCTGTTTGTATCGGGTATCTTTCATTGTAAAGTCAGGCATATAGTTCACAACAGGCGCATCCAAATCAATCTTGCCTTCGTCAACCAGCTTCATTACAGCGGCTGTAAGCATCATTTTACTGGTTGAACCAATGCCATAGACGGTGTTCGAAGTAAGAGGTACCTTGTCGTTTATATCGTTCTTGCCCGTCTGACCGGAGACCACAATCCCTCCACCATCGATGAGCGCATATTGCAGACTCGTCGTACCGTACGTCTCGGTCAGTAATTTGGCTTTTTCGATCACGGCTTTCTTTGTTGTCTCATACGTAAGGTTGCTGTTGTTCAGGGGAGCCGGTGCGGCCATTGCAGATAGCGGGGCTAACATCGTTAACACTAGGGTTAAAGCTGCAATTGAAGTTCGTTTTTTTATTGCTCTCTTGACCGCGTTCATTTTCTCTTGTTGTATCATCTGCATCTTCTCCTGTCAGTATCTCTTTATTAGAGTATCTTGCTTTGGCGCTAAAATAAGCTTAACCCATGTAAATGGACTGCTCGTGACGTCTATATGAACCGAATATGAACAGGCAAAATAATTTTAGTACATGATGATTTACAATTTAGTGCGTACCGGAAAACTTGTTTAAATGGAGATAATGCTTAGATTAGCGGCGGCGTTTTCACTCCAATAAATATGATTGACACAAAAAAGAGGCGGAATTATAATGGTCACAACAACTATAATCATGACGGTTATTTAGGAGGAAAACTTTGGAATTAGAAAAATATATCGGTGTTAATGTACAGCGCGCGGCACTTAAACTGAATAATTACTATCAAAAGGTAGTCACTCCGTTTGACATCACAGTGGATCAGTGGGAAATCCTGGTCGTACTATGGGAACAAGAAGGGATTACTCAAAAGGACCTTGCCGAGAGACTGCACAAGGACCAGACCAATGTTGCACGAATGCTGTTTAAGCTAGAAAAGAAGGAATTTATTTATCGTGTGATTCATGAGACGGATAGAAGATCTTTACGTGTTTATTTAACTCCTAAAGGACGAGATATGAAAGATGAAATTCTTGCTCCTTCCAAGGACGCATATAATAAAACGATCCAGGGATTATCCAAGGAGGAGGTTGAGATGTTTAGAAGGATTCTTACTGTAATGTATAACAACGTAAAAGATCTATAGTCCACAGAGGAGTCCTCTCCACTTTAAAGGGGGGGATAACTTTTTGGACATATAGTTGCTGCAGCAACTATGGTTGGGACTATTAAAATTTATTCTAAAAGGAGATTTTTAAAATGGATATAACACCAAAAGAAGCAGGTGTTTTCGACGCCAAGTACAGAGCATTGACCATTGGGATTATTCTTGCTGTCACTACCGTCGCATTTGAAGGTTTAGCAGTTGTTACGATTGCCCCAAGCCTGGCTCAAAAATTGAATGGGCTCCACTTGTACGGTTGGATATTCAGCTCTTTTCTTTTGGCACAAATCCTTGGAACCATGATCATTGGGGCGCGGATCAACAAAAACGGCGTATTCGCATCGTTTGGCATATCGATACTTTTTTTTGTGATCGGCATTGTGATTGCGGCTACTTCCGTGAATATGATTACCCTAATTATAGGAAGAGTGTTTCAAGGTTTTGGTGGAGGCGGGATCATTACGTGTGTGTATTACAGCGTTACTTTAGGTTATCCCGATAAGCTGAGAACAAAAATACTTGCTTTGTTTTCCGGCGCATATATTATACCTGCACTAATTGGCCCTTATATTGCTGGCCTTATAGCGGAGCATATATCTTGGAGAGTTGTTTTTTGGCTTGTGCTTCCCTTCATTGGTTTGGCTGTCATGCTGACTCTTCCTGCTTTCCGAAAATTTACAGTTAGAAGGAATACCCCTTCCAAGAATAACCGAAAAGAAGGTTATGCAGTGCTACTGACCATTGGAACGGGAATGTTGCTTGCTGGGCTAGGATTTATATCGGATTGGAGAGGAATTGTACTTTCGGTAGCAGGATTGCTTATCATGATTCAGCCTTTGCGAAAGCTGCTGCCTGAGGGAACTTTAAGTGCCAGAAGAGGTTTACCGGCCACGATTGCTTCAAGAGGATTCTTTGTTGCTAGTTATAATGCGACCGAGAGCTATGTTGTCCTGGCTTTGACAGATGTGAAAAAGCTCCCAGCAGATATGGCGGGATTAATTGTAGCTGCGGGTGCATTAAGCTGGTCAGCGGCAGCCTGGCTTCAGTCAAAGTTCGATGCTAAAGACCATGGGATGGGCCGAAAGAAACGGGTAACCATTGGTATAGGATTTATGATCATTGGAGTTGCTACGGTCATTCTTGCTGTTGGCCTCCCTGAAGGCGGGATCATATTTGCAGTAATTTCACAGCTTTTCACTGGATTTGGCATCGGTTTGGCACATCCCACGACCGGGGCGATTGCATTACAGCACACCAAAACGGGTGAAGAAGGAGAGATATCTGCCAGCCTTCAGTTTACAGATGCATTTAGTCCGGGGGTAAGCATTGGAATCGGCGGAGCGCTCATTGCCGTTAGTCATTCACTAAATTGGGGATTGTTGACCGGGATTATATTAGCTTTGTCTCTTCAATTGCTTTTCGTTCTCTTGAGCTTTACAATTTCCTTTCGGATCAAGCAGGCAAAAGCCTCGGAGGGGAATTAATTCCATCCTGAATTCCAAAATTTGAATACGCTCTGCAACAACAACATAAAACCTCCTCTACGTCATGGAAAAGGTTTTATGTCTTTATATTTTCATTGGATCAACGAACCAATCCATTTACTTTTTTAATGAAATTTCAAATGCGGAATCCACGTCACCTGCAAATACAATGCGGCCGTTCTCTGGTAAAACAACCTCATTCTCACCACTGACTACGGTATGATTAATACAAATACCCTTCTGATCATATACGGCAAAGGCGCCAGTTGCAGGCATTTTAACCGTCATGACTTTTCCTTTCACCGTTGCTGGTATCGAAAACCATCTGGCATATCCGTCTGCTTGAATCGTTGCTAGAGATTGTTTACCCGAATAGAGTGGTTGTACCATCTCCTCACTGGCGTATATGCTACCGACGGCTGTAATGTACTCTACTCCGTTCTTTTTAGCAAAATAAATCTCCTTTGTATCACGTCCAGCCAGGCCAGGGATTTGCAGCTCCGTGACTGCTTCGTTTGCTCCAATAATCTTAGTATTGGATACATACCCAGGGGTCTCTTTGTCCAAATGAATAGGGAGAATTGGTGCCGAATTGAGATAAACCGTTGATGTATATTTCTCATTCAGCAGGTAATATTTTTTACCTTCACGCTGCTCCCATGAGGCCGTTATATCCTGAGATAATTCATTAGCTTCCAGCTTCTCCATTTTATATTCGGAGAAAGCCAATTGTCCAAGTCCTGGCAAGGATATATAAGATCGATACCACAGATAAGTCCTTCCATTCTTCTCCTTAACAAATTTCAACTTTTCCGTGCCTTCATCGTTAACAAAAGTACCATCCGCTATATAGGTGTATTTTTGAACCGGATCACTTGGAGCTGCGGGTGTGGATACAGTCATTTGTCCAGCCGTATTCATTTCGATCTTCTTAACTGAATTATTGCCGCCATATATACCTGCATTCGTGGCTATTTCTTTAGGTATATCTGCCTTCACAGGCACACCAAATGATTTTTCCGGCTTCCGTTCTGTAATGATGCCCTTTTCCTCAAGTGCGCTGAGTAATAATTCACTCGCAATGAACTGATCTTTGGCACTTGTCCCACCTGATGAGGTAACGGCTGCAGCCAGATTATATTCCGGCAGTACGACTAATGATGAGTGATACGATATGGTATCTCCACCTTTTGTTACTGCCTTGATACCGTATTCACTGAATGGGTACAGATTTACACTATCCCACCCTAAACCGTAAGATATAGACGTATCGCCACCCTCTGGCCACATGCCTTTTTTGTATTCTTCTTGCGCCATGGCTTCTACAGACTTATCGGTAAGAATGCCTTGGACCTCTCCCGTGAAGATTTGTGAAAACTTTGCTAGATCTTCAGCCGTGGAATAAATGCCTCCAGTAGCGATAACATTATAATTCTCTTGTGGAAGCTGACCCTCATACATAGGAGAATAGATTCCCGCCATTGCTGCCGTGTCAACCACATCCTGTGGTGTTTTGGTATGTTTCATGTCCAAAGGTTCCGTAAAATATTGGTGTATAAATGCTGTAAAACTCATGCCGCTAACACGTTCAACCATAATCTCGGATAACGTAAAACCATCATTACTATACACCGAGAACGCGCCGGGATCTGCCTTCAGGTTTTGACTAGCCAATTGGTCCAGAAACGTATCATGTGAGTACGTATCATTATCCCCGTACAATGTGGCATTGCTGCCCGTGCTGCCCAGCAGACCGGAAGAATGATTCAACAGCATGCGTGGTGTGATTTGTTTGTAGCGATGGTCTTTCATCTGAAAATCAGGTATATAGTTCACAACAGGCAGATCCAAATCCACCTTGCCTTCTTCAACTAACTTCATAACAGAAGCTGTGAGGAACATTTTACTCGTTGATCCTATGCCATAGATTGTATCGGGCGTAAGAGGCACCTTGTTGTTTTTATCGTTTTTGCCCATCTGACCGGACACCACAATCTCGCCACCATCGATAAGGGCATATTGCAGACTTGTGATTCCATGTTTCTCGGTGAGTAACTTGGCTTTCTCCATCACCGTTTTCTTGGTTGGTTCATACGTATGATCACTGCTACTTGTAGCAGGCGCGCCCATTGCAGACATTGGAGCTAACATCGTTAATGCCAGCGTTAACACGGCGATTGAAGTGCGTTTTCCCTTTTGTCGTCCCATTCACATCATCTCCTGAATTTTAAGTGTTTTGGTTAGTTGATTTCTTCTGGGTCTACAAATTTCACCTCCGGATACAAGTCGTTTGGTCCCTGAATCAGATCTCCACCCGTTCCTTTCAGTTGCTTGTTAAAGAAATCGAGTACATATTGATTTACGATGTTTGCTCCTCTTTTACCATTGATATCTCCTGTAATGCCCGACAGTTTAATCAACTCCGAGTAGAATTGAAGATCCGTGAAATTGAAGTGCTGGGTTCCTTCTACATAGATCACTTTTCCCCCATGATTCATAACATTTTTCATAATGTGCAGCTCATCTGAAAGAAATTTAGTTACTTCATCATCCGAATTTCTATCCATTTCAAAGTTGGCGAACCAGTCTTCAAAACTTCCCGATCGGATGAACATAAACGGCTTGTTTATATCATCTCTATTTTCCACTTCATATAGTGACCCATCCATATTAACCCCGGCCTTGATTCTCTGATCTAAATACGTTGCATTAAACGCGGTTGCACCCCCAAAAGAATGCCCCATCGCGCCGATGTGATCTAGATCGATTTTTCCTTTAAACTGACTTTCGATTGCACCTGAATTCAGCTTTTCGATTTGATCGATTACAAACTCCACATCTTTCGTCCATATATCCCCTGTTTTTGTACGTTCATCTAGTGTAGTTGTACTTTTTTTATAATCCGTTACACGGCCATCTGGAAAAAGGGTAGCAAAGGTGCTATACGTATGATCGATGGTGAACACGATATACCCATGACTGGCCAGATTCTCGGCCTGTGATACATGTAGAACTCTACTGGTTCCCATACCATGAGATAGTAGTACCACGGGATAAGGACTTGAAGAAGGTAATATTTCTACATTTTCATAAGAGTTGGTTTGGCTATACTTCCAGTAGTCGAGCACAAATTCAGGTAGTTTTAAAGAAGCAGAGAAGCTCTGAATATACTTTTTGAACCTCTTTTTATCTTTTGGAAACAGCGTGTCACGCTTGTTATTATTGCTGTTTTCAGTTGGGTACCAAACTTGAACCATTAGTTCTCTCTTATCGCTTTGATCTTCAGTGAAGATTTCGTTTCTGTTCTGGTCTGTTAAATGAAATGTTTGAGTACCCACCTTCTCTGGACCATCAAGCTTTGGCAGATTAAAAACAGGTAAGTATACGGACAAGACGGTAGAACCAACAAGCAGAATAACGATTAAGGAAGATAAACTATATTTCAAGAACTTCCCTATTTTAAGATTCGCCATCTTATCGGAATGTCTGAATAAAACGATGATTATAAATAGAGCCGTCATGATATATACCACAAACAACTGCCATCTGTATTCCTCAACCAGCAATTGAACTACGAGTATAACGCTACTTCCTATTCCCAAACCCCAGCCTGTTTTCTTTGCACTTCTTTTAATAAATAGTAGGTCTACGAGTAAAGCAAAACAGGATAGAACTAACAGTATCTCAAATAATCTCAATTGAATTCCTCTCTCTCATCACGGATCATAAATGCTCTGACACCTTCAGCAATTTCTTTGGCATGGGAACGATACAAATAATGATTTGCTTCCAGCAGCACCACTTCACCACGCACAGAGTTCTCTAGTAACTTCTCGTGTTCCGGAACCCAATTGTCTGCTGCCGGATGATTCTTTTGAACAAAGAAAAGAACTGGAAGATTAACAGGGAACGTTAGTTGTTCAGCTGCTTTAAAGTTGGAATACATACTTTCTGCCTCATTTAATTGCGTGGTATTATACATATTTTTGCGTATCAGAATGTTCAATTGTTCTTTCGTTTGCTCATCATAAGGCAGTCCATCATAAGGGTCAGCACTCAGTTTCAGTTGCACTCGGGCGAAACCCAAGTTGCGGAACCATTTAATCGGTTGTGTGTCTGATGAATCAATCTTCTGTTCACTTATCGCTGGAACACTGCTATCCAACCCGACATATGCACTTACTTCATCTGCATATTTGTTCACGTAATCCAGGCTATAGATCCCCGAAATGGAATGACCCATGAGGATATAACGATCAATATGTAGACGCTGTAACGCTTCATGAATTTCACTGACGATATTTGCTGTGCTGCGTTCCTTTTCAGTCTGATCACTCAATCCGTAACCAAAGGGCTCAACAACGACAACTTTATAATATGGAGATAACTCGGAGATGAGAGGCTTAAAATCAAGCGCTGGTGCCGCTGTTCCAAAACCAGTCAGAAGCACAATTGTTTCCTCGCCTTCCCCTTGAATGAACACATTCATATTTTTCCCGTCTACGGATACATGTTGACCATACGGCTCCATTCTTTTTTGCTCCGAATAACTGCTAATTTTATTGACGGTATATACGATAGCTACAAAAAGTAGGATTGCTATAATGATTGCGCATAGTACTTTAAACAAAGTGCTTAACACTTTCTTGATTTTGCTTTTACTCTCTACTTCTTTGTCTGCTTGTTGTTTCACATTCATCTGCTCCTATCCTCATCTGTATATTGGCCTAACAGTCTTCTTAAGAAATCCTAATCAACAAAGATGTACTCCCCATGACCGGAATATGAACGGAGTATGAACAAGCAAAAAAAATGTCATGTGTAACATACAAGGAAGCTTGCATGTTACACATGACATGAACATTCGGTCTAGATACTCTGATTGATATTCAATTCATTTACCTATCCTGGGAGCCTAACTATCCGTTGGTGGATGGATTGGCAACGTGATCATAAAGGTTGTGCCTTGACCAGGTTCGCTTTCCACACGGATATCCCCCTGATGAAGGGACACGATCTGTTTAACGATAGCAAGTCCCATACCACTCCCGTCATATTTACGACTGTGGGAACGATCTGCCTTGAAAAAGCGCTCGAATATACGCTTCTGGTCTTCAAGGGGAATACCAATACCCGTGTCGGATATTCGAACAGTCACAGTTTTAATATCCACTTTGATACTGACTTTAATCATGCCGCCATCCTTGGAAAACTTGATGCTATTTCCGACGATGTTCGTCCATACCTGATTTAACTGGTCGTGATCAGCTGTTACCTTAACGTTCTCTAAATCAAGTTCGAAATGAATGTTGCGCTCAGACCATTGCGGTTGAAGCGCGACAATAACCCGCCTGATCTGTTCATCAAGGCTTAAGGAGCTCAGCCGTAGTTGCTGTGACTGCGATTCAAGCAAACTCAATTTGAGCAGGCTATCGCTCATTTTGGACATTCGTTTTGCTTCGGAGATGATAATATCCAGGTAACGGTTTCGCTCGTGTTCTGAGAGATTTACTTGCTTCAGTGCCGAAGCGTAACCGGATATCGAGGTGAGCGGAGACTGAACCTCATGCGACACATTTGTAACGAATTCCCTCCGCATCTGCTCCAACTGCTTCAGATCGCGCATCATTTCTTCAAAGCTCCGGGCCAACGTACCAATCTCAGTCGTTTGCTTAATGTTCAGCTTGACGTTGAAATCTCCAGCTGCAATCCGTTTGGTCGCTTGTGTCAATTTCTTGATCGGTCTCACCAGATATATAGAAGCAACCAGAATCAACAAACTTCCTGCAATCAACGAACAGCTTGCGAAGATTAAACCCCACTTAATCACAAAAGAGGTTGAAGGCGGTGAGAGTGTCTCCAAAAACATCGCTTTTGTTTCCATCTCCGTTTTCAACGGTAATCCTATGAACCCTGTAGCAATCCCATTCGTTGAGTCTTGAACAACGCCCCCAGCTAACACTTTCTTTAGTTGCTCGCTCGTCACTGTAGCAGATTTATGTCCGTTAAGTTTTCCATAAGTCTTGAACTCACCTGAAGCTTCGAAAATTCGAATATGATAGGAGCTGAGCTGCTTCATTCCACTTACGTACAAGTCCGCCTCACTCTCTGGCAGGGCCTTATAGATCTGCAAAACGTCTTGGCCGAAGTTGCGTAAGTTAATTTGCGCGTTTTCGTTCAATTTTTCTTCGAATATCCAAGTAGACACAAAAAATGAAATGACCGTACCAGCGATGACAGACCCCAAAAAGGTCAGGACCACACGAATATATATGGATCGGATCATTCATAGACCTCAAGTCTGTACCCTAGCCCACGCACCGTTTCAATCCGAAAATCAGGTGTTGTCGCGAATCGTTCGCGCAGGCGCTTAATATGTACGTCTATTGTTCGATCATCTCCCGCGTAATCAACACCCCATATCTGATCGATCAATTGCTCACGTGTATAGACTTGTCCTGGTGTTCCAGCAAGCTTATACAGCAATTCGAACTCCTTAAGTGGTAACGTAAGCGACTCTGTGCCTCTCATCACCTTATACGTCTGGCGGTCCAGAATGACGTTGCCAAACTGGATTATGTGAGTGGAGCCAATTTTGTATCGTTTCAGTAATGCTCGGACACGAGCGGTCAGCTCCAATGGATCAAACGGTTTGGTCAAATAATCATCCGTACCCAGTTCGAATCCTTTCACCTTCTCCCACGTCTCTCCTCTCGCCGTCAGCATGAGTAACGGAAGGTCGGGATTGGCTCTTCGGAGTTCTTTACACAGTGCCCAGCCGTCCATGACAGGCATCATAATATCTAGCACAACCAGATCCACTGGAGTTTCGCCATATATAGTGAGAGCTTCTTTACCGTCCGCAGCTTCCACTGTGGTGAATCCATCGTTTTTGAGAAATAGACAGACGAGTTCACGAATGTTCGCATCGTCGTCTGCAACGAGTATAGTAGCCATAGTTTTTTCTGTCCTCTCCGTTACGTTTAAATATATAGTTCAACTGATATAGTAAATGGTAAAACATCTTGCTTATAGTATATCCACAGCAAACATCGTATGTTCTTTCAACGTTCCCTGGATTGGCACAGGCTGCGACCCATTCTCCTTGAATCCTGCTTTTTGAAGGACACGGATGGAACCTGTATTATCGGGCACAGCGCCAGCTTCGATTCGAGTAATTTCAGTTTCGTGTTTGGCAAATTCCAGTACACATTGCAGGGCTTCGCTCATATATCCTTTTCCTTGATGAAGAGTATCCGTCACATAACCAACGATCCATTTTGGGGTAGAATCCAGTATGATCTCGAACACGGAAATCTCACCGACAAGTTCATCCGTTGTATGTAGAAAAATACCAAAGGAATAGCGATCTCCTTCTTCTCTCTTCTTGTTCCAGCTCTCAATGAGTGACCTTTGCCCCTCCAAGCTATAGAAAGACTCATCCCGATTACTCGCTGAGATTCTTTCAATTTCCGCACGGTTGCGAACCTGTAGATCCAGAAGCAATGAGGCATCTTCCACATTCCAAAATCTCACATAGATACGTTCTGCACTATATTTCATTACATTATTCCTCCTCTATTAACCTTAGGTGCAATTGTAGCATGATTATATCAGGTCATTATAAGAGTACGAGCGAATCAACGAGAATTGTTTAGCCAGGAAATGCGGTGAATAAGGCATATCATTGCGCAGCCAGGAAACAATGGTCCCAATCAGGGCCGAAGAACCGTACCAGATTGCGATTTCTTTGTGAATGCCGGACTCTTCCAGTTCATCCTCGATCTCCACCCGATCAATCTTGGCTTTGACCAGCGTACTTAACAATTTGAGCAGCCGTTCGGTAAAGATTGGTGTGCGCTTCGTGGCAAGTACCACCTGATAGAACGATGCGTTGTCTGCAAAATGCTCCAGCAACTTGACCAGAACAGGCCAAGCCTCTTCCGTTCTCTGTTTCTCAAAATGAGGGGCATATTCATCCACGATCCGTTCAATATGCTCGATCATCTCGTCAGCCATCTTCTCCATCATATCTGTAATATCCCGATAATGCAGATAGAAGGTTACCCGATTGATCGTCGCTCGTTCAGCAATTTTGTTGACTGACAACTTCTCAATATCCATTTCCTGCAGCAATTCAACAAATGCACCCCGGATTAACTGACGAGTTCGCAAAATCCTTGGGTCCACGGCCGATTTCTTCTCGTCTTTCACATGTATTCCTCCTTTAAATTTTAAACATTACAATTTTAAACGATAAGTCGTTTATTTTTGATTTACACAACAAATTTATTTTTTTTGTAAAATAAACAACGATAACACGCCATAACGTAAATTGTAATCTGTCCGAATATGTATATAATTTAATAAATACAATGTAAACTATACAACACGTTGTAAATTTAGTCACGTGTGGATTGAAAGGATGAAAAGGATTGAGTCAGGCTAGAGCACAAGAAGAATTATCCGTAAAGAAAGGCCCCATCCTGTTTATCATGATTTTGGGAGCCTTCCTTGCAACGTTGAATCAAACGATCATGAGTGTCGCTACACCGGAACTGATGGGTGATTTTAACATCTCCGCCGCAACAGCACAATGGTTAACGACAGGTTACATGCTGGTGAACGGGGTGCTTATCCCCATCACGGCCTACTTCATGCAACGCTTTTCAACCAAGCAATTATTCCAAGCTTCCATGTTTATTTTCCTGATTGGTACCATCGTATCCGCTCTTGCAGATAACTTTGGCACATTGCTGACAGGACGCATGATTCAGGCAGCGGGTGCCGGCATTATCATGCCGCTCTTAATGCACGTTATTTTGACCTTGTTTGCCCCTGAAAAACGAGGATCTGCAATGGGTATGGTTGGCTTTGCCATCATTTTTGCCCCTGCAATCGGGCCTACCCTTGCCGGTTATATCCTCGAGAACTACTCTTGGCAAACGATGTTCTACGGCATGATTCCATTAACTCTTATTGTCATTGCTTTTGCGTTTGTATACCTGAAGAATGTATCCGAACGGGTCAACACAAAGTTCGACACAATCAGTGTGGTGCTCTCCACGATCGGATTTGGCGCATTGCTCTATGGTTTCAGCAGAGCAGGAAGTCTGGGATGGTCAAGTGCAGAAGTTCTTATCTGCATTGGGGCTGGAATTGTTTCTCTTGCCCTGTTTACATGGAGACAGCTCGTTTCTGAAACTCCGCTGCTTGATCTGCGGGCATTCAAATACAACATGTTCTCCTTGACCACGGTCATTAGTATCGCGATTACAATGATCATGTATGCTGACATGATGTTGCTTCCCTTGTATCTCCAGAACGCACGTGGTTACACTGCACTGGAGTCCGGATTATTACTCCTTCCGGGTGCGCTTGTCATGGGCTTCCTGATGCCAGTAGCCGGAAAATTGTTTGACCGATTTGGAGCGAAATGGCTCGCTGTTATCGGGATGGTGATCACCATCGTGACGACCATTGGTTTCATCGACTTAACGGATTCAACCAGTTATGGTTACCTGGTATTAATGTCTACCGGCCGCCGAATTGGTATGGCTCTGCTCATGATGCCGATTCAGACTGCGGGACTTAACCAACTGCCACCAAGACTTGGTGCACACGGTACAGCTATCTCCAACACCGTCAGACAAGTGGCTGGCGCTGTAGGTACTTCATTGCTCGTAAGTGTCATGACCTCCCGTACAACGGCACACGTACAGGATATGATAGCGACTGGTGCAGCCAATGGTCTCAGTCAAAAACAGCTTGCTACAGAATCCATGATCCAGGGTATTAATGATGCATATGTTGTTATCATCGGTATCGCTGTTGTGGGATTGGTTCTTTCCTTCTTTATCAAACGTACCAAACAAGCGAAAGAGGAAGAAATTAAACAGGTTGTAAGACAAAAAGTTTCCATGAATTCAAATTAAGGTGTCCAGCCTCATACTTGCTTGCATAACAAAGCGGCAGATCAAGACGTTTACGTCTGATCTGCCGCTTTTTAGGTTGTATCCCGTATGAACCTTTCGCTCTAGCCAACTATCTTCACTGGCAGATGGATCAACGACTGCCCCGGAGCTGAAGTGGCCAGATTATTCTCCAGATCAAATGAATCCACTGGTTCAATCCGCGCAATTTTCTCCACAAATGCCGTCAAGGCAATGCTGAGTTCCATTCTTGCCAACGGGGCACCCAGACAAAAGTGTGGGCCATTCCCAAAGGTAAGATGTTTTTTGTTATTACGACGATGAATGTTTAACTCAAACGGGTCTTCAAACATCTGCTCATCCATATTGGCTGCACTCATCCAGGAGATCACAACATCACCTTTTTTCAAATCCACTCCGAGCAATTGATTATCCTGCTTCACTGTCCGATGTCGCTTGGCATTGTGGAACCGATAACGGAGCATTTCTTCGACTGCGAGCGGAACCAACTCGGGATTCTGTCTTAGTTGATCATACAAGCTGGGGTCATCATACAGGAATGAATAGAATGTATTTGAAACCATATGACTGGTTGTCTCAATTCCAGCTCCGAGCAACAGCATGGTTGTGCGAACAACCTCATCCTCCGTGAACTTCTCACCTTCAACATCAACGTTCAACAGGTCGGTAATGATATCCTCACCAGGGTGGGTCCGTTTATGAACTACAATGGGGTATAGGAATTGATAATACTCTTGCGCTGCAGTTTGTTTTTTCAGTTCACTCTCCTCAGCCGTCTTTGGATTGGAGGGCTGAAACAGAATATCTACCCAGTTCTTGAATCGATGGCTGTCTGTAAGGGGGATACCGAGCAGATCGGCCATAACCATCGAAGGCAGTGGAGCGGCCAACGCTTGAACAATATCAATGGTCTTATTTGGCTCAATATCTGCTACCAGCTGCTCTGCGATGTTGCGAATTCGTGGCTCCCAGTTTTTCAGACTACGCGGTGTAAAAGCAGCAGATAACAACGAACGACTCTTTTGATGACGGGGAGGATCAATACTTGACATATTGAATTTGTCTGGAGGTGTGCCTTCATTGTTCTTTGCTCCAACGGCAATGGTCGTCCGGTTTCCTTCGGCTGAAAAATATTCATGATTACTGAGGACCTGCTTCACATCATCGTATCTGAACACATTCCAGGTGTCTGTATCTTCGTGATAGTACACAGGATGCTCGGACAGCATTTTTCGAAACCAGTGAAGTGGGAAAAACTCTTCAGATCTGGACTGAAACCCCGTGATGTCCTCAACGCGTATCACTTCTTTATACATTTGGAATCCACCTCTCAGCATCGTTTTGTGATTGGTTACATGGGTACCTGAATTGACAGTTCAGCACCTGATTCCATTTTATACCATACGTTCATTTATTGATATAAACCATTTGAACTAAATCATAAAAACCCCTTAACATAAGGGGTTTTTGTTTTATACGTATCGTATATTATTTCTGTCGGTGTTTCAGAAAGATAAGCCATACGAACCGATCAATCGCCTAGTTTCGCCAATGCTTCCTGTAGCTGTTCCAGCTGTGCAGACAGGGTTTCAATCAAATTCTGCATTAGGCTTGCCTTCTCCATTATGATTTGCTCTTCAGAACTGTCTTCCGATGCATTCCAGATTGGTGATGACTTCAATGCCGACAATTCGCGTTTGTATGTTTCTTGTTTCTCCAAAGCTATGCGCAGCTTTTCTTTTGTCGTAACGATCTGATGCTCCAGATATATGATGTCGGACGAGTTCGCTCCATCGGATATACGTTGTGAATATGTCATGGTTCACCTCTTTCAATTTCATCCATTGCTTTGCCAACAGTATAGGGCTCAATATCGATATCCAGCTCCATGCCGAGAGCTAGTTTCGCCAGTTGACTCCCAATAAAAGGACCCATGGTCAATCCAGAGGCTCCAAGTCCATTTGCGGTAATCAGACCTTGCCATCCTGGAACACCCCCCATTACTGGTAGAAAGCCAGGTGTGAACGGACGGAACCCAACCCTTACTTCATGGAATGTGCTATTGGCTAGCCCCGGTGCCAATTCCAGACCTTTATTCAAAACTTCCTGCATGCCCCCTGCGGTTACTCTTGTATCATAACCTTCCACATCATTTTCATGAGTGGCACCAATCACAATCTTCTGTTGATCAAAGGCCAGCAGATATTGATCAGAAGGTGGCATGATTACAGGCCAGCGGCCTGTATCCTCCCCATCCGTGACATGCAGATGCATAATTTGTGCCTTTTGATAATGCACTTTAAAGTGTATGCCGAGTGGCTTCAGCAGTTCGTTGGCCCATGCACCTGCACAGACAACGACTTCATCTGCCAGGAAACTCTGATCATTAACACTCACACCAATGACCCGATCCGCTTCGAATTGAAGCGTGGCGTCTCCCTGGATCACTTCCGCTCCATTTCGCTGTGCAGACCGGATCAAGGCATCGCGCAGCGCTCTTCCATCTATACGTGCAGCACCACTGATATGTACCGATTGATAACGTTCATCCAGCAATGGAAAACGATCACGGGTTTCTTTGGCATCAACAGGTGTAATGTCACCAATCTCCGGTGCATCTGCTTTGCGTAGATGGGCCCGCTCTTCCATCTTGTTAATTTTGTCCACATCCGTATGAATACTAAGCGCGCCCACTTGAGCATAACCAGTTTCCGTTTCTCCTTCGCCTTCAAGCTCCGCTATGATGCCAGGATAGAACCGCGCACCAGCCTTGGCAAGCTGATACCAGTCCTGATTACGTCGCTGTGACAGCCATGGACAGATGATACCGGCAGCTGCATCCGTCGCCTGTCCTATATCTTTTCGGTCTATGATGACGACCTCTGCGCCATGTTTGGCTAATTGATAGGCTGTTGATGCCCCCAGAATACCCGATCCCACTACGATGACTTTCTTCATGTTTGCATCCCTTTCCTTAATCACTCATTCCTTATAGCGTATACCGTTTCGCATTCTGTTGGCAAGGCAGGCGTACTTTTAGATCCATAAATTGAGGCTGATCAGACCACAGTTCATACTCATTCATCCAATAAAGAATTGTTGAAGCATTCATATGAAAACGTTTTATATATTGCCCGTCATTCAATTAAAATTATTCCATTTATGTAATATAATTCTTTCTAGGTTTCTTTTAACGCTGTAACCACGCCACTTACGCACATGATCCTTTAACGAAAAGAGGAATAACACGACGATGCCGAAACCTAGTATGGGGAATCCGATGGATACCGATATGCCGCTCATGATTACAGGGCAAAACCAGTTGACCGTTGATGAATTGATGAATTGGAGCGACCATTCACGGGATTACAGCATTGTACAGTGCATCGGAGGAACAGGGCGAATCGCAGCAAAGAATCATGAATTTTCGATCAAAAAAGGGACCGCTCTCATTTTGTTCCCGGAGGTAACCTACCGTTACCACAATCTGAGTGATTCATTACGATTTGATTGTCTGTCTTTCAATGGCTATTTATTGCCACGGTTCTTGCATTCCTTGCAGATCGGGGAGCTGCGCGCCTTCAAGCCGGATGGAATGCTTCATATCCTGTTGCGTGAAATTACGTTGGCGCTGCAGTCCCGGCACAAGGATCAGATCTGGCACGTATCCGCATTACTGTACATGCTTTTGGTCAGATTAACCATTGAAGGTGAACGCTATAGTGCTTACGAACGTTCTGATGCCCGATTAAGATTGGATGAACTCATTACTTTTATCAAACAAAATTATCATCAGGATATCTCTCTCCCCATGTTGGCTGAGCAGATGGACGTTACCGAACAGCACCTGAATCGGATATTCAAAAAAGAATTTCAAATGACTCCATTGGAGTATCTGATGCGATATCGGCTGTTGAAAGCCAAGGAAATGCTCATCGAAAATAACGCTACGACCGCTCATGAAATAGCCAAAGCCGTTGGTTTCAACAGTGCCAGTTACTTTGGGTCAGTGTTCAAAAAATACGAAGGGATCTCCCCTATCGAGCTACGCAAGCAGTATCTGGATTAAAGCGCCTCCATATCGATCTCGGCCAGCGAGGATAACCGCAGTTCATGCATGGCGAATTCCAGACCACGCGTTACCTCGTTAGGCACGATGATACAACGAATACCTGCTGCATTGGCTGCCTTCAAGCCATTAGGTGAGTCTTCGAACACAATCGCTTCGGAAGCCTCGATCCCAAGACTCTGGAGAGCAAGAAGGTACAGTTCAGGGTCCGGTTTCACTCGCTTCACATCCTCGGATGTATGAACGACTGTGAAATAATCAAAAATGCCTAATTTCTGCAAGTAACCATGCACCCAATCTCGTGTGGAGCTGGAAGCAACCGCAAGCTGAATCCCCTTTTCCCTCGCAGACTGAAGCAATTCATGCACCCCTGGAAGAATAGCAGCTTGTCCCAGATAGACTTCGTATTTCTGTTCAGAGAGCAGTTTAATGTGATCATGATCTATCTTTTTTTGGAGCGCCTGCTCCAGATACAGAAATGGATGAAACTCCTCAAAGGATGTCCCCACATTTTTCGACCATAACTCCAGACCAAGTTCAACTCCGTGCTCTTCATAAATATCCCGAAACGCATAATACCAAGGTGTCTCTGTATCGACAATGAGTCCATCAAAATCAAATATAAATGCTTTTACCATGAACCTGTTCTCCCTCCAGTGATCGGCCAGGGGAGCGGATTAGAAACGTGCGGTCAAGTCCGGATGAGTAACGTTCACGGATAAAAAGTGACACGTACAGCCCGTTCCAGTAGGCGACTGAACAACTAATCCAGCTCGAAGTTCCCCTTGTATCGGCATGCCGAAATAACGAATTAGTTTCCACTCATCCCCATCGGGTGAATAAAAGAATGATATGCAGCCCTCTACTTTGCGTATACGCAGATAGGGATTAGGTACGGAGACTTCCACCGAATTACAATCATCGGATGAACCATCACGTGTCACCACCGACACGATGGTAGGCACTTTACCATCATACTCAAAACAAATTTTGCACCAGTTAAGATCATCCGCCATCACCATCAGACATCCGGAATCATATTGATTTTTCATATCTACGGTTAATTGGGTTGTGATTTCGAAATCGCCAGGCACAGGCATGGACAAGAAAGGAGCCGTTGCACGAATGTGCTTCCCCGCTGGATCTTGGAAAAAGTCGGTGTCTGCCTTCGCTTCCACCAGCACACCTCCCTGATCCGTATAAGACCAGATTTCGGGCTCGTTCATCCAACTCCATTGCTTCCGTGCTTCTGTTGTCATTACGTTAGTCATTTGTTAGCAGCCTCCCAAGTTAAAATATGTTCTAGAGGTAGTTCTAGTTTTTTTCTGTACTACATATTCGCTCCAGATACAGTAAACCCCTTTTTCTACATATTTTTGTAAGGTTCCAGCACTTGGGAGTGCTTTTGTGGATCTGGCAGGAAGAACATAATGACCATAAGAACGACGTATAGACCAAGAATGACACTGAACAATAGTGTTGGATTGTGATGATAGAGCAGGCCCGTCAGGTAACCGGATGGAATGGCTGTAAGCGTCATGACGGTCTGCACGGCCGAGAACATATCGGCTTTCTCATGCGTACCCAATCGGTTCATCAGCAGGGAATCCCGGTATGTCTGCAAAATGAAGTTACCCGCAGCGAGCACGATTAGCGTGAGAAACAACATGCCTATATTCCCCACAGGGATCAATAGAAACAGAATGGCTCCGGCCGTGCTAAGCACGATGGAAAAACCAACATACTTTTCTTCGGAACGCCGTTTCAGTCTCGGAATGATGACCAGATAGAGCAGCATGACGGTTACCGCAGTCACTACTGGGATAAACGAAATGACACGGTCATCAAATTTCAACTGTTCCTTGAAGAAAATGACCTGAAAGAAATTCAGCTGCAGAATCAGATTGGACAACACCGTGATCAGGATAATCGGAAAAAGTCTCCGTTTGTAGAACGATTTGCCGAACAGGCGCAGACTGGAACCCAAACTCTGAAGCACGCGGGTTTTACTATGCAATCCCATAAGTTCCTTGCCAACTTCAGTCTCATCCGTGTATCGGTTACGAATGAAGAACATCGCAGTCATCAGGATGCCCCCGACAAAGTAAATGCTGGCGAGTGTAGGCACAATACCATAATCAGCAATGACCACCCCGGCAATAGGTGTTAATACCCCGGCTCCTGTAATAATCATGTTGAGAATGGCAAACACCTTGGATCGTTTGTGTTCCTCTACATCCTCTATGATCAGACAGTTAAAGGCGACCGTTACAAACTTGGATGTTGCATTCAGTAAATAAGCGATCAGGAACAGCCAGAAGTTCTGGGAGAAGGCCCAGATGAACATGGGAACACTCCAGGCAAGCAGATCAAAGATCAGTGTTGTTCGTTTGCGCCCCAGCTTATTCGTAATGGAACCCGCAAACAATTGAAAGATAAAGGCAAAATAAAGATTCACCGAATTGATTAAACCGATTTCTATGTCCGAAAGTCCGGCTTCCTTCATATATAAAGGAGCGTAAAAGAGAACGATCGTGCCCGGAATGGCCCATACCGGTTCGAGTAAAATGGAGTAGCGTGGATTCTTCGGCAAATCTTGAAGCAATTTCAATCGATATCCCTTCCTTCTGCGGTTTTCACCGCTGCGAATTCCAACTTCTCGCAGCGGCAAACCCGCTAATGTCTACATGCTTATAGTACCTCTTATAGGATAAGAGCTGTTTTGACCGAATTCATCGGCAACTTCTCTCCAGTATGCATGTCGTAACCAATCGTTCCATTAAAGGCCTGTTCATAATCACTCAGCAGTTCCTTGGCTGTCACCATTTGCTCCAGTTCCGGGATGCTTTGGGCAAATTTCAGTGCCGTACTGATCATTGAGTGATTAGCAACTGCACCGATGATACTAATGCCATCATTAATCACGGCTGTTGATTTGAACGTCACCTCATAGCTGTCGTCATATCCCATAGGAATAATTTTGCCGCCTTTGGCAATCAGCTCAAACCCTACATGAAGCTGGTTACCAACCGCGTCCACTACAATATCAAACTTTTTGTTATTATTGATCTCGTATACTTTATCCAGTGTCAGATCCTGAGGATAGAACACATGATCCGCGATCCCTGAAGCGAACTCTTTGCGGTATGGATCAACTTCCGTGCCTACAGTAAGCCTTGCTAATCGTTTGCTTACAAGCTGACACAGGGAACCGATTGCACCAGAACCGAGGACCAGTACAGAGTCACTTGGCTTAGTCCCTGCTTTCATGAACGTCTGAAGTACACATCCCAGTGGTTCGATCATCATGGCTGTTTCCCAACTCATGGAATCCGGGATGGCATAGATATACTTTTCGTCCCCAACAAAATATTCAGCAAAGGTTCCGTGTGTCGTCATCCCTACTTGATAGTCATCAAAATTCTCGCAGTAGATAAACAGACCCTCACGGCAGTATGAGCAGGTACCGCAAGATTGCGTGGGATCAACCAATACCCGATCACCGATCTTGAAACCACGAACTTCGTCGCCCACTTCAACCACTGTGCCTACACCTTCATGACCAATGATCGTTCCTTTATTCGCTGGCACTTTGCCTTTGACAATATTCAGATCTGTACCGCAGATGCCGGAACCATAGATTTTAATTTTTACCTGGTTTGGCTTTTGAATGGTTGGCTCCTCAATCTCCTGGTAAGTCACCTGTTTGAGATCCTGATATACGAGTGCTTTCATTGAATAATTCCTCCTAGTCGATTATCGATTATGATCTATGGATTAAGCTTCAAACGTTTTCGAAAGTTGCATCGCATGAAGATGTTCCTGCTTCTGAATCTCTTTCCAGTCTGACAGGATCTGCAACAGCGCTTCCTCGACCCACAGCAATTCTTCCCGTGTATGGGCATCGGAGAAAATAAAGTAACCTTTGGTGAAAATGCCGAAGTGAGCCATTCTCTTCACCATGAACTCGCGGAAAGGGTCTGTCTGGAAGTTATCTTCAGCCAAGGATTGAATGCAGAAGCTTGCATACGTCCCCTTCACTTCCAATTGATCCGTCAATCCGAGCAACACAAGTTCAGATGCCAGACGATCCATGATCCGGGTTGCCGGATCTCGCCAAGTCGGCCATACTTTCGCATTCTTCATTAATCGTTCACAGGCGATGGCTGCCGCGAGCGCTGTCGTTTCGCTGGAATGGGCATTACTGAATCTGACCTGTCCTGACAAAGACATCAAGTGCTCCGGACCCATAACCGCTGCGAGTGGTAAACCGTTTGCCATACCCTTAGAGATACAGAGCAGATCAGGCCAGATGTCATATTCTCCTGCTGTAGCCTGCTTGCCCATTCGAATACCGGACGTTACCTCATCGAATATGATAATGATGTCCAGAGACCGACATAGGTTTACGGCTTGCTCCAGCGCGTCCTTTTTCCACTCGTTGGGGCATAGAACAATACATGCGATATCCTCGGGAGACGCGGTAATCTGAGCCTCAATTCGCTCCGCAGTAGGTTTGTTCACCCAGATCGTTGAACGCTCGATATCCACCGGGATGCCACGTTCTTTCGTCTGGCCACCATAATAGCCGTAGGCAGACCAGTCGTGCCACCCATGATACGCTGTTGCAATAACCTTGCTTTTGCCACTAGCGGCACGGGCCAGACGCACGGCCCCACTCACTGCATCAGCACCACTCTTGGTGAAGCGCAGCGATGGATAACGACCCTCGAACCGGTCCAGAATCAACTCGGCACATTCAAGCTCGATGTCGGCAGGTAAAGAAAAGCTTGTCCCTTTTTTCAACTGGTGAATGACGGTTAATTGGACTTCATGTCTGGCATGGCCCCATGACGCCGTACCCATGGCCATTTCACAATCCAGCCATTCATTCCCGTCGATATCTGTAAATCGGGAATTATAAGCCTCTGCACAACATACGGGTGTATGGCCCGGAAATAAACGTTCAGGTGCTTTGGCTAAAGTGCTGCATCCGCTCGGAATTACCTTTTCGACTTGTTCCAACCACTCCAGATTACGGGTAAATCGTACGG
Source organism: Paenibacillus sp. FSL H8-0317 (assembly GCF_045040685.1). Lineage (NCBI taxonomy): Bacteria > Bacillati > Bacillota > Bacilli > Caryophanales > Paenibacillaceae > Paenibacillus > Paenibacillus sp. FSL H8-0317. The sequence goes on along the minus strand of NZ_CP150294.1, from coordinate 3,327,102 downwards.
CACGATCAAGCGTGCTCTCTTTTTCTTTCACCTTAAGTACCTCCCTGTTTATTTTCGTTGTGAGTGAATTACCGAACTTTGGTTCCAGGCCAGCATCCATCGTAGATGCGATCCATCGTGATCACATTGCCATACAGGTCAATGATCAGATCCTTGGCTCGATGAGCATGTCTCATCTCAATCCAGTAGCGGTTCTCCAGCAAACGGGCGAAATTGTCCACCAAAAACAGTAACCGGTTCTCACTATGAATCAGTTCCTTGCCCAGTACCTGTGGCAGCCAGATGGCCCCATTGGAATTAAAGCGGTTTGAATAGTCCCGTACTTCGGCTACATTGGCAAATTCGGCTTCCTCCAGCTTGGTCCAGAATGTATCGGCATCACTTCGAACCTCGGCAAGGTCAATCCCGACAATCGGCAGATGCTGGTATTCCTCTTGGCTTTCCAGCTGTGCTTTCAGATGACTGAAAACGAAGGGCCACACATCAGCCTCGATTTGACCGCCCCACTTTTTCCAGAAGCGTGCGAGATTGTTCTTACGGTTGAAGTTGCGGTGAATGCCGCTGCTGCGTTCCCAGTGATACGCTTGAATATTTGGGTTGATGACCGTATCGTATCCGGCAGCTCGTGCCCGCATCTGATAATCAAAGTCCTCGTACCCGTTAAAGAACTTCTCATCGAGGTTGCCGATGGTCTCATACACCTCCCGCTTCATGCCAAACATGGCGAACACCACCAGTTGAACAGAGAAGGTTTCTTTTGGGATATCATCAGGAGATGCGTTCAGGAACAGGTGTCGGCCGATGGTGTCCGCAAAAGCAATGCCGCAATGCTGCACGCCTCCTGTTTGCGGATACAACAGAACCCCTCCAATCATGCCAATCGTAATATCGCTATCCAGTGTCTCTTTCATCATCGGTTGCCAGTTCGGTTGAAGAATGGTGTCAGAATCCAGGAAGAAAATGTACTCTCCCTTGGCAAGACTCAGTGCGCTATTAATCGACACGGCGCAACCGAGTGGAAAATCATGCTGAAGAATCTCGATGGTCACACCTTCTCTTACTTCTTGCTTCAGTTTATCCAGATGTTGAAAGACTGCTGAGCCGGAACCATCGTTGATGAAAATAATCTGAGTGGATGGGCTTACCGTCCGGAGCAGCGAATCTGTGAACAGGTTCAAAATGTTATAGTCCTGGTTGACTGGCACAATAATGGTGTAAAGCATGGAATCCCTCCTGATTTGGGTTGATGGAATGAGTACATAAGCTGATTCGAACTGCACAATTGCTGGTGTTTCTGTCCGGCCCCCCTTGCTTGAATATTTTGTCTTTATTTGGTAATGATTTGAATCTACTAGAAATTTATATCATTTTTTGTAAACTGGAAATCTTAAATTCTGAACGCTGTTAATATTTGAATATGTGAGAAAATCAAGTCTTTGCAGCTTGTGCACTGAGAAACGCTGTTGTGAACGCAAAAAAACACCCTCAAAGAGTCTGTGTATCTACCGATACAGTTGACTTTTTTGGGGTGTCATTCGTATTAAAATCTATTGTTTTTCATTGGATAGAGCCTGACCTAACGCTGCTTAAATCCATGATAAAACGTATCCACCACAAGTGCAGGGGCTGCTTTTCTCGCGATATGACCACTTACAACCTGCTGCCACGTCAGGAACATGATGGAATACAGCACATCGACAATCCAGGTTTTATCGAGATCGGAGCGGAAATAACCTTTCTGTTGTAACAGACCGACCGCATGCAATACAGGTTCTCTCAGTTTCAGATCTGCTCCCTCAATCTCGGGATTATAGTTAATGGTGGTGTCATGAGCCAGAAAATAAATTTTGTCGCCTAATGGAATCAGCGCCTCAATCAGCTCAGGTATGTACTTTTCACAGTGCTCCTCATCCAGTTGGATTTCTTTCATGGTCTCACTGACCACCTCGATTGCGCGTAATCCGAGATGAACCATGAGCTGTTCGCGGCTTTCCACGTATCGATGTAACGTCGCGATCCCGATTTTTGCAGATTCTGCAATTTCATTCATGGAAGCATTCGGTTTTTCAATCAGCAACTTGGTGGCCTCGTCCAAAATGGAATGCAGCCTGGTTTGTTTGATTGTTGTCATTTCCTTTTTCATTGGTATTACACCTCTTGGCGAATTAGTCTACAATTGATCTGATCATCCATCATATGATTGGATGAGATTATAAAATTATAGCATACTTCCTCACGAGTAATACTAAAAGCCGCCATTTGGCGGCTCTTAGCATGGTTATCTTTCACGTTACTTACAGTTCGATGATTCTCGTTGCGATATTTGTACAAAATTCACGATCATGCTCTACAAAAAGCAGGGTTGGCGAGTATTCCAAGAGTAAGTCTTCGATCTGCATACGTGAAATAACATCTACAAAGTTTAGTGGTTCATCCCAAATGTGCAGATGAGCTTTCTCACTAAGACTTTTGGCAATGAGCACTTTCTTTTTTTGCCCTGCGCTGAACGTTGAGATATCTTTCTCCAATTGCAGTCTGGAAAAATCCAACTTTCGAAGTATCGATTTAAACAGGCTTTCATCAATCCCCTGTGTGGCCGCATACTCAGATAAATGCCCTCCGAGATCGGACGTGTCCTGCGACACATACGAGATTTTAAGCTGATGATCCTTACGGAAAAGACCTGTATAAGGGATATCTTCACCACAGATCAGTTTAAGAATGCTTGATTTTCCAGATCCATTTTTACCGTATAGGGAAATACGATCCTCTTTTTCAACCGAGATACCGACATCCTTACACACCGTATTGGAGCCGTATGATATCGACACATGTTCCAATTCAACAAGTTCCTGCTTGTGAAACTCCAGCTGATGAATCTGTAAACGTTCTGCACTCTCGATATTTTTGAGAAGTTTGGATTTCTCTTGAATCGCAGATTGCTGCCTTTGTTCGATATTTTTGGAACGTTTCATCATTTTGGCAGCCTTGTGCCCAATATATCCTTTATCCACCTTGGAGCCGGAATTTCTCGTACCGTTTTTGGTTTTTTCAACTTCATGCGACCATCCACCGGTCCGTTTGGCTGAATCGGATAAACGCTTGATATCCTTTATTAATTTCTCATTACTCGCAAGTTCAAACTGATCTTGCCTTCTTTTATTTTCCCACCAAGCGGAGAAATTGCCTTTCTGAATCTCGATGTTACTTTTATTGATGGAAAGGATATGGTCCACGCTGTGATCCAGAAAGGATCGATCATGAGACACCAAAATAAATCCACTCTTGCTGCGGAGATAATCACCTACAATTTGTCTTGCATGAAGATCAAGATGATTGGTAGGTTCATCAATGAGCAGAAACCGATTATCCTTCAGGAACAAAGCAGCCAGCATCACCTTTGTTTGTTCTCCGTTGGATAACGTATCAAAAGGTCGATACAACACATCTTCTGACACTTTTAACAGGTTAAACTCCCGCACAACTTGCCAGTGCAGATATTCAGGATGAATCTCGCCGATGACATCAACGGTCATGGCTCCCTTATCTTCTACCTGGTAAGGAAAGTATTCAAAGCTAACATTCGCAGAGATATGTCCGCTGTATTCATATTTGCCGAGCAACAGATTAAGGAATGTCGTTTTGCCTCTGCCGTTCCTTCCGGTAAAACCCAATTTCCAATCGGAGTCCAACTGAAAACTAACATTTTCAAATATATTATCGTAACTGCCTTCATAGGCAAAAGTCAGGTTGGTAACGTTGATTAAAGACATGCATATCATCCTTTTTATGTGAAATATAAAAGTAAACTGACGGGATTTCACCATGGAACATGGCATGGATTCCCTCACTTTAATATTTAAACATAATCAGAATTTAGATTCGCTTATACAATAAAAGAAACCTGGCGATAAACCACTCAGCGCCAAGTAGATCTATGCATAGGAGGATAAAGTGTCAGATTCTGATTAGTCATATTGTGAACCATGCCACTGTTCATGTTCGTTGACAGGTCCACATAAACATCCACAACCTCTAATTCTGTCATCACTCCATACCCCCTTTGAAAACTCACAATTTATTACAGAAAACTTAACATGGAATACGACATGGGTCAAGGCAGTGCAGCCTCGATCTCATCTTCCATCCCCGTACCGTTAAACCATTGTGTTTTCTGGCTTACACACCTCTACGTAGATTTTGATGATGTACTCATCGGGATTACTTTCTGCGAAATAAGTGAGCAGGTCCAGTGCATACACATGTCCACAGACTCGCAGTCCCTCTTTTTCTATCTCCTCTTTCATGAGGGAATACGTCTCTGGCATGCTTTCGTATGAACCTCGATGATTCATGACGGCATACATCCCTTTTGGCTTAATCCATATCGTTTCCCCTGAAATGGGAGCTTTTATTTTGTTGCCAAAGTAATCCGGATAGTAATCTCCTGCCTCATAGTGCTCCTGAGTTAAGATCGTCCATACCGGAAACTCATAGTCGATCATCTGTTCATCACAATGGGTCCTGTATTCAATGAACTTACGGAAGAATTCCTTATCCCCATCCCCTTGTTCCAGTGGAACAGTAATAAAATACTCCAGCTCACATTGTTCGATATGCAGCCCTTCAGGAGAAGCATCCGTGGCTTGTTTCGTCATTTCAATGGCACCACTTAGCAGCTTTTGCATACGTTTGATTCGTTGTTGCTCCAACTCAAGTGCCTTTAATTTCTGTTCAAACAGCTCAATTAACAATGGTGTATTCTGATTTTGAATGAACGACTTAATCTCTTGGAGTGAGCTTCCTGCCTTCTTCAGCACATGTATGACATCCAGCACATACGTTTGTTGCATACCATAATAGCGGTAGCCCTTGGCATTGGTATATTCAGGTTTTAACAGCCCAATCTCGTCATAATGAAACAAGGTATGTTTGGTCACTCCGCAGATCTTGGCAAATTCACTGGTGGTAAAATGTTGTGCGTGATGTCCAGCCATCTATGGGCCCTCCATGTACATATGTAGTCTAAGTTTTATCAATATACATGCATTATAGTCTGTAAAGAAAAATTTGACTATAGGGTTACCCGATAGTTTAGTCTAAAATTGTAAGTTATTCATATCGCCGGAGGGAAACATGTCAAAATTCAAACGTTGGATGATTCTAGTTATTGTCTCAAGTGCACTATTACTCATTGTGATGGATATGACCATCCTGTACACCGCTTTACCCAGCTTGACCCATGATCTCGGTGCATCAGCTTCGGAGAAATTATGGATTCTGAACGGTTACTCCCTTGTCATGGCGGGTCTTCTTCCTGCAATGGGAACACTCGGAGACCGTCTTGGTCATAAAAAAATATTTACCCTGGGCTTGCTCGTCTTTTCTGCTGCTTCTCTTGCCGCTGCCTTTTCTCCAGTACCGGCTGTGCTAGTCATGAGCAGAATTCTTCTTGCCGTAGGTGCATCCATGATGATGCCAGCGACATTGTCGATTATCAGAGTTACGTTTACGAATGAGCGAGAACTCGCACTGGCAATCGGCATCTGGGGTTCCATTGCATCAGGCGGTGCTGGACTGGGACCGATTGTTGGTGGACTGCTTCTTCAACATTTCTGGTGGGGTTCTGTGTTTCTGATTAACCTGCCCATAGCCATTATCGCGTTTGTATTCGCCTTGAAAATGATCCCTAAACATCAAGGGGATACCTCGAAAAAGTGGGACTTCACCAGTTCTATTCAGATCATGATTGCCATGGTCGGAATTATCTATTCCATTAAGGAATTCACAAGACGCGAAGGATCTCTCACACTCGCTATCATTGCTGCTGTGATCGGTGTTCTGGCCCTGATCATCTTTATTCGCCGTCAGAATAACAGTCCCAATCCGCTGCTGGATCTATCCTTATTCAAAATCCCAAGATTCAGCACCGGCTTTATTACCGCACTGGTTGGCTTGTTTGCACAAATGGGTGTGCAATATATGGTCACTCAGCGGCTTCAACTGGTGGAAGGCATGTCACCTCTTCAGGCTGGACTATTCACCGTATCCATACCTGTTGCAGCACTCATCGCTGGACCTGTTACGGGGGCCATTATGCACCGTGTGGATGTTGTATATATCAAAAGCTTCACTCTTTTCATCGCTGCCCTTGGCATGGGGACGTATCTGATGTATTTCAATGCCGGGTTCACCGGGCAAATTCTCGGTTTGGCACTACTTGGTGCAGGTCTTGGATCAGGGATGACCGCTGCATCACATTCCATTATGAGTTATGCCCCACCACACAAAGCGGGTATGGCCGCTTCCATTGAGGAAGTAGGTTATGAGCTGGGCGGGGCATCCGGTATTGCAATCATCGGCAGTATGTCGACCCTTTTCTACACACTCGCTATGAAGATCCCTGTGGGAATTAGTGTGTCAGCCAATGCGAAAGACAGTCTGGATGAAGCACTTATCGCTGCCGAAAGCTTGCCTGCTGCGTCTGCTGAATCGCTCAAAAATGCCGCCTTTGCTGCATTTGACCAATCCTTCTTTGTTGTCATTGCAGGTGTGACCGTATTTCTGTTCATTGCTGCTCTGATCATGAGCTGGGTTGCTGTGCGGTTGAAACGAGCCCACAAGCACAGCGTTAAAACGTAATGAAATTCACTTCATGAAGAAAAGCGAGGTATATACGAAATATGTCAAAAGAAGAGGATTAACTCAATTAAATTAACGTTAAAAACCACTACCTGATTTGTTTCAGGTAATGGTTTTTGATATGCCTGATAACCGAAGCTTACCACCCTGCGGCACCTCACGGAAGGTAGGCATCCTGTACCTCAACTTTTCGTTCATTCCCCATCGCAATGTATCTTACGTTAATGACATTGCCTTTCTGAAAGTGGGGAATATGTGTGATTGGAATATAAGTCTCTACAATTGTTGGGAAGGTGCGGCCGTCAACTTGGGTTACAGTCAAATCCAATCGCACGCCAGGCCTTCCATCCATACTGGATGAAGTCTGTACAATATCATGAATTATTGCTTCTGCTGGAATTCCGTCCATCAGAATGCTCTTGCGAAGGTGATGTTGCTCTTTATTGTTACGTAGCAGTTTAAATACCATAATTGTAGTAATCGTGCCGGTTATAAGCCCAAAGACAATAATAGCAACAATAATAATTAATGTGACTGTCATGATAACCTCCTTTTAGTTGAAACTTATGTTAACTACTTCTTGTTTAGATCTCTTATTCCTGCCAATTTGTTTGAATTGGGAAAGCTTTAACGTCAAAAAAGCCGCCTCAAGGGCGGCTTGCTACTGTATATGTTCAACTTAATCTACTTTCGCACCATACGAGCGTACAAACAGAACAGCTTGTTCGCGATCCAAACGTACGCCTTTGATATCCAGCGATTTCAGATCGATTCCTTCCAGATTAGCCCCTCTAAGATCGGCCCCTTGCAGCTTGGCTCTGCTTAATATAACTCTGGTAAGATCACAGTCTCTCAAATCCGCTTTGGTGAAATCCGTGTCCGTAAAGTCAGCCTCGAAGAAACGAATTCCTCGCAGATCCTGTTTCCCCAAACGTGTATGTCTCAGATTGGTATAGGACCAATCGCCGTGACTTAGGGTGATGCCATCCATTTGCGCACCTGAAAAGTCTGAGCCTGTCATCTTGCAGGAGCTGAATTTGGAAGCAAAGAGATTCGCACCACCGAAGGTGCAGTTTTCAAAAGCCGATTCCGTATGAATCGAACCATTCATGGAAGCCCCTTTGAAGTCACACTCGATAAAACGACAGTTACTCGTTTCGATTTCTTCCATAGAAGCGTTCATAAATGTACACTGCTTGAAAACACAGCTTATGAGTTCTCCATAGCGCAGATCACGTCCCTCAAAATGTACTGCTTCATATTCCTGATCCTTATATTGATACACTGGTTACACCCCACATTGTATATTTCTCCGTCTTCTTCATTAAAAGAACTTTTTATACTATACCACACCCCTGTCAAGTACCTGCTTAATCACACACAAAAGTCAAGTTACTTTTTTTATGAGAAAAATCTGAAAACTAAAAAAAGGGACACATAAAGCGCCCCTCCAGCTCACACTTTTAACCGTTCCAATGTGGGCTTATATATGTGAAACTCTTCAGTTAGCTGCTTTTTCTATTCGTATCTGAAAACATTACACCAGTTTTTTGGACATTCTGTACAGGGATAACGAAGGTTTATTGATTTCCCCTACTCTCTGGTATCCCAAACGCTCGTAGAGTTTAATAGCTAGTATATTTTCCTTTTTAACCGTAAGTGAAGATTTGGACAGACCTTGTGTTATAGCTTGCTCCTCAGCAAATTGAATGAGTCGTGTCCCTACACCAAGTCCTCTGCTTTCAGGCAAGGTAGCTAATGTTCCGATGTGGTACTCGTCGTTCTCCGCTTCTTTTAATGTCACCATGGAGTAGAACTCTTTCCAGTGTTGGAGATTATACTTGATCAGGCTCCATTTCCGAAGTTCAAACAGCTTGGAGAACGTTGGTAAAGCAAGTTTGTTCATGATAGTGGTCGGATAACATACGATCATGCCCAGCGTTTGGTTACCCATTTTAGCTTCATAAGCATATTGGTGACTGAATCGGTTCTGATTCGAACGCCATAACTTGTTAAATGTTTTCTCTATAATGCCTTTATCCTTGGTACCTGCAAGCGAATAGGCCATATATTCAAGTGCCATCTGATTTAGCTGCCCGCCGACTAATGATTGTGGACTGGCTTTTGTTATGGAAATCTTATTCATCGCTGTCACTCCTCTAGGTAGCTGAAATTGAATTAAAGCTGGGCAGCAGGTTGGTTGAATGATAACCCCTCAACGATCACATTCACCGTATCAATGGTTAATCCGGTCAGCTGTTCCACATGCAATCTCACATTGTTTTGCAATTCCCTGCAGACTTCATGCACTTTCGTTCCATAACACACGACAACCTTTACGTTTATCTCCAGTCTTGATTCTACCTTGCGGATAGCTATGCCATTTTGCAGACTTTTCCCGCTCCACTTTTTGGTGATGCCTTCTACAAGTCCTGTCGACATGGAGGAAATCTCACTGGTAGTATTTGCAATCTTGCCGACAATTTTGGAGATCACATCATCCGATATTTGAATTTTTCCCAAAACATTTTGAATGGACATCCTAGGTCCCCCTCTTTGCGCCCGTATTTTTGATAGATAATATTATCATTTAATACAAATATAAATCATACGAAGTTCGATTTCAACTTTTGAATTCAGTCATCCACATTTCTACCTGTACATAGCAAAAAAACCGCGATCATCGCGGCTTCTTCTGGTCCATATTAAGGGAATTTTAATTGAATACGGACAGGAATGCAGGAAGATAACTCCCTATCTGTTCTGCCCTCTTCTGCTTGCTCTGTTTCTGCTTGCACGAGCCATTGTCTGCCAATTAACGATTGTAGCAATTCAATCTCTTCTGCGGTCAGTTGAATATGCTTCAGTGACAGTTCATCTTGTACGTAATCCCGATCCACCTTACGGTCAAACCGGAAATCGAGCAATCGTTTCAACCCGTTAATATGCAAAAACTTGAACTCATAACCTTGACGTATCGCCTTTTCCCAATCGTCTCCGATATCAGCTGCTGTCTGTAGTCTTTCATCAAAATCCATCGTGGATTCCTTAACCAGAGGCAACAACCGGGAATAGTCTCGACGTTGCAAACATTCAATAATCACTTCTTTTGATTCCCCGCTTGTCAGAACATTTTCTACAAGGAGGCCTACAGGAATGGACAGCTGAGTCTGACTCATTGCTCGCCCTCCTCATTCCCGAGGTACTGATTGAACCAGGCATTCACCTGTTCGAAGCTATCAATCCGAAGTGAAGGTTTACCGCTTTTCAGCAAACTGTGGTTGGAACCTGGATAACGAATCAGTTTGGTCTTTTTGCCATATCGTTTTAGCGTAGTATATAATTCCTCCGCTTGCGCAATCGGTGTCCGATAGTCCTGCTCTCCGTGCATGATCAGAAGTGGCGTCTCAATGTGATGTGCATGAGCTAGTGGTGAACGGGACCACAGGAATTCAGCGTTTTCCGCCGGATTACCACCAATGACTCCCTCGACATAGGAAATTCCAATATCGCTCGTTCCATACATGGACAACCAGTTGGAGATGCAACGCTGGGTTACAGCCGCCTTGAAACGGTGGGTATGCGCTACAATCCAGTTGGTCATCACTCCGCCATAACTGCCACCCGCTACACCCAGACGTGATGCATCAAGGAAATCGTATGTAGCCAGGGCATAATCAACAGCTTCCATCAGATCCCGGTAATCCCCTCCGGCAAAGTCACCACGGCAAGCTCTGGCAAACTCCTGACCGTATCCCATACTTCCGCGAGGATTGATCCACAGCACAGCGTACCCTTGCGCAACGAGTGTCTGCATTTCATGACTGTATGTACCCGTATACATCGCGTGCGGTCCACCATGAATCTGCAAAATCAATGGCAATTTCCCATTGGAGTCACGTATTGCCGGTGTGGCTAACCAACCTTGAAGCGGCCATCCATCAGAGGACTTAAACTCTACACGGATTGGCACATTTACAGCCAATTCAGCCATGAATTCATCATTTCGCCGGGTGAGTCTGAACATTTCACCACTGTCGATATCCACGCGATATAACTCTCCAGGGTGTTCAGCAGTCAACGCAGCGATTACCAGCGATGAACCATCTGGTGTTAAGGTATACTGATACACATCCTTCTCACCATCGCCCGTAACGGATTTACACTCTCCATTATCTTGAATATGATACACATCCACATTCCCGTTCTGTGTCCCAAGTACAAATACACCAACTTCCGAATGCTTATTATCCGTGAGCGGAGAAGGAGACGCACCTGCTGACTTCATATCACCAAGTGCCGCGTTACCAATCTGCATATCTACTTGGGGTGCGATTGGCCTGGGTATACCTCGATGAACGGGGACAGCGTATAAGCTGTTGTGGCTCCCACTTCCATACTCACGATCACTGGCGATCAGGATCAGCTGCTGCCCGTCGGGCGAATAGGAGAACTGGCTTATCGCCAGACTGGAATCCGTCACTTTGAAGAGATCACGCTCTCCCAATCGAACGCTGTATATATCCGTAAAGTACAGTAGATCTGCATCAAGTTCCTCATCCTCTACTTGCTTCGAAATGAAAGAAAGCTGCTTGCTATCTGGCGACCATGCTGGAGCACTGATATTCCATAGCCCGGAAGTCACCTGCGTGATCTCCCCGCTTTTACTCTCATATACAAACAACTGGCTGTATAGACCATCCCACCAGCCAGCACCTTCCGCCTTCGGCGTTGTACGCTCAAAGACTTTACCTCGCAGTGCAGGTGCAGGCTCCTGTTGGACGTCAGCTTTCTTCTGTTGGTCCTCCGGTTGTACTTTGCTGGTAAACGCAATGTACTGCCCGTTCGGAGACCAGATATAACTCAATATTTTACGTGCGGGAGATATCAGCATGACTGGCTCTTTTTGATCTGAATGGAGCGTCCATAGTCCTTTGCCACCATCCACTGAGCGAATGAATGTGAGTTGTGTGCCATCCGGCGACCAAGCAGGTGAGGAATCCTTTGTTCCATCCGAAAGTGCAATATCTTTATCACCATCGAGCGAAATTCCTCGAATTTGTGTGTTATATTCGTTTTTATCCTGATCTATGGTCTGTTCCACATAAGCTACTTGTCCGTTAGGACTGATCACCGGCTGACTGATCCAACGGTAGTGACTCAGATCCTCCGGCATAATGGGTCTTTGATTCATATTGATAGCTCCCTTCTCCGTTTATTTATGGGTTGTCTCCGTACGTGGATCAAGCACATCACGCAGCCAATCTCCAAGGAAAATAACACCGAGTACGGTAAATGTAATGGCTAGCCCCGGGAATGTAGCAACCCACCAGCTTGTAGCAACATATTGTCTGCCATCACTGAGCATCCCTCCCCAGGACACATCGGGTGGTTTGATACCCAGACCCAGGAAACTGAGTGAAGCTTCCATAATAATCGTTGTGCCGACATTCATACCGCAGATGACGATAAAGGATGACAGGATATTCGGCAGAATGTGTTTCAGAATCAATCTTCCATTTTTCGCGCCAATCGATCTGGCCGCATGAACAAAATCACGCTCCTTGATACTGAGAACCTCACTTCTTACCACACGGGTGAATGGAACCCAGTTCGTTACACCGATGACAAAGATCAGCGTTGTAATACCCGGACCAACAATCGCCATCACAACAAGCATGAACAGAATGGTTGGAATGGCCATGAATGCATCACCTACACGCATGATGACAGCATCCAGCCATTTCCCGTAGAATCCGGATACCAGCCCCAGAATCGCGCCAATGATTCCTGATACAATCACGGCACCCATCCCCACGATTAAGGAAACTCGAGCACCATATACAATTCGACTCCACATGTCTCTGCCGAGATTATCGGTACCCAGCCAGTATTCGGCCGTTCCGCCCTCAAGCCATGCTGGTGGTTTAAGTCGGTTGAGCGGATTAACTGCCGATGGATCATGACTCGTCAATAGAGGTGCACCTATGGCAATTAACACAACCAACAATACAAGCACAGCACCAAACATTCCGGTCTTGCTGATGATCAGTTGTTGCCAGATATAACGAAATCCCGTTGGTGCACGCCCATTGTCTTGTTCCTGTTCTGTACCCGGAATTGGCATTTCATTGCTGCCTGTCATATGATTGCACCTCCTTCTAGTCGTATTTGATGCGCGGATCAAGTAGCCTGTAAGCTACATCCGTCAAGATGTTGATTACCACAACGATAAAGGCAATGACAAACACCGCTGCCTGTACAATCGCCATATCATGGGTGTTGACTGCAACGACCAGCAATTGCCCCAGTCCAGGCCAGGAGAATACCGTTTCCGTAATCAAGGTTCCCCCGATCAGACTTGTAAACTGCAAACTCATAATCGTTACAACCGGAATCAATCCGTTCCGAAACGCATGTTTCACAATGACAACCATCCGGCCAAGCCCCTTGCTGCGGGCTGTTCGAATATAGTCCTGGTTGAGAATCTCCAGCATGCTGGAGCGAATCAGTCGGGTCATCTGCGCAGCCAGTCCAACGCCAAGTGTAAATGCCGGCAAGATCAGATGTGACAATCCTCCGCGACCGGATACCGGCAATACACCCAGCATGACGGAGAACAAGAGGATAAGCATAATCCCCATCCAGAAGTTTGGCATCGCCTTACCAATAACGGATATTCCTGAAATAATGAGATCGGTAAACGTATTGCGTTTGACAGCTGAAATGACTCCAAGTGGCACAGCCATAAGTACGGCAAAAAACATGGCGGCTACCGCCAGTTCAAAGCTGGCAGGCAATCTCTCCAACACAAGCTCTAATGCAGGCTGATTGTAGCGAAAAGACTGACCAAAGTCTCCCTGTATCGCACTGCCCAGAAACTTCACGTATTGCGTATATAAAGGCTGGTCCAAACCAAGTGCCTGCGTCAAGACAGCACGATCTTCAGCGGTAGCCGTTTCAGGCAACATTAGCGCAACCGGATCACCGGTGACTCGAACCAAAATGAACACAATTAATGAAACAATGAACAGTACCGGAATGATCTGCAGTAATGACTTAAGTACGTATTTGCCCATTCCTTGTTCACCTCCCTTATTAAAAAGAACGGCAGGAACATGGTTATCCAGTCCCTGCCGTTCACGGCCTATCTTTTCAATGACCGGTGTTATACCCGATGTTACTGTGCAACAGGTGCAATCTCGTCAGCATAGAACATCTCGTCACTGCGCGGCGCGAAGTTCACTTTATCATTTGTTCCGTATACACCTTCCATTTGGTACAGATATACGGCTGGACGCTCTTCAGAGAAAATCTGTTGTACTTGCTGATACTCTTTCTCACGAGACGCAGGGTCCATGTTCACCAATGCAGATTGAAGCAGTTTCTCTACTTCAGGATTGTTGTAATCCGACTCACCTTTCGCTTCTTCCAACATATAACGATTGTAGTTATTCGAAGCATCGAACAAGGAGTTACCAATACCAATCATGAAGATTTCTTTGAATGATTTGGAGCTGTAACGTTCACTGAATGCACTTGCTTCCAGGACATCCAGGTTGATTTTGAATCCGGCTTGTTCCAGCATCGCTGCGACAACTTCAGCCTGTTCTTTGTACTGTGCGGAAACGGAGATGGTCATCTCAGCTTCACCTTCCGCATAGCCAGCTTCTTGCAGGAGTTGTTTGGCTTTTTCCTGGTCATAGAGTGACGTTTTGTACAATGAAGGATCAGCACCGAAGTTGCCTGGTGTTACGGATGTGCGGGTTACGATACCTGCTCCGCCGGCAATGCTGTCCACAATGCCTTGTTTGTCGATAGCCAGGTCAATGGCTTCACGTACTTTTGGATCAGCTGTGATACTGCCTTCTGTCTGACGGAAGATCAACTGAAGAACACGCTGGATTGGCGCTTTGACAATCTTCTTATCTGCTTCGCCTTCGATCCGTGCAATGTCAGTGGACGGAATGGAAGAAGCCACATCTACACCACCAGCAAGCAATTCGGATACACGTGTGGAGGCTTCAGGAATAACGCGGAATACCACTTCATTCCATTTTGGTTCACCGTCGAAGTAGTTCTCGTTTTTCACAAGTTCCACACGATCATCTTTGGTCCATTTACTGAACTTGTAAGGGCCTGTGCCTACCGGTTGTTTCAGGAAAGCATCGAATCCTTTATCTGCAATATATTTTGCTGGCAGAATGCCTGCTCCCATTTTGGACAAACGATTCAGGAGCAACGGATCTGGACCATCCGTGATGATGTCTACGGTATAGTCATCCACCACTTTAACTTCTACGATATTTTTGAAATAACTGTTTTGTTTCAGTGTCTCGTCCTTGGCTACGCGCTCCAGCGTGTATTTTACATCTGCTGAAGTGAATGGATCGCCATTGTGGAAGGTAACACCTTCACGCAGCTTAAATCTCCACGTTGTATCATCAACCTGATCCCATGATGTCGCAAGTCCCGCAACTTTTTTCTGTTCACTGTCATTTTTGATCAGATAATCAAAAACGTTGACCAGAACCGCCTCACTGGAAGTGTTGTTGTTATTGTGCGGATCGAAACTCTCAATATCGGTTGCCGCAGCAACGGTCAGTGTTGTACTTGCGCTTCCACTGCCCGTTCCTTCTGTTGCGGAACCATCATTTGTGCTTGTCGATTTTCCTCCGCAAGCGCTGAGTACCATTACGACTGCCAGTAACGTGATCCACAAGCCTGTCCATTGTCTTTTTTTCATTGTGATTGCTCCCCCTCAGAAGATGTATTCCGTGCCAAAAATTCAAGTGCTACTGCAGACAACATGCCAACACCATAAGGCATCGCTGTCTCATCAAGATCAAACATGGGATGGTGGAGTGGATAACGAGTACGTTCCTCATCATTCCCAGATCCTAGTCTGAAAAACACACCCGGAACCTGTTCACAATAAAAAGCGAAATCCTCGCCCCCTGTGGAGGGTTTGATATAAGTCCATCCCTTCTCCGCATTAACCTGATCACAAGTCTCTGTTAGGAGGTCAACCATGCCGAGATCATTCACGACAACAGGGTATCCATCGCCGTAAACGACTTCGCATCCAGCTCCAAAAGAATCGCAGACCCCTTTTACAACCTGCTCGATCAGAGCTGGCATCCGCTCACGAATGGCAGGTGAGAGTGTACGAACCGTACCGATCATCTCCACTTCCGGGGCGATGGCTGTTCCCATATAACCTCCGGTGATCTTGCCAATCGTGACTACAGCCGGTTCAAGTGGATCAACCATCCGACTGACGATATTTTGCAATGCGGTGATGACCTGAGCGGATACCGCGATCGCATCAATACCCTCATGCGGACGAGCTGCGTGCCCACCTTTGCCAAACACCTTGATAATCAAGGGATCAGCTGATGCAAACGCAACGCCCTGACTTACACCCAAGGTTCCCGTGTTCTGTCCAGGTGTCATGTGTAATCCTGCGATGGCATCAACCTTCGGATTCTCCAGAACACCGTCCTGGATCATGGCTCTTGCACCTGCAAGTCCCTCTTCTGCTGGCTGGAAAATAAATTTGATATTGCCTGATTTCGGTCTTCCAAGACCAGTAAGCAGTTGGGCGGCTCCCATCAGGATGGAGGTGTGAGCGTCATGTCCACACAGATGCGCTTTGCCTTCCACTTGCGAGCGATATTCCACCGCTTTCTGATCCTGGATGGGCAGAGCATCCATGTCTGCGCGCAAGGCAAAGGTTGGTCCATCGGTCTCTCCGCGAAGCAGGCCTGTAACCCCGGTTTTTCCGACATTGCGTGTAACTTCGAGTCCCAGGCTTTCCAGATGCTCGGCTACGATAGCGGATGTGCGATGTTCCTCATAGCCGATTTCAGGATACTGATGTAAATCTCTGCGCCAAGCGCTTAACTGGGCTTGCAGTGGCTGAGCCAGCTGTATTAGTTCTGAACGATTCATTCGCTGTCATTCCCTTCATTTTCATCCGATTCAGAAACCAAACGGGCATAGATCGCGTCAGCCGAGAATTCGATATGTCTTTTCATCGTCTCCCGGGACTTGATGCTGTCATGTGCTTTCAGTGCTTGAAGAATCTCCATATGTACACCGTGATTGACGGAACGTATCCGGTCATCATAAGGCATCAAGTCCAGCGCCGGATTAATTTTGGTCCGAATCTGTCTGACGGCTCTCTCGCAATACGGATTGCCAGACGCTTTGGCAATAGTCAGGTGGAATTTTACATCCAGTGCCCTGAACCATTCCCTTGTACAGTCCGGTTCTATGCTTTGTGCCATATAGCCCTCAAGCAGCTCCAGTTCGCCTGCGGTGATCCGCTCAGCAGCGAGAAAAGCTCCCTCTGGCTCGATGATGGTTCGAAATTCAAACACCTTCAGCATCTGTGACCAATCCCGTTTAATTTCTTCTCTCGTGCGCTTATGCGAATTGGCTGTCAGAGGCAGTACAAATGTTCCACCTTTGGCACCCACCCTTTTCTCAATCAAGCCTTTCTCTTCCAGTGAAGAGAGTGCCTCACGAACGGTAATGCGGCTTACGTTAAAAATCGCTGCCAGATCTCGTTCGGCTGGAAGCTGTTCTTCACTCATTAATTCTTTCAGAATAATGGCTTCTTCCAATTGTTCCCTAATGAATTCACTAACCTTTTTGGTAGATACTTTCTCAAAACGAAATGAAAACGTACTGGACATCTAAACACTCCGATCTGTATATGGTCTAGACCTTATACCATTAATATAATTCCGACTAAACTTATATGCAATACTTTTTTTCAAGTAAATTCATATTTTTTTTCTCACCACCTCCAAATTGAACCATTTTGGCACAAAAAAGACGCATCTACATGCAGCAGATGCATCTTCGCTTTCGTTATTTGACGACACACATGAGCACTACGATTACAGACTATAACTTTTTATTAGAATAGGGTCTGAAATCCTCTGTAACCGCAAGTTTTTTGCTTCCCTCCAGGTAAAAGCTGTCATCCGCTCTCCAGGTATGACTTTTTTTGTTCTGTCTGCGGTGATAGACATAATTGTAAGGAGAGGTCGCGTACGCTTTGAATCCTCTTTTCCTGCATTGTCTCAGGAAGGTCACATCTTCCCCTATTGAACGGTCCGTGAAGCGGACTTTTTTCAAGATCTCTCTTTTGAATAAAATAGTGCCCCCTTGTACAAATTCAACCGGTTTATTTTTTTCAGCAGGAGATCTGACCAGCAGTGTCTTGGATGCGCCCAAATAGACGAGACACGAATGTTTGCCCACAATATCACTTTTGGTCCGTCTAAGTTCTCTCACCTGCTCTGTTAAATAATACGGCGAATAGTAGTCATCATCATCAAATTTGGCAATCAACGAAAAACGAGCCCTCGTCATGCCGGCGTTCAGGCTTTGTCCTAGGGAAATGCTCTCAGGAACTTGATATACATGAACATTCGCATATTTTCGAACCCGGTTTTGGTATAATGCCAGATTCATACTGTCATGATTCAGGACAATGATCAGCTCTTTGCTTTGATAACGCTGCCGACTGTAATTTTGCAGGATGTTATCAAAAAATTGCGGACGATTGGTACACACAACAATGGAAACACCGTGACCCGTTTTTTGTTTAGTCAAGACATACCCTCTTTTCAGCTCATTTTTCTCTCATCATATGTGCCGAAATAGAGTCTGGTATGGACCAATAGCTAGTAACCAAAACACCAAAAACCCTCTGTCCCCAAATAACAGGACAAAGGGTTCTGTAATCTAATTGTTTTATGTCTGTTTTATGCTTCGCTACCGTTATTCAAGTACACAGCCTTGCCTGTACGAGCAGATTCATAGAGAGCTTCCAGGATCTGAGATACAACCAGCGCTTGTTTCGGTGTAACGACTGGCTCCTGGTCGTTTTCAATCGCTTCAATCCACTTTCTCATCTCAACATCCGGTGCGCTCTCACTCTTACCATCGTAGAAAGCTACTCCGCCAGCACTCAGTTCAACCTCGTTGGTATATAGACGGCTGAATTTCTCACCATTGATGCGCAGTCCGTTCTTCATATCCGCACCCGCTTCGCTGCCGCTCAAGCTACATTTCGCCTCATCCACATCCAGTGAGTTCAGTGCCCAACTGGATTCCAACATGATCGTAGCTCCATTCTCCATCACAATCATGCCAAAGGCCGAGTCCTCTACAGAGAATTGTTTCGGGTCCCACGGGCCCCAGGCATTGGCCGCATTTTCACGTTGTGAAAGCTCATGATAGGTCGTACCCAGCACAACTTTTGGTTGATAGTTATCCATCATCCAGAGCGTCAGATCAAGTGCGTGCGTACCAATGTCAATCAGCGGACCGCCACCTTGTTTCTCCTCATCCAGGAAAACACCCCATGTTGGTACTGCTCTACGTCTAATTGCATGTGCTTTGGCAAAATAAATATTACCCAGGTCACCCGCTTCGCACACCTTCTTCAGATACTGACTGTCTTCTCTGAAACGGTTGTTGTATCCGATGGTCAGTTTTTTACCGGTACGTTCTGCCGCTTCCAGCATGAGCTGTGCTTCAGCAGATGTCTTCGCCATTGGCTTTTCACACATCACGTGTTTGCCTGCCTCCAGAGCAGCAATAGAAATCTCGGCATGAGAAATATTCGGCGTAAGCACATGCACAATATCCAAAGACTCATCCTTAAGCAATTCCTGATAATCCGTGTAGACTTCAGCATCAGTAGAGCCATATTTCTGTTTGGCTTCATCTGCACGTTCCTGAACGATATCGCAGAAAGCCACCAGTTCAACATTATCCAGTTTACTCAGACTCGGCAGATGTTTGCCATTCGCGATTCCACCACAGCCAATAATTCCGATACGATATACTTTACTCATATATATTCACCCTCACTTAAGTATTGGTTGTTTCATTTTGCGAAAAGCCGACGGGGTCATCCCCAGACGTTTGCGAAATACAGCATGCAAATAGTTGGCATTATTGAAGCCTGAAGCAAGAGCAATCTGTTCAATGGATACGTTACTTTCCTCCAGATTGCGGCACACGGCGCGCAGACGAATATCCTCCAGTACACGGCTGAACGGCATCTCCGGCTGTACTTGGTAGAAGATTCGCTGCAATTGTCTGCTGCTAATATGAAGTTTCTCAGCTACATGCTCCAGCGTGACCACTGTAGGGTGATTCGCCTCCATATACTGCACTGCATACTCATAGCGATACACCGACATATCCCGCACAGGGGCTTCCGGTCGATTCCCCCCGGTGTCGTATGCTCGCACGGTTTTGAGTAATATGCTGATAACCAGTTGCTTGATCGACGTATAATAACCTAACAATTTCTGATCACATGCCTCGTAGGCTTCCAAAAAACAATGCATCGCCCGATGATAGTCATTCACCGGAGTAAGCGGAAGCGTTCTCAGCTTTTCCATCGTTTCCTCGGATTCTGCTGCTTCCCAGGGATCAACATGTTCTCTTGGCTTGTGAACGATATCCACATGAAGACATAATTCATCCATGTCCTCTTTGGCATCAGCCTCCTGATAATGAACGACACCCGGTCCAGTCAAATAAAGCATACCTTCCGAGAGTGCATGTGTCTGATCATCGAGAATAACTTTGCCTTTACCTCTTGGGATAAAATGAAACTCAAACTCCGCATGATTATGGAAATCCACAACTCGGCCCGCTGGAAAAGAAGTCAGATGAAATCGCATCACGCGAATCTCATAATGTCCCCAAACCATTAGAATATCCAGTCTCTCCAGGAGATCCTGCCGTTCAAGCATTTTCTCATAAGGATACAGGCTCAAGATTGCACACCTCCTTAATAAAACCTAACCCTTCAACTCATTCAGAGTGATTCTGCGCCCTTCTTTGGCAGAGAGATTCGCTGCTTCCATCAAACGGGTCAGCTCCATAGCGATCTGCACGTTTTCAGTTGCATCCGTATCATTCTGTATATGTGCAACCCATTGATTGAATGCGCTTTCTCTTTGGTCTGCCAAAGGAAGTTCAGTCCACTCTTGATACTGTCCCTCTGCTGCTTTCGTGCGAATCAATAACTTTTCTTCGGGTGTTCCGTACAGAAGTGTACCTTCCGTACCATGAACCTCAATCGTAAATGGAGAATGGCTGTTCACAAAACCAGCTTCAACAACGCCGACTGCTCCAGAATCCGTAAACAAGGTTGCGACTGCATTATCTTCCACTTCTTTGCCTGTAATATATCCGAAGTTCGCGTTAACCGCTGTTACTTCCTGACCCAGAAACAATTTGGCGAGATACATGGGATGGCAGCCCAGATCAATCAGCGCACCGCCCTGACAATCCTTCAGATCATAGAAGTGTTCAGGCAACCAGTTCGAAATTGCTCCATCATGCGATAAACGCGCTCTAACATAAGTCACTTTCCCAAGTAATCCTTGGTTAAGTACATCCTGAATCGTTAACGTATACCCTGCATTCAGACGTGGTAAGGAAACTGTCATCTTGACGTTGTTTGCCTTTACCTCATTAAGGATTCTGTTAGATTCCGCCTGTGTTGATGCAATAACCTTCTCCGTGAAGATGTGTTTACCTGCTTTTGCAGCAGCGGTGATCACCTCTTCATGGATGCGGGTTGGCGCATCTACAATAACGGCATCGATGTCATCCTTGGCGAGCATATCTTCGAGTGAAGCATAGAATGGTACGTTTAAACGTTCAGCCGCTTCCTGCCCCCGCTTGGCATCGTCATCCCAAACAGCTGCGATAACTGTATCCTCATGTTCCTGTGCCTGCTTGATGTAATCCCATGCGTGAACATGCCACAAGCTAATTTTCCCAATTCGAATGGTCAATGTGTCTTACCTCCATACTATATAATATTCTGACATTTATCTATAAGTTATCACAGACTTAATCTATTTTTAATAGAAACTCACGACAATAAATGTATAAAATCGCGACATGTTTAACTTCTTCTATTCATTCATATAAAACCTCAAAGGATTTTTGATGATGATCACTTTCTCTTCTATCCATCTTTTTCTCGAAACGCAAAAAAAAGCGAAACTCCGTAAAGGAATTTCACTTTAGCTATCAGTTAAGAAAAAAATCTTATAAAATTAAGGGCTACGGCGCACAGTTTCACCATTTAATAAATTAACTTTTTGATCATTAATTGAAATTGTATGGTTATCAACCCATTCCAAGTCTACCTGATCCGTCTTTCCCTCATAATAAAATACTCTTTTAAACCAAAGTGGGCCTTTTAATTCCCCCATAACGCCAAACGATCCCATGGCTCCAGCGTCAGTTTTATAGAAACTTATTGTATAATGCTTATCTGGTGAATGTGTAGTCGTAAGTAATTGTTTGTACCCAGAAAATATCGATGTAAATGACAAAGCACCCAAAAGGATGAAGATCAATGCTAAGGATAGAACCGTTGAAATCCAACTTCTTACCTTCGTAGACTTGTTCAAATTATCTTTGAAACCAAGTATGGCTATAGCTAATACTAAAATAGAAAGAATTAGAATTACATAGTTGGGAGGACTAACTAGCCATTTATTATTCATATGAGAATATAGTGAGTACATCGAAACAAAGTACAAAATCAGGACTAAAATCAAAGCAATCCAGCTCATTTTTTTCACTAAAATTGAACCCCCTCTATTTTAAATTATCAATCGTATAGTAACAGGGTTATTTAAAATGATGACTTATTTATGTGTTAATTTATGAGAAAATCAAGTAATCCCTAAAGGAGATGCTTAATTGCAGACTCCTGTTTGTCTATGTAAAAGTCTTGTTTTATAGTGCTACCAAAGTTGTCTATTGAATTCGCTATCATTTCCACTTATAGTTTAATTATTCCCTAATTTGGTATAAATGAACTAAGGAGGTGCTGGTGTTAAATCTATAAATACTTTTTTAGGGCTAAATCAATATTACATAGGAAGGTGCCTAAACTGATGAGAATTTCTAAAACGTTTAAAAAAATAGTTCTTTTAGGGTTTTTCGTTGTTCCTTTGAGTCTAGGTTTACTACAAACGGATGCTGACGCGGTTCGATATTCTGGAGGCAGATCCACCGCCATAAATGATGTATGGTACTCAGATTCAGTTTCTTCTTATGGATATGTTTCAGCATTTGATGAAGCTCGATTTAGGTGGAATGAAACATCAAGCAAAGTTAATTTAAAAAGAGTGCTCTCATCAAGTGGGACTCCTGATAAATACTATGTTGGTGTAACCAGCATACCTTACCGTTTTGGTTACTACACTCCTTATAAATTATCTAGTTCAGGTGGCTATGTTGAAGCAAATCACAGTGATACTTGGGCTTTTAGTAACGTATCAATATATTATAATAACATGGAGCGCGCCGACTTTAAAACAGACGAGGTAATCTCGAATGCAGGTCATGAGATTGGGCATTCTATTGGTCTTGATCACACTCCATCAGATGGTGCAAATTCGATTATGAGATCTGGTATTCAAAATATTGGCCCTACAACCTATGACATAACTGAAATCAGATTAAAGCGTGGCAATTAATTTTTAGGGAGGTATATTATGTTTAAATCTCGATCTCTCATAATAGGTTTATCAATTTTAAGTTTATTTATTATATCGACAGGTTTGTACTATTTTCTTCAAGAAAAAGAACAAATGCAAATTAATGAAGTAATTGATATTTCAACTAATTCACTTACTTTTGAAGATGTAGATAGGCTGGACCAGTTCTCAGATCTAATCATTGTGGGATACGCTAAAGATGACTTTGAGAACAGAGAACATATAATCAGCAGTTATGAAGACGGTGCTCTTCAAGATTTCTACACTAAGACAGATATAATTATTGATCAGATCATAAAAAAACCTGACGATTTCCCAGAAAACTCGAAGGAAATAACTATTCTAGAACCTTTAAGTTTAAGAGAAGATAAAAAATTTACGGCTGATGGCTACACCGAGCTAGAGAAAGGTGATAATAATATTATTTTCCTGGCTCAAAACACTTTTGGGGATTACGGTTTAATAAACGGAAGCATGGGAAAATTCAGCCTGGAAAGCAACAGTGACGCAATGAGAACATTCACTACTCAAGAAAAAACACTCTACCAAAAACTTTTTGACTCAATACTCGATAAATATGATTTAAATTAATCAACAAAAAAAGGCTTCCTTTCTAATTAAAAGGAGTCTTTTTTGTATGAAAGACTGGGGGTCTGTCAATAATTTTGTGTAAACTCTTTTAGTCATAGATTCCCCCGGGGGGATAGCGAATTTACCGCAAGCGTAGACCGACCCTATCTGGGAAAAGACGGAAAGTTGGAGCAGCATTTGCCCCCAGTTTTGGACACGCCCTGTCCATTTCCGAGTGACGTCAATCGTTGCCAGGTAGAGCATCTTTAGCAAGGCTTCGTCTGTCGGAAATCGTCTCTGCGAATAGGTTTTTTAAGACATTTTGTGCATCTTGTGCAGAGACCAGATTGTTCTCAAAAATAAATTCCCGCAATTGTTGTTTTGTCCAAATTCCCAAGTGTTCTCCCAACCTTTCTCTTACTTCCATTTTAATGGGTTTGAGAGTTTACACAATATATTTTACAGACTCTCTCTCCACTTAAGTTATGTATGAACAGTCAACGGAATAAATCATTTTTCTATTAAATAATATGTATGTTCACTTACTCATCACTTTTTTCACATACTTTTCTGCCTTGTAATCTTTTCGAACCTCATGTAGCGTATTGCTATTCGCTTCCGACCAGGATTCAAGGATCATCCTAGGCTCCCCTTCAATGATGTCACGTGCTCCAATCATATCGCCGTCTCTAAAAGCCTCAATCACATGAATCAAGTCAGTTCGATCAATCAACTTTACAAAGTTTATACCAGCTAATGTCTCACACGACTCTGTGAAGTGGGATGAAGTAATTACGATTGCTTTCTTAGCCTTATAATATCTCATGCAAGAAAACACCTCTTGTACAGCGCTGATGCCAACTGGATACTCTGTTGAGTATCGTTTTGCTTGAATGACATTTCTAACACCTTCCCGATCAGTGAAAACTACGTCAGCACCAAAATCGCGACTTCCTAACGTTTTATAGACCCCTGAATAGCCCAACTCAATTAACAATCTGTACAAGTACATCTCGAAGCCAGAGCCATCCTCCATCCTGTCTATATCTGCGATAGTAATGGCTTTTAAGTCGTAATTCTCCTCAAAAAGCACCGCTGATCTCTTGTGTTTACGTTTTAAACTCAGAATCCAAAGACTAAGTGTAGCAACCAGTACAACGATGAATACAAATAAAATATAGATCATTAGGTCTACCTCCATTACAACAAACTAGCACAATAATACCACATTTTTATATCTTGGAAATTAATTATTTTATTGGATAAAAAGAACTTATAGCAAGCGATAAAGCCGTTATAGCCTTCAATAAGACAATATTTTGACTAACAAAAACCTCCTGTCCACACTACCGTGAACAGGAGGTTTCTATAATTATGATATGCAATAATTAACTCAACGTAAGCAATACCCTTGTGTAACGATTTTGTACCCGGATACCTTCTGGCTGTGCCCCTCCAACGTATCCTTAACCCGTTCCAGCACATCGCTCTCATAAACGGAGGCGCATTCAACTCCGGGCCGAACGTTCAATTCAACGGGTTCGGAGTTTAGATTATACCAGCGAGCAATCAAATCTCCTGTTTCCTCTGCGATCTTCAGTGTGGAGAATGCCAGTGTCGAACCTTGCGAATTCCACGCTAGCCATTGCTTCGATAGAGGTAATTCAACCTTCTGCCCATTAGCTCCGGCATGACCTTCTTGCTCAAATGTATACGCAAGTGTCCCTAGCTGCACAGTCGTCCACGGAATCGGATACGTATAGGCAGTTGCACATGCACCTGACTGCGCAGCATCACCGGCAAATGGTATAATCGCATATTCCACACTCTGATGTCCCAGACATTGGGCTTCCGGTGTTTCAAACACACCCCAATCTCCCAGCTCCGAAGAGGCACGCAGCAGCGTAATCGCAATCGTACTGCCCTCTTCATGCTGTAAAATCTCGTATTCATTCAACCCTTTGTTTGCAATCATCAAGCCATGGTCACCATCAGTCACATGTACAAATACTTGCTGATGCTGCGCATTACTTGGATTCACCCATTCTTTGGCCGGTGTATTGGAACGTTTGGCAATTTCAAAGATGGAATCTGCATAATGATTGTCTGTCACCAGTCCGGATGGAAAGAGTGCCCGCAGTCGATGATCCTTGGCCTGATTGTTAAATTCAGTCTTTACCTTGACCATATTACTGCCTGCTTCCAACGTATACGTTGTCGTAATCACAAGCGGAACGGTGTTCGGGGCTCGCTGCGCCTTTCGTTCTGTAAAAGGAACCATTTGGCGCTTCTCCAGCTCGAACAGTTCATCTGCTCCAGCCGGAATATCCCAGCGTAATACACTTTCCATAACTGCCCGGTACGGAGACTGCTCCACAATCCGCAGGTCTGCCTTCAGATGCTCCGTGGTCAGCGTTGTTTCTCCCTCAGGTTGACGATAGACGTATTCATTGCCGATATCACCGGTATTCTCATATGAATTCAATCCCCTGTATACAGCACCGGAGACCTTATCTTCAATCGTTACCGTACCATTCTCTTCAACCGTCACCCGCAATTGACCGTTCTCCATCATCATGCCCTGCACCTCGATGACGTCGCTCGTATCGGGCATCTCAGCAATCTCAGCAATCTCTGCTTGCTTCTCTACCCGAATAAGAGCATACGTCTTATAACCCAGAGAAGGTACATCCACCGCCTGGAAAGTCACTCTTACTTTACGAGCCATATAAGGCTGTCGGAAGCGATCCTTCGGAAGTTCATAGCCGAAATGTGCACCCAGATCCTTGATTTCTGCCGAATACGTACGTCCATCCGAATCGACCAGCTGATACACTGGCAGTGCGTCTTTTTCCACCTTCTGCGCAAGCGCCTGGGGATTAGGACCTTCTGGGAAAAATGCTTTGTCCACAATCAGGTCCATCTCGATGATTCCATTTCGATTCCACCCACTCGTGTTGAACACAGTGAACGGCACAGCTTCCTCTCCCCAAGCCTCAGCAGTTTGCACATGAATGGACTCAGCAATCGCCTGCGCACTCTGGGAAACCAATTTTTCTGCAAGTTGTCTGCTCTTGGCGAATCGGGTCACCATCTCACGGTGAACCTCATCGACACTGCACCCGCAGATGCTATCATGTGGGTGGTTCTGCATCAGCATCTTCCATGCATGCGTCAACAGATGGTGCGGATAATCTTTTACCCCGGCTATATGGGCCATGGCAGCGAGTGGTTCGGCTACTTTTTCAAGCAACGTCTGCCCCTGCTGATTCAACTGTTTCAGATACACCCGTGCGGATGCCGTATTCACCAGTGTTCCCCAACCATCCGTGTGCTGACTGCGAAGCTCGCCCTCAATAGTCGCCAGATGCTCAGGGACATTCTTCGTAACCGCGTCAATGTATTCGTCAAAATTGGAGTGGATAAATTCCACATCAGGATACAAGGCAGCTGCCGTGCGTAATGCCTCGGGAAGATCCGTCTGGATCGGCTGGTGATCACAACCATTCATGAACAACAGATGTGGAGTCGAGGCAAACTTCTCGGCATCCTCCAGATTTTTATCCCAATATACTCGGGCTTTCTCCGAATCAACGGGAACCTCCATCCCATTGCAGTACCAATTCGCGAACAAAATGCCGAGCACTTCCGAACCATCCGGCGAACGCCAGATCATCTCGGAATAGGGAGATTCGTAACTGTCTGCATCAACCACCGCATTATTGAATCCCGTAGGCTTTACCCCACGCCCAAAGATCGCGTTATGAATATCCGCCTGTTGCAGAATCTGCGGTGCCTGTCCCATATTTCCGAACGAGTCCGGGAAGTATCCCGTCTTGGATATCACACCCAAAGGTCGAGCATCACGATGCCCGATGAGCAGATTACGCAAGTTGGCCTCACTGCTGGTCAGAAACTCATCCTGCAACACATACCATGGACCAAAATGGATGCGTCCTTCACGAATATAACGGTCGAGCCTCTCCTGTTGTTCGGGCCGAACTTGCAAATAATCTTCACGAATAATCGTCTGCCCATCCAGATGGAAATAACGATATTCCAGGTCCTGATCAAGCGTGTCCAGCAGTTTATCCATCAGCTCAATGAGCAGTACATGATGGTGTTCATAAGGCATATACCATTCGCGATCCCAATGGGTATGCGAGATAAGATGTGCCGTCTTTTTGGTTGTCATGTTGCGTACCTCCTGTCGTTAACCTTTGGTTGCCCCGCCCATGCTGAAGCCCTTTGACATGTACCGCTGGGAGAAGATATATAACACAACCGAAGGCATTGTATAAAGTAGTGAGAATGCAGCCAATCTGCCGTATTCAACCATACCGTGACTGCCAAAGAATTGATAAATCGTGACTGATGCCGGAAGTTTCTCCGGTGTCTGGAGCAGGATGTATGGCACGAAGAAGTTGCCCCAACTTCCCGAAAAGGTAAATATCGCTATCGTTGCAATACCAGGCAACATCAATGGTGCCACAATTCGTCTCAATCCGTTCCACACGGATGCACCGTCGATCCATGCCGATTCTTCCAGATCAATCGGCACCGAATCCATGAAGTTTTTCATCATCCAGATACCGTAAGGAAGTGAGGATGCGGTCAGGAACAGCATCGTGGCAATGATGCTATTTTGCATTTTGAAGAACAGAAACATTTGAAATACCGGAACCATCACGGCAGTAATCGGAAGAGCTGTCATGAACAGAATCGATAACAGAAAGCTTTTTTTGAATCTCATTTCATAACGGGATAAAGGATAAGCAGCAAGAACTGATACCAGAACAACCAATATCGCTTGCCCTCCCGACAGAATAAGGCCTACACCGAATGAACGAAGATTGCTCGAATCCCCGAGCACATCCTTGAAATTTTGAATGGTCCAGGTACTGGGCATTTTGATGCCCTGTTGCGCGTTTGGGTCGAATGAAGCCAGAATGATCCAGAGCAGCGGCAATAAAAAACAGAGCCCTAGAAAGACTAGAATCCCGTACTGGATTTTACGTTGAAGCCCATGTTTGACCATTGGGATCGAACCTCCTTCATGGTTACACTTTCACTTTCATGGATCGCATGTAGAACAGGCTGGCGATAATACCGATGAACAACAGAACCAGAGATATGGCTGTGCCGTATCCAAATTGATAGTTCACAAAAGCCTGGTTGTACATGAAGATCGGCAAGGTTTGTGTCGAAGTACCCGGGCCACCACCCGTCATCGTATAGATCAGCGTAAATACACCCAGTGTCTGTAGGGTAACCAACATCATGTTGGTCACGATGGACCCTTTTACCATTGGAATCGTAATGTGTCTGACAATCTGGAACCCGGTGGCACTGTCAATAATCGCAGCTTCTTCAACTTCCTTCGGGATATCATCCAGTGCCGACTGATAGACCATCATTGAAAAGGCTGTGCCGTGCCAGATATTCGCGATAATGACACTCACCATAGGGAAACTGAACAACCAGGAGACTGGATTCGCTCCAAACCAGCCGAGGATCTGATTCAATGAACCATTGTCACTGAAAAAGGCCACCATACAGAAGGCCACGACAATCTCGGGTGTCACCCAACCGGCAATGACGATGATCCCGATGACCCGGCGGAACGTCACATTTTTCTCCTTCATTAGAAGGGCCAGTATGAACCCAAGCAACACCTGACCAATCACTGCGGAGAAGATGAGAAAAACCAGCGTGCGCCAGACACTAATCCGGAAGTCCGGATCATGGAACATATTAATGAAATTCTGGAATCCAACAAACTCCAAACTCTTGGCTGCCGCCCCGGTAAGAGCCATATTCGTAAAGGCAAAACAGATCGTCAGAATGATGGGAACAATGAAAAACACAAGTAATAACAGTACGGAAGGCATGAGAAACAGAAATGAACCTGGTGCTTTCCTTTTCATAAGTCACTCTCCATTCGAACCGGAAAAAGGGGAGATTTGTGCCTCCCCCTCCGAATATATCGATATCCTTATTTCTCTTCGATGCTTTCAGCGCCCAGGGAACGGGATACGTTGTCCTTCAATTGTGTAATTCCCTCTTCCGGCGTCAGCTTGCCAGAGGCAATACTCTCAACAATGCTTTGCAATTGTGCGGATACCGCTGCATATTGATCGTTCGCTGGACGGAAGTGGGCCACATTCAAGAGTTCCTGTGCTTCTTTGGTATATGGACGATCCGTATAACCTTCAACTTCCGTAGAATCATTACGTGGGCTGAGGCTACCTTCCGCTACTACGCGTGCAGTCGCATTTTCCTTATTCATCAGGAACTCGATAAATTTCCATGCTTCTTCCTTGTTCTTCGCCTGTGCAGGAACAGACCAAGCCCATCCTCCAGACATCGTAGTTGCTCCAGGTTCTTCCCCATTTTGTGTTGGGAATGGTGCAAAGCCTATCTTCTCTTCAACGTTGGCGATTGGAGCAGCACCGTTCTCGGCCCATGTCGAACCTGCCCAGCTACCATCTACAGCCATCGCCAGTTTGTCTTGCGGGAACTGTTGCTGGAATGCAATACTGCCAGCTTGTCCATTCAGGGCAACCTGCATGGTCGGACCAGTTTTATCCGTGTTAAACACTTGATCTATGAATTTGAAGGAATCCAGCAGCCCCGGGCTGTTCACGACCCATTTCTTGCTCGTGTCGTTATACAGCGTGTCCGCCGTACCATAGAGCAGCATTTCCAGTGTTTGCATGGTGACACCTTCCCCGTTTGCTTTGCCCACGATCATATTAAGTGGCGTCACACCCGGCAGCTTTTGCTTGATGGTACGTGCTGCTTCGAGTACTTCTGCCCAGCTTGCAGGTTTGAACGGAACTTCAAGTCCCGCCTGTTGAAACAGTTCCTTGTTGTACCAGATTCCGCGTGTATCCGAAGTAGCCGGAACGCCGTACACTTTGCCGTCTTCTCCGGTAACCCCTGCCTTCAGGTTGTCGATGATGTGATCTTCCCAATCAGACCATCCCTGAACCTGTGTATCCAGCGGCTCCAGATATCCCGCAGCAGCATCGGATTTGATGATGGATGTATCTTCGGCAATGACATCAGGCGCCGTATCCGGGGATTTCATCTGCAGAACCATTTTGGACGTATAATCACCCTCACTTGCCAGTACAGGCGCGATATTGATTTTGATATCCGGATTTTCTTTCTCGAATTGATCCACCAAGCCTGATTGGAAGAATTTCGTAAGTGTATCTTCAGATCCTGAAGAACGGAATGATACGGTTACTTCCTTCTTGCCATCACTGGTTGTGCCTGTACTTGAACTTCCACCCGAACAGGCTGTAGTAAGAATGAGCAAGGATGTCATAACTGCTGCTACCGGCATTTTCAATGATATTTTTCTCATGATTCGCTCTCCTCTTGTCGGAATTCAATGAACTCCGAACGTTATGATGTACTCGCAGGTTATCTCTTGCTTTCCTATCCTATTTCTGTACGCGGAATCCGCAATAATCCATCATCAGTTCACTAAAGAGCATGTTGGACCATGAAAACCATGGACGTGTATATTCATGTGGATTGTTGGCCGAAAAACCTTCATGGGTCAGTCCGGTATCCGCATCCGTCTTATGGATGAGCTGAAGCAATCGTAGTTTTTCATTGCGATCCTCCGTAGTCAGCCCCTGCATCGATAAAGCGATATGCCAGATGTACCCTTCCGGTGTATGCGGACTACCAATTCCCGCTGCTGCTGTTCCCTCATAAAAATACGGGTTGTGCGAGGATAGAATGAAACGGCGTGTATTCTGATACACCTCGTCGTTCTCCTCCACATATCCGAGATAAGGTAAAGACAGCAGGCTCGGCACATTGGCATCATCCATCAGATTGTAATTGCCTTTCCCATCCGTTTCGTATGCATATATGGTTCCATATTCCGGATGTTCAACGGTGCCATAATCCTGAATACCTATGTTGATCTGTTCCTCCAACTGCTGAGCAGTCGCTGCCAGCGTTTCATCCTCGAACACCGCTTCAGCAATTTCCTGTAGATATCGAAGCGCCACCACGGCGAACATATTGGATGGAATCAGATATCCATATTCACAGCGATCGTCGCTGGGACGGAATCCCGACCAAGTCATGCCTGTGTATACCGTTTCAGTACCTCGTCCCTCTCGGGTGAGCGTATCGGTTTCAGGAGCATCCAGACGTTGGAACGTGTAGGGTGATTTCGTCTCATGATGCTGTTCCACTTGCCATAACTGCATGATGACCTTGGCTGCTTTGCGGAACGTATCGTTGAATTGAGTTGTTCTGCCCGTGTTCTTCCACAAGAGGTAACTGAGTTGGATCGGGTAAGCCAGAGAGTCAATCTCATACTTCCGTTCCCAGATCCAATCATTCATCTGCGTCAGGTCTTGCTGATGTCCTTTTCCACTCTCCGTCTCATTAAAAGCGTTTGCATAAGGGTCCAGGAGAATATAATTCAGTTGACGTTCAACCAGTCCAGCGATCATGTCGGCAATATCTTCATCCTCTGAAGCGAGAACCAAATATGGTCTGACCTGAGCAGCAGAATCACGTAACCACATGGCAGGAATATCTCCCGTAATCACAAAAGTTGTTCCATCTTCTTTGCGCTGAATCGTGGTTGCCATCGTATTGGTAAAACAATTTTTGAACATTTGGTTAAGTTCCGGATATTCCGGCATACGTTTGTTAACCCGATCAATCATGTCGTATATCGAGGGGGAAATTTCTTGATCATCTCTGGGTGTCAGCATGTTGTCCTCCTTATGTAATCCAGTTTGTTAACCGCTTTCATCATCCTAAAACGAATATAATGTTATGTCAATATATTTATTTGTATATTAGCATGTTATTTTAATTTAACGGCATCAAATAACATACCATTCAAAGCAGTTCTCCCCATTTTATCCACACCAAAAAGAGGCCTCGTTTACACGAAGCCCCTGATTGAACACAATGAATATTAAGTTGCTATAATTAACCCTTTTGTTTCACCATACTCGTTGACTTACCCTTCACCAATTGGGCAGGCAAAACAACTCTGTTCACTGTCATTTCGTTATTTTGCATACTTTGAAGCACCATCTCAAATGCCTGTTTTCCCATATCAAACTGGCTTTGTCTCATATGGGTTACTCGGCTTCCTTCGGCAGCGTTTGGACTGTCAAAGCAAATGATGGACATATCTTCCGGGATTCTCAGACCAAGCCGATCCGCTGCCTGTTCTGCAAGTAAAGCAATATGATACTCCGCAGCAAAGAGTGCAGTAATCTGAGGGTATTTCTGTAAATGTTCCACCAGTGTCTCCACATCACGGACCTCGACTTGAGGATCAAACACACTTGGCAGTGTCGAAAGAAAAGATTCTAACCACAGTTCCCTGTTCACCAGAACTCCTTGATCATTGTGAGCCTCAATAATGCCTTCAATTCGTTCTTCGATCGGTGTAGTGTTCGCCGGAGGCTGCGTCAGAAAAGCGATGTGTCGGTGACCGAGATCGAACAGATAATTCGTCCCTTCTCGCGCCGCGCCTACATTATCCGTACTGACAGATGAAGCCGGGATGCCTTTCAAGTACCGGTCAATCAGGACAAACGGGAATTTATTAACGACCAGTTTAAGAATCTCATCGCTGAAATATTCACCCTGTGCCGGGAAAATAATCAATCCATCCACACCCAGTTCCAGCAGTTCCTGAATGCTCTGTTCCTCCTGTTCGGGAATCCCGAAGGAACGTCTAAGTACGAGAAAACAATCATGCTCTCGCGAAGCTTCTTCCATCCCATATAACAGTTCTGTACCATACATATCGCTGAAATTAGTAATGACCAGACCAATGAGCAGCTTCTTCTCTGGATCTTTGATCGCAGAACGCGGAGCAGGTCTGTTAGATCTTTCCTGTAACACATCTGCTGTGTCGGCTACAAAAGAACCCCGTCCCGGCTGACGAACAATTAATTGTTCACTCGCCAGCATCTCAAGCGCTTTTTTAGTTGTAATCCGGCTCACTCCGAATTCATCACATAATTCCTTCTCCGAAGGAACACGCTCACCCACTTGATATTGATGAAGCTGTATCCGTTCGCGCAAGGATTCAAAGATCTGTTCATACATCGGCTTGGATGCCGAATCTTTCCCCAATACAAGCACCTCCATAAATACCCATACTTCTCATGTTCTACATCCTAATATATCATGTTATATCATTAATGTGAAGAAAGGAGACAACTCACCTGCTTTCATGTGAGAACAAAAGAAAAAGCACCCCATGGATGCTTCATTTCCAAAAGTTTATTAATAAATTTATTTGGCGTAGATAAATTAGGCGTCAGATGTGAATCGAGATACAACAAAAAGCCGACAAGCCCTGATACCTCGGCTTATCGGCTTCTTGCTTACACGGTCAAAATGCAGTTATCGTCCAAGTCATACTTTGCATAATTAAGGTTGCAGACCCTCAGCGGACGGTGGACTCACTTCCGTTCCATTCTCTTCAGGGCTCGAATCTGGTTCTGGAACGGATTGTTCTTGTGCTGCGCTGACGAACAATCGTCCAGCTGCTTCCGCTTCTACTTTGTTGCCTGCTGCATCCTGAGCACGAATCACAATGACTCCACCATCCAGAACAAGGGATGAAGGTGTTGTGTACGTACCCGTGTAACGACCAGGTTCAGTCTCCAGCAATGGAATCTCTCCTGCGCCTTGGTCATTCAGATTCAAAGGTAACTGAATACGGAAAGATGCTTGCAGACCAGGTTTACTGTCAAATGAAACGGTAACACTCTCCCCTGATGTGATTCGAACATCCTCAGCCGGAGTAATATTCGTAAGTTCTGGCAACGCCGTTTCCACATAGACGGTGCGGGTTACAGTTGTTTTGTTACCAGCGATATCGGTTGCTGTAATGGTAATTGTGTTCTCGCCTTCATTGACCAATACACGGTGACTGAAGCTTCTGTCTTTACCCACTTGTACGGTTTGTCCGTTAACGGTTACCTTATCGAGGAATTGTTCCACGACATTACCCGTTACGTGAACCACTTCTGCATTGATGCGATCCCCTTGAGCTGGCGTGAGAATCGTTAACTCTGGTTTGGTCTGATCCAGAATAATGACTATGGGGAGTGAACGGTCCGTTGTTTTACCGTCTACCACTGCCTCCGCAGTAATCGCATTAATGCCAGAACGGAGCTTCACACCGTATGAGAACTTCCCATTTGCCACTGTTGTGGTGCCAGCCAGATCCTTGCCGTTGTAGATCTTGATCTGAGCTCCAGATGCCGGAGACGTTCCCGACACAGTAAAGGTCGATTGATTCGTATACGTGTTTGCAGGTACTGTGAGCACAGGTGCATTTACCGGATATCTCACGACTGCACGAATCATGTAATTGCCTTCTTCTACCGGTGAAGTACTCCATGCTCCGCTTACACGCTGCCAGCTTCGACCAGCATTCGTACCATTCTCATCGGTAGCGAGTCCCGGAGCACTTGTTCCGGCTACGCTTTGTACATACACGATATAGAAGTCACCCGTTACAATGACCGGTTCTGGGAATTCAACGGTTGTCCATTGATCGTTACGAAGTGCAGTACCGTCGAATGGTCCAGCCAGCTGTGGTCCTGGAGCTCCACCCGCACCCGATGCATCATATACGGCATATTGGAACGTTGTACCTCCAGGCACAGGCCACTCTGTGTTCCAGAATCGGAACGATGCACCTGTCAGTTGAGCGGTCTCCAGCTCTGGTGTCATTCGAACTGCCCAAGCGTTATCCGCAGCGTTAAAAGCTCGTGCGTTCTCTGCTGATCCATCATCATAAGCAATTTCCCCTGGGAAACCGATGAATGGTTTCAAGGCAACATTTGCCTCTGCTGTCCCATTACCAGGTACAGTTACAGTTACGGTTTTACTGTAATAATCCGCAGCCCGGATGGACAGGGTATAACTTCCTTCCAATACCTGAATATTGAAGCTGCCATCTGAACCTGTGCGAACTTCACCTATATTGGCATCTTCCACCACGAGGACGGAAGCATCAGCCAATGGTTGGCCTGTCCGCTCATCGGTTACTACACCTTCAATCTGCCCATGCGGGATTTCCTCCAGATTAAAGTTGGCTTTGGCACCATTGCCATCCGTGATCGTTACCTGCTGAGTTTGAGGATAATATCCATATGCTTCAGCTTTTAACGTGTAATCACCTGCTACGTGTGTGAAATTATACTTGCCTGTAGCTGGATCTGTCTTCACCGAACGTCCGGTTTCCAGTACGGTAACCGTTGCACTTGCAGGCAGGCTTTGTGGATTAACCGAACCTGTTTCTGGTTTTTCAACTTCCGGTTGTTGCTGTTTCGTTTTGTTAAATTCCGCTTTGTCTGTCCGCGAAATTTTGTACCATGGATTATCATAGGACGGTTTTGGTTTGTCATTGTTAAGCACAACCGCACTGTCCTCCGTTACCGTCTCCGCAGCAACTCCCAGTACACGGAAATCATCAATGAACCAGCCTGTCTTCACAACACTGTTGTCTGAGGTCAGGCGGAACCGGAATTGAACTTCATTACCGGTAAGTGCATCCAGATCATAAAATACGGGTGTCCATTGTTTACCGTTTGTAGTATGAGAGAATTTGCCCAATTCTGACCATGTGGTCCCACCATCCTTGGTGACTTCCACATATCCGTAGTCGTATCCACTCTCAATCTCGTACCAATGATTAAACGTAAGTGTTCCTTCGGATACATCCGTCAAATCAATGACCGGAGATACGAGTGAATAGTTGGAACCACTCTCGTACGTATTGTCGAGATCGGTCGCCCAGACATTCGGTGGAGAAACCGCGCTGGCAGGACCCGTTACCGGAATACCGCGTTCCCACTCATCTTTGGTTCCTGAATGAGTCCAGCCATTATCATCACTGCCATCGAAATGATCGATGTAGATATCCTGAGGCACCTCTACTGTAATGGAGACCTCATTCGATTTGTCGCTTTCATTGCCACTATAATCAAGTGCGGAAACGGTATAATAATACGTCGAATCTGTCACCGTAGCCGTATCTGTAAACGTTGTTCCTGTTGCAGTTCCAATGGATTCATAACCTGAACCTGCGGTTGTGGAGCGATATACGATA
Source organism: Paenibacillus sp. FSL H8-0317 (assembly GCF_045040685.1). Classification (NCBI taxonomy): domain Bacteria; kingdom Bacillati; phylum Bacillota; class Bacilli; order Caryophanales; family Paenibacillaceae; genus Paenibacillus; species Paenibacillus sp. FSL H8-0317. The sequence continues at coordinate 3,290,181 of NZ_CP150294.1, read as the reverse complement.
TAGGATTCGAGATCCTCATCACTCGGACCCGTCCAGCTCAAGGCTACATTACCAAGAATATCGGCCGTCGCAGACAATCCGGCAGGTGCGCCTGGAGCAATCTCATCCAGCTCTTCTACAGCGAAATCATCAATGTACCAGCCAGCTTTTTGCAATGAATTATCGCTCGTCAGATTGAACTTGATGAACACCTGCTGTCCCGCGTATTCGCGAAGATCCACATATTGTGTCTTCCAATTGCCACCTGTACCCGTGAAGGTTAACAGCTCTTCGAACACATAATCGCTATCCTCGGAAGCGATGTATACCTTGCCGAAGTCGATGTTATTCTCCAAGTCATACCAGTGCTTGAAGGATAACAATGCCCCTTCCGGACTCTCGGTGAGATCAATTGGCGGCGCAAGCAGATATGCATTGCTATTCGCCACATAAGTTCCTTGCAGATTGGTTGCAATCACCTTGTCACCGGAGTATGCACTTCCAGGACCACTGGTTGGTGCTCCCCATACCCAAGTACTTCCGGTTCCGCCAGTCGTGAAGCCCAGCTGATCTTCTTCAAAATCCTGAAGGTACCCTGGCTGAACACCATTGGACACAGCCACTTTATATACCTGACTTTCGAATCCGTTGTTGCCGTAATCATTTACGCGGATATAATACTCTACACCTTGTGGCTCAATGAGAAAAGCAGGGATTGTCGCTGTATATGTCCCATCTTTGTTATCCCCAGCAATCCGGTTCATCGGTAGATAAACGTACTGGTTGGTACCTGTCGTTTTGGCAAAAGCCTCGACGGAGACTACTGCGACGTTATCTGTCACATGAGCGGTTAATGGTATATCAATGCCTGTAAAGGCTGAATTAACAGGGGTATGTGCCAGTACTGGCTCTTCCAGATCATCTCCGGCTGTAACCACTCTGCCGGATACTGTGCCGATCCCTTCGAGTACAGAACCCACAGCATCAAGGGCATTAATAATGCCGTGACCGTAGCCGTTATTAGGAGAGGTCGGATACTGACTATCCGTTCTCGGCGTGGCTGTATCTGTAATGATCTGCTCCAGCTGATCCACCGTAAGGGAATGATTGGCCTGAAGCAGCAGTGCAGCAAGTGCAGTTGTATGCGGGCCTGCCATGGATGTTCCGTTCCAGCCTCCCTCATATACTCCGCCCGGAACTGATGAACGGATATTCACCCCAGGGGCAGATACTTCCGGTTTGATCTCATCATACGGGGATGGGCCCAGCAGGGAGAAGGAACCCAGATTACCATTGATATCTGTGGCTCCCGTTGCGAAGCTTTCGGGATAATTGGCCGGGTTCGCAACGGAGCCGGGACCACCCGGATTCGTCAGTGTTACATTTCCCGCAGAGAATTCGGGAAAAATCTGCGCATCACGCCAGGCTTGAACCATAGGTCGGAACCATTCATCAAGTCCCGGGCCGCCGCCCCATGAGTTGTTGACGACATCCGGTGCAAGTTCAGGATGCAGATTGCCTTCCGCATCAACCGGAGCGATCAACCACTGTCCGCCATCCAGAATGATGGCATCTGTTGTCTCCGGATTGAATATCCGCACACCAATCCACTTCGCACCGGGAGCAACCCCGATCTGGTTGGTGCCATCTGCTTCAGAGCCAACCATCGTACCCATCGTGTGCGTACCATGCCCGTCTCCGTCCGCAGGGAGGGAAGCATTACTGTGCGGATCATACCAGCTCAGTTCGGGATCAACGATATTGCCTGAAGCATCCAGTCCCCGCCATTTGCTGCGAAGCGCCGGATGGGTATAATCTACACCACTGTCCAGATTGGCAACAACAATCCCTGTTCCATCGATGCCCCGATCCCACACGGCTGGCGCATTGATGTAATCCAGGTTCCATTCCACGTTTTCTGTCGCAAGCTTGTCTTTTGCAGCAGGCTCTTTGTCTTTGACTCCGACTGAAGAGTCTTTAGCTGGCGTTTGGACAGCATCTTTGCCTGATACCGCATTCGCCGGTTCTTTACTCACTTCGGCTTTCTGTAAGTATCGTGTCTCATTCGGTAGAATCTTCTCCACCTCAGGCAGCAGCGCAATCTGTTCCATGACTTCTTTGGTACTCGTTACTGCCAGTGAATTGACAATAAAATAGCTTTTATATTCTTTGACCTTGCCCAGGTCAACTTCCTTTTCCAGATAAGTTTCCAATGGATATTGTGTACGTGAGGCCGTTTCCCGCAGAGAGCTGACGACCGAATTCCGGACGGACAGCTTCGTTGCTGAAGCCGTTTGTTTGGCGATAGTCGCCTTTTCCAGGGCCTGTTTGGAGACTGCTGCTGTATCCACCTGTTCCTTCATTTTCACCAGATAGGTAACATATTCACTACCATCAAATTCTTTGGTCAACTTGGCGTTTACTTTGGACTCCGTAACTTTAGCAAGTCCAGATTTCATATCCAATTTGGATGATGTGGAGTTTTCAGCTGAAACCGGATGAATGATCGAAAATGCAAGGAGAAGCGAGAGCCCCATGGAGATGGGCTTGCGTAACCGATTAATCTTTATCAAACTTTTCCACTCCTTTTACCCGGTTTTTTGATTTAGTCTGGTACATATGCCCTTCTCTGCAGAATAAAACGGTAAAATAACCTTTATTGCGGACGAAATAGATACCCTGGATTTCACATAAAGCCTCACCTCCTTTACAGGTCTGGTTAGGAATCAATATGAGTCAGAAGAGATAACAGATCAGTCTATGTTTATTACTTGGAAGTTTAGGAGATTGAAAGAATCGGATTAAACCATGTGAGTGAATGTCTATAAGCATTCATGTGGAAGGGTAATCTGGAGCGTTAGCAGAACGCTTGCTAAGGAGTGGTGGATATGACTTTCGATCGTGATTCGAGTGAGTAGTCAAATATTTTAATTACATATAATAGTCGATTAGGAATTTAATTGGATTTTATTGGTATAGTATAAAATCATTATTCGATATATACAAGCACTTTATTGAAAAATATAGAAAATAAGTCTATTTAATGCTTTTATGTGTCTAATGTCGCTTACGTATTTCAGCTTATTTTTCGTATTTCTGCATGTTTTTGATGAATAATAGCTTTTCAAAGTTCTATATAACCAAGACTTTATGCTCAAAATTTCAAATCAAGAAAAAGAACGACATGAGAACTCCCATGTCGTTCATATCAAAATTTATATCTCATCATGTAATGTTCACGCCGCCACTTGCATAACCAACAACGGTATTCACAAGAGAAAGTCCAGTTGCCGTGGCGGAGAATACAAGCAGAAGACGTGTCTGTGCAGTCACCGGTATAGCCAATCCGGTTGTTATACCATTGGAGATACTACCCAATGCAATAATACCGGTGAGTGGAGGTGCCAGTGTAACGACCGCCCCCGGAACCGCAGTAAATGCATTATCAGGAGTAGGTGAACTGAATAATTGCGCAGTGATGGTCACCGTGGAACCAACCAGGGCCAAGGCTGCTGTGGTACTGAAATAGGCAGCAATGGAAGTTATAACGCCATCCCGTGGAACAGAGAACGCAAAGTTAATGAGTGGTCCAACAATCGTTCCCGTTAAATCAATGGTGCCACCCAGAATGCTGACTCCGGTTGCCGAGCTGCCGAAACCGATAAGGCTTGTCGTTCCGACCAGTCCACCAAGAACCGTTGTTAATATGGCAGGTCCGCCAGAAGCAAACGGTATAATGGCGCCCGAACCCGTAGCTCCTGTAACACCAGTGCTTCCAGTAACTCCCGCAATCCCTGTTGCGCCGGTAGCCCCGGTTACCCCTGCAATTCCGGCTGCACCCGTTGCCCCGGTGACTCCCGCTAGTCCAGCTGCACCCGTATTCCCTGTGACTCCGGTGACTCCTGCTACGCCAGGATCACCTGTTGCTCCTGTAACGCCCGCTGCCCCAACAGCTCCTGTACTCCCCGTTGCACCTGTGGCTCCTGTTGCGCCACCTGCTGGGCCTGCCGCACCCGTTGCGCCAGTAGCACCTGCTGGACCTACACCACCCTGAGAACCTGCAGGGCCAGCCGGGCCTTGTGGACCAGGTACGCCCTGAGGACCCGCTGGCCCTGCAGGTCCTACCGGACCTTGACTCCCTATGTTTCTAAGCCCTGTTGTGATAGCCAATTCGGTCGCCCGGATTAAAATGACCAGTTTATCTTTCTCGCACGAATCGATATTCCCCTGTAAAATGACAGATAGGAGCACATCCAGCAATTGCTGCAAATTGGTTCCCACACTGATCGGAGAAAATGGAACGGCCTCTACAGATACAATGGTAAGCTCCAAGACCGCTTCGAGGTCTGCCTTGGTTCCCTTTTTCAAATCCGAATGATGAACCAGAGCCAGTAATTTACGCAGTACCTCAATCAGAAGTGAAACATTGTGCGGAGTGGGATTGGCAAAAACCTGTACAATTGCGCCCTTCAACTCACCAATTAATTTGAGAAGCAATTCGGCTTCTTTGTCAAAACACTTATGATGATGGTTATTCTGGTGATTATGATGGTGCTCGTGATGGTGTTCTTGTTGCTGCTCTTGGGGATGGTCACAGTCCTCAGCTTTTTTTTTCTTAAATCCGCTCCAACCATATCTGATGCGTTTCTTTGGTTTCATCTTTTTTGCAGATCCTCCTTAGTGAGTCTCAATCATTCCATTACGGGCGAACATCATTGGTGTGATGGTATCAGTATATTAGCAAGTAAGAATTTCGTGATTATTATATGAGTAGTAGCCCAACCAAAAGAGCGCTATCCGATGAGTACAATACTCCTGGATGCGCCCTTTTTATATTTACAGTATTCAATTTATCTTTGTTGATTAGTCCAATTTAATTTTGAAAACAATAGGCGCATTACTTTTCACAGTTGTCGTTGTGATCGTCAGTGCGTCCGCTGTTCTCTCCCATTGCGGCTGTTCTTCATAGCCAAGTACCTGAATATCTTGAATGACCCCTTGATAATGGTGAGAATTTTCCTTCAGGGATTTAATCTGCACCACTCCGTTATCTGGATAAGCAAGAACCGTGGCATACAGACTGCTTTCTTTTAACGTAAACCGTATATCTTCACTCGTAAATATCTTCGTATCCCCATCCGTGAATTGCCCCTCCTTCACCTCTGTCGGACCCTCGCCAAACGTACGCCAGAATGACGTGTCATAGATCGCTTCCCCATTCACTTCCAGCCACTTGCCAATGCTCAGCAAAATGTCGCGATCTTCTTCCGGTATGCTGCCATCTGCTTTGGGACCAATGTTCAGCAGTAAATTTCCGTTTTTGCTTACAATATCGACGAGATCCCGAATGATCTCCTCAGCCGTTTTATAGTTATTATCTTCCGTATAACACCATGAGTTTTTAGCGACAGCTGTATCCGTTTGCCAAAAATAGGGCTTAAGCTCAGCGAACTGTCCCCGCTCCACATCCGGAACGGCAGTACCAAACATATAGGCCTCATGTTTATAATTGATAGCTACAGGCACACCCCATTCTTCACCTTTGTTATAATAATAGGCAGCAAATTTTTTAAGATAGGGTTTGAACGCAACCGTTTGAATCCACCAATCGAAATAGAAGACCTTTGGCTGATATTGATCGACCAGTTCACAGCAGCGAATCAACCAGTCCTCCAGATACTCCTCGGTTGGAGGTGAGTCATACAAGTCGAAGTGATCCTTGGGTTCAGGCATGGCAGGCCAATAGAAATCCCCACGCTCCAGGGGTTCCTTAATATCTGAATCAAACGCCTTCCCGTGAGACATGAAGAACCAGTGCTCGGCGCGGTGAGACGACACACATAAGGTCAGCCCCTGCTTCTCGTATGCAACCTTCATCTCACCCAGAAGATCCCGTTTGGGGCCCATTTCATATGTGTTATAGTGAGAGATAGAGCTTTTGTACATCTGAAAACCATCATGGTGCTCAGCCACAGGCATAACATATCTGGCTCCAGCCTGTTTGAATAACGTTGCCCATTCGTCTGCATCGAACTTCTCTGCACGAAACATCGGAATGAAGTCTTTATATCCAAAGTCCTTATGAGGCCCATACACCTCAAGGTGATGTTCATAAGCTTTGGTGCCTTGTATGTACATATTTCGCGAATACCATTCGCTATCATAGGCCGGTACAGAGTATAGCCCCCAGTGAATGAATATACCGAATTTCGCTTTTGGGTACCATTCGGGAACTTGAAAGGCGCTAAGCGAACTCCAATTGTCCTTGAATTTACCGCTCTTAATCGTTGCTTCAATCTGTTGCAAATATTCGTTTTTGTCCATGAGATGTTCTCATCCCTTCTGTTATTGTCTGTAGCTGTATTGTAGTGCTACAGCCGAAGGATAGACATGCAGAACACTAACTTTTAGATGGACAATAATAACCTTGTATGGAGATGAAAAGTATGAATCACCAAACTTTGCTTACGAACTACCTGTCCAATCTCCAAGTCGAATTATTTATGGTCAACTACAATCGGTGCGATACGGATTGGCGGGACCTGGATTACACGCCTGATTACAGCAAGTTTTATTTCATATGCGAAGGTGAAGGTTGGCTCAAAATTGGGGATGAGGAGTACTATCCTGCGCCTAATCAGCTTATTTTAATGCCAGAGGGGATCAAACAGTCTTATTCTGCCATTAACGACCGTCCTTTTCTCAAATATTGGTGTCACTTTAGCGCGAAGGTTGGGGGAATCAATTTGTTCCAAATTCTGAAATTCCCACACATCTGTACGATAGATCAACCTGAGTTGATTCAAGCAATCTTCAGCAGTATCCTTACATATGCAAAATCCGATGAAGTCTATGCCCATATGATGGCCAAGAGCAAACTGACCGAGTTACTATCCCACTATCTAATGAATCTGGATCTGGATCAGATCTCTTTTATTAACGTTCCTGTCATGGAGAAACTGTCTACCATCCTGGCTTATATTGATTCCAACATCGAAGAGAATATTTCGGTTCAGGATCTGGCTCAGATCGCCTACATGCATCCAAATTATTTCATTCGATTCTTCAAGCAGCAGATCGGAGTTCCTCCGATCCTCTATATTACTGGCAAAAAAATCGATAAGGCCAAGGAGTTGCTGGCCTGCACCCCGAACACAATAACTGCCATTGCCGAACATCTCGGTTTCAGTGATTTGTACTATTTCTCCAGACAGTTCAAAAAACATACAGGGTTAACTCCAACGGAGTACCGCAAACAAAAAACGTTACTTACAACGAAACATGGTCTGTAAACAACCTCAAAACAGAGAGAGTTCCCTCATTCGGAACTCCCTCCTACAGACTTGTTTCTGTTCGATTCATGCTGAGTTGCTTTCTTGAGTTCTCTCAAATAAGCATAACCATAGTTTTGATCCGGCTCAAGATATGCCCCTTCCGCCCACTCATTCCAGGCGTTAACAAAAAGGTATTCACTTTTGTACAGCGTCCTCGCTCGTTCCATCTGTCTGGATAGATACAGCCCAAACTTCTCTGGGGTGGACCCAAGCGTACTCTGTCCGTCAACGCCTCTCCGCGGTGTATTATCCCAATTGACAAAAGCTCCTGGATAGACAATTTCTCCGTTACGGTGTGGTGTTCGTTCGAGAATGGAGGACCATACCTTGTCGTAATTCACAGCAATATGCTGCTGTCCCTTGATGTTCATTTCGATCCAGATTCCATTCATATGTCCATGTGCAAACGTATAATGTGGTTCAAATTCCATACTCGCATCAAAAATCTGACGATTAAATGTAGGGAATCCACCAATGGTCTGCACAAAATGGATCCCTTTCAGGCCATGCTTCAGCGCCAATTCACGCCAAAACTGAATCATTTCCTCACATTGAGGAATACTGGCTGGTCGATAGATCAGAAATCAAGTTAATGGTAATCAAACCGTTGGTGTCGATCTAAACGTCAATGGCAGTCAGACCATAACAGGCAGCCTTCAAATCAACGCCAGCTCCTCGATTGTCAACCATTTGGGTGTAGGCGGAGTGATTGAATCTGGAGATAGCGTTAAGGCCGCTACACAATTAATGGCACTCAATCAACCTACTCTTCCAGTCTCCCTCCCCGTTTTGCAACAATTCAGATATTACAATCCTGGTGTTGCAGGTCAACCCGGTCTGGTCTTAACAGGGACAGCTGGCAACCAATATATACTGTTCGTTGATGAGAGTAGCGGGACACCCCATCTCGCTATTCAGCCCGTATAATATAACTCTGAATAGATGAATTTCACCAAAAAGAAGCGATATCCGTGTACACTCCGGATATCGCTTCTTTTTGTTTCTTTTCTGATGAAGCCTGGTTATAACTCATCAAATTTATCAATCTGTGATTAATACGGACAAGACACTTTTGCTTTCCAGCTGGAACTTCATCAATACATCGTCTCGCAGCTTAACCTGTATGTTGCCCGTCTCCTCCCCATCATTGAAGAGGACTAAACCTACGGAACCGTCGGCATTTTTAAAAGCCACAGAGCAAATTCCATCATCACTGGATGTTGTTTCGATCCGAACAGCCTTCGGACGGATCACAGCACTGAAATGAGCCAGAGCATAATAATCAAGTGTATACGTAAGTTCCTTTGTTTGCTGATTCACTTGCACGATACCACGACACGTACTGCGACCAAAACCAGGAACCGTAGGCCCATTATTCTCATCTAGTGCCATATTCCAAAGTACAAAGGACTTGCTGTAATTGCGAAGAATCTGAATTCCCGTTCGCATCACATTTGAGAAGGCTTGCTCAAATGGCGGAATCCACTCTCCACCCGAACCTTCAGTGAAATGCACTTCTTTACCTGCAAAAGCTTCATAAACCTTCGTTTGAGCAGAAGCATCGCCCCCGTACCAATGCCAGGCTACACCATCTACTTCCTCTCCCGCTTGTTCAATTACTGTCAGGGGATAGTCCGGTTGATCCCAGTTGTGATCGTAACAGAGAATCTTGGTTTGAATATCGTTTTGCACAAAGGCTGGTTTAAGATGGTTTTTGATAAAATCTGCTTGGGCCTCGGCTGGCATCAACATACCAGGATAGTGCCCTGGTTCATAAAGCGCCTCATTCTGTGGTGTAATGGCATGAATCGGTAATCCATGCTTGCCATACGCTTGAATGTATTTCACGAAATATTCAGCATAAACGGGATACCATTCCGTCTTTAATTGTCCGGTAATCATCGATCCGCTCGTTTTCATCCATCCCGGTGCACTCCATGGTGAAGCAAACAGCTTCAGTTCAGGATTCAATGCCAACGCCTTTTGCGTTAAAGGAATAACGTCCCCTTCATCATGTGCAATGCTGAATTGGGTTAATTCCGGGTCTGTCTGCTGTTCTGGCATATTGTTATAACTGTATACCGTTCTCGCATAGTCCGAAGCGCCCATCGGATTACGGATGACTGACAGCCCGATCCCTTTCTCCGGATGGAACAGTCGGGTCATGACCTCATCCCGTTGCTCCTCACTCAAGATTTGGTTGATCAAATAGGCAGATGAATCGGTAAAAGAAGCACCAAATCCGTCCATCTCCTGATACGTTAGCTGATCATCCAGATGGATGGTCGTTGTCTCCTTATCAGCATCCAGAGGCTTTAATTGTTCTCGGGAGAGAGATACAAATAAATTTTCTTCACCCGTGGATCTGTACATTTTGAATGTAGTCATAGGATTCTCCTTTGTATTTCTATTATTGAATGCCTAGTTTCTCTTTGTTCAATTTCATCTTTTCACTGCGTACCTTCACAATCTCTTCCCAACGGTTCTCACCTAAAAATGACTTGTAAGAAGCCAGTGCATTGTCATACGAGGCATCATCCTTGGAACGTACCATACTGACCAGTGTTGTATTCCACTTCGTATTGATTGCTGACAACGCACGAGCTTCAGGTGTACCTTGATCCGGGCTAATATTCTCCAGAATAAAGTGAGGTTTCAGCTTGCCTTTGCCCCACTCCTGCATCTGTTTAATGGCTTCCGGAAAAGCATCTGCACTGAGTGCTTTGTGGCGGTCATGACCGAAGAACATAAACTCACCCATCCGATAATCCTTCTTGAATTGATCTGCGTTATTGAGTTGCAAGTCTTTCACCGCTGGCAGCAATTCCACGCTACCGTCAGCTTTAGTTTGGAAGGTCTCCCCTTCGATCCCGTAATTCATAAGCGTCTGTCCTTCTTCACTCAACAAGTATGTGAATATCTGAATGGCCTTGGCCGGATCTTTACAGTCCTTGGAAACGAAATTGATCATCCACCCGGTTATTCCGGATTGATTCAATGTTGGTGCATTGCCTTTAGTGCTCTGCGGTCCATCAATGGCGATATATTCTTTGCCCGGATTGGCGCTCATGTAGATCTGCAGGTTCCCTCCTTGTTGAGGTGTACCGTCGAGCAGCATGGTTGCATATTTACCGGACTTCACTTTTTCTTCAAAAGCCGTGCCATCATCCGCGAAACTGTCATCACTGATATTGCCATCTCTGTACACGGTGTTCAATGTTTTCAACCACGTGAGGTAATCTTCATCCAGATTGCGATCATAGAATTCTCCTGATTCCGTCTCCAGCGGAACACCGATGAAATCTTGCAACGTATCCCCGAGTGAACCTGTTCCTTCACCAATGGAGTTGAACCCAAACGGAATCAGCGCAGGGAATTCTTGCTTAATTCGTTTCATCACACTCTGGAATTCTTCTGGTGTTCCAATGACAGGACTACCCAGTGCTTCATACACATCCTTACGAATGATAAATGCCGTTTTGGCAGGAATGTTACCGCTATCATAATCCTCTTGCGTATTGGAATAGTTCGGGTAACCATACGTTTTACCATCTGCCAACTGGAACCAGTTCAATGTATCGGCAGCCGCAACTTTATTGAAGTAAGGATCATATTTTTCCGCCAGATCGTTCAGCGGCATAGCCCAGGTTGCAGCTTTTTGCACCACTGGAGAATTGGAGTCAAATACGGTCAGCAAGTCAGGCATATCTCCACCTGCGAAAAAGGTGTTTAACTTGGTATCATCACCCGTGATGAATTTAATATTGATGTTCAGATCCTCTTTGATTTTCTTGGTGACAATATCCTTGCCAAAATCAGTGTTCCACCAGTCTGCATTGACGTACCAGGTCAGGTCGGTAGCCTCTTCTTTTTTATCCAACTGCCAAGCCGGCTTTTCCGGGTCAACCGTATAACGATCTTCAATGGATACCCAATTCCCTTCACTGGAGCCCCCCGATCCACCGCTGCAACCTGTAATCATAAGTACGGCTGTGAGCAGTGTTGCCAGCAATTTAATCCCTTTTTTGCCTGATGCCTTGTTCAACTTCAACATATTTTTGTTCCTCCTCAAAATGGGGTATTTGTTGCTCCTATTCCTTGACCGCTCCGAGCATCATTCCCGAGATAAAGTATCTCTGAACGATGGGATAGATCAGCACGATAGGGAGTGTTGTAATGACAATGGTGGCCAACTGCACGCCTTTGGTCGTTGTTTCAATGACAGCGGAACCCCCGACATTTTGCATGGATTGTGTCTGGGACTGAACGATAATCTCATACAGCATCATCTGGAGTGGATACAGTGACTGATCGGTAATATATAACTTGGTTGTCATGAAGTCGTTCCATTGCCCCACCCCATTAAATAGCGCAATTGTCGCCATGGCTGGCATGGAGAGCGGAATGAATATTTTCAGGAAAATATGCCAATCCCCTGCGCCGTCAATCTTGGCCGATTCTTCCAGCGAATCCGGGACATTCCGGAAGAAATTCATCAGAATCACGACATCATAGAAGCTGAATAGCGCCGGGATAATGTACACCCAGAAGCTGTTAAGCAAGCCAAGTGATTTGATTAACAGATACGTCGGGATCATACCGCCCGAGAAGAACATGGTAATAACACCCATGGCAACGTATAATTTACGGCCTCTTATGTACTTTTTGCTCAGACCGTAACCAACCATGGCACAGAAGAACACATGTGTAACAACGCCAATCGTTGTTTTGGACACTGATATGAAGAAAGCCTGCCAGATGCCCTGATCGTTGAATACAGCTCTGTAATTCTCCAGCGAGAATTCCGGTGACCAGAAGATGAATCCACCTTCCGCCAGCGCTTTGCCTGAACTAAAGGAAGAAATGATGACATTCCAGAGAGGAACGAGAATAACGACCGTACAGATGATTAGCAAAATCATATTTAAGGTATCAAAGATCCGACTATCGAGATCTTCTTTTGCCACCTTTCCATTCACGCGGGCTGCCTCCTTCTACAACACAGATTGATTATCGTTTAATTTGCTTGTGATTTTGTTTGCCGTGACGAGTAGAATGACAGAGATGATTGAGACACCCAAGCCAACGGCCGTTGCATATGAAAAGTCACCCTGAGACATCCCCATACGATAGACGTACGAATTGATGACTTCCGCTTTGTCGCGGTTCTGAGAGTTCATGAGAACCAGGGTCTGATCCAGATTCGACCCCAATAAACCGCTTACAGTTAGAATCAGATTTAGGCTGATGATTGATCTCATATTAGGCAATGTGATATTCCAGATCTGTCTGAGACGGCTTGCACCATCAATTTTGGCAGCTTCATAGTATGTTGGGTCAATCTTTGCCATGATCGCCAGATACAGAATCGTTCCCCAACCTGCTTCTTTCCAAATATCCGATAACGTAGCAATCCACCAATACTTACCTGCATCCAGCAAGATGTTCTGCGGTTGCGAGATCACTCCCAGGCTAAGTAACAACTGATTAAATAAGCCCGTGGTTGAAAACCACGTGATCAGCATTCCCCCAAGTACGATCCAGGACAAAAAGTGAGGTAAATATGAAACCGTTTGCACAAACTTCTTGAAGCGTCCGCTGTTTAACTCGTAGATCATGATCGCGAGAATGATCGGAATGACAAACCCGATACCTAATTTCAAAAAACTGATCCCCAGCGTATTCACGACCGCATCCCAGAAGTATTTGTCTGACAAAATGATTCTGAAATTATCCAGCCCTACCCAAGGAGCGGTAGCCAGCGTATCAATGACCGTGTAATTTTTGAAGGCAATTGTCAAACCGTAAATCGGGATATAACAGAAAATAATCATAAAAATAATGCCCGGGATAATCATCGATTGAATCTCCCATTGTCTCCGATAATCGACTATGAATTCTTTGATCCGTTGTCCGATGGGTTTCTTCCCATTGGGACTGATCGCATTTTTACCGGTTGATGTCTCTACGGCTAATTTATCCACGTTTTTTTACTCCCCTCCATCATGCATGCATGTTCATAAAAACGTTTTTATTTTTCGACATAAAAAACCCCTTTGTTTATATTTAAGTAAAAAAAGACCGGAGAAGAAGCTGAATCAACTTATGTACGGTAGTCTTTCCGGTCGATCTTCACATGGCTTGAACCTCTCACCACCAGCTCACCCGCCAATTTTTGTGCAGCACCTTGTTCTTTCTCCTTGATCATACCCACCAGTTGATTGATGGCCAGGATACCCTGTCTTGCAATTTGATTTCTTACCGTTGTAAGCGGTGGAGAAAAATACTGTGCGATATCAATATCGTCAAAACCCACGACACTAACATCTTGTGGCACTTCAAAACCCTCAGACTTCAACGCATGCATACAGCCAATTGCACTCAAGTCATTCCCTGCAAGAAATGCATCAGGCCGCTTGCCCGGGTGTAAGTGAAGAAAAGATTTTATCGCACTATACGTACTCTCCTCCTCAAAATACCCTTGTATAATGTAATCTTCATCGATTGGAAGCTGGTATTCACGCAAGGCAGCCAGATAGCCGTCTCTACGCTGCACACTGTCAAACATTGTGTCCACGCCCGAAATATAAGCAATTTTCTTGTGACCCAGCCCAATTAAATACTTGGTTGCTTCATAGGCCGCCACATACGAGTCAAAAATGACACTTCCCATCGTATCGCTCTGATAGACCCGATCCAGAAAAACAGCCTTGATCTTGTCTTTCTCCATGGCGATAATATCTTGCTCATCGATCCGAAGCTCTTCGTATATAATGACACCATCCACCCGCCGACCCAGAATATTACTCATAATTACGTGTTTATCCTTGGTCACAAATACATTCAGCCCGTACCCCAGACGATCACATTCGCGAGACATTGATTCAACCAGCTTATAGAAATACGGACCCGATACACTTGTAGTGAAAAAACCGAGCATTTTGGTTTGACCGGACTTCAACAGCTTGCCATTCAGATTGGGCACATAATTTAAACGCTCTGCCACCTTAAGAACATGTGATTTGGTCTCCGGGTTCAAGACATCCACACCATTTAAGGCGTTGGAGACAGTAGATATGGATACGCCCGCTTCCCTTGCTACATCTTTAATCGTTATCTTTGCCATAAGTTTTGTTCCTTTACTATAAAAACGTTTTTATAATGTTTAAATTATCATAAAACCGTTTTCATCGCAACACTTTAATTTGCGAGTTCAGGCATCATGTAACTTTGTTCATAGCTATACGCCACTGCGGGCGCAAAAAAACGGCTCATGTATGAGCCGCCGTTCATGAAGCTTTAGCTTCTATTCCTCATCCTGGATATACATGGATTGAATCTGTTGCAGCTGCTCTTCCAGACGTTCCAAGCGAACAAAACGATCCGCTCGAATATATTCCTTCTGCTCCACAAGCATGATCATTGTTGGAACGGTGAAAACAAGAAACTTGGATGCAACCTCTTCCACTTCATTAGCATTAATGTGACCCAGATATACCGATGGATAAGGTTCAAGCAATGCCCTGATCTTGGGGAGTAAAGCGTGACATACACTGCACTCTGGACGAGATACATACAAAAAAACCAATTCATGTTGTTGAATAGCTTCTTCAACCATTTCTATGGATGTTAACTCATGAATATCTTTCATAGAAGCTCAATCCTTTCAGTCATCAATAGCTTGCTCATTTTAAACTTTTTCTTTTCAAGTATAACCTATGTGCGTTAGAATCAAATGGAATATATCCCCATATGAAAGAGGTTATGGTATGAAAAAATCATTCGTATTTCTGTTCACTGCCCTGGTAGTTGTTACTTCCTTCTCGGCGTATGCACCTGTGTCAAATGCCTCTGGCGATATTGGCGTAAGCCTGCTGTCTGATCGTCAGCAAGGTACAGTAAAGTAGTACTTGTATAGAAAGTAACAGGCGACAATTCGGATAACATCTGAATTAGTCGCCTGTTTTCATTTTTTCTTATTGATCTTTATTTCCAATTTCTCTTCCGAAGATAAGATTCAAATACAAAAGTTCCAAACGGCAATAGACCGGCGAGTCCACCCATCAGGCAGCGCGTTATCTTCCACTTTTTGACCAGAGCCAAGTGAACTAGCGCAATAAGGTACAAGGGAAATAAAATACCATGAATCATGCCCATTACGGCTACAGCGGAAGAGATATCTGCAAAATATTTCAGAGGCATAGCAATAAAAATCAATAGAAGTAAGGATACACCCTCCCATATGCCCGCAATTCTGAATCGGCCTGTCACTGTCTTCATAAAGTCCATTCTCACCTTTCCCGCTAATCGTTTGTGAAATATGTAACTTGTAACATGATACAAAAAACCTCAGCGACATCTCTGTACAGATATGTCGTTCTAAAGCACATCTTCAGTATAACGTATGAGTTTGACTCGAAGATGCTTCAAATTTGAATAATTATTGAATCCATAAAACCAGATTCCAGCATCAGATCTTACGGATTCAAGTCGTCTCACGCTCAATCAGCTGGTATGTCAGCTGTTCGATCTGCAACTCCACTTTACCCAATACGGCCCACAATTGATGGAAAGCCTGGGTAGCTTGCTCCGCAATCGGATTATGTATGGTCGTGATTCCAAGAACACGGGAAAGCTCGATATCATCAAACCCCACAATGGCAAGTTGTTCCGGTACCTGAATATTTCGTCTGCGTGCTTCACTCAGAATGCCGATGGCTGCATAATCATTTGAACATAATACGGCCTGTGGAAGTTCTGGCCCCTCAGCCATTCTTCGCATCGCTTCTTCGCCATCGGAGGAGCTAAATACGGAATATTGATACGCTTCAGTCCACACATGCAACCCTCTGCTCTTCATGAAAGATTCATAGGCTTCACGGCGGCTCTGGGTATTCAAACTTTCAGCCCTGCCAAATGCATTCGCAATTCGGGTGTATCCTCTTGATACCAGATGCTCCAGAGCTAACTTGTATCCTTCTGCCTGATCCATCGCAACAGACGGAATCTCGTCATTCCCCATTCGCTGCCAGGAGACAATCGGACCGTATTCCATATACGCCTTTAATTTCCGAGGATCATTGACACAAGCAATAATAACTAGCCCATCGACTCGTTTACTGCGCAGATCTTCGAATGCCTGCAATTCAATCTCCGGATCTCCACGGGATGTATAGATAATCGTCTGAAACCCAAAATCCATGGCTGTATCAATGAATTGATTCATGAATGTAAGAATGATCTCACCTGTGGTAGAGGTCACAATTCCAATCTGCTTTGTCTGTCCTGTAGATAACGATACCGCATTCCGGTTGGGAATATAATTCAACTGTTTCATAATATCCGTTATGATCTGTCTTGCTTCATCACTAACATGCGGAGAATGATTAATCACGCGTGACACAGTCGCTTTTGAGTAACCGGACCGCTTCATTATTTCATCAAACTTGGACATCGGAGACTCCCTTCTTGCTAACGAACTATATAAGTTCAACTAAGATTATTTACACTGGCACTTCGATGACAGAACAACCTTCCGATCGCTGTTATCCCCAGATTTTTTGATTCCCTTATCTAAACGGGAAAATCCGGGGATAGCGTATGCTTCCGATGTAGCTTTCTTTCAGAAAGCTTTCAGGCGACCGCTTCGCTTCTTCTGGTTATTTCTGTCCTCTCCGTTTTCGTGTAAATTTAGTTGAACTTATTTAGAATAATAGTATGCATCAAATCTGGGTCAAAAGTAAAACTTGACGTGTAACCCGTTACAACGTTTAAGCTTTTTTTATGTCATACATGAACAACCTCTTAAAATCAATTTGATGAATGGAGCGATACACATGAGCAACTCTCAAAATCATACTTATCAATTCCCGGAAAATTTCCTGTGGGGTGGCGCAATTGCAGCCAATCAGGCTGAAGGTGCATACAATCAAGGTGGCAAAGGATTATCTACACAGGATGTAGCTCCCAAAGGCATCATGGGGCCAATCACGGAAGAACCAACCGAAGATAACATGAAACTGATCGGTATCGATCTATATCATCGCTACAAGGAAGATGTGAAACTGTTTGCCGAGATGGGCTTCAAGGTATTCCGTACTTCCATCGCCTGGTCCCGGATTTTCCCAAAAGGGGACGAGCTGGAACCAAATGAAGAAGGTCTGCAATTCTACGACGATCTGTTTGACGAATGTCACAAATACGGGATTGAACCACTGGTTACACTATCCCACTATGAGACACCTCTTCACTTGTCCAAAGAATACGACGGCTGGGTTAACCGGAAAATGGTTGGATTCTATGAGCGTTATGTAACTGCCGTATTTAAACGGTATAAAAACAAAGTAAAATACTGGCTTACTTTTAACGAAATCAACTCCATTCTTGAAGCACCCTTCATGAGTGGAGGCATCTACACGCCTAAGGAGAAGCTTAGCAAGCAAGATCTCTATCAGGCGATCCATCATGAGTTTGTAGCCAGTGCTTCCGCTGTGAAACTCTGTCATGAGATCATTCCTACGGCACAGATTGGTTGTATGATGCTCAGTATGCCTACCTATCCGCTGACACCAAATCCAGACGATATGATTAAAGTCATGGAATTCGAACATAGCAACTATTTCTTCGGCGATGTACACGTAAGAGGTCGCTACCCTGGTTATATGAAACGTTACTTCCGTGAAAATGGAATCGAGATTCAGATGGAAGCTGGCGACGAGGAAATGTTACTGAATACAGTAGACTTTATCTCTTTCAGTTATTACATGAGTATCTGTCAGACAGCAGACCCGGAGAAACAAATCGCAGGTGAAGGTAACCTTCTTGGGGGTGTACCAAACCCTTATCTGCCAGCAAGTGAATGGGGATGGCAGATTGACCCGCAAGGATTGCGTTATGTGCTTAACATGTTCTATGACCGTTATCAAAAACCACTGTTTATTGTAGAGAATGGCCTGGGAGCTGTGGACGAATTGATCACAGGTGCGGACGGTGAGAAAACAGTAGAAGATGACTACCGAATCCAGTATCTGAATGATCATCTGGTTCAGGTTGGCGAAGCCATTGAAGACGGCGTTGAAATTATGGGTTATACATCATGGGGTTGCATTGATGTTGTCAGTGCGTCTTCTGCCCAGTTGAAAAAACGTTATGGTTATATCTATGTGGATCGTCATGACGATGGATCAGGAACACTCGAACGTTATCGCAAGAAATCCTTCCATTGGTACAAAGAAGTGATCAGTAGTAACGGAAAAAGTTTGCAACGTTAAGGTTCTTTAAGCAAATGTAACAGATCCATTCTTCTATCCCCCAGACATTATCACATGAAAAAGTGTCGGTTATACGATACCTTGGCATGTTTTCTGTCTGGGGGATTTATTAAAAATACCCGATGATAAACATCGGGTATTCTCAATGGCTAATATAATATTCTTCACTATATGTTTTTTTTAAGTAAATGATTTTGTTTTGACATTTATCTAATCGATAAAGAGAACAAGTTCTGTTCCCTCTTGACTTACATTTAGGTAAGCTAACCTGCTATTAGCTTAATGAAACAGATTAAATATCCCACTCGACAGTTTGAAGTTCCCACTCTATTCAGAAGTGGAACGGAGATTTTGCCTTCAGAGAATGATTTGAGCCTTATCCCACCACATAATTTATCTCAAGATAATATTTAGATAACAATTTAATCCGCGATGACACAATGTTCTTGCCTTGGACAATTGAAATTGACTTTAAATATCCTTCGATTTCCAACTGTGTCGTGATGGGTACTTAACTATTCTGAACAAAAGCAGCTGATCACATTAATCAGCTGCTTTCTTTGTATTATAGAGCTATCGTTTCCCGTTAGCGTAATGATTTACTGTTGACACATTCATCGTGCTATCTTTAACGTCTAGTTTTTGGACTATGATTAATTCGAACGGTAGCTGCTGGACAATTTCACCTCCATCTCGTTTATTGCTTAAATCATTCTTCATTTTGATTCTTGACTTCCATTCCTCTTGTAAAAACACACGATACCAAACGCAGCAAAAGTTACATAATTACTTATTCTTGCTATGACCTCTTCAGCATCCTTAAAAAACCTTTTTCTGTGCAAACTCTCTCCTCACATATCTGTGTTTACCATGATTATACAACAACAAGTTTTTGGTTACCTTTGTTTTATGAATATCTCTGACCATTGATCGCTTAGGCATCTCGCTTACGGTATAATACAACAGAAAATATAATAAAGATCAGTGTCCATAACATTGAAATGCCTGTCCCTTGCATTGGTGTAAGGACATTCATTTCATCAGAGGAAAGCGACCTATACATATAATATCCTGCCGTATCCGGAAAAACATGTTTAATACCAGGCAGATAATTTCTTGCCAATGGACTGACAACAAAATAATACCCAAGCAGAATGACTAGTACAGGAGTCGTTCGTCTAATTAAAGCACCTATAGCTGCACTGAGAAGACTAGTCATTGTTAAATAGCCTGTTGCACCTACTAATGTTTTAATTAATGTGTTCATCTCAATCACTTTTGTGTCTCTCATCATAACAAAAGCATATAGCACACCTGATGCAACCATAATAAACGCCGCGGGAATAGCTATAATAGCCAATGCCAGATGCTTCGCGGATAATTGAAACCCACGCCAAGGTGTCACAGTTAAAGTGGTTCGAATCTGTCCGCCGGTATACTCCGAACAAGTTGTTAAGATTCCAAGAATAATGAACCCTGCTTGAAGATATCCCATAGACGCAAGTCCTGTATCCACCATCCTTTGAGTTCCTGCAGCCCCTTGTTGGCCAATAGAAGTAAACGCTACAGCTAGAACTAAATTGACAATGAACGCTCCCGTAAGAGTGAACCATATCCATGGTAATG
Source organism: Paenibacillus sp. FSL H8-0317 (assembly GCF_045040685.1). Taxonomy (NCBI): domain Bacteria; kingdom Bacillati; phylum Bacillota; class Bacilli; order Caryophanales; family Paenibacillaceae; genus Paenibacillus; species Paenibacillus sp. FSL H8-0317. Next base: position 3,269,972 of record NZ_CP150294.1, on the reverse strand, counting down.
TAACGAGTTTGCCCAGTTCAGCACTGAGAATTGGTGTTATCTTTTTACTAGAAGAGACACTCATGCTGCAACGTCCCTCCTATAGAATACAATAGCTGCAATAATGAAGAGAACAAATACCCAAGCAAACATGACTAAACCGCCTATGAACGGAGTGTGGAATCTGTCACTCATAGACATAAACATATCAATGCCAGCCCGATCGGGTAAGTACATCGCCAACGTCGTAATCTTAGAAAGCAGAACACTAAATGATACGATGGATGAGTTGATCATGAGCACAGCAAGAGGTATAACGCCATTTTTAGTTAGAACAGTGAACCCAACTGCTAAAAGAGCGGTAAATATCCAGTAACAAAGGGCACCGAACAGTCTGGACCATTCAAATGCAGGAGCATATTCATCAAGAATAAGATGCGTTGTTGGCACCATTATTATAATAGCAACCATACAAAGCAATGCGCTAATTACTGTTACGGCGCCTCCTTTTGCCAACAAAACATAAAGTCGGGATGAAACAACAGATAAACTGGTTGTCATCTGTTGTCCTCCACCAGATTCACTGTTCTCTGTCAAATACTCACTGCTTACAGCAAGCACACCAAGGATGATGACGCCTTGTACCCCAAAACCTAATCCAATATAGCCGACTTCCGCTAGGCGTGTGCTGATTCCAGCTATAATATCCGCTTTTTGTGTTAGACTATCCAATGCAGCAAAGACCGCTGGAGCAAATGCTCCAATAAAAAGAGCAAGCCAAATGCCCGGCAGGGAAAGTAATTTAGACAGTTCAGCGTTGATTGCTCTCATAGAGCATTCCCTGCACGTTCAGATGTCAGGGCAAAAAAGGATTCCTCTAGCGTGGAATGGGTACCTATGACTTCTTCCAATGTTCCATCTGCAACGATTTTCCCATGCTTAATAATCACCACATCATCAACCGTCTCTGCAAGCTCTCCCATTAGATGACTGGATAGTAACACGGTGTTTCCAGACGCGGCACGTTCACGTAAAAATGTCCGAATCCAGCGAATCCCTTCCGGGTCGAGCCCGTTTACGGGTTCGTCCAAAATCAATATTTTTGGATCGCCAAGTAGTGCAGCTGCCATCCCAAGTCTTTTCCCCATACCAAGTGAATAACTCCCGACTCTTTTGCCCGCCGCAGTAGTAAGACCTACTATTTCCAAAACTTCCTCGACACGTGAGCGAGGCAAGCCTGCGGCACGAGCAATCCAACGTAAGTGCGCCCGTCCTGTTCGCATGCGATGAGCTCCCGATCCATCCATTGCAGCGCCTACAGTTACTAAAGGATTGTGTAATTCTGCAAATGGCTTTTCATTAATTAGTGCACTCCCTGAGGAGGCACGATCTAATCCAAGCAGGATACGAAGTGTAGAACTTTTCCCTGCCCCATTTGGACCTAAAAAACCGGTGACTCTACCTGGTCTGGCTTTGAAACTGATACCTGATAAGATTTTTTGGGTTCCTCGGTGTTTGACTAAGTTATTAATGGTAATCAACCATAACACATCCCTTCTGTTATGGTTGTAATTATAAAGAAGCAAAGTTGCATCTCGGATATCATGTTGTTTACTTCTGGGTTAACTTTAGGTTAAGCCCTGCCAATAGCTATTCTTGTGCCATTTTTATTGGATGTAAAGACAGCTTTCAACTTCATTTTTTTCAACATATATTTTGAAGCCGATAAGCCAATCCCCACCCCGCGCTCATCGGATGAGTTATTCATACCCGGACCTCTGTCTTCAATAATAATCTGTTCATTTTCTATATCAACTACAATGTTTGCATATTCCCCCTTTGCTGCATGCCGAAGAACATTCTGAAATAAGTTATCCAGAACTCGTGTCATCCATTTAGGATCTACTTCCCAATAAAAAGTCTTCTCTGCCGGTAAATCAACATCGATCCGAATTGCTTGTTCTTCAAATGCAGGATACCACGCAGCAACTGATGCTCTTACTAAGCGTCCAATATCTGTTGAAGTCGGATGAAAAGGATGTTTCCCTGATGTAATCAAGGTATAAGAAAGTAAATCATCCATTAGCTCTCCGACTCTTGTAATTGTATGGTTCATTTCCGTTAATGAGTTTTGTCCTTCCAAACTAATTGATTCCTCATTTAACCTGGTGACATGTCCTCTCAAAATAGTAAGTGGCGTTCGTAAGTCGTGAGATAAATTCGCGATGAGCCGATGTCTTAATGATTCCTCTTCATTTTCCCGCTTGCGGCTGTCCTCAAGCTGCTGAATCATCCAATTAAAGGAACTCCCTAACTGGTCTATTTCATCCATGCGATCACTCTGAACCGATATTGGTTTAGGAAATGAGTGATTTGTAGCTGAAAACGACATGAATTCTTGTAAGTAGGTGAGACGTTTGCGAAGTTTCAAGAAGAACAACCAAGACAAAACAACAAATGCAACCATGATAAAACTAAATAATAGAACAGTGATATAAAATAAATTCAACGTATTCAGATCTTCTTCATGGATACTACCCGCAAACCCAACAAACGCACTGAAGAAAATAAGCACTATGGGAGGAAAAAAGATAAATAGAAAATGTACTTTTAGAAAACGGCGAAATAATGACCTATTCTGTCTCATAATTTCACCCGATATCCTATTCCCTTCAACGTTTCTATAATCTCCGGGGAATTTGGATTACGTTCCAACTTCTGACGCAGCCGACGGATATGTACCATTAATGTTTTATCACCAGTAATATAAGTTTCTTCCCAAATAGCCTCATAGATTTGTTCTTTTGGCAGAACTTGATTAGGGTGGCGTAAGAAGTACATTAATATTCGATGTTGTTTCCCTGTCAATATAATTTCTTCACCTGTGCGTTTATCAAATATCATTTTGACCCCTAGATCTACTTCAATATGATTTCCTAATGAAATGCGTTCGGAATGTATTCCGCCACTTCGCCGGATTAGTACTTCTAATCTTGCAACTAATTCATCTGTATGGAATGGTTTCGTTACATAGTCATCGGCAAATTGTAAACCATCTACCTTATCATCGATCGATGTTCGAGCAGATAACAGCAATATCGGAACATCAGGAGCTGCCTTTTTTAATCGTTTTCCCACAGTAAATCCATCTAAGCCAGGTAACATGATATCCAAAATAACGACTTCATACTGATGTACATCTTTTTCAGCTCCCTCACCACTAAGTAGCCATTGAACCGAAAAACCTCGCTGTTCTAATTCCTCCTTTACCAATTTGCCTATCTTCTCATTATCTTCGATGTATAATAAGTTTCTTCTCAAGTAACATCCCTCTCTCTGAATGGTGTCCACTATTAGACAGATTAACATAACGCATACCATCGTTTCCATTTAAGAAAATAAGTGCTCCTTCTATGTACCCGATCTTTTCACGAGAAATGGCCGTTAGTTGAAAAAAGCAACCGATCTCGTAAATCGACTGCTTTTTTGTTTCATAACGCTATCGATTCCGTTAGTTGAATGAATTAAGGGGAAAATAAAGATTAGTTATATGTCTAATCGGAAATAGGAACATGTTCTTGTACCGATAACATAAAAAAAGCCGCTAAAATAGCGACTTCAATGGGAATATGTTCTTGTCCCTCGACACTTCACTACATCCCTGCTGTACTTTGTTTTGTCTTCTTCCGTTATCTTGCGAATGACCCTGCAAGGATTACCCGCAGCAATCACACCAGACGGTATACTCTTGGTCACTACGCTCCCTGCGCCGATGATCGTATTATCTCCAATCGTCACACCAGCAAGAACTGTCACACCGCCACCGATCCATACATTATTGCCCACCGTGATGGGACCAACGATCTCCAGACCTTCATTGCGCTGCTCAACATCATAAGGGTGGCCTGCCGTATAAAATCCACAATTGGGAGTAACAAAAACGTTATCTCCAAAACTGATTTTTCCTCCATCCAGCATGACAATATTATGATTGCTGTAGAAGTTCTCACCAATTTCAATATTATAGCCGTAATCACATAAAAATGGCTGTTCAATCAGGAAACGATCCGTCGTTTTCCCCAGCAGTTTCTTGATTAACGCTTCTCTTTCATTGATCTTGGCTGGATGAAGCTGGTTATAATCGTAACAAAGTCCCTTGGCATGTAAACGCTCTTCAATTAACTCTTGATCATAATTGGCGTTATATAAGAGCCCTAATTGGGATTTTTCTTTTTCAGTCATCATTTCGTAAGCACTTCCCATCTTCTATCTAAAAATAAATTAAAGCTCAATCTCTCTAATGATTCTAGCAGGATTGCCGCCAACAATCATATTATCGGGAACATCCTTTGTAACCACAGACCCAGAAGCAATGACCACGTTGTCTCCAATGGTAACCCCCGGATTAATAACGGCTCTGCCACCAATCCATACATTATTGCCAATCGTGACTGGCTTGCCATATTCTGCACCCGTATTGCGTTCATGCGGATGGAGTGGATGAGTAGCCGTATAGATATGTACATCTGGCCCCATCAAGCAATGGTCTCCAATACGAACTTCACACACATCTAATATTGTACAGTTAAAATTGCTATAAAAATGATTGCCTACATGAATGTTATATCCATAATCCACATGAATATTAGGTTCCATACCCAGGTGTTCACCTGTAGATCCCAACAGTTCCTTCAATAACTTGGTGCGAAGCTCACCGTCCGTTTCCGTCGTTTGATTGAACGTCCGCGTCATTTTTCTTGCATACTCTCTATCCTCAGACAATTGAAGATCCGAAGCCATGTACAGCTCGCCATCCAGCATTTTTTGTTTTTCCGTCTTCGTAGTCATGATCACCGCTCCCTCTTTACACATCATGTAATTCAACATTAAATAACACTTTTTAAAACTCTTTTAATTATATAGATTACCATGAATAAAGCAAGTTTTTCTCGATATGAAAATGGTTTAATCTACTGACGCGTACTCTAGTGTATCAACAATAAAAAAACCTCTACACCCATTAGACTATGGGAATGCAGAGGTTCAAACCTTTTGTCCAATCTCCAATTTCTTTATTCTAAGCAACCGCCTGAACGGTTTTTTCCTTAACGCTAATGGCATAGATGGCAGACACCAAACCAAGCAAAACCAGCACAGAACCAACCCATCCAGTGTTCAGAATCGATGAATGATCAATTACCATGCCACCGATATAAGTACCCAGTGCAATACCTGCATGTGCAATTCCTGAATTGGTACTGATTAGCGTTTCAGCTGTTTCCGGCGAAGTTTTGATAATGAGACTATTCTGTACAGGCGTAACGGTCCAACTCAGTGCACTCCAGATGCTTAACAGCAGTAAGAAGGCGATCAAAGGCAATCCCACACTGAACGGAATGACAGCCATAGTCACAATAAAGGGAATCAGCACAATAACAATGGCTTTGGCAGGATGGAGACGATCAGATAACATGCCACCTATGCCTCCACCTGCAACAGCGGCGATCCCAAACATCATATAGATAAAGGTAACCATCGTGGCGCTGGCACCCAGCGTTTCTTGCAAAAATGGCGTGAAATACGCATATAAAGTCAAGTGCCCCGCCAGTACAAGCAAAGTTGTAGCATGGATTGCCAACATTTTTGGATTCCACAGAGCCGTAAGCTGTTTCTTCAGAGATACGGCAGGAATAGGCTGAACACGGTCCATTGCAATCCAGATGGCCATCATAACCACTGTGGTTAGAACAGCGATCAACATAAACACCTCACGCCAGCCTGCCAAGTTACCTACAAAGATACCAAGTGGTACACCCAGGATAAGCGATGCGCTGCCTCCCATGGTAATGATCCCCACGGCACGTCCTTTGTATTGTGGTTCCACAATACGTGCTGCAAGGGTCAGGGAGAGCACAAAAATAAGTGAACCCGTTGCGGCTCCGAGTGCTCTGCCCGCCATCAGCATATAAAAGCTGGTACTGAATGCAGAGATCAGGTTACTGATCAGAAAAACAAATAGTGTACACATATATACCTTTTTACGCTCGAATCTGGCCGTCATATTTAATAAAATCGGCGCAGACAACGCATAGACAAGTGAGAAAATAGAGATTAAATACCCGGCTTTCGCTAGGGAAAGATGAAGATCCGTAGCAATCAGGTCCAGAATCCCGCCCAAGATCAGTTCAACGGTTCCGACCACAAATGCTGCGATAGCAAGCACATATACTTTCTTATTCATTTTTGAATCCTCCTCAAAAAGTTACAACTACGATAGTAACCCATAAAAATGAAAGTTTCAATAGTTATTTTCATGTTTTTTTCAAACAAAGATATAACAAAAAAAACTATCCTGCGAGAGAATAGTTTTAATAGATCAACCTGGTGAGCAGTTTCTCGATTTCAGCATCCTGTAATAGTTGGTCACCGTATTTTTTGGTAATCTGAGTAAGTGCAACATCATGGTAGAAATAATCCGTCATCGCTTTAACAATCGGTTTGGACATCGTCTTGATCGCTCGCCATGAATCATGCTCCACACCGGCAAACAGCAGATATGCATGATCCACAATAAGCAGCTGTGAAGGTTCCGGTGCATCTAGCAATGGGATTAACGAGTATATCCGGTTTAAGGATGTCTCCATGCCCCCAACGGCAAGTACTTCAACGTATACGCCCTGCTTTTCCTTCTGCTCCAGCAGTTCACGATATTTCTCCATTCGCTCATTCCAGGCCAGAAAAAGAATTGATGAATCTGCTTCCTCGATAAGCTGTTCGATATTCGATGCGATGGACGACTCATCTTTTAACGTCCAGATATGTTCATCGGTGAATGTACGTTTGATTTTGTAACTTTTCAATTCCTCAATATCTTTCTCAAAATCAGCCTTGATCTTATGGATAATGGACTGAAGATCCACCGCCATATATAGTTTCTTCTTCCCATCCATCGTTGTCAGCACCGTTCCCTTGTCGATCAGGCGATTAAGCACTTCATAGATCTTGGCTTTGGGAACGTTGGAGTAATTTACAATCGATGTGGCATCAAGTGGTTCATCCTGCGCGAATATAGCCTCGTATACCTGACTTTCATATTGTGTAAACCCGAATTTCTGCAACATGGTATGGATCTGCGCATCCCTTCTTAGTGTGTCTGGTCTATCTAGTTTAGATGCATGAACCTCCCATGTCCAGTATGTCCCAACTGACCTAGGAATGTGGAATCAGAATTAAATTTAGCGATGTCACCAAAATAATATCACTTGCCAGTGGTTATATTAACAATCGGAATACACATTTTGCTTATGGAAGGAGCTGTAATTTACAATGGAAAGTACTCAAGATTTTGTGAAGAAAGTTAACGAAAATGCCGAAAAAGCGCGTCACAATAAAAACAACGGCAAGGGAACGCCAGGGGACAAGTTGCCATCCAAACAGCACTCAACGAATAAGTAGAGTCTATTTATTAAACATCATGTCTTCCGTCTAACACCCTTTCCTCTACTTTTCATCTACTATTAAGAACCTTTAATAGAAAAGAGATGATTAGTATGGCTCGTGTCAATGCTGTTCCACAACCGGATCTGGTATTAATCTACTGGTCTAGAAATCCGCTCATTCCCGGTTCTGCGCGCAGAATCCAAAGTGTGCGTGTAATTGGTAATACATCTCCATGTACATTCACACTGGTTCCTGGTGCACGGCTGATCAATGCACTGAACTGCTTGCTGGACAATGATATTGGATTCAAAGTGGTATACCGCTACAAAACGTCTGAAATCAGTGGGGTTCTGTTATTGAAACGCAGATAATCCCAATTAAAAAAACGGTGCCTCTCCTTAGGGGAGCGCACCATTTCTATTTTTTCTTTGATCTTATGAAGTTCAACCCTTTTATTGGTTAGCTGCGATGGTGTCGTTCACTTCTTGTGTGATCTGATCCCCGCCAAGTTTCTTCCAATTGGCTACAAAGTTATCGAACTCGTCAATCGACAAATTACCATAGATGATTTTCAGAAACGTCTCGGCTCTCAGTTTATCGAGTGTTGCCTGTTTGGTATTCATCGTTCTCGTTGGTGCATAGATGAATTCATTCATAACAATCAGGTCATTATCCCGATAGTATTTAATCACACCTTGTGAACTCTCTGGGCCAAAGATACGCTCCATATGCCACTTATCGAGATTCCCATTCCGATAATCCATAATATCGTCATAGAACAGCTTCGCTTCGAGTTCCAATCCAGAGGTATCTCCTGTTTTGAGCGCCTGCTCTACTTCATCCTGTGCTTTCACATTTTTGTTGGCTGGCAGGTTGGAGACTGTCGCATTATGAAAACCAAGACCTGTCAGTCCATTCAAATAAGCAGCCCGTTCTTCCTTGGCAGACTCACCGAACATTTTTTCAGCCTGAAAATTAAGAAGTTTAATCAACGCTTCTGGATGCTCGTAGCCTTTGCGAACGGCAAATATACCGCCCAGACTAAGATGATTCTGTGTTTTGGCTGGCTGATCATCAATCGATTGAACCGGGTAAGCCATCCAGTCTATGTTTTTGTCTTTCTTAATCATGCTGCTAACCTGAAATGGTGCCCATTGTGGCAGGAAGAACATGCCTGACTTGCCTGCATTCACATCCTCCATCATTTTAGCAAAATCCTTCACGCCAAATTCGGGATCAAGCACACCCTTCTGATACAGAGTCTGAAGTTCACGCAATCCTTCTTTCACTTCCGGTTGGATCGTTCCATTCACGACTTGACCTGAAGCATCCTTAATCCAGGTTTCGAGGTAACCATGATAACCGAGCAAGAACGCATTTATAGGTAAATCTTTGTTCAAGGCAATTCCGTACGTATCATCTTTGCCATTTCCGTCTGGATCTTCGAAGGTAAAGGCTTCTGCAATCTGGATGACATCCTGCATGGATTTAGGTGCCTCAAGACCGACCTTTTTTAGCCAATCCTGGCGTATCCAGATCATCTCAGAAGAATCCAGCGAGCCCGGGAAGCTTACCATGGCATATATTTTCCCATCCTTCGTTACCGGCTTCAGACCTGCTCCATCCTCAGCAGACATGAACTCCTTCACCAGTGCGGATGCATACTTGTCATATACTTCGGTCAGATCCTCCAGCATTCCCGCTTCATGAAGTTGTTCGAATTGAACAGCACTCACTTTCAGTACATCCGGCAGATCACCACTCGCCAGCGTGACATTCATCTTATCGTTATAATTGGCATCCGGAACGATCCATTCGTACGTTACATCAATACCGAGTTCATCCTTGTACCCTCTGGTCCAGATGTTGTTGGCGTGTGTATCTCCTTGGGCGAGCGATTCTTTCCCTGTTTCATTCATGGTGGAAGTCAATTTAATGGGTGGGTCATATTTCGTAAGTGGTCCTCCCGCATCCTGCTGTGTATTCGGCGCTGCTTCATTCTCGGCACTTCCCGCACCAGACGAACAGGCAGCAAGCGTGGTGGCCAGCACCATGGTTAATGTTAATAATGAGAACTTCTTGAATGATATTTTCATGCGAATCCCCCTTTTTTCTCCTCCCGTGAGGTATAATTTTATTTTATAAAGAAAGCGCTATCACTTCGAGTGTACCCCGTTGACATCTGGTATCTTTGATTTACCATTTGAAATATCATTTAACTTTTCTGATCCCGATACTCTTGAGGGGTGCAGCCTGTTGCTTTTTTGAAGAAACGATAAAAATAATGTTGATCACTAAATCCAACCTTCGCAGATATTTCATGCATCTTGCAAGAAGAACCCAGAAGCAACTCTTTGCTTCGCTCCACTCTACGGTCATGGATGTAGTCGGATATGCCTTTACCTGTAATTCGTTTATACCAACGCGACAGATAAGAAGGGTTAAGAGAGACTTCCTGTGCGATCCGTGTGAGTGAGAGGTCATCCTCCAGATGGTGCTTGATGTATTGATGGATCGTAATCAGAATCTGTGATTGGTCGTTCACGCGGGCATCGCTTCGTTTGGAGATCATCCATTCGTATGCCGATTGATAAAAGATGACCAGATCGGACCATGCCGTATGGATGTCAAAATGCAGCATTTGGGACAGCGATATTTCGTCCATTGCCGACTCGTACAACCCTAGTTCATGCAGGACTTCAATAAGTATACTTGCTGCACCCGTATACGTTTTCATACGAAAGAACGGATCTTGAAGTCCCTCCTTCGCCGCCTCGGTCCATTTATGGAATGACTCTATCCATTCCCGATCCCCGGCGGTTATTCGCTGTTTGATCTGATCCAGATGCAGCGCTACAACACCCTGTTGATTCATAATGCTAGGGGTGTATGGCAATTCATCCTGGATATTTACACGCAAGAGCTTCTCCATCCCAAACCCGGGGCTCTCATGAATCGACAGGCGTAACTGCGCGATCGCCTGATTAACCCTGCTCCATTCTACCGCTTGCTCGCTGACCATAATGGATACAGACAGGTTCAGGCAGTCCGCACAGGATTGCTGCACAGACTCCAGTGTGCCATAGACAAAACGAAGGGTCTGGTTCCAGCTGTCCAGCTGACTCCCTCGTTCCCCTTGCGTATTAGATACGTGTGACGAATGCGCCTCTTGCGATTGAATAAAACACGCGATGACCTGAGTGTCCAGATCAATCGCCTTCACCCTGGCCTTGTCTTGCAGCAGCTCCTCCGCAACATTGGCAACGGCATAGCGGATTAGACTGCGATCCGCCTGGGATTGATAGTTGTTCCATTCTTCTACCCGGATGATCACTGGAATAACGAGTTGATCGGATTCGAAAGGTAGCTGCACAGCATCCAGTTCTTCTTGAAGTGAAACGGTATCATGTCTATCCGTTCGCTTAAGTACATCCAGCAGCAATTGACGCTGTAACTGGGGCAGCGCTCGCGGTAATTTACTGCGAAACCAGGCAGCTTGGTAGCGAAAATCATTCTCTTCCGAGATCTGTGCTAATGCCCGTTCTACTGCAGCCCGAATGTGGTTCATGCCCTCTGTCTTTAACAGGTAATCAACAACGCAAGGATTTCGAATGGCTTGGTGTGCATAATCGAATTCGTTATGTCCCGTCAGTAATAGAACTTTGCATCGTGGCCACCGGTCCATAATCTGCTCAATCAACTGCATGCCATCCATGCCAGGCATACAGATATCGCTGAGTACAATATCAATCTTTACCGAGTTCAACCAATCAATAGCTTCATAGGCAGAGTATGCCTTGATTATCTCCATGTCCTGTAGATTTGCTTTTTGAAAGAACGCATACAGTCCGTCCAGAATAACAGGTTCATCATCGACAATAAGCATCCGCTGCATAATCCTACTCCCCTTTCCATGGAATCTTCACTATAATGCACAACCCACCGAGCTCACTTCGCTGCGCTGTAAGACCATAGGCAGCCCCGAATTTGATTCTTAATCGCTGATTCACATTCATGAGCCCGGTTATCTCTTCGTTTCCATGTTTCCGATCTGTCTCTTCGAAGGAGGATTGCAAGTAATTCAATGTTGCGTCGGTTAACTGATCCCCGTCATCCTCGATGCGAATAGACAGGTTATCCTGATCCTTTTGGTACGAAACCTGTAGAATACCTCCCTGGCTACGTTTGGCTAGTGCATGCTCAAACACATTCTCTACGATCGGCTGAATCATGACTCTGGGAACAGAAATAACTCTGTACCTTGCATCCAGATCCTCCAATTCCAATTGAATCCTCGAACCAAACCGGATTTTTTGAATGGACGCATAGACCAGCGCATGGTCAATCTCAGCCCCCAACGATACTTCCGTATGAGAATCACGGGACATATACCTGAAATATTGACCCAGGTAGTCGGTGAATTCCTGAATGAGCTCCACATTCTCCACTTCAGCCATTTGCTTGATGCTGAATAGACTGTTGTATAGAAAGTGAGGTTGAATCTGGGATTGCAGGTGCTTGAGTTCCGCTTCACTTGTTCGAATCCGTGCAACATAATTCTCATCGATCAAAATATGTAAGCGCTCTATCATATGGTTGAATCGAGAGTACAAATAGCCGAATTCATCCCGTCTGGATGAAGGAATATGTACGCTTGTCTGGCCCTGCTCTGCCATCCTGAATCCTCGAATGAGCACCGCTAAGGGTTGGTGAATCGATCTGTAGATCGAAAACGAGAAGACAACAATGATCACAACCGACATGAAGGTCACCATCCATAACCATACGTTGTATTGTTCCAGCGGTGCGCTCAGCACATCTTGCGGAATAGTGGCTGTCAGCGTGAACGAGTGATCCTTATCATGTAACGAATAATATAGATATGGATCAGATTGGAACTTCGTAACTTGCATGGACTCGGATGGTTCAGGTGAAACTGTTCGAATCGGGTTCACAGGTGCTGGCTGCTCTGAAGAAGAGATCACTACATGTTGCTGTTCACCAAAACTCAGTGTAATCTCACTTTCACCCGTTTCTGACAGCTGCTGCAAACGGTGTTTCAGTTCTTCAGCAGACAAGCGTATCCCTAATATGAAATTGGGTGGCTCCTCATGGTTCATGTTATACGGATTACTTTTCAGGAAATAGAGGTCGTTATTGGAATGCGATAATTCGCCATTCAGATTCCCCATCGTCGCGAGCAGATTCTTCCACTCGGTATCCTCCACATCCCGTATCCCATCCGCGGCACTGACTCGTTTATGCAGAGCGGGAACATAATACACCACATCACTAATGTAGGGACTCGTCACCATAATCTGACCCAGCTTATTGTGAATGTTGTTCAGACTGGACGTGACTTCATATCTGCTCATAATCGCGGCTCGTGTACTTAGCGTGGACATGGGTTCATCAAATGAAAATTCGGTAACCAGCGCACTCATTCGCTCCAATTCGAATTGCAGATGATTATGGTAGAAGTACAATTTGGACTCATGTGCTTTCTCCACCTCCGTCTGCATTTGTTTGGAGCTGAGTTGCGTAATCATAATGCTTATCCCGTACAAGGGCAGAATGACCAGTACAAAAGCAATCATCAGTTTGACGACAATGGATGACTCTCTCCATCTCCCCTGGATGACTCTCAATATTCCATCTCCCCTCTCCTCAATAGCAAAAAAGGAGCCAGTAATCGGCTCCTTCCATCGATCGGTTTTCCTCCTATCGATCTTATCCCTTTACACTTCCGACGACAAGCCCATGAACGAAATACCGCTGCAGGAACGGATACACGAGCAGAATCGGAATAACGGACAAAAAGATCTGGGAAGCTTGGGTTGTTCTATCCGATACCTGACTTAAGAGCGTTGCATCCTCTAGCGTCATCATCTCGCTCTGAATCATCGTCACCTGCTGTAACATGGACTGAAGATATGTAGCCAGCGGATAGCCTTCCGGGCTCTTCATGTAGATCATGCCATCGAACCAGGCATTCCAGTGTCCCACCATGGCAAACAGCGTAATGGTCGCGATACTGGGAAGAGAAATAGGAAGATAGATGCTGCATAGGGTGCGGAAATGTCCTGCCCCATCCATCCAGGAAGCTTCTTCAAGCTCCTTCGGCAATCCCCGGAAAAAATTAAGCATTAGAAGTACATTGAAGATCGGAACGGCGCCCGGTAGAATCAAAGCCCAGATGGAATCCAACAGCCCCGCTTCCTTAACCACCAGGTAACCCGGGATCAATCCTCCACTGAATAACATGGTGAATACGAAGATCCAGGCATAGAACGTTCTTGAACGGAATTTGGCAGCCTCTTTGGAGAGCGGATAAGCTACGAGAACCGTGAAGATCAGATTGGTTGTAACCCCCAGAACGACACGAAGAAGGCTTGTGCCGAATGAGTTCAGGAATTGCTGATTTTCCAGAATGTATTGATAGGAGGACAACGTGAAATCGACAGGCCAGAATGTGACGCTACCCGCTTTTACCGCATCACTTGAACTAAATGAAATCGCTAATATATTCACAATCGGGAACAGGCATAACAAGGCAAGAATCGTCAGGATGACGTAGTTAAACCCTAGAAACCACCGATAGGCTCTTGAAGCATGGTGCATGATTCTGCCTCCTTTCTAGAATATCCGATAATTCGCGAACCGATAGGCCAAGAAATAACCAAGTCCGATAAAAATGAAAGACACGACAGATTTGATCAGACCCAACGCTGTCGATACAGAATACTGAGCATCCTGCAATCCGATCCGGTAGATCATCGTATCCAGAATATCTCCTGATTCATATACCAATGGATTATAGAGGTTGAACACTTGGTCAAAGCCACCGTTAAGTACGTTACCCAGACTAAGCGTTACCATCAAAATGACGATCGGGCGAATGCCTGGCAGCGTGATATGCCATGTCTGCTTCCATCTTCCCGCACCATCCATAACAGAGGCCTCATACAGAGATTTATCAATATTAGTGAGGGCGGCCAGATAGATAATGGTCCCAAATCCGAATTCTTTCCATTGGTCTGTGATGACAAGTATGTAAGGGAACCACTCGTTACTGGCCAGGAATTGAATTGGGTCAATGCCCACGGCTTTCAGCAACATATTAACGATCCCGGTGCTTGGAGATAACACATCCACGATGATTCCCGCCAGAATAACCCATGAGAAAAAGTGAGGCATATAGATCACCGTCTGAATCGTTCGTTTAAATCCTGTCTTGCGAACCTCGTTGAGCAATAAGGCTACAAGTACCGGAATTACCAAGCCGGACACAATTTTCATCGTTGATATAAATACCGTATTCCATACAACCTGCGAGAACCCCGGCAGATCGAACAGATACCTGAAATTGTCCAAACCCACCCAATTTAGATTTTTGAATCCGGCAATGGGAGAGAAATTCTGAAAGGCAATAGAGAGACCTGCCATCGGAATGTAACCGAATACAATAATAATGAGCAGTCCAGGCAGAATCATAAGATGAAGCGGAACGTTTCGGATAAATTGTTTGTAGTTGGAACGCATAGCTGACTCCTCCTTCAACGTTTATTATAGGAGCAGCCAGATCACCGCAATAGTGTGGGCTATTTACTTTGGGTATCTTTTGTTGACTGCTTTCCACAGTTCAACAGCATATCCCATAAAAGAAACGAATCAGTTGCAATTCTATTCTTGAGGCATTAGAATGTACTCTTTTGAGATATCCTTAGACATAGACATGTTGGACAGGGTTTGGTAACTACAATATGAAACCTTACAATCCTGTGTACGTAATGTAATATTTACCTATTAGGATATAGAGGAAACCGTTATTTATTTTGATTACAATGAGGGATATTATGAAAAAACAGTTTATGGTACTTGGTCTTGGACGATTCGGTTCAAGCTTGACACACACACTCATTAAAAATGGGCATGAAGTGCTCGCAGTAGACAAAAGCGAAACTCTTGTTCAGGAGATTTCAACGGTAGCAACCCATGCCGTACAAGCAGATTGTACTGACAAATCAGTCCTTATGGAGCTTGGGGCAAGCAATTTTTCACACGCCATTGTTGCGATCGGCGAAGATCTGCAAGCAAGTATACTGACCACTCTGTTATTGAAAGAACTTAATGTGCCCAAAGTAACAGCCAAGGCCAAAAATGATAACCACGGTAGTGTGCTTAGCAAGATCGGTGCGGATCAGATTGTTTACCCTGAACGTGACATGGCCACGAGACTCGGTAATCAGCTTAGTTCAGACAACATCATAGATTCCATTGAATTGTCTTCAGATTATAATCTGGTCGAGATCAAAGCTCCCTTAAGTATGAATCAAAAAACATTGCTGGAACTCAATATTCGAGCTGAATATGGATGTACCGTTATCGCCATCAAAACGGGGAATAACCTGAATATCTCACCCATGGCGGAAGACATAGTCCGTGCGGGAGATATGCTCTTGTTAATAGGTAGTAACGATGACATTCGAAATCTGGAGAGTGATTATGAACCAAAGAGATAAACGTGTGACGGGAACTTCGGCTTTGACGAATATTGAATCGATTGTGAACAAGTTGAAAAATAATATGAGTCCTCCCCAACTCATCATGATGATCTTCTTCACTCTCATCTGGATCGGAGCCATATTGCTTGCACTGCCCATATCTTCAAGTACCGGGACTTCCATCGGTTTACTTGATGCCTTGTTCACAGCAACCTCTGCTATATGTGTAAATGGGCTGATTGTCTTGGATACAGGGAGTGTCTTTTCAACATTCGGACAGGTCATCATCATGATTTTGATTCAGGTTGGTGGACTGGGGTTCATGACACTAGGTGTAATGGTTGCCATTATTCTGGGGAAACGGATTGGCTTGAAACAGAGACTTCTTATTCAACAAGCCACCAATACCTCCTCTGCTCAAGGTCTGGTTAAGCTATCCATGTATATTGTACTTATAGCCTTTGCTTTTGAAGCTCTGGCTACAGTGGTTCTTACATTGCGCTGGCAGAGCGATTTGGGATGGGGACAAGCTTTCTATTACGCCATATTCCATTCCATCTCTGCCTTCAATAATGCGGGTTTCTCTCTTTGGAGTGATAGCCTTACTCCATTTGTTGGTGACCCGATTGTTAATCTTACGGTCATTACGCTCTTTATCATTGGCGGCCTGGGTTATATTGTGGTTGTGGATGTATTCCGCAAACGTTCATGGAGAAAGCTCTCCCTTCATTCAAAAATTGTGTTAATCGGTAGTTTTTCTCTGTACTTGTTTGGATTCCTCACCATTTTTTTACTCGAGAGTTGGAATCCTTCTACGTTCGCTGATTTATCTTACAGTGAACGTATATGGGCTTCTCTATTTCAGGGCACTGCCCCTCGAAGCTCTGGATTCAATACCATTGACATTGGAAGTATGTTGGCCACATCCCAATTTTTCATTATTATCCTAATGTTCATTGGGGCTTCTTCCGGCGGAACAGGGGGAGGAATTAAAATCAATACTTTTGTGGTCCTTGTTCTTGCCACCATACAAACATTTCGGGGCGGCGGACAGATTCATGCTTTTGAGCGTAAAATTGCAGAAGAAACAGTAATGCGTGCACTCGCTGTTGTCTTAAGTTCTCTCGCCTTTGTGCTTGGGATCTCCATTCTGCTATCCATATCCGAAGGCATTCTTGAAAATCATTTTCTGGATGTTCTGTTTGAAGCCACTTCAGCATTTAGCACCACAGGACTCTCGATGGGTCTGACAAGTGAGTTGAGTATTGCCGGTAAAATTATAGTCTCTATTACGATGTTTGCAGGACGATTGGGACCATTAACTCTGGCTTTTGCACTGGCTCAGAAGAAACGTACATCCAAAATCGGTTATGCAGAGGACCATGTCCTTATTGGTTAACATACCGTACTAAGGACATATTAACCCTTTTGTGGAAGAGTAATTGCTTTTTAGTTCAAAAGAAGTTCAATAGCAAAACGCCCCCTTATCGCAAACGACAGATGTCTTCTTAAGGGGGCCTTTATTTATATATTTTGCTTACAGAAGATCCATAATAAGAACATTTACCGAATGAGCTGACAAACCAACGATCACTGACTCACCATTCAACTTGATCTCCTGTTCTTGGGGAACCACTTTCTCATCATTCTTCTGATTCACATTCGGCACATGCACCAAATGATCTTCTCCAGTAAGTGTGATCAGTCTGGCTGAAGCATCCACCTTTAGATCCTGGAGGCAAATCCGGGTTGATTTATCCACGCCATCTGCATTCACCAGTTTCACATACACATGCCGTGCGTCCTTTGTAACAGAGTGGAATACTTCCCGGTTGTAAGCTTCCAGCTTGTAATCCAGAACCTTGCTGGTATTACGCCCATCTGTATAGGAGCAGACTAGATTCTTTCCTGTATCCCCACCATAGTTAACCGTGATCGTATAATCGGTCCCATTCTCGAGTGGTTCATAGTTGGCCGCTCTCAGGTTACCCGCTGCCGAACTGGATGAATAGTCTCCTAAGGTATAACCCTCAATCCCTTGTTTGTACACCTTCACCGCTGTGGCACTTCCCCCGTAACTGATTGCGTACTCAATGACATCCTTGTTCTCGGACGAGATATCTGTCAGTCCCACGCCGATGTAAAAACCATCCTCACCTGAAATTCTTTCAGCCTCAACCTGCACCTTGTAGTTAGTCCGTTCGTCATTCAACAGGTACAATCCATTCAATCCACTTGATTGTGCCTTCAAAATGAGTCCTTTTCCTTCGGCCAACGTGTATCCTTCCGATCCGGGAATCTGGTTCCATGCCTCACTAGGCTCTGTACGTACCCTGAAATCTTCATCTAGCAATATGGCGCCATCCACATTGGACGTGACCGTGACTCGTTTCACCACGATGTCTGCATGACCTGTTGCAATCTCGATGCCGCCACGCGGAATGAGATTCAGCGGTTTGCCTTTGCTATAGGTGGAGAATGAAGTCTCGAGCACCTGATCTCCTACATATTTTGCAAAAAGCTGCTGTACATAATAATTCGGTGTATACCATACCGTTTCATCATCAAACCAGATGCAGTCCGGCGTCCAGCGGTAGGTACCGTCCGTTAGTACTTTGTTGAACAATGGCGCATAGGCAGCCAAACGAACAACGTCTGCATTATTTTCAAATCCGGTCATGATCGCAGCTTCTGCGACCGCTCCTGCCAGCGTGTTTTTGTCCGTGGAAGCATATTCTCCCACAAATACTTTGGATGTTTCTTTCCAATCGATACTTCCGTCTTCAAGATAGGCCCGGTCATAGTAGTTGTAACGATCTACGTTATTCAGCAAATATTCATTAGATCGGTAGTAGTGCTCATCTGCGATGGTGTCCATGTAATTGTCCTGGTTCTCATACCAGGTTACGGTCTCCTCAATCACCTCAGTACCATCGGCAAAAGCCACTCGAGCTGATCCGGTCAGATTTCCGCTGAGGAACTTCCATCCTTCCTGATACGCATCATCATCTGCCTGAGCACCAACCGTCGAGATAATGTGCAGCTCATGATCAGGATAGTTCTGTTTCATGTACTCATCTATCGAACGTTTGAATACTTCGAAGTTGGCAAAAAATTCAGTGCCCCAGTTCTCATTGCCTACGCCCAGATAACGAAGATCAAACGGTTCAGGATGTCCCATCTGGCTTCGTACCGCTGCCCATTCGTTGTGTTCCAAGTCTGTACTGAGCGCAAAGTCAATCAGATCTGTAAAGTTGCGGATATAATAATCCCTTAAAGCGCCACCCGCAGGGTGGGCATAATCCGAGCGTGCCTGACACAACACACCGCAAGCCATGACTGGAACCGGAGCGGCATTGAGATCTTCCGCCAGTTGGAAGTACTCCATATAACCAAGGCCCATCGTCATCATGTAACCCCAGACATTATAATTCTCTTTGCGGAGCTCAACCGGACCCACAGAATCCTTCCAGTCGTATACGTTATCCCAGATAAAAGATCCCTCCGAGATACATCCTCCCGGAAACCGCAAGAACTTCGGATGCAGATCTGCGAGTGCCTGGATTAGATCTTTTCTCAATCGATAGTTCGGATTACCTGTGTAGTTGGCATGTGCTGTAGCCGATATGCCTTCTTCTTCCGGATCAGCTCCCCATACATTCTGAGGGACCAAGGACACCATATCGATGGAGATGTCACCTGCAAACGTAAGTACCAGTTGACCAAGTACAGTCTCCGTTCCGGTCAGAGACAAACCGTATTTCTTCCATGTGTTCCCGCCTTCAACATGCAGTGTTACCGAATCACTGATGGATATGTCCCTTCCATCCTGCAATTGAACGGTGATTGTTCCTGCCGATTCTGCTTTTGCCCATACGGTAAAGTCATAGGATTCACCCTGCTTGATGGACATGGCACAATGCTGGTTGGAGTCTGAGAATCCACGATTTCGAATCGTTGCCCCATCCTGAACCGTTACATAATAAGCATTTACTTCAGGGTCTTCCACGTTAAAATGAAAGTTTAGTCCATCCGTATGTTGTACGAGCATTTTCTCCGTATCGCCTGACCAGGCAAACAAAGGTTCACGATTTCGACCTGTCGAACAACCACATTCTCCAGAGTCATGCGAGTACGTATCAAATGCAAAAGATTCAAATGATCGATTCTGAACAAGCTCTGCATAGATTCCGCCATCTGCCGCGTTGTTAATATCCTCGTAGAACAGCCCATACATGACTTCACTGATATCAGCTACCTTCTGATCTCCATGGATGGTGACCGTATAAGGCGGGAGATGCGCGGGCACAACAGACACGTCAAAGCGTTGACTCTGCTCACTATCACCTCTGTTCAGAAGCGCACGGAGCGTAACCTCTTGTGCCGATGTGATTGCCTGGACCTCTCCGTTCTCGGTCAGGACTTCCGGCTTACTGGAACTCCATTCAACAGACACTTTACCACCCAACAAGTGTGCCGGCAGTGACACATCCTTGGTGATGATTCGGTTGGGGAAGGACAAGTACTTGTCCGCCGCAAGCTTCACAATCGCTTCATCTGTCAGTGATTCACACATGACTTCAATGACTTCATCCATGGTAAGCGCTGCTTGGTAGATCCGAAAGTCGGATAACGAACCTGCAAAGTCCACATCCGCTGCATACTGGGAACGTGCAATATAATTCTGGCTATAATTCTCAGAA
This sequence comes from Paenibacillus sp. FSL H8-0317, assembly GCF_045040685.1. Lineage (NCBI taxonomy): Bacteria > Bacillati > Bacillota > Bacilli > Caryophanales > Paenibacillaceae > Paenibacillus > Paenibacillus sp. FSL H8-0317. The sequence goes on along the minus strand of NZ_CP150294.1, from coordinate 3,249,346 downwards.
TCGGTGAAAGAGTCAAACCATTCGCGTAATTTGGCATAATTGCCACTGGACGTCTGACTGATCGATCCATCTGCCGCCTTCTCCCCGTTTACATATACAATTGGCCCTGCACTGCTCAACGTCCCCCCATGGCTACCTGTTACGGAGAGTGCAATATGTATCCATTCTCCACTTGCAACTCCCCGGCTTGGGTGGACAACCAGACTATCACCAGCGTATAACGTACCCAGAAGCTGACGTGTCAGAAATAAATACGGTCCCTTCTCCCCTTTACCAAAGTCAAAAATGCGTTCCCACACATTAGACCCCTTACCCAGAAACACCCAAGTGGCAATCGTAATTCCTGTGTTATCGCTTACATCCCGAAGCAGATCTGAAGGTAATTGCAGATAAGAAGTTCCATTCGCTCCCCCGTTGAAAGTTACCGCTGATCTACCTCTCACCTCGGATACCACAGGTAGGATTTCACCTTTGGCTATAGCATCATGTCCCTTACCGGAACTGTCCTTTCCGATCTGAACGGTATCCTCGAACGTGTATTGTGCGATTAATTGATTTTGATATGTGCTCATGTTCTTACCTCCTATGTAGTTGGGGATTGTCGGTTTACCCTTTTGATTCGCATTAATATAAAATGATTGATATATAGTTAAACACATTACTTAAACGTAATAATATCGCATCATCGATCCCAATTTCAATCCTAATTTGAGAAAGACAACTGATTTATTTGAGTGTAATGAGCCGTATCGGCTCTTCCCGTCTCTCTTTAATTATTCATTTTTAGTCTTATAAACTTTATATTTATGGTTTACAAACATATAAACCAATTGATAATATAACAAATGAAAGCGCTTGATTTAGGAGTTGCTCCAAAGGAGGGCTGCCAAACCTTATATCGTATGTTGCCAAGTATTGGTTAATTTTTCATTCCGGAAATAGGAAAGGGGAAACGTATGAAACGTTATTGGGTACGCGTACTTAACATTTCTGTACTAAGCACCGCATTAATTACTGCAACAACTTTGGCGCCGGTCTCGGTGTTTGCAAATGGTTTGGGGGCAACCTTGGGTAACTCGCAATCCTCCACCACAACTATCGCAACTCCTGCTCCTTCATTCAAAAATGTTTCCGTTCATGACCCTTCTGTCATTAAGGTGGATGATACGTTTTATATTTTTGGATCTCATCTGCAAGTAGCCAAGTCCAAAGACTTTTTGAACTGGGATTTGGTCGCATCCGGCGTTACAGATAACAATCCTGTTGTCCCCAATGTAACCAAGGAATTCGCTGAAGCGTTGGAATGGGCGCAGACGGATACGTTATGGGCGGCAGATGTCATTCAACTCGCGGACGGCAAATTTTATATGTACTACAATGCTTGTAAAGGGGACTCCCCGCGATCAGCGCTCGGCATTGCTGTCGCAGACAACATCGAAGGGCCTTATAAGGATCAAGGCATTCTGTTGAAATCCGGCATGTGGGATCAGATCAGTGAGGATGGGACCATTTACGATGCTACGATTCATCCCAATGTGGTTGATCCGGATGTCTTTTATGATAAAAACGGCAAGTTATGGATGGTGTATGGCTCATACTCCGGGGGGATTTTCATTCTGGAGATGGATGCAACGACAGGCAAACCACTCCCGAATCAAGGTTATGGCAAAAAGCTGACCGGAGGCAATCATAGTCGTATTGAAGCACCTTACATGCTCTACAGTCCCGAAACCGATTATTATTATCTGTACCTGTCTTACGGTGGACTAGGTGCTGATGGAGGATACAACATTCGTGTTGCTCGCTCCCAAACACCGGATGGGCCTTTCCTCGATGCGGAAGGAAACGATATGATCAACGTTAAAGCTGACAAGGATAAACCATTGTTTGATGATCGTTCTATTGAGCCTTTTGGAGTCAAATTAATGGGGAACTTCCTGTTCGAGAGACAGATCGGTGATCCGGGCACAGGCCTAGGTAGCGGCTATGTATCGCCAGGACATAACTCTGCTTATGTTGATCCGGAGACTGGCAAACAGTTTCTTATCTTCCATACCCGCTTTCCAGGGCGTGGCGAAGAACATGAAGTTCGCGTACATGAGATGCATATGAATCCAGATGGTTGGCCCGTTGTTTCTCCATATCGCTATGCGGCTTTGGGAGAGGATACAACGCAACTGACAACTCAGGATATCGCTGGTCAGTACCAATGGGTGAATCATGGTAAGGACATCACGGCGGACATTAAGTCATCCCAGACCGCTCAGTTCACGGCAGATGGGCAGATTCATGGTGCCGTGACAGGAACTTGGAGTCTTGACGCAGACAACAAGGTTCAGATCACTTCGAATAACGTTGTGTACAAAGGCGTTTTCACACATGAATGGAACTCGGAATCTCAAAGTACGGTTCTGACCTTTAGCGCCCTCTCCTCCTCCGGAATTGCCATCTGGGGAAGTCAAGGTGTTGAACGGAGTGATCAGGACATTGTAGATGCGGTGAAAAAGGACCTGAGCATTAGCAATACGGATCACGTGTTCTTCAATCTGTCTCTGCCTACCAAGGGAACAAGTGATGCAGACATTACGTGGAAAAGCTCCAATGCTTCGGCTCTATCCGCTACAGGTGTAGTGCAGCGACCACGCGCTGGTAAGGGTGATGCCAAAGTCAAATTAACCGCCACGATTCGTAAAGGAACTGCGGTAAGCTCCAAAACGTTTAACGTTATCATTCCACAGCAAGCGGTAAGCCCATTGCTCGGGGAGTATACTTTTGAACACAAGAAACTTGCCAAAGTCGCACAGGATTCCAGTAAAAACAAATATCACGGACAAGCCTTTAATGTGGTCAGTTCTACTGCTGGTGGCAAAAATCAGGCTGCCACATTTAACGGAACCGACAGTTACATTCAGTTACCTGGACTCATTACAGATACAACGGATTTCACGTTTAGCGCCTGGATCAATTGGGACGGTGGCGGGTCTTGGCAGCGTATTTTCGACTTTGGAAATGGCTTGACGAGGCATATGTTCCTTACTCCCTCCCAACATAATGGGGCATTACAATTCACCATCCATAATGAGGGACGGGATCAGAGCCTGATTGCAGCAAATCCACTGCCTGTTAAAGAGTGGGTTCATGTGGCTGTAACCCTTCAGGGCGATGTAGGAACTCTGTATGTAAATGGTACATCGGTTGCAAGCAGCTCTGAGATTACTTTTAACCCGAAAGATCTGCAGGTAACGGAAGCTTATGTAGGCAAGAGTCGTTATACGGCTGATCCGTTCTACAACGGAAGCTTGGATAATGTAAGAGTATATGATAAAGCATTAACAGCCAAGGAAATCCAGCGTCAGGCCAAAGAAAAGCCTTAACTCAGAGTCCCCTATCGCGAGCGGTTGGGCTCCATCATAGTGCACACATCAATAAAGCAGCCAATGTATTGAACCGAACCCTTTGTGAGACACAACTAACAAAGGAGTTTCAGTTCATTACATCAGGCTGCTTTATTGTCACTTTGAATAATGAATAACCATGTTCAATCTGTTCGACTTAGCACCGGAGTTAATATAGGTATGGGGCTTGTCTGCACGGAAACGGATCGACTCCCCTTGGTTCACCATATATTCTTCCGTCCCTACCCGAATCGTAACTTCTCCTTCAAAAACCATAATAAATTCTTCCGTACCTTCAATATGCGGTTCAGCATTCAACGCAGACTTGGGGTCCATATCCATCATGTACATTTCAAAGCGACGTCCTTCTTCAAAAGGAAAATGCGGATATATTCGAACCCTGCCCTCGTCTTCCATCAATACTTGAATATCATCGCCCGTTACAACGGTAGTATCTGACTTCGGCTCGTGAATCAAAGCAGTAAAGGAGGTTTTCAGGCCATTAGCAATCTTCCACACGGTTGCAATGGATGGATTGGATTCACCACGTTCAATCTGACCAAGCATGGTCTTGCTAATACCAGACATTTCGGCGACCTTGTCCAGACTGAGTTTTCGTTGTTCCCTAAGCTGTTTCAGGTTCTGAGCAAGAATACTATTAATGTTTTTCAAAATCCATCCTCCTCATTTTATATTTATGTGTTGTGCTTTATAACGTACATATTGTACAATAATAAAGACCGTACGTTATAACGTACATTTCAGTTCATTATATCACACAACTAAGAAAACGTGGAGGAACCATGAATATCATACCTTTAGTGACCTATGCAATCATTGCTTCATTTACACCCGGACCCAACAATATCATTTCCATGACACATGCCAGAAATCAGGGGTTCCTCAAGACCCTTCCTTTTATTAGTGGAGTTGCAACTGGCTGCCTGCTTATTATGTTTCTGTCCAGTTATTTCAACCTTATTCTTCATCAATACATTCCTAGAATCACACCTGTCTTGAACGTCTTAGGATGTGTGTATATGCTCTATCTGGCACTCAAAATCATGCGAAGTAAACCTGCAGATTCGCAAGACAACAAGGTCAATCATTATTCATTTCTATTTGGGTTCACCCTACAATTCATCAATCCCAAAGTCATTCTGTATGGGCTTACTGCCATATCCGTTTTTGTTCTGCCTCTTGGGCAGTCCCATGTTCATTTAATCGTATTTGCCTTGCTGCTCACCTTCATCGGTATTAGTGCCAATATGACCTGGGCGTTTGGTGGTATGTTATTCCAGAGCTTTTTATTAAGATACGAGCGTCCTGTTAATATCGTCATGGGTATGTTGTTAATTTACAGTGCACTATCGATCCTGATGTAAATGCAATAGAAAAAGCGTCCACTCATTCGATGAGCTGAACGCTTTTATTTTTATCCTAATTCCGGTCTCCACCATGGACGTGTAGGGTAATCCTCCTTATGAAGAACAACCTTCTCGCCGATTTTGGGAGTTGCAATCTTAACGTTCAAAGCATGTGCAGCCTTCGTAATCCGTTCAACCGGTTCATTCCAGGCATGATAGGCGAGCGTGAATGCGGCCCAATGAATCGGAATGAGCAACTTACCCCCTACATCCAAATGCGCTTGCACCGTTTCTTCCGGCATCATGTGAATGTTGGACCAACGCTCGTCATATTGCCCACACTCCATCAAGGTCAGGTCAAATGGACCATATTTACTGCCAATTTCCTTGAAATGAGGACCGTATCCGCTGTCACCACTAAAGAATACCTTTGTATGTTGTCCAGCGATGACCCACGAACACCATAAGGTAGAATTACGGTCGAATAATCCTCTGCCCGAGAAATGGCGAGCTGGCGTGCAAGCGAATGTTAAACCTTTGAACGATAACTCATCCCACCAGTTGAGCTCGGTAATCTGTTCTGAAGGCACACCCAGTTGAATCACTCGACGACGGACGCCAAGTGGCACGATAAATCGCTTTGTTTTATCCTTCAATCTGCGGATGGAGTCATAATCCAGATGATCATAATGGTCATGCGATATAATGATTGCATCAAGCGCCGGGAAATCCTCCGGTTGAATCGGTAGATTCGTGCTATAACGTTTGGTACCTACCCAGGATACGGGGGATGGACGATTGCCCAGCATCGGATCAAAGAGCAATCTGTGACCTTCAATCTCAAGCAAAAAGGCCGAATGACCGAACCATGTAACCTGTGGATTATCGGATGCATTCAAGGTTTCAGCAGGTTCACATATCTCCATAGGCATCGTGCCAGATGGCCTCCGCTCTACATTGCCACGCATGGAATCTCTCAATATACTGATTAGGGATTTGAAGTTCATGCCGGCTGATGTCGGAAGCTGATTTTCGTATTTTGTCATTATACATACCTTCTGTTCTATATAATCAATCTGTGATTCAACTTTTGTTTAAGATATATTCATATCGTAGCTATATATTAATTCATTGGCCGTTGATATACAATTTTCGGTTAATTAAGATAGAATTAAGACTCTGTTTTCTCTCGTATAAGATTAGGCATATATGATAGAGAAAATACATGGAGAGTATGTGAGAGAACATGAAGAAATGGCGCAAAAGATTAGTTAAGTTTTTGATATTTGACCTGGCAATAGTTCTGTTGCTTCTGGGTACTGGCGTGATCTACCAACAAGTGGGTTTAAGGCAGGATGCCAAAATACTCGTCCCCCCTGGAAAGCTCTACGAAGTCCATGGAGACAATATGCATCTATATACTGGAGGAGAAGGCGATGTAACAGTCGTCCTCGCCTCCGGCTGGGGTACTGCTAATCCCTATGTAGATTATTATCCATTATATGAAAAGCTTGCTCCCAACACTAAATTCGCTGTATATGATCGATTTGGCTATGGATATAGCGATCGGACCGATAAGAAACGTGATGTCGATACCGTAGCTGAAGAATTACACGAGTTATTGCAGGTATCTGGACAGAAGCCGCCTTATGTATTAGTTGGACATTCGCTCGGCTCGCTGGAGACCATCCGTTTTGCACAAAAATACCCGGATCTCGTGAAAGGCATCGTCATGATTGATGGCGGGAGTCCCGAATATTATTCGAATGACGATGACTCTTTGGCAGACACAATTGGTGGTTTTGCGAATAAATTACGTATCCAAACCGGACTATTCCGCCTCTCGATGCAATCTGACTTGGTTGTCGAAACTTCCAATGCCAATCGTAATGAATTGAAACTTGTACCCGACGATCTAAAAAAATTGGATACAACTGCGCTGTTGTACAACTATGGTAATGCTAACACGTTGGATGAATTACGTGAAATAGCTGCCAATGCCAAAGTGGTCGTAGATCACAAGCAAAAATTACCGTTTCCCCTCACCATACTGACCGCTGATTACCTCGGTGCCAGTGAACCCGAATGGGACAAAACTCAAGTTGAATTTAAATCCTGGTCGGATGATTCAAAACAGGTGACCATTAAAGATACCGATCACTACATCCATCAATATCGCCCGGACTTCGTTGCGGATGAGATATTGGCCCTGGTGAAGAAGTAACGTACACCCTGCTAAAGTAAGGCTATGTTATCTCATACTTAAAACCCCAAAGATTCTCTAATATCTTTGGGGTTTTAAGTATGAGATTTATTGTGCTATCGCCAGTCTTGGCCGTTGGGACCTGAAATCGCTGAAAGCTTGTTCGATCTCTAATGAAGTCAACTGGTGACGATAAAAGTACTTTTCCATCGCCTCCATTTCGGTTTGATCGCCCTTGTAGATGTTATCAATTCTTCGAATGATCTGGTTATATAAGCTCTCACGTCTGGAGTTCACAGGCTCACACAACCAAAAGTTCGTTCTCTTCACTTCACCTGTCTTGGTCCAGAGCAAATTCTCATATCGGATCACATCCCAGTCCCAATATCCAGCATGAATCTGCTGAAGTTCCGTCGTAAACATATCGTATATCAAGTTGGGAGGAATGTGTCCATATGTCACACGGTACTCTTTCAGTTTGAATGCTTCAATCCACTCTGTCAGGGTGTACTCACCTGGTGAATACGCATACAATTTAGGTGCATAAGGATTACTCTGCAATGCCCTAAGTGCCTCACTTTCCATCTCCCCATCCAATCTTGCACGTGAAGCATATACCTTGAGACAATAGTCTTGCAATCTATATACAACCGAGCGATTACTGATAAGCGAAGCCTGTAGAGTGAGATGGCCGTTTTTTTCGTAGTGCAACAGCATCTTTTCAATGTTATCGCCAATGGGATTAATGATGATCATAATGATGTCTCCTTGATTAAAAATAAAATATAAACCGTTTTCGAATTGGTTAAAAATTGTACTAATACATTCTATATTACCCTTTTATATTAGTATGAACATATACAATTTTGCCGGAACATGAAGTATTTGCTCTGAAATTCATTCTTTAAACCGCCGTATTCCGTCTACATTATTACTCTAATGGCTGTAACCCGTTTCACGTCAAGACCAAAAAAGGGCAATATGTAAAAACAAAAAAAACGATGGGCTCCTATACTAGGAACCCATCGCTCTTATATTATATCAATTATTCATGTTAGTTAATGGATTAATGCATAGGACCTTGTTGTCCTGGCGTTGATCCTACTTTGACCCGTTTCACAAAGAGTGAAGTAATCAGACCGATAATCGACAGAACTAATGCAAATACAAACGCATTCTGTACACCTGACGTGAAACCTGCCAGTTGATTTTCTGGACTTTCCGGGTTCGCCACTCCGCTCAAAAAGCGGGATTGTCCTGCGCTCAGTATACTTACCGCAACAGCCGTACCAATCGCTCCGGAAACCTGTTGCAACGTATTCATGATGGCAGTACCGTGAGGATAATACTCACGTGGCAATTGGTTCAGACCATTCGTCTGTGCAGGCATCATAATCATCGAGATTCCGACCATCATGAACACATGCAGCGTAATGATTTTCGCCAGTGTTGTTGTAGGTGTAATTCCAGTGTACATGAAGAGTACAACCGTTACGATAGCCAGACCAATAATCACAAGCCACTTCGGACCGAACTTGTCAAACAGTCGACCCATAACCGGAGACAGTAAACCATTCAGCAAACTGCCCGGCAATAGAACCAGTCCGGCAGTTAACGCTGTAACGGCCATACCTTGTTGCAGATACATTGGCAGGATCAGCATGGATGACAGCATCATCATCATACAGATGAATATCAGGATCAAGCCAATCGTAAACATCGGATATTTGAACGCTCGCAGATCCATCATTGGCTGTTTCATTCTCAGCTGACGGATGCTGAATAACAACAAGGACAGTGCGCCGATTACGATAGTGGAGATAACAACCGGACTTGTCCAGCCACCGCCAGTTTCTCCATGTCCTCCTGCACTACTGAAGCCGTATACGATACCACCAAAACCAAGGGTAGAAAGGATAATGGACAGTATGTCAATTTTGGGCTTGGTCAATTTTGAAATATTTGGCAAGAACAACAAGCCGCATACCAGTGAGATCAGGAAGAACGGCAAGGAGATCCAGAAGATCCAATGCCAGCTCAGATTAGCCAGGATCAGACCGGAGATACTCGGACCACTTGCTGGCGCAAACATGATAACCAAACCGATCAATCCCATGGCCGCTCCACGTTTTTCAATCGGGAAAATAACCAATATGGTGTTAAACATCAGTGGCAACAATAGTGCTGTACCTATCGCCTGTAGTACCCGTGCCACCAATAGAATTTCGAAACTAGGTGCAAGTGCAGCAACAAATGTTCCTGCAATCGAGAAAATCAAAGATGTTGTAAACAGCTGTCTTGTGGTAAACCACTGCAGCAGCATACCGGATACCGGTACCAGGATTCCCAACACAAGCAAGTAACCTGTAGTTAACCATTGAATCGTTGTAGGACCTACTTCCAGTAGAGCCATAAGTGGCGTCAATGCCACGTTTAATGCCGTTTCTCCAAACAGACCAATAAAGCCGCTCAGCAGCATCGCGAACAAAATCGGAAATACCTTGTATTGCTGTGTTTCTTGTTGATTCTGTGCAGAATCAGCCTTCATGGAAACCTCCACGATCCCATCCTCCTCAAACGTATCGAACTTTCTTTTTCTCTGTCTCTTGCTATAAATTATTGAACCTGTTTGGCGTTCTTCGTCACAACCGACAAATAATCAGCAGCCGTCAGCAGAGGCTGTTTATCCTGATTCGTCAGGCTGATAATCAGTGCTCCCTCCATCAAAGAAATGATCAGAAGTGCCGTCTCCCGCGCCTTCTCTTCACCAACGCCATCCAGAATCAGATGTTTCTTAATGACATCCTGCCAATCTGCAAATACACCCTGACATGCAATACGCAACTGCTGACTAATACACGATGTCTCCACAGCTGCCCAGAAGCTGAATGGCAGAAATCCGGTAAACCCGGCTGCTTCTGTTTCATGAGCCAAATCATGAATAAATCTCTGAATGGCGTCCCCCGTATTGTCATGGGCTGCAAATGTTTTCTCAAATGTCAGCAGGATATGTTCATTGGCTTTTTGAATACACTCGTGCGCGAGCTCTTCCTTGCCTTGCGGGAAATAATGATACAACGACCCTTTCGGCGTACTACTCTCTTTGATGATCTGATTCAGACCGGTCGCATGATATCCTTGTGAAAAAAACAGTCTCGCTGCTGTGCTGACAATAGACTCTCTAGCATTAGACTTTTCACTCAACGAAAGCCACTTCCTTCAAATAATTATAACAATCGGTCTATATAATTAAACCCGCTCAGATCGGCACTGTCAATCATTTTTATTTCAAATTTATTTGAAAGCATTTTCATATCAGAGTCATCATATTATCCTCTTTTTTAATTATTACCTTTTATACATTTGATTCTGAGAAAGTAGGGAACTTTTCCCTGTCTTCGAATAAACATACATCAGTGTGAGTCACACTTAATTTCGATTTTTGAGAAAAGGAGTGAGAAACTTGGCAGTCCTGCTAACTGGCCCTATTGATAATAGCCCCGTAAATGGGGTAAGGCCAACTCAGATCGTTTCCATTAAAATTGAAAATCAGAGTGCCGTGAACGCCGCAACTATACTTGTCCAGGGATATTCATTAATTACAAGCAGAGCTTTATACGTAAGTGAGCAATTCACAACCTTACCCGGTGCGGTTGCTACACGAGCTTATTTTGCCGATCTTAACAGTTTCGAATACGTTATTACAGTTACAGGAGCAGCCCCTGAGGACATTTTGGTTTCTTTTTGGGGGAAAAACAGTGCCGGCTCTTTGGTTGCTGCTCACCGACTCGTTTATTCCGAATTATTTGGCAGCGAGAATTTTAATGGAGCTACGGGGACGACAGGTAGCACTGGCTCCACAGGTGCCACAGGATTCACTGGAGTCATAGGGACGACCGGTGATACTGGCGCAACAGGTCCTACTGGACCTACAGGCATTACAGGCCCTACCGGAGTTACCGGAGATACCGGGATCACGGGTTTAACAGGAGTTACAGGTCCGACAGGCGCCACTGGAGATACGGGAACGATTGGTGTAACTGGAGCGACTGGCATCACTGGAGCCACAGGCGTGACTGGTTCAACAGGCCCTACCGGAGTTACAGGTAGTTCTGGTTCTACAGGAGTTACAGGTGCAACGGGAGATACGGGTCCATCCGGCGGTCCAGAAGGCCCTACCGGTGCAACAGGAGATACCGGAACTACTGGAACTACTGGAACTACCGGAGCTACTGGAGTTACCGGAGCCACTGGAGCTACTGGAGCTACTGGTGTTACGGGCGCTACGGGCACAGTGCAGCCCAATCCCTTTGATGTATATGTTTTGCAAGGTGCAGTTGGCGGGGACGGAACACAGGCCAGTCCTTTCGGAACGATTCAACAAGGTGTAACCGCGGTATCTCCAACAGGAACCGTTCATATTCTTGGTGGCACATACCCAATCACTGCGAACATTACCATTAATAAAGCAGGAATAACTCTAAAAGGCTATCCTAGTACAATCATCCTGTTACAAGCTGCTGTTATCCCTTTCACCATCATTGGAAGCGGAGTAACTGTAGACGGATTAACGATCACGAGTGATAATCCTTATGCTGTTGAATTTATTCAATTAGGCGGAACCAATCATACCGTAATAAATAATACGATATTCGGTCCTCCTCAAGCTGGCCCTTCTTCAGGTTGGGTTGTCAATCGAGGTCTCGTGACCCAAATCGGTAATATGACCGGCTTGCTTGTACAAAACAATATTTTTTATTCCCTACGTCAGCCAGCCTACTTTAACCCTAATACAACTGGGGAAGTTATTAGCAATGTTGTTTATAATACGAGAGGATTTGTTAATGACCAGGCCGTTATGGTCTTCTCTGGAAATTCATGGGGCAGTCCGGTCAATGCGGTGGATATTGCACTGCTCGTAGGTACAATAACAGGGCCGCCTTTCGATCCGATTTCCGCCCTGAGCGCCAACAACAGTACAGCAACGATTCAGGATTCCAGATAAGAATCATTACTCGTTCTTACAAAACACCTAATCAAAACAGCCGCTGATTTGGATGTGAAACTCCAGATCGAACGGCTGTTTTTGGATGATTAGTATTATTTCATTATTAATTAATAGGTTACATAACCTCCGTAGATCACGGTCCATGTATAACCTGTTTGACCATCAACTGATTGAAGTTGAAACTACTCTTTCATTTTAAGTTTTAATAGATAAGTTGAGAGGATTCAACCGTTCGTTTACCTGCCCACACGTCTTGCACGTAGCGTCCTTCGGCCTGAAGCTGAATGAGCCAGTCTTTCGCTTGCTGCATCGTTGCTCCCTGCACCTCCTGATATGCTTGCTGCAAAGTCTCTTCTACCGCAGGAGCCATCTGGCTTCCATCCCCGCATACGTAGAGCTTTCCTTTGTTCATTAGCATGTGAATTAACTGTTCGGAATTCTCTTTCATTAGATGCTGTACATACGTTTTGGGCTTGCCATCCGCACGAGAAAAAGCAGTGTGTAGCTTAATGATCCCTTCCCTTTCGTATTGCTCAAGCTCCTGACGATATATGAAATCTGAATAATTCCTGCACCCAAAGAACAGATGCGCCTCACTCAGTGGCAAACCTCTCTGTTTCATGACAGCTCTTGCCTGGAGGAAACCTCTGAACGGTGCAACCCCCGTCCCTGGTCCCACCATGATCATCGGAACATCAACCTCTTCCGACAGATGAAATTCGGATTCAGGTGTACGCACAAACATCAGAATATCTTCTCCGGATGGACAACCGGCGAGGTACGATGAAGCAACTCCCTGGTATTCGCCTTTGCCACTCCATGCAGGTTCTCTTACTACCGACACAGTTATGCTCGCTTGCTCGGAATTCAGGCTTGGCGAGCTGGATATTGAATAATATCTGGGCTTGAGCGGCGGCAATAGTTCAAGGAACCTTTCGAATGGCAGTTCACACGCCTCATACTTTTCTAGCAGGTCCAACATGGTGATTCGATTGGCAAGAATATCATCCCTGTAGCTGTTTTCGTCCAACATGCCTTCCAGTTCACGCTTATGAGGTGGACATACCGTATGATTAGCTAACTCCTGCAACTGTGTTCTGGAAACTGGTGTCTGCAATTCCACACAGTGAGTGAGTAACTCATGAATCTTGACGGGTCTGTTCAGTGGAAGGTGTGTAAGATGGCTGACGTCCGAAGTTAGTTGGATCGGAATATCCCCACGTAGTCCGAACCGACTGAGTACCCGATCCACATTCTGCTTCTGATTGCCAGGCAACACGCCGAGATGGTCGCCTTCTCTATAACTCATGCCTTCAGGCAGTAACACTTCGATGTGACGCGTGCTTCTTCCACTTCCCAGCGCCTGAAGCTCTTTATTGACTACAACCGTGGCATAGCTGGCATCATAAGTTCGTGCAAGTGGCATATCCGTTTTCTCGCGGACAAACTCCATGTGAAGTCTGCTTGTGCTTGGTATGGATACCTTTACCATTTCCTCGTTGATCCCTAAAGCTTTCAACACCTGAGGCCACAACATATGTTGCCACGCCTCGACTTGTTTCTCCATGTCACCTCCGGCATCGGCTTCACCGCGGGATAACAGTCTTTTACCTCCCCATTCTTCAAGCTTCTCATCTATCCATCGAGGAATGCTCTGGTACGTCCCGGACCAACTCCGATCTCCACAACCCAGAACGGCATAGTTTACATCCCGTGCTTCCTCTGACTCTGTTCCCTTTAACCAGTCTACAAATGCCGTAGCATTTTGCGGAGGTTTACCGTTATACGAAGCAGTGACGATGAGAACGACACCTTTGTGGGGAATGCGACCAACCCACTCATTCAGAGTGGCTGCTTCACTTGGGATTCCATAAGAACGGCCTTTCTCCGCAAGCTCTCGGGCAATGCCTTCAGCCGTTCCCAGATTGGAACCATATAACACCAGGAGCGAAGGTTTACCATCTGCTTCAACGGCCAGGATTTCTCCCCTCTGGCTGTCACTTGTTATATTTTTATGAACAACAGGAGCAGGTTTCTCTTCCACAGATCTGGTAGACTTATTCGTCTTTTGTGACACTTCGCGCGCTTTCACCTGGATCCGGAAGTCTCCCGGCTTCAATGTCAGTGTCTGTTTAACATCCAACTCATAGTTGCTATAATCGATCAGCTCAAAATGTTTAAGGACCATGCCAAGCACAAGTGTTGCTTCATATAAAGCAAACTGCATGCCGATACACGCTCTCTCCCCATTACCAAAAGGTTTATACGCATGATGAGGCACTTTCGCCGTATCTTCAAATCGCTCCGGACGGAAAAGCTCCGCATCCTCTCCCCATGCCTCTCTATCACGGTGTAGCTGGGGCAGAAGAATACTGCAACTTTCCCCTTTCTTCAAGGGATATTTGCCACCTATGACGGTGTCTTCTTTGGCATATACATCAAATCCCGGGGCTGTTGGCCAGAGACGAAGCGATTCACTAAGAATCATGCGTATATAGGAAAGCTGAAGAACTTCCTCGTACTGTGGTGAGTCACTGACCAATATCTGATCCACCTCGTCATACGCCTTTTGAAGCGATTCCGGATTTTTCAGTAGAAAGTAAAGAGCAAAAGATAATAAACCACTCGTCGTTTCATGTCCGGCAATGAGAAACGTAATAATCTGATAACGGATGTTCTCATCATCCAGCATTTCTCCAGTCTCCGGATCTTTACCATTCAACATACGTGCGAGCAAGTCGACCTCTTCGGGTGCTGAACTCGCTTTACGTTCTTCTATAATCTGATCTACCAGAGAGAACATCGTCTGAATATCCTCTTGGAACTGTCGTTTGGTTTTGACCATAAGCAGATTCTGAATTTTCAAACGTGAGCTCTTTTGCATTGCTTCATTTAATGCCCGAACCATGCTTTCAATAAAAGGACTGTGGTCCTGTCTGTAAAAACTGTTAAATCGATAATTGAATCCACATAGTCCAATGGTATCCAACGTCAGCCGTGTCATATCGTCCGCAACATCAATCGTATCGTTGGAATTGAGGCGTGCCCATTTGTTGATCAATTGTTCGGCAATATCAACCATCATGGGATGATAACCTTTCATGGCCTGTTTGCTGAAGGTGGGAAGCAGAATGTTATGGGCCTTTTTCCAATTGGGCTCCGATGTTCTGCTTGTAAATAAACCATCGCCGCCAAAGGCACGTACATTATCGAGTTCATTGTATACAAACTTGTCAAACCGGGACACATCGCATAACTCCGCGACAAGATCTGGTCCAGATACAATTAAACCGGAATAACCGGGAACCATAAGTCGATATATTGGTCCATGCTGTTCAGCTAGGACACCTAGCGACAGCGTTGGTTTCTCTTTATCTATCAAAGGCAGATTGCCAAGTGGTCCATACATTTTGGGCTGTGGAATGTAAGCTGCATCACTCATGATGATCACCTCTTATCTGTACGCCGTGAAGCAAGGTATTCGTTAGCCATATGATGGCTGTTCTGCTTTCATTCATAAGTGATCTCTCCTTTGATGATTTTATAAATGATAGTAATATATATCATTTGATAATACAATAAACCATAATAAATTTAATATCAAATTTTCTTCCGGCTGGGAACTTTCACTTGAACCATTCATCGTTTAAGTTGAATAACAACAAATAGAGGATTGCATATGCAATCCCCTACTGTATGAACCAATGACGCTTTGATTCTATGAAGCTTTTTAATTTATTCTAATGTTGACTTGGCTCATCCCAGTTCTCGAAATTCAATTCATTATTAATGCTTACCGCAGACAATGCCCCCAGAGACGCAGCCGTGATTGCCTGATATATCTCGGATGCTGCATCACCAGCACTGTATACACCCGCTACAGATGTTTTGCCGGAAGCATCAACGATAACCGTTCCCAACTCTGAAATTTCACAACCGATGGCCTTTGGCAGTTCTGATCCGGTAAACAGTTTCGGTTGGAAGAAAACCCCTGTGCATGGAATCGCAGTACCGTCCTGTAGTACAACTTGCTGTACCATCCCTTCTTCAGAGTCAATGGATTGAATCGGTGCATCGAATACAGTAACATGATGCTGCTTCAGCTCTTCACGGTGCTCATCGGTTAAGGAATCTGATCCATTCGTACAGATCGTATAACGTTCTGTCCAGCCGGATATGACTTTTGCCATATGTAATGCGTTAACTCCACTAACGATGATGACCAGCGATTGCTCTCTTAACTCCCATCCATCACAATATGGACACACAAACGCACTTTTACCGTAAACCTCTGTTAATCCGTTAATATCCAAGGGAAGGTCTTTCTTGCCTACCGCAAACAAAATCTTTTTCGTGTGATAGCTTACCCCCTGAGTAGTCTTAACTACAAAATCACCATCGCTACCTGTTATCGCCGTTGCCGTATCGGATGCAAATTGAACTGAAGGATACGCTGCAATCTGTTCTTTGGCTGCTTTCCGGAATTCACGTGGACTTGCCCCATCTCTTGTCACAAACCCATGAGTCTCCCTTGTAACCCAGTTACGCGGTGTCTCATCATCAATGACCACAACGTTCTTGCGGGCCCTGCCAAGTACTAGGGCTGCATTAAGCCCCGCTGGTCCTCCACCAATAATAAGTACATCCAAGAGTTGATTCATATTACTCATACTACACACCCTTTCCAGACATTTAATATCTCTAATTGAGTTTTAAAAATAACCTCCACTTTCGCTTAAGAAAGTAATATTGGAGATTTACAAGAACACATCCAAACAAGACTATTAAAGATATCTTATATCTACAATAAACAAAACCTACCCAATTTGCAACATATATCTTTAACTACTTTCTTCAATCCAGCCTGTGTGAGTTGAATAAAAGATTATTTACACTTACACTACAATGACAGAGCAAGCTTCACATCGCTCGTTTACCCGGATTTTTCGATTTTCTCCTGTAACACAGAAATAATTATTTAACAATTAAAAAAAACCTTGTTTTTAAATTGTTCACAATCAAATGACATTATTTTAAATACTAAAACGTTAATTAAATCACATAGTGTATTGAATGGTATAATAGCGACATAATATATAAGTATAGATATAGGAAGTGAGTTCTTGAAAACATTGAACAATGGTTCACAGACCAATATCAGCCTGGAGTATAGCTCGATTCCGAAAGTATTCTTTGATACGATCAAAATCGGGATCATCAAGTCCAACCTGATCGCCATGTTTGCGGGTTTAAGTTTGGCTTTATATGTATTTGATGCTTCAATCTTAGCTAATATTTTACCAATCATCCTTTCCTTTATTGGGTCTTCTCTCATTATTGGAGCTGCAGGGGTGTTTAACAATCTGTATGATCGTGATATCGATGCGATCATGGAACGTACGAAGAAACGTCCTACCGTTACGGGACGCGTAGATACCAAGTCGGGTCTGATCCTCGGTATTGCAATCACCATCATCGGGGGCATCATGTTGTACATCGCTTCCCCATCCGCTGCTGTATTTGGTATTTTGGGTCTGTTGTTATACGTGTTCCCTTACACGATGTGGACCAAACGTACAACGATCTACAACACGGAAGTGGGAAGTCTTTCGGGTGCTGTGCCTCCACTCATCGGTTGGGCAGCCATTTCACCTGAACTGGGTCATTTCGAGATCTGGGCATTGGTTGTTACGATGCTCTTATGGCAAATGCCTCACTTCTATGGGATTGCGATTCGCCGTTTTGACGAATACAAGGCTGCTGGTGTTCCCATGCTGCCCGTTGTTAAAGGCATCAGACGGACATACATTCAGACAAATGTGTATCTGGTACTGTTACTGATCTCCAGCTTTTTATTCTGGCCGATGAGTCCATTTGTCGCTATTGTGGCATTTCTGGTTAGCTTGGCCTGGCTCATTCTTAGTGTGGCTACCTTTGATAAGAAAGAAACAGAGAAATGGTCCAAACGGATGTTTATCTTCTCCATTAACCATATCACTATTATCTTCCTGGTCATCATTGCGTATTCCTTGATTGCTCAAATGATGAGATAAAAATATTACATCGTTACACTCGTTATAACAATAAAAAGCCTTACAGACCGTACTCTTCAATGAGTTGTCTGTAAGGCTTTTTTTGCTTTCTTATTATCTTTTCTAAATTTTCAAAGCTACCCGACTTTCGCGGGGGTTTGCTCCCCTTGCCACAGCAGTTGCATCTCTTCATTGGTGGCAAGCAATTCGGCCAAACTTCCCTCAGCTTCAATGCGTCCATCTTTCATCACGATAATGTGATCTGCTTTGGAAAGTGCTGCCCTGCGGTGAGAAACTGCGATGCAGGTGACGTCCGGCTCTTGGAACAGCCCTTCCCATACTTGTTGTTCTGTCTCCACATCCAGTGCACTGGACAGGTCATCAAAGATAAAGAGGTCCGCCTCCGTCATTAACATGCGTCCTGTGGCCGCGCGCTGAATCTGCCCGCCTGACAGCATCACCCCTCTTGGACCAACCGGGGTCTCAAGCCCCTGATCCAGATGTTTGATATCCTTCTCCATCACAGCCAGACGAATGGCTTTTTCAAGGGCTTGCTCGGTGTTCCCCTGTTTGCCCTGGACGATATTTTCTTTCAACGTATCACTAAACAGTCTTGGAACTTGCGGGGTATACGCAGCTCTAGGCGGCATCAGGAACGTGGCTGGATCAACAGCTGCTCCATTCCAGTGAATGTCCCCTTTTTGCTTGGGTAACAGTCCAAGAAGTGTGCGTACAAGTGTTGATTTACCTGACCCGATCCTTCCCGTAATAACAAGAAATTGTCCACGTTTCAGACGGAAACTGATCTCTTCTATGCCATTTGCAGAATTCGGATATTGATAAGTCAGCTTATTCACCTCAAGAGATTGCAACTTCTCCTTAGGGTCCCTCTGTTCACTTACAAGCTCCGGCGGATCTTCATACAGATAGATTTCCCTCGAATCCATGATCTGGTCTTCTTCCCCCGGGCGGAATAGCTTACGCATACGATCATAGGATACCTTGAGCCTTTTGTGCTGAAACACCATATAACCAAACAGTGAGATGCTAAATCCGATATTGGCCAGATAACTGGTGAATAAGGCAAAATCACCTACGCTAAAGTTCCCTGCTTTCATCTCAGCTGCACACATCAGTAGAATCAATCCGGTACAGATACTTAGAACATGCTGATTCATCGATCTCATCCACTGCTTGAACAGATTGTCTCGAAGTGCAGCCTGGCGACGATCTTCATTCAACTGGTTGAAACGTGAAGAGACATGCTCTTCGGCCTGACCCAGTTTCAGGGCTTGCACTGCTCCAAACGTTTCCGCAATAAAACTGGTAATTCGCCCAGTCGCTTCACGATTAACCTGTGCATACTTCCGAGCCCGATTCCCGGACAGGTTGTTGAGTAAGGTCACGACCACCAATGGCAGCACAGCAACCAATGTGATCTGCCAATTAATGTTCGCCATAATGACGATGGACACAACAGCAAATACAAGTCGTCCCCAGAAGTCCACCCATGATTCTACATACTCGACGACTTCATCGACATCATCCCGAAAGCGACTCATCGCCTCTCCTGGTGAAGCCGGAAGATTACGCCCAGGCCAGCGCATGATCGCTGCGAGCATGTTGGTTCGCAAAATCGCCTGAACATGATACAGATACGTAACCCATGCATAGAAGGCTACAAAAAATGTGCCCACCCGTGCCATTCGGACCAAAGCAATAAAGATAAGCGGCACAGCAAGCCACATGTAGTCATTGGACCCCACTGTTGTGCGATCAAAAAACCATTGCATTCCAATACCAATGGCTAGCGGTAAGGAGTGAAATATACACCATAACAATCCATTGATTACAAATAACAAAGGCCTGAATCGAAACAAACGGCCTATAAATCCTGCTACAGTCATGCCAATTCCTCCTCTCGGCCTGTAATCAGCAGTCTGGCATAGTGAGATGCCGGGTTACTGGCAAGTTCTTCTCTCGCTCCAAATTCCAGTACCTTCCCATCACCTAGCACCATAATCCGGTCCACTTTCTCCAGCGTAGCCAGTCTGTGAGCAATGATGACTCCTGTGGATTGTTTCATTAACTGGTCAATTGCAGATTGCAGCATACTTTCGGTCGCAGCATCCAGACGTGACGAAGGCTCATCCAGAATAACCAGACTCGGTTCGGTCAGGAATACGCGGGTTAAGGCAAATAACTGTGCTTCCCCTGCGGACAATGAAGCCCCACCTGCTGCCAGATACGTATCAAGCCCTTCTGGTTGTGAATTAATCCATTGGCTAAGTCCAAGGCGATCCGTCGTCTCCTTGATCATCTGATCCGATACATCCTCATTGAACAGGGTCAGATTGTCACGCAGCGTGCCATCAAACAATTGCACGTCCTGTGTCACCATGCCAACGCGGCGATAAAGCGCTTGTAATGAAAGCTTTGTGATATCCGTTCCACCTACACGAATCGTCCCCCGATCCAGATTATACAGCCGGAGAAGAACACGACTAAGACTCGATTTGCCGCTCCCTGTGCGACCGATGATTCCCAGACGTTCACCAGGCTTAATAGCAAAAGTAATATCATGCAATACCGGTTTATCCTGGTTATAACTGAAGTGCACCTGACTGAATTCCAATCCAAGCGGTCCTTCCGGCAATTGCTCCTCTGTCCCCTCTTGAATCACACTTTGCATGGACAACAGCTCTCTGGAGCGCAGCATGCCTGATTTTGCTTTTTGAAACTCCTGTACCTGATCTCCAAGCATCTCAATCGGATCATTCAGCATCTGTGTATATTGGTAGATCAGAAATAATGTTCCGATACTAATTAGACCTTCCATATAATAATGCACACCCAGCAAAAGCACCGCAGTGACCGCCAGAGCAAACAAAACTACAGTGGTATTCCACGGAATAACCCGCAGCAGCCAGGCTTTTCTTCCCTTACGGAATACCGTGCGCATTGTGCGGTAAAAACGGTTCATCACATACGGCACATGACCATTTGCTTGCACATCTTCAATCCCGGCAATGCGTTCTTCAATTAATCCGAACAGGGAAGCACTGGCCGCCCGCTCATTTTTGGAAGAGTCAACTCCCAGATTCCGTATGAACACCATGAACAGGATCGATAACAATGTAAACACGGTCATAACCAAAGCAATGGGCACATTGACACTGAACATGAAACCGAGAATTCCGGCCAGCAGTACAAAACTCCCGATCACTTGCACAATGAACATCGCGAAAAAATTGGAGATACTCGTTACATCACCATCCACACGTTCAATCATCTCTCCAGGTGTTTTCACATTATGAAAACGCATATCAAGACGCAGGCAGTGCTTCAGCAGATCTCCGCGCAGTTGATTCGTGGCCCGCCAGGCCACGTCGTTCCCCAAATAACTGACCGCTACCGTGATGAGTTGATTAAACACGGCAACAACCAGAAATATTCCTGCGAGCTGAACAAGATTGGTGAGGACTCCCCCACTTGCTGCTGTATCGATAAAACGTTTGATAATCTGTGGATTCAAGAGCTGAAGCCCCGTTGATGTGAGCAACATGATTAAAAGTAAGGCCAGCCGTCCTTTAACTGGTTTTAGATAACGCAGCAGCCATGACATGGAGATTTTCTCTGTTTTGGGCACAGGTCCCACCTCTTTATCGGTTTATTTATATCAAATGAAATAAAGAACATTACACTGTAACTATGATGACAGAATAACCTTTCGATCGCAGTTACCCCCACTAGGATGAGTCATACATAATGACATTAAAATCGGGATTTCCCGCCCATAATTGATATGTAGAACATATATTGACCATTGTACATTCTCCTTTTTAACAAGTTAGTTTTTTATAAAATAACGCTCCAAACGCTCCTTTCCATGTGAACGAATTGGGTGGAATGCATGCAAAAAAGCCATAGATGAACTAATGTTCATCTACAGCTTGTAGCCAAAAGAGATCGAATGAAATGCAAAGCATTTCCCGTATCTCCTCTGCATCGCAATAATGATGAGCGTCCACGACAGAGGTGCACAAACATGACTGTCCCAACGCGATCATGCAAAAAAATTGGATTAATGTCACTATGCTCATGCGTATTCAGTTATCGATTCGAAATCTGTATAGGCATAAACATAATCATCATCCCACCCGTTTCACATATTTGTTGTTTATTGTATTCGCTGGACTAACATCCGTCAAGATAATTTTAACTGAATTGTTATTTAATTCATGTCATTAATCTTTTCTATTCTCGCTACATACTTACTGATGTGGACTCGGTTTGCTTCTCTCTAACAACAAGACGTCTATGTGCGATCAGAAGAAAAGGTACTCCCAGGGCAGTCGTCAGTGCAATCGGTAGAAAGACAGCGAGCCCATTCTCCGCTCCAAATTGACTTAATAACACCCCTCCCATGACAGGAGCAATGACACTACCGATATTATTGAATCCGATGGTACCGAAATACGTCCCTTTCCATTCCGGCTTCGCAATCCGGTCAATGAGCATATCCATCATGGTGAACAACAACACTTCCCCAATGGTAAATAGTATGACACTCATCATCATCATGAGTACACCTTCAGCGATTCCAACCATCATCAGACTGGTTGCCACCAGCAGGTTACCCACAATCAGAGGGACAAGCGGTGGGAAGTTTCGGAAGGTTCGCACAAGAGGATACTGAATAATCAGTACCGTCACGGCATTCAGGGAAAGCATGTACGAGAACATCTGACTTCCATTCTCAAAGATCGGACTCCTTGCCAAGTACTGTGCCAACGTGGAACTGAAATGCCCGTAACCCAGCACACAAAATGTGGTACCGATTAATACCGGCAGAAATACCCGGTCGCGACCAGTGGTCATGAGTGCTTCACGCAAACGTGGGGCGGTAGCCTGGTGACGCTCCGGCAGATTGGCATGCTGTAGCTTGAATTGCAGAAATAATACAAGTCCATAGGCTATGTATACCAAGCCGGAGATCACAAACGGAAACGTCGATTCAGATGATCCCAGCTGAAATCCGATAATTGGCCCAAAGACCACGCCGAGATTAATTGCAGCATATCTGAGGTTGAACACCAGCAATTTGTTCTCCGGAGAAGTAATATCCGATAACAGTGCTCTGGAGGTGGGCTCAAATACTGCACGGCATAATCCGTTTAACGTATTGGCAACAAAGAACACCCATAGATGCTCTGCTGCTGAAAAAATGAAAAACACACCTGCCCAGCTAAATACCGAGATTAACATCACAATTTTGCGACCGATCCGGTCCGAAATATAACCTCCATAAAAGCTGACCATGACACCTGCCAGCGAGCTAACGGCCACAGTAATACCGGTCTGGGTCGGTGTAGCATCTAGCACACGTGTCAGATAGATGGATAGAAACGGGATACTCATTGACGTTACAAGACGTCCAAACATGGTTCCGATAATAATTGTCCATGCCAAGGGGTGAATTTGTCTTAAATATTGCTTCATGCGAACTTCTCCTATTCTTTCTAGATGCTTCAATGCGGGGTGATTTAACAGCCTCTTCTAATGAGTGTTCAAAAAGTCCGGTTTTCAGTACCGAGAAGATGGGATGAAGCTAGAAATGGAGTAGCGGAGCGTAGGGAAAACTACGTGAGCAACGGACATTTCGGCTGAATTCCATATTCGATGCTGATGATGCCTTTAGGCATCTTTCGTAATCAAAAGCGGACTTTTTGAACTACATCTTCTAATGTATAATTGTAAGGATAAAAGGGGGAAAGAAAAGTGTAAACATATGATCACACTTTTCACCTTTAATAGAGGAGTCATGGCCATGGATACCCTACATACACACTTTATAAGGCTCGCAGGTGCCGAACAACTTTCATTCAAACTTCATGAACCTGTAGCGGTAACGATTGATAGCCTGTCCGCTGCCTTGTGCTGCACCCCTCGTAATGTGAAATTCATTCTTAGAAAATTGGAGGAACAAGGCTTTATCCATTGGCAGCCCGGGCGTGGTCGTGGACATCATTCGGCGTTAACGATGCTGCGTAGCATGAATGAAGCGCTGGAAGCGAGTTTTACCGAACTTTTAGGTAAAGGCAAAATGAAAGATGCCATTGAACTCATTGGAACTGTTCAGGTGGATGATACATTGCGAGAACAGCTCATGCTTTCCCTCCATCAACAGATGGGATTTCATAGCCACGATGAAACTGCCTCTGGTCAGGATATTCTGCGCATCATGAGGTCACGCCAGTTAGGTGATTTGGACCCAGCCTTTGTGTATACTGCATTTGAAACCTACCTATTAAGCCAGGTCTGTAATACGTTGATCACTTATGATGCCAAGACGGAATCATTCCTGCCAGCACTGGCTCACATGTGGGAGTGCAGCGAGGACCATCGCTTATGGACCTTCTATCTCCGAAAAGGTGTGCGTTTCCACAACGGCCGTGTCATGACGTCCCGGGATGTGCAAGCGACGTTGCAACGATTGATTGATGTACATAGTCCGTCCATCTGGTTATATCGGGATATCGAACGTGCAGAAGTAGCTGGTGATTACTGCATCAAGTTTGTTCTCCATCGTCCTAATCGATTCTTCTTGCATCTGTTCAGTTGTATTCGGATGACAATCCTGCCCTATGATTACAATGTAACCAATACATTAATTGGTACCGGTCCTTTTCTGATCTCTGAGCTGAATGAGGATGTGCTGGAGCTTACTGCTTTTGATGCTTACTACGGCATCCGGCCACATCTGGATCAAGTCCATTTCTGGTTTGTGCCTGACCTGAGTCCGAATGATCGCTATTATGAGCTACCGGGGACAGATCGATTGAGTCTCGCAACAGGCTGTGATCAGACGAACAGTATCAATTATCCGGCGCTGGGTTGTCAGTATATGCTGTTCAATTTTCACAAGGAAGGCATCCATCATCATCCCTCATTTCGACAAGCCCTGCGTATCGTCTATGATGCGGTCGCGCTTGTCCGAGATCTCGGCGGGAATCGGATCACACCGGCCAGCAGCTTTCTGCCGTGGAAAAGTGCAGCCCAAGACTGGACCGTTGCCTCTCTTGAGCATGCTCGTGAATTGCTGCATAACTGTGGGTACCAGGGTGAGACGGTAACATTATCGTATAAACATAATAAGGATGCAGACGTTGCGGAGTGGTTCCAGTGTCGGGCAGAGTCCATCGGTCTGAACATCAGCATGCAGGCCGTTGTGGATTATTTCAACTCAGAGGAAACCACAAACGCGCAATTGATCCTCGCTGAAGAGATCCTGGAGGAAGATTGGCAGTACGGCATGATTCACTTTTTCAAAAACCTGTCCAACCATTTTCATATGTGTATGTCTCCTGTATTCCAGTCTCAATTGGATGACAAACTGGATCATTTCGCAACGCTTCATCGGGCAGACCGTACTGCGCTGCTGGATGAAGCTGAAACCTTGCTACGTGATCACTGCTGGATCTTGCATGGCTGTCACATGAACAAGCAGGCCGAACTGGATCAGAGCATCTTCGGCATGCAGGTAGCAGAATTCGGTTATCTGGACATCTCCAAATTGTGGATCAAAAATCCTTAGAGATTTGTGCATAAAAAAGCTGCTAGCCTATTTATATAAGCTAGCAGCTTTTTGCTCATGAATCCATTTTAGCGCGCTCAGAGGTTATTTTTGATGTAATAGGTCTCCAATGCTTGCATAATGGACTCAATTTTTATCGGTTTGCTGACATACGCATCCATGCCTGCCTTCAAGCAGTTTTCCATGTCTCCTCTTACGGCATTTGCAGTCACCGCAATAATATATGGACAATCCTCAGAGGACCTTAATTCTTTAATCATTTTTGTCGCTTCGAATCCATCCAGTCTTGGCATATGCACATCCATGAAGACAATATCGTATGCATTGTGTTTGACCGCCTCAACCGCCTCAACACCGTCCACGACATGATCCACAACATGTCCTTTTTTCTCGATTATTCTGCTAAGGACGAGTTGGTTCACTTCATTGTCTTCTGCAATTAAAATCCGCAAAGCGGATGTTCTGTTCTTTTTCTGTTGTTGATCTAACCTGTTGCCCTCTTCACCGTTCGTTAATTTAAAGCGTGCAGTAAATACAAATATTGTACCCGGTTCATCCGATTCCTCGATCCAGATATCTCCCTGCATAAGCTCCACCAATTTTTTGCTAATGGCAAGGCCAAGACCCGTGCCCTGAGGTTTGCGAGTCATGAAATTCTCCAGTTGGTAGAATGGCTCAAATAATTGTTGTTTTCTCTCAACCGGAATCCCAATACCCGAATCCTTCACTTTAAAATAAAGCTGTACGGTATTGCCACACTTCTCCTTAATGCCAACGTCAATTTCAACGCCGCCCTCTGAAGTGAACTTAACCGCGTTGCCAATGATATTGGTAAGTACCTGTTTAAGACGGTAAGCATCACCATACACAGGAGTCGGAATGGCGTCATCTACGCACATACGAACATCCAACTTCTTTTCGCGAGCCAGTGGTTTTACGATTTGCACGGTCTCTGTGACGATTTCTGCGAGATCAAAAGGATCATCTACCAGATCGGTTTTGCCTGACTCAATTTTGGAAAAATCAAGAATATCATTAATGATGGCGAGTAAGGAATCTCCGCTCTTCTGGATGATTTCGATATATTCCTTCTGTTCCCCGCTAAGACCAGGGGTATCCAGAAGCAAATCCGTCATCCCAATTACACCGTTCATTGGTGTACGAATTTCATGACTCATCATCGCAAGAAACTCACTTTTGGCCTTATTCATTCTCTCGGCTGTCTCTTTGGCAACTAGCAGCTTCTTCTGCTCCGTAATATCCTTTGCAATCAAGTAGTACCCGACATTAGAGTTATTAATAATGATCGGAGCAAGCGTAGCCAAGACTTCTGTATCGGTTCCATCCGTATGACGAACAGCATTGATTTCCTTTTCGGCCAACTCATTATTACTGCGCAGGATCAGACCGAGATTACTCGCCCCAATAAATCTGCTTATGCTTGTATCGATCATTTCAGCCACGGGACAACCCGTCAGTTTCACCGCTACTGGATTCGCATTCATAATATTACCATCCATGTTAAACGAGATAATGGCGTCATGATTATATTTCTTAAGTGAAGTGTATCGCTCCACAGATTCCTGCAATTTAAATTCAATACGTTTACGTTCAGTGATATCCTGTAGTGTTCCGTTCAGCTGAACTGGTTGCTGATATTCATCGAGCGTGATCAGCCCGCGTAAGTGAAGATACTTCTCACTTCCATCAGAGCTACTGTGCTTGTATTCAAAATCAAGCGGTTTTCCTTGTTTTACCCATTCCATTTGTTCTTGTAAAGAAGCTATGTCTGCAGCATTCATAACTTTAAAAACATCATTTGCACAGTATGATTTACGGGTGCGCTCAAGCTCAAAAATCTCAAAAATCTGATCGGAAAGCGCGATCTGGTCTTTGACCATATCCCACTCCCAACTGCCAATTAAAGCGATGCGTTCAGCCTCTGCACTGATGTCTTTATGTTTTTTTCGTTCGGATACATCTCGTCCAATCGAAAGAATCTGCTGTCCATGCTCAGCATCACCAAAGACCTTGTATGTGGTCTCGAACCACAGATAATGTCCCTCTTTATGACGGACCCTGATATTCAACAGATTTCCTTTAGTCAAGTCCATCTGTGAGATCCGTTCCACATCTTGTGGGTGAAAATATGCATCATTATTTTGACCAATTACTTCTTCTGGCGAATAACCCAACAAACGTTGGACTGAGGGAGAGCAGAATCGACAAACGCCCTCCTGATCTGCAATATAGATGATCTCCTGAGCATGATCTGTAATAAGTTTGAACATCTCTTCACTATGCAGAAGTTTTTGTTCAGACATTTTGCGGTCAGTTATGTCAACAATATGGCAAATGAAGTAAAGAGGTTCATCCGTAATTTCGCTACGAACTAATGAAACATGCAACGAAATCCATAAGATGTTACCATTTTTATGGATATAACGCTTTTCATATTGATACTCTTTCGATTTACCTTCGAATAGCTCGCAATTATAGATCACAGCTTGTGGTGAATCATCCGGATGCGTAATATCCTGGTAGGTGAGCTTCGTTAATTCCTCATACGTATAACCCAGCATACAGCAAAATGCGGGATTCACTTTTCTCCATTCTCCTGTCGGAGCAACGAGTGCAATTCCAATAGGTGCTTGGTTGTATATCTGCTCGAACAATTCGTGATGGTCGACCTTTTGAACCTGCATTGTAAACTCTCCTTTTGGCATATAAACTCATGTTATAAATAGTCGAAAGTTAATTTTAATTGGAAGGAAGTTGTTCCACAAAGGATCGGTTTGTTTTAAAACCACAATACCAGCTTAGTACCCAAAAATTGAGTTATTGAAACATATATTTTCAAAAGTTTGGTGTCTACAAAGTCAAACAAGGCCTGGAATCCATCCAATGGAATCCCGACCTTTGTCATTATATATCATAATAAGTCATATGCAACATGGAATCGTTAGTAAAACAGGTTAGCGCTCGCGACCAATAAGATAATCCAATAAATGTCTCAGGAAGGGAATAGGTTTCGGCATCTCGCTCAACGCGTCTGTGGCTTGGCAATAATGCTCCCACATCGCTTTCTTTGCACCTTCATCACCAAGAATGGACACAAAGGTTGAATTATTGTTCCGCTCATCCTGACCTGCCGGTTTACCAAGGATAAGGTGATCACCTTCATAATCCAGCAAATCGTCCTTGATCTGAAAGGCGATCCCCGCATGATACGCGAATTTCTTCAGGATTGCAATCTCCGGATCCTTTACTTGAGCCAGAATGGCTGGCATCACAAGTGCAGCCTCAAAGGCAATGCCTGTTTTGTAAAAACAGATCATGTTTAACTGCTCCAGCGTCAAAGCCTTGCCTTTGGAGTTCAGATCCATCGCCTGCCCCATGCACATATCCTCTGCTTTTTCAGCTGAGTATTGAATCAGTGTGAGCACAGTCGCCGCATCGAAGTGATCCAATGATGACTGCTCACCAATCGCCTTCTGAATGAGAAACAGACCCGTGAGCTCTGCTGTGGCGCTATTGTGTACCTGATGCAGCGTGGAGCGACCACGCCTTGTCGAAGCATTATCTTGGGTGGGCAGATCATCAAAGATCAGGGAAGCTGTATGCATGTACTCCAGCGACCTAAGCAGTGGAACGATGGAGGATTCAGGTAAACCATACTCGCGCACACCCATAACCCACGTTAATATGGGGCGTAGCCTTTTTCCATCTCCCTGCAAGCTGTAATTGGCTGCATCGATCAGCGTTTCTTTCATCTCGGGAAGTCCACCGGGCTTGGTTATCTGTAACTCCACATTAATCTGTTCGCGAACTGTTCGAATGGTCTGACGGAACTCCTCTTTCTCCTGCTTGTCATTCTTCAATTGAAGTACGACCTGATCCCGTAACAATTTATCGAGGAAATCAACGTCATCTGCTTTGCGTACCATCTGTTGAACCAATCGATTGAATTCGGGCTGTCCGGAAGCAAAAATCATCATCACTTCATCATATTTCTGCTGACCCAGGCGCTCTTTACAACGCTTCAGACCGTTAATGGCACGATCCAGTATAACCTCACGGGTCTTGGCGTCCGAGTTATATACATCATGGATCAGATGCGAGATGACTGCCCAGTACAATTCATAAGGATTAATCAAGTCGGGGCGCAGGTCGCGATACTTCAAATAGTACGTATACGGAGTTACTGCGCCTTCTTCCATATCGTCAAACATATCGGCAAAATCATCTGCAAGCTGATTGTATATTCCGTAATAGAACGTCCGCAGATCGAATCCTTCATCCTCCTGAGCACTGAGAACAGATCGAACGATTAAGCGGGAGGAAGATGACTTGATAATAATCGGAATGTACAATTCTTCATTCGTATAATTCGCATTGGATAATTTCTTGTTGCGATCGATCTCCTGAGACTGAAAGAACACATAGGATTGTTCGAGGAATGTGCGCTGAGTCTCCGGACGTTGATAGTTCTTAATATACTCAAATGCTTCCCGAAGCTCGGAATGAACATATCTAATCACTTCCAGATTGCTGCCTTTCCACTCTCCCAGATCGGGTACGACTCCGGTAAGAAGTGCATCACGTATCATCAGGGAATATTGTTCTTTTTCCTGAACAGTCAAGGCCTGAGAATCCAACAGGTCATCTACAAATGGGTACGTCAAACCGTACGAATAACCGAGTCTGATTGCCGCATCAAATCTCCGCGTCCGTTCTTCAGGGGGTGTCTGCTCGTTCATCTCATCGTCCACATGAAGGACCACACCGAGAATGATCTTGATGAGCTTCCGCTGCGCCTGCTCTGCATCCAGCTCTTTCGGGATGTTGGATGCTACGTTCTTTAATTTGTTCATCACCCAGATGACAGCCGATTCAATGTGTTCCTTCTGTCCCCATCGGTACAATGCAGCCAGACTGATATAATCAGGCTGTCCTTTGCGTTCGGTAGCAGAGCGCATAAAATATTTTTTAGTATTCTGGACAACGTGCTGAACTCGGACCTGCGTATCTGCAGAATCAAGGGCTTGCCCCAGATCCCGCATATAAATATAGGAGATACTCCGATCCAGGTAATCATCCAGTTTTCCTGTCGCATTCAGCCAATGAATATATCTATGAATATCCCGGGAATCCGGTTTTCTTTTGCTTGGTGATAAAAGAGAAAGCCAGGCAAAACGATGAATATGTTTTTTTTGCCATTCATGAATATCTTGGGTGAGTGCAGTTGTATACGAATTATTCATAAGTTGCTGCCTAAGAGAAGTAAAATACTGCGATGCTTTCTGCTCAGCTAGCCGATATCCTGCATCAGCCTGATCTATAAGTACGTTATTCATAGGGTGGATACCTCAACTTCTATTAATGTTAAACATGTATCCATGAAAGGAGTGTGAGGTGCTCCATGGACGAAAACTGAACTCATTCGGGTGGTATATCCATCACGTCAGCTCATGTTCATAACCTTTATACGGCGATCGAACCGTTTGGTTACGAAATAGTCATTGTTCATGCCAACGTACTTGATTTTACAGAATGGAAGACCAGACTTTGACCGCTGTGATGGCGATAAGTACGATTAATGCATATCGAAGTACCCTCACATTGATCATCGAACTAACCCGTGAACCAAGGGATGCCCCGAGCAAACTGCCGATCACCGTATAGATGATGGGTTCCATCGGAATGTCTCCACCCGTAATTTTCCCTATAACGCCGCCGATTGCGGAGATAAATACAATCGCCAGTGAAGAAGCAATCGTCGTTCGTACAGGGATGTTGAGAATCGTCAGCATGATGGGAATAAGGATAAAGGCACCACCCGCACCAACAATTCCTGATACAATTCCTACTGCAAAAGCAGTGCCTGCTGCAATCCATCTATTAAACACCAGTGGAGCTGAGGTATCAAGCGTTCCCTTTCCGGGAATCAGCATTAGCACAATCGCCATGATCGCCAGAATGCCATAGATCAGATTAATAACCCTTCCGTCCAGATGACCGGATATGAACCCGCCGATCAGACTGCCAGCAAGAATGCTGGAGCCCATGTACAGCACCAAACCGCGGTGGACGATCGCTCCACCACTTCTACCCGTCTTTACTTTTCTGCGGAATGCAATCACACCGGCAAGTGAAGCGAAAAACACTTGAAACATACTAATCGAAGATACCTGATGTGCTGAGAATGGCTCCAGTCCCATCCAGGATGGAACATATAACAGCAGCGGATAATTGATAATGGCCCCACCAATACCCAACAAACCGGAGAAGAATGAACCGACCAGACCCAGTATAAACATGATGACAAAAAGCAGAAGATCCATCGGTTATGCGCTTCCTTTCGTGCAATATAAATCTCATTTCGATATCACTCAAAAGTGCTATACACAGCGAATATTATCCGTTATAATGAAAACCAAGTAAATTAATCCGAAATGAGTGATTAAGCATGTTTAACGTGTTGAAGACTCTTTTTGAAAATAAATGTCCACAGTGCAACGAAAAATTACAAGTTCATAACGATGCGTTATGTTCGACGAAAACTTGTTCTCAATGTCATTACAAAGAAGAGAGTTATGGCTCTCTTGGCGTTCGAATTGTATATGACACCACAAAATGATAAAAAGCTATAGCCTTGTTAATTGTATCACGATCTCTGAAATTTCGGGATGATTCGACAAACTTATTTCCATCTCATATGCCACGATTACTTTATAATGAAAATACAAAAACGGTGCAAAACGAATAAATCGTTCTGCACCGTTTTTCTGTTTTTTTGAGATGAGTTGCCTTAATTATAAAAGGGGACTTATTTGGTTTTGAAGCTGAGGAATCCATCATCTACGGCTACGGTTGTACCGTTCACTGCGCTTGCTGCATCACTGAACAGGAAGGTAACCACACTGGCTACTTTCTCTGGTTGAATGAGCTCTCCACGCATATGTTGAGTAGCAAGCGCATCCTTCATGGCTTGGTCATCACCCAGAATTGGTGTTTCGATAAAACCAGGTGCTACACCAACTACACGAATTCCATGCTCAGCAAGTTCAAGTGCACCGGATTTGGACATCATAACAACAGCAGCCTTGGCTGCGTTGTAGTTGAAGCTGCCTACTGCAGCAACACTTCCATAGATCGAAGCTGTATTTACAATGGTACCTTGTACATTTAATTCAACCATTTTTTTCGCGCCATAATACATACCGTAGTATACACTGTGCTGATCTACATCAATGACTCTGTGATAGGATTCCGGGTCCATCTCCAGAAATGGCTTCACAAGTCCAATGCCTGCGTTATTGAAAATACCGCTTAACGTACCATATTGCTCTACGGTCCAGTCGATCAGGGCTTTGATCTCGTCCCCTTTGGATACATCCACTTTGTACGCGCCCGCTGTTCCGCCTGCTGCTTCAATCTCTGCCGCAAGTTTCTTCGCTCCGTCTTCATTATAGTCAGCGACAACAATAGTCGCACCTTGATCCGAAAGTTGAAGTGCTGTTTCTTTACCAATACCACTGGCTCCACCTGTAATAATAATTACTTTTCCATTGTGTTGAGTCATGACTCAGCTCTCCTTTGGCAAAATATATTTAAGGGTAGTTCAAAACTTATAGTAAGTAACTATATTTTATTAACTTATATACTTATCATACGCCTCTGTCCCAACCTTGTCAAACCATAGATCATCTTCACATAAATATGAGATAAATGTCATATACATCTCCTATTTACATGATATAGTCTAGCTCCTGTGATATTAAATATGCATGAGTTTTGGGAAAATAAAAAAGCGAGCATAACGGTAATTCAATCATTCCGATATCTCGCCCTTCTCAAGTATTCGATTCCAAACTGGATTGTCTTAATGTGGTAAGATCAATTCAATTTATTCACCCTGAAGTCCGCTAAGCGGATCTTTCAAATTATTGATGTTGGTGATCAGTTCAGGAATGCCTGTCTTTTCCCAATTCTCTGCCGTAAAACCTTGCTCTGCAATTGTATTCTCGAAATTGTCCACAACTTCTGTTAATTGAGTATTGTAACTAACCAGATTCTCATGAATGCTCTCTCCTATTGCAGGAGCAGTCAACTGAGAAAATTCACTTGCTTCTGCTTGGATCAGATCGATTTTCTCCTGAATCTGCGTTGTAATCTCCGGATTATTCACCGCACCCGATGCGAGCTCTTGCAGATCAGCCCCGGCGTTTGATACCTGTTCTATATAATCAGTAGCCCCACTCACATAATTTAAACTTTGATTAGCTTGTTCCACGACTGAACAGGCTGAAATCAAAAGAATACTTGATGCAATAAGACCTGTCATCATTAATGTGTGCTTTCTTTTTCTTATAAACATGATCATCTCCCTTTCTCCTAATCGGAATCCTTGTTCCAAGTCCATGATACCTGTTCAGACTGCTTCATTGCAAATGGGTCTGCAGCCAGCGTTATTAACATGTATAATAGTAAAATCACACGGTAAAGGGATGTCATGATTATGCTTCAAGCCTTGAACCAACGCTTGAACCGCATCATGCCACTGATTACCCCAATCAGTATTATTATTGGCGTGTTATGCGGGAGTTTTCTTTCTTCTTATACCTTTTTATCTCCTTGGCTTTTTGCGTTCATGACGTTCGCTGGAAGTATCAGTCTGGGGATACGGGATTTTGTGAACGTGCTGAAGAAGCCGTTCCCCCTGTTTGTATGTCTGTTTATTTTGCATTTGGCGATGCCTCTAATTGCTCTTGGTATGGGTCATTTGGTTTTCCCTACAGATGCGTATACCATAACGGGCCTGGTTCTGGCAGCCGTGATTCCGACAGGAATCAGCAGCTTCATCTGGGTCAGCATCTATCGGGGCAATATCGCACTTACGCTTTCCATCATCCTGATTGATACCATGCTTGCTCCTTTCGTAGTGCCCGGGGTGTTATCCCTGTTAATCGGCACCAGTGTTACACTGGACACGGCAGCCATGATGAGCAGTCTGTTTTGGATGATTGTTGTACCATCACTGCTCGGTATGCTGTTGAATGAGTGGACCAAAGGCGCCATTGTCCCGGTCTGGGGACCAAGGTTGAATCCGTTGTCCAAATTGTTCATGGCATCAGTCGTTGCGATTAACGGATCTGTCGTTGCACCTTACTTGGCTGATTTCAACTGGAAGTTGGCTGGACTTGCGGTCATCATCATTTTCCTGGCATCATTCGGTTATGCGCTAAGTTACTTCATCGCCCGATTGCTGGGCTGGAATGAGGCTGATCAGGTCGCTCTGGTGTTCAATGGAGGTATGCGTAATATTAGCGCAGGTGCAGTACTCGCTGTTTCGTATTTTCCACCACCAGTTGCTGTCCCGGTCGTGCTTGGAATGGTATTCCAGCAGATGCTCGCTTCACTGACAGGTTATCTGCTCGGTCGTCGCTCTCAGCTTCTGCAAAAGTCGGATAAGACATCCGCGGCCTAACAAAATACTGGAATGTTAAAAAAACGCCGACATGTGGTATTATCCCCTTTAAGTAGACACTTGAAAAAGCCTTCATGTTATCATGAGGGTTCAAGTGACACTTGGAGGGGATATTTTTATGGCAAAAAAAGGACAAACATTTCAGACGTATACCGAAGAATTTAAATTGAATGCGGTTAGATCCTATGTCGAAGGGTCTTCAAGTTATAAAGTGGTAGCTGAACGCGAAGGAATTCGAAACTGTTCACAACTGAAGGTGTGGGTGAAAAAGTGGAAAAACGGGGAAGCGTTCGATGAGCGAAAAAACAATGTTCCGAATCCAATGAAAGGACGTCCCCGTACTGCCTTTAGCAGTGTAGAAGAAGAACGTGACTACCTTCAAGCACAGGTGGATTATTTAAAAAAGCGGTATCCAAATCTAGTAAAGGAGAAGCGCTGAGCCAACGGGAGAACTACGATATCATAGACGAATTGCGCTGCTCGCATAGCATTACACGCCTATTATCGATTACAGGAATACCCCGTTCCAGTTATTACAAATGGCGAGCAACACAGCCGCAGCGAGACGCAAGACAAGACCGTGATCGTGAGATCAAAGAACACATGATGGCTATTCATTTTGCAAACCGAGAGTTTGGTTATCCTCGCATGACAACGGCGCTCTGGGAGGCTGGTCTGAACGTTAATCACAAGAAAGTATGGCGAATCATGCGGGAACTATCGATCCAATCGGTCATTCGTAAGAAGCGGAAGAAGTCCAGCTATACGCCATCTGTGATTTATCCGAATCGCCTGAAGCGCAAATTTCATGCCACAGCCCCCCAGCAAAAAATGGTGACGGATATTACTTATATTTCGGATGGAAACACATTCGTTTATCTGTCTGTCATTCAAGACTTGTTCAACAACGAAATTGTAGCTTGGCAATTATCTAAACGGAACGATGTTCAGCTCGTATTGGATACGGTGGAACAATGGACACAAAAAAGAGACGTTTCGGAAGCCGTGCTCCATTCGGATCAAGGCTTCCAATACACGTCTCAGGCGTACAACACACGATTAGAAGCATTCGGCGTGAAGGGCAGCCACTCTCGCAAAGCAACCTGCCTGGATAACGCATGCATCGAATCCTTCTTTTCGCATCTCAAGACAGAGAAGCTGTACCTTAACCAGTGTAATTCAGAAGCAGAGATTCGACAAGCCGTGGAAGATTACATGTACCATTACAACTACCGACGATTTCAAGCCAAACTCAAACAGCGCGCACCGATTGAATATCGATGCGCGCTGGCAGCATAGCTTTTTTCATCTGTCTACTTGACAGGGGTATGACCAAAGGAGTGATGGTTTTGATCTAATCATTCTTTTCAGAAATCTGTTGCTGCTCATGATGCCTTTATGCTTATTTCGGTTGAATATATCCTTCAGCTTTAAGCAGTTCAGCGATCAGAACCGCACCACCTGCCGCTCCACGGAGCGTGTTGTGGGACAATCCCACGAATTTGTAATCATAGAGTGAGTCTTCGCGCAGTCGGCCTGTGGAGACACCCATTCCGCGTTCGATGTCACGATCCAGTTTCGTCTGTGGTCTGTTTTCTTCTTCAAAATACGTAATGAATTGTTTCGGTGCGCTTGGCAGAGCCAGCTCTTGTGGACGGCCTTTGAACTGCAACCAACGCTCCAGAATTTCGTCTTTGCTTGGTTTTTTCTCGAAGTTTACAAACACCGTAGCCAGATGTCCATCCGTTACCGGTACACGAATACATTGTGTTGTAATTAATGGAGCCGATGCTTTGACGATCTCATTATTTTCGATGCTGCCCCAGATCCGGAGTGGTTCCTGCTCACTCTTCTCTTCTTCGCCACCGATGTATGGAATGACATTATCGAGCATATCTGGCCAGTCCGTAAAGTTTTTACCTGCTCCCGAGATTGCTTGATACGTGGAAGCAACAACCTGAGTCGGATTGAACTCACGCAAAGCGTGCAGTGCTGGCACATAGCTCTGAATTGAGCAGTTTGGTTTTACAGCAATGAATCCGGTTTTTGTGCCCAGACGTTTGCGTTGAGCTTCAATCACGTCCAGATGTCCCGGGTTAATCTCAGGGATTACCATGGGTACATCTGCTGTCCAGCGATGAGCGGAGTTGTTGGACACGACAGGGGTTCCTGTTCTAGCGTAAGCTTCTTCGAGCGCTTGAATCTCATTCTTTTTCATATCAACCGCGCAGAAAATAAAATCAACCTGGCTGGCAAAAGCCTCAACTTGGGAAGCATCCTGAACAACGATTTTCTTCACAGCTTCCGGAATAGGAGCTGCGAGTTTCCATCTGCCTTGTACGGATTCTTCATATGTTTTACCTGCCGAATTGGCGCTTGCAGAAATAGCTGTTACTTCAAACCATGGATGTTGATCAAGCAGGTCCACAAAACGCTGACCCACCATTCCTGTTCCTCCGACGATACCAACTTTCAATTTTGCTGACATTCAATCATCATTTCCTTTCGGTTTAAGTGATTCTTCTCTTCAAATCAATTTCATAACTCACTAAAAACAACGTATTATGAAATTAACTTCCTAATTAACACTATTCAGGCAATTCCAAAGCGTGTAGTCACAGCCCGGAAAAACCAAAAAAATCCCATCCCCAAGACAATAGTCTCAGGGACGAGATTGAACTCTCGTGGTACCACCCAGATTCGCCAATATGTCACCATATCCGCCTCTTCAAGTAAAGGTTTACAACCATGTTGCGAGCTGTAGACCGTTCATACTCTAGCTCTGTAACAGGAGCTCCTGTCACACCATCCCTTAAATGCTAAGTTCCGATGTGCTGCTCTGAGTCTTTATTCAATAAAAAGTTCTTTACTCCTTTTCAGCTGCCGGAGCTCTCTTTGAAAGAATGATTTTTATCTACTCGTCTCTTCGTCGCATTTGATATTGCGATTATAATATCAAAATTACCGTGATGAAGTAAACACATTTTTTTTAGATCATGGAATTTATATGTTTCCAGCAGAGCTGAACCATTGTATTATCGCAAGAAAACTTCAGCTAAATGCGGTCTGTCTTCTGTGAAAAGTACGTCGATAGACATTTTTATTATAACATACTACAAATAGCTATTTCTTTACTGCTTTTTGGCAACCATCGCATACGTTCCCAGTGGGCTCCCAGGCCCCGTGGCATGATGTGTCCTAAGTAATTTTAGTTCAGAAAGAAGAAGTGTTTTTACTTTGTCCGGGATCTGAAGCAGTTTCAGTTCCACAGGCGCTTCTGCCAGTGTCATTTCGGTTTCCCAGCGACCGTCCTGCAGCTCAGGAGAATGGATCGAATTCTCTTCCTTAATCGTCCAGCCTGCGGCAGAGACAAGCTCTTGGATATCCCCCGGTGTAAAAAGCGTGCGCACATTGGAGAAGCTGTTCTCCTTGTAACATTCGATCTGAGACTGAATCAGAACGGATAACCAATGTGAGAGCTGGCTCACATCTGTAACTCGCGCATCCCATTCGGCGAAGCATAACTGATATCCCCATGTCCTAACCTTGCTAAGAATCTGGGCGAGTTCGGCAAACGATTTCAAGTACCAAGAACAATGGGAAAGTACGATAACATCAAACTCATTCTCGGTGAATTGAACCTGATCACTTAAAATGTCAAAATCATAATCCATTCGAATTCGATCACCCAACGGAGACCTCCGCAGCTTGGCTGCCGCTTCGCCTACGGTCAGTGGTGCACCATAATCCTCTGGTGCAATATCTACACCATGAACGTACCCGTGCTCCCCCACCAGATGTGCAAGCACGGTCGTTGTATCTCCCTGACCACATCCGATTTCCAGAACGCGGCTGCCTTCCTGTATCCCCCAAAAGAGTCCCAGTTTCATCCGATGCTCGGTCTGAATGTATTGAATGGCGGCGTTGTCCTCCACGTCCATATACTTAATAAGGTCCCTGATGATAGATTCATTCATGATTCCTCACCCCTCAAACAGCAACTTAGATTTCTTGCTTATTGTAGCGTTACAGGCTGCATTGCACAATGCTAGAGTCTTGACAGAACCATGGCACAAACGAGATCCTGCCCTACAGTACATCTAAACCTCTACTATATATCAATTTCTATGCCCACTGGGTTGCAAGGCTCTGAAGATATGGTGTCAGCATGGGCTGTAATTCCTTGCGCATCAGTCCGATCTCCAAGATCGCCTGAATATATCCGAATTGATCGCCTATATCGTAGCGACGCCCCTCCAGTTCAAGGGCCAACAGTTCCTCCACCTGACTCACTTCTTTCAAGGCATCCGTTAACTGATATTCCCCTCCAGCCCCTCTCTCGATCTGATCCAGAATGGGAAAGATAGAAGGTTTCAATATGTATCGTCCCATTACTGCTGTAAGGGATGGCGCTTCCGCAAGAGAAGGTTTTTCGACCAGATTGGTGACCCGGTGAACCCGGTCCTCTGCACCCTTCGAATCAATGATGCCATATTTGCTCACATTTGCCGCGTCTACCTGACGGACACCAATGATCTGGTTGCCTGTCTTTTCATAGAGATGGACCATCTGTGCAAGTGCAGGCGGATCAGACACCATAATGTCATCTCCCAGCAATACAGCGAAGGCATCATCTCCTACAAATTGCCGTGCACACCCAATGGCATGCCCCAGACCCAGCGGTTCTTTTTGCCGAATAAAATGAATATTTGCCATCTCGCTGATAGCCTGCACCTCTTCCAGTAAAGACTGTTTGCCCTTGGCATATAAAGAGTGTTCAAGTTCAACCGATTTATCAAAATGGTCCTCTATGGATTTTTTGTTGCGTCCGGTCACAATGAGGATATTCTCAATGCCTGATTGCACTGCTTCTTCAACAATGTATTGGATGGCCGGTTTGTCTACAATCGGTAACATCTCTTTGGGCTGTGCTTTCGTCGCTGGCAGGAAACGGGTTCCGAGACCCGCTGCCGGAATAACTGCTTTTTTAATTCGCATATCATCATAGACTCCTTTCATATGTTCGTTGTACGAAACACCCAATATCTGCTGGCCATATAGTTCAGAATCATCCCCATCAAGGTCGCCAGGATCTTGCTCATCACGAGACTCCAACCCAACACATCGTGCAAAGTCATCAGAATGAGGGCGGATAACGCGAGAACGATAAGATTGGTGATTAGAAAACGAATAAGTTTCGCTCTATCGCCACCCCTTCGTGCCGCATCTCGAAAAGTCCACCTGCCGTTCAGCCAATAACTGTTCGCAACACCGCAGCTGTATGAGATTACTTGAGCCATCAGAACCGGTACACCAACCACTGCAAGCAAAGCAAACACCGCCGCATCCACTGACGTATTTGCAACACCCACAATACCGAACTTGAAGAGTGTCACCAGACGCTTAGTCATGATGAGCAACTCGGGCTGTCAATCGGGATTGTGCTTGCTGGCCCTCGGCATGAACCACATCTCTCACAATGTATAGTGGACGCGCCTTGGTCTCATCATAGATGCGGCCCACGTACTCGCCCAGAATGCCCAGCATGATCAGGATGAAACCGTTAAACATCAGCATGATACTCACAATGGATGGCCATCCCTTAATCGTTGAATCCGTAAAGATGGCCGAACCAATAACCGTTAACATATAGATAAATCCGCCAACCGACAGGATCGCCCCTACATAACCTGCGAGCTTGAGCGGTTTATACGAAAATGAAGTAATACCATCCAGGCTCAGCTTCAGCATGCGTTTCAGCGGATATTTTGTTTCGCCTGCCAGACGTTCATCGCGTTCATATTCAATCGCAGTCTGACGAAATCCGACCCAACTGACCAACCCGCGCACAAACCGGTTTTTCTCCGGAAGACGTTTCATCTCATCACATACTTTGCGGTCAATCAGGCGAAAATCTCCGGTGTCCACTGGAATATCCGTATCCGTCGACGCACGCAGTACACGGTAGAACAGACTTGCCGACCATTTCTTGAAGCGAGTTTCACCGCTTCGTCTGGTGCGACGGGCATATACGACTTCATAGCCCTCTTTCCATTTGGCGATCATATCCAGTATCAGTTCGGGAGGGTCCTGCAGATCCGCATCAATAATAACGACCGCATCCCCCACTGCATAATCCATGCCCGCTGTTATCGCAATCTGATGTCCGAAGTTACGGGCAAAATCAATCAGTTTCACACTCTCGTCCCAACGGGCGTAGTCACGGATCATTAGAGCACTTCGATCCATGCTGCCATCATTGACAAACAACAGTTCATAACTCTCTCCTGTGCTGCCCATGACCTTCTTCAGACGCCGATATGTCTCCTCGATCACCGCTTCTTCGTTATACATGGGAATAATAATGCTATATCGGTACGCGTGAGCCATATTTGTCCCCTCCCTTTTCCAATGGACTTCGTTCGAGATTTTCATTTCGGCTTATAATTTCACTTCGTACAAGGTGGTCTGTCCGCCAAATCCGAATCCGAATCCAAATCCAAATCCAGCTCTGTTTCCGGTGTCTCCGTTATCCGCAGATCCGCTGTCGGTGCCTGTCTGCCATTCTGACGTTGGAATCTCGGTTCCGTGCTCTTTGATCCAATCGCTAATATCTGAGTTCCCTCCGCGGCCACCCATGCCACCAACCATGAAGTATTTCACTTGCCTGCTCTTGACGAGTTGCTCAAGTTCCTCTGTTGTGTACACCGGGTCTGACCCGGAGAAACCTCCAAGTGTAATTACCGATGCTTTCTCGTCGATAATATAAGGTGCTGCCTGATTATAATCTGTTGTGGCGAAGAGATACGTTTCGCCTGTATTGTGCTCTTTCAGATAATTCAGTGTAGCTGTATCCACTTCTTCGTTACGGTTGCCCATTCCGCCACGGCCACCCATTGTAGGCATTTCTGTGTCTCCTGCACCGTTACCCATCGGCATACCCATTCCTGCTCCACCAAACATACCATTGGAACCAGTAGGTCCTGCTGCAGGAATCATGCTGTTGCCACCATAAGTAATTGGGGTGAATGCCCAGTAGATTGGACCGATCAGCATCACCATGAATCCGGCGATAATGAAGCTCTGTTTCCATCGATGTGTGCAATGAAGCATAACGATTAGGATGATCGTGACCAGAATGCCTGCGATCAATTCACTAATAGACCAGCCTGCACCAATCGTATCGTTATACACCTGCATGATATACCAGCCGAACAGAGTCGTCAGCAACACGGACACCGGAAGCAACCATGCCTGCCAGCCATTGCGATCACGATATGACTTCCACATCGCTACAAATCCTGCGCCAGTCAGTGCCGCAATTGGAGGTGCAAGCATAATCAGATAATACTGATGGAAGAAACCTGCCACACTGAAAAAGGCAGCAACGGGAATCAACCATGCCAGCCAGAACAAGGCTTCCTTGTGTTTGTTCGTAATATTTCTCCGTCTTAACCCTGCAAACATGGCAATGCATCCAAGCAATACAACGGGCAGAA
Organism: Paenibacillus sp. FSL H8-0317; assembly: GCF_045040685.1. NCBI lineage: Bacteria > Bacillati > Bacillota > Bacilli > Caryophanales > Paenibacillaceae > Paenibacillus > Paenibacillus sp. FSL H8-0317. The sequence continues at coordinate 3,206,755 of NZ_CP150294.1, read as the reverse complement.
GCCAGCTGGCTTGACCTGACAGTTCAGTCTGGAACAGACGCAGAGGACCTTTCTCCCCTGTACCAAACATTCCTCCCATGCCTCCGCCACCATTACCGCCGAAATTTCTTCCGTTTGGCATTTCCATATCATTCGGCATCTGCCCGTTCGGGAAATTGCCATTCGGCCCACTCATACCGCCCATGGTGTTCAAGCCATTCGAACCATTCATATTATCGTTATCCGGTGCATTGACATCTTGCCCAGCGCCAGGAACACCACTGCCTGTCTGATTAGGGCCTGAAGACAAGTCTTCTCGATTTCCCCGATTATTTCCCTGTCCCATACCATTTGGCATACCTGCGTTACCTGCAGTATTCTGCTGACCCGTTAGGCGAGCCAGACCATTGTATCCAAAGGCGAGTTCCATGACCGAGTTTGTTTCACTGCTTCCGATATAAGGCCGCTCGTCTTCGGGTATAGAATCCACAGTGACCGCCCAGGATAAGGAAACGACCGCCAGAACCGCTGTGCTGCCGATCAGCAGGATGATCTTCCTTCTCCATTTCGCCTGAAATGCAAGCAGATAAAGCAAGTAAAAAGCCGGGAGAATCATGTAGGCTTGAAGCATTTTCATATTAAAGGCTACGCCTATTAACCCAAAAGCAACCAGAATGCGCCAAGTACTGCCTTGTTTGCTGCCTTTGAACAAAAACCATGAACCTAACAACAGCGTGAATACCAGCATGCTATCAATATTGTTGGTCCGGCTGACTGCTGCCACAACAGGCACAGTTGCCATCGCAATTGCCGAGATTCGTGCTGCAGCAAGACCATATGTAGGTTTCACCATGAAATAGATCAGGAGCACCGAACCGATTCCCGCTAATACTTGCGGCAAAATAACGCTCCATCCGTGCAATCCAAAGACATAGGCAAAGGCGGTCTGAATCCAGAAGACAACTGGTGGTTTATCTACAGTGACCGAGCCTGCTGAGTCTAGTGAAGCATAGAAAAAGTTATGGAAGTTGCTCAGCATACTCCCAACGGCAGTCGTATAATAGGAATTGGCATATGGATCGTTCCAGATGCCGTACCCGTTCAGAAATGCCGCCAGTAATACAATCGGCAGAAGGACAAGATCCATCCTTCTTTTGGTGTTATTCAAAGTTAATCACTCCTTCAAAGTTCTTCATGTCTAGTATTGTGACATGCCAAAATAAAACTGGGATGAGTGCCCGCTGAATGTTGTCTGAGGATAATTCACAATCCTTTCAGCTAAATTTCAGTTTGGCAAGCGATAATACTACATACAGTCCCTCCGAAGTGAGGGAGAAATCTAGATGGATCAGGCAAGGAGAGAAGCACATTATGAAGCTTAGCAGCGGAATTAAAATACTATTGGCTGATGATGAACCGCATATTTTACAATTTCTAGAGCTTGGATTAAGCAATGAGGGCTTTGATGTGCGCACCGCACCCGATGGAGCGGCTGCGCTTGAGTTGGCGCTTGAATTCAAGCCACATATGGCTATTCTGGATGTCATGATGCCAGAGATGGATGGATTCGAAGTGGTCGAGCGTCTGCGCAAGACCGGTGCCGAGGTTGGCGTAATTATGCTGACAGCGAAGGACGAAGTCGAGAATCGGGTTAAGGGCCTTTGGTTAGGTGCTGACGATTACATGATCAAACCCTTTGCCTTTGATGAGCTGCTCGCCCGGATTCAGGCCAGACTGCGTAATCAATTTCCTTTATTAATAGGAGCCGTCACCCACGGTCCCTTCCGAATTGATGATCAGCGCAAAGAAATCACCTATCAGAATCAGGTCCTGGAGCTATCTCCTACCGAATACGAACTGTTAAAATTCATTGTGCTTAATCATGGGATTGTACTGAGTAAAGCAACCATTCTAAGCCGGGTGTGGGGGTATGATTTTGGCGGGGAAGAAAATATTGTGGAGGTATACGTTCGCTCCTTGCGCGACAAACTCGGGGATAAACAGCATAAACTCATTCGCACACTTCGAGGTGTCGGGTACAGGTTGGATCTCTGATGAACTCGCTACCTAAGAAAAATAAACTTCGTTTAAGACGTCTGCACCAATGGATATGGCCTCGTTCATTACGATCTCAATTGCTCTCTCGTTCCCTGTTCGTGCTTGCCGGGCTGTTATTGTTAATCGGTATCCTGCAATTCTGGATCATGGAAAGCTTTCTCTACCGGAATCAGGCAAAAACCATGGAAGAACAGCTCATGTCCATGCCCCCGGTTTGGCTCGGAATCCAGTCACGTAGCGGCTCTTCCAACAATCCTTTTGGTGGACAGGCAGGAAACGGGTCTGGTAATCGGGTGTTGTTTATTCCTGACCGTTCACTGGCCCTGTTTGATAACCAAGGTACGTTCGAGGATGTTTTTGGAGAAGACGGTCTGAAAGCCCCTCAACTATCAACCCCTGAATATCAGGACATTACAGATGAGTTGAAAGAACAAAAACACATTCCCTACCGGATCGTCACGGATAGCCAAGGGAATGAGCAATTGATTGTATTTGCTTCACCCGGTCCACGCAATCGTGGTTTACCAATGGTGCAGATGGGCACGGCTACAAAGCCACTGAGAGACTTGATTATTAAACAGCTTCTAATCTTCCTCATGTTATCGCTGTTGGCCATGGTAGCCGGTCTTATTCTATACACTAAGGTATTACGCCGGACGCTGGTTCCCCTGTCCAACATGGTGAATAAAGTACAGCAGATCGATGCAGGAAGTCTCGCAGATCGCCTTCCCGTCGTTCAGGGACAAGAAGAAGTGGATCAGCTTGCAGTTTCATTCAATGGCATGCTTGAAAGGCTGGAGAACTCGTTTGAAGCGGAGCGGGAATCGAAAGAGCAGATGCAGCGTTTCTTGTCTGATGCTTCTCATGAGCTTCGTACCCCACTCACCTCCATTCACGGCTTCATTGAAGTTCTACAACGGGGTGCAGCGACCAATCAAGATCAATTGTATAAGGCACTGGACAGCATGCACGGTGAATCCGTACGAATTAACAAGCTGGTTGAAGATTTGCTGTTATTAACCAAGCTGGATCAGGCTCCTAACCAGGAGCGGGAGGTCATTCAGCTGAACAGTTTGCTGCTCGAAATGCAACCACAACTTGCCATGATGGCTCAGCGGAGGTCCATTCATCTCGATCTGACGGCTGAGGTATATGTACTGGCTGACCCGTACAAGCTGAAGCAGGTTGTGCTGAATCTGTTCCATAACGCGGTGCAGCATACCGATACTGAGCATGGAGCCATCTCCATAACGTTGTATGCCACGCACCATAAAGCTGAATTATCAGTGAAGGATAATGGCACAGGCATTGAACCTGAACATCTGCCCCATATCTTTGAACGATTTTACCGCACAAGCAGTTCTCGTTCGCGCAAACAAGGTGGCGCAGGTCTCGGTCTCGCCATTACCCGCTCGATTGTGGAGTCGCATGGTGGGAAAGTTACTGTACGAAGTCAGGTAGGATTGCGAACGGAATTTATGATATTGCTGCCGCTGTATAAGGCTGATGTCTAAGCTGAGCGTCGATTCTAGTTAAAGCTATCCAGACATTTTTCTATCATCTTGTTCCCGCTCTTGATTGCATGACAAATCCCCCACTCATTTCGGTATTGAAACGAATGGGGGATTCTTTTTTTGTATCCGATTAGTATAGTGGAAGCCCAATGGGTTTCAGCTGGCTAACGAATCTGAGGCATCATATACAAAGATTTTGAAACTTATAAATGCTTTTCATAAAATACCATTGTCATTTTGTCGTTAATTGCTTTTGTTGCACCCGTTTTTTTGTAGCCTATCTTCTCATACAAATAACAGTTCCCTTTCTCTTGTAAGATGGTACCCAATTTCCATGACTTTGCATCATCATATATCTGCTCAACCATTGTAAAGACTTTTTGTGCAATTCCTTTTCCTTGATGTTCTGGCAGTATAAAAATTGGGCTAACACTATAGATTTGATCATCTTTTTCCACGACTCTAATTCCACCAACAGTAACCTCAAAATGATGAATTATAAAATAATCTGAAAAAGATTGATTGAGTTGAGTAATAATTCTTTCTACGGTTTCATTGGCGGGGCTTGTTGCAAAATCCTGATATTTTTCCAACAAGGGCATAAATGCTTTGACTTTCATTTCATGAATAGTCACTGCATCCGGGGGACAAGATCATCCGGTATGAACGGGATTACCAAGGGTATACGCCATTCTCATCTAGGAACTCCCCATTATGGCGTTTACCATCCGTCGCATAGCGCACAATAATCGCAGCGCCGGCTTCTTTTGATTTACCGCCTTCGGCATTGCCATTAAGATCTGTTGATGTGAATCCGGGCGTTACCGCGAAGACTTGCGCCCTGCTGTTTTTGACTTCATAAGCCATCGAAAGTGTCATGGCACTGTTGGCCGTTTTGGATGAATTATAGTCGAAGGCGTTTAAAGTAAATTCCGAATTTTGCATATGGTCCAGAGAAGCCATGTCGGTTGATACATTAATGATTGTGCCTTCATTATCTTTGATTAACGGGAACAATCGCTGATTCAAACGGAAGGTGCCGAAAAAGTTCACTTCAAAGGCGTTCCGCAGATCTTCCTCTTTTGTATCCGTGAAGGAATGAGAGAAAGCACCCGGCATACCCGCGTTATTGATCAGAAGGTTTATTGCGGGATAAGTCTTCTGAATCGTATCGGCTGCCTGCTCAATGCTCTTCAAGTCGCACATGTCGATCTGTACAAATTCTACATCTAACCCCCTGGAAGTTAACTCGGAAACAGCTCTTTCACCCCGTTCAACACTGCGTGCGCCGAGGATAACTTTCCAACCTGCTTCACCCAACTGCTTGACGATTTCATATCCAATTCCTTTATTTGCCCCGGTTACAAAAACAAACTTTTTCATGCGAATCCTTCTTTCCGTAATTTGATTTATATTTAACAATGTATAAGTTACTATGCTACACTTAGTGTAGGTCAAATAATTTTTATAAAAAGAGGGATTAACATGTTAACGATTGGAGAAGTAGCGAAAAAAGTTGAAATCTCCATTGGAGCGATCCGCTTTTATGAAAGAAAGGGACTGCTGAAACCTGCTGCACGAAATGAGCAGAATAACCGTCTTTATTTGGAGGAGGATCTGAACTGGCTGGTTTTTATCAAATGCCTTCGTGAAACCGGGATGAGTGTGGAAGACATCAAAAAGTATTATGATCAGGTCAACGAAGGAACCTCCACGCTGAAGGAAAGAACCAAGTTGATTGAGGATCAAAAGCAAAAGTTGCTGAATGATATCGAGGAGAAAAAAGCGCAGCTTGTTCATTTGGATAACAAACTGGAGCGCTATTATCGTGGAGAAAATTATTAACATAAGCCTTGTATAATAAAATAAACACAAAAAAGATCAGACAGCCAGAGCAATAACTGTCCAACCTGATCCGAAACTTTCATTTTATAGCCCTTCACTATGGGACTACGTTCTATTAAAATTGGCCTTGTTGCTTACGCAGGTGGTAATGGTTATACTTTTCATCCTCGATCTCGATCAAATTTAACCGTTCAAACTTACATTTCTGTATCACCTTATTAGATGCTTGATTGGTAGTCAAAGCGATGGCATTTAACACTCCCACGTTTGTATGTTCAAATAAATAATCTGTCATTCCTTTGAGCGCCTGCGTGGTGTAACCACGATTTCTGAAATGCTTGGAAATACCGTACATGATCTCCCGATTGGGTGCTGGCAGTTCGTCCTTGATCCCTGAGCAGCACCATCCTATGAACTCATCATTTTCTTTGAGTACGATAGCCATTCGTAAATATAACTCTCCAATATTCCCTCCCGCCATCACAGCTTGTTTAAAACGCTGATTCTCAGGGATTTCATATTCGGTGAGCCACAGGCTCCTGTCTTCAATCGTAGCATTCCATCCCGGTAGGAATTCATACACCTCAGGTTGCCACGTAATTTCTTGCAGTTTCTCTAAATCTTCAATTCGATACTCACGCAAATAAATATCCTTGCAGTCGATGATTAATTCATCGTTTTGTACATGTTGATTCATACTGCCTCCTAAAAATACACTTAATTTCAGCTTATTAGCTTTACTTCAAACTAGCCCCTCTTTAACCATAAACTCATCTTTGGTTAATCCAAAGAGGATCAGATCCTGGTATTTTCCATCCGTATAGATCACTTGGCGACGCACACCTTCCTGAACACATCCAAGTTTTCTCATCATCGCTGCGGAAGGTTCATTTCCCTCGAGTACATAATCATTAAATTTATTGAGCCTGCGCTCGAAGAAGGCATACTTCAGCAAGATTCGTACGGCTCTGGTTCCGTATCCTTTTCCTCGATGATCCCTGTCAATTTGAATGCCAATGCTAAAGGTACCGTTTCTCTCATCAATGCTGTTCAGATTCACACCTCCGACATTTTCACCATCCATATTTACAATTGTAAACATGATCCGTCCTTTGGCTAAAGAAAAATCAGAGAAGTTTTCCGTGAAACTCTTCGCTTCAACATGGGTTGGCGGCAACTCTACTGCACACTCCAATAACCGACGGGCAGGTGTATCAAAGCGGTTATAATAATGATCCTCCCAATCTTCTTCACGCAAAGCACGTAATCTGATCTTATCATCCTGCCAGAAATATTGACTATAATCGATCTCTCTCATTCCAAGTCCCCCCGCATATACCACCAAATTTACTTCGAGCTACAAACATGATAACCCATAATGTGGAATTGGAGGAGATTTGTTTTCATTAAACACAACGAAAATAACCCCCGAACAGGACAAAACCTGTCGGAGGCTACGCTCTATTTCATATCAAAATCTCACTACGATTCTTCCGTATATTGAGGCTTGGACACGTTATCCGGAACCGTTTCGTCAAAAACATCCTGACCTGGATAATCCCGTACTTCTCCCTCATGAAGCTCATGATTTTCATAATCAAAACGATGTGCAGACCTCTGATCCACCCGCCACGGAGAACTTTTCCCGAGAGACTCGGATAACAGAGATGAACCGTAAGGACCCTCCGGGAATTCTTCGAGTGTGATATCGTTTCGCTGCGACTCCACCGTAGACACATCGGTATATTCTTGCCGTTCTTCACGCAAAAACTTATCTTTCATCGTTTATCCCTCCTGATCCACTTCAGATGACCAACGTCCACTTATTGTGAGCGAGGACAAACGCATTTATGCATGATCTTTGGAAAACACTGCGTTTAGGTTTTGATCCATTACCGGATCCATCACGATCATTATCGCCATCACAATTGGCGAATCCATATTAATAGTACAAAAACAATGAGGCCAGCCATGCTAATCCAGGTATCACGTTTGGACCATACCAATAACAATGAACGTCCTCCGAGCGTAGAATGCTCTCTAACTTTACGCATTTCCATCGCAATGGTCATATCCTCCGCACGTTGGAACAGTGCCATTAACAAGGGAATCACCATCGGGCCCAGGTCACGAATTCGAACGGTATTGGGTCTCAAAGCTGCCTTCCCACGTGCCCGTACGATCAGTGAGAATCGCTGCCACTCACTCCAGATCATCGGGATAAACCGAAAAATTAACGATACAGCAAGAGCAAACGAAGCTACGGGCAACCTGATCTTTTTACCAATGCCAAGTACCCAGTTAAGCCCTTCTACCATTCGACCATAAGGTGTCGTCAACGAAAACCAAAGGCTTGCCAATGTGACGATAAACAAACGATACACATTCAGCAAAGTTCCCTCCGCCTGCATCAGAGAAAAGCCAAAGTGCAAACCTCCTCCTTCTGTTGAGAGAGTTGTCCCAGATAACGCCGTTGATATGATGAAAAAGAATAATAATGGCTTCATTAACTTCATACATCCAGCCAAAGTCTGACGCGGGAGCACGGCAAGTGCTGCTACTACCGGCACCAGTGTTAATGTCAATCCCAGCCATCGCTGTTGAAGCATAGCTGCGGTGACCAGCAAAATATACAAAATCCATTTCAGACGCGGGTCCATGACGCCATATAATCCGCCTGAATGAGTCAAGGTGTTCGGAAAAAGCTTCGGATCATCCTCCGTTTTAATGGACGACGCTATCTGTGCTTCTTTTTCATACTTCATTGCATCACTCTTGACTTCCATCGTTACCGTCCCTGATGCTTCTTTCGATCCGTCCTGAATCCCCACCTCAACTAACGTAGACTGAACAATGCATTCAGCCATCTCTTCTGGCGTCATTGCGGTCAATGGCAGCTCAAGACCCGCTGCTCTTAACTGCTGTGCCAGTCTCATCGATGGTGGCAGTCCAATCCCTGTCTGCTCCAGCAGTTCAGGCCTTTTGTGAAGTTCTCTCGGCGTAAGATCGGCGATTAGACGGCCTTCCTGCAACAACAATACTCGATCCGCACAAGGCAAAAATGTATCCAGATCATGGGTAGCTACCACGCCACCACCACCTGCCAGACGATGTTGCTCCAATACATCCAGCAAAAGCCCAACACTTTGGGCTTCCAACCCTGCGCTTGGCTCATCCAGCAGAAGCCAGTGCGGATTGGTCACACTTCCGAGAGCAAGACCTAACCTGCGCTTCTCTCCCCCACTTAGAGCAAATGGCGACCTGTCCAGATGAAAACGTCGATCCAACTCCGAGGACACTGGCGGGTCCCATTGGTTCAGTGCTTTTGTGATCTGCTCTTGTTGCTGTTTCTCTGAAAGTCGATAAGGACGCAGAGAATATGTGAATTCACGCTGAATACTTCGGGCAAACAGTTGTTGTTCCGGAAATTGAAACAATAGTCCCATTTGCAATAAAATCGACTGCGGCACTTTTCCTTCTTTCCAGAAAGGTGTGCCATCTAATGTGATACTTCCTGCATCGGGCGGTCTCAGACCAGCCAACGTCTGTAGTAAAGTCGTTTTTCCTGAACCCGTGCAGCCCAGCAGCAAGGTGATTTCCCCACTGTTCAACTGTACACTCACATCTTCAAGCAGTGCACGTTTGCCCGATTCCGATGCTTCTATGCGTATATTGGTTAGCTTGATCTCCAACGTGCGACCTCCTTGGCCAGTTGCTCAGGTCGCAGTGGCATGGCTTCTGGCATCATACCTTTTTGCTTGAGCAATAACGCAGTTTTTACAGTAAAAGGAGGGTCCAACCCTAACCGTTCACAGGGAGATAGCTGTACATTTTCCCGAGTAGCCTTCTCATTCAACTCTGTTTCATAGAAAAAGGACTCCGGCGTCCCGTTGTACACACAACGTCCCCTCTCCATAGCAATGATTCGATCACACAGGGTTGCTTCCTCCAGATGGTGTGTAATCCAGATCACCGTTGTCCCCCGCTGGGTAATCTTCTGAACGATGGCCTCGATACGGTCTCTTGCTCCTGGATCAAGCATGGCTGTTGGCTCATCCAGAATCAATATATCCGGTTTGGCTGCGAGCGCTACAGCAATATTAAGCAGTTGCTTCTGTCCCCCGGATAATTGTGAGACCGCCTTCTCCGGGGGATATTGAAGTCCTACGGTATGTAATGCATCCTGCCTGCGCTCCAATTGCTCTTCTACAGATTCCATTAATGGTGACAGCGCAAAATGAAACTCCTCTTCAATCGTATCGCCTAGTACCTGTGCATCCGGTTGCTGCAGTACACCCCGAACGGTAAGTTCATCCGAGATATCCCGTACCCCTCCAGATAGTGGAATGAATCCAATCAGTAGTCCAGCGAGTGTGCTTTTTCCACTGCCATTCGCCCCTACAATACTAATCCATTCTCCTTGGTGCAGCGTAAGTGAGACCCCATCCAGTGCTTTTCTCACCTGACTACCTTCGGAAGAATAATGCACTCGAACATCTTCTAATGTAATTATAGGCAGGTTGCCTTGCATCGTAAATTAGTCCTTTCCCTTTCTATTGTTATGTGGTACGATCCTAATCGTCAACCACATTTATATAATTGGTTAACAATCATATTACCAAAATGGAGAGGATTGTTCAAACATGAAATTATCTTTGCGAGGCATTGTATTCAGCGCACTTATGGCCGCAATTTTAGTACTTTTTGGTTACATAAGCATTCCCATTGGCTTCTCCCCAGTACCAATAACATTACAAACTTTGGCTGTCATGCTGGCCGGAGGATTACTTGGCCCACTATATGGTTTTCTGAGCGTTACCATGGTTGTTCTGCTCACCGCTCTTGGTTTCCCCTTGCTACACGGGACCGGAGGACTTGCGGTACTTCTTGGACCTACCGGAGGATATGTGATGATGTGGCCGATCTCCGCATTATTAATTGGACTGTTGCTTGCACGAATCAACATCAAAGGTGTCACAGGATTCATTCTCGCTTTTGTTGTATTTGAACTATTCGGCTCACTGCTTGTGTATGTATCTGGTGTCCCTTGGCTTGCTTATGCTTACAAAATGGACCTATCTGAGGCCATGATTCAAGGGTTTTATCCTTACATAATTGGGGATCTGATCAAAGCTGTATTTGCTGCCATCATCATTGCGCCAGTGCGCATGGTTTTCCCACCTCAACGCCTCACAGGTAACCTGCATTCCACGGTTATAAAAGCGGATTCTTAATAGAAGCTACATAAGGTAACTAATCTGCCTATCTTTGAAAACGACGAAACCGCCAAAATCACTTTGGCGGTTTTCGTTACTTCTCTTCCTCTAAGGTTGTTCTGTCATCAGAGTGATCCGTGTAAATCTTCTTTAGTTCAGCTTATATATTCACCTGAATTAATTGACGCTCTGTAATCTGAAATTGTTGATCGGCTGTATTTTCAATAAACCTCTGATCATGAGATACATACAGAATTGTCCCTTCGTAGGTCTTGATAAAACGCTCCAACGCTTCCAATGCATGCATATCAAGAAAATTCGTCGGCTCATCCAACAATAGAATGTTATATTGTCCAAGAAACAAGTGACATAATTGAAGACGAATCGCTTCTCCTCCACTTAATGTCCCCACATTCTTCAGCAAGTCATTACCTGTAAACTGCATCGCATGCAACGCACTTCTGAGCTCTGATTCCTCATATTCCGAACGATTCTTCAGGAATTGTAATACGGTCTCTTTTGTTGTAAAACGATAGCTCATTTGCTGAAAATAACCGATCTTCGCTTTTGGAGACATCGTGATATGATCTCCAGCATGGAAAACATGGTTAAGCAATGTGCTTTTCCCGCTGCCATTGGCTCCGGTTATCGCTATTTTTTGTTTTAATGGAACCTGAAAACTTACATCCTCCAGCAATACGTTACCTTCCACTTCAAGTGTAAGGCGATCTGCCATAATTGGATATCGGTTGTGCAGCTCCAGTGTCTTTGGCTGACGGAAGATCATAGGCCGATCCTCTTGCACCGCTTTTACCTCGTGAAGTTGTTGCATTCGCTGTTCAATCGCTTTAGCTGCGCGGTGCACCGCTTTTTGACTGGTGCCTTTGGATTTGGTTTCAACCATACGGTTTGTTTTTGCCTTGGATTCTTTTTTGGACATGCTTCCGGCCTGCGTTATTTTCTCGGCTTTCTTCATCTTTTCCCGAGCGGCCAGCTCCAATCGTCTTTTCTCCTTGGAAAACTGTTCATGGGCCTGGTTTTGTTGCTCACGCTCCAGCCTTTTCTGTGCCTGATAATCACTATAGTTGCCGGAATATACGCGAACCTCACCTTGATGGATTTCCCAGATCGTGGTTACCAGCTCATCCAGTACCGCACGATCATGACTGATCAGCACAAGCGCCCCATAGTAATAACGCAATTCATCCAGCAAAAATGTAATGCCCTCTTGATCCATGTGTGTTGTTGGTTCATCCAGTAACAGTACTTCATGATAATGGGCGAACATTTGAGCCAGTTTTAAACGGGTCTGTTCTCCGCCACTCCATGCTTGGTCGTGTTGAGGTATGGCTAATTTACTGAGTAAAGCCCCATCAACTTCCAGGTGCCCATTAGGCTGTGGTGGTTCAACTTGTTCCAAATAACCAAACTCTGCAAAACGTTTTACCTTTCCGGCTGTTGGTTGGATCTGTCCTGCAATGAGTTTCAATAACGTACTTTTACCCTGACCATTACCACCTACTACACCGATGCGATCCAGTTGATGCACAGCCAGTCGCTCAATGTTCAGTACTGCTTTATCCATATAGGTCATCTCAACCTGTTCTAATTCAAAACATATCTTTTCCATATTCGCTACCTCCGAAATAAGATTTATTTCGTATCGATAGCGAAGCACGCTTCTATCGATACGAGCTGATCGTGCCAGCTCGTATCAATAGAACAGTAACGTCATCATAGCGGTTACCTCCAGTAGTCTGTATTGAGCGCCTTTACCTAATTATTTACTTGATTAAGATAATCAGAAGAAAAAAACAAAGAATCACAGGCCGTGGCCTGTGATTCAACGTAAACGGGAAAGCGAGTATAACACTTATTTTAAGGTCAGGATGATTGAAAATGACAGACTGATCCCGTTTACTCTGAACCAACGGTCAGAGCCTTTGAACGTATTCAATTACCGATTCAAAGGAAGGAAGCGCAGTCTCATCGCATTTGTCATGTTCAATAATCCACCTTTCATTAACATGTATAGATGTAGATGTACAACTCCAATTATAATTTTCCAATTCCACCATGTCAACGGAACCATGAAAACACTGTACCATCAGATTAGTACATCAGCATCTATCTACTTTTGTTCCTGACCATTACCGCTACTTAATTTTAATAGAAGCTCTTGGCTACTAACCTGTCCGGTAGCCTGTGGAATTACTTCCTCGTAGTTGGCAGAATTCGTTACTATAATCGGCGTTACCGTGTGATAACCAGCAGCCTTAATCTGTGCAATATCGAATTCAAGCAACAGATCTCCCGCTTGGACCCGATCGCCTTCTTTGATATGGGAAACAAAATGCTGCCCGTCCAGCTTGACCGTATCTACGCCAACGTGAACCAATATTTCAGCACCGGTGTCTGACACTACAGCCAAGGCATGTTTTTTCTTGAATGCAACGGTAACTGTACCATCAAAAGGCGCTACGACTCTGCCCACAGCTGGCTCAATCGCAATCCCTTTACCCATGGCTCCCGATGCAAAGGCCGGATCTGGAACTTCCGACAATTCAACAATCGTTCCCTCGATTGGGCTAAATACAATCTCGTCTGAAGCATTCGTTGTACGGGCAGGTTGCTCAGCAGATACAGTAGATTCAGTTTTTGTTTCTTCTTCTACCGGATCTTTGAAGCCCATGATGTACGTCAGTGCAGCCGAAACAACAAACGATACTACGATACCCAGAATCAATCCAGGGAAACCTTGTCCACCTGGTCCGTAGAAGATTGGCAAGGTCAGTAATCCCGGTGCGCCGGATGCAAATGCCAATGTGCCCGCTTGACCAATGATAGCTCCACCAACTGCACCACCGATTACCCCTGCAATGAATGGACGTTTCAGTGGTAATGTTACCCCATAGATGGCCGGTTCCGTAATACCGAATAAAGCCGTCAACGTTGATGATCCAGCCAGCGTTTTCAGTTTTTTGTTCTTGGTTTTCAGCATAACCCCAAAAGCAGCACCCGTTTGGGCAAAGATTGAAGCTGTCGCAGCGGGTTTAACACCATCCTGTCCATACACTGCAACGTTGTTGATAAATACTGGAATCAGACCCCAGTGTATTCCGAAGATAACGAGCAGCTGCCAGCTTGCACCCATAACTGCTCCTGCGAGCAATGGACTGAATCCAAATGCGGCAACCAGTCCAGCTGCAATTCCATTACCAACGTATACGCCAAATGGTCCAAATACAAGCAATGTCAGAGGTACCATAATCACTAGCAAAAATAATGGCGTAACAAAGTTTTTCACACTATCATGAAGTGTCTTATTGAAGAACTTCTCCAACTTGCTCATCACAATGACAGCTAAAATGATAGGAATAACTGTAGATGAATAGTTCATCAGAATGACTGGAATACCGAAGAAATCCGTTGGTGTTCCCTCTGATTTCAACGTGACGATGGACGGATAGATCAGTGCTCCTGCAATCGTCATCGCGACAAACATATTCCCCTGGAATTTACGTGCCGTTGTAACCGCTAACAACAGAGGCAGGAAGTAGAAGAGACTATCTGCTGCTGCATACAGGATCGTATATGTTGTTTCTGTCGTTTCCAGCCATCCGATATTGCTTGCAATCAACAATAACCCTTTTAGAATACCCGCTCCCGCCATAACACCCAGAAGTGGGGCAAAGATGCTGGATATGATATCGATAATACCCCCGAGCCCTTTGGCTGCTTTGCGAGGTTTTTCTTTATCGGTCGAATCGTCCAGAATGTTACTGATCTGTCCAATGGCACTATAGACTTCAGGCACCTTGTTACCAACAACCACCTGGAACTGTCCTCCATTTTCTTTGACTGCGATGATACCTTCTGTTTTCTCCAGTTTGGCTTTGTCTGCCTTGGCATCGTCCTTCAATACAAACCGTAATCGTGTTGCACAATGAACCAGTGATTCCACATTTTTCTCACCGCCAACCAATTCTACAATCTCTTTGGCCAGTTTCTCTTGACTCATAATCTGCACCCCCACTTTTTCTCAAACAGGCCTCTTACCGATTTTTTTGCACGCAAAAAACCTAAGCCTTGAGCAAGGGGACACAATGGTCCTGTCCTTCTCATGACTTAGGTTTTGCCTGCATAACCAGTAACAATCCCAGTTAAATCGTATTCAATTCCTGTTAATCACATATTATTATAATAAAACCATTTTTGTCAACATTTAAATATTATCGATTAACCACTCGTTCGATATGAACCGTCAGATACAACTTTTCTTCATTGGTCAGCTCATGGTTGTATTCCTTTTTGACAAACAACTCAATTTTCTCCGTACACGCTGCGGCATCTGGATGTTTCTCCTTAATCATGTCATAGAAATGATCATAGTTGTTGTCGTAATGCGTACCACTGAGCACACGCTGGGAGAAGAACTTCAGATGTGTGATAAAGCGAAAATAACTGAGAGAGTCCTCATCAAATTCCATTTTGAAATGATATTTCGCTATATTAATAATTTGCTGGATAAACTTCGTAATATTCATCGTTGTAATAACTTCTTCGTTCATCTCTGCGTTGACAATATGAAGGGCAATAAAAGCGGCTTCATCAGGTGGAAGCTCAATATTCATACGAGTGTTGATCTGTTCCAGCGTCCTCAGGCCCAGTTCGAATTCGGACTTGTACAACTGTTTGATCTCCCACATCAATGCGTTCTTGATCTCCACGCCTTCCCGATAACGTTCGATGGCGAAGTTAATATGGTCTGTAAGAGATACATAGATGTTCTCATTCAGCTTTCGACCCAGATTCTCACGCGCATACGTGATAATCTCTTCCACAATTTCAATCAGTTCCATCGGAACTTCCCGCAGCAGCATTTTGAAATTATCGGATGTTTGTTTGTTTTTCAATGCAAATACTTTCTGGATGCGGGTCTCGTCTACTTTATCCCCCGGCTTTTTCTTAAAGGCAATCCCACGTCCCATCACCACAAGCTCTGCTCCATCCGCCTGATAGATGCTAATGACGTTATTGTTGATAACCTTTGCTATTTTCAATTCAATCCCCCCGTCACGTTCCACTCTCTTGGCAGTTATACATCGTCTTTTGGGCATACAAAAAAAACCTGAAGCATCACAAAATAAACAAGACATGGTAGTCTGTTTTTTTGGTGCTTAGGTTTTGCCTACGTCGTGTAGTAACAATCCCAGAAACGATATAATTGCGTCAAGTATAGCGCGAACCTGACTATATGTCAACGCTTTCAATGTGTGGACAATCGGAAGTCCCATGGTTATATAAATTGAACTAGATAATATTTACACTAGCTACTCCGATGACAGAACAACCTTCCGATAGCTGTTATCCCCAGCTTTTTTCTGTCCTCTCCGTTTTGTGTAGAAGTTTAGTTCAATTTATATAGATGAAACTTCCGATGTTATATTGCCGTACAAGACCATTTTAATTCAGAAAAATATAAACTACGCGTCACCCAAGTTTGTTCCGTTGGATTCGATCACATTTTTGTACCACTCAAAACTCTTCTTCTTCAGCCGTGTCAGCTCACCTTGACCTTCATTATTACGGTCCACGTAAATGTAGCCATAACGTTTTCTCATCTCACCTGAGGATGCACTTACAATATCAATAGGTCCCCAGCTGGTGTAACCAATGATGTTAACTCCATCCTGAATAGCCTCACCCATTTCAGCTACATGTCGTTTCAAGTAGTCAATCCGGTATGCATCATCCACTTCACCTTCCGGTGTAACCACGTCATTGGCACCAAATCCATTTTCAACAACAAACAGCGGCTTCTGATAACGATCATGTAGTTGATTGGCGGTAATACGGAATCCTTTTGGATCAATCGTCCAGCCCCACTCGGACTTCGCCAGATATGGATTGGCTACCGAGCCAAATACATTACCACTGGTCATATTCTTGATGACTTCCGGATCGGTACTGGTTGTACGACTTGAATAATAACTGAACCCGATATAATCTACGGTATGATTCTTCAAGATTTCCGCATCACCCGGCTGCATAACGATGTTCAACTCGTGATCTTTGAAGAAACGTTTGGCGTAACCCGGATATTCCCCACGTGACTGCACATCGATGAAGAAATAGGACTCTCTATCTTTTTCCATGCCCTGGAACACATCTTCCGGATTACAAGTATACGGATAGAAGCTTCCTGCGGCGAGCATACACCCAATCATGGCACCAGGAATAATCTCATGACATGCCTTGACTGCCAGTGCACTTGCAACCAGTTGGTGGTGAGCAGCCTGATATTGAATTTCCTTGATATTATCCCCTTCATTAAACGCCAGCCCCGCCCCAAGGAATGGAAGATGAAGCAACATGTTGATCTCATTAAATGTCATCCAGTATTTCACCTTGTCTTTGTAGCGAGTGAATACCGTTGTAGCGTAAGTCTCGAAAAGAGTTACCAGTTCACGACTTCTCCAGCTGCCATACTTCTCGATCAGATGCACAGGCACATCGAAGTGAGCCAATGTAACCACAGGTTCAATGCCGTTTTTCAACAATTCATCAAACAGGTTATCGTAAAATTGTAATCCCGATTCATTGGGCTGTGCGTCTTCTCCTGTCGGGAAAATCCGTGCCCAAGCAATCGAGACACGCAGTGCTTTGAATCCCATTTCTGCAAATAGAGCAATGTCTTCAGGGTAACGGTGATAAAAATCGATCGCTTCATGCGAAGGATAGAACTCGGTAGCAAGCGGCGTAAAAGCCGGAACATGACCTTTCATAATACTTCTGCGATTCTCTCCGGTAGGCAGCAAGTCAACGATACTCAGCCCTTTGCCATCTTTCAGATATGCGCCCTCCGCCTGATTGGCAGCAATGGCTCCACCCCACAGAAAGTCTTTAGGAAATGTAAAATTCGTCATCATCATTCTCCTTCCAAATATGTAATTCAGCTATCCGCTCAAATCGTTAGAATATTAAAAAGACAAAATATTTAAGTTAACTACACAATTACACATAAACGGAGAGGACAGAAAAAATCTGGAGAAGCGAAGCTAAAAGCTTTCAATGGAAAGCTACTTCGTAAGCATAAACTCGCCTTTATCACCGGATTTCCCCTTTAAAAAGGAGATCAAAAAATCTGGGGATAACAGCGATTGGAAGATTGTTCTGGCCGCGCAGTCGTCTCGTGTAAAATCGTTTGTTCAACTTAAATACAAAAAACCCGAACCAGCCTGGGTACACGATTACGTGTAAACAAGCCAGCTCAGGTTATGCCCATATCGGTAACATTCCCAGATCATGATTATGCGGATTGGATAAAACTTTAGCAAGAATCAGAACAGTTGTCAACTTCTTGAAACCGGTTTAGCTTCGGAATGCCCACTACGATATTTGATAGAACGCAGCACATGTGCCGCCAAGAATCATCTGTTGATCTAGTATAGGTAGGGCATTAATGTGAGAATTAATGAGACCGAATACTTCAGAATATGGAGCTGAAACGTTGCAAACGGGCCAGTCGGACCCGAACATTAACCTTTCCGCACCAAAGGCTTCTATGACGATATTCAGGTAGGCTGTAAAATCGCTCGGAGTCCAATTTGTCCAGTCTGCTTCCGTCACCATCCCTGAAAGTTTACAGTACGCATTAGGTTGTGCGGCCAATGACTCAAGTGCTTCTTTCCAGGGTGAGAGTATACCTGATTTTATGTCGGGTTTGGCTAGATGATCAAGGACAAATCGCTGTTCAGGAAACGTCTTAACCAATTCAACAGCATAAGGCAGTTGCTCCTTGGATACCAACAGATCATAGGTCAAATCATACTCCTTAAGCAATGAAATTCCATGCTGAAAGTCTTCTCTCAATACATAATCCAGATCAGGTTCATCCTGTATAACATGACGTACACCCTTCAGATATGGATTGGACGCGAAAAGTTCAAGCTGATTCCGAACTTCATCCGAACAAAGGTCCACCCATCCAACAACACCTTTGATACATTCATGCCGATCCGCCAGCTGCAGAAGCCACTCGGTTTCTGTCAGTGATTGTCTGGCTTGTACCGCAATACATCCATCCAGTCCTGATTGGAGCAATAAAGGTTCAAGATCTTCCGGAAGAAAAGATTGACGAATGGCTTTCATCTCTTCGCCAATCCATCCGTACTCGGCGACATTGTATTCCCAGAAATGTTGATGTGCATCCAGCTTCATATTAGATCCCTCCCAGGGTATTTAAATCTAATTATCATTCAAAAGCAACCTTATGATTTTCATTTCCAATGAAATAAACGCCCCACTACACAATCTATTAATATGGCAAAATCACTGATTTTTACATGATTTTTATTCAAATTGTGCAGGTATTGTCCGATATTAAATCATGATATAGTAAATTACGAAAACGCTTTCAGTACATAAATCGGTGGTGATTCCAGTATTACACAAGTGAACTTTTGTTCGCGTTGAGCTCTATTTCCACCCTGCTTAACCGCTATTCATGTTCAACCATTCTCTATTCGAAGGAGACTATATTAATGAAAAAAAACCGCAAATCAGTCTTATCTCTTACGCTCTTGACTGCCATGATTCTATCTCTATTCTCCTCTGCTATGGCTTCAGCTGCAACTGACAACAGCGAACAGGCCAATACCTCAGCCGCGCCAAGCAAAATGCAGACCTACGTGAACGCCATGGAGCCTGGCTGGAATCTGGGTAACTCTCTGGACGCCGTTGGTGAAGATGAGACAGCCTGGGGCAACCCGCGCATTACGAAGGAACTAATTCAGTCGATCGCTGATGAGGGCTACAACAGTATCCGTATTCCTGTGACCTGGGAAGCCCACATCGGTGACGCACCCAACTACACAATTGATTCCGCTTACATGAATCGGGTTCAAGAAGTAGTAAACTGGGCCCTTGATGCGGATCTCTACGTTATGATTAATCTTCACCATGATTCCTGGCGCTGGATCAGTTACATGGAGAAAGACCATGACAACGTGCTTGCACGTTACAACGCTGCTTGGACTCAGATTGCGGACAAATTCAAAGATGCATCCGATAAACTCATGTTCGAAAGTGTTAACGAACCACGTTTCTCTGAAGGCGGCACAACAGATGCAGCGATTGGATATCGCATGCTGGACGAGTTGAACACTTCTTTTCACAAGATCGTAAGAACTTCGGGTGGAAACAACGAGACACGTCCACTTGTGCTTCCAACGATGCATACCTCTTCCGCTCAGCCTGATCTGGATGAACTGAATAAGACCATTCAAAAATTGAATGACAGCAATATTATTGCAACCGTTCACTACTACGGGTTCTGGCCATTCAGTGTGAACATCGCAGGTTACACCAAGTATAACGAGGAAGTACAGAAGGATGTTACCGACACATTTGATCGGGTATACAATGCTTTCACAGCGAAAGGCGTTCCGGTTATCGTCGGTGAGTATGGCTTGCTTGGTTTCGACCAGCACACAGGTGTGATTGAGCAAGGCGAAAAGCTGAAATTCTTCGAATTTGTTGGACAATATCTGCGTCAAAAACAGATGACCACGATGTTGTGGGATAACGGACAACACTTCGGTCGCACAAGCTTTACTTGGTCTGATCAGGAATTATTTGATACCATGAAAGCCAGCTGGACAGGTCGTTCATCCACAGCCGAAACGGATCTCGTATATCTTAAACAAAATGAAGCCATTCAAGATCAGAAGGTAAAACTCAATCTGCATGGGAACAAATTCAATTCGTTGAAAAATGGTACTACTCCTCTTGTCAGAGGTAAAGACTATACGATCAAAAAAGATGTACTTACGTTAAAATCCAATCTGTTAACCAAATTGACAGCCTCTGGTGATTTGGGCGTAAATGCCACACTTACAGCTGGATTCAATGAAGGTGCTGACTGGAACTTTAATATCATTAAATATGACACACCTAAGTTGAACGATGCAACAGGCACAACCAGTGCATTTGCCATTCCGACTACGTTTAACGGCAATCAGCTCGCTACGATGGAAGCAACATATGCAAACGGAGAGAACGCCGGTCCACAGAACTGGACTTCGTTCAAAGAATTCTCCTACACATTTAGCCCAGACTACGAACGTAGTGTGATTGAACTGAAACCTAACTTCTTCAATGAAACCAATGATGGCGAAGTCACACTTAAGTTCCATTTCTGGAACGGAGATGTGCTGACGTACAAAATCACGAAAAATGGAACAAGCGTTGTTGGCGTAGCTTCCAAATAAGAACTCATCTAACGTTCTGTTCAGAGCTTTAAGCTCTGGCAGAACGTTTTTTTGTTTCACCAACGACCGAATAACGTACAAGTAACCCTTCATACTTTTACAGTAACTAGGATTGAGGGGGAAATGTCATGTTTAAACGTGTAGACCGTCTTGCCATCGAATTACCCATATCCAATAATCCGGACCCTAATGGAGCTAGTGCAGTTCAGGAGTTGCTTGGTGGAAAGTTCGGGGAAATGTCAACATTAAATAACTATATGTTTCAGTCATTTAATTTCAGAGGCAGATCCAAGTTGCGTCCATTTTATGACATTGTTGCAAGTATTACCGCGGAGGAATTCGGCCATGTCGAACTTGTCGCCAATACGATTAACCTCATGCTTGAAGGTTCCACTTCACCAGGCGCCCCGGACTCTACCCCGCTACGTGTAGGCAAAGACGCACGGATGACTTCACATTTTATCGAATCGGCTCAGACAGCGCTCCCGTATGACTCCATGGGAAGACCCTGGAATGGTTCATATGTCGTGAGCAGTGGCAATCTGATCTTTGATCTGTTGCATAACTTCTTTCTTGAATGCGGAGCAAGAACTCACAAAATGAGAGTCTACGAAATGACCGACAACAAAACAGCCCGAGAAATGACAGGATACCTGCTTGTACGCGGAGGTGTGCATGTTCTTGCGTATGCAAAGGCACTGGAAATTGCAACAGGTGTGGATGTAACGAAGATGTTCCCTATTCCACGACTGGATAACAAAGCTTTTGAAACGACACGTAAGTGGGAAGCGAAGGGTGAGCACCGCAGGTTGTACACGTTCAGCGACAAGGATTATCAGGGCATTGCCCAGATCTGGAAAGGGACACACCCAACTGATGGTGGTAAACTGGAGGCTTTTGCAGGCTTGCCGGGGTATGGAGGGCCAGTACCTGAGCTGCCTGATCTGCCGGAAGAATTTGCGCCAGGGATATCCGCGGAAGATCTAATGCAGATTGCAGAGCGACTGAAACGTCACGCTGGTCTGTAGGATCACGATTAACGTTTGTTTTTCATAGCGCGTCGATTGGATAATCGTAAAATGGTGCTCTCTTGCGTGCTAACTCACTTGGATCACTTAGATCACCGATGATCTGTTTCTTTGATTTCATACGATTGTACACAAAAAAAGGGGAACGGGAGAGATACATCTCTACCCGCTTCCCACTTTACACGCCTCTATTGTGGCTCAGTAAATTTCACTACAAGTACCACTTCCCCATTGGCTTGCACACGACCGGTTGAGGTTGCTGTAACCGTTGCTATCGTTTCATTCCCGCTTGGAATCAGCACAGGTGTAATCACTGGCAGACCCGCAGTCTGAATGACATCCATGTCAAATTCAATCAACAATTGACCTGCAGTTACACGATCTCCGCTATTCACATGCGCGGTAAAACCATTCCCTTTCAGTCCTACCGTATTAATTCCGATATGAACCAGCATCTGTACACCCGTCTCATGCTCCAGAATCACCGCATGTTTACTCTTGTTCATGACATGTACGATGACACCATCAAACGGTGCGTACACTTTTCCTTCTGATGGCTCGATGGCAATGCCCTCACCCATGTGTTTTTCCGAGAACGCCGGGTCAGGAACCTGCTCCAGAGCAACGACGGTACCGTTCATTGGCGAAGCTATTTCGAGAAAATCTACCTTAGGACGATTGCTTGTAACGGCATCGGTAACTGAATTAATATGCGGATTAGATTGCTCTGCTTTAACTTCAGTTGATGTTACTCCACTGTTCTCATGGCTCACCGCTTCTTCTGCAACCGGTTGATCCTTATATCCGAAGAACCAGGTAAGTGCAAATGCAATCGCCATGGCAACCACGTTGGACAAGATATACAACGGCAGTTGGCTGTTCAGATAAAGCAATGTTCCTGGAATAACCGTTACAGCCATACCTGTACCTTGCAGATGGAACAAGGAAGCGATGAAACCACCTACACCACCACCAACCAGTCCCATAATAAATGGTTTCATATAACGCAAGTTAACTCCGAAGATGGCTGGCTCGGTAATGCCCAGAAATGCGGACAAGGATGAAGGTAATGCGAGTGCTTTGAGTTTCATATTTTTGGTCTTCAGACCGACTGCAAGACAAGCCGCTCCTTGTGCTGCCATGGCACAGGTAATGATGGCGTTGAACGGATTGAATCCCGTTTTCTCCAGTAGCTGAATCTCCAGGAAATTAAAGATGTGATGTACACCGGTAACGACAATAATCTGATGGAAGAATCCAATGATAATACCTGCGATGCCAAACGGAAGATCCAATACAGCTGTTGTTCCATGCAGCACCCACTCTTCTAGGGAATGGAATACGGGACCAATAGCGAAAAGTCCAAGTGTAATCATGACTGTCAACGTAATAAAAGGAGTCAGAATTAAGTCCAGTGCCTCAGGTACCCGTCTTCTTAATACCTTTTCAAACTTGGCTCCAATCAAACCTACAAAGAACGCAGGCAGAACCGATCCTTGATAACCCACGACAGGTATAAAACCGAACATATGCAGCGGCTGTGCTGATCCATCTGCCACCGCGTAAGCATTGGGTAATGCGGGATTGACCAGCATAAGCCCCAGTACAATACCTAGTACCGGACTTCCGCCGAATACACGGAACGCAGACCACGCTACAAGCGCAGGCAGGAATGCAAAAGCCGTATCCGTCAGGATTTGAGTGAACAACAGGAAATTGGCCGAAATATCATCAGGTGTTGCACCGAACAACGCCAGAATTTCATTTTGGGTAAGTAATCCGCGCAATCCCATGAACAGTCCTGTAGCTACCAGAACGGGAATGATGGGTACAAATACGTCACCAAATGTGCGAATAGCCCGCTGAAAAGCGTTTCCTTCCTTTTTCCCCTGACTCTTCACATCATCCTTGGACGTTCCTTCAATGCCCAGCTTCTCAACCTCTTCAAAGATTCGATTCACTGTTCCCGTACCAAAGATAATCTGATATTGACCCGAGTTGAAAAAAGCCCCTTTCACCTTCTCGATGTTCTCGACCGTTTTCTGATCAATCTTTTCTTTATCTTTCACCATGATGCGAAGACGTGTTGCACAATGTGCAAATGATGCGATATTCTCTTTGCCCCCGATGGCATGAATGACTTCCTGGGCAATGCGTTGATTCTCCGACATGTAATCTCATTCCTCTCACGTAATACTTAATAATTCCATTTTGCTGCTTCAAAATCAGCTTTGCCTCCGTGTGCAAAAAAACGAATGTCCACGCTGTCCCGGCTTGGGAAAATGCGGCTGGTAAAGACCTCCTCACCATCGTTTACAAAGACCTCGACTGAAGATGCATCTACGAACAGATGGAACTTAATCACATCCGCAGTAAGTGTGCACTGTCGTACAACGCCATTCTGCTCTGCCAGCTCGGTACCAGACATCGTCCGATCCAAGACAACTTTCTGCTGAATCCGATCATACAGAAGAACCGTTTTTTCAGTTCCATTTGCCCGGAGTTCGATGCCTACAATCTCTGCATCTACAGGGCTTATCTCACATTTCAGCTCATAGGCAATCCCATTAAAACCAGTGAAAGATCGGCTTTCATTGTCAATCGTTGCGCGAATATGAGTCCCTTCCTCTTGCAGACGCAATTGCACCATCTCTGTAACAGGTAACTGGATTAACTTGCCGTCTCGGAGTGACAATTGCCGAGGAATGGTCAGGCAATGAGCCCAGCCACTATCGTCTGTCGGATATTCCAGATCGGGAAGTCCCATCCATCCAACCAGAATACGTCTTCCGTCCGGGCCCTGCATCGTCTGCGGCGCATAGAAGTCGAATCCACGATCCAGTTCCTGAAATTCACCATGATTGAACTCTCTCGTCTGTAGATTCAGCGGCTCACCGATCAGATAACCGGATTGAAAAATATTCTGATAATGATCTCCCGCAGCGTCTATGCCTTGTGGGGAAAAGACAAGCACACCTTTCCCGTCCATCTCCATATAATCCGGGCACTCCCACATGTAACCAAAGGAGGTTAATTGCGTACGAATTTCACCAAGAAACTCCCAGTTGTTCAGATCAATGGAGCGATACAGCACTGTACATCCTGTCTCGTCTGTTCTCTGCGCACCAATTACACAATAATACGTGTCTCCTTGTTGCCACACCTTGGGATCTCTGAAGTGTTCCGTGTATCCGGCTGGCACAGACGAGATCACGGGATCATTCAGTTTGGTTACTGAACCGCCTTCATCCATAACTGCCAGGCATTGATACGGATGTCTGACCCAAGCCTCATCCCTCGTATTGCCCGTGTACAGCAAGTGCAGCTTGCCGTCTTTTTCAATCGCACTGCCGGAATAAGCCCCGTGTGAGTCATATCTGCCATCCGGTTCAATTCCAATCCCGACATTTTCCCAGTTCACCAGATTCTTCGAGCGGGTATGATACCAGTATTTCATGCCATGTTCTGTCCCAAGTGGAAACCACTGATAGAACAGATGATAATAGCCTTGATAATATGCAAAGCCGTTAGGATCATTAAGCAGACCTGTTATCGGCTGAATGTGATAACTTTGTCGCCAAGGACATACGGAGATCTGTGCTTCAAGCTTCGCAACCTCTCCAGGCTCTGCTTGCTCAATTCGTCTGTAGCGTTGCTCTCTAGTCATTTTCATAGCTGTTCTCCATTCTTGCTTATATAAGTTAGACCAAGAAATTTCACACTTGGGCTACGATGGCAGAACAATCCTCCGATCGCTGTTATCCCCAGATTTCCTGATCCCTTTTCTAAAGGATGAAATCCGGTGATAAAGGCGAACACTACGTTTCTTCGAATTTTTTCTGCCCTCTTCGTAAATGTTTTTTTTCTTATATAACTTATACGAAAATCAAAATATAGGAACCGGTTCCACTAGACGTAAAAAAATAATTCCATATGGCATTGATGCCTGCCCGTGTTCGCATATCCGCATTGGATATTCACAGTGGAACCGGTTCGATGGAATTATCATAAAGGATATTTTTATAATTTGTCAACGCTTTCTCGAGGAATTAGTTCTACGTTCAGTGTTGTTCGTTCCTCCACCGACTCGCCTTTGACCAGACGAATAATGTGATTCGCCGCTACTTTGCCCGCCTGCAAATAATGATATTTCACAGTCGTCAGCGTGGGATGAATCATCTCCGTAATGTCGTATCCGCCAAATCCGGTAACAGACAAATCTTGCGGTATGCGGATTTTATTGGAGAACGCAATCTTCATCACACCCAGTGCAATATTATCCGTAGCCCCGACAATGATCGTTGGTGTGATTTCTTTCAAAATGGCTTCAGCGGTAACGATGGCTTCCGACATCTTAAAGCTGGTCTCATAATACTTAACTTCACATTCTCCACATTCGGCAATTGCACGCTGGAACCCTTGTTTACGATAGATCCCTACCGCCCGATCCTTCTCGCTAACCCCCATATACACGATCTTGCGATGACCCTGTTCGACGACATATTTACCCATCTCATAACCTGCCTGGTCATCATTGTGAACCAGACTATGTAGTTGCTCATGCTGCTGCCCCACCAACAACACGGGGATACGTATGTCCTCCACTGCTTTCAGATGTGCTTCAGTCACTTCAGCAGCCAGCAGAATAATGCCCGATACCTTCTGTCGTGCAAAATCATAGATGGCATCAATCTCGCGCTGCATGTCCTGGCTCGTATTTGCGATAAGCATCTGATACTGATTACTCCGCAGTTCTTCATCAATTCCGATCAATGTCTGGGATGTTGCAAAAGAATCAAGACGTGGCACAACCGTACCAATAATACTGGTCTTCTTTGCCTTTAGACTCTGTGCAAATGTGTTGGGAACATAATTGTATTGTTTGATAATGCGCTCAATCTTCTGGCGTGTATCTTCACTAACCGATCCGCCGTTCAGGAAGCGAGAGACCGTGCTTTTTGCCACACCTGCCATCTGAGCGATATCAGAAATGGTTTTATTCATAAAGACTCCTCTTATTTCTATTAGCTGGTTTACCTTTTATTATACTTCGAATCGCAAACCCATGGCGAATTTGATTCAACTCCATTTATCGTACATCTATTGTACATTCCCGATGTAATAGCAAAAGCCCGATGGCAATGTGACTTCATACCGAAGTATGATCCACATTCATCAGGCTGTTAAGCTTCCATATACACGTTTGCACAGACCATTAAGGCAAGGCTAATCCCTATCCCTGCTGACTCAGACCTCAATAATAATTGGCAAGATCATAGGTCTTCTCTTTGTTTGAGCGTAAATATAGTGACCGATCTCGTCTTTCAGCTTTCTTTTGATCACATTCCACTGATTCACCCCAGCCCCGGTCAACTCATCCATCCGGTTTAGAACAAGCTCATGGATCTCATGCATGAATTCTTCCGAATCCTTAACAAATACAAACCCTCTGGAGATAATTTCGGGTGATGTGACCATCTGTTTTTCCGTTTTGCTCAGTGTAGTCACAATCACCAGCATGCCATCGGAGGACAGTTGCCTGCGGTCGCGAAGTACAATATTGCCGACATCACCCATGATCAGACCGTCTACGAGACTATTTCCTGATGCAATTTTGGGACCCAGCGAAGCAATGCCATCTTTGTACTGGACCATATCCCCATTATTCACGATAAACACATGATCACGCTCTATACCTACGGATTCAGCAAGCAGTCTGTGTTGATACAACATGCGAAACTCACCGTGGATCGGAATCAGATAATCCGGTTTCATCAGGGTAAGCATCAATTTGAGTTCTTCCTGACTGCCGTGTCCCGATACATGCATCCCAGCTGCACCACTTGAACCATATATCACACGTGCTCCAAGAACATACAGGTTATCAATTACATGTGCAAGATTCCGTTCATTACCCGGAATGGCACCGGCAGCAATAATGACCGTGTCCCCGGCGTCAATTCTTACGTGAGGATGTTTACCGGATGCCAAACGTGACAAGGCTGCCATCGCTTCTCCCTGGCTACCAGTGCATAATACAACAACTTGTTCTGGTGGAAACTGATCCGAATCGATAGCTTCAATTATCAATCCGTCAGGAACTTGCAAATACCCCAATTCACTGGCTACCGATACCACATTCACCATACTTCTGCCCAACAGTGCCAGTTTGCGACCCGTCTCGAATGCTGCATTCACAATCTGCTGTACCCTGCTGACATTCGACGCAAAGGTGGAGATGAATACTTTTTGTTTTGCACGGATAAAGGCATCCAGAATGTGGTCTCCCACAACACGCTCGGAAGGTGTAAATCCGGGTCTTTCTGCATTGGTACTCTCGGAAAGCAAAATATGGACACCCTGTTTGCCAATCTCGGCCATGCGGTGCAGATCTGGGAAAGGTCCATGTACAGGCGACATATCAAATTTGAAATCTCCGGTATGCACAACATTGCCTGCTGGAGTCTGAAAAAAGATACCAAGACAATCCGGTATACTATGACTGGTTGCAAAAAAGGAAACCTCGATTCCTCCCAGCGTAATGCTGGAATGAGCATCGATCGTATGCAGGTCCGCCTTGCGCAGCAGCCCATGCTCTTTCAGTTTAAGCTCGATCAGCCCACGAGTGAGCCTGGATGCATACACCGGAATGTTCATTTGTTTTAACAAATAGGGAATGCCACCAATGTGATCTTCATGTCCATGGGTAACCACAAGACCCCTTACTTTATCCAGATTCTCCAGCAGATACGCTACATCCGGAATGATTAGATCAATACCAGGCAATGTCTCATCGGGAAACTTCGAACCACAGTCAATCACGATGATGTCCTGATTGTACTGGATGAAATACATATTCTTCCCTATTTCATTCACGCCGCCAAGTGCAGCGATATACAGTTTGTTGTGGGATAGATTCAACTCCATTATTCCTCCTCTGCGTGGCAATCGTATACGATACAGATCCATATTCCTAGTATGGAAGCAATCGCCTAAGTTATGCATTTCAGCGTGATTATGCCAAAAAACCACCATGGGATATTCATTCCATAGTGGTTTATACAAAACTTAAATACAGTTACACCAATGATTTATCACGCTGTAGTAATACGTCTTGTTCATAGGTTTTGATATCGGTGATCCACTTTTCACGAACTGGAACGCCTTGCTGAGCACAATAGTAGTCCCAGATCGCGCCAAACGGATAGGATTTGAACTCTTCCGTTAAGGCAAGGCGCAACGTGTAATCCCCTTCCAACTCGGCTTGTTTCAAAGCTTCCACCGGTTCGAGCATCGCTCGGAGAAGGGCTTTGATCGTGTTTCGAGTACCCACAACCCATGCAGCTACACGGTTAATACTTGCATCAAAGAAATCCAGTCCAATATGTGTGGTCGCAAGCAGATCATGTCGAACCAGTTCACGGGCAATTTCCAGTAGCTCATCGTCCATAATTACCACATGGTCACTATCCCAACGCATCGGTCGGCTTACGTGAAGCAGAATGCCACTTGTAAACAAAGACAAGGACGACAATTTATTGGAAATAACCTCTGTTGGATGGAAATGACCCGCATCCAGGCAGATTAACGTATCATTTTGCAAACCGTAACCCATATAGAATTCATGAGAACCCACCACATATGCTTCCGAACCCAGACCAAACAGCTTACTCTCTACCGCATCCAGGTTGTGCTCTGGATTAAGCGGTTCGGCGAATACTTCATCCAGCGATTCTTTGAGACGTTTACGTGGTGTCAACCGGTCAACCGGATTATCCTTGAATCCGTCCGGTACCCATACATTGGTTACACAAGTCTGACCAAGCTGTTCCCCGAAATAAGCACCAATCCGGCGGGATGCCTTGCAGTGATCAATCCAGAACTTGCGAATCTCAGGGTCTGGATGACTGAGCGTGAACCCGTCACTTGATTTTTCATGGGAAAAACATGTTGGGTTGAAGTCCAGACCGAGTCCTTGTTCTTTGGCCCACTTCACCCAGTTCTCATAATGCTTCGGCTCAATCTGATCCAGTTCAACCTGCTCGTCTGTATCCGTGTAGATCGCGTGCAGATTGACCTTATGTTTGCCGGGAATCAGAGCAAAAGCTTGCTCCAGATCGTTACGAAGTTCTGCTGGTGTGGTCGCAGCCCCCGGATATTGACCTGTAACGGAAATACCCCCTGTTAACTCCCCATCTTTATTCAGAAAGCCTTTGACATCGTCGCCTTGCCAGCAGTGTACGGATACTTTGATCTCCGCGAGTTTGTTCAGTACCTCGTCCGTATCAATTCCGTGCTGGGCATACAATGCCTTGGCTGCTTCATACGCTTGCTTGACTTGGTTATCCATCCGCAAGAACCCTCCTATTTTAACGTGTAAATGCTGCCGGTACACCGCCATCAATGGTCATCATGCAACCGGTTGTTTTTTCGGATTTCGAAGAAGCAAAGAAGGCAATTCCTTCCGCAATATCTCTTGGATAGATATTCACGAGCAATGTCGTCCGTTTGCGATAATACTCTTCCAATTGATCCGGTTCAATTCCATATGCAACTGCTCGTTCATTTCTCCAGGAACCGTTCCAGATCGCTGAACCCTGTAGAATGGCATCTGGAAGAATCGTGTTGACACGAATGCCATACTCTCCACCTTCTGCTGCAATACAACGTGCCAGATGTGCTTCCAGCGCTTTCGCTGAGCTGTAAGCCGAGGCACTTTTACCTGCATATACCGAGTTCTTGGATCCGATAAATACCATGCTTCCTCCAATACCCTGTTGTTTCATCAGCTTGAACGCTTCGCGAGCCACGAGGAAATACCCTGTGCCCAGTACATTCATATTCAGGTTCCATTCTTTCAGGGACGTTTCGTCAAATGGGCTGGATGTGGCCAATCCGGCATTGTTCACGATGATATCCACTCCGCCGTATTGCACCGCAACATCAGCATACGCAGATTGAACGGCTTCCTCATCGGTTACGTCCATTTTCAGCGCATAAGCACGATTTGCACCGTACTGATCATTAATTTCCTGTGCTACCTTCTGTGCGCCTTCCAGGTTGAGATCAGCAAGCACCACATGTGCCCCTTCAGATACCAATTTACGTGCTGTTTCACTTCCGATTCCGCCTGCTCCACCTGTGATAAACGCCACTTTACGGGAGAATTCGGTTTCTGCCGGAGCCAAAGACAATTTGTACAATTCCAGCGGCCAGTACTCCACATTGTAAGATTCATTTGCACTGAGTGATACGAATTGACCCAGGCTAGTAGCTCCACGCATAACGGCAATGGCTCTGTGATACAACGCTCCGCTTACTTGGGAAAGCGCCCAGCTCTTGCCTGTGTTGATCATGCCTACACCTGGAATGAGGATAACGCGTGGTGCCGCTTCGAACATGACATCACCTTCGTTTTTGTTGCTCTCAAAATACTGCTGATATTGCTCTTTGTAGGCTGCCACGCCTTCTACCAGCTTGGCTTTTAACCCTTCAATATCTTCCGCATCCGGTGTCCAATCAATGAACAGAGGTACCACTTTGGTATGTACCAGATGATCCGGGCAAGCTGCACCCACCTGTGACAATTCCGGTGAATCTGCTCCGCCCACAAAAGCAAGTACGTCCTCTTGATCATCAAAGGACAAAATCATTTTTTTGCTATCCGATACCGCTCCACGGATTGTTGGCATTACACGTGATACGATCTGACGACGAACATCAGCGGCCAGTGCCGGGTGTTTCACACCACCGAACAAACTTCCTTCGTCCACCCGTGCTTCGATGAATGCTTCTGCTTCATTGATGATCTTGATCGTTTGAGCGTAACATTCCTCGGATGTTTCTCCCCAAGTGACAAGTCCGTGTTTTTCCATTAGTACGAGTTCGGCATTGGGATTCGAGAATACGCTTTCAGCAATCATTTTAGATAACGTAAATCCTGGACGTACGTAAGGCACCCATACAAATCGATCACCGTAGATCTCTTTTGCCAATTCCTTGCCGTTATGCGCACAACACAGGCTGATAATCGCATCCGGGTGCGTATGATCCACATGTTTATATGGAAGGAACGCATGCAGAAGAGTCTCAATAGAGGCGCGCGGGTGCTTGGCATCAATCATGCAATGTCCCAGATACTCAACCATCTCTTCATCCGACATGGATTCACGTTCAATTAATGGTCGAATGTCTTCAAGTCCAAGTCCCGTAAAGTGCTTCGCTTCCATCGAACCGAGGTCAGAGCCGCTTCCCTTCACATACATTACTTCTACATCACGACCACGAAAATCCTTCACTGTCGTTTTGGTAGACGTATTGCCACCGTAGATGTTACATACACTGCGATCAGTTCCAATCAGATTGGATCGGTAAACCAACTGCTCAAGTCCTGTTGTTTTCTCAGATGCCTGCGATGCATTCCATAAACTCTGTACCATTTGTTTCCCTCCGATAATGTTTGTTTTATTCCTAATCCGAGTTTAACATCTTTGTTTTATTTTGAAAACAAAATATTTTAAAACCAAACGGAAATATTCAAAAGTCATTATAGATTGAACTATTTTATTAAAGAAACACCCTGACGTAACCGTCAGAGTGTTCCTGTTTCAACGGCGGATTAGAAAATCCCCGCTTTTTGGGAAGTATTTTTAATACCATAGGTATCATTAACTACAGTGTTGCCAAAGCTCGTTAAGCTTCCGTTTGGACCTGTGGCCATGTCCAGATAGTTCAAACCGGAGCTGTTTCCGTACCAAGACCAGGCAAGCCAGCCTACCCCTTTTTCCTGACCATATCCCATGATGGCATACTCGTCCACATCACCGTTTGTGTGATATCCCCCGAATTCACCAATGATCAGAGCCAATCCTTTGTTCAGCACATTCTCCATATTGGCTTTGACCGTTGCAGCATCTTTGCCAGCATACTCATACATATGAATGGAGAAGACCGTATTTTTCTGTGAATCGGCTGCAAATACACTTTGTCCATAATCCACGATGGATTGTGGGAACTGTCCCCATCCGGCTGCATCCACAATTAGCGTATTTTTAATTCCCGCATTTCGGAGTTTCGGAATGGCTTTTTTGTAACCATCAGCCCACGCACTTCCATTCCACGTTCCATACCATTCATTGGCGATGTTAACGATGACCCGATCTTCTTTGCCAATCAAAGCTTCCTTAATGCTAATCCAGTAGTTCACCGCCGCATCCAACGAATTATAGTCATCTTTCCCTGTGGCGTCATGTACCTCGAGTACAGCTATCATTTTATTTTGGTTAACCACATTAATAATATTTTTAACAGCGTTCAGATCATCTTTGGTGTACAGGCTACCATTCGAAAGAACAATGCGTACCGTATTGGCACCTGTTTTGGCGATGGCAGGGATAGCGGTATTCAAATCATTTTTGAACCAGGAATGTCCGTGATTAACACCTCTCATGACAAAAGCCTTACCTGTGGAATCATACAATTTGTTACCGCTTACATAAAAACCTGTAGCAGCAGAAGCTTTGGGGGCTGCACTCCCTAATACCATGAACATAAGAGCAGCAATAACCGTGAAGATTGTACACTTTTTCAGATTAACCATTCGTTTGGAACCTCCTGTATTTGTTTTTTTTATTTCAATTAACCCTGCTCCAGGCAATAAGTTAACTAAAATCGTTGGTAATAGAAGTTCTTTTGTTAGCAAATAAACAACTAATAACTTTATTATAGTTACGTTATTTAGTTTAAATAAACTTTATCGTTAAGGTTATGAGGTTATGATAAATTGAAAACGCTTACCAGTCAAGATCTTTTTACTATGATTAGGAATCATTTGTTTTTACATAACACAGCAAAAAGGGCTCTCTCCCCTCACAATCGTTCGGAGAAAGAACCCTCTGTATTATTAACGAAAGTTAACTGTTGTTTAAGTCTTGTTTATCTGTTGTTTAACTCCTGATTTAGACTAAGTGTCTTCTCTAACTCCCGACAATACTAACCCAACTCGGTACTGTGATCTCACCCGAATCTCATTAAACTTTCCAATCTCCACGCCCTCAAACCGCTCCACATAAGCCTGATTCACATAACTCTCAGTCGTCCCTTTTCGAATTGGAGTTATAGACAGACGAAGCGCGTGATCAGCCAGCAAATGACGGGATTGTTTCAAACCAAGCATCCAGCTGTGTCCATAGTGAATATGATCCGTTAACATCTGATGATGAATATGTGCTGTTGCAACGTCTCCTTCATAATCAATCTCAACCCACACGTCATCTACTTGTTCCGGCCACGCTGTGTCCAATCTCAGTGTTGCTGCATACTCTTTGGGAGAATCAACCTCTACAGCAGGCTCGTAAGACGAAACTTGGAATGTATACGTAACGAATATTCCCGGCTTCGACTGTGATGACACAGCATATTTCGAAGCTGAAACATGCTCTGGAGCCGGATAGAAGGATACCTCCATCTCTGGTTGCTCCACGGATGTACATAGGAGCATCTCATTCTGTACATACAGATGACTGCTGCTAATTACAAGCCTTTCTTCTCCGCCCACACGGAAACGGTAGGCATTCAAGGCCTCTTCACGGGTCAATGTAATGATACGTATGGCCATACCGTCCGATGTTGTGATCCTCAGATGATGGTCTTTGCCGGCAATCGGATGTATCACAACTTCATTCCCCTGCTCTGATACTGTACCTTCGGGCATATCCACATTTGTAACAGATGCTGTATCAATAACATACTCAGGCGCCATACCTTCATGGGCATAAAAGACAGCTGTGAGTTCCTGATTTACCATAAATCGGGTCAGTGGCTGAACGGTAGCACTAATGATCTTCATTCCATTCAGATTCATATGGAAAGGCAGAATGGCCGCCATGCCGGATTTCAGCCGCATCGTTCCTTCTCTGGGATAAGAAGCAGTCCCTTTGCTGGTATGCAGCTCCAATTGGATATCACGATCAGGCATCGCCACATGATCCTGATAATTATTCATGAACAGGAATCCCGAGCCATCTTGTTGCCGAACAGACCAACGCAGATCCAACGTGTTCTCCGGGGTTATAGATTGTTGACCATCCGGTATAACACAGCCCATTGGTGCAAGCAACTCACCGTATGCTTCCAGGAACATGGACAAGCTACGAATGCGGTCATACGATTCACCAATACGTCCGAATTCCCCGAGTGGGGCCTGATAGTCATACGTCATTTTCGGCAATGCCTGTTCGTTCATATATGAACTTTTGCCTATCGGATTGGTCCCCCCGTGATACATATAATACCCAACCAGATTGCTGCCGTTCGCAAGCTTCACAATGGTCATCGCCTCGACACTGTCCGCATCAACAACCGGACGAGCGTGATAACTGACTTGCATGCCCCCAGCAAGCTCGCAATACGCAGCAGGGTACTCCAGACTGTCATAATCCACTTCTTCCACAGGATTCATATGCAGA
The DNA here is from genome assembly GCF_045040685.1 of Paenibacillus sp. FSL H8-0317. NCBI lineage: Bacteria > Bacillati > Bacillota > Bacilli > Caryophanales > Paenibacillaceae > Paenibacillus > Paenibacillus sp. FSL H8-0317. Next base: position 3,171,375 of record NZ_CP150294.1, on the reverse strand, counting down.
TCCCGGAACAAATACTCCCGGCTTGGAGGCTGATTGGGAATCCATGGTGTGTACGCATACCCCGCGAGCATCGGCAACGTTCCTTCTTCAGGCACGGCAGCATTGCCCCAGGCCGTGGCAGTATAGAACATCGGCTTCATACCGACTTCTTCGGCAATATGGCGAAGCATCTTCAGATGTTCTCGTCCATCCCGGCCGGAGGTAATGTATTTTTCGCGGGTATACCCCCATGCATCCATGGGTGCGCCAGCGTGCATGTACTCATTTTCCAACTGTACCCCGATAACAGGGCCACCCTCCTGATAAAAACAGCCGTTGAGCTGACGGGCAATCTCCCGATATAATCGCTTGGCGTAATACAGATACCCTTCATCGTTCGACCTGACTTCGAATGGATAACTGAATAGCCAATCCGGCATCCCCCCATTACGCACTTCCCCATGACAGAATGGACCAATTCGCACGATCAGCGGCAGCTCATGTTTGCTACACAGATCCACAAAGTGCCGTAAATTCAGATTTCCTGACCAATTAAATTCGCCTTCCTGCTCCTCGTGAAAATTCCAGAAAACATAGGAAGCGACAATGTTCACCCCGCCTGCCTTCATCTTCAGTAATTCTTCTTCCCACTGCAAGTAAGCGAATCTGGAGAAATGAAACTCACCTACCACGGGAATATGGGGTTTAGCATTACGAGTCATATAATAGTTGGTAAAATCATACGATTCCCCTTGTGGACTTTTGCCGCCACTGCCAGTCATGCAACCCGCACGAATCTCTTTATCTTCCGCATCCAATATAAAGCGAATCTGGCTACCTGCTATATTATCATTCATGGATTATATAACTCCTTCGCTATAAATGGGATGTGTTGAACGATTATCAATTATCGATGGATGATTGCCCCTTGATGATTGGGATTCTTCTCCAATACCCGCTCCAACTCAAGTTTGGCTTCACTCGTCCGACCCAGCCCCAGAAGACCCAATGCCCGCATATATCGGCAATGTTCTTCATTTCGCTGATTGAGATCGTCGTCAAACACTAGGAAATCGGGCAGAGATACCGCAAAATAATCCATTCGGATGTGATCATGCATATGTCTTTCCGCATAGTCAATGAGTTTGTTAAAGCGTCGATTTGCTTCCTTCACATTGCCAAGTTTCTGCCAGGCCAGACCCTGATAATAGATGGATTCCGGCGGTTGATCATTATAAAACATCGCGCTTGCCGGTTCATTCAAACCGATGGATGCTCTGTGGAAATTCTCCTCTGCCGCCTGATCATTCTTCAGTTGCTTGTAGGCACAGCCAAGATAAAAGTAAACGGGATTATCTCCTGCTCCCTCCAATTTACCTTCACCTAAGTTCTCCGGGTAAACCAAAGCCTTCTGCAGCAGCTCCAATGCTAGTTCAGGTTGTTGTTTCTCCAGTTTTTGCTTTGCAAGTTCCGTCAGTGCCGTAACATATTGTCCTGTTACCTTGCCTTCTCCACCCTCCCATGGATGAAACCGCCGAGTCTGAAGGGCATTCCATGCTTCTTGATGGCTACCCTGCATATTCAATAAAGTTACCCACTCAATGTACAGATCGTCACGATGATGAACCAGCTCCATGTGATCTTCCAGCTGTTTGATTCGATGCTCGCAGGAATACCCCATCTTCTTGCGCAGCTGATCCAACTCGTAGAAGATCCGTGCATCTTGCGAATCCAACCGGAAAGCTTCCTCCAATGATGCCAGTGCAAGATCGGGCCGATTCGACTTGTTATAATAAGCCAGGCCCAGATTCCGATGTACAGTCGAATATGAAGCATCCACCTCGCGTGAAGTTTCCCAATGGGTGATTGCTTCCTCGTAGCGTTTATGATCATATAACCAATTTCCCAGGTAATAGTGAGCACGCGCATCATTTGAATCCACTGCCAATGCATCCTGAAGCACCATGAATTCAAATATCGTATTAGGAAAACAATAATCCGTTGGAGCAGCTTTCCCCTGCTTGTGACATTCCCGGGCCTGCTTCACATCCCCCAGCTGACGATACAAATAAGCCTGAGCATAACCAACCATAGGATACGGCTGTGCAATTTCGGATTCAACATAAGAGAGTACCGTCAGTGCGTCTTCCCACAATCCACAATCCACGTAGTCTGCGGCTAGATTCAGATAATTATAAACGTCTCCTCGCATCAGACGATGGAAATGTTCAAGTGCTTGCTCCGCTTGTTCTCTCTCTGAAGGTGCAGTCGCTCCGCTATAGATCAGGACTAATTCATGTGCAGCTCCAAATTCAACCGGGTCCAGTTCCAGTGTCTCACGCGCATATTGAATGGCCTGTTTATCTTGACCCAATCTACGTAACAGAGCCACCTTCAGATGCCGAGCCTTATAATTTCTGGTATTACGAATCAGCGAACGTTCGATGTGATCCAACGCTTCGATGTCTCGATGTAACGCCGTATCGATCTGAGCAAGCATGTAATAACCCGTATCCTGATACTGTGCAGACCATACGGCTTTATACAGTGCTGCGTAGGCTTCTGCCTGATTCCCCTGTAGTTTCAAACTCAGACCGAGTTGGTAAAAAGCTTCACTATCATATGGATTCGTATTTTTCCACGTCAGCGATTGTACGGCCTGTCTGAAATGCTTCTCTGCATCTTGAAACAACCCTCTTCGCAGCAGCAATGTGCCATACGCAATGTTTAGACGAATATCCGTTGCATCACGCTTCAAACCTTCCAGATAATAAGGTTCCGGTTCATACGTGGCATGCCGATATTGCTCCAGATGAAGACCAGCCAGATATAGTTGTTCATTCGTACGAATCTCGGATGGTATCTGGAGTGGGGTGGCCGGGTCTGGAACTTCCTGAATCTCAGAACGTTCAGGCTGATAGGCCACAAGCTGTCTTCCTTCCGCAGTTCGAACACTCAACTTCAACTGATGCCATTCATCTTGTCCACTCCACGGGAATGAAGATTTATATAGTTCCGTAGGTGAGATATTACATCTCTCATGAAGATAAACCGTGGTTGGTCCTATCACTTCAACGGTCACTTGTTCAAAAACCGACGTCGCATATACCATCACGTTTACCATTCCGGTCGTTTCGTCCATTTCCAGATTAACCGCTGCATCAATCGTTGCATTTTTGACCATACCAATTCCTTTATACGGCATAAAATACTGCGAGAATGATTTCGCTTCATAGGGCTGTAACCACGTAAAATCAGGCTGATTATCGGTATAGATCCCTGTCATTAATTCAATATAAGGTCCATCCTCGTCCGTTAACTGACGATCCCAGGCTTGCCCGAATGCCCCGTTCCCCCAGGTCCATTGTTTCTTGCCCGGAGAAATATGATGATTGGCTACATGCAACAAACCTGCCTGAACCCCGTGGTCATAACCCCCTACAAAATTATAATCCGACTTATAAGCCATATAGGATGTTGGAACCGGTATGTTTTTGTATCGGGAGATATCCACACCTTCGGAATAGTCCATCTTGTAATAGGTGCCGGTTGCGATTGGAAAGCGGGATACGTCCCGTTTTCCGTGGTCCAGCACAGCCGTTACATCAGGTGGAAAAACGGATTGTGTATGATCGTTGACGGCTACAGCCGGGTTGGCCCACCATAGAAAAGTTTGAGGTGCGCTGGTGCGATTGTATACCTCAGCATGGATTTCAAGATAGGCTTTGCCGGGATGTAATGTGAAGCCAGCGGTCATTTTGGTACCATACATGCGATCAATCTCACCCACCCACACGGTAGCGCTTCCATCTTCATTACTGCCAAATGTATAGTCGACTGGACCAAACGTGTTGGGCCGATGATGCTGTGGCCAGTTGAATTCAATTCCTCCGGAAATCCATGGCCCTGCCAGACCCACAAGTGCAGGTTTAATCACCCGGTTATAATATACAAAATCGTAGTTGTTGGTCCGATCCAGCGCACGATAGATCCGTCCCCCCAATTCGGGCATCAGCTCGATACGTACATATTCATTTTCAAGAATAATTAATCGATACGACTTCATTTGGGCTTCATCTTCAATGCTGTCGATCACGGGATGCGGGTACACCTTACCCGAACTTCCCTGGTAGATTCGCTTTTCAAGAAACATCGGATTTTTGTCCGGTTTACCTGTACCATAGGTTGGAATATCCCTGGTTTCTTCCCATATGCGAACATTGGATGTCGCTGTCACGTGATTCAATTCCCTCACTCCTCGGCCTCGTATATATTGTGATCATACGCTCCGACATGCAGGAAGAACATTGACATTAAGCGGTTCTTGATGGACGATCTTCGGATTCCCCCATAACCAAAGAGAGCACCAATCCACTGAATAATTCAGTGAAAGGTACTCTCTGATCGATCTTGATTAACTTATCTACGACGTGCAAAATCCACAAACCTGAACTTGTCCGGTCGATGTCTTGATTCCGTATACTGAAATTGACTGGCATCCTCCAGGTACACCTGGCTCCTCACCACAACTACATTGTGGAAACCTTCAAGGTCAAGCAGTTCCCTGTCCTCGGCGGTAGGTTCCTCCACCAAAATCTCTTTTTTGGCAAACGAAATCGAAAGCCCCAGCTCTTGCTCAATGTACTCATAGATGGAATCATTACAGATCTCTTTGCTGAGCCCAGGAACAAGCCGCTGGCTAATGTAATCTTTGTCCAGTATGACATGCTCTCCATCCACTTTGCGCACACGTCTGATCTCCCAGACCTGTTCATTCAGACCAAAGTTAATTTTCTTGTGCAACGCCTGATCCACCTGTTGCTCCTCAAATACCTTCACATACGTTTTAGCGCGATGTCCCATTTTTTTGGCTAATTCCTTGAAGCTAACCAGACCTGAGATGGGAAAATCGATCTTGCGTATGTCCAGTACAATCGAGCCCTTGCCTTGAATCTTCTGAATATAACCTTCTTCGTACAACATTTTCAATGCTTTGCGAATAGTCTCTCGAGACGTTTGATAACTTTCCGATAGATCCAGTTCCGATTGAAGCAGCGTCCCTGCCTCAATCTCTCCGGTCCGAATACGATCTGCAATATCTTCATATATCCGGATAAATTTATTATTCATTATTCATCACCATTGTTCATTACCCTTTTTTATCATATTGGCAACCTATTATAACATTAAAAACCAATCAAGCGGTAATGTCGTTACTGCCGATGAATGTAGTATCACATGTAAGAATCAATTCAATCTAGATATGACGATCGAACGCTGAAGCTTTTTCCACTTGATCTATACCGTTCTCATCCATGACTTGAATCAGCTTATTTAAGCGGAAGATCAGCGCTGCAGCTTCGGATCTGCTTAAGTGCTGCATGGGACGGAAGCTGCCGTCTTCATATCCGGTAATCATGTACAAACCTGCAAGTTCCTGCACTTCTTCTTTGGCCCAATCAGATACATCAGTCTGGTCGGTAAACGCTCTTGGGGAAGTCAGCGGTTCCGGTCTGATTTTACGAACAACATTTGCTATAATCTTGGATGCCTGTTCACGGGTTACCAGTGCATGTGGAGCGAATTTCCTATTCCCCATACCTTGAACCATCTCATGGTGAACGGCTGCCTTAATCTCTGGAGCGAACCAATCATCGTCGTTTACATCCTGAAATCCATGCTGTTCATCTACCGTTGTGTCCACACCCATCAGACGCACGATTAATGCGGTAAATTCTGCACGCGTGATCGGACGGCGTGGTTCGAAGCGGGTTTCACTTACACCTTGAATAATATTTTGTTCTGCCAGCCAGGTAATCTGATCTTTATTGAATGTTTGGCTGATATCAATAAATTTGATATTTTTTTTCGCAGTTACATCAGGTTGCTCAGACGGTTCTGGTTGTGAACTAACCTCATCGGCTTGTTCCGATGTACCGTTTGGACTCGGGGTTGCACCGCCACCGCTCCAGGCGGATGGTGGATACGGAAAAGTCATGGCTGCGGCCCGTTTGCTTTCACTTTTTTCACCTGCTGAATTCTCCGTCCATACTTCCACCTCATAATGTTGCTCGGCATTCAGTCCTGTCCATACATGACTGCGCTGCGTGCCACGGTAGATCTCACGATCTTTATGGGTGATCACAATCACCTCATTTATTGAATCCAGTTCCCAAGTTAGCTTAATCGCACTTGTGCCTTGCGCTACGGCTGCAACTGTCAGATCCTCGGAAGGCAACGTCTCGAATTCCGGAACCTGGAGCGCCTCACCCTCACCTGCCTCATTAAATGGAATGATTGCAAAGTCAGTATAACGCTCGGCACTGTTTAATTCAGACACATGTATGGATGTCTCCATGGTCGTTCCTACAAGCTCTTCATTTCGATAAACTCGATAACCCGCAGCACCAGGAATCAGTTCCCATACAATGTCTGCACCATACATTGAACGCCCCTCTACTACAGGAGGAGAAGAAGCACTACCGGGCAAAGTCATTGCTTGAAGGTAATAACCACCATCACTACTGCCGGAGGCATTCATGGTCTTCACTGTATAGATATAGTTCACGCCCGGTTCGAGTTCCTTGTCGTCATAGAACAGTTCGTCTGCAGGAACACGAGCAATCTCTACACCGTCACGCTCAATGATAAACTGCTCGGCACCTTCGACCCGGCTCTGTTCCAATAGAAGACGAATGTGATCCTTCGCTGAATTAAACTCTACTTTGACAGGAGCTACTGGTTTGGTCAGAACGGAATACGCCAGCTTCTCCGATGCATCTCCCTGATCATTCTCTGTGTAGATTTCAATCGAGTACTGTTTGCCTGCATCCAGTTGATCAACAATAAACTCTTTTGTTTTGCCTCGGTATACTTCTGTACCATCCAGTAATATAACAAAAGTTTCGTTCCCATAAGGGAAGTCCCATTCCAGTTTGACGTGATCTGTCTCCGGATATATCTTCATTTCCAGTGAATCAACATGAGGTAAGGTGTAAAAAGGAGTCACGATCATTGGACTTCCTGAACCAGCCGTATTATAAGGAATAATCTGTACCTGATCATATCGGGTTGCACTCTCCAGATGAGTTAATCTCACCTCTGTGATATCCCCTTCTTCAATCGTGGTGAACATCTGATCTCCGATTCGTATGGTATATCCCTCCGCACCTTGTACCTTTGGCCAAGAGATTAATCCCTCCTTTTCCCTAATCTTCCTTGCATGTAAAGGTTCATGAATGGTCGCAGGCAACGTTCGCAAGTGAACTTCGAAACCGGAATCACTCTCTCCCGTTGCATTGGATGTTTTGATGGTATACGTGTAATGCTCTCCTGGTGTCAGTCCAAGATCTTCAAATGAAGCTTGATCTGCTGGAACCTTAGCGACTTCAACGCCATCCCGCATAATAATGAATTGCTCTGCTCCCCGTGTGGAGCTTCCAGTCAGGTCCAGTACCGCAGTCTGATCTGTGATATGTGTTATGCCTGCCGTCTGAGGTGAGATGGGTTTCGTTAAAACCTGAATCTGAATAGACTCTGACCGATGCCCATCTTCATTAATCGCAACAAGTTCGAATTCATATGCTGTGCCATCCAGCATACTATTGAGATGTACAGACGGTTCAGACACGCTCTGTACATCTCCCGTTACCCGATTTCGAATCTCATATGCAGCCGCTCCCTGAACAACATACCAAGCCAGATCCACCTCATGTGTTCCGGCTTCAACTGTGATACCTTCTGCAACCAATGGTAACGTTTGAGTCATCACACTGAAAGTAAGCGGCGCACTCGTTCCACTCACATTGACTGCCCGAATTGCATAAGTGTATTTCGTTCCTGGCGACAGATCCTTGTCTACGAATTGGGTTTCACTTGAATCCATCTGAGTGATCTCTCTTCCATCCCGTTCAATGACATAATGATCTGCCCCTTGGACACCAGTGTTACTGAAATCCAGACTTAGGCTGTTTTTTGCCACATCATATACCGCAATCTTAACGGGTTTCTCAGGCAAAGTCAGCAGAGATACATCCGTCGCTTCAGAACGAGTTCCCTGTCTGTTGACCGCCCATAGTTGATAGCGATGCCACGTTCCATCCTGGAGTCCTGTAATCGTTGCTTCATTCTCCATTCCTCTATAGATCTCCTTACCATTCTGCTCAATCACGTATTCAGCGGCACCTTCCACGACAGACCAGGAAACTTTTGCATGATGTACTCCTGAATCAACAAGTACTTCGGCAGGCGACACAGGTTTGGACAATCGGATGAGCTGAGCTGTTTCACCTGATCCAGAAGCATTCACAGCCTGAACTTCCAAAACGTACTCTGTACCTGGCAACAGTCCCTCAAGCATGTAGGCCAGTTCTGATGTTCTGCCCATTTCTGTTCCATTGATTTTCACAATATAGAGATTCGCCGTATCTACAGCTTGCCATGCAAGTCCCATACTTGTCTCACCAGTCGATGTGACATTAAGTCCTTCCGGCCTGCTAGGTAGCGTAAGAATTGTACTACTGGTAGATACACCGTACCCGGCAGCATTGCCCGCCTGTACTTCATAGGTATACTCATGACTGCTTGACAGGTGGTGAACTGCGAGTTGTGTATCTGATATCTCATGGCTATGTCCATCGAGGACCACCCGATATTTCGTTGCCCCAGCTACAGGCTCCCAGCTCAAGATTGCTCCCTGTTCAGTTACTTGAACAACGTAAAGTCCCGACGGGCTATCTGGTAGCGTTGTTCCTGATACCGAACTGCGCATCCCCTGTCCACTTCCGTTCACTGCTTGTACATCCAGTTGATAAGATGTTCCTGAACTCAGTCCCGCAAAGACCCATTCTTGGGTTCCAGCAGGAACCGTTCCCGACTTCTCTCCATTCAACCATAACTCATAACGATCGGCTCCTCGTACTTCTTCCCAATTCAGACGAAGGCTCCCTGTGGAAGCATCTGATACCTGTAAGCCGGACACCTGCCCAGGTAAAGTCTTGAGCAAAGGTAATCCTGCCAACGGTCCTGTTCCTGTCTCATTTCCGGCTATTAACGTATAGCTGTACTCCGTTCCGCTATCCAGACCCGAGTCCAGATACTCCGTCTGCTCACCTTCATATATGGCTGTTCCATCGCGTGAAAGCCCATAATACGTTGCAGAAGTCAGTGTTTCCCATTTTAATGAAATATCATGCTCCTGAATTTGAACCGCCATAAACTCACCGGGCATTGCCGGCAGTGTGAGAAATCCGGTCCTACTGCTACCACCTGCGCCACTTTCATTCATTGCGGTTACCGAGATGTTATGAATGGTTCCTGGAACGAGGTTGCTGACATAGGGAAGGCTGCCAGGATCAGATACCGTCTGATCAAATACGGTGGCACCGTCCGAAGTAGTCACGATGATGCGGTAAGCATCTGCTCCTCGTACTGGATCAAATTGAATCTCGGCCAAATTGGGCTGGGAATCTACTTTTCGAACGTGCAACGTTCCGGGAGCTGCCGGGGTAGTTAATACTTGAGCGCTTACTGCATCACTTACTCCGGTATGGTTTCTCACTCTAACTTCATATTCATAGACTTGACCACCACTTAGGGAGTGATCGATTATACTGTGGTTAGGATAATCCAGTGTCCATGACTGTCCTGTTGTTTTATTCGTTATCTCATACTGATATCCATCGGTATACCTTTCCCCCGTTGGCAGATCCACTGTAAGTTCAGCTGACGTCTCACCAATCTGTGTTATTTTCACATGACTTGGTTGCTCAGGCTTGCGTTGAATCTGATAAGGCAAAGATGTTGTCTCATATGTATTCCCTGCTCTGTCCATGGTTTTCGCATGGATGTACCATATGCCTTCCGATTCGATGGATATTTGATGCTCATCAGAGCGAGCTTCAAGCCAATGATCCGGTGATTCTGCACTGTTCGTAACTTGATAGAATCGTTCCAGTTCCTGAATGCCTGAGTGGGCGTCGGCATACTGAATGGTAGTGGATATGTCCGTGTCCGTCCAGCCATGTCCGTTCGGTGCAAAAGTAATCGTGGGAGCCATCTGATCCACATAGGCGATTCGACTCACTTCCTTGCTTACATTGCCAACGGTATCCCTTGCTCGCGCCCGAATGGTGGTAGCCCCATTTTTACTTACTGTACCCCTATTTCCTGCCATATACGGGTCATCATTCATGCTGTATTCATAGGAGATCGCTCGTTCATCCACGCTTCCGGCGATAGTAAATTGTACATGTTCTTTACTCCATCCAGAAGAACTCAAACTAATTACCGGCTCGGTTGGAGCTGTCGTGTCAATTCGAACTGTAGCCTGAGCGGACGTGCTTATATTGCCTACACGGTCAAGTGAGCGTGCATATACAATCGTTTCTCCCTCATCGGTGACCGTCACTTCGCCCGTGTAATCGATCCAGGGACCTTCTTTGTTAAGTCGATATTGGCTCTTGGCAAGCCCACTGCCTGCATCTTCACCACTGTTTATTGCAAAAGTTACATCCTGATTCGTCCAATCCTCTTCATTTAACGTAATCGTTGGTTGCTCAGGCCCAGTTTTGTCGATTCTGGCTGTTGCCGAAGTGGAAGCACTGACATTCGCGGCCCGATCAACACTTCGTGCGTAAATCTCGGTTATCCCTTCTTCACTTAGTGTAAGAGGAGCCTTATAGTCGATCCATTCTCCCTCACTTCCCAGCTTATATTGTGTCAGACCAATGCCACTTGCTTCGTCCGTACCCTCCGTTAATGTCACGATTACCGCCGCTTTTGTCCATTCCGGCGGATTGAGCGAGATGACAGGTGGCGTTGGTGCCGTCCGATCTACTCTGGCTGTCACAGCCGTTTCCTGTCCTGTATTACCAAACGCATCAATACTGCGTGCCATAACAGTTGTGTTGCCTTCACTGTTTACGGTAAACGGAGCGCTGTATTCACGCCATTCTCCTGCCAGACCAACTTTCACTTCAGTCTTCTGAGTTCCGCTTAAGGCATCTTTCCCCTCTTCAACCGTGACCAGAACATCTTCCTTGGTCCATGTGGATGGAGTGACTGTAATGGAAGGAGCAGTTGGACCCGTCGTATCTTTAATCATCTCTCCAGCGGATATAAACGGGGTCTGTATCCCTTCACCATTCAGTGCCGCCACAAGAACTTCATATTTTCCATCCGCGAGTCCGGTCAGGGCAAATTCTGTACGTGTGGAAGTTGTTGTTCCCGTTGCGAGGACTTGCCCACCTGGACTGCGTATTTCCGTTTTGTAATGAGTGCCCGCAGGGTTACTATTATTATTCCAACTCGCTGTAACAGAGTTGCCTGATTGTGTCACAGCCGCAGCAGCGGGTGGATTCGCCAATGTATATTTGGTGGATGGACTGGAGTACCCCGTGAAGGAACCACTTGAATTTTTGGCACGTACAGCAAAAGAATAACTGGTATTCGGAGTGAGCCCTGTCACCTGCCGACTGTTTGACGCACCTGTATCCACGATCTGATTCGTGGTCATATTCTTCAGCTCATATGTAACAGAGGCGTCATTGGCCTTCTTATCCCAGTTGACCGTCAAGTTATTAGGGTTAACCAGTGTATAAGTCGGCGTTCCAGGCACAACAAAACTTCTAACCGTAAAGTTAACGGTTCCTGCTGAGGACACCCCACCTTTGTCATCCATGACCCATACTTGCAATGTGTGCGTACCATCTGGCAGGGTGTCAGGCAATGTGTAGTTAGTGTTGAAAGACTGATTTGAACCCGTCGCGGTCATCTGGGTCAAAATGTTCTCAGACCCACCATCAATGGACCATTTCACGGTCAATAGGTCTCCTACATCCGTATCTCGCGTTGTACCAGAGATCTGAAGTTGCTCGCCTTTGTAATACGTTTGCCCCGAAGAAGGAGCCGTTAGTGTAAATGAAGGCGGAACGTTCTGAGGGCCGATTCCCACGATCGTTGAAAATTTGCGTGAAGCCTGATTCGCTGTTGCTTTGGCATTCCACCAGAATTGCGCAGCTGTATCACTCGCCGTAACGGTCTGCCCTGTAGTGAATGACGAAGGTGAAGAACCCCCTGTTAGCTGCGCATTGTCCGGACCGCTGTACTGTCCCATGTATATGCGATCTGCATTCACAACATTGTACGTATTCGCATAAAAAGCCGTGACCTGAACGCCGCCGCTGTAATTGCGCCATCCATTCTCGATGACTTCAAACGGAGATGCATCATTGCCATTCACCATCGTATCCCAATAAAATGTTCCACCCAAATTCAGTGCCGATCCACTGCGGTTGATGGCTTCCAGTTCAACCTTCATGTATCCACCTTGTGAGGTAGCATTAACGATAGATACACGCAAAATATATTCGACATTGTCCTTTTGCCTGGACATTTCAATCACATTATTGTTAATTCGGTAATAATTAAGCGGCAATGTTTTGAAGTTCACGGGTGATCCATTATGGTCGATAATGGTGGATACATTCCCTGTATCACCACCGTAAAATACATTTATGTTTGGTAGTAATACAATTCTGTATTTACCATCACTGTTCATCTCCACTTTCACCTTGGAGGACTGTACAGCCTTCATGCTGGACGTATCGGATACAATCCCGATGGTTTCAACCGTTTCAGCCATTACCGTCGTTGCGCCCCATTCAAGCAACAGGGCTTGAGGTGATAATAACGCAAATGCCAGTACCACTTTGGTTAATTGTTCCGCTTGTTTCTTCACACGTTTTCCTGATTTCTTCAACGTCTACTCTCCTTTTTGGCACACAAAAAAAAGGAGGCACCCCAACAAAGGAACGATGTCCTAAGTTGGGGTGCCTCCCCTAACAAGTGTCATTTTTTCTTGATTATAACGATTAAGCGCATGAATGTAAACACTTGATCATGAACGCCTTACTTCTCATTTCTCATCTCTGATCTTTAATAACGCTTCGTCTAGTGCGCCAACGACCTTGTCACACCATACATCAAATTCCGGATCTTCGGTCTGTAATTCAGGATGCGCCAGAATGTGCTCAATCGTACGTCGAATGCCCTGATCAGCTCTTGTCGTTGCTACAAATTCCGGAACAAGCCGCTTCAGCTTGCTGTTATCAAAGACAACGGTATTGGCTTTGTCACCCAGCAATCCGCCGCGAAGATCCTGATCACTGCATGCGGCCAAGAACTCAGAGGGTACATGCACCGCATGAAGCTTAACGCCCAACACACCAGCTATAATCTCATGAATCTGATTCCAGGTGACGGATTCATCCGAGGTGATATGTACCGATTCACCAATGGCATGGATATTTCCCATAAGCCCGATAAACCCTTTGGCAAAATCAGTATTGTGCGTAATGGTCCACAGTGAGGTGCCATCTCCGTGGATGATAACGGGTTTTCCTTCACGGATACGCTTGAGAACCTGCCAGCTGCCTTGAGCACCATGAACACCGAGAGGTACCGATTTGTCGCCATACGTATGGCTCGGACGCACGATGGTAACAGGAAACCCATGCTCGCGGTATTGTTTCATCAGATAGTCTTCACAGGCAATCTTGTTGCGAGAATACTCCCAGTATGGATTCGATAAGGGCGTACCTTCCGTGATCCGGTAATCAGCCAGAGGAGTCTGATACGCTGATGCTGAACTTATAAATATAAACTGCTTGGTTTTATCCTTGAACAAACGGTAATCTCGCTCCAATTGAGACGGTACAAAAGCGATAAAGTCTGCCACAACATCAAATTCCAGATCAGCTATCAGTTCCGCTACACGTGTCTCGTCATTAATGTCCGCTTGAAGTACGTTGACCTCACTAGGTAAGTCATCGTTATGATTGCCGCGATTAATTAAATACAGTTCACAGCCTTGCTGTGCAAGCATCTCCGTAATGGCCGTACTGATGGTGCCTGTCCCTCCAATAAATAGCGCTTTCATTTCGCCACCTCCTGATCGATTTTACCCACTTTTCCATGATATCACGCACCAAAAAAAGGAGCAAAGCTCGGTGACCCGAAACCTTGCTCCTTCTGTTTATACGACCTTAATCGTTGCATATATCATGTACATGCCGCAATGGATCTCATATTCTCCCTTGGGCAGATCTTTGTCGACCGTATAATAATTGGGTCCCTTTTGCATGTATAGATCCATGCCTAGCTTTTGTGATCCCACTGATTTCACATGTGTCACCGACCGGGTCAGAATAAAGTTGATTTTGGTCGGTACGCCAGCTTTCACCTCGATGACGTCTGGTCCAAAACCATCGTTGCTCACGTCCACATCAATGACTTCATATCCCTTCAAATCCTCCGCAGTCTCGGCTTGTGCTGTTACTGCACTTCCCGATCCCGGGGATACGTCTTTGCCCATAAAATAAACCAAAAATGATCCAAGCAGTACAACAACGGTCAGACCCAGCGTTAACCAAGGCCATGTTTTTCCAAACCAGCTTTTCATATAAACACTCCTCATTCGATGTCCCATCAATATTCAATCAACAGACGGATGTATTCTTTAAGCATACCTGATTCGCATGACAATGAAAATGACCCCTCTGGGCTATTGCGGTTGAGCTATATAAGTGGAACTAAAGAATATTTACACTGGACACTCCGATGACAGAACAACCTTTCGATCGCTGTTATCCCCAGATTTTTTGATTTCCTTTTTCAAAGGGTAAAATCCGGGAATAGCGTATGCTTCCGATGTAGCTTTCTTGCAGAAAGCTTGTAGGCGCACGCTTCGCTTCTTCAGATTATTTCTGTCCTCTCCGTTTCGTGTAAATGTTTAGTTCAATTTATATAGAATATTTCAATAGAAAAAGCCTGATTTCTCAGGCTTATCTACGGGTATTCCCGTTCATGCTTTGCAATATCCCTTTTTGTATAACTCAGGAATATATCGGTGTATTCCGACTTCGTCTCATGCGTAATTTATACAACTCTGGCAGGGCTACACCAATGAGCACTATAATAACTCCGAACCATTGCAATCCGCTGACATGCTCATGGAGCACGATTGAGGATAACAAAACTGCAATTGGAAGCTCCACTGCACCCAGGATTCCGGCCATGTCACCACCAATATGCGGAACGCCGATAGCGAACAGTACTGGTGGAATGAATGCCCCGAAGAATCCGAGTAGCAATCCAAATACAAGCAATTGGCTCCAGATCAATCCGTTAAAGAGGAATGTCGGCGGGAACAAAATGCACAGCAGGATCAATCCGCCTGTAACCATCCACGCACTGCGGAAGGCTGGATGCGCTGAAGGAACCGCTTTGCCGCTGAACAAGACAAACAGGGAATAACTTACGGCTGCCATTAGCCCAAGAGCAATACCCAGACCGTTGAACTCACCCAATCCTTGTTCCAGGAAACCCGCTGCCAGCAAGGTTCCACCGAACAGAATGATCAACGTCAGGAACGTGACTTTGTCTGGACGTTGTCGTTTGCTTATCGCCTGAATCAATACACTAATCCAAGTGAACTGGAACAACAGGATAATGGCAAGTGAAGCCGGAATGTAACGCAAAGACTGATAATACACGAGACCTGTAATTACGGTTGGTGTTCCAGCAGCCATCAATATCAGACGTTGTTTCCACGTCAACCGCTTGAATACCTGTGCCACGGCTCCTGATGCTTTGCCATTTGCCTGTGACTTACGTTTTGTTCTAAATCTTGTGTATAGCGCCAGCATCCAGGATAGAAGAAAACCCGTGATCAGCTGTGCTCCCACAACCTCTCCAAGTTTATATCCTTCGCCGTACGCCAGAACCACAATCGTGGATAATATGCCATAGCTCATCGCTCCCGCGAGAACGGACAGATAATATTTCATTGTGAATAAACCTCCTGATGATAAGAAAAATACGCCCGCATGTTGGTTCATGCCAATGTCACAGACACCATCTAAATGCAAAAAATCCTAACTACGAGCAAGGAATACATTGATTCCTTGGCATCGTAGTTAGGAAGTATAGGCTTCCCGTAGAGACCCTCGCCCTGTGTACACTTTCGGCCTGCGAGGTTATACGAAATGATATATGCAATTTGATGTAATTCGTGTGTGACGACTTTTCATATATTACATGGGAGGTGAGATGGTGTCAACCCTATTCCGTCTAAAAAGTTGAACTACATTATTACACCGAGTCGCTTCGATCGCTGTACTATACTTCGAGTACTCTGATTACGTAAAAACGTCATGTCCGATTGGAGCCTGAGGAGTCCCACTCCAATGTTTGTTGTAAACCTGCCTTCAATCCATCCAGATCCAGCCCATCTACGGCAAAAGCCTCACGGATCAAAGGCGGCGCGACAAATTCATCATACTTGCCCAGATAAGGCGCTTCATCTTCAGCCAGTAACGTAGATGCGTCTTCAGCCGTTCGACACTCACTCATAATCTCAGCTAACAATGTTCGTTCATCGACCTTGCCGGACACTACAAAATAATATGGCTCCATGGGCACAACCGAACGCAAGGCAAGTTTCTTGGACAGATTATGCTTCATCAAGCGCTCCAATGTACGGAAAGATTTACTTCCCACCCAAGGAAGAACATACAACGAATCTCCCCCTGCCGGAATCACGACCTGCTTCAACAGTCCGCTTTCACGAGCTAGGCGGCGCGCCCGTTCAAGTCGATTGACGGCTTGTGGTGACAGGTAGGGATAGATGGTCGATTCGGATAACACTTCACGCATTTTCTGTACCACCGACGTATGAATATCTCCTCCCGCTCCAAGCCATAACGTATCTACTTTACCTTTTGCTGACTTCACATACACAGCCTTGTGCTTGTGATCGACCTCTTCCACTTTCCACAGTTTTCCTGCAAGCGAGAAGCAATAGCCAGGTGGGGGTACGGTTGTAATCGAACCAATCTCTTCCGAGCCGTTTAATACTTTATGTTCCTCATCATCCTTAAACACCGCGTAGAAGCGATAATTATTCACGATTTTTTCACCTGTCAGACCGATAATCAATGTTCGATCCTCTGTCCATTGCAGGTGATCCGTCTCGATGAGGTAATTCAGGAAAACCTGATATTGATCAGTTCTAATCAACGCAAATGGAGCCAGCGAAAGGATGGCTTCTGCAAGATCTCTCGGCTCCGCCTCCCCCATACTTTTCAACATGCTCATCGTCTGATGGTAGAGCACACCTATGGGCATTTTGCGAGCTTCAAGCGGCTCGACCCACTTCGTTTTTACATAGAGTTCGATAACAGCAATCGCACGCATCAACGTCCACGGCATACGCGCTGGCAATTGCGCTTCCTCGTCCTCTTCCTCCGGACATACAAAAAGCATCTCTGATGCCATATCCTCTCGTCTTCCTGAACGTCCCAGACGCTGTACAAAGCTCGAAGCACTATACGGTGCACCAAGCTGAACCACACGTTCCAGCTCGCCCAGATCGATGCCCAGTTCAAGCGTGACCGTTGCCGCAGCAACCGCGGGACCCGATCCAGTGCGTAGGGCAGCTTCCGTCTCTTCCCTCAGCATGGCGGAGATACTTCCATGATGCACATGGAACACATCACGCTCTTGCCTGCGAGCCGCGACTCGCCGCATCTCAAGAATGGTGACTTCAGCATCCGTTCGGCTGTTGGTGAAGATCAGCGCTTTTTTACGATGTGTGCTCTCATAGATGAAGTCATAGTATGCTTTACGTGCGTTATGAAGCTGCTCCGCCTGCTCCTCGTCCTGTGCATCTGGAAAAGAGAAATGTTCCACCCGCAGTCGCAACTTGCGACCGCCCGGGGAAGAGACCACATCCACCCCCTGCTGCGTTCCCGCAGCAAGCCAAGATGTGGCCGCATCATAGTCACTAAGTGTAGCCGACAAGCCCACTCTTCGCGGTGCACAGCCAGCCATACGCTCGATTCTGGCAAGCTCGCTGAGTACTTGAATCCCCCGATCCGCTCCCATGAAAGCATGCACCTCATCGATAATGACATACCGCAGGTCATGAAACAGTGCCGGGATTGCATTTGGTCGATTCATGAGCAGACCTTCCAGCGATTCAGGCGTTATCTGGAGCACACCGGACGGATTTTTCATCAGTTTTGTTTTCTCCGCCTGAGGTACGTCCCCGTGCCAATGCCACACCGGAATATTTCCTTCGGATAACAGATCCTTAAGACGTTCAAATTGGTCATTAATCAGGGCTTTCAAAGGTCCAATATACAAAATGCCAACCGATTTGGAAGGCCGTTCATACAGCTCGGTCAATGCAGGAAAAAAAGCCGCCTCCGTCTTGCCAGAGGCCGTTCCCGCCGCAATCAGCATATGATGCGGGGTATGAAAACAGATATTGCAGGCCTCAATCTGGGCAGGACGCAGCGATTCCCATCTTTTTTTATAAATAAATTCCTGAACAAACGGCGCCAGCCGATAGAACGGATTATCACTCATAATTCAAACTCCGCCAGGAAATCGTCCAGATCATCCGTATTCGCTGAAGCATCTGCCTCTTTATCTGTTTCCTGAGGTTTGGCAACCCGCTCGCCAAGTAATTGAGTATAAGTCACTTCAGGATTCTGGTGTAACGTATGCAGTACATCCATAAAATCTCGTACCACTTCACGCGTGGTCAGCAATTCATCCGCACCCAGTCGGTTCACCGCCGTTTGCATAAAATCAACCAATTGTTCATCCGTCAGACTTGCGCTGTATCCAAAATGCAGAGCATGAATCTGCCGCAGCTTCTGGAGCAGAATCAGAATCTCTTCATGCGATAACATCGTCAACTTCAGGATCGGACCTGTGTAATTCGCATACGCTTTGGCTGCATAACGACCATCAATAAGCCTGGAGCGAAGCGCTTCATAACTGTATAATCCGCGCCGTTCATCCTCTACAAATTGCGGCGTACCACCTGCAAATATGCCTAGGTGCTCCGCCTTGCCCTGCATCGTATCATTGAACATGGTCAGCAATTTCTCATAGTTGCTTTGACGGGAGACACTGTTTGTAATTTTGTACAGATTCACTGCTTCATCAATGAACAACAGCAATCCTTTGTAACCAATGCGCGCTGTGAATTCAGACCACAATTTGAAGTAGTCGTACCAGTTATCATCGTCAATGATAACCCCAACAGCCAGTTCTTTTTTCGCTTCCGTTTTGGTTGCAAATTCTCCTCGAAGCCAGCGAAGTGCTGCCTGTTTGCGATCATCATCAGCAAGCTTGTACCCGTTCCAGTACGACGCCAGTACTTTGGCAAAATCAAAACCGTGAACCAGATTCTGCATCTCACCCGTCACTGCATAGATCTGCTTCTCTACCTCAAGCGGCAGAGCGGGATCATCCGGGCGCAGGTTCTGACTCTGCATCGTGGATTGTTGCAACCCTGCGATCCATTTTTGCAAAATCGGCTCCAACGCTCCCCCATCCGGGCGTGTGCGTGTAGACAGACGAGTCATCAGTTCGCGATATGTGGCAAGTCCCTGGCCTTTGGTTCCCACCAATCGGCGCTCTGGTGACAGATCCGCATCTGCCACAACGAAATCCCGATCCATCGCATAGTTACGAATCATTTGCAAAAGAAAGCTTTTACCGCTGCCGTAACGACCCGTAATGAGTTTAAACGCTGCGCCGCCCTCCGCAATATTGTCCATATCCCGCAAAATGGCTTCCACTTCCGGTTTCCGACCAACAGCAATCTGCTCCAGTCCTATGCGCGGGACAACACCAGCTGTCAATGAATTTACAAGCGCGGTGGTCAGCCGCTTTGGTATTT
Organism: Paenibacillus sp. FSL H8-0317; assembly: GCF_045040685.1. Classification (NCBI taxonomy): domain Bacteria; kingdom Bacillati; phylum Bacillota; class Bacilli; order Caryophanales; family Paenibacillaceae; genus Paenibacillus; species Paenibacillus sp. FSL H8-0317. The sequence continues at coordinate 3,151,637 of NZ_CP150294.1, read as the reverse complement.
TAAGTTCTGTCACTGCGTATCACCTCTTCACATGTTCGAACACATCTATATAATCAGGAACAATCCGATCACCATCAATCAGAAGATCACCGATCGTTTCCATAGCCACATCATTAATTTCATCCAGCAGAAGCGTAGGCATCGTTCCATATTGCTCAGCCAGACGCATCAGCTCCGTATCTGGACTTGCGCCAAGAAGGACATGAATCGTTTGCACCTGCTGAGGGGAGAGTTCATTGGCAAAGAGCAGCCATTCTTCATCCAGATCAGCCTCAGTAGACTCGTCCCACTGCAACCTAATCGATTCTACTTGCGCTCCTGTTGCAATCTCTACTGCAGATGGCTCCGACTCCATAGAACCTTCAGTTGGAGTGATCTCATTCCTTGCTTCCAGTACATCGAATGGATTACTTGTAACATTTGCGCTATTAACCTCTTCATCCTTCACTTCAGAAGGGTGATCATCCTCAATTGTAAGCGCCAATCGCACGTACTCACTTTCCTGCTGTAAAGACGCCAATTTCTCTGAATCAATACGAATCATCGGTTGTTCCACGGACTTCGCCTGTTCGATCGCGTATGTTTTGTCCAGGTATCGCTCAATCAGATTCGCAAGTTCGGGTTCAAGAGTCTGTCCTCGCAATCGGCCTCTGAATCCGAGCAGTTCACGAAGTTTATTTTCAGTACATCGATAGATCCGCGTAACCATCTGCACAAATTCAGCCTGTTCACCTATGGGCATATATCTGAACGATACCGATCTTCCATAGATCGAATCATCATAGACTGCTTTGCGAAACAGAATGCGCTCCATCGTGCGTTCATCGTTAGGATCACACTCAGGCAACAGTCCAACTTGTCGCGCACGTTCCAGGTACGAATCAACCAAAGCCATGACCCGCGGGATGTACTGCTCCATCACTTCTTTGCCGCCATCTCTATAGAATTTACTGAGTGTAATATCGTAATCATAGTATCTTTGCAGCATATTCAGCGAGATATCCGATACCTTATCCTGTAAAATACGTTGCAGCTCCCTATCCAGCATCTCTGCTGGCAGGTATCCGCCCGAAAGGACCATGACCTCGGATAAGGACATCTCCATCTGATGGACCAGCACATAATCGACTATCCACTCTTGCATATATATATTTAATTGGGGCAGCCGTTCACGGTAGTTCACCCATAGCTGCTTCAATTGATCATAACCATCCTGAGGATTCTGCCAGCCAATGCCGTTAATTAACTCGTAGATATGAACAAATAGATAGGACAGATCGGTATCCGGGTATCTCCCCTGACGTACTTCCTTCCTCCAAAACATATACCACTTGCGCTGGGCATCATTCATCACGCCATACGTTGGCCAGTAACTCATAAAGGGAACCCACGGGGATACATCCCCCTCCATCTCTGCCCACCGCTTTGCTTCCTCTACAAAACGTTTCTCTGAGGACAATATGCCTCCACGATGCTGCATCGTATCATGTGCAGACTGCACAATGGTTGAACGATCAGGAACCGGCACTGCTGCTGTTTCAGGTTCTTCACTCAGATCTATCTCCATAAATTCCAATTGTCTTGAGTTATCTTTCATAGAACGTTATCTCACCCTCCTCCAAGACAGAATACGAACAAGTGTATCCATAGGGATCATTATATCACTTGTCCTGTGTCTGCGGTGACGAAATTTAGACATTCCTGAACACAAAAAAGAAGGCATTTCTGCCCTCTTTTTATCAAGTATTTTTAACTTTTTCACAAATTGATGATATCTTAGTCAAATCGAACGTTGCACAGACGTAATCACACGAAAATTGCGCGATTTTCCCCTCACTTTTTGTTCTTTCTTGGACTTCGGTTCGGCCATGGCCAGGAAAATCTCCTCTCATGATGTTATATAAGGGATGTTACTTGTCCGTATTAATCCACTGGTCCAGCAGTCGGAATGTCTCTGATGCACTGTGTACCATGTTGTCATGATCTTCTGGAGTACTGATGGACTGTTGCAGCAAACCTGTAAACTCGCTCCATCTTGTTCTTGTCTCTGAGCCGTAGGCGTTGAAATATTCCAATCCACGATCCGCCTCAATCGGCAGGAACTGCGACAAACGTTTGGTCATAATCTGTCCACCGTTCGTGGACCCCTCAATTACATACAGATATCCGAACAAACGGGCAGGTGTTGAAATATCCGGCAGTTCTTCACAGAGCGGAAGTTGGCTGATTTCCTCTTCACTGGCACCCAGATTTCGTAAATCTTTTTCCAAGAGTCCAGCCTTGCCTCTAATCTCAATATCCAGTCCCGTACTTCCCCAGAAAGGCTGCTGTACAACCTGATCCTCCAGCGGTTTCAGGAATCCATAAAATTTCTCTAAATATGTTCTATATTCTTCTATATTCACGGTTTGATTCATAATGGCTTTTGCATAAGGGTTCTGTTCTACTTGTCTGTGATAATGAGCTGTCTCGCTCTTCAGACGTTCCATAATAGTTGTTGCTGTCATCGTATTTATCCCCTTTCACAATCTGTTCTATTGTTGCAAATGAATGCGGACCTCAACTGATTCTCAGTATATTGAAATGGAAACTGCTTTCCTTGAAGTCAGCTCCATTTAATACAAACAAAGGCTCTATGTAAGTATACTTATTCTTATTTGAGAAAACTATATGAATCCAACATCCGTGTACAGCCCAATTCATTGCTCCGTTGTTATCTTAACCGACTGTAATCTGTATGTTTAAGTATTAACCGAAAACAATAAAAACGACCCTATAATCTGGAAGGCAGTAGATTTCAAATGCCAACATGGTACACTAACTTTATATCCTGTCATTGGAGGAATGCATTCTATGGATCTTACTGTTCAAGACGTTGTACTTCATCTCACAGATAACATTGAATTGCCGGAAAACACGGTAGATCAGCTCATTACGGGCTCACTTGATCGTAAGGTCACAGGCATTATCATTGCTTTTATGCCCACACATTATGTTATTGAACAAGCCATACAGGAAGGTGCGAACTTGATCATTGCGCATGAATCTCCGTTTTACAACCATCACAGTCATACGGATTGGCTTGCAAATGATTCGGTTTATGTGGACAAAAGAAAGTTGATCAACGAAGCAGGCATTTCCATCTATCGATGTCATGATATCATCCACCGCTTCCAACCGGATGGCATTACCGAAGGACTGATTCGGGCATTGGGGTGGTCCTCTTATGTAGAGCAACGACTACCGGAAGCAGACGTCCTTTCTTTTCCGGAAGGAAGCACCGCCCAAGCTATTGCTCACCATGTGAAAAGTTCCCTGGGCATCGATTATGTACGCGTTGCAGGCAATGCGGAAATAGTCTGTAGACGCGCAGCGGTACTGGTAGGATTTCGTGGTAATGGACATGTGACGATTCCCTTGATTCAGAATGAGCAATTGGATCTCATCATCGCTGGAGAAGGATTCGAATGGGAGACACCGGAATATATCCGTGATGCCGTGCAACAAGGCAAGTCCCAGGCACTGATCATGATGGGACATGCCGAGAGCGAAGCTCCGGGAATGAAGCTATTGGCAGACAGGTTGGCAGAACGTTTTCCTGAACTGTCCGTTCGTTTTGTAGGCGAGAAGCCTGTATACACTGTGATCTGATAATATTATTGGATTTGTACGGAGAGAATCTCTAGCTGATTGCTTCTAATATCATTGCCTATCCTCCCCCGGAGCTTTGGATACTTTCTATGCTCCGGGGTACACTGGGTAGACTCTCGTTACATTTCTTGGATAGCTAACGAACCTGACACACTCTATTGAGCGAATATTTGCCGATTTTCAAAAGTAACGAATCGTAGACACCCTATTCCTCCATTCCCCCCTGTTTACCGTCCATATCTACCCAACATAGCCCAATTAGCGTCGCTGAGATTCGTTAGATTTCTCAGTTCAACCAAATCAGTACAATAAGGTGTCACTGGTTCGTTAGACTATGATGAAAAATGAGTACTGAGCACATATACCACGCATCTCTTCATGCCCCATCTGGATTTACCGAGTTCTTTATAGTACTCTAGATGCTGTGACTTCAAAGCTCAGGACATTTGTCCTTGGCGTTCAGAGTCAATTTATCATTTAATAATAGAAGTCGAAGTGATTGAATAAGGAGCGTACATATGAGAGGAATTATTTTTGCATTACTGGGCGGCGCGTGTATCACGCTTCAAGGGGTTGCCAATACTCGGATTAGCACCGACATGGGCACATGGCAGGCCGCTACGATTACACAACTGACGGGATTCATCTTAGCGGCGCTGATCCTAATGTTTGTTAGAGACACCAACCTTCAAGGACTCAAACAAGTAAAACCTATGTATCTGGCGGGAGGTGCTTTTGGCGCCGTCATTATTTTCAGCGAAGTGACGGCCATTCAGCAAATCGGGGTTACATTCACGATCTCTGCTCTGTTGATTGCTCAGCTATTCCTAACCTTCCTGGTCGATAGTAACGGATGGTTTGGCGTTGTGAAACAGAAGATGAAACTGCCACAATTTCTGGGCATTGCCTTAATGGTGACTGGTGTCATTATTATGAAACTATAATTTATGGAGAAGGATTGAAACATATCGTCGGGGGTGAATCACAGCGTGCAAGAGTTCCATAACGAGCAACAATTAATGCAATATTTGAAGCAATATCAACTCGAAACTGTATTTCACGAGCCCCTGCGTGCACATATGACGTTATGCCACTTTGAGAAGTGTGAACTGATCTGTCGTGAAGGGGAAGCTTCCGAATATTTGTACGTACTGGTTGAGGGTAAAATCAAGATTTTCACAACCTCCGCACAGGACAAAACGCTGGTGCTTTGCTTCAAAACACCGCTTGAAGTGGTCGGTGACATAGAGTATGTCCGTGAAAGCGATATTGTTAATACGGTTCAGGCCGTGTCACCTGTGGTGATGCTTCGCATTCATTATCAATGGCTCGCTGAGCTTGCCAGCGATTATGCACCTTTGCTTAAATTTTTGCTCAAAATCATCTCACACAAGTTCTATATCGACTCGAACTTTTCCAATTTCAACCTGATGTATCCCGTTGAGGTTCGTCTAGCCAGCTACCTGCTCTCCATCTCGACAGAAGAAGCTGGCAACGTGGTTCATGAAGAACTGGACGCGTTCAATCTGACCGACATCGCGAATCTGATCGGCACCAGTTACCGACACCTGAACCGGGTCATCCAGAAGCTCTGTGCAGACGGGTTAATTGAACGACATCAAGGATTGATTATGATCAAGGATAGAGCCGGTCTAAGGGAAATAACAGGTCACAATATTTATGAATAAGGAGTTCGACAACCATGTTAATCACAGGTATTTCGCTTGCATTACTGGCAGGTGCACTTGTCAGTCTGCAAACGATTTTTAATAGCAAAGTCAATGAGCGCACTGGTTCATGGTCCACAACAACGATGGTGCTTTTCACCGGATTCCTTGCTTCTTTCCTCATCTCTCTGCTGGTAGAGGGCAAAAATACATTCAGCTTCCAGCATATGCAACCCTGGTACTGGCTCAGTGGAGCCATCGGCGTTGGCGTGGTCTTCTGTCTTGTGCAAGGCATGAAGCTGCTTGGCCCCACGTATGCCATCTCGATCGTGCTGACATCCCAACTGAGCTTTGCTCTATTGTTTGATTCCATGGGGTGGCTTGGTCTGGAGCAAATTCCTTTTTCGTGGAATCAGCTGCTCGGTGTACTTGTCATTGTTGGCGGAATTGTATTGTTCAAGTTCGGTGGGGGTAAATCGGAAAAATCAGATAAGTCCCCTGGAACACTACAGTCCAACTCATAAACAAACAAAAAAAGAGTGTCTGTCCAATCCAGGAGATTGGTCAGACACTCTTTTTTTGCAATCATACTACTACATATCGTATCGCTATCTTATACGAACTCTACGTTATGGTAAACCTGCTGAACATCCTCAAGGTCCTCAAGCGCATCGATCAGTTTCTCGAACTGAGCTTGTGCATCCTCTGGAAGTTCAATATGGTTTTGCGCAAGCATGGTCAGCTCGGCTACTGTGAACTCAGTAATACCAGCAGCTTTGAATGCTTCTTGTACAGCGTGGAATTGATCGGGTTCTGCATATACAATGACAGCATCGTCTTCGTCCACGATATCACGTACATCCACATCTGCTTCAAGCAAAAGTTCCAGTACTTCCTCGGAGTTTTTGCCTTCTATACCGATAACCGCTGTTGGATCAAACATGTAAGCAACAGAACCACTGACACCCATGTTGCCCGCGTTTTTGTTAAACGCAGAGCGCACTTCCGGCGCTGTACGATTTACATTGTTAGTGAGTGCATCAACGATGACCATCGCACCATTCGGTCCGAAGCCTTCATAACGCAGCTCTTCATAGTTCTCATCCCCGCTGCCTTTTGCTTTTTCCATCGCACGATCAATGATGGCTTTGGGTACATTATACGTTTTGGCACGTTCCAGCACGACTTTCAGTGCACGGTTCGCTTCCGGGTCCGGTTCGCCCTTCTTGGCAGCTACATAGATCTCAACGCCGAATTTAGCGTAGACCCGGCTCGTGTTTGCATCTTTTGAAGCTTTCTTTTCCTTGATATTATTCCACTTACGACCCATATCGTTTCCGCTCACTTTCAACATTTAATCTGCTTTCTACTATGCCATTATATCTTGTTGAGCGTACTTCAACAAGTTAATACACACGAAATAATGGGAATAACTGCGGTGATTATCCATCTCCATTTGAAGATTAGCCTCAGTTTATCCTCTCATAAATCTCTCAGCAGCAACTAACGTTACCTCTCTTCACTCCATATATAGCAGACAAGAAGCACCCCATAAAGGAATGCTTCCGCCCTAAATCAGTCCTAATTTCAGTTATCTTACCCGGTCAATTAAGCGTGAAATTGTCGACCATCCAACACCTCAGGAACATAACCGGCACGAATGACAAAGTCTCCGAAATGTTCCCCTTCATTGCGCTCTTTGGCATACTGGTTCACCATTGGAGTTAACGTGTCCAAAATCTCGGTTTCACCAATGTTTTCTTTGTACAGCTTATTCAAGCGATGTCCGGTGAAGCTGCCACCGAGATACATATTGTATTTCCCAGGTGCTTTACCTATAAATGAAATCTCTGCCAGCATCGGTCTTGCGCATCCGTTCGGGCAGCCGGTCATCCGAATGACAATCTCTTCGTCTCTCAGCCCAGCTTCGTCGAGTACAGGCTCCAGTTTATCGATCAGGGACGGCAAGTAACGTTCGGACTCAGCCATCGCGAGACCGCAAGTCGGAAGCGCAACACAAGCCATGGAACTTCTGCGTAGCGCAGAGTAATGTGCACCATCGGTCAGATTGTACTGCTGAATCAGCGCTTCAATCTTTTTCTTTTTCTGGCTGCTAATATTACCGATGATCAGATTTTGGTTCGCAGTCAGTCGGAAATCACCCGTATGCACTTTGGCAATTTCACGCAGACCCGTCATGAGCGGATAGCCGTCTACATCTTTTACACGACCATTCTGAATGAACAGCGTGTAGTGCCATTTGCCATTATTGCCTTTTACCCAACCATATCGATCTCCGTTAGTCTCAAAATGATACGGACGTGCTGCATCCAGTTTCCAACCCAAACGGGTAGTCAACTCTTCTATGAACCACTCCACACCACGGTCATCCAGCGTATATTTGAAACGAGCATGTTTACGAACGGCACGATCTCCATGATCACGCTGAATCATGACTGTTTTCTCCGCAACATCAATCATTTGCTCTGGCGTACAGAACCCAATGACTTTGGACACCTGAGGATAGGTCTTCGAGTCACCATGAGACATGCCCATGCCACCACCAACGGAAACGTTGAAGCCTTGCAGCTTGCCGTTCTCCACAATAGCAATAAAGCCAAGATCCTGTGAATAGACATCCACATCATTGGATGGTGGTACAGCAATGCCGATCTTGAACTTCCGTGGCAAATACACTTTGCCATAGATTGGTTCAACTTCTTCGTCGGAGTCCTGGGAATCAATCACTTTCTCTCCGTCCAGCCACAGCTCATGATAAGCCCGGGTGCGAGGGTCCAGATGATTGCTCACCTGACATGCCCACTCATACACTTCAGCATGCACATCGGATTGATTCGGATTCGGGTTACACATCACGTTACGGTTTACGTCACCACATGCAGCCAGTGTGCTTAACAACGAATCATTCACTTCGCGAATGGTGTTCTTAAGATCCCACTTCAGTACACCATGCAGTTGGAAAGACTGACGTGTGGTCAGACGAATCGTCTCATTCGCATATTTATGTGCTACCCGATCCATCATCAACCACTGCTCCGGGGTTACAACCCCACCGGAAGCACGTACACGCAACATGAATTGGTATGCCGGCTCCAGCTTGGATTTGTGACGCTCGTTACGCAGGTCACGGTCATCCTGCATATAACTGCCGTGGTGTTTCATCAGACGGTTGTCGTCCTCTGGAATTGCACCCGTGATGCGATCGGCCAACGTCTCGGTCAGACTTCCGCGCAAGTAATCACTTTTGATCTTTATATCTTCCACATCGCTATTCGTGCGCTGTGGGTTAAGTAAGTTATTATAAACCATGCTGCTTTCTCCTCTCGTCTCTGCGGGATGGTGCAGTCCGGCTGGGCCGGTAATTAATAGACGTCCCGCTGATAACGTTTCTCCTGCTGTAACCGTGTCAGATATTCCGATGCCTGCTCAGACGATAAACCGCCTTCTTGTTCAAGAATCGTGGTGAGCGCAGCATGCACATCATGTGCCATTTTTTTCTCGTCACCACAGATATACACGCTTGCCCCTTCCTGAAGCCACTGGTACAGTTCTTTGCTGTGTTCCAGCATGCGATGTTGTACATACACTTTCTGTTCCGTATCACGTGAGAAGGCTACATCCATCTTCGTGAGCACACCATCTTTGAGCCAACGCTGCCACTCCGTTTGGTACAAGAAGTCAGTGGCGAAATGCTGATCTCCGTAGAACAGCCATGTCTTGCCCTCTGCTCCTGTTTCTTCACGCTCACCAAGGAAAGATCTGAACGGTGCTACACCTGTACCTGGGCCAATCATGATGATCGGTGTATCCGGGTTCTCAGGCAGCTTGAAATTCGGATTATGCTGTATATATACAGGCAAGGTATCGCCAGCTTCGATTCGTTCAGCAAGATGTACCGAGCATACACCGTAACGTTCTCTGCCACGCGCTTCATAACGTACGGAGCGAACGGTAAGATGAACTTCATCCGGGAAAGACTTCGAACTACTCGCTATGGAGTAAAGACGTGCCGGAATTTTGCGAAGAGAAGCTACGAATTCTGTAGCAGGAATCCCTTTCAGATTATAATCCTGAACCAGATCCAGCAGATCACAGCTATTCATGACTGTACGGAATTCGGAATCATCTGCGAGTAACGCCGTCAGGCCACTCCCAGGATTCAGTTTCGCAAGTTGTTCCACGACCGGTTTCGTCACAGCTGTAATTTCAAAATAACGCAGCAACGCTTCGTGCACAGATGCCTGATTGCCGTTTTTATTCACGGTCACGCGTTCATCGGCATTCCATCCCATGGCTGCAATCAATTCATCGACAAGGCGCGGATGATTCTCAGGGAATACCCCAAGGCTGTCACCTGGCTCGTAGTCCAGGCTGGAGCCTTCCAATGACAACTCAATGTGGCGTGTTTCACGGTCCGATCCTCTGCCATTCAGATTGAGATTCTCCAACACTTCAGCCTTGAATGGATTCGTGCGATCATATTCGGATTCCCCGCCGCTCACCGCAGCTGTAACACCCTCAGTGGTTACCATACTCGCAGCAGCAGATGTACTGCTTAAAGATGCCAGTACTTCATTCATCCACTCCGCAGCTGCTTCATCAAAATCAACATCACAGTCCACGCGCGGTACAAGAGCTGTACCCCCCAATTCCTGCAATCGTTTATCGAAATCCTTACCTGTCTGACAAAAGAACTCATAGGAGGTATCTCCCAGAGCCAACACCGAGTAACGAAGTCCTTCAAGCTTTGGAGCCCGTTTGCTGTTCAGGAATTCATGCAGCGGAATCGCATTATCCGGTGGTTCGCCTTCGCCATGCGTACTGACGATGATGAGAAGATTTTCAATTTTCTTAAGTCCGTTCGGTTTGAAATCTCCCATCGATGACAACGTTACCTGAAGACCTTGCTCTTCAAGTTTCTTGGCCAGCTTTTTCGATAGGCCACTGGAATTCCCGGTTTGTGAACCAAAAAGCACGGTAACTTCCCGGGATACTGGCGGAGCACTGACAGGTGCAATACCTGTAGCTGGTGCAGCCTGTACCAGGTTAGCTGGAGCTGCTATTGTCGCGCTTGCCTGAATTGCTGCAATATATCCGCTCAACCAAGTACGTTGTCCATCGGTCAATGTAGGAATAAGACGATTAAGCAGTTCAACTTGTTCTTGATTAAAAGGGCTGTTTGTCACTTGAAGTTCCACTGTTTGCCACCTCGCGCATTGCTTCGATTTTAATTCCGACTAAAATCATCACATTAATTTAATTTCTTCTCTCTAAAACCTAACACACCGGGTGTTGAGGGTCAATTTCAATGATTTTATAGCATTTATCAGTTTCGCTGATAAAGGACAAAAAACAACAAAAACCCTCCTTTCAAATCAAGGACGGTTTTGTTTTATTTTTTAATTTGGCGGCCAGCTCAAGTTGAAGTGGAAAGTGGAATATAGTCACTAAAATCATTTCCCAGCACTCTGCTTTTATCTCCGTATACTCTGTCCAAGTGATTTTCTCCCCACAGACATATGCGGTCAATGATGTCCTGTAGTGTCAAGCCGTACTCTGTCAGCTCATACTCTACCTTGGGCGGAATCTGGGGATGAATGATCCGATGAATGATTTCATTCTTTTCCAGTTCACGCAGCTGCTGGGTTAAAACCTTCTGGGTAATGCCAGGAATGGCTCTACGAAGTTCGCTTGTTCGTTTTTTACCTGATATCAGCTGATGCAGAATAAGAATCCTCCATTTTCCACCGACCAGTTCCAGCATTGCCTGCACACCACTCTCATATTTTTTCATTTCTTGTTCCACTTGTACTCCCCCACAATTCACATATATGTATACCCGTTATTAAAAGTAACCGAAGAACCCCAAGGTATCTACAGCACTCTCAGGTGCGTACTTCTCAATAAGATGTCATGAAACTTATAATAACATTGGTCAGAATGTTTAACCAAAAAAATCAAAAGAAAAAAGGATGGTTACTCCTACATGAAAGTTAAACTGGTCGTTACTCACCCAAGACAGGACTCCCTAACATTTGCTGTGATGAATCGTTTTATAGAAGGTATGCAGGAGAATTCCCATGAAATCGATATCCTCGATCTATATCATGACGGATTCGATCCCCTATATCGTGTTGAAGATGAGCGAGACTGGCAAAATCCCGATAAACAGCATGCCCCTGTGATTCGCAAAGAGCTGGATCGTGTGCTTGCGGCTGATGCTATTGTATTTATTTTCCCGGTCTGGTGGTACAACGTTCCCTCCATGCTCAAAGCTTATCTGGACAAGGTATGGAACATGGGACTGCTGAACAAGGCAAACTCCAAAAAGGCACTGTGGATTGCACTAGCTGGAGGAACGGAGGCTTCATTCCATAAATACGACTATTACAACATGATTTCCAATTATCTTAATAACGGGATCGCAGGTTATGCAAGAATGCAGGAATCCCGAGTCGAATTCCTCTATGAAACCATATCAGAATCCAAAGAACATATTGAAGGTTTGCTTGAGCAAGCATATCAAATCGGCAAACATTACAATTAACAATTCGCAGACATTACACATAACAACTGCAAAAAGATAGGAAGTTACTCGTTCGTTGAGTATTCGACTTTTCGCCCATGAAGGGCGCACAATTAAGAAGGCTTATCCAACCTGAGTTCCAGGTCAAAGTAAGCCTTCTTTTTCACACGTTACGATTCTGGTGTATTATCATTTATTCCATACCAGTTTGCTCATCATCGCATATAACAATGTAGCCGATTCGGCTCGGGTTGCTTCGGCAAGTGGTTTCACCTCACCGTTGTACCCGTGGGCGATGCCCAGATCCACAAGTAATGCGACACTATCCCGGGCATAGGAGCGAATCTCGGAAGCGTCGTGGAAACGAGTAAGGTTATCTGTTGCAGCCGTCTCGGAGTCAACCAGCCCAGCCGCCGCAAGTGCCCTCACAGTCAACGTCATCATCTCCTGACGAGTGATTGTGGACTCTGGCAGGAAGCGCCCGTCACCGGTGCCACTGGTGATACCTAGCGAACGCGCAGCTGTAACTGCTTCGTAGTACGGAGCCTTTTCGTTTACATCAGAGAACGCATTCCCCGAAGAAGCATTCAAACCCAGCGCAGTCATCAACCATTGCATGTATTGGCCGCGGGTCATCTCCTGTTTTGGATGTAACTGCGTGGAATCACCGCTTGCCTCTGCATCAATTACACCTCGGACAGCCAAAGCCTCCATTGCTTTCTTGGCCCACAGCACTTCTGCAAGATCTGTGAATGTCTGCTCCACAGACACAACAGCATAACTTCCTGTGAATGATGTTACGGAAAGTACAAGCTGCCCGCTTTTTTGATCGTAGTAACTTTGCGGCAACGGGGTTGCCACACCGTTCGCACCAATGGCAAATGCTACAATCCGATCCTGCTGAGCATTTTGTGAGGATTGGAAAGGCAAACGAAGGTTCAACCCGCTTTCCGATGGCCATGGTTGACCATCCAGTTGAAGTTCAAGCTGGACTCCATATTGCGTGCCGAGCTGATCTGCGACTGTTTTTGGCAGCTCTGTTCTGACCAATCGGATTGATGCAATCCCATCACCAACTATATCCTTCATTAACAGTGTCGCAGGAAGCTCCAACATTCCCAGCTCTGTAACAATGTTGAACACATGTGACTCACCCTGATCTATCAACACAGAGGCAGGCAGAGACAATTCATATGCCGTTGCTCCCGAAACCGGCTTCAGCCGAAGTTCGACCAAGCGCTGACCCGCATCTGTTGAGGGGGCAACTTTAAAAGCATCTTTAATCGTTGAAACATCCACGTTGGACTGCACTACACCCTTCTGATCAGACTGTCCCTGCAACTCCAGAACAGAACGGTCCTTCTCCGGTTTAGGTTGTGGTACCCCATTCTCTGCACTTGGGTTACCACTTCCTGTTTGTCCGTCATTGTTGGCTGAACCAGAACCATTTCCTGGATTTCCACCGGAATTGCCGCCTGAATTACCACCCGAACCAGGGTCCGTGCCTCCAGGGGAAGGAACAGATGCGAGCACCTTCACCATCAACGGTACAGTCAGGGCTCTACTGTCGTCAGAAGTTCGAGTAATTTCCAACTCCAGGGTTACTGTTGTTTCCTTAGATGGTGGGACAATCGTTCCATCAGTTTGAATGACCGACGGTACCGAACTGGAAGAGATCTTCACCGTGAAACCTTGCGGCACGGATGGGAACTTCAGTTTTTTTGCACCTGCGGAAGGTTGTTCCAATGCTGTAATGCTTGTAGCTACATCGGCAGCGTTCTGCTGAGCCGTTTGCACCTGATAAGCGGAAGATACACCTCTCACGGATTGCCCCGTCGCATCCAAAGCTTCCACTTTGTAATAATAATCCGTGCCGGGGTTCAGTTCACTGTCCGTGTACTCCCGTCCATTGCCGCTATAGACCACCTTATACTCTCCATGCTCACGATCTGAGCGGTAGAGCTTGTAGCTTGCTGCACCAAGATGAGCATCCCAGTGAAGCGTTGCGCTCGTAGAATCTAACGCATCAGCGTTAAGGCCTGCACTATCATTTGCAGGTGGTGCAGCGTCAGGTTTAACGATCATAATCCAGCTAATCATCGGGTCCTGTGATGCCGTATTGCGCACAGTCAACTCCAGCTTGTTGTCCGACACGTTGATGCCTTTGTGGGCTCTAACGCTGGCAGGCGTAAAAGTAACTGCACCCGTGTTGGCGCCATTGATGATTAAATTCGCTTTGCGCGAAGTATTGGTCCACGGATCGTTGAATCCGGCGTATACATCATATGTCCCGTTTGGCACATCAAATGTATAGGTCAAATCCGTGCCTTTAGGAGAATTGCTGACATTGCCACCGTTGAGATAACGTACGGTCGAGAATATATCCCCGCCATTCGAACCGGATGGCAGTGCATCTGCGCTGACATACCCCCAACTATATCCCTCAGACGGAGCGTACATCTGATCCGCCGTTTCCGGGTTCGCAAGCGTTCCCTTCATATAAGCACCCATGAGACTGTAATCAGCCGTTTCGTAACCACCACTATTCACGAAAAAAACTGTATTCTCCGGAATGACATTTACACGAACCGCCTGCTTTTTGTTGTTATATTCCGGTGTGGTTACCTGTAATGTGAGCGGTCCTGGCTTGGCAAAATCTTCTGCCGTCATGGCCCGGTTATCAACCGTCCAGACTGCTGGCGTTGATACCAGTGCTCCACCCTCGCGCACATTCAACGTTGTTGGCAGGGATGGTACTTTGCCTAGCGCCACGGCTTCTGGCAAGGGATCAGCAATATCTACCTTGCCCATCGAATTCAGCAGATCAGGTGTCCAGCTGTTATACCACTTGATCGCGATGTCGGAGCCTATTCCAAACTCAATTGGCAAGAACACGTATTTTGCAGCATCATTCGAGAAATTGCCACCATTCCACGTATCCCCTACGTAAATGAATTTGCCTTTTTCCGGATCGACCGGAATGACGGATGTGGTCTGTGTGCCAAATGCCTTGCCTGGATCGGGATCAGTTGGCAACGTACGCACGAACGGATTGGTCTGCGTTGACCACGGGCCAAAAATGTTATCCGCCACCGTCACTTTGTTTTCGTTAGGGGCCCAACCGGAAGCTCCGGAAGTCAAAATATAATATTTCCCCTGATACTTGAACATCGCCGGTGCTTCACGTTGCCCTCCCGGGAACACTCGCACGTAATCGACGCCGTATTCCGCCTGATAGGTGGAATCTCGTACCGGATTGCCTTTGTCATCCGTTCGTCCTTCCTTATGCCACCCTGTTACGTCACTATAGTCTTCATTCAGTTTGGAGATATATAACGTCAGGTTTTCTTCGCTCGAGTAGATCAGGTAACCGGTACCGTCATCATCCTTGAACAACGTCATGTCACGTGCCATACCCCGGTCGCTTGGGAAGAAATCTTTCTCCCCTTCGGGAGCTCTGTCCATCCGGTAACTCTTCTGATACACAAAAGGCCCTGTTGGAGAGTCGCTGATCGCATAACCGGCTCGCGCCTTACCGTAATTCGCATTATCGTTATAGGGGTCCTTGTCGCCGTCCATGTGAGCCCACATCACGTATTTCTTCGTTTTGTCGTTGTAGATGACCTTTGGTCGTTCAATAATCCGTCCTTTGCGGATATCTGCCCAGATATCCACGCGGTCTTCACGCCCCGCATACAATTCGGAGATCAACGGGTCATTGTCAAAATCATCCATGGATTGAAGTGTCGTTAGAGCCATGCCTCGGTCCGTCCAGTTCATCAGATCCTTGGATGAATACACACGCACACCAACCGCTGGCCATCCGCCCGTGTGGTATTCACCATACCAGTAATACATCTCCGTCTGTTCATCATAGAAAAAGCCTGCCCCATGCGCATCAATCTGCTTACCGTCCAGATCCGGCCACAGTTGCCCCGGTGTAATGCTTGTACGAATCGTCGTAACACCCAACGGTGCGGATGCTGGAGAAGTTACGCCGTCCACGGTCGCCTGGATGATGTAAAAATATCCTGTGCCCATCGTCAGACCGCCATCGTTAAACGTGTTTTCATTGCCGCTATAGACCTGCTGATACGTACCCGTAGCACTGGTTGCACGGGACACGATATACGTTACATCAGATCCAGGCAAGACAATCCACCCCAGAGAGATTGATGTGTCCGTCACAGCTGTGGCAGCGAACTCTGCTGGAGAGTCAATGGAGTATGTCGTGGCTTCTGCAACAGTGAATGCTGACTCCCCAGCTGCGTTATAGGCTGTTACGCGATAGTTGTAGCTGTTGCCCGGCTCAAGTGCATTATCCGTGAATGTGAGCCCTTTACCTTCATAGATTTGCTCGTATTGCTCACTGCCAGCTTTGGCCCGAATCACGCGATAACCAGTTGACTTGTCCACGGCGGACCAAGATAGCTTCACGCTTGTTGCGTTGAGTGCTTCGGCCTTTAATTCGCCAGGAGCCTGTGGTGCCGATGCTGTCGTCCGAACTTCCAGCGGAGCAGTCCATAATGATTCGGTTAGACCTCCGTATTCATAAGCCAGCTTGTAATAATACACCGTATCCCCGCTCAATCCTTCATCCGTGTGTTCCAAAGTTCCGGTACTGGTTACCAGGGAATAGCCGCCTTCAGGCGTAGAGGAACGGTACAAGCGATAGGCTGATGCTCCCGCGATTTCAGACCATTGCAGTGAAACCGAAGACGCCGTCTGCTCAGCAATGGAGAGCTGAATATCGTTCCCAGGCGGCTGCTCGGCAATGATTACGTCATCTGCATGTAACGACTGCCACTTATTCCGAATGCCCACGGTACCTGACCCGTATGTAGTATCGACCAGATCAAATACCAACTGATCGGAGCCGTTTTCCGCGATATACCCGCGAATGGTGGTACCTGATAACACCACTTTGAGTGTGTACCATGTATCTTTGGCAAACGCATAGTCCACCGTGTTCAAAGTTGTGTCTGATCCGTTTACCCGTTTGGAGAAAACGAGTTTATTATTGGGAACATGCATTTGAAAATAGTAAAAGTTGCTCTTATCCTGAAACCGCGGCAAAATGCCCGGAAATCCTTTACCTTCTCCTGTATAAAAGCGCATGGACACGGTCATGTCCGACATGGAGTCTCCAGTAGAGATGATGCCTTCATTGGTATCGCTCTGGAAAAGCGTAAAGTTGGACGCATCTGTCGGGTCAGCGAACACTTCCCAGTTGCCTGAGCTTACGTTCCACGCGGGTGATTCCGTGTAATTCCCATCCGAAAAATCGTCCTGCAACAACGTGGCGGGTATACTGCTCAGATCGGCATACGCCTTACTCGGTAGCATCAACGGTCCCGAAGACAGCGCAAGTGTTGCTGATAACATAAATATCATGGGTTTCCTGAGTTTAGCCAATGTTCATTCTCTCCTTTGGCGTGAAAGATGAAAGCATGGTTCTTGAACGCGTGGTGTTGTTGTTCAGCCTATCCTCAGCAACCAGTGGTCAGTAACGAGTTTTGTCCACCTCCTTATTTTAATGAAACCGGTTTCATTTGAATGCAAAAAAAGACCCGTCTTCCCTTCTAAGTGCAATGATACCCATACGGAATACCGTGTTTTCTTTGCCCCTATGCAGTGAAACAGGTTTCTAATATATAAATGTAATTGCTTTCCTGAATTATATTATTGCCTTATTCAAGCTGTCAACTGTGCATTGGGCTCAAACATTTTTCGTTAAAACCACACAAAAAAGGCGCGAGTTCTGCTTGTTTTGCAAGCAAAATTCGCGCCTTTTCTCACGCTTCGAGCTTGTTCGCAAGCTCGCACATGATTCGTAATCAAAAGCGGACTTCTTGAACAACCTCTATTTAGAATACTTTTGTTGTCCAAGACTCACAGTTCCACGTCTCCGTAACGACATCACGGTAGAATTCCGGTTCGTGGGAGATTAGAAGAATACTGCCTTTGTAAGCCTTGAGCGCACGTTTCAACTCTTCCTTGGCATCAACGTCCAGATGGTTCGTCGGCTCATCGAGCACAAGTAGGTTGGTTTCATTATTGATCAGCTTACAGAGACGCACTTTAGCTTTCTCGCCACCACTTAGTACAGCTACCTTGCTCTCAATGTGTTTTGTAGTCAAACCACACTTTGCAAGTGCAGCACGCACCTCGAATTGGGTATATGAAGGGAACTCCTGCCAGATCTCTTCAATACATGTATTGTAGTTGGCATCCTTCATCTCTTGCTGGAAGTAACCAATCTCCAGATGTTCACCACGTTGAACGGTTCCTTCCAGAGCTTGAATTTCACCCAGAATACTGCGCATCAGGGTTGTTTTACCGATTCCGTTCGCACCAACAAGGGCAATCTTCTGTCCGCGCTCCATACGCAGATCCAGTGGTCTGGACAACGGTTCGTTGTATCCAATTACAAGACCTTTAGTTTCGAAAATGAGCTTGCCAGATGTTCTTGCATCACGGAAGTTGAACTGCGGTTTCGGTTTCTCCTTGGCGATCTCGATAACATCCATCTTGTCGAGTTTCTTCTGTCTGGACATCGCCATATTGCGTGTTGCTACACTTGCTTTGTTACGCGCCACAAAATCCTTAAGGTCAGCAATCTCTTGTTGTTGGCGTTTGTACGCCGACTCCAGCTGCTGTTTTCTCATCTCATGCACTTCCTGGAAATGATCATAATCGCCTACATAACGAGTTAGATTCTGGTTCTCCATGTGATAGATCAAGTTGATAACACTGTTCAGGAACGGAATATCGTGGGAGATCAGAATAAAAGCATTCTCATATTCCTGCAAATAACGTTTCAACCATTCGATATGCAATTCATCCAAATAGTTCGTAGGCTCATCGAGGAGCAAAATATCGGGTTTTTCCAGCAGCAGCTTGGCAAGCAGTACTTTGGTACGCTGTCCACCACTCAGGTCATTGACGTCTTTATCCAGACCGATATCCGTCAGACCCAGACCACGTGCGGTTTCATCCACTTTGGCATCGATCATGTAGAAATCCTGGTTTGTCAGCGTATCCTGAATCGTACCCACGTCTTCAAGTAGTTGTTCAAGTTCCTCCGGGGTAACATCGCCCATTTTGCCATACATATCATTCATTTCCTGTTCCATGTCGAACAAATACTGGAACGCGCCACGAAGTACGTCACGGATCGATTGGCCTTTGTTTAATACAGCATGCTGGTCCAGATAACCAACACGCATCCGTTTGGACCACTCTACCTTGCCTTCATCCGGCTGAAGTTTTCCTGTAATAATGTTCATGAAGGTGGATTTACCTTCACCATTGGCCCCGATCAGACCAATATGTTCGCCCTTCAACAGGCGGAATGAAACGTCGTTAAAGATAGCACGGTCACCAAAACCGTGACTTAATTTTTCTACATTTAATATGCTCATTCATGACACCTTTTCTATATAGACTTAATTCTTTGTATATTATAAGCGTTATATCCTGCACAACTCAACGCCATATTAAAAATATTGCACCTTTTTGTCTGAAATTTGCCTTATATGAAAGTATGGGTTAAAATTTTGCCTTAACGAATTACTATTATATAGAACGGAGCTCTTCGAAGAGCATCAGGTGAACAATATGATTGAAGTGAAACAATCCAAGTTGGGTGATGGTGGTGAGTTTAACCGCGGGGTATTTGCTACCGTTGATATTGCCAAAGGAACGCTTATTCATCAGGCACCCGTTGTGCCTTACCCAAATGAAGATCATGAGCATGTGGAAAAAACGATTCTGGAAGATTACGTGTTCGAATATGGGGCGAATCATACCGCTATTTTGCTCGGTTACGGCAGTCTGATCAACCACTCCTATGAACCCAACGCTACTTATGATATCAATTTTGATAACCACACCTTTGACTTCTACGCGTATACAGACATCAAGGCTGGTGAAGAAATCGTAATCAATTACAACGGTGAGGAAGATAGTATGGACCCGTTATGGTTCCTTGATGATTACGAGGAGCGTATGCTTGAGTTCAATAAGTCCAATGATGATGAGGGTGAAAAAGAGACCGAACCCCAGTCCCTGGATACGGACACGAGTAAATAAACGTTAAACTCAAGTAAAGTTCGCAAGTACTCTATTGTATGTGGGAAAAGAACTCACTGACCCCGGTGAATGATGAAACGAGTAACTGGAGACTTTTAACAGTCCAAAGTTTAAACACACAAATAAGCAAGTCCTCCGTTAATGGAAGACTTGCTTATTTGTGTTGTCTTGCTTTCTAAGCCAGATACACCTGTTCATGTTTCATTGTTTATCGTGCATCTGAACTTGTTTTAATCCGTAATCGGCGGATCTGTATGCAAGTCTTGATCGGGTGTCGTGGATCTCCACTTGGTAAAGGCTACCTCGAACCCTGCACGCTTTGGTGAACACAGAAATGGACCTGCATGTTTGTTCGTTGGATAGGCAAACCGTGCAACCCGAATCGTACGCCAAGGATGCTCATCTGTGCGAGCACGAATGACAACAGCCTCATTACTGTAGGAGGCTCTGATTGTTACGATTCGTCCACCCCACTCTGGCACAGGAGAGAGTGACCAATCTGAATACGTATCCGTCACGACAGCTCCAACATGTGCCACGCCATCATTAACCTCAACTCCGGCCTTGATCCATTGGTCTTCTCCGTACCATAACATTAGTCCAGCCTGATCATACAATTGGGTGAATGAGCTTAGATCAAACGATACCTCAATCGCTTCCGTTCCGTCCCATGGAGCAAGCATGGCATGTCCATCCCGATGACAGAACCCGTAGAATGTGTTCTCCCAGAAGTCACTGCCTTCCCGAGCTTCCACAACGAAACGATCCCCATCCATCCGTGCAGCAACGGGTTCCTTTGTCCACTTGCCTTCATGAAGCCCAATAAAATCCGATGACATCGTTGTTTTCATCCTTCCTTCCGTCCCAAAGGGGAGTTCATTCATCATCACTTCTAAATTAAAGAACCCACGTCCGATGCAGCAGTAGGATATGCAAAATTCATGGTGTTTAACTGATCGATAGTCAGATTGAACTGAATCGCCATTGCAAAAAGGTTGATCAATTCTTCTGTTTTGCTCCCGAGCACATGCGCACCCAGAATACGTCCGGTTGATTTGTCGATCACCACTTTGGCCATGGCAAATTTTTCATGAGTTCGCTTGTAAGTATACCATTTCGACATATCATTAACCTGCACCTCGTAGCCCTCTTTTTTGGCTTGTTCCGTGCTCATACCTACAGCTCCAAGGGCAGGGACAGTAAACACAATGGAAGGCATCACTTTATAATTTGGTTTGTGTTGATTTCCCTCCAACAAATTGAACGATACAGCCCGGGATTCCTGACCTGCTAACGGGGTTAAAGGCAACCCTTTTGTATCCGTTACATCGCCAGCAGCATACACTCTCGGATTACTTTCACTTTGCAAGTACTCGTTCACCGTAATCCCCTTTTTGCTGTAGCTGACGTTGGCTTTCTCCAATTCCAGCCCATCCACATTAGGAACACGCCCGGCTCCATGAACGACAAGTCCGCACTGCCACTGGTGATCTGCACCATTACGTGTGCCATGAACAACATAGGCGTTCCCCTCTTGCCGTATGGACTTCACCTCCGCGTTCAAGTGAACATGAATGCCGATCTCTTTTGATTTTTGCAACAAAGATTCTACAAGCTCCGCATCAAACGATTTCAGAGGCTGCTCACTCCGATGCAGGATATGAACTTCCGTCCCGGCTCTGGCCGCAATATGCGCAAACTCAAATGCAATGTATCCACCGCCTACCAGAACTAATCGATCCGGCAGCTGTTCCAGATCCAGAAAGTCATCACTATATATAAGATGCTCTGAGCCCTCAATCTCAAGTGGCGCAGGTGTTGCACCGGTAGCAATCAGGATGTGTTTGCCATGGAGCACTTCTTCTCCAATTTGAATATGGTCTTCATCGACAAATGAAGCTTTACCATGGAACGTATCCATTCCGGCCTGTTTGAATTGATCTTCACTTGCTCTAGGTATGCTCTCGGTAAAGGTGCGTTTAAAGGCCATAAGTTCAGACCAGTTGATGGTCGCCTGTCCCTGAATTCCTTTCCCTTGCATCCGTTCATTCCAGTCAATCAGCTCAGCCGCTCCAGCCAGCACTTTCTTGGGATCACAGCCACGCAGTGCACACGTTCCGCCGAACTCACGTTCATCAATTACAGCAACTCTCCAGCCAGCTTCAGCGCAACGGGTGATTACAGAGCTTGCCGCGCTTCCTGTGCCAATCGCAATCAAGTCATACGTTTCTTGTGTCATCATGGTTCCTCCTCATCCTTTTGGTACATCTATTGCAGGGATGCCTGAAGTTACAACAATCCGGCCTGTTTAAGGTATTCTGCTGCAACCTGTTCAGGATTCTCGCCCTCTACGTTCACGTCATAGTTCATCTGACGCATCTCATCATCCGTAATTTTTCCAGCAAGCTGATTCAGCACCTCAACCAATTGTGGATATTGATCTGCCGTTTCTTGACGAAGCATCGGCGCACCTTGATACGGTGGGAATAACTCCTGATCATCCTCCAGCACAACGAGTTCATACTGTCTCAACTCACTGTCTGTGGAGTAAGCATCAACGAGATTGATATCTCCGCGCTGAAGAGCACCATAACGAAGCTTGGGTTCCATTGTTGCAACGTTCGGGAATTCAATCCCATACTTTTTCTGTATGCCAAGGTATCCGTCTTCCCGATCCGAGAATTCAAGTGTGAATCCTGCTTTGATCTGCTGCTCAACCGGTTTGAGATCCGAAATGGTCTTGAGATTGTATTGATCTGCGATGCTCTTTGGAACAGCCAACGTATACGTATTGTTGTAATCCATAGGGTTCAGAAGCACCATGTTGAACTGGCTCAGCATTCCATCTCTTGCCTGTTCGTACACCTCTGTCCGATCGGTGCTGACTGCTGTTTCCTTCATGAATTCGGAGATCGCTGTCCCGGTGAATTCGGGATAGATGTCAACATCACCTGACTTGAGTGCATTGAAAAGGAATGGCGTTTTGCCTAATCCGGGTTTTAGTTCAACGGTCAGGTCTGTATCTTT
This sequence comes from Paenibacillus sp. FSL H8-0317, assembly GCF_045040685.1. Taxonomy (NCBI): domain Bacteria; kingdom Bacillati; phylum Bacillota; class Bacilli; order Caryophanales; family Paenibacillaceae; genus Paenibacillus; species Paenibacillus sp. FSL H8-0317. The sequence goes on along the minus strand of NZ_CP150294.1, from coordinate 3,128,651 downwards.
TTCAATTAGCAATTTGTACATATTAATGAGAATTTCGGGTTCCGCCCCCAATTTTCCGGAAATGACGAGATCCTTCTGTCCACCACGTGCCACGAAGGGAATGGTAATCACAAGTATCGCGATTATTGCCAGCGAACCAAGGGTAACCAGTGTTTTCTTAAAGGATAATCGTTGGAACTGACGCAATAGTACATCAAACAAAATCGCCAGCAAGGCGGCCGGAATGGCTCCAAGGATGATCAGTGCCGTATCGTTCCGATCAATGCCCAGCAAAATTAATGCACCCAAACCTCCTGCGCCGATCAAGGCAGCAAGCGTCGCCGTTCCTACAATAAGCACCATAGCGGTCCGAATTCCGGCCATAATGACAGGCATCGCCAGTGGCAGTTCCACTTTGATTAGACGTTGCCAACTATTCATGCCCATCGCATTCGCTGCTTCCACCATGGAAGGATCAACTTCGGATATGCCTGTGTACGTGTTGCGAAGTACAGGAAGCAGCGCATACACCACCAATGCAATAATTGCAGGAAGTGTTCCTATGCCGAATAACGGGATGAGCAATCCGAGAAGCGCCAAGGAAGGTATCGTCTGCAACACAGCCGTAACCCCAATAATCGGTTCAGCGACTTTTGGCTTGCGTGTCAAGTAAATACCAAGCGGAATAGCGATGAGGACAGCAAAGAACAAGGCGATAAATGAGATCTGAATATGTTCCAGCAGAGCAGACAACAACTGACCTTTGCGCTCACTGAACACCTCCGAGAATCTATTCATGTCCTTCACCTCGTTCCTGTAACTGACCAGACCAGTATTTCATCAGATCAACTCGACTGATCTCACCAATAACCTGGCGGTTACGTTCAACCAGCAGATGGTCATGGGAAGCCATGATATCAACTAACTCCATCAACGTAATGGATACAGGAACGGCAGTTTTGGCTGATTTAGGCACATGACCCGGTGAGAGTGGTGACATGATGGATTCGAGATCAAAATCAGATTGTGAACTTGTATCGGTGTTAGCACTTCCAACAAATTCACGTACGAAATCATTAGCTGGCTGTCGGATCAGTTCTTCCGGGGTGCCTACCTGCAAAACCTGTCCATCCTTCATAATGCAGATGCGATCCCCCAGCTTCATCGCTTCCTGAATATCATGGGTGACAAACACAATTGTTTTTTTCATCTGACGCTGGATATCCAGAATATCGTCCTGCAATTTCTCGCGGCTCATTGGGTCGAGTGCACTGAACGGTTCATCCATCAAAACTATCTCGGGATCGGCAGCGAGTGCACGCAATACACCAATTCTCTGCTGTTGTCCTCCGGATAACTCGGACGGTTTACGCTCACTGTACGTATCTCCGTGCAAACCCACCATGTCCAGTAACGTATGTACACGCTCCTTGATTTGATCTGACTTCCATTTTCGCAGTTCAGGAACAACTGCAATATTTTCGGCAATGGTCATATGCGGGAATAGTGCAATCTGTTGCAGCACATATCCGATATTCCAGCGCAATTCGTGAATGTTGTATTCATCGATTGGGCGTTCATTAATGCGCACGGTTCCATCTGTTCGCTCAATCAGGCGATTGATCATTTTGAGCATGGTGGTTTTGCCACATCCACTCGGACCAATCATGACAAACAGTTCTCCCTTGTTAATGTTGAGGTTAACCTGACGCAAAGCCGTTGTTCCATCAGGATATTGTTTCGATACATTTTCGAACTGAATCATTCGCTCTCTTCGCCCCTTTATCTAGGGCGTGTCTCAGACACGCCCTAACATTCATTCTCATCTATTTCCCCAAAAGTGAGTTCGTATAATCACTGCTTTCCGTAGTGACCCAGGTTAGAGAGAGATCCATATTCGAATCAACGATGTCAACATGCTGGCAGACATGCAAAAAGACGGGCACTAGGCACCGTCTTCTCATTGAATATGAAAATATTTCTTCCATTATTCCCATACTTCCATATGATTTAGAATAAATTGCTCGAATGAAATCGGGTTATTCCCCGTTAATTTTTTCACCGTATCCGTCCTTTGATCTTCTCTCCCCTCCTCCCGGATAGGCACATCCAGTCCTGCGAGGGCAGCAGCGTATTCTTCTGACATTCCTGCGCGAATCATGCTGTTCCTCAATTCATTATCGGACAAAGATTCATGCTGAATGGACTGACCCAGTACACGGCTCAAGACGTCTGCAACCTGTCCATAGGACAACGTCTCTGGCCCTGTAATGATATGCTCCGTATTATGAGGGACAACATCTGTCAGAGCATGGAAGGCCACCGCTGCGATATCATCTGCACTAACAAATCCAATTTTCCCGTCACCCGTAGCACTGTATATTTTCCCAAGTTGTTTCGTCGTCTCCCGATGTGGCCCCTCCGTAAAGTTCTCCATAAAATAGGAAGGCTGCAATACAGCCCACTCAGGAGCATGGGCTTTTAAATATTGATGTACTTTGCCAAAAATAGGACCATCCTCATCAATTGAAGCACTGCCAAGCAAGACAAATCGCTTAACGCCGTTCCACAATGCTTCCTTGATGAACGGAATCATGACGTCTTCTGGGGTCATGTCCATGACTGGCACAACAAGATACACCTGGTTCACATTTTTCAGCGCCGGCGCATATGTCTCGGAATCATACCAATCAAAATAGACATAATTATCGGCAGAACCAGAAAGAGATGTTTTCGTTCTTCCTGCCAAACGCACCGGATATTGATGCTTTTGAAGTATGGCCGCAACACGGCTTCCTGTTTTTCCATTAGCTCCCGTAATAAGTGTCAACGGTTTATCATTGATCATGCTTGTTTCCTCCTAAGTCCGATTCGAGTACGACCATCGGATTCCAATAGTCTTTATAATGTGTAATTTTTCCATTAGAGTGGCTCACTACAGAGATGTACGTTTGGTTGTATGGCTTGCCTGTAACTAATGAACGCCCTTTACAAGTAAATTCAGCCACAAACTGTTGTTTCGTGGAATCAGCCAAGATCACCGGTTCAGAAAACTGCTGAATTTCAATCATCCCCAGCAGATTATGAAGATGATTCTTAATTGCGGCTTTGCCTTCCAGTATCTGAGGGTATCCTGCTGGTGCGTATGGGAATTCGAAGATAGCTTCAGATGTATATAGCTCCAACCATTGTTCTAGTTTTCCCTCCAGTAGCAATTGAGTAAATCCTTGCATGATCCGATACGGTGTACTATTGCCCGCTTCCAACTGCTGAGATTGTGTCATCCTTATTTCCTCCTTCTGTTTGTTCGGCGCTTTTTCCAGACCAATCGGTCTATAATATTCAAAAAATAAACGCCCTAAGCGTTCATTTTCAAAAAAACGTAAAGAATTCTTACTCATATCATGTAAAACGTTAATCCATAGCCCTTAGGGTCATCTGTACAAAATCCCGCAGCGCTTCTGCACTTGCACCACTCTTCGCCGTAAAGGTCAATGAGAGTCGGGAATAATTTAGAAAACGGGCAAGTCCGGGCAAGTCTTCCTCTGTGTGCTTCAATTCGCCACTCCTTTGGCCTCGTAACAGTGCACTATGAAAAACATCTTCCATTTGTTGGTTAGTGGTTTGAATAAAGGCTGCGATTTCGTGATTTTGTGGTGCCTGTTCAACCGCGCTATTAATGATGAAACATTCATTACGACGTTCGTTGTCTGTCAACACGTTAACCGCTTCGTTGAACAACTCCGTCACGCCTTGCCTCACACTTGTGCATTCGTTTAATATTCTGATCCCCGCCTCTGTCTTCTGCTGAATATAGAATTTAAGAGCAGAGACAAATAAATCATGTTTAGTTCCGTAGGTGTCATACAGGCTTTGCCTCGCAATACCAAGTTCACTCAGCAGTAAGCTCAAAGATGTACCTTCATAACCGTACGCTCCAAATACAGACGTTGCTTTTCTTAGAACGGTCTCCGTGTCAAACTCCTTGGCTCTTCCCAATTTCAGACCTCACCTCCCTATTCATTAACTAAAGAATACCTTTTCCAGACTGATCAGTCAAGAAAATAAATGCTTTGATTTTTGCCAAAGTGGTATAATGGGAATAGAAGCTGAATGAATTCTTTTACCACTTACAACCATGACCACATATAAAGGAGTGTACCTATATGTATATTCAAATTACAGATTTGGCTGCAAAACGATTGACGGAAAGCCTGAATGACCAACTTGGATATTTCAAAGTGATCTATGACCTGGAAGGTTGCGGATGTAACGGAGTTATCGCTATTATCATTGTTGATGAACTTGCGGCTCTCGACGCGCAGATTGAAACCAATCTGGTTCCGTTCTATGTTGACCCGAAGCAGCAGCTAAACCTAGAACAACACATGAAGCTGGATACAGAAGAGAATTATCCTTCTTTCAAATTAAGCAGTGATTCTGGTGTGCTCAGCGCCAACGTTCGCGTTCGTGATACCCGTGCAGTAACTGCGGGAAACTCCGGTGGATCCGATGCTTGCATGTTGTAACACAGTTTCCAGCATACTTGAAGTAATCTAGTATTATCTCTCTTCACATCAAAAGCCGTTGCATCTAATGCAACGGCTTTTTTAACGTTCTTTTCCTTATATGCCTCTATCAGAGTTGCAAAAAAGACTCTATAAAAGATAAACTAAACATTTACACGAAACGGAGAGGACAGAAAGAACCTGAAGAAGCGAAGCGTTCGCCTAAAAGCTTTCTGTAAGAAAGCTGCATCGGAAGCATACGCTATCACAAGATTTTCACCATTATAAAATTGAATCAAAAAAATCAGGGGATAACAGCGATCGGAAGGTTGTTCTGTCATCGAAGTGGCAAGGTAAATATCCTCTAGTTAGATTTTATAGCAAACTTTGTTTACAACTCGGAAACAATTGGAGAACCTATGGATATAATCCTCTAGTATACTCGGTATATAGATTCATATATTCCGAGGAGGAACACACATCATGAAATCTTTCACTCGTAAATCCATCATATCTACAATTCTCGTAGGCTCTGTTGTAGCAGGTTCTGCTTTTACTACGTTTCCCATCACTTCAAGCCTGAATCCCATCGCGTCTGCGGCAAGCTCTAGCTTCACTCAATTTCTGCATGACAATGCACCTGGTCGTACGATCAAAACGATTAAAAATGTGGCAACTGTGACCAATGTGTCCAGTACAGTTGTACTTGTCAATAAAAAGAGAAATCTGCCTTCAACTTATACACCTCAAGATTTGGTTGTGCCTAATATTCCTTTTAGCTTCTCAGGCTCCAGTCCGAAGAAACAAATGCGTAAAGTGGCTGCAACAGCGCTAGAGAAACTATTTGCCGCTGCCAAAAAAGAAGGCATTGATATCAAAGCGGTGTCTGGCTATCGTTCTTATGCGACCCAGAAATCGATCTTTGACCGTAATGCCAGTATCAAAGGTGAAGCTGTTGCCAATAAAACAAGTGCTCGGCCAGGACAAAGCGAACATCAGACTGGTCTAGCTATGGATATCTCCAGCGCTTCGGCTGGTTATGATCTTCAGCAAAGCTTTGGCAACACCAAAGAAGGCAAATGGCTGAAAGCCAATGCCCACAAGTACGGTTTCATCATCCGTTATGGCAAAGATCAGGAGAAATTGACTGGTTACTCCTATGAGCCATGGCATGTACGTTATGTAGGGGTGTATATTGCTGGTGAGATTACCAACCAGAAACTTACGCTGGAGCAGTATTTGGAACGTGCCAAATAAGGCAGGTTTGAGCCCAAAGCCTAAACAGTTATTGGATTAGATAAAAGAAGCGTGACTATAGATAACATGACTGAAGGAGAAGATGGGGCCGCAACTGGCCCTCTTCTGCTTCAATTTTTCATTTACACACTTCATCATGTCCCAACGATTTTTCTGAAGACCAGTGGCAGTCTCTTCAGACCTTCTGTTCCAGCCCAAGAGCCTACTCCAGCCAGTATTGCATTTTGGCACAAATAAAGTGCGACATTGTACACGATGGGGCCTAGAATAATCTCCACTACTACAAAACGTTTTAACGTCGAAGATTGGATTACATATACCCGAAATTCATGAGGGTCATGTCCTCCCATATACCTTGCGATCAATGCTTTCATGAATCACCTCTAGTGTTTTATTTTAGCGTATGGCAGACAATCCTTGTCTTATTCTAAAATAATACTTACATAAAGTAACTAAGTGTGTTATAGTCAGTTTATAAATCATACATAAGCGAGGGAAACTACCATGAGTGAGTTGGAGAATCTGGTCAAAAACCGTAGATCGGCCGTTATTTTTGAAGAAGGAATTGAAATTTCGGATTCGGAACTGCAAGAAATGTTTGCCCTGAACAAATTTGCACCATCTGCCTTTAATCTGCAACACACGCACTATCTTGTGATTAAAGACGAGGAACAGAAAGAGAAAGTCTATGAAGCTTCCCAGCAATATAAGGTAAAAACAGCTTCTGCGGTCATCGTGGTACTGGGCGACGTCAACGCTCATCACCATATCCGCACGATTAACGAAGGCCTGCTGAACCTAGGCGCTCTTACTCCGTTCCAATACGAGCAGGAATCCCAAAGTGTCACCGAATTTTACGAATCTCGCGGCAGATTCTTCCAACGTGAGGATGCGATTCGCAATGCCAGCCTGTCTGCCATGCAATTGATGCTGATCGCTCAGGATCGCGGATGGGACACTTGTCCAATGATTGGCTTTGACTCGGAAGAACTGCAACGGAGTCTGGAAATCCCTAACCATTACGTACCGGTTATGCTGATCACCATCGGCAAAAAGTCGGAAGCCAAACAGCGCCCACGCGGTTACCGTAAACCGATTAACGAATATGTTAGCTTCAACAAAATGCACGCTGAATAACATATAATATAACAAATTATATAAGTTGAACTAACATTTACACTATAACGGAGAGGACAGAAAAAACCTGAAAAAGCGAAGCGTGCGCCTTTATCCCCGGATTTTCCCCTTTAGAAAAGGAATGGAATTAAAATCTGGGGATAACAGCGATTGGAAGGTTGTTCTGTCATCGTAGTGTCAGTGTAAATAATCTTTAGTTCAACACAGCAAAAAAGCCACGATCTCGTGGCTTTAATACGTTTCATAGATCAACGTATCCAACATGTGAAATTCATCGTCAAACTCCGCATATATGTACAGTCGACCAGCAGGTGTATCCCCCGCATCATAACCCAATCGGAAATATTGATCTCCCTGAAATTCTGCATCAGCCAAAATCAATGCATTGATATCTTCGTCCGGATGAGCCTCGGCAATGGTTTTAAGTGCCTGCTCACCTAGCATGTCCCACCGTTTCCACGTCTCTTCCATATATAGGGACAATATTTCCATCTCTGTCTTGGTTGAAACCTGTGCAGTGACTACCAGTTCTTTATCCTGAGTAAGTAAGCGCATCTGATAGTTGGACATCGAGACGTCATACTGAAACAACCCCATACCCGGAACTTCATGATTGGATTCAAACATTAGATTATCTGCATACTGCAGTCTTTCCAGCTTGGGATTAGCGCTATAATCCAACTCAGTTAATTTGTTCTCGGAACAGTACAACTCTTTTAGTTGCATGTTATGGCGAATATTCAGCTTGCTAATATGGTTGTTAAAACAACGGACACTCTCTAAAACCATATTTGAACGAAAATCCAACTGTTTGATATGGTTGTGGTTACAACGAAGTTCAATCAAGTTTGGACAACTTGTTACATCAAGTTCCAACATGTAATTGTTGGCGCAATCAAGTCGCCGCAGTTGCTTATTGTGTTCAAGTTCAAGTGAGAAAAGAGCGTTATAACTGCAACTAAGTTCCTCCAACTGCTCAAGGGGCTCCGAAGCCAGCTTCGACAACATATTCCAATGACACTCCACCGTTATAAGTTTGGAATTATGAGAAAGGTCTAATTTTCGAAGTCGATTAAAGCTGCAGTCCAGCACCTGCAATTCCGAATGGAGACTGAGGTCCAGTGTAAGAAGTTGATTCTCTCTGCAACGTAATATTCTCAGCTTGTGATTCTGAGCTAAATCCACACTTGTCAATTGATTATAGGCACAATCCAACTCTTGAAGATCCCTGAAATATTCAATTCCATCAAGATTGCTAATATTGTGATTGGAAAGTTGCAATATCTCAACCTCACAAACGTCACTCTCCTGAATGAAATCCCGCTGATCACAAAAACGTTCCAACACAACTTGCCTGAAACGTTCATCCGTGAAGGCATAAGTAATATCCATGTCTAACGCCTCCCCTCTCGTTTTGCTCTATTGGAACAGTCTTCCAACATATTATCACTATTCTATGAGTTTCGTCGCCGGGATTCAACAATTTCCTAAGCAAATTCTTTTATACCATGTTAGCATCCAACATGTAAGAGAAAACCATACAGAGAGGAAGATTTTCATGGAAATGGTTATCGAAAACCTCCCGTCATATCGTATCGCCTATGTTCGACAAGTTGGTCCTTACGGTCCAACCAATGCTCAAGCGATGAATACGCTGAAACAATGGGCGGACAAAAATCAATTGCTTCATGAATCAGCAACATTACTGGGTATACCCCAAGATGACCCAACTACCACACCGCCCGAGAAATGTAGATATGATGCCTGTATTGTCATCACTGAATCTGAACGTCTGGAAGATGAGTTTGTTGAGATTGGCGAGTTATCAGGCGGAGATTATCTCATCTGTAAGGTGAAGCACACCGCAGAAGATATTCAGCATGCATGGAATGTGATCATCCCTCATTTACAAACAAGTGGTTATCGGATGGACAACAAGCCGGTTATAGAACGATATCGTTGGGAACTGCTCAATCAGCATTATTGCGAGATATGTGTGCCTGTGAAACCTGTGTAACCCATGTTACGAGGAAACGAAAAAAGTGACTTCAAGTTGAAGTCACTTTTTTCGTTCAGTAATATTACTGCTACTATTTAAGTTGAACTAATCATTTACACGATAACGGAGAGGACAGAAAAAACCTGAAAAAGCGAAGCGTTCGCCTAAAAGCTTTCTGAAAGAAAGCTGCATCGGAAGCATACGCTATCCCCGGATTTTCCCCTTCGGAAAAGGGAATCAAAAAAATTCTGGGGATAACAGCGATTGGAAGGTTATTCTGTCATCGTAGTGTCAGTGTAAATAATCTTTAGTTCAACTTATATAACTAGATTAGAAATTAAAATGCCCAGTTGCCTTTACGGAATACCGGCTCGATTGTACCATCCTGTAACTCACCATCGATATCCAGTTCAGCGGAACCGATCATGAAATCAACGTGAGTCAAGCTCACATTGCACTCATGCTTCAGCAACTCTTCGTTCGACATGGTTGTGCCATCTTTCATGTTGAATGGATACGCACTTCCCACAGCCAAGTGGCAAGATGCATTCTCATCAATACCCGTATTGTAGAAAATGCGATTCAGATTGGAGATCGGAGAGTCATGTGGTACGAGTGCGACCTCACCCAGATAACGTGCACCTTCATCAGTAGCAAACAGGTTCTTCAGATGCTCTTCACCAGATGCTGCCGTAAACGCTACAACCTGTCCATCCTTGAATGTGATTCTCATCTGGTCTACCAGTTGCCCGTTCAGGTTCAAAGGCATGGTGCTGCTAACATACCCATTCACTCCGCTGCGCTTAGGCATGGTGAATACTTCTTCAGTCGGCATATTGGCGACCGTGTATACACCTTGTTTATTTTCGCTACCACCGCCACCCCAGATGTGGTTGTGGACCAATTCAATGTTCAAGTCTGTACCTGGCGCACGGTAGTGCAGGCTCTTATAGTTCTTTTTGTTCAACAAGTCTCCCATTGCAGTCAAGGTATTCAGGTGCTCTCTCCAATTTTGTACAGCGTCTCCGCCATCTACACGGTTCATTTTAAAGATGGTTTCCCACATCACGTTGATTCGGTCTTCTTCCGGGATGTCGGCAAATACTTTGTTCGCCCAAGCCTTGGTCGGGGCCTTGATCAGACACCAGCTAATTTCATGGTTGCGTGTGTATTTGGCATATCCGCGACGTGCGTGTGCAGCTGCCTTGGTAGCACGGGAAACGCTATCGGAGTCAATTCCGTTATACAGTTCAGGATCTGGAACTTTGATCGTCAGGGTAGCGCCGCCTGCTGCTGCAAAATTCTCCATCATATCCGCTTTCCAGGCTGGATAATAGTCGAAGCTGTCATTGGAACCATGTTCAAAACGACTGCGGGTAATGTTGTCGTCATCAAAGTCCACCTGTACATAGTTTGCACCAGCCGCATAGGCTTTTTGCACAATCAGACGTGTAAATTCAAGCGTTTCGATCGGTGCAGTAACGAGCAGATCCTGTCCTTTTTGAATATTCACGCCAACTTTAACAACAAGTTCTGCGTATTGTTCCAATGACTTTTCAAAGGTTTGTTCAAATTGACTCATAGTTGTATTCACTCCATTTTAATATATTAATGGCATCGGTTTGGAAATTGACTTCGGATCTGTTGAGTGGCCGTTACAGCGAAGGATCGTTCTTTAGATCGTCGTTGTCTCCAAATTTTCTTCATCGTATTTTCAAAGGTTAAAATTTGGAGACAAATACGACCGCTATCGCTTCTGCAGAATCGATTCCTTCTCTTTCATTACGCAGGCTTAATATCTAAAATTTCATTTATACAAAACGATTTAACCATTACGTTTTTCTTGTTCACGTAACTCGATCCGGCGGATTTTCCCGGAGTTGGTCTTCGGCAGATCCGTAACAAACTCGATCTTACGTGGATATTTATAAGGTGCTGTAATTTCTTTGACGTGGTGTTGCAATTCACGCATCAGTTCTGGTGAAGCCAGTGAATCATCTCGCAGTACAACAAATGCTTTAACAATATTGCCGCGGATCTCATCCGGACTTGCAACCACCGCGCATTCCTTCACGCTGGCGTGTTTCATGAGTGCTTCTTCCACTTCGAATGGTCCAATCGTGTAACCCGAACTGATGATAATATCGTCACTGCGCCCTTCAAACCAGAAGTAACCTTCTTCGTCTTTGCGTGCACGGTCCCCTGTTACAAAATAATCGCCACGCTGACTCGCTTCCTTCCGTCCCTCATCCTGATAATAGGACCGGAACAAAGCTGGCATCTGTTTGTGTACCGCGATATCTCCAACTTCACCCGCAGGCACAGGTTGTCCCTCTTCATCGATGATTTCAATCAACCCAGGTGTAATCGACTGACCCATCGAGCCAATACGTACAGGCGCATCTTTGAGACTGCCGATTAACAACGTGCTCTCAGTCTGTCCATATCCATCCCGAATGGTCAGGTCGAAGTGACGCTGGAAGATTTCAATAACTTCCTGGTTGAGCGGTTCACCTGCTGAAACTGCACTGCGCAGATGAGACAGGTCATAATGTCCAAGATCATCGGCTTTGGCCATCAACCGATATTCCGTTGGGGTACAGCAAAGGACATTAATCTGATGTTCCTGCATCAGTTCCAGGTAACGCTTGGGCTGGAATGATCCATTGTAGACCAAGCCAGTCGCGCCTCTTCCGAGTACCGACAGGAACGGGCTCCAGATCCATTTTTGCCAGCCAGGTGCAGCCGTTGCCCATACGGTATCTGAAGGTTGAATATCCAGCCATAATGAAGAAGCAATCCGCAGGTGGGCATATCCCCAACCGTGGCTATGTACAACTCCTTTGGGATTACCTGTTGTACCCGAAGTATAAGCAAGGATAGCCGTATCATCACGGTGTGTTTCCACCGCAGCCATCTCATCGGGTTGATTCTGCATTAACTGATGCACATTGACCCAACCTTCAGCAGGTACGCTAACTTCTCCATTCGGTGATGCCACGATGCGATGTGCCAGTGACGGCAGATCCGCGTCCATTTTTTCTACTTCTGAGGTCGTCTCGGACCATACAATAACAGCCCGCGCCTCAGAGTGACGCAGACGATATTCCAGATCTTTTGCCCGTAACATCTCGGAGGAAGGAATAACGGCAATCCCCAGTTTCAGACAAGCGATATAAATGACATAGGCAATAATACGGCGTGGTACCATGACCAACACCCGATCACCCTTCTCTAGTCCAAGTTCACGCAATCCTCCAGCAAGACGATTCGCCTGCTTGAATAAATCACCATACGTGATCTCTTCCAATTCTCGTTGATCGCTGAGCCATCTAAGTGCAATCCGGTCTGATGGATGATTCTCCATCTCGGATGTCAGGTTATAGCTTTCAGGCGAAATCCACTGTTCAAAGTTCAAATGGAGCCTCTCCTTCGTAGTTCAATTGTATAGCTTCTATATATTATACCCTAAATCCTAGGACCAGGTGCTATGAACTAGGTTCATTCTGAAAAAATAAACATAGGTCAATTAATGAACTATTATAATAGATCTTATCCTATAAAGAAAATGACATATACAAAATGGCGCCTTCCTGATTGATCAGGTAGGCGCCATTTCATTTCTTCATTTATATTACATTAATTTTACCTAACTACAATTTTCACAACAGCTATACTGTGTATGTTACCACGGATAATTACCCATTCCGTCCAAAATGCTTTCGATCTCATTCAACTCTTCCGTTGTCAGGTCAGGTGCGCTGAGCGCAGCTACATTTTCTTCAATCTGGGACACACGGCTTGCACCAATCAATGCAGAAGTTACACGGTTACCACGCAAAATCCAGTTCAGAGCCAGTTGGGAGATCGTCTGCCCTCTTCGCTCGGCAACTGCCTGAAGCGCATCGAACTTGGCAATCCGTTCGTCTGTGTATGCTTCTTTTTTCAAATTGCCTGTTGGATTGGCTCGTTCTGCCTTGATCTTGTCAACATATTTATTCGTCAGCTGACCGCGGCCGAGCGGACAGAATGCAATTGAACCTACGCCCTGCTCATCCAGTACGTCCTGCAAACTGTCTTCAATCCAACGATTGAGCATCGAGTAGTTTGGCTGATGAACCAGACATGGCGTACCCAGACGACGGAGAATGGTTACCGCTTCTTGCGTCTGTTCTGCATTATAATTGGACAAGCCCACATACAGTGCTTTACCCTGCCGCACGATGTGATCCAGCGCCGTCATCGTTTCTTCCAATGGCGTGTCCGGATCTGGACGGTGATGATAGAAAATGTCCACATAATCCAGTCCCATCCGACCAAGACTTTGATCCAGACTGGCAATCAGGTTTTTGCGGGAGCCCCACTCGCCGTAAGGTCCACTCCACATGTGATAGCCTGCCTTCGACGAGATAAGCAGTTCATCCCGATAAGGACGCAGATGTTTTTTGTAAATCACACCAAAGTTCTCTTCGGCTGATCCTGGAGGTGGACCATAGTTATTCGCCAGATCGAAATGGTTAATTCCGAGATCGAAGGCACGCAAAATCATCTCTTCCTGAATATCCAATGTACGGTTGCCACCAAAGTTCTGCCATAAACCCAGCGCAATTTGCGGCAGTCTGATTCCGGATTTGCCTGAACGCACATATTTCATCTCATCATATCGTTGTTCGCTCGCAGTATAGGGCATCGTTATTCTCACTTTCCTGTAAGGTTTGTTGAATTCCTTTTCATCTTAGACATTTTCCTGGATAAACGATATGGCATTTCGCTATAATCATATGGAAAAATGATTGTTATCTATATATACTATTGTTATATTCTTAATATTTTCAGATATGTAGTATGTTAAAATGCAAGATGAGACGAAATCGTACAGGAGTGAATACCCTTGATTACGTATATGTTCAAAAACAATCATTTTCAGGAGCTTCAGCTCCTTCATTATGGCACGGAAGCCTGTACACCAGGTCACCACTTTGGCCCTGCCATGCGAGACTATTATAAAATTCATTATATTTTGAATGGCAAAGGCACCTTCGAAGTTGGTGGCAAAACGTATACCCTGCACAAAGGACAAGGATTTCTGATCGTTCCGCATTCCGTCGTGCATTACGAAGCAGATCAGGATGATCCATGGGAATACAGCTGGGTTGCTTTTCAAGGCAGCAATAGTTCTTCCTTTTTACAGCAAGCATGTCTGTCCGAGCATCACCCGATTTTTGAGTTGGGTAATGAGGATGACGAGATGCGATCCTGCCTGCACCGAATGATCAATTCCCGCAATACCCACAAAGGCTGGGAGATTAGCATGACTGGTTTGCTGTATCAATTCTTCTCTATTTTGATTGATCAGGCTAATTCAGAGCATCTTCAACCCATGCAGGATTATTCGAAGGAAACGTATGTAACGCAGGTAATGGACTTCATTGAAATGAACTATGCCAATGCCATTACCGTTCAGTCCATCGCGGCCCATGTCGGTTTGCAGCGCAGTTATCTGTGCTCTCTGTTCAAGGACCAGATGGGAAGCAGTATTCAGTCTTATCTGGTCCATTATCGGATGCGCAGGGCAGCCGAACTAACGCTTGATCCCGGTCTGACCATTGGTGATATTGCCCGTTCTGTGGGCTATACGGATCAATTGCTTTTCTCCAAAATGTTCAAAAAAGTGATGGGCGAAGCGCCCACCTATTATCGCAAACATAAAACAACACCCTCCCAGTTAAGTTGTTAATTGGGAAGGTGCTGTTTGTGCCAATCGTTTATCCTTACAGTCGTGATTCCTTACATTCTTTTCATTTGTTTATACCATCTCCGGCATGGATATGCCAACAACTTGTACTTTGATTTCATTGACCATGACGCCGGCTAATTGTTCTACAGCCTGTTGAACATTATGTTGAAGTTCACGGCAAACCTCGTGCATCTTGTTGCCATATTGAATATTAATTCGCAGCTGGATGGTTGCCTGATCGTCTTTGACGTGTACGTCAATCCCTTTTTGCAGACTCTTGCCGCTGATACTCTTGGCAATCCCTTCAGTCAGTCCAACGGACATGGAGGATACGCCAGCCGTTGATTGAGCGGCCATCCCCACGATCTTGGATAACACATCGTTCGAGATGTGAATGGTACCCATTTGAACAGATTGAGGTGCGATATATTCAGGTTCGTTGTATTGTTTTTCGATAATTTCAGACATGTGCTCCACTCCTTCGAATAATTAAATTCTATGCATTCTGCCATTTGTCCTTGAAGAACATGTTATAGATTCGAACCAAAAGAATTTTAACGATCATATAAACCGGGATAATAATCAGGATGGCAATAATTCCACCCAAGTCCCCTGCACCTAATACCAAAATGATGGTCGTGAGCGGGTGAATATCGAGCTTTTTGCCGAATACGTACGGTGCAACCAGGTTGTCCTGAATCTGCTGAGCGACAAGAATAATAATCAGGGACCAGATGGCAACCGATGGTGAGACCACTAGACCCATGATCACAATAGGCACGGACGACACAATCGCTCCGATAAACGGAACAAAGTTCATAATAACCGCGATCACCGTGAGCAGTAATGCGTACGGCAGTCCAATGATGAGGAAACCGATATACATCAGTACACCCAGTGCCAGATTGACCAAAACTCTTCCCACAATAAAACCACTCAGCGCCTGATCAATCTCAATTACGACTTCACGGCTGTCATTTTGGAAACGTTTTGGAGCGATATGTGCCAATTTACGTCCAAATTTCTCGCCTTGTAACAGCATATAGAACAAAAGGATCGGTAGTGTAAACAAGATGATCGCAAAACTGGAAACGAGTGAGAAAAATCCACTTACGTAGTTGGTCACAAAGTTAAATCCTTTGTTGATATACTCCGTGATCTGGGAGAAAGGTGTCGAGCCCTCAGGGAACAAGGCCTGAATGGCACCATTCTGCTCCAGCTCTCTCAGCTGTTCACTTAATGAATTGATCAGATTCGGCGCGTTATCAACCAGGTTGATCAGTTGCTCACGTAACGATGGCCATAACCCAATGATGAAGAACACTCCCAGAATAGCAATAACCAGATAGATTAGCAAAATACTTAGCGTGCGATTTATTTTCTTTTTCTCCATATAATTCACAAGCGGTCGAAGCAGATAATAAAAGAACACCGACAACATCATCGGCACGGTAATGACCGTGATCATGGTGACGAGTGGCTGAAAGATGAAGCTCACACGTGATAATAAATAGATATTAACCAATATCAGCGCCAGTGCAATACTGAACCGGACAAACGTATTTACTTTGAACAAAATATTTCCCTCCACATGGACATTTCTTCTCTTATTTAATTTGGAATCTCAATGGTAAACACAGTGGTCTCTCGCCCACGCCGGGAAAGGATCAGCCGTCCGCCCATTTTCTCCGTATTACGTCGTGCGATGGACAATCCAAGTCCGGTGCCTCCGGTCGCTGTCCGCGCCTCATCCCCTCGTACAAACGGGTCAAAGATCGTTGACCACAGTTCTTGTGGTATGCCCACTCCGTTATCTGCCACCTCTATCACCACATGGGTATGAAGCGGAATGAGTTCGACGCGCAGTTCGGTCCCGATTGGATTATAAGACAGAGCATTGGTAATCAGATTCTGGATGACTCTGGATAACAGCTCCGGATCATACCTCGCGTAGATCACCTCATCAGGAACAAGTACATGAAGGACAAACTGTTTCTGTTCAATCTCCCCATAGGTATCTGCCATAATCTCGCGCAGGAATTCTCCAATCTCTCTTCTCTGAATATGCATGCGAAAATCGGGCGAATCAACCTTGAGCAGCTCCAGCATATTCTGTATCATGCGTGCAACTTGAACAGACTTGTTATAGATGTATCCCAGATATCTTTGCTGCCTGTCCTTGTCCTCCCCACGTCCTTCCACCAATGCCTGCGCATATCCCTGTATGGATGTTATCGGTGTCTTCAGATCATGTGATAAATCTACAATCAGTCGCTGCTTGCTCTCTTCGGCGTAACGCTTCTCCGCAGAGGTGTTCTCAATGACATCCGCCATGTAGTTGAAGGTCTCACCTATCTGGACAAATTCCCTCTCGGCTGAGATCGACATTCGTGTACTATAATTTCCTTGTATCATCTGCGTAAGACCCGAGGAGAGGATGCTGAGTGGTTTTTTGATTCTCCGTGCGACCCAATAGCTATAGACAAAGATCAATAATAAAACCAAACCGATGCCAATCATAATGTAAAAGGATAATGGATGTTTCAGATTGGTAATCAACTGATTATCATTAATTCGCACGCTGACCAGATCACGCGGAATTTTGAGCAATACATACGCTGCCGCTCCTTCTGTCGAGAGAGGAGTGATCGAATAATAGTATTCCTGGTCACTCCGATTTTCCAGTCCATCATACAGATCGGCTTCACTGTATTGCGTGAACGCATCTTGCTTGTCTCCCACATGATGAATGACATTGCGATTCGCATCCAGAATTTCAATCCAGCCACCGCTGTCCTTGAGACGTTGAATCTCTGTGTCTTTGCCTTTCGACACCGAACCTCCACCGGAGTAAAATTCGTTCTCCAGCTCTGCCACATACACGTGGGCTTCAACATTCAGATCCGGATCAACCACCTGATCCGAAATGCGAAAATCCACGACATCCAGTGAAACCATAAGGTACACAATCAATACCAGTAACAGCAAAAAGAAGTTGAACAGCAAGAAGTCCAGTGTCAGGGATGTCTGCAACAGTCGCTTTTCTCTAGCTTTCCATGGGCGCTTCAATTTTGTATCCCAGTCCCCTTATCGTTTTGAGATATTCCGGTTGTCTGGAGTCACGTTCGATCTTCTCCCGTATGTTGCTGATATGTACCATAATCGTGCTGTCCTCGTGCGCATAATAATCGCCCCAGACCGCTTCGTATATTTTTTTACGGGTGAACACTCGGCCAGGTTGATCGAGCAACAATTCCATAATTTTATACTCTGTAGAGGTTAATGTTACAGGATTTCCTGAACGAAAAAGGATACATTGGGATCGATCCAGCGTCAGATCACCTAATACCAGATTCTGTTCTTTCGCTGCGGGGATCTCCGCTGCATCAAATTGATTAACTCTTCTGAGCAACGCCTCTACTCTGGCGACAATCTCAAGCGGGTTGAACGGCTTCGCTATATAATCGTCTGCCCCAAGTCCGAGTCCAAGGATTTTATCGTGATCCTGACTTTTAGCGGACAGGAACAGTACAGGCATGTGATATGTGGCTCTGATCTGTTTGATCAACTGCAATCCACCCATTACAGGCATCATGATGTCCAGTATGACCAGATCGATCTGTGTTGAACGTATGGTTTGTAACGCCTCGGCTCCATTCACCGCAGTTTTAATGGTATAGTCCTTCTCCAGATATAGTTGAAGCAGTTCAACAATCTCTGGTTCGTCATCTGCAATTAATACGGTGTATCTCATGTTATTCCTCTCATTTCCTATACTCTATGCCTATCTCTACATTATTACTATATACTACGTCTCTTAATTCAACCTAAATCATTTCTAAAGATAATCTAAATAAATAGAAATAGAGCCCTGGCTCAGGCCAAGGCATTAACTAAAATAGGGCTGTTTTCAGCCTACATTCAAGCTTTTCCGTTCTTCATTCAAGCTTTCCATTCTTCATTCGGACCATTTTATTAGACCATCAGATCAGTCCTTAAGCGAACGTAGCCACGGCTCCACTTTTCCGAATAAACGTTCCTTGTCATACTGCACATATTGGTTCGCCCGATTGCGCACAGGATCACCCGCGTAGAAACGTTCATATAGATCATGCCTTGCTCCGAGTGGACTTCCGGTCAGCTCCCATGCGAGTTGAAAGAGTCGAATCTTCTCCGGGGCTTGTAACGTTACTCCACCAAGATATTTGCCTATCATGGAACCCATCATTTCATTCATCTCAAACGTACCTGACGGAATCTGAATCAGACCACCCGCAGCAATGGTCTTCAAAATCTCCACCGCGCGGGGATAATAGCGATTGCCCAGATTACGTGCGGTTTCAATATATTTGAATTCCGGCAACCAGTTGCCAAATGCGTCCGGCTTGGACTGTGCTTCAGCAGCAATAATCAGTCCCTCGATAGTCTGCATCTGACTGATCAGCTCTCCAAGTTGTTCCTGCACATTTAGGAAAGAGTCCACCCCAATCTCCTTGGCAATGGATGAGGTCACGGCTGTAATAAACTCCAGTTTCGAGTGTAATCGAATGACACTCTGATGGTAGGCCAGACTGGCCGAAGCTGTATTGCAGCGAATCTGCCATACGGCTTCAGGGTTATTGTGCAGTAATACACGTTCCCAGGGTACAAATACATCATCAAAAAATAATACAGCATCCATCTCATCATACTGCGCACTGAGTGGATGTGATTTATCTGTATCTTTTGTGGCAAAAGATTCACGACACATCATGTGCAAGCCCGGACTGTCCGCGGCTACAATTACCATATGGGCCAGCTCTGGCAGGTGGCCTGGAATTCGTTGAACGGGATAAGCAATGATATCATCGGCATAAGGCGCAGCTGTTGCCACCATTTTGGCCCCGCGGATCACAACGCCCTCTGTATTCCTTTTGACAATTCGCAGCATGGCATCCTCATCTCCTCCAACAGGCAAGGAACGATTAATCTGTGGGTCCCGCTGGACAATGGTCAGGAATACATCTTTTCGTTTGGCTTGTGCAAAATAATCCGATATTTTGTCTGCAAATGCCGGGTCATGTGATGTCATTTCATGTCGTGTTGCATACCAACCGGTCAGCCTGGATCGGGCATAATCAGACAATCGGCTCATCACCCCATACGTCCGATCGGCCCACAGCCGAAAAGCATCCGCCCTGCTGTTTACGTCAGGAAGTGAACGAGGCACAAGAAAAGAGCAATGCACGTAACTTCCCGTCTGTTCGTCCCAATAGGCCACGGTTTCCCTTGTCACCGGGTCATCCACCAGATTGAACAATCCTTCTATGGTTTGAAGTGTTCCCTGAAAGGCCTGATGCCCAGTTACCTGGATACGCTCTCCGTCCAGCCATACATTCCGCTCATCAT
Organism: Paenibacillus sp. FSL H8-0317; assembly: GCF_045040685.1. NCBI lineage: Bacteria > Bacillati > Bacillota > Bacilli > Caryophanales > Paenibacillaceae > Paenibacillus > Paenibacillus sp. FSL H8-0317. The sequence continues at coordinate 3,108,646 of NZ_CP150294.1, read as the reverse complement.
TCAGCCGTTGAATGTAAGCTTGTCCACGAGACATCGTGATACTCATGATATGTCCTCCCTCTCAGGCACCGGCCTGACATTTCTGTAACTCCATCCTCTAACTGCTTGAGAAACTATGTAATGATACATTCTGTATCTAATGAAATAGTACTGTGCCTTAGCTAGAAAAGTCAACAGACACCGAGCGATCAGTCCGGTGTCTGTTGGGCCATGCTATTTTAGACTAATTTGGAATACATGTGACGCAGATACCGCCAGCGCACGAGTGCAAAATACAAAATCTGCATGGAAGCAAATACCAAGAAGATGCGCAGGCTGTATCCAAAGACCGAGAAATCAACCAGTTGCTGCAACGCCACAAAGGCAACCGAACTGTGGATGACCGCCACCAGAATCGGCAGGAAGAACATAAGCAATAGCTGCCTTGTTACGATCTTACGGAGTTCGGGACGACTCAGTCCCATTTTGCCAATCATGCGATACTGCGCTTCATCCCGTTCTAGATCTGCGTAAAGTCTGAAATACGTGAAACTTGCTGCAAAGGTGAAGAAAACAATGCCGATCAGGCCGCTCAAAATTAGAATGATGCCATTGGTCTGCTTGGAATTAAGCCAATCCACCACAAGCGCGCTGACCTCGTAATAACCTTTTTCGGAATGATCATCTTGAATGGATTTGATCAATTCAGGAGCAAAGCTGCGTGTACCCATCCAATCTTTCACGATAAATTGTATCGTTCGACTCGAATAGAAACCTTCAGGCATGCCAACTTCCTCGTTGTACGCAGGTCTCATCTTATTAAATAATTCGTCGGTTACGACGTAGAGATAAATTTCATATTGAAAAGGAATTACAATATCGGTACCAGGTGTCGATAGCTGGACAGGTACGTGCTGATTATCAACCTCCAGATTGACCTTTCCTCCCGAGACTCCTTTTTCAACCTGTTCACGGTACTCCTTGCGCATCGCCAAATTGCTTGGTGTCATAAATGACTCATCGATTTGTTTCAACGTACGTTCTTCATACCCCAGTGCCTTCGCAAGACGGTTATAATCACTCAGTTTGATAATCTTCCCATTATTATTTTCACCTATAGGAGCATAACTGCCCTTCACGTAGGGAACTTGATTATCAATCAACGTTTCTTCAATCTGCCGAATATGTCGCTCGGAGTTGGGAGTATCCCAGTTATTCATATAACTGAATGCGTACGGATTCGACATGGACGACAACCCCGGGTCAGCAATAGCAAGCATGGTGCCAATTCCCGTAAATGAAGAAGCCGAGATGATACTTACCATGAAAAACATGATGGCGTTATCTTTCATTCGATAGGTAAGTTCAGATAGGAAGAGCAGATTGGTTTTACGGAAAAACAACCTTGGATTTCTTTTCAGTGCCCGAATGATGTATACACTGAGCTGTGTGAACAGGAAGTACGTACCTGCAATAACAACCACGACACTTGCGAGTAATAACGGAAAGGAGAAGCTTATCCATACAAAAGTGAATACTCCTGCATAACCCCCGCCAATTAACAATACCGATAACAAGGCGAGCAGACGTGATGCTTTGGGTTCCGGTTTCGGTTTCTCCTCTGATTTCACAAGGTCAATGAGCGTTCCTTTGCGGATGAGCAAGGATGATGACATCGCGATCACAACAAACAGCAGCAGAAATGCACCTGCCGTCAGGGCAATGCTTTTTAGCGGAAAATAGAATCGAAGGCTGTTCTCAACAGCCAGCATGGAGCCACAGATCAGCAGAATCAATTTGCCGAAAATAATTCCGAGTCCGATCCCGGTAATGATGGAAGCTAATCCGATACACATGTTCTCCATAAACAGAAGTCTGTTCATCTGTTTACGTGTCATGCCTATGATCAGGAAAATACCAAATTCCTTCTTGCGCGTCTTCAGAAATGAACCAACAGAATAGAGCAGGAACAGGAATGAAAAGATGAATATAATGATCTCTGCAATCATAAACCCCTGATTCGCAAGCAACGTAACCGTACCACTTGAACCTTTTAACCCCGCTTTCAGATCAGGATGGAACAAGAGCAATGCATAAGTAAAAAAGATCATGACGGAAAATGTACTGCTCAGAAAATGAGCCAGATAAATTCGTTTGTTGCGAACAACGTTATTAATGGCGAACTGGCGAAAATTCATGTCCTGAACCTCCCATTAGGGATAATACATTAATAATCTTCTGGTAAAAGGCTGCGCGATTATCGCCGTAGTGAATTTCATTATACAGTTTGCCATCCTTGATAAAGACAACCCGACTGCAATAACTTGCAGCTACTGCATCATGAGTGACCAGCAGCATCGTAGCCTGATCCTCTTGATTGCGAGTTTCGAGAATCTCCATGACATCTCTTGCCGCCTTCGAATCCAGGTTGCCTGTTGGCTCATCGGCCAGAATCAGCTTCGGGGAATGGATAAGCGCTCTGGCAATGGCCGTACGCTGTGCCTGTCCTCCTGATATCTCATATGTCCGTTTGTTCAGAATACCCTCGATCCCCAGCTTGCTTGCCAGCTGTTCGACACGTGTGTTCATCTCTGCTAGCGAAACACCGTCAAGAGTCAGTGGCAGCACAATGTTTTCCTTGACTGTCAGGGTATTTAACAGATTGAACGATTGAAAAACGAATCCAAGCTCTTTGCGCCGGAACAGCGCGAGTTCGTCCTGATTCAATTCAAACGGATTCTTCCCTGCAATCCGCAGTTCGCCTGAAGTTGGATGATCAATGGTTGAGATCATGTTCAGCAGCGTTGTTTTGCCACTACCCGATGGTCCCATGATGCCAACAAACTCACCTTCCTGAATACTGAGGTCAATACCTGATAAAGCTTCATAAGATACGATGCCTTTGTAGATTTTACTGATCTGTTTCACAGAACAAATCTCCATGGTTACAACTCCTTAGTGATGTATGAATTCAAAATCAAGTTACATTCATGCTGTGTGCATGTGTATTGTGCGTGGCCTTTCCTGTACTCTTCTGACTACAGTCTATCGAAGTTTTGGCCATTCTCCTATGGTTTAACCTTTCACCAACATGACAATGTTGTAAGGTTGCATCATGAAAATCAAAAAGACGCCTTCGCCCCGATCAGGCAATAGACGTCTATACTTACAACTTACACTGTAATATATACTCCACTCACACTTCTTCAACAAAAATACAGACCTCACGTCCCAATCTTATCTTCAACCTGTCACTTCAAGAGTTGAATGTAATTCGGACAGTCGTTCCTTCGCCGTACACAGATTCAAGATCAATCCGATGATTCATCCGTGTTAACACTTCTTTGGCAATATACAGCCCCATGCCTGTGGACTCTTTGAAATGCCGCCCGTTCTCCCCGGTGAAGAAAGGTTGGAATACCCGGTTTAGATCAGACTTCGGAATCCCGATGCCCTGATCCTGCACTTCCAACATGATAGAGCGTTCCGCTTCATATGCACGCACATAGATCTTCTGCCCGTTGCCCGCGGAGTACTTGATTGCGTTCGACAGTAACTGTACCAGGACAAACCGAATCCACTTGGCATCGGATTGTACAACCAGCGAAGGTTCTATATGCATCTCTGGATAGACGTGATTTCGAATAAAGAATCGCTTGAGCTCATGGATCGCTTCTTCCCCAGCGGTCTTCAGTATCACAGGTTCCACACTGAAATCCTGTTCGAAGGTATCCAACCGCGCTACATACAGCACAGTCTCCAATCCCCGTCTCATCTGGTCCGCTTCCTCTCGAATGCTTACAAGCCGAGGATCATCATCTTCCTGACCTTCCACGGTCAACTCGATGACGGATAAAGGTGTCTTCATCTGATGGACCCACTGGTTCAAGAATGTCAGATATTCTTGCTGCCGTTGTTCCAGCCGATGGAGATGAGCATGATACTGTCCGTATTGAGAATCCAGCAGCTTCTCCAGCGCCAGTGATAATGGACTTGTTTCGTTCAATGGTACAAATTCCTTCAGCGAATCCATCGATCGTGACATCCGGGTATAAAAGGAGCGATGTGAATAATATCGATACACCAAATATCCAACGTACAAAAATAATCCCAACGCTACGGCATAAGCAGCCGTGATCCAATCGTTATAACCGTCAAACCAGAACACCGCAACAACGGTGAACAAGATGGCAACAACCCAGCACGTTAAAGCAAGATGTTCTCGTATAAACAATCTCATGATGGTGAAAAGGCCTTCCAGGTATTGTTCAATCGGTAACCCGAACCTCTGACCGTTTCCAGTGCATCCGTAATACCAAGCTCAGCTAATCGTTTACGCACCCGAGTAACGTTAACACTGAGTGTGTTGTCATCCACAAAAGAGTCATCCCACAGCTTCTCCAAGATAGTCTCTCTGCTCACCAGCTTGGGACTGCGGCGCAGCAACGTTTCCAGCAGAATCGTTTCCTTCTTTGTCAGCTGTACTTTGCGATCACCAAGCTGAATCTCCAGCCTTTCCAAGTACACGACCAAGCCGTCCAGTTCCACCTTGCGTTCTTCGTCACGTGCAGCATAGTCCCCATATACCCGGCGCAGCTGACTGCGAATTTTCGCTATAACAATCTCATGCTCAAATGGCTTCGTGATATAATCATCCGCCCCGTTCTCCAGTGCCATGACCTGATCCATCTTCCCACTCCGCGCGGAGATAAACAAAATGGGGCATGTGGACAGTGTACGAATCTGGCGACACCAATAGAAACCATCGTAACTGGGCAAGTTGATATCCAGAAGTACCACATGTGGCTGTACCTGCTCAAACTGTTGCACAATCATCTCAAAATCCTCGACCAGAACGGCCCGGTCTCCATAACGCTCAATATGAGATTTCAATAATCCCGCAATCTTGGGATCGTCTTCTATTATCATAATGGTATACATTATTGGATCTCACCTCTGGCAAAATCATAACACAGGATTTATTATCTAGCATCGATTTGCTTACGCCAATCCACAATATCTGCATTCAATTGCTTCAGGTCTCCGGAAGCTTTCTGATTATCCGATAACTTGTATTGTTGCTTCAAAGCCAGGATACGATATACACTTTCATCAATTCGGGACTCGGTGATCTTGCCTGACTTCACTGCACTCATTAGCGTATCAAAAATCGTCTTGGCACTCTCATAACTGTGAGCGACCAACAGAATGTCACTTCCTGCTTTAACAGTTGCTAGGGCTGCCTGGTCCAACTTGAAGTTCTTCGCGATTGCACCCATACTCAGGTCATCTGTGATGACCACACCGTCATAGTTGAATTTCCTGCGCAGATGTTCACCAATAATGACATCCGATAAGGAGGCTGGATGATCCGGGTCCAGCTTCGGGAACAAAATGTGTGCAACCATCACCGCCTCTACCTGCTCCTTCACTGCGGCCTGGAATGGAATCCATTCAAGTTTGGCCAGTTGTTTTTCCGTTTTATTCACGACAGGAAGATCGAGATGGGAGTCCACGGACGTATCACCATGACCCGGAAAATGTTTCACTACCGGAATAATGCCTTCACTACGTAGTCCCTTCATCTCTGCAATCCCCATACGTGACACCAGTTCTGCCGAGCTGCCAAATGAACGATCTCCAATCACCGGGTTCTTCGGGTTACTATTCACATCCAGCACAGGAGCAAAGTCCACATTAAAACCCGCAAGCTGAACTTGTCTCGCCAACAATTCGCCCATCGTTTCAGCAAGCGCACTATCTTTTGTCTCGCCTACTTTTCTACTGGAAGGAATGGATTCCACCGTGTCCGGCATACGACTCACTTTGCCGCCCTCCTGATCCACACTCATGAAGATCGGTACCGGGTTGGACTGATTCGCTTCCTTGACGGACTTCACAAACTTGGCTGTTCCCTCGAGTGTTGATACATTGTTGGCATAGAAAATAATGCCCCCTACCTTTTGATTCGTAATCATCTGTTTGGCTTGATCATCCAACGTTGTCCCTTGAACACCGGCCAGTATCATCTGTCCAATCTTCTCTTCTAACGTTAATGAACTAAGCTGCTCCTGCACCGGATCGACTTCTTCTTGCGGTTCCTCTGGTACTTCTTCCTGCGGTGGAGCGGTATTCTGCTCCGGCGATGAAGAAGATTGCCCTGAGTTGGAGCCAGCGTTCGATCCGGTATTCGAGTCCGTTGCGGAGGAAGGTTTCTGTGCTTGGCCACATGCCGATAAAAGCAGAACGATCCCCAGCAGAAGACACATCATCTGCAGTGGTATTCTTCGTTTATTGTTCGAGTTGTACCTATAGTTGTGCAAGGATATTCATCCTCCTTATGTAATGTCATCTTGGTAATCTAAAGGTTCAGGCCTAACCTTATCACAAGGTGAATGATTTTCAAAATGAGCGCTTCTGAGGATTGAATCGTTGTGCTGACATATATGCAGCAAAAAAATGGTTGCTATAGAACCTGAGATGTGGAACTTAATGCTGTTGTGACTAGGCGCGTGTGCGATGTATGTGGAGTATAAAAAGGAGTAACGGTGCAGAAAACGATTTTCTATTGTGAATTTTTCATATGTTGAAATTATTAGTATAAGCAAATCAAAAAGCCGCCCAAAGGCGGCCTATTTGTTCGTTTTTGTTTTACTTTTCGTTGTAAATCGTTGCCGTTTAGCGTTGATTCACCTTGCACCAAACGTTCTTAGGCTTCTATTAATGGAGTGTTTGCAACACTTCCGTTGTAAATGGAATAATTTCGGATATGCGACCTTCACGAACTTTGGCAGGCCATTCGGGATCACTAAGCAGAACACGACCCAAGGCGATTAGGTCAAATTCATTGTTCCCCAGCTTCTCATTTAATAGATCCAGATGGGCATCCCCTGTTCCCTGGTTCTCGGTTGCTCTGTCTACAAATTCAGCTTCAAGTCCTACCGATCCAACGGAAATAGCTGGTTTACCCGTTATTTTTTGCGTCCAACCCGCAAGATTCAGCTCAGATCCTTCGAATTCGGGTAACCAGAACCGGCGTGTAGAACAATGGAATATATCCACGCCAGCAGCACTGAGTGGGGCCAAGAATTGCTCCAATTGTTCTGGCGTCTCCACCAGACGTGCCTCATAATTCCCCATCTTCCATTGGGAAAACCGGAGCACAATTGGGAAATCAGGGCCAACCGCCGCACGACAAGCTTTAATCACTTCAACTGCAAATTGGGTTCGTCGTACCAAATCACCACCATAATTGTCGGTCCGTCGATTCGTCTGCTCCCAGAAGAATTGGTCGATCAGGTATCCATGGGCTCCGTGAAGTTCAATGCCGTCAAACCCGATTCGCTGTGCATCCGCTGCCGCTTGGGCATATGCCTGTACAAGACCTTGAATCTCCTCTTCCGTTAATGGTTCACTTGATGGTTCACCTGCCATGCTAACCCCTGACGGACTTACAGGCTCAGCTTCTGCGTTAGGCAAGTCACCGGAACGACGTGCTGTACCCACATGCCACAATTGTGGCATGATTTTGCCACCCGCTTCATGTACTGCTTTCACAACATTAGCCCATCCTTGCAACGAATCTTCTCCATGGAATAATGGAATACTCGCTCCACTAACCGAAGATGGATGATTAATGCCTGTACCTTCTGTTATGATGAGTCCCACTCCACCTGCTGCTCTGCGACGATAGTATTCAGCAACTTCTGGTCCAGGTACGCCCTCTGGTGAGAATCCGCGAGTCATGGGTGCCATAACGATTCGATTAGACAATGTTAGCTTGTCCGAGGTGAAAGGTTTGAATAAAGCTGAAGGTACGTTCATAAGTACATTGCTCCTTTGCAATTGGAAGTATGGAACTCCGCATCCACATGAAATGCGACATGCTTTTGTATATTGTAACACGTGTAATCCAGTTGACTGGTTTAGGATTATTTCTCTATCCATTTTATAGTTTCTTAATTTTATTTACAAATTTTCGAAGTTGGGCGTTCAAAGTAATCTTATAGAAAAAAAGAAAGCTACCTTACGGCAGCCTCTGTTTGATCACACTACGGAAGCAGTCTGACATACACTCTACTACATCTTAAAGTATTTTCCCGGTCACCAATAATGTGGATGTAGCATAGTATATAATCCATAATCTTCCTTCCGATTTAATTAGCATTCATGGGGATATCACTCCGGTTCACTCGAAGCAATTTCCCTGATGAAGTCGATAACACATCCGGATCAGTACCCAGACCAAAGTAGAAGTCACCCTCGTTCTCTTCGAAAGACTTGGCATAGGTGTCCTGGTTAAAACGTAAAATCTCATTCCATGTGGTCAGATCCGTGGATTGGTAGACCCGATTGATATACAGATTGGCACTTTGGCGAGTGTACGTAAGCACATACACCTTGCCATCACGCAACAGCACATCGGTTGGGAGTGCCTTGGCATCTGGGAGATTAACTCGCCTTGCCTGATTAATGTCGGTCATGACATTCAAAGATTTGGGCAGCAGCTGCCCATCATTGAACACGCCTCCCGCTATATAGAGCAACTTGTTATTGAAGTTAACATTTTTGCCTATTTTATTATAAGGAATCGTGCCCATTTGATAGGTTAGTCCAGGCAGCATTTTGCTGCCATAAATGACAACATCCCGTTTCTCAAGCTTTTCGTTAATCTCCAGAATATTAGTTTTGTCATTCCATATTTTATTGGCAGGATACATCATGCCAGATGCATATAACTTGCCATTAAGATGGAACATGGTATAGGCCCGGAAACCAAACGTATTAATGGTCGCATATTTCTGCCAAGTTTCACCTTCATTATGAGAGATTAATATTGTTGGTTTGGAATCTGTCCCCAGCGCGGCAAACATCTTGCCCTGATAAGATGCCAAATCGTATACGTGTACACCCAACGGCAGATTGCGATATTTGGTCCACACATCTCCATCTAGACGATAGAAGTTACCCAGTTCCCACTGTTCACTATCGGAATCATTGCCAGGAATATATAACTTGTCGTTTAATACTCTGTAGATATCAATCTGTTCCTCATCCACATACATCTTCGTTGATGGCAAGATGCCCGGGTTGCTGTTAGTCACCGACTGGGTCTTAAATTTTGCATTCGCTGTATCATAATAAATGACTGGGATAGGGCCTGAATTTGGAGCTACGCCCAGATTGCTGCTATTTCCGTGGCCCAAATATATTTTGCCGTTGTACAGTTGCATGTCCCAGACGTTATTAGCATATGGTGTTTTGGTAAAAGGTCTGCCTAGCAGTTCGATCTTCGATGTTACATCCGCTGAACTGATCGGTGCATTCGACACCTTGGCAAGCCTACGTTCCGTCGCAGGGGGTTGACTTGTTGAGGTGGTGTTTTTCGGCTTGGAGTTTCCCATAAGCATCCAGCTCATTCCTGCGACAATGGTCAAAATTACGGCTGTCCATTTTGTATGTCTCTGCATGTCCGCTTCCTCCTTCATTTTTTCATCATCATTACCTTCACACCAAGATGATACATTTTGTATCTTTTCATACTATGTAAAACTACCTGTACATGCAACAAATTCCGCCCTATTTATACAAAAAAAGTAGACAATCACATCTGTTGATGTGCTGTCTACTTTTTCTTACTGTCTGTGATTTCTATTCAGCTTTTACCAATATCTTAACCTGATTTTTCTCTTTCAACAGTGCTTCAAATCCATGCTCTACCACTTCATCCAACGAAATTCGTTTGGTCACCAGCTTGTCAGCCGGGAAGAAACCTTTATCCATCAGACTGATAACCGCCGGGAAAACATCGCGATAACCAATAATGCCATTAACTGTACGTTCTTTCATGACAATTGAGTTCGGGTGAATCGGCGCTTCCTGTTCAAAAATACTGACGATCATCAACTCTCCACCAATACGTGTTGAATCGATGGCTTGTTGTAGAACACGTGGAACACCGGTTACTTCATAGGCTACGTTAACGCCACCTTGTGTACGCTGATGGATCTCTTCCACGACATTAAACTGCATTGGGTCAATCACAATGGCACCGAGCTCTTCGGCTTTTGCTTTCCGTTCATCCGATAACTCCACCACATAAATATCCGACGCTCCCGAAGCTTTAAGCGCTTCAATGACCAGTAGTCCGATTGGGCCTGCACCATACACGGCTGCCGTATCTCCCACTTTCAGCTTGCTTTGACGCACAGCGTGAAGTGCTACAGCTGAAGGTTCAACCAACGCACCTTGCTCATACGAAATTGAATCCGGAATGGCATGTACCATGTTTTCTGCAGCAGTTACATACTCGGAGAATCCTCCTCCGCCTCCAGCGAGTCCAAGGAAACCCATCTGATCGCACAGATTATATCTGCCCTGTTTACAAGCTTCGCAGTGTCCACATGCATAGATGGGTTCTACCACAACACGATCACCTGCCTTGAAACGTGTAACGCCTTCCCCTACTTCAACCACCTGTCCTGAGAATTCATGCCCCATAACTATAGGCGCTTGTTCCCCTGTTAGCGGATGCGGTGCTTGAGCGGGAATGAAGATTGGACCTGCTGTGTACTCGTGCAAATCACTGCCGCAGATACCGCACCATTCCACTTTTATTTTGACCTTCCCTTCTTCAGGGTGAGGTTCATTAATATTTTCGAGACGTAAATCTTTGACTCCATGCCAACGTAATGCTTTCATTCATTTCATCTCCCAGATCATAAGTTTTGATATAATCGGAAACGTTTCCGTAAGTTAAATATGTCACATTTTAGATACGCTGTCAAACATATTTCTCCACTAATATGTCTATTTCGTGATCATCTCGAGTTCACATAAAGAATGCTTATACTATAATTCAAGTCATCTTAGCGGTATTACAAACGATGTAATCCTTGTTATTAACATATATTATGGCAAATAATATTGTAGTCCCATTGAAATTTAATCAGGCCTCGCCATAAATCTGGCCCTTTCATGGGATACTTCATTGTTCAAATGTTATAATCAAGTTATATAACTATCGTGAAGTTCATACATATTTCTAATAATTCGGAATCGTTTCCGATAAAGTGAGGTAACTGTACATTGAGGAAAGAACAGAAACTTACGATCAAGGATGTTGCAGAGCGTGCCGGCGTGGGCATCGCTACCGTATCCCGGGCCATCAACAATTCAGAAGGCATCAGCAGTAAAACACGGGATAAGGTGATGCAGGCCATTGAAGAACTGGGGTTTGTACCCAACACCTCGGCACAGAGTCTGAAAATCCGGCAAACGCACCAGATCGCTCTTGTTGTACCCGACATACGAAACGCCATCATTCCGGAAATCTCCTGGTCTGTAGAACAAACGGCGAAGCAGCATGGGTACCATGTCGTGCAGATCAATACGGCAGGCAATGCCAGAACGGAGCTTGAAACCATTCGTAATGTCAAAAAATTGCATGTGGACGGACTGATTTTCATGCCTCTGGCGTACCCCAAAACGTTACCCGGACTGATTGATAAGGCGCCGCTCCCTATCTCGATGATTAATTACGGCAAAAAACTGGAACCTGGCATGAAGGCAGATATCGTCTCTCTTTCTCAACCCGAAGGCAAATTGGTGATGGAACATCTGTTCAAAATCGGCCGGACTCGAATCGCTTATGCAGGAGCACCGAAGGACATTATTGAAGAACGCTTTCGTGCGTATGAGCAAGCCGTAGGTCACGTGGACATTTCTCTCGTCTACTTTGGTGAGGACTTTTCATTAAATACAGGTGCCAATGCTGCAGATTATTTCTACGGACTTACGCATATGCCAGATGCGGTCTATGCCATTAATGATATGGTTGCCATCGGATTGGTTAATCGGTTCAAGGAGTTAGGGGTTCGTGTACCTGAAGATGTGGCTGTTGTGGGTGTGGATAACAATCAATGGACGACCGTCACGTCTCCTCAGATTAGTTCCGTCTCCATAATGGGCGAAGAAGTCGCCAGACTTGCTACCGAGCTGTTGTTAAAACGAATTCGGGAGATGAATACGACCGATTACGAACACATCCAATTTGAACCACGCTTAATCGTTCGTGAATCAAGCGTTGCTATGATTCATTCTTCCCAGCGAGGACCACACAGTTAAATTTGGTGAGTGGATGGCTCAGCAGGATAGGATGTGTTTTACATCCGTCCCTTCATTTGTTTTCTACACAGATATACTAAAAAGGTGTTGCTCAGGTCTAACTCTTTCCTGGCAGCACCTTATTTGTCGTTGATTCTATATAACTATAGCAGAGTCATACTCCGCATACGTTCATTTTAAGAAAGCAGTTGCCTGATCGGCGTTCCCTTCAGGAACATCGCTATATTCTCTACGGTATGATTATAATAGATCTCATAATTGCCACGAGTCACATAACCCAGATGCGGTGTTGCCAGGACGTTGGGTAATGTTCGCATCACATGGTTAACTGGTAGCGGTTCCTGTTCATATACATCCAGACCTGCACCAGCAATCACACCACTCTGCAATGCCTCCACCATGGCTTCCTGATCAACAATGCCCGCTCGCGACGTATTGATGAGTAGCGCACTCGATTTCATTAGTTGAAATTCGGCTTGTCCGATCAGATTCCGCGTACGATCACTTAATACCAGATGTATAGATACAATGTCGCTCTGTGCAAGCAATTGCTCCTTGGTCTCGGACCAAGTTACACCATGTTTTTCGGCTTTCTCTTGTGTTAGATTCTCGCTCCAGGCCATCACATTCATGCCGAATGCTTGTGCGATCTCAGCCATGCGAGTACCTATTTTGCCCAAACCGATCAATCCAAGTGTTCTCCCATGCAAATCCAACCCTACAGTGCTCTGCCAGTTTCGATTGGAGCGAAGTGCATTATTTTCCGTAACCAGTTGTCTGGACAGCCCCAGAATCAGTGCCCATGTAAGCTCCGTGGGCGGATTAGAGCTTCCCTCGGTTCCACACACAATAATCCCGTTCTTCTCTGCAGCCTTGAGATCTATCGACGCATTGCGCATACCACTTGTAATCAGAAGTTTTAGCTTAGGAAGCTGTGAAATGACCTTCTCCGGAAACGGTGTACGCTCCCGCATCAGCACCACAATATCGAAATCCTGCAATTCTTGAATGACTTTATCTTCAGAGCCCATATAGTTGTTGAATGTCTGAATCTCCACCTGATCCATCAACGAACTCCAGTCCGCCGACGTCAGCGCAACGTTCTGATAGTCATCCAAAACGGCACAGCGCAACTTCGTATTCATTTCTGATCTCCTCCTATATTTGCTCCATTCTTAAATATATTGTAGCAACTCCGCATCACTTTAAACAGAATAATTCCCTATTACTGTAACAAAGACAGCGTAACCTGGATGCTCTGCTCCACAAACAAGCGGTCCGGTCCTGATTTCATCAGTACAGTCAGTCCAATCATGGATACAACCAAAGACTGTGCAACCGCACTCGCGTTCATGTCAGTGGACAGCTCCCCGCTCTGTTGCCCTCGTTCTATCGTTTCTTTAAAAAGAACACCCAGGTACATCTGATGCTCCCGTGTAAGGACAGCGAATTTGGGATCATGTGGAGCCAGCTCAACCATCGTATTAATGCAAAAACAGCCGTGACTAGGCTCGGTCACACTCCCCTCTGCTCCAATATGTTCAAACAATCCACGAAAGGCTTCCCGTACGGAGGAACCCTGTTGAAGTCTGGCTCTGACTTGAGCCGCGTGCTGAGTGGTATACCTGCGAAGTGCTGTTTCAAATAATTCCTTTTTATCTCCAAAAGCCGCATACAGACTGGGACGTTGTATGCCCATTGCGGTCGTCAAATCATTTAAAGATGCCGCTTCGAACCCTTTGTCCCAAAACGTATGCATCGCTGCATCGAGTGCTTTATCCGTATCAAATTCCCGTTGTCTAACCATACAATTCACCTCTTTATGTATCGATCAGTATGTTTATATATTTTAACCTCACTCTTATTACAAAGTCAAAACCTAATAACCGGAAAGGAGTTTTTAGCTATAAATGAATCGAAAATTCTGGAATAGAAGCGATCATATGGTTATTTTATCGTCGTATTCTCTGGGTAAATAACCTTCAGTTTAACCCTCAACTAAATCTCTGTTGACAGAATTCACGCAAATAAAGTATGGTTATCCCGAAACATAACATACCGATCAGTATATAATAGAAAGGTGACAACTACTCATGCAAACTTCTTCTCCAGATGCACAATTATCCAATAAGGATCGTCCAGCCATGTCACGGTTAGTTGCTCTACTCTTTGCCGTGTGCAGCGGACTTGCGGTCGCCAATATCTATTATGCTCAGCCTTTGCTGGACTCCATCGCTCAAGAATTCAGCCTCTCTCCGTCATCCATAGGGATTGTCATCACAGTGACTCAAATATGTTATGCCTTGGGGCTGTTCCTTCTTGTTCCGCTTGGTGACCTCTTAAATCGCCGCAAGTTGATCATCCTTCAAATGCTCTTATCCGTGCTTGCACTGGTTCTCGTAGGAACCGCACAATCCAGTTCCCTGTTGTTCACGGGCATGGCTGTCGTTGGTTTATTAGCCGTCATTACGCAAACGCTCGTTGCCTTTGCTGCACACTTGGCAGCCCCTTCCGAACGTGGTCGCATTGTCGGGTTGGTAACCAGCGGAATCGTCATTGGCATTTTACTTGCACGAACGGTTGCAGGTACGCTGAACGATTGGCTCGGGTGGAGATCGGTATATCTGTTCTCTGCCAGCCTTACATTACTCGGAATTGTCGCCTTATTTTTTGTTCTCCCAAGGCAACAATCACCACAAGTAAAACAAAGCTATACCCAATTACTCGGTTCCGTCTTGCAACTGTACCGTGAGTTGCGTGTGTTACGAGTACGAGGTGTGCTGGCCATGCTGATTTTTACAGCCTTCAGCATTTTGTGGACTTCTATGGTACTGCCACTAAGTAGCCCCCCACTGTCCCTGTCTCATACAGTCATAGGTGCATTCGGTCTCGCAGGAGCGGCGGGAGCTTTGGCTGCTGCCCGTGCAGGTAAACTTGCCGACCGGGGCCTTGGGCAGAAAACAACCGGTGTCGCCCTTGTCATTCTGCTCTTGTCCTGGCTGCCCATCGGTTATGTCCATCATTCTCTCTGGTTTCTGATCCTGGGTGTTATCCTGCTGGATCTCGCCGTGCAGGCCGTACATGTTACCAACCAGAGCCTGATCTACGAAGTTCGCCCCGAAGCGCAGAGCCGCCTGACGGCAGCTTATATGATCTTTTATTCCATCGGCAGTGCAACCGGCTCCATCGTTTCTACCCAAGTGTATGCATGGGCGGGCTGGACAGCCGTTTGCTGGTTAGGTGCTGGCGTTAGTGCAGCAGCCCTTGTGTTCTGGATGATCGATCGTTATATGCATCGGAATCTCGATCGTTGAATTAGTCCAGTTTATCCCACACCACAATAAAAAGAGTTGCCAACGGACCAAATAACAGGGAAATCAGAAACCAGTTCCGACCACTTCTGTTTTTTCCCTGGGCCAGTCCGGCATTAATCAAGGCAAGTGTGCCCCAACCTACAAAATATTCATTATCCATCAAATGTCTTCTCTCCTTTATCCCTCAATTCTGGCTACTGCTCAAGTATCACTTTGAGTTTACGATTGCGACTCTCCAGAAATGCCTGCATGTATCTCTTCAGCACAAGTCGTTCGGTTGCCCATCCCAGCAATCCAAGTGGAGCTTCGAATCGAAGTGTGTCTCTCATACAAGTCATCTGATCCCCAATTTCGCTGAAATGATGCTCATGTCGCATGCTCTTGAAAGCCCCTTTCTCCATCTGATCCACAAAGAGGAAAGGTTGTTCAAACTGCACGATCCGGGACTTCAACTTCTGTCTGACCCCAAAATGAGTAGCCTGAAATGTAACGGTATCCCCTGCTCCAATTCTTCCTGTGGTTACTCCTGCGACTGCTCGCTCTCGCGTATGTTGCCAGACGGTCTGAGTATGTATTTCAATATCCCGGGCATAGTCAAAGCACCGTTCAATCGAGGCATGTATCGTAATCTCGGTTGTCACTTCAATCATGGCGATCGCTCCTTGGCAGGAAAAATAAGGTCTTTGCAAAGTATACGCTTGCTTCCTTGGTCGAACAACACATATAGGATGATATAACAAAAAACGGGTCCCCTGTCTTCGTACAGGAGGCCCGTTCTCAATATAAATAAGGAATACAGATCATATTTAGATTAAATAAGCAATTCATCAATGGCAAGCGTACGCTCTTTGGAGAGATCGCGATATTCTTCAGACTCCACTTTGATGAGTGGTTTGAAGATATCAGATGTATTGTTCATAACAATCACACCTTTTTCTCCATTGCTGAGCAGAACCTGTTTCCCGATGAAATTAGGAAGCAAATGCTGCATCAATGCCTGAACGGGTTTTTCATTCAATTTACCAAATCCCATTCCATAGATATCTCTAAGGTTGTTGATCAGATTTGGATTGCTTCCTCCATGATTCCCTGATCTCATACCTATATAGATATCCGCTACAGATACAATCTGGGTATAGGGATGAATTTCACTTTTCTCCAGTTGCATCGGATAACCCGATCCATCTTCCCGCTCGTGATGCTGCAGAGCAACCAGTGCTGTCACTTCATCCGTCATCGAATTTTTGATAATTTCATGGCCATATATGGTGTGACGCTGCATTTCAAGCTGCTCATCCGCCGTCAACGGTTCTGTTTTGTTCCGAATCCGGTGGGATACTTTGCACTTACCAATGTCATGCAGATAACCACCGCGACTAATCTGATAACTCTCCTTCTGAGAATATCCAAGCCAGTTCGCAAGGTAGAAGGACAACAATCCTACCTGAATTGAATGTGTATAGTTATTGACGTCATCCCGCTCCAGCATCATCAGGAGATGAACGACATCTTTCTGCTCATCCAGTCCCTCAACCATCGGTTGCAGTGCATCATCCACCATGGTGGCGTTGAACTTGCCAACGGTCAGAGCTTCGAGAAAAGCATTTTGATAATTATGTACAGTCTGAATAAATTGGGACTTCAGCTCTTCTTCAGGTGGTTCTTCCTTCGTAGTTATCCCGGAAGCATGTTTTGCCGCTGCAGCAAAAAATTCTGCTTCAGTGATTTCTTCTTCGCGTGATTCAATATCTACATAATCTACACGGTGCTGCATAAGCAAGGTGATATCCTCACCTTTGATCACAGTTCCCTTCCCGAGAACGTGTAATCCTGCATCGCTGAATGTATCTGCAGTTAGACGGTCTCCGTCTTGCAGGTTCATAATATGGATTCTCAAATCGGTATTCCCCCTGAACAATTCATTATAGTAACAGCACCCAACGGAACGGGGCCACAAAAATACCTATACTTCTTTATATCGTTATAATTCTTCATTTCATACATAGTTCAAACGACCTTAATCACAATGGTAAATACGAACAACTAAGACTTTATCCTCACTCCAATATCCAAATTAGTCCCGGTTTTAAACTTTTACACACTTTTGTACCTCATTGCCGTATCAGAGTAAGCCGAAGAAGTTCAAACGCTCCGTTTGAACTTCTTCAAGACATCTCAAATTAGATTTTGATCGAACCCAGACTAGCACCTTTAACAAAAAATCGTTCAATGCTCTTCTCGACCGAAGCATCGGGAATCAGCGGCGGCGCCTGATGGGGTTTGGTACGTGCATCAATAATCACCTGATCACAGCCCCAATGCTTGTGGTCATATCCGCTGTTAACCCCATACATATCATGTGAAGGGTTGCTGCGAGTAAAGGTTGCCCATAAGAAGTTGCTGAGGTTAGCACTCAGGAACGAACTATCGTCACATAGAATGATCATTGGACACGAGTCCAGACCTCCTTGTTCTTTCAATAGAGACGTGAATGCTTGCATCTCCTGTGCTGTATCTGCATAACTCGTGAAGGCCGATGTCTGGATCGAAACGATACCCGGCATGATGAGCTGTGGATTCTCATAACCACGAATGTTTTTCAAAGACTCCGGAACTTCCGTGCACAACTCTCGAACCTTGTCGCCATATGCTGCAAAAACGACCTTGCTGCCGCTGTTCAGTCCTGTACCCGAATAATCGAGTGTATCAATCGTTGTATGGGTATGGAAATGAATATCCCGCTGCATATCCATACGCTCCAAGATATAGGTCAGGAATTCAACTTCCTTATGGGTATCCAAAGGTTGCTGATCCTCAGCGGTAATAAACAGGTACTTCGCCAGACTGAGCTGACCCGTACCCAAAATACGATTGGCAATCGTAAGCAACTCTGTCGGCTGCTTCACCGCCTGATACGGCGTGTAACGTTCACTGCCGATTGCAAACAGTAATGGATGGACCCCTGCCGCATCGACCGCATGCACTTCTTTGACACCAGGAATCTCCTGTTTAATCGCGTCTCCCGTAATCTCATGAATCAAATCGCCAAACGCCGTATCCTCTTGCGGCGGACGACCAACAACCGTAAACGGCCAGATCGCATTAGGTTTGGCATAGACTTTATGCACTCGCATTAGCGGGAATTCATGCGTCAGGCTGTAATAACCCAGATGATCCCCGAACGGACCTTCAGGCTTTGTCTCGCCTGGGTAAATATCACCTGTGATGACAAAATCAGCATCATTACTGATGCAATATCCGTCCTTGTAACTGTACCGGAAGCGACGTCCAGCGAGCAGACCGGCAAATGTCATTTCACTAAGTCCTTCAGGCAGAGGCATCACCGCTGAAAGTGTATGTGCAGGTGGACCCCCAATGAAAATACTCACTTTCAGTGGTTCTCCCTTTTTGACCGCTTTGGCTTGATGTATACCGATTCCGCGATGAATCTGATAGTGTAATCCAATTTCCTTGTTCATTTCAAAATCATTGCCATCCAGTTGAACCCGGTACATCCCCAAGTTTGAATTCATGATGCCTGGTTTGTCCGGATCTTCCGAATAAACCTGTGGTAGCGTCACAAATGCCCCACCGTCCATAGGCCAGTGTTTGATGAGTGGCAAGTCCGAGATTTGAATCTCTTGCGCCGACACGGGTAGGCTGATAGATTTCTGTTTTGGCAGCGCTTGCCACGCAGCTAGACCTGTTTGGACATGCTGAAATGGCGTCTTAAGCGCCTTCATGGGATCGTCACGAACAGCCATGACCCGTTGTACGCCTTCCAGCGTACCCCGGAACATGAACTTGCTTCGTTCCACCGTGCCGAACAGATTCGATACGGCCTGGAACTTTGAGCCTTTTACATTTTCGAATAACAATGCCGGGCCTTTAGCCTCGTGCACTTTCATATGGATCGCTGCCATCTCCAGATGAGGATCAACCTCTTCTTTGACCCGAATCAAATGACCGTGCTGCTCCAGATCGTTAATACAATCTTCCATGTTGCGATATTTCATTGGATGGCTCCATTCTGTGTATGATAAATTGATTAAGTTCATAGATTCACATAACGTCTCTTCTATTTTAACAAATGATCCTCTGCTAAACAAAACTATATGTGAAATTTTGTCGCGAATACAGATATCAAAAAAGCAATATGGCAGCAATCTGAATCCTGAACGCACAGGGACCGATTGTTTCCATATTGCTCTCTCTCTGTTCTGGCTTGCCTTAAGATGTAGGTGTAATGGTCGATCTGGGGATCGTGACAATAAACTGCGTTCCTTTTCCTACTTCGCTCTCTACATCAATTGTACATTGATGTAATTTCAATATTTTAATCACAATGGACAACCCTAATCCATTCCCTCGAAGCGAGCTGCTCCGTGCTTTGTCCACCATGTAGAATCGATCAAAGATATACGGAAGGGCGTCCTCAGGTATACCTTGTCCTGAATCTCTAATCAATATCTTCACATGTGAAGATGACGTCTCAATTTCGACATGAATGGTACCTTGTGGACCTGTGTATTTGATCGCATTGTTTATTAAATTCTGCCAGACCTGATCAAACAAATCTTTGTCCACTGTGATCTCGCAGGGCAACAAGTCCAGTTCGATCTGTATGTCCTTCTGAGCCCACTGCGGCTCTGCCAGTAAGATCGCCCTTCTTAATTGTTCATCTACCTGGAACGTGGTGAAATGAACCGGATGATGCTCCGAATCCAGCGAGGCTAGCCGAAGCAGATTATCACTGAGCCTCGATAAGCGCAGCGTTTCCTCATAGATAATATCCAGATGCTCTTTCTGCTCTTCTAATGGAATAACACCATCTTGTAGTGCTCTGGTGAATCCTCTAATTGATGTGAGCGGAGACTGCATTTCATGAGAGACGTTGCTGACAAAGTC
Source organism: Paenibacillus sp. FSL H8-0317 (assembly GCF_045040685.1). Lineage (NCBI taxonomy): Bacteria > Bacillati > Bacillota > Bacilli > Caryophanales > Paenibacillaceae > Paenibacillus > Paenibacillus sp. FSL H8-0317. The sequence goes on along the minus strand of NZ_CP150294.1, from coordinate 3,088,319 downwards.
ATCACGAACCGAATCGATTTTTTGCAACTCACTGGCCATATGATTAAAACTCTCCATCAGTTCCCCAAACTCATCCTTATTATTGTGTTTCAGGCGGACCGACAGGTCACCTGATGACATCTCCTTCGCCGCAACCGTTAATCTCTTAATCGGTTTCACAATATACCCGGACATGAACAGGATTAATAAGCTGCCAATGACCAGAACCGTTAACAGTGAGGTTAAGAGCGTGTTTCTCAGTGTATGAAAAAGAGAGGAAAAATCACTTTGAATCAGAAATGTGCCAATCCCCTCTTTTGTTCCAGGAACACCTATGGTCGCGACTCCATCTTTACTGGACAGAAAAATGGCATCCGTTGTACCCGAATCAAATAACGAATGAACTTTGTCTTCTGGCAAGGAAGATAACACTTCACTTTGTTCATTCACGGGAGTGATATTTAAGCCGTAGCGAGCAAAAATATCCAAGCTTGATTTCACTTTTTCAGGATCATCGATCAGGTTAATCAGTGTAGCGAGGTCTTCAGCAAAAGTAACCATAAAACGATTCGGTGTCTTTTCCTGGGACCCGTTATTTATCATAAAGGAAAGAATTAAACTCACCAGAACAATCCCGATAAACGTAGCTACGATGCGAAGTCGCAGGCTCTTCCTAAACATTTTCATGCCCGCTCCAGGCGATAACCGAGTCCTCTGATAGTTGAGATCACTAACTCAGGTACAGGTTCAAGTCGCTCCCTTAACCGCTTGATATGTACATCAACCGTACGCTCATCTCCTTCGTAATCGATGCCCCATATGTCATCTATAAGCTGTGTACGTGTGAATATTTTCCCTGGCGAACTCGCCAGAGAAAATAACAATTCACATTCCTTCTTTTTCAATTCGATAGTTTGTCCATCCGCAACAACCATCAGATTGCCCAAATCAATCGTTACACCGCTGATCTGAATCATGTTTGATGAACTTTTGTTATATCGTTTCAGTAACGATTTTACACGCAGGATTAATTCCACAGGATCAAACGGTTTAACCAGGTAATCGTCTGACCCGGCATTAAATCCTCTGACTTTGTCCTTGGATTCTCCCTTGGCTGTCACCATCAGGATGGGAATATCCAGATAAGACCGAATATCTTCCGTCAGTTCAATACCGTCTATTCGTGGCATCATCACATCCACAATCGCCAGATCCACTTTCGTATGCGAGAGGATATCTAACGCCTCTTGACCGTCTGGTGCTTCCAGCACGGAGAATTGATTCTTTTCAAGATAGATTCGGATTAATTTGCGGATATGGGAATCATCGTCCACCACCAGAATTGTGTTCATGTAGCCATTATCCTTTCCGCAATTGGTTTTATTCGTATCGTAGGGATTCCATCGGGTCCAGCTTCGCCGCTTTTGATGATGGCATCAAACCGGCAACAATACTAATCGCTGTACTTACCACGATACCAAACAAAATATAATATCCCGAGAGATTAATGAGTTTGGCTCCAAACGCATTGTCCAAAAGAATGTTTAATACATAACTGATGATCACTGCAAAGATTACCGCAATAATACCACTAAATACGCCTAATAAGGCAGATTCGGAGAAGAATATTCGCTTGATATCTTTCTTTCTTGCTCCAATCGCCCGAAGAATGCCGATCTCCTTTGTCCGTTCCACGACACTGATATAGAGTACTACCAGTATCATAATACCGGATACGATCAATGAAATACCTGCAATACCCGCGAGTACAATGGAAGCCATACTTACATATGTCGTGATATTCTCCATGACCTTGGCCATTTGAGAGCCTGCGAAGCCAGCGTCTACAGCAGCTTCATTGATATCATTTACATATTTCATATCGGTTGCATAGGCGTTTACCTGAATCGGCCCGATCGTTATTCCTTTGTCTGTATACATTTGCTCCAGCGTTTCTGATGAAATGTATCCTGGGGATTGTTGCATTGGAGATCGCGGATCTGCCGCTTCGTAGATCCCTGAGATCGTTACTTCTTTCTCCAAAGTCACTGGTTTATTATTGCCATCCATCTCATTGATATATAGAAACACGGACTTGCCGATCATGGATTCAGCTTGGTCATTTCCGCTTAATTGTTTCGCCGTATCGAGAGGTAACAACATCTCATTTTCTACAGGAAGGACCCCTGTTGTCATCAATGCTGGATCAAAAGAATCCGTTAACGTTGTTAACTGTGTAAGTCCTACACTTTGTTTTTCATTCACCATCGTGGATTTGCCTGTAATAGTTGTAATTGTTTCTACATGATCCACATTAGGAAAATTGCGAATCGTCTCAACATCAGCTTCGGTGAACGGTTCACCTGGTGCCATCAAGGCCTCAGGACCTTGCATATCCTTGGCTTCTTCACTCGGCTTTGTTATATCCACGAGCAAAGGGTCCATACTTGAATTGATTTCGTCATTCATATACGTTGTTATCCCGTTCCCCAAGGAGAGCATCAGGAGTACACTTAATATACCTATAGATCCACCCAAAGCGACCAGTACATTACGCTTGCCGTTGAGTTTCATATTTTTAAGTGCCATCTTGAATGAAGCAAGCAAGCTCAGGCTCCGGGAAGAATCCTTACCACTCTCGTAAACAGTCGTAGAAGGATCTTTCAGGTGAATATCGTCACTAATGCGCCCCTCTTCAACCTTCACAATACGTGTACCGGAGTCAGCGACTTTCTGCGAGTGAGTTACGGCAATCACCAGCATTCCCTTCTTGGCTATACTGTCCAGCAGAGCGAGGATTTGATCTCCGTTCTCCCTATCCAGAGCACCCGTCGGTTCATCTGCAAGAATAATATCGGGATTGTTGGATAACGCCCGTGCGATGGAAACCCGTTGCTTCTGACCGCCAGATAACTGGTTGGGACGTTTGTTCAGATGATCCTTCAGTCCCACCTCTGTCAATATATCTACGGCACGTTTATTGCGATCCTTCTCATTCGTATCTGTCATTTGCATCGCAATCGTTACATTTTCGAGGACAGACAGATGTGGGATCAGATTGAAATTTTGAAAGACAAAGCCGATATTGTTCTTCCGATAATCATCCATTTCCTTCTCTGTCATGGCACTTAAGTTCTTGCCACGAACAACGACGTCCCCTTCATAGTCGGAGTCCATGCCACCAATGATATTCATTAGTGTCGACTTACCGCAGCCAGATTCGCCAAGGATGGAGACAAATTCCCCTGTCTCAAAACTCAGATTCAAACCGTGAAGTACGGGAACTTTTTCTTTTCCATATAAGGTGTATGATTTCTTCACATTTTTAACTTCTAGTATTTTCATATGGATCTCTTCCTCTCCTGATCATGCACGATATCTATCTATTTGATGTTTATATCGTAACAAATCAGTATGAACTGATAATGAACTGGACCATTGCACCTATAAGAGGTTGTTCCAAAGAACTATATACAAAAAAACACCTACAGCTTGCTTGAAACAAATCATTTCAAGTAAGTGTAGGTGTCCAGAAATTTGATTAGATTAGTCCAGCTTTTGCAAGTAACCTTTTCACAATCGCGGCTGACTGCGCACGACTAATGTCTGCATCTGACATCAGTTTGCCATCAGCACCTTGTACCAGCTCTTGTTTAATTGCCGATGCAACTGGCTCTGCAGCCCATGCCTGTACTTTAGCGCTATCGCTGTATGTGCTCAGCAGACTTGTTGTCTCTGACGCGTCGGCCTGTGCCAGACCGACCAGTTTCATCGCACGTGACACAATGGTCAGCGCTTCAGCACGAGAAATTTCGCTGTTCGGACGGAAGCTGTCGTCAGCATAACCTGAGATTAGGCCGTAGGACACAGCCGTCTGAACCTCATCCTCATACCAGCTGCCCGTCTTCACATCCGTGAACGCTGCCGCTTCTGCACTGCGCGGTGCGTGCAGACCCAAACCTCTTAACAAAACAGCCGTAAACTCTGCCCGCGTAATACTCCGGTCTGGCGCAAACACGTTCTCACCAGTACCTTGTACGATCAGACGGGATGCCAGATCCTGTACGTCATCACGACTCCAGTGACTTGATACATCGCTGAATGTTGCCGGATGATAGATCAGCGCATAAGTACTGTTCGTCAAGCTGTTAATAATAGCAGAATCTTGCACGTTACCTTTGATAACCTTGGTCGGTACATGCAGAAGGCTGCCATCTGGCTGAAGCACAACCCCTGTCGTGATCTTTGAACCATCGACACCCTCTGGCAAAGTAATGGAGCGCTCTACATAAGAGTTAAAACGATCCACATTAACTTGCTGTCCATTCCAGATCGCTTTTACTTCAAAATCAATCGGAGCTGCGATCACCGTTGTGTTCTCCAGCTTATCCGCTGCAGCCTGAATTGCTGTTTGTTTAGATGTGGCACTAGGCACAATAGCGATTTGGATTGTGATATCTTCCAATGGAACCGTGCTTCCGAATTGGTTCAGAATCTGATCCACTTGAATCTGGTTAGCTGGAAGTGTGTACGTACCGCTATCAGTCTGAATGACAACTTCGGCATTACTTCCTTCCATTGTTTTGACCAACTTGCCGTTCAGTTCACCAACAACTGCACCTTTAGCAGTACCTGTAATCGGCAGCAGTAACGTTCTTAGTCCACTTCCAATCTGATTGATGACTTTGTCATTATCCACATGAACCGTGGTGGTAACCTGATTGTTTACCGTTGAAGTGGTAGCGGTCGCTGATTGTGCCTGTTTCTGACCATTCACATAGATGTCTACACCTTTGGTTACCGCCGGAGTCGATGGAACAGGGGTAACCACGGGTGTAGTTGGAGATACACTTCCCCCTCCACCCGAAGAGTTACCAGGATTCGGTGTAGGTGTCGAACCAGAATTGTCGCCACCTGAGTTTGCTGCTGTAATTGTGATTGTTCCACCGGACAACTGAGCACCACTATTGTGTTCTACATTTGTAAAAAGCCAATGTTCTGAATCGCTTTGCACCACTGTGAGCTGTTTTGTTCCAGGAGTCGCATTACTTTTGGCTTTGACCTCCATATCAAATAATTGCTGTTCGTCTGAAATCAAACGTTCACCTGCATTGAAATTAACCCAGATGATCCGTACCCAGCCTTCTTCGTTATTAATTACGTACTGGAAGTCTCCTGTACCGGTTTCTTCTGGGGATGTGCTAATCGTGCTTACAGATTTAGGCGTGATCCGGACAACTTCCAGGGCAGATGTATCATAATCAATCTGCATATTATAAGCGCTAACCTGAGAATAGGACTGCTTTAATGTAACAGGGACATGAACCGTCTGCCCCGGCTGTACACTTACATTTGCAAATTGAACCTGTGATGGTTCTGCCGGCTCTGCCCCAGCCATACTCGGGAATACGAGAGACGAGAGTAGCGTCAGTGCGATGAGACCTGACATTGTTCTTCTGATTCTTGGACGTTTCTTTTTCGGTTGAAACATGTATTAGCCTCCATGTCTGTATCAATTGATAGATCGTTTGGTAACGATAGAAAAAATATTGTTATTCGTTATCTAAATTAAGAAATATGAATTAATCAGGGCGTTGTATTTTTTCTTTTCCAACAATGTATACTCGTCTTGGCTCCGTATTCGCGTCCGAAGTGGAATGAGCAGTCACTTCGAGCACAAGATAATGATCCTCGTCCTCAGATGTAACGGTATGCTGTTCTAGTGTCTCCCCTTCTATTGGAACCATATCTTCTCCTGAAGGGTCTGTTGCGCGATACCACTGATAAGAAGGAGTAGCAATAACATCACCATCAACATCCATTAAATCATAATCTGTGGCAATTGCGTTCTCCATGTAATTCTTCAATTGACCATTCAGCACATACGGCGCATCGTCCACTTGTTGAAAGGTCAACACATAATCATTGTTTTTTGCGCCAAGTGTTTTATTGGCATATCCGTTTAACAACGCATTCATATCCCCCAAAGTGGGTTCCGCATTACGATCCACGTCCATTCGGTTCATCTCTTCATAAGAATAACCGCGGCGACTGACCATATTACGAAGATAAGTCAAAAGTTCTGCTGCATCCGCAGAATTCACTTTTCCGTCTGCATTTACATCCCCTTTTTTACTAATGTTAAGTTCAAAGTTATCCGTAACCGTTTCCGGTACATCAGATACAGTATATTGAGCTTTCAATTCGATGTTGATTTTGCCGCTCTTGTAAGGAATAACAACCAATATATTTTCATTTTCTATCGTTTCTACATACACCCTAGCTATACTGTTATCACTTGAGTTGGCTGTGAGCATACTAAACTCATCAGATCGTAAATGGGTACTCAAATCAATTCTAACTCTATTGTTCGTTACCTCGATGGGTACACCGGACACAAAAGAAGGATCGTTTTGTTCCGATGAATAATTTAACCAATGGATGCCGTCGTTGAGCACAGGCCGTGAAATGTTAATCTCTGGGCCAATTTCTCCTGCGTTAGCTTGAGGAAGCGCTCCACCTATAGGCAACGCAATGCCCAACCCGAGTGCAGTCAACATGCTTTTTTTCAATATCGGCTTAAGCCGTTTTTTGTTTTGTTTCCCCTTCAATTCATGTTCCTCCTCGTGTACATTTCAAATTTGAACAACTACATGCTCAGTATAACGAGCCATTCTGAACCGATTCTGAACAGGACCGTGGAACTATTCCCAGTTGTAATTCGACAAAAAACGCCATGGAGTATGCCTCCATAGCGTTTTGAACACAAATCATTTTCCAGTTTGGATCAAATTCAGCTAAAATTAAATTCCCTCTACAATTCGTTTGGCTCTAACCTTCACCTCACGGTAAAGTTCATCCTCATCGATCGTGAGCAGCTTTCTGCCTCTCATGAGGATCTGACCATTCACGATCGTGCTGTCCACATCCGCCCCATTTACACTGTAGGCCAATAAGGATTCCACCTCATGTACCGGTTGAAGATGTGGTTTCGCCAGATCGATCAGGATCAGATCAGCTTTGCGCCCCACCTCAAGCATCCCTACTTCATCCTGTAGACCAAGCAGACTGGCACTTCCGCGTGTAGCCATGCTTAGTACGTCCTTGGCTGGCAAGCGAGTGGGATCGCCATAATCCAGCTTTTGCAGCCAGGTCGCGGCTTTGATCTCCTCGAACATATCGACGGTTGTGGCACTTCCCGCTCCATCCGTTCCGATTCCCACATTAATTCCCTGAGCCAACATCTCGGTAATTGGAGCAATTCCACACCCCAGCTTCAGATTACTGACCGGATTGTGTGCTACACCACCGCGCATGCCCTTCAATCTGCTGATGTCCCTTCGATTAAGGTGCACACCATGTGCAAGCAACACATGTGCCTGTTCGAACATCCCCGCCTCTTCCAAATACTCCGTCGGTGTCATGCCATAGCGCTCACGAATCTTCACAACTTCTTCCTTTGTCTCAGCCAGATGTATATGGAGAGGAATATCCTCAGTGACAGCCAGAGCAATGACTTCACGCAGCGGCTCTACAGGACATGTATAGGGTGAGTGGGGTCCATACATGGTTGTAATCCGCCCATCGGCCGCTCCAGACCAGCGTTGCACAAGATCGATCGCCTCCTGCAACCTGCGTCCCCCATCATCCTCCATGAATACCATCCCACGTGTAAGCGATGCCCGCATACCTGTTTGCTTAACCGCATCTGCAATCTCATTCATATGGATATACATATCCGCAAAAGCAGTGGTACCCGAACGGATCATCTCGGCGATGGATAACTTGGCACCCCAATAGATGTCTTCCGGGTTCATCCGTGCTTCGGCAGGCAACATTTTACGTTCGAGCCAGTCCATCAGCTTCAGATCATCCGAGAATCCCCGGAGCAGGCTCATTGGTGTATGTTGGTGTGCATTGATGAGGCCCGGCATGGCAACCTTATTGCGGCCATCGATAATCTCATCTTCAGGTTGAGGAGAAATGTGGTTCGCAATCTGTACAATGCGATCTCCCTCAACACGAATATCCCCCATAAAGGGGGCATCGGCATCTTTCATCGTTAGAATCGTAGCTTGCTGAATCAATATACTCATGACGTTCACGGCTCCTCTGGATTGGTTGTCGTTCATTCCCTATCCGAGGGTAAGCCTTTACGTAACGGCAAGGTCAAGTCATTTTAATTTTTGGATCGTCATCTTTCTGAAACTTTGTATAAAGGGTTTAGGATCGATTTCGACCATATAGGGATATACTCCTGTGCTTGTGTGCAGATAGAAAAATCCACCTTCATCACCCATACGGCGAAATGACATATCAAACACTTCCGTGATGTTGAACTCGCGGTATTTGGTCACGATTTTATCGGAATACAGCATCATGGAGCGGGCATTCATCTCAATCTCTTGGGCGAGACCCGTCACTTTTCTCTGCACTTTGTAATAAGGTAATACAGCAACGCAGTTCATGATCTCCCTCCATTCATGCCATGATTATTGTTCCATCATAGCAGATCGGAGGGTCCTAACAAAAGAACATGAACTCAGGTAATCGTGGTCATCACGCTTAGCGGCGTAGGAAGTGCATCCTGAATGTCCTGCAAAGAGAGACACTGTTCAATATGAAATACACCATGAGGTAACTCTGACTCTGTTCTATATACACGTTCCGCCACCGCTGCTGCCACGGCCGCTGTTGCATCTGCTTCCTTTGCGCCAACCAGTAGTTGTTCGACGCGGATTTGCTCACCATTTTCCCATCCTACAGCATCGACCTTGACCGCATACATTGGCTCTCCTCCGGGAATAAGGCCAAATGCCATGACTGTTCCATTCCGAATAGACGGGATACGGAGCAAGGAAAACAATCCTATACTTTTGGAAAGCGCCATGGAACTTGTAATCCAGCGGGAGTCCAGACAGAGTCTGGTAGATACGGTTGGAATACGTAACGTCCGAGCAACTACATGCTGATCCGAAAAGTTAAATCGATAGGCCTTCCGGTTTCCCAATTCCGCTCCAAAATCAATCCTTTTGCCATCTCCAAAACTTTGTACCTCAGCAGGTTTGCCCTTTTGCATCACTTGGTAGGTGGCATTCATCTGATCAACGGTCCACTCCACGGCAGCTTTTCCGTGCTTCTCTCCAAGTCCCAGCATTACGGTAATATCTGCTTCCTCCACCTGATCCATATGCATGGTCGCTTCGCGTACAAGCAAATTAGTCACTCCAGGTGATAATCCAACGCTGAGGATCGCGGTCGATTGGGAACGTTGCATTTTGGTATGCAGCTGTTCAACCTGAGCGAGAAAATCATATTTTGCAGAAATATCAATATAATCGGTTCCGGCTTGTGCACAGGCTTCAACAAACCGGGTATCACTCTGATCCACACACATAATGACCAACTTCACAGGCCGTAACATTGAAGGCTCCACAGGTTTTGTTATATCCAGTTGAAGTGGTCGCACAACACCACCTGTAGACCTGCTGAATTCTTCCGCACGATTCATGCGTGTACCCGCAGCCCATACTTTACCCGGGAACAATTTCCCCAGTTGAGTACATATCATCTGCCCCACTTGACCATAACCGCCAACCACCCAGATCTGATCTTTCATAGGTTTCACGTTAGTTTCGAATTGCATAATACCCCTCCACCCAGAACGCCCCGAAGTAACGTGTAATATGTGAGAAACCGCATTCGGTCAGTAGCTGAGTCATCTCTTCAGAGCATATGGGATCAGATTCACGACCAAGGGAAGCAGCAAAGCGCTCCCACTCTTCAGGAAGGACGCCCACACTCAACATGTGATCCTTCCAAGCTTGCATCATGATTGGATGTGCAGGTGAACGCAGATCAGCATTTACAGCCGCAATGATCAGTGGTGCACCCGGTTTAAGTCTCGCTGCGAGACTGGTCAGAAACGTTCTCTTGGCCTCCATCCCCTGAAGGAAATGTAACATGAGCATGCTTGTCGCCCCATCATATACAATATCCTCCGGCAATTCTTCAACCGTGACAGGTTGCAGCTTCACTCTGGAGCCGATGCCTGCTTCCGCGACTCGTTTCTCAGCAAGTTGCAGCATGGGCTGTGAAGGATCTACTCCAGTTAATGTCCAACCGGCATGACGTGATCCGAGCAGAGCAATCTCTTTTCCCCCTCCCGCTCCGGCAACAAGGATATGAATATCGTTGTTATCGGCAAAAGATGCTGAAAGCAGCCGTTCCATTAGATCATGCATATGAGAATAACCCGGAATTTTCAGGGCTATCGATTGTTCGTAACGATGAACATCTGCTGTTTCCCAGCTCATCGGTGATGGATTGTGATTCATGGACACCGCACTCCTCTTGAATTGAAGTTAGACTTGACTCATTGTTCGTCTAATTTCATTATAGAAGGATACGGCGAGCCTACAATCCCAGAACATTGGGATATGCGCACAGAGAGAGGAGTACTCTTGTTGACATCACGTATTGATCGGAACCACAGACTTATCACTTCTCTTGAAAAAGGAACCTGGACCTCGCATACCTATCGGGAAGCTGTTCTCAAGCAGATCCATACGGTTATACCTTACGACGCATACTGTTTCACTACCGTTGATCCTCTGACTCTTCTCTCCACAGGAGCTGTGACAGAAGATGGCATTGAAGTCATTCATGATCGGTTATTCATCAACGAATACATGGAAGAAGATATACATAAATACGCTGAATTAGTTCGCAGCGGTGAACATACAGCTACATTCCACACATCCGTAAACGCACAGCCTGAACAAAGCCCACGTTATATCAACATTCTTCAGCCAGCGGGGTTCGGTGATGAATTGCGCGCTGTATTGGTCAATGGAGACGCTTGCTGGGGATATCTGACCCTGTATCGTAAGACAGAAAGTGCTGTCTTTACAGAGGAAGAGCGGTTGATGATTCAGTCCTGGACCGCTTCTATTGCATCCGTGTTGCGATCCACGAGCCTGACACTGATCGATGAGATTACGAGTGAAAGTCCCGAGGAACCCGGAATTTTGATCACCTCAGACACGTTCCAGCTCTTATCCCTGAACGACTCCGCTCAATATTGGCTGTCCCAATTGCGCATGCTGGAACATGTAGGGCCGGATGTTCTGCCCCGTCCGGTACGTGCAGTGAGTTCCCACTTGCAGCGCAAGTATCAGGCAGAACGTGCTCACGACACTCAGATCGCTCACGACTCACCATCCAAAGTTTGCATCCAACTACCGGATGGGCGTTACCTCATACTTCATGCCAGTCTCATGCAACAGCTTACGGGACCGGATCAAATTGCTATCCGTTTGGAGCAGGCGATGCCTCAGGATTTGCTGCCCTTGCTCGCTGAAAGCCATGGATTATCCAGTCGAGAGCGGGAACTGCTCGGATATGTGCTTCGCAGCTATTCATCCAAAGAAATTGCTGCTGCGATGCATATTTCTGTCTACACCGTTCAGGATCATTTAAAATCCATTTTCGCCAAAACCAAGGTATCCTCACGTCGCGAGCTCATCTGGTATTTCGTTTCCCGGTTCCAGCTGTCGGATGAGCCTGCCATATAAATCCTGAGTAATTTCCCAGTATCAACTTGACTATCAATTGAGAAAAATCAAAAGATGCCAATACGAATCCTCGTAATGGCATCTTTTTTTATGCTTTGATTAAGAAGTATAGCGGTAATGTAGGGTAGCTTCGATCGTTGAACTTCATATCGTGCATTCTGCTTTAAAACGCAGCGCACAGTCCTGCCAACCCGTTTCCCACAAAATATCCAGACTATATCATTGATTGTGTTATTTGGATTTTGCTAGTAAATAAAGAAAATATGGAACACTAATAACTGTAATAACGATTCCTGTCGGCACATCTCCTACGAGGCTAACCGTGCGCGTAATCGTGTCAGCCAACACCACGACTAGTCCACCCGCCAAGCTGGCAGCCGGAATGAGTAATTTGTGATCAGGGCCGACCAGTTTTCTCGCCATATGCGGAGCGATCAAGCCAACGAAAAAGAAGCTGCCTCCCACGGCCACACTGCCAGAGGATAAAGCAACAGCAGCGATTGACAACGCCAAGAACTGCCGTTTCACGGATACACCAAGCCCCTGTGCTGTCTGATTGCCCAGATGGAGGGCATTCAGTATGCGAGCTTTGTAAAAAATATAGCCGAGTAAGATCAAGACCCATGGTGTCAGTATGGAAATATAGCCCCAATCATCGCCCCATAGGCTCCCCGCCAGCCAATACAGCATGAAGTTCATCTGTGAATCATCCAGCTTGAGTGTCAAGAAGGTCGTCAGCGCCCCATATCCGCTTCCTAGCGCGACCCCGGTCAAAATCAAACCGATTGGTGAGATGTCTCGTCCGCGGCGATACGATAATAAGAAGATCAAACCCGCCGCCAATAGTCCGCCAACAAAAGCCAACAGAGGCAGAGCAATAAAGGAACTCTTGCCTGTGGATGCAAAGAATACAACGAAGAACAGGACAAACAAACCCGATCCCGAACTAATTCCCAGTGTCCCCGGACTAGCCATGTCATTACGCAGCAAACTCTGCATCACGACCCCCGCCGCTCCCATTCCTAGACCTACCAAAATCGAAAGTACAATTCGTGGCAAACGAAAATCAAACACAATCAGATTTTGCTTATCGGTACCGTTTCCTATGAGAACGTTCAGCACTTCTAGCGGTGAAAGATTCATTTTGCCAGAATTCATGCTAATGATCGCAAACACAAGGATGAGCACCATAAGCACTACATTGATGATAATGCCTCGTTTCATCGTATAACGCCGCTTGATCATTCGTATTCCCTCCTTTGTCTTCGAGCCAAGAAGAGAAAATACGGCACACCAATGATAGAAAATATAATGGCAATCGGCGTTTCAAACGGTTTATTGATCAAACGTCCAGCCAAATCGGCCGATACGGTCAGCAACGCACCATATAACGCCGCTGCCGGAATAATGTATCGATAGTCGACACCTACCATATATCGCACAATATGCGGGGTGATCAGACCCACAAAACCAACCGGGCCAACCACAACAACAGCCAATCCAGTCAGCACAAGTACAATAATTGTCGACAAAATCTTGACCAGTCCGCTACGAATGCCGAGTCCACTTGCCACATCATCTCCCAAACTGAGCAATGTAACGGAAGGGGACAGCGCTAGTGCCAGCAGTATCCCACCAACAAAGAGCGGTGAGATAATCAGCAATTCTCCCCATTTGACCCCCGCTGTGCTACCCGCCGTCCAGAATGTCAATGCTCGCCCCAAATCATAATTGATCGCCAAGTACTGACTGAGTGCGCCAAACAACATTGAAATAGACAGACCTGCCAGTACAAGCCGCTGAGGTGTCATTCCGCGATTGCCCAGTGATGCGGTAAAGTAAGTCATACCGGTGGCGATCGCTGCTCCCAGACAAGCGAACAACATCATCTGCCAATACGAATAACCCGGCAGAAAGGCCAGGCATAGTGCAATTGCAAATGCTGCGCCAGAGCTAATCCCCATCAGCCCGGAGTCGGCCAGCGGATTACGCGTTGTCCCCTGCATGATAGCGCCACATACCGCAAGGCTGCACCCAACGATCAGATCAGCTACGGTACGCGGGAGACGCATGGTTTGAATAATTTGATGTTCAGTGAGCATTGGATCAAATCGGAAAATAGCCTCCCATACCGTTGCTAACCTCATATCAGCAGCACCAAACATAATGGATGCCGCAGACATGAGAACCGTTAATCCAAGCCCCACTACCATGTACATGGTGAAGTTCATCGCCCCACGGCGTTTTTGTTCAGGCTTGCTTTTCATCTCGTTTCCCTTTCATCACCTATTGACAATCCAAACGAATATGGATACTAACGTCCATAAACTCGACTGGTCATGTTTGAAAATTTGGAGTGCTCAATTAAAATTTCGTTCCAACTCTTATTTAGCTAATGCCAGCAATTGACTAACAATATAATCAATCAATGCACTGGAAGTCATTACGTCCGTAGACCAAGATAGCGAAGAATCCACCTTCACGATCCGATCATGTTGCACAGCAGGTATGGAGTTCCACACTGCATTATCAGAAGCAACGTTCCCATCTCCTAAGAAGATCATATAATCCCCAGAGTAAGCGGGTAATACTTCCATGGAGACATCGCCCCAATATTTATCTGCATCGATAATATCCGTTTGGACTTTTGCAGGTGCCTGCAATTGAAGTTCATCGTAAACAAGCTCACCAACGGCATGTTTGGCTCCAGCTATGTAGTTACTTTTATCACTGAATTCTCCAACCGTAATCGTCACATCGGATAGGCCCGCATTCTGAAAGGCTAACTTTGCTTCTTCGATTTTTCCGTTATAAGCATTCAAAACATCCTTAGCCTCTTCCTGTTTGTTCAAAACATCGCTAATAAATTGTATCCGCTCTTCTGTAGTCATATCACCATAGGGAACATAAATGGTCGGGGCAATTTTGGATAAATCATCATACGACTCATCGCTCCATGCCAAAATGATAAGATCAGGCTCAAGCGTCATGATATCTTCCGGCTCCATGGCTACTTTTATGGAGTCTGTAATCTGGTTAGCATAAACAGGCTCTGTCTCTCCCCGTGCAGCTCTAGCCACACCTAAAGGAGTTACACCTAGGGCTACCACATCACCAACCAAATAATCAACTACAACTCGCTGAGGGTTGCTAGGTACCTCAACATCACCCTTAACTGTGGATATCGTTCTGGTCTGCGAGACTGCTTCTGAAGCTTTTGTCTCCGACCCTTCTTGTTGTGTCGCCTGCTGTGTCTGCGCAGGTGTTGTATTTGCCGTTCCCCCATTATTCGCTGGCGTCCCCGACGTACATGCCGTCAATAAAAGCATCATGCTTATCGCCGCCGCCAAAATCATTTCTTTACTTCTTAATGTTCCAAACATCGTTGATTCCCCATCTCTATAAGACTTGACTAGACACGCTAGTTCCCTCTCATCGTAAGGGAGATGAGAATCATTATCAATACCATCAACCTGCATGGATAGTGCGTTTATTTTCCGATAATCACTTGGCGTCATCTTGTAATGTTTCTTAAACATGCGGAACAGGTTTTTCTCATCTGCGAAACCAGCTCCAGTTGCGATTTCTTTAACCGTCGCTTCTGTATGTTTCAAGTCATGACAGGCTGCTTCAATCCTTCTCTGAATGAGATACTCCTGTAAGTTCATCCCTTCCCTTTTTTTGAACAACCGCGTCAATTGTCCACCACTGATCCCAAACATATCGGCAATTTGTTGAAACATAATGGGCTCCCTGTAATGTTTATCGAGATATATCTTGGCAGAACAGGCTGGATCTGGCTGGAGATACCGAATCTCACCACCCTCCAAATCCCTGTACACCTCATGAATCAATTGATATAGAAAACTTTTGGCCTGTAGCTGATCCATCGCTTTGCCACGTTTCCAGCCATTCATCATCCGTTGGAACCAATCGCGTAGCAAGATGGGATTACTTGGCGTATAACCAAACTGTTGAACAAATGGATTGACTTGCTCCAGTAATTGCTGCAGATGTTTCTTGAAAAAGAGAGGTGATTCTGCTCTATAAAACACCATAAAGGTTTTCACCATCTCCTCTTTAGGCGTAATACTGAGCAGGCTCCCCTTCCCGCCGTGAACTAAACCGAAGCGTTCCATTGCAAATGTGGTTTCATTCAGTTGGATTTGCGCTTCTCCCCCATATGCATAGATAAACATGCTACTAGGCATTTTGTATTGCTCCAACGGGTATTGTGACGCTATATTCTGAAAACGTACATCTATTATTGTAATGATCGAACGTGTCCAGATACTGGCCATTGTATCAATCATCTCCGGTGTAAATCCTTGTGTCGCTTCTTTCTCTTGCATCTATACGCGCCCCTCGTTTCACTTTTTCCAATGTATACATCACTCATTAATTGAGATTGATAATTGATATTGATAATCAATATCATATTCCATCAGGTAAGTATATCATCATTAAGTGATAGTGGGGAACAGGCAGTGGACGTTATGCTTTTCAACCCAGCTTCCCCTATCGTAAAACGAGAACAAAAAAGGCCAACCCGTAACTAAACTGTACCCTATAGAGTAGATACTTTAAAAAAGTCTCTCTATGGGGTATTTTTGTTATATACCATGTACGAGACAAGGACGGAGAACGATTAATGAGTAAGAAAACATTTACAACAAGCGAACTAGAGCAACTTGCTACAAATCCCTATGTGAAGTCTGTTTCGACCAAGGGAATCACTTATACGGACGAGTTCAAACAACTCTTTATTACATTAAATCAGCAAGAAAGGCTGCCTAGAGAGATCTTTGAGACTTGTGGATTTGACGTTCAGATCATTGGAATGACTCGGGTCAAAGCCGCAGCCGACCGATGGAGAGCCAGTTACAACGAGCAAGGGGCTATAGGCTTACAAGATACACGAGGCAAACATTCAGGAGAGTCTCTAAAACGAGAGTTAACCTTGGCAGAAAAGAACGTGAAACTCGAAGCGCAGATTCACCTGCTCCAAGCAGAGAATGAACTCTTAAAAAAGATTCGCCTGGCCGAACGGGGGTGGAACCACGAGTAAAACTAACGCCTAGCCTTCGATACAGGTTAATCCGAACCGTGATTGAGAAATACCATCTTCAGCGAATGGTAAGTGTTCTGTGTGAGACTGCTGGGGTCTCCAAAAGCGGATATTACCGATACTGGAGCACTTCAGCCATTCACAGACGCACGAAGAAGGAACAGGTTGATGAGGAAATAGGTGTGTACATCCGTCAAGCCTTCCAGTTTAAGAAACGTAACAAGGGCGCTCGTTCCATTAAGATGACGCTGCAAGGACAATTTCAGATCATTTTGAATCTCAAGCGCATCCGAAGAATCATGAAAAAATACGACATTGTATGTCCTCATCGACGAGCTAATCCCTACAAACGAATGATGAAGGCAACCCATGAACATCGAACCATGCCTAACCTGTTACAACGCAACTTCAAACAAGGCATCCCGGGCAAAGTACTTCTAACAGATATTACATACTTAAGTTACGGCCAAGGTAAACGCGCCTATCTGTCCACCATCAAGGATAGTTCCACCAATGAAATTTTGGCTTATCATGTGTCGGAGCGAATGACGATGGATCTGGCGACAAACACGTTACTCCACTTACAGAAAAACCGCAAATTCAAGAAGAGTCATGATGCTTTCATTCATTCCGATCAAGGTACGCACTACACTCATCCGGATTTTCAGAAGAAAGTGAAACGGATGAGGCTTGGGCAATCCATGTCCAGACGAGGAAATTGTTGGGATAACGCACCGCAGGAGTCGTTTTTTTGGTCATTTTAAGGACGAAACTTCTTTAAAGAGCTATGCCACGTTAGACGAAGTCAAACGAGAAGTTAAAGCCTATATGACCTACTATAATCACTATAGATACCAGTGGAACCTAAAAAGGATGACCCCTGTACAATACAGAGATCATCTTCTTGAAGCCGTATAGTTTTTTTTAGAAATGTCCTTTACATAGGGTACAGTTTAAACTACGGGTTAACCTGATCATTGAAAAAAAAGCCCTGATCCATACTGATCAGGGCTTCTCCATTATGTTTTTCGCAGTCATATGCGACCGAATTGATTAGGATTTTGCATGTTTCGGAGAAGGTTTGGATGAGTTTGAAGACAAGATCTAATGAATATCTATTTTCTTAAAATAACCAATGGCCAGTCCAAGACAGATGATGAACGTCGCAGCGATCGAAATATATGAATACTCTGGAGGATATTTGGCCTCCAGTGTTCCATTCGCAATATCCAGTGCTGCGGTCCATGGAAATAGTCCGCGATGTTCACTTGTAGCCAGCATCACATTCACCAGTGTAATAATAATGGTTACGATAATCGCTGGCACAAAACTTTTTAATACGAGCGTAATCAGAATGATCGGGGTCGACAACAGAAACAACAGCAGTCCTGCCACTACATAATTGCTGAGCGAGTTAAGCACAAACTGTGGAGTAAGACCTGCAAATTGACCCAGTGAACCAAAAATGATCGCCAGCGCCCACGCTGATAATGTAAGCAACATAATCCATCCCAGCAACATAATCCATTTGGACATTAGCAGAGCGACTCTGGAAACTGGAATGGTCAGCAGATTCTTCATTGTATCCTCCGCATATTCCCTGTTATACAGATAAGCGGTAATGACACCATACAACGGAACTCCAATGACCAGTACAGCATATATGCTTGTGTTGGACATAAGCACACTGAATTGTGCGACAAGATAAGGCTCCTTTGTTTTCATTTGCACAAACATGGCAGCAGCTACCATCAAAGGGGCAACGGCCGCTCCGATGATACTAAGCAGAAACATTTTGGAGCGTTTCAGCTTGAGAAGTTCAGTGTAAAGCAAATTAACCAATGGTTCCACCTCCAACCAGCTTGGTGAAATAATCTTCCAAACGATCCTCACTCACCATAATTTTGGTTACATTGATGTCATTCTCCATAAAGATTCTGTTTAACTTACCTTGTTGTCCCAAATGGGAATACACCCGGATATTGCGTTCATCATGAATTTCATATTCAGCCTGATCCAAACCGTCGAGAATGACCGCAGCCTTATTATCATCTGAAACTTGAAATTCGGTGTATTTACGGTTCCTTTTCCGAAGCTGCTCAAATGAAATTTCCTCCAGCAGGTTCCCTTCATGAATAATGCCCATGTAATCAACCAGTTGTTCAATTTCCGATAAAATATGGCTTGAGATCAAGATGGTAATATTTCTCTCGGTGGCCAAATTTTTAATCAGCCTGCGAATTTCTTTGATCCCAATCGGATCAAGTCCATTGGTAGGTTCATCAAGAATCAGCAATTCTGGATAGTGCAACAGGGCTCGGGCAATGCCTAACCTTTGTTTCATTCCCAAAGAATATTTGCCAACCAATTTTTTGGTTTCATTTTGCAGACCTACGATTTCGAGCGAGTCCTCAATGGCATTCTTTTTGTATATCCCCATAATTCGAGCGTTGATGGATAAATTTTCGCGGGCAGTCAGATTCTCATAAAACCCGGGTACCTCTACAATCGAACCGGTCCTTCTTAATATTTCTTTTTGATTGGTAAATAGGTTCTCTCCAAATATCTCAATCTCACCATGCGTTGGTTTGATTAGACCGAGCAGCATACGGATTGTCGTCGTTTTCCCTGCCCCGTTGCGTCCAAGAAAGCCGTATATCCCACCTTGTTGAACGGTCATGTTCAGTGAATTAACTGATTTTTGAGTCCCGTATTGTTTGGTAAGATTTGTTGTTTTGATAATTACACTCACGTCTAGCGCACCTTCCTTCCAAGAACTGATAATTTCATTCTAGGTTTCAGATTTTAAATAGCGCTTATCCAAATCTTAACTATCTCTTAATTGTGCTGTGACTTTGACAGCCGCTTATACTTGGGGATTGTGAATATAAAGGATGTTTTCACGCCAGGTTTGCTCTCTGCCTTCAAATACCCCTCATTTTTCTCAGCCAATGTCCGGGCAATTGAAAGCCCAAGCCCGCTTGCCCCAAAGACAGGGCTACGTGAGTGGTCACTGCGATACATACGTTCAAACACTAGATTTAGCTCTTTCTCTGATATCCCTGGTCCCTGATCCCATACGGTTAATTGGAAATTAAGATGATAACATGTTATCTCAATTCCCAGAACGCCCCCTTCATGTCCATACTGGATAGAATTTTGAATCAGATTACTGATGAGGCGATTGATACTCAACCTGTCTGCCATAACGAAACAAGGATAATCCGGGATCTGAATCTTTAGATCCATTTCTGCTTTTTTGAGACTGGGTATAAATTCAATCAAAATCTCCCTGGTCAATTCGGCCAGATCCAACGGCTCAGCCTGCATGGGCATCTCGTCTGCATCCAGTTTGGCCATGGTGAACATCTCATCTATCATTTTTTTCAAGTCCTTCGATTTTCGCGACAAAATATCCATATAGTCTCTTCTCTCTTCTTCTGTAGAAGCAATGTCATCCTTGAGCGCATCCACATAACCAATCATCGAAGTCAGAGGTGTGCGAATATCATGAGAAATGCTGGAAAGCAGACTCTTTCTTACTGCCTGAGAGCGCTGGGCCTCGATCTTTACGCCTTCAAGCTGCTCCATCAGGTCATTTGCTGCAAAAACGATCTCATCCAGCAGTACATTCCCTTTGCTTAATATTCTTCTTTTTCCTTCTCCATTGACCGCCCGATGCAGTTCAGAAGCAATCGATTGCTGCTTGCTTCGAATCTGATATTGATTAACGAGTACCCAGATGCTGGTGAAAACAAACGCTGCAAACAACCACATTCGTGAACCATGCGTCAAGCTCGTGTAGTATTCCAGAGCAAGAGCCCCAGCTCCGATGATCAACTGTAGACCGGATAAAATCAAGATGGCATCTCTATTCATCCCGTTCACCTACAAATTTATAACCGATACCCCAAACGGTTTTTATAAACTGTGGATTCGAAGGATCGGATTCAATCTTCATTCGTAGCTTTCGGATATGTACCATGACGGTATTGTCATCATCCAAATACCCATTATCCCATACATTCCTGAATAATTGGGCTTTGGTGAACACCTGGCCAGGATTGGACATCATAAATTTGAGCAATTCCGTTTCTTTGCCAGTCAGATCGGTCTCTTTTCCCTGGACATCAACTGTGTATGTTTTCAAATTCATCATCAATCCTTTGAAGCGAATGACCTCACTATGGTCAGGAACCTCCGTCCCAAGAACCATAAATCTACGCATGAGTGCCTTAATTCTAGCAACCAGTTCATGAATGCTAAATGGTTTGGTAATGTAATCATCTGCACCGATGCCAAGACCTATAATTTTATCTGTTTCGTGGTCTTTGGCTGTCACCATCATGATGGGTACATTACTGATACTGCGAATTCTTCGACAAGCCTCCGTACCGTCCATCTGAGGCATCATCAGGTCAAGAATGACCATATTATATTTGTGCTGTTGAAACAGCTGCAGCGCTTGTTCACCATCTGCGGCAGTATCTACGGTATACATCTCCCGCTCCAGGTATTTTCGGATCAGGTCTCGAATCTCCTTATCGTCATCCGCAATGAGTACACGAATATTTTGCATGATTTCAACCTTCTTTCTAAAAAAAAGGTTGGCGTTTCTGACTCACGAAACGCCAACCTTGAAATATTATTTAGTGCTTGTCAGCAAGAGTTCGTTGATGAGCGTTGCATTCTGTTTCACAATCTCCGGATAATTTTTGTCAATCATCTCCATATGTTTGCCGTAACCTTTCACTTGTCTGAATTGTCCTGTGGTGGATTGGGCCCACAATGCAATCGAAGCATTGGCATCCAAAAGTCCTGAAGTCACATAACTGATGTTACCATCAATCGTACCAAAGGTTATGGCTTCATGAACATACAGGTAAGACTTCGTAATCAGCTCCAGCAAATAGTCATTCGCCAATTTCTCAAGGTCCTGATATTGACTCATGTTGAACTTTTGCTGAATCTCCTGCCTAATCTCTTCTTCAGTCAGACGATGCTCTTCCACTTCTGTTCGGTATTTTGAGTCCAGTATAATCAGGTCACGCACTTCATATCCTCTGCGGTTAAGCTCTTTGGCTACATCGAAGGCCAGCACTCCACCCGAGGAGTAACCCATCAGCGTGAATGGGCCCTCCTTTTGAATATCAATCATCATTTGAGCGTAACGAGCAATCCGATCTTCTGAAGTGATGAAATTAAAGCTGTAAACTCCGAACGAGTCCAGATGCTGAGCAAGTGTCATGTAGGCAATCCCCATGGAAGCAGCGGGAGGAAAACAGAAAACGATCCGATTTTCCTCACTTGTCCGGGTTAGCTGCATGCAATCTTCGGTGTAGTCCTCCAGCAGATCTTTGGCTTTCTCAACAAAGGCCGCCAGATCAGCAATGGTCGGTTTTTCAAAAATATCCTTAAACGGGATTCTAAAATTCAACAGACTGTACAATCGGGATACAAAAGACATCACATTTAACGAATTCGCACCCAGCTCAAACAGATTTGCATGTATGCTAATCG
The DNA here is from genome assembly GCF_045040685.1 of Paenibacillus sp. FSL H8-0317. NCBI lineage: Bacteria > Bacillati > Bacillota > Bacilli > Caryophanales > Paenibacillaceae > Paenibacillus > Paenibacillus sp. FSL H8-0317. The sequence goes on along the minus strand of NZ_CP150294.1, from coordinate 3,066,176 downwards.
GCTTCACTGGAAGAACGTCCTCCCAAATATCTGTCATGTGTCGTTCCAGTTCCGTTTCCGGTGGTGTGTAGGATTGCAGAGCTGTCACACTGCCCTCGGGCTCAGGCAATGCCTTCAAGTCCACTTTTCCGTTCACCGTCAATGGAAGCTGATCCATCACAACAAAGAATGCAGGTATCATATATGCAGGAAGCTCGTCAAGCAATCCCTGTTTCAGTTGAACGATGTCCATCTTTTTACTCAGGTCCACAGGTACGATGTACGCACAGAGATAGCTTTGCTGAGCATCATCTTGCCGCGAGGTCACAATTGCATCCTTAACTTCCGGTTGTTGCAGCAAACGATACTCAATTTCTCCCGGCTCAATACGGTAGCCTCTAATTTTCACCTGATGATCAATTCGACCGAGGAACTCCATGTCTCCATTTGGCAACCATTGCACCAGATCACCTGTCCGGTATAGGGTAGTCCCTTCTTTGAACGGATTGGGTACAAACTTCTGCATCGTTAGTTCCGGACGTCCGAAGTATCCTCGGGATACTCCGTCACCTCCAATGTATAGTTCCCCTGACGAACCAGCCGGAAGCAGTTGCTGATGTTTATTCAGCACATATAACTGCACATTTGCAGCAGGTTTCCCAATAGGTACTGAGATTCTCGTGTCCGTCTCGGGATTGTACGGATGGATCATGCAGCCTACAACCGTTTCCGTTGGCCCGTATTCATTAAAGATCTGAACCTTGCCTCCAAAACTCTCATATACTTCCCGAGCCAATTCCGATTTCAGGTCCTCACCGCCTACAATCAGGCACTTGATACTAGATCGAGTGTTGTCCATATCCTTAATCAGATTCAGATGTGATGGTGTCAATTTAACCACGCCTGCTTGCCGATCCCTGAATACATTCAGGATCACCGGTTCATCTCCGCTGGTTGGATATACCACTATTTTATTTCCAGTAACCAACGGTGTAAAGATCGAAGTGATCGTCAAATCAAACGCAAACGAGGAGTACAGGGCAAAATCAAGCTCCCGATTCTGCAAATAAACGTCCTTCGCCCAGAAAATATAGTTGATCAGACCGCTGTGCGGAATCATTGTGCCTTTTGGTTTCCCGGTCGATCCTGAGGTATAGATCATATACGCTACATCCTCTGGTCCAGCATGCTGCTCCAATGGTTCTGCTGAATAATGGCTATAATCCGCATCAATCGCTACGGATGTTCTGCCCGACCCGGTATGGCCTTCTCCCATTTCCAATATGATCGGTGAACCGCTATCCTCCAGAATAAATGTAATTCGTTCTGCGGGATATTCCGGGTCAATGGGCACATAGGCTCCGCCCGCCTTCATAATAGCCAGAATGCCAACAATCATCTCGGGTGAGCGTTCAACCATAATACCAACCATGGAACCTGGACCAACATGGATAGCCTTTAAATGTCTTGCCAACTGATTCGATTTTATTTCAAGCTGTCTGTAGGTCAGCACATCTGAGCCCAACGCTACGGCGACATGTTCAGGGGTTTTGAGGACTTGTTCACTGACCAACTGATGCATCGTTTTGCCCTTCGGATAGGCTGATCCCGTATCGTTGTACTGATCCAACAGGATGATCTGCTCTTGTTTCGTCATGATTTGAATGTCATCGACCCGCATGTTTTCATCTGTCACTATTTGTTTCAACAGAGTCAGCATATGGGTTTCCATGACTTTCATCAAGGATTCATCATACTTGCCGGAATCATAGGCAAACTTGATTACAAGCTCTTCACCAGGTATTGCAATGAGATTGAATCCATAATTCGTCTGTTCCTGACTATGGACGTCCTCAATGACAAACCCAATATCATTCGAGCCTTGTTCAACGAGACTTGAATCCACCGAGTAATTTTCAAAAACCATAATATGATCGATCAAATCTCTTTTTAGACTGCTCAAAGACGCAATTTCAGCCAGACCCAGATGGTGATGCTGACTCCCTTCAATCGATAAGGCCTGCATATCTCCAACCAGTTGTTTGAAGGTATGTCCCTCATCCCATTGAATCCGTGCAGGAATGGTGTTGATAAATAAACCAACCATGTTTTCGATCCCTCTTACCTGCGCTTCTCTCCCGGATACCACCGTTCCAAATACGACATCCGAAGTATCGTTGTACTTGGCAAGCATGATTCCCCAGACACACTGCATAACCGTATAAAATGTGACATGGTTCCGGTTGGCAAGGTCATTCATTTGCTTCGTGAGCTGTCTGGAAATGCGGAATTGATGCTCCTGTGGAGTGACCCCATCGTTCAATGAACGAGAAATTCCTGCTGGCAACTGAACCTTGTTCTCATATCCACCCAGATAATTCTTCCAGTACGAGATGGCTTCATCCTTGTTCAACGCCTGCAACCATTCCACATATTCACTGTAAGGTACAGGCTCGTGGAGCTGAATGTTTTTCCCAGTACGTTTGCATTCATAGAGATGGACCAGCTCTGCAAGAATGATGCCTCTTGCCCAGCCATCAAGCAAGATATGATGGTTACTCCAGATTAACGAGTATTGCTCCTCATTGGTCTGCAACAATTCAAATCGAACCAGTGTATCTTTTCCAAGATCAAAACCTTTTCTTTTGTCCTCCATAGCAATTGACAATACACGAGTGTCTCTGTCCTGTTCTGGTAATCCTCGAAGATCCCGGTATACAAAAGCAGCCCCTCGGTTTTGACAAATAATATTCCGTGGCTCTTCCGTAACTTGGTATTCAATGGACACACGAAGCATTTCGTGACGTTGCATCAACAGGTTCAGACTCTCCTGAAGCCGGCCAATGTCAAGATTTCCTCTGATGTTCATGATCAACTGCTCAAAATAAACCCTGTCTCCGCGATTCTCAAGTGCATGGTACAGCATACCTCGCTGCATGTTGGCCAAAGGATATATTTTCTCAATTCGCTCTGGGCCGAACTTTTGCGTAATCACTTTCAAATTTTGCAGTGTTACATATGGATCTCCATAATCGGATGGCGTTTTTTCGGCCTGCTGTTGCTGCACACAATGTTCAATGATCAGCTGGAGCATTTTTTGGTAGGATGTCGCAAAGTTCTCTACGATGGAGTTATCAAACAACTTGTGGTTATAGGTGATGTTAATCATCAATTGACCTTCAGCCACATAGGCAATAACTTCCATTGGATTGGCACGAATGACATCATCACCAACCGAATTGCCCGATGGCAACCAGGACGAACGAAACAGACCACTGTTGATATCCTGATCCATTTGTCCCAAATAATTAAACAACAGCAGTGGTGTCTGCTCTTTCAACTTTGGCAATTCAGTAGTCATATATTTCAATATTCCGTAACCAATTCCTTTCGCTGGAACCCTTCTTAGCTGCTCTTTTACCTCCTTGATCGTTGTACCAATCCCTTCCTCATTCCCGAGATCGATACATACTGGATATTTGCTTGTAAACCAGCCAACCGTACGACTGATATCCAATTCGTCTCCCATAAGCTCGCGACCGTGACCTTCCATCGTTACCTTAACTTTGCTCGCTCCTGCACATTCCTTGATGGAGAGAGCTAGAGCAGCCAGCAGAATGTCATTAATTTCAGTATAGTAGGCCTGGTTTGTCTCTCTCAAAAGCTGAGTTGTCATCTCTCGGTCCAGCGATACGCTGCTCATTCGATTGTCTCCGTATCGATATTCGCTCAGATGAACTTCATTCCGAGGAAGAAAGCCGGCTTCTTTTTGATCCGTCTTGATCCAATACGCACGCTCCTTGGCGAGGCGACCTCCCTTCGCATAGTCGCTCAGGAAAGCTGCATAGTACGGGTACGAATCCGTAACCGGATAAAAAGAAAGATCTTGTCCTTCCAGAAGCTGCTGGTATCCTATGGCCAAGTCTTCCAAAAGAATTTTCCAAGATACCCCATCAATCAGCATATGATGGATTACAATGAGCAGATGATCTCCCTGATCGGTTCTGAAAATGACGGCTCGCACTAGAGGTCCCTCAAAAATTTCGATGGATTCCTGTATGCTGGAGGTTGCCTGCTGCACCCTGGTGTACAGTTCCTGCTCATCAAGACCGTTCATGTCCTGTACATCCAACTGGAAAAGACCTGCTTCATAATCGAGATGGGTCTGCACCACCTTACCTTGTTCCTCACGATAGGACATCCGCAAGACATCGTGATGCATCATTAACTCTTCCATGATCTGCCGGACTATCTCTGGATTGAATCCCTCCTCGCGGTACAACATCAAGGACTGATTAAAGTGGTTCATTCCTGTACGTTGATGCTGCAAGAAATAAGACTTCTGGATGGGTGTAAGATCAACCGGACCCGTCACACGCTGCTTCATCCGGTCTACATGGGAATCTTCTCTAACATAACGCCCCAGCAACTTGATCTGTGGATTAGCAAATAGCTCTTTCATGGTCAGCTTTTTGCCAGCTCTGGACAGTCTGGATATAATTTGCAATGCTTTGATGGAATCACCACCGGAAGCAAAGAAGTGATGGTTGATGCCGATTGGCTTGAAGCCAAGCACCTCTTCCCAGATGGAAACGAGCAGGCTCTCTGCCTCGTTTCTCGGGGGCTCATAGACCATCTCTCCACCCATGCTTGCATCCGGTTCGGGAAGTGCACGTACATCCAATTTCCCATTGCCGGTCAGCGGCAGGGTATCCAATTGCATAAAATGCGTAGGAATCATATATTCAGGCAATTCGACACCTAGATGAACGCGAATTTCGTCCAATGGTATCGATCTGTTTGCGGTGAAATAGGCACAGAGCACGGTAGTCTGTTCCTGGTTTGCTCCAGGTACGATAACGGCCTCCCGTACACCTTCCAGAAGCAGCATTTGTTTTTTGATTTCATCCAGCTCAATCCGATAACCACGCACTTTCACCTGATTATCCTTCCGACCTGCCAGTTCCAGCTCATCATCATGTGTCCAACGGGCAAGATCTCCTGTTTTGTACATGATCTGCCCCGGCTGGAATGGATCTTCAACAAACTTCTCCCGGGTCATTTCAACCTGATTGAAATACCCGCTGGACACTGCTTCACCCGAAACACAAATTTCACCGAATACACCCCGGGGCACCAGATGGTTATGCTTATCAAGCACGTATACCACAGTGTTATCAATCGGTCTGCCAATAACCGGATGATCTATAAAGGAACGAACATTCACAGACGATATGTTATGAAAAACTACACCAATCGTCGTTTCAGTTGGACCATAATGATTCATGATCCGGCTGTTTGGAAACTCTTGAAGGTACTTTTCCACATCCGTTGTATTTGTCTTCTCCCCACCAAGCACAACCAGCCTCAGCACAGGCTGCCATTCTGCAAATGCAGCATCATGGAGCAGCAGATTGAATAATGAAGGGGTCAGTTTGATGAATGTGATACGCTGTTGAGCCATTATTTGTAATATTCTAGCCGGATTGGTGTAGTCTTCCTTGCTTGGAACGTGAAGCTCACCGCCTTGCAACAAGGATGAAAATACACCTGTGTATCCCAGATCAAAAGCACTGGAAGACATCAGCATCGTTCGATCTGCCGCAGAAACTCCCGCTTCGCGGATGAACCATTGTGTGTAATTAACAATATTTCGGTTGCGAACCATTACCCCTTTCGGAGTACCTGTCGAGCCTGAAGTATAGATCATATAGACCTGCTGTTCAGGCGAAATCGGCAGAGATAGATCCGTGTAGTCAAAGCTTTCGATACTGCTGTCGTTAACCTGACACACATCCCCACTGAAAGATAACTCCTTGGACAACGGATGATCCGTCAACACAAGGATAGCCTGGCTATCATTCAAAATAACATTGGTCCTGTTCACAGTCTGCTCAGGATCAATCGGTAAATAGATGGCTCCCGTTTTAAGAACGGCCAGCATGCTTATAATCAAGTCCACAGATGGATTCATGCTTACTGCGATAACCGAATTCGGTGCAGCCCCTCTTGATCTCAGCGAGCGAGCCAGTTGATTAGCTCTGCGATTCAACTCTTCGTAAGATAATTCGTTTTCCCCTGACACCACTGCCCGTTGCCCGGATGACTTCCTTACTTGCTCCTCGAATAGTTCGATCAGGGCTGCATCTGTTCTGTATTGCACAGGCTGACCACAGGATAGCTGCATAATGGACTTTGTCTCTTCTGATGGGATGAATTGAATATCCTGCAACCGTAACGTGGCATCATTACTGATATTATCCAGCAATTCAGTCAAGTGGCCTGCCATACGCTCTATTGTTTCAGGCTTAAACAACTCCGTAGAGTACGTAAACACACATTTGATCCGGCCCTCAGCTTCCATTGCGGTTAAGGTGAGATCAAATTTGGATCGGATGTTACTTGGAGGAAGTGAACTGAATTGCACACCCTCGATTGCAAGCTCCTCACTGTCATAATTCTGGAATACCAGCATCGTATCAAACAAGGCACTTCTGCTCATATCTCTTGTCAAGGCAAGCTGTTCAACCAGTTCATCAAATGCATAATCCTGGTTTTCATAGGCTTGAAGTGTATTCTCCTTGATCTTGTTCAGATACTCCTTGAACGTAAACGTGCCTACCGGACGATTCCGAAGTGCCAGTGTATTAATGAACAAACCGATTACATCTTGCAGCTCCGGCTGTGAATTACCTGCTACCGGTGTCCCCACGATGATATCTTCTTGCCCGGTGTATCGATGTAACAGTGCTGTATAGCCAGCAAGGAGAAGCATAAATAAGGTTACGCTCTCTCGATGAGCCAATTGAGACAACCGTTGCGACACACCCTCAGATAACTCGAATGGGAACAGTTCACCTTCATAATTACGGTGTTGTGGTCTTGCATAATCGATTGGCATATCCAGTAGCGGGACTTCTTCTTGATAGACCCTTATCCAGTAGTCCTTCTGTGCCTGAATCACTTCCGTTGTCCTGGATAGTGCCTGCCACTCGGCATAATCTTTGTATTGCAATTGGAGTGGTTCAAGCGTTTGTCCTTCATACAGGGCGCTTAGCTCCCTGGTCAAGACGCCCATGGATACACCGTCCGCAATAATATGATGCATATCCATAATCAGACTGTATTCCGCAGGTCCCATCTGCACAAGTTCCACCCGCAGCAACGGAGCCTGAGTCAGATTGAATGGACGAACAAATCTCGCTTGCCACGCTTCTAAAGTCTGTTCACCCAGCTCGAGGGATGTGATCCTGAATTCCACCTGTTGATCAATTCGTTGAACAGGCTGTCCCTCAACCATATGGAAGGAAGTCCTGAATGATTCATGACGCTTGATCAGATCCTGAAAGGCTCCTTCCAATTGGCATACATCCAGATTGCCAGTTATTTTCATAGCATAAGGCATATTGTAGGCCAGGCCCGAATCTTCCAGTTGATGCATAATAAAAAGTCTTTTTTGTGCTGACGAGAGCGGGTAGTACTCCTTGGTTTCCGCTTTGGTTATGGTCACATATTTGCTGGAACGAGCAGAATCAATCCACTTGGACAAGGCTCTGACCGTAGGCGTTGCAAATACTTGTCTCAATGGTATGGCCACACCGAATGCCTTGTGGACGCGAGATACGAGAGCCGAAGCCTTCAGCGAGTGTCCTCCAACTTCAAAGAAATTGTGGTTTACGCCAATACGGTCATTATTTAGAAGCTGATGCCAGAGTGCAAGTAATTCCGCTTCCACCCTGCTTCCCGGAGCTTCATAACCCCCAAGTGCAGACATGCCCGCTTCCGGGGCTGGCAGCGCTCTACGATCCACTTTCCCGTTGGAGGTCAGTGGCAATTGATCCATCTTTACAATGTAGGCTGGCATCATATAATCCGGCAATTGAAGAGACAACTGTTGTCTGATCTGTTGCGTAACCGCATCATCTGCCACCTCGTTCAGGGTGATATATGCACATATAAATTGTGTATGCTCTTCATCCGCCCTGGCTACAACGAATGCATCCTTTACGATATAAAGCTGAAGCAATTGATGTTCGATTTCACCCAATTCAATTCGATATCCCCGAATTTTGACCTGATGATCCATCCGGCCCAAGTACTCCATGTTGCCATCTGCACGCCATCTGGCCAAGTCGCCTGAACGATACATTTTCTCACCAGGATAAAACGGATCTTCGACAAATCGTTCTTCCGTAAGACTGGATCGATTGAGGTATCCTCTGGCAAGCCCTTCTCCTGCAACATATAGCTCACCTGCACATCCTACAGGCTGCAATTGACGATACTGGTTCAGTACATATGCCCTGAGTGTAGGGATGGGCTGACCTATATTACTTCTGCCCATTTCTATATCAGACAACGTAATCTCCTTGTAGGTAACATGAACCGTAGTCTCTGTAATGCCGTACATATTAATTAACTTTGTAGACGGATAACGCTTGTACCATTTTGCCAATAAAGACGGACTTAACGCTTCTCCACCAAAAATGACTTTTCGCAAACTCAATTCCTTCCTTGGACGTTTTGCCTCCTCATGCATCAATCGGTAGAAGTAAGATGGCGTCTGATTCAGAATAGTTACCTTTTCACGGATTAACCATTGCAGGAATTCTCCAGGCTGTTGGGCGACCAGATGTGGAACGATAAGTAATGTCCCCCCGTACAACAGCGCTCCATACATCTCCCACACCGAGAAATCAAAACAGAAGGAATGGAACATCGTCCATACATCGTTCTCGCTGAAATCAAAACGATTACGGTCATTGATCAACAAACGCACGACATTTTTATGTTCAATCAATGTTCCCTTCGGATTCCCGGTTGTACCTGAGGTATAAATGACATAGGCGAGGTCATGGGATTGAACGGATGTCTGCAGATTTCCTGCATCCAGGTGATACGAGTTCTCTTCCTCCAATACAACGCATAAACCCCGGTGAAGTCCGCGATCCATTCCTTTTTCAGAGACCATCAGCAGGTGGATGCCCGAATCCTCCAGCATATAGCTAATACGGTCATCGGGATAGGTGGGATCAACAGGTATATATGCAGCTCCCGCTTTTAACACTGCCATGATACCAACGATCATATCGACTGACCGATCCGCCATAATTCCAATAAATTGCTCTGTTCCTCCTGTAAGAGATAACAACGTACGGGCCAGTTGATTAGAACGCTTATTCAGCTCCATGTACGTCATGTGACGATGCTCATCCCGGACAGCAATTCGATCAGGCGTACGTCTAACTTGCTGCTGGAACAGCTCATGAATGGTCATATTTCGCGGGTAATCCGCATCAGAGTTATTGAAAGAATTCAGGAGCACCTCACGCTCTGCACCACCTACAAGTTGAATGTCAGCAAGCTGCTGATGATCAGCTGAAGTAACTTGTTCTGCCACACTCCTAAAATGTTGATCCATATGCTCGATAATGGATGAATCATATTTATTACCATCATACGTAATCACAAGGGTCAGGCTGTCACCAGGTGTTGCCGAAATCAGGAATCCGTAGTTGCTCTGTTCCTCCGCATGCAGTCCGGTGATTTCAAAACCAACCCCCGTGCTGGATTGATGAACAGCTCCATGATCCAGGGCATAGTTCTCAAATACAAAGACGTGATCCATTAATTCCTTGTTGAGATCACTCAATGCCTGAACCTCAGCCAGATTCAAATAATTGAATCGCTGACTTTCAACGGCTTGTTTCTGAACGGCCTGAAGTACATCGCCAAAATGCTTTTGATGCGGATAACCAATCCGAACAGGAATCGTATTGATGAACAACCCTATCATCTCTTCTATGCCTTCAACTGGCGCTTCTCTGCCAGAGACTACGGTTCCAAATATGACGTCCTCCGTATCATTGTATCTGGCCAGCACCAGACCCCAGATACATTGAATGACGGTATTCAACGTCACACCATAACGAACACCTATTTCATTTAATTGGCGGGTTACCTCCTGACCCAAAGATATCGTCTGTTCTTTTCGCAAATATGGAACATCATGCTCTGTAAGAAGCAAACCTGGAACACTCGACTGTGTGTCATAATTTTCTAAATAATGTCTCCAATACGCTTGGGCCTCATCCTTGTCCTGACGAATGAGCCATTCAATGTAATGATGATATCGTTTCGGGTCCTTCAGGTTATGCGCCTTATTCTCAAGTTTGGCCTTATAGATCTGGAACAGCTCCGATAATATAATTCCCAGACACCATCCATCCAGCAAAATATGATGATGGCTCCATACAAGGGTGAAGGATTGATCTGTGGTGCGAAAAAGAGCTGCACGCATAAGTGGCTGTGTATCCAAACGGAAACTGCGAGCCTTATCCTGCTGAGTAAAAGTTTCCAACTGAGCTGCTGAATGATGTGCTTCCAAAGCTGTCCAGTCTTGAAATTCAAATTCAATGGTGAGGTTTTGCATAATGACCTGTCTCGGTTCTTCCAAATCATGATGCATAAATGAAGCTCTCAATGCTTCATGTCTGTTCATGAGCTCATTGAAACTGGATTGCAAGTAATCCGGGTTCACTTCCCCGCGAATCTCCATGACCGTTTGCTGAAAATACGCAGTTGATGTCTCATCTTCCATTGCGTGAAAGAGCATGCCTTGCTGCATATTGGTTAACGGATAAATCCTTTCAATGATCACGCCCGGACAGGCAGATTTGATAAGATCCAGCTCCTCCAGTGCCAGACTTGGATCACCATAGTCGGAAGGCGTATATGTCGTTTCACGCTGACACAAGCAATGGTCCACAATTTCCGTTAATTGCTCCAAAAACGTCTCTGCAAATCGACTTACAAGCGGCATGTCCACTGCAGTTTGGTTTGCTGTTACGTTGAGATGTAACTTCCCACCAGATACGAAGGTGTTCAGTTCAATCGGGTTATTTCGGGCGATATGGCCACCAATCGTTTGTCCCGTGGAGAAACGGGACTCCCGGAACATGGCTTCCCCAATCATGCCTCCATCCATCTCACCGAGATAGTTAAACGAAATGGATGCTGGACGCTCCGCCTGCAACTCTGGCATCCGGGCCACATATTTCAGCGCTCCATAGCTAAAGCCTTTATGCGGTACCTTCCTTAATCCCTCTTTCACCCGTTTGATGGTGGTCGAAAGTTCTTCCTCCGCTTCTCCCTCCAACAGAACAGGGTACAGGGTCGTAAACCAGCCCACGGTGCGGCTGAGATCAATACCTTCCAGTACATCCTCCCGGCCATGGCCTTCCAAGTTCACTTTTAGCTTCAGCTCACCCGTTAGCTTCCGCACCGCAAGGTACAACGCACTGAGTAACAGATCATTGATCTCCGTCTGGTAAGCCCGGTTGCTCCCACGCAGCAACTGCTGGGTGACTTCCGCACTCAGAGTGCTTTGCAGGGTTTGGCTGTCCGCAAATCGATCCGGCCCTGCCGCTTCCTCCCGTTCTCCCAGGTTCAGTCCAGCTCCCTCCGCGGCAAGCCTGCTCCAGTAGGCTCGCTCCTTCGCAGCCTGTGGGCTGTTCGCGTACTCCTGCACGGCTTCTGCGAAGCGTTGGTAAGAGCCCGTCTTCTCGCCCGCATCCAGCGCTTCTCCCCGCTCCGCCTGCTGATACAGCACTTCCATATCCTCCAACAGGATTCGCCAGGATACCCCGTCCACGACCAGGTGATGAATCGCCAGCAGCAGATGGTCACCGTCCTCGGCTTCAAACCACCCGACCTGCACCAGCTTGCCCTCTTCCAGGTTGCATGCCTGCTGCACCTGGGTAGCCGCCTCATAGACCTGACGCTCCGGTTCATCCCAGCCCCGGATATCAAACCGATGCAGGGTATACATCCGCTCTCCCGTGTGCACTGGACGGTTGATTTGACGGATGCTGCCATCCGCTTGCACCTCATACCTCATCCGCAGCGCATCATGATGCTCCAGCAATCGGTCCAGCACCTGTTCCAGCACGCCCAGCTTGAATCCGGCCGCCCGGTGCAGCATAAAGGACTGGGTGAAGTGGTTTCGTTCGGCTGTATTGTTCGCAAAAAACCACTGCTGAATCGGGGTCAGCTGCACTTCCCCTTCCACCGGCTCCTGGTCAATGCGCTCCCGCTGATCCCATTTCACATATGGGGAGAGATCCCGAATCTTCGGATAGGCAAACAAATCCCGAACCTCCATCCGCAGCCCTGCCCGAGCCAGACGTGATCCGATCTGGAGTGCCTTGATGGAGTCTCCCCCGGAGATAAAGAACTGGTGATTGATGCCCAGCTCCGCCATGTTCAGCACGTCACGCCAAACGTCCACCAGTATGCGCTCCACCTCGCTGCGCGGTGCTTCCGTCTCCGGTCCGGCAGGCAGATGGTGATCCGGCTCCGGCAGCGCCTTGCGGTCCAACTTGCCATGGGACGTCAGCGGCAGCTGCTCCAGCTGAACCACATATGCCGGGATCATATAATCCGGCAGCTCCGCTTCCAGCCAGTCCCGAACGGTAGCGGCTGTCCACACTGCCTCGCCTTCGGCTACAACATAGGCGCAAAGCGCCCCATTTCCCTGCGGGTCCTGATGAGCCAGAACCGCTGCTTCCCGGATGGCCGGATGTTTCAGCAGCTGCTGCTCGATCTCGCCAAGCTCAATCCGGTATCCACGGATTTTCACCTGTTGATCGGTACGCCCCATAAATTGCAGACTGCCATCAGGCAGCCAGCGCACCAGATCCCCTGTCCGGTACATTTTGCCGCCAGGTTCATGTGGGTTGTCCACAAATTTCTCGGCTGTCAGTTCTGGATTATTTAAATAACCCCGTGCCAGACTTTGACCGGTAATGTACATCTCCCCAGTCACACCTGTCGGACAGAATTGAAGATGATCATTCAGAATAAAAATTCTTGTATTCGTGAAAGGTTTCCCTATAGGAATGACACCGTCTATGGAATCAACTTCATGCAGAGTGGTAACCACCGTATTTTCCGTTGGCCCGTATGCATTGATCAGCCTGTAATTCGGAAGGGCATGAAGTTTAAGCTGCTCTCCCCCCGAAACTAGCAAACGCAAAGAGGAATTTGGCAGTTCAACAAATGATTCACATACTTTGGAAGAGAACGTTGCAGCCGTTATTCCATACTCCGATAAGTATTCATTTAGCCTCGATATATCCAATCTCAGCTCGGTCGGAATGATATGAAGTGTAGCCCCTGACATTAGTGCAGGGAAAATTTCACTAATCGAAGCGTCAAAGGTCATTTGGAGATAGTTTGCCACCCGGTCTCTCTCTGTTAACTGTAAAGCATCTATATATCCACAACAGAAGTTGGTTAAGGCGTTATGCTCAACCTGTACCCCCTTTGGCAGACCTGTGGAGCCTGATGTGTAGATGATATATGCCAAATCGTCAGGACTTGCTGTCATCGCTGCCGAATCAGCCGCAGGCGGAATCTGAAGCGATGCCGCAGCATTCCAATCCTTCAATGCTGCCTCATCCAGAATGAATGGTACACATTCGGAATCAGCAGCCCGGAGCCGCTCCATCCAATCGCTCTGAGTCACAACCAGTCCTGCTCCGCTATCCTGAAGCATGTACCGGATTCGCTCAACCGGAGTTGACGGGTCCAGTGGTAAATATGCCCCTCCCGATTTCATAATTCCGAGAATGCCCGCAATCATTTCTACAGACCGATCCATCATAATACCAACGACCGTTTCTCTGGTTACACCACGCTGACACAGGCGATCTGCAAGTAAGTCTGCCGCTTCATTCAGCTCATGATAGGTCATGCTTCTGCCGTCATGCACAACTGCAACCTGATCAGGTGTCCGTACAGCATATTGCGCAATCCAATCATATACCCGCTGGTGCAGCGGATAAGTGCGGGCGTTATCATTATAGACATGCTGTAGTATCTGCTTCTCTTCCTCAGATACAACTTCAAACTCACCCAGCTTGCCGTGGGGATGGCTTAATATCCCTTTTAATAATTGAATAAAGTGATGGCTCATGTTTTCAACCGTTTGAAGGGAGAACAGGTCACTGCAATATTCCAGTTCAAACTCAATGCGGCCATTCTGTTCGACCGCAGCAAGGGTCAGATCAAATTTGGCAATAGGCAGCTCCGTCTCATAAGGCTCAACGTGTAAATCACCCCATTGTTGTCCGGATGTACGCTCAAGCTCCAGATTTTGCAGCACAAACATCGTATCCACCAATGCGTTTCTGCTTCTGTCTCTTGAGACACGAAGCTTGTTGATGAGCTCATCAAGCGGGTAATCCTGATTGTCGTAAGCCTGTAATGCATTTTCCTTCACTTCTCCAAGGAACTCACTAAAGGACCGTTCTGCTACAGGATAATTCCGCATGGCAAGTGTATTAACAAACATACCGATCACCTGCTGGAGATCTGCGTGTTTGCGCCCCGCAATCGGAGATCCCACAACAATGTCATCTTGTCCTGAATATCTGGAAAGTAAAGTAGTATACGCCGCCAGCAGTACCATATATAATGTCGCTTCATGATCTCTGGCCAATTGATGCAGTTCGCGTGTAAGCTGTTCGTCACATGAAAATTGCACCCGATTTCCTTTAAAAGAATATACTTGCGGCCTTGGCCAGTCTGTCGGCAATTGAAGGACCGGAATTTCTCCCTCGAATCGATTAAGCCAGTAGGTTTCCTGTGTCTTGAGTCCTTCACTGTTAAACCAATCCTTTTGCCACTCCGAATAATCCTTGTACTGTAACTTCAGCTCAGCCAGAGATTTCCCCTCATACAATTCATGGAACTCCTGAACAAGCACCCCCGTTGACACACCATCTGCGATAATGTGATGCATGTCCATCACGACTACATGTTCCTGTTCACTGATTTTCACAAGTTCGATCCGCATTAATGGGGCCTTGTCCAGCTCAAATGGACGAATTCGATCCGAAAGCGTTTCTTCCAATGATCGGCTTCCTGTTTCAATATGTTCAACAGCAAACGGAACATGTGAATGAATCCGTTGGACGGGTTCGCCATCCACAATGACAAAGGACGTCCTGAATGACTCATGTCTCTGTACCAATTGCCGGAATGCCTCTTCAAATCGCGCCACGTCCAGTTTTCCAGATACTCTCATCACTGCAGGCATATTGTATGAAGTTCCGGTATCCGAAATCTGATGCAGCATATGAAGTCTGCGTTGAGCAGACGAAAGTGCATAATAGGGCTTTGATTCGGCCGGTTGGATGGAAAGATAGTCCTCTTTGGCAGCAGATTCAATGTAATTGGCAATACCTCGGATGGTTGGAGCAAGGAAAAGCTGTCGGATCGGCACCATCACCTGAATCTCTTTGTGAATTCGTGATGCCAGTGCTGTCGCTTTGAGTGAATGACCGCCGGACTCAAAGAAGTGATCATGAACCCCCGCAATCTGCACTCCCAAAATTTCTTTCCATATGGTGCAAATGCGATTCTCCAGCACCGTACTTGGTGCTTCATATTGGTCATGCTTCAAATGTTCTATGCATTCTGCCGGTTCAGGCAGCGCCCTGCGATCAACCTTCCCATTTCCTGTTAAGGGAAGCTCATTGAGCAGGATAAAATAGGAAGGAACCATGTAGTCCGGCAGGCGCTCCGATACATACGTACGAATTCCAGTGATTGTCAGCGCTGGATCAGCCTTTAGATATGCAATCAATATGTCCTGATCGGCTGCATCTTTTCTCGTCACTACGACCCCTTCACGAATCCCTTCATGCTCCAGCAGAACATGCTCAATCTCTCCCAGCTCAATGCGGTAACCGCGCAATTTAACCTGGTGGTCCAAGCGTTCGAGAAACTCAATATCTCCGTTTGGGAGCCGGCGTACCCGATCACCTGTTCGATACATCCGTGTTCCCTCAAGTAAGGGATGTGGAACGAATCGGGAATCGGTTAGTTCCTTGTTATTCAAATACCCCAAGCTCAAACCATCTCCGGAGATACATAACTCTCCTGGAATACCAGCTGGAACGGGATTCTGGTACCGGTCCATAACCCAGACCGAAGTATTGGCAATTGGTTTTCCGATGGGAAGATTGGTAACCGCTGCTTCGATGGACCTGATGGGATAAGCTGTAGCAAAAACCGTGCTTTCTGTGGGTCCGTATACGTGAATCAGGCGATCCGCTCCGAGAATATCCAGTCCTTTCCTGGCCTGGACCACGGATGCCCGCTCGCCCCCAAACAATATTTTGCGGAAGCCACGGAGACATTCCGGCTCACGATCAACAAGCAGATTAAACAGTGCGGTCGTCATGAAAGAAACCGTGACTTTCTCACGAACGATAACTTCGGCGAGCGCTTGGGTGTCCAGAACCGTATCCTGCTTGAGCAGAACCAGACTGGCTCCGTTCAATAGTGCGCCAAAAATATCAAAGACAGATCCGTCAAACGCATAATTCGAAAGCTGCAAAATCCGGTCTTCCGGGCAAATATCGATGTAATCCGTCTCACATACAACCCGAATGACGTTTGCATGAGAGATCATCACTCCTTTGGGCAATCCGGTAGAGCCAGACGTGTAGATCATGTAGGCCAGATCATCCATGCGGCTCTCCTTGTCAGGTTTCACTTCCATTACCTGTGTGGCAGCCGCCATCTCCATGACCGCAGGCATATGATCCATGTAGTCCACATACAGCGGTAATATTGGAAAATTCAGCGGTGCCTGGCTGATCCATTCGGGCTGTGTCAAGAGCACCGTAGCCCTGCTGTCCTGAAGCATATGACTTATTCTTTCTTCCGGCCAACCCGGGTCCATGGGAAGATAAGCCGCCCCTGCTTTCAGAATCCCGAGTATGCTTGCAATCATCTCTATCGAGCGGTCTGCCAGCAGTCCTACCACTGCCTGCTTGGATAGCCCAAATTCGTATAACCGGGATGCCATTTGATCCGCTTTTTCCTGCAATTCACGGTAGGTGATATGCACGTCATCCATAATAAGGGCGGTGGCATGAGGTGTCTTCTGGACTTGTTCATCAAAAAGCTGAGGAATGGTTTTCCATTTGGGATAATCCGTCACAGCCCCATTTGAAACCATTTCAAGCATCGGAAATTCAGCGTCTCCAACCAGCGTAATGTCCTGGATCTGGATACTCTCATCTGATGTAATTTGATGGACAATCGCTTTCATATGCTTCTCAATCTGATCCATCAGAGCCGACTCATAGACATGCTCATCATAAATGAGCAGCAGCGTCAATTTCTCCCCAAGTCCAGCAGCCATCGTAAACGGATAGTTGGTTCGTTCTTCTCCAGTGATCTCGTTGATTTCAAAACCCAGATTGGATCTCTCCGCCATCTTCCTCGTATCCAGAGCATAATTCTCAAACACAACGACATGATCAAGCAGATCATGTTTGAGTTCAGTGCGGGCCTGCACCTCAGCCAGACTTAAATATTGATACGCCTGACTGTTCAATGCGTCCGACTGAATCTTTTTCATAAGCTCCACAAATGGCTGCTCTCCACAAAAGGTAACACGTGTAGGAATGGTATTGATAAACAAACCAACCATATTTTCAATGCCATCAACGGCTGCATCCCTCCCGGATACAACGGTCCCAAAGACAGCATCTTCGTTATCATTATATTTGGCGAGCAGAAACCCCCATATCGCTTGAATGACGGTGTGGAGTGTCACGGCATGTTTCTGCGCCATCTCTTTCATTTTTGTAGTGAGAGCTTGAGAAAACTCTATTTTCTTCTCTCTTCTGGAGAACGAAATCTCACTTGTTGATCGGTTTATCGAAGGCAAGCCGGTCTTCTCACTGTATCCTGACAGATAATGCTCCCAGTACCCAAGGCCCGATTCCTGTTCCTGCTGCTGGAGCCACTTCATGTAATTGCTATAAGGACGGGTATCTGCCATTTTAGACGGTAGGCCATTGGATCTATCAGCATATATATCCAGCAATTCATTGAAGAGAATGCCCATGCTCCAGCCATCCAGTATCATATGGTGAAACGTCCAGATCATCTGGAAATGCTGTTCACCATTACAAACAAGAGCGATTCGAAGCAGGTTATCCTTGGACAAATTAAACCCTTTTGCACGATCTTTCTCCATAAAATCTTGCATTAAGGCAGCGACTTCATCGTCTGACCTGCCCCTCAGATCATGAAAGGTAAACCCGATCGTCCGCCTCGCAAGAACAACATGAACGGGTTCCTCCAATTTGGTATGAACCGAGGCTCTCAATATTTCATGTCGTTCAAGCAGCTGATTGAAGCTTTGCTCCAGAATTTCGGGATCAATCTCCCCGCGTATATCCAGTACCGTTTGTTCAAAATAAGCATCTTCAGACGGATTTTCGAGCGCATGAAACAGCATTCCTTTTTGCATCGGGGATAATGGGTATATTTTCTCGACTTTTGCCTTCATGGACCGATATCATCTCCTTATTGGATCGTACCTAAGCTGTCCTAAACATGGGATGAAAATAGACAAATATTAATCCTCAATCAGCTCATATTCGCTTAATAAATCTTCAAGATCCTCTAATGACAAGTCACTAAATCCATAGTCGGTAGATGTCTTCTCCGTATGTTCTTTGCTGATACAGTGATCAATCACTTGTTCAATTGCTTCGATATAATAATGGTTTAAATTAAGAATCATTTCTTCTGAAAACGCAGACTTGGTATAGGTTGTGCTAAGGGCCAGGCTTCCGTTATAGATGGCTACATTCAGCTCAATCGGGTTCATGCGTGCAATGTGCTCGCCCATGCTTTCTCCCGGTTTAAAATGTGAAGCATGAACCCACCCGGAATTTGCGGATGCTCCGATCTCTCCCAAATAGTTAAATAGAATTGGAGCCTTCTTCTCCGCCTGTAACTCCGGCATCTGGGCCACATATTTCAGCGCTCCATAGCTAAAGCCTTTATGCGGTACCTTCCTTAATCCCTCTTTCACCCGTTTGATGGTGGTCGAAAGTTCGTCCTCCGCTTCACCCTCCAACAGAACCGGGTACAGGGTCGTAAACCAGCCCACGGTGCGGCTGAGATCGATACCCTCCAGCACATCCTCCCGGCCATGGCCTTCCAGGTTCACCTTCAGCTTCAGCTCACCCGTCAGCTTACGCACCGCAAGGTACAGCGCACTGAGTAACAGATCATTGATCTCCGTCTGATAGGCCCGGTTGCTCTCCCGCAGCAGCTGCCGGGTGACCTCCGCACTCAGGGTGCTTTGCAGGGTTTGGCTGTCCGCAAATCGATCCGGGCCTGCTGCTTCCTCCCGTTCTCCCAGGTTCAGTCCAGCTCCCTCCGCAGCAAGCCTGCTCCAGTAGGCTCGCTCCTTCGCAGCCTGTGGGCTGTTCGCGTACTCCTGCACAGCTTCTGCGAAGCGTTGGTAAGAATCCGTCTTCTCGCCCGCATCCAGCGCTTCTCCCCGCTCCGCCTGCTGATACAGCACTTCCATATCCTCCAACAGAATTCGCCAGGACACCCCGTCTACGACCAGGTGATGAATCGCCAGCAGCAGATGGTCTCCGTCCTCGGCTTCAAACCAACCAACCTGCACCAGCTTGCCCTCTTCCAGGTTACATGCCTGCTGCACCCGGGTAGCCGCCTCATAGACCTGACGCTCCGGTTCATTCCAGTCCCGTATATCAAATCGGTGCAAGGTATACATCCGCTCTCCAGTTTGAACCGGACGGTTGAATTGGCGGATACTCCCATCTGGTTGTATCTCATATCTCATGCGCAGCGCATCATGATGCTCCAGCAACCGATCCAGCACTGGTTCCAGCACGTCCGGCTTGAACCCGGTCGCCCGATGCAGCATGAAGGACTGCGTGAAGTGATTTCGTTCCGTCGTGTTGTTCGCAAAAAACCACTGCTGAATCGGGGTCAGCTGCACTTCTCCTTCCACAGGCTCCTGGCTCTGGCGCTCACGTTGATCCCATTTCACATACGGGGAGAGATCCCGAATCTTTGGGTAGGCGAACAAATCCCGGACCTCCATCCGCAGTCCCGCTCGGGCCAGACGTGATCCGATCTGGAGTGCCTTGATGGAGTCTCCCCCGGAAACAAAGAACTGGTGATTGATGCCTAGCTCCTCCATGTTCAGCACATCACGCCAAACTTCCACCAGTATGCGCTCCACCTCGCTACGCGGTGCTTCCGTCTCCGGCCCGGCAGGCAGATGGTGGTCCGGCTCTGGCAACGCCTTGCGGTCCAGCTTGCCATGGGACGTCAGCGGCAGCTGATCCAGCTGCACCACATAGGCCGGGATCATATAATCCGGCAGTTCCGCTTCCAGCCAGTCCCGAACGGTAGCAGCTGTCCACACTTCTTCACCTTTGGATACAACATAGGCGCACAGCGCCCCATTTCCCTGCGGGTCCTGATGAGCCAGAACCGCTGTTTCCCGGATGGCCGGATGTTTCAGCAGTTGTTGCTCGATCTCGCCAAGCTCAATCCGGTATCCACGGATTTTCACCTGTTGATCGGTACGCCCCAAAAATTGCAGTTGGCCACCAGGCAGCCAGCGCACCAGATCACCTGTCCGGTACATTTTGCCGCCGGGTTCATGCGGGTTGTCCACAAATTTCTCCGAAGTCATGTCCGGATTATTAAGGTAACCCCGGGCTACACTGTTGCCGGCAATGTATAACTCTCCTGCTACACCAACTGGACACAGTTGATGATCACTATTCATCACGTACGTCCAGATGTTGGGGAGCGGCTTGCCAATCGGAATATTGCCGTGAACCTGATCTACCCGTTGGTAGGTGGTAGCGACTGTGTTCTCAGTAGGCCCATATGCATTGATCAGCGGGTAGTCAGGAAGAAACGAAAGTTTCAGCTGTTCTCCTCCAGCAATTAGCAAACGCAATGAGGTATTAGGTTGATGGATAAAAACTTCACACACCTTGGGCGGCAACGTGAT
This sequence comes from Paenibacillus sp. FSL H8-0317, assembly GCF_045040685.1. Classification (NCBI taxonomy): domain Bacteria; kingdom Bacillati; phylum Bacillota; class Bacilli; order Caryophanales; family Paenibacillaceae; genus Paenibacillus; species Paenibacillus sp. FSL H8-0317. The sequence continues at coordinate 3,045,310 of NZ_CP150294.1, read as the reverse complement.
CAATGTAATGGAGTGTGCATTCAAATATGCATTTAGTCGTGACATATCCAGGCGCAGCTGAGATGGGATGATGTGCAGCTCGGCCCCCACCACCAATGTCGGAAAAATATCGATAATAGACCCATCAAAAGTAATTTGCAAATAATTAGCTGCACGATCTCGCTCCGTGATCTGCTGAGATTCACTGAAGCCATAACATAAATTGGCGAATGATCCATGCTCAATTAATACACCTTTTGGCAATCCGGTTGAGCCTGAGGTATAAATGATGTAGGCCAAATCATGGTCATCATGCTTTATTCGGGACACAACATTCCGCTCCTGGCGGCCGCCCTTCTCCTCAATGCTCTGTAATGGTGAGCAAGAACTGTCAAGCACCAGAGTTTTAATGGAATGACTGTATTTTTTCACTTGGGACAACAAATGCTCTTGAGTTACAACCACGCTGGCACCGCTATCTTCGAGCATGTAGCGAATGCGGTCCTCGGGAAAGGCAGGGTCCAAAGGCATATATGCCCCACCCGATTTGAGAATACCGAGTAAACCAACCATCATTTCCAATGAACGATTCATCATAATGCCTACAGGCATTTCTTTATGCAATCCAAGATCCAGCAGAGCTTCCGCAACATCGGTAGCCCGTTCATTCAGTTCGCTATAGGTTAGTTGTTGCCCATCATATACAACAGCTACTTTATTGGGAAAATGAATTGCATGGTCTGCAATCTGTTCCGGAACGGACTTTCGTTGGGCGTAGTCCCGAACATTGTTGTTGAACTGGTACAGCAGCAGCTCCCTTTCCTTTTCCGTCACCATGTTGATCTCACCAATGGTGCGTTGAGTATCTTTTACAATTTCTTTCAAAATTTCGTTATAATGCCCAGCCAGTTTCTCAATGGTCTCTTCTTTGAACAGCCTAGAGGCATACCCGTAAAACATCTCTATACCCTCCGCTGTTTCCAACGCGGTTACGCTCAGATCAAACTTGGCTGTGGGGTGACTGAACGGATAGTATTCAGCCAGCAAATCATTAGCGTCCATTCCCGTTGTCTGTTCAGCCTGAAGAGTAAACAGTGTATCGAATAGCGCACTCCTGCTTGCATCCCTTTTCACTTCAAGTTTGCTTACCAGTTCATCAAACGGATAGTCCTGATGGGCAAAGCCCTCAAGCGTAGTATCCTTAATATGATGAAGCAACTGCTGCAAGGACATATCGGGTTCAGGATAGAAGCGTAATGCCAGCGTATTAACAAACATGCCCACCATATCTTCCAATTCCGGATGCTCTCGTCCTGCCACCGTAGTCCCTATAATGATGTCATCCTGGGAAGTGTACCTGGCAAGAAGTATCGTATATGCGGTTAACAGCAAAACAAACAGCGTTACACCGTTTTCGGCAGCCAGCAAACGCAGTTTTTGTGTCAGTTCGGAATCCACTGCAAATTGAAGCCGGTTTCCTTCATGACTCTGAATCGCAGGTCGGGAGAAATCAAGCGGCAAATTTAACACGGGCAATTCACCTTTAAGCTTGTCTGTCCAGTATTGCTGGTGCTCTTGCCTTTGTTCCTGTTGTTCCGGGGCCAGAGACCATTCAGCATAATCTTTATATTGAAGGGTTAATGGTGCCAATTGTTTATGTTCATAGATTTGCCCTATTTCCTGGATAAGGATATCCATGGACACCGCGTCTGAAATCAAATGATGAATATCAAGACATAAATATTGGCTGGTCTCTGTTCGCCATAATGCAGCTCTGAACAAAGGGGCCTTCTCCAGATCAAAGGGTTGGATAAATGAATGTATGAACGGATCGAAATCCTTTTGCAACCCGCTGCCTACAAGAAGATAGAAGTTCACTTGGGCATGAATATGCTGCACGGGCTCACCATCGATTTCTGTAAAAGAAGTTCTCAGCCCTTCATGTCTATGAATCATTTCAAGCAATGTCTGCTCCATTCGTACCTGTTCAGCTTCTTTGGACAAACGGATAATAAGTGGCATGTTATACATCAAACCCGTTTGCTGCACCCGATCCAGAATGTAAAGTCTTCGCTGTGCTGCGGACAATGGATAATACGGTTTTTCGTTTGCCTTTTGGATTGGGCAAGTGCGCTGTGTCTCCACTGTTAGAAGCCATGCAGCCAGCTGCCTGATTGTAGGCATGTTAAAGATATCCTTGAGTGTAATCCGAAGCTCTAACTTTCTCTGAATGGCTGACATCATGGCAAATGCTCTCAAAGACTGACCACCCAGTTCAAAAAAGCTATGATCTACACCAATCGGCCGAAGTTCCAATATTTCTTCCCAAATGGATGCCAATATACATTCCAGCTCATTGCTTGGGGCCACATACGTCGTATTGGCCATGCTGTCCACATCGGGATGGGGCAAAACGTTAAGGTCCGCTTTACCATTGAGGGTACGCGGAATTTGCTCCAAGCTCATAAACCATGAAGGAATCATGTAAGCTGGCAATCGTTCTCTCGCATGTGTTTTCAGTTCATCAAAGCCATGTCCATGTTCTGGCGAATTCCAGACAATATAAGCGCATAGGCAGAGCTGACCCTGTTGGTCTTTTTGAGTTATAACTACAGCGTCGCTTACATCGGGATGATCTGCCAGATGATGCTCCACTTCCCGAATTTCAACGCGATATCCTCTGATTTTAATCTGTTCATCATTTCTTCCAAGAAACTCGATATTTCCATCCGGAAGCCATCTCCCCATATCCCCGGTGCGGTACATTTTGTTCCCCGATGCAAGCAGATGATCTACAAAACGGGATTGTGTGAGCTTGGCAAGGTTGAGATATCCCTTAGCGACCCCTGCTCCGCCGATATATAATTCCCCTGCTACACCAATCGGAACGGGTTGTTGATGTTCATCAAGTATAAACACCTCATAGTTACCAAGAGGACTGCCTATGGGAATTGACACTCTTCCTTCGTCCTGTGGCATCACACGATAATATGTAGCACATACCGTTGCTTCGGTAGGTCCATATGAATTGTACACCTGAGCCGAACCGACCATATTCCGGACATATTCGTATTTCAGGACATCCCCGCCACTGATAAATTTCATGTTGGCATGTGGACGCAGATGCCTGTTTTTGTCCAACTCGTTTAGAAGGAGCGGGGAACAGCTTAAGACAGTGATGTTCTCTTTTTCAATCTGCATAACCAGGTCATCCACATGCGTTTCGTTTAAATTGTCACTCAGGACAATACGCCCGGATACAGCCAGCAACGGAAATACTTCCTCAGTGAACGCATCGAAAGAAAAGGACACTACCTGAAGAACCGCATCCTCCTCTGTTAGCGGTACTCTGTCCAAAAATGTAGAAATATAGTTCAATACATTTCCATGAGTGGTCATGACCCCTTTAGGTGCACCCGTTGAACCGGAAGTGTAAATCACGTAGGCCAAATCTTCTTGCTCATTAACACCTTCCAGATTGTGTGGTTCCATACGTTCAATTTCCGGGTCGTCCATCTCCAGCTCGGATGTGATGTGGAGCTTGTCTCTCAAAGGACGCCCGTTCAAAAGCAACACGGCCTCGCTATCCCTGAGCATGTATAATACTCGGTCATCAGGCAGTTCAGGATCAATCGGCATATATGCAGCCCCCGCTTTAAGAACTGCAAGTATCCCAACAATCATATCCAAGGAACGCTCCACCATAACACCAACGATCGAATCGGGCTTTACCCCTCTCATTCGAAGCAGGCGTGCCAGCTTGTTTACTCGTTCATTAAGATGCTTATACGACATGGATTTTTCCCCGTGGACTACTGCGATCCGTTCAGGTGTAGATGCAGCGCGTTCTTCAAACCAATCATTTAAGGTACCCTGGTACGAATCCACTCGCTTGCTGTTAAACTCATACAACACCTGATCCTCTTCATGACTTGACAACATGCGAAGCTGACTTACCTTTTGCGTGACGTTCAACGCAATCTCATTCAACACATTCATCAAGTGACTTAAAAAACGTTCCATGCTATTTTTGGCAAACAATCCGGAAGCATATTGCAGATCCAGTTTCATGTGACTTCCGTAATGAATTACGGTGAGACTGAGATCAAATTTGGAGACCGGTAGATCGAATTCACACATTTCCGCTTGAAGCTGACCAAGTGGGAACACATAACCCTCGGCGTGCTGCAAATCAAACATTGTATCAAACAGTGTGTGTCTGCTCCGATCCATAGGTAAGTTCAGTTTTTCAATCAGTTCATCAAAAGGATAATCCTGATTCTCATATGCAGATAAGGTATGCCTTCTCACCTGATTCAAAAACGCGACAAATGTCTGTTCCGGGTCGATGTTATGTCTTGTTGCTATTGTATTGGTGAACAAACCCATTACTGATTTGAGATGTTCATTCGACCTGCCTGCGATCGGGGTACCCACGATAATGTCTTTCTGTCCAGTATATTTAGATAAAAGGACTGCGTAGGCTGATAAAAGCAGCATGTACATCGTTACGTCATGCTCATCGGCAAGACGCTGCAAATTTCTCGTTAATTCCTGATCCAATTGGGTAACCATTCGCTGACCGGCATAATTTTGCTCTGGCGGGCGGGCATAATCCAGAGGCATTTGAAGTTGTGGCAGTTCCCCGCTCAGCGTATCCAGCCAATATGTCTCCTGCTTCTTCAGATCACCTGAACGTTCTTTGGCTTTCTCCCATGCTACATAGTCCTTGTACTGGATGGAAACAGGTGTCAACGGTTTTCCACTGTATAGTTCAGCCAGTTCATTCAAAAACAACGCAAATGACATCCCATCGGATACAATATGATGCATATCCATGAGCAGTACATGCTGATCTTGATCCAAGCGAACCAGTTCCGCCCGCAGCAGCGGAGCCTGCGTTAGATCAAAAGGTCGAATAAATTGTTTGATCTTGACCAAGATATCTAAATCATTCCGTTCACTGAAATCAAGCTTAAACCGAATTTTAGGGTGAATCTTCTGAGCAGGCTCACCCCGATCATCCACAAATGACGTTCGAAGTGCTTCATGTCTTTCCATCACGCGCCCAATCGCTTCTTCAAGTAAATCCAGTTCGAGATGACCCGTCAGCTTCACCGCCATTGGAACGTTATAAGCAATTCCCTGATCGTCCATTTGATGCAGAATATACATTCTTTTCTGAGCTCTGGACAGGGGGTACATCTCGTTGGTCGATTCTTGAGCCTTTGGAATAGGCGCATTCCACACTTCTTCCTGATGGACCAGAAACTGAATTAGAGCCTGTTTGTGTTCTTTAATCTGTGATTTAAGATCAGCATTGATTTCCTCACGCGGTCCAATCATTTTGATTTTTCCGTCTTGATGGTACAATTTCACGTTCTTCTTCTGTAAATGATTCATAAACTCCGCTATGTTCATAGGAATTCACCATTCCTTTCAGTATGACGCCTAAGACGTGGAATTCCGGGAGAAACTGCACCTCTACACCGCATCTAATGAAGGGGCTATCTGTGATGCAGTCTCTCACGGATCATTGACTCATTTATTGTACATAAAGAACGAACTGCTAAATCTCTTCTTCCACATATTCATTCACATCAGGGCCAGCTGTGCTACCGCCCAATATATGAGAGGCCTGTTGTTTAATCGTTGGATACTCAAAAAATTGACTGATTTTTAATTCCATTTGCAACTTTCGGTTAGTCAACTGAACTGCATGCATCACTTTCAGGGAGTTCCCGCCGCATTCAAAGAAATGGTGGGCGGTGCCTATCGGCTTCACATTCAGCACTTCTTCCCATATGTTTATTAGCTGTTCCTCCACATAATTGGAAGGTGCCTCATACGTTGTCTCTGATTTGACTGCGATCTCAGGGCGAGGCAACGCATGGCGGTCTATTTTCCCGTTTGGCGTAAGTGGGAGCTGCTCCAATACCTTGAAATAGGAAGGAACCATATAGCCTGGCAAACGGGCTTCCATATAGGATTGCATATCCACCCGATTGATTTCTTTCAGGACGGTAAGGTAAGCACACAATGTATCCTGCCCACCCGAATCTTTGACAGCTACAACCGTGGCTTCACGGACATGCTCATGCGAAATCAGTACCTGTTCAATCTCCCCAAGCTCGATCCGATAACCTCTCAGCTTCACCTGATGATCCATTCGCTCCAAAAATTCAATCATTCCGTCAGACTGTCGGCGTACCCGATCACCAGTACGGTACATTCGTCCATGAAGCTGATATGGATTGTTGACAAATTTGGCTTCAGTCAGCTCTTCATTGTTCAGATAACCGAGACTTAATCCATCACCTGAGAGATAAAGCTCTCCAGGTACTCCATTTGGAACAAACTGTTGATTGTCGTCCAGAATCCATGCAGATGTGTTCGCAATGGGCTTGCCAATCGGAAGACTTCCATCATTGTCACCTATGGCTTGTACAGGGTAACTTGTTGCAAACACTGTACTTTCCGTAGGACCATATACGTGAATCAGTTTATCTGCTCCCATATGAGAAAGAGCTCTTCGGGCATGGGAGACCGAAGCCCGCTCCCCTCCAAACAGGAGTTTTCGAAGTCCAAGCAAACAATGAGGCGCACGATCAACCAGCAGGTTGAACAAAGCAGTCGTCATAAAACAGACCGTAATTCTCTCCTCTGTCAGCACTTTGGACAATTGGTTAATATCCAGCAGTGTCTCCTGTTCAATCATGACCAGCCTCGCGCCGTTTAATAGTGCTCCAAAGATGTCAAATATCGAGCCATCAAAGGCATAATTTGAAAGCTGCAATATCGAATCGGATGCAGAGATCTGAATATAATTTGTATCTTTCACTACCCGAATGGCATTGGCATGGGAGATCATTACACCTTTTGGTTTCCCCGTAGAGCCCGAAGTGTAGATAATATAAGCCAGATCGTCTCCGGCCTTATCCTCGGATGCCAAGGTTGGTGCTGATTCCTTCATGCCTATGCTCTCTAATCGGATGGTGTCTTCAACATTGGCATGTACATTCATGACTTCAGTGACGCCTGTGAAATCCTCCATCCATTGTTTCTCCGTAAGCAGCAAGGCGGCACCGCTGTCATGCAGCATGTGCATAATGCGCGCTTTTGGCCATTCGGGATCGATCGGTAAATAGGCTGCCCCGGCTTTGAGAATTCCAAGTATACTTATTATCATCTCGAAAGAGCGTTGTACCATTAACCCTACGATGGACGATTGCTGAATGCCTTGCATGCGCAAACGTTCCGACATCTGATTCGATTTCTCCTGCAGCTCCAGGTAGGTGAACTGTTTTTCATGCATGACCAATGCAACTGCATCCGGAGTTCGCTCTGCCTGTTCGTCGAATAGCTGAGATAATGTCTTTTCTTTGGGAAATGGTGTCATCGGACCATGGGATAACAGCTCCATCTTAGGTCTATCCCGCTCACCAATAAGAGTAATCTCTTTTACTCGAATATCCTGGTTTGCACTAATTTGCTCCGCCACACAGAGAACATGATCACCCAGACTATTCATCAGATCTGAATCCAGAACGTTACAGTTATAAGACCATTTAAGTCTGAATGTATCGTCCAGGACAGCAGTTACACTCAAATCATAGTGCGTGTGCTCGTTGCCATAAACGCGCTCCAGCGTTACTCCTGTCACATGCTCCGCCGCAAGGCTCGCAGCCTGTTCATTACCAAAATTTTGGAATACCAGTACATGGTCAAGCAAATCAGCTTTTAATTCACTTTGATCCTGTATATCTGCCAGGTGAACATAGCCATACTTTTGACCTTCCATCCCTTCCTGTTGAACCCTGCGGAGAACATTGGCAAAAAGCTCATCCGATTCAAGCTTCACCCTCGTAGGAATCGTGTTAATAAACAACCCGACCATATTCCCTATTCCTTCAACATCTGCGTCTCGCCCGGAAATGACTGTGCCGTATACGACATCTTCTGTACCACTGTATCTGCACAAGACCATGCCCCATATTGCCTGAATCAACGCATTAAATGTAACCTGATGGTTCACAGCGAACTGTTTTAGCCGACTTGTGAGTTCACGCGGGAATTGAATTTCCTGCTCCCGCAACGTTGGCGCTGCTGTATCCAGGTTAGTCCCTGTTTTGGGCAAAGAGACTCGTTCATAGTAGCCTTGGAGATACTGTTTCCAATACGCCAGTGCTTCCTCCTTGTTCTGTTGATCAAGCCAGTCGAGGTAGTCCCCCAGCGGCCTGGTTTCTTCCAACATTTCAGGCTGCCCAGCCTGCTGACTGGCATAAATCTCAAACATTTCACGAATCAGGATGTCCAGACACCAACCGTCCAGCAAAATATGATGATGACTGATGACCAGCGTGAACGCATCCGCCCCTCTGGAGATCAGACAAAATCTGATTAATAACTCCCGGCTGAGATCAAACCCTCTTTCCTGATCAGCAGTCATGAACTGCTCCATCCGTTGAAGCTGTTCATCCTGGCTCTTTCCGGTCCAATCCAGCATCAACCATTCAGCCTGCTGCTGGTCAATAATAAGCTGGCGAGGTTGCTGCACAAGATGATATTCAAATATGGAACGAAGCCCTTCGTGACGCTGTATCACCCGCCCTAAGCTGTATTTCAATATCTCCACATCAACGTTACCCTTTAATTCCACAAATACCTGCTCAAAATAGGCGTGTGATGTTTCTTGCTCCAGTGAATGGTACAACATGCCGGATTGCATAAGGGTCAACGGATAAATTTTGCTGATCACAAGTGGATCAACTCTATTTTGTATGGCTTCCAACTCCGCTATGGACACAGGATGCTTCCCATAATCGGACGGGGTTCTCTCTGAGCCCTGCTTGTTCCGGCAGTGTTGAACGATTTGATACAAGTTATACATGAACAACCGATTAAGCTTTTCAGCAATCCCAGCTTCGTATACTCCATCACTGTAAGTCGTATGAATGGTGAACTTCCCATCTATTACAACTGCATTTATTTCAAAATCATGAGCTCTGATGAGTTGCCCACCCATCGTTTGTCCTACCGGGATATATGACGAACTGAACAAGCTCCGTTCCAGACTGCTGTCCAGTTCACCCATATAATTGAACAAAATAGGTGCTTCCTTTTCATCTGCAAAACCATGCTGATCAGCAGCCATATACTTGAGAATTCCGTATCCGATGCCTTTATTGGGAACGGCTCTCAGTGTTTCCTTGACTGTTTTAATTGCCTCGGGCAATTCCGGCTCCTGAAACAGGTCAAATACCACCGGATATACGGATGTAAACCACCCCACCGTTCTGCTGACATCCATCTCGGTTGCGAGCGCTTGTCGGCCATGTCCCTCCAGCATAATTTTAAACCGGGCTTGAGCAGTCATCTCGGTTACACTTAGCATAAGTGCAGTCAACAGAATGTCATTAATCTCGGTTTGGTAGGCTCTGTTTGTCTGTTGAAGAAGCCAGCCGGTTTGTTCACGATCAAGCTCAGATACAAGGGTAGCGCTATGACCATGGTCATTGACCGTGTACGTTGTTTGGCGCTGAGAATCCAGGAATGGCGTATACACACTAGACACTTTGTTCCAGAAGGCCTGCTCCTTTTGCAAAAGGTGATGTTTGGAATAAGACCTTAATGCAGCAGCAAATTGCTGGTACGAGACGGTTTGGGGTCCCACATCAAACGGCTTTTGTTCAACCCCTTGCATGTATAACCATTCAAAATCTTCGAGCAAAATTCTCCAGGACACACCATCCATGACCAAATGATGAATAGTAATTAACAGGTGATCGCCTTCATCAAGCCGGAAGAGCCGGAGTTTAACGAGCTGTCCCTCATGAATCCGCATTTTCTTATGCAATAACGATGCCTGCTCTTCAATGAATGCCTCTGCCTCTGGTTGTGCTGCGCCTCTGACATCCACAATATCGAACTCAAACATACCGCTTCTATAGCTCGGGATAGTCTGGATCATTTCTCCAGAAGAGTTATATTCATAAACCATCCTTAACACGTCATGATGCTCCATCAGTTTATCGAAACTAAGCCGAATGGCGTTCTGATCGAACCCATCCTGCCTGAATAACATAAAAGCCTGATTGTAATGGTTGTGATCCGTATCGTTTCTTGCAAAAAAGCGCTGCTGAATGGGCGTTAGGAAAACCTCACCTGTCACCTCAGCATTCCCAGTAGTTGGGGTCTGGGACTGCTTAACATATGGACTAAGCTGCCGGATCGTCGGGTTGGCAAAGAGATCCTTCATCTCTACTTTCAAACCCAGCTTGGACAATCCGGAAATCGTCTGAAGTGCCTTGATGGAATCCCCACCCATAACAAAAAAGTTGTGATGAATCCCAATGGAATCCAGATTCAAGATGTTCTCCCATATCTGAACAAGCTTCTGCTCTTTGTCATTCCTCGCTGGTTCATACTTCGCGTCATCCAGTATGCGGTTGCCCGGTTCAGGAAGTCGAGAGCGATCGACTTTTCCGCTTACCGTTCTTGGCAAGTGATCCATTTTGACAAAATGGGCTGGTATCATATATGAAGGAACCTGTAACTCAAGTCTCTCACGAACGTCCATAATGGAGATCTCCGGATCAGCAATTACAATATACGCACTGAGATAATCATTACCGCGGTCATCCTGACCTGCATTAACAAACGCCTCTTGAATTACCTCCAGGCGGGTTAACTGGTACTCCACTTCCCCCAGTTCAATTCGATAACCACGGATTTTAACCTGATCATCCTGTCTACCAACAAATTCAATGGTTCCATCCGGTAGCCATTTGGCGGTATCGCCTGTACGATACATTTTCCGATCGTTGTCTACAGGTGAGTCCACAAACTTCTCTGCCGTAAGATCCGGTTGATTCAAGTAACCGCGTGCTACACCTTCACCAGAAATACACAGCTCACCGGGTACACCAACCGGCTGAGGACGATTGTAACGATCCATAATCAGAATACTTGTATTCCGGATCGGTCTACCAATCGGAATCGTTCCTGATCGCTCGCCTATCCCATACATGATTCTGTTCCAAGCCGCGTCCACCGTGCATTCCGTCGGTCCATATACGTTTGTAACGTTTGCTCTCATTCCAGGGAGCGTGGTATATACTTCATCGAGAAGGTCGAAGGTCAGCACGTCCCCACCAATGATCAGCTCTTGCAGTTCATACTGCTGTTTGCATCCGTTCGAGGCCAGAGTGAGCAATTTCAGATGAGCAGGCGTACCATCGGACACATGAATATGATGATGAGCATAATAATTCAGCAAAAGATCTGCTTCCCAGACTGTGCTCTTAGGCACGATATGCAGTGCATGTCCCAGCAGCAAAGCAGCAAAAATCTGCTTCACCGAGGCATCAAAGATATATGGCGCAATCAATGCAATATTCAAAGGGGTCTCATAGTGCTGATATATCGCTTCCACCAATCCGTCCACCAGATTGTGAACATTGTAATGTTCAACAACGACGCCTTTGGGTTTGCCAGTAGAACCCGAAGTATAAATGACATAAGCCGCATCGCTGGAATGGTTGATCAAGTCCGGTTCACGTACTGGTTCACGTAGCCCTGAACGATCCAATGCATCCAATAAAATAACTGTACCTTCAAACACAAGGTCATCCACCATGGAATGATCTGCTGTACATAATAAACGCGCACCACTGTCAGTCAGCATATAACGCTTACGCTCAGTAGGAAGTTCAGGATCGATCGGCATGTAAGCCGCGCCTGATTTGAGCACACCTACAATCGCAACGATCATATTTATGGAGCGCTCAACCATCACAGCTACAATGTGATTTGGTCCTGCTCCTTCCTGACGTAACTCGCAAGCCAGGACATTCGCCCTCTCATTCAAAATGCGGTAGGTCAGCTGTTCATTCTCGAAAACTAAAGCGATGTTGTCCGGATTGTGTTCAACCTGCTCCATAAACATCTGGACCAATGTTTTGTCCCGTTCATAGGCCTGTCTCGGCGGGTTGAACCCTGTCAGAACGGTTTTCTCAGGTTGCGTCAGAATATCCAATTGATCCAGTCGTACTTCTGGAGCAGCAGCGACCTGTCTCAATATCTCGACAAAATGTTCAGCAAAGCGCTGAATACGCTCCGCCCGGAACACATCCGTGTTATATTCCAGTTCGAGATTCCAGCTCAGGTTGGTTTTGTTCATTCTGGCCGTCATATCAAATTTGGAACGTTGAATGCCATCTTCAAGCAAACCGGCCTCTACATCGTTCATCTGGAGATCAAGATGATCTGTATTTTGAACAAGCATGACGTCAAACAGTGGATTGCGTGAAGGATCACGCTTCACATCAACCTGTTCCACCAAACGTTCAAATGGATATTCCTGATGCTCATAGGCCTGAAGTGTGTTCTCCTTCACCTGTTCCAGATATTGCTGGAAGGTATAATGGCCCAGCGGCGCATTTCTGAGAACTATTGTGTTTACAAACATGCCGACAACACGGTTGAGATCATCATGATTCCGACCTGATACCGGCGTACCAATCAGGATATCTTCCTGTCCGGTATATCTGGAGAGCAGCGTTGTAAATGCCGAGACAAACAGCATATACATGGTGGCTCCCTGATCATTGGCCAGCTGCTCAAGCGCAACCGTCAGTGTTTCATCCAGATGCAAACGAATCTGATCACCATTAAACGTCTTAGTCTTCGGCCGTGCAAAATCCAAAGGCAGGTCAAGAACCGGAACCTCTTCCTTCAATACATCAGCCCAATATTTCTCATGCCGCATCGAGTCACTGTTAGATTGTCGCTCGTGTACCCAGAGTGAATAATCCTTGTACTGTGTAGCGACAGGTGGCAATTTTTTGCCATTGTAGAACTCGGCCAGTTCATGCAATAGAATCCCTATCGAAATTCCATCTGAAATCATATGATGCATGTCAAACAAAAGGACATGTTCATCTGCTTTGGTTTGCACAAGTTCAGCCCGCATCAGCGGAGCTTTTTCTAATGAAAAAGGTTGTACCCACTCGGATAGAACAGGTGGTTCCCCTGCGGTATGGAGGGAACTATACTGAACTTCAAAGTCGACGCTTGGCATAATTCGTTGAGCAGGCTTACCCTGATTCATGACAAATGAAGTTCGAAGCGATTCATGTCTTGCAATCAGGCGGGAGAACGCCTCATTCAATTGTTTTTTATTTATGCTTCCCTTTAATTTCATAGCAAGAGGCATATTATAGGCTGTATCCGTAGGATCCAGATTGCTCAAAATATAAATTCTTTGCTGCGCTGCTGATAAATCATACAAGGACTGCAATGGCGCATGGGGAATAGATGTATATTTGCTTTTTTTATGATCCAGAATGAATTGGGCCATGCCACGGATTGTAGGCGTACGGAAAATCTGTACCAGTGGCATTTCTACCTGCATCTCCTTGTGTAATCTGGAGATTAGTATGGTCGCCAGCAGGGAATGTCCGCCAATATCAAAGAACCGGTCATGGACACCCACATTTCCAATCTTTAGAATGTCCTGCCAAAGAGTGACCAGTGCAATTTCAACCGGATTCCTTGGTGGTTCATACGCGATAGCTGTTCGGTTGTCCGATAGTGTCGGAATCGGCAATGCCTTACGGTTCACTTTACCATTAGCTGTTAAAGGCAAACGATCCATTATGACGAGATGGGCAGGCACCATATACGAAGGCAAACACCGAGTCAATTCTTCTTTAATCTCATCGATGAATCCCACAGGATACCCCTCATGACAAACCACATAGCCGCAAAGAAATGTCGAACCTGCCGGGTCTGTATGCGCGACAACTGTCGCCTCTAACACCCCTGGGTTCTGCAAAAGCAGATGTTCAATCTCTCCAAGCTCAATACGGAATCCCCGTATTTTCACCTGATCGTCCATACGACCCAAATATTCAATATTGCCATTCGAAAGCCAACGAACCCAATCTCCGGTCCGATACATCCGTTGTTCTGGATTAAACGGATGTTGAACAAACTTCTCTGCCGTTAACTGCGGCCTGTTCAAATACCCTTTTGCAAGTCCGGCTCCGCTTATGCACAATTCACCCGGAACCCCTATAGGCGAAAGCTGGTCACTGCCACTCAGAATAAACACGTTGGTATTCGGCAGTGGTCGACCTATAGGAATATTGGAATACATCTGATCTATGGTAAAACTTGTGGTGACGACTGTATTTTCAGTTGGTCCATAATTATTTACAACCTCATAGTTTCGGGATTCAAAATAATTCAGCTTGTCTCCCCCCGTCAGCAATGTTCGAAGGGAACGATTCTCCTGCCGGATAAACTGCTCGCAAATCGCTGTAGGCAGGAACGCAATACTAATCTGATGCTGATGGAAGTAATCATTGATGCGCACCACATCCAGCCTGATTTCATCCTGAATCAGATGTACGGAAGCTCCTGACAACAGGTATGGGAACAATTCCCACACAAAAGCATCAAAGCTCAAGCTTGCATAGCTGGCACTGCGATCAGCATCGGTAATCTGATACCGTTTATGATGCCATGTACACAAATGAACAAGCGATTGGTGTGAAACCATCACTCCCTTGGGCTGACCTGTGGAACCTGATGTGTAAATGACATAAGCCAGATCCCGACTTTGCCCCCGTATTGGTTGCAAGGAAGAGGAGACCAGAAATTCGTCCGTTTGCAAAAGTTCAGTCTGCAAATCAATGAGATGGACAGAGCTTTCTTTTCCCTGAACGACATGTTCAAACCGTTCCTTCGGTGTTAATACCCATTGGGTCTGACTGTCTTCAAGCATGTAATGGATACGATCATTTGGATAGGCTGGGTCAATGGGCAAATATGCTCCGCCTGCTTTTAGAACCGCCAGCATTCCGATCACCGCATCGATTGAACGCTCTGCGAGGACCCCGACGATGTTGTTATCACGCACTCCTTTTTTCCGTAGTAGATCAGCAAGCTGTTCACTTCGTTGGTTCAACTCGCGATAGGTTACATGATTTTCGCCCATCACCAGAGCAACATGATCCGGTGTACGTCTCACTTGCTGTTCAAAGAGCTCATCCACAGTTTGATGCAACGGATACTCCATAGATGGTGAATTAAAGGTATGAATCAACTGATCTCTTTCTCTCGGAGACACACTTTCAATCTCGCTAAGCGGCTGTTCCAGACCGGATATCATGTTGCCTACTAAGGCAATATAGTTTTCACTCATGCGCTGAATGGTTTCCTGACCAAACAAATCGGTGGAGTACTCCACGTTAAGCACGATTTCATTTTCAAACTCAAGGATGTTGAATGTCAGATCAAATTTTGCATTATCCAGATTAAACATGACAGGCGACACCTGCATACCCTCTTTTTCACGAGTAAACAGCGAAGCGTTCTCTAGCGAAAACATCGTGTCAAACAACGGATTACGATTGAACTCACGCTGCGCACCTGTTTTTCGCACCAGTTCATCAAATGCATACTCTGAATGTTCAAAGGCTGCTACGGTTGATTGTTTGATTTGCTCAATAAACTGTCTGACCGTATCCGATTCGTTCATCTGGTTTCGCAATGCAATGGTGTTCACAAATACTCCAAACATATGTTGTAACGGCTCATGCAGACGGCCAGAGGCAGCCGTACCCACAACCAGGTCTTTCTCATGTGTATACCGGTGCAGTAATAGGAAATAGGCACTAAGCATCACCATATACAACGTTGATCCGGTATCCTTGGCAAGCTGCCTGATGTCGCAGGTCAGGCTCTCGCCCAAGTGATTGTAGATGTTGTTTCCTTCATACCTGTTAACTTCAGGTCGTTTGAAGTCGTACGGAAGCTCAGGTGTTGGCGGGGTACTACTATATATATCCAGCCAGTACGCCTCCTGTTTCGCCATCTCATCCGAATGACTGTACTGTTCCTGCCATGCCGTATAATCCTGATAATGCACATCAACGTCTGGCAGAATTGAGCCACTGTAGAGCTCCAGCAATTCGTTCATCAATATGCCTTGAGATGTACCGTCAGCCACAATATGGTGGAAATTTATAATAAACAAATGACGTCCATGGCCAATTCTCACCAGTTTTGCCCTCATTAAAGGAGGCTGGCGGAGATCAAAAGCTTGAGTGGACTGTTTGCACAGGTTGCTTGTCAAACGAATGAGTTCATGGTCATTTGTATCGAGTTCTCCAAGATCATCATATTCAAGTTCAAAGGCTACGTTTGTATGAACCGTCTGAATAAGCTCATCCTCTATCACTTCAAATCCAGTTCTCAGTATTTCATGCCTCTCAATAAACGTTTGAAGCGCTCTCTCAAGCCGTACGAAGTGTACTTCTCCTTCCATAAGCAACGCCATGGGAATGTGATAAGCTCCCCTATTATTTTCAAGCAGCGAGAGGGTGTACATGCTTCTCTGGGCTGCAGAAGCCTTATACCGGTCACGGCGACTTAACTTCTCAATGATCACAGCAGGTTTGACATGTGCTTTGGTAACCAAGTATTGTTCCAAGCTGTATATCGTATCATTTCGGAACATTTCGCCAATGGGAACTTCAACATGAAGACGCTTCTTCACTTCAGCCACCATTGCCATAATTTTCAGCGAATCTCCGCCGAGATCAAAACAGCTTACGTTCAGGCCAATCTGCTTCAAGCCAAACACATCACTCCAGATCTGAAGCAGCTGTTCCTGAATGGAATTGACAGGCTCTGTATCCACTACAGCATGTTCACGAACAGTGAGTTGATGCTGCCTTGCCACTTGTTCAAGTGTCGCTTTGTTGACCTTGCCATTGGCAGTAAGCGGAACTTCATCTACATTCAGGAACATGGACGGAACCATGTAATTTGGTAATTTACTTTGCAAAAGGGCTTTCAGTGGCAGTGTGTCCACATCCTGATCTGTAACAACAAAGGCAAAAAGGCTCTTGACTCCGTTCTCGTCAGCAAGATCAATAACGGCTGACTTTTGCACATCTTCAGCTTGCAAAAGTACGTTCTCAATTTCACCAAGTTCTACCCGATAACCTTTGATTTTGACCTGGCTATCTTTTCTGCCCAGGAACTCCACATAACCTTCGGATCGAAGGACACCAAAATCGCCTGTCTTGTAGATGTACCCGAACTGTGGATGAACAATGAATGACTGTCTTGTTTTTTCCTCGTCATGAAGATAACCGCTTGCTACACCGCTTCCTCCAATGTACAATTCCCCCTCAACATCTACAGGGCATGGTTGAAGTTGTCTGTTCAGCACATGAATTTGTTGATTGGCTAGTGGTCTACCATAAGGGATACTCTTCCATTGCTCAGACACTGCCGTGATTGGGTAATAGATGGACCATATCGATGCTTCAGTGGCTCCTCCCAAACTAACCACCTCAGATTCAGGAAATACGTCTACTATTTTCTGAGGAAGCCGCAGAGATATCCAGTCACCACTAAGCAATACCAGACGAAGGTCGTTGTTCTGCTCTCCCGGTGAATACAGATCAACACACATGTCCATAAGAGCAGGAACCGAATTCCAAATGGTGATTTTTTCTTGTTCCATCACGTTCTTGAGCTGAAACATGTCACGCTGATCATCAATAAGAACCAGGCAAGCCCCGCTGCTGACTGCGCCGAAAATATCATAGACGGATAAGTCAAAACATAATGAAGATATGCCCATCATTCGATCACTGGATGTTACGTTGAATCTTTCATTCATATCCAGGATCGTATTGGCTGCTGCGCCGTGCTTGATCTGCACACCTTTGGGCTTGCCCGTGCTGCCAGAAGTAAAAATAACATAGGCCATATCATCATTCGTCACTCTGCTGTTTATGGATTCCGCAGAGTAGGTTTCTAACGATTCCGTCTCATATAGCTCTGGCATGATGAAAAATTTACAGTTGGCCTTTTCGCGAATATATTGCTTACGCTCCTCCGGATAGTCCGGATCAAGCGGAATATAAGCTGCTCCCGCTTTGAGCACACCGAATATATTCACAATGGTGTCAATGCATCTCTTGCCATACACACCAATATAATCGCCCCGCTGTACTCCGTGATCGATCAAATACCTAGCTATCTGATTCGATCTGCGTTCCAACTCTATGTAACAAATGGAACGTTCATGATGCTGAATCGCCACCCGATCTCCTAATCTGGTCGCTGTTGCAGTTAACAGGTCATGCAGAGGCTTCAGAGTAAACGGTTTGCTCGTATCGTTATACTGTTTGATGAGTTGCCTGCTCGCTTGACTTAACTCAAGCTTGGTAACTTGTGTTGCAGAGATCACTTGGTTCAGAATGTTCAGATACTGCTGGAACATAGATTCAATCACTTCTTGTTCAAACAATTGATCCACAAAGTCCCATGTGATATACAAACCGCCATTGATTTCATAGACCTGATTATCAATATAAACCTGTGAGGTTCTTGTACTGAAATACTTGATCTGGTCAAAGTTAAACAAAGCGTCAAATGAATCTTCCACATTTTCATTTAAGACACTTGTAAATACAATTGGCATGACTGCTCTTTTGTGCATATCATGTTTTTTGCCCAATTGTCTTATAAAATCAACGCCATCATAATGTCTGTGATCCAATGCATCCAGCAATGAATGTTGCACTGACTCTGTAAATGTCCAGAACGAATTCAGAGATTTTTGGGCATCAATATCCAGCAGCATCAGCGTTGTAAAGTCTCCCGCCATCCTCTTCACATCTTCATGAAACGGAATCCGGTTAAATACGGTCAGGTTGACCCCAAATCTCTCCTGGTTTGACCAATGCGCAAGTACATAGGCATAGGCTGCGCATAAAATGGAAGTTGGGGTAACGTTATGCTGCCTTGCCTGCTGTTTAAGCTTGTTCCAATGTTCACCCGTTATAAAGTTCGAGAATTTGCTGAATTGGGGCACGTTTATGTCTGCCGGATTACATTTGAGCGGCAAAGTCGGAGAACCCGGAAAGTCTTCCAGCTTGTCCATCCAGTAGCGCTGATCCTTGAAATAACGTGCAGACTGTTTGAAACGTGCCATTGCCTGAACGTAGTCCCTGAAATTATATTGAAGCTCCGGCAGCTCCTGATCCCCGTTCGCATAGAGCCATTTGAATTCCTTGATGAGCAGTTTCAAGCTGCTGTCATCACAGATAAGCGGGTCCAGATTCAGATAAAAATAATATTGATTCTCTGACATCCGGTAAGCTTTCATTTCAAATAATGGCCAATCGCTTGGAACAATCACTTTTGTCATCATTCGTTGTCTCTCTGCTTCCATTTGCGAGCTACGATATGCCGTATCCCATTCTGACACGTCTATCACTTCTACCGTGTATAACGGTGGACTTTTCAATATTTGCTGTGTCCCGTTCTCGTACACAACTGTTCGTAATATAGGATGCCTATTGATCAATTTCTGCAAAGTTGCATTAACCAAATCCATATCCGCCTCGGCCTCGAATTCGACCGTAAAATTGGTTGCAGCTCCACCCAGCTCAAATGCAGGGTCACGTCCAATCAAATAAGCCAGCTGAATACCCGTAAGACCAAATGGCTCAAGCATATTGGCAGGATCACCTTGATCCGTAAAGTAAGCCTCCGTGTTATCCTCATCATTATTTTCTTCCAAAAATGTTGCTATATTTTGGATCGTTCCAAGACGGAAAAGCTGGTTTAATGGCAGACTTGCACTTAAATCCTCATTAATCCGTGCAATCACTTCAATGGCATTAAGGGAATGACCGCCCAGATGTGCAAAACTGTCATTTACACTCAATTGCTCGATCTGTAGTACATCCTTCCAAATCATGGACAGGTGTTGTTCCAACTCTGTTGTCGGAGCAACGTATTCCCTGCCTGAATGGATGCTGCTATCCGGCTCAGGTAATTCACTTTTGTTAATCTTGCCATTAGCAGTCAACGGAAGCAGCTCCAGTTTGACATAATAGCTTGGCACCATATACTCCGGTATTCTCTGTTCCAGGAAAAGACGCAGCTCCTCAATCGAGGTTTCTTGGGTCAACACCATATATGCACACAGATAGGCATGGCCTGCATCGTTTGTTCGCATCATGACAAATGCCTCTGCTACCGCATCATGCCGGGACAAATGGGTTTCAATTTCACCCAGCTCGATCCGAAAACCACGAAGCTTCACCTGTTGATCCATTCGATCCAAAAATTCAAGGGTATGCTCAGGCGTCCAGCGAACCAAATCACCCGTGCGGTACATCCGTTCTGATGTAAATAAGGGATGCGGAATGAATTTTTGTTCTGTGAGTTCATCGTTATTCAAATAACCGAGCGCAAGTCCATCACCGGATATGCATAATTCACCGGTTGCTCCAACAGGGACGGGATGATCATGCTCATCCAATACCAGAACGGAGGTATTAGCGACTGGAATGCCAATCGGCACTGTAAGCGCTTCCTTTTCGATTTCATTTACAGGATAATATGTGGCAAAAACCGTGCTTTCCGTAGGTCCATAAACATGAATAAGCTTATCGCTCCCCATATAATCAAGCGCTTTTTTTACATGTGTTAACGAAACTCTTTCCCCGCCAAAGAGCACTTTGCGAACCGATTGGAAGCAGGATATTTCACGTTCCACGATAGCATTAAAAAAAGCAGTTGTGATGAACATAACGGTAATCCCATTTTTTTCAATGGACCGGGCCAGGCTGGGCATGTGAAGTGCCTCTTCCTTCTGAATAATGACCAATCTTGCTCCGTTCAGTAGGGCTCCAAATATTTCAAACACCGATGCATCAAATGAATAGTTGGACATCTGAAGCATGCGGTCCTGCTCCGTAATGGTGATGTAATTGGTATTACATACAACACGAATGGCTGATCGATGAGAGATCACCACTCCTTTGGGGAGACCCGTTGATCCCGATGTATAAATGATGTAAGCCGGATCTTCTGCCTGATTAATATCCGTCAATGCATCGGATGGAAAGTCACAATAATCCTCAATGGTGGGATGAATAACCTCCAAACCGATACATTCTATGTAATTCTCTTCAGGATGAGATGTCAGCAGCATACATGCCCCACTATCCTTGAGCATATAATTCACTCGTTCCCTAGGTGTTTCGGAATCAATCGGTAAATAAGAAGCCCCTGATTTGAGAACGGCTATTAAAGCAATTATCATTTCAGGGGATCTCTCTAACATAATACCGATTATTTTGTCGCGGTCTGCTCCCTTCTGACGAAGAAGTGCGGCAATCTGGTTTGAATACTGATCTACTTCCTTGTACATATATTGAATGGTGTCTGAGGCTACCGCAATGGCATCGGGATGCAAGCGGGCCTGTTCTTGAAATAACTGATGGATGGTATGATTGCGGGGATAGTCTGTTCTATTCTCGTTCACTGTCGGATTCTCTCTGATATTGGAATGTCCAGTAATCATAACGATATCCTTCCTTTGCAAGCAGAATACTTTTATTATATTATCCTAAAATTTCCATGTCAATCTATTTACTTATTTGCTTTATTAAGTAAAATGAAAGTAAAATTTGGCGAATATTCTGAGCATAACTCGACAGATTCTAGTATACATGCTACTCTATTTTTGTATAATTTCCTTTATTTTTCAAAAAAAGCCGTGATAAAAGGAGGAAACCACTTGTCAATACCTGTCATTGATGTAAATGATCCAACCACATTCTATAATGAGAACTTCTTCGGTAATCCGTATGACGTGTATCGACAGCTGATTCAGCAAGGCGAAATTCACAAAGTGAATCTGTATGGAGGACTTTGGTACATCGGTGGATATGAAACCGTAAACAATTACATTGCAGACCCACGCATTTCCCATAACACGGCACAACAATATTGGGCAGTCCAGTTTTCGGAGCAACAGCTCTATGGAATTCTGGAGTTTATTCGTCTGTTTTCAATGTGGATGTCCCTTCAGGATGGCACTTCTCACATCAGATATCGCAAAATGTTAACCCAGGCCTTCTCCGTGTCGGTCAAAAATCTGGCTCCCTACATTATGGATCTGATCGACGACTCTCTTGATGAAATGGAAGGAAAAGAAGAGGTGGATTTGATTCGGGATTATGCTTACCCGCTTCCCACCAAAGTCATTATGAAACTGCTGGGTCTGCCTGAGGAACAGTATGAACGTGTGGCCGAATGTGCAGATAGTCTCGTTCACTTGTTCGGTTCCATGACGGTTACATATGAGGATGTCACGCGTGCACAAAATCTTTTGGTTCTGTTGACTGCCTATTTGACAGATGTGATTGAAGAACGAAAAATACATCCTCAGGAAGATTTTATTACTTATCTTATAGAAGCAACTGATGATGATGGTGTGCACCTGACAATTGAAGAAATTCATGCGCAATGTGCCATGCTGCTCTTCGCCGGACATGAGACCACACGTAATCTGATTGGGAATGGCATGTTTACACTAATGAAACATCCGGAACAACTTCAGAAATTGAAAGACTCTCCAGGTCTGATTAAAAGCACCATTCAGGAAGTCCTTCGCTATGAAAGCCCTGCACAGATTACCGTAAGAACCGCCCTTGAAGACATGGAAATTCTGGATCAGCAGATTAAAAAGGGAGAATTGATCATGTTCTGCTTCGGTTCAGCCAATCATGATCCGCGAAAATTTACCGATCCTCATCTATTTGATATTGAACGCAATGAAGCGCGAAATCTGGCCTTTGGTGTAGGAATTCATTCTTGCATCGGTGCCCAGTTGGCGATGATGGAAACAGAGATTGCCATGAGCCGCCTAATCGCAAGGTATCCCCATATGGAATGGATTCAGGATGAGCCCGAATGGCTTCCCAATGTAGGCTTTCGTGGTCTTCAACGACTGCTTGTCCGCTTGAACAATAGATGACCATTATGTAAGATCGTAAGATCATCAAAAAAAAGCGTCGCTCATTCATGAGCAACGCTTTTTTTGATGATCTTATTTAATCTGGTTTTTGGAACTCTTGCGTGGGACTCTTACCTTGGTACTTTTTTTGAAGGATTGAATGTCTTTTTCCGTAACCCCTTCACTTGAATACAACTGCTTGCAGAAAGCACCTATTCGATCAGAGCTTGCGGGATTGGACAACAGTAACATATGGTTGGATACATCGATGTCAAACAAATTAAAATTCGGAATGTTCTCCGCCCATATACTCCAATAGGTTGAGTTGTTCAGTTCGATGCAATCTTCCTCCGTGACAAAGTAAGGCTCAAGTTCACCAAAGAAGTGTCCGCTTTGATTGCGGAAATAATAACATGCCACAGCATCTCGATCTGCAAGCGATTGAACTTGGTACTGATCTGCCTGATATGCCTGCTGAACCTTGACACATTGCTCAATGAGCTGCTGTAGATGCTTCTCATTTTTGAAAAGCCCTCTGGATTTCGCAATTTCTGTTAAGTGTTTAAGAAAATCCTCATTACTTAGTTCCATATTGATTTCATCGCGGTGAATTAACGTGTCTGCAATTTTCTCCGGTTGATGAAGAATCGAAGACATTAGCGACATATTCACGGATTGTAAAATATAACCTTTGTCCGACGAAGTCATTTCGTCTTCATCAGAGAGATGGATGGAATCGAGCATCACCACGCTGTTTACCTGGTCACCCTGATTCTGAAGTAACCTGCACACCTCATATGCAATCAGGCCGCCAAGAGAATAACCGCCAAGATCATATGGCCCTTCCGGCTGAACGGTTTTTATGACATGCACATAATACATTGCCATGCCTTCGATCCCATATAACGGAGAGCGGTCAGTCATCCAGCCTCTTGCCTGGATCCCGTAGAAGGGCCGTGTACACCGGGATGCAATAACCTGATAACCTTCCACCCCACCCATTGCGGCGTGAAACCAGAAGATGGGTCGACCTTCAGAAGCATGATTCAGCCGAACAAGTTCGGGGAATTGTGACCATGACTTAACAATCGAATTCAAAGTACCATTTGTCTTCTCCTCCGGTCCGGTGACGATAAAACTTGTTGGCTTGCCCTGAAGCGTAGGGGTCTGATTTATTCTGTCTGTCAGACTTGCTATGATGTCTGCCAAAGTCAAACAATGTTGCAAATCTGCTGCATTGATTTCAGGATTCAGCTCGGTTTGCAATCGTTGAATCAACTGAATAAACACGATGGAGTCCATTCCATATTGCACAAGAGGTGTTGATTCCTGAATCTCACCGCTTTCCAAGCCAAGCAGATTCAGGATGATGGCTGTGATCCTGTGTTCCAGTGATGTATTCCCGGCTACATCTATACTGGAATCAGGAGCTCCTTCCTCCAGGCTGGAAACGACTACAGATTTAGCATGAGCAAGAGTATGAGTAAGGTCAACCCAGCATCTTCTCTTTTCAAATGGATACCCAGGCAATGAAATGATTTGAGCAGGCTTTCCTTCATACAGACCTTCCCATGAAACGTTGCCTCCTTTGGACCAATACAGTGCAATTTTATCAAGGCTGCCATCAGCCATGAAAGCTCTCAATATTTTTTCGCCAGCTCTTCCTGACAACAGCTCCTTCACTGCCGAATCTTCTTCTGCCCTTCCAGTAAACATCGGACAAGAATCAACCCAGTTTTTATTTGGCTTTTCCGCTTTCAAAAACTTCTTCAGCCCTGTAATGAGCTCTTTTTTATGACTCACAATTAGAGCCAAGCGATCCGGCATCGCTTCTCTGCCCACTTGTAGCGTGTACGCCACATCCCTCAGGCTCATCTCGTTATTTAATATGACTGTATTCAGGAGTTGCTGCGCAGCGGCCTGCAAGCGTTCCTTGTTCAACGCCGATAGAATGACAACTTGGGCCACCGAATCTTCGCTCACTGCATCATTTTGCTCTGTTTCAGCGGCTACGTACTCTTCGATAACCACATGTGCATTTGTCCCGCTGATGCCTGTGGTGCTAATCGCTCCCATTCTTGATACATTCAACGACGTTCTCCACGGTCTGTTTTCTTTATTGATATTGAGGTTGCTGCCCATGCTCATGTTGATATGCCGATTAGGCTCTTCATAGGAATGCAAAGCCGGAATTGTTCTATGCCTCATGGCCATCAACATCGTTATGAGGCTAACCAAACCGGATGCCGCAAAGGTATGTCCGATTAAAGGTTTTACGGAACCAATCGCCACGGATATGTCCTGATCGTTGTAAGAACCATATACGTTGGATAATGCCTGCATCTCAATTGCATCTCCTATCGGTGATCCCACACTTTGCGACATGATGAACTGCACGCTACGTGGATCAATCCGATACCGTTTGTGCACCATTTTCATCAACTCTGCCTGTGACTCAGGATCAGGCGAAGTCAATCCATTGGTTCGTCCGCTGTAATTAACACCACTGCCTCTAATTGTGCCATAAATATGGTCTCCGTCCCGAATGGCCTGTTTCAAAGGTTTGAGCACCAACGCGGTCACAGCCTCACCAGGCACCATTCCGTTAGCATGTTCGTCAAATACGCGGCACTGGCCATCGGGGGATAACATGCCTGCCCGATGGAGAGCTGTGTGCAGCATGGGAGACAGTATCAGACTCACAGCCCCGGCCAAGGCTGTGTCGCACTCTCCGCTCCTTAACGCCTGACACGCCTGATGAAGAGCTACCAGCCCTGAAGAACATGCGGCGGTGATCGCCATATTGGGCCCTTTCAGATCCAGAACATATGCAATACGGGCCGCAAGTGTGGCATTTTGATTACCGTTAATCGATCCTTTCTCTGCTGTCAAATAACCATACTCGCCTTCTTCAACCCCAACGTATACCCCACAATTCTGGCCACGAATACGATCCCCCATATAACCGGCATCCTCCAGAGCATGCCACGCCTCTTCCAGAAACAGACGTTGTCTGGGGTCCATCATCGCTGCTTCGTTCGGTGAAATCTGGAAAAACATCGGATCAAAACGATCGATATCCGCCAAATAACCTCCCCATGCAGGAATATCAGCATCCTTATTGGTTACATCCTTCCCGCCTTCTGAGGTCCAACGACTGCGGGGCAATCTCGATATACATGAAGAACCTGATTCAACATTTGTCCACAAATCCTCGATGTTGCCTGCCTGCGGAAACCTTCCGCTCATGCCGATGATGGCTATAGGTTCTTCCCTGTGAAGTTCAGTAGGTTCAGGGACAGGATGATCCATTGATCCGTCAAGCTGCTCCATTACAGATGGATTGGTGTTTCTGTCTGTATGGGAGTGATCCTGTATTTGTGTTGGATATGCGGTTGACATCATGCTGTACCTTGCTTCCATTTCTTCGGAAAAGGATGTGATCAGATGCTGCGAAAGTCTGTTCAGGGTGCCATGTGCAAAAAAGACGGTCGGTGACAATTCAAGCCGGAATTGCTGGCTCATAAGCTCAGCGAATTCTGCCAGACTGATCGAATCAAAACCATAATCCGCCAGATTCCGGTCTGGGTCCAACTTGGTTGCTTCCATTTTTAACAGTTGGGCAGCCCAGTCTCTCAGTTCTTGCACTACACATTCCTGTAAAGTCTTCCTTAATGGTGAATGTGAATTCCTTATTTGGGCCTGATCCTGCTTTGTCGCTTTTATGCGCAATCCAGGGGAAGACTGCTTGGAAACCGGCATGTCCAAGCCCAAAAAACGATGTATCCGGCTTGCCCTTCCCGCCAGAGCAAGCTGATGTGTACCGGATTGTCTGATCACCTGATCAAAAAAAGCGATCCCCTCATCCTTTTCCAGAAAACGCAATCCACTTGTTCTCAGATACATGTCCGTACCTTCTGACGTTCTGGAGCCCATTCCACCTTCTCTCCAAAGTGGCCATAAAATGGCGATTGTACGAATATTCTGATCCTGCATCTGGGCGTACGCCATCTGAAAACGATTGGCCACAGCGTAGTCACAGGAACCAAAGTCCCCCAGCAGCGCCGACGAGGATGAAAAATAACAACGAAAAGCCAGAGGTTCGTTTTGCAATGCTTCCTCCATCACAAGTAATCCTTTAACCTTGGGACGTAACACTTGATCGAACTCTTTTATGCTTTTGGACAGCAAGGTTCCCTGACTTTCCATTCCGGCGGCATGGACCCATCCGTGGATATCGCCACATTGCATTTTTGCGGATTCCAGAGCCGTTGTTACTTCCGCCGCTTCACTCACATCTGCCTGAACATATATGAACTTATTGCCATTTTTTCCAAGGTCCTTGAGCAATTGCCTGTTCATCTCATCCAGCGGAGATCGCCCCATCAAAACAAGATTGATTCCCTTTGAAGCCCAGACTTTTGCGAAAATAACACCCAATCCGCCAAGTCCACCAGTAATCAATACAGTCTGTCCAGGCTTCGGATAAAGGGTATACTCATCAGCATGTTCCGTTAAATCAACTTGCTTCATTCGACTTACCAAACGACGTCCATGCTCAAAACGAACACTTTGTGGCGATTCCGATAAAAGTTCATCCCACAGCAGGTTCGACAGGTCCGCAAATGCCAACATATCCGAGTTCTGTCGTGCCTGCGAGCTGCATACGGTTAATTTCGTCTTCTTCATACTCAGACTTATTGAACGTTCAAAGCCAATCCATGAGTCGAGGTAACACTGATCCAGCGCAGTGGCATGTTCTCCAGCCAGTAAAATACGTTTGGGTTGTATATTCTCCATAACCATCGCTTGGATCATGTGTACAATCGGACTTGTATCACGTAAATATTGGGCATCATCAAACGGCCACAGATACAGAACCGCATCAATATGATCTCCTTGCTTGGCGATCACGCGAAATTGTTGACAGTATACTTCCCGATCCATTTCCCCTGCCTCCAGGCCTGTTTCTTCAACAAAATAGACCTCGGTATCTGGACTGCGGCGAGCCAACATTTCGCGAATGATGGACTGTTTGATTTTATCGGATAACAGACATATCAGTCCCCTGACATTTTCTCTGTCCAGCTTGGCCGAATCTGAGTCAAGGTGAGCGGATTCTTCCCAAATTTCCTGGAAAGAAAAAAGTTCCGTTGCTTCTTCCGATGGTACGTGCTGACTCTCAGAAACAAATTGTTGTCTTTCGGCCGGGGAACCCGATTCGAATTTTTGGGCGAACTGATACGGCACCCAATACTTTTCCTTAGCAAATGGATACGTGGGCAAGCTTAACCTGGAAGGTTTATCTTGATCATCTTTATATAAATGCTCCCAACGAACCGGATATCCCTTGGTCCACAGATCCAGCACCTTTCCATAGGAACCGTTTTGCATCCATTGGTTTACGATTTCCTCTGTGCCTTCGTCCATGTTAAATAATAATGCTTCTTTGCCACCTTGCAGACCCGCTTGGTACATTAAACCTTCTGGTAGTTGTTCCATGCCTCCATCCAGTGCAGCGCTCAACTTTTCCTTCAGATCGGCGATGCCGGAAGTCAGCACACCCAACCGCTCCTCCATCGCATTACGTCCTACTTGTAACGTATAGGCCAGATCGCGGAGATCAGTATCCATATATGAATCGTACTGCAATCTCTTCAGCAACAAACGAACCTGCTCCTGAAGCTCACCTTTATTCCGTGCAGACAGAACAATCATTGTCGGATATTCAGGTGCCGCTGAGTGATTCGCCTCTTTTTTATCCAATTTTCCCGTATACTCTTCAAGAATGACGTGAGCATTGGAACCGCCAAAACCAAACGAACTGACCCCCGCTCGTCTTGGCATCGCCTTTCCGTCCGCGTTTGTAATCGGCTTCCATTCTTGCAGATCACGAACAAGGTAGAACGGACTATCCTCCAGTTCCACGTAAGGATTCACTTCATCCAGATGAAGATTTGGAGCCAGTTTTTGATGTTTTAATTGCAGTAGCACTTTGATTACACCTGCAATACCAGCAGCCATCTCCAAATGTCCTATATTGCTTTTTACCGAGCCTAGTCCGCAATGCGCCTCACCCATTTGTCTATCCCCTGTGTGTTCATACAGATTCCTAAACGTCGCTTTAAGCGCATTAACCTCGATCGGATCGCCCAAAGGAGTGCCTGTGCCGTGTGTTTCAATATAACCTACCGTTCTCGGATCAATTCCCGCTTTTTTGTACGCTTCAAATAACAATTCTGTCTGAGCTTTGGGGTTGGGTGCCGTTAATGAATTGGCGCGACCTCCATGGTTTTCGTTTGTTCCACGGATAACGGCATAGATATGATCTCCTGCTTCCTCGGCATCCTTGAGAGGTTTGATCATCAACATGCCGACCCCTTCACTTCGAACATATCCATCAGCCTGAGCGGAGAACGTTTTACACCGACCATCACTGCTCAACATACCTGCCTTAGTTAAGCTTATATATCCTTCGGGTGTCAAAATGGTATTAATACCGCCTACAACGGCTGCATTGCAATCCCCGTTCCTCATCGCCGTGACTGCGCGATGGATCGCAACCAGCGAACTGGAGCATGCGGTTTCAATCGGCTCGCTCGGGCCATGGACGTTAAGAAAATAACTCATCCGGTTCGGTCCAACCGAAGGTACAATTCCCGTGGACGTATAGCTATCCATAGCCATGCCTGAAGACGCGATGAGATTGCTGTATCCCGTACCAGCCGTTCCCACAAATATGCCCAGCTTGCTGCCAGATAGGCTTTGCGGAGCATATCCGGCGTCTTCAATTGCTTTCCACACATACAGCATTAGCAGCCGCTGCTGCGGGTCCATAAGTTCCGCCTCACGGGGAGAAATACCAAAGAATCCGGGATCAAATTGATCCACACCCTCAATAAACCCTCCCCAGATCATGTCGAGCTCCCCAGTCTCGTTAAAAGAATCCTTTTGATAAGCATACTTTTCCCGCCGAGACCGAGGAATTTCCGTAATGCAATCCCGCTGGGCTGCCAGATTGTCCCACAGCTCATCTGGGTCAGCAGCCATCGGGAAAATACCACTCATGCCTACGATTGCAATGCCTTGATCCTCCATGACGTTTGTTGGCTTCACCCTTCCCACGCCCGAGGCATGTTTACTTGTAAATTGTCGGAAAACAAGAGGTTCAGCTCGTTCAGTCCCACTCTTTGCTTGTGTGGGAACCATCTTGGATGAGAATCTCGTCAAAAATTGTTGTTGATAGGTACGTGTTACATATTGCGAGAAGGCTTGCAGCGTCGAATATTCAAAAAACAGTGCCGGGGTAAGACTCATGTTGAAATTCTCGTTAAGTGTGTTGGTCAGTTCCGTCAGCATGATGGAATCAAGTCCATACTCCCCAAGTTCAACCTCGGGATCAATGTGTGTAACCTGCACCTTAAGAAGTGACGAAATCATGGAAGCCATCGTTTCCCTGACCTTATCTTCAAGCCAGGCTGTATCCGTCTGTTCCTCTGGGATTGCTTGCTGTCCCGCATTCCGTGAGTCAAGAGCATCGGGGGAAGACAAAAACTTCTGTCTCAATCGAGTCACTTCACCTGCCGCAACCAGTACCTGACTTCTTCCACTTGCCAACGCCTGATACAGGGCTGCCGTTCCTTCTTCTTCACGCAGAGGATGCATGCCCGTCTGTTTTTTCAAATTGCGTAATTGCTGTTCATTGATCTGCATACCTCCCGATTCCCAAAGAGGCCAGTTCACCGATAACGTTTGTCCGGTCCGCTCTCCTCGGTGGACAAGCGTATTGCGATAAGCAGCAAAACGATCCATGAAAGCATTGGCAGCCGCATAGTCTGCCTGTCCAATGTTTCCTGTCACACCTGTACCGGAAGAAAATAAAATCATGACATCCAGGTCATCCCTCCGTGTTGCTTCATCCAGATAAACCGTCCCTGCAACTTTGGATGCCAGCACCTCTCTGCACTCTGCACCTGTTTTATTTTCAAGCAGACGGTCCCGGGTAATGCCTGCGCCATGCAGAATGCCGTTTACTTTCCCATACGTATGACGGACCATCGCCAGCACTGTCTGAACTTTTTCTTCATCCGCTACATCCATGGTCAAGTATTGAATGTGGGCAGGCAGTTCCTGTATCCTCTGCCTGACGGCAGTTGGCAACGCTGGAGACCTGCCCGTCAAGATGATCGTTGTCCCGGTCGCCTTGAATGCGATCTCCTGTGCAAAAATGGGTCCAAGACCACCGCCTCCTCCAGTAATAACGTATACGCCCCCATCTTGCCACGGATGGGGGGGCAGATGCTCATGGCCTTCTCGATTAGAACGCTCCCTGATGGAACTCACTGCCTCGGTGGATACATCCTGAACCAGTTCCTTCCATGATGCACGGTACAGTTGATTCTCCATATATCGCAAGTGATCCTCATTCGGCAAATTTGCACAGGACTTAAGCCGCTCCACCCATTGTTCCAGTGACGTATCACGCTGCATTTCAATAAGCTGGCAGCGTACCTGCGGATGTTCAAGCTGAACGGTACGGAGCAGGCCAGACAGCCCTGTCCACAGTCTGGATTGTTCTGCATCGTCAGGTATGACAACCTGAATGAATTTGCTTCCTTCATGACGAAGGCTCTCACCATCTTTGAACTGCTCCAGCAGGGCAAGCACATATGCTTCGTAACGTTGTACAAGGGTTCCTGCTGAACCGAGTTGTATCAGGGAAACCCCTGGCATTTCCTGTTTCAACATTTCGGTCATCGTGAAATTTGTCAACTCACCACACAGGATAATCCGGTGTTCGCTGTATGAAACCGGTACGGAAGAAGACATGCGGTTTGGGGCCGTTTCCCAGTGTGGCTCCAGAAGGATTACGCCTTCTACCTCGGGCATACTCACGGTGACTTGTTCCATCCAGATCAGAACCTGACCAGCGTCATTGGCTATGGCTACGTCCAGTCTAAGATCGGATCTAACCGCTCCAGTCGAATCATGATGTGGCGGCGTGCCCAGGCGAATCCATACCCAAACAGGTTGCCCATCCTGCAAAACCTCCAAGGAATGGACTGATTTTATGGTAATGGCTCCCCCGAGGTTCACTTGACCCTGTTGCCCACAGAGTTCACATAATCCAACTTGAATGACGTCTTTCAGCATTTCTGGATCAATGAACATGTTGGTAGATCTTGTAGTTTCTTCGGAACTGGAGATGTGTAGCAGTACTTCTCCATTCCCCTTATAACTTTGTTTCACACGGCCCGTCGTCTGTCCGCCAGACCATACATTGTCTGCGTTCAATGTAGCTGAGTTGAAATCCAACTCACACCGCTTGCGTATAACTTTCAGGTCAAACCTTGTTAGGTCGTAGGCAGAGCTTTCCGGTCTGGAGACTCTTCCCGTCGTTAATAACTGCCGTTCCTTTTTGTCGCCAGCACTGCTGATTTCGAAAAAAAGTTCTTTATGATCTTCTTCAGGGTAAATTTCAATTTGAATCTGTAATGGAAACGCCGTGTTCGGGATGTTTGTGTCATGCTGCACCCACTTCACATCGGATAATCTGAGCTTCATAACCGATTGCCCATCCCCGTCTGACGACTCCATGGCATGCTGCGCCGCCACACGAGCCATTTCCATACAGGCTACATCGGGAAAAGTCCGTTTGCCCGATGTAGCAGAAGTTTGCAAAAATGACTCGGTTCCAGTAAAAATGGAGCTATAGCGCTGTGAGTATAAATTAGAAATGTTACTGTGTAGAAGGGGATGCAGAACCCCTGCCGAGTTCGAATATTCATCTTCGAATGGCCGCGGCATTCGGGAATCAGGGATCGGAACCCAATACTTTTCTTGGGCAAACGGATACGTTGGCAGACTGATTCTGGCTGGTTTCTTCCCATCATACAGAGCTGACCATTGGACAATGAACCCTCTTGTCCAGATCTCTGCGACTTTGCCCAGCTTGCCACGCAGGTACCACTTATGGACCAGATCCTGCATTTCCTCATCTTCTGTTAGTGACAGGAGTGTGTCCTTGCGTTTGGCTTGCCCTCTGTACGTTTCAATCCCGTCATGACCTGTGACTGCTCCTTCATGCATGTAATGAGTCAGGCCAGTCGCCAATTCAGCCATAGTCCTCACAATCAGTGCCAATCGCTCCTCCATAGGCTCGCGTCCGATCTGTAACGTATAGGCCATATTAGCCAAATCGTTCTCTGCATACTTTCCTTCACGCAAGGCCTGAAGCAGTAAATTCACTTGTTCACGCAATCGTGCTTCGTTTCTGGCAGACAACACTACGATCGCAGGGTGTTGTCCGGGGATTTCTGTTGTATTTTTTTCATGATTCTCCCGATTCGGAATATACTCTTCCAAAATGATATGTGCGTTCACGCCGCCAAAACCAAAGGAGCTCACTCCCGCACGTCTAGGCATTTCCCTGCCATCGCTATCTCTCGGGGCAGCCCACTCTCTTGTTTCCCGCACAATATAAAACGGGCTGTTGTCCAATTGGACATAAGGGTTAATATGATCCAGATGCAAGCCTGGCACGAGTTTACGATGCTTCATCTGAAGCAGTACCTTCATGACACCCGCCACACCAGCAGCCATCTCAAGGTGTCCAATATGAGACTTTACAGAACCCAAACCGCAATGCGGTGTTCCAAGCGGTTCATCTCCTGATTGACGAGCCAGCTCTTTAAAAGCAGCCTTCAGCCCATTCACTTCAATTGGGTCACCCAGAGGTGTCCCCGTTCCATGGGTTTCGATATAACCAACGGTTCTTGGATCAATATCGGCTTTGCGATAGGCCTGGATCAATAGGTCAGCCTGTGCTTTCGGATTAGGTGCCGTTAAGGAGTTGGCCCGTCCACCATGGTTCTGGCTTGTACCCCGAATCAGCCCATAGATGTGATCTCCCGCTTGTTCTGCATCTTTCACCCTCTTTAGCATCAGCATGCCGACACCTTCACCGCGAACATACCCATTAGCCTGTTCGGAAAAGGTTTTGCAGCGCCCGTCTTCACTCAGCATCCCTGCACGGTTAAAGCTGATGTGCCCTTCCGGGGTCAGGATGGTATTAATACCGCCAACGATGGCTGCATCACAATCCCCATTTCTCATCGCTGTTACTGCCCGATGGATAGCAACTAGCGAGCTTGAACAAGCCGTCTCTATCGGTTCACTTGGACCATGTACATTCAGAAAATAGCTCATTCGATTGGGTCCTACGGATGGAACAATTCCGGTTGAGCTATACCCCTCAATAGCCATTCCGGAACGGGAAATCAGACTGCTGTATCCCGTTCCGGAGGTGCCCACGAATATACCCAGGTTACTTCCAGACAAGCTTTGGGCAGCATAGCCCGCATCCTCAATGGTCTTCCATACATAGAGCATCAGTAGACGCTGCTGTGGGTCCATAAGTTCCGCTTCCCGCGGGGAGATGCCAAAAAATGAAGGATCAAATTCATCTACACCATCTATAAATCCGCCCCATTTAATGTTGGTTTTATTCGATTCCTTTAGGGGATCACCATAAATGGACTTCCAATCCCAGCGTGACAATGGAATTTCGGTGATACAGTCTCTTCCTTCGATTAAATTTTCCCACAGCGCATCCGTATCCTGTGCCATCGGAAACCTTCCTGTCATGCCTACGATCGCAACAGGTTCAAACGTTGTTATCGCCTTGTCTGCTCGCTGAAAGGTTGGAGAGTTTCTTTTCTGAGCTTGATGAAAGCTTTCATCATTTACGGAAGTTCCAGCATTCTCAGCGTTCTCATACTGGTGAGCCATTTCAAAATTTTCGGATGACTTAAATCTGTTCTTCATTGTGGACTCAGACGAAATATGTGTTTTCTGGACATCTCCTGCCGAGGCAGGAGATGTCCACAGTTCTGCAAATTGATCAACATAAGTTTCCAAAGCATAGTCTGTAAATTGCGCTAACGTTGAATGTTCAAAAAAAACGGCCGGGGTCAGATTCAGTCTGTAGTTCTTGTTCAGGGAGTTACTCAGTTCGGTTAACATAATGGAATCAAATCCATACTCACTGAGCTCCACATCGGCTTCAATTTCCTCCGGTCGTACCTTCAATTGATCAGCCACAGCCTTAGTCAACATTCTGCGTGTCTTTTCATGTAACTCGGTATCAGCCTGAAGCGTGTTCCCGGACTCCTGAGACTCGCCGGAAGTCTGGGTGTGTTGATTTTGCGCCATTAAAGAGGTTAGTTGATTGGCAGCATCTTGCGGATTTAGTTTACGTGTTCTGATATCATTGTATATTTGATACAAGTCGTCTTTCATCCGATCACTCCTATTCCTTCATGAACGCTTCAACAAATTGTGACTCCGTTAGTTCCCCGTCCAGAACACGATTAACCAGTTCCGAATAGCGGTCGTCCCTGGGCTTATCCCCTTTGGGAGAAGCTGTATACATTGGGGAGGAAATACCTAGTGTTTGTGATTTTACAGTTCTGATCTTGCCCCGAATTCGTTCAGGGTTCCCTGCCATGACCATCACTCTGGAAGAAGTGGATGATAGTGCAAGGGTTAATGCCTCAATTCCCTGATTCGAATGCAGGGGTCTCATTCCCATTTGCCGCCACATCATTTGTTTGACAGATGAGTCCACCTTCATGCCGCCATTTTCCCATAGTGGCCAGTTTAAGGACAGTGTCCTGCCGCTTCGTTTGCCCTGACTCACCATCGTTTCCCGGTATGTTGCGAATAGGTCCATGAATGCATTGGCTGTAGCGTAATCACTCTGCCCCATATTGCCGAGCACGGCAGTTCCAGAGGAGAACAGAATGAAGAAATCCAATGCTTCCTTATGTGTAGAACGATCCAGGTGTATAGTGCCCGCCACTTTGGGTTTCATAACCTGACGCCATTCTTCCTCTGTCTTGGCAAGAAACAAACTGTCTCTGATTAATCCTGCTCCATGAATAACGCCGTGGATAGCGCCATAGACTTGTTTGATGCTACCAACAAGGTTCTCCACGGCTTCACCATCCGTTACATCAACCTGCAAATAGTCCACCCGTGCTCCCTGCTCTCGCAATACTTCAAGGGATTGTTCCATCAGACCGTCCATCGGTGATCTGCCCACGAGAACAAGTGTTGGATGCTTGGCTTGTGTGGCGATCTCTTGCGCAAATACAAGTCCAAGCCCTCCCATACCACCTGTAATGAGGTAAACACCATGATCACGCCAAAACCGTTTTTCAAGAACAGTGGACGGTTCAATCTCTTGCCAGTCTGCCAATTCCCGTCGACGACCCGTATAACGAATCCAGTTATCTTTAGGCTCGCAAACGTCCAACTTCAATAGCTGTAAAATATCTGCGTTATCCAACTGTTCGTCCATTTCAATCAACTGTCCCGCAACAGCCGGATATTCGAGTTTAATACTTTGCAACATACCCGACAGCGCAGCATACAAACGCTGCTCTCCATCATTAGGCACAACGGCCTGTATAATTCGCGGTTTATTCGATTCACTGGACAGTATCGTTTGAAGTTTACCAAACACCTGCAAGGCACCATCCTCAAACCACTTTTCGGCTGTGGCCATTCCCTGATCCAACCCAATCGGTATAAACGATGCTGACGGAAATTCAAGCTGCATCTCACTCAACCTGCAAGCGAGTGCACCACATAAAATAACGATATGCTCAGCGTCTGGAGTCTTCCGGCTCCGACCGGCTCCTTCCACCTCCATCTCCCGCCAATACGGCTTTAACAGCAGCATTTCAGACCGAGCGGTTGTGTCAGCACCTGGCGCTGTGGATTCTGGATCGGGAAGCTGTCTAGAGGAAAAGCCAATTAAACGAACACAGACACTTCCTTCTTGATCAAACAAATCAATATCAAACGTCATTCCTTTCCCATCCGAACTGGAATCGGAGCTGTAGCGCACCCATGTCCACATGTCTTGAGCACAAGCTTTATAGATCCGAACTTTCTTTAACGCAAAAGGAACCGAAGGCTGTGGTCCACCTGAACCATGTCCCGCCTTTTTCCCATCCACTTCAGGATGCTCCAGCATCATGCCAATAGAGGCCTGCAACGCGGAGTCCAATATACAGGGATGAAGGACATATGAGTTCATTTCCGGCAACAAATGCTCAGGCAGCTTCAGTTGGGCCAAAACTTCCCTTTCACCGATGAACAATTGCTGTATTCCCTCAAATGCAGGTCCGTACTGGATACCGGCTTGCCTAAATGCGTTGTAACAATCTGCACCCGTCCAGGTCGATCGGCTGCATGCAGCCATGAGTTCGTTCAGGTCATGAATTGGAGGGGATTCAGCTTCTTCATTCCATCCCAGCTGTCCTTGACTGTATACATGACGTTTCCCCTCAACCTGCTGGTCTTGCCGGTATATCTCATAACTTATACGTTGAGGATTTTCTGTGACAGGATGTAATCCGATTTCTACCTGAATGCTGTTAGGGATTGCTGCATCTCCATCCATGACTACGGGACTGATCCACACCACATTTTGCAGAAAAACAGGTCTTGTGCCGGCAACGGTAAGCTGCAATGCAGCCCGAGCCATTTCCAATTGGGCCACCCCGGGAAGTACGGAGATTCCATGAATAATATGATCCTTAAGGAAAAATTCTCTTCCATTGAAGACCGAGCTGAACCTTTGTTCAGTGAAATCAGACGTATTTTGTTGCACCAGGGGGTGAAGAGAAGCCCATGAGCGCTCCCGCGATGGCTGCTCTTCCTCTTGCTCTCTTTCCTTTGACGCCATCCAATATTCCTCTCGGGCAAAAGGATACGTTGGCAGGCTGATGCGTGATGGTGGTACATCGCCATACATCTGTCCCCAGTTCAGATCATAGCCCTGGGCATACAGATCAGCCAGCACATGGAGTATATCCCTCTGTTTCTCCGAGGACAAACTTCTT
Organism: Paenibacillus sp. FSL H8-0317; assembly: GCF_045040685.1. Lineage (NCBI taxonomy): Bacteria > Bacillati > Bacillota > Bacilli > Caryophanales > Paenibacillaceae > Paenibacillus > Paenibacillus sp. FSL H8-0317. The sequence continues at coordinate 3,007,570 of NZ_CP150294.1, read as the reverse complement.
TCGGTGCTTTTGATAATCCATTCATCCCCATGTTCCTGTAACAGCTTTTGTCCAGTAAACCTTCTTGGCACCACGCCCTCAAACAAAACCCCTGACTTGGATTGCCCCCGCTGTTTCAACATGTATACGGCATCTTCCCTGGACTGCACAACCACCGCACAACGGTGTCGGAAATGCTGTCGTCCCTCCAGCAGAGTGTAGCTCATTGCCGTCAGATCCGGCATCTCTTCCCGTTCCAGTACAGCGATCATGTCCTCTACCTTGCGTTGTAGTGCTGCTTCCGTTTTGGCCGACAGTGCCAGCAAATAATAAGGTGACGCATAACCAGCCGTTCGTTTTTGTCCGCTGCCTTCATAACTTTCCACCACGACATGCACGTTGGTTCCGCTCATGCCAAAGGCACTTACCGCTCCCAGTCTCGCCTGCTCTGTTCGTGGCCAAGGCCGATTGCTTTTGTTCACATAAAACGGCCCCTCCGACCACCGGATATATTCACTTTCCTCTTCACAGTGCAGACTTGCCGGGATCGTCTCATGACGCATCGCCTGTACCAGGCTAATCAGGCTCACCACTCCCGAAGCGGCGAGGGTATGACCCAAATTCGTTTTTACCGACGTCAGCGCACAGGAGCCTGGCTCCATATTTCTTGATTTGTAGGCTTCCTGCAAAGCATTGATTTCGACTGGGTCTCCCAGACGTGTTCCCGTCCCGTGGGTCACAATGTACTGCATGTTCTCCGCCCGAATGCCGTACCGTGTATACACCTCATTCATTAGTGCTGTCTGTGCCACACCACTCGGCGCGGTGATTCCATTCGTTTTGCCATCATAGTTCATGCCACTGCCCCGAATGACCCCGTAGATCGAGTCTCCATCCGCCTCAGCCTGAGATAAGGTCTTTAATACAACAACCGCTATCGCTTCTCCCGGCACCATGCCATTAGCACGCTGGTCGAACGCATAACAGCGACCGTCCTCAGACAACATGCCTGCTTGGGACATCGCTTCGAGTCCCTGCTCGGTAAGCAGCAGGCTCACCCCTGCCGCAAGAGCCGTGTCGCACTCTCCGGCTCGCAGGCTGGCACAAGCTTGATGAACAGCCGCCAACCCCGAAGAACAAGCCGTATTAATCGCCATGTTGGGACCATTCAGGTCCAGCAGATAGGCTAATCTGGCAGCCAGAATGGCATTGTGGTTGGATGTAAGCGGCCCGTCCAGACCGACAACTTGCAAATACTCGTTATTCTCCACCCCGACAAACATACCTACCCGGCCGGAGGAAAGCTGTCTTTTCCCATAAGCGGCATCTTCAAGCGCTCTCCAGGATTCCTGCAATAGCAATCGCTGACGCGGGTCCATGCTCTCGGCTTCACGCGGAGAAATTTCGAAGAAGCGTGGATCAAACTCCCGTACTCCTGGTACAAGACCGCATTTCCAAGGTTCACGCCCATTGTGGGTGGAAAACCGGTCCTCCGGTGCCATTCTTATCGCTTCCTGACCCTGACTGATCATGGACCACATCTCGTCCACATCTCGTGCTTCGGGGAACCGTCCGCTAATACCAATAATGGAAACAGGTTCCATGAATTGATCCATTTTATCCAGATTACGTGCAGTTGGACGAAGATCGGATGCAGGGAAGGATTTGCCGCCAGCCCATCTTCCGGAACGTCCGGATCGGTAACCTCGGTCCGCGACATTGGATTTCATGTCGGTCACGGCCTTCCTTTCCTCGTACATGCCAACTAGAACATCCCGATGTTCATTTTCCAGATATTCAGCCAATCCTTTCAATGTGGAATGTCCAAAGAAAATGGATGGTGTCAATTCTGCTCCGTAATGACGGCTCAACCGTCCTGCATACTCAGTCAAGCTGATGGAATCAAATCCAAACTCTGCGAGATTGGCTTGAGGGTCCAATTCTTCATGAGGTATCTTTAACAGCTCGCTTGCTATTTCTCCAAGCTCCCACTGCGCGCATTCAGCCACCGTTTTGCCACGCAACTCTACACGCAGCCCTAACGCAGGCGCCGCCTCATTCAAGACTGGATTCCCGACCTCATACGAAGTATGAGATGTGCTGGCCGGCTCCTCAGGTGTGAATTCAACACCCAGAAAACGATGTATGCGTTCCGGTTTCCCCGCCATAACGAGTTGGTGAGCGTAAGGTTCATTTAGAATTTTTGGAAATAATGCCACCCCTTCGTCTTTTTCCAGAAAACGTTGACCGCTGGTTTTGAGATACATAGCCGAAGCATTCTTTTCGCCTGTGCCCATTCCGCCCTCTCTCCAAAGCGGCCAGTTGATAGATACCGTGTGTATAGGACCCGTGCGATGCTGTTCTTGAGCATAGGCCATCTGGAATCGATTCGCCACAGCATAATCACAGGAGCCGAAGTCACCCAAAATAGCCGATGAAGAAGAGAAATAACTGCGGAACTCCAGCGATTCGTTACCCAGTGCTTTGTCCAATGCCAATGTTCCACGAATTTTGGGAGCAAGCACACGTTCAAAATCAGCTGCTGATTTATCCAGCACACTTACCCGACTTTCAATCCCGGCGGCGTGGATCAGTCCGTGAATAGTGCCAAATTTGCTTTTGACAGCCCGCACCGCTTCTTCGACTTGTTCCAGTACGGCAACATCAGCCTGAACATACATAGCCTGACTTCCCGCCTCGATCAATTCATCGAGCCTATGCTGCTTCACGGAATCCAGAGAAGATCGGCCCATCAACACCAGATTTACTCCCAGCGGAGCCCATGCTCTGGCAAAAGCGAGGCCAATTCCTCCCAATCCGCCTGTTATCAAATATGTCTTTCCTGGCAACACGTATTCTGTCCCCTGTTTGTAATGCTCGGCAGGCGGGATTGGTCTGATACGGCTTACTTTGCGCAGATCATTCTCATACCGCACGCTACACCGCTGGTTCGACCTTAATTCTTGCCACAGCCGTTCACTCCACCTTTTCCAGTTCACTTCGTTACTGGATGGTTTATCGCTGCTGATCACTTGTAATTTCGTATGGGGCATAACAAGCCCAAGTGAACGCTCAAAACCAATCCATGCATCCAGGTAACAACGTTCGATTCCTGTTCTATATTCCCCGGCGAGCAGAATTCGGCCAGGCTTGATCTTCTCTGCTGCCAATGCCTGAAGCAAAAGTAATATTGGCTTCGTGTCTTGCAGCAGTAGTGGCTCCTCTAGTGCCGACAAATGTAGTAGCGTATCCACATTCCCATATTGCTGGCTGATCTCCTGAAGCGCTTCCCTGTACTTCGCATGATGATCAAGATCCGTCTCTTTTTCCCACATTCCCGGATCGATGAAGACCAGCTGGATCTCAGGATTGTGATGTTTCATCAGTGAAATGAACCTCTCCTGATTCTCCTGACGGGAAAGTACACATAATATGGTCTGTGGGTTCTCTTCATGATAAAGTTCTGGCTCCGATTCTTCCCAGATTTCCTCAAAAGCCATTAGAAGGCTACCATCAGCGACCTCACGTTCTATCTCCTTTATTTCCATGTCCTCCGGCATATCTTTTGTCATCAAATTCTTTTGGACCTGTAATCCCGCCATGTGTGCAACTACCTGTTCTTTCTCATCACAGAAAGTAACATCCAGCCCGGAATCCAACTCCCTGATCCACATCCACAGCGGATGCTGCAAGTGATCTGCCGTAAACTCCATGGATTCCATAGAGAGCCAAGTATGTTTTTGTTCTTCACTCAGCACTTCATGTACACTCGACTCGCCGGCCTCTTTTGCTGGCATGGCCTTGTTAAGATAATCTGCTGCCTTTACTGATCTTGTCTCAAAGATGTTTGCTGCCAGTGATACAGCTTCAGTCAGTAACTTTGGAGTATATAACAAAGTCCGATCCTGAGCATTAATTTCAGCTGAAAGCTTTATTAACACTTCATTTTCGCCGGTATAACAACAAACAATGGATGATCCTTTAAGTTCTGAAGAAAGTTTTGCAGTCTCCAAATGTGTGCATCTTTCAGTGATGGACTGCATGTCCATAGGCGGACTCACGAATTCCTGTGATTCATATTCAATACGGCCCCTGCTCCACAACTCTTCATCACCGTCAGCTCGTTCACTGAATATTTCATAGATTAAAGATTGATCTGATTCTGGAATAATGGCCAAATGAACTTCCAGCGCCTGCTCTGTCACCACAACCGGATTGACCCATTGATGCTCGGTCAGCTTCATCCGGACCGGGGCCTGGTTCATCTCGCCCGCTCCCTTTAACGCATATTGCGCAGCAGCCCGGGCCATCTCCAAGTGGGCTGAATCTGGCAAACATTGGTAACCCGATTCCATAGGGTCATGTAACAACGGATCTTCCCGTGCAAAAACAGAGCTATAACGCTGTTCGCGCAGCGTTGACGTATTCCGGTGTACAAGCGGGTGGAGCTTTGCTGTCAGAAGCTGCTCGTTCAACCGGCTTGCTTCAGGTGATGACTGGGTCACCCAGTATTCTTCCTGGGCAAACGGATATGAAGGCAAATGAATGCGTTCAGGAACAGACTCACCGTACATATTCATCCAATCCAATGCGTAACCCTGACAGTATAAATCCGCCAGCACATGAAGAATGTCACGGTATGCCCCGGTTGCGATCGCTTGAGTTCCATGCTGAAGTTGATGCAAAAGCTCATGACCGTGTTCCCGAACAATGCGCTGTTCAGTGAACTCCCGGCCCACTGTCCCGCGAAACATCTTCCCGTTATTTTCTTTCGTACCGAACTGTTTCCAGACATGCACAGCATCCGTCCGGGACTGTACAACCACCGCACAACGGTGACGGAAATGCTGTCGTCCCTCCAGGAGCGTGTAACTGATTGCCGCCAGATCCGGCTCCTCTTCCCGTTCCAGCACGGCGATCATGTCCTCCACCTTGCGATGTAGTGCCTCTTCCGTTTTGGCGGACAGTGCCAGCAAATAATAAGGCGCTGTATTTCCAGCCATTTGTTTTTGCCCGTTGCCTTCATAACTTTCCACCACGACATGCACGTTGGTTCCACTCATGCCAAAAGCACTTACCGCGCCCAACCTGCCCTGCTCCGTTCGTGGCCAAGGCCGTTTGCTTTTGTTTACATAAAACGGCCCCTCCGACCACTGGATATATTCACTCTCTTCCTCACAGTGCAGACTTGCCGGGATCGTCTCATAACGCATCGCCTGTACCAGACTAATCAGGCTCACCACACCGGATGCAGCGAGGGTATGACCCAAATTCGTTTTTACCGACGTTAACGCACAGGAACCTGGCGCCATATTCCGTCCTTTATAGGCTTCCTGCAAAGCCTTGATTTCGACCGGGTCTCCGAGGCGTGTTCCCGTCCCGTGGGTCACAATGTACTGCATGTCCTCCGCCGGAATGCCATACCGGGCATATACCTCATTCATTAACGCCGTCTGTGCCACACCACTCGGCGCGGTGATTCCATTCGTTTTGCCATCATAGTTCATGCCACTGCCCCGAATGACCCCGTAGATCGAGTCTCCATCCGCCTCAGCCTGAGATAAGGTCTTTAATACAACAACCGCGATCGCTTCTCCCGGCACCATGCCATTAGCACGCTGGTCGAACGCATAACAGCGACCGTCCTCAGACAACATGCCTGCTTGGGACATCGCTTCGAACCCCTGCTCAGTGAGCAGCAGGCTTACTCCTGCCGCAAGAGCTGTGTCGCACTCTCCCGCCCGCAGGCTGGCACAAGCTTGATGAACAGCCGCCAGACCCGAAGAACAAGCCGTATTGATCGCCATATTCGGGCCATTCAGGTCCAACAGATACGCCAACCGGGCGGCCAGAATGGCATTGTGATTGGACGTAAGCGGTCCATCCAGGCCGACAAACTGCAAATATTCATTATTCTCCACTCCTACAAACATGCCGACCCGACCGGAGGAAAGTTGTTTTTTGCCATAAGCGGCATCCTCAAGCGCTCTCCAGGATTCTTGCAATAGCAATCGCTGACGTGGGTCCATGCTCTCGGCCTCGCGTGGAGAGATTTCGAAGAAGCGGGGATCAAACTCTCGTATCCCTGGCACAAGACCGCATTTCCAAGTAGCATCCTTTTTACTGCTGGTGAATCGATCCGAGGGAACGGTCTTAACAGCCGTTTGTCCATTTACGAGAATCGACCACATCTCATCTACATTGCGCGCTTCGGGAAATCGTCCGCTGATACCAATAATGGCAACAGGTTCATCGGCCGCTTGCATTCGTCGTGTATCTCCCAAACGCCAGTACTTGCCAGATGCTTGTCTCTGGGCGTTAGGCTTTCGGGCTTTGGAACGATGCTGTGCCACTTTGCTTTTTAACGGTGCGGCTTGCTCTGTATGTTTTTCTCCCGTTTGAATGTCGTGATCTGCATATTGATCCGTGATGGTCTGCTCGAATTCTCGCTCCAGATAATGAGCCAATTCATGAAGTGTGGTGTGATCGAAAAATATGGATGGTGCCAGGTCCATTCCAAAATGCTGATTAAGAACCGTTGCATATTCAGTCAGGCTAATGGAATCAAATCCATATTCGGCAAGATTTTCATTGCCATCAATCAGTTCCCTTGGAATTTTCAACGTTTGGCCTGCCAGTTCCTTTAACTCCCACCTTACACACTCAGACGTTGTTAGGCCCAAGAGCTCCGGTCTCCGGCGAGAAGCCATGGAAGCAGATGAAGCTTCTTTGGAGAGGATCACAGTTTCTTTCTCGGATTCACCGAATGAAGATTCAAGTACAAATGCACCTGCACTTGTAGTTGCAGCATTCGAATGTACCGCTATTCCGTCGTTTTCTGTCCCCTGCGACATGGCTGTAAAGCCTGCTTCTAATCCCTGAATCTTCAACACTGCGCGTCCTTCTGATGAATACAAACGAATGTCCAACACTTCAAGTCCTGACGCCCCATTCATCCGTTCTCTTCTGTCTACTCTCGCCCAAGAAATATTTGATGCGCCTACTGCATCAAGTCTTTGAAGGGATTGAATGTAAACAGGACGTGAAGCAGACATATCCAACTGCTGCTTTGCTTCATTTTCAATTTCTGTCCAGCCTAGCCCCCCATAAACGGCAAGGTGAATTGCATCTACTGGCAGTTTGTACACTGGTGGTATAGATAACACATCCGTTGCATCTTCAAACTTGATCAGAATATGGTCTTCCCCCACATATATACGTTCTACCGCATAAGGAGATGAGGACAAGGCTGACTTTGAAGCATGGTTCGCAAAAGCAGTGATTGACGAATCCAGCTCAGCGGTGTAGAGCATATCGATAGAATCAATCTCCAGAGCATCTGATCCTGTGAACTCTGAAGCCACCTTTTTGGCCATTCCGCTACTATATACGGGTTGAAATCCCCCTACATTTTCACCATATATGACGTATCCCACTGTTAAATGTGATTCGGATTGCAATGAGATGTGTAACGGAAGTGGCTGATCAGACACATAAATAGGGTTGTCCCATATCACATCCTGCAATTGGATCGATAATGCTGATTCTGCTGAATCATGATCATCAGGTATGGCCAAATCCAGAGCTGCATAGGCGATTTCCAGATGAAGCAAGTCGGGCAATAATTTTGTTGTTTGCTCTTTATTGATATCCATAAGCATAGGCGAGTCCATTGTAAAGAGTGAAGTGTACCGCTGCTCTTGAAGATCCGAAGTATTGCTATGCAAAAGTGGATGGAGCATGGCTGATCCGTTCGTACCAACCGCGCTGGACGATACCAACTCGGTTTTCTTTGGAGCCCAGTAGCGATTTCGTGTAAACGGATACGCCGGCAGACTGACTGGGCGCGGGTGCTGCTGTCTGTTGTCCCCGTATAGCTCCATCCACTGAATCACTGCCCCTCGTGTCCACGCGTCCAGTACATGCTCATAACGACCTTGGGACAGCCAGCGTTTCACATTCTCTTTCATGTCTTCCTCATCGGTTAACCAACCCGGATGCTCCTGCCCTTGCTTCACATGCCCCTGATAGTACAAGCTTCCATTGCCTGCTGGTTCCGTCTGACCCACCTGTTCCACATAGCTGTCCAGCTTGGCAAGCAGCTCCTCCATCGTTTGCGCCAGCACACCCAGCCGTGCCTCCATTGCTTCACGTCCGGTTTGCAGTGTATAGGCGATCTCCCTCACTTTCCAGCTGCTCTGCCCGGTACGGAGTGCATCTCGCAACTGACGGGCCTGCACGACCAGCCGTTCCTCGTTCTTCGCTGACAGCACGATCATCCCTGGCACTTCATTTTGCTCGTTTTGCTCGTTTTGCTCATTCATCTTTTCACGCGTCAGGTCGGGTTCCCGGTATTCCTCCAAAATGAGATGAGCATTCGCTCCACCTGCACCAAACGAGGAAATCCCCGCCCGTCGCGGTACAATCTGACCGCCCACTCTCGGACGTTCCCAAACGTCTAACTCCCGCTGGACCGTGAATGGAGTTTGGCTAAAGTCAATATGCGGGTTGGTCTGCTGCACATGCAGGGACGGCGCCAGCTCTCCATGCTGTAATTGCAGCAGCACCTTGGTGACTCCCGCGATGCCTGCTGCGCTCTCTGCATGTCCGATATTGGATTTCGCTGAACCAATCGCACAGTAGGCCTCTTCCGACGGATCTTGCTGAAAAGCTTTACTCAGCCCCGCAATCTCGATGGGATCACCGAGCGACGTACCCGTGCCATGGGCTTCCACATAACTGATCGTCCGCGGGTCAACGCCCGCCTCACGCAAGGCCCGGCCGATGACGTCCGCCTGGGCGTTGGGATTCGGCACGGTATATCCGTTTGTTTTTCCACCGTGATTCAAGGCCGACCCTTTGATCACGCCGTAAATCCGGTCCCCGTCTGCAACGGCTCGTGCAAGCGGTTTTAACAGGACCGCGCCCACGCCTTCCCCCGGCACATACCCGTCGCCCCCTTCACCAAAGCTCTCACAGCGACCTTTGCTGGACAGGAATCGTCCTTGAGACAACATGATATATTTGTTCGGGTGGACCGACACATTCACCCCGCCCGCGACTGCAACCTGACACTCATTCTGTCTTAAACTCTGGCACGCCAGATGAATGGAAGTCAGCGAAGATGAACACATCGTATCCACCGCCAGACTCGGTCCGCGGAAATTACAGAAATACGACACCCGGTTTGCGATGGACGCCGGATTACCGGAGAGCGCAATTGAGGACTCGGCCCCGTACAGTTGGTATTCCTCGTACATCACACCCACGTACACACCCACGATGTCGGTAGCCAAACGCTCCCGCGTATACCCCGCATCCTCAATCGTCTCGTACACACACTGCATGAATAATCGTTCCTGCGGATCCATCATCTCAGCTTCCCGAGGAGAAATCTGGAAGAACAACGGATCGAATTCGTCCACACCGTCCAGAAATCCTCCCCAGCGTCCATAGGTCTTGCCCGGTGTGCCCGGCTCTGAATCATATACCTGCTCCTGATCCCAGCGTTCAGATGGAATCTCGGTAATGCTGTCCGTTCCACTGCGCAGATTCTCCCAAAACTCATGGATGTTCCGCGCTCCCGGGTACCTTCCCGCCACACCAATAATGGCAATATCCTGCTTCTCCTCATCCTCTTGAACCCGATTAGATGATTCAATTGGATTCAAAGATTTCAATGAACCAACGTTCTTCGACTCTGGATTAGTAGCTTGTTGATTCTTTAACGTCCTCTTTTGGCGTAAAATGCCCTTGGATTTAACGTCCTCTATCCCCGGATTCTGTACAGCAACCGAAGCACGAGATATACCATCGGATTCCTCAGGAAGTTCTTCCCCTAAAATGAGTCGCAATGGTTCATGATGGTGCTCAAGAAAATATTCGCTCAGAGCCCGAAGGGTCTGATACTCGAAAAAAAGTGTTTTGGGCAAGAGGCCAAACTGTTCTTCCAAATTAGTGGTCATTTGCATAATAAGTAACGAATCTATCCCGTATCGATCCATTGCAGTATCTACGTCAATCCTTGATTTCGGAAGACCGATGACACGGGCTAAACGCTCTTGCAGAAATTGAACTGTTTTTACTCGCAAATCAGCATCATTCTTATGAACAAGGCCAAGGTTCTCTTCTTTTTTATGCAGGTCCATTCGCTCCTTCCCCATCGGGTGGATCTGACCGGTAACTTGCTGGACAGTTTGACTCATGTTCAAGTGTTCCAAGAGTGTCTCTGCAGAAATATCCCATCCATGCCGAGTTAGCAGTCTGCGGGAAAGTTCACTCCATTGCACCGGGTCCAAACCATATTCACTCCAGTCCATGTCCGGGTCCACGTCCTGCTCCCCTACGTTCAACAAAGCGGCCACTTCCAACGTGAGCACAGATACAGCTTCCTGTTGGGTCATGCCTCCCGCCAGAGGGACTCCAAGCTTGATGGATGACGATTCCGGCGAAGGCCCTTGCCCATCTGCGTCTGGTTCTGCGTCTGCCTTTACCGGCTCGATCGGTTGGCCCGACCCCGAATATCCCGGCTCCAGCAGGCTTCTTCGCAGCACCGACAGCTTGCCTTCCGCCACCAATACCTGGCTGCCTCCACTCGCCCAAGCCTGATACAACGCCTTTACTCCCGACGCAGTTCCCAGCGGTCTCAGTCCATGCTGTTTCCACAGACGCTGCTTCCCCTCTTCCTCCAGCTGCATTCCGCCTTCTTCCCACAACGGCCAGTTGATGGATAAGGTTCTCCCTTGACACTCCCCGCGTTTCATCCGCGCATTTCGGCTCACCGCATACGCATCCATATACCCATTGGCGGCGGCATAATCACCCTGCCCTGCATTCCCCGTCACCGCTGCACCCGAGGAGAACAGCAACAGCACATCCAGCGCTTCGGTCCCGATCGCTTCTTCCAGATTCCGTATGCCGACTACTTTCGGAGCCAGCACGGCCTGCCAGTCGGATTCCGTTTTGTATCGCATCAGACTGTCCCGGATTTCTCCGGCACAATGCAGCACCCCGTTCACCTGGCCATACTGCTGACGGATACGCCCGAACAGTCCGTGGACCGCCTCCCGATCGGTGACGTCCACTGCTTCATAAAGCACCTGGGCAGGGAGCTGCGCCATCTCTCGCTGTACCGCCTCTGGCATCGCCGGGGATCGGCCAGTCAATATAAGCGTACTGCCTTCCGTTTGGGCTGAAATCTCCCGGGCCCAGATCCGTCCCAGGCCACCGGCTCCGCCTGTAATGACGTACACGCCTCCGTCTCTCCAAGGGGACAACAGTGGGAAGCCGCTCTTCCGCTTTGTCTTCACCTCTGTCTCTGCATTCCCATTCGTCATCTCATCCATATCCACATTTGTATCCTTGTCCACGTCGACCACCTGCCAGCCCGCTCGCTTCAGCTCACCCGCTTCCCAACGCAGATGGCTCTCCTCCGCATGGAGCGCACACTGGTGCAACTGCTCGGTCAATATGGCGGCCGATGTCTCTGGCTGGACTTCGACAAGCTGTGCCAGACAGCCCGGATGCTCCAGTCGCACCGTCCGCAGCAGCCCGCTCAGGCCGGCGAACCGTCTTCCTTGTTCATCTCCCGCCACGACGACCTGCACAGCCATCCGGTGGCTTCGCTGCATCGCAAGCTGCTGCTGCACATGGTGCAGAATGGCCTGAACAGCCTGTCCGTATCGCGCCTCCAACGACCCCGTTAACACCATCTGCTTCCAGGACACATCCGCAGCCGCGAAGTCTTGCGGGGCCCAATCACACAGCAGCACCGCGGGTTCAACCCCCACAGCTTCAGCCGGTAGGGAGCGCTTCGGCAGCTCCTGCCACTCGGGCTGCACCAGCAGCACACCTTCCCGGCTTTCGGGCACACGCGAGGTCACGCCCCGCAGTCGAATGCAAACCTGTCCCTCCGAATCGCACAGCTCCAGATCCAGTTTACGGACGCTAGCCTCCGCAGCGGAAGATGCCGCTGGCTCGGGGCGAACACGCACCACCGCCCACATGTGCGCCTGGCAAGGAGATATCACTTCCGCCTCCTCCAGCGCAAAAGGCAACGGAGCGGAAGCGGGCGGGTTCCCATGTCGTTCTGTTGTGCTCGCAAGGTCCGTGCTCTCCAAGCTTACTGCCCCCTCCTGAGTAGTGGATCTCAGCACTTCCGCGATCTGATCTCCGGCCAGCAGGGCGATGGATGCTTGCAAGGCCCCATCCACCATACCGGGATGCAGCACAGTGTCCGCTTGCCCTTCGAAGAGCGCTTGTGGCAGACGCAACTGCGCCAAGGCCTCGTTTGCCCCCCATTGCAATTCGGCAATGGTCTGATGGGACGGACCGTACTCCAGACCCAGTTTTCGGAATGCTTCATAACAAACTGCTCCACTGGCCTGTCCCTCTGTACACCGGCTGCGTACAGCGTGCAAATCCAAGGTTTGCACGGCTTCTACGAGAGGTCTTCCCACACTTACACGCCCTTGACTATACACCCCTTCGCTGGACTCAATTGATGAAGCGGCCGATATTTTATAGGACAAGCTCTCATCTGCCTCGGCCTCAAGCACGAGATGGACCTCCAGAGGCTCCTCTCCAACAACGAGCGGCCTGCTCCACATTACATGCCGCAGCAGCAGACTGTGTGTGAGCGGAGGCCAATTTGCTGCATGCGCCGCTGCTGCCCGGGCCATCTCCAGCTGAACAACAGCTGGAAGCATCTTGTGCCCCTGTACAACATGATCGCTTAGGAAAGGCTCATTGCCATTGAACTGACTACTGTACCACTGGCCCCGCAGCAGATCCGAACGGTTGTGGTGCAGCATGGAGTGCAGTAATATGCTCTCATTTGATGGTTTAACTATTGTTGGTTTTTCTATTAATGGTGAGCAATTCATTTCTTCGTGCTCCACCCAATACCGCTCTCTGGCAAATGGATAGGTGGGTAAGGATATGGTCCAATAGTGACCCTGCTCAAACAACAGATCATAATCAAGTTCATATCCCTGGATATACAGATCCGCTGCAGTACCCAGATGTTCTAAATATTCGCTTGCATGTGTCGTCTTCTGACAACTCCGCAAACATTCATTCCCATATCGTTGTAATGAGGAGTGCTCATGTGAAGTGTCCGGTGTTCCTTGTGAAACCCGAACCTGTGGTGCACTTCCCTTATCCAACCAGCGTTGAAGTATAGTCATCGCTTCATTCAGACTTCGGGTCACACAGGCGAGGCGGAAATCCATATGTTTGCGTCCCAATAACAGCGTGTAGCTCAAGTTACCGCAATCCTGTTCCGGCAATTGTCTTCCGTAGGCGGTGAGTTGTTCAACCTGCTGACGCAATTGTTCGGCGGTACGGGCTGAAAGTGCAATCAAATATCCCGGCATCGGCTCTGACGCTCTGGATTGCAGAGGTCCCTCCTCAATGACCATATGTGCATTCGTACCACTGAAACCAAATGAACTGATTGCAGCACATCTTCTGCCACTTGACCCGGCTTTCCATTCCATCGTGGCTGTAGGGATATAGAACGGGCTGTCATTTAAGGCAATCTGGCTGTTGGCTTGATGAAAATGAATGGAGGGGGCTATTTTTTGATGACGCATCCCCAGCATAATTTTAAACAAACCCGCTACTCCAGCTGCCGTGGCCGTATGACCGATATTGCTTTTTACCGAGCCGATCGCACAGAACTGCTTTTCGTCCGTATGTTTTCTAAACGCCTTCGCCAATGCATTGAACTCAATCGGGTCTCCCAGCCTGGTCCCTGTCCCATGAGCCTCGACCAGCTGGATGTGTTCAGGATTAATATTAAAAGTCTCATATACGTTCTGCTCAAGCCGTTCCTGGGATTTCGCACTGGGAGCCGTAATTCCATTGGTGGACCCATCCTGGTTTATTCCGCTCCCTCGAATGACTCCGTAAATCTGGTCACCGTCATCCAGCGCCTCGCTAAGCCTTTTCAGGATAACAACCCCTGCGCCTTCTCCTGGAACAAAACCATCTGCTGCTTCATCAAAGGTATGACACCGTCCTGTTGGAGACAGCATTCCCGCTCGATTGGAGGCAATGTAGAATCCAGGGGTGGACTGGATGAATACGCCTCCGGCAAGAGCCATATTCGTCTCGCCTGACCATAATCCTTGACATGCCAGATGAATGGCCACCAATGAACTGGAACAGGCTGTATCCACTGTAATGGCCGGACCGTGCAGATTCAGGTAATAGGCTATGCGAGCAGGCACAATAGAATTGGCGTTCCCCCAGAAAGCCTGCGGAGGGCCCTCATGTCCAAATATGCTTTGATAATCCATGCCGCTGCAGCCTACATAGACACCACATTGAAGGCCCTCGGCCTTTTTGCCAGCATAACCGCTATCTTCAAGCGCCTTCCAGGACTCCTCCAAAAAAATGCGCTGCTGCGGGTCCATATAGGTGGCTTCCACGCCGGATATATTAAAAAACAGAGGATCGAAACGATCAAAATCCTCTATAAAGCTGCCATGTCGACAATAAGACTGCTGATCCGCGTAATAAGCGTCCAGATCCCAACGTTTTACCTCTCCAATCAGATCATTCCCGGCTTGCAAATGTTGCCATAACTCCTCAGGATTGCGACTTTGTGCAAATCGGCCACTGATTCCAATAATCGCTATTTCCTCCCTGACTGACGGTGTTTCTTGATTCATTATGGCCTCTTCTACCACAACGTTTTGCTCCCATGGCTTAGCAGAATATGGCTTAAAACGTTGTTCTTCAGGGATATGTACCACAATTTTGCCGATATTACTGCGGTTTCCCATAGCCTTATATGCTTCTTTCACTTGCTGAAAAGGATAAGTGGCATATATCGTTGGACGAACGATGTTCTGGTCAATTAGGATCGCCATTTCCTTCATATAGGTTCGAATTATAGAAGGATCACGGAAGGCCATGCGTCGCAAATCTACCGAATAAAATGCCTGATTGTTTGATAACAAGGATAAATCAATATTTTTGGCTGATTTGAGGGCAGTCATAGCAATTTCAATATATCTGCCACCGGGAGCAAGACAAGCCATCCCCTTTTGAATCGCATCACCCGATAAAGTATTGATAACAATATCTACACCTTGCCCGTTCGTAAGACGGTGGATCTCCTCGGCAAAATCTTGCTCCACATACTGAATGGTATGGTGCACACCCTGTTGTTGCAGATAGTTCAGTTTTACATCTGAACCCGCTGTGGCATAGATTTCCAGACCATAATGCTGCGCCAGCTGTACGGCAATAAGACCTGTCCCTCCGGCCGCCGTCTGAATCAATATTTTTTCACCTGGCTGTGGTTTGGCTTTGTGGAACACATCAAGCATGGTCATAGTGACGGCCGGCAGTGAGCAGGCTTCTTCAAATGTTAACTTTTTCGGTTTGGTTACTACATGAGCTGCCGGACAGATCACCATATTGGCATGACCACCCATCTGCTCACCCATCATGGCCACCACTTCTTCACCACTTCGAAGGTCTGTAACCTCGGAACCTGTTTGAACAACGACCCCGCTGACTTCGAAGCCAGGGGTAAACGGATATGCGGGCATGGTTGGATACAGTCCTCTTACACATAACAGGTCTCCAAAATTAAGTGAAAAAGCATGTACAGCAATTTGCACTTCGTTTGACTGGAGTGAACGCGATTGATCCTGAATCAGTTTAAGTTCATCGGATTCTCCAGGTTTCTCCAACAGCAATCGATAATATGAACCTTCCGAAATGGATCCCAGCTTTTCGTTATTAACCATTGTGCTTGTCCAAGTCGCATTAGGATTACTCCTCTCATCCCGAACTGGCAACCGATCCTCATTCCTATGCACAGCAGGCTTATCCGCCTTACGATTATCGTTGCTCATGTCCAAAATGATGGCTTGTTCGTCTTTCCTCTGTGGAGATGTAGCCGGGTCAGGCAGCATGTACGCCACAATTTCTTGTCGATATTGCTCCAGCATGTGCTTGCTTAAGGCATGGACCGTGTTATGATCGAACAGCACTGTAGTCTGCATCACTATTCCACATTGCTCGTTAATAAGATTGACCAGATTGACGGCAACAATCGAATCGACGCCATATTCAGAGAAACTTTGATGATTATCGATCCGGTTCTGACTCATCTTAAGTGAAGTTTCTATGCTGTCCCGGATGACCGTAATAATATGATCCCGGATCAGGTGGTCAGGAATATCTGCTGTAGGTTGAATGTTTCCAGTCTCCATAACCGGGGATGAATTGGGTCTCCATTCCACGTCAGGAATCGCTCTGGTTTGTGTCAGTACAGGATGAGATACAGGACTCTGTTTTATTTCATGTATAATGATGCCGTCACTTTGAGATACAACGATTTGTTGTCCCCACTCTTCAGCATTTAATGCCGGAAAACGAACATTTCTGAACCCCTCTTTGGCGAGCACCTTTTTCCATGTATTAGGTGTAAGTCCTGGGCAGCCCGGAATACGCAGTGCCTCATCTTCGTATAACCACCAGCCCTCCAACAAACCAAACGTAATATGGGCAAAAAGTGTATTATCGGTTATCTCGTTCAGGAGCAAATACCCCTGTTTTTTGATCGCTGCCTTGATATGTCCGAGGGTTTGACGGATATTGGGTGTAGCATGCAGCACATTGGCCGCGATTGCTATATCATAGACAGCTTCATTAATGGATTGATTCTGCAGTTGTTTGGTCACATCTATTTTTCTATAAGTTAAATATGGGTGTTCATTTCCATAGCGCTGCTCTGCCTGCAATAGAAAAGAGGAAGAGATATCCGTATAACAATATTCCTCAATGTACTGCTCATACGGTCTGAGCTTATCAAGCACAGGGGTACTGGTTCCGCCAGTACCCGCGCCAAATTCAATGATTCTCAACCGAATGGTTGCATTCTTTTTTATTTTTTCTTCAATAATTGTTATAAGTTGCGATCCCATAACCTCATTGAAATAGTCGGCGATGGGATTGTTTTGGTATATGCCTTCGACAAGTGTCATGCTTGAATTGGGGAAAAGAACATCCGTTGCCTGCTTGTATCCCCGAAGAATATCAGGCAGGTGTTTTAATGCCGTTTCTGCCAAAAGGACCTGGGATCGAAGGTGGCCCTTTTGCAGCCATTGCTGTTTAACTTCATCCCATTTCTGCCACACATTCTCGAAGGTAGTAGCGGTTTGCCCGCCCTCAGCGCCATTCCCCTCTTCTTTGGCTAACACAGCAAGTGTCTCTTCCATCCAGCGATGAAACAAAACGGGTATCCCGTTTTTCTCTAACCATTCCCTGGTGTTGGAATAGCTTTTTTCAAATAACCCCATTGCCTTTAATTCCGCTGACAATAATGCGACAAGCCACCCGTGTAACTGATCTGTCTCACTGCGAAGTCCCTCGGGAATATGTTTTGTAATCGGAATATACACCTGATCATCCATTGTTTTAACCTCCCTGTGGTGGCAGATGCCCATTCATTGGAAACATTTATGTTCTGCTGCTCTCCCGTACCGTGCAAAACGGTTCATGCACCCTGTCAACACATCGTTCTGTTAACCATTCAGGGATGCAACTTTGTTCAAGTTCAGCTCTTGCATAAAAATAGGTCTGGTCGTTCTGACAAGCCCCAGTTGATCCAGTGATCCTGTCAAAAGGATTTCCAGTGCTTTCATCGCTTCAGCTACTTCAATAGAACCGATACCAGCATTGCTCATAAGGGTGTTGTATTCTTCCGAGGCTACACTTCCCACACTTCCCCAATAACCCCAATTGATGACTTTGACATCATAGGAACGCTCCATTGCAAGCTGATGAGCAAACGCATCCTTGAAGGTGCAGCCAGCCGCATAATTGCTTTGCCCAGGAGACCTGGTAAACGAATTAAAGGATGAGAAAAACAGCATGAAGTCGAGGTCATCCTGTCCAAATACCTGAGCCATGCGTGCACTTACAGCGACTTTTGCAGATAAGACAGCTTGAAAACGATCCTCCTCCATATTGGCGATACTCTGATCCTGCAATACAATCGCAGAATGAATTACACCATGAATAAGGGGATGTCTTCGCTTGATCTGTTCATAGGCCTTCTGGAGGGAATCTCCATTTGTCGCATCTGCCACAATGTACTCGGGAGCACTGCCCAGGGACTCCAAACGTTCTATACAACGTTGAATGCTTGAATCAGGTTCCCTGCGCCCGATCCAGATAATACGTGCATTGTACTGCCGGATCATGTATTCGCTCCACACCTGTCCAATGCCACCTGCCCCACCAATGACCACATATACTCCCTCTTGGCGATAAGCATCCTTAATTGCATGTTCATTGTGCACATTTACCGGGATCAACTCCTGGCGTAACCACTCGTTATCCCTATACAGATAGGCGTTTCCTTGCCCATTCCAAGGAAGTTCTTGCATTTGGGTCTCCGCCCATTCAACCTCATGCTCCAGATCGAGCAGTTTTATGCTCCACCGGGAGTATTCTTTGGCCAAAGAGCCCGCAAAACCATGAATGCTTGCATGGGTAGGATTAATTTCATCCATTGGAGAGGATGGGATCGCATTTGTCGTAATGAGGGTCAGTCTCAAGCTTCGATTACCGTATCCAAGCTCTAGTAGACTCTTGATCATTCTGAACAGTTGAAGAACCCCCTGCTCCTGTCCCTCAACAATCGAATCATCTGCCATGCAAACATTACCGGGGGAAGGAGCGTGCCATATGATATGATCCAGAATGGTAAACTCCGACAGGTTGTCCTTCCAACCAAGTACGCTGTTATGGGGCAACATGTGCATTGCGCCCGGATATAGTTTCAGAGCTTGCTTATGACTTATATCGTTGTCACTAATGATGAGCACCTTGTTACCAACGGATAGCGGAAGCGCTATCTCCTCCGGCGTAAATACACTCCATATGGGTGTCATCAGAACATGTCCAACAGGAGGTATCCCCCCGGTCGTCAACGGATTTTGAAATAAAGGAAGCTTATCCGCTGTGGGAGCTTTACATGCCAATTCTGTCATCCGAATGCATAACTTTCCGTCCGGACTATACATCTCAATCTGAAACTTGATCAGCCCCTGTGCCCCAGAAGAGTGATCCATCCGTTGGACACGCACCCACATCTCTTCTGTGCAAGGATACAGGAGTTCCAACTGATCTAGTGTAAACGGCAGTGGCACTGAATCAGGACTTCGGCCCCCCTCCACATGTTGCTTCAGCAAAAGACCCATGGAGGCCTGGAACGCCGCATCAAGCAAATATGGATTCATTACATATTGCTCTGTATGTCCGACTGCCGGAGACAACCGCAACTGTGCCCAAACCTGATGATCCTGGATGAACAGCTGTGTAAGTCCCTGAAAGGCGGACCCGTAGGATAGACCCAATCCGTCAAACAAGGAATAACACTCCTTACCTGCTAGGACACGTTCTGCCTTCTCAACCAGCCAAGGTTTGTTTCCGTTTGGTTGAACGGATGCCTGTATTCCCCCCAGCAGAACGGAACCCTTGCAATGTGTTCGTTTGAGTTGCTCAGATCCATGAGTGAAGCTATAGATCTCAAAACCTACGATTCCATCATTCTGCTGTTTAAGTTCGATGAGAACATCAACCGGCTGATCCACCTGTAGAGGTGTCATCCATGTGACTTTCTGAATACACCGTACCTGCAACGAATCATCGAAAAGTCCAACAGCTTGCTGAACCGCCGCTCTGGCCATTTCCAGATAGGCTGTACCCGGAAGCCATTTCTCTCCATGGACCTGATGATGGGCCAAAATCGTTTCCTCGCCCGTAAACGTACTGGCATATCGTTGCAAACCAAAGCTGGATGTATTGCAATGTACGAGCGGATGTAAAATAGGTACGCTTGTATGTTGTATTACTTTGCTCCTCTGTTCTCTTGAGACAAGGGGTTCAGGTACCCAGTAACGTTCAGCTGCAAACGGATACGCGGGCAGACTGACTGGGCGCGGGTGCTGCTGTCTGTTGTCCCCGTATAGCTCCATCCACTGAATCACTGCCCCTCGTGTCCACGCGTCCAGTACATGCTCATAACGACCCTGGGACAGCCAGCGTTTCACATTCTCTTTCATGTCTTCCTCATCGGTTAACCAACCCGGATGCTCCTGCCCTTGCTTCACATGCCCCTGATAGTACAAGTTTCCTTTGCCTGCTGGTTCCGCCTGTCCCACCTGTTCCACATAGCTGTCCAGCTTGGCAAGCAGCTCCTCCATCGTTTGCGCCAGCACACCCAGCCGTACCTCCATTGCTTCACGTCCGGTTTGCAGTGTATAGGCGATCTCCCTCACTTTCCAGCTGCTCTGCCCGGTACGGAGTGCATCTCGCAGCTGACGGGCCTGCACGACCAGCCGTTCCTCGTTCTTCGCTGACAGCACGATCATCCCTGGCACTTCATTTTGCTCGTTTTGCTCATTCATCTTTTCACGCGTCAGGTCGGGTTCCCGGTATTCCTCCAAAATGAGATGAGCATTCGCTCCACCTGCACCAAACGAGGAAATCCCCGCCCGTCGCGGTACGATCTGACCGTCCACTCTCGGACGTTCCCAAACGTCTAACTCCCGCTGGACCGTGAATGGGGTTTGACTAAAGTCAATATGCGGGTTGGTCTGCTGCACATGCAGGGATGGCGCCAGCTCTCCATGCTGTAATTGCAGCAGCACCTTGGTGACTCCCGCGATGCCTGCTGCGCTCTCTGCATGTCCGATATTGGATTTCGCTGAACCAATCGCACAGTAGGCCTCTTCCGACGGATCTTGCTGAAAAGCTTTACTCAGCCCCGCAATCTCGATGGGATCACCGAGCGACGTACCCGTGCCATGGGCTTCCACATAACTGATCGTCCGCGGGTCAACGCCCGCCTCACGCAAGGCCCGGCCGATGACGTCCGCCTGGGCGTTGGGATTCGGCACGGTATATCCGTTTGTTTTTCCACCGTGATTCAAGGCCGACCCTTTGATCACGCCGTAAATCCGGTCCCCGTCTGCAACGGCTCGTGCAAGCGGTTTTAACAGGACCGCGCCCACGCCTTCCCCCGGCACATACCCGTCGCCCCCTTCACCAAAGCTCTCACAGCGACCTTTGCTGGACAGGAATCGTCCTTGAGACAACATGATATATTTGTTCGGGTGGACCGACACATTCACCCCGCCCGCGACTGCAACCTGACACTCATTCTGTCTTAAACTCTGGCACGCCAGATGAATGGAAGTCAGCGAAGATGAACACATCGTATCCACCGCCAGACTCGGTCCGCGGAAATTACAGAAATACGACACCCGGTTTGCGATGGACGCCGGATTACCGGAGAGCGCAATTGAGGACTCGGCCCCGTACAGTTGGTATTCCTCGTACATCACACCCACGTACACACCCACGATGTCGGTAGCCAAACGCTCCCGCGTATACCCCGCATCCTCAATCGTCTCGTACACACACTGCATGAATAATCGTTCCTGCGGATCCATCATCTCAGCTTCCCGAGGAGAAATCTGGAAGAACAACGGATCGAATTCGTCCACACCGTCCAGAAATCCTCCCCAGCGTCCATAGGTCTTGCCCGGTGTGCCCGGCTCTGAATCATATACCTGCTCCTGATCCCAGCGTTCAGATGGAATCTCGGTAATGCTGTCCGTTCCACTGCGCAGATTCTCCCAAAACTCATGGATGTTCCGTGCTCCCGGGTACCTTCCCGCCACACCAATAATGGCGATATCCTGCTGCGTATCGACAGGTGTGTCCTGTCTGGAGACATTAGTCTGTGATTCATTCATCCGTGGTGCAGTCGTTTGAGTCTGTCCAAAAGTTAGATAGGGCGATCTGGTCTCTCCAGGGATGGATAAGACAGATTGCACTAAGGTCTGCTGTACTTTGACATGCTTGGCTTCCAAAGGTATGGATGCTGCATCTGAAGTTGTGTCGGGATCTCCCTCCCTTAGCAACCTGTCCAGTTTTTCGCCTTGCTCCTGTAGAAAGTAACTGCTCAAATCCCCGATCGTCTGGTATTCAAAAAATAATGTTTTGGGCAGTGGTCCAAATAAATTTTCCAGTTTGTTTGTCATCTGCATGATCAGGATTGAATCGATTCCATACTGCTCCAGAGGTGCATTCGCTCGAACGCGAGACTCGGGCAGTCCAATAACTTCGGCAAGAGTTTGGATCAAAAATTGAACCGTTCGTTTGGGTTTGTCAGCTGCCTGTGATCGGTTTGATTCCCCCACAGGAGAATTTATTTCTTTCATCGTTTCCAGTCTTTCGCTCTCACCATTGAAAGCCAGGAATCCCTGTTGGTTTTTGGAATGTAGAAGCCTCCTGATCCGGGTCATATCACCCGACAAAACAGCAATCTGTCCAGCTTCTGTTGCCAAAGCCCGATAGAAGGCCTGTATGCCGCTTGACGTTTCCATTCCCGCCAAACCGTAACGATGGAACATCCTTTGCTGAACGGTTTCAGGTATCGTCATACCCCCTTCAGTCCACAGCGGCCAGTTTATGGACAAGGTCCGCCCGTACCGCTCACCCTTCTGCACTCGCTGGTGCCGTTCAGATGCAAAAGAATCCATAAAAGCGTTGGCTGCCGCATAGTCGGCTTGTCCAGGGTTGCCAAACATCGCGGCAACAGCCGAACAAACGATGAACAGATCCAGTTTCTCCTCCCGAGTGGCTTCGTCCAAATGAACAATACCGGACACCTTCGGTGCAAAAACGTTGCGAAAATCGTCCTCTCTTTTAGCAAAAATGGGGTCATCCTGTATAATTCCTGCACAATGAATGATCCCGTTCAACTTACCAAACTCCATCTTGAATGAACTCACTAATTCTTGCACGGTCTGTCGATCCGAAATATCCCCTTGTCTGTAAAGAAGGTTTATTCCTTTCTCACGTAAAGCATCCAATGGCTTCCGAATGGTTGACAAGGATGCTCTCCCTACAGCAACAATGGTGCAGGAGGGTGCATGAAGCGCTATTTCTTCAGCCATGATAATCCCGAGAGCACCTGCTCCCCCGGTAATAACGTAGACCCCTTCGGGTTTCCATGGGATGTCGAATGCACTTTCAAATGGATCATGTTCAATCATTTTCCAGTCCTGAACATGACGAAGCCCAATACCTGATTGCCCTGGTGTACTCTTATAACGGATTAAACCATGCTCTGGGTAGTCCCGATTATCTACGAGCATGTTTGCCAGCATCTCCGATTCCGTTTCATTCAAAATCTCAATAACCTGACCATGAAAGAATGGATTCTCCAGTTCGGCCGTTCTTAACATAGCGGCAATTCCGCGATACAACGACAACTCGCCAGGAATGACAATTTGCAGCCATTTTTCATCGTTAACATGGGGCACTGCCTGCATCAGAAGAAGCCGGATCTCTTCAAGCACCCGCAATGCGCCGTTGGTAAATAATTTGTCCCAAGACTGGTTGAAATCCGTTGACGGAATACGTACACTTTGAATGGAAAATCGCTGTAAATATTTCTCGATTCCTGGATAACTGTGATTGCTATCTTCGAATAAAAGCACCACATGATTGTCCACGGTTAAGGTCTCATTCCCGGAAACACCTCCGGCAAATGTGTCAGCAGGTGCCACTCTCCAATAGGGTTCAGCCAGCAAAGTCCCTTCATCCCCATGCTGCTCTACCTGTCTAGGAAGCTCGCGGAACGTCAGCCCCTTGATTCGAAGGACAAGCTGTTCCTTATCGTCATATCCATCAATATCAACCTTTTTCGTTTCAACTAGAGCGTCATTCGGAGTACAGACGCGAACATGCGACCACATTAATGATGCACTGTTTCCCCATATCTCCACTTGCTCCATGGCAAACGGAACCGGTGTTGTAACAGGTGGACCTCCTGCTACCACCAACAGAAGTCCAATGGATGCCTGTAGGGCACTGTCTGTAAGACCAGGGTGAAGCTGACCTCCGCCATATTCATGGGAAAACTCTCCTGCAAGGCTCAGTTTGGCAAGCGCCTGATTGGTCCCGATGTACAACTCTTCAATTCCCTGATAATAATCCCCGTATTGCAGATCCATTTGTTTAAACTGGTTGTAACAACCTTCTCTTGTATAAAACCCTTCGGTGCATTGGGCTCTGATCTGTGTCAGATCTGTCTGTCCAACTTCCTGCGGCTCCATCATTGCCGCTTGCCCAAGACAGTGAACAACAGTCTCTTCCGCACCTTGGCTCTGTATCCGAAACTCGATTGCTCCCCGTTCAAGCGGATGAAGCAAGACGTCAACCTGAACAGGCTCTTTGTTCACCTGTAGTGGTCCATACCAGCCGATATGGCTCAGACTTATCCATGTCTGTTCTAGATCATCATGCGTATGAGCCATTTCCACTGCAGCACGAGCCATCTCCAGATAGGCTGCACCCGGAAATACACTTTCCCCTTGCACAATATGATCCTTCAGGAAAAGCTCTTCGCCATCAAAGGTGGAACTGAATTGGAGGGCAGCCCAATTCGAAGTATTACGATGCAGCAAAGGATGAAGCAACTGGTTTGAGTCCTCTATGCTCTGGTTAGCATGTTGTTGGATCGTATGATCATTTGTTGGTGGGTGACCAGCATCAATCCAGTACTTATCCTTGGCAAACGGATACACGGGCAGTGAGATTCGTCCTGCTGGCGCATGCTTAAACAACAATTCAAAATCAAGATGATATCCCTGCATATATAAGCTTGCTGCTGCTGCTAATTTTTCCGTAAATTCAGCCGAATTCGGTGATTCCGAACAATGCTGCAAACATTCATTTCCATAACGCATTAATGAAGACTGCGGGCGAAGTGTATGTGACAGTTCCACCACCTGAACTTCTGCTGCGGCTCCCTTTTCAAGCCACTTCTCCAATATTCTGATCAACTCTTGCTCATTACGGACAACACAGCTCAATCGGGAGTTCAGATGTTTTCGTCCCATGAGCAATGTATAACTCATATCCCAGCAGCTCACATCGGATTGTTCTTTGCAGAAGCTAACCAGTTGCTTGACTTGAACTTCCAATTGTTCCTGTGACTGAGCCGATAAAACAATCAGGTTCCCGGGACGATTGACCTTCTGACTTCCCATGACAGGTGCTTGTTCAATGACCATATGCGCATTCGTTCCACTGAAGCCAAAAGCGCTGATTGCGGCCATCCTTTTAACACCTGGCGGTGTGATCCAATCGATTGTCTCTGTATTGATGTAAAAAGGACTGCTTGCAAACGGAATGTGTTCGTTGCCTTCCTGAAAATGAAGGGAAGCTGGAATTTTTGCATGTTTTAAGGAAAGTAAAATTTTGATCAGTCCAGCCACACCGGCAGCGGCCGCAGCATGTCCAATATTCGTTTTGATTGAACCAAGGGCACAGTAATTTTCCTCTTCGGTGTACGACCGGAACGCTTTCACAAGCGCACTGTATTCAATGGGATCTCCCAATTTAGTTCCCGTTCCATGGGCTTCAACCAGTTGGATATTTCCAGGATGGATGTCAAAACGATTGTAGACCTCACTCATGAGCTGCTCCTGAGACTTCGCACTCGGCGCGGTGAGCCCGTTCGAGGCTCCATCCTGGTTAATGGCTGTACCGCGAATAACCCCATGGATGTTGTCCCTGTCACGCAAAGCGTCACTTAAACGCTTCAGCACTACAACTCCAGCACCTTCTCCAGGCACAAATCCGTCTGCCCGCTGGTCGAAAGTATGACATTTTCCTGTCGTTGAGAGCATGCCGGCCCGGTTGGATGCAATGAAAAAACCTGGGGTGGACTGTATAAAGACTCCTCCGGCAAGCGCCATTTCCGTCTCTCCAGACCATAATCCCTGACAAGCCAAATGAACCGATACGAGTGAGCTTGAACATGCCGTATCCACTGCAATAGCAGGGCCCTGCAAATTCAGATAATATGCAATTCGAGCAGGAATGACTGAACCCGAGTTGCCCCAGAATGCCTGCGGAACAGGATTCGTTCCAAGCAGTGTCCGGTAATCAAGCTCATTAAATCCCGCGTATACACCACACTTCAGCCCGGCAACTGCCTGCCCTGCATATCCAGCATCCTCCAGCGCCTTCCAACATTCCTCAAGAAAAATTCGCTGATGCGGGTCCATATGAGCAGCTTCCGTACCTGAAATGTTAAAAAATTGAGGATCAAATTCATCTATGTTTTCCAAAAATCCACCATGGCTGCAATAGGAAGTATCCTTTTCAAAATAAGATGATAGATCCCAACGCGTAACTCTCTCGACCAGATCCTTTCCTATGACTAAATTCCCCCATAATGAATGAATATCATCTGACTGCGGAAATCGCCCGCTCATCCCAACAATAGCGATATCTCCCCGTTCCACCTTTAAAGGACTATAAGACTCGGGGAACACAAAATGCTGGTCATGATTGTGTTCGGATGAACCTTCTGTTTTGTATGCATGCGGGGCAGCAGCTTCAGAGCTCAACTCCACCGGATCTACAGATTTGGAAATCTTTTCGATGGTTTGCACAAGGCCGTCCCTATACTTTTCAACGATATGGTTGGATAACAACTCAATGGAGCTATAATCAAACAGGCTGGAGACCTGCAAAGATATGGATAACGCCTCGTTGATCGACTGAATAAGCCGTACGCCTGTAATGGAGTCCACACCATATTCGGAGAAGGGTTCCTCTGAATCAATCATGGTGGTGTTCACTTTAAGCGAAGCAGACAGCATATCTGTAACGATCTCTCTTACATGTGCTTTCAATGTGGTTGCTGAAGTGCTCTCCAAACCAAGAGATGACTTGCTCGGCTTCTTTTCTTGCAGTTCAGGACGGCTTCCTGGAGAGAACGAATCATTGGACTGTAATTCAGACCGTGCCTGATTGGATGATCCAACTGGAGTAACTTCCGCGTCGATCTGCCTTACTATGCCGTCACTGTATGCCACAATGACCTGCTGCCCTTCCTCGTGCCAATCTTGTGCAGGAAATTCGATAGAATGAAAACCCGCTTCCAGTAACAGCTGTTCCCATACATGAGGTGCTACTCCGGGAGAATCGGTTAGACGAAGCTCGGGGTCCTCATACAGCCACCATCCATCCAATAAACCAAAGGTAAGGTGAGTAAAAAGGGAATTGCTGCTAATCTCGTTAATTAACAGCATTCCGCCTTGTTTTAGCAGAGCCTTCACATTACGCAGTGTTGTCCGCAAATCGGGAGTTGCGTGCAGCACATTGGCTGCGATGACCACATCATAGGCACCGGTGTCTATCTGTTGGGCAGACGGAGCATAACGAACATCAAACATACGATAATTCAGGAATGACCTGCCTGCTCCATACTTCTGTTCACCATGCAAAAGGAATGCTTGGGATACATCCGTATATGCATACTCTTGAATATGTTGTTCCACCGGTTTCAGTCTGTGCAAAACGGCTGCGCTTGTTCCTCCGGTTCCCGCCCCAATCTCCATCATGCGGAGAGCAGAGCTGTCCAACTGGATTTTATGCTGCACATAATGTAGTGCTGTTTCAGCAAGCACTTCGTTATAACGGTTTATTTTCACGTGTATATCCCCCCGACCAATTCCATAGAGGAATCAGGAAACATAATCTCGGTTGCTAGGCATTTTCCGCCGATAATATCTGGCAGCGCCTTCAGCATCGTTTCAACCAATCTGATTTGTGATTCCGCGCCGTGGTGTTTGATCCATCCGGGTTTGTTATGCTCCCATTCCTGCCAAGCCGTTTCGGCTTTCGGCTCGTCGTAATTGCATACCCTGTAACCAAAATCGGTTTTCATCAGATAGCCGTAACGGACTAGCGCGGTCAAACTTCCTCTGATCCAATGAGCATAGGTGTCCGACAAATTCTGTGTTAATTCAGCCAGAGTACCGGAGCTAACATCGGATTCAAACCAACCGGAGGCTTGCAGCTGCACCCACATCAGTTTTGCAAGCAAAGGCTCCATCTCTTGGAGCAAATGGCTTGTATTCTTGTCTGGATGAGAGGTATGCACGAGGTCACGAGTCACTGGCCTGCTTGCCTTTAGAGACTGATCCGACATATAGACTTGTACAGATTTTTGCATATTGATTCCAGGAATCAAATTTGTTTTTGTTTTTAACAAGGCAGCCTGTGTAAGATCTATGCTCATGAGCATCTCCAAGGCTTCCATCGCTTCTGGCGCCTCAATTGAACTCACACCCATCCGGTTCATGCGTTCCCTGTATTCCAATGAAGCCACACGGCCTACACTCCCCCAGAAACCCCAGTTCATAATTTTGACCGGACATGTCCAGGATTGTCGCAACCAATGCGCAAACGAATCTTTAAACATACAGCCCGCCGAGTAATTGCTCTGGCCTGGTTGTCTGGTAAAAGAGTTCATAGATGAGAAAAAAAGGACAAAGTCCAGATTTTCTTTCGCAAATATGTTTGCCATCACAACACTTACATCCAGTTTGGCGACAAATACATGTTGAAACTGTTCCTCTGTCATCTGCTCCAGACTGCCATCTTGCAAAACAATTGCTGAATGCACAATACCATTTATGGTCTTGAACCGGCTTTTGATCGTTTCATACGCACTCATTAATTCCTCTTCACTGGCTGCATTGGCCGAAATATATTCGGGAGCAGCCCCCAGAGCTGACAAACGATTCTGTTTATTCCGTATCTCGTCGTTGTATTCACTTCTCCCGATCCATATCACTCTCGCCTGATAGGTCCGAATCATATATTCACTCCATACTTCTCCGATCCCGCCGGCCCCGCCAATGACAACATATATTCCACCATAACGATAATTGTTGTTGTCCTGAGGGGCATTGCTCTCCAGGCGAACAAGTTCCTGACTGTACCAGCGGTTGTTTCGATGGACCTGGAGATCCCCTTTACTTTTCGGTTCCAGTGAGAGCGCTCCACGAATAGAACGTTCATTGATGTTACCAGCTTGCAAATCCACAAGACGCACATACCATTGTGGAAACTCCTGCGCCATTGAGCTGGCAAGACCATGAACTCCGGCATCCGCAGGATTAACCCGGTCGCTAGACCATACGGATTGTGTCTGACAGGTTAAGAATGACCATTCCAACGGACGATGACCATATCCCAATTGAATCATGGCTTTAATGATTCGAAACACATTTTTCACGCCCATATTCTGTGCCAATATCATATGATTCAGTGACGTTGGAGGGAGAGACATATGATTGGATAACCAAATGATATGATCAATCGTATCGACCTTTTTCAAGGCATTCATCAGACTGACGGGATCTACAGCAGTTTCCGCATCCATACGGATTGATTTTGCATGGATCTGATGAACCATCTCCCATTGCTCCGTTGTACCTCCAATGACCAGCCATCGTTTATATCCAGGATTGAATTCGGACTTTTCAGTCTTTTCGACTACTTCCCATATTGGGGTCAGCATAAGATTATGGTCCGATGGCTCCGATGGGGTTGCAAGAGGAGGTTCCTCCTGCTTAACTTTTGATTCACTTATCGTGTTGCCCTGAGATTGCTGCGGGATCCAGTATCTTTCTCTTGCAAATGGATAGGTCGGTAGGGCGATCCGTTGGGGTTTACCCTCAGCAACATATAATGTATTCCAGTCCAGGTTCAGACCCTGCACCCATAAATCCAGTAATTTCTCATGCTGGCCCTTCTGAATCCACCGGTTCACCATTTCTTCCATATCCTCATCCCGACTAAGGATGGAAAGCATCTCTTTACCCTTTTTCACATGACCGGTATAAAAAACCATTTGCGAAGCTTGTGTTTCCAGATTGTTTGCCTGTTCAACATACTCTTTTAGTTTCGCAATGAGTTCCTCTATGGACACCGCCAGCAAGCCCAGACGCTCTTCCATCGATTCACGTCCAACTTGCAAAGTATAGGACAGGTTCCTCATATCCGAATCCACATATATTCCGGTGTATAACGCTTCAAGTAAGTCTTTGGCCTTTGCCAAGAGTCGTTCCTGATTTCTTGCGGACAACACAACGATAACAGGAGATTTAGGGTGATCTTTGCCAACTGTTATCTGTTCCGAGTACATACCTGTCTGGGTATACTCTTCAATGATGATATGTGCATTGGCACCCCCAGCTCCAAATGAAGATACGCCTGCACGTCTTGGGATCTGCACTCCATCTATTTCCGGACGCTTCCATGGTCCGAGCAACTTCTGAACCACAAATGGACTCTGGGTAAAATCAATGTTTGGATTGGTCTCTTCCGCGTGCAAGGATGGCGCGAGTTCCCCATGCTGCAGCTGCAGCAACACTTTGGTTACCGCAGCAATGCCTGCTGCGCTCTCGCAGTGACCAATGTTGGATTTGGCTGAACCGATGGCACACTTGAAGTTGGATTGGACCGTCCGCTGAAATGCTTTTGTTAAACCGGCCACTTCAATAGGGTCCCCGAGCGAGGTTCCTGTTCCATGCGCTTCCACGTAACTGATCGTTCGCGGATCAATACCTGCTTCAAGCAGGGCGTCACCGATAACCTCAGCCTGTGCATTGGGATTTGGCACGGTGTATCCATTGGTTTTCCCCCCGTGATTCAGCGCCGATCCTTTGATCACACCGTAAATCCGGTCCCCATCCGCTATGGCTCTCGCCAACGGTTTCAACAGAACCGCGCCGACACCTTCACCCGGAACATAGCCGTCCCCACCTTGGCCAAAGCTCTCACACCGTCCTTTGCTGGACAGAAACTTCCCTTGAGACAAAAGAATATATTTGTTGGGATGAACCGACACATTCACACCGCCAGCTACAGCTACCTGGCACTCGTTCTGTCGCAGGCTTTGACAGGCCAAATGAATGGATGTTAATGACGACGAACACATTGTATCCACGGCCATGCTTGGTCCGCGAAAATTACAGAAATACGAAACCCGATTGGCAATGGAAGAAGGATTACCGTTGAATGCCATGGAATTCTGGGACCCATAGAGCTGATACTCCTCATACATCACACCTACATAGACGCCCACTTTCTCCGTGCTCAAGCTTTGTCTTGTGTATCCCGAATCTTCCAGTGTTTCATATACACACTGCAAAAAAAGTCGTTCTTGAGGGTCCATTGTTTCAGCTTCACGAGGAGATACCTTGAAAAACAACGGATCAAACTCATCCACACCATCCAAAAAACCACCCCAACGGCCATAAGTTTTGCCTAGAATTCCTGGCTCTGGGTTATACACCTGCCCGTGATCCCAACGTTCAGATGGAATCTCGGTAATACTGTCCATACCACTACGCAGGTTATGCCAGAATTCACCGATATTACGGGCACCAGGATATCTGCCCGCCATTCCGATAATGGCAATATCCTGATGCTGATTATTCTTGCCCTTTTGACCACCAGAAGGTGAGTCCATATGAATGGCAAGGTCCGGGTCCGTTTCTTTCAAAATAGGTTCGGCTTCGGGTTCGAATGGGGTTCCTGTCAGCAGCGTTCGTTTCGACATCACGGCGTGTGTTGGTGCGTGTGTTTGGGAGTCCGACACATTCTGTAAAATCGCTAGCACATTCTTCTGTGTCATTCCGGCTGGTTTCATCCCTCGTTGCTGAAGCAGCGTATCCAAACGAACCTGATGAATGTTCATAAAGTAATGACTTAGTTCCCTCAGGGTCTGATATTCAAAGAACAGCGTTTTGGACAGAGACCCCAATTCATTCTCCAATACGTCCGTCATCTTCATAATGAGCAGCGAATCGATACCATACTGCTCCAGCGGGACATCTGGCTCAATCCTTGATTCTAGCAAGCCAATCACGGGAGCCAATGTTTTAATTAACCAAAGGATGGTTTGATCCTCAAGATTGCCTTCAAGTCCAGTAACCTCTTCCGTATCCTCGATACTCACAGATATATCTGCTGTTGAACTCTTGGAAAGGTTTAATTGACCCACGAACTGCTCAGCGGTTGCGTGGAGGCTCATTTGTTCCAACAGTGTCTCTGCAGAAATATCCCATCCATGCCGAGTTAGCAGTCTGCGGGAAAGTTCACTCCATTGCACCGGGTCCAAACCATATTCGCTCCAGTCCATGTCCGGGTCCACGTCCTGCTCCCCTACGTTCAACAAAGCGGCCACTTCCAACGTGAGCACAGATACAGCTTCCTGTTGGGTCATGCCTCCCGCCAGAGGGGCTCCAAGCTTGATGGATAACGATTCCGGCGAAGGCGCTTGCCTATCTGCGTCTGCGTTTGCTGGCTCGATCGATTCAGTTAACCCCGAATCTACCGGCTCCAGCAGGCTTCTTCGCAGCACCGACAGCTTGCCTTCCGCCACCAATACCTGGCTGCCTCCACTCGCCCAGGCCTGATACAACGCCTTTACTCCCGACGCGGTTCCCAGCGGTCTCAGTCCATGCTGTTTCCACAGACGCTGCTTCCCCTCTTCCTCCAGCTGCATTCCGCCTTCTTCCCACAACGGCCAGTTGATGGATAAGGTTCGCCCTTGACACTCCCCGCGTTTCATCCGCGCATTTCGGCTCACCGCATACGCATCCATATACCCATTGGCGGCGGCATAATCACCCTGCCCTGCATTCCCCGTCACCGCTGCACCCGAGGAGAACAGAAGCAGCACATCCAGCGCTTCGGTCCCGATCGCTTCTTCCAGATTCCGTATGCCGACTACTTTCGGAGCCAGCACGGCCTGCCAATCGCTTTCCGTTTTGTACCGTATCAGACTGTCCCGGATCTCTCCGGCACAGTGCAGCACCCCGTTCACCTGGCCATACTGCTGACGGATACGCCCGAACAGTCCGTGGACCGCCTCTCGATCGGTGACGTCCACTGCTTCATAAAGCACCTGGGCAGGGAGCTGCGCCATCTCTCGCTGTACCGCCTCTGGCATCGCCGGGGATCGGCCAGTCAATATAAGCGTACTGCCTTCCGTTTGGGCTGAAATCTCCCGGGCCCAGATCCGTCCCAGGCCACCGGCTCCGCCTGTAATGACGTACACGCCTCCGTCTCTCCAAGGGGACAACCGTGGGACACTGGTCTTCCGCTTTGTCTTCATCTCTGTCTCTGCATTCCCATTCGTCATCTCATTCGTGTCCACGTTCTCATCTCTGTCCACGTCAACCGCCTGCCAGCCCGCTCGCTTCAGCTCACCCGCTTCCCAACGCAGATGGCTCTCCTCCGCATGGAGCGCACACTGGTGCAACTGCTCGGTCAATATGGCGGCCGATGTCTCTGGCCGGACTTCGACAAGCTGTGCCAGACAGCCCGGATGCTCCAGTCGCACCGTCCGCAGCAGCCCGCTCAGGCCGGCGAAGCGTCTTCCTTGTTCATCTCCCGCCACGACGACCTGCACAGCCATCCGGTGGCTTCGCTGCATCGCAAGCTGCTGCTGCACATGGTGTAGAATGGCCTGAACAGCCTGTCCGTATCGCGCCTCCAACGCCCCCGTTAACACCATCTGCTTCCAGGACACATCCGCAGCCGCGAAGTCTTGCGGGGCCCAATCACACAGCAGCACCGCGGGTTCAACCCCCACAGCTTCAGCCGGTAGGGAGCGCTTCGGCAGCTCCTGCCACTTGGGCTGCACCAGCAGCACACCTTCCCGGCTTTCGGGCACACGCGAGGTCACGCCCCGCAGTCGAATGCAAACCTGTCCCTCCGAATCGCACAGCTCCAGATCCAGTTTACGGACGCTAGCCTCCGCAGCGGAAGATGCCGCTGGCTCGGGGCGAACACGCACCACCGCCCACATGTGCGCCTGGCAAGGAGATATCACTTCCGCCTCCTCCAGCGCAAAAGGCAACGGAGCGGAAGCGGGCGGGTTCCCATGTCGTTCTGTTGTGCTCGCAAGGGCCGTGCTCTCCAAGCTTACTGCCCCCTCCTGAGTAGTGGATCTCAGCACTTCCGCGATCTGATCTCCGGCCAGCAGGGCGATGGATGCTTGCAAGGCCCCATCCACCATACCGGGATGCAGCACAGTGTCCGCTTGCCCTTCGAAGAGCGCTTGTGGCAGACGCAACTGCGCCAAGGCCTCGTTTGCCCCCCATTGCAATTCGGCAATGGTCTGATGGGACGGACCGTACTCCAGACCCAGTTTTCGGAATGCTTCATAACAAACTGCTCCACTGGCCTGTCCCTCTGTACACCGGCTGCGCACAGCCTGCAAATCCAAGGTTTGCACGGCTTCTACGAGAGGTCTTCCCACACTTACACGCCCTTGACTATACACCGCTTCTCCAGATTCAATTGCAGACTCATTTGCTGGCGCTGCCGAAACTCCATAGGACAGGCTTCCATCTGCCTCGGCCTCAAGCACGAGATGAACCTCCAGAGGCTCCTCTCCAACAACGAGCGGCCTGCTCCACATTACATGCCGCAGCAGCAGACTGTGTGTGAGCGGAGGCCAATTCGCTGCATGCGCCGCTGCTGCCCGGGCCATCTCCAGCTGAACAACAGCTGGAAGCAGCTTGTGCCCCTGTACAACATGATCGCTTAGGAAAGGCTCATTTCCATTGAACTGACTACTGTACCACTGGCCCCGCAGCAGATCCGAACGGTTGTGGTGCAGCATGGAGTGCAGAACTGTAACCTTTTTGCCGAAACCTGCAGTCCCGCTCTCCCTTTTTGCATGGACCATGGGGACCCAATAGCGTTCTCTTTGAAATGAATAGGTAGGGAGACTGATTCGAGTAGGCCTGCTGTCCTTCTGGTACATGCTGTTCCAATCAATGGTTATTCCTTTGGCCCATACTTCAGCGATTGAAGCCATCTTTCTTTTGTTCATCCATATTTCGATTGCTGTCCGAATGTCTTCATCTGATTGAAACAGTTCTGTGATCGCATCTTCATGAAGCCTGACTTCTCCCTCATAACCAGCCCGACTGTTCAAAGATCCAATCCGCTGGCCTTGGTCTTTGCTTTGCACATACTCTGTACATTTCCTTCTCAGCTCTTCAAGAGAACTGACAACAAAGGCAACCCTGTATCGCATATGCTCTCTGCCCACCTGCAGCGTGTATGCCAGATTGGATAGCTTGATTCCCCGTGTGGCGGCGGAATTTTGATATTCCTTACTGGTGGAGAGATAATTCATCATGTCGCGCACATGATCAAGCAGACTTGTTTGACTTTTGGCAGATAACGGAACAATGACTGGAAGCTCGGACTCCAAATCTGAACTGGAATTTACTGCTGTTGGTGCATATTCTTCAACAATCAAATGGGCGTTACTGCCGTTTGCTCCGAAGGAGCTAATACCCGCTCGCAAAGGATGGGTTTCTGGAGTGTTACGATCTGCCTTCATAGTTCTCCAGTCCTTTCCTTCCCTCTCCACATAAAAAGGAGTGTTCTGAAAAGGAATGTACGGATTCAGACGTTCCGCATGTAAGGAAGGAAAAATCCGATTGTGTTTCATCTGTAACAGTACCTTGGTTAACGCAGCCACACCCGCAGCCGCTTCCAAATGCCCGATATTGGACTTCAGTGAACCAATTGCACAACTCTGTTCCGGCAGTGACCAGTCCGCCAATGCTTTATTCAGTCCCTGTACCTCGATCGGATCTCCGAGGGACGTTCCTGTGCCGTGTGTCTCAAAATAACTGACCGTTCGAGGATCAACCCCTGAACGTTTGAATGCATGTTTAATAACTTCCGACTGTGCTGTTGAGTCTGGTACCGTTGGGCCTGATGTTTTTCCTCCATGATTGATTGCAGACCCTTTAATAACACCATAGATGGAATAACCTTGCTCTTCGGCATGACTCAGACTGGTCAGCAACACCGTTCCTGCTCCCTCACCCGGCACATATCCGTCTCCGCCCTCTCCGAAACTGCGGCATCGTCCATCGGATGATAATAGCTGTGCCTCTTTCAAAAACATGTATCGATGTGGATGCGTAATGACGTTGACTCCGCCAGCAAGAGCATACTCACATTCCTCATTTCGAATGCTTTCGCAGGCCAGATGAATGGCCGTTAGTGCGGAGGAACACATGGTATCTACCGCAAGAGAAGGACCATGGAAATTCATGCAATACGATACCATGTTTGCAACGGACGCTGCACTGACCCCCAAGGATGTAGGTACACCGCGATCTGTCAATTCCGATGCAAACAGCTCATAATGATTCCAGAATACGCCGGCAAATACACCTACACTCCGGGTACCTGTTGAAGCATCCTGGTGCTGACTGCGTTCAACGCGAAATCCCGCATCTTCACAGGCTTCCCATGCCGTCTCCAGAAAAAGTCTTGCCTGGGGGTCCATCATCTCCGCCTGACGGGGAGATAAATTAAAAAATAGTGGATCGAACTCATCAATCTTATCGATGAATCCCCCAAACTGATAATATGATTCCGGCGTATACGAAAACCGCCCCTGTTCCCAACGATCTCTGGGAAAACCTGTAATGCAATCCTTACCTGATAACAGATTGGCAGCAAATTCATCCACATTCCGAGCCATCGGATAGCGGCCAGCCACACCAATAATGGCTATATCTTCTGTATGCATTTCCGATGGTCTCTTTTCTTTTCGAGGAACCTCATGATTTAAAACTTTTGCTGCAGAAGGGCCCTCCACATGGATAGTAGTTTGTGCAAAACTTCGGATAAACGAAGGTTTACCATACATCACAACAGTCTGCGTTGATGCATTCATCATAAGCGAATCGAACAGTTGCATTCCTTCGTCTTGAGGCAGCGGGGCCAATCCCGTTTTGACTTCCAACTGCTGCTGGTAAACTGGATCGATCGACATGCCTCCATTCGCCCATAGAGGCCAATTAATTGAAAGGGTTCTGCCTGATCGCTGTCCTGCCACAACCTGTTGCTGACGCCGCTCTGCAAACCGATCCATAAAAGCGTTACCACAAGCATAATCTGCTTGTCCCATATTCCCGAGCACAGCCGATAGTGAAGAGAATAAAATAAAAAAGTCCAGTGGTTGATCACGAGTATATTCATCCAGGTACCAAGGTCCGCTCACTTTAGGGCCTAGCACTTCCGAAATATTCTCTTTTGTTTTCTGTAAAATGAATTGGTCCCGGGTAACTCCTGCACAATGTATGATTCCCCGAATAACTCCCAGACTGGTCCGAATCTGCTGGATGACATGACTCGTCTGCTCGCTATGCGTTAGATCTGCCTGAAAATAATGAACATCCGCTCCCAGACTCTTCAACTCCGATATCTTATCGGACTCTTTTTTGCCAAGAGAAGAACGCCCCACCAGCGCCAATGTAACCCTCCCTTGCTCAGACAAATGGCGACCTACCATCAAGCCTAATCCACCCAATCCACCAGTAATCAGATAAACACCATCTTTTGCAACATACTGGCTTTTCTGCAGCATCGGTATCGGCTTCTCACGGTATTTTTTCACCATCCGCACACGAGATTTTCCGGTGTAACACACTTCACTGACTCCCGAGGAATGTGTTACTCGCTCTTTATCCAACCAGTCCGCCCATTGGGTTCTTGTAACGTTATGAATATCATTCACCGTGATGATCTGTCCATGCAGATGAGGGTTCTCTGCATGAGCTGTTCTTAAAAGGGCTCCCATCGCGCCTGAAAAATCAGTGCCCGTTCCTGACGGACCAATTATTTGAATATGGGTCTCCGCTTTGGGAAACTGCTGCATGTAATTCTGAAGCCAGACTATACATTGCTCGCACATTTGTTCAAATGACTGTGGCATGGTACGTTCACTGGTTAGTGTGACAACCTCTGATTGCGGAAAACATTCCTTGATCATTTGATCATGTCCAATTGCTTGCTCGCAAAGAATAACAACGTGGCTCCGCACTGTGTTTGAGGTGTTACGCATATGCAGCGAGACCTCTTCCCAGAAGGGTTCGAGCATGACAGATGAGTAATCATCACTCTTTCCCCGATCATGATTGAGTTCTGAAGTTTTGATGCTTGCCTTGCTGGCCGAAGCTTTGCTCTCCGTGTACTGATTTTCAGTAAATGCCTCAGGCCAATGTTGGTGCAGGTATGCAGCAAGAGACTTAATATTGGAATATTCAAATAACAGCGTGGGGTAAAGCTGCTCCTTCACTTTGTTCTCCAGCGTCCTTGAAAGGTTGATAAGCTGCAAGGAATCCAGTCCCATCTGATAAAATCCCAGTTCTGTGTCCAAATTCGCTTCAGATGTTCCAAGCACTTTGCCTATCTCTACCTTTAAATAGTCCGCAACCTGCTTCGTGTTCCCTTCTGGAACACCTCTTCGCTGATTCGATAGTTCGGATGTATCATCTATGATGACAGGTGAATCTTGTATATTGACCTTTGTGGCCAGCTCTGGTACAGATGAATCCTCTGAACCTGAGCCTTCTACCCCATTTGGATTCTGATGTACTTCGGCCCATTTCTGTATCAAATGAGGATTACGAATACGTTTAGCGGTTAAACGCTCAAATTCAACCAAGGACTTGCCAGCAGAATCAACCACTCTAATATCTGTAGAAATCAGATCTGGTGATGAGACAGAATTATCGTTTATCAATGGTCGAGCGAGCGAGTACACACCAATGGTGTCAGGTAACGGACCATAAATACAGAAGCGTTCAATCATAAAAGGAATATAGGGAGTCTGATCATCAAACATCCCCTGTGCTTTTTCCTTTAAACGAAATGAGGAGCCCGCAAAAGTTGCCCCATCCAAAAAAGCTGCATGTGCATAAAATTCATTGGAGTAAACGGAAGCCTGCTCACTGAGATTCAGACACATAAGCTCCTGATTCTCATATTGGTAGACGACCCCTGAAGTTTGCATAAATGGCCCATGCTCGATGTTGACCTGCCTCGCCAATTGATAAACCTCATCCATGCTCCACTGATCTCGGGATTGAGTTTTCAGATCCTGAATATGGATCACGGGTGGATTAAACTCAGGATCAACAAGAAACATCGTACATTGCATATGTTGTTCTTCACTGCCCTGATCGATGGTACCATTCATCACTTTGTTGCTTGTAATGGTTACCCTCCATTGCAACTCTGAAGGTACAGGTGAGAACGTCACAGCAATCTCGCGATCAAATTGCTCTGATGTCACAATGGGCGTTGTAAACAAAATCTGCCGCAATTCGACAGAGTGTGTCTCCAAATATAAAGCCGACAAACGATAGATCATATCCAGTAGGGTGACCCCGGGTAACGTACAAATTCCGTGTACACGATGATCCTGAACGATGGCGTTGCTGTGGCTTAAACGTTGCACGTATGTTTCTTGATTGCGACCTATCAACGACAGTTCCCCCTTACTGCATTTTTTTCGGTGTGAAGAAAGACAGCATATGCTCAGGCTTACGATGGGTTTGTCCTGATGACGATCCGAACACCAAGTTTTTCTCCTCAACCTCATCCGGCCAAAACCGGGCTCTATTCCAGATAATGCGATTGAAACGAGGTTCCAGTGTTGCTTTATTTGGGTCTGGTACACCTTCATTGCTGACAAGGATATGAGCGTTATTTCCTCCGAGTCCAAACGCGCTGACACCCGCACGCAACACTTTATTGGTCCAAGGTGTAAGTTCTTGAACAAGGAATAACGGACTTTCTTCAAACCGAAATCTCGGATTCGGATGCGGACAATTTAAACTGGGCGGGATCTGACCATGTACCATACTCAGCAAAACCTTGATCATGCTAACTGCCCCTGCTGCACTCAACAGATGTCCCACATTGCTTTTGACACTTCCCACACCGCAAAGATCCCCCTTTTTCATACTGGTTCCCAGCACTTGGGTTAACGCTTTAAGCTCAATGGGATCTCCAATGACCGTGCCTGTTCCATGTGTTTCTACATAATTGATTGAAGCCGGATCAATATTTGCATCCTTGATGGCACGTTCGATTAACGACTGCTGAGCCTGGGGATTCGGTGTGGTGACGCCCATTGTATGACCATCATTGTTAATCGCAGAGCCATCAATCACTCCGTAGATTTTGTCACCGTCCGTTATGGCCTGTTCCAATCGTTTCATGACGATTACTCCACAGCCCTCCCCAACCCCAATTCCATTAGCGGAGGCATCAAAGGTTTTACATTGTCCATCTGGTGACAGCACCTTTGATGCAGTCAGGGAAAGATAAGGGGTCTCATCCAATAAAACTTCAACCCCACCGGCGATCACCAGATCTGCTTCCCCATTCTGCAAACTCCGGGCACCCAGATGGATGGCTGTTAGGGAACTGGAACAAGCAGTGTCCACGACCATGTTAGGACCTCTGAGGTTATATAAATGAGCTAAATGTGCCGTAATAAAATTTTGACCTGTGCCAATAATGGTTTGTTTGTTGTCCCGACGTATTTTGCTCATGAAATGACCTGTTCTTGCCCCTGCAAACACACCAACCTCAAGCGACTCAAGCTGACTCTTTCCATATCCTGCATCTGCAAGTGCTTCAGCGCTAACCTCAAGCCACTGCCTTTGCAAAGGGTCCAGATGAGTTGCCAGGGAATGATCCATTCCGAAAAAATCGGGATCAAACCATTCCAGCTCATCGAGAAAAGCCCCCCACTTGCTCATGCTTTTCCCGGCTTTGCCATCAGGATGGTAGTACGTTCTCCAATCCCACCGGGATGACGGAATTTCACGTATACTGTTTTTGCCTGTTTTTAGATTGTTCCAAAATTGTTCCGGGTTCACCGCATCCGGGAAATGACAGGCCATTCCAATGATGGCCACTCGGGATCGAGAACGATCTTTGGGCTGCTGGAGAATCTGTCGAGCCTCATGTCTGTTGATCTGTTCGGGAGATGTACGTGGACTTGTTGCGTATTTTTGCAGCAAAGCCCCTGTCAGTCCTGCAATCGTTGGATAGTCCAAAAAAAGACCAGGTTCCACCACAGGAATTTGAAGTTCGCGTTCCATCCGGCGTGCCAGCTGAGCAATCAAGATTGAATCCATCCCGAAATGTTCGAAGGATCGGTCCGGGTTCATTTTCTCGGGTTCAATACACAATTCCTCGGCGAATATGGAACTTAATTTCATCTGTAATATCTCGGATGTATCAGAAAAAGGAACACCACTTGTCATAGGTATTTCGGACATCGTTTCTGCTTTCACCACTCTGGAAATTCCCAATTTCCCCTCAGTGTCAATGAATTCGCTGCTCACGATTGCCGGAAGCATGACTGCACCTGGTTGGTTGATTAGTGCCCAGTCCAGCAGCTTCAATCCTTCTTCATCCGTGATGCTAAGCAGACCGGTTTCGTTATAAGCTTGACTTGGAAACTCACCCATCCCGGATTCCTTCCAGTTCGACCATTGGATACTGATAAGTGGGCTGGTATGGGCATTCGCTGCGGCATAATAATCCATGTAGGTGTTAGCCATAGCGTAATCGCTTTGTCCGACACCAAGTTTCGAAATGGCTCCAGCCACAGAAGAGAACAGGACAAAAAATTGCAAAGGATCGTGACGGAAGCATTCATAGAGTGCTACAGTGCCTAATATTTTGGGGGACAATACGTTCCGAATCGACTCCAGTGGTTTACGAATAAAGGCGGGATTTTCCATGTCGGCTATGCCAGCTGCGTGAATTACTCCTCCGGCTACGCCCATCGTTGAACGTATGTGTTTTGCAGCCTCCAGAAGTTTCTCTTTATCACCTATATCAAAAGACAGTACTTCAATCTGTACGCCCTGCTTCTCCAATTCCAGGACACTTCTAACTTTACTGCCGATCTCATCTTTGTCCTCGCATCGTGCCCTCCATTCATGTCGAGATGGAAATGGGGTCTGACCCATCAGAACAAGTTTACGGACCCCGTAGTGTCGGACGGCATGCTGCGCACAAAGCATGCCTAGACCCCGTGTCCCTCCAGTGACCCAAAGAACATGATTGGATGGAAAAGCGAGTCGGTTTTGATTCAACTGCTGTATATTGATGTTTTCGAGTGTATCAAGATAAGCACTGTACCGCTGTCCTTCACGATAACAGACTTCCTGTTCCTTACCCGTATGAGTTAACTCCTGAACGATTTGTGCTGCGACATCAAACTCACTGTCTGCCGGGTCCACATCGATATGCCGCGAAATAATATGTCTGTACTCACTTTGTAGTATCCTGTAGAGCCCAGCCCGTTCTGCTCCACCTAGATAAATCGATTTATTTTGGAAAGACTCCAGCCCCATAGTGACTCCAAGCAGCTTTAATTCTTTGTGACCACGGGTATCAATCATTTGTTGAAGCCTTGCTAACCAGTAGGTCAGTTTGTCCAGCATCATTTCTTCTGCTTCCATCTTTCGCCCACAGCCTGACAGATCTATAAAAGCATCACAATTCATCAAAACATCGAGCAAACGTCCAGAGTCCTGCTCCTCCTCACTCACAAGCACAACCTGGCTGCCCTGTATCATTTGTGAAAGTTTATTGGCAAGCCCAACGGTTTCCAGTGTAGATCCAACCACAACTTTTCCATGCCCAGGATCAGGATTTGTAACTGCCGAATGCTTCCATTGCTTCAAAAGAAGCTTTGCTATTCTCTCCTCTTTGTTGTCAGAAGCAACATTCAAAATCTCACTTTTTACATCTGTTTCAACGGACCTCGTCGCTATCCCAGACCTCACCCAATATTTTTCCCGTGCAAAAGGATACGTTGGCAGAGGTATTCTTTTATACTTTTCTGTCAAATAAAGCCGGTTATAATCCAATTCATACCCTTGTACATACAGTTCTGCAATAGTATGCAGGTTTTCAACATATCGCGAATCATCTAATGATTCCGCAGCGATTTTTTGGATACATTCATTGCCATAACGTCGAAGAACGGATTGCTCTTTGGAAGGCTGGCCTGATAAATCCGCCGCATAGATCTGTGATGAGCCACCGGTTTCAAGCCATTGTTCCAAAATGGAGGCCATTTCGTCAGAATGCTGAATTACACACGCCAACCGATGCTCCAGATGTCTTCTCCCCGTCATCAAAGTAAAGCTTGTGCTTGCGTAATCAAGCTGGGCTCCCACTTTCCTGTAATGCTGAGCAATTCGTCTCACTTGTTCCCTCAACTGTTCTGTCGATTGTGCAGACAACACCATTAGATAACCCGGTTTATGTATTGAAGGAGAAAACTCTCCGGGAGACTCCTCGATGGCAAGGTGAGCGTTAGTCCCACTAAAGCCAAATGAGCTTACAAGAGCAGCCCTTTTTCGTCCGGGAGGTGTATGCCATGGATTCAATTGAGTATTGACATAGAATGGACTTTTCGAAAAATCAATATTGGGATTTGCTTTGGAATAATGGATGGATGGCGGAATCTGTTGATGTTTCAAGGCCAATAACAATTTGATCACACCGGCTATGCCCGCTGCTGCAATCGAATGTCCCATATTCGACTTGATCGAACCTAGTGCAGCATATTGTGAACGGCTCGTATACTTCCGAAAACTTCGGTTCAGTGCTTCGAATTCAATGGGATCACCCAGTTTCGTTCCAGTACCATGCGCTTCAACCAATTGGATCTGATCCGGATTAACACCGAACTGGTCGTATAACTGGCGTTCCAGTCTTTCCTGCGAAGCTCTACTAGGGGCTGTGATACCATTGGTACTCCCATCCTGATTGATACAGCTGCCTTTGATGATCCCGTGTACATGATCGCCATCTTGGATGGCATCCTCCAGCCGTTTGAGCAACACGGCCCCAACACCCTCACCCGGTACAAAACCGTCTGCACGTTCATCAAAGCTATGACACCTTCCAGCAGGGGACAACATGCCCGCCCGACTAGCAGAATTATAAAAATCAGGCGTGGATTGCACAAACACTCCACCTGCCAGAGCAAGCTCCACTTCCCCTGACCATAGAGCTTGACAAGCCAGATGAATGGCAACCAACGAACTAGAACATGCGGTATCCACTGCGATTGCTGGCCCCTGTAAATTCAGAAAATAGGATACCCGGGCAGGTACGATGGATGCAGCATTACCCCAAAAAGCTTGTGCAGGTGCCTGTTCACCGATCAACTTCTCATAGTCTCCTCCGCAATATCCGGTG
Organism: Paenibacillus sp. FSL H8-0317; assembly: GCF_045040685.1. Taxonomy (NCBI): domain Bacteria; kingdom Bacillati; phylum Bacillota; class Bacilli; order Caryophanales; family Paenibacillaceae; genus Paenibacillus; species Paenibacillus sp. FSL H8-0317. The sequence goes on along the minus strand of NZ_CP150294.1, from coordinate 2,963,596 downwards.
TAGACTCCGCATTTGCGGCCATGAATCAGTTCCCCTGCATATCCAGCGTGTTCAAGGGTTTTCCACGATTCCTCCAGAAACAATCGCTGCTGCGGGTCCATATGCATTGCTTCAACATTGGAAATTTTGAAAAACAAGGGGTCAAAACAGTCGCTATCTTCCAAAAAAGCTCCATGATTATTTTCCGTTTTCTCTACGGATGATCCTGTCTGTTCCGAAGTCCACCGCGCCCCACGCTGAATCAAGTCATGACCTGCGGCCAAATGCTCCCATAATTCATCCACATTATCCGATTGCGGGAATCTACCGCTGTAGCCAATGATCGCAATATCCTTGTGTCTGTTGTTGGAACCGGGGGATGTTATATCGCCATCGGAATGACTCTCCATGGCATCATCCAACGTGAACTCTCGCTCTTCACTAATCCGTTCAGTTCGTTGAACGTCGGGCTTCTCGGCACTGCAACCTCCATGAAACTCCATTTGTTGTTCTGGCTCCAGCGGTTTCTCCTGATACATAGGGGCAATATACTGTGCAAGCTGGTTGACACAAGGAAAATCAAAAATATCAGTGGTGAACAGCTCCGTTCCCAATCGTTCATTAATCGAATGAATTAATCGAACACCCGTTATGGAGTCAACCCCATAATCGGAAAAAGCCTCCTCATGGTCGATAAGCTGTGCCTCCACTTTCAAAGATTCGCATAGTGTCCGAACAAGCACTTCCTTTATGTACTTCAGTTTTTCTTCGGATGAACGTGAACTCTCCAATTCAGGTAACCGGATTTCTGACGGTTTTCCCTGCATATTCTGCGAATTACGGCTCGTTTGACTTTGGACCTGATGTTTTACCGTTTGCTCATGTTTCAAGGTTTGCTGACGTACCACGCCATTGCTTGTCCCCATTATCACTTGCTGGCCCTTGAATTCGTCAGTGTGAGCCAGTAACTGAACTTCCCCGAACCCCTCGGATAACAATACGTTTTTCCAAGTTTCCTGTTCAAGCAAAGGTCCTCCGGAAATACGCAGAGCAGGGTCCACATAGCTCCACCACCCATCCAATAACCCAAACGTAAGGTGATTCATAAGCGTATTTTCGGTAATTTCATTAATCAAAAAGACACCCTTACAACGGAGCAATGCCTTAACATTCCTTAAGGCAAGGCGAATATTAGGAGCAGCATGCATGACATTTGTTGCTATCGCTATATCATAGGTCCCCGCTTGCAAAGATTGGGTGGACACCGGTTTGGACAAATCAAACGTTCCGTATGTAAGGTACGGATAACGCGGGCCATATACCTTTTGGGCATGACTTAAAAAAGCCTGGGAAGTATCCGTATAACAGTATTCCAGAATATGGGGATAAAAATCATTCAGACGGTTAAAAACCGCCTGGCTCGTGCCTCCTGTTCCAGCTCCGATCTCCACAATGCGAATATGTGCACTCGGCTCCCGCACAAGTAGCTGTTTTATAATAGCTGCAACCCGATCTGCCAAAACGGCATTGAAATAATCGGCAGCAGGATTGTTCATGTAAATGTTCTCCACCAGATGCATGGAACTATTCGGAAAAATAATGTCGGTTGCGGACTTCTGACCAGTCAAAATGTCCGGCAGTGCTCGGAGCGTGGCATCCAGCAGTGGAATGTAGGAAGACACATTTGGATCGGATAGCCACAGCAATTTTTTCCTATCCCATTCCTTCCATGCATGAGCCAGGTCCGTATCGTTGGTCTGAATCAAGGGATTTACAGCGTCAGTAGAGGTGCAATAACCGTATTTTCGCAAATAAAGAAAACTCTCCCGCCACCATCTTTCGTAACGCTCGATCAATGAATCAGGTATTTCTGCTACAGCTGCATCTTCACCCCGGAAATTGCTCAAAAGTCCTGCAGCATGCAGTCTGCCCCATAATAATTGACCCAACAACTCTTTCAGTTCTGTCATTACACGTTCCCCCCACCGTCTGATAATCCCCGCTCTTCAGACCCCTGTTATATAACCTGAGACGGTACAGCTCCCTGATAGACCATAATGGATTCTTCTTCATCTAAGATCTGTATATCTACCAAAGACTGTTTCTTTATCAATGCAATCTGATCCAGCACACCATTCATCAGTACATCTAGAGCCTCCATCGCTTCAGGAGCTTCGATTGAACCTTGTCCTGCTTTCGCCATGCGTGTCTTATAATATTCAGAACGTACCGAACCCACACTTCCCCAATATCCCCAGTTCATCACTTTGATAGGAAAATCACAGCACTGTCTCAAAAATTGGGCAAATACATCTTTGAACGTACAGCCGGCTACGTAATTCGCCTGTCCGGCCGAATTCAAAAAGGAATTCATGGACGAAAAAAAGAGTACAAAGTCAGGCGACTCTCCGATACACGCTTTGGCTATATTGATGCTGATGTCTACCTTGGTGGAATAAGCTTTCCGAAAAGAAGCTTCGTCCATATATTCCAGACTGCGATCCTCCAACACGATGGCAGAATGAATAAAACCATTAATGGCTTGATGATTCCGCCTAATATCTGAACATGCCTGACGCATTGCTTCCGAATCCGTTGCATTAACAGCCATGTAACAGGGCGCGGGACCAAGCTCGCCCAGCCTTTGCAATTTCGCTTGAATATCAGCATCCAGCTCCCTTCTTCCCAGCCAGATGATCTGGGCTTTGTAATGCCGGATCATATATTCACTCCATGCCTCTCCGATTCCGCCTGCTCCTCCAATAACAACGTATACACCCCCATGGCGATAGGAATGAGACTGCCCGGAACTCACAGGAGAATATGTAACGGGCACAAGTTGTTGACGAAACCATTCGCCTTGTCGGTTTACATATGGGAATCCATAGGAATCAGCAGACAGCGAAAACAATTCGTACATATTCTTATCATTCAACTGATCCAAATCCACCTGTCTAACCTTCCATCCGGGTCGTTCTTTGCACAGTACTCCTATAAGACCATGTATCCCGGCATGAGTGGGATCAACCGAATTTAGTGTATGAATGGCGTTTGCCCGCATCGTGATTACAGTCCATTCCATGCTCCGATTCCCATATCCATTCTGAAGAAGTGCCTTAATCAGTCTGTATAGAAGAAACACGCCATCTTCCTGAGCCTCGACCATTCCCTTGACATCAGGCGAGCTTCCAGCCGTTATCGGAGATATCCACACCATATGACGAAGGTTCATGATTAGGTTTAGTTGTTCAGAGATCCGCATGATCGAATCCTGTGGATTCAAAACGATCATCTCGGCATGTGGCAGGTGTTTGAGCAGCTGGGTCAAGTACGAGCTCTTCGTACCTACCAAGCATATTTCTCCCGGGAGATCGTTGAGTACACGTTCATGTTCATACAAGCCGATTGTCTGCTCTTTCCATACAGGGGCCAACATTTGTAACTCGTAAGTCTCCACACCTTTAGTTTCTTCAAGATCTGGAACTTTCGACTCAGGTCTTCTAAAACGCATTGCCCTAACGGATACCCGTACATCACCCTTCACACTAAACAAATCTATGTCATATTCGGTATCCGCGTGCACAGCAGCGCTGCCACTCTCCTGATGGACTCGGACATGAGCCCACATCTCAGCTTCACAGGAGCCAATGATTTGAATTTGTTGTATAGAGAAGGGCAACAAAGGCCTATCTTGCTGCTCGTCCTGAATACTTCCCGAAGTACTTAGCCAGATCCCGATTGCAGCCTGAAAAGCGTTATCCAGAAGTCCAGGATGAATGGTGCCGTCCTGATATCCATCCATAATACCCGGAGGCAAGGCAATTCTGGCCAGAGCTTGATCATGACCCACTGCTACAGATTTCAGACCCTGGAAGTCTGGACCATACTGCATACCCCTGGCGGAAAAAAAGGAATAACATTGCTCTGATGTAAAATTTCCCAGACTACAGCTGCTTAGGATATTCTCCATTTCGTATGTTTTGCGTACTTCACGCTTGGTTATCACAGCAGTCCCTTGGCTAAAAACCACGGTGTTTGTCTCATCCCCCTGAGAACTAGTTGGAGAATGAACGGTGACCTCAATAAATCCATTCGAAGATGGTTTAAGAAGTATTTGAAGCCTTCCCATGCCTTTTTTGGCGACAACAGGTTTGAGCCATACGAGCTTTTTAAGGCTGATTTGTTCGCCCTCTCCAGGTTGAGCAGCCATCATGACAGCGGCTCTGATCAATTCAATATGAGCTGAGGCAGGCAATACGTTATATCCGTTTATTTCGTGATCCCGAAAAAAGGATTCTTGTCCAGTAAATGCAAATTCGTAGCTGTATGCGCGAAAATCCGATCTATTTTCCAGCTTCATCATGAATCTGTTGTCCACTCCCGACCGATGAATCTCTTGGCTTTCTATCCGTTTGACTGGATTAGGAAGCCAGTGCCGTGTCTCTGCAAACGGATAAGTCGGGATGGAAATTTTCCGTTTTCGTTCTCTTTTATCCATTGAAGACCAATCAATCCGGTTGCCAGTTACCCAGAGCTGAGCAAGTTTATGGAGCTCTGCTTCAACCATGAAATCCTGATCTGTGGAAGGCTGATGGTAAGCTATAGCCTGTTCATCTTGTGAGGGCTTGCGCTTGGTTACGCTCCCTTGCCAACATGGAGATAGATTTTCTGTCTCATCTGCAATAAACCGATTAAGCATTTCCACGGTGTCATCGATGCTTGAACTCACCAATGCTAGTCTTTCCTCCATCTCTTCCCTGCCCGTTTGCATTGTAAATGCAACATCAGCCAGGGTAATCCCATCCGTTTGACTCAGAAATTCAACGATTCGCCTCGCATATGCTTTCAATCGATCTCTGTTCTTTGCAGAAACGATGAGTAACTGGGGGCGATTGAATATAATCAGGGAACTGTCATGCTTAGTCACGTATTCGCTGATGACAATATGAGCATTGACACCTCCAAAGCCAAATGAACTTACGCCTGCACTTCTTGGGGCAGCATCATGTTTACGATTCCAGGTCTGCCCTTCCTTTACGATATAAAACGGACTGTTCTCCAACTGGATGTAAGGGTTAACTTCATTTAGCTCCAAATTCGGCAACAATCGGTTATGCTTCATACTGAGTACCACGTTGAGGACTCCCGCCACTCCTGCTGCTGCCTCCAAGTGTCCAATATAGGTTTTTATCGTTCCGACTGCACAGTGCGGAACGGAGGACTCAGAGGCAGAACCGCTCGGCTTACCATGCAACTCATCCCAGTCTTGAACCAGCTGAGAGAAAGCTTTTTTAAGCGCATTTATCTCGATCGGATCACCCAATGGGGTCCCCGTACCATGTGCTTCAATATAATCTACTGTCCTCGGATCAATTCCGGATCTGGACCATGCTTCAACAATAAGTTCTGCCTGTGCATTAGGATTTGGAGATGTCAAAGTGTTGGCATGTCCCCCATGATTTATAGCCGTTGCCTGAATTACTCCATAGATATGGTCTCCATCCGCTTCCGCTTTGGACAACGGTTTGAGCAGCAATGCCCCACTACCTTCGCCACGAACGTACCCATCAGCACCTTGATCAAAGGTTTTACAGCGACCATCCACACTGAGCATGCCTGCCTGATTAAAGGCAATCATCAGCTGTGGACTTGCGATAACACTGATGCCTCCAGCAACTGCCAGTTCACATTCTCCGTTGTGTATCGATTCCACTGCCCGATGAATGGCGACCAGTGAACCGGAACAGGCTGTATCCACGGGTTCACTAGGTCCATGCAGATTTAGAAGATATGAAATTCGGTTAGCCAGAATGGAATGAAATATGCCCAAAGCTGTATGTGCTTCAGTTGGAACGCCTGATTGGTGAATCAGGTCATAATAATCTGAACTAACCACCCCGACAAACATACCTGTTTTACTCCCGGACAACTCCGATGGCCTGTAACCGGCATCTTCAATGGCTTCCCATACAGTTTGCAAATAAATGCGCTGTCTCGGGTCCATCAACCCAGCTTCATGAGGCGAAATTCCAAAAAACGAAGCATCAAATTGATCAATGGCTTTCATAAATCCGCCCCATTTGATGTTGGTTTTGTTGACTTCTTTTATTGGGTCCCCATAATATTGATGCCAATCCCAGCGTTCAGGAGGGATTTCGGAAATGAATGTTTTCCCGGAAACCAAGTTCTCCCATAGTTCATCCATACTCTCGGATTGAGGCATGTGAGCGCCTATTCCAATAATGGCAATGGGTTCTTTATTCCTCCTATGGAGTTCGATAGGCTCACTTGCAATCTCATGTGTTTCATCATCACCGACCATATGCGGAGTCTGCAATTCGAGTTCAACGTGCCCGCCACTCATTCCATGATATCGGGCGATGTCTTCGCCATAAGCTCCGATTAGGTAGGTTGCAAAGGCCCCTAAAGTCGCATATTCAAACACAATAGGGGGCGTTAGATCAATGTTGTACGTTGCGTTGAGTCGATTGACAAAGTCAGTCGTCGAAATGGAATCAAACCCATAGTCGCTTTTATCCGCATCCAGATCCATTTCATGTACATCAACACTGAGAATCTGTGAGGATATGGTCAACATAATTTCTGAAGCCCTTTCTAGTAAAACCTCCTCATTTATGCTGTTCTCTAACAACATTTCTTTTGGAACCGAGTCCACATCCGCAAACGACGTTTTCTCGTGTACCTTCTGAAATTTGGTTGCATCCCCGCCAACAATCACTAGCTGACTTTCCTTACAATGAAAAGCATCCTCAAAAGCCTGTATAGCATGTTCGCTGGATATCGATGAAACCCCGAGCGTATTTTCCAAAAAAAGACGATGGGTTGAATCTACTCCCATCCCTCCTTCCAACCACAGAGGCCAATTCAGAGAGAGCGTTTGACCCGAACGCATCCCCTCTTTGTTCAACCGATTCCGCTGACGGCAAAAACTGTCCATAAAGCCATTGGCAAAAGCATAATCACATTGTCCAGCGTTGCCCAGAATGGACATGACGGAAGAGCAAACGATGAAAAAGTCCAACTGTTCATGACAAGAAGCTTCGTCTAGCCAAACCGTTCCGTATACTTTAGGAGCGATAACAGCATCCATGTCCACTTTATTTTTGGATTGAAGCATTGAGTCTCTCAATACGCCAGCGCAATGAATCAGACCATGAATGCCCCCAAATCTGGTTTTGCACTCACGGATGAGATTAAAAGCGGACTCACGTTGCGATACATCCGCCGCAATATACACTATTTCAGCTCCAAACTTCCCTAGATCACACAATTGTTGTTCCTGATCCCTACTCAGAATGGAACGTCCAGACAAAACAATGACTCGAGCGGATTGGGCAAGCAAGGAGGCAAACTGGAGGCCGATACCACCCATCCCACCTGTAATCAAATAAACGCCTTGTTTATTCCACTCTACTTGTGAATATTCTGTTTTCGGCAGCGATAGCAATCTCTTCACATAACGTCGATTGCCCCGATAACGTACCTCTACCGCCTGGTCCCGAGCTTCCATCTCCTGTTGGATGAGGTGAAACATATCGACTGGTTCATTTCCCATGTCCAATGTACGACATGTCCATTGCGGGTGTTCCCATTTCACACTGCGCATGAAACTGCTTACAGCTTCATTTGCCGGTTCTTCTTTACGATCGCTGGAATAAGCATATAAAAGATGTACTTTCTTTTTGTCAGCACATTTCGCCAGCCATCGGCATGTATAAAATAAGGTGTACACACCCTGGGCGAGCCACTTGTTCAATAGGGTCCCTTCATTTTCTGGAAGTACCGTACCACTCCATCCATGAACGACAGTATCAGGAATCCACTGTAATTCGGACAGCCTGTTGAACAAACGGTCAACATCCTCTTCCTGTCCCGGGCGGACTATAAATGTATTAACATCCTGCTCAATGAATTGATTTCCCTGTAACACACGAATTACGGAAGTGCTCTGGTTCCATTGCTGCATGTGTTCTTCACCAGAAACAAATAACAGAAGCCTTTCACTTTTGAAAACGGTACGTTGAAGGTCTTGAATTTCCCAGGATGGATACAGGTACGTATTCTGATGCAGGTTTTTCTTATTGGAAGCCAAAGTATCATGCCGCTCTATTTCCTGTATAAGCTGGTAGGCTGTCTCTGATGAGAGACGTCGTCCCTTCACCATTTCAAGAATCTGATCCAGTGATAACATCTGATCTTTTCTCATCGTTCCTCCATATAAGTTAAGACATCAATAGGTTCAACCTCTCCGGCTTCCAATTTTCGCAAAAGTGTTTTCAATGGGTCCTTCGCATGACTCTTTTTGTCCTGAACCTGTCTTACTGTAAAGTCGCTCATTTCCATGCATATTAGTTCCTGCTCATCAAGCAGTACAATATCAAACTTGAATGCTTTTTCCCCTTGCGTACCCTGCTGCCTGACATATACACTTCCCTTGTCTGGAAGCCGCTTCCACCATTTGACCGCACCTATGGAATAGGGCATACAAGGAGCAGAGCTCACCTTTTGGGCAAGTAACATCGCTGTCTGCAGTGCGCTGTCCATCACTACAGGATGAAGCGTATACGCGTGTAACTGTTCATAACAAGAGATTGGAAGGACAAACCTGGCAATAGCTTCGTTCTCACCCATACAGCAGTCCATAATGGATTGGAAGGAAGGACCGTAGACCAGATGACTCTTTTCAAGTTTGCGATATACTCCTGAAATAGGGTCAACACATCTTCCTCTAATCGCATCGATATCCCGTTTAACCCTATAAGGATTGCCTTGTCGTGTGTCCTGTTTGTTGCCATCTGTCTTTATTCCATACAACGTCCCTTGCCCATAAACTTTTCTAGGGTTCACATAGTCGCCGGTCCATACGTGGAACTGAATTTTTTCCTGGGTTTTAGACAACGAAATGTTTACTTCAACAGGTTGCTCCATGACTATTAGGGGTCTTGACCACACCACATCACCAAAACCGATGACCTCCTGGATGCCTGCATTCTGCACAGCGGCTAATGCCATCTCCAAATAAGCAACACCTGGTAATGTTCGTTTACCATCTACGCGGTGATCATTCAGAAAAAATTCTTTGCCTGTAAACAACGTTTGATACTTGAATTCATCCAAGGTTGAGGTATTCCGGCCGATCATCGGGTGCAACGCCCTATCCAAGCTGTTCTCATATACACTTGTAAGCATATATACATCGCTAACCGATTGATTAGCTTCATGAGCTACCGTATCATTATGGTCATGTAATCGATGTATTACAGACTCGAAACGCTGAGTAGGCAGGGCAAGCTTGTTAAATGTTCCTGAAGGGAACCATAGGTCCCACCTCACATTCACGCCATGGAGCCATAACTGACCGAGGATATTCCAGAAGTCATATCCCGCTTCATCCTCTTTTAAAGCAAGTTTCAGCGTATCAGGTGCGGCCGATTGAACTACTCCGATGTCAATGATCTTGATGTCTGACGAAATCTTCTCCAGATCAACTTGGCTTTCTTGTGTTTGATGCAGCCATTGCTCAACATTTACAATTTCGGGCACGTTATCAATTCGAGCACATAATCGGTTGTCATTGGGCTCCATATCCCTTTCTCGCTGTTTCAGGTTCATGGATTCGGCAACAACCTTATAGTCCACATTGGAATCCAAAACAAGCCGGGCGACCATTTCAGGAAGTAAGATGTGATCGTTCATCAGATCCAACATTTCTTCGAATCGTGGATCGGGCTCAGTCATTATCGTCAAATTCCATTTGCGGTTCAACTTCCTTAGGGAATAAGCCACAACGGTAACTATAATGAACAACTGCTGAGTGGAAAGCTCCGTAAACATCAAGACATCAACAGGCTTTCCAAGCAACTCCTCCAAATTCCAATCGTCCCCACTTACTTTACCTAGAAGATTCGACCATTCATCTACATACTTTCTGAAGGTGAACTGATGAGCGATGAGTGATTGACCCTTAGTCAGATAATATTTAACCCGTTCGTGATCACTTACCATTGGATATTCGAATCGATCATGCTCGCTATTCCCAGAGTCCACACTTTCAATTTGCGAGCTACCCAACAAACGCCGGAGATAAGACTCGCCAAAGGACATCGGATACAAAATATCTTGCACTGTTGGGTCATAGTAAGGCAGACACGGACGATGTAGTTTAATGAAATCAGCTTCATTTTTTCCTGAAAGCCTCAAAAGGATTTCTTCGGGAGCGATCATTTGGTTTACGGCAAGAACAGCCCACATCCCTGTATGCTCCCCTGTCATCCATTCCACTTTTAAGCCCGCATCAAGTAAACATCGAAGTACGGCATATCCAGCAATGAACTGACAGCACGGAAGTGTCTCTTGCTCCCATGGTCCATTGTAGAACATCTGCCGATAGTGATCGGCAAGTGGACGATCACTATCGGCAATTTGATTCAGTAAGGATTGGATGATGTCCTCCACATGCGGTAAACCACGGGTTAAATTGCTAAATTGCTCATAGTTTATATAGGAAAAGTGCCCCATTCTTATTGCCCACTTTTGCTGCTTGGGCATGAAAGGACGACTTGATTCCGAATGCAACTCTTCCTTCAACTGCTGTAAATTGTCTACCATCACAGCATAACGATAAGGAAAAGCCACTCTTCCCGTGGACAATGTTCCACTAATATCACGCAGCGTACACTCATCAAACTCGGATGTTAGCGAGAATGCTCTCCACGATTCAAGCTGTTTTTCCAAATGCCATTTCGATTTGCCTGATAGCGTGAACAGTTGAGAACGGGCGGCGACGGCATCCTTCTGTTTGTTCGAGGGTGCAGTGCACCACTGTTCAATCACCAGATGTGCGTTGACTCCACCAAAACCAAAAGAGCTTATGCCCGCTCTTAAAGGTAAACCTTCGCCAGCACTGTTCCAATCAGTTAGAGACCCCGCCACTTCAAAAGGAGTATTCTTAAAATCTATGATCGGATTAGGATCGTTAAAATGAAGGTTGGCAGGTATTTTACCATGTTTCATCATCATGATCACTTTCACAATACCAGCCATGCCCGCAGCACTCTCCAAGTGGCCAATATTGGTTTTTACCGAGCCAATCCGACAGAATTGGGTTCGGGAAGTATAGGCAGCAAATGCATTTTTAAGCGCTTCAATTTCAATCGGATCTCCCAATGACGTTCCCGTTCCATGTGCCTCAATATACGTGACCATTTCCGGGGAAATATCTGCATCCTGATAAGCAGCCAAGATGACGTCTTGTTGTGCCCTCATGCTCGGAGCAGTTATGGATGCGCTTCTTCCACCATGATTGCAGGCAGATCCTTTGATAACCCCGTAGATATGATTACCTTCTGCTAACGCATCTTCAAGCCTTTGAAGCAACAACACGCCTGCTCCATCCCCTGGTACATAACCATTGGCTTCCTTATCAAAGGTTTTACAACGTCCATCCGGACTTAACATTCTTGACTTGGAAAATGAGATAAACTTCCAGGGATGCAAATTTAGATTTACACATGCAGCTAAGGCGTAATTGCACTCTTTTCGTTGCAGGGCTTGTTTGGCTTCATGGACGGCTACTAATGAAGATGCACAAGCTGCATTTACTGATATACTCGCGCCCTTGAAGTCCATAATGTAAGAAATTCGATTGGCAAGAATACTTTCATAATTTCCAAGACAAGCGTAGCTATCTATCTCCAATTCGGGAAGGCACGCCATTTGGCGGTGATCTACCGTCATTACTCCGGCATAAACGGAAGTGATCTGATTCTGTAACCTTTGAAGTGAAATCCCGGAATCTTCAATGCATTGCCAGGAAACTTCAAGCATCATTCGTTGCTGTGGGTCCATATTTTTGGCCTCTCGGGGAGAGATACTGAAAAAGCGGTGATCAAAAGAATACACATCATCAAGCAGACCGCACCATTTACCAATGCTCTTATTCGGGGCGTCAATATCTTGAGAATAGAACTTCGATACATCCCATCGATCTGGAGGAATCTCCTTGACAGAATCCACTCCATTCGCAAGATTATCCCAAAACGTCGTATAATGATCAGCCTGCGGAAACCTGCATGCCATACCAACAATTGCAATATCTGTAAGGCGAAATCCTGGATCAATATCGGATGTTGGCTCCATGTTCTTCTTTTGTCGCATCATCACACCCCCCCTGTCCCCACAATGCTAAAAGTTAGTTCATCTCAACGGCCATAGCCAATTGTTTCAGGCGCTCTTGCATAACCAAAACCGTATCTTCCATTAACTTTATGCCCACTTCAGCTACGCGGCGGTTTCTCCAGTCCTCCAGCGGTGTGCCTTTCACCCATTGATTAAAAGCTCCCAAGGCAGGACCACAGTGGATTTGATAATCGACCTGATGACCTGCTGTTCCTTCCATTGCAAGCATCGTACTGTGGGCAAAATACCACTTGAATACCAATGCCATTTTGTATTTGGGATTCTGTTCGGCTTTTTGTATTTCCTCCGGAGATCTATACTGAACGACCTGGCGATATACTTCTTCAAAGGTTTTTTTGAAATATTTGTTTTCCAGCTGCTGTTTGTTTTTTTCACTAATGTCATTTAAAGAATCATGCTGCCGGTACAAATCATAGAGCTTGTTCGCTCTGGCGGGGAAAAATACACCTTTGCGGAGAACCTGTACCTTGGCTCCAATCTCAAACATGTCTCCAGCAGGAGCATATTCCGTGTCGTGAATGTTCATATCCTGTAGTAAATCTTTGACAGCGTCACTAGTAGCTGCTTCAACCGTGCATTGATTGATTGAACCTGTTACGATAAAATCCGCTCCGAGCAAAAAAGCAGCTGCTGCTGCTTCAGGTGTACCAATACCACCGGCAGCACCAATGCGGACTTCTTTCGAATAACCGTACTTTTCCATCATTGTATTGCGAAGACGAACCATGGCAGGCAGCAGGACATACGCCACACCCGCATCTGTATGTCCACCCGAATCAGCCTCAAGGCACAGATCCTCTGCAATGGGTACTTTTTTCAGGAGTTCTGCCTGAACAGATGTAATCTTGTTTTCCTTCAACATCTTCTCAACCATGAATTCCGGAGCGGGGCTTAAAAATGCTTCAGCCACTTCAGGTCTGGATACTTTTGCAATAATGCGATTGGTTGCGGATACCCGCCCGTCTGATGAACGCTTCAGTCCATGGGCACGGTACTTGATTAATGCCGGAGTAACACCCATGAAGGCAGAAGCCTCTACTGTATTTACACCTTTACGTAGTAATAAGTTAACCTGTTCTTCTTCACGTTCAGGATGTGTCATTTGATGAAGAAGATTTAACCCATATGCCTGTCCATCCTGCAAATGGTGTTGTATATAATCGATTCCTTCTTCGATCTGCTTCAGGCTTAACCCCCCTGTGCCCAAAAAGCCCATCATTCCCGATTGCCCCACTTTAACAACCATCTCCGCCGAAGCAATGCCTCTGTACATTGCACCTGTCAAATAGGCCATTTTCAGATTATAGTCCTTTTTGAAGGGTTTCGAGCCAAGAGACTCGGCCAGTCGAGTTTCTTGGTTGCCAGGCTGTACAACGGATGATATTGGAGTATCGGGGTGGACTGCTGACGATAATGGTTTGACAGACATGTCTTCAGGACGATATACGATGGGTTCGCACTCTGTCTGAATCTTGGTAACCAGCTTAGTCAGCACATTGCCTGGACCGATCTCTTCTATTGTGTTTACGCCCATGCCCATCAGAACCCGTACCGTTTCAGACCAGCGAACCGGATGTGTAATTTGGCGGACCAAATTGGCATGAATTTCATTTGTACGATAGGGTCGGGCTGTATAATTTGAGATGACGGTCATCGTAGGAGCGGAAAATGTATAACGCTGGAGATGCTGATCGAATTGTTTGGCTGATTTTTCCATATAACGCGAATGAAATGCGCCGCTGACCCTGAGAGGGATATACATCTGTGCACCGTTTTGTTCAAAAATTGGTTTGGCCTGATCAATGATTTCTTGAGGCCCTGCCAAAACAATTTGGGTCGGGGAGTTCAGATTGGCGATATCCAGTTGATACAGTCCAAATCGTTGAAGAATTGTCTTCAATGCACTCTCGGTTAAACCGATAACCGCGGCCATCCCCCCTTTAGGGGCCATGCTCATGATTTCTCCTCTTTTATGTACAAGCTTCAATCCTGTAGCAAAATCAAATACGTCTGCGGCAAAAAGCGCATTGTATTCTCCCAAACTGTGGCCCGAAACCAAACTTGGCTTTCTGCCTGTTTCCTTGATTTTATGTAGATACATCATGGCATTAACAACAAACAAAGCCGGCTGCGTATATTCTGTCAGGCTCAATTGCTGAGACCGATCGTACAAGCACAGTTCCTGAATGGAAAATCCAAGAATATCATCCGCTTGCCGGGTCAACTCTGGAAACTGCTCAAATAATCCTTCACCCATGCCCAACTTCTGTGATCCCTGCCCTGGAAATACATATGCCCACAAAGGTTCATCCCCTCCAGTTTCATTCGAATTGGCGTAACGACTAATGATCTCTTCCACATGTTTTGCATCCTGATGGAAGGGAGTCATGGTTATATATGTTCGTTCCTTCCTGTGGCTAATCTGATTTATGAGGCTGGAAAGTGTACCCGAAGGCCCCAAATCCAGAAATATACTATCCGGTTTCTCTTCTCGTATATGAGATATCGCCTGAGAGAAAAGAATCGGTTCCTTGACAACTCGCCAAAAATGATCGGTTGATACCTTGGTGACAGCTTGTCCGGTCAAGCTAGAGACAAGCGGAATCTGGGGTGCATCGTAAGACAGCTTGTCCAGATAGGCTAAATACTCTTTGGCCGCAGGATTGATACATGCTGAATGGAAGCCATGAGTAACAGACAGTCTGACATGAGAAATCCCTTCGCCTTTTAGCCAATTCTCCGCTATTGTAAGCCCTTTCAACTCCCCCGAGATGACTAGATGATTTGACGAGTTCACAGCAACAAGCTCACACTCCGCATGTAGCTCCGGATTAGTGTCATAGATGTCACGACTATGCAATACAGCCAGCATGCCTCCCGGAATACAAGTCCTGTGTATAATTTCAGCTTGTCTATACACTGCTTCCAGTCCCGCCTTGGGAGTTATTACGTTGGATACAGCCGCTGCAGCGAACTCCCCCAAACTGGTACCAACAACGGTTGTGGGTATAACCCCGTTCTCCATTAATGTCCTTGAAAGCGCATATTCCAGCATATAAATGGCGGGATGTGTAATTAGAGTTTCTTCGAAACTATCAGAATAAGGCCGATTTGAATCATATAATTCCTGTATAATGGATCTGCCGCCGATGTCTTGAACCCAACGATCCATCTGCTGCATCCATCGGCGAAATACCGAATAACTCCGGTATAATTCTTTTCCCGCTTGAAGATATTGTGAACCCTGACCGGAGAACATAAAAACAATGTTTTCTTTCATATGCCACTCCTCTTGTTCCTTCACACAAAGCTTTTGGCATCCGGCTGATTCCTTCTCATCCGGAAAGCAATAAACTGTTCTTCATCGAAAATATTAAAATATATGTTTCTCTCAAGCAGCATCTGAAGTGTCTGACCCGGTTCAATGCCAAATGAATGTGCAGGGTATACCCTGACGGAAGGGTGTATTTGCTGCCGTATTTTTTGCAAACTCTGATACATCGCACCTGGATCCCCTCCGCGTTCGGAGCATATGCCACATCCCTCTGCAAACAGAGTATCTCCTGTAAAAATATGATTTGTTAATGAATAGCATATAGAGCCCGGCGTATGTCCTGGGGTGTTTATACAGGATATTAGTGTATTGCCCATTAAAACGGCATCTCGATCCTTTACAGGCTTCAAATTCTTACAGTGGTACCTAAAAAAATCAATTTCGGCACCCCCCATATAAACCTGAGGATTAAAACGGTCGAGCAATGCCCCCACAAGATGTACATGATCCGTATGGGAATGTGTCAACAGGATGTGTGTGAGTTTGGCCTGCTCAGCTTCCAGGGAATCCAGAATGGCTTCGAGGTCCCAGGAAGGATCAATAACCGCTGCCTCCCGGGTCGTTTCATCAACGACAATATAGCTATAATTAATGAATGCTTCATAACTGGATTTAATAGAAATCACCTTGTATTCACTGGTTGTCATATGAAGTTCTCCTTGTTAAACAAATGAAATGATCATGTACAAACACGCAAAACCAACGATAAGTATAAACGGTGTATCTACAGTATGGGGTGAGAATGCCTCAGCTAGAGTTACAGCTATAGGAAGAACCAGCAGTGCAACAACTAATTGTGGAACTGTAAAACTGCTTGCAAACACCAAAAGGATCAATACTGCGGATAAGAACACACATAAACTGCCTTCGATACTTCTCGTAAACTTTTTCTTCGAAAATAAGGCATGAACACGATATTTATGTTTTCCAAAGCGAATACCGATCGGTTCGGCTAGCCCGTCTCCTAGTCCATTGATGATAACGGGAATAAAGGCCAGCGTACCATAACCTATGCTTTGAAAATACAGAAAGCAGGGTGCCAGAACGACGTAGCCGGCAATTAATTGCGTATTCATCCACAGCAAAGTATGAGGACGATCTTCCGGACGATCAAAAGAAGCAAACATGCGTTGAACCAATACACTTTTCTCGCGAATTGGCTTAATATAAATGAGCATAATAACGCAGTTCATCAGCATTCCGACGATAAAAATGGGCCCGGTATATCCTGTACTGGAACTCACGATCAATTCAATAGCCATTGGTGTAATAAAAGACATGAAATGAACAATTTTACGAGCGTAATTCACACGCAACTGATATTTGAGTACAATCGTACCGATCAAAAATTGGATTCCATACAGTATGACAAACATGATGCTTTGCTTTATGATGAATGGTGTCATATTTTGCACTCCCACCCCAGTAGATGAATCTCCCTTGATAACTACCTATTTCCAAAAAAAAAGCAAAAGGGAATCTTTCCTTTTCAATGTGAGTTGATAAAAACACTGATCATGGATAAGACTCCCGGCGACGGTTAATTTATTCACATGTAATAGATAATAAGAATGCTCTAGTTTAGCAAAAAGATCCAAAAAGCGGCTGCCAATACAAAACGATAGATTGCAAAAGGAATCAGTTTAATCCGGTTAATCAACTTCAGGAAAAATTTAACTGCAATCATGGCTACAATAAAAGCAGTCACAAACCCCGTAATAAATAAGGGAAGATCATCAACCGACAGATAATCCCAGCTCTCGTATAAATCCTTTAGTGAAGCTCCGAACATAATAGGAAGTGCCATTATAAACGTAAATTCCGAGGCTGTTTTGTGACTCATACCTGCTAGCAAACCTCCCGATAGCGTAGCACCCATTCTCGAAAAACCGGGAACAAGTGCAAAGCACTGGAACAGACCTACGATTAAAGCCTGCCGGTAAGTGACTTGATCCAATGTTTCTGCAGCCGGCTTTTTTGGTTTGAATATTTCGGCTGCAATCATCAGAATCCCGCCAAGGATTAACGTTACAACAACCGTTTGAGCACTGAACAAAACCTCTTTTATGTAATCGTAAAAAAATACGCCCCCAACACCAAAAGGGATAACACCAATAATGATATGAATAAGTGTTAATTTTTCCGTAGACTTTGTCGCTTTCCGATCTTCTCCAACATGGATACCGAGGATGCTGAGAATTCGTTTCCAGAACAGAAAAGCCACAGCCAGGATTGAACCGAGTTGGATTACAATCTCAAATGTCGAAGCACGCACAGTACCCTCGAAACCTAGCAAATGTCCCACCAAAATCAAATGACCTGTAGATGACACTGGGGCGAACTCCGTAAGTCCTTCCACTATACCTAGTATAAGCCCGATAATAATATCCACTAATTTTCCTCCAGATCCAATGAATTAAATTTATCGTGGTATGAATTCACAAAAATCGTTATATTTTGATAAACATTTACACTAGATTCGCTCCTCCCCAAAACTCTTAAACAAAATGGTAATGGATGCATCAAATTTTGTCAATAAATCCAATGAATAAATTTTATTTGTTTTTATTCCATAAATCTACCTCATCATGTTCAAACTGGACTTGACCTGAAAACCCCTTATAGAATAAATATGTCAACCCCTTACCTTATATACTAAAACCTGTTGAGTGATGAGAATTGTTCTTTGATCACTCGTTTCCACTCTCACGAAAACACCCTATAAAGTAGACGACGTGTCTGCTCCATAGGGTGAAATAGCGTAGTTGTGATGTCGCCTCAAGTCACTGTGACTTGGCGTGTTTTCTGGACTTGTTATGTTGCACAGACTTGATCTTTTTCACCTCAATCGTAGCAGGCTCCTGCGGATGTTCCACCGGGTACATTTTGCGGAACAATAATGTCTGTAGTACAAGGAATGCCCCCCCAACTGTCCAGTAGAGCGGCATCGCTGCCGGAGCTGTAAGAGAAAAGAATGCCATCATCAATGGGGAGAGATAACCCATAATAGCGAACTGTTTTCGCTGCTCAGGCGCCATATTGGCTTGTGATACCTTGGCTTGAATCAGATATATGACCGCGACCACCACTGCGAGTACGTAGTCCGGCGCTCCCAGTTTGAACCACAGGAACGAGTGGGAGGAT
Organism: Paenibacillus sp. FSL H8-0317; assembly: GCF_045040685.1. Taxonomy (NCBI): domain Bacteria; kingdom Bacillati; phylum Bacillota; class Bacilli; order Caryophanales; family Paenibacillaceae; genus Paenibacillus; species Paenibacillus sp. FSL H8-0317. Next base: position 2,944,920 of record NZ_CP150294.1, on the reverse strand, counting down.
AACTCCGGTGTAAGTCGGATGGCTGTGTAAATACCTGAAAGTATAGGCAACTGAATGAGCATCGGCAAGCAACCAATGTTCAGTGGATTGAACTTATGTTTCTTGTACAGCTCCATCGTTTCCTGAGACAGCTTTTGCTTATCAACAGGGTCATTTTTGCCTTCATATTTTTTCTTAAGCGCATCCATCTCGGGTTTCATGGCGTTCATAATGACTCGTGTTCCCTGCTGGGACTTGGCTTGACGCATCATCAAGGGTAACAGCGCTAAACGAATGACCAGCGTAATCACGATAATCGCGACCCCGTAGCTTCCGTTAAATATGGTGGCAATGTGCTGAATCAGGTACGACAGTGGAAATACGATATAGTGATTAAAAAATCCCGGTGTCGATGAAGTAATCTCCGACACGTTGTTGCTGCATCCGGCAAGCAGCATGACTGCAAACAAAATGGCAATCAGGCCATAGATCCGTCCCTTGCCCGAAGTAAAAGTGAATCCCTTGTTGGTCTTATGTTCCATATATATCCTCCTCGTTGATTTGTTGACCAATCGTTCAACGAGGAATGACAATCTGAATCATCTTCATCGGGCGCTTCTCTTCGTCTGATCATGCGGCTCCAGACTTCCTGTCTGTGTTGTCTGTCCAAACTCAAAGCGGGAAGTACTGGTTCAAGTCCACCACCGGCGCTACCTTCCATCCAATACTCTGTCATGCCACAGTGAAGATGGGCGATATAGGCATAACTGACGGTGAAGATGAGTCCAATCGAGAATAAATACGGTAATAGTTCCTGAAGTTCAAACAAGGGATTCACCCCCTTTATAGGTTAGTTTTTATATTATAACACTTACATATTGTTTTTGCATAAATCCGTACGTGAAAACAACTACTATTCAGCTATTCCGTTCTCAATTTGGACAACTCTAGCTCAGCTCGGTGTCTTGCCACGTTATAAGAAGGCCAGGAACAATCTGATGTATCCATATCCAGATATGCTTGACGTTCCAGCATTTCCCTCTTGAGATCCGGAAACTCCTCCAGAGCAAACTCACGAAGTAACGGAACTGCATCTGCTGACAGACTCGCCAGATAGGTTGCATCAATATTGCCAGTCTGATGATAACGTTCAATATTCAGCTCGGCAATCCGTTTATCCATGCCCACATAGTTGACTGCAACATAAGCTGTGAGCGCCAGCACAATATACCAGCGAATCAGCGGTATTGATGTGTACCGTATACGAAGGCCGGCAATCAGCAACAGGAGTGCGAGGAAGATCATGAATGCGTGTACCAAGAAGCGGATGTACGTATATCCATATGCCTGCTCATACAGATTCAGGCGCATAAACGCGGAATACAACATAATTGCTGAACAACTGACCAGAATCAGGAGAAGTACCTGATGCACGATGGAACCCGCTTTGCCACTCGAACGGGTATACTGCAAAGCAACAATAAGAATAAAGAAGTTAATACCTGTGACGAGAATTAACTCCGCGAATCCACTTCTCGCATAGTCTGCGTAAGACAGATCTACCGGAAGATGCCCCTCTCCTGCACCAAACAGATACGAAAACTGTACAAGTACAAACAAAACGTACACACAGTTAATGACAATCAGCATCGTCCCCACAATGATAGGGTCCAATCTGAATGGTTCCCGCTGAACCGGAGTGCGTTCGGGCTCGGGTGTAATCTTATTGGTAACCTGACCTTCAGTGGCCGGGTCCACAGGAGAGAATATATAGGTGTGATCACGCTTATCAACCGTGGATGCTGCTCCATTTTTCCAATGTGCGTTCGCTCTCTTCTCTGCCTCATATTGCATTGGCTGTACAAATCCCCATACATAACCGAACAGCAATACACCTGCGATGACAATCCAGATGATTCTCGGTATCCCTGGAGTAAAAGCCAATTGATTCAGCCACTCCGGAAAACCGGCTAAATACTGATCAAAGATCCCGTCAGCAGAGGACAGTAATGCAACGACTACAATGAGGATAGGCAAGGACGCCACAAGACCAATGAGTACTTTGAAAACAACTGTTTTCTGGGATTTGCCCATGCCACGCCCGCCTGCTCTCACAGCAATAGCAGCAACAGTCCCCCAATGACGTATGGCTTGAGGCAGCAAGTGGTCAATAGCCGTACCAATCAAGCCAATCTCCCACCACTGCTTCCGTTTTCTGCCCATCAGATACGTCATATGTAAGATAACTACGCCAGGTATGACCAGAAAATTAAGAACATACAGCAGTTCATTGTCGTATAACAGGAACGTTAGTGACAACAATAGCACTACAGCCGCTACAAAAGCATCAATGAACTTGAAAGACCTCATGCGATCCCGTGCAAACAGATACATGAACACATAAAAGAGAATTACAAAGATAGGATACGATACGCCAATCTCATTACCATAGAATAAATACTGGTGAATGATTGCCAGCATCCAAGCAGACAGTAGCGTGATTAGAGCGCGTTGCGGTGAAGCCATTATTTTATCAATCATGGGAAAAACCTCCATTAACCTTTCTATGCTATATTCTAGATGATAAAATAGGAATATAAATAGAAATTAAATTCGACAAAACTTCTTATTTTAGAGGAATACGTCAGAGTTCACCTCCAGGAGGGAATCAACACTTGAAATTACATCAGCAATATCTGCTGTTGCATCGCCATTACGGCCACCACACAGAACATGAACTTACACTCGCCGATCTCGCTGAGTTGCTAAATTGTACACATCGCAATACGTTAACGATTGTCAAAAAGATGGTTGCCCATGACTGGGTTCATTGGGTTTCCCAGCGTGGCAGGGGTCGGCGTTCTTCACTTACCTTGCTTGTTCCGGCTGATCAAATCGCCGCAGAATATATGATGCAGGCCATGAATCGCCGGGAATTGCAGGAAGCTGCCGAGCAGGTGAGCGCATTCTCCAGTTCAACAATCATGCAGGATCATCTAAACCAGTGGTTGCTTGGGTATTCAGGACATCATACGGAAGCCGGCACCAATAATGAGCAGATTGATACGCTTCGGTTGCCCCTGCGCCAACAGCTTCATGCGCTTGATCCGCTGTACATTAATCTATTAGCTGAATCCTTTGTTACCAGCCATGTCTTTGACGGGTTGGTTCAGCGGGGCGAACAGGGAGAGATTCTCCCATGTCTCGCTCATACCTGGGATGTCAGTGCAGACCGAAAGACCTGGATCTTTTATTTGCGAAAAGGTATTACATTTCACGATGGTCGGTTGTTGACGGCCCATGATATTGTTCATACGTTTGAACGGCTGCAATCTACAGATCGCCGGACACTGTACCGTGATGTAAGTAAACAGATTCTATCTATTGAAGCGGTCGATTCCTTAACCGTGTGTTTCCAGCTTAAAAATCCTCATGAATTGTTTTTGTCCTTCCTGACAACAAGTCGTGCGGCGATTGTACCCTCATCAGGAACAAACGAACATAAGATGAAGCATTCGAGTGATGTGCATGGGATGCAAAAACCTGTTGGGACGGGACCGTTCAAGGTCACCGCCTGGGATGATCACTTGTGCAGACTTGAAGCCTTTTCATCGTATTTTCAGGGTAGAGCACAAATGGACCGGGTAGATATCCTGCAAATTCCGTGGAGTGCCTCGGCAAAAATGGATGATAGCCAAGATATCGAAACTCCGTTCTTTCATCTTGTTCATAATCCGTCTTCGTCTGCGGGTGCAGACTGGACACAGATTAGTGCAGGGGTGATGGTTCATAAATTACTCACGTGTAATACGCAAAAAACCGGACCGTTAAACGATCCGGAAGTAAGAGCACACCTTCAGTCATGCCTTGCTGGAATGTATAGAGATGACGGACGTGGAGATAACTCTGAGGTCGTGGAGACTGATTTTAGTGCCGTGAATACCAAGAAAGTCCAAGTCCACTCGGAGGGATTTAGCGATATATCGATGAGTTCCGTATCCTCCAGTCCCGTCTCCCTGCACATTGCAACCATCCCACAATATCGCAGGGATGCCCAACATCTGGCGTCCATACTGGAGCAGTGCGGTTTCTCCTGTACTGTCCGTACTGCTACGATGGAGCAGTTCAAAGGAAATCTGCGGCTGGAGTCTGATCTGATTCTCTTCTCTCTCATTCGGGACAGGGACGAAGAACTGCGAAGGTATGATCTCTACTCTACGTTATCTGAGCATCTGGAAGATTCTACTCGTATAACGATCCATGAGATCTTGCAAACCATCGTAGCCTCTCCCATCGCTGCGGATCGAACTCGTGAATTAGACCGCATTGAGCAATTTTTGGTTGGTCAGAATTTACTGTTCCATTTATCCGAAAAACCGGTAGAAACCGCTTATCTGCCTTCGGTACGTGGTATATCTTTCAACAGCCAGGGCTGGGCGAACCTGCGTCATATCTGGTTTCCTTCGCAGGTGATGAAGTGAGATTGTTATGGATTGTGCTAAAATAAGCAAATGATATTAGCTCACATCTTACACGCACTTGCACCATACTAAGGAGGCATTACATTCATGAGCAAATTGATTTTCTTTCTCGGCGGGGCCGGAAGTGGCAAGACTACACTTGCCAAAGCCCTTTCCCGTAAACATAAAGCGGCTTTCTTCGATATGGATATTCTGCTTCGTCCCGCGGCTGAGGCGATCATGACCCTTCAGGGACTTGATCCATCCGACCGAGATTCGCCTGAATACAAAAGGTTATGCCGTGATCTTGGGTACCGCATTACGATGGATGCTGCTCTGGATAACGTTCAGTTGGGAATCGATACGATCGTTGTGGGGCCATTTACCAAGGAAATCGGTACCCCGGATTGGATCGAGCAGGAACTTGCACGAATTGGACATACCCTGGATGATACGGATGTGCGTGTTGCCTATATTTATCTAGAGAATGAAGCGTTGTATCACAAGCGGATCACAGCAAGACAATCCCCACTAGATGAATGGAAGTTAGCCAACTGGGATGCCTTCACAGCTTCTCTCGTCCGTAAAGAAATAGCCTGGCCCCTCCCTTCTGCATCCGTCGCTTATATTGATAATTCCAGTGATGATCCTGCGATTGCCTATTCTGAACTTGAACGACGGATGTACGAGTAGTTTTATAAAATCTACTTCCCAATTACTTTGCACTATGTCGCTTTGCATAGAAAATAAAAGACGAAACAAAAAGAGGTATTTGTCGAGGTCCCTGTTGGGTCCATCATGACAAATACCTCTTTTCATATATTCAAGATCATTCAAAACTCACTCTTCATCCTCCACAATTGCGGGATCACGCAAAAAGGTTTGCGGAAGTCCTGCCGTAATAAGCGCGTACTACGGAATCGCCATCACATTTGAACTGATAGATTATAGATGTACTTAGATGTAAGAGAACGAACATATCTCAACTCAAAGGAGAATTTCATGAAATCTCACGTAGCAACATGTCCAACTCGACAACAACAAGAACAGAGCTACAAATCAAATCACAGGTGGAAACGTGCCATAGCCAACATCCTCCTGGGTGCATCTCTGAGTTTTACCACAATAACCAGTGTATCGGCAGAGAGCAGTCCCCCTCTTCCTCAGGTAAGCCCTCAGGAAACTGAATCGTTCATCAATCAATTCTTCGCCCAGCCTGAAGTGAAGTCTGCTCTGAAAGGTGCGGTAGTCACCGTTGTTCACGATCAACAGATCGTGTTGAATAAAGGATATGGCTATGCCAATGTGGCAAAACAAATCCCCGTCGACGCCGACTCCACTCTATTCCGTGTAGCCTCCATCTCCAAAACGCTGACAGCAACCGCCATTATGCAATTGGCCGAGCAAGGTAACGTAAAGCTTGATCAGGATATCAGCGCATACACAGACGCTTTGCATCTGACCAACCATACCGGAACATCGTTAACATTGGAACATCTGATGACCCACACCAGCGGGTTTGATTTCACAGATGCAGCAGCTACAGACAGAGAACTTGAAAGTTCTTATCCGCTTGAGCAATTCATCCAAGACAACAAACCGTCCGTTGTTCGCAATCCAGGAGAAGTTTTCCGTTACGACAATTACGGCTATGCACTCTTGGGTTACATCGTTCAGAAACAGTCCAAACTTCCGTTTGAGACTTATGTACAACAACATATATTTAACCCTCTTCATATGTCGGATAGCCATTTCACCCTAAGCAAAGACACGCTAGGAAAACTCGCAACTCCTTATGGCGCTGAAGGACAGGAGCTTCCGCAATACCCCAATATACCGGACAGCTCCCCTGAGGGCGGATTAATTACAACTGGACGGGATATAGCTCACTTTATGCTTGCGCAGCTCAATCAAGGTTCGTACCAGGGTGCACGTATACTCGAACCGTCATCCATTCAAGCGATGCAAACGTTGGATGTCTCCATACACCCGGATATACCTGGTACAGGTTATGGATTCGAATCCACCTATTCACAGTATAATCATGGACGGAAAGTCGTGAGTAAAGCAGGCGATCTTGACGGATTCCACTCCAATCTGTGGCTGTTGCCTAACGAGAAGACTGGACTATTTATCGTCTCCAACAGTGATGGACCAGATGTGCGAGAAGCGCTTTTCCAAGCATTTATGGATCATTTTTATCCAAACAACGAGACGCATTATAGTGATTATAGCGTACCCAAGTCTTTACTTCTTACCTACGAGGGACTATATCGAGATATCCGTCTGCCCGCATGGTTGTATGATATTTCAGCAACAGAGAAAGGTCTTCAGGTTATAGATGCTTATGGCACTCACACTTTAACACCCGTTAAGGACACGCTGTTCAAGGATGAGGACGGCAAGCTCGCTGGTTTCAAAAAAAATCAGTCAGGTGAAATCACGTATTTCTATTACAACAAGTCAGATAGCTGGTCCGAGAAATTGCCAGAAGCCAGACCTTATGAAGATGTGCCAGAAGACCATCCCTATGCTCCATACATCTATCGCTTAACACAGATTGGCCTGTATCCACAGGATCATTCCCTATTTGAACCAGAGAAGCCTGTTAGTCGGGGGGAGTTTGTAGCACAGGTTGTGGGCATAAGCGGGATGTCCATTTCAGCTCAATCACCAACATTTAAAGATACCCAATCAAGTCCCTATGCCGCCTACATTCAAACAGCGCTTGAACTGGGTATTGTGCAAGGTAATAGCCATGGATTGTTCCATCCCGAGCAAGCCATAACAAGGCAAGAGGCAGCGGTGATCATATCGAGAACGGCACAACAACTCCTTGGCGCACCTGCCGTAACTGCCAATCTCATCGGTTCACAGGATCGTTGGGCTGAAGAAGGTGTCCAGTTTGTGGTTGCTCTAGGTCTCTACGGTCCGGAAGTATCCGTATCCAGCAGCGGTGCTGTGGATTATAGATCGAAGCAACCTATGCTCAGGCAGGAATCATCAGTTTTGATGTACAAAATGTTAGGCACTCTGCTACATTAACATAGAGTGATGCTCGGCAAGCCATGTCATTGCTACATGGCTTGTTTTTCCACTTCATTTTACCAATGATGCATTTTATTAAGAACGGATGATTTTACCATGCGACTAAAACTTTCATTACATAGATTCATGAAAACTAAATTTAATTTCGTGTGGTTTGTAACGATGTTGTGTTTTATACTGACAGCCACGTATATCCATATCTCTTCATTTATGAATCCTTATATCGGACTTTCGTTGACACCAAATGCCTCCAATTCTTGGGCAGTACATGATGTAGATCCGCAAGGTTTAGCTTATACATCCGGGATTAGATCAGGTGACACCGTTATCTCCTTAGAACCCAAAGGAGGAGTCCGGTTACTCCATCAAAAAGGTGTATTCTTAGTGACTGAAGCCTACACCATCGGCGTTGAGAATTCTCACGGTCAGGCATCCGAACATACAATGAAGCCTGGACCACGTGAATGGTTCAACATCGGCTTCTCATCCATTGTAGAATTATTGCTGTTGCTGACCGGAACCTATGCCTTGTTTAGCCAACCCAGTTCACGAGTGATGCGCCTGTTCTACCTCCTTAACCTGTCCATGGCCATATGTATACTGACGATATACACATCCCAGTTGCCTTTATCCAATTATATTCTGGCCTTTTGTGCGGCATGGTTACCTTACTGTCTAACTGCTTTTTATGTGTCTTTTGTGTTCCGTACCCACCTGCATCGTTTCCAGTGGTTACTATTCATCAGCAGAGGTGTTGCCGTTGCCTACTCTACTGGCCTTGCCTTTCTGTACATCAAGCAGTGGATGATGACCGATGTTCAGATCAATCAAGGCATTACTTTAATTAGCACACCTGCTGCACCGTCTGGTCCAACCAATCTGCTCAACTTTATTCTTTGTGCAACCCTTCTGATCTTAATCTGGATGACATGGGTTAATCGTAAAAGCTACAATCGCAAGGAGCAGAACCAGCTATTGCTCATGTTAACAGGAATACTTGTTAGCCTGATTCCCTTCATCATCTGTTTTGCTATTCCAACCCTGCTTCAAGGTGAACCATTATTGCCTGTAGAGTACACATTAATTGGATTTCTACCTTTATCATGGATGTTCACTTATGTACTTGTACAACGGAGTATGCTTGACCTCAAACTGGTTATGCCAAGATTGATGATTCATGGACTATATGTTTTAATCGTATTTTTACTGTTTCTGGCTGCATCTCACCTGCATTTGTTAATTCATATCAGCTTACTGTTTGTCTCGTTTTTGCTAATCACTTGGGCGTATCAGTACACGCTCACCCGCTCACGCAAGAAAAACAAACTTAACAAAGACTGGTTGGAACACCAGCAACTGCGGTTGACTGTGCGAATGGCTGAGCAGCAAAACATGCGGGACATGATTCACGTGTTTGCCGAGATGTTCCACAAGATGCTGGATATTGAAGGTGTAATTGTCATATGGATTGATGATAAGCACAGATATTCTCAGGAAGGTACAGGGATTTTTACTTCCATTCAGAATATAGATAACCAGGCGTTGGATATTGAAGTTTTACGACAAAAATATGATTTGGCACAGGTTTGGGAGCTGTCAGGTGAACCAACGACGGAGATGGCGGGATTTCTGGGCATTGGTCACAAAGAAAATCGCACCTTTTTTTCAGCAGAAGAGCAGGATATCATTGATCAAGGCAGGCTGGAAGCGATTCGAATGCTCGTCAATGGCAGACTCTTATCCGATCTTCAGAAGCGATATGAACACCGTGTAGATCAGACAACGCTTCATGAACACCAGATACGCCGTCATCGGGAGTTCAATGATATTTTGATGGAAGCCCAACAGGCAGAGCGTATGAAAACCTCATATTTCCTTCATGACCAACTGCTTCAAAACCTGATTTTCCTGTCTCGTGATTTGGAGGAATTACACGATACCGGAGAGACGCGTAAGGATCAAACGGCTGTTTGGCTGGAGTGCCTGTATGCTTCCCAGAGAGATATACGTCAATTATGTGATGATCTCTACCCTCATATTATGGATCGAAGCGATCTTGAGGAAGCGTTGCAATGGCTTATCCGTACACTTCAAATGCAAAGTGGGATCAGAATGGAACTTAACTACAACGCCCTCTTTGAAGAGTTAAAGTACGAACCTCTAAAGTCCACTGTTTTTCGGACGATCCGTGAACTCATTATGAATGTAATGAAACACGCCGAAGCTGCGTTTTGCTCCATTCAGGTACATACAAGGGATAATGACTTGATTCTCCAAGTAGAGGATGACGGCTTGGGATTTAATGTTCATACCACATTTGATACTGCAACAGGGCACTTCGGTTTGATATCCATACAAAGCAGCATTCAACATCTGGGTGGAGAATTCACCATACATTCCAGCCTTGGCAAAGGAACCTCCATCAACATTCGTTTGCCTTTAACCAAAGGAGCTATTGAATAATGAACGAACCAATCACAGTCGTACTGCTTGATGATCATCCTCTGGTCATGGAAGGCCTCAACAACCGTTTGAATCGTGAACCAGACATACAGGTAGTGAAGACATTCAGCGACCCATTGCTTTTTTTATCCGAAGTAGAGGCGCTGCGGCCAGATGTTGTTGTGATGGATATCCGCATGCCCCAGCTTGACGGGTTCGAGGTTGTGAGAAGATTGAAAGATCAATACGGGTTATCCGTTAAAATCATACTGTTATCCGGATATAACTATCACGAATTCCAGTTAAAAGCTTATGATCTCGGCGTCCATGCCTACTTGTCGAAACAAGCAACGTATGGACAGATTATCAACGCCATTCACCAAAGTATGTTGGGTCATGTTCTTATTCCAGAGACCATGTTATCCCCTAATCTGGAGGAATCACTCACGGCAACAGAACGGGAAATACTTAACCGAATTGCACTGGAGATGACCAACAAGGAGATTGCGCAGGATCTGGCGATCAGTCAACGTACAGTGGAGTATCATATAACCTCCATTACACAGAAATTTGGTGTGAAATCTCGAATTGGTGCTGTAGTCAAAGGCTACCAGGCAGGGATTCTCGGTGACGTAACACTCCCAGAGAAACGGTAAAAACATATATCACTTTAAAAAGAACAACAAAAGAGCGGTAGAACACCCTGAAATGCAACCTGAGGTTTGTTCTGAACCGCTCTATCTGTTGGTTTACTTTCCCTAATAAAGTGCATTCATGCTTGATGCGTGTGCTCCCTATCCGCGCTGACGCGCCGCATGACGTTCAGCAATACGAGCCGTGATTATTCCATGACTCTCATCGATTTCTTCCGGTGTACACGCGGCTTTCAGCTCATATACTTTCACTGGCGAACGATCAATAATATCCAAAAATGAATCAAAAAAGGTCATGTCTTTACTATGAATGTATGGACACCAATGATCTGATAACCCTACGGTTTCATGAATATGCACGCCAACCACGTGATCAATCAACGCGTTAGCCTCACGTACATTATCGTACAGCCCCATTCGATCCATCATCATACCGTGACCAATATCGTACCAAAGACCAAGCGGCGCGCCCTTCATTTGTCCAATAATCGTTCCGGCTTCGTGCAAAGTCGGCATCTGATAACAGCGTGAACGGGTTTCAATACCAAAATTCACCCCGTATCCCCGCTGCTCAGACAAGTCACATACCTCTTCCAGACTCTCCTGAATCCGGCTCAGGTAATGTGCGCTGCCATCTTCCCGCTTCTCCAGCATCTCTTGCCATAAAGATTGATATGCCGGTGAGTCCGGCCCCTGATCGTGGTATATCTTTTTCAATGCTTCATCTATGTTGTATTCAAACGGAACCTCACCGGGATGTACAACAACAGCCTTGGCACCATAACGATGTGCGTACTCGGCTGAGCGAAGTAACAGTTCAATCGCCCGTTTGCGGCGCGGTTCATCATCGAATCCAAGCAGGATGGAATCCGTTCCGTAATCCGGATCAGCCACATGCGGGAATGTATTATGCACACTGGATACACCGATCTCACCCCGTTCAATCATTGGTTCTATCGTCTGCAGCATCTCTTCCGTAACGTTATAATTCAGTTCAACTTGTTTGAATCCAAGAGACTTGATCTCTTCGATCATGCCTTGTCCGTTCGTATGACGTTTGATATTCCAACATGTTGAGAACGAATATTCCTGTTTGTCCGTATACATCATTGGTTCCTCCTGTCTCTCATTCTATCGCCCATTCATATTCCATTTATCTCTATCTATATAAGTTGAACCAATAAACTTTACACTAGATCACTCCAATTGCAGCACCATCTTCCGATCGCTGTTATCCCCTGATTTTTTTGATCCCCTTCTCCAAAGGGAAAAATCGGGTGATAGCTTATGCTTCCGATGCAGCTTTCTTGCAGAAAGCTTTCAGGCGAACGCTCCGCTTCTTCAGATCGGTTCTGCACTCTTCGTTCTCGTGTAAATGTTCAGTTCATCTTATATACCTATTCATCCCTCTAACCGTTGTCTTCACGGAGAGTCAATTCAAATCTCATCTTGTTTGCCGTCTTCCCAGGCACATAACGATAGATGATCTCCGCATGATTCACGTACATTAACACGGATGGTTCAGGTGCTTCAGCCTTCACGGTACACGTAAGTCCAGGGAACTGCCATAACACTGGTGTAATATCCTGCTGACGAAGGGATGGCCCACTGATTTCAAAATAAACATCGATCTCTTCCGCCGTATCCAGCTCCACATCAATGGTTAACGAATCAGGTGTGAGATCCGCATCGAACGTTACTCCGCGCAGATGACTGTTCCACCCCTCGCCCACCTCACGGCGGATCAAGCGAAGATAATAACGCTCCCCCGTCTGTGTCTGCCAGTGGATCGTGGCTGGATGCATCTGTCCATTCGTATTCACACTTCCCGACATGGCCCCGATCATCCGATCCTCACCGATCCAAGCTTTGGCTGTACACAAATTCCGATTGGACGTTGGATCATTGCGCTCACACAGTTCCATGAACCGTTTCTGCACAAGCCGATCTTCTTGATGAGCCTTGAAATACGGCACGGCTTCAGCGGGCACATCCACCCCAAGGAGCGCAATCAGTGGATCATGGCCTGACTCACAGTTGATTCCTGCCAGATATTCATACCCTTCTCCAAGCAAGAGATAGATAAACACGCCGATTGAACTATGCTCTCGCATCTCCATGTCGTACGCCCGAGAGAACGGGCCGGAGAGATTTTCGAGGTTGGCATTGTAATATAGCGCAATGTTATTCCACAGCCCATGTTCAATCCAGTGTCCAATTTCGATCAAACGTTCGGTGAGTCCATACTTTCGATACATGCCAAGCACGGACAGATCCACCCCATAATACGTTGTCGTATTGAACTCCGCGAATGTACCATCGTATTGTTCAAACTCCTTCATCAACCCCTCCGCCTGTTCATCCGAATGCTGAATCCAATCTGTTCGGTTCAAACGATGGCCGTAGTAGTGGGTGATGAAAATATGCATTAACTCAATATTGGTGTTCATCGGGATTACGTCGGATAACCTGCGTTCTATTGATCCTTGAACAGCCAGTTCCATCGCATAATCCATCCGTTTCACGAGTGTCTCCGGCAGTAGATCGGCGAATTCAGCAGTTACAACCACACAGACACAAGCGATAAACTCACGCCAGTTGGGATCATAGCTGATCCAGACTGGTGGCAGAACCTGATTCACTGCCGAATAAAAAAGGTTTTTCAGTTGTTTGGGGTCTGCTGCCTCTGTTAGCAGAGAACCCTCTTCCTGTAGTTTATGGATAAACTGCGCAGACACCTTCTCAAAGGTGCGTTCCAGGAAATAGGCCGTGCCTGGCGCAAAAGATTTCCAAGCGTAGTGACCCGCTGGTGGATGCACATCATTGGGTCGGGTCGCGAAGGTCCCGTGATAGATCTCATCCGGAGCGTCATATTGAACATCGAGCACCTTGTGGAACACTCCTATCGCGCGTTCCACATCACCAGGCTCATTTCGAATCAACAACCCGAGTGCATAATGTGCACTCGCTCGTGTGCTGTGCTGCGATGAATCCTCCTCTTCAAAACTCCGAAGCAGATCCAATTCCTCGTCATAAAAGCTATCCATCATCAACATGGACTGATTTATAAGATACTGCTGCTCTTTCGACATCTTCTCTACCATTCGTTGTGTCATGTCATGGACCTCCCGAGACTGTTAACCTTTTACAGCACCTACCATTACGCCACTGATAAAGTACCGCTGCAACCACGGGTACACAAGCAGGATCGGTAACGTTGAGAATATAACGCTGGCTGCTTTCAGACTCTCAGGCAGTACTTGAACAGCACCAATGCCTTCGTTCTGCATCAATTCTGTAATCTGGTTTTGCTGAATCATCTGATACAACTTCAATTGCAAAGGATATAGCTCAGGCTTCGTAATATACATGAGTGCATCCTGGAAACCATTCCACCGTCCTACCGCGTAGAATAAGCTCAGTGTCGCCATAACCGGTAGGGACAGCGGCAAGATAATGCGCATAAGTGTTCCGAAGTGGCTGCTTCCATCAATGCCTGCTGCTTCTTCCAGACTTTCAGGAATACCTCGGAAGAAGGTAATGAGGATAATCATGTAGAACGGACTAATCAATCCAGGCAGAATAAGTCCCCATGTGCTATCGAGTAAATGTAGATTTTTGATCAGAATGTACTCGGGGATAATGCCGCCACTGAAGAACATCGTCACCACAATGACAAGCATGAACCACTTGCGCCCTTTCAGATTACTCTTCGCCAGTGGATAAGCTGCTGCGATAGTCATCACCATGCTTAGCACCGTACTCAGGACGGTCAGCCAAATGGTATAGATCAGGGAACGAATCATTGATCCATCTGCAAATACTTTGGTGTACGCCTCAAAGGACAACTCTTTGGGGAAAAAGGAAACTTCTCCTGAACCGATCGCCCGGTTTGAACTGAGCGAGATCGCAATAATATGAATGAATGGTGCAAGGCACAGCACCATCGTAATGATAATAAGAATGACGTTTACCGTGTTGAATATTCGATTCGCCGTGTTTTCAGACATCTCACTCACTCCTTACAGATCATATGTGAATCTAATCCACTACATAATGCTCTCATCGGTTAATTTCTTGGACGTGTAATTCGCTCCCAGTATGAAGACAAGTCCAACTAATGCCTGGAACAAACCTACAGCTGTTGCAAGCGTGACCTGACCAGATTGTAAACCGACACGATAGACAAACGTGCTGAGTACATCCGAGTATTCACGTACAGCCACGTTACCGATAATAAATGGTCGGTCGAAACCGATGGAGATCATGTTGCCGACATTGATGATCAATAAGGTAACAATCGTTGTTTTGATGCCTGGCAAGGAGATATGCCAGATTCTGCGTAACCGACTTGCTCCATCCACTTCAGCCGCTTCGTAGAGTTCCCGGTTAATGCCCGTCAGGGATGCCAGATACAGAATCGTACCCCAGCCTGCACTCTGCCACACACCTACCGCAAGATACGTAAAGAGCCAATAGTTTTTGTCTGAAAGGAAAGGCAATGGATCAAATCCCATGCTCATCAAGATATTGTTAATAAAACCGGATTGTGTACCGAATACCTGAAGTACGATCCCTCCAATAATGACCCACGAAATAAAGTGAGGAATGTACAGTAAAGTCTGTGCCAACTTTTTGAACCAGGCCTTCTTCAGCTCGAACAATAAGATGGCTAATATAAGTGGTGCCGGGAAGGAGACCAGTAGATCCAGCAAGTTAAGCACTAACGTGTTGCGTAATGCAGTGTAGAACCCCTGATTTTGAAAAACTTCTCTGAATGCATCCAAACCAATCCACTCACTACCAGAGATCCCTTGAAAGAAGTTAAAATCCTTGAACGCAATCTGCACGCCATACATTGGCCCATACTTGAAAATAATGAAGTAGATCATGGGCAGTAGGAGCAACGCATATAGTTGCCAGTTTCTGCGGAAATAGATGCTTGTTTTCATAAACCTTCCCCCCATGTCATTCAGGATTCTTCATCAAGGCGATGTTGCCATCGCCCTAATGAAATCCCTGTTCTTTGTTGTCATACACATTTAGATGTGATCTCTACTCTACTTATTTCATCGCTTTGTAAGCTTCTGTACGTTCATCCAGGATTGCTTGACCACCGCTCGCCATGTAGTCCTTCATCATGCTGTCATACGTAGCTTCAAAATCAGCGGGTTTGGAAATGGTTGTTTTCACGAAAAACTCCATAAACTTGTCTTTCAAGCCGTTACCGTAACGTGCTTCTGCGTCAATCGGTTTGGAGAAACGTACCGGTTGAATGGTGTCCGTGTTAGAGATCGCTACCGACTTGCGCATATCATCCCGATACTTCGACTCTACCTGAACGACATAGGCCTCTTCATTTTTCTTGTCATCCCCAACGTATTTACCGTTCACGATAATGGCAATGTCACCGGAATTATAGATACGGCCTGCGATTTCAGGAGAAGCATCATCTTTGATCAGTGGTACCCCATCCACAAGTTCATAGTTCTCATTTTCAACACCGAATTGCAGGTCGAACAGGTTGTTGCCCGAAGCCATCCAATCCAGATACTTCATCGCGGCTTCCGCATTTTTGCTCGATTTCGGAATCATGACATACATTGCATTGGGTGCATACGCCGGTTTGGCGAATTTGCCTTCGGAGTTTTTGAATGCATCAATGGGTGTAATCACTGCACCCGGTTGATTGGTTTGCAGGTTTTTGTACGTACCAGAGATGTAAATCTCCCCCGCATCCTCAGTGTAGAATCCAACTTTCCCGTTAGATACATCCTCCCACAGCTTTTTCTTGTCTTTGTCGAGTCCAAAGTCCTTGCTCATTAATCCTTCATTATAAAGTGTGTTCATATATTTCAGGGCGTCCTTGAAACCAGGCAACAACGTTGGATAGTCATTGGAACCCAGTTGCTGCGTTAATGTATATTTCTGTTCTTCCGTCAGCGGTTCAATGAATGACCAGATGAGTGGTTCATATTGAGCCGAGGCAATGGACATCCCCATCGGAATAAGTCCTGTGCCAACCTTACCCGGATCTTTTTCCTTAAAGGCCTTCAGTGTTGTATGCAGCTCCTCAGCTGTCTCGGGTGAAGGCAATCCGAGCGCGTCCAGCCAGTCCTGACGAACATAGGATGCGTACTTGCCAAGTACTAGACGTTTACCTGGAACCGCGAACTGTTGTCCATCATATTGACCGTAGGCCAGCGTTTCATCTCCCAGGAACTTCTTCAGGTTAGGACCACTTTGATTGATCAGATCCGTAAGTTCGGTCAGACCTCCTTGCTCTGCATACCGGTTGAATGTTCCCGAATCGTAGGTAAAGACGATATCAGGTACTTCAGAGCCACTCGCCATCAGAACATTAAGCTTCTGTACTTCCTCCGAACGTGGTACTGGAACAAATTGAACGTCGATGTTGTTTGGATCGCCAAACTTCTCTTGAATGAAGCGAGTCAGATAACTGTCCGAAATGGTGTAGCCCGCCGGAGTATTTCCCCGATCGAAGATTTCTACTTTCAAAGTTGTTTTTTCCCCCGAACCCGACTCTCCAGATGAAGATGTTGATTCGCTTCCCGACGAACATGCAGATAATAATAGAGTGAATGCTGTTACCACTGCGAGGATTGAACTTGCCTTGCCTGCCTTACGTCTTTGAAATAATCTCATTTGACCTTCCCCTTTCGCACACTCTCTGAATGGATTCACATGATTGCCACTCCACTTTGTTCATCCAATTTCGTTGCACCTGTGAATGTCACTAATCATTACACATGATCTGATATTTAGACAATAAACTATTTTCAAAATGTAAAATTCACGATTTTTAAGTTAAATACCGCGGTATATAAACATATTTCCTGACAATATACAATTTTCACACCTTTAATGTTAACTATAATAACATAAAATGTTGTATTCTATTTGATTTCTCATACCCAATCTGGCATCCCCCAACTTGCAATAATCTTTTTTCCATTAAATATCTGTTCAAAAAATGAAAAAGAGACCACATCTTATGTGATCTCCTTGTTTAGCAACACGAGTAGAACGATTCGACGTATTAATTCCTTGGCGGAAGATTAAACTTCATTTGACCAAACAAAATATCGATGGCATTTCCCGCAAATTGATCGATAACATGTTCGCTGCTCGTGTCCGTATGTTCCAAAATCAATACATTATACTTCTCATCATAATGCATTCCGCCCAAAATAAATCGTACAGGAATGTTCTGAGCCGCTCCTGCCTTCGAAATGGCCTGGATAAGTTCGGATTCATGCCTTTGTTGACTTGTCGTGTAGGTACCAACAGGTATAGTTATCGTATATGACGAGTCATCTACATGAAATGTAAATGTGTTGTTGCTTGCTGTAATGGTAACCCGTTTACTGATATCTACCGATCCCCATACTTGCTGTCCGTGTTTGTACATCATCTTCACTCCTGCCCTATTAATCTATAAATTGTCATAATGCTAGTATAGGACATTTGTAAAATTCCTTAACGCACCAGCTAGACTGGCCTAAGATCATGGTTGAACAGCCAAAAAATCTCCTGCAAAGAACGACAAGGTTAAGGACCTTATTGCCTCATACAGGAGATTTCATGGATATCTCAATGATAATTGAATTTCACCCGATACTCGGATGTTCTAACACGTGCAATTCCGTTATTAATCTCCTTGTTTCCCACTCTGCTTGCGGTAGTCCCCTGGTGTCACGCCCATAATCCGTTTAAATACTCTGCCGAAAGAGATGGCATTGGCATAACCCACTTGCAGAGCAATATCCTGAACAGCCATATCGGATGCAGACAACAGACGGCAGGCCTTTTCGACCCTCAGTTTTACCAGAAAATCAACAAACTTCATCTCAAACTCTTCCTTGAACAGATAACTCGCATATTTGCCCGAGATCTGGAATCGATCACTCAAATGTTTCAGCGACAGATCCGGATCATCAAAATGCTCTTCAATATAGATCCGCAGCTCGTTGATCATCGCGCGATGACTTTTCGTTTCATTTACAGACACATAATTGCGATAAACCTCTTTAAGCCACTCCTGCAAAATCTCTTGAATCCCCTCCAGTGTCTCCACCTGCTGGATATCACTGCGAAGACGAGTCAGGATTTCCTCGGCAAATTGGCTTTGCAACCGCTCAGACAGCTCCCCGAATTCACGGGACAACATCTGGATTAACGCCTGCAGCAACATGCGAATATCGTTATCTGTAATCTGATCTTCGCTGAATGCAACAAACATCTGGTCCAGCTGCGTTCGCCAACCATCACCGGTTAGTCTGAATTCACGGACAAAGTCTGCGAGTATCTGCAAATACTTGTACGATTGCAGCTCAATACGATCCGGCAGTTGCTCACTGAGAACGATCGCATCTTTACCAAGCGTAAGTCTATGCTGCAAACCCGCATCTGCACTCGCATAGGAACGAGTAATCTCCTCCCAACCCGGTACGGTTCGTCCAATCCCGAACGTAAACCGTAGGCGAAAGTTTTCCGCAATCCACATATGCATCTGCTTAGCCAGATCCATAAGCAATTCACGGTCCAATCCTTCCTGCTCATCCGATGCAATCACCACAATAAGCCTGCGGTTCCCAAACCATTCAGCCCAACCGCCAAACTGGGTCTCATTCTGCACAAGTTCTTCCACTACGTTCATGAGCGCAATCTTCAGAATATTCTGATTGGTCGAGAGATCGTCACCATTCATCTCCGCAATGAGGACTGCAACACTCTTCGGTTCCATGAATCGTTCCTCTAGCGGTTGCAGATGGCGAAGTCGCTGACGGAACGAATCCATTCGCTCTCCTTCCATCAGATCAACAAGCAACTGTCTGCGATGAATCAGCAAGTTTTCATGATGTTGTTTCTCATAGTCAACCGTCTGAGCAATCAGATGTTCCAGCGCACGGTCGATGAGGGCCAGTTCATCTTTGACGGATGGAGTTGCTTCATCCTCCTCGGCACGTGGCTGTAACGCCTGAATCCGATTCATGATCAGCTGAATGGGGCGTGTATTTCTGCGAGTAATGTAGATTAGTCCAGCCACCGCACCAACAATCGTTAATAAACCAATACCGATCCACACATAAGAAACAAGGGATACCCATGAATACAGCTGTCCGGATTGAATACCACTCTCAAAGATCAGACCAAGCTTGTCCGCAGTCACACGATTAAGGATTTCACCTGCTGAAGGGTCCATTTGATGGGCGGTATAGATCAGATTGTCGCTTTTATCCCGAACCTGAAGAACAGATAACTTTTCATTGGTCATGTTATCAATCTGCCGTTCCACTGCATACATGCGGATGGTAATGACGAGTAGTCCTTCCCCGCCCCACGGTAAAGGAAGCCATTTATTCATGCTAATCACCTGTGAAGGTACGTCGAAGGAACGTTCCTTATAATCACGTGGCAAGTTCCAACCGAGGTTCTCGCGATCTTTCAAGGCTTGCTCAATATAGGCACGATCTTCGAAATCTTCCAAACGCATCATGCCTCTGGGCGTAAGAATCTGGGAATCGGACATACGATAGAGATAAATGGATTGAATCATATCCTGCTGATCCAGCATACGTCCCAGTCCACTTGCCGCATCATAGATGAACTGACTCGATAATTGTCCCTGTCCAGCTTCCAGAAAGCGACTATATGTCTTGTTTGCACCAATGTCTTCAAGCAACCGAAGTTCAATGTCACTTAGCGAGCGCTCCAGTGTATCCACGATATAGCGGGTGGAGATCATGTCGGCTTTTTGTGTTTCGTTACGTGAGAGTTCGTTGACAATCAGGAAGGAGAGAAAGATCAGAATGGAAATCGTAAGCAGAAAAATAGGAAAATACGAATACATCAACTTGGTGTGCCAATTCCGCCTCAGATTTACTTTCATAGGCTCCAACTCCTTCCATCTCTATTCTAATGAGTATGCTCTTCTCTGTTCTTTGGCCTGCCTGCTGACGATATACAGAATCACTGATCCTAGTGCCGCACTGATCGTGCAAGCCAGATACATCAGTGATGGACCGCCGAAATCGAGTAAATATCCGTTAAGCATATTACCAACAATTCCGCCCAGGCCAGCAAACACCATGTTAAATAAACTTTGTCCTGTGGCCTGCATTTCCCGTCCCGTAACCGATGCCACATATTCCACTGCTGCGATATAGAAAAATCCGAAGGATAACCCATGCAGCACCTGAACGCCAATCATGACCTCAGGCGATGGCCATAGCCATTGTATTCCCCAACGTAACATATACGCCCCCGCTGCAAGCAGCATCGTCCGTTCATGTCCCCATTTTCGGAGTATGAATGCCGCTGCCAACATGGATGGAACATTAGTAATTGACGCCAGCAACAGTGCTGTACCTGTCATGGTCACAGAACCGCCAGCCATCTGAAATGAAATAACAAAAAAGGAGTTAAACGCAGTGAGCGTTTGGTTAACCAGGAAACAACCTGTTAGAAATAGAAGGAATGTCCGGTTTCGGAGCAATCTTGCCAAACCTACGGAGAAGGTTACCGAGGACGAGGATATGCTCGTCTGCCGGGGAAGTGTACTTGCCAGTATAGCGCTCAGAATGTTAAACAGGAGAAATGGTAGCCATAACATGTGAATGGAAAACTGGGAGAGATACATCCCTGCGGCAAATCCCCCAACTCCCGTTCCTATGCTACCGAAGAGTCGGATCATGCCATATGAGGTGTTCGCGGCTCTCGCAGCTGTAACCGCATAGGAGTCAGCAACGGGTATTTGAGTCACTTGGAATATAGTGCATAAAGTATAAATCAATATTAATATAAAGTACACTTGAATATTGTAGAAATACGCTAACGATGCAGGAACAAGCAGGCTTATCACCAGTACGAACCGTGTCTTTTTAAACTTGTCTACCAGAATTCCCCATATAGGTTGAAGAATAATGGATACAAGTGTGCCAAACGCCATAATAAATCCGGTTTCTTTACTGGAAAACCCTTGTGCTACCAATATGGGATTAATGTACGGATTAAACATCCCCCCGGCAAGCCCCATAAACAGATATAGCCCCTGCAATTGGAGTAAAACACGTTTTGCATCATTGGAATCGGCTTTTGTTTTCTCTGTGTAAGCCTTCATATGTCTACTTCTCATCCGGATCTCCATCCTTTATGTCTGTAGTTGCTTATGTGCGTGTCAGACTCGACTTGATTGCAGCCAATGCCCCGATTGCTCCTGCTTTGTTCCCCAGTTCAGCTACAGCTAAAAGTGTAGGCAGAACAGTATAACGTTGGAGGCGTGTATGCACTTCATTTAGATAATAGGATGGGTTGGATGCAGCCACGCCACCACCGATCACTATAATGGAAGGATTGAGTAAAGCCGTAATATTCGCCAGACCTCTAGCCATATAACGCATGGGCAGTTCCAGAATTTCCAGGGCAGCAAGATCACCCGACTCGGCTGCTTTGAATACATGCCTGGCTTCAATCTGTTCCGCTTCCCCTCCTGCCAGACTCATGATCAGGGATAAGGAACTTCCCTTTCCAGCAGCAAAATAACGCCTCGCCTGTTCGGTAATTCCCGTACCTGAAGTCACTTGTTCAAATACGCCAAAGGAATCCGCATCCGCAACATAACCGGTATGAAGCCCTTCGTCTCCTGCAATGAAATGCCCAATCTCACCTGCTGCTCCATTCTGGCCGCTATAGAGCTGTCCATTCAGGATAAGAGCAGATCCAATGCCTGTTCCAACCGTGACCATTACACAGTGTTGATGTCCCTGTGCTGCCCCTTGATCATATTCTCCCATTGCGGCCATATTCACATCGTTATCCAACATGATGTTCCCGGTGTAATACTTAGCAATAATAGGACGAATATCTTGCTCAGGCCACTGAAAAGCTGGAGCATTTCGCAGTATTCCTTCCTCCTGCAGAATCACACCAGGGAATCCCAAACCTGCACCTGAAAGTTGATTCAGACTGCACCCCACCTCACGGCAGAACGTTTCCAGTTCAGCGAATAACCATCGGAAAAACACATCCGGCTGATCACTGGCAAGAGTAGGCAAGATTCGTTCATGAACTTCATTTCCAGCCTGTTGTGATGACAAGAGCATTAATGTTTTGGTGCCTCCAATGTCAATACCTGCAATCCAGCCGGATGGATCCCCTCCAACCGTACCATTCAGATTGGACTGATAATCATTACTTACGTTTTTTACGGATTCTGTCATGCCTTTCCCTCCTCACATGTTGTCTATCCAATCTCTTATTCCATGGCTTCCTGCTGAAGGTTCAGCATCGTTTGTTGTATGGCTACTTGTACCGCACCAGTGACAACAGCCTGCTCACCAAGCTTGGAACAGATTAACTGTGGTTGCACCGGGAATTGCTCAGAGATGATCTGCCTCAGTAAAGGCAATAACACATCACCGTTTCCTCCTACACCTCCGCCAAGCACAATGAGATCCGGAGCAAGCACAACGCTAATCTGACGCAGAGCGGAAGCAATCTTCTGGCTGTATTGTTGTAGAATCTCTACAGCCTCTACTTCTCCACTGCGTGCAGCTTCGAATAACTTCTCAGGTGTCAGGTGTCTGTGAAGAACATCCGCACCCGAATGAGCAGCCTCCAATAATAGTTCATCATGCTGATCTAGATCATCTTTTGCCAGTTGCATCAGACCATCAGCGGACAGCACTTCCTCCAGACGTCGGCCATCGTCCACCAACATCTCCGCGATCTCTCCAGTTAAGCCACCTAAACCTCGAAGCAGTTGGCCATGTACCATGATGCCAGCGCCCGTCCCTGTACCGATGGAGAAAAAAACAAACAAGGGATACCCTGCTGCTGCACCACTCCGATACTCCCCAAGCGCCGCAAGATTCACATCATTTTCCAGTATTACTTCACAGGGAAAAGCTCCTGACAACGACTCTAGAGAGAAAGCTTCTTCCAGACCCGCTAACGGGTCCACAATACGATTGATACGCCCTGAATCAGGCAGCACTACGCCTGGTATACCGAACCCGATGCACTGAATCTGATCCCAGTTCAGATGATTCTCATCAAGCAGTTCGTTCATATGGCTTCGAAGAAGCTCCAGCATTGTCGCTTCTGCTCGCTCATAAGCTCCTTGAACAACCATGGGATATGTTCGATAGGCAATGATCTCTCCATTCAGATCGGATAACGCAATCCGAATACGTGTTGCACCGATATCT
The DNA here is from genome assembly GCF_045040685.1 of Paenibacillus sp. FSL H8-0317. Lineage (NCBI taxonomy): Bacteria > Bacillati > Bacillota > Bacilli > Caryophanales > Paenibacillaceae > Paenibacillus > Paenibacillus sp. FSL H8-0317. The sequence continues at coordinate 2,921,106 of NZ_CP150294.1, read as the reverse complement.
ATACCACAGACATAATAAGCCGTTTCATTGAAACGAATGAGGGTTGCTTTTCGACCCTGAGCGTTGTCAGCTCGCCCCATTTCCTTCACCAGATTACGGTCAATCAGATGTTCGACTGCCAAAGATACTGTTGGTTTACTAAGTCCGGTCTGACGGCTGATTTCCGCTCTCGACATGGTTCCCTGAGTTATAAGGGCATCCATAATGAGATTTTCATTCAGATTGCGGATATACTGCGGTGTGCCGGCCATATTATCGCCTCCTTTTATAGTTAGTTAGGCTTATTAACAAATTGATTAAATTCAATATATCATCGTGTTTGGTAGGTGTACAGCTTTTTGTCATTGCACTCTTTTACTAGAATGAATCACACCTCCACTTGTAACACAAAAGCCTAATAAAGGAATTATTATACAATAATAGACGTTTATACATTTCCGAAACAGTGCCACGCTCATAGAATACCTTATCACGATCAGGGAGGTTTTAATATGTACAGAAAGCATCATAAATGTCATCATCCAAGACCAAAATGTTTTTACAAAAAAATTACGAAAACTTGTGTTACCAAAGTTAAATATGTCCCTACAAAGTGTAAAAAACACTGTCATGTCACTGTTGAATATTGTGGAATCAAAAAAAGAAGACATTATTAATACTCTTTTGCCCTTCTCTATGGAGAAGGGTTCTTTCTTATTGAACTAGATTAATACCGGGTACCATTAACCTATCAAAAAAAGTTGCGGTGATATTCACCGCAACTTTTTTCTTCCTTATATACATATATTCATCAAGTTTTGGAGAGCTCAATAAATCCTTCACCGAAAACATCACGCACGTCATGAATGGTGATAAAAGCAATCTCATCTTCTGCTCGGACAATCTTCTTCAGCATAGAAACTTCCTGCTTGCTAATCACAATGTATAGAATTTCTTTCTTATTTTTTGTGTAATAGCCATGACCGGACAGGACGGTTACTCCGCGATCCATCTTCTCAATGACTTGCTTTGCGATTTCATCCTGTTTGGAAGAGATAATCATAACGGCTTTTTTCGGATTGAGCCCTTCAATAATGAACTCCATCGTTTTGGTTCCGACGAACAGCAAGACAATTGTACACATTAATCCTTGTGGTCCAATGATGAAGTATGAGGAGAAAGCCACAATCAGATCGAAGAACAGAAGTCCGTAACTGATATTCCAATCCAGATATTTGTTGGCAAGTCGGGCCAGGATCACTGTTCCCGCCGTTGTGCCTCCCACTCTAACAATCAAGCCAATACCAAGACCGGCAAATAATCCAGCAAAAATGGTATTGATCCAGAGTTCATCCGATGCAATCGTCCAACTCTCCGTCAGATGCAGGAACAACGAGTTAAATACCACTGCAATAATTGTATATACCGTAGTCGTTTTATCTAGAAACCGATATCCCACAATTAACAAAATACCGTTCAGGATCAAGTTCATCAGTCCAGGGGACCATTCAAACAGGTAATACAAAATAATCGTGATACCCGTGACGCCGCCTTCAGCCAAATCGTTCGGGATGACAAACAGGTTCACCGCCAGTGCAAACAGAAATGCACCTGCCATAATAAATAGGATATCCGTAATTCGTTTCTTCATTATGCATTCCATCCAATCCATCAGAAATCAACCTAATCGACCCGTCTCATAAGTTGTCATAACCACTCAAGGATAGATTTTACCATGCTCCCAACAAAATTTGTATACATAATACAAATTGTTGCGTAATTTGTGCAAAGGAATTAGTAAAACCTGCTCTTCTGTCTTCTGTAGAGCTATTGAGTATCATACACCCATGACAAATGTCATGGTCCATCATTGATATTCATCATTACAGAAGGCTGACGTTTATGACTTACTGTCATGTTCGGATTGTTTTACAATGATAAAAACGCTTCCCACAGGAAAGTCTAGCGGGAAACGCCAAGTTGTAGCTGATTACAGTTATAACGATTGAAGGAGGACACAATTTTATGAACAGATCAAAAGAAATGGCCTTAAAAAAAGAAGTTACCCCCTACGAAAAAAATGATCTCAGATTAAGTATCCGCCAGTTAATCAATACATTGCTCCCGCTCTTCTTGTTATGGGCTGCAGCTTACTTTAGCTTATCGGTTTCCTACTGGCTGACCTTCCCGATTGCCTTGGTGGCATCCGGATTTGTACTGCGGACCTTTATTATTTTCCATGACTGCTGTCATGGTTCATTCTTCAAGAGCAAACGCGCCAATGATATTCTCGGTACCATTACTGGTGTATTAACAGTTACACCCTATCAGCAGTGGAAAAACGAGCATTCTATCCATCACGCAACAAGCAGTAATCTTGACAAACGTGGTGTAGGTGATATCTGGGTTATGACGGTTGACGAATATAAAGCAGCTTCTCCTTGGGGTCGTCTCTTCTATCGGATTTATCGTAACCCGTTTGTATTGTTTTGTATCGGACCCATTTACGTGTTTCTGTTGGCTTACCGTTTTAACCGTAAAGGTGCTAGACGTAAAGAACGTATCAATACACATCTGACTACCGTATTGATCGTAGTGCTCTATGCATTCATGTCCTGGTTAGTCGGATGGCAGGCTTTTGTAATGGTGCAGGCACCTATCTTCTTCTTCTCCGGTTTCTTTGGGATCTGGCTGTTCTACGTTCAACATCAGTTCGAAGAGACGTATTTTGAACATGAAGATGAATGGAGTTATGTAAAAGCAGCTGTTGAAGGCAGTTCTTATTACAAATTGCCAAAATTATTGCAATGGATCAGTGGTAATATCGGGTTCCACCATGTGCATCACTTGAGCCCGCGTGTACCTAACTATTTCTTGGAAGAAGCACATAACGCAACACCACCTTTGCAAAAAGCAACAACTATTACACTACGTTCCAGTCTGGTTGCCCTGCGCTTCCGTCTGTGGGATGAAGATTCCAAACAGTTTATTAGCTTCAGACAGCTCAAAAACTTATCCCGCAAGCCGTATGTTCAACCGCCTATCCGAGTAACCAATCCAGCGGGTCTGACAGAGAAGCCTTAACTCTGTCGGATTCGTTTTCTTGTGTTCAAGCCATAGTCATGCTACAGTCATGCTAAAGTTGAGTACAAGTGCAAGGAGGAGAATTACATTCAAAAGTGGATGCAAAATTTTTATAAAAAAACAGGGTTGAACCTTTATGTATGGCTCGCCTTTTTCATCCTGCCATTCTATTTTATATCGCAATATTCTAAATTATGGACGATGGTAACCGGCATCATCATTATCCTCGTTTTCTTCGTTTGTTACCTGCTCGCTTTCATCACCAAGGGCTGGCAGGTGTACATGTGGATTGGAATGCTTATTGCCATATCCATTACGATGACGATCGCCTATGATTATGCGTATTTCTCATTGTTTCTTGCTTTTTTTATTGGGAATATTAAAAATAAAGCCGGATTCTTCACCCTCTACTCGGTGAACCTGGGAGCCAGTTTCGTAACCATTAATTACGGTTTCATTAATCAGAGTTCTCTGTTGGTGAGCCAACTCCCGTTTGTATTCATCAGCTTAATGGCCTCAATCCTGCTCCCAATCAGTACGTATAACAAAAACAAAACTGAACATTTGGAAGGCCAATTGGAGAATGCGAACAAGCGACTTGATGATCTCGTAAAAATGGAAGAACGCCAGCGTATCGCTCGTGATCTGCACGATACACTTGGACAGAAGCTCTCTCTGATCGGTCTGAAAACCGATCTGGCGAGACGGTTGCTCCGCAGTAATCCCGATCAGGCCGAGATTGAATTGAACGACCTCAGGCAAACGGCAAGTACAGCTCTGAAGGAAGTCCGGGAAATGGTCACCACCATGCGTGGTACACAATTGGTTGATGAACTGTTCCGGGCGGAGCAGATTCTGAAGGCCGCTTCGATTGAATTTGTGCTGGAAGGTAATCCGAAGTTACAGGATACGTCACAATTGAATGAAAATGTGCTCGGTATGTGCTTGAAAGAAGCTGTTACCAATGTCGTCAAACACAGTCAGGCAACAACCTGTACTATCATCATTAAAGAAACACTAGCGGATAATGTATTAACCGTTCAAGATAACGGTGTTGGAATAGAACGAACTCGCAAACAGGATCGGCGCGGAACAGGAATTTTGGGCATGAAGGAACGACTTGAATTTGTGAATGGTTGTCTGGATATTCGCTCTGCAACAGACATCCAGGGCACAGCGATCATTATTCATGTTCCGAAACTCGTTCGCAAACCGATAAAGGAGGCAGAATCATGATTAGAATTGTAATCGCGGAAGATCAGCGCATGATGCTCGGCGCCTTGTCTTCTCTCCTCAATCTGGAGGAAGATATGGAAGTCGTCGGACGTGCCAGCAACGGCCAGGAAGCCCTTGCCCTTGTCCAGGAGCTTGCACCAGACATCTGTCTGATGGATATAGAAATGCCCGTGAAAAGCGGCCTTGAAGCCGCAGAAGAACTCAAAGGAATGAGCTGTAAGGTCATTATCCTGACCACTTTTGCCCGGACCGGATATTTCGAACGTGCCCTAAAGGGTGGTGTCCGTGGTTACCTGCTCAAAGACAGTCCAATTGAAGAACTTGCCGAGTCGATCCGCCAAGTTATGAATGGCAGACGCATCTTCGCTCCGGACTTGGTAGATGAAGCTTATGTAGAAGAAAACCCTCTTACAGAAAGGGAGAATGCCGTACTAGGCCTCATGGCAGATGGGAAGAACACCAAGGAAATCGCCGGGCATCTGTTCATCACAACGGGCACGGTACGTAACTACATCTCCATTATTCTCAACAAGTTAAATGCCAGTAACCGAATTGAGGCCATCACTCGCTCCAAGGAAAAAGGGTGGTTCAAATGAAAGAACCGCTTTAACCCATTGAAACAAAAATAAGCATGTACCCCGACTGCATAAGCTGCGATAACATGCTCAAAATAAAAAGCTTGGCCCAGTAATTTCTTCCTGGTCCAAGCTTTTTTATGTGTATCGTAACAATCCAACACTCATCTCTTCTACATTGCAGAATATCCGTAAACACTCAAGATTTCACAGATACAGCCATGCCAAGAGCCTCTAGTGGCACTTGATCGGTCTTAAGCTGATGAGTTTGGTTACCGTCCTGCCATGAGATCGTTACATGAACAGACTTTCCACCACTTGGATATTCAACCTTGATATACCCTTTATCTTTAGGTACAGGCAAGGTATGTGACTCCAGGTACTCCACCATTTTCTTCGCTATGCCCGGATTATTCATTTCATCTTCGGAAACCGAACGAATTTCCAGCGTCCATCTACCTTCCTGCCAAGTCAGATATTGACTGCCTGCGGCACCTTCACTCATACCTTTGATGCCATGTCCCAGATCCACAGCCATATCTGCTGGAATATCTTTCAGGTCCTTCTCAGGGAAAATTTCTGGCTGATTCGGGTCCTTATAGGTCTTCACTTCATAGGAAGCCAGTACAGGTATCTTACTGTCGGATGCAGTTAAGGAGTGATCATTAATGGCAACAGACTGAGTGGTAGCGTAGAAGTTTACTTTAAATGCATCAGCAGTATTGGACAGTATTGCCGCACCCAAAGACGTACCCTTGTCCAATGTGAATGAAGTGGGTAACGCTGCATCCTTCATTTTCAACTGGTTGCGAACTTGCTTGATCACATCATTTACACCTGATTGACCAGTGGCAACCTGGTTGTCATTTGCCTTGGATCCTGATGTGTTTTCATTATCTGTTGTGCCCGTATTCTCTTTGGTTCCCGTTTCATTTTCATTAGAGAAATCAGCACCACCACTGCCGGTCTCGGTCTGCTCACCCACGGTTGTCGTTGGTGAAGAACTATTCTCTGATGATGCTGCATTTGAATCCGGTCCGCCACATCCTGCCAGAGCAAGTAAAACGGCTGTCGTTACTGGAATCGTGATCCATAATCGTTGTTTCTTCATGATGTGTACCTCCTTCGTTGTAACCAATCGAAAAATTAATAAGATTAACGCTTGTCATTCCAGAAGTTAACCGGCTGTACTTTTTTGCTTAATACTTCAAAATGATACCCTTCTGCCTTCAATGTTTTTAATACTTGCGGTAATACTTTCAGCGTCGCTTCCTGGTCGTGCATAAGCACAACTGGCGTTGTTCCGCTCTTTTGTACATTGTGGATCTGTTTCATTACACTGTTATAGACTTTCTGATGATCTTTCTGGTATTTCCAGTCTTCCGAATCCACATTCCAATCCCATAGATGGAATCCACCCTGACCCAGCAGTACATTACGGAATGCCGGTTTGAGATAAGGTTTACTACCATATGGCGTCCGCACGAGACTTGTTTTAACTCCAGCAACCTTGTTCAGACTTACATTGGCCTGTTGCATCTCTTTTAATCCGCTATATGCAGATTTATAGAATTTGCTTGGAACGTGAGTCACACCATGCAGACCCAATCCATGCCCGTCAGCTACGATTCGTTTGGTAGCCTTCTGAAATTTCTCCATCTGAGGACCCAGCATGAAAAACGTTGCCTTCGCATGATACTGATCCAGAATATCCAGTAACTGACCCGTATGAGCGGTTGGCCCATCATCAAACGTCAGGTATATGATTTTGGAATTTGCTTTGCTTGCTCCATCTTTGGATACAGCTGATTTGGCAGATACCGACTGCGGCAATAATAGTGGAATGATCAATAGAATTGCAAGTGTGACCATGATAGATTTACGAATATGTAGCATAATTTAAAGTCTCCCTTATGTGTTATATTTCCCCGGGTGTCCATGTTTTCTTACCTTCATCCCTTGGCGATTAATCCTAATACTATCAAAGATAGTGGCTCCTGTTCTCGCTCCAAAGGCTACGGTAGAGTTACACTTTTGTCAGATAAACCTAAAATTTAATACGAATTTGATAGATTTGCGCAAAATAAGATCCCGTCAGGATAGATCAATTGTGACATATCCTCTATTACCCACATTCAGAATTTTGATAGACCTTTACTCCAATTCAAGCAAATCAATATAATCATTACATATCGTTGCATGCAAAAAAGCCTGCACAAGTGCAGGCTTCTTTGTCTTCAATCAGCATATGGCATCAAACCATCATCCCTTGCAAGGAGATTGCCCCCATTGCTTTCAGGATCATTACCTCATGCTGTATGTAAATGGTGTTTTGACGCTGGAATCTTATCGACTCCCTACGTGCATTTATTCAGCAGGAGCAGTGAACGAACGTTTGCCAAACTCGGCATCCAGCATGTAGAAGGCATTGCTGTCTTTTTCAATGCGGCGCAGCTTCTGAATAATGTTGTCAAACAAAGCTTCCTCTTCAACCTGCTCATCAATGAACCATTTCAGGAAATACATCGTTGCATGTTCACGTTCATTCAGAGCGATGTCAGCCAGATTGTAGAATTTTTTCGTGTTTTGCTGTTCATGAGCATAACCATGCTCAAATACATCCAGCATCGAAGCATATTCATTCTTCGGTTCTGGCAAAGCCTCAAGTGTGGCACGTTGTCCACGATCATTCAGGAATTTGTATATTTTCATGCCATGGAATCGCTCTTCTTCCGCTTGCACGATGAAGAAGTTCGCAAATCCATCCAGACTTTTGCTGGAACAATAGGCTGCCATAGCCAGATATACATGAGCGGAATAAAACTCAAAATTCATCTGTTCATTTAAAGATTCTGTTAACGCTTGGCTCATAATCAAAACACCTCTTTCTTTCTCTAGGGATGGTTATATTCTAACATAACGTAAGCAGGACTTACACCGATTTTCTACAAAATTCGCCAATGACTGAACGAACAAAAAAGCTCTGCCGCGATGGCAGAGCTTCTTTCATTCTTAAGAGATATGCAATTATACCAAGAACGCTTTGGAGATGATAACCAACAGGATGAACAGAACCAGAATGGCACCTACAGAAGTGAAACCTCCGTATCCGTAGCCTCTTGTTTCTCCACCTAATACTTCGCTCATTGACCGTACCTCCTCTGCAACAGGTATGGGATATCTTATGCAGGAAGAACGACTTTGACAGGGCGGATGCCCTAATTATTCAATTTGCTGTTTTTTTCGTTCAGTACCGGGGAGATTGCACACGCATGATATCCAGAAAAGGCACCTTCGCCGTGAACTCTTCTTCGGTATACTCTACATGCACGAGTCGTGTACGGGAGTCCATTTTGACGATGACTCCTTGCACCTGATCTTCTTTGCCCCATACCGTCAACAGTACTTCCGAACGTTCCCGAAAGGCTTCAACCAGCTGGTTTCCCAACTCTTCAAGTTCAAACTCATCCCGTGTAGGTCTTTTTGCTACTTTTGCTTTTGCCAATGTGGCTGCCTCCTCTACTCCGACGTCCCGATTCCACGGGTTGATTGCCGAGTTCATATTCAATTAGTATACCATTCATTTACGTTCGTGTAATCTCATGGCATCCAGAATGAGCAAATTCCTCAGGCAAGTTACCGTTAACCGTGATACCTCCTATTCTTCTCCATACTCCACAATGATGCTGTACTCATTCGAACGGGTTTCGCCAGCCCGTTTTTGTCCATTCCATTCATACGTGTACCTGGCAATCAAGGCTCCTTGGAGCGTACCCGTCTTCTCAGAAGCTAACTTCGCTACATAGGAGATGTTCTTTTCCGTTCCAGGCTCAATCACACCCACATGCAGAACCCGTGGTGTGGAATACTCTGGTAAGCTCAATTGGATCTCACCCGTAGCTTGCCCAAGCCATCTGGCACCCTCAGGTAGAATACTCCCAAGTTGTACACGTGCCGGCAAATTGCCCGTATTCCCCACACGTACCTGAAAAGTGACCGTACCTCCCTGCTCGACCAAAGTGGGTGTCACTTGAACATAAGCCTGAATTATCGGCGCTTTTAATTCAACCACAGCTTCATTGGATGTAATCATCCGCTGCACTGACCGTGAATCCGGCAACCGAAATGTATACATCAGGCTAGCATGATTCACATACCTGTAGTCATCAGGCATCGATTCATCTCGATCTGGAAGTTTCGCTTCGAACTGAATATTCAGAACCGACCGTGCTGTCAACGCCCCCAGATTAAGCCCTTTAGCCAAATTGGATCCGGGACGTTTAACCCCATTCCAGCCCAGACTGCCTTCGATAAATGTCACACCTGTTGGCAGTACATCGAGGAGAGTTCCATCCACCGCATAACTGCTTGCATTGGAGACGGTAATATTATATTGGACGGCATCACCCAATGTGGCCGTTAGCGGGAGTACACTTTTCAGCACAGAGACCTGGGGCTGTATCACTTCCAGGGTAACCTGATTGGAGTAGACCGTTTCCTGCTGCCCTGCCGAGATATACGTCAGTGCAGCTACACTTGATATTCCGTTCGCATCGCTTCCCGCCATAACCTGAACCCGATATTGGATCCTAATTGAGCTTCCAGGCAAAATCTCTCCAAGTTGTATGCCCGTATCAGGCGTTACTTGTGGCGCAAACATTTCATCTACGATGACACTGGCAGGTATAAAAACAATACCTCGTGGCAAAGAAATCGTTACTTGGGCATTCGTAGCTGCAATAAAACCCGGATTGCTCACGATGACGGTGTACATGACAATATCCCCTGAGAAGGTATAAATGCGATCCGCCTGCAAGGATATCTCCAGCCGGGATGAGACCAGATTGACCTCCACGATATTGGATTGTTCCATACCCGTAACCGTTCTGCCTTCCGGTGTCAAAAACTCATAGTTAACCTGTGCCTGATTCAGCAGCTTCAGTGCCTCAGGTAAACGCAAGATTACAACTTGGAAGTGGTATCGCAACGTGGCTCCCGGCGCGATTTCAGCTGGAGGCAATCCTCTCTCCGGTGATGCTCCCGGTAATGGAATACCATCACGCAATACACTGTTGGGAAGCAGTGCCGTCTCTGCAGATAGCTGATCCAATAGGTGCACTAGGGCCGTAAGATTTCCGGTGTTAACAATTTCAACAAGGTAGATAAGAGACTGCCCCAAGGCAGCCTCTGTGACATTGCAGACTTTTCTGACTTCAAGCCTGGGGCCGATCCACGGTGTTACAACTGTATTCGAATAGGATACCTGTTCCAGTTCAGTCGCACCCGAGCTGAATCGAACCAGGGACTGATTCTTTAGCCAATGGGACAACGGACCGGAAGATTGGCTCATATCACCACAACCTCTACTCTGAATGTAACCGTAACGGAAGCACCCGCAGCAATCGAACCAAGCGTGATGCCTGTATTCGGATTGCCTGTTGGTCTTGGCACACCATCCACCGTAACACTTCCTGGCACAAATACTGTACCGACAGGTACCGGGTCAACCATGACCACATTATTCACCACTTCAATGCCGCTATTGGTTACTACAACCGTATAGGTGATTACATCACCAACAACTGCATCAATGGCACTTGTGCTTTTGGCAACAACAACATTTGGTGCAGATACAGGGATAACCAGAACATTCGAAGATACGGTCCCCGTCAACAGACGGCCATCTGGTGGGCTAAATGTATAGTTGGCCACCGCCTGGTTAACCAGTTGCTGATCCTGCGGTAACGAATCTACAGTCACTTCGAGGGTAACCGTTACAGTAACCGTACCTCCGGACGGTATAGTACCCACAACGATGCCCGTCTCCGGATTGGCACCTGGCTGTGGAACACCATCAATCAGAACACTGTTGGGAAGCAGCACCGCTCCGTTCGGTATACTGTCGATTAATGTCAAATTAGCAGCAAGATTCCCACTATTAATAATGGCAAAAGAATACGTGATGGTGTCACCAATCGTTGCATTGGAAGTGCTCCCTGTTTTGGTTAAGTCAATAATCGGCTGATAGATTGGTGTTACAACCGTATTGGAATACGCTGCTCCCGAGAAAACACCCGATGTGAAACTTACGGAAGACTGACTGCTTACTTCCGGTGGTGTTGGCAGTGTATTGACCCGCACTGCATACGATACCGCTATCGATGCTCCAGGGGCTAAACTACCAAGGGCTATGCCCAGCGCAGGGTTGGCCAAGGCACGTGGGACGCCGTCCACCAGAACACTGCCTGTAACAAATGTGGTGGCTGGGTTAATCGGATCGGTGATCACAATGTTGTTTACCGGGTCAATTCCTTCATTGGTCACAACCATTTCATATACAATCGTGTCGCCTACCACGGCATCAACTACCGAAGCCGTCTTGACTACACTCACATTCGGAGCAGATACTTGAATGTTGAGTGCGTTGGACGTAATCGTGCCTCCAAGTGTTCTTCCATCAGGTAAGGTATACGAAAATGTCGCAGAAGCCTGATTGGTAATGGACTGGCTCAAAGGTAACGTCACAATCACCACGGAGAAGGTAACTAGAGTTGTTGTGGAAACGACACCAAGCGGAATACCCGAAGCTGGATCTGCACCTGGCGCAGAAGCCCCGTTAATAATAACGCTATTTGGAACAAGCTCTGTTCCTGCCGGAATGGTATCCGTTAAAGTGACAGATGCCCCATAGTTCCCGGTATTGGAAATGGCGATGCTGTACACAACGGTATCCCCCACTGTGGCTACTGTCTGATCTCCCGTTTTGACTGCAGCCAGAATAGGTTGATAGACCGGAGTTGTAACTGTGTTGGAAAATGTGGTCGCTGAGAAAGCCCCTGATGTAAAGCTGACCGTGGACTGATTGTTTAACACTGCACTCGCCGGGAGCGCCGTAACCTGCACACTAAATACAACGGTTACCGTAACGCCAGGTGCGATGGAACCCAGTGTTATTCCCGTAGAAGGATTGGCTCCAGGGCGCAGAACACCATCGACAAACACGCCGGTTGGCGCAAGAACGGTACTTGTCGGCACTGCATCCGTGAAAACCACATTGTTCACCGTTGCGATTCCGTTATTGGTTACCGCGATGCTATACGTTACGACATCACCAACAGATACCGCCGTCGAAGTTGTTGATTTGACGACATCGACATCTGGTGCCGATACAGTAATAGTCAGCACATTGGATAGAACAGACTCCGTGATGTTCCGCCCATCCGGCAATGTATATGATAGAGCTACCGTAGCCTGATTCACCAGTTGTTGCGGACTTGGCAGCGTATCAACAACCACTGAAAAGGTAATGGTGGTCGTAGCTCCGGGAGCCACATTGCCTGCGGGGATGCCCGTTGCCGGATTTCCTGCTGGCAGTGGTTGACCGTTCACAATAACGCTATTTGGAACAAGGATGGTTCCGGCTGGAAGGTTATCTGTCAGGTTAATCTGGGCTCCATAGTTTCCCTGATTGCTCACGGTTATCGTGTAGCTGACCGTATCCCCAACGGTAGCATTTTGTGTACTGGCTGTTTTTTGTGCTAAAAGAATAGGCTGGTACACCGGAGTGACCACGGTATTAGAGAATGTTGTGCTTGAGAACGTACCTGAGGTAAAACTGACCGTAGAGCGATTGCTCAACTGATCACTTGGCGGGATCACGTCGACACGGATACTGAACGTGACCGTCGCGGACGTTCCGGGCCCCAATGTCCCAAGGGATACTCCACCTGCCGGATTGGCTCCAGGTTGCGCAACCCCATTCACTGTGACACTCCCTGTAACAAAGGAGGCTCCGGCTGGAATCGGGTCCGAAAACTGAATATTGTTCACCGGTGCAATTCCGCTGTTGGTCACCAGAATGGAATAGGTCACCGTATCGCCTACAGTTGCCGCAGTGGAAGCTGTGCTTTTGACAACAGCGACGTTTGGTGACGAGACCGGGAACGTGAGTGTATTCGATGTGGCTGAGCCAGTTAACGTCCGCCCATCTGGGGGTGTAAATGTAAAGGATGATGTAGCAAAATTGCTAAGTTGCTGCGGAGATGGAAGTGAATCCACAACAACGGCAAACGTGACAACAGCCGTCGCCCCCGCTGCTACAATGCCTACTGGAATACCTGTTCCTGGTGTTACTCCCGGCTCTGGCACACCGGATACAACCACACTGTTGGGTACAAAAGTAGTCGCAGAAGGAATGTTGTCTGTGAGAGTAACATTTGCTTCCAGATTGCCAGCATTGCTGACCGTTACCGTGTATACAACTGTATCACCTACAGTTGCATTTACGGTATTTGCTGTTTTGACAAGTGAAATCTGCGGTTGTATGACCGGAGTCTGAGTGGTATTGGACGATGATGACCCTGAAAATGAACCGGATGTGAAGCTGACCGTCGACTGATTGTTAATCTGCGAAGGAATCGGCATGGTAATCGTCACCTCAAAAGTTACGGTAACCTCGGCTCCTGGAGCCAACGTACCGATTGGAATGCCGGCGGTCGGATTGGAGAGCGGGAACGAAGTCCCGTTCACAATGACACTTCCGGGTACAAATGGGGTATTCGAAGGAAGAGGATTGACATATACCACATTATTAACAGCTACTGTGCCGTTATTACGAATAACAGATGTGTATCGAATGACATCCCCGACTACGCCGTACTCTACATTGTCACTGTTAACAATCGTAACATTGGGCAGAGACACTGGAATAGTGATGGTGTTTGATGACGAGAGACCGGCAACCGTTCTCCCACTTGGAAGCGTGTAGGCAAATGAAGCAACCGCCTGATTAATTAACTGCCTTGCATCTGGCAAACTGGTAACCGTCGCAACAAAGGTGACCGTTGCACCTGAACCCGCAGCAATCTCCTCTAGACTGATTCCCGACTCCGGGCCGACCCCAGGTGTAGGTACGCCATTAATAATGACACTATTTGTGCTGAATACTGCTCCAGCTGGAATGGGATCTGTCAAGGTAACCGTTGCAGCTATATTACCTGTATTGTTAATTTGGATGGTGTAATTAAACGTATCGCCGACCGTCAAACTTGTTGTACTTGCTAACTTCACCACTTGGATCACTGGCAGAAATATGGGGGTATTTACTGATATGGAAGAAGAAACACCATTAAAACTGCCTGATGTAAATGCTGCATTGGCCCGGTTACTAACCAAACCCGTGGATGGAACAGAACTCACTCGGGTCTGATAGGTCACAGTTACACTGCTTGAGCTATTTAATGTACCCACTGCGATTCCCGCAACGGGACTTGCGGTGGTAACAGCAGATCCATTAATCGTGACACTACCCGGGACAAATTCAGAGCCGGATGGTGCATCCGAAATCACCAGATTTTGTACTGCACTAATTCCTGCGTTTGTTGCAACAACGGTATACGTAAGCACATCTCCTACTGTCGCATCCGGTGTGTTTACTGTTTTACTAATAGAAACATTGGGAGCCGATGCAGGTATACGAACGATATTGGATAAGCTGCTGCCGGAGAGATTCCGTCCACTTGGAAGCTGGTACGTATAACTTGCAGTCCCTTGATTCTCCAGTGTTGGGGGAGTCGGAAGTGTGGTGAGTGTAACGCGAAACACCACCGTAGCTGTAACTCCCGGCAGGAGGCTGCCCAGTGTTATTCCGGTTAACGGGCTGGCTCCAGGACGTGCAGTACCATTCACGGTTACCGAATCCGGGACAAACGTCAGCCCCGCTGGAATGGTATCGGTCACATTCACTTGAGTCGTTATGTTTCCACTGTTCGTGACCGCAAGTGTGTATGCAATCTGATCCCCCAGTGTCGCATTGGTTTGGCTTGCCGACTTGTTGATACCGACAACGGCTTGGTAGACAGGGGTTGTAATGGTATTGGAGTTGGAAATGCCCGTGAACGAACCAGAGCTATAGGACACTACCGCTCGATTGACTAATGAACCTGAAGCAGGCAGAGACTGCACATTCACTTGAAATGTCACCGTTGCAGAACTTCCTGCATCCAATGTCCCAATAGAGATGCCACTGCTCGGATTCGCAGACGGTACGACAGTTCCCCTTACGGTTGCACTGCCGGAAACAAATGTTGCTCCGGTAGGGAGCGCATCTGTAAGTACCACATTGTTAATCACCTGAATACCGCTGTTGGTAGTAACTACGGTGTACGTGAAGGTCTCCCCGACAGCAACATCGGTAACGGATGCTGATTTTACCGTGGTCACATTGGGCAATGTTACCGGGATTGTTAAGGTATTCGAGGCGATGTTTCCCGTGACCGTCCGACCATCAGGTGAATTGAAGGAATAAGAAGCCGTCGCCTGATCCACAAGAGTCGGCGGTGTCGGCAAGCTTGTTACAAGTACCTGAAACGTCACCGTATTGGTACTTCCTGCCGCCAGGCTACCCAGATTAACCCCGGTAACCGGATTGGCGCCAGCAATCACATTTCCATTCAGACGAAAGCTACCTGCTACATATGAGCTGCCACTTGGAATGTTATCCCTCAATGTAACGTTGGCCGCAACATTCCCTCCGTTGTTCACCTGGAGTGTATAGGTTACCTGGTCACCCACCGTGGCATTGGTGGTACTCGCCGATTTCACAATGGACAGGTTTGGCGAATAAACAGTAAGGGTGGAGTTATTGGACGGAATAACTCCGGTTATGACCGGCCCCCCTGCTACACTTTGAAATGTAAAGGCTGCATTGGCCGAATTCACCAGTTGCAGGATACTTGCATCCTGACCGATGCGTGCTCGATAGGTTACAACGACACTGCTGGATAAAGTTAACGAACCCAGTGGAATGCCTGCCGTCACATCAAGTGTTGGACGGGATATACCTGCAACCGTGACACTGCCTGGAATAAAGGTAAGACCTGCAGGAAGTGAATCGGATAAAACAACACTGGCCGCACTCGCAGTGCCTGCATTGGTAACGGTAACCGAATATAGAATACTATCCCCGGCAACTGCACCGGCGGCGACCGTTGCCTTAGCCAATGTGATCTTGGGCGCATTAATATCAACTTGAATCGCATTGGCGTTGACAATGTAGGCATCCCCCGAGGTCGTTAATGTCAACACCGCAGATGACTGGTTATTGATCAGTCTTGCTGAAACATCCACATTGGTAATATCCCAGCCTTGGCGTCCGCCGATAATATTGGTACCTGGAGCTCCGTTAATCTGATTTCGTGTCCCAAACGTTCCTGTTGTATTAAGCGCTCCGGTATCTCCGTTAATCTGAGAAGCAAAAAAGTTCGCAGCTAGATTATTGGGCCCGGACAAGGCAACCGAAGTTGCCGAGGTTGGTCCGAATAATGCTTGATCGCCTGTTCGATTCGCATCACCTTCCTGCGCACTGAACAGAATTCTTCCTCCCAATGCACCAGAAAGGGGCGTGGCAAATCCAGTCAGTGTGGTAACGACAGGTGGAGAGCTAGCTTGAACCAGTACCCCACCTGCACGAAGGGACATGTTTCGGAAGGGCAGGTTCGGATTCTGATAGATAACCCCAAGTGTCCAACCTGCATGATTGGCCGTGGAATCATTATTAATAACAATAGTCCCTACCACGGCTCCCGTAATGTATGTACCTGCCCCACCATTCTGAACCAATGTCGTTACATTGGCGGAACGTACATAGCCAGCAGCACCGCCCCCAAGATCGAATTGATTGTAGGTAAGTGGATCGGGGGTAACACTGGAAGTCCCTGCGGGTGTGATAAACGTAACCGGATTGTTGATGGCAGCACTCAGATTGACTGTACCATTGATGTAACTGCCGCCCCAGATCAATTCTGCATACAGAACGGTACTTCCAGCAGGCAGTGTAAGAATGGCTGCTGAACTGTTGCTCTGATACAGGCTTGTCGTTCCCAATGGATAGGTGCCGTACTGGAGGCTGGTGTTGGTTGTGGTAAAACCTCCAATACTGTCCTGTGTTCCGGGTACCCCTGCTGTTTCCGAACGACTCAGTCCAAGCGTATTTCCTGTAAATGTAATTGCTCCCGTAGCATTAACGGTTGAACGAACGACAAGAGGAATGAAGACCACCTCCCCTTCATCAATGATTTCCTACATATGGATCGGAGCCATGTTATATAGTCTATGAGTGTATCATTGAGTTTTGTTTGTCCTCCATAAAAAGTTTGTGACAACGCGAAACTTCTGTGAGTCTTGTTTTCATAGAACAGTTAAATACATTTGCGTTTTGTTCATTGTGATTTATAATCATCTTATACGAGAGTAATTCTGTCGTACCATTATGATGCAGTCAGCGGTGATATATGAAAGGTTTCGATACTCACAATAGTCATATTCCAACAGAATACGAGTTCAAACATTCCAAATGGATTCAAAAAATGCTCCATGCCTACTGGGTTGTTATTATTGCACATTTCGCCATTCAGATTGGCTGTTTCCTGTTTCTGGAGTATGATCGTACACCTACAGATTTCTTGATAAATGTCCTGTTCTGGCCTACGGCCGTCAGCAGTTCATGCATTTTGTTCGCAAGTTGGATTGATCGGCGCTCCAGCTCATATTCCTTTTACACCATGTCTATAGCCAGCACGGTTATCGCCTGGACGATTATTTATGTCAATTATGACATTCGGATTATATTAGCAATCTGTCTGTTGCCCATCTTCGCTTCAGTTCTGTTCTTCAGCAAAAAGAAAGTCTGGATTGTTTTCCTGATGCAGATGATTGGTTACCTTCTCGTTCTGTTCGACCCTGCCTACCGATCCTACCTGTCTTCATTTGATATGGTATCCATTCCTGCTTTTCTAATCTTAGGCACATATGTAGCACAGGTTATCGTAACCAGCGGCGTTGAGGTGCTCGGTGATCTTCAGGCCAGCATGCTTGCCAAGCTGGACCTTATTGTGCGAAATGCCATTACGACCAAACAGTCCAAAACAGACGGTTTAACCAACCTTTATAATCAAAGCTCTTTCAAGGATTATTATGAAAAAGCATTTGAGTATGCCAACAATGGCATGAATCTGCACCTGGCCCTGATCGATATTGATGACTTCAAATCCATTAATGATACCTTTGGTCATCGGGTTGGAGACATCATTTTGGAGAAAGTGTCCCTGATCATTCAGGAAACCATTACCTCAAGTGATATTGCAGCACGGTACGGGGGCGAAGAGTTCGCCTTATTGTTGTTTGAGCAATCTTTCAAGCAGGCCTATGCCTTGGTGGAACAGATTCGTCAGAAGATTGCCCTGATGGGCCATCTTGAACTTGAAGGTGCTTCCGTAACGGTGAGTATCGGTCTCAAAAGCTACAGTCCTAATCTAACCAAAGACAAACTGTTCGAGGAAGTGGATGCCTGTCTGTATGCCGCCAAACGAACAGGTAAAAATAAAACCGTAACATCACTTGATCTGACTTCATCCTTGTCAGAGAAACTATAAATAAAAAAGTTGTGCTGTACACCGAAGTTCCGATTTGTACAACACAACTTTTTTTGGGTCTGAATACGATCAGCAGGCCGATCTTCTTCATACATCTATGTTTTCATTCCGCCCATTCCCAGCGATGACGATTTTGCTCCAGTCCAGGATGCAGGTATTCGGAAGATCCGTCAATGATGAGACGCAGCTCTTTGATCCAATCCTTGAAGGAATCAAATGAAGCAAACATATTTGCCATCTCTATCGTCAAATAAAGAAAGTGAGGGGCTGGATATTCCGCAGTGATATGGCGCAGCGCGCTATCCACAGGTGTATATTTCTTTCTCTTGCCCTCAAGCCCCTCCACACGTATACGTGAAGTTGGATGTTCCCGCCGCCAATCATGCAGGCGGTCTTCTCTTTTGTAATATGCCCGTATCGGTTCCTTGCTCATGCGCTTAAACGTGCTCTCGTGTAAAGGATACAGCACAAGTTGTAAGAATGAACGGGTATCCACCGTTGAAGCGGCGCGCTCGAGTTGCTCATCAGTTACATGTTCAAACGAGTCATAAAAAGTCAGTGTGCCTTTGCGGCTGGCCGCAGGTGGCTCATAACCATAAGGTACAGTTGTATATTTTCCAGACATTTCACCCCTCCTTGTTTATACGCACATTCGCACAAAGATGATTGGGATAACCCAGCTATGTTATTATACGCTAATGGTCCTGCTTCAACTCGGAATAAAATGTCATTCTGTTCTTGCCTGCACGTTTGGACTCATACAAAGCTTCGTCAGCCATCCGTATAATCTCACTTGGATTGTCGCTGTTGGTTGGATATTCAGCACCTCCAATGCTACATCCAATTCGAATGCGCTCGTATTCGATAATAAACGGCTTGTTCAGACTTTGAATGATGGCTTCTGCATAAGCCATGGCCTCTTCCCTCGGATGACTTCCAACAGACTGAAGTACAATCAGGAATTCATCTCCGCCCAATCGGACGGTTATCCCCTTCACCTGACCAAGAGCAGACAGTCGCTGGGCCACTTTCTGTAGCAGCACATCTCCAGTCTGATGTCCAAGTGTATCGTTGACCCGTTTGAATCCATCGAGATCCAGATAGAGAAAAGTCAGCGTGTGATTTTCACTTTCGGTCTCCAGAGACTCCTCCAGATACACTTCAAGGGCAGTCCGATTCGGCAGTCTAGTCAGCTGATCAAAATGCGCCAGATTCTGCATCACGACCAGCTCTGAGTCTTTATTCATAAGAGAGGTCAGCATATCCCGAAGCGAACGGGACAACACTTCAATCTCCTTAATTCCCTTAATCGCAGGAATCTCAAGCTCTTCCCCTGCACGCAGTCGATTGGCTACTCTGGTAAGACGCACAAGTGGGGCAGAGATCAGACGTGAGACAAACCAGCCAATCAGTGCAAACAGCACAGTAACGGCGAGTCCAGTCCACACATTAAACCACATCAGATCAAACACAGAAGCAAAAGCAGACGACTTGACTTGACGAATGACTACGGTCCAGCCTAATCCGGGATAATCCAGATGGCCCTGGCTGTAGGCAAACCCTGTCACATATTCATTACCGTCAGGCCACTTTTCAATGGACCAACTGCTTTTGTTGTGCCGGGCCTCTTCGATACCAGGCAATACCAACGGTTTACCGACCCATTCCTTCGGCCCCAGCAGCACGGTATGTTCCTTTTTGCTCACGATAAAAAACTCAATGTCTTTTTCTTCCCTTTTCAATGGGGCAAGTACGGATTCCTCGACTTCCTTCGCCCATTCCCAGCTTAAATGTGCAGCGAGCACACCTTGAATCATTCCTTTGCTATCCTTCAGCGGAAAACTGATATCGACAAATTGCAACGGCTCTCCCGTTGGATTCGGAAGCAGCTTGGCAAGAAGTACTGCATTATGCACATCTCCAATGAATTTACCCTTGATTCCCTCCTGATACACAGGTCGCTCTGATAAATTT
This sequence comes from Paenibacillus sp. FSL H8-0317, assembly GCF_045040685.1. Classification (NCBI taxonomy): domain Bacteria; kingdom Bacillati; phylum Bacillota; class Bacilli; order Caryophanales; family Paenibacillaceae; genus Paenibacillus; species Paenibacillus sp. FSL H8-0317. The sequence goes on along the minus strand of NZ_CP150294.1, from coordinate 2,900,828 downwards.
TCCCCAAGCAAGATACCATCCGTGGCAGCTAACACTTTTCCCTTCGGGTCCATGAATCCAACCCATGAGAATGAGGGAAAGCTATCTTGTAACTGATCCAGCAGCATCTGAATCTCATCAGGTTGGAATCCATCTTCCAACGAAGCCATTTGGCCCAGCAGGTCCAGTTCACCCGCGCGAGCGGACATGAATCGATCCAGCTTGTCCGAAGCCTGTGAGGCCGTGCCTGTAAGCGAGTGACCAATCTCAGTCTCTACAGCAACAAATGACTTTTGGCTAAAAATAGACCCAATCGTCAGGGTAACAAGCAAGGATAACACAGCAAAGATGACTGTAAGCACAGTTCTAATTTTGAATGACATTACTTCCTCCATTACACGGTGAAACCATCTTGCCTTTCAACATAACTATGCTGCAAAGAGTACACGGAATGTCACCTAATCGTTTTCATATTTATCGGAACTTGTATGTTTTTTTATTATACATGCCCATATAATATTATACTGAAATCTTCACCGTGTTTCTTCCATTCAAAGAATAGACACGATTCTGTATATACATACTTGGGTTATGAATATAGAGAGCAAGCATATCCTTCAAAGGATCATGCGCCTGTATGTCACAGAGAGAGTAATCGAAATACTAAACATTGGGGGTGTAATGTTGAGCCTGCTTCATGTTGCTGTTATTTTGCCTTTTGCCGCTGGCATTTTTCTTGCCATGCTGCATCGTTTCTTCCGTAAAAAACATTTGGGATGGCCGGTTCTCCTTGTCCCGGCACTATTATTTGTATACTTTGCGAGTCTCATACCCGCTGTGTCACAGCGCAATACCGTATCTGGAAATATCCCGTGGATTCCTTCACTGGACATTGGATTTAATCTGTATCTGGACGGTCTGAGCCTCATGTTGACACTGCTAATCACCGGAATCGGTGTCCTCGTTGTTCTCTACTCCATCTTCTACATGGATATGAAAGAAGCGCTGAACCGTTTCTACCTGTATCTGTTGATGTTCATGGGAGCCATGTTGGGCGTGGTGCTGTCTGATAATATGATCGTGCTCTACGGATTCTGGGAATTGACCAGTATTACGTCATTCCTGTTGATTGCATTCCATTACAAACGTAAAGCCTCGACTTCAGGAGCACAAAAATCATTCCTGATTACGGTATTTGGTGGTTTCGCCATGCTTACCGGATTCATGATGATGTATCTCATTACCGGAACATTCAGTATTCGTGCAACCATTACAGGATTGGGTCAGTTTCAGGAGAGCGCATTATTTCTACCCGCACTTGTCTTGATCCTGATTGGAGCTTTCACCAAGTCAGCTCAGTTCCCATTTCATATCTGGCTGCCGGATGCCATGGAAGCTCCGACACCTGTTAGTGCCTATCTTCACTCAGCCACCATGGTTAAGGCCGGACTGTACGTTGTAGCCCGGTTTACACCAATCTTCGGTGGACAGGGACTCTGGTTCTGGCTCGTTACCGGCGTTGGTCTTCTGACTTTGTGTTATGGATCATTCCTGGCGGTGAAAAAAAACGATCTCAAAGCGATTCTCGCCTATTCAACCATCTCTCAACTTGGTCTGATCATGTCCCTCTTAGGGGTTGGATCTGCTGCTCTCTACTTCGGATATGGCGAATCCTCTGCGATGTATACCGTGGCAATAACCGCTGCGCTGCTTCACCTGTTTAACCATGCGACCTTCAAGGCCGCTCTGTTTATGGTCGTAGGCATTGTCGATCATGAAACGGGTACACGTGACATTCGAAAGCTCGGTGGACTTGCTTCATTCATGCCAATTACATTCACCGTGGCATTGATCGGTTCACTTGCCATGGCGGGTATTCCGCCGTTCAACGGATTCCTAAGCAAGGAGTTATTCTTCCAGGCAATGGTCGAAGTCACGCATCTACGAATCTTTGGACTTGGGTCATGGAGTATTCTATTGCCGGTATTCGCTTGGCTTGCAAGTGTGTTTACCCTGATCTATGCGCTTATTATCGTGTTCAAAACATTCCTCGGTCGTAGCCAAAGCGAGATCCCTGCCGAGAAGCTGCACGAAGCGCCCGCTGGCATGCTCATTCCGCCTGTTGTTCTAGGTGTTCTTGTCATTGTATTCGGACTCTTCCCGAATCTGCTGGCCGGTTCACTGATTGAACCGGCAATGGCCGCTGTGCTCCCATCCCTCTTGAATGGGAATGAGCGCTTCGATGTACATTTCTCCCTGTGGCATGGATGGACTCCGGAACTGATTATGACGATCGGAGTTGTGATTCTCGGAATCACTCTCTACAAGCTGTTGCCACGATGGAGGAATATTTATGAGCACTATCCACAAGGATTAACGATTAACAATATGTACCATGTCGTACTGGATAATCTCCAGCATTATGCACGCAAATGGACGGAAGCCTATATGAATGGCTCGGTTCGTAATTATCTCGTTTACATTTTCTCATTCACGGTCGCGTTGCTGGTCTATGCCTTCTTCCGTTCAGGTGAAAATATTACCTGGAATCTGCAGGGCAATGCACCTTACTCATTCTATGAGGTGGTACTGCTAGTCACGCTCATCGGTGCTGCAGTTTCGATTCCTTTTGCCAAGAACAGACTGTCGGCAGTCATTATGACCGGAGCAGTTGGTTACCTCGTAACCCTGCTGTTTGTACTTTTCCGGGCACCGGATCTGGCGTTGACACAGATGATTGTTGAGACCGTGTCCGTTGCATTGTTCCTGCTCTGCTTCTACCATCTGCCTGAGCTTCAACGTGGCAAATCAAGCCGCAGTTATCTCACGGTAAATATGATCGTAGCGATTGCAGTCGGAATCGTGATGACTTTTGTTGCACTGGCCGCAAGCGGAACAGCATCACTGGACAGCATTTCTACCTTTTTCCTTCAGGAAGCTTATGACTCGGCTGGTGGTAAAAATGTCGTGAACGTGTTGCTGGTAGATTTCCGTGGCTTCGATACGTTATTGGAGATTATGGTGCTTGGCGTTGCTTCATTATCCATCTACTCCATGATTAATCTGAACCTCGAAGCGAAAGACCTCGGAGCCCGCTTGAAGTTCCGTAAGAAGGACGAGAGTCAGGATACCGAACCTGCTCTGGATGATGAAGCGGACAATACGAAAAAGTATGGTAACCGGGAACGCAGCTCATCCTCGTGGGATACCGTCCCCTTGCAGAGTAATGATGTATTGCTGCAAACGACCACCAAAGTCGTTGTGTTCATCATACTGACGTTTGCCATGCACCTGTTCTTTGCAGGTCACCACAATCCTGGCGGAGGTTTCATCGGCGGCTTGGTAACAGCGGCAGCGCTCGTATTGATTGCCCTGGCATTCAGTACAGATACGATACGCAAAGCGTTACCGGTTGACTTCCGAATTCTAACAGGAATCGGATTGGGCATAGCCTTACTGACGGGTGCGGGTTCATTTATATTCGGAGTCCCGTTCCTAAGTCAAACCTTCGGTTATTTCGAACTTCCTTTGCTGGGAGAGACAGAACTCGCCACGGCCATGCTGTTTGATCTTGGCGTGTATCTCGCTGTCCTGGGTGTCACCATGACCATCATTCTACAGATCGGGGAGGATCGCTGATATGGAAATATTGATGTGTGTAGCCGTTGGCATTCTGTTTGCGGTTGCCGTCTTTTTAATCTTGTCGCGGAGCCTGCTCCGTATCGTACTTGGCATGTCCATACTAACCCATGGGGTGCATCTGCTCTTGATCACCATGTCACGTCTCAAAACCGGGGCACCACCACTGCTTGGGGAGATGGCTGAACGTTATGTCGATCCTCTTCCTCAGGCTTTGATACTCACTTCGATTGTTATTAATTTTGGACTCACTGCGTTCTTCTTTGTTCTCTCCTATCGTTCTTATCTGAAGCTGAGAACAGACGATATGGAAGAAGTAAGGGGGCGCCCATATGAATAATCTCGTCGTTCTGCCGATTCTGTTGCCTTTGATTACAGGTATTATGGCTCTGCTGTTTTTCCGAAAAACAAATATCCAGCGGATCATTAGTGTCATTGGACTGTTGTTTACAGCAGCGGTCTCAACGATACTCATTACGCGGGTAGCTCAGACTGGAGTTCTAACACTTAATATGGGTGGATGGGCACCTCCCTATGGTATTGTGCTTGTTGCGGACATGGTATCGGCGCTACTTGTCGTGGCTGCTTCCATCATCGCACTGGCATGTCTATTGTATGCGTTCCGCAGTGTAAACAAGGAGAGAGAAGAACATCACTTCTATCCGTTCTTTCATTTTCTGATCGCCGGCGTTAACGGTTCATTCTTAACCGGAGATTTGTTCAACTTATTTGTTTGCTTTGAACTGATGCTGATCTCTTCCTACGCACTGATCGTATTGGGAGGTACGGAAAGACAGCTTCGTGAAACGATCAAATATGTCTTGATTAACATCGTTTCTTCAGCACTATTTGTCGCTTCCATCGGCTTCCTCTACTCTATTACTGGCACACTGAACATGGCAGACTTGTCTGTAAAAATTGCTGAAGTGGGACAGAGCGGGGTCATTACCTTAATTGCCGTTCTCTTTCTGATCGTATTTAGCATCAAGGCCGGACTGTTCCTGTTCTTCTGGCTGTCGGGCTCTTATGCGGCACCACCTGCTGTCGTCACTGCATTGTTCGCAGGATTGCTGACCAAGGTTGGCTTGTACGCGATTGTGCGAACATTCACACTGATCTTCTATCATGATCCGGATTTCTTCCATGCACTGATCGGATGGATGGCTGGTGCAACGATGGTCCTTGGTGTCATCGGTGCGATCTCATACCGCGATGTAAACAAGATTCTCATCTACAACGTGGTCGCAGGTGTAGGGTTTGTCGCTTTTGGTATGGCCTCGGCCAGTCGCCCTGCACTGGAAGGTCTGCTCTTCTATATGCTGCATGATATGTTGATCAAAACATTGCTCTTCCTGCTCGGCGGTGCCTTGATCGCTGTTGCCGGAACATCCAAACTCGATAACATGGGCGGGCTGATCCATCGCTATCCGCTGCTCGGCTGGATGTTCTTCATTAGTGCACTTGCCTTGGCAGGTTTGCCGCCATTTAGTGGATTTCCAGGGAAGTTGCTTCTCTTTGAAGGAGGCTTGCAGGCAGGCCTGTATGGTCTTACCGGCATTGCGGTGCTTTCGAGCTTGTTGATGTTATATTCGGTACTCCGTATCTTCATACAAGCGTTCTGGGGCGAACCACCTGCTGGGGTTACAAGACGCCCTTACGCGGTGAACGGCCTTCTGATTCCTGCCGGAATTCTGTTTGTATTCATCATCGTAATGGGTGTGGGGGCTGAAGGCATGTTCCAATTGACCTCCCGCGCAGGCGATATTCTACTGCATCCCAATATTTATATTGATGCCGTATTGAAGGAGTAGATGTCTATGGCCTTTCAGATTGTACTGAATCTTATCATTGCTTTTGTATGGATGTTTCTGAACAATACCTGGAATGGTGTTGGTTTTCTCATAGGTTACCTGCTCGGGCTGCTTCTCATCGGGGGGATGCGCAGATTTTTCCCCCAGCGCTTCTATATTGTGCGAGTCTGGGCTATCTTCAAACTGATTACACTGCTGTTCAAGGAACTGGTGCGAGCCAGCATTGAGGTTATACGCCAGATTATCAAGCCCAAGTTAGATATAAGGCCCGGCATTTTTACGTATAAAACTCAATTGTCCTCGGATTGGGAAGTTACTCTGCTCTGCTTACTCATCTCATTGACACCAGGTTCTCTGCCGCTTGAGATCTCGGGTAACCAACGCAAACTGTTTATTCACGCACTGGATATCAAGGATGAACAGAAAATGAGAGATAATATCCAAAATACATTCGAAAAAGCAATTATGGAGGTGACGCGTTAATGTTATCCTCACTGTTGTTCATCTCATTGCTCATTCTCTCCTTAGCCATTCTGGGTTGCTTGTACAGAGTGCTTCGGGGACCATCCATGGCTGACCGGATCACGGCACTGGATACCATCGGTATAAATGTGATTGCCATCGTTGCCGTTCTGTCAATGATGCTGCAAACCCAAGCCTATCTGGATATTATCTTGCTGATTGGCATTTTGGCTTTTTTAAGTACAGTGGCATTTGCACGTTATATTGAACGGGGGGCGGTATTCAAAAATGATGGAGATCGTTAAAGTAGCCGCTGAAACCGCTATAGGTCTACTCGTACTGCTCGGTGCACTACTCAGTGCACTCAGTGCATTCGGACTTATTCGTCTGCCTGATGTATATCTACGTGCCCATGCCGCAACCAAAAGTATGACACTCGGAGTGTTCTGTGTATTAAGCGCTACATTTTTCTACTTCTGGTATTTCGATAACTATATCAGCGCCCGCTTGTTGTTAGGTATCCTGTTTGTATTCATCACGGCTCCGGTCGCCGGACATCTGAACGGACGGGCCGCCTATCGCACTGATGTACCACTGTGGGAGCAGAGCGTACAAGATGAATTGGAACCCTTGTTAAAAGGGAAAAAAGTGAACCATGAAGCCAAGGATATGATGGAGTAATCCCCAGCCTAGGCATAACAAATACCCCCGAGGATCAGCTGCCCGTTTCACGGCATGTTCTCGGGGGTATTTTTTTATTTTGCATACACGGATCCTATCAGCCGTGATTATGCAGACTGATTAAGTAGTAAAGTCAGAATCCATTCAGTCCCTGTCTTCTCAGATCCGCAGCCACAATACGTGCAAGCTCCGCAGCCCCTTGACGATTCGGATGCAGACTATCCCCTGTCATATACAGAGCAAGTGTTGCGGCAGGACCAATAGACGTGAAATAGGCAGAACTCAGCTTGTTCAGTTCAACAAGGGTAACCCCCTCTTCCTGAGCGAGTGCACGTGTGGATTGATTGTACCAGCGGTTCTCCGCTTGATGTACATTGGCTGTATTAAAGTCTGTTGCCCGGCCCTGAGGTGTGGAGAGGATCACCGTTGCTCCTTTGTTCTTCGCCTGACGTACCATATCCCGCATAATCTCTTTGAACTGCGCCTCCGTTGTATTGTTCTTGGCATTGGTATCGTTAATTCCGAATTGCAAAATAAAATAATCTCCCGGCTTGATATACTTCAGAATCGCTTCCATCTGACCATCATCGCGGAAACCTCTCGCAAATTGACCACTTGAAGCCATATTTCGAACCTGGAAGGTGGCATTGTTCACATAGGACGGAAACAACTGTCCCCAACCTCCTTGTACACTGCTACCTAGCGGATAGTAATTACAAACTGTTGAGTCACCACCAATGTAGATCGTGCGGTTGGTAACGGTTTGATTGGATAACTTCCGGATTTCAAGTGCACTAAGTGTGAAGGCGGTGCCTGTCTTTCCTTCCGTAACCAGGAGGTTTAATTGCCCGTCAGTCACCGGAACTTGAAATTGGTCCGTTGCCCCGTTGCCCGTCATATTAATAATCTGGTACACACCTTCTGCAGCTACACTCGCTCTGGAGGTGTTACCCAGGACCACTTTAACTTCATATAGGCCATTGGACAGATTCACATTGAAGGTATTGGTGCTCTTGGTGCCGTAAGTCAGAAACTGCACAGCGTCACTCTTAACCCCGCTTCCTGAGGCAGACACATTCCTCATCTGTGCAGGTGTGTTGAAGCCATAACCTTTCGTAGGCGTATAGGCATCTCCTGCGGACACGCCTGTGTAACCGCTCTCAACAGCACCCGAACCAAAATCAAATCTGTAATTGTCCGTTGCCGCTTCGGCGACTTGCCCTTCACTGCTTGCCAAACCGATGCCCATTGTACTCCCAAACAGAACAAAACAGAGCAGAAGCTTTACTGATATTGACCATTTCATCACTGAATTCTCCTCTCGAATATACTACGAAGACAGAATAACCTTCCAATCGCTGTTATCCCCAGATTTTTCGATTTCCTTTTCTCAAGGGAAAATCCGGTGATAAAGGCGAACGCTTCGCTTTTTCAGGTTTTTTCTATCTTCTCCGTTATCGTGTAAATGATTAGTTCAACTTATATAGATGGTAATAAGCCTCAGCTTCACAGCACTTGATCAAGCCAGTCATAAGCCTTCGCACCGCTAATCTCATGTCCACCTGTAAAGAAATCCGCATCCAGTGATTCTGATGCTCCCGCCTGCTCATATATGTGTGTCAAACGGGCATACGCCTCTCTCGCTGCATGGATTGGGAACACCTGATCATCACTTCCGGCTTCAACAAAAAGTGGCCTAGGCACAATCAGGCCGATGAGATCCGGCAACTCCGCTTCACGCAGGATACCTGGCACATAGTTGTCCAGACAATGGTTCCGATCCAGTATGCTGCCCTGGAATGTACTTGCATAACCACTTACTACAGTCGCCCGGAACCGTTCATCCAACGCGGCTGTAAATGCGGTCACCAACCCACCACCCGAGATACCCATGCTTCCAATTCGCTCCGAATCCACTTCTGGCCGGGTCAATACATAATCCAATACACGTGTTGTTTCATACACCCTATGACCGGCGAGGGTCTTCCCCACCATGAGCAGATGCGCAGCAATCTTCGTACAGGAACTTGCCCCTGGTGGCGCATCGCGGTCCTCTTCCAATCTTCGATCACCAAATCCGAGCAGCTCTGGAGCCGCAACCACATAACCACGCTTCACAAGAGCTACAGCAAAGTCCTTGTGTAATCCGGGCTCTCCTGTCCGTGGCAACCCATCCGGTTCCATACCCGATATCTCTCGGCTACCGTAGCCATGCCCATGACAAGCAACGATAGCAGGTCTCTTTGTATCAGTAACGCTTCCATCATCAGGAATTAATAAATATACAGGCATGCGAAGTCCTGCATAGGTCGTAATTTCAATCCGCTCCCGAATATATCCGTCACATGTAATGCGCTCCAGTAAGACAGGATTCAGTGCGGCCGCCATCGTGGGGAAACCGCCCAGCCGTTCTTTCACACGTGTACTTAACTGACTGCGCCATAACTCCAGGGGTTGATCTGCATGATACGCAGAACGACCACGAAGATTCGTTTGTTGTTGCAGATAGGCTTCAATATCAGACATGGGCCTGTGTCCCTCCTGTTTTTCGTAGGATAACGTAGATATAAGACTATTATATGGAATTAATCCCATCCATTATAGAACATCAAGGTCACCCATGAATTGAACATGTTTGCCTGTTTTGAATGGAATCACACGATTTCTAGCCAAAAAAAGGATATCTCCAACCTGAAGACAGGTTACGGAAATACCCTTCATTTCATCTGACCTGGCAACCACCAGTTCCACCTGCCCATTAATTTCATCAATGCAGGTACCAGTATTAGACGGATTAATGTAACGTCAATCAACACCGCTGCCGTGATTCCGATCCCTAACTGCCTCACACCTGCGACTTCAGCAAAAGCAAACGGCACAGTCACCGCAAGCAGAATTGCCGCTGCTGAGGTAACCAGACGGCCTGTGGAAGCCAATCCCTGCTGGACAGCCACATCACTGTCTCCGGTTCGTCTATACACTTCCTGAATACGACTCAGCATAAACACACCATAATCCATGGATATGCCAAACACCAATCCTGCAATGAATACAGGAATCATAATGGCAATGGCTGACGGCTCCATACCTAGATGTCCTTCATTGAACACCCACACCAATATGCCAAATGAAGCGGCTAAGCTGAGCAGATTCATCAGAATTGCCTTGATTGGAATGAGCATTGATCGGAATGCCGCCAGTAACACAAGATAATTGGTGACCACTACAAATACCAGCACTTTGGGCAGTTGACTTGTGACTTCCTGCATTATTTCATACTGCTTGGCAGCTTCCCCACCATAACGTAGTTTTACGTTATTGAAACCTGGTGCATGATCGCTATTCCTCATTCGTTCCAGCAAGTCTGCAACCTGTTCCGAACCAGGCTCCCCGTGCACCGTGGCTATCAATCGAATCGAGTGATCAGAGACCGTTGAACGCAGCCATGCCGTCCTGGTTGACTCCTTGCCTTCTATGGAAGGAGTTAGCGCCGACGATGGAATTTGAAAAAGGCTTTGCGAACCGTTTTGATTCGGCTGTAATAGGCCCCATGGTGAAACAATGCTCAATACGCTTGAGTCCTGCAGTAGTTGACGGGCTTTGTGGTGGGCCAAATGCCAGTGAGAGGCAGTCAACAGTTCCCGCTGTCCGCCAATCACGATCTCGATGGTGGAGGTATTCTTTTGCCCCAAATCATGTTGCAACTGCTCTGCTGCCTGGCGGGAGTCCATTCTCTCTGGCAGTGAAGAGGCATCCGGGACGGACAGTTCCAGCTGGGTTACTGGATAAACACACAGGAGAAGCACAACCGTACCTCCAATGGCCATACTGACGGGTCGTTTCATGACCATTGCTGACCATCTATGCCATACCGAGCGTCTGGGTAACCAATGGACTAACTTTCGCCTGAATACCCGATCCGCAGACAGTGATAGGAGAGCTGGCAGCAGCGTAACATTTAACAGTAGCGACAGGAGCAGAACAATAATGGCCCCCAATGATACACTTAGAAACATTGGCAGTCTGATCCAGAGCAGACCCAATAGCCCAAGGAGCACGCAAGCTGCCGAGAACAACACTGCTCTGCCTGCTGTACGCAATGTTCGCTGAAGAATCTCGCTCCGCAAAACCTCGCTCTGCATATCCAGGCTGCTGCCCGTAACGTTAGCTTTGCCTTCATCTTCGTAGACGTGCTGAAGTTCTTCCCTGTACCTGCTCAGGATGATCAGGGCAAAGTCTATACTCAGTGCCATGCCCACCATGGGAATCACATTAATGATAAAGTTGGACAATTCCAGATGATAACCAAGAAGTGACGTGACTCCCATCGCAGTAATCACAGCACTGATCCCCATCATGACAGCAATCAACGCGGCATATAGCCCCCTGAATGCAAAACACAAAACGATCAGGGCAATCGGTAGGCCCACCATCTCTGCCCGTTCCAGATCACGAAAGCTCAGATGATTGACATCCTGCTGCACGACTGCCTTCCCCGTCAATTGCACCGTACCTGGACCGTCTGTTGCCAGCACGGCGCGTAGCTGCTCCAGTGGGGGACCCATCTGATGCGCGGGCACATCCATTTTCACAAGGGCATATGCCCTATGGTCTTGAAGCGTCACTCTTTCACTAACATCCAGAGGGGATGTGATAGAGGTTACCGCAGGCAACACTTGAACCTGTGTCAAACGATCCTTGATCCACTGCCGGAACTGTAACGGCGAGGTATTTTCCTTTTTCTCAAACACCAGAATAACCGGATCAGCAGGAGATCCGAATTCGTCCTCCAGAACAGCTTCAACTGCTTGCGCATCCCCGTGAACCCGTTTTAATCCGTGATCCTGAACAATGTCAGGTAACTTCCACGCCCAGACCGCTGACATCCCGATGATAAATACCCAGCAGAGAATAATGAACCGCGGATATCGGCTGATGAAGGCAGCAAGTCTGCGATAACCCATACCTAAGCTCCTCTGCGATCAGATTAGTCATTCGATTACATTCATCGGTAAGGGTAAGATCATAAGTACATTCATACACTTGCGGTGTATATCTCCTTCACTCGGGTTCGTGAACTATTGGATGCCATGATTCACAGGTGTTCTGTTCGCTATGGGGGCAGGGATGTATGTAAAAGGAAGTAACTCTGCTGTCAGTCCCGGGCCAAAGGCCAGCGCTATCCCACTGGAATGCTCTTCCTTCTGTCTGTAATCCTCGCGGATGGCTTGAAGAACAAAAAGAATCGTCACGGACGACAGGTTGCCATAATCCCGCAGGATGTTTCGGCTGTATGAGACCTGCTCATCTGTCAACTGATACAACTTCTGAACGGCATCCACGATACCTCTGCCTCCCGGATGGATTGCCCATATTTGCGGGAAACCGCTCCCCTCCAGCAACCGTTCTACCTCTGGGCCGAGATGCAAACCAAGCAGCTTCGGAATCTGTGGTGACAGGTAGAGATCAAAGCCTGTATTGCCCACTTCCCAGATCATTTCTTCTGCACAATCCGGGAGCAGCGTTGAGTGCCCACGACCTAATCGAAAACATTCATGGCGGTCTGTTCCGGATGCACCAATAACACAGGCAGAGGCTCCGTCTCCGAAAAACGATGCGGCATACAGGTCGTCCCGTTTGGCAGATGGCTGAAAGTGAAGTGTGCATAGTTCCACACACACGATGAGAACCGTAGCTTTCTGATCTGTCGTTACGATTGAATTCGCCAGTTGGATCGCCTTCAGACCGGCTGCACATCCTTGAAACACCAGTGGAATCCGGTTGATCTGCGGTGACAGTTCAAGCTGCTGGATCAGCCGAACATCAAGTCCGGGCAGGAATTGCCCCGTGCAACTCACCGTAATGAGATGTGTAATTTCCGAGGAGATTACGTCTGCATCCTGAAGGGCCTGTCCGGCCGCCGCGAGACCAAGTGGAACAGCAGCGGCTTTGTATTTGCCCATACGCTCGGATGTAGTCGGAACCTCACCCGCATTGGTAAAGGGTAAATATCGACAAGAATCAACAGGCTCAAGCAGATTCGGTTCACACGTATAACGAGTCTCCACACCGCACTGATTAAAGATCCGTTTGGCCCACCTTCTCGCATCCGGCTCATGTTCCAGCGCTTGCGCGAGACGGGCAGACACATCCTTTTGCTCAATACGGTGGGCAGGCCATGCCGTTCCTATTCCCATAATACTTGCCCCAGTATTTGCCTCAAGCTGGTTCATCGGCTTAACCCCCTTATAGTACGTGTTCAAAAGCAGGCTTTTTAAACAACCTATATATAAAATAGGTTCATATGACATGCAGGATATAGTACAAGTCTATTCACTCCCTGTCCTGTTTATGTTCATATTAACAAGCAAAGGCGGACAACATATGCGAGTTTCGCACGTGCTGTCCGCCTTTGCTTCCGGATTGAACCCATTCATATATTACAAATTCGGTCTGTAAGAACTATTCAGGTCGAATTATCGTGAATCTCTCCCCAAGCTTGGCATAATCATTACCCGCCAGTCGGCTGACTGGTTTCAAATGATCCATCAGGATATAGCCCTTATCAGGATTATAGACTTGTTCGCTGAAATGATACTGTACAATACGTACCAGCAGCAAGTCGCTCGCGGGTTTGCCCTCATCATTCGTGATGGGAATGTGTTGATACAGCTCACACTCCATCCGAATGAGTGCTTCCTGAATTCCTGGCACAGCAACCTTGGTACTTGGCACTGTAGTAAGTTTTGTCCGCTCAAGCTCACTTTCGTGGGGTTCCAGTATGGCTGCTGTTTCATTGACTTCTGTTATGATTGCTTCATCACAGATATGCACGACCAGTTCTTGATGAGCAAGCACATTACGTGCAGTATCTTTCATGATACCGTCTTTACGTGCAATGGATATGGATAACAGCGGCGGGTCCGAACTAACCACATTAAAGAAACTAAACGGCGCCGCATTAATTACACCATTCTCATCTGAACGAGTCGTCACAAAAGCAATTGGACGTGGTACCACCGAACCACTCATCAGTTTATAGTTGTCTCTTCCCGTTATTTCACGTGGATCCAATGTATACATATGTAAATATCCCCTTCCATGCTCGTGAAGCAAATGTCAATTTCACTTCAGGACACGATAACACACTCATATTTATTATATAACGTAAAATGCTGAATTAACAAAAAAACTCCCTGGTGCGATTGCACCAGGAAGTAGGAACATGTTTTTTCATACCGACTATTTCTTATTTAACAATGCTGTTCTGAATGTCTTCCATAATTTGAAGGTTCGCTTGAACTCCGCTGTACAACCAGCTACTGGACCGGGTGAATTCAAAGACATTACCTGTCTTTACAGCAGGAATGCTCTGCCATACGGCATCTTTCAGCGCTTCTGAGCCTGCTCCCTTGTCACTGTTCACCAGGAATAGATAGTCTGCGTCCATTTCCGCGATCTTCTCCAATGAAATCTCAGACCAGTTACCCGTTGCCTTCGCAGATGCTTCCTTCACAACATTAGGCTCTGCAAGTCCAAGTTCGTTGTACATCACTTCACCACTGGAAACATTGTTGCTTACAACATAAAACTTGTTATTGAACAACCACAACGCTGCGGCCGACTTTGTTCCTCCAGTAACAGCAGTTACTTTTTCTTTGATTTCCTTTGCCTTGGCATCATAATCGTCAAGCGCCTTCTGCGCTACATCCGATTTGTTCAGAAGCTCGCCGATCTTGAGCAGAGCCTGACGCGAGTCCTTGTTGACCTCATCTCCGAGTACATAAGTAGGGGCAATTTTGTTGTACTGTTCGTATTTCTCCCCTTCAACTGTACTTTCAGAACCCATAATAATCAGGTCTGGTGAGAAACTGGCCATGGCTTCAAAAGGTAGATCACTTGCAATACCAGGTATGCCATTCAGATCGGTTTGCAGATAATCCTGCAAACCACTGCCGTTGTTGATGGCCCATTGTGCTGCTGGCTTAACACCGAGTGTAACAAGATGGTCTTCCAGATAAGAGGCGATGATGCGCTCCGGATTAGCCGGGATGGTAACCTCGTGTCCCATTGCATCTGTTAATGTGCGCTCTGTAGCGGATTCTGTTTGTGTCTCTGTCTCCGTTGTTGTATCGCTCTCTCCTGCTGCTCCGTTCTCAGCCGTTTTTGTACCACACGCGGCCAACCAGATGGACATAACCATCACCGTAATCAGAAGTATGATCATCTTTCTATTTTTCTTAAGCAATTTGTTAACCCCTCTCATTTCATTATAAAAACCTTATTCGGCGTTATTGTGACAGATTTTAATGTTCAAAAATATTGATACATATAATATCCGTATGTACATTTGTCCGATTTCATTGACAATGATAATTGTTATCAGTTCAATTGTCAATCCGATTATGCGACGAGTTGATCATATAAAATCTTCTGACGGCACTCACATATAGGCAGATGCCGCCATATGCTGAATGCAGAATACGACGACAGGAAGGATGTTCTGTACATGTATTACGAATATAACCCTTATCTAAGTTATGGAGAAGACCGTTCCTTTCAATTGCCTCCACTGTTCCCAGGAGGTGGCGGTGGCGGCACCCCGGGTGGTACGACGTTTCCGGGTATTCCTGGCGGTCAAGGCTCCTATCCTCCATACATTCCAGGCGGAGTACCCGGTCCGTATATCCCCGGAGGCATTCCAGGTACAATCCCGGGTACAGCACCGGGTGTACCTGCGCAACTGACTCAAGGCAACCTGCCCACCCTGCTTAGTGCCTATCCTCGTCCGGTAGGTCAGCCTCCGGCAGAGATGCTTTTTCTGTATAACCTGATCAAAAGCAGCCCGGGTCTGCTCCCGCTCTTCCTCCAGCAACAGCCGCAAAGTCTCACTCAAGCTGTGCAATTTGCACAGACTGGTGCAGCGGCACCTCGAGAGAACGAAGAACGTGCGCTGCCCAACTTTTGCTATAACCGGTGGTCCCTTGTCTTCACATACAATGATGTCTACCTGATGTGGCCTGCAATTAATCTGTTTGGTTTTGTGGTGGGGTACTTCTATCCATTCCTCACGCCAGGTATACTGTCCAATACACAGATTTTGTTTGCGCTCTGCTAAACCTGTTCTTACCTACAGCAAGAGCCTCATTTGGAAGCATGATTCCTTCCAAATAAGGCTCTTTTTCGTTCTTTTAACCCAAAGTCACTTTACACTATTAAGACTCCATAAACACAAGGTTGTGCAGAATCAGTGCATTTAACTCAATACTTAATTGTACTGGCGCTTCCTGCCTCTACTGACCATTAGGAAGTAAATCACCAAGGCACCGAGATCAGCACACGCAATAACGATTCCCATTGGCACAGCTGTTCCTTCTCCTCCGAGACCTACGAGGGGAGCGACAATACCTCCGAATAGGAACGTCATCACACCAATAAGTGCAGACGCACTGCCTGCCGATTTCTCCTGATTGGCCATCGCCAAGGCGAAGGACGCGGTATTGACCAACCCAACACTGGATACCACCAGAAATAACGGAATCAGCACAGAGATCAGATTACCTCCGGCCAGAATGGCGATGAGCAGTGAAGTTCCTCCGAGCGCCGCGGTTAGCAGCCCCGCGATTAACAGCCGGGTTTCAGATACCTTACCTGCAAGTCTGCCAGCAACCTGACTGGCCAGAATAATGCCTAACCCGTTAATGGCGAAGCATACACTGAACATTTGCGGGGATACCCCGTATATCTTCTGAAGCACAAACGGTGAACCGGATATGTAGGCAAACATGCCAGCCGCTACGAAACCCTGGGTCAACGCATAACCCATAAACTGACGATCCCCTGCGATTTGGCGAAACGTTATTAATGTCTGCTTCAGTCCCCCGCTTGATCTGCGGTTGGAAGGCAGTGTCTCCCCGAGACCGAAAATGACAGCCAACAGCGTCAGTACTCCGATGAGGCTGAGTAAAATAAATACGCCGCGCCACGACGTATACGTCAACAATTGTCCACCAATGATTGGTGCAGCAATCGGGGCTACGCCATTTATCAGCATTAACAGAGAGAAGAACCGTGTCAGTTCCGGGCCCGAATATACGTCTCTGACGATTGCGCGCGAGATGACAATCCCTGCCGCTCCAGCTACACCCTGAATGAACCGCAGCACAACAAAAGAGCCCATCGTGGGGCTGACCAGGCATAGTATGGAGGCTATCGTATAGAGCACAAGCCCTGCAATGAGCGGTGTTCGCCGACCACGTACATCACTTAGAGGTCCGGCAAGCAACTGTCCAACTGCAAGTCCAATCATACACGCCGTCAGACTGAGTTGAGCATACGAAGTAGATGAACCAAACTCATCAGCCAGCGTGGGCAATGCGGGTAAATACATATCCAGGGACAACGGCCCGAAGGCCGACAATGTCCCCAGAATTAAAGCCATCCGTACACGAGATGTGGAGTTTGTGTTCAATGAAGCTGTTGTACTTCTCATCAAATACTACTCCCCGCTACCCAACAGCTTGAGCAAGTTAGACGGCAGTGTGAACTGCTGATTGTTAATAATAATACGGCGCAGTTCTTCTTCATCCCGCTCGTTATCCGCGTCCTTAATCTCCTGTATTTCCCGGTGAAGTCGCTCCATCTGTTGATCCAGCGCATTTGCCGAATCTGCCGCACTCTTTAACTCTCTCGTCAAATGCTCGGGAACATCCTTATTGTATTTATAAAAAATCTTATGCTCCAGACTCGCCCAGAAATCCATCGCGATTGTACGGATCTGGATCTCCACACATGCTCGTTCCTCACCATTGGACATGTACACAGGCACTTCCACCAGAAGGTGAAGGCTTTGGTAGCCGTTTGGCTTTGGATTCTCGATGTAGTCTTTGACCTCCAGTACACGCAGATCACTCTGGTTGCACAGCATATCCTTAATACGATAGATATCCGAGATAAAGGAACATGTAATCCGTACCCCGGCGATATCCTTGATATTTTGCTTGATGCTCTCAAACGTTAACTCATGATTTTTGCGAAACATCTTGTTCATAATGCTCTCAGGTGATTTCAGTCTGGACTTTGTATGCTCAATTGGACTGTAATCATGCAGAGACTGGAATTCTTCCTTCAGGACTTCAATCTTGGTCTCCATTTGATCCAGAGCAAATTTATAGATCATCATAAATCTGGTAATTTCATATTTGAATTTCTTGAATTGATCGATTGGATGTGGAGCGTTCATCATGGCTTTCTCCCTTTCTTTCTGCACACTAAAATTAGTTTTATGAATATGAGAACAAGCGGTCAATCCACATGTCTCCTGAACCATTATAAATCATATGGAGCCAATAAACGAATTTCTCACATTTGGGCTGGCGATTCAGCCTGGAAGGTATGGGAACTTATTTTACGCGCATCCTATAGAAACATCCCTGTCATTTGGCCCGCAATTATTAATAAAAGAGGTGGATTTTCCTGCTCTATCAAGTGACGTATTCATCCGATACACTTCGGGTTAAAGCTTATTTATACCTGCCACAAGGTTGTTCATTACCTGATATCACGACATATGAAACTTCTCATTCCGGCTCTGTCTCCTCTGCCTTTCCGGAATTCGCTTCCATACATAAGTCTCTACATTTGCAACCGCTCGCCAGCCATTACCCTGCTGCAACAATGCATGATACGAATAACATAACGGAACAGTGGCCTGTGCTGATCTATTGTCGCGGCGGACTTGGCAGCTATGGTGGGGTAAATACCGTTTGGCTTGAGCAATTTGTACATAAAGGTTATATCGTGTTCGCTCCATCCTATCGTGGCAACGAAGGCGGTGAGGGGCGTGACGAGTATGGCGGAAGAGATGCCGAAGATGTGCATGCCGCTTACCGGTTGATGCAGCGTTTACCCTTTGTCGACCCCACTCGGATATCGTTAATGGGGTTCTCCCGTGGAGCCATTAATGCTGTACATACCGCAACTGCCTATAATGAGGGACCGGACAGAGTACATAAGTTAGTTCTTTGGAGCGGTGTCGCCGATGTGGAACGCACTTACCATGAGCGAACCGACCTGAGGCGCACATTGAAACGGGTGCTGGGTGGCTCCCCACGCGCAGTTCCGGAAGCTTATCTCGCCCGTTCTCCCTTGTCAAAAGCGAACAAACTATCTTGTCCCGTGCTAATCATGCATGGTACATCAGATACACAAGTGAATTATAGTCACGGAACCCGAATGTATCACTGGCTTAAGCGACGAGGTGCAGACGTCACATTTCACGCTTATGGCGGGCAGGATCATCATTTTCACGAGCAAATACATCAGTCAGCAGTGAACAATATGTTTGATTGGCTCGCTGCACCTTAAGTCTTGCGCGATGAATTTCATTTTGAAGATGCATGGGTTATGGCTGTATACTGGAGGGGCTACGTTTTTTGAAAGGACGGATAGGATGAATCAAAGCACCCTCCAAAAATACGCCATGTTGCTTCTCTGTATGTCTGCCGGAATGGTGGACCTGATCGGATATCTGGGACTGGGGCATGTGCTCACAGCCAATATGACGGGAAATATTGTACTGCTCGGTATTGCCATTGCCCGTGCTCAGGAATTTGTCGTGCTGCGGTCATTGCTTGCTCTCATCGGTTTTATTGCCGGCAATGCCATTGCAGCACATATGGTTGGACCTGTGCAGACCAAAAATGGCTGGTCTTCTAAGGTCACAGCTGTATTTACTGTTGAAAGCATATTGCTCCTGCTGTTCGCGATCGCCATGATTAGTCCATTTTCAGAACAACTGTCCTATCTGTTAATTGTCATCCTAGCCGTTGCAATGGGGATGCAAACAACTGCGGCACGCCGCATTGGCATTGCTGGCATCTCAACAACCGTGCTCACCAATAATTTGGCCGCTGTGGTCGAGGATACCGTGAACATTCTCAAAAAGCTGCGACATGCCAATATCCGATCGTTAACCAAAGCCTTGTCTACAGACTCCTACCTTCGTGCAGGTGCTGTTGTCATCTATTTGATCGGCGTCATTGCAGCCGCATTGTTATTCCACCGTGTGCCCATGATTGCAGTCTGGATTCCTGTCCTGATCATTGGCGGCGTAACCCTATACGCCCGATTACATGCATGGGGAACTTCACAACAAAGCGAAAGTTAATAAAAGTTAATAGTAGAAGAAGCAATCTGTCCATTCAAGAGGCTGTGCAAAAATCCACTTTAGGATACTGAAAACTGGTCTTTTTGAACATGGACTTTAAGTTATTTTAAGTACAATCACGCTATTTATTTCATCAAAGCAGCTTCTTGGCGGATAAGCTTGACCAGATGCTGTGCAGCAGGTGATAGTACCTCCCCGGCTCGTCTACATACGGCAACCGTATTTCTCAGCTGTACACCTCGAACGTACACACGTGCCAGCCTGCCTTGCTGCACATCCTCGTTCACAACCAAAGAAGATATAAAGTTGGCCCCATAACCTGCCTTCACCGCACTAATCGTTTCGTTCAGCCCGTTGAACTGAAGCGCAATGCGGGGAGCGGCCAGGTTATTTGTTGTGCAAAGGGAAACGAGTCGCTCACGTGTAGCACTGCCTTCTTCGCGCATGATAAACGGTTCTGCCATCATCTCATGCAGCTCGATTTCTTTTCCCGCATACAGATGGTCAGGGTGCACAACAAACCACATCTCATCGTCAAACAATTCATCCCATTGGACACCTGCATGTGTAATGCCACTTCCACCATACACTGCAATCTCTGCCTCATAACGAAGTAATTGGTCAAAAGCCATCCGGGTGTTGGTTGTGCTCACAACAATCTCCACATCCTCGTGCATTTGCTTAAACCGCGCAATCCAGCCCGGCAGCAGAAAATTCGAAGGCAAGTAGGTTGCCGTAAGACGGATCAGTCCTTTCTTGCCCTCCCGAAAATCCTGCACAAAATTCTCGACATCCTGCTCCAGCATGAACAGACGTTCCGCATAACCTGTTAACTGTATCCCCGCATCCGTAAGCACCAGTCTTCTTCCCTCCGAAACAAAAAGCTGGATTCCCAATTCACGTTCAAACTTCTTCACCTGAGAAGATACTGCTGGCTGACTAATATTTAGTTCCTCTGCGGCACGAGTGACCCCGCCATATCTCACGATGGCATGAAATAATCGTAATCCATGCAGATTCATGTTTACACCTCTTCCACGTCAATTACATAATCTAAAGTTATATTAACATACATAATATATATTTTATTTATACATCTACTCCATTTATAGTTGAAATATGAAATCCAATACAAGGAACAAGGAAAGGAACATGTAAACATGAAAAATATAAATACGACCAACCTACAGCATACCTGGACTCAAGTCGACGACTACATGAACGATCTGCTGATTCCATCAGATTCCCTGCTGGAACATACACTGCAAAGCAATGCCGAAGCTGGACTCCCTGCTCATGACGTAACACCAAATCAAGGAAAGTTACTTCAGCTCCTGCTGCAAATCCAAGGTGCATCCCGTGTACTTGAAATCGGCACATTGGGTGGATACAGTACCATCTGGATGGCAAGAGCGCTGCCTGAACACGGACGCATCGTCTCACTGGAATCGGAATCACACCATGCAGACTTGGCCCGAGCCAATCTCACACGAGCAGGACTGATGCACAAGGTTGACCTGAGAGTTGGTCCTGCCCTAACCACCCTTCCCGATGTTCAGGAAGAATACAGAGAACCGTTTGATATGATCTTCATCGATGCTGACAAACCGAGTAATCCCGATTATCTGAGATGGGCCCTGCGACTGACTCGGCCGGGGAGTCTTATTATTGGTGATAATATCGTCAGGGACGGTGAAGTGATCCGCACAGACAGCACAGACCCCAGAGTTCAAGGCGTTCGATCATTCCTGCAGTTGATCGCGGATCACCCTCGGCTTGAAGCTACAGCACTGCAAACGGTCGGTAGTAAAGGTTACGATGGATTCGTCATTGCTCGTGTGATTGATGCCCCTGAACCAAAATAAACAGTGGTCAATTCTTCCGCAAATTCCCCTTTCCTGTTAAACTGGAATCACTGCACAGGCAGACTGGGGGGAACCACTTGAGAGTTTTACAACATATTAATGATGAAATTCGCGGCTGGTCCCGCAATATTCAACTGTTTTTCCTGGCTAGCATTCTGTATCAGATCGGAAATGGCATGTTCTCTGTCTTGTACAATCTGTACATTCAGGGTCTGGGCTATAATGATACAATGAACGGCCAGATTGTAAGTATTCAATCACTCGCAACAGCCATTATGTTTGTTCCTATCGGTCTATGCGGTGATCTGTTCAGCCGCAAGCGATTACTCATTACCGGGGCGTTATTCAGCGGAATCTTTCTGATCGGACGCTCCTTCGATTATTCGGCTACAGGGCTGATCTGGTTCGCGGTATTCTCTGGCCTTTTCGCTGGGGTGTTCCAAGTACTGGCCATTCCTTATCTGGCGGAAAACGTCAAGAAAAGCCAGCGGCTGAAGATGTTCAGTTATTATTCATCTCTTGTGCTCGCTTCCCAGGTTCTTGGTAGCCTGGGTGGCGGCGTATTCGCAGATTTGTTACATACGGCAGGACTCGCCAAGGTGACCGGATTGCAGACGGTTTTATTTGTCGGTGGTGCAGCAACACTAGCTGCATTTATTCCACTGTTATTTGTAACCGAAGGCAAGGCTGCTCCGCAGACCACGATTCCGGCGGAACCCGTTCTTCAACCCAATGCGGATCTAAAAGAAAGTTCAACGAATACCCCAAGCACGGACGATTCGATCACGAAGAAAAAAGATTCCCGACTGATTGGTCAGTTTATAGTGACTCAGTTGTTAATTGGATTAGGTTCCGGACTGGTTGTACCGTATCTGAATCTGTATTTCACCAATCGCTTCTCGGTTTCTCTGAGCGGCATGAGCTTACTAATTGCACTTGGTCAGATTATGACGATTGTATCCATGCTGATTGGTCCTACCTTGGCGGCAAAGGTCGGAAGCGTAAGAGCCGTTGTCATTTTCCAGGTCATGTCGCTACCCTTCCTTCTATTAACAGGCTTCACCAATCTGTTGTTCATCGCTTCGCTCAGTTTCTTATTCAGACAAGCATTAATGAACGCAGCCAATCCCATTCATTCAGCGATACTGGTGGATCGGATCTCGGACAAACGCCGCGGCATTGCCAATTCACTGATGCAGACCTCGTTCATGATTGGATGGGCGACCATGGGACCCGTTCAATCCTATCTGGTCACCACGTACGGAACGTATTGGGGTTATGCGATCACTTTCAGCATCACAGGCTGTCTATACGTTATTTCATCACTGATGTACTATGTAATGTTCAGAGAACCCAAACCTTCCGCTACGGCTCTTGCAGGATCTTAATGAGTTGAACAGAAGCAGTCTGGTTGTTCCGCAGATAACGCAACGTATCTCATCATCAGGAGTGATCACACATGAACATGAATCCTTCATTAAACCTGAATGCATACCTGAATCTCATACCACCTCATTCAACCCGTAGGCTAAACGGGTGGAACTGATGCGCAAGCTTGGTTCCAACGTTGTCTTTCGGTTTTTTCTTAGTCTGGGTGTCTCTGTTCTTGGCGGATTGCTGTTCACAGTTATTCATACACCGATCCCGTGGTTGCTCGGGCCAATGGTATTTATGCTGCTTGGCTCCCAAGTCGCCAAATGGCCGCTCATGTGGCCTGCCTCCATTCGGGACTATGGCATACTGATTGTTGGTTATTCGATTGGACTCACCTTAACAAAAGAGGCCCTGCATGGCATTTTGCAACAACTTCCCATGATGCTTCTGATGACCTTGCTGTTAATCGGATTGTGTGTAATTACGGCCTACATCGCTTCAAAGATAACCGACTTTGACTTCCCCTCCCTGCTGGTTGGCAGCATTCCAGGAGGACTGTCCCAGATGGTGTCCCTTGCAGAAGAGATGAAATCCATCAATCTGACGCTGGTTACCTTTTTGCAGGTGACTCGGCTGATCATGATTGTCTTCTGTGTTCCGTTCCTGCTGTTCAGTCCGTGGATTGGAGGTATCGCAGGTGGCGGTTTGGATCATCCGTTCATTGACGTTGCGACGTGGGGTTCCCTTTTCCCCGAGATTCTTGTCTATGCTCCGCTCTGTGTAGCGGGTGCATGGGTTGCACGCAAACTCCGATTTCCGACGGCCTTTATGCTGGGTCCCATGATTGTCATGAGTGTCGTTCAATTAAGTACAACGATGCACACGCCAAGTCTGCCAACCTCTCTCTTAAACGTATCGCAATTGATGATTGGCAGTCACGTTGGACTGATGCTCAAGCCGGAACAGTTGCAACGCAAGACACAGACAGTCACGCTAGCGGTGATGAGTAGTGTACTGCTCATTGTTGGTGCGCTTGGATTGAGTTATCTATTAATGAATGTGTTCTCCCTCTCCGCGGCAACCTCACTACTCAGTATGGCCCCTGGCGGGATGGATCAGATGAGTATCATGGCACATGAAGTCAATGCCGATCTTTCGGTTGTATCCGGATATCAATTGTTCCGCATCCTGTTTATCTTTTTTATCGTCTCTTCCGTACTGAAGATGATTCTTGTACATATGTTAAAAGAAAAGAAAGCAGAGCCCTCACTTCAATGATCATATCTTGTCTGATCCCATGACAAAGAGAGTATCCATTTGATGTCCATCCTGCGGATACTCTCTTTTATTTGTACACACTCTACTTCAGCATTTGGCCTCATTCAATTTTAAGCATAATGACTAATTATGAATAAATTCGGTTGTACATCCAGCCCACAATGCCTACCGTAACAACTGTTGCCCCAATAATAAATGCATAATAGCCAATCTTACTTTTGGACTCCGAAGTCTGATGGTCATAATAATCCGAGTTACGTCGGTAAAACCCCATCCATAACTCTCCGATCATATTCACTACAACCAATACAAAACGTTTAATAAGCCCCATTGTATTCGCGTCTCCTTTCTCTAATCAACCTTCTTCCCTATTAAGTATAATTATCCCAATTCATCAAAACAACCTACTCATATTACCTTTGGTGCAGTTTCTTGCTCCAACCAGGTTAGAATATCAAATGCTTCCTGATCGGTGCTACCACACATCTCTTCCTCAGCTTGCAATCCACTGCATACCGCAGGACGATCTTTTTGGCCAAAAATTCCGCAGCGATTATCATCGGTAAGCTGCACACAACGTACACCTGCCGGCTTGCCATGAGCCATGCCCGGTATCGGTGATGATATGGAAATCGCGATACAACATGCGGCACAGCCTGTCCTGCATTCCATACATATTCCCTCCTAATTTTAATACTTATAGTACGTGTTCAAAAAGACTGGTTTTCAGTACCAAGAAGATGGAATGAATTCCATCTTCGATGCTGATGATGCCATTAGGCATCCTTCGTAATTAAAAGCGGACTTTTTGAACTACCTCTGATATTATGAGCGATTTATCCAGGTCCAGGTTCGAGCCAGCCCCTGAGCCATTCTCCGATTCATACTTCGATTGGAAAAATACCCCCCATGACTTAGCGGATTCCAACTCATAGCCACGCCGCCAGAGTTCACTTCAATGTCTTCTTTGACCGCTTTCTCATAAGCAGGATCAATGGGGCGTAACGGATAACCCAGAATATCGTCCCGATCGTAGAAGTTCACCCACTCCCCTTCCAGCCCGGCATAATACTGATTCACATGGGAAGAGGGCACCTGAATTGGGCAACTAAAGTCATGGTAACGCAAACTCCATAAGGGCAGGGTTGTACCAAACGAGTAAAAATGGGTCAGCGTGTCCCCCCGCTCCAGAGCCGAGTTCACATCCACAACCTCAGGCACACGACTGGAGGGATATTGCAGATCGTAGAAGAAGTTACTGGCGATTACGGCACCCAAACTATGGGCAACCACACAGAGCGGAGCTTCCGGTCCATTACGCTGTGCAAGGGTATGCATCGCCTGATTCAACGTTCGATGTACGGCATCGTAGTTATGGCCTTGATTTTCCACCGGTTGATAAGCAACCGCATCAGCCAGGTAGTGGATGACAAATCGGCGCAACGCCTGAAAGTTCAATCCCTGAGAGCTGACGAGCTGTTGAAAGAGCGCCTCTTCCCGCTCCTCAAATACATCCGCCCAATATACAGGTTCGATATCGAGCATCTGTTTGGAGGCGCCAGGCAAGACCATCACCATGTCCAATTCCTTATGCAAACAAGCAATCAGCTTGTCCGCGTACCCATCCTTCCGCATACCCAGCCCATGAATGACCATCACCGCAATACGTGTCATGGCTCTCCTCCTCATCGATTGACTAGGATCTCTTTCTCCACCATATGAATTCCACGACTCGAACATGCCTGAAGCTTGCTTTGTCAGAAGAACCTTTCCAACCACCATTATTTTAAAAATGTGATTCTTCCATTTTATATACAGTTTACCATGATCGTCATGAAAATAACGATCTCACAACAAAAAAGGAACTGCACATCACGCAGCCCCTTTTTGTTGTTGTATTCAATTAACCTTTCAGATGAACCTTCAACACACCATTTTGATTAGATATAACATCACCTGTCGTGACTTCCACCCGTTCAACCATATCCTGACCATCTGGAATGATAATCGGTGTAATCAGCGGGTATCCCGCATCTTCAATTACCTTACGATCAAACTCCAGCAGCTTTTGTCCAGCTTTTACATGCTCGCCAGCTTCGACATGCATATTGAAACCTTCACCCTTGAGTGATACCGTATTGATCCCCACATGGATCAGCACCTGTAAACCACTCGCATGTTCAAGAATCACCGCATGTTTACTCTTAATCACATGAGCTACCTGAGCATCAAACGGAGCAACAACAACGTTGCCGGAGGGCTCAATTGCTACACCCTCACCCATTTGTTTCTCCGCAAAAGCTGGATCAGGTACTTGCTCCAGTGACACGGCCTGGCCTGTTAATGGCGCCATGATTTCCAGTGTATTCACCGCTTCATTCCCTACTTGATCCGCACGACGTGTACGCTGGTTCGAGTCTGTATCTGTAGTCGAAGAACTTACTCCTGAAGCAGACTGTGATGTAGCCGCTTTAGGCTCATTAACGGTTTCATTGCTTGCACTCCGATCTTCTTTTCTCAGTTTGGCTCTGCCAAAAAGGACAGTCAGTACAAACGGTACAATCAGGACAATCGCCATGCCGATGAAGAAGACACCCCATTTGTTAGGGAAAATCGACAGGAATCCCGGTACGCCACCTACACCGATGGAGGTTGCCTGAACATTATTCATCGTCAGCAGCACACCACCAATTGCGGAACCAACCATACCAAAGATAAACGGATAACGGTAACGGATATTCACGCCGAAGATCGCCGGCTCAGTTACCCCGAGGAAGGCCGATACCGAGGACGTTGCCGCAAGTCCTCTCATTTTCTTCTCACGCAGGACAAGCATCATCGCAAGTGCCGCCGAACCCTGTGCGATATTGGACAATGCCAGCATCGGCCACAGGAACGTACCGCCCTGACTACCAATAAGCTGAACATCCACCGCGAGGAACGTGTGATGCATACCGGTGATAACGAGCAAAGCGTACAGACCACCGTAGATCAGACCACCCAGCGCCGCGTATGAATCGTATACATAGATCAAGCCGGATGTAATTGCATTTGCAATAGCAAATGTAACCGGTCCAATAATCGTAAATGCCAGGAATCCGGTAATCAGCAACGTAACTGGTGCAACG
The DNA here is from genome assembly GCF_045040685.1 of Paenibacillus sp. FSL H8-0317. Lineage (NCBI taxonomy): Bacteria > Bacillati > Bacillota > Bacilli > Caryophanales > Paenibacillaceae > Paenibacillus > Paenibacillus sp. FSL H8-0317. Next base: position 2,873,443 of record NZ_CP150294.1, on the reverse strand, counting down.
ACCAGCAGTTTGATCGAATCATGCACCCTTTTGTTCAGGAAAATCTCCATCTTTGCAAGCAGATAGGCCGATACCAGTACTGGCAGAACCTGCCCTTGATAACCGATCTTCTCAATCTCCCAACCGAACAGATTCCATGTTGGCACCGTGCCATTATTCACAGCATCAGCGTAACCATATGCACTTAGCAGATCGGGATGTACCAGAATGAGACCCAGCACGATCCCGAGCAGCGGACTGCCGCCGAACCTTTTTACAGCTGCCCAACCAATAAGAGCCGGCAGGAACGTGAAGGCTGTACTTGCGATCGTATTAATAATGGACGCAAGATCCTTCCAGGCTGGATAAACATCCACCAGTGATTTTCCATCAAAGAAAATGCCTGGACCTGTCAGAATATTGTTAATCCCGAGCAAAAGACCTGCCGTAATGATTGCAGGCAAGATCGGAATGAAAATATCCGAGAGTGTTTTAATCGCTCGCTGGATTGGATTTTGCTTTTTACCAGCAGCCGCCTTCACATCATCCTTGGAAGAACGATCTCCCCCGGTAATCTGAATCATCTCATCATAGACTTTATCCACTAGGCCAGGACCAATAACGACCTGGAATTGTCCTTGGGAAGAGAACTGTCCTTTAACCAGATCATTCTGATCCAGACTTTCAGTATCTACTTTACTCTCATCGTACAAGGCAAACCGGAGTCGTGTAACACAGTGTGTAGCAGCTTCAATATTCTCTTTGCCACCGACTGCCCGGACGATCTCCTCAACCTGTTTTTTATCGATTGCCATAGTGTCACTTCCTATTTATAAAATGTGATTAGTCCTGTTGTGGCACAAGCCACATATAGGATGCATACGGACTGAGAGAGATTTCCTGCGTCAGCGCAGGGGCTGCCTCCGTATTCCCTATGAGTAACTCTGCTGATTTGCCTGCAATATGATCATTCCAGACCACTTCTGGAAGCGAAAACGTGACGTCTCGTTTACTGAAGTTGGATACAACAATCAGGGTTTCACTTCCATTGGTCCGTGCGTACGCGAATACATCCGGGTGTGCATCATCCAGGCGTTCATACAGACCGTCGATCAGCACGTTAACCTGTTTACGCAGGGCAATCAATTTGCGGTAGTGGTAGTAGATCGAATCTGGATCAGCCAGCTGCTGTTCCACGTGAATCGAAGGATACCGCTCATCCACCTTCAGCCAAGGTGTTCCGGTAGTAAATCCGGCGTTCTTACTTCCATTCCACTGCATCGGTGTGCGGGAGTTGTCCCGGGAACGCTCTTTTACAATGTTGAAAGCTTCTTCAGCGGATTTACCTCGTTCTTCCTGAAGCAGGCGGTACATGTTCGTTGATTCGATATCGCGGAACTCACTAACGTCATTCCAGACTGGATTCGGCATTCCGATCTCTTCACCCTGGTAGACATAAGGTGTACCTTGCATTCCGTGTATCGTTGTTGCAAGCATCTTCGCACTCTCGGCACGATAATCACCATCATCGGCGAATCGGGATAGCGCCCGCGGCTGATCATGGTTATTAAGGAACAGCGCGTTCCAACCTCCACCGGCCTGCATGCCTGTCTGCCACTCACTGAAGAGCTGTTTCATCGCTTCAAAATCATACGGCATCAGTTCCCACTTCTGACCATTCGGATAATCCACTTTCAGGTGATGGAAGTTAAACGTCATCGAAAACTCCCGGGAAGTCGGGTTCGAATATTGGATACAATGTTCCAGTGTTGTGGAGGACATCTCCCCTACAGTCACCATGTTGTAAGGCCCAAATACTTCATCGTACATCTCGGTGATGTACTCATGCACACGCGGTCCATCCGTGTAATATTTGCGTCCATCACCCGGTGACACGCTGCCATCATCATCAGGGAAACGCTGGTCTTTGGAGATCAGGTTAATCACGTCCATACGGAAACCATCCACACCTTTTTCCGCCCAGAACTTAATCATATCGCGTACAGCTTTGCGTACTTCTTCATTCTCCCAATTCAGATCTGCCTGCGTTTTATCAAATAAAGTCAGGAAATATTGTCCCGTCTGTTCATCGAACTGCCAAGCAGGTCCACCGAACTTGGATTGCCAGTTGTTTGGCACACCGCCATCCGGGGCAGGATCTTTCCAAATATAATAATCCCGATACGGATTATTCTTGGAAGAACGGGATTGCTGGAACCACTCATGATCGGTCGAGGAGTGATTCACCACGATATCAATCATCAGTTTCATATCACGAGCCTTCAGACCTTCCAGCAGTTCGTCAAAATCCTCCATCGTCCCATAATCCGGATTAATCCGGTAATAGTCCGCTACGTCATATCCATTATCATGCTGCGGGGATACATATACCGGCTGCAACCACACAATATCGATACCCAGATGCTGCAAATAATCAAGCTTCTCGGTTAATCCACGAATATCTCCAGTACCCGATCCAGTTGTATCATTAAAACTCTTCGGATATACCTGATACACCGTTGATGTCTTCCACCAAGATGACGGAGTTGTGTTATTAGAACTCATGTTAACGCCTCCAATAAATTGTAATGCTCTTATGTGATGTTCTTGGTTAACTTCATATCTATATTACATAAGTAAACATGTATATACAAGTTGAAACTATAATATGTATATTCTTCGCCTCTTCTACACATTCCCCATAAATCTTTCCTCTGTAACATTTATTTTGGAACCTGCGTTCGTGAACCCAATGATATCTGTATTGGGACAACAAAAAACCGTCTGTTCTTCCCACCATTGGTGCGGGCAACAGACGGTCTCTTTGGTTGAACTTGGTTGAACTTTTTAAATGTATTTTACTGTTTTTTTACTGTTGTAATGGATTGTTATTATAAAGTTGCTGTCACTTGACTTCATCACCACAACGGAGACACGCCTCTTACGACATCTCCGGTGAAACTACGGCTTTCCCTTGTTTATCCTGCATATTCAACTTCAATAAAGATAGTGCAGCTTGCTCTTCCCTTTCCAGTTCAGCAGGACTGATCTCACCAGAGAGTACGGCACGCATTCGCTTTTGATCCAGCAGACCTTCCCATTTTGCCACCACAAATGCTGCGACACAGTTGCCCATCAGGTTGGTGAAGACACGCATTGTATCCATGAAACGATCTGCACCAAGCAGCAGAGCAACCGCTGCTACCGGAAAAGCATTGACAGCCACTGCCGTTGCAGACAGGGCCAAGAATGCGGAGCCAGGTACTCCTGCCATGCCTTTGGAACTTAACATCAACACCAGCAAAATCGTAATCTGCTGCATCAATGTCAGTTCAATCCCTACGGCCTGAGCAACAAAAACCGTTGCCAAGGATAAATAGATTGAAGCACCATCCAGATTAAACGAGTACCCCGTCGGCACCACAAGACCCACAACCGCACGATCACAACCCGCCTTGGTTAGTTTGTCCATCATGCGTGGCATCACCACTTCTGATGATCCGGTTCCAATCGCCAGCATCACTTCAGAACGGGTATATTTCACAAATTGCAGGAAATTCAGCCCGGTGATCCACCAGGCAGCCAATGCCAGCATGACCAGAAAAAGCAGCGCTGCCCCGTAGCAGGCCAGAATCAGCAGACCAAAGGACGATAATGTGGAAGCTCCATAGGCACCTACCGTGTAAGCCATGGCTCCAAATGCACCAATTGGCGCGAGTTTCATGATATAACCGATGATGCGGAACACAATGCCGAGCAAGTTCTCAATCAGCGTCAGTACATTCTCTTTTGCCTTACTCTCTGTTGCTGCCAGGGCAACCCCGAACAGGCAGGCCACGAGCAATACTTGCAGAAGTGCATTTTGTGCAAAGGCATCTACAACACTTGTCGGAATAATATTCATGATAAAGTCTACCGTATGCGGTAACTCGGAACCATTGGTTTTTGCTTCAATGCCGCTTGCATCTATGGTTGAAGGGTCCACGTTCATTCCGGCACCGGGGCGAAGCAGATTGGCTGTTCCCAATCCAAGTACCAGCGCCACTGTAGTTGCAATCTCGAACCACACGATGGCTTTCAGTCCGATGCGCCCTACCGACTTCAGATCACCGATCTTGGCAATACCTGTCACAATCACCATGAAAATCAGTGGTGCGATGATCATCTTGATCAATTTGATGAAACCTGTTCCGAGCGGTTGCAGCAAGCTACCCAGATCCGGCCACAGGATGCCTACGCCAATCCCGATGATTACCGCTACAATAATTTGAAAAAATAATGATTTCATAAATGACATGAACGCTCCCCCTGTTTGCGGTCAATTCGGATTTTCGTTTGGTTTCCGTGTAACTTTTTATATCATTCTAAAAGGGAGTTCAACAATGGAATTTCAATGTTTTTGTCATTTGTACCAACTCTATCGGTGAAAATTGAACCTGAAACCGAAAAAAGACGAATATCACGTCAGTTATCTTGACGTGATATTCGTCTTTATCCATAAATCCATTTATTAATGAACAGCGGTTAAATGTGCATCACAGGGTAATAGATTCTCCGGGGGCGAGCACACGGCCTTCCAACCCTTTTGCAGCCAGTTGTTGCACGAAGTGTTCCGCATCCTGACGAATTACCGGGAACGTATCATAATGAACCGGAATCGTCAGTTTGGCATTAAACCATTCGGCCGCTTGCAGCGCATCCTCAGGTCCCATGGTGAAATGTCCACCAATCGGCAAGAAGGCTACATCAATATCATGACGATCACCGATCATTTTCATATCCCCGAAGAGACTTGTGTCTCCGGCATGCAAAATCGTTTTACCACCAATATTAATGATATATCCAGCAGGCAACCCTGCATACATGATCCGTTGTTCTTCTTCCAGCACAATCCCGGAAGTATGGAACGCCTGAATCATTTTGGCTTGAGCAAAGCCAAGATCTACCGTTCCGCCCATGTTCATGCCGAGTGTATCCAGACCTTTCCAGGACATATATGTAGCCAATTCCACAATAGCCACAACTTTGGCGTTATTTGCTTTGGCAATAGGCTCAGCATCGAGGATGTGATCCATATGTGCATGTGTCAGCAACACAACATCGGTCTTAATATCTTCAGGCTTCGTGACGGCAAGCTCGTTGCCACGCAGGAAGGGATCAATGATCAGAGACTTTTCTTCTGTGCCCAGCTGTACACTGGAGTGACCGTGGAACGTAATATTCAACAACTTGGATTCCTCCCGACATATGTTTTGATTATTTTGAAAACCACTATTTATTATAAATCATAGCTCTTCACCAACGCAAAATTACGCTAGCCTCCGTCTCACCGCTGCTTACGATATACCCTTGCTTCATACGGCTGAAGCTGAATCGCGCCTTCATCGGTAGAATAACGTCTGCTTACATTGCTGATGATCAGCTTGGCATGCTCGGAATCCCAGCCTTCCGGCCAGTGCATCTCCGGTTCATGCCCACGAAAATTCAGAATGACCAACATCTGCTCATCATCCAGCGTTCGTGTATAGGCATAGATATCCGGATCATCCGGCAGTAACAGTTCATACGCCCCATAGATAAGCACTTTATGCTGTTTGCGAAGCACAATTAACTTACGGTAATAATGCAAAATGGATTGCGGATCACTTTCGGCATCAGCCACATTAATCTCTGGATAATTATCATTCACCTGAATCCACGGCTGCCCCTGGGTAAACCCTGCGTGTTCCGTCTCATCCCATTGCATCGGCGTGCGGGCATTATCGCGACTCTTCAGCCAGATCGCCTGCATGACTTCATGCTTCGACTTACCTTGACCAATGTAATGATTGTAATAATTTTTGGTCTCGATGTCCCGGTATTGTTCGATATCAGGGAAAGTGACATTGGTCATGCCAATATCTTCTCCTTGATAGATATAGGGGGTCCCTTCGAGTGTAAGCATCCATGTCGCCAGCATCTGAGCAGAACGTACCCGATATTTACCATCATCACCAAAACGGGAAACCGGACGTGGCTGATCATGGTTGCCCATATAATTGGCGTTCCAGCCTCTACCATGCAAAACCGTTTGCCACCGGCTCATGATTTCTTTGAGATCTGTCAATTTCCATTCCTTATAGTTCCATTTACCAATTCCGGAGGATTTAGCATCGATAAACATATGCTCAAACTGGAATACCATATTAAGCTCATCACGATCCGTCCCGACATAAGCCAAGGCCTGCTCAGGCCCAAGTCCCGAAGTCTCGCCAACTGTCATGGGTCCGTAGGGTTTTAGGATCATGTTATTCAGTTTTTTCAGGATGGAGTGTACCTGTTCCAGGTTGGAAAAGAGCTGATACGCTGGAACCACCGGCAGATTATCCGGATTGTGGGCACTTGGCAGACCCTCTGCCTTGGCGATATGCGCTACTGCATCGAAACGGAATCCGTCTACCCCTTTTTCCAGCCACCAATGCACCATCTCATACATCTCTTCTGCCATCTGTGCATTGTTCCAGTTGAGATCCGGTTGCTGTTCGGAATACAGATGCAGATAATATTCATTTGTCTCGGGATCATGCTTCCACACCGAACCCCCAAAATAGGACTCCCAATTATTCGGCACCTGCCCATTTTTGCCTGAACGCCAAATATAATAATCCCGCTTCGGATTTACCTTTGATGAACGCGATTCAGCAAACCACGCATGTTCATCTGACGTATGATTCAGCACCAGGTCCATCATGATCTTGAGACCACGCTTGTGTGCCTCTGCCAATAATCGATCAAAATCCTCCATCGTGCCATACTTGCGTAAAATGCCGTAGTAATCCCGGATATCATATCCGTTATCATGTCCTGGTGAATCATAAATGGGACAGAGCCAGATCACATCTACGCCTAAATTCTCCAAATAATCGAGCTTCTCATAGATTCCCTGCAAGTCGCCATATCCATCCCCGTCCGAATCTTTAAAGCTGCTCGGGTAAATCTGGTATACCACACTCTCTTTCCACCAAACGATATCGCCCACCTCGCTCTCATCATTGTTCAATATATAAATTGAACGAAAGAATATTTACACTGGACACTCCGATGACAGAATAACCTTCCGATCGCTGTTATCCCCAGATTTTATGAATTCCCCTTATAAGGGGAAAATCCGGGGATAGCGTATGCTTCCGATGCAGCTTTCTTTCAGAAAGCTTTTAGGCGAACTCTTTCGCTTCCTCAGGTTATTTCTGTCCTCTCCGTTTCGTGTAAAAGTTTAGTTCAATTTATATATATAATCTCTGCTCACGATATAAATAAGCCGTTAATATGTTTTATCCGAAATGATTCCCTTGTAAACATTTGAAAGGTATCTTATGCAAAAAGACCCGGTCATGGACCGCGATCTGCGGTTCAATTCCGAGTCCTTTTTTGTGAACATAAGACTAACTTAAATCCGGCGTATCCGATCCAGGCACCGATCGTGTTCAGAATAATGTCATCCACATCAAACGAACCTACACGTGTAATCAATTGTGTGACCTCAACACCCAGCAGAAGTAAAACAACTGTAGATGTAAAGGTCATTAACGTACGGCACCTTCGAAACAACCATGGAATCCAGATGCCCAGTGGAATGAACAATACGATATTGCCAAACAGGTTTTTGACCCAGGTATCTGTATTGTACCTCTCCCTCTCCATAAGAAGTGGACGAATCGTCTCGAAGGGTACGAGATTATATTGATAATACATGCTAGGTGTTCGTCCACTGACAAACAGTAAAATACCCATAATCAGTATGTAGAGCGCTGCCATGCAAGCAACAATTAATAACATCCACTTGGAGTGAAGCCATGACTTTTCGCTCATTCATCCGTCCTCCGACCTTGAATTCCGCGAAGCGGTAAGGTCTATTTTAACGGGATATAGATCTTCATGTCCAGTTGTTCAGGGGTCGATTTCCAGACATCTGTCACTTCAAAGTCCGGCCCTTCCCTCCGTTCATAGTTCGACTGCGGCAGCCAGCTACCATAGATCATTTTACGAATATCCTGCCCGGAGCCTTCCACGGTGAACTCTGCATACAAGCCGCCGGGAATTTCAATCGAGGTAAAACCGGGTTCAAGTATCTGCGATGCTCCACCGCTTTCTTCACCCACAATAAAAGAAAATGCTCCATTCTCTTCAAAATGACAAGCCACACCGTATGCCATATCAGGGCGTGTCCTCTCCGGGATAACCATGAATCTCTGTTCCACACCAAAATCGTGATAAAATCCGGGTATCTCGGCATAATGCTGATTGTCATTCAGGTTGGTCTTATAATCATAGCCGACAATCCAGTTCGGTTCCCGTGTGACCAGACGGGGTGTGTTCATGTGGAATGTTCCACCAAGCGAAGTTCGATAATCGTTAAAATCAATGCTCCGCTGCATATTCAAAAGTGACCACTGATCCGCTTCCAGCTTACGTAGCTTCGCTGGTGTCATTCCGAAGTAGGCTGAAAATGCACGGGTAAAAGCCTCTTGGGATTGATAGCCAAAGCTCATTGCAATGTCCAATATGCCTTCCGATGTGCCTCGCAGCATCGCAGCAGCCTCCGTTAATCTGCGTCTGCGCACATATTCCAGTACCGTAAATCCCGTGATCGCCTGGAATAAACGTTGAAAATGAAACGCCGAAAAGCTCGCAGCCGCGGACGTCTCTCTGATATTAAAATCATCTTGCAAATGCTGCTCCAAATACTCAATAGCAAGCTGAATTCGTGTGTAATGATCCATAGTGACGGCTCCCCTATCTAATTCAAAATATCAAACGATTTCTTATGTAGTATGACTGAGATCCAGATTTTTTTTTTGATTTTGTGTGCGAACTTGTATGATGAAAGATACGCGAGTTGCGGTTCTTTTCATGCTGAATGACACTGTGATACACACTGTATGCCAAAATCCCCTTGTTCTACAAGGGGATGCTCTCTACGCTGGTTGATTTACCAGCAGAGATCTCTCTTGCGAACAAGGGGACTTGGTTGTCTAACAATCTATTCTTAACCTTTCCAGTTCCCGGACACGGGATGAATACCCCAGATATCTGACGCATACTCACCAATGGTACGATCACTGGAGAATATGCCGGAATGTGCCGTGTTTAATATTGCTTTCCGAGTCCAGCCCGGAATAGCGCGATACGCCTGGTCAATGGCAGCATGCGCGTCTGCATAAGCAGCAAAATCACGCAATACAAAGTATTCATCACCATGGGCCAGCAAGGAGTCATAAATATCCCAGAACTCCCCGTCACGATAACAGAATGCACCTGGATGCACCAGTTGCTCCACGACCTCGCGAATGCGCTCATCGTGCTGCACGATCTCATTCGGACGATAGCTGCCAGAACGATAATACTCAAGCACTTCGTCTGCACGCAGACCATAAATGAACATATTTTCTTCTCCAACCTGCTCCGCCATCTCCACGTTGGCTCCATCCATCGTGCCAATCGTTAAAGCACCGTTCATCATAAATTTCATGTTGCCCGTACCGGAAGCTTCCTTACCTGCGGTTGAGATCTGTTCACTAACATCCGCAGCGGGAATGATTTTCTCTGCGAGAGAGACGGAATAATTCTCGAGGAAAAATACCTTCAAGCGGTCATTCACGGCCGCATCCCGATTCACTGTGTCAGCCACGGTGTTGATCAGCTTAATAATTTTCTTGGCAAAATAATAACTCGGCGCTGCCTTGGCACCAAAGATGAACGTTCGTGGTACCATATCAAACGAAGCATCATTCTTAAGCCGGTTATACAGATGCATGACATGCAGAATGTTCAACAGCTGACGTTTATACCCGTGCAGCCTCTTCACCTGTACATCAAAGATGGAATCCGGATTCACTGCTGTCCCGGTATGGTCCAGAATATACGCAGCAAGCCGCTCTTTGTTATCCCGCTTAATCAAACGGAACTGCTCCTGAAATGATGTATTATCCGCAAAGCCAGCCAACTGCTCCAGCTTGCCCGGCTCTGTTATCCAATCGTTACCGATTGTATCCGTAATCAGATCCGACAGTTTCGGATTGGCATGCATCAACCAGCGGCGATGGGTGATACCATTCGTTTTGTTATTGAAACGCTCTGGATACAGTTCATAGAAGGGAGCCATCTCACGCTCTTTCAAAATCTCGGTATGCAAAGCAGCAACACCATTCACGCTATGACTGCCTACAATCGCCAGATGTGCCATCCGTACCTGATCGTTTGCAACAATCGCCAGATGCCCTATGCGATCCTGATCTCCTGGATACCGGTCCAGCAGCATGCCACAGAAGCGTTTGTTGATCTCTTCAATGATCATGTAGATTCGTGGCAGCAGCCTGCTGATCATGGATACAGGCCACTTCTCAAGCGCCTCACTAAGCGTTGTATGATTGGTATACGATACAGTACGGGTTGTGATATCCCATGCTTCATCCCAGCCATACCCCTTCACATCAATCAGGATGCGCATCAGTTCTGGAATAACCAAGGTTGGATGCGTGTCATTAATGTGGAAGGCCACTTTATCAGGCAACCGATCATACGGTAGCTCCAGCTTGTTGAACGTACGCAAGGCACTCTGTACACCTGCCGAGCACATGAAGTATTGCTGCTTCAATCGCAGCAGCTTTCCTTCATACTGGGAATCATCTGGATATAGAAACTCCGAGATTGATTCAACCGAACGGCTATAATCCAGATAACCGTAATAGTTCGAAGGGGTGTCGAGTGAAGTCTCGCGCTTTGGCTCGGCACTCCAGAGTCGCAATGTATTTACATGGGTCTGACCATAACCGATGACAGGCACGTCATAGGGAATGGCGATAACCGATTCGGCATCTTTTGTAACAAACTGATATTCTCCATCCTGCTCATGAGCTTCTACCCGGCCCCAGAACTGTACTTCCACCTTTTTGTCTGGACGGCGGACTTCCCATTCATTGCCCTTATCCAGCCAATTGTCGGGTAACTCGACCTGATTACCATTGATGATTTTTTGCTCAAACAAACCGTATTTATATCGAATCCCGCAACCATGTCCTGCATATCGGAGTGAAGCGAGTGAATCCAGGAAACAGGCAGCGAGTCGTCCCAGACCTCCGTTACCGAGTCCTGCATCCGCCTCCTGCTCTTCCACCTCTTCCAAGGAGAAACCCAGATCAGCTAAACTATCACGGACCAATTCCAATTCATTTACATTCAGCAGATTGTTGCCGAGCAGACGTCCAATCAGGAATTCCAGCGAGAAGTAATAGACCTGTTTATCCTGGCGCTGCTTGAACCCCTGATTCGACGCTGCCCAATCCTGGCCTGCATATTCACGAATCATGCTTCCCAGTACATGGTACACGTCTTCCTGTGTTGCTTCTTCAATCGGTTTGCCCAATTTGCTGACCAGATTCCGTGTAAATATGCTCTTGAACGTTTCCTTGTTGTCAAACAAAAGTAGGTTCCTCCCGGGGAAATCCTGCAGGATGGTGGCGATTCATACAAATCGAACTAAATTATATTTACACTGGCCACTTCGATGACAGAATAACCTTCCGATCGCTGTTATCCCCAGATTTTTTTGATTCCCTTTTTGAAATGGGAAAATCCGGGGATAAAGGCGAGCGCTACGCTTCTTCAGGTCATTTCTGTCCTCTCCGTTTTGTGTAATTATTCAAGTTGAATTTATATAATACAGGATAAAATTTGAAACCAGCATATGCTTTCGAAGCAGCTTTCTTGCAGAAAGCTTTTAGGCGACCGCTACGCTTCAGAATCGATTTCGTTCCCTTCACTACGTTTGCATGCTGGTGAGAACTTTCGAAGATGCAATTCATTCGTCGAAAGTGTATGAACCTTAAATCCATCCTACAGGATTTTTATTTTATATATATTTATAGAAGATATCGGTTACGTGTGGGCATTAGATAATAGTACTTTTCGCTAAAATGTATGGATTCGACGGGTCACCGATCAGCGTCTGTCCTCCGGTGAGCTTCACGTCTTTATCGAGAATGACGTTCTCAAGTACGGTTCCTTCACCAATGTAGCATTTTTGCATGATGATTGAACCCTTAATTTTGGCACCTTTAGCCACCTGTACGCCCCGGAATAAAATGCTGTCTTCCACCTCTCCAGCTACAATGCAGCCATTCGCGAGAAGTGAATGTTTAACATCGGCGGTATCCAGATATTTGGCAGGTGCTTCGTATTTAATTTTGGTCTGGATCGGATCTTCCTTGAACAGCTGTTCATATTGCCCTGTGTTCAGCAGATCCATACTGTTGCGGTAATAACTGTCAATGGAATTGATGACTGCGTGATAGCCATCATATGCATACGCAGCGATATTCAATCCATCCGGATTTTTTTGAATCACATCCCGAAAGAAATGGCTCTCGCCATGATCAATGCAGCGCTGCACCTGGCGCAGGAACAATTCCTTTTCCATAATGAAAATTTCTGTATATATATTCGCGTGATTAGCGCTTTGGTGAATGTCCACCACGTTACCGTCCCCGTCATGATCAACTTTGACACAGGCGTCATGCTCAGGCAGCAGCTGATCCACTTTTTTGCAGACCAGTGTAACGTCCGCTCCTTTACTGATGTGATACCTGTAGACATCCTGGAGGTCTGCTTTGGTCACATGGCGACTGCCCGCATGCACTACATATTGCCCTGCACCTCTGCGGAAGAAGTCCAGATTGTTATGGAAATGCTGCAAGTCCCCCTGTGATGTATCTGTTGGGTCGTTCCAGTCCGGCGGTAAAATAAACATGCCCCCATGCTTACGATCCAAATCCCAAGGCTTGCCGTCACCGAGATGGTCCATCAGCGAGCGATACTTACGACGGACAAATACCCCTATGCTCTCAATTCCGGCATTCATCATATTAGATAGAACAAAATCGATCAGACGGTAACGCCCGGCATAAGGCACCGCGGCTCCGCAGCGAAAGTACGTCAATTCCTTCAATTCCTCAAGTTCATGGTCAAGGTTAATAACTCCGATCAATGATTTCATCGCATGCACCGTCCTTTTGGCTTCAATTAGGCCTTGCTGGTTATTCCTTGGCGAAGCTGACGCTCCAGTTCTTCCTGATCGACGAGTAATATATCACTCTCATCTCCCGGTGCGGGCGAAATCTGTGTTCCATCCGGAATAACCAATCCTTCTGCAATGATTGCTCGGTGAATACGCACATTTTGCCCGATCTTCACCCTTGGCATGATGACAGAATCTATAACGGCGCTGTTCTCCCCAACCTCAATTCCGTAGAACAGAACGGAATGATTGACCTCTCCATGCACCACACTGCCTTCACTAATAATACAATTCCGCACTTTGGCCGAAGGCGAGATGTATTGTGCAGGTTGGTTCGGATTACGTGTGAAAATACGCCAGTCCGGGTCATTCAAATTAAACGGGGTATCTTCGTCCAACAAATCCATATTCGACTCCCACAGACTGCGAATGGTACCTACATCTTTCCAATACCCTTCGAACGGATATGCGTATAAGGATTTTTCATTTTCAAGCAATAACGGAATGATATCTTTACCAAAATCATAGGAGGTGGATGCCTGTTGTTCATCCTGGATCAGGAAACGTTTCAGTACATCCCACTTGAAGAGATAGATACCCATGGAAGCAAGTGTGCTCTTGGGCTCAGGAGGTTTTTCTTCGAATTCATAGATGCTATAGTCATCGTTGGTATTCAGCACACCGAACCGGCTGGCTTCTTCCAAGGAGACATCAATGACCGATATGGTGCAATCCGCATCTTTTTCTTTGTGATATTGGAGCATTTTTTCGTAGTCCATCTTATAGATATGATCCCCTGACAGAATGAGCACATGCTCAGGATCGAATTGTTCAATAAAGTTCAGGTTGCGGAAGATCGCATCCGCTGTACCCCGGTACCAGTTGCTACCGTCTTCACGTTCATGCGGAGGAAGTACGTATACCCCGCCGTTTTTCCGATCCAGATCCCAGTCACTGCCAATGCCAATATAGGAATGTAAGACAAGTGGTTCATATTGAGTTAATACACCCACTGTATCAATACCAGAATTAGAGCAGTTACTCAACGGAAAATCAATGATTCGGTACGTGCCCCCAAAATATACAGCCGGCTTAGCCAGTGATTTGGTCAATCCTTTTAACCTCTTACCTTGCCCTCCGGCAAGTAGCATCGCTACAACTTCTTTTTTCGCCATCATTACAGCCTCCTCCACGTGCATTCGTTCTGATTCATTTCAGAGCCCATAATCGATATTCTGTTGTGTGGACACTGTTGTCATGATTAGGAGCATGCTGTACAGATGTGTAACTGGATGAATCTTATTGCAGTTGAACTTCTTGGATTGTAAAGCCTGAAATAGAGATGATGCTGGTGTAGAATTGCCTTGACTGTCTTACAGAGGTGAATGTTAGATGCAGAACTTCAGGTGTAGCTCGTGAACAATGAAATAGACTACTCCTATTTACATTAAACACGAAACGGACTGGGGAATCTTACTGGAAAACATCGACATCAAGTTGCGGGTAAGATCACCCTTTCTCGTGCCGCTGTTATTCATATTATATTCGATAATAGAGAAGCAAAATCCTTTAGTTTTTGTACAATCATTAAATGGGAAAATAAGTAAAAAGTATGAGTTCACATGACAAAAAAGCCGACTTTCCATCCCGGCTCATTTTGTCTGTTATTTTTTGGACCCTGCTTGGTTCATGATCCTCTAGCTTCAACAAGATTGTACTTTGATGTATCCGTTTCTGAAACAGTCTATATAATTTTGCGGAACAACTCCATCACTTCATCCTTGGACGGTTGATAGGGATTGCCTGGTGCACAGGCATCTTTCATCGCGTTATCCGCAAGAAGTTCCACATCGGGATCTTTTACACCCAATTCAGACAGTTTCTCAGGAATGCCTACTTCCTTCGATAGCTGACGTATGGCCTCAATGACGTAATTGGAACACTCCTCATCACTTCTACCCTTCACATTCATACCAATTGCCTTAGCGATATGACGGAATTTGCCGGGTACATGCTTGGCGTTTAACTCTTCCACATAGGGGAGTAACATTGCGTTACAGACACCGTGCGGCAGATCATATACGCCACCCAGTTGATGCGCCATCGCATGGACATAACCCAGGCCCGCATTATTAAAAGCAATCCCGCCAAGGAAACACGCATACGTCATATGTTCCCGCGCTTCCAGATCACTGCCGTCTCTCACGGCTCTAGGCAAATATTCAAAGATCAATTCAACAGCTGCTGCAGCTGTGGCACTTGTCACTGTAAATCCACCCGGTGTAACCATCGCTTCTACGGCATGGGTCAAGGCATCCATTCCTGTAGCCGCTGTGAGACTTGCAGGTTTGCTGAGCATCAGCTCCGGATCATTAACCGACAGCGAGACCAGACTGTTGCGGTCTACCATAACCATCTTCACTTTACGTTCCTCATCTGTAATCACGTAGTTAATTGTCACCTCGCTCGATGTGCCCGCTGTTGTGTTAAAAGCCACAAGTGGTACGGACTTATGTTTCGATTGATGCAGTCCTTCATATTCACGGATATGCCCACCGTTCGTAGCTACAATACCAATCCCTTTGGCAGCATCCTGCGGTGAACCTCCGCCTATCGATATAATGGCGTCACAGCCATGATCCTGGAATACTTGAAGTCCATCATGTACATTCTGACATGTTGGATTAGGCTGAACCTCATCATATACAACATATTCTAACCCTGATTTTCTTAGTATAGACAGTACCTGTTCAGCAACGCCTGAAGTAATCAATTGACGATCACTTACAACCAGCGCCTTGCGGATACCCATCTGTTCAATCATCTGACCTGCTTCCTGTAAACAGCCTCTACCCATCAAGTTCACGGGCGGAACATAATATGCATGTGTTGCCATTTGAACCAGCCTCCTGTAACCCCTGATTTACTATCTCCATTGTAACTGAATCCGTTTTCAGATATAGTGAAATAAATCACAATGAGTCCGATAAATGTTACACTGAAGGTTGATTTTTACCTATAATGAAAAAGACGACCCAGACACCCGAAGGTCTCCAAGCCGTCTTACTTATCTATCTTAAAGCTTTATCCACTACTTATACCTTACTGAAGGTACTATTACTAAAAGCATCCTGACGAAGGCTTACAGCGCCTTATCGTTCACGCCGTCAAGCCATGCCTCAATATCGCCAATTACGGAGGATACACAGCCATCCTCGAATGGTGAGTTCAATCCAGCCAGTTCAACCAATCCGGTGAAGGACAGGCTTCCTCCCGCTTTGCACAATGTCAGATAGTCGGCCCATGCGGACTTCATGTCCTCATTGCTGCGTTTCCAGAACTGGAATGCACAGATTTGTGCCAACGTGTAGTCAATGTAATAAAATGGCGATGAGAAAATGTGACCCTGCTTATGCCAGAAACCACCCTGCTCCAGATACGCATTGTCTTTGTAATTGATGTGTGGCAGATAGGTCTTCTCAATGTTGCGCCATGCCTGCTTACGCTCCGCTGGTGTTGCATCCGGATTCGCATATACAAAATGCTGGAATTCATCCACGGCTACGCCATAGGGGATAAACAACAAACCGGAAGACAGGTGATCAAACTTGTACTTGTCCGTATCTTCCTTGAAGAACAACTGCATCCACGGCCATGTGAAGAACTCCATACTCATGGAATGAATCTCAGCCGATTCATATGTCGGCCAGTTGTATTCAGGCACTGCAAAATCACGGCTCTCATACACCTGGAAAGCATGACCTGCTTCATGTGTCAATACATCAATATCACCGGATGTACCGTTGAAGTTGGAGAAGATAAACGGCACTTTGTAATCGTTCAGGAACGTACAATATCCGCCGCCCTGTTTACCTTTTTTGCTTACCAGATCCATAAGCTCGTTTTCGGTCATCATCTGGAAAAAAGCATCCGTCTCTGGCGATAATTCAGCGTACATTTTTTTACCATGTTCGATAATCCAGTCCGCGTCACCCTTAGGTGTCGGGTTACCCGTCTTGAAGCTGAAGCCCTGATCGTAATAATACAGTGTATCCACATCGATCCGATTACGCTGACGCTCTCTGAGCTTGGTCGCTACAGGCACGATATAATCGCGAACTTGTGCACGGAAGTTGGCAACCATCTCGGCGTTGTAATCTGTACGGTTCATACGATCATAACCGAGTTCTACATAGCTTGGATAACCCAGTTTCTTCGCGATCTGTGTACGTACTTTAACCAGTTCATCGTAAATGCGATCGAATTCAGCCTCATGTTCAGCCATGAAAGTGTATCTGGCTTCCGAAGCGCGCTCACGCATGGAGCGATCCGTGGACAGTTCAAATGGATGAAGCTGTGGCAACGTGCGTTCTTCACCTTCGAACGGAATTTTGGCGGATGCGATCAATTGATTGTATTCTGTGGAAAGTTTGTTCTCCTTCTGGAGTTCTTCAATAATTTCCGGGCTGAATGTTTTCAGTGAAAGATCTGCCAGCTGGAACAGCTGTGAACCCCATTTCTGTTCCAACTCATTGCGGAATTTGGAGTTAACCAGTGCGCGGTAAAAATCCGTAATATATTCCTGCACAATTGGTGCATTCTCATCCAGAAATTCGTTCTCTGCCTTGTAAAACTCATCATTGGTATCAATGGAATGACGGATGTAGACCAATTGGGCTTGTGTCTCAAAATCACTGCGCAGCGCGTTAATCTGATCCATGAATCCACTCTGTTCTTCAACCGTTGCCGCAGCTTCAAAACCGCTCAACAGCTCACGGAAAGATGTCTTGATGTGTTCCAGATTCGGACGTGTATACGTATACTCACTAAATTTCATTATGTACACCCTTTCCTGTTTGGCAGAATTTCGGGAGCATCCCGAGTTAAACTACCCCCTATTATACAAAAGAGCAGCTAAAAAATCCCATCTTTACGAAAAATATTTGTCCATCGGTCAAATTGTGCAACACGACTGGTTACATATATTACGTACTTATGTAAGGTCAGTGCCTCAACATTTTCCCCACACAAATAAGCCCGCCTCGCGTTAGCGAAGCCAGCTTATAGGTTGTCTCTCTTCTTTTCACATTTAAACAATACTAGCTTTGGTCTTTATCCATAATCTGATAGAACCAGCCCATTCCGACCATGCCCACGACCATAATAACAGCCATAATAATGATATATGTCATGAATGTAACCTCCCTGCTTCCGTATATTCATCACACTACTACTAGTGTACACGGTGAAGCGCCATTTGAATTGACCGAACATTGACAAAAATACGAAATCTTTAATTTTAATAAATGGATTATTTCCCCGATCACACTAAATCATACGTACCTCGCTGCACGGTGCAAAGTTTCATCCGCCATGCTTACGGTGTATACTATACTTCTATGAAATGGAATTTGGATTTTTAAGCAGAAAGGTTGAAAGACATGTCAACTCGCATCCCCTTACGTCAGTTATTTCTTACTGTTTTATTAGCCCTTATGTTATCTGTTTTATCCGCTTGTGCTGATGGAGAAGCCCATCTAACGGTAAATATGGATGGATCAACGGATCTGGATCTCAATCTCAACGTAAAGAACTCCGCTCTTGGAAAAATTGGACAAGACAATCTCATGCCTCTGATTGCAGATGCATTGAATCGAAATAACTTCCAGGCAGAGGTTTCGGAACAAGGAGATCAGAAGCAACTCACAGCGACCACCCATTATGAAAAAAGCAATAAAACCAGCTTTAATACGTCCAAGTTACCACAAGGGATCAAGGTTGAACAATCAACTTCACCTGGCTTCTTCACTTCCAAAATGCATATTACAGCAGAAGCCGATCTCATGGAGTCCATGCCCGATGGTGAGATCAAAAATCAGATTAACAAGGTACCCAGCTTTCTTAAAAATCTCTTGTTAAAGGATGTTAACTTTGACTTTAAGTTGTCTTTGCCCATCAAGGCAGCTGATTCCAATGCAGATCAGGTAGAGGATGGCGGAAAAACGCTGATTTGGCACGTTTCACCCCTCCAGATGAATAAACTGGATCTGACTGTACAGGTTCCCAATATTCGGAACATCATTATCATGGCAGTCATTGGCCTACTATTAATCGCTGCTCTGCTCATTTGGTTTTTTGTTCGTCGCAGACGGGCCAGACAGCACCAAAGTGCAAGGTCACATCGCGGAAAAAATTAATTCTTCACACCAATTTTATTTGTGACTTGCCAAACGGTGTTATGGATAGTAGAATACATCCGTACTGTGTGAACGGTTAATTTTTTATTAAGCAAAGCTAAAGAGGTGACAAGTTTCATGAATATCCGCGAATGCCCACTACCTGGTATCGGAGTTAAGTACCAGTTTGATACAAAGGGCGGCCATCAGTTAGTCATTATTGTGCATGAGGACGGACGCCGTGAATTATTCTCCGTTGATCCACAAGACAACGAAGAACTCACTCTGATTGCAGATTTGGAAGATGACGAATGTGTGACTCTCTCCGGTTTAATCGGAGGCTGGTCGTAAATGACAGAATAACCTGTACCTTGAATTTCAAGGCGCAGGTTATTTTTCCGTTACGTTACCCTTTGAGAGCGAATATATGGAACCCATGTATTCAGTACGCGGCTAATCTCCGTGGAATGAAACGGTTTGCTGATAAAGTCCTGCATCCCGCATTTCAGACACTCCTCACGGTCACCGGCGCCTGCAAAAGCTGTAATCGCTGCAATAACCGGTATGTCTGGGTGGCTCTTTCTGATGTGGCAGGTCGCTTCAATCCCATCCATAACTGGCATTTGAATATCCATAAACACCAGGTCATATTGAACCTTGTTCAAAGAATCGACGGCCTGTGCACCATTCTCAACGATATCACATACTCCGCCAAACTTGCGCAGCATCTCCTCCAACAGATGACTGTTGACCGTTTGATCCTCAGCAATCAAAATTTTGATGTCATGGGCAAGACTAGCTCGATCCAATTGCAGTTCATCATTCGTGGTGATGTCAATCGGATCATTACTTTCCTCTAACCACCGCTCCACTACGAGGGTGAACTGGAATTCTGCCCCCTCACCGATCTCACTCTGTACGCCAATCGCTCCGCCCATTAACTCAACCAGTTTTTTGCTGATCGCAAGGCCTAGACCTGTCCCGCCAAACTTACGATTGATGGCCGGATCAAGCTGTGAGAAGGATTGGAACAATTGATGCTGCTTTTCTATTGGAATTCCGATCCCTGTATCTCTCACCTTAAAGGTCAACATCAGTTTATCCTGACCATGCTCATCTGAGAAATCAGCACCTACGCTCACCTCAATGCGGCCTTGCTCTGTGAATTTAACGGCATTACCCACCAGATTAATCAAAATCTGCCGGATTCGTGTCTCATCCCCTCGAATGCGTTCAGGAATGTGATCCGACACTTCACAATAGAGTTCAATATTTTTCTCTGATGCCTTCAGTGCAAACAGCTCGATCACCCCGCCCAGCATCGCCTTAATATCTACAGGTGCGCGCTCAAGATCCATTTTGCCGGCTTCGATTTTGCTGAAATCCAAAATTTCGTTCAAAATGTACAAAAGGGATTCGCCGCTATCAATCATAATTTCCGTAAAACCTTTCTGTTCATCATCCAGCTCGGTTTCCATTAACAGATGGGCCATGCCCATGATGCCGTTTAATGGCGTACGAAGCTCATGACTCATGATGGCGAGAAACTCGGACTTGGCTCGGTCTGCATGCTCTGCTGCTTCCTTGGCACGTATGATGTCCTTAACAGATGTCATATCACGGAAGACCAGAACTGCTCCGCGGGTTCTACCCTGATCCATAATCGGCTTCAATTGGAACTCCGCCAAAAAACTGGACCCATCCTGTCTCCAGAATACGGATTCGGTACGCGGCAGACCTCGTCCCTCACGAACAGCCTGTAGAATAGGTGTATCCCTGGATGGGTATGGGATGCCATCGCTCTGCATTTGGATCATCATCTGTTCTAATGGTTTGCCATTCATTTCACTTGGACAGAAGTTCATGATCTCCGCAGCGGCCGGATTGGCAAAGTTCAGATTCCCATCCAGGTCCAGTCCAATAACCCCCTCAGACATGCCATTCAAAATCAATGCCCGTTCATAACTAAGATTCTCGATCTCCTCGACGTAACGTTTGGACTCAGTAATGTCACTGGTAATCCCATAGACCCCGACAACTTTCTCCTCAAGTATAATAGGAACATTAATCACATTTGTTTCAATTCGCTGCCCATTTTTGTGAATTAGGCCTATCTCGTAACTCTGTGCATTGCCCTTCACCGTTTCCTCAAAATGGTATCGAGTCTTCTCCAGATCTACAGGATCAATGAGGTGATCAAAAGGTCGATTCAGCAGCTCCTCCTTGGCGTGTCCTGTCAACTGTTCCTGACCCATATTGGCTTTCAGCAGATTGCCTTCCAGATCAAGAGAAGCCACACCTAGGGGATTGCAGTCAAATAACGATCTGTACTCCTGCATGCTTAACTGTTGTTGCTGGCTGGCTGTGATATCCCGGGTTACGGCGACCATCTCCATCAATTCACCTGCATCGTCATATACATAGTGCGTAATCGTATCTGCCCATACCGTAGATCCATCCTTATGTAGCAGGCGATAATTGAGCCGTTTGGGAGCCAGACCCTTTCTCTGCTCTTCTACGTACGCTTCAACCAAAGGCACATCCTCCGGATAGATAACAAATGTTCCCGGCTTACCTATAACTTCTTCCAACTCATAGCCCAACATGCTTTTACATGCATTTGATACATATTTAAATGTACGACTAGAATCGGCATCATGTATTGCAATCAGGTCTAGTGAAGACTCCGCCAACAGCCGAGAGATGCGACTGCTCTCTTCCAATTGTTTACGTTGCACAATGAGGATCTGCTCTGCATCTTTTTGTTTCGTAATATCAGCAGCTTGTACCAGCAAATACAAGGGCTCACCATTCGTTTCATCCCTAACAATACAAGCTCTAATGGTTGCCCATAATAACAAACCGTCCTTTCGTTTCAGACGAACCTCCATCTCGTACATCGGACTTGTTTCATGGGTCATTTCCCAAAACTTGCTGCGGAATTCCTCCATGTGCAGATCTTCTTCGTAGATCATATGTATGACCGAAGTATCGATCAGTTCATCTTCACTGTATGCAAGCATCTCGCAAAATGCAGGATTAAGCTGCAACCACCGTCCATTTACATGCGATGCGACAGCAATGCCGATTGGTGCGTGCGTATACAATTGTTCAAACAGAGATCGGCTCTCTGTAATGGATTTCGACATTACATGTCCTCCTTTATGAGAATCTGAATGTATTCCGTATGAATAGATCGACCTGAACATAACTTCATCTATAGAGTACTACCCCAAATGCCATGATTGATAAACGAGATCGGACAAAATTGCTGCATGAATCGACATATACTACACAATACCCGTGCTCTCCCGATTATACAATGTTGAATATTCGAATAGGAACGGAGGTTATGGATCATGATCATTGTTGCTAATCAACCCGCCCAGCTGAACCGCTCGGAATGGTCTGATTTTGAATGGTATTGGTTACAGCAACTACAGGATCGTCCTACAAGGTATGTGTACCAATCCATGGATCATCTTCGTTTTGAGTGGGACTTGAGGGGCTCTCTCGTGGATGCAGCGGAAGGATTGGATCGAAGTGGTGTGAGTTTTGCATCCTTTGAAAAATCCAGATGTAATCCTGCCTACTGGAATCGTAATGCGGAAGGTGGGTTCGAACTAAGATCAAACGTGTCCCCCGCCGACGGTATCCGGGATATCTGGAGGAATGGACACTTATATGCCTTTGAATGTGCAACAGCTACCGTTATTGTGCTGTATGGTGGCGTGCTGGGAAGCATTCGTGAAGACGCTTTTAATTCCCTGTTTCGAAATCTGTTACTCTTTGACTGGCATTATGACAGTGACCTGCGATTAACCGAAAAAAACGGTAGCGAAACCGCCCTGCCAGGAGATGTGCTGTATTTCAAGAATCCGGATGTTTCTCCGGAAACTCCCGAGTGGCAGGGAGAGAATACGTTCATGCTGCGCGAGAACTGGTATTACGGACACGGCATTGGTATTGCACGCGGCGAAGATATTATACGTACCCTGAATCAGTTCCGCGTTCCAGGTAGTCGGGTCTCCGCCTACTTGATGGATATGGTGATCTATCCGGACTTCTTTTATTTATCCCGATTCGCCAAAAACAACCAGAATAATATGGCCGCTGGTTCTACGCCTGTATTACCCGGACAGTTATATGTACGACTTGGTGGCAGCCGTTATTTACGTAGCTGAACTACTGGAACAGAAACGGCTTTTACATTAAATTGCACGATACTTCAATCCAAGTGATGACAAACAAGCCCAATACAGCAGCAGTTAACCTGCCACCTCATTGGGCTTTCTTTACATTTAAAAGATCATTACGGTATCGACATTCGCCTTACCTTTGTGCTACATCGAGGATCGCTCCTGGCAGTTTAAGCAATCGGGTCCAGTTGCACAACAACCTGTTTACCACTTACCTGAACACCTGTCGTTTTGCTACCGAATTCAGCCAGCGATTTACTCAGTTGCTCAGCCCACTCCTTGCCTGCAACTCCTTCTTTGGCTCCATGCACCTGGATGACGAGTTTTACCGAATCACCCTTCTTCAGAATGCGCTCCGCTTGAGATTGCTTCGTATCCCGGTCATGATCCTCCATTGCAAGGTTCAAGCGAATTTCCTTTACTTTACGTTTATCGGGGGATTTACTCGCTTTTTTCTTCGCCTGCTGCGCTTCCGCTTTGGCCGCTCCAGCTCCAATCAGCTTGCACGGTGGCGGACTCGTCATCAAGGACAGGCACACCAGATCTACCTTATGCTGCTTTGCAAGTAGAAGTGCTTCCTGCGTGGACATCACACCCAGATCTTCACCATTCAGGCCGGTCAACTGCACTTCGGCTGCTTTGATCTTTTCATTTTTGATCATGATTTCTTCCTCCTCTACATCAAAAGCCTGTCCTGACCATTTACGGATCAGAGCAGGCTAGGATGGTGTTGCTACTATTTGTAATACATATCAGCGTACAAATACGCCAATCGGTTTGAGTTACAGCGTGTTGAATGCTTCCGTCAGAACCGGTACAATTTGTGATTTGCGTGATACTACGCCTTTCAAGATAGCTCTGCTATCAGACAGCGTCACATTGTAGGCTTTCTCCACTGCTTTAGTGGATGTACCATATGCCAGAGCTACGGAATCGTTGTTCAGAATGTCTGTTACGACAAATACAAACAGATCGAGACCTTTGCTGGAAATGATCGCTTCAATAGCTGCTTCAAGCTCAGGTTGCTTCACGAGAACATCATTCACGTCAACGGCATTAACCTGTGCAATTTCCACTTTGGATTGACCCATTACGAATTCTTTGGCATCCAGGGAAATCAGTTCAGCAATTGTTTTTTGGCTCAGATCCGCGCCGGCTTTCAGCATGTCCAGACCATATGTGTCTGCATCTACACCAGCAATGGCAGCCAGTTCACGTGCAGCGGCTACGTCCTGCTCTGTGCAAGTCGGGGATTTGAACAATAGGGAGTCGGAGATAATTGCAGACAGCATCAGGCCAGCAATCGGTGCACTCACTTCGATGCCATTTTCTTTGTACATTTTATTCAAAATGGTTGCGGTACAACCTACAGGCTCTGCACGGAAATACAGAGGTCCGCTTGTCTCAAAGTTAGCGATACGGTGATGGTCGATAACTTCAACAACAGTCACTTCCTCAATATCGCTTACACTTTGCTGACGCTCGTTGTGGTCAACCAGAATAACCTTGTTTACTTCATTTGCAGCTGTTTTAATCAGACGTGGTGCTGCAATTTTGAATTGATCCAGTGCAAACTGGGTTTCACCATTGACTTCGCCGAGGCGAACAGCTTCAACGTCCTGACCCAATTTTGTTTTGAGATCCGCATAGGCAATTGCCGAACAGATCGTATCCGTGTCGGGATTTTTGTGACCGAAGATTAACGCTTTTTCCATATTCATAGCCCTCCGTCAATTCTGATTTATATAAGTTTAACCAAAGAATGTTTACACTTGCCACTCCGATGACAGAATAACCTTCCGATCGCTGTTATCCCCAGATTTTTTGATTCCCTTTTTAAAGGGAAAATCAGGTGATAAAGGCGAACGCTCCGCTTCTCCAGCTTTTTTCTGTCCTCTCCGTTCTCGTGTAAAAAGTTTAGTTGAACTTATATAGAAAATAAATGTCATATTTTAATCATACCCTTACTGATTATAGCGCTAATAAGGCTTAATTCCAATCCCTTTACAGCGAATTAATTGCAAATCATTCTCAGGCAAGTCATTTTGAAAATAGCCAAACTTGGTCATACCCCTCAAGTCGATATGATATGTATCCTGTTTATTCCATCGTACAACCTTAAAAATTAGCATATGAAACTCTGATAAGCAACGAAAACATTAGATCTCAGGCTCTTCCGCGCTCTGCCCTTGCCGTACAAAAAGGGTCTGTAGACTCCCGTCTTCTCTAATCTCCAGCAGGTTCAATTGTGCTCCGTAGGCACAACCACCATCAATGCCAATTTTGTCTCCGCTCGGGTCAAACCAAATGCCTGTCTCATCATGCAAATGCTTCACGGGGGTGTGTCCAAATACGACCGTCTCTCTAATCGTCGTTGGTCTGGAATAGAATGATTCACGAATCCAGATGAAGTCCCGCTCGGACTGGCTTCTCCAATCCTCGATATCCGGGTTGATCCCGGCATGCACAAAAATATAACCCGGAATTTCGTACACCAGCGGAAGCTGTTCCAGAAAGCGTAGATGGTGTTCATAGTGTGTACGTATCCACTTTTTAGCTTCAGCATAAGCTTCCCAATCTATCTGTTGCTCATCAAAAGTAAGCTCCAGGTCCAGATAACTTGCCATCGTTTGTAATCCGCCATACGAATCCAGTGTTGATCATATTGCTCAACATCCTGGGTAAGCGCCTTGACCATCATGGCATCGTGATTACCTTTGATCACCATAATATGGTGCTGTTGTTGAAGCTGCATAATCTGTTCAATGACCTGTTTGCTGCTTGGACCACGATCCACATAATCACCGAGTAAAATTAATTCATCCTGCTGCGGATTATAATCTGCAAGCTTAAGCAGTGCATTAAATTCATCGTAACAGCCATGAATATCACTAATGACACATCTGCGCATGTGAATCTCTCCTCTCCCTGATCACGCAAGAGTATAACCGGAACCTTGCAAGAGCAAGATTCCAGTCTGTTTAGAGTAGTTATTCCCGCTTGCTCAGCATTAGTCCTGCTTGAGTCCAAAGGCTTCTGCAATCAAGCCGAATGAGCGCAGACGTGCTTCAAACGAATGGACTGCTGATGCAATAATGACTTCATCTGCTTCATGGCGTTCTGCCATTGCGGTAATTTTGTCTTTCACCTGATCCGGTGTACCCACGATGGAAAAAGAACGGCGCTGGCGGATCTGTTCCATCTCCATCGCTGTGAATGGATAGTTGTTCACCGTCTCCAGAGATGGGAATGAACTTTGTTCAAGACCTCGTCCAAGGCGTAAGAAGAAAAGTTCATTACTGCGCGCAAGTTCAGCAGCTTCTTCCTCTGTCTCCGCGCAGAATGCCGAGACAGCAATCATTGAATGTGGTTTGTCATTCAGGATGGACGGCTTGAAATGTCTGCGGTAATGTTTCATCGCTTCTTCGCCGCCTGGTGTTCCGAAGAATTGGGCAAACGCATACGACGTCCCTTGCGCTGCAGCAATTCTTGCACCTTCAGAGCTGGAACCCAGCAACCACACTTCTGGTACCGTGGGAACTGATGGTCCGGCTACCAGAGATGCAAACCGATGATCTTCGGGCAACTGCTCGTGGAAATATCCGCCCAGATCCGCGATCTGTTGGGGGAAGAAGTGTACATTCGAAGATTTCCCCTCATTCAGCGCTCTGCTGGCAATCGGCATGCCTCCTGGCGCTCTGCCAATCCCAAGGTCAATCCGTCCCGGATGAAGAGCTTCCAGCAGACGGAAATTCTCTGCAACCTTGTAGGCACTATAATGAGGTAGCATAACGCCACCGGAACCTACGCGAATTCGATCCGTATGGGCAGCCACATGTGCAATCATAACTTCAGGACTGGAGAATGACAGCGCACCACTACCGTGATGCTCCGACATCCAGAAACGGGAGTACCCCAATTGATCCGCATGTTGTGCGAGTTTGACGGTTTCCTGCAACGTATCCTGTACATTTCGTCCTTCGTTGATATGTCCATGTTCAAGTACACTCAGTTTCATTTATATTCAATCCTCTCGTCTGTTAGGTTCATAAGTACTTTGAATATGAGATCTGCGAATATTACGCGCTTTTGCTCACTTCATTCTTGCTCATTCCATTGTAACATTAATTATTACAGTTTCAAACTTTAGTTATTCTCTTTATTACCACACTTGTGCAAGAAACATGCAAAAAAACGTCACCAGCTTTTGAACTGGTGACGTTTTTGATCTGACCTGTTGCAGAAATTTTGATTTATGGTGCACGTTTTGGTAACAACTTCACATACTCGTCAGACAGTTTCATCAAGCTGAGCACATGTTCATAATCGGAACGATACGGTTCCAAATCCGTTACCGTCTCGTAAGTCTTCAGCGAATAGGCTGTTCCATCGTCAAAGCCCGCACCCGGGATAAACATAATGTCATCGTTGACAAATGAACCCGTCGGCAAGTAATACCGGATACCGAAGGCATTGTGGTCCATGTTGAGCAGATCATGTCCGAAGGCAGTAAACTTCTCATCTTGAAGGGAGACACCCATCAGGTTCATGATCGTTGGCAACATATCCAACTGACCGCCTGGCTGCTCAATCACTTGTCCTTTGGTCTGTTTCGGCGTATGAATCATTAACGGAATGTTGAATCGACTTACTTTACCGTCATAAGGGACGCCAAGATTCGCCTGGATTTGCTGTGTAATCTCTTCGTCAGCAGGCAGACCAAAGTGGTCCCCGTAGAGCACTAACGTTGTGTTATCCCATAATCCGTTCGCTTTCAACTCATCAATGAGCTGACCGACCGCGTAGTCCGTATAGTTGATCGCTTGCAGATAATCGTGAAGCAGTTTATTCGTGATGGTCGCAGGAATCGTGATCCGTGCACGATCAGCTGGAACCGTAAACGGCGAGTGACTTGAAGCCGTAATGAACTGAGCATAGAACGGCTGATTCGCAGCCTGATGCGCAGTCATTTTTTCCACACCTACACGATATAACTCTTCATCCGATGGTCCAAAGTCATTGAATCTGTCGTTCTCGAAGCTGGGCTTGTCGAAGTAACGAGTGAATCCGAGTGCCGGATACATTTTGTTCCGGTTCCAGAAGGTAACGTCATTCCCATGGAACGTCTCTGACTCATATCCCTTTTCCGCCAGTACCTTGGGTAGACTTGGAAGATCACGATCGCTATACCCGGCTGACATGGGAACAACGCCAGTTGGATAGATAGACGTGTTCGACATGAACTCCGCGTCTGATGTGTTTCCCTGTCCGATCTGTTGGAAGAAATGAGAGAAATAATAGCTTTCTTTGGCCAGATCATTCAGTACCGGTGTTAACTCCTGACCGTCTAATGAAGCATTAATCGGGAAATTCTGAAAGGACTCCAGTTGCAGTACAATCAGGTTACTACCTTTGGCCTGACCAAAATATTTGGCTTTCACGGCTGTACCATCACTTGGCTTATCCTGATACGGATACTGGCTAACCAGCTCATTGATCTTGGCAATCGTTTCGTTAATGTTACCATTCGCAATGGCCTCATTCTCTTTGCTCGTTAGAATGGCAGACGATACCTGATAGTTCAGGAAACCGAGATTCTCGGCTCGCACCAACTCATTATCAATTGTTTCACCTTTGACAATAAAACTGCCAGACAGCACGATGCAGAATGCGGCGGTAAGCGCGACGCCGAGCTTGCCCCAGTAACGTCTCCGGATTCTGCCAAACGTCAACCCGCTATCGTGATAACTGTTGCGGTTACGCCCGGCTGAACGTCTTCGCATAATTAGCCATATTGGCAACGCCAGGATAATGTCTACGAAAAACAAAAAGTGCGTTGGTCGTACAAGAGGCCCTATACTTCCCCGCACTTGAGCAACTTGCCCCAGTTCACTAAGCACAGTATAGGTGGGTACCGAACTGAAATGAACGTTATACAGCGTAGCCGCGAACAGCACCAGAGAAAACAGAACATTGAATCCTCCGTATACTGCTCGCTTCCAGCCTTTGGGCACGATCAGATCCAGCAGGCATACCACAGTTAGTGCGCCTAATGCGTCAGTTAACAGACCGATGCCGGACAGACCCTGGAAAAAGAAATACCGCAGCAGTGACAGCTTCAACAGCATAAGAATGAATAACACGGCGAATAAGGTCCGTGATGGAGTTCGTTCATTTTTGGAATTATACATGGTCGCCTTCAACCCTTACCCTGAAATTTTACGTTCATTTTACAAAACGCATATTTCAGTATAACAGTTTTCTGGTTGCTATTCCATGGAAGTTCCGTGTAAGACAGGGTGAGCGTTACGCAATTGTAGATATATCCGTGTTCTGCGTGTCCGCTCCCTCTCTCTGTCCCTTAATGGCTGCTTGTGCAGCAGCAATTCGTGCATAAGGGATCTGTTCAGGCAAACAGCTTACGTAATCCAGACCAATGCGGTGGCAGAACGTAATCGACTCCAGATCTACAATATTTTTTCCACAGATCCCTGTCTTCAGATGAGGTTTTCGAATTCGACCTTGGACTACAGCCATCTCCACCAGTTGTCCAACTCCCTCGATGTCCAGCACATGGAATGGATTATTCGTTACCGTACGAGAGTCCGTATCACGTTGAAGGAATCGCTTCTCGGCTTCTTGGCGACTATATCCAAATGTCATCTCTGTCAGCTCATCCGCGCCAAACGTGAAAAAGTCTGCCTGGCGAGCAATGTGAGTCGCCGTTAGCGCTGCTCTCGGAGCTTCGATCATCGCTCCCACTCTATAGAGACAATGCCGCTTCTCCTCACCAAGTACTTGGTCAGCCACATGATCCACCAGATCTCTCATAACCTGAAGTTCATGCACATGACCGATCTGCGGGATCATAATCTCGGGACGTACCCACCAGCCTTGCCGGATGCCTTTCACCGCTGCGCGGAATATCGCTTCCAGCTGCATATCAACGATTTCCGGGAACACTGTACTCAGCCGACAAGCCTGTTGCCCCAATGTCGGATTATGTTCATGCAATTCACAGACTCTGCGAATTACGCGCTCCAGCTCCTCCAGTTCAATCTGATGGTCTTTTTGCTCCTGCCACTCCTCTGCTTGTAACCACTCACGTCGTTTCTCCAACACTCCCAGATCCGGTAGTAGTTCATGTAACGGCAAATCGAGCAAACTTATCGTTACCGGGCATCCATCCATCGCTTCGAATATCTGTTCAAAATCAGACTGCTGCATCGGCAACAGACGCTCCAAACCACGCCTGCGTTCGGATTCACTGTCTGCCAGGATCATTTTTTGTACAAATGGGAACCGCGCAGGTGATAACAGCATGTTCTCTGTCCTGCACAGACCTAGCCCCTCTGCCCCCAGTAGCCGTGCTTTCAGGGCATCCTGTGGTCGATCAGCATTGGCCAGTACCTTCAGCTCTTTCACTTCATCAGCCCAATCGAGCAGTAGTTGCAGATCTGCTGATAAAGGTGGACCTGAGTTGTTATAAGCTGGACATTCATCATTAGCTAATGGCTGGATCTGTATGGGCAGATGTCCATTGCTCGCTTCGCTGTTAGAATCTGTGTAGTATTGCTCCAACACTTCCGTGATATGCCCAGGCTCTATGCGTAACAGTGCATCCTCTTTGGTGATAAGTCCTTCATGCACAAAATATACAGTACTCCTTAGTGTGGCTGTGGAGGATAATCGTGCGGGCTGGGTCTGCACAACATACAACGCGCCGGATTCAATCACAAAGGTGATTTCCTGCACTTCTCCATTACGCGTCTCCAACTGGTCTCCAATCTCCAGCAAACTTGTGTACAGCTCAGGTTCGTCATCTCTTAACCGCTCTAGACCTTGATCCGTTTGATGGTAGGTCCCGGTTATGACGTATTGTCCAGTAATTCCCCTCTCTCCTGTCAGTGGGTTACGTGTATATATTGTTCCGGTCCCGCTTGATTCTCCGCATGTTCCATGCATCATCGTCTGTATAAGAACAGGAGCGCTTTGCTCCGAAGAGATGTAATATGGTTTACGCACGATCTCGTCCTGAGATCTGGATGCTATAATACGCTGTGAATGATATACCGCACGTACTGCTTCTTTGAATTGAATTTGAACATCTTGAGGAAAAGGGTTACGCCCCTCCCCTTCAATTAAATATTTAAATTTGGTAATGCTTAATTCAAGTTCCGTTTCATCCCGACCCTTGACGTGACTCGATATTTCTGTGAAAGATTCAGACGGAATTGCATATACCAGCTGTCCATATTCCTTTAAGTAATCTAGATAACATTGGAGTGCATACAACCGATCACCGGTTTGACGTGCGAGTCCTTCCACAGTAACATCATTCAGACCAACATTGAGCAGTGTCGCAGTTGCTGAGGCTCGATCCTGGTCCTTACGTACCGCGAGTAGTAGCGGGTTCTCCGAGTGTCCGAAGAACTTCCCGGTTTGCTGTTCCAGATGCCGGATCGCGTTAATAATCTCTTTCTCTCCTTCATTGGAAAGATGTCCAAGACGGGTACAGAACTCGCGACAGCATTCCGTAGTGACTACAAATCCGGCCGGCACAGAATACCCTGCATGGATTAGCTCTGCAAGATCAGCCCCTTTACTGCCCATTAGCCCTTTCATCTCTGCCGTACCTTCTTCCAACAGAATTACCCGTTTTGTCATTACAGTTCTCCCATCCGCCGTTCATGGCTATGCTTGAAGACTTCAAACCCTGCGTTACAGATCAGCCTTCATTCTAATGGTATGTCGCAATCGTTCAGTCAAGGACATTCGCTTTTGCATTTTGTGCTCGTTATCCAGTTTTTTTGTAAACGCTACACTAAAATAAGATCAAACTAGCCTTTTTGGTAATTGTATTGGCTCATTTATCAAAATAAACAACAAAGAAGCCCCTTCAGCTAAGCTGGAGGAACTTCACATTTTTAGTATTCACTTACCTCAAACGTGAGCACCCGATCAAACAGGATATAATCCTTCCGACTCTTAAAAGGCCCTTTGTTGTTGTCGTGTTTATCTATCGCATACGATGCCTTGCCACTTCCAGCTTGCTTGGCTTCATACCAGTTGATGAAATCATTTACTTCTTTCATGCTTAGGTCGAATTCCTTCTCCAAGCCCGTTGTCATGGTAACGACAAAAATGGCACGGTTAGTGGATGGTTCCTCTGGTTGTTCCGGAGTTGCAGGTTCTTCTGGTTCTGGTGTGGTTGGTTGCTCTGGTTCAGGATCAACCTGACCGTTGCTCTCAATAATTGCCGAGGCTTCATTTGAGTCAATACTTTCTCCAACAGGATTAACACCCGTCACTACGTAATAATAGGTGGTACCTGGAGTTACATCTAAATCTGTATAATTGGCCTTAGTTACTCCAGTTGCCAATGTTGTATATGGCCCATTTGCCGTAGTGGATCTTTTAATCGTGTAACTGGTTGCTGTCGTTACTTCATTCCAGGTCAATCCAATGGATGATTCATCTGCAGATGCTGCGAGATCTAATGGATTAGCTGGAGGTGTCATATTATACAGCTGAAACTCGGATACACTGACTGTCCGTGTATTGGAATAATTAAACAAGTTAACTTTTGCTATTCCTTTGTACGTTGTAGGAAGATAAATTAATCTTCCATCAGCCTGATTTGCTTTTACTGTGTACCAATACGTCGGTAAAATTGCCTTTCCAGTGGAATCGAATAATCCAATTGAAACATCAAAATCTGCTTTTACACGGATAGCATTCGCTGTAACTGTTCCATTAAAGATTCCAACTGCATGATCAACCGCTGTAGATGGAGTGTTCCATTTTTCTATAATCGCGCTTGTAGCTTCATTATTATCTGTTAATGCATATGTAGATTTACTTCCCTTGCTTTCAGTATCGCTGAGTGTCATTAACATCTTATCCATGAGCCCTCCGCTATAATCTACCGCAGCATGTACCCCTGAATTAGGTGCGAAACTGATAGCAAAAATTAATGCTCCAATCAATAATCCGACTTTCTTAAACAATGTTGTTTTCACATGAATCCTCCTAAAGTGTTTATGTACAAACTCACTTTAGTGTACATAGGTTCATGTGTCTAAACATAAACTTGCTCATCTATAAAATTCAGCTAAATTCTCGAAATTTTATTTTATTATTGGATATAAATCTTCCTAGCGCTCCTAAATTGTAAATTTATGAATTTCCTATTCCCATTCGCCTTTTTTAACGTAAGTTGCATCATAAGCAACAATTACATTCGTTTTATCTGTTACCTTTTGTAAATCATCGAACACAACTTCTTCTTCGCCGTAATCTACTAAACTCGAATCAACTTTCTCGAAGACCCCACAATCCTTCACATAAATTATATCTGGATGGTTAGAATCATATCGTAAGCTTTCAGGAAGATCTTCACCCAAAATTTCATGCGATTCGGCGACCGCAGTCGTTGATATTGCTGTAACAGGGGCCATTCCAATAACAGCTACTACTATAAGTGAGGCCCAGATTTTTTTCTTCATAGGATGTCTATTCTCCAGTTCATTTTTCCTATATTATACAGTAAATCAGATTAGTAGAATATTTTTTAATTTCTTCGAGTTTAATTTAATATTGAAACCAGCTAGTTTGTAGTTTTAACTCCCACCCCACACGCCATAAATCTCAGTACATCCTCAATCTTCTTCCCATAAGAAATCACATCATGGTTCATCCACGACATGTTCTATCTATATTCTCATGCATTTTCCTTGAATCGTTTAGGCTGATTTTCACTGTTATTTAGCGGGTTCATCATACTTTAAAGTCGTATGAATTCACCAGCATTCGCAGAGATTGTTATTTTTTCGTAATTTTTGTAGTTGTGTTACTCTAGCCTTAAAGGCTAGAGTACTTTTTTAGTTCCCGGCTGTAATAATTTCCTCTAATTTAATCCAACTGTAATCTTCTTCGCCGCGTTCAATTTTGACTCTCTTGCTTGGTTTGTCAATTGATGTGATGACTCCCTTTATCTCTTCATCGTCGAACGAATTGAATACAGTCAACGTGATAGATCTACGAAAACACGTTACATGCAATTTTAGTCAGCTATTTAAAAGCTCGACTTATTTTAAATTTCAAGATAATTTTGTAATTCTCTTGATCTTCAGATGAAGAGAATTGTCCTAGCATCCGATGCATAACTTTTTCTATGATTTTTTCACCCAATTTATAACTTTCTACAGATTCATTATTTATTTTTAATTTGTTTTCTACACAAATCACAAAATGATTATCTTCTATATAAGTAAATAAATTAATATCCTGCTCTCGATCTGCATATTTCAGTATGTTTGACAGAAAATTATCAAATACACGTCCAATATTTTCCATATCTACAGTAATCATGACATCCGTAGGGGAACCATTTACAAGCACCTGAAATCCTTCCGCTCTGAGTACAGTTGTAATATCTGACAATACATCATGAATTGATTCCCGAACGGAAAGGGTTACTAAATCTGCCTCCCTCTCTTTATCTAATAAAAAATATGAAAACAAATCGTCTGTACGATTCTTAAGTTGGAGAGCCTTTTGATACGCACTCTCGATTTGATACCTTGTTTCTACACATAAATCTTCTGGTGTATTACGGGCAAACTCTAAATACATGATGAGAGATGTCAGTGGCGTACGCATATCATGAGACATTTCGGTTGCAAGATTTCTACTCTCATTTTGCAAATTGTCTATCCTTTCTAACCTGCCTAAAAATGCTTTACGTAGTTCCTCTATACTTTCCGCAATCATCGCCAATTCATCATACCCTCGTACCGTTATAGAATAGTCTAATGAGCCGCCTTCAAGGATATGAATTTCATTATTAATTGTGCGTAAATATTTGATTCCTCTACGTATTCCAAATAAAACAATGGTTATAAATAACATTGCGGACAGCAATATTTCAAGCATGTAGGCCATATTATAGTAGTGGGAAAAATAAAATCCATAGATTGAAACGTTACCTGTCCCATCCTTAAATTGTACTGTGTAAGAGTTCCGTCGATCATAATCAGTTTCAGGCTGACTTCCATATGCTCCTTCGTCATCAGCATGGTACAAGGAATCATATTGAAGCACCTGGTTCTGAAATACGTATAAAAATAAATTACTCTTCTGACTTTTAATCCAGTCTGAAAACGCAATACGATCTGTCGTTGACAGATCGTTTGCTGAAACATATTCTGAAAATTTTTGGACGTAAACTTGAGATTCGGACTTTAAACGCTCATCAGAAGTAAAATAATGATCCATAACCCGATTGCTTATGGACTGCAAAAGTAAAAAACAAAGAACACTTATGGTGAGAGCAATAATTATTAAAATTGTCAACTTTTTAGATATAGTAAGTTTATGAGTGGCCAAAACGGTAACCTCTTCCCCATTCTGTTAAGATATACGCTGGTTTTGCTGGATCTTCTTCGATTTTCAATCGTAATTTTCGGATGTGTACTACTACCGTATTATTTGAACTGTAGAAATAAGGTTCCTTCCAAATACTCTCATAAATATTTTGGGCAGAGAAAATTTTATTTCTTCTGGTCATCAACAGTTTTAGTAGACCGTACTCCAGATCGGAAAGCTCAATCTTCTGACTGCCTTTCCATACATCGTTAAATTGTTCACTTACTTTTAAACGTCCTCCGATAAGAAATGTTTCGCCATAATCCTTTTTATCTTGATAAATCGTATACCTACGCAACAAAGCAATAACTCTTGCCAGAAGCTCCTGTTCAGAAAAAGGTTTAGTTAAGTAATCATCTCCACCAGCAAGCAAACCTTCCGTTTTGTCCAAAGTTCCGGATTTAGCAGTTAGAAAAAGAATAGGAACATTGTATCGTTCTCTGATTCGTATACAAGCCTCCAGTCCGTTTATTCCAGGCATCATAATATCCAGAATCACCAAATCCAATGACTCATTTACTAATTCAATTCCCTGTTCTCCATCTTTAGCCGTTGTTACTTCATAACCTTCACGGACAAGAGACATACGTAATAGATCACGAATCTCCTGATCATCTTCAACTACTAAAATCCGGCTTGTCATAGTTCACCTCATACTTGATTTAACTTTTAACTATCCGTGCGAAGCAATGGCTGTGTACTGCAACGGAAAGCTCCGCCGAAAGAACGAGAAATTTCGTAATCAACATATTCTACTTTGATTCCTCTTTTCTCTAGCTCTTTTCCAATTGTATTTTTGAATGCAATGTCCGTAACATATACTTTGCTACTGATTGGCAATCCATTTACCGCCAAATCTTGAGCATCCTTGTAACTCACTTCGATTTTGTCCCAATTTTTAAGTTCTTCTGGGAGCCCATTGGCTAACGAATCCATGCTAACAATCATTAATCCATCTCTTACAAAACTGATAGCACAATCCAGGTGCAATGTGCCAGGCTCTAGCTTCACCTCAACCACCTTATACCCTGATGGTGTCAAATAGTTTCTGAGCCAATCAATACCGGCTTTGTTTGAAGCTAGACCAGAATTACCGACGAATACAGTCTTTCCATACACGAGGATATCTCCACCTTCAAGGTAAGGACCGGCAGCAGAGTTGATTCCTTTAGAAACGTCTGGTTGTGGGACAGCTACATGCGGAACGTTATTTTGGGCTGCTTCCTTATCCAGAATACTTCTAACAGGTAAAACCTCAAGTCTCCGGTAAGCCGATTTAAATGAACCTTCAATTAGATGATTTCCGATTGTGAAGAATGGATCTCTCACAAAGAAATTAGTTACTCCTTCTCCACCTGTAATGCCATCTTTCACAGCCCCTAGTTGTTTTTCTTTTTCATTTAAAAGGCGTGGACGTTGAACCTCAACACCGTATTTTTCAAGAACCTTTTTAAGGTCTTCACGCTCTTTCTCCCACTTTTTCTGTGCCTCTGCCGGATCCGTATTCATTATAGACATGCCTCCTTCAGGCATAGGCATGTCTCCTTCTGGAAAATCATCAAAATTGAAGTGCATAAAAGCTTCAGATTGTGTCAATACAACTCTTTTTAGCGTAGCGAATTCACTCTCTACATATACATTGTTTTTCTCACTTTTTGTAGTCACAGTTCCATTCACTTCCGTAACTCTATTAACTTTAGACACACCAGTCGCCCCTGCCACTGGTAATATGCTAGTTACCAGTACAAGTGATAATGCTGTTGATCCAACCCACTTCAATCTCTTTTTTTTCATATTAATGCCCTCCTAATAATTTGTTTTAATGCTTACAGTTTGAATTATAGAGAGCAATTCTTAACAGTTTATGAAGGCATACTATTTTAATTTAAGCAGATGAGATTCGGATATATTGTTTCTAATGGAACTTATAACTTTCTTACTAATATTAACAAACAAAAAAGATACTGTGGGTGTTATGCCAATAGCGTCCTCTTTTACCGATGCTTTCGGATTCTAATCTTTAGTGCATCTTTAGTGCCACAATTATCCCTCTCCTTCAATCTTCTTCAGTCGTGGCATGAACATAGATGAACTTGCACAGCTCTTATTTTATAAGCCCGAGCGCATTACATAATTTATAGATAAGAAGCGAATCATGCCTCTTAAAATCGCAATATCTATCGCCGACACAATTGGATGTAATGTGAACGCTCTGTATGAATTAATTTCAATTGAGCTAAGTTGAAGCTTAAATATATATGTCTGTTTCAACAATCAAAAAGGATATAGACTCTTTTCTTAACTAAGAAAAGTTCTATATCCTTTAATATTTGTTCCGTGTATATTTAAAATTACATGTTCGTGGAACCATCATCGTAACTAAACTGCCAAGTAATCCCGAATTTATCTGTTAAGCCACCGTATAATTTGGACCAAAAGGTTTCTTGAAGCTCCATGACTACAGTGCAGCCTACTTTAAGTTTATCGAATGCAGCTTTAATTCCATCCATGTCAGCATTAACTAAGGAAAGGCTTATATTATTTCCAGCAATAAATGGCGAACCTTGATAAACATCAGAGAACATTACATTGCTTCCATCAATATTAAGTCTTAAGAGCATAACTAAATTTTTGGCTTCTTCAGGAAGCGGATAGTCAGGATAAGGAGCATAGCCAGAAACTCTATCAGGAGTTCCCCTTTGCTCGACTGCCTCCCGGTTGGCCCATCAGCTGTTTTGCTTTTGCTGAGAATTGGAAAAGACGAGATGAGGAACACACCAGTCATATGCCGCTATTGCAGCCTCCACGGTACTGGCTGCCACACCCTTCTCATAAAGAGAATGGTTTCCTTTCGGGTATACCCTTTAATAAACCGAATATCGATTGCTTCCTTCTCTTCTGGATCAAGAATTTAACTATGAGCCCTACGGATAAGAGCGGTTAAATGGTTTAGGTATAACCAGACTAGATTTAACTAAGTCACAAGAGAGCGATATAAGAACTTTCCAATATACTTTCAATGATGACTTAAGTATGGTTGATGTATTAAACTCCAATGAGGAAATACAGGAAGTTATGCTTATAGGAACTGGTGGTTTCAGTGAACATACTGACGGAACGCTAATGACAGCCATCGCTACTACAAATTAACACATCTCTCAGATATTGCATCATTTAACCCATATACCGCAGTATATCGTCGATTTTCTTCCCATGAGAGATCACACCGTAGTTCATCCAGCTCATAAAATCCACCTCATACACATTGCCACTCTTCACCGCAGGCAGACATTTCCATTCATCCCTTTCGAGCAGTTCGCGCTCATCTCCAGGTTTGGCCGAGTTTCCAGTGTCAAATGTAATCAACAAGTGATCCGCATGAAGCTGACTTAACTGATCCAATCCAATGAAAATCCTCCGCTCGTGTCTTGTCCATTGCTGCACACGGGAGTGTGGAGTCAGTCCAAGATCCTGATAAATTACAGGTCCGACGTAGCCCTGCTGATCCCCATAGAGAGTAATATCCGAAGCGGATATGCGTAAAAAAGCTACAGTCTGGCCACGCATATAACGTGATAACCGACTCTTACCTTCCATTGCCTTGTCCTCATACGCACCAATTACATCTTGAACCCGATTCACCTTCCCCAACACATCAGCTGTCGATCTCAGAATGGAGCGCCAATCTTCTCCCAGATGTTCTACGTAAAATGTAGGTGCTACCTGCTCAAAGCGGTCCAGATTCCATCGATCAAATCCCTTGTCCAGCATGATAAAGTCAGGTATGTTGCCCACATTAAATTGAGCATCCTGCTGGCTTACATCAAATTCGGGTACATCATCCAACCCCAAATATTGCTGTCTCCCCCAAGAATGATGGGAGCATTGCAGTACAGGTTTTACGCCAAGAGCCAACACAAAGTCCTCCAGATACGGAGCAAAGACACGAACCTCTTGACGGTGATGACGGCGGTATAACCCAGGTGAAATACCAGCATATTGCTTGAACCGACGACCAAAATAATACTCGCTGCTAAATCCCACATTCTGTGCAATTTCATGGATGCGATCATCCGTGAGCTGCAATAGTTGCTTCGAGCGCTCCAGCCGAACCGCATTTACATATTCAAGCGGGAGCTTACCCGTAATTTTTTTGAATTGCCGAGTGTAGCTGGCTCTTGTTAGACCAATATCTGCTGCGAGCTCATCCACAGTTATCGTCTGATCAT
The DNA here is from genome assembly GCF_045040685.1 of Paenibacillus sp. FSL H8-0317. Lineage (NCBI taxonomy): Bacteria > Bacillati > Bacillota > Bacilli > Caryophanales > Paenibacillaceae > Paenibacillus > Paenibacillus sp. FSL H8-0317. The sequence continues at coordinate 2,833,380 of NZ_CP150294.1, read as the reverse complement.
AGTGGTCGCCAATATAACGAATTGAACTTTGAAGACGGGCACGGTCATCGGGTACTTCTGTTTCGGGGGCACTCTGGCGAAGCAAGGCACGGAACCACTCCTGGAAACGAAGCTGTACCTCCCATTGATCCAGCCAATCGCCAGTGACCTGTTGACGCAGTATTTGTTCCAAGGCTTCCAGACAGGTACTCCACGGGATGTAACTGAGTTGCATAAGAGGTAATAATGTTGGAGAAACTGGACTTTGTGAAAGTTCCTGCCGCTCCTCCGTGTTTCTTCTAGACAAAGCGTTCGAAGTCTCTTCGCTTAACTCACCCACCATCAGATCAAGCTTATAATACTGCAATTCACTTTCTGTCCAAGGCGAACCTTCTATTTTAACGGATGTTCCAGCCGGAACAAACATAATCATTCCTTTTTCCAAATGAGATTCCCGATCTGAGCAAACTATTGACCCCTTCCCAGACGTTACAACAAATATGGCGTGTGAAGACGACATTCTGTATAACAAACGTTTATCAATATGAGACTTATGGTGATCTACGTATTCCATATGCTGAAGTGAGCATAGCCAGGGCTTGGGGATAAGTTGTATTATGGTGTGGCACATGTTCATCGTCCTTAACTGAGAATTATTATCATTTAAAATAGTGTATACGAAAAAAGAAAGCTCTTCAACCCTGGCTGAAGAACTTTCTTTATGAGATTATACTTATGGAGTCATTTTTTCCAAGAGATCATCAATTTTCATGGAATTCGCTGTAATCGCACCTGATTGCCAATGTGATCTTTCCATTATATATACCTGATTGTTCTTAACGGCCGGAAGAGATTTCCACAATTTGCTGTCAAGTACCTTCAAGGCTTCCTTGTTCTCAGGAGAAGACCATTCACCATTGGAAGGGAAAACAATAAGATGATCTGCATCAAGTTGCGGCACGGCCTCCTCAGACAGAATTTCCTGGTATTCTTCCATCTTGCTAACCAGAGGATGAGGTGTTAGACCAAGCTCGGAATAAATAAATCCGGTAAATCGATTCTTCACACCGAACAAAGCCAGTGTGTCATCGTTAACATTCAGCCGGACAACTGCGACCGTCTCGTCTCCAACCGCTTCCTGCAGCTTCGCCTTAGCATCTGCAATCTTAGCCTCAAATGCCGCAGCAACTTCTTCACCCTTGTCCGGTTTACCTACAACATCGGCAATGGTTTTCAAAATTTGGTTCGAATCCTGCAGTACGCTCTCAGGCAGACGATACGTCGGTGCCACCTTGGAGTACATCTCATATTTCTCCATATCTACCCCACCATCTACAATGATGAGATCCGGATCATATTCCAACAAAGCTTCAATGCTCCCTGTGGTATCAAATTGAGGAACATCCAGTCCTAAATAATCCTGTACACCCCACATCGGATTATACCACTGCACTACAGGGTTAATATCGAGCGCCTTCAGATAATCTTCCACATATATTCCAGCAATCCGCTGTGGCTGAACCGGAATTGTCACATCTCCAAATTCATCCTGTACAACCCGTGTAGTAGGCTCTGTTTCGGTTTCAGTAGTATTTTCTCCAGAGGCTGCACTTTCAGTTGCAGGAGTCTGTTCCGCATCCGTAGCGGTATTTGTACTACATCCTGAAATAACCAGACCCATGAGCAGTAATGTAATCATCCACCCTTTGAAACCTTTAACTAAACCTACCATGTTACCCTTCACCCCTATGTGATCTGTTGATGTAACCGTGAGAATATTTCACATATAATGATTATCATTCTCATCGATTGCTTAGGTGAATTGTACCTTATGCCTCAGTCGACCCACAATGTACATTTGATGCTGTTTTTTTATACAAACGAAACAACCCTGTGGTCCTCCCCCGCTTATCGCAGGGGCAACCTGCCTTGACGATAACTTTCCAACAGCTTCTCCACAAAGGAATCGTTCGCCGTACTCTGTAACAATGCAGCACCAATTAAACCCATATCATCACTTACATACCCCGCTAACTCAGGTTCGCCGGTGAGAGCCAAGGTCTGTTTGAACGCCTGTTCCCTGCATGCGCGAAGCACCTCTTCTTCAGCCACCGCGGTATCTTGAGCCCATCGTTCAAAAGCTTGCATCCACTCGTCAGCAAATGCAGAGGCATCCCTTTTATCCAGGTAAATTTCCACATCCAATCCTTCGAATGTCTGCTGGGTCAGAATCCGCCCCTCGTTAAGATCCCCCAGTAGCTTCTCCACGTCTGCTTTGCTCATTGATCTCCCCTCCAGTTCATCATCATGTCAGATACATCTCAGGTATAACAAACCGCTTCATCATTCGATTAGAATCAGCTGTAAAATGATCCAATTGAAGTTCCTCGTATTCGCTAAGGATACTTTCAAAGATACGAGCAATCACACCACAATCTGCCAAAGCATTGTGCCTGTGTATTCCATCCGTATTCAGATCGTAATACCGAATCAAAAAATCCGTAGAGACGACCTCATTAATCTCAGGATGAATGTAGGTGAACATCGCTTTTGTATCGAGTACCGGGTTAGTCAACATCGGAAGCCCATACTCATCACAATGCCGCTTCAAGATGGGTAGGTCATACTCATATCCTGCTTGTGTTACAAGCACATTATCCCCAATAAATTTCAGAAATTCCTGAAATGTTTCTACGAACGATGGAGCCTCTATCATATCCTCATTCGAAATGCCTGTTAATTTTGCCACAGCTTCTGGTATAGGTTTGTTTGCACGTGCAAGTGAAGAAAATGTTGTGTTACACCGTTGACCTCTTTGGTAGTGCATCCCACCAAATTGAGTCACACTCTCCACCACGGGATTAATGCCCGTCCCTTCGAGATCAAATATGCAGTACATTCTATCCTGTAATGAAGATACGATTAGATTTTCAATAAAGTATGTATCAGGCAACAGCGTAATTTTCATCCGTCCAAGTCACTCCTCCCCACTATCATTCTGGCTAATGCATTCCTCATATATAACTCTGTCACTCCCACAATCGGGTGACCTGGACCAACTTGCGCGTTCCATCAAACTGCAACTTATAGATATCCGGCATCGTAGTCTTCTCCCAGAAATCATACCCGTAGGAAGAATCATAATGTTGTAAAATAAGCGTCATGACATCTCCATGGGTTCCAATGACTACCTTGTGACCCACATGTGTATCCAAAATTTTCTCGATCACCGCTACTGCCCTTGAGCGAGCCTGTTCACCAGACTCCCCACCTGGATACGCATACGTAGGATTACGGTACAACCGCTGCTTGGCTTCACGAAAATTATCATGCTTCACATCTGAACTCGACAACTGGCGTTCACGCAGATCTTCCTCTGTCACCACAATTCCACCTGACCGATCTGCCAGAATCTGAATCGTATCCACCGCTCGCCTGTAAGGGCTAGAATAGAACAGTTGAATCTGCTCCCCATGGAGCAGACTGGCAACCGTTCCTGCATCTAGATGACCTTGCTCTGTGAGTCCACGCTCGCGTTCCTGTCCTTCAACATATCGAGACTCCGCATGTCTGACAAAATACAAAAACGTACTGGCCTCACTCATCATCCATCCGCCAACCCTTTTTTCTTCTCAATGACAATCAGGCAGGTACTGTCTGGCAAAGGCGCAGGTTCACCATTTTCCTTCATGAAGATCATTCGTTCTCCGAGTGCTTCCGTGTACCCCTCTTGAAGGAAATGTCGGAGAGTAATAATTTCGGCTTGTTCACCCAGCGCTTCTCGAATACAGCTCTCATAGGCTGTCGGCGTGAATATACCGAACTGCTCCTGAATTTCATGCACGTATGCCTCTTCACCCCACGTATACGTGTAAAGAAATTCCATCGCATCGTTAATCGGCAATACGACCTCATCGTCTGAGATCCGCTCATATTCAATTGCACGTCCCTGAAAATCCTCTGCATACCGCTCCAGCCAGCGCATCCCATCCTCTTCCAGGAAACGAATCCGGCGCTTCTGTGCCTCCGGTTCACTCATGATCCCATCCCGAATCAGAATTCTTCCTCCAGGTGACAGCACACGGAATGAACTTCTCAGCGCTGCTACAACCGTATCGGAATTAAATCTTCGACCGTCCAGTTCAATATATGAATATAATTCATGCAGAATGGATGAAAAAATAACCGTATCCACTGTGCCTGGCTGCACATATTGCTCCAGTTGCAGGGCATCGCCTTTCATCACTTGCCAGCGATGTCCCTCACGCTGTTTTTTGCGCTCCAGCGCTTCAATGACATTGGCTGAGATATCGATACCAATCGGCTCCACTTCCGGTTTTTCCTGCTCAATCAGATCCAGCAGAATTCCTCCACCTGGACCGATATCCAGTACCCGTTTACCAACGATATAGTCGAGCAGTACTTTTTTATAATCACCGGAGCTGTTCATATCGGACAAATACGTTTCTTCGTTGTGGAAGCGGTCATAGGCATCCCGGCGCAATCCGAACAGGTCAAATAACAGCAGTACAGCCTTCTCGTATAACGGTGACTTTTCTGCTTCAATACAGAATGCAATCAGCTTCTCCGCCGCTGGAGAAAATTCAAAGGTCACAAACAGTGTATCCGGCAGATCCGCATGACGCTCAATGCGATGTGTTAGATGGGGATAGACGATCTGCTCCCCTGCCGTAATCTGTTCCCACGCATACTGTTCCAAATATTTTTCAATCATTCGTTTCTTGTAAATATTGAGCTTCTTGACGCCTTTGTAATCGTAATACATCGTATTCATCAATGGTTCGAAGCTGATATGGCGAACGATTTCAGATCGACTCTCCATGCATGCGGGATGCATGCTATCGCTGCGAAGCGTCAACAGGAACACTTTCACCATCTCTTGCAACGAAAAATCCTGCATGGCCGACTCCACATACCACAGAGTACGATGAGCCAGCGGAGCCAACGCCTGTTCTACATCCAGTTCGGTTTGGAGTTTGGCGTACGCCGTATCCATTGCCTCTCCCTGCCGAATGGATGAACTTCTTAAGCGGGATAACCGTTCCTTCACGTTCCAGTCCTCATGATCCGGTCCAGCGATAATCCAGCCTACAATTCGCTGTACCTCAGCCTGAACCTGATTCCATAACGCTCGATCAACACCTGCGATAATGCACTCATTTAGTGCCATCAGTATGGTGTGCAACTCATCTGTAGTAAGCCATCCTTTGACGATCAAGGCGTGGAGCGAAGCATTCTCGGCAAATGGAATCTCGCCGCGTATGTATTGACCAATAAGTCCATGCGTAGCAATTAGAGTACGAATAACCTCATGCCTTGGTGTGTGTGAATTCAGCGCATCATGCTCGTTTATATCCGCATTTTTACTTAAGGCATCGCCCGGAGATCCAAGTTGATTTAAACTCGTCTCCCTGCTCTTACCGATGTCATTATCCAGGTGGTCTGCCCCTGCGTATAGATCATATAACTGAGCGGACCCCACATTATGTACAAACAAGTTAACGCCCTGCTTTTGCCATACCCGCCGCTGCTCCAATGATCCGGCCTTCGCCGTCTCTGACCAGATTAATACGTCCTCCATAATTTCTCGCACCCAAAAAGAAACCTGAAGCTCCTCCAGCACGTGAAGTGTACGCTCTGTGTAGTCCAGCACCGGATTTGTTCCCTCAAGTTCGGCAATGGAATGAATGCGTTCGAGGTTAATATGGGGCTTCTCTGCTGCTGCCAGCAGTTGCAGCCATAATGGCTGGGCTTCCGGCGTGTTTCCTGACTTGTATGATTGTATGGCCTTTAATGAATGCAGCATTAATATGTCCCCTCTCTTTCTCTACCCTTATATATAAAATCATTAGATTCGTCTATAGATGTTGAACTAATCATTAACACGATAACGGAGAGGACAGAAAAAACCTGAAAAAGCGAAGCTAAAAGCTTTCTGCAAGAAAGCTGCTTCGGAAGCATATGCTTCGCCTTTATCCCCGGATTTTCCCCTTCGGAAAAGGGAATCAAAAAAATCTGGGGATAACAGCGATTGAAAGGTTATTCTGTCATCGTAGTGTCAGTGTAAATAATATGTAATTCAACTTTTATAACAGACGAATTCGTTCCTGAACAAACTTGAGCAGCTGTTCCACCTCTTGAGCAGGCAGATCCTCGTCAAGACGCGCGGCGGCAACTGGCAGCATCCAGGACTCTATTGCTACACGTGTAATCCCGGAAAGTTGCATATAATGATGGATGTAATATTTGACCAGCGATTCACGAGCCGTTTCAAACCCCATTCGTATAGCAGGATCTGTATCTTCCGGCAATGTGGCACTCATTAATATTACCCAGCTTCGAGCCACATCACCCGCAGGATCACCGGACATTCCAGTCATCCAATCAATGACCCGGTATTGATCGCCAGCCTCACTGAGCATAACATTATCAGGGTGAAAATCGCCATGACAGATCTGCTGTCTATCAGGCAATGTTGTTAAGTAAGAAAGGACTCGCGCTTGATCGTCCTCCGACAATAATCGAACATTGCGGATCGCTCCCGATAAAATCTGCTTCTGTAAGGGGAGTGTCCCTTCATCATCTCGCTCACAATGAAGTCTGTAATGGCAGTCAGCCATTTTAAACGCCAGCTGCTCTAGGAACTCCGGTTGCTGAATGATAAGTGATAACAGGGTAATCCCTTGGATTCGCTCAAAAACAATGCCAGCACGCGACGTAGTATGTTCTATCAAGGATACTGCCTGCGGGACGGGTAGTCCTTTTTTGTATGCCAGCTCACTTATTCTAAATTCATTTTGAACCGCTTCGTGAGGAAAATCCATTCGATATAACTTCATAATGTGCTCGTTCGAATAGGCATAGATTTCCGCAGTTCTTCCCTGACCAATTCGCTCCATATCTACCCTCCCTTTACTCGAACTCACTGCCTCTGACTTTGGAGAAAACCATACAATCAACCAGCGTACCTGTGCTGTCACGCCGCATCTTGCGCAGTATACCTTCCAGCGTATAACCCGCTCGTTCGGCTACTTTGGCACTTCGCACATTGCGGGCATCACAGCGGATCTCCAGCCGGTTCGCCTCCAGATGAGTAATGGCAAAATTCTCTATCCCTTTCACCGCTTCTGTCATCAAACCCTCACCAGCTCGCGATGTTCGAATCCAGTAACCGATCTCAAAACAGCGTGCATTCCAGTCGATGCGATGTAACCCGCTGCTGCCTACGAATTCATCCGTATGTCTATCACGCAAATGTAACATCATGTCGGTACGTTCCAGATATTGCAGTCTTGCTTTGCGAACAGTGACTTCTGACTCTTCCAATGAAGGAATTTTCTTGGCAAAAGGTAACCACAACCGCAGCTGCTCCGCACTCTCACGGACGGCTTCATTAACAGCCGCACCGTCCCCCCACTTCGGTGCTCGAATTGTGAGGCGTTCCGTATGGAAGCTCTCGGGTATCGTTAACATAATTGGATTAAATGAAGACGATTCGGTCATCGTTATACTTACTCCTCTACCTGAAATATGGAATCAATGATCAGCGGAAAATTATCCCTTACGGACACTGCACCGAATACGGAACGAGCGTGTACCCCCTGATCCCCAAATACCTCCATCATCAGATCCGAGAATCCATTCAGCACTTTATGATGCTCCTGATACGAAGCGGACGCATTGATAAACCCCTGCACTTTAACCACTCTCTTCACCCGATCCAGTGAACCCAGCACGTCTCGAACGACAGCGAGTACCTCCAGTCCAGCGTTCCGGGCAAATTCATATCCCTGTTCTGTTGTGAAGTCTGCTCCAACTTTACCGCGTTCGGAGGTATCAGGCCCTTTCCCGGATACATACATGATTCCATTCACAATAACGGCATTGGCATATTTCGCTGCGGGGGCGCTGGCCTGTGGTAAAATAATCCCCAGTTCATTTAATCTCGCTTCAATCATCGTACATTCTCTCCCTCTTTTAAGGTCCTCACGGAACCCGATTCATTGTATTCCTGCCTATAGACTCTTGGTGATACCTGAACGGTACGCTTGAACATCTTGCCAAAATGAGAGAAGTTACTGAATCCCGCAAGCCAGGCGATGTCCGTAATGGATTCTTCACTTTCTCGCAGCAAACGCTGTGCTTCCTTCACCCGTAACAGATTCAGATAATCACTGAAGGTAAAGCCCGTCGTTTGTTTGAACAATCGACTCAGATAATGCGGACTAATGCGAAACATGCTCGCCACCTCCGGTAATGTCAGTGGTTTCTGATAGTTCTCATTCAGGTGACGTACAACTGCCTGTGTCTTGGGGTGAAGAACCGGCTCACGATCATCGGAGCTTAACCTGCCCAGGTGTTGATTACGATAGGCATGCAGCAACAATTCAATAGCCCGGTGACGAAGCAACAGGTTGCTTCCAGGTTGAGGACGAAGCATTTCATCCACCATTTCGCTAACCATCCGTTCCAGAACCTCAGTGACTTGAGATGGAAACCTTACAATAGGAATCTCCCAGCAAAAGGGTTCCTTCAATCCTTCAACTAACTCTGCGGAAATAGCTATGGCTTCAAAAAGCTCAGGCTTCATATACAGCACCATCCGCTCATGGTCAGGCATGCCGCTCTCCAATGTCTTGTGAACCGTATTTCGGTCAACAAACACTAGGTCGCCAGCCTTTACCCGATAGGTTCGGTCCTTAATGAAATAAATACGCTCGCCAGACAACAGGTAATACAACTCATAATGATCATGCAGATGGTCATCCGTCATCGAGAAATATCCAATGCGACGATCATATTCGATGTGCAGCAAATCCGTAGGATCATGAAAATCCGCACGAAAAGGTTCTGTCATGTCTCCCTCTCTCCTTTCCATAAATTATAGCAAAATATGCGGCATTTGAAAGCGGTTACGCATAAAATGCGGCGAAAGAAGTACTCCCTTGTTATAGTCTAGAGCTATATTCAAGGAGGCGATAGACATGAGTAACAAGAAACGTTATGTATTAGTTGGAACCGGCGGCCGCGCCGAATTTTTTTATGGTGCTTTAACCCGGGATTACAGGGATACTTCCGAGCTTGTCGGCTTTTGTGATATAAATCAAGTCCGTATGAATTACGCGAATCAACTGTTGAAGGAAAAATACAATTATCCCGAGGTACCTACTTATCCTGCAGATCAGTTTGATCAGATGATTGAGAACGAGAAGCCTGACTATGTCATCGTAACGAGCGTTGACCGTACCCATCACAAGTACATCATTCGCGCGATGGAACTGGGTTGTGACGTTGTCACCGAGAAACCAATGACGATCGATGAGGAGAAATGTCAGGATATTCTGGATGCTGTCAAGCGAACTGGCCAGAATGTAAGGGTCACCTTTAACTACCGTTATGCACCGCACCATACTAAGATTCGGGAACTTATTCAAAATGATACCATTGGAAAAGTCACTTCCGTTCACTTCGAGTGGCTGCTGAATACCCGCCACGGGGCAGACTATTTCCGCCGTTGGCATCGGGACAAGCGTAATAGCGGCGGACTGCTCGTGCATAAATCTACCCATCACTTCGACTTGGTGAATTTCTGGATCGGCTCACAGCCGGACACCGTGTTTGCATTTGGTGATCTCATGTATTACGGCAGAGAAAACGCAGAAGAACGCGGTGTAACGCAGTTCTACAATCGGGCAACTGGCAATCCGATCGCAAAAGAAGATCCTTTTGCACTTCATCTGGATTCGGATGCTCATATGAAGTCCATGTATCTGGATGCTGAATCAGAAGATGGTTATCAGCGGGATCAAAGCGTATTTGGGGATGGCATCAACATTGAGGATACGATGGGTGTTCTGGTGAAGTATCGGAACAAAGCCATTCTGACCTACTCCCTCGTTGCCTACCAGCCATGGGAAGGTTACCGCATTGCCATTAATGGCACCAAAGGCCGGATTGAAATGAACATTGTGGAGCAATCCTATGTCAATTCATTGGGTGACAAAAGTAAAGAAGGTGCTTTGATCGGTAAAACGTTACGGGTTCTTCCAATGTTTGATGCGCCATATAAGGTTGAAGTGGAAGAGAAAGCAGGTGGACATGGCGGAGGTGACCCGGTTCTGCTGAACGATCTGTTTGGAGAGCCTGTAGAAGATCCGTTCCATCGTGCAGCTAACCACGTGGACGGTGCCAGATCCATTCTGACGGGTATTGCGGCCAATCGCGCTATCGCCACGGGCTTGCCTGTCAACGTCAATAATCTGGTTCGTTTCTAAGTCTCCCAGGCCTGCACTACATTATTAATTTCATTTAAAGGCTGCGCATGTTACGCAGTCTTTTTTATATTTTTATAATTAATTTGCACGAAAGTCGACTCGTTAGAAGGAGGAAATCTATGTTCTTCTCTTTAAAAAACCGCCTGATTGCCTTTATCGTTGTCCTGTTTGTCCTCGCTTTTGGCACACTCTCCTACCTGCTCTTCAAGGAATCACGCACGGTCATCCGCTCTTACATCGAATCCTCTGCTCTTGAGAAAATGGAGGAATACGGTTCATACGTAGACATGGTGCAGATGCAGATCTATGATGTCGCCTCTCTTGTTTTCAATAGTGATATGGGCAAAAACTGGGATAATGCGATCGGTGATCCGAACCTTCCCGAAGGAGAAAAGATGCTGGCCAACCTTGCGATGAGCCGTTTTCTCACTCAGGCAACCAACAGTTACACCAGCATCTCGGATGTATCCATCTATCGACGGAATGGACTGCGAATTGGCATCGAGAATCAGGTAGTCTATGACCCTGCCTTTGTACAAGAATCCTGGTATACGAATTTCTACACGTTGGGAGAACGCTGGTTACCTGCACACACTGATCAACAGGAACGTGTCAGAGATCATGGTAATCCGGTGGTCAGTCTGCTGATGCCCATTGGCACCTTTCATCATGCTACAGCGCAGAATGTCATGAAGGTGAATGTCAGTGAATCTTATTTTCTGGAACCGCTCCGGCGCATACATCTTGCGGAGAATAGCACTATTTTTCTACTGGGCGAGCAAGGAAATCCCATTCTTTCACAGCAGGTAGACGCGTTAGGTGCTATAGCTACCGCAGAGATCGATCGTATTCGAAACAGCCCGCTCAAATCCGGTGTAACATACCTCACGAACCAGGAAGGACAGAGAGACATCCTTGTATTCAAGAAACTGGGACGTACCGGCTGGATGTTGGCGGGTCTGGCCCCCGAAAAGGAAATGTACCTCTCTCTCCATAAGCTCCAAAGCACGATTGTGGTCGTGACGATTGCCCTGATACTGGTCTCCCTCTTGGCTGCTGCATGGCTATCTCATGGCGTAACCAAACCTTTGACCAGACTGGTACTGGCGATGAGACAGGTTCAACGAGGTGCTTTTGACCAAGCGGATTCACTTCTCCCTCCAGATAAAAATGTAAAAAGTGAGATCAGTTATGTGATCTTCACTTTCCGTTATATGATCAGCCAGCTGCGCCAGCATATCCAGAATGAATTTGAACTGAAACTTCTTCGCCAGCAAGCAGAGTACAAAGCACTTCTCATACAGATTAATCCACATTTTATGTTTAATACCCTGGAGTTGGTGAGCAGCCTTGCCATTCAGCGTAGAACGGATGATACGGTTCAGGTCATTGAGGATTTGGGTAAAATGATGCGCTTTTCTATCAACACCAATGACGACCGTGTTCGCCTAACCGAAGAGCTAGATTATGTACAGCGTTATATCTCCATTTTGCAGACCCGTTTCGGACATAAGCTCAACATTTCGATAACGACGGAAGGCACACTGAACACCTTGGTCATCATCAAGTTTATTCTTCAACCACTTATTGAAAATGCAGTGAAATACAGCTTCCAGCATCAGACAACAGCTCAGGTACGGATACGGATCAACCGGATGTATGATCGTCTGCATATCAGTGTTTCAGACAACGGACCGGGTATTCCAGCAGAAATCATCCAAAAGTTGCAACATCCGGTTGCTCCCTCCTCATTGGAATCCATATTGCATAATGAAGGCTGGCATATTGGACTGGGCAATGTCATTGCTCGTTGCCGTCTGCATTATGGTGGCTTGTTCACGGTCCATATGGAGAATGATGAGCGCGGAGGCGCATGTATTGAACTGATTCTACCCGTACAGGAGGAATATGATGTACAACGTATTAATCGCAGATGACGAGATCGAAGTTCGCGAAGGCTTGAAATTGAAAATCGATTGGCATGGCATGGGTTTTGTCATAACAGGAGAAGCCTCTAATGGGATCGAAGCGGATGAACTTATGAAATCTGAACATTTTGACTTGCTGATTACCGATATGAACATGCCTGTCATGGATGGCGTGCGATTACTTGATGCCTGCCGCAGTTATAACCCTTCCATTCAGATTATCATTATCACGGGTTATGAGGATTTTCAATATGCCAGAGCGGGTGTTCGCAGCCAGGTGATGGATTATTTACTGAAACCTGTAACCCGGGATGAACTGAAAGCCACCTTAGGCAAAATCAAAGCGGATCTGGATGAACAACGTAAAGTTCGAGGTGATTCCGAATTTCTGCAATGGCGACTCTCTCAGTATTACCGCGAAATGAAGGAACGTTTCCTTCTTGATCTCGTCAAAGGCAATCGCCTACCGCCTTCCTCCATGCCAGAACGGCTCAGATTATTCCATCTCGAATCATGGCAGGATCAGAAGGTCTGTTTTATCACCGCCAGTATAAGTCACTCGAACAAGCAGGATATTCGAAAAGATCGATTACACGAGCAGATGCATCTTCCTTTCGAAATGGTATGTTACGAAATCGCCCAGTCTAATTCAGAACATGTCCAGGTTTTTCATGATTCGGCACACGGAGGGATCATGCATTTCATGGTACAAGACGGTATGCAGCACGAATTTATCCCACAGCTCACGGGACACATGACATCCGTTTTTTGCTTGGAACTCAAGATTGGGGTGGGACTTTCTGTATCTGGGCTTGAGCACTGGAAAGAAGGTTATATCCATTCCCTTCTGGCATGGAATTCAGCTGAACGGGCTGGCAGCGGTCCAAATCCTCAAGCAGGAACAGACCATAGTCCATTACTACCTGAAGAAACGACACGCAAGCTGCATCGTTGCCTCATTCGAGGGGAATTGGACTCTTTCCGCAGCATCATCCGCAAGGAACTTCACGAGGCATTCCAGCTTTCTCCCTCCCGAATGACACGAAGTATTTTTCAAATTTCATTGTTGATGGATTTTCCTATGGCCCCGGAATGGATACTGTGGCTAAAGACGCCAGATCAAGCAGAACGCTTATTAATGCAATGGGCTCAAGACTTCCTGGGTCAACAACTCCCCTCGGAAGATGGGGATGGGACGGTTATAGAGTTAGCCAAGCGATATATTGAGGAGAACTACATGCAGGAGCTAACGTTGACGTTACTCGCTGGACGATTTAACTATTATCCTACCTATTTCTCCGAATTGTTTAAGGAAGGCGCAGGTACCTCTTTTATTCAATATGTGACGGACGTTCGGATGAAACACGCCTTGCAACTGCTGAAGGAAACCCAATTAACCGTGTGGGATATTACAGAACTGACCGGTTTCAGTTCACCAAGTTATTTCAGCTCGAAATTCAAAAGAATGTTCAACATGAGTCCTTCAGACTATCGTTTGCAGCATTCCGAAAAAATCGATAGTCATGATCCGAAGAAATGAGATTCAAGCGGCTCCCCTTCCCCGGTATGATGTGGTTACCAAGAGAACGCTATATGTTGTAAGCGGATTCATATCTGGTAACCATTATTCTTAACCATTCAGAAGGGAGGCACATGATGAGAAAACAGACCAAACCCTTATACGGTCAGCAGAATACTACAGCCTACTTGTTTCTTCTGCCCTGGCTGATCGGACTCTTCTGTCTGACACTTGGACCGATGGTTGCGTCCCTGTACTTATCCATGACCAAATTCAATCTGCTGTCATCACCGACTTGGACTGGACTTAGCAATTATGTTCACATCTTTACCGAGGACGATACTTTTCGCAGGTCACTCGGGCTGACGTTTTATTATGTTTTTCTATCTGTCCCACTAAGGCTTGCTTTTGCTTTACTGGTGGCGATGGCACTGAACAAAGGTATTCGAGCCCTTGGCATCTACCGGACCGTATATTACATCCCTTCTCTATTGGGCGGCAGTGTCGCGATTGCAATCGTCTGGCGTCAACTTTTTGAGGGGAACGGTCTGGTCAACCAGTTTTTAAGCTGGTTTGGTATCTCAGGTCCATCCTGGATTGCGCATCCGGATTATGTAGTCTATACCATCATCACACTATCCGTGTGGCAATTCGGGTCTGCCATGGTCATCTTTCTTGCGGGCCTGAAGCAGATCCCCGCAGACTTATATGAAGCGTCCGATGTCGATGGAGCGGGAAAGATACGTCAATTTTTCGGAATTACCCTGCCCATGCTCTCCCCCGTTATTTTTTTTAACCTGATCATGAGCATGATTAATTCATTCCAGGCGTTTACACCAGCTTACGTGATCGGAGATGGCCGCGGGGGTCCACTCGACGCAACAATGTTCTATACCTTGTATCTGTATCTGAAAGGTTTCTCGTTCTTTGATATGGGTTATGCTTCGGCTCTGGCTTGGATCATGTTAATCATTATCGGGGTATTCACCGCAATCGTCTTTGTTACATCCCGATTTTGGGTGTTCTACGGGGATAATCAGGAAGGAAGGTAATGCATATGCCAATCAAACGACAACTGGTTCAGGCAGGGAGGCATGCCGCCATTATACTCTTCGGTCTGCTGATGTTATATCCAGTACTATGGTTGATTCTCAGTTCGTTTAAACCGAACCATCTCATTTTCACCAGTAGCAATCTTTTCCCTACCAGTTTCACGCTGGAGCACTATATTAATGGCTGGAAAGGTCTGCAAGGTATCTCCTTCGGCCGTTTCTTCGGCAACTCCGTGCTGATCTCGGTCATGAGTGTGTTAGGTAATGTGATCTCCTGTTCCCTTGCAGCATTTGCTTTCTCCAGACTAAAGTTCAGATTCAAAGGCCTGTGGTTCAGCATGATGTTGGTCACGATTATGTTGCCTTACCATGTTACTCTGGTACCTCAGTACATTCTCTATAATGAGCTTCAATGGATTAATACGTATTTCCCGCTGATTCTGCCTAAGTGGCTTGCGCAGGATTCTTTCTTCATCTTGCTTATGGTTCAATTCATACGCGGTATACCGCGGGAGCTGGACGAGAGTGCAAATATTGACGGTTGCGGGCAATCACAGATCTTTTTCCGAATCGTAGTGCCTCTGCTCGTTCCGGCCCTGATTACAACAGCGATCTTCACCTTCCTGTGGAGCTGGGATGATTTTTTCAGCCAGATGATCTATCTGAGCAAAATTGATCTGTTCACCGTGCAGCTGGGCATCCGATCTCTCTTCGATCCGTCAGGACAATCCGATTGGGGTGCATTACTCGCCATGTCCACCCTGTCACTGCTTCCCGTGACCCTCATCTTTTTATTGTTTCAGCGATATTTCCTTGAGGGCATTGCAACAACAGGTCTGAAGTAACAACATGCTTCTCATATCAATAGACAGGGGGATTATCCATGATCAAACGTTTCATGATTGGTATGATCACTTCACTTTTGTTTTTCGTAACAGCTTGCTCTGGAACCGACCATACAGGGGCTAATGATAATGCAGGCAATGGTAATGATAATGGAACAACCGAGGGCGGACAGGTCGAACTTCGCATCATGTGGTGGGGTGACCAGAAACGGGCAGATATTACGAATGAAGCGCTGAAGATCTTTCAGGCAAAACATCCGGATATTAAAATTTCAGGTGAATTTGCACCTTCCTCCGGGTATTTCGACAAGCTGAA
Organism: Paenibacillus sp. FSL H8-0317; assembly: GCF_045040685.1. Taxonomy (NCBI): domain Bacteria; kingdom Bacillati; phylum Bacillota; class Bacilli; order Caryophanales; family Paenibacillaceae; genus Paenibacillus; species Paenibacillus sp. FSL H8-0317. The sequence goes on along the minus strand of NZ_CP150294.1, from coordinate 2,817,446 downwards.
TACCCAGTTGGCATCAGGCACAGCACCGGATCTCTTTTTCCTTGGTGGAAATGTCGTGGATTATGCCAAAAAAGATGTCCTGCTTAACCTGGACCCATATGTTGGCAACGAACTGAATCTGGACGGTATGGATGAAACCATGATCGAATACGGACGTCTCGACGGGAAGTTACAACATATTTCTGCTGGTGCAAACGCACGGGGAATTGTTATTAACAAGGCACTCTTTGAAAAAGCCGGCGTGCCTTTGCCAGCTTCGGATTGGGACTGGGCAGAGTATGCCTCCATCAGCAAGGAGTTGTCCGACAAGCTCGGAGACGGCTTCTATGGAACGTACAATTTTACCGTCGACGGGATGGATATTTATCTAAAACAAAGGGGTAAACAACTGTATGACATGAAAAACGGTACACTTGGATTCGCCAAGGAAGATATTCTGGAATGGTTCCAATATTGGGAAAAGACTTCGGCATCCGGCGGTGTAGTCACACCGGAATTGCAGGTATCCAACCCGCATGATGACACCAGTAAGTCCCTGTTGATCACAGGCAAAGCAGCCATGACTCTACTGCCATCCAACCAACTCGCTGCATTCCAGAGCTTGACGGAAGATCCTTTGGTGCTGCTCCCTGTACCACGAGGCCCTAAAGGAACGGGTGTTGTATTTGAATCCAGTCAGGGATTATCAGGTTACGCAAATACCAAACATCCGAAGGAAGTGGCCATATTAATGGACTTCTGGATTCATGATCCTGAAGCAGCCAAAATCCTCGGTAATGACCGTGGTGTGCCCGTTACGGAAGCCAACCGAAATCTTCTTCAGGAAGGTGCAGGCCCTGTGGAGGAGATTGTCTATAACTATACAAACCTTGTCTCTGAAGCAACGAAGACAGAACCTTTTGACGTGAGTTACAACCCACCTGGATTTGCAGAGTTCTCCAAGTTAGCTCAGACGACGAATCAAGAGATCGGATTTGGACGAAAAAGTGTGGAGCAAGCTGTCTCCGACTTCTATAACGGAACCGTTCGTATCTTTGAATCGAATCAATAAGCAGACGCTGTGAGGAGGACCATATGACAGAAGAGATAGTGAATCGGCTACGCAACATTTCGATTATGGATCAAGTTCAGCCAGTAAAACCGGAAGATCAGCATTTGTTACAGGAATGGCATGCGTCGGGTATCCGGTTTGCGGCATCGGGCGGACAACTGGAAGCTACGTATTATGCAGCAGTAGAGAAATTGCTTGCTTGCATCCTGCCCATGGGAGACAGTAATCCTATTTTACAAGAAGGTGGCATCTATCTGGGATGTTGGTTAGAGAGTACAGGTACCATCAATGCGGAGCTGCTGTCTCGCCTGCTGCCTTCCGTGTCCGAAACAACTTACCTTGCATTTGCAGAGCAGCAAAGAGAAGATGGATTGTTCCCGTATAAACTCACGGCAAACGGGCCCTCTTTCCGGCAAATCCAGTTGGTCACTCCACTGGCACGGAGTGTATGGAACCACTATCAGCTTCATGGCAATCACGGGAAGCAGTCGCCTTTCCTGAACACGATGTATAAGGCTATGGTTCGTTACGATGAGTGGATTGCACGCAACCGTAATACCCGAGGAACTGGCTGTGTAGAGGCCTTCAGTACGTTTGACACCGGACATGACTTATCCCCCCGTTTCTGGCATGTTCCGGATACACCTTACATGAATGATGCCTCTGCCTATCACCCGGATTCTCCGATTCTGCCTTTTCTGGCACCAGATCTGACTGCCAATATCTATTGTCAGCGCATGTATCTGTCCCGTATGGCGGAGGAGCTTGGAGAATCGGGAACGGATTGGAAAGCAAAAGCCCAGTCCAGCCTGGAAAGTCTCTTCCGTTATTGTTACGACGAACAGGATATGTTCTTCTATGATCGGGACCGCAATGACGACATGGTCCGAGTCCAATCCGATGTGCTGCTTCGCGTGATGGCCTGCGAGGTGGGCGACCGTGAATTGTTCGATAACCTACTGCGTCGGTACCTGTTGAATACAAGCAAGTTTTTCGCTAAATACCCGTTTACATCGATTTCAATGGATGATCCCAGATTTGATCCCTTTTCCTCCTATAACAGCTGGGGAGGGGCATCCAATTTCCTGAGTCTGATCCGGGCACCACACGCATTTGAGTATCATCACCGATATGTGGAGCTAACCTGGGTAATGCAGCCAATCTTGTCCGCGCTATCCAAAGATAAGCGATTTGGTCAGGTACTAAGCCCATGGACCGGAGAACAAGGTTTTACCGAGACTTACTCACCCTCCATCCTCTGTCTCCTTGATTATGTGGAGCGACTATGCGGAATTATGCCTGTTGGATCGAATCAGCTCTGGTTTACCGGACTGCTCCCCATCGACATGGATCATGGTGAGATCATATCTGGCAACACGGCTTATAGCCGAAAAGTCAACGGAGTAGGTTATGAATTGGTCAACACGCCAGATCGCATGACGGTATATCTGGAAGGCAAGGTTCATCTGGACGGCCCCTCAGGGATTCGGCTTGTAACGGATCATAGTGGGCATCTGGAGGCAGTCATCGGAATGACCGTTCGTACCGTCGAGGGGGAGCTTTACTATCAAGGGGAGTGTATCCCGATTCGGATCAAAGGAAATGAAATGCAGCGTTACGCTGATGGAAATTTGAAAACTGAACGCGATATTGGCATCATCCATCCTACGTATCGTTAATTGTTTGTATGTAAAAACGCAAGTTGCGGAGGGTTACTGCCCCTGCACTTGCGCTTTTCCCTTTTGCGCGTTTACATCTCTTTATTTCTTATTCATAAGGACACAAGATAGAAATTGACTACCACTTCGGAAATCATTCTCTCTCTGGTTACAGTAGAGATGAGTTTCGCCTTACACCTTCCGGTTCCACGCCGGGTGACGATAAAATTCAATCGTATCAATATAATTTACCGTGAACTGCTGTTCCACATCCGACAGGTTCAACAGCTTGCGGTCGATTTGCTTCATCCCCATGACCACATCGTGCCTGAGCAGGTCCATCGCAATTTTGCCTACAAACCCACCTTCCATCTCTTTATGTTTGGTACGAAACTCTTCATTGTAGATCAGTTCAGGTGTGAATGCCGCTTCAACGAATGCATTAACAAGCGTAAGCTCATTACCATCCATCTGTACTGCCAGATAATAATTGCCACGCTCATCCTGAATGAGATCTTTATACATCTCTACGATCATGTGAATCACTCCTCTATTATAAAATGAAACCCCGTTAGCCGTAACGAACATGGGCTATCAAACGTACACCTTCCTACCCCGTTCCTTCATATACTAGGTACAAATGGCGAACGGAGGAATACTTATGAGCTGGCAGCATCTCCATACTGGAAAAACACTTCAGCAGCGTCTGGCAGAACTCCAGGGGCACCTTGCAGAACTGAATACTCCACTCTCCGGCTTGGAACCGGGACGTATTCGTCGTGTCTATCCAAGGCAGTTTATCAAAGTAAACCGGCAGTTATTCATTCCACTCAGTCTGAATTCCATTCGGGTATTCGATATTCCTCGAACACGGCGAGGCGTCAGAGTGGGAATCCGCACGACTTTCCCTTCCAGGAATGCATTTAACAATATCAGACTTGTGGGCGTGGGACTGAATTATCTTGAACTCCAGGGAAAAGGCAGAGTCCCTTCCCGTATTTTATTTCCTCTCTCCAGCGTTGAGTCGATCTATCGACCAACCGTCGGAAGAAAAAAACTGAAACGACCTTGTAGGCGGAAGTAAAGCTGGTTCTTTTTGCAAGCCATACAAAGGTTCCCAAATGTCTGCATACGGGTGCTCCCTTCCAATATATAATTATAACCCATGCAACCACTCATCTGCTGAAGAATCATTTTATGTCAAAAAGCGGTGAGAACAGAACTGCTTCTGTATCTCACCGCTCAGCCAGTTACGGATCAAGCTGAACCTTCACATGTGTACATCAGATGCCTGTCCACACATCCTTGGCATAACGACCTTCCTGCTGAAGCTGATTAAGCCAGTCTTCTGCTTCTTTCGCGGACTTGCCATGAATATCAGCGTACGCATGCTGGAGTGTAGCTTCCACATCAGGTGCCATCTTGCTGCCATCACCGCAGATATACAGATGCGCACCCTCTTCAAGCAAAGGAATCAGATGATGGGCATCGTCTCTCATCAGATGCTGTACATAACATTTCTCCTCCCCGTCTACACGGGAGAAGGCCGTATGAAGTTTCACAAGCCCTTCTTGCTGGGCTGCTTCCAGTTCATTTTTGTACAGATAATCATGCTCAGGGTTCCGGCATCCAAAGTACAGATGGGCTTCGCCAACCTCTTGGCCTTGTTCCTTCAATACATGCCTTGCCTGCAAGAAACCTCGGAATGGAGCAACACCTGTACCCGGACCTACCATGATGACGGGAACCTGTGCATCCTCCGGCAGTTGAAACCCGGATTCCGGTGTCCGCGTAAACATCACGATCTCATCACCCGACTTCAGGTTAGCCAGATAGTTGGACGCAATACCTCTGTATTCTCCCTGCCCACTCCATGCCGGGGCACGCACAACACTGACCGTAATACTCGCTTGATCGGGCTGAACACGCGGTGAACTGGAGATCGAATAATATCTGGCTTTTAATGAAGGCAGTAATTCAAGGAAACGCTCAAACGGCAGTTCACATGCCTCATATTTCACCAGATAATCCAGCATGGAGATCCGTTTGTTCCGCACTTCATCCATATACACAGATTCATCAAGCAGCGCTTCAAGCTCCTTCTTATGCGGTGGACATACGGTGTATGCTGCCATTTCTCTCAGTTGCGCACGAGTTGCCGCCTCCTGAAGCTCAACGCTATGACTAAGCAGATCATACAGGTTAACCGGTTGATGCAGCGGCAGATGCGCGGCACTTCGACCAGATGCATCCAGAACGAGATGCTCCGTTCCGGTGAATCCATAACGACGCAATACACGTTCCACCAGCTCCGGTGGATTCTGCGGCAGAATACCCAGATGATCCCCTTCCTTGTAGGTTATGCCTTCAGGCAATTTGATCTCCAGGTGACGTGTACTGCGTTCACTGCCTGCGTCGTGAAGCTCTCTGTTCTCCAGTACTTCCGCTACATGGGCATCATACGTATCCGCAAGCGGTGTTACGGCGAGCCCACTGACAAACTGTACAGATAGTGAACTGCGTTCGCTATTGGAGGTTGTATTTAGCTTCAGTCCCATCGTTCGTGCGAGATCCGGCCATAGTTGCTCCGTCCAATCCCCCACCTGTTTCTCAAAATCACCGCTGGCATCTGACTCACCCAGCGGTGATAACCGCTCTGCTCCTCTGGAAGATAACTGTTCATCTATTAAACGCGGAATACGCTGATAGGTGCTGGCCCAGTTGTGGTCACCGCATCCAAGAACGGCGAAACGCACCCCTTTGAATTCATTGGCATCCGCATGTTCAATCCACTCGACAAACATCTTGGCATTACTTGGCGGCTGACCGTTATAGGATGCACTGACAATAATGACGGCACCCTCCTTTGGCAGTTTGCCAACACGATCATCCAGCGTAGCGACCTCACTCCGGAAACCCTGATATCTGGCGGTATCCGCAATTTCACGTGCAATGCCTTCAGCGGTACCCAGATTGGAACCGTACAGAACAAGCATCGGTGTGTGGTGGGCATTCGCTGCATCCGGCTCCGTTCTTTTGGCAACCGGCTTTGGTTCTTCGACCGCTACACCCGGAACGGCCATGACTGGCTGCCCCCCACGCGCACGTACCCGAATTGTGAAGTTATCCGGTTTAAGTGTCAGCGTTTCTTTCACCTTTAACTGATAATCAGAATGATCTATGAAGTCAAAATGCTTCAACACCATGCCCAGTACCAGCGTTGCTTCCTGAAGTGCAAACTGCTGACCAATACAGGCCCTTTGACCATTACCAAAAGGTTTATAGGCATCATGCGGCACTTTGCTCGGATCTTCGAACCGTTCCGGGCGGAATTCCTCTACGTCGTCTCCCCATGCTTCGCGGTCACGATGCAGCTTGGGAATAAGTACACTGACGCTGTCTCCTTTTTGCAAAGGATATTGACCCGCAAGTACCGTGTCCTCTTTTGCATACAGAGAAAATGCCGGGGCCGTAGGCCATAACCGCAATGCTTCATTCAAAACCATGCGAACGTACTTCAGATTGCGAACCTGGTTGTACGTGGGAACCGGATTTTTCAGAATCTGATCCACCTCAGCTTGGGCTTTAGCCAGCGTATCCGGATTCTTCATCAGATAATAAACGGCGAAGGATAACAGCCCACTTGTGGTCTCATGTCCAGCAATCAGGAATGTAATAATCTGATAACGGATGTTCTCATCATCCAGTGTTTCTCCTGTATCCGGGTCCTTGCCGCTGAGCATGTGGGACAACAGATCATCTGCCCCTTCCTGCGGTTTCTCTTTACGCTCAGCAATAATGTGATCCACCAAGGAGAACATGGAACGGATATCCTGTTCAAACTGTTTCTTTTTGGTGATCATTAGCTTGTCTTGCAGACGTAGTCGCTGCAATGAACTCATGGATTCATCCAACGCACGAACCATGCTCGTAATGAATGGATGTGGTTCTTCCCGATAGAAGCTGTTAAACCGATAGTTGAACCCACACAGGCCAATCGTGTCGAGCGTAAGACGTGTCATATCATCCGGAACGTTAACCGTCTCATCCGGGTTCAATCGTGACCATTTCTGAACCAGCTGCACAGCCAGATCAATCATTTTGTTGTGATATCCCTGCATGGCACGTTGACTGAAACTTGGCAGCAGTACGTTATGGGCTTTTTTCCAATTCGGCTCATCGGTCCAACTCGTAAATAGTCCATCTCCTGCAAATGCACGAACCTTCGCAAGGGGGGCCCACACACGTTTGTCGAATTTGGATTCATCTGTTACCTCGGCGACCAGTTCGTGACCTGAAATATACAATTCACTTCGCCCGGGGTACTCCATACGAAAGATCGGTCCATATTCTTCAGCAAGTTTTACCAAGGATTGCACCGGCTCTTCAAAATTCAATTGCGGCAAATTGCCCAATGGGCCAAATGTTTTTGGTTGAGGCACTGAAATTGGTGGCATGACACTCACTCCTTCTTTCCAAGTTAAGAGTTCTACAACTAAAAAATTATGACTTGGTTTACAGACGCGATTACACTTACTCTTCAGATCAACAGATTCAAGTTATTTTTTGCACATTTTCATATTTCATCCAGATAACGATAAAACCATTTAAAGAACTAACTGACTGAAATGGTATATTGGTCATTTTTGATTAAAAAAAATGGATGACTTCGTTATCTTCTTTTACCCTAACATTTCCAGTTCCAATCTTCAACAGTCCCAAAGTCATAGGACCTCAGGACAGGGATTAAGGTATACTTATGTATTCTTTAATAGATTCTGAATAGCCAACTCCATCTCTAATGGAGCAACTGTCGTTTCATAACGGCCATGGACGTTCCCACTGCGATCAATCAGGAATTTGGTAAAATTCCATTTGATCCCGTCCCCTTGATACAATTCTGGATGCTTCTCCTTCACAAAAGTGTCCATCCACTGTCCTTCCTTTGTGTCCAGATCATAACCTTGAAACGGCGATTCTTCAATCAGGTAACGGAACAACGGATGCATCGATTGCCCAACGACCTCAACCTTCTCCAAAATCGGAAAGGATATCTGAAACTGACTTCTGCAATACTCGGCTACCTCAGCACTACTACCAGGTTCTTTGTCGTTAAACTGATTACAAGGGAACGCCAGAATCTCCAGCCCCTGATCACCATATTTCTCATACATCTGCTGAAGTTCACTGAATTGACGCGAGTAGCTGCACCGACTTGCTGTATTCACAATAAGCAGAACCTTCCCTTTAAAAGCAGAAAAATCACCGTTATGTCCATCCATAAACGGAACTTGGTAAGAAAATATACTCATCTGTATTCATCCTCCTCTTTCTCTTTTGTATCTCATATGAATTCTCTCTTGAGATGGATTATACACCTCCACCATTAATAGGTAAAATATATAATTGATATAATTATAATAGTTTTTAACTATAGCAGGCCAAATAAAAAACTGCCCTCAGCAGTCAAATACTGCATCTCGGACAGTTATCAAAATCATGATGCGCCATCACACTCAGCACACCGTTAACCCATAATTAAACCATATACAATGCCTGGTCCGTGTACCCCAATGGTTAAATCATTTTCAATATCGGAAGATCGGCTTGGCCCGGAAATAAAGTGAATGCCTGCCGGAAGATTCTCTCTTCCCGCTTCGTCAAATCGATCCAGCGTCTCACCCAGTCTGGTGTACAGTCGGTCCACTGGAATAATGATGATGAGTACCGTAGGCAGTAGACTGACTGAACGACCTTTTTCCGGTGAAGAAAGTACAGTGACCGAGCCTGTGTATGCTGTTGCATAATCCGCCATGACCACACCGATATCTGCCTCAGCTGCCCGAGCCTTCCAGTTCTCATCAGCCTGACTATTCCACACTGAGATCTGTACATCCGGAAGCTGCTCTTCCAATCCGAGATCCTGTAACGCCTGTTCATTCTGCCGAATGATATATTTGGCACTCAGTTCATGAGATTTGTTGGCTATAAATTGAGACACTTCTTCCATGTTCTGAACCCGGGCAATGTGTGCGCCTACACTCACAAAGTTATCCGTAAATGCTTGAATACGCTTCTCTTCATCCCATTCCAGTTCAGTCCAAAAGTCGGGTGCTCCCCGAAAGGGTTGGGTCGGCGCATGGCGTTGCCTTGGTCTCTTCAATTTCGAAGCAATGTCATTCATGAACTGCTCCTGTTTCTCCATGGACTTCTTCTCCAATTGTGCCAGCCATTGCTGATGTTCAGTGACCATGCTTAGTACCCTCCCCTTCCTCTCGTTCACGAATAATTTGCTCCATGCGACTGCGAACAGAAGAATCCATGGCCGGTTGCTCTTGGTTCAGTTCCTGATCCAGCTTGTTCCATTGTTGCCGGAAGGATTTCTTGGCGAGGCTTGGCGCAACCCGATAATTGTTCCAGCCTTTAAGTGGTCCCAATTTGAGAGAAATGCCGTTGTTGCGTACAACTGCCTTCTGCCCGATCTGTCCCAGACGTATGGCCGCACTGAAACGTTTGGAATTGGATACAACAGCGGCAAATCCCTTCATGCCCATGCTTTCCATTTTGTTTCCATGGCCGTCTTCCACTTTACGCCTACGTAAATAAACGAGCATATCATGCAGCGGAATTTTAACTGGACATGCTTCATAACAGGCTCCGCACAGACTCGAAGCACCCGCAATATCGTTCCATTCATCAATGTTGCCATTGAGTGCAGGTGTCAGTACCGCGCCAATCGGACCACTATAGGTGCCACCATAGGCATGACCTCCAATATGACGATATACTGGACAAGCATTCAGACAAGCACCACAGCGAATACAATTCAACAACTCCTGGAATTCAGGATCACCAAGCTGTAGGGATCGACCGTTGTCCACGATAATAATGTGCATTTCATCTGGTCCATCTCCATCCGCTGTACGACGCGGACCTGTGATGCCTGACATGTACATCGTTAGTTTCTGACCTGTTGCGGAGCGTGGTAACAAGGTTGCCATGACCTCCAGATCCGTCCACGACGGGATGATTCGCTCCATGCCCATCAGTGTAATCTGCGTTTTGGGAACAGTGGATACCATACGGGCATTACCTTCATTTTCGAACAAAACCATGGAACCTGTCTCTGCAATCGCAAAATTGCAGCCGGTCATGCCGATATCTGCTTCGAGGAACTTCTCGCGCAGCTTTTTGCGAACAAATCCGGCAAGTACCGTTGTATCCGGCTCCAGAATTTCACCCGCTTCCTTGGATAACAACTCGGCAATCTGGTAGCGGTTCTTATGGATGGCTGGAATGACAATATGAGATGGAGCTTCGCCTGCCAACTGAATGATATATTCACCCAGGTCCGTCTCGATGGCTTCAATGCCCGCCGACTCCAGCACATGATTCAGATGCACTTCCTCCGACACCATCGATTTGGATTTCACCACCGTAGAAGCCTGTTTATGCGCCGCAATATCCAGCGCAATTGCCGCTGCTTCCACCGATGTATCTGCAAAATGAATATGAACCCCGTTCGCACGGGCGTTATTCACAAATTCATTTAGGTAATAATCCAGATATGCAATTGTGTGCAGACGAATCTGACGGCCACGCTCCCGCCATTCATCCCAATTTCCATGTTCTTCTGAGGCAGACTTCTTCCCGTTACGCAATCGTTCTGTCGTGAATTTGACCGCTTTACGCAGAAAATCATCATTCAAGGCCAGTCCGGCACGTTCTTTGACCGTCGTATCCATAACTCCCGGTTGGCTCATCCTGTTCGCACCCCCTCATACAGTAGTTCCGCCAGATGCATCACACGCACCGGTTCATTCCGATAACGCAGATTACCTGCGATATTCATCAGACAGGCCATATCCAGCCCAACCAGTACTTCGGCTTGTGTCTCTTTGACATGATCGACTTTCTCCGTCACCATCGCTCCTGAAATATCGGACATTTTGATGGCAAACGTACCTCCAAACCCACAACAATCCTCAGCAAATGGGAGTGGAACCAATTCCAGTCCTTTCACCTGAGAGAGCAGCGCCATCGGTTCATCCTTTACACCCAGCAAACGGCTACCATGACAGGATGGATGATAGGTTACTTTGTGCGGAAAATGTGCGCCCAGATCGGTTATCCCGAGTACTTGAACGAGGAATTGAGTAAACTCATAAGCTTTGGCTTCCAATCGTTTTGCCTTCTCCAACCATACTGGTTCATCCGCGAACAGTTCGGGATAATGATGAATCATGTACGTACACGATCCCGAAGGACATACCACAAAATCACTGTCGTCAAACGCTTCAAGAATGGTCTTGGCCGCTACCCGAGTCTCATCCCAGTACCCGCTATTGTAGGAAGGCTGACCGCAGCAGGTCTGATTCGGCGGAAAATCCAGCCGAACACCATGAGCCGCGAGCAATCTGACCATAGCCTCCCCCACTCGGGGATAGATGGCATCGCTGAGGCAGGTAATGAATAAGGAGACCTTCATAATTACACGCTCCTATTAACTGATTAGTAGATGAATTGACTAAGAATATTTACACTGGACACTCCGATGACAGAATAACCTTCCGATCGCTGTTATCCCCAGATTTTTTAATTTACTTTTGTAAGGGTAAAATCCGGGGATAAAGGCGCAGTATATGCTTCCGATGCAGCTTTCTTTCAGAAAGCTTTTAGCTTCGCTTCTTCAAGTTATTTCTGTCCTCTCCGTTTCGTGTAAATGTTTAGTTCAATTAATATAAGTAAATTCTAAAATCTTAAACTGTAATGATCCCTATGTCGTATCCGCTCAACCGGTCTGTCTGTTCAGCCTCCAATGGCTGATCGGTAACGATCATATGGACTGCATTTAACCCGGATACCCGGGCGAAAGCACGGACACCAAATTTACTGGCATCTGCAAGTAAGATGACCTGATCGGAAATGCCAACCATCTTCTGCTTCAGCCTTGCCTGGAGTTCATTGGATTCACTGATTCCGCCACCTTCGAGATGTACACCTTTGCACGACATAAACATTTTATCCACGTGATACGTTTCCAGAGAACGCTCCGCCAGCGGCCCAACAAAAGATAACGAGCGCGATGCCAGCTGCCCCCCTGTTGAGATGACCTCAACCTTGTCACGGCTGCTGAGTTCAGTGGCGATTTGAATCGAATTGGTTAAGACCGTCAGCGGGAAATCCGGCATATTCGCTGCCATATAACCTGCCGTTGTGCTGGCATCCAACAGAATGCGATCACCCGGATTAATCATCGCCAGAGCCGCTTGTGCAATCCGCTTTTTCTCTTCCGCATGTGTTGTCTCCCTGATCCGGTAAGGGATCTCCGGTTGATCTTCCTTCACACTCACTGCACCACCGTGAGATCGGCGCAGTCGCCCTGCCTGTTCCAGCCGATCCAGGTCCCGCCGGATGGTTTCCTCCGTCACCCGGCAGCGCTCACTAAGCTCGGATACACGCATACTGCCCTTTACGTTCACCATCTCCACAATTCGGTCATACCGCTCGGCTGCCAGCATGTTACACCTCACTCCCCGCTTGTGAATTGGATGAAGCCGTCACACGCAGAAATCTGCCGTAAGCATCTTCCCAGATTGACTTGTCCTGCGGCTCATACGTAGTTACCGGAAATGAATCTCGAATGGCCTTACGAGCCTCCCAGATCTCTTTAAAAGCTCCGCTCGCCATCCATTGCACAGCCATATTCCCGATGGCACTTCCCTCTGCCGGACCTGCCCATACCGGCTTGCCAATGGAATTTGCAGTCCACTGACATAACAGGCGGTTCTGGATGCCTCCACCGACCATATGCAATCCGTTGAACATCTGACCCGACAATTGCTCCGTCCATTCCAGAACTCTCCTATACTTCAATGCCAGACTCTCCAGAATTGCCCGGGCAATAGCCCCCTGATCCTCTGGTACCACTTGCCCTGTATCACGGCAATACTGACGTATACGCTTCGTCATATCTCCTGCGGGCATGAACAGTTCATCATCCGGGTCAAACAAACTAGCAAATGGAGGTGCCTGTTCGGCCTTTGCCAATAACACATCATAGCTAATTCCCTGCCCCTGGCGGTCCCACTCCCGCATGCTTTCCTGCAAAATCCATAAGCCCATAATGTTCTTCAGCAGACGGAATGTTCCGCCCGCCCCGCCTTCATTCGTGAAGTTCAAGGCCAGACTCTGGCTACTTATCGCAGGATGATCTATCTCCGTACCCATCAGGGACCAGGTTCCACAGCTCAGATAAGCAAATGAACGTTCCGTTGCAGGAACAGCCACAACGGCTGAACCCGTATCATGCTCCGCAACAGCGATCACGGGAATCGGGGACAATCCCAGATCGTTACAGATACTGCTTCGCAATTGTCCAACACGGGTACCTGGCAGCACGGCTTCACCAAACAGTTTCTCCGAAATGCGAATATGCGCCAGCAACTCACTATCCCACTGCCCCGCTGATGGATTGTATAATTGGGTTGTGGTTGCATTGGTAAACTCATTCACCGCTTCCCCGGTCAGGAAATAACGTAGTAAATCCGGAATCATGAGAAAACGCTCTGCTTCATGAAGTAACGGGGAACCGCTGCGTTGAAGTGTCGCCAATTGATACAAGGTATTAAAGCTAAGAAACTGAATCCCTGTACGTTCGAAGATTCGCTGGGAGCTCAGCTCTTGGCGCACCTGATCCATCATGCCGTTAAACTGTGTATCACGGTAATGATATGGGTTACCCAGCAACTCACCATTACTGCCAAGCAGACCAAAATCAACGCCCCACGAATCGATCCCCAGGCTCTCTGGTTTTTCTCCCTGCTGTTTCACAAGTGTAAGCCCTTGCAACAATTCATGATGCAATCGCAGAATATCCCAGTGCATCCGCTCGCCAACCTTCACTGGTTCATTCTTGAACCGATGAATTTCGCTCGTTTCGATCCCTCGATCATTCAGATGTCCCAGTAACGCTCTCCCGCTCCCAGCGCCCAAATCATAAGCCAGCACACTCACCGCGCTTCACCAACCTTTCGAACCCATCCTATTTTCCAAACGGTATCTCTTGATTCAGTCCGTAACCCTGTACTTTATTCTGTATTTATTGTTTGTTTGTTTTTGTTTAATACTGTTTTACTTTATTTTACGAGTATATCACCATTGTAAGCGTTTGAATACCCTTCGGTATTTCTTTCTTTTGGGTATACCAAAAACGACTCTCTCCCACTTGGGAGGAGCCGCATTTCTTTTTTTACGTATAAAATTGACCTTTGCTTACCCCGGACTGGGGCTGTACATCTCTCTCAAAATGCTTGAATCGTGTCCCCTGATACGTCAGCATCCCTCGATCATTTTCCACCATCATGCCATAATGGTTTCCGCCAACAATTAGTTCAGTGCGCTCCCCATTGTCGAATTCAAATGTAACATAATACCGGGTAGTCGCACGGCTATCCCCGCTGCCACCTGAAACTTCCGTTCGTTTGGTCACCACCGTTGAGTGCAGGGTTAACAAGGCTGCCGCGTTATTTGACATCCCTGAGCGTATGCCTGAAATAATAACAAAAACAATAACTCCCGCAATGATGAGAAATATGGCGCCAATGAAAATCGAAGCAAATGCATTCATTGCAGCAAACTCACTAAATCCCGAAAAAAAACCACCCTGATTGCCTTCAAAACCTGGTACTCCATTCATGTCGTCAAACACACCAAAGCCGTCTACGCTTAATCGGCCCATCGATGAGGACTCGCTTGTTAACGCCATTCATCATCGTTCCTTTCCCCTTGCAAAAATAAGATGCACCGCCCCCCACGCAAGGAAGGCGGTGCATGCAGACAACCCGTTCTGCCTTGTCCGTATACTATATGAACCAGATCAGGAATACAGACGTTCAAGTTCGTCGACCAGACTGCCGACATAAGCAACCGCAGAGCGAATCGGCTCAGGTCCGGACATATCCACACCCGCAAGCTTCATTAACTCCTGTGGCGTGAGACTTCCACCAGCTTTGAGTGCATCAAGCCAGCGATCTACCGCAGGCTGTCCTTCTTCACGAATCTGCTGTGCAGCCGCTGTGGAAGCCGTCAAGCCTGCCGCATAGGTATATGGATATAGTCCCATATAATAATGAGGTTGTCTCATCCACGTGAGCTTGGCCCCTTCATCAATTACCAGATCAGGTCCCCAGAATTCGGAAAGGATGTCTCCCTTGAGCTGACTCAACGTCTTTGCCGTAATGGGCTCATCATTGGTTGCGCGTGCGTACACCCTGCGCTGTAACTCACCTTCCAGCAGATGTGTAACGAAGTTATGGTAATATGTGTTCAACAATTGCAAAATGACCCAGCGACGCATTCTCGGATTATCGGAACGCTTCAATAGATGGTCTGCCAGCAGCATTTCATTCATGGTCGACGGTGCCTCAATAAAATAAAGAGATGGCCGTGTATTCGTGAGCCGTTGGTAACGTCCCGCAAGCATGAAGTGGCCTGCATGCCCCACTTCATGGGCAAGCGTAAATGCTCCGCGCATATTGTTTGCCCATGAAATTAAGATATAGGAGTGTGAACCATATATGGAGGAGCAAAATGCCCCTGTGGATTTGCCTGCATTATCTGCGTAATCCACCCAGCGATCACGGAATGCTCGCTCTACGATCTCGCCGTACTCCGGCCCAAGCACATCAAGTGCTTCTCGAATGAGTGTGCACGCCTCATCATATGTAATGGCAGGGCTAAATTCAGGATCAAGCGGCGCCTTCAGATCACAAAACATCAGTTTGTCCAGACCCAGCTCACGTTTCTTAAGAGCCGCCAGTCTGCGCATATGAGGTGCGAGTTCCTGCTGGATAATATCGAGCACATTATTGTACATCTCTTTGCTCACTTGCTGTGGGCTGAGAAGCATATCTGTAACATCGTCGTAACCACGTAGCCTGGATAAAACAACCTGTTTCTTCACTTCGGTTGCATAACCTTCTGCGAACGTATTTTTGTAATCATTTAATGTCGAGCTGAATGCAGCATAAGCAGAACGGCGTAGCTTTGTATCAGATGACATCTCATAATTATTTTCGTAGAATGACCAGGACAGTGGACGAGTATTATCCTCTCCATCAAGAGCATCGTCAAACGTCATGTCTGCCAGTTTACCGCGCAGATAGATACGGTATGGAGAATCCAGTACCTCTCCAAGTGAGGCAAGTACCTTCTCGGTCTCTGGCGTAAGCCGATGTGCTTTTTCTCGAATCAAACGCTCCAAACTGCGTGCATACGGCTCCAATCCCGGAAGTTCTTCAAGGTAACGTTCAACGGTTCCCTCCGGCAAATCAATGATCTCCGAATTGACAAAAGACAAGGACGACGACAGATTTGATAGGATATCTCCTGCTTTAGCTGAATTCTCAATATTCACCGGATTGGTGCTGTCCTCGGACTGCTTCAAGCGGGCATAAGAAGCCGTCTTGCCGATCCGCTCCTGCAAAGCTTCACGCGCATCCAGACAAGCCAGCAATTGTTCAGCGCCTTCGCCCAGACGTCCTTTGAACGTTTCGATCTGGGCAGCAGCCAGTGGAAGTGATCGAAGCTCCTGCTCCCATTCTGCATCGGTTACAAACAAGTCTCTCAAATCCCAAGTCGTTTCCTGATTTACCTCAGCGCGTGTACGTATTTTTTCCATCTTTAGTTGTCATCCTCCTTGCATTTTCCAATATCTCTCATCGTATCATATTCCGCTCATCTATACATGACATGACCTAAAATGAGACTTTTGGTATGGATTTATGGTAGAGCAGACAAATGGATTACTCCTTATTACTCCGCTGGCAGAATAGCCCTTCGATCGCTGTTATCCCCGGATTTTTTGATTCACTTTTTTAAAGGTAAAAATCCCTTGATAAAGGCGAACGCTTCGCTTCTTAAGTCTATTTCTGCCCGCTGCGTTTGGAGTAAACTATTGATCCACTGACCAAAATTTAAAAGTAACTAAAAAAAACGCCAGGTGATGGAAGTATCCATTTACCCGGCGGTTCATTATAGAACATACTTATTTAGCTTTCTTAGAAACTTGTTTAGCTTTCTTTCCAGATTACATTTTCACCGTAATTTTTACCCCAGTTATACATCGCGTGCAGGACGGGCATCAGGCTCTGACCGTGATCGGTCAACGTATATTCCACCCGAGGAGGTACCTCTGCATACACCTTGCGCTCAATAAGTTTGTCTTCCTCAAGCTCACGAAGCTGGTTGGTCAGCATCTTCTGGGTAATATGAGGGATTAGGCGTTTCAGCTCACTGAAACGTTTGGTGCCTTCCAGACCCAAATGCCACAAAATAATCAGTTTCCATTTGCCACCGATCACCGCAAGGGTCAATTCCTTCTCACAGTTGATTTCTTTCAGATTAATCCGTTCCTTGACTTCGGCTGCCATGGCTCCGAGCCCCCTCATCTTCAATCTTATATCGCGTATATTACACATATCACGGGGACACTTCACACGAGGTAAGCTTTCCGCTCCATGCATGATGTAAAAAGTACATTCATTCGATACAGCTATCTATTAATTCTACTACAGCCTGGTCGGGATGCAAAGTTTAACTGAAAATCACGGATAAAACCTATACAGATGAATGACTATGTATCGCAGAAAAGACCAGAACCCTTCATAAACAAAGGATCCCGGTCTTTCATCTATTCACTATTCCAGGTTCGCGTGGCGGCCAAACATATCCGCTCCGGTCATCCCCTTCATTTCCATCATCGTAAGGATGAGAGCATCCATGCCGATTAATAGTCCTTGTTCGAACAACGAGCCCATCGGCTGAATGGTTACTGCCGCTCCGGAAGTTGCTGTGTCCTCTTTGGCTGAAGCCGGAAGGCGCACTATCGTAGTCGCCAATTTCCCAATCGTGGACTCTGGCTTAATTGTAATGAGTCCTACAGGTGCACCTGCTTGACTGGCCTTCTGAGCCATGGCTGCCAGACTGCCTGTCTCTCCTGAGCCAGAGCACAGCAAGAGGAAATCCTTCGAGCTGATCCCAGGTGTTACGGTCTCGCCCACCACATATACACGAAGCCCCATCTGCATCAGTCTCATGGCAAAAGCCTTTCCCATAAGTCCCGACCGTCCTGCTCCTGCTACAAAAATCTGTTCTGCAGCCAGAATATGTTCAGCCATCGCTTGCATCTCTGCATCATCGATCTGACTTAACGTGCGTTCCAGCTCCTTCAAGATGTCAGCTGCGTATTGTGTTTTGGTCATTCGCTTACCCTTGTTTAACGAGACGTTGCATTTCAGCTGCAACTGCCGCTTTGTCTGCTTGTCCTGTGATACCGCCACCTACAATAACCAGATCCGGTTGTGCTTTGATGACTTCTGGCAATGTTTCCAGCTTGATTCCACCAGCGACTGCCGTTTTAGCATTTTTCACAGCTGCTTTGATCGTTTGCAGATCTTCGAACGGGCTTTGTCCTTCAGCTTGCAGGTCATAACCTGTGTGTACACAGATGTAATCTACGCCAAGCGCATCAATTTCACGAGCACGTTGTTCAAGGTTAGGCACGTTGATCATGTCCACAAGAACTTGTTTGTTTTGTTTCTTCGCTTCTGCTACTGCACCTTTGATCGTACTGTCATTGGTTGCCCCAAGCACAGTGATCAGATCCGCACCAGCCTCAGCTGCTTTCATGATTTCATAACCACCAGCATCCATGATTTTAAGGTCTGCAAGAACTTGCAGATTAGGGAATGCTTCTTTCATCGCTTTAACCGCGTGCAAACCTTCATTAATAACGATTGGTGTACCAATCTCAACGATATCAATATATTGTTCAACCTCTTTAACCAGTGCGATACCTTCAGGGATATTTACCAAGTCAAGCGCCAATTGCAATTTCATCATTTATTTCTCCTTTGTTGTTCAAGTATGAGTCGTTCCTGTACAAATAATAATCAGATATTTAGCCTGCACCAATTTGTCTGTTCAGATGCATGCAGTGTTTGTTTTGGCTACTCACTTATTGTAGACTCTGACTATCCATTCAGGAAGTACGCACTTTGAAGTGGGGTAGTTACTTGGGCGATACTATTGACAACTTTTCGTTGTTAGATGAATCCAACATAGAATTAATCCTCTATTCCAATACGTCTGCTTACAGCAGAACAGCAACCTAATCATCCCATTAGATATTCAATATAAAAGACCCCGCCACATGGCAGGGTCTTTATCTTTATCATTTTCAATCCAGCCAGGGCTGGTTTAGAAATTTATCATTTTACAGATATACAGGTTTCACGCATACCGGCTTGGATACACCTGTGCTGTGACCTGTGTATTTCAGACGTCCGCTGTCCTGATCTACCGTGAATGTCACGAGGTTGTTCGTATCACGGTTAGCTGCGATCAGCAATTTGCCGTTAGGTGTCAGAGCAAAATGACGCGGGTGCTCACCTTCAGCAGATACATGTTCAACCAGTGTCAGATGACCTTTGTCTGCATCTACTGCAAATACAACGATGCTGTCATGTCCACGGTTGGAACCATATACATAACGTCCATCATTGGAAACCGTGATTTCTGCTGTTGTATTTTCTTTGCCATCATATCCATCAGGCAGTGTAGATACTGTAGACAATTCAGTCAACGTGCCCGCTGCTGCATCATATTGGAACGAAGTAATGGAAGAATCCACTTCATTGATGACATAAGCGAATTGACCATTCGGGTGGAACGCCAAGTGACGTGGGCCTGCTCCCGGATGTGTTTTGGTTTCACTGTGCAGCACAAGCTCATTTTTGTCTGCATCAATGGAATAGATCGCGATGTTATCTGCGCCCAGATCCTGTACCATCATGTATTTTCCATCCGGGCTGAAGAATGCGGAGTGAACATGTGGCTTGTCCTGACGTTCAGGATGCGCACCTTGTCCTTCATGTTTCTTCTCGTCCAGAAGCGCTCCAACTTCACCGTTATCCGTCAAGGCTTGCAGACCTACCAGGCCGCCGTGGTAGCTGGAGAGAATCAAGTATTTGCCAGAAGGATCACGCTGGATATGACATGGTGGTGCTGAAATGGAGTCATTCCGGTTCAGCAACGTTAATTTTCCTGTAGAAGGATCAATGCTCAGAGCTACCGCTTCAGACATTTTGTTGCCTTCAGCTGACGCTGTTTCACCAATCGCATACAGTTTGTTTCCTTCAGCATCCACGTTGACAAACGTTGGATTTTTCACGCCCGCGATGCCGTCAAGCTTGGACAAGCTGCCTGTATCCTCATTCAATTCATATGCATAAATGCCCTCATTTTCCGCTTCGGCGTAAGAGCCAGCAAGTACGAGCAAGCGTTTTGATTCACTCATTACAGTTTCCTCCTCTATGTGTATGTAATCTTGTTGCACCTCTTCTATAATAAATCTGCCATATCAAAATAGCAATCCGCTGTCGCTGCCCCTCAGGGGAATCCTTAGTTAAACAAGGCGATTACTACACATCATCATACTGAAATCCATTCATATGAGATGCATCTTCTGCTATGATAAGATTGGTTTTTCATCCAGAAGGGACTGAATTGCATTGCTTCACTCATTTTTACTCACGTTATACCATGTCTTCCTGCCGATCTCACTTCCCGTGATTGGAGGTATTCTGTTAAAACGCTTCAAAAATTGGGATACCCGGTCGCTCTCGACCTTTTCCCTTTATATTTTGAGCCCTGCGCTCATCTTCAATACATTGCTGCATGCAGAGATTACCTGGACGGACGTCACCAGCACGTTCTGGTTCTCTATTATTAATCTGATTGCCCTGTGGGCCCTCGCCGAGCTGTTAAGCCGGATTTTCCGTCTGGGTGCAAGCGAAAAAGCGGGTCTCACCCTCGTCTCCACGTTTACAAACTGCGTGAATTACGGGCTCCCGCTTGTGCTGCTTGCCTTTGGTCAGCTTGGGCTCGACAAGGCTTCCGTCTACGTCATTGGACAGATGATTATTGTTAATACGGTAGGTATCTTTTTTGCTGCGAGATCCGAATTCACGGTAAAAGATGCGATCCTGTCCGTTTTCCGCATGCCATCCATCTATGCTGCCGGCATCGCCATTGCGCTGCGTGCATCCAATCTGAGCCTGCCTGAAGCACTGGATGGAGGGATCTCTATGCTGGCTGCGGGCTACTCTCCTGTCGTACTCGCCATTCTGGGAGCCCAGATGCTCAGACCAAAAGGTGCAACGGTGCCTTGGCTACCCAATGTACGCCGAGCTTTCTGGACCGGGCTTGTGGTCCGTCTCGCAGCTGCGCCGATCCTGTCCTGCCTGATACTGACCGCTCTTCAGGTCGAAGGTACGTTGTTCAGTGTGCTGCTGATCCTCGCTTCGATGCCAACCGCAGTGAACGCCGTTATTTTGGCTGAACAGTTCAATGCTTCTCCGCAGTTTGTATCCCGCTGTATTCTGTGGACCACCGCTGCATCCATGTTGATGCTGCCCATTATGATTGTGATGGCTTCCTGATTAATACCGGAGGTGATACCGAAGCGATGTCCGCTTGTCGGCGTTTCTCCAGCCGGCGTTCATAACGCCGGTTGAGCGCTCTGACGTAGAAGAATTTCACGACAAAGTACGAAATCACACCCAGAATGACACCAAACACGGACATACCTGCCAGAATATCCAGTCCACCAAGCAACAATTCACTCACGGCCGACCAGTTCCCTCGAAACAGCTCCATGAATGCACTCTCATGTACCGGTCCCTGTCCCATGCTGTGAGCAGGCAATATCCATGAGCCAATTTGTTTGGCGAGTGGCATAAGAATAATAGGTAAAAACGTAAGTTTCCCGATCACATTACCAACAATCGCTGCTGGCACCGAACCCCCAGACAGTCGCACAATCGGATAAAATACGAGATAGATCAGGGAAGCGGTCGAGATCACGATCAGTTCCAATCCGAACCCTATGGCAAATCCGGTAGATACTTTATGGGCACCTCCGGGAGCACGTAACAATTTGAGAAAATTCAGCTTCATAACACGTGTTAAACGTACCCAGCGGTTAGTCTTGCGCTTCTGTGTGTTCATACCAAATTACTCCTTATTTTACACAAATGACAACTTGAATTGTCTATTCTTCAGTATATCACACCGCGTTAGCTCCTGTAGTAACAATGACCGGCTGTGTCTCCATCTGGACATTACCTGCCACCGCTCGGGAGATCATACAGGAGGATTCAGCCTTATGCGCCAAGCGCTCAGCCTTGATCAGATCCGCCTCTGAAGCATCCTGGCTGAGTACAATCCGGGGTCTATGTACGATCCGTTCGTACGTAAATACGTTATTCGTAACATCTACCGTTGCTTCCGATTCAAGCGTTAATTCATCTGGCGTAATATTCGAACGCTCCAGCATCGCTGCCAGCGTGATCAGGTAACAGGTGGAGGCTGCACCCAGCAGCATCTCGTCTGGGTTAGTTCCCGTACCGGGTCCGCCCATCTCCTGCGGAATCGATATGACCGTTTTTAATCCACCTGCATCGATTGTTCCCTCACTGTTACGCCCACCATTCCATACCGCTTTCAGATGAAAAGGATGTTTCATGACATTCATTCCTTTCTTGTTTACACACGTATACACGTAATATTCTGTTCGATCAAAGCGCTAACGTGCTCTTCATCAACACCCTGATCTGTAATCACTTTGCCCACACTGCTCATCTCAGCAACTCTGGTAAACGCCTGTATGTTAAATTTGCTGGAATCTGCAAGTAAAATGACCTCATCCGCAATATGGATCATTTTTTGCTTCACCAAAGCCTGTAATTCATTGGATTCACTGATGCCTTTGGTCAGATGCACTCCTTTGCAAGACAGGAATACTTTATCCACATGATAAGCATCCAGCGAACGTTCTGCCAGCGGTCCTACAAAAGACAGTGACTTCGAAGCCAGCTGCCCACCTGTGGCAATCACACGAATCTGTTCCTTGTTACTCAGCTCAGCGGCGACCTTAATCGAGTTGGTTAATACCGTCAGTGGTATGTTCGGCAATCCTGCCGCCATATACCACGCCGTTGTACTTGCATCCAGGGCGATCCGGTCGCCGGATTCCACCATTTTCACTGCTTCGCTTGCAATTCTGCGTTTCTCTTCTGCATGGGCTATAGCCCGTTCCGGATACGGAATCTCAGACTGTAACTCATCTTTGTATTTTACACTGACCGCCCCGCCATGGGACCGTCTGAGCCTGCCCGCCTGTTCGAGCTTGTCCAGATCACGACGAATCGTCTCTTCTGTCACTCCGCAGCGCTCACTAAGTTCGGTCACACGCATGCTGCCTTGCGTATCCACCCATTCCACTATTTTCTCATACCGTTCAGCTACGAGCATATTCCTTCACTCCAAACCGTTGATTATCCAGTTAATCCTGTTCATCCATCATACCACAGAGCGATGACAAGGAGAATTTGGACCATGTGCAAAAAGAGGGAGCTTTCGCCCCCTCCATTCCAGTTCTGAAGTGTGTCTTATTTATCTTCTGCCATAGGGAACCAGCCCGGTGTGTGGATGATTGCATTCCACAACCCGTCAGGGATAACCAGACGTTCCTGATCGGATTGGGTCAGAATTGTCTCGATATCTTCTTCCCGTCCGCTCTCGATTTTCTCAACCCAATCCGGTTCAATAATCAACTCACGTCCAATGGCAAGTAGTGGTACTCCCGTTTGGAGTGCCTCAGCGGCCTGATCTGCGGTATGAATCGAACCTACACCAATCACAGGCAATTTACCGTTCACACGATCCAAGATGAATTCCATTCTTGAACGCGTATCTGCTTCGCCACGTCTTGGTTTGGACCAGAATTCGTTCAGGGAAACGTGCAGGTAATCCAGGTTTTTATCTTTCAGCGCATCCACCAGTGCATACGTATCTTCCATTGTGAGTCCCGGTGTTTCCGGTTCTTCCGGAGAGAAACGGTAACCAATGATGAACGGCAGTTTGGTATGTTCGGCAACCACTTTCTGAATCTCATCCACTACAGCAAGTGGGAATGTCAGACGTTTCTCTACACTTCCGCCCCAACGATCTTCACGCCGGTTGGAATGCGGGGAGAAGAATTGCTGGATCAGATAACCATTAGCACCATGAATCTCAACACCATCAAAGCCAGCTTCAATGGCACGACGTGTCGCTTCACCAAAGTCTTTGATAATCGAAGTTATCTCGGCATCCGTCAATTCTCTTGGTTCAGGAGATCCTGGACGCTCACTTGCAACCGCACTGGGAGCAACCACTTGACCCGCAGGTACAGCTTGTTCAGGAGTCAAACGGCCCGCATGGAAAATTTGCAATACAGCTACGGAGCCCTGTTGTTTCATGGTATCAGCCAGTTTCTTCAGTCCAGGAATGAAGCGGTCATCATATACCCCAAATTGAGCTGGGAAACCAATGCCATGCTCTGTTACATGCCCTACAGCCGTAATTGACATGCCAGCACCACCGGTGCGACGTGCATAATAAGCAAGTTCAGCGTCGGATATCGTACCATCAGCATTCGAGGACATATGAGTCATGGGAGCGAGCACGATACGGTTTTTCAGTGTAATACCAGTCGGCAGTGAAACTTGTTCAAACATCTGGTTAAACTTTGGATTCATTCGTGGTTCCCTCCTGATTATAAATATCTCTTTTAATAGATATATGAATATATGCGTTCACTTACTGTAATGATTATAGTTACGTTTCATTGCAATTGCAACTTTTCATTTTCTGAAAGGAAAAAAAAGGGCAGAGTGTCTCCAGACTCTCAGCCCTCTTCATCTTCTTCACATCATGCAAAGGATATTCAGAAACTCCGAACGTAAGCCAGCTTCTGATCCATCTCTTCCACGCATTCGTAACAGTCGTGTTCATCGTTGGCGACCATTGGGGTGACTGGATACAGATTCATCTCTGTACTGTTATACGATTTCAATAGCGGTAACAACTGAGTCACGCGTGTATTAGCCGGGTCAAGCCAGGTGTTGATTTCTTCTTCGGAGAGAATGGCTGGCATTTTACTGCCAAACTCGCGTGTAACCATGTTTGCGCCTGTCATAAGCATCGTGCAGGTCCGAAGCGGCTCTTTCCGTGTATCTCTCCACACCTCATATAACCCAGCAATACCGAACAGACCGCGATCCGGCATGACAACACGAACTGCATAACTTTTTTTGCCCTCTTGCCGCCAGTAATATAATCCATTGCAGGGAATGACGCAGCGCTTGGTCTCTACCAGTTTGTAATAGGAAGGATTCTCATGCACCGTCATGAGATTTGCGTTAACGGCATCACGACCCCAGAATGGAATGAACCCCCACCGGAACTCATCCAGTACACGCTCACCATCCTGATGCAAAATAATCGGCGTATGCTGGGTTGGGCTGATATTGTATCGGTTTTTGTAATAATACATCACTCGCTGAATCTTGAAATGATCTCTGACTTCGTCCAAATCGGCTGCCAATGAAAAACGGTTACACATGCTCAAGCACTACCTTTCCCTGTGAGAAGTTGAACGTATTGTTTGTTATTTTAGGGAAATTATGCATGAACATTGAACAGAAAATGACTTATTTTGACACCATTAGGGTCTGATCAAGATATATTTCATGTTTTTCACAACAAAAACAACGACCTCGGACTCATTTCAACTCCAATATTACTTGTTACTATAATAGAGAATAAAATACATTTATTGGAGGTTTTAAGTATGAAAAGGAAGTTTTTGATGAGCATCATGTTGTTCTCAGCGATTGCGATGTTTGGCAGTACCATCTATGCGGCAACCTTTCTGACCTACGGTTATCCCAGCACCACCATTCCCATTCGTACGTATAATTACGCCTCCGCATGGCAGACTCCCATGGACGCTTCCCTTACCAACTGGAACAATGCAGGTGCCAAAGTTAAATTCACCAAAACAAGTAACTCCCCAAACACCATCACCGCAGGAAACTTCAATAATACAGCATATGGTGTCAACTACGCCTCTGTATCCGGCAGTCAAGTCGTAAGCTTCCGCATCGAACTCAATGCATCCACGATCACCCCTGACGCAACCAACTTATCCAACTTCATTCAAAGCGTATTTGTCCACGAACTCGGGCACTCCATATGGCTCGGTGACAACCCAACAACAAGCAGTCCTTCCATTATGTCTTACTCCCGCAACCGCAATTCCATGACCCAACCCCAAACTTTTGATATCAATAACGTAAGATCCAAGTACTAATCTGCTACGAACTTATCCCAAAATCCAAGGAGGATTCCTATCCATGAACAAAAATCGAGTATTAACGCTGCTTCTTTCTTCCATTTTCATTTTATCTGCTGTTGGATGTTCTTCTGTTACACCTACCGCGTCCCCATCCGATGCACCCATGACCATTATTGCTTCTGAAGATTACCCGAGTTATGCCAGCATTGGCGACCTGTCCGAGAGAGCAAATACCATTGTGAAAGGTAGTGTTGTTGAGACTCGTGTGGAAGCTTTAAACGATATTGTACAAGTTACTGATGCTGCCAATGAGAACGAGTTAAATCCCGCGTCCGATCCGGGCGGAGAGCCATCTTCCTTTGACAAAATCTATACGATCCATACGATTCAGGTCGCTGAATCCTATAAGGGCAGTTACACTGCCGGGGAAAAACTTGAAGTGAAGCAACTTGGCGGACAACTAGGCAACACCGAGATTATTAATGATGACAACCTCAAGCTGATTCCTACCAAAGACTATGTACTCTTCCTGGAAACGTATGAAGACACCCCAGCCAGCCTGCTCAACTCCGTTCAAAGTCTCTACGTGATCAAATCTGCCGCCAAGTCGAACCAGCCAGGTCAGCAACAATCACAGTCAGAAGTCATTGTGAGTGCAAACCCCGAGAATGACCTTACACTCCAGCTGGAGGATCTGCAAGAAATTCAGAACGAACCAAAGAGCGAATAAACTCTTAGGTAATCACACTGTTATTTCATCTCCGTACAGGCAGCTAATCCCCTCTACTGTTCAGTCCTACATAAGAATATGAAAACCGTGCTGCTCAGCAAACTGGGCGGCACGGTTTTTTGAAGTTCCTTATTTAGACGGTGTATTAAGTCCAATAATCCATTCAGCCAGATCCTGTGTCTGTTTCAACAAGGCGATCGGATCACGGAACCAGGATTGCTCTTCCGTCCATATGTACACATTTCCATTTTTGATAGCAGGCAATGAACCCCAGATCGGATCTGCCTGAAGGTCTTTCAGTTGAGAGTTGCTGGTCAGCACAATGTAA
Source organism: Paenibacillus sp. FSL H8-0317 (assembly GCF_045040685.1). Lineage (NCBI taxonomy): Bacteria > Bacillati > Bacillota > Bacilli > Caryophanales > Paenibacillaceae > Paenibacillus > Paenibacillus sp. FSL H8-0317. The sequence goes on along the minus strand of NZ_CP150294.1, from coordinate 2,790,434 downwards.
TCTCCAGCGTATTTGTAGAGCAGTTCTATGGAGAATTCATGATAAGCGCCCTGCATCAACTCGGATGGAATGTTCTTTGGTGCTTGCAATCCAAGCAATTCATAGATGTTACGTCCTCCTCGGCCCGACTGATTGCCAAAAATGAACACTTGGCGATCATATTCCTGCATAACGGAGAATGTGGCATCAGCTGGAACAACACTCTGCACCTCCTGCTTGATTTTGGCAATCTCCTCATCAAAATCAGCCAGCCACTTCTCTGCTTCCGCTTCTTTGCCAAGGACTTTACCGAAATAGTTTACTTCGTCCTTGAGTGTCGGGAAAGTGATGGATGCGATCGAAACGGTTGGAGCAATCTTGCTGTATTTCTCATAAGCGGCCTTGTCCGGATTCAATGTAATAATGAGATCAGGTTCCAGCTCCATCAATTGTTCAACGGAATCCCCTATCGTTTCAAGACCATCTAAGTGACCTTCCAGATAAGGACTGTTCATCAGAAATTGGCCTCCACCAATCGGTTTGACACCAAGAGCAAGCACCGTTCCCAGATAATCTATGGCAGCAACTCGCTCCGGATGTGCAGGAATCTCTACCTCACCAAAGGTCGTATTTACCATTTGGGTCTCCACGACTGCCGGTTGTTCGGGTTCAGCCGCAACTTCGGATGTTTCTGCCCCCTGCTGGGCTGTTCCACAAGCACTCAATGTGAGTACAAGCGCAAGCGACATGATCGCTGATTTAAAATGGTTAAACATGTTGATTTCCTCACCTCCCGTATATTGATAATGATTATCATCATCAATTAAAGGATAACGTTCATCCCCTCCTGTTACAATGGATTCATTTGTTGCATTTAATGTACTTTTTGAAACTGATTTCGAGTTTTCCTGCTGCTTCAACCGATATTGCCCCGGTGTGATACCGGTCTCTTTTTTGAATATACGATTGAAATAAAACGGGTCCATATAACCGACATACGCAGCAATCTCCTGTAATGAAGCTTCTGTGGACGCAAGCAGACTCCTTGCCTCACTCATTCGTAACCGAATCACATATTCTGTCGGTGTACATCCCGTCTGTTCCTTGAATTTGCGTGATACATATTGCGGACTGTAACTCAAGGACTGGGCAAGCGAATCAAGTGAGATGGATTCCCGGTAATGAGCTTTGATATATCGCAAAACCTGATCGGTAAGCGAAGGCTGTTCAAGTTCGTTAGACATGCGACTCCGCTGTAACAAGACAAGCTGTACCAGTTGAAAAAAATACACTTTGACCTTAATTTTGCCCACTCGCTCCTGCCCTGACCAGCATTCATGTATATTCCGCACAAGCTCACGCAGCTCAAGTGTATGATCCGGCACTGTCGCCCAAGACTCTTCAAACGGATTACGCTGGTTCAACATCATTCGGTACTCCACAAGCACATTGGAGGGCAAGGTTGATTTGTACAAAATCAGATGTACCTCCATAACCCCTGTCGCTTCAAGTGTCAGACGTCTTCCTTTTCCACCATGCAGCAGCAAGAACTGGCTTGTAGTCCATACCTCTTCATCCAGCCAGACCTGACCCCTGCCTTGAACATACACAAATGCACTGGTTGGTAACACATAATTGCGTATGAACTCGTGTGTTGCGAGTGATATAAGACGCACATCAAGCACGCGAACCTGTACCTGATCCCACAGCTTGATGTCATTCTGAATTCCCATATAAACTCCCTCTCCTGAGCGATCAAACACACACAATACCTTGGCATTGTGACTAAAAACCCACCTATAATTGATAATGATTATCAATTATAACAATGATGGAACCATCTTAGAAGCCTACCTCCGTTTTTGTTAGATGCCGCAGAACAAAAAACGGTCGAAATCCCTCATAGAGAGATCTCAACCGTTCTAAAATTATGGCCTTATTATCTTTTGATAAAGTCAGCTGCCCTTCTCTACTCGACAAAAGACAATAAATACCCGTATCGTTCTTCCTCCATCTTGTCTAACGGAATAAACCGGATCGATGAACTGTTAATGCAGTAACGTTTGCCGCCGCGATCTTCGGGACCATCATCGAACACATGACCGAGGTGGATGTCACCTTCCCGGCTTCGTACCTCCGTGCGCTCCATCCCAAAGCTCGTATCCGTTGTATAGGTAACAACCTCAGGTACAATCGGTTTTGTAAAACTTGGCCACCCGCAACCGGAATCGTACTTATCCAGGCTGGTGAATAACGGCTCTCCCGTTGCAATATCCACATACAGACCGGGCTCCTCATTATCCCAGTATTCGTTACTGAACGCATGCTCCGTATCATTGTTTACCGTAACCGCATACTGTTCGTCTGTTAATTGTTCCTTTAATTGTTCATCTGTTGGACGTGGATATTGAGCCGGATCAATTCCAATCTCCAGGTCATCCAGGACAGTCATATCAATGTGACAATATCCGTTCGGATTTTTTTCCAAATAATCCTGATGGTACTCCTCCGCCAAATAATAATTCTGCAGAGGCATCACTTCCGTTACAATGGGTTGGTCATATTTTTCTTGCTCTACCGCTACAGCCTGCTCAATGATTTTGGCATCTTCAGGCAACGTATAATATATGCCAGTCCGATACTGAACGCCACGATCATTGCCCTGCTTATTCAAGCTGGTAGGATCAATAACTCGAAAATAAGATTCAAGCAATTTCTGCAAAGAAACTTGCTGCGGATCATATTTTACATGAACCGTCTCCGCAAACCCCCGGTCCCCGCGAATAACCTCCTCATAGGTTGGATTCTCTCCTTCACCGTTGGCATAACCGGAAGTCACATCCTGAACCCCCGGAATACGAGCCATATATGCCTCCACACCCCAGAAGCAGCCTCCTGCCAAGTACAAGTTACTCAGGTTTTCCTCGGAGACACTCGATGCCTTGACAGGTTGAGTGGATATCGAAGATGAAGATGAAGCTGAATGGCTCTCAGCCCTGTTTCCACAAGCAGACACAACTATCGCTATAACAAGGAGGCACAAGCCGAGCAGCGTCCTTTTCATGACACTTCCTCCCTTCTCACAAAATCTCTTGTAATGATTCCATGATCTGTTCATTGGATGCATGCCCTGGCTGCGATTTCGTTAAAATACCATCAGAGCCAATATAAAAGGAACTAGGATACGCTCTTACGCCAAATTCCTTGGCCCATACACCTTTCTCATCCAAAAGAACAGTTATGTTATCATACGGCTGTTGGTCAAACCATTCGGTAAACGCTTGGGAGGATTTCTCCCCTTTGTAGTCTGGCGTCACAATCGTAATGACTTGAAAATCATTGTCTTGAACAGCTAGATTGTTCAGGTCTTCCAAACCCGCAAGGCAGATGGAACACCAGGAAGCCCAGTATTTCACATACACTTTCTTGCCTTGAACATCAGAAAGTCCAACCGTGTTTCCTTTCAGATCAAGCAATGAAAATTCAGGAGCCGTCTCTCCCTTGTTCATCATCGTTGACGAACTCATATCGGATGTTGATGCTGGGGTTGATGATGACCCCGTTTGTTTTGATTCAGTTTGCTGTGATCCACATCCGCTCAAGATCAACAGGACTCCAGCAAATACGATTACAGATACCATCCATTTCCGTGCCATCTTCATACCAAATTCCTCCAATGATTATTGAAACCAGGTCACCAAACTGTTTAGTCGGTCTGTCATTAACAATAGTCCCATGATAATAAGAATACAGCCGGAAGTTATTTTGATGACACCCATGTACCTGTATAAACGACGTATCCGCTTCATAACATATTCCGAAAAAACGGACAGAATCAGAAAGGGAATCGCTAACCCAAGGGTATACAGGAACATGAGAAACCCGCCATACAGTGGAGAGCCTTCTCCTGCGGCGATACCAAGAATGGCCGCCAGCACAGGCCCGATACAAGGCGTCCAGCCAAAACTAAACGTCAGACCCAACAGGAACGCTCCGACATACCCTCCCCGTTTGGCTTGATTGTTTGACAGCTTTCTCTCCCGTTCCAGCCAGGATAGCCGGATCAACCCGGTTTGATAAATCCCAAAAAGCACCACGATGGCTCCGCAGATGGCAATAAACACAGGACTTGTGATCAAATTACCAACGATGCCCGAACCAAAACCGAGTAAAACAAATACCAGGGACAGCCCAAGAACAAATAAAAATGTCCGCAAAACAAGTGTAGACCGCAACCGAACCGAATTGGTGTCAGGCTGTTGCTGATTCGTAGCGTTGACCATACTTCCCGACAGATAAGATACGTATACCGGGATCAGTGGCAGAATACATGGCGCAAAAAACGATAACAATCCTGCACCAAAAACGCCGAAAAGGAATACTAAATCACTGGTCAAGTCATTCACCACCTGAATAAATACTGCGTTTGATTAACCAAGGTTAACGACTGACGTAGATCGGAAGTGTGAACCAGAAGCAGCTTCCTTCTCCTTTTGTACTCTGAACCCCGATCTCGCCACCATGGAGTTCCACAATCGATTGAGCGATGGCAAGGCCAAGCCCGGCCCCACCATTGCTCTTGCTACGTGATTTGTCAATTCGATAAAAACGTTCAAATATACGCGAAGTTTCCTCCGCTTCAATGCCTTCCCCTTCATCCGTAACTGAAATTCGTATAAACGGCCCCTTCTCTTCGGCAGCCAGAATGATTTTTCCTTCAATAGGAGAGTATTGAATGGCATTTTGCAGCAAATTGGAAAGGACCCGCTTCATTTGTGCAGGCATCATGACCGCGGCTGGCAATTTATCGGGCAAATCGATTTCAACATTCAGCGTTTTCTCGGCGAGATGAAACGAAAAACTCTCCAACGTACTGAGCAGCAACTCATCGACGTGACAAGGTTGAGGCACAAATACCTCCCCTTGCGCTTCCAGGCTGGATAATTCGAACAAGTCTTGAATAAGCCCTCCCAAACGCATTGTTTCAAGTCGTATTGTGTTCAGGTAACGTTGAAAGGTTTCTTTATCCTTAATGACATCATCCTCCAACGCTTCAACGAAGGACTGAATGGATGCCAAGGGAGTCCGTAAATCATGGGAAACATTGGCGATCAACTCTCGTCTCGCGGTTTCTGAGTGATGCAGATGATCAAAGCTTTCCTTCAGCTTGGAACTCATTTCATTAAATTGCTGTGCCAGGAGCCTAAATTCCTGCGTACCGATGAGAGGGACTTCCGTATGGAAATCCCCTTCGGCAATTCGTATCGTCTGCTGTGTAATTCGCGCAATTGATTTCTCTAATGGCTTAGTCAGCAAATATTGAAGAATAAACGAAAGTAAGCCTACCCCTGCCGTTATAGCCGATAACCAATACAATTGTTCGATCGTAAGCAGCATTTTGGAATAACTGATGAACAAACAAATTAATAATACGCCAATGCCTGTGAGACTGGACAATACCAAGTATGTGCGAAGTTTCATGAACTACCACCCGCAAACTTGTAGCCTATGCCCCAAACTGTTTTAATATATTTTGGATCAGAAGGATTCTGTTCGATCTTCTCTCGTAATCTCCGAACATGTACAGTCACCGTTGTTGTATCTCCCTCGTAGCTAAAATCCCAAATCTTGCTTAACATCTGGTTACGGGAGAACACCTGACCCGGGTGACTTGCCAGCAAATACAACATCTCAAACTCTGTAACGGTCAATTCAATGGCCTGCCCGCTGATGTGCACTTCACGCTTGGTAAAATCAATGGTAAGCCCTTCATAATTGATCGTATATTCAGATGTTGTTACAGGTGATGCCTGTGCAATTCGCATTCTCCGCAGGATTGCCTTCACACGCAAAACAAGTTCTCTCGGACTGAATGGTTTGGTCAGATAATCATCCGCCCCCATCGTCAGTCCCATCAGACGGTCCTGTTCCTCACCACGGGCCGTCAGCATTACAATGGGCACATCCTCAGTTTGCCGAATCTCGTTGCAAACTTCCCAGCCATTCTTATGTGGCATCATCAGGTCGAGCACAATCAAGCTTGGTGTTTGACTGTGCCACAGCTCAATAGCCTCCAAACCGTCCTTGGCCGTCACGACAAGATAACCTTCCCGTTCCAGATACCTGCGACAAACGTCCGTAATATTGGTATCATCATCAGCAACCAGTACACATTCATTCAAACGAACCCACCCCATATTCCAGAAAATACATTTGAGCCAATCATATCATATGGTGATGGCGATGCTTAGCCCTTAAATTACTTCATTCCCATGGCTGGCATCATGTATTGTTTAATTACAGACTCAGCCGCATACGAATTCCCTTCATGGATGACAGGCATCGATTTCAAGTTAACTTGCATACCGTCTACCATGATTTTTTTCGATCCAATCCACAATTTAATCGTTTTCCCCGCAGGCATCATCGTTTCTTCCATCATGTCATCTTTCATCATGTTGTCATCTTTCATCATCATGTCGTCTTTCATCATCTTGTCGTCTTTCATCTTCATGTCATCTTCCATCATGTTGTCGTCTTTCATCTTCATGTCATCCATTTGGCCCATATACATCAAAGTTACAGATCTATCCTTGCTGTCCCACATAATGCTGTAATCATACATTTTCGCCGCCTGTCTCAATTGAACAAGCTCCATGCCATCCTTTTTAATCGTTTTCATATCTGCAGCACTTGCCAATCCAGAAAAGGCCATAGACATCATCAATACCGCTGCTACCATCACTTTTTTGCTCTTATTTGTTTTCATCATTCTTATCACTCTCCATTCGTTTATTTCTTACATGGATTACAATAAGCAAGACAGCTTACGATTCTCTAAGCGAAGTATTACGAAACCATTACGATATATAAATGGGGTCAGGATAAAAAAACGGTTGAAATCTCTCTTACGAGAGACTCCAACCGTGTCTTCTAGGTCAAACGAATAAAATCAATCATGGATCGAACCTCGATCGGTCCCGGATTTGATATCACATCATTAGACTGCATTCCCTCTCTGGACGTAAAGTGCACCTTCACCGGAATGCCAGGAATCAAGTCGAAGAAGTTATCTGAGAAGACACCCTCCACATCCGAAGATAGCCATACCTGTTTAGCAAGCACATCACTTTCCAGTACCAGATGAACGCCGTTCTCATCCGCTCCCCCGCTTACATTGATGTTTGCAGGCTGCAGAGCAAGGTCTTTGGACGGTACAAAATAGTGTTCCTGTACAATATTCGCCGCACCTTCCTGTTTCAGATCCAGGCGCAGCAGCGTGTTAGCTGTATCATGACCTTCAAGCCACTCCGCGTTACGTAATGACAGCACTTGATCTCCTGTATTAGATGCCAAGGTCACGTCATGTGTTTCATTACGATGCACCGTTCCATCGAACCCGAGCAAACGAATCTGTAACTGCCCTATTACAGGTTGTAATTGATCCGAAATGATATATATATCTGTTGTATCTTCTTTTGTTCCATCTACCGATACCAACACATCGCTGAAGCTGCGTTTCGCATAATATTGCAATGCTTTCCAGCGACCAAGGTAGTCCATACCTGCCCATGAAGCCACCGGCCAGCAATCATTCATTTGCCAGTAAAGTGTGCCCATGCAGAATGGTTTGCGGCGACGGTGTGCCTCGATCGCTGTCTTCATCGCTTCGGCCTGAAGCACCTGGCTCATATACAGGAACGATGGGAAGTCCTTCGATTCATGCATGTACATATCCATGTACTGTTTGATCAGACGATTACCAGCGCCATTCTTCTGATGTGCAAGCATGACTTCCGATTCCAGAGCAAGATCCTCTTCTTCCGCGTAAGTGCGTACTGACTTGTACTCCGGGAAAGACTGGAATCCGTATTCACTCATGAAACGACCCACATGCACGTTATAGTTCTCGAATGGTTCTACATTGTGCCACACACCCCAGTAGTGGATATCCCCTTCGGCTGTGGACGGGTGCGCATGCTGCGTCTCATCCCCTGTCAGGGATACAAGTGGTGAAGAAGGCCAGTAATCCACACCTGGAGCATACGCTTCAACCACTTCTGGCAGCAGATCATGGAAGATGGCTTCGTAATCGGCCCAGATGCTTTCACGCTGCTCGGCAGTAAATTCCTTTTTCCAACCCCAGCCACCATTCTCAACATAGTGAGCCCATGCCGAATCAATCTCGTTGTTCCCACACCAGAGTGCAATACTTGGATGATTGCGCAGACGTTTCACATTATCAATGGCTTCATGTCTCACACTGTTCAGGAACGCTTCATCTCCTGGATACATGCTGCATGCAAACATGAAGTCTTGCCATACCAGGATTCCGTATTCATCACACAGTTCGTAGAACACATCCTGCTCATAGATTCCGCCACCCCACACACGCAACATATTCATATTGGATTCGGCTGCGGATACGATCTCATGACGATAACGTTCATGAGTAATTTCAGTGATGAAGCTATCATTCGGAATGTGATTGGCCCCTTTGGCAAAGACCGCAACCCCGTTTAATTCAAAATAAAAGGATGCTCCCGCTTCATCTTTGTCACGTACCAGCCGAATGGAACGAAGCCCAGTCTTCACTGTAGATTCAGCCACAGCTCGCTCACCTTGAAGCACTTCGGTAAGGAAAGTGTACATATGCGGATCACCAAGCCCACGGCTCCACCACAGTTTCGGTTCATCCATGGAGATTGGAATCTCCACAGTCTGAGTTCCAGGTTGTAGCGATACGGATCTTTCCCATCTCTGTCCATCTGCGCCGATACGAATAATCGTATCTACCGCTTGTGATGTCTCGACTTCCACAACAGCAGTTAATGAAGCTGAGGTAGCGCTTACTTCATTTTGCTGGATATATACATCATTGATTCGTACCTGTGTCCAACCTTCAAGACGTGCTTCACGCCAGATCCCACTGGTTACAAATCGCGGACCCCAGTCCCAACCATAGTGATACGGGGCTTTACGTGCAAAAATACTTACTCTCTTGTCGCCAAGTCCGCCAACATCGGACTGATCATTGGATGCAGGTAATGCATATCCGAGCTTCTCCAGCTTCGGCAGATCTTCCTGAATTGGAGACCGAAAACGTATTCGGAGAATGTTCCCGTTTCCCTTCAATACCGCCTTCACATCCGCCTTCCATACTCGGAACATATTATCTGCTGATAACACATGCACATCATTCACATACACATCCGCATATGTATCCAGACCATCAAACACCAGTTCCAGATGTTCCTGCGAGAACAACCCTTCGGCAACGTCAAATTCCGTCTGATATTCCCAATCTATCTTATCAATCCATTGTACTTCCTTCTCGTTCGTTCCATAAAAAGGATCTGGAATCTTGCCCAGCTTCAGCAAATCTGTATGCACACAGCCGGGCACCTGAGCCGGCATCCACTCTTGATCTTCGCAAGCCTTGAACGTCCAATTCTGAAAAACATGTGATTGTATTGTGCTCATGACAGCCTCCATTGTTGTTAGAGTTGGTAAACATTATTTTGTTAGGTTTTGTTATTATAAAAACGAATAACTTACAAAACAAAATTAACACGATTTACTTCTTATAGTCAATCTGTTTTGTAATTTAATTTGTTAAATGGTTTCTGCATAACAAAAAGACATGAAGCTCTAACCTCTCCATGTCTTTCACCTGATTTCATTTACCCATATGATCATTGTTAAAATAAGCCCGTAAGTTCATATCCCATTACTGTATACTGGCGTTATATTCATTACGAATAATTAATTCCGAATATATCAGCTTGCGTTCATATGGTTCATCCAGGTGTTTGATCCGCCACAATAGCTGATCTACTGCTCTCGTTCCCAGATTCTCTTTGTTAATATGTACCGAAGCAAGAATGGGTTCTTCCGTCTGCGTATTGTCAAATCCGGTTACGGCACAGCGTTCAGGCACCTGAATGCCTCGACTTTGGAGTGCCTGAATGACAATGACAGCTGTATGGTCATTTGCACACACGAATACTTCAGGGATATCCTCCAGCTCCATTCCAGCAATGGATCTCCGGATCTCATCATACTCTGGTCCCAGAAACCCTTCTTGCTGTTCCCCCTCCAACTGCTTCTCTTCCAGCACCGTACGATATCCAAGCCAGCGTTCTCTAAAACTTGCCGCATCGGGCAGTTTCCCGGCAAACTGGAACTTTCTATACCCTTTTCCAACGAGCATCAGAACCAGTTCTTTCATACACTTCATATTGTCCGTAAAAACCGAGTCAGCGTATATGGCAGGGTCTTCATGATCCACCATGACAAGCGGAATACGCAGCCTGTAAATCTCAAGCAATACCGATGTCGAGATGGTGCCCACGGTAATGACTCCGCTGATTGCGTCGGGATTAAGGACCGAGAACATCCGATCTGAAGAGGGTTCTGTCAGCGTTAGAATATCCATTCCCTTCTCATTCAGCCTCTCAGAAATGCCATCAAACACTGGACCCCAGTATAAGGAAGATCGATTCTGAGAACGAATGTTGGGAAACAAAATCAATATCGTGCCTTGTCGCTCCGCTTCTGGCTTCATCTCCGTTGATATCTGTGTCTCGCCCGGATAACGCTTAGGCTCAGTTCTGAAATACCCGAGCTGCCCCGCTGTTCTGACAATCATCTCGCGTGTATGCTCACTCACACCAGGCTTGCCCGTCAGCGCACGGGAGACTGCGAATTTGGACACCCCCGCAGCATCCGCAATTTGCTGCATCGTTACTCTTTTGGCCATCCTACTCACCCGTTTTTCCTAATTTTCCATTCAGTGTAGCATAAAAAATAAAAATCAACAAAACAAGGTTATGTTATTTTGTTTTTGTTAGGTAGATGTTTATCTGTTTCACAAGGTGTACGACATAACCAAAAAAGGCCCTCTCCCCACCTTCATAGAAGATGACGAAAGGACCCTTTGTCTCCAATTATACACTTGGTGCTCCCTGATCGCCGAGTTCCGACTGTAAAACCGGGCGTTTTCTGCGCCAGAAGATAGGCTGTGGAAGTTTGATCTCTGTGATCAGAACACCGACCAACATCAAAGCTGCTCCTGCATACCCTTGCAACGTTAGCGACTCTCCTTGAAAGGTAAATGCAAAGGCTGCTGCAAATAGTGGTTCGAGTGAAAAAATCAGACTTGTTCTTGTAGGAGAGGCATGACGCTGCGCGAGTGTCTGCAGAATATACCCCAAGCCACTACACAAAACACCTAACCCGAGAATGGCTGCCCAGGATTCAGCCGTATCGGGCATACGTGGCGTCTCCAGCATAAATGTAGCTGCAATTCCCCACACCGCCGCAACACCCAATTGAACTGTCCCTAATGTTAATGGATCATGCTTCGGTGTGAACTTGCCAGCAATCATGATATAGATGGCATACACAAGTGCTGCTAGTATGCAGAGAATATCTCCCGTGTGCAGACTAAGCTCATGTTGAAGCGTCAACAAGCCAAGCCCGGTAACTGCAACCAGGATACTGAGCGTCAATCGTTTGTCTGGCATACGACGATGCTGGATGGTCGTTAGGATCGGTACAAAAATAACGGCCAAACTTATCAGGAATCCCGCCTGCGATGTCGTTGTTCGTTGCACACCATAGGTGATGAATACAAATGCAGCGAATAAAGCTGTCCCCATAATCGCTCCTGCCACAAGTGTTCTGCGATCCATCTTAAACAACCGCCGATGAAAAAGAAGTCCTGCGGCAATAAAGGCAATTCCAAAACGAAATGCGACCAGATTCAATTCTTGCATGGACTCCAGGCCCGATTTCATAAACAGATAGGATGATCCCCATATGACCGTTGCGAGCAGCATCTGTATGTCCGCTCTTCTTGTTGCCTGACCTTGATTAACCTGTACACCATTCATCTTGCTTCAACCTTCATTCTATGTATTCTGATCTGTGTGATCGTGCGTCAAAGTAACTCGCCTTGGCAAGTATAAACGATCTCTTTGCATTATAAAAATGAATATTTATAATGGATTATATGAAATAAACTCATGTATCGAAAATGGGAAGGAACGGAACCATTCATGTCACTGATCAAATACGAAATTTTGAATACCGTTGTGGAGTATGGCAGTCTCACCAAAGCAGCTGAAGCTCTGAATATCACCCAATCCGCAGTCAGCCATGCCATCGCAAGTCTTGAGACAGAATGTGGTTTTTCACTGCTCCATCGCGGCCGCTCCGGTGTGCGTGTTACCGCTGAAGGCGAACGTATTCTGGGATACACCCGTGAAATTCTGCGCTGGACGGAACTCATGAATCAGGAAATCTCCCTCATTCGCGGCGCGGAGATTGGTACCGTGCGTATTGGTACTTTCGCCAGTGTGTCCACACAGTGGTTGCCGGGCATCCTGAAACAATTTCGTCTGCGTCATCCCGGAATTGAGATCAAGCTGTGGGAAGGTGATTATGCTGAGATTGAGGGCTGGTTGGCTGGAGGTGCTATCGATCTTGGATTTCTGTCCCTCGGCGATTCATCACCTTTTGAGACGATCCCATTGCAAAAAGACAGGATGATGTGTATCCTGCCTCTGGATCATCCTCTCGCCTCAGAGGAGTCTGTTTCGTTTGATATTCTGCTGGAGCAACCCTTTATTCTGCCCAAGTGGGGCGGAGATAACGAGATTGAACGACTGATCCGGCAGCATGCAGCCAAGCTTAATGTCGTCTATGAAGTTGCAGAGGATCAAGCCATCATGGCGATGGTCCGGAATGGTCTCGGAATCAGTTTGCTGCCGGAAATGGTACTTCAAAATCATACTGATTCACTCGCGCTCGTGCCACTCACTGGAGATCCTTATCGTACGATTGGCATGGCCTGCCCATCTTTGGGTAATCTATCGCCCGCTACGCGACGTTTTATAGAAGAGGTGCAACAGTGGCTTGGCCCTGCTATGTAAATTTGGAGAACTCACTAGCTCTGTAGTTAAGATCGATTTCTCCTATCCGATACTCACAAATTGGATAACACCAAGAGTCAGCAGCAGTACAGATATAATCGCAATCGTGATGCCAAAACCAATCAGGAAGCGCACGCCAGGTGAGCGTTTGTTCCGCTGGCTGCCTCCCAGGTTATCCAGCTTTTGCTCAATCTGATCCAATCTTTCATTTACCTGTTTCAGTTCTTGATTGGAGTTCATTCATACATCCCCTTTTCTGTGTATTCGATCTATTCCCACACCCGATCGAGCTGATCTGCGTAGTAACGGATTGCTCTGTTATAGTCATTGATTCTCTTGTCACTTGATGTGTCCGCAAGTTGCACGAGCAGTCTTTGCATCGCTTCTGCATGTTCACCCAGATTGTAGAGCACCATGGCATAGAAAACTTCAAATTCCCGGTACGCCGGGAATTCTTTCATGCCCGTTTCAAACCAAACCTTCGCCTGCTTATACTGTCCAAGCGTTCGATATGTACTGCCTAGTCCAAGTATTGCACCTGCTCTGTCCTCGCCAGAAAGTCCAAGACTTAGTGCCTTCTCATAATGCGGGACAGCCTCCCGCTCTAACCCAAGCGAATCATGTGCCCAAGCGAGCTGATACCAGACATTGGCATTCTCGGGTTCCTGGACTGTAATCTCTTGCAGTAGTTCAATCGCTTCCTGCACCTTGCCTTCTTGTCTCCATCGTACGGCCTGTTCCAAATTACTCATGCTGTCACTTCCCATCTTGCAATATAATTTCCACATATATGATTCAATTGTTTTATTATACCAAAAAAGCACCCCAGAGAATATGTTGTAACAACTTAAGGTTGTCCAAACGCTATTCCATCGTGTGCTTTTTCATTCGATGCAGCTTGTTATAAAAAATGGACTAAAGCATATTTCCACTGGACACTTCGATGACAGAACGGTGAAATCTCTCTGAAAATGATCTGTTCATCGTCTGATTAAGACCATACCGTATTTGCTACCATGACAATAAATACGAGCATGAGATAATTAACCGAGATCAGAAAGTTTACTTTTGCCCACTTCTCATCATCCTGTGTCTTCAGTCCGCTAAGTGTATGCACGAACCAGATCAGTCCACCGACCAGAGATACAATCAGAAATACCAGACCTACGTAGTTGTAATAATACAACAGAAATACAGCAGGAAGCAGCAGAAAAACATAAGGAATCATCTGAAACTTTGTGCGTTTCACCCCTTTAACCACTGGCAACAACGGGAAGCCCGCAGCGCGATACTCCTCTACCCGGCGAATACCCAATGACCAGAAGTGTGGTGGCTGCCACAAGAATAATAGTGCAAACAGCAACCAGGCACCTGCATCAATCTCATTGGTTACAGCCGTATAACCGATGACAGGCGGCATCGCTCCCGCAATTCCACCCAGCGACGTGCTCCACGTCGAACTGCGTTTCAACCACATCGTGTAAATCACGATGTAAGCGAACCACCCAAGCAGTGCCATCCAGCCTGATAACGGATTCACCAGGAGATACAGTACTGCTAGTCCCACAACACCCAGGATAATGCCATAGCCAAGTACAAACCCTGGCTTCAGATGGTTGATGTAATCCATCCTTTTTTTGGTGCGCTCCATCTTTTGGTCCAATTCACGATCCCAATAATTGTTGATTACACAAGCTGAAGCAATAACCAAAGTTGATCCAATCACGACCATGAGCAGAGATAACCAGTTGATATCCCATTTTGAAGCTACCCAGAATCCTACCGCCACCGCAAACACATTTAACCTTAGTAGTCCGGGCTTAGTTAATGCAATCATGTCTTTAAGCATGAGGCTCCTCCTGAACTATGTAAAAACGCCATTCCAATAATGATACATGTACCTACCATTAATTACAATCGCTTTCATGAATTTGTCATAACCAAAAAGCATCCCTCACCGTTCCAATGAACAGGAGGAATGCTTGAATGATGAATTTCATCTTATTTTATGGGATGTATTGTTGCACAATTTTAGTCACTTTTCCATCCTGCACCGTCAGATGATACGGGAATACGGACAGATCAAGAATACGGGTATTCTCATACAACGATTCGAACTTGGATAATGTCACGGGTTCGTTCCACTGAATGTCTACGCCCTGCATCGTACCATCCCGATCATACAACTGCATCAACACTTCAGCATTGGCACTAACCTCAACTTGTTCCTGCTCTTTGCTGTCATTGACAATATAGTAACCATCTGGAGCACCGTCTATACCTGCTTCTGGATTACGCTGTGCAAAAATTGCATCGGCTTCTTCACCCTGATACCAGCCAATCTTGTCCACTGTCATAAACAATTTGCCGTCTTCTATATGCATACCTTCAACATAGGCTGTAAACATCTCGGAGTTTGCAACTTGAGCTTCTTTCGCAGAAGGTTGTTGAGCATCCGTACTACCTTGAGCATTCGCAGGGGTAAGTAAATATGTAGTCAGCACAATCATACCAAGTAAAGCAACAACTGCACCGATCATTCGTAGTTTCCATTGTTTTGTCGCGTTCTTCATAGGTAACATCTCTCCTTAATATGAACGTTATTATTCCTTAACCGGAAGTCTTGCTTCTCAAACGCTCATGTGAACTATCGATTCCAACGTTCTTTCTTTTCCTATCATACTTAGAACAGGGATTATAAAAGTATCAGCCAGATTAAAAATAGTTACAATGCGCGTCATTACTTCTGTCTATAGTCTCCGTAAACAGCAAAGAACCAATGAAGGCATCGCCATTCAGAGGTTCTTTACTAGGGTGTGTCTTTTAAACTCAGGCAAGTGATACGTTGAAGGATGTCTGTGTCCAAAACATCTTGAAGTCCAAGCTGCCTCGTCCTGACGAATGGTCCAGACAACTAAGGAGCCGAGGACGTCTTTTTTGCTCTTCTGGCGCTCCTTTTATTTTGAAAGGAACATGAGACACGTTATTTGCCAAAATTCCCTGAAACACGAAATTAACGGCCGTTTATACCAATATAGCGCGTCTCAGATTCCTTAGTTTGCTGCGGGACTTTCAAACCCTTGAATAAGACGTCACAGGTTCCCGCATAGATGTTAATCTTAATGATTGGGTGTGGAGCTTTGTGCCAAACGAACGAGCATATGAGCGAGCATGTGACGTTCATCTTCCTTGCCGACATTCCACAGCTCCTGAAGCAGTTTTTCTTCACGATTCCGGGGTTCCTCCCGAGCTGCCAGATAATCCGCTACTTTCTCGGCAATTTTGGCCATCTGCTCCTCACTTAGTCCAATCGATTCTCCCATGGCAATTCGCTTACCCAGATATTCTTTAAATGCATCAAAGTTCTGTAGAATCTGTTCTCTTTCTTCCGGCGCAATCTTCTCGATTGCATTGTCCACCTTGTCCGTTGAAACCTGGCCATCTTTATGGATTACATGATTTTCTTCATTCATTTGAATAACCTCCTGCATAATAGTTGTTTATTGGTTTGGTGCTTTAAACTTAATACTCACTGGTTATCTATAATATAAACGTATTGCAGAAGTTTAATCAGTACGTTCAATTCTGTATAGATCTTCTATATATGAGCAAGTACACGTTTCAAAAGTACTACAGCGGTTAATCGTTTACATATACGTAACGGTGTTTGGATATGTTAATGAACACCTTATACAATATCGAACCAGGAGGAATTTCCCATGCGTGATAAAACAAAACATGAGAAGACAAACGATGAACTTGAACCAGGAGTAAATACCGTTATCCATCCAGACAAAAATAATCCCGGACCAACCGATATGATCGAAGGCGTGGTTGGTGATATCGTGGACAACATTCGCAAAGATTTCTCACATGACTCGAAGGACAAGAGTTCTTCTTCCAAGTCAACGGCTTCATCAGACAAACAAGCGTAATGCTTTTCTGCCTAGCAAAAGATAACTCAAAAAATCCTCCTGCCATACGCATGGCTTGGGAGGACTTTTTGGTAATAATTGAATAATCAGCCTCTTATCCAGAGGTACATTTCAACGTGAATCCTTTGTCATTTGCTGTAACGCCTTATGAATCCAGATCGCGGCAATGGAACCTTCACCCATCGCAACAGTTGCTTGCTCTGCGTGCAGGCCCAGATCCCCGGCAATCCATACATTAGTCGCTGCCTGCAAGCTGCGTGGATCAGCTTCTACATGTTTGTTATCTGCGATTACAGCTCCAAGCTGCTCCGCCAGTTCATAGTGTACACGATTGCCTCCAAATGCGATAAATCCACGCTCCGACTCAAAGATCTGTCCATCTTCGGTCAGAACACCGGTGATATGACCATCCTCAATCTGTTGCACTTCCTGGACAGCCGCTTCCAGATAACGCACTCCCGCCTCTTTCATGCTGCGATGCAGCTCTGCAGATATGGGGGCCTGCTCATGATTAATATATAACAGATCATTCGTACGCTGAATTAAAATCATTGCCATATTGGCACCTGCTTCACCAGATCCCAACAGTACCGTACGTTGATCCTGAATCTCATAACCATCGCAATCAGGGCAGACATACACGGTTCGGCCCAGCGTAGGGGTTAGTCCCGGAATGTCCGGAACTCTATCCGTGAGCCCCGTTGCCAATAACACGGTTTTGCTCCTATATTCAGTTCCTGAAGTACCGAACAATTGGATCTTCTCTCCATGACGTCCTGCTTTAACAATACGATCTTTCTCAAAAGATACACCGGTCCGCTCTGCCTGCATCCTGCCTCGTTCTCTAAGCTCTTCACCGGATACCCCATCGGGGAAACCGAGGATATTATGATAAGTCCGGCACAACGTCGATCTGCCTTCTCCCGCGTCGATTACCAACACCTGATGAGCTGAATAACGTCCAAGCTGAATGGCTGCCTGAAGCCCTGCGAGCCCTCCACCTACTATTATGCAATCAACCTCTCGCATGCTCCTTCTCCTCCTGAACTATATACATTGAACTAAAGAATATTTACACTGGTCACTCCGATGACAGAACAACCTTCCGATCGCTGTTATCCCCAGATTTTTTTAATACCTTCTACAAAGGGTAAATCCGGGGATAAGCGTATGCTTTCGATGCAGCTTTCTTTCAGAAAGCTTTTAGGCGCACGCTTCGCTTCTTCAGATTCGTTCTGTCCTCTCCGTTTTGTGTAAATGTTTAGCTCAATATATATATATTTTGTCCTTCTATACATTAAACCGTTCAGCAAAGCTTAAACGATTCCTCTTATTCCTTATCTTATACCAAAATAAACAGGCCCAAACCATCCGTAGGAATCACGGTGAGTTTGGGCCTATAAGATTTATGATTACTTAGAAGTTATAAGATTCAAATCGCGATGCATTCGAGATGGCGTTCCATACATCCGCTGTTTCGCCGCCCATATACCAGTAAGCCAGTCCAGCAATTTGCCGTTGCTCACTCATTAACACTTTGGCTGATAACGAACGACTATCCTCTGCCCATATATATCTTGGCTTACCATTACTGTTGTACCCGATAATATATTGAACCAGACTTGCATCCCATCGTCTTACAGATCCCGTAGCATGCGCACGCATTCCCTGGTCTGCCAGTGTAATGTCCCAAGAACTGGTTGCTGGATTCACGGAAGACCAGTCTCGTGTATACAATGGAAGGGCCAAAATTGTTTTGGCACGTACCACCTCGGAGAGCATGGTGTCCAAAGCTTTTTCCACCCATGGAAGAGAGGCCACAGACCCTGCTTTTGGATCACCATTCCAGTGTTCCTCATATCCCATCAGCACCATATAATCCGATACAGCGCCCAGCTTGGCATAATCAAATGCATCCGTCCAATCAGTACCCAGGTCTGGCGATACATCCACAGACACAACTGCACCCAGTGCGTGCAACGTTGCCGTCAACGAGGTGACAAATGCTGTTAATCCTTCACGATCCATAGGATCGACATTCTCGAAGTCCACGTTAATGCCGTCCAGTTTATAGGTTTTGACATAAGCGGCTACCTGTGAGATCACTGCCGCTCGGTTGGCCGAACTGGATAACATCTGATGCGTAAGTGCCGAATCGGAACGATTCCCAAGTAATGGCCATAGCTGCCTGTCGGTGGCGGATGCCCAGGAGATCAATGCTGGGTCTGCGTGATCAGTTACTTTCATACTGCTGTTCAGGAAAAACCAGCGCGGGACAAGCGTATTCACTTCAGACTGTTCCACTTGCTTCTTGAACTCAGCTGTAGTGGAGTTATATTGCCAGCCCAGCTGAACGCCAAGTTCGTCCCCACGTTGTAACTGCTCAGACCATGTTTTCTTTTGTAAAATGGCATCAAGCATGACGGCTGCTTCTTCCCGCGTTACCTGGTCATGTGGTCGGAACACGCCTCCGCTTCCCCGCATTAGTCCAAGTTGATATACTGTCTGCACATAAGGACGTGCCCAGTCCGAGATATCCGCTGCGTCAAAATACGTTGAAGATAAGAGTGATGTCTCTACCGGCTGTTGTTTTAACATCCGCACAAGAAGGGCAGCCGCTTCTTCACGCGTAATGGAAGCATTAGGCTGGAAAGTTCCCTGACCCTTACCCTCCAAAATAAAAAGATTCGTCATGGCAGCAACGTTGCCGTAATACCAAGCATTCATGCTTATATCCTGATAGGGATTTATATTATTTTTTACGGACTTCAAACCTAGCAATCTAACCGCAAACGTCGCAAACTCTGCACGAGTAACGGCTTTCTTCGGTTCAAACGTAGTCTCTGACGTACCGGCAGCAATACCTTTGGCCACCAGATGTGTAATGGCATCCTTAGCGTAACTGGTGTGCGTATCCTGAAACTGTTGCTGCACGCTTGCAGCCTGAACGGTAGAGCCGTATCCAGCCACCGATCCAAGTGTTAATAACCCGCATAAAGCTATTTTCCATATCCGTTGGTTTGTTATGTCTTTTAATCTATTATTCACATCAAAAAGCCTCGCTTCATTGGATTACGATCAACTATCATCGTATCAAATTAAAGCGAGGCCGTATGTGGTTAAATGTTGGGAAATGCGAAGCTTACTTGTGTACTTTTACGCGATCTTCAATGGGTTGGAATTCTTTCTCACCCGGTGCTGCCGTTGGTTTACCAAATGGCATCTGAGCGATCAATCTCCAGTTCTCAGGAATGCTCCATTCTTGCTTCACTTTCTCATCAATCAACGGGTTGTAGTGCTGCAAAGATGCACCCAGACCTTCTTGTTCCAGAGCAGTCCAGATTACCAGTTGCAACATGCCGTTGGATTGGTTAGCCCAGATTGGGAAGTTATCTGCATAAGCTGCAAAATTTTGTTGAAGCTGTGCGATCGCATTGTTATCTTCGAAGAAGAGAACCGTACCATATCCGCTGCGGAATCCAGTCATTTTCTCTGCTGTGGATTTGAAGGCTTCTTCATTGCCTACCACTTCACGCAAAATTTCTTCTGTGTGATTCCACAATTTATCATGTTGTTCACCGAGCAATACAACGGCACGGGATGTTTGTGAATTGAAGGAAGTTGGTGTATATTTCACCGCTTCTTCTACGATTTCCTGGATTTTAGCATCCGAAATTGTAGATTCCTTGCTGATCCCATAATAAGATCTTCTGTTTTTCAACGCATCAAAAAAAGTTGTCATTCTTAATCGCCTCCCAATTTTTTTTCAATTGCCAACACAGTAACTATAATATAGTAACATACATTAGTCAACAAACTAATTTATTTTCACTAAATATACATTCACCGAAAACAATTCAACAAGTTTGCCCAATACAGCAATTGAAATTATCCTTCGCCCGTCTTTTTACGATAATCCGCCCGGTATTTCTCTTCAGTAGACGAGTTGCTTTTTGTCTGGTCTTTATTCTTCTCTTCCTGAGCCTCCATATTCAGATCTTCCATCGGAATTGGATCTACAGTCTGTTCTTCTTCATATCTGTCAAGCAGACTTTCGTGCTCTGTCTTATATTGTTCAGGATTGTCACGGGATTGCTCCTGATGGGTATCGCTGTTATTCTGATCCGGTGTGCGCTGTTTCATTCATATTCGCCTCCTCTAGGTTCATTACCTTTCTTTACCTGTTCTGCGTGTCCTCTAAACACAGTGGTATGCATTCCTCAAACGAAAATCAACAAAAAAAGCCAACCAGACAAGCTGGTCAGCTCAAACAAGACTTCTATGATTGGCGATGCAATTGGGTACGGTACAGATCAGGCGAACATCCCACACTTTGTTTGAACATCCGACTAAAATGCGAAAGGCGTTTGAAACCGGACAATCGACTTGCTTCTGTCACGGTGATCTCAGGCTGAAACTGAAACAAAAGCTTCGCCTGATTGATACGGCGGTCATACAGATATTTGAATATCGTCAAACCTGTCATTTCCTTAAACATGCCTGCCAGATATGGCTTGGACAGATGTAATTCCAGTGCCAAATCATCCAGACCAATGTCCTTCATATAATGGGTATCCACATAACGAATAATGTGTTGGACATGCCGCTCTCTCTCCGATGAGGGAAGTTGTTCCTGGACATCACCCTGGCAGATCTCTGCTACAAAATACAACAGATCACACAGTCTGACATTCATTCGCTCTTGCCTGAAATTGCTCTGACTTTGAGACAGACGATGAAGATCATGCAATAGAGCTTCGAATTCAAAGCGGCTATCTCCCTTCAGATTGACCCGGCAATTTCTGAGTTCTTCAAATGGCCTCAAGACCTCAGCCATACGGTCTGGATGCAGGCTGCTGCGGATTGCAGACGGATCAAAATGCAGTGTGCTTCGCTCATAAGCACTGCCTGGTTTCGGATGTGGTCGATGAAGAGTCAAGCCATGCATCAGCACCAGATCACCCGGCTCCAGGTTATATACCCGGTCCCCTATGATGTAAGTACATTCTCCATCATGAAAATAATAAATCTCATAATGTGGATGTGAATGGAATCCATCTGACTTGCCTGGGTTAAACGTGCTAGTGGATCGGTAACTATACTCCAGTGAAGCACTAAATTGCATCATGCTCGGCACATTCATGCACCTCCTGTTCGGAAGAGGGAAACGATTTGTGTCATGCCCCTGTAGGATATATGAAAGTGAAATTATAGAAGCTGTTTAATACTCTCTTGAATCTCGTCGATGGAGTCGATAGGTTCGAAGCGTCTGACCACACGACCCTCTGCATCAATCAGGAATTTCGTGAAATTCCATTTGATTGCATCGCCGTGTAACCATTCTGGTGCCTTCTCAGCCACCATTAATTTCAATAATTTGGCCTGTATATCTGTTTCATCAAAGCCGGCAAAAGGCCCTGATCTTTTCAAAAAGTCGTAGAGCGGGTGCGCCGCTTCTCCATTCACATCCAGTTTGGAGAACATCGGAAATTTCACACCATAGTTAATCTGACAAAAGGATTCCGCTTCCGAACTGCTTCCAGGCTCTTGCTCTGCAAACTGGTTACACGGGAAACCAATAATCTGAAGCCCTTGATCCTTGTACTGGTCATACAGCTTCTGCATGTCATCAAACTGGTGCGTATATTTACATTTACTTGCCGTGTTTACGATGAGCACAGGTTTTCCTTCATATTGATAGAGCGGGAAACGCTCTCCACTGGTTCTGGTTACGGTAAAGTCGTAGATGGTTGGCATAAGTCTAGTGCACCTCGCGATAGTTATGTAGTCATACAGCATCATATGTCATTGTTAATTATATACGAAGTTTGAACTATTGTATCGCGCAAGATAAGTTACTCTCCCTCACCACAGAAAACCCTTCTGCCACGAAAATCTCTTCGTTCAGCAAAAGGGTTATTATATGGGATCACAGTGACAGCAGATTCAGCCTTTCACGGCACTTCCGGCTACGCCCTGAATGATATAATGCTGACCCACGAGGAAAACGATGATCATCGGGATAATGCCTGCCGTTGCAGCGGCCATCATGCCGTTGTAATCCACATTATTCTCCAGAATAAAATTCTGCAGTCCGAGCGGCACGGTGTATAGGTCTTTGTCGATGAGGAACACAAGCGCATTTTCATAGTCATTCCAGTGCCAGGAGAAGTCAATGATCGCCAGCGTAGCCAACGCTGGCTTTGCCAAGGGCAGAATCAGCCTGAAGAATATACGCAAGTGTCCAGCACCGTCGATGAACGCCGCTTCCGAGATTTCCGAAGGCACCGAGAGGAAGAATTGCCGCAGCATAAACACCCCAAAGATTGTGAACATCCCAGGCAGGATTAATGCCCAATGCGTATTATATATGCCAACCCATTCAAACATCAGGAACTTCGGTACAAAGAGTACCTGCGGAGGCACCATCATCATTGAGAGATAGATCAGGAACAATGTCTCCCGACCTTTGAATTGAATCCGTGCGAAGCCATAAGCTGCAAAAGCCGAGAGAAATACAGCTCCGATCGTGCTAATTAGCGATATTTTCAACGAGTTCAGATAATATGTCGCAAAGGTATCCACTCCGCTCCAGACCTTAATATGATGCTCCCAGTTCAGGCTGGAGGGTATCCACTGGATGGGATAGGTGAATACGTCCGCAGGAGATTTGAACGACGTGCTGATCATCCAGATGAACGGCATAATCATCAGCAGGGCAAACCCGGACATCAGAAGTGTCAGTATGATTTTTCGAATCTGGCTCAAGGACTCCATGCGGACTTTAACTTTAGGTGAATGTGGAGCTGTGGGCTTTGCATTCGCGGCAATTTGTTTCTCCATAACGATCCCTCCTCTCCTAGTAGTGAACCCAACGTTTCTGACCAAGCCACTGCAATACAGTGAAGATCATAATGATGGCAAAGAGTGCCCAGCTAATGGCAGCAGCGTAGCCCATCTCGTAGTAGCGGAAGGCATTCTGGTAGATAAACAGCGACAGGACGGTTGTGCTGTTCCCCGGCCCACCCTGGGTAATCGCCTGAATGATACCAAAGTTTTTGATCGTCATAATCAGCCCGGTAATCAGCAGCAAAAAGGTAGTTGGACTCACAAGCGGCCAGATCACTTGGCGTATCGTCTGCCAGGGACGGGCTCCATCAATCCGTGCAGCCTCAACTAGTTCCTCCGGAATTTCCTGCAAAGCGGCCAGATAAATAATCATGTTGTAACCCAACATGAACCAGATCCAGATGATATCAATCGCATACATGGACCATTCGGTTGTTGATAACCAGCCGGGAGGGTTCGTAATACCGATTCCGCGCAAGAAACCATTAATTGGCCCCGATGTTGGCTGGAACAGCAGCATCCAGACAAAAGCGATGGCAACACCGCTGGTGATATAGGGCATGAAATAGAGGGCACGCAGCGTTTTTTGCCAGTACACCGACTTGTTCAGCGCCACAGCTACGATAAATGCCAACCCCATCGATACCGGAACCGCTAACAGAAATACAAATGTATTTCGCAGCGCCACGCCAAACAGATCATCATTCAACATCCGGCGGATATTGTCCAGCCCGACGAAATTCGTCTCCGGGCTCATGAATTTGTAATCAGTGAACATGAGATAGAACGAATAGACAGCCGGTATAATAAAAAACAACAGCACACCAATCATATTGGGCCCAATAAACAGATACCCGAGTCTGCTCTGCCGTTTCATCCAGGATTTATGCATATGCTCCCCCACTCCTTAACATCTGTTCTGGAATTAAGCATAACAAGATGTCCTCTAACATTTAAGGAACATAACCCTGTACCTGATATCACAGATATATGTATTTCGGCAGTGCCTTTCGGGAGGGAAACAACATGGAATTGTTCTATTACTTATATAGAAAAAACCGCCCCATTGGGGACGGCCTTTGGACTTAATGCTTTTGCAATCTATTGATTCTGCTTCAGCCAATCATTATGGCGTTTGACCATGTTCTGTACCGTAACTTCGGCAGTCTGGTTACCAAGGAAGAATTTTTCATACTCCTGTGCACGCAGATCAACCACCTCTTGCGCAATGCTGCGGACAAACGTAGGTGTCTCGTCACCGTACAACACAAATTCCAGAGACTCTTTATCATAAGAATCAGCATAATCGCCAAGCAAATGATCAATGGCAGTCTGCTGATCAACGGCATTCGATGAAGGCAGACGTCCACCCGCAGCCATCGGCATCATTCCCCCATCGGCGTACCATTTCAGGAACTCCCATGCGGCTTCTTTATTTTTCGACTTGGAATTGATCGCAATAAAGTCACCCAGTCCTCCACTCTTCACCATATCCGCTTCCTCTGCAGCCAGTCTCGGTACAGGGGCAAAGGCGATTTTCCAATCCCGAGGGAACTCAGTCATATTGTTGGATGTACGGATCAGCCATTCGCCGATATTAATCATGGCAGACTCACCGCCAAGGAACATGTTTTCCACCGGCATTTTGGAAGTCAGCTGCTCCCCGAGTGGAGGCGTGGTTGCATCCTCCTTCATCATCCCGTTCAACGTCTCCAGCCATTTGGTAACGAGTGGATCATCGAGGTTGGAAGAACC
The DNA here is from genome assembly GCF_045040685.1 of Paenibacillus sp. FSL H8-0317. NCBI lineage: Bacteria > Bacillati > Bacillota > Bacilli > Caryophanales > Paenibacillaceae > Paenibacillus > Paenibacillus sp. FSL H8-0317. Next base: position 2,764,978 of record NZ_CP150294.1, on the reverse strand, counting down.
GTCTGCCTTAACATAACCGTTCTTCACCAGAACGGAATCGAGCGGGTCTACATAGGAAGCGGTATGCTGCACCAATCCGTACTTGAAGCCAGCTGTCTTCAGTTTGAGTGCATATTCACGGGCTTCATCCCATGTCCAAGCTTTCGGTACACTCAGTCCGGCCTGATCAAGCGCTTTCATATTTAAAGCGAAGAAGGCAGCGTTTTTCTTGGTTGGCATCCCGTAATATTTACCGTCCACTTTCCAGGAAGCCGCATCTTCACCCATTTTCTCATCAATGTTGTAGTCGGTGAACTCGCCCAGATCCAGCGCTGTCCCGCCCTTGATGCGTTTATCCAGATTTGTAAGGGTATAGTTGACATACAGGTCAACGTTCTGCCCGGTGGACAGCGCCGTATCCAGCTTCAGGTTGCCATCATCGTCATTCACAAACCGCACATATTCCACCTGAATATCAGGATGCTCCGCATTCCAGGTATCCACCACTTCCTGTGGACCATTCTCAGGCGGCACCGCGCCCCACATGGTGAGCTTCACTTTTCCCTCTGCCGCTCCACCTCCGTTATCTCCACCGTTCGTCTCATTTTTACCTACACAGCCGGCAAGTAATCCCAGCATCAGCGCGCCTACGATTAACCCCGTTAATCCTTTTTTGATTTTCATCTGGTCACATGACCTCCCTGAATTGAAGTGTACCTTCCGTTACATCGTAGCAGGGACCTTGCTGGGTTCATAAGATACATATCCATGATTCGGATTGAACAAAAATGCGGATTTACTTGTGCTTGCCTGAGCACTCGGTACACATATTCCTTCTACTCATCCTGTGAGTCACGAACGATGGCGATACTGGCTGGGCGTGCAACCGGTCCAACGCTTGAATATTTTGATGAAATAATTATCACTTCCGAACCCTACCCGGTAACCAATCTCCTGTACAGGAAGGTCCGTCTCACGCAAGTATTCAGCCGCTTTCTCCATCCGTACCCCATGCAGGTAATGAATCAGGGTATGACCGGTTTTCTTTTTGAACAGAGCACTCACATAATTCTCGCCCATCATCACATATCGTGACATGGATTTGACGGTAATGTCCTGGTCGTAATGCTGTCCGATATACTGAATTATTTTGCTAATCTCCGGATGCTTCACAATCGGCTCACGAACAGGTGTAAATGGAAGATCCGTATCAGACGGGGGCGCAGAAGAGACCGTAAGAGAATTAGGCAAATCAGGCGTTGATGGGAGAACCGGTGTGGAAGGTGGCACTTCATGATGATCTGTCTCTGTCCGGGCTTCAGTTGAAGCTCCCAGTTCTGCACTTACTTTACGGAGTGTATCACGCAGTGAATTCACACTCATGGACAGTTTCAAAATATAATTGGATGCCCCGTATTCCATTGCCCGGCGTACATATTCGAACTCCCCCATACAGGTGAGCATGACAAATTTGGTTTTTAACCCGGCCTGACGGGTCTGTTTAAGTAATTCCAGACCATCCATACCTGGCATGACAATATCGGTCAGTACCAGATCCGGTGTATCCTGTATGATCATCGCCAGCGCTTCGGTCCCATTACCGGATTCTCCGATGACCGTGAAGCCCAGCTCTTCCCAGGAAATAATCTCTCGCACCGACTCACGTACAAATACCTCATCTTCTACAAGTAATACTTTCCACATGCCAGATTCCCCTCTCCAGTCGGCTAGTCAGATCGCTTCTGTACGTACGGCGTCGACAATAAAAAAGGAATGCTGAACCTCACTAATGTCCCCGGCTTGGTATCAATCACTTCGAGTTCACTTTGGCCTTTGAACAATAATCGCAATCGTTCCTTAAGGTTAGACAGGCCGATCCCCAGACGTGTGCGAGTCATCTGCTGACGCCGGGATTCCTCCATTCCAATTCCGTTGTCTGCCACCTCCAGCATCAGCTTTCCTGTGTCTTGCCTGTAAATTCCGATGCGGATCTGACCAAGTTGTTCCAGTGGCCCGACACCGTGATGAATGGCATTCTCCACCAGTGGCTGCAAGCTCAGCTTGGGCACGAGCGCATATTCCAGTTTATCGTCAAATTCACAAGTCACCTCAAAGCTATCGCGGTAACGAATCCGCTGAATATGAAGGTAGGCTTGAACCAACTCAATCTCGTCCTTCAGGTATACCAATTCGACCTGTGAATTCAGGCTGACTTCCAGTAATTTGCCCAAGGAAACACACATCTCGGAGATCTCTTCATTCCCGCTGCGGATCGCGCTCCATTTCATTGTATTCAATGTATTCAGGAGAAAGTGCGGATTCATCTGGGCCAGAAGCATATGAAAATGTACCGCTTCCTTTTGACGTTCCTCCGCCTTGAGTCTGTTGATCATCTGATTAGCATCATCCAGCATCGTATTAAACGTGCGTGTCAATTCCAATACTTCCCCACGGCTGCGGCCTTCGGGAATACGAATCTTGAGGTTTTTGCGGACAACCTCCTTCATCTTGTTCTGTAAGTGCGACAAGGGGCGCGTAAACGTTGCCGAGATCATAAAAGCCATCACTACAAATGCTCCTGTGAAACCAAAAAAGGTCAGAAAGTAACGTTGTTTAAGCTCGGATATCTCTGTAAACAGGATGGAAAGTGGAATGCGATTCACCATATACCAGTCCAGTGATTCGATGTACACGTAGTTAATCAGCGTATCCGAGGCTGGATCGGTCAGGTAAGCCTGTGCCGGATGAAGAGCTATTTCACGCGTAACCTCCGGGGAGAGCACCGCTGTTTTGGATGAACTGGTGATGGTCTCTCCACTACCTGTAATAAGGTAATACTCCTGGTTACTCTGTGAATCCTTCAACATGGTCTGGAACCAGTAGGAATAATCAATGCTAATTCGTGCCAGCCCGTATCGCTTGCCGCCGCTATCTTTCATGTAAGCATACAGCGACAACAGATATGGGCTGGAAGATAACTCTCTAAGCACAGGGTTGGAATCCCGTGCATCCCAGCGATAGAAGAGTTCTTCCGGTTGAAGCGAGTGTGAATCCGCACCGCCTTTTGGAATGGTTATTTCCCCCAGACGCTCACGGAATTGTTCCAGATAGGGGCCATACGTCAGTGCTTTTTTGGGCAAATACGAAGTGTAAACGCTATCATGAAAATCCAGCAAGGTAAAGTACACCGAAGGATTATATAGGAAAAAACTGTTGTTGATCATCTTGAACTTTTCTTCTACCAGCGACTTGTTCTCAAGCGGCGTACGACTGTCCGGGGAGGTTAGCACATTTCTTACCGCGGAATCCTGTTCCAGAAAAATGAGCGTTTTGAAGGCAATGCTCATCTGGTCCTCCAGAGAGCGATACATCTGGACTAGCTGCTCATGACTCTGCTCACTGATTTTCTGCTCGACCAGGGATTCAATTTGCTGATAATTGTAGACATTCAATGCACTGAACGGCAAAAGAATCAACACCACAAATGCACCGAACAGGCGGTATCTGAGCCGCTGTGGCAACCAACTCTTCCAATTTGGCTTCTTCATTCCTTAGTGCTCGCTCCCCTACAATTAATGACCCCATTATAGCACCTGCCTGCCATTTACAGCCGGAGTCGAATGATTTGCATGGATTTGTGATATTCGCTGCCTGCATCCATGTGAACTACACAGATATGTTCTATTGGTGTAAGCAAGAAATGAATGAGTGAATGGATGGAAGGCTGGATGGACGAGACCCTTACCTCATACTTGATGTCGTTTCCGATACTCTGAGGGACTGATTCCTATGGTGGACGAAAATACACGGCTCAGATAAAATCCGTTCTCATATCCACATCTCTCAGCGATCTGCGTGAGAGTCAGACGGCTATCTGCCAGCAAAGCTTTTGCTTTTTTGAGACGAATCGCTTTCAGATAATCGGATGGTGTCTCTTGAAAGGCCTCCCGGAACCTTCGGGTGAGCTGGACTGGACTCAAAGCCAACTGTTCGGCCAACGTTCGAAGACTGACCGCCTCTCCCGCCCATTCCTCCAACAATACTGCCGCTTCAGCCATGAGGGCATCCTCCGTGAACTTCGTTTCCATTAGCCTGCTCTGTCTGCGCTCCCATTGATATAGCCGCCACAAATCCAACATCAAGTGGGTTTTCCATCCTGTTGTAGCATCATCGTTGTCCTCACTCGCCTGACGCAGGTAGGCATATGTTGAAGCCAGACGCTTTGTATCATTAATGAGGGATTTTCCGATTGGCGGCAGGAGACGCTCATCCTCTGCGGAGTTACAACGGAACAGCATATAGTGAAACGTCAGCGGGGTTACCGTCTCTCTGCGAAAAGGAACGTGGGGCGGACATAACACCAGATCAGCAAAACCCGCCTCTCCGCTCTGTCCATCAATCTCGTAACGAAATACACCCTCTTCAACGGCAAAGACCACCCAAGCGTCGTAGATATCTTCTGTCAGAGCAAATTCAGCTTTCTTCTTCCAGTAGATGTGATTAAGGAGGTCCATGACACACCTGCCTTTGTTATGAAATAAAGTATATGCTCGATGATAATATAGTGTATTTGAAAAGTAAATATATAGAACTAATATGAAATTATAGATATGAAATATGAAATCTGAGCTTAGGCTCATCCATATTCAATGAGAGAGGTGTTCACATGAAGCACGAACTCGTTAAACCGGATATCACCGTCATCGGGGGCGGGCTTGCTGGCGTATGTGCTGCCATATCTGCTGCCCGGCTGGGCCAACATGTCGCTCTGGTACAGAATCGTCCTGTACTCGGTGGCAATTCCAGCAGTGAAGTACGCGTGTGGGTCTGCGGCGCTACCGCCCACGGAATTAACCGCTATGCCCGCGAGACGGGCATCATGGGGGAACTATTTGTAGAGAATCAGTATCGTAATCCTGAGGGCAATCCTTATCTCTGGGACTTGATCATTCTGGAAGCCGTTCGAGCTGAATCCAACATTAACCTGTATCTGAACACGGATGTACATGAAGTCGAGGCCACTGGGGATGAAGAGGAACGCATGATTACCTCTGTTACCGGGTGGATGATGGGTTCTGAACGCAAAATCCGATTCGAGAGTCAGATCTATATAGACTGTACGGGCGATGGGTTGGTTGGCTTTCTGGCAGGTGCCAAGTTTGCACTTGGTCGGGAAGCCCGCAGCGAATATGGCGAAGAGTGGGCACCAGAGGTAGCTGATCAGATCACGCTGGGCAGTACACTTCTCTTCTATACCAAGGATGCTGGTGCGCCTGTCCGTTATATCCCGCCTTCTTTTGCCAAAGATATTACACAGACCAGCATTCCGATTCGCCGGGTCATTCGCAGCGGGGATTCCGGTTGTCATTACTGGTGGATTGAATGGGGCGGTGAACATGACACCGTTCATGACAATGAGCTGATTCGTGATGAACTGTGGTCCGTGATCTACGGGATCTGGGACTATATCAAGAATTCCGGCAAGTTTGATGCCGACAATATGACGCTAGAGTGGATTGGTTCTCTGCCTGGCAAAAGGGAGTACCGCCGCTTCACGGGTGACTATGTGCTCACCCAGAACGATATTATCAGCCAACGGGAATTCCCGGATGCCGTTGCCTTTGGCGGCTGGTCCATTGACCTGCATCCTCCGCAGGGCATGTACGCCGAAGCGAGTGGCTCGAAGCATATGCATGCCGATGGCGTATATCACGTGCCGTTCCGCTCGTTGTATTCCGCGAATGTGCGGAATATGCTCATGGCCGGACGCGACATCAGTGCATCACATGTCGCCTTCGGCACGACCCGCGTCATGGCAACATGCGCGGTCATCGGCGAAGCCGCGGGTACAGGCGCGGCGCTCTGCGCGGCCATGGGGGTGTCGCCGCGCGAGCTGCACGCGAGGCATCTGGCGGTGCTGCAGCAGACGTTGCTGCGGCAGGACGCTTCCATCATCGGGGTGCGCAGCCACGATGAGCTGGATCTGGCCCGGCGTGCCAAGGCTACAGCCTCCAGCACGCTGACGGGCATCGCCCTTGAGCAGCCTGGCGAGACGTACCCGCTGGGTACGGATGTTGCCCTGCTGCTGCCTGTGCATCCAGTGCTCAGCGGCCTGGAGCTGCTGCTGGATGCATCCAGCGATACCGCGCTGACGGTAGAGCTGTGGGATACGGGGCGTAAGGAGAACTACGTCCCGCATTTGTTACAAGTTACGGCGACTGTTAACGTTACAACGGGAAATTCGCAGTGGGTGAAGCTTCCGCTCGAATGGCGACCGGAAGAACCGCAGAATGCTTTTATAATCATCCGCTCCAATAAAGCCGTCTCACTCTATCATTCGACAGAAGCACACAGCGGGGTGCTGATCTTCTTCAAAACAGAAGAAAACCACGTGTCCAAAAATCTGGAGGACCACGCCACTGATCAGCCTGTCGTATTATGGTCCATGCAAGGGTTGGCGCGTCAGCCCTTCTGCTGTCGTACCCTCTCTGAGACCACGGCCTATTCAGCGGACAACACGATCAACGGTTACCATCGCCCTTATGGTGGGCCGCAACAGTGGATGTCACAGCCGATGCAGTCTGGCAAGCCAGAATGGGTACAACTGACATGGGAAGAGCCACAAACCTTGACTGAATTGCACTTGACGTTTAATGATGATGTGAACGAGGATTTGGTTAATTTACATCACCATCAGACCGCATTCCGTGTGATGCCTGAGCTGGTGTGTGATTATCGAGTGGAAGTATTGAATCCGTCTGATGAGTGGATCAAGATTATAAACGTATTGGAAAACCGCAGAAGAAAAGTCATCCATTCCTTGGATACACCTGTGTATGTGCAAGCGCTTAGAGTAATCATTGATGCTACTAATGGCAGCAGGTATGCGGAATTGATCGAGATTCGGACTTACGGGCAAGCTACACGGTAGAGGACTCTGAGCGTATTCATTTTGTTAACTGATTATGGTCCTGCTCAACATATACGTTGGATATTTACGGTACGAATTAAACATGTCATATGTATAAGATTCTCCACTCCTGAACGAGAACTGCTGGCAATAAACAGGTTGTCTTGATCTTCAAGACAGCCTGTTTATGCGTTATAACGTTTATGTGATAGATAGAAGCGTTTTATGTTCTCCAGTAATTCAGTACTTGTTGAGCGTGCAGATTTATTGATTCGGATAAGTTTCTTTTAAGAACTCAACAGACTGCACGATTAGCGCTTTCAACACATCCAGATGAATGTCCGCGACCTTGTTGATGTACACACATGCTTTCCCTGTTGTATGTTTTCCAAAGTCCTTTAATAGATTTTCTCGCTCGCTATCCCCTGTGGCAAAATACAAACTGATCTTCGCCTTTCGTGGCGAGAAGCCCACTAGTGGTGCATCTCCTTCGTGACCCGATTCATATCTGTAATGATATGCACCGAATCCAATTATACTCGGTCCCCACATTTTCGCATCATAACCTGTCCTCTCCGTGAAGATATCCAATAATTGATAAGCGTCTTCACGTTTCTTTGCATGCTCGATCTGTTCAATAAATTCAATGACACTTTGGTCTGTTATTATTGTTTTAAGTTTGTACATTGAAGTGATCACTCCTTAATTAAGTCCAATCCTCAAAATGCTTTTCCAGAAAGACAAGCTCTTTCTCATAGTGTGCGAGATGACCTTCCTCTACCATTTTCATAAAAGCATGTTCCCCAGCAGCTGCGCGATCTGATAGTGTTTTACACATAAAACGAATGCGTGATATAACCCATTCCTTCAGGTCTGTGGGCACACTCAGTCCATACTTGCTCATAAATAATGTAATGCGTTCTTTTCGCACAGATCCATGCGCCTGGCTAGAGTAAGGCATAACACCCTTTCCATCCATCATTGGTGAGAAATCTGCGAGTGGAACGGACGTGTACAAGGCATAGGCGATATCCCACAGACGAGGACCCGGACCTGCCATATCAAAATCAATCACTCCTTGAGGACGGCCGTCCCTGAACACCATATTATACGGCGCAAAATCATTATGACATACAACTTCATCTTCAGTTACGCCTGGATATCTGTTCGTTGATACTGATGTTGTTGTAAATCCAACGGTCGCATCATGGTAACTTCTCAACAGTTTCGCGACTTCAATCAAAGATTCGTCTGACCACATATACTCTTCTAGATCAGGATAATCATTGCCTGGAACGATGCCTTCGAGGTAAGAAAGTACTTCTCGCCCTTGTTCATCTATTCCCAGAAATCGAGGGACATGATCATAACCAACCTTTTCGAGATGTAAAAGCAGTTCATGCACGTATGGATTTGGTTTGGCATACCGGCGAACCGTCTCACCTATTCTGACAACCTGATTCACATTACCTCCCGATAACGCTTCCTCCTGTTCGGACACTTTCATCCCTCCTCAAGCTAAACTTCCTTGCTATGCCCATGATTACGATTTTTCTTATAACTCCCCGGGAATCCCGCAACCAATAGTATGAATCCAACAAAGAACATGAAGTATACGAGTAAACCTGTTGGATGCTCGTTCGTCTGAGCAAACTGGGGTACGTTAGTCCCTCCTGAAGCATATCCTGCTTCTACTATAGCGACAGATACTCGTATTGAAATTCTCTCCATTGTCGAAATGAACACACTGCCAAGCATGAGGACTACACCCAAAATCTTGTTAATATTATTCATTTAATGCCTCCTTCTTGAGCCGTCCACTATTTTATGAGGTTATCTACTTAATGTCTTTCGATTCTCTAGTCCATATTCCTGCATTTTATATTAACGGTCCGTTCCTATATCATATCAAATAGCGGCGTCATCACTGACGCCGCTGTTAACGCTCTCTGAATAAGTTACGTAGCTAACACTTGGTGCAGATCCATACTATTTTGGAAAAAGGCTGACCGTTCAACATAATACAGATCGTACATCTGTTCATTCATATTGATCCGTTGATATACATCTGGATACACATCATTGGCTAATTTCACATAAGGCAGTTTTTGTACGGCTTTTCTGGATCTTATATTCTGCTTGCGTATCTTCATAAATACCGTTTCAATCCCATGTTCCAGAAACAATTCAACAAAAAAGGCTGATTTGGCTCTTTGGCTATACCCATTTCCAAAAAAAGGTGATCCAATCCAAGTGGCTAAAAAACCGGTTTGATGCTCAATATGATATAGATCAATGGTTCCAATAGGCTGCCCTGTTTCATTCAAAATCGTTCGGGATATCACTGTCTTTTGTTCTTCTTCAGCCATCAATTGTTTCGTCAGGAATAGATATTCCTCATACGATTGGCATGCATAACGAACGTAAGGAGAAACTGCGGGGTCCATCATTAAACTGTACAGTGGAAGGCATTCCTGCAAATCACGCTTTTTTAACATTCTGTCTACCACCTAGTCCTTTTAGTTCGCTATATCAAGCAAATTAAGTATATAAAAGGTAGTGTGGGATTTAATGAATTCTGTATGTGGCTTATGTAAAATGCATTGGTAAATGTTGTTCAACTTTATCTCCGGGTAGCACAAAAAACGGCATGTCCCTTTTGGAGGAACACGCCGTTTGCACGGATGCAGATAGACAGTAAATTATTGCATACCTTGCATGATCGCATTAATGATATTTTGCTGAGTCACGGTATTATTTGAACGGTTAAATAATGCGAATCCATGTTGACCATTGTGCCCGTTATCCCAATACACAGGAACCATTTTGTATTTCTTGGCTTTTGCTGTAACTGCTTTGGCATATGCAGCACGATAAACATTGTTGCTGGAATCGTAAGACGTTTTATCAATGGAACCGAACTCACCAATCACTACAGGATAGCCCTGAGTCACAAATTTGTCGTACATGGACTTGAATTGCGATTCAAGATAATCCTCTTGTCCCCAAGTAGACTTTTTGGCAGGATTCGTAGAAGTTGCACCCCACTGTGTGATATTGCCGTTTTCCTCACCTGCAAAATCCCACGGAGAGTAATAGTGTGCCGAGATCATGATTCTCTTCTGCGAACTAGGAATAGCCGAGGATCTGTAATTATCTGTCGGAAGAGTAAAGCCATAATTACCAACAGTGTAGTCAATGTTGGTGTTCCAGCCTGGAACTAGCAACCATCTGGCATTGTTGTTACCTCCAGTCTGACGAACCGTATCCACGAAGATTTGGTTGTATGCGTTCAGATTGGTGTAATAGGCCGAGTTTGGATTGCCATAGTTACCATCAAAAACTTCGTTCATGGATTCGAAAATAAGGCGATCATTGTAGTTGCTAAACTTGGTGGCAATCTGCTGCCAAACCTTCTTATATTTTTCCTTAATGGCAGTCTGATTGCCACCATTCACGAGCAGCCATCCACCCTGTACGGAATTATACCCATCACCATGAATATTGATGATCACATACAGACCTTCATTGTACGCATAGTCCACGACTTGCTGAATTCGATTCAGCCATGCCGCATTAATTGTATAATTGGGAGCGCTTCCAATGTTGTTCAAATAGGAAACGGGAATACGAATGGATTTGAAGCCTGCCGCTTTTACCTTTTTGATTAACTCTGGAGTTACCGTAGGATTGCCCCAAGTTGTCTCATTCGGTGTACCGTTCACCGCTGCTTCCAGCTGATTGCCGAGATTCCATCCTGCACCCATCTCAGACACTATTTGCGAAGCGTCCGCTGCTGATGCTTTAGCGCTCCATCCGGTAAAAGCTACCGCAGCCACTAATACCAGTGCCAAGCTGCTGATGCCAAATTTCTTCCATTTTTCGAACATAACCATACCTCCGCTTATTCTATTATTTTTAACAAGCAGTGCAGTTAATCTATGCATACAGATTGAATGATTCGAGAATACGTGCCTCCTCTCTCTATCGATCAAACAAATGAATTCTTCGTCCGACACCAACATAATAACACATTTATGGAAAATAAAGCGATATCTTTATTGTTTTTTTTGACTATTTACTACAAAATAATCCATCTATCCATTTAAGTGGATTGCTTGAATTTGTTCTCTATCAAAATCAATAATCATGATGTGATCGCGCAAAATATGATCTCCGCAAGATATTGTTGCGCCGTAGTCGGTTATACTGTTAAATGTGATATCCACACGATAGACTTCAATCTCATTCAACCAATTTTGATGTACTTTTTCCTGAAGTTCATTCTCATAATAATCTCGAAAGACAGTCTCACAAGTTGAAAACCACTTAATGTAGTCTTCTATTTTATGAATAATTGAATCTAACGGTGTATTTGTGGACACATATATTCGGACGTCATTTAAATCCTCATCCTGTATGCAATGTTTGAATATTTGCACTGTATTTTGCAGAGTGTAACACCGGTAACTCTCATCACTCTCTTCTTCAAGCTCAATGAATTCACTTAACAATATGATCTTACTCCTCTCAATGCATATTATAATAGCCCATTTAACCACTTTACGAATTTTTCTTTCTCTTCAAACTGTGGGTAATGCGCTGACTCGTTGAATATAATGAAGTCTTTGATCGGTGCATCCAATACGTCAAAATAATCACGTGCTGCATTCGCAGTGGTCATATAATCATATTTACCCATTACAAAATAGGTAGGAATCTCCAGATGATCAACAATATCAGGTAAATTTTGATCAAATGCTTCCTTCAGTAAGATGTCTTGTGAACTAAACATCCCTGAATAAAAGCGAATCATATCCAGTCCATTGTATTCAGGATTTAAAAGGAATCCTGAAATATAATCTCTATTCTCATGGATGAGCCTGGCTGCACCACCGTACTTTTGCAACAACATTCTAGGTGTAAGTTCCTTTCCTTGCTCGATCGAGCTGCGAATTAGCTCCAGTTTTTTAACATCCTCTGCATTACCGGCTTGTTTCGCTTGCCCGTACGTGTACTCCAAACTTTCCAGTTCGCTCTGAATTGTATTAGCCATCTGTCCAATGCCTATATAAGCGTGAAACTGAGTGGGTGCTTTAGCCGCAGCTTTCATCCCGATGTATGTACCAAATGAATGACCAATTAATATAACCTTCTCTTGACCTAACTCCTTAGATACATAATTCCTTAACGCTAACAAATCATCTACTAATACATCTGTTGTGAGATTCGAGTAATCCTCAAAAAAGTGATAGGACTTCCCACTCCCACGTTGATCGTAATGCACCACCGTGAAGTGTTGCTCAAGCTCTTTCTGATACTTCCTTACGTATGGAATCTCCGAGCATCCCGGCCCGCCATGCACAAAAATCAGGATAGGGTTAGTCCGATCAACACCCCTGATCATGACTTCATGTCCTGTACCGTTAATTTCGACCTGCTCTAACATGCTGATGCTGTTTTCACCTTTAATTTTGGGTGTCCATGTGGGAAATATCAGAGCTACTATAACCATTAAAATAATACTAAGTATGCTGTATTTGAGTGTTTTACGTATTTTTTTGCGCATGTAATGCTCCTTAAATAATAAGTTTCATTTGTAATTCTACCAGCGATTCCTTTATCGTAACGGATACAACAATTCAACGGGTTCTATCATAAGCTCTTGTTGGAAGATGTAATTGTGATCGGCTCCAACGATACAGAGGATTCGTTTTTCTGGATGAGCTTCAATTGTATTTTTGACTCTTTGAACCATAATCTGATTGCGGACCACCCATCGAAAGTTCTGTGCCTTCGCGTTTACCTGATGCAACCATTCATATTTTTGTCTGGTTACACGATCGAACTCCTTTGAATTAAAAGGAATCTCGCCAAACTGATACGTCTCCATTTGCTCTGCAAACCAGTGATCATCCCGTTGTTCAAGTTCTTTGCGTTCCACGTCCGAATAACCGTTGAATGGATCAAAAGCATTCCACACATCCAATTCAAACCAGTCAATAGGGACAAATGGGATGTTATGCTCCTCGCATAAAGGGAAGACCAATTCCCAATACTCACTGGCTGGTTCTCCCCAGTATCCTCTATCATGTTTGTCCTTCAGATACCTCATCCAACTCTGCGGATGAACTTCACCACAAATGAGATCTGGTTTAAACTCAGTAATCACATCCTTGTAAAGAGAAAGGGAACAATGATATCGCTCCCTGAGTTCAGGATTATGAATGGTGCCAAGTATCCCAACCGTTGTCATGTGCCCAGCTCCTTTATCATATGTATATCGTTCGGCTCTTTGTCATAAAGTTCTTGATCGATGTCGCTTGCAATCTGGCTGCCCTGACTTTTATAAAAGGATACCGCTGATTTCGTCTCTGTGGAGGAGATATACAGATACTGTGCACCACGTTTCTTAGCCTCTTCACCTAACTCGTTTAGAATACGTTTACCAATACCTTGTCTTCTGTACCCGCGTGAGACATACATCAAGTCAACTTGTAATTGATTTCGTTCTTTTCCTCTATATTGATGTGCCAGCACACCAAATCCGATTAATTGATCGTCAGCAAACGCACCATATGCCATGCCACCTTGTTCTAATTCGTACACATATCGATTTTGAATCTCTTTCAAAAGCATCTCATCCCAGTTTGAGCATTCATGATTTTGTTCAAGCTCAACCAATCGGTTCTCTCTCATTTCATAGATGAGATCAATATGTTCCGAACGATCTATTTCCTGCAGCTGATTCATATCATCAAGGGTCAACGTTCTATACGTTATCATGGTCATTGCCATCTCTCCTTCCCCATGTTATTTCTAAGATCCTATGGCTTTATAGATCGAAGTCTGTATTTATCAAAGACCCTTTTATCGTACAAAATAGTGTATTCCTTGTTCTCTTCAATTAGTTTTGACATATCCATTGGAACGGCTATTGTTCGTTCGTGATACTTAAATCAGTTTATTTTAATTTCAGGTAACTCATTCAAATGATTTATTTCGATAGTGTATTTCTTAAGCTTATGGTTCTCAAGTCCATCCCATCTGTCTGAGAAACGATATAACATATCTCCGAAGTTCATCCCTTCAGGTAATACATCCACAAGCTTTATTTCATCGATTTCAGACTCCGGTAAGCTCTCCAGCGATTTAACCTCAGCATAAGAAACCATACCAAAGCTCCCATTCCATTCATATACACCATAAGGAGTTAATTCGAAGCGTACTGCCCCTGTCTCTTCATAGAGTTCTCGACTCGCCGTGTGTAAAATGGTTTCCCCTATTTCTTTGTTGCCTCCTGGGATCTCCCAACCTCCTCTTTTCCTATTTTTTATAATGATGAATTTATTGTTGTATTTAGCGATCATAACTGCAAATTTGATTAACTCTGGATCGAGTTCATAGATCAAACCAGTGGCTCATGTTATCTCTCCTATAAACAACTATTCTTCAATATAAAATTGTTAAACCAATGAAGTGATAACAAGCTATCATTGGATATAATTGTAGTGAATACCGCAACCAATGGTAGCTCTTGGTTAACAAATATGTATTGCCCTCTGACATGTTGAGTCTGTCATTTTATTTCCAACCTGTAGATCACTTCATCATCTGAATTGGTTCTATTCTCACTAATGAAAGACATGCTCTTGTACAAGTTCTGTGCTATTTCGTTATCCCGTTCAACCGTTAATGAAATAACCTTGCATACCGGATGCTGTTTTGTAATGTAATCTAAAATGGCTCTTATAGCGCGCTTTCCCATTCCTTTGCCTTGATAGAATTGATCGATTTGAAAACCACCAATCCAGTAATTATCTGTACTATTGGGAGTATAACTTAGATAAAAGAAACCAAAAACCTTCCCATCGATCTCAAGTACGTAAGGATCAAATGCTTCATCCCACGGTTTTATATAGGCGTAAGCTATCCCCTCAATAACAGATGGAACTAATGACGCTTGGTGTTCATACAAAGAGATCTTCAGCGCCTCTTCCCAATTCTCTCGTGTGACTGGTTGTATTTTTATATTCACCACTGTATCTCCTCTTTCGACATTCCTTAATTCATTCTAACGTTCTTTTCACTCTCACTTACATCCGCTTCCAAATGATGTTCAATCAACTGTATCACTTGTTTTTTATTCTTCGTGATTGTTGCAGTCTTATGGTTTTCATTAATTGAACATATAACTTCTTCTATATTATATTGATGGTTCCATTTCACAATCATCTTGCATAAGTTCTTGAATGACTGCTTGTAATTCCAAGGTTGCAAGCCCATTCTGGACAATACAAACCTCTTTATAATCCGATAATCTCTAATGAAAACATTTGGAGCTAATACAAAAATCAAATCCGCTTCCTGGATGGACTTTACTGTCCAATCTTTGCACTGTACTCCTTCTATGATCCAAGCCTCTGAACTGACAATAGATTGGACAGATTCATCCCTAACACTTTCAGGATATCTCAGATTTTCTGCGCTTCTGTCCCATATGAGATTGTCTAATTCATAGGAAGGAATACCATATTTATCCGATAATTCTTTGGCTAATGTTGATTTCCCACTGCCGCAAGATCCAATAATTCGTATTCTCATACATATTCTTTCTTCAGAAATGCATAGATAACATTATCAACAAATCGATTTTTCCAATAATAATGTTCTTTCAATATGCCTTCTTCACTGAACCCCATTTTCTCAAGCAACTTCCTTGATCCCGCGTTCTCTGGCTCCACAAAGGCTTCAATTCTGTTTAATTCAAGGTTCTTAAATCCATATTCAACGATTTTCCGAGTTACCTCGGTCATGTAACCCTGCCGCCAGAACTCCGGTGTTAACTCATATCCCATCACAGCTTTATGATGTTGTTTCATCCAACCATGAAATCCGCATGTTCCAATAATTCTGTTGTCCGATTTCAAAGCAATTCCCCAGCGGATCACCTGACCATTTTCGAATCGTTCTTTCCTCCTTTGTATAAGTTCTTCTGCTTGTTTTATAGTTGTGAAACTTTCTACATCGTAGAATCTTGTAACTTCATCTGAAGAAAAAATATGAAATATGTCTTGGGAATCACTCTGTTTAATCTCTCTTAACAGCAATCTTTTGGTTTCTAGCTCAGGAAATCGAGTCATATTCACTTCACCTCAATCGAGTATACTGCTACATTTTTCCCAATTATATCTACGTCCTTCTCGTGTTTCATGCCATTCTTTTGCGCGACTTTCATAGAACCCACATTGCCATGTTGAATCAACGATATTAATCTTTTCTGCTTCAAGTGATCCATTCCATATTCTTTCCACGCTTTTGCTTGTTCATATCCGTAACCCATTCCCCAGTATTGCTCTACAACCCAGTAACCAACTTCTAGCTCATCAGCGCCTTCAATGATTTGAGGAATCAGTCCAGAGGTTCCAATTAACTTGTTATCCTCTTTATTGAATGCGAGGAACAGCCCTTTATCGTCTTTATTCCAGTTGATGAACTTTTCCAGACTTTGCATGGTTTCTTCCTTCGTCCAAGGTCCTCCATGTCTTATAAATTTCATCATATTCGGCTCACTTGTCATATCAAAAAGTAAATCGAAATCATTTTTGGTATATTTCCGAAATATGAGTCTTTCTGTCTCCATCATTCTCTCAGCTCCTTTTGTATTCATAAAGATGTAATCGTATTCATAAACATTCAAATATCATGGGGAAACGGACTAGAGTGTGTTTTCAAACTTCAGGCAAGTTAAACGATGATGGGTGCCAGCTTACCGTCCGAAAATTGCTGAAGTTCAGAGTGACTGATGCTGGCGAATGGCCGGGCGATTTTCTAAGGAAACACAGGACATCTTATTCGGCCTTTACGTCCTCTTTTAAAATTGTAAGGAACATGAGACATCTTATTTCCCAAGATCATCTGGCAAAAACGCTAAAAAGTCTATTTTTTCTGGTATAGCGTGTCTCAGATTCCTTAGATTTCGGAGGGCGTTTCAAATTCCCGAATAAGATGTGTCAGGTTCATTAGCGTTTAACCCCTAACACTAAACTCAACGCTATGTTAACGCATATCAACGAAAGCATGGGATCTCTATCTAACCTTAGCAGTTAATCCCAAGCTTCTTTATCACCAGACCGATAGTTTTGTCCTCGCATCATTCTCATCTGTTAAATATGCGAGAGATTCAAATCCCTGTCTATTTATATGTTTATATAATTCCTCGACTTTTTCTAGCTCTTTACAATAAACCGTGACGTAGGTACTATCGATCACAAGAAGAACCATCTGACACTCACTCTCCACATAATCTTCATAGGTGATTACATCTGTTACTTGTGTGCCTTTTGGAAATGCTTTTAAATTCGCAAATATTAAATAATACTCGTTGTTATCAATAATCTTCTGTAATTCTTCTCCATTCATACCCATAATCATATCCGGAAAAAGACTATCCCCTAACGTATCATCAACAACGAAATAGGACTCCTCCTCACCAATAAACCAATCGAAATTAGATACCTCCATTGGTTTCAAAATCTCGCCAAGAAAGCGACCATAGGCATTTGGTATTTCAAAACGTATTCCTCTCTTCATCTGTTCACCCTCTTATCATTTTCAATTCGAAGCACAATAACAGTACAGTTATTTCATTCGATATTTCTTATTATTTATAATTTCACTTACTATTTCAGGTAGTTGTTCTTCTGTAAAATGATTAGTATACAGCTTGTTGTCTACTCTCAGATCCGGATGATTTTCAAACTCATCCAGCAGAATTATACTTCTTTCTTTCATTTGATATTCTTCCGCTCTTAGACGGTCTCTACGAATAATCGTTTGACGATCAACCATTAATACAACATAGATTATGCGAACATCATAGTCTGCCAATTCCGTCAATAATCCATCAATGTCTTCCGGAAAGGCCACATAGTCCAGAACTACATCGTATTTATAATCCAATAGGTTTTTCACTAGACTAGATATATTTTTCCAAGTTAAGTCATTTGTATCCTTATCAAGCCAGGGTTTACCTCGCCCTTTGACCGGAAAGTGACTAACCGCATCTCCAGAAATGTAGGCACTTTTATCTAAAGTCTGAACCAGCAGTTTGGAAGTTGTAGATTTCCCTACTCCAGGGGGGCCAGATATAATATATAGGTTTCTACTCATTTCGTATTCTCCTTACAATATCTTTTGGAAACTTCCAATATCCAGTTTTCTATCGAATTTATATCCGATCTCTTTAAACAGAGCACATTGTTCATAACCATTTCTCTCAAATAATGATTTACTTCTTGTATTCTCCATACAAATCGTCGCAATTAAGGTATGGAACCCTTGTTCTTTTGCAATCTTCTCAATAAAACGTAATGCTTGTTTCCCCAAGCCTTTTCCCAAAATATCGGGCTTTAAATATATGGTGACTTCACCGCAAATGTCATATGCCTGTTTACTCTTATACTGGGTGATCAGAACATAGCCCATCATTTGATTGTTTTCAAGAATTATATAAGTTTTATACCGTGTATCCTTGTTCATTACAGAGGATTTAATCTGATCAAGATCTAATTCCTCCGTATGAAACGAAATCGTTGTATTCATTACATAATAGTTATAAATCTCTCTAATTTCAGGGAGGTGTTGTTCGGTTACCTCTTCAAAAGTCACAGTCGTCAATTAGGTTCCATCCTCTTCTGTTCATTTCTTCATCATATGTATGAAATACCGCGTCTAGATTTAATTCACCGGAAATATGAGGATATTCCCTGCCTTCATTATACAGATCTTCCCATATAACTTCTGACTTTATTTTAGAATCCCATTGATCAACGCGGCTTCCCATTCTTTTCTCGAGAGCACATGTACAATCATCATCATCATAAAACCCTCCTATTAAAAAAATGATAATTATTTGGATAGGACCTTTTTCAATATGAGTTCTATGATTTCACTAGTCACCAGATGATCGGTAATAATGCGAGTTTGAAATTGTTCATCCTTAAAAGCTTCAACACACTTTGGTGCTTGCTGATATTGCCAGCCTCCATATTCATCTCCGCGTTTAGCCAAACGATGATAAATTGTCTCTTCTTTAGCCGTAAGGCAAAAATGATGAATGTCCTGATCGATCTCTTTCAACCCGTTATAGATGTAATTAAAATTTTCCTCTTTATAAATGGTCATGGGGATAATTAAGTGTTTGTTGTATTTCTGCTTTACTTCTTTAGCCGTCTTTACGGTTAGAATTTTCCATAGATCGATATCTTGAAAATCATCCGTACGTTCCCTTTCCTCTCTACAATTCTCCGGAAGAAGTTTTCTGAGCATATAACCTATTTCTTCAGGATCGTAGATCATGCTGTTTGCAATTAAGGGCTGAAGTGCTTCTGCTGCAGAAGTTTTTCCCGAACCAAACGCTCCATTAATCATAATAATCATTTAATTCTTTCACTCCTATTCAATAAAATTTTTCAATAGAAACCAGATTCTTTACATACAATTTCATCCATTATAAATGTTTTCCTTCCACTTTTGTGTTACAAAATGGCCAAAACATGATGAAATCCCATTGGGTCAACCCAACGGGATTTCATCATAGTGCATTATTTTCCAATCAACCTTGAGCTTGTTAATGTATTTCCAAGTAATCGATGTATATATCCCATGTCCCGTCATCGGCTGTTACAACCAACTCAATGACCTGATTTCCCGTCCCATGACTGATATTATTCAGCGTATAAACCGCTGGAGCGCTTCCGCCAAAGTAAAAGGTTCCCTTCGTCTGTCCGCCAATCTTCAAATCAACTCTAGCCATGTTGGCATTGTTTGAAGCTCCACGAAGCGAGAAATTATGAGTGCTCGTTGCAAAATTCTGAGTGTATTTAACCAAATCATTGTTGGCATAAAGGACCACACCATTGAAAGGAGAATTGATATTGCCGGTGTATTGTCCACCTTTGGTCATGTTCTCAGCTTCCACTTTTGTTCCGTTACTCGGGGGATTAGTAGTGCCATTATCGGGTGCGACTGCCCGACCGGTAGTTGATGAGATCATGCCGGAGCAAAGGCCACGATTCTTCAGATTTTGTGCAATCTGCGGAATGGCCTGAAGTGTCGTCTGGTACTGATCATGCATTAGTATGATGTCACCACTTTTCATCGTGTTCACAGCTGCCACGATCTGGGCTGCGCTGGCACCATTCCAGTCTTTAGAATCTACGTTCCACAGTACTTCCTTCAGGCCGTTTTGGCTCACAACGGATTTCAAGGTCGCATTTGTCGCACCGTAAGGAGGTCTGAACAGTTTAGGTGAACTTCCGGTAATGGACTGGATCGTCTGTTGTGTCCGTGTAATCTCTGACGACATCTGAGAACTGTTTAATGTAGTCATGTTTGGATGTGTATAGGAATGATTGCCAATCCACATACCAGCTGCTACTTGTGCAGAAACCAGAGATTTATTATTTTGCGCATTTTGTCCAACATTGAACATCGTTGCCCGTAAGCCCGCCTGCTTCAACGCGTTAAGCATGTTTGTTGTATTTCCAGATGGGCCATCATCAAACGTCAGACCTACATAACCATTCGGACAACTTGCATCTGCAGCATGAGCATCAGGCACCCCCGGAATAGAAAACAAGGTACCGAAAAGTGCGAGAGATATTACCGCCTTTGCCAGCTTAACTTTGAACATAAAATTACCTCCTCATAATATATTCACAGCATACTACCTTCTACACTCCCTCTCTTTATCGAACTCTCACCCCTCAAAAAAGCGCTTTCAAAAGTATGTAATCCGCTACGTCCTTTCTCATAGAAAAGAACTTTAGTTCAAGGTGAGTTCAGTATAAACGATACGTTTATTTAAAGTAAATTGAATTTTATCCAAAATGTTCTATTTATTCACGTATTCTAGAATCGCCTGTTGTACATCTCCCGTCTAGCACTCTCCTGTGTAAAAATGTCCTCCGGGGGCACCATGCGCTTCGGGAGTGTACGCCCTGCAATAATTTCTTTTGTAGCCTGCATAAGCTGGGGACCAATCAGCGGGTTACATTCCACCACAGCGTTGATTTTCCCACTCGCCAGAATTTCAAGTGCTTTGCGGGAGCCGTCCACCGAGACAATGATAATGTCTTCTCCCGGCTTCAGCCCAACTTCTTCTATCGCTTGTATGGCGCCAAAAGCCATTTCATCATTATGGGCAAAAAGAACCTGCGGCCGTTTGTCTTCCGGGACCTGAAGGAATTCTTTCATCACTTGTTTCCCATTGTCCTCCGTAAAATCGGCAGGAGCACTTTGTGAGAAGATGATATCTGCTCTGGTTTCGAAAATGCTTCTAAAGCCCTCGCCACGCTGGATAGAGGGTGTAGAACCACTCGTGCCTTGCAGTTCGGCAATCCGTATCAAACCCGGATGATTTCGCATCCGATCCTGAATGTACTTTCCGGCCTTCACACCTTCCTCATAAAAGTCCGATCCAATCGTTGTCACAAAAAGTGAAGTGTCTTTGACATCAACGGACCGGTCTACGATAATCACGGGTATACCTGCATCCCTAGCCTCCTGAAGAATACCATCCCAGCCCGATTCCACGACCGGTGCAATGGCAATGACATCCACCTTTTGCCTGATGAACGACCGAACAGCCTCGAACTGTTTCGTCTGAGACTGTTCTGCATTTTTTATGACAAGGGAGATTCCCGATTCAGCCGCAGCATTGCGAATAGACGTGGAGTTTGCCAGACGCCAGGCACTCTCTCTGCCCAGTTGTGAAAAACCCAAGACAATCGGTTTCGTAGAGGTATCCCTTGCTACCGCTGATTCCATCCATTCCTCAACGGAGGGAAGAGTTTCTAAGTTGTTAGACGAGATTGGAGGAGGAACAGATTCAGACTCAGGGGTTGTGCAGCCGACAAGCAGCAGTAGAATGAACAAACACAACCCGTTCACATGTCTTCTCACTCACGCATCCCCCATCTCCATATTTCATTAAATCGATCAACTTAATGCAGTGATTTCGAGGATACTCGCCGCCCGCTAAGAAGTCGTTGGAACAAAATAAAAACAAACAGCATCAGGCCAATCACAATCTTGGTCCACCATGAGCTGAGCGTACCTTCGAAGCTAATTATAGTTTGGATAGCCCCTTGGATCAATACACCAATAAAGGTTCCCGCCACATACCCTACACCACCTGTTAACAAGGTGCCTCCTATTACAACAGCGGCGATGGTATCGAGTTCAAGACCCATGGCGTGTAATCCATAACCGGATAACATATAAAAGGTGAAGACAACACCGGCAAGCGCGGAACACAAACCGCTGAACGTGTACACCAGGATTTTGGTACGTGCAACCGGCAGTCCCATAAGCAGCGCGGATTGCTCGCTTCCGCCGATGGCGTAAACGTTGCGCCCAAACCGGGTGTAATGTGCCAGGTAGATCGCGAGCAGTACAATAACCAGTGCAATTATAACATTAATGGAGACAAAGCTGCCCCCTGGCAAGGAAATTTTCGCCTGTGCAACCTGTGTGTAAAATGGATTCGTAATGGTAATGGTGTCGAGACTGATGACATAACACAGCCCCCGCGCCAAAAACATACCTGCCAATGTCACGATGAAGGGTTGGATTTTAAAATAGTGGATGATAGCCCCCATGACTGTGCCAAAGAGCGCACCCATGACAAGCACCATAGGTATAACAATCGCAGGCGACCACCCTTGCTTCTCGACCAGACTTGCGCTAATGATGGTCGTCAGCGCAATGACAGAGCCTACCGACAGGTCGATTCCTCCCGATACAATCACAAAAGTCATACCAATCGCCGTGATAATCAGAAATGCGTTATCAATGAGAAGATTAAGTAGCACTTGGGTGGAGAAGAACCCCGTATATCGGAAAGAGCCTATGGCAAACATCACGGCCAGCAAACCGAAGGTGACAAAGACCGGGAGATACTTACGATTAAGAAACATGGCGGTTAACCCCCTGTTCGGCTGGAAACTTCCGTTTTTTCCAACGGATCACCATAGAATTGCGGAATGAATCGGATTGAATTAAACAAACGGCCAGTACAACAAAGGCTTTGACAACCAACGTAACTTCTGGCGGGACTCCAATCATATAAATCGTCGTTGTTAAGGTTTGGATAATGAGTGCTCCAACGACGGTACCCATTAGATAGAAACGACCACCATTGAGCGAAGTGCCCCCGATGACTACAGCAAGAATGGCATCAAGTTCATACCACAGACCTGCGTTATTGCCATCCGCACTGGATACATTCGAGCTGAGAATAAGCCCGGCAATGCCGGCACACAGACCACAGAAGACGTATACCGTGAGAATAACCGTTTTTGAACGAATACCTGCCAGTTGGCTCGCGTTTGCGTTACTTCCGACCGATTCAATAAACAGTCCAAGTGCCGTTTTTCTCGTCAGCAATGAGGCAACAAGCAGCACAGTTAATACGATGAAGATGGAAAAAGGTAATGCTGCAAGCGAACCTGCACCGATATAGGCGTAGTTCGCGTTGGATACAGTAATAATCTGTCCACTCGTAATCAATTGCGCAATCCCACGTCCGGCTACCATCAGTATAAGCGTTGCAATAATGGGTTGGATTCGGGCGACCGAAACCAGCGCCCCATTCCATATGCCCAAGATCAGTGAGAGACCTATAGATAATCCAAGTGCACCCAACACAAGCCAGAGCGAACTCTGATCCACTCCTCTGCTGATGCTCATACAAGCCACGGCACCGGAGATCGCTACAATAGAGCCCACGGACAAATCGATACCTCCGGTTGCAATCACCAGTGTCATGCCGATCGATACCAGAATTAAGGGTGCTCCAAAATTGAGAATATCAATCAAGCTGCCATACAGATTCCCTTCACGCATGACGAGGGAGAAGAAATCCGGAGAGTACAGCAAATTAAAGATTAAAAGTAAACCAAGCATACATAACGGCCAAAACAAATGATGTTTACGCATCTTGCCCGCCATCTCTTTAACCTCCTGCCATTGCTTTCATGATTTGCTGTTGATGGATCTGATCCCCGCTAAGTTCTTGCACTTTTTTGCGGTCCCGGATTACGGCAATCCTGTGGCTGACACGAATCACTTCTTCCAGCTCGGACGAAATGAACAGCACGGCCATGCCCTGCTTCGACAGAGAGAGCACCAGCTTCTGTATCTCAGTCTTTGCACCGATATCAATTCCACGCGTAGGTTCATCGAGAATCAACAGATCGGGGTTCATCAGCAGCCACCGTGCAAGCAACACCTTTTGCTGATTACCGCCGCTCAGATTTTTAATTAAATGCTCCGGGTTTTTCGGATGGATATTTAACAGGTTGATGTACTTTTCGGCGATCTCATCCTGTTTCTTGCGTGAGATTGGTTTGGACCAGCCTCGTGTCGCTTGTAAAGCCAGAATAATGTTCTCCCGAATGGTCAAATCATCGATTATGCCTTCGGTTTTACGGTTCTCGGAGCAAAAAGCAATATTCTGATCAATTGCATGACGCGGCGACTTGACCGTACTTCCTGTATCTACAACGAGCAGCTTGCCTACATCTGAACGATCTGCACCAAAGAAAAGGCGAGCGATCTCGGTACGACCAGACCCCAATAACCCAGCCAAGCCCACGACTTCTCCCTTGCGAATGTCCAGATCGAACGGCTCAATTGCTCCTTTGCGTCCAAGTGCCTTAGCGGTAATTAACAGTTCTCCCGACTCCCCCTGGGCAGCATCCGCTTCCTTCGGAAGCTCCTCAAGGACCTCGAGCTCCTTGCCGATCATCTTGAGCACCAGTTCCATGCGTGGAAGTTCTGCGGCTATGTACTCTCCTTCCAATTCCCCGTTACGGAGCACCGTTAGACGATCCGACATTTCGTATACCTGATCAAGAAAATGAGTGACAAAAAGAATTGCGAGACCTTCACTCTTTAATTTGTGCATAATACGAAACAGTTGCTGAACCTCGTTTTTGTCCAGACTGGATGTGGGTTCATCCAATATGAGCACTTTTGCCGAGATGCTGAGTGCTCTTGCAATTGCAATCAGTTGTTGCATCGCGACCGAATAGGTCTGTAAAGGAGCCTTAACGTCGATGGACAGATGTAATCTGTCTCGCAGAAGGTTCTCCGCATCTTTGTTCATTTGCTTCCAATTGATTTTGCCAAATCGCATCGGTTCCCGCCCGATGAAAATATTCTCAGCAACCGTTAAGTTTGGACAGAGATTGACCTCTTGGTAAACGGTACTGATTCCCGCCTTTTGCGCTTCAAGCGGACCGGAGATCGAGAGATCACGGTTATCCATGGTTACCGTTCCTTCGTCAATGGAATAAACGCCGGTCAGAACTTTAATAAGCGTCGACTTCCCCGCTCCGTTCTCACCCATCAAGGCATGAATCTCGCCCGGAAACAAGCGAAAGCTGACGCTGGATAGCGCTTTAACCCCGGGAAATTGTTTGGTGATGCCTGACATTTGCAAAATGGGTGCTTGCTCAGCCATATAACCCTCTCCTTTGTTATGGAAAAAAGTCATTTAGCGACAGCCTGGTCGAAAAATGACTTTTCGGTGTTATACGAATCTGCTTTTAATATTCGCGTGATGGCAATGCTTCTTTGGCTTGCTCTGATGTGAAGGTCGTCTCATCCGTAACGATTCGGGGTTCGATGTCTTTCCCGTCCACTACCGATTGAACCGCTTCCATTAATTGAGGTCCCAACAACGGATTACATTCAACGATAAAGTTGATTTTGCCATCAGCAGCAGCCTGCATCCCATCCTTCACGGCATCCACAGAGATAATGGTAATATCTACGCCTGGTTTCAATCCTGCCGCTTCAATGGCCTGAATTGCACCAAGTGCCATATCGTCATTATGTGCATAGAGAACATCTATTTTTTTATGTGCTTTGAGGAAAGCTTGCATGACTTCTTTGCCTTTGGCACGTGTAAAGTCACCCGATTGTGAAGCAATCACTTTAAGCTTCGAATTGGAAGCAATCAATTCCATAAAGCCCTCTTGACGGTCATTCGCTGGTGCAGAGCCTGTTGTACCCTGCAGCTCAACGATATTGATCTCGTCTTGTGTGTCCTTGTATTGGTCACTAAGCCACTGACCTGCTTTGCGTCCTTCTTCTACAAAGTCGGAGCCAATAAAGGTTTTGTAGAGGGTTTTATCCGGCGAATCCACAGCACGGTCCGTCAAAATCACGGGAATGCCTGCATCCTTCGCTTCCTTCAATACGGTGTCCCAACCCGATTCCACAACAGGGGAAAAAGCAATCACCGTCACCTTCTGTTGTATGAAGGATCGCAAAGCTTTAATTTGATTTTCCTGCTTCTGCTGCGCATCGGAGAATTTCAAATCATAACCCGCTTCTTTGGCTGAATCCTGAATCGACTTGGTATTCGCCGAACGCCAACCACTCTCCGCACCAACCTGCGAAAAACCAAGCGTAATTGTTTTGGCGCTGGCAGGTGTACTGCCATTCCCACTCGTTGAAGTTTCTTTATCGGAGCCTGCTCCTCCATTGGTACTGCTACATGCCGTGCTGACCAGCATCACCATAGCCAATGTTATGGCAAGTCCCCACTTTTTTTTGGTTCGCATGTTGTGATCCTCCCTTTTTTCGTTTCACCTTGTGGTGTGACCACATTATAGAACGCTTTCATTCCGAGCTTATATGGAGTCTCATACTTTATTTATGTAATAATTTAGTAATTTCAAAAAATGGAGTTTAGAACGTGTAATTTCTTTGTTTAATTGTGTAGTATTTAGCGATTCTCTTACATATTAGAAAATCATGTTATACTAATGATACATTTTTGATCCCTTCAGATGGAGTGGAATACGTTGAAACTCATTCAATGGATTGCTTCAAGCCTCAGGCTTAAACTACTCAGCATGTTTATCATCCTCAGTTCAGTACCACTGATCGTGGTTGGATTGATTTCTTACCACAAATCCTATACGGTCGTATCCAATCATAACAAGGCCTCGACACAGCTGGTTGCCGACCAGCTTGCCAGGAACATTGACATCTTGTTTGAGGATACGGAACGGCTGCTTGAACTGGGCAAGAACCCGCAAGTGCTTCAATACCTGTATTCTCAATCGGAGTCCTACCCGGAAGCCAAAGCCATCCTTCAGACATACAATCTTTATCGCGAAACCTACAAGTATGACAAGGTACTTAATATCTCGTTCGTGAATTTCTATGGAAAAGGCATAAGTGAACGAAAAGGCGTGTTCAAGCTGGAACGAAATCCGCTACGTAACCCGTACTTCAAGTATCTGATACAGTATCCGGATGCGATTCTGCGCATCCCTCATTCTGCAGCCTATGCCGAATATAACAGGCTGGATGGGTTTGCTTACCCTAAACAGAATGCGCTTTCAATTATAACTACGGTCAAAGAGCGAATTACACATGAGGTCATCGGGTTCATAGTGATTGATTTGAATGATTCGTTCATTGATGATTTTTTGACGAATACCCCTATTAAGGATTCCGGTTTTTTCTATATTAGTGATCAATACGGAAATACACTCTTCAGGCCGGATGCCACCCCGGCATCCATAACCATGATGGATCAGATCCGATCGGTCCCTTTACATCTACAGCACGATAGCTTTATCCTGTCTGCAGGATCCAAGCCCCAATTTGTTGTATACAGCACCTCAAAACAGACCGGATGGAAAATGATCGGGGTAGCTCCTTATCAGGAAATCATTGCAGAGGCCAATAGCATTCGCCAATTGATCATCATTACGGTTTTGTTAAGTGCTTTCTTTGCGATATCGTTATATTTTTTCCTGAATAATCGACTGATTCTTCCCATCCAAATTCTGATGAACAAGATGCGTAAAGCTGCAAACGGTTACTTGGAAGCCAAAGTCACACCACACGGCTCGGACGAAATTGCTGATCTGGGCAAAAGTTTCAATGTGATGCTGGATAAACTCAAAATGTCAATCGAAAAGAGCATTCGAGAGAATGAACAGGTGAAAATAGCTGAACTACGTACGCTACAAGCTCAGATCAACCCTCATTTCCTGTATAACACGTTGGAATCCATCCTATGGATGGCTGAAGCAGAGAAAAAAGAAAATGTAATCAAACTTGTGCAGGCCCTCTCGAAGTTCTTTCGTTTGAGTCTGAACAAAGGATTCGACTGGGTATCCATTCAAACCGAGCTTGAACATGCGCGGAGTTACTTGGTTATTCAACAGATGAGGTACCACGATATTCTCACCTACGAGATCAGCGTTGATCGTGAGCTTCAGGATTATCCCATTTTGAAAATGACGCTGCAGCCCCTGATTGAAAACGCGCTCTACCATGGGATCAAGAACAAACGCGGTCAAGGACTGATATCCATACACGGATATGTAGAGGACAATAGCATCATTCTCACCGTACAAGACAACGGAATTGGCATGTCTGCGGATCGATTGGCACAATTACGTGAAGAGCTGGAGAAGCCGGCCGGTTCACATTCACCCCAAGATAACGAGCAGGAAGGCGGATTCGGTCTACTCAATGTACATCACCGGATTCGGCTCTATTTCGGACCATCTTATGGTGTTGAAATGGAAAGTACGTATATGGAAGGCAGCACATTTATGATTCGTATCCCCAAAAGCAAGGAGGTTAACCGTTGAAAAAGGTGATGATTGTGGATGACGAAATTGGAATTCGGGAGAATATACGCAGCTGCATTGATTGGGAAAAGGAAGGTTTTCACTATTGCGGGGATGCACCCGACGGCGAACTTGCGTTACCACTAATTCATGAATGGGCTCCGGATATTCTGATTACAGATATCAAAATGCCATTTATGAACGGATTGGAACTGACCTCCATTGTTCGCACTCAACAACCTGATATCAAAATCATTATTATGAGTGGTCATGATGAATTCAGCTATGCCCAGGAGGCAATCCGACTTGGTGTGATCGAGTACTGTCTAAAGCCCATTAGCGCAGCAGAGCTAATCCAAATGCTTCATAAGGTCAGCAAACAAATGGATGAAGAACATCAACGTATGACAAACCGGACGATCACCAAAGAAAAACTGCTAGCCGATCTGTGCGGAGGACTCATCGGTACAACCGATGCGATTGAATCAGCCAAACAACTCTCACTTCCTCTCTCGGCCAGGTATTATACAATTGTCATTATCGATGTTCGATTAACAGATGATTCCCGGGACCCGGAATCCCTGATGAAGAAGCTGCTTCCCATACTGGAGGAAACTCGCGATCCCCACATCGAACTTCTTCCTTATATTCGAAGCCGGACCGAGTTGGTGCTCCTGCTCAAGTATCACTCCGATGACAGCATATCCGTCTATCTCGAGCAGCTTCGCGGGCGGGTTCGTATGGAACTTGAGCATACGTTCAAATGTAATATTATTCTGGGCATTGGCAGTCAGCAGGAACGTCTGCAAGGAATTCACGTCTCTTATCTGGAAGCGGAGGAGGATAAATATATTAATCGACTCACTCTTCAGAACAGAGCTTCTCTACATGAAATTAACCTGGATGAGCAAACGACTCTTTTTCTTGACAGGAATTCGTTTCTTGAATTTCTCAAAATCGGCACCCCCAACCTGCGTGACCATTTTGTGCAGGAGTTTGCCGCTCCTTTACAGTCCTTCGACTGGAAGTCCTCCTCGTATGGCTTCTATCTGTTGAATGATCTTACGCTGGAGTCTTTTCGGCTCGCGAATCAGTTGTTCCGCATGAGTGACCATTCGGATGAGAACATTACTTCCCTGCAACAGACGATTCGGAAGATTACGTGCTGGGAGGATTGCACCCAATACCTCTGTTCCCTCCTTAACCTGTTATGGCAGAGAAGAGCAGCGTGCTCCGGAAAATACAGTGATGTCATTGATCAGGTGAAAGCTTATGTATCCCGTGAATACAATAACGAACAGGTCTCGTTGAAGATGATTTCTGCACACGTCAGAATCAGTCCAAGTCATCTAAGCAAGATTTTCAGTCAGGAAACCGGTCAAACGATAACGGAGCATCTAACCCAGATTCGAATCGGTAAAGCCAAGGAGCTGTTGAAAACAACCAGTAACAAAACCTTTGAAATTGCTTACAAAGTCGGTTACAACGATTCTCACTATTTTTCTAATATATTCAAGAAAACAACAGGTTTTACGCCAAGAGAATATCGAACTCAAGGAACCGAGGAATCGCAGGCCAGACCATCAGATATGAGAAAAGAGTCCATGTATGAATAAAGCCAGATTTGCACTTTTACTTACACTAATACTTCTGTTCCCGATGATCATTTCATCCGGTTCGGCACACATTCGCCCACAGCAGATGGCTGCAACACTTCCTGCGACTTCACCTGTAGAGAAATCTGCAGCGAGCAAAACTTTCGGTATTATCTATCCAATGACGTATCCAACCTATGAGATGATCACGAAGGATGCAACGGAGTATGCAGGGAAACACAATATTACATTAATTGTAAACGCCCCTGATGAAGCCAATACCGAACAACAGATCCGTATCATGGAGAATATGATCAAACAACATGTGGACGGGATAGCTATATCTCCTGTGGATGCTGCTGCACTTACACCCGTTATTGATGCAGCCCAAGCTGCAGGTATTCCTGTCATTACATTTGAGTCAGATGTCCCATCCAGTCATCGAATCGCTTATGTGGGCGCCGATAACTATCGCACTGGCCAGCAGTTCGCGATGACGACTACAAGACTTCTGCATAATCAAGGCATGATTCTTGTCGAGAATGGTTTGGAGGAGATGCAAGGTTTGCAGCAGCGGCTTAATGGATTCATTGATTATATCCGCAGTGAAACAGACATCGAAATCTTGGAAGTTCGTTATCATCAAGGGAATGAAGATCAAGCCATGTCCGATATGGAGAACATGATTCAAGCTCACCCTCACTTCAATGCGATTATCGGGCTCGATTTTGTTTCTGTCTCTGCCTCTACCCTGATCTGGAAAGCAAAAGGCCTTAACCGGCATTTAATTGCGTTCGGTGATAGCCCGACCAGTGAAAACGGGTTGCTCAACGGTCAATTGTCTGCCGTTATTTCGCAGAATGAAGGAGTCTGGGGTGCCAAAATGATGGAGACCCTGTTACTCACTAGCGACGGTGTGCCTGTGGAGGAATTTATTGATACGGGGATCATTGAAATAAACAAGGAAGGTAGTAATTAAGGGAGGTCCTACTGTCATTCTGATGACAGTAGGACCTCCCCTTTTAAATTTTCGTACACGTAGTTATTACATCCGTTCATGGAAGTGTTTCTCAAGAAAGATGACTCTCAAGTATGATGATCCTTTTTGAGAAGTCATTTTTTCCATTCGTTTTCTAATATGCTCATCTCGATAAGATTCCAGAAGGTATCTTCGTATCTTCTCGCATCACGAATAAGTCCTTCTTGTACAAAGCCCGCTTTTTCATAACATCCGATGGCTGAGACATTAAAATCAAATACGCCCAGACTGATCCGGTGTAACTTCTCCTCTTCAAATCCAATGCGAAGTGCCTCATCGATCATTTGCTTCCCATAACCTTTACCTTGGTATGGCTTGCCAACAAGCACCTTACCGATACGTCCTGAACGATTATATCGATCGATACCGCCAAGAGCAATATGGCCTACAATCTCCTGAGTTGATTCATCCATCACTTTATAAATGAACTTATTTGAAGTGTTCTTATCATTGGCACCCTGCAAATAATCCGACAGCTGCTCTCTGGAAAGTGGATAATGGAACTGAGGGCCGGCCCACTGGAGCAAAAATGCTTCATCCCCACTCCATTCGATCAGTTGTTCAAAATCTTCCGGTTCAAAGTATTGGAATGTAATCATGTATACCGCCCCTTCTTTTTTTATGTCATATCATATCCTATTTCAGTTCTCTTGTATCGTCATAGTTACGAGTTTCATCAAACGCTTTGTTTCTTATATTCATTTCACGAATGTAGTTTCGGACAACATTCATTGTACTAATCAAACAGATAACTCCACCCAAAATGCATATCGCGCCTATCCAATAATTCAGCTCAAAATTTACTTGATAATCAGTCGGAGTATAACTGCCAGCTGCTGCTGACTGGAATGCTGCATACCCCAGCTTGGGAATCACCTCTTCAATCATTTTCGAGATCGTAATAATCACAATTCCTAACATGATAAAGAGTAATGAGAAAATAATGTGTACACGCTTCAAAGACAAGCTACCTCCTTTACAATCCACATCGCGTGTGTTTTGGCACTACTTGCATCTTAGAAGCCGAACGACTTCGCCATCAATCAATCCCTCACTTACGCTGTGAAAACCAAGTGATTCATACAGATTTCCGGCGATACCATTTTCCGGCCTGTGTCCAATCATGATGCGTTTGCAATTCAGCGATTCTTTCATTAGATCAATCAACTTCCTAAGCGCTTCTCTTCCATAACCTCTGCCCTGATATTTTGTATCTACCATTAAAGCAAGAAGCCAGTAGTTATCCTCATGATCCGGCTTATCTGAGTATACAGCAAATCCAACCAGATCCGAATCAAAATAGATGGCCATGGGTTGAAAGTCTTCCACTACTTTGGATTCAGCAATCCAATATACAACTGGCGCGGGAAAACTTTTTTTCTGTTCTTCCGTTACATTCAGTTGAGTACATGCATACCAATTATCCACCAATACACGTTTTAAATGAATCATATATTGAAATTCCTCCTCGTGAAAATTACACAGAGGAATCCCTCCGAACCCTTCCTTGGGGGTCCTCTGCGCTAGACAAAAACACCTCTTGAACTTCATTTCTTCTACTCGGATTTGTAATGTTTCTCATATCACATCACTCCTCTCACGTTGTTGTGCAGGCCTCTTGCGACTTAAATCACCTCATGCTAAACCTTTGATTTCTGATAATTTAGGAGTATGTTTCACAAGGTCCGCTATTTCATAAGATGCATTATCTGCTAATGCATCTTTAACTGTCTCAGCCCCTCTTGTCTTCCAGATCGAATATATCCATTTGGAAAAGCCATGTGCCTTCATGTGGTGACCACGTTCCTCTATCTGCATAAACAATTTCACACTTTCCTCATACTTTTCGATATCCGTTAAAATACATGCCAAATTGTTTAACGCAATGTTGATATCTCTCTGCGAATTTCTGGAGACATTAAAATCCTCCCAGCTGCCGACCACTTTATCTTTTCTTGAAATCCGTAGTGCTCCATCATTCATTTCATCAATCCAGTCCATCGTTTCGTTTACAAGAGCTTCGACGCCCGCCAAATCCCCGGCATGATACAGATAGACCAGACGCTGTTTGTTGTATGTAATTCGGGCAAAAAGAATATTGGACCATGTCTCATCTTCTTGTATAAGCTGGTTCATATTTTCAAGCACACTGTCCATTTCACTGTATCTCTCCAAAACCCAAAGCGAACCACCCAAAGCCCGATGGCTCTCGAATCGAACACCTCGGTTGGTATCCAACTTCGGAGCATGATCGCAAGCATATTGGTACCAGTCCATCCAATGATCAAAGTAGTTCCCCAGAGATAATGACAACGCTTGTGTCGAATCCGAAACGATCCAGTGTAACTGCTCCGGGGCGAGATTTTTCTTTTCCCCATTTGAAGAATTCCTGGTGATTGGCATAAAGCGGTTCCGGCTCTCTTAACAAGGCATAACCATCTGAAATATTCCAGTAGACCCAGCCCTGTTCATGGACAGACAATTTTCTGGATTGTTCGTAGTTTTTCAGTAACTCAATCATACCCTGATGATCCCCTCGAACTACTAATTCCTGAAAAGAATGAACGATATTCATTTCCATCCTCCGTCCCTAATTAGTTTCAACCCAGCTATGTCAATGGCTTCGTGCCGCAAGCTGTAATGAAATTCATCATGGCATAGGCTTCCGGCGAATGATTTATCGCTTCAGAAGCGTGTTGCAGCTGAGCAAATTCCTCCGAACTGATCACACCTTTTTCAGCAAAATGTACAAAACGATTAAGATTAAACTGCTGCTTAAAGCCTTCTATGCCTAACAGATCACTATGTTGAAGGACGGAATCAATGTCAACATTGATGTATCCGCTCTCAGAAAGGAGACGCGGCAGACTTCTACCAATTAAACGGTTACCGCCGTGTTGTGCCACATAGTCCGAAATTTTCATTAATACCGTATGCAAAGCAGGAACATCAGGATTCACTGCTCCAAAAACGCCGTCATCCACATCAATAATGGCAAGACGGCCGCCAGGCTTCAGTACACGATATATCTCTTTTGCAGCTTCGTTTGGATTGTTCAAGTGAAGAAAGATCAGTCTTGCCACGACAAAATCAAAAGAATCATCAGGCAGATCCATCTGGTAGATGGAAGACTCTACAAATTGTAATCGCGTGGAAGGAATATCTTTCAGCCGTTCTTTGGCTTGTGCTTGCAGTGAATGATCAATCTCAAGTGAGGTAAGCTCGCTGTCCGGCAGACTGTTCAATAATTGCTCTGTAATGTAACCTGGTCCGCTTCCAACCTCCAATACACGGATTCCATTTTTCAAACCATACCATTCTAGATTTCGGAACTCTTTGGACCACCCCATTATCGCCTGCATCTTTAACCTCTCTAATTCCTCTTGTAAACTTAAAACTGCCGTTTGGATACTGTATGTTGAACATCCTTATGATTCAATTGTTCCCCTGTGGCTTGTCCCACAACCAATCTCAAGAATGGAATCCTCTTTATTAAGATTCAGGTATGTAAAAATATCATCAAACATTTCACTCGGATAGACGGGTCTATATCGTTCATATTCATCTGCTACGAGATTAAACGTTTCCTTATTTTCCAAGTTCGCATCCTCCGATTTCAATTGTGGTTTTCCTATAATACATTGACTAAACTTACCATATCTTATTATTCTTGATAGTAAGAGGATAAACCTTTCAATAAGAGAATGATGATAGTTTAAGTTCAAATTTTATATCCTAGAGGACTGAGGTGTTCTTGTGAAAAGCATATTTGATACGATCAATGCTGCTGAAATTACAGAGCGCATGGCTCAACTTAGTGAAAACTCCATCCCTGAATGGGGCACGATGCAGGTCTCTCAAATGCTGGCTCACTGTTCAGCATTTCATGATATTCCCTTAGGAAATGCTTTTCCACCTAGAGGATTACTTGGGAGACTTATAGGACGGTTCGCAAAACCAATGTTTTATAATGACAAGCCCTTGCCCCATAATATGTCTACGATCCCGACAATCATTATTGATGACCAACGACAGTTTATGGCAGAAAAAGAAAAGCTTGAGCAGCAGATTAATATCTTTCAACAAGGTGCTTCAGAAAAATTCTCCCGCCACCCCCATCCCTTCTTCGGAAAATTAACAGCCGAGCAATGGGGTAAAGGCATATACAAGCATTTAGATCATCATCTAAAACAATTTGGAGTTTAGCAGGTAATATTCGGAACTGATTGGTTTCTGGATTACATTCTAAATTAGCAATGACTCAACTTCATTAACCCAATCTCCTTCTTCGTCAGCCAGTAAAGTCCTCCAACCAAGTAGCTTAGCAGAATGTAAATTTTTCTCTTGATCATCTATAAATAGAACCTCTTCTCCAGCTGCCAGGAGGGTTTTGACCCGTTGGTATATCTCAATCTCAGGTTTGCATAAACCCACTTGATTAGAGATGGTTACACTTTTGGTAAATGAGCTTAAACAGCTCAGATTCGGCTCAATCCATTCCTTACAATGATTGCTGAGTAGATGGATATCGGCGGACTCACTCCATCGCTCAAGGTATTGAGCGGCTGGTAAGGGACCGATTGAATTGTATAAGATGTCCTTCGCTCGGCTTATTGATAATTCGGGATACATCTCCTTCAACGATTGCCAGAACTCTTCTTCCCTCATCATTCCTGTCCAGAGCTTTCGTTTGATTCCTGCAAAATGTACTTTCAAAGATTCTGCCGATAGGTTGGTTTCCTCACTCATATCTTTCCAGCACGTCAACGACATATTACTTAACAAAACCCCTGCGATATCTAAAACGATCTGTGGTCTGCCTTTCATTTTATCGACCCCCAAGTTCTAATACAACGTATAACAGGCCTTAAGTTACTTAAAAGCATCATGCGGAAGGACAGCATGCACACCCTTCACGCCATTCACAATTTGGGTGATACGCAGGTCAATTACCGCGCTTCCAAGTGCAATCGCTTCCACTCGATCTAGTCCGTACAACTCACCCATCTGCTTAATCCTTTACGCTTCAAGGTTGGCAAGATATTTCTTCAACGGTTCCATATGATGCTGGTCATGCCATATAAAATCTTTAAGGTATTGGGGAATATAAAATACGTTATCCTCTGCGTCCAAATACGTCTGATGAAGCTGTTCTTCCGATAACCCTCGAATGTCATTCATAATTTTATGGCGGTACGTGATAGCCTTATTTACGATTTCAGACGTCTCAGTGCGGTTACCGTACTCAATAGCTTTGCGATTAAACTCTTCAAAATTCATATGTTTCAACGTAACTGCCTGCTTCAGAGCAATCTTCTCAATCGCTTCTTTGTAAAAATATCGATCCCATAACATCATGTGGTTGACGATGGATTTAATCGTCCACTTCCCTTCTTCCATGCTGGAATTCCAGGTCTTCTCCTTGAGATGATTCATCGTCTTGACAAACAACGCCCATTCTTCAAAAGTTTGAAGCAAATGTTCAATTTCTTTGGTCATGATTACATTTCCCCCTTCTTTCTTTTTGAGATGATTCACTGCTCTCTTCGGTTCCGATTCATCCATCCCAAAGCATAATCAACCATCTCTCTTTGGGGTATCAGATAACTCACAGCTTCCCCTACCATTCCTTCGGTAACAGCGTTAGTTTGGATCTTAAACTCATTAAAAATCAATTCAAAATCATCTGATTCATTGTTAATATCATGGTATGTAGTCCATTGCTCAAGTCCATCCACCAGCATTTTTACTCCCCAGATTTTTTGCTTAACAAATGAATTCTGCTGTTTATATTCAGCCAGGTGCAAGGAGGTGTTACTATTTGTAGGCGCACCAAGTAACAGAATGTATCCACTCAAATCATAGATTTTTCCTAACGGAGATTTCTCATTTAATGCATAATGCAAGTTGTGATCTTCCATTATCCGTTTTGCCTCTTTCCCCCAGGCAGCAAAAGACATGTGCGGATGTGAGCTTCGAAACACACCATCTTGCTTCCGAAACACCTCAGGAATGATACCCATATACGAGGTTGGGGTTAAATCAGGATAATAAATAGGCATATTGTCTTTGATGAACTCAATTTCCGCTGAGGACAGGTTCGCGTCATGCTCTGAAGGTTCACAAAGATGTTCTGTTTGAGTGGGCATGACAATGGTTCCATTGGTTCCAACGGCTTCTTCCAGAGCTAAAATAACACTTACCGGGCCGCCTATAACCTTACCTATTGCTTTGAAGGAGGCATGAACGATTATCGTCATGCCCTTCCTTATCCCCATTGCCTTTAAATCATTAACTACACTTTTTCTTGTTTGTAACTCCATTGAAATCCTCATTTAATCCTCCAGACCAAAGCAGACAAAGTTGTCACTAGATATCGATTCCGCTACAGCTTCGTAATATAATTTTTACATATTTTTCAATGGTTCATGATGGGGCTTGAACAGCGCTGCAATAATCTTCTCTGCACATTCTTCCGGTGTGTTCATACTTGTATCAATCGAATAGCTATAGTTGATGTTTTGGGCCATAATTTGATGTTGCTCATCCGATTGCTCTTCTCTGCGATCACCACGCTCAATGTTACGCTGACGACAGATATCGAGAGGACAGTGCAGTTCAACGATATCCAGTGGATACCCTTCAAAAATCTGTTTGACTTGTTCATAATGCGGCGCGAGCTCCGGTCTTTCCACAAGAATGCCATCAATCAGAACATGCTTTCCATGGTATGAAAATACTTTTGCCGTATGATACATCATTACAATCGCTTCACTCAGATACTTCCAGTAATCCGTCTGAAGATGTTTATCACCAATCGTATTTTCAAATAAATCATTAGCCACAACATAGAAAAACGGATCATCGTATGATTGCATCGCCTCTACAATTGAAGTTTTACCAGAACTGGTTACACCGTTCAAAAATATAATTTTGCCTTTTTCCATGATAGTCATCTTCCTTGCTTAAGTATAATTTTATAAACGTAATACAGCATGTACTACGTGTGTTTCATTGATTTTTTGAGCAGCATGATCTGGCCAATATGATAGGCATTATGAATACATAGATTTGATACAACTCCCCACCATGGCGCGTTGAAATAGGCAGGGATTTCACGGGTCAATTTATGTTCTTCACTATCTTCGAGTGCCCTGTTCCAATCACTAAACACGGTTTTCAGTCTATGTAATGTCTTGCGCCACTCCACATCATTCAGGTTAGACGTATCTATGTCGAATGTATCCTCATTATTCACTGAATTCTGCCCGTTGACCTGTTCGGCAATATATCTCTCAAGCCACTTCTCATTCCAGAAAATAAGATGATTGACGATCGCCCAAATGGAATGCTCTCCCTCATTCTTTACATAAGAGGCTTCCGCCGCATTGAGGTCTGTCAAAATATCATGAAGCGGTATAAACCAGCTCTTGTCATGATAACAAGCGTTTAATTGGTCTATGAGAATAGTTTTGTAACTCATCGTTGCACCTCACTCAGATTAATATCATCATTTATCCGTTCATTGACTTCGCAATCTTCATCACAAGATCTTCTGACATATTTCTGCCAATGATCTCGTATTGCAACGCCTTCCCATGCACATCCTCTTCGATCCATATCAATTGGGAAGTTTCGTTATTGAAAATATAAAATGCTTGGACGCCACGTATGGCTACCTGTTTAACCTTAGTACCATCATGATCAGACAATGCGATCCGGCTCTTTGTTGTCCCGAAAATATTAAGTTTATAACCACCGTATTCTTTATACGTGATGCTGATGCCCACAACCTTCTTATTGGGCTTCAATTCTCGTATCACTACATTTCTGCCTGACCTGTTACTTTCTTCAATCATTTCATCGATTTCTTGCGAAGTTAAATTATCAAATCCATAAAATACATGAATGGCATCTATATCAGAATCAATCGGAAATTTCGGCTGCCATGGAGAGTAATGCCGTTGCAATAGCTCCAGACCATCTTCCCATGGAATGGCTGCATAATTGGTCTGTTGCGTGAATTGATTCTCTATAACATCTGCGGTGTAAATCGCCTTCCCGTCACCAGGCTTTAAGTCAATGACGATTCGGTCAATCGCATGATCATTGCGTAAGGATTCAATTTGAATCTTTCCAAGCACATCTCCGCTTTTGTTTTTGATATCCATTGTTCTTTCACTCCTTTGTTTTCAAAAATACCTTTCTGATCTTCATGCTATAGAAAGCTGAGACCTACAGAAGATAAAACGATCATGAGGACTCCAAATATGCAAATCGTCGGCAAGATATCCTCGTAACCATAACTTGTCGTTTATTCGTCTGAGATAAAAACCTTTTGGAAATTCATTATCCTCCGTAAGGGTTGCAGATGCTATCGTAATGGAGCCGGACGGAGCTTTGTTACCCTCTGAAATATTGGTAGAACATATCTCAGGCTGATCTAAATATTGCATTCTTAGATAAGGACCTAACTCAACCGGACAACATTCCAACCCAAGATCATTTGCTCTTCGAAAGAGCTGAAAAGTCGTAGCACCATCCGAAAATCCAAGTTGTCTGACGGTCAACTCAACCGTTTGCAAGCTTCGCTTTGTACTGGAAACTATAAATCTCTCATCATTTAACAACTGTTCTCCATATTTATCCAATAAAATAGAGTGTTGGTCCAGTTTCTGTATAAGCTGTGGTTTTGTTAATCCGCCAACGTCTACTATTCTTATTTCAACTGCGCAATCAGGGTATACTTTTTCATCTTCAATCAACATCCGTATCCCCCTAATCAAGATTACTTCTATTTGACTTTATATTTAAAACGCAGTCACTCATCTAGTTCTGAATCCGTTTACATACTAATCCTAGGTAATTGATAGCAGCAGCCCAAGGCTCCTCAGAAATTCAATTCACAATTTCCCATTATGTTACCTCCACACTTGAGATGTATAAAACCCTACCACCTCTGCGATGTTATACAAGATTTAATTTGAGCAATATGATGCTGCCCGTGCCATACAAATCTTTGAAGGGCGATATCCAATGAAATTGTACCTAACACTTCTGTTCGGAGTTTTCGTCTAAACTGATCGAGATGTAAACTATACAACAGCGTGAGAAATCGCTTGTGCAGTATCTCCATCAGCAAAATTGAATCTTCGATGGGCGTATTCCTGTAATGATGTAATGATGCCCATAAATCCTCTCGATATGAGCTTGCCATCGGTTCATCCTCAGTTAACGCTCTCTTAAATCTGATATAAGCGTTCATGTCATTGTCCGCAAGGTGGTGCACAATCTGTGTAATCGTCCAACCGCCATCACGATAAGGAGTACAAAGTTGATCATCATTGAGATGTTCTGTAACCTCTCTTATGGTCTTCGTAATTCCGGGAATTTGATCAATGATGTGGATTCTTTCCTCATTAGAGAGTTTAAGATTTGGCTCAAAGTGTCCTATCGGAAAGCGTATATTTTCATCCAAGGTTGACCACCTCTCTCCATTTCTCTACTATAGAACCAAATCATATCCAATATAACCCACAATGTTCCATTTGCGAAGTATAAAAGCAAAAAAGAAGCAACCTTTATTCTCGGGCTGCTCCTTATATTACACTACTCTCATATCTGTATTTGGATTAGAAAACTAGCACAATTAAACCTGAGTTACGAAGGTACAATTATATAAGAAGCGCCCCTATCTTGGGTAGAATGGTGCTTGTCCAGAACATCACCAAGCAAGAGAGGAGCGACTTTAAGGTGGAGTCTACCATAATGAGTGATCTTATTCTGAAAATTCAATCAAAAAAGGATGGCTTTTCTCATCAAGTGCATTATGAATTCTGTCATAGAAATTTCCCCATGTTATCATTTGCCCAACTTCTTCTAAAGTAAAGTAGCCCACCTCTTCACTTTCATCACTGGTAGTTAAAGCTCCACCAATCGGTTTTCCAGTAAATATATTGTTGCATACGCCACGCGTTATGTTCTGATACAAACCACAAAATTTAATTAATTCGATATCAATTCCTGTTTCCTCTTTCACTTCTCGAACTGCTGCCTCCCTTATAGTCTCTCCTTCTTCAACACAACCTTGAGGCATTTCCCAACCTCTTCGACCTTTCATGAGTAAAATCTCATTATGTTCATTGAGAACGATTACACTTGCAGAAACGATAAATTTCATTCTAATTCCTCCTATGTTGGTTTAAATAACCACTCGTCCTCTAATAGCTATAGCTAAATTCCTAGAACTGAAAAGTGGTGTTATTTGATTCTACCAACTTCTTTGATAACATCACAAAATGCTATACCATCTCTGAAATAAACATGGCTTTAGTTCCTTCTTCTGGCTTAAATCCAAATAATCCATAGAATTTTTCTGCACTATCATAGGATATAAGCACTTTTGTTTTGATATTAGAATATCGACTAAGCATTTGTTCCATCATTCTCTTTCCAATTCCTAATGATTGATATTCTTTGTGTACTAACATGTAATGAAAATATACTGTCATCACGCCGTCAGACAATGCATTTATTAAACCAACTAATTTGGTATCATCCCATGCAGTAATAACCGTATGCGAGTTTTTTATTGCTTGTCTAAGATCTTCTGGGAAATCTCCTGATTTCCAAGCCACCGAATGAAACAGTTCTTGAATTGCCTGTGTATCAATGTCTTTTATTTCTTTGAAAATAATTGTCATAATATTGCTCCTATGTTGTTGTTTTGATCTGATACATCTGGCTAAATACATTCTTCTGCTTATAGCTTCTATCCGACCAAGGAGCAGTAGCGACGATGCTTGAACATCTGGTTAGGCGATGTCGTTGCCCTCCATGATTACCCTTACATACTCATCCCAATCCTTACCATCTGTATTGATTTCTATTGTTGGTACTCTTGAGATTTGAGCTTGATGTCTTAATACATTTTGGATTTTTAATAATTCACTTACCGACGATCTTACTTCTTCTTCTGTTTTATAGATCCATTCTTCTGGTTGTCTACTTTTAATTCTTTCTTCTACAACTTCGGGCGAGATTGTAAGCAAAATACACCTGGCACCTAAAGACTCAAGCTGTTCTTCTATTTTATTTATGTCATCCAAATCCGAATCTACAAATGCGGCTCTATGATTTAAGTGAAACCTCTCCAGAACATAAAATAGTCCCCTAGATCCTCTAGATGCAGGACCAAGTTGAATTGCCCATTCGTTAAGTTTCTTTAGCATGTCAACCCGCTCTTTAAGTAACTCAATGTGTCCTTCCCGGGTTAGACTTACATATTCTCCATGTTTATTATTCAAAATTTGAGAATAATGTTCTCCAAGAATAACTACGCTCCGTTCTGAGGATTCTTCTTGTGATTGATAACGTTTAATTGCTTTTAATACTGAAGTCTTCCCGGCATTTGAGTATCCTTCAAGAATTATTCCTCTAATATGCATTTAAATCTCCTTCCACTAGCAATTATTTCGCCTAACGTTTCTGTATTCATACGTTCAACGTAGTTTAATATTTTTTATGAAGCGCTTTCATCCGGTAGACCAAGACTCCACAGGAGCCGCAGCGTAAATATTATGTTATCTGATGCTGATACATCTTTTAAATCCCCCAATACTTTCTTTAGTTTTTAGCTTTCAAAAGATCTTCCCATTCTTCGATTGATAATTTATTGGATATAATCTTTAAGTTTTCAGGGACACTTACAAAACACATTAATTCTAAACTATTTCCATCTGGATCATTGAAGTAGACCGAAGCATTTCCCTGATTAGGCCTAACAAATGGATCTATTGAATCTCTTTTTCCAAATGGGACAGGCTCTATTTCAATAGTTTGAAGCCATTTCACACTGTCTCTAAGATCTTCATAACTAACTCGAAATGCTATATGCCTTAATGATGGATGATAAGAAGTGAGATACTCTTCGCCTTGCCATAGACCGACCCAACTCTTATCTTTTTCAATCCAGAAGAAAGCTGTATCTTCATCTCTCCAAGCCAGCTCTAATCCTAATTTAGAATAAAATTCGATTGATTGATGTAAGTTACTTACTGGTAAATGTGCTTCATACAACCCAAGTATCATATTTTCTCCTTTCAATCTTGCCAGTTTCAGATAACGTTTTGTATTGGCGGTGTCTCGACGGGCTTAGGGACTGGATGTGGTCACTCGCTTCTCAAGGTGATTACGATCGTTAATATATTATTAGCCAAATGAATTTCTGGAAGCAGCCATTGTATTTAAAGCGTTCTCAAAATAGCGATATACTTCATCTGCAATTCTCAGAAACTCTTCAACAAGTACATTGCTACTATCCAAGTAACAAGCATATAGATACTCAACTAAAGCGGAGTCAATCTCACAATAGTTTAATATGGCATTCTTCATCTTAATGATTTCATCTTCCCATACCCCTGTATCTTCTAAAACCAAAGAGTATAATGCACGAATTAATCTCTTAGAGTAACCTTTAATATATCTAGTTTTCATTGCGTGATCACTAACATTAGAAAGTGAACGATGTACACGATCTACTTCCTCCTTGGTATCTGTATTTAAGTCTAAAATGAATTCTGGAGAAATGTTGATCGGGGGTACTTTTTCACCAATGTCCTCCCCATGTATGCAAACACAAATAATCTTAATCCAAAAACCCCAATCATTCGGTCTACTTAATACATCATCAATCGAGCAAATGATCGTATCCACCTTAGTGACGAATGGATATTCTTCCAAAAGCCTGTCTTTAATCATTGACAATCTTTCGTAATCAATATCTTCGGGATTTGCACATACAATAGTAAAGTCTGCATCTGATTTAAAAGGTTGAGCTGTTCCTTTTGGAATCGAGCCACACATATAAATGCTATGAATCTTACCTTTAAATTCGTTAAGTATATGATCTATATACTTATCAACCAAATCCTTATATTCACTTTGTATTGCAATTCTATTTATAACTTTTTCTAATATCATATAGACTCCTCCTAAAATATGAGCTTCTTTGAGCTACTTTCAATGAATTTACGACTTTCAATGTGCTTGGTTCATTAAGATTGAGATATATTCTTCCTCTTTAAGCCTTGTCACCTTACATTTCTCATTGCATTCAAATTCTACTATTCTCTCTTCAATTGTTTTATTAGTACTATCTTTAAATATGTCCTCTCTATCATAGTGAGGAAAAATAAGCTTGTCTGTTACACCTAATGCCTTAAAATCCGTTAAATTCATTGTGTTCATCTGTGGAGTAAAGAAATCGACAATGTTAATGTTCGGCCCCAGTAATAACGTTCCTGCACTTACTCCAACTATAATTACATTCTGTGCGGCCAGTGTTTTGATAATTTCATCAGCACCACTTTTCTTAGCGTAATACAATAGTGTAAATGGATTTCCACCATTAATATATATAACATCTCTATGTAAGAGAATTTGCGGGTCATCAAATTCAATATCTACAAAATTGATATGCTGAAATCCCATATCCTTAAA
Organism: Paenibacillus sp. FSL H8-0317; assembly: GCF_045040685.1. NCBI lineage: Bacteria > Bacillati > Bacillota > Bacilli > Caryophanales > Paenibacillaceae > Paenibacillus > Paenibacillus sp. FSL H8-0317. Next base: position 2,720,281 of record NZ_CP150294.1, on the reverse strand, counting down.
CTCTTGCATTGCTCTTTGTGCATATCTATTAGTTTCTTTTCTAGGGGATCCTGTTGTAATAATTGAGACTTTTAATTGAGAGATATCTCCATCAATAAATTCCAGAAATTGATTTTTAATATCTTCAGTATAAAAACCACAAGAGGTTAGTAACAAGCTACTCATTTTAATCCCCGTCCTTAAACTAATAGTTATCAATCTTTATAATTTAATTAAGCATTCCCCTGATTTCTGCTAACGTTCCTTTATTCATGAACCCCAAAGAGGTTGTCTGCCGAAATTGCCTCATCGGAACCCTTCCAGCAGACCAAGGCTCCAACGGAGCCACAGCTTGAATATTTTGTTATGTGAATTTCCCTCTTCTCGAAAAACTATCAATTTCTTTACAATCGATTTTCTAAGTCATTTATTGTATTTAACCAGATTGGGTATTCTTCTGATTCTTCCCATAGCTCTTTTAGTTCTGAATCTTTCTTAATTTTCTTAACTGCTCGTTTAGCTTTTGAAATGAGGTTTTTTCCTTTACCTTTATGTCTATTGATCCAGTCATATAGATCCTCTGTATTACTTTGATTATTCAAAATTTCTTTCCCAGGATTACCTTGTAATGCTACAAGGATCTCAATTGCGCCTAAAGCATTGGAAGCTAAATCTGACTCAATATAATCTTCTTCTAATACTTCTTCAATCGTCTCTTCAATTAATTCGATGTCATCAGAATCAAGTAAATCTGCCTTCCAATCTAATACATCATCGTTCTCGAAAATTCCAGTTCCCCATGCTCCCATCAATTAACCTCCAAAAAGTGTCATTATGTTTAAAAGCTCTTAGGGACATAACGTTCCTGTATTCATGAACCGCGAAGGGGGTGCTTGCCGAAATTCCTCTCCGAAATCCATCCTGCAGACCTAGCCTCCGAAGGAGCCGCTGCTTGAATATGATGATGTTATAGGATGTCAGCGTCTTCTTCGAAAATACTTACACAAATATTCCACTTCCCATGATGTTAAATATATTTTTTCAATTCAAGTAAATCATCAATAATATAATCTGCTTGTTTAAGCTCCCATTCTTGGGCAAAGTCAAATCGACAACCAAAAGCCTTCAATCCATTGTTTTTTGCTGCATTGATATCAGAGATCCTGTCGCCAACTACAGCAGCATTGTTGATGTGATATTTCATAAGGATAGATCTGACTAAGTCATCCTTATTCTGAGTCTCTATTTGTTGGATGCTAAAGGTTTCTGTCACCCAATTATTTAACTTGTAACAGTTAACGATAGCATTGAGGTACTCGATTAGTCCATTACTTGCAATAAAAATTAAGCAACCTTCCTGTTTTAAAAAATCAAAAACTTCTTTGACATACGGATAAAGCGCACCTTTGCCATAATTAATATTTGCAATTAACTTCTCCAAGAAGATTTCGTCTACAATTCGTCTGATTTCATTTGAATGGTTCGGCAATAACGTTTCCCAAACTACTGGTAGAGGAACTCCCATAATTTCACGATATTTTTGAGTTGGAGTTTCACTCGACCATTCATTACGAGACCTCAAGACAGAAAACGTTTCTTCTAACGATAACTCTAAGATTTTGTTTGTTTGAAATAGTGTACCATCCATATCGAAAATAACCGCTTCCAGCATGATTTCACTCCTATTCAGAGTTTGAATAATTTATTTTGTATTTTTATACGCTGATTTACTATAACGTTACTGTATCCACGACACCCCACCGACTTAAGTCACGTTAGGGGCGAACGCGATGCGGTTAGTCGATGCGGATGTGTCCGCCCGCCTGATTCCACTTTCCTGCCAATTCCCTCTGGGCTGACCTTGGGAGCGTCAGGCCCCAAAGCTTGGATATGATGTTATCTGACGTAAACCTCTACTGTGAATTAGCTATAATCTTCTTCGTTAAGTTAAACTCATGGCGGCATTCATAGTAATAACTTTTGTATTTATATCCCCCTGCTTTAAATACAGGCTTATGTTGATACCACACTACAATTAGCGTTCCTTCAAAAAGGATTCTACGAAGGATATAAACTATTCTGTTAAAGAAAACGTTTCTATTTTGAGCAAATTTATGAAGTGTTTCAGATTGAAACTGAACATGTTTCTCCTCATCACTTAAAATCTGATTACATAAATCGATTAATACTTCTGACTTTGTAGATTTTTGCAAAGCTTTATAGTACAACTTAGCAATGATCTCAGCGGTTAATAGAACAATGACTGATTGTTCTAAACTCGCATATCGACGTAATCTTCTAAATACATTGTCCACCCAATGTCTACGAAGGAGTGGGATTCCCTGTACCTTCATAAATCTGCCCAGATCTCTAGCGTGCCTTTGTTCTTCTTTAATGAACTCTATAAGCGCTTCATAGTAATCCTGATCTTGTGTCTGATGTACATATTCTTGTGCACGTTTAATTAGATATTTACCTTCAGAGTTTTCTCCTAATTGAAACTGTTGAAGTGACTTAATGATTATTTCTCTTTCATTAGTTGTTAATTTATAGTTGTCATCCCAATGAATATATTTGAGATTTTGATTATTTCTTCGATAATATTGAACCCATTTAGAGAAAGTGATATTCATTATTTACTCCTAAAATGTAATAGTTTTATGTCAAATAACGTTGCGCATTTCTGACGTCCAAACGGCTTAAGGATCGGAGGTCCGGGTGGCTCTGCCACTTAGCCGGCTGGATGTGTCGCCTGATTCCAATTTCCTGTCATTCCTCTTTGGGCAGACCGAGGAGCGTCAGCGACGAAGCAAAATGCATTGTTATACGCTACCTCTTCTTCTTCGATTCCACATCCTCATAGACACTTGTGTGTTTCATGTATTTAATATGTCTTTACGTGTTCTATCTTTTGGTTCTATCTTTTGGTTCTATCTTTTGGTTCTATCTTTTGGTTCTATCTTTTGCTCCTATCAAATCCGTTTCCGCATAGGAAAGATCCCCTCATTTACTCTCGTACGCCTTCAGCAGTATCAACTTTGGTTTGTGTAGTAACTTCATCCAATGAACGCTAGCCTTATAAGAGGCTCGTGTTCCTCGGACCGGAGATTTGCCGATGGCTTCATTCAGATTCCTGCTCACGTTGGACACCCCTGCCTTAAGCTGTGGCTTACTTCTAACCTCACCATTCGGGACTTAATCCTTGATATAGAATACATGCTGAACGCACAATCAAAATTTAAGAGGATTGTTGTCCTCCCTTTAATTCGCAATAGACAAATATGTATTAATGACATACACAATACCAAAAAGTACTGTTGGTATAATAGCCAGATAATTTTGAAGCCAAATCTCAGCTAATATAAAATATACTACCGGGAGAACGGCCATCCCCAAAAAAATAATCGAGTTTGCGTTGCCTGTAAAATACAATATCCATAGCCCATAATAAAAAATCAACATTATTGCCATACCAATTATATACGGACATCGCATTTCAGATGCTTGTTTTCTTACAACAAATATCAGAAGAAAGAAAAATATCGCCTGACTTCCGTGCTCCAAAACATCTAAAATCAAATGGCTATTTGCATTTTTTCCTGATATATCTGACGCAGGAGTTAAAAAATAAAATATATTTGGTATCATTGGCAATAAAAAGATGATCAAACCCTTCCATGAAAAACCAAAATGATAATTCATTTGATCCTCTCTTTCGCAAATAGAAATATTCTTTAGTTTGCACTTTATTATGAATCCGCTTCTCTGGTATTCCTCTTGATGACCAAGGAGCATAACTATCGATGTGGAAATTTATTGTTATATGGTACACCTTCTAATATTCCGTTCATCCTGGTTTTCAACTGCTACGTTGTAAATGTATTCTTTCACCTATATTTATTATTTGTTATTAATTGGTTGCATGGTTTAACATTCTTAAGGGGTTGCGTATAACGTTCCTGTATTCACGACCCGACGTATGTCGGGTGTTCGGCGAATGCCAGGCCAAGGACGAATGTCCGCAGTGTGAATATAATGTTATAGGATGTCATCTGCTTCTTCGAATCACTTATTTCTCTTATACCATTCCCTTTATATCAACTATATTTTTCTTTTAATATTTCTATATATTTGAGTGGGATTTCTGTGATTTTCAAAATGTCTGATACTTCAAATCCCAGTTTTAAAGCGCTTCTTGCAGTCTTCAAATTATGCTTTACTTTAATCATCCGATCTTTAAGTAATACGTCTCCAAAATCCAGGTAATCATCAGCTATCTCACCGTTCAAAAAGAACTCTATATCATAAGTGCCTATTTGCTCTTCTATGTAAAAGATATTAATCGAGCAAAATACCACGGCTTCTGTTGTATTAAAACTATATTTTAGGTATATGGCACGCTCTTCAAGACTTATAAATTCATCATATAACTTTCCTATAAAAGTATCATGATAATCGCTTTTGTTCTCGTCACGCCACTTCCTATAGGTTTTCCAGTAATTTTCTTTCGTGCGTTTCATCGCACTATGCTTACTGTCCCATTCAAGTAGAATGTCTTTATTCACTCAATCACTTCTCCTCAAAAAATATGTTAAATAAAACAAGTTCTCTTTGTGTGTTTGCTGATTTCCTATAACGTTCACTGTATTCACGACCCGACGTATGTCGGGTATCCGGTGAATGCCGGATCAAGGGCGTATGCCCGCAGCGTGAATATGATGTTAGATGATGGATAAGTCTTCGTTGAGTTGCTCTCCAAATGTTCAATAGGCTCTTTTATGATTGACACAAAAGTATTTAATCCCAGTCCAAATATGCTTGTATATCTAATTCTTCGTCCTTACAGTCAGGACACTTTAGAAAATTCTCTTCTATTTCATCTAGCAAAGGCTTTTTAGGCATTTGCATATGACAACATGGACACTCAAAGTTATTTGTATAAGAATAATCTTTTGATGTTATATGCAGAAATGTACGATTTAATAAGTATCCACATTGTTGACAAACATAAAGCCCGTCATAACATTCAAAACTTGTATCTTCTTCATTCATATATTTTAAGATTTGTTGCCGCCCTTCTTCTTGTTGATACCATTCCAAAATACTTTTCAAATCTAAGTAGTTAAAACCAATTCCTAAAGAAACATTTTGATTGTAAGAGCACTGTTTGCAATTTATTGTATAAGCCACTCCCATATAAATAACCTCTCTCTTAAGAATGGATTTTACTTATCTTTCAACTAACGTTCCTGTATTCACGACCTCGGCGAATCCCGAGGTGTCTGGCTGCCTTTACTCCCTTGAAATCCTTCATGTCAGACCAAGAGCGAATGCTCACAGCGTGAATATTACGTTAGGTGATGTCTGGCTCTTCAGTGGCACACCTAAGGGTTCTTAATGTCATTCTTGTTTCATACTTACAAATAGATCCCTAAGTGCATTTGGCACTAATTTCACGCTTAAATTGTTTAGTAATTTATATTTGATAATTAAAGCATGAAATTTTGAACCTTCATCTGTAAGTGAGTTATAAAACAACAAAAGTAATTCATCAGTTGAAAGTTGTGCTCGGATGATTCTTATATATTTTTTTCTTTCCTCAAATTCACTGTTATTGTCGTTTTCAAGTTCAGCACTTTCATCTATCAACTTAATAATGTGATATAGATTTCTGAAATAATGACCTAACTCACCTTGATTCTCTTGATAAATATTATTATATTTTTGTTTCAACGACCTCAGATCCAACGTATCTGACCATTCATATGAAACTAACGGCCGTGCAATATTAGATATGTATGCTCTACCCCGTATTATTTTGGATGTATACTGAGTTTCTGTATAGCTTTTACTATATGATTCTATCTCAGTATGTTCAATACTATTAACAATACTGTGATGTAATGAGACCATTTGAAAGAAAGTATTTTCAAACCGCTGTCTCGTTAACGTTTTGTTTTGTTCTTTAAACTCTTTCCTTGTTAAATTCATTTCTTCACGTGTTGCTTGAAGTTCTTCCTTTTGAGCAAGAAAGGCTGCTAATAAAATGATAAAACTAGCAAGAGTAATAATTGGCGTCGATGTTCCACCAATCCAATCACCAACAGGACCAAATTCCTTATATGTTTCATATCCATCTTTGTCTTTAAAGACCCAGCCAATTAAAATAGGATTAATGAATCCCCAAACACCAATAATAGAAGCTACGATTATGAGAAGCTGATAAAGTTTATATTTTCTCTTTTCTTCCATGCTTAAGTCTCCTTAATTTTTTTAATCTTTGTCAGATTTCACCTAACATCATATCTACGAACTTAGTAAATATCTCTCTTATCAAACAATATCCGAACTACATATAATATAACCCATATTAATCCATCTGCGAAGTCACGAACGTACTCAAAAAAGCAGCCCCAGTGCGAACTGCTCCATTTGTTAAACATAACTAACATGTTGGATGCAGTTTAACATTTGGGCTGCTCTTTCTTCGCTAAACAATAGAAGAATTAGGGATAATCTTTAATGCTCAACCTTTGCTCCCCTTCACCTAAAACATTTACTTCGCTCCGCTACTCCACACCACGCGTTCGCTCATCGCTTTATGTTGTGCAATCAGGCAGAGTTCTGCCGCTTTGAATGCATGTTCTTGTGTCATGGCTGTCTCGGTGCGATCCAGACAATCGCGAATCAGTTGACCAAAGAACGGATAACCGACCTTGCCCTTCACGCTGTAGCGAAACTCGCCTTCATGGTTTACCAGATAGACCTGATCTCCTTCCGGTTCTCTCGCTACATCGATATACTTCCGCAGCTCGATATAACCGTCCGTTCCCAGAATAACTGTACGCCCATCACCCCATGTGCCCAGACCATCCGGTGTGAACCAGTCCACTCGGAAGTAACCGGAAGCTCCGTTATCACCAATCAGAGAAGCTTCGCCGAAGTCCTCCAGTTCCGGGAACTGTGGGTGATTGAAGTTATGCACACGACTGAACCCTACCTCAGCGTCCGTACATGATGCAAACGTCAGAAATTGTTCGATCTGGTGACTCCCGATATCACAGAGAATACCGCCATACTGCTCATGCTTGAAGAACCAGTCGGGTCTTCCTCCAGCATTCAGGCGATGCGGGCCTGTACCCATAACTTGCACTACTTTGCCGATTGCCCCTTGTTCGATGAGCTGCCCCGCATAGATCGCACTTTCTACATGCAGTCGTTCACTGTAATACACCATATACTTTTTGCCCGTTCGCTTCACTTCTTCTCGTGCAAGCTTTAATTGCTCCAGCGTGGTAAATGGGGCTTTGTCTGTAAAATAATCCTTGCCTGCGGCCAATACTCTCATGCCAAGCGGCGCACGATCTGAAGGGATCGCTGCACTTGCCACCAATAACACCTCATCGTCTGCAAGCACCTCCGCTTCAGATCCAGCGACTTGAGCCTGTGGGAACTGCTTCCGAAATGCCTCCACCTTCGCCGGGTCCGGATCATACACCCACTTGAGAGTAGCTCCAGCCTCCAACAATGCCCCAACCATGCCGTAGATGTGTCCATGATCCAGCGCAACAGCAGCAATCGTGAACTCACCCGGACCACATACGACCTCTTTTGTAACGCTTTTTGGTGCATAAAACATCCCATCTTTAGCCATGTCATCCCATCCTTATTATAAAATGTTGATTACAATGAACTCGTCTTATATATCATCTTCATTTAAACGTCTGACTCAAATCAGCAGGTTGACTGCCACTGAATGCCTTGTCTTTCTTCGTCGTTGAACCAGCAATGCGTTCCTGCAGATGCTCGTAGAACAGATCCTCATCGATCGGCAGATCGACCCAGTTATCCGTCCAGGTAGACAGCAGCATAGCGTTGGATAACGTCAATCCGTGTATACCATCCTCACCGGGAGCAATAAGTGGTGCGCCTGTAAGAATCGCATCAACCCAGTTACGAATCAGACCCGGGTGACCCGTTTCCACACCTGTAATCGGGATTTCACATTTCCAGCATTCTGGCTGTCCAAAACCTCCGGTAAACCGCTGATTGAATTCAGGCTCAGATTCCCGAAGTCGCCAGAACGTAAGTTTTCCATCTTCGATCACGATTTTACCCCGGTCTCCGTTGACCTCGAATCGATTGGTACCTGGTGCTTCACCTGTTGTGGTTACAAAGACACCTGTTGCTCCATTTTCGTACTCCACATAAGCTGTTACATCATCTTCCACTTCAATGTTCCGATACTTGCCAAACGAACAGAACGCACGCATTCGTACCGGCATCATGCCGATGGTCCACTGCCACAGATCCAGTTGATGCGGGTCCTGGTTAATCAGTACACCGCCACCTTCCCCTGCCCAAGTTGCCCGCCAGCCGCCGGAATCATAGTAACTTTGGGATCGGTACCAGTTCGTAATAATCCAATTGGTACGCCGTACCTCTCCTAGTTCTCCCGAAGCGATTAAGTCTCTAAGCTTAATGTAGAGTGGGTTGGTCCGCTGGTTGTACATCATGGAAAAGACTTTTCCACTGGCTGCGGCCGCTTCATTCATCTCGCGTACCTGTTTCGTATATACACCGGCCGGCTTCTCGATCATGACATGCAAGCCATGCTGGAAAGCCTGAATGGCCTGTTCCGGATGATCATAATGCGGCGTTGCAATAATGACTGCATCAATCGTACCCGAAGCCATCATCTGCTCTGCATCCTGCCAATAGGTGACCGTTGCCGGAAGATGACTGGATACCCAGCTCTCCATCTCTCTTCTTACATCACATACGGCGACCAGCTCTGCACCGGGAACTTCTCCAGCCACCAACGTTCTGGCATGTGCTGCTCCCATGTTTCCTATACCAATAACCGCTACTCGTACGATACTCATGACTGCTCCTCCTCGTCCACACGACGCTCAATTTCGGCGAAAACGTCTGCAAAATGCTGTAACATCGCCTTGGATTCCAAGGCACCACTAAAGTCCTCAATTCCGTAGTAACCGTCATACCCAACGGCACGAAGATCTCGCACCATCTGTACCCAATCGACCATGCCTTTAGTCAGCGGTGTCCACTGACATTTCCAGGCTGTATTCAGAGCCACTCCGCTGCTCTTCTCAGTCACATTAGCCTTTTGCGAATCTTTCCCTTCTGCTTCAAACCACCCGGCATTTTTTACATGTACATGAGCCAGATAAGGGCCCAGCAACTCAAGTCCCATTCGATGATTCTCATATCCTTCATGTACCATATTGCCTGGATCGTACAATACACCCACATGCTGCGGGTCGAGCGATTGCACAAGCCGATAGGCCAGCGATGCCGTCGGTGCTATCGTCTGGTGATGCGTCTCTACAATCGCCTTGATGTTGTACTGTTTGGCCAAATCCTGTACTTCACTCAGGTAATCAACGGCTTTACGATACAACTCAGGATAACTGGTCTTGCGATCATATCCAGGAACACCCACACGCATCATTGAAGCTCCTAACCCAGCCGCAGCCTGAAACGCCTGTTCGGTGGCAGAAAGATCTCCACAGTTCAGATAAGGTACAAGTGCGATGGATTTTCTACCTTGCCCTAACGCTGCTTCACGAAAAACAGGAACCTGTTCTTCCCAGCGGCTCGGATCTAAGGAGCATCGATTATTTCTCCAGTAAGAAGGCTCTTCAGACACAGCATCTTCAGGAATTCCACGGAATCTCCACTCAATTCCATCAATCCCCGCTGCTGCGGCAGCCGATGCCAATTCTTCTGCATTCAGATCAGGGGTAGCCACCGTGAATACAGACAGTTTCATCATGATCCATCTCCTTATGTAAACGTATTCATTTCATGTCGTAAAGGCATTGTATCACTCCACTGAACGTCACCATAGGGGAAAACGCCAACAGATGAATGACAGATAACGAACAGAGCACATTCCCCATTCAGAGATAACTTCCAAGAGAATGATGTGATCAAAAATCAAAAAAGACATCCCTGGAACAGATTTGAATTCTGCTCAAAGATGCCTTGTATGATAATTTTATATACAGGATGAAGTTTGAGGAAAAGGTTCCCTATCAGTTATCAAGTCGCCACTTCAGTAGCTGGTTCTGGTTCTTGTACTCTTCCAACTTGCAACCAGAGCATATCTCTCTAGTCTCGATCAAAGAACACATGTTCAGCCTGTATTTTCCCCTGATCTATTGTCATGATGCCAAATGAGTATTGCTTCTGAAAACGCCGATCCGTAGGCGACCCCGGATTAAATACCAGTGTGTTGTCCACGGTATGCATCACCGGGATGTGTGAGTGTCCGTAGATCACAGCATCCACATGCTGGCCTGCAAAGGTATGAATCGCATTCTGCTCCGTACCCTTTGATCCCAGATGACCGTGCACAAGACCCAGACGAAGCCCTTCCACTTCAACAATACGGGAATATCCCAGTTTTTCAGCGATTTCGGACGGGTCCGTATTACCCGCTACACCTTCAACTGGTGCATACTCACTAAGCAATGGGTATACACTCCAATCCGACCAGTCACCGGCATGAAGAATGAGATCTGCACTCGGCAATACATCCAGGAGCCTAGTCGGTAACTTCCGTGATTTACGTGAACAATGCGTGTCAGAGATGACTACAATTTTCATATAACAACCCACCTTTCCTTCGTCTTGTTGCAATCTACTCTGTCTGTGATGGAACAGCTTGCATCTGAGTACAGGAACGTTCCATATCTTCGAGTGTAATGGATGCAAAGAACTGCTCCACCTTCGCCTCGGCAACCTGATACAGATTGGTCAGCAAGCTGTCTATATGCAAGCCCACTTCACAATCCGGGTTACAATTGCCGTGAATCGGGAACAATGGACCTTCGTCCTTGGCAGCCTGATAGATCATGGCTAATGTGATTTCACTTGATGGCTTCGCTAAGTAGAAACCTCTTGTTCCAGGAGAGGAGTTCACTAATCCTGCCTTTTTCAGCCCGCCCAGAATACGTCTGACGACGACAGGGTTGGTATTCACGCTACCTGCAATATGTGCAGACGTGATTCGTTCAGGCGCGCTGAGTGACAATAACAACAAACAATGCACACTGACCGAAAAATGAGTACTCATGATTAACCACCTTTATTTAATATAATCCAGGACATGCCGACCTTATTCAGAGAACAGATCCTTTTCGGGACGTGCTCTGATCTTGAGCTGTCGCACACTGTATTCCAGTTGTTTCACAATATCATCCAGCTGTTTGCGATCAATCTTGGTTGGATCTTCCACCGGTTTCGCGGACGACTTGAGATCGCGGATCGTTAACTGCTGTTCTTGCCATTTGTCCATTAGATCTGCAATATTGGCATAGAAACGTTCGTAATCTTTGATGACCAGATCAAGATAAGCATCTACCTCATCCGGATCATAACCACGAAGTTTATAATTAAATTGTTTTTCATGTATCGATAACGCATCTAGCTGCACACCCAATTGTTTGAACAATTGTCTTTGTTTATCCAATCTTCGTTTCATATGTTCATCCATATTGACAACCTCCATTATAAGCCAAGCCGTAGTTCTATTTCCTGGGAAGAACACACGGCAATTTCTCTCTCTATTTTTTATAACACATAATCCGTCAGATATAAAACGATACAGCCCTATTCCTCACGAAAATGATTGCTTTTCTTCCAATTCGGGTAAAGACACACTACACCCCACAACGGGAAAGGAGCATGTCCTTATGAGTACATTAACTAAAGATCAACATCAAATACTGAAAAACGCCCTTTTGGAGCAACGTGAAAACTTGCAGCGTCATTTTGAATCCAGCATGGAAGACGGTGCTCCAGTCGAGTCGCTGAAAGATTCAACCGGTGAGCTGTCCTCCTACGATAATCATCCGGCAGATGCCGGTACAGAAACATTTGAACGCAGCCGTGATCTGGCGATTGACGATACATTAACAGACGAATTCAATCAAGTGAACGACGCATTGGAACGTATGGAACAAGGTACATACGGAACCTGTGTAACGTGCGGAGAAGATATTCCTTTCGAACGACTTGAGGCTATCCCTTATACCGCTTACTGTATTGACGACACACCTAATCGGGAGATCAGCAACGATCGGCCCGTTGAAGAAGAAGTGATGACCATGCCTCCAAGTGGTGCTGGAGAAGGAAGACAGCAGCGAGCGGGCAAGTTCGACAACGCAGATGCCTGGGAAGCAGTTGAAGAATATGGCACATCCAACTCCCCCGCAACCGCAGCCAAACGTGATGTGAAGGGCTACGATGAGAACATGTAACTTCGTTATGAACTGAAACGGTAGGCATCAAAATTAATTGATTCCATAGGCTGCTCCACCATTAGCCTTCCTTATCACGCATTAAAAAGCCGCCATTGGGCGGCTTTTTCTAGTTTTCTCCAAAGCAGCCTCTCACGTTTGCGGTTACTTGCTTCCAGCGATAAGGCTGAACCCATGTATTCCATCCGTTTATTCTTCCGACTCACTACCAGATGATGCAGATTCCTGTCGCTTAGACACAGATCGAGACTTTTTCGTAGTTGCTTTGTCCTTATCAGACGTAGCATTCTTTTTCTCTTTTGCATTTGTCTTAGAAGCAGGTATTTTCACTATAGGTTTGGAGAGAGCAGAGAATAACTGAAAAACCTCCTGTTCCCCTTGTCGATTCTCTTTTGTAGTATAGGGTTCACAGAGTTTTATGATGTTTTTATACAACTGCTCTACTTCCTCACGGGTTGCATACAGCGTGATGTCCGAGAGAAACATCCGATCTTCGTTTTCCGCCTGATGCATGAATCGCTGACGACTTTGTTCGAACATCTCATTTAATAATTTGAGCGTCTCGGATCGAAACACCTGTTTCAATGGAGAGTTTTCCTTATCTTCATCTTCGTGACGGAGATGGATCTCTCCGGTGAATGGTTCGTAGTATTTTGCGATAATCCCATTAATCTCACGTGTGGAAACGATGGTCAGCAGACCGATTTTCTCCAGCTTTTTTACATGATAGTGAACTTTGGCTGGCACCTCACCCATCTGGTCGGCGATCTCTTTGACAGTGGATGGTCTGCCCTGCTTGTTAAACATATTCATAATCTGAATCCGATACGGATCGGAGTAGATTTTAATTTCTTCAATTGTTGAAAGAACCTTGTGCTCCATCCCTGTATCCTCATTTCCGGGGTACCTGTTGTCCATCGATGTCTCTATTATACCGCTGCGTCAGGACTTCGGTCAAAACGAGCCAGAAATGACTTGATACAGAAAATCGGCTAAGGATCACTTCTGAATATCTTCACAGAGCACTTCGAAAACTTTTGCTAAATAACAGCATACCTGCGGACATGGCAAGCATAATACCAGAAACGATAAACAGAACAGGCATGGTCATCCAATCTGCAAGTGCTCCCGAAGCCAGACTCCCAAGGGGTGAAACACTCAAGACGAGCATACCCTGAAGGGCATACACTCTGCCCAGCATCTCCGAAGGGGTAACTTCCATAAGATAGGTGGCCAGCGGTGTTGTAGCCAGCGGAATCCCCATACCCATCAGTAGACAAAAGGCCGCTGCAACCGGCAGTTGGAAGGAAGTCATATAAGCGGGTAGTGCCGTCATCGCATAACTGAGACCCAACATGACAATACCGCTGATGACCAGCACACTTTTACGATAATTCGCTCCCCTTTGTGTCAACCATACACCACTGAGCAGCATGCCTCCCACCATCAGCCCACTAAGCAGACTTAATCCCCCAGCGCCAGCATGCAGCGTTTCAATGACATAGGGTATACGGAGAACATTAAACGGCATCAGGCAGAAATTAACGAAGGCAAACAGGATGGAGACAATTAACAATAAGGCATGTTTACGGAGAAAATGAAAAGCTTCCGCCATTTCGGAGAATATACTACTTTTGTCGGATGGAAGAGAATTTATTTCAATTGATGTTTTATCTTCATTGTTAACAGATGTTAAGGCTTCAGGGTAGCCTACTCGGCTCATAATCAAAGCACTTAGCGCAAACAACCCCGCATCAATCAAGATCGTCCAGGCAATGCCTATTGTAGCAATAAGGGCACCCGCCACTGCAAGTCCTGCGAGTTCGGCCACTCTGGTTGCGGAAGAGGACATGGCATTACCCGAAAGCAGCATCGATTGGGGAAGCAATCGGGGGACACTGGACACTTCCGCAGGACTAGTGAAGCATTCCAGCAAAGAATTCAGAATTGTAATAACAAACAGATGCCAGACTTCAAGTTGGCCCAATCCAAACAGCAGAGCTGTAATCCCCACCAACAACCCGCGACCGGTATTCGTAATCACAATCACTTTTTTGGGAGACATGCGATCAACCAAAGCCCCGGCGAACAGACCCAGAAGGATATTGGGCAAAAAATTCACCGCCAGCAACGTACCCATCAGCACTTTCGAACCGGTTAGAATGTACACCATCCAACTGTAAGCAATCGAGTCAATCGAATCACCAAATCTGGATACAACTTTACTAAGCATAAATTGCATGTACGGTCTGATTCGTATTAACTCACCCATACCTTGCTTGCCAACTGCTGTGTTATCGCTCATCCCTTTTCACTCCTCAACGTTAAAATATTTTTCATGTTAATTTTATTTTAACGTAAGTTATGCAGAAATCAATACCTCCGTGAAAATAATTTTAACGATAAGAAAAAAAAGTAAAATCTGCTCTGCTTTTAGAAGATTCGTAATCAACACAAAGAATTTTTTAACAACCTTTTTGAACAACCTCCTATAACACAAAAAAACAGACCACATGTGGTCTGCTCGGCTTGACGGATTATATTTGAACTGCCTTCATTTGCTGCCTACTTCTCAAGACGCAATTGAAATCCAGCTTGCTCAGCCTGTACCTCCAACATCAAATCACGTACCCGGTCTGCTTCATTCCCCAGGCGTTCTTCGCTGATTTGATAGTTGGTCCATTTCAGCTCAAGTGGAAGTTCAATCGTACCCGTCAGACAATCCCACAATGCATCAAGATTACCGCCATAAAAATCCGGCAGCTTCAGCTTATCCTTTAATTGTTGATGAAGTTCAGTGCTACTCGTAAAGTCTTCTCCATCCAGAATCACGGTATTCATGGCTGCTCCTTCCTCTATTTCAAACGTGTAAATGATGCATAGTGATCTGTCGTTTTGTAGATGAGCCCATCATTGGAGTACACAATTCGATCCGAATTACGGAAGCCGGAAGTATAGTTAATATCCGCTTCGCGCCATGTACGTCCGCTGGCCGAAGGCAGCAGCCCCTCCCGATTGCCAAATGTATCCCCACCGATGCTTTTGCCAGGAGCAACTACAGCCAAGTTTCCTTTTGACGCTACCCAGCCAAGTCCTGTTGCCTGTGATTTGGTAATAAAGTTACATGGCAACGTTCCGTTTGCACTTAAATAGTTTGCTACACCTGTAAACGTATTGATGATGGTACATGTTGCAGCAGATGCCTTCTGCTGTCCGACTGGAGTGAACTGTGAACCTGTGAGGAAAACAAACGTTAACAACAATGCCAGTAATGCGGTGGATATCAACTTTTTCATCAATCCGGCCTCCCGATCCCTCAAAGTAGATGAACGTTGTCACGATATGCGTTCTGCAAGCTGTAACGGTCTAGTTGTATGTTCTGCTAGATTATAGTAAACAAGTCATCTCATGACTATTTATATCACATCATTTTGGTAGAAATATCAAATGAAGACGTTTAATTTGTAAAATATTATAATTGTAACATTTTAAGACAGAAAAAAAAGACTCTCATCCCTGAAGATGGAGTCTACTTTTCTAGTATGTTTAAACTGAGCTGACCTAATCTAATCGATCAATTGCACACGTTGACGAGTTCGAGCCGATTCCAGGCATGCATCAATAACGCGCATGTTTTGAATGGTATTTTCCGGACTAAATGGTAGGGCTTCACCTTCAAGCACAGCCGTTGCAAACGTCTCCACCTGAAGCACATAGGAATTCGACACCGATACACGCTCCTCACGGCTGACCGAATCCGTGTGCACAATAATCTGAGGTGGAATATCACTGTTCTCCCAGCCAAACACTTTTGGCAGTTCAATCCGCCCTTCCGTCCCAAGAATCTCCATCTCCGCTCGTCCTGAAGCCCACATGCCACAGTCAAAAGTTAAAGCTACTGAATTCGGAAATTCTACCAGTCCCGACGCCATCATATCCACGCCATCATGCTCGTCCGAGAATAGAGCGTGTACTGTCACCGCTTCCGGTTCCTGTCCCAGATACATCCGGGCTGCCGAGATCGGATACACGCCAAGATCGAATAATGATCCGCCGCCCATCTCTCTTTTGAACCTTACATTCTCCTTGTCATCAGCGGTATTACAGGTAAAGTTACCATGGATGGCTCTGACGATGCCTATTTCTCCACTAGCTATAATCTCTAGCACACGTCTGTGCTTGGGATGATATCGATACATAATCGCTTCTGCAAAAAGAACACCATGCTGCTCACACGCCTCGATCATTTCTGCCGATTCATCTGCATTCAAGGCAGCAGGTTTCTCACACAACACGTGTTTGCCAGCCTGTGCCGCTTTGATGGTCCATTCTTTGTGCATATGGTTAGGCAAAGGAATATAGACGGCTTCGATGTCCGGATCAGCGATGAGCTCTTCATAACTGCCATACGATCTGGCAATGCCGAGTTCTTCGGCAAGGATTTCCGCCTTTTCTTTGCTGCGGCTGGCAATCGCCAACACCTCACCACGTTCAGACTGCTGGATCGCCGGAATGACTGCATTTTTGGCAATGGTTGACGTACCGAGTACTCCCCACTGTAACTGTCTGTTCATGCTCATCTTCCTTTCGTACCGTAATTGTCCTCTTCTGCCTTGTGTAACATGCCGAGACAACGATCCAGATCCGTTTTGACCTGTTTTTTGTATAACTCAGCTTTTTCCGCACCATCATCTGTAAAATGATATAAAACGATTTCCTGAAAATCGACCTTTGGATCATTGCCTTTAAGTTTCTTTGTCCGATAAAAAACACCTTGCTGTACCAATTCATGCAGTGCCCGATATACCTCGCTCTGGGGTGGTACATAACCGTAGTCTTTGAATTCCTGCTTCATCGCCTCCAGCATCTCGTAACCATACCCCCTGTGCTGTTCAACCATCGTAATCAGATACAGCTTGATAAATGCCCGCTGTGCAATCATAAAAGCCACGTTCATTCCCCTCCTGTCAGAACCTATATATCTAGTATTATAAAACTTATGTTCGTGTTCTGCCATCTTTCTCCGCTTTGCCTCCCTTTTATCTATCTTCAAGGAGGACGAGCAAGAAATCGTGTGAATTCGCGTTAATCTGAGGGAAGCACGGAAAAAGGTTTTCTGTTGTGAATTTTTCAGGTAATGAAATTTTAATTTTTATTCAAAAGAATTAATTTCATAATACCTTTAGCTGCTTCAATCAAGGCTGGATATAGATCGAAACCGTTCAATTTGTCTATATCCAGTTACAGAAATTCATTTTAGTGAGTTATGAAATTAGTTCAAAAATTGTTTATTTCAGGGCTCAGGGAGTCGTGAGATCGAATTTTAATGACAAGAAAGTCTGTGCAAAAGCTGTAAAAGCTGTACTACCTGTGCTTCTGTATCTTGTGATCGTATACTCTCGTACACCTGAACAATCCTGTACAGGTGTGATTTTGTTGTGAATTTTTCATATGTTGATATATTCATCTATTGCGGGCAGGCTTGGGTACAGACCCCACAATCCATTTGCCCCAGCTTACACGCGAGATAAGCCATGTCAGTACACAGGATAATGTAAGAGCCAACAACCAGGTGATGATCATTCGGACGACAGGGTTCCAGCCCATAGCAACGTAAAACAACTCATCTGGAATGTAGCTATACCGCAGCATCAACATATGCATCAGATAACCGCCATACGATACACCACCAATCCATCCCAGCAATCGTGTAGCCCTGAGGTTATGCAGTTTCCCGGCCAGCTGGTACATGACCATAATGGAAGCGATCAGAAAGAGTGCCATATCAGGGCGGATCAAGCTGACTGTGTAAAATGTAATTTTGATTCCTTCCGGCTTCTGAAACTCCAGCATTAATAAATAAGTAAACCGCAGACCCAGAACAATAAACACTGTCCAGTATATCCAGCGCAATCGATGAATCCATTCATTCCAGTGCTGGACGGATAACCCCGCGGCTGCACCTAGCACAAAATAAATAAAAAAATAGAGGAAATTGCGGTCTGCATACGTTGTAAAAGCATCTGTCAGCACCGGTATATTTAGTCGTTCCATGAATTTGGCGATGTTTCTTAATTGATCCGCAAGTACCAGATACACCACACCAGAAATCAATAATGCGATCAAGCGTCCCTTGGCCTCATATCGGTTATATACATAACGAATGGCCCGCAAGAAGAGCGGAAATAACAGATAAAACTGGATCAGCATAATGATGTACCAAAAGTGTGATGTCGTTTTGCCCGTAAGCAACTTCAAGCTTAGATCTGGGATGTCATTCAATCCAAATCCGGTCCAACCACGCGGTGCTAGTGTAAAATAAATGAGTGACCAGATCAGATAAGGCACGATCACGTCGTTTACTCTTTTTCTCATGAACTGGCCATAATTCAGCTTGTCTCCCGTGTTATAAAAAAGCACCATCCCTGTTATGAATATGAATAAAGGAACTGCAAATTTGGAGAGCATCAGCAGTATGGCCAGTAACACCCCATCCTCCAGTCTCGTTTCCGGGACCAGAGAGTAATGTGCGATGGAATGCTGGAGAACCACTGCTCCAAAGGCAATTCCCCTTAAGCTCTCTATTTCTGTAATTCGTTCTTTGCGAGGCATACATTCAGCCATCCTTTCTTGGTTTTGCGATACAAACAAAGTACAATGAAGCCGTATATTTAATGAACGGAGTTGATTCACATTTCTTTCACAGACAAAGATGTAACCACTACCGATTCCAAGTATGTCCAGCAACATCTGGCTAACGAGCGAACTTTTCTGGCCTGGGTACGCACAGGTATTGCCATGGCGGGCATTGGCTTTCTTGCTGCCGGATTTGGTTTCAATTCATCGGCGTATGATCGGCTTGCACATATTGCGGCGATTATTACCGGTATCACTTCTCTGATTGGCGGCATATCCATCATTGTATATTCGGCAGCAGCCTATCATCGGAAGCGTACACAAATCAATGAACAGACGTTTCAGGCATCGACCGGATTAATCCGGTTCCTTACCATGATGCTACTGGTGATTGGACTCGCTTTGGCTGTACTGTTATATGTATTGTTATTCCCTGCTTGACTGGGTAAAAACACCATCCGACATTATTGACACCCACCCATATGCAACACAGGGACAAAAGCCGGCTTCCCTTAAGGAAACCGGCTAATGACCATCTGGTGGATCATATATGTCACTCCATTTTACAGATATTAAGTCATTGGGTTTTATTTCATATCAACCGAATTCGCGGCAAAATTACAGGAATGTATTGTTACCCAATCGCGTTGCCTTGGTTTGGGCTTCCAATCTGCGTTCTTCCATATCCAGATCCGGACGTTCGGCTGGCACATCTCCGCGATGAGCTGCTTCGGCTCTGTCCCGGTTAAGCTGGCTGTTGCCACTGAACACATCGTACACATCGGAGTCCCGATCCGTAGAATCTACGAGCAGCAGGATTTTACCATTCTGTACATACTCCTCATACTGTTTAGCGTCCTCTTCCGGAATACCAAGACCTACCAGTCCACCCACCAGTCCGCCAGCTCCCGCACCTACGGCTGCACCGGTAAATGCTGCTGCAATAGGGCCTGCGGCCAGAATGGGACCTATGCCAGGTATGGCTAGTGCACCGATACCTGCGAGCAGACCGGCTACGCCACCAAGGACACCACCTGTTGCTGCACCAGCAGCCACACCTTCAGGGGCTTTGGTACCTGTCTCTTCCCGAATAGCCTTCAGTTCATCCCGATCCTGTGTAACAACGGAGATTTCGTCTGAAGTGAATCCTTGTGCTTTCAGACCCTCGATAGCCTGCGATGCTTCACGTTCTGTATTAAACACACCTACGATTTTCTTCTGCATAGTGAATTCCTCCTCATATTATTGAGTGGTTCGCTATGTTATTACCCGCCTAAGTTTCTTTTAAACGCTCGCAAGTCAATATACTATGTGTTGATAGCAAATAATTGCTGAGGTTCATTCCTTTTATTCCTCATCATGGTGTGCCTTCAAACTCAGGCATATGATACGTTGTCAGGCATGCTCTACGTTGAAGGACGTGGGCGTCCAAATCATCTTGAAGTCCAGACTGGCTGATCCTGGTGAATTGTCCAGACGATATTCTAAGGAACCGGGGACGGCTTATTAGCCTTTGGGTCTTCATTTTAGTTTATATGGAATCGTTGATGTCTTAAAGAATGAAGTAATTCATCTACTTGCCCCGTGGTTTGGCTCGATTCGTGGCGACCGCTTCAAGTGGATTATCCGGCCAGTAGTGCTTCGGATAACGACCTTTCAGGTCTTTTTTGACGTCAAAGTACGTCTCTCGCCAGAAATTCGCCAAGTCTCGTGTGACCTGTACAGGTCGCTGAGCCGGTGATAATAGGTGGATGGTCAACGGGACTCGCCCACCCGCTATACGCGGTGTCTCCTGTTGTCCAAACATCTCCTGTAATCTTACCGCCAGCGCCGGGTCCTCTGGACGACTGTAGTCCACGGGAATACGAGAACCACTGGGCACCTGTATATGCGTCGGCGCTTCATCGTCCAGTTGTTGTCGTTGCGTCCAGCTCAATCCACCCAGTAATACATCCTGCATCGACAATCTCTTCAGGTCGGCTGCCGATCGCATGCCTATCAGATAAGGGGTAAGATGTTCTGCCAACTCTTCTGTTAGATTATCTTCGATCAGGTCGGGCCACTCAGGTAGATGGAGATGCAGGAACCGCAGCCTGTCCGCAAGTTGTCTGGATGTTTTTGTCCAGGGCAAACAATCAAGCCCTTCCATCCGTATTCCGGTTAACAGTGCTTCCAGCACCTGATCTTCAGGTGGCTGTGCAATACTGCTCTCTTTAATCACAAGGGCTCCAATACGAAGTCTCTTATGTGCGCGAACGCTGCGGGTATTGGAATCCCAGGCCACTTGTACTTCATTGTGCAGCAAGTGCTGCCCTGCCTGCACCAATGTCTGCTCCTGCAGCGGCGCAGCCAGCAGGATGCGAGCATCTGCGCCCTGGTCGTCTGCCTCGGCTGCGACCAGATACGCTGAACGGCTCAGCGATTCTGTCGCTGCGAGCCGTACGCCGCGGCCGCTGCTCAGCAGATAGCGGCCGTCCTCCCGGCGTTGCCCGATCCGGTCCGGATAGGCGAAGGACAGCAGCAATCCGCAGCTGTCCTCATCCGGCCGCACCGGATCGGCCGCCGGGCCGAGCGCCGAGCGCAGCTGGCGGCTCTCCTGGAGCATGCGCCGCACGGCCGCGCCGTCTGCGACAGCCGCGGCCGCTTGAGACATGCCGCTGCTGTCCGCGGTCAGCAGCGCCTCTACGCGCGGGCGGAGGTCCGTGCCCGCGCCTGCACTGCCACTGCTGCGAAGGCCCGCAGGCTCCTGCAGCAGTGCCGCCAGCATGCTGGCGTAGCTGGCCAGCCCAAGCTCCGCTGCGCGGAGCAACATGCTGGCCAGTCGCGGATGCACGCCAAGCGTGTTCATCCGCCGCCCGAAGGGCGTGATGCGGCCTGCGTCGTCCAGGCCGCCCAGCTGGCGCAGCAGCGCCTGTGCCTGGCCGTAGGCGCCGTCAGGCGGGGTGTCCAGCCATTGCAGCTCTGCTGGGGACTGGACACCCCAGACGGCAAGCTCCAGCGCCAGCGGCGCAAGATCCGCGGAGGTGATCTCCGGGCGTGCTGCCTCAGGCAGTCCCCCGTGAACCTCTTCGCTCCATAGCCGATAACACACCCCCGGGGCAATTCGCCCTGCACGCCCCCGCCGTTGATCGGCTGACGCCTTGGACACCGGCAGGGTGACGAGTCGGCTCATGCCGGTGCGCGGCGAGAATGCCGATGCACGACTCAGCCCTGCGTCCACCACAATCTTAACTCCAGCGAGTGTGAGGCTGGATTCCGCAATGGAGGTGGACAACACCACTTTGCGCGCGCCCTCAGGGGCCGGCCGTATGGCCTCATCCTGTTGTTCCACCGGCATACTGCCATACAGGGAATGAACATTCACATGTCCAGGAAGAGATCCATTTGATAACTCCCGTTCTGTACGGTGTATCTCTCTTGCGCCAGGAAGGAAAACAAGCACGTCCCCCTCCTGTTCGGCTAATGCCCTGTTCACCGTCTGAGCCGTGAATTGTTCCAGTGGCATGGCTGTTGGTTTCGGTACATATCGTGTTTCCACCGGAAACGTACGGCCCGGACAATGAATTGATCTTGTGCCTTCACCAAGCAATGCACAGACCGGAACAGGATCAAGGGTTGCCGACATGATCAACAGTTTCAGATCCGGACGTAACATCGCTCGCGATTCCAAGGCCAGAGCCAGACCCAAATCCCCATGTAAATGCCGCTCATGGAATTCATCAAATATAATCATCGCCGTATCCTCAAGACCCTGGTCCTGCTGCAACATCCGGGTCAATACCCCTTCCGTCACAACTTCAATCCGTGTCACCTGACTCACCCGGGTATCCATGCGTACACGATATCCTACCGTCTGCCCCGCCTTTTCCCCTAGCGTAGCCGCCAGTCTCGATGCAGCCGAACGCGCAGCCAACCTTCGGGGTTCCAGCATAATGATTTTCCGTCCCGCGACCCACGGCTCCTCCAGCAAAGCCAGCGGTACAACCGTCGTTTTTCCCGCTCCTGGCTCTGCAATTAACACACCTGTATCTTGATTCCGAAATAACTGTCTTAATTCAGGAATAACCTCTTGTATCGGTAACTCTATATGCATATAATCGCTCCTAATGAATGTACCCTACTGCTCTTCAGTATCTCTATTCGAATGTTAGCATTATAACAAAAAAAGCCGTTCCAGAGGAACGACTATCGCAGACATATCCTAAGACACGACTTAAGTAAAATGGAATTTATCCAGAATGCTCACTTAGCTGAGCAATGATTCGGCACCATCAATGACGATCTCTGCTCCGGTAATATGTCTGGATTCAGACGAAGCGAGGAAGCTTACCAGATCCGCAACATGTTCCGGCTGACCAGGTCCATCTGCAAGTGGCTGCTGGCCTTCCGGGAACTCCATTGGAATAATGATCTGTTGCAGATCATCCGTTTTGACCGTACTTTGATCGATATTGGTCGCAATTGCTCCCGGACAGATCACGTTAACACGTATCTTGAACTTCGCGAGCTCAAGCGCCGCCATCTTCGCAAAAGCAACCTGCCCTGCCTTGGATGTGCTGTACGCCGACATACCAAAGCTTGAGAAGCGTTGATTGCCGTTAATCGAACTTGTAATGATAATGCTGCCGCCACCCCGTTTTTTCAAGTGAGGCAATGCATATTTAACGGTGAAAAATGTGCCATCCAGGTTGGTTGTAATAATCTGCTGCCAATCTTCAACCTGAATCTCTTCAATGGGTGCCGATACCCCATTAATGCCCGCATTGGCAAAAACAATATCCAAACCGCCGAATAACTCAACGGTTTCCAGTACAGCCTTTTCCACACGTGCCGGGTCGGCAATGTCTACATCAAATGCTCTTGCCGCACCAGGGTGCAGCGCATTAATCTCTGCTTCCGTTTCCGAGATCCGATCATTCACCAGATCAAACAATGCAACATGTGCACCCTCTTTAGCCAGCTTGACTGCAGTGGCCTTCCCAATCCCGGAGCCTGCTCCGGTAATAATTGCAACCTTCCCTTGAAACCGTGACTTGCCGTTATGTTGTGTCATTATCCATTCCACTCCTTTGATTTAGCAATTATGTAAGAATGTACGTTCAAGCTCAAAATCAATTCTTCACAAGATTACCCAAAAAGAGTGTCTTTTAAATCAACACCAGCAAGTTTTTTCACCGTTGATCTACACCAACGTCACAGCAACTTCAGGATCAGTCCACAACTTTATAACCGGCACTCACCATTCCAGCTCAATGAAAGCGGCATCATCTTCAAGTCCGCCCGTATGTGTAGCATCCAGCAGTACCTGAATGTGTTCATCCGGGACATAGGCTTGAATGGCATCCAGGTCGTTCAGTCCATCCGTATATAACTGGAGCCGCAGCGAATCGCCTGCTGAACCTTTTGTCTCATAGATGTGCGGCTTGCCACCCACGGGACCATCAAGTGTAGACCAACGCTCATTCGTTTTGCAATGTGCCTGGAACATGTCAGACTGTTCCTGATTATTGCGCCAAAGGCGAATACGTGAATCTCCTTGCCACGCTAACCACACACGGCTTTTGCGTCCTCCTCCCGTGAGCTCAATCCGCCCACAGACATACATGGCCTGGCTCCCACGGCTTCGTTTTTCCATTAATACTTCACGCAGTAACAGAGGGGAACTTTCCAGTGGTTGTAATTTCTCCAGTTGCTCGGATGCAGGAAGGGTCAGATCATGAAGAAGACGTTCCACGGCCTCAACCGTCGGATGCTGCGTCGTTTCCAGCCAATCCAGCAAAGCATTTCCCAGAAACCGTGCTGCAAAGTCGCCCAGATAACTCATGCCTACTCCATCACATAATACAAAATTGCAGACATTCCCATTCATGCGGACCGCAGCAAAATCCTGTCCGGAATCACCCTGATTAACCGTCTCTGCGGCTCTGCCGTAACCATATCTGCACTTGAATGCACCTTGATAACGAGTTAATGGCTGTTCTCCGGTCTGCACACTCACATACCGAAAGTTGCCATGCCGTTGCTCGACATGGCCCCCCTTATCACCAGCAGACAATGTTGCCAATCGTATCGCTCTCATGATTCCCCTCCTATCTAACAGGCGTAGCAGCGGACATCTGGAACCCGATCGATACCAATTCTGCACAGGTACCTGGCAGCATCATGAGTGCACCGGGAGCAAGCAAATAATCAGCTTCAACAAGCATTTCCCGATAACTTTCGGGCAGGACGGATGACATATTCCGCAGCTTCTCTCCATGCTCATCCTGTAGATTCGTTTCCGAAGAGATTCCCTTCCATCTTCGAGGTTCAGCAATTGGCCCATCCAGCAGATGATCCGATATAAAAATATTCTCGACCAACACATTGCCGTCCGGCACACTCATGCCCATGATTCTCTTGGCAATCGGTTCGGGATCTTCACCTGTAGCCACCCCATCGGTCATGTGGCATACAAGTGGCGCAGGACAGTCCTGCATATTCGGAATCTCGGCCTGTAGAATCTTTTCCGCCTGCAGGAAAGCCTTCGCAGAATCTGAAAACCGTCTCGGTGTCAGGTCAGGCAAAGAACCAACTGCAGCAATTTCGTCAATCCCTTTGATTCCGTTCAACAAGTCATATACATCATCACTGTAAGCCAATATGGCTATACGATAGCGCGGTGTCAGACGATTTCCCTTAGTAGACCGAAATACCATTTGCCGGATCGCGAGAGATAAGGCATCATAGACGACGTCAATCCGTCGACGATTTTCCAGAACCATGTTCATGGAGGCGCTAATATCAATTAAATATATAATAAGTGCAGGTGTACGCTGTGATGCTTGAATCGTGTAGTTCATCTAGGATGAGTCACCTCCATCATTCACGTGTTATTTTATAAGAAGTTGTTCAAAAAGTCCTCTTTTGATTACGATGGATGCCTGTAGGCATCATCAGCATCGAATATGAAATTCAGCGAATAAGCTTATGCTTACGAAGTATGTTTCTTTCGGAAACATTTTAGTTGCTCACGTAGTTCTTCCTACGCTCCGCTACTCCATTTCTAGCTTCATCCCATCTTCTCGGTACTGAAAACCGCCCTTTTTGAACACGTATTATAAGTTAGGCAACGTGTAGCTGTTGTTGCTCAGGAATTTGTTAATGGCACTCATTCGAGCAGCCACTTTGCCGACACCTTTGAAATAGGAAGCATCGGTATTGTAGAGATTTTTGAAATCACGGGCATATGCTTCCGCATTTTCAATTTTTCTGCCTTTTTGCGCGTTATACGTCTTATTGTAATGAGCAATCAGCGTGACCACATTCTGGGCACGTTTTTTCTTCAGAGCTGCTTTTTGAGCAATTTCCTGTTGACGTTTAACTTCAGCTGCCGCTTTACGCTCCGCTTCCTGTTTTGCAAGCTTCGCATCATTCTCTTTTTTCCAGACCAGATAAGCTTCGTATTTCGCCTGTTTATCGTACTTCTCCTGCTGCGCTCTCTTAGCGGCTTCTTTCTTCTGCTGTTCCTGCTTCACCAGAAAGGCCTCATATTTCGCCTGTTTGTCGTACTTGGCCTGTAACGCCTTACGTTCTTCTTCCTTTTTCTTTGCTTCAGCTTCCTTCTGCTTGGCTTCAGCGAGCTTTTTCTTTTCCTCTGCGTCCAGTTTTGCAGCATCTGCGGCCTTTTGCTTCTCTTGTTCTTCCTGTTGTTTGAGCGCAGCTGCCTTTGCTGCTTCAGCCTCTTCCGCAGCTTTGATATCTGCCAGTCGTGTGGCTTCCTGCTGTTCTTTCTGCTTCACCTCTGCCTGATCGGCGAGTATTTTGACCGTTGGCACGCCACCTGCCAGCAATACAATAAGCACAGCAGAGGATATCATGAACTTTTTGGATCTGTAGAATGGCACAGGTACAGGTTTGTCTGTGTCTTCTTTTGGATTAAGCTTGGCATCCAGTTCCTTGATTGCAGCCTCCACTTCCATCTGCATCGCGCTGTTATGAGGAATAAAATGATAAAGCGAGCGGTACACTTCCAGTGCTGCAGCCGGTTTATCTTCATCCTCCAGGGCTCTTGCTTGCAGGAACAGACGGTTCACAACCGCTTCCTGATCGGGAGAGTGCGGCGTTTGAGGACGGTTCCCGTCTTGCGTATTCACCGGTTCAATTACTGGTTCTGAGCTCTTTTTCAGATTCACATCAGCTTCGGACGGATTGGCAGCTTCTTCTTCCGATGTCGCAGCAGCAGCCGCATTGGCCTGATTCACGTCTACCGCAGCCAATGCAACATACCACTCACCAAACGTCGGGCAGCTGCTCAGATCGTGACTTTCCCAAGCTCGAATGAACAGATCGGACAGTTTGGAACCCCAACGCTTCTCAAGGGACTCCCGCATCGCATAATAGCGTTCACTCACCGTTTGCATTTCATGCTGGTCAAAATAACTTTCGCCCCACGCTTTCTCTACAATCACAGGGTCCGACCAGCTTAACATTTCAGCAATGATAACAGCTCCGGCAAATCGGTCAGCATATGAACTCCACAAACCGCTGTGCACTGTTCGATGGGCTGCATAACCGGGTGACCCGGCAAGCAGGGCATCCGGACGATCCATCTTGGAACCGTACATCTGCTCGACATCCACAAGTTCTACCGCAGACGCCTTCCCCAGGTTCTCCACTTCGGAAAAAAACGGAATCATTACATTGGGAGCGGACATATCACAATGAGCCAGTCCACGTTGTTCCATAGCCGAACCCGTTCCAGCAAGCGCTCTAGCCAGCTTCAGGCTCTCCTCAGCCGTCAACTGTCTCTGATCACTGATCACATCGAACCAGGTCTGACCTTGCACCCATGGCATCAACACCGCATATAACAGATCGGGATGTTTTCCAATGAGCGCTCCGTTTCTTTCCGGAGTGAGCACATCACGCTTGCATACCTGCAAACCTGGCAGTTCACTATAAGACTCCATATGTTCAGACTGATATACCATAGCCGGAATACGGAATTTAGGAAAAAAGACTTTTAGTGCTTTGGACCCATGAATGGAACCATTACGGGGTATCAACTGATAAACAATCCCCTGCCTTCCGGCTTGGGCATAAGCCAGACCCGGCGCAGCCGGATGTTGCCCAATCGTATAGGCAATGTCGTTAATCACCACTTCATCCCCGGGATTTGGTTGAAAAGACATGCTTATCCCTCTCTCTGTCCTAGTGTCATAGTTGCAACAAAAACCGGGTGTTGTGAAAACGCCCGGTTTTTGCTGTAGTTGTACATCTTCAGCTTGCTATCCACCTATAATTCAGGACGAATTCAGACTTCACATCGGCCTGATCTATGTAAAGCAGATTAA
Source organism: Paenibacillus sp. FSL H8-0317 (assembly GCF_045040685.1). Taxonomy (NCBI): domain Bacteria; kingdom Bacillati; phylum Bacillota; class Bacilli; order Caryophanales; family Paenibacillaceae; genus Paenibacillus; species Paenibacillus sp. FSL H8-0317. The sequence goes on along the minus strand of NZ_CP150294.1, from coordinate 2,692,041 downwards.
CGAGCTTGGTCAGCTGTACGGAATTTGTTAGCAATAGCTGTAAGTTCAGCGCTGATACTGTTCAGCGTTTGAACGAATGATTGCATTTGTTTGCTAGCTTCCTGGAACTCCTGGAAGAAGCGTTGCTTTGTCATACCTTCCCATTGTCCTTCCATGCTTGTGATGGATTGAGTCAATGTAGATACGATTTGCTGACTTTGCTCACCGCTTTGTTTAAATTGGTTGGAAACCTGATCAAGCTGCTCTGGGGTAACTAAAATACGTCCTGCCATTTGTAAATTCCTCCTTGGTTTGTGCAATTAAATTTTTAGCTTGTTCAAATTGTACTATACCAGGATCGATCGGACAAAAGCCGAAGGACCTAATCCTATTTACCCCATTTTCAGCATTTGAAACTTCTCCTAACAGCCTATTTACAAAAAAAAAAATTCACTTTCTGCTGTTACTTTCATTTACTTTGCTCAGGAAACCACAGGCTCGGTCCCTCTTCTCCCCCGAAAGGAAGGATCTGTGAATCTCCATGCTACAGGCTCAGGCTGCATAGCCTGCACCAGTGTAGCCGGGGAGCCATCAGGCGGAGCGGCATCCTGTACACGATATACGGCCGCCATTGCGGAAAGGGGATCGGATACTACAGCTACAGTTGCAGAATGTGCAGGCATGATTTCTCCTGTACGATTGTTCTGAAGAACATTCAGCATATTGACCGCATTACCATAGGCTGTGTTCACATGACTCAGCACGGAACGATACTCCATGTCTGCCTGCTGGAATAACAACGCTTTGCGTCCCAGCTGTACGCTTAAGTCCATTAATCGACGCAGCGCATCCTCGCCCAGTCGTTTACTGTGATTCCATTCATTCATCACCGCTGCGCGGGATTCAACCTCCCACTCCAGCGAATGAATCGCCTGATCCAACACTGTCATCTTTTGCTGTATTTGCTCCGCTGCATACTGAATCTGCTTGCTCAGTGCCCGAAGCACATCCGGTTCCACACGAATGCGCATTTACCATCACCTTTCCTCTTCCCCTGCAGGCTGTTTAAGCCAGTCCAGCAGCATCTCGTGAAACTGTTCTCTAGTCGTCAGTGCTGCAACAAGCCAATCATCTGAAGCCGCAGTGCTCATCCGGAACAACCAGTTGGAGACCGCACTTGCAGCAAATGCTGCCGACTGTGATTTCCACCCATCTTCATTCCATACAAGCAACCTAAGCTCCCCGTCTGACTCCTTACCCACCAGACAGCGTGCCAGTGCAAGTGAGCCCTCAGGATCACTTGTCTCCTGCTCGAGCTCCTTTGCTACGGTCTGTATCCCGCTGTTTTCGAGCTCATTCATGACATCATAAAATTTTTTCTTGGAGCACATTAGGGCCGGTTTCTCCGCAGGAGAATGGCCGCTCCATTTCATCCGCTCTATCAGAACATCAATGGCTTCACGAACACTTCCCAGATCGCTGAGCCGGAACGAGTCCGGTACGTCGTCAACACGGGAAACTTCAACGACCCGCTCATCCGTGCAATGGATATAACTCTCATACGACTTTCCGTTGATCGTGTAGCGAATCCAACAAGCTCTGTCGGACAATCCGGCAATGGCTACCCTGGAGAAAACGGTCGGTGTCATGATCAGCTCATCGGTATCCTGATCCCGAATCAGATATCCTTTGTCCAGCAGGGAGGTTTTGACACGCTCCCACTCCATCGCGATATCCTCCGCCATATAGCCGCGAAACGGATCTTCCACACCAAGCAGTCGGTCTGAACCGAGAATACCAGCCAGGAAAAAAAGTTCCTTTGTTTGCAACGTGACTACCTTTTGCTTAGAATCATGAACCGTCAACATTATGAGCCACCTCCCCTCAAACTACAACATGCCATCGGTCACGAATTTCAGAAATCCAATCGGTCATTTTCCAGCTGTCATCACATGGAACTGCACCTTTAACCCTGGAATATTTACGTTTTACATAATAACCTTGACCCGGAGGCAGTACCTTCAGCCCACCTGTACTACCTCCAGATTCGGAATAAGGTATACGGAAGAACGAGAGATCGTTAGGGTCTAAAGTCCCGAACAGCATTCCGCTCTGGGAAGCCTTCACATCCGTTACCCAGTCAGAACCAAAGGTTGGGAAGTCTGCCGGAACCCCGGACAGAATCACGTGTACACCGCGATCCCTTCCTTGACGAACAATCGCTCCCAATTGATCTTTTACATTAAAATCGTTTAGCTGCTTGGACAAGGTGTCCGCATCGTCGATAACGAGCACAAGTTCCGGTCCACCGGAAATCTCGCCTCTTTTCAGAACTTCATCGTACAACTGTTGAATCACAGGTGCAAGCTGTTCTTCTCGCGATACATGTCCACGGACATGGGGCAAACTGCTGATTTCCCCCAGCCCACCTGAGCCATAACGCATATCTACTGTGTATATTTGCACATCTTCCGGAGAAGCATGATAAGCCAGTGATAACATCCATGTCAATAAAAATGTCGTTTTGCCGCCTTCCATCGGACTCGTTACCATGAAATGCGGACCTTCACGCAGATTAAGCTCGAATGGTTCCAGATCATCCGTAAGCAGTCCCACAGGAACAGTTACAGACGATGTATCCCAAGCCTGACCATAAGATCCTGTCTGAATGAGCAGATCTTTCAGTTTGATCTCTTCCGGAAGTGGAGCAATCTGCGGCGCTTCTTCGCCTGTCCAGCCTTGGCGAATCTCAGCAATCGTACGGCGCAGTGCAGATGAACGCTTGCCCTCATCTGCCCCGGAAGAAGGTAATGCCGCCTGGAACATTAACGGAGGCACTTGCCCTTTGACCAGACCTCTTCCTGGCGGAAGTTGACTTGGCGCCTTGGAAGGTCTTCCCACGGCATAATAATAATCGCTTGGATCGGATAACTCAAATGAAACCGCATTGGGAATATTGCTTCTGAATTTTTCAAATACATCTGTTACCCGATTCGCAGTAAGCACAAAGGTGATACCCAGACTTCCGCCTTCACGCAGGATCGTCTCCAGAAGTTCATTTTCTTCCGGATAGGCATTGCGGAATGAAAGATAACCATCAATAACGACCACAACCTGCGGGACTGCGGCGTGAGCTGAACGGCGGTACGCCGAAATCGTTTTAACACCCGCCTCCGAGATGATATCTTTACGTTGTGCTGACAGCTTGAGAATATAGCGGAATAATCGCTTGATCCGGTCTTCCTCTTCAGCCATCATCACGCCACCGATCTGAGGTAGTGCTGCAAAATCCTTCATCATACGGCCCATGTCGATAATGTAACCATGCCAAGGCTCCGTTCTATGGGAACGTGCCAGGGACATAAGCAAGGTCTGAACAAATGTTGTTTTGCCCAGTCCTGGCATGCCGTACACGACCAGATGTCCTTGATCCACAGGCAATGCGAGCGGCTGCTGGCGTTGATTCGGGAGATCATCCAGCAAACCCACCAGTGGTTTCAAACCACTCGCTCCGCCATCAAGCAGCAAATCCCGATTCTCTTCTTCCTGCCAGTCCTGAAGACCTTCCCATTCCAGTGTCTCTGGTAAAGGTGGCAACCATGGTCCTGGCAAACGACGGATACCCGCATCCGCTGCAGACTGTGCAACATAATCAATAAATACCTGAAGCTGTTTCGGAACATCTTCCCCTTTGAGAACGGCTCTGCGCTCACCAGTTAACAGAGGCTCCCGCTTACCGTTCAGGCGCACTTCCATAACAGGCAATACCGTCGTTGAATCCTCCTGCTGGTTATATGGTGCACCACTCCAGGCAAATTGCATTTCTTCAAACACTTCATCACTACCAACCTGGAAATATCCACGACCAGGCTTTGTAATCCAGGCAGCATTTGGAATCTTGATCATGTCCCTGCTATCTCCCTCACTCTGTACGCGAAGGCAGATCCGGAAGCGCGAATTACTCCATATTTTATCGTCCACAACACCAGCAGGCTTTTGGGTTGCCAGAATTAGATGAACCCCTAGTGTCCGGCCAATGGCCGCGATACTGATCAATTCATCCATGAACTCCGGCTGATCCCGTTTCAATTGAGCAAACTCGTCAATGATAATAACCAGATGTGGCAGTGGCTGTTCATGTCTGGAACGCAGAATTTTATAATATTCATCAATATGCTGGAGATTTCCCGCATCATTTAATATCTTTTGCCTTCTGACCAGTTCGGCACGAAGTGAGATATTCGCCCGCTCGATCAGATTCCCATCCAGATTGGTGATCGTCCCTACCACATGAGGCAGATCGACAAATGTGTTGGACATACCGCCACCTTTATAGTCAATCAACATAAACGCCAGATCATGTGGATGGAATTCAGCAGCCAGTGAAGCTACGATGGACTGGATGACTTCACTTTTACCTGAACCAGTTGTACCTGCAATCAGACCATGGGGACCATGACCCTGACGTTCGATTTTATCATGCAGGTTAAGAGCAATTTTTTTGCCACCAGCTCTTACGCCCATAGGAACGGGAAGTGTGTCAGGATATCTTGTCTGTCCCCACCTGGACACCACATCCAGTTCCTCCACACGTGATGTGCTCAGCATATCGAATAACGGGAGCAGTTGCGGGATATCCGACGCAGATGAACGCTTCAAACGAATCGGTGACATATATCGGGAAAGTGCCTCTGCCATCTCCTTCGAGATTACATCAGGCTTGTACGTTTGCTGAATAACATCCGCATCTTCCGTTTTTTTGATATACACCCCTTTGCCTTTGGAGGCATCCATAATCAACTGACAATGCATCGGTAGAGACTCCTTGCGATTAGCCAGTATGATGGTGCATACATCAATGTCTTGAGCCGACTCCAGCAGCAGCGGAAGTAACGGTTCTTCTTCAATCAATTGTGTATCGGAGAGAATCACAACGTAACATGGCGTTTGTATGCTTTTCTTGTAGCGGTCTTCCTTATTGTTACGGCGCCGGTTCAACACGGAAAACAAGCTGTCCGCTAATTGATGCGCACCGCTGTGCCTGTCGGCCATATAGCGTTGTCCTTGGTCTTCATCCCAGATATGGGGCATCCAGCGAAGCCAGTCCCATTCCTTGCTGTCCTTCTCTTCATAAAAAGCAGCAAGCTTCAGTTCATCCGGGGAATGGCGTACCGTCAGTTGTGAGATGATGACTCGCAGGGAAGCAAGCACTTCCTCCCGATCACCGACAAGTCCCATAACCTTCGATTGGAACAAAGGCAATGTAATGGAAGCATCCGGTACCGTCTGGAATTCAGCCGCAAGTTCATGGGCCGCTTCAATCAGCTCATCCTTCTCATAACCATCAATCCGCGGAACCTGAAGTTTGATGCGGAATGGAATCTCTCCCGTACCAATGCGCACCTGAAGGAAATCATCATCCTCTGGTGAACGCTCCCACAAGGAACTGTTCCGGTTCTTCACCACTTGAAGACACACACCCGGATCACCATGAATTTCGTACAGGCTCTTCACTTGCTCCGCCTGAGCTTCTTTCAGTTCTTCCCGGTGTTTGTCCAGTTGGGCAAGATACATTATTTTTCGTTCTTCCAATTTTTTGCGATATGATTTCTTGTTGCTCAGATACACGAAGAATGGAATGGTGTAAGAAGTAAGCATCATCATGACCGTCATCATCTGAAACATCATATAATTACTGTTATTCATTTTGCCGGTCATATTGATATATACGTAGAAACCAATGCTGACCATGGTCATCATGATCGGCACAATAATGGATATCATGGAAAACGTGGGTTTGCTCGGTTCTGTTGGAGGCCTGAGTATTTCGAGTCTCTCTTCCTTGAGAACCGGTGTCATTCTTGGAGAACGCTGATATAACACATTCACGAAGAGAAGACCTCCTTTAGTTAGTTCAATAATGAATGTATACGTTCAAAAGCCCTATTTGTTGCTGTCCTGCTGAAACAATGAACGTCTTCCATATACAGGCGCTTCTTCTGAAGTCGTTGAAAATGCCCGCTGGACACGTACGCAACTGCCTTGCCGCAACCCGGTTTCCATTAACTGCTGCGCGTTCTGTGGAGAGAACCACAGACCTTCCGGAAACTTGGCTTCAAGGATGTACTGAATGCCGTCGCCCGGTGCCTGTCCAAAAATGCGAACGCCGAGTAATGTCTTCAAATGTTCGATGGTACATTCGTCCGGAACATCGATGTCGAACCATTCTCCTTCCTCGCGGCCGGAATACACGGTTAGAATCATCCGAATCCCTCCCATGGTCTCATATGTAAATTGTCCTAATGTCAGATTAAATCAAAAAAAAGAGAATGAATCGTTATATCAACCCTATTTTCTTACATAAACACCCTGTTTGCAATGTACCACCTGTAATTTTGTTACATATGACCCACGTATATATTAAAATATCGTACATTCGACTCAGAACTTTCGTGGCAGTTATGCAATTAAATATTGCGAGGTTACGAAAATTTTAGTTTTCAGTTCCATTTAAATGGTAATTAAGTTACGTTTTTCAGGACTTTTATTCCTTCGCTCACAATTGAATTGTGAACACTTTTCAAACATTACCCACCTTTATGTTTTCATAAGCTGATTTTAAGGTAATTTTAAGCATTGGTATTTAGTATTACCTGTATGAAATAACAACCGTGAGGTGATTTCAAGTGAGAACCCTAATAACCTTTCAAAACAAATCAATCCCTGTATATTTTAATCAAGAAAACAAACAACCTATGCAGAAGACATTAAGATTGCTTAGCAGTGCTCTTGAGCATAAAATTAGCAACGGTAAACGCGCCATTCAAAAATGTCTGCATTCTTTAATTAGTATTGAGATTGTTAATGGAGAAGCCATTCTCCACAGTCGAAGTGAAAACGACTCCCTTGCTTTATCCTTATATTAAAAGGAGTCAGTCAAGCCACATTCATTACAAGACATGAAAAAGGAAGCTGTCGTTATTAAACTGTACCCTATAGAGTAGATACTTTAAAAAAGTCTCTCTATGGGGTATTTTTGTTATATACCATGTACGAGACAAGGACGGAGAACGATTAATGAGTAAGAAAACATTTACAACAAGCGAACTAGAGCAACTTGCTACAAATCCCTATGTGAAGTCTGTTTCGACCAAGGGAATCACTTATACGGACGAGTTCAAACAACTCTTTATTACATTAAATCAGCAAGAAAGGCTGCCTAGAGAGATCTTTGAGACTTGTGGATTTGACGTTCAGATCATTGGAATGACTCGGGTCAAAGCCGCAGCCGACCGATGGAGAGCCAGTTACAACGAGCAAGGGGCTATAGGCTTACAAGATACACGAGGCAAACATTCAGGAGAGTCTCTAAAACGAGAGTTAACCTTGGCAGAAAAGAACGCGAAACTCGAAGCGCAGATTCACCTGCTCCAAGCAGAGAATGAACTCTTAAAAAAGATTCGCCTGGCCGAACGGGGGTGGAACCACGAGTAAAACTAACGCCTAGCCTTCGATACAGGTTAATCCGAACCGTGATTGAGAAATACCATCTTCAGCGAATGGTAAGTGTTCTGTGTGAGACTGCTGGGGTCTCCAAAAGCGGATATTACCGATACTGGAGCACTTCAGCCATTCACAGACGCACGAAGAAGGAACAGGTTGATGAGGAAATAGGTGTGTACATTCGTCAAGCCTTCCAGTTTAAGAAACGTAACAAGGGCGCTCGTTCCATTAAGATGACGCTGCAAGGACAATTTCAGATCATTTGGAATCTCAAGCGCATCCGAAGAATCATGAAAAAATACGATATTGTATGCCCTCATCGACGAGCTAATCCCTACAAACGAATGATGAAGGCAACCCATGAACATCGAACCATGCCTAACCTGTTACAACGCAACTTCAAACAAGGCATCCCGGGCAAAGTACTTCTAACAGATATTACATACTTAAGTTACGGCCAAGGGAAACGCGCCTATCTGTCCACCATTAAGGATAGTTCCACCAATGAAATTTTGGCTTATCATGTGTCGGAGCGAATGACGATGGATCTGGCGACAAACACGTTGCTTCACTTACAGAAAAATCGCAAATTCAAGAAGAGTCGTAATGCCTTCATTCATTCCGATCAAGGTACGCATTACACTCATCCGGATTTTCAGAAGAAAGTGAAACGGATGGGGCTTGGACAATCCATGTCAAGACGAGGAAATTGTTGGGATAACGCACCGCAGGAGTCGTTTTTTGGTCATTTTAAGGATGAAACTTCCTTAAAGAGCTATGCCACGTTAGACGAAGTCAAACGTGAAGTTAAAGCCTATATGACCTACTATAATCACTATAGATACCAGTGGAACCTAAAAAGGATGACCCCTGTACAATACAGAGATCATCTTCTTGAAGCCATATAGTTTTTTTTAGAAATGTCCTTTACATAGGGTACAGTTTATATAGACAAGCTTCCTTTTTTTGAGTTGTATACACGTTAACAGCGGATCGCAATTGTTATCAGCCATCGCTCAGTGCAGTTTGCTCAGGACATAGGCGGCATCATGTTCTTCTTCCGCAATCTCGGCTTTACGAATACGAATGACAAACAGCCGAACCAAATTGGCACGTGTATGTTCTTCCTGACAGGTATTCAGTTTCCTCAGAATAAAGCGGTCAATGGACATGAATTTAAGCCCCTTTGCCATTGGATTTACGGATCGATTCTTCCGTGTATCCATAAATAACCAGATAGTGTCAGCCCCAAACAGCTTTTCCGCTCTTATATTATGCCGTGTTTTGCTGAGGTGTAAAATTGTGCAAAAAGCCCGTCTCACCAAGCTGGAGATGGACTTTCGCATGATTTGTCGATCTTTTTGCAACCCACTCTAATCATTTATAAATGAACCTGCTAGTTCACCCTTTTTCGACTTATTTCACTCCCGGATATTCCCGATATTGGTGCTGAATGCTGATCCAACGCGTACGTGTAAACTTCTCAATGGCCCAATCCCCACCGAAACGTCCAATCCCCGAAGCTTTTTCACCGCCAAACATCACATGCGCTTCATCGTTCACAGACTGATCATTTACATGCACCATACCCGATTCAATGCGCTGAGCAACCTGATATCCTCGATTCAGATCTCTTGTGAATACGGAACCACTAAGTCCATAAGGCGTATCATTCGCCAAACGTACAGCTTCCTGCTCATCATGAGCCTTCATGATCACTGCTACTGGGCCAAACAATTCCTGCTGCACGATATCCTGTTCAGGTTTAACATCGGCAAGTACAGTAGGATACAGCACACTGCCTTTACTGGTCCCACCGAGCATTAACCGTGCGCCTTCGGCCTTGGTTTTGTTTACAAGCTCCAGCAATCGTTCTACCTCTTTTTCCCGAATGAGAGGACCCACGAGTGTGTTAGCATCCGCTGGATCACCTGCCTGGACATTCTTCGTTTTGGCAACAAATGATTCGACGAATTGGTCGTAAATATCGGCATGCACAATGATACGATTCAGAGCCATACAGATCTGTCCCTGATGCAGAAACTTGCCAAAGACAGCCGCTTCGGCAGCATGTTCAATATCCGCATCTTCCAGCACAACCATGGCGTTGTTGCCGCCTAGTTCCAGTGCCGTTTCTTTTAAATGTTCACCCGCCAGTTTACCGATCCCTTGTCCAACTTCTGTGGAACCCGTAAATGAAATTACTTTGGGAACCGGATGAGCGACAAAGTAATCCCCGATCTCGCCGCCACTTCCGGCAACGACATTCAGCACGCCCTCAGGCAGACCAGCCTGTTCAAACAAATCGGCAATGAGCCAACCTGCCGTAATCGGAGTGTCTGATGCCGGTTTAATCACCACACCATTACCAAGAGCAATCGCTGGAGCGACAGATCGCAGGCATAGATGCAAAGGGAAGTTCCATGGCCCGATAACACCAATCACTCCCTTCGGCTCACGAACCACACGGTTCTCTTTGCCAGGGGTATTGGACGGAATAATCTCACCCTTCATACGATAAGGAAAAGATGCTGCTTCGTCCACAATGCGTTTAGCCGCTGCAAACTCCGCCTCCGATTTGATTCGGGTACTGCCGGATTCCGTGATCAACAGTTGAATGATCTCCTCTTTCCGCTCTGTCATCAGGGATGAAACTTTACGCAGTACCTCTTCTTTCGCAGCAGGTAATGACTTCGCCCATTCAATCGAATTTTTCTGAGCTGACTCATAAGCCTTATCTATGTCTTTCTTATCGGAAGAGCGCCATGTGGCAATAACTTCTCCCGTATAAGGATTGATATTCTCCATTGTTTTCTCACCGGAGCCATCTACCCATTGGCCATTAATATATTGTTTCGTCCATGTTGTATGTTCAGTGTCCATTAAAGTCATGTGAATACGCCTCCTGATCAAGATAAAATGTCGCACCTGCACAACGGTGTAATACATCATTAACCTTGTTCAGAATTACGCAAACGAGAAGACCTGAATTAACCTTCCATTCCTTAAGCTTAAGGAAACAACACAATCCACACTATTCTCTCAGCATCTGGACGTCTCTCAACAGTCGGGTAGGCTCTTCTCTCCAAAGAGGCTCAAGTCTTCCCATCCGTAGCCAACTTCGATCAGATCTTGACCACCAATACGGAGGGACTGTGTCCGGACTGGAGTGCCTCCCATCTTTTCATAGAAGCGACAAGCTGGATTACGCTCCAAAGCCCATATGATCAAACGTTTCATATTGTGGGTCTGCAGATGATGAACGACATGTGTCGCCAGTTGCTGACCTATCCCCGTTTGTTGTACTTCCTTCAGCAAATATATGGCGTACAACTCTCCATCATAAGCTAATTTGCCTTCACGCTCCCTACCCCCACAGGCAAATCCGACAATGTTCCCATCATGCTGTTCAGCTACTACCAAGATCTGATCCTTTTCGCCAGAACGAATGGTCTTCTCCCACTGGGACAATCTTGATTCTATAGTCAAATGATCCAAAAAATCATCGGGCACAATTCCCCGATACGTTGTTTTCCAACTCTCCGTATGTACATGGGCTATCCCCTGCGCATCCCCTTCACGCGCCGGCCTGATCAACATAGCTATCACTCGCTTTCTCACGTAACTGCCGCAGCTTTACCATATTATATGTTCATCTTTCTATAATTCCAAACTCATCCACTGAACTAACTCTTATAAAGTAAAATCCGGCCCTACGGCCGGATCGTTACTCTCGTGCCTACAGATACCTTGGAAGACAGATCCAATACATCCGAGTTGTACATGCGTATACAACCATGGGAGACGGATTTGCCAATAGACCAAGGCTCATTGGTTCCGTGTATGCCATAATGGGGAGCAGACAGTCCCATCCAGAACACGCCAAATGGCCCACCTGGATTCGATTGTTTGTTAATAATAGTGAACTCCCCGTTTGGAGTCTGCGTAAGCATCTTGCCGGTGGCTACGGGATAACCTTTAATCACCTGATTGCCATCCAGAAGATATAACATGTGGTCAGACAGATCTACAATAATCCTGTAATCTGGCATAATGACATCCCTCCTGACCTATCTTATGCAAGATACTGGATGATGCCCGCCTGATTTCATGCTTCCTCCCACTCTTTCACACTACGGGAGTGCTTGGGTTTGCGACTATTGGCCGGTTTGCTGGAGGCGGTACGCCTTCTGGATGCCACTTCTTCCTTGCGCTGCTGATATTGCAATTCCTTCTGCATTTTCAGATAATTATTCAGCCTTTTTTCATCCAATGAACCGTCCTGTATGGCCTCTTTCACTGCACATCCAGCTTCCCGTGTATGACTGCAATCCAGAAATCTGCACGTGGCGGCAAGTTCTTCAATTTCTCCAAACGCATGCGACAGTCCATCATTGCCCTCATCCCAGAGATTAAGCTCGCGCATTCCTGGAGTATCGATTAATACGGCGCCCTGTGGAAGTACAAACATCTCCCGGTGTGTTGTCGTATGTCTCCCACGGCTGTCTCCCTCGCGGACGGATTGCGTAAGCTGCAGATCCTCACCCATCATCCAGTTCACCAGCGTAGACTTGCCACTGCCAGAAGATCCTGTGAGCGCAACAGTCAACCCTGGGTGCAAATATCTTTCCAGTAAGGATTTCCCTTGACCCTCCACTGCAGATATCGCAAGCACTTCAACGCCTGGAGCAATTCCTTCTACACTTCGGATCTGTTCTTCCACATTGTTGCACAGATCACTTTTGCTCAAGACAATGACTGGCCTCACGCCACCATTCCAAGCCATCATCACGTATCTTTCGAGTCGTCTAAGGTTGAAATCATGATTAAGTGCAGCCACGATTAACAGTGTATCTACGTTTGCGGCGATTAATTGTTCCTTGGTCACTGGACCTGCCGCCTGTCTCGATACCCTGCTCCGACGTGGCACCAGATTGTGAATAATAGCTTCTTCACCTGCCTGACCTGTAATCGCCACCCAATCGCCAACCGCTGGAACCAAGCTGGTCTCCAGACTATCATGACGCAGTCGACCCGAAATCCTTCCCCAGCATTCGCCCTCTTCTGTAATCAAACGTTGCAGATGTCCATGGTCTGCGATAATTCTGGCTGGTTTTCTCTCCTGCTCCTCCATCCCTGTCTCTTGCCACAGTTCCTGCCACTTTGCAGACCAGCCGTACTTCTCAATATGGTTATCTAAAATAAAAATTCCTCCCAAAATAAGTTGTTTACTTCGTTCAAGCCGAGTGAACAAACATCTCCGGTTCAGATCAAAACAAAAAAACCACGAGTAGAAATACACCCGCGGCAATAAGTAGTTAGCCGAATCAAGATCATCCCTTCTTGCAGATCTAACGGACAGAATACTTAAGCATCCGATATAAACCATTCAGGAACACCCTTTTATCGGCAAACAAAAAAAGCCACGGGTGCGTCACCCGTGGCTTCATCTGAGCATGTGATACTTCACGTTACAATGGATATTGCTATCCAGCTAACGCAAAATTACATGCTTTGATCCGTTCCGGAGACGCTGTTCATATTCAAATTAACGTATACTGCATTTAAGTTTGTCATAAACAATCGCCTCCCTTGTAGAATTATCCATTATGTTACACACTGAGCTTTACAGTTGTCAAGCCCAAATTATTTTTACCACCAGCCCACTTTATTTGACCTGATCCCAGCGTGTCCACATTTCCTTCGGATTCAATTCATAGATATCCTCTTCCCGATACATGAACTGATGCATGATAAATTCCCGCCGAATCGTGGCAAAGTCTTCATGGTATTGCTTTATAAATGTATTGATTTCTTTTTCCGTATACTTCCGACCAAATTCAAGCTGCTCGACCAGATGACCAAGTACAATCAGTTTTTTCTTGTATTGAGCCGGAATCTGACGCAGTCGTCCATCTTTGGAGAAAAAATTTCTCATGACCGACGCTTTCAATGTTTCGTTCACATCACTCATATCCGCAACCTCCTCTCGGTTAAAGATAAAATCAACCGAAGCCTGTGCATTCTCGCGGATAAAGGAAGGATTGAGTGTGAAATACACTGTATTTTTCTCCCGTCGTTCCTTAATCAGCGCCGCCTCTCTCAGCTTGGATGCATGATGTGTCACGGTTGGCTGTGACAGATTCAGCCGCTCGGCAAGTGCCTGTCCGTGCAGTTCACCCTGTGCCAACAACAGCAGCATGCGAAGCCGGGTCGGGTCAGCCAACGCTTTATGATAAGCCACAATTTTCTCCAGCTGCATCATCGTTCATCTCACTTTCATTTAGATATACATCTAATTTGATATTAGTCTTTTCTTCTCTGCACGTCAACTCCTTTGGTTTCAAGTAAGCTTGTCTAATTAAACTACACGCTTGAACTGGCATTGGCTCGTTATTTACGGTAGGATTATATTGCTTGAAATAAGGAGGATTAAGAACATGGAAGATGTCATTATTATCGGCGGAGGCCCATGCGGTCTGTCTGCTGCCATTGAATGTGAGCGGCTGGGACTGTCCGCTGTGATCGTTGAGAAATACAATATCGTTCAATCTATTTATCTGTATCCAACCCATATGCAGTTTTTCAGCACAGCCCCTCTGCTTGAGATCGGAAACGTTCCGTTCAGCACACCTAATGATAAACCGTTTCGTTATGAAGCACTTGCCTATTATCGCAGGGTAGCCGAACATTTTGGTCTGCGTGTTCATAACTATGAGGAAGCCCGTGAAATTAAACGCAAGGATGATGGTACGTTTGAGGTACATACGCTCAATCGCCGCGGGGAGGCCATCGTACATGTTGGACGCAATGTCGTTGTAGCTACCGGTTATTTTGACCATCCTAACTATCTGGGCATCCCTGGAGAAGATAAAGATAAAGTAACCCACTACTTCCGGGAAGCCCACCCTTATACCCGTACACGTGTCGCCATTATTGGCGGAAGCAACTCAGCCGTGGACGCGGCCATGGAACTGGTTCGGGTCGGAGCACATATTGATATGGTTTATCGCGGCAGTGGTCTGTCCCAGCATATTAAACCATGGGTACGTCCGCTATTCGAGAGCATGGTGACAAAAGGTCATATCACACTCCACCTGGAATCACGCGTGAATGAAATACTCGATGATTCGATTCGTCTGATACACACGGATGGTTCCACTCGGGAACTGGATAATGACTTCGTACTGGCAATGACCGGTTTCCGTCCAGATCGTCAACTACTCACTTCGGTAGGTGTGGAGATGTCTGATGATATGGATAAACCTCTATATGATGCACAAACGATGGAAAGCAGCGTACCTGGTGTATATGTAGGCGGAGTCATCGCTTCGGGTCGTAATGCCAATGAAGTCTTTATTGAATCCGGGCGCTGGCATGGACGTTACATTGCGGAACATATCGTTAGCAAACAACGTGGACAGACTGAAGGGAAATGAAAACAATGGATATGACTTCCCTGCTGTTGCTCGTATTTGCAGCTCTCGGGATTATCAGCAGTAACACACCTGTGACCGTAGCGATGGTATTTCTGTTGTTGCTACGAGTCCTGAACCTGAATCAGGCATTTCCATGGCTTGAAAAATACGGACTTACACTGGGCATTATCATTCTGACCATTGGCGTGATGGCACCTCTTGCCAGTGGCAAGATGAGTCTGCAGACGATCGGTGAGTCTTTCCTGCACTGGAAATCACTGCTCGCCATTGGCGTAGGATTACTGGTGGCATATCTTGGAGGACGTGGCGCTACGCTGATGGGTACACAACCAACTGTCGTTGCAGGGCTGTTAATCGGAACGGTACTTGGGGTTGCCCTGTTCAAGGGTGTACCTGTGGGTCCATTGATTGCGGCGGGAATTTTATCATTGCTCTTGGGCAAATCCTGATTCAAGTTGTAAAGGTTGTGACCTGACATGCTATGCAGATTGGCTGTATTTCCCACCGTTGTGTGATATACTTCTATTCATGCAAATTATGTACACGAGTCTACAGCAGAATAATGCATATTGTGGTTATGCTGTTGCATGAAATATAGATTCACTTTGCAACTATTAATGGCGCAGGAGGATTCAGGAACCATGTCACGTCAGTTTATTACAGAAGCCGTGATGGTGGCCATTTACGGTCAATTGTTAGCGCCGCCCGCGCCTGTTGAATATATTGTTCCTTATACCACCATCCTTGAGTTATATGAATTCCAGACCAGTCCTGATCCCATGATGGATAACCCGGCAGATGATCAGCATGTGAAATCCAAAATCAATGAAATGATTTCTTATTTCGAGGAACCGCTGAATAAGAAAAAAATAGAGCGTGCGTTACTTGTTCCATGGGCCAAAAGCCCCTCCATTTTATTTGGTGACCAAGTATCCATTGCCATTATCAATGCAATAGATACGGCACAGTACGGGGAGTATTTCGATCCCATTGAGACCGAACTGCTGCTGACATCTCAGCGCCTGAGTATCCCGATTCTCACCGATCAGGTTGAACTGATTGCACGCATAATTGAGTCTGAATCGCCTGTACAGGTATTCGATATTGATGATTTTGATTTTGCGATGGATGATGAACCACTGGATCAGGTGTAATTCATGCTCTAAGCACCTGAATGGGATTTTTTAAAAAATGACCTTGGCATCCACTTTATCGTGCATGCCAAGGTCATTTTTTTTGCGGTCAACACTTATTTTATTCTGCAATATCCCGCGCTAACAGGATTCGGCTAATCTGATTAAGAGGTGGTAACGACTCCAGCGCAAAAAACTTCAGACCTGCATCACTATTTACACGCGACTCTACAAGGTCATCCTGAATGATCACTGTCCGGAACAGGGCAATGACATAATACTCTTCATCTCCGCTTGAATGCAGATACCGAAGGTCAGGCCCCGAATAGAGACCTTCCAGTGTCATGGTATCAGCAGTCCAACCTGTCTCTTCCCATAACTCCCGATGTGCAGCATCTTCAATGGCCTCACCCGGGCGCATCTCACCTGCTGGCAACCGCCAGTGACCGTGTTCAGCATGCTGAATCAGCAGTAATTCACCTTGTTCGTTCTCAGCCCGCACAGCCGCCTTTACAACAATATGAGAGCGTTTTGCGATATACTGGGCCAAATCTCGTGCTGGCAGATTCACTGCTTATCCCCTCCTCCTACTCGGAAGCCGGTGGCGACCTGTAATCCATCTATTACTTAGCAGAATACTTCAAGGATTAGGGTATGTCTCAAAATCGCCCTAGACTTCCGTATAACGGTATTCGATATCCTGACCTTCATCAACGATATCCACATGCAGTTGGTGCCCTTTCAGATACCAATAATCGTGATCTTCCATAAAGAACTGAATTCCCGACACTTCGGTTTGATCCGCAGGATGTCTTGGTTTATCCACAGCAATACCTAACGAAAATCCAGGATGAAGACCTCCGCCAGAGCTATAACGGGCAAAAAAACGGATGCTGTCCCCCTCGTTCAAATTCAGTTCTTCCTTGTACCAGCGAGCAGCTTGATCGGATACATGTATGGTACTCATTTGGTGTCAGCTCCTTCTGTATATATATGTTCCATCATATCTCGACAGGGACTTGAATACAAACCTGAGTGAGCACATAAAGACAAAATAAGTTGTGAAAAATGTTTGACAGATTGTAAAAGCTGGTGTTAAGATGCAAACATACGAGGTCTACATTGTATTTATTTCCAAAAAAAGAAAGGGTGATTACGGTGTTTAATAAACATATGATTGGTCAATTCAGCACACAACTAAATACCGGAGCACACCCGAAATCATTATTCCGTTCATAAGTCGGCATGACAAGGCGTTCTTTCATTAGAACCTCTGTGATGTATACTCACAATCGAACTTATATATGGTGACGGCTCTGTTCTCTGAGCCATGCTGCCGTATGATTATATGAAGACATACCGCCTGCGTGCGGTATGTCTTTTTTTGTGGGTACATTTCGGCATACATGAACGGAATTTGCATTTCTCGGACATCGAAAGGAAGGGATAACACTTGTTCTCTGTACTTAAAAACCTGGCCTGGTTCTTCCGGCTGGAACGCAAACGATACCTAACCGGTGTCATTTTGCTTATTCTGGTGGGCATTGCCGAACTGCTGCCTCCCCGTCTTCTTGGCAATGCCATCGACGAGATTGTGCGCGGTTCCATTACCGGCACCTCACTTACCCGTTATATTTTGCTTATTCTGGGAACGGTCATCATTATCTATCTGGTTACATACGTTTGGATGCACAAACTGTTTGGTGGTGCCAACCTGGTTGAGCGGCTGCTTCGTTCACGCTTTATGGACCACTTGTTACGGATGACTCCTCCCTTTTTTGAGAAAAACCGAACAGGAGATCTGATGGCTCGGGCCACCAATGATCTTCGTTCCATTGCCACTACAGCAGGCTTCGGCATGCTGACCTTAACAGACTCTACAGCCTTTCTGGCCACCGTATTGTTCGCCATGGGGTTCCTGGTTAGTTGGAAACTGACCCTGGCGGCAATTCTGCCATTACCTTTTATCGCCATTGCCATGATGATCTATGGTAAAGCTGTACATCAACGTTACACCCTGGCACAGGATGCATTCGGAGATATGAACGACCAGGTACTGGAATCCATCGCCGGTATTCGCGTCGTGCGTGCCTATGTGCAGGAACGTCTGGACGAGAAACGGTTCGCCGATGTGACCGAAGATGTGTATCGCAAAAATTTGGCTGTTGCCAGAATGGATGCCCTATTTGAACCTACCATCCGCCTCTTCGTTGGACTCAGTTATGTGATTGCACTTGCCTACGGCATATATCTTGTATTTCATAATGAAATTACCCTGGGAGATCTCGTATCGTTCAATATGTACCTGGGGATGATGATCTGGCCCATGTTTGCCATCGGCGAATTAATTAACCTGATGCAACGTGGTAGCGCTTCGCTTGATCGGGTCAACGAGACTTTATCGGTAGAACCTGCCGTACAAGATGTTGATCAACCTGCTCACGTTACGAATCCAGCAGAAATTGCGATGCAGGATGTTACATTCCGTTACCCAAGTTCCACTGTGGACAATCTCAGTCACATCAGCTTTTCGTTGCGACGGGGTCAAACATTAGGTGTTGTGGGTCGTACGGGTAGCGGTAAGTCTACTTTGCTCAAACAACTGCTTCATGAATACCCTGCCGGTTCGGGCACATTAAGCATCTCGGGTCATCCAATTCAGGATATCGCCAAAGATGACTTGCACAGCTGGATTGGGTACGTACCACAGGAACAAGTTTTGTTCTCCAAATCAGTTCGTCAGAACATTCAATTTGGTAAACCTGGGGCCAGTGATGAAGTTATCATGGAAGCCATTCGTACCGCCGCTTTTGACGGTGATCTGGGAACCTTGTCCGATGGACTGGATACACTTGTTGGTGAAAAAGGAATCTCTCTGTCCGGTGGACAGAAACAGCGGGTATCGCTGGCGCGTGCCTTTATTGCCAATCCTGATATTCTGATCCTGGATGACGCCTTATCTGCTGTCGATGCACGTACTGAAGCCAAAATCATTGAAAATATACGCAACAAACGCTCGGGCAAAACCACGCTGATCTCGACTCATCGCCTGTCTGCTATTGAACATGCTGACCGAATCATCGTACTGGAGCACGGGAAAATTACGGAAGAAGGCACTCACCAGGAATTGTTAGCCATGAACGGCTGGTACCGTGAACAGTATGAACGGCAACAGGTCGAGTCCAATCTGTCCACGTAGGAGGTCAATTCATTGAAGTCTAATACAGGCAAAAGGCTGCTTGATTACGCCTTGAAAGCCAAAGGAACATTTATCGCTGCATTAATTATGCTTACTATTGGTGTTGCGGCCGAGCTTGCCGGGCCGTTCATCGCCAAATCCATGATCGACAATCACTTGCTCGCGATTGAGCAGCCTTTCTATGAGACGACAGCTTCAGATGAAGCCGCAGTCTACAACGGCAAGAACTACAAACGCGAAGGTTTGTTCGAACCGGATGAAAACAAAGGTTCGGAAGTGCGGGTTTTACAAGCCGGCAGAAGTTTTTATTTTGTAAACGAACCGGTAAGCGCACCTGACGGGGACCGCACATATACGGATGGAACCCTCACGGTTACACGCGCAGGTGAAGTGACAGGCCAATATGCGGCAACACCGCTGTCCGCTGGTGAACTGTTTGCTTTTTACAAACCGGAGATGCCCAGCATCTATCAATTAATTGTGTATTACATGATCTTCCTCGTGATCTCGGTCATTATGGAGTTTGGTAAAACATTCTGGCTGCAGTCCTCGGCCAACAAGGTCATTCAAAGACTGCGTAACGATGTGTATGCCCATATTCAGCGACTGCCGGTGCACTTTTTTGATAACCTGCCCGCAGGTAAAGTTGTATCTCGGGTCACGAACGACACAGAAGCCGTCAAGGATCTGTTCGTTGCCGTTCTTTCGAACTTTTTCTCAGGAATCATCACGATTACAGGTGTGTATGTCGCACTCTTCCTGCTTGATGTTCGCCTGGGTCTAATCTCATTATTCGTTGTGCCGATGCTCATTACATGGATTGTGCTCTATCGCAAATTCGCCACTCGTTACAACACGATCATTCGATCACGACTGAGTGAGATCAATGCAATCATTAACGAGTCCATTCAGGGGATGTCCATTATCCGCGTATTCCGCCATCAGAAACAAACCAAACAGGAATTCGAAGATCTGAATGATGACTATATGAAACACCAGAACAAAATGCTGAACCTGAATGCCTTCACCTCACACAACCTGGTTAACGTATTACGGAATATCGCCTTTGCGGTGGTCCTGTGGTACTTCGGTTCCAGTGTGCTGGATGGCACAAGTATTATCTCCCTGGGTGTTCTGTATGCCTTCGTTGATGTCCTGGGCCGCTTGTTCCAGCCGATTACCGGCATGGTGAATCAGCTCGCCAACCTGGACTCCTCCCTCGTATCCGCTGGTCGCGTCTTTGAGCTGATGGATGAAAAAGGAGAAGCCGTAACCGATGGCTCTATGCCAAGATACAAAGGGAATGTTGTCTTCGATGATGTATCCTTTGCCTATAAAAAAGATTACGTGCTTAACAATATCTCATTCAAAGCATCCCAAGGTCAGACGGTCGCTCTGGTCGGTCATACCGGTTCGGGTAAAAGCTCAATCATCAACCTGCTATTCCGGTTCTATGATCCGCAAAAAGGTAAGATCACGATTGATGGTCAGAACGTCAAAGATCTACCTAAACAGTGGATTCGCGAACATATGGGGATTGTATTGCAGGACCCGTATCTGTTCACAGGCACCATTGCTTCCAACGTCAGTCTCGGCGATGAGAAGATCTCCCGTGAGCGAATTGAACAGGCGCTGCGTGATGTAGGCGCTGAACGCATACTGGCTCATTTGCCTCAAGGCTTTGACGAACCTGTCATCGAAAAAGGAAGCACATTGTCTGCTGGACAGCGTCAATTGATCTCCTTCGCTCGGGCACTGGCATTTGATCCGGCCATCCTCATTTTGGATGAAGCGACTGCCAATATTGATACGGAAACGGAAGCATTGATTCAGAACGCACTCGAAGTCCTCAAAAAAGGACGTACCACCTTCATCATTGCTCACCGTCTGTCCACCATTCGTTCGGCAGATCAAATTCTGGTTCTGCATCGCGGGCGTATCGTTGAGCAAGGTGCACATGATGAGCTGATGGAGCTTAAAGGCCGCTATTATAAAATGTATCAGCTCCAGCAAGGTGCGCAAGCAGCAGCGAGTGCAACCAGCGAGAATCCGTCGGGTGAGATCATTCCAACCTCAACCTCCTTTGCCGGAGGCAATGCATAACAGAGTAAAACAGAAAGCTTTTTAAGTAACCAATCAAAATGATGTACTCGACGGCAAAACAAAAACCGATCTATACAGCTACCTCAGGGTTTGCGGTGTAGATCGTTTTTTTGTATTTTCATCGGGATTCAGGTTCCGATACTGTTTATTTCGTCCAGACAAAAAAACAATCCGCGTGCAACCTCATGGCTGCTGCGGATTGTCAATCCATCCTTTGATCGTATATCCCATGTACATCACGGTCTCTCTTGCGAGAAAAGGAAACTTGCTGCGCCAGGTTCGATACGCCGTAGTTCGTGTCGGAGATGGTACGGCATCCATACCCAGTCCGGTAGCCAGCTTCATGGCCCGTTTCATATGTAACGGATCACTCACAATCGTATAGGTTTGATATCCGGCCTGTTCTCCTATTGGAATTGAATTGATCAGATTCTCCTCGGTGATTCTGGATTTGATCTCTACACGAATGTCCGCTGGATCTACTCCATGTTCAATGGCATACTTCTGACCAACTTCAGCCTCCGTATGTTCTCCATCACCACTTGATCCACCTGTGAAAAGCAGATTACGAACGGTACCCTGACGGTATAATTTAATCCCGTGTTCAATACGTTCGCGAAATACAGGTGAAGGGTTATCCCCCGCCACAGCTGCGCCCAGAATGATTGCTGTATCCGATATCCTGGATGAATCCTCATCTGTATATGCAGATATACGTACTGCCGTAACTACAGTCCACAGAATTCCAACTAATACTACAGCGAGAGCCGTTATTAATATCCAGCGTTTCGTTATCCGTTTGCTTGTCATTCATCCTCTTCCAAAGCCCTTGCTTGCATACTCTCGGTATGCATACGCTCCAGCGTTTGCAGAGCTGCTGCGGATTCGGCATCCAGACCAAGCTCTGCAATCCAGGCACCCGTATATTGCTGGAGACGGATCTCCAACTCCTGTGCACGGTCTTTGAAATCCTCCAATTCCTTAATCATGCGTGATCGTCCTTCCGGACTGAATGTCTCATGGATTCGTTCCTTGAAGTAATGATGTACGATACGGTTACGTTGCTGCCACAGTTCATTCAGTTGAAGAGTTTCTTCCTCGGAGAATGTAAAATGATGGCGCACTTCGTGAATGAGCTGCCCCAGTGAACTGCTCATCTTTCGTTCGTACAGATCTTCCAGATCCTCTTCAGACACGGCTTTGCCCTGAGACATTTTCATTAATAAAATCAGATTGACCAGCTGCTGTTCAAGCGCCTGCCCGTAGTACACTGCCAATCCGTAATAGGCAAACAATTCCCTGGAGTGTTCGCTGTCCAGCATGTCACCATTCTGGATATCTGTATTTTGCATATGCGAGCGCCCCCTTCAACCGTACAATGTTAACCATTCCATGTCCCTCTATCCTAACCAAACCAAGAGCAACATTCAAGTTATCGGGAAGCGCGTCTCCTAACTCCGCAGATCTCTTCTTCCGGACAGCCACACATGGATGATTAGTAACCCTAATGCATAGAGCACAGTCCACAGCATAACCGAGACAAAAGAGTCCATCTTTGATTCATCAAATAACATCATCTCACGAACCAGATAAAAGGCTGGTGGAAGAATGCGGCCAAGCCATTCTAACGATTCAGGCAAACGTTCACTTAAGGAACCTTGGATAAACGATAGTAATAATACAATAATGAGAGCAGGCATACTGCGACTAAGCAAGGGAATGTACGATTTTTGAAAAAATACACTGATGCCTAATCCCAGCAGTGATAATCCCAGATGTCCTAACCAAGTCATCATCCACTCCTCACCTGTAGGTTGTCTCTCGAACATTCCCGCGAACACGGGATACAGCACAGTGATTACGGTGAGCATGAATTGCATTATCCAGGCACATATGAGTTGACTTATTACAACCTTACGCCTGCTTCCTGTATGAAGGACGAGTAATTGATACTGCTTAGCAGGTTCGGTATTCATCACCATTACTCCGAGCCAAGCAGCTGCCAGAAATAACAGCATAGCCGTGACACTGTAACTGTCCGCAATAGGGTTGGGTTTGTAGGAATAGATCAGCAGCATGGCGATGATATAAAAGATAACCGGTGCAAAATATTTCTGTGAGCGAATGTGATGCCTTAACAAATATCGGGTCAGATAGATCATTCGGCTTCTCCCCCCGCATCATCCATGGAAGAGCTAAAGTCCACAGATCCTGTGACACTTCCACGACTCGCATGTACAGCTGGATGTTGTCCTTCCAGCAGACTTTCCATATGTAATTGACTTTCTTCCTGTTGTACAGACACAACCGAACCTCCGGATGCCAGAATCATTCTGAGGACATCATCTGTTGATTGTTGAACTACTTTCCAATCCCACAACCAAGCATTGGATTTCTCCAAGCTCGTATTACGGACTAAAGACAGGACTCCCCGTTGTTGTAAAATGGATGGATCGTCAGCCAGATCCTCTCCAGCTTCCATCAGACTTTGAATACGTACAACGGGTTCGCCAGCTTGAAGTATATCTTCACGACTCCAGTAGCGGAGCACGCTGCCTTTTTTCAACACAATTACCTGGTCTGCCAAACGTTCAATAAGCAACGGTTCATGACAAGCTGTAACGATGGATGTCCCTTCATCCTTCCATTGCCCCAATAGGGATACAATGCCCTCTTGAGCTGGAATATCCAAGCCTGATAAAGGTTCATCCAGCAGCAAAAGTCCACCCGGTCCAGGTAACAGGGCCTGAATCAAATTCACTTTTTGCAATGTGCCCTTGGATAATAGGGGTAACTTCTGATCGATCGCGGTATCCAGATATAAAAGTTCACTAAGTTCTCTAATCCGCTCACGCAGTATTTCGGGGCGAATGCCCCGAATCCGTCCCATGTCCCACAAGTACTCTCCAGAAGTAAAGGGTAAACGTGGCAAGCCATCTACTGCATACCCATCAGAACCCTTCATTGTGCGCTGTATCGATCCTGTATCGGGTAACAAAATACCTGCCAACATACGTAGCAACGTACTTTTGCCAGAACCGTTTCTGCCAACAAGTACAGCACATTCTCCCTGCTTCACTTCCAGGTTAATTTCATCAAGTACTTGAGCATTACCTAATCGCTTGCTCACTCGTTGAAGCAACATACCTCGACCTAATGAGTCTGGTACATCTTGATTGGCTTTCTTGAAAAGTCCACGTGTACTCCATATCACCTGGGATCACATCCGTTCTGGAGCTTGCACACCTAGCAAATGTAAACTGTACGCGAGGCGTTCGGCAGTCCGTTTGGCCAATGCCACCCTGAAGGATCTTACATCAGATGACGCATCCGCAATGCGTTCGGCGTGATAGAAGCTGTTGAACGCTTGAGCGACATCTATTGTATATTTGGCAATGACCGAAGGCTCATTCCGATGAATTGCTTTTTCAAGATACTCGGGATAATCACCAAGCAGTTTCAGTAATGCCCATGAGGCATCTCCGATACAGGATGGAGTGGTCACTGTGTCAATCTCACCATCCGCAAGACTGGGGTTAGACAGAGGGTTTTCATTTTCCACGCGGATCGCCTCTTCTGCCTTGGCAAGCACACTTTGAATCCGGGCATGGGTATACTGCACATAAGGTCCGGTCTCTCCTTCAAAACTCACCGCATCCTCCAAGGAGAAGTCCACATCGTTTAACCGACTATTACGCAGATCACCGAAGACAATGGCACCTACACCAACCGCCTCAGCCACCTTCTGAGGGTTCTCCAGATTCGGGTTTTTCTCCTGGATAATCTGCAAAGCACGAGCGACTGCCTCATCCAATACTTCCTGCAAAAATACGACTTTACCGCGGCGGGTAGACATTTTCCGTCCCTCAAAACGCATTAATCCAAACGGGATATGTTCACACTTCGCAGACCATTCATGACCCATCCGGGATAGGACCGCAAATACCTGACGGAAATGTAACTTCTGCTCGCCTCCGACCACGTATAACAACCGATCTGCCTTCATCACCTCATGACGATAAACCGCCGTAGCTAAATCCCGTGTAGGATAGATTGTTGTTCCATCTTTTTTGATAATCAGGCACGGGGGCATGTTCTCATCCTCCAGACGTACCACGAGTGCTCCATCACTCTCTTCAAGTAAACCTTTTGCCTTCAGTTCTTCAACCACTGCACCCATCTTGTCATTGTAAAAGCTTTCTCCCAGCGTATGGTCGAACTGTACATTCAGACGTTCATACATCCGGTTGAATTCCTTCATGCTAACTTCCACAAAGAACGCCCATAACCGCTGTGCTTCATCATCTCCCTGCTCCAGCTTGCGGAACCAATCCCGTGCCTCAATCTCCAGAGAAGGATCATTCTCCGCCTCATCGTGGAAACGCACATACAGCTCAAGAGACGTACGGATCGGGTCTGCCTGCAATGCTTCATCATTGCCCCACCGTTTATACGCTGCGATCTGCTTGCCAAACTGGGTTCCCCAGTCTCCCAAGTGATTCACACTTACAGAGGTATAACCCGCTTCGTTATACAACCGATACAGTGCTGCACCGATTACAGTAGAACGCAAATGTCCGATTCCGAAGGGTTTTGCGATGTTAGGGGAAGACATATCAATCACAACACGTGAACCTTGACCAAGCTGAAGCTTACCGAATGCGGCATCCCCCAGTTCTTTCAGCAGATTCGGCGCAAGCTCCTCCCGATTGAATCGGATATTTACATACGGCCCAGCGGAAGTCGCTTCAATTCCAGATGCCTGCAGACTTGTTGCGAGCTCGGTCGCAATGACTGCCGGTGCTTTTTTTAATGACTTCGCCAATGCAAAACAAGGGAATGCTGCATCCCCCATCTCCGCCTGTGGTGGGACTTCCAGTAATCTCAGAACCTCTTGTTCATTCAATCCCGTTAAAGGGGCAATATCGGCCGCAGCCTTCTTCATCAACATGTCAAACACTCCTTATCCATTCATTATTGGCTGAAAATAAACACAAAAAAAGCTCTCGTCTCTAAATAAGAGACGAGAGCTGACTTAACAGTTCCCGCGGTACCACTCTAGGTGAACAGCTACTCCTAATATGCATCAAACATGCATACCTGTAGAACCTGTTCCGCTCGATGCGTATAACGGTCGCAAGCCGAATTACCCTCAGACAGATATGACCTATCCCCAATCGGGATAAATTCATCTTTTCGGATAACCATCTCACGGGTGCGGTTCACTCAGGTCATGTCATACCGGCTTCCACCTCTCCCGGCTCGCTGTCATGTATGGATCTGGCTACTCTCCCGATCATTGATATTCTTCGTTTCAATTCATTGCCATCATTATACATACCACGATCAGACTTGGCAACCTGCATTAAAAATCCCCTATTGAAAGGCAACACAGAGGCACATCGTCTCAGATGCCTGTGTTCACTGCCTTCCCTTAGGGGACAAAGGTCATTATCGGTTTTAATTATATATTCCAGTGAAATAATATTTACGCCACTGCTGCCATTAACCGGCAAGCTTCTGCACATCTGCGGCAAGCCTCTGCACATGCCTGGCAGTGATCATGGTGGTGTTTGCCACACTCTGCGGCGCAAGCTTCACAAGCTTTCACACACAATTCGCATATTTCAGCAATGAAATCACTTCCACGTGTCATCGCTTGTGCAGCAAAACTGCAGATCTCCGCACATTCCCGATTCAAACGAATGCAATCACGCAGCATCGCCAGATCATATTCTTTCAGACTCGATATGTAACATACGTTGCAAGCATTCATGCACTCCAGGCAAGCATCGATACATTGTTGATATTGTTGTTGTGTCATTTAAAGTTACCTCCCAGGCAAAGTTTGCTATGCATCTTAATACCCAGTTCGGAGGAATATTGAATCATCTAACCTACTTTATCGCTTCCAATTCCAGTAATTGGTCACGAATGACAGTTTGGTCAAAATGTTCACCTATAAACACAGCAACATTAGGAACATCTCCTTGAGGTGTGATCTTCATATAATCCGATTCACGGTAAGCATACTGGAACCAGAAACGGCTCGCCGTGTCACTAAACGATAAAATGCCTTTTGCTCGATACACGTCTCGTGGCAAAGCAGATACAAATTGTTCAAACGCTTCGCTGTTCACCGGATGACTGAAATAATGCGTATACACCATAACATGTTCGTGTGAGGCATGGGGAGCAGAATGCTCATGACCGTGGTCATGACTATGGTTATGAGATGCGTCAGTATTCGTAGCATCGCCTTGGACTGTATGATCTGTATGTTCATGACCATGACTGCATCCATGTGTACCACAGGCTTCTGTATGCACATGATGCTCTTGGTGAGCCGGCTTGTCTGCTTCAGAAGCTGAATCACGTACATGCACGTCTGCCCCGCTGCGAAGCAACAGATCCATCTCTACCTCACATTTCACCGTAGGAATTACAGGGGCGAAGCCATTCCATTTTGCCAAAAGCTGCTCCAGATCCTGCAGTTCCTGTGCACTCACCCGATCCGTTTTGTTCAAGAGAAGCACAGACGCACAACGAATCTGCTCCTGCATCAGCTTGAACGTCTGCCCCTTCTGCTCCTGATACAGGCCAGACAGATGTGCTGCATCCACAACAGTAATGAGACTTTTCAGTTCCAGTCGCATGTAGAGTGAGGTCTCCGTTACCGCATCCAAAATCTCCATTGGGTTCGCGGCACCGGTGGCTTCTATAATGATCACATCCGGTGATTCCTCTTGAACGAGATCAGCAAGTTGCAACCCCAAGTCACCACGTACGGTACAACAGATGCATCCACCTAACATCTCTGTCATCGGAACGGTGGAATCCACAATCTGACCATCCAGATTGACTTCGCCTAACTCATTCATAACCACTGCGGGACGCAAACCCTGCTGTTGCCAATGTTCGATCAACTGAACAAGCAGTGTTGTTTTGCCACTCCCCAAAAAACCTGACAGTATATATACAGGTATGGATTGTTCTTTTAAAATCGTTTCATTCATGCGTATACACCTCTCTGATTGTCCTTCTTGTAACCTGATCTATCTATATCTAGCGAGTGTACACCATCCCGCATTCGTTGTGCAATAACGTTCAACTCTTCTCCAGTACATTGCCTGATTCTAACGGATGGTCTATGCTATGAGGACATGTTGATTGAAGGAGGAAGTTTCATGACTAATTCAGTGGAACAACATCGCCAGGAAGCCCCTGACACGGTATCGTGCATGATTGTTACGGTGTCGGACACACGCACTAAAGACACTGACACCAGTGGCCAGCTCATGCACCAGCTTCTGAATGAAGCCGGTTATCAGATTGTTGAATACATCATTACACCAGATGAAACGGAGAGCATTCGAACCATCCTGCAAGATGCAGCCGTTCGTGATGATATTGAAGCCGTGCTGCTTAGCGGCGGAACAGGGATTGCACCCCGAGATACAACCTACGAAGCGGTGTCCTCACTACTGGACAAGGAACTCCCGGGCTTTGGTGAGATCTTCCGTTTTCTCAGTTACACCGAAGATATCGGTTCCGCTGCCATCCTGAGCAGAGCCGTCGCTGGAACGATTGGACGCACAGCTGTATTCTCCATGCCAGGTTCCAAAGGAGCTGTCAAATTGGCCATGGAAAAACTCATTTTGCCCGAGCTACGGCATGTGATGCGTGAAATATATAAACCCGTCTGAAAGATCAGACGGGTTTTAGGGTTTATTTTCAGCTGTACGGTAAGGATTGAAAGTTTTCTGTGCTCCCATCTTCTCCTACCTTAATTGCTCCAACACATGTTGGAATACCTGCATAACATCCTGTTCATACTTGTCCTTTTCTCCACCAGAAGCTGTATAAACGAGTGATACATATCCTTTGCTGCGAATCGTTGTCCGTCCAAGCGCATTCTCCAAGACAGCCTCATCCCGATCCTCACTATACATTTGTTTCATGCTGGCAGCTCGTGCAGCCTTATCACTGAAAATATGAACTTTCACGATGTGTCTGCCACTTCCATTCAATAAATACATATAAGAGATCCCACCATGGCCGTCATCGGCAGACATATTATTCATCAGCTGAATGCCTTTTGATTCAAAACTCTTACTGATCTCACTCACCAATTCACCGTTTAATCCGTGTCCTTGATTCTGTGCCCGCATATTTCCTTCATCTGTCGCTTCGCGGGTATAGACCTTCCGCTCCTGTTCAATGGATGATGCCGAACAAGCCACCAGGGACCAGATACTTGTGATCAACACGCCACTTACAAGTACCGACTTTATTGTTTTTCCAACCAGCCTTCGCCCTTTTCTACCAAACCACATGCCAATCCTTCCTTTCCAGCCACGTGTACTGTGACCCAATCAGGTAGAATTAGCATGTCTAAGGACTTAGAATCTTATGCGGATGGCAGATCTGATATTGTATTGACCACCGTACGACCTACTGCACCACCTTGGAGTATCGTCTCCAGTGTATGAGGTAATTGGTCTAGAGAAATCTCCCGGATTCCCAGTTCAAGTGCGCGCTCCGGTTTCCATTCTCCACCGAGCAGTTTCCACAATCGTTCCCGACGTTCCATTGGACAATATACAGAGTCTATACCTATAAGCTGGATGCCACGCAAAATAAACGGAAGTACCGTGGATTCAAAAGCTGTGCCTCCGGTTAACCCGGATACCGCTACCGCACCTCCGTATTGAATCTGTTTCAATCGCTCCGCAAGAGCTGGTCCTCCTGTTGGATCAACAACTCCCGCCCATAGCTGTTTCCCCATGGCTCCTTTAGCTGGAGCATCAGCTTCTTCACGAGTAATAACCTCTGAGGCACCCAAGTTTCGGAGCAATGACTCCTCCTGAACCTTCTTACCTGTACTGGCTGTTACTTCGAAGCCCAGTTTCGCCAGAATGGCAACTGCCATACTGCCGACACCACCCGTTGCACCCGTAACCAGAACCTTGCCCATCTCCGCAGTCACTCCAGCCTGTAACAGCGCATCAACCGAAAGTGCAGCCGTAAATCCTGCGGTTCCAATTGCCATGGCTTCTTTCTCACTGAGACCCGGTGGCAGAGGCACCAGCCATTCACTGCGCAGACGAGCATACTCGCTGTACCCTCCGTAATGGGATACGCCAGGTTCAAATCCTGTACTGATCACCCGATCTCCTGGTGCAAAACGTCCACTGACCGACTCCTCTACCGTTCCGGCCAGATCGATTCCAGGTACCATCGGGTACTCACGGACGACACCGCCTTTCTCTAGGGTAGCGAGTCCGTCTTTATAATTGACACTGGAATACTGCACCTGTACCGTTACATCTCCATTAGGCAGATCTTCCTTCTTCAGTTGCTCTATAGCAGCTTTCACTCCGCCCTGTTCTTCTTTACGGACAACATATGCGTTAAAATGATTTTTCATTGATAGCCACTCCTTCTTTGGATTTTATATATTTTTCCATTAAGCACATGAATTGTTCGCATTCAGGCTTAACGGCTACCTTTTACTTCTGCATTCTTCAGATGTTGATGATCAAGCTCTGTCTCTTCTGAGTGTCAACAGATAGATTAGTGGACCCACAATAGGGATGATGCCTGCCGCGGTCCAAGCTGCTGAATGTCGACTCACTTCAGTATCCCTGTATATCCCAATCATCGAAAGTAAGGTCAGTAGTACAAAATCAATCGTCATGATATGTACAAAGGCAGATTGCTTGAATGCTTCCATGTATACATCCGGATGACCTTGCGTCACAGCATAAAATGCTGTGACCAGCGTCAACAGCAGAAGGACTACATGCGTCAGCTTGTTGCCGGCTACTCGTCCAATTCCCGACTCACGCTGACGCCCAAAATGTAAGCTTCCGTAACCCGAAGCTCTATTTGCGGATGATGACCATGCATAATAAGGAAGCAGGGCAAAAGCCCCCAGTCCGAAAGAAAGGATAACAAAAGGCCAAGCCGGCACACGGCCACCTCGTTCTTTCACAGATGTTCTTAACAGCAAACAAGCATACACTGCCGGAAAAATACCTAACCACGAAAATACCGTGAGTAACCAAGGTTCTTTGCTTTGCAGGGTGATCAGTTCTTTGAATATCGGGTCACTTCCAGGTGACTGCCCTGGTGCCAACAACACTGCATAGGCAATAAAAGCGATCCAGACCAGTCCTAATATCCATCTCATGTCTGCACCTCCTCTTACTTTCATCCCCTACAGCTACGGGATTGAAACAATGCGATGCAGAATTTGGCGTCTCCTGCGCTTTCCCGAGAAATAATTACTGCTTTCCCCTACAACCTTTTTGAATTGCGCATGACTATTTCCAGTATAGCCTGTTACCTTGGCAGTCTGTCCATGAGATTTCTTACATCAATGGTCCATCTCATCGGGATCATATAAGAAAAAAGTCTATCGACGTACTTTCATAGAAGACAGACCGCATTTAGCTGAAGTTTTTCTTGTGATCATCGAATCGTTCAGCTCCGCTGAAAACGTATAATTCTATGATCTTCAAAAAGGCATAACCAGTATTCCTCACTGGTTATGCCTCTCTGTAATTCTTATGTGTGAATTATTCCTCTGTGGATTTCACATGTTCCGCAATGAGCTTCTGCTTCATATTCCATGCCGCAGGGCTGATGTTCACACGGTAGATCTCCGGGTTGAGCTTCCGCTGGTATTCAGGCCAGAAAAGGTCCATCTGCTCTCGATGATACGCACGAATCTCATCCAAATTAGGCAGTTCATACACTTTGCGTCCGTTCACAAAGATCGGCTCCAGCATATTTACCGCTTCGTAGCGGGTAACCGTCTTTTTCAGGTAAGGGTGTAGCGGGTTGAACAGCTTGAGCGGTCCGCCCTGTAGCGGCTGCTCTTCATCTGGATAGCAGATATAATCTGCAATCGCTTTGCCATGTTTCGGATCAATGATCCGGAACACTTCCTTTTTACCTGGAGTGGACACTTTTTCAGGATTGGCAGATATTTTGATCGTAGGCAGCATGGCACCGTCTACTTCACGCTCCACCAATTTGTACACTCCACCCAAAGATGGCTGGTCAGAAGCGGTAATCAACTGTGTACCAACACCCCATGTATCAATCCGTGCTCCTTGAGCCTTCAGGTTGAAAATCGTATTTTCATCCAAATCATTGGATGCAACAATTTTCACATAATCCAGGCCAGCCTCATCCAGCATCTGACGTGCCTGAATCGACAAGTACGCTAGGTCACCACTGTCGAGACGAATGGCATTCATCTTTTTGCCCTGGCTCTCCAGCTTCTTGGCTGTCTTGATGGCGTGAGGTACTCCACTGTTCAACGTGTCAAAGGTATCAACCAGCAGTGTAACCTGATCAGGCAACACTTTGGCATACACGTCAAACGCCTCCTGTTCGCTCATAAAGCTCTGTACCCAGGAATGGGCATGTGTACCTGCTGTTGGGATCCCGAAGCGCTCTCCGGCCAGCATGTTGGACGTTGCATGGAAACCTGCTACATACGAGGCACGTGCGCCCCAGATCGCAGCATCCGCTTCCTGCGCACGCCGTGTGCCGAATTCGAGCAAAATATCCTGCTGCGCTACCTGTTTGATCCGCGAAGCCTTGGTTGCAATTAACGTCTGATAATTCATGAAGTTAAGTATCGCCGTCTCCACCAATTGAGTCTCCATAATGGAGCCTTCTACCCGAATGAGCGGTTCGTCAGGGAAAACAATTGCACCCTCCTTCATGGAATGAATCGTCCCCTGAAATGAAAACTGGAGCAATTCTTCCAGAAAGACCGGATCGTAATTTTCCTCTTGTTTGGATAAAAATTTGATGTCGTCCATCGTGAACCGAAGCTGGCTGATATAGTTCACAATACGTTCCAATCCGGCAAATACCGCATATCCGTTGCCAAAAGGAAGTTTGCGGAAATAGGCTTCAAATACCGCCTTCCGCTTGTGAGTACCATTCACCCAATGGGCGTACATCATATTGATCTGATATTTATCCGTATGTAAAGCCAGGCTAGTTGTCTGCATTTGTCTCATCCTCTCTGACTTCCGCTCGTGCCCCCAGAATTCATCTGTGGACACGGGTTAACATATGGAGACTTATTCTTCATGATTCTGTTCATCCGTATTAAACAAACAAGTCTCCCGTAAAAAAACTCTATACACCATTCACCACATTCATCCGGTTCCTAACGTGAGGTCAACCAAACATGACTATGGAGTAGATTAAGCCAAGACTGTCTCGCTCGCCTTAACCACCGAAGCACCAAGGCTGGAACAAAAATGTCCAAGTGCCCACTCATGCCCTGCCGGATTGAAGCTGGCAACAGCATCTTCATATACCGTAATATGAAAACCTTTATTGTAAGCGTCCACTGCGGTATGCAATATGCAAATATCCGTACATACCCCAATCAGTGCAATATCCTTAATACCACGTGCACGCAGTCTGAGTTCCAGATCGGTCCCACAGAATGCACTATATCTCGTCTTATCCATCCACTGTATATCCGTTTTCCGTTCTTCCATCACTTGGGCAAGACGACCATATAACTGTCTTCCCTCCGTATTGCGGATGTTATGAGGTGGGAAAAGTACCGTCTCCGGGTGATACGGATCATTCTCTTCGTGCAGATCCACAGCCATAATCACTTCATGTTTATTCTTACAATAGGCCTCAGTTACAGCTGCAATCGTCTCTTCGATCTCTATTGCCGGCTGACCTACAGGCAAAGAACCTGTCACAAAATCCTTCGTAAAATCAATGACAATCAGTGCTTTCATCGTCAACACTCCCTTAGCCCAGAAATGGTTGATCCTGATTCAATCAGACTGACACATCTACACCTTATTACGTATAGATGGAAAGGCGTGGTACCAGTTCTGTAAAACGATATAGCTGCGCCGGACGCTGCGAGTACTGGTTGGAACTCACCAGGTTCCCCTCTTCATCCCGTACTTCTTCCACAATGCCTTTACGACTGCGGGTAGACGTGATCTTGCGAATGAAGTTTGGTTCTTCAAAATCCGGTACAACACTTTGAATAACCTGATATAATTCACTTAATGTAAAATCACGTGTCAGGAACTGACGAGCAATCGTCGTTTCCAGCATCTGCTGTTGAATACGTCGATAAGCATCTTCAATGATAGTTCTGTGATCAAAGGCCAGTTCCAGTTCTTGCAGCGCCTCCTGGATGGTGAACAATCCAACATCCTCAGCATCATCTGCTGCTTGGCGTTGATCCAGCATCCATTCTTCCACAAGCGCGAAAAATGCGTGAGAGATAATCCATCCCCTCGGGTCACGACCCGGCTGACTGTATACATTCAAGTACTCCAGATGTCCACCGTCTACACCTGTCTCTTCCATCAGCTCACGCTTAGCTGCACCGTAGATGGATTCATTCTCCTGACAAAATCCACCGGGTAATGCCCATCTGCCTGCAAAAGGCCAGCCTTTGCGCTTGATCAGCATCACTTTCAGTTCCCGAATGGGAAGTGTCTTCGTCACCGTCTTGCGCTCCCGCTTGGTTAAGGTGAACATAACGATATCCGCAGGAACACCATCGGGGGTACGATATTTTTTGGAACTATAAGCACGTGCTGCTTGTTCGTCGCTCTCTGCATTGAAGTGTTCGTAGTTTTCGCTCATGGGCACCACCGACTATTTTCATTTTGATAATTTCATTATGACATAATAATATCTTTTGTCAACCGCAGGATTCGTGCGTTACGTTCTAGGGCGTGCTATGCGGAATGTCGCCGTAGCCATGCATCCCAACGTACCCGATGCATCACGAACCTCCGAATGAGTCGTAACACTGCGTCCAGCTTGATGCAGTACCGTAGCTGTCACCATTAATTCCCCTTGTTTCATTGGTGCGAGAAAATGTACGTTCAGATTCGTTGTCACACAGCCGTCCACTTCCATTGCTGCTGTTGCAACCATACCCATCGCCTGGTCCATCAGTGAAGTTAATACACCCCCATGGATAATCCCCATGGAGTTGGTATGATGTTCACCTGCTGTCAACGCGATCTGTACTTCTTTGCCGTCTCCTTTAATATAACGACAGCCGAGAAATCCCCAGAATCGTCCGTCTCCGTCTTCCACCATTTTGTCCAAAATACTCATTATTCATTTCTCCTTTATTCACTGTACGTATCAAGCTCTCTTGATGTCATGTGCCTTTATCATTAAAAATCAGCTGCGCCACACAAAATAACCCCACAGCGTGGAGCTTTGCTTGGAATTATATTCCGAGTACTTGGCGATAGCCACTCCACGTTAACGGTTATGTAATGTCAAAAAAGGCGCGGACAGCGTCCGCACCCTTCCGTCATTTAACCGCAACTGGTCGGAGGTGAATCCGTTCCAGCCTCCACGTTTACTTTTTCAGAAACCGTATCCCGGATTACGGAGATCACTAGTTGAAGCAAGTAGTTGATGTCGCTCTGGCTCTGTTGGAATTCCGTCACCAATGGAATACTGTCCAGTTCGCTTTGCAGATCATCAATTTCCTGTTCAATTTTGCTGACCATCTCCACATTTTTGAAGCTCTCAAAAGCAACAATCTCTTTTTGTTTTTTCTTGATCGTTGCAATCAACTGCTGGATGCGCTCATGATCCCGAATTTTGGTTTCAGCCTGTTGAAACTGTCTAACTTCCTCACTCGTTCCGAGCATATCAGCCAATTCTTTGGCTTTTCCCATAATGTCGTCGCGTATGACCAGATTGCGCGTATCGTAGGTTGGCATTCCATAATGGTTGTACTGCACTTCTTCCTGCGCCACTGAAATCGCTCCATTCTATGAGATGATATAAGATGAATACTCACTGTTGCACTAAGTTCAGCTGACTGCTGAGTGACCGCTGCGGTGTCGGATCGTTCTTTTGATCGCTGTTGTCTCCGAATTTTTTCGATTGAAATGTTCAAGGTTAAAATTTGGAGACAAAGGCGAACGCTTCGCTTCTACAAAATCGATTCCGTCACCTTCGCTACGCTCGGCCGTAACCCCGCTAAGTGCAAAAAATACTCATCTTATTGGTGTGTGTATTACTGATTGGCAGCTACCGGCTCAGAGAGCAGGTTGCCCCGAATATAAAAAGTCATCGGATCGGTGATTTCCACTTGTACAAAAGTACCGATCAATTCTTTAGGTCCTTCAAAATGCACCAGCTTGTTGCTGCGCGTACGTCCTGCCAGAACTTCGGAATTCCGCTTGCTCTCGCCTTCAACGAGCACTTCAACGATTTTGCCGCGTTGCTGTTCATTGCTTCGGTGGCTGTATTCGTTGATCGTTTCGTTCAAGCGCTTCAAACGTTCCTTCTTCACTTCCATCGGTACGTTGTCTTCCATCACCGCAGCCGGTGTACCTTCCCGTGGGGAATAAATAAAGGTATAGGCAAAATCATACCCTACTTCACGGACAAGGGAAAGTGTATCTTCAAACTGTTCTTCCGTTTCCCCCGGAAAACCAACAATAATATCCGTTGTCAACACAACATCCGGGATGGCCTTTTTAATTTTGTCAGCCAGTTTCAGATAGTGTTCCCGGCTATACTTGCGGCTCATTCGTTTGAGTACTTCCGAACTGCCAGATTGCACCGGAAGATGAATGTGCTCCACCAGGTTTCCACCCTTCGCCAGCACTTCAATCAAGCGATCATCGAAGTCACGTGGGTGACTGGTTGTAAACCGTACTCTTGGAATATCAATCTGGCGAATGGCATCCATCAAGTCACCAAAGCTGTAGTTCAGGTCGGTGAAGTCCTTGCCGTACGCATTCACATTTTGACCAAGCAACGTGATCTCCTTAAAGCCTTGTCGTGCCAAATCCCTAACCTCGGCAATGACATCTTCAGGACGACGGCTGCGTTCTTTGCCCCGTGTGAACGGAACGATGCAATATGTACAGAACTTGTCGCAGCCATACATAATGTTCACCCAGCCGCGCATACCCTCACGTTTCTTCGGCAGGTTCTCGATAATGTCGCCTTCCTTGGACCATACCTCAACAACCATTTCTTTGCTGAACAGCGCTTCCTGGATTAGATGTGGCAGTCGATGCACATTATGTGTACCAAAGATCATATCCACAAATCCATGCTTCTGCATAATTCGGTTGACGACGCCCTCTTCTTGGGACATACAACCGCATACGCCAAGTAACAATCCCGGACGTTCGAGTTTTAGCGTTTTCAAGTGACCAAGCTCACCAAATACTTTATCTTCCGCATTTTCCCGTATGGCACACGTATTGAGCAGAATAACATCAGCTTCTTTGCGATTCTCTGTAGCCTGATATCCCATAGACTCAAGCAGTCCTTTGATGGTCTCCGAGTCATGCTCGTTCATCTGACATCCATACGTATATACAATATAATGTTTGCCTTTCCCTATGTTTTTCAGTTCATCGGGAACGGCATTTTCGTAAAGCACCTGGACGTCTTCCTTGCCCCGCTGTTTCTCCTGACGATGATTGGGTTCCGATTTGATGTTAATCTCACGGCCCCGGATTCTTATCTTTTTGCTGAATTCATCTTGCGAAATTACTTTGGCATCCGAGAAATCAAAATATTGGGAGTAATCCTTTTTTGAGTCTTTAGCCATTTCCTTCGGTCACTCCTTACAGCCTCTATTAATAAAAAATCGTACATTCATCCCTGTTCCACATGAATTTCTTGCGTGGAACATTAAAAGAGCATTACAGCAAATTATAGCATGAATTGGGCTGTAGTTCCACATCCAAACCGTATGTCCCTTCGTCTAATCCGAAACATGCCATGCGCAGAAGAACACTCAGAAAACACAAAAACCTGAGCCTTGCCATCAAGGCTGGAATTAACCGGCCCCTGATGGCTGTGCTCAGGTTTATATGTTATTCAGACCGACCTAATTGGCGGCTGAAGCTATTACATGTAATTAATCGATGATTTCAGCAGTGTCGCCATTACGAGCGCCAGCAGCGTTAGCTTCATCTGTATCAATATGCATGTCCAGTGCAAAAGAATCGGATACACGAGCAAGTACATTTTCCAGTACAAGACCGCGATCTCCGCCAAGGCGAACTTTCAACATTTGTTTGTCCTCGATACCCCATTTAGCAGCATCAGAAGTATGGAAGTGAATGTGACGAGCAGCAACGATAACACCTTTATCAATTGTTACTTCGCCAGCAGGACCTTTAATTGTGATTCCTGGTGTACCTTCAATGCTTCCAGATTCACGTACAGGTGCTTTAACACCAATCGCAAATGAATCTGTCATGGAGATCTCCAGTTGCGTTTCAGGGCGAACAGGTCCAAGGATACGCACTTTATCAAACTGTCCTTTCGAACCAATTACCGCTACAGTTTCGTTAGCAGCGTATTGGCCAGGCTGGGACAGAGGTTTAAATTCAGTCAGTTCATAACCTTTGCCAAACAAAATTTCAACGTGCTCTTGGGATACATGAATGTGACGGGCAGATACGCCCACAGGTACTGTTTTACTCATTGTAAATTCACTCCTTGTTTATCTATGGCCTGTACTCAGGCTCTTAACAATCCAATGGTATTATACCCCTTTTTGGAGTGAAATGAAAACGAAGTGGTGAAAATTCATGAAATACACTTATTTCGCCATCATTCCCCTCCTTTATTTGGAAAACCAGTTTCAATTCAACACATTTAACACACACCAGTTCACTATTTCATGGAATTGCCCTTCATCTGCATCTTCGGATTGCTCTCTGGCAAGTGTTCCCTCAGATAACTCATCGCATTCCCCCACAACCAGCCACGAACCAGATGTTCATCATAATGTTTGAGCAGGATTTCCATCAGTCTCGGATAATGTCCTGAATGTTCAAGTTTCTGAATATACGTTGAAATTCCATCAAAATCAGACCCCATCATCAGATGATGCTGCCCGCCGAGAGAACAGAATTGCTCAATATGAGGCAGCAGATCTTCTATACGTACTTCCCCCTCCTGCTTTACAAACCAGGGTACAAACGTCAGTCCGATCCGCCCTTCCCGGGCAATGATAGCCTGAATCTGATCATCTTTCAGATTACGCACATGGGGACACACGCTATAACTGTTGGAATGGGAGGCGATAAAAGGACGTTTGCTCAAATCAGCCAGTTCCCAGAAACCTTTCTCTGTCAGATGTGACACGTCGAGCAGCATTCCGATTTCATTACACTGGTGCACCAGCTGCTTCCCTTTCTCGG
The DNA here is from genome assembly GCF_045040685.1 of Paenibacillus sp. FSL H8-0317. NCBI lineage: Bacteria > Bacillati > Bacillota > Bacilli > Caryophanales > Paenibacillaceae > Paenibacillus > Paenibacillus sp. FSL H8-0317. The sequence goes on along the minus strand of NZ_CP150294.1, from coordinate 2,652,452 downwards.
TCAGACCTGCTCCACGTTTCTCCATTACTCCGTCAGCCGCCCAATTGGCATAATTCCACGTTAGTCCAATAATTCGAACGCCCATCTGATAACATAACTCCAGATAGAACAGGTTGCCCTCCAGGCCATCCACACCCTCCAGTGTGATTAATCCCCACGGACCCTCTGTTTGCCCCACCTGAGCCACCTGTTCACGCCATAACAACGTCTGTGTGCCGTCAGGCCGCTCCTGACTTCCCTCTACACGTCTACGATAAATCTCCAACTGTCCCATCACATGTTCAAACTTGCCTCTGCCCAGCACTTCGGGTAAATAGATGGCGAACGCCTGCAACCCTACATTCCCCTCTTTCAAACGTTGCAAGTTCACATCCAGTTGTGGAGCATCTTGGAATGAAAGAGCAGGCTGCATCAAAATTTTGCTCAGTGCATCACAGTGAAAATCAGCTACACGCCAATCAGACATGGACATCTTAAACCCTCCTCCATATGTTATTGCAAAAAAACGCAAAAAAACCTGTCTACATCGTAAACAGGTTCAATGCATACTGCATGTATTATCTGGGCTCCACAATCAGCTTAATGGCCGTTCGGTCCTCGCCGTCAATCACAATGTCTGTAAAAGCTGGAATACAAATCAGGTCAACTCCGCTTGGTGCTACAAATCCCCGGGCTATCGCTACCGCTTTAATGGCTTGGTTCAGTGCTCCTGCTCCAATTGCCTGCAGTTCAGCATTTCCACGTTCACGAAGAACCCCTGCAAGAGCGCCGGCTACAGAATTAGGATTGGACTTTGCTGAAACTTTTAATACATCCATGGTAAGTACCTCCCTGGGAATGTTGAAAGTTTGTTTCCACTTACTAGATGTTATTCGCGGGAGGCAAAAAAATTCCTTCTTTTTAGACGGGTTTCCCTGCAAATTGGGACAATACCCCTATTCCATGCGCCACTCGTCCTCCGTCAGACGAATTTTTTCGATGCGTGTTGCCGCACCTGTGGCTTCATCAATTTCAACAAAAACACCATGGAAGTGCCATTTGCCATCATCTACAACGAAACGTACAGGAAGCTGGGTGTAGAACTTACGCAGCACGGCCTCACGCTCCATACCCAATATACCGTCACGAGGCCCTACCATGCCTGCATCCGTCAAGTAAGCCGTTCCTCCAGGCAAAATCCGATCATCATTACTCTGTACATGCGTATGTGTACCTACAACGAGAGACGCACGTCCATCCAGATGCCATCCCATGGCAATCTTTTCTGACGTCGCTTCAGCATGCATATCGACCAAAATACATTTATGGTCTTGGCGCAGCTCATCTACAATTTCATCAGCTACACGGAATGGACAATCCAGAGCAGGCAGGAACGTTCTTCCTTGAAGATTGACAATCGCTAGCTCTTTCCCTTCGCCTTTGACAACCGTGTACCCTCGTCCTGGTGTTCCTGGTGGAAAGTTCGCTGGACGAATCATGCGGGGCTCATCATCTATAAAATCAAAAATATCCTTATTGTCCCAAGTATGATTACCAAGTGTAATACCATGTACTCCCCAGTTGAAAAACTCATTTGCAATTGCACCGGTAATGCCACGACCTGCTGCCGCATTTTCACCATTCACAATCACCACATGTGGCTTATACTTCGATTTCAGGTAAGGTAAATTTTCCTTTAATGCCTTACGTCCCACGTTACCTACAATGTCACCAATAAACAAAACTTTCATTGATTACTGCCTCCTCAATTCCTGCAAAGTCCTCTTACTTCAAATGTGGAACCTTTGCAGGACTCTATCTCATGCTCCATGATGTATAGTTGCCTTTTAACAGGCTATCAACAGGAAAAGTGGCCCACTACTGCGGCCACTTTTCCGTAATGCTCTATTTTGCGTATTCAACCGCACGGGTTTCCCGGATGACGGTGACTTTGATGTGACCCGGATAGTCGAGTTCATTCTCAATCATCTTCGTGATGTCACGGGCTAAGCGGAAGGCTTCAGCATCATCGATCTTCTCAGGCTGTACCATAACGCGAACTTCGCGTCCGGCCTGAATGGCGTACGATTTCTCGACACCTTCGAAGGATTCTGAGATTTCTTCCAGCTTCTCCAGTCGTTTGATATACGTTTCCAGCGTTTCGCGGCGTGCGCCTGGTCTTGCTGCGGAGAGCGCATCTGCTGCGCCAACCAACATGGCAATGACCGAAGTCGCTTCGCAATCTCCGTGATGGGACGCGATACTGTTGATTACAACCGGATGTTCTTTGTATTTCTTCGCCAGTTCCACGCCAATTTCGACGTGTGATCCTTCCACTTCGTGATCCAGCGCTTTACCGATGTCATGCAATAGACCTGCACGTCTTGCCAGAGTTACGTCTTCTCCGAGTTCGCCAGCCATCAATCCAGCCAGATAAGCGACTTCCATGGAATGTTTCAAGACGTTCTGACCGTAACTTGTACGGAACTTCAACCGGCCCAAAATTTTGATCAGATCCGGATGCAGACCATGCACGCCCACTTCAAAGGTAGCTTGCTCACCGTATTCACGGATGCGCTCATCCACTTCTTTGCGGGATTTCTCAACCATCTCTTCAATCCGTGCCGGGTGAATACGTCCATCAGCCACCAGTTTCTCCAGGGCAGTACGGGCGATCTCACGGCGAATCGGGTCAAAGCCCGACAGAATAACAGCTTCTGGCGTATCATCGATAATGAGGTCAATCCCTGTAAGGGTTTCAAGCGCACGGATGTTACGTCCTTCACGACCGATAATCCGGCCTTTCATTTCTTCATTTGGCAGGGTAACAACAGAAACCGTTGTTTCCGCTACGTGGTCAGCCGCACAACGTTGGATGGCGAGTGTAATAATCTCGCGGGACTTTTTGTCCGCTTCTTCCTTCGCTTGTTGTTCAATGTCCTTGATCATTTGAGCCGTCTCATGACGAACTTCCTGTTCTACGTTGGACAGTATGATACTGCGTGCGTCTTCCATGGTGAGGTTGGATATACGTTCCAACTCGGTCACCTGGTTTTTGTAAATCATTTCGATCTGCTGCTGAGTTTCATCAATTCGTTTCTCTTTGTTAGCCACTTGCTCTTCTTTACGTTCGAGTGATTCCAATTTTTTATCCAGCGACTCTTCTTTTTGCAACAATCGTCTTTCTTGTCGTTGAATTTCATTCCGACGTTCACGAGTGTCTTTTTCAGCTTCAGCGCGAATGCGATGGATTTCATCCTTCGCCTCCAGCACCGTTTCTTTCTTCAGTGCTTCTGCCTCTTTCTTCGCGTTCTCCACGATTTGTACGGCAGCTTGTTCCGCACTAGAGATTTTAGCCTCTGCAAGAGATTTGCGAATAAAATATCCTACTCCGAACCCAATGAATAGCGCGGCTGCAACGAGAGCGATCGTGATTGCAATTTCCATACTGTTCACCTCCTCGTTGGTTCCTCCAAGGCATTCCTTGGGTCAATTTGCAGTTTTCAAACCTTACATATGTTTGGGAATAACGAATACTCACGGCGATCCCCCGCCGATTTTCATTTCACATGTACATGTTTCCACGTACTATTCACTGTTTCCAGCGAACCCATAATTAAGAATGGTATAAATCTTAAGAAACCGAAACCGCTTTTTTGGAAGGAAAAAGGGTTGTCCATTTCTTACAGACTCATGTCCATTTTAGTATTTGACGAAAGAAATTGTCAAGAGAATGCAGTATAGAGACTCTAGTCTGCTAATCCCATAACAACGCTTCGTCATCTTCAGGGTCCCCAGCCTCATCTTCTTCAATTAAACAATTCACGACCCGGCGCACCATATCCATTGAAAAACCACGTCTCATTAGGAAGGGAAGCGTTTTATTTTTCTTCTCTTTGACGTCCCCTTTGACCTGATTCCATTTTTTGCGTCCTGCACTCAAAGCAGTCTCAAATTCCGCATCTGTACTGATCCCTTCTAGTGCCTCAACAATGAGATCATTGGCAATGCCCTTTTGACGCAGCTCTTGCCTTATCCACAGTTTTCCCTTCCGCTTGCCCTCCATACGCTGTCTTGTCCATTCCTTCGCAAATAGATCGTCATCCACCAGGTTCTCCCGCTCTAGCCGATCCAGCGCCTCTTCAATCAAAGGTGCAGCAAACTCCTTCTGACGAAGTTTCTGACTTAATTCATGGCGCGTACGTGGCTTATGTTCCAAAAAACGCAGAGACTGTGCATACGTCCGCTGTCGCTCATCAGCTACAATGATTTCCTCTAGATCCTTCTTCATAAACGTATTACCTTGAGTCATCCTGTATTTAATCATCACATCTTCAAGAACCGTAATGGAGTGGTTGCCAAAAGTGATTCGATAACGAGCTTGCCTGCTCTTCGTTCGTTCTACACGTGTAATAATCAGTTCTTCGTTGTCCGGAAATTGGGATAGGCCGTCCTGTTCTGCTTCTTCATATAAATCCTCGTCATGTTGATCCATTCTGGTCTCCCCTTTCATAACATTTTCATTCTGACTACGCCAAGCATATCTTCACATAAGACATAGAACACTAATAATACAAAAGACCGGGAACTCTGCCCGGCCTTTACTCCACAGTTAGCGTGCCAATAGCCCCTGTCCATTGGGACAGGGGCTGTTGGACAGCACGAGTACCCCACTACAATCCATTATCCAGATTGATCCAAGCTCAATCAGATAAGTTTACGGAGTCCAGTGGGGAACACCCTCAGGATCCTCCCTACAAGGGAGGTTTTGAGAGATTACTCGTTGATTTCAAACAATTCTTGTTCTTCTGCTGCTTCTTTTTGTTGCTCTTCACTCGTTGGCGCAGGAACTGCAGTAACCAAGTTACTGGCTACACGAATTTTTTGTTCAATGATGTCAGCAATATCTTTATGCTCTTTCATGAACTGCTTGGCGTTCTCACGACCTTGTCCTAAACGCTCGCCTTCGTAGGAGTACCATGCACCACTTTTATTAACGATGTCCAGCTCTGTACCAATGTCAATGATACTGCCTTCTCTCGAAATACCCTCGCCATACATGATATCCACTTCCGCTTGTTTAAACGGAGGTGCCACTTTGTTTTTCACAACTTTAATACGAGTACGGTTACCAATCATGTCATTGCCTGATTTGATACTCTCAATACGACGCACATCCAGACGTACTGTGGAATAAAACTTCAGAGCACGACCACCAGGTGTTGTTTCCGGGTTACCAAACATAACGCCGACTTTCTCACGAAGCTGGTTAATGAAGATTGCGATTGTTTTGGATTTGCTGATTGCACCAGACAGTTTACGCAGCGCCTGAGACATCAAACGCGCTTGCAAACCAACGTGTGAATCACCCATTTCGCCTTCAATCTCTGCTTTTGGAACCAATGCGGCTACAGAGTCAATAACGACGATATCTACTGCACCACTGCGTACAAGAGCTTCTGCAATTTCCAGCCCTTGCTCACCCGTATCTGGCTGAGACAGAAGCAATTCATCAATATTAACCCCAAGTTTGCTTGCGTATTGTGGGTCAAGAGCATGCTCGGCATCGATAAATGCAGCTTGTCCACCCGCTCTTTGTACTTCAGCGATAGCATGCAATGCTACGGTTGTTTTACCAGAGGATTCAGGTCCATATATTTCAACAATACGGCCTTTAGGCAAGCCGCCTGTTCCTAATGCAATATCCAAAGCCAAGGAACCGCTGGGAATAATTTCCACATTCATATGAGTGGACTCACCCAGTTTCATGATGGATCCTTTACCAAATTGCTTCTCTATTTGACGGAGCGCCATATCAAGCGCGGCACGACGGTCTGACAATAAGCTCACACCCTTTACTGTTTATAAGATAATGATACCTTGTTTTAACACGTTTGCCAAGCTTTTTTTCGAACATACATTCGTTTTTTTGTAAAGGCCGAGGCGCCTCTTCCTCAAGGAAACTTTCCATTAAACAGAAAAAAGAACCGTAAACAAGGCTGTAAAGCCTAATTCTACGGTTCTTCCGTCTTCCTTAATTATACTTGCTTGAAACTGTAAATGCAATCGAAGCTATTAACTAATCAATCCATCGCCACAAGTTTTTGCCATAAGCGATAGAGAATCGCTTTGGCTGAACGAATGCGAACCGTCTCGCGATTACCATTAATACGCAGCTCATGAATTTCCGTCTCTTTTCCACGTTCAGCAAGAGCGATGAAGACAAGTCCGGGTGGTTTGCGTTCCGAATATCCCGGTCCAGCTACACCGGTAACAGCCAGGCCAAAATCAGCATCGCCAATCATGCGGATCTGCTCAGCAAGCACTTTTGCAACCTCAGGGCTTACCGCCCCAGGTGCATCTTCACCTTCCAGATAATCATGAGGCACATTCAGCAGCTTTTCTTTAATTTCATTGGAGTAACAAACAATTCCACCTTTGAGCATTGATGCGCTTCCGGGTACAGAGGTCAGACTTTGCATGACAAGCCCTCCTGTACAGCTCTCAGCAGCGCTGAGCGTCAGCCCCATGTCAGACATCATGGTTACAATCGTGTACTCTATAGGCACATCCTCGTTCGCGTAGAGATGTTCTGTCAAACGCTCCCGAATCTGAACCTCCATCGCATCCAGCTTCAGCTTCGCCTCTCCCTCACTCGCAGCCTTTGTGGAGACACGTACCGTAACTTCGCCTTCGCTCGCGTAAGGAGCAATCGTAGGGTCTGTCTGCGCGTCAATCAGATCCAGAAGTCGATCTTCCAGAGCAGATTCACCAATACCTGCGAATTTCAGCATTCGGGAATAGATCGGCATCTCTTCAGTGAGTACATGCTGGAACAGCCAAGGTTTGACTTCCTGTTCAAACATTGGAATCAACTCTTTAGGTGGTCCAGGCATCACAACATAATATTTGTCATTGTCAGAAATCGCATTTCCTGCCGCAAGGCCTGTTTCGTTGGCCAGAGGTGTTCCGCCATCAATAACGATCGCCTGACGTCGGTTATTCTCTGTCATGTCCACATTACGATCTCCGAAAAAGCTCTCAATTTTGTCCATAGCCATTCGATCTGTATGCAGTTTCCGGTTAAGAACAGCTGCGAGCGCATCCTTGGTCAGATCATCTTGGGTAGGTCCGATGCCACCGGAAAATAAAATAACGTCTGCACGGCCCTGCGCAATGCGAATAGCTTCACTAAGCCGGTTCAGGTTATCCCCAACCACCGTTTGGAAATATACATCGATCCCCATCGCAGCCAATTCACGGGATAGGTATCTGGCATTGGTATTGACGATTTGTCCAAGCAGTAGCTCTGTGCCAACTGCAATGATTTCTGCCTTCATTGAGCATCCTCCTGTACACGTGGTGAGTGATCAAAGGGCAATAGGATAATTTCCTATTGCCCCTGACCCAATGCTTCCTTCATGATTACCCATTTAAGAACAAACCATTATGCTTTTGTAAAATGAAGCAGGTTTTTGTTTTTGATAAAGTAATCGATACCCGACCAGATGGTAATAAGCGCTGCTGCCCATACCGCGATAATATCGACGTGAATACCCGTGTATGAAAACGGGAAATTGTTCAACAGCAACAGCACAATCGCCACAATCTGCACTACAGTCTTCAGCTTGCCCCAAGCACTGGCGGCAACAACCGAACCATCCAGCAATGCAATTTGACGCAAGCCGGTAACTGCAAATTCACGACTAATAATCACAACTGCAATCCAGGAATCCAGCTTGCCCATCTCCACAAGCGAGATCAAAACTGCAGTAACCAGCAGCTTGTCTGCGAGTGGATCGAGCAGTTTCCCCAGATTGGTAACCATGTTATTTTTCCGCGCAAGGTATCCGTCAATTCCATCTGTGCTTGCGGCGATGATAAAAATAACAGCAGCAATCAGTTGATTATACGGAAGCGACAAGCTTCCAAGCTGCAACGGCTCTGGATAAAATGGAAAATCCACGAGCAGGAACACCATCAAAAAAGGGATTAAGCAAATTCGTGCAAGCGTAATCCGGTTGGGTAAATTCACAAGACGCCCTCCCTCATATCCTCCATTACTCCAAACAATCATCATAATCCCGTTATCATCATCCGGAACATGAAATGTACAGTTTCAATGTCAATCCATATTAACATGATCCCACTATGTAGAAACGCAAAAAATAAAGTCAACCGCTCAAAAGCAAAACGCTTTAAACGTTCCGGTGACTTCCAGAAGATGTACTGCTTTTCACAAAGTCAGCAAACGATGAGGACTGGACTTGATGCTTGACTGCCAGCAATGCACACTTAGTATAATATACGCCCAACACCGTGTCAAAAAACACGTTGGCTACAGAAAGGCCATATTATTTGAAATTCGTATATTGCAAATCCAGAGGCAGGTTAGCACCATTTAACAGCTGCATGACAGCTTGCAAATCATTTTTACTCTTACCAGTTACCCGGAGTTGGTCTCCCTGAATCTGACTCTTTACCTTCATCTTGGAATCCCGAATCAGGATATTGATTTTCTTGGCGATGTCCTGATCAATCCCCTGTTTAAAATTCAGACGCTGGCGGACTGTACCAGAAGACGCTGGCTCTACCTTTGCGTAATCGATGTTTTTCAATGGTAGACCACGCTTCGCCATTTTGGATTGCAGCACGTCAATGACAGCCTTGAGTTTGGTCTCATCATCAGATACGATCGTTAACGCATCCTTATCCAGTTTCAGGCTGCTCTTGCTGCCCTTGAAGTCATAACGAGTGCCAATTTCCTTCTCGGTTTGTGTAACGGCATTTGTCAGTTCTTGCAAGTCCATTTTGGACACGATATCAAATGAATTTTCTGAGCTCAAACCAGTCACCCTTTCAGTTAATCGTATGTTCTGTAACATTATAGAGGATACCTTAAGCAAAAGTCTAATTTCAAGCTGTTTACACAAAGAAAAAAAGCATTTTTGGCTTCCACTTGAAGTGGCTGTCAAAAATGCTTTGCTGGTCCAGCTTCCAACTAATAGCGGCTGCGGTTGGGCTGTCTGAACATATCGAGCACACCCAAAAGTACATGTGCAAGTCCAAAACCCAATATTCCGTAACCCCAAGCACTTGGAGTCAGGTAATAACCCAGGAGGCTGACAATGATCCCTAAACCTGTTACGATCCAGCTGACTGTCACAGCCATCCACCTCACTTCACCAAAAGTTAACTGCAAGTTAAGACACGATTATTGTCTCCTGCAGTTGACCAGGTTATTCGCTACCCGTGGTACCCCCTGTAGCATCCGTTGATCCATTTTCAACACCTGTGGAAGAAGTAGTGCTACTACTGTCTTCACCAAGCTTCAAACGGATCCGATTGGTCGCCTTGCCATCCGTAACAACTTGCCCGCCAACTTCAATCGTGGTCGCTGCAGCGTAACCAGACTTAATATACATGCCTACACTATCCAACTCAAAGGTATAGCTGTCACCTTCGGCTGTGTTACCATACTCCAACTTCTCTCCACTGGAGTTTTCGCCTTTATACACTTCCAGCCAGCTATTACCTGTTGCTTTGATCGTAACCGTTACAGGTTGCCCTGCACTACCGTTAACTTTAAAGTTCGTAATATTCCCTGATTTCCCATCTTCTGCAACAGTCACATTAGACGGTGAATTGTCAGTTGGTTTTTCCTCAGTTTCATCCGTCTGTCCGTCCGTTTGACCATCAGTTTGACCATCAGTTTGACCGTCCGTCTGTCCTTCTGTGTCAGTACCGCCACCGTTACCGCCAGCGTCGCCTTCACCAGTACCGTCAGTACCTGAATCTGTCGCAGGCGGATTAGATGCCTGTCCGTTGTCGGCAGGTTGATCCGGTTTATCTTCAGGCTGTTGTTGACTGTCTGTAATTTTGACTGAATCAAGCCCCTGATTATCTGATTCATCACCATTGTTATACACCACGTATACATACAACAGCACTACGATCAAAACAGGGAATGTCCACATCAGCGCAACAGACATCCACCGATTACTTCGCTCAACCGGACGGCTGGAACGCTTCTGAATAACCGGTTCCATCGTTGCTTCCGTCTCTTCTGCGGGTACGTCTTTTTTGTGTCCCTCCAGCAGCTCATCAGGGTTCAGTCCCACGGTCTCCGCATAGGTTTTGATGAAAGCACGCACATAGAAGCTGCCCGGCAGCACTTTATAGTCTCCTGCTTCTATGGCCTCCAGATACCTCTTGCGAATTTTTGTCATTTCCTGTACATCGTCAAGACTCATCCCTTTTTGCAGCCGGGCCTCCCTTAACTGCTGACCCAGTTCAGACATGCCATCTCCTCCTTATGTTTATCTCTTGAGTTGTTGCTAATCTATTCCATGATTCCGTACGGTTCCTTACAATTCATCGGTGTAGCTAGCCGTAAACGTATCATAAATAATTTCTTCATTCGGATTGTTGCGAAGTTCAATTATAATATCAAAATCATTAAAATCATATTCGGATTCCTGAACAAAAATATCCGGATGTTCAATAACTTTGGTGCTAGGCATGGACATAATATCCTGCAACAAATTGTAATGCCGCTCACTTGAACGAATCGTACTTACAATTCCGTCGATAATGAACACATTGTTCGGGTTCAATTCGTCTTCGGACATTTGACTCCTTATCGTCTGACGAAGAAGTGTGGAGGAAACAAACGTCCATCGCTTCATTGCACATACGCTGCCCGCAATAATAGACTCCGTTTTGCCAACACGAGGCATTCCGCGCAAACCGATGACCTGATTGCCTTCCCTCTTAAATACTTCACCCAAAAAGTCCACAAGTAACCCAAGTTCATCTCGTGTGAAACGAAATGTCTTGCGATCATCCGAGTCACGGTCAATGTATCTGCCATGACGCACGGCCAGAATATCCACCAATTTAGGTTGACGCAAAGCCGAGACGGTGATGCTGTTTACTTTGCCAAGCATTTCACCAAGCAAACGGATCTTTTCATCATCATCCGATTCAAGCAGCATGCCTCGAGTTTTGCCTTCAACACCGTTAATGGTCAATATATTCACTTCAAGCATCCCCAGCATAGAGGCAATATCGCCTAACAAACCAGGTCTGTTCTTATGTATTTTATATTCCATGTACCATTGTTTAGATTCCATTTCAACACCCCGTAATGCATTATTCCACATTATTCGACAGCAACAGAACGTGTCCACTGGACAACAATCTGAGACATCTTCTAAAAATGGGTCACGTTAATGATATATAAAATGAAAATGAATTACAAGAACAGCTCTGTAATCCGTTTGTAATCATTAGAGAAAAGCCCCCTTGCGGGAGCTCTTCATCTGTAATCTTATGCGTTTTGTTTGGCCAATTTGACCATCAGGGTCGCAATCGTACGACGCTCATCTGCATCGCCGACATCCCATAACTCTTTCAATGCCCGGTTGGAATGGTTCGCCGGATCGACTTTCTCATCAAGGAAGTCGCCGATTTCATACGCAAGTTTGTTGATGGTTTCTTCACTCATCCCCATCTTCTCTGCTTGCAGTACGCGGTCACCCAAGAACTTCTTCCATGTGTCAAAACTGGAGAGCACTGTTTTTTCTGTTGACATGATAAATCCTCCTTAGATGACGCTTGAGATTTAAAATCAACAGTTGTAATATGTGCTTTCGAGGCATTTTATATACGGACATTTTGAAAATAATCCGGAAGACGGCTGCTTCTCAGCAACCTTCACCTGTTTCGTTCACAGCCAGTCAAGTTTTCTTGCTTTTCTTACGTTAACCAACCGCCATTTGGACTGATGATCTGCCCATTGATATAACCCGATTCAGGGAGGGCCAGAAAATAAACCAGTGATGAGATTTCATCAGGTTGAGCAAGTCTTCCTGCCGGAATTTCCTCTTCCAGCATCTTCAGTTCACTATGATCCAGATGATTCAGCATGGATGTCTGAACGGCACCAGGAGCAACGGCATTTACGGTTACTCCGGAAGGTGCGAGTTCTTTCGCAAGCGCTTTGGTGAATGCATTCACCCCACCCTTGGTTGTGGAATACAGCACCTCACAAGAAGCACCAGACAGTCCCCAGATCGACGATACATTAATGATTCGGCCATACCTTTGAGAGATCATGTGAGGCATCATTTCCTGTGTACACATAAACGTGCCTTTGAGATTAATCGCCATCACTTCATCCCAGATCTCCTCTGTAACATCAGACAACATCCCATAATGCGAGATTCCTGCATTGTTCACAAGGATATCTGGCATGAGATTATGCGACTCGAGCTTCTCACGCATGCGTTCAATCTGTTCCCGGCTGCGAAGATCCGCAGACACGGTCATGATTTTTCCATTCCCCTGTTCCATACACCGTCTGGCGGCTTCATTGGCTGCTTCATGCGATTTCATATAGTGTATAACAACATTCATTCCCACTCTGGCGAAGCGTTCTGCGATCGCCGCTCCAATGCCACCGCTTGCGCCAGTTACCAGTACAGTCATTTCCCCGATTGCCTTCAATTGTCCTGTTCCCCTCTCCATATCAAGGACTCACGACTAGCGATACAGCCAGTTGATCCCAGCGAATATGCTCTCTCAGTCTGAGATTTACATCTTCCAGTGTAATCGATTCATAGAGCGGGAGCATATTGAAAAAATCACCGCCACGGAATTGCTGACGTGTAAATTCATGCGCAATGTTCTCCGGAGAATTGAGCATACGCAAATATCCGCCTATTTTCTTTTTACGTGCACGTTCAAAATCCTTAGATTCGAACCCTTTTTCTACAATGGCATTCACTTCTTCACGTATACGCGCGAGCAGTTGATCCGGGTCTTTGGTATCCCCACCAATGGCTGAAAATGCATATTGCGGTGAACTGTTATACTCATGTCCAAAGCTGTCCGAGATCAGATCTTCATCGTAAAGCTTCTGAAATAACCGTGTGCTTGAGCCAAACAAAAGATCCATCATCAGCTGCGTTGTCATATCTCGCCGTAACAATTGTTCTCCGGTAAGACCAACGTCCGTCTCCTTGAATCCAAACAGACATTTGGGCAGTGAAACAGCCAGTTTTGCTTCCCGTCTGGCTTCTCCTACCTGCTCAGGCTCCGGTTCGAAGAAACGTTGAATACTCCCCTGTGGCTTATAATCCTTCTGCTTCTGGTTCGATCGAACCATATCAATGACTTCCTGTGGATCTACACCACCCACCACAAACAAGAGCATGTTACTCGGGTGATAGAAGGTGTTATAACACTCATATAACATCTCTTTGGTGATTGTACGGATGGATTCCACCGTTCCTGCAATATCGATATGCACCGGATGTTTCTGATACATGGCCTCAATCAATCCAAAATAAACACGCCAATCCGGATTATCAGCATACATGTCAATTTCCTGTCCAATAATGCCTTTTTCCTTTTCCACGTTCTGATCCGTGAAGTAAGGATTTTGCACAAAGTCGACTAATGTTTGTATATTTTCATTCACATATTCGGTCGCTGAAAACAAATAAACCGTCTGATCAAAGCTCGTAAACGCGTTAGCTGAAGCACCATGAGACGCAAACGTGGCAAAAATATCTCCTGTTGGTTCTTCGAACATTTTATGCTCCAGGAAATGAGCAATCCCATCCGGAACCTTCACTTCTTCCTTTCCTTCAACCTGAAAATGATTATCCACCGATCCATACTTGGTTGCAAACGTAGCATACGTTTTCTGGAATCCCGGTTTAGGCAAAATATAGACATGCAGTCCGTTATCCATTACTTCGTAATATAGTGTCTCCTGCAAATGCTCATACCGAATGCTCTCCACCGATTATTCCTCCTTCTCATCCCGCAAGAAATAAATCGTATCCAGGCGGAATTGTTCTGCCGCCTCACGCACATCTTCCTTGCTAATATGTTCTACCTGAGCCAACAATTCTTCAGCCGTTCTCTCTTTGCCGGACAACTGTCGATTGAAGTCATAAGCGATCATCTCAAAAGCAGAATCCTGCATTTCCTTAAGCAGGTTACGGATCATTGCTTTGGTCTGGGACATTTCCAGATCACTGATTGTACCGCTTTTCATTTCTTCCAGCTGCTGCTTGATGATCGTGACAGCCTTCTCATAATTAGGGATTTCAATCCCGGATTGAATCGTTGCAATGCCCTTATGTCCGTCATATCTCGAAGACGCGTAATACGCCAGACTTTCCTTTTCACGAACATTTACAAACAGTTTGGAATGAGGATAACCACCGAGAATCCCGTTGTACATTAGTGCTGCGGCATACTGAGGATCTCCATAAGTGATAGATGTACGGAGTCCCATATTGAGTTTTCCTTGACTCACATTCAGTCGCTCCACAACGGTCTCCACTTCCTTATCTCCTCGAACCGCTGCCTGTGTCTGATAATCAGAGGAGGACGTTCGATCTACATTGAAATGACGCTGAACAAGGTTCTCGACCTCCTCCAGTGTCGTATCCCCTACCACATACAGATCCATACTCGCTTGTTGCAGCCACTCCTGATAAGACGCAGTCAGTGTGTCAGGCTCAATTCCGGGCAGATCTTTTCGCTCACCCAGTGGATGAAGACGGTACGGCTCGTTCTTACACATTTCCTCAATACTGCGTTCAGCGGCATAGCGCATTTTATCGTTCACGATAGACTCCAGCTTTTTACGAACAGTCTCTCGCTCTGCTTGTACATAAGACGTCCTGAAATGCCCATTCTCCTGTGCAGGTCGTGTAAGAACCTCTCCAAGGAAGGCAAATGAACGATCCAGTAGCTGCTCATCCCCTCCAACAAAGGAATCATTAATGGTATCCATTCGGAACTGTACAATCTGATAATCCCCGCGTTTATAGACATCAAAACCAAAACCCGCTCCATACAGATGCTCCAGTTGCTCACGAAATTGTGTTGTTTCCGGATAGGACTCCGTGCCGCGTCGCAGAACAAAAGGTGTCAGCGCTACTTTGGTTACTGTATCTTCCCGTAAGGGAACTCCTGCATATAACGATATAGCAAACGTTTTAAAACGTTTAGTCGGAAGCACATGTATACGAAACTCTCTCTTGTTACCTCGTTCGAATCCTGATGTATTCAAATGTTAAAACCCCTTTACGGCGTCATTTATCATGCAATCATATTAAGCTAAACGTAACAACCATTTTAACCCATTCAAAAGGCAAGAAGCAACCGAAGTCACGCCTTCTGGTTGCTTCCAACATCATCACATACAAAAGATATGCTGTCCGATTGTTTTCACTTGTGGACGGGTCCAGATCCATTTGGATGTTGCTGTCTTCGGGTTAAAATAATAGAGACATCCACCGGACGGATCCCATCCATTCAGGGCTTGCTCAACTGCCTTTTTGGCTTGTGCGTTCGGTTCCAGATAGATCTGTCCGTCCGCTACAGCCGTAAATGCACCTGGTTGAAAAATTACACCAGAAGGTGTACTTGGAAAACTTGGTGAATTTACGCGATTCAAAATTACTGCTGCTACTGCGACTTGACCTTCAAACGGTTCACCCCGGGCTTCACCATATACAGCGTTAGCCATAATCTTGAGTTCATTCTCTGAGAGACCAAGGGCATTGGCAGATCCCATATTATCTTGCTCTTTATCTGCCGTATTGTTGCTGCCTCCACCCCCACCTGAGGATTCCTTGTGTAGCGGCGGCTCTGTTGGCGACCATTTGGTTGACGCATTGTACAGCTTGAGCTTGGTCTCAGCTCCAACCACACCATCTGCCTTCATGCCAAACTCGGATTGAAACCATTTAACGGATTTCAGTGTGCTGCTGCCAAAATTACTGTCGATTTTACCATTGTAAAATCCCAGGTACTTCAAACGCCCCTGAAGCTCATATACATCCTGACCGTAACTTCCATATTTCACTGTATTGCTGCTAAACGTAGGCAAGGCCTTTTCTTCTACCTGCGGTGTACGCTCGGCTGAACTTTCAGTTGCTGTATTCCCAGGAAGCAAATAACGAATTCCCAATGCGGATATCAGCAAAATAGCAGTGAAAAGCCATAGGTTCATTTTTCGCATCGACTGTGCTCTACCTTTCTCTTGTGGGATTAACAGAATCGCTAAGGTTATTATGACAAGCCTGCTTGTTTCCTATGCACCAAATCATCCGATCTTTGGAGTAGATGGCAAAACTTCAGTCTACTGAGCAAGCAAAAAGCCCTCAACCAATACGGTTGAGGGCTTAAACGATTCGTTGTAACCATGTTACATGTTACACTACGAGCTTATTTTATTCTGCTGATACTGTTCAAGTGAAACCAGTACTTCCCTTGGTTTGCTACCCTCGTAAGGACCAATAACGCCCCGGGTTTCCATGGAGTCAATCAAACGTGCGGCACGGGTGTATCCTACTCGCATTCGACGTTGTAGCAGAGAAACAGACGCTTGCTTGGCCTCCAGAATAATCTGTACTGCCTTTTCGTATAACTCGTCCTGTACTTCATCTTCAGCCTGGATAGAGTCGTCCACCTCAGGTACAAGGGACTCATCATACTGTGCTTCACCTTGACCACGTACGTAGTTTACAATATTCTCGACTTCTTCATCGCTCATAAATGCACCTTGTACACGAACCGGTTTTGATGCGCCCATTGGCATGAACAACATGTCTCCACGGCCCAACAGTTTCTCAGCCCCACCCATATCCAGAATCGTTCGGGAATCGACTTGGGAGGATACGCCGAAGGCAATCCGCGATGGAATGTTAGCCTTGATTACCCCGGTAATAACGTCAACAGAAGGACGTTGTGTGGCAATAATTAGATGGATTCCGGCTGCACGAGCCATCTGAGCAAGTCGTGCAATGGCATCCTCTACATCTCCGGCTGCAACCATCATCAGATCTGCAAGCTCATCCACAATGACAACGATATAAGGCAGAACAGCCGCAGGATTATCTTTCATCAGATTATTGTAACCCTCGACGTTACGTGTGCCTGATTTGGAGAACAGTTCATATCGTTTCTCCATTTCAACCACAATCTTTTTGAGAGCAAGTGACGCTCGTTTAGGATCAGTTACTACTGGTGCCATCAGATGTGGAATTCCGTTATATACGTTCAACTCAACCATCTTGGGATCGACCATCAGGAACTTCACTTCATCCGGCTTGGCTTTGTACAATATGCTGGTAATAATTCCGTTAATACACACCGACTTACCGGAACCTGTAGCACCCGCGACCAGCAAATGGGGCATACGAGCCAAGTTACCAATAATCGTCTGTCCCGAGATATCTCGGCCAAAGGCAATGGTCACTTTGGATTCTGCATCCTGGAACGTTGCTGTCTCCATTACTTCACGCATCGTTACAACCGATACTTCACCATTAGGTACTTCGATACCAATCGCAGACTTTCCGGGAATCGGTGCTTCCATCCGAATATCTTTTGCCGCCAGAGCCAACGCGATATCATCAGTTAGGCTGACAATTCTGCTGACTTTAACACCAATATCAGGTTGAATTTCATACCTTGTAACAGCAGGGCCCCGGACCACTTCAAGCACTTTGGCACGAACACCAAAACTCTCCAGTGTAGCTTCCAGCTTGCGTGCTGTCTGCATATAATCCTTCTGGTCACCCGCCTTGCCCCCATTGTTTGGCTTGGCAAGGAGACGGAATGATGGCAGCTTGTACGGCTTAGGAGGTGGCGGTGTTGGTTTCACCGGTGGTGTGTCCTGCCCTTCAGGAGTTGGAGTATCTGTTCCCTGCATTGCATCATTAGGTACTTCTTCTCCACTCTGAATCTCATCCACAGCATTCATCCCGTTTGTACCCGCATCGGATGCAGACCACTCCGTCTCTACCAGTTCATCCGTTATTTTAATGGCATGCTCGCCCTGTTGTACTACGTTTGGATCGGCCAGATTATCCGGGAAAGGATAAGCATCGTCCAGATCATCTTCAATGCTTGCCTCTTCTGTTCTGACGTGCTCGAAAAAGTCTCGAATGATCGGCGCTGAGTTAGGTTTAGCCTGAACAGGAACACGTGATGAAGCTGATTTGTTCACTACGTCTTCAGTTGCATCCTGCCACGCCTCTAGATTGTGATCTTGTTCGGCGCGGTATACAATCTGTTCTGTTTCTGCCGATTCGACCTCATCCATTTCACGTCCTGATGTCGCCTGTTCCCGTTTAACTCCCCATTTTCCGAAAAGTTGGAAGAATATTGGCGCTTTTCGTTTTGGCAGATGCTGTTCCTCTAATTCATCCTCATACTCGTCTTCGTCATCTTCAACAGGAACAGGTACCACTTTACGAGCGTTACCTTTTTTCCTTCCATCAGATGCTGAAGCAGAACGTGCAGAGGGCCTCGACTCCAGCTTCTTGTACATCGAACTCCCGGCATCCCAGATCTTGGTTCGGAATATTCGAATCAGATCCACATAAGATAGACTTGTAATCAGCATAAAACTGATGATAAACATGACAATCATGATGAGTCTCGCCCCAAGGCTGCCGAACAACCACAGGAAAAGAGCAAATTGCCCAGCCCCGAGATAACCACCGCTGATATCCTTGTTCAGCATGGAGTCCCTCTCCCCTGGCGCAGCAGGGGTTAGCAACTCGGTTTGCATATCATTATGTACCTGCGTAATCACAGCACCAGGCTCAAGCGCACCAACCGGAATGAGCTTCTGGTGCATTGCAGAGACAGTACTCATCAAGGTCAAGGCAAAGACCAGCAATACCAGTCCTGTTTTGCGTGTCGTCCAGCCACTCGGCCATTTCCGGTGAATCATCACCATGAGACCATAATAAATACCAACAAGTGGAATCGCAAAATAAAACTTACCAAGCATCAGTCCGAACATCTTGGAAAGCGAACGTCCAACGGTGGCTTCACCCGATAATGCTATGACAGCAAGGGTAATAAGCACAATTCCGTAAATTTCATATTTTAAAACGCCGCTAAAACCAGCGCCCTTTTTTTTCCTCTTTTTTCTTCTGGCCAAAATCAGGTCACCCCCAGAAGAATATTATACCATACAAATATAATCCGTACATATGTTCTTTTTCTGCTCAATTTGTCTGAATTCGTCGCGTTATGCTGGTCCCAAGTTACCCGAAAGCGGAATGGTCGAACCGGGCATATTAGCAGGATTCAGATAGGCTTCAAGTGGACAATCCAGCAAACGTACAATAACGGCTTCATTGTCATTAACAGGTCTTACCTGCATCAATAAACCATTCATCTTGATCTCCTTTGTATCTTCGCCCTCTTTCCACATTCCCGACCAGAGTTGTTCCGGGGGCATCACGGTATATAATGTCATTGGGTATAACCTCCCGCTTGCAGAGTCTGTCTCTTGTCTCCTATGAGCTGATTTAACTGAGCAATAGCCTGTCCAATCCCGCCCACTGCATCCATTAATCCATGTTTCACTGCATCTGCGCTTCCTACAGCTGTACCAATATCCCGATTCAACTCACCAGTCTTAAACATTAGTTCTTTGAACATCTCTTCAGAGATATTCGAATGCGAAGTCACGAACCGAACAACCCTTTCCTGCATTTTCTCCATATACTCAAACGTTTGAGGTACACCAATGACAAGGCCGTTCATCCGAATCGGATGGATCGTCATCGTTGCACTTCCGGCAATCAGGGAATATGTTGAAGCTACAGCAATCGGTACTCCAATGCTATGCCCACCTCCAATGACCACAGTCACCGTAGGTTTGCTCAGAGAAGCAATCATCTCTGCAATGGCCAGACCCGCCTCTACATCTCCACCTACCGTGTTCAAAATGATCAGTATACCTTCAATGCGCTGATTCTGTTCTGCGGCCACCAGCTGTGGAATGATATGCTCATACTTTGTTGTTTTATTTTGTGGCGGCAAAATCAAATGCCCTTCGACCTGTCCAATAATGGTCATACAGAAAATATTCGACTCACCTGCAGGCGACTGTGTCTGCCCAAATTGCTGAATAGTCTCTGTCACGGGAGAGATAGCCTTGTCCTCCTGCATCGGAATCTCCGGCGCTTCAACTTCCGGTTGATTGGATCTTGACGCCTGTTTGCCATTCATACGTTCATTCATTTCAATAATCCCCTTCTCCAGAAACATTAATGTATTTCCTTAGTATGGGGATTTTTCCAACCGCCTTATACCCGTTACATCAAATTGCTTCACATATTGACCCTATTGCAGTTCTTCCTGAAAACGCAAAAAAAGCCCCTTCTCTACGAGGAACCGTCCAATATTACTCGTAGAGAAGGGGCGACTGTGTGCCTGAATATATGTTTTTGTTTAGCTTATTTTAAACTTCCATGATGATTGGCAAAATCATCGGTCTACGACGAGTTTGCTCATACAGGAAGCGTCCCAGTGCATCTTTAACATTTGTTTTGAGTGAAGCCCACTCGTTAACGTTCTCACTCATCAACTTCTGCAATGTGCTGCTAACGATCCGGTTGGCCTCATCCAGTAGTCCTTCCGATTCACGTACATACACAAATCCGCGAGAGATGATGTCAGGACCGGAAACAATTTTTCCATCCTGTTTGCTCAGGGTTACCACAACAACAAGGATACCATCTTGTGACAACAATTTGCGGTCACGAAGTACAATGTTACCCACATCGCCTACACCCAAGCCGTCGATCAACACATTACCTGCAGTAACTTTACCTGCTCTACGTGCTGCTCCACCTTGAATTTCAATCACTTCACCGATATCCGTGATGAAAATGTTCTCAGGTTCTACCCCTACAGATTCAGCAAGAACCGCGTGGCGACGCTGCATACGGAATTCACCGTGAATTGGCAAGAAGAATTTCGGTTTCATCAGGTTGAGCATCAGTTTCAGCTCTTCCTGGCTACCGTGACCAGATACGTGGACACCACTGTTAGCACCGCTGTAATGCACGTTAGCACCCAGACGGAACAGTTCATCAATTGTACGGCCTACATATTTTTCATTACCTGGAACCGGTGTTGCTGCGATAATGACGGTGTCACCTGGCAGGATGTCCACTTTACGGTGTGTGGAACGAGCCATACGTGTCAGTGCTGACATTGGCTCTCCTTGACTTCCTGTGCAGAGAATCACGACACGATCAGCTGCCATCTTGCCTACTTCTTCAGGTTCAATGATCATGCCATCCGGAATCTCAAGATAACCCAGTTCTGAAGCAATACCAACCACATTCACCATGCTGCGTCCGATAACTGCAACTTTACGTCCAGTCACTTCTGCTGCATTGATCACTTGTTGGATACGGTGTACGTTGGAAGCAAATGTCGCCACAACAACACGTTGACTCGCTTTACGGAAGATATCTTCCAGAACGATACCCACATTTTTCTCCGATGGTGTGAATCCAGGTTTCTCAGCGTTCGTACTGTCGGACAACAGCGCTAACACGCCATTTGTTCCGATCTGTGCCATACGCTGAAGATCTGCATATTGACCATTGACTGGAGTATGGTCGAATTTGAAGTCACCTGTGTGAACAACTGCACCTTCCGGTGTTTCGACACATACACCAACAGAATCCGGAATACTATGATTAGTAGCGAAGAACGATGCTTTCAGAACAGATCCAAGTTGGATCTCGGAATCAGCATCAATCAGAATACGTTTTGTTTCACCCAGCAGATTCGCTTCTTTCAACTTGTTTTCTACAAGTCCAAGCGTAAGTCTTGTTCCGTATACAGGAACATTCAGATGTTTGAGAACATATGGCAGACCACCAATGTGATCCTCATGTCCGTGAGTAAGGATAATTCCTCTTACTTTGTCACGGTTCTCAGTCAGGTAAGAAATGTCAGGGATGACAATATCAATACCAAGCATATCTTCTTCCGGGAATTTAAGACCAGCATCTACGACTACAATGTCGTTGGCGTATTGGATGACGTACATATTTTTACCAATCTCGCCTACGCCGCCCAAAGCAAAAATCATCAGTTTATCGTTATTATTTTTCTTAGACAAATGAATCTAAACCTCCTATGGTAGTTGGACGTCGTACCTTATTATTTATTGTAAGTTAAGAAAAGTAGTCCATACATCACATACCCATCTATGGGGATGAATGCAAAAGAACACCTTTATTCACGATATTTGGAAGAAGTTCTTCGAAGTTATTCCCTTTGACCAACAAGTTGGATTTGAAATTCCCTCTTAGCCGTTCCTTCCTTTTTCACCGCAAAGCTACACCACGAAACGATGTCGCTTTCAATTTCAAAAAAATACCGCACCCAGTCACTTGACATCATTATACATGATTAAAAACAAAAAAAACAAGTCACTCTCTCGTTAACCTGTAGGTTTCCCCTTAGCATTCGAAAAGAAACCTCACATTACTCGTAAAAAAAAGAACCGCAGCCTCGACGAAGAGGAGCGGTTCTTTTGCTAATCTGAAGAATATTGCCATGATTAATAAAATAGTCCTTATGCAGCCAAAATGATTACAAATTAAGCAAACCTTTGATATAAACCTGCTCCTCTTCCGTTGGTGGAATAAGGGGCAATCGTACAGAACCAACGTCTAGACCACGCAATGTCAGCGCATATTTCACCGCTACCGGGTTTGGTAGAGGCTGTGGACACTCAAACAGGCCTTTGAACACTGGGAACAACTGCTGATGAATCTGAGCAGCCTCAAGAGGTGCTCCGCCATAGAAGGCGTCAATCATTTTCTTCATTTCTGCCCCTACGACATGACTGGCCACACTGACAATTCCATGTGCTCCAACCGCAATCGCTGGTAAGCCTGAAGCATCATCACCGGAATAGACTCTGAAATTCTCTGGAGCACTTGCTGCAATCAGCGTAACCTGCTCCATAGACGCACATTCCTTCGTAGCGACGATATTAGGTATCTGCGCAAGACGAAGTGTTGTCGCTGCTGACAGGCTGGTTACAGTACGCCCAGGCACGTTGTAGAGCATAATTGGCAGCTTGGTGGAGCCTGCAATCGCTTCAAAATGTTTGAACAAACCTTCTTGGCTAGGTTTGTTGTAATACGGAACAACCAACAATATGCCATCCACTCCGGCACGTTCAGCTTCCTGTGTCAAATGGATGGAATGTGCCGTGTTATTGCTTCCCGTTCCGGCTATAATTTTGCACCGACCGGCCGCATGTTTCACTGCAAATTCGAATAATTGAACTTTCTCAGTATCACTAAGTGTTGGAGACTCCCCTGTTGTTCCAGAAACCACA
This sequence comes from Paenibacillus sp. FSL H8-0317, assembly GCF_045040685.1. Lineage (NCBI taxonomy): Bacteria > Bacillati > Bacillota > Bacilli > Caryophanales > Paenibacillaceae > Paenibacillus > Paenibacillus sp. FSL H8-0317. The sequence continues at coordinate 2,629,261 of NZ_CP150294.1, read as the reverse complement.
AGCGTCTCCGACTTTTGATCTGCAATCAGATAGTCGATTAGACGTGCCGTTTCCTCCCAATGAATCTCTCCTTGTTCATTGAACGGAGTGACCATTGCTGTAATCAATCTTCCAAAGTCCAATTCGATTCCTCCTTCAAAACAGGTTTGGCTCCTCTAACTTCAGTTATTTACAAATGAAGTTCGAATGAGGCGTGAAGTGCCCTCAGGGCCTGAACCATATCTTCTTTTTTTACGAGTACCCAGATCGTTGTATTCGAATCTGCCGATTGCAGGATCTGAATGTCTGCCAGTGTCAAGGACTCCACTATTCGAGCCATAATTCCAGGTACACCATTAATGCCTCCGCCAATGACGGACACTTTGGCACAACCGGACAGGCTTTGTGGCTTGAGACCTATCTCCTGCAATACCTGTATGGCTTTCTCGGAATCACTGTCAAAAACCGTATAGACAACTCCCGAGGGGGTAACATTAATAAAATCAACACTGATTGAATTCTCTGCCATGGTTTTGAACACTTTTAGTTGCAATCGATCTGCACCACCACCAGGCACATCCACCGTAATTTGCGTTACATTGCTCACGTAGGCGATGCCTGTTACATAACGGTCAACAATGCCTGTCTGCACATCCTGAAACCCTTCCGGATGCGTAACCAGCGTTCCTTCCGTGTCTGCAAAAGTAGATCTTACCCGCACTGGAATCTGGGATTGCATCGCAATCTCAACCGCACGTGGATGGATTACCTTGGCCCCGTGGTGGGCCATGTTACATATCTCTGCATAACTCACAACAGTCAGTGGACGTGCATCCTCAACAATTCGCGGATCAGCGGTAAGTATCCCGTTCACATCTGTGTAGATATCCACCATTTCAGCACGTAATGCTGCACCGAGAGCTGTAGCAGACGTATCACTTCCCCCACGACCCAGTGTCGTGAAGTCTCCGTTCTCTGTCTGCCCCTGGAATCCGGTTACAACAACGACACGGCCGAGCTGAAGCTGCTCCAACACACGAACAGGACGGACATCCAATATCCGGGCATTCCCGAAATTGTCGTCCGTCACAAAACCTGCTTGTGCGCCGGTCAGCACTGTAGTTGGAATGCCTTCATGTTCGAGTAAACTGCTCAACGTTGTCGCAGATATGATTTCACCACAGCACAGCAGTAAATCCTTTTCGCGTGCGGATAGTGCGTTTCCGTTCTGTGCAGCCCAGTCCAGCAATGTATCAGTCGCATATGGCTCGCCGCGGCGGCCCATCGCAGACACAACGATGACCAGACTCAATCCTGCTTCAAGTTCACGTTTAACGTGACGGAGCACATGCTCTCTCGCCTGAACAGTGGAGAGAGACGTGCCTCCGAATTTCTGTACCATGATACGCATCTTTATTCCTCCATTTGTGTACGCAAGAAGACTGGACACGGGTCAAATCAACAAATGGATCACTCTAGGGAGCGTTCTGATGCGATAATTCCAGCATTTTATACGAGGTCATGACGCATACATTCACAATAGACCTCTCCCGCTTGCTTAACCTGTACTACCCGCAAGCAGGAATGCCTTATATACAGGAACGTGGACATAGTAGCTGTTCAATCCAGCATATCGTCCCCCATGATTTTCTTTGTCTCTCGAACCCCTTCATTTCTCCAAGCGCATAAACGTTGTCTCCGAATCATTGTTCCATCAAGCCTGTGAAGAACGCTCCACAATCATCGGCTGCAACTGTTTGCCCTCAAGAGCACTCCAGCAAGCCTCTGGAATCAATTCCATTTTGGCGACTAACGAGTTTGGTTTTTTCATTGGATCGTCCTGCCCAAATGGCACAAAATACAAATATTTGGCCACGAGCAATTTGGCGATATTCGCAGCATTCAAGCCCAGACCGTCATTCGTGGAAATCGCGAGCACAAGCGGACGCTGATTGCGCATCTGCGCTTTGGCGGCCATTAGCACTGGACTGTCGGTCATCGCATTAGCCAGCTTGCTTGTTGTATTCCCTGTGCATGGAGCAATCACCAGCACATCAAGCAACTTGGAAGGCCCTAATGGCTCCGCTTCAACAATTGTAGAAATGATATCATTACCTGTTATATCTTTCAACTGTTTTTGCCAATTTTGCGCCGTACCAAAGCGTGTATCCGTCGTCAGAACCGAATTCGAAATAATCGGAATGACGTTGGCACCTTCAGCTACGAAGCGGCTAATTACCGGCATAACCTCTTCAAACGTACAATGAGAACCCGTAATTGCATAACCTACCGTTTTTCCCTGCCAGTTCATGATTTAACCTCCCGTGCGTTCTGTTCTTCCAAAAGCAAACGGATCAACGCGTCGGCAATAATGCCGCCAGCCGTTTTGGGAGCAACAATGCCGGGGAGGCCAGGCGCAAGTAGCGCTTTGATACCGCGTTTGTCAGCATACCTGAAATCACAGCCGCCAGGAGCGGATGCGAGGTCGATAATGACAGCCTTTTGCGGCATTCTGGACAGGATTTGTGCTGTGATTATCATAGTCGGTATCGTATTAAAAAGCAAGTCAACTTCCCCGGTTTGAGCGGCCAAATCCGTTGTCATGAAAGGCTTCCAGCCCATTATTGTAGCGCGGGCAGCATCCTCTTCGCGCCTGATTCCTACCCGCACATTTGCTCCAAGTCCCTGCAGTGTTTTGGCCATTGTGAATCCTGTTCGACCAATGCCCAGCACAATGCATTCCGAACCATGGATTGTGAAGTCCGTCTCCCGAATAGCTATGGCGATGGCTCCCTCAGCTGTTGGAATAGAGTTGTAAAGTGCAATATCATCACGATCAAGTACTTCAACAAGTCGCAGCCCATTTTCAAGACAAAGTTCGCGCAGGAACGGCTTTGCCATACCTGTGAACACAATACAATGCTCGGGTAATGCTGCAATATGTTCCTTTTTCAAATAGATCGGTGTGTCACTGAATGAAGTACTTACTTTTCCCTGGTCATCGCAACCGACGACAGGCAGTACCAGTACATCTGCAGAAGCAAACACTTCATCCTCCAGTTCCTGGTGCTCGATCCCTGGAATGGAACGCTCTATTTTATCGAAACCCACCACACTTACCGTTGCATCCAGCTCAGCGCACTTTTGAATGACTTCAAGCTGCCGCGCATCTCCGCCCAGGACTACAATCCGGACTCCGGTCAGCATCGGGACGTCACTCCTTTCACCACATGTATGCCTTATCGTATGCAAGGGCCCACAGGGGGGTGAAAACAATAATTGCATTCCACCGTCTGTTTCTCGAATGTAAAAAAGAGCCGCCCCTGTCAGGGACGACTCTAAAGAATAGGTATATTTACGCTGCTTATTTCCCGGTATGACCGAATCCGCCTTCGCCACGTACCGTTTCGGAAAGTTCATTCACTTCCGTCAATTCAACCGCAGGCACGGTCTGGAAGACGATCTGTGCGATGCGCTCTCCTCGTACAATCGTGAACGGTTCCTGACCCAGATTAATCAACAGCACTTTAACTTCTCCACGATAATCCGCATCAATGGTCCCCGGTGTGTTGAGGCAGGTAATTCCATGTTTGAAAGCCAGTCCGCTCCGAGGACGGATCTGTGCTTCCAATCCAGCTGGCATTGCCATCGCAAGTCCGGTAGGAATCAGCGTACGCTGACCCGGCTGCAATACAACATCTTCCTGAAGTGCAGCTACTACATCAAAGCCGGATGCCAGCTCCGACATTTTTTGAGGCAGTTTAATATCTTCATTGCCCGGCAGTTTCTGTATTTGAACGTAATGCAACAAAATCATCCCTTCTCAATCCAGCGATCGTCTTATCTGAAGCGCCAACCATAGCAAGTGCAAAAGGCTCAGCAAACATCAGATCAAGTACCGCGTTAATATCGTCCATGGTAACTTGCTCAATTTTGGTGATCATCTCATCCAGCGTATGGTGTCTGCCCAGCATGAGTTCGTTTTTACCCAGACGATTCATGCGACTACCTGTGCTTTCCAAGCTCAGAATCAAGCTGCCTTTCAGCTGTTCTTTTCCTTTACGAAGTTCATCTTCGGACAAGCCGTTTACAGCCAGGTCGCGCAGAACCTCTTTAGTCAGATCGAGCACTTCTTTGGTCTGTTTTGGTGCTGTACCCGCGTATATCGTGAAAAGTCCGCTGTCCGCATGAGAGCTATGATAGGAATACACGGAGTACGCAAGACCCCGTTTCTCACGAATTTCCTGGAACAGTCTGGAGCTCATGCCTCCACCAATGGCGTTATTCAGAACAACCATAGCGAATTGCAGCGGATCTCCGATTTTACAGCCCGGGAACGAAATACAGATATGATTCTGTTCCGTTTTCTTTTTGTGAAAGAGCTGTTCGCTTTGGAAGGCTGGCATCGTGACTGCTTCCGTTACTCCATTTACATCAAAAGCACCAAAATGCTTCTCCATCAGATCGATTACACTGTCATCAATATTACCCGCGATACTAATGACCGTGTTCTCAATCGTGTAGTGCTCCTTCATATATGCACGCAGATGACTGGAATCCATCGCTTTGAGACGTTCTTCCGTACCCAGGATTGGGTATGCGAGTGGATGCTCACCATAGGCGGCCAAGGCCATCAGATCATGAACCATATCATCCGGCGTATCTTCATACATCGAGATTTCTTCCAGAATGACGTTTTTCTCCTTGATCAATTCACCATCATCCATTTTGGAGCGGAAAAACATATCAGACAATACATCAACCGCAATCGGCAAATGTTCATCCAACACTTTAGCATAATAACACGTGTATTCTTTGGAAGTGAACGCATTCACGTTACCGCCAATCGCATCGAACTGCTCCGCAATCGCCTTGGCATCATAACGATCTGTTCCTTTGAACAACATGTGTTCAATAAAATGTGATACTCCGTTACTTGCAGGTTGCTCATTGCGCGAACCTGTCTTGACCCATATTCCGAAAGACACAGAACGGCAGGTCGGTATCTGTTCCATGACAACTCTGAGGCCATTGCCCAGCTGAATTTTTTTCATGGTTGGCCCTCCTACATCTCTATAATTGCCTTGATCTCAACCTTGAAATTGAAATCGACATTTGGTTCCAACTTTTTGATATTAACAAAAAAACAACGTTCACTCAACCGCAGAGGTATTTACACGTTCCGAAGACAGCGTCTCACTTACTGTTCCGAGCACCAGACCTTTGGCCCGTATGGATTGAATCATGCCCTTTAAAGCTCCCGAAGAAGCAGCTGTAGGGTGCATTAGAATTAACGTGCCTGCCTCGGTATTTTTTGCAATTTTAGCAACAACGGCATCCGGGCTTGGCTTACGCCAATCCACAGTATCTACTGTCCATAACACGGTTTGCAGCCCCATGGATGAAGCAATGTCAACGGTCTTCTGATTAAAGTCACCGGAAGGCGGAGCAAACCAACGATTCTCTACGCCCAGTGTTTTATGGAGCAGATCCTGGGTTTTGCTAATTTCCAGCTTGGCCCGTTCTGCGCTCAATCGACTCATATTCGGGTGAGAATACGCATGATTGGACATCTCATGCCCACGCTTCTGAATTTCTTTGGCCAGTTCAACGTTTTTGCTTAACCAACTTCCATCCAGAAAAAAAGTAGCCTTCACTTTCTCGGCATCGAGCGTATCCAGCATCGGTTTAATGTATTCGTTCCCCCAGGCCACATTAATCATAAATGAAACCATCGGTTTGTTTGCATTCCCCCGATAGATCGGATGTGCACCCAAATCCTTAAGCTGGATCTCCGGCTCAATCTGACGGTAGACATACGCTATTTTGGTATTCAACGTTCCACTCAGCGCCTTACGGTATGTCGCTTCCACATCAATCTCCATGCCATTATAACCAGGAATTGCTTTCCATACCCGATCCACTCTGGCATTCACCGGAGCAATTTTCGTTTCAGCCGCTTTATCCCGAATCGCAGACAACAGCGCATCTTCTCCAGTCGCCTCCTTAAACATGTCAAAAGCATTTTGCGTACCTGGCCCATCACGGATCTCCGTAATGTATGTACGTACACTGCCAACTTGTCCGATCAATATGACCGCAGTCACACCCGCCAGAACAGCCGCCAGCTTTTTGGATTGGTTTCCCACAGCTCCATCCTCCCGCCGTCTTTGTCCCCATCATATGAGGACAAGGGCAAGAATATGAATGCTAAGCCATGTTTTCATCTTTGCTTTACATATTTAAACGTTAAAAAAAGAGCCAGAAATTCACATTCTGTCTCTTCATTCAATCTATCCTTTTGTAACCTGTCGCTTCGGTATCCTAGGATTGAGCCGGAACTTCAGCAGTCAAAACTGCTTTACGGGACAAGTTGATTCGACCTTGTGGGTCAATTTCCGTTACTTTTACCGTAATGGAATCACCGATAGCTACAACATCTTCCACTTTGGCAACACGTTCAGTTGACAGTTGCGAGATGTGTACCAGACCTTCTTTGTTCGGAAGTACTTCAACAAATGCACCGAATTTTTCTACGCGTTTTACTTTGCCGACATAAATCTCGCCGACCAATACTTCGCGCACAATACCTTCGATGATCGCTTTGGCTTTATCATTCATCTCCTGGTTGGAAGAAGCGATAAAGACACGTCCATCCTGTTCAATATCAATTTTAACACCGGTTTCTTCGATGATTTTATTGATAATTTTACCACCTGCACCGATAACATCACGGATTTTGTCCGGGTTGATATGCATCGTTGTAATTTTAGGTGCATATTGTGATAACTGCTCACGTGGAGTTTTCAAAATTTCGTTCATTTTGCCCAAAATGTGCATACGACCTTCTTTGGCTTGCGCCAATGCATCAGACAAAATTTGACGATTAATACCAGCAATTTTGATGTCCATTTGGATTGCAGTTACACCTTCAGGTGTTCCAGCTACTTTAAAGTCCATGTCACCGAGGTGATCTTCCATACCTTGAATATCACTCAGAATGGATACATGATCTCCATCTTTGATCAGACCCATAGCTACACCCGCAACTGGAGCTTTGATTGGTACACCTGCATCCATCATAGCTAAAGTGCTGGCACAGATACTTGCCTGAGATGATGAACCGTTGGATTCCAGAACTTCAGATACCAAACGTATCGTGTATGGGAAATCCGTTTCGGAAGGAATCACTTTGGAAAGCGCGCGCTCACCCAGAGCACCATGTCCGATTTCGCGACGGCCTGGAGCACGTAATGGACGAGCTTCACCTACGCTGAATGGTGGGAAGTTATAGTGATGCATGAATCGTTTCGTTTCTTCAAGACTGATTCCGTCCAAAATCTGAACATCACCCAGTGCACCCAGTGTACAAACGCTAAGTGCTTGCGTTTGACCGCGCGTAAACAGTCCTGTACCATGTGCACGTGGCAACAGAGATGTATCACATTCAATTGGGCGAATTTCAGCAAGTCCACGTCCATCCGGACGAACTTTATCATGCGTAATCAGACGACGCACTTCTTCTTTGACGATATCGTGCAGAACTTCCTTCACGTCTTTGAACAATTCCGGACTTTCAATATATTTCTCTTCAAAGTGAGCAACGGTTTCGTCATTCACTACATCGATTGCATCTTGACGAGCATGTTTCTCGGCGATTTTAACCGCTTCGACCAGACGAGCGCTGGCGAATTCACGCACGCTGCTGTTAACTTCAGTATTAACGGTACGCAACTTAACAGCCATTTTTTCTTTTCCAGCAACTTGCACAAGTTGTTCGATTACAGCAATAATATTTTGGATCTCATCATGTCCAAACATGATTGCTTCGAGCATCACTTCTTCCGGCACTTCGTTTGCTTCCGCCTCAACCATCATGATGGCATCTTTGGTTCCTGCAACGACCAGTTCAATATCACTGACTTCAAGCTGTGCAATCGTTGGGTTAATGATGAACTCGCCATCAATACGTCCAACTTTCACGCCACCAATCGGTCCGCTGAATGGAACATCCGAAATACTCAATGCTGCCGATGTACCAATCATTGCAGCAATTTGCGGTTCGCAATCCTGATCCACACTCATAACGATATTCAGAACTTGTACATCATTCCGGAAGCCTTCCGGGAACAAAGGACGAATTGGACGGTCTGTCAGACGGCTTGAAAGAATGGCTTTCTCACTCGGTCTGCCTTCACGTTTAATAAATCCTCCCGGGATTTTACCTACGGCGTACAATCTTTCTTCATAGTTCACCGTTAATGGGAAAAAGTCCAGATCTTTCGGCTCACTTGATGCTGTCACGGTACACAATACCACGGTATCCCCGTATGTTACCTTAACGGCAGCATTAGCCTGCTTGGCCAAACGCCCGGTCTCAAGCGTAAGCTTTCTTCCACCAAGCTGCATTTCAACACGCTGTTCCATGAAACCCCTCCTTATATTCGTTCCTAATTCAATGGATTCTGCATATTTACAGTATTTCCTGCTTGTCCTGCATTCATTAGCTATGTATGGAACTTTCAACATGCTAACCTGCACAACAAAAGCTCCTCACGGAGCCCCATCTACAAATATATGGCAACATGTTCATCTACAAAACAACCCGGCTGTAGGTTCCGCTTGTCCTTTTAGACAAAAGAATGACGGATAACAGCCAGGTTGGTTTTGAAAACATGTACGATAATTAACGACGCAATCCGAGTTTTTCGATCAGTGCGCTGTAACGTTTAACATCTTTGTTTTTCACGTAAGCCAAAAGCTTACGACGTTGACCTACCATTTTCAAAAGTCCACGACGTGAGTGGTGGTCTTTCTTATGCGTACGCAAGTGGTCTGTCAAACTTCTGATGTTTTCCGTAAGGATAGCAACTTGCACCTCTGGAGATCCTGTATCGGACTCGTGAGTTTTGTGCTCGTCGATCAGTTGTTGTTTACGTTCTTGAGTCAATGCCATCCTGTTCACCTCCTTCAATATAATCGCCATTAGCCTCGTCACCGCCGGTGAGCGCAAGCAACCAAGCCAAGGTTAATGTTGTCTCAATCGACAACGTAGTACAGTATATCATAATTGCCTAGTTAAAGTAAATGTAAACATGCATTTAATCCTGAACCTTTAAGATAACAGGCGGCCGGCAGTTAATGCATCTTCACGAATTTGGCTAATCAATGCATCAATGGAGTCAAACTTTCGTTCTGCACGAATATAGTGAACGAGCTCAACCTTTAGTTCCTGGTCATACAAGTGTCCATCAAAATCAAGCAGGTGCACTTCAAACGTAGGTTTCATCCCGCTTTCGTGAAACGTAGGTTTCACACCAAGATTCATTACGCCATGCAGTTCCTGTTTGCCATACTGCACACGAACAGCGTAAACACCCTTCGACGGGGTAACGTAATGATCCGTGAGTTCAAGGTTGGCTGTAGGAAATCCAATCGTTCGTCCACGCTTCTCCCCGTGAATGACGGTTCCTCTGATGCTGTAAGGTCGACCAAGCCACTGACTGGCCTCATCCATCTCCCCACGCTTCAACAGGCCACGAATAAGAGAACTGCTCACTTTTTCACCATTTAACAAGAACGGAGGAACGGTTTCCACCGTCATCTCTTCTTCTCCCAAAGTACGAAGAAGTTGTTCATCCCCTGCACCCTTGTGACCAAAACGGAAGTCAAAACCCACCACCGCTGTTCGTGTCTGAAGAGGAATCAACAGGTCGTGTACGAATTGTTGCGGCGTCAACCGTGAGAAATCTTCATTGAACTCCACCACATAGAGTACATCAACGCCCATTCCTGCCAAGATATCTTCTTTATCTCTCAAGGGAGTTAAATAACCCTCGTAATCCCCTTTGCGCATAACTTCCTTCGGATGTGGATGAAAGGTCATGACCGCTGCCTGCATGCCCGTTTCCCGCGCAATGCGGACAGCTGATAAAATGACACTTGCATGTCCGAGATGCAGTCCGTCGAATTGACCAATCGCAAGCACTTGGGGCAGTGTGCTCAGCTCAGTCGAATGTAACGTCTGCGGATAGGTTAGCATTACGGTTTTCACAATCATTCACCTGCATTTCACTAGATAGGCCAAGCTTGAGCATCACCACAACTCCAAGCCCGAAACCTCTTTATTCCGGCAAAAAGACTTTAACTGCCCTCACCGTTGGTTTTAGTTCATCCCGCTCAAATATCCCCAGAAACGTACCATCCTGAGCATACAACCGCATTAACCCAGGTTGCTCTACAGGTGGTTCCAGAAGACGTGCAGACAGTTTCTGACCTTGAAGTGCTCCTTTGACCTGTTCTTCTCCAACCTTGTGGGCCGGAATTGAAGAAATAGCCTCGTCAACAGGAATCAGCACCTCCGCCAAAGTCCCGTCAGCCATAAGTTGTTCCACTTCTTCAATACGAAGACAACGATCTGCAGAGATACCTGCCGATATTGTACGCTCCAGTTGAACCATAGTCGATGGATATCCGAGTTGCCGGCCAATGTCTACACACAATGTCCGAATATAGGTACCTTTTGAACATAAAGCCCGGAAAGATATATCGGTGGTCTCACCCTGAGTCTCAATCCCTGTAAGTTCGAGCTCATAGATTGTGACCTCACGACTCTTACGCTCTACCGTCTTACCTTCACGAGCAAGCTCATAAAGACGTTTGCCGTCTACCTTTACCGCAGAATACATGGGTGGTACTTGAGAGATCGTGCCCAGAAACTGCTTTAGCACCTGTTGAACCTGTTCCTGTGTTACTTCCACAGTCGTTTCAGCCCGCTCAATGACTTCCCCTGTCATATCCTCTGTGTCAGTAGAGAGTCCCAATCTGAGCGTAGCCAGATATTCCTTCGGAAGCTCCTGCATGTACTCCACCACACGTGTCGCCCGTCCAAGACAGAGCGGCAGAACGCCTGTAACTTGTGGGTCAAGTGTGCCCGTATGCCCAATGCGCTTCATTTTGAGAATGCGACGCATTTTGGCTACAACATCATGAGAAGTAAATCCCGCCGGTTTATATATCGGAAGTACACCTTCAAATGGCTTTACCATTGTGAGTTCACCTGCTTCAGTACTTTTGCGACAATATCATCAAGTCTGCCTTCCAGACGACATCCGGCTGCAAGCACATGCCCGCCTCCGCCAAAGGTCTGGGCTAGTGCAGCAACATCAATCTTGCCAGCTGAACGCAAAGAAACCTTGACCGCATTCTCGTTGATGACTTTGAAAAAGATACCAACTTCCACGCCCTGAATGTTACGCGGATAATTCACTACCCCTTCAAGATCTTCATTAGCTGCTCCACAAGCCACCATATCATCTGGTGTAATAACAACCCAGGCTATCTTTCCATCATCCGTCATCTGCAGGCTTGATAGTGCCTGATTCAAAATCCGAACTTGCGGAAGAGTCACCTGCTCCAACAAGGTCTGGGCAAGATAGGGTCCATCCACGCCATGTTCAAGCAGTCTGGAGGCCGTTGTCATTACATTTGGGCTGGTGTTGGCATAGCGGAAGCCACCTGTATCCGTAAGCAATCCTGTATAAACTGCCGTCGCAACATCTTTATCCCATGTTACTTGGAACAGGTTAAGAAAATCGAACAAAATTTCAGCGGTTGCAGCAGCATCTGACTTAATGATGTTGACTGTACCATAACCGTCATTTGTAGGGTGATGATCAATATTCAAAATAACAGCATCGTCTTCGAAATAATGACGTGTCAAACCTACTCTGGCAAAGTCTGCACAATCCACACAAATAACAGCTTTATATTTTCGCTGCGGTGGTTGTTCGGTCATGTTCACAATGTTGCCTGCTTCCCACAAAAAATGCATACGCCCGGGAATTTCGCCTTCATTAATCATCGTGAATGTCTTACCCAGACATGACAGCAGCCAGCCCACCGTTACCGTCGAGCTGACTGCGTCACCGTCCGGCTGTACATGCGACACGACCAGGTAATCATCATGCTCCAGCAGAAATTGCTTTCCGGCCTGGAGCGCCTGTTCATAAGTGTGCATTGCCGTCTCCTCTATTCTGTTACTGGGATTCGTTCTTGTCGGAACCAATATCGCCAAGCAGCTTCTCAATTCGGCTGCCATAAGCGATGGATTCGTCAATCTTAAATATCAACTCGGGAACATGCCGGAACCGGATACGTTTGCCCAGCTCGGAACGCAAAAATCCATTTGCTTTTGCCAGAGCTTTGAGCGTGTTATCTTTTTGTTCCTGCTCACCGAAGACACTCAGATAAACTTTGGCTTGCGACAAGTCTCCTGTCACTTCGACTCCCGTTACCGTAATAAAGCCGATACGTGGATCTTTCAGTTCAGACTGGATGAGCAGACTGATTTCTTTCTTGATCTGCTCGCCCACTCTACCTGTACGAATCTTAGCCATCGTTGTTCACCTCATGCTTCCTTGCTTATCGTTGTACTGTCTCCATAATGAAGGCTTCGATAACGTCGCCCTCTTTGAGATCATTATATTTATCCAGTGTAATACCGCACTCGTAACCTTGGGCTACTTCTTTGGCATCATCTTTATAACGTTTCAGGGAATCCAGCTTACCTTCGTAAAGGACAATGCCATCACGAATCAGGCGTGCTTCCGCAGAACGCGTAATTTTACCCGAGGTAACCATACAACCAGCGATGGTACCCACTTTACTGATGGAGAACGTGCTCCGAACTTCAGCATGACCGATAACTTTTTCTTTGTAGATCGGATCAAGCATACCTTTCATCGCTTGTTCAATTTCTTCGATAACACTGTAGATTACGCGATGCAGACGAATGTCTACTTGCTCTTGATCTGCAGTTGCTTTCGCCTGGTTATCAGGACGAACGTTGAAACCAATCACGATGGCATTGGATGCTGCCGCCAAAATGATGTCGGACTCCGTGATTGCACCAGCGCCGCTATGAATGATTTTCACGCGTACACCTTCAACTTCGATCTTCGCAAGGGAACCTTTCAATGCTTCAACCGAACCTTGTACGTCACCTTTGATGATTACGTTCAGATCTTTGATCTCGCCATCTTTGATGTGTTGGAACAGATCATCCAACGTTACGCGAGTATGTGTACCCAGATCGGATTCACGTTGCGTAATCGCACGTTTGTCAGCGATGGAACGCGCTTTGCGCTCATCTTCAAACACCATGAATGGATCTCCCGCACCTGGAACTTCAGTCAAACCTGTGATTTCAACAGGTGTTGAAGGTCCAGCCTCTTTCAGACGACGACCTTTGTCATTGACCATCGCACGGACACGACCGAAGCAGTTACCTGCTACGAATGCATCGCCGACTTTCAATGTACCGTGCTGTACGAGGATACGTGCAACTGGGCCACGTCCTTTATCCAGCTCGGCTTCAATCACTGTACCACGGGCACGTTTGTCCGGGTTCGCTTTGTATTCGTTCACTTCTGCAACCAGCAGAATCATTTCAAGCAGACCTTCCAGACCCATTCTTTGTTTCGCTGACACGTTAACAAAGATGGTATCTCCGCCCCACTCTTCAGGAACGAGTTCATAGCTAGTTAGTTCTTGTTTCACTTTGTCTGGATCAGCACCCGGCTTGTCAATTTTATTGACAGCCACGATGATTGGTAGCCCAGCAGCTTTGGCATGGTTAATCGCCTCAATTGTCTGTGGCATAACACCGTCATCCGCAGCTACGACAATAATCGTCATATCCGTAACTTGTGCGCCCCGTGCACGCATCGCTGTAAACGCTTCGTGACCCGGAGTATCCAGGAACGTGATCTTTTTGTTGTTGATTTCAACTTGATATGCACCGATATGTTGCGTGATTCCGCCTGCTTCGCCATCGGATACATTCGTTGAACGAATAGCATCCAGCAAAGTAGTTTTACCATGGTCAACGTGACCCATGATCGTAACTACTGGTGGACGAGCCTGCAAGTCAGCAGCATCATCATTCTCTTCCAGTGTTTCGAAACGGTCATCTTCAAGCACAATCTTCACTTCAACCTCAACACCGAATTCACCTGAAAGCAGAAGGATCGTTTCGATATCAAGCTCTTGGTTGATTGTTGCCATAACGCCCATAGCGATGAGCTTTTTGATAACTTCGGAAGCATCCTTATGGAGCAACTTCGCTGTTTCACCAACAGTCATATCACCACGAACGATGATTTTCTTAGGTGTGTTATCAATTTTTTCACGTTGTTGGTACTGTTGTTGATTTCTGTTGCGGTTGTTCTTGCCACCACGGTTACCACGGAAGTTGCCGCCACGGTTGTCATCATAACGACGTCCACCGCCACCGCTGTTCGAACGGTTACCACTATTGTTGTTGCTGCCAGTAGTGCCACCTGGGCCGCTTCTACGTTGGCCTTGTCCTTGGCTCTGACCTTGGCCACCGCTACGGTTGCCAGCAGTACCTGTATTACCACCGCTGTTAGGTCCTGAAGTTCTTACCTGACCGCCACCGCTGTTATTCGGACGTTGACCCGATCCTTGCGGACGGGATGCAGTACTGCTTTGTCCACCTTGAGCTGGTCTTGGACGGTTAGTTGATTGTCCTCCTTGGCTTGAGCCTTGGGAAGAGTTCGTTCTGTTGCGGCTGTCTTGGCCGCTGGGTCTTTGGGTGCCATTGTTATTGTTGGAATTTGGTCTATTGTTCATACCTACCTGCTTTTCCTGTTGTATTTTTGTTTGTACGGGACTACCGGATGGGTTACTGCTCTTCGGCGTGTTCACTCCGCCGGCCGGCTTGTTGCTGTCCACTGGTTTGTCACTGCGCACTGCCGAAGTAGCAACTGGTTTTGCATCGTTACTTTGTTTCGAAGCAGCAGTGGATTTTATATCTTTAAAAAATTGTTCCACCTTACCGACTGAACCATTCTCCATGACACTCATATGATTGTTTACGGGAATTTCCAGCTTTTTAAGAATGGTTATAATTTCTTTACTACTCATATTAAGGGACTTCGCATATTCATAAACTCGCAATTTATCCTTGTTTTCCTGTTTACTCAATATACTCCACCTCCGACATTATACCGACTTGCTTGGAGATCATTTTTGCAAACCCTCGATCCGTTACTGCAAGAACAACACGCGTGTCTTTACCGATACTTGAACCCAAACTATCCCGGTCAAATCCGATCAACAGAGGAACCTTATAAGTTCCGCATTTATCGCGAAATTTCTTTTGTGTATTGGCTGAGGCGTCACCCGCAACAATAACCATTTTAGCTTCGGAAGAACGGATCGCTTTAAGTACAATTTCTTCACCTGTTACAAGTTTACCTGCACGCATAGAGAGTCCCAAATAAGACAGCGTTTTAATATTAGTCATGTTCACGCTCCTGTGCTGCTTTGAATTCATCCTCAACCGCGATGAAGTCAGCTGCTAATTGCTCGTAAATTTCAGGTGAGACTTTGCCTTTCAACGCCCGATCCAAAGCCCGGTTTTTGAGTGCGAGCTTAAAACAGGACTCTTTGCCGCATAAATAGGCACCACGTCCGGATTTTTTGCCAGTCAAATCGATCAGCACTTCATCCTCTGGCGTTTTAACAATGCGAATCAGCTGCTTTTTGGGCATCATTTCTTGGCATGCCACACATTTGCGCAGCGGCACTTTTTTTGGTTTCATACGTCAGCGCCCCCCGTACTTTACTTTAGTCGACGGAGACGGAATCCTGATGCATTTCAGAAGAAGAATCTTTTTCTC
The DNA here is from genome assembly GCF_045040685.1 of Paenibacillus sp. FSL H8-0317. NCBI lineage: Bacteria > Bacillati > Bacillota > Bacilli > Caryophanales > Paenibacillaceae > Paenibacillus > Paenibacillus sp. FSL H8-0317. The sequence continues at coordinate 2,613,575 of NZ_CP150294.1, read as the reverse complement.
TGCCGAATTCCTGTTCCGCCTGGCTCTCGCTCTTAATGTCGATTTTCCAGCCGGTTAATTTGGCTGCCAATCTGGCATTTTGGCCTTTGATACCAATTGCGAGCGACAGTTGATAGTCCGGAACGATAACCCGAGCCATCTTTTCTTCCTCAAATACATGAACTTCCAATACTTTGGAAGGACTCAGTGCATTAGCAACATATTCGTCTACCTGATCGGAGAAACGAACAATGTCGATTTTTTCACCGCGCAGCTCACCCACAATGGTCTGCACGCGCATTCCCTTAGGACCTACACAAGATCCAACTGGATCAACTTCCACGTTGCGGGAATGTACGGCAATCTTGGAGCGGAACCCTGCTTCGCGAGCGACGGAGCGAATTTCAACTACACCGTCAAAGATCTCAGGCACTTCCAGTTCAAAGAGACGTTTCAAGAGGCCCGGATGGGTACGGGACAAAATGATTTGCGGCCCTTTCGTCGTATTCTCGACCTTGGTGATATACGCCTTAATACGGTCACCATGAACAAACTTCTCGTTCGGCATCAATTCGGTCAGCGGTAAAGCCGCTTCGATTTTGCCCAGATCGATGTAGATATTGCGCAAATCCTGACGCTGCACCACTCCCGTAACGATATCTTCTTCCTTATCTACGAAAGCGTTGTAGATCAGGCCGCGTTCGGCTTCACGAATCCGCTGGGTCACTACCTGTTTGGCAGTTTGTGCCGCGATACGTCCGAAATCACGCGGCGTAACTTCAATCTCCGCAATATCTTCCAGCTGGAAGTGTGGGTTGATTTCTCGTGCAGCAGGCAATGAAATTTCGGTACGTGAATCCAGGACTTCTTCCACGATCAATTTACGGGCATACACTCGAATAACTCCCGTATTACGGTTCATGTCAACACGCACATTCTGGGCCGTGTTGAAATTCCGCTTGTAGCTGGAAATTAGTGCAGCCTCGATCGCTTCAAACAGCACATCCTTGCTGATCCCTTTTTCCCGTTCCAATTCATTCATTGCTTCAATAAAATCCATACTCATGAATGTTGATCCCCCTTTCAAACATGGCATCTCATACGTAAAACGGCGAAAGGCTCTGAACTCATGAGCACCTTGCCGTTATCGTGAGATGTGTCTTTTTCATTAATAAAGTGAACAAGGCACTTAAAACAAAATAGCTAGGCGCGCACTGGCAACCTTATCATAAGAAATGGCATGCTGTTTTTTGCCTGCTTCGATCACGAGTTCCTCGTCATCAAAGGAAAGCAGCTTGCCTTCAAATTCCTTCAATCCGTTCACCGGCTCGTAGGTTGTAACAAAAACATTTTTGCCTACAGCTTTGGTAACGTCCTCAGGTTTTTTCAGTGGACGCTCCGCACCGGGAGAAGACACTTCAAGGAAATAGATGGTTGGAATCGGATCGTTCTCATCCAGCTTGGCGCTCAGCTTTTCGCTGATCAAGACGCAATCGTCGATGTCGATGCCACCCTCTTTGTCGACATACACCCGTAAAAACCAGTTGCTGCCTTCTTTGACGTATTCGATGTCAACCAGCTCGAAGCCTTGTTCGTTCAAGTAGGGTTGGATCATTTCTTCCACGGTAGATTTAATGTTCGTTGTGCTCAAAACCAATAACCTCCAACTTAGGTTACACCAGCATAAAAGCACTGGCAGATTATTCAATACCCAAGATTCTTGTATACCAAAGACTAAAGAGTGGGTTTCCCCACTCTTTAGAAATTCGTACTATCTCGTTCACTTCAAAAATTATAACATAGTCTGGTAATAGTGACAAGTAAGCGATGGTTCTGGCAGTTTACTTACTAATGAAGGAAAAATTACGTTCCCCCAGCAATCGCTATGTTTAGATCCAAATTCAATCCTAGAAAAGAGAAAGCTGATTGCTCTCTGGCAAGCCACGGAAACATCCCATATTGGACAGGAGTTCAACAATGGTCTTACTTGCTTTCGACTTCTGCTGGAAGTCCTCAACCGATAGAAACTCACCATGATCTCTTGCTGCAGCAATGTTGCGAGCAGCATTATCCCCGATTCCTGCCAACGCCGAAAATGGAGGGATTAGTGATTTTCCGTCAACGATGAACTTTGTCGCTTCCGAACGGTATAAGTCAATGGATTTCAGCGAGAATCCGCGTGCTGCCATTTCCAGACCCATTTCCAGAACAGGTAACATGTTTTTCTCTTTTGGAGGTGCCTGGAAACCTAATTGCTCAATTTCCGTAATTTTGCGATAGATCGCGTCATATCCCTGACACATCAGTTCGATATCAATCTCATCTGCCCGAACGGTAAAGTAGGTTGCGTAATATTCAATCGGATGATACAGCTTGAAGAACGCCGTACGTACTGCCGAAATAACATAAGCGGCCGCGTGTGCCTTCGGGAACATGTACTGGATTTTGAGACACGAATCAATGTACCATTGAGGCACTTTACAATTCTTCATCTCGTCAATCCATTCCTGCGGCAGGCCCCGTCCCTTACGAACACTCTCGGTAATCTTAAATGCCAGACTTGCGTCCATTCCCGTTTTATAGATCAGGAATAACATGATATCATCCCGACAACCGATCACCGTCTTAATGTTACACGTTCCGTTCTTAATCAGATCCTGAGCGTTTCCAAGCCATACGCCTGTACCATGGGACAATCCGGAAATCTGCAATAAATCGGCAAAAGACGTCGGCTGGGATTCGACAAGCATCTGACGTACAAACTTCGTTCCCATCTCTGGCACACCAAACGTCGCGACTGGCGACCTAATCTGTTCCGGTGTAACACCCAGAGCGTCGGTTGAGTTAAACATGCTCATGACTTTGGGATCATTCATCGGAATGCTCGTTGGATCGACACCTGTCAAGTCCTGCAACATCCGCATCATAGTTGGATCATCGTGCCCCAGAATATCAAGTTTCAGCAAGTTTTCTTCAAAAGCATGATAATCAAAGTGTGTGGTTTTCCACTCCGCATTAACGTCGTCAGCTGGAAACTGAACAGGTGTAACGTCTTCGACTTCGATATAATCAGGTACCACGACAATACCGCCGGGATGCTGTCCAGTACTCCGTTTCACCCCAGTACAGCCAGAGGCCAAACGATTCAATTCAGCTCCGCGCCATTTCTTGTGATGTTCTTCCTCATACTTCTTGGCAAAACCAAATGCTGTTTTCTCAGCCACGGTACCAATGGTACCCGCACGGAAAACACTCTTCTCACTAAATAGTACTTTCGTATAGTTATGAGCATGAGGCTGATAATCACCAGAGAAGTTCAAGTCAATATCGGGAACTTTATCTCCTTTAAATCCAAGGAAGGTCTCAAACGGAATATCTTGGCCTTCTCCTTTAAGTGTGCCACCACAATCCGGACATTCTTTCTCTGGAAGGTCAAATCCACTTCGAACACTGCCGTCCAGGAACCACTCGCTGTGTTTGCATTCTGAATTCACACAAATATAATGTGCAGGTAGTGGATTAACCTCGGATATACCCAGGAATGTAGCAACAACAGAGGAGCCTACCGATCCCCGTGAACCTACGAGATAACCATCCTGATTCGATTTTTTAACCAAGCGTTCCGAGATCAGATAGTTGGCAGAAAAACCGTATTTAATAATTGGAATGAGCTCTTTCTCTAGTCGTGCCACGATTACTTCTGGTAATTCCTCGCCATAGATGGACTTGGCAGTATTATAACAGGTATTACGGATTTCTTCGTCCGCACCTTCCAGAATCGGAGTAAACAGTTTGTCCGGGAACAGCTTAATTTCCTCAAATCGGTCAGACAACTCCACCGTATTTGTAACAACGACCTCGTATGCTTTCTCTTGACCCAGGAACTGGAACTCTTCCAGCATTTCCTCTGTCGTTCTAAAATGTGCATCCGGTTTACGCTGATCTTTCAGTGGACTAAATCCTGTAATTCCGTGAATGGTGATATCCCGATATAACTTGTCACGTGGTTCCAAATAGTGCACGTTACCTGTGGCTATGACCGGTTTATTCAGTTTTGCACCTATATCGATAACTTTACGGATCGCTGTTTTGATTTCTTCGGGCGTAGCCACCAACCCTTTATCCACCAAATGCATATACATGGTAAGCGGTTGGATCTCCAGTATGTCATAGAACTCAGCGATCTCTTCTGCTTCTTCGAGCGATTTGTTAAGCACCGCTTCGAAAAATTCCCCTTTTTCACAGCCCGAAATAATAACAAGACCTTCACGCAAATTAATCAGTTTCGATTTGGGAATGCACGGTACCCGCTTGAAATGTTCCGTATGAGAGAGAGATACCAGCTTATATAGATTTTTCTTGCCGACATCATTCAATGCATAGATTCCACAATGGAAAGGTCTTGTATTCGACAAGTCGACACCTACATAATCATTCAAGCGATCAAGCCTTGTTAAACCTTTCATCTGAGCAGCATCATTTAATAATCCGATCAGTATACCCGCGAGTGCAACCGTATCATCTATGGCACGGTGATGACTTTCGAGTCCAACCTTATATTTATCCGCCATCGTATTCAGACGGTGGTTCTTATTTTTGGGAAATAACAATCGCGCCAGTTCCAATGTATCAAGGACCGGGTTAGGAAGCTCTGGCAATCCAATTTGCTTCAGGGAAGCCTGGATAAAGCCCATGTCAAAACGTGCATTATGCGCAACAAGCACACCATCACCAGCAAACTGCACAAAGTCACGGATAACAGGCTCCAGCTCAGGTGCGTCTTTTACCATGTCATCATTAATATTGGTCAACTGCTGAATGTTGTAGGGAATGCGTTCATGCGGATTCACAAATGTTGCAAACCGATCGATTTCCTTACCATCTTGCATCTTCACTGCTGCAATCTCAATGATTTTGTTCTGTGTTACCGACAAACCTGTGGTCTCGATATCAAATACGATGTATGTTGCTGTTTGGAGATCCAATGGCTGAGGAGCCATTACAACGGCAACAGAGTCATTCACGACATTGGCCTCAAGGCCGTAGATCATTTTAATCCCATTTTTCTTGGCAGCCTTGGAAGCCTCAGGATATACCTGCACCCCACCATGATCACTGACAGCAATCGCCTTGTGTCCCCACTCCGCTGCCATTTTCACGTATTTGTCGATCGAAGTTACAGCATCCATCGTGCTCATTGTAGAATGCAAATGGAACTCTACCCGTTTCTCTGGTGCATTATCCTTGCGAGACGGCGGTGCTTTGACTTCTATCAGATCTGAAGGGATCATGGCGAGTTCAGGAATCTGCATAAACCGGTCATACTCTACACGGCCACGCACTTTCACCCATTTACCGTTAGCCAGCAAACTGAGAATTTTAACATCCTCTTTTGTTTTGGCAAACATCTTCATTTGCATGGAGTCCGTGAAGTCGGTCAGGTAGAAGGTAAACAACGTATTTCCGTTTCGCAATTCTTTGCGATCCAGACCAAATACAGAACCTTGAAGCGTGACCTTTTTCTCTTCATCCTGGATTTCCTGCATGGGTACTGGTGGCTCCTTAATATCGTAACCCATTTGCAAACGCAGATCACCCTGCTCCTCATCCACCGGGATTTCTGTGTCCACTTCACTCATCATCTTCTCGATGACCTCAAGTTCCTCTACACGTTTTTGGGCCTGGAACTGTTCCATGGCCTCTTTATTACTTCCCACTTCACCCACTTGCATCTTGATGCGAAGAGGTAAATGAAAGTACTTATCATAGAATTTTGTAATAGCCTGATCAATCTGTTTCTTACGAGCCAACTCCATTGACGTTGCATCACTCATTGTCAGTTGTAGAAGATCCTCTTCACATTCAAAGGTTGTCCGGTTCATCCAACCATTTACAGATGGAATCTCACGGGTAACCCACTCCAGAAACAGATTCCAATATTCACTGACGATATCACCATTTTGTACTTGATCCGTGTATTTGAAGCCAAATGAAATTTTGGCAATATGATTCATCTTCTCTTGAATATGCAGGCAAAATGTGCGATAGATTGGAGCGGGTACCAACGTATCCTTTGCAATCAGAATATTCCATTCCCGATTACTTCGATTGGTCTCTACTTGTTCAATCCATCCATCCAAAAAATAGGGCTCTAACAGGCCAGCCGGAAGCTCTGCCTGTTTCATCAACAACTCAAACCGTTTTCTCTTCTCCTCGAATCCGCTCATCGTGTTCCTCCTTGTACCCCCTTAAAGCATGAAAAGCCCCTGCATTCAAAAATGTCACCGATCCGAACTCGCACCGACTCATTTTATCCGACAGAAGCTCTCCATTCATTACTTAAACGGTGAATAAGTGCTTTTCGTCAAGTGATCCTGACTTAGTATGCTCTTGCAAACACAACCGTGTGTTCTGCCTGTTCACCACAAGCCAGGCACGTATGCTTTTCTTCCGCAGGCTTGAACGGAATGTTCCGGCTTGTTGCACCTGTGACTTCTCTTACTTTATCTTCGCAAGCTTCTGAACCGCACCATCCAGCCAGTGTAAACCCGCGTTTATTTTCCATCAGTTCTTTCATCTCATCGAGTGTATCCACGGAGTAGAAGTTATCCGACATAAATGTGCGAGCACGCTCTAACATATCTGCCTGAATCTGTGTCAGCATAGCCTGGATCTCTTCTACCAGGTTCGCTTGTTCTACCACTTTCTTCTCACCTGTGATCCGTGATACGAGTACACAAACGCCATTTTCCATATCACGTGGACCAATCTCCAGACGAATCGGAACACCGCGCATCTCGTATTCATTGAACTTCCAACCTGGGCGAACATCGCTGCGGTCATCCATTTTCACACGAACTCCAGCTTTTTTCAACTCAGTGAACAACTCATCTGCACGCCCAACAACAGCATCACGCGTTTTCGGAGGCCCAATTGGAATCATGACCACTTGTGTTGGTGCCACTTTAGGAGGAAGTACGAGACCACGGTCATCTCCGTGAACCATAATTAATGCACCGATCAAACGTGTGCTTACTCCCCATGAAGTAGTGTAAGCCAGCTCCAGCACATTATTGCGGCTAAGATACTGGATTTCAAATGCTTTTGCAAAGTTCGTCCCCATATAGTGAGATGTACCTGCTTGTACAGCACGTCCATCCTTCATCATGGCTTCGATTGAGTACGTATCCACCGCACCCGCAAACTTCTCGGATTTGGTTTTCTGACCCACAATTACAGGAATAGCCAAGTATTCCTCAACCACTTCACGATAAATCTCAAGCATTTTCATCGTTTCTTCACGTGCTTCTTCTTCCGTCTCATGCGCTGTATGACCTTCCTGCCACAGGAACTCACTTGTGCGAAGGAACGGCAACGTTCTTTTTTCCCAACGAACTACGTTAGCCCACTGGTTGATCAGTACCGGAAGATCCCGATAAGACTGAATCCACTTGGAATACATGTGACCGATAATCGTTTCGGATGTAGGACGGATTGCCAGACGTTCTTCCAGCTTCTCTCCGCCAGCTTCAGTAACCCATGGTAATTCAGGGTTAAAACCTTCCACGTGCTCTTTTTCCTTTTGAAAGAAGCTCTCAGGAATGAACATCGGGAAGTACGCATTGCGATGGCCCGTTTCCCGGAAACGACGATCCAACTCATCCTTAATATGTTCCCAGATTTCAAAGCCGTCTGGTTTGAACACAATACAACCGCGTACGGGTGCATAGTCCATGAGATCAGCTTTTTTGATAACATCAATGTACCAGCGTGAGAAATCCTCACCCTGTGGTGTGATTTCAGTCACGAACTGTTTATCATTTTCCTTTGACATAAGACTCCAGCGTCCTCCCATAACGACTATCTCTGAATCTCCAGAGCGTAGTCCAACCGTAATTATCCGTTAATTAAACGTAATATATCATTGTAAGTTACTGCCAGCATCAACACAAACAACATCGCAAATCCGATAAAATGCACCATGCCTTCGCGATTGGGATCAACAGGTCTGCCGCGCAGCGCTTCAATTCCCAAAAATACAAGACGGCTACCGTCAAGTGCAGGTATTGGCAACAGGTTGAAAATCCCAAGATTGATGCTAATCATTGCACTCCAGTATATTAATCTATCCAACCCTGATTTAGCGATCTCTCCTGTTAGTTCAATGGTTCTGACAGGTCCACCTATATCATCCAGGGTGAAGTTCTGCACAAGCTGTTGAAGACCTTTGAAAATCAACTTTGAAGTTTCAATCGTGTATTTACCAGAAAGCGTAAAGGTTTCAAAAAAACCAGCTTGTCTAGTAGGAAATCCGAGTGAAATCCCTACTTTCCCACCATCTTGTCCCGGTAATGCTGTAGGAGTAACAAAAACATTAAGCTCTTTCCCCTCACGAATAACTGTCCAACTCATGGCTTTATCTTTTGACTCAGAGATTGAAGAGATAACCTTTTGCTGGTCTACTCCAACCGGAGCACCATTAATACTCTTAATGATATCTCCCTCTTTAAATCCAGCCTTCTCCGCAGGAGTGTTTGCTGTAACATCTGCTATTTTTATGTAGGAAGGATTCACAACAGGAACGCCACTCACTTGAACAAATATTGCGAACAATACAAATGCTAGAATAAAGTTCATCATAGGTCCTGCAAAAATAGCTAAGGAACGTTGCCCTACAGTCTTACTGCTAAACCAACGATCTTTAGGCGCAATTTGCATGCTAGAGTGTTTATTCACAATTACAGCCTGAGGATGAACAGAATACATCATAGACTCTCCGTCAACATCAAGTTCAATCTTAAGGGCTGTTTCAAGGTCTATATGCAAAACTTCACCTTTTATAACATTCTTGTATTTTTCAAGATTGCTCGTAAAGATTTTCTCAACCTTATCGTCCTTGATTCGAACACATATGGTTTGTCCTACATCAATTTCTGAGATATCAGGATCTTCCCCTGCCATTCTAGCATACCCACCAAAAGGTAACAAACGGAACGTGAACTGAGTTTCACCCTTTTTATATGAGAACATTTTAGGGCCAAATCCAATTGCAAATTCACGAACCAAAATGCCAGCGCGCTTAGCAAAATAATAATGGCCCCACTCATGAATTGCTACAATAACAAAGAACATCATGAATATATAGAACGCAATTTTAAGAGTCTCCAACAAACACTACACCTCCTTAACTTATTATGCATGCTCTAGAATAACATTATTCTTAATTAAATACCAAGAAGTTTTTTAAGACCCCGCAAATGCACCAATTGCTGGTATCTCCAGTGACAAAATAGAAGGAATTTCAGGATTGTTCAATCGAAGTAAACCATAACCGAAGCCTGTAATTCCCGTCATCAGCCCTAATTGAAAATCCTTAGCCGAGATTCTATTATACTTCAAGCAAATTTCAACGCCAACTTCCTGTAAGGTTTTGTGATTTCTTGTTGTACCCATCACTTTCTCAATAGATAGTAAGATATCTAAATTCCCGAGGCTTCCGTGGCACATAAAAGGAGGTAACTGTAGACCATCTTCTATGATTTTGGTTTTTGCTGCCTCAATCTCATCGGCCAGACTAGAGTCATCTATCTTTTGTAACATGTGGAGTCTTGAGAGACCAATACCGGGTGCCCCATGACACCAATAGACGGATTGAAATTCATTCTGCTCTTTAAATCGTTTATCACGCCAATTATTGTGATATTGACTGTAATCTTCTCGTTCCATATTCATTAACAACTTAGCAAAACTTTTATACTCTTGTATACCAGTAATGGACCAAAGTTCAACGAATGCCCAAGCATATCCGCTTAACCCATGCGATAGTCCATTGAGCAAGACTTCCTCGCTTTCCACAGGATCTTTTAGCTTACTTATAAGATGCTCTCCACATTCACTCGCCAATATTTTGAATTTGGGATCTGAGGTTTGTGAGTACAATTGAGTAAGCAATATAATTGCCCCCGCACTTCCGCCAATCACATCAAGCTGCTTGTCATCTTTTATTAGTGACTTCACTTTATCTATATACGTTAAGGCCACATCGTAATATTCCTTTTCTTTCCAAATAAACGATACATGCAACAATGTATAAGCATATCCCAACAAACCACTGAATAGAGAAAGATTGTTTTCTTGGGCCACGGTTATAGTATCTAAACAGGTTTGCAGCGCTTCTTTAGCAAAGACACTGTATCTTGAGTCACCCGATTCAATTCCAAGATAAGCCATAAATAGCACAATTCCAAGTGAACCATCATATAAAGTAGGCTCTAATATCCCAATGTAATGCCCTTTATCAGTAATGGGTTTACGATCAATCCATATAATCGTTTGTTTTTCCTGATCCCAGGCTGCATGATCTATTAACTCATCACCAATTTTTATAGCCATTTTCAAGAAATCTACATTGTTTACAATCGGATCAACAGAGTAAGATTCGTTGCCTTTTAAAGATTTTACGGACGAAGTAAGTGACATCGTTAAATATCTAAACTGCTTCTCAAAATCATGTTTACCTAGTCTATTTAATTGCTCTTGAATTCTTATGGAGCCTGTCATTTGAAAACTAAGTTCCACCTTCTCCATGTTGGATTGAATCGTTATATGTTCCGATTCCATGTAAAAATTAAATACGGGAATCTCTTGTTGCAATAAACACTCCATCTCATACGGAACAAGCTTGCTATAGTACGGCGTATAGGCCGAACTCTTTTGAAAGTGTTCAAACAGTTGAATTCTTTTGGATAATTTTTGAAGATAGTCTGGATGTAAACTTGATTTAAGAAATTCTCCGTAATCATTTGTTGATCTGAATATCATTCTAACTGACGCATTTTTAAAATTATTCATCGGACCATGCGTAGCTACAATCTCATCCTTAAAATCCATAATAAAATGATACATATCTGTGAAACCTTCTTGGATTTTGGTTATATATGCGTCAAACTCTATATGTTCTCCTTGCAATTGTGGTCTGTTACAACCTTGCTCTTTCGTTACTTTTTTACTTATCAATTTCATTTCATCTGTAAATGGAAATTCGATAACTTCACCAATCACTTGATTCTTCTGATCTCCCCAATTTCCTAGTCCACTCGTATCCGTATCTTCTTCGGGGGTTCGTTTAAAAGGAATCAGCATGCTACTAAATACCGAACGATCCATTTCATTAAGAAACAACTCTCGCCAGTTTTCATTAGCTTCAGATGCAACACGATTGGAAAACAAAGTCTCCAGATCAATGAGAATAGGATACTCCCCATCAGCTATAATATTTTCAAAATGAAAGTCTCTTGAACCCAGAATGTACAATAAGGCCACATAACCTCCATAACGATAGTAATATCTATTGATTTCGTCTTTGGTGGTACACTCTGTATATTCTACGTATGACTGCCAGCCGTATGAACCACAATCTACAGATCTAGTTGTTTTGTACTCCATTTTATTATTGAATACATTGATCCAGTTCATCAACTTTTCGAATGCAATATCAATTTTGAGCGAACGTGGCTTATAGATCAACTTATTTCCATCACTAAAATAAAGTACGCTTACAGAACGCCCCTTAGAATGAGTATCACCTGCTCCTGTTGAAATTCTCTCTAGGAAAAGATAATCTTTATCAAATTCATTTTTTAACGTGTCCAGATCCATGCTAAGATGTGTCATTATTTCTGTATGATATTCAATGACTCTTGTTGTTTCATCTGTCATCAATTTAGCTAACACCGGATACATCATAAAAAGCGATTCGATATAATCTTTATCATGTAATAATACATTATTATAATAGTTATAGCGGTTTTCAGACGTATCGCCCAGTAAAAGTCCTGATAACCTTGCGATATGCATCTCCTGAATTAACGTTCGAATACTCAAGTTTAACAGTTTTGAATAAAGTTCCTCATACCAATTATGCCTCAGCGATTCAATACTTCCCTGAAGTGACTCGTGTTTTAGCAATAGGACATCAAAATGCTTCTGCGCAAACATAAGAAAGGGTTCAAAAAATGAACTAAAGAGCTTTTTATCCTGATTTGAGGATTTTTGGACTGTGGATTGATTCAATATCATTCCAATTGTTTTCACCCAATCAAGGCTTCCTTCCATTCCGACCTCTGCATTAGGATCGTATGTCTCTATAAGCTTTTTTCTAAATTCTAAGTTTGGACTACTGTTCAACATTACCCCTCCTGTATCACCTAAACTTATTTTTATCTTCTAAGAAGCAAAGCATCACCATTATAATCACGATTGGTATAGGGTGCTCTGACATAAAGTAAAAAGGTCACCTTTTAGATCAACAATCGATCTTGAAAAGTGACCCTTTTTCTTGCTATATCTCATTAGCTATAATCTCGCAATCTGTTATGCCATGCATCCTACCGTTTTGCAAGAAAGAACAGACTCACAAAAAAGAGACGGGCATCTATAAATCGTAATAGAAATAAATTCAGGATCATTTTCTTGGTCCGACATCATATTTACCAGATTCGCTTCGTTAACTGAGCCAGAGGGGTGTTCAAAATCAGCAAGACTAGCTCTAAAATCAGGATTACGCATAGCCATAATTTGTTCTTGTACGCTCATTATTATAAAACCTCCTAAAAAAAGATATAATACATATATATTATACTACACTAAAGAAATAATGACCAGTTTTAGAAAGTATCCCCATATAAGAATTTAAAATAACCGGAAAGAATTGGCTAAATCACGAGAAATTTCTTCTGACTGCATTATTTCTTCTAAACTAGGGTTTAGGACGTTGATATGCTTTTCGAGAATTTTTTCTATAATATATTCAATTTGCAAAAAAGAAATATCACCTTTTAGAAATCTTGCCACAGCAACCTCATTCGCTGCATTATATGCCGTTGTTGCTGTTCCACCCATTCTACCACACTCATATGCCATTCTTAAACATGGGAACCGTTCCATATCCATCTCACGGAATTGCAACTTGCCCGCTTGCACTAAGGAAAGTCGCTGTGCAGGTGACGGTAATCGGTCTGGATAGGTCAGCGCATACTGAAAGGGAACTCGCATGTCCGGATTACCAAGCTGCGCAATAATACTCGTGTCATCAAATTCCACATAGGAATGAATAATTGTTTTCACCCAATCAAGGCTTCCTTCCATTCCGATCTCTGCATTAGGATCGTATGTCTCTATAAGCTTTTTTCTAAATTCTAAGTTTGGACTACTGTTCAACATTAACCTTCCTGTATCACCTAAACTTAGTTTTATCTTCTAAGAAGCAAAGCATCACCATTATAATCACGATTGGTATAGGGTGCTCTGACATAAAGTAAAAAGGTCACCTTTTAGATCAACAATCGATCTTGAAAAGTGACTCTTTTTCTTGCTATATCTCATTAGCTATAATCTCCCAATCTGTTATGCCATGCATCCTAGCGAATTGCAAGTAAGAACAGTCAGACAAAAATTACTAATAGCAATAAATTCAGGATCATTTTCTTGGTCCGACATCATATTTACCAGATTCGCTTCACTAACTGAACCAGAGGGGTGTTCAAAATCAACAAGAGTAGCTCTAAAATCAGGATTACGCATAGCCATAATTTGTTCTTGTACGCTCATTATTATAAAACCTCCTAAAAAAAGATAAAATACATACATATTATACCACACTAAAAAATAATGACCAGTTTTAGAAAGTATCCCCATATAAGAATTTAAAATAAACGTAAAGAATTGGCTAAATCACGAGAAATTTCGTCTGACTGCATTATTTCTTCTAAACTAGGATTTAGGACGTTGATATGCTTTTCGAGAATTTTTTCTATAATATATTCAATTTGCAAAAAAGAAATATCACCTTTTAGAAATCTTGCCACAGCAACCTCGTTGGCTGCATTAAACGCCGTTGTTGCGGTTCCTCCCATTTTACCACACTCATACGCCATTCTTAAACACGGGAACCGTTCCATATCCATATCACGGAAATGTAATTTCCCAGCTTGAGCAAGAGACAGACGCTGTGCCGGTGATGGCAAGCGGTCAGGGTAAGTCAGTGCATATTGAATTGGAACTCGCATATCCGGATTCCCCAGTTGTGCGATGATGCTTGTGTCATCAAATTCCACATATGAATGAATAACACTCTCTGGGTGAAGCAATACATTAATCTGATCATATCGAAGACCAAATAACCAATGTGCTTCAATGACCTCAAGACCCTTGTTAACCATCGTTGCCGAATCTATCGTGATTTTGGAGCCCATTGACCAATTCGGATGTTTAAGCGCATCCTCTATAGTCACGTTCTTCAACTGTTCACGGGTAAGATCACGGAATGATCCACCTGAAGCGGTGAGCGTGATGCCTGTCAGGCGTTCTCTGTTTTCACCATTTAAACATTGGAATATCGCAGAGTGCTCACTATCAACGGGCAGTAAAGAGACTCCTTTGGCAGCTGCTCTTGTCGTAACGATATGCCCCGCTGTAACCAATGTCTCCTTATTGGCCAGTCCGATCTGTTTGCCTGCATCTATGGCAGCAAGCGTTGACTCCAATCCAACACTGCCCACCACCGCTGTAACAACCGTATGCGCATCGGTTCCTGCCGCAACTTCTACGAGTCCTTCGTTGCCATAAAATAGTTGCGTTCCTGCTGGCAAATGTGGAGCTATCTTCTCCGCCAGTTCTTTGGACCCCACTGATACTTTCTTCGGCCGGTAACGTTTGGTTTGTTCGATCAGCAGGTCTGTATTGCCTCCGGCAGCCAGTCCCTCCACTTGAAAGAGTTCTGGATGCATGTCAACTACATCCAGTGTCTGGGTTCCAATGGAACCGGTTGACCCAAGAATCGCAATTTTTTTCATGCTGCACCTCATCTTTAATTATCCAATGCCTACGGCGAATAATGCTGTTATCTCAGACTCATGTTCTTCTTTAGTAGGGCAGTAGCATTAGTATATGTACGAATGGAAAAACAACAATCCAGCTGTCGCACCGATCAAGAATGCCTCCATGCCCTGGGAGAAGACTGCCTGAATCCTTGATATTATATACACGTTTGTATGCAGACTGGATCAAGTCACCCATCTGACCTACAACTGCACAGGCAATTCCGATCACAATCGCTCTCTGCCAGGAAAGCAAACCATCTGATACTAATGCAAAAATAACAGAAGTAACAATTGCAATTACGATGCCACCCAGTGCACCCTCTATAGTCTTGTTTGGACTGATGGAAGGCCACAGTTTGTTTTTACCAATGAGTTTCCCTACAAAATAAGCTCCTGCATCACTGGCCCATATGGAGCCCAGCAACAGGAACGTCCAGAACAACCCATGATGCAGATGTCTGGATTCTGCAATGTAATAGAAACCGATCCCTATATACAACACGCCGAGGAAAAGCATGGCCACTGTATTCACGGGAACCTTATTTTTGGTGACAACCGAAGCTGTCATCAGTACAAGCATTACTATCCAGATGACCTGAAATAAGGATAGCGGTCTTGCCTCCCAAAGCATTTCCCAAGGAAACACAATGGCAAAAACACCAGCATATCCAATCAGGGCCACACCTGAAAAAGGCATCACCCCGGTCATTTTAACAAATTCATAATAACCGATGAGAGCCATAAGCAATACCAAACCATGGTACCAGGGTCCGCCCAGCATGCAAAAACCTAAAAACAACACACCTGCTATGATTCCTGTCGTTAGTCGCTGTTTCAACGGCTTCATCCTCCATCTATTTCAAACCGCCGTAACGCCTTGTTCTGCGCTGATATTCGGCTATTGCTTCAAGCAAATGCTTTTTGCCAAATTCGGGCCAGTATATATCCGTAAACCATAATTCACTATATGCAAGCTGCCAAAGCATAAAGTTGCTTAATCTCAACTCTCCGCTCGTCCGGATCAGCAGATCCGGATCAGGCATGTCAACCGTCAGCATATGTCTATCAATGAGTTCAGGTGTTATGTCCTCTGCCGATAGTTCCCCCGATTTCACCTGCAGAGCGATCTGTTTAACACAGTCCGTCATTTCACGACGACTTCCATAGTTCATTGCAAAGTTCAAAACGAGACCTGTATTATGTTCCGTAAGACGAATGGCTTCCCGCAAGGCATTAATGGTATGAGAAGGTAAATGTTCCTCTTGACCCATCATGCGAATGCGCACATTTTTTTCTATAAGTTCATCCAGCTCTATGGCTAGAAATTCTTGCGGAAGTCGCATCAGAAAATCCACTTCTTCTTTTGGACGCGTCCAGTTTTCTGTCGAAAAAGCGTACATCGTCAGATATTTGATGCCCAGTTCATCCGCCGCGATGGTCGCACGTTTGACCGCCTTCATGCCATTTTGGTGCCCGGCTATACGCGGGAGTCCCAAACGTTTGGCCCATCGTCCATTGCCGTCCATGATGATGGCGACGTGCTGCGGGATATTGTCCTCGGATATAGTCAGCGTTTCCTGCTTGTCAGCCCCATTCCACCACGACCGAACCCGTTTGATCATTCCTGTTCCTCCAAAATCCCTGAAGTTTCTTTATCTGAAGCTTGGAAAAAGAGACAAAACCCCACCGTATTGGAGGGGCTGCGCTTGTCTTACACTTCCATGATTTCTTTTTCTTTGGCAGCGAGTACCTTATCGACTTCAGCAATAAACTTGTCGGTCGATTTTTGGATATCGTCCTGATGTCTCCGGGATTCATCCTCGGAAATATCTGACTTTTCCATTTTCTTGATGTCATCATTCGCGTCACGGCGAATGTTACGAATCGCTACTTTACCTTCTTCACCGAACTTTTTCGTCAGCTTAACAAGTTCCGCTCTACGTTCTTCCGTCAATGCCGGAATAGACAAACGGATCATGCTACCATCATTGGCTGGAGTAAGACCCAGATCCGATTTCATGATGGCACGCTCGATGTCACCCATGGAGGATTTGTCCCAAGGCTGAATCATCAGTGTACGGGAATCCGGAGTACTGATATTAGCGAGTTGATTCAATGGCGTCATTGCTCCATAATACTCTACCTGGATTCGGTCCAGAAGAGCTGGAGTTGCACGGCCTGCACGCAAAGTAGCCAGGTCACGACGCAATGCTTGAATTGCTTTTTCCATACGCTCTTCGGCATGTTGTTTAACCGCTTGTGGCATTAATCTACACTCCCTTTAACGATTGTTCCGATACGTTCGCCCAGAACAACACGTTTGATGTTACCTTGTTCTGTAATGGCAAATACGATCAACGGGATGTTGTTGTCCTTACAAAGCGAGGATGCCGTTGAATCCATTACACCAAGGTCTTTGTTAAGAATATCCATGTAAGTCAACTGATCAAATTTCACAGCTGTACTGTCCTTAAACGGATCTGCTGAGTATACACCATCAACTTTATTTTTGGCCATCAAGATAACTTCTGCTTCAATCTCCGCTGCGCGCAGTGCTGCTGTTGTATCCGTGGAAAAGAACGGGTTACCTGTACCTGCTGCAAAAATAACGACCCGGCCTTTCTCCAGATGACGAATAGCTCTACGACGAATATAAGGCTCTGCAATCTGTTGCATTGCAATAGATGTCTGTACACGCGTAGGCACTTCAATCTGTTCCAAAGCATCCTGCAGTGCCAGCGAGTTCATCACTGTCGCCAGCATACCCATATAATCGGCAGTTGCACGATCGATGCCTTTTTCGCTACCGGCAATTCCACGCCAGATGTTTCCGCCGCCACAAACAATAGCAACCTGTACACCAAGTGCAACAACCTCTTTTACCTGTTGGGCAATCGACGAGATCGTATCTGCATCAATACCGTAGCCGTTTTGACCGGAAAGAGACTCTCCGCTGACCTTTAAGACAACACGTTTAAATACTGGCTGTTCCAATTATTCACCCTCCACTTTGAATTGAACACGCTTGGTGTTCAACCAACAAAACTTCTCGCGCATGGCCTCCTGCTTAAAAAGAAAGGAACACAGTTGTGTTCCGCTCTTTTAGGAAAAACGTTTAACCGGTAAGGCACTGTTTTCCTGAGATATAAGGGAGTTTACGCTTCGAAGTTTCATCATTCTTATATCTTCGAAAATCAATTTTGCTCGCCGGTTTATGGAAACCGTCTTATTTGTTTACTTGGGACATTACTTCTTCTACGAAGTTGTCTACTTTTTTCTCAAGACCTTCACCCAGTTCATAACGAACGAAACGACGGATGGAGATGTTTTCACCAATTTGGCTGATTTTTTCGTTCAGCAATTGAGAGATCGTTTTGTCTGGATCTTTTACGAAAGTTTGTTCCAGCAGGCAGTACTCTTCGTAGTATTTACCGATACGGCCTTCAACCATTTTTTCAATGATTTTCTCTGGTTTGCCTTCGTTAAGAGCTTGAGCTTTCAGGATTTCTTTTTCTTTTTCCAGCTCATCTGCAGGAACTTCTTCGCGTGTAACGAATTTAGGATTAGCTGCAGCGATTTGCATAGCTACATCTTTAACGAAATCCTTAAATTGATCCGTTTTACCAACGAAGTCAGTTTCACAGTTAACTTCAACCAAGACACCAATACGTCCACCAGCGTGGATGTAAGATTCTACAACGCCTTCAGTGGCTGCACGGCCTGCTTTGCTTGCTGCTGCTGAGAGACCTTTCTCACGCAACAATTCAGCTGCTTTTGTTACATCACCATTTGCTTCTTCCAGTGCTTTTTTACAATCGAGCATACCAGCGCCCGTTCTTTCGCGAAGTTCTTTTACCGCACTCGCATTAACTGCCATTATAAATTCCCTCCAACATTAAGTATTGTACGTACACTCTAAAAAAAGGGTAGTGAGAGGTTATCCACCTGCCAACCACCCTTTTCATTTAGTTTATAACATATGTTCGAATCTATTAAGCGGAAGTTTCTTCGCCTTGGTTAGCTTCGATTACTGCGTCAGCCATTTTACCTGTCAGCAATTTAACAGCGCGGATCGCGTCGTCATTACCTGGGATAACATAATCGATCTCGTCCGGATCGCAGTTAGTATCAACGATACCTACAATTGGGATACCCAATTTGCGAGCTTCCGCAACAGCGATACGCTCTTTGCGTGGATCGATGATGAACAGGGCGCTTGGCAGGCCTTTCATATTTTTAATACCGCCCAAGAATTTCTCCAGACGATCTTTTTCTTTGCGAAGCAAGATAACTTCTTTTTTAGGCAATACAGCGAATGTACCGTCTTCTTCCCAAGCTTCCAACTGTTTCAAACGATCAATACGTTTTTGAATTGTTTGGAAGTTAGTCAGGGTACCGCCAAGCCAGCGTTGGTTAATGTAGAATTGACCAGCACGTTCAGCTTCTTCTTTAACGGAATCTTGAGCTTGTTTCTTAGTACCCACGAAAAGAATTTTACCATTCTCTCCTGCGATTCCTTTAACGAAGTTGTAAGCCTCTTCGACTTTTTTCACCGTCTTTTGCAAGTCGATGATATAAATTCCGTTTCTTTCAGTGAAGATATAACGATCCATTTTTGGGTTCCAACGACGAGTCTGGTGACCGAAGTGTACCCCAGCTTCGAGAAGCTGCTTCATGGAGATTACTGCCATCTTCACACACCTCCTAATATGGTTTTTATTGTGTCCTCCGCCGGCATCATTTTTCGCCAAGACTCTCCATAAGGAAAGCACCCTCAACAAAATTAGCACATGCGTGTGTTTTAACACCGTTATCTAATATAGCATAACTGACTGTCCGATGCAACATCTTTAAAGCTAAAATCTACTTTTCGTTTTTTGCTAGTATCGAATCATTTAAACTTGATATGTAACTCAGGCGCTAATTATTACCAAGCTTTGAAAATGCACCGTTTAATACGCAAAAACCGTCCTGTCCGAGCATGCTCAGTTTGACGGTTCTTTCGTAATTTTTGCGATAATGGATTTGAAACTTTCGCCTTTTTCAAGCGCATAGGTACCCACTTGGATTTTCGTATTGATTCGCTCAGCCTTGCCAGCCTTGATGAACGCTTGAGCATCATCTACGATTCCCGCAGTTTTCAGGTTTGCTGCAACGATCGCCAGACTATTGCCTGAACGTACCTTGAACGATACTGTTGCGCCTTTCGGATTGCTCGGCGTTACAGGTTCTGTTGTCTTCGGCTCAGTTATCTCTTTTTGCCCTTCACCTTCACTTGCAGCAGGCTCTTGTGGCTTCTCAGGCTCTGCGGGTGTTTCCGTAGAGGTTACTGTCTCAGGCGGTGTTGCTGTTTCCCCTTGCAACTCACTGCTTTCTTGCTTTTTCTTCTCTACCCACTCAGCTTCTGTGTACAATTCCTCTTCAGAACCGACCACCTTCATATCCAGGCTTTTTGCGGCTGTTTCGAGCTGTTCTTTGGTCATATTGGCGGTCT
The DNA here is from genome assembly GCF_045040685.1 of Paenibacillus sp. FSL H8-0317. Classification (NCBI taxonomy): domain Bacteria; kingdom Bacillati; phylum Bacillota; class Bacilli; order Caryophanales; family Paenibacillaceae; genus Paenibacillus; species Paenibacillus sp. FSL H8-0317. The sequence continues at coordinate 2,593,223 of NZ_CP150294.1, read as the reverse complement.
GCTCGGGGTCCAGATTACTATCCGATAATGCATTTTGTCCAACTGTGGCCAGTTGTAGCAAAACCGCACCAATAATCAAGCCGCTCCCCAGACCAATCCACAAGGATCGCTTGTCCATGACTTAGCTTTCCTCCCGTTCTGCCAGTTGCAGTATTAACTGTACCTCACCACGCTGAATGCCTGTCTGCTTGGATATGGCATCCATCGACTTACCCTCAGCATGTAGATTAAAGAGTTCTGCATATCGATCTTTAATCGACTCACGCCCAGGCAAAGATTCGGCTTCACTGGTCTGTTGGTCTGCTTCTAACGCCTGCTGGGCCGCCTCTGCTTGTACACTTTTCACGAGCGCTTGTGCTTGCAAACCTTCGGAAGATGGTACGGATACATTACCGGAGTGTGCAACAGGTGTTGCGACAGGTTCGTACTTTTTGCTCTGTTCCAGCTGATCCAACCGTTGCTGTAATTCCTGAAGTTGCAATTGCATACGTTGATCGGCTGCTGTCGCTTCTCCCTTCATTTCAGCCACACGTTGAATAAGAGCATCATTATCATTTTCGATCTCGGTCATGTAGTGTTCAAGCGTAGATTCCATCTCCTGCACCAGTTGATGCCCAGGCTCTTGCGCCTTGTTTTTCCGAGGCATAATACAAGCATAGGCGATGGCGCAGGCCCCTAATATGACAATAATGATCCATGGTGACAAATTGGGTTCTCTCCTTCTGATTCAACCATCGGTGCGCAAGACTCCATGTCCATAACAACCATTTATTATAAAGACAGATCTATGTGTTTTCCCTTGTACGGGTGCTCTGCAGGTTTGACAGTTTCTTGAGCCTGAGCAGACTCCTGTCCATCGGAACCACTCTGCTGATCCCCATCATGGTTATGACCATCACGCACCGAAGTCTGTGAAGTTTCGTCCATTGCTTCACTTCGTTGCCTTGCTTCATTTGCTTCTTTCGACGTTTGCTCTGCCAAAAGATTCTGATCCGTAATCGGTCGCTGCTGGGCTTCACTTTGATAACGTCCCGCTTCACTTGTTCGTGGTACCGCAATCTGCAACTCCACTGCTTTGAAACTCATACGCTCACCTCACGGTTTCGAATGGATTTCTTCCTGTGCCTGAATGCTGTACTTAAACGTATGGAACCATCGTAATATCACCATCGTGATAATAAAATGAAATTCGACTCACTGGATCTTTAATAAATTTCGTGTATCTGCCGATAACTATTTTAGAGCCTCCATAAATCATCTTCAGAATATCAACACGAGCCTTACTTGTATCTTCAAGTGCCTTTTCAATTTCAAAGATACGCATTTTCGTTTCTTCACTTATACGAAGAGCAGATTTCTGCGTAGCATTCAGCTTGATTCGCATCGACATCTTATCTGGAGTGAGTTGTCCAGCGGCAGCTAATTGATCCAGCAATGTCAAAGCTTTCTTCGTTTTATCCAAGGAATCCATCTGCTCTCTGACTTCCTTGCGCAAATCATTGAGTTCGTTACGCAGCTTTGGTAGCACACCAACTTCAATGGAAGTGACCGTGGACATGCTGTTGCCCACAACACGCGCTGAGACGTTCTGACCAGCCTGGATCGAGCCACCAACGATAAGACCTTTGGTGCCCGCACAGATGACACCATGGCCAGCACGAATATTGGAATGCATAATACTTTGGGAAACCAGAACATCTTCACCGGCATCTACGTTACCTTCTTGAATGAAAGTACATTTAACATTATGGCCTGCTTGTACCAGTCCTTTGTTATAACCAATAATACCACCGGTAATTTCGATTGAGCCGCCTGCTTCCAGTTCAGCTCCTTCGACACCTCCGACGACACGAATGTCACCTGCTGCTTTTACTTTAAATCCGGTAAGTACATTGCCTCGTATGACAACTGTGCCTACAAAGTCGATATTACCGTTATTGTAGTCAACGTCACCATTGACTTCATAGACCGGAAACACATTCAGTTTGTTACCGTCCGTTTTGGTAACCAGCCCATCCAGTGCAGCATACATCGCAGAACCATCCGGGTTAATCACAACGTTTTTCCCAACTTTAAACCGAGCTTCTTTTCCCGGACGATAAGGAATTTCCTCACCTGTTACTGCCCTGCCTGGTATACCATCGCTAGGAGCGATCCGCTCTGCAATGATCTGACCACTACGGACATTGTTTAACCGGGTCACTTCTTTGTAATCGACGGTTCCATCTTCCGATTCCAATGGTCGTCGTTCATTCGTATCGTCCATCCCAACCAGGGCCTTGATGAAGCCATCTGTTCCTTGAATGGGAGCGACACCTTCTGCAATCTTGTATTTATCTTTCAAATAGGTTTCAGGGTTGCTCACAAAAAGTAATAATGCCTCTCGCGATACACCTTGTTTGATGCCCTTGTCCGCCACAAATTGTTCAAGTTCATCGATCGTGCAGGCAAAGCCTTCTTCCTCTTTGGAAAATTCAAGGTAGGCTGTGCATTTGTCGTCCGATAAAACAATGTTTAAACATTGCTCCAAAGCAGTCCGCTGTGTCACTGCAATTCTTCCCCCTTTTAGACTTTCCACTCCCCAAACTCCAATGATATTACTTCTCTCTATTAATCTTTACGCATCAACAAATCTTTCTGTTTGTCCAACGTGCCGCGTAATCGTAATATTGCCTTGGAATGTAACTGGGATATACGAGACGGAGAAAGAGACATAACCTCAGCAATTTCACTAAGAGAAAGATCTTCGTAATACAAGAGTGAAACAACCGTTCTCTCTTTTACCGTCAACTTGTCAAGCCCTTGCACCAAAGCTTCCTTCAAATAAAACTCATTCACTTTATAATCCGGGTTTTTGGCTTTCTCATCCACCATCAAAGACAGACGAGTCTCAGACTCTTCCTCACGAATTGGGTCCTCCAGCGAGCAAAGTGACATGACTGCCACTTCCTGAAGCATATGTTGAAAATCTTTAGTGGACACGTCCAGGTACTCGCTCATTTCCTCATCACTAACAGACCTCAGATAACTTTGTTCCAGCTGTTGGTAGGCGTCTTCAATTCGCTTGGCCTTCTCACGCACAGAACGCGGAACCCAATCTCCTTGACGCAGACCGTCAAGAATGGCTCCGCGGACCCTCCATGATGCATAAGTTTCAAATTGCAGACCACGTTCATAGTCGAACTTCTCCAATGCATCAATTAACCCCATAACGCCATTGCTCTCCAAGTCATCCTTGGGAACATTTTTGGGTAAACCAACAGCCAGTCGACCGGATACATAATTTACAATATGAAGATACTTTTCAATCAACGTTTTCTTGGCATCAAGATCTCCATGTTCTTTCCACTTTTCCCACAGATCAGAATGGTTCAAATGTGAAGCTTTACGCTCGTTCAATTGCTTTCACCCTCCTTATTTGTCTGTCAGGTGACGAACGGCCTGCGCCAATTCCTCCGGATCCTTGGTCCGGACAAGTTTAGGCGGATCCAAAGGGGCGAATCCCGTTGGAGCTTTCGTCTCAGATGGCGGAAGATCGTCCCCAGATGAAGCGTTCTGTCCACTCTTGAGCAAATCATTCAGCTCTTGTCCATCGTCTTCGATTTTAATGTCCACCTGTGAACCTCTTTGATCTTGAGCATTTGGTGAATCATAACCATACCCATTTCCCTCGATCTGAGGGTTCAGCAGCAATCCCAATCCCCAGCGTAAACCATATGCAAGGACAAACCAGGCTACGAATCCGATCAATCCGCGAATTAAACTGGTCATCAGCACATTGCTGCTGTACGCTACAAAAAAAGTAAGAATAAACCCAACGATGCCTGCTCCAAGATTAATGCGGTAGTTTCCTATCATAGTCTTATAATTCCTTTACACCCATTTGTACACTTCGAATAGTCAAAAGTCCAGTTTCACAGTCCATCTCAATCGTTCGTCCATAATTCCCACCCGTATCTTCTGCTAGAAGAGGGATATTGAGTTTTTGAAGCCACTCTCGACAAGAATCTGCATTCCTTGGTCCAATGCGCATTGTATCTCCAGCGCCAGCAAAGGCAAACATCTGAGAGCCCCCGGCCATTTTAGACACAATACGTGAGTGAGAAGCGCCTAGTTTTATCATCTTTTCCAAAAGCTCAGGCAACGCCGTATCCGCATATTTCGCAGTGTTCAGTTTCCCTTCACGGGCGATCTCTGAAGTAGGAAGCATGACATGCGCCATTCCAGCCAGCTTCAAATGTGGGTCATACATTGTTAATCCCACACACGAGCCCAAGCCCGTCGTACGGATTACACCAGGAAGATGAGCGATGTTTAAATCCGCCATACCGACTTTAACGACGCTTTTGTCCTCAATCATGGCTCAGTGGCACCCCTAGCGATTCAAATATCTTTGCAAAGGATGGTGGATCCGGAATGAGGAAAAACTGACCCTCAACTTGATCTTCACCTTCAAAGAAAGATGTGTCAATCAACAATGCAGCGTCACCCATCTCGCCAAATTGCAGCAAGCCATAACTTAGAATGGCTCCCGCCATGTCGATGGCAAGTCCAGGAACAGTTGGATACATAGACAACTTCGTGAAATCTGCCAAAGAAGAAAGATAGGATCCAGCCAAAATATTTCCAATTTCGGAAAGCGCTGATTGTTCCATATCTGTAAAAGCCAGTCCTTCTTTCAGATCAAACCCGGCAAGTCTATTCAACAACATTTTAGCAGCCTCTGGTGTCATCATAAAGAAAAGATTTCCCGGTGCTTCGCCCTCTACACGAAGAAACACGGTAACCACGATGCGTTCATCTCCGCCCACTTTTTCGGCAACTTCTTCAAAAGGGAGCATTTGTACTGTAGGTACACCCATGTCAATCGGTCTGTTGAGGAGTTGAGACAACGCCGTTGCGGCGTTGCCTGCTCCAATGTTACCGACCTCTTTGAGCACATCCATCTGGAATACCTCAAATCGGTTGAACATCTCCACGGTACTAGCCCTCAACACTTTCCAGCTGTACAATCTCGCTTTTATTTAATACTTCGTTTAGGTTGAGCATAATCAACAAGCGTGAATCCTCCAATTTAGCAACACCTCGCAGGTATCTTGCTTTGACGCCGCCAACCACTTCTGGTGGGCTATCGATTGCACTGCTCTTGATATCAATAACATCATTGGCAGAATCTACGATAAAGCCAACTTGCATGTCGTCTACACCTACGATAACAATACGAGTCTGATCCGTGTATTCCGTTTCCGGAAGGGAGAAACGACCGCGTAGATCAATGACCGGAATTACAACACCGCGTAGATTAATAACTCCTTTTACAAAGGAAAGTGTCTTGGGAACACGGGTAATTGGCATCATGCGCTCAATCGTCTGAACCTTATCTACCTCAATACCATACTCTTCGGAACCCAATTTAAAGACGATGACTTTCAACTCTTCTTCCATGTAAAAAACCTCCCTATTAAATGTAAGACTTAGCTCTATGCTTATTTAATAAATGCATTAGGATCAAGAATCAGGGCTACTTGTCCATCTCCGAGAATGGTTGCTCCAGAGATTCCTTCAATAGCAGGAAGATAGGTTCCCATTGATTTGAGAACAATCTCACTCTGTCCAATAAATTCTTCAACAGCTACGGCTGCAAGACGGTCGCCTTTGCGAATCACGACAATTTCTGTTTCCGGCTCATCAGCGTCATTGAAATCCGGTACGGAGAAAACTTCGCTCAAGGACAAGTACGGAATCAGTGACTCACGGAACGTGATCATTTTATTGCCGTGAATATTACGAACTTGCTCACGTTGTACAATGGCCGTCTCTACAATGGAGGACAACGGAACAGCGTATTTCTCTGAACCAAGTCGTACAAGCATTGCAGCAATAATGGATAGAGTCAATGGAAGCTGAACAGAGAAGTTCGTGCCTTTGCCTGGAGTTGAATGAATGGTTACATTACCGCCAAGCGAAGTGATCTTCGATTTTACTACATCCAAGCCAACGCCACGGCCAGAGATATCCGAGATAATATCAGCAGTACTAAAACCAGGTGCGAACAACAGTTGATTTACTTCATCGTCACTCATCTTGGCACCTTGTTCTTCGGTTACAACACCACGTTTGATCGCGGTTTTCAAAAGCTTGTCGCGATAGATACCTTTACCATCATCTTCAATCTCGATAAATACGTGATTCCCACTGTGGAAGGCACGCAGGTTTACTGTTCCCATCTCTGGTTTACCTGCAGCTACACGCTCTGCAATGGATTCCACACCATGGTCAACCGCGTTACGCAGTAAATGCACAAGCGGATCACCAATCTCATCAATTACCGTACGATCCAGTTCCGTCTCAGCACCTGTAATCACCAGATCGATTTTTTTATCAAGTGTCTTAGCCAGATCACGGATCATGCGCGGGAATCGATTAAATACAGTATCTACCGGAACCATCCGCAATTTCAGTACAATATTTTGCAAATCTGTGCTAACTCGACTTAAATGAGCTACTGTATCGGATAAATCATTGTTGCCTGTTTCACTGGCCAGTTGCTCCAGACGTGAACGGTCAATCAACAATTCGCTGAACAGGTTCATCAATACGTCGAGACGTTCAATATCCACACGAATGGTACGTGAAGGTGCAGCAGCTTGCTTCGGTGCAGCTGTTTTAGCTGGTACCGTTGTGGCTTCTTCTTTCGGTACAGAATTCTTATCCGGCGAAGCAACCTCAGCTACAGCTGTTGGTGCGGGTGGCGCTTCAACTGTAGCTGCTACCTGATTGGCCATCTGCTGAAGAGTCTCCTGATCCAGTTGAATGAGCTTCGCACTTTCAATTTCAGAGATACTCATGATGCCTTCTTCCAGTTCGTGCGCCTCTTTAGTTGTTATGTAATACAACGAGAAACTGCGCTCAAACTTCTCCTGCTCAATATCCTGAACGGATGGGTAAGCCTTAACGACTTCACCTGAACGTTCCAGCATATCAAAGACCATATAAGCCCGTACACCTTTTAACTGGCTATGCTCGCTAACAAGCACATCCACGTAGAACACACGATGACCTTCGGCGATCGACTGATCCAGCACTGAATATTGGAATTCATCCAGCTCCACAGCCGAAGAAATTGAAGCGTTAGCTGGCTTGTTTGTTTCTGTAGCAGGTCCGTCTCCATTTGTCATTTCACCATTTTCAATGGCCTGAAGTGAAGCTACGATTGCCGACACATCTGCTTTACCTTGTCCACCTTCGGTAATATCCTGAACCATGGTTTCCAAAGCATCCAGACTCTTGAACATGGTATCAAAAATGTAATCCTGCATTTTCAACTTCTCATTACGAACCAGATCCAACACATTTTCCATTTTATGTGTCAGTGATGCCAAATCTTCAAAGCCCATAGTTGCTGCCATACCCTTCAAGGTATGAGCAGAGCGGAATATAACCTGAACTATGCCCAGGTCTTCCGGATTGCCTTCAAGTTGAAGCATGTTTTCGTTAAGCGATTGCAGATGATCATTAGACTCATCAATAAACATGGATAAATATTGGTTCATGTCCATTGTGAGGCACCTCCTCCGTGAGTTACACTCCGTTATTTCACTGCTTGAACAAGTTTAGACGCAATCTCCTGCAATGGCAGAAGATGACGAACGCATTGCAGCTCTACAGCAGAACGCGGCATACCATATACAACACATGTTTCTTCATTCTCGGCAAAGGTTGATGTAACTCCAGCTTCGTATAATCTCTTCATCATACGTGCTCCATCACTTCCCATTCCCGTGAGCAAAACAAGATGCCTTTGTAAAGATGTAAACGGCAGAAGTGACTCAAACATCGTATCCACTGAAGGTCTATGGCCATTCACTGGTTGATCTTCAGTCAGCTTCACGATAAACTTCCCGTCTGCTGTTTTGTTAACTTTCACATGGAATCCGCCGGGTGCTATATAGGCAGTTCCTTTTTTCAGAACCATGCCCTCTTCAGCTTCAACCACATGCAGTGGACTGAATGTATTTAATCGTTGAGCCAGAGAACGTGTGAAGTTGGGCGGCATATGCTGCACAATAATAACCGGTGCAGGCAAATCAGCAGGCAACTGCTCAAGCAATGTTTTGAGAGCCCTCGGTCCACCCGTAGAACAACCTATTGCCACAAGTTTGTTGAATGGTCCTTCCAGCCCCCCTCCACCTTTGGGGACAGGATTAGGCTTGATTACATCCTTGGCTTTTGCAGAGGCAGAAGTTGCCGCTATTTGATCGGCTGCCACTCTAGCTGCATTAGGTAGTCGAACTTCCTTTGGAGTCTGTACCGTATTAGCTGACCTCACTGCTTTTTCTGCCTTCGTCCCCAGATTACGCTCAGCCTTCGGCAAAGGCTCTGATTTGTTCTCTACGCGACTTGGTTTTGAAGGTGACAATGGTTCAATTGTTTTCTTTGACTTGGCCTGAAAAGCTTCAGTCCGCTCTCGAAGAGAGTGTTGACTCGTCTGGACAGGTTCGACCGTTTTTTTTACAGGTTCCGCTCGATCCCTAGCCGGCAGTTCTTTCTGCACTGGCTGAGTTGGGGGAGCAACTGCTCCTCGCAACATGTCTCTATTTTTCATGGATAACTCACGATCAGCTTTTCTTTTGATCTCATTCATCGCAGCACGCATGCGCTCAACCAAGGCTTTACCGACTTGAGCAATATCCTGGTCATGTGAAATAGATGGTTTGCGAATGAAGTCAAATGCCCCGGCTTCAAGCGCCATAATGGTTTCTTTCATACCTTGTTCATTGATACCAGAGAGCATAATCACAGGAACGAAAGATTCCTTCATAATTGATTTTAAAGCATCCAACCCATTCATTTCGGGCATCTCAACGTCCATTGTAATAATATCTGGTTTCAATTCCAGTGATTTTTGAATCGCTTCTCTACCGTTTGATGCCGTTGCCGTAACCTTGAATTCCGGATCCGCTTGGATCAAATCCGTAACAATCTTACGCATAAAAGCGGAATCATCGACAACCAATACTTGATACACCGCCATGTTGTGTCACCCCTGTTTCCTTTATTCAGAAATCATGTTGTTCGTTTAAGCCACTTATTCATAAATCCCCTGATTCCTGTCAAGGTTCCGGATCCCGGAGTTGCAGGTACAGCCAGATAACGAAGAGCAAGTTTCTCTATATCTTTGGAGGCTTTGGCATTGGGATAAGCCAGACTATAGGGCATTTGCCTTTTAACCGCCTTGACTACCTGGGCGTCTTCTGAAATATACCCAAGTAGCGGAATATCCGTCTGCAAAAACCGCCTCGCCACTCCAGCTATTTTATCTGCCACCCGTTCCGCTTCTCGTTCGTCTTCCACCCGGTTAACGATCATCCGAAAGGGCGTAGCATTTTCCTGGCCGTGCATAACTTTGACTAAAGCATAAGCATCGGTTATTGAAGTCGGTTCAGGTGTAGTTATAATCAGGCATTCATCAGCAGCACCGATGAACTTCATATTCTCTCTGGAGAGTCCTGCCCCAGTGTCAAAGATGACATAATCCATTTCCTGGGCAATATCCTCGACTTGACTGGCGAAAAACTCCAGATCACGATCAGACAATGAGAACAACTCTTTCATGCCTGATCCCCCAGCAATGTAAGGCAAGCCACTGGCACCCAGTTGTATGATTTCCCTTATGGATTTATGTCGGTACAACAGGTGGTAAAGATTATAGGAAGAAGACGTACCCATAAGAACATCAATATTAGCCATTCCAATATCAGCATCAAATACAAGTACCTTTTGCCCCAAAGCCTGCAATGCCAAGGCAAAGTTCAGTGTGAAATTGGATTTACCAACACCTCCCTTACCACTGGCCACAGTAATGATTTTCGAGGATCGAATATCTCGCTCAATGCCTTCCAATTCCAATGGCGCGGAGACCATACTTCGAAGTGCAGCTGCCTGATCCTTCATTGTGACCATTCTCCCAGCAACTGTTTAGACAACGAATCTGCATCCGGCTTCAACAAATCGTCCGGAACATTTTGTCCATTTGCCACATATGCGAGCTTGAGTGGAAAACGGTGTAACAAGTTAAATAACGGACCGCAACTCCCAGTCTCATCCATTTTGGTGAAAATCACCTTATCTAGACCATATTTACTGAAATGTTCCGTGATCTGAACCATATCAGCACTTTTGGAAGTCATACTCATGACCAGAAAGGTTTCGCTATTCTCTACAGGAGCAAGCAAACTTTGCAATTCCGAAACAAGTAATTCATTTCTGTAGTTTCTACCCGCTGTATCCATAAAAATCAAATCACAATTCTCTAATCGAGAGATGGCACGTTGTGTATCACCGGGTGATTGTACCACCTCAAGTGGAACATTCAGTATAGATGCATATGTTCTAAGCTGTTCTACCGCCGAGATCCGATACGTATCTGATGTAATGAATCCAACTTTACGCTGTTTTTTGAACATTTGTTCAGCAGCCAATTTTGCAATTGTCGTTGTTTTCCCTACACCGGTTGGTCCAGCTACATAGACGATTCGCGTGGTAGGAAGAATGCCTTCTTCAATACGTTGCTCCAAAAAGTGCATAACCTCAAGCTTCACTATTTGCTCTACATCCTGTTCTTTCAATCCATCCTCAGACCATTTTGCTTGAATTGAATCAAACCAGGATTCCCATACTTCAGGCCACACATCTTGTTCTGTCAAACGTTCTCGGATCGTATGCAGTTCCTCTGGCACAGGGTCCGCAGAAGTACCTTGCTTTGAAAGCCTGGTCACCATCTGTTTAAGATCCTGCAATTCAGTCATCAACTTATCCTGCTGCAGGTCTGAACCTGTTGGCTTTGGACCAGTTGCTGAACCCGAAAAATCCGCCCCTTGCGGTCGCGGTTTATGATCCGTGCTCGAAGAACCAGAGCCGCTGTCTATGTCTGAACCGATATTACGCGATTCAAACACAGACGGCGCAGCCGCAGATTGGTCCTGTGCACTTTGATCACCTGTACTCATTGTCGCCGACTCATCAGAAGCCGCAACAAACGAACGAGCTGTTTGCCGATAAGCCTCAGGTACAAATGCACGAGGTACAGTTGTGAATTGATTTTGTACTGGCTTTGTTGTTTGCTTGTTTTCTTCCTTATCCACTGCAGCTACAACTTCGATCCGTTTTTTGCGAAACATTCCCATTACACCGCCCACCTTAATCTCTTTGGTAGACAGAATAACGGCATCACTTCCCAGGTCTTTGCGAATTTGAAGCATAGCTTCGGGCATGGTCTCAACAACGTATTGTTTTACTCTCATAAGTTCACCACCCCGATACTTTGAATTTCAACATTCGGCTCCAACTCGCTGTAGGAAAGCACAGGAATGTCCTGCATAGTACGTTCAATAACCTGACGCAGATACATCCGAATGGTTGGAGAAGTTAATACAACAGGTTGCTGACCTGATTGAATCAAACGGTTCACTTGTTCACTGAGCTTCTGATATACACTTTGTGTAGATACAGGGTCCAGCGCCAGATAACTGCCTTGATCCGATTGTTGCACACTTTCAGCAATTTTCTTCTCAAGACCAGGTCCAACCGTGATCACTCGAAGTGTCTCACCTTTTTGAGAGAACTGCTGAGTAATCTGACGTGAGAGGGATTGTCTGACGTATTCAGTCAGCACATCAGGATCCTTCGTATACGTACCATAGTCAGCCAGTGTCTCGAAGATGGTAACCATATCCCGAATAGATATTTTCTCACGCAATAACTTGGCAAGCACTTTCTGTACATCACCAATGGAAAGTAGAGAAGGGATCAGTTCATCCACAAGGGCAGAATAGTTCTCTCTGAGATTATCCACAAGTGCTTTTGTCTCTTGTCTTCCAAGTAACTCATGCGCATGTTTCTTAATCAGTTCCGTCAGATGTGTAGCCACAACGGAAGGCGGATCAACGACCGTATATCCTGCAAGTTCCGCTCTGTCTTTGGTTACTTCATCAATCCATAGTGCCGGAAGTCCAAAAGCAGGCTCCGTCGTTTCAATACCTGTCACAGACTCCTCATCATAGCCAGGACTCATGGCAAGGTAATGATTCAGCAACAGTTCTCCTCCGCCTACCACATTACCCTTGATTTTGATAACATACTCATTGGGTCTTAGCTGGATATTGTCTCGAATCCGTATGACCGGAACGACCAACCCAAGTTCAAGAGCACACTGCCTCCGAATCATAATGATCCGATCCAATAAGTCCCCACCCTGCTGATTATCAGCAAGCGGGATTAAACCATAACCAAATTCAAACTCAATAGGGTCCACCTGAAGCAGGTTAATTACACTTTCAGGACTTCTAACCTCTTCAATCTGCTGTTCTTCTTCCAACTGTTCTTCCGCTACTTGTTTCAAATTCAGATTATTCTGCATACGCCACGCGGCATATGCCAACACACCTGCCAACGGAAGCGTAGTAATAACATGAATGGGTGTGAAGAAACCGAGCATGGCGATAACGAAAGCTACGATATAAATAAGTATTGGATATGTAAACAGTTGCCCTGTAATATCATCTGCCAGGTTTCCTTCGGATGACGCTCTGGTGACGATAAGTCCTGCTGCTGTGGAAATAAGCAGAGCAGGGATTTGGCTTACCAATCCATCTCCGATCGTCAGTACAGAGTACGTTGACATTGCATCTGCAAAAGCCATCCCATGCACAGTCATACCGATTATAAATCCACCAATGAGATTGATCAGGAGGATGATAATACTTGCAATTGCGTCACCTTTTACGAATTTACTTGCTCCATCCATCGCTCCATAGAAATCGGCTTCACGTTCAATTTTGGAACGACGCTCACGAGCTTGTTGCTCGTTGATCAGACCCGCATTCAGATCCGCATCAATACTCATTTGTTTACCAGGCATCGCATCGAGGGTGAATCGGGCAGCAACTTCAGCTACGCGCTCAGACCCCTTTGTAATAACGATAAACTGAACGACAACGAGGATCAAAAACACAATAAATCCAATCGCAATTTGCCCACCAGCAATCCAGCTACCAAAGGTAGCAACTACAGCTCCGGCATCCCCATCACCAAGGATTAGCTTGGTTGTCGAAATGTTCAGTGCCAGTCGGAATAGTGTAGTGATCAACAGCAAAGCTGGAAAAATAGAAAACTGCAACGCTTCTTTGCTGTTCATGGCAACAAGGAGTATCATCAGAGCAATTGAAATATTCACGACCAGCAACAAGTCCAACAGCCAGGGCGGGATCGGGAGAATCATCATCAACACAATGCCAATGATACCCGCAAGGACAGCTATATCTTTAATCTTCAATGAATGTACGGCCTCCGATCCCCTTTTATTTCGTTCTGCCCTTTAGTTTATATACATAAGCCAGCACTTCGGCTACCGCTTGAAACAAATCGGCCGGTATAGCGTCACCAATCTCGGCTCTCTGGAACAATGCTCGTGCTAACGGCTTGTTTTCCATCGTAATAACACCGTTTTCTTTGGCAATTTCCTTAATACGCAAGGCGACATAATCCTGACCTTTGGCAATAATCTGCGGTGCCTCCATCTCGGAACCTTCATACTTTAGCGCAACCGCGAAGTGGGTCGGGTTCGTGATGATTACATCCGCATTCGGCACTTCCTGCATCATACGCTGCATAGCCATACGACGCTGACGTTCCCGAATTTTACCTTTGATCAGCGGATCGCCTTCCATTTTCTTGTACTCATCCTTAATGTCCTGCTTGGACATGCGAATCTTCTTCTCATGGTCATACTTCTGATACATGTAATCAAATATCGCAAGTATCATTAATGCCACTGCAATCTTGATACCAAGACTTAAAGTGATCGACGCAGCGAAATGTAAAATAGCATCCAATGAAAAATGAGAAAGTGATGCAATATCTGACTGGTAGCCTTTAATTGTACTGTAAACGAGATAACCGATAATCGACATTTTCAAAATGGATTTAGCAAATTCCACTAATGAGCGGAGAGAGAATATATTTTTGAAACCTTTAATCGGGTCCAGTTTCTCAAGTTTTGGCTTCAATCCTTCCCCTACAAGAAGAAAACCAACTTGCATGTAGTTAACGATCAAAGCAACCAGTAACGCACCCAGCAAAACGGGAGCGATCAATAACAAAACTTCAATGCCATAGCGCATCATAAGCGCCATCACATTCTCTCCGGTGATATCCATACTCAATCGATTGATGAAGATATCTGTAAACAGACGAACTATACGTTCTTTATAGAAATTGCTGAATACCATCATGATCAAAAACACGATTAGGAGAATGGAGGCGCCAGATAGTTCAGCGCTTTTTACAACCTGTCCTTTTTTTCGTGTATCCTGTCTCTTTTTCGGGGTAGCTTTCTCCGTCTTCTCCCCTGAAAACAACTGGAGGTCGAGTTGAAGTTTCATCCGTGTCTTTTCCTCCGTTTCACTCAGCCGGGCCTTTGTCCAATGGTTCCAAGCAATTTTTCCATCGATCTGAATATCGCTTCGAACAATTGACTAAATACAAAGGAGAAACTGGGAACCAGCAAAAGCAAAATAGCAAGACCAACGAGTAACTTAAGCGGCAACCCAACTGCAAATACATTAAATTGAGGAGCAGTTTTGGCCAAAAAACCCAATCCAACATCCGTCAAAAACAACGCAACTACAATTGGAGCCGACATCTGAAAAGCCAGCATAAATGATTGACCTAAGGTCTGAAACAAAAATTCAGCAATACTTCCATCTGCCAACCGTAGGAAAAATACATTAGATAATGGTACCCACCGGTAACTGTAGACTATCGCATCCAGCAAATAATGGTGACCATTCATCGTCAGAAACAGAAGCATAGCAAATGCATACTTCAAGTTACCCGTAAGTGGAGCTGAAGCACCTGTCATTGGATCGTATACATTGGCCATACCAAAACCGATCTGTAGATCGATAAAGGTCCCCGCAGTCTGAACAGCCGTCATCAACAGAAAAGCCACAAAACCTAAAAGCAAGCCAATTAAAATCTCTCTGATGATCAATAAGACATAACTCAGGTCTGTGGGTACGGTCTGGTCTATTCCGTAAATCAGATAGACAGATAATGTGACAAATGCAGAGATACCTATTTTAACTGAAGCCGGCACATTTCGAGCCGAAAAAACTGGCGCAGTTACAAAAAATGATGTGATTCGACAAAACATAAGCAGAGCGACAGGGAAACTTTGCAACAATGTCTCCATCTGCTAAAGCCTACCCTATGTATCTGTATAGATTATCGAGAATGTTAAACGTAAAATCGACCAAGATATTTAAGATCCAAGGTCCAAACAAAAGTACTGACAGAAGTACGGCAACAATCTTGGGCACAAAAGCTAATGTTTGTTCCTGAATTTGAGTTGTCGCTTGAAAAATACTGATTGCAAGTCCTACAACCAGAGCTAGTATAAGCATGGGTGCGCTGGCCAGCAATGACGTGTATACCGCTTTCCCGGCCAGACCGATAATAAATTCCGAAGTCATGACCGTCCTCCTTTAACTTTCCGGATCAAGTATTAAAACTCAGTAACAGTGACTTGACAACCAGATACCACCCGTCTACAAGGACAAAGAGCAGTATTTTGAAAGGTAATGAGATCATGACCGGCGGAAGCATCATCATCCCCATTGCCATGAGTGTACTCGCGACAACAATGTCTATAACCAGAAACGGAATAAAAATCATAAACCCCATCTGGAATGCTGTCTTCAACTCACTGATTACATATGCCGGCACCATAACAGTAATTGGGATATCCTGATAGGTCTTTGGTTGTTCAGTCTGATTGTACTTCATAAACAGTAACAGATCTTTTTCTCTGGTATGACTAAACATAAATTTCTTTATGGGATCAGCTGCTTTTTCAAGTGCCTCGGTTTGCGTAAGCTCTCCCTGGAGATAGGGCTGAAGCGCTACCTGATTTATGGAAGACAACGTCGGCGACATAATGAAAAGTGTCAGAAATAGCGCCAAACCGACTAGCACCTGATTCGGTGGCATTTGTTGTGTACCTAAAGATGTACGTATAAAACCGAGCACAATCACAATCCGAGTAAAACTGGTCATCAGTACAAGCATTGCTGGAGCAATACTAAGCACCGTAATTAACAGAATGATGGACAGTGAACTCGTGCTTGGTGTCCCTCCATCACCGTTTCCAATCTGAATATCAATATTCGGAATGGGTTCGGCAAAGGCAACCGTTACAGATGCCAGACTGATAAGTCCTAATAAACAACACGCTAACCAAATCTTTTTCTTCATGAATCCCTCGACCGATCTGTAGTATTGTCTTTATCCAGGAGCTTTTCCATCTTCTCTTTACGGTTAGGCATCTGCCGAAGTTTGGATTCAAACATTTCGTGAAAAGAAGTTGTGTCCTCTAGTTCCATTTCCCGCGGCGGTTCTTCTCTACGGAAACGTTTTGTGAGCTTGGCAATGAGAGGTGAGAGATTCCCTTGTTGTGCAGCAGCATCTCGTTCGAAGGAATCAATGATTCTTTGCGCCTCTTCCAGATCTGAAACCTTATCTACCAACTGAATGTCTTCACCTACACCAAGCAGATATACACTTCCACCAATTTCAATAATTTGCAGCGACTTGTTTTGCCCCAGTCCAACCCCGCCCAGGGTACGAATTGTGCCGTGCCGGAACATTTGCTGATTCCGTTTGTTTAAAAAACGGATCAGATAAACAATAAGGGCCAGGATGACGGCCAGGACAACAATCACCCATACAAGCTGTAAATAATAATTGGTTCCCACGCCAGCTCCTCCTGGAATATCACCCTGAGCCATCATCATGTCTCTTAAACGCCCAGTGTCTTGCTGATCGCTTCGATAACCCGGTCAGATTGGAAAGGTTTAACGATAAAGTCTTTGGCACCTGCTTGAATAGCGTCGATTACCATCGCTTGTTGCCCCATCGCGGAGCACATAATTACTTTAGCGTTAGCATCAATCTTCTTGATTTCTTTCAAAGCTGCAATGCCATCCATCTCAGGCATCGTAATATCCATTGTGATCAGATCCGGACGAAGCTCTTTAAATTTCTCAATTGCTTGTGAGCCATCCTGTGCCTCACCAACAACCTCATATCCATTTTTGGACAAAATGTCCCGGATCATCATTCTCATAAATGCAGCGTCGTCTACGACTAAAATTCGGTTTGCCATCTTGATTCAAGTCCTCCCTAAATTGTGCTTATTGTAATTTCTGAATTCGGTCCCATTGGCTAACGATATCTATAACACGAACACCAAAGTTTTCGTCAATAACGACAACTTCTCCCTTGGCGATCAGTTTGTTATTCACCAAAATATCGACAGGTTCCCCGGCTAACTTATCCAGTTCGACAATCGAACCCTGTGACAGTTCCAAAATATCTTTAATTTGCTTCTGGGTCCTTCCTAATTCTACGGTGACCTTAAGGGGAATGTCCATCAATAAATTCAAATTGTTTTCGTCTACCTGACCATACGCCCCGTTTTGCAAATTGGCGAATTGAACTGGTTGTACGTTAACATTCCTATTTGGCATTCCACCGTAATGTTGAGGTGCACCATAAGGTTGCTGCGGGGGCATGCCATACGGCTGCTGTGGCGGCATTCCTTGAGGCATACCCATCGGGGCCTGTCCATATCCGTTATAGTCCTGAGCAGGCTGTTGTGGAGCCTGTGGAGCCTGTTGGTGTTGAACGGGCGGCTGCTCTGCAACCGGTGGCGGCGTTGCTGGTACAGCTGCTGGCGCAGGTTCAGGTGTTGATGCCACTGGTGCGCTGGCAGTTGACTCCTGAGCGCCTCCAATCAGCATGTCTACCATGTTTTTGGCAAAATGCACTGGTAGCAACTGCATCAGATTGGAATCGATCAGATCCCCGATTAATAAGCGAAATGAAACCTGGATGAGCGTCTCATCTGCTGGAAGATTACTTACACCCTCTCCACTCTCCAGATTGAGAATATCGATACCCGGAGGGGAAATATTCACAAAACGATTAAAAATCGTGGACATTGAGGTTGCAGAGGAACCCATCATCTGGTTCATCGCTTCCTGTACCGCACTAATATGGATTTCATTCAGTTCTTCATCGACCGGATTTCCTTCACCACCCAGCATCAAATCAGCGATGACTTGAGCATCTCTCTTCTTGATAACAAGTGAGTTAATGCCTTCGAATCCATCCACGTAATTCACATGAACGGCAACATGCGGCTTAGGAAAAGCTTCTTCAAACTGCGTTCGACTAATGATAGAAACTTTAGGTGTTGTAATATCTACTTTGAGGCCTAATAGCGTGGACAAGGCTGTTGCCGCGCTACCAAATGTAATGTTACCAATCTCCCCCAAGGCATCCTGCTCCAGCTCGGTCAAAAAATCATCAACCGTCTTTTCGGCGGGTTCCGAGCTGTTTATCGATTCCGATTGCCTGAGCAAAGCATCGATTTCTTCCTGGGATAAATAATCCTTACTCGTCAAATTCTTCAACTCCTTCGGTGACAATCTCGTCTATTTGCACAGCCACACGGTCCTTGATTGTCCCCGGACTGCCCATGTATTTCAGTTTGTCACCCACTTTAATGGAAAGTCCCTCATCAACTGGTTTGTTCAACGTAATGACATCACCAACGGACAGACCCAGAAATTCTGCAATTGAAATTCTCGATTCTCCCAATTCCGCAACGATGGGTAACTTGGCTTTGTTCACACGCTCTTTTAGAGCATCATACTCCTCCGGAGCTCTCGTTTTCTTCTCCGAAACAAACCACTGATGAGTTGACAACCGTGACATAATAGGTTCAAGAACGACATGCGGTATACATAGATTGATCATGCCTGTCGTGTCACCAATTTTGGTACTGAGCGAGATCAGAGCAATGGTCTCATTGGGAGATACAATCTGCATAAATTGCGGATTGGTCTCGAGCGCTTCCATCCTCGGGGTAATATCCAACACGGTCTTCCATGCTTCTTGCAAACTTTCAAATGCACGGCTGAATATTCGTTCCATGATGGTCGTTTCAATCTCCGTCATCGATGCAATCTTTGTTGGAGCACTCCCGGTTCCACCAAGAAGGCGATCCAACATCGCATATCCCACGTTTGGATGGACTTCCATCACCATTCGTCCCTGTAGTGGCTCCGCTTCAAAAATGTTCAATATCGTCATCTTAGGAATAGAACGGATAAACTCATCATAAGGCAACTGTTCGACCTGAACGACATTGATTTGAACGAACGTCCGCAGTTGGGCTGAAAAATAAGTGGTGAGAAAGCGTGCAAAGTTTTCGTGAATACGAGTCAAGCTTCTGATATGGTCTTTGGAAAAACGCACTGCCCGCTTAAAATCGTACGATCTAATTTTCTTCTGAGTTTCTTCCTTCTTCAATTCTTCTGCGTCCATTTCACCAGAAGAAAGGGCTGCTAATAGGGCGTCAATCTCATTTTGTGATAATACATCCACCATGTTCTCACCCCCTTACAGGTCTACAGCATGTTCTGTTCATTTACATCGTTGCTATCACAATGTCTGAAAAACTAGTGCTTTTCAATTTCGGCTCAGGCAATGCCTCATTAATTAGACCTGTCAGTTTCTCATTGAATTGTTTCATACCCTTGGCCGAATTCAGTTCCTCAGCCTTGGTGTCTGCAAGTGCCTGAATAATAATGGGCTTCACCGTAATGCTTTTGATTTTTTCAAAATCTTCTTTGGCTGTTTTGTCAGATAACTTGAAAGAAAAACTAACCATAATAATACGATCCGGATCGGCCAGATTCGTTTTAATCTGTGCAAGCTCTGACGATACTTCTACAATTTCATCCGCAGTCATTTTTTTTTCTTCAGTAGCTGCCGCCGTATGTGTGTCGTCCTTATTTCCGTTCTGTCCTTGCATAAATACAAACACAACCACCACAATGAGTGTTATCGCCAGCAACATTGTTGCAAGCCAGGGCATCATTTTTTTCATCAGGATTCCTCCGTTTGCTGCACTTTAATAGTGGCTGCCTGAACCCCGATTTCACGGTTGTAATCTTTAATCTTGGAAATAACGTCATCGGCTTTTTCAAGCACAATCAGTCTCTTTCCAGTTACCAGAGTAATATACGTATCCGGCGTCTCTTCCACAATTTCAACCATCAGCGCATTTAACCACATGGGAGAACCATTTAACCGCGTAACCGAAATCATGCTAAGCCCCCTTGATCAGAGTGGGAGGAGCAAGCTCCCCCACGTTTTAAAAATTCATTAATCAGCTATTAACGTTTCAGGTTAACAACTTCCTGAAGTATTTCATCCGACGTTGTAATGATCCGGGAGTTTGCCTGGAATCCACGTTGAGCTACAATCATCTCAGTAAACTCTCCTGTCAGATCCACGTTAGACATCTCGAGCTGTCCAGCAATGATTGCTCCTGTTCCGTCCTCAGCACTGTTCGCTGTTAATGGTTCCAGCGCCCCATCCGGATTCGCGTTTGCTGTCATACGGTACAAGTTGCCCCCAATTTTCTCAAGGCCTTCTGGATTGACAACTTTACCTATTCCAAGCTGTGGACCTGCTTCGATGGTTCCGTCTGCCATGGTTTGGTTAATTGTTCCATCCTGACCTATCGTGAAGGAAACCACATCATCCGGTATCGTAATATTTCCACCACCATTATCCAGAACAAACAATCCATCCGAAGTCAAAAGGTTACGTGCAGCATCCACATGGAAATCCCCTGCACGAGTCAGGTAAGGTATTTCCTGATCTTCACTCAAACGTACCAAGAAGAATCCATCTCCATTAATCCGAAGATCTGTTGGATTATTCGTTGTCATTGGGCTACCTGCCAGATGCAGCGTATCAATTGAACCTACCGTTACACCAAGACCGATTTGTTTCGCATTGACACCACCACTTGCATCGCCAGGGGCAGTTACCCCTGCCGTTGTTTGGCTCATAATATCTTTGAACATAACCCGACTGCCTTTGAAGCCAACCGTGTTTACGTTCGCAATATTGTTACCAATTACGTCGAGTTTTGTTTGGAAACCCCGCATCCCGGAAACGCCTGAGTACATTGATTTTATCATTTTAAAAAATCCTCCCAGTCTTCATTTGGTTACCGCATCAGTCGGTCAGCGGCATTCCGGCTCCCGAGAAGGGCCAGCCGGTTAAGAAATGATTACGGCACTATCAATCTGAGTGAACACATTATCCTTCATGCTCTCACTATCCATAGCTGTAACCACAGTACGATTTTTGACATTGACGATAAAAGCCATATCCTGCATTAAAATCAATGACTCTTTGGCTCCTTTAGCAGCAGCTTTGTCCAAAGCAGAACCAATCTGTTCCATTTGCTCGGTCTTGAGTTCAATACCACGCTGTTCCAATCGTTTGGCAGCATGATTGCTCAATTTCAGAAGATTATCTTCCAGCACCTTTGCAAAAGGTTTTTCGGGTATGACCGAAGCTTCTCCCGTTTTGGGTCTTTGAAGCATATTCGGTGTAATCGGGCCTGCGTATAATTGTCCAACCGTTATGCGATCACTCATATCGTTTTCCCGCTATCTTCCGTGTCACCCGTTTCAGTGGATGATTCAACTGGCTGGCTCTCGTTCGTTTCAGGGGTTACGTCCTGAACGTTCTGTACCGGAGTTTGACTCTCTTCTGCCTGTTTTGGATAATTCACCTGAATGATCTCATCCAGCTTAATCTCGTCTTTGCCCACTTTTGCGTATTGAACGCTATCTCTTACAATGATGGAATCTACAATACCCTGGCGAAGAGTTCCGTTATCATCTTTATTAGAAGAAAGCCAACTTACCTCCATGCCAATCATGCCGGATACAGCACCAAGTGACTGGTTCAATGTTTTGAGCTGGGTAGAAATATTGACCAGTTGTTCCACTGAGCTGAACTGTGCCATTTGAGCGATAAATTCCTTATCCTCCATCGGCTGCATCGGGTCTTGATTTTGCAGCTGGGTAATCAGAATTTTTAGAAACTGATCTTTACCCAATTCTTTTGTTGCAGCACTTGTAGTTGCTTTATTGGCTGCCGAATAGTTCGGCCAGGTATTATTCGTTGAAACAATTTCATTAGCCATTTGCTCACCTCATTTCTGTTTAAGCCTTAGCACTAAATGTATCTCTCTGTAATTCATTTCCTTCGACTTGCTCGCTACGCCAGTTACGCAATTCTTCTTGAATTCCTGCTGTAGCTATAGCATCATCCGATTGTTCCTCACGCTCACGCGAACGGCGTTGTTGCTGAGAATTACTTCCCGGCTGACGGCCTCCGTCCTGATACATCTGTGATCCGATTGAACTGTTCTGAGTAACCTCAAGTCGTTCCACTTGAATTCCCTGGGCTTGAAGTGAAGAACGTAGCTGCGTCATTTGTTGTTCAAGCATGTCTTTAGCCATCGTATGTTCAGTCATAAACCGTGCAACCAACTGCCCGTTCTGCATGGTAATTTGAACGTCCAACTTACCTAAATGCTCAGGCCGAAGTGAGATGGTCGCCTCGGAAAATCCTTTTTGCTGGACAATATCCAGCTTGTTAACAACAAACTGTGTCATTTCCTTGGCAAACTGTGATGTTTGCATTACAGGTTCAGCCGGCTTTCCTGCTGTTGTACCTGATGAACGCAAAGACAGCTCTCCTGCAGTAATGATGGTTGAGTGTTCCGCTTCTCCACCTGCATTTGAAGCAGATGTTGTCTCAGCCTCAGCTTTCACCTGGGTTCCAGAATTCGCCACTGCCGCAACAATAACTTGTGGCACAACAGAATCCTGTTTGGATGTTTGAAGCGAAGTACTTGTAGCGACTTGTGCAGTCTGATCCTTAACTGCAGTCAATGTATCCAGTATGGATTTCAGTTCAGTCCATCCTTTGTTACTAGTGGTATCCACTCCAGCCTCTTGAAGCTGACTCTGCAGAGATTGTAACAGATGTTTGAATTCAGGAGCGTTCTTCGCAACGTTACTCTCAGGATCATTCATTCCAGCCACTAATTGTGTAAGCATATCTTGCAGAACAAAACGTACTGCTGCCGGATGCTGCGACAATTCAATTGCGGGTACTGTTTTTGCGCTTTCCGCTCCGTTCGAAGACTCGTCAGAACCTTCTGCATTAGTACCTGAAGGATTACTTAATTGTGTATACAGCTGTTGTATCAGAGTTTGCAAACCTGCAAGTAGAGCTGGGTCATTTTCCAAAGCTTCGTCAAGTGAATCCAAGTCCGTGAACAACGAATTCAGTATAGCTGTGATTGATGCCGCTTCTCCTTCTTCACTTGTAGCAAAGGAAAACACCAACGGATTGGCAGTTAAGCTTCCAGTAGCGCTTGAACTATCACCTTCTGTATTTCCTCCAGATAACGATTGTGCAAGAGTTTGGAGAAATTCACCGCTAGCACCTACAGCTGAACCTTTCGATTGTGCTCCGGTTGTCTGAACTGTCCCTGTTGCTTTTGCAGATGCTGTGGATGCCATTTGATATACAATCGACATTTATTTTCACCTCCTCTCGGTTATACAGTGTAATCAGTTCTACTTGTTGCCCATTAATTTGTTCAAAATTTTTGCAGTTTCAACCGAGTCCTCTGAAGACATGTTCTCAAGCAATTGAGAGCGTGTTGCATCATCTACTGAATTCAGGATGGTCAATGTTTTGTCAGGACTTAGCTTGTATGTTTCCAATAATAGCTTGGCACCACTTGAAGCAGACATCGAAGCAAATGTTTGACTAAGCTGGTTTTTATCCAGGTTTTTGCTTGTGGTTGTGGATGCAGTTGAAGTTGCTGCGGTTTCTTTCTTCAATCTGGATTGCAGCGCATCCAGCGCCAGATCCCCGGACGGTTTGGCATCCTTCATCATCATGGTGACATCGGCTGCTGTTTTCGGGTCCATCTTTTCAAGCACCTTGGTCCGAGCAGATGACTGCATGGCATTCAACAACAATACCATTTCCTCATTCGTCATATTTTGCAAAATCGGTGCAGCTTTGCTTGGACTCATGTCCGCATACATTTTAGCTAAATCTTTGATTTGCTTTTGATAATCGGATTCTGTTTCTGGCGTTGCTGCCGTAGCTGTTTCAGCCGCTTTTTCCGCATCATCCAACTTCTTCTGAAGGTCCGTGGCCTTCTTCGCTTCAGTTGTTGTCGCTTCCTGTGCTGCCTTAAGTTCTGTTTCTTTTGCCGTAACTTGGGACTTCAGCTTTTCGATTGTGGCTTCAGCACTTTCAACCTGCTGCTCACTTTTCTCCAGCTTATCTTTCTCAGGGTCCAGCACAGGATCAGGTACCCATTCCTTAACTACCGGGATCTTGTTGGCGAATTCGAACAAATTATTACGAATATCTACATTAAAAAGCGTAAGCAATACGCCCAGCAATACTACGGTGAATACAATCGGGATGGAAATCATGAGAAATTTTTCCCAGCCGCCTCCCGATTCTTTTTCCATGTCGCTATCGTCTTTAACAGCCATCGTTCATTCCTCCTTCACGAGACAACTTCGCGTCCGGCTCACATCAATTCGCGCGTCCGGCTTTGGCAGCGAAGCGTACAGTAGCCATCTCGTCCAGATCGTTCTGTTCCCGGAGGAGCATATCCTGCTGAAATTTGATCTTGGCCTTGTCTCTCGCTCCAAGCCATACTTTTTCATCAACCATCTTACCGTTCAGAAACGTCTGATTCCGCTGCACATTGACCTGAGCATGTTTAACATCATTGTTTTTACGTGAAATGCACTCGTCAAGATGATGTACATATCGCTGCATCTCCTGCAGACTGTTTACAGACGCTGTATTTTCCGTAGCAGATTGGATAATCCCGACCAGATTATTTCTATCGTTCAGAAGTTGTATCAGATGCTCTTCCTCCGTCTGAAGTTTACCGATCGCTGTGGATAACATCCACTCTGCCTGTGTTTTTTCATTACTCTTCAGGTCAACAACTTTCTGGAAATGATATCGAAATTTCATCGCTTAACCATTCATCTCCTTGCAAATTCAAGAATCAAACGTTCCTGCACTTCACTTAAGGTGACTTTCTCGTCAACTTTCTGCTTGGTAAAGTTCCATATACTATCAATCTGGTCTATGGATTCATCAATCGCTGCATTTGATCCCCGCTGGTAAGCTCCAATATTGATCAAATCCTCCGACTCTTTGTACACAGCCATCAAACGTTTCATATTATTAACGGCTTCAAGCTGCTCTTCCGGAGCAATATCCTTCATGACACGACTTATACTGGCTAGTACATCGATCGCTGGAAAATGACCTTTATTTGCAATGGATCGGTTTAACACAATGTGGCCATCCAATATACCCCTCACCGCATCGGCGATCGGTTCGTTCATGTCATCCCCATCAACCAGAACGGTATAAAAGGCTGTAATCGAACCCGTAGGCCCTGTGCCTGCCCGTTCAAGCAGTTTGGGTAAACTCGCAAATACCGATGGAGTATATCCTCTCATTGCCGGAGGTTCACCTACAGCCAAACCGACTTCCCTTTGAGCCATCGCATATCGAGTAACCGAATCCATCATAAGCATCACGTTCATTCCACGATCTCGGAAATACTCTGCAATGGTGGTTGCAATAACTGCTCCCTTAATCCGAATCAGGGCAGGCTGATCTGATGTTGCAACAATGACTACGGATCGTTCCAATCCTTCCGGACCCAGATCCCGTTCAATAAAGTCGCGAACCTCACGTCCACGCTCACCTACAAGGGCGATGACATTGACATCCGCCGCTGTATTACGAGCGATCATGCCCATCAAAGTACTCTTACCAACACCAGAACCGGCAAAAATACCCACACGCTGTCCCTTACCTACGGTCAGCAATCCATCGATAGCCCTTACACCAACACCCATCGTTTCAAGTACACGTGGACGATCCATTGGATTGACCGGAGTATTGGAGGTAGAATACATCGGCATTCTGGATGGAAGGAGGGAACCGTCCAGCGGTTGTCCAAGTCCGTCCAATACTTTACCAAGCAATTCGGAGCCTACCTGAACACCAAGTGGCTTACCCGTACCTACTACATCACAACCAGGACCGATGGATTGAAGTTCACCCAGTGGCATAAGCAGCACTTTGTTATCTCGAAACCCAACAACTTCGGCTTGAAGAGGCTTGGCCGATTTACCAGGATAGATATAACATACGTCACCGATACTTGCATCTGGCCCTTCTGACTCCACCATAAGACCAATGACCTGAGTAACTTTGCCGTTAATACGAACAGGATCGAATTGGCGCAAATGTTCCATATATCGCTGTGAACTAAGAACCTTCATGTTGATTTCTTCGCTCCTCATCCTCAAGTGCTATGCGGACCAGTTCTTTTTTAATCTCAGCAAGCTGTGTATCAATTCTCGCATCTACACTTCCAAACGAAGAACGAATGACACATCCCTTATCTTTGACCGTTGAATCAGGCAAAATCTGCAATTCTGCCTGAGAGTCAATAGACAGAGACAATTCTTCACGAGCTGCCTGTACAAATGTAAACTGATCAGGTGCCACACAGAGTGTGATCAAACCCTGCTCCCGTTTACGTGACAAACTCTGACGAATCAGTTCCAATGTATGATCGGGTTCAATGGTAAGTTGCTTATCAATGACTTTCTCAGCGATCCCGCAAGCGAGCTCCACGAGGAACGGTTCGGCTTCCTGAATGATCTGATCTTTAGCTACATAAGCTTCCTTGAGCACTTCCTGGGCTTCAATCATCATCTTTTCGATCTGCACCTGGAGATCCAGTTCAGCTTGTACTTTGCCTTCATCAAAACCCTGTTGAAAACCTTGTGAACGTAGCGCTTCGGTCAGATGTTCATCCTGTTGTCGTTGTTCCTGCCACCAGCTGTCGATCTGTTCACGGGCCTCTTGAAGCATGCGTTCTGCCTCTTCTGAAGCTTCACGTACTTGCTTTTCTGCAAACTCCTTGGCATCTTCCAGCATTTCTGCGGTAAGACGTTGCGTTTCTTCGTCCACGCGTGCTTGAAGCGTTTCTGCCTCAGAACCTTCAGCACTATCACCGTATAATTCCGTTTCAGACTCCTCAGCACCACCATAATGATGGTGATTTTCAAGTTTTTTGCGGTCATCAACCGGTACATACTGGAAAGATTTAATCAAATTAGACAATGATATCATCTCCTCCACCGCGTGCGATAATGATCTCACCGGCTTCTTCCAATCTCCGTATCGTTCCTACAATGCGTGTCTGAGCTTCCTCAACATCACGCAATCGCACAGGCCCCATGAACTCCATCTCTTCTTTGAATGTTTCGGACATCCGCTTCGACATGTTCCGGAACACAGCATCCCGAACCTCTTCGCTTGCCACCTTGAGTGCGAGTTGCAGATCTGCGTTGTCGATATCCCGGATAATACGCTGGATCGAACGATCATCCACATTGACGATATCTTCGAATACAAACATACGTTTTTTGATTTCCTCTGCAAGCTCTGGATCCTGAATTTCAAGCGAGTCCAAAATGGTACGCTCTGTACCCCGATCGACTCCGTTCAGAATCTGAACGATCGATTCGATACCACCCGCATTGGTGTAATCCTGTGTTACGGTAGAAGATAACTTCTGTTCCAGAACCCGCTCCACTTGAGAGATAACTTCTGGCGAAGTACTATCCATAACAGCCACCCGGCGAGCGACATCTGCCTGTTTCTCTTGTGGCAAGGATGATAGAATCGCTGCTGCCTGTTCGAATTGCAGGTAAGACAGAACCAGGGCAATCGTTTGCGGGCTTTCATTCTGAATAAAGTTCAAAATTTGATTCGGATCTGCTTTGCGCGCAAAGTCAAATGGTCTAACTTGCAGCGTAGCTGTCAAACGATTAATGACTTCAAGTGCTTTTGATGAACCCAGAGCTTTCTCCAGGATTTCTCTCGCATAGTTGATACCGCCCTGAGAGATATATTCCTGCGCCAGACAGATCTGGTGAAACTCGGCCATGATCATGTCCTTTTCGGAAGAATCAACCTTGCGAACGTTGGCAATCTCCAACGTAAGTTGCTCAATCTCCTCATCACGCAGATGTTTGAAGATCTGAGCCGATACTTCCGGACCTAATGTAATCAACAAAATTGCTGCTTTTTGTCTTCCAGTCAAACCTTGACTGCTTGCCTTCGCCAATGCGTTCACCTCTATTCGTCAGCCAGCCATGTACGCAGCAGATTGACGAATTCGTCTGGCTTTTTCTTGGCCAAACTCTCCAATTGTTTGCGCACCTGACTTTCGTTCGTTACACTGTCCAGCGTAATGGACGGGAACTCTGTTGCTATTGGAAGAGGAATCTCTTCTTCTTCGACTTCGTTTTGTTTGCGGCGACGGCGTACTAATAAAATAACTACCGCTGCGATCAATGCCGCTATGAGTGCGCCTCCACCCCACATCATCGTTGAGGAAAGCTGGAAACCTGTATTGTCTGCAGAGGCAGACTGGAATCCTTGTGACATGACTGAAACTTTCTTTGTCAGATCGGCGTCACTTATTACAGTGCCTGAGTCTGCCAGTGAAGCACGAACAATGTTAACCAAAATGTTTTCAATTGCGTCCTGAACCGGTCCCTGTAATTCTGTTTCTCCATTTGGTGGTTCAACTGCAACGTTAATGGTTAAGTCTTTTACAGTATATGGACTGGAAATGATATCCTTGGCGATTCGATTAACATCGTAGTTTATAGTGCTTGATGATTCTTCAGAGGTAGAATTACCGGTTGCATCAGATGATGGGTAACCCGGAACTTCCTCTTGTCCTGTGCCAGCAACACCACCTGTTGGGTTGCTTGCGCCAGTGTAGCTCTTTTGAATCTCCTGCACACTGATCTCGATGCCTTTCATATTATCTACATCAACAGGTGTGACCAGATTTTCCTTACGTGTTTCTTTGTCAAAATTAAGCTTGGAGGCTACCAAAACATTAACTTTGTCTTCCCCTACAATCTGGGAAAGGAATTGCTTTACGTTATTACGGACATCGTTTTCAAACTTTTTCTGTAAAGCCATGTTTTCTTGAACTTCGGAAGACAACCCGCCACTGCCACCTCGGGCAGTTGGAATCAATTCTGCTTCATCTGTGTTCGTAATCGTGATGTTCTCAACAGGCAGATTAGGAATTGCAGTCTTAACCAAGTTAAAGTAGCCATCTACCGCTGCCTGATTTGGGTGATAACCCGGTTTGAATTGGAGAGCTACCGATGCTGATGCTTTGTCTTGTTCTTCTAAACCAGCAAAAATGTTATCTTTCGGCATATTAACGAGTACTTTAGCATCCTGTATCCCTTGCATCCGCTGAAGTAACTGTTCAACTTCTCCGTTTATAGCGTTGTTGTACTTTACATCAAACTCTTTATCCGTCATCCCGATAGGTGATGATGACTCCTCAAATGACTTATACCCTAATGAACCATTTTGAATAATCCCTTGAGATCCAACGTTGACCTTTGCGATTGCAACACTTGTACTCGGTACGGATATGGTCTTGCCATCTGAACTTAATTTGTATGGAATGCTAGATGAATCTAGATAACTGATCACGCCCGCTGAATCACTTGCATTCAAATCTGTAAAAGCAACTTCATATTCCGTCTTGGACAACTGCATCGTGAGCACAACTGCAGCCAAAATCAGAAACAGGAAGGTGGATATAAATAATACTTTTTGCTTTTTGCTAAAACTATTCCAATACTGGGATGCCTTATCCCTGTACTGGGCGATTCTCTCATTCACTCTGTCACCCCATCCGAAACTTTGCTTAGTCTGTCCTTACTCAACCCCAGCCGTTTCATAGGTTGACGATCAGGAGCAGCATCGCGGCTGCTTTGTTGTAATGATCAGCGCTATTATCGAAGCGCAAGTAGGTTGTTTTATAACTGCGTTCGCATAACTTCCTGGTATGCTTCGACCACTTTGTTTCGGACTTGAGTTGTGAGTTGTAGGCTTAACAAGGCCTGTTCTGAAGCAATCATCACTTGATCCACATTCGCTTTGCCGACCAAAAATTGATTCGACATTTCATGCGATTGAGCCTCCTGTGCTGCAACGGACCCTAATGCATTTTGTAAGTATGTACCGAAGCTCTGAATGGTTTCGGCTGGTGTAGAAGGCTTACTTTCGGTTGCACTCTTCATCTGTAGCGGTTGTATCCCCTGTGTGCTAAACATGTTGTTCTGAATCATTAATGTCCCTCCCCTTCATCCCTGGTTTGTATTTTTCTTATTTTCATTTCAAAGCAACTTATCTTCCAATCTCCAAAGCTTTGGAGATCATCGCTTTGGTTGAATTCAGTGCTGTTACATTTGCTTCATAGGAACGCGAAGCAGAGATCATGTCGACCATTTCTTTCGCAATATCGACATTAGGCATAAATACATACCCTTCTGCATTGGCATCCGGATGAGAAGGGTCATACACAGGCTTCAAAGGTGACTGATCCTCGCGAATCTCCGTTACTCTCACGCCATCTCCTGAACCGCTACCTCTCATCTGATTTTGCAGCATCGTACCAAATGACGTTTTATTCGGCTCAAGCACAACCATTTTACGTTTGTAAGGGACCGCTTCACCATTGGACACGCTCGCGCGCGTCGTCTCTGCGTTGGCAATGTTGGAAGATATAACGTCCATCCGCAACCGTTGGGCTGTCAGAGCTGAGCTACTGATACTAAAACTATTACTAATGTTCAATTTAGGTTATCTCCCTTCCACGCCAACACGCATGATTTTAATTTGTTCGTTCACTTGTTGAATATAAGCGTTATAACGCAACTGATTCTCCGCCAGAAGACTCATTTCTCTGTCTATATCGACATTGTTTTCGTTGTTATTCATGGAGGTTGACTGGTCCATATTAACTACTGGCGTTGGTACGGAAGAGGAAGGACCTATGACAAAATGCCTTGCATCAGTTACTTTACCCTTAAGAACAGGCATATCTCCATTCATTTGCCCTTGTAACATTTCTTCAAAAGAAACGTTCGAGCGCTTGAAATACGGGGTATCGGCGTTCGCGATGTTGTCAGCAATCGTTCGTTGTCTGATATTGGACGCATCGAGTGCACCTTGCAATCTTTTAAAACTGATATCATTTAAAAGATTCACAATCCCCCTCCTCTCTTTAGAAGTAATGGAAAAAGATTGAATCTTTTCCCTTGAAAATTCCTATGTTTTTTTCGACAAAAACATTCGTCTTTACACGGTTTTCTAGGACTTAAGTAGAATTAACTCTGATGTTGTCGTATAACATAAGTTTCTTCGAGTTTGGGATTTATTACAATAAGAAAAAAGCCCTATCTTTTCTGAAAGACAGGGCTTTTTGTGTATTTTCTGCAAATTATGATTTTTTTCGTAAATGTTCGGGCCCAAAACAAAAGTATGTTAATACTCTCCCTTATTGTTCTTAAACATTCTTAAAATAAAAAAAACTTTCGAGGCTCAACATGAGCTTATAACGCCCGTAATTATGTATATTTCCGAATATTTCATAGTTGATAATGTTAGAATTTTTTGCCGTCATACTAAGGGTTTACGGACAGTATGATAGGTATACATACAAAGCTGTATATTAATCAATTGACAATTTATCTTTCAAGAATGAAGAAAACTCGTCCTTCCTACACAACACTTTCTTAACAATTAAGTGGAGTCTATATATTTTAATTTTAAGAAAACAATTAGTGGCTTCACACTTTTCTACAATTCATCATTTTGCGCATTTACGCAACATTTACCAATCTATCGACTAAACCGATGACCAGACTTGGAATAAGGAAAATTCTTTTAATGGAAATCATTGGGTATGAAAACGAAGAATAACTACCACTCCGATAGGTTTTAACTCTGTATAGATGCGGCACAAGTCCTAGGTTTTGTCGATCCATATAACAACCCCACATCTTTTATCGGTTGTAACATCGAAATCCTTTAGATAGAAACAAAAATAAACGATATGCTTCAAGTAAGAGAACCTTTGTAATTCGCTAAAGGATTGCTACCCTTTGTCGATCTCGCAAATGTTCTCTACTATCGTGCATACCGTTCATTTATAACATCATTTTAACAACTACATTGCTAGCTCCATGTTACAGGATATACTGACTCAGATCACGATCAAGCGCAATATCATTTAACTTCTCCCGGACATACTCTGGAGTGATCACCATACGTTCCAGTGTAAGCTCAGGTGCTTCAAAGGATAAATCCTCCAAAAGCTTTTCAAGAATTGTATGCAATCGACGAGCACCTATATTTTCTGTATTTTGATTGACGGATTCAGCCAATTTGGCAATCTCGCGAATGGCCTCATCCGAGAACTCAATCTCAATATTCTCGGTGCGCAACAGATCCACATACTGCTTGGTCAGTGCATTTTGGGGTTCAGTCAGAATGGATACAAACTCCTCCAGTGTTAGACTGCTTAGTTCCACACGAATTGGGAAGCGTCCCTGAAGCTCGGGAATCAGATCAGAGGGTTTAGCGACATGGAATGCGCCAGCTGCCATAAACAGAATATAATCCGTTTTGACAGGGCCATATTTCGTCATTACTGTAGAGCCCTCTACGATAGGCAGAATGTCACGTTGCACACCCTCACGGGATACATCGGGTCCACTACCGCGTCCTTGACTGGCAACCTTGTCGATTTCATCGATGAAAATGATACCTGTCTGCTCCGCCCGGCGAATGGACTCCTGGGTAACATCATCCATGTCGATCAATTTCCCTGCTTCTTCCTGGATCAACACTTTACGCGCTTCTTTAATAGCGAGTTTACGTTTTTTCGTACGACGAGGCAACAAGCTACCAAACATCTCCTGCATGTTCATGCCCATCTGATCATTACCTTGACCAGCAAACATGTCCATCATGTTAGGCGCAGTGTCTTCGACATCAATTTCAATGATGTCATCCTCCAACTTGCCAGATAACAGATCAAACTTGATCTTACGGCGGCGTTCGGCAACCCCGGTATCCGGTTCTGGCTCATCCTGTTCCTGAACGTTGTTGCCATTATTCCCAAAGATCATCTCAAAGGGATTACGCTGATTCTTGGACTTAGACTGTGAAGGAGCCAAAATATGTACAATTCGCTCATTGGCCGCTTCTTCAGCTTTGTCCTTCACTTTTTCAGTCCGCTCCAGCTTCACCATCCGCAGTGATGTCTCAATCAGATCACGCACCATCGATTCAACGTCACGGCCAACGTAACCCACTTCAGTGAACTTGGTAGCTTCCACTTTCACAAATGGCGCACCTACCAGTTTAGCGAGGCGACGGGCGATTTCCGTTTTACCCACACCGGTAGGTCCAATCATCAAGATATTTTTAGGCACAATGTCGTCCTGCGTATGCTCAGGCAAAAGGCTACGCCGATAACGATTACGAAGGGCTACCGCTACCGATTTTTTAGCTTTCTTTTGACCTACAATATACTTGTCAAGCTCTGCAACAATCTGTCTCGGTGTTAACGCTTGAGTATTCATATTGCTTCCCTCCTACCAGTATGTTGAATTTATTTTACCTAACAAGGACAAAGAATCCCCTAGACGTCCTGGAGCAGATTACAGAATCATGCTCCACTACGGGAGATTTCTTTGGCTTATAACTCTTCTACAATAATATTACTGTTCGTATATACACATAGCTCCGAGGCAATCTGAAGCGATTCACGCGCAATATCTTTTGCTTCCAGGTTTACTGCATGACGTTTCAACGCACGCGCAGCAGATAAGGCAAAGTTTCCACCTGATCCGATAGCGATAACGTCATCATCAGGCTCAATAATTTCGCCGCCACCTGAGATGAGCAACATGCCTGTTTTGTCCATTACAATCAACAACGCCTCAAGCTTGCGCAAGATCCGATCCTGACGCCAATCCTTGGCAAGCTCTACAGCAGCACGCTGCAAGTTACCATGGTGCTCCTCCAGCTTACCTTCGAATTTCTCAAACAGGGTGATCGCATCCGCCACAGAACCAGCAAAGCCAGCAACAACCTGTCCGCGGTACAAACGTCTTACCTTCTTGGCTGTATTCTTCATCACAACACTTTGGCCCATGGTCACCTGACCATCTCCTGCGATTGCAGCCTTACCATTATGACGAACAGCACAGATCGTTGTAGCATGAAATGACATATCCATGATATCAGCATCCTCCCACGAATAATTTATACGCGTTCCGGAACAGTTAGACCTTCTGCCTCAGCAAAACTCGTGATGCCATCCAGTGCACGCTGTGCAAGAGCTTCATTTTTTTCCTTTTTGTTACGAATCTTCGTTTCAAGCTTCGGCAACAAACCAAAGTTTGCGTTCATTGGTTGGAAGTGCTTGAAGTCAGCAGTTGTAATATACTGAGCCATACTCCCAAGTGTTGTTTCTACGGGCAATACCACCAGTTCCTGCCCAAGTGCTGCTTTGGCTGCGTTCATGCCGGCAATCAGCCCTGATGCAGCAGATTCCACATAACCTTCTACACCCGTCATCTGACCTGCAAAGAACAAGTTAGGACGCTCTTTAAACTGATACGTCGGAAGAAGCAGTTTAGGAGAATTAATAAATGTATTACGGTGCATTACGCCATAACGAACGAACTCTGCATTTTCAAGTCCAGGAATAAGGGAAAAGACTCGTTTCTGTTCTCCCCATTTCAGATGCGTCTGGAAGCCAACCAAGTTATACAGGGTTCCAGCTGCATTGTCCTGTCTAAGCTGAACAACCGCATGTGGCAACTCTCCTGTATGAGGGTTAACCAGACCTACCGGTTTCATCGGGCCAAACAGAGCTGTCTGTTTTCCGCGTTTCATCATCACTTCGATTGGCATACAGCCTTCAAAGTAGATTTCTTTCTCAAACTCTTTTAATTGAGCAACCTCAGCAGTAATGAGAGCTTCATAGAAGACATCAAACTCTTCTTCTGTCATCGGACAGTTCAGATATGCCGCTTCGCCTTTATCATAACGGGAAGCCAGATACACCTTGTTCATATCAATTGAATCTTTTTCGATGATCGGTGCAGCTGCGTCATAGAAGTAGAAATACTCTTCCCCCATTAGTGCCTTGATTTGCTCAGACAATGCGGGTGAAGTCAGCGGCCCCGTTGCAACAACAACGATGCCATCTTCCGGTAGAGAAGTTAGTTCCTCATTCACCACTTCGATGAGCGGATGCTGGTGCAACGTGGATGTAATCTCACCTGAAAATCCGTCCCGGTCCACAGCAAGTGCCCCACCTGCAGGAACTGCATGTTTGTCTGCTGCTGACAATACAAGAGAATTGAGCATTCTCATTTCTTCTTTTAACACACCCACTGCATTCGTCAATCCATTCGCACGCAACGAGTTGCTACATACCAGTTCTGCAAATTTATCCGTATGATGAGCTGGCGTTTTCACAACAGGTCTCATCTCGTATAATTTTACGCGTACGCCGCGACTTGCAATCTGCCAGGCCGCTTCTGTTCCTGCCAGCCCGGCACCAATAACGGTTACTTGTTGTTCATTTGTCAAAATCATTTACCCCCATAAAGCAATTTCATATTTCACTATAATTGAATTGATTCACATATATACTAATCCGCTGATTCGTCATCCGGTTCATCCACCGGCTCCTGATGATCACATGAAGTACACTGCAATCGTGCTCCCTTTTTGTTCCGCTTCTCAATCATTAGCGATCCGCAACTTGGACATGGTTTGGCTGAAGGTCTGTCCCATGAGACAAAATCACATTCAGGATATTTGTCACAACCGTAGAAAATACGTCCTTTTTTGCTACGACGCTCAACAACATGACCTTCCTTACACTTCGGACAAGTCACGCCGATATCCTTGATAATCGGTTTGGTATTCCGGCAATCAGGGAAGCCAGAGCACGCAAGAAACTTGCCAAAACGCCCGAGTTTATAAACCAGCGGTTTGCCGCACTTCTCACAGATCTCATCCGATACTTCGTCTTCAATCTCGATTTCTTTCATTTCTTCTTCCGCAAACTCAAGGCGTTTCTCAAAAGATTCATAGAATTCTGCGAGTACTTTGACCCAATCCTCGGAACCTTCCTCCACATGGTCAAGATCACCTTCCATGTTTGCGGTAAACTCTACATTCAGGATTTCCGGGAAAAACTCTTCCATCTGTTCGATGACCAGTTCACCAAGCTCGGTTGGCATGAATTTCTTTTCCTCTATCGCAACATATCCGCGCTTCTGAATGGTCTCCAGTGTTGGCGCATATGTACTCGGACGCCCTATACCCAATTCCTCAAGCGTCTTAACCAACCTTGCCTCCGTATATCGTGGTGGCGGTTGTGTAAAATGCTGTTTTGGCTCAATCTCCTGCTTATCAAGCACATCTCCACTTTTCAACGGAGGCAGCAGACGATCTTCATCGGTTGTACCATCGTCGTTTCCTTCAACATATACCTTCATGAAACCTTGGAACCGCACCTTCGAACCTGCTGCACGGAAAATGGTGTCCCCCGCAGCAATATCTACAGAGAGTGTATCTAGGATAGCCGAAGACATCTGGCTCGCTACAAAACGTTCCCATACCAGTTTATACAAGCGGAACTGATCGCGACTCATGAATGACTTGATTGAGTCAGGATCACGCAGAATTGAAGTTGGACGAATTGCTTCATGCGCATCCTGAGCATTAGCTGCTTTTTTGGAATAGTTTCGTGGAGTCTCAGGTGCAAATGACTCACCATACTTACCAACGATATATTCTTTGGCTTCTTCTTGTGCAGATGCCGCAATTCGTGTGGAGTCCGTACGCATATACGTGATGAGACCTACTGTGCCTTCTTTTCCAAGGTCTACACCTTCATATAGTTGTTGGGCGACCGACATCGTCTTGGAAGCTCTGAAATTCAATTTACGCGCCGCTTCCTGTTGCAAAGAACTCGTCGTAAACGGGGCGGAAGGGTTACGGCTCCGTTCTTTCTCTTTAACTTCCTTGATCGTAAAGTCGGCTCCTTCGATCTGTTTCAGGATCGCTTGCACTTCCGCTTCACTGCCCAGCTCTGTTTTGGCCCCGTTCAGTTTATGAAACTTGGCTTCAAACGGATTTCCGGCTGCTGTCAGTTTGGCGGTAATGCTCCAGTATTCTTCCGGCTCAAAATCATCAATTTCATTTTCACGATCTAAAATGATTTTAACAGCCACGGACTGAACCCGGCCTGCAGACAAACCTTTTTTCACTTTCTTCCATAATAACGGACTAATTTTATATCCAACGAGTCGATCCAGAATACGTCTTGCCTGCTGCGCGTTAACCAAATCCATATTGATTTTCCGCGGCGTTTTGAACGCATCTTTGACCGCCTGTTTTGTAATTTCATTAAATACAACCCGGCAATCTGCCGTATCGTCCAGTTCAAGGGCATGGGCCAAATGCCATGCGATAGCCTCACCTTCGCGATCCGGGTCAGCTGCGAGATACACTTTTTTCACTTTCTTCCGTGCATCCTTCAGTTCTTTCAAAATTGAACCTTTGCCGCGGATCGTAATATATTTCGGATTAAAATCATTCTCTACCTCAACGCCGATCTGACTCTTTGGCAAATCGCGAACATGCCCCATCGAAGCTTTTACGATGAACTTGCTGCCTAAATATTTGCCTATCGTCTTCGCCTTTGAGGGCGACTCCACGATTACGAGTGCATCCGCCATAGGTTCATCCTCCTCTCAGTCATGAAACTGTCATGAAACTGTTTCTGTAAGCTTATGCATAGTTAATAACTTCTGCTAATTATATATTTCCACACACTGCGTAGGTTGTAGCTTCGTCATACCCTCGCGTATTTAGTGCCTGGTAATTGGCTAATCTGCTTTTTTATGATTAAAGATAACAGAACTGAATGCAAATGTCCAAAATCCCAACCAAGCAGCTCAACCAGTTGATCCAATGATTGTTCTCCCTGTTCCAACAGATAAATCACACGTTGTTCATCTGGAGAGAGCTTAACCTCAGCGAATATCCCTCGCCCGGAAGGCACGGTTGTTTCGGTCGAACGTCCTCTATTGTAAGGAAGTTGTTCTGCATTTGGCAAGCCCAATCGATACTCTTCCAATACATCTGCTACACAAGTGACCAATTTGGCCCCTTGACGGATAAGATTGTGTGCTCCCCGACTTTTCGGTGATGTGATAGGTCCAGGGACTGCAAATACATCCCTGCCTGCTTCAAGCGCAGCATCTGCTGTAATGAGTGAGCCACTTCGAATGTCAGCCTCAACAACCAATGTTCCCAGTGTCAGACCGGCAATGATTCGATTCCGTTCCGGAAATAATCCCTGGCGTGCTCTTGTACCTGGTGGATATTCCGACAAAAGCAGACCTGTCTCCGCGATTCGCTCGGCGAGGCTTGTATTTTCGGGTGGGTATATATGATCAATCCCTGTTCCGAATACGGCAATCGTTTTTCCTTTAGCACGTAGTACTGCCTCATGACATACGCTATCAATACCGCGGGCAAGCCCGCTTACAATCGTCAGTCCTGCATTGCATAATTGTTCTGCCAGTTTCTCTCCAACTTTGCGCCCATACACGGTTGGCATACGAGTTCCCACCATGGCAATAGACGAATTGTGTAGCAAACTAACATCCCCTCGAGCATACATTACCCAGGGAGGCTGAACGGTTTCCTTCATTAATACGGGATAATTCTGATCCAGATAAGTAATAACCTCTATCCCCTGATTGTAAACGTGTTCTCTTTTACTCTCAATCCAATCGATAGTAAATTGGCTAGCCAAACGTGCAGCCTGATCTTTGCGCAAGCCTGCTGCGACCCAGTCGCTTTCCCCATAATTCAATAGATCGGGTAATTCATGTTGTCCCAGAATCAGTTTCGAGATTGTTTTCTTGCCAATACCCTCCATCTCATGTAAGCCAAACAAGATCCATCGTTCTTCCATACCTTAAACCTCCCAAAGCGGGAAGAGATCTTCCCTCATATTGTGTGTTAAGTGACCACGGAATGCAAGCGTTTACGCAGATGAGGGACAATTCCTCCCCCTTTTCCCGTAAAAAAACGCAAAAAAGCAACCCTTCGCCCTGTTCAAGGACAAAAGGTTGCTTACCTTTTCCGTAACCATAATAGTCGGTCTACCAGAAATAAATCATTTCCGAGCCGTTTCTTCTATTATAACGAAAAAGAATTAATGTGTCGTGCACAAATTCAAAATACCGCGTTCCTCAAGTACACTCACCAAAGTCGAACCCATCTCAGCAGGAGTTGGTGCTACTTTGATTCCACATGATTCCAGCTTCGCAATTTTCTCTTTGGCTGTACCTTTACCGCCAGAGATAATAGCGCCAGCATGGCCCATCCGTTTGCCTGGAGGCGCTGTTACCCCACCGATAAAGCCAACAACCGGTTTGGTCATGTTTTCACGTACCCAATCTGCAGCATCCTCTTCAGCTGTACCACCAATCTCACCAATCATGATGACCGCATGAGTCTGTGGATCTTCATTGAACCGTTTGAGGATATCAATGAACTCGGAGCCTTTTACAGGGTCTCCCCCGATTCCTACAGCAGAGGATTGTCCAATGCCACGTGTCGTCAGTTGATGAACGGCTTCATAGGTAAGTGTTCCACTACGGGAAACAACGCCTACGTGCCCTGCCATATGGATATAACCAGGCATGATACCGATTTTACATTCTCCTGGTGTAATGACACCTGGACAGTTTGGTCCGATCAGGACGGTATTTTTGCCTTCCATGAAGCGGTCAACCTTGATCATGTCAAGAACCGGAATACCCTCTGTAATACAGATTACGAGGTCCAGCTCAGCATCAACAGCTTCCATAATGGAATCTGCTGCAAATGCAGGAGGAACGTAAATGACGCTCGCTGTTGCGCCTGTAGCTTCCTTCGCTTCCTGCACAGTGTTGAACACCGGCAGACTAGCTACTGTACCGTCTTCCAACGTGATATCCACATTAGTTCCGCCTTTACCCGGTGTAACTCCGCCTACCATCTGGGTTCCGTAGTCCAATGCGCCCTTCGTGTGGAACATTCCCGTTGAACCCGTAATGCCTTGCGTAATGACTTTTGTATTTTTATCGATCAAAATACTCACGTTGCTTCACATCCTTACGGTTATTTTTCAATTCCCGGACAGCTCCGGTACTAAGGAATGAACTTATTTTACGAGGGCAACAATTTTCTGTGCGCCATCGGCCATGGAATCAGCAGGAACGATATTCAGGCCAGATTCACCCAGAATACGTTTGCCAAGCTCCACGTTAGTTCCTTCAAGACGAACAACCAGCGGTTTGGTCAGGCCAAGCTGCTTCGCGGCTTCAACAACACCATTGGCGATAACATCACAGCGCATGATGCCACCGAAGATGTTAACAAAAATCCCAGCTACTTTGGCATCGGACAAAATGATCTTAAATGCTTCAGTCACCTTCTCCGTTGTCGCACCGCCCCCAACGTCAAGGAAGTTGGCCGGGTCTCCACCGTAGTATTTGATAATGTCCATCGTTGCCATCGCAAGTCCCGCACCATTGACCATACAGCCGATGTTGCCATCAAGTGCTATGTAGCTGAGGTCGTATTTGGAAGCTTCGATTTCTTTTTCATCCTCTTCATCCAGGTCACGCAGTTCCAAAATGTCTTTGTGACGGAACAGGGCGTTGGAGTCAAAGTT
The DNA here is from genome assembly GCF_045040685.1 of Paenibacillus sp. FSL H8-0317. Taxonomy (NCBI): domain Bacteria; kingdom Bacillati; phylum Bacillota; class Bacilli; order Caryophanales; family Paenibacillaceae; genus Paenibacillus; species Paenibacillus sp. FSL H8-0317. The sequence goes on along the minus strand of NZ_CP150294.1, from coordinate 2,552,479 downwards.
CAATTTTGCATCTAGCGCGATAACGTTTCCATCTCCGGTAACAACGAGAGGATTGATCTCGGCAATAGAGCAATCTTTTTCGACAAATGCAGTGTACAGCGCGAGCATGAACTTAACAGCTTTGTTCACCAGTTCATTCGGAATCTTAATGCTGTAAGCCAGTTTACGGGCCTGGAACACTTGCAATCCAATAGCAGGGTCAATAATTTCTTTGAAAATTTTCTCAGGTGTAGCTTCAGCTACTTCTTCAATCTCGGTACCGCCTTCTTCGGAAGCCATCATAACTACACGGCCTGTGGCACGGTCCACAACAACACCCACATAATACTCTTTGCGGATATCGCATCCTTCTTCAATCAGAAGACGTTTCACTTCTTTGCCTTCTGGTCCAGTCTGGTGTGTTACCAATACTTTGCCCAGAATTTCGGAAGCATAGGCACGAACTTCATCCGTACTCTTCGCCACTTTTACGCCGCCGGCTTTACCCCGGCCACCTGCGTGTATTTGCGCTTTAACAACAGTCACCGGACTGCCCAGTGCCTCTGCGGCCGCAACCGCTTCATCGACTGTATAAGCAACCTTTCCGTTTGGAACGGTAACTCCATACTGTTTCAGTACTTCTTTTCCTTGATATTCATGGATATTCATTCTCGAATCCTCCTATCAACATGACTGCAACAAGGCGGGTTGGTAGACTAACAAAAGACAAATGTTGACTATTTTCACTTAAACCCAATTCATTGTAACACGTTTTTAAAACGCTTTCCTTAAAAAATTAATGGTTAATAGACAGTATTTTGATATGAGTATGATCCCATATTGTGAATGCTTGGGTATATATGGAAAAAACCTCAGCTAAAAGCTAAGGTTTCCTTGATCTAAAACTACATTTTATTTTTTGGCTGCGTTCGTGTTGGTTTGGTGAACTTTCTCCAGCAACCCTTTGAACTGACCCAGCAAAGCTTCAAACTCTGTACTGTTCAAACACGCATCACCCTGAATGGATTCAGGTATGGACAATGCCTTGTTCCGCAGCTCACGGCCGGAGTCGGTTAATGTAATTAATACTTTTCGTTCATCCTGAGCAGAGCGTTCGCGATTAATAAGTCCTGCTGACTGCAACCGTTTGAGAAGTGGTGTCAACGTTCCCGAATCGAGATAGAGTGCCTCCCCGATCTCCTTAACCGTACATTCTTCACGTTCCCACAATACCATCAGAACCAGATACTGCGAATACGTTACGCCGAGCACCTCGAGATAAGGCTGGTACATCTTCGTAATCTCCCGTGAACAAGCATATATGGCAAAGCATAATTGGTTATCCAGCTTCAAACTGTCAGTCTGCATATATCTTTCTCACCTGCCTATTGTGCATTCTATTCCTTATAAAAAAGGAACTATAAATCTATCTTATCACAAATTAGAAAAAAAACAGAATAATTGAGCACAAATGATTTTACTATTCAATTTAATTATGATAAATTAGATTGTGTAAAATATAAAAAACAAATAGATGACCCGTAAGTACATGTCATAATTCGATAAAAATATTACATAAGGTCCACGGAACATTCGCGTTTTCTCGGGCCAAATTTGATAATCATAATGAAAGTTTAATACGTAACCATTTTCGCCAAAGCTATTTAATGATTTCCTTCCAAAAATAAAATTCAGGGATCAGGAAAGATGACTACAGCAATGAAAATGACAGGTTGACTCCATGATTCCTTTTATATAAAATGCTTAATAGAAGCTGAGGAAGCACCTTAATTCGTAGACTGGCCCGTATTATGCGGAGTCAAGAATCGAGTGAGGTGTTTCTTTGTCATGTACGGAAAATTGCACAGTGCGTGTTTGTACGGAATCGATGGTGTACTGATCGAGGTGGAGACCGATTTATCCAATGGTCTGCCGCAGACATCCATCATCGGTTTACCGGATTCAGCCATTCGTGAGGCCGTTGAACGTGTTCGTGCAGCGATTAAAAACTGCGGATATCAGTATCCTTTACAGCGGATCACAATCAATCTGGCCCCCGCTGATCTACGCAAGGAAGGATCTTCCTTTGATCTGGCCATTGCTATTGGTTTACTTATGACAAGCGGCCAGCTTGTACTCCCTCCCCAGGAACGAACTTTAGTCGTTGGCGAACTGGCGTTGGACGGTTCGATCAGGTCCGTGCCGGGCATTTTATCCATGGTGGATCTGGCCAAACGACAAGGCTTTACTTCCGTGCTCCTGCCTTTGGATAACGTAGAGGAAGCGTCACTGATTCGAGGTATCCAGGTGTTTGGCATTCGACATTTACAGGATATTGCTCCGGAAAATTTAGATCAATCTGCGAGTTCGGTTGGAATACCCAATAATTCGAATGCAGGACCAGTCGTGTTGAAAAATTATGCACACCTCGCTGCGCCTATAACGGATAAGACTCATAAGATGGCGGATAGGAAACCGAGACAAACACCATTATTTGCAGATGACTATAGCGATGTTCTGGGGCAGCACCATGTAAAACGCGCGCTTATGATTGCTGCAGCAGGCATGCATAACATACTGCTCGTTGGACCGCCAGGCACGGGCAAAACGATGTTAATCAAACGTTTGCCCTCCATCCTTCCTCCTTTGTCAGAAGATGAAGCGTTGGAAGTCACCAAAGTATTAAGTGCCGCAGGCAAATTAAAAGAAGCGCCTCAAGGCCTGATTGCAGACAGACCTTTTCGCTCCCCTCACCACACAATATCCACCTCTGGTCTGATTGGAGGCGGTGGTATCCCAAAACCTGGTGAAGTGAGCCTTGCCCACCGTGGCATATTGTTTCTGGATGAATTACCTGAATTCCAGCGTCAAGTGCTGGAGGTATTAAGGCAGCCGTTAGAGGATCGCACAGTGACAATTAGTCGGGCACGGGCTGCATTCACCTTTCCGGCCCAGTTCATGCTTGCATGTTCCATGAATCCCTGTCCCTGCGGATATTTGTCCGCTCATTCGGAGGAGCAACGCTGCATATGTAGTCCAGCCCGTGTTGCCGCATACCGAGCTAAGATTTCAGGACCACTGCTGGACCGCATTGATCTTCAGGTTGAGGTTCCTCCACCAGGCGAGTGGCGCAAGTCTGCTGCTTCCCCTTCCTCTGAAGAAATGCAGGCAAAAGTGATCCACGCTCATCAAATTCAGGCTACACGTTATGCCCAAAGTTCGGTTCGTTGGAATAGCCAGCTTTCCGGCACGCTTTTGCGACGAACGATCCATCTCCCCCAAGAGGCAGAGCAACTGTTAGAGCAAACCCTGCAAACGTTAAACCTGAGCATGCGTGCACATGATCGGATTATCAAGATGGCACAGACAATTGCCGATCTGGACCATGAAGGTGAAATTGTGACAGCTCATGTGGCTGAAGCCATCCAGTATCGTCAATTGGATCTTAATTTATTTTGAGAAACTTATGGAGGAAGAACGGGGTGGCCTACCAAAAGGCAGTGAAATGGATACCAACCTGTAGACATCAGGAAGATCGAGAAGGATTTCTTATACAGATTCTACAATGCGGATACACCAACATGACAAAAAACGTACAAGCCCTTCTCTTCTGTGAAGAAAGGTACTTGTACGTGGATTTCCCTGAAACATAAGGGATCGTAAATAGCTAAGGTTTTTAATAATTTATTATTCGAAAAGAGTGAGTTTCTCCATAGCTGGTGTGCGTTCTTTGGCAGAAGGAATAACATCAGGGTATCCCATATAAATCATACCTACAATCTTCTCTCCCGCCTCTATTCCAAGCGATTTGCGGAATTTGGGAGCGTACAAAAATGGCTTGGTCACCCAGAACGTTCCAATGTCTTCACTCCAGGCTGCAAGCATAAAGTTCTGAACCAATGCACTGACCGCAGCAAAGTCTTCGTCCCAGATATTCTGTCTTGGATCTTCTTCCAGCACGACAAGCATAATGGATGGAACTTGCATAATATTGGGTGAAAATTTGTTATCTTCCCCCATTTCTGCATCAATAGCCTCCGCCAGTTTCTTCCGTCCATTTCCGGTAAACAACAAAAATCTCCAAGGTTCACGCAGTTTATGGTTAGGAGCCCAGACTGCGGTGTCCAGCAATTCTATAATCTGCTGTGTAGGAACAGCTTCTTTTTTGAATTTTTTCACCGTGCGTCGGTTTTGAATCGCATTTCTGACTTCATTTGTTGTTTTCGTAGCTTTACTCATCGGCCGTACCTCCTGTTTATAATTATGATCTGTACCCGTAAAGATGGCTTACGGTCTGGAACAATTCGTTTATGACAAATCAAAAGATTAAAACGCCAGATTACATTCTTGATTATACACCCTTCTGTTCACGAGATTCAAAGGAAAGACGTCGACTACTAGTGCTACAGGCATTAAAAACGGTAAAGACGGCTCCGAACCCTGATCTACCGAGGGCGATCATCATGTCGGAGCCGTCTAATTAGATTAACATATTATACCAATTAAACTATCATATCAATGATGAATCAATATGAACCTGCGCCTTCAAATGTGCCATTAACAAAATCCATTTTGTTGTACTTCTCCTGGTTACCTGCAACATCTGTACTGTAGTACTCTACCACCTTGACATCGGGAGCATAAAACTTGACGGGTCCTTCATACGTATTCCATGCTCCCCCATTGATTCGATATTGCGTTGTTTTTACGCCCGAACCTTTGACTTCGTCCGTTGCCTGAAGTCTAAATGTAAATCCTTTGATGTATATTTTCCCGTTCACAGTATCTGTAATAGGAACTAATCTGTACTTGGTTACTGGAGGTGTAATATCTGCATCTTTCTTAAGTACGATATTAAACGTATTATGATCTCCTTGTACGAGGGTAACGTTCTGAGTCGATTTTAAGTATCCTGCTGCTTCCCCCGTTATTGTTCTGGTGCCTGTTGGCACGCGCTTTATGAAATAATTTCCTTGAGCATCCGTTGCTATTGTTGCCGAGCCTCCGACATTAACTTTAGCTCCATTTACTGGATTGCCCGCCTCATCTACTACTTTCCCCCGCACATGTGCAGCTTCTGTCAAAACAACATCTACGATTAAGGTTTTTCCAGCCTGAACATTCAAACGATCCTGTTCATAAAGCATATAATCCGCAGAATCTACCCAGATCGCAATGTTTGGATTGTAGTCAAAATCAAGCCCAGTAACGGCATACCGGCCTTGCTGATCTGTTTTAACCGGGCGATCCAAGGCTCCTGTTACTTTGACCAGGGCATCTGGAATCGGTTTGCCTGTTTGATCGGTTACAGACCCTACAATCGTAGAAGGTTCATATAGCTCGAAATTAACCAGAATCTGTTCCCCTTCTGACAAATAGTAGGTATTACGGTGCCTGTCTGTCACATAGCCCTCTGCTTCAATTATAAAACTAATTTCCGTATAATCTTGGACAGACTCAAGTATAGAATAACTTCCAGTGCCATCTGTCTTTACGCTTTTTTCAGTTTCTTCCCCTTGATATCTAAGGGAATACTTGATGGTTGCATCCTGGATAGGAAAGCCTTCAAGATCAGTAACTTTACCTGATATTTTTGCCTGTGTAGACGGATCGGCTGCATAAGAAACTCCGGAATACATGATTCCAAACAAAATGAAACATAAAGATAGTGTACTTAGTCGAATCATCCATGTGATACTCGTCTGCATCTTCTCACTACACCTCACCATTTATTTTATTGATCAAATATTCCTCTTTAACCTCTTTAATTAACTGACCATAAGTTCAAGCTTCCAGAACTCTCCGTCCCAAACATATTGCCAAATCCCCTGTCCACCGTTCATGGTCTCGCTGATATCCAGCACTTCCATCCGAGGGCACTCCCATACTTCTTTTACTGTGTTGTTCGAAGTATTCTGAAGCTCTTTCATACATCCCACCAACCTCTCTTTAAATTTTTCAACGTTCTTATTTTATTACAAATGATACGATTTGTATCTATAAATTGTGAAATACAATGATTTTATTATCAATGCTCTATCCTCTGTTTTGTGATTTCATAGTTAAATCAAAAAAAGCCGCAGTCCCTGTATGAAGAGGAACTACGGCTTTAGTATATTAACTAATTTTAAAACTAAAACGAATGCAAAGATAAGACATAATTAAACTTGTACTTCGAAATAACTGACCGACTCACATTAAAAAGATACAATTCGTATCAATTAATACAGCAATAACTTCGAGTGTAATTCTTAAAAAGCATTAACAATATGATTCACAGAGACTGTTTTTCCTGATTGATCAAGCATTACGGCAATTACATCAAAACGGATCTGAAGTTCCGTCTCTCCTGTCATTTGCAAATACACGGATGCGGTTGAACGTACCTGCTGCATTTTACGCATATCAACCGATTCCTGAGGTGTACCGTACTGAGCGGCTCCACTTCTGCTTCTTACTTCCACAAACACAATCAGGCCCTCGCAGGAAGCAATGATATCAATCTCACCGCTACGGCAACGCCAGTTCTGTCTAATGATCCGATAATCGTGCTCTCGCAACCATTGACAGGCAGCCTCTTCACCTAATCGGCCTTTCTGCTGTCGTGTGAGCTTTAATCCTGGCTCCTGACCCAATCTACGTTCTACCATGACTCATTTTCCTCACGCCCTGAGGCCATGCGATCTGCACGGTAGACGTACGTTAGCACCTCTGCGACCAGTTGATACAGTTCAGCTGGAATCTGTTCATCCAGATCCAACTTGGAGAGTACCTCCACAAGTGCTGCATCCTCCTGAACAGCCACGCCGTTTTCTCTGGCTTTATCCAGAATGGCTTCTGCCACTTTGCCGCGCCCCTTGGCTACAACAACAGGCGCTTCGCTCTCTCCAGGGACATATTTTAGGGCAACAGCCTTTTTGGAGAGCAGATCGGGTTGTGACGACTCGTCTTTCATACCTTCAAGTCCACCCCTTTGTATCGTTCAGGACTATAGTCCGAGGCCGTCATTTTCCGCTCCGCGCCCGGCTCCTGCCCCACAGGCCACGGTTCCGCCTTGAAGGTCAGCAGTTGATAGCCCAGCTTGTCCAATGCTTGATGGATTACCTCTCGTCCGCTCTCCAGGAGCGGTCCCATTCCTTCACGATCATTCAATACACGCAGACTGACAATGTTATTAACCACATGCACATCTACCAGAGTAGGCCCAAGGCTTTTCATGTCCAGATCAAACCATAGACGACAGTTGGACGCATCCAGCTCTCCACGAGGTCCACGACGTGATTGAATCTGAACCGACGCTGTTTCTTCCCCGTCCGGTCCAGTGATCGGAATAAACCAGTGCATCTGTGCAAAAGTAGCACTGCGATCTGTCGTCAGCAATAACTGCTGACCTGTCAGATACTGCACGGCCTGTCCGGCGGCATCCTTAAGCGCCGCTGGTGCCCCTTCGCTGCTGGCAAGCTGCAGCAGCAAGCCCTTCAGCGTGTCCGCATTTGCCGGACTCGCCGCATCCCCCACGCGCGGCTGCGCTGCCGCGCCGTGAACGGCCTGCTGCTCGTGCTCCGCACCGAGCAGCTTCAGCACGCGTCCCACCCACGGGTCCCCCTCGTGGGTGACAGGCGCGGGCACTGCCGCAGCTCCCGCAGGTGCTGCGGCACTACCGCCAGCCGGCGGCGCATCAGCACCGGCTGGCAACGGCTGCGGCACGCCTCCGGCAGCCGCAGCCGCCTGGCCGCCCTGCGATGCAGGAGCGGCCTGTACTGCCGCACCAGGCTGTGCCGGTGCGGCAGTGGACGCGCTGCGCAGGGCGTCCAACAGCGCCAGCAGCTTGGGCGCCAGCTGCGCTGCCGTAGCCGCTGCTGGCGCCGCCTGGCCTGCTGCGGACGGAGTCCCCGCAGCAGCAGGCGTTTCAGCGCGGCCGTCAGTCCGCCCGGCCGCGCCTGCTTCAGGCTGGCCTGCACTTGCACGGCCAGCCACAGATTCTGCGGCCGCCCCCGGTGTACCCGGGCGGCTCCCAGCTTGCCCCGCGTCAGCCCCGCGCTGGCCCTCGCCAGGTATTCCGGTTCCAGACGGAATACCTGCACCCCCTTTGCCAGCCGTTTCAACGTTGCTGGCAACTGCCTTGGCCCCGGCTTCAGCATTTCCTGTGCCTCCGCCAGTCTGCATGTTTCCTTTCACCGCAGTACCTGCATCCTCTGCCCCGCCATCCGTCATGGATATAGATCCTGCCAATGCCGCTTGTCCTTGTTGCGTTGACAAAGCAGGTGTTCCGGTTCCGGTCACCTGACGACCATTGCCTGGTGCAGCCAAACCTTCTTCCGTCTGTAATGCATTTGGTAATACAGGTACACCAGCCACAACAGCTGGTTTCATCGCAGCAGATTGTTCTCCAGGCAATAGCGGTTTACCTGTTGTTTGTGTCAGCATCGTTTCCAACTGGTCAGCCAACCCGCTTAACAACTGATGCAGAGGGGGGCCAAACACCGTCTGGTGTAATCCTTTTACTGTTTCCGCCGTAACCGGAAGGCCACGCTGAAAAGCAATCCCTGTCGCCTGCACCCATTCTTCCACAGGGACCTGTGCAGGTTTGGCAGTCATCATATTCTGGACCATAGCCACATTATCTTTCGTGAGCGGCACTCCGCTACGCTGCATGGCAAGTAACAGTTCCCGGTTCCCTTTTGTATCCGGTAGTCCTACATCCTTAAGCAGGTTGTTCAGCGAAGCTTGTGGCAGCTCAGCAAGTGTTCCGGACATAGGTTTCATTACCGTTATGCCATTTTCACCTGAAGGCTGCACTTGAAGTAACGTGGTCTCACCCGGACGGAGTGGAGTCTCCAACTTGGCGCGCACCTGCACACCTTGAATCTGCAGAACTGCTTCTCCCCCATCATCGGATACACTAACGACGGAGCCACGAACCACCTGACCTTCCTTTAATTCAAGCGGTTTGGCATTGCCGGGTTTACTATCTCCCATTAACCCCTTTATCATGGAACCGATATTCAAATCTCTCCCCCTCCTTTCTTTAAACCTGTGTTAAAACAACGATTGCTGCTCTCCAAGCAGGTTGCCCAGAAAACTGCGCCGATGCATCGGGGTTGCCCCCAATGCCATAATTTGCTCCCGATGAACTTTTGTTGCATATCCTTTATGTATCGACAAACCATATTCCGGATATAACGTATCCCATTCTTCCTTGCACAGCCGATCTCGCGTTACCTTGGCAATAATAGATGCCGCTGCGATCGATTGACTATTGGCGTCACCTTTAATAATGGACAGTTGAGGTACATTCACATCCACCTTCTCGGCATCCACCAGCATATAATCAGGAGTTTCTCCCAATGCTTCAACAGCTCGTTTCATCGCAAGTCTCGCAGCCTGCTTGATATTAAGCCGATCAATTGTCTCTGCATCCGCGTACCCGATACCTACCGCCAGCGCTTTTTCCATAATGACGTCATATAATGCATCACGTTTTTTCTCCGTTAATTTCTTGGAGTCATTCACACCTTCTAGGATGAGATCCTTCGGTAAAATAACTGCAGCTGCGACAACATCCCCAAACAAACATCCCCGTCCTACCTCATCAATACCAGCAATACGTTCAAATCCACTGTCCCAATACTCCCGCTCATAGAGCAACAGATCTCGAGGTTCACTGGCTTCTTTTTTCTTCTTTGGTCCAATTGGGTTCTCCAGTAGATTCAACCCGATCTCTTCTTTATTTTCAACCATAACGTTCATCTCCTCTACCCACGCTTTTTCAGCATGTGTATCACTTACAATTTTTTATAATATAGACGTATATCCTCTGTCTTTTGTTCTGTACAACCTGTCTCTCACAGCAAAACTTTTCCTTGAGGGTTTTCAATATAAAGATAGTGATGTCTTCATTTATCGGTATTTGATGGTTTAAATTGAATATATCAGACCTCGTGTATTCTAATTTGCACCACCATTCATCATAGCACGATTCTGACGCACCTGATATATAGGTCTGCCAATTCCATAAAGCGCACTGTTCTTCAATCCTCTTCCATTTTATCGTTTTCGACGTATGTTCCAGCTCTACTCCCACGTTGGTATACACAAAAAAACGACCGCTCCCGGTAATCCGGTAACGGCCGCTTCTTTCGGCACTTGTATATATGAAATGAACAGATAAAGATAATGATCTTCATCGTGTAGAGTCCATTTTTTTAATAGGGAGCTTCCATAGAAAAACGTCCCATTTTACCCGCCCGCAGTTCACGCAGAAATGCTCGTGATGCCTTTTCCAGATCAATGCGTCCACCGCTTACAATGCAACCACGGATACGGCCGACTTGTTCCATAATCGCAATAACACTGTCCGAATCATCTGCATCCCTGGAGAACTCCTGAAGTCCGTATCTCTCTTCCAAAGCGTCCCAGTAATAACGCATCAGATAACTGATTCCAAAAAAGGCGATATCCTCTGCATTCAGAATTTCTTCTTTGATCGCACCAGTTACGGCAAGACGATAACCTACATTTTGATCTTCGAACTTAGGCCAAAGAATACCTGGAGTATCCAATAACTCCATTTCTTTGCCTACCTTAATCCACTGTTGCCCCTTCGTCACACCAGGACGATCTCCTGTTAACGCAATACTCCGTCCAGCCAGTCGGTTAATCAGTGTTGATTTACCTACATTGGGAATCCCTACGATCAACCCGCGAACCGCACGAGGATTAATCCCTTTAGCAATTTGACGGTCAATTTTTTCTTTAAGAAGAAGCTTCGCCTGTACCGGAATGTCTTTAACATTAGTGCCTGTCGAAGCATCTACAGGAAAAGCAGTAATTCCTTCTTTTTTGAAATATTCAATCCACTCTTGCGTCACTTTGGCATCTGCCAAATCCGATTTGTTCAACAAAATCATCCGGGGTTTATCCAGCAATATTTCGTCAATCATCGGATTACGGCTGGAGACAGGCAGACGGGCATCCAATAGTTCGATGACCACGTCGATGAGCTTTAACTTATCCTGAATCTGGCGTCTGGCTCGAGTCATATGACCTGGAAACCATTGTATCGTCACCTTGTCTTCACCTCATTATTTACTTCAATTTCAGTGGTTGATCCACTTGATCTCACCGATCGGCCAGAAAATCACATCTGCACGACCAATAATATCTTTTAACGAAACATAACCGATCATACGGCTGTCTGTACTATTTGGACGATTGTCTCCCATGACAAACACATGACCTGCAGGCACTTTCCCATCAGGGAACTGCTCATTCGGGAAATCCTTCACGTTATAGGTTCCACCATTTGCTTCAGCTGCATCAATGGCTCCTTGGATATACGTTTCATCAACCTTTTTACCGTTAACCATCACGGTATCGTCCTGAACCTCAACGGTATCACCTTCTACAGCAATAACACGTTTAATGAAATCCCGACCTTCGGATGGTACGTGGAAGACGATAACTTCACCGCGCTTTGGTTCTCTGATATCATATAAGATCTCGTTGACGATCACACGTTCACCCGTTTCAAAATTCGGCTGCATGGACGGACCGTCCACAACAAACGGTTTGAAGAGCAACCACCGAATCAGAATGACAAGAACTAATGCGATAACAATGGCTTTAAGCCATTCAACAATTTCATTTTTGGCTTTTTTGGATCGACTGTTTTTCTCTTCGGCAGGATTGCCCCGGTCATGTTGAACTTCTTGTTCCATTCAAGATCTTCCTCTCTTCACAGTACATGTTTATAGCAGTACACACATCCAGCATTCTGTATCGTTCCAATAACTCAATGGATGGATACAAAACATTCACATCAGTTATGTAATCTTTCACCAAGCATTACAGTACATTTAATCCACAATTCAAATGTTTTCCAATAACTGATTTTACAAGCCTCCCGGACTATTCCCGCATGCGTTGCCATACCATTTTACTCGGAAGTGTACCTCCGGTTCAACTTTTCCCGGACAAAAACGAAAAGGGCTTGTCTCCAAGCCCTTCCCGGTATCCGTTATATTAACGAATTTCTTTAATTCTCGCTGCTTTACCGCGTAGTTCACGAAGATAATAAAGCTTCGCACGACGAACTTTACCACGGCGAGCCACTTCGATTCTATCGATTTTTGGGGAATGAAGCGGGAAAGCTCTTTCCACACCTACACCGTAAGAAATTTTACGAACTGTAAAAGTCTCACTGATTCCACCACCACGGCGTTTAATCACAACACCTTCGAACAATTGGATACGCTCACGAGTTCCCTCGATTACCTTAACGTGCACTTTCAAAGTGTCACCAGGACGAAAACTCGGAATATCCTTACGAAGTTGTTCTTGTGTAATCGCTTGAACGATATTCATCTATGACTCCCTCCTTCCGTACAGGCGTTCATACTTCTTCCAGAGATCACCTTGTCTCCTTCATTATCCATAGAGGACCGCCGTATTCCACATAACAGACTTATTGTATCACGCAGCATATCAAAACACAAGAGAAATTAGACAGAATGCCTATTGTTCAATCAGCAACGCTGATACTCATCTCCATCTCATGTTGACCTCATTCTAAAATACATTCTCTCATATGGATCATGAATCAACGTTCTCATCTGCAAGTCAACCTGATGCAGGAAAAAATACTGTAACTTCCCGTGTAGCAATATCGTCTATGATATAACTTATTGACCACTTTAAAAGGAGAATCCAAAGACTCATGAAATATTGGAATAAGATCACACTGGCCCTACTTGCCATGCTCACATGCTCCATTACACTATATGCATATGCCGTAACTCATCCCACGAATGCACTGTCACACAAAGCCTGCACATCCTGGGACATAGTCAAACGCAAAGCATTCGAGCTGTCACACACTGACTTCTCTAACCAATCTGCGCTGGATCGTTCTACCTTCAAGATTGAACAAGGTACGGCTACAGAAGTCCCTGTACTGATGTATCATTACATAGAGCCCAAATTGAATAATCACGAGACAGATAATAAATCCATCATTAATCTGGAGGATTTTGAGCAAAATATGAAATACCTGCATGATGAAGGCTACCAAACGATTACACTGAATCAGCTTGAACAATATGTTAACGGGAGAATTTCCCTACCACAGAAGTCCATTGTCATTACCTTTGATGACGGATACCAGAACAATTATACATTAGCTTACCCTGTGCTTCAGAAATATAATTTTCACGCCTCGCTGTTTGTCATAGGCAGTAAAATTCAAGATCAACCTTCGGAATTTGAGCCCGCCATTAACAGTTTCATCTCCAAGCCAGAGATGCAGGCGGCAACTGACGTATTTGAATTTAACAGCCACACCTATAACCTGCATCACAAGGGATTTATGCGCTGTGGTAACAGTGTGCCTGTCGGTCTGGACACCAGCCTTCTGGATGATGATATCCAGCATATGAAGCAAACCGGAATCGACACACCTTATCTGGCCTATCCTTTTGGTTATACCAGCACACAGATGATCTACAAGTTACAACAACATGGATATCGCATGGCATTTACCGTAAAGTCTGGATTTGTGCATCCAGGAGATCATCCCATGAAGCTGCCTCGCTTGACCGTCACTACAGGTACTGATCTGGCGTCCTTGCTTCAACCCGAATCCGGTCCGCAGAACGAGTTACCTGCATCGAAGAATGACCAGTGAAACCTAGAGTTTAACTTCACCGCCTGGATACAGAGTCGAGCTATACAGCCTTTTGAGCTGTGGCTTGGCTCTTTTTGCATCGGTAAGTGATAATGTCATCGGAGAACTGGAATAAATCACTGCTTCCTCTGCGTCATAGCTGATGATCTGTTCCTGACCGGTCTGAACCAGATCTGCATGTACTACATATCCATCTTTCGGGAATTCAGTAACCGTTTTCATATTTCCATCTACCAAAGAAGGCAACACATCTCCACCTCGGCGATACGCCAAAATATAATCGAGTCCACCTTCATCCCAGTTACATACAGGCTCTATAATGGTTAACCAACCACGAGTCGTGCGATTTTCTTTCCAAATTTCTCTCCCTGCGCTATCCAGCATGAACATTCCATCCTTACCATTCTCATCCCCACGGACAATCCGGTCCAGACCTGCAATCTGTAAACCTTCCATTCCAGTACAAAAATGACCTAACGCAATATGCTGTGATTCAATCGAATCTTCATAACGCCACTTCTCATTACCATAGCGGTCCATCATGACCGTAACACTGCCACCGATAACAACCTCAACTTCCCCATCACCGTCAACGTCTCCAAACCATATACAGTCAGCATGATCATCGAGATTAAGACAAGACCATAATAACGTCCCATCATGATCCAACATGTCATATCCGGCCATCACTTCATCTTTCCCATCTCCATCGATATCATATACCCATGGAAAATGTCCTGGATTCCCTTCATGCTTCCATAACAAATTAAAATCATGGTCAAGTGCCCATAACGTCTTATAGCGGTCTTTCAGTATAATGTCCATTCTCTGCTGGTTACCCGTCAGATTGGCGAGAATAATACAGTCATGTGCTTCATCACCTGGCAGATCACGTGTTTCTTTGATCTCTCCGGTCCGGCCATCCAATACGAGAAATTGTTTGTCCATCACACACAATACTTCATTATTTCCATCTCCATCCCAATCTGCGACCTGAGCGGGATAGTCTGAACCCGGACCACCTGCATCGGGATCGGGAGTTCCGACCTGCCATAGTAATGTTCCTTCCAGATCAAACACAGTCAAACAACATACCTGATGCGGAACATACCGATCGTCTATACCCCCATCTGCCTGTACCAGCAACATTTCAAGTCTACCGTCCCCATTCAGATCTCCCAAAAGCATTTTGCAGCGTTCTCCGGCTTGGCTAATATCTACTCTGGCGATTTCATAAGGCTGATGATTCATAACCTTCCTCCTCAGCTATCTTTATTATTGAATTCCAGCTGAGTTCACCATAAAGAAAATCCCTTTCTTTTACAACCCCATTTAGAATCATGCAAAAAAGTTCAAAGCTGCAAAAAAGTGCCTACGTAATTAAACGATGTAAACGAATGATTTTAAACCCACTCTAAAAACTCAAGGCGATTGCCAAAAGGATCATTTATATAAAAACGTCTTACACCTTCATCTGCCCTTGCTTCGTCATCGACAATATGAATTTGGTTATGAATGAGATGTTCACGCAACTGATCCAAATGTTGTACATGAAATGCCGGATGAGCTTTTGTGGCGGGAATAAAGTCTCTTTGTACTCCAATATGCACTTGGTGTCTGCCACACTCGAACCATACACCACCACGTTTTCTCAGAATTTCAGGTTTAGGAATCTCCGTCCAGCCCAGTACTTTATTGAAAAAATGACGCGCCTGCACTTCACAATCTTCTGGTGCTGCGAGCTGAATATGATCAAGACCAATAATATTGTACATTCATACACCGCCTTTCGTTTCACTTAATGAAACCTAGTTTCATTAATTATATTTTTATTTTATAGAATATACCAATAAAAATCCAGTATTCTTTTCAATGTACACAAAAAAAGCCAACCTGTGGGTATCAAGGTTGGCCTTTTGCAACTCTGGATATTTAATATTTACGTGTTTAACGATTATACTTACTCTGTGCCATTTTCACGGTTTGAGCTTATCTTTTTCAGCCAAACTCGCTCTTTGTCCGTCAAATCCGCTGTTTCCAACATCTCCGGTCTGCGCTCCAGCGTACGAAGCAAAGATTGCTCTCTGCGCCATGCCTCAATGTTCAGGTGATGTCCTGACAACAGCATGTCCGGTACTTTCATGCCTCTAAACTCGGGTGGACGTGTGTAATGTGGGTATTCCAAAAGTCCAGTGCTGAAGGAATCCGTCACGGCACTTGTCTCATTGCCAAGCACACCGGGTATAAGACGTACGATGCTGTCGATCGCAACCATAGCAGGTAACTCCCCACCCGTGAGTACGTAATCACCAATGGATAGTTCATCCGTCACGAGAAATTCGCGGATGCGCTCATCGTAACCTTCATAATGTCCACATATAAAAATCAGATGATCTTCCTGCACAAGTTCTTCTGCTTTCTTCTGTGTAAACGTCTCACCTTGCGGACACATTAGAATGATACGTGGAGGTTTCATCGATGCCGCAGCTTCTCCGCGTTGCTCCAGAACATCTTCTACAGCAGCAAAGATCGGATCTGGTTTTAGCACCATGCCTCCACCTCCACCATAAGGGGCATCATCTACTGTATTATGTTTATTGGTCGCATAATTACGGAAGTTGGTTGCACCGAGGGACACCAGCCCCTTCGTTTGGGCTTTACCCAAAATGCTTGCTCCAAATACACCGTCAAACATCTCCGGGAATAGCGTTAATACATCCACTTTCATGTTACAGCAGCCCTTCCATCAGGTGAATCTTCACTTGCTTCTGTTCGATGTCCACATCAAGCACTACATCATCAATAACGGGAATCAGCACTTCTTTACCTGCTGGCGTTTTGACAACCCATACATCATTGGCACCCGGAGTCAAAATTTCAGAGATGGTTCCAAGCGTTTCACCCTCTTCGGTGATGACCGAACACCCAACGATTTGATGGAAGTAGTATTCACCTTCGTCCAGCTCAGCCAGGTTCTCTTTTAACACTTTGGCCATGCCGCCTTTAAACTTTTCTACTTCATTAATATTGCCGTACTCTTTCAGACGAAGAATATACATATTTTTATGCAAACGTGAAGACTCCACGTTAACCATGACTGGATGATTATCTGGTGTAAAGAAAAACAACTCTGCATTTTTCGCGAAACGCACTTCCGGGAAATCGGTTAAAGGCATGATTCTCACCTCACCGCGAATTCCATGCGTATTAACGATTTTACCTACATTCATAAACTCTGCCATACGTTCCTCCTACGAAATTAAATCAAACTAAACAGCTACTTCGACTCTCGTACGGTCGTTCCGGCGACGGTTCGTTCTTTCGATCGCTGTTACCCCCTCATTTTTTGAACTTACTTTAAAAGGTGAAAATGAGGTGATAAAGGCGAACGCTAACGCTTCTCCAGAATCGATCCCGTCCCCTGCACTGCTCCGAAGTCACTCATACCCAAAAATATTTTAATTCAATATCTAATCCAACGTATTAAGTTCAGCATGCACGAAAAGGGGCTAGGACATGCATCCTAACCCCCTTTCGTATATCTTTAAGATATGATATCAACGGTAACCCGTTTATCCATCTTAACTGCTGCTGATGTGACGACCGTACGAAGTGATTTCGCGATTCGTCCCTGTTTACCAATTACCTTCCCGACATCGTCAGGATGAACGGTTAATTCATAAACGACAAGCCGGTCTTTCTCAACCGTCCGAACCGTCACATCTTCCGGATGATCGACTAAAGCCTTAGCAATTATGCTTACTAATTCTTCCATAGATGACCCTCCGAATCAGCACTTTATTTAGATAATTTAGACTCGTGGAACTTCTTCATCACGCCCGCTTTGCTAAGCAAGTTGCGGACAGTGTCAGATGCTTGTGCACCGTTTTGAAGCCATGCCAATGCTTTATCTTCATCGATCTTAACAACAGCCGGTTGTTCAACCGGGTTGTAGTAACCGATCTCCTCGATAAAACGACCGTCACGTGGGGAACGGGAATCCGATACCACTACGCGGTAGAAAGGAGCTTTGTGAGCACCCATACGTTTCAGACGAATACGAACTGCCATTTGAAAATTCACCTCCTTCAATGAAATCTGTATATGATCCAGCTTCGCTTAAATCAACGGAAAGGAAACTTCATTCCTTTACCCATACCTTTAAGCTGCTTCATCGCTTTATTTTTACCGCCTTTAGGTCCCATCATATCCGAGAACTGTTTCATCATGCGGCGCATCTCATCAAATTGCTTGATCAGACGATTTACTTCGGCCAGAGATGTTCCGCTTCCGGTAGCAATACGCTTCCGGCGGCTATGGTTGATCATGTCCGGGTTGCGTTTCTCCTCGGTCGTCATTGAGTAAACGATCGCTTCAATCCGGCCCATCTGTTTATCATCAACCTTCAGATCCTTGGCTTGTTTCATCTTGCCCATGCCAGGAATCATATCCATGATCTGATCGATTGGTCCCAGCTTTTTCACTTGATCCATCTGCTCTAGGAAATCTTCAAACGTGAATTCTGCATTACGCATCTTCCGTTCCATTTCCTTGGCTTTATCAGTATCAATGTTTAATTGTGCTTTCTCAATCAGAGATAACATATCACCCATACCGAGGATCCGTGAAGCCATACGTTCCGGGTGGAACGGCTCCAAAGCGTCAAGTTTCTCTCCAAGGGAAGCAAACTTGATTGGACAACCCGTAACTGCTTTGACAGAAAGTGCAGCACCACCACGAGTATCGCCATCCAGCTTCGTCAGGACAACCCCGGTCAGATTAAGCTGCTGGTTAAAGTGTTCTGCTACGTTAACCGCATCCTGACCTGTCATGCTGTCTACGACAAGCAGTACTTCATCCGGATTGACTACGCTGTGAATCTGGCGAAGTTCTTCCATCAGTTCTTCATCAACATGCAGACGTCCAGCTGTATCGATAATGACATAGTCATTACCGTTATCTTTGGCATGTTGGAGACCTTGACGTGCGATCTCAACAGGGCTTGTCTGATCTCCCAGTGTGAATACCGGCGCTTTGATCTGCTCGCCAAGTACTTGCAACTGTTTGATCGCTGCCGGACGATAAATATCTCCTGCAACAAGCAATGGTCTGCTGTTTTGCTTTTGCAGCATTTTAGCTAGTTTACCGGATGTGGTTGTTTTACCAGCACCCTGCAAACCAACCATCATCAGCACCGTAGGCGGTTTGTTCGCTTTAGCCAGTTTCGCTTGGCTTCCACCCATCAAATCCGTTAGTTCCTTGTTAACGATGTCGATGATGACCATTCCTGGCGTGAAGCTCTCCATCACTTCTTTGCCAACAGCCTTCTCTTTCACCTTGGCGATGAATTCCTTGACCACTTTGAAGTTTACATCCGCTTCGAGCAATGCCAGACGTACCTCGCGCATAGCCTCGGCTACGTCTTCATCAGACACCTTGCCTTTGCCGCGCAGCTTGCTGAACACATTCTGTAATCGGGTCGTTAATCCTTCAAATGCCATGATCCCACCTCCTTAAGCTTTAATACTGTTTTCAAGACCGATACGTTCCGCTCAGCCAACTTTTCATTCACTAAGCTGAGCAACGATATCGTGTATTTGTTTGTTGTTATCAATGGAGACGCCTGCGCGTTCCAATGCATTTTGCAAATCTTCAAGATTGCGATTACGCCGTTCATGCTTTTCCAGCAAGCCCAGCTTGCTTTCGTAATTTTCCAGCACTTGTTCGGCACGCTTGATATGCTCGTATACCGCCTGGCGGCTGATCTCAAACTCGGCTGCAATTTCACCAAGTGAGAAATCGTCATGAAAGTAATACTTTAGAAAAGTCTGCTGTTTCTCGGTAAGTAACAATTCATAAAAAGCAAACAGCAAGTTAATCCGGTTTGTCTTCTCAAGCCGATTTTCTTGACTCACATCGGGGCACTCCCTTCGTCAAGGAAAAACACTTTACACTCTTGCAACGTTCCTAATAATACCTAAAACAAATCAGGTTGTCAAGCAAAAATACTTGTCACAATAAAAACAGCTCTGATGATATGTTATTTCGATGTTTAACGGGTGGTTTTATCCCCTTTTTACAACAAGCAAATCCTGTCTGTATCTCTGCAATCCACCTCTATGTAGAAGAAAAAACGAATGCATCTCAGTCCGTGGAGATGCATCCGTTTATGGTGTTTTAACGAAGTGGTGTCAGGTACAGCAGTACCATAAAGAAATGAAGAATACTGCCTGCTAGCACAAAGAGATGCCAAATCGCATGGTGGTACGGAAATCCACGCCATACATAAAAGAGCGTACCCAGTGTATACATCAGGCCTCCAGCAACCAGCAGCACGATTCCGCCTGTAGGAATGGCAGCCATAAGCGGTTGCCAGGCAATAACGATGAGCCAGCCCATCGCAATATAGAAAATCGTGGACATGAATAGAAACCTTTTCGTAAAAAACGCCTTAAAGATCACGCCGAATAATGCGATACCCCAGATTATACCAAACAGGGTCCATCCAAGTGTACCGCGAACAGCAATAAATAAAAGCGGAGTATATGATCCGGCAATAAACAAATATATGGAAGAATGGTCGAAAATCTCAAATAAATCTTTCACTTTTCCATCTTTCCATGCATGCACGAGTGTAGAGCTTGTATAGAGCAGCAGCATGGTGATCCCGTAGATCGTGAAACTGACCACGTGCCAGGCCGTGCCTTTCATACTTGAAAATACAATCAATATCACCAGTGCAGCTACACTGAGTGCAGCGCCGATTCCATGTGTCACCGCATTGGCGACTTCTTCACGGCGAGAATAGGTATACGTATTGGCCATTTTCAACCGTCCTTTCTAACCCTTTAACATTGCCTTCTTTATACCTCCATTATACACGTATTGCCAGTGACATTACACGTGACACTTATCACGTATATCACTGGCAATACGGTTAACATTATTAATTCATCCTACTTATTAATGGTTCTAGGAATTTGCTTCCTCTTCTTCAACACTTTCAGCTGGCTGTTCCTGGATCAATCCGGCGAACAAAGCATGCACAAATTGCTCCGAATCAAACGGCTGCAGATCATCAATCTTCTCACCCAGTCCTACGAGCTTCACAGGCAAGTCCAGCTCCTGACGGATCGCAACAACGATCCCGCCTTTAGCTGTTCCATCCAGTTTCGTCAATACGAGGCCAGTTACACCGCTTTTCTCACCGAAAAGTTTAGCCTGGTTTAAAGCATTTTGACCTGTTGTTGCATCCAGCACCATCAGTACTTCATGCGGAGCATCCGGAATCTCACGCTGAATGACACGATAGATCTTGTTAAGCTCGTCCATCAGATTCGATTTATTTTGCAGACGACCTGCTGTATCACAGAGGAGTACATCAGCACCCCGTTGTTTCGCTGCCTGCACCGCATCATACATAACCGCTGCTGGATCAGAACCAGATTGCTGTTTGATCACATCGACACCGGCACGTTGTCCCCATACTTCCAGCTGTTCGATGGCTCCGGCACGGAACGTATCTCCAGCTGCCATGATGACTTTTTTACCTTGCTGTTTAAATCGATGTGCCAGCTTGCCAATCGTTGTTGTTTTACCAACACCGTTAACACCAACGAACAAAATGACAGTAATGCCATCCGGGTTCATTTTCAGTTCGTTATTCTGTTCACCGCGAAGAAGATCCGTCAGTTTCTCGGACAATACAGGCTGCAACTCAGCCGCGTCCTCAATTTTGCGTTTTTTCACCTCAACGCGCAGGTCTTCGATCAGATTCATGACTGTATTCACACCAACGTCTGCTCCGATCAAAATCTCTTCCAGTTCTTCATAGAACTCTTCATCGATTTTTTTGCGGCGGATTACGAGATCCGACACTTTTTCCACTAACCCTTTACGTGTCTTTTCCAATCCATCCTTGAACTGTTTGGTGACCGACTCTGTTTTGCTTGCAATGCTGTCTCTAAGCTTTTTAAAAAAACTCATAAAGCCCCTCCATCGTGTACATAATCTAAGCGCTTTTGCAAAAATGCTCAATCTGAATGATTTTCAATGATTACAATGAGTTCGTTTGTCTCGCAGGTTTGGATCAGATCAGGCAATTACTGCTTCCTCATCTTCCAGTTTAACCGAAACGAGCTTGGATACTCCGCCCTCTTCCATTGTAACACCGTACAGCACATCTGCCTCTTCCATCGTACCTTTACGATGGGTAACAACGATAAACTGTGTCTGTTCGGAGAATTCACGCAAGTACTGGGCAAAACGTACCACGTTAGCTTCGTCCAGTGCTGCTTCTACTTCATCCAGCACGCAGAATGGTACAGGTTTGACATGCAGAATGGCAAATAATAAAGCCATCGCCGTCAAAGCTCGCTCCCCACCGGATAACAGTTGCAGGTTTTGCAGTTTCTTGCCTGGTGGCTGAGCCACAATATCTATTCCCGTTTCAAGCAAGCGCTCCGGGTCCATCAGAACAAGGTCAGCACGTCCCCCGCCAAACAGCTTGCTAAACACGGTACCAAACTCACGGCGGATGGCATCAAACGTGATCTTGAATCGCTTCGCCATCTCGTCTTCCATTTCCCGAATAACCTGATACAACGTTGTTTTGGCTTCCACCAGGTCATTCTTCTGTTCACTCAGGAACTCGTATCGCTCATTGACTCGCTGGAACTCCTCAATCGCTCCCAGGTTCACATCACCCAGGGCCGATATACTGCGCTTCAGCTTCTGTACCTCTGCCTGTGTATGCTCCACGTCTTCCGGCACAGGATAACGCTCTTTGGCCAGTTCATAGCCCAGTTCGTATTCATCCGTCAGTTTTCGCAGTATATTTTCCAGCTCAACATCCAGCCGGTTCACGGAAATTTCCGTCTGTCGCATCTGCTCTTCCACAGCTTTTAACTGCGTGCGCTGTTCCTTCGTTTCGCTCTCGGCAAGCTCAAGCTTCTTCGACAACTCACTTCGGGCAGCACGTTTGAAGTCCAGCTCCTGGGAAGCTTCCGCTTTTTTCAGCTTGTACTGGTTCAGATCTTCAATCTGCTTAACACTCTCGGTCTGTGTTTTCTTGAGATCTGCTTCCATTGAAGCCAGCAACGTGCGATTCTGACGAAGATCTTTCACCAGCGACTCCACTTCCCGCTCCAAACGTCGCAATTGTTCTCCATTGGAGAATCGCTCCTGATCAAGCTTGCCTTCGCGCACTTTCAATTCGGTGAGTTGGCTCTGCAATTCTTCCTTCGCGGATTCATTGGCTTTCCGAGCAAACTCAGCTGCATGAATGGCACGATGGGTCGCTTTTTCTTCCTCTTCAAGCTGCTCCAGCTTCTTCACAGCGACGATACGAGCCGTATCCAGCTCTTTGATCTCTTCGGTGAAGCCGCTCTTCTCCTGCCCGGCAACGGCAACCTGTTCAAGCACATGGCGAAGCTCATGCTCTACCTGCTTCATTTCCATCGAAGCCTGCTGTTCTGCATTCCGGGTATCGTCACCGGACTGACGAAGTTCATCCAGTTTGTCCTGACACTGCTCCAGTTGAACTTTTACATCATCCACACTGCGATGCAGTTTCACGATCTGATTTTCGGTATCCAAAATATCCTGGTCGAGCTGGTCCAGCTGCCGTTTCCGACTGAGCAGACTCACATTTTTCTTGTGCTGGCTACCACCCGTCATGGAACCACCGGCATTGACCACGTCACCTTCAAGGGTCACGACACGGAAACGATACTGGCAACGAGCCGCAATTTTATTGGCAACCTCCAGCGTTTCGGCAATAATAACATTACCGAGCAAGCTGCCAATGATCGAAGCGTACTTGGATTCGAATTGTACAAGATCAGCACCGATCCCCACAAAACCCTCCATACCTTCGATCATGGAACGTTCAGCCGCGCCAATGGCACGAGGACGAATGACATCCAGAGGCAGGAACGTTGCACGCCCCAACTGGCGTTGCTTCAGGAAAGCGATTGCCTGTCTGGAAACTGATTCATTTTCCATGACCACATGCTGCAAGGATGCTCCCATTGCAGTCTCTACGGCAAGTTCGATCTTCTCGGGAACTTTAACAAGTTCAGCCACAGCTCCATGAACACCATTGAGCGTACCTTTACGTGAAGCCTTCAGGACCTCCTTGACACCCAGCATGAATCCGTCAAAATCATCCTGCATCTCTTTCATCGTATCGCGGCGGGAGACTTGAGCTTCACGCTTCTGTTCCCATTTACGGACCGTGCCTCGACTTTCTTCGAGCAGCTTCTGCAACGACTGAAGTCGTTCACTTTCCGTAATGTAACCACCACGCAGATCACTGATTTCTTTGCCCAAACGAACAACTTTTTTCTCAATGTCCGCTTTGCGACTTTCCAGTGTCTCTTTCTGATCTTCCCATTTGCCTGATTCTTCAGCCGCGCGATTCATCCTGCGCTCCAGCGTTTCTTTCTGCTGATCCACATAACGAATTTCATTTCGTGTCTGAGCCATCTGATTCATCAGTTCCAGCAAATTGCCTTTGAGGCTTTCCTCTTGCTGTTGACTAATGCCACCTGTAACACCGATGAGTTTGGCTTCTTCCTGGGACAACTGATTTCTCACATCATTCAGTTCATGCTCAAGTTTGCCAAACTTCTCACGCAGTGCAAGCAACTCGGTTTCCCGTTCGCGATGTCTCTCTTCACTGGCGGCAAGCGTTACTTTAAGCTGCTCCTGATTTGTTTGCAGATGGTGGGAGCGCTCCTTGAGCAATTCTCCAAGCCCTTCACTTTTCTCTGTCGCTTCACTGAATTGCAATAAGGCGGCTTGCAGTTGCTCTGTCTCTGTTTCTAGGATACGCAGCGCATTCCGATCATTTTCCAGCTTGGCATCATGCGTAGAGACAATCGCTGCGAGTCCAACCTCTTCCTGCTTCAGGGATTGCAGTCGCTCATTCGCCTTACTCCAGGACGCATGGATCTGTTCGATCTGGTACACATACATGGAAATTTCCTGTGATTTGAGCTGTGAACGAAGTTCCTTATAATGGATCGCTTTCTCCGATTGTTCCTTTAGCGGTCCAATCTGATCTTCCAGTTCAGTCACCAGATCATGAATCCGCAGCAAATTCTGCTCTGTCTCATCCAGTTTGCGCGTCGCATCCCGCTTGCGGGATTTATATTTAACGATACCTGAAGCTTCTTCAAAGATGCCTCTGCGATCCTCTGAACGGGTACTCAGAATCTCTTCGATTCGCCCCTGTCCAATAATCGAGTAGGCTTCCTTACCGATGCCGGTATCCATAAACAACTCCGTAATATCCTTCAAACGACAAGATTGCTTGTTAATAAAATATTCACTATCTCCGCTGCGATGTACACGACGAGTCACCGTCACTTCACCAAAATCCAATGCAAGTGCGTGATCCTCGTTATCAAGTGTTAGCGACACCTCACCGAAATTAACGGCCTTCCGTGCGTCACTGCCTGCAAAG
The DNA here is from genome assembly GCF_045040685.1 of Paenibacillus sp. FSL H8-0317. Lineage (NCBI taxonomy): Bacteria > Bacillati > Bacillota > Bacilli > Caryophanales > Paenibacillaceae > Paenibacillus > Paenibacillus sp. FSL H8-0317. Next base: position 2,527,346 of record NZ_CP150294.1, on the reverse strand, counting down.
ATGATATCTTCCATCTTGCCACCACGCAGCGACTTGGCACTCTGTTCCCCCAGAACCCAACGGATTCCGTCCGATATATTACTCTTGCCACTTCCGTTCGGACCTACAACAGCCGTAATGCCACGAACGAATTCCATCTCCGTTTTGTCGGCGAATGACTTGAATCCACCCAATTCAATCCGTTTTAAAAACATAGGGTTTCTCGTCACCTCCTCTTGCAAATTTCAAGTATTGCATTCAAGCGCTAAATAAATTGAACAATTGTCATTACACATGATCACTCCAATTGCAGTACCATCCTCCGATCGCTCTTATCCCCAGATTTTCTTGATTCCCTTATCCAAGGGAAAAATCCGTAGATAAATGCGGAGCATATGCTTCCGATGTAGCTTTCTTTCAGAAAGCTTTTAGCTTCGCTTCTTCAGATTGGTTCTGCACTCTTCGTTTTGTGTAAAATAAGGTTCAACTTATGAGTTAACGATCAGGCAAACTCCCCCTGAACCTCTTTACAAAAAAAAGAGCAAAAAGCAGTCCGGCCGATTACTTCCGCCGGGGCGGACCCGCGGGCTGCTCTTTGCTCTTCGTTTGTCTATGCGCTATCGGTTAAGCTCCGGCTTCCGGAAGCTTTAGTCGATCAAGTGCTGCAGATGCAGCCTGTTGTTCCGCTTCCTTTTTGGAACGTCCTGTACCTCTGCCAAGCCGTTCTTGACCCATATGGACCTCCGAGACAAACTCACGTTCATGGGCAGGTCCCCGTTCCTCAACGATACGGTATTCCAAAGCTCCCATATTGTGATGCTGAGTAAGTTCCTGCAGTTCCGTTTTGTAATCACTCATTTGCAGCTTGCTGCCCAATACGATTAATGGGAAGACATGCTGGTCGAGAAATGTCCGGACAGGCGCAAGCCCCTGATCCAGATACAATGCACCAATGAAAGATTCAAACACATCTGCCAGCAGAGCCGGTCGTGTCCGTCCTCCAGTTAGTTCCTCACCTTTACCAAGAAGTACATACTGCCCAAAACCCAACGCTTCAGCAAATTTGACGAGGGAAGGCTCACAGACAATGGATGCCCGCAGCTTAGTTAATTCACCTTCCGGACGGTTAGGATACAAATGATACAAGTACTCCGATACAGTCAGTTCCAGCACGGCATCGCCCAGAAACTCCAGACGCTCGTTGTCCTGATGCTGACTGAACCGGTGTTCGTTTACATAAGAAGCATGGGTAAACGCTTGTTTTAAAAGCTGCCTGTTGTCAAATTTGATTTGAAGTTTATGTTGTAACTGCTTCAGATCTTCACTCAAACGAACTAGCCCCTTATGCTTCAAATTTTTTGAGAATAATGGTGGCATTGTGACCGCCGAATCCAAATGAATTGGACATGGCAATATTAACTTTGGTTTGACGTGGAACATTTGGTACATAATCCAGATCACATTCTGGGTCCTGATTTTCCAGGTTAATCGTTGGAGCCAGTGTCTGATGTGTCAGTGACAATCCGCAGATGACCGCTTCTACACCACCAGCAGCGCCAAGCATGTGGCCCGTCATGGATTTAGTGGAACTCACGGCGAGCTTGTACGCATGATCACCAAACGCCTTTTTGATTGCAAGCGTTTCGGATCTGTCGCCTACAGGCGTCGAAGTTCCGTGTGCATTAATGTAGTCTACTTCTTCAGGCTCAATACCCGCATTACGAAGTGCCATCTTCATGCAACGTGCTGCTCCGTCCGGATCTGGTTCTGTCATGTGATGTGCATCACCTGTCAGACCGTAACCGATCACTTCACCATAAATGCGTGCACCACGTTTTTGAGCATGCTCCAGGGATTCCAGAATCAGAACACCAGCACCTTCGCCCATAACAAAACCATCACGTTCTGTATCAAAAGGACGGCTTGACTTCGCAGGATCATCATTACGTGTAGACATTGCGCGCATCGCACAGAACCCTGCAAGACCCGTTGGTCTGATTGTTGCTTCCGCACCACCACAGATCATGGCATCTGCATCACCATTCGCAATCAGCTTGAAGGAATCTCCGATGGAGTGTGTACCTGTTGCACAAGCCGTAACAACATTAATGTTAGGACCTTTGGCACCAAGAGAAATGGACATTTGGCCTGAAGCCATGTTGGAGATCATCATGGGAATAAAGAATGGGCTTACCCGTTTTGGACCTTTTTGCAACAATGCATTATGTTGGTCCTCCCACGTACCCAATCCACCAATACCTGATCCGATGGATACACCGAAACGCTCTGCATCAATATTCTCGTTAATTTTCAGACCACTGTCTTCAACGGCTTTGAAGCCGGCTGCCACAGCGAACTGTACAAAACGGTCCATTTTGCGCGCATCCTTGCGATCCATATATTCTTCCGGGTTGAAATCCTTGATCTCGGCTGCAATCTGTGTCGTGTATTCACTAACATCAAACGCCTCAATCTGAGAAATTCCGGACTTTCCTGCCATTAAACTGCCCCAGAACGTTTCCAAATCTTTTCCGAGCGATGTCATTACGCCCATTCCGGTAATTACTACTCTTTGTTTCAAACCGAGTCACCTCTATATCGACTGCATTACGCAAGTATTTTGTGGGAATATCCGCAAACAGGCATCTATTCAACCAAGATAGGCCTGTTTGAGTAGAGCTGCTTGCGGAATGAGAAAAACCAATGAATGATGAGAAGTCCCGCCTGTTCGAAAACATGTGCGGGACTAAAAATGACTTTAGGTATGAGATTGTATGTAGTTTACAACTTCACCTACGGTCGTGATTTTTTCTGCATCTTCATCAGAGATTTCCAAATCAAATTCATCTTCCAATTCCATGACCAATTCCACTACATCCAAAGAATCAGCACCCAAATCTTCTTTGAAAGATGCTTCAAGTGTAACTTCAGCTTCGTCTGCGCCCAAGCGGTCGACGACGATGCGTTTTACACGCTCCAATACATCGGACATCCGGTTCACCTCCTTCTTTGGTATTATACGAGAATCGCAGGCAAAATGCCATAGAAGACATATGCGGCTCCCGGCCGGGGAACCCGGCCTTTTTCCGGCATTTCGGATCGTCCAGCGCCTGTTCCCCGACTATTGTTCAAGTCCGGGAAGAATTACATGTACATGCCACCATCGACATGCAGCGTCTGCCCTGTCATATAAGATGAAGCCTGTGAAGCCAGGAAAGTGACTACACCGGCGATTTCATCCGGCTGACCCAAACGGGACAACGGAATACCACTTAGCATACCGTCCACCAGCTCCTGGGACAACTCTTTTGTCATATCTGTCTCAATGAAACCTGGTGCAACACAGTTAACTGTGATTCCACGAGAAGCCAGTTCACGAGCAGATGCCTTTGTCAGCCCAATGACTCCTGCTTTGGCAGCAACATAGTTTGCTTGTCCAGCATTACCGAGCACACCTACAACCGAGGATATATTGATAATTCTTCCCGACCGTTGTTTCATCATTGGACGTGTAACCGCCTTAAGGCAGTTAAACACACCTTTGAGATTAGTTTCAATAACCTGATCGAATTCTTCCTCTTTCATACGCATGATCAGATTATCACGGGTAATACCGGCATTGTTCACCAGAATATCAACGTTGCCCCATGCTTCGAGTGTAGCTTTGACCATTTGTTCAGCTTCATCCATCAGGCCAACATTGGCTTGAAGTGTAATCGCCTTGACTCCTTTGGCACGAATCGCTTCCGCCACTTCCTCCGCTGCCGCTTGACTACCCGCATAATTCACGGCTACGTTCGCTCCAGCTTCAGCAAGTGCCAGTGCAATACTGCGCCCAATGCCCCGGGATGCCCCGGTAACGAGTGCATTTTTACCTTCTAATGGTTTAGACATAATCATTCCTCCTTTCCCCAAATCTATATCAGTTCAACCAAAGAATGTTTACACTTACCACTCCGATGACAGAATAACCTTCCGATCGCTGTTATCCCCAGATTTTTTCTGTCCTCTCCGTTCTCATATAAAAAGTTTAGTTTAACTCATATAACTCCTTCTAATTCACTTGCCGTTGCTTCGAGCGTTTCAATACTGTTCACATTGTACAATTTTACGGTTTTATCTGTTTTTTTAATCAAACCGGTCAATACACTGCCAGATCCAATCTCGATGAACGTATCCACGCCTTGCTCAATAAGCCATGTCACACTGTCTTCCCATAATACAGGAGAATAGACCTGAGCTGTCAACAAATCCTGAACCTGTCCATCCTCTGCAGGTCTTGCAGTCACATTAGCGACTACAGGGACCGCTGCCGGTGAGAACGTAACGGTTTTCAGTTTCTCTGCCAGCTTCTCAGCTGCACCCTTCATCAATGAAGAGTGGAACGGACCGCTTACTTCCAATGCAATGGCGCGTTTACCGCCTGCTTCTTTCACTCGTCCCGCGACAGCAGCTACGCCCTCCTTCACACCAGAAATGACGATTTGTCCCGGACAATTAATGTTGGCAAGTTCAACCGCATGACCACTTTCAGATACGTCACGGCAAAGCACCCCCAGCGCTTCCCGATCCGCACCCAACACAGCAGCCATCGCTCCTTGTCCACCTGGTACTGCCTGTTCCATATACTGACCACGTGCCCGTACAGTGCTCACTGCGTCAGCAAACGAAAGAACGCCCGCTGCCACCAGTGCACTGTATTCTCCCAGACTGTGTCCAGCCGTATAGTCAGGCTGAATTCCTTTTTCTTTGAAAGCTTCAAGCAAGGCAATACTTGCTGTCAACAGAGCCGGTTGTGTATTTGATGTCTGTTTCAACTCGGTCTCCGGTCCTTCAAATACAAGGTTGCTCAGCGAGAAACCCAATGTTTCATCTGCTGTGCGAAAAATTTCAGTTGCCGCAGGCACGGACTCATACGCGTCCTTGGCCATGCCTACAGCCTGTGATCCCTGTCCGGGAAATACAAATGCTATTTTACCCATCTCATTCATCTCCCAGATGTCTATTTTACCAAACGAGTACCGATGCACCCCATGTCAAACCGCCACCGAATCCAACCATCAGAACGGTATCTCCGGCTTTCATGCGACCTTCCTCTGCTGCTTCTACCAGAGCCAGCGGGATGGAAGCAGCAGATGTGTTTGCATACTTATCCACGTTAACTACAACCTTTTCTTCAGGAAGTTCAAGTCGTTGCATCGCAGATTGGATAATCCGAATATTCGCTTGGTGAGGAACAAACAGATCCACATCCGTACGCTCCATGCCAGCCTTGCGTAATACCTCAATGGTAGCCGTCCCCATGACACGTACCGCAAACTTGAACACTTCACGACCGTTCATGTAGATGTAATGTTTTTTATTTTCAACGGTCTCTGCGGAAGCAGGCAGACGGGAACCGCCGCCTTCCATCTGAAGAAGACTACCGCCAGCACCTTCGGCACCGAGATCGAATGCTTTGAAGCCGCGACCTTCCGGAACTTCACCAACGACTACCGCGCCTGCTCCATCACCAAAAAGGACACATGTGTTGCGGTCTGTATAATCCGTAATGCGAGACAAGCAGTCTGCACCAATAACAAGTGCATTGTTGTACATACCGCTTTGGATGAAGCTCGTAGCACTAGCCAAACCGTATACAAATCCGGAACAAGCAGCCGACAGATCAAATGCCGCGGCACCTTTTGCACCCAATTTGTCCTGCAAGATGCAAGCTGTCGATGGGAACGAAGAATCCGGGGTAATGGTTGCAACAATAATCAGATCAAGATCACTGCCTGTCATGCCTGCAGATTCAAGGGCTTTAATAGCCGCTTCGTATGCCAGATCAGAAGTTGCCTGATCGGGTGCAGCGATGTGACGCTCTTTGATTCCAGTACGACTGACGATCCACTCGTCATTGGTATCGACCATTTTCTCCAGATCGCTATTTGTCAAAATTTTCTCAGGCACATATTTCCCTGTACCAATAACCCCTACTGGGCGCAAATTATTCATATCGTCACTCACTTCCCGCTAATTTCCTTAGATATGCTCTCTACCAGCTGATTCTGCACTGCAATCCGAGCTTGACGCACAGCATTTTTGATGGCATTGCCATCAGCAGATCCATGACTTTTCACAACCAGTCTACTCAAACCAAGGAGTGGCGCTCCGCCATGCTCCGTATAATCCAGCTTACGTTTCAACCCACGCAGCTCAGGCATTAGTACAGCTGCAGCCAGTTTACTTTTGAGAGAAGATGAGAATTGTTCCTTAAGCAAGGCGAAAATGGCACCTGCTGTGCCCTCTAGCGATTTCAGCAGGATATTCCCTGCAAAACCGTCACATACAAGCACATCACAAGCACCAGTCAGCACATCACGTGCCTCAACATTACCGACAAACCGAATTGGGAGTTGTTCCAGTAAAGGGTATGCATGTTTGGTTAACTCATTTCCCTTGCCTGGCTCTGTTCCTACATTGAGCAAGCCCACTCGTGGGGACTCAATGCCCTGTACTTTTTGCCGATACAAACTGCCCATCAGGCCATATTGTGCAAGGTGCTCCGGTTTGGCATCCATATTCGCTCCTAGATCCAGCGCAAGCACACCTACATCATCAATCGTTGGAATCATAGGCGCAAGCGCCGGACGTTCAATGCCTGCCATGCGACCTACAACAAGCAAACCCGCTGTCATGAGCGCTCCAGTATTGCCCGCCGAGATCATCGCGTCCGCTTCGCCCTCTTTCAGCATACGGCCTGCGACCACCATGGAGGCATCCTTTTTGCGACGCACTGCTTTGACGGGTTCATCATCCGAACCAATAACTTCGGAAGCATGCCGGACCGTAAGATTGGCAGGTCTAACACCTGACTGACTCAAAAGAGGTTCCAGCTTGGCTTCATCGCCGATCAGGACGATCTGTGTATCCGCCCATTCCGTGGCTGCGGCAATCGCACCTTCTACCGTTGATGCAGGTGCATTGTCGCCTCCCATGGCATCAATGACGATTTTCATTCCAAATGACCTCCTTCTCCGCTGTCTTCTCCACCTGAATGGTAGATTACAAAGTTGCCTTGAAACACCATTTCTTCACCTACATAAGTGAATACTTCCACTTTGGCTTTGCCCTTTTGACCCGGAATCGATCTCACATAAGCCTTTGCAATACATTTCTCTCCCAAATGAACCGAACGGACAAAGCGAATGTCTGCTGATGCAGTCAACGCGATCTCGTCATTAATAATCGCTACAGCCAAGGAGTTAGCCTGTGCAAAGACATAGTGTCCACGTGCAATGCCTGTTCTGGAAAACACGTGTTCTTCCTTAATCTCAAACAGGGAAATCCCGCTTTTATCCAGCTGTAGATCCACAATATCACCGATAATCTCATGCAAGGGCAACGAGCGTACCTGATCATACGAGAGCTCTGCCATCAGTTTCATGCGTTCCCGAAGTTCAGGTATTCCAAGTTCCAGCCTGTCAAGACGAATCGTCTGAATACTCACCTTCAATTGGCGTGTAAGTTCCTGATCCGTCACAAACGGGTTCTCTTCTATCATTTTGGTTAACTGCTGTTGCCTCTGTCTCTTCGGTACACGTTCGATGCCTGACACCCCCCGCTGTATCGTTTACGGAACCGTCCCGTCCGGCCAGTTCAACCATTCTTTCGTGTTGCTTCTATAGTTGCATCCCTGGTCACCAGGGTCGTTCTCAAACGGATTATGGTTCATCTATATGTAACGTCAAATCTTAGAACCTGGTACTAAACTATAGTATATCTCATCCCGTATCAAAAAGAAAGACTGGCCTAACAAAAACAATACACCCCTGTGAAGCACGGATTTCATGCCTGCCAACTCCCTCTATAGCCACCCTCTAATCCAAAAAAAGTAGCACCTCATCGAAATGAAGTGCTACTTAATGTCCAACTATTATTGAGAGATGATCTCTCTTGCTTTGTACGTTCCGCACACTTTGCACACGTGGTGACTAAGTTTAAGTTCGCCACATTGTTCACATTTCACCATGCCCGGTACAGCCAATTTAAAGTGAGTGCGACGTTTGTCGCGACGCGTCTTGGACGTTCTCCGTTGAGGTACTGCCATTATTCCCACCTCCTTATCAAAATCAACCTTTGCAGGTAGTTAGTATTTTGCATAATTCGATCTATACGCTTACGGGAACAAAATATGGACGAACTGAACCATTTCGATCCAATATTTTGCTGATTGAAAGTCGCTCTTTTGATTTATGCAAAATACCGCGTTGTTACAATGTTCGATTTTCAATCATGCTCATTTAAAAAAATCCTTGAGCCCTGCAAGCCGCGGATCGATAACCTGGTTATCACAACCGCAGTCACCTTCGTTCAGCTCATGGCCACACTTGGGGCATAACCCTTTGCATGTATCGCTGCATAGCGGTATAAACGGAAGATCCAGCAGAAAAGCTTCCTCAGCATAACCCTTCAGATCAACGCTATCTCCATCCACATAGAGCGTATCATCGTCTTCGTGTAATCCCTCTGGCTGTTTTCCCTGCTTGAATTGCTCATGAAAATCAATATGAAAATGTTCATTGATCGGCTTGAGACAACGGGAGCACAACATGTCCACTCCTATGGTCAGCTTGCCATGAACATCCACAACGTCACCTTCTCTGAATTCTGCAGATAAATCCGCAGTCAGCGGGGTAACGGCTGTGATATCTTGTCGGTTAGAAACCAGTTCCTTGATATCCCACTGTTCGTTAAACTTCAGCGGGCCATCACTGGTAGCCACTTTGCGAAATGGCATTAACATTTCCATCACTCCAAACGAAACCAATTTCATAATTCGTATCAAACGTATCACGACAGTTATACAGGTCAAGCCTTCTTTTGTAAAGCAGTAAATCCTGACTGTATGTATTCTGACGCTTCATCGTTAAAAGTATTATGAAATTGACTTAACAAACAAAAATCATTATACCGATTTTTCAAGACGTTTGTCAACACTTTTAACTTTACACCCTTTTTAAAACCAATGGCTCAGAACCGTTTACTCCATCTGGTCTATTATAGACTCACTTCAAGATAAACTACAAGTCGTCATTTTAGTTGTAGTTCCTTGCAAACATCGGTCACATTTCGTTAACGTTTAGTGTGATCTATATCACACAGACCTACTTGCTCCCTATCTATACTTGCTATAAACCGAGGCACGATCAGCTCCATGACCGATTTATTATCCAACTATTTCATATCATATCGGGAGGGAAAATATATGTTAAATGAGCACACAATTAGAATCATTAAATCTACAGTCCCCGTACTTGAAGTCCACGGCGAAGCGATCACACGCCACTTCTACGAAACGATGTTCACAGCTCATCCGGAACTGCTGAATATTTTCAATCATACAAATCAGAAACAGGGGCGGCAGCAAGCCGCCCTCGCCAATATGGTGTACACCGCCGCCCTTCATATCGATAATCTGTCCTCCATCTTGCCTGCCGTCCGGCAAGTTGCACATAAACATCGCAGCCTGGGTATCGTTCCCGAGCAATATGCGATTGTCGGCACCTATCTGCTTCAAGCCATCAAAGATGTGCTTGGAGATGCGGCAACGGATGAAATTATCACGGCGTGGGGCGAAGCCTATAATGTCATTGCAGGCGCCTTTATCGGGATCGAACAGGATATGTATACAGAAGCGAAAAACCAGACAGGTGGCTGGGAAGGATTCCGGACATTCAAAGTTGCCAAGAAAGTTCAGGAAAGCGAAGTCATCACGTCCTTTTATCTCGTTCCAGCCGATGGTCAGTCCATTGCCAGTTATGAACCGGGACAATACATCAGCATCAAAATCCAGCCAGAGGCACAGTCATTTACCCAGATTCGTCAGTATAGCCTTTCAGATGCCCCGGGTAAACCCCACTATCGCATTTCCGTTAAGCGTGAACGAGGTGTGTTAGAGCGCCCTGACGGAGTTATCTCGACGTATCTACACGATCACATTGAAGAAGGCAGTCAGGTGGAGATATCCGCTCCTGCTGGCGACTTCACGCTAAATGCAGACGATCAACGACCTGTTGTTCTCCTGAGTGGTGGTGTCGGTCTAACGCCCATGATCAGCATGTTAAATACGCTGGTTAACTTGAACGATAACCGTGCAATTACATTTTTACATGCAAGTCCGAATGGTCAATCTCACGCCTTCCGTGATCATGTGAACAGTCTGGCCGAACGTAATCAGGGCGTTAAAGCTTATTATTGTTATACTCAACCTGAGGGTTCTGATCGTACGAACAATCACTTTCATAAGGAAGGTTATATGGATGCGGCCTGGCTTCGTCAAGTGATCGATGAACTGGATTCCACTTATTATCTGTGCGGACCCGTTTCGTTCATGCGGGCAGTGTATACGGAGCTTCAGGCGCTTGGTGTTGCAGCGGACAACATTCATTATGAATTTTTCGGGCCCAAAGCAAGTCTTTCTCCCGCACCGGAAAGTGTCTAAACGTTGTGAAATGTGATTAGCTCCTAATGTATAAGTGTATAGGTACGTGTCCTATCCTGCTGATTTATCAAGGTGAAGAGGACGTTCGTCGATTATCAAAAATGTGTACTATACAATAGATTTGCAGGCACACAGTCTGACATCCGTTGATGTTGGATTTGTGCCTTTTTCTTGTCTGAATTGGTGCATGATTTGATCTAATACATGACATCCCCTATGATGGAATGGATGTTATACATACTCGGTTATCCAATCGAAAGGAGGACGTCTAATCATGAAAGCCGTAGGCGTCATTGTTGAATATAACCCCTTGCACAATGGGCATGTTTATCATTTGCAGGAAGCTCGGCGGCTAAGCGGCGCAGACGCCGTTGTTGCGGTCATGAGCGGCCCTTTTCTCCAGCGTGGCGAACCCGCCATCGTAGGTAAAAGGGCACGCACCGAGATGGCGCTGCACGCAGGCGCCGATCTCGTGCTTGAACTGCCGGTTGCCTACGCGGTCCAACCGGCCGAGTGGTTTGCCTTCGGTGCGGTCTCGCTGCTGCACCGCACCGGCATTGTGGACTCGCTCTGCTTTGGCAGCGAGTCCGGCGACCTGGACAGCCTGCAGCGCATTGCGCGCGTGCTGGCTGTGGAGCCCGCAGGGATGCGCGAGGACATCGCGCGCCGCCTGCGGGAAGGCGCCAGCTACCCCGCCGCGTACGCAGGCGCGGCGGCGGCGCTGGCGCCCGGCGGCGTCGATGCTCACGACGCCGCTGCACTGCTGGAGCAGCCCAACAATTCGCTTGGGCTGCACTACCTGATCGCGCTGCAACGACTTGGCAGCGCGATCCAGCCCTTTACGGCGGCGCGTACCGGTGCCGCGTATCATGAGGCGACGCCCGGGCCGGGGGCGATCGCCAGTGCTACAGCCGTCCGCCGCCTGCTGATGGCGGACGGACCCGATGCCGCCGCACCATACGTGCCGGCGACAACCCTTGCCATTCTGCATCGCGAATGGCAAGAAGGGCGCGCCCCCATACACTGGGAGCGCTTTGCACAGCCGCTGTTGCACCTTGCGGCCACCCGCCGTGCCTCTGAGCTGGAACGCATCACCGAAGTCACAGAAGGCCTGGAACACCGGCTGAGCCGTGCACTCGCTCAGCTCCCGGAGCCTTCAGTCGAAACACTCCTGAATGCACTGAAGACCAAACGTTACACACGCACCAAACTCCAGCGTATGCTCGCACACCTGCTCCTGAATCACACCAAAGCCGAGTGTTCACCAGAGCAATTGGCTGCCGGACCCGGATATCTCCGAGTCCTCGGATTTAATACTCAAGGACAGAGCCTGCTTAAACGAATGAAGAAGACTGCATCGCTTCCTGTTGTGCTGAAACCGTCGACGTTCACACACAATCAACTTGAACTGGATATACAAGCTCAGGTTGCGTACGGGCTCGCTTGCGAGCATAGGGACACACGGAGGATGTTCAGTGACTACTATGAGTCGCCTGTGAGACTGTAAACCGCTTTTGACCATAAGGCTTCATCTCTATGGAGCTTTTTATTCCATCATCAAACAGATCAGTGATATCCACTATTCGACACTCAACTATACAATTTCAAAAAATCCCCTTGCTGCACGCCACTCAGGCACCTCGCAACAAGGGGATTTCCTTATTAACTTCTATTGATCTTCTCAATCCCTTGATTACACTTCATTCCACTGTAATCAATTATTCGAATTCATCCGTACTTTATCCATCCGGTTCAACGTTGGCTCGATCTCTTCCCGCCCGATTATAACCTATGATTTCACGGACAAGGTTTTCAGGTAAGCCAGCGCATCTTCCACCGTGCTCACAGGCACAAGTTTCATTTTGGTGCCAATCTGTTCAGCCTTGGCTGCTGCTTCCTTATAGTTATCCTTCGGCACAAAGAAAATCTCGGCTTCTTTTCGGTCAGCGGCTACAATCTTGTGCACTACACCACCAATGGCACCCACCACACCGTCCTTGGTAATGGTGCCTGTACCCGCAATTCGATGACCCTTGGTCAGATCTCCAGGCGTTAACTGGTTATAGATCTCCAGCGTAAACATCAAGCCGGCTGACGGACCACCAACCTGAGTATCTGTGAAAGAGATCTGTTTGTTCGGGTCTTCAGCTTTCACCTTCTGAACCGCACCGATCATTACTCCGAGTCCCGAGCGGGCTTCACCCGTTTTACTGTCTTTTACCTGAATCAGTTTCACGTCCCGGCTAATGGTCTCCCCACCACGTTCCAGTTGCATTTCGACCGTATCTCCGACTTTTTTATCTTTTAACTGGGCAGAAAGCACCGTATTATCCGGCGTAGCTGTTCCATTCACTCCCAGAATAATATCGCCCGGAGCAATATCTCCTTCCGGTTTTGGGTCTTCGGACAATCCAAATACAAAGATATGTTCAGGTACAATAGAGTACGTCACACCAGCCTGCTCATATGCAGCCTCCATTGCGGAGGATTGTGAGTCACTCATGAACCACACCTGTTCGGCAGAGTATTCCGCTTCGCTTTTGCCGCGCAGTCGGTCTTCCTTTTTATCCACTTGAGCATTTTTATTGAACAGAGAGGTTCCTAGCAAAAACACATTGGCATATGTTGCCGACACGGTTGTCATCATGAACACACCGCGTTCTTCCTGGTCTCCACCCTTAACGGTTACCATTGGTTTTACTTCATCTGCACTGCCAGGCATATATATGATATACGGCGTTGGCATGTACACGGCAACATAGACGACCAGAGCCACCACGATCACAAAGATCGAAGCTCTGAATCCGCCAGATTTCCGAATCCGATTCATCGCATGAGCCTCCGTTCTTTGTATCTCTATAATAAGCGATCGTAATTCCATCCTGTTTAATCATTTTTTTCAAGTCTAACACTCTGGTCCTTGTGCATACAATGGTACAGGCCGGATAGGCCGCTGTATACAAAATCCTGTCCGGTCAAGGCCGAACCGCCCTTCGGGCGTTATTCGGCCGTCCATAATGATTCAGATGCCGAATCGGCGTTATTTGATATGAGGTGAAACGATGACAATACAGAGCGAGGTTAGAGACTCTGGCCCGTTACGAACGATACTTCTAAGTACTGGCGCTTTAGCACTGGTCATTGCAGTAGTCGCTTCCCCCAAAGAAGCGTTTGATGCCTCAATTCAAGGTCTGGATGTATGGTGGAAAATCATCTTTCCTGCCATGCTCCCATTCCTCATGTTATCCCAAATGCTCACTGCGTTTGGCTTCACTCACGCGATTGGCGCCTTACTCGGACCGTTGATGCAACGATGGTTCAGACTTCCAGGCAACGCAGGGCTGGCTATTGCTGTTGGCATGTGCGGCGGATTTCCCGCAGGAGCGGATGCGGTATCCCGTTTATTTCAGGATAGACAAATTACCGCCAAGCAGGCGGTTGTCCTTGCAGCAGCAGCTCATTTTGCCAATCCAATGATGATCATCCTGGTCGTGGGTGCTGCTTTTCTTCACCAGCCTGCTGCCGGATATTTCCTCTTAGTGGTTCACTGGATCAGTGGCTGGATCGCTGCCATCCTTGCAGTGCGTCTCCAGCCTGCACCGGGTAAGCGTAAAAGTCCAGATGGCTCAGCCGTCCAGGCAGAGAGCAGCTCTATTGATTCTCAGCCTGTAATTCCTGCAAGTTCCACAAGTCACTCCTCCATCCCTCACCACACTACGTTGAAACGACGCAATATATGGTCTGAGATGACACTTGCAGCCAGGGAGGCTCACCGTCGTGATGGAAGAGGATTTGGCAAACTTCTGGGTGACACCGTATCCCAGGCTGTGCAGACTCTGATGATGACCGGAGGGTACATGATCGGTTTCGCCGTATTTATCCGACTACTCTCCCTTTATCTGACTCCCGGGTCTTCTGCTGCGCTGTGGCCGGCCTTTTTCGAGCTACATTTGGGTACCTACCATTTGAGCCAAACTCCACTTACACCTGCCCTGCTGATGTCCCTGCTTGCAGCTGTTCTGGGATGGGGCGGTCTATGCTCCCATCTGCAAGTCTCTGCTGTCCTGAAAACAACTGGACCCGACAGCAAATCCATGTTTTACTTTGCCGGAGTTCGTCTGACTCATGGGATCATCGCCTTTTTGATCAGTCTGTTCCTCTGGATGCCGTTCAGCCAATACAGCACACAAGCCTGGACCACATTACAGACGAATGCAGACCAGGACCTGTCAACACCATTCAGTTGGCTACTCATACATCATCCAGACAACACATATACAATGAACACCATATGGAGCGCTTTTCCTGCTGCATGCATGGGTCTAGTGTTACTTCTAGCAGTCATGATTAGTCTATCGGGTCTTACCTTCTGGTTTAACCGCCGGTTTTCTCGCTGATTTTCTGACGTAGTGCAGCTTCCACTTCAGGTGATACAAGATCTGTTACATCTCCATGATAATGAGCGATTTCTTTCACGATGCTGGAACTTAGATACGAATATTTCGGGTTCGTCATCATAAATATCGTTTCCGCATCCGGGTTCAACTTGCTGTTGGTCGATGCCAACTGCAACTCATATTCAAAATCAGTTACCGAGCGTATACCGCGGACGATGACCTGAGCTTCCTTTTGCCGGACGTAATTGGCCGTCAGATCGCGGAAACTGTCCACCTCGACATTCGGTAGATGACGGGTTACTTCTGTGATCAATTCCTTGCGTTCCTCCACCGTAAACAGCGGATTTTTGCTCATATTGTTTAACACAGCCACAATGACGCGATCAAATTGCTTCGACGCCCTGGCGATAATATCCAGATGCCCCATCGTTACGGGATCAAAACTTCCAGGGTATACAGCGATCCGTTCCTGTCGATGTATCATTTCAGTCATGAGGAGCCTCCTCTTCCGGTGTAATGGATTCTCCATCTTCATCTGCTTCAGGCGCATAATAGTAGATGGATACCGCCGTCTCCCCATACAAAGCCTTGCGCGTTTGTTCAAACGGGCCGAATTGCTCAGGGTAATCATGTTTGGATTCATATTCAAGCACAATGGTTGCTTCAGGTTCCAGAAGTTCCAGTTCGTGCATGGTCAGCATCAACTCGTGCCCATTCTTCATGCGATATGGCGGGTCGAGAAATACCAGATCGAACGTTGTGCCTCGCTTTGCGAGTGCCTTCAATGCACGACCTGCATCATTACGGTATACAGCCGCTTGGTCTTCCAGCTTGGTCGCCTTCAGATTCATGCGGATGACTTCAATACTTTTCGATTCCAAATCAACAAAAACAGCCTTGTCCATGCCGCGGCTCAGCGCCTCAATACCGAGACCCCCACTGCCTGCAAACAGATCCAATGCTGTGCCGCCCTCAAAATAAGGACCAACCATGCTAAATAACGCTTCCTTCACCTTGTCGGTGGTCGGCCGCGTACCTGTGCCAGGGACAGCCTTCAGCGGTCTGCCTTTCGCACTCCCAGATACCACTCTCACTGACGAGTCACCTTTTCTCTATGTAAGTTTATTGATACGGCTATCGTACCACACTCGGGTTCAGTTTGAAAAATACTCGGTCTTCATTTGCCATGGAAAATTGTTGACGAATTGTTGGCGCATATGTATAAAAAGGAAACAATCGGGCGATTCTATAATTATCGACATCACAAGTGTCGTAGACAACCGCGGAGAAGACTTACGTTTCCCCATAAGCTCTTCGTCCGGTTTCTCCTCTCCCATGAAAAAGAAGCTCTCGAAAGAGGGCTTCTTTTTGTTGTCTATGTTTTCATTTATTTGGTTAGTTATACTTTTCTTCAAACTCACTTATTTCGGCTTGCTCTTCGGTCTGCAACCATCCAATCTCCCTAAGCCACATGCCCATATCTGCGATAAATTCATTTGTGTTTAGATGTTCAATCTTGTATTTCTGGATCTTTTCACCCAAAAAAGCATAAAACTCATGGCTTAACGCATACCGTTGTTTGCTTTTGCTTAATGTCTTATACCGATCCTCACTTACCACTAGATCAAAATAGATGACATTTTCCTTCTTCACATGCCTGACCGTCGATTTCCTCTCGTATCCTTCAGGAAGACACTGGAAAACAAAGAAGAGTTCAATATCAACTATTTGATATTTGCTTTCTACCTTATGAAATACGGGCTGCAGCTCATCCGCAAGATTGGCAACCTGCGTTAATCCTGAAGTATCTGTCTATTTGCCCAGGATCATTATTAAACTCCTCCTTGTTCAATATCAACATTTGTAATCAAACTAAAAAAGGTTGACTAGTGATGTAAACTTCGTCAACCTTTCCTACATTCATCTTTCTTGTGCATTACCTTAACTTAGCAAGACCATACTAATTCAGCTCTCGATGTTTCCGATTGGAAAGTCGCAAATTGATCAATGGAATGAGAAGTAAAACAACCGGCAAGAGAAAATTCATCGAACGTGTCTTAATCATCATGAAGGTAATGAACAGCACAGCGAGCCAGGTTATAATCTCAGTCACTTCATATTTGGTTAACGTAAGCTTGAATGCTTTTCTCGAAATGAAACGAATCAAAAAATAGGCGATCAAGCTATAGAATAGAATCATTCCCAAGATTGCAACAGTAATTATGAGGTACATATCCAACATAAAAATCTCACCCGACCCTTATAACATTTCCTTAATTTTACCATATAAGCAATAGGGTGTCATTCCAAATTCCAAACTCAGGCTCATTCAGAACTGGCATTTATGCTTTACTTCTCCTCGACAACAATCGTTGCATTATAGATCACAACACGTTTCCCATTGAGATCGAATAACACTTTATTCCCGTATTCCGTATCTTCGACGTCAATTTTGCCATCGTAGGTCTGAATCAATTCACCAGAATCACTATACACTTTAACGACCCGCTCCAGACCGCCCGAGTTATTGGACCTCATCGTTTTGAGTGCACGTTCACCTGAAGCGGTATTGAAATACCATATGAAACATCCAACTATGATGCCCAAGAAGACCAACACCGTCACCCATATACCTGTCTTTGCTTTTTTACTCATCTTGAACCCCCCCTTATGTTTCCTGTCTCGTACATTACGAGGTTGGAGAGAGAACGGTTTCATACAAAGCCTCCCAAGCTGTTCGTTGACATAACAAAACAGAGGCCTCCGATGAGCGAAGACCTCTGTTCTTTATAGAATACATTCTTTATTCTGTACGATTCTTTTACTTACAGTGCACGAATGACAAATTCAAATGTCAGTTCGCCGTCTGAAGGGATCAGGTATTCCGGATGAACCGGAGCACCCCAACTATCATCACCGCCAACACCCATTTGTTTACCTGCTACAGTCACGACCGTATAGTGCACAGGAGGCAATTCGTACGCATGTTGTGCGTTCTCCAGCTCAAATGCCGTATATGGTGAAACATTCAGCTCAACCGGAGTTCCGGATGCTTCAATTTTGAAGCCACGTCCCACGTTGTCTGTCAATTTGGCCCAACGTACGCCCGTACGGTTGCCTGATTCCTGTGGTACCAGATATGGAGCCATGGTATCAGCTACCTTGCTGCCGTGGATACCGAGACGTGCGCCAAATGCGCGGTCTGCATAGTTTTCTTCGGGTCCCATCGCAAGCCATTCCACGTTTTCGAAGTCAGGTGATGTTCTGAAGGACAATGCATGAATTGGCAGATTTGGCAATCCGGCTGTACCTTTGTACGTATTATGAACACGTACACTTCCATCTGCATGAACGGTATATACCACTTTTACTTGTACATCCTCCGAGATGTTGAGCTTGTACGTGAACTCGATCCGGTATTGATCCGGTTTCTGTTCCGCTTTCCACTCTACAGAACGTGGCATCAGGCTCGCTGCATACCAGGCGCCCAGTTCAAAGCCCATCGCCATACCTTTGTCATTATCCGTCATTGCACGCCAGAAGAGTGGTGCAGGTGGTACAGCAATCGTCTCGCGACCAGACAATTTCAGGGAAACCAGTGTCCCAAACTGTTTGGAGAACAGCACATGTGTCTTGCCGGCACGAACACCGATGTTAACGTCACCTTCGATAACTTGTACATCACTTACAAGGTTCAAGTCGACTTCAACTGCATCATTTACCTGATCCTGGGTGAAAATAAACTGTCCAAATGCCACTTCTTCGCCTTTGTCAGCCCACAGTGTAGCTTCTTTTAACACAAATGCAGTGTTCACAGCGTACTCGCCGCCTACCAGAGCTTCTGCACCAAGCGGAAGTTTCACTACCGTCTCGCTTTGGGCATCCACGTTGACTTCCAATGTTCCACGCAGCACTTCATGTCCCTCCCGCTCCAGGCTGTATACCAGTTCCAGCGCAGATGTATCTGCGAACAGATTACCGTTCACGATTTTAACACCTTCACGATCCGGGAACAGCTTGATGTTCTGGTACAGGAATTTAACCTCCTGCATTTTCGCAGTTACTTTACGGTCAGCATGGACGATACCGTTGCCACAGAACGAATAGTCTGATGGACGATCACCAAAATCTCCGCCATAAGCGAGGAATTCTTTGCCGTAACGATCTTTTTTGTAAATCGATTGATCGATGTAATCCCAGATGAATCCACCTTGATACATTGGATATTTGTCTTCCAACTCCGTATATTTGTGCATACCACCAATGGAGTTACCCATGGCATGCATGTACTCACAGCTGATATACGGCTTGGTCGGGTTTGCATTCAGGAATTCCTCAATGTCTGCCGGTTTGGCATACATGCGAGACTCCATATCACTGGTCTCATCGAAACGGCGATCATGGAATACACCTTCGTAATGTACCAGACGTGTTGGATCAGCTGATTTGAAATATTGGGATACTTTGTAGATGACTTCACCACCATGTGATTCATTACCACATGACCAGATCAGAATGGACGGATGGTTTTTGTCACGCTCCACCATGGATACAGCGCGATCCATAACGATATCATGCCATTCCGGTTTGTCCCCTGGAATAACCCATGAAGGCTCAACGGCGCCAAGCTTCTGCCAAGATCCGTGTGTCTCCAGGTTCATCTCGTCAATAACATAGAGTCCGTATTCATCACACAGCTCATACCAGAGACTTTGGTTTGGATAGTGTGACGTACGTACGGCATTCATATTGTTTTGTTTAATCGTACGAACATCCCACAGCATATCTTCCTTCGTAACCGCACGTCCACGACGCGGGTTGAACTCATGGCGATTCACACCTTTGAATACGATACGTTTACCGTTGATGTGCATTACTTTGTCGATCATTTCAAATGTACGGAAACCAACGGCTTGAGGAACAACCTCAACCAGTGTACCCGCAGCATCATATACACGAATATAGAGACGGTACAAGTATGGAATCTCTGCGCTCCACAGGTTCACTATGCCGATATCTTCACGAAGACTTACTTGTCCATCGTTAACTTTGGATTCAAACGTTTTAACGGTATTGCCTTCACGATCACGAAGTTCAGCCTCTACGCGCGCTCCTGCAACCGCATTTCCTTCCAGCTTCAGATCCACTTGCAACGTACCGTTAGTGTAAGACTTGTCCAGATCTGTGCGAACATGAACATCACGAACGTGTGCAGTTGGGACGGTATACAGATACACATCTCTGAAAATACCGGAGAAACGCCAGAAATCCTGATCTTCCAGCCAGCTGCCTATGCTGCGTTGATACACCTCAACCGCGAGTTTGTTCTCTCCATCCTGGAGGAATGGCGTCAGGTCAAAATCAGATGGCGTGAAGCTGTCTTCCCCGTATCCTACGAATTGTCCGTTAAGCCATACATAAAATGCAGACTCTACACCTTGGAAAGAAATATATACCGGATTCGACTCCCAACCTGTCGGCAGGTGGAATGTGCGAATGTAACTTCCAACCGGGTTTTTATCCTGTGGTAATGCCGGTGGACGAATGTCGTTCAAACCATCCCAAGGATATTGTGTATTTACATATTGAATCTGACCGTATCCTTGAAGTTGGATATGCCCCGGAACTTCAATATCATCCCAGCCTTCACTGGAAAAATCGGATGTATAGAAAAACTCAGAACGGCTGTCTGGACGAATCGCATAGTTGAATTTCCACGTACCATTCAGATCATAACGCATGGACATCGCGCCTGAACCTACAGCCTCATCCATCGTTTGGTAATAACGGTGATCGGAATAGGCATGAAGACGGTTCACCTCAAATACACTTACGTCCCCCAACCAGTTGATATCTGCCTTTGTTGCTTTCATCGGCTCTCTCTCCCTTTAAAACGTTATAGTTTGACTTATTCAAGGTTTACTCTGAATTTCCTTTTTGCTTTACATAAACAAAAAAGACAGAGGTACGCCATAACAGCGCCCTCTCTTCTTTCCTGCACCCGTCATTTGCACGGATTATGCTGTTTTCATTACTTCACTGAACCTACCATACCTGCAACAAAATGTTTCTGCATGATGAAGAAAACGATTGCTGTAGGTAGTGTTGCAATAACGATTGCTGTCATGATTACTCCGTAATCCGGAGAATAACCAGCACCGAGGTTCGAGATCAACAGTGGAATCGTTTGTTGGTCAGGTGTTTGCAATACAATGAGTGGCCACAGATAGTTGTTCCAGCTACTCATGAAGGTAATAATTGCTGCCGCTGCATATGTTGTTTTCATGGTTGGCATATAGATTTTCAGGAAGATCCCAAGTTCACTCAAACCATCAATACGTCCAGCTTCCAGCAAGTCTTTCGGGAACATTTTAGTGTTCTGACGGAAGAAAAAGATCAGGAACGCTGTTGCAATGGTTGGCAAGATCACTGCTGCCATGGTGTTAATACCGATAACCGGTGCAACTCCCGAGATTGTTGCAAACATACGATACAGGGGTACCATAATCGCTGCAAACGGGATCATCATGGATAACAACAGGATATTAAACACAATGTCACGAGACTTCGTGCGATATACCTCGAAGCCATAACCTGCCATGGAACCAATAAACAGTGCCAAGAGAGTGGAGACCACAGAGATAATCGCCGAGTTTCCGAGAGCCTGTACCAGATTCGTCGAATCAATCAGTTTGTTGAAGTTATCAATGAAAGCTGAACCCGGTAACAATCTGCCTTTCGTTACATCGACAGATGCATTTGTTGAACTGACCAGCATCCAGAAGAAAGGGAAAATGGATACAAAGGCGACGATGGATAGGAACACATACGTGAAAATCCGTTTTGCTTTAGCTTTAGCCATTTTTATTATCACCTGCCACTTTAAACTGGATGATGGACAATACAATAATCAAGATTACGATGGAATACGACACTGTTGCTGCATAACCGAAGTCCGGTGAATATTTGAACGAAAGGTTGTAGATGTATTGTGAAATCGACATGGTCGCATTACCTGGACCACCTTTGGTAATATTCATGATCTCATCAAAGATTTGCAATGTACCAATCGTTGATGTGATGGACGTGAAGAGGATAATCGGTTTAAGCAAAGGTACTGTGATTTTGAAGAATTGTGTAAAAGCATTCGCTCCGTCAATTCTTGCAGCTTCATAGATCGATTGATCGATGTTTTGCAGGGATGACAGATAGAAAATCATGTTATATCCGGTCCAACGCCAAGTAACGGCGATTATGATCGTAATTTTAGCCCAGAACGGGTCTGTGATCCATTGAATTGGATCGCCAATAATGTGCAAGCCCATCAGGAATTGATTTACCATTCCATCTGGTGCGAACAGATATTTGAATACAACAGAGTACGCTACCAATGAAGTTACACAAGGCAAGAAAATCGCTGTACGGAAGAAGCTCCGAAAACGTAGTGTGCTGTCATTCAGCAATACGGAAATAAACAAACCAAGAATAATCATTACAGGCACTTGAATAATCAAGTAGATAAATGTATTCGATAATGCTGTACGGAATGTTGTATCAACTAACAATCTTTTGTAGTTAGAAAGGCCCGAAAATTCAAGATTGGCTCCTACACCAGACTTGAACGATAAGAGCAGCGCTTGAATCATCGGGTAGAAGTAAAATGCAACAATCCCGACAACAGCCAGCAAAACAAAAGCCCATCCAGTCAAATTATTTTTCTTTTGGAGACTGTCTCCTGTATTCATGGCTTTCACAGTATGGCTCCTCTCTCTCCATGGAACATGGGTAGAACCCACGGAGCCTCTCGCCATATCCGGTTCGACTTGCGCCGGACGTGGGAGACGGCTCCGATGTTTCCTAGGGTTCTATAAGTTACCTTGGGTATCTTAGTTTAATTGTGCTTCAGCTTGTTTTTGTGCATCAGCCAGAACGTCATCGATTGATTTACCGTTCAGGAATGCTTGCATTTCTACAACCAGAATATCTTCAATGGCATAAGTGTTGATACCATAGTTTACGCTTGGAATTTCTTTCGTCCAATTCGCAAAGTCTGTGAAGATTTTTTGTCCGCCGAAGTACTCGTCTGCTTTGGCATACGCGTCACCATCAACTGCTGGTTTGTACGTACCAATTGCGCCGATGTTGTTCAACAGATCTTGATACAATTGTTTGTCAGAACCAAATGTTTTAGCTACAAAATCAGCTGCTTGATCTGCACCAGGAACGTTGTTCATAACATACCAAGAGCTACCACCCAAGTTGGATGCGTGAACAGAGTTTGCTTGACCAGCCATTTTCGGTATTGGAGCTACAGCCCATTTACCGGATTGGGAAGCTTCTTGACGTACAGATGGTGAGAACCAGTTACCTGTAGGAATTGTTGCTACGCTACCGTTATTGGCGTTGGCAACGAATTGACTCCAGTCAGAGTGCAATTTAACAATGTTGGCATCCATCATTGCTTTGTAAGTAATAAACGCTTCTTTCAGAGCAGCATTAGTTGCAATGTCAGGTGTTTTACCATCTTCTGCGGAATACCATTTACCTGCAGTTTGGATCATCATACGAATCAAACCAAGGTCATTCGGGTCAAGAGAAAGAAGCTCTTTACCTGTTTTAGCTTTTACGTCTTTACCAATTTGGATGTAGTCATCCCAAGTGATGTCTTGCAGGTCAGCTGCTTTGTAGCCAGCTTGCTCCAGCAGATCTGTTCTGTAGTACAAACCAGCAACGCCGGAGTCAAATGGTACTCCATATTGTTTGCCATCAAAAGCTGTTGGTCCGAGTTTGTAATCTGCAAAGTCGGAAGCCGTGATGTTGGAAGACAGATCTTTGAACGCATCAGGATATGCATTCAGGAAGCTTTGTGAACGATAGTCTTCAATCAGAACTACGTTTGGAAGACCGCTGGCAGTTCCGGAGTTAAGCCCCGTGTTCAGTTTCTGGATGATATCAGCTTGAGCGTATTCAATGATGTTGATTTTCACATCAGGATTTGCTTTTTGATATGCTTCTTTTGCTGTTTCCATTGCAGCTACGTTAAAAGCTTTGTCCCAAGCCCAGACTGTAATTTCGTTTGTTTTTTCGTCACCACCACTAGCAGAATTACCTCCGCCACCGGATGAACATGCGGACAACAGCAGTACTGTAACGAGCATCAATACCCACATTTTTTTCAAAACATTCAACTCCCCTTCGACCTCTTTGTGTGTAATTTGTTTACGTTTTCTGAAAGCGGTTGCTTTCGATGTATTCATCTTATCATTCCCATATCTTCATTCGTTAGTAATAATTTTGTACGGATTTGTCATCTTATTGCCACAATGAAAACCTTTACAGAAACCGTTTGCATTAAATTTGGCTTTTTGTAATTTCTTTTGATTTTGTAATTTCTTGATCTTGAAATAGTACAAATATGTATTTTACTTTACCTCTGACACGCGAAAATCCCCCGCCTCTGTAAAAAACAGAAGCGAGGGATCTCGATTTTAGTGTATTCAATCGAATCAGGTTTCGATTCAACTCGTGATTAAAGGCAGTGTAACGGTGACTCTCGTTCCTTCCCCAACCGTACTCATAATGGTGACACCATAAGGTGAACCATATAATAACTCAATACGGTCATGTACGTTGCGAATACCAATACCACTGAATAGTTGACGATTGTTCTTTGGATTGGGCAACGTTTCTCCCATGACAAGCCCTTCAATTCCATCACCATTGTCCATAATCTCACAGATGAGTGATTCTCCCGCTCTGGAAACCATGACATGAATTGTACCCATTTCTTTCTTGATGAATCCATGGAAAAATGCATTCTCAATAAACGGCTGTATGACCAGCTTCGGTACATGGTAATGTGTACAATCCGGAGCGACGTAGAAAGCTGCTTTAATCCGGCCTCCATATCTGACGTGATTAATGAAGACATAATTTTTCAAATTCTCGACTTCTTGTTCCACTGTAACGGTCTGACTCACATCACTAATTGTATTCTGTAGTAATCCGATCAGCGCATTAATGGTCTCCGCTGCCCTGTCCTTGTTACCTTGTTGCACCAGAACTTTGACAGAAGCAAGTGTGTTGTACAAGAAGTGCGGATTAATCTGACTCTGTAAAGCTGCAAGTTCTGCGTTACGTTGTTCATGCTGGGTCTGCACTAATTGATCCACATAATCATGCAACTCATCAAGCATGTAATTGTAAGCATGACCGAGCTGCCTGCTCTCGTAGCTTCCACTCACTGGAATATAGTTGTCCAGATCACTTTTCGTAATATTGGACATCTGCTTCACAAGTCTGCGCAGGGACTTGGTAATCTGGCTGGTGATGAGAAATACGAGAATAAGAGCCCCTACAACAATTGCTGCACAGATTAGGGCAACCGTCTTCATGTCGATGAGTTGACCCATCGCCAGATCCTTATCCACGACATTGACAATGTAAAACCGATAGAACGGTAAATACTCCGATAGAACAACGCTATCCTGATCCATCACACGAGCATTGATACTTCTCGGAGACGTTTTGTTCATTTCTCGGGCATAGGACAGCAAATCCAGCTGAGTTGTCCCAATCCAGTCTTCACGATTCGAAGATACAATCTCACCTTTTTCGTTCATAATAACCACGTCATTGCCTCGACTAGTAAAGCTGGCATAGAACTGACGGAACGCCTCTTCTCTCATCGTGACATAAAGTGTACCGTATATTCGGCTGCGGGTCCGATCCGTCAGTGCTTTCGTGGCAGAGATCATCTGCTGACTTCCGACCGTTGCATCGTTTTGGTAATCATCAAAGATAAGACGACTCGGCGTCTCAGCGGCTTCCACCGTGATCGGTTCATCTTTCAATTCATCCACTGACATCTCAAGGTGAGCACGATTGGTGGAATAACTCCGCCCATTGATCCCGATAATCGTTATCCCTACTTCATACGATTCCGTTATCGATTGAACGCGGTCCATCGTTTCCCGCATATTATAGAAGGATTTGGCCATCGTGAGGGAATCGGCATCACCTTCGGACAGGAATCCTCGGATCGATCCACTCTGCGTCACATTATTCGATACGGCAGCAATGGCCTCATTAAAGGATTCAAAATTTGTTTTGATCTGATTAAGCACCTTGGAATTTGTGATACTGAACGTCTCAGTAAACAGATTGGTTGACATGTGAATGGTCGTCCATAAGATGAGTACAGAAACGAGGACAATACTGACCACCATAACCAGAAACAACTTGGGAAACAATCCGAGACGAGATAATCTGTTCATCCATTTCTTCATGATCTTATCCTTCTGACTTTATGCCCAGAATTTGCGCCGGTATCGGCTTGGTGATAATCCGGTGAATTTTTTGAACACTTTGCAAAAGTAACTATGATCGGAATAACCTACCATACTGCTAATCTCAGAGATCGTTACATCATCGGATCGTAGCAGTTCCTCGGCTTTTTCAATCCGAATTTTATTTAAGTATTCATTAAATCCTTCTTTTTTGTGAGATGAGAAATAACTGGATAAATACGATGGATTAAAATGAAAATGCTTGGCTACTTCAGCCAGCCCGAGCGGCTGATCAAAGTGCTCATGCATGTAATCCAGCAGCATCTTCATGTTGGGATCACTTCGTTTTGCACCCGCACCAACGGTGCACTCCTGAACTTCCGTCATGAATTGGTCAAGCACAGTCATCACTTCGTCCAGACTCGAAGCACCATCCACATTTTTAAAATACGTATATTTGCTCTCTTCCAGCCCCGCAGACTGGACATCCATATCCGCGAGGGTAATGGTCACGTTAAAGATCAAGTTACCGAGAAATGATTTGATCTCAAACACATCGGCAATATAATCCCGTCCAAGTGTTTTTGCATGATTCTGTAAATACTCCCTTGCCGCTTCGACCCGGTTACGCTTCACATGCTGCAAAAACATATTTACATTAAACTGGTAACCTGCGGGATGCATTGGAGGCAGTTCACCATACACCAGGATTGGTCGATCCTTATAATAAAAGCGATATTCAATCAGCTTAATCAGGCGTTCCCGGTAAACAACACCCATCTGTTCAAATGAAGTAAAGCTTTCACTAAGCACCCAACCAGGACTGCCTTCTCCTGCTGCATTTTCACTGGCCAACTGTCTGATCCGTTCAAGCATCCATTCATCTCTCGCAGGATCGACATTAAGAAGCATCACAGGTAATGTACCCTCTGCGGGAACCATTGCACATTCTACTTCAGGCAGATCACTGCGGAGCTTGGATTCAATCTGTTCCTGATCCATCTTCAGTGGATTCCCTCCAGCACCCACGGGTTTATACACCAGCAAGCGAAAGGATTCATACGGAAAGGTATCTCGAATGATCGGCATTTCGCTATCTTCATCCAGTGTGAATCCGGACAGCATCTTCTCCATCAGTTGCCCAAGTCTCCAACCATCATGCGACGGCTCGAACTGTAACTCCGGAATTTTACCCGCTGTGCGTTGAAGGACCTCCAATAATTCATTTGTATCCAGCTTTGGTTTCAGTATATAATCGGCTGCCCCATGCTGAAGCGTAGAACGTACATACTCGAATTCACTGAAGCTGCTAAGTACAATAACTTCAATCTGCGGATTACTGGCTTTTAGTGTACGGACAAACGTTTCTCCATCCATGACAGGCATGACAATATCGGTGATCACAATATCCGGTTTTAACAGGTTCACCTGCTGTAATCCTTCTTCACCGTTGGAAGCTTCACCCACAATGATAAATCCTTCCGCTTCCCAGTTCATATGGTGCTTTATGCCCTGTCTTACCAGAAACTCATCGTCAACAATCAGCACCTTGCACAACCGGTTCATGATCGCGACCCCCTTGTCTAATCTTTCCTCTATATCTGTACAGGCTATACCAACTATTATATATCGGTTATAAACACTTTCCAGTGTTAGCGGTTACATTAATTCTAAATTAATTGTACATCTTTTTATATCCTAAAACGATCCTTTAAGCAATGGTAACTATCTATAGTTTACACTATATTTCGACAAAATAAGAAGCCCCGACTCGCCATTTGATCATTTGGCGAATCAGGACCCCTTTTTCAATCCTTTATTTCGTTAAATCACTCACTTATGGTTCAATTCCCCATTGGAGACTTCCCGCGATATAACCGGTGACTTTGGACCAATCCGTATAGGAAGTCTGACTACCTGCAAAAGAGTAATCATCCGTTTGCGTATAGTTGGTCCAATTGTTCTTGGAGATGCGCGTATGGATTTCCGTGCTTTGTCCCGCATTCAGTGTTCCAGCCGAAGCTGTGAATCCGATCTCAAGCACGTGATCAGCACCCGTCCGTACTGGATTGAGTGCACTGAACGTGCCTGTTACATTCGAACTGCCAGCAGTCGCCCAGTCAGCGAAGAAGTTCTGAGGCTGTTCACCGTTTATCGTGTAATAGTATCTGATTTTCACATCAGACAGATTCAAGGCTGTAGTACTCGTATTTGTCAGTTTGAATTTGGGACTAATCGAGCTGCCCGTTGCTGAAGTGTTGCTGTTAAACATCTCAATGCGTATGGTTCCAACAGGTGCAGCTGTCGTGTCTTGAATGAGCAGATTCAAGGTCGCAGGAGCGCCTGCGCTGAATTGAAAGGTTAGCGTCGCTGCGCCATTTGGCAGTGAAGCCAGGTAGTTTTTACTTAATACGACCTCATTGCCTGTCAACGTGTAATCTGTACCTGAAACCAGCGTTGCATTCCCGTTGCGAATGGATGCAAGTGTATTGCCGTTAAGTGTTAACGTGACTGGAATATTAACCTGATTGTCTGCTTTGCGATCAAATTCGGCTGTAACCGGTGTAATCACAGAGTTGGTCACTGGTGTACCCCCGCCGTCTCCTCCGCCATTGTTACCTCCAACACGGTCAGCATACAAAATTCCGCGGCCATTTGTTCCAAGATATACTCTTCCATACAAACCCGGATCACCCGTAATTGTAGTTACACGAGCATACTGGTGCTGATCATCATTGATACGAACCCAATTGGCACCACCGTCATCGGAGCGGAAGAATCCACGTGTTCCATCGATCTGTGCAACCGTGTATAACGCAACAACGTTCTGCCCAGGGGCGGCTTTACCAAATCCGATACTGTCTGCTTCCTCTACATTGGCAAGCTTTGTGAATGTTGCTCCTGAATCCGTGGAATGCCATAATCCGTAAGGACCTTCTTCCTCACTGCCACCTGCAAACCAGAGTTCGCCCTCAACACCTGGAACGGCATCCAGATCGGCATTTCCTTCCATCGGGAGTCCGGTCGCAGATGATGCCGTGAAGGTAGCACCACCATTCACACTTACATAGATTTTACCCGCTGCAAATCCATAGAATTTGTTTGGATTGACACGATCCGAAATCACTTTCGCCTGTGCAGGTATCCCCGTACTTGCCGTCCATGAATTGCCGCCAGTCGAATAATGTACGCCTTTATCTGACGTGCTCCATACGAGTCGGTTACCATTCGCAGAGATCGCTACGGTTCCCCCTCCGGTTGTGCCAGCAGGTTCTGCATTGGCCTTATACCACGTAGTACCTCCGTCACTGGACAAACCAATGGATTTTGCATTTGGATCAGCAGCATAATCTGCTTTACCTACGCGAACCATCGTATTGGGACTTAACTCTGCAAAATCCAGACTTTCTGTGGAAGAATAGTTTGGGCTCGTAAATATGGTGTCTGGTGCCTGATCCAGATTGTTATGACGGAATCCGGAGACATCCCCCACTCCGCTTATCAAATGTGCACCACTTGGCGGGCTGATCAGATCCAGTACGGCAATCTCCTCAACCCCCTTCGCCATCACTGAAATATTGATTTTTTTGTCATCATCCCAGTCTGTCAGGTTCTTCGTTCCATAGATCGTAGCACCTGTTCCATACATCATGCGATCCGAATCAAACGGATCAATCTCCAGATCACCGATCATCCAGCCCAATTTTGGGCTTGTTTCGGGTGGGGCAGGATTGGTGCCAAATGTGAGCCATGGCGCTGCCGAAATATCCTGTGTATAACGTAACTTCCGGTTCGGATATCCTTCAAATTCCCATATGCGTGTCCACGTCGCTCCGCCATCTGTACTGCGGAACAAAGTGGCATCCGGCCACCAGGAATTCAATGTCGCAACCATCAATGTACCGGGATTCTGTGCATCAACAGCCAATCCGCCATATCCAAAATAATTATCCGTGTTGCTGCTTGGAACAGGGCTGATGTTGCTCCAGACACCTGTCGATGTGTTCAGTTTCCACACGTCACCTTTTTCCCCATCATACGGTCCAACACCATCGCTGTACGTAATATAGAGGCTTCCGTCTGAATCAAACACGCCATGATGCGGAATATAACCTGTAGGTTGACCAGCAACAGCTGACCAGGTCAGGCCGCCATTTGTGCTGCGATATACGCTTTGATCTTTATCCGCAACGCCTACATAGATCGTCTGGGTTGCCTGCCCTGCCGAACCGCTTGTTTTGTCAAATGTAATCCATGCCAGACCTACGATGTCACTTGTGTATTCATTCGAAGGGTCTTGTACATAATTTCCCGGATTCGGGAAGCTTGTGACTTCGTTCCAGGTCACACCGTAATCGGTACTTTTCCATAACCCATGACCACTTCGTGCACCGAAATACAGGATACTGTTATCATTCGGGTCCACGGTCAGGCGTTCTCCCATTGAACGTCCCGGCATGTTGCCGCCCACTTTGAACGGAAGTGTTGTGGTCTGCCATGTATCTCCCCGGTCCGTAGAGCGCAAGATGGAGCCATTATTTTGATCCCACGAATTCGTATACGTCCCAACTGCCATATACACCCGATCGGGATCAAGCGGGTCCGTAGCCAGTGCGTCCACACCATTCTTGTTCCAGTCATCCCAGCCGACAAAATCCGTTAAGGGTATCCACCTCTCGTCAGCCGCATTCCAGCGATAGGCTCCCCCGATATCCGTACGGGCATAGATCAGATCCTTTTCCGACTCGTTGAAAATAATGCCCGGTACAAACCCGCCTCCTGCACCCGTCACCACATTTTTCCACTCATAGGCTTCACTTGGTGCCGCCGCTGTTGTTCCAGCAAGTCCTCCCAGCGAGGCGGTTACTACAGCAACCGTCAGGCTCATCATTCGCAATTTCCCCATAAACGTTCTCATATCAACTTATCCTCCTCTTCTACTTCGTTACTGCATTTCGGTCTATCCCCGCTGTCTCATCGTGCTGATGATGGCGTGCCAGACGAATCAATGCATCCCTTGATACAAGAAGCCTCACCCCCTTCCAGTCATATTGTTAAGCGCTTACATAATTGTTCTTGATTCGCGGTTATCTGGATAATACTTTCAATAAATAACATTCGCTGGCAATCTCCAAATCCCTCTGTCGAAATTCCGATTTTTGTAAAATATTTTCAGTGTTTAAAATCGTTTATACATCAAAAAAAGATGCTGTTAGAACAGCACCTTTTGACATTTTATATAAGAGTGAAAAAATGGAATCGTTTCTTTCCTGGCAAACCAGGCAGAGGTTCACTAAGGTTCACTACATAATTGGCACCTGTTTATTGCTGGCTACCATAAGCGTGAGTCTCCTGCCCTTTAACGCCCGGTCTGATGACAAAAAGTGAGCCCGCATCCGGTGTCTCTTTCAAACGTTCTTCCTTAATCCCTATACGTGCTGTTGTAATGTATAACTCTTCGAGATCCGGTCCACCAAAACAGCAGGATGTTACCTGATCTGCCGGCACCTCGATCTGTTGCAACAATTCTGATGTATGCGGGTTCCAACGAGTGACTCTTCCTCCGCCCCAGTGCGCAACCCACAGCATACCCTCACCATCAACCGTCATCCCATCCGGAAAACCGAATTCCTCCGGTATTTGAATGATACTTGTCCGATTTTGTATCGTACCTGCCGTCAGATCAAAACCAAACCGGTCAATAGAACGTGTCGGGGTATCAATGTAATACATGGTCTGCCGATCCGGACTCCAGCCCAAACCGTTGGATGTAGACACACCTTGTACCATTGTGCGAACGGGTTGCCCTTGCTCCAAACAATACAATGATCCGGCTTTGCTCTCATTATTCATGCTCATTGTGCCTGCCCAGAAGCGGCCCTTCGCATCACATTTTCCATCATTAAAACGATTCGTATCCTTATCTTGTTCAGGGTCCTCAATGGCATGCAGCTCACCCGTAAGCAAGTGATACGTATGGAATCCACTGCGTAAAGCAACCACAACTTCGTCACCACGATAGGGAACAACAGCCCCGACATGTTCACCGACATCATAAGACTGATCCTGCCCTGTAACCGGATCATACACATGCACCTTGAAGCTTTCAATATCTACCCATAACAATCGATTGTTCTCCGCATCCCAGCTTGGACCTTCCCCCAGTAATGCCTGGGTTTGTACTGCTACAGTTACGTCGCTCATGCCCTCACGTCCTTATTCAGATTTGACGCCGCCTGACCATTCGAATCCGATGGCATCCAAGAATGCTTTGGACAGAACCATATGGCCCGTTGCATCCGGATGTACCCGGTCATAAGTCAGCACAGACGTATAGAAATGATCCCAAAATGGAGCAAATGCAGCCTGTGTATCCACATACACTGCATCATACTCACTCGCTACCCTGCGAACTGCTTCTCCGTAGATATCCATCGTTGCCCGCATCGGATCTTCCGGGTTGGCTTCAAGATAATAAGGCGTCATTAGTACCAGACCTTTCAGGTTGGGACGAACCGAAGCC
Source organism: Paenibacillus sp. FSL H8-0317 (assembly GCF_045040685.1). Classification (NCBI taxonomy): domain Bacteria; kingdom Bacillati; phylum Bacillota; class Bacilli; order Caryophanales; family Paenibacillaceae; genus Paenibacillus; species Paenibacillus sp. FSL H8-0317. Next base: position 2,494,673 of record NZ_CP150294.1, on the reverse strand, counting down.
ACCAGTTCACGCAATGTGGATTCGTATTCTTCAAGAAACACATGTGAGTCTGTTGATAATGGGTTGTCGAACTGACGCCATACATCATTAATGCCGATCATGATCGTCAGCCAGTCCGGTTTAAGGTCCAGCACATCACGATCCCAGCGCTGTTTCAGATCACGAATCGTATTTCCACCATTACCCACATTCTGGACACGCAACATCAATTCCGGATAGATGGACCGCAAGAGGGCATAGACTTGCGCTACGTAACCATGGCCCAGACCTGAACTGCCTTCGCCTACAGGATGTTCCCGACCACAATCTGTAATCGAATCCCCGATAAACAGAAGCTTGTCATTTTTCTGCAATTTCATCGTTATTTTCTCCTTCGCTCTAAGGCGTTAATATACGGATTACTCGATTGGTTAGGACCGTTCACTTGCTATCAGCCAATAAAATTACCAGCCCTGATTCTTGAGCCATGTGAGACACAGATCCGACCATACCCGAATCGCGTGGTTATCCTCAGCCAATCCCAGACCATGTGAACCTTTCTCAAAAACGTGCAAGTCATAGGGAATGCCATGCTCGCCCAATGCAAGTGCATAACGCAAGCTATTCTCCACAGGTACTGCCTGGTCATCGCTGGTATGCCAGATGAATGCTTCTGGAGCATCCGCTCTCACCTGTTGTTCCGCACTGAAAGCCTTGATCTGCTCGGCTGACGCATCAGGCCCAAGCAAATTCTCACGGGACCCAGCATGTCCATAGGACTCCATCGTAATGACCGGATAACAGAGAATAACTCGATCCGGGCGTGAACTTTGGCGTTCAATAAGGTCCTCATGATCCGGTTGTCCCTCGTCATACAGCGTTCCCAGTGTTGCTGTGAGATGTCCGCCTGCGGAGAAACCAAGCACTGCAATCTTGGCAGGGTTGATGCCATACTGCTCAGCATGAGCACGAACATAACGTATGGCACGCTGACCATCTGTTATAGGTGCAGGATGCTGGTGAGGCGCCACCCGATATTTCAGGACAAATGCACTTATACCTGCACGGTTCAACAATTCGGCTATTGGAGCACCCTCATGATCAGCCAAAAATCCATAGCCGCCACCTGGACATACAATGACAGCGCTCTCGGAACCGGGCTGAATAAATGGAATCAAATGTGGCATTTCGTCTTCATGGCCCTGGGCTGCATAAGGTGCAGCATGATCCCATAAGGGTATAGTTGTTGTCATCTTCAATCATCCTCTCCAAGTAGAACGGATACATGGGTCCGTTTAAACGTTTTCGAATCTCAGGAATCGATACCATCATAACGGTAATGACCCTAACGCATCAATACCTTCCTGGCATCACTTTTTGTTTATTTGGGTACATGTTAGTACAAATTACGGAACTGTTCAGGAGTCACCCCCTCAATCCTGCGAAAGGTTGCTACAAAATGGCTTGCATCGCGAAACCCTACCCTAACTGCAGTTTCCCTAATCGTGGGTCTATAGTCTGCGGTCATGATTTCCTTGGCTTTGCGAATGCGCAGCAAAATAAAATAACTGTAGGCTGTCATGCCAAAGGACTGCTTGAACAAGGTGTTCAGATGTCTGGATGAGATCCCTGTGAGGTCAGCCATATGTTCGAGCCCAATCTCGGGATTCGCATAATGCTGTTCCATGAATGCAATGAGCGGAGCAAGTCTCTCCACAGAATGTGAGATGGAAGAACGATTGCCCGTCATGCCATGTTTTTTGAGCAAAATCAGAAATCGGTATATATCCGCTGACGCCTCGAGTCCCGACAAATCCTGATCACTTCTGATCGAATCCAGCACTTCCTGGCCGTAATCATTGAACGGACTGCTCTGCTCCCACTGATAGAACGCCGCTTCACCCAGACTAAGTGACTCCAAGATTGCCGGACACTGGGAACCACCAAATGTTATGTAAAGTGTCTCCCACTCTCCTTGGGCGCGCACATACTCATGCGGTTCATTCGGCGGCAGCAAAATACCGGATGCTTCCCCCAGTACGACCGTGGACCCGGCAAACTTGAATTCTCCGGCTCCCTTTACTGTCTGAAGCCAATGGTAACAGGGATACCCCACAGGTCTGGACACCTTCTCCTGATTGCCGTTATAACCCAGGCTCTCAATATAAAGGGGCAAGGGCTGATCACGTGATGTCATGAAATATCGTTGATGTCGGGGGGAAATAAACATAGGATGCCTCCTTGGTTATAAGCTGAAATACACTTCCGTATTCTTATATCAGCCATTACTTTTATTATATTTTAAAAGTCATATATATCATATAATATAGGATTATTCTTATACAAGAGGTGAACACATTGATTAGTAACAAACTGCCCAAAATGTTCTACGGGGGCGATTACAACCCGGAACAGTGGGATCACGAAACCCACCTTGAAGACCTGCGCATGTTCCAATTGGCAGGTATTGATATTGCCACAATCAACGTATTTTCATGGGCACTAATTCAGCCTGATGAAGTTACTTACCGTTTTGAAGAACTCGACCAACTGATTAATCGTTTATATGAAAATGGTGTCTATATATGCCTTGCAACAAGCACGGCTGCACATCCGGCTTGGATGGCAAAGAAATATCCAGACGTGCTTCGTGTAGATGCCGATGGACGCAAACGCAAATTTGGGGGGCGCCATAATTCCTGTCCCAACAGCCCGACCTATCGCAAATACGCTGAGAAGATTGCGGATAAACTGGCCGAACGATACAAGGATCACCCCGCGGTTCTCGTATGGCACATCTCCAACGAGTATGGCGGTGAGTGCTACTGTGACAACTGTGAGAAAGCGTTCCGCGTGTATCTGAAAGAACGCTATCAGACTCTGGAACAGGTCAACAAAGCATGGAACACGAATTTCTGGGGGCATACCTTCTACGATTGGGACGAGATTGTATTACCAAGCAACCTGAGCGAACATTGGGGTAACAATAATTCAACATTCCAGGGAATCTCGCTGGACTACTCCCGATTCAACTCCGACAGCATGCTGGATTGTTACCGCCTGGAATACGATGCGATCAAAAAACATATTCCGGACTCTGTCGTTACAACCAATCTGATGGGATTCTTCAAGCAACTGGACTATTTCAAATGGGCAAAATACATGGATATCGTCTCCTGGGACAGTTATCCTGGTCTCGCCACTCCTGTCAGCTTCACGGCAATGGCTCATGACCTCATGCGCGGACTGAAGGATGGCCAACCGTTCATGCTGATGGAACAAACACCAAGTCAGCAGAACTGGCAGCCATATAACTCACTGAAACGTCCAGGTGTCATGCGTCTGTGGAGTTATCAATCTGTTGCGCACGGGGCCGATACCATCATGTTCTTCCAGCTTCGCCGCTCCATCGGTGCCTGTGAGAAGTATCATGGTGCAGTTATTGAGCATGCTGGACATGAGAATACACGTGTATTCCGCGAAGTCGCTGAGCTGGGCAAGGAATTGCAGCTCCTTGGAGATACCACGCTGGATGCATCTGTTGAATCCAAAGTAGCGATTGTGTTCGACTGGGATAACTGGTGGGCCATCGAAAAATCAAGCGGACCTACGGTTGCCCTGAACTATGTGGATCAGATCCATAAATACTACGCAGCCTTCTTCCGCCGCAACATACAGGTAGATATCGTCAGTGTGGATACGGATATGAGCAAATACGACATTGTCCTCGCCCCTGTTCTTTACATGGTTAAACCAGGATTTGCCGCCAAACTGGAGAAGTATGTTGCAGCAGGTGGAACATTCCTGACGACCTTCTTCAGTGGCATTGTCAACGAGAACGATCTCGTGACCACAGGTGGATATCCGGGAGAACTCCGTAAACTGCTCGGAATCTGGGTGGAAGAGATTGATGCCCTGCTGCCGGAGCAAAAGAACCGCATTGTCCTCAGAGAAACCTACGGCGATCTTCAAGGAGAGTATGGCTGCGGCATGCTGTGTGACCTGCTGCACAGTGAAGGAGCCGAAGTCATCGCAGAATATGGAGACGACTTTTATAAAGGCATGCCTGTTGTGACACGTAACACCTTTGGTCAAGGTGAAGCCTGGTACGTTGCATCCGACCCGGATGAACGTTTCCTGGATGGTTTGCTGGGACAGCTTGCAGCAGCCAAGAACGTAGAGTCCTTGCTTGAGACTCCAGAAGGTGTTGAAGTAAGTGCACGAACCAAAGACGGCAAACCCTACCTGTTCGTCATGAACCATAACGCAACCACGCAATCCTATGATCTGGGAACAGCTAAGGCACATGATCTGCTCACCAATCGTGAGCTTTCGGGAAGTGTTGAGATTGAAGCCCGTGGGGTGCAATTACTCGAAATGAAATAAGCGATTTCGCTTAATTCGAATCATTTGGAATAATATAATGTGATAAAACACCCGTGATACAAAGTGTCACATATTCGTTCCTTTTATACTTGTTATTGTCTTCAGCGAGGATATTGGTATAGATTTCAGACCTTTATCGTCTTCTGTAAGCCAAAAGCTGCTACTTCCCGTATCCGTCTACACCGGATACGGGTTTTTGGCATGATCTGTGGTCTTTTTGATAGAAGGAAATATCAGTATGCAAAGCGAATTGGACGAGAAACACATTTTAACAAAGCCTGCCGGAACATACTTGTGAATCCTGATGCTGATCCATTATAAAATAATGAACAGTTGAGATATATTGGTGACACTCATGATGTCACTTATTCGTTGTTACAATAGAAATATAACTACGACATCACTTTCCGGCGGCGCAGATCGAAACGGAGTGGCTGACATGAACAGAACAAATCGGCTTGCTGCCATTGTAATGGCATTACAGCATGGTCACGAAACGGCACACTCATTAGGCGAGAAATTTGAGGTTTCCCGTCGCACAATTCTCCGGGATATTCAGTCCCTCTCCGAGATGAATGTGCCCATTATTGCCATTTCCGGTCCGGGAGGCGGTTTCAGACTTATGGAGGGTTACGTATTACCCCCACTACAGCTGGACCCGGTAGAAGCAGCGACGCTCCTATTCGCTCTTGAAGGTCTAAGTCGCTACGCCGACACACCCTTTCATGAGAAACGCTGGACCCTGATGAACAAAGTTAAGGCCATCATTCCGGATGATATTATGTCGCGAATTGATCCTATGCTCCAACAGCTGTATCATCATATTCCAGACCGCAATTACATTCTTCCTCATCTGGACGCACTGCTGGCATGCATACCCGAACACGAGTGGCTCAGTGTGCTGTATCGCTCCGTATCGCGTCAGCGATGGTTGCATATCTGTCCCTCACGGGTATATGCTTCCTCCGGCTTTTGGTACTGTGAAGCATATTCCCTCGAACATGGTGAACAGCGTCTGTTCCGGGTTGACCGAATTACCGATGTCAAAGCGATCGAACCACAGGATGCACAGGTGCTTCACGAACAGGCCGAGCAACAGCAGAGCAAGCCGATCCTCCAGAACAGCAGCCAACCCTGGTTAAGGCACAACTGAGTTATCGGGGAATGATTGAAGCTGAACAGGACGAGCATATTGGTGAAAAGATGATTGAAATTGCCCCGGATCTCTGGGAATTATCATTCCTTTGTCCACCAGGGGAATGGGACTGGGCCGTACGATTCTTTTACCGATTGGGACGTGAAGCCGAAGTGATTGAACCCCTCCAACTTCGCAGTGAGATTCGTCAGCATGCCGAGGAAGTGAGCCGGAGATACCTTGCTTCAACCAAGTCGTAGCTTGACTACACACAAAAAGGAGCCTACTGATATCATGACATATGAAACCGTTATAACGTACGAAGAAGCAGTACAGCGTATCCAGTCTATAGGGCTGCTGCCTCTGGCACCACTATTTGCCGAATATCCTTCTCTGTCATCGCTAACCCCCAAAGAACATTGGCACAAGGATGATGAATTCGATCCCTGGTTATGGCGTTCACGCCTGGCTGAGGAGGGCATTGCTGCCTATGGAAAATTTGTCAAAAAGAAAGCGCTTCTTGTCTCATCGGAATACTTCCCTTGGGTACACCGACTGCTTGCCGACTCCAGAACCATCAAGGAACAGTATGAAGCGGGTCTACTCTCCCGTGAAGCGTTCAAACTCCATGCGTTAGTTGCAGAACAAGAAGGCATCGATGGACGTGCCTTGCGATCACAAGCCGGTTTTGGGGCAAAAGAGGACAAAAAAACATTTGACCGTGGACTTCTGGACCTTCAGGGCTGTGCAGCCATTGTGATCAGTGGCACCAAAGAAAAAGAAGGGCTCGCAGAAGGCAAAGTCGCCTGGAACAGCTCCGCATACGAGACTGCTGGTCACTGGATGGAACGTCACGGCATTAAGCCATTTGAAGGCAGCATAGAAGAGGCACGTGAACTATTGATTGTGCAACTACAACAACATGCTTCACCTGCCGCATTATCAAGCATCTCCAAAGCGCTTGGCATCCGTGGAATATAAATAAAGCCAATCCCGGTTGTAGTGCAAATTTCAACCGGAATTGGCTGTGGTTCATCATATAATGCAACCCAGACGATCAACAGCCCCCATCGACAATGGATTTAGAGAATTACGCCATCCTTGAATATGGCAATCTCCCGGAATCCATGCTGCTCACTGAGTGTGTGTGACCGTCCTGAAGCAATGTCAATCAGCTGGCTGAACAGCTGCACTTTCACCTCATCCATCGTGCGCCCCTCCAACAGCTGGCCTGCGTTGAAATCAATCCAGTGTTTTTTGCGATTCGCCAGATCAGATTGGGTCGCAATCTTGACGGTAGGTACCGGACCTCCGAAGGGAGTCCCCCGCCCTGTTGTGAAGAGCACAATATGTGCACCCGCCGCAGACAGTGCCGTTACAGATACCAGGTCATTACCCGGTGCTTCTACAATGTTCAGACCGGTTTGAGTTACACGTTTGCCATAGCGCAGCACATCGACTACGGAAGAACGTCCTCCCTTTTGCGTACATCCAAGTGACTTTTCCTCTAGCGTTGTGATGCCACCAGCCTTATTCCCAGGTGAAGGATTCTCATAGATGTTCTGGCCATGGTTTACAAAATATTGCTTGAATCCGTTCACAAGGTCTACCAAATCGTGAAATACCTGTTCATTGGCAGCCCGGTTCATTAAGATCGTCTCCGCACCAAACATCTCCGGAACTTCCGTCAGAATAGCCGTACCCCCGGCAGCAACCAGCATATCAGCAACCGCACCGACCAGCGGATTGGCTGTAATGCCAGATAAACCATCGGAACCACCACACTTCAAACCAATTTTGAGTTTGCTGAGCGGAAGCGGCTGCCGTTGTTCATGTTCAGCGATCTCCACAAGTTCTTCCATCAGTCGAAGCCCTTCCTCAAGCTCGTCATCCGTTTCCTGTGCTTTGAGAAACCGTACTTTGCCTCGGTATTCCGGAGCAATACACTCACGGAATTCATCGACCTGATTGTTCTCACAGCCCAGACCGATGACGAGCACGCCTCCTGCATTCGGATGCTCCACCAAGGAGGCCAGCAACTGTTGTGTATACTTCAGATCATCACCAAGCTGTGAACACCCGAATGGATGCGGAAAGTGAAATACACCATCTACCCGGCTTCCAAACTGGGACTGACCCATACGTGCCAAAGCTTCACACACTTTATTGATACATCCAACCGTATTCACAATCCAGATCTCATTACGAATACCTGCGTCACCATTGGGGCGCAAATATCCATCAAATGAGCGCAGATGTTCCGGAGGCATGTCCGTCTGAACCTGCGCGCCCGGCTGATACTCATATTCAAGCAATCCGTGCAGACCCGTCTTCAGGTTATGACTATGAATCCAGCTTCCCTGCTCAATCTGCTCTTGGGCAATCCCGATGGAGAAACCATACTTCATCACATCATCACCCGGTGCCAGGGTATGCACAGCAATCTTATGCCCCTTCGGCACGTCATCGAGCAATGTAAAGGAAACACCGTCTGGCAATGTAATACATTCTCCTTTGGCATAATCCCGAAGCGCTATAATGACATCATCCTGTGGTTGAATGGCAATCCAGTCATTGATTGTACTTGTTGTGTTCATTTCCCTTCACCTTCCAACAATCCGATTTCACGAACAAGTGCTGCACGCAGCCCTTCTCTTGCATCCAGATTTTCGCCCCAGATCAGGGTATCTGACAACACAGCCGCTACCCGGTTATCCAGTTGCTCCTGATCCCTGTTAAGCGTGTCATAACCGTCCCAGTGTGAAGCCAAAGCAATCAGGACATCCGGGTCATCCCGCAGCAGAATATCCTCCCCATTCAGTCGTTGTACCTTGTAACCTTCTGGCGTATTTACCGGACGATAGAGACACAATAATCCAGCAAACCCTTGAATTAAACGTTCTGGCCAACTTCCCTGATTTTGCTCGTAAGACAAAAGTGTTGGCAGCACACGCACCTTGAATTTTCCGATCGTATTCAAAGCAATATCTTGCAATTTGTGATTAATATACGGGTTAAGGAACCGTTCGAACACTTCTTCTGCATACTGGTCCAGCTGATGATCGGGCATATCCAGAGCAGGCACGATCTCCTGATGCACAGCTTCCCTGATCCATGTGCCAAAATGTGGATCTTCCATCGTTTCTCTCACATGCTGCTTGCCTTGCAGAATGCCGAGGGATGACATTAAGGTATGTGCCCCATTCAAAATACGAACCTTTCGTACCTGGAAAGGCTTCAGATCTTTCACCCAATGTACATTAAGACCTGCCTGCTTGAGAGGAAGTTTTTTGTCCAAGGATTCATCACCCTGAATGGCCCAGAAATGATATGGCTCTGCCGTATTAATCAACTGGTCCTCATACCCCCAACGATTTGTCAGGGAATCGGCTTCCTCCTGGGTCGGCGCACCTGTGACAATTCGGTCTACCAGATTGTTCAAGAAGTGATTATGGTTCTCGATCCATGAACGGAAGCCATCCGAATACCCATAATCCTCACTATGACGGAGGACACAACTGCGCAGCACATCACCATTGCCTTCAAGCAGCTCGCATGGCAGATGAATCAAACCTCTGGATGGATCACCATCAAATTTCAAATATCGCTGATGCAGGAAAACCGTTAATTTCCCCGGAAATGATTGGACCGGTTCACCCTCGATATAGTCCGCATACGTATATTTCAATCCTGATTCGGTTGTATTGGAAATAACGAACTCAAGTGAAGGCAGTTCCGCCAAGTTCAGAAAGGCATCCCATTCCTCATACGGATTGATACACTGTGAGAAAATAGAGATCAACTCTGTCCGCTCAACCGGCTTTCCTTGGGACAGACCACGCGTAATCATTGTATATAACCCATCCTGATCGCGAATCTGCTCCAGCTTGGCCTTGCCTCCCGGTCGTGGTTGGGTAACAGCTACACTTCCATGGAATTTTCCTTGTCTGGCACTCTCATGAAGCATCCAGTCTGCAAATCCCCGCAAGAAATTACCTTCTCCGATCTGCAAAACCTTCACGGGACGCTCCATAATCTCCTTGCACTTGCGCTGACCATCGCTCCCCAGTAAATTCAGCTTCAACCTTGGTCGTTTCGTGCTCGCCGACATGGACACTCACCTCATCGATTATTTGTACTGTCGGAATGCAGCTCGAAGGCTCTGCACCCTTTTATTGTAAACGCTTTAAATTCATTGTATCATCAATAAAAGGAAATTAAATTGCTTATATTGCGGTAAATATACTCTCTCATGACCAGGTATAACATCTCGTTGAAGACGATCGTCTGGAAAGGAGTCTTTATGGAACGTTCACCTGTTCGTACGACTATTCAAGCAGAATCCGGTATTCCGTTCCGCCTGGTGTACAGCGACACCAAATCCCCTCAGAACGAATTGCCAGATCACCTTCACGACTGGCATGAAATTATCTATGTATATCGGGGGCAGGGAAGCATCTTTATTGATACTGGACTTGAGAATATGCAAGAAGGAGATCTGTTCATTATACCGGGCAGCACGGTTCATCGAGCCTTGCCGGATGCAGGCAATCCTGTCACATCTTCCGCATTGTTCTTCAGCCCGGGATTGCTGGCATCCACCGCCGGAGGTGCTGCTTCTTCTTTGCTAAGCCTGTTTGAACGTTGTCGTAAACAACGCGTGTATAAGAGACATCTGAACACAGAGGAGCAATCACTGGTCGCCGCCCTCATTGATGATATTCAGACCGAATTCCAGCTCGGTCATCATCTAAGCGCACATGCGGCTCTGTTAAGGCTACAACTATTGCTCATTTTTCTGGAACGTCTGGAAGCTGCGGGACCTGCGAATCCGGGTAAATCCGCTCCGGGTCCCTCATGGCTCTCTTCTACGATCTCTCATATTGACGATAACCTTCGGAATGGCCTTTCCCTCCCTGAACTGGCGCAGTACGCCTCTGTATCCCCTGCCCATTTCAGTCGTGCCTTCAAACGATACACGGGAATGACTCTAACGGATTACGCGTTAGCGCGAAGGGTCATTATGGCGAAAGAGCATCTGGTGCAAGGTGATGAGACGATGGCAGCCGTTGCCGATGCTTGCGGGTTCGACAGCCTGCCCCACTTTTACCGTCAATTCAAAAAATTAACCGGTACAACGCCCGCAGCTTACCGCAGAACCATGAACAGTTCTCGTTAAAATAGAACCAGACTGGACGTAGTTTCCTGGGTCTAATCATATATATCCACATATTCTTCCATATGGAAGATGTGGTATGATAATCTGGATTATTACTTGTCGGAAACATTGCATTCCGTTGTCAGAGGAGCTTAGCATTCCATGTTAAACGAATTGAATCGCAGGAATATTGGCATCTTCGCCCATGTGGATGCGGGGAAAACAACCACCACCGAGCATATGTTATTTGAGAGTGGTGTCGTCCGCAGTCCGGGACGTGTAGATGACGGAACAACAGCCACAGACTCCCTGGACATTGAGAAAGAACGTGGCATATCCGTTCAGGCAGCCATGACCTCTCTGATCTGGAAGAACACCATCATTGACCTCATTGATACGCCTGGTCACATTGATTTCAGCTCCGAAGTAGAGCGAACGCTACGGGTAATGGATGGCGCTATTCTCATTCTGTCGGCAGTAGAAGGCATTCAGTCCCAGAGTGAAGCCATCTGGCATGCCCTTCGTTCACTTCGCATCCCAACCATCATTTATATTAATAAAATGGATCGGATTGGCGCATCTGCCCCAGCGGTAATGGAGCAGATTCGTTCCAGCCTGTCCCCTTTCGCATGCGAAATCCAAACGTATCAGCTCCAGGAAGATTCATTTCATGGCATCGACTCCCTATGGAACCCGAATCAAGATTCTCTGTCAGATGGCACACCTTCCATTCCAGGTCTGGTCGAGATCCTTGCCGAGCTGGACGAAGAGGTCATGGAAGCCTACATCCAGGAGACTCCGTTATCGCAAAGGGATCTGAATGAAGCATTCCTGCGGTATGTGCATCAGGGTGAGATGTTCCCTGTGTGTTATGGCGCTTCCGGCAAAGGAATTGGTGTCACGGCATTGCTGGACATGGTCCTTGCATTCCTGCCCCCACCTGCACAACCAGTGGATTCTCCCGTATCGGGTGTTGTATTCAAGATTGAACGTAACCGTACGATGGGTCGCACGGCTTACGTCCGTATGTATGCTGGCAGCTTACACAATCGGGATACCATCCATAATTCGACGCGGGAGCTTGAAGAGAAAGTGACGCAGATTCGCCGCATGGATGGACGGAAATGGGCGGATACCGGTGCCGTTCACGCGGGGCAGATTGCTGCGCTGTACGGACTGAGTGACACACATGTGGGTGACATTATCGGCAATCCTGAGGGTGTACCTCCTCTGCCACAGATGGCTGTACCTTTGCTGACCGTACAAGTACATGGCAAGGACCCGGCACGTTACCCCGATCTTGTTGCAGCATTGCAAGAGTTGACGGATGAAGACCCCTTACTCGACCTGCAATGGTTGCCGGAGGAACGTGAACTGCATCTCAAGGTCATGGGAACCATTCAGCTTGAGATTTTATCCAGCCTGTTGCTAAGTCGTTTCGGATTGGATGTCGTGTTTGATCCACCATCCGTCATCTATAAGGAGACACCACGTATAGCCGGAGAAGGTTACATCGCCTATACGATGCCTAAGCCCTGCTGGGCCATCCTCCGCTTCAAGATTGAACCTTTGCCTCGCGGAAGCGGTCTGATCTATGCCTCAACCGTAAGGACAGATGATCTGCTGTTACGTTATCAGAATGAAGTTGAACGACGAATTCCGGAAGCCTTGTCTCAAGGTATGCTCGGTTGGGAAGTAACCGATCTGCGCATCACGCTGGTGGAAGGGGAACATCATGTCTGGCATACACATCCGCTGGATTTTGTTGTAGCCACGCCTATGGGAATCATGGATGGATTGTCGAGAACAGGTACCACGTTGCTGGAACCCCTTCTTCAGTTCCGGCTGACGGTCCCGGAGGAATACGGCGGTAAGGCCCTTAGCGATCTGGTACATATGCGGGCAACCTTCGAAGCCCCCGTCATTGGTAGTGGACGTTGTATTATTGAAGGAGTTATGCCTCTTGCCACCTCAATGGATTATCCGGTGAAACTGCGTTCCGAGACAAGCGGACGCGGGGTGCTTACGACTTCGTTTGCCGGATACCAGGATTGTCCTGCGGATGTGAATCATGCTCGCAAACGCAGAGGAGTTAACCCGCTGGATCAGTCGAAGTATATTTTAAGTGTACGAAACGCGATTACATCATAAATGGAGTTGAACCTGTGCTTATTAAATTTCTTATCTTTGGACTTCTATGGCGGATTGTAGGTAATCCGTTCATTGCCATCCTCATTTTGCTCGTTATACTGTATTTCCTGGATCGTCGTTACGTCGGGGTGTTCCCAAGCTTCACGAAACCTCTCAAACGTATGCGCAACATCTCCCGGCTTCGGCAACAGCTTGCCATGAGTCCCAATGAAGTTTCTTCCAAGCTGGAACTGGCTCGCCTGTTGATTGAGCGCAAACGTTACAGTGAGGCACATGCGTTATTGCTTGAACTGGAGCGCCCATACGAACAATCAGCTGAGTACTGGGAGGCATTAGGGACAACTGAGCTTCATTTGGGTAACATCGAAAAAGGCGAAAATCATATATTACAAGCCCTTGAGATCAATCCCAGAGTCAAGTATGGACGCCCGTACCTAACCCTTGCTGGAGCCTTCAAAGATACGCATGAGGACAAAGCGCTGGAGTATGTGCATCAGTTTCAGGAGATTCATTCCTCTTCCAGTGAAGCTTATTATCTGCTCGGCTCGGTTCACCGTTCCCTCGGACGCAATGCAGACGCGAAGCAGGCATACGAGCAATCGTTGAACGTTTATCGTTCCTTGCCCAAATACAAAAAACGTCAGGAGCGCCGCTGGGCTGTCCGCAGTTGGTTCCGCAAACGTGGATTGTAATGTCATCGGCTATACGCTGTAATCTTCATATATCACTTTTCTAGCCAATAAAAGTGCACTGATCTCTGCCCTCGTATGAGCAGAAACAGTGCACTTTATTCTTAACAACGATATTTAATACACCAATATCTCATGCAGTCGTTCTTCATGAAGACGCATCCAGTCAATCCGCTGTTTGAGTTTCACAATCTGCTCCACAGCCACTTCCGGCTCATCTGTACCCTCAAACATCCGACTGATGAAATGCATGACCACATCCAGACTACGCAGCAAAATTAATCGAGGTATGGCCAGCAACTCTTCCGGTTCCAGGCTGACCTGTTCCCGAAATCCCCTGATCAGTTCCTCCTGTGCCTGCCACATCCAATCTTCACTCTTGTCCATGGTAAGGAGGTCAGACATCGGAACAGCCAGCTCCATTACCCGCAAATCCCATGTCGCAAATTCAAAATCTAGAATGGCACAGATTTCACCATCCAGCTGCTGATCTACCAATACATTCGAGGCATTCACGTCCCCATGAACCAATTGATGCGGCAGATGTTCCATACCACGCAGAGCTTCAAAAAGATCTGGCAGCGCATCTCTCAGTTGCTTCAGCTCATTTGTACATGCGACTAATTGCTCCGGCGGCGATGTGCATAGCTGTAATAATCGTTCAGGTGAACAGAGCGGATACGCATCCTGAATTCGATAGTATGGTGGATACACAGGTTCAAGTCGCATATCCAGCGTAGCCAGAACAGAAGACAAGGCCCCCGCCGCTTTACCGAGCCCTAGCAATTGATCTGGTGTATGCCAGATGGGATTGATGCCTTCCCTATAATGAAACAGAGTCACGATTTTGGTATGACCAGTGAGGGTATCTTTTACAGGAAGGAATGTACCGCCCTCACCAGATAACCGCCTTACAGGTGAAGGTGTATCAAGCTTAAAGTTCGAACGTTGGAGGGCTGCCAGCACCTCGTGTTCAAAGGTGATTTTCATCGGATCATTATGTGTTTCATATTGTCTCATGACGTAATTAGTCCCGTCTACATGGAGCATGTAAGTAGAATTATTCATCCCACCCTTTCCACGCTCGCCTTTCCAGTCCGATGTGAAACCATATAAGGCCAACACTTCGGATATTCGCTGCTGCTCTGAAGGATGGAGGGAACCGGAATCGATGTTTTGCACCAAAAATTAACCCCTTTATCTCACAAAATGGAACGGTCTTCTATTTATCTTAAAGGAAGTCCATCGCTTGGTCTAGTTCTGTTCCAAAGTGATCAAGAGAACGGATAATATCCCGTCCGATTAAGCTGCTCCGCAATGACACGATACCCTCTTGCATTGGGATGCACTCTGTCCCAGAACAACAGTTCACGTTCACGACCTTCAAACCTGTCATACACCTGAGCACACGCATAGTTGCCTGATCCCACACCATTCAAAAACGAATTATATTGGCGCACCCAGTACGCAGCTTCCGTCGCTTGTGGATACGGGTTGTACAATCCGATGGATCGGACCATATACCCATGGTTGCCCTTTAACTGCCGAATGTGCCGCATGATCTGGGATACATTACTGCGGGTTTCTCCGAGCACCTGTGTCATTTTGCTGGCATTTGGAATGCCATTACTTGCTTTAAACGTACGAATCAGATCATTCCCGCCAATGGATATGGTAATGATATCCGCTTCACGGAGCGATTGCCGTACACGGGGATGCGAAGAGATCATCTGTAACATTTCTCCCGACGTCAGTCCATTCACGCCCATATTTTCCATGGATACAAACGTACGAACATTCATTTCCGCCATTCGCCGATATAAAGGAACAAAGCCGGTGCCCAGCAACGCTCCTGTACCTACCGTTAATGAATCGCCTATAGCCACATATCGATATACCATCCCGTCGCCCCTCTCTGCTGTGATGTCTCTGAACAATAATGAACTGCTCTATATCTTATGATGAGTGGGACGACAAAGCGCGGGATGGTGTCCTTAGGCATGCACCTTTCTTTTGCACAAGTTGCAGCTTTCTGTAGAGGCAAAAAATAAAAAAAGCCCTGCCACATAACGCGGCAGAGCCAGATTCATTGCAAAGCATTACATGCCTATGGTCCGATCCGAATCAACGGAATCTGATTGTTCCTTGTTCGGGAACGGCCACCAGTTGGCCCGGCCAAACATCTTCACCATCACTGGGACGAAGAATGGCAGGAACAACAGAGAGTACAAGATCAATCCGCTAAGGACTACTGTGGCAATCTGCATCATCGAGAGAACACCAGATGGATACATGGCAGCAAATGTACCGCTGAGAATGACCGCGGCAGATAGAATAACGGTGCCCATGTTCTTCATCGCGTACAACATGGCATCCTGTACTTTCATGCCTTTGTTCTCATTGAAACGGTCCATCAGGAAGATGCTATAATCCACACCGAGTGCAATCAGCATGACAAATCCGAAGAACGGAGTAACCCAGCTGATACCTGCGAATCCGAGGATATTAACAAAGATCACTTCGGTTAACGCCATCGATGTGAAATAAGCCAGTAATAAGGAAACGATCAGATACAGTGGCATAATGACTGAGCGGAGCAGCACAACCAGAATAATAAATGTGCCTGCCAGCATCAGCATTACAGTACGTGTATAATCGTTATTCGAGATCTCCTGCAGATCTGCAAACGTACTGGTAACGCCACCTATGGCGATGTCTGCTTTTTCAAGCGTACTGCCTTGTACCGCGCGATGTACTGCCGCCTCAATGTCAGGAACACGATCAATGGCTTCTGTTCCGTATGGATTTTCGGCGAAAATAACATCAATTGTCATCGTTTTCCGATCTTCGGACAGATACGTATCAAATACCTGTGTGAAGTCTTTGCTGTTCAGTGCTTCATCAGGAACGTACCAACCTGCCAGATCGGAATCTGGTGAATTTTGCAATTGCGTCAGGTAGTCCTGCGCTGAATCCAGTCCCCCGGATACCTGTTTAATACCATCGACACTTTGATTCAAGCCATCTGTCAGTTGTGTTAGCTGACCACTCAGATCTGAGAAGCCTTGCTGAATTTTCTCCTGACCACCCTGAAGCTGGCCAAGTCCATCCTGTATGGAAGGAATTTCGCTAATCACTTTGCCTTGACCATCTGCAGCCTGTTTGAGACCGGATTGCAACTGACCAATTCCCGTTACAATCTGGCCCAGGCCATCGGCAAGCGCCTTTTGTCCAGCTGCGGCGGAGGCAAACCCTTCATTGGCCTGATTAATTCCAGCAGCGGCTTCCCCAAGTTTGGTCTTAATCTGACCCAGACCTTGAGCAAGCTGCGCTGTGCCAGAACCCGTTTCACCAATCGTGCCTTTGATACGCTGGTAATCAGCATCTTGCTGCAATTCAGGATAACGCTCTTCAAGTGCTGTGAAGGATTCGGACAGACTGGTTAGAGCTGATGAAACCCCGTTCAGCTGTTGTTCCAGTTCGCGGGTTCCATCCCCCAGTGCAGCGACTCCTGCTCCCGCCTGACGATAGGCTTCAAGCAACTGATTGTTCGCCTGTGCAAGTTGATCTGCACTTGTTTTGGCTTGCTGGAGCCCTGCTTTCAGATCCCCTGCACCTGCCGAACCATCTCGAATGCCTTTTTCAATCTGCCCAAGTCCCTGACTGAGTTGCGTGATACCCGATTGCAACTGGGAGGTTCCTTTGGTAAGTTCACCTGCTCCATCAGCAGCTTCTTTTAACTGTGGTTCATTTTTACTTAGCTGACTGCTGGCTTCACTCAGACCATCACGGATTTTGTCCAGACCCGTCTTGCCTTCACCCAGTCCATCCGATAATGTTCCCACTTGCTGTGTAACTTCAAAATCTTTAATCTCATCCCCCGTAGGTCGTGTCATACTGCGGACACCAGCGACTCCGGCTACTTTCTCTACTTCCCGGCTAATTTTCTCGGCAACGGCCATATACTTCGCATTATCCATCGCTTCATCGTTCTGAATAACGATCTGACCTGGCAGCGATTCACCCGGACCAAAGCTGTCAGAGATAATGTTAAATGCTTTTACGGAATCATATTTCTCGCCAATCTCATCAAGACTGTTGAACGACAGTTTGCCATCGTAGGTTGCCAGAAGAGGCACACAGACAGCTGCAACGATGAGCAGCGCAGCCCATGGACGTTTAAGTGAAAAGCGACCAGCTGCACCATAGATCTTGCTCTCGGCATGTTCAAGTGAACCCTTCGACGGCCAGAATAACTTCTTGCCCAGCACCGCCATGAAGAATGGCACGATGGTCACCAAGGCAAGCATCATCACAGCAATACCTACAGCTACGGCAACCGCAGAACGGTACAACATAAACTGGGCAAAGCCGATCGCAATGAATCCAACCAGCACAGCTAGTGCTGAGAAGAGTACCGTTTTACCGGCAGTACGATAGGTAGCAATGATGGCATCCCACGTATTCTCATGATGAGCCAGTTCTTCCTTGAACCGACTGATCAGCAGGATGCAGTAATCCGTACCAATCCCGAACATGACGGCGACCATAAAGATCTGTGTAAATGTGGATATCGGGAAGTCGAGCCCATCCACCAGGAATGCAACAATCTGTTGCGATACAATGTAACTGATCCCTACCGTCAGTAGCGGTACAAACGGAGCTACAAACGAACGGAACACCAGGAACAGAATAAGTAAAATAAAGACAACGGTAATATATTCCGATTTCTTAAGCCCCTCTTGTGAACTTTCAATGGTGTCCTCATCAATCAGACCTTTACCGGTTATGTAGTGCTCCACATTGACGGACTTCAATGCTTCATTCAGGTCTTCACGCATTTCCTTGACCGTACGATCTCCCTGATCAATGGATAGCGATGTTAGAATCGTTTTGCCATCAGCTGAGATCATCTTCTCTGACAATTCAGGCTGAGAGAAAGGTTCCAGAATGGACAGAATGCCCAGCTTCTCCTTGTCGGCCTCCAAGTTTTTAACGGCCTTCTCTGCTTCTTGTTTCCCCGTGGTACCCAGCCCATCGGGATTATAGAATACAAGGGCGATCTGGCTGCCTTGCTGCTCTCCCTTTTGTGCTGCAGCTTCATTCAGAATCGCCGCTGCCTGTGTGGAAGAATAGCCTTCCGGAACCGAAAACTGTCCCTTTTCCCGAATCAGTTCACTCATGTTAGGGGCGGTAAACATCAACACGGCAGCTACAACAACCCATAGCCCCATTAACCACCATCTTGCTTTTAGTATCGTTCTCATTCGTTCTCCCGTCCTCCTTCATGCGATAGCAAAGCTGCAAGCTTCTCAAAAGATTCAATGAAAATTCGGACTTCTTCCGGTTTAAAATGAACCAGATACGGCTCCAGAATCTGCTGTATTTCCTGTTCTGTTTCCCTGTATACCTGTCGTCCGGTATCCGTCAGTGTCAGATATACAACGCGGCGGTCGCGTTCATCCCCGGCCCGATGGACCAAATCGCGATCCACCAGCTTGTTGACCAAAGCAGTAATGCTGCTCTTGCCTATGCACAGAAGCTCTGCCAGATCAGAGGGTGTGCAGAAAGGTTTCTCTTCAATCAGACGAAGTGCGCAGAACTGATCGGTCGTTATGGTCTGCCCCACTTGTTCACGTATCCGCGTATCAAACCGCTTATTGACCATAAAGGAAGCATCCAAATAGCGGTTCACCAAACTTTTTGCATCCGGTGTAGTCATTCTTCATTCTCCTTTCCCGAATCTATATAGTTCACTTGACGAACTATTCTTCTGTGAAACTATTCTATAATGAAACAATCTCACAAAGCAATACTTTTTTCCTGCTTTTTTGATGAAAACGACAAAAAAACAGGACGTCCGACTCAGCTCATTGCCAAATCCAACATCCTGTAATGATTATAATCCATATATTCCTAAAGTAATAAAAGGCCTCTGTGCTACTCTTCGTCTGTATCTTCCTCTTTTTCGAGCACACAACGGAATCGCTCCACACCTGGGTATAATTCACCCAGACTATATACCACAAACCCCGTATTCCGATAAAACTCGACGGCTTCCAGCTCGGTCTCCGCAATCAGTCTATCGGGATTGTATGTTGCCAGCAGTTGTGAGATCATACCACGTCCATAATTTTTAAAGCGGTTTTCAGGCAAAACCGAGATATGATGTATGGTAACCTCACTTGTTCCTGTCTTCTCATATCCAATCAGACCGATCAATTGTCCCTCATCTTCGTAACCGCCCATTTGCAGTTCGTCTCTCTCTACATATTGTTGCAACGCACGGTTCAAGTGATCCGGATCAGGGAAAACCGAGTAGGACAACAGCTCCTGTACTTCCGGCTCCTGTATGCGTGATTTCAGATTAATTAACACCTTGATTCCTCCTATACCTTGCTTGTTTCCGTTATCGTATTGTAGTCGTTAGCCTCTAAAAGTTCAAGTCGTGTGCCGATTCAGCTCCGATTGAAGCACAGTTGAGATGTTATCCGATACGTTGATCTGCGCCAAATAATAGGCATCCAGCAGTGCGCCCCCAACTGCCGGCAGGTTACTGGTTATGTATTGAATTCTTTTTCCTTCGGGCATATAGGCAGCATCCAGCCCTTTCTGAACAGCCTCCACCATATATGGTGAACGCAGACAGCTTCCGGTAAGCGTCATGGACACTGTGGGCTGATCGAAACAGGATGCCAGCATGAGGATACCGACAACAGCCGTGTCAGCAGCCGAGTCGCATACCCTAACTGCGAGGGGAATATTGCGAAGTAGCAGCTTCAGTCACCATAGACGCCATCTGACCAAATTTCCGGTTGGTCGCCTGTTTATTTTCGGCAAAACCGGCTATCCCCAGCGCAGCGAGCTCTCGAATTGAGGCAACATTCCAATACGTTAAAACCTGCTCAATCCATTCTTGATCCTGCAACTCATAACGTCCAGCCAGTATGGAATGAACCGTGTCGTAAGCCAGAAAACGTGCTGCTGTCGGCGCATAATGACCGAACTGATCATTGCGGAGCCAAGCTCCCTGTTCGGTTCTGCCAAGGATCAGAGATCCTGTTCCTCCAATAGCGACAATACCTGGCTCACCGTCGAAGGCCGCTGTATGTGCGATGTGCGTATCGTTTACCGCACTGATCCTGCCTGTAATCCCCGTACGAGCGAGTAATGCCTCCGCCCAAACTGTATCTTCAGGTCGATTCAGACCCGCCATTCCGGCCTGAATGGCAGCGATCTGATCTGATTGGAGTCCAGCCTGAGTTATGGCTTCAGCGATACCCTCCAGCACATTTTGCTCAGCATTGGTATCGTGATAACGGTTGCAACCATTCTTTTGCACATAGGATACAATCTTCCCGTTCTGCTCTGCGACAGCCACACGCGTGTGGCTCCCTCCTCCATCGATCCCTATTACATATGTATTCATCCTTAACGATCTCCCTTCAAACCACACATTAAGAGTGCCGGGTCCATGGTCAGGTCCCGGCAGAGAATTCATTGCTTTTGTACAGCGAAACGAAGCAGTTCACAACGAAATTGTGTCGGTTCATCATACTTTTCCTCTTCAATCGTCTGTGTAACATGTTCCTGAAGCAGAATATTCCATCCTTTGTAGACATCCTCCAGCAATGCGATCGCTTCAACTGTCGACAAGTTCAGTTCAATTAATGGTTCAATCTCCTTGCCTGTATTGATTTCTTTTTCCTCCACATTGGTACTCATGGTAATACAATGAATACCACCTGTGCGAGTTCCGGCCTGTAACCGGTCTATCGCTTCCATGAAGGCTTGCTTATTGGAGACATGCTCCAGACAAGAACAAGCAGCGATATAATCAAAATAGTTTGGTTCCACAGCATAATGTTCAACATCTGCTCTCACTGCCTGCACGATATGATCAACCTGATATTCTTTCGCATACTTGCGAAGTCCGTCTACTGCCTCATCCAGCAAATCCACACCGATGACTTCACTGTTCGTTTTAGCAAGACGCTGTGCAATCGGTATCGTATGCCTTCCCACTCCGCATCCCAGATCGAGGACACGCAACTCCTCCTTGTGAGCAAGTAGACGTTCCAGCATATCCATCACCATAGGCATGGGCCTCGACATCCAGGTACCGGAGGCAAATAATTCATTATTCTGATAGAAGTTGGAGTGATAACCTGCCTCTGCTTTTCGCGCAGCCTCAAATTGTTCATTTCCCATCAAGATACCCCCATCGTTTAGAAAATGATTTGCATCTTCTACTTAATACCCAGATTGTCACAAAAGAAAATCAATTAAAAGCAGGCGACAGATTTTTCTTCATAAAGGATTCCAGTGCCACCTCATATCCGGTGCGATCGACTTGAAACGCTGTGCCATGGCCCGCACAGGGGACGGTCAGCAATTCCTTTTTGGTTGGGCAAGCTTCATACAACCTGTACACCATTTCCGTTGGTACAAACGTATCAGCCTCACCGTGGATGAATAACACGGGAACGTTAACTTTGGCAAGCTGCTTGAGAGCCGAAGCCTCTCTAAAGGAATACCCTGCTTTCCATCGGGAGATTAGACTTGTGACAGGTATAAACGGAAATGCAGGAAGTTTGTATAATTGCTTTAACTGGAACGTCAGTTCTTCTTCCACGGATGTATACGCACAATCAGAGACAATCGCTTTAACCTGAGTCGGCAGGGCTTCACCACCTGTCATCAGTACGGTTGCTCCTCCCATGGATATGCCGTGCAATAGGATTTCCCCTTGTGTACCCACTTTTTCAAGCACCCAGTTGGTCCACTTGACATAATCCTTCCGATCTAACCAACCAAAACCGATGATATCACCTTCGCTCCGGCCATGACCCCGATCATCTGGCATGAGTACGTTATAACCGTGCTTTTCCGCATAAAACCGGGCAAATCCAGCCATTTCTCTGCCTCTCCCCGAATAACCATGTGCCAGAATAACCGTCTGATCCGACCCTTTATTGGAACCGAGCCATGTACCATACAGTTTTAATCCATCATGTGATTGAAGAGATATCTCTTCTGTAGGCTGAGCATCCAGCCACTTCAGGTCAGAAGCACTGCTAATGATTTCATTGTCCGGTTCAGGCATCAGATTCGGATTATCCACCAAAAATGTTTTTGGCGTACGGCGAATGGCCGTTTTGAAAAAATAAAGCCCACCTGTCCACAGAAGAGCAAGAACGATCAGTACCAGTGCTGCAAGTACGTAGAATAACATGAACGAGTCCTACCCTCTTTCCTCATTAAGATATGTTCAATCTTTACTTATTTGTTGCAGTGATGCACATGCTGCTTGATAGGCGGGTAACAAAGCATCCAGCAAAGGTTCTGCTTTCCGTGATTGACCTTCCTTCGCGAACTGCTCTACCCGCGCAAACAAAGTTGATAGATAACGAATCCCCAGACTCAGACTCCCTGATTTCAGATCATGGGCTACCTCGGTTGCAGCAACATGGTCGCCCGACACAATATGTCTACGCAGCACCTCAATCTTGCCGGGTGCTTCGGTACGATACATGTCCAACAATATACCGAGGAGTGTACGATCACCATCGGTGTTTAATTCCGCAATCTCACGTACGATGCTCATATTTAGTACCTCGGTCGGTTCGGAGGATTGCTGCCACTTCTGGATCATCTTACTCAGAATATCCAGCGTGAAGGGTTTGCCAATAAAGTCATTCATCCCGGCTTCCATACACTTGTCTTTCTCTTCCTGCATGACATTACCTGTCATTGCAATAATGGGTGTGGTATGGCGCATTTCATCCATTTCTATCGCGCGGATTTTGCGTGTTGCCTCCAAACCGTCCATCAATGGCATCATATAGTCCATGAGAATCAAACTGTATTTTTTGCTGAGAAAAGCAGCTATTGCCTCTTCCCCATTCACTACAGCGTCCACTTGGGTTATTCCCAGTTTCTTGAGCTGCAACATAACAAGCTGCCGGTTGATGACATTATCATCGGCCAGCAATACAGATACAGAAGGAGCTTCATCATCCATATTCTGCTCCTGATGCTCTTGAGTGGAAGCAACAGATGGGTTAGCGGACTGATTACCGTCTTTCTTACCAAGTGTAAGTTCGAACCAGAATGTTGATCCTTCACCCTCCTGACTGTCTACTCCAATCTGACCTTCCATCAGTGTAACGAGCGACCTGCAGATCGATAATCCAAGGCCCGTTCCTCCATATTCACTTGAGCGTCCTCGTTCAGTCTGCATGTAGGGTTGAAATAACTGGTTCTGATCTTCTTCCGAGATACCAATCCCCGTGTCTTCCACTTCAAAGCGGATCATTTGTGTAGTTTCATCATCTTTCATAAGGGTGACTCTTATCCGCACCGAACCTTCTGATGTGAATTTGTTCGCATTCTGAATTAGATTGATCAGTATCTGTGTGATTCTCGTTGAATCCCCTACAAGAAGAGTAGAGATTCTGGGGTCACAGTCTATCGATAACTGATTTCCGTTCTTTCTGACTTGGGGTTCGAGCAAACGAATAATATAGTTTATCGTCTCTTGCAGATCCACTTCCCCCAGTTCAAGTCGCATCTGACCCGCCTCAAGTTTGGACAGATCCAGAAGATCCTGAATCAGCTTAAGCAGCAGTTTGGCAGCATCCTGTATAACGGAAACGGAATTCTCCTGTTCTTCAGACAAGGGGGACAACTTAAGCATCTCAGCCATCCCCAATATTCCATTTAATGGCGTGCGAAAATCATGACTGATGCCTGCAATAAATGCGTTTTTTGAATCACCCGCATCTACTGCTTGCTGACGTGCAGCTTCAAGACTTTTATTGTTCTTCGCAAGCAGACGCTGGAGTGTCACCAGTTCATTATTCATATCCGAGAATTCCGAGAGTGTCCGTTCCTCTTGCTCTTTACTCCGGATCATCTGATCCGATAACTGCTCAATCGTTCTGCGTAGCCTCTGTATCTCTCCGCTCTCATTAGACATCACATCATCCCTCTCCTAATCCCTAACCATATCAAGATGATTACACGCAGCTGGCTGAGCCAGTAATTGTTCTGCAACCGCCACCGCTTCATCGGCTCCTGGAGCATAACCGTCAGCTCCTATCGTTTTCCACAACTCCTGATCAATATTGAAGGGATATCCTCCAACCATAATCTTCACATGTGCCGTTGCCGGATGATGACGGATCAGATGAATCAACTCTTTGGCCAGATGAAGGTGATACGTCATCGTAACTGAAATCGCAACAACATCGCCCTGATGCCGCTCTATAGCCTCTATTACACTTCCATTGGGGACATTGGCTCCCAGATAGTGCGTATCCCAACCTTCCATCTCGAACACATCTGTGAGCATACGCAGCCCGATCTCATGTTGTTCACTGCCTACACAGGTAGCCATTAGTTTTTTATCCTGACCTGTATGAATCAACCAGCGAGAATAAAGACGTGATATGAATGACTGGGTCGCTGCCGTACAAAAGTGTTCTTGCCCCACACTGATACGATGGCATTGCCACAATCGTCCAATTTCATATTGGGTGGGCTGAAAGATATATCGATAAATATCACGAATCGTCACCCCAGCTTCTAACTGGGCTTCAATGATCTCGAAGGCTTCTGTCCGTTTATTCTCCAGCAAACACTGTAAGTACGATTGCGCGGCATCTCCATATGGCATGGATTCGTTGATGTAACCCGCCTGTGACTCCGTGTGTGTTGCTCTATATATTCCCATCTCCAGATACTCGAGCAGAAGTGCCTTTGACGGATGGTCAAATTCTTCTTCCAATGTCTCTTTGATCAGATTGAGATTAATAATAAGGTCTTCTGGTGATACCTTATAACCCTCAAGTAGAACTTTCAGCCAGGCAATATAATGAGTAAACAGACCTGGACTCTGTACGAGCGCACTTTCTGCCAAATAGTTCAAGCTATACTCCGAATCCTGTTTGGTTCGCATTTTTCCATTCTCGCCAAATCGCTCAAGTAAATCAGGCTGTCTGAGATACTGTTTCTCCGTTATTTTATCAGCTAAGTTTGCAGATTCTTGGAGCAATCGTTCTCCTGCTTCTTGATGACTCATAGATGCCCCTCTCCTCATACCCGCATCACACTCAATCTTCATTTGTGGCTAATCCAGAATGAGATCAATGTTAGCTAACTTGCAATCGGGATAGGTTCTTCTACTTATTCCAATCCATCCATTCCGCTCCTAATTGTTCTGTTCCATTATACATAAACTTTCGATAATCATGTTTTACACACGATGAAGGTATAGAACAATCTTCCTATATTAAGGAGGGCCTTGCAAGTCAGTCAGCCAGTATATGCCTGTACTTTTCGAGTTCCACAAAAAAACTGACCTGCGTTATGAACGCAAGTCAGTTTTCCCTTCTGCAGCCAGTCCCAGCTTCTTCAACATCTTAATCGCATCCACTTTCTCAGAAGGATCAAGTCCTTCCAAAGCATCAATGATAACCTGATGATGTTGAGGAAATATCTGTGTAAACAATTCTCTTCCTTCCTCGGTTAACTCAGCGTAAATGACACGCCGATCTTCCTTGGATGGTCGACGAAACAGCAGATTTTTATTTTGCAACTTATCTACAACATACGTAATATTACCACTGGACATTAAGACCTTTTCACCAATCTTTTGCAATGCCTGCGGTCCCTTATGATATAACAAATCAAGCACACCAAATTCTGTCGTATTCAGTCCGTGACTCTGAATGTCCCGATTGGAACGTGAGGTCACAGAATTGTAGGCCCGAACAAGAACCACGAATAATTGTAAAGACAGTTCCCGGTTGTCCTCCGTGTTCAGCATTTCAATAATCCTCCATCAGTTGTTTACATTTCGGCTCGTATGGGGGGCCAGCCTCTGCTCCCACTCCTCACGGAGCATCCCCATACGAATTGAATCATAGTACTGCCCGCGAACGATACGACACTTCCGCATTCGCCCCTCCACCTGTAGTCCGGCTTTCACAGCCGCACGCATCATTCGTTCATTACCAGACCAAGTAGTCAATCCAACCCGAACCAAAGGCAGCTGTTCAAACAAATGACTTGACCACATGACAAGTGAACGTGTGCCAACCCCACGTCCCCACTGAACAGATCTGTATATTACAATCCCCATTTCCAGCCACATGGATAACTCATCTTCTATGTAATAGCTGACTGTACCCACAATTTGTCTGTCGGATTCAATAATACGGATTGATACGGGTTTGGAATCGCCTGGATCTACGTCCATACGTTTGAGCATACCTTGTTCAAAACTTTCATAACTTTCGTGTTTAAGTGGGTAATAGGGTGCATCCCATTGCTTCCATTCAGGTACGTCATCACTGTAGATCAATTCATAGAGTTCTTTCAGATCCTCTTTCTCCACACACCTGAGTACAAGTTCACCATCAACGATTGGCAGTTCTTTCATACGATGAAAAGCACCCTCTTCCATATTAAGAACGATGAAGCTCTTCGATACTTCCGTCCGCATTGGCAAGAATGACTGTACTAGCCATATCCACAAATAGTCCGTTATCAACAACACCTGGTAACATGTTCAATTGAACATTAAGATCGGCAGCGTGATCAATCGCCTCCAAGTGGCAATCTGCTATCAGGTTTCCATTGTCTGTCAGATAACGTTGCTGTCCATCCATCCGCCACTGTGGTTGACACCCCAATTTTTCGAGCGCCTGGAAGGTCCACTCAGAAGCAAATGGAACCACCTCAACTGGAAGCGGGAATTTCCCCAACTTTTGCACGGCTTTGCTGCCATCCGCCACAATAATCAATTTGTCACTATTGGCTGCCACGATTTTCTCACGCAAAAGAGCCCCGCCCCCCCCTTTAATCAGGTTAAATTCGGGATCTACCTCATCAGCGCCATCAATGGTCAGATCCAGACGTCCAATCTGGTCAAATGGGACGATGGGAATCCCCCATTCACGGGCAAGTTTGTCCGAAGCCTCTGAAGTGGCAACCGCTTGAATGTTCAATCCATCGCGTACCCGCTCACCGATTCGGCAGATGGCATAATAAGCTGTTGAACCTGTACCCAATCCAACCTTCATTCCATCTTCAACATATTCTGCCGCACGCTCTGCTGCTATCTGTTTAAGATTCATCTATAAACCCCCGCTGCTCATAATTTGAGAAATGCATATGTAGTTATTATAGATAAAACCGCTTCCGATGTATATCCGTGCCTTCTGTTGCATCTTTGCCAACATATTTTTGTTTTGTTGAAGGATGTATTTTTACCCACCATGTTATAGAATACAGAATGAAGCTAAAAAATGGGAAATTTAAAAATAAACAGTTCTAAATACCTATAAACCATCTGATATGTCCATAAATACGTAAAATATTAAAAAAAATTTAACGATACTATTCAATTTAACGACATTTTATACGACATATTAATTATAGATGTGTTTTAATAATTAGACACCTATGGTTCATACGGTACATAAGTCTCTACGAAAGCGACTGATAAACCAAGACCATGGTCGCATAAATTTCCTTTGGAGGGGATCACGGAATGATCTAGTTCACTGTACCAATGCAAACCTAAAGTTTCTTAATTTAAAGAAGATCAGGAGTGGAATTTAGTGAAATCATTAAGTTGGAAAAGCATGTCGTTTTTCTCCAAAAATTTGTTACTCTCATTTACTAATATCGTTATCATCGGGGTAGCACTTATCGCAAGCAGTTACTATTTTCAAAAAACAGTTCTTGTTGATCAACTGCATGGACAGGTGGAGCAAATTACCAAGAAGTGGGCTGAAGATATCAATCCTGCCGAGGTACAAGCTGCTATTACGGAAGGTAGCTATGATGGAGCAACACAAACGAAATTACGAGCGTATTTCGATGAAATGCAAGAATATTATCCTAACATTGCACAAGCCTACATCTTCGGTGTTGAGCTCGGTGGCGATAACAAGAGATTAACTTCCCTTGTAGCGATGCCGACCAACCTAAGAGAGGCTTTTCAAAGTGAGAACGTAAATATTGGTGACATGTATGAGCAGCCAGTCGTTGTAGCCAATGCACTGAAAGAAATGCTTAATACGGATCGCCCAACATTCACAACATTTTATTCTGATGATTTCGGTACATGGACAACCATTGCATATCCTATCAAAGACAGCAACGGTAAGATTTTCTCATATTTTGCCGTTGATGCAGATGCATCAGCCGTACCCGCGGGACTGAACTCCTTGCTCAAAAACGGAATTATCATCCTTGTGGCCTTCTTGCTGTTATTCCTGATTATCCAATACCTTGTAGTTAAAAACACACTTTCCCCTATCCGTCACTTGATCAAAGGAATTGATGACGTCAGTCGGGGTAATTTGAATGTCAACATTCCGACAGGCAAAGACGATCTGGGACTCGTTAACGAGAAGTTCAACACCATGGTTCGCAAAATCAACGATACTATCGTAAAAGTGCAAATCACATCTCAAGAAGTAAATCAGTCTGCCAAAGAGCTATATGAAGTTTCCGAGCGCAACAGTGAGAATGCAGATTCTATTAATAATAATGTGACTCAAATTACTTCCAACATTCGTTCACAGGAACAGGCAACCCGGGATAGTGCACGTGCCATGTCCGAGATGGCTACCGTAATCCAGACGATTGCCAGCAGCTCGGCAAGTGTAGCGGATGAAGCCTATGAGATGGAACGTCGTTCGCAACAAGGTAACAGCGTTGTCCGTCAGGTATCTGAACAGATGAATCTGATTACGGAATCGGTTAAGAATACCGCTTCTGCCATTGAGGTTCTGGAGAGTCGTTCACAGGAAATCGGCGATATTCTCAATATTATCTCGGGAATCTCCAGCCAGACCAACTTGCTTGCTCTTAATGCATCCATTGAAGCAGCTCGTGTTGGTGAAGAAGGAAGAGGATTTGCAGTTGTTGCAGGTGAAGTACGCAAACTTGCCGAGCAGTCTGAACAAGCAACCAGCCAGGTTGGCGTGTTGATCCAAGAGATTCAAGCTGGAATTAAACAAGCTGTACGTGCTATGGAACAAGGTACTTCAGAAGTAGATACAGGGCTCAGCGTAGCCGATCAAACAGGACAACTGTTCGAAGATATTTTAGAAGCAGCGAAAAAGGTATCTAATCAGATTCAGGAAGTATCAAGCGCGACGGAAGAAATCTCTGCGGGTACGGAGGAAATGACCGCTACAGCAGACGACTTGTCTTCAAGCGTAAGTAAAACAGCAAACAGCAGTGAACAGATTTCCTCATCTGTTGATGAGCAAAAAGCATCTTTGATTACACTGGTAGACTCCTCCACACGTCTTAACAGCATGTCTGAGGAACTCCAAGAATTGATCTCTCATTTCAATGTAAGCAAACAATAATTCAAATCCAAAACATTCGGTTTGAACCAAGGAGGAATAACTGAAGTGATTGAAAACCAAGCATCTTTTTCCCATTCCACGGAATCTAGCTTGCCAGTTCTGCAGATTCCACTGGATTTTGGGCGACGTCAACAATCATTCTCTTATCAGTCTGCTCAAATCACATTACATGCTTCTCTGAGCCGTGAACTTAAACAGAAGTATGGAGAACAGATGGTGTACCCGGTACTCCTCTCAGCTTATGCAGCCTTGTTATTCCGATTGTCAGCTGAACAGGAACTTGCCATAGGTATACTTTCCCCAGATCAGGCAGCTTCCTATCTTTCATTACAGATTCAGGGAAAATTGACCTTCAGCCAACTATGTCATGAGGTGTCAGAGCAGCTCAAGATTGAATACACGTTGCAAAACGGTGGATACCCTGAAACGTTTTTTATGCTGAATAGTGTGCAGTTGCCTCAAGCTCCTCAAATATTAAACTGGAACGTTCGAGATGATCAGAACATGCTCATTCTCGATCTGTTCTATGATAGTTCACTGTTGAAAGAGTCTACCGTGCTGAGATATGCAGAATATTATCAGACTCTTCTACTCGCCCTAGTGCGTGACGGTGAAAAAGCAATCGGTACGGTAGATATTCTTTCCGCCTCAGATCGATTGCTTTACCGTGAAATGAACGATACTTCTGTTCTCGAACCAGAGAACCAAACGGTTCATGGCTGGTTCGAAGCAACGGCAGCGGCATATCCGGATTCACCGGCGATAACATCGCCATCCAAAAGTTATACGTACAGGGAATTGAATGAACGAGCTAATCAGGTTGCACGTGTTCTGTTATCCAATGGATTGCAGAAAGGTGAATTCGTCAGTATCTTTATGGATCGAAGTCTGGAGACCATCATCTCTCTGCTTGGTATTCTGAAAGCAGGTGGTGCATATGTTCCGATCGACCCTGAGCATCCACAAGAACGTAACAGTTATATCGTGGAAGATACGGCGTCCTCATTCGTGCTGACAACGGAGGCTTCTTATGCCCAAGCTTCCAGCTTGTTCTCCAGTATAGCTACGGTCCGTCAGATTCTCGCTGTGGATGGTCGTTTAGCCGGATTTGCAGCAAGTAATCCCAATCTGGATATTCAGCCAGATGATCTTGCGTATATTATCTATACGTCAGGGTCGACCGGTAAACCCAAAGGTGCACTGATTGCCCACCGGGGTGTAACCAATCTTGGCAGTGTGGTTCAGCGTGATTGTGACATTCAACCAGGTGATGTATTAACCCAGTTTGCCACATACAGCTTTGATGCATCCGTGTGGGATACCATTGGCGCCTTGTTCTATGGAGCAGAATTATATCTGTTGTCTGCGGAAGAACGTGTATCCGTTGAAGAGTTCGCAAGTGCAATTGAACGGACAGGAACAACCATCATTACGATACTGCCTACGATTTTCTTCAATCAGCTTGCTTCCTACTTATCCGATGAAGGTTTCCACAAGCTGGCCAAAGTCAGAATCATTACTGTAGCCGGAGAAGCGTTATATGGTGAACAAGTTCGTGCCTTCCAGCGTAAATTTGGAAACCAGATTGATATTGTTAATGTGTACGGACCTACCGAATGTACAGTAGCCACAACTACTCACCGCATCAGTGAGCAGGTTCCCGAACATGTGGTGAACATCCCTATCGGTAAACCGATTCATAACTATAAAGTATACATTGTAAATGAAGAACAACAGCTCTGTCCGGCAGGTGTACCTGGTGAGGTATATATCGCTACCCCTGCACTGGCCAAAGGTTATCTGAATCAGCCAGAACGTACAGAGCAAGCATTCATTGAGAACCCGTTTGCGATAGGTGAGAAAATCTACAAATCTGGCGATATTGCCAAATTGCTGGATTCCGGTTTGCTTGAATATGTTGGCCGCAGTGACTCACAGCTAAAAATTCGTGGTCACCGGATTGAGATCGGGGAGATTGAAGATCACTTTGCACGGCTTGATCAGATCCAGAACGTTGCCGTCATTCCGAAGAAAGAATCCGACGGACAAAATATGCTGGTTGGTTACTTTACATCGAAAGATGGCAGTACGCTCTCTGTTTCGGACATCAAGGCAGAACTGGCGGAGAAACTTCCTTCTTATTTTGTACCGAAGTGGATCTGTCAGCTGGATGAAATGCCGATTGCACCGACTGGGAAAATCAATCGCAAAGCGATGGTATCCCTGCCTCATGTGGAACGACATGAAGATCGTCCTGACCGAGTCATGCCTGAGACGGAGACGGAATCCATTATCCTGGACGCATGGAAAGAAATCCTTCAGCATGATGACTTCGGTGTCGAAGACAGCTTCTTCAATATCGGTGGGGATTCACTCCGGGTCATTCATGTACTGGTCATTTTGAAGCCACATTATCCGCAACTGAAAATTGCCGATTTCTTTGCCGAGAAAACAGTCCGCGCTCTCGCTCGTCGTGTAGAAGTATTGTCCCTCAGTGCAGCAGAAGTTACGGATTCAGTGGTGACCGATGGTATGATTACACAATTATCCGAACACCCTGTGGAGCTAACATCCCAGTTGGGGTATCCGCTCATTCGTGAACCTGAGCATGTGTTACTGACCGGAGCAACTGGTTATCTGGGCTCTCATGTGCTGCAACAGTTAATTCTGAATTCCAGTACACGAATCTACACCCTTGTTCGTCGACCATCCAATGGAATAACTGCAATGGAACGTTTGGCTAACGTACTGGAAGGTTATTTCGGCAAACAACTGACTGACCAGCTCTCCACTCGTGTGGAGATTATTGAAGGGGATCTCGAACAACCTAATCTCGGTCTATCCGCTGAACAAACGGCATATGTACAAGATCGAATTGACCGTGTTATCCACTGCGCTGCAGACGTACGTCATTTCGGAGATGCCGATCAGTTCGCCAAAACAAACGTGGAAGGAACGGTCGCATTGTTAGACTTGATTCGCAGCAAACCAGGTGCCTCCTTCCACCATGTATCCACGATGGGTATTCCGGAAGATCTGGCACTCAGCGGACAATGGGAATCTTCCCTGCAATATGATCGGTTCCCGGCTGACTTGCATGTGGACAACCTGTATTCGGACAGCAAGCTTGAAGCCGAGAAAGTGCTCATGATTGCCGCTGAGCAAGGTGTACCTGTCAGCATCTATCGTGCAGGTAACCTCACTTGCCACTCTGAGACTGGACGCTTCCAGTCCAATATTGACAGCAACGCCTTCTATCGTATGATCAAAGCGATGTTATTGCTCGGCAAGGCTCCTGCGGCAGACTGGATGGTTGATTTCACACCGATTAACTATGCAAGTGAAGCGATCGTTCATCTGGCCTTACGTCAGGATACCGCCGGTCGTGTATTCCACATCTGTAATCCGGAGCCTATCCGCTATGATGAGCTGATCCGTTCTGTGAATCGGGCTGGTTACGAAGTCGAGACGCTACCATTCGCGGATTACACACGCTGGTTGTTCGATGCAAGCATCAGCAAGGAGCCGGAAGCTCTTCAGTTGGCTATTGCACAGCTTGAAGGCGACGGTGCGAAGGATTCAGCATATGTCTATGCTTGCCCTGTCACAACGGCTTATGTGGAGCCTGCCGGAATCTCATGTGCGAGAACAGATGATCGCTTCATCTCCGCCATGTTGGACTACGCCGTTCAGATTGGATATTTCCCGTCTGCAATCCGCCACCATAACGGCACTTCTACAGCAATGGAGTAAGTTCACACTATCACGAAGAGAAGCCATCTATCGTCATTCACTGACGATAAGATGGCTTCTTTACTTCGCATTTTTGGATCATTCTTTTAGACCCATCGGATAATTGCAATAATGGCGAGATGCGCAGGATAGAAATAGCGCCACACCCAACGTGGCCCCTTCATACGGAATCCCGCTTGGTAATACTGAGCAATAGCAATGCCGGCGGTTGCGAGCACACTATACATTTGCACAGAGCTGTTATGCAGCAGAAGATATAGTGCATTTAACAAGACATGTGCCACGACAAGTACAGGACCCTGGAAATAGCGGAATAACAGAACCAATAACAACCCGTACATCCCGTAATCCATTTGGCTAATTTCCATGAACCAACCTGCTCCAATTACAATCGGAATCCCCAATAGTTTGGATGGCAATTTATCAATAACGAATAATACCAACAGGGCTGACCATAATGTCCATACCACGTTCAGAGAATAATGATTAAACGCAGCCATAAACGGCACCTGTGATATGATCGCGATCCAGAACAGCCGCCATATGTATTTTTGTACGTCTCGTGTATGTTTATAACCGATATATACTGCAAATGCATAGATTGGAAAAGCGATACGACCTATGATCCTCAACTCTATAATATGTGGAAAAAAGACAGCTCCTATATGATCAATTAACATCGTGATCATGGCAATCCACTGCATCATGTTGCGACTCCCCCCCTTGTTCCCGACGACACGAGTCTGCCATTCATTTATATAGGCTTATATATTGCGCCTTTTGGAGCATCCCTTTATACATTAAGTTCATAATACATGAATTTGGTATCCTGTGCATATCCTTCGGATTCATATAAAGCTTGGGCTTGCTTGTTACTTAACTCAGTTGAGAGTGATATACGAAGAACTCCACGCTCAGATGCCAATTGCTTGGCTACTTGCAAGAGCTTCCTCGCAATGCCTTGCTGACGATAATTCGGATGCACATATAGATCATTAAGCACCCAAACAGGCCCCATCGATACCGAACTGAAACTGGGATATAACTGAACGAATCCAGTACAAATTAAGCCATCCGAGAGTGGCTTTTCTGCTACCAAAATCACCGATTCATGGCGTTCCATTCGTTCTCTAATATACTGACGTGCTGCCTCAATGGCAGCATTTTGGTTGTAGAACATCCTGTACTCATTGAACATTTGTCCCACTTCGTTACAATCTGAAAGACCCGCTTGTCTGATTCGATGCTGCATTTCACTCAACTCCTCTGGGATGGAGACCATCGTCTCATCGTTTGTATTTCTTCAATTGTAAAACAGTCCCCTCCCTTTCCCCATTCATCATCTGTATCAATGTTTGTAGTATCCAGAACTTTTCTCTAGAGATACCGAACATTCATCGTTCGGAGTATATTTCAGTCGAAGCGTTGCACACTATAGTATCGCTCATAGCGGACAGGCAACCGAACCATTCATTGATTTAGGAGGAAGGGATCTATGAAAGAAAGCATTCTGATACAGGTGCAATCACGTCTAGTCGGCGTGGCAGATATGATCTATCAGCCTCTTCAGATCGGTCCGCTCCATTGCACTTTGCTCTATATTCAATCTATTGTCGATACACAGATCATGCGTGAAGCTATTGTCAAGCCTTTGCTTGAGGAGGCTGCACGGAACGAGGTCGGTCCCGATTTCATTACGCAAGTCGTGAGCGGAACCTTTTTTTCTCTTGAAAACGAGCACAGGGATTCAGCGGAAACGTTGGTAGATGATATCGTAACCGGTAACGCAGCACTCTATATCGAAGGCATGTCTGGCATGATCATTTTTTCAATTCAAAATTATCAGAAGCGCTCCGTACCTGAATCAACAAATGAAGTCGTCGTCGTTGGCCCCCAGGAAGCATTTATCGAAGATATTAATGTAAATATGTCTCTGCTGCGACACAAAATCAAACATCCCGATTTTAAAATGATCAAATTTACCATCGGCAAATATACCAAAACCGAAGTTTTTGTTATTTACATTCAAGGATTATGCAAACCTGAGATTTTGGAAAATGTATTAACCAGTCTGGGTGAGATTGATATGGACAGCAGTCTCGGGGTCAGCTATCTATCAGAGTTTCTGGAAGACCATCCGCTTTCTCCATTTCCACAGTATCAATATACCGAAAGACCAGATACCGTTGCAGCTGCTCTCGTAGAAGGACGAATCGGGGTCATGCAGGATGGAACACCCTTCTCCCTGCTTATTCCAGTCACATTTTTCTCTTTGATGCAGTCGTCCGAGGACTATTATCAGCGGTTCCATTCGGCTTCATTTATCCGAATTATCCGTTTGCTGTTTGCCGTCATTGCTTTCCTGCTGCCCTCCGTATATGTAGCAGTTACTACATTTCATCCCGAGATCATTCCAACCAATCTGCTCATTACAATTGCCTCCGCGAGAGAGAACATTCCTTTTCCGGCATTAATTGAAGCCTTCATTATGGAGATTACCTTCGAAGGATTACGTGAAGCCGGAATACGTATTCCCAAGCCGCTTGGACAGACGGTTTCTATTATTGGCGGTATTGTCATTGGACAAGCTGCTGTACAGGCAGGTATAGTCTCTGCCCCTTTGGTTATTGTGGTGTCCATTACAGGCATTGCAGCCTTTATTATTCCGCATTTCGAGTTAGGTCTGGCCTTCCGACTGCTCCGCTTTCCTGTTCTGTTGATGGGTGGAACACTGGGCCTATTCGGTGTAGTCATTTCTATCTATCTGTTGTACTGGTATATGGTCAGCATGCGTTCATTTGGTGTTCCGTACATGCAGCCTTTTGCCCCACTCGTCCTGCGTGATTTTAAGGATACGTTTATTCGGGTACCTTGGTTCTTGATGAAAAAACGAACCAAAGCCTATGCGACCGATAATGAAAGGAGGCAGGATACATCATAATATTTCGAAAGTCTCCCCTTCCACTTATGGTCGTCATTATTTGTTGTCTGTTATGTACCGGATGCTGGTCGAAAGTCGAGATTAATGAGCGCACCTTTATTACGGCCATGTACGTGGACAAAGCAGATACTCCTGGAGAGATCGAGGTCACCCTTAGCATGCCGCTCCCCAATCGTCTTTCTCCCGAAGGTGGTGGTACAGGCAAAGATCCCTATGCAGCGGTTTCGGCAACTGCACCGACAATTGCCGATGCGATAGAGCGTATCCAGACAGACTTGACACGTAAAATATCCTGGGGACATACGCGAGTGATTGTCTTTGGCCAAGCTTATGCACGTGAGGGGATTGAAGACACGATGGAATGGATTGCACGTCAGCCCCTTTTCCACCTGAGTAGCTACGTAATGGTTGCGAATGGCAGAGCCAAGGACGTTTCTGATCTGACTCCGGTGTTCGAAGAAACGCCGAGTGACGTGCTTCGGGAATTCTCCACCGAGGAAAACCTGCTAAAAACCCAGGTGTTAAGCATATTTACATCCGATAAAATGAATCAGGGATTTGCCTCATCGATGTTAGGCAGCAAACAAACCAACATGGTCAGTGAAGAGGGAGAATCCAAAAAGTGGGTCAGTCAAATCGGTGGCTCCATATTCAGTCAGATGCGGATGGTTGGAACACTCTCACCGGATGAAGCACGCGCTGTTGCCTGGGCAGGACAAAACCTGGATTCGATGACCATTTCGGTTAGAACCAAAAAACAAAAAGCAAGCATGAAGTTATACCGCATGCATTCGGATATACATGTAAAGCTCCAGAATGGTGAACCACATTTTGTAATCAATTTGTCGGGCAAAGCGGAGTTGAATTCGGTCATTCCTGTACTAAAGGCCGAAGATATTGTTGGGATTAAGGACATTGAACAAGCTGCTAATGAAAAAGTGAGTGCTCATCTTACTCAGGCCATTCAAACCGCGAAACACCAAGGCTCCGACATACTCATGCTTGGATATCGGCTCGAATGGAGATATCCGAAGGTATGGAAGAAGCTGCGGCCTACATGGATCAACTATGTAAAGAATGATCTTCAGTTTACTGTCAACACAAATATCAACATTCAGTTTGTTGGCTCGGAGTCAAGCTTCTAGCTTGCACGGGAATGGATTTTTAAGGAGGTTACATACGTGTTAGCCGTTTTAGTATTTGCGGGACTGTATTTACTGGATTGGTCATCTGTAAAAACAAGCAAAAAAACAATCAGACGTGCCTATTTCATACTGCTCGGCCTATTTCTCGTATGGAACACGCTCGCTGTAAGCTGGTCAGCATGGCCTAATCCCAATGATGTAATCCAGTTGGTCTTTGGCTGGGCTGATCACATGATTAAGAAAGGAGATTAACCATGAACCATCTGACTGCGGGGCAGGGTTACCGCTTCATGTTTGTTTACCTGTATTCCGAACCCATTGCCTTTCTTCTGCAACGTTTATTCAAAATGAGTGGCTATCAGGGATGGTTATCCACGATCGGCGGATTTTTAATCAGTCTGATTTTTCTGTTCTTTACATACCGTTTGGGTTCCATTAACCCCGACAAACCCTGGATTTCCTATGGAGAAGATATCGTGGGCAAGGTTGTGCATCGCTTTTATATCGGGTTAATTGTAATGTTGTGTATCTACTTGTTGTCCATTGATGTGGAGAATTTCATTATCTTCCTGCAATCGATGTATCTGCCACAGACTCCGATATGGTTAACATCAACCCTCACTTTGCTGTGCATCTGCCTGACTGCGCGTTCAGGATTGGTTACCATTGTATTTATGTCGGAAGGTATTTTTCTGGTACAGCTTCTCACTTCCGGCTTACTTATTCCGGCGGTTGGGGGTGGGGGTAATCCTGGCATACTGCTTGCGATGGCAACCCATCATGATCTGGGTGAGATCATGATGGGTTCTTTGTCCACCATGCCATGGTTCTCCGAATGGATGTTTTTCCTCTTCCTCGCACCGGTCGTTGCTTTCAGGCGTCCTATGCTGAAAAGCATGTTATTTGCCGGCATCACCGTTGTTATATTCATCGTTGTATTCTGGATATTCATCTTGATGAATTTTGGTCCGTATGTTGCCGCCGGGCTTCGCTATCCTTTACTTGAGATGGTACGCTTTGCGCGATACGGAGATTTTCTGGATAATCTGGACCCTGTTCTGATCGCAATTTGGTCAACAACGATGTTCACCCGCAGCTCATTTCTGTTGTATGTCGCTTCCGTCTGTCTCTCCAAACTCAGCGGGATCAGGCAGCAAAAATCTGTTGTGTATCTAATTGGGGGAACGGCTGCTGCCATTGTCCTTCAATATGCCAGAGATGCCGCCTCTTACGAGTTGGCTATCCGCTCTTACGCCGTACCTTTGTACACGGTACTTATCGAATCCATGCCCATTCTGTACGTTCTGGTATACTGGCTCCGCAATGGTAAAAATAAAAAGGCGACCAGAGCATCCACTGCTCCGTCGCCGTAATTATTCAGTTCGATTCAGCATTCTGCTGTTCCTGACCAGGATCAGCATCGGGGAAAATGACACCTTTCTTCAAAATCAGATTGGCATATTGCGCTCGCTCACCAGTTGCAACAATCACATAGGCATTCGAAGCACGTTTATAAAAATCAAATCGCTCTTCATGATCAAAAGCATCCGTTATGCCTTCATATTCTTCAATCAACCGGCGATAGTCTTCCCATATGATCGGGATCACCTGGTCCCCTTCCACAACCTGCATGACAGCAGCGGGACGCTCAGCATAGGTGTCCAGTGGATATAATTGCAGGATGGCATCCAGCAATTCAACGACTCCCAGTGCATCACAGCGTACCAGTCGCTTGGCATGACTGGCTGCGGGGAAATTGCCATCCGCCAGAACCAACTCGTCTCCATGGCCCATTTCGGACATGATTTTGAGTAACTCTGGAGGTAGTATTGCGGGTATATTCTTTAGCATGCACAGCTCTCCTTGGTCATCTCCAACATTTGTTAGAGCAAATTGGTTTTCTACATTTTTCAGAGCACTCTAGACATCGATTCCATAAAAGCGGTTTCATTACTATTCTAACAGTATTTTCAGATCATTGCACAGCGTACCCGTACGTTCAATATGAGAATATTTCATTTTGACAAAAATACTTGTTTAACATATAGTTGTTATAACAAGTAATTGATTGGGACATTTTATTAGGGAAGCGAGGTCTAGCAATCACATGGACTATACACTGGAACAATCTGTTGGATTCATGCTGGGTTTCACACATCGTAAAGCTGTAGCTTTACTTGCAACACGATTCAAACCTTATGATATTACGACAGAGCAATTTTCTGTTCTCTTTAATGTTGACCGCGGTGAAGGTGTGAATCAGAAGGAGCTCGCTGCACGTGTCTTCAAAGACCAACCCACCACTGCGCGGATTATTGATCTGCTTGAGAAAAAAGGCTGGGTAGAACGCCGGACCAGTGAACAGGATCGCAGAGCCTATCTGTTATATCTCACCACAGGAGGCAAAGCGTTAATTGATATCCTCGTTCCGATTGAAAGAGAAATGAATAAAGAACTTGCTGAAGGTATACCCGAAGACCAGATGGAAGCATTTAAACATACTCTTTCCCTCATTAACCGCAACTTGTAATGAATCACAACTCAGGGGGAATACATCATCATGAAAGAACAATCTACACAAGTTAGACTATGGACCACCGATTTTATTCTGCTGATGCTGTGCAACTTCTTGTTGTTCTTGCAACTGCACATGATCGTCTCTCCGCTTCCGTCCTACGTTCAGGAGCGATTTCACGCCAATGCATTTGAAGTAAGTTTATTCACCTGTCTGTTTGCACTAAGTGCCATTGCAGCCCGTCTTTATTCCGCGAAAGCACTGGAGAAGGGCCTTCGTAACGCCATGATCTATATAGGCCTGTCCGTAGCCCTGCTGGCAACGCTCGGCTATTATTTTGCTGCCGGTATAGCTGTGCTCTTGTTGCTGAGAATGTTGTTTGGTATCGGGTTTGGTATGAGCAGTACCGCTTTTCCAACGATGGCCTCGGACATTGTGCCTGTCAAACGAATGGGTGAAGGTATGGGTTACTTTGGTCTATCGACTAGCCTGGCTATGTCTATGGGGCCAATTATTGGGGTCACTCTGCTACAGGGTGCTGGATTTGTAACCCTCATGTTATGTACTGCGGGTGTCCTCGCTGTGATCTATCCACTGAGTTATTCGCTGACACGCAAAAAAGCAGTCAGAACCGATAACAGTACAACCATCATGCCACAAGCCACAACAAGTGCTTCAGGGTCCAACCCAAAACAGAAGACACCTTTCAACCGCAAGCTGATTCTGCCCAGTGTGCTGAATTGCCTGTTATCCATCACCTATGGTGGGCTTGTTGGATTCATCGTTCTGTATGGCAAGGAAGCCAATCTGGCCAATCCTGCGCTGTTCTTTTTGTTCAATGCACTCGCCGTGTTATTGGTTAGACCCTTTGCAGGACGGATCTATGACACTAAGGGTCCAAAAGCACTTCTCATTCCAGGGGCTATATTTATTGCTGTTGGCCTCATTCTGCTCTCGTATGCAACCTCCATGTCCATCTTGTTCATTGCTGCCTTTATCTACGGGATCGGCTATGGTTCCATGCAATCGTCTCTGCAGACCTGGATGATTCAAGTTGTATCTCCATCTCAACGGGGTATGGCTAACGGTATGTTTTTGAACTCGCTGGATCTGGGTATCGCAACCGGTGCCCTTCTTCTTGGCGCCATTGCGGCCATAACCAGTTATACCGATATGTATCGATATTCCGTGATGTTTATGATTCTGTTCTTGCTTATCTATCTGATTCAGGGAAAACGAAGCGGCAGTTTCTCCATTGAACCTCATGCTCTGCTCGCTCATACGCATATACCTGCAACAAATACAGATCAGCCCAAGGATTCGGAACATAATACGCAAGATACCAGAAATAAGAAATAAACCCGTCCATGGGAATGACACGATTATGTGGTTTATTCTTATGATCAAGAAAACGCGTTTACACCGAGAATGCATACTTTCTCAGGCGTAAACGCGTTTTTTATGGTCCATGGTATTCAATTAAAGATAAGAATGAATTGTCGGCTAATACCTTCCATCTAGAGTGGACTTTTCTTGCGCCGTATAGGAGCATAACCTCGACTCGTCTCAATCCGATCGATATGCCGTTCATCCTGTTTATGTCCGCTTCCTGAAGTAGGTTGGTCTCCCTTATCGGGTTTGACCGCAAATAAGGTGAGCAATGCCCCTACAGCTCCAGATGCGGCGAGCACACCAAAAAGCCAAAAATGTTGTGTGCCAATCAACAGGGACACAACAGGAGGACCAAGCGATACACCGATGAATCGCATGCTGCTGAACAAACCTGTA
The DNA here is from genome assembly GCF_045040685.1 of Paenibacillus sp. FSL H8-0317. Taxonomy (NCBI): domain Bacteria; kingdom Bacillati; phylum Bacillota; class Bacilli; order Caryophanales; family Paenibacillaceae; genus Paenibacillus; species Paenibacillus sp. FSL H8-0317. Next base: position 2,452,636 of record NZ_CP150294.1, on the reverse strand, counting down.
ATTGTACCACGCTGTTTCTTATCCACACCTTCAGTAATAAGGGCATCCAGACATGGTAAGGTTGCTCCTACTCCGGCACTTCCTAATGTGAACAGTCCCAACACAACGTAGATATTATCAAAAATCCCAATAACACCCAGCGAAACGGTTACAAGAACTAGTCCTGCGAATCCGAGCCATTTCATGCGAGGCTTACTCTTTCCAATCCACTTTCCTCCGAAAAAGGAAAAAAGACATAAGGCTGCCAACGGAATCGCAAGTACAAGACCTTTTACGACCCCTTTCATGCCGAACTCACTCTCCAACGTCTCGGATAGATAATAAAGCACACCAAAAAGAATAAACATGCAAATTCCACCGATTGCAAACAAAGCATATAACCATCGACCTTTTTCTTTCAATACGTCCCGAATGGAAGCCACAAATTCCGTAAAGGTGGGTGGCTTTTCTTTTTTCTTGGGAGACTTCACCAGGAAAATAACCAGAATCACCGAGATTAAACACAATACAGGAATAGCCATAAATGGTAAAAACCATAGCCAAACAGCCAGTGCTGCACCCAAAATCGGACTTAACACTTTACCAAATGTATTCGAGGTTTCAATGATTCCCAGGCTTTTGCTAACCTGATCTTCATCATTAAACATGTCCCCAACCAATGGAATGACAATAGGGAATGCGCCGGCTGCTCCAACCCCCTGTAATAACCTGCCACCCAAAATGGTCCAGTAAGCTACATTTCCATCCAGCATCCATGCACCTACACCAGCTACAGCACCCCCGACGGCTGCAATGATGAGGCTGGGAATAATGACTGCTTTTCTGCCAAAACGATCAGACAAATACCCTGCGATTGGAATAAGCAGGATGGCAACTACAGCGTAGACTGTAATAAGCATACTGACCTTGAATGCAGATACCTTCAATTCACGTTCAATCTGTGGCAAGATCGGTATAAGCATGGAGTTACCCAAGGTCATAATTAAAGGGATGGAAGCAAGTGCGACGAGGTCCCACTTTTTATCATTCATACCACAACCACCTTTACAGATTCTACACACAACAGCATTATTGTGCTTGTTTCGGAGGTTGATTATTCAGGACATGCTACAACTACAACAATCTAAAGTGCCGTAACGCTGCTCCGCCTTTGAAAATAATATACAGCTCATTCACCTTATGTGGCGCCTCAAGCGAACACTGGACTGTTGTCCACTTGATATCTTTCCCATTCACACTGCCTCCAGGTCCAGAAACTTCACATACACCGAGCAGTTCGCCCTCCAGTCCTCCAGAACGAATCTCCAGACTGCCCTCTTCCCCAAAAGCTGCCACTCTGGCTTCAAATCCTTGCACTTCTTGAACAGCATTATGGTTGAAAGCGATCCAGGACAACTGCGTCTCTTGATATAAGGGTTCTTCCCGAATGATTGCCCGAACTGCCGAACGCCCTTCCAGACATTCATCCAGTAGAACACCTGCACAAGCATCGTAATTCTCGGCAAAGGTAAGCAAGTTCAGCGGACGATCAGGAATCGCCTCACCTTCAATTTCAATATCAGCCGACTGACGTATATCTGCGGAAGAGCGCCCTGCCAGGATGGACCAGGTTGCTGTCTCCAGGCAGTATCGATCTCGGGTAACATCCCATAGCGCCAGCTTCTGAACAGGGACTTCTAGACTTATCGTAACACGTGTCCCTGCTTTGACATGAACACGGCGGAAAGCAAGGAGTTGCTTCTGAGCACGTTTCACTCGGGAGGTATGCGAAGATCCATAGATCTGTACGACTTCATCACTGTCACGTTGACCTGTATTGTGTACCTCCACTTCAATTTTCAATTGATCTGTGGTCGTGGATTCCTCTGTAGCACTGCGACTTACACGAATCGCTTCGTATTCGAATTCCGAATACGTCAGGCCATGACCAAATGCATATTGAACCGGTCCTTCATGATACATATAGGTCATGCCATTCTGAATGATGTCATAATCCATCATGTCAGGAAGCTGTGATTCATCTTCATACCATGTCATGTTCAATCTGCCTGCTGGGGCATAATGACCTAACAGCACATCTGCAAGCGCGTTCCCCAATTCCTGACCTGCATGTGTCATATAAACGATTGCGCGGGCAATACCTTTCAACTCCTGCAAGGCAAATGGATAACTGCCCATAATGACAACCACTGTATTGGAATTGGCTTCACACACAGCTTTGACAAGTTCGACCTGACTCGGCGGAAGCAGCAGACTTGGGCGGTCAATTTCTTCTTTGCCGTTTATGTATGGGCTGTTGCCAACAACAACGACAGATGCCTGACTGCTACGTGCAGCTTCTACAGCTTGTTGTATTCCGCTTGTCACAATATCAATATTGAATGCAGAAGGTATCTGTGTATTGCCAGGTGATTGACTTGCGTGTCCAGAGTCACCAATATCATTCGGATTTGTACCTGTAGCTGTAGTCTGTTCTCCTTGTGGCCGGAGTGGAGATACAGCAGACTGTCCCTGATATTCGCTCAGCCCAACAGGAATACCGTTCCACGCCCGCAAGGTGTTACTTCCATCCGTTAGAGGATCTATGCGAACAACTTCCTTCACGAACCAGCCACCAATCTCCGGTGCATTTGCCTGATAGATACCTTGCTCGGTTAAGCTAACGTATCGATTATTGTTCACACTTCTCAGCGTATGACTTCCCCAACCCCAATCCTGATGTACAAATTCGGCGGTTGGAGGTGCACTGGCTTCCGGTACAGCGACGAGTGTACCTTGCGCACCAAGAGTTACAACTTGTCCATCTGTTGTCTTCAGCTGAATACGGTCATTCCCATCTGCATACGTTATGTCTGATTGAGGTAGTCGATTACGCAGTCCATCGAGGACGGATACACGATAAGGCAGTGTGCCACTGTACCAATCGGTATAGACAACATCCGCAAGGGGTCCAATCACACTGATTTTCTGCAACGCTTCTGGCTGCAATGGAAGCAATCCATCATTTTGGAGCAAAACAATGGATTCGGCAGCGGCACGATAACTGAGTTTGGCGTGCTCCGGTGCACATAATACCGACTCGGGAATAGACGCATATGGATTTTGCCCCGACTGATCCAGTTGTCCAAGTCGCATCCGCACACCAAAGATGTTACGAATCGCTCGGTCCATATCAGTGACATCCAACAGATTCCGGTCAAGAGCCTCCTCCAGAGCAGACACAACAAGATCAACTTCATCTGTAAGACAATCCACTCCTGCCTTCAACGCACCTGCTGCTGACTCGGCATGGCTGGTATGATAACCATGATAATTCACCGTCTGTGACAGGTCTCCACCATCACATACAATGAAACCTGGCATCGCCCACTCACCCTTAACCACATCATTCACATATGGACTTTCAATAGCAGGTGTACCATTGATGGAATTGTAAGCTGTCATCATGGACAAGGCTCCGCCTTCCACAAATGGCGTTTCAAATGCTTTTAAATAATATTCCCGCAGATTGCGAGGGTCGATGCTGGATGAACAATTCAGACGATCTTTCTCATTATTATTGGCAAAAAAGTGTTTCAATGTCGCGACCATTTTCAGATAAAAAGGATCATTTCCCTGCATGCCTTTAACGAGTGCTGCCGACATTTCTCCCGTGAGGACCGGGTCTTCGCCATATCCCTCTTCCGTTCTGCCCCAGCGTGGATCACGTTCCAAGTCAACTGTTGGTGCCCACAGTGTTAACCCGTGAACTTCAGGATCACGGTGATGATATGCCCTCGCTTCATCGCCAATGACTGAACCAATCTCCCGCATAAGTCTCGTATTCCAGGTACTTGATAGACCGAGAGGTTGCGGAAATACCGTTGCCTCCCCTTTCCATGCAACCCCGTGGGCAGCTTCGCCCCCAACGTTGTAGGCTGGAATGCCCAGTCTTGGTACAGCTGCTTCGCGTGTAGGAATTAGTCTGATCTTCTCCTCTGTTGTCAATCGTGCAATCAGGTCATCCAAACGTTCCTCAAGTGAACGTGACGCGTCCCACATCGGGTATTGATGATACTCCTTCATCCTTCATTCCTCCTACGAGTTAGTTGTATTCCAGTCGCTTCCATTGCTCCAATAAATCCAGCGTACGCTGGCGATACTTCTGACCATCTTCAGGTTGATTAACCTGATGTTCATGAACGTAGGCATTGAAATACGAAGACAGTATTCGGTAGGCAAGCCTGCGTGCCTGTCCTTCAATAGATGAGTCCAGAGGACGATCATATCCTTCATGGAAAGCCACCGACTCTGTCGACAATATGGCTTCAAACTCCCTGTCGGCAAACATGGATCGATCCCCGTCAATGATTGCCGCAATGTTCAGCTCACCCTTTTCCTGATGAACAAGTACATTTGCTTCCCAGAGGTCATTATGAACGAGTACCGGGCGGGTCACTTGATCAAATAAGTCTTTATTTTTGATGAAAATAGCGGCGATCTCTTCCCCTACACCTAGCATATAATCGGCTTGGGCCGCTTTAAGAGCAGTTTCTTCTGCAAAAGAGTGCAGCACCTCGGACCATTGATCCGAGCCTTTAATCGTCCCATCACCCTGCGGCCAGCCAAACGATGTACCCTCGATCTGATGCATGATGGCGGTATATACACCAAGCTGATGATACAATCGCTCTTTGTCTATGTCTGAAATTGATACGTGATCCAGCTGCTTACTCGGGATAAACGCCATAAACATGTACGTTCTCGGAATGATGGACCCGCTGTCATCACAGGCGATAATGTTGGGAGCAGGAATGCCTGCCTTGCGGTAATATTCATATACAATCGGTTCAGCCGCCATCATCGTGCGTTCGAACGAAAATAGTGGATCCCCCGCAGAACCAGCGGCCATCTCTCCCCGCTCTGGAGCCAAACGTAAAATCACATCCGTATAGGATGTATGTTCAAGGTGAATCCGATAGGTTGTATTAAAAAGTCCACCTTGCAGGAGACCAAACCCCTTCACTTTGGTATCGCTTCCAAAATGAATTTCTACCAGTTGATGCAGCATCTCTGCTGATATCGTACAGTGCAAACCCGAATTCATTGTACTCATTTCATTCAATCTCCTATCATCGTAGACAAACAGACGGCACCTTTCGGCACCGTCCTTTTCTTCTACTATATCATGTTACAGTTGGATTGTAAGCGCGTTTGAGCCTGTTGCTGCCGTAACGACAACACCATTTGCACCAGACACTTGGGAACCGCCTTCAACGCTGGATACACTCTCAATGCCGCGAAGCACCAAGCTCCATGGTTTGCCCGCACCTTCTGCACGAACATCCAGCACTGATCCATTACGTGTAACGTTAACTGTCAGCTCCTGTTCAGCCGCTTGGTTCACAACGACAGCTTGAGCCGTTTGACCATCAGCCAGTTCGAACAAGTGCAAGGACACATCATTCGCAAAGTCATAATCTGGTTTACTATCCACCGCACCGACAGCGATCAGGCTGTTTGGCTTAACCATCATTGGCAGTGTTTTGAAGTCATGGTTTTCACTGATCCAGCGTCCACCTTGTACTTTCGCTCCAGTCAGATAGTTCGTCCAAGTTCCTTCAGGCAGGTAGTAACGAACATCGCCTTCCTTGTTGAAGATTGGAGCCACCAGGATTGAATCGCCAAACATATATTGCGTATCCAGGCTGTATGTTGTTGGGTCCTCTGGGAAGTCCAGCAACATAGCGCGCATCATCGGAATTCCTTTTACCGTTGACTCCACCGCAGAATTGTACAGATATGGCATCAGGCTGATTTTGAGTTTGGTAAAGTCGCGAACAACGTCCACGGATTCCTCGTCAAACAACCAAGGTACACGATACGAAGTGCTTCCGTGCAGGCGGCTGTGTGAAGATAACAATCCGAATTGTACCCAGCGTTTGTATACGTCAGGGCTCGCCGTGCTTTCAAAACCACTGATATCATGGCTCCAGAATCCGAAACCGGAAAGTCCCAGTGAAAGGCCACCGCGAAGTGATTCGGCCATGGATTCATACGTGGAAGAGCAGTCACCGCCCCAGTGAACCGGGAATTGTTGCCCACCTGCTGTTGCAGAGCGTGCAAACAGGGCAGCTTCGTTTTTGCCAATCTTCTCTTCGAGCAATTCAAATACAGCTTTGTTATAGAGCTGTGTATAATAGTTGTGCATTTTAACCGGATCAGAGCCATCGAAGTACACAACATCAGTCGGAATTCTTTCACCAAAGTCGGTCTTGAAGGAATCTACACCTTGATCCAGAAGGACTTCAAGCTTACTCTTATACCAATTCACAGCATCCGGGTTCGTGAAATCAACCAGAGCCATACCTGCTTGCCACATATCCCATTGCCATACGCTGCCATCGGCTGTTTTAACCAGATAACCATTCTCCATACCTTCATCGAACAAGTAGGATTTTTCTGCAATATATGGATTGATCCAAGCACAGATTTTAAGTCCCTTTTCTTTCAGACGTGCAAGCATGCCTTCTGGATCCGGGAACATCGCTTCATCCCATACAAAATCAGACCATTGGTATTCCTTCATCCAGAAGCAGTCAAAATGGAATACAGACAGCGGAAGATCACGTTCAGCCATGCCATCTACGAAATGGTTAACCGTTGCTTCGTCATAATCCGTTGTGAATGATGTTGTCAGCCACAGACCAAATGTCCATGCTGGTGGAAGCGCTGGTTTACCTGTTAATTTCGTATAATTATCAAGTACATCCTTAGGATTGTCACCGCCGATAATGAAGTACTCCAACGTCTCGCCCTCTACGCTGAACTGCACTTTGGATACATTCTCGGATGCAATCTCGTATGATACGCGTTCAGGATGATTTACAAATACGCCATATCCTTTATTGGACAAATAGAACGGAATGTTCTTATAAGACTGCTCACTGCTTGTACCGCCGTCCTCATTCCAGGTATCTACGATTTGACCATTCTTAACAAACGGCGTGAAGCGCTCACCGAGTCCGTAAACGTATTCACCAATACCGAGATCAAGCTGTTCGCGGAAATATGCTTCCTTGCTTGGACCTGTAATATAACCAGCAGCTCTTTGACCGCTACCTGTAATCCGTTTTCCTCCATACAGGAAGCTAATGTCCCAACCATTTGTTTTGTCGATTTGAACTTCCAGATTGCCGCTTTTCAAAACAGCACCTTGTTCATTTTTTGCGATCTCAACGTTGGCTTCTTGTGTGTTAAGCTCAAATACAGGTCCTTTTTTCACGCCGCCTTTATGGTGATTCAGAGTTACACGAATAACGTTAGGCATTGGTGAGCTGTACGTTGCTTTCAGCAATGTACCGTTCAGAGTGTCGCCTTTGCTACGAATATATTTAGTTGCCGCATATACGGTCACAGAATTGTCTTTTTGCACAATATCACGAATGTCAGTCGGGTTTTGAATCTGGTACCCTTCACGAGTCATCCAGAATCCATCAGTAAATTTCATGTTTTCTTTCCCCCTTTGGTTATATTATAATAATATTGATATTAATAATGAATTTCTTCTCTTATTTTGACCAAATATATCACGATTTTGATAATAAACATCCGATTCTTGAACATCATCACCAATCTATGGAAACGATTACATTAATAATGATACAAAAGGAGAATCTGATATGGAACGTGAACGATTACGGGAAGACCGGATTCACGGCAATGCCATGTATCCCGTCAGTGTGTACCCGGATATTCAACAACTAAACGGGGATAGCATTCTCGATTGCCACTGGCATGATGAGATGGAGTTCACCATGGTGACCAAGGGCTGCGCTGTCTTTCAGATTGATATGAACACCGTTGAGGTACAAGCTGGAGAAGCCATTTTCATTAATAGAGGCGAGATTCATGCGGGGTATCTGAAGGGCGATGTTCCCTGTGTATTCTCTTCCATTGTATTTAATCCCGAGCTGCTTGGCAGCCGTACCTTCGATACAGTTCAAGAGAAATTCATCGGTCCACTAGTACGCAAAACGGTGATTCCCCCCAGTCATATCAAGGCAGATGAGGATTGGGGACAAGAAATTCTGGATCTTCTGAAACGTATATTTGCAGACCATGCTACCCGAACCGAAACGTGTGAAATGTCAACAAAAGCGTACCTGTACCTCATATTTTCCAGAATGTTCGAACATATGAAACCTGCTCCGCTCAAAGGCACCGTGGCTACAGGGAGTCATGACAAGGTAGAGCGCCTGAAATCCGTGCTCGGTTATATCCACAAACGTTATCCTGAACCATTAAAGCTGAAAGAACTGGCCGATGAAGCCAATATGAGCGAGGGACACTTCTGCCGTTTCTTCAAACAGATGGTGCAGAAAACCCCTGTAGATTACATTAACTATTACCGTGTTCAACAGGCCTGCGTTCAGCTTGAGAATACAGATCACAAGATTGTTGATATCGCCATGGATGTGGGTTTTGAGCATCTAAGCTACTTCATCACTACATTTAAAAAGCATAAAGCCACCACACCTTCACAGTATCGCAAAATGTTCTATGAGAACGTGGCCATGGATTCTGCCCTGGTTCAGGTGTAAAAGAAGAAGGTGCTCGCAGCTATTCAGCTGCAAACACCTTCTTTTATCAACTTCCAATTCCCGAAAACTAACAAAGTAACGCTCTGAGACACGTTGTTTCAGTTAGAACTCTTTCATATATTACTTCGAGCATTGCGCTAAGAAGCTTATTGGTGTCTTACTTTTTCAGGGTCTTCCATGAAGTGTACTCATGTACGGAGAAACCGTTAAAGGAGGCATGTACTGAAGCCATTTTTTCGACCAACTTTAATTGTGTTTCCATATAAGCAGATCCCTCTTCATAAAAAGTAATGAAGTCGCCTTCCTTACTTTGCTTTGTCTCCACCGCGATCGAGATCGTCTTGCCAAGCAGAGCTGCTTCTGCAAGTTCATCCTTCGCTACACTATAGATTGCAGCAGCTGTATCGCGGTAAGCCATAATGGTGATGGAATCAAATTTGCGAATCATCCAACTGCTTACGGCCATCGTGGAACCCGGGATTTTGTAGTTATCGAGCCAGAAAGGCAGATCAGCCGCTACCGGCATCTTCATCCGTGATGCTCGCTCAACAATGTACTCCACATTGCCTTGCCACTGGGTAATTACACTAGCCTGATTGATTTTCCACTGCGGGTGCACATGTGGCTCAATATCCAGATGGATACCAGCAAACTTCTCATTAGGCAACGCCTGCGCCTGATATGTCTCGATCCAGTCCAGGAAAGAAGCAATCTGCTCCCGGCTTTCCGTCAAACCCCAGGCTGATCTTCCGTCCATGACATCCACCGCAATATTCTTGACTCTCGCCTGGCGGATAAAACTTTTATACTCAGGAATCTTTATATCCCGGTTTATCTGCAGATAGATCGTATTGATCTTGTTCGCTGTAGCGTAATTTAACACCTCTTGAGGATTACTTCGGATCTGGGTCGTATCCCACACCCAAGTCGCTCTCACCGGCACATCAAGTTCTCCATGAATCGTTGCATAACTGTCGACTGAACCATCCGCAATGGCTTTGGAAGAACAGGCTGTACTCACACACAGGATCAAACAACTCAGTAATAAGATAAAACGGTAACCCCTTTTGCTTTTCATATTTGTACACTCCCTCTGAAGTTATCAGCTCTGACGTGCAAATCTGGATGAAATTGTGTCGTTTCATATTCATTTAATGGATACTTATTAGGTACGACGAATTTGGATTGCTTTTATATGCAATATCATCTTTAAGACTTACGACGAAAGAATCATATAACTATATTTCGGGAATTCGTAGTTCTGTATGTATAGTTCAAAAGTCGCAATTATTCATTTTTTTTAAATTCAATCCTTATTTCAGCATGACTTCAGTCATTATTGCCATATGTACATCAAGCTCCAGAAGACCTAGAAAGCGTTTTCTCCCAAAATACACCAAAAAACCGCCCTAAGGCGGCTTTATATGGAACCCTATTTAATGATGTTCTAGTCGACATTTCCGTTCATTCATTACCCGATGGAGCTACAGGTGTATTCTCAACCACTTCATCGAAAAGGGACACCAGTTCAATACCTTCTGCCGAGATCCGCACAAGCCCCTTGTCGGACAAACGTAATTCCGGAATTACAACCAGCGCGAGCAACGAAAGCGTCATGAACGCATTATTCAACGTACATCCTCCGGACTGTAAAGCTTCACTGACTGCTGCCGATTGGGCTGCAACGACTTCAAATGGCTCGGTTGACATCAAACCTGCAATCCGCAGCGGGAATTCGGTTACACCTGCTGCCGTTACCACGGCAACCCCGCCCTGCATACGAATGACGCGATTACCGGCTTCAGCCATTAGCTCATCATCATTACCGATAATCAACAGATTGTGACTATCATGAGCAACCGTCATCGCAATCGCTGCAGGTGATGTGAAGCCGATGCCTCCAACAAGCGCTACCGCTCGATTCCCGGTTTGTTTGTGACGCTCCAAGACCGCAATTTTACATACTTCCCCTGAAGTTGAAACCACAACCTTGCCGTTCTCTACGGAGACTGGCAGGTGTTTCTCCTTTGTATCCACATGATTCTCTGTCACATGAATGATTTTGGCACCAATCGTCCCCTCTTGAATCGGTGCAGCCAACTCCAGATCTTCCGGCTGAATATTAGCTTCTAATTTCACCGTGTTCAGCGCTTCCTCAGGGTACGTGAAGCTGTCCCATACCGCCGTCATTTTCCCATTCTCGGCTACAACTTGCCCGGCAGCAATCGTCATGCCCACACGTACATCCGCCAACCGGCCGTCCAGCAGAATAATATCGGCTATATTGCCAGGAATGACCGCACCAATGTCGCGCGCAACTCCGAAGCGCTCAGCCGTGTTAATGGTTGCCATCTGAAAAGCCGTAACCGGCTTCACTCCTTGGGAGATTGCTAGACGAACAACAAAATCCATATGTCCTTCTTTGAGCAGGGATTCAGAGCTTCGGTCATCGGTCACCAGCATCATCCGGCGTGTATCCAGACCCAGCTCAGTACAAGCTTTGATCGTCTCTGCTACATCATGCCATGCCGAACCTTGGCGCATCTTCGCGTACATTCCGAGTCGCAGACGTTCAACCACATCTTCCTTGGTCACACATTCATGATCTCCCGTAACGCCACTCGCTGCATACGCTGGCAGACGCCAGTCATCTGCAGCCCAGGTGAAATGACCGTCTGCCACTTTACCTGCCCGGAGGGTCGCCTGTATCTCACCGATCATCGTCTCGTCCCCATAGACTACCCCAGGGAAGTTCATCACTTCACCAAGACCAATCATGTCCGGACCCCAGGAAAGAGCCTCCGCTACCTCTTCAGGCCCGATATAAGCACCTGTTGTCTCCAGTCCTGGATGAGTGGAAGGCACACAGGAAGCCACCTGCATATAAGCAGCCATCGGTGTGGTCCGTGCTTCATCCAGCATCAGTCTCAGTCCTTTGAGACCAAGCACGTTAGAGATCTCATGAGGGTCAAAGAAACCTCCGGTCGTGCCTGAAGGCAACACCGCTCTCGCAAATTCGGTTACTTTCATCTGTGTGCTTTCGATATGGCAGTGTCCATCCAGCAGACCAGGAGCGATATACTTACCGTTCGCTTCAATAATCCGGGTATGTTCTCCTATGGTGTGGCTTACATCTTTACCGACATAAGCGATTCGAGCTCCCTGTACAGCTATGGACATCTCAGGCAAAATCTCACCCGATATCACGTTTACCAGCGTACCTCCCCGAATGACCAAAGTCGCTGGCAAATCTCCCCGTGCTGTAGCGACCAGATCAGGTACACAATCGGCCATAAGTGGCCGTTCAAATGATGGTTTGTTCATTTTGTTGCCTCCTTTAATAAACGATCCAAAAAAAAATATATTGTTACGATTATATGAGTCCGGACTTCATGTGTAAAGAAAAATCACATCCATTGTGCTTTAATACAAATTATGCCGTCGTATTTATTCACGGGACCCAATCCTTACGGATTCACGTTAGGTATTTCCATTTCATACGATCAACTATATATGGCCGAAACCTCATCATGTACACTTCTCTCGCTAAGCTAGCTTCTTCCCGAGAAATGTATCATATACAGAAAAACTCCCGTTCCATTGAACGGAAGCCTTCTTCATGCATATGAAATGTTAGGTCAGTCCACTTGCACAGCAGACACCTTGCCAAGATCATACCATTCTTCCGACTGGGCGGTAATGAACGGACTCGGTGTGCCGACACAGTATACGTGCAGTAGATGCATCGCTCGTGTGCAAGCCGTGTAGAACAACTTGCGTTCATGCTCCTGGGCATACTGCTTCGCAGAGCCGTCATAGATCAGGACAGCATCGAACTCCACGCCTTTGGCCAGATACGCCGGGATGACATGAACACCCTGCTCAAAAGCCAGCGTCGTTTTTTTGATTAACTTCGGTGCTGTGGGCAGTGCCTTGCTCAATGCAGCATGGACGTCTCTGCTCTGTTCGGCGGTCTTGCAGATGACTGCAACCGATTCATACCCTTCCTTAATCAAGTGCTTAAGGTCTGTTGTGATGACATTTATATGACGCTCTGAATCAGAAGAAACGATCACTTTAGGTTTCTCACCGCTACGGTTAAATGGAATAATCTCTTCCCCACCAGGCACCATGCCACGTGTAAACTCCACGATCTCCCGGGTAGATCGATAACTTCTGGTCAGCTCAATCACTTCCGTATTGTCTGGTCCGTACAGGTTAGTCAAGGGTCCTGTTCCGCTAAGTACTGAAGAGTGGGCATAGATTGCCTGATTAAAGTCACCAAGTGCTGTTATTTTCGCCCGTGGGAACAGTCTCTTCATAAATGCCAACTGAAACGCAGAATAATCCTGGGCTTCATCAATGATGACATGGCGAATATTGGAGTTAATATGGAATCCAAGCATAAGCTCACGCAAGTATAAGTATGGCGTAATATCTTCATATGCCAACTCCTGAAGCTTCAATCTGCGTAAAGTCATCTTACAGATTTCATCCCATTGAGCAGGCAACGCTTCGTCACCCAGCAATCGCTCCATCTGAGCCTGATCGTTGAATAGATGTGCATATAATTGTCTTATATCAACGAATCGTAAGGACTTAATCCATTTACGCAACGGTTTGAGTCGGTCACTGACCACCATACGTGCCAGAATTTCTCTTTCCTGCTCGAAGTCATTAAACGTATGGGTCTTTCCTTTTTGTTTGCGCTTCAACCGTTGATACGCACGTTGCAGATCCTCCGGCTCCATCAGATCAAGTTGCTGATCCACCCAAGGCGCATCCAGTTCACCTTTACCAAAGGCAGACAGTTCTTTCAGCATCCAGTCCCGCAGCATCTCCAGTCGACTCACCAGCTTGACGGACGACTCGAAACTGTAGAACTTCTCAGCCATAGCCTCTGACGTGACAATCGCTCGGCCCTGGAAGCGTACCGGCTTGAATTTCATGCCACCTGACAACATGCTTTCCTTATAACGTGTAATGACTTTCAGGAAAGATTCGGATGACTTGAAGCGAATGCTGGACATGCGCACATCGTAATCGGGATCTTCCGTCCCCGTAAGTACATATTCAAGTTGAATAAACGGATCTTCCAGTTGATATTCACGACCCAAACGGCGCTCCAGATACTCCTGGAAGGTCGTTTGCAACATGTTTTCCTCCCCAAGCTCAGGCAGTACCGTGGAGACATAACTGTTGAACATGGGATTTGGTGAAAAAAGAACCATCTGATCCGCTTGCAGATGCTCGCGGTATTTATAGAGAAGATATGCCACTCGCTGGAGCGCCGCGGATGTTTTGCCACTGCCGGCTGCGCCTTGCACAATGAGCATACGTGTCCGGTCATTACGGATAATCCGGTTCTGCTCCTTCTGAATGGTCGCCACAATGCTCTTCATCTGTGCATCCGAAGTTCGACTGAGCACGGCCTGCAACAACTCATCACCAATCGTAACCCCCGTGTCAAACATAAAACGGATACGTCCGTCCCTAATGACAAACTGCCGCTTCATCTCTATATCACCGCTGATCTCACCGCTTGGAGTCTGGTACGTAATTGGACCCGGCGCTCCGTCATAATACAGGTTAGAGATTGGTGCACGCCAGTCGTAGACCAGAAAGGATTCTTCCTTCTCATCCAGTAACGAGGCAATACCCAGATAAATGCGTTCTGCATTTGGATACCCATCTTCCTTAAAATCAATGCGGCCAAAATACGGTGAATGATGCAGTCGTTTCATTTTGTCCAATGCAGCCGCTGTATTGAGATGACTGCGCTCCCGATCAGACAGTACCTGTGACTGCTGCCGCATACTGGTTGAAGTTTCCCCGACATCATCCGCTTCACTAAAGTTCATTGTGACTTCGTCCCAGAAATCTTTTCTCATGCCAACCACTTCGTCCCGGAAGGAACCTACTTCATCTTCCAGCGTTGTGATCTTGCGCTCAATCTGATCGGTCACCGTGTTGACCCGTTGTTGTTCTTCACTCCACTGCTGCTCTGTACTCATATGTTAATAGCCCCTCTTTCCCCGGATTGTGTCCTCAAAATCCCATTTGACAAGCCCGAAAAGGCAATGGTATAATTATTAGAAAGTAAACATTTTAATTATATGTTAATTAGTTCTAATTTTCTGAAAACCATTTTTTATTGTACCAGTGACAACGTCCCGATGCAAGCGGAGGCGTTTTTTGTTGTTTTCTTCTTCATTATTACCCAATCACCGGGTCCTCATCTGACTTAGCTACTCCTGCCTATTTTCGTAATTCTTCAATCGTCTCTTTCCAACGTGTAATTGCTCCATGTTCATCTTTTAATTGAAAGGTTATTCCTGAAGTGATCTCCGCATATGGCGCGTGATCCACACGTATTTGGAGCACTTGTGCTTCAAAACGATCTCTCGGATGAACAGCGCCCTTCATCTCAGGCAGTCGTACTGCTTCTATACGGATATGCAGCAATCGATGTCCTTGAACCGCAATCAAGGTAGCCTTGCCTGTTTTGCTCATGTTCATACTGGTCTGTGTACCCTGCCATAAAGCCAGTCTTAGCTGATGCGGATTTATCGCAATCACTTCCCCCATACTGATCATCGCCTGATGGGGCCATTGATCCTCAGATACGGTCAGCAGTTGCATGGCTTCATGCTGTTTATGCGCCAGATTTGTCCCACTCAACCATTCCATTAGTCCAGCGTCCAATTCCTCTATAATCATGTCTCTATCCCTCAGTTCGTTAATATTCATTCATGCCCTTCAGCCGTATGTATGACAAAACAACCCGGACACGATTGTCCGGGCAATGTTGTAACTACATTGTATATGATCGCCAAGCAGGTGCGCAATTCGCACTTAGAGGTTGTTCAAAAAGTCTAATTT
Source organism: Paenibacillus sp. FSL H8-0317 (assembly GCF_045040685.1). Lineage (NCBI taxonomy): Bacteria > Bacillati > Bacillota > Bacilli > Caryophanales > Paenibacillaceae > Paenibacillus > Paenibacillus sp. FSL H8-0317. The sequence continues at coordinate 2,437,172 of NZ_CP150294.1, read as the reverse complement.
TGATTACAAATCATGCCTAACGGCATCATCAGCATCGAATATGAAATTCAGCCGAAATGTCCGTTGCTCACGTAGTTGTCCTACGCTCCGCTACTCCATTTCTATCTTCATTCCATCTTCTTGGTACTGAAAACCAGACTTTTTGAACTTGAATTTAAGGCCACTTAAGCCAATTCAAAATTTTATCCTGTGATTCTTTGTCTTCGCTAGCGCTATGCACATGTTCGGCAAGTCGATTCAAACGTTCCAGCTGATATCCGTAATCATAGATCGCAGCGGCCACGATGGACAATCGTAACATCCCTTCCTTGTCGATATCAAACTGGGTGATCGCCTGCTCCATGAAACGGTCATTATCCAATACAAACTGTGCGGCCTCTTCACCATTAGGCTTCAGCTTATCCTCGAACTTGAGCAGTGCATGCTCATGGAATTTGATAACCAGTTCAAGATGTGAGTCAAAAAACTGATCCATGGCCGTTGTCCGCGGTGCCTGGAAATAGTGGCGTTCCACCGAATCCAGCACCTCATACCCTTTTTGCAGACTCAGCAGCATTTGTTTGTAGACCACCATCTGACGAGTTTCGCTGAATTTCGAACGTTTCATCTTTTTCTGTTCCTCTTCGAACAAGTTATACTTGTCGGACAAAGACTTAATGGAACCGCCCAGGTTGCTTTTCTCCTCCCGGAATACAACTTCCTTGATCTCATCCGAGATCGAGGTTCGCAGAAGCAACGACATACCGCTGAATACACTATGGATCTGCTTCACGAACTGAACCTTCGGTTTCGGCGGAAATACCGTAATGTTGATGAGAAACGCCGATACAATACCAACCAGTGTCAACAGAAAACGATTGAGTGCAAAATGCCAGTCACCCGATGCTTCCATAATGGATACAACCGTGACCAGTGTCAGGCCAACCGTCTCACCCATATTCAATTTAAGACAGATCATGATGACAAGTACAATAATTAATCCAACAGCGATTGGCTCATTGGACAACACCATGCCCCCCACCAGGGCGACAATAGCTCCCAGCGTGGTCGTTTGCAATTGATCCAGGAAGTATTTCCAGGAACGATAGATGGAAGGCTGCATGGCGAATATAGCCGCGATTGCGGCAGGCACGGGAGATTGCGGGTTCAAGAACAGGCTGCTAAGGTACAAGGCAAGCGTAACCGCGATCCCCGTCTTAAGTACACGTGCACCAAACGACATGGTGGTGACCCCTCCTCTTTACCGAACCTGAAATTTTACATTTGATAATCATGTTCATTATTACCCCATATTTCTTTTTTTGCCTGAATTCATTCAGGAGAACGATTTATTGTACCATGTAAGGTCTTCCGTTGCCATGTCATAAGTCAGAGCTATTGTGAAATTAATTTCTTTATGTATGTTAATACACATTATTAACCCAAAAAGAAGCAAATCTTCAAAATGGATTTTCGCCACTTCAAAGATTCGCCTCGGTTACTAATTATACCTCTGTGGAATACTCATGCTTATTATGCCTGCCTAACGGTCCGTGCCCTCCCATTCCCTTTTGAACTGGTCCACGAACTGCACCATATAATCATGACGCTGTTCCGCCAGCTCCCTGCCATAGGAGGTATTCATCAGATCCTTGAGCTTGAACAACTTCTCGTAAAAGTGATTTATCGTTGTGCTGCGCCCATTGCGATATTCCTCACGGGTCATCTGCTCCCGTGGGGGAAGGGACGGATCGTACATCTCGCGCCCTCTGGCTCCTGAAAAGGCAAAGGTTCGCGCGATCCCAATCGCACCCAGTGCATCCAGTCGATCTGCATCCTGAACAACCTGTGCTTCAAGCGAACTGACCGCAGGACGCTGACCTCCCGCATATGAGATGGTGCTAATAATACCCACAACCTTATTACATATATCCGAGTCAAGAGGCTGGGTATCCAACCAGTCATTCAGTTTGGCCATCCCGGCTTCCAAGCTCTCATTCAGCTTCTCATCCGGTACATCATGTAATAATGCAGCCAGCTCACAGACAAATGGGTCTGCACCCATGCGGTGAGCGAGTTCAACCGCAAGTGCCGTTACCCGTTCAATGTGCGGCCAGTCATGACCATCACTATGCTTGGATGAGTCCCCTTGAACAAAGGATCGCGCGGCGCGCAGAACAGCCTCTCCTGCCGTTATTCCATCTATATTATGCATGTGCCCTGATTCTTGCAAATTCCCACCAGGTTGAAGAGGGTTCTCTGGCATCTTACGATTCCCCACCTTCACGGGCCTGTTCACGAGGAATACGCCGAGCTACACCCGTCTTAACAGCTGCTTCAATCACGCGACTGCGCATCGATTTGACCACTTTATCATTGAACACACTCGGAATAATGTAATAGCGTGTACGCTCTTCATCCGTAATGGCCGAAGCGATCGCTTGAGCGGCTGCCAGCTTCATTTCTTCATTAATTTCGGTGGCTCGGCAATCCAGAACTGCCCTGAACATGCCCGGGAAACATAACACGTTGTTGATCTGATTCGGATAATCGGATCGGCCTGTTGCCATTACAGCCACAATGTCTTCCACCAAGGCAGGCATAATCTCTGGTACCGGGTTTGCCATTGCAAACACGATTGGATCTTCCGCCATGGTCTGCACATCTTCGCGAGTTAACAGATTCCCTCGGGACAGGCCAATGAACACGTCGGCTCCGCGAATGACATCACGCAGCGAGCCAGTCTCCAGTTCGGGGTTAGTACGAGCTGCATAGTCACTCCAGACTTCATTCTCATAGGTTTGTGTCCGTACAATCGCACCCTCACGATCGACACCTATAAGTCGACTGGCTCCTGCGGACAATAAGATGTTACTGCATGCTACACCTGCTGCACCGATACCACAGACCACAATCTTCACATCTTCAATGGACTTGCCCACCAGTTTAAGCGCATTGATCAGACCGGCATATAACACAACCGCTGTGCCATGCTGGTCATCATGAAATACAGGAATGTCCAATTCCTCATTCAGACGACGTTCAATTTCGAAACAACGCGGTGAAGAGATATCCTCCAGATTAATGCCGCCAAAACCAGGTGATATCGCTTTCACAGTGCGTATGATTTCCTCGGTATCCTGTGTGTCCAGGCAGATTGGGAAAGCATCCACACCTGCAAACTGTTTGAATAACATTGCTTTACCTTCCATGACGGGCATCGCTGCACGAGGCCCAATATTACCAAGCCCAAGCACCGCACTGCCATCAGATACGACGGCCACTGTATTCCGTTTAATTGTCAATGAGAAGGCTTTGCCGGGTTCTTCTGAAATGGCTGAACATACACGAGCCACATCCGGAGTGTACACACGTGACAGATCTTCCCGGTTTTGAATTGGGGTCTTTGGTGTTACTTCGATCTTACCGCCCAGATGAAGCAGGAACGTCCGATCCGATACATTAATAATGGATACACCTTTAAGCTGGCGCACCCCTTCTATAATTTTACTGTTATCTTGTGCATCTGTAACTGCGACCGTCAAGTCGCGCACGCTTACATCCTGATTGGTGGAAATCACGTCGATGGCAATGATGTCTCCCCCAGCTTCCGAGATGACCGAAGCCACTTCGCCAAACTTGATATCCTTAGTTGTCATTTCCAGTCGAATAATAATGCTGTTACCATCCAGATTTCTTTGATTCATTTCCATTCCTCCCAGACTGAAAGTCTTGAGTTACATGTTACGTGTTTGTCTTCGCTACGCGGACACGTTTATCCTTTATCTTGTCCAGAAAAAGTGGTTCAACAGCCAAATGCATAAATAAAAAAGATGGCTTGAACACCAATGCAGGCGTTCAAGCCATCTTTTCTCAATACTAACTTCATTCATTTAGTACCATATAGAATCTATATTATTTCCGTGCAACTGGTCTGCGCAGAACACAAATGTCATATGGCTTCAAGCTGAGACTTGCTTCCACAGCATCACCACTGAGCAGATCGGTATAGGACTGTCCATCTAATTCAACCAGCTTCTCATCTGGTGTGTAGTTCTGTACAAACACATAATCAGCTGTACCATCTGTACGCGTATGCGCCGTTGTTCCGGCAGGCAGCTCGGTTTCAAGTCCACGCTCAATGTTCAGGTCAGCGATTAGTTTCGCATAGAAATCATCATAGAATGGTGCTTTCAGACGTGTCGCTACATAATATGCTTTCCCTGAACCCAACTGGTTAACCGTCAATGCCGGACGTCCGGCATAAAAGTCTGAACGGTACGTAGCCAGGGACTTCGCGCCTTCCAGATGAATCAGATCACACAGTTCAATTGCATCGTACGCTGTATTGAGCTGAAGCTCATTGCCCTTCTCCGGGATGATTCCGTTCAGATCACGATCATGCAATCCGTCAATTTCCTCGGACCAGATACCAAGTGTCTTACGCAGTGGGCCTGGGAATCCACCCAGGAAGCACAGATCGTTTTCGTTAACAATACCAGACCAGTAAGTTGCTACGAACGTACCACCTTGTTCTACAAACTTCTCAATACGTTCCCCGACACCTTCACGTACCAGATAGAGCATTGGCGCAATCAGCAGCTTATACTTGGACAGATCTGCATCCATATCAATAACGTCTACAGCGACTCCCTTTTTCCAAAACGCTTCGTAATGCTCTTCCACCGTCTGCTCATACTTCACACCGATATTACGCGGACCCTGGGAATCATTAACGGCCCAGCGGTTTTCCCAATCAAATATGATTGCAACTTCTGCCGGAACCGCTGTTCCTACAATAGCTTCCATGCCTTCAAGAGCCGTTCCTACGTCGGTGACATCTTGGAACACTCGAGTGTGTTCCGTTCCTACGTGGTCTACCACCGCACCATGAAGTTTCTCACTAGACCCCCGGCTTTTTCTCCACTGGAAGTACTGAACACTATCGGAACCGTGTGCCACAGCCTGGAGGGAAGATAGCAAATGCATGCCAGGTTTTTTCAGTTTGCTGACATCTTGCCAATTCGTCGAACTTGGAGTACTCTCCATCAGCAAGAACGGCTGACCCCCTTTGATGGAACGAACGATATCATGCATCATGGCGATCCGGGATGCCTGTTTCGCGTCATCATCTGCATCATGCCAAGTCGGATAGCTGTCCCAAGAGAGGAAATCCAGAATATCGGCGAACTTCCAATAGTTCAGACCACCATAGAATTCCATCAGGTTCGTTGTGACTGGCAGATCGGGATTTTGAGCTTTCAATGGTTTCGTTTCATGCACGATAAAATCAGCTGTCTGATCCGTAACGAAACGGCGCCAATCCAGATTCATTGCGTGTACCTGTGTCTCACCGTGTGGAGCCGGAGATTCCACTTGACTCCAGTCTGTAACCGTATGGCTCCAGAATGTCGTCCACCACGAATGATTCAGTTCATCGAGTGTTTTATACTTCTTCTGAACCCAACCACGGAACGCTTCCTGACAATAATCACAATGACAGTCTCCGCCGAACTCGTTCGAGATATGCCAGCCGATTACAGCCGGATGATCCGAATAACGTTCTGCCAGTTTTGTGTTGATTGCAGTAACCTTCTCACGGTATACCGGGGAAGTATAACAATGGTTGTGACGGAAACCATGCAGATTACGGACACGTTTCTCAGAGACACGGAGTACTTCCGGGTACTTGGCGGACATCCAGGCTGGTCTCGCACCACTTGGTGTAGCCAAAAATGCATAGATGCCATTAGCTGCAAAACGATCCAACACCTGATCCAGCCATTCGAATGTATATACGCCTTCTTCCGGCTCAAGGGACACCCATGAGAAGATACCAACAGACATCACGTTACACTTGGCAAGCTTCATCAAGCGAATATCTTCTTCCAGGATTTCAGGATAGCGGAGCCATTGCTCCGGGTTATAGTCTGCGCCATGCAACATGTGCGGGGCTTTGGAACTTACAGGTGGAAATTTGTATGTCATAAGGACAACTCCCTTGCTTTAATTGCTGTTTTTTTAAATTTATATACGATAACAACGACTTCACAGACAATACATATTACGCTAGATTACACGTATGTCACGACATCTGATTCTTCAACAGTAGTGAGTGCTGTAAACGATTCCAACTTGCGACCTTTAAAATCAAACATGGTGAGGTTGCCCCAGTTATTCGGATGACCGACGGACCATTCTTCTTTACTTGGTATCCAGGCAGGTTCCCAATAATAGAATCCGTGCCCCAAACCACCAGGAACTTCGCGAATAATTTGCAATAGATCCTTCAGATATTTGGTCTGTCCCTCTACACTTGCAGGGTATCCTGGTAACAACATATCTTCCTGATTCAAAATCCATTCAATGCCTTCCGGCTGCTCCAGCGTCCATGGATAAGCGGTTTCAACTACATTGATCGGTTTGCCATAACGCTCAGCCAGATCATGAAGATTGTCACGTAACGCTTCGAGTGTGCCATGCCACCAAGGGTAATACGAGAGACCAATGATATCGAACTCCACACCCAGTGCTTCAAAGCGATCATAAAACTTGCGGCTCTCGGCGTTATCTCCACCACGATCAATATGTATCATAATCTGAATATCCGCGTCAACGGATTTGACCGCAGCAATTCCGTACTTCACAAGGCCTGCAAAACGCTCCCACTGTTCATCCGTATCATGCTCTTCTCCACCGACACGTCCCTCATTCCATAACATGCCTGGTGTAATCTCGTTGCCCACCTGCACCATGTCCGGAAGCGCATCGTGTTCCTTCAACGTTCTCAGAACGTCAGCCGTATACATGCATACCGCACGTTGAAGCTCTTCATAGGACAGATTCTCCCATGCTTTCGGCTTCCATTGATTGGCTGGATCAGCCCAGCGATCGGAATAATGGAAATCAAGCAAAAATTTCAATCCCTGTTTCTTGATCCGTTTGGCTACCTCCACCGTCCGCTCCAGATTGCAGAATCCACCAACAGGATCATTCCAGATTCGAAGTCGTATCGCGTTAGTGTCATTAATCTTCAGGATGGACAGCAAGTCTTGTTCCTTGCCATCCACATCACTATAACTCCCGCCATGTTGTTCGATTTCATCCATAAAGGACACATCCATTCCCAGAATGAATGTCTTTTCCGTCAAGTTGCTCACTGTATCAACCTCCATTAATTTGGGGTACAGGCTCAGCCTTTAACTGAGCCCAACGTCATACCTTTGACAAAGAAACGTTGCAGGAAAGGATACACAATCAATATCGGTGCACTTCCGATGAAGATCTGAGCTGCCCTTACCGTGGTTTGAGAGAGAGCTTCCATTTCTTTTGGATTCATGCTCATGCTACTCATATCACGTCCAATAATGACCGTTTGCATAAATGTAGCAAGTGGATAATCCTTGGCGTTATTCATGTAGAGTAATCCATCAAACCAGGAATTCCAGTGGAACACCATACTGAACAATGCAATTGTTGCAATGGACGGCATCGAAATGGGAAGGAAGATCCTGAATAATGTTCTGAAATGGTTAGCTCCATCCATCAGCGCCGCTTCCTCCAGCTCTTTTGGAATACCGCGGAAGAAGTTCAGCATCAAAATGACAAGGAATGTGTTCACTGCCCCTGGGAGTACCAGTACCCAGAAGGAATCCATCAACCCGATCTTCTGGATAACCATGTAAAATGGCACCAGTCCCCCGTTAAAAATCATACTGAATACAAAAATCCAGGAGTAGATCGTTCTGCCTTTGAATTCACTATTCTCTTTGGACAACGGATACGCCGCCAGGAACGTAATCAGCAAGGTAATCGCTGTACCAATTACTGTACGTAGAAGTGAAATCCAGAGCGAGTTCAAGAAAATTGGATTGTTCATCGTCTTTTTGTATGCCTCAAGTGAAAAACCTACGGGCCAGAGATTGACCAGATTGGCGTCGGCAGCAGCCTTTGTACTAAAGGATACTGCCAGTACATGAATCATTGGTACAATACACATAATGGCGACCAAAATCAGAAAGCAGGTATTGATTATATTAAACACGCGATAAGGCAATGATTTATGATACATCGTGGTCCCTTCTTTCTCTGTTCATTCGTTTAGAATATGCGATATCCGGCGTATTTTTTGGCTAAGCTGTACGATACAAGAATCAAGATCATACTAATGACCGATTTGAATAATCCGATCGCGGTTGCAAAGCCCATCTCACCATTCTGCATTGCGGAACGATATACGAATGTATCAATGATGTCACCCGTTTGATATACGAGCGGGTTATACAAGTTGAATATCTGGTCAAATCCGGCATTCAGTACGTTACCAAGTGCCAGTGTTCCTACAACCATCAGCATCGGCACAAGCGAAGGGATTGTAATGTGCAGTGTCTGTTTCCAGCGTCCTGCTCCGTCAATTTCCGCTGCTTCGTACAATGCTGGATTAATTCCGGCAAGCGCAGCCAGAAAGACAATCATGTTATAGCCAAATTCTTTCCACACATCTGTCAGAATGACCGTAGATCGGAACCAACTGTTGTCTCCCAGGAAGAAATATGGCCCGAGTCCGAAGGTTCCCAGAACCCGGTTAACCAAGCCGCCTGTTGACAACAGATCTATCAAAATCCCGCCCAGAATGACCCAGGACAAGAAGTGAGGTAAATAGACAAGTGTTTGAATCGTTCGCTGTACAGCCATCTTGCGAACCTCATTCAAAAGAATGGCAAAAACAAATGGAACAAATAAATTAAAGATCAGTTTAAGTACAGCAATAATCAATGTGTTCCAGATGACCTGTAAGCTGTCTTCACGTTCAAACAAATATCTAAAGTTGTCCAGCCCAACCCATTCAGAACCGCTAATCCCAAGCCATGGCTTGTAGTTCTGGAATGCCATAATAATCCCGCCCATAGGCACATAACTGAAGATAATCAGAAAGATAATGGCTGGCAACAGCATAACGTGGAATGGCCAAGTGCGTTTCAAAGTTCTCATGATTGCTCCCCCTGTATTTCTTCCTACTCAAGTACTCCCTGAGTGGCTTATAAAGCGATTATATCAACCTTTTACGGGGTCCAAACAGCACATAAAAGCAATATAAATGGCACAAATTCAACCACTTTGCCTTAGCATGAATAAACATAAAAAAGCGCCCAGACGTTAGTCGTCTGGGCGCTGCTTGTAACTATTTTTTCACACTGTCATACCATTCGTTAACCTCTTGCGTGATTTGGTCGCCGCCACCCGATTTCCAGGTTTGTACAAAGGTATCAAACGCATCAACCGGATTTTTGCCATAGATAATTTCGTTAAATGCCTGATTCTCGATTTTGTTCAGATAGTCAAGCTTGGATTTCATCGTCTTTGTTGTCGGACCTGTGAACATGTTTTTGAAGGAAATTTCTTCTTGGCTAAGTAAGACTTTCGCTGCTGCTGGAGTTTCTTTACCATAGTTGACAGCAACATCTTTCTCAAGCTTGGTTTCAGGCTCTTTGCCATTGGCCAAATTCATCAGAGCTTTCATCTGTGCATCTGGAATACGAGCACCGTCACGAACAAGCAAATAACGTACAACGTTAACATATCCGCCTTCGATCTCGTCAATCGGCATTTGTTTTCCATTTGCATCTAATTGATAGTCATAGCCTGCAAACAGACCATTGTCATAAGGGCTACCTGGTGCCGGGTCTGCATAATTGTCGAACAGGTAGTTCTGGTACGTAAAGAATGCTTCTGGGTGCGCCATGTCTTTTTTGATCAACGTAACACCATTAACGAACTGTGTCCCGTGACGCATCGCTTTGCCTTCAGGACCAGACGGAATTTCAATCGGTTTCCACACGGCACTCGGTACATTTTTCACTGTATCGAGAAGTGGCCATCCACTCATCCAGTAAGGTCCTGGAATAATACCGGCAGTTCCTGCAACTGCTGGCTCTGCTGTTTTGTTCTCATCCCATAGAGCTGCTTCCTGCGGGATATATCCTTTTTTGAGCCATTCGCTCAATTTGGTCAGACCTTGTTTCATACCCGGATTGATGGAGCCATACTCCAGCTTGCCGTCTTCCCCCAGATTCCATTGGAACGGCAATGTTCCATATGCTCCGAAGATCCATGATGGGTCTCCCATCCATGTATTCATGGAAGTTTTGAAGCCAATGCTGAGCGGAGTGACTTTATCAGGAGCCAAGCCGTCAGGGTTATTATTTTTGAATGCTTCCATAACAACTTCTAATTCATCAATTGTTTTTGGCGCTTTCAGATTTAGCTTGTCCAGCCAATCCTGACGAATCCACAATAGATAATCATTGTTGTAGGCATAGTCCAGAACAGGGATACCCATTCTTTTGCCATCACGACTATATTGGTTCCATACGTTTGGATCTTGTTCAATTGCTTTTTTCCATGTATCCGAAGCATACTTATCGAACAGTGGCCCTACTTCTTGATACATTCCAGAATCAATCAGATCCTGAGCAAGCAGATTATCACCCACGTTTACAATATCAGGCATTTCCTGTCCTGATGACATCGCAAGACGAAGCTTGGTTGCAAATGCTCCGTTTGTGTCTGTTACTGACCACAACGATTTGATTTCAATACCGAATTGATCTTTGGCCCACTTGGTTGCCACGTTATTTTCCATGGATTCGCCATTTTTGAATTTCAGCTCTGGATCGATTCCCCAGGCTGTTGTAATCGTAACTGGCGGATCGTATTTCTCTTTGTATTCGTTTTCAGTTCCTGTTGTGTTTGAAGCTGCATTATCTCCGCCTCCACTGCCTCCTGAACATCCTGCAAGAACGACAGTCAGACACAGCGTTGTAGCGAGAAGCGACAAGAATCTCTTTTTCGTTGATTGCGCTCTCATGTTGTTCCCCCTTAAATCGTTTTGGTTACCCTTTCATTATAGGCTGACCAGGCCTTTGAGCCTATGATACGAAATCAAGATTTCTGCACCTTTGCCAACCTATATTCTGGAATGTTGTTGTAATTATGCCTGATCCCGAAATTCATTGGGTGTCATGCCATAATGCTTTTTGAACATTTTGCTGAAATATTGCGGATTTTGATAGCCAAGTTCACTCGTAATCTCGTATATTTTTTTGTTGCTATTCTTAAGCAGATATAGAGCACGTTCCATGCGCATACGAATCATGTAGTCCCCAAGACCTTCCCCAGTCTCTGCCTTGTAAATTTTCGATAGATATACGGGGTGTAAATATACCTTGTCCGCAATCATCTTCACCGACAGAACCTGTCCTGTATCTCTTGTCACCAGCTCCTGAACTTGCTTGATCACATGTCTGCGGCTCTGTACACCTTCCTGATCGGACAACTCTTCCTGAAGCTTCGCCAGCATCTCGGTTGCCCAGCGCCGCAGCTTCTCGGGTGATTGAATCAACTGATGGGCAAGGAGCAGGTCGAATCCCGCATGATCAATCTCATGCACCAGATGCCCCTGTTTATGGGCGATATACATAAATGCATTGGTTACCGACAGATACATCTCATACACATGTTCTCTGGACAATCGTACCTGTTCTGCCGCGTCAAAGACCATGTTCAGCTTACGGGCTGCCGCTTCCCATTGCTTGGTCTCAAGCAATTGCGGAAGTACAGGCGGTTTGTACAGCTCTTCGAGCGCCTGCGTCGCATCATTCTCCGGTCTTTTGCTGAGTGCCTGATCCATGTCCATATATATGATCTTGTGTTCTTCCGGTCCAGAAAGGACAAGCGAACCCAGACTTTTTCGATAAGCTGCTGTCAACTCATTAAAGGGAAATGACGGGGTAACTACCATGGACAGATCTCCCTGTAAATATCGAATGACATGCTCACGGAATGTTTCAGCGGAGATTCTCAACGTCTCCAAGTCCATCTGCGGAGATTCGATCTGATCTTGATTCTGCAAGAACATAACCAGACACTCATGGGGTCCGCGACCAAACCACACGTTAAATTGCTCTCCGAGTACTTCCTCAGCAATATTACCTACCGCAAAATCCATCAGATCCAGAGACTGCTGGTCCATTGATGAGAAACGTCCTGTTAGGCGAATCAGCATCATCACAGCCGATTGTTCCGGATCAATATGAATCTCATACTGTTGCAGTTGTTCCCGAAGTGCCCTCGCCGTGATTTCACGTCCCAGCAGCAGATCATGCATGAGATTTTCCCGTAAAATTTTATAGTCAGACTTCCGGCTGTATAAGAGCCGGTGATATTTATCGAATTCATCCCATTCATCGCGAAGAGACGTGATGGCTGCCGACACGGAACTCATAAATTCATCATCGTTTACGGGTTTCAGGATATAATCCGCTGCCTGCAATTGAATAGCTTTCTTCGCATAAGTAAAATCACTGTGACCGGTCAGCAAGATACAGCGGATATGAGACCAGCGTTTGCTTACCTCTGCAATGAGATCCAATCCCGACATACCAGGCATTCGAATATCGGTAACTACGATGTCTACTGCATTTTCCTCCATAATCTCCAGCGCTTCCTTACCGGATGCGGCACGCAGCACGGTCGTTACCCCAAGTTCTCCCCAGGGGATCGTAAGTTCCAGACTTTCTGTTACGTATGTCTCATCATCTACCAGTAATATATCAATCAAGTGATTCACTCCCTATTTCGTTCATTCTGCCAATAGATTCCATCGTTCATCATACGCTGCACATTCCAAGTGCTTATCCTTCATTCTCCAGAAGAAACTCCTGCTCGGCAGGCCATGACAGCGTAACTCGTAATCCACCAAGTTCCGATTCCGTTATATCAAGCCCTGCCTGCTCCCCATATCGAAGCTGGAGTCTCTGATTCACATTCCACAGGCCACAGCCCATCTCCTGATCCATCGTTCCCCTGAGCTTATTCAGAAGCGCCTCACGTGCCTCCTGCGTCATGCCTTGCCCATCATCTTCTACCACAAGAACCATGACACCACCCTGTTTTTCCCCGGATACTCTTATTTCTCCGGCTTCCGCGTCCGCCTCGATACCGTGAATCACCGCATTCTCCACTAGTGGTTGCACGATGAGTGGCGGTACCTCCTGTCTTAACATCTCATCAGTCAGATCAATCTTGTAATGAATGCGGTCCATACGCATCCGTTGGATCTCCAGATAACAGCTGACAAATTCAATCTCTTCTGTCAACGGTACCACGTCCCGCTCCTGTCTTGTCGTATACCGATAATATCGCGATAGATTATGCGACATCGCTACAACAGCGTCCATACGCTTCAGCTTCGCCATACTTGTGATGAAGGAGAAACAATTGTAGAAAAAGTGCGGGTTAATCTGCGACTGCAGCTGCTTCAACCGGGCTTCACGCACATGAATCTGTTCCAGGTAAACGTGTTCAAACAACTGCTGGATCTGCTCCACCATCAAGTTGAAACGTTCGGACAGAAAACTGAATTCATTGCGGCCTTTTGGCTTAATCCTCACTGAATAATCTTCCTGCTTCAACCGCTGGAACCCGCGAATGAGTTGTTTCACTGGTACCTGTACCTGAACATAGAACAAGTACGCCACACCAAAACTCATTAACAACAAACAAATCATGGAAGAATAGAACAACATATTGGATTGATGAATGGGCTTCAGAATATCTGACAGGGGCATGTAGTCCACCAAATACCAGCCTGTTGTACTGGATTTCACGGTGTTAACCATGTAAGGTTCATTCCCGATCACTACTGTACGATTATCAACGTCCTGAAGTTTATGGGCGGACAGTTCTTCCATCAATTGATTCGTTAATGAATGGTCTGAAGTCCGATTATAGATAACCCCCGACTCTTCTCGGAAATAGAAGGGATCATGCCTGCCATCGTCTTTGAATTTGTCGAGCATATCCCGAATGTTGTCACTATCAAACTCCAGTTTGATAATCGTTTCCGCATTATTAGCTGGGTCTTTAATGCCGTACGGAGATACTGTAATCCAGCTAAACATGAACCGATCTTCTTCCCCATCCTGAATTTTGCGTACATCCCAGCCGGAACTGATATTCTCCCTTAACGCTTGTTTATCGTAAGAACGTGCGTCCCTTTCGGAAACTACCCTGCCTAGCGAAGGGGAGTACAGATATAATTTCGTGGCCCAATTGGATGAGCTTTCCTGAATACTCAGCTTATTCTGAATACGTTTGACCAGGTTGATCGCATCTAGGTCAAAGTAATTACTGTCCGCATAGATTCGGCGGAAGCTGGCAATATCAGGATCATGTATGAGCAGATTTGGCCATGAGGATAACAGTTCGATGTGTGTGTTCACTTGATTTTGGAAAAATTCAAGCTGGTTACTATTCGATCGATTCAACTCGTCTCTGAGAACAGCTGTTGTTTTGTGATTGGAGTACCAGTACAGAAGCACTACAGGGATCAGCATAATCAGAATAAGAATGACCATTTTGGAAAACAGGTTTGTCCGATATGACATCTTTTCATCTCACCTTGTCTAAATTTGTCGTGACATTAATTGTAATGATGTAAGCGCTAAAGACAAACTATTTTTTTGAGACAAACCGATTCATTATCTAGCGTAAGCGTTACCAATTCAAGGGGGAAGGAGATAAAACCAACATTTCTGCACTAATTGCAACTTCCACGCACAAAAAGAGCCAGCGATTAGCCAGCTCTCTCTAATTTCAGTATATGCCTTTGATCTTTCTATTCTACTCAAACCTTATTCCACTTCTGTTTATGTAATTATTCTTTTTTACTATAAAAATATCAACTATGGAATATCATAATCAAATACCGTATTCGCTCCATCCACGCCTACATCCAGCACAATATCCATAAGCTTCCCATTGACGAACAGAGGGGATTCCGCTTTCCCGTAAAACTCCAACTTGCCTGTAAACGTTCCATGGGGTTCAATCTCAACATGTACCGGCCTTAACTGGACAGACTGCAAGGCTTCCAACAGTGGATCGTCCTTAAACTTATAACTGCGTGCGAGATCAGGCAATAACACGGCGGATACGGAATCTCTGCCGTAATTTTTGAGTGTCAGGTCACAGGTGGCTCGGGTCTCACCCGTTTTTAGCACGTTAAAGGTACAAGAGCTTGCATTCTGTACATAGGATACCGCATTAATGCCTGTAGCTCCCCACTTGGCTACATACATCAATTTATCCGTCATGTACGAATAACTGAGAATGATAGCGATAACTACGATCCATAAGCCTTTTGCAAGACCGGGGAATGATTTCCCGATTTCTTTGCGTGTAAGGTAGAAGCCGCAGGCGAAAATCCCCAATCCGAGGAAAAGTGTGATATGTACACCACTTAAATAAGACGTAGTATACGGTGATATACCTATTGCTGACAGCATGGTATCCCCAACAGAAAAACCAAGATGATGGTTAAATGTAAAGATGATAGCAAATAGCAATAAAGCCCCTGAGAACACAAGTCTGGTTCTCGACACACGAACACCCCCTAATCAACCACCTGATTATATCATATTTTTCCTATTTATGATTAACAATCCAAATCAAAAAACAACAATAAAAAGAACGTCTTCGGTTGTTCACCGAAAACGTCCTCCATTTTCACCGCTGACAAGAGCTTGTAGTAACACAGGTCTCTCTGGCATGGCTGACGATCATTTATTGCTTAGACAAGAATGTATCGAGTTGTTCCTGTTTGGCTGCAATAATTTTATCAATTCCCGCTGCTTTCAATTTCTCCAGATATTTCGGAATCATCTCATTTGGATCAACGGCGCCCGATGTCATACCCGGCTTGAACTGTTTGTTCACGTTGTTGACCGCAGCAATTTCATTTTTGACAGATTGGCTGTTGAACGTAAAGCCCAGTGCTGGCGACTTCACACCTTTGGCGTTAAACTCTTTGAACTTCTCCCATTTCTGTGGATCTTCATTATCCCAGAGGAAGTTCAGGAACTGGTTACCCAGTTGCCATTGTGCACCTGGATTGTAGGTACGACTGTTGGCATCTACGCCATCAGGGAGAGCAATGATATTATCCTGTCCGTCTTTTTTCACATAATGTGTACCTTCAATTCCGAAGTTCAGCAAGTTGTTAATTTCCTTGTCCGAATGCAGCAGGTTAATGACCTGCATCGCTTTCTCCGGTTGCTCGGAAGAACGGGAGATTGCAAGCATCGCTCCAGATGCATCACCCGTCGTGATTGTTGGCTGTGTCATCTCAATCTGAGTGAGCGGGAAACCCACATACCCTTCTTCTTCTTTATCCTTGCCTGGCTTCATGCCATCCGTCCAGAGAAACGCTTTTCCAGCCTTCGCCTGGTCTTTCGGGAACACATTGGACGTAGCAGCATCACTGTTGATATATCCCGCTTGATACCACTTGCGAGCGAGTTCAGCCGCTTCTTTGAATTCAGGGGTCTCCACTTCATTCAGCACCGTTGTTCCGCCTGCTGTTTTGGAGATGACTCCAGGTACGGAAGCATCACCGAGATAATCCCAATCCAGATTCTCCAATAGCCCGTTACCATTGGTATTGGACATATAGAACGGTGTAATGGCTGGCTCGTTTTCCTTGATTGTTTTGAGAAGTGGCTCCAGATCAGCCCATGTCTTTACAGCTGTCAGGTCCAGCTTATACTTGTCAGCCAGATCTTTACGTACCAACACACCACGTGTGGCAGCAAGTTCCTTATTCGTAGGAACGCCGTAATTCACGCCGTCTACCTGGGAACCTTCCAGAAAGGCAGGGTCCAGGTTTTTCTTAATATCCTGACCATGTGCATCAAGCAGATCATTCAAGGGCAAGAATGCGCCTTTAGCTACATTCACCGTGTAGTTCTGCCAAGCTGCTGTGAAGATAATGTCTGATTTTTCACCTGAGGAAATCATGAGATTCAGCTTGTTATCCCATTGTCCCCAGTCAAT
Source organism: Paenibacillus sp. FSL H8-0317 (assembly GCF_045040685.1). Taxonomy (NCBI): domain Bacteria; kingdom Bacillati; phylum Bacillota; class Bacilli; order Caryophanales; family Paenibacillaceae; genus Paenibacillus; species Paenibacillus sp. FSL H8-0317. The sequence goes on along the minus strand of NZ_CP150294.1, from coordinate 2,420,300 downwards.
CGCATTGATCTTAAGCGTGGCCCCGATCTTTGGTTCCATCTTTTTGTTGATCTCAGCTTCCACCAGAGCGACATCCTTCTGTGGTGTCCCTGGGTAGAACAGTGTCACTTCATAGGGTTTGCCCCCACCTTCACTTGCTCCTCCGCCTTCTGCGCCAGGTGTTGTTGTTCCACCTTTGTCTGATGAGCAAGCTGCCAGCACCAGGCTCAGCGTCATCACCGTTGCCATCATGCGTGACCATACCTTTAATGATCTAACCAATTGAACCCCTCCTGTCATGTGTTGAACCATACAACCGAATTCCCCAATTCACAATTAAACCGATAACTACTTCTGTATATGCCCTTTCAGTCCATCTTCATTTACCTTGCCCACTCCGCTAACCGGTTCAGAGTTATCCCTTCACAGCGCCAACCGTAAGACCTTTGATGAAATAACGCTGGAAGAACGGATATGCCAGTACAATTGGACCAATACCGACCACAGCCATCGCCATTTGCAGAGTTTTGTTAGGCAGATTCAGCAATCCACCCTGCGACGAAATCTGTGAAGAGACGTTGGAGTTGGTTGTTAAATATTGAATATCGAGCAGCGTCCGATACATAAGGTACTGAAGGCTGATCGTCCGGTTATCTGATATAAAAATCATGCTAAGGTACCAGTCATTCCAGTAATTCAGTGTACTGAACAACGCGACGGTTGCCATTACGGGAAGAGAGAGCGGAAGCACGATACGTGCAAACGTTCTCAATTCTCCCGCACCATCAATCCGAGCCGATTCCAGAATGGACACCGGAATGGAGTTCGCGAAGAATGTACGCATGACCAGTACAAAGAATGGGGATAGCAGTAGCGGCATAATGAGTGCCAGTAGGGAGTTTTTCAGATCCAATACGTTGACATAGACCAGGTACCAAGGTACCAGACCCCCATTGAACAACATTGTGAAGAAGATGAAAAAGGCGAACCAGCCCCGGTAAGGCAGATCTCTCCGTGAGAGCGGATACGCATACAATGCGGTCAACGCAACACTTGTAATGGTACCTACAACGGTAACAATAAAGGATATACCATACGAGTGAATGATCTGATCCATATCTCTGAACAGAAACTCATAAGCCGTCAGGCTGAATTTCTCTGGAATAAGCTTATATCCATTGGCAATTACTGTTGTCTCGTCCGAAAATGAGATGGCGAAGACAAGCAGGATCGGCACGATACAGGCAATGGCATAGAATAGAAACATCGCATGAATAACGGATGCGGAACGCTTCGATACGGCTAGTGGATCACGTGATTTCACAGCTGACTTGCCTCCTCTCAAAATAATGCATTATCTTTATCTATTCGCCTTACGATGGTATTGGATACAAGAACCAACACAAATCCAACGATTGCCTGATATAGACCGGCTGCTGATGACATCCCGATATCTCCACCGATAAGGAACGTACGATATACGTAGGTATCCAGTACATTCGTTACAGGGAACAGCGCTCCTGATTCCAGTGGAACCTGGTAGAACAGACTGAAGTCTGCATAGAATATACGACCAATTTGCAATAACGTCATAATGACGATTAATGGCACGAGAAACGGAATGGTAATGAAGCGTATCTGATGCCATTTGGTTGCGCCATCGAGCACAGCTGCTTCATAATATTCTTCATCGATACCCACGACAGCTGCCAGATAAATGACGGCATAATATCCAATATTCTTCCATGTGTTCACCAGTGGCAAAATATACGGCCAATACTTCGGCTCTGAATACCAATCGATCGGCTGACCGCCGAACATCTGCAGAACCGTTGAGTTCATGAAGCCTGAATCCTTGCCCAGGAAAGCCAGTACCAGATAACTGACCACAATCATGGACAGGAAATACGGTAATAACATAAGTGATTGATATAACTTGGACATTGCCTTGTTCTTCACTTCATTGAGCAGAATAGCAAGCCCGACACCTACTAAGAGATTTAGTGCAATAAACACCGTGTTATACGCGAGTGTATTTCGGGTAATTTCCCATGCATCACTGGTTGAGAACAAATATTTAAAATTGTCCCATCCACTCCATGGGCTACCCCAAATACCATCAGCATAGTTTACATTTTTGAATGCGATCAGAACGCCGAACATCGGCATATAGTTGTTCACCAGCAGAAACAGGACACCTGGCAAGAACATGAGATACAGCACCTTGAATTTGCCAAGATTGTGCCACACCGACTTGCGCTTTCGGACTGTTTCTCCCGGTATTTCCGATATCCGTACTCCCTTACCCGCCTGGGGTTGTGTCTTCATAACTTGTTCTCCCTCACTCCTCTTGAATTCTTCCTCAGGATGAAGCTCCGTTGCGGCTCCTGTGGTTCAAGTATACGGCGGGGCGAGTAAGACCTCTATCTGCTGTGGTGACCTGTTGACTTATCAAATTATGACTTTAGTTCCAAAATAAACAAATCAAAAGGCGCAGCATGCTGCGCCCTTAACTATACGGTACGTGACTGTTTTCTGAACTCCTGTGGCGTTATACCCGTGCACTTTTTGAACATTTTGGTGAAATGCGAGTAATTATAGTACCCCACCTTGCCAGCGATATCCGTCACTTTGACGGTGGACTGGGACAACAATGTCTTCGCTTTGGCTACTCTGCCCTGCAGGATAAACTCAGATAGGGACATCCCCTTCTCTTTCCGAAACAGACGCGATAGATAAGCGGGATTGAATCCGGCAAAAGCTGCAAGCTCCTCTCGCATAAGTTCTTCACCAATATGAGTTTCAATATAAACGCACAACTGATCCACAATGGTCATGGGGCTATGATCGTCCGGGTACAACACCGGGATAACACGATCAATCAGATCAGACGTCCACTGCTTCAACTGCGGCAACGACCTTGTCACCATCCCCTCTTCCGGCTCCCGTTCACCCGTATACAGACTGCGTATGGACACGTTTTTCTGATGAAGCAACGGATAGACCACATGCAGCATGGCATGATAGTAGAGATGCAGCATTTCAGGAGACAAACCCTCCTGGGCAGCAAGCAACTCAAAAATCTCATCCACACGTTCTCGCAAATCCCCTACTTTACCCGTCTCAAAAAGAATAGATAATTCCGAAAACCATGGAATAGGCAAAAAGCGATCTTCCTGATCTCTTCCCCGCTCATCATAGACAAACACTTCTTCAAGCTCCTTAATATTGCGCCGCTCCATATCCATCAGTTCATTTAACATGCCTTGCAGCTCAGTTACAGCAACCGGGGCTCCAACATAACAGGACAACCGGCAGTAGAAATACGTACCACATTCCTGAATATACCCCTGACAACGTTGTGCCACTTCGCTCGCACTCGGAATGATACTGTCTTGCTCGTAAGCAAGGACAATATTTAATCCACTTTGATCCTGAAATACCTCACCGGGCTTGTCGCCAAGCAGCATCTCCTTGGCTGCATTACGAAGGGCATATTCCAATACCTCTTCGTCACGCAAATCAAAGTCACGCACCCATTCCTCTACCGAGATCACAATGGGTAACACACGAGCTTGCGGGTCAATCTCGGCACCATACAATTCTGCGAGCTCTTGTAGCCGTTGTTCGGTTAACGTGATACGCTGAGAGATGGCATCTTTCCAGAAGCGTTCTGTCAGCAGCGGTTTATGGGTTTTCCAGCGTTTGTATACGGTCTCATAAACTTCGTTGGTACGGGTACGCTGCTCTCCATCCTTGATCTTCTCCACCGCCTGGGTTACTACCTTAATCAATTGATCCGCTGGAGCCGGCTTCAACACATAATCAAAGCTGTTTAGCTTAATTGCTGTCTGAGCATAATCGAATAAAGCATGCCCTGTCAGGAAAATGGTCAGTATACCTGGATCATGTTTCAACACCCAACTTTGCAGGTCAAGCCCTGTTTCACCAGGCATCTCGATATCACAGATCATGATATCAATAGCATCTGCCCTTAAAATCTTTCTTGCCTCTTCGGCATCACCAGCACTGTATACCTGGTCAATGCCTGCTGCTTGCCAATCGACTCCTTCAACCATTGCTTGTAATGCATACACTTCATCATCCACGATCAACAGGTTCCGCATAGGCTCCCCCTTCTTCCTCTTCGGTCTGAGCGGGTAAATCAATGATGACTTTGGCGCCATGATCCACCTCATTGCCAAACTGCAAACTGGCTTGATCACCATACTTCACTAATAGCCGATGAGCCACGTTCCATATCCCGATATGCTGTCCATTCGGGTCTTCAGCGTATTGTCCATGTTGCAGACGCCCCAACAATTCCTCATCAAATCCGACGCCGTTGTCCACAATCATCAGTTGAAGCACCGTCCCATCGACCTGACCGGACGACTTCTCATCGAGGCGCGCCACGATCCGAATGACAAAGGCTTGTGTCCGGCGCTGAAATCCATGAATAATGGCATTCTCCACAAAAGGCTGAATGGTTAATGGCGGAATCACATAATGTCCCAGATTCGGTTCAACATCCAGTTCAAAATCGAATCTGCTTGGAAACCTCAGCTTTTGAATTTCTAAGTAATGACGAATGTGCTCCAGCTCTTCATCCAGACGAATAATACGTTTGCCTGCACGCAGACTGAATCGAAAATAATCGGCCAGATGACCCGCCATCTGCTGCACCAACTCATGCTTTTGCAAGGAAGCCAGACTATGAATAATATTGAGTGAATTCAGGTAAAAGTGAGGATTGATCTGCATCTGCAGTTGTTTGAACTCGGCCTCCCGCGTCCGCAGCTGTTCCTCATACACATCAATCTTCAGATGCCTGATTTCACTGGTCATTTGATTGAAACTTCGTGTCATAAATTCAAGCTCAGAGGAAGATGGCGGGTCCAGCTTCACATCGAGATCTCCACGACTCACCCTTCTCATGCCTCGAATTAACGCATTCATCGGGCGGAATAACAGATGCCGCAAAAAGATCAGTGCAGTAACCAGAATTACTGCCGCACCAATGGGGAGCAGACGAATGATCTGCTGGAAAAACGGGAGGTTACGCATCATGTCTTCCTCAGGCAGCAGCACGATATAATTCATCTGGGACATGGCCGAGGCAGTACCCAACATCAAATATTGACGTGCTTCTCCCTTATTCACAACTTCAGAGATCACCTGATACGGATTCTTCAAGCCGGGAAGATGTGCTGCAGCCAGCTGAATCTGTGCAGTATTCAATGTGGAATCCGATAGTGCCCCACCATCTGTTCCAACAATGACTGCACCTCCCCGATCTCCGGATTCAGTGAATTGTTGTGTATGATTCAGTGCATTCATATCGACAAGTGCACCTGCATAGAACTGTTGGTTGATTCGCACCGTTTTCACCAGCGCATTCCACGTCCCGCCACGCACGATGCTCCATTCCGGCTTCTGGATATCCCCTTCCAATTGCTGCATCTGGACTGGCATACTCTCCTGCACAACCGACTTTTTGACATCATAATTGCCTGAAGTGGCGAGCAGAAGATCATCATTCACGGCATCGTATAGAAAAAAAGAATCGATTAGATTATAAAAACCGATATCTGTCATGAATTTGTTCATAATCCGTTGCTTTGCAATGATATAATCACCGCTGCCGTATTTCAGAAAAAACAGAGAGATAATATCCGGGTCCCGCTCGCCCAGACTATATAAATACCGATTCGTCTCCTGTAACACACGTTCATTCTGCTCCACACTCTTGGCGAGATGATTCATATTGGTGAGGGATACTTTGTCACGTACAACTTTCATGGCGTAGACATTGTTATAATAAAGCAGCATGAATAATGGCAGCATGATCAATGTAAGACCCACTATAAATTTAAAACGAAGTGAACGGATTAAACTCATGGATTATGGATTCCCGCCCTCTTAGAGGTAGTTCAAAAAGTCCGCTGTACTGAACCAGACTTTTTGAACACACACTTTATTTCAACATAGTTTTTCTATTTTCTTCCTTATGATGGCATGTTTATTGTAATCACCCCTGCTTGCCATTGTCTATGGGGTCCCGTGACCTTCACATATCAATTCTGGTGACTTTCATCCGCTCCAATTTCAAAAGTAACACGCTCCATGTTGTAATAAATTCTCCAGTTGTAAAATAAATCCTTCATTTATAGCTCAGAAGCTTCTCCCTAAAAATAAATGCTGCGGCAAGCCCCGGACTCCATGAACGCCCGATCTTGACATGCATACGATATATCACTCCTCGGGTTAGTCACCAGGATGTAGGGAGGCCTGTTCGATGAATATTCAACTCACTGCGTTACACTATGTCTATCTGGCATTTATCGTCTTGATCATCGCCGTAATGATCCGGCGCAGGGACACCACGATCATCTGTGTTGCGGGTATTATGACCATTGGACTTCTGGCAACCGAAACCTTAAGCGGGTCAGTTGCTGGGATCTTCAGCAGTTTTATCTATGCAACAAAAGAATTGCTGAGTACGATCTTCATCATCTCGATTATTGTGGCAATGAGCCGTGTTCTGATCAGAACAGGCATTAATGAGGTCATGGTAACACCCGTCACCCGGTTTATCCGTTCTCCTCAGGTCGCGTATTGGGGTATCGGATTGATCATGATGGTAGTATCACTATTTTTCTGGCCATCCCCAGCCGTAGCACTCGTCGGTGCAGTACTGCTTCCTGTAGCCGTGCGTGTAGGTCTTCCTCCGATTGGAGCTGCTATTGCCATGAACCTGTTCGGACATGGGATTGCACTGTCGGGGGATTACATTATTCAGGGGGCTCCCAAACTTACAGCTGATGCGGCGGGTATACCGGTTACTTCCGTCATGACGGCCAGCATACCTCTGGTCATCGTCATGGGAACGGTATCTACACTTACAGCCTTCTGGATGCTGCGCAAAGAGATGAAATCAGGTTCACCTGCTCATTCCCCAAACGTTATATCAGGTACCATGAGCACGGAACCTTCTTCCTCATCAGAGGCTGTGTCTACTTCTCAACCAGGCAATTTGTCTGTTGAACGTCAAGCAATTTCACTCCGTTTGCAAAAAGCATTCGCTCTGCTTATCCCTCTGTTATTCGCAGTTGATGTGATTCTGATGTTTGTATTGAAGTTGCAAGGCGGCGACGCAACAGCTCTGATTGGCGGAACCGCTGTGGTTATATTGATCGCTGTCACCCTTGCCGCACATCGTCATGCCGGACCAGAGGAAACGACCAATTATTTAATAGAAGGATTTCAGTTTGGTTTCAAGGTGTTTGGACCGGTTATTCCTATAGCTGCATTTTTTTATCTGGGAGATGCTGCGATTACGGAGTTGTTCATCACCCCTCTTCCTGAAGGTTCACACGGGATCGTGAATGACCTGGGGGTCGCACTTGCTGGGCTGGTGCCATTAAATGATACGGTGGGCGCCATTACAATGACGGTGACCGGAGCAGTTACTGGAATGGATGGTTCGGGGTTCTCGGGGATATCCCTGGTTGGCTCGATTGCGTCCATGTTTGCAGGATCGGCAGATTCCGCACCTGTGCTGACAGCATTAGGTCAGGTTGCAGCTATATGGGTGGGTGGTGGAACCTTGATTCCATGGGCATTGATTCCTGCTGCTGCAATCTGCGGCGTCAATCCTTTTGAACTTGCAAGACGCAACCTGAAGCCTGTACTGCTGGGACTTACGGTAACAACAATTGTAGCCATCTTTCTAATCTGACCAAAAGTTATGCTAAACCGTTTAAAAAGACGTGCGTGAACGTGCCCAGTTCCAGAGATCTTCTCGCTGCATCTCGGCCAGATGCAGCATGTCCACATATGGATCTCCCTGTAATCCAAGAACAGAAGCAAATGCAGGCTCCGTCTTCCACCCTGCCTGTTTCAGTCTGCGGATCTCACGGTGTCCCGCGTCTCCCCACAGTTGCAACAATCTCCACTCTACGATCATATGTAGGTATGCATTCTGCCTGTTAACTGGCACGGATTGGGCAAAAATCTCCACAGGCCAATGTCCCACTTGCAAATTACAAGTCACATAAGGACGTTGGTCTGGAAGATCCCCACCACGTACACATTGAAATTCAGCAACGGCTCCGATTCGATCGTATATCTCGGCTTCAAACATATCCAGATCCTCTGCATAACACAGCAGATCCAGATCACTGCCCGGAAGATCAATATCAATCGGTACCGTTCCTGCTGGATATGGGTGATAGTCAGCTAATATATCGAGCAATCCACTGCTCTGCAACACATGATAGGCGTCCTGCTGACGTGAATTACCCGAAACCAGATGTGCCATTACTTCTGCGGTAGTACTCATCTCCCCGCCTTGGGCCACAGTTAGTTCGTGCCTCCTGTAATGACCTGTTTCACACGTCCCACTTGACCGCTCGTCAGTCGTACTTTAATTCCGTGTGGATGCGTAGGTGACTTGGTTAACAGATCCTTCACAATGCCACGCGTCAGCTTTCCTGTAGCTTGGTCCTGCTTCAGCACAATGTCCACTTCCAGACCTGGTTTAATATTTACACGTTGTTGTCCATTCATTATGTTCGCTCTCCTCTATGTCGTGATTCATACCATGTATACTATATAACCCTTAAACACAAAGCTCCATCTATTGTAGACGTTTTGGTTTCAAAACAAAAGGGACACGGTAATAACCTCCTAAAGGCTGATTCCATGGTTGATATGAAGACCAAGATAAAGAAACCGCAGGTCTCTTCATCTGAGACCTACGGTTTCTATTTGGATTGGCCATGTTCGGGCTGCACATGCTTCAGAATAGACGAAGGCGAAGTTCCATCCTTCGCAGCTTCGCGTGCCTTCACAGCAAGCAGCTCAGACACCGTCACGAATTGATATCCCTGCTGCTGTAACTTCGGCAAGATTGTTTTGAGTGCAGCTACCGTATGGGACTTGCCCTCCACCTTATCGTGGAAAAGTACAATATCCCCATTGCGCGCGTTATTCAGTACTTTTTTAACGATAGCCGATACACCTGGAGAAGCCCAGTCCCGTGTATCCTGATGCCAGGACCAGAGTACAATGGTATACCCTTTTTGTTTGGCAGCCTGGATGACCATGTCATTGTAATAGCCGCCCGGTGGCCTGAACAACAGGGGACGCTCCGCGCCTGCTTGAATGATGGAACTTTCTGCTTCGTTCATATCCTTCATGTACTTGTCCGCACTAGTTGATCGAACTGCATACGTGTGCGCATACGTATGATTGGCGATTTCATGCCCTTCGAGCTGTTCCTGCTTAATCAGTTTAGGAAATTTATCTGCCCATTTGCCAAGTACAAAAAAAGTTCCTTTAGCATGATACTGCTGTAACAAAGCCAGGATCTGCGGAGTCTGAATCGGATCTGGCCCATCATCAAAGGTAAGGGCGATGAGTTTATCCTGTGTGGGAACTTCCCACACAATCTCTCCTCGTTCCTCATAATACTGACGGTTCTTCTGTACAGGCTTTGCATAGGCAGAACTGCTACCCAGCAAAATAATTAGCGTGAACATTCCGATGACTCGGGCTGCCTTCAGGTTCATGTGGTGTCCTCACTTTGTCTTCATACGTAAACTCCCTGTTAGCATTTCCCGATTCACCCGAACTCATTAACGAAAGATCTGATCCACGACTGCAATTTCCTCAGCAGTTAATTCCACATTTAATGTTTGCAGATTGTTAATGACCTGCTCAGGTCGCTTGGCACCCGGAATCAATGCATCAATAGAAGGCTGAGTCAGGTACCAGGCCAGAACCAGATGGGCGACCTCAACATCCTTGGATTGTGCTATGCTGCGCAGTTGCTCAACTTTATCGAGATTGTCAATGAAAGCTTCACCTGTGAACAGCGGGTTCTTTGCCCGTCCATCCTGAAAAGTTGTATTGCGATTATATTTCCCGCCCAGCAGTCCCGCTGCCAGAGGGAAGTAAGGAACAAAAGAAATGTTATGCTCAGCCGTATACGGCAACAGCTCTTTCTCCGCATCTCTTTTGAACAGATTATATTCAGATTGCAGTACGTCTACATGCCCGTCCTTGTTGGCTTCACGCAACTGATCGATGGAGAAGTTGGATACACCAATGGCACGAATTTTGCCAGCGTCTTTCAATTGTTTTAACGTATCTACCGCTTCATCCTTAGGTGTAAGTTCATCCGGAAAGTGGATGTAGAACAGATCAATGTAATCGGTTTGCAGACGTTTCAACGCCTCATCCACGGATGTTTTCAGAAAAGCAGGTGAGTTATCTATGACAATTTTGCCATCCACTAATTTATGAGCTGCCTTGGTTGCAATGATGGTATTCTGCCGCTGACCGGTTTCCTTCAGTACTTCACCAATCAGTCGTTCGGAATGCTCCGGTCCATAGATGTACGCCGTATCCACAAAGTTAATACCTTGTTTCAAAGCTGTACGAACCACTTCCTTACCTGTCTCATCATTCAGCATGTCCGGATATATATTATGTCCGCCTACTGCATTCGCACCCAATCCAATGGGATTCACGATCAGATCCGTCTTGCCCAACCGAATTTGTTGTTCTGCCATGTCTCATCTCTCCTTCACTGATCGAATAAGTACAATTTAGTTGTAACGTCTTTCTTGTCCCATATTATATCAAACCATTTAGCATATTTAAAATATCGGATTTATCGGATTAGGTATTTTTCAGCGCAGTTGCTTCCACGTCGTTAATAAACCGGCGCAGTTTCGCAGCCACATCACGGGTGATTTCGCCGTTTTCATACAGTTGTTGCACTGTATTGCGCTGTTCCTGAATCGCCACCATCTGCAACTCCAATTTCTCCTGATTAAACGGATCTTCCGTTTTACCCTGGTTCCAGGTGCGCAATTTGGCAATTACACGCTCATACTTGGCAATGACCGACAGTGCGACGACTCGATTCCCATCATTCATATGAGCACGAATGGCCTTAATTGCCGCTTCGGAGGTCCGCAGCTTCACCTGACGGAACAGTTCTGCATTTTCAAGCATGAATGGTTGATTCGGCTTCTGGGACCGTTTGGTGAACAGATGTCCTAACACACGCCCGATCTCGCTGATCGACGTCATGAACTGAGTGTTTGCGCGATTCGCCAGCATCATTTCCTTGCGATCCAGCCAGCTATCACATTTGAAGGCCGCATCAGAAGCAATTGCATTTTCGTCCAGCATTACTTCAACTTCTTTACGCTCCGCCCGGGTGGCGATCAGGTTAATAGCCGTTTCTTGTTTCTGAATATCTTTGCGTTTACCGGCGGTGAGCTGACCTGCGGTCTGCCTGATGTATTTGGACAGATCTGAGACGACCGCGAGAGCCGCAGCTTTGTTCTCATCGTTCATTTCGGATTTGACAGCTCGTATTGCCGCATTCAGCATAATGTCATGTGCTTTTCGTTCTGACTTCTGCGGGGTTTCTTCTGTGGATTTCCCATCGTCCTTGGCCAGAACTGGAAGAAACACACTCGCCGCAATCAGAGAGAAGAGGATAACCCCTGCCGCCAGGAAAATAATCAGATCCCGTTCAGGGAAAGGTGATCCATCCTGAAGCACATAAGGAATGGAGAACGCACCCGCCAATGTTACAGCCCCCCGCACCCCAGAGAGGGAAATGATCGTAATATCCTTGAATCTGGGCCTGCCAATAGAGGATTTGGTACGAAGCAATTCATTCCCTTGCCAGAACAGATAGATCCAGAGGAAGCGCAGAACCAGCAGTAACACCGAGATCAAGCACACATATCCCAACACCTGCAGATTATTAAACGAAACATTTTCAAAAATGGTACTCAGCACATCCGGTACCTGTACACCCAAAATAACAAACACAAGGCCATTTAGTATAAATAAAATGACTGACCATGTGCTCGCAGATACCACCTGCATTTTCAACTGAACCGATTCAGCGCGGTCACGCTCAATGGCGTGGATAATACCGCCTGCCACTACCGCAAGAATACCTGATACTCCAATTTCTTCACTCACCAGATAGATGATAAATGGCGTCAGGATTTGCAGCAACATGTGAATGGTCACATCTTCCATGCCCAGTCTACGGATCCATACCCCGAGCCTGATTAACAGAAAAGATAACAATGCCCCGACAAGAAGTCCGCCAATCGCAATCAGAATAAAACTGAAGGTTGCCTGCGCCAGGGAAAACACACCTGTAACCGTGGCTGCAATCGCGAATTTGAAGGCCACGAGGCCGGATGCATCATTCATTAATGCTTCACCTTCAAGAAGCCTATGTATGCCTTTGGGCAAATGTACCCGCCCTGCCATGGCGCCAACGGCAACAGCGTCTGTCGGCGACAGTATGGCTGCAAGAGCAAAAGCAGCAGGTAACGGAATCGAAGGAATCAGCCAGTGAATGGCATATCCCGCCACGACCACCGACACGAATACAAGCCCCAGCGCAAGCAGAAGTATAGGTGCACGCAAATTCCATAATTCATTCCTTGGTGTTCGCTTACCGTCGTTGTATAACAAAGGTGCGATGAACAGCACAAAGAACAATTCCGGATTCAACGGCAGATGAACACCTGCAGGAAGCAAAGCTATAGCTACACCAAGCACGATTTGAATGAGCGGAACGGGAATAAAGGGTACAAACCGGTTTAAAATATTGGATAAACCGATCAGGACCAGTAACACAAGTACGGCTATAAATATTTCCATGATGACAATCCCTTTCCGCTATAGAAGTGGTGAAACCTTTGTTGTATAGGTTTATTTTAACATAATCCAACCTTTGTTATAAAAATATTGTCATATTCATATACCCATTTAACTGCTCTCAAACTAGTTTATATAATTGAAACTAATCATTTACACGACAACGGAGAGGACAGAAAAAACCTGAAAAAGCGAAGCGCTCGCCTTTATCCCCGGATTTTCCCCTTCGGAAAAGGGAATCAAAAAATCTGGGGATAACAGCGATTGGAAGGTTATTCTGTCATCGTAGTGTCAGTGTAAATAATTTTTAGTTCAACTTATATAGATTAAAGATTTCTGATGGATTCTGTATATAAGATGTTACAATATGCTCAGGACAATACCCGTTTGGAAAGGAACTTGCATCTATGGCATTTGGAATTAAACGACAGGAGCTTGCTGCGTGGAAGGAACAAGTGGCTCGTGGTGAGATTGCGTACCTCACTCATTTCTGGATTGACAACCGATTCCCCGGTATCACCAGTGTCACCAAAGTTGGCTGTGCAGATCTGGAACGTCTCGAGCGTTGGTGCAATGATCATGGGCTGAACCCGCGATACATTCATCGGCGGCAGCCATTTCCCCACTTTGACCTGATGGGCAGCAAACAAAAAGAAGTTTTGATCCAGGAAGGCTTTACGGATCATGTGGTTCGCTTTCATTTGTAAACCAACTCAAAAACGCCAGTCTTCAAGGTTCATCCCCCCGCAATTAGGGACGAACTCATGAGGACTGACGTCTTCAAGGATTATGTCATATATGGACTACCGGTGGATCTGCTCAAACGACTTCATGTTCTCCAGCAGTTTCAGTTCAATTTTCTTCAGCATGCCAAACATCTGCTGTTGCTCCTCTTCGGAAAGTGCTTGCAACAATTCCCACGTCATTCGGCCGCGATTCGCATTAAGTGTCTTGGCAAGCTGCACGCCTTCATCCGTTAAGGACAGCCACACAATTCTCCGATCTTCTTCACTGCGCACCCGCTGGATCAACCCTTCCGTCTCCAGTTGATTCAGTACAATGGTGGTTGCGCCGGAAGACAAACTGAGTTGTCTGGCCACATCAACCGCCATGCAGCGTTTTTCACGTAAAATCATGCCCAATATATGACTTTTTGTCGGATTCAGTTTACAGTTGGTTTCGTTCTTCTGCTGCTGATCCAATAGTTTGTTTTTATATCTGAAGAAGGCCTCCAACAATTGATCTACATTTGCCAATTGAGAGTTTCGCTCCGTATCCGGGCTCATAAACGTTCCTCCGCCTTTCATCATAACCTACCTTATATTGTAACATATTTACACTATGATGTTTGTGAAAAATGCGCTTGTATCCGACACCCTATCGTTGACTGCAAGACTCTTGTTTTATTTTGGTTTTCACCTATTGCATTATGGCAACGGGATTGTTTATAATAACCTATATCTAAAGTTACTTTTAGTTACTTAATGATTTTAATAAATCTGTTGTTATAAAGTAAATAAAGCATCACCATTATACTGCAAGGGACTTATGCACATGAATCAGAATATACAATCTCAACTCAAAACAGATGTTTGCATCGTCGGCGCTGGACCTGGCGGTGCTTTGCTTTCTTATTTACTGAATCAAAAAGGAATATCCACGATGCTCATTGAACGGCAGCCCCATCTGCACAAGTCATTTCGCGGGGAGTTGCTCAATGTGGACGGCGAAGCCATTTTAAATAAACACAGCCTCTATTCCCTCATCCAGGAACGCGGAGCACTGCTCTTGGAACAGATTCAGTATTGGGAAAATGGGCAGATTATTCATACGGTATCACCGGGCAATGGAGAATCTCATGTTGGTATTCATGTACCCCAAGATCATCTCCTGGAAGCCATCGTGTCGCATGCTCAGCAGCACAGTTCATATGAACAAGTACTGTTCAATACGATTATGACCGGTTTGTTACGAGACAAGAACGGCCAGGTCGTGGGTATTAACATTCGGAAGAACGGCGTTCCTGCCTCCATTGAAGCATCTGTTATTGTGGGTGCTGATGGCAGATACTCTGCTGTACGCAAACATTCCGGTATGACCCCGGAGATTCGCAAGCACGGGTATGATCTGCTCTGGGCGCGCATTCCGGCACCCGTAGGCTGGGAACCCGCTGTTCGAATGGCCAGCATGGATGGTCAACAGCTCGCCCTGTTCTCACAGTTCGGCGGTTATGTTCAGATTGGATGGAACATTCCCGAGGGGGCTTACTCCAAGCTGCGAGAGCAGCCGATTGCTCCTTTTGTAGATAAACTTGTATCTGCTTTTCCTTGCCTGTCTGATTCAGTAGCAGCCAACATCCAGAGCTGGAGTGATTTTGTTCTGTTATCTGTTGAAAGCAGCTATTGCAAGTCGTGGGCACAGGACAATGTTGTACTCATCGGTGATGCCGCTCATACCATGACACCAACCGGTGCGTTTGGACTTAATGCTGCGCTCGAAGATGCGGATGTGCTCTCCGAATTACTTGTCCAAATGGCTGCAGATCAATTCCGTTCCACTGCACAACTTCAGGAACTTCAGACGATTCGCGGTGCAAAGGTACAGCAGCAACTTGCTCGGCAAGTGGAGATGGAATCCTCTTTCCAACAGCGTTATGAATCCTTTCTCTAAACCCAGTTAATACGGATTAAATGCCTATATGCCCAAACAGCCGATCACTTCCTCATGGAGAAGAATCGGCTCTTTGGTTTGTTGGTTTATCTTTTTTATGTAATTCCATATCTTCATTTTCGTTTGCGTGGAGCAAACGTGTCTTCTCTGGGTGCTTCTTGTACAGTATCCACATCCTTCGGATAGGATGAGATGTTATCTTTTTCATATACTGCTTTCTCCAAATTACTTAAGCGGCGCAATACTTGTTTGCTTTTACGAACGATATATACAATACCAATAATCAGCAGGATCAACATCAGAATGAATATGACCATCTCGGGATAAAAGACAAACGACATGAATCCACCTCCTTTTGAAAACGATTTCTTTCTATCATTCTAACCTTAATGATCCAAGATGTGAACCCGATTGGAAGTATCACTTGTGGACTAAGGACAAAACTACCTTGACACGACGATATGATCTCACCTGCTGCAAAGGTAAAAAAGGTGGCATCCCTGTTCAGGATTACCACCTTGAACCTCGAATAAGATTCGAAGTCTATTCTTATTCTTTTATCCTTCTCTGCCGTTCATGGCACTCACTCGAAGTTCCTTCAGAGGCAGAGACGACTGCTCTGGATGACGAAGCCTTACTGTTCGACTCTCACCAGGGAGCAGATCGAAATAATTGTCACTGAATCGGACACGCCCAAGGGGAAGCTCCAGCTTCACCAATCGTGCAATTGCTCCACTGCCCGTAACCGTGACAGACTGCTCCTCTTCGTTCACATGTACGCTCAATTGCGACTCTGGCAACGTCACATCCTTGGGATCACGCAAGAAGTATCGATTGCTCGGTGCCGCAAACCCTTCAGATACCAACTCAACCATTACTTCCTCCGCACGTCTGCCCTGTAACACCTCTACTTCAGTTAATTCAGCAATACAGCGTGAGGATTGGGATGTTACCTCAACAGCATGTGAGCTGGAGTAGATCTTCTCTCCATTTAATGCATAGACATTGAGTCGAAGCTCCCCCTTCAAGACGTCACATGTATCGTTCACAACCCACAACGCAAGCGGCTCCCCCGGCTCATGCTCCAGTGACAACAGGACAGGATGAAAGAATATTTTCCCATAATAAAAAGATGCCTTCGGCAGCAGTTCATAATCAATCATGGACCAGCTTGTCCCTGGCCAACTGTCATTCAATTGCCACACAAGCGCACCGCTGTTACGGTGATTAATACGTCGGAAATGTTCAATTCCATAGCGCAATCCTTCTGCTTGAGTCAGCATGGAATAGTTCATGTATTCCTCTATATTTTGCGGAATCCCTGTATAACCCTCCATTAGCAAAATGCCTTTCTGGTGATTGGTATCCTTGTTACGATAGGCCATCTCCGGACTACCCCAGTAAAACTGCCCTGCAGGCATATTTTTCTCCAGCGTGTAACGATTGGCCGAGGCATGCATGCCAAATTCACTGCTGAACAACGCATGATCGTTTTTGTAATTTTTGAACGTTACACCTTCAATACTGTAGTCCAGCAGTGGTGGCTCTCCATGCTTCCTTGGATAGACCGAACCATGCCATACCTGCCAGTTGTGGCGATCCCCCACATCCGGGTCATTCGCATCCTGACCGTTGCTGTCCCCGAACGGCGAAGAAGGCCAGTACGGACGAGACAAATCCAAGCGCTCAAGCACTTCAGGGATCAGCTCATGATAGATAAGTTCACCGTAGAACGGGCTGGTAATATCTCCACTTGCAGACTTCATATCATAGAGCCAATCTATTTCATTATTCCCACACCAGAGGGCAAGCGAGGCACGGTTACGCAGGCGCAGGACATTGTTTTCTACCTCTTGCCGTACATTATCCATGAAATCACGATTGAAATCCGGGAACAATGCGTTCGCGAATGCAAAATCCTGCCACACCAGCACCCCTTGCCGATCACACTCATCGTAGAAGACATCCTTCTCATATATACCACCAGCCCATACACGCAGCATGTTCATATGACCTTCCACCGACAGCTCCACAAGCTCACGATACCGGGAGTTTGGGATGGCACCAATCAGATGATCAGCCGGAATCCAGTTGGCACCCTTGGCATATACTTTGACTCCGTTCAGAATAAAAGTATATGCATCCTTACCCTGTTCATTGTGAAGAGCCAGCTCAATCGTTCGTAACCCATAAGGCTCGTTATAACGATCCACCTCAACGCCATCGGCGTATAATGTAACCTCCAGCGTATACAGATACGGCTCACCCAGATCATGAGTCCACCATAACTGAGGTGACGTAACGTTTAATGTGGTATCTGCCTTCCCACCTTCTACAGGTAGTTCAGTGGCACCTGCCACCTCGTTTCCGCTGCGATCCAGCAGACGAATATTACAGGTCGCAACCACAGCCTGCTCACGTTTCTGTCTGCTACGGTAAGACAAGACCGACTTCACATCCGCCGTGACATGTAATACAGCAAGCTCTGTACTGACTGATTCCGTTCGGGCATACACACTTTCCAGCTTGGCGATTGTTCGTTTTTCCAGCCGTACAGCACCCCAGATCCCCACCGTAACCATGCGTGGCCCCCAGTCCCAGCCAAAGTTCATCGCTGCTTTGCGCAACCATGGCCGTTCCTTCGTATACGAGGACCAGTCGAAGGTTTCTTTGTCCCGGTGATGCAGGTGAAGCGGATCAAACTTGACAGCAATCGCATTCCAGCCGCTCCGCACCAGTGACGTTACATTAAACGTATGTGACATGAGCATATTGGCCGTTTTCCCGACCTCATGGCCGTTGACATATACCGTTGCAAACGTATCCAATCCTTCGAACACCAATTCAAAGTGCTCCTCGATCTCTGCATCTCTCACCAGATTGAAGGTTGTGCGGTACCACCATTCCTTTTGCTCAATCCAGCGACTTTTGGCATCATTATGTCCGTAATAGGGCGGATCAATGATACTACGCTCAACCAGTGCGGCGTGTACATCGCCAGGCACTTCAGCCCCAATCCAGAAACGGTCATCCAGCGCAGCTGCTGCCACATCCATTGCCCGCTTCTCTCCAACTTCAAAATGCTGTATCTTCCATTGTCCCGATAAATCCTGACTTGAACTATGGGTCTTCATCAGTATGCCCTCACTCTCCAATATCCCTGAGTAATACCATATCGAAAACGTTTGCAGAAATGCAAGACATGTTTCCCAATCTGCTCATTTCTAACTTCCCGAAGGCTTAAACGACATTGCCTCCTCGCGATATTCACTCGGGGTTTTGCCCGTATGTTTTTTGAACAGCCTGCTAAAATATTTTACGTCCTCGTAACCGCTGATGGCAGCGACTTCACTAACCTTCGCTGGAGACACCGCGAGCATATCCATCGCTCTTCGTATACGCATATCGGTGACAAAATCTCCGAAGGTCACACCCATTTCTTTTTTAAACAATTCACTGAGGTGACCCGGATGCAAATGAACATGTCCAGCTACCTGCTGCAGATTAATATCCTGCGCCAATGAAGATTCAATATAACCGATAGCCCTCTGCACATGGGCAGCCTGTCCCTGACCCATTCGGCTATGATAGACATGCATCAGACCATACAGATGATGGAACAGCATATCCCCGAGGTCACCAGCTTCAGCATCCGGTTCCGGCAACCAGGGCTCAAGCCTTGTGGGTTCTTCATGCCCTGTGGCTCGCATTGTGCGAGTCAGCCAGCGATGACATGCAATGACGGCTGAGTGCAAACAAGCACTGAACGATTCTGGTGTGACCTCCGGTTCCGTAACAAGATTAGCCACAAGTTCCCGCGTCCATGTCGTTAACGTGACTGAATCATTATCCAGCAATATTGTACCAAGTCTGGTCTCCTCTTCGTGCGTAAGTACAGTTTTACCGCCTTGGCGATCCTGAACGTGCTCATAATGCCATACTTTGTAATTCATCAAACCCCGATATCGGAATGCAGCTGAAGCAGTTCTGTAGCTTTCGTGCAGATCTGCATATCCACGCACAGGCAGACCTACGGCTGCGCGCAGGGTGCACTTCAATAATTGCTCCACCCGACGTAATGCACTCTCCAGCCTGAACGTAGTTTCATGCTCCACAGGCGGCCATGAAACTACACAAATAATTTGCTGTTTCTCTACATGAGCAATGGCACCAGGTAACATATCCTCCAGAGTATTCTGCACCGCAAATCGTAATAGCGCATCCGAGGATCGATCCCAACCCTCCGCTCGAAGAATAATGACTTGTCTGAGAATCTGTTCATCATCAAGGCCACCAACCCCTGCCTCTTTTCCAGCATCAGATCGCAAGAATGAAGGAAAATAGCCCGAAGCGGTGTCACCATCAATGATCCACCCGGCAAATAACCGCTCCCGATTCTCCCGTATAAGCTGTCCCTCTCTGGACTTCTCTGCCCAATGTTCCGTGATTCGCTGTTTGGCCTGTAATACGGTTTTGATGATCTCTTCCGGCTTGCTTGTTTTGAGCAGATAATCTGTGACTCCTTGGCGAATCGCCTGTTGCGCATAAGAAAAGTCATCGTATCCAGACAAAATAATGACCTCCAGCTCAGGTAGCAATTGCAGGCCCTCTTCTGCCAGTTCTAGTCCCGATCTGCCTGTCATCCGAATATCCGTCATCAGGATATGTGGACGTTCCTCAGCCATGCGTGTTAACGCCTCCTCTGCCGAGGCAGCAGGTTGAAGAAGTTCAATTCCGAGGTCATGCCAAGCGATAACGCTGGCAAGCCCTGTACGGATAATCACTTCATCATCAACAATTAATAGTCTCATGGCGAACCCTCCAAGATTGGAATGGAAAACGAAATCCGGGTACCTCCCCCAACCCTGCTGTCTACTTCAAGCTGTGCATCTGCTCCATAATGGAGCAGCAGCCTCTCATTCACATTGCAGAGCCCATAACCGCCTTGGTTTAGCTGTTTTTCCGGCTGTTTTCCCTTCCATTCCCTAATGCTTATCCTTAATTGCTCCAGTCTGTCCGACTCCATGCCGACACCATCATCCAGCACGAGCACATTCATCCGTTCATTATCCGGGTCCTTGCGAATCATTATGGTGATGGTGCCCACGCCTGATTTCGGCTGAATGCCATGAATCATGGCGTTCTCAACCAGCGGTTGCAGCAATAGCTTCAGCATCATTCGCTTCTCAAGCGCTGGATCTACGATATAATGCAACACGAATTGATCAGGGAAACGAATCGACTGCACACGCACATAATGGCGAATATGAGCAATCTCCTGTTCCACAGGGCAGTAATCCTGACCATTATTCAAGCTGATACGTAGAAAATCACTCAAGCCCTCAACCATATCCGCGATCCGCTTCTCTTCAGACATCAAGGCAATCCAATGAATTGAAGAGAGTGTGTTATACAGAAAGTGCGGGTTAATCTGCGCCTGAAGCACCCGAAGATCCGCTTCTTTTTTGCGAGCTTCACCTCGAATAACCTCTTCCTTCAATAACTGAATATGTGCACCGAGCAGATTGTAACTCTCCCCAAGCCTGCCAATCTCGTCATCACTTTCAGAGCGGAACAGCGGAAGAGGACGCTCCGGATCAATTCGGGACAGATGCCGGGTAAGCACACGAAGCGGCCTCGTCACACGCCGCACCGTAAACCAGACCAAGCCAGCACTAATCACAGCAGACATCGCAACGGCACACCCGGTTAGAATAAGGATATACCGATTCTCCGACTTGTACTGGTCATAAGGAACCGTTCCAACCAATGTCCACCCCGTCAATTCTTCTGGATAATAGAGCAACGTCCGTTTATTGTCACCACTGCCATACGTGGTGGTTCCGCTACCGCCATCCTGAATTAACGTCGAAATCCCTGGTTCGACACCTTCCAGCTTAAGTCCAAGCCGGGATTTGTCCATCGAAGACAGAATCTCTCCAGAACTGCCGATGAGCTCCAGTCTGCCTTGCCCTCTGCCTAATCCCAGAGCGGCCCATCCCTTGGATATGGCCTTCTCATCCAGACTAATGGCTAACCAGCCGATGGGTCGATAATCATGGATACTGCGAATCGGCCGAACCAATGTGATCACATTTTGTATACCCGCATAATTCTGGACCGGATATACCCCCGTCCATTTTTTCACTGCTTCTCCGCTCGGCACTGGTGGATAAGATAAGCTTGAATTATTGGATTCATACCAGGTAGCCGTAGACAATGTGGCATCGAATCGGCTTGGATATATGGCGATGTTCGCAATATATTTCTTGGAAGCAGCCAGATTGGTCATCCTGCCCAGGATATCCACCCGGTCCAGCTCATGATCTTCATTGTGGCTAAGATACTGCTGGATGTCCCGTTCTCCAATCAGGAAAATGGAGAGATTCTCGGCATCCTGCAGCATATAACGAAGATTTGCTTCCACCTGTTTCAGCGTATCCATGCCGGACAGCTTTGTTTTTTGCTCTGTGATGCGGGAAGAGATCAGAAAGGCGAACAGGCCCAAGGCCAGCAAAGGCACAATCATTGAAGCCGTCACAACGACGGATAGCTTCCTTTGTAACGAAGATGTGAGCCAGCGTGCCAAACGTTTCTCCTCCTCTGGATGCGCTCTCGCTTACCCTTTGACAGCTCCTGCGGTCATGCCTTTCATAACTTGTTCCTGGAATATAAGATACAGAATAATGGTTGGAATGACCGACAGGGTCATGGCAGCAAGCGTTAATCCGTAATCCGTCTGATATCCATCCGCAAAGTTCGCAATGGCCAGCGGTAACGTTTTCAATCCGGTTTTGTTGATGAACACAAGCGCAAATGAAAAGTCATTCCACGCATGCAGGAAACTCAGGATCGTAACCGTGGACAACGCAGGGACGGACATCGGTAGCATAATTCGGGTAAATAGTCCCCACAGGCCTGTTCCATCAATAAAAGCCGCCTCTTCAATGTCACGTGGAACACTTGTCAGATAAGCCGTAAGCACAAAAATTGCCGTAGGCAGTGCAAAAGCCGTATAAGGTAATATTAAGGCCCAGTACGTATTTAACAAGGACATCTGTTTCATTAGAATAAATAAGGGGACAAGTGTACTATGGATCGGAATGAGCATGCCAACAACAAAGAAGGTCATGATTAACCCTTTCCAGCGAAACTGGAAACGAGCCAGGATGAATGAAGCCAGCGCTGCAATAAACAGCGTCAGAATAAGAGACCCCACCGATACGATTAGTGAATTGCCAAAAGCGGTCCCCAGCCTGGAGCTTTCCCATGCATTGCTGAAATTGGCAACATTCCAGTTTTCCGGCAGTCCAAAGGGACGGCTATAGAAATCTTCATTTGTTTTGAATGCACTAATCACGAGCCAGTAGAACGGATACAATGTTAAAATACCATAGACCGTCAGCAGCGTCCAAACAATTCCGCTACGTAGGCGGCGAATCGGATGGCCCGAGCTGCTTCGTGGTGATGGCATGGATACAGGTGTCACTTGCATGATAACTCCTCCTCTCTATTGATTCTCTTTTCGTTTGCGACTGGTTAGCCACTGGCTTGTTCCGATCAGAAGCAGCGAGATCAGTACGATGGTTGTTGAGATCGCACTACCAAAACCATATCGGTATGTTGTAAAGGTTGAATTGTACATATACGTTGCAAGCAGTTCTGTCGCATGTGCCGGACCACCCTTGGTCATGATGTAGACCAGATCGAATGATTTCAGACTACCCGAAATACATAAAATGATCGCAACCTGAACCGTACCCCAGATCATGGGCAATGAGACCGATACCAGCTTCCGGATTCCTGAAGCACCGTCTATTTTGGCAGCATCATGAATCTCGCCGGGAATATTTTGCAGTGCCGAGATAAAGATAATCAGATACAAGCCAACAAAGCTCCAGAGCAGTGGTGGTACCAATGAGAAAATGGCAATCTTGTCATCGGAAAGCCATTGCAGCTTCCAACTTTCCAGCCCCAGGGCGTCCAGCAGAAAGTTCAATATCCCGATCTGCGGATGATAAATATACTGCCAGATCATACCGATAACTACAGTGGATAACACCATCGGCAGAAATACGGCTGAGCGCAGAAACCGCTGTAATGGATTGCTTTTGTGTAAGATGACCGCCAACATCAGTGCTAACGGAATTTGTCCAAATACCGATGCCAACACAAAAATAACGTTATTTTTCAGTGCCCGCCCAAATACAGGATCATGCCAGATCTCTACGTAATTATCCATACCAATATATTTGGATGCGCCAATGCCGGACCAGTTGAAGAAACCGTAGTATGCCGACCATACGACCGGTACAAATACAAACAATGCATAAATGATGACTGCCGGGGCCAACCCCAGCATAATAAAACGCCGACTGCGCAGTGCGTTCATCTGTTCACTTCCCCTCCTTGAATGAATGCCTTTCTCAACTTGCAACTGACTATCTCGTCCAGACTCAAAACCCCTCCCCTGCCGGGAAGGGGTTCTAACGAATGATTACTGACTAACTGCATTGGCTTGAGCCACCTGAATTTTGGCTGCGATGTCTTCGGCCTTGCCGCCCATTAGTAGCTCTTGCAATGCATTATTAATAACCTCAACCGTTGCTGATCCCAGCTTGGAATCGTATACTGGCGTGATCTTCACTTCCTGCATCAGATCATATAATTCAACGAACAATGGATGTGCCTTGGTTTTGTCCAGATCAATCTTGTAACTCACCAATGTGCTGCTATCCAATGTGGCCTTCTGACCATCAGGTCCTGCCAGCGCGTAGAACAGCTCCATCGCTGCCTCTTTTTGTGCGCCGCTCAGCTTTTTACTTACACCCAACCCGGTTCCTACAACACCGGATGTTGTTCTTGGTTCACCTTGACCTCCGTCCACTGGAGGAAGAATCGTAATATGGGTGTTGTTCAACACCTCTTCAGGTGCATTGTTCACCAGATTAGCCAAGGCCCATCCGCCGTTCATGACCATCGCTGCCTTACCTTGGAAATAAAGCTGCATCATCTGTGTCTCATCGATACTGTTGAATCCATCCTGGAATGCCTTGGTCTTGCCAAGCTCCTGCATCTTGTTCAAGGCTTCAATAAATTGCGGATCGGTAAAGCTTGCACCCTCTTGTTCTGCCGCTTTCAGGAACCAGTCTGTGCCGGTAATCCGATCAGCCAGTGTACTGAATATCGTTGATTGAGCTACCCAGTTGGCCTTGTTGCCAAGTGCCATGGGAATGACTTTATTTTGATTAAAAGTAGCAATCGCTTGTTCCAGTTCCGCCCACGTCTCAGGCACTTTCACATTGTACTGTTTGAAAAGAGCTTCATTGTAATAAATGAAGGAACTTGGCGCCAGATTCATCGGCACGGAGTAGATATTCCCGTCCACAGTGTATCCATCCAGTGCATTCGGGATAAAGTTGTCTTTCCACTCCGGCTTTGCGTCCAGCTCTGCATTAATGGGCTGTAACAGGTCACCTTTCACAAATTCCTTGGTCATGGCATCCGGCCACATCACGAACAGATCTGGCATCTCGTTAGCAGCTGCTACCGTACGAAGCCGGGTTTTGAGACCATCTGTTGGCAGACCTTCATCCACAACTTCAATATCTGGATGCGCCGCGCGAAAATCTTCAATTATTTTGCGCATCGCAACCGCCTTTGCATCCTGTCCGGTCCAGTTGTGCCAGAGTGTGACGGTTACTTTGTCATTGCCGCTGCCTCCTTCTGAAGTGTCTCCGCCAGCACAGCCAGCCAGAATAATGGAGAACAATGTTATTGCCAGGAAACCCGAAAGCCATTTTTTCAACATCTCTATAATCCCCCTCGGCGATTTGAATACACTTATTGTAAATGGTAACGCTATCATACCGTAAGGTGACGATCCACGGATGCAGGGGTGAAAAATATCGGTTCCCCTGTTTGGAATTTACTTTGCTGGCTTATTGTTCATAACATATAAAAAGAGCCCTCACAATGAGAGCTCTTTCTTGTTGCAGCCGTCGGTAGCTTCACCCCAGGCTATATATTGAATAAGTGCTAAATCGTATTAAATATGGATTGCGTATTATTGGATACTGTTCTTCACCAGTTCTGCAAAAGCTTCGGACCCTTGCGTAGTGAGATGTACGCCATCTTTTTCAAAATATTCGTCATGTCCCTCACTTGCACTGTTCCAGTCAATCAACGAGACATTGCTGTATTTGGATGCTGCCTCATTCAACGCCCTGTTCACCGTTCGTTCCCACGGACGAGGTACGCGCACGGTAACCAGATATACCCGATCCTCATCCTTCAGATAATCAAGCACAGCATTCAAGTTCTTGGAGTTAAAGGAACCATTCGTCCCGAGCTCCAGCACCACTTTGCTGCCCATTTGGTTGTTTTGCTTCAGACCTTCCAATACATCGCCTGCCTGCCACATCTGACGACCGACATGTCCGTCCACATACACTCCCGATATACTTTGCTCCAGATACGGTTTTGCATCCAAAATTACCGAATCTCCAATGACAGTATAATGAACCTTGCCATCCTGTGCTGGAGGAGCCGTTTCTTCATTGTCTTGAGATGAATCAGGTGTGTCATCCGCATGATCCGTATTATCGGATTGATTCGCTCCTGCGTCATCCGGTGTATCATTCTCGTTCGTCACGGATTCATCAGCCGGCTTATCTTCAGACTGACCGTCCTTGCCAGCATTCACTGAATTGTCTTGTTCGTCAGGTTTTGAATCTGGTGCAGGCTCTCCTGTTGGCTTCTCATTTTTCCCCGGATCATCTTTCGTTCCTGCTTCCGGTTTATGGGTATGAGCATCGTTCTTTTGACCAGAGCCTGACGTCGCTGTAATAGCTGGCAACACATCCTGTCCCTGTTCCTCAGCTACGGAATTCTCTCCATTCAATGTGTTGGACATCGATACCGAATGGGAGTCGGAGTTCGCTGCATGTGAGACCATCATCTGAGATACCGTATAGGACAACAGCAGAATCGTCATCAACAGACCTGCACGCTTCCACCATACGTTACGTATACCGATCGATGACCGCCCTCTTCCCCATAATCGGGACCAAGAATCACGGAATCCATTGTACCGAATCGGATTTTCAATATATTTAAGGGACAATGAGGCCAGTACAACCGTTGCAGCAACCTGTAAAATGATTCGTACAGGATGTGCTCCTCCCGTATCCACCGCGGGATTGGTTAAAATAATGACAGGATAATGCCACAGATATAATCCGTAGGATCGCTCTCCGATCCAGCGTAATGGCTTCGCGCCAATGATACGTGCCAGTAAAGACGATGGGTGAGCCAACACCGCTACCAGCAACGTTGTTGCGATAGCCTGAAGCACCATGCCCCCTTGATACAGAAACGGATCATATTCACTGCTGTTCAGCATCATGTAGATTAACAAAGCGAGCGCAGCAAGTCCCGACACATCGAGCACAAGCCGGTTCATGCCAGACAGAGAGTTCGACAGCTTGCGACTAGGCCACACCACGGCAAGAGCAGCACCAGCAAGCAGTGCAAATGCCCGCGTGTCTGTTCCATAATATACACGGCTCGGGTCCAAATCCGGATTATACATGATGGCCATTGCGCCAGCAGATAATTCAGCTGCGACGACAATGAAAACGACCAGCCATCCCTTTCTTTTGAACACTACGATTGCTGCGATCAGTAGAAGAGGCCATATAAGATAAAATTGCTCTTCCACAGCCAGCGACCAGAAATGTCCAAACGGTGATGGAGGGCCAAAACTTTCGAAATAGGAAACGTTGTGAAAGATATACCACCAATTGCTTATGTATAATACACCCGAAACGATATCACCACGAAGCGCAGCAAGTTGGGATGGGTCTGTACAAGCTAACCAGATCATCACCACAGCTGTCATGGTCAGCATGCCTGGAAGCAAACGCCTTACCCGTCTTACCCAGAAATCACCGAGTGAAATGCGTCCATGTTCCTGCCACTGTGACACGAGAATATCTGTAATTAAATATCCCGAGAGAACAAAGAATATACCTACACCGAGCAGTCCGCCCGGAATAAAATCCAAATTCAGATGATACGCGATTACCGCAAGTACAGCGATGGCTCGCAAGCCGTCAAGTCCGTTCATATGTCTCTTACGATTTAACGATTGTGACATGCATGCCCCTCCTTGTTACTGTGAGTCAACAACATCGGTGTTGGGGGCTTAAAGGAACTCCTGATCGTTCTGGTTGTCATTAACATACGTATTGCACCTTCCATCTTTCATTTACAACATAAGAAAAGCCTCTGTTTGAAGCACGATCCGATGATGCGACATTCTGTGTGAATTCTATAATCTTAAAGAAGACGATTTGCCTGTCCATTAAGTTTAATTATTAAAATATTCTTTATATTCATTCGTGAGTTCACGTTTAGCATTATACGCCCGAAATAAGCCTCATACTTTACAGGAATAGTTACAAACGATTAAACCGATGTAACCTTTCCTGCCAGCTCATATAGCTGTAAAATCATACTCTAATTTTGTCGTTAAATATAGTACTTTTCATCGAGTGGCTAAAATTACCTGTCCCGCTTGCGCAAACCAGCATACCCACGCACACATCGATTGAAACAATTGAATTCATAACAAAAGGCTGCCGACTTGCTCAGCAGCCAATATCCATTATAAACCTATGTCAGACCGGATTGAAAGTTTTGCTCATAATTGCTTCTTCTTGCCTAGGACCCTAGAGGTGGAACGGGTGAATCTTTTCTTCTGTCCTCGCATCCATGATCCGGTATGCTGAACGCCCTGTGTACATTGGGATTTGCAACTTCTCCAGATCAACCATTCCATTCTCCAGAAAGTACTTCTGATCCTGATATCGCTGCAACACTTCCCCTGCAATCCATTCATGGTCACCATATGTCGTAATCTCCATAACCTTGCATTCATAAGCAAAATAAGCGTCTGTCAAAATCGGTACACTTACCTTGATTCCTTCCTCATACGGAATGCCGAATCTTGTGAATTTATCCGTATCTCTTCCGCTGAACGTTCCTGCAGCTTGAATCCACTCCGATCGATGACCTGGCAGGAAATGAACACCGAATACGCCACTCTTCTCAATGAGTTCATAGGAGAATGTTTCCTTACGAAGGGAGATGCCATATACACCTGGTGATGATCCGATGTATGTATGCCATCCAGACGCCATCACATTCTGAACTCCCTCATGACGTGAAGTCACCACCGCTACCATTCCAGGATAAGAATAAAATATGGGTTCTTCTATCGGCTGACGCATCTAATCCCCTCTCTTCTTCGTTATAAACACAACTTTAATTATAAAGTAAAGATGCTGGTTGAAAAAGCGTTTTGCAGAGGATTTCGCTATAAGCAACACATTCACTATCATGTTATACTGAGATGGTCAATTTCTAAAAATACGATACTGGGAATGTGATAGGATATGGTCAAATCAGTCAAATATACCTCCTAAATAAAGACATTATTCAAATTTAGGAGGTTATAACTTATGTTTAATTCAATCGTGTTAGATCAGTGGGATCGAAAGCCATACTTTGACCACTACTTGAATCAGGTCAGATGTACCTACAGCATAACTGCTAATCTGGATATCACGCTATTGATCACCAAACTCAAGCTTAAAGGATTGAAGTTCTATCCCGCTCTTATTCATATGATCTCTACGGTCGTCAATGCACACAGGGAATTTCGAACCTGTTTTGATGCCGAGGGGAAATTGGGCTACTGGGACGAAATGTCTCCGAGTTATACGATTTTTCATGAGGACAACAAAAGTTTCTCAACGATCTGGACAGCATTCCATGAAGATTTCGAGACGTTCCACAATCGTTATCTGGAAGATATGAAGAATTACAAAGATCACAAACAATTTGTTGCCAAACCCAATGAACCGCCAAATACATTTCCCGTTTCCAGCATTCCCTGGGTGAACTTTACGGGATTTAATCTGAATATTTACAATGAGGGAACCTACTTGTTGCCTATTTTCACGATGGGAAAATATCTTCAACAAAACGATAACGTCTATCTTCCCTTATCTGTTCAGTTACACCACGCCGTGTGTGACGGCTACCATGCTGGCGTTTTATTTAATGAATTGCAATCACTTGCAGATCGATGCCAGGATTGGTGTTAGTTAGCTAAATGACAAAAAGGCATTCCTGACTTCGTAATGGAGTCAGGAATGCCTTTTCTTTTTTACTTTTTCCAAATGCTATTTAATTGCACTTACTGTACCCACAGTTGCTGCATGTTTTGCATCCTTCCACATTCATCAGGGATGCCGAGCCGCATGAAGGGCATAAATCTCTCGATTCGATAAAGCTTTTCTGATCCTCCACTTTGGGATACGTGCTCTCCACTTTGTTCTGTTCTTGTACTGCTCCAGTTTCGTTCTCCTGCACATTGCTCTGTACATGACTTTCCAATGCTTTGGCGACTGCATCAGCAATCGATTCAACCCGGTTGGCTCCGAAGCCAATCGCGCCCGAACCACCGATTCCCTTGAGATGTTTGATCAACAGTTCAACCTTGTGCCCATGATCTCCGTATCGAAGGAACAGAGAGCATACTCGACCGAGTGCTTCAGCCATCGCAAACACGTCCGAGCCCGCTTTGCCCACGTTCAGGAAGATCTCACCCGGCGTTCCCTCCAGATCATTGATCGTAATGTAAGCCATCCCAAATGGCGTATTGATTTTGTATGTCGCACCGCGCAGTACTTGAGGACGGTTTCTGTATTGTTTATCCAGCACTGTAGAAGAGGAAGGGGGTTGCTCGGAAGAATGCGTGCTAACACCATCCTGGCTATTGGAAGTTCTATCACTTGCCTGTACTTCAGCATTATTCGGGTTTTCTATTACAGATACGACTGTCTTCTCTTCAGCTTCCGCCGTGTTCTGATCTTCAGCCTGGGTCGCTTCCTTCTTCGACGTGGACAACACCTGCACATCCCTGCTGCCGTCGCGATATATCGTTACTCCCTTGCAGCCTAGGTCGAAGGCCAGTTCGTACAGCTCAGCCGTGTCCTCCACTGTAAAATCAGCCGGACAGTTTGCCGTTTTCGAGATCGAACTATCCACCCATTGCTGAATGGCAGCCTGCACCCGGATGTGATTTTCAGCCGACAGATCCATCGCCGTTACATAATAATCTGGTAAGGCTTCACCCGGATGTTCATCCAGCCAATCTTGTGCAATCGGTACGAACTGTTCATCATAACCTAGACGGCTTTGACGGAAATACTTGAAGGCGAAATACGGCTCAATACCTGTTGATGTGCCCACCATCGTACCTGTACTTCCCGTTGGCGCTTGTGTGATCAGTGTGACATTTCGAATGCCCTGTTTACGAATGGCCTCTCCCACTTCAGGGTACGTCGCCACCATATTTTTCATGAATCCACTCTTTAAATACGGTTCAGCTTCAAAAGCTGGGAAAGCTCCCTTCTCTGCTGCAATCTCTGCCGATGCCAGATAGGCCTCCTTCGCCATGAATCCATACAGTTTATCCAGAAAAACAAGAGATTCAGGACTGCCGTATCGAATACGCAGCTTAATCATCAGCTCTGCCAGTCCCATCGTGCCAAGCCCAACCCGGCGTTCACGTTGTTGATTCAGTCTATTTTCCTCAAAATGATATGGTGTTGCATCGATGACATTGTCCAAAAATCTAGCCGAGATGCGAGTGGTTTCCGCCAGTTCATCCCATGCCACATCATGATTTGTTTCATCGTAGAATTTGGACAGATTAATGGCAGACAGATTACATACACCCCAGGCAGGCAGACCCTGTTCCGCGCATGGATTAGTACAGATGATCGGGTTAAAGTACCAGCTGTTGGACATCTGGTTATAGTACTCCATGAATACCACACCAGGCTCTGCCGATTTCCAAGCTGATTCAATAATAGTATGCCAGATTTCGCGCGCCTTCAGTGTACGATAGTGTACCACCGAATGACCTGCGGTTTTCCATTGCTCCATATCCCCGCTCCACTCGGTGTCGTAGTCCGGATCGTTTGTATCGGGGAAAACCAAGTCCCAATCACCGTCCTGCTTGACAGCCTCCATAAATGCGTTGCTCACACATACAGACAGATTAGCATTGGTCACCTGCCCCATCGTTTGTTTCACGGTAATAAAATCAAGCACATCCGGATGCCAGTCATTCATCATGAGCATAAGCGCACCTCGGCGGCTTCCGCCCTGTTCAATCAGTCCAGTCGTATAACTGAACAATCCGCCCCACGATACGGAACCGCTGGATGATCCGTTGACACCTTTCACCACCGCTCGGCGAGGACGCAAAGAGGACAAATTAATGCCAACACCTCCCCCACGTGCCATAATCTCCGTCATCTCGGTCAAAGTCTTCATGATGCCACCCCGACTGTCTTGCGGAGACGGAATGACATAACAATTGAAGAGTGTCAGCTCATCGCTTGCCCCCGCGCCCGCAGCAATGCGTCCTCCGGGTACTAACTTCCAATCCTCCAACACAGAGCGGAACTTGGACTCCCACGTTGCCCGCTGATCGGCTGTGGATTCGACAGAAGCCATCGCTTTGGCAAGACGGTCCCACATCTCTTCCGGTGTTTTTTCTATGTTGAGTGTCAATTTCTCCACTTTCGTCTCGATGATCTCTCCACTTCGAGTCCTTACCTGTACAAGCTGACCCTGACGTTCTATGATTTCGCCCACTTCCTTGGTTGGGAACTTTGGATCATCCTTCGTTAATACCAATACCACATCTCCGACCTTGGCATGATTCGAATCGGCGTCCTTCCAGGCGTATCGGTCCAGAAATATTTTTTCGCTGAGTCCTTCTAATGGGTACGATCGTTGGTTCGATTTCATCGCTACGTTCAACCTCCCGAAATAAATCTCCATTTTCACTATAAGAGTAAATTATGATAAAACACCACATATAGTGATATAAAACCAGTATATTACACCATATATTGATTTTCCATAAGACTTTTATCACAGACTTTATTTTATAGACTCCCCTGCTCGGACAAATTTCTTCACACACCCTCATACGCATGAATACGATATCTGTGAATTTTTTTGGGACAGAAAAAACATGTGCCTTTACTAAATTTCTGGGTTCAATATAAGTTAAACTAATCATTTGCACGTCAACGGAGAGGACAGAAAAAACCTGAAAAAGCGAAGCGTTCGCCTTTATCCCCGGATTTCCCCCTCCAGAAAAGGGAATCAAAGAAATCTGGGGATAACAGCGATTGGAAGGTTGTTCTGTCATCGTAGTGTTCGTGCAAATAAACTGTAGTTCAACTTATATAGTTATGAACTGACTCTCATTCGTCCATACTATTACCTACGAATAAAACGTCATCACGTATGGCAGGGGAGGAAACACCATGAACCGGAAAAACCCGCACCACACGAATCAACCTGTAGCCGAACTGCCCGTTCCGTTAGAATTTGATCGGAGCTGGATCAGTCAGTTGGAATCACGACTGGATAAAGGAGGTCCTTGGGGGGATTATCGACTCTTCCAACTGGGCATTCAAGCCGAAGAAACCAATCTGATTCCCAATTTTGACGAGATCCAGTGTTTGAAGCATCTACAAGGCCTTACTCCACTTCCTCATCAGATGGACACTGCACGCAGAGTATTATTTGAAATGTCAGGCCGTGCCATTCTCGCCGATGAGGTGGGTCTTGGCAAAACCATTGAAGCCGGTCTCATTCTGAAAGAATATATGGTTCGAGGTCTCGTATCCAAGGTACTCATTCTCGTGCCAGCGTCTCTTGTGCTGCAATGGGTACGGGAGTTGAATTCGAAATTTGGCATCCCTGCTATTGCCCAGAAAAAGGCCTATTCCTGGCAGAATGAAGTAGTTGTTGCTTCCATGGATACAGCCAAACGTGACCCGCATAAAGATATGCTGCTGAATACCGATTACGACATGATTATTATTGACGAGGCTCATAAGCTCAAAAACAAAAAAACAACCAACTATCAATTCATGCTGAAATTGCGCAAAAAGTATTGCCTTCTGCTCACAGCTACACCTGTGCAGAACGATATGAGTGAATTGTTCAATCTGATCAACCTGTTGAAGCCCGGTCAACTGGGTCGTCAGGGTGACTTTGCGGCCAACTTTGTTGTAGACAAACGGGTTCCGAAAAATCAGGAACAGCTTAAGAACGAGTTATCCAAAGTCATGATTCGTAACCGCCGCGGCGAAGGCCCCGTTCAATTTACCAAACGGAACGTCTCCAACGTGAATCTGCAATTATCGCCCGAAGAACAAGCGCTTTATGATGGTGTGACTTCCTTTGTCAAAGACCAGTACCAGGAAGCTGGCGGCAATCTGAGCAGCATGCTCTCCCTTGTTACATTGCAGCGTGAAGTGTGCAGCAGTCGGGATGCTGTATTCGTGACGCTCGTTAATATGTCGAAGAAACTTCCGCTGGACTCTCCCCTTCGGGACAAGATTTGGGAACTCGTTGCCCATATTAAAGCGATCAAGGAAAATACCAAAGCCGAGAAAACAATGGAACTGATTCGGAACATGAATGAAAAAGTAATTATCTTCACCGAATACCGGGCCACGCAGGAGTATCTGCTAAACTATTTCCGCAACAACGGGCTTACGGCTGTACCTTATCGGGGTGGCATGAATCGTGGCAAAAAAGACTGGATGATGGATCTCTTCCGCGGGCGTGTGCAGGCCATGATTGCAACCGAAGCGGGTGGTGAAGGCATCAATTTGCAATTTTGCCATCATATGATCAACTTTGATCTGCCTTGGAACCCTATGCGGGTAGAGCAGCGGATCGGCCGGGTACACCGGCTTGGGCAGCAAAATGACGTGAACATCTTCAATTTATCTACGACTGGAACCATTGAGGAACATATTCTGAGTCTGCTGCATGAGAAGATCAATATGTTTGAAATGGTGATCGGCGGGCTGGATGTCATTCTCGAACGGCTGGAGAAAAAGGAGTCTATTGAGAAAAGTTTGTACAAAATCATATTGGAATCACAAACTGATGAAGATATTCGCAGTAAAATGGACTCACTTGGACAATCGCTGAACTCCATTCAACGTGAGGTTGCCGATGAAGGCCCTGCCGTATCCGGGTTGTTAGATCTTCGCAAAGGAGGAAGCTAACTCATGACCATGTCTCCCCATGAAGTGCAGGCATATGTTCTCACCTATCTGGAAGCACTCGATTGTCAGATCATGGAACGTTCCCCTGCACATGTTACAGTCAAACTCTCGCCTGAGGCGGACAAAGCGTTGACCAATCGCCCCTATTATTGGGGATTCGTGGAACGAACCGGAGCACCCGCTGAGACGATGTCCTTTACATTTATATTTGATCCTGACAGTTATCAGCAGGCCATTGAAGCAGCAGAAGCCAAAGCTGCGCAAGCATCACCTCCTGTTGTGCCTAACCCTGCTGAAACGAATGGCATAACCAACGGTGGTCCTCAAGGCGAGCCACCAAAAGAAACTATTCTAGGCCGTTACTTCGGTATTACGCCATCACTGCCACAGCTGGGGCCAGGACGAATATTACGTGAAGAAGTGGTGTACGGCAGTCGCAGACTCCAGCAGATTTTCGGCGCTGCCCGTGAAGGCGGTGCCTTCGTGAACCTGTTCGAACAGGCTGCCAAACGGCAATTGCGGGCTACAGCGCCAGCCGTATATGAGCCTTGGCTTGGTGTTTGTTTCAAGGTGGAATTCGCCTGTGATTTGAAACGGGAGGAATTGCATTTTCTCGGCATCTCCCTTCGCTCGGGTGAAATTATAGAAAAATTCGGCACCAAGCTAAACCGACGTGACCTCAGTCCGAGACTTGCGGAGAACATGCATGTGCAGACAGCCAAAGTTTCGATATTTGATGCCGGAGCTGCTTTGGAATCTCATTTGACGAACCGCTTGCTGGAACTCGATTATAGCTGGGCCGAGAAAGCCCAAGAGCGGCTTGATCTGGAGCTGGACGTGTTGGACACCTACTATGAAGCGGTACTCCGAGAAGATACGCCTGAGGTAGAATCATCAGGTAAGATAACCTCAGACACGGAGAATGTCCATTCTAACCGCACGCCACCTGTAAAACTGAAAAAAGTTCTGGATATAACTAACGCTAAACCCATTGAAGCAGATGTAGAACTGGCGGCAGAAGTCGCAGTACCGATCGACTCCGAGGCAGATGCCGAAGAAGAGAAAACAAAACAGGCGGTAATAGATCGTGAAGCTATGAAATTGCAGTATGAGACACGCCGTACCGAGATGATCTGGCAATATGAACCCAAAGTGAAAGTGACTGCCATTAGCAGCGGCATGTTTCACTTAAGATAGACGAAGACACTACTTTTCCTGCAAATGCTGGCAAAAGTAGTGTTTATTCATGATCGGCTGCCCGACAGGTTGCGGCAACCTTTGCATAGCCTGTCCCCTAGAATGAAACTAGGACCCGCTCAGGTAACGGATAAATGAAAAGTAGGTGTAAATTTGAAACGATTCTTTCATACGTGTTGGAACAACGCTCGGAAAACAACCTGTATAACCTTGGGCTTGCTCAGTTGTCTTGCCCTATTCTCTTTTTGGTCGATAGCCAATGCAGAGGAACAAGAAACGTCTTCACTATCCCCTGCATCACCAACAGAGTATAGTCCCAAACATCTTGCCGTTGAGAATGACAGATTAGCTCCCGCTGCTGTACGACGGTTTGCAGAGCAACAAACTGTTGCACTTGGCTCAGTTGATACCGAAGCGCATTGGAAGAACGCCGACCTGGACTTCTACCCTCTGGGTCCGGGTACACATAGCTGGCTCGTTCAAGCTGAGTTTGAAGGCAAACCGATCGGATATATGATTATTACAGCCACAGAGCAGGGTCAGATGATGCTTAGTGAATATGGTCATGGAGAACAGTCACCATACAACAATGAACTTCTTGGACAAGCCTTGGATCGGCAACATGTTAACCTTGAGGCATTACTTGCTGGCGGAGGAGAGCTTCATCTTGGTTATACTCTTCCCCTGCTGGCTTATTGGAAAGTGGAACAACCTAACCATCCTGCACTTTATATTGATGCTACGAACGGAGATTTACTACCGTCAGAGTTCCTGAACCTGCTGGAGGCTGATTCCAAACAGACCTCTGTCAGCATAACTGATTTATCCACAACACCATCTTCATCAGTCGACCCACTTCATCTCCGACCCGTCTTTAATCCGACTGACAATCTGTTGTGGATTACCTCCAAGCCTGTTGATGCCGACCGGGCAAAAGATGTGATACAACACGGGGAGAATCAAGAGATTGTTTTCTCAGCGGGTGATCGTAACGTTGTATATGGCGGTCCTCTACCTGTTAGCGGTTATCAGCTGTGGCATACTGATCAGGAAGCAGAGTCTATTCTATATGTAGCGCTAGGTGGAAAATCATCCATTCAACGATTTGTCCCTTTGAGCACATTGCAGCAAGATGGCCATTTTTACATCGTAAATCCTTGATCATCAGCAAATTCTTAAGATACAGTCAGATAACCTGTAAAACAACAAATAAGACGCCTTCCCATTATATTAAGGGATTGCGTCTTTTGGTTTTACATTAGTGAAATAGGTAAGCTATGGTCACCCTTCGCCCGAAGAACTTCGTTTATGAGACTTTGTATCGAATTCTTTTTCCTTTTTCCCCACCCACAGGGATACAGCGAAAGGGATCATACCAAACCACTTCATCGCCCACGGCTCTTTCCTTTTGGTGCGCCCTTTCCGCTCATCCTTCGGTGTATCGATATAATGAACAACACGCTGCGTAATGTATTTTACCAACTCATCACTTTTGGCCATAATTCTGCCTCCTTCGCTCCTGCACATTTGCGGAGCTTACGATAGTTCTATTGTGTGCAGGATGTGGACTGGTTAAACATTTTTTTATTGAAAGAAGTATGAAAACCCTCAGAATGCACAGTCTAATGCCAAAGGTATCCATCGAGTCATTAATCTGAAATTTGATACCTATTCCATGAAGGAGTGTGTATTCCCATGTATAAGCTGCTGACCGCTTCGGTAGCCTTGCTAATCAGCTTCCATTGCCTTCTCATGCTGCCCCATGTGGCTTATGGAAAAGCAGCCCTGTCCCAGAACAGTCCATCCATGCTGCCAGTGACCGATGGAGATGCATATCGCTCAAGTCATCATGCCTTTGCAGCACCAGTTATCCTGCTCGATGTAGGCCATGGCGGTATTGACGGAGGTACGTCAGCCCAAGGTGTGTTGGAAAAAGATATCAACCTGGCCATTAGCCAAAAGGTCTATCTGCTGCTTCGCAGCAAAGGTTATGCCGTTATCATCAATCGACTTGGTGATTATGCACTTAGTGATGAGAACCGCTGGCTGAACAACCGCTCCCGTCATACCAGAGATCTTGCCCAACGTAAAAGCCTTAGCGAAGAAGTAAGTACAGATATCGTGGTCAGCATTCATGCGAACTGGAGTCCCCGATCGAATGTACACGGCCCGGTGGTACTACACCAGAAGGAAGGCAGGAGTTATTTGCTGGCCCAATCCATTCAGGATGCCATGAACAAGTTGTACGGAACGGAGCACAGGATCGTATGGGGCAAGCCCTTTTATTTATTGAATTACGTGAAACAACCTGCCGTTATCGTCGAAACCGGATTTTTGAGCAATGCGACAGATCGAGTCAGAATGAGTGATCCCGCTGAGCAAAAACGAATCGCCCAGTCCATTGCCAATGGCATTATTTATTATCTGTCGGTAGTGTAGGAGCAGAATGCCATTGCCACACATCTCGAACCAGATCACCGATTCCCACAAATTGAACCTGATTTTGCAGACGGGAGACGGATTCACGAATGACTGCGGATGTGTTCATCCCCGAATGACCGACATGACCAATGACAACACAGATATTCTTATCGATCGCACGCTGTGCAGCCAGATCCAGTTGTTTGCGAATGTGTTGCTTGGAGTTTTGATCATCCAGGAAAATGTCATTACCTACAGGTGGCATATTTTTGGATACAGCCAGTTCCCCCACTACGGAGCGAAAGTTCGTACGGCTGTCTACAAAGAAGAGGCCCCGCTCATTGCATACATCGAGCACAATGGACATGATGCGTTTGTCCGAAGTAATTTTGGAACCCATATGATTGTTCATGCCAATGGCGTGGGGCACATCATCAATCGCTTTCTCCACGCGTGAGCGGACTTCTTCATCTGTTAGATTGGATGTGATTGCACCCGGGCCCAGCCATTCAGGTCGTCCTTTCTTGGGTTCCATGGGCATGTGCACAATCACATCCATCCCCTTTTCATGTGCAGCTATCGCATCTTTCTTCGTTGTTGGCAAAAAAGGCATGACCGCTACCGTTAATTTAACTGGCATCGCCAGGATCTCTGCCGTACCCCTCATGTCATTACCAACATCATCGATGATAATCGCTAACCGTTTGTCATTCGATGGGGACTCTGAAGCTGCCGCTGTAGGCCCTCCTGCCGATATGCCTGCGTAAAACACAATCAAAAATGCCATGATACCTGCAATGAATCGATAATTCTTTCTCTGTTCATTCATCATGATTCCCTCCCCGTAACTTCTGTGATCTCATTGTTTGATAATGAAGGGAGGATTATGTAAGCCAAAGCCTTCCTTAATAACAATATCCCCGCCATTGGAGACCTCTATCTCAAACGAAGATCCCCATCATTCCTATTTTCTTCTTTGCATTCAGACAAAAACTGTCATTGAACAGTTAGAGAATAGAGATTAATTAGAAAAAATACTGTAATTTGTCAGGTTTTCAGTTTAGGAATTATTTAGTAGAATCAACAAATGAAAGAGGTTATGTGCTGCATTTCTTTCCTATGATTTATGGAAGGAGGTTTTGAAAGGGTTTACATAAAATAAATGCCAGACAATCCGCTATTCTTGTTTGTTATCCCTGGTCGCGGTTTCTCTATGTAACCATTTACTATTATCGAGGAGGATGAAAGTAGTGAAATTCAAACTAAAAAAGACGATTAATGTTCTTTTGGCCTGTTTAACAGCTCTGCCTTTGATGTTAACCCCGACAAATGTGTCAGCAGCCAGCGATGCCAACATTAATTTGTCCTCGGAAAAACAGCTAATCAAGGGCTTTGGAGGCATTAACCTTCCTGCCTGGATTGGTGATCTGACTCCCGCTCAACGTGAAACTGCTTTTGGTAATGATCAGAATCAGTTAGGCTTCTCCATTCTCAGGATTTACGTCGATCCAGATTCTAATAACTGGTACCGTGAAGTTGCCACAGCCAAACGGGCTATCGAAAAGGGTGCTATCGTATTTGCATCCCCATGGAATCCTCCAAGCAGCATGGTTGAAACGTTCAACCACAATGGAGACACAAATGCCAAACGCCTGAAATACGACAAATATGCCGCCTATGCGCAACATCTGAACGACTTTGTAACCTACATGAAAAATAACGGCGTAGATTTATATTCCATTTCTGTGCAAAATGAACCGGATTATGCTCATGACTGGACCTGGTGGACTCCACAAGAGATCCTTCGATTCATGAAAGAAAATGCCGGGTCCATTCAAGGTACCAAAGTCATGGCGCCTGAATCCTTCCAGTACTTAAAGAACATATCAGACCCAATCCTGAATGATCCGCAGGCGCTTGCCAACATGGACATTCTGGGAGCGCATACGTATGGAACACAGATTTCGAATTTTGCCTACCCTCTCTTTAAGCAAAAAGGAGCCGGTAAAGAACTGTGGATGACTGAGGTGTATGTTCCGAACAGTGATAACAACTCAGCAGACCGCTGGCCTGAAGCATTAGACGTTTCCTATCACATGCACAATGCCATGGTAGAAGGTGATTTCCAGGCCTATGTGTGGTGGTACATCCGCAGACAGTATGGTCCGATGAAAGAGGACGGTACCATAAGCAAACGCGGGTATAATATGGCTCATTTCTCTAAATTCGTTCGTCCAGGCTACCTGCGAGTCGATGCAACGAAAAATCCGGATACGAACACATTTGTCTCAGCCTATAAAGGTGATAACAAAGTCGTCGTTGTGGCAATTAACCGTGGAACTTCAGCCACAAGCCAAAAATTCGTTCTGCAGAATGGTAATGCCTCCACTGTGTCCTCATGGATTACAGACAGCGGTCGAAACTTGGCAAGCGGAACCCCGCTTACTGTATCCAATGGAGCCTTCACGGCACAGCTCCCACCTCAGAGCGTAACAACGTTTGTTGCCAACGTTACTGGCGGTAATAGCGGCGGGAATACAGGCAGTGGCACTACGTATGAAGCAGAGACCGGAACCTCACTTACGGAAGCTGCCATTGAAACAATCTACCCCGGTTACACTGGCTCCGGGTATGTTAACTTCAATGCGATGACTGGTTCGGCCATTCAATGGAACGGCATTAATAACACTACAACAAGTACCAAAAACGTAAAGTTTCGTTATGCGCTGGAAAGCGGCACTCGGAACCTCGACATTTTTGTGAACGGAACCAAAGTCATCAGCAACGAGCCCTTTCCAGCTACGGGAAGCTGGTCCACTTGGGTTGAAAAAACAATACAGGTCCCCATGAACACGGGGACCAATACATTGAAAGTGGTTACCACTGGATCGGAAGGACCGAATATTGATAGCGTTAATGTTACCGCAGCACAATAAACGTTCCGTATGGCTGATGGAAGACATTTGCTGAACGTGCAGCTAAGCACTAACCTCTTGGATACTCGAGTCTAAAGTTAGTGTTATATCAAAAAATGCAAAAAAATACTCCTTAAGCGTTAGCTTAAGGAGTATTTTTATTAGATGCGGTCGAGAGGACTCGAACCTCCACGGGGGGTTAGCCCACACGGACCTGAACCGTGCGCGTCTGCCAATTCCGCCACGACCGCATATTGTATCTCCGTGATCAATATCGGCGACAAGAAATAATATATCATGTGGAATCTATCATGTCAACAATGAAAATAATTACAATAAAGCCCGAATCGAAACAGACGTCCATTTCGATTCGGGCTTTACCTTTAACTGCTAATAGTTTGGTTCATTATAACGGAAACATAATACAAATTACAGCTTGGAAGGCCAGTTACCGTACCAAGCATAACCGCCTCTTCTTTCTTTATCAATATCACTTAGTTTGTATTTAACGACCCCGTCACGACCAATAAAGATCGGTTT
Organism: Paenibacillus sp. FSL H8-0317; assembly: GCF_045040685.1. NCBI lineage: Bacteria > Bacillati > Bacillota > Bacilli > Caryophanales > Paenibacillaceae > Paenibacillus > Paenibacillus sp. FSL H8-0317. The sequence goes on along the minus strand of NZ_CP150294.1, from coordinate 2,378,680 downwards.
ATCCGTTCCCACTTCGTAGAAACGAGCCCAGATCGGTGCAGCTTTGGAATCAGCGATAATTTTGCTGTCTCCGTTTGCTCTTTCATACTTGTAACCCGTAATCTTCACTTTGTTAAACCATGCTTCAGCTCCCTTAATGGATGCCGTAATTTTAGCGGTAGCAGGTCTGGTTTTCAGGAATTTAACAATCGTTACACTCTCTCCAGCCGTCAGTGATGGTACTTCATAGATTCTTGCGCTTGCCGGTTTAAGAGAACTGGAATCATGTTGTTGTCCCCATGCTGTCAGCTTACCGCCTGAAACAACCTGTGTATTCAGAATTGCATCTACACCTTTGGCAACTGAGTTTTTACTGCGGTTAGCAAGAGTGCTGTCGATAAACGAGAAATCACCTTTACGTGTCGCTACTTCATCCAACATGATCATTACATTAATCATGGCATCATCATTGTAAGTGATGTGCTTGTGATATCCGGAGCTTTGGTAAACTTGTGGCCATCCGCCGTTTGAATACTGCATGTTGATCAAAAAGTTAATTCCTTTGATTGCAGCTGTGGAGTAACGCGGATCATTCGTCTTTTTAAATTCCTTCGCCAATCTTCTAATTTCTGAGTATGTAGCCTTGTTGTCGATCGTGGACTTCGCCCACTCTCCACTTGTCTGTTTATAATCTTTTCTCCAACCTCCATCCGGCAGCTGGTTCTTCAAAATATCAGAAATACTCGCTGTAGTACCCGATGCATCCGCAGCAGATACCGTCCCTACAGGGAGAACTGCCATTCCAACTGCCGAGAACACCATCGTGCATGCCAGGACAAAAGTAATTATTTTCTTCGCTTTCAAATGTAACACTCTCCTATGTTCGTTTTTATAAATCTTCCACTTTTACTTACCTATGATACGCGTCCCCAAACCTCCTTTATTTGTATTTATCACATAATAAAATCAATTTTAATCCAATATGTGGATTGGATAATCAGATAATATGCAAAAAATCGATTTTTGTCAATATATGCAACTTAATGAATATAATCTCTCTAATTCTACATAACGGGATAGTTCTTTTAACTCATGACAAACCTATTTATTTATCCAAATTCGTCTTAAACGAATCAATAATGACGTTTTTGTCATGAATGATACCCAAACTTGATCCCTTCTTTCATATAAAAACCTTAATTCCGCTAACATTGAGGTATTACGAAGGGTTTTAAATAGGTTTGACAATTACGCATTTATGCAATATAGTTTCAAATAGTTACAAAAACTTAATTATTCATTGCCGAGTTTCATGTTTGAAAACGGGGGAACCAATTTGGGTGAATTATTCTTATACATAGGAAATATAGGGAACCTTCTACCGAACCCTTAGCTAACTCCGTAGGCATCGAAGGGAGAACATTGATTTTGAAAAAACTGATTATCTCCATTTTTGGAGCAGCTGTATTATTTACATCCGGGGCAACAAGCACAGAGGCAAGCAGTATCAACTCCGTAGTGAACAACATGACAGGTATACCTTACAAATGGGGTGGCACAACTGTAGCCGGCTTCGACTGTTCTGGTTTTATGAGATATCTTTTCAACAAATACAGCATTGAATTGCCACGTACTTCTCAGCAGCAAGCCAAAGCAGGTACGCCTGTATCCAAGAGCAATGTTCGGACAGGTGATCTGGTGTTCTTTAATACAACAGGCAAAGGCATTTCACATACAGGTGTATATATCGGCGGCGGACAATTCGCTCATGCCTCCAGCAGTAAAGGTGTAAGCATCACAAAGTTATCGAATCCATACTTTAATGACCGCTATGTAACAGCACGTCGGGTAACTGGACAGTTTATGTATGATAAAATGTTGGGTAAAATGTAATTCACATACAAAAAGGCATCGGTTATTAACCGGATGCCTTTTTTGTACTTAAAAATGTATGTTGCATTACTTACTAATGCAGCGCCTTCTGCACTCGCATCGCACCCTGAGACAGTGCATGTCCTCCTCCAACAGCTCCGGCCACCGCAACGGTCTCCATAATCTCCTGATCTGTTGCACCCTTAGCACGGGCTTCTTCTACATGGTAGAAGGTACATACCTCATTGTTGGCAAACAATCCAATCCCAAGCGCAATTAGCTGTTTTGTCTTCGCATCAATCACGCCAGGTTGGAAACATTCTCCGGTAAACTCATGATATGACTTCACCACACCTGGCAGTACATCGCTTAATGCTCCAATCTGATCCTTGTAGGCATGAACTTTATCATTCATCAATGTCATCGCTTGTAGCACACCCTCTCGGCTATAGTTACAGATCTTCCTCACTGTACCTATCTTCTCTCCCGAATGAGTCAATTATGCCAAGAAATCATGGTAATTCCAAACATTTAACGCTCATGGCTCTGCCATAATTATAAGCTGTTACTCACTAAGTGGACTCTGGCGCGGCTCGCTGAACAGCTGATAGCTGTAACCTCGGTCCAGCTTAACGACACGTCGATTCTGACGACGGATAAGTACCTGCTCGCCATCCCAGGCAACCACAATCCCCTTCACGTCGTTCGATTCCAGCTCGTCCCGTACTACTCTAACTTTCTCACCTGACAGACGCAGAGCGTCCAATTCTGTATCACTAATCATCTTCATGGCTCCTATATTTCAAATTTATTTACAAAAAGAGACCTAAATGAAAAGTCATTTAGGTCTCACGTGACTGTATTGGACTGTCATGTCATTCGAAATTATGTCCCGACTGAAAGTTACCGCTGCGCGTGCTCTTTGCTGTCGTTCTTCTCAAACCAAAAATCAAGCACTTTGGCGGACATCACACGTTCTTCAAGGTACTCCACTTGATGCGGTGTAAATTGTTCTTTCCAAGAGAAGGACAACTCTTCGCACAAGCCTACAATCGTCAGTAATTCTGACCAGGCAACATAGCGTTTGTACCAGAAAAATTGAGGATGTTCAATCATATAGGGATAAAGGTCATCGAATTCCGTATGTTTACAATCCAGGGCACGTTCAAAATGAACTTTCGATTCCGCCAGCTTATCATTAAAAAATTGTTCTGTTGCCAGTTGGTTCCCCATGGTGTTGCCTCCTCTCCCTAACATAACCCCATTATAAATGAAATCCGCGGTCATGCAAAGGCATAGTTCAAAAAATAGGCCCTATTCCTTTAAAATGTCACATTTCGTTATCGTCAAATTGTACCGTACCATCGTTCAGGGAACGAATGCGTACCAAGGCTTCCACCGGAATACCCTGTTCACGAATTGTGCGTGCTCCTGCCTGGAAACTTTTCTCGACCACAACGCCGAATCCAACGAGTTCCGCACCGGAACGCTCGATAATTTTGATGACGCCACGAGCGGCATCTCCATTGGCAATAATATCATCAATGAACAAAATGCGGTCATTCTCATGAATGAACTCGCGGGATACCATAATATCAGTTACAATTCCTTTGGTAAAGGACGGTACACGTTCACAGTAAGCATCAGGATCAGCCAGAAGTGTTTTTTTGCGACGGGCGAATACAAGGGGCACCCCAAGTTCATAAGCTGCGGCAAACGCAACCGGAATGCCTGAGGATTCTACCGTGATTACACGAGTTACTCCACTTTCACGAAAACGGGCAGCAAACTCACGTCCCATCTCCATCGTTAATGCAGGATCAATCTGGTGGTTCAACAGACCATCCAGCTTTAAAACTTGATCCGAGATAACCACACCTTCTTGTAAAATTCGTTGTTTCAATAATTCCATGATTTGACCTCCCAAGCCTATCCTATGAGGTAAAAGTATCATATATCTATCTATAAGTTCAAGCGAAATTGCCTGGGCGCTGTCCTTGAGACACAATTCAAGCCAAAGCTCATTATCGATTGTCATGACTTTCGTGGGTCAAGCATACCTTGTACCATGGTACCCGCATGTCCAAACTATACAGGGGCCTGAGAGGGGAAACACATGAAACAGGCATTTCGGGTGCTGCAGATCGCATTTACATACATCGGAACGGTTGTTGGAGCTGGCTTCGCTACAGGGCAGGAAATTTTGCAGTTTTTTACCCAGTATGGCAAATGGGCCACCGTCACCATAGGCTTATCCACCATGCTCTTTGTCTGGTTAGGTACCAAAATGATGCTGATCGCTCACGATACCGGTTCCCGCTCTTATGAGGATCTGAACAAACATTTATTCGGCCACAAGGCGGGCAAATGGATCACCTGGGTGACCCTTCTCATTCTCATTGGCGTGAACAGTGTCATGCTTGCCGGAGCAGGTTCCGTTTTTGTTGAACATCTGGGTTTGCATTATCAGACAGGTCTGATCGTCACACTTGTAGGGTCATATCTGCTTCTCGGTCGAGGCATTCAGGCCATCCTACAAATGAATAGCATTGTCGTGCCCATGATGCTCCTGTTATCTCTGCTCATGATCACCAGTACCATCCATCATCCAGGTGCTTCCCGATTCATCACACTGACGACAGATTCAAACCCTATTCAAGTGTGGCTGTCTCCACTGTTGTATACTTCATTCAATCTGGTGTTGGCTCAAGCTGTTCTTGTGCCTGTAGGTAACCAGATTCGTAGTCGGAATGTGCTGAAGTGGGGTGGAGTATTGGGTGGAATTGGCGTAGGTTTCATGCTGATGGCAGCTCATTTTGCCATGTCAGCCCAAATGCCCGGCATCATTCAATTCGAAATCCCGATGGGCAGCATTGCCTTTCAACTTGGATGGGCAGTGCAATCTGTATATGTATCCCTTATTTTCATGGAAATATTCAGTACCTTTGTAGCCGATATCTATGGAATGACCTTGCAACTCAGCCAACATATACGTGTCCATCCCCGTTTCATTACATTAACCATTATGATGTTGTGTTACTCACTCAGTCAGTTTGGATTCAGTTCCCTGCTGTCCATCCTTTACCCCATCTTTGGAAGTATGGCATTAATCTGGGCTGCCAAATTGGTACTGAACCGCTGGGGCGCCTTTCGTAGACGCAACAATATATAAATCTCACGGTCCATGTACTTCATGAATATGAGCATCTGTTTGCCTCATAACCACAAGTCATCGCAGGTACTCTTTCCTTAAACATGACAAAAAGCCGCTGTTTATCACAGCGGCTCGCACTTTTTGCTCTACGTTTTAAGCTTTGCTAGGAAACTGTAGATACATCTTTTTTAACTCATTGACCGATCTGCCAAGCGAGTAATGTGTTTTGGCTTTTTCACACGCCGAACGGGCAAGTTCATAACGATAAGCCGGGTCCAGCATCACTTTTTCAAGCGCTTCAGCTAATGCAGAAGGATCTTCTGCCGGTACAAGCAACCCATTGCTACCGTTCTCGATCTGTTCAGGTATTCCACCTACATCCGTACCCACAAGGGCAAGACAACTCAGCGCCGCTTCAGCGAAGACAGAACCAAATGCTTCTGCCCGTGAAGGAAGTACAAAAATATCAAAGAATGGCATGAATTCCTCAGGGTGCAGTGTATAACCATAGAAAATGGTCTCATTATAGATCCCTAATCGTTGCGCCAATTCTTCCAGATCAGGACGAATCGGTCCATCTCCAATAATATGTAACACATAATCATGACCTCGGCCCTTCAGTTCCGCACAAGCTTTGAAAAGAATATCCAACCCTTTTGCCGGAACAAGCCGACATACCGTGACCAGTTGTGGTATCGCATTATCATGAGGAATCGGCTTAAACCGCTTCTCATCAAATCCATTGGGAATCACACCGATGACATCAGGTTCCTTCACGTAGGGAACCAGATAACGACGGAACGAATCCGACACCGTTAAGAGGCGCTCTGCCTGGTGTTCGAGCTCACCATATATCGCAAGCAGGAATCGATGCTCCGGTCCATCCGTTTCAATGCGTCCATTAAGGATTAATTCTCGTTCATAACTGGAGTGTATCGTCTGAATGAGGGGTGTATCCGGGAAAACCGTTTTCATCGCAAGTCCTGCAATTGGGTGGTGGGCATGGATCAGATCATAGGGCTTCTGAATACGCAGTTTGGTCCACCATAGATAATCACGATAAGTTTGAATATATTTTTGGACAACAGGACTATCCTGATACTCCGTCCAATCAAACGTTTCGAACTGAACTTCCTCTCTGCCCTTATTGCGAATTCGCTTTGGCAACGAGAATAGATCCATTTCCCACCTCGGGGTTGTAAATCTCTCTTGCATATACGGAATCATAGAGGATACACCTCCGGGCTGCTCCGGAGGAAAGAAAAGCGCCTGCAGCAATCTCACCGTTAGTTTCCCCCTTTCTAACTTACGTACTGCTCTACTATCCATTATGACATAGGGAAGCCGGAACATCTATATTACGATAACTCGTATATACAACATATTCATGAAACGTTCCCCTCAGAAGTAAAAGCTTTACCACTCGCGCTTGTCGTCAACATATTCATTGGATAACCAGAATCTCAGCTCCGTAGCTCCACGGGCTTCTCATATGTACTGTAACCATCGGTCTCTCCCAAAAAAGTATACCCGTTCCGCGTGTAAAAGGCGTTCAACGTAGCATTGCTCGCTCCGCAATCTAACCGAACAGTATGTTTGCCTTCAAAATGTATGCCGCTGCTGGACCATTGCAAAATGGACCGTCCGAGACCGCTCTGAGCATATTTTCTTCGAATCGCTAGCCGATGCAGATAAATTGCACCATCCTCGGCATGAGCTTTTGAACCCCAAAGATGAATATCCCAAGGGCTTGGCTGAACCAAAAGGATGACCATCCCCGCTACGTCCGCTCCTTTTTTAAATACAAACACATCCCCACGCCGGATTGCCCCTGCCGTATCATGTGAATCTTCACCTTTAAGCAAAGCGTTCCATTGGGAAGAACCTTGGCTCTGTAACCACTCGGCTGTCTCCACCAGCAGCGACATCACATCCTCCGTATCTTCCGGCTTCGCCTGAACCGCTTGAAAACCATCGTTAATATATTCGCTACTGATCCTGAATGAGTGCATCATTGTTCTCCTTCCGCTTCCTGATCTCTGTTAAACTAATGGTACTATACCGGGAAATGAATTTTTCGTCAAAATGAGAATTAAAAAAGGTAAAAGGCGGTTGCCCTTTACCCATCTATTCTGGCTTCATCGATAATCTGATTTCGATACAACATCGTCAGGTGCAAGGTATCAAACTCCATTTCCTTGTCCAACTCCTGCATCAACACTTCGACCAGGCTCTTTCGCTGAATGCTGGTACCAGGAACCTCGTAATCAATGTATCCCGTCAGATCGGAATGAGAAGTATCTATTGTTGCTGTTCCCACAGGCAATCCACCTCGTTCCTGAAGAAAAAGCTCATATACCCGGAACTCCCGATCCTTACGCTTCAGCATGACATAACATGTTTCTTCAGCAGCTTCCAGCTCATCCAGATCCGATTCATCGGTATCCTCAAAATCCTCGGAGAAATCGCGATGTACCCACTCTAACGTCTCGAGTTCGTTGCCCTGATGCCACATGCGGATCGTAATCGTATCGATGATATCTTCATCCAGCTCTCTGACCAGCAACTCTGCCGCAGCTTCCAATTGATTCTCTTCCGGCTCGTCATACCAGTGTATTTCACCTTGTACATCAGCGCCATATTGTTTTAAGGAAGCTTCTGCAAGTTCCTGCCCTTCGACATCATTGAAAATATACGTCGATATGCTGCGTCCTGCGCTTACCATTTCCATCTCCAGAACCTGATCCCGATCTTCATATGTAAACGATTCGGCTTGTGAAACAGGGATTACCTTACTTCCACTGCTGTCTATATCGTCATAACTGCCTTCGTCATGATTCATATCTTCAGACGGCCACACGGTCTCTGACTCAGGCTTATGCAGAACCGAGTGTAATGAACCACAACTAACCAGCACTTCATAATAAGCAGCTTCCAACGCATCTGCAAGAGATCGGACATAGGCATGCACTTTTTCCACGATACGTTCCTCTGTACCATCTGGCAGAGACTCCTGCTCGATCTGAAGACTACCTGATAAACGATCTCCTTCTCTGTACACAAGGAAAAGTGAGCCTGCATATTGTCCATTGTCCATCACGTCCTGTACTTCTCCACCTGATGTCCGCAGGTCTGCAACCAATTCCACATCATAATTCATCACATGTCCTCCTTCATTCCTAACGTTATTCTCTTAGGATGCCCCTAAAGACGGTAGATTATGAGGGAAGCGTGCATTTCAAAAATAAGATGTAGGTTAGATGGATAACACATATTTTTGGATTGCGTGTGCCACACCCTGCTCGTTATTGGAGAGTGTAACCTCGTCCGCAGCAGCTTTCACCTCGTCCGGTGAGTTATCCATGGCAATGCCTTTGCCCGCAAAGGTCAGCATCGTAATATCATTGAAGTAGTTACCAATCGCCATAATCTCCGAAGGCATGATTCCCTTCGATTCGGCAAGCCTTTTCAGCGCAGCGCCTTTGGACGCTTCGGGATGCATCAGATCAATAAAAAAGTCACCACTCCGTGTCATATAATAAGGCAGATTCCAAGTTGACCATTCCTGAAGTACTGCATCCATCTGTTCAATCGGACCAAATGCAGTGAATTTCGCCAGCGGTTCTGTCATGTCAACCCACTTGGGTAACTTCAGTGGCTCTGCCATAAAGTTGTAATACATCTCGCGCACCTGCAAACCCAAACCTTCCGGTTGATCCACATACAGACCAAATGCTGTATTGATGTCAAAATGTACTCCATTGGTTCGGCAGTAGGATATGATTGGCTCCAGTCCTTGTCCATCTAATGCAAAATGATGAACCACCTCACGGGTATCGACTTGCGCGGTAACGGCGCCATTATGCGTAATCACATATCCATCCAGTCCCATCTGCTCCATAAAAGGAATCGTGTTGGCCGGACCTCTACCCGAACACAGGACAATCTCCGCTCCCTGACGGGAAGCTTTGATCAAGGTCTCCTGAGTCCATTCGGTAAGTTCATGATGATCATTCAGCAGTGTTCCATCTACATCTAGTGCAATTAATTTATAAGTCATTCTGGCTTCATCCTCATCTGTTAGTAGTCGCACCCACCCAAACCCTCCCTTCCGAGGGAGGGCCCCAGAGGGCTCTGCCCTCTGGACTCCCGTCCTGCTCACCGGTGTTAGGTCGGGTCTTGCTATGTCACGGTTGTCGTAGGAACACTTGTTGCCGGGCACACCGCTGGTCAGCGGCGGTCCCGCCCAAGCTTAACCGGGACCAATACGGGCAGGGCTTCGCTTTCTGCCCGACTCCCTGCTCCGCTTCGCGAAGGACGGGAGCTTTTACTTCCGCAGAAGGCTCAACTCGTCTGCGGTTAGTTCACGATAGCTTCCAATAGTAAGATCGGAAGCTAGTTCCAGCTCACCCATGGCAACGCGTTTCAGATAGATCACACGCTTGCCTACCGCCTGAAACATACGTTTCACCTGGTGAAACTTCCCTTCGTGAATAATAAGCGAGATCGACGAGATCGTGCCTTCTTCCGTTTCTTCCTGACCAAGTATAGTCAGTTCGGCCGGCAGCGTCTCGTATCCGTCATCCAATTGAATGCCCGCCTTGAAACGTTGTACATCCGCTTCATCCACGTTTCCCAGTACACGGGCTTCATAGGTTTTGGGCACATGCTTGCGTGGAGATAACAGATCATGGGCAAGTGGACCATCATTCGTGAGAATGAGCAGTCCCTCCGTATCCTTATCCAGTCGTCCCACAGGAAAAGGATTGAACACCCGATCCTCTTTGCGCAGCAAATCCAGTACCGTCTTATCTCTGTTATCCTCGGTAGCAGACACGACACCCGGAGGTTTATGCAGCATGAGATAGATCATCTCCCGATACACAATCCGCTCGCCATCGGCTTCAATGACGTTGACCTCAGGGTTCACCTGTACACCACTGTCTTTCACCGCTTTGCCGTCCACATGGATTCTGCCTTGTTTCACCATCTTTTTGAGTTCACTTCGTGTTCCCACACCCATATGGCTTAATATTTTGTCCAGACGCAGCGTTTGTTTGCCTTTTCCACTCATACCGATGTCCACCTCCACCCTGCCGGATATTCATTCTTCAGTACACCATCCAGCCATTTCCCCCAGCCAGCAGCATAACCTTCTACACATACAAGAACGTACCCTTTGGCAACCGTATCCGCCTTGAGCACCACTCGTTCTTCTTCCATATTTAACGTTTCACCCTTGAGATACCTCACGGCTTCGCCATCAGCGGATGACAGATTTACGCTTCGCCGTGCTTCAGATGCATTCAGAGCACACGCAAGCGGGTGGGACGGAACAAATCGTCCATTCTTGATCGTGCCCATAAACCAGCCTGGACGAATGACTTTCAGTCCCTCCAACCGAGCTGCACCAACCGATGATTGATACACACGATCTCCATAACATACCGTCTCTCCTGTTAACTCAATCTCCAATTGTTCTTTCATAAACTGACTGTAGATCGCAACCGGATCAATACTTGCCGAATCAGCTCCGCGTCCCTGACCCCGTTCCGATTTACGTCCACCGTGATCTTTACCTTTTTTGCCCTGTTTACCCGAATTCTTGCCGCCCCCAGCCTGTCTGTCATGGGACTCTCGGGATTCGATTCGCAACAAACGTTCCTTTTTACGATCAGCCTTGGTCATAGCAATTGAAGAAGCAGCAATAGAGTGATCCTTGTTCCCCTCTACTTCAATCCTGGACACATCCACGACCTGTCCATACTCCATTGCTCCTTCTTTAACTACTCCAGGTTGATCTGTTTCTAATCCTTGTCCTGCACGATGCTCCAATACAGCGACATAATGTCCCTCTCCTTCCAAAAGGTGAGGCCACAATCTTACGGTTCCACGCGTTTGATCCAGTACAGCTTCCGTCTCTTCAGCCTTCTCCGGCATCATCTGACGTACCCATTCCGGACGTCCTGGAGCAAATCCTGTCTCTTCAGGAATGTCCATGACTACGAAATCATGGTTTATATTCAGGAACTCCGCAATCATTGCTTCGTTTTCCTCCGGCGCAAAGGTACATGTCGAATATACGATGGTTCCTCCCGGGGCTAGCAACCGTGCCGCAGTCTCCAAGATATCCCGCTGCATGAGCACACATTTTTCCACCGAATGATGTTCCCACGATTTCACCATGTCTTCATCCTTGCGGAACATGCCTTCACCTGAGCAAGGCGCATCAATTAATACTTTGTCAAAATAATGAGGAAATGCATTTGCGATCCGCTCTGGCGACTCATTCAAAACAACGGCGTTACGCACCCCGTACAATTCCACGTTTTTGGCCAGCGCTTTGGTGCGTTCCGCATGGATATCGTTCGTGACAAGCACGCCCTTGCCTTGCAGCTTTGCTGCAATCTGTGTCGTCTTGCCTCCCGGAGCTGCACACAGATCAAGCACGCGATCTCCAGGTTCCACTTGCAATAATTCAACGGGAGCCATTGCACTTGGTTCCTGTATATAATACAGACCTGCATGATAATAAGGGTGCAGCCCCGGTTTAACACCATGAGGTACATAGAATCCTGTCTCACACCACGGAATAGGTCTTAGATCAAACGGAGCAATCTCATCGAATTGTTCCATCGATATTTTTAGCGTATTCACTCTCAGTCCCGCATGAGGAGACTGTTCATAAGATTTCATAAATTGTTCAAACTCATCGCCCAGCAAACTTTTCATTCGCTCAGCAAATATCAAAGGTAACTTTACACCCATATTCCCACTCATCCTGTCTTGGTAAGATTGCAATATCGTTTTATTTTATCATATCCAAGCTTTGCTTTCCTATCATATCGTATCTATTCCACTACAGCGTGTAATGTAGTATAATGGCAAGTAGATTGATTCCTGAGCAAAAATTCGGGTGTTTATGCATATTATCCCAACCTTTATTTTTGCCCAAACTATATTTCGATATGATCGATGGGGGATGTCCAATGAAATCCAAGAAGAAAAAGAAAAGTGCTGCGATCCTTATATTCCTGGGTATTTTAATCATTATGATTGCAGCACTGGTTGTCGTAGACCAGCAATCCAAGAAACAGATGGATTCAGTGGAAAATGCTTATGGCATCGCTGCTTCCAAGCTTAATCCAGCTACAAGGGAGCTACTTAGTGATCCCAACTATCAACAAATTATTGTTCCCACTGATCTCAAAGCCAAAATCGATAACAAAGACAGCTTTTTTGTTTATTTCTTTGCTTCCGACTGCTCGCACTGCCGTGCCACAACACCTCAGTTGATGCCACTGGTTGACAGTGAAGGTATTGAGCTTCCACAGTTCAATCTGCGTGAATTCGAAGCAGGATGGACTGATTACAATATCGAGTTCACACCTACACTCGTCTATTATGAGGCTGGTGTCGAGAAAGACCGTATGGTTGGCGGACTGCAAGAAAATGGCAGTGACCAAGGCTATACACTGGACGATTACAAACAATTTTTCCAAAAATATAAAGGCAGTGCTGCTCCTTCGGCAAGTTAACTGCTAGTTCCGTTTCCACAATATCTACAATCAGGCCTTGTATCACCGATACTGTTCTGTTGAAGGACAGGCTGTGCCACCATGCAATCATCTGAATATGACGCAACATTCAAAAACACCCCGATCTTTCCCTTTACAGGAATCGTCGGGGTGTTTCATAACCATGGAACTTCATATCCATGGGATGCTCATTTGAATGTTAACGCTGATTACGGTTCAACTTTTACTCTGATCCATCGCCTTCATCTTCTCTTCGTATATTCGCCCTCTGGTAGGACTCCGGCGCTGCGGAATATTAGGTTTTAACTCAAGCGATCTTCTAGATATCTCTTGTTCCAAGACCTCATTAACAATTCGTATGGATAAATCCCTGTAAGTCACAGACTGAACATCTGATTGGGACAGTTGCTTCACGATTTCCTGTACATCCCGTACCAAAGCCCCTAGGTCTATGCCCAGAACCGTAGCAGGATAAGGTTCCAGAAGATCAAGTGAGCTCTGTAACATCATCGTTGCTCCGCGGAGATTGCCATTCCTGAAGTGGTATAAACCAACCGCAACTTGCAACAACCCTTTATAGAGAGAATCCCGGTTACGTTCAAGCCACAATTCTTCCAGCACCTCATGGCACTCGAAATAATCCTGATCACGATTGAAGTAGATTAAGTAGTCAACGTACAGTGGCTCATAGATGCTCATCCGGGTTTTCGCCCTTTCTGGCGTTGTTCAGAAGTTTCTTCACGTCATCCAGCAAGTCTTTGAGCCCTTCCATATCATGCCGTTCCCAGTAATCGTTAAATCGCTTTTGTGCTTCAATTGCTTCACTGACAAGATGGTAGAAGTATAATTGATGAATGATATTCAATGTTCTTGACACGATATTGGAATCATCCTCAAATGCCTTCTGCGCCTCCAAAATCTGTAGACGAATTGCAGACATCTCGTTGTCCAGTATAAACGCCGCCTCAGCCGTTTTTTTCAGCCTGGTTCTCATCTCATCAGGTAACCCTTCCCGAAACTTGTAACTCAGCGAATGTTCAATGGTAGCCCAGAAGTTCATGGCAAGCGTCCGGATCTGTATCTCGGCCAAAACTTTCTTTTGTCCAAGAGCCGTCTGAACGGGATACTCAATAATCATATGGAAGCTGCGATAGCCGCTCTCTTTGAAATTCGTAATGTAATCTTTCTCAATGAGTACCGTGAGATCCTTACGACCTCGAATATACTCGGCAACCCGACGGATATCATCCACGAACTGGCACATAATGCGGATACCTGCAATATCCTCGATGCCTGTTTCCACGTCATCAAGCGACACATTCAGTCGTCTGGATTTCTCCAGAATACTGGATATTTTTTTGACACGACCGGTAACGAATTCAATCGGGGCATACTCTTCCCGTTTTTTCAGCTCCGCCCGCATTGTCTTAAACTTGACTTTTAATTCCTCTACCGCTTGTTCATAAGGAAGTAAAAATGTACCCCAGTCTCTACCGTCCATGCTTATGCCTCCTGTCTCTATAGCGTCCCCTGTTCTATTCCATTATACATGATGTTTGGTGGGGGGAAGAGTCCCGAACCATTTTACGCTCTTCCATGCTTCTATATTTTCCATCCGGGGATCCACATTCCTTCTTAACGATGCTCCGCACCAACCGCTTCAGAGATATGACGATAACCGTCCTTTCGAAGTAACTCACGCAGTCCGGCATGAATACGCCGATTCACCTCAGGTCCTTCGTAGATCAATGCAGTATATATTTCGACCAGACTTGCTCCGGCTTTAATTTTCTCGTATGCATCCTCACTTGTGAAAATGCCACCTGAACCGATGATCGGAAGTTTGCCTTCGGTCTGACGATAGATCTGACGAATAATCTCCGTAGAACGCTCACGCAGAGGTTTACCACTCAGACCGCCAGTTTCCTTTGCATGTTGGTGAGAAAGTCCTGTACGACTAATGGTTGTGTTCGTTGCAATAATGCCAGCAACACCGCTGTCTGCAATTGTGCGCACCATATATTCAAGTTCCTGATCATTCACATCCGGTGCGATCTTCACCAGAACGGATTTGGTCGCTCCACCCGCTCGTACATGCTGCACATTCATCTCGTTCATAACCGCAGCGAGCAGTTCCTTCAATTCATTCCCATGTTGCAGATTACGCAAATCCGGTGTATTTGGTGAACTGATATTAACCACGAACAGATCAGCATAATCGTATAGTGCCTGAATGCACTTCGAATAGTCCAGGTGAGCTTCCTCATTAGACGTTGCTTTATTCTTGCCGATGTTAACAGCCACTGGAATACGCCGATCCTGTAGACGTGCCAATTCACCTGCCATCGCTTCCGCACCAAGATTGTTGAAGCCCATTCGGTTCACCAAAGCCTCATCTGGAGGCAAACGGAACAGCCGTGGTTGATCGTTACCTGGTTGTGCAAGTGGTGTCACGGTTCCCACTTCCATGAATCCAAATCCGATGGAAGAAAAGCCCGTTACGGCCTGTCCGTTTTTGTCCAGACCCGCAGCCAGACCAACAGGTGTAGGGAAATGACACCCAAACATGTCAACAGCCAGATCAGACGTTTCACGAACGCCGTACATCACTCGCAGTCCGGAAGGAACCGGACGGATGCTACCCACGCCACTAAGGCCGCCAATAATCAGATGATGGGCCTGTTCAGGGTCCATTTTGAACAACAAAGGTTTAGCAAGACTTCTGTATAACAAATCACTCACTCCGTTCTGGTCCGGTACGCCAAAAAGCCGTTTTCCGTCTTTTCATATGTAAAAAACACTCTACACACAAGTCTATCTGTTTCTTATTAAAAAGGAAAGTAGTTTGCGCATAGACAGCACAAATCGAATAATACAAAATGCTCACAAGAAATCCACCAGCCCACTGGTAATGACGAGTTGAATTCTTTACAATGAGAGCATGGTTACTCTACACCAGTTCTATTCCAAATAAGGAGGAATAACTCATGGCTCCCAAACGTAAACCACCTGCATTACAGCAAAAGAAAGAAGAAGTGAATCGCAAAGCCATTGCATGGACTGCAGCCAGTGTAGGCGGCTTGATCATCATCATTGGTGCTCTTATCATTATTGCCAACATGTAGATGATTCAGGCTGAATCCATCTGATTCTACATATCAAACAGATCAATTCAGCCAGTGATACGTTTTGTTCGGATTATTCTGCTTTGGAACAAGTGTATGCTGATAACGCTGCTTTGCTTCTGGAACAAGCGTCAGATCTGGCAGTACATCTTCTCCAATGCGTACCGGAGTGCCTTGCGGAGCAAGAGCGAATAACTCTTCTACATCTCCTGTATGCATTCTCACACATCCAAGGGACTCATCCAGTCCGATACTGTCTGGCTCGTTGGTCCCATGGATGGCATAATTCGTATTCGAGAGCTGCATACCTCTGCTTCCAAACTCACCGTTCGAGCGCCCATTCGGATTAACCACTTTATCTGTGATGACAAATGAACCCTCCGGTGTTCGATCACCGCCAAGTCCCACATCATACATACGAACAATGGTATCCCCACTGATTAATGCAAGTTTATGTTTATCCTTATCAATAACAATCTCCAGCGGTTCCTGCAAAAAAGGCTGACCTCCCAGCGTATCTGCAAAAGCGGCATTGTTGCCTTGAGACGAATTCAAAGATGTTGAACCGCTCTCTTTACCACTCGAATCGTTCTTTCCTTCCTGTGCCTTTCCTTGATGCTGAGCTAACAGCTTCGGAAACATCTCGGTCATCCCTGACGCAGTCTCTCCCAGAATATTGTTCGGAAATGGCTGAGCCATTTGCGTTACACTCTTGGGCCAAACGTCATTTTTTTTGCGATAGGCAACGATTGCACTTGATAATGATGCAGCTGCTTCCTGCTTGGCGGTCCACGCCAAGGCCATCTTTTTGATTTTCGGTGTAATTTCAGGAGGTTCACAGTTACATTGCTTGGCATCATAACTCTGTGCAGTCAATTTCCCGCTTGTATTGGTTTGTACTATGTATTTCACAGGCATATTTCGCTTCCATAAAGACCAGTCATCCGAGGTTTGCATACCCAGTACAGCAGAAGTCTCTACTTTTGGACCAGACCCGGACCAGGCAGCTGCGAGAGCAGCCTCGCCATGATTACCTCCACCAAATGCCGCAGCAGTGAACACATTGCTTGGCGCAATGGATGCAGTCCCAGCCTGTTGATCCGCTTCTACAGGCGCTGCGATATCATCTGTGGATTCCAGTGCTGCTGACAGTGCGTCGGCCGCTTCACGACTGAAACCCGGAGCGTCCGCAGGTGGCAGACCTGCCAGCACAAGCAGCATGAACAACGTAAGCCACATTTTGCGTCTACGTTGTTTTTTCTCTTTTTGCTCAGACATCTCCACCAATTTCTCCTGATAGTCTACCCAGATGTCAGCAGGAGCTTTACTGCGTTCAAATGCCTCGTAAACCTCGCCCGCTTGCTGAAAGCAATAGTTGGCTTTGGCCTCCTGTCCTTCGCCCAAGTACTCCTTTCCGAGCAAGTACCAAGCCATTTTATTGTCTGGATGTTTCTTGACATATGTTCTTAGATGAGTATTTTGCATCCGATCCTCCACTATTTCGCCTTTTTCCGTATATCATTATATATCGGCATAACCAAGCGTTGAATCCATAGGACTTGAGTACCCGGTGGAAAAAAGGGGGTTCGACAATGTTCGTCCTTGATCCATAGTCAGATAATCACAGTTAAATGAATGCAAAAAAAAGCACCTTCCCTTGTCGTTAAGACAAAAGAAGGTGCTTTGTGTTCATAGGAGAAATACTTAGCCTTCTTTATTGAAAGGCTCGTCCGCTACTTTGATTGAATCTGTAGGGCAGCCATCGCATGCATCCTGCATATCATCAAACAAGTCGTCTGGAATAGCTTTAACACCATGGTTAGCATCGCCGTCAAAGATAACTTCTGCCAAACCTTCATCATCATAATCGTAGATGTCTGGAGCCGTTGCTCCACAAGCGCCACATGCGATGCATGTGTCTTTTTCAACCCAAGTATATTTACTCATTTACATTCTCTCCTCCTAAAATTCGAAACGTACAGTGTCTTTATCTAGAAACATATTAATACAAAGTAAGGATAATTACAAATCATTTTGCAACCACAAGTCTCTATTATCCCTTATTTAATCAAGACTTTGCAAGTTATCTTTTTGCAGGGAAGCACCACGCACTTTATGATTGCGAAGCAACACGGAAGGATCGTCTCCAAGCATGCCTGCGGTCACAACAGCATTCTCACCAAATTTATCACGTAACTGATCCATAATCCGAATGAGATTGTCCTTTTTGGGCTTCTGCTCATATTCGAACAAGTCCATCTGCACAGCGGATTCTTCTCTTGGAATCAGGTTCTGAAGTGTCACACCCAGCATGCGTACAGGCTTGCCACTACCCCAATGCTTCTCAAATAGTTTACAGGCCTCACGGTAAATGACCGTTGCATCCTCCGTAGGAACTTCCATTAGACGTGATCGGGTGATTGTCTTCATATCCGGTGTGCGGATTGTAATCTGAATCCCCTGGCTGAACATTTCGTGCTTGCGCAATCTTCTGGCTACCTGGTCACTTATATTGAGGAATACCCGATGAATCTCATTCATATCCGATACATCCGCCGGTAAAGTGGTTGTATGTCCAATGGATTTATTGGCCTCACGTTCCGCGTGAACTGCGGAGTGGTTAATGCCATTGGCGGAATTTTTGAGCCATGTTCCATTAACTCCAAATAGTTCGGTCAACATGTTCTCATCCGACTTTGCCAATTGACCAATCGTTTCAATGCCCAGTTTTTTCAACTTTTCAGCCGTTTTTTTGCCAATGCCAAACATCTCGTTGCATGGTCTGTGCCAAAGAATCCGGGGTACGTCCCTCATGCGTAAAATGGAGATACCATTCGGTTTTTTCAGATCCGAAGCCATTTTTGCCAATAATTTGTTGGGTGCAATGCCAATGGAACATGGCAGTCCCAATTCATCCTTGATTCTACGCTGAATGCTCTCCGCAATCTCCATTGGATTCCCGAATTGCCTTGAACCTGTAATATCAAGATAACATTCATCAATGGATGTAGCCTCAAGTTGAGGCGTATAACTATACGCAATCTGCATGAACGCTCTTGAATATTGACGATACAAATGGAAATCAGGACGAATCACAATGAGATCAGGGCACTTTTTCATGGCTTGGTGGACAACCATACCTGTTGAGATGCCTCGATTACGAGCGGCATATGAGCAGGTTACAATTACACCCTTTCGCAGTTCACTGCTGCCCGCAACGGCCGTTGCTTTTCCTCTATATAAATCTGGTTCCTCGGCTTCATGTACAGAGCAGTAGAAAGCATTCATATCGACATGCAGAATCACCCGTCCGGCTGCAGGGTAATATTGATCCACATTTGCTGGAGGATTGCCGTCTGAAGACATCATGAACCCCCGCCCTTTCTTGCACACTAATTAATGAAACGAATTTCTTTCTTCTATAGTATATCAAACCCGTTATGTTAATTCAGTCACGAACATTTATTTTCTGCGAGATCTGATCAGAGACCGAATAATCAACCAGCCTACACTTACAAAAAGAATCAAAGTGATCAGGGCAATAACTGTATTTTCCCATACAAAACTCAAAATTGTCCCTCCTTTTCTTCCATATATTGAAATTAAAACTTAATAATAGATTATAACATACATCTTGATTATGATTACCATCCTTCTTTTTTCTCTAAAATCCGTTAATTGTTACATGAAACTGCGATTTCTATGTAGCATTTGGCTATAATGGTGCTATAATAATTAATTATACAAATTGACGACATTAGGACAAATCAGCGCATCGAGTTTAACACAGTGTAGCGTTGCCGAATCGAAGGATTCGTCCACTAACGTACTTAACAGCTTTTCCCAACTTACAATCCAAACTTTTAAAAGAGCGCTTTATCTCAAAGGAGGATCTTCATGTCAAAGGCCATTTCCATCTTCGATACGACTTTACGTGACGGCACACAAGGGGAGGGTGTCAGCTTATCGGCAGACGACAAACTCAAAATTGCCAAGAAGCTTGATGACCTGGGTGTCCATTATATTGAAGGCGGAATTCCCGGCAGCAATACCAAGGACATTGAGTTTTTCAAAAGAGTCAAGGAATTAAACCTGAACGCAAAGGTTGTTGCTTTTGGCAGTACCCGCCGAAAAGGCAGTGTTGCTAGTGAAGACGCCAACCTGAAGCGCATGATCGAATCTGGTGCTCAGGCTGCAACCTTGGTCGGTAAATCATGGGACTTCCATGTGCATACCGCTTTGCAGACTACATTGGAAGAAAATTTGTCCATGATCTATGATTCCATCGCATATCTGAAACAGAATGGTATGGAAGTGATCTTTGACGCAGAACACTTCTTTGACGGATTCAAACATAACCCGGAGTATGCTCAAGCAGTCTTGACCAAAGCTCACGAAGCTGGAGCGGACTGGCTCGTTATGTGTGATACCAACGGCGGGACGATGCCAAACGAGGTACACGAGATCGTATCCACACTGCATAGAAGCCTGCCTCATGCACATCTCGGCATCCATACACATAATGATTGTGAACTGGCTGTGGCCAACACACTAAGCGCTGTACAAGCCGGAGCCCGTCAGGTGCAAGGAACGATGAACGGTTATGGAGAGCGTTGCGGTAACGCCAATCTCGCATCCATTATCCCGAACCTGCAACTGAAACTTGGTTATGAATGTGTTACTGAGGATTCCATGAGACAACTTACAAACGTGGCTCGTTATGTTAGCGAGATTGCCAATGTGAATATGCCGATTAATCAGCCTTATGTTGGCAATGCTGCTTTTGCTCACAAAGGTGGAATTCACGTCTCTGCCGTCCTGCGGGATTCACGTACCTATGAACACATCGTGCCTGAACTGGTTGGTAACAAACAACGTGTGCTGGTCTCTGAACTTGCCGGACAAAGTAACATTGTATCCAAAGCACAGGAACTGGGGCTTGAGTTCGATCCAAGCAGTGCCAATTCACGTCAGATTATTGAGAAAATCAAAGACCTGGAACATCAGGGTTACCAGTTCGAAGGTGCAGATGCTTCGCTTGAATTGTTAATTCGTGAAGCGAACGGTGACATGAAAGAATTGTTCACTTTTGAATCATTCAAAATGCTTGTGGAGAAAACGGCAGGCAAATCCGTTGTTTCTGAAGCTTTTGTCAAAGTGAATATCGCTGGAACAAGCGCTTATACCGCTGCTGAGGGCAATGGTCCAGTTAACGCACTCGATAACGCGCTTCGGAAAGCACTGGTGCAATACTTCCCTTCACTTGCCAATATGCACCTCTCGGACTACAAAGTACGTGTACTGGATGAGAAAGATGCCACAGCCGCCAAAGTTCGTGTATTGATCGAATCCAAAAATACGGAGAACACATGGAACACTGTAGGTGTATCCGAGAACGTAATTGAAGCAAGTTGGGAAGCACTCGTACACAGTTTCCGCTATGCTTTGCTTCAAGAAAAATTGCTGGATGAGCCGGGCACACTCCCTATTCCTGCTCATGGGATAAGCAACCACTAAAATGCATGTCCAAAAAAGCTTTTTTTGAACAACCTTTTAACGCTTATTTCCCGGAAAATAAAAAGGAAGCCTCTGTACCCATGATTCATGGATGCAAAGGCTTCTTTCTTTGCAGAAAATTAATTCGCAATTAACTTTTTAATCTTACGCTCCAACTCTTTTTCGGGCAATATGCCCAGAACAATCTCCTGTATAACTCCTCTGGAGTCAATCAGAACATTCGTGGGAAAAGCCACCCCATTGTATTGAGCATACACAGTCCCCTTCTCATCCAAAGGAATAGGGAATGCCAGTTGGTACTCATCCACAAAAGCTTTGGCATCCTTGAGTTTATCGTATGATGTTACATTAACACCGTAGAGGTTAAGCTTATCCTTGTATTTTGCAGCCATTCTATTCAGCTCTGGAGCTTCCTGCTTACACGGCTCACACCAGGATGCCCAGAAACTTACAAACGTGGCCTTATCTTTGGCACCGCCCACACTGTACGTCTTCCCATCCATTGCTGTCAGAGAAAAAGCAGGCGCCAGAAGACCCGCACGTGGTCCCGTCTCTGTAGGCATGGGTTCTTCCTGCTTAAAGACGGCTGCAATGCCGTCACCCTTATTCTGCGCCAGTGCAATACCAACCAGCAACACAACACCAAGGAGTATGTATATGTTTCGTTTCATAACCCGCCACCCTTTTATATAATTAGCATATTGAAACTGAAACCGTAATTTCTGCACATGCTAAGTGTTTATCACGCTCTATGACAGTTCACCAGAACATGATTCCCCAATGTTCTCTTTATTATTGTACCCTTTTCCTTTAAAATTTTACAATCCGCATTACAGAAAATAAAATGAAAAAGGACTCCTGCCTAAGCAGGAGCCAAAGAGAGAGGGGTGAATACAAATGGCAGCACTTCACGGGCAGCAAAACGTCTTCTACATCCCTTCTTCCGTAGAACAAGAGATGTCAAAGCACATGTTCCTTTCGCTGCCACAAGAAGCCTGCGGGGTTATGCTGGGTGAAACCGCAGCGGGCGGTATACGAATCAGTCGGTTTCAGCCCATTCGTAACGTAGCACCTGACCCGCTGCACCATTTTACTCTGGACGATGCCGAATGGATTCGGTGCATATTCTCCGAGCCTAAGCTCATTGGTATCTTCCATTCTCATCCGCAGACAAGGCCTGTTCCTTCCTTAGAGGACATGCAAGCTCTTCCGGCCTTCGCCGGTTTGCTTCAAATGTACCTCATCGGCTCACCTGACCTAACAAGCGGGTTGCGATCTCATATGCAGCTCAACGGTTATAAGATTGAATCCTCGAAGGAATCGCAGGATCCGGCACAACGCGTTGTACCTTCATACAATCTGCTTCCCGTACCGTTATGCGTGACTTAGCTGGGTATACAGATCACCCAAGGTTTCCACATTTTTACGAGTCATGTCCTCCAAGTAGCAGGACCATAACTGCGCAGTCATTTTCGAATCTTCCAGTGCATGGTGACGCCCATAGATCGGAATCCCTCTGGATTCCAGCAATTCATCCAGACCATACCCCGGCCTGCTTGGTTCAAGCCAGCGGGCCAACATCATCGTATCAATTAAACGATGTGTCAGCCTTACTTTTGAAGTCCGCCACAGAGCAGCATTCAGAAAAGCTCGGTCATGCGCACTTGCGTGTGCAATCAGAACATTTCCACCTACAAAAGACATGAAATCATGCAGCCCTTCCAGCAAAGTTGGTGCGTCCAGCGTCATCTCCTGTGTAATACCTGTAAGTTCAGTAATATGTTCCGGAACCGCAGTCTTGGACTGCACCACCGTATAGAACTGTTCTCCTTCCAGAACTACACCACCATGTATACGGACCGCACCAAATGAGAGTATCTCATCCCCATGCTGGGGTGAAAATCCCGTCGTTTCCAGATCAAATACAACTGCGTCCAGCTCATTTAGAGGTGTATGCAAAACCTCAGGTCTGCGTTGTTCTCTCATCATCGAACGGATAAACGCCATGTGTTGCGCCGTAGGGGCTCCCATAATGGAAGCGATGGCGGAAGGAACCCCTCCCTGACGCAGCGAATTCCAGAATCCTGTATTGCCCCTTGCCGGCTCTCTCATGGACGTCTCCTTTCTGCAAAACGCAACTGTCTTTGCAAAGCACGATGCACTCGTCGTACCAATCCGAGCGTATCCCTGAGCTCATAATGAATCTGTTTTTGTTTCATCTGTTTCTCATCTAGGAACCCACTGCTATGTTGCAATTCCCCTTGGATGACAACCGGTGTACTTCTGCGAAATTTCAGAGCGGCTGTGAATGCCCGCTGACAGGCATCCAGTAATGTAAACGGAACAGCTTCAAGCGAAGTCAGTCTCTCCATTCTTTTTAACGTAGATGACTCCTTGATCCCATGTTGCAAAGCCAAATAACGGGCACTGTTCACCAGCGGAATGTACAAACCATACTTGACATCAAATCCGCCTGCATGTTCACCAAATCGTTCTGTGACCACACGTCCAAGTACATTTAATGTAGCTTTATGTTTAACCGTATTGCGAAGAACTGCATCCGAAAGTTCAGGAACCAATCTGAACTGTTCATAAAAAATCGTGATCCATTCCTCCGCCAGACTTTGCTCACCTGCAACAAAACGCATGTCTGAAGCAATAATCAGATTACGAACAGGCTCCCAATTCAGATCCGAGCTCCAATCTGCTAATTGTTGCTTCCATGACGCCAGCGTTTTTCTCCAGAGGGGCTCAGAGCACATGACTTTGCCTTCGCACTTGGCGTAACCAAGTTCTTCCAACATATCCGTCATACGCTGTCCGAGCTGAGCAAAATATTCCTCTTTACCTTCATGCGGAGTATCGCTAATGATCATGCCATTATCCTGATCACTCCATAACGTTGCTTCTTCCCTGCCGGAACTGCCAAATACGATAAAGGCATAGGGGACGGGAGGTTGGCCGAAGCCTTCCTCAACCATCCCCTGAATGCATAACTCTACTGCTTTCCGTGCAATCCGGTCATGCAGTTCATTTACCGTTTGGTACCACTCGATCGGCGACAAGGAAGCGGACAACAATTCCTGGAGCTCGTTCTGTAATATCACACGTGCCTGGCGCAGCTCTTGGGAAGACACCGCACCATCGATTCCCTGATAAGACCAGGAATAGTTTGTATACGAGATGGGTTCCATCATGTCCAGCCTCCTTGAAGCATGATTCAGCATCATTCACTTCAGGAGCTGAACGTACCACCATTGGATTTAGAATCTGCATTTTTCATTTGTTCAGGGTATCCGTAAGTACCGTGCTCACTGATATCCAGACCCATTGTTTCTTCTTCTTCAGTAACACGGATGCCCATGATCGCTTTCATTCCGCCCAGAATAATGAAGGACATTACCAGTACGAAGGCAAAAGCACCTGCCAGACCGAGAAGCTGTACGCCCAATTGGTGGAATCCACCGCCATAGAACAGACCCGCTTGACCTACACCCGCATTCTCGGCAAGTTCAGGAGTAGCGAACAAGCCCGTGGAGATCGCACCCCACATACCAGCAATACCATGCACGGAGAAAGCGTAGATTGGATCGTCAATTCCTTTACGATCGAAGTACTGTGCTGTGAAGAATGTGATGATACCCGCCAAAGCACCGATAACCAGAGCTGCCCAAGGTTCAACGAATGCACATGCTCCTGTAATCGCAACGAGTGCCGCAAGCACACCGTTTAACATGCTAGGAATATCGGACTTACCAAGTACTGCCCATGAGATCAACAGCGCAGCAACACCACCAGCTGCTGCAGCTACGTTAGTAGTTAATGCAACATAACCGAAGAATCCATCCCCCATGGCAGACAATGTACTACCTGGGTTGAATCCGAACCAACCGATCCAGAGGATAATAACCCCGAGTACGGAATACACTTGGTTGTGACCTGGAATGATGTTGGGTTTGCCGTCTTTGTTATATTTACCAATACGTGGTTTCAACAAGATGGTAGCTACCAATGCTGCAGTTGCACCAGTCAAGTGAACAACCGTCGATCCTGCAAAGTCTTGCATACCCAGCTCAGCCAACCAGCCGCCGCCCCATACCCAGTGAGCAACAACCGGATACATGATAATGGTATAAAGAGTACCGAATACAATATATACGCTCATCTTTGCACGTTCAGCCATACCACCGCAGGCAATGGCCAGAGATACCGCCGCAAAAGCGAGGTGGAATACGAATTTAATAGTCAGTGGAACATCGGAGAAAGCCAGTGATTCGAAGGAAGCAGCCATCTTGTCACCACTCAGGAAGAATCCTGTTGTTCCAAAGAAGCTGTTACCATTACCGAAACCAAGACCGAAGCCCAAAGCCCAGAAGGCAATTACTGAAATTCCCAATGTCAGGATGGTCTTACCCGCAATGTGTCCTGCATTCTTCATTCGTGTTGAACCCGCTTCGAGTAAAGCAAATCCCCCTTGCATCAAGAACACGAGTACAACAGCCAAAAACGTAAAGGCTGAGTTCAAACCACTTTGAAGTTCAATGTTAGTCGGGCCCTCCGCAGCCGCAAATGCGCTGACCGGAAAAGCGAACAAAGTAAGCATTACTAACACGGAAACCAACCATTTCTTTCTCATATACCCCACTCCCTCTTATGTTAAGTTTCTTCACATAACGTGAAACTCTTAATGTCATTATAAGCAGAAGAGAGGAAAGTTGACAAGAGTATTTTCATCAAAACTGAAAATTATTTCTGGGAATAAAGTCATACGTCTTTTTCTTGCACTTAAGTACATAATCACATTCTATGAGTACATAGATATAGAAATGCAGTATGCTGATTGCCAAAGCATAACGTTTGACTGTACGGTTAAAGATCATGTATCATACTTATTAGTAAGAAAAATTGGGCGTAGTCTAGAAATTCACAAGTGGAAACTACAATTCCCTACATTTGAACTTGCAAGCGAGGTGAATATCATTGGGGATATGAAACTTTTTCGGATTGGCGAACTTGCCAAGACCGCTGGTGTTAGTGAACGGACGATTGATTATTACACAAAGCTTGGACTAATCTCTCCCGAAGAACGTACACAAAAAAATTATCGTCTCTATAGTAATGAAACTTTAACGAGGCTTGAACGTATTGTACAGATGAAACAAGAGAAGTATAGTCTCGACGAGATTAAGCAATCTCTTGAGAAGTGGCGTCTGGTTAGTACAGAAGAACAAGTTGCCAGCAAATTGACAACGTTGGAGCTTCATGTACAACAACTTGAGCGAGAGGTTAACGAACTCAAACCGCTACTTGGAGAGATGAAACCTGTACAAGCACGTAAAATGATGGCAGGACTCCTCACCAAAAGTGCCGGTACAATGGAGGCACTAAAAATCTTGCTTGAGAACACCATGATGTAGCTTATTCTTAGAAAGCGGAGGAATGAATATGAGTTTTAATAACGGTATGTTCGTATTGATCATTATCGCCTTTTTGCTCTCTTTATGGGCGCAATTTCGCGTTAAAGGTACGTTTAGACGTTGGTCGGAGGTACCGAACCAGAACGGAATGACTGGTTACGATGCCGCTCGCCAGATGCTTGATGCTAACGGCCTGCATGATGTTCCAATTGAACCTGTACGTGGTACACTCTCTGATCACTATGATCCGATTAATCGGGTTGTACGTTTATCGGAACCAGTATATTATGAAAACTCAATCTCAGCTGTTTCGGTAGCGTGTCATGAAGTTGGCCACGCCATTCAGCATAAAGAAAGTTATCCGATGCTGGCACTACGTCACCGGATCTTCCCAATTGTGAACTTTGCATCCGGATTAGCTCCATTCCTGTTGATTGCAGGATTCATCTTCAATGCCATGAACCTTGTAGGTATCGGTATCATCTTCTTCTCCGTAACTGTAGCATTCCAACTCATCACTTTACCGGTTGAGTTCAATGCAAGTAACCGTGCTAGAGAGATTATGGTATCCGAAGGGTACATCCGTAATGAAGAAGAAAAAGGGGTTGCAAAAGTTCTGAATGCCGCAGCCTTGACTTACGTTGCTGCAGCGTTGATTTCGCTGCTTGAGTTGATTCGTTACATCGGAATCTTCAACAGCCGCGATTAATTGGATACTTAATACAACAAAAAACAAAAAACAATACCCCACCGTTAATCGGATGGGGTATTGTTTTGTTGTAAACCGAAATAATCAAGCAAGAATGAACGAAAGGACTGAGCAACCAGCGGCAGTTTATCATGCGCACGATGAATTAACCCGATAGTTCGCGTTACTTTTGGATGGGAGATAGCCACATGTGCCGGTTGCAACGGATTCGTCTGGAATAACGCCATCTCAGGCAGCAGACTGACCCCCATGCCCGCAGCGACCAATCCGCGGATGGTGTCGGTCTCTTCCCCTTCAAAAGCGATCTTGGGTGTAAAACCAGCTTCCAGACAGGCATGCCACACAATAGGACGAAGAGAATAACCTTTGCTAAACAGTACAAATTTATCATCCTTGAGTTGTTCAAGTGCAATTGTCTCTTCACCAGCTAACGGGTGATTAGGAGGAAGGATGGCATGTAATTCTTCCGTGAGTACTATATCTCCATCCACTTGATCATGCTTCTCTGGAAAAGGAGAAATAAATGCCAAGTCTACCTCTCCGGATAACACATCACGAATCAGTGTAGGGAACATCCCCTGCTTGAATCTGAATTTCACGTTGGGGTAACGCTGACGGAAAGCTGCCACCACGGAAGGAATGAGATGTATCCCCAGGCTATGCGGAAATCCAATTCGAATCTCTCCATGCTCCGGGTCCAGAAACTCATGAACTTCCCCGACTGCCTTGTCCAAATCTTTCAAGATACCTTCAATTCGTTTGCAAAAAAGCTGCCCTACTGCAGTCAACTGCAGATTTCGCCCCTTTTGCATAAAAAGGTCCACGCCCAGTTCTTCTTCCAGCTGATGAATCTGACGACTCACCGCCGACTGTGCCACATGCAACTCTTCAGCAGCCTGTGTTACATGTTCCTTCTGTGCCACTTTCAAAAAGTAATGCAACTGTCTTAATTCCACTCGCCTGATCGCTCCAATCTGTTATACCCTACTTATCATTGATTGCATTCCATCTTGAGAACGTTCTGACTACCGCTTTAAGCTACGGGGTTTCCACAATCTGATCAACAGTCCGTAAATAAAGAATCCACCCAACAATCCGCCCAGGTGAGCCATCCAGTTGATGCCCGACATGGCAAAGGAGAATATGATCCCGAATAAAAGCAATGTGTACATCGTTTTGCGCGAAGCCTCGTCCATCATCGTTCGCTGGAACAGCGCTACATACAGGAATGCACCATAGACGGCATAAATCGCTCCTGAAGCACCTACCGAGATGGTAATACTCCCAACCGAGTTGTACCACGCTACAGCAAGAATATTACCCAATACACCGCCACCCAGGTACAATACACCATACCTTACCGACCCGAGCAACCGCTCCATCGGTGGAGCAAATACAATTAACGCAAAGCTGTTAAACAATAAATGACCGAAGCCCGCATGCAGGAACATGGATGTAATGTAACGCCACCATTCATGCGCGAACAGTTCATGATTCGTAAGTGCCCCGAATTTCAGCAGCACCATATTGTTCGTTGATCCACCGTTCACCGTTAACACAATAAACATGACTACATTGGCAATTAAAAAAAGCGACGTCAAAGGGAAATACTTCAAATAACCTTTCCAGTTCTCATAGCGAATAAATATCATAAATTTCTTCTTTCACTCCACCCTGTTCAGATCGGACTTACATCTCTGATCCATCGTAATGGTACATGTCCGAATTGGACAATGCCTTTCATAAAAGATTATAATGGATTTTGGCACGGATCACCAATTTATAAGGAGGAACATTATTATGACACAAGAACGTACAGGCGCAGCCACATTTAAAGGCAACCCTATTACATTGATCGGACCCGAACTGAAAGTGGGCGATCAAGCACCTGATTTTACACTGAGCAAGAACCTGGTTGAAGATGCTTCTCTGAAAGACTTCGCAGGCAAAATCAAATTAATCAGCGTTGTTCCTTCCCTGGATACTGGCGTATGCGATGCGCAAACTCGTCGTTTCAACGTGGAAGCTGGAGAACTCGGAGACAATGTTGTTGTCTTGACAGTAAGCGTTGACCTTCCGTTCGCTCAGGCCCGTTGGTGTGGAGCAGCTGGTGTTGACCGCGTAGTTACATTGTCAGACTACAAAACACGTTCTTTCGGTGAAGACTACGGCGTTCTGATCAAAGAATTCCAACTCGACATGCGCTCCATTTTTGTTCTGGATGCCGAAGACCGGATTACATATGTGGAGTATCTGCCTGAAATGACAGACTCCCCTAACTTCGAACAAGCGATTGCAGCTGTAAAAGCTTTGCTGTAGAAGTAATCATACGTTCAGAACAAAAGCGAGGAAGGTTAACCTTCTCTCGCTTTTTGTTATTTATCATCTATTTCAATCATTTGCTTTATACTTGCTTAGCTTCTTATCCAGTACAGAGAATAAGTTCATGATCGTGCGATAGTTAGAACCCAAGTCTCCAAGCGAACCACGTGAAGCTGAATACATATCCACCGCACTGCGAACAGGACTTACTGAGATAATGGAAACAGTAATATCCATCGTCCGTCCAAAGGTAGTCCGCTTCTCCAGAATAACTTCTCCAACAGAAGGCACTTCATGCAGCACTTTATAACCCGGAATCTTTTTGAGTGTCGAAGAGACCTCTTCCCAGGCTCTGTCTTTGGATAAGTTATAATACCGTGTTTTTAATTTGGGATCCTTGGCTCGATCGCTGGTCCCCTCCATGCTGCGGATGATACCGACGAGCGTTCTCTTTAAGGTCAAGACCCTTCCTCCTTTGATTGTAACCGTTCCATTTATGTATCTTAGTGTAACATTGTTCAAGTAGTAACAAAAGGGCAAGCATCATATTTATCATAAAACCAATCAAAAACATTCATCACAACTTAAAAACACCCTGAAATTCCTTCTGAAGAGGAAAAGTCAGGGTGCTGTACATAAAATTTAGGAACCCGCCTATGCCGTCCGGCTACATTGTCTTATGAACCTGCTTGGCAGGTGGGTGACCGCAAAAATGCTTTTTGAAGTCCCCATGTCGTATAGACAGGGCTTTTCAGCAACATTCTGTGTTGATCTCCCGAAGACATCATCATTGGTTCAAAACAACGAATAACCGAAACGTACATCGCAGGATGTACAATTATTATATCCCTAACTGTGTAAAAAGTAAATGGCGATCCATCATGTTTTATTTGTGCAATGTAATGTTTTTGTCGTCTGATGGCTCAGATGTTTCACCATTCTCTGCTGATTGTTCAGCCAGCGCAGCAGCTTCCTCTTCTTCCTTCTTGAGTTGCATCTTCTCCATCTGCTCCTGCATCTTGTTGAAGGTTGCGTAGAAGTTAAAGAAAGCGAACCAAGCAATGATGCTGATAATGAAGAAAACGAACAAAACCGGATAACGGAAACCGATGTAGAACAGCAATCCACTTCCCAGCAATGTGGAAAATACACGGAATGGTCTGATCAGCGTAAGCAATACCGCGTTTTTGATAATGAGTCCGATGGACATATGATAGTGTACAACCATCGAGAAAAAGTTAAAGAGTGATACAAATAACAAGAGAAGCAGTACTAACATGATGATTCCTACGAGCTGCATATTGCGGAACTGCGTCATGTACACGGTATAATCCAGATACATAATCGCGAACAGCAGTGTGTAAAAAATGCCCCCAATTAAACTTTGCTTGTAGTTTTCCTTGTAACCTAC
The DNA here is from genome assembly GCF_045040685.1 of Paenibacillus sp. FSL H8-0317. NCBI lineage: Bacteria > Bacillati > Bacillota > Bacilli > Caryophanales > Paenibacillaceae > Paenibacillus > Paenibacillus sp. FSL H8-0317. Next base: position 2,347,636 of record NZ_CP150294.1, on the reverse strand, counting down.
AAAGAAAGTACGGAAGATCGGTACATCCGTATCGCCCATATTCCATTTACGAACAACCGTAAACAGCGCCGAAGTCGCCGGGAACAGTGTAAGCGGTGCCACAATAGCTATAGCCCAGTTCATTTGCAATGATTCATTTGCGAGGTTCTGCTGCATCACGAGCAGTTTCATAATCAAGAAAAACAAGAACGGAGACGAACAAATAGCCCACAACAGATTGGTTGCGGCCAGTCTCGTAATCCACTCTGTAAGCCGGTAGATCCCACCCATAGCTCCTTTAAATTCCAAACATTTCTCCTCCTCTGCAGCCTTGCGTATTACCTGAAGTCTAATATTAATATACCTTATTATATATAGGAAAAGCCAGCACTTCCCGAAAACAGATCGTCATTACCCTTAGCTAGCGCTTCTGACCGCTTCTGATAGTAAAATAAAATGATGCAGTCACTTTGAAAATAAAAAAATGGAGCAGTTGCCCGCTCCATTTTTCAGATCATACGTTTATATTACTCGAATGAAGAATCTTTCGCTGGACGACGTCCTTCGTTGCTGCTTGGACGCGGTTTGCGGTCACGGTTGTAACCACCTTCTCTGCTTCCACCGCCAGTGCTGCTGCCGCTGTTACGATCACGGTTGTAACCGCCGCGTCCGCCACCACTGCTGTTGCGATCGCGGTTGTAACCACCACCACTGCCGCCGCTACCACTTGTGCGGTTACCGCTGTAACCTGATGGTTTACGTCCGCCAGAGCGAACATCCGGTTTACGACGTTTTGCACGGATTGGATCTTCAGGAGTCAGATCAACTTGAGCATCTTTCTTGTCACCTGTCAGGAGCTTCAGTGCAGCCGACAACAGTTGAACAGAATCATACTGCTCAAGCATTTGAATCGCGATACCTTTGTATTCGTTCAGTTCGCCTGATTGTACGATTTCCAGCAAGCGCTCTGCTGTCAAACGTTGTTTACCTTCAACCGCTTCTGCCATTGTTGGCAGTGGTTTACGTGGAATACGGTGACGTGTTACACGCTCGATGAAATGCAAGTGATCAATCTCACGCGGTGTAACGAAGGACCAAGCAGCACCCTCTTTACCCGCACGACCTGTACGACCGATACGGTGAACATAACTCTCCGGATCTTGCGGAAGGTCAAAGTTAACAACGTGGGTTACGCCAGATACGTCGAGACCACGTGCAGCTACGTCTGTTGCAACGAGTACGTCAATGCTGCCGTCACGGAACTTACGCATTACCGCATCACGTTGATTCTGGGACAAGTCACCATGAAGACCGTCTGCAGAATATCCACGTTTTTGCAAAGCTTCAGCCAATTCGTCAACACGACGTTTTGTACGTCCGAATACGATCGCCAGTTCAGGAGATTCCATATCCAACAAACGGCTCAATGCTTCGAATTTTTGACGCTCAGGTACTTCGATATAGGATTGGTCAATCAATGGTGCACTAACATGTTTCGGAATCACAGAAATGTGTTCAGGATTGTTCAAGAATTGTTGTGCCAATTTTTGAATGTTAGGAGGCATTGTTGCTGAGAACAGCATGGTTTGGCGCTCGTCTGGAACTTGTTTCAGGATGGATTGGATATCCTCCATGAAACCCATGTCAAGCATTTCATCTGCTTCATCCAGTACAACAGTTTGTACATCATCTAGTTTGATTGTTTTGCGGTTGATGTGGTCAAGGAGACGTCCAGGTGTACCAATGATGATCTGTGGTTTTCTTTTCAGTGCACGGATTTGACGCACGATATCTTGTCCGCCGTAGATTGGCAGGGAGCGAAGACCTTTGAAGCGAGTAAGTTTTTCGATCTCTTCAGCAACTTGAATTGCAAGTTCACGTGTAGGTGCCATAATAAGGGCGCGGATTTTCTCGTCACTTTTTGAGATTTTGCTGATCAACGGAATACCGAATGCAGCTGTTTTACCCGTACCTGTTTGAGCTTGACCAATCAAATCTCTGCCTTCGAGTGCCAAAGGAATCGCTTTGGATTGGATCGGTGTTGCTTCTTCAAACCCGAGCTCAGTGATGGCTTGCAGCACCAGTGGTTCAAGATTGAAATCTGTAAAGTTTAAATTTGTCAAAATTATTCATGCTCCTTTTATATGGTGGACATGGTGGACAATCCACTTTGTTGTCTGTATTCTTAAGTAGCGTTAATATTTATAGGGTATCCCAACGGGACGAATTATTTTCACTAACGAATATAATTCCATGAATGGGTCCCCAACATAAGACTAAAACTACATACATGTGTTTGAAACATTTCAAAATTTTATTGCTCCATTTAGGAAAAGTTTCCTACTCAAGAATATCCACAAATTATTATATCACAAAACAATTCAAGATTACCAGCAATCTGGTTTTAAATATAAATGAGGTGATTAAATTGCCCAAAATAATTTGGCACTCTTTAGTGATCATTTTGGGTGCTGCAGCTATTGCCTGCGGCTTTAACTGGTTTTTGGTCCCCCATCAGCTTTTAAGCGGCGGGGTGTCCGGTATTTCAATGCTTCTGGGTTATTTTACAACGTTGAATCTTAGTATAATGTATTTTGTTCTTAACATTCCCCTGCTCATTGCAGGTTGGTTTATTCTTGGACGACGCTTCATTACATTAAGTATTCTTTCGGTAGCAGCCACCTCCTGGTTCATTGCGCTTCTGCCTGTTTTTGCTGTGGCTACAGACCCTTTACTTAGTTCTGTATTTGGCGGTGTGCTTATTGGAATGGGCACAGGCGTTTCCTTCCGAGTCGGCGGCTCCACAGGAGGACTCGACATTGTTGGGTCTATTTTCACGCGAAAACGAGACTTTCCGATTGGTACAGTGATGGCAGGCATGAACGGTACGATCATTATGCTTGCAGGATACCTGAGTGACAATTGGAATACAGCCTTGGCCTCGATGGTATCCATCTACATTACAGGCAAAGTGCTCGATCTGATCCATATCAGTCACGTCAAAGTAACACTGTACATCATTACTAACGAAACCGAAGCCATGTTAAAAAAATTACTTGTTCGGCCTCGTGGAGTTACCAAAATTAAGACTCAGGGAGCATACACGGATATTGAAAAGGACATGCTCATGACCGTAACCACCCGCTATGAGTTGGTTGAAATTAAACGTATTATCAAGGATACTGATCCAAACGCTTTTGTTAACATTGTGGAAACGGTTGGTGTTATGGGCTCATTCCGCAGAAGTTGAGACACCTGTACGGTTAACAATTCACAACATTGTGGTATAATAACGGTGTACGGCTCCTAAATATGTTGTATAGCAGGTTCAACCCTTCAATTTCACAGGCCATATGCTTTCCCGAATCGCGCCGAATGACTTACCATTTTGGAATTCGAGTAGGAAAGGGTGATTATTGTGGATATGGAAACGGTAAAACTGTTTGAGATCGTCAACAGATGGTGCCCGGAAATGCTCCCTTTCTTGAAACCGAATGAACTCGACTCACTGATTGTCCTCCGGGATGGGCTGGGCATCCTGGAACAGGGAGACGCAATGGAAATCATTCAGTACAGTATTTGTGAGCATCAAAATGAGATTTACATTCAATAATTTTTTCAGATTGATCACGCCGCTTCTTGCAGGGGATTTCCTCAGCAGGAAGCGGTTTTCATTTTTTCCATGTGTTTCATTACTTGATTAATATGGTTAAAAGCCCAGAGGCTTTAATGTATAATTCATACATGGAATGCACACATAAGGGAGTGGAAATGAATGAACATGTTTTGGGCTTTACTGGCTATGGCCTTTGGAGGCTTTGGTGTTGCTCCGGCAGTGGCAGATCAGGGAAATCCTCAATTCCAATCGTTAACCAACAGTTTTAACACTGCAATTATCCAATCTCAAAAAGATCAGGTTGTTATCGATGCCGATAATCCACCTGCTAAAACAGACCCACAACCTGATGCCCCCGTGGTCAAAGGTATCTATGTAACGGCATACAGTGCCGGCGGCGCACGCATGAAAGAATTGCTGGAACTGACAGACAGTACAGAACTGAATGCCATGGTCATTGATATCAAAGACGATCTCGGATACATAACTTATCCCACAGAAAACAAAGCGCTTCAGAAAATGGGTAAATCGCAACCTTTTATTCGGGATATCGATGCCTTGATGAAACGATTGCAAAAACATGAGGTCTACCCGATTGCACGTGTCGTTGTATTCAAAGACACAATTCTTGCGAAGAAGAATCCAGAGCTTTCTTTCCGCAACAAGGATGGCTCGGTTTGGGCGAATGGCAAAGGCGACAGCTTCGTGAATCCATACAGCAAGGAAGTATGGGACTATAATATCGAAATCGCCAAGGAAGCGGCCAAGCTTGGATTCAAAGAGATTCAATTTGACTACGTTCGTTTCCCGGAAGGTTTCGAAACTCGTGCTGATGTACTCAAATACACCAAATCTGACAAGTCCCGGGTCGATGTTGTAGCTGAATTCGTGCAATATGCACGCAAAGAGCTGGCACCGTTAGGTGTGCGTGTCTCGGTTGATATTTTCGGTTATGCAGCTTCCGTACCTGCGGCTGAAGGCATTGGACAGGATTTTGTTAAAATATCCGAAAATGTGGACGTCATCTCACCGATGGTATACCCTAGTCACTATTCTACTGGCTGGTATGGGGTCAAGGACCCTGACAAAGATCCTTACACAACCATCAAGGGTTCAATGGAAGATACACACAAGAAACTGGACCCTACCAAAGAACTCAAACCCGTCATTCGTCCGTGGATCCAGGACTTCACAGCAAGCTGGCTGGGCAGTGGGCATTATGTCAAGTATGGCAAGAAACAAGTGGAAGACCAGATTAGAGCGATGAAAGACATGGATGTGCATGAATATCTGCTCTGGAATGCGTCCAACCGTTATACATCAGGTGTACAATATAAGTAATCCGCACTCTTTCATACTTCTCATTTCATCCAACCTCGTTCTGCTTGAAGCGGAGCGAGGTTTTTTTGGTGTTCATTTTTCTCTTCCTGCCCTACTCTGCTTCTGTCCCTATCCAAAACGGACAAAATCCACTACAATGTATAGCTGTCCAGACATGACACTTGGATGATATCTCTTAAGAATAGCGAGGCACTGCCAGTGAACATGAATACAACAAGTTTTTCCCAAAAAGTGAAGCAATTCCTGATTATATTTTTGCCCATCTTCACCACTCAAATCGCCCTCTCTGCCATGTCGTTCTTTGACACCAATATGTCAGGCAAGTTTTCTCCGGCCGACCTTGCAGGAGTTGCGATTGGCACAAGTCTATGGATGCCCGTTCAAACTGGACTAAGCGGGATCCTAATCGGTATTACACCTGTCGTTTCCCATCTGTTAGGTTCCAAACGTAATGATCAGATCGGGTATAACGTCATCCAGGCGCTGTATCTTGGAATTGCTGTCAGTCTCGTTGTTATTGGAGCCGGGGCGTTGTTACTTGGCCCTATACTGAACGGAATGCCTTTGGAACCTCGGGTTGCCCAAGTCGCCTTCTATTTTCTGTGCGCACTTGCTTTTGGCATTATCCCACTCTTCGGATATACGGTGCTGCGTAGCTTCATGGATGCACTTGGCCAGACACGGACTACGATGTTCATTACGTTGGTCTCCCTGCCCGTTAACATCTTACTGAATTATCTGCTGATATTCGGCCGCTTGGGTTTCCCCCAATTGGGCGGTGTTGGTGCCGGTGTGGCTACAGCATGTACATACTGGCTGATCTTTCTTATTAGTCTCTTTTTTGTCCATCGGGTCGAACCTTTCGCCCAGTATGGCATTTTCCGTCAATGGACCCGTGTCTCATTGTCCAAATGGAAAGAGTTACTCAAGATTGGAGTGCCCATCGGATTTGCGACTTTTTTCGAAACGTCCATCTTTGCTGCTGTGACTTTAATGATGAGCCGTTTCGATACCACAACAATTGCTGCACACCAGGCGGCGCTGAATTTCGCTTCTACGCTCTACATGCTGCCTGTCAGTATATGTATGGCTCTTACGATCCTTGTGGGCTTTGAGGCAGGTGCCGGGCGTCTGAGAGACGCCAAACAATACAGCCTGCTCGGAATAGGTGGGGCCATTGGGCTATCACTGCTGACAGCGATCGTGTTGATTGTGTTCGGCGAACAGATTGCAGGCGTGTATTCAAACGATCGAGAGGTCATTGCACTTACGCAGCATTTCCTCATCTACGCCATTTTCTTTCAGATCTCAGATGCAATTGCTACACCAACCCAAGGAGCACTACGTGGCTATAAAGATGTTAATCCGGCATTGATCATTACGTTTGTAGCGTATTGGATTATTGGGTTGCCTGTAGGTTATCTAACTGCTACGTATACTTCACTCGGTGCCTTCGGATACTGGATCGGCCTTATTGCCGGCCTTGCTGTAGGAGCAACAGCGCTTCTCTGGAGACTCTTTCGGGTACAAAAACAAGCCGCACTCCGCAAGGCGTAACATTGATATACTCACTCCGTGAAACAACAAAAAGAGCACAATCCACGTTAAAGCGGGATTGTGCTCTTTGCGTATGAATCGAATTATTGGGACAAACGTTGTGCAAGCTCGTAAGTCACCATATCGAAATCTTTTTTTGTGTTAACCACTTTATCAATATCCGTCAGGGTAAGTTCACCCTTGATAATGCCACAACCTTTGTCTGTCTCGCCTGCGATCAGACTGCGAACAGCGAAGTCGCCAAGACGGCTTGCCAGGTTACGGTCGAAAGGTGTTGGCGTACCCCCACGCTGAATGTGACCTAGAACGGTTACACGTGGCTCATACGTTGGGCAACGTTCCATCAGTTCTTTTGCTACATCCTCACCTTTGCCTACGCCTTCTGCAACGATGATAATACTGTGACGTTTGCCATGTGCAAAGTTAGCTTTCATCCGATCTGCTACTTCGTCCATATCAAATGGAACTTCTGGGACAAGAATCGTTTCAGCACCCGAAGCAAGTCCGGCATGCAGAGCGATATCCCCACAGTGACGACCCATAACTTCAACGATGGAAGAACGTTCGTGTGAAGACATCGTATCACGTAATTTGTTTACTGCATCAACTACTATGCTTACAGCTGTATCAAATCCGATGGTATAGTCGGTGAATGAAACGTCGTTATCAATCGTTCCTGGCAGACCCATGGTGTTAATGCCCAGCTTGCTCAGTTTATTCGCACCGTTGTAGGAACCATCTCCACCGATAACAACCAGACCGTCAATGCCACGCGCACGCAGAATGTCCGCACCTTTTTGCTGACCTTCAGCGGTATAGAATTCCTTGCAACGTGCCGATTGAAGAACCGTTCCCCCACGTTGGATGATATCCCCTACACTCCGCAAATCCATTGGGAAAATGTCATTATTCAAAAGACCCTGGTATCCACGTTGAACTCCAAATACTTCGAGACCGTGAAACAGTCCGCTGCGAACAACCGCACGAACAGCCGCGTTCATCCCCTGTGAATCACCACCGCTCGTTAATACTGCGATTTTCTTTACTGCTGTCATGATGTTTCTTCCTCCTCTAGTTTCACTTCAGGCTCCGCAATATCACACCTGACTTACATATTTTTCCGTATCCAGCGACTGAAAATGAAGAAAAATATTCTTGTGATCGGACTATTTTTCAGCAGACGTTTGGATACAACGCGAACTTCCTGTTGTTCGCTGACTTTGGGATCAGACAGGTAAATGGCAATCAGTCCTTCGATGATCATCCGGTGAAAGGAGCTTCCCGGAATCTTCTGTACATCACTGCGTGCCATCTCCACAATAAAAGCAATTCGGTCCAGCATTGTCTCCACATTCTCATAATAGTTGCAGAAGTTGAGATCTCCCCCGATGCGGTCCTCATCCTGATCAATTAAATAATCGAGCATAATGTGCAATGCGCATACATGTGGGAAATAGGCCGTATGGATCGAGGCCGCTTGCTCTTCAGTCAACTGATCGTCACTCGCAGCCAGAAACAGCATGAAAACGCCCAGTGTAGAGCCAGTTGCAGCAGCGAATTCGTTCCAACGAAACTGAGGTGTGCGATGACGATGCTCCGACCACCATTCGAGCAGTGCCGTTTCTCTCAGTTCCGGCTTGATATGCTTATATACCTGCAGGTCCGTGTATAGGCCTGCCAGATCCTGAATTTGGGGCTTGGCGGACGTATAGCCTGGTAACTGACGGGTCAGTTCCTGACATGTGGTCACCAGATTCCGCAGATATCCACCGTCATCCTGCTCCTCACGGAGGGCATAATAATTGACGGGAATTGCTTCGGGATCTACCGCATCAAGCATGGATTGATGGAGAAGACGAAAATCATCCGGGTCCATCGAGGTGCTGCGGTCGCACAGATTGTCCAAATAATCACTAATAGTTTGATATGAAACGATCAGCGGAATCAGAATGTGCCTATTGGGCAAATCAGCTAATGCGTAGACGGTTCCGCCTTCACAGTGAAACTGTTTATCCTTCAGACTGGCAAGTGCCTGTGTACGCAACTCCTCATTCGGAATCGCCTCAGCTTGAGCACGCCATCCATTCAGTGCCTTCCGTGTTTCCGGAATGGTGTATTTGTACACCCCTCTCATCAATGCCAGCGGTCCACGCGGATATTGATGACGTTTTCGATTTGATTGGCTCAAAATAAATGTGCCTCCACTTGGTTGAATACGTATTAGAGCGATTTTTAACCATTCCTATTATAATATGATCCCCTTAATTGTACAAATGATCTGCCGCATATTCCGCATAAAAAATCGCATCGGCGTTCAAAGCTTTGTGATATACTATCCATATTTCATCCATCAAAGGAGTCGTTGACATGTCGTCAAGTGAATCACTTTCGTGGAGACGGTTATTTTCTTTTTTTGTGCCACTTGGCATTTCCGCCTCTCTCGTCACCATTTCTCACGTCATCATAAACAGCACATTAGCACGTTCTGCTCATCCCGAGACGGTTATTGCCAGCTATGCCATCGCCGGTAGCTTGTTAACCCTCACGGAACGCCCCTCCACCCTGCTGCGGCAAACCTGTTCCGCACTGGTTCGCGATCGCCTTTCCTTTCAGGCCCTCACGTTTGTGACCAAAATATTTCTTGCCTGTGTGCTTCTCATTGGGTTTCTCATCGTATACTCTCCCGTTGGTACCGGGGTGTTCAAATACTTGTTTGGTGTAAGTCCGGATCTGCTGACCAAAGTCATCGACGTATATGAAATTCTCATGTATGTGAGTATCTTTTCAGTGATCCGCAACATCTATCAGGGGATCATCATTACGAATAACCGCACCAAGTGGTTAACCATCGGCATGGTATTCCGTTTAGCCGGCATGTACGGCCTATCCCTCTATTTCATATACACAGACAGCATTGACAGTGGACGTGTAGGCGCTATCATTTTTGCTGCTGGCATGATGATTGAAGCGCTCGTCAGCTTTCTGGAGGGAAACAGCATCAAGCGCAAGATGCCAGCCAAGCTTGAGGATCATCCCGTCGAGAGCAAGGGAGACGTATTTCGCTTTTATAAGCCACTGCTGTTATCCAGCTTTGTAGCGCTGTTCATAGGACCGGTTATTAACATCGTACTTGGCAAAACGACCGGGATCGCACTAGCCATTTCATCCTTTGCCATAGCAAGCAGTCTGATGCAGTTGATGCTAAGCTTCTTTACATACATCCATCAGATCGTGCTGAATTTCTACCTTGTGGATGCCAAACTGGTACGAAAATTCGCACTTGTCACCGGATTTATTCCGTTTGCGATGATGGTGTCGATTGCCTATACCCCCTTGGGACCATGGGTACTTGAAAATGTCATGAGCGTTCAGGGCGAACTGTTGGAACAAAGTCTGTGGACACTGCGTGCGTTTGTCTTATTTCCGCTGATCTTCCCTTTTCTGGATTTCAGCAATGGCCTCATTCTGCTTCGCGGTCAGACAAAAACGATGTTTCGTTCGCAAACGGCGAATGCAATCTGCACGGTAATTGTGCTGCTTATACTGGTTAGTATTTTCCCTGCGTGGAACGGCATGATTGGAGCTATTGCCCAATCCCTTGGCCTGCTCGCCGAACTTGTCATTGTCTGGCTTGTCATCCGGCGCACGAAGCAAGAACCTACGATGTCTGTGCCGAAAGCCCGTAAATCAACATCCCTGAAAGGGTAATAAAATCATTGAATTGTTATCAAGATTGGAGTCTCTCATCATGAAATTAAGTCACAACGCCCGCCCGGATCAGAACTGGCTGCGGGCTCTCATGTTCACCATCTTTGGTTCCACCGTTCTGGTGGTATCCTACTTCCAGCTTTACTTCAGTCATCTGGGCTTCAGTCGGGCTGAGATTGGATATCTCTACGGAATTGGCCCCCTCATCTCTGTGTTCTCCAATATGTTCTGGAGCATGGCCAGCGACCGCTACCAAACGGTACGCAAAGTAATGATCATTCTGCTTGGTGGTCAATTGATCACAGGGATCATGCTTGCCAACGCGACAACTTTCGGTCAGGTATTTGTACTCGTGACTTTGTTTTACTTTTTCTATTATCCGGTCTATCCACTCTCCGATACGATGGCTATTACAACGGCCAGCAAGTACGGCCGAAATTTCACTTCCATTCGAGTCTTCGGATCGATCGGTTATGCCTTCTTTGCATTAAGTATCGGGTATTTCCTTGGATCTTTCGGTCCAGGATGGACGATATGGCTTTGCGTCGGTCTTGCTGCCACTACATTATTGATCAGTTTTCAATTGAAGGATCAACCTTCAGGGAATAGTAGCAAAATGGATCTATCGGGGTTATGGGCTATTCTGAAACGCAGAGATGTGCTCACCTTTTTTGGCTGTGTATTTTTGCTTGCCATGGGACATCGCATGAACGAAGCATTTCTTACCATCACGCTAAAAGATCTGGGTGCCAGCGAGGGGCTGATCGGCTGGTCTTTGCTGATCTCTTCCGTAAGTGAAATTCCCATTTTCCTGCTGCTTAGCAAGTATGGAAACCGTTATAAGGAACTGCCACTAATCGCTTTTGCTGCACTGATGTATACAGTTCGTTTGCTTCTTATGTCCATATCCGATACACCTGCAGCTGTCGTTGCCATTCAGACGATGCATAGTGTTACCTTTGGTATTTTCTACGTTACGGCGGTCCGCTACATCATTCGCCTAGTTCCGGACGGCTACAGAGCAACGGGTATGGCTTTGTTCACCATTGTCTGGTCCAGTGCTTCGGGACTTCTTAGTGGAACGTTGGGCGGACTGCTGCTGGAACATGCAGGCAGACAAACCTTCTATCTCACCGCTATGGCTTTCTCCCTGGCTGCATTGATCGGTTTCGGATTGAAGTTATGGTCCAGCATGACCAATCGTGTATCCTGAAACCACAGGGAAACATACTCCATATTCAACCGATATTTACACTGGAAATTTTAGAATCAAAAAAAGCACAGCCTCCCATGGGGGACTGTGCTTAGGTTCTAATATTCAGCTATAAATTTATCATATATAAGAAGTCCGTTGACCGGAAAAATTCTTACAGTTTGTTTACGTTAGCTGCTTGAGGACCACGGTTTCCATCAGTAATTTCGAATTCTACCGCTTGACCTTCTTCCAATGTTTTGAAGCCGTCTCCTTGGATTGCGGAGAAATGTACGAATACGTCCTCGCCGCCTTCAACTGAAATAAAGCCATAGCCTTTTTCTGCGTTAAACCATTTAACTGTACCTTTCAAATGAAAAACCTCCTAAAAATATCGCCATCTATGGCGAATACCCTTATTATACTGTATGGGCTTCCATTTTGCAATTTATCTTTCCATAAATGTCGAAAAAATTTGCTTTGAATCGTAGGGTACGGTATCATTTTACCAAAACCGTTAGTTTGGAGACTACCTATGATAAAAAAACATGAAATATACAAAACAGACAAGTGGAATATGATGACCGTAGAAGTTCAAGGCAAATATCTCGTACTGCGAGAAATTTCGGAAGAGTGGGGCGAAGAATGCCATACTTTCCTTAGCCGTCCTGCATTAATGCACTGGGCTGAACGCCGTTTCCCAAAAGCAGATTTTGAGAACCGTGAGGATGAATGGCGTCAATTGATGGCTGCCTTCAAAGGGGTCTAACCCATGCAGCTTGACTCAAGCAATGTCGTCATCTTTATTATCCTTGCCTTCTCCCTTGGTATTGTGCTTATTCTGGGACGGAATTCCATCCCGGATCGACTGAGACGGGGAATGGCGCTTATTGCTACACTTCTCATTTGTTTTGCCTTTTTCCTGATCGTTTATTTTCTGTATAACATGGGAACCTAATAACGGGGACCCAGATATTCAAATATTTCAACGTGCCTAAGGTCATACTATACGAGATTATTCGTATCGTAAGGAGGAAGGCCGTTGAAATACCAGAAATCGCTATCTGTTATCCTTGTACTTAGTCTGATTCCTTCGTCTCTCTCCGCACACGCGAGTGCGACGAAGGCAGCTTCGTCCATACATTCATCAGATCATCAAAGGAGGATTTCCATGAGTCAATTATTGAAACGTTCCGAGGTACCGGCTGAACATAGCTGGAAACTGGAAGATTTATTTGCCGATCAGAAAGCCTGGGATCAGGAATATGAAGAAGTATCGTCTTTGACCACGAAGGCCTCCGAATTCCAAGGCAAACTGAATCAACCTGATGTACTCAAATCTTGCTTCGAATTTGAAGATGAGATCAGCCTCAAAATAGAACGCCTCTTTGTGTACGCACGTATGCATCAAGATGAAGACACAGCAAATCCTACATATCAAAACCTGTCCCAAAAAGCCCAGAAATTAGGCGTACGGGTTGGTGAAGCACTTTCTTTTGTCACACCGGAGATTCTTTCCCTGCCAGATGACCAGTTGGATGCATTGATTGCGAACGAAAAACTCTCTGCTTATACATTTACGCTGGAAGAGATGAAACGCGAAAAAGCCCACGTTCTTAGCCAAGCAGAAGAGGCTTTGCTTGCACAGGTAGGCAACCTTTCACAAGCCCCACAGACAATCTTTAGCATGCTGAATAATGCTGATCTCAAGTTCCCCCGAATCAAGGATGAACATGGTAACGAAGTTGAGCTGACACATGGTAGCTACATTCAGTTCCTTGAGAATCCTAATCGTGAAGTTCGCGAACGCGCCTTCAAAGCGGTATACGAAACCTATGCCAAACAGAAGAACACAATTGCCGCTGCCTTGAACGCAAATGTAACCAAAAATATGTTCTATGCTAACGTTCGGAAGTACCCTTCCGTGATGGAAATGTCCCTATATGGAGATAACATCCCAACGGATGTGTATACCAATCTGGTAGACACCATTCACGAGAGCCTTCCGTTATTGCATCGTTACATGGACCTGCGCAAAAAGTTGCTGGATGTGGATCAATTGCACATGTACGATCTGTTCGCTCCACTTGTAGACGAATACAAAATGGATATTACCTATGAGGAAGCGAAACAAACGGTCAAAGACGGTCTGAAACCACTAGGCAAGGACTATGCTGACGCATTGCAGACTGGATATGATAACCGCTGGATCGATATATATGAGAATGAAAATAAACGTTCAGGCGCATATGCCTGGGGCGCTTACGGCACTCACCCGTATGTCTTGTTGAATCACAAAGATAACCTGAACAGCATGTTCACACTCGCACATGAAATGGGTCACGCTCTGCATTCACATTACTCGGATACAACACTTCCGTATCGTGATGCCCAGTACACCATCTTCCTGGCTGAGGTTGCATCCACAACCAACGAAGCGTTGCTGATGGATTATCTGCTTAACAAATCAACAGATCCAAAGGAAAAATTGTATCTGTTGACCTATTATGCCGACCAATTCCGTACAACGGTATTCCGTCAGACCATGTTTGCTGAATTCGAGAAAATCATTCATGAACGTGCGGAACAAGGTGACGCATTAACACCACAATTGTTATCCGAGATCTATTATGATCTGAACGTTAAATATCACGGAAAAGGCATGGCTGTGGACAAAGAAATTGAAATGGAATGGGCTCGTATTCCCCACTTCTATAACAGCTTCTACGTTTACAAATATGCTACAGGCTTCTCGGCAGCAACAAGCTTTTCCAAGCAAATCCTGGAAGAAGGCCAACCGGCTGTTGACCGATATCTTGGCTTCCTGAAGAGCGGTGGCAGTGATTACTCCATCAACATTTTGAAAAAAGCAGGTGTGGATATGTCTACACCACAGCCAATTCGTGAAGCTATGAGTGTGTTCAAGGAATTGATTGAACAGATGGAGCAACTAACCAAATAAGGTTGTCTATCCATGTGACCTGCATCCCTTGCCCGTTTGGGCAGGGGATTTTATCATCATTGCAAGATGCAACCTACCCGAATATGGGTAATGCATATCTAGTTCTCAATTGTTCAACAAGGAGGCAACACCATGAAAATGCAATGGGCACTCATAGCAGGTCTTGTTTTTGCACTGCTCACGGGAATCTTTGCGGTCATTAATGTGGATTCCGTACAAGTCAACCTGTTATTTAACACGGTACAAATCCCGCTGATCTTGCTCATTCTCGGCTGTACCCTGATCGGTGGAATTATTGTAGGGTCATATGGCATCTATCGCCAATACAGACTGCAACGTGAAAATAAACAACTGAAATTGCGTGTATCTGAATTGGAAAGTTCCGCGACAAGCAAATCTACATTGGATTCTTTCAATTCGATGGATTCGCTTGACTCAAATAAATCCGATAGTCTTTTGGAGAAGGATTCGATCCAGAGTCAGCGCAAAGGAAACCCTACGGGAACACTGTAACCAATCAGAGACAGCCTGCTGGCGAGTCAGGAATGGTAGTATCACATTCTCTCCCCCAGACAGGCTGTATTTTGTTTCACCATACCCACGATCCGAGGAGGAAATTACACAATGAGTTTTACAATTGATGAATCATACGTTCTGTCTTTTCTGAAAAAATTGCTGGACACACCAAGTCCAAGTGGTTACACACATCATATAATCGAGATGATCCGGAAGGAAGCAGCAGCACTGGGCATCGCCTGTGAGCTGAATAACAAGGGCGGTGCGGTGCTTACATTGCCCGGACAGGATTCGTCCAAGACAATCGCTTTAAGCGCCCATGTGGATACGCTAGGGGCCATGGTACGCTCGGTTACATCCTATGGCACATTGAAGCTCACCTCTGTCGGTGGATTTTCCATGCAAAGTATCGAAAACGAATATTGCAGCATCCATACTCGGAATGGAAAGACATACACAGGCACCATTCTCTCCCTTCATCCGTCTGTCCACGTCTATCCGGATGCACGCACATTTGAACGGACTGAGAGCCATATGGAAGTTCGAATCGATGAAGTCGTTTCCTCCAAGGAAGATGTGTTGAAACTCGGGATCTCTGTCGGCGACTTTATCTCCTTTGATGCTCGCGCAGTCATCACGCCGAGTGGTTATATCAAATCACGTCATCTGGACGACAAAGCCAGCGTGGCTGCCCTCTTCGGCATCCTTGAGTCTGCACATCGTGAAGGCTGGAAACCATTACATAACGTCTCTCTGCTTATCTCGAACTATGAAGAAGTTGGACATGGCGCATCGTATATCCCTGCGGAAATCAGTGAAATGATCGCTGTAGACATGGGAGCCATGGGTGATGACCTGAGCTGTAAAGAAACTGACGTTTCCATATGTGCCAAAGATTCTTCTGGCCCGTATGACTACGATATGACCAGTCGTCTCATTGAACTGGCCAAACAAGATGGGATGGATTACGTCGTGGACATTTATCCCCACTATGGCTCAGATGGCAGTGCAGCATTACGCGGAGGAAACAATATCCGAGCAGCACTGATTGGCCCGGGGGTTCACGCATCTCATTCCATGGAGCGTACACATAAGGATGCTGTCCTGAATACGGCACGATTGCTCGCAGCCTACATTACAACCAAGTAAACAGAATCATTGATCGACGAAATTATTATGGATAACATCCACATGTTCGTCTAAGCAGAAGGCCCCTTCCAAGCACACAATTCGGTGTGCTTGGAAGGGGCCTTTGTTGTCATATCTCTTAATCTGCCTGTTCCACATATGCATGATACTTACGATCCAATATCTCTAACTCTGCCTTATGGTCACGCATTTCATTTCTTAACACATGCATGGTTTTCTGAACCGCGCTCAGTCCATCCTTCACCTGACGTTCGGCTTTGCGAATTTTGTCCTGAACCATCCAGTCCACGAAGAGGTTATCGAAGAAATAGTCTGCGAATGAAAGCAGACCTCCCAGATGCAGATCCGCGTGTACTGCCATCTCTACATCCTCCAGTTCCTTCTGAAAACGTCGTAAACGCTTACCTGCATCCATGATGGCGACCTGAGCGTCATCCATTCTTCCTCGCTTGATATGTGTGGAGATGACCCCACCGCCCATCATGTCATATACACCCCAATTACCTGCCGAAGACAAGGCCTTCTCGGCACGTTCAAGGGCATCAACCAGATACTCCCCCTCCCGGAAAGCTTCATCCAGTTCCTGTAACTCGCTCGCCAGATGTTCCCGGTTCTCAGCCATCTGTTGCAATTCCGCATCCTGGTCCAGCAGTCGACCTTCCTTCTTCCCCCACAAAGCGTTATAATCGCTTTGCCAGTACTGATACTGCCGTTGACCCTCCAACTCCTGCTCCACATGAATTCGTTGCTCCTGTACGTCTTGTAACATGCGACAAGCGGTGTCGTATGCAGCCTTGCTCTCCATGAGTTCCAGCTCTTCCTTCTCCAGACGTTCTGTCTTCTTGCCAATCAATTGATAGAAAAATGCCGACAATGTCATACTGTTCAGTCGATCAACATCCTTCTGTTCCTTCTGGAGATGCTCCAGCCGACGTTTTACCTTTGCTTCCCATTCGCTTTCCTCCGTTTGAAGTTTCTCCAGACGTTTGGTCCATTTCTCGTAAATTCTCCCCTTTTCCTTGAGCACTGCCAACTGTTCATTAATTTGCTTATACATATGTGTGGTGTTCTCTCCCTTCTATGAAATTCTTTACTTATAAAACGTAATGAACATACAGAACGTTTCACTTTAATGTGCAAATTCACAGACAAAAAAATCGCCCTTTTCTCCAATGCGACATAATGTCACTAAGGAAAAAAGGGCGATGGTTAATCAACTATCAAGATTTGCTCTGTTCAATCTGCTCTGCAAGTTCATTCAGAACGGTCCAGCGTTCCATCAATTCATCCAGATGACGTTCAGCCTCAACCTGCTCCGCCATCAACTCCTGCAGACGGGCAGAATCACTAAATGACTCTTCCATCTCTTTGTTAATCCGGACAAGATTGGCTTCAGCCTTCTCAATATTTTCATCAATCTGGTCGTATTCACGTTGCTCCTTGAAGCTGAATTTCAACTTCGGTTTAGCCGCTGACTCAGCAGGCGTCGTTTTCTCCGATGACTGCTTCACCTTCGCCGCTCCTGTGTCACTCTCTTGATTAGCTCCAGGCGCATTTTTCAGCATCCATTCCGCATATTCACTGTAGTCGCCGACGTGTACACGTACAGCACCGTTGCCCTCAAAAGACAGCACTTTATCCACAGTACGATCAAGGAAATAGCGATCATGGGATACCACAAAAACAACACCAGGGAAATCATCCAGATAGTCTTCAAGTACGGCGAGTGTCTGGATGTCCAGATCATTCGTCGGCTCATCCAGCAGCAATACATTCGGCGCAGCCATTAGAACACGCAACAGATACAGGCGACGCTTCTCTCCACCAGACAGACGGGAGATTGGCGTCCACTGAGATGCCGGAGTAAACAGGAACCGTTCCAGCATCTGGGATGCTGTAATCAGAGAGCCATCGGCTGTTTTCACATTCTCAGCCACTTCCTTGATGTACTCAATGACACGAAGAGATCCGTCCATCTCCTGATGTTCCTGTGTAAAGTAGCCCAGATTGACCGTAGGACCAACGTCAACCACACCTGCATCGGGTTCCAGCTTGCCAGATATCATCTGTAACAACGTGGACTTACCACTACCATTCGGTCCGACAATCCCTACCCGATCTCCAGGTACAGCAATATAACTCAGATCTTCGATCAGTTTGCGACCACCCACAGATTTGGAAATATGCTCGATCTCCAGAATCTTTTTACCCAAACGAGTGGAGCCCACCGATACTTCCAATGAACCCGAGCGCTGGACGCCTTGTTGGTCTTTGAGTTGTTCGAAGCGATCAATTCTCGCTTTTTGTTTCGTCGTCCGTGCCTTGGCACCACGACGAATCCATGCGAGCTCTGTCCGAAGCAAGTTCTTGCGCTTCTGTTCGGAAGAAGCTTCACGTTCTTCGCGCTCCGCCTTCAGTTCCAGGAAACGTGTATAGTTGGCTTCATAGCGGAACAAACGACCATGATCCAATTCCAGCATGACATTCGCCACACGATCCAGGAAATACCGATCATGCGTAATCATAAGCAGTGCGCCGCGGCGCTTCTGCAAATACTGCTCGAGCCATACTACCGAGTCATTATCAATATGGTTCGTCGGCTCATCCAGAATGAGCAGTTCGCAAGGGTGAATCAGCGCAGCAGCAAGTGCTACCCTTTTGCGTTGTCCACCAGACAATGTGCCCATCAGTGCATCGAATTGACGAATACCCAATTTGGACAAAATGCTCTTCGCTTCACTCTCCATCTGCCAGAGTTGAAGCTGCTCCATTTGCTGATTCAAACGTAATAGTCGCTCTTGCAACGCTGGATCAGATGACTGGAGCTCCAATAACTCCATCGTTTCCGTATATTCACGTACGGTTTTCATTTCCATGCTGTCACCTTCGAATACTTGTTGCAGTACCGTATTATCCGGATTGAAGTCCGGATTTTGCGCCAGAAACTGAATGCGTACGTCATTACCGATGGAGATCTGTCCCGCATCTGCAGGTTCCATACCAGAAATCACACGCAAAAACGTGGATTTCCCGGTGCCATTTACCCCAACGACACCAATCTTGTCCTGATCAGCCATGCCAAATGAAGCATCCTTGAACAATATTTTTTCGCCATAACTTTTTGCAACTTGCTCTACCGTCATTATGTTCATTGCGCGTACCCACTTCTCTGTAAAATAAAATTCAATATTACTCGTACCCACACAAACACTTACGTTTTCAAAAAGGACCGACACCCATCCAGAAATAATGCTGCTGAGAAGGCAATTCTTTTGTTCAGATCTTCTTCGTTGAACTCTGGATTAAGCATAATATCCATCTTCAGACGATCCAGAATCCCAATGTACGATTTGGCTAATAAGACTGGCTCAGGTACACTTGCACTTTCCAGCACCTCGCACACCATGCTCATGTATTGATTCATAAATTCTTTCATAAATTGCATCAGATCCGGATCGTTATTAGGTGCCATAAAAAAGAGCTTGGTATGATTACGACGCTCATAATAATACGTAAGGTGGGTCTTGGCTATTGCGCCAAGTTTATCACCTGTGTTCTCATGCGAGTTCAAAGCATATTCAAGACGACTGATAAAACTGTTACAGTCCCGCTTGGATACTGCTACAAATAATTGTTCCTTACTTTTGAAATATAAATAAATGGTGCCTTTTGCGATGCCAGCTTCGTCTGCAATATCAGACATTTTTGTCTCATAAAAACCCTTCGAGCCAAAAATACCATAGGCTGCATCCAAAATAGCCTCCGATTTGTCTCCATGTACAGTGTTCAAATGTTACTCCCTCCTACAACGCCAAAATGTTACCCAATCCAATCGCCACACATCCGCCAATGACCGAGCTAAGCACGTTCACCAGGTCGTTACTCATCCATGCCCAGCCACGAGCCCGAACCGTTGGATGCCCGCAATGTTCATGTACCTCAACTTCACGGCCACACACAGTACAACGATACATCATCTGCACCGTTGCGCCCAGATAGGAATCGGCAAAAGCCCCTGCTAACCCGCCTACAAGACCGACAAAAGTCCAACTAAACAGACTAAGGCCTTCTATCCCGGCAATCCAGGAAAACAAGAATGCTCCCGCACCAATCAGAGCCCCGCCTACGGCTGCAGCCACGGTGCCAAGAATTGAGACACCTCCTGAAGCACCTGGCGTAAGTACCTTCCACGTGAGAACAGAGCGCGGCGGCTTGCGACTGAGACTCCCAATTTCGGTTGCCCATGTATCCGATGTAACGGTAGCCATTACACCAATGAAAGCATATACCCATGCCGGATGTGGAAATATCCAGTATCCCAGACATAGGAACATGCCCATTCCACCATTAGCCATCACTTGCCCGGCATCCCGATTTCCTGACTTGGCATAGGATTTCTCCAGCTCCTGCTTCCGATCTTTACGAAACCTGGAGAGCAACGTTGAAGTAATGAAAAACAACAATAACGTGCCAAACCAGAACAGGTTACCCGCTCCGTAATATATCGTTCCCATCATGATGGCTGCCAGGCAGCCAGACAGGGTTAGCGACTTTTTCGCATAGGCAGCACCTGCCACCATAGAAGCGCATACGGCGCCAATAATCCAATCCATAATGTCTCCTGCATGCAGCATATGTACAGCCCGCATGACGTTTATTGTATTTTTGAAATTCAATTATACCACGGTTTGATGTCAATGCCGAAACTCCTTACGCCAGCACACAAAAAACCTGTTTTGGCCTCGTGTAGAAGTGCCAAAACAGGTTATTGATCAAACGTTAAAACAAGATAACTTCCCTTTTCAAGTTACGTCTGGAATTCGGTGTTCCCAGGGTCTGTTTCAGACCCGCTTCGCTCCTCCAATGACCCCATATCGGTAGAGTACTCTGCGACCAAACCAGTTGAACAAACGATCCGTCAGGAATCCCATAAAACCCAGGGAAATCAGTCCGACAAAGATCCAATCTGTTCGGAAAAAGAGTCTGGAGTTCCAGATTAAGTAACCCACTCCCTCATTGGAGGCAATCATCTCAGCACCGATTATGGCCATATACGAGGTTCCCATCGCCAGTCGCACACCTGTGAAGATATACGGGGTTGTCGCCGGAACAATCACATGCAGCAGAATCTGCCGTTCATTGGCTCCCATACTGCGGGCCGACCGGATTTTGTCTTCTTCAACGGAGAGTACACCTGTCAGTGTATTCAATACAACAATGAAGAAGGTTGCATACATAATGAGCGCGATCTTGGATTGCTCACCAATTCCGAACCACACCAGAAATAAGGTAATAAAAGCAATCGGCGGGATAAAGCGTATAAAGTTAAGGAATGGCTCAGCGAACAGCCGGATGATATGCACCTTGCCAATAATCAGTCCTACCGGAATAGCAATGATGCTTCCGAGTACCCAGCCCGCCAGTACACGAGTGAAACTGATTCCGATATACTCCATCAGCGTACCGTCAGCTATCAGTTCGCGTGCTCCCAGGATCGTGTGCCACGGACCAGGGATTACGTCAGGCCCATAGATAAGGGCACCAAGCTGCCAGATTAAGATGACCGTTACCCATAGAAGCGGGATAGACACCCATTTTTTCTCCAACCATTTCATCTTACATATCACCTCAGTTATTCTTCAAAGTGGCCTTGAATTCGGTCATACAGGGTGTTGAACTCAGACGAGGCGATGTTCCTTGGGTAAGGTAACGTGTTGTGGTAAATATCCGTTATATTCGAAGACGGACCTACAGACATAATGCCTATGCGCTCACCCAGCAATAACGCCTCCTGAATATCGTGAGTGACAAAGATAACGGTTTTATGTGTTTCTTTCCAAATATTAACCAGTTCCTTCTGCATGGTCCGCCGCGTCATTGCGTCCAGCGCACCGAATGGCTCATCCATCAGCAAGATCGCCGAGTCATTCGCAAGTACCCGAGCCAATTGAACCCGCTGTTTCATGCCACCCGAGAGCTCTTTCGGGAATTTCCCCTCATGAGCACTCAGTCCCACAAGCTGGATGTATCGATCAGAGATCTCACGTCGTTGTGTCTTAGGCACCTTGGACATTCGAAGTCCGAATTCAACATTTTCCCTCACGGTTAGCCATGGAAAGAGAGAAGAATCCGCCTGCTGGAACACCATCGCCCGATCCCTGCCCGGTCTGTCGATCTCCTTGTTGTCTACCTTGAGCTGTCCGCCCGACTTGGAAATAAAACCCGCGATCATGTTCAGCAGCGTTGACTTCCCGCAACCACTGGGACCAAGCAGGACAAAGAACTCTCCTCCCTTGATAACCAGATCGATATCCTTAATGATATAATGCACATCCCCATTGGTCGGGGCATGATACGTTTTCCGAAGCTGTTCAATATGAATGGTATGCTCAGTTGCAGGTAAGGACATAACGGACACCTCCCATTTCATTTCAATAAGAATTATTTACTGTATGTCACTTTTTCCGGCAGAGCCTGTTGGAGAGAAGTCAAGTCGAGTTTGGTGTCGAGATCAAAATCCTGTTCGATGATTCCGGTGTCCACCATATATTGCTTCTGACCTGCCAAACTATCATAAGCAGCCTGCGTAAATCCAACTTCCCATGGATTGATCGGAAGGTCTTTCAACGTGGCATCTTTAGGCTGTTTGGTCTCTTGATACATCAGATCAGCAACCTCTTCAGGATGCGCTTGGGCATACGTGGATGCTTCATCCAGCGCCGCAAGGAAGTCACTTATCTTTTCAGGGTTTGCCTGGATGAATTCATTACTCGATACCAGTCCCATACCAAGGCGTATAGGGGTCTGAGACATATCCGTCAGCTGATGTACTCCTTCGAGTGCATCGAATTTATCGGTTAACGCGGAACCTATAACCCAAGCGGCATCAAGGTCTCCCTGTTTCAGTGCGATGTAGGCTTCATCAAAAGCCCCCTGACCAATTTGCGTCACATCACTCAGCGCCACTCCCTGATCTTTCAAGTACTCATCCCATAGATACGGAATAAATGTGCCTCGAATGAAACTCACTTTCTTGCCCTTCAAATCCGCTCCACTCTGAATATCCTCTCTTGCATACAGCTTCCAGGCGGCTGCCGCTTCATCCGTAGTCTGACCTGCGGAAGCGACGACTGAATATTCCCCTTTAGCCAAAGCATTTAATACAGGGAAGTCCGCCCCGTACGCAATATCTACCTGTTTGATAAATAGTGCATTTACACCTTCAGCCGGTGAGCCAAACGTAATACTCTCTGCATCAATGCCCCTGTTTTCAAAAAAACCTTTGGCAATGGCTACCCTGAACGTTGGGTTCGTACTTGTATCTGCGATTCGAATTTTTACATTATCGGTATTCTTGCCGGTAGCGTCTTTTGCTCCAGATCCTGCTGCGTTTGAACTGCATCCGGATAATAGGAGTGCCGTAGCCAGAAATAATATCAATATGCCGGTTACTATGGATGGTTTTCTCACAATATACACCCCATTCGATCTAGTCATGATTGACGCTTAACCGCCTGACTTGCCTTCATCCGACGTTGCCACACAGGCTGCACCCTCCACAAATGGAAGAGTTGTCTCTACGCTCACGATGGATGCAGAACCTTTGGGCGCTGCTCCCGGGACCCTGTAGTTGGAGACATCAATGGCTTCGATGGCAACTTCCTGCGGTTTCTCCAACTGTGGAACCCACTGATAAGGAACTCGATATGAGCGATAGACCATATTGGTATTCCGCCCATCCGTGTACGGGGAGACATACTCCCAGACCAGCTCATGCTCCGCTGTGACTTCGAACAATCGGCCATTGGAACCTTCGGTTATCAGGGTGTTGCCGTTAGGTAAACGCTGGGCGGAACTGATGTATGGGCTATAAAATTTATAAGAATCCGTCGGAACCGAGAAACCTGCTTCTGCCGATGTATACTGCCAGACAATCTCCAGGGTGACCGGGTTAATCTCCAGTACACGGGAGTGATCCCGAATCGCATGTTTCAATCCAAATGGAGAAGCCGGATTTGGGAGGCCATAACCTGCCCAGCCGCCATTGTCGAATACGAGCAAGTTGCCTTCTCCCGGTAGACCTTGGGGAATGATATGTGCATGATGCTGTCCGATAATTGTGCCAATGTGTTTCGCTTCAGTTGAAGCATAGTCTGGCCCTAGTCTCCACACGATCTTTCCGCTCTGTCTGTCCGTAATGGCGATTATATTGGCCTCTCTGGCATCCCAGATAATATTGTCGGGGTGGAACCGTTCGTCTCCTTCTTCATAGAAACGGTTGGGTCCGACATAAGAAGCAGAATTAATATGTAACCAGTCACCGACGCCACCACCCAGATGACCGAAAGAACGTGTATTCGGATCACGGAACAGGACATTTCGAGCAGCTTCATCAAAACCTAATTCTTCAAAGTGTTCGTTAGGCAGCCACTCCCAGAGTACCTTCCCCTCCCAATCGACTTCGATAATGGCATCATCAAGCAATGGCTTATCTGAAATTTGCGGGTTACTCACATTTTTGTGTGCCAGAATAAGTGTTTTGCCACTCTTCGTCTTTGGCGCAAGGCCGGGTGCATAATAACCTACCGGATTCCCCTCACGCTGATAATCATGATGCTGGCGGGCATACCATAGTGGCTCATACCCCGGATCTTCGATGTGTTCGTAGCTATTGTATTTCCATACAATGTTGCCGTCCCAATCCACCTGAACCAGATCGACATTATCCTGAATACCGAACTTCGGATCTCTTCGACCCGTGCTGCCCAGCACGTAGCCGCCAGGTAATATTTTGGCCGGAAAACCTAACAATCCTTTCCATAGGTGGACCTCCTTGCCATTCATATCGATCAACACTACGCCTTCCTCACCTGCCTGATAAACGGTATAACCGCCCCAAGCCTTATCCGGATAGTATAACGTTGCTCCAGTTGGATATATTGTTGAGTGTCCCATTGATCATCTCTCCCTAGAATGTTTGTGGTATATCAAATGTCGTTACATTGACCCAACCTCAATAACTGAGATAGTTCCTCTTCCCGGTACTGTCCTGCTGCTTCTGCTCAAGGTTACTTGTCGAGGACCGATCATGTTCTTGTATCCCGTTGTTCTCCGCCAATTCCAGCACCGTGTCCGAGAACCCCTCCAGATTCGCTACTACCCGCTCGTAGAATTGACTTTGCTGCTCCAGTTCCTCACTCGTAAAACCCTCAAACAGAAGCGTGATACATCGGGCACCGATGTTGCTGTTTCTCGCATACATCTCCCGCCCGCTTGATGTGATATCCAGTAAAACCGTCCGGCGGTCGTCTTCCTTTCGTCTGCGGATGGTGAGTCCCTTTTTCTCCAACTTATCGGTCAGAGCTGTAATGGCACCCGATGTAAAGTCCAACTGTTCTGCCAGATCTCCAAGCCGCTGTTCTCCTTCACGAATGATCTTGTGCAGGATAAGCATGCCTGGCAGGCTGATACCTTCTACAGAGATTCGATCCCGCTCTTTGACGAATCGTCTGACCATTTTGCGAAATAACCAATCCGTCCGCTCCAACGCTTCCCAGTCTCTATCACTCATTCCATAACCTCCCTGATCGTTTGAAGCTTCAATAAAGATACGAAAAAAGGCCCCCGAGGACATTCCTTAGAGGAGTAGTCCCGGGAGCCTTTGGTGGTCCAATCAGCTCAATGCAGTTTTCAGTTCAAATTAGTTCACTGTTCATTTAATGAGTATTAAAATAATTGAGATTATCATATAACCAACTAACCCAACCTGTCAAGTGTGAATTGTTTTTTGATCTTTTCTTGTTGCAGCCATTCTCAGCCAGGTTGAAATTACTTATCCTGTTTTAAGTTTCACTTCAGGTTTCCCGTTTACACTATTCTTAGATCGAAACATCAACAACTACATCTACGACAAGCTACGATTCAGTTCGTACTCAACTACAGAAATGAGGATTATCCATATGAATATGAAAAGAGTCATTATTATAGGCACAATGATTGTCACCATGTCCTTCGCCGGAACAGCATGGGGCCAATCCGCCATCTCCCCTATACCTACTGCTAAATGGTCCATCGTTGACTTGGATACTCGTGAGGGAAACAGCGACGAGCTGCTCAGCGCTCTGAATCAGGCTTCAGAAGCGGATCTCTATCAGGAACTGTACAGCGGCAAATCACTGAGGACGATTACGGAAGAAAATAACGGGAATTTGGATGAGGTCATTGCTGTACAAGTAAGACAGCTCAGAGAGCAGTTGGATGAACGGCTCGCAAGTGGAAGTATCCGTTCGGAGCAACATGCTGCACAACAAGCTGAACTGGAAGAGTTGGTCACACAGAGCGCAAATACAGCATACAGCTTGGCGTAAATTAGGAGCGTATCCGTACAATGAAGGTATAAACATATATCCACGATAACAAAGCAAAAAGGAGCGTATTCACGCCCCTTTCTTGTAACCTATTCATCTCAAGCAGGTATGATGTGTAATCTTTATTGCGCTGCCCCAATCGTGCAGGCACCCAAGGATTCGCCGTCCCATGCCAGTTCGAGCACATCTCCTTCTTGTGTTGGTCCAACACCTTCCGGTGTTCCTGTAAAAATGACATCGCCCGGCCCTAGGCCGTAATGATGACCTACATAATCCACAATATGCTGTAAACTGAAGATCATGTTACGAATGTTACCACGCTGGACTTCCTCACCATTTTTGGTCAATGTAAAGTCTTTCTCCAGTAATGCTGCCGCACCCGGGAATGCCTGAAATGCAGTAACCGGAGCGGAATTTTTGAACCCTTTGGCCGCCGTCCACGGGTGGCCCTTTTTCTTAATCACGGTCTGTACATCACGTAACGTAAAATCAATACCAAACCCATACGCATCCACCAGTTCATCTACCGCCATACCTGGCTCAAAATTCCGGCCGATTTGAACGACCAATTCAGCTTCATAGTGAACTTCACCCTTGGTAGCAGGCAATTCAAGCGTTTCGCCATTCAGGGGCACGACTGCATGGGAAGGTTTCATAAAGATCATTGGCTCATCCGGAACCGCGTTACCCAATTCTTCCGCGTGAAGTTTATAATTGCGTCCTACACAGTATACATTGCGAATGTTAGTCAACATGGGTATATTACCACCTTTATCGGATTCATTAGTGCATATAGGAAAGTTAGGGTCTGAAAAATCGGCTGCTCGTCTCCTGAAATGCCAGCTCCCATACGTCAGGACGGTTCGTACATAACATGAGTTCTGGATCAACCGCCGCCAGTTTCTTCATAATGGTCTTGTCATCCACTGTCCAAGCCATCACCCGAATGCCTGCATTCCGCATCTCGTTCATTAAGGATTTATCTACATTGGTGTATCCAATCGAGAGGAATGTACAATTCATCTTCCGCAGGGCGGTTAACAGATCGCCTGGTCGTGCATCGATAATCAGCCCCGTCTGGATCTCCGGTGCAAGTTTCTTCACTTCGATCAGAGCGGCTGGTTCAAATGAGGTGATCACAACATCATTTTGCATATGTCTTTTTCTCACTTCATGTATAACAGCCGCAGGCAGACCCGGGTACATGTCTCCCTGCGTTTTCAGTTCAATGTTCAAACGCACTCTGCCGCACGAGCGATCTAACAATTCACTTAGCGCCGGAATCCGTTCGCCTTTGTAAGACTTGTTTTTCCATGCTCCAGCATCCAGACGTTGCAGATCAGCCCAATCAGTTTCCCGAACCAGGCCCTTGCCATTTGTCGTGCGATCCACTGTAAAATCATGAATGACCACTGGTACACCATCACGTGACAACTGCACATCCAGCTCCATCCACTGAACTTCAGGCCGCTCCATGGCCATCAGGAATGCAGCCATCGTATTCTCTGGTGCAATAGAAGAAAATCCACGGTGCGCTACACAAAGGTTGTTCATTCGATTCCCTCCTCAAAAGGTTTTTAATTAGGTGAAGCGACTCCATTCCCATCATATCGAATGCCCGGGGAGAGCTTTGCCATCTGTTCCAACAGCAGTTTGTTTGCCTCATCGATCATCGGAATGGCCTGACCAAGCCCGGCCTCATAAGGGATAACTTTCATGCTGCAAGCTGCATCTTGACTACAGCGAGCCTGAAATACCGCCGTTTTCCATGTCTCTTCGGTTGTGGATCTGGAGAAAATGAAATTGCCCGTACTGTATGCAATCCACTTCCCCTTATAGTACTCCAGCCCTTGCAACACATGAGGATGACCACCTATGACCAGATCAGCGCCAGCATCTACAAACTCATGAGCCAATCGGGTCTGGTCACTATTCGGAGTACTTACACGTTCCTCTCCCCAGTGTGCAACCACGATCACCAGATCAGCCTTCTTACGGGCCTCCTGGATCGCTTTGACTGCTCCTGTGGAATCGTAGGCTTCAGCCACGCCAGCCCGATTGCCTTCAGCCTTCCAACTCGTTTCCGGTACAACTCGGGAGAACCCAAGCAATGCAATCTTCATGCCTTTGCGTTCCAGATATGCTGGTGCATAGGCCTCATCCCTGTTCATACCTGCCCCGGTGTGAGCTATGCCATATTCCTTAAGATAAGTTAACGTATCCACCAAGCCCTCTACGCCCTGATCCAAAATATGATTGTTAGCCAAATTGACAGCATCAAAACCGGCTGAAGCCATTGCCGCCAATGCTTTGGGCGATGATTTGTAGACATAGGTTTTATCAGCTGCACTGGTACCACCCTGAGTTATTGGTGTCTCCAGGTTACCGATGGTAAGATCATCATCCTTGAATAATCTGCCGAGTTTGGCAAAGGGATAGTCATAACCGTTCTTATCCAGCAACTCAGCAACTTTGCCCGAAAATTGAATATCACCAACAAAGTTAATCGTGACATTCTTCGCTGAATTGGAAGGTTTCGACGTCCCTGATTCCTGATCCACACCTGTATTTCCCTTGGTGCCGGAAGGTGTCGAATCTGCCACAGGTTTTTTCGTTCCGGATTCTGCTTTCTCACTATTGGTATTTCTTGAAGTGTCAGGTGTCGCTGCTCCAGATGTCTTATCTGCATCCGCTGTTGTCTCTTCATCCGTAGCTTCGTGTTCTTCTTCCGAATTCTCATCGGATTCCGAGTCTGGAGAAGTTACTTGATCGCCGCCTTTGGCATCGTCTCCAATGGAAGGCTGATCCTGATCGACGATTTCTTGTTTCACCGGCTGGTCTGCCTGTTGCTGACGTGTATCAATGACATAAAAAATGCCCACCAGACCAATTGCAATGATCAATACAATATTAACTGTCCAGATGATTGTGATTGTATTGCGGGTGCGTTTACTACCTTTTTTCTTCTTTACACTTCGCTCTGATCTTGGGGGATACATAAGCAACTCCTCTTCTTCTTCACAGCCATACATACCATTATATCAGGCATATTCTGGATTTCCATCATTCGTTGGAACTGTATCGATTGAAAGGGTATGAACTCAGTTAGCTTCCAGATCTTCACATAAAAAAAGCCATCTCTCCAGTAGATAATTCTACGTTTGAGACAGCTCTCTTGCTGTACTTAATCTGCTGCAAGCTCTTGTGTAGCCTGAACAGACATTTCCTTCGCTTGTCTGATGCAATCAGGCAAACCTACGCCCTCATAACCTGCACCTGCAATGTACACACCCGGTAATTTGCTGCCAAGCTCCTCACGGAGGGCGGCAATATGTTGGAGGTGTCCCACCGGATACTGTGGCATGGATTTACGTAGCCTTGTAATCTCGGAGAAGATCGGCACTGCTTCAATACCCATCGTCTCTCTCAG
Source organism: Paenibacillus sp. FSL H8-0317 (assembly GCF_045040685.1). Lineage (NCBI taxonomy): Bacteria > Bacillati > Bacillota > Bacilli > Caryophanales > Paenibacillaceae > Paenibacillus > Paenibacillus sp. FSL H8-0317. The sequence goes on along the minus strand of NZ_CP150294.1, from coordinate 2,317,819 downwards.
ATCCTTGAGAACCAGATTCGTCAGCGCTTCATCCGGAAGCTCTACGTTCTGTTCGTCACCGGAGCGACCAACATAACAGCGGAGCAGTACTTTATCATCCGGGCTCGTATGCAGCCATTTCGTCGATGTCCACGTACAAGCCGTAATATTACGGCCCTCTTTCCGCGGAACGAGGAAACCCGACCCGTCGAATACATGCTCCACCTCTTTTTTCTCAAAAGCGAGCACTACATTGGCTACAGACACATAGTTAATCGCATCCAGTGCCGCTGTATCCACGTGAGGCTTCAACAGCTCCGACGCGACATATGCCGGCACAGTAACCACTACATCATCGGCTTCAAGCATTTCGCCATTACCAAGTTCAACAATGTATCTGGTCTGCGCTCCATCAAGGCGTTGCAGTGACTTCACCGCAGTGTTCAGACGTTGATCCACATCCTGCAACTCGTGGACGAGTGCATGAACAAGGCTCTGAAGTCCCTGACGAAAGTTCAGAAAAGCGCTCCGTTTTGTTCCGGTATGCGTTTCAGCCGGTTTGCGACCCGTCATCATGCCCCGGATCAAGCTGCCGTAATCGCGCTCTACTTCTCCGAACTGCGGGAAGGTAGCCTGGAGGCTCAATCGCCGCATATCACCTGCATAGATTCCTGCGAGCAGGGGTTCCGTCAAGTTCTCCAGCACTTCAGCTCCAAGACGGCGTTCAATCATATAACCGAGCGATTCATCCTCTGTTGTACGACGCGGCGGGATGACAAAATCCATCAATGCCCGCAGTTTGCCTGCCGGAGAGACCAGACCACTTCTCAAGAATGGTCTTAGTTCCGTCGGGATACCGAGAACAAGTCCTGCTGGCATAGGATGAAGCTTGCCACGCTGCATGATATACGTTTTCTTCGACTCCGGATTCTGACTGACCAGTTCATGATCGATCTCCAATTCTTTAGCCAGGTCAATCATTGCTGTTTTGCGAGCCAGGAAAGAATCCGGCCCTTTTTCAATCACAAATCCATCCCGGTGCAGTGTCTCAATCATACCTCCCATGGACGAGCTTTTCTCGACCAAAGTAATCACGGGTTCAACGCCTGCTTCCCGGTAATGCTTGCGGATATAAAATGCCGCGCTGAGGCCGGTAAGGCCACCGCCGACAACAACAACACGGCGTTTCTTATCACCCATTACTCATCCGACCCTTGCTGCCATTGGCTTATAATAACGTCGCTTAACGTCTCCATGTATAGAGGATCGCTATTGAGGGAGTCAATACGCATCAGGCGCATGTCGATCTCTTTGGCAATCGATTTGGCCTCAATATCGAGATCATAGAGCACTTCGAGATGATCCGAGACAAACCCGATTGGTGCCACAAGTACATCCTCTACCTGTTCACGAGAAAGCTCCTGTAACGTATCCAGAATATCCGGTCCAAGCCAAGGCTCAGCTGTTCGTCCGGCACTCTGCCACGTAAATTGCCAATTGGTTATGCCTACACGTGAGGCAATCACTTCCGAAGTCTCCAGCAATTGTTGCGGGTATGGATCACCCATCTCCACAATACGTGCCGGCAGACTGTGCGCACTAAACAACACCTTCACATCTCCGCGTTTTGCTCCAGCTTCTTCGAACGCATCCAACTTGGCACTGACACGTGTGGACAACGCCTGAATTAACTTCGGATGCAGATGATAACTCTCAATAAAGGACATATGAACGCCCAGCTCTTCTGCTTTTTCACGCGCACGTTTGATATAACTGCCTACACTCATCGTGGAAAAATGAGGAGCCAGTACAATACCAATGGCTGTCTGAATTCCATCCTTCGCCATCTGCTCCACGCCATCCTCAATAAACGGATAGGCATGCTTCAGTCCTTGATAACAACGGAATTCCACATCAGCGCCACGCTCATCGCGGTTTAATGTCTCTTGAAGGGCCTTGACCTGATTGTCTGTGTTCTCACGAAGTGGGAAAACACCGCCAACAATGGCTTCATAACGGTCCGTCAGTTCCTTCAATTGCTCCGGTTCAGGCGGACGTCCTCTGCGGATATGTGTGTAATACGCTTCAACACTCTCCATATTTTCCGGTGTGCCATACGACATCACCAGTACACCTACAGTATTAGTCATTGGTTACCGTCACCCCAGTCTTCATTGCTTCGGCAGAATATTCATGAATATACGCCGTTAGTTCTCTGAGCTTCTCTAGCGATGCTTCAGGAAATAATCCGTGTCCGAGGTTGAAAATATAACCCGGCTCCTTGATTCCTTCGTCAATAATCACTTTGGCTTGCTCTTTAATCAGTTCCATCGGGGCAGTCAGCAAATATGGGTCCAGGTTACCCTGTACTGCAAATTTGCCGCCAAGCCGTTGACGCCCTTCCGAAATGGATACTCTCCAGTCGAGTCCAATCACATCGGCTTGCAGATTATGCAGTGTTGGCAACAACTCACCGGATGCAACACCAGGGAAATAAATCTTCGGTACATTCAAATCCGATAATTCGGTAAAGATACGGGTAATCGTAGGCAACACATATGTTCTGAAGTCTTTGGGAGAAAGTGCTCCAACCCAGCTGTCAAACAACTGGAATGCCTTACCGCCATTCGCAATATGCGCACGGACATATGTAATAACCATATCACCAAGCTTCTGCATCAGCTTGTGCCATACTTCAGGCTCGCTGTACATCATCGTTTTGGTGCGGATGTAACCTTTCGAAGGTTGTCCTTCGATCAGATAACTCGCAATCGTGAAAGGTGCGCCCGCAAACGTAATCAGAGGCACGTCAAGTTCCTTATCCAGAATTCGAATGGTCTCCAGAATATGTGACAGATCTCCTTCGACGTCAATGGGACGCAAACGATCCACATCTGCAGCGGACCGAATAGGATTATCGATAACTGGACCAATATTTTTTACAATGTCAAAATCAATGCCCAGTGAGGCAACCGGATTCATAATATCGGAATACAAAATAGCCGCATCTACACCAAGCTTGCGTACGGGCATGAGTGTAACTTCAGCCGCCAGCTCGGGTTGTTGGCAGATTTCTAGCAAGGAGTACTTTTCTTTAATCTTGCGATATTCAGGATCGTAACGTCCAGCCTGACGCATGTACCATACCGGAACACGGTCGACCTGTTGCTTGAAACTTGCCCGAATCAGTCGATCATTATAGCTCATGTAAGAAGCCTCCAATAGTTTTTGGACTCATAATTACCATTATGCCCTTTTTAAACAGCCGTAACAACCACATGCAGATGCGTTCTACGTGACAATACTATGACATTCCTTACACCCCTCCTCCATATGCCAATTATGTTATAATGAAAGAATGGTGTTTTTTTGAGAATTACAGAAATATCTTTGAAAGGAAGTGAAAGCACTTTGAAAACATGGAAAGTAAACCTCATTGTGCTTTGGTTCGGACAATTTTTGGTCAATTCGGGCATGACCATGATTACCCCATTTTTGTCCCTGTATCTCGCAAGAGATCTTGGCGTTGTTGGCGAACATGAAATTGGCATTTGGGCCGGATTTATATTTGCAGCCAATTTCCTGACCTCATTTTTGTTCCAACCGCTCTGGGGCAAGTTATCGGACAAGTATGGCCGCAAAGTTATGCTGCTGCGCTCGGGATTCGGAATGGCCATCGTGATCGCCCTTATGGGTCTGGCACAGAATCCCTGGCAGCTTCTCTTATTGCGTTTGCTTAACGGTACAATTTCCGGTTTCAATCCTGCAGCTGTTGCGCTGATATCGGGTACCACTCCGAAGGACCGAATGGGTTTCGCCATGGGAATCAGTCAGTCCGGGCAGGTTGCCGGCACGATCCTGGGTCCGCTCATTGGTGGATTGCTAGCTGATGCGGTAGGCTTCCGTCCCATTTTCTACATTACAGGCGGACTGATCTTCGTCGCTTCCATGCTCGCCATGTTCCTGGTGAGAGAGAAATTCGACCGCAAAGAAGCAGCCAAACTGCCGGCACAATCCGTATTGTCCGGTCTGAAGGAGTTGAACAAATCACCTCAACTGCCCGCACTGTTTGCTGTGACGTTCCTGTTGCAATTTGCGATGATAAGCCCCATGTCACTCTTGCCGCTGTATGTACAAAAATTGCATGCTTCGGATGTAAATGTGGCCTTCTGGGCAGGACTTGTCGGTGCAGTTACGGGACTATCCAATATGGCGATGTCTCCGATTCTCGGGAAGCTGAGTGACCGGATTGGTCCTCACAAGGTGCTGACGTTCTCTCTCATAGGAACAGGACTCATGCTTATTCCGCAGGCATTTGTTCAGACCGTGTGGCAGCTCATTCTTGTTCGTTTCATGATGGGTGTGTTCATGGGTGGCCTGCTTCCAAGCGTTAACGCCTTGATCCGTTCCTACACATCAGATAGCATGATTAGCCGTGCATTCAGTTTTAATACGAGCACTTTGGCGTTGGGCAACATGCTTGGGGCCGTCATCGGAGGCTTTATGGCAGGATTCATCGGAATAGAAGGTCTCTTTATCGTTTCTGGTGGACTGCTACTGCTCAATATGGTTTGGGTCAGATTCAAATTGTATAACAAACCTGCTTCTATTCGGGAATCCTGATTCCCTATCCATTTCTTAATGAGTACATCTTACTTTTTCATTTGAAAAAGCCGCTTCCAGCGCCTAATTGGCCTGAGAGCGGCTTTTGTCATTCATGCGCCATTCATCATTTATTTATTAGATTGAATTGTATCGGATAATGTTTCACACCAAATACAAAAGCACTTTGTATCGGTTGCAGAGCCGTTCCCGGCACAAGCTGAATGTTTCCCATGTGCTGAAGCAATGTATGAAGGACTACCCTTGCCTCCAATCGAGCGAGTGGTGCACCCAAACAAAAATGAATGCCAAATCCAAATCCCATATGTCTGTTCGGCTTGCGATCAGATATAAAATCTTCCGGGTTTTCAAATTGGGCACTGTCCCGATTGGCTGCTCCAACCCAGGAAATCACCTGCTCCCCAGCTTGAATCATCTGGCCATTCAACTCTACAGTTTCCTTGGCGACCCGCCCAATCGCGACAATTGGCGGATAATATCTCAGCGTCTCTTCAATCGCAGAAGTAATCCGCTCAGGATGTTCGCGCAACTCCTGTTGTAGCTCGGGTTGTTCAGACAGAATACGAACCGCATTGGTAATCAGGTTGGTTGTTGTTTCATTACCGGCAGCAAGTAAGAGAATACAGAAGCCTACCACTTCATCTGAAGTCAATTGCTGACCATCAATCTCCGCAGCAAGCAGTAATGAGATCAGATCATCCTTTGGCTGCAACCGACGTTCTTCCATAATGCCAGTGAAATAGATATGCAACTCCTGCATATTTCTTTTTTTCTCCTCCAATAACTCCTGGAAGGCCTGCTCACTATCGTCACGCGCGCCTTTCACCAACACATCAGACCAGTCTTTGAACTTTTGACGATCCGCCGCAGGGACTCCGATCAATTCCGCAATGACAATGACGGGCAATGGTGTTGCAAGGTCATCAATAAGTTCCATATGTCCTTCTGACAGGTATGGAGCAATTAACTCATCTGTGATTTCCTGAATACGCGGAGCCAATGCTTCAATTGCCTTGGGTGTAAACGCCTGATTCACCAGATCACGCAGCTGTTTGTGTTTGGGAGGGTCTGTCGTCAACATGCTCGTATTGGCACGATCACGTGCAGAAGAGAATAGTTTCGGATTTTTCAAAACGTACTTCACATCTTCATAACCAAAAACATCCCAACATTCTCGATGCTCATCATATCGGACTGGAGTGTTATCACGAAGTTCTGCATACACCTTGAAGGGAGATAACCTCTCTTCCAAAGTCTCCAGTTCCCGAATCGGAATGTAATTTGCATACTTTCTCGGTGCCTGTTTCATCGTTTCTCCTCCAATCATCATTATATATTTATTTACATATGTTGATCACCCCTATTATAAACATAACTCTATAACGAAACCACTCTTTAGACCGTAATTGATTCCCATTACCTAATATGCGTTACTATCATCCTCTTATTCTGTTACTTACTTCTGATATGAGTCCCAATTCGACATTCTTTTATTAAAATGCTTCATTTTATCAGTACAAAAGACTCATTATGTAACGTTAACTAACATCATAAGGGCTTATTTTCCTTCAAAACTGCTAAAACCACTTCTTTTCTATCTCTATCAATATGAATAATCTTTCATAATTCCTTATAAACAATCATTTTACTCTCATTATCTATGAATGTAACCGATTACTCTACCATTATCTATGTTTGTCATATTACTTAACATAAAATACAATCAATTTGAAATGGTATACATATTCTTCTTAACAAACTTAACATCACACTTACTTGAAGGAGAGTGCTATTCATGAGTAAAACATCCAAACTTCGTCCCTGGGCCGTATGGAGTACCGCAGCTTTAACAGCATTAACCATCTCGTTGTCCCCCATTGGAACCTACGCTGCGCACGCAGCTACGGTAGAGGTGAAAGGTACAACAGGTGCTGTTCAGACAGCAACCACTACTCCGGCTCGCAATACTTCCATCCCTGCCATACCAGACTCTTCCAAGCAATCTGCACTCCCTAATGTATTGGTGATCGGAACTGGCGGAACGATTGCAGGTCAATCTGAGGATGCTACCAGCTTCCAAAATTACAAGGCAGGTACACTTCCGATTGGAGAGATGGTAGACGCCTTACCGGATAAACAGAAGATTGCTGATGTTAGCACGCTCCAATTCGGAAACTCAGGTTCAGGTTCCTATAGCATGGCCGACCTCTATGACTTGTCGCAGACCGTAGACAAAGCTCTGGCAATGTATGACAGTGTTGTCGTTACCACGGGTACAGATACTATGGAAGAAATCGCTTATTTCCTCGATATGACGGTTCAGAGTGACAAACCTGTCGTGATCACAGGCTCCATGCGTCCATGGACCGTCATCGGTTCTGACGCTCAAGCCAATCTGTACAACGCCATCAAACTTGCAGGCAGTGGTCGTACCACTTCATTCGGCACAGTACTCATGTTGAATGACACAATCCAGCTTGCTCGCGGTGTAACCAAGACCAATGATTATCGGACAGATACGTTTGAAACGCCGATGCTCGGCGCTGTAGGATATATAGATGAAGAGAACATTCGAATCTACCGTGCTCCTGCACGTGCCTTGAAACCAGAAGGCACAGCAAAGCCCGTATTTGATCTAAGTAAAATCACTAAGGCAGATCTGGCCAAAGTAGAAATTGCGATCTCATATCAAGAAGCTGGCGGCGGAGCCATTGAAGGATTCGTGAGCAGCGGTGTCAAAGGAATTGTGACTTCCGGTACCGGAGCTGGTGGCATCTCCAGAGCTATGGGACAAGCTCGTACCAAGGCCATTGAAGAAGGTGTCATCTTTGTGACCACCACTCGGACGGGTTCAGGAAGTGTGTATGGCGGTGGCAAAGGTATCATTGCAGGCGACAACCTGAGTCCACAACAAGCTCGTGTATTATTGATGCTGGGTTTGTCCTTCAGTGATGATTTTGACACCATCAAAAAATGGTTTGAAACGTACGGAACACCTGAAGTATAAGAAAGCACTTATCCTTTATAAATTTGGACAAAAATAAGAGATGACACCACCCTTTCATTCAAGGTGTGTCGTCTCTTTCTTTGTGTTTTTCAGAAAACGCCAAACAGAAACACGATCCCCCTCACAAACATAAACGCGTGAGATCGTGTTCCATCGGAGTTTTATCTTTAGGAAATTTCCACTGTTACTTCACCCAGGCAAGTACCAGCCCATCGTAATCGGGCAACATGGTCGTCACCAGGCGCGGGTCACTTGCCATCTGTTCATTGAAACGGCGAACCGCAAGCACGGCCGGGCCCTGCTTGTCCGGATTCAGCGTACGACCACGCAGGAAACAATTATCACCTACAATGACAGCACCTGGCCGGGCCAGCTTAATGGCATAATCGAGATATACCGGATAATTCTCCTTATCTGCGTCAATAAAGAAGAAATCAAATGTGCGTCCTTCCTGCTCCAATTGCTCCAGGCTGTCTGCCGCCGGGCCAATCCGATACTCGACCTTTTCGCCAAATCCGCCTTCTTCCAGATGACCACGCGCCATTGCCGCATATCCCTCTTTCAGTTCCAGCGAAGTCAGGGTCCCATTCTCACGCAAACCGCGCGCAATGCAGATCCCACTGTAACCGCCCAACACACCGATTTCGAGCGCAGCTTCTGCTTTGGATGTCTTCGCTAGAAACGTGAGTAATCGTCCATAAGCCGCCGCAACGGATACTTCCGGCATACCGTTCGAACGGATGGCCTCTTTCACTTTCAGCAAAAGATCATCCTCTTGAAATAATTGATTTACATATTCATCAGGGGTCAGATTCACCACTAAAATCCTCCTTGGACACTTGGACTGCTTTCCATATGGATGCCAATGTTCTATAATAAATGTTTGTTATCAACACAGGCGGTTGACAGGTGCACCACTTCGAAAAAGGAGTGCCTACGTTCACCGCATTTCTCATTGTAAGTTTTTTCACGGAAAGCGGCAAGGCCGCACCGTCACTATACAGCAGAGAGAAGGTTTTCCCTTCTCCAGCTTGAAATGGAGTTGAAATGAATCACATGGCTCAATTGCAATTGATTGCAACCTCGGCGATGGGACTCGAGGCTGTTGTTGCCCGGGAACTGAAACAACTGGGGTATGAAGATGTTACGATCGACAATGGACGGGTTTTCTTCACAGGAGATTATATTGATATATGCCGTTGTAATCTGTGGCTGAGAAGTTCGGATCGTGTATTGGTGAAAATGGGTGAATTCCCTGCCACAACATTCGACGAATTGTTTGAAGGCACCAAAGCACTGCCTTGGGAAGAGTGGATTCCAGCCGACGGCGAATTCCCTGTAGAGGGTCGTTCTCAAAAATCCCAGTTAAGCAGTGTGCCTGCATCACAAGGGATCGTGAAAAAAGCAATCGTAGAGAAACTGAAGCTGACTTATGACACAGAGTGGTTCCCAGAGGATGGGTCTCGTTATGTGATTGAGGTCATTCTGCTGAACGATCGCGCCCTGCTTACTTTAGATACAACGGGACCAGGTCTGCATAAACGGGGTTATCGTAAACTCGTCACCGAAGCGCCACTGAAAGAAACACTTGCTGCAGCTCTTATTCAGCTCAGCCGCTGGAATGTATCCCGCCCATTCTATGACCCGTGCTGTGGATCAGGTACAATGCTGATCGAAGCCGCCATGATCGGCTGGAACATTGCACCAGGACTTCGTCGGACCTTCAACTCTGAGGATTGGGCTGTGATTCCTGAAGAATTATGGGAACAAGCACGCGAAGAAGCATTCGATGCTGTTCGTGACGATGTCCCGTTACAAATTTCAGGTAGCGATATTGATCCTGAAGCGATTGAAGTTGCTATGGCAGCGATCAAAAGTGCTGGCTTTGCCAAAGATATTGAAGTCAGCGTCCTGCCCGCTCATCGCGCAAGACCACAGGGTGAATATGGTGTCATCATCACCAATCCCCCATATGGTGAACGTTTGAGTGAAGAAAAAGAAGTTCAGAAGTTGCTTCGCTCATTAGGGCGCAGTTACCTCGACATGCCAACATGGTCCTTTTTTGCAATCACATCGACCAAAGCTTTTGAAGAGTATTTCGGTCATAAGGCAGACAAGCGTCGCAAGTTGTTCAACGGACGAATTGAAACCCAGTACTATCAGTATTTGGGCCCACTGCCCCCACGAAATAAAACACCACAATCTTCGTAATTGTTTCAAATCTAAAGTGCTCCTGCCATCCATGGCCGGGGCGCTTTTTTTTGTGCGCTTTTCCGATCATATGAATTCATCAACTTCGGTCTTCGCTTTCGCAGAAATCAATTCTTCTGAGGCATAGTTGAAAACACATGAGGCCACGCTATAATGGATGGAGCCCTATTTTACATTCCGATAACAAAACAACAAAAGCAAGGGGGACATACATATGGTTGTCACTCGGCCTACGCGCAGCTCCATGCCACGCGGGCTTCTAAATCATCCATTAACGTTATATCTTATTTTTCTTGTGCTCATGCTGCTCAAACTCATGTGGCTCCATCACAATCTTCACGCTTATAACATTACGATGGGACTGCTGGATAAGGTGATTGCCATTGGATCTTTACTACTCTTGTCCTTCTGGACCTGGTTGCTGCCACGTAGAGGCATGATCGTGTCTCTCGCCGTGCTTAACCTGCTGCTTACCGGACTAATCTATGCCGATATGGTGTATTATCGCTATTTCCAGGATTTCTTGACCATCCCGGTATTGTTGCAGGCGAGACAAGTTGACGCATTGGGTGACAGCATCGCTACATTGATCTACACAAGTGATCTCTGGTTCTTTGCCGACTGGCTTGTCGTCATCCCGTTCGCAGCTATCGTACTGTTCAGCAGACGTTACCGTTCGAAGTACTCCAGTACATCTGTTACGAGTTACGGGAGTTATTCGTATAACGATGGCAAGATACGGTTGCGCCGCCGTCTCACGGCTGGCAGCATTGCCCTTGTGCTGGGACTTGGCCTCGCCGTCGGCCCGATTTATTTCTACAGCAAAACATGGGCCAAAGGCCTGTTCGATAACAACTGGTGGAATGTTTCCATGTACAACGTGACCGGACTACTCGCTTTTCACGGTTATGATCTGTACAACTATGCCAAAGACCACATCGGCTCCGGGCCGCAGGCTGATCCCGCTGATGTTGAGCAAGCAAAAGTGTTCTTCGTTGAAAGGCAGGGAACTGCCCCGCAGAATGATGCCTTGTTTGGCAAATATAAAGACAGCAATGTGATCATTGTCCAGGGTGAGGCTTTTATGAACTTCATGATTGGTCAGAGCATTGGCGGTCAGGAGATCACGCCCCATTTTAATGAACTGATGAAGGAAAGCCAGTATTATAGTCACTTTTATCACCAGACCGGTCAGGGTAGAACGTCAGATGCCGATTTTGGCGCAAACATTTCCCTACATCCACTTCCGGTTGGATCAGCCTTTGTACGATATGCAGACCATACGTATGATTCCCTTCCTTCCATCCTGAAGGATAACGGGTATAGCACCAATGTATTTCACGCTTATGAGAGTGGCTTCTGGAATCGGTATACGATGTATCAGAACATGAAGTACGACAAGTTTTATAGTAAAAATGATTTTGCACAGGATGACCCGCTTGGCTGGTCCCTGTCTGATGAATCCTTTTTCCGGCAATCCGTTGAGAAAATGAGTAGTGAGGTGACCGAACCGTTCTATTCCTTCCTAATCACTCTTACCAGCCACCATCCGTATGCCTTGCCAAAAGAGAAGCAGCAACTGGATGTAGGCGAGTTCCAGGGAACCATGTTTGGTAACTATCTGCAGTCCGTTCATTACGTGGATTCGGCGCTCGGCAAGATGGTGGAGGATCTGAAAAATCGGGGATTATGGGAAAATACCATCTTCATGTTCTACGGGGATCACGACAACTCGATTAAGGAACAATCACAATACGAGCAATTTCTGGGACGTTCATTGAACGAACTCGATATGGCACAGATCATGAACGAGGTTCCTCTGCTCGTGCATTTACCGGACGGAGCAGCTCCCGGAACCATCGACGAACCTTCGGGACAACTGGACATCACACCATCCGTGCTGCATCTGCTCGGCGTGTCCGACCTTTCCTATTATCATATGGGTAACGACGTATATGACGGGTCTGAACGTACGGTTGTGCTGCGTAATGGCGCATTCTCGGATGGTTCTGTATTCTACATTCCATCGGATGATTATATCTACGAGAATGGCGCTTGTTATGACTTGTCCACACGTGACAAAACGGATATCAATGCTTGCCGTCCCGCTCATGATGAAGCAACTAAGCGATTGCATGTCTCGGACACGGTCATTACCTATGATTTGATTCAGCGCTTTCAAGAGGAAGACAGTGGAGCAGCAACATCGCAATGAGCAATATCGTAATGACAAGCTAAACAAATACACGAAATGAATTGAATTGGATTTAAAAAGGGGAACTTACATTACATGACATCACACACTGAACCAATCAATATTGAACAGCAATTGTTCGATGCAGCCGCAAACTTCGTGAAGCAACGTTATCCTCAGGGATGGGGCGGTGCGGGTGCCGTCCATACCGAAGCCGGTTCCCTGCTGATTAGCGTAGCTCCAGAGGTCATCAACGATGCCACGCATCTGTGCATGGAAACAGGAGCTTATCTGGAAGCCCACAAATTGAACGAACGTGTCACCCACTCCCTCTGTATCGCTCGTGATGACGAGCATTCAGAATTTAAGGTCCTTACACCTTGCGGTGTATGCCAGGAACGATTATTTTACTGGGGCGAAGAAGTCAAAGCTGCCGTATACGATCCTTCTGGTCAACTGGTCTTCAAGAGACTGGATGAGATTCAACCTTACCATTGGTCCAAGGCATATCGGGATAAATAGTAATCTCCTTGCGAATTATAGAAAGTGGCTTTATAATTGTAACCATATTAGTTTCAACTAAAAGGATGATGGAGGTTTTAATAAAATGAATATTGAGATATGGTCTGATTTTCTGTGCCCTTTCTGTTATATCGGCAAACGCCGCCTGGAGAATGTACTGGAACAGTTCCCACACCGTGATGAAGTGAAGCTGCAATTCAAAAGCTTCGAGCTTGATCCAAACGCTGCATTGAACCCAGGCAAAACCAATTCGGAATATCTGGCTGCCAAATATAATATGAGCGTGGAACAGGCCAAAGGTATGAATGCCCAGATGAATGCCAATGCTCGCACGGCAGGACTGGAATACAATATCGACGCCATGATCCCTACGAACTCCTTCTCAGCTCACCGCCTGACACACTGGGCAGATACACAAGGCAAAGCGCTCGAACTGAGTGAACGGATATTCCAAGCTGTGTTTATTGAAGGTAAACACTCCGGCGACCCTGAAGTGTTGGCTCAGTTAGCAGAGGAAGTCGGCTTGGATCGAGATGCAGCTAAGGCAGTGCTGTCCAGTGATCAATTCACCGACAATGTCCGAGCTGACCAAGCGGAAGGCGAGCAACTCGGCATCCGCGGTGTACCGTTCTTTGTATTCGACCGCAAGTTCGCCGTATCAGGTGCTCAGCCTGACGAGGTGTTCCTGGATGCCATTCAAAAAGCATGGGACGAGCGTTCCCCTTTCACCATGGTTGAATCCAACACAACAGAAACAGACGGCAGTGGCATCTGCACAGATGACGGTTGCGAAGTCCCGAAAAAAAATTAAGCCAATTCACACACACAAAGCAGCAGGATCAGGGGATATTTCCCGATCCTGCTGCTTTTTTTATATCCTTTTTAATTACCCACCCAATCTAAAGATGGATTTATAATATTCACGATAACGGAGTGGGCAGAAAAAAGCTGGAGAAGCGGAGCGCTCGCATTTATCACCGGATTTCTCCCTTGATAGAAATTTCAAAAAAATCTGGGGATAACGGCGATCGAAAGATTGTTCTGCACACGCAGTGTCTTAGCGTGACCGATTATACTTACATCTTAAACCCACGAAGAACGATTACGTAACCGGAACAACCACCAGTAGTTCATCAAACAATTATATTCAATTAGCGCCTACCCACTCAATCCCAGAACAGTTGATCCGGATGTGGACCCGTCCGCTTATCGGAATCCAGCGCATCAATCTGTCTCAACTCATCCGGTGTCAATTCAAAGTCAAAGATGTCCGCATTCTCACGAATACGCTCCGGGGTAACCGACTTCGGAATCGTCACAATCTGATTCTGAATATCCCAGCGCAGAATGATCTGTGCTGGCGTTTTCCCATATTTCTGGGCCAGCGCTTTGAGGGTGGACTCTTGGTTCAGCTTGCCTTTCATGATCGGGCTCCAAGCCTCCAGTTGAATTCCCTGCGCCCCACAGAAATCCTGAAGTTCCTGCTGGATCAGACCTGGATGCAGCTCTACCTGATTTACCGCAGGCACCGTTCCGCCCTCATCTATGATATCTTGCAAATGGTGAACTTGAAAATTACTCACACCAATCGCACGGATGCTTCCTTCGCTATATAGACGTTCGAATGCTCTCCACGTCTCCTTATACTGGTCTCTGCCAGGCCAGTGAATTAAGTAAAGATCAATCACATTTAGTCCAAGTGCCTTCTGACTGGCTTCAAATGCTCTTAATGTTGAATCAAATCCCTGATCCTCGTTCCAGAGCTTGGTCGTCACAAACAGTTCGTTACGGGCAACACCACTGCTTGCAATAGCTTGTCCCACTTCTTCCTCATTGCCATAGATGGACGCGGTATCAATACTGCGATATCCAACCTCCAAAGCGGTCTCAACCGCCTGTTGTACTTCCTTACCTTTTGCTTTATATGTTCCAAATCCTAGCCATGGCATCGTTACTCCGTTGTTCAGAATTGTACAATCCGTAATATGTTTTGTCATTCTGTACCTCCCGTATGGAATTTTGCCTGCTCTTGTTCTATTAACCTTCTCACAGAATTTTAAGCGACCATTCGACATACTGTCGGAGTAGACCCATGGATGGGGAGTCATTGCAAAAGAGATGAAAAACCCGCAAAGCATTGCTGCCCTGCGGGTTCTGGTGTGACAGGAACGTTATATATTCCCTTGACCGTGCTGACTCTGGATTGAATTCAATCTTCTCTTCTCCTCGATGAACATTTCCTCTGCCAACTCAACACCTTGCCCTCCGAGTGAAAGCTCTGCTTGTTGCATCGCCTGCTCCGTGTGTGCCAGACGTCGTTCTGCCTGTACAATGGTCTGTGCCGTCGGATGAGACACGGCCTGAGATACAGCATAATGAAGCTTGTTCACCGCATTTTGCGCCTGAGATACGGTGGTATCGGCTTGCAAACTGGAATCATAACGCTTCGGCATGAGTATTCCTCCTTGGGATTATCATGTTCCTGTTACCCCTTTAGGATGGATAACACAAGCCTTCCTTATTCTTCTTTTGTGTTTTCATCGTAACTTTAATTGATTTCGCTACGTTTATTAGGTAATCATTCCAAATCAGGAGGAATTTATTTGAAGAAAATATTATTGACACTCTGTATGTTGCCCTTGCTCATTTGGGTACAAGGCTGCGCTCCTGCAACATACGAGATAGAAGGATATACAGCGTCATCCATGAACCCAGACATTCCTGTTCCAACCAATGCAAAGCTTATTGAAAACATAGCTTATTCCGATGATCCCAACCTTAAAAAAGGCATTAAGTACGAGCTGAAACATATTGGGGGTGAGCAAGGACTATACCCGCCAATGGATTATTTTCAGAAGTTAGCGGATACAGGATGGGTGGAATTAGAGGAAGAACGGCTGGGACATGTACATTTTCTGAAAAAGGATAATACCGTCATCGCCATTGAAATTCAAGAAAATACCTTCCAAATTACTGAAATGGTCAAAGGTGCTATAGAGTAACACATCCTTTCACTGCTACCCAAACGTAAAAAAGGAGAGGCATGTTGCCCCTCCTTTCCGATGAGTGAACAGTTTTCGTCCACTCACCTTGTTATATCCCTTACTTCACGAACTTTGCAACTTTGGCGAGCACTTCTTCTTCTGTCGGCGCACTGATATACCGACCATTGATAAAGACAAATGCACGTTTCGCGCAAGGACCGCAATAGGATTTGCACCCAATCTTGATCTCCGTGTCTGGAGCCATTTTTTGCAGCTTGGGTACAATCGATTTCAGTCGGACATGATTACACTTTTCGCATACGCGGATATCGTTAGCCATGAGTTCCCCTTCTTCGCGCCCTTAGTGGTCGCCGTGATTACCTTGGGACGGATTCGTAATAACAAATCCCTCTTCCGGGAAGTAGAGGTAGTCAATTTTAACACCGTTCAACAAAGGCTGATCATTCGCGAGAATGACATCAATCTCTTTATCGGTAGATACAACCGTATCATTTTCTTTAGGTGTGTCGAGATCAAGCCCGTAGTGAGCATGGTCACCATGCGCATGTGTGATGACAACGCGCAGTTTTTTTCCTTCGTTCTCCGGCTTGTCCAATTCAAGCTTCAATACTTTAGCAGCATTACGCGTAATTTTGCAGTTCATTCTCTTCATCTCCTATATTGTAATTGCAGGTTTCAACAATTTCAGCATTCTTAAACTACAGCATCTATTGTAAAGAAAGTTACCGCTCTTCGCAATAACATTGATGCGAATTCAATGTTAAAATGATCCATCGGGCCGCAAATTAAGAAGGTGCCCCCTCCTGAAGCACAGGATATTTACGTTCTGCCCGGCTTACAAACCAGTTCATCAGAATCAAAGTGACCCCGATATCATCAATGGGCATAAACGGCATTACGTCAGGAAGTACCCAGTATAACAGCGCCGGAATAATAAACAACAGCTTTTCTCCCAAAGGAATCTGCGGAGCCCGGAGCAGCCGGGGGAGCCTTTTGAAAACTTGTGTCCATCGTTTGAACGACAGCAGTCTTCTCCACTTCATTTGAATCCCTCCGTATAATTGTATATGTCGCCGAAACGGCACATCCATCATTACCCGTTCAAAAACATTCAGAACGAATGACGTAGAATGTCATTATAAAAAATAATAAAAACGGAACGTCGCTCATGGCGTCCGTTCCTGTTATACGAATGATCTACTGTTAAGTTTCACACCTTCATAATTCAGGGTCTTGCCTCATTGTCCATTGGATAACAGTTCAGCCAGTAACATTCCCACTTCTATACAGATATCATCAAACTGTTCTACGGGAAGCGGATTAACACCCAATCCAACTTCCACCGTGAAGCCCGGTTTACCGAAATCTTGAATAAACCAGTCCTTATATCCGGCATCACTGCCACCGAGCTTCACCGCCTTGTAGCCGGAAGCTTTGGCGAGTCTACGCGACAGCGGTCCACTCTCCCTGGGTTCAAGATCGCGATAGTTCCAATAAATCTCCTGTCCCTGACTATGCAGGGATACTACCGCATCAAATGTATGTTGCTGCGTCCACTGCGCAAGCGCCTGTGCCTCCGGTTCTGTCAATGGCGCTGTCCCTGCATAATCCCTGGGGCCAGGTGAGGTCACACCTCTTCTCGCTGCTTCTTCATCCCAATGGGCTGAAAATTGATCATTCAGATCCACCCCTCTGATGTTGGCCTTCCAATGGGTGAAATGTGATCTGCCGGCATTCCAGGCTAACAACTGCTGTGCATGTGGATGCTGATTGACCACACCTTCCTGAACCAGTTCGACCCCGTCCGGATTAACCATCGGCACGGCCCAGAGTGTCGTCTCTTGCATCCAGCGTTCTGTCTGGTATTGATGCCATGTCCTATCCGCACTATACGCCTCGGCATATTCCTCGATAAACTTCATCAGAACTGCTGTTGTTAACCATTCATTCGCATGAACGGAAGCGTTAACATGAATATGTCTCGACCCTTGCCCAATTCGCAAATAAGGCAGCGACTTCCCCATAACACTTGTTCCAATGGACCCCATCTCGATAAACGGGTATTGATTCTCCAGCTTGTCTATATCCCTGATTAATTCTCGATAACCATACTCTCCCTGAATCTTCACGATAGTTTTTCCATTCGAAGCCGGAATATGAATACAGCGACCAACCCAGTCGGTTACATTGGTGATTTCGGGATTGGCCTGGCGCAACACCTCTTCGTCCATTCCAAATCTCCCTGCAATCTCTCCTACACTTTCTCCAGGCGGTACAGCGTATCTGCGACCTGTCCCGGGGACAATACGCAGCATCTGACCTGCCAGCAAGTATGGCTGGGAAGCCACTTCCGGGTTCAGTGCAGCAAGGAACTCTTTGGTCATATGGTGTGCTGACGCAATTCGCGGCAACGTATCTCCCCGCTGAACGATAATCCACTGCAGATCCATGTTGTTCTCCTTTCCACAGGAAAAGACAGGTCTCCTGTCCACTTCTGACCAATCTCGTGTCTGTAACATATGTATGCAGGTCAGGTTGTCCATCATGTGACATGAATCATGTTTATCTTCGGTTAATGCATAATGACGACAAAAAATCCCGGAACTTCACAGTTCCGGGATAATCCACAACCAAATTACATTAATTAAAAGTCTTATTCATGCATAATTTGAATATAACTATGATAATTGCGTTAC
The DNA here is from genome assembly GCF_045040685.1 of Paenibacillus sp. FSL H8-0317. Classification (NCBI taxonomy): domain Bacteria; kingdom Bacillati; phylum Bacillota; class Bacilli; order Caryophanales; family Paenibacillaceae; genus Paenibacillus; species Paenibacillus sp. FSL H8-0317. Next base: position 2,299,582 of record NZ_CP150294.1, on the reverse strand, counting down.
TTGCCAGACAACAGGGGTCTTGGAGATCTGCTCCCCCAACCATCGACGGGTGATATTCTGGAACATTCGCGGGTCACCCGTGCAGAAAAATTGATGCACCGGAGTCTCATCCCCACTGGCCAGCTTTCGTTTATCATATAATATCGTACTGATTTCACGTGCCGTTTCATCTGCTGAACTGATTAACTTCACTTCCTGTCCCATAACTTCCTGAATCGTGTCCATGAGAAAGGGATAATGCGTACAACCCAGAATAAGACAATCTATTGGCTGTTGTTTGATCCCGCCCAATGATTGTTCCACCGTATGTGTCGTGTGCTCGGAACGAAATTCACCTTGTTCCACCAACGGCACCAGCGCCGGACAAGCCTGACTGACCACATCAATATAGGGGGACAACTGCTTGAGTGCTGATGTATAAGCCCCGCTACCTATGGTACCCGTGGTACCAATCACACCAATACGTCCTGTACGTGTCGCTGTGATTGCGGCCCGCGCACCCGGATGTATAACACCAATGACAGGCATATTCACCTTGCCACGGATATACTCCAACGCGGCTGCTGTTGCTGTGTTACAGGCGATAACGATAACCTTCGGATCGAATTGGATCAAGAAATCAACGATTTGTTCCGTAAATTGTTTTACTTGTTCGGACGAACGGGGTCCGTACGGTGTCCGGGCAGTATCCCCAAAATAAATGATCTTTTCCCGCGGGAGCTGACGCATCACTTCCTTGGCGACCGTCAATCCCCCCACACCGGAGTCTAATATAGCGATTGCTTGCTGCACGAACACACCGCTTCCTTCTTCATTGAATTGGTTCTCAAAACGATTGTTTCTCAGAGCTTTCTTCCTACCGTATGAACATTCCGGCAAAAAGGTACCTACATCTTACCCGATTTCATCGCAGGGTTCAAATTAAATCCACACGCTACGTCATCTATGTGTGGACACGCAACAAAGCAGGCTCTCCTCTAAATAGAGGAAAGCCTGCTTATCGAGCATTGCTTAGTTGTCGTCCTTGGACTCATCCGAAGGAAGCTTAGCTACGATGTCAATTCCGGGTTCATCCACTGTTTTATCGATATCGTTATCAACAACGGCTGCCGATATGCGAATTTCTTTCCCTTCAGCGCAATTGCGCCAGGATTGAATATCCTGAATCACGACATCTGCGGTCTCTTTAACTTTGGATACGATCTGCGAACTTTGTTCTCCCACGATACCAGCCAGTTCCTGACCTTTCTCCGATACCTGACGAGCACCTTCTGTAATATCCTGACGAAGTTCACGTCCCGATTTCGGCGCCAGCAATAATGCCGTTACTGAACCAACCACGGAGCCAATAAGAGCTCCCCACAACAAACTTTTGTTAGAATCCTTCACGTCACATCTCTCCCTTTACTATTGTTTAAGTACCGGACTAGAAGCAACGGTCTGTCGCTCAGCCATCCGGGCGAATGCCTACTCTGTTGATGCATTATAAGCAGCACAGGCTTGACTTGACACTCCAGATGTTAAAAATAATCTGAACGCCCTTTTTGAATGGATGCAAATGACTTGGCTTAAACTCAGTTCTGACGAGCCGGCTCGAGATTAGACGCGGCATGCTCATCCCCCGGGTCCAAATCAATCACATATCGTCCAGGTGCAATCAATGCTGCCTGATGTTCACAACGCCAGCGACGTCCACCTGAAGAACCCAGCGTCTGTCCATCTTGCAGAACATCCCCCTGATCAAATATGTAATACGCTGCACCCAGTAAGGTCTGAGCCACCGTATCCGGATCAAGACCGACGAAGTGACACTGGACATCAGGTACACCCAGCGCAGATAATCCCACGGTATCCATGACCAACCCGCGCTGTTCCTCTGTACCTCCAGCTTGATACATTCGAACGTTCATGGCTGCATACAGATGTTCCTCACGTTCCTGAGCTTGCGTATATGCTTCCGGTTCAACCAGCTTGTCACTGCCATACCAATACAGCGCGTCACAGGTCAAACTCTCCATGATTGCCAGTACAGTCTTCTGAAACAGCTCCAGACGCTGTTTACGAGGCATGGCAGCCGTGAACATATCATGTATCCGAATGGAGTAACGCGCAGCTTCCACAGCTTGTCCTGCATCCGGCCAATGCCATGCTTGTTGCAGAGCACCGCCAAAGCGAGCACGATCTGCGATTTCATTCACAGGAAGCATGCAAGTCTGAGCAGGGATATCCCCTTCCTGGAAGGATACCTTGTGGTCCAGATGATAGAAGACAAGCATCTCATGCTTTTGCCCTCCGCTCTCTTGTTTCACATCCAGTCGGACTTGTCCTGTATGACGGATCATAGCTTCCTGCAAACGCAGGCGATCCACCTCTGGACGTTCCCGGAACAAAAGTTCAACCATATACACCGGATGGAATCCGGAAGGTGTTTCATTTGTTTCGTTACTTTCAGTATTAGCTTCATTGAATTCTTTTGATTCATTTGTCATGCGATTTCCCTCATTCCTTACGCTGTCCCTCGGCCTGTGCCGTATTGAAAGGACCAAGTTCTTTTTCCACGTAGGCGCTAACCTGAGTAGTAAAATGTTCAAGTATACTCGGCAACTCTACGCTAAGTGGATGGAGCTCAGACCGCTCCCAGGTGTAATAATCCTGCACCAGTGGCTTGCGTAACGTGACAAGCTGACGCAATATCTCATAGGTCGGATTATCAAAAACCTTTTCTTCATAATTAATCTGAATAATATCATCATAGCTGCTTGCATCTCTCATGATGAAGCCGTCGATCAGATAACTTCCCACATCGGTAACAATCTCGATCGCCAGGTGAAGACAACGTTCCTGTACCATACCCAGCATGAGACTGCCATCCCAAGCTTCTGCTGCCCCGCGAAGCCCTTCAGCTACTTCCGGTACAGCAGCAAGCCGGCGGGCAATCTGTTCTCTGTTCACATAATACATTCGTTCACTTCCCGTTCAGTGAGTTATCGGTTCCGTTTCCCTCTTCGCTTAAGCCAGAATATCATCACAGGACAAGCGATTAGAAACACAACAAAAATATATAGAAATTCCATAACGTCTCTTAAATCGCTCATGCAGAGTCCCCTTTATCTCAACGTAGTTTGAATGACAGATCAGATTTCGTAGTCCACTGCAATTGACTGTTCTCTGACTTCGTTCATGTACTTGATAACTTCCTGATGAAGCGGGTGTACCTGATACGCCTGGAGATCCTCCAGTGACGCAAACTCCGCCGTGAGTGAAATGTCGAACGATCTCTCCGAGCGAAGCACATCAATCCCGATTTCAAGTGAAACTAGGACATCAATTTTACCTTCCAGATTGCGAAGCACCTGGGCTGCAGCTTCAATACTTTCTGCTGAACGATCTTTCATTTTAAACAGGACAATATGTTTTATCATCTGGGCAAGCACCTCATTTAATATAATAGTAGAAATGAATGAATTTTCATGTATCCAAAATATATCATAACGCTCTCTATTACGAAAGGATACTTGGAAACGTTCTCTTGATAAGAAAAACTAATCCAAACCGTTTCCTTTCGATTCGGATTTCTTTTGAGAACTATCCTCCGTCTGTTTCGCGGATTCATCCTGCAAAGTTTGTCCTGTTTCAGCCTGCTGCTTGATGTTGTCTGGAGTTTGCTGCGGTTTGGACCACTCACGATTCGTCAGATACTCCTGATCCTCCTGTTTTTTCAACACTGCAATGGCCTGTCTGAGCTTTGCAGGCAATGGAAGACCGATTTTGGCATAATTCTCGGTAATCGAAATGAGTTCATTCACCAGATAGAAATAAATAGCTCCGCCTTTGATAAAATCGGTTCCCATGATCAGATCAATTCGATGAGCAAGCAAAACAACAGTCAGCATGAGCCCTTTGCGAGCAATCCCCCAGAATCCAATGTTGCTATTTAACCCGGTACCTGTTCTTACCGCCGCTGCCAAACCTGTTATATAATCCACAGCCATCGCGACCGCGAGCAGGCTCAGCAATTGATCCCATCCGCCAAAAGCAAACGTAACAAATGCTCCCGAGATGGCAGCAAAGGTATTCACAGATAGATGCACGTTCCTCACCTCTCCCTTACACTTGAGTATCATACAATATATGTAAAAGTAAGAGATTTGACAGGTCACATGTCATGCTGAACATGCGGATTTATCATTTCAGATTTGTGCACATCCTCTTCGCAGCAGGGGAACGAAAATCACATGCTTTTGGGGAATTCAGGGAAATAAACCGCATCATATCAACAAAAAACAGATAAAAGTTCTTTAGACCTAATAATAAGTAATTAGAACTATATTATTTTTATTCCTGCCGAATTTCTCCCCTCATTTTTAGTGAAACATTGTAATCTAGGAATATACTAGGATGTGAATTGCGCATGGTCTAGTTCGTAGTTCCCTCTTTATCATGAATTGACGCATTGATGCATTTGTAACCGGTAAACCCGGCACTTGAAAGTACCCCGTTGTTTATTGTAGTATTTGGTTAAAAAAAATCGGAGGAAATATGCCTAATCAACCAGAACAACATTCCATCCAGGCGTGGTCTCTGATCAACCGTAAATACTTGGGAAAAGGCGTCCGTGTTAAACGATTCCGAAAACCGACACGCTGTCAAATCCGCAATCGTGTTCTTCTTGCCGTGCTGATGGCCAATGATATCAAGTTGTCCCAGCTAGCTGAAGACCTCTCCATCTCTTCACGCAGTGTCAGTGCGTGGGTATATGAAGGACGGATACCCGGCAGTACCAATTTGGACAAGACTTGCCAATTACTCGGCTACCCGCGTCATATTCTCTTCAATGAAGAAGTTGTGCGTAATAGCCCTGTCATATGTCAACCCGAGTCATCTCGCTTCATGAAGCGTACGGTGACCCGTTCTCCGGTTAGTAACCGTATTTTGACAGGCTTGTGTATGGTCCATGATCTGTCGGTGACAGATGTCAGCCACTGGATCGGGGTTCATCCCGGCACTTTCCGCAAATGGCTGCATCAGGGAACACTGCCTTCTGCTGCGTTTCAGGAACAAGCGGAGCAATTTTTCCGTATCCCGAAAACTATTTTGTTCGCAGATGTCATCTTGAAAGATCGTCGCAACAACTAAATAAGCGAACAGCCAAAAGGCTCTGATCTCCCCATAGGGAGGCCAGAGCCTTTTTAAAATGAAATACATGCCTTCTCTCTCGGACTTGAAGCACTGTTCTGGCTATTCCCTGAGAAATGTCAGTAACCTACCCTATTTCGCCTTTTGATCCCAAGGAGAGCCATCACAGCCAGCTACAAGCTAAGTTTATACATTTCATCATGACCGTTCTCGCTAAAAGGTTATCCTAACCTCGTGTTTAATACTTCATTGATATATCTCAATCCGGTATATCGAGGACGAAGCGTATGCGCTGTGTTGAACGCATGTTCCACCATCTCCGGAGTTACACCGAGTTGCTCAGTAGTCACAGGTCCACCTACTTGTTCCAACCATGCGATGAGCTGAGAAGCCTCCGGCAATTGGTCATATATCCCAAACACCGGTTCACCCGATGTCTGTGCAAGCTCTTTATATTTCACCGTAAGCAACGCACAAGCTACGCCAACTTTGGCACCATGCAGAACCGGTCTTTCTCCCGCTTGCATCAGATCCATCTCCAAGATGTGGGACAGATGATGCTCACCTCCGGATGCCGGACGGGAATGGTCAATGATCAGCATGGAGATACCGGAAATAATTAATGCGTCCATTAATACAGCTACTCCCTCTGCTCGCCCCTCCGAAATAGCTTGTACATGATCTACGCAGGTCTTCAGCGCTTCTTCTGTCATCCGATAAGCAACTGGACAGAACGGTTCTCCGCCCAGTTCACGAGAAACAATCCAGTCTGCAAGTGAAGTATATTTACCAAGCATATCTCCGAATCCGGCAGCTGTCATCACTTGGGGGGCTTGCTCCAGAATATCCAGATCGGCAAAGATAGCCTCAGGCGGAACAGCCTGAAATGTTTGTTTGATGCCGCTTACAATTAAGGGTGCACCCGCAGAGGTAAACCCATCCACTGAAGCCGCTGTCGGTATCGACAGAAAGGGCTTGTTCATTTTGGAACAAACAAATCTCACCAGATCATGAATGGTACCTGAACCCACCGCAATTACAGCCTGACTTTCGAGTCTCACACCCAACATGACCTGTACAATAGCTGCTTCATCCGCAATGATATCACCCGTACGATTCTCCGGTATAGAGATCTCATCCACATGCATTCCAGCTTCGCGAATACTACTCAGCACATCAGATCCAGCGGCCCGAAACGTATGTCGATCATAAACAACTGTCACCTGACGATATCCTTGCTCAGACAAATAACCCGGTAACCTCTGAATGGCCCCAGGTTCCAGATGAATCAGCATATCCACCATCCGGTGTTGATGACCGCAAGCACACTGCTGTGCTTCCTCATTCCATGCTGCAATTCGTTCGTTCATATTCATTCGCTCTTACCCTCCCATATGAGATATCATGCATAATTAACGGGTTAAAACCACAAGATAAAAAAGGAAATAAAATGTGATGATTTTCCTGATCACACTTTACTGCCTGTACCCAATATTTGCAAATCCATATCTCACATTTCCAAGTAGGTGAAGCAATGAAATTAACGAAAGAATTAGGAATTTCGCTCGGATTTCTCGCCGGAACCACTTTTGGCAGCGGTATCGCTTTTTTGTTTCGTCTCCAGTCGGTTGAAGTGGTTGCCAGTGTTACGCTATTTGGTATTGCAGGAGCCATTGCCGGGGTCATCACGGCAGTCATTCTGCGCCAGCGGCAACATTAGCATTGGCATGCTGGTAGCAAAATGTAGGCTTCACACGAATGATCCACAAAATAAAAAAAGGTTCGTGAATTGCCCTAGAGCAACTCACGAACCTTTTTTGTTAGATGCGGTCGAGAGGACTCGAACCTCCACGGGGGTTAGCCCACACGGACCTGAACCGTGCGCGTCTGCCAATTCCGCCACGACCGCATAATATGTATCTCCTAATCCATCGATGAAAAGCGTTCCGGTGAAGCAATTCCTTGTTTTACCGTAATTCAGAGTATACATGCTCCAAAATAAAAATGCAACTTCTTTTTTATACATTCAAAAAAAGGACATATGTCCTTTTTTCTCAACTTCAAATACCCTATCGTAGCAATAAAACAAATATTCAACCATACGAATGCAAAAATGAAGGAGAGATCCACCTTGAAAACAACCCATCTGTGCTTTATCGGTGCCGGGTTTCATGCATCCACGAATATTTACACTTCTGTTGTTGAAGCCGGAGCGCGGATCCAGGCCATTGCCACACGGAGTATGCAACGCTCTGAAGCAGCTCTGCTGCGATTTGGCAGCAACGGAAAAGCGTATGACAATGCTCAGCTTATGTTGCAGCAGGAAATCTGTGACGGAGTCGTTGTGGTCGCCCAGCCTGTAGATCAGACCGCTCTTGTCCTTGAATGTATTCGGGCTGGTAAGAATGTATACGTGGATAAGCCACTCGGATGGAATGCAGCAGAAGCTGCTCAGCAGGCTGAAGTCGTTGTCATGGTCGGTTTTATGAAACGTTATGCCCCCGTATACATAAAGCTGAAGGAGCTCATTGATAGTGGTTCGCTAGGTAAGGTACGTTCATTCCAGATGAAATTCGCTGTAGACAGTACTCCATTTTGCAAGGATGAGGAACAGTTCATGAAGCTCGCTGCCATTCATATGGTCGATCTGATGCGTTACTTATTCGGGGAAGTAATACGGGTTACAGGCACAACTGTGAAGGATGGGGAACACATTAATCAAAGCATTTCCCTTGTATTTGAGAATAACGTCGTAGGCAGCGCTTATTTTACCGGCATGAGTGCTTGGTCACGGGAGAGTGAAAGTGTACTCGTCACCTTCGACAACGGATTTGCGTCAGTTGAAGAGATCAACACACTTACTGTTCATCAATCCCGAAGCTCGACCAACCTTCCCTGGAAATCTCTCGAAGAGCAAGATACCGTATATACACCTTCCGGATCTCCCATGTCAGGAGCTTATCGCGACCTTTATCTACGCGGGTTTGTTGGTGAAATGGTGCACTTTATCGCGTGTTGCCAGAATCAGACTGTCCCACATTCCAGCGCCAAGGATAATATTGCAACGATGGCTCTATGTGACACCATTCTAGCGTCACTGAAGTAGCGGATATACGCTCATCATCATATTTTATACATCCAGAGAGGAGCCTGAAACCGGGGCTCTTTTTTATCTTATAGACATCATCGCATCTGCCTTCGCCTAGAATTAGGGTTTATAATCTGAATTATAAGTGATATGCTCTTTCATGTACCATACGTACTTTATATAATGTAACCACCCAAATAGATACTATAGAAAATCACCGTAAAGTGGAGGTGTACTTATAATGAAAAAGGACGCAACCAAGCTATGTCCCGCGCCATACGGCTGTTCCGTAGAAGTTACCCTTAGTGTGATCGGAGGCAAGTGGAAAGGTGCCATTTTGTATCATTTATTCTCCGGTCCTTTGAGATTTAACGAGATCCGAAAATTGTTTCCTGACATCACCCAGCGTATGCTCACCCTGCAACTTCGAGAGTTGGAAGGCAGCGGAATTGTTCATCGTGAAATATATCCCCAGATCCCACCTAAAGTGGAGTATTCCCTCACACCATTTGGTGAGACGTTACGGCCGATTATCTTCAGCATGCGAGATTGGGGAGAAACGTATACAAATGAGGTTCTGGCCAGATCCTCACAAGAGGTATAATACACAAAAGAAGCTGTCCCTTATTCTTAGGGGACAGCTTCTTTGCTTGCTTATTTAATAACCGTCTGAATCGTAACTGTTCGGTTACGTCCCTCTTCCTTCGCTTGATACAATGCATTATCCGCCAAGTGAAACAGTTCTGTGGATGTTGTGGAGTGCTTCGGATATTCAGCAATTCCAGCCGAGATGGTGACGGAACGATCTATAGGCAATACGCTTTCTTCGACCGTTATTCGGATACGTTCAGCAATCTCAAAAGCCACGTTAGACTCGGAATTTCTTAACAAGACTACAAATTCCTCTCCACCAAACCGGGCACAGACATCTTCTGGTCGAACAGACAATTGAATGATATTGGCAATGTGTTTCAATACTTCATCCCCAGCATGATGCCCGAATGTATCATTAATGGACTTGAAGCGGTCGATATCCAGAACAATAATGGAGAACGGCACCTCATCCTGAATCCATTCCTGAATGACTTCTTCGAAGGTTCTGCGATTGTTCATGCCTGTTAAAACATCGGTTCTGGCATCATAGACAAGCTGGTTTGTCTGTTTTCTAAAGTTCGCCAATGCGCCAACAACTGCTCTCGTTAGAAGGTCTGCCTCTCTATTCCAGTGAGGTTTTATCACCGGTAGATCCACTTGTCCCTTATCGACCTGATTCACCAAATCAGCAAGCATAGCAAAAGGACTGGCCAGCTTGCGTGCAACCCGAACCACAATAAGGGTCAGGATCAGGAAAGGCACTGAAGTGTACAGCAACAACATACGGATATGATGATTCAACTGATCGTACACCGTTTGGGTTGGAGACACGATTACGACGCCCCAACCTGTTGATGGAACTTTGTAATAACCTGCAAGTGAATCCACACCTGCCAGGTTTTTGTATTGTTCCTTACCGTTCTCGTTTGCTAACAGCTTTTGCACCACTTCATTTTCACTGACATTTTCACCAATTCGGTTGGTGTTTGGATGAAATAACAAAGTGCCCTTCTTATCCACAATAAAAAAGTAGGAACCATTACTTGTCTTGAGCTGACTGCCAAAAGACAGACTCAATATATTATTTTCCTGTAAAAAGATATTTCCACCAATCGTTCCTTGGTACTCCCCTGCCAAATCAAAGATCGGTTCACTGACAAATACAATTCTGCGTTTGGTTCTGGGTGTCTGGTACGCTTCGGAGATATACGAAGCCCTCAAACTAACCGCTTCTTTTGCTGCATTGGAACTAACATGGTGACCTACGCTAGCCTGTGAGTAAGGTGAAGTAGACCTGACTACTCCCGCTTTATCTACCAAAGAAACGGAATTAAAAAAATTACTGCTATTGCGAACCAAATCCAATGTGGAATTCAACTCTTTTGTATTGGAGCGATCCACATCAGGAAAATACTGGGTTGCATATTTTAAGCTCTCCTGCATGGAATCAAAAAGCGAATCCAGAGTTTGGCTCATTTGCACAGCGCTTGCATAGTTTAGGGACAGGGTGTTATCAATGAGTGACTGTTTCTGAGATGTATAAGATGAGATGACCATGAGGGTCAATGTCATTATAACTGAAATAGTGACCAACCCGCCGAGTAAAGCCGTGAGGCTGATCTTCTTGATGTTTTTTATTTTTTTTCGTAATCTAGATCTCTTGATCTGTGCAATCATCGTTTACTTCCCCCGGATTTTCATGAAAAGGCATATTCCTTCTATCTTATACGAAAGTTGTTAAGATCAAATAAAGAGTTTGAGAAATCTTAACAATTACATCGTAAGATTGACGATTTAATGACATTTTACTTTCCCTGGAAGAATCACTGTTCAGGATCGCCCTAATCGACAATGATATAACCTTCTTCTGGCTCTTGTTCAACAAACCCTGCCATCTGACGAACCTGAAATTCGATCGGGTGATGACTACCCATTAAAATGCGATTTTGAACTTCATCCGCTGTTTCTGTAGGTAATGCAAATGCACGTGTATAGACAAACTGCGCCTGAAGTGTCGTATAGATCGCATTGACAAGCCGATCGTTGCCCGCACGCCCGAACACATTAATGATCACAGCTCCGTCCGAGTCCAGCTTGTCCTTGACCATGGCAAAAAAATCACTGGATATAAACTGCTCCGGTGTACCCGTTGCCGTAAAGGCATCAATAATAATATAATCATATGTCGCAGCGGCTTCCTGGCCTAATAATTCACGACCATCCCCAATGAGCACAGGACTTCCCTCATATCCAAAAAAGGTTTGGCTCAACTCCACGACCTCTGCGTCAAGCTCAGCCACTTTTACCTGACGATCAGACAAGTAGGTTGGCAATGTGCCAATACCATGTCCCACCACAAATACGGTATCAAACTCAGGATCATTCCGTTCCATTAGATGCACCATCGCTCTCGGATACTCCAACACCATCCGCTTAGGCTCATCCAGATCCATGGCTCCCTGCACAGCTGCGTTCGAGAATTCTAATACACGAAACTGACCCTTCTCTCCATAAAGCTTTTTGGTATCATATACCGTCAGCTCATGCTGTTCACTTTTATTCCGATACAGAACTCTCACTAACCGTTCTCCCTTCGATCTCTTACGCCTATTCGACATATACCTTCATTCTATTACACGGGATGACAACATTCCACCCTATACTTGAAAGATCATAGTACAACAAAAAAACCGTTCCGACTCAACCGGAAACGGCCTTTTGATGAACCATTTAACACTTCTAAGACCCTATGGCCTCATGCAGAGCCTGGACATATGCTACGCCCAGATTAGAGAGAGAAGTACTCTTGTGGCTTATCCACCCTACATTAATGGATTCCTCACATTCCAGCGGTACAGGAATAATCTCGTTTCCGTTCAGATCAGCGCTAAGTACACCCGTAGAGATCGTATAACCATTCAGACCAATCAACAGGTTAAACAATGTTGCGCGGTCATTAACCTGTATGCTTTTGGGGTGAGATAACGTACTCAGGATCTCTTCGGAAAAATGAAAGGAATTGTACTCTCCCTGGTCAAATGACAAGTACGGATAATCCTGCAATTGCTCGATGGCAACCGACTCCTGCTTCGCCAGCGGGTTCTTCACACTGATAAAGATATGGGGCTTCGCTGTAAACAAGCTCGTGAAGACCAGACCCGCATCTTTTAACAATTTGTTAATCACCTTAGCATTGAACTCATTCAAATACAGGATGCCAATTTCACTACGCAGGCTTTTCACGTCCTGAATAATCTCGTAGGTCTTTGTCTCCCGAAGCGCCAACTCGTATTCATCCTGACCATACTGCTGTACCAGACGAACAAAGGCATTCACTGCAAACGCATAATGCTGCGTCGATACGGAGAAGTGCTGCGGGGATGGCTTGGCGTTCAGATAACGGTTCTCCAGCAATTCAGCTTGTTCTACCACCTGACGTGCATAACTCAGAAACTCAACGCCTTCTTTAGACAGAGATATTCCCTTATTGGTGCGTTCAAAAATAGTAATTCGCAACTCCTGCTCCAGATCCCGAATGGCATTCGAAAGGCTGGGTTGCGAGATAAACAACCTTTTGGCTGCTTCATTCATGGAACCGCGCGTGGCAACTTCGATCACATATTTTAGTTGTTGTAATGTCACTGCACTATTCCTCTTTTCGTATCAATTGAATCTATTATATACCAAAAGAGGATCAGACCTTAAGCCATGCTTGCTGTCGGTCTGACTACAATCTCATTTACGTCCACCTCTGCCGGCTGGCTAATGGCAAACAAGATACTTTGCGCAATCGTCGAGGCGGGAATGGATATGCGCCGATACTCTTTCATGAGATCACGTGCTTCTTCATCAGAAATCGTATCCGCGAGTTCCGATTCCGTCACGCCTGGTGATATAAGGGTTACGCGGATATCTCCGCCTACTTCCTGTCGCAACCCCTCCGAGATGGCGCGGACTGCGTATTTGGTTGCACAATACACCGCTGCCGTTGGTGACACGGCATAGGCTCCAATAGAGGCGATATTAATAAACTGGCCGAAACCCTGCTTTTTCATGACGGGTAGTCCAGCCGCAATGCCATGCAGAACACCACGAATGTTAACATCTATCATGCGATTCCACTCATCTACCTTTAACGCTTCAAGGGGAGATAGCGGCATGACTCCAGCGTTATTTAAAATAACATCGACACGTCCATAGCGAGTTAGAGCGAGGTCAACGATGGTTTGCATCTCTTCCAATCTGGTAACATCCAGCGAATGATACTCCACTGATCCGCCCTCCAAACGAATGGAGGAGGCCAATGTCTCCAAACGGTCCACACGCCTAGCTCCAATAACTACATGCGCTCCATGCTGTGCAAGCAATCGAGCTGTTGACTCACCAATTCCACTACTCGCACCGGTAATCACAACAACTTTCCCTTTTACATTGGACATATTATATCGCTCCTTATTTGGTTGTTATTGTACATTTTCTCTATACAAAACCATGCCTGCATGATACAAAACGCCGTCCCTGAAGTCTCCATCCGCTGTAAATCCCGTATCATCCACGTATTCTATATGTTCCCCATGAACAACATAGCAACCCTGATATGCACTTTGCCGATCTCCTCTTGCTTCATCATATCTACCGCAAGGAAGAAGTTCGTGTCTGATATATCCATCCTTTGTGACCCACATCCCCACATACGGGTGTTTGGGTTCTTGTTGGTCGCCCATTGAATTGCGCTCCATTGTTTCTCACTCCTCTCTGCTTCAAAAGATTCCGTTGCTTATCTCCATTATGTAGAGGATCAGTCGTTGTACGATAGAAAAATCCCGCAGTATTCTTGCCTATTCCTCCAGCGCGTTTTAAAATAATAGTAATAGTGGTTTACAAGGGGGCTGCAATTCATGTTTATCAAAACCAATGAAGCAGATACAGGCATCACAGAGCAGCAGCAACAATTGGCTCAACTTATTGAGCATTTCACCCCAAATGACGGGATACATCCAACAGCAATTCCATCCCTTGCCTTAATCCGTGCCTCCGAGATCTCACAACCCATATATTCCGTTCATCAGCCTGCCCTCTGCATTGTCGCTCAAGGTTCCAAATTAGTTATACTCGGCCGCGAGAGTTACACCTACGACCTGTCACAATATTTGGTAGCTTCCGTAAACTTGCCTATTTCAGGGCAGGTTGTAAAGGCTACAACCAAACATCCCTATCTATGTATTCGACTGGATTTTGATTCAGGGCAGATTTTCGATCTGATTCAGGATACGTCTTCTGCACAACCCAAACCTGACCATTCAACACGAAGAGGATTGTTTGTTAGCTCAACCAAACCTTCCCTTCTTGAAGCCGTGATCCGATTGGTTCGGCTGCTGGACACACCTGAAGACATTCCCGTTCTTGCCCCTATGTTTATCCGCGAAATTCTATATCGTATTATTCAGGATGAACATGGACATTCCATCAAGCAGTTTGCTATTCAGGACAGTCATGCACAGCACATCGCCAAGGTGATCGAAGTCATCCAATCTGATTATGCTAAGCCACTTCGGATTGAACAACTTGCTGCCATGATCAACATGAGTTCTTCCTCATTACATCATCATTTCAAAGCTATTACCGCCATGAGCCCTTTGCAATTCCAGAAACAAATTCGATTGCATGAAGCCCGGCGAATGCTGCTTGCAGGTTCAACTGATGCCGCCGACGCTGCGTTCCAGGTTGGCTATGAAAGTCCGTCTCAATTCAGCCGGGAGTATGCCCGCATGTATGGTCTCCCTCCCAAAAGCGATATCAAACGACTTCGTCATACACTCGATATTAAATACTAGAAACAGCAAAAAGACCCGCGTCATCATGACGTGGGTTTTCGGATTCATATAGGCAGCAGCGCCATCAAGAGAATATGTTCTGTTTTTCAAAAACAGACATCTGGTTCTCCCCGCTAATAGGACATTCATCAGGATACATACTTCGTTTCTCCAACTTCTCGTCGATAAAATCAACCACTTGCTGTAGCGAAGCAATCTGTGCTTCAACTTTCTTCCGGTGATTCACCAGCATCTCCCGTTCATCCGGGAAATCGGCAAGATCGGAATCCATGGACATTTGTAAATAAGGCTTCATTTCCTCCAAAGACATTCCTGTTTTTTTCAGGCATGTGATCAATTTCATCGTATGAATATCCTCCGAGCGATATACCCGATGGCGATTGGCCTTGCGTTCAGCACGGGGAAGCAGCCCAATCTTCTCATAATAACGAATTGTATCTTCTGATAATCCGGCCTGTTCTGACGTTTCTTTAATGGAGAATACTTCATTCTCGCTCACCATATGGGCCTCCTCCACATTCATTTCTATCCATTTTACAACTTGGAGCTGACTCCAAGTCAAGCATGATCCGTTCCATCCCACCCCCCTTGACTTGGAGCCGACTCCAAGTTATAGAATGAGCGCAGCATACAGATTCGTTCTGTAATCCCATTCTATCTGGAGGTATATATGAATATACAAAATCAGCTTCGCACCGCTCTCATCACAGGGTCAACGTCAGGAATTGGTCTTGAACTGACACGCAAGTTACTGGCTGAACAATGGCAGGTCATCGGTCTCAATCGTTCCACTTTCCCGACTGACGATACCGATATTCAGAATGCATTACGATCAGGCCAGCTCCGGTTGGTTCAGGCCAACCTGACCAACTACGACAGTCTGAGAACGGCACTGGATCAGATTAAATCCGATACCGATTCGATCAATGTTTTATTTAATAATGCAGGAGGTAGCGCTGCTGAACTTCGTTTTTCTGATCAGGGGCATGAAATGCACTTTGAACTTCAGACGGTAGTCCCTTACATCATCTACATGGATTTAGTTGATCTATTGCTCAAAGGACAGATGAAAACCGTCGTTAATACCTCTACCACTGCTTTCAAAATGGTCAAACAATTCGATCTGAACATCCTGGAACGACCAGCTGAATTCAAAAAGCTGTTTGGTCCCTATGCCATTTCAAAGCTCGGTTTATCCCTATGGACACGCGAGGTTGCCAAGTCTGCCAGTGCGGGTGGCATACAACTGCTAAGCGTAGATCCCGGTGGAAATAATACGCTAAGGGGCAACAAAACATCCGGCCTGCCCTTCTATATCAAACCCATTATGAAATGGTTCTTTCCCCATCCAAGTCATGGCGCTTCATTGCTCTACAGTGCGACTTTATCACCCACCAGACATGAATCCGGTACATTTCTGGTGAAAAATAAGGCGACAGCACTTCGTTTCACAGAGCAGGGCCCTGCCGTTCTCCACCGGGTAAACGAGATTTATGAACAGCGTTTCCGTACACTGTAGTCAGGAAAGCCCCCAACCAACCCAGCTTAATCATGATGGATGTTGTCCCTCATATTATCCAGGCCCTGATTCATAGGTGTAAACATAACGATACCATGTCGCGTGTGCCATGGGACTGAATCTGGAGGGATAACTTCATGACCAAAGGACAGCAACCAAACGAAAAACCATTTATCATCCCGCAACCCATTCGCAGTGATGGCGCAGGAGGACCTGATCTGGGACCGAGAGACGTCATGAGAGATATACAAAACCCCGATATGCTGGTACCTCCGGCAACCGATAACGGGTTATTGCCCAATCTGAAAATGTCTTTTTCCGATACCCATATGCAATTGAACCATGGGGGTTGGTCACGTGAAATCACCGTACGGGATCTCCCTATTGCCACTACACTGGCTGGTGTGAACATGAGCCTGACACCGGGAGGTGTACGGGAATTGCACTGGCATCAACAATCGGAGTGGGCCTATATGATCTGGGGAACGGCAAGAATCACTTCGGTAGATCAGAACGGACGTAATTTTATTGCGGATGTCGGGCCTGGCGATCTCTGGTTTTTCCCTAAAGGTCTACCCCATTCCATTCAGGGATTGGAGGATGGTTGTGAATTTCTGCTCGTGTTTGATGATGGCTCCTTCTCCGATCTGAATACGTTATCCATATCCGATTGGTTTGCCCATACACCACCAGAGGTATTGTCTGTCAATTTCGGTGTGCCCGAATCTGCATTTCAGTCGATGCCAAAGGAACAGGTCTACATTTTCCAAGATACCGTTCCGGGTTCCATCGAAAGCCAGGAAGTTCAGTCGCCATACGGTACCGTTCCTCTCACATTCAAACACCGATTGCTGGCTCAGGAACCGCTAATTACACCTGGCGGAAGCGTCCGGATTGTAGACTCCACCAACTTCCCCATCTCAACTACCGTTGCAGCCGCACTTGTTGAGATCAGACCTGGTGCTATGCGTGAACTGCACTGGCATCCCAATGCAGATGAATGGCAATACTATCTGACAGGACAAGGAAGAATGACTGTCTTTGGAGGCAATGGCATTGCTCGCACATTTGACTATCGGGCTGGAGATGTCGGATATGTTCCTGTCGCAATGGGACACTATATAGAGAATACCGGCACAGACACTTTATGGTTTTTGGAAATATTCCGAAGTGATCGATTCGAGGGTGTATCGCTGAATCAGTGGATGGCGTTAACCCCGCAGGATCTGGTCCGTGACAATCTGAATGCGCCGCCTGAGTTGCTCAATGCCTTGCGTAAAGTAAAATGGCCTGTCGTTTAATTTAGTATGTATATCTATCATTTAAGCTGAAATGGGGTAATTGTCAGAGAATCCCACTATATAAGGAGGAATATGAAAGATGAGAGCCGTTACGTTTCAGGGAATCAAGGACATTCAAGTCAAAGAGGTTGAAGATCCCAAACTGCAACAGAAGGATGATATTATCGTTCGTATTACTTCCACAGCTATATGTGGATCCGATTTGCATATTTATCAGGGAGCCTTGCCTGCTGCCAAAGATTATGTTATCGGTCATGAACCGATGGGCATTGTAGAAGAAGTAGGTCCGGAAGTGACACGTGTGAAGAAGGGGGACCGTGTGGTCCTGCCTTTTAACATCGCTTGTGGTGAGTGCTTCTATTGCAATCATGACATGGAGAGCCAGTGCGATAATTCCAATGGCAATCCGGATATTCATACAGGGGGTTATTTTGGGTTCACCGAACGCTACGGAAATCACCCCGGAGGTCAGGCAGAATTATTGCGTGTTCCCTACGGGAACTTCACTCCGTTTGTGATTCCTGAATCCTGTGAACTTGAAGATGAAGCCCTATTGTTCCTGTCCGATGTTCTTCCAACCGCTTACTGGAGCGTCGAGAATGCCGGAGTTAAACCGGGAGATACAGTCACTGTACTCGGAAGCGGTCCGATTGGGCTGATGACACAGAAGTTCGCCTGGATGAAAGGTGCCAAACGCGTTATTGCTGTGGATCGCCTGCCCTATCGACTGGAGAAAGCCAAACGTTTGAACGATGCAGAAATCTTTAATTTCGAAGATTACGATGATATGGGTGAGCACATTCGCGAGATTACACAAGGCGGAACCGACGTTGTTATCGATTGTGTAGGTATGGATGGTAAAAAGAACATGCTGGAAGAAATCGGGCAGAAGCTGAAACTTCACGGCGGTTCACTGAGTGCGATCGAAATCGGCATGAAAGCGATCCGCAAATTTGGTACACTCCAACTTACGGGTGTATATGGCTCTTCCTACAACATGTTTCCTTTAGGCAATTTGTTTGAACGCAATATCAATCTCAAAATGGGACAAGCTCCTGTTATACATTACATGCCTGAATTGTTCCGCAAAATCACTGCTGGTGAATTTGATCCAACCGAGATCATCTCCCATCGGATTTCACTGGAGAATGCAAGCGATGCGTATCGCATTTTCAACGATCATGAAGACGAATGTACCAAAGTTATACTTAAACCCTAAACCGTCGCTTTGATTATCAATATGCAAAATAAAACAAGCAGAACTACCTATTCAAGGTACTCTGCTTGTTTTATTTTATCAACATTCACATTCATCCTGTTACCGTTGCATAAACTGCTCAGCTAAATGGTCCTTTACCTAATCAGATATGAGCCGGTTTAATCGCTTGGATATACACACTTTCTCCTTGGAAGCTGTCAAGCTTCCCGTTCTTGGTCACTTCAAAATCGAAAAATTTTCTAATGATAGACGGAGCACTCAACATGCTTGCTTCAAGCTCCCCTCTCTCCCGTTCCGGCAGTGCTGCACGGTTACACCATTCTTCAAACTTAAAGCGTTTCTGGAAGGAAACCATCGTTACCATTCGGAAGCCGGCATACTCCAGCATATGAATCCATTCCGTCTTGCGCCATGCTCGAACATGGCTTGCATCCCGGCACTTCTCCACTTCATTGTAAAACTGGTCATTCTCATCACGTTCAGGTGCCACGTTGTCAATGAATAACAACCTTCCACCGGGCTTCATAACTCGTAATGCCTCATGAACAAACGAAGAAACATCCGGAAAATGGTGGGCAGCAATTCGGCAGGTCACTAGGTCAAAGACATCATCATCGAATGGCAACTTCTCTGCATCCCCGGCCACAAAATCTACATTACCGTGTCCATTCCCTTGGATAAATCGTTCAGCTACCTGAAGCATTTCTTCCGTTAGATCGAGGGCTGTCACCCGCTGAACAAGTGGAGCCAATGCATTAGCGACATGCCCTCCCCCTGTGGCGATATCCAGCACGTTCATATCCGGAGTAGCTTGAGATGAAGCCACGAGCAACGCGAGATCTTCACCTTTGGCATGCCCCGAACTCGTCACGTATTTACCTGCATTTTTCGCAAACTGCTTCTGCACCTGACTTTTGATTACATCAGACATTCCAATTCCTCCTGCATAAGTTTCATCAGATGAAACATAGTTTCAAAATATAATTATATTTAGTTTACCACACATGAATGTAAAAGCTAAATAAGCATTTTACACAAATACGGAAGCAACTTTCCACTACCTGACGAAAAAACTGAAATAAAAAACATCTCCCAAGTGAATTTCACCCAGGAGATGTTTCTTATATCTGTTACTTCACAAGCGTTGGTGACTTCTTCCACAGTCCCAGAATCAAACCGGAGATCACAGAACCAATTGTAACAGCGAGCAGGAACAATAATGCGTGGTTCGCCAGTGCTGCAACAAAGATGCCGCCGTGCGGAGCTGGCACATTAATGCTCCACAGTTGTGTCAATCCGCCAGCAACAGCGGAACCCAGAATACAAGAAGTCAATACACGCAATGGATCAGCCGCAGCAAATGGAATTGCACCTTCTGTAATGAAAGAAAATCCAAGTACATAGTTAGTCAGGCCTGATTTGCGTTCTTGCTCTGTAAATTTGGATTTGAAGAACGTTGTTGCAAGTGCAATCGCCAGAGGAGGCACCATACCGCCTGCCATAACCGCTGCCATCCATGCACCGTCTGTGTTACCACTGGATGTGAACACACCAATGGCGAACGTGTAAGCCGCTTTGTTGAATGGTCCACCCATATCGATGGACATCATGCCGCCAAGCAGCAAGCCCAGCAATACCGCATTACCTGTACCCAGGTTACCAAGTGCATCTACCAGCCAGGTGTTCAGGGAACCAAAGATTGGATCAAAGACATAGAAACTGATGGCACCTACGATCAGCAAACCAAATACCGGATACAGCAAGATTGGTTTCAAGCCATCAATCGCTTTTGGCAATCCTTTGAACAACTTACGGAGACCAATAACTACATAACCCGCCAAGAAACCGGCAGCCAGACCACCAAGGAAACCGGCGTTTGAGTTAACTGCCATCAATCCACCGACCATACCAGGCATCAGGGCCGGGCGATCACCAATACTCATCGCGATAAATCCGGCAAGTACCGGAATGAGGAAGTGGAAAGCACCTGTTCCGCCACCGATCGTTTGAAGCAGCTGGAAGAGGGGATTATCCTCGCCCGCAAGCTGTTCAATAAGGAACGAAATAGCCAGGAGGATTCCTCCACCTACGACAAACGGAAGCATATGTGAAATCCCGTTCATCAGATCTTTATAGATTTTGCTACCTACACTGATCTTACCAGTGTTTGCGCCATCTTCTTTGGCATTTCCGCCTTGGCTGTGATAGATCGGCGCGTCACCGTTAACGGCTTTGCGAATCAGCTCTTCGGATTTACGAATTCCATCACTCACCGGTCTTTGCAATACCGGTTTGCCATCGAAACGTGCCATCTCCACATTTTTGTCTGCGGCAACGATAACCCCTTTAGCACGAGCGATCTCATCAGCAGTGAGAACATTCTGCGCTCCTTCAGAGCCGTTTGTCTCTACGCGAATATTAATGCCCATTTCCTGAGCTTTCTTTTTAAGTGCATCTTCAGCCATAAACGTATGAGCTATACCGGTTGGACAGGCTGTAACCGCAACAACAAAATCTTCCGAATTGGCATTACCTACAATGACCCCAGAGGTATTCTGTTGCTGATTGCTATTGGAGCCCGATGCGGCATTTGCTGCTTTTTCAGCTTTTGCTTTTTCTTTTGCTGCTTCCTTCTCCGCTGCTTCTGCCTGTTTGGCATCAAACAGTGCACTAACTTCCGCAGGTGTATCTGTACTCATCAATTGTGAGATGAAATCGCTATCAATCAACAACCTGGAAAGAGCTGCAAGCGTACGCAGATGGGTATTACCTGCGCCCTCTGGAGCCGCAATCATGAAGAACACATGAGCTGGCTGATCATCCAACGCTTCAAAATCAAGCCCTTTTCTACTCTTGGCAAATACAACCGTTGGTTCATTCACTGCTGTTGTCTTGGCATGTGGCATCGCAATTCCGCCACCGATCCCCGTGCTGGATTCAGCTTCTCTTTTATAGATCATTTCCTTGAACAGGACCGGATCATTAATTCGTCCGCTTCGGTTCAGGCTTGCAATCAGTTCATCAATAGCCTCATCTTTGGTTGTGGCTTGCAGGTCCATGATCATGGTTTCCTGGATCATCAAGTCTGTTATTCTCATCTTGGTACACTCCCTTAAGTTCAGTCGGCCCGCGTAGGCAGGCCTCACTACATTACAATTACAATGAAAAGCTTTTATATGTCTTTTAAACTAGATTGTCGTAATGGTCACTTGATTGCGTAGTTCATCAATCAATTCACGTGTTGCCAGATCATCCGAGAACGCAGTCGCGCTTCCAGATGCAACCCCTGTGCGGAAAGCTTCCAGCAAATCTCCGCTCTGTACATAAGTACCTACGAATCCGCCAATCATGGAGTCACCGGCACCAACCGAGTTTTTCACAGTGCCTTTTGGCACATTAGCATGATGAACTTCCGCTTTGGTAATGAATAGTGCACCCTCACCTGCCATGGAAATCAACACATGTTTAGCACCGGCTTCCAGCAACTTACGCCCGTATAACACCAGTTCCTCACGTGTATCAATCGTTACACCGAACAGTTCAGCCAGTTCATGATGATTTGGCTTCACCAGCAATGGTGCATGTTCAAGAGCTTCCATTAACGCAGGGCCAGTTGTATCAATCACAAATTCGGCACCCGTTTGCTTGCATACTTTAATGAGACGATCATAAAAATCCGTTCCAAGTGAAGGCGGCACACTTCCGGAGAGGATGACAATATCTCCTTTTTCCAATGAAGACAATCTGTGAAGCAGCTGCTCTGCCTCTTCGGCACTAATTGCAGGTCCAAGACCATTAATCTCTGTCTCTTCTCTATGCTTCAGCTTGATGTTAATGCGAGTATCGTCTGCAATTGTGACAAAGTCTGTCCGAATGTTATCTTCTTGCAATTTGTCATTAATGAAACGTCCAGTAAATCCACCAAGGAAACCAATGGCCGTGTTATCTGCTCCAAGTTGATTCAGTATGCGAGACACATTAATGCCTTTGCCACCAGGGAGCTTCAAATCCCGATTCATTCGATTCAATCCGCCAAGTTTCAGCTCATCCACTTCCACGATGTAATCAATGGACGGGTTAAGTGTTATCGTATATATCATCGTTATCCCTCAATTATTTTAGTTTTCTGGGCGATTCCAGGCCGCCAGTGTTCTGGCATCTGCTCAGTAATCAAATCGGCCTCCTCCAAATCAAACAATTTGGCAAAAGTAATTTCCCCTATTTTGCTGGAATCAGCCAGCACATAAGATTTTCCCGACAATTGATGTGCACGCCTTTTAATCAAGGCTTCCTCCGGATCCGGTGTTGTATACCCCATTTCGGGATCAACTCCGTTGCTTCCAAGAAAACATTTATCAAAACGGAAATTATCCATGTTCTGTAATGCGATACTGCCAATGACTGCTTTTGTATGAATTTTCATCATACCTCCGAGCAAATAACTGCGAATACGTTTGCTTACCAAAGCTTCAACATGTGAAAGTCCGTTGGTTACAACCGTTACGTCTTTAGCTTCAATAAAAGGAATCATAGCTAACGTTGTCGTCCCTGCATCCAGATAAATGCATTCGCCATTTTCGATCTCCTGTGCAGCCAAACGGGCAATCGTTGTTTTTTGTTGAATGTTTTTGAACGTTTTTTCTTCCATGCCCGGTTCTAGCGTTTTTTCATTCACCAGTGCGGCACCGCCGTGGATGCGTTTGAGCATCTGACGACTCTCCAGATCGATCAAGTCACGCCTAATCGTTGATTCAGAAGCACCCAACACATCAACTAGTTCTTGCAATTTCACAATTCCCTGTAAATGTAAGCGCTCTATAATTGCAGCATATCGTTCTTCAGTCAGCATCTTCATTCCTCCAACTGCTTCTATAGTATCATAAATCCCTCAAAAAACAACCACTTTCATTCAAAATAATTTAAAAACCTTCAAAAACCCGCAACTTTCGACTCACGTAACTCATACTCTTCCGCACTAATCAATATTATTCCGGCCCGCGAGCCTCGTTTTGATCGCTGGGACTCCTAATCCTTGCAAAGATGGATTTAGAGTTCGTCAGAGACTGGAGTATTCATCGAACGAAGTTTCCCTGTCCATAAAGATGTCATTCTGTGCGCTTCATATCCACTAAAAATCCTGCAGCATCCGGCGCTTCAAGCGCGGCGTTGCAGGATTTAACTATTCATAGGATTTACATGCGCGTTTATGACTCTACAACCATTGCATCCGGTTTAGGTTTAAGCCATTTACCTTCTTCATTAATAAAAGCCCCCTTGAAGCGGCCCATTTCCAATTGTTCTATCAACCGCTCCTCATTCATGACCAGAATCTCAGCCAATTGCCCCGAGGTGTAATAATGAGCGGGATTGTAATCGAGCAGCACAGGAACAGATGTATCATATAGTTCTTTGATCAGATTCTCAAATGAATGCCGACCCAGGTTCTCCATATCTCTATAAAACTGCAAATGTTGGGACACCATATTACGGAAAGATTTATTCTCCAGATGCATCCACAACGTATTGCAGGCCTGAACACTCATATGATTTTGTTCCACATCGTAAAATTGAACTTCTTCAATCTTCATGTATTTCTCTTGAAATGCTACGATCTTAATCAAAGGTACATTTCGTTTACGCGACGCTTTCTTCAAATGGGCTCTAAATTGTTCATAGTTCATTTCATTCATCTATTATCCCTGCCTTTAACATGTTCCAACCGACATTTTACAACAAATTAAAGGCAAGTGTAACCTTCATCATATGAAAAACAAAAAAACGTGCAGCATCAGATGCCACACGTTCACAATATTATAGAGTGCAATTACTCAGCGAGGGCACCACTTTTCACCCATGTAGCCGTAAATTCCTGTTCTTCATACGCATAGAATTGCTGCAAAATAATCTCCCGATCATCGAGGAACAACTGATCCGCTATGGCAGTGACGAGTTTCGGTACTGCACTCTTTGTTCCCGATATTGCCGATGCCGACAGACCACAGCTGGCAAGTGCAGAGTAGTTGAATACAAACAGTCCGTGCAACGGTTTCTCACCCTGTTCACTCCTGCTTGTCATTTCAAACCCGGAACTCAGGAATGGATGTGCGTCCAGCAACGCATTGCGATGCTCTGGTGGAGCCTGGTAACAATCCTCCCAACGCGCGATGTATGGCTCCACAAGCTTCAGTTCAGGACGGAGTGCCGGATCACTGAGAAGACCTGTGCTAATAATCAGAAAATCAAACGTAAATGTTCCCTGTGCCGTATGCACTATCGCGCCTTGCTCCGTCGCTTCCACACTCAGCCAAGGCGAATTCAAATGCAGTTCGAATCCAGGCCAGGCTGCCGCACGATTAAACGTATCGTTGGTTGGCGGTTGATTGAATTTGAAGAAATGAGAGATCACTTCATATTTATCAGCAACCGGAAGAGCGTGGTATCGCTCAATCATACCGGATTGTTCCAGCTGACGAATGGGATTAACACTAGGTAGTTGTTCCCGCCGTACAAATACATGAGCTTCCGCCACACCCGTGGCAAGGGCATAACTCGCATTATCGAATGCAGAGGCACCGCCGCCAAGCACAGCAACCCTTTTACCTTTTAATCGATCAAAATCAATCGCTTCCGACGTATGGGCATACCGATCCGGAGGTAATCTATCCGCAATCATGGATGGCACATGCCACTCTCCACCACCTTGTATTCCCGTAGCAAACACTACTTTGCGAGCAAGGATAACGTCCATCTGAGCTCCTGCCTTGTTCACATGAAGTCGATGTATTCCGTTCTCTATTGGCTCAACCAGCGTTAATTTCACCTCATTAAACACAGGCAGATTCAGCACTTTCCGATACCAGCGTAAATAATTCATCCAGTCTCCACGCGGGATCTTGTCTATCTCTTCCCAACCATCGGGCCCCACCTGTGCTTCCCACCATGAGCGAAAAGTTAACGAGGGGATACCCAGATCGATGGAAGTCAGATGCTTGGGTGTGCGTAAAGTAACCATACGTGCATAAGTCTCCCATGGTCCTTCAAGCCCCGATGCATTCTCGTCAATAACAACAATATTGGATATCCGCTCACGAAGAAGTCCAAATGCTGCCCCTAATCCACTCTGGCCTCCGCCTACAATGACAACATCATAGACATGACCATCCGCATGTTCTCTTGGGCGTACCCAGTTCGAACCACCAAATGACAAATAAGCTAGATCTTTCTTCACACGTTCATTCAAATCTTCCAGGCTCATGATTCATCAACCCTTTCAAGGACACATATGAACTAGTCTTTCTTTGATTATTTGATGTAAGTTTGTTGTTAGTTATATTGAGGTTAATTGTGCTTTCACCTTGTATTTCTGAAATATATTAGCGTTATTATATGAGTTATCCGAGATTATTTGAAGTTCGCGGCAGCTTTATTGTCATCAACACTAAAAATATCTAACATGCTTGTTAATATTCACGAAATACCTAATTAGATGGTACCTTCCTCTTTTGATGTGCTTCCTTTTAGACGGAAGATTTGCAGAAAACAAAAAAAGACAGACCAAGATGTAACCTTGGTCTGTCTTTTAAAGGAATGCTATTGGCCGGCCTGTTCCCGGCGCTGCAATTTTTCATTGGTTAATTTCTCAGGGGTCACATCATGCCCCAGCGGGTCCACAACGGATACTGCCAGCATGGTTGTCAGTACCTGACCTCGAATAGCCTGCAAATATTGTTTTCTAAGCTCGTGCTGCTCGCTTTGTTCTGCTTTTGTCAAACCGACGCTGCTGCGTTGTTTTCGACTTAATTCGTTAATGCGTCCCAAAATAGGAATCATGAAATCCACCTCACTTGTTAGTCCAATTTCCAAAAGATATTTCGAATATCTTCAAACTAACTTATTACAACTTTACGAATTTGTCCATAGGCACAATCCGTTGAGAAGTATTTTTAGGTGATCTCATGCACAGACCACACAATGCCATTTGTAGCACCACTGCCCAGGTTCAATGTAATCGTCAACCCGTTTGCAGCATAGAACAGTCCAATCACATCCCCCGCATTCAATGCGACTTCTACTGCCAAAGTCACTGAACCACTTCCCAGCACTGCCCGCAGTGTAAGTAGCGTAATCGCGACATTTAGGACGGGCAACAAACCACTGACAAGTGTCGTTACCGTAGGGGATGTTCTCTGTACAAAAAAGGCTGGGTTAACGCCAGCCCCCAGAGATAGAGCAATCGCTGCGGTCGTTGCATAATTGATCGTGGCCACAATCGAGTATCTTCCAGTTACCGGGACGGTATAATTCCCCGTAGTTGCATTGAAGTTGGCATTACCGTAATAAGGAGCCGTTGTCGTCCAGTTGGTTAACTGAGTGCTGGTTGCTGTCGAAAGTGTAGCCAGGAAGGCAGAGAACCCTTGTGTTGCAAAATTGGGGCCGGTTGGTCCAGTGGCTCCTGTCAAGCCCGTGGCACCTGTGATTCCTGTTGCTCCAGTGGCTCCCGTAGCTCCTGTTGCACTCGTTACACCGGTTGCCCCCGTAATTCCGTTAGCCCCAGTTGGTCCAGTCGGGCCTGTAATTCCTGTTGTGCCGGTTGTTCCTGTGATGCCTGTGACCCCAGTTGCACCTGTAAAACCAGTAGCTCCCGTTATTCCTGTTTCTCCAGTTGCTCCGGTCGCACCAGTTATACCTGTAACTCCTGCTGAACCAGTACTTCCGGTGGCTCCTGTTACACCCGTTGCACCTGTAGTTCCTGTTGTGCCTGTGGCTCCTGATACACCTGTCGGGCCGGTAACGCCTGTTACACCTGTCTCTCCTGTAATACCCGTGGTTCCGGTTGCTCCAGTCACACCTGTGATCCCAGTGGCACCAGTCGCACCCGTAGTTCCCGTTGCTCCAGTAGCCCCGGTGGGTCCCGTCACACCAGTCATACCTGTGACCCCTGTTAGACCCATCTCTCCAGTTTGACCAGTTGTGCCGGTGGCACCTGTAATTCCAGTAGCTCCAGTCACACCCGTAATGCCAGTTACGCCGGTCGTGCCGGTTGCTCCTGTTTCACCAGTAATACCCGTTGGACCGGTGGCACCTGTAGCACCAGTCGTACCTGTAACTCCGGTTATGCCAGTCGCACCAGTGGCTCCGGTTGGTCCTGTTGTACCTGTCGTGCCGGTAACGCCTGTTGCACCTGTCTCTCCAGTCGAGCCGGTTACGCCAGTAACTCCCGTGGTTCCGGTTGCCCCAGTCGTTCCTGGAACCCCTGTTATACCTGTTTCCCCAGTGGCTCCGGTTGGTCCCGTTACACCTGTCGTACCGGTAGCACCTGTTACACCCGTCACTCCTGTAATGCCCGTGGTTCCTGTTGCTCCAGTAGCCCCGGTGGGCCCCGTCACACCAGTCGTACCTGTGACCCCAGTTAGACCCGTCTCTCCAGTGGCTCCAGTTGCTCCCGTCGTTCCAGTAAATCCTGTATTACCTGTAACCCCAGTAAGTCCAGTTACTCCCGTCTCACCAGTTTGGCCAGTTGTGCCGGTGGCGCCTGTAATTCCAGTAGCTCCAGTCACACCCGTAATGCCAGTTACGCCGGTCGTGCCGGTTATTCCTGTTTCACCAGTAATACCCGTTGGACCGGTTGCCCCAGTAATTCCAGTAGCACCTGTAATCCCGGTTAGACCCCTCTCCCCAATTAATCCAGTAACTCCGGTTGATCCTGTCACACCAGTTTGGCCAGTAATTCCAGTAGCACCAGTCGGCCCGGTTACGCCAGTTATTCCTGTGGAACCCGTACTCCCCGTTGCTCCTGTAACTCCAGTCGTACCTGTGACTCCGGTTATGCCAGTCACACCAGTGGCTCCGGTTGGTCCTGTTGGTCCTGTCGTGCCTGTCGTGCCCGTGGCTCCAGTTAATCCCGTCACACCAGTTGGACCAGTAATTCCTGTTAGACCTGTTTCCCCTGTGATACCAGTTGTGCCTGTTACACCAGTAGCTCCCGTAGTACCCGTACTTCCCGTTGCTCCAGTCGTACCCGTTTCACCGGTGACCCCAGTGGCTCCAGTCGCACCGGTTGGTCCTGTGAACCCTGTTTCTCCAGTTGATCCCGTCACACCAGTTGGACCTGTCACCCCTGTTGGACCTGTAGCTCCAGTAGTTCCGGTTGCACCAGTAACTCCCGTGATACCCGTTACCCCAATCGTACCTGTTGGTCCTGTTTCACCAGCATTCCCTGTTAGTCCTGTAGTGCCTGTCGGACCAGTTATACCAGTAACTCCAGTCGTACCTGTGCTCCCAGTTAGACCCGTCTCTCCAGTGACGCCTGTTGCTCCTGTCACACCAATTGTACCCGTAACGCCAGTTAAGCCAGTCGTGCCAGTTGGCCCTGTTTCACCGGTGACCCCGGTTATGCCAGTAGCTCCGGTATTACCAGTTGAACCAGTAGCCCCGGTGAGTCCTGTCGTGCCAGTTACACCAGCAATTCCTGTTATGCCACTAACTCCGGTTGCACCTGTAACACCAGTTGTTCCCGTCGTACCCGTACTTCCAGTTATACCTGTTAGTCCTGTCTCTCCTGTTGGGCCATTCAAACCTATAGATCCCGTTACACCTGTAGCCCCGGTGACACCAGTGACTCCTGTTAGCCCAGTTGCACCAGTTGTTCCGGTTGCGCCGGTTACTCCCGTGGCACCTGTACCCCCTGTTAGACCCGTCTCTCCAGTGACGCCAGTAGCTCCGGTGGTACCCGTAATTCCCGTTATTCCTGTGAACCCTGTTTCTCCAGTAACACCTGTCGTTCCGGTGTTTCCTGTAGCCCCCGTAGTTCCGGTAGCTCCGGTAATTCCGGTTGCACCAGTAATTCCTGTGGCTCCTGTGCTCCCAGTTAGACCCGTCTCTCCAGTTGCGCCAGTTAAGCCCGTCACTCCAGTCGTACCTGTGACCCCTGTTGGACCTATATCTCCAGTAATTCCGGTTGCACCAGTAATTCCTGTGGCTCCTGTGCTCCCAGTTAGACCCGTCTCTCCAGTTGCGCCAGTTAAGCCCGTCACTCCAGTCGTACCTGTGACCCCTGTTGGACCTATATCTCCAGTAATTCCGGTTGCACCAGTAATTCCTGTGGCTCCTGTGCTCCCAGTTAGACCCGTCT
The DNA here is from genome assembly GCF_045040685.1 of Paenibacillus sp. FSL H8-0317. NCBI lineage: Bacteria > Bacillati > Bacillota > Bacilli > Caryophanales > Paenibacillaceae > Paenibacillus > Paenibacillus sp. FSL H8-0317. The sequence continues at coordinate 2,269,760 of NZ_CP150294.1, read as the reverse complement.
CTCCAGTGACGCCTGTTGCTCCGGTCGCACCAATTGTACCCGTAACGCCAGTTAAGCCAGTCGTGCCGCTTGGTCCTATTTCACCAGTTGGGCCAGTCGAACCGGTAGGGCCCGTTACACCAGCTGTACCCGTGGTTCCGGTAATACCAGTTAGTCCAGTTGCACCTGTACCTCCTGTTAGACCAGTCTCCCCAGTAACGCCAGTGGTTCCGGTAATTCCCGTTTCTCCAGTTGCACCGGTCGATCCCGTCACGCCAGTCGTACCTGTGACCCCTGTTGGACCTATATCTCCAGTAATTCCGGTTGCACCAGTAATTCCTGTGGCTCCTGTGCTCCCAGTTAGACCCGTCTCTCCGGTGACGCCTGTTGCTCCGGTCACACCAATTGTACCCGTACCGCCAGTTAAGCCAGTTGTGCCGGTTGGCCCTGTTTCGCCGGTGACCCCGGTTATGCCAGTAGCTCCGGTATTACCAGTTGAACCAGTAACCCCGGTGAGTCCTGTCGCGCCAGTTACACCAGCAATTCCTGTTGTGCCACTAACTCCGGTTGCACCTGTAACACCAGTTGTTCCCGTCGCACCCGTACTTCCAGTAGCTCCAGTTATACCTGTTAGTCCTGTCTCTCCAGTTGCACCAGTGGTTCCGGTTGCGCCGATTACTCCCGTGGAACCTGTACTTCCTGTTTCTCCAGTCGCACCTGTTGGGCCAGTTACACCAGCTGTACCCGTGCTTCCTGTGGTCCCAGTCGCACCAGTGGCTCCAGTCACGCCTGTGAGACCCGTGGTTCCAGTAATGCCAGTTAGTCCAGTTGTACCTGTAATCCCTGAGGTTCCAGTCTCACCGGTGATTCCGGTTACCCCTGTTAACCCTGTCGTTCCTGTTGGACCGGTAACTCCCGTTAGTCCTGTGAACCCTGTTTCTCCAGTTACACCTGTCGTCCCGGTGTTTCCTGTAGCACCCGTAATTCCGGTAGCTCCGGTAATTCCTGTTGTGCCACTAACTCCGGTTGCACCTGAAATCCCCATTTCTCCAGTTGCGCCAGTTGATCCCGTCACACCTGTCGTTCCTGTGACCCCTGTTGGACCTGTACTACCTATAAATCCAGTAATACCTGTTGCACCCGTTACTCCAGTCGTTCCTGTTGTGCCCGCAATTCCAGTAACGCCAGTTAGTCCAGTCGTACCTGCTGTACCCGTAACGCCAGTTACGCCAGTGACACCAGTTGGACCTGTGACTCCTGTTAGCCCCGTCTCACCAGTACTTCCAGTAGATCCGGTTACACCCGTAATTCCAGTAACTCCCGAAGACCCAATCCCCCCAGTGGCACCAGTTGCGCCGATCGCACCTGTTATCCCTTTCGTGCCGGTTATGCCTGTATTTCCAGTTGGACCCGCACTTCCCGTTGCTCCTATCGCCCCAGTAAATCCTGTAGCGCCTGTAACTCCGGTGATACCTGTCTCACCGGTTGGGCCGGTCGCGCCCGTAGTACCTGTCGTTCCAGTTATACCAGTTGTTCCTGTTACTCCGGACGGGCCTGTGGTTCCAGTTTCGCCAGTACTTCCCGTTAATCCAGTCGCACCCATAATACCTATTAGACCCGTCGCTCCAGTTGGGCCAGTTGCTCCAGTGAACCCGGTAGCCCCAGCTAATCCTGCAACTCCAGTTGGACCTGTAAATCCTGTAGTACCAGTCACACCTGTGGTGCCCATCAGTCCGGTAGCTCCTGTTGCACCTGTTGCACCTGTTGCACCTGTGACTCCAGTTATTCCGGTACTTCCCGTGGTTCCGGTTACTCCAGTCCGTCCTGTTAAAATGGTTGCTCCCCATATGCCGGGATACCCAGGGTCTCCGGTTAACCCAGTAGCACCTGTTGCTCCAGTGAATCCTCTCATTCCCTGATACCCCCGTGGGCCGCGAAGGAAAGGAATCCTGTGATTTTTCTTTTTTTTGCATTTACGTTTGCTTTTCTTACAAGACTTACTCTTCTTCTTTGGGATAGAGTGTTTTTTTGATTTTTTTGCTTTCCGTTTGCCTGTACTACTTGAGGAAATTTTGCGTTTCCTTTTGGATATACCGCTCACAAGAAAATCCCCCCTCCTCGTACACCACGTCGATTCTCCGCATTTTACAATAGTACACTCTATGCCCGGGACTAGCTTTGTGCGCCCCCTATTCAATATACCTATGGAACCTCTATAGTTAGTGATCAATCAATTACTTTTCTCTAAAAAATATATTCCCCTCTACTCCCCCTGCAACTCCAACTCCTTAATCGTCAACGCAATTCCTTCTTCAAAAGATGTTGCCACCACCGGGCCAATCCGTTCCTCATACTTCTGTCTACTCAAGATCAGGGGTTCCTCGGTCAGATATAACATTTCTACAATTTCTTTCATAACGGGTACACCTAGTCCGATCACCGACAACCCTACTTTTCCTAACGCCACCACAGGTTTGCTTCTCCCCGAAGCCTTCTGTGCCATACGCACGATGTCATGACCCGAGATGATCCCCGATCCAGGAATGTTCCAGTTCTGTCCATACGTCGTCTCTCTGCTTGCCAGCTCCACCACCATGACTGCAGCATCAGGTAAATAGATGTACTCTCTGGGTACTTTCATATTCCCGATAAAAAAAGCCATCTTTCCTTTTGCTATCGCTTCAAGGGTTGAACCCAGATAGGAAGCTTGATTAGCCGGTGGGCCATAATAATCTGGCAAACGAACGATCATCACCTGAGCTCTGCTCCATCTTGTGCTGAATAACATCTGTTCATAGGCAAGTCGTGTCTTGCCTTTGCGCGTATGCGGCTGTTTCGGATGTTCTTCGGTTACTTCCTTCATTTGTCTTCTGCCATAGGGATAGATTCCGTCTATAACAACCACGTTCAGACCCAAGTGTTCTGCCGCCGCCATCACAGATTCACCGAGCGGAATCAGTCTGCTCTCCATCTCGTTATAAGGGACATTCGCACAATGAAATATGACATCGGCACCTTGGGAAGCAGCAATAATATCCTCCGACCGAAATGCATCTCCAACTGCAATTAACAGGTGATCCGGATATCCCAATTTTACCGCAAGTTGCTCCAACTTTTGACGGGAGCGCCCAAATGCGATCGTAGAAATCCCTTGTCTAATCAATTCCTCCGTAATCGCTGCACCTGTTCCACCTGTGGCTCCAATCACAATAGCCTTTTTCATCGTATATCGACCTCTTCCATCCATTTAGTTATTGATCAATTACTTATCTGAAAATAATATAAATCATATTTAGTGATTGATCAATAACTAAAATTCAAAAAGGGACTTTACCTCCCTCTCTATCGATCCTTGAGCTCTGGCATATCCAGCGCAGTAGATATATTACATAACATCCCGATCGCCAGGAAAATCATTGTTCTTTTCAGAGGTTCGGCAATTCCTGCAACTGTGAAAGCTTCCAGTACCATGGCTCTTACATCACTCATGCCTTTTTGCATGGCCTGACGAATAACTTCTTCCTGGATCGTTTGCGCCTGCATCTGAAGCAGTATTTCGCTCTTGTGAGATTCCAGAATCCTATCGTAGGCTTCAATGAGATCATTCTCTAGCTGATCTGGCGTCGCCGTCTCCACCACAATTCGAAACGAATCAATCACCCGTGTCCATGAGACCTCAAGTGCAGTTAATAATAAAGCTTCTTTTGTTTTGAAAAAACGAAATATATACGGCTGTGAGATCTGTGCCCGTTCAGCCACCTGGGCTGTGGTCGCACGATAATAGCCAATTTCCGCGAAGACGTCAATTGCTGCAGAGATAATATCATTTCGCCGGTTAACCGACGCTGCTGTATCTTTAGCCATGATAATTCGTCCTCCCATAGTTAGTGATTAATTGATCAATAGCTTGTAGTATAACGAATACTATCCCTCAATGCAAAGGTATCGTGAACTTGTACAAAGCCAACAAACCCGCAGACGCTGGCTCAAGCCGCTGCAGGTTGTGTAGCTTGTCGATCATAGATTCTATCCACTGGAAACCGAAGAGAACACGGATTGTCTGAAACAGATTCGTACCATGCAATACAAAAGTGTCTGTTAGTTCACTGCTGGAGAAGTTTGCGCAATCGGGATTCCGAATCCAGTTTCGGACAACTGTTACAATATGCATGTGCGTGACTGCCGCTCCCAACCTGATATGCCAAACAACAATATCGGCGTATCAGGAACGGCGGTCCCTGCCAACTGGAATGTTCGAAGCACTGTAGCTCATTGGCAAATGTACATGCATTATCGTTTTGCCGGTCCAGCCAGAGGCTTTGATCTTCTTGAATCTTTGCAAGCCGTTCATCTGTCTTCCAAATGCTCTGATCATGGATCATTCGTGCATACAATTGTTGCACATTATGCGCAACCAGAGACCACATGACCTTATCGCTCGCTCCTGTTCCGACGGCTACCGCTCGCAGGACAGGTTCCAGATGTAACAGCACTCTTTTCTTGAGCAAACCACTCTCTGACCTGCGCAGAACAGGATCTTCAGCCTCCAGAGAGGTTCTCTCCAGCCGAGTCGCATATCGCATGCCACCTGCTCCATTCAATTCAAACCGCACATCATCGTCTGCAATGCTAAGTATCGTATCGTATAGACTGAATGCTGAGATTATGGACATAACAAATACGGAGTAACGTTTGGCAAAAAGTGTACCAACAGCCGCACTTCCTCTGCCGCCCAGTTGAAGCCCTTGCTGCATAGCCTGTTCACGCAATATCAAGTTTCGTTTCTCTTCATTCAACAGATCCTTCACACGGAAAGGATACTTGGAATCATCACAAGTGGCTTGGATCGTCGTCACAAAAAATTGCTGTAACGCTTCCAACATCTCTGAATAATCATGTCTTGGATAACGTTTCATCTACTGAATCATATCTTCAACTTCGTTGATAATCTCGCTTCGCCCAATCACTCCCCAGCCCTTAAACAACCAGAACGAGTCTGTCGTGTAGACCTGATCTGTTCCAACAGCCGGTACTCTTTTCCAGAGTGAGCTTGCATTGATGTTGTTTAAATACTCATCGGCATTCGGGTCAATCTCCAAAACTACGAAATCAGCATCCACATCTGCAATTTTCTCCATGGACAGGTCCTCACGTTGTTCGGAAGGTGTCACAGTCGTTGGCACAAATCCAAGGTCATGATACAAAAGTGTGTTGGTTGGATGTCCCTTTGCCGCGTATATTTGCAAGGTCTTCTCTCTTACACGCAGATAAGCCAGCTTTTTTTGATCCAGTTGATCGATCTTCGCTTTTAGTTGCTTCGCCTGCTGCTCAACCTCGGCTATCTTTTCTTTTGCCAGATCCACTTTGTTGTACATCCCGGCAATGGTCAACAGATCCTGTGTCCAATATGTTGTATCATCAACAAAATCCAGCCATTCAGTACCAAGTACAATCGTCGGAGCGATTTTCTCCAACTGATCATACGTACTCTCCGCAGTTCGACTCTCAATAACGATGACATCCGGATCAATCTGAAGGATAGCCTCCAGGTTAGGACTGTCTGCAGACCCTACCGTTGGAATGCCGGCAAGCTGATCTGCAAAGTAAGGCAAATAATCTCCTCCGTAACGAACTTCTACATTAACGCCTGCTGGTTTCTCACCAATCGTCAACATGTGATCGATGTAAGCAGCAGATAATACCACCATACGCTCTATTTTTTGCGGTACAACCGTTGTTCCTTTAAGATGCTCAATCGTTTGTGTACCACTCTCTTCCACAGGTGTATCCTGTTGCGGAGGCGTTGCTTCTGTTGCCTTGCTACATGCCGTCAGAACGAGCACAAGCAGGGTCAACAGTATCATCGTTGTTGCTCTCTGTCTTACCATTTGTAGTAAATCCCCTCTACTATTTAATAATAATAATCATTATCACTATAGTAGGGAAAAGCGTACAGGCTGACCATGGATTATTCCACTCTCTTCTCTTGCATAATATCACCTTAAGGTAACCCCAAGTTGCTCTGCCACATATCGCATGGCCCACATGCGTCCGGTCGGACCCAGCGTTTTGAAGAAAATATCTCCTGCATTATATACACGGCCTTCTTGAACAGCCTTTAATGCCAACCATGCACTGGATTGCTGTAATTGCCTCAGTTGAGCACGCGCCTCTTCTGTGGGATCGACCATTACAAACACATGATCCGCGTCGTATAACTGCAAATCGCAAACTTTACTCTCTACAGCCCACTGTTGTTCCGGAAAATCACGAGGCAAATAAAATCCCAGATCATCATACAATAGCGCCCCTGTCTGGTTGTTCAATCCATACATTCGGTAGAAATGAGAAGTCACCCGGATGAACATGGCACTCTGTTTCCCCCACCTCGATTGAATGCGTCCTCGAAGAACCCGGCTCAGTTCAGCATGTTGTTCTATCCACTGTACAGCCTGTTCGGTGCGGCCCATAATGTCCGCCATATACAGAAGCCTCTCCCCAAAATGGTTGGTGTGCTCCAGCATGGTGGTAGGCGCGATACGATTCAGGGAGTCATTTGGCTCCAAACGATCACTTGTAATGATCAGGTCCGGTTGGACTCGCCTCAAATCATCATAGTTCTGATTGAAGCTATCCAGAATAAGTCCCTGATGACTGTGTGCTTGAAGCGCAGGTACGGCAACATGACGAGCTACCCTCTGACCATAGGATAAAGCGGATACTGGCCTCAAACCGAGCGTTATCACATAATCGTCCAACCCGTAATACAAGGTGGCAATGCGATTCACTTTATTTTTCATATACAACGTTGGGGCGATTCCTTCGTTTTTCTTGAAGACTCTGCTGAAATAGTGCTCGTCCTTATAACCTACTTGCTCCGCAATTTCCTTGATTCTATCTGAAGAAAATAACAACTGCTTGGCCTTCGCCATACGTAGTTTCAGTATATATTCAATCGGGGTCATATTGAGTTGCCGTTTGAATGTTCTTATAAAATGATTCACACTAAGCCCTGCCATGCGGGCCATCTGATCCATTCGAATGTTTTCCATATACTGATGCGTCATATAATCAAGTGCCAAATCCATCCCCGCTTCAGGGGGTGTTGCTTCATTCACGTGCACCATTAACTGAATCAACAACTGATGCAAAAGATGTTTCCTGCGCGTCTTTTCCAGACTCGTGATGGAGTACTTTCCACTCACCAGGGTATCCATCATCTCCTGAATATCACGTGTATTGGAAGGAACATTAAGTTTGCCCTTCACAGGGAGATCAAATGCCTCGGTATGCCAAGCATTCCGACGCCGGGTAAGTGTAACACAGGAAAATAAAATGATCTGATATCGGACAGGTGCTTCCATATCCGTCTGAAACTCCACATGCATTCCTGGCTTCAACAAAAACCAATCGTCTTGAGACACCGTATGTACAATGTTATCCATAGACAAAGATCCCTTGCCAGCGATGACCCTGCAAATGGCGAACCTTTTCCAGATCCGACGCTGAACAGCCCCCGGATTGCTAGAGTAATGGCAGACGTGGACAGCAGAGAAATGTAGTTGCTCCAGTTGTTTGATCCAATCATTTTCCTCCATGCTCACGTCCCCTCCCCGTTCTGATCCGATTCTGTGTGAACTAATTAATTCTATTTTTTAGCTCCCAATAGTAAATTCTTTATACTATCTAACTGCAACTCCAGTGAATAGGGATCTTCCATGACGAACTCATCCTCTGTACCATCCAAGGAACCATAGGCGTAGACTTGTCCTTTCTGCACAGCAGGCAGACGTTTCCACACCTCGCTGTTCAGAATCTCTTTGGCGTCTTCGCTACCCGAACCATATAAGAAGATATGATCTCCCATATACTCAGGCAGTACTTCAAGGGAGATCGTCTCGAATCCATCCTTCATATCGAGTGCTTGCTGAGTAGGAGGCAGTTTCAGCATCTCATAGATCGTGGAACTACCATAGTTCCCACCTTCTGCACCAAGGACATACAACGCTTTGTATCCTATTTGAATGATGGATACGGTCTCACCTTCTTTAATCACACCATCAATCTGCTTCTTAGTCTCTTCGATATTCTCTTCATATGTCGTGATCCATTGCTCTGCTTCCTTCTCTTTACCAAAAACACCAGCAATCCGGCGCAGCTTTTCCAGTGGACCAGAAGTTTTATCGCCTTCCCAATAAGGTAAAAAGACGGTCGTTGCAATTTTTTCGTAATCCTCAATATTTTTATCAATGGAACCGATGATGAGATCCGGCTCAAGTGACACTAATTTCTCCAGATTCATTGGGAACTCTCCTCCCAAATCCTCAATACCTGCTATAACATCAGCAGCAATGCCAGACTTTTCAATCCATCCTTCGTTCAGCATAAATGTTCTTACACCAACCGGTACAATGCCCAGTTTCAGCAGGTACCCCATATATTGATCTGAAGCGACACGCTGAGGATTGGCGGGAATTACCACATCTCCCCTCATTGTGGAGACCGTCCGCGTCTCCGGCTGTACAGTCGATTTCCCTGTCTCCGTTGTCTGGTTACCCGATTGTGTAGTAGCCGCATTGGTCTCTGTTTGCGTACCACTTGCAGACGGTGCCGGACTGGAACAGGCCGTGAGCAATAGCGTTAGACACAACATCATGCTTAGTGCTGTCATTTTGAATTTTCCTTGCATTATTAATTCCCCTCCAACATTCTTTTGATATTGATAATCAATATCATTATATAGATGGGAATGTAACGAATGAAGGGCATTTTCTTGCATTATACTGGGCAAATCTTGCTTGTTGTTCAATACCAATGTCTGTTTCGACTTGTTAAACCGTTGGCTTACTCCTTTTTTATAACGAATTGGAGAAAGACCTTTTATTTTTTTGAAGCTGCGGCTCAGTGAATGTGCATCCGGATAGCCGACCTGTTCTGCAATCTGTTGCAGCGTAGCACGGGTATGCACCAGAAGATGTGCTGCCCTCTCCATTCGGATCTGTCCAAGATACTGGATGGGACTGATGTTTAACTTTTGTTTGAACAACCTGGACAAGTGCCCCACACTGCATTCCATTGCTTCTGCCATTACGTCAAGAGCTATGGGCTTATGGAGATGAGCATTCATGTATTCAATAGCCTGTGTGACCGTATCCGGTTTATGTGGCTGAATGGATTGTTCGTATACGTCTGCCAACAAAGAATATACCCATTGATGAAATAAGGTTTTGGCATGTAACTTTGCAAGCTTAGTGGACTGTTCCCACTCCTGTTTTAATTCCTCCATACACTGATACATTTGCAGCGGACGGGTTGGTACAAGTGCGTATTGGTCCTGGAACGGACGTTCATGGTCCATCAGATGCTGAATTTCCATCCCACAGGGCAAGGCCAGAATGGCTTTGTACAAAATCATATAATACGTCACGCCTGAATCCGTCTCCATGTTTAAATTCGCCTGTTTGCCTCCATGAATGATGTGGAATCCCTCCACGATGTATCTGTGTTGATCCATTCGTATCCGTGCACTTCCGTCGGTGATATATAGATAGGTACTCGCTGGTAGTTGATAATTCTTCAGCTTCTCCCCAGGATCCAAAGCGTTCTGGCGTACATCCAGTATTTTGACAAAAACATGATTCCACAACCTGATGTGATCATTCAAATTCATATCCGCTGTACTTTCCCTCCCGCCATATTACATCGACATACCTTCTTGCTGCTGTTATGAACTTTCCTGTTATTTTCGATCATGATGTACATTTCATTTCATTATAAGTTAGTTGATAATAATTCTCAATAACATAAACAATCAATATTAACTTATGCATTTGGACAACATATACGGACTGTAATGTAATATAGCGGGATAATAACACTAGAATCAGCAACATTTTCTAACCTGTTGCAAAATCATAAAAGGCATGATATATTAATTGAGCCATCAATGATTGACGCATCAAATATTGATACATCAATGATCGAGAGCATACAAATAATCATTAGGCAATGGCATTGTATACTGCAACATTAATCATTGGTTAACATACGCCGTTGTTCATGATTCAGATTCACCCGGGAGGTCTAGTCATGACACGTATTGTTTCCAAAGAAGAACAAATCATCAATCTGTTGAACGTGTTGGGTAACAAAATCAGTCCCAAGTTTGAACGCTGTACAGGTATCAGTTCCTCTCGCTTCGAAATTCTGCATGAGCTGGATCAGGTAGATGAGATTAATCAATCCATGCTGCAGAAAATCATTAACATTGATAGTGCTGCGATTACACGCCACTTGAAACAGCTTGAGGCGGACCTGATGGTTACAAGACGCAAGAACCCCGACGATAATCGGGTCACTTTTGTTCGTTTGACGGACCACGGTCGGAAACAGATTGAAGGCTACAAAGCAGAGAAGACCAATTTTATCAACCAGATTTTACAGGATTTCAGTGAAGACGAAGTTCAGTCACTCGCCGATCTCCTGGAACGTATGCACAACAATTTCTAAACCCATATATAGAGGAGAGATCCATGCATGAGTACAATTCAAAGCAAATTCCAGAAAACCAATGATTTTAACGAAATTACCTACGGTCGCCGTTCTGTTAAACTTTACGATCCTGAAGTGAAGATCAGCCGTGAAGAGATGACAGAAATTCTGTCCGAAGCTTCCCGTGCACCATCTTCGATCAATTTGCAGCCTTGGCGTTTTCTGGTTGTTGATACGGCTGAAGGTAAAGAAAAGCTTGCTCCACTTGCGAGATTTAATCAAAATCAAGTGTTGACTTCTGCCGCTGTTATTGGCGTATTTATTGATATGAACAACGTTGAATACATGGATGAGATTTTTGGTAAAGCTGTAGAACTTGGTTACATGCCACAAGACATTAAGGATATGCAGCTCAAAACTGTAATGCCTTATTACGAAAAGATGGCTGCTTCCGATCTTCGCGACGTTAACCTGATCGATGCTGGCCTTGCTTCCATGCAATTGATGCTTGCTGCTCGTGCTCATGGCTATGACACCAACCCAATTGGTGGTTATGAGAAAGACCAGATTGCAGAAGCATTTGGCATGGACAAAGAGCGTTATCAACCCGTTATGTTGATCTCGATCGGTAAATCGGCCAAAGAAGGTCACCCTTCCTACCGTCTGCCTGTAGAAACCATCACAACTTGGGCATAATATCAGGGACGGTTTCCCTGTAAGTCTCGATTAAATGGGTCAATAAGCATATATTCTTAACACATTCCAAACAAACACCATATGGAGGTTATACATTATGATTATCATTCACGCTCATCTGCAAGTTAAACCAGATCAAGAGCAAGCATTCCTCGCATCTGCGAAAGAACTGATTGCTGCAACACGTCAAGAAGAAGGTAACATCAGCTACGATTTGGCAAAAAGCACAGAACGCGAACAACAATACACGATGATCGAGCTGTGGAAAGATGAAGCTGCTACAGCTTCCCACAACACAAGCGCGCATTTCCAAGCTTTTGTTCAACAAGCAGCAGCATTCATGGCCGCTCCAATGAACGTTGAAGTATTTGCTGGAGAACAAGTTAAAGCATAATAGCTGAATGGCTGATATGCGAATTGGCATGTAAAGAAGCCGCTCTTGGTCATATGACCGAGGGTGGCTTTTTCATTCCTTTGAAAAGTAAGTTCGACACACTGCCAATTAGTTCTCATGTTTGACCGTAATCACGACATTTCCCCTCTTTCGCCCTGTTTCCACATAACGATAAGCTTCCTGAATTTGCTCCAAAGCATAACGTCTGTCAATCACCGCTTGCATCTTACCAGCCTCCATCAACTCTTTAAGAAGTATCAGATCCTTCGCAGTAACCCTTGCGATGCCTTGCCCATCAACAGTGACATATGTGCCGTTAGGTGCCAATAGGTGCCGACACTGACCTTTCGAGACTTTGCCAACTGCATCCAATATCAGATCATACCGCTGACTTGTTTTTGTAAAGTCTTCCTTCATATAATCGATAACATGCTCGGCACCAAGTGACTTCGCGAATTCCACATTCGTTGTACTGCATACCCCTGTCACTTCTGCTCCAAAATACTTTGCAAGCTGTACAGCAGCAGTTCCTACGGCTCCCGAAGCTCCATAGATGAGCACTTTCATTCCCCGTTTAATGTTTCCTTTGAGCAGAAAATATAAGGCCGTAGTTCCACCGAACGGAACAGCTGCTGCTTCCTCATACGTTGCATTAACCGGTTTCAAAGTGACGGGATCCTCTTCAGATAGACATATATACTGAGCATGGGCACCGAAACGCATTCCATTTAGTGCATATACCTGATCACCTAATTTAAATCGCTTCACTTCCTTGCCGATCGCCGTAACTTCGCCTGCTAACTCTACGCCCAGAATCGAATTTCGGGGTTTTCGGATTCCCAAAAACAGACGCATGGGTATCCAGTACAGGAATGGGCTATTAAAACCGCGAACTCTACAGTCCCCCGATGTTACGGTTGTTGCATGTATTTTAATCTGAATCTCATGATCCTTGGGTGATGGCTTCGCTATGTCTTTAAGCTGCAACACATCTGGTGATCCATACTTTGTACATATGATAGCTCTCATATCTTTCCCCCCACATGTTCCTGTTTGCCATGAGTATATCGGGAAGTGGGTTCGGCCCCTAGATACTAAAGTATTGTTTCAAAGATGCATCCGTTACAGGAGTTTCCATTCACGTGCTTTTGCCACGGCTTCGGTTCGTCGCTTCACCTGCATTTTGTCAAAAATAATCCGGTTATGTCCTTTCACGGTAGGCAGTGCAATATGAAGTATCTCACTAATCTCCCGATTGGATCTTCCCTGCGCAATCAGATGTAATACTTCGAGCTCTCTCACACTTAACGGATCAATTCGCAGTTCAGAAACGTACGGATATACATCTGTCTCTTCCGAAATCATTTCTATTCTATTGTCCTCAGCTTCATCAAATGCAGTCAGTATTTGAAGCAGATATAAATGTGAGTCACCGCGTGCTCTCATACTCTTCAAAAGACTGTGTACAACAACACCTTCGTCTACAAATATTCGAATGAAGCCTGCTGGCTCTGCCATCATCATGGCCTCAGTCAGGAGCTCGATAGCTTGTGTTCTAATTCCATGTTCCTCATGGATAACCGCCAGAAGGATTGTTGCCTTGAGCTGTTCATCCTTGAAGCCTTTGGTTATGGCCAAGCGAAGACAGGATTCCATCATACCAAGTGCCTCCAAGGTGTTCCCCTGCTTCAGCAATACTCTGGCCTGACTAAGCGCATGATTTCTGTCCCATGATAATCGTATTGCCTTTTTCAGATCACCCTGACGAAGGAGCACAAGAACGTATGCAGCAGTAATATCAGGGATCGCCTTTGTAAAATTTAACCGTTGGGCCGTTTCGTTGATTCTATCTAACATGATAGCGGCTTGATGAAGATCCGCCTTCGCAAGCGTCACTCGGGCGAGCCATAACTCACTTGCAACAACCCTGTCCGTTTGGACAAATTGATGTGCCAACTGCACACTCTGTTGAGCGTGCAACATCGCCACATCAAGCTTATTCCATTCGTAATGAACTCGCGCCAGACCCAAATGGGCTTCACATGCAATGGGTAGCGGTGGCTTACCTGCCATATGTACCACCTGCTGATAGGCTTCAGCCGCCAGGTGTAGCTGATTGTTAGATTCCTGCATATTCCCCATGCCCAGTGTCGCCATCATCGTGATGATATGATGTCCGATCCTGGTACTGTTCGATAATGATTCCTCGTAGGACAATTCGGCTTCCACACGTTTTCCCTGAAGCTGGTATGCATATCCTAAGGTCCAAGCTGTTGCTGCACGAATGGGCAGATTATGAGGATGCAAATATTTGAGTGCTCGAAGTGACTCCGTAATAATCGTATCCGCATCGTGCCGGCTGACAGCCAGCGTGGCTCGGATGGAGGCAATATGTCCGATGAGATCAGAATTGATCTTTTCAGGTTCCATATTTTGTAACGCTTGTTCAGCAGACTTCAATTTGGGTTCGACGTCTATCATATGTCCTGACACTAACAACGCAGCCGCATGCATCACCCATAGGGAAGGTATTGAATCCATTTCTGCTGAGGATAGAGAACTCAACCATTGCAAGGCAGGAACAGCACCCCCGCGAAAAAGAAGTGGCATACCTTTACCTTCCAACAGATCCGATGCCCGATGAGTATCTGCCGCAGCTACAGCATGATTGAAAGCCTCCAGCTCCATTTGATGCTTCTCATACCAGATACTCGCTCGCTTATGTATCTCAGTAATAGACAGATCGGTCTCCGCTGTGCCGGCATAATTTGAATTCTGTTGTACTCTTTTACGCAATAAATCTGCAAACAGATGATGGTAACGATACCATCGCCTCTCATTGTCCAAGGGAACGATGAAAAGATTGGCTTGCTCCAGCCACTCCAACATGTCCTGTCCGGTAAAATCAACGGATTCATGTTCCTTGGGTTCATCTATATCAAAGATCGCATTACACAATGAACCGCATAATCGATCCAACATGCACGTTTTCAACAAAAAGTTCTGTACTTGTTCGGTTAGCCCTTGTAATATTTCTTCCATTAGATAGTCCAGTACAAATGGGTCTCTGCCACTGAACGTTTCCATAAAGTGATTTGGATCAGAAGAACCCTGCATGGATAAGGCCGCTAACTGCAACCCGGCAACCCAGCCTTCTGTTCGTTTTTCAAGGAGAGCAGCATGTTCCTCTGAAAGCTTCAATCCCATGACCCGATCCAAAAACTCACTGCATTCGGCAGAAGTAAACCGCAGATCACTACCACGTATTTCAATCAATTCCCCCTTTGCCCGCAGTCGAGCCAAAGGTAACTTGGGTTGCTGACGCGTAGTCATGACGATATGCATATGCGGGGGCATGTGCCTCAGTAAGTAGACAAGCGCTTGATGGATCACTTCTGAAGTCATGAGATGATAATCATCCAGAACAAGTATAAAATGATCGGTTATTTCAGAAACTTCATTAAGAAGGTATGTAATAATGATCTCGATCGGTGGCGGCTCGGAAGATTGAACTAATCCCATGACTCCTTCAGCAAGCTTGGGGAAAATCGTCTGTAACGAAGCACATAGATATGTCAAAAAACGTGAAGGATCGTTATCCGCTTCTTCCAGCGAAAGCCAAGCTGTATCTATTGAAGAAAACTTAACCCATTGATTGACTAGTAGTGTTTTTCCTGATCCTGCAGGAGCAGAGACCAGTATGAGTTTAGCGTGCATCCCCTCGCCGAAACGGACATACAGGCGGGGACGATCCACTACATGGGAGCGCTGAACTGGAATGGTTAATTTCGTAGATAAGATCGGTGCATACATGAGCCATACCTCCATTCAAGGGTCGAACAGCAACTGTATCGTTTCATATATCGTTTTGGCATCTATACTACCATAAAAATCAATAAGACACGCCATAAAAGACGTGTCTTTATTATTAGTAATACATAGATGAATTTAACTTCTGATTAACACTAGCTGCTAGTAAAAATGAATGGCTCTACCTTACACTATCCGAGCAGGAGTAATGCTTTGCGGATTGTTAAACACATTTTTCGGGTCATACTTGGCTTTGACTCTCCGCAGTCTGGCATAGTTGGCTCCATAGTACACTGGACCGGAATTTTTGATCCCTTGGTCTGGAACGTTGATATAGGAACCCACAATGTATGGTTGCAATTTCTTGCGAGTATTACGAGCGAGTGCGATATTTTTGGCGGCATGGGATGGTTTGAGCCACGTACTGGTCCATTCCACATAGAACTTCTCTTTGCGCCAGAAGAATGCGGTAGATCTAGGTGATTTGCGACTTACCGCTCCGCCCCAGTTGAGGAAATAGAATCCGCCTGGTCCCTCTTCCAGGTTCTCCAAGAATGATCGCATCGATTTAATGGCTTTGTCGGGGAATGGTTTTCGTCCAAAACCGGACGAGAACTGGTTACTATACCGTTGAGTCTCGGTCGGATCAGGTTGTAATAAGAACTTCACAACTTCCGTGTAAGGTAACAAACGAACAATGGAACTTGTCGGTGTGCCAACACTTGTAATCGGCTGCAATAGACGGAGTGCCTCTGTTTTTGACCCTAGGAACAGCCCCTCCATGACAACATTGCCACCCTTTTTCGGTCCGATGGACAACTCGCTGCCCAGTCTTGTATCCACAGAGGGAGCCCACCTCTGCCATACTTTGAGCACCTTCTCGAATTGAGCCCATGGCCAGGTGATTTTAAATACAGTCGCCTTCGCTGGAGCACGGCGCACTTTGAATTTGTAACGGGTATACACTCCGAAGTTACCGCCGCCGCCTCCCCGCGAGGCCCAAAATAGATCCGCATTACGATTTTTATTGGCCCGAATCACTTTTCCTTTGGCGTCCACCATCTCTACCTCAAGCAGGTTATCACTGATGAGTCCAATCGTACGCTGGAGAGGCCCAATTCCCCCACCTAACGTAATTCCACCGATCCCTACAGTAGGGCTGTCACCAAAAGGAGCTATGAAACCTTGCTTGGCAAGGGTATTCGCAATTCTCCCTACTCGGTTACCCGTACCCACAACAACGGTTCCATTTTTTTTATCAAGTTTGATGGAATTCAGATCACTTACATCAATGACAATTCCACCATTAACTTGTGAAAGGTTTACTTCAAGCGCATGTCTGCCGCTCCGCGGCCTGATCGGTACATTATTTTCACGAGCCCATCGGATAGCGTTGGATACATCTTTCGTCCGTTGGGCAAAAACAAAAACTTTAGGATATTTATCGGTATGCGGGTCCCAGTTCTTGCGCGCCGCTTCATATCCCGGATCTCCTTTATAAATAACCCGTCCGGTAAGCTTTGTTGATGATTTCACACATCCCACTCCCTGCTGAATAATCGTCCTACAGCCTCTGCTGCATTGAGCACTTTATACTGTATGACGGACATTCGCGGAGGGATTGGGCTGGTGCCCTTAATTTCAAGGTTCATGTTTCAGAGGAATCAATTCTAATCAACTTGCGCGCTTCCTGTTCTTTTTCACCATACCAGACGAGCACGTCGGCAAACAGATCCATGATGCGAACAAAGTTCTGCTTATCCGCTTCTGAAATCTGATCTGCATACTTGAAAATCTCATCAAAGCACAGCTCCCTTACAAATTCGGTATACTTCGTATATACCTCGCGACCTTTCGGCGAAGGTTTGACGTATATGTCTTTGCGGTTACCGCTTAAATGAAATTTTTCGAGCAGACCTTTTTCCGTCAGATTCTTCACGTTCTTGGAAAATGTACTGCGGCTTACACCCAGGCGTGCGGCCATCTCCGACATCTTCTCTTCCTTGTCCTCGGCTTCCAGAATGTATTCCAGCGTCTGAATCTGTGAGGCAGAGAACATCATGTCTGTACCATAACTTCGCTGCAGCTTATACGTGTTTGAGTACGCATTACCGTATTTGATAATTTTCTCAATCAGTTCCCGATGGTCGCCCATCCAATCTAATTTCATGCGTAATCCCTTTCATATTCAGATTCTCTCTCTTACTCTACTGAAATCAGATTCGTTTTTCAATCCATGTAATTGCTTCTTCAATAACATCATCACGAGTCGGTTCATTAAATATTTCATGCATCAGATGAGCATAAATTTTGAGTGTTTTATCCGTGGAAGCGATATCGCCGTAAAAGTCACGGGAATCCTTTTCGCTGACCAGTCCATCATTTGCTCCATGCAGTACAAGCACCGGATCTGTAAACTGCTTGGGGTTCTCCTTGAGCCATGTTATGCCATTTCCCAAGCTGTTAAATAAATCTACAGAGATCTGCTTTTCAACCAGCGGGTCATCCGCGTAAGCGGATACAACTGCGGGATCACTGCATACGCCGCTGCCCAGCTCATTTGGGAAATACGTGCCTGCAGGAAGATCCATTGGCAGTTCTCCGGCAACTTTTGTATTGTAACGAGTGAGGGCTCCGGATAGTACGATGCCTCTGACCTTGCCTGGATATTTCGTTCCAAAGGACGAGGTTGCAAAACCGCCCATACTATGTCCGATGACAAACAGCGGAAGATCGCCACTCTCTCGCAATGCCGCCTCGACAATGACATGAACATCTTCAATGAGATGATCAAACTCTTTATAAAACGTACGTTGTCCCTCGGATCTGGCATGACCACGATGGTCAAACCGATATACGCTAAACCCGCGCTGATTCAGCTTCTCTGTCAAATAATCGTAGCGCCCTGCATGCTCAGCTAGTCCGTGAACAATAACGACAGCGGCTTTTGCATCACTAACTAAATTCTTACTAGAATATAGCCGAGTACCGTCAAAAGATTCGATTGTTGTTTCAATTATACTCATAATATTTCCCAACCCTCTCGTTACGCTCAAGCACCAAACAATTAAATACTTTAGCACAAGGCGTTATTCGTATACTTAAGAATGAGGTGCTCATAATACCCAATAGAATGTGGAGGACGACTTTTTTTGGTCTTTTTTTCTTGTTACTTGCAAGATCAAAAGCTTCAAATCGGGAATAGATAAAGAAATATATTGTATTCCATAAGAACAATATCGTTTCTTATAGAAACAATATTATCACCGACGGCATCCCTTGTCTATATTTAATTAAAGCGTTTACATAGAGGCAAAAAAACGCCATCATATGTTACATGATGACGTCTTTTTCCTTTATCGTATCTAGAGTATCGAACCCCTGACCTCATCGCTGTCAGCGGATCGATACTCTCCTGATCGTTAACAGAAATGCGGAGAAAAGCTATCTGTGTCATCAGGCACCAATTTCATGTTCTACCACCCTGTAAACAACGGCTTCGGACCCACATGCGTGGGAAAGAGTGGCAATACTTCCTCTGCCAACTCCTGAATCACCTCAGCAGGAGGTCGACTCGAAAAATGAATACCGAGTGCAGCATGATTGACGCCAACTGCTCTCCATTCCTCCAATAGCTGAATCAGACCTGCTCGTCCTGTACGCAATATGTACCCGCCACGAAGCGGTGTTCGAGGATAATTGGGATCTTCGACAAGATCAATCCATTCGTTCGTCATATGCGGCTTGAACATGCCACCATGTATTTTTTCACGCCAAGCATTAATCTTATGACCAAGCATTTGAGGACCGGATTCGTTTGCCGTTGCTTCGGGATAAGTGAGCCAACCATCACTGTGCTCTGCAATCCAATCTAAAGACTGCCTGCTTGAGCCCGTCACAACGAGCGGAATGCCATTAGCTACGGGCTTCGGGAGCAATTCAAGCCCTTTCAATTGACCAAGAGAAGATTGAATTGCGCCAGTTCTATCCTGTATAAGCTCACGAAAAAACTCCACCGTCTCCCGGAATCGCACATCACGATGCTCCCCATCTATCCCATAAGCCGGAAACTCAGCAGGTCGGTCGCCGGAAGCAATCCCTAGCACAAGTCGTCCGCCCGAAAGTACATCAATGGATGCAGCTGCCTTGGCTAAATCAATCGGATGGCGAAGTGTGAAGATCGCGCTTCCTGTTACCAGGGAG
Source organism: Paenibacillus sp. FSL H8-0317 (assembly GCF_045040685.1). NCBI lineage: Bacteria > Bacillati > Bacillota > Bacilli > Caryophanales > Paenibacillaceae > Paenibacillus > Paenibacillus sp. FSL H8-0317. Next base: position 2,250,187 of record NZ_CP150294.1, on the reverse strand, counting down.
ACGTTTTGGGTTCTTGCAGCGAGAAAAGCAAGATAGATAAATGGATCAAATACTTGTCCAGCATCTCCAAAGGCAGGATCAAATAAAGGAACATCTCGCACCCATACGGCTGCAAAATTTCGTTGATCAATGCTTTCCACGAGGTCAGCTTGACCTTTTAGAACATCCATATGACCTTTATAAAATTTAAGTGGTAAAAACAACCCGATTGTCAACTGGTCCGGGGCAAACATGCGGCGGAAACCAGGGTGTTGATTGAAGTTGTGCAACGCTTGTGTTGACGGATTTTCTATTCGTTCCATAACATCTATAGGTTTGTTCATTCCTTCTCCTCCTACAACAATAGTAATCCAGTAGACTGATATCTTTTTAATTCGACTGGAACTGATATAATTGTAACAATCGATTGACCCCATAAGTAGTGACAACTCTCAACAAAATAACAGGGTCAGTTCTGGCAACGAGGAGGATTAGCATGATTGATTTGACATTATTGTTGAACAGAGAGTCTGGAGATCCGTTATACGCTCAGCTTTATCACTATATTAAGAAAGATATTTTGAACGGAAAGTTACCAGCCCATACTCGACTTCCCTCTATTCGCTCACTGTCCAGCCACCTCCACATTAGCCGTAATACAGTGGATATGGCGTATCAACAATTATTGGCTGAGGGTTATGTCCAGAGCAGGCCAAGGAGTGGCTTATACATCATGGATTTGAAGCTGGAAGCATTGCCCCTATCCCACGTAGTGAGTACAAATTGGTTGGAAAACATTATTCAGGATAGCCCCGAGATTCGATACAATTTTCGTTATGGTGACGTAGATGCTGAGCATTTTCCATTTGCCACTTGGCGCAAGTTATCCAATCAGAGCTTGCTCCAGAACCAAATGAAGTTGTTTTCTTATGGTGATCCGCTCGGAGAACCGGGGTTGCGATCGGAAATTGCAAATTACCTGCACAGCTCTAGGGGAGTAAATTGTTCACCTGATCAAATTATAATTGGAGCTGGTGTTCAGTACTTGCTCGGTGTGTTATCTGGATTAATAGGTGACGTTAGTCATGGGATCGCGATGGAAGACCCGGGATATGACGGTGTTCGGACGGTTTTTCAACATAAAGGTCTAAACATTCACCCTATTCCGCTGGAAGTCGATGGGCTTCATATCCGCAAGTTATACGAAAGCAATTCCCGCATCGTCTACATTACACCGTCACATCAGTTCCCCTATGGAATGGTCATGCCGCTCGCCAAGAGAATGCAATTACTGAAATGGGCAATAGACCAGAATGGGATCATTATTGAGGACGATTATGATAGTGAGTTCAGATATGTCGGCAAACCGATACCTTCCCTGCAAAGCCTGGATACCCAACAGCGAACCGTTTACCTGGGGACATTTTCAAAGTGCCTTCTGCCTTCATTACGTATTGCGTATATGGTTCTACCACAGACCATGTTAGAGCTACACCGTAAACAAGACTACCGATTATATGATCAAACGGTCTCTCATTTTCAGCAGAACACCTTAGAGCTGTTTATGAGTAATGGACATTGGGAAGCCCACATTCGCAAGATGAGGAAGGTATATCGACAGAAGCAATTCACACTCATCTCAATGCTTCAACAGGTGATGGGTGCTCAAGTTACCATCATTGGTGAGGATGCAGGACTTCATATTTTGTTGCGAGTACATAACGGAATGGATGAACACAAGCTGATTGCTACTGCTGAGAAGGAAGGTGTTCAGGTCTACCCGGTATCCCCCTTTTGGGCGCAACCAGCTCAAGCGGAGCAATCCATGGTTCAGATTGGTTTTGGTGGATTGAGTATTGAGGATATTACAGAAGGAGTATATGCCCTTCACCGGGCTTGGTTTGGGGTCTGAGAACATTCGTGTGACCACGACCACACAACCAAACCATTTTCACCTAGAAAGAACCCGCAAAACACTTGAAAATCCTTGTGTTAAGCGGGTTCTTTACATATGGAATCTGGAGTGATCTACATTTCTTTTTTGATGTTCTGTACATCATTCATTTCATCAACAGCAGTCTTACCAGCGATTCGTCCAAAAGTAAAGATATCCGTCAAGGCATTACCGCCTAAACGGTTGCCTGCATGTATACCTCCTGCAACTTCCCCAGCGGCATACAGATGTGCAATTGGCTGACCGTTTTCATCCAATACGCGAGTTTGGGTATCGATCTTGATACCACCCATTGTATGGTGAACCGCCGGTTTTCTAGGCGTAGCATAGAATGGAGACTTCTCAACTTTTAAGCTAAACGTATCCTTATGGAACTCCGGATCAAAGCCCGCATCCACATATGAGTTATACTTATCAATCGTATTTCTAAGAACTTCAGGTTCCATATTGATTTTCACGGCCAGCTCTTCTAAAGTATCGGCTCTGAACAAGGTACCTGCTTCCACTTGAAGGTCTATCTTTTCCTGGCTTGTGTTCGCTGCGGTTTTCTTGATCTCATCATCCGCAATCAGGTAAAATAAACTTCCCTGCTCGATAGCCGCTTTTGTTAAGACATCTCGTCCAGAGAATTCATTAACAAAACGTTCTCCCTTTTTATTAACAATGACAAAGTTTTCAGGTGGTACTTGCAGTCCACTGAAGAGTTCGCCAGTTTCAGGATCGGCTACCGGCATCATTTGAGTGAAGCCCATGCCTGTCAGTGCTGCTCCTGCACTCTTACCAAGTGATATTCCATCACCAGTCATCGCATAAGAATTTGTTGTTTTGATATCATCGTCAATATGGCTCCAGTACGTGTTGTATTCCTTGAGCATCTGAGTATTTGCACCAAAACCGCCGCTAGCAAGCACAACGGCTTTGGCATGAATGGTGATTTTCTGACCATTAACACCTGTTGCGATAACACCTGTTATTTTTCCATCTTCGATGATCAATTGTTTGACTGGGCTATCTGTAATCATTTTTCCTGAATGTTCTTCTACATATTTGCTAAGTGCAATGATAAAGGCAGAGCCATAACTTTTGACAGGTTTATGGCCGCGGCGCCAAAGAGCACCCACTGGAGCAAATACGATACTTTTATCATATTCAACCCCGATATCCTCAAGCCACGTTACACTTTCCAAGGCACGGTCTGTAAGTACTTTGACCAGATCGTACTGTCCATAGATCGTGTTTCCATTCAGATCCGTTCGTTTGCCCCCAAAATACGTTTGCATTCTGTGAAGAAGTGGCGAGTCGAATAAATAAGCCTTTTCTGTGCCGAACTTTTCCTGATACGCAGTAAACTCTTCTTTGAGTGCATGGAAATCATCGATATATTCCGGGTGGACCAGGCTCTCATCCATACTCAATAAATTCTCAATTGTCTGTCTTTCCCCTGGATTCTCAGTGAACTGTTGTTGCCATACAGGATCTGCAGCATTGACAGGACCACCTGAACGGATCGTGTTTCCCCCAACAGCCGGATATTTCTCAAGCACAATCGCACTTGCCCCATACTGTAAAGCTGTAGCAGCCGCACTTAATCCAGCTCCACCTCCACCTACTACGACCACATCGCAAGTGTATTCTTCGTCATCTTTCATCTGGCTGCTAGCAGGTTTTGGACGTCTTTTCAGGATGTCAGGGTTCACTCCGGCAAGCTTAACCGCTTTGGCTACACCATTGATGACTGCATTACTGGTTTCAGAAGCACCGGAGAGAGCATCTACATTCAGCGTCTGTCCCTCAATGATTTTATTCGGAATTCTTACAAAAACAACATCGGCGATGCCTTCGGTTTCACCCTTCGAATCGATATCGATGCTTTCAATTCTATTTTCACTAAAGGATACCTTCATCGGCAGATTGCCACTGTGACCTATGGCATTGATCTCATACACACCGGGTTTGTAGGTAAACTCCTCTTCTTCGTTGAGCTGATTTGAAATTTTGGCAAACCGAAGAAATCGCAGGAAACATGTTTCCAGGAAATCAATCGTTCCTTCATTGTTCAGGTCACCTGATTCGTCAAATGCTTTATGTGCAGTTCCAAGTAAAAACTCATACCCTGGCATCACATTGGCTTCAACACCCGGTGCATCCAGGATTTGACGAAGATGCAACTGTGCACGCGAGGAACCTTGTGTTCCCTGGGACGCACCTATGATCATCACGGGTTTGCCAGCCAGCGGATGGATTTCAAAGCTCAACCATTCCAGCAGGCTTTTAAGGGATGAAGGGATGGAATGGTTATACTCGGGAGTCGCAATAATGACACCATCACTTGCGATAATTTTTTCATTAAACGATTGTATAATTTCACTGTTTGTATGGTTATCGGACTGATTAAACATCGGAACATCTGTAATATCGAGGATTTCAATGGCTGCTCTGGACTCAAAATGCTTTTGCATGAACTGAAGCAGCTTGCGATTATACGATTTCTTTGCATTTGTGCCAACGATCGCTATGATTTTCATTGTGATTAGCCCCTACTCTTGCCAGGAAAATTTTTTCGTTTATTTCTTCAACGTCCTTTTTGATAACAGTTCCGTAGTGATCTCCGTAAACAAAACAAACTCATTGAAGATTTCGGCAAGCTCCGCTACTTTGTCAGCGTTAATGAGATTACCACTACTATCAAATGCACTCTGTGATTTTCCCAAAAGAAACTCGCTGCTAGGCATCATTCTTGCACCAAGCTCAGGCGAATCCAGGATTTGTCTAAGATGCGCTTGTGCCCTGGAAGAACCGAGTGCACCATGTGAAGCACCCACAATCAGAACAGGCTTGTCTTTCAAGGTTTGAGTCGTGTAACTGATCCATTCCAGCGCACTTTTCAACACTGCAGGGATCGCATGATCATATTCAGGAGTAGCGATAATGACACCTTTCGCATTAGAGATTTGATCTAATAAGTCTTGTACCTTCACAGGAATATCAACTTCAGCATCCTCTAATTCATCTTTTTCAATAAAGGCAGGCATATCCTTAATTTCAAACAAGTCAATCCGGGCTTCACTAGCAAAATGCTTTTGCATAAATTGAAGCAGCATGCGGTTAGTTGACACATCCGAATTCGTGCCCACGATAGCTAAATAGTTCATCGTAATCCCCTCTCTGTCATTCGAGATGATGTTCGTAACTGTCAGGTTCGATCTTTCGGCCTAACTCTAACATATCAAAGCTCAAATGATCTAATAGTTATTCATTGCAGTTTGATAACTAATTTGTTATAATCACCTCAAATTCAAAGTATGTTACTTTTTTCACAAGTGGGGTGAGGGACATGTCTAAGTTAGAATCTCAAGATATCTTGTGTTACATTGACAGCCTATTGAAATACAGTAACTATAGCAGGGCTGCCCAATCTCTTTACATATCTCAGCCCTACCTCACAAAGGTTATCAAGAAAATCGAAAGTGAGTTGGGCTGTGAGCTAATCACTCGCAACAAACTTCCGTACCGATTAACCGAGCAGGGGAAAATATATTATCAATACCTAACGTCACTTGAACATAGCTATGCGAAACTTATAAGGGAAATCTCATATGTATCGAATATGGGCAATAAAGTGTTACGAATCGGCATTCTTCCAAGCCTCGGTGTTTACTTAACACCCCTTTTTCTACCAGATTTTCTGGAGCTTCATCCTGCTTATAAAATTAATCTTGTCGAGGACTTACCTGAAAAAAATGAGAAACGTCTCCAAAATAATGAGTTGGACTTCTGGATCGGGCAAAATTCAAGCAGTATCTCCCCTAACTTGAACTCGTTTAACTGGGGCAGCCACAGTTACCAGGCCATCATTCCGCGTTGCTGCGAATTATATCAAGAGAATGTTGCAGTTATCCCGGAGGGCACGATTGAGATCAGCACCATTTTGAATCAAAAGCTTATTCTAACGTCCAAGGGTTCGGCAATCCGAAAACAGATTGATCAATTGCTCAGTGTCTACAAGGTACAGCCTAATATCATTATGGAAAGCAATGAAATCTACACTGTACTCCAGCTTGCAAAGCATAATTTAGGTCTGACCTTTGTGCCTGAGAGCATCCATATCAAGGAGTGCCCTTCGGAATACAACATCTATCCAATCCCTCTAGAGAAGATGAGTCTGGATTATTTTATAGCCCATCATGGAGCAAAAAAGCTGAATAGCGTGGATCATGACCTCATCCATACTTTTCTCAATCACGGACAACAATGTGCAATATAGGAGGCTATCATGAAACCTTTTACGACAACGGTACCGCTTATGGGAACGAACATATCCCTCTATATCGAGGGGACAGATGCTGAAAAGCTTACCGAGGAAGCCGTGAATATGCTTGTCCATTATGAACAAGTGTTTAGTGCCAACAGTGAGCAATCGCAGCTTGCCATGTTAAAAAAAGAAGCCGCATCACATCCGCTTAGAGTAGACAAGGAACTGTATGATCTTATTAAGATAGGCAAAGAACACAGCCTGAATAAAGATTCATTTTTAAATATTGCGATAGGGCCTTTGATCAAATTGTGGAGAATTGGTTTCCGCGAGGCACATGTGCCGGAGGATACCGAGATTAAAGCGGTGCTTGAGCTCTTGAATCCGGAGCATATACAGCTTGACGATGAGCAGCAAACGGTTCATTTATCCAAAAAGGGCATGGAAATCGACCTTGGAGCGATTGCTAAAGGTTATTTTGCTGATCAAGTTATGTCATTTTTCAAGAAAAACGGAGCCGCATCAGCTATGGTCGATATGGGCGGCAATGTTCTGGTTCATGGCGATTCTCCCACCGGGTCCAGTCACTGGAAAGTTGGAATCCAAAATCCCTTTTTACCTAGAGGAAATGCAGCAGCACTCGTTAGCATAAGGGAGCAATCCGTCGTTACATCAGGAATATACGAGAGAGTTTTAGAGAAGGAAGGGAGTCATTACCATCATATATTTAACAGCAGAACAGGCTATCCAATAGAAAGTAATATCGCTTCTTTAACGATTATTGCGGATCGATCGCTCGACTGCGATATATATACAACAGAATTGTTTGGGTTAGATGCGGTCTCCATTATTCATAAAGTTAATAAAATGAAGGATATCGAGGCTGCCGTAATCACGACGGATGGAAATCTGGCCTATACCGATAATCTTAGAGGAAGAATTGAGCCCGTATTAAGGTAAAGTTAACAACTACTTCTTTAAGCCAGGATCTAACGGCTTTTCCTGCTCACTGATTAAACAGACAATAAAGTGGACGGAACAAGTTCTTCCGCCCAACTTTATTATCTGAGTGAATCAATAGCAACTGCCTTATACTTAACGTGTCTACATCAAACCCAACAAATTATAGATCATCACTGCTGCTTCTGCACGGCTAGCATTCTTCTTCGGTGCAAACTCATCGTTACCTACACCGTTTATTATGCCTGCTCCCTGTATTGCCTCTACCGCTTGCTTCGCATAACTTGCGATGTTTGCTTCATCCTTGAAGGCTGTAGCTTCACCACTTGTTAACGCTAGTTGCTTAATTTGGACAGCCTTGTATACCATAACCGCCATATCTTCTCGCGTAATGTTCTCATGAACTCCGAATCGTCCATTTGGTTTCCCGTTCACAATCCCCAGCTTCTGCGCGGTTGCGATATTTCCATGGTACCATTCTCCTTGCTTCACATCACTAAAGCTTGTCGTTGCGCTCTCATCCGATAGCTCAAACATATTCATCAGCATGGTGATGAATTCTGCTCTTGTCACTTGAACATTTGGATTAAACTCTCCATCGCCTACACCCTTCACAATGCCTCTTGCTCCCAATGCTGAGATCGCATCCTTCGCCCAGTCTTGGGTCACATCCTTAAAGCTCGCTGCAACATACGCTACCGTATACTTGCTCAGATACGTTGGCTTGAACTCTACTTTTCCTGTCGCTGCATTGTATTTACCATTCGTCACCACTCTTAGCTCTCCGTTGTCCTTCACATCGTATACGACGACGTTGTTTGGATTTTCGGCAGCCTTTAGAGTGTATGGCAATTCAATCACGAGATCATCTCTGCCATCAAACTCCGTAAGTTTCTTACCATCAATCGTTAGCTCGATATCGAATACGACCTCACCGTTCAGCTGAGCTTGTGCGCCAGCTGGCAGTTGATTAGCTGCAATTTTCTTAATTGACAATCCTAACGTCTTCCCTGCACTTGTTCCTGTTCCAAGCAATTCAGTTGCCACGGTTACGACTGCAGAGCCTGTGTTGATCTCGATGCGATCTACCGTAGAAGATCCACTTGTTAAGCGCGCATCTACTGCGAGCTCAATCGTTAGCCCGTTCAAGCTCTCATCAGCTTCAACTCGCATGTGTAACTTACCGCCTGTCGTTTGATCAAGCGCACGCTTCACCGTATCCGCACTTAATTTCACTTTAGAAGCACCGCTCTCATTTACGACAGGCTTAATGTGTATTTGACCGTTGTTCATGACCACTGGCTCATTGCCACCTGGAGCTGTTGGTACTGTAGGTGCAGGAATGTTACCGTCACCGCCACCATTTCCATTACCACTGCTTGGTGCTTGTGGTGTTCCTGACACCACAACCCCTGCGGATTCATGTCCCGCTGCGTTTACCGTAGTAATACGGAATTCATAACGCGTACCATTCGCAAGTCCTGTGACTTCATAACTGCTAGCCACATTGTTCAGCGTTACCGTCTTAAACTCTGTATTTCCATGACCTGTAATCTTAATAGCGACCAGATCGCTGTCTGCAGGATTACTCCATTTCAAAGTCAGCTTCTGATTACCTGCTGTTACGCTTGTTCTGGTCACTTCTCCTGGTGCAGTCGGTTCCACCGATGGTGTTACCGTTACCGTAGCGCTGGATGATAAACCACCATCCACTGTAGTTACTGTAATCCTTACTGTTCCTGGTGCCACCGCTGTTACTTGACCTGTCGCACTTACAGTGGCTACAGCTGTATTGCTTGAGCTCCATGTTACTGCTTTTTTCGTTGCATTAGCTGGTGTTACCGTAGCTGTCAATTGCCCTGATTGACCTTCTACGATTGACAACGTTGTTTTGTCCAAGCTAATTCCCCTAACGGGTACGTTCTTCCCATGGAGTGCATCATACTCACTTTGTGTAATTGGAATTACCGTTCCGTGACGCGGACTAGCTGGTAAGTTGTAGTTAGAAGATAATGTCCAGGCACCTGATGCAAGATTAGTTGTCTCGAATGGAACATAACCTCTTCCACCAAACTCATCTACGAATAAATACCATTTTTCATCGGTATTTGATTTGAAGATCGTTGGACCCTCAACCCATTTGATGTTACCAACACCTTGATTAATCATCTTGAAGGTTGGATCTAAGATCGAGTCACCCACCTCTTGGAAGATCATCTTGCCAAATGGAGCAGAAGCTCCGTTGTTTTGCTCATCCTTCGTAAAGCGATACACTTTTCCTTCATGCTCAATCATCGTTGTGTCAATGATTGAATATCCATAATCCAAATATACTTGCGGTTCAGTAAACGTATAGAAATCTCTTGTCTTGCTATACATCATTTTTTGATAAGCATTGCCTGTATGAGATGCATCATCAAACATTCTTGATGCCCAAAATACGATATATTCACCTGTTGTGTTGTCGTACATAATTTCTGGTGCCCATGTATTACCCGCTTCTTCTGGTGCAACCTCTACCATGCGTTGATCTGTCCAGTTGACTAGATCATTCGATTCCCAAACCATAATGGAACGACTGCCCCATGTCTGTGCTCTACCCCAGTTACCATTGCCGTTAATTTTCAGATCGGTAGCGATCATGTAGAACTTATCACCTTCAGGCGAACGAATAATGAACGGATCACGTACCCCCTTCTCCCCTAAGGTAGAGGTCAATACAGGTTTACCATTATTCAATTCTCGCCAGTTCAACGGATCATTGCCGTTACTTAGTGCAAAGTGAACTTGCTCGCCTGTTGAAGTACCTTCTCCAGTGAAATATGTGAAGAAGTATCCCGCATAATTTTCATGAGCAGGCAGTTCCTTCACCTTCGCAATGAATTCCTTCGTAGTGGATGCTGAATTTAATGTAATCGTAGCTGTAAGCTTCACATCTACATTTCCACTACCGTGTACCGGACGTTTTACTTCCCCAGTAACTGAAACGACGTTTGGTTGTGCAGAAGCCCAAGTAATCGTTGTTCCATATAGACCAGATGTTGGTAATGTCATATGACCTCTTACATCATTAATGTTATGAACCACTAGTGCTGCTTTTGCTTCATCTACAGAAGTAACATCGTTTGGCAATGCCTTAACCATCAACGTAAAGGTTTTATTAACTGTCTCTGTACCATCTGTAAATACTGCTGTTAACGTTACCACTTGATCGCCAGTTGCGTTAGCTGGTCTGGTTACGGCACCTGTAGTTGAGATGACATTCCCCTTATCTGAAGTCCAGCTTATTGTTGTGCCATAAGCACCTGATGTTGGCAATGTTACATTGCTTATAATCGTATCTTTTGATGCATTAGAAGCAAGAAGATCATGAATCGTTAATTTCTCTGTCGCAGCCGATACAAGCATGCCCTCCATCAAAGCAATCTTCTGATCTGCATGAGCCTTAAGTAATGTAATATCTGCCGCAGTCATAGCACCATCATAGATTTGGAAGTCTGCAATCATACCACTGAAGTAAGGATCAGCTGCATAGAATGACTTACCGATAGATCCGCTACTGCCTGAAGTATTTTTTATTTGTTCTAGTGTCATTCCATTCGTTGAGCCTGATGCAACAGCAACACCATCAATATAAAGCGTTAGTGTACCATCCGTGCCTGAAACAACAGTCGTAACGACTTTCCATTCATTATTCTTTAAGCCCGTGGTAGAAGTTGAAGACTCGTTATTCCAAGCATTCGTCGCGATACCTAGGCGAGCTAGACCGTTAGCGTTATAACGTGGTGTGAAATACGTATAGTGTGTATTATTATTTGGTCTTCCTAATGCATATAACCACTCCGCAGCGTTTTTACCGCTCCAGTTCACAATGGATGAAACAGTCATATCCGTTAAACCATCAAGAACTCCTTGTGGTAGTTCTACATAAGAGTTAGTTGTGCCACCAGTAAAGCTTAGTACACCAGCATCTTGTGTACGAATCCATTCTGCTTTAGACGGATTCATCCATTTTCCATTGAAGTTTCCTGTTTGGTCAATAACCGTCGCACCATCGATATCATTCATATCATAGTGAAGAATGAGCTCTGCCCCAGATGGCTGCTCTACTGGAGGAGTCACGTCTTCATCAGCTAATGTTGCAATCTCTTCAACGGCTAATGCACGATTATAAATACGGAAATCATCAAATTTACCATCAAATAAACTATGAGAGCTGTTTCTCGATTTACCAATATAATTCATCGTTGTTTCCAGTAACATTCTCGGCTCAACGTTGAATGTCGAGCTACGTTTAACCTCTTGACCATTCACATACAATACGGCATCAAATTCATCCATTGTAATTGCAACATGCTGCCAAGTCTTCGTTGGTAATAACCCGGAATTTCTCACCGCATATTTATATTCTGATCCCAGTCGCGTGCTCTCATTGCTAAATTTCTCTGTAAAAGGGGTTACGACAGCAAACTCTAGACTACCTGTATCACCTTGTGTGCTCAAGTACATGGTGTTGCGGTTAACCTGTCTGCCTGTGTCAGAAGCAAAATCAAATATTCTTTGATTTGCTTGATTTCTGTCCATTTGAACCCAAGTAGAGAACGTTGCCTTCTCAAGATTCAAGGATTGAATCAAGTTATCTGGCAGCTTCACATATCCTGTTGATCCATTAAGCTCTAGAGCACCACCCGTTTTACCGATACGATCCTCTTCATTAATCGTTGCTCCACCTGCTAGTGTCGCGTGATGACCATTACCAGAAATGTCATTCAACGTTGTACCATTCACTGTATTTGCATCAAATGAGTAATGTACAACCGGGTCTGTTGATGGTGCTGGACCTTTCCAGGCATACTTCTCTTGCAAAGCATCATACTCTGCACGTGAGATTGGAATTACGGTTCCGTGTCGTGGTCCTGGCGGAAGTGCATATTTATCACTACTTAATACATTGTTCATATATTGCGTGCTGCTATCCAGATCTGTTGTATATCGGACATGATATGGCCATGAATCAAGGAACAGATACCATTTGTCTTTATTATTATCCTTAAAAATCGTTTGCCCTTCGTTGTTTCCATTATTTCCGATCAAGCCAAGTGTATTATCACGTGTACCCGGAACAGCGTCGTATTGAAGGCCGTTTGCTGCAATACCGTCCTTGTCATAGTAAAAAGTTGGTGCTTTCTCCACATACACTTTAGTATTTACTTCTGATTTGGTGAATCGGTACAACATATCATTATGCTCAATAAACGTCGTATCAATGGTCGGAAGTGACTCATCAATCATGACCTTTGGCTCAGAGAAGTTGTAGAAGTCTCTTGTTGTTGCATAGTACATCACATTGTACTGACCTGCAGGTCTTCCGTTATAATCACCATATGTCTCTGTGTTTTTCATCGATGATGCCCAAAATACGATATACTCTCCAGTTACCGGATCATAGATCGCTTCGGGTGCCCACGTATTTCCTCCAGTCTTAGGAGCAACCTCGATCATACGCTGTTCGCTCCAATGAACGAGATCATCCGACTCCCAGATCATCATGTAATGACTACCCGTAATTTGAGCTTGGTCGAAATTTGTACTTTCGCCCATTTTCAAATCGGTTGCCAGCATATAGAATTTATCACCTTCTGGTGACCGAACAACGAATGGATCACGAAGTCCTTTTTCACCCATATCCGATTGAAGGATCGACTTACCATTATTCAGCCCTTTCCAGAACAATGGATCTTCAGCTGTAGCGAAGGATATCTCTTCACCACCCTCATATTCACCTGTAAAGTATGCAAAGAAGTAAGCATCATGCTGTACTGGCGCAGCTGCTTGTTTAATCGTAACGTTAAACGTAAGCTGTTTAGAAGCTGCACCATTCGTAATTGTAGCTATTAACGTAACGGGCGTATCCGTAGCTTGACGGCTTACCCAACCTAGCTGTTTAGCATTACCAGCCGCTTCAGTCGTTCCTTTAACAACTGCCGGTCTGCTAGATAACCATGTAATTGTGGAGCCTTGTTCACCTGTAGCAACAAGATGTAAGTTACCTTTAATGTTGTCAGCATTGTAGATCTCTATTTGTTCAGCGTCCAGATCAACCTTCTGCTGATCATCGAATTGCTTCAAGATTGTAACAGGGAATACAGCTGTAGTTGATACGCCTTGATACGTTAAAGTAGCCGTAAGCTCTGCCTGAACATTACCTGCTTGAACAGCTGGACGTTGTACAGTGCCATGGTTAGAAATGACAGTAGGATGACTAGAACTCCAAGTAATGCTCACGCCGTTTTTACCGCTTGTCGGTAATGTAACGTTTCTCGTTATCTTATCGGTGCTTTTATCGCCTTCACCTAAGAAACTACTGATGTTAAGTTGATTTGCTGCATCATCCACAGTGAGCTGACGTATTTTGGAGATGTGTGTTGCTCCTTCTTGTTGATATAACTCGCCTACTTCTTGCTCTGTCAACGCGCGATCATATACTCGAAAATCAGCTACGCTACCTTGAAGGTATGGATCGTTTGAGAAGATTGATTTACCGATAAAGCCAGAGAAAGTAGCATCCGGATTAATAATTTCTGACAGCTTTAGTCCCTTTGCATTACCCGCAGCAACCTTAACTCCATCCACGAATAACGTTATCCTATTGCTAGCTTCGGACAAGGACACCGTTACATGCTTCCACTGCCCACCGATAAGGTTTGAGTTTGCGCTACCTGTAACTAATGCTTCGTTCGGCCAGCCATTTTTAGAGATACCTGTAGCAATCATATTACCTGATCCGCTACCGTGACGTGGTGTTACGAAGAAATATTTGTTCGTTTCTGGGGTTAATACAGTACCCAAACCGAAGATCCAGCGATTCGTACCATCATTCGTCCAGTTCACAATTGAAGATACTGTAATCTCATTTAGACCATGTAGTAGATCTAGTCCATTTGAGCCCTTAGGAATCTCAACATGTCCACTATTAGATGTAGAACTTCCACCATTGAAGGAAACAAAGCCAACCTCACTGTTTGAAATGAATTGTCCATTGTTTGGATTTCTAAATATTCCGTCAAATGTAACTGCCTTATTGGCAACATCCTTCAGTATGAGTTGACCGTCTACTTCTTCGGTTGTTTTCATGTTGTATTGAAGAATAAGATCATCTTTCAGTGATTTTCCCTTAACGGTAACGGCTGATGTAGCTGTAAACTCTCCATCTTCAGTCTGTACCGTAATTGTGGCTGTACCTCCACTAACAGCTGTAACTTTACCCGTTGAATTGACAATCGCTACACTGGAGTCACTAGATGCCCAGATAACTCTTTTATTTGTTGCATTTGAAGGTGAAATCGAAGCCACTAATGTCTCGCTGTCCCCCACTGATAAAATAAATGTAGGTTCATTAAGCAAGACACTCTTAACGGCAATCTGCTCAATAGAGTCATCCTTAGGTAGTAAGGTAACCATGAACTCCTTCGTTACCTGGCTTTTACCCAAAGAAATGGTTGCAGTTAACGTGACTTGTTGCTTCATTTCTCGTAAGAACACTTCCCCAGTTGGACTGATCGCACTCTCATCACTAGAAGTCCATGAGATCATTGCGCCATTCTTACCTTCAGTAGGTAGTTCAAGAGATTCTGTAACTGCCGATATGTCTCCTAACGTTAGCTCTATTTTGCCTTGTTGTACTTGCTTTTCATTAAACGATTGTTCATATACTACAGCGATATCTTCATTATTTAGTGCCTCTCCGTAAATTCTTAAATCTTGAAAGCTGCCCGCAAAAGTAGCATCCCCTAAATAATTGGAGCGACCGATGTAAGCCTGCAAATCAGTACCAAAGCTTGCTGTTGTTTTCTCTTTCGCGGTCGTGCCTATATGAACACCGTTAATATAACCTGTAATAGAGCGTTCTGTAATAACCGTCGTATAGTGAACCCATTGACCTTCGTTCGGTGTCGTTGAAGTGCCTGATACCCCTACCTCAGTCGTCCAAGGCTGGTCAACATTATTGTTATTCGTAAATACCGACTTAATATCGCCACTTGGATTCGATGGATTAAACATCCAGTAATTCGTTGGCCAGTTATTGCCAGCTGCTGGAGTACCGTAGAATAATGCTGAGTAGTTCCCACTTCCAGTGTTGCTCTTGATCCATACAGATATCGTTGTATTTTCTTGATTATCAAACAAACCACTAGGAAGCTGAACGTAGTTTGTATTACTATCTGTTCCCCCAGGTAAAGTGAGACCATCCGTGTACGTAATGTTTCCTACGGCCGTTCCATGCTTTTCATTACCTGATATATCCTGTACATCCTCAAGCAATGGATAATGCGCCAACATCGTTGGTGTTATTGTGTCCGCTGAAGCTTGATTGCTAGATGGCAGAACAAGATTAAACCAGTTACTGAAGGTCATAAGTAAAACTAACATTAGGATTGTAATTTGCTTCCGCATAGCATTCTTCCCTTCGATTAATTTTCAGAAGCATACAACCCATATCTCTCACCTATAAAACCAGACCACCTCGCTGAAGGAAATAGAGATACGTTTTTTTTAAAAAAAAGAATGCGCTTACATTCCTTCTCATATTACGTCTTCAACACTTCCAATTCAATGTAGTATCTTGTTCATAAGGTGGATTTTTTTATTGCAATTCACTCAAACTTCAACACTATCCCTATACTTCGAAGTAATCGTTTTCATTCCAAATATACTCTATGTTTAAATTAAAGGATTGAACGCCTGATAAACATAATATATATAGTTGGGCGCTTGTCATATGAACAACGTGTCCGAATACGATGCGGTAAGCCATGGGCGCACCGCATCGAAAAATAAGGAGGATTTTCATTTATGCCAAAACGATTTAGCAGAATGCTCGCCTTCCTCTGTTGCTTGGTAATGGTGGCGTCGCTAATGCCTACCAGCTATGCCGCCGCCACTGACAACATCGAGAACACAGTAGCGAATGAAACACCCACCGCCATTTTTGGAACTCCCGAACTCGGGTCAAACGACCCACTCTGGAGCAAGACCATGGAGCATCACATCAACAAAAGCACTGTGCCCGCCGATCCCAGACCCCATGCCACGGGCACAGCCAGAATCCTTTGGGACCATGACTACCTGTATGCCCGAGTAGTTGTGAATGACAGTAATCTATATCTGGGAGCTGGCGGAGATCACCAATACGACAGCCTGGAATTTTATGTCGGTACCGGAACCGGAGGCTCAAACCAATGGCGCGTCAGCGCGATGGGTGTGTTCTCAGGGCAGGCCGCTCCGGGCAGAGCTGCATGGACCCAGATCACGGAAACAGGATATATCGTGGAGATGAGAATACCCAAAAGAACCTTGACCTTGGAGGAGGGCAAGCTTACCTTTGAGGTTTATATTAATAACTCAACGGAAAAAGGCGGGGACCGCTATGAAGTCGTTTCCAGTTTTGGAGTTCCAGACGCAGCTTATACCAGCTCTGATTCATTTACAGACAGCCTGCAGCTCTCTTTAGCCAATGAAGTGGACACTAGATTCTCAATCACCGCCACTGCGGGACCGGGCGGCCGAATAACGCCGAACCCACCCGGCGATGTTCTGAGAGTAGATCAGGACGCTAACAAAGAATTTACGTTTACCCCCGATTCCGGCAAAATGGTGGATACCGTAACGGTAGACGGCGAGATCGTGACTCTATCTGCTGGCACTTATACCTTTTCGAATATTGAGGCTGACCATACAATTCACGTAACATTTAAAAATGATCCAGACGCGGGGCTGCTTCCCTTTGTTGTATGGAATGACAACTTCGCCAGTGGCGAGTACACAACGGCTGTCATCATCGACTTAGGCCAGGGGAAGGCAGCGTTAGGCTCCGAGCTTAATCCGGACTTGTTTACCTTGTCAGCCAGGAACACAACCCTGAACGGCGAAGCGGTGACCTTTGAAGGAACGCGCAAGATCACAAGGGTATACGCTAATGACGAACCGAAGGTACGCGGCTATCTGGGGCCGGTAAGCAATTCACCGGATTATCAGGACGGACTGGCAAGTGGCCGTTACATCGTAGTTGAGTCTGAGTTTTATTCAGCGAGCGGCGGCAAAACAACGCTGGATGGCAGCAGTAACTCAACAAAGCAGGTTTACAACATCGTCCCAAACGGAGAGATTGTACTGACAGAAGGGAGTCCACTTCGCAACGTGGTTTTTGAACAGGAAAAAGTTGTGAATCCGATCCTTGACAAGTTTACAACATTCACGGACAATTCGGTCAATCGCTCGCTCTATCTTCACAAGGATGAAGACGGTAAAGTGATCAAAGGATTGCCGCTGTATGTTTATACCCACGGCATGTCACGCGGCGGCACAAACGCTGCGACAGACCAAAAAGCGGCCATGAAATCCGCCAATGGCTCGGTCGCTCTAATGAAAAAAATGGAGAAAAATCCTGACAAGTACGCAAGCCATGTACTGAATATTTCCTATAATGGCGTATCTGTTCCCTCAACAGAGAATGTTAAGAAGGTCATAGACGCCCTGATTGCCAGCGGCGAAGTAGACCCTAATCGTGTTTACGCAGCAGGCTTTTCCTGGGGCGGCCAGTATACGAACAACTTAGTTAACAGCCATCCTGGCTTCTTCGCTGCCGCCGCACCTATGGCCCCGGTAAGCGGTTCACCGAATGCTAAGGACAATGACGCTCACAACAATCTGGCCTATTGGATGTTTGTAAATGCTCATAACGTTGCAGGCTACCAGACTAACCTCAATAACTTCATGAATAACAATATGCCGAAAATGATCAACGCGAGGGCTTCGCGCTTTGAGAGTAATGAGGTCCTTACGTGGCCCTACAATCAATTTGATCAGCCGAATCTGAGGCCGAATCCGGCCAACACACCTGTTCTGGCTGATTACATAGCGCACGAAGTTGAAGCGGCGGTTCTTTACAACCAGATAACTATGGGGGATTGGAGCATAGCTCCCACGGCGCAGTCCTCTAACTTGCCGGTTTGGAACAATGACTACACAGACGTCTTTGATTGGATGTTCTCGCAGAGAAAACCGGCCCTCCCCGGTGCTCCGAGCGGCTTCAAGGCGACAGCCGGTGACGGACAGGTCACATTGAGCTGGACTGCTCCTGCTGACGACGGTGGCAGTACGATATTGGGCTACAAGGTATGGTATGGCAACGTGACGCCGGTCACACTGGATGCGGCGGAGACCAAATATACCTTTAAGAACCTGACAAACGGCCAAGGCTACAGCTTCACGATCATCGCGGTGAACGCAAAGGGCAATGGCGCGGAGATCAGTGCGACGACGACGCCGATGAAGACGACGACTCCCACTGTGCCTGATTCTGGAGGCAATACGGGCAACACCGGAAACACCGGAAATACCGGCAACATCGGTAATACGGGCAACACCGACAATACGGGCACCGGGACAGACGATGGAACGTTGAAGTCGACCTACACAGTGAATACACCGAAGGATAAACCCGCGGTCACAGACAAAAACGGCAACACCACCCTCCCCGGTGGCGGCGAGATTGAGACCAAAGGCGGGACGAAGATTAAGGTGCCCGAAGGCACAACGATAGACTCAAACGGTAAGGTAACCATTCCGGCAGACAAGAGCCCCGAAGTGACACTACCCGGCGGCAACAGCACAGTGACCATTTCGGGAGGATCGACGATCGCGAGCGACGGTACGGTTACAGTAGGCGGCAACGACACGCATGTGACCCTGCCCAACGGCAACCGTGTGGATATTCACGGCGGATCGAAGATACGGAGCGGCGGAGCGGTTGTGGTAGGACCGAGCGGCGCAAAAGTTAGCTTAGATAACGGCATGTCGCTGAACATCCGTGAGGGTACGGAGCTGGCGTTTGATGACGCCACCCCACTGGGCTTCCTCGTGCTATCGGGCAATCCTTTCAGGGATGCCAACATGGACGACTGGTTTTACAACGATATAAATTTCGCCTACACATACGATCTTTTCAACGGCACGACGTCCACAACGTTCTCACCGGGCACCGCAATGACGCGTGCAGCGTTCGTGCAGGTACTGGCCAATCTTGAGGACGTAAATCTCTCCAGCTACACAAGTTCCCGCTTTAGCGACGTGACGGACGGACAATGGTACACCGCGGCAGCCGAGTGGGCAGCCGAAAAAGGCATAGTAAACGGTACAAACGCAAACCTGTTTGACCCCAATTCGCCGTTAACGCGCGAGCAGCTGCTGGTGATACTGTACAACTACATGAAGTACAAGGGCTATGAGCTCCCTGAAAGCCACGCTAAGTCCTTCACGGACGAGAGTGAGATCAGCTCTTGGGCATTGGAGGCCGTTCAGGCGCTGCGGGGCATCGGCATTGTATTAGGCAAGACGGACAACTTTTTTGCCCCCAAAGCCACCGCCACCCGCGCCGAAGTAGCCACGATCTTTGTAAGGTTCGTTGAATATCTGGCTAAGTGAAAGCGTATACAGAATTAAGGTGACCCCTCCCGGCTGGACAATATCTAGCCGGAAGGGCTCCTTGTTTTCAAACTGCACTTTTTTTGTCCAACCTCCTCCCATACTCACAGCCAAAATAATTAGGCAGATGAATAACTTCTGCACTCCCACAGAAAACCATCTCATGTGTTAATTTCCCCTCATCGTTAAACTGATTGGTATCCTTTTTTTGTCATTATATGTCGAAAATGCTCACACGAGAAGTGTATTGGATACCACCCTATTACTCAACTTAACTCTGTCTTAATTCTAGATTTACTTTAAGAATTGACAGATTGTCAAACCAAGTGCGACAGTTCCTCTGTGAAAGATTCGTGAGCGGTTCTCCAACCCAAGCATTTTCGTGGTCTGTGGTTTATTAGATCTAGTGAACTGGCAAGATCTTCATCCTCGACTTGAGCGAGATCGGTGCCTTTCGGGAAAAACTCTCGAAGCAATCCATTCGCATTCTCATTGGAACCGCGTTGCCAAGACGAATATGGATCAGCAAAATAAACGTGCAGGTCATGGCTTGTTTCCAGATTGGCATAGCATGCAAACTCCTTTCCCCGGTCAGCCGTGGCTGTGAGGAAAGTGCCTGTGGGATACTGTGAGATGGCTACACCAAGCGCAATTTCCATAGACAGAGCAGTGCGATCAGGCATGAGAATGGCGGTATATAGACGGGTTTTGCGTTCAATGAGCGTGGCTATGCATCCTTTACTTTTCCCACGACTAGATACGACGGTATCCAGTTCCCAGTGCCCAAACGTTTCACGAGAACGAACCTCTTGGGGACGATCCGAAATGGATCTGCCAATGGCAAATTTACCGCGAGTTTCTGCGGGTTTCTGACGCTTTCCTTTGTGCCGAAGAACCTGTAACGTGCCTTGAACCAGTCGACCTGCGTAGATCCAGCGATAGATCGTTTTGAAGGATACTGCTTGCAAGCCTTCGGTACGGAAGCGTTGATTGATCTGTTCCGGAGACCACGTTGCCTTCAGTTTTTCCTCCAGTGAAGCAGCTAAGGTGCTTGACCATTTACCTGAAGAAACAGAGGATTGACGACGCTTCTCATAAGCGTTCTGAGCGTGTTCTGCCTGATAGGGATACGATGAATTAGCACGATCTAGTTCGCGGCAAATCGTGGACGAATGTCTCCCCAGTTCTTTTGCAATAGCTCTTGAGCTTTTGCCTTGTCTGTGGAGGATTTCTAGCTTGCTGCGTTCGATTATGCTAAGATGTGAATAACTCATGGACTGATTCTCCTTGTGTGAATGCTGGTGTGGTAACTTTCATTCTACACGAATCAGGCTGTGAGCCATTTTTTTATTTCAGTAGGGTGTCGCACTTCATATTACAATCCGTCAATTTAAAAAAGAATATTAGTATCTTCGCTCCTTCTCTTGAAATAAGTTCAAGAGTTTACGGAGTATCGTGGTTCGTTAACACAACAAAAAAACGCCATCACATGACGTGATGGCGTTCTTGACTATGAAGCCTAGGGGGATCGAACCCCTGACCTCATCGCTGCGAGCGATGCGCTCCTCCACGATTGTTATTCAAGTAATAATAAAAAAGATGTTTATTGGGCTGTATTATACTCACTCACTTCAAAGTTTAAGATCTTATTAAAAATCACATAATTTTTACGACTCTTGAACGGCCCCTTATTGTTATCATGTTTATCAATAGCATAGGAAGCTGTACCACTTCCAGCTTGTTTGTTCTCATACCAGGCAATAAAACTTTTGACCTCTTCCATACTCAGATCGAACTCCTTCTCAAGGCCAGTATCCATCGTAACCACCAAAATAGCACGACCACCGTTTGGTTGTTCTGGTTCTGGTTCTGGAGTTGGTTCTGGAGTTGGTTCTGGTGTAGGAGCCGGAATTAACGCTCCACTACTACTAATATCGATTGCGCTCAGAACAAAATCCGTTGAGTCTTCTTTTTGATATATCAACGTTACTTGATGATCTTTATTATCTAATCCAGTTTTTTGGAATAAAAGCGTATCAGTTTGGGCATTTCCATAAGCAGAAAATAAATATGTAGTTTCATCAATCTGAATTTTCATAACTTTAGATTTATTCATATTTCTTGATCCAATTACTCTTAGTTTATCTCCCTTAAACCAAAAAGAAGCCGTTGCCTCATTTGTCAATGCAGCGGATGCAGAGCCTGTACTATACAAAGTGTTATCATACTTTGTCCATGTTCCTGTGTAGGTGATTAGGGGATTTCTGTCAACAATTCGACTCCACCCAGCTTCGGCCTGTTTTAATTGGCTACTTCCAACAGTAGCGGCCAAAGCTTCTTTTTGAAATCCAAAAAATGTTATAGCCATAATTACAATCAGGCTACTCAATCCTATCTTCTTCTTCCAGTTCTTCACTAACTTTCATCTCCTCAGTGTATGTTATTAATCAATTATATATTAAACAAGGGTATACATATAGTCTGTTATTTTTAATAAACATAAGAGTTATTGAATAATATCCGATCCTTATACCTTTACTAAGTGATAGTCCCTATTTTCACATCAAAAAAACGCCATCACATGACGTGATGGCGTTCTTGATTATGGAGCCTAGGGGGATCGAACCCCTGACCTCATCGCTGCCAGCGATGCGCTCTCCCAGCTGAGCTAAGGCCCCAGGATATGAAATAGATAACTTGTCAGCACTGCTACGTTCCACAGGCGACTCCTATATCATATAAAATCCAGCTTTCGCTGTCAATCACTTTTTCAAGATCCAAAGTGCTTGGAGAAGAACAACCGATTTCTCTGGTACACACGGACTGGAACTCCAGACTGCTCTTCTCCCTTTTCCCACTTCACTAATCCTCCAGATCGTCTTTGGACAACAGGGATTTCAGTTCTTTCATGAACATATTGATATCTTTGAACTGGCGGTAAACCGACGCAAAACGGACATACGCCACTTCATCGACTGGAAACAACTGTTCCATCAATAGCTCACCAATCTGGCGACTCTCCACTTCAGCATCGGCTGTATTACGCAGCGATTTCTCCACTTCAGATACCATCATCTCCAGGGTCTCTACGGAGACTGGACGTTTCTCACAGGCACGAATAAGCCCGCGGAGAATCTTGTCCCGGCTGAACTCTTCCCGGCTACCATCTTTTTTAATGACAATCAGTGGAGTCTCCTCAATCATCTCAAACGTTGTAAATCTTCGGGCACACTGCTCACACTCACGGCGACGACGAATGGATTTTGCCTCGTTGGCCGGACGCGAATCAAGCACTTTGGTACCCATATAACCGCAATAAGGACACTTCAACTCAGATCACTTCCCACGTTTTACTTTTTACCACATATTCCCTGTCTTGATTTTGTAATGAAAAATGCATTGCCGACACATAATACTTTTACCAACCCGCGAGGAGGTGAACAGCAATGGCACAAAGCAATGGTAACTCCAACAACCTGGTGGTAACTAAAGCTTCCGCAGCACTCGAGCAAATGAAATATGAAGTTGCTCAAGAACTCGGAATCAGCATCCCACAAGACGGATACCAAGGTAACATGACTTCTTACGAGAACGGTTCGATCGGTGGATACATCACGAAGCGTCTGGTAACAATTGCAGAACAGCAATTGGCAGGTCAATACCAATAATATCTGCATCGTAATACGCTACACAGAGGAGCATGGAGCGGCCGGTGATTAACCGGCCTGCTCTGTGCTTCTACTTATATACTTAGAACGTATTATAGATCTTTACATACTGATTATAATAGTAAATGACTCTTTGTACATAGTGACGCGTCTCACCAAACGGAATATCTTTCACCGTATCGAACGAGCCATCCCACACACCATCTCTGAGCCAACTGTTCACTTTGCCTGGACCCGCATTATAGGCAGCGATCATGACCGCTTCATTGCCATCGAATTGATCGGATAGATTCCGCAGATACCATGTGCCTAATTGAATATTTCGTTCAGGCTCGTGCTTCAATTCCTCCAGCGAAGTGTCGGGAATTTTGGCTTGTTCCAGTATCCAATTCGCCGTGTCCGGCATCAGTTGCATGAGCCCAATGGCACCTCGCTTGGATTCCTTGCTTGTCTTAAAATTAGTCTCCACCTTGATAATGGAAGCAATCAGAAACGGATCAACCTCATAACTCTGAGATTGGGCACGGATCTCTTCCTTATAATGTATGGGATAGAACCATGCCATCCAGTTTGTATTCAGAAATAACACCAGTACAAAGGACACAAACATCAACAGCAGTACACGTTTCTTACGCAATATTCTCATAACAAACCCTTAGGCCGTAGATATGAGTCAATTTGCTGCTCCGTCGCAGACCATAAGCCACTGTTATCGATGACAATGTCTGCCAGCTGTTTTTTGCGCTCAATATCCATCTGTACATCCATTCGAGCCTCGGCCTGTGCTGCAGTCATTCCATCCCGACTCATCAAGCGATCTCGTTGTACCGATCTCGGGACATATACAACCATGACTTCCTCGAAACCGTCCTCCAGACCTGATTCGTAGAGCAAAGGAATATCAGATACCACAAGTTTATCCGGATACTGCAACGCGTATGCAGCAGCCCGTTCACGCATCTCTCTTCGGATCGCCGGATGTGTGATCGCCTCCAATGCCTTTCGTTCCTCTGGTTGTTGAAAAACAATACTTCCAAGCTTTTTCCGATCCAGTGTTCCATCTTCGTTCAGTATGGCTTGTCCAAACCGCTTAACAGCGGCGGCCAACACGGGATGCCCGGGCATCATAACTTCCCGGGCAATAACGTCTGCATCGATGAGCAACGCTCCCTTACTGGCGAGATAGGCGGAAACACTGCTTTTGCCTGTCGCGATCCCGCCGGTTAAGCCTATATTCATCGTTTCACCTCATAACAGCTTCATTATTCCCATAATCATTAACATTAGCGCTGGCAATACAGACAGTCTTCGCATCCAGCGCAGAGCTGAGAATCGTAGGCCAACCTTCATGCCGAGTGACAGAAACGCTCCACTAAACAGCGCAATAATGAGTGCCGTCCACAGTGTAGGGAATCCTAGAAGTGCCGCTCCCAATCCTGCCCCAAACGCATCCAGAGACAAGGCAATACCAAGCCACATCGCTTCCTGGGCAGATATACTTCCCGAGTTATCCATATCCGCCTTGGAGGGACTGCGAAGGATCTGAATGACAACGCCCAGCTTGCGCAGCTCCAGTGTAAATACCATTCGTTCCAGTGATCCACTTGAAGCCGACTGCTCCAGATCCAGTGCGAGCACCTGATTCCTGCCCTTTGAATCCGACAGTCTCTCTTGTGCTTCTCCCACCCCAGTTACCGTTGCTTCTGTTTCCCCACTCGTTCCAGTGTCTGTTTCCTGCTGTTCTTTGCCTTGCTTTCGAATAAGTTGCAATAGTGACCATGCACCAATACCTATCAATATAACGGCTCCCACAATCGAAGCGATATCCGGTGACACCACATGGGACAACAACACACCTACTTGCATCGACAAGGCAATAACCAATCCCGAACAGATCGAAATAACAGCGATAGATAACAGGGGAATCTTAGTCCTCCGTAACCCATATGTAATCCCGACTCCAAAACCATCTAAACTAAGCGCCAAAGCAAGCGCCAGCAATGAAATAAAATGATGCAGCACCCCGGACTCCTCCTCTGTGCGGTACTCGTGCCAACTGAAGATGCCAGTATGGGTATACGCCCGCTTATTTCTGCCATATCAGTATATGGAGGGAGGAATCCAAGGGTGCTATGATTTCATCATTTCGTTCATTCAGTTCATGTTACAGCAGCTGACAGTTCGGACAAAAATGCGTTCCACGGCCACCAACCACCGTTTTTTCAATTAACGTACCACAAGTTGTACAAGGTTCTGATTTGCGTCCATAGATTTTCAGTTGATGCTGGAACATCCCCATCTCACCCTGTCCATTCACATAGGACTTGATGGAAGATCCACCTGCATTCACTGCATCTTGCAACGTAGCCACAATCGCTTCATGGAGCACCGTTAACTGAGCTTCGGTCAGTGTCTTGGCAATGGTCTCGGGATGGATACCTGCGCGAAATAGAGCCTCGTCCACATAAATATTCCCGATACCGACCACATATGCCTGATTTAAAAGTACAGCCTTGATTTTGGTTGTACGCTTGCCAACCGCCTCGCGGAATGCAGTTACCGTAAAGGCTGGATCAAGCGGCTCCAGTCCCAGCTTCAGCAAAGGTTTGGACACCAGTTCCTCACCTGCATTAAACAGATGCATCGTACCAAACTGACGCACGTCCTTATAACGCAATTCCGTACCATCGTTAAAATGGAAGATCACATGTGTGTGTTTCTCCACATCTTCATGCTGCTCATACACACCGTACCTTCCTTCCATCCGCAGATGGGAGACAAGCACCAGCCCGTCCAGCAAAATACGCAAAAACTTGCCGCGGCGCTCCACCCCAATGACGGTATGTCCCGCGAGTTCCATTGCAAATGCATCTATGTCGTCCGGCCGCTGAATAATCCGCGGCAAGCTAACGGTAACATGATCAATCGTTTTGCCCACAATAAGTTGATTCAATGTTCTTCTGACTGTTTCGACTTCCGGTAATTCCGGCATGATGTTCTCACCTCCCCTATATTATAACGGAAGATGGCGCTCAGCGGGACCCTTTTCTTATATCTCGAACATGGAAGGGTCTATTGTAAAATACCGGAAAAACCGCGCAGTGCTTGATTTATTTCGCTTCGTACCAGTTATCACCAAAGCTGACTTCTGCTTTCAGCGGAACCGACAGTTCCAATGCTTTTTCCATAACAGAAGGGACTAACTCTTTCATCAGTTCCAATTCATCCGCAGGCACTTCGAATACAAGTTCATCGTGCACCTGAAGCAACATACGGCTCTTCAACTTGCGTTCCCGCAGCGCTTCATCCATCTGTACCATGGCCAGCTTGATGATATCTGCCGCTGTTCCCTGAATCGGTGTATTCATCGCCGTGCGCTCTGCGAAGGAACGCAAATTAAAGTTGCTGGCATTAATCTCTGGCAGGTAGCGACGTCGTTCCAATAACGTTTTGACGTAACCATCCTGGCGAGCTTCCTTCACAATGTCATCCATATATCGGCGTACACCCTGGAAGACTTCAAAATACTGATCAATAAACTGCGCGGCCTCTTTACGTGTGATATGCAGGTTCTGTGATAAACCATAATCACTTATGCCATACACGATACCAAAGTTAACTGCCTTGGCGGAACGACGCATATCCCCATCCACATCCTCAGGCTTCACGCCAAATACATCCGAAGCGGTCTTTGTATGAATATCCATATCATTGACAAATGCTTCCTTCAAGCGCTCATCGTCCGAAATGTGGGCCAGTACACGCAGTTCAATCTGGGAATAGTCTGCTGCCAAAATGGACCATCCAGGCTCGGAAGGAACAAATACCTTCCGGATTTTGCGACCTTCTTCCATCCGAATCGGAATGTTCTGCAAGTTCGGAAATTGACTGCTAAGTCGTCCTGTTGCAGCAATGGTCTGACGATAATACGTATGCACCTTGCCATCACGATTGGATATCTCTTTGAGCAATCCTTCCACATAAGTGGATTGCAGCTTGGCAAGCTGACGATATTGCAGAATATGCTTGACCACATCATTATAAGGAGCCAATTTCTCCAATACTTCCGCATCTGTGGAATAACCCGTTTTTGTTTTCTTCACCACCGGCAAGCCCAGTCTATCAAATAAAATCTCACCCAGTTGCTTTGGTGAATTCAGATTAAATTCCGTTCCTGACAGCTTGTAGATCTCAGCCATCAACCTGCTGATCTGTTCTTCAAACTCACTGCCCAAAGCCTGTAGATCGGCTGTATTGGCCTTGATGCCCTGTTTCTCCATGTCCGCCAATATGCGTGACAACGGCATCTCCAGTTCATGGAACAGCGAATTCATCTCATCGGTTTCCAACACCTGCTCCTGAAGTGGAATAATGGCTGCTACTGCGGCAGCTTTGCGGCACAGGAAATCACCCAAGATCTCCACTTCCGGTACCTTGTACTTAGCGCCTTTCCCCATAACCGTGTCATCCTCTACGAGCGACGGCAGACCATACTTGGTCGTGAGTCCACTAATCGTCTGGTTGGATTCCGTTGGATCAAGCAAATACGCAGCCAGTTGTACATCAAATGACGCACCAGCGAATTCGATGCCATGTGCATGCAGGGCCAGGTCTACACGATGAAGATCATAACCGCGCTTTGGCTGGTCTGAATTACCAAGCCATGCCCGCACTGGAGCCGCAGCCTCGGAATGAAGCAATTCGGGAGATATGAACGTATATGTTCCAGCAGAACCTAGAGCTAGTCCAATCAATTTCGCTTGGTGAGGGTTATCCCCATGTGTCTCCACGTGGAGTACATCAATGGAATCCAGTGAACTGAACAGCTCACTGATGTTGTCCTCTGTTGCAATGGAGGATTCAACTTCGGCAGCAGGAACCGCTTCCTGTTCAGAACCAATACTGCCACTGAACGACAGGCGTTCGAGCAGAGATTTGAATTCCAGCTTAGCTAGTGCAGGGCCAGCATGTTCTTCTTTTAATCCAGCAAATTGCATATCCTCCCACGTCTGCTCCAGCGGAACTTCCCTGTGAATCGTCGCAAGTTGTTTGCTCATCCGGGCATCTTCGGCGTGTGCCTCAATCTTCTCTTTCATCTTGCCCTTCAGTTCACTTGTGCCGTTCAGCACATCTTCTACCGATCCGAACTGGTGCAGTAGCTTCAACGCTGTCTTCTCTCCAACCCCGGGAATACCCGGAATATTATCGGACGCATCGCCCATCAGACCCTTGAGATCAATGATTTGCAGCGGCGTCAGACCATAACGCTCTTTAATCTGAGCAGGATCGTACAGCTCAATATCGGTTACCCCTTTACGCGTCAGCCCGATATGTACATGTTCGGAAGCAAGCTGCAGCATATCTTTGTCACCCGATACAACCAGCACCTGTCTGCCCGCTTCATCTGCCCGTTTGGTTAACGTTCCAATGATGTCATCCGCTTCGAATCCAGCGAGTTCAAACTGAGCAATGCCAAGTCCTTTCAGCAGCTCTTTGAGCAAAGGGAATTGCTCTGACAACTCTGGCGGTGTTTTCTCCCGTCCACCCTTGTATTCCTGATACCCTTCGTGGCGAAACGTGATTTTGCCTGCATCAAATGCAACCATGACATGTGTAGGTTTATGCTCTTCAAGCAATCTCAGCAGCATCGTAGTGAAGCCATATACCGCATTGGTATGCAGACCTTTCGAGTTGGTCAGAGGCGGCATTGCAAAAAACGCCCTGTAAATAATGCTATTTCCATCTATGAGAATAAACTTGTCCATTCCAGCACCTCGCGTATTATATGGTCAACCTCTTCAAATTACATCTACTCTCATGATACCATACCCACCTGTCACATCAAAAAGAATAGCCTCTTTTCACTTCATTTTTAATTGCAAAAAAAAGAACCTTCTCCGCAGACAGCTGTACGCAGCCTACCTGAGAGAAAGTCCTTTTCCATTCATATGATTGCATTACTTTATCAGTACTGATTCCCCAATTCCAAAGCAATGCTCTT
Source organism: Paenibacillus sp. FSL H8-0317 (assembly GCF_045040685.1). Classification (NCBI taxonomy): domain Bacteria; kingdom Bacillati; phylum Bacillota; class Bacilli; order Caryophanales; family Paenibacillaceae; genus Paenibacillus; species Paenibacillus sp. FSL H8-0317. Next base: position 2,220,890 of record NZ_CP150294.1, on the reverse strand, counting down.
CTATTGATTCAGATCCGGACGTTTACCTGTCACCAGGTACACCGTGCTCTCACCAATGTTGGTTGCATGATCACCAATACGTTCAATATAACGCCCAACCATCATCAGCAGCATAGCCTGTGAAGCCTGATTAGGATGCTCCGTCATTAACGTGTAGAGATCACTGATCATGTGGCTATACAGTTGGTCTACCTGATCGTCCGTTTGAGCCATTTTATAGGCCAGGTCTGTGTTTTCTTTCAGGAAAGATTCGATGGATTCATCGACCATGGATTTCACGATTTCTGCCATTTGCGGGATATCCACCAGCGGTTTAATCAGCTTCTGTCCATCCATCCGGAGTGTCACCTTCGCCACGTCGAGCGCAAGATCTCCCATACGCTCCAGATCACTGGAGATTTTGAATGCCACGATAATACGTCTGAGATCCTTTGCCACCGGCTGTTGTGTGATGATCAGTTTGGAGCCAAGTTCCATAATTTTGTCTTCAAGGGCATTCAGATTCGCATCATTCTTGATGATGACCTGAGCTTTCTCCGCGTTCATCGTTTGTAAACTCTCAATAGCACCATCCAATGCTGCTCCTACATGTTCACCCATTTGTTTGAGCAAGGTACGCAGCTCTTCAAGCTCCTGATCAAATTCTTTTCTGCGAATCATAGATTTCATGTCCTCCTTATCCATCATCTCCGGGTATGCCGGGATCATTCCAATTCAGCTCGCTTAACCGAACCTTCCAGATATATAATCCTCGGTCCGGGAATCTTGCGGTGTGGAGAATAACGTCTCCGTATCAGCTGCCTCCACCACTTCACCATTCAGGAAAAATACCGTGCGTCCAGATACCCGTGCCGCCTGGTGCATATTGTGGGTAACCATAACGATCGTATACTTGTGATGCAATTCCTTCACCAGTTCCTCAATCTTCAATGTGGAGATCGGGTCGAGTGCAGACGTTGCTTCATCCATCAGTAGAACGTCTGGCTGTACAGCCAGCGCCCGTGCAATACAGAGACGCTGTTGTTGTCCGCCAGACAGACTAAGTGCCGACTTTTTCAATACATCCTTCACTTCATCCCATAGGGCAGCATGGACAAGACTCTGTTCCACCAACTGATCCAGTTCAGCCTTTTGGGTTACCCCGTGCAAGCGCGGTCCATAAGCCACGTTATCGTATATGGATTTTGGAAAAGGATTCGGTTGTTGGAACACCATGCCAACTCGTTTGCGCAGTGTCTCCACTTCAATCTCATTACTGTAAATGTCAGAGCCATCCAGCATAACCTGTCCTTCCACACGAACACCCGGAATCATGTCATTCATCCGGTTTAACGTGCGAAGCAATGTCGATTTACCACAACCTGACGGCCCGATGAACGCAGTAACGGTTTTTTCCGGCAGATCCATCGATATATTTTTAAGCGCGTGATGCGTATCATAATATAAATTAAGATTTTCAATGTGAATGAGGTCCTTCATGGATGTTCACTTCTCCTTCGCTGCAGGGACACGGAAACTCCCTTTACGTTGAGACCGATACTGATAATCTTTCATCGCTGCTCGGCCATCTTTAATATCCTACCCTTTCATTGTAAAAACAGTATCACTTTCATGTTAACGGAATGTAAAAAAGACATCCTTAACCTTCATGATCTGCTTAATGGATCAATCTGATTGCTGATGCCTGCCTTAATGACTACCTTATAGTTTACTCACTATTCGAAACCATCTCATCCAGCTTCGTACGAATGTGCTCTGCAACTTCTCCAGCTTTCCCACCTTCCATGGCGATCTCTTCTGCTATACGAGACAAATCTCTCACTGCACTGTTCAGTTGTCGGAACGTTGCTCCCCCTGCAGTGACATGCACCGAACTGTCGTCAATCTCCGCTCCGCTTGCCTTAACCAGTTCAACAGTCTGAAGGGTCAATCCACCAATATTCTCTAGCAATGAAGACATGTTGCCCGCAACCTCACGGGTCTGTTTTGCGAGCGCTCGAATCTCCCCTGCAACAATCTGAAAACCTCTTCCATATTCTCCAGCATGAGCTGCTTCGATGGAAGCATTCAGGGCGAGGAGACCACTTTGATCTGCCAGGGAGCGAATGGATTGTGCCATGCCTGAGCCTGTTTTGATCGAATTCAGCATGTGATCTGCATGTTGACCTTGACTCTCCATATGCTGATGTACCCGGTTATAGGAAGCATCAACGTCCTTCAAACTCTCTTCCCCATGCTTGGACAATGCCATGATCTCACGTGCTTCATGTACAGTCTGATTCGCTGCATGCACCAGCTTGGTGACTGCATCGTTGATTCTCGATATCTCCTGTCTGCTCTCGGTTACCGTACGCACACGCTCTGCCGATGAAGCCTGTTGCAGCCTGCGGGAGAGGGACATCACATCACGCATCGTCAGCACACCAAGCAGCCTGTCTTGTTCCGTAACCAGCAGACAATCGTAGAAATGCTGTTCATTCCGTCCAAGTGCGATATCAATAATCGTTGAGGCTTCCATATGAATATCTGCTATAACCGGAGATGTATTCACTACTTGTATGACCGGCTTACGGTAGAATAGATCTGCGGCAAAACGGCCATTTAACATCCGATATAACGTCTCTCGCATTAACAATCCAGTAGGTTTCATCTGCTCATCACACAATACAATACATGGGTGCTCCTGATCCTGATTCATCATCGTCGCTGCTTCTCCACAGGTCGTATGGACCCCCGCGACAGGTACCTGACGATAATAGTCATGCAAATGGATTACAGACTCTTCAGCAACTATTGCTACTTCAGTTTGCTCCATTATGGGTGTCGTTAATTCTTCATTATGTAAAACAACATGAGGCTGGTCGGGTTTCACTTCGAGCAACATGGGCATAAATGCGCAATCTCCTTTACGTATTAGCTCCGTCTTGAGGTGGGAGGTATAGGTACAAAGTATCACTAATATAAGTCCATGCTACTCCCTCTACGTAAAGTAAAATCTTCCTTTATGTTAAATGAACGTAAAATAAAACTCCCCGATCATTGCTAACTTGAATGATGGGGAGTTTTTCTTTTGACAACCAATTTATAACCTACACCACGAATCGAATCAATATGAACCGATTCCGGGTCCAGCTCCAGCTTTTTACGTAATGAGCTGACGTGAACATCCACGGTTCGTTGACCTCCGATATAATCGAAGCCCCACACAGCGTTCATCAGATCATCCCTTGTCAGTACCACACCCGGCTTTTTGGCCAAATATAGAAGTACTTCGAACTCTTTTGGACGCAGACTGATGGATTGTCCACCCAATGTCACTTCATATTTCAGAGGATAAATCTCCAGCTCTCCCAGAATAATTCGTGAGCCATCCTTGTCCTCAAGCTGTGGTAAATCTTCACCATTGGAATAACGTCTTAATACCGCATCCACTCGGGCTAATAGCTCAGACACACCAAACGGTTTGGTAATATAATCATCGGCACCTGATTTCAGTCCCTGTACAACCTCGGCTTCACCGTTCTTGGCCGTCAGAATGATAACAGGTGTACTAACACCCTGTATTCTTAACTTGCTCAGAATGTCCAGACCATTCATGCCCGGAAGCATCAAATCCAGCAAAATGAGATCAAATTCCTGGGACAAGGCCCGATCATATCCTGCAGATCCGTGATCCTCTGCCGTAACGTCATAACCTTCCTGTGTCAGGTTATACGTGAGTAATCTTGATAATGTAGGTTCATCTTCAATAACTAGCAAACGCTGTGCCATGATACCCCTTCTCTCTTCATAGGTTGTCTGTTGCCACAACACTTTTTCTATCATAGCACTAATTTGTTAACGCGGTGTAAAACAATACACACTTTTTACATTTTGATACCAGACGCCTACATCTCTTCGTCTTGAATGAATGGAAGGATCACACGGAACGTTGTCCCCATGCCCAGTTCACTCTCTACAGACAATTTGCCATGATGCAGTTCCACCAGATGTTTAACGATGGAAAGTCCAAGGCCTGTGCCTCCTGAATTACGGGATCTGCCTTTATCAACGCGATAGAACCGTTCGAAGATTCGCGGCAAATCTTTTTTCGGTATGCCAATTCCTGTATCTGAAACCGCAAAGATGACTTCATCATCGTTATCCATCGTCACCTGTAACTTCACTCGTCCACCATCGGGGGTATAGTTGATGCCGTTCGATAACAGATTGATGAATATCTGCTTCATCTTATCCTCATCTGCTTCAATGTACAGTTCCTCCGGAACATGCATTTCCAGACGAATCTGCTTTTTCTCCGCCACCTTGGACAAGGTGCCCAGCACCATTTCGAAGAAAGAGTGTACATGGACAGGTGAGCATTGCAACGGTGCGCGTTTCGATTCAATTTTGGATAACTCCAGAATATCCCCGATTAATCGGTTAAGTCGATCTCCTTCATCATAGATGATTTTCAGGAATGATCTCTCTGTCTCCTTATCCTGTACCCCGCCGCTAAGCAGCGTTTCGGCAAACCCTTTGACTGCAGCAACTGGTGTCTTGAGCTCATGAGAGACATTTGCAACAAACTCACTGCGCATTGACTCCAATCGGCGAATCGCTGTCACGTCCTGCAACAGGAACAACATGCCCCGATACCCACCATCATCTTCAGACATCGGTACTCCATCAATACGGATCAGTTTTTCCTCCGGGTTGAACACACTCACTTCTTCATGCATCCGTTCTTTCAGTGCAACACTCTCTTCGATGGTACGTGTTAATTCGTAGTGTCTTTTCAATTCAGTATAAGGCTTACTCGTAACCTTTCCTGCCTGAATACCAAGCATACGCTCCGCTTCCCGATTGACCAGTGCAATGGATTGCCCTGCGTCGATCATGACAATTCCTCCGGTCATGTTCGCGAGGACACTCTGTAACAACGCTTCATTGTCACGAATCGTCTTCAGCTGTGACTGCAAGCTGTCTGCCATTCCGTTTATGGCAAGCCCCAGTTGTCCGATCTCATCTCTACGCGTTACATCAACTCTGGCATCGTATTCCAGTTTGGTGATCCGATGGGCCACTTTTGTAATATGCTCAATCGGGGAGGTTAATCCGCGTGCAACCCGATAACTGACAAACGCGACAATTAGGAACAATAGTCCAAGTGCAGCAAACATAATCATCCAACCACGCTGAAGCCCTTGATCCACAGCCTGTAGACTCATGGATAGACGAATGTAGCCATCAAATTTGCCGCTAGGGATTTCAATCATGTCACTTTGATCCGAATTCACAGGTAGTGCTACATACAGCATGTCTTGTCCCAATGTCTCACTGTAACGTATGGATTGGCCGTATCCATCTCCGACGGCACCCTTAATCTCCTCACGGTTCAAGTGATTATCCATGGATGCCGGATCACTCTCGGAATCCCCAATGACCATGCCGTCTTTATTGATGAAGGTTACCCGGGAATCCGTCAGACGATCCAGTTCCAACGCCCGATCTGAATAATACTTTCGTGTGGCTTCCGAGGTTGGATCACTTGCATCATGGAATGGAAAAGTTGCTTTGAGCAAATTAATCTCGCGCACCATGGTTTGCTCCAATGCGGCTATATGCGTAGTCTTAAACACTCTGCCCATCGTATATCCAGCCACAATGACGGATACGCCGATTAGCACCATCATAATGATGGCAAGGCGAATTCGGAACGGTCTCATCTATCTCTTCCTTTATGATCAGATTAATATCTTATGAATTGCTCTACATTGAATCCAGTTCAATTCGGTCCCCACGGGTACCTGGATTGGAAATTACGAGAAACTCCACTTCCTCGTTGCTCCGATTCATCATCTGATGCGGCATTCCGGGTGCAATCTCTATTCCTTCATGGGTTTCCAGAACAAACGTCTCTCCATTAAGTTCCATACACGCTTCACCGCTGAGGATGAAAAAAAACTGACGGCTTACTGAATGAACATGTCGTATTTCAGCCGTTCCTGCGGGCATTCTCTCATGAATGATGCTCAATTTTTCGTTTTGAACAAGGTGCCAACCATCGCACTGTGCACCCCATATATAATGTGCTGCATTCTGTTTGCTCATTTTCATATGACTTGTCCCTCCGAGTATAATTGCTCAATCTATCATATCACAGAATAGGGGACTCCCAATCTTTTCAGTCAGCACTGTGCAATACGCTATTCGACTGCAGTCAGACAAGGCTAATAATAAAATATCATAGTTGTATCAACAGAGATGCCGACTTTTGTAAACAGGTGCTAAACCGCATCTTTGACATACATATTCACCTGATATCAAAAAGGCGCACCGCTCAGCCATGCTGAAAGCGATGCGCCTCTCTATATCATCAATCCTATCCTGAGTCTAAACGTTCTTTACGTATTATCCGTTCACCACTTCGCCGCCATTTACATGCATCACCTGTCCGCTCACATACGAAGAATCATCTGAAGCTAGATATACATAGGCGGGAGCCAGTTCATCCGGTTGTCCTGGCCGCTTCATTGGCTGCGTTGCGCCGAACTCACTTACTTTTTTCTCATCAAATGTGGATGGAATGAGTGGTGTCCAGATCGGCCCTGGTGCAACGGCATTAACACGAATTCCCTTCTCAATCACATTCATCGACAGCGAACGAGTGAACGAAGTGATTGCTCCTTTGGTAGACGAATAGTCAAGCAGGGTCGGGCTGCCGCGATAGGCTGTGATGGAGGTTGTATTAATTATCGTACTGCCCTGCTTCAGATGTGGAAGGGCTGCTTGTGTCACATAGAACATGCCGAAGATATTGGTACGGAATGTACGCTCCAGCTGTTCTGGCGTAATATCCTCCAGATTCTGCTGTGGATGCTGCTCTGCTGCGTTATTCACGACAATGTCCAGTTTGCCCAGTTCATTCACTGTCTGCTGAACCGACTTCTTCGCAAAGGCATCATCACCAATATCACCTGCAATCAAGATGCACTTGCGCCCTTCTTGTTCAACCTGACGCTTCGTTTCCTCGGCATCTTCGTGCTCGTTCAGGTATACAATGGCGACATCCGCGCCTTCCTTGGCATACGTAACAGCAACAGCACGTCCAATTCCGCTGTCACCCCCTGTAATAAGCGCCACCTTACCCGTCAGTTTACCTGCTGCCTTGTATTCAGGCTTCTCAAATTCCGGTCTGGGATGCATCTCTGATTCGATTCCGGGGCGTTGATCTTGATGCTGTGCTGGCATTGTTTTTTGATTTTGCGGTGTAGTTGACATCTAACATTCTCCTCTCAAAATGTGAACATATTTGGATTACAGAAGACATGGACATAACTGCACACTTCCTTGTCTTTCGTTCTCTGAAAAAAGTCTCATTCTGTAGGATGGCAGTAACAGTCCAGATTATTCTTCTGTGATCAACAGCAACTCAAGCCTCAGCGTGCTGTCTCTAATCGTTATTTACCACTCTCTTTGGATATCAAACAACCTATTTGCTTTAATGCCTGTTTTGCCAAAATTCGAAATTTATTCGAAATTAGACTGTTTCATGATACAAAGTGTATTCCTATGCTGCTTGGGCTGATGTACAATGTACAGTATACTGATGTGCTTTAACTCTCATTTTTATTGTTTTAATCATTCTAACCTAACATGGAGACCTGACAATGGAATCGCATATTAATACATATATAACACTCGTAGCTACTTCAGCCGTGCTGAATGTCTTTTTGTGTTTATATACCTATTTCAGAAGATCCGAGATCCCCAGTTCCAAAATATTCATTCTCTACACAGCAGCACTCTCCATATACACTTTTGGTTATGCAATTGAGTTGGCCAGCAACACGCTGGAACAGATGAAGTTTTGGACCACCGTAGAGTATATAGGCATGCCCTTCTCCGCATCTCTTGGCCTCATGTTGATGATAAAGTACACAGGAAAAACGTTATCCAAAAAGGTAACTGCCTCATTGTTTGTAATCCCTTCCATTACACTAGCTATGGTTGCAACCAATGACTTTCATCATCTATTTTATAAAAAAGTATGGCTGAGAGAAGATAGTCCCGTTCCTCTGATGGATATCGCAGTGGGTCAATGGTATGTTGTACACGGTGCATTCACCTTTTCCTGTCTGTTATGTGCCTGCCTCATTCTGATCGGACAATGGAGACATACCAAGAAGATGTATCGTCGTCAATTACTCACTCTCATTACTTCACAGATTATTCCTATGGTCGCAGCTTTTCTGTATTTGCTTGGTGTGACCCCCGGCGGGATGGACCCCGTACCCGTACTCATGTGTATCACGTCTGCTATGTATATCTGGGCGATTCTATCCTCACGTCTACTGACCATCGTACCCATCGCCAAAGACAGTATTTTCGAGAGCATGCGTGAAGGTGTTATTGTACTGGATAGTTTCAATCGACTGGTCGATTACAACCGATCTCTGCGTGACATGTTACCAGAGCTTGATACAACTATGATTGGCCAACCCTTGGATGATATCTGGCTTAATCTTGCTGGAAAGACGTTTCCCGTTGAATACGGAAGAGAAGGATTGCAAACCGATCTTTACTGGCAGTTAAATGGAGAGACCGTCTGTTATCAGGTCAGGACATCTTACGTGTATAACAAGGATGCACAGACTGTGGGCAGTCTAATTATGTTAATCGATATAACGGAACAACGCTTCTTGCAAGAACAGCTGAAACAACTGGCTTATTTCGATGGTTTGACCAAAATCTATAACCGCACTCAATTTTTGCATAGAGGACGGGAGATTTTGAGTGAAGCTCAGCTTAATCTACAACCTGTTTCATTTATTTTATTTGATATTGATTACTTTAAACGCATCAACGATACTTACGGGCATGATGTTGGCGATCAGGCCATCATTCATGTGGTCTCTGTTTGTAATCGATATTTAAGTCCTGAGATGTTGTTTGCCCGTTATGGAGGAGAAGAGTTTGTCATCGCCCTTCCGAATACCTCGCTTCAAGAAGCCGAGAAACTTGCCGAACAACTGAGAGTTGCCTTATTGAATGACCCCCTGGATGTTAAGGGAGTGCCTATTACACTGACCTCAAGCTTTGGTATTGCCCAGTACAATGGAGGGTCAGATTCGCTGGAGTCCTTGTTACGCGACGCTGATACTGCCTTGTACGAATCCAAGCGCAACGGTCGAAATGCAGTGCGTGCGTATACTGTGAGTACAACCTAACCAATGTAGACAGTGTCTGATGGAGTATGCATGCTGTTATGAAGGGTAGTGATCCCTCTAGTTCCAGTTCAAATACACCGAGGACCGCTGATCTCATCTCGGTAATAAAAAAATAGACAGCCAATGAGGCTGTCTATTTTTTATTTGTTTCAACGGAACACCATCTTACATATCATCTGGCTTGTCCTAATTACGTCTGCAAACGCTTAACCAACAACTAACAATACATCTTCGTAGGATGGATTAACCGTCCACAACGCACTTAGATCACCTGATTATTCACCATCAGGTACACCATGATTAGCAAGAATACAGCCAGAAGTGTACTGAACATACGGATCTTGCTTTGCTCAGGACCCACATCACGCTTGTTTTTCACACCTTCAGCAGCGAGTCGCAGCGGTTTACCCATAATTCCTCCAATAGCCGCAATAGCCAAGAGCAGAACAACAACAACAGCCATCCAGACATGAGAATACTCACCTTTGGTCATCAGGTAACCACCAGTAAGAAGTTGGATTACAAGTCCATACTGCGCGACTTTGTTCAAAGAACGAAGTGATGCAAAGGCTCCCTCTTGTGCTGCGGCATTCAAAGTACGGATTTTACCGACCACAAATGGCAGAATCAAATAGAATCCCATCGCCAGTGCTCCAACAATATGGAGCAGATACATAATCATTGTCAAAATTTTCATCCTCCTCAACATTTTCGGTGTGCTATACATCACATCCCATTATACTGGGGAACTTATCCAAAGAAAAGAAAACCTCCGGGTTTACCGGAGGTTTTCTTTTAGCTTCTGTTCAAAAAGTTTTCAAACTTACAGGTTTACTACCGAAATGACGTTGCGAACCGAATCAGCAGATTTGTCCAATCCTGCTTTTTCTTCCGCTGTCAGGTCAAGTTCGAATATTTTCTCAATGCCATTACCACCCAAAATGGTTGGTACACCGAGGAACAGATCATTATAGCCATATTCACCTTCAAGATAAGCGATCACTGGAATGATACGTTTCTTGTCCTTCAAAATGGCTTCGGTCATCTGAACAAGCGAAGCTGCTGGTGCGTAATAGGCACTGCCGTTACCCAGCAAATTCACAATCTCGCCTCCGCCAACACGTGTGCGTTGAACAATGGCCTCAATGCGGTCTGCCGGAATCAGCGTGTCAATCGGAATACCACCTACGCTCGAATAACGAACGAGGGGCACCATGTCGTCTCCGTGGCCGCCAAGAACGAAACCACGAACATCTTCAACAGATACATTCAGCTCTTGCGCAATGAAGGTACAATAACGTGCTGTATCCAGAACACCTGACTGACCGATAACACGGTTTTTAGGAAAACCAAGGGTCTGATAAGCTGCATAAGTCATCGCATCCACCGGGTTGCTTAGAATAATGACGATGGAATCAGGGCAATATTTTTTCACATTTTCACAAACGGACTTCACGATACCCGCATTCGTATTGACCAGATCGTCGCGGCTCATACCCGGTTTACGGGCGATGCCAGCGGTGATGATTACAATCTCAGAACCTGCAGTATCTTCGTAGTTGGAAGTACCGACGATATGACTGTCAAATCCTTGAACAGGACTTGCTTCCATCATATCGAGTGCTTTCCCCTTCGTCGGGTTCTCCAGTTGAGGAATATCAACCAGCACAACATCCCCGAGTTCTTTTTGGGCAAGCATTAATGCGGTCGTAGCACCGGTAAAACCGGCGCCGACTACTGTGATTTTTTTGCGCTGAATAGTCAAGATTCACATCTCCCCTTACAGGTTTTTAATGATTTGATCCGCGAATTCAGAACATTTCACTTCAGTAGCGCCGTCCATCAGACGTGCAAAGTCATACGTTACTGTTTTATTGTTAATGGATGTTTCCATACCTTTGTAGATCAGGTTAGCTGCTTCTTGCCATCCCAAGTGCTCAAGCAACATTACTCCGGACAGAATAACGGAACCAGGGTTCACGACATCTTTGTCCGCGTATTTAGGTGCAGTACCGTGAGTTGCTTCGAAGATAGCATGTCCTGTTACGTAGTTGATGTTTGCTCCAGGAGCGATACCAATTCCGCCAACTTGCGCTGCAAGTGCATCGGACAGATAGTCACCGTTCAGGTTCAATGTTGCGATAACATCAAATTCGCCTGGACGAGTCAATACTTGTTGCAGAGCGATATCGGCAATCGCATCTTTTACAATGATTTTACCAGCATCTTCAGCAGCTTTTTGTGCTGCATTCGCTGCATCTGTACCTTCGTTTTCTTTGATGATGTCGTATTGTGCCCATGTGAATACTTTGTCAGCGAACTCTTCTTCAGCCACTTCATATCCCCAGTTTTTGAAGGCACCTTCTGTGAATTTCATGATATTACCTTTGTGTACCAATGTAACCGTCTTACGGTTATGGTCAATTGCGTACTGCACTGCTGCACGTACCAGACGTTTCGAACCTTCGGAAGAAACTGGTTTGATACCAATACCGGAAGTCTCAGGGAAACGGATTTTGTTAGCACCCATCTCCTGTTGCAGGAACTGGATCACTTTTTTCACTTCTTCAGAACCTTCAGCATACTCGATTCCTGCATAGATATCTTCTGTGTTCTCACGGAAAATGACCATGTCTACCAACTCAGGACGTTTAACCGGAGAAGGTACACCGTCGAAATAACGAACAGGACGCAAGCATGTGTACAGGTCAAGCTCTTGACGCAGGGCTACGTTCAGGGAACGAATACCGCCACCGATTGGCGTAGTCAATGGTCCTTTGATCGCTACGATATACTCACGAATGGCTTCCAGTGTATCATTCGGCAACCACTCACCGTATGTATCGAATGCTTTTTGTCCAGCAAACACTTCATACCATGCGATTTTTTTGTTGCCATCATAAGCTTTTTCAACAGCTGCATCCAATACACGTTTGGAAGCTTTCCAGATATCACGGCCTGTACCGTCACCTTCGATAAATGGAATGATTGGATTACTAGGTACTTGAAGTGTACCATTATCAATTTGGATTTTTTCGCCTTCAGTTGGGTGAGCAAATTTTTCTAATTTCATAGTTAAAATTCCTCCTAGGTTTCGTATATGCAGTATTCATCATACCACTAGTCTTGTTGAGAGAAGGGTCCTGAGAGCCTAAGCCAGTAAAGCCTCTGCTTTCCAACCCTTCACCCCGTCTATATTATTATACCGTTTTTGCGGCTATTAGCGAAGTTCAATAGAAACGTATTTCTGTTCTGTAGGGCCAGTGTACTCCGCACGTGGACGAATGATGCGATTGTCCGCAAGCTGTTCCAAAATATGCGCAGTCCATCCAGACACCCGGCTGATCGCAAAGATTGGAGTGAACAATTCCTGTTCGATCTCCAGTTGGGTATATACAGAAGCAGAATAGAAGTCTACGTTAGGCTTCAGTCCTTTTTGTCCTGTTACCAGTTCCTCGATCTTCACAGACATATCATACAGGCGCGTATCATTGTTCATCTCGCCAAGTTCCTTGGACATCTTCTGTAGATGTTTGGCACGTGGATCACCGTTTTTGTACACCCGATGTCCAAAGCCCATGATTTTTTCACGATTATTCAGTTTTTCCTGAATTGCCGCTTCAAGTCGATCAGGCGTACCAATCTCATTCAACATTTTCATAACGGCTTCGTTAGCACCGCCATGCAGTGGTCCCTTCAGTGCGCCAATGGCGGAAGTTACACCAGAATAGATGTCCGACAGCGTCGCAACCGTTACACGGGCTGCAAATGTCGAAGCGTTTAACTCGTGATCCGCATGCAGGACAAGGGCTTGATCCAATGCTTTCACTGCGGTCTCGGATGGTTCTTCACCAGTCATCATATATAAAAAGTTCTCTGCGATGGAAGCGCCTTCTTTTGGAGCCACAGGTTCTTTACCCTGACGGATACGGGCGATGGCTGCCACAATCGTTGGCAACTGTGCTTGCAACTTAACCGCTTTGTTCTCATTCGCTTCCGTTGTCATCTCATCCGCTTGCTCGTCGTACAGTGCAAGTGCAGAGACAGCGGAACGAAGTGCTGCCATGGTGCTGACGTTTTTCGGATACAATTGGATTTGTGCAATCAACTCGCTCGGAATCGGCGCGTAATCGCTCAGGCTTTTACGAAGGGATTTCAGTTCATCCGTTGTTGGCAATTTACCAAACCACAACAAATAGGCAACTTCTTCAAAGCTGGCATGTTCAGCCAAATCGTCGATATCGTAACCACGGTATGTGAGCACACCGTCTACAATAGAACTGATCGAAGAGGTTGTTGCAACGATGCCTTCCAGACCTTTGGTAGCTGTCATATTACATCTCTCCTTTAATAAGCGAAATCAGGAACCATTCCAGAGTGCATATAAGTGCCAAAGTGCACCTATTCTCTTTTTGTAAACATTTTCATTTTAAAATTAACAAATATTTCAAACTGCGGTTTTCCTATCTGTCAATCGGTATTTACTTATAACATCATACTGGATTTTGTCGTTTATGTGAACATGATGAGAGTTCATTCGCACATCAAACTTCTTTATCGGACCGATAATCAATAGGCTGTTGCAATCGGTTTCAATTTGTGTCATATTGTCTCATTTTTACTGTAGCACCAACGGTTTGTTTCATTTTTGATGTGTCATTGTGTTTCATGATGTATCAATCTGTATCACTCACTTTGTGGGGGATAAGTGGGGAAAATACTCAAGAAAAAAAGCAGGATAGACTCCCTGCTTTTTTTATGCGAAATATCATAGAACTACTCTGAGAAGTCCATTTTATGTAGAGGAAGGCCGTATAACTCCCCCAACTTAGTTGCCAATTTAAATCCCATATCAGATGAGTCTCGTTCGTATGTAACCAATTCCTCCGCACTTATGTTTAATGCGCTTGAAGCTTCCGCAATTGTCATTCCTTTTCTATCCCTTGCCTCTGCCAGACTAATTTTATTCTCATCAACCGCAGTTATGTTTAACACATACATACTTCGCACCCCTTCTCTTTGTTGTCCGAGACAAGAACTTATGTTCCCATTTTAATTTATAATCCCTATTTTTACAATATGGAGCAGTTAATAAACATTTTAAGTGGCCCATTGTACATTCGTCATTTAAGCGCCTATAATAGCAAGTGGAATAATTTAGGCATATGAGGTGTGAATGGATGAACCCTGTACCGGGGAGAAGCCGTTTGCCGTACCTCTTAGCCAAACGTAAGATCAAACAGACTGATCTTGCTAGAGAACTGAACCTGACTGAAGGGTTCATATCTCAGGTTATTTCTGGAAAGAAGTACTTCTCGTATCAAAATGCAGCCCATGCAGCAAGAATACTCCGGTGTACTATGGAGGAATTGCATGAATGGGACGACTAGGCGAACGGCGGAGGCGCAAGCCCCTCCCCGGTAGAAAGTTTACCCTAGGTAAAGATTCTCCAATAACCTATCTATAAATCCAGTTATTCTCACTCCCCCTACCTCTATTAAATCCCATTATTAGCCTCTTGTAAACCATAATTGGTATCTCTGAGTTTGTCCCACGATTCAACAATATTCGACACGTTTCACCTGCATTTGTCGTAAAAAAAGAACCGCGTTAGCGGCCCTTATGTCAACACAACCCTCGGATTCATCACTGTGAGTTCTTCCATAAATGTTTTATACCTATGGTTAACTATTTCGCAACGTACTGAGTGTTTGGTGATTTCATTTTCAAAGTAAGCTTCTTTATATATTGAGTTCACGGAGACTACATTTTCCGTGTTAATAATAGTCGCTCTGTCTACGTGAAGAAATTTATACCCCATGTTGTTGATCGCATTCAACCAGTACTTCACTGGTCCTGGTAGATAATAGGTGCCTTCGGTGGAATAAATGATTGAACGATCAATCGTTCCCTCCCATGCCATATAGAATATGTTCTCGATATGGATGTCTTCAATTTTCCCACCGTCCTGGCTGGTTGTTACTGATAACATTTCACCACTCCTATTTATTAAGCAAATTTTTTGGGGGTTTCGGATTGGATACCCACGCCAAGCTTGCTGGCATTACAGAGATCACAGCCAAAGCAGAAAGTGCGGTTGCTACAGCAGAGTAGATTTTAGTTTTCATTTTAGTTTTTCACCCCCTTTAAATAATACATATGCTGCAAGCATAATTCCTTGAGCGAAGTAAGCGATGGCTGCGAACGAAGATCCTACCCAGAAATTAGAAGCAATTATAAACATCCCCACTACTTTTAATATCGGATAATATCGCTCAGGTATTATAGTTTGATCCTCAATTCCTGCTGGGGCAAAAACCATCACACATACCAGACCGATTACGGTTAATACAGTTGTAGTTAATTGATCTAACGTCACCAAGGACAACAATGTTGCCGTGCCGGCAGTGGCGACCGCACACCACGTACTTGATTCCAGATGCAAACCACCAGTAAGTTGTCGTAACACAGCAAAGGCCAACAACATTACAGCCGCATCTTTTCCGTGACCAGTAAATAATGCGCCGAGTACAGCTAGTCCTATTACGGTAAAGAAGTTTATTGAAATAATAAGCGAGTGGTTCAAATTCTCAATTGGAGCTGGGTGGTTCGGGACAACAGCCTTAATATGTTTGGCGATCCGCCAAGCGGCAGCCTCTATCAATATTCATCTCTCTCTTTCCGTATAGCATAGTAAAGAAACAACCCAACAGCCAAAGCCATATGAGCGATCACCAGCAACATATTATCTAGATAAAACATGACCGTGGAAGCCAACAATGAAAAAACAATAAACGCGGCCACTCCGATATGTTCCCATTTAAATCTGAATTTTTCGAAGTCGGCTGTAAATCCAATTTTGAATTTCAATAGGCAATACGTTACCCCTATTGCCACAACACTCGTTGCTACTTGGAGAGCAGACCCTTCAACAGAAGTAGCTAATGTTGAGGTATCTACGCCTCTAAAGAATGAAAATAGAATAACAGTTTGTACTACGGTGTAACTGAATGTACCTACGATAGCGATTATCGAAGACCACATTACAGGAACTTTTACCACAGTAGTGATAAGTAGTATAAAAAGGATAGTGCTTAGTGCAGGAGCCAAGGCGGACATAGAAGCCTCTTCACGCATCAAATAACTTTGAAAGTTTATGAGTAGACTCATAAATAATCCAGGCCATATGTATTTTCTGACCTTTATTCTAAAGATAGCAAGCATTAGAGCGAAAGCGGTCATTGTCTCAAGTGTTGAAAAAAGTAAGAACCTCGTTGGCTCCCACATGGTGCATTTCCCCTTCTCAGATCAATTAAAGTTATACTTTAATTATACTGGAAGAAGTGGCAATTACATAGCCAAAAACATACAAATTTAGAGGTTTGCAGAGATTATTTCCGCAATCGTAATTTCCTTTTTTCCATCTTCTAACAACAGGTTGACTCTACCACTTTGCTGATTAATACCAATTACAACCCCACTGTAATGTTCGTCGTCAAACGGGCTGAAGACTACCAGATCGACTTGCGTTTTTTCGTGGAAAGATTCAGCTAAAGCACGAACGATTTCTTCGATAGCTTGCTCATCCATAATGGGTTTACCTCTACGTTGTTGTTCCCTTTGATGACGCAACATTGCTTCGCGGTGTTCGGGCAAGATCATACGTGAACTTTCAAAGATTCCGTTACCCTCAAGTTTTTTACCCATAGAATATTCCTCCAATTGATAAGAACGTACGTTTGTTTGTATTATATGCGAACACGTGTTCTTTAAGCAACTGAAATATCAGGAAATTATGGAATTAGATATAGAAACATTTTCCTAGGTCTGATAGACTAGTTTTATATCATACATATATTGGAGGAATCACCTTGAAGAAAGCTTTATTACTACTCTCTGCACTCATGCTTACAGCAGCACTTACAGCCTGTGGATCAGACAAGACAGCAATTAAGGACGAAAACCCAGCACAAGCTAAGGTAGAAGAAACGGCTGCTCCAGCAGCAGAAACGACTAAGGCTGAAGAACCAGCAGCTGAACCGGTTGTGGAAGAAGCAAAAGAAGAAGCTCCGGCTCCTGACGATATCTGGACGTATTACGATAATGCAACGTGGTCAGACGACTTCAACGGTGTAAAATCAAGCATCGAGAAAGTAGTCGTTACCGATCAAGCCCCTAAAGATTATGACGAAAGTAACCTTACAGCTTCAGCAGTTGGAATCAAATTCAAGATCGAGAACACCACTGATAAGCTTTGGACTACATACCCGGACCAAGCTGAGTTGATTACATCTACTGGCGAACAGTTACAGGCTGATCTGTTTGTCTCCGATGACCTGGGTGGAGAAATCGAAGAAGGCGTTATTAAAGAAGGTAATGTCATTTGGTTCCTGGAACGTGGCCATGCAGCAGACGTTAAATGGGTCAAAGTAAAATGGTACGTTACCGAAGGCGACGGGTTCTCCATGGATGCAAAACGTGAAGAATACTCCGTTAAGCTTGAACTGAAATAATAGGAGGTTCATTATGAAATTCGGATTCCGGAAGCCATCGCTTAAAAAGCGGATATCAGCCAGGACCAGCATCAAACGTCAAATCATACATCGGTCCGGACTCAAAATGCCACGTGGTTATGGATGGCTCCGGAATCCGAAACGAGCTATCTATAACAAGGTGTACCGCAAGACTTCGTTTGATATTTTCAAGGTAATCAAAAAGTTGTTCAAATAAAAATAAGGCCCTACCAGCTAAGTGCTGATAGGGCCTTTTGTATTACCAAGCGCTTGGTATAATTCTATTGACAGCCCGATAGCGGGCGTGGTATGATCCATATATAAACCCGTTACCGGGCGTTGGAGGTTTAAGTTGAACGATCCTTTAAAACACATCATGGGCACTCAAGAAGCTGCAGAAATATGGGGATATAAATCACCCGATCATGTAAAGCGTTTATGCCGAGAAAAGAAAGTGCTCTGCGTACAGATCGGAAACACTTGGATATTAGACAGGAATCAACCAAATCCCCGCCAAATAAAAGGAGTTGCTAATAATGGATCATCTGACGAATAGTATTAAAAACACAATCAACGTAATAGACGGATATACAACCGGTACGCTGATTGTAGACGGAGAGTTCGTTGGACTGCTCCTGGAGGATGGGTCTGAATTACCTCTGGATAACAACCGACATATTGAGGTACGTAACGGTGACGGGTCATATGAGAGAGTGATGATCGATCAGATTCAGACGACAATGACCGCCGAAGGATGGCCGTTATATGCCGGCATGTACGCAAGAGTCAAATAACGCAAAAAAGGTTCTGCCAGCAATTAAGCCGGCAGAACCTTTTGTATTTTCAAACGCATAGGATTATTGTGGTGTATTCAGCGTTGCCGTCTTTGTCTTCTGATCCCAATCTATCTTGGCGCCTTTGATGTTGTCGCCAGCAGCACGTAACGGAATCAGAACCGTACCATCCTTTAAAACTGCACCCTCAATACGTTCACCATTAACGATTGCCGTGACCCCATCCTCTGGTTTTGCCGTGTCCGTTTTCTTTGCTGCCAATCCCAGGTATGAAGCGATTCCGAAAACATGACCATCAATGATTGCATCGATCACACTTGCCTTCTTGAGACGATCGGCATCCACAGCAACATCAACAAACAGATTTTCCGTCAATACAGCAGGCATCTTGGATTCACGTACCATGTGCAAGTTCTGCGCCTTCTGTCCTCGGTCGATTCCTCCCACCTTGCCCATGATCGCCTTGTGTAATGCGTCCTGAAGCTTGATGCTGTTTTGGGATGCAGATGTATACCTGAACGTCTCGAAGCCGCCCTTGCCCCCGCCAGCGTTGCAATGGATGGATATCAAGATATCAGCGCCAGCAGCGTTCGCCTTTGATGTCCTATCACGCAATTCCAAGAATACGTCTGTGGAACGGGATAACAATACCTGAACACCTTCATATTCGGCTTCCAACCTCTTTTTGATATCAAGAGACAATCCCAGCGCGACATTCTTTTCCTGTATTCCGTTCGCAACTGCTCCTGGGTCCTTACCACCATGGCCTGCATCGATCCATACTTTAAACATCTGCACCATCTCCTTTACTTACTTCCGGCAATCCTGCCAAGCTTGTAAGCAAACTTGTGACTATTGATAATACGACTGTCCCGCCCACTACACGCCAATCTACTTCTGTAAATACAGTGGTTGCGCCGATAACACCAATCGCCACTTGTGCTCCTGTTTTAATCGCCCGGACGCCTGCTGCTTGCCACCATTTCTTTGTCATAATTACATTCCCCCTTATCTTGCTTCGATTTTATCAAGGCGTTTATGAGCTTGTTTTGATGATTCTTCTACCCTCGTAAGTCGTTCTGTTACCCCAGCAAGCTGTTGATTCTGTAATCTAAGATCAACCCGAAGGTCGTCAATTCCGCGTTTGATGTAAGAAACATCCGTATGCAATGATGCGTCTTGAGTTGCTTCTTGGATAACCTCATCCTTGTAAGCCTTGGTGCGTCCGATCCAACCAATCAGCAAGCCGCTAATCGTACTGACCACGCCCAGGAGTGCTATAAACATAGTGAAGTCCACCCTTCTTTCCCCCGTCTCTATCTAATATGGAAAAGCCCCCTGACCACTCCAGAGGGCATAAAAATAGCGCACCACTTGGGTACGCTTGTTAGATCCCTTCAGTTTTTTCTAAAATGTAATCCTCAACAGCCTGGCGATAATCAGTATTCGTAATGTCATCAAGCAAGTACACCTGTCCAGTCTTAGGATTTTGTCCTTTATTCAAAATTCTCTCTGCCGCAATACGCACAACTACATCGTTCACCATTACAAAATCCCTCCTGTATTCTCATTGGCTAACAACAAAACTTGATCTTCCAATTCTTTGATACGCTGTTCTTCAGGCGACAAGACGATTGGTATCTCTTCCAGTATCGGTTGTTTTGTCTCTATATCGATCCTTACTATACGGTGCGTCAAAAAGTTAATTACTCCGTAGTCAAGGTCAATATGCTCAATCTTGGTCACCTCCTTTCGCGGAAGAACGTCCCCACTCATTTCGCCTGAATTAAATACAATTTCGCCATCTTGGTCATATATAATTCTCATCCCTACTCGCATATTAACATCGCCTCCATATCTCTATATATTGTGACCCTATGCCAAAAAACACGCTCCGTTTTGGACGTGTTACCCAAACGCTTCCCATATCATTACATCTGTATTCAATCCAGGACAGGGTAGGTTGAAAGAACTCGGAGTTACATATCCGTAGGTATTAGCCATTGGATTTCCTGAATATTCTCTTATTCTCATCATTCGAAAGTCCCTTCCAGAATAAACCAATCCGTACAATGCTAAGCTAAAGGAAGTCCCATCTGCATTCGGTACGCCCGAAGCTGTAGCTGAATCATAAGCTAAAAACGCTAATTGCTTATTAGTATTTCTCACAACGATTTTTTTGGGTCTAAAAGACAACCCTGTTACAATAAAACCCCTAAAGTTTAATGGGAATCCATCGTCCATTGTAAAGTCTTGAAAGTTTGATCCTGCTGTAAAGGAACCCGTCGCGTAATCAGGGTATACAAAGGAAGGACCATCCAACCCGTAATTATCCAATGAGTAACTATCTATCCCTGGCATTATGTCACCTCTTTACCGCTGATAATAGCAGCAATTGCGTTGGTAGGATTGCAAGATATGCGTATCACTTCCCCGGCAAGCATTATCTGATCCAAAAACGGGATGGTTACCGTGTCGTTAGCTTTAATTTCGTGATCGAATATTACGTTCGTAAAACCTAATGACATTTTAAACTTGGCCGGGGCAGATGATTGATTGCATAAAGTCACCGCTTTTACCATGGCCATGGCACCAGATGGAACTGTGTAAGCATTTATTTCCGTTAACGATACTGACCCCTTAAAAAATCTATTTGCTACTGTTGGCATCTATAACGCCCCCCATAGGTTTTCTTCTGGTGTTTGTAATACCCAAGGTGTCCATGTTGTTGTTGTAGCCTTTTGCCTTGTGTAAACTTCGTTGCTATTGAACAAAGTCACTCTCTGCAAAGTTGAACCCGAATAATTTCTAATTACTTCAACATAATAATTGGTGTTAATTCCAGGTCTGTTGGTAGCTGTTCCTACGTAATAGATTCCTGGTGTAGTTATGTTGTTCAAATCAGCTAAAGCTAAATATTGTGCGTCACCATTGTCCTCTGTAAGCTTATATTTCTGCCAAGTTTTATCATCTACATACTTTTGAGCTACTAATCTTGCATCATTGAGTGCCTTTTCAGTAGGTGCAAGACTTTCGGAACCTCCATCAATCTTGTTTGATAGCTGCACTTTACCTTTTACCGTAAGGGATGCATCCGGTATATCTGCATTTCCAATATCATCTTGTAGCTGGATTATATCGGCCTGAATCTCTTCCAAAGCAAAGTCCACATTAGATTGTTCAGCCGCCTTCTCTTGAAGCTCTTTTAAAGCGAGATAAGTCCAGTTAAGAAACCAGTTGAACCACTGCGCCGGAGGTTTCATTCCTGGTTGAAATCCAGTCTGTTTCTGAACCTCGGAAGGTTCAGTTCCTACTTCATGCCATTCAGGTACCTTTTGTGTAAATGCCACGTTGTGGCCCCCTTCCTATATTGGTAAGTCTGTATTTGTTCCTGCTTGATATACAGCCCCAAGACCGCCACCAATTGATTCATCGTTGATATCACCGAATCCGGCCGCTGAATCATAAGATTCCGGAAGTCCTCCGAATTCGAACGTCCCCTGCAATTCAATACTCTGGACACTCACCCCGGCAGCTACCGTCTTGGATATGATCTGCACGAACTGATTCAGTTCAATACCGGAAGAAGCCAATCGCTCAAGCGGAAGACGCATCAGGGCAATTGCAGCCGGTTCCGGATCAAGTGGGTCATGGAACTTCTGAGTAATTTTGATATCCGAGTAACTGGCACCTACGGCCAAGGCGATAACCCGAATAATCGTATTAACATCGCCCTTGCTCAAGTTCCGGGCTATCTTGGATTTGATCATAATCCGGTACACATCGTCTGAAGCCGCGCCGCGCTTCTGGCCCACGTTTCCGCCGATCAGATCCAGCGTTGTTCCCTTGGCCTCGTCAATGTCCCGCCACTGCTCAATCTTCTCGAACCCCTCTTTTAAATCATTGATAGGCTCACTTACGATTCTTAGCAACTTGCCTATGTTGCTTTCGGGATTTTTCGTGAACACATCGGTCAATTTACGGATTAAATCAGCTGCTGAAATCATCTGTAACCACCTCTATCCAATCAGCTGCAGTTTGTGCTACTTGGAATACCTCGATAGGTATATTTCCCGCTGTGAATGTCGTTCCATCCTGTGACAGCTCCAAGGATACATCCTCAACCCCGGCAATCTTGTAGATGGTCGATACCAGCCGCATCAGGATCACGTCATCGTTCATGCTCAGCCCCGCGTACACGGTCCCGTCTGAATCTGTTCCCCCTATGAACTGCGCGAGAGCCGAAACCACCTGTGCGTTACCGTCAGCCGGGTATGATGACGTTTTATAGATAAGGACCTTGATATGGATCGGTAACACCTCAGCACGGGAAAATGAGACGGGTTGTTCGTTGCCGCTCAGATCCTTTAAAACTACGGTTGTATCACCATAGGATTCAATACCAGCTGAGCCAACACCGAGAATGGCCGTTGCAATATCCACGTCTTCACCGCCAAGTACATAGGACTGGTAGGATTTCGGAGGCCGTCCGGCTGAATCAATATCCTTGGAGCTATTAATAATTACAGCCGCTGCACGTACACCAGCCACACGCAGGATAGCCCCTCTTATGCTATCGCCTGTAGCTGATCCGCCACCAGCAACTGACAGCCCGAACAACTCCCGAAATTCAGGGTCTGTTTGCTTGGCCCGTCCACCAGACGTGGCCGCTATGTTGGTTACTGCCGTGACATCCGGGTTGGGATTGACGATAACGGAAATGAGTCCCGCAGCCACGTTGCTACCTGTGCCCGACTCCATCGCCTCGATGGCTACAATCGTTTTGCCTGTAGAGTCAAACACAGCAGGATCAAGTGTCTCAAACTGGACATCTCCCTCTGTAGCAATCAGAAAGCCTTCTGATTGGGTATACCCCGGTGTTCCTGTCAACGTCACCGTTCCTGTAGCGTATTGGTCCAGCACCCGAGAAACGCCAACATATGGCCCCAGACGGTCCAGACTGTTACCTTCAGCGGTGTTTACGTATCCGCTGTAATATACTTTTTCAGCAAGGGCATGGACGATAGATAAGAACCAAGCAAAAAGCCGTAGGATGATACCCAGCGGCGATTTTTCAGAGGTATTCACTTTTTCGCCCCATGCTTCCTTGGCCTTATCTTCCATTTCTTCGAACAGATCCACGAAACGCTTCCGCTTGAACCCTGTTTCATCCAACACCGATTTCCACCCCCTCCTGCTCTACAACTTCGCCGTTGGTTCCGATAGCTAAAAACGAAACCGTCATAACCCTAGCCTTCCGGTCAATGCTGAACGTGATTTCCTCCACGCTCTCAATACGATCATCATCCAGGAGCGCACGGTTCAACTCATCCCGCATTTCCTCTTCATTCACAGTTTTTCCGGTGAACAGATCGAAATCAATCCCCAAGTCCGGATTCAGGAACCATTCTCCTGTCCTGGTTCCCAAGGATATTTCACAGCACTGGGCCAACTCTTCGGTATCTTCCACCAACAGTAACTCCCCAAAATCATCAAACTGGATATCCCCATCGATTAGCTTGAGAGACTGCATCCAAACACCCCCACAATAACAGCATCGTTACGGTCATGCGCTCGGCCCGTATCCGGTGGAGCAACCGAGCCTGTCATAGCGTTCCGGATTTCATTATCAGCAAATTGCACCATAACAACATCCCCCGGATGAAGAGATGGCTTATATTCCTTTTCCACGCCATCAACCTTGTATCTATGGCCCAACGCCTGAACGTTAAGAATCATGGCCGGATCATCCGAAGTCGTCCGAATCAAAGGCTGTACATCCGCTGTGCATGTACCCTCATCAAACTTGATCACTTTACACGGCGTGCCGCAATGGATATCTGCCATAGCCTTATCAACAAGCGATTGTAACAACTTTGCCATGGCCGCTGCTGGATCTACCTTGCTCATATGACCGCCTCCATATCCGTCTTGAAATCTCCCGTTCGGGTGAAGGTATGGGAACCGCTCCGGACATGAAGTCGACCAGAGAAGACACGGCTTTTTAGATCAATAGCTGAAGCAGTTGTGATCCGGTACTGAAGCTGGGACGAGAGATTGTATCCTTTGGAACCGCTCTGCTCAAAAGCAGCAGGAGTGCCAATCAGTCCAGTGTCTGAATTGAGCTTGAACAGTTCATCCGCTCCACGGCGAAGACTCCTGATATACAGCTTGCCTTTGTTGATATAGCAGCTTGTTCCGCAGTCCTTACACACCTTGGATATGATCTCTGTGACCGCACCCTTGGCGCTGTATCCGTCCTGGTACCTGTAATCCTGATTCAGATCCATTTGAGCGATAGGCAGCCCAATATAGGCCGCCATCTGTTTAATGATCTTGCTGGCCAAAGTATTTTTGGCAAAAGCGATTTCTTTAACCTGCCGCTTGGACATATCGTACCCGTCCAACACTCTCATTGTGGTGATCTTGTCCACGCCTGACCAAGCTGTACGCACATCAGATATATAGCCATGCAAGATAACCCCAATATCGCCTTTGTATCCGGCATTGACCATCAGGACTTTTCTGGCTTTGATATTATTCAACGTTGTATCCGAGAGGTTCCAGATCTTGATTTCTGCCTCATTTGGCAACGGATCATTATCAAATGGAATCGTTCCCTCTATGTTGTACTTGTCCATGCTGAATTTCATGCCCTCGGTCATGACTTCGACCACACGGCCAAAGTTATTCTTCATCCTCATCACCTTCGATCAAATATAAAAAGACGCTCTCTGAGAGCGTCCGCCAGTTCACTATATGTTCCGTCTCGGATTGATCGTATGGAACGATCGGCACCCTCGGGAAACGTTTGTCTATCACATCATAGAAAAGAGTCGTCCCGTACACCAGCTTTTCACCTGTGACCAGGACTTCTCCATCCTTCTCCAGATCCACGGTAAAGTAATCGAACTGCTCATTATATTGGACTTCAAATGTGAAAATCTCTTCATCCAGCGATATATCAAAGCGATAGGGAATCAGGTCTTTTTCGATATCGATGTAGTCCATACAACCTCCTTACGCCCATGGGCTGCCTGGTTTAAACTTAACCTTTTTTACAGGCTCCTTCTCTTTTTTCGATTTGGACTTTGTGGGCTTGCTCGACTTTGACTTGTCCTTATCTTTGGAACTCTTCGACTTGGATTTTTTGCTCTCCTTGGTCTGTTTCGTTCCTGAGTTGACAATCTTGACTGTCTGAGCTTTGACAGGTGTAGGTAGTTTGGCTGAATACGATGCTGTGGCAATACGTACCTCAGTCATCGTAAAGGATATCGTGTATCCATTGGCAATCTGGTTTGTATGTCCTGTTGCCAGTCCGGATATGATCCCAGTGAAAGCCATACGGCCGACATACTTCACAATCTGGCCTGAATCGGATGCTTTTTTGAGATACGCGAGTATCTTGGATGCATCCGATCCGGCCACCACACCTGTAATGCCCATCGTCCTGGCTTTGCGCTGAACATGGTCCGTCATGTCGATATCTTTTTCTACAGGCTGCGTGGTGATATCCACGTCAAATGTCGGGCTTTCCTGTTCCACCAAGATGTAATGACCGTCAATCTTTGCCATTAAGCTCCCTCCATTTCAGGAACCTGTAGCCCCATGCGTCTGAACGTTTCTTCCAACGCCAATTGCAGTTGTCGTTTAACCTCTGCGCCGATGTCGGTTGCAGCGTTTGCCGTAGAAGCATCCGCCCGGATATCGATATTTACGCTGACGTTCATACTGGAGCTTGCTGCCACGCCAGCAGTTGAAGCAGTTGCAGGAGCAAGCGCTCTTGCTGGAGCCATGGCAGACCGTCCATTCACATCAGGCATGATCTCTTCTGTGACATCAGCTGAAGCACCGGACACACGATCCTGAGTCCCTTCAATTCCTCGGGCCAAACCTTCACCCGTGAAGAAACCAACCTCCATCATAACGCGAGATGGTGAGTGGATGCCCAAGATACCCTTGATCTTATCCGTAATGCTGTTACCAATATCTTTGACTTTATCGACCACGGCGTTCGCCATACTGCCGATACCATTGATCATGCCTTCAATGATGTTTTTTCCGATATCAAACAGGTTTATGCCTGAAAGGAATCCGGTAATCTTGTCCCAAATTGACTTGATTCCGTCCCAAATGGCTGTCGCTTTAGTTTTGACCGAATTGACCAAACCTGTGAACATGTTTTTGATCCAGTTCCCCATGGCTTGAAAGGCAGATATGGTTCCAGCTTTAAGGGCCTGCCACTTGGCAACCAACCAGTCTTTAATGGCTCCCCAGTTTTTAAATATAACAATCGCTGCCACAATAACCGCTATGATAGCCAGGACAACCCATGTAATCGGATTTGCCAAGAATGCCGCATTCATCGCCCACTGAGCCGCCGTCATTGCCCACGATGCAGCAGTTGAAATTACCATAGCTACCTTTTGAGCAGTCCAAGCAATAATGGTGGCTGAGATTGATGCTACGACCGCCCATCCTTGGAAAACATAACGGGCCATAGCCACAACCATTTGACCAGTCATTACAGCGGCGTTAGCTGCAATTTGTATTTTGGACAATAGAAAAGCGGCTGTCATTCTTGCTCCGGTTACCATCGCCTTAATGCCTGTTTGAATCAAGGATGGTAGCAGAAGGGTAGTGATAATTCCTGCCACAGCGGTAATTGTGCCTTTATTATCCTCTAATGTTTTCTTGAAATCTTGGAATGTAGAAATAGCCTGATCCTTAAACTCAATAATTTTGGGAATGAACTCATTGAATTTGTCATAAACAAAGGCAACTGCATCCCCTGTCCATTCCAATGCAGCACCTAGCCCATCACCGATAGCATTACCAACCGCCTCAATCTGTGGTTTGTGATCCGCCATCCATTGCCCGAACTGGTTGAAATACGGAAGAAGCTTCTCACCGATAGGTATCAGGATACTGGTTTCAATCTGTCTGCCGAACATCTGGAAGGCTTCGCCTGGCTTTTCAAATTTAATCTTGTTCAGCTCAGCCATGGCTTCACCTGTGGAATTGAACTGGCTTGTGGCCCTGCCCATCCCCGCAACAACATCCGCCTCTAGATCCTCGAATTGAGTACCCAGAAGCGATACACCAATTTGGTTTTTGAGAACTGGATCTTCAACGTCAGATATCATTTGAATAATCTGGCTAAATGCCGATTTCGCCTCAGGTCCACCTTTGGCGAACGTATGCATCATCGTATCCGCATTAAGACCCAACATTTCAAACGCCTCTATTGAAGCCTTACTACCGTCTTTGGATCGGATGTTAAATTCCTTTACCGCATCCCCAACTTTATCGAGCTGGAAAACACCTTCTGCAGAACCGGCTGCAAAGACATCAAACATTTCATCAGCCGAAAATCCCAAGGATTTGAATTGGTTGGCATATTCGTTGGCGCTGTCTATCAATTCATCAGACTTGTTCAAACCCTTCTGAGCGCCTTGCGCAAGTAGATCATATGCCTGCTCTGATGTGATACCGAACTGTTTCATCATGGTATCAACCGATTTTACAGACTCGTTAATCTCAAAGCCAAAAGCATCACGTAGCAATAATGCGCTCTGTGTTGTGCTTTCCAGCTGATCTCCGGTCTGCCCGGTTACTTGTTGAACCGTTGAGATAGCACTGCCTAGATCTGCCCAATCCTCACCGAAATTCTGACTGTATAGGTTCTTAGCAACTTCCTTAGTCTCCGCCATCTGATCGGACGCCGCGCCCGTAGCGCTTTGCACATCGGACATAGCTCTTTCGAATTCCGTCGCAGCTGCTATGCCGGCAATTCCCAATCCAGCCATTGCAGCCACACCAGCAGCACCCAACCCGACAACGCCTTTGGTCAGGGTAGATATTTTCTTATTTCCTTCATCCAGACCCCTGGTGTTCAGCTTGAAACCTACGGCAAACATGAGGTTGCCAATGATACCTCCCGCCACCTCAAACCGCCTCCTTAAAACAGAAAAGGCGCCCGCAATGGACGCCTATTTCCGTTTTTCATTTTTCTTTTGTTGTTCAATATGAAGGTCCAGTGCCGCATTAGCTTCAGCGATATCATCAGGTTCCATGTTGTCCAGGTCACTGTATGTGATCGACATATCAGACAACAACAACCGCCATAGCGCCCAATTGTTTGTGGCGCGTTCTCGTGCTGCTGATTTACTCAGCATCTTTGGAATCTTCCTCGGAATCTTCTTTCTCGTCGTTACCTGTAATGAATGCATAAGCTGCGCCTACGACTTCGCCCAGCTCCTTATAACCAGACGGACCCTTGAAGTCATCCACCTTCGTTTTAGGCTCAACTACGACATGAGAAAGCATTTCTTCTGCAAGTCGTTCATCCTGAGGTACACCAAATTTATTTTTCATACGGTCTGAAATTTTGGTAACTTGTCGAACGCCTGGGAACTGGAATGTAAACTCGTTTCCTGCTTTAGAAGTGAATTGTTTTTGTGCGAAGTTTGCCATGGTATATCATCCTTTTCTATTATGGTTTTTAATTAGCTGAACAACATGTCCATCAATACAAATTCATACTCCCGATCCTCTGCCTCATTGCCATAAGTCCGAGATGCAGGCTTTTTGATGAATGCTTCTGTTACGGTGATGGTCTCTTTTGGTGGTCCCGCATTGATAATCGTGACTGGAACCAGTTTCCCACTATTCGCAAGTCCATCCAGATAGGCCACTTGTGGGCTTGTCTGCTGTAACGTAACGGTAGCTGTGCCGAGAGGGTTATTCACCTTCGTCCGGACGGTATCGCCTTGAGCGCCAACCTTTACCTCGAAATTGTCTTCATCTTTCTCTACCTCGACCATATCCTCCGAAAACCCGGTAAGATAAACACCGCCAACGATAACGCTGACGGCCTTGGAATCGTATGTTGTTGCTGCCATAGTGGATTATCCCTCCTTACTTGCGGATTAGACCGCGAATGGTAGTTTCATGAATTGCCCCAGCCAGATCGAACCAAAATGACCCGCCGTTGTAAATCCGTTTCGCCCGATCAGCTGGATCAGTTTGGGCGCGGGTTTGAAACGTTGTTCCATACATCGGTTGGCCGTCCTCATCAGCAGCAATGATGCCTTGATTGAAACCTTGTTGAAGGACGGTTCGTGTCTCGCTCTCCAACTGAGCAATACCCGTATCCGTAAAGCTCACTTTGTCCGTGTTGGCAAAAAGCCTCTGAATGGCATACTCGATGTTGAAACGAATGTAATCCTTGGAATGAATGACATCGATCCATTCACCAGACAAAGTTTTGCCTTCGGACGTTTGATTCTGCCCGGCTTTGGTCACATACGTAATAGCGCCAGCGGCATGTATTTCCCGCAAATCCGTATCTGTAATATCAAGAGGAACAATGCCTTGCAAGTATTTGAATTTCCATGTCACTGATCCAACGGGAGCAGAACCCACCCGGCCAACCAATGCCGCCTCTGGGTAATTTGAAATATCAGTATGATAGAAAACTATAGTCCGGCTATAATTCTTGGCCAGCAACAAGGCAACATCCGCAAGAGTAGAAGAACGTGTGAAATACTCTCTTGAGTTGTTCTGTTCAATCGCTGCTGCAAATTCATCCACATCTGCTTGAAGCGTGGTTGTGGTGATCAGGAAATACCAATCTTCCTTCCACAAACGACCCAGAACATCATCAATGCTCTCCGGTTCAGTGCCAGTCTTTTGACAGGCGATAGCAATCTCTGCTGGAGAATCATCACCTTGATTCAACAAAGCGTATGCCGCCTTATATTCCTCAGTCGTTTCCGCATAATCCAGCTTGACACTTGATAATTCTGTGTATGTTTTGTACGGCTTCCCCGCTGCGGATGAACCCAGAATCAATGGCTTACCAAATCCCAGGCGTGGTGTGGGTGTTTCAATCTCAATGATTACATTTACGTCTTTAGCCAAGTGGCTCAACTCCTTCCACATTTACCGATTCAATCGGTATGTAGTTTTCTTCGATTACGTTTTTGGTTCGCAACTCGATTTCAAAACCGTTACGGCGTTCCCATTCCGTCCCTAGCTGAACATCATTGTTGATAGACTCGCCAATCGTCACGACAACAGTGTTAACCTCATCCTTCAGGATCTGATGTCCAGCCGTCAGGAACCAATCCCTTGCCCGGTTCGCCAGAACGACAGCTCCCAGACGATCATGGGCATAGCTTTGAAACATCACGCTCAGCGGCACGTCTCCTGTATGCACCATCTTGTCGTCTTCAAGGGTTACAGCCATGTGTCCGCGCACACTCCCCTCATCGGAAAAACCGTACGACATGAACGGCACTGGAGGAACCTTGTTTACGCCATCAATTTCAATGACTCGCACACCCAGTGCCGCAGCCAGCCCTTCAATCATCGTCTTCCGTATCGATTCAAACTGGATCATGGGTACTCACCCTCTTCAGACGATATTCATTGACATTGCTGTACTGGTTCCAGTCACTATCAGACTCAACCGTGTACTGTTTGCCTTGATGCTCCACAACGTCACCTGCATCATGCTGGAACGTTGTCAGCAACAGCCTGTCGTCCACTGTGTAACGCCCTCCATCCGTCTGGGTTAACTTATCCCCTAATGGCTGTATCGACCCTCCCAGGTCAATTCTCTGCGTCTCAGGAGGTTGATAGACTCCGACAGAGTTCCAGTCCCCCTCACCTTCTCGGATAAGGGTGTATGGACGCTCATACTTGCGCAGGACTCGCGCTTGATCGAATCTCATGGCTACCCTCCTTTACGTCGAACACGGAAGACGATAGAATCTCGCAAATCCATGTCGGACTGTAACAACCGTTTCCCTTTTTTGTAACGGGCATAGATTGCAGATATTCCCGGCTGCTTGATCCGGTCAAAGTTCTTGACCACTCGTTGTTGCCCAACTTCTCCGATCTCCTGCAAGAGAGATTCAACCGTCTTGTTTCCAAGCGCGATTTCGTTCACTCCAGCCCGAACAAGTTTGCCTATAGCAGCCTGCGCTTTTTTCTTCCCGGTACCAATAAAGGAACGAGCCGGAATGTTCATCTTGGCCGATCCAAATTCATGTACAGCCGCAATCATAGCCAACTCCGCATTACCCTGAACACCGATAACCACTTCTTGGTCCATTAATGGCCGGACTCGATCCACCAACACTGACAAGTCCATATCTCCGGTGTACTGCACATTGGCACGCCTTACACTGCGCCTTCTTCCTGCCATTACACCCACCTCCCGACATATGGAGAAACCAAGGCCTTGACCGGACCGGGTAGCCCGTTTTGGTCACCGTATGTAACAGAAATGCTCCCTACCCGTTCAGACTTGATGCCCGGATCTCTCAAGAGAGTCTGACAATACAGAATGCATGCCAATTCAAGCGGCATCGGTAACGTACGCGGTTCTTCCTCGGTTGCATCACTTGGCAACACGTAACCGCCAATGTACTGAACTGAAATGTTGTTTTCTCCCGCTGGCCAACCGGATTGTCTGAACAGTCTTCCTTCTTCCAAAACCGTGTATCCCTCAATGTGCATGCTAGTCACTTCATGGATTGGATAATTTCTAAGGTTCAGATACTTCGAAGGGTTAACGCCGCTCAGAATTTCGGTATATGCCTGCTTTTTAAATGATCGATTGCAATATTCTTCAATTGCCTGGGAAGCCGCCGCAATAATCATTGCCAAATAGTCTGGATCTTCATCGGGCATATTCTTTTGCAGTTTTTCCACTGTCGTTAGCACGCGTCACCCTCCTTTCACAAGGGGAAGAATCCCCTTATGCTCCGGAAGATGTCAGCGTCAATTCACCGTAGACAATAGCTTCATCGTCGAACTTAACTACATCCTCACGTTCAATTGCTCTCACGTCTGTAGAGTTACGACCGAACGCTTTACCACCTACATTTGTCGATGCGATAGAGTATTGTTGACGGTCAAACAAGACAATTGCCTCTTTCATATCACCGATAATCATCGGCGCTTTTTTAGTAGTAGTTCCAGTTGTAGGTAGCCAACGATTCGCGACGACTACAACAGGTTTCCCAGACAACAGTTTTCGCGTTGGTTGCGTTGGGTCGGGTTGTAGAAAATACTTTCCGTCTGAATCTTTCAGTTTATCCAAGAAATTGAATGCATCCTGATTCGTGATGATAATAGTACTCATGGCAATTTCAGGGTCTAGTGTGACATTCAAAATTTCTTTGATCTTATCCACGTCTGCAATCTGAACCTTCGTAAATGTCGCAGCCATGTCCAAAATCAGCTTATTTCTTGTGACCGCCGACTTCTTACCAATCCAACGTGCCAAATACTGCATCAAATTTTGGTCCGTGTCCTGAAGCAAGCTGTTGGACAATGGCAAAATTCCCCCACGATCTTTGATTGTATAGTTCAAAGATTTGAATTTCGGATTGTCCATTTCGTCCAAATCCGTAAGTTCGGTAATCTCGGTGAACGGCGTAATGTCAGCATTCTTTTCGATTACACGGGAACCTGAACGCGTGGAAACGGACTCAACAGTGACGTATTGTTCCAAAGACAGGAACGATCGACGCAATGTATTAATTTGCGTTTGAATGTCTTGCGGAATAATCAACCCGCCATCTTCTTCTGTTGCGCCACTCATTCCAGCGCGTAATTCAGTCTCAGCTTTTTCGATCAAGTCACGCTCTTCTCCTGAAAGACGCTTGCCCCGGAGAGATTTCAGGAACGCACTGCGATATTGATCATTGTCTAAACCTTCATCCTTGCGCTGTTCAGGTGTAACTTCTGCTGGTGTAGTATCGCCGGGAGTATCCATGTTACGCAATTCCTCCATCAGGTCCACTTGCTTCCGAATTTCTTCCGCTTCAGACTTGATCGTATGCGCCTCTTCGAGTTTTCCTTCATTCGTCAGTTTGCGTGCCTCAGTCAAAAGTCCCGCCAACTTCTGGCGCAATTCTCTTTCTTTCGGGTCCATATATCGTTTCCTCGCTTTCGTATTTTGGGAATAAAAAACTCGTTAGCCTAGAGCCAACAAGTCCAGTTCAAGCATTAATTTTTCAGCTTCCAATTTCCTTTGCTCTCGTGTCATTTGGCCCGCCTGACTCAACAAAGATTCTGCGCTGCGCTCATTGACCTCGCTATCCTGATATGCAGGAAAAGGAGTTGGCGAAACTTCAAACAAGTTGACGTCCAAGAGCGTGCGCTCGTATACGTCCTCTTCTTTGAGATACTGCCAAGCATCACTACGGACATAAAACCCAAAACTCACCCCGTCTACATCTCCACGTTGGATCGACTCAAAAGCATCATTCCCCCACGTGTTATTAGGCAGATCCAATTCAAAGGCAAGTCCTGTCCCATCTTCCCATAGCCGCAATGTGCTGTTTTTGGTTGACCCCAAAACAAAATCGCTGCGATGATTCCAGAATGCCTTGATCGTATTTTCTTGCAAGCTGCGCGAAAACGCCCCTGCTGCAACACGTTCATAAAATTCGCCCCAAATTAATTGGCTACGTTGATTAAATTTCACCACGTAACCACCAATAGTCCGGGTATTTGTTTCGTTTTCACCGTCTGCTGTGCTGCGGATCTCAATTTTATCCGCTGGAATATACCTTTTTATCGCTTCTGCCATCGTTTCACTCACCCCCTTTCGGCACTAAGCCAGCTTTCAACATCTGGTACTGGTCCATTTGTTCCAAGCTGACATAATTCAAAGAAACTAAATGACGGTCGCCCATTTCTCCAATTTTGGATCTTTCCTCTAATTCAAGAACATCGTTTATTGAGAATACTCCCATTTCCAACATGCTCTTGTAATAAGCCGAACGACTTGCACTGTCTCCCCGCAGCTCAGTTGCAACATTGAACTTGGTGTAATATCGCTTGCGTTCCTGTTCGGTAAACAGTTTGAAATCGATCTCCTGCTCCCAGTTGGTAATGATAGGCTGCAAGGTGCTTTTGACGTATTCAAGCGATTGATTTTCCATGTTTGAAAACTTCACATCTGAAAGCCCGAGCTTGTAACCTGGAACCTTGTAAATTTTTGCAACTTCCATGATCCCAAATTTGCTTGTCTCAATAAATTGAGCATCATTCAACGGCATGCCGAGATTCTGATATTCCATGCCGGCATCCAATATGGCGATCCTGTGTGCGTTCGTTAAACCGGAGTTGGCTTTCTGCCACTCATCCCGAGCTTTGTCTCGGGCTGGCTTGTCCAAAGTGCCTGAAGGTATTTTCAGAATGCCTCTCGTAGCTGTCCCGTTTGAATAGAAGCTCCCTAAGAACTTTCTTTGGGACTGTTGCACACCGAGTTCCTCCCGAACAACTGCGATAGGCGTCATACCTTTCAATCCGCTTTTGCCTATTGCCCTGAAATGCAACACATCATAATGCCGGATTTTCCGCACTTCTCCGCTCGGAAGCTGAGTAACGTACCAAGGTTCTCCCGTATTGATGTCAACATGAACATCGGTCTTCGACGGATCAAGCGGCCATAAGCCTTTTGGCTTACCAGCGTTCGGCCCTGTGTACTCCCATTCGATGTTGGCGTACCCGTTACCCCATACAGTCATGTGCACTTGCATCAATTCTTTGAAAATGTAAGCACTCATAAATGGATTCGGCCTTGAGCCGAGTAGGCTTGCCACTGGATGCGAAGAATCTCGCTGAATATCCCCGCCTTTGGTCTTGAATACTTGAATTGGCAACTTACCAATATCCCCGCCCAAGATCGACGCGCAAGTATACACGTTGCTGTTCAGCAGCGCATTGTCTGAAGTAATTCGTTCGCCGCTGGCCGTTGTTGCCGCTCCAAACAAATCAAGCAGCCATTGTTTGGGATTCAAGAGATCCGTATCCCATTCCGAACGCCATTCCCTGATTTGCGTACCTAAACGTCGAAATAATCCCTTTTTCATGGTTCACCCCCTCCCTAGAACGAGAAATCATCCTTCATGATGTGACTGTTGAGGTCAACGTCTCGAACCATCGCACGAACCATGGCGTTTATAATGGCAGCAATCAAGTCGATCCGTTGGCTATCATCTTTGTGTTTCTTGGAAAGCTTGATATTTCCGTTGTTGTCCACGACTTCAACTGCATTTGAAAGACACCATGTCAAAAGTGGGCTGCCATCGTGCACCAGTAACCCTCGAAGCACCAATTCTCTGAAAAACTTCGTCGGCTCCGACAGCATTTTCATGACTTGCCCGATCTCCACGCGGATGTATCCTTCCTCTTCCAACTCGCCAGTGAAATGAGTAGCGTTGTAAGGGTCGTAGCATACCTCGTGTATTTTCCAACCTTGTTCTCGCTCTTGCTTCTTTATGTGCTCTTTGATATACCTGTAGTCCGTGACAGCTCCTTTGGTGATCGTACACCAATCATCTGCCGCCCACGAGCGATATGGCACCCTGTCAGAATGCTCATGCGCCTTCACAGAGTCGTTAGGAATGAACCCGTGTGCCGTGACTGCATAACGCCCATCCGGAAGCCTAAAAACGAATCCTGACGCCGTTAAGTCCGTTGTTTTGGACAGGTCAAGCCCGTTCCAAGTCCTAAGACCCTTCACCAACTCCAAAAAAGCCTCTCTGCTAACGCCGAGGGCTTTCCATTTGTCCATAATTCCGGTCATAAACTTGTTTTCGCTGTCATTTTGCCAACGATTGACGCGTTTTGTTAAGAATTCTCGTATTTTTGTTGGATTTCCAGTGTTAAATGCATCATCATGTTCAGCCCGGATTTGTCTTCGTAACTCCTGAGCGTACTCGTTGTCCTCTTGCAATATCGGATTCGCCTTGACCCAAATACTCTCATCATGCGGATCGTCGTCCTTTTCGATTTCCCTAATCATGACAAAATACTCTTCGTTCATTGGAATCTCAGCACGCATCATCTTGCAAAGGTCGTCATACTCCCTTTTACAAGGACTATTCTCAGCATCCTTGCCCGCCGTCGAAATAATCATCATCAATGACTGTAGCCGTTTACCAAAGCCTGAAAACAGAACATCGTGGATCTCACTGGAGTCATGCGCGTGATACTCATCAATTACAACAAGACACGGTGCGCCTGAGTCTTTATTCTTTGTATCCTTGGACAAGGGACGCAGCCATCCACCTCGCTTGGCATGCTCCACGTATGTGCGCTTTATCCGTAATCGTTTCAAGATGTCCGGGCTAGCTTCCCCCATCTTTTGAGCATCCAACCAGACCCGTTTCGCCTGTTGTTTGTCAACTGCCGCGCATTCAACTTCTGGGCTTTCCTCATATCGCTTGCTCCCAGGGTTTGCAGGTGGATAAACGCAATCGCTGCACATCCCATAAAGTGCGAGACCGCTCATTTCGGTTGATTTAACGTTGCCCCGAGCTCTCATGTTGAACGACTTTTTAAACCGGCGCTTTCCTGAGTCCATCTGAACCCAACCGAAGACAACTCCCAAATCGAATTTTTGGAAATCCAAAAGCTCGATCAGCTCACCCGAGAATGGACCGCGAACGTGGCGACAGCACTTTTCAAACCAATCAAAGATCCGATCCGCCCGGCTTTCGTCAAACACAAACGGGAAATCAGCAGTAGCTTGTCGTTCGAGGTCCCGTAAATGTCGTTTGCAAGCCAATTGCTCCAATTCACATGACGGTCGAATGCCCATAACAATTTCAGCAGCGTAACGGTTCGTGGGATGGACGTCTCCCCAATCAATCGAAGAGTCCTGCATTTTCGTCTTCCTCTCCATCCGCTATTTTCTTCGCCAGTCTCGCCCTGGAATCAGCGTTCAGCCCAAGTTTGTTGGAATAGGAAAGGATCAACCTCGCGTAACTCTGTGCCAGTTTCACGTTGGCGCTAACTACAGTGTTTCCTTGAGCGTTTTTCTCGGTATAACCGTTCTTATCAATCAATCGATTCGCATCCTGGAACTTCGCGACTGCATCGCAATATGTTCCCAATACATCCTCGTCCACTTTGTCCAGCACTTCGAACTCTTCCATGTCCTTGATTGTTTTTCGCCAAACTTTTCTCGCCTCGTCACTGAGCCAATCCGGAACCTTCATTTTCCTTTTCTTCTTACGCTGAAATGTCTGGGCCGCAACTTCGCGTTTTTCCACTTCATCCTTCGTCCAATGTTTTCCGCCACCTTTCGCGCCGACTCGCATATGATCGAATTTTACAATTTCAGCCATATCTTCACCTCGCTCCATTCAAAACCTTCACCGGGGACATTTTTTCACACTAGAGGTCGCCGCGGTCTACATGGGATAAATATATTTTCTAGACCCCCGGGGGGATGTCCTGAATCTTGACCTCTTTCCCTTGTTCTACCTCATCAACAATCCATCTTGGCATGCCTACCTTGCTGTTCTCATCATGCACCATCGTTGAGATAACGTAGTGAACATCTAACAACTCCAATGCATCGATCAATTCCAGCAGGCGCTTGCGGTTCCTAGCGTAATGTCTTCTGATCATTACCGAAGCCACCATCTTCCCTGGCTGTCTTGCTGTCATGGTGTGTCTTGCAGAGCGCACGCCATCGTGTGGTATCCCAGAAGATAGCTCGGTCGCCCTTGTGTGGTATCTCATGGTCAACTACCGTAGCGCCTGTCACCTTACCATCTGAGGCACACTCTACACATATCGGATTGCGTACCAGATAATCAGCCCTAGCCTTGCGCCACTCTCTGTCATATCCTCGCTGGGATGATGATTGTCTGTTCCTGTCATATGACCTTGCATCTTGTGAATGGGCACCACAAAACCGACCTCTCGTTAGCTCTGTGCACCCTATCCGATGACATGGTTTTAGTGGTCGTTTATTCATTAATATATCTCCCATTATTTAGGTAAATGAGTTATCTATATCTTAAAAAGAATGGAACTCGTTACACAACGTAATTCCCTTTATGCTGCTTGGCTTCCAAGCTATTTAGCAAAATCAATTCCCGGTATCCTCGATAAAGGTAACTCAACCAATTCTGAATCGTTTTAAGTGAGTGTCCATTGTGTCTTGTTCGATCCCAATATATCGAAGTGTTACCT
Source organism: Paenibacillus sp. FSL H8-0317 (assembly GCF_045040685.1). Classification (NCBI taxonomy): domain Bacteria; kingdom Bacillati; phylum Bacillota; class Bacilli; order Caryophanales; family Paenibacillaceae; genus Paenibacillus; species Paenibacillus sp. FSL H8-0317. The sequence continues at coordinate 2,182,352 of NZ_CP150294.1, read as the reverse complement.
TCTCGGATGCATGGTTGAAAAGCTGCATTAACATGGCAGGATCTTTATATTGCAAATAGAAAAAGTACCCAAAGGTTTTCCTTAGGGTGTGTGTTCCGATTTCCTCCAACCCAAACTCGTCAGCTATGACACGCATAAGCTTGTATGCCATGCTGGGAGTGATCGGTCTGTTAATGCCTTCTCGACTCCGAATCAGGTATTCATTCGATTGCTTGCCCTCTATATATGGAACGAGCTCGCGTTTCAGCTCTGCTGTAATTAAAATCCGCTTTTGTTTCCTGGTCTTCTTTTCAGTGATTGAAATGTGGCTGCCAATCACGTCACGAACTCTCAATCTGAGAATGTCACTGATACGTAACCCGGTATTGATACCAATTAAGAACATGAGATAATTCCTGTAGTTGGTATCCTTCAAGTGATCCTTGATATCAGATATAATCTCCGGATCACGGATCGGCTGTACATATCTCATTGTTTCACCAACTTTCTCCAAAAGAAAAAGCCACCCGATAACCCTTCGGATGGCTAAAAAAGAGTATGAAGAAAACACCGTAGTTGGCCTTTTGGGACTCGAACCCATCGTTTCCTGAAAGGCCATAAAATAATCCGTATTTATATGCCGCCCGGATGGAGCGACTTCAGGGCATCGAACCCCACCTCACACCATGCCAACGCAGTTAACCCATAAGGGTATCGCTAAGGATCAAGTCCCACAGCACAGCCGAGTCGCCTAGGGATAACGGTTCTAGGCACACCGGAAGGAAGCAATTCCCTTCTTATGTGCCTAGTGTATAACTGATCCACCGTCATTCTGGCGTCATATCACCGTCAACCCAGCGTCACTTTACCGTCACTTTTTGCCAATGATTCCGCAGAGCTTCAGGTGTTCAGCGATTGTGTCTACTCCCACGCCGATTCTGCGGTCTATCGTCTTTTCACTTCTTCCGTTCTCTTTCCAAAACGCATCAAGTGTGCTTGCATATTTCACACCCTTAATGTATCTATGTTCAAATATTCTTTTAACGTCTTCATCTATAATCATGCCGACAGCAACGTTAATTTCGTCTACTTTCGGACCGTCTTCGCTCAGTTTTTTCAATTGGTTAGGAGTGAGTGTTGCCGGATCTCTCCGCCGTAAGTCTTTGACTTGCAAGGCCATTTTTGGATAGCCCATCAAAAGCTTTTTGACCTGGACACGTTCAACCTTCGTCACTCGTTCGAAAATCTCCATTTGTACCACCGCAAGCCCCATATTTGGCCCCTTTCCTAAATATCAAATGCTACTTGTCCCACTGGAAGCAACGGCTTCTTTGCTTCACGAATCAATCCTGCATCCACCCAACGTTTTGGTGCTTTCTTTCTATAATTATCCCAAACTGGTGTTCCCGCCACAATACTTTGGAACTTATTTTCCTCAACTGCTTTTTCTGTCCATTCCCAATGAATCTTTGCTTCGAGCTGTTCGGTCATTTGATTTCACCGCCTGCATGCAAGCGACGTTTTTCATCCATCTGGAATTTAACACATCTTGCCTTGTAATGATCTGCTTCACGCTGCGCCAGGTCCCGTTCAAAGGTAAGCTTCCAGTTAATTTCCGTAATCTCTTTCATTGCCTGGGCTTGTTCCTGCAATGCCAACACCAAATCCTCCGGAGCTACGCCTTCCCACTCATTTATCAAACCAGCTACTCGGTTGTTCATTCCACCACCAACTTCCCTATCTCCCGTAGCTCCGCTTTACTTTTGGCCTTTGTGAACGAGTTGAGATAAGCAATCTTTTTCATTGCTCGTTTGGTCTCGAACACTACCGCCTTTCTTTCAGATGAATTTAGGGCATGGCTGAATACTTGATAAAACCTGTTTTGTACCTTCAGCCCCTCTAATAAAGATGACTGGATAGCTACCGCATCGTCATATGTTAACCCGAACTGTCTCATTCTTTATCCGCTCCTTCCCCACCAGCCAAAAGCCATAATTCGTGTTCCGCTTCGGCCAGTTCTCTATTCGACTCATCCATGATTTCCAATGCCTTGGCAACTACTATCCGCATGACACTATGGTCGATTTGCTCACCTTTTGCATAACGCTCCATAGTGTCTCTGATTGCTTTGATTTCACGTTCATCCATGCTTATCCGCTCCTTCCTCAACCCTCGTCAGAACAACCCGTTCATATGGGATCGTGTAAGTCTCATCTCCACGTCTTAATTTTGCATAAACGCCAAATCTGAACTTCTCAAGACTGTACAACAGAACGTTTTTGAGAAAAGGGAACTGTGTTTCATTTATTGCATCGACCTTATCTCCCGGCTGCGGTGATCCTTTTGTATTCGCGCTCAGGTAAAGTTGCCTTACCAGATCTTCTCTGGACATGTGCTTTACGGATTCTTTGAACTCCTTGAATTGTCTATTCATGTTGTTCCGCTCCTTCCTTGGGAGCCAACAGCTCAGGGTTGTCGTAAATATTCCCTTTTCTTCTCTGGAAATACTTGATGTCAAACCCTGTCCAACTACCATTTCCTGCGTTGATCAGATATGCGCTCAATGGAACTCCTTTATACTTTGCTTGGTGGCTGTCGTAGCAGATTATTTGAAGCTCTTGATTCTGCAAATGTGGATTAGGAGAAAGGACGTCTCCTTCATACCATTCAGCGTTGTTGCTCCCTTCGTTTATGCCGATATACTGACCTACTGTTTCTGGATCAACTGGAACCCATTCCGATTCTTCCTCAGTACCACAATCAATCCACGGTCCGCTTCTCCCCACTGATATATGCCCATGTACCATTTTTCCGTGATATTTCCCTTCGTCAATAGCTCTGCCTCTGAATTTAATAACACGCATCTTGTATATCCTCCTATTTGGGGAGACCAGAAACCCTTATCCGGCCTCCACTTCGTTAAGTATTGCGGTCGTCTCGATGGCCTGACGGCCAATTTAAGCGCCTTTTGGTAGTTTTCCCTTCCACAGTAGGCTAATGTCCGTCTGCTCTCTTCTGGCATCTTGCAGGATGCGTTTAGCCTGTTTTGTAATGGTGGGATCAGATCGGAATATCATATTTTTATATTGCCGTGCATTAGGATTGTCGTTATCCTGGCTTTGGCATCCTTCACGATTCAACTGGTGTTGGAAGTCTTCTTCAGGACACCATTTCAATCCACCCCAGCCGATCCATTTATCTGAGCAGCATGTCACTTGCTCGATTTCACCGATGCTTTTATTCTTCCAGCAGAATTCGTCAAACTGCACACGCCATGGTTTATATGAATCTCCAAACATGATGGTTAGGTCATTGTTGAACTTAACGCATACGATCACGTCTATCCCTCCTATGTTATAAGTCCAGTACAGCCAATAACGCGGCTTTGCATATTGCTTCAGATACATTCTCGCTGGAGTAGTCTTTGCGTCCGATCCGTACATCCACTTCACAGGCTACATTGTGCATCTTCATTTCCCATGCCCATTCTCGTTCCACCTGTTTGATAACCATCCACGCTCTGTATATGTCTGTAGACCAATGACGATTCACAAAGTACGATAAAGGTACGCTTCCTTTTGGCGGCAACATTTGCAGAGCCTCGTTTGTGGGTACAGTTGGAGGTATCAACACCTCTCCATGCTCAACCGCGCCGTCATAGTCATGCGGTGGTCCTTGTATACGCCGCCATCCGAATATGTGTTCAGCCACCAGCACGTCCAAATCGCGTCCAGGATCAACGCCCAACACTTGCTCCCGGGTCAATGTTTGTGTCATCTATATATCCTCCCTAACCTTATTTTTGTTTGAAACTGAAGCTTGCTATCGAAAGGAACATAATTAGCCACATCAGCAGTGCTGTTCCGGGATTTCCGTCCATCCATTCAAAGAATGTCATGTGTTATATCCTCCTTAGTAGGGAGAGGCCCACAGGACCTCATCCCTCTTTTTTAATACAGGATGCGCAGTGCATCAGGATCGTCCTCTTGGAAGTCCTCATACTCCTTGCCAGCCTTGCGTGTTGCACTTAGAGAGTCCAATGCTCTCTCGATATATTGATCAGAGACCGTGTAGATTACAGGTGTTTCACCTGATGCGAGGATTGACTTAACTTTTTCCAAAGACGTCACCTCGCCGTTCAAGTTGATGTATTGCCCGGCGCGCAGGTCGTTGATATGAATCGTCTTGATGCCCTTCATTGGTCCCCCTCTCCTTCCTGGCCCAAAGCCAACTCAATAATCGTTTCAACACGTTCTAGCGCATTTTCTGAGTCTCCCCAGCGCAAAGTGTTGTGTATATCGTTTGTTGCCTTCCGATATATTTTAGCCACCCTCTGTGCCTCTTCAAGCTCCTTGCCCTGCTTGTTTGCCAACTGCTGCAACCGGATCATTTCTTTCCCTTGCTGTTCAATGAGTGTCCCGTATTCCTCCGTCTGGGCCAGCAGATCATTGACTGCCTCCACCACATTCAGCGGAACTGCTCCGCCCTTGTGCAGTAACTCCATCGTTTCTTTCAACTGTTGCATACTCATGACTGTTCTTCCTCCCCGCTTTGTTTGATATAAAAGTCCGGTTGTATTCCGTCATCAATCACATACCATGTAGCCTGCTGGAAGACAGACTGGCAATTCATAGAAGTGAGGTATGTCCCTATCTGTTTGAGAAAAACATGGAATGGCATTGGTTCTCTCAAATCAACACCGTATTTATTCTGGCTGTTGCTCAATAACCAGCATTTGCACTTTATGTCTCCATCACATTTCAACATTATTTCAAAAGGTACTTCCCGCCATTTTATTTCTGTCACCTGTAATCCCTCCCTAATCTTGAATCCACTCATACTCCATAAAAAATTGCTGTGAAAGCATCTTCTCCAACTCGCCCCATCCGTCCATATGCTGGTAGTACACATTCCCGTCCCGGCACTCAGCGATGGCAAACACCTCGTCTCCGTCTTCAAGGTGTCTGTAGAATCGAGCCAGACGTCTCTTGATCGGTATGCCTGCCATCTTGCTAATCCATTTGGCGATACGGCATAATCTCGTATCCTCTTTCATACATCTCTGCTGCAAAAACCGTGACCGACTTTTCCCTAACATAGCCCTGTGCTCCACTAACCGTCACCATGTATCCGTCTCCGATCCAACGCCGTTTGCCTCTGCAATACAATCCAGCTTCCTTTATCGCTTCCAGCACCTTGGTTTCCCGCGCTCTTGGCAACCGGATGAACAACTTATCCAGATTGGCTGTGCCGCCGTCCTGCATGCCCTCTGTCGCTTCCTGTGCCGCCTTGTGTGCGGCTTTCAAATCTTCCGTGAACTTCTTATAGTCCATGTATATCCCTCCTTGGTTAGAGGCCGGCGCCTCTTATTTAATCCGTTCAATCAAGCAATCATCACGCATGAATACTTTTTCACTGATATACATTTGAGGTAGCCAGTTTGCCATGTCTTGCTCATCTACTTCGAAGTGGACATTTGTTTGAACATGGTCAATCACATCTACGTAGTCATCCAATATTCTTTCTTCGCCTTCAACAAGCACGCGATATGTCATGTGTGTTATCTCTCCTTTGGTGGGCCTAAACCCTACTTTTTGAATCCTTTGATCCATTTGTCATCCTTGTATATCTCTACAGCCATGTTTCCCGGCACGGTCAGTAGATCAAGCGCCTTTTTCATGCAGCTCAGCATGCCGTATTCGTGATTGACGCTTTTCGTTACTTTGCCGGCACGGTTGTATATGTCGATCCTGTACACTTCATCCGCTCCTTTGTGTGGTGGGAAGGGAGGGTATTCCCTTCCTCTGTTAAATGTCTTCTGAATCTGGATCAGGGTTATCTGTATACAAGGCTTCCAGTGCAAGGTGTACATCCGAAACTGGTATACCGTGGATCTGTGCGATTTCCTCAGCTCCCGCCTCATCCTTTTCCCATTCAAGGTCTAAAGCGCACAAAGCGTAATAAATGATTCTGTATTCCAATGTTCCAACTGCGTATTCCAATATAATCCCTCCTAGAATAGTGCCATCTGCACAGCCTCACGTGGTCTGTGTGGTACCCATTGTTCTCCGTACTCTTGCATCCATTCCGCTACCGTCTTGCGCCTATTCCATTCAGACCGCGGTATCCAACTCGTGTTATCGCCCTGAAAGGCTTTGCTGTATGGTTCAAACCATTCATGGCGCATCATGCCAAGCAAGTGGACCTGTGCACGTATCGGGTTAAGCAGCAGACTGTCCAGGTACCGCATCCGTTCCTGATCCGTCATACGAACTGTTCCGCCGATAAATACCAGTCCGTCACGTTGTAGCAAGTCCAGGTCACCGCCAGGTTGCAGGATAGGTACCGGGTTATATCCGCGCCGCTTCATGTCCTGCAAATACCACTCTGTGGCCTCCGGGTTGCCGATCTCGTCATATTGCATATACACATGCCGGGATTTTGCGTGACGATCAAGATAAGCCCGATATCCTTGATAACTTATGCAATCCTCGCTGAACGTCCCGGGATCCCATATGACCGTTCTATGCCGCATGTATGGTTCAAGCCAAGATGGATATTTACGAAGCAGTGTTGCGCTGAGGAGCCAGTACGGTACGCCGCTTGCCTGTTCCGCCAGATGCTTACGATTGACACCAGCCACGTATATAATCCGCTTCACGTCCTTGTCAGATGCTTGCTCAACCCCTGAAGCTGCTTGCCTACTGGACATTCGCGGTTGCAATGACCATCTATTTTGCTGTATGTGCTACCGTGTATTTTGTTCAACTCCTGCCGAGTTGGGCAGTCTGCACAATGATTATCCAAAAGTTCGCCTATCTGCTCAGTCGCTTCCGTCCTGGTCATGTGTCTTGTCTCCCTTCCTCTGTTATCCCAAATTATTTATCCCAACCAAACTCGACTGATTTTCTTGGTCTGACTGCAAGTTGTTTGCTCAATTCCTGGAGCTGCTTGCCGACTGGGCACTCTCGATTGCAGTGACCATCAATTTTGCTGAATGTGTTTGTGTATTTCTTGTTCAACTCTTGTCTTGTTTGGCAGCTGCCGCACTGATTGTCCAATATATCTCCGATCTCGAATGCCGCCTGTTGTCTGTTCACATTGACTATCCCCTTCCCGCTCGGGATTTCCGTTCTCGTTTTAGATGTTTGCCTAACTCCTGTAGTTCCTTGCCTATCTGACACTCTTGGAGACAATAAGTGTCCAATCTGTTCCGGAGTCTGCATGGGTTACAGTTGGCATTCACTACTTCATCAATTTTCTTTAATGCAGCTTGTCTACCCATAGGATTCTCAGGCCCTGCCTCTTTAGGCTTTGGAGCCGGACGCTTCACCGTATCTTCCGTGGCGTGCCGGATAAGCGGAGTTTTGCTTGCGGCTTCTTCAGGCGACATGCCTTTATGCAATCTCTTAACATAGGTGCTGTATGGTACGTTGTTAGCCGCCGCCACGCCTTTCATCTTCTGCCATTGCGATACCAGTCTCATGTTGTAACACCACTCTTTCGGTGTGATTTCGGCGCTTTCTTCTGATCCACTTTATCCGTAGCTGCCCGTTCGTGACTCCAGCCACTTTTATACCTTGCGTAGTATGTTGCCTTCGGGATGCCGTTCGCCTCGGCTATATCGGGCCATCTCCCGTGTTTCTCATGTTTTCGAACAGGATCGGTTACCGCCTCTTCGATAGGCCAGTTGTAGCGTTTCACTCGCTCAATAAGTTGCCATTTGCTGATTTTGTTCTTGGATGCCGTTTCAATGTCCGCCTGAGTGATTTCACGAGTCATTGATAACTGGTGTGCCTCAAATCCACAAAACGGGCACTGGAACAAATCCGTCCGGATCTCCTTCATATCCGATGAACACTTAAAACAGGTGATAATCATGACCCTGACGCCTTCCAAAGCTTGTCCACTACTCCGAGGTAGTCCACAGGTACACGTTTCTCGGGCACCAGATAGGCGTGTATCTCGAAATCAGAGATATGGATACTCGAACCCTTCTTCTGCTGATAAGCCGCCCAGTAGTGTCTCAGGGCCGTGTACGGGAGTAAGAATGTCTCGCGTTGCTTTCGAAATTCCACCAGTAGAAACGCAATTCCGCCCATCTTGTGACATTTCAGTAGATATTCGAATTGATGGTCTTTGAGATTGCTCAGAGGGAACCGATCACCCGCAATGGATTTTGCTTCAAAGGCAATCCCTCTGCCGCCTGGAATGATTCCGTCATAGTCTACTGTTGAAGGAGACTCATAAAACCCTTCCAGAACCGTGTTTCCTGCTGATTTCGTTACTTTTACTGGAGTAGGCCGTTTGTTCACTACAGCCAGTCCCAGCGTGTCATATCGCTCATTGGAGAAAGTTATGATTTCTTCGAAGCCCATACCTCTACCACCTAGTCGTGTCAATGTGGCACCCCCTGTTCTTTACTCGCTTGCTGTTCGGCAGCAAACCGCATCATTTCTTCATATTCTTCATCAGATAACTCAGGTTCTGCGCCAGGTTGTACGATTTCGATATCTGGTTTACTCGGTCGTTTGTTGTATTTATTACCTTTGTTTCCGTTACCTTTGTTGTTACTTGGTGGAGCTTCTACGGTCCATGGCTCGTCTATTCCGTCAGCTTTCCAGTTAATTAAGATACCTTCAACATATACAAGCTTCCTTTTGCTGTTTAAAGCCGCTATTTTCATAGCTTCTTGCACCCATCGTGCTCCATATTCCTTTTCCAATGTTTGAATCTTGTCAGAAGTAAACGGGCTTATTGTTCCGAAACCTTCTCCTTCAAAGATTCTAAAGAGATTAATTTCATCAGGAACAGGATCACTACTACTACCAGTACCAAGAGGTTGGAAAAGAGGGTCGCCGTCAGGCAGAACCTCTTTATTTGATTGTTCTTTACTTTCTTCTACTTTACTTTTATTTACTTTACTTTCCTTTACTTTACTTTGTGGTGTTTGTGCTGACACGTTGTTACTTTTATCGGGGTTAATGTAGACATTAACGGTGTTACCGTCTGCATTAACTATTGTGATGCTATGAGACACGTTTTTGCACTCTACTGCTGGGTCTATCAGAAGGTAGTCATCCACGATTGAAATGAGTTTTCGGCGCTTAGCCGCTTCCACATACCGCTTCTGGAACCCTCTAGATGTTAGTACCCCATGTTCTTCGAATACTTTACGGTTGAAGAAACCCCATTTAATGCACTCATTAACGACATCCATTACTAGGTTTATGTCAACATTAATTCTTTGAGCGAATGGATACTGTTGTTGCTCTGTCCACCGATAGAAATAACTGTTCTTATAGACCTCGGCCATAATTTTGATGATGATCCCTAATCCTTGCATGCCATACTTGGCTATAGTTACCGAAAGTTTGTCGTCTTCGCCAAAATCGATATCAATCGGGAAGTAATCCAGGCTTTCTTTCAACGGCCTTGCCATGGTGTCACCTCTCCCTTACAACTTCGTTAATTATGTTGGTTAGCAGCCGCCTCATTCGAAGGCCGGCAACTGTTCCGTCAAACATCTGGTGGCACTCTTTGCAGAGGTGGGCCAGATCGTATACCTGTGTGCGATGATCAATATGAGGTCTTCCGGTGAGGTGGGCACGATCAATAGCTCGTGCCTCTCCGCATGCCTCACATACTCCCTGGGAACGTTCTTTTAACAGCGCATCCACCGGATCGCTTATATCTCCCTTTTGCCGTTGTGTCGGCTTTACCCGCTTACTCTTTACCTGTTGTGATTTAGGGTATGGCCTGAAATCTGTCATGTGCTACGCCTCCCTTACCCCAACTTGATTTGCCGCTGAGTAGTTGGTATAATCGTCCTATACGAATTAAAGAAATGGTTTGACTGGCGGTTGCGTTCTCGAGACGCAGCCGCTTTTCTATGTCCGCATGACTCGTCGTAATGAACACGGCATCCTTCACAGCAGAACATCGATCCGTTGTCCTCTACCTTCAAAATGCTGTACCTCGATATTGAAATCTCACAGTTCATGCAATGCCCCACCGTCATACCTTGAGTTGTGTACTCCCGATTATCTACCGGATTGTCTACTCGCTTTAACAGCTTCTCAAGCCGAAGTATTTTCAGCCGGTAATCAGCCTGTTTGTATACATCCTCTGCATCAGCTAACTGGTGATACGTTTTAAGCAGTTGAGCACGTAGCGCCCGGCGTTGCCGATCCTTTGTATTCTGATTCATGCTTGTCCCTCCCGATTACGTAATTTACCTTCCAGATATTCAATGTCTGTATCGAACCATGTTTCAGTTCCAGGGAATGCCGCTGCCCGCAGACGTCTCAGTGCATTTAGTCGTCTATTCAAAAGCACGCGTTCTTTCAATCTAGCTTCCGTCATGACCATCCCGCCTTGTCCTTGAAATTTTTGTACACATCGTCCAAAACTTGAATGTACTGAAATTTGTTTTCGTTCGCCCAATCAGTGCACATAATCGTATGAGCTTGCGCCCCGTAGAACTCCAAGCAACCCTCTTCTGTAGAGATACTTACAAATGAGTCACCGACAACCTCACGAAAGCGTTGGAGAATTTGGAGTGATACTGCCCCTGGAAAGATCCACGAAACCGCGTTTTCTGTGATTAACTCGTACATTCTGTTCACCCTTTCTTAAAATGACATTTGTCGATTAGCTTCTTCAATTTCGCGCTGCAATTGACCTGGAAGCTTCCATGATTCGATATGTTCTAACGCTCTGTCAAAACTCTTTATTAGAGTGTTGTGATAAGAGTTGATGTTGAAGTAACCTTTGTAATCCCTCCACAGTGCCTTGTATACCCTGCTGCGTAATCCCTTGTTTCGGTAAGCCTCTGAGTTTCTTCCTCCGAGCAATTCAGTTACGACTTTATGAGACGTTGATTGAAGGGAGAGAAGCTGACCATGTTCAATTGTCGTGTTGTTTTCGATACGATGAAGGCGTTGGTCGAATTCCTGCGTTCGTATATCCAACATAATAATTGATTGAAGCTCCTGACTTATTGCCGGATATTTGTTGGCATTATAACTGCCTGTCCGCCGTATCTCTGGCAGTATTTCATCAGCCACTTTCATTTGAAAATCTTCCGCTGCAGCGTTCTTTGCTTTCATAGCTAATCGATAGAAAATATTTTCAGGTATGAACGATTCCTTCGACACTTCTGTCGAAAACCTCAAGTCGTTCAGGTATTGGCGAACGCGATCCCACTTTACGTATTCAACTCCTTTTGACGTGTCCGTAAAACCAAGCCCTCTTGCGGCATCTTCGAGATTAAGCTGCGCAATTCCCTTTTCATCAATGAACCCTCGAACACCACTTACTGTCATCAACTCTTTTCTATCTTGTTGATACATCGAAATCCACCTCTCTATTCATTTCTTCGAACTGCGCTACCCACTCGCGTTTTATCAGTCGTTTTCCTCCGAATTTAAAACTTTTCAGTTCTCCAGAGGAAAGACGACGCATTATTGTTGCTCTGCTTGCTTTAAAGTGAGACATGCAATCTTTGATCGTCATTAGTTCGGATGACAATGTACTCACCCCTTTCAATTACGAGTAATGTTAGACCTGAAGAACTTCACCTAACATAAAGTTAGGATTTCCCTCAAAAAAAATGATCTCACTAATTTGACATTCGAGAGCCTCAGCAAGTTTAACCGCTTCCTCGAACGTGGTTTTCTCAGGATAGTCTTCGATTCGTTTATAAGTGCTGTTATGAATGCCTAATTTCGCCGCCATTGCTGACTTTGTATACTTTCTGTAGGCTCTCCATTCCCTGAGTGTTCGCCTCACCATGGTTGGTCACCCCCTCCGGTGAATTCAATATACCAAACTTAAAGTTAGACTTCAAGCATAATTTTGTTTTTTTTAAGTATAAGTTAGATTTATTGTGGAAATATTAGAATTTTAATGATAGGATGAATACATAATTTCAAAAGAGGAGAATCGACGTGAAGAAAATATCTTTTGCAGAGAATCTTAAGAGGTACCGCGAAAAAAGAGGGCTCACCAAAGAGGAATTAGGTGAACGAATCGGAGTTTCAGGTGTGACGATTGGATATTGGGAATCAGGCAGAAATGAACCTAGAATGGGGAAAGTCGACCTGATAGCTAGGGTGTTGGATATAACAATCGACGACTTATTGTTTGATCTTCCTATGTTTGGTGCTGAATTAGAAATACATAATAAAGAAATTACAGAAGATCAAAAAAGAGCAATCGAACTAATTTTATCCCTGCCTCCAGAGGAAGTAAAAATGTTCAATATATTGATGGAACGTTCATTGGACAAAGAAGACAACTGATTTTTTGAGGTGATCAACATGGCAAAAAAGAAAAAGGTTAATATCCGAGAAACAAAATCAGGCAAATTCACCTATCGTTATGACATGAAGGACCCCATCACTGGGAAAAGGATACAGAAAGAAACGCCTGCATTTGATTCGTATGATGATGCATTTAATGAATCGATCCGAATTGACGCTGAACTAATGTACGGCATGCTTATAGATAAATCAAAAATAACATTCAGATACTGGGCAGCGGAATGGATTGAAGAGTATTCAAAAAGCGGTGTTGGGAAAAGTACTGTTGCTACTCGTAAAAGTATGATCAATTTAGCGGATGACATGTTTGGATCAATGTATATCCAAGAGTTCACCGCATTTTATCTCCAAGACGTTTTTGACAATCTAAAAGAAGATGGGTACGCGAGGAGTTCTCTGGTTAGCTTATACGTTACTTTAAAGATGATCTTCGAGAGAGCTATGAAGCATGATCTTGTAAGAAAAAATGTTGTCCTCCATGTGAAAGTGCCTAAATATAAAAAAACTGTCGAAGAAGTTGAACTGGACAATGATATTCCTCGTTATTTAGAAAAAGATGAGTTGATTCATTTTTTAAAAACCTCTCTAACCGCTTCAAGCAAACAAGCATTTCGTATTTTTTTCGTTTTGGCCTATACCGGCGTCCGGATTGGAGAGCTATGCGCCTTGAAATTGAGCGATTTTTCAGAATTCGGCAAAACACTTTCAATAACAAAAACTTTGTACATCCCTAACTCCCTAAAAAATTATGAGATAGGACCACCTAAGACACCGTCGTCCGTAAGGAAAATAACGATTAGCCAAAGCGTTGTAAATATTCTTAAAGAACAATTGGAATACAAGCAATCATTATTGCGCCAGCATGGGAAATGGTTTGATGACCACAACTTCATTTTTTTTAACGAACACCAATATCTTGGATACCCAATGCCGATGAGTACGATCAGAGGGATTATGTCTGATATTTTGGAGAAAGCTGATTTGCCCGAAAGCATAACGCCCCATCTATTGCGACATACATTCACATCCTTAATGGCCGAAGCGAAAGTGGATCTGCCGACCATTCAAGATATGTTGGGGCACGAAGATGACAGAGTGACAGAAAGAGTCTACCTACACGTGACGCAAGCTAGAAAACTTGATGCTGCGGATAAGTTAGACGCTCTAATTGGGGACATATTTTAGCGTTTGTGGGTGGATCGTGGGTATTGTGGTACAGAAAGCCTTGATACATAAAGGTTTCAAGGCCATACTTCTTTATCGGACCGATAAAGCATTTTTGAAAGCCTTTACAAAAACAAGGTTGACATTTAATGTTTTTTAACCAATCCTGTCGTATGAAGAACTTTCTATTGCTATATTCTGTAATACTAAGGCATACTCTAGGCAAAAGAAAGAATCCCCGCAGATCTTGTTCAAAAACTCCGCTTTTGAACAAGATCTGGTAACATCCCGGCGTTTCAAAACCTTGTAAATGCTCTATATTAATTAAGATAGCCATCTATTTCTAATACTGCTTTATGGATCATACATAGGTCGGCTTAATTGAAATAAGGAGAGTTGATGCTTGGATAGAATCATAATGAAACGCCTGCTCCGCGGCTTATGGGTTATCATTGCGGCCGTTCTGATCGCCGTTGCCATATACTTGCTGTTCCCGCTTTTGTACCCTTTTGCGATTGCCTGGATTATCGCCTATGCCATGAATCCTTTAGTGAAACTGCTTCAGCATCGAGCACGATTCCCCCGCTGGCTGGCTGTGACTCTTTCATTGATCCTTTATTTTGGAGCCATTGCGGTAGTACTGTCTGCGGCGATTACCCGCATGGTAAAAGAAGTCATTTCACTTACGACAAGCTTTGATCTTCATGTTGATGAGATCAAGGACACGTTTGTGCGCTGGACCCAGAATGACACCATTCAAAGTTTGACTGCGCAGATCAATGAATTTTACAAGGAAAATCCCAACTACCAGGAAACCATCAACAGCAATGTTAGTAAAACAACTGAGACGGTGGGTACAGCCGTCACAGATCTGGTCACCGGATTTTTCAACATGATTCTGAGTCTGCTGACCTCCCTGCCGAACATGGGTGCGGTATTAATCGTTGTTCTGTTGTCTACATTCTTCATTAGCAAAAGTTGGACCAGGCACAATATCACCGTATCGGGATGGGTGCCCTCTTCCATTCGCAAGCCGATCTCCGACATATGGACTGACCTTAAGAAGGCACTGTTCGGATACGCAAGAGCACAATTAATCATGATCTCGATTACAGCACTGTTCGTCATGATTGGGCTGCTTATATTGCAAGTCAATTCAGCCTTCACCATCGCTCTGATGATTGGTTTGGTCGATCTGCTTCCTTATCTGGGTGTTGGCCTTGTCATGGTGCCTTGGGCAGCATACCTCTTTATGAATGGGGATCTGTATCTGGGTATTGGCATTAGTATTATCTATCTAATCCTACTGATCGCTCGTCAGATTATTGAACCAAAGGTACTTGCAAGCAGTGTTGGGCTCGACCCACTCGCCACGCTGGTTGGCATGTTTGTGGGTTTGAAGTTGTTCGGTGTTCTGGGCCTGATCATTGGTCCTGTCAGTCTCGTGATTCTCGATGCGTTCAATCGGGCTAACGTATTACGCGACCTTAGAACGTATATCATCAACGGACGTGTCCGATGAGGCATCATCTTATGACACAGGAAAAATAGAAAAGGCTTCGTTCAACAGAAATTATCTGCTGAGCGGAGCCTTTTCCATTATGCATAACAACTGGTGTTTCATTTCGGACGACGATAAAACGTAATTTTTCCACTTTTCATTTTTTTCTCCAGCCACCCCAGGAAGAACAGACGGTAAACCGGACGTGTTAATGGAAATATTAGTGTAAACCCGATCAGATCCGTTACAAAACCTGGAATCAAGAGCAGGAAACCACCGACAAAAATAAAAAGACCATCGACCATTTTTCTTCCAGGTACCTTGCCACGCTCCATCTCGGATTTGGCGTCCACAAGTACTTTTCGCCCTTCAAACTGCAACATTGCTATACCAATCAAGGACGTGAGAATCATGAGAAGCAATGTCTTTCCGGCTCCGATCCAGTCACTCATCAGAATAAAACCAAATAATTCAATTACCGGAATGATTAAGAGTAAAGCCCACATCCATTTTCGCATTGACGTATTACCCCTTTCCCAAAAGCCACACCTTTTCAAGCGCGCTGTATAGCTCAGAGGCTGCCTTATCCAGCCGAACTGGCTTCCAGTCCCCATTCACCCATACATGCTGGGTAGAGCCTGTAACTAGCCGCTCACCGGGAAGTGATTCATCAGCTAACCATACCCGTTCTCCAATCGCCATATGCTCATCAGGTTCTTCAGACATGCGTCTTACGTCATACTCATAATTCAGTCGCAGACCACTAAATGCAGCAATACGGGTGAAAATGATAATCTCATCATCATATCTGGCAGGCTTGTGATACTTCACATCCAGTCCGGTTACGGGAAGCAGTAACCCCTGTTCCTCCATTTTACGATATGTATACCCCATTTGGCGAATCATCTCAGTTCGACCGATTTCAAACCAATTCAAATAGTTCGCGTGGTAGACCACGCCCATCTGGTCACTTTCTTGATAGCGTACACGAAGACGTGCCGCATACCAGCTGCCGTTGCTCTGTTCTCGCACGTTATCGGCCTCCTTCGTTCTGTCATTCATACGTGTTACTTCGTTGTAAAGTGTCAATAAGATGGAAAAAAGCAACGGGACAATAAAGCCCCATTGCTTCTTTCCTGTTGCTTCTCCATCCAAGACGCTATTAAGCGTTGTTTGGAATTTGGCTTACTTTAATCAGGTTGGTAGAACCGGAACGACCCAAAGGTACACCTGCTGTGATCACAACCAGGTCTCCTTCTTTAACAAGTCCGGATTTTACGCCGCCTTCAATTGCGTTTTCGAACAAAGCATCCGTCGAATCAACCAGTCTTCCTTTGACAGGAGTTACACCCCAAGCCAGAGCCAAACGACGGGAAGTTCTATCTTCCGTAGTCACAGCGATGATTGGAGATTCTGGACGATACTTGGAAATCATGCGTGCAGTGTGTCCTGATTCAGTTGAAGTGATGATCGCTTTTGCGTTCAAATCTTGAGCTGAGAGGGCAACCGATTGGCTGATTGCTTCTGTAACTGTTGTTTGTTGAGCAACACGTTGTTTCAGGTACAACTCTTGGTAAGGCAGAGCAGATTCTGCTTTTTCAGCAATACGGGACATGGTCAGAACAGATTCAACTGGGTATTTACCCGCAGCTGTCTCACCAGACAACATGATTGCGTCCGTACCATCGAAGATTGCATTTGCCACGTCACTTGCTTCCGCACGTGTTGGACGTGGGTTACGCTGCATGGAATCCAACATTTGTGTAGCTGTGATAACCGGTTTACCTGCAACGTTACATTTTTGGATCATGCGTTTTTGTACCAAAGGTACTTCTTCCGCAGGAATCTCAACACCCAGGTCTCCACGAGCAACCATCAGGCCGTCAGACACTTCAAGGATTTCGTCGAGGTTATCAACACCTTGTTGGTTTTCGATTTTGGAGATGATTTGGATATGTCCAGCATTGTGTTTTTCAAGCAGTTCACGAATCTCAAGTACGTCACTTGCTTTACGTACAAAAGAAGCTGCGATGAAATCGACACCTTGTTCGATACCAAATACGATATCGTTAGCGTCTTTTTCGGTGATACCCGGCAGAGAAATGGCAACGCCCGGAACGTTAACACCTTTTTTGCTTTTGATCGATCCGCCGTTAACGATACGGCATTTGATCTCGGTGCCTTGTACTTCCACCACGGTCAGTCCGATCAGACCGTCGTCGATCAGAATTGTAGATCCCGGTTCAACATCATTCGGAAGATCTGTATACGTAATGGAAAGACGTTCTTTGGTGCCCAGAATTTCTTCTGTTGTCAAAGTGATGTACTCGTCTTGAACCAATTCGATCGGTTCAACTTCGAGTTTACCTGTCCGAATTTCCGGTCCTTTGGTGTCCAGCAGGATCGCTACTGTTTTGTTCAACTCTTCGCATGCTTGGCGAATCGCAATGATCCGTCCGCCGTGCTCATCGAAATCACCGTGGGAGAAGTTCAGACGGGCCACATTCATACCGGCCATAATCAATTTTTTGGTGTTCTCCAGAGATTCACTGGATGGACCAATGGTACATACAATTTTCGTTTTACGCATTTTGGGTTTCCTCCGATTTTAAAGGTATTACTCTTTATCTATTTTTCTTTTTCCAACTATTAAATTTACTATACTTTTGCTCATTTGTATAGGAAATTCGTCACATTATTCAGCATTTCCCGACAAATTACTCGCAACATCGACTTCTACAAGCTCTTGAGGGGCTTCAATGGAGGCTTGAGGTTCAAACGTGACCGATCCAATTTTACGGAATTTCTCATAACGATCCTGTTTCAGCCGATCCCCGCTCCAACCCTTCATCTCGTCGAGATGACGGACCAAAGCTTCACTGATGAAAGCAGCAGACGCTTCATAATCCCGATGAGCACCGCCGCGTGGCTCAGGGACAATCTCTTCAATGACTTCCATCTCCAGCAAGTCTTTGGCTGTTATTTTCATGGCTTCAGCCGCCTGATCTGCCTTGGATGCATCCTTCCAAAGAATCGAAGCAGCGCCGTTCGGAGAGATTGCAGAATAGATCGCATGTTCCAGCATCAACACACGATTACCCACAGCCATAGCGAGTGCACCGCCGCTTCCACCTTCGCCGATGACCACAACAATAACAGGAACCGATAGCTTCGCCATTTCCATGAGGTTGCGAGCAATCGCTTCCGATTGACCTCTCTCTTCTGCAGTATTACCCGGATATGCCCCTTTAGTATCAATAAACGTAATAATAGGACGACCAAATTTGTTCGCTTGTTTCATCAGACGAAGTCCTTTTCGGAAACCTTCTGGATGAGCGCTGCCGAAAAAGCGGGCGATATTATCCTTCGTGTCTTTCCCCCGCTGTTGTCCGATTACCGTTACTGTCTTTCCATTCAACTTGGCAAGTCCGCCAACAACCGCAAGATCGTCTCCGAACATGCGATCACCGTGCAGCTCAATGAAGTCCGTAAATATCAGCTGGATCAGATCCAGCGCCGTTGGGCGCTGCTGATGCCGGGCCAGATGCATCTTCTGAGCTGCTGTTATGCCAGTGTAGATCTCTTCTTCAAGTCTATGGTAACGTTCTTCCAGGCGGGCAATCTCGTCCGTGAAGTCGATGCCTTTTTCCTGTCCAAACTGTACGAGTTCATCAATCTTTTTGCGCATCTCAACCAGAGGCGCTTCATATGGCAACTCACCCGCCATTTAGACCCCTCCTTTTTCACTATGCATATCCAGAAGCTTGCCAAGAGTGGCCCGAAGCTCTTTCCGGTGCACAACCATGTCCAACTGACCATGTTGCATATTAAATTCAGCGGTCTGGAAATCATCAGGTAACTTCTGACGGATCGTCTGTTCGATAACGATTCTGCCGGCAAAACCAAATACAGCGCCAGGTTCGGCAATATTAATATCGCCCAGGCTCGCAAAACTTGCCGAGACTCCACCTGTCGTTGGGTCCGTAATGACCGAAATGTACAGCCCGCCCTGTTCATCCAAACGGGATAAAGCTGCGCTTGTTTTGGCCATTTGCATGAGGCTGAGAATACTCTCTTGCATCCGGGCACCACCTGATGTAGAGAAAATAATCAATGGTAACCGTTTCTCTGTTGCATGCTCAACGGCACGGGTAATTTTCTCCCCTACAACAGAACCCATGCTTCCTGTGAAGAAATCAAAGCTCATGACTGCCACAACTACAGGCAGGCCATCAATGGTTCCTTCCCCTGTAATTACCGCTTCCTTCAGGCCCGATTTCAGACGCTGTTGTTCCAATTTGTTGCTATATCCAGGAAAGCCAAGTGGATCAACCGATATCATATCAGCGTCAAACTCAACAAATCCTTGATCATCAAGTACCATAGCAATGCGCTCCATAGCGTTAAGACGCATATGGTAACCGCAGGCAGGACATACTTTCAGATTTTTCTCCAATTCCTTGCTATATTGAATGGTGCCGCATTTGCTGCACTTGTTCATAAGCCCTTCAGGTATTTCACGTTTTGGGCGTTCTAGGACTTCCTGGCCTTCACCGGGAAGTGCACGCTCGGAAGGTATGGTAGCGTACTTCCGTTTCTTCTGGAATATATCTTTGAACACAACTACACCTCTCCAGCCGTTGATTTGATGGCCGCAACCTGCAGAGCGCTGCTTGTGGCAGCTTCATCCGAGTGCTACGGTAAACCGCTTACGACCCACACGCTGCCCTGGGCCTTGTCCAGCATTCACAACAAAAAAATCCGCCGGTACAGGGCAAGGATCAGCGGCTTCTGTCAGCACGATTGATGTTACCTGCAAAAACCGAAAGATTGTTGCGCCGATGTTTGAATCTATCTTGGTAGGGTCTCCGGGAGCAACCAGGTCGGTCCTTGTCCTAACAAAAAAAGAAGGAAGGACAGCAGCATACAATACATGCAAGTCGATTCCTCTCTCCGCTTACGCGATTAGTCCCTTATGTACCGATGGTACTTCTTCATCTGCCAAGGCACGTCGATGTCGAACAAATCAGGAATGCAGAATGGAATTCAACACTTCCTGGACCTCTTCCAATTCCCCAGAAGGGACGCGAATCTCAAATTGCTGCTTGGATAAACTGATGGGACGGGTCTGTACCAGAAAGCCTTCTTCCGAAAGCTTGGTCTTGATCTTGTCCGCAACCTTTGCTGTCGGTGCAATGTAAATCACCGTCCACATGCCTTGTCCGCCCCCTAAGCTAATGTTCAGAGCCCGTATATTGGACTAATGATAACATACCTCACTTTTTTTCTGCAAGAAAGGGTTCGGGACCTTTGGGGAGAATTTGGGATCATGAGGGACATTAGTCCCCCACGAATAACTCATATGGTTGACGAAATCTTCTTGTTCTTACCTCTTCCATAAACAGCCACAAGCTTATCAGGGCAGCGTCAGCCGCCCTTGAAGACCTTCATATGAGCCATTAGATAAACCATAACAGGCAAGCATGGAAATACAGGAGGTTAAAGGTCTGAGGGGTATTTTTTGGCTTTAATATTTTTGTGTGCAATCCGGGCAGAAGCCGCAGCGGCCACCCCTGCGACCAGATCATCCAAAAAGACATGAATGGCTGTTGTGTGTTCGTTCAAATCATGAATTACACCTATTTTTTCTTTATCCAGGTAACCAAAGCTGGTTAAACCGATCATACCATACACATGAGTAATGCCGAGGGCCAGAGTCTCGTCCACTCCATACAGGGATTCATCCGCTTCCATAATAGCCTGTAACGGTTGGGGCAAGAGTTTTTTCTCCGCAAGTTCGTCGAGAGCAATACCCGTATAGAGCGTATATTGCACCTCTCGTTTCTGCAGAACGGATTTCACGCTGGTTACACAGTCGTCCAAGGTCAGTTCGGGGTGGTACCCTTTTTGCAGACGGTATACAATTGCTGCGATTGCATCAATCCGTACACCCCGCCGGGCCAGCATGGCTTCTACGATTTCATATGACATATCTCGACCTCCCGCATCAATCCCCCGAGGACCGCGAGGTCCTTCGGTGTTCTCAAGTGTATGCAGCAACCTGTTAAAATGTTCATAAAATGTGCGGATGGTTAAGACCAGTCGCACCCTGGACATGTTGCAGGTTTGTACATTCCGCTCTGGTCTGTAGCTGGCCTATAACAAGTCTGTCATTCATCTGTTTAAACCCTGTCGTCAGGGAACCTCGCTAAAATAATCACAAAAAAACCTGTTCAGCATTGAGCCAAACAGGTTTCATACTATGGATAAGTGCTATCACTTATGGGACAGCCTCTTATTTAATTTTGACTGTGCCTTCACCCAGCATTTTCTCCATCTCGGAGAACAAGGTTGGTGATGGCTTAATCCGGTAGGCATCACTCAGCGCAAGCAGCTTCTGCTGTTGCTCATAGAAGAGCACTGTCGCCACAGGTCCGGGATGCTCCTGAAGCAGCTGCTTCAGACGTGCCAGAAGCTCAGGCTTCTCGGCATGCGGGGCAATCTTCACGAACACCCGCTGCTCCACGGCCCGCGGTTCGCGGCTCTGCGCCTGGCTGCCTGCCGCTTCTGCGGCACCGCCAGGCCGGGAAGCCGCCGCCGTGGCTGCGCCCATGCCCGCCGCATCGCTGCGCGTCGCTGCCGAGCCTTGGCTCCCGCTGCTGCGCGCAGCCGAAGCATCCCCGCCTGCGCTGCTGCGCTGCGCTTCGGCTCCTGCGCCCGCTGGCCGCCGCGGCGAAGCCGACTGCGCCGGGCGCGAAGAGCTGCCGCTGCCGGGCTTGACGCGCCGGTCACGGCTGCGCAGCTGCTGCTCCAGTGTCGCCGGTGACAACGGCACCACTTCCTCAGCCAGCAGCTTAAACCCTTCGTCCTGCTGCTGCACTTTGGCACGCACGATGAGCAGTTCACCTTTCCCGACATGTTGCTGGCTACGCCGCCATACCTCGGGAAAGAGAACCACTTCGCAGCGTTCAATCTGGTCTTCCAGCTCCATGAACGCCATAGCCTTGCCCTGTTTCGTCGTAATCGACTTCACGGACACAACCATACCCGCGGCGACGGTCATCGTGTCGTCTGCCGCCTCGGTCAGCTCCATGATCCGGTCAGCCCCACTCGATTCCAGCACATCTTCATAGTCATCCAGCGGATGCCCGGAGAGATACAAACCTAACAACTCACGCTCCAGCTCCAGTTGCTGCCCTGAGGAATAAGGAGGAATATCCGGATACTCAATCTCCCAGTTTGGCGTCTCAACAAAGTCGAACAATTGAATCTGCAGATCCTCGCGTTCCTTGCGCCATTTCAGAGCCGCTTCAACAGTCTCATCCAGCATCGCGAGCAATTGAGCCCGGTGCCCAGGTAATGTATCAAAAGCTCCGGCCTGGATCAGCGATTCAATCACACGTTTGTTGCATACACGCAGATCCACACGACGACAAAAATCGAGCAAACTGTCGAACGGTCTCTCCTGCCTTACGATCATAATGCTTTCCATTGCCTGGGTACCGACATTTTTCACAGCGGCCAGACCAAATCGTATTGCGCCCGTTAATTTTTCCTCATCCGGATTATCATTAGACACTGCAACGTTCTTCTCTGCTGAGGAGAGTTCCCCTTGCTCCGCGCGCGAGGAAGACGCCTCTTGTCCCTCGTCATTACCATTTTCCATTGAAGAAGCCGTCACCAATCCAGGTTCCTTCCGGTTGTCGGATGTCTCAGGCATGGATGTTGCTGCCTGCCACTCATATTCACCACTGTCCTCTTCGGGTCCAGGACCGGGATCATCCGGCAGAGGTGCTTCACCATATTCGGCTTGTCCCGAATGCCCATCATGCTCATGAACGCGATCTTCCCTGAAGGAACTCACGTTACCGTTCGCGGCATGTTCTTCGATCGGGCTTCCGGTGTCACTCTCTGCATCTGCTCCCGCAGTCTGCTGCGATACATTGCTCTGATCCCCAGCTCCTGCGCTGGCGGACGGCACAAATACAGGTGTGAACAGAATACCACTCTCATTCACATCCGGCGGAAGCACCTCCATGTCCATACGTCGACATTCCACCACGTACTCTGCCACTTTCCGATGACTGCCCATTACGGCTGTTAACATGGATGCCATAAAATGAACCGGATAATGCGCCTTCAGATACGCTGTCTGGAACGCAAGCACACCATATGCCGCGGCATGAGCCCGCGGGAAGCCATAGTTGGCAAACTTGACGATCATATCATAGACCAGGTCTGCCTCTTCTTCGCTATACCCTTGTTTCAGGCTGCCTTGTACAAAGTGTCCACGCTCCAGATCCAGCACTTCCCGTTTCTTCTTGGAGACCGCTCTGCGAAGCAAATCTGCCTCACCCAGCGAGAAACCGGCCATCCGAGAGGCTATCTGCATGATCTGCTCCTGATACACGATGATGCCGTACGTATCTTTCAGGATAGGCTCCAGATCCACATGGGGGTAATCCACTTCAATCTGTCCATGCTTGCCCTGAATGTATTTGGATATGAACTCCATCGGGCCCGGACGGTACAAGGCAAGTACAGAGATTACATCTTCAAAACCACTTGGCTTCATCTCTTTCAGCACACGGCGTACCCCGGCAGACTCCAGTTGGAATATGCCCATCGTGTCCCCTCGCCCAAGCATCTCGTACGTTAACGGATCATCATCGGGAATAAGACGGAAGTCCGGAATTTCTCCATGTTCCCCAATCCAGCGCACACAACGCTCAATGATCGAGAGGGTACGCAGACCAAGAAAGTCCATTTTAAGCAGACCAATAGACTCCAGGTTTTCCATGGAATACTGGGTTAATGCTGTCCCTTCACTGCCCTCCTGAAGTGGCACCACATCGGTTAGCGGGTCACGGGATATAACCACTCCCGCTGCATGCGTCGAAGCATGGCGTGGCATACCTTCTACCTTCATCGCCATATCCAGCAGCTCACGTGTCTTAGGCTTGGTTTCATACAGCGCCTTCAGTTCAGGCGTAGCTTCCATGGCCCGCTCAATGTTAATGCCAAGCTGCGCCGGAATCAGCTTTGCAGCCTTGTCCACTTCACCATAAGGCACATTCAGTGCCCGTCCAACATCACGTACGGCTGCACGGGCAGCCATCGTTCCAAACGTAATAATCTGGGCGACATGGGCTTTGCCATATTTATGCGCGACATAATCAATGACTTCATCTCGCCGTTCATCGCTGAAGTCAATATCAATATCCGGCATGGAGATCCGCTCCGGATTCAGGAATCGTTCGAAGAGCAGGTTGTATTTCATCGGATCAACATCGGTAATATGCAACGTGTACGCTACAAGACTACCTGCCGAGGAGCCACGGCCTGGTCCAGTAACAATGCCTTGTTTATGCGCATAGGCGATAAAATCCCAAACAATCAGGAAATAATCCGAGAATCCCATGCTGTCGATTATACCCAGCTCATACGCTAATCGTTGTTCGAGTTCGGATCGAAGCTCCGCATCTGTCCAACGTGTGGACTGCGCATAACGCTCCTCCATTCCTTCTTCGCACAGCTGACGCAGATACGCCGAAGGGCTGAGTCCATCGGGAAGTGGTCTGTATTCCGGCAAAATCGATTTGCCGAATTCCAGCTTCAACTCACAGGACTCCGCAATGCGGACGGTGTTCGCCAGAGCTTCGGGTACATGAGGAAACAAACGAGCCATCTCTTCTTCACTTTTCAGATAGAGCTGATTGGTTCCAATCCGAAGCCGAGTCTCATCATCCACGGTCTTGCCCGTTCCGATACAGATCAGCACATCCTGAAGCTCAGCATCCTCTTCCGACAGATAATGTGCATCATTGGTCGCTACAAGCGGAATCTCAAGCTCGGCAGCCAGTTTGATCAATTGCGGATTTACCCTTTTTTGCTCGGAAAGCCCGTGATCCTGAAGTTCCAGATAGAAATCGGCACCAAAGATATTTTTGTAGCGTAACGCGGCACGTCTTGCCTCTTCTTCTCGCCCATGCAGCAGATGCTGTGGTACTTCACCACCGAGACATGCGCTTAGACAGATAATGCCCTCGTGATGGGCAGCCAGACTTTCCATATCTACACGGGGTTTGTAATGAAAACCTTCGAGATGTCCAATGGAGCACAATTTCATCAGATTACGGTAACCCGTCATATTTTTGGCCAGCAAAATCAAATGATGAATCGGTTGATCCTTGCGGCTTCCCCGCTCTTTGCGGGACCCTGCTGTCATGTATGCCTCGCACCCTATAATCGGCTTGATGCCTCTCTCCATACATGCTTTATAAAAAGGAATTGCACCATACATCACGCCATGGTCGGTCAGCGCAAGTGTCGTCATTCCGAGATCTGCAGCCTTATTCACGAGATCCGGAATACGCGCAGCGCCGTCCAGCAAACTGTATTCGCTGTGAACGTGCAAATGCACAAAAGAACTCATGTTTTTTTCTTCCTTTCGCCGCAGATAGTCGCAGCATCGATCTTCTGATCCGTCTGCTACCCTATCTATCTCATATATATATGAATTAAATAAATAAAAAAAATGGAATCTCCTATTAAAATTCGTGACAACCTCATAAAAAGGAGACTTTATTATTCTATTTTATCATAACGTTCGGGGGCACGCCCATACAATAGAAGTACAAGCCGCTCCCCCTGTGACAGACCGAAGACAGGAGGTGTGCTGCTAGGTCTGAAAGGGGTGTTGCCAGTGAGCACATTTTTGTCCAAAGCCATTCTTGATTTCTTTATTGCGTTTGGAATCGTGCTGGGCGGCGCGATGATCGGAGGTATTGGAGCAGTGATCTCACTTCAGCCTCCGACACAGACGATGCTCGATATTTCCGGGAAAATAAAGATATGGGCACTCGCAGCCGCTGTCGGCGGCACAATAGATCCCATGCGTGTCATCGAGAGCAATTTCCTGGATGGTAACCTGTCTCCGGCGGTCAAACAAATTCTGTATTTGATCTCTGCTTTTATGGGCGCACATATGGGAACCGAGCTGGTGAAATGGGTGTGCAGCGGAGGCCGGAGCTAATATGAGACAGGAACAGCGTTCATGAGAATTCCGCCATTTTCCCGTTACCGCCCGCTGATGCGAATGACCGCTGTGTTTGTTCTGGGAATGATCGCTGGATGTGTCGTCTACAACGGTGTATTTCACCTGAGTTACAATGCGTTGTGGCTGAACAATCAGGAGCTGCAGCTTCAGCTGCATCAGAATGAGGAGGATATCAAAACGCTGAAAAAATACAGTAAACGCCAAACCGTTATCAAGGAAATCAAGGTCCGTGCAGAAGAATCGGATAAGGGGCCAGACGAAGCTTCTCTGAAAGTGATGTTACAGAAACTCGGAGACGAACTTGAGGTACTTCGGGGCAGAGATGTATTCAACATCGATGAGTATAGCAAAATGACGCGAATCATGCTGAATCAGAAAGTCTACTCGGTCAGGGAAAAGGAGTACACCGTTCAGGTCAAAACGATGCTGGTTATGGAAGGCGTACTGCAAGTTTGGGTACAGATTCGCATGCACGTTCCTGCGTAACAGCAAAAAACTGCCCTTGTCTGCATCTCTGCATGGTACAATAAGGGCAGTAAATGCTTTCCAGAAAAGGAGCTGCGTCTTTGTGTTCATTGATGTACTCAAATATGCTCTAATCGCCATCTTTGCTGTTGCCATGGTTTTTGCAGCGTTGAACAGCATTCGTTCACACAGAAGTTCAGATGCTACCAGCGCCGGTCTGTACCGTTCGTGGACAAATATCTGGATGGGTGGCATGCTTGTCGTGCTTGCACTGATTCTGATGTTTGTCTTCACGGGTTCCACTTTATCCGTGATTGTGGAAGCGCTATTTCTGATTATGGGTGCGTATAATGTATTTGCCGGAATACGTAACCGCAGTTATTATGCGCGGCTTCAACAACGGTCCAATAAGGGATCAGGTAAAACCTCCGGACAATCTGCATGATCCGTTGCAGCGCTATCATTGTGTCTGCAAAAAGAGAGTACTTCCCCTTCGTTAAGCGAAGCCAGAACCGCGCGACAGCGCAACCCGGCAGAGCTTATTGGTCAGGGAGTACTCTCTTTGCTATGCCCGAGGCAACGTACCCTGCTAGGCATGGTCAATCGACTGCAATGTCATTACCGCTTTGCATACCACACTGCCTTCACGGGTAACCACAATGTCCATTTTGCACGTTCGACGGCTGGTTTCCAGAATTAACGGTCGAACCAGGATCTGATCCTCAATCTGTACCGGTCGAACAAAATACGTCGTTACATTATCGACCACATGGTCGTTCCCTGTAACATCCCACGCTGCCCGCCGGCCAGCCTGTGTCATCACATTCAACAGAACACCTTCGGAGATCGTACCCAGATCCGTTGCCATCTGAGGAATGATGAATCCGTGGAATAACAATTCGTTCTGTTCACCGCGCTCCTCAGCAAACCCGTTCCAGATCAGATGATCAAACGTCTCTCCCAGTTGTGGCTGCTTCTGTGCATCCCGCATGGCCTGAAGCACTTCCTTGCGTGTGACGGACGCAATCAGTTTGCGGTTCCGATCCACGATTGGCAGAAAATCGATGCCTTCCCAGGTCATAATCTGGGCAGCAGAAGCAAGAGATGTCTGCAATGAAGCCGTAATCGGGCGGCGTATCACACATTTCTCAATACTTTGATCTTCTTTCAGCTCACTGACATCCTTCAGACTCACAATCCCGATGACCCGGTTCCATTCATCCACCACCGGGAAGCGATGTTCACCCGTCTCCGACACCAGCATATGAAAATCTGCGGCTGAACTGGTCACCTTCAATACCTGCAAGCGAGGTTTCTGACCAATGATATCCTCAACAAGCATAATTTTTTTCTTAATCAGCCGATCGAAGATCGCACGGTTAATCATTGAAGCCACTGTGAATGTATCATGTCTGGAAGAGATAATGGGTAGCCCAAGCTCGTCAGCCATAATTCTTACTTCACGACTTGTCCCAAAACCACCCGTAATCAACACGCCCGCTCCCTGTTCGAGGGCAAGCGAGTGAGCATCTTCACGGTTACCTACAATCAGCAGACTCCCAGCGTCAATATAACGGGCCATTGCCTGTTCTTTCATCGCACCAATCACATACTTGTGCAGCGGTTTGGTGAGACCTTCGTTCCCCCCCAGCACATGGCCCTCCACAATGGTCACAACATCAGCAAAGGTCAACTGTTCCGACATGCCCCGAGGTCTCTTCTCGATCCGCACCGTTCCAATTCGTTCCTTGGTCACGACCAGCCCGAAGTTCTCCGCCTCTTTCACCGCACGATATGCTGTCCCTTCACTTACACCCAGCTCCCGCGCAAGTCCACGTACTGATATTTTGCTGCCAACCTTCAGTTGTTCAATATGTTGAAGTAACTGTTCATGCTTCGTTACGTTCTCTTCCTGTCCGTCCAACTGTACCACCCCCGAAGATGCATCTGTACTATACTGTACCTATTATAACACGACGTCAGGAAAATAACCCCACTTCCTATCCCATTCTTATTGGGAAATGGGCTGCTTGAATTCAATCTTCTGATTATTCCCTGATCCTTGTATATAACAAAAAGACCGGCCCCTTATGTGCAAGGGAATCCGGTCTTGTTCCAGAGGCAGAACCAACGCTGTTGGCCCTGGCATACGGATTGTAATTCTATCCTTTATACAGACTCGCTCCGCTCCTGCTTGTCCAGCAGTTTCATCTCCCACTGCCGCAGCTTCGCCCGACGAACGGCTTCCAGCGCACGCTTCTTCTCTTCATCCACACCAAGAATAAAATGCAGATGTGCGCCAACGATTAATAAGGAGAACAGCACCCATACGATGCCAAAAATATTAACCCAGTCCATTCCTCCAGCAAAGGAAATCCGCGGCAGTGCTATGACCAGCATCGACAACGCAATAAGCAGATAGATTACATGTTTTGCTTTTTTCAACCTTTTCACCATTCACAGCTCCTTCGTTCTTGATCGACTCTATATGTCTAGTCTATGAACGATAAGGAGCCAATATGAAAGGTTCAGGTAAAAAAACAAGACAACCTTTTTGAACTACCTTTTTTACGCTTCAGCGCCACCGTACAGATGACCCAGACTGTCAGCAATAATTTTATTCACGTCTTCAATGATGACACTGAGGCGACGCTCCGCGTCAAACAAGCGACGGATATTCAGATTCAAGCTCAGTACCTCAAACAATTTTTCCATTTTCTCCATCTCATCCGGAGCTGGCATATCCCCGCTCATCATACGTTGTTGCAGTTCCATTTGTTGATCACGGAAGTTATCCAGCATTGCTTTTGCATCCGGATCAGCTTCAATCAGCTTCATCGCGGAAGTAATCTCTTCCACCTCGCTGCTTTCTCTCAGTGCTTTGGCCAAATCATTGGCTTTGTCATAAATGTTCACTATTATTCCTCCTCAGATTGGTTTGTTCATCCGTGTTAATACACGCTTTTCTTCGCTGTCAAACAAGGACGATCTGAAACAGGCCATCCATAACCTGCCTCGAAATCAAATGCATTTAATCCATATGGGTCAATCACCAAGGGTTATATGTCCTCATATGATGAAGCACATGCCATGTTCAGATGCCGTTCAACTTCGAGATCAGACATCAAGTTGCCGCCCGGAAGGAGATCCGTGATGTCCACTAAAAAAGTAACGATTCAGGTTACCGGCTCGGGCATCCTGCAGGACGACGTCATCATGCTGGGCGAAGGGGTGCTTAAGGCACTTAAAATCCCTTCAGGAAGGCCGCTTCAGCTGCAATTTGGCTCTTTCCGTCGCGAAGTCACTGTTATTCCGGTACCAAGGTATGACGGGCTGCGCATCAATCAGACAGTTGCCAGCAAGACCGGTCTCGTTCCACGTTCGGTTCTGAGGGTATCCTATCGTTCAGCCAGCCGTACGCTTCGTCTTGGACCCTACATCAGTGTACTGGTTAGCCAGGATTATCCCGATCAGCCCGATCGGCCCTTTGGCTCCATCACGATGTTCTGTCAAGAACTGGTGAACGCCTGCCGTAAGCAAGGCGCCTATGTATCCTTTTTCACACCGGAGGATATTGGAGCGGTAACGGGTTATATGAAAGGCTGGGTGTATGATGACGGCTGGAAAAAGACTGTTCTGCCTGTAGCAGACGTCGTCAATAACCGGCTAACGTCCCGCAAGCTTGAGAACAAACCTAGCGTACAGCATTTTATGAAAGAAGTAAAATCGCTCTACGGCACGCAAACCTTCAATGAAAAGTTTCTGGACAAAAACGAAGTGTTTGACGCACTCAAGTCCATTTCAACGCTTAAACGAGTTCTTCCCGAGTCTCATTTACTCAAGACATCAGCCCTGCTCAAGACGATGTGCAATCGACATCCGGTTGTATTTCTGAAGCCCGTACGCGGCTCTTTGGGTAAAGGGATCATCCGGGTCTCACGTCAGACGGACGGAAGCTTCCTGACTCTGGCGACTGGCGTCGGGGGCACCCGGAAACAAACGTATACTTCTCTGGATAAACTGTATGCCAGTATGTCTGGGAAAATGAAAACAACGCGTTATCAGATCCAACAAGGGCTGACTCTCATTGACAACAGTGGCAGACCCGTGGATTTCCGTGCGCTCGTGCAAAAGAACCGTACAGGTAAATGGAGTGTAACCTCCATCGTCGCCCGGATTGCAGGCGGGAGTCACTACGTATCCAATCTGGCACGGGGTGGAAGTCTCAGCACCGTCAAGGATGCTGTTGCCAAAACACAGTTGTCTGGATCAGCCAAAGCTTCCGCTTATACAGGATTGCACACCGCAGCACTGGATATCGCAAAGGGGATTGAGAGTGCCATCCCTGCTCATTTTGGTGAACTTGGTATTGATCTGGCTCTGGACACCACTGGGCGCGTATGGCTGCTCGAAGTCAACTCCAAACCATCCAAGAATGATAATACACCACTGAGTGAGAGCAAGATCCGCCCTTCCGTCAAAGCCATGCTTGAATATTCTACGTACCTGGCGGGTTTTTGAAAAGTTATTCCCTACTGGAAACAAATCTGATAGAGGAGAGGTGCAGCGTAATGTTTCCATCATCTCAGACCAAGACACTGGCCATTCTGGTACGTGCAACCGAAGGCTCACCTCCCTTTACAGATGAACTTTTCTGCCGTCGTCTCAGTGTGGGGAGCATGCGATACGCCCTTCAGATTATTGTGATCCCGATATCGAATGATGCAGTCCAACTCCCTCTTCAATGGGGATATGTCTATCATCAAGGGAAGTGGAATTCGGTACCTGTTCCTGCAGTCGATCTCATTATGGATCGTTGTCTTCGCCCTATCTCCAGGTACGTCAGACAACAGCTTAAGAAATGGATACCAACCAACGGCACAGATCAACACCGTTATTGGTCTGCTTCCCTTCCAGGAAAATGGGAGGTACATCGTGTGTTGTCCCGAAATCCTGAATTGAGGTCACAACTTGCTCCCACAACCCGGATCGGATCACATATTCCTTGGGAAACATGGCTGGACCGTTGGCCCAGAGGACTGTTCTTCAAACCGGTATCCGGGACTCATGGCAAAAATACCTTTCGCCTGTCTCGGGGAACGACTCCATCAACATGGATCGTGGAGGGGCGTAACGAGGACAATGAACCCTTTTTTCTTACATTCAACCATACTCAGGCTGTATCTTCCTGGCTAGCATTACATCAGGCTGAGCGTAAGATGATCGTGCAGCCATATCTGGAGCTTAGCCATCATGGAAGAGCATTCGACATACGGGCTCTAATGCAAAAGAATGGGCAAGGTCGCTGGACGCTTACCGGATGTATGGTACGGGAAGGACCCGAAGGTTCACTCACGTCCAATCTTCACGGTGGGGGTAAAGCATATCCTGCCCACGCATATCTGCTCCAGCGATATGGAACGATTCGCACAGAAACTCTGCTGAAGAGCATCCGGCAGACTGCTACTCTTATCCCCACCCTGCTGGAAAGCCGTTTCGGCAGGTTAGCCGAATTGGGGCTTGATTTCGGAGCAGATGCAGAGGGCCAACTCTGGCTAATTGAAGTCAACTCCAAACCAGGCCGCACCTCATTTGCAGAAGCGGGCGACCGACGCATGCATACTCTGACTTATACCCGGCCGCTTGCCTATGCCCGTTATCTGTTGCAACAACATGTTCTCACGGACGTCATTCGTCCAATGAAATTGCCGAATACATCCAGCAAAGCTGGCCTGAAACCCATCCCGATTCACGGCGGCTGAGGCCCGCAGCGCCCGCTTGCCATGGAGCCCAAGGATCTTTTCAGGATAGGAGGATAAATCATGAGTTTGACCTTTTGCAATCTGCATTTCACCAAGCAACCGGATAAAGTGGTTTATGTATCCAACGCTTTAATGAAGAGCCTCAACCTGTCCGGCAAAAAAACGGTGCACCTTCGCTTCGGGCGTGACCGGGTACCTGCAACGATCAAACCAATCAAAAAAGCAGGTAAACATCTGTATCTCGCTTCAGGTATCCGTAATATGATGAACGTTCCGAAACGGGGCAGTATTTATCTCCGGAATTTGCAAAATGATGAGGTCCAGTTAGGTCCACTGATCGGCGTACTCTCTGATGGGCCTGCGACGAGCACGAATCCATTCGGTTCCCGTACTGGTTTCATCAAACAGTTACTCCGTGAAGGCAGCCGAAAATCCTATATTTATGCCTTTACTCCCCGGGATATCAATTGGCAGAATGAGACGGTATCCGGTTTTTTTCTGAATGATAACGGAAGCTTTACCCGCAAAACGGTACCTCTGCCCGATGTCGTCTACAACCGGTTACCAAGCCGTCGTTCAGATTTCTCACCAGCCATTAACCAACTGCGGGAACGATTTATTCGTCGGAAAATTCCGTTCTTCAATTGGAGCTTCTTCAACAAATCAGATATCTATACATTGCTGGAGAACGAACCAACAGCCGGAAGGTATATCCCTGAATCAATTACCAATCCGTCCGTTGAACAGATGAAGGAAATGTTGGAACGCCATCAGTTCGTCTACTATAAACCTACTGCCGGAAGTCTGGGGAACGGGATCTACCGCCTGACTTACTCGCCCAAACGTGGATATTTCGCACGTTATCGCAAAAAAGGCGGTAATGCACTCCTGCGTTTTGGGTCCTTCAACAGTCTGATGCGCATGCTTCAGGGAAGACATGGCAAACAGCTACGCGGATATGTCGTTCAGCAGGGAATACGTCTAATTGAGATTGATGAATGTCCAATTGATTTTCGTTTTCACATGCATAAAAATGGTAACAATCAATGGGTTGTTGTCGGAATTGGAGCCAAAAAGGCAGGACGTGGCAGCGTCACAACACACATCAAAAATGGCGGCTCCCTAATGACTCCTGAGCAGGCGCTCAGTCGCAACTTCGGCGATCGTGCGGGAGAAGTTCTTCAGCATGCCAAATCCGTCGCTATTACACTGGCCCAGGCGATTGAAACCCAGCACCAGCATCTGATTGGTGAGATTGGCTTTGATCTGGGCATTGATCAGGAGGAACATGTATGGATGTTCGAAGCGAACGCCAAACCCGGGCGCTCCATTTTCCGTCACCCTTCACTCCGGGTGGAGGGCAAATCGTCGGTGGAGCACATCTTGGAACACTGCCTGTATTTGAGCAAGTTCCGGAAGAAGGAAGAAATTTGATGAGCCTTCATGATGATTTCAAACCTGTCATTGCTGTTTTGACCATGCATGATAAACAGCGCATGTTCAGGGGAAATCATCAAAATTTTCAGGATATCTTACAGACAGGCGAAAGCATGGGATACGTGGTGTACATTGTAACTGTTCGGGATCTGAACGTGAGTGGTCCCACCGTGAAAGGATATACGTACAACAAGGGGAGTGGAAAGTGGGTTTCACAACCTTTCCCCCTTCCCCATGTTCTGTACAATCGTATTCCCAACCGGGAAGACGAAGGAAAACCTTCCGTACAGCGTAAAATTGACGAATGCATGCAATCCGGAATCGAACTGTATAACCCATTCTTTTTCAACAAATGGGATCTGTTCGAATGGCTGAAGAAGTCCAAATCGACTCAGCAACTGATCCCTTATACTCGGCGGATGCGAAGTGCTTCTTCTCTGGGTGCCGTTCTACGGGCGTATCCCTACCTGTACCTTAAGCCCGAGAGCGGCAAAGCTGGCAAAGGAATCATGATGCTTAAATTTCAGGAAAAAGAACGACTTCCCTACCGACTCAAAATACAAACCACACGTAAAAGCACGACCTATAAAGCAGCTACACTTGCCAAGTTATGGGCACGAATTCGCAAAGAAACCGGACTTACGCCCTATATCATGCAACAAGGCATTGAATTGGCATCCTCTCGTAAACGCCCCTTCGATTTGCGTGTTCTTGTACAAAAGAACACCAAGGGCCAATGGAGCGTAACCGGTGTAGGAGCGAGACTTGCTGGCTCCCGCAGCATTACAACGCATGTGCCGCGCGGCGGGAGCGTAGAAGACCCTGAGAAGCTGCTGACCGAGCTTTTTGGCGAAGAAATGTCAACAACCCTGATGAAACGTGTGAAATCCACTTCATTAATGATCGCAAGACAGGTAGAACGGGGATCTGGTTTCACACTCGGAGAAATGTCCATGGATCTGGGCATTGATGACCTGGGGGAACTCTGGTTCTTCGAAGCCAATGCAAAGCCCATGAAGTTTGATGAACCACAGATCAGACGGCGGTCATTGGAACGTATATTTCACTACAGCGCTTATCTTGCCCGTCAGTCCAAACGATGATAGACAGGAATACTGCAAAAAGAAGGTGATTGTTTGTGTCCTCACCTGTTCTGGGCATTATGACGTTGTACTTAAATGAACATCGCGCTCTTGAAGAACGAAGCGTCTATCGTAGAATGATTCTTGAAGGGCGCAAGCGGGGACTCGATATCTATGTATTCACACCAGCCGACGTACACCCCGGGGGCAAACAAATTGAAGCCATGGTTTTTCATGAGGGAAAAGGCTGGTCCAGGGAGTGGCGATCATTCCCGGACCTGATCTTTGATCGCTGCCGGATTCAACGTAACCGAAGGTTCCAGCAATTGCTTGCTTTTCGTGAGAAATATGGGCATCTGCTCTTTCTGAACAGGCCACTGCGCAATAAATGGACCATCCACCAGACCCTTTTACAAAAAGCCAACTTTCGTGAACACCTGCCGGAAACCGCTCTATTTCAGGATATGTCCGATGTAAACCGGATGCTCAAAGTTTCTTCCCTGGTCTATCTCAAACCCATTAATGGAACAGGCGGACGTGGTATTCTGCGCATTGAACGCAGCAGTAGCGAGGCTAATACGGTGCTTGTTCAGGGGCGGGATCAGAAACGTCGTATCATCACTCCACGTAAAGTTCATTTCTCACGACTTGGCGCGTTGCTCCAGCACTGGAACATGAAAGACAAGTATCTTGTACAAAAGGGGATTCAACTTCAGCTTCCGAATGGACGTGTGCATGATTATCGCATGCTCGTTCAGAAGAATGGTGAAGGACAATGGGAGCTTACTGGATGTGCTGGACGCATGGGTGCAGAAAAAAGCGTGACCTCCAATCTGCATGGCGGCGGTCAGGCAATAGCGATGAACCGACTCATGAAGCAATGGATCGAAGATGACGACCTCCGGGCAGAAATTAACACAACTGCAGAGAAATTCGGCATTGATGTTGCTTCGTTTCTGGAAGATACGTATGGCGACCTGTGTGAGCTGGCACTGGATTTGGCGATTGACAGAAGCGGACGTATCTACCTGCTTGAAGTTAATCCCAAACCTGCGCGTGAAGTATTCGCTCGCATCGGGGAGCGGGATATCTATTATAAAGCCATCACTCAACCGCTGGAGTATGCCTTATATGTATATCGCAACAGACCTCCCGGAACGTCCAGAAAACCAGCCACTCCCAGGCCCGTTTCGCAAAAATCCACCAGAGTAAAAAGAAAAAGGAAAGTCAAGTGAATGGATTAGATAAAGCAGGAGTCTATGTTCGCCAAGTGCGAGCATAGACTCCTGCTTTACTGTTTTTTATTTCTGTTCTTTCGTCCATTGCAGCGTATCGTTGTCAATCACAATATACCCTTTTTCCTCACCTTGCACATAAGATAATGCCAATCTCATCAGGTCAGGTTCTAGTTGGCATGTGGTAACACATGTAACCTGGTCAATATGATCCGCAGGCAGGCACAACGTCAGAATACCCACTTTTCCCGAGAAATCAGTCTTGCCCTGGATGACCGATGTTTCCGACTTGGAACCATACACCTCAGATACCCAGCCGGGCTGCTCCGTCAACGCGAAGGCTCCCTTCCCGATGCCTGCCGTAACCCATTGCATCGTCAGCGTTATGGAAGATGCCTCATAGCTCATATCCGCCGTCATTTCTCCAGCTTCATTCATCCTCAACGCAATATCCGCTTGCGGATGCAGGTGAAAACGTTGCTCCAGAGTATGCTCTGCTTCTGCCTCCAGCCAATCCACAATTAGTAGTATAGGAATCTCCACCCCTGCCAGCATCCACCGGCGATGTGTAACTGGATCTGGCAAATGTGTATATCCATCCTGCGAAGCATCAATGAAGTGATAGCTGTCATTGCTCTCCCAACGTAACGTTGTGGCCTGAGCCTCCGGTTCACCCCATTGCTGTGTGGAGAGATAAGGTGTCTGATTCAGACCATCCACCGTGACGGTATTGTGCGCCCGCGTACTTTTGAAATACCGACGCCATTCCCCTTCTTCATACGTGTAACGTCCGGTGTCCGTGAAGAAAAGCTGGTTCTTCCACATCCACTCCACATTCAGCGCATCTGCATGTCCATGTGCTCCGCCCATGGCAGCCGCATCAAAAAAAAGATATTGATACTTGTCCCTCATAACATAATATCCTGTCTGCGGAAAAGCCCGGCTCGACAAAGCTGGAGAAGAAGAAGCCTGTAGACGGAGGCACCGCTCATATTTCTCCACACCCAGCAACCAGAGACACTCCGAGCTATCCGTTCCGCGAGCCATCAAATCATCATCGTCCAGGATCGCTCCAAGCAGGGTCAGTCGTTGTCGTCCATCGCCAACCCAATCCGAATCACCAATACCGGTAGACTGGTGATCTGGTCGAATCAGCGCCTCAGTAAATGCTGCCATTTGGCGTAGACAGCTGGCATACCATTTCGAGAAAGGATGTCCTGAAATCTCACCCAACCGATAAGGCGTGCCACACATCTCGATGCTGGCATTGTGGTAATGTGTTGTCAGTTCAACCTGTATTCCCTCTTCACCCAACTGATGCAGCAAACACAGCTCAAGACGTTCCATCGCCACTTGACGCCAGTGTGGACTTCGCGGGTGCTGGTGGTAGAACGTAGCAATCATGAACAAGCCTTGCATATGCATAATGGCATGATTGATTTCCGTGCTGCCGAGGTAACGGGTCAAAAACTCGGCGTGCTCTTCCAGACCTTGTCGGAACTCCGCCTGAAAACCTTCGTCTATCAGTGAACTCGCTTCCATATATTTATATGCCGATATCCAGGACTGCACACGTAGTCCCGTCTCCAGCAGGCGCCACGGACCGGGTTTTTGAAAGAACACAGCCTCGTCATAAACCAGATTTACAGAAACCGGGTTTTGCTGTCTCCAGCTACGGAAGTGGTCAATAAATGCTGTTACATATAGCGGATTGCCCTTCATCAGATACGCCTTGCCCAGATCGAGCATATGCCAGTGTCGATTGATGCCCCATGTGAACTCCAGATCATTGGTCGGGTTGTCGAGCCAGTCCACAGGTGTCCCCATCGGAATCCAGCGATTCAGATCGTTGGTATAAGGAACAATAAATTCATTCAGGATGGCACGATTGGCAATCGTGAGCGAATTTCGGGCTTCTTCCGGAAAATGTTTTTCATAATATTGGGCAGCCCGTTGCAGATCCGTTGCCGAAAGGTAAAAATCGCTCATTGGGACGCCTCGAGGAAATCCTGACGGAATGGGGTAAACACATCCAGAATGACGGAGTCCTCCATGGCCTTGACCCCATGCGGAACGTTAAAACCGGCATAAAAGCTGTCCCCTGCTTTTAAGATACGAGTTTCTTCACCGACCTGTACCTCAAAGCTGCCTTTGACGATATAGCTGACTTGCTCGTGCGCATCATGAGAGTGAACTTCTCCAATACCACCTTTAGCAAAGGTAACCTCCACCATCATTAATGTACCGCCCATGCCCAAGATCTTGCGGGAACTCGTTTCGTTTATGATATATGCATCGGTAGACGCATGATTAATAATCATTTTGCTTTTCCCCTTTCCTTGTGAATAAGCGACCGAAGTAGTTAAACCACGGCCGCTATGAACGTTTATTAGTCTTCTGTGGACAATTTACCCTGAAGCTTGGAAGAATCGAACGATGGATCAGCAGTTATGTTGGTCAGCCCTGCCGCTTTGGTTTTCTCCAGAGCTGCATTGTACCTTGTATCCAGATCCTTGATCACAGCATCGAGATCGCCACCCGTGAATACAAAGATTGAAAAAGCCTCACCCCATTTGGTGCCTTCCAGTGAACTCTCGGTCACCACACTTGGATTTGCCGGGAAAATGGCATCATATCGTTTGGGCAGGAAACCTTCAATGCCCGGAATGCTTGGTTTTTTGTCAGAGCTTAGTACAGCAGGAATCAGTGAGATTCCGTATCCCTTTTCGTAATACTCACTCTGAAGATCTGTGCTGTACACATACTCCATAAACTTCCATGCCGCTTCCTTATTGGCAGAATCTGCATTGATGCCGATGTAGGAGCCCCCGATGACTTGCGAAGCGCCCTTGATCGTTCCATCATTTGTTGGCACAGGAGCCGCTGCCCAATTTTCTTTGGTAGGAAACTGATCTTTATATACCCCTGGTTCGCCGGAGTGATTAATGTACATTCCAATTTTTCCTTGTGCAAACTGGGCTCTGAGTGGATCGATGTCCAGACTTTCTACCCCTGGCAGCATACTGCCATCCTGATTCATCTGACGGAGTGCCATTGCGATATCCTTGTACATCCCAAAATCAAATTGGCCAGTCTTGTAGTTGTAACCATCAATACCAACATTACTGCTTGCACCTGCGATCGTATTGGCCGCTCTCCAGAAGCCGCTGCTGCTCTTGAACGGGCTGGCAAAACCATAGATTCCTTCACCTTTACCAACTTCGGTAATTTTTTTGGCATCCGCAACCATCTCAGCCAACGTTTTTGGCGGACTCTCGATCCCTGCTTTTTTGAAAATATCCTTGTTATACACAAGCCGCCAGACCTGCCCTGTATTGGGGAGGGAATATATTTTTCCATCAATCGTGTTTTTATTTTCAATCAAGCTGTCTTTAAACACGGCCTTCATCTCATCACTCATGTATCCATCGATCGGGGCGAGATACCCCTTCTGATAATACGTCTGAAAATCATTAACTTGCAGCACATCGGGTGCCTGCTTGCTGGCAAAAGCAATATCGACCGCCTGTGGGTAGTTGTCCCCCATCACGGTCATCTCCACTTCAATGTTGTCCTTGTTCGTCTGGTTGAACTCATCGATCTTGGATTTCATAAAATCAGCATCATGGCGGTCCGGTGTCCAATATATGATTTTGGTTTTCCCTCCGGCATTCTCCCCGCTGGTCCCCGATTCGCTATTTGCCGAAGTACCACTGTCAGCAGAACAACCTGCCAAACTTAGCGCCAGCAATGCACTTAGCGTAGTCACCATCCACTTTTTAACCATTGATATGCCCCCTTATGCTTGTCTGGACAACCCGTTTGGTTATCCGTTAACGTAATGATAATCGCTACGCTTTCATGCAAGTGAGGGACATTCTGACTTTGCATGGTGGGAAAAATGACGATCCGTATCGGTTTCAATTCTCATACATTTGCCGGAAGCAGGTTGGCGTCATGCCGCAATATTTCTTGAACAAACCGCTGAAATAAGGCCTGTCCTCATAACCCAGCCTCTGGCAGATCTCTTGCACTTGTACACCTGCAACCAGCAACTCTTTTGCTTTTTCCATCCTCATCTTAGTAATATATTGAATCGGCGTTATGCCCGTTTCCTTTTTGAAGGCATTGGCAAAATAACTCGGACTTAAATGCACGGATTGGGCACAGGCATGCAGCGTCAGATTTTCTGCAAGATTCAGACTGATATATTCCTGTGCTTTGCTAATCGCCTGTTTGACATCGGTGAGTCGCTTTTTGTCCATAATTTCGCATCCCATACTGCTAAAATGCTTGATATATCCCCTCCAGCCCTCAAACGTCAAGGAGCGCATCGCCTCAAGCACTGTCAGGTCGGCCTCCAGACGCAAGCGTTCCTCTGCTGTAATCTCATCACAAAAGGCACGGTAGATGGCAAAGGCCAGTCCAGACAACAAACGAATCATCGTGAGCGGCTCGGGAAAACCTTCGGAAACCTGCCATTCTTCGAGAATTTCATCAATGATCCGGTGACAGGTGCTCTCATTACCACATTTCAGTGCGTAAAAAAGCTCTTTTTCCTTCTCCAAAGGATATACCGGGGCCACACAGGCCTGATTCTCCAGTTCAGCATACTTGAGGATGCAATTTCCTTCACTGTAAAAACGATAGGATATCGCCTGATCTGCATGTGCGTAGGACGTCCAGATTTCCTGTGGTCTGTGGGCAATCGTACCCACACCAATCGAGACTGTTTTTTTGCTGAATCGCTCCACATTTTGGCGGCATTGCTCCAGGAGCTCGGAGACATCGATCTGACTTGGTGTGTTAAATATGGCGGCAAGCCGGTATCGGTTTTCCCGTAAAACAACGCCCTTGGTATAGCGGTTCAAGGTTTCTCCCACAATATTTTGGACCGCAAAAGGAACGATTTCGGCATCCAGATGCATCGTGTATCCATATCGCGTATAACCATCCACCTCAATGACCATCACGAGAAGATTGGAGGAATCGAGATCAATATGCAGCTCGTTCCAGCGACTTTCATTCAGGAAGCCCCCGATTTCATGACGCAACAAGCCCAGGAGATAGTTGTGACGCTCGTACTGGCTACTGCTCTCCACCTTCTGCTCCAACTGTTCCAACTGTTTGCACTGTGCCTGCTCTTCCTTAATCACCTGTCTTACCTTCAACACCGCACCGAGTATTTCTTCAGGGGTAAACGGTTTGAGCAAATAGTCGGATGCCCCCAGCTTGATGGCTACCTGTGCATATTGGAAATCCGAATAACCACTGATGAAAATAAATTTGGCTCGCAGTCCGGCATCCAATGCCCGCTTCATTAGGTCCAGTCCGCTCAGCTTGGGCATCCTGATATCACTAATCACGATGTCGGGTTGCTGCTCCAGCAACAAGGACCAACCGCGCTCTCCATTGCCTGCCGTGCCTACAATCCGAACCTGATGATCTTCCCACGGAATAGTTGAGGATATGCCCTTTACAACTGCCTGGATATCATCCATAACACACATCGTCAATTGGCCCATACTGCCCCTCCTCAGGTGATCGGAATCGTGATAACAACTGTTGTTCCTACATCTGTACTGCTATGAAACACAATCGAGGCCACATCCCCGTAGTGCAGGCTTAGTCTGCCATGGAGATTGGATAGGGCATAACCTTTGCGTCCCCCGTCAGGAGCGTCCTCAGCATAGATGCTGGCTACATCCATCCCACATCCATTGTCAGCCACCTCCAGCCGTAGTGTGTCACCCTGACGATCAATGCGGATCAGGATAACGCCCAAATCTTCTTTGTCATTGAATCCATGCAGGATGGAATTCTCGACCAAGGGCTGAAGCAATATTTTTAAAATATCAACAGCGTAACAAGAGGGGTCCCCCACCTCAATTCGATAAACGAACAGATCCTCATAACATTTTTGCTGAAGCTGCATGTATTGTTCGACATGTTTGATCTCCTGCCCCACACTGGTGATGTCTTTCCCATCATTCAGTCCCAGACGGAATAACAAGGATAAGGAGACGATCATCTCACTTACATCCTTCTTCTCTCCGCTCTCACTTTTCCAGAACATTGTATTCAGCGTATTGTAGAGGAAATGAGGATCAACCTGCGCCTGAAGCGCCTTGACTTCAAACCGCCGTTTGTCTTGCTCTGTTGTCCGTACTTCTTCAAACAGAACCTGAATCTGGTCCAACATCCGATTGAAACGATGCCCTACAGCGCTGACTTCATCGTCATACTTGCTGCGAAACCGTACATCCAGATCATTGGACTCCACCTCAACCATCAGGCGTCGCAGTTTGTTCAGTGGCTTCAGCAGAGCGGATGCCAGCAGCCTGGACAACCCAAGTGCAAGCAAAATGCAAAACAACATGATCAGGATGATCAGCCAGCGTATCTTTTGGAGGGGGGACAACAAGTCAGCCTTGGACTGTACACTTACCATGACCCAATCCTCGTTCATCGACAATGCCGAATAGTTAACAAGCATGTCCTCCCCCTGATCGTTCCTATAGGTAAAATCTCCAGCATCGCCACGGCTAAACTGTTGGGTAAAGTCCGGCTCCATAATGAAATCGTAATTTCGGGACCTGGGTCGAATGACTTCATTTCCGTTTTTGTGCAGCAAAAACAGTTGAATCTGGTTATTCATGAGATCCTGCGTCAGAATGTCTCGCATCGCCTCTTCCTTCATATTGACGACCATATATACATTCGAATAGGTATGATTATCGATCACAATGGGTTTGAGCAACAGAGATAACACATTTCCTTGGGATTGGAACAATTCACTCTGATGTGAACCAAACCACATCGTATTCCAGCCTTGCAGCTTCACGTAGCGTCCGTATTCCCTGTCGAACGGGTTATTGCGATTCGGAAAATCTTTGGTCGAGAAAAAATCACCGATGGGTGTTGTCAGATATGCGGTATCAATCAGTGGCTCTACGAGCTTCAATTGAGCAAACGATGTTTGCAGCAGCGAGAGATTCTGATAATAATGAGATGTGTTATTTTTCCCCACGTCCTTCATGACCTGGGTGAATGCTTCATTGAGCATAAAAGAAAAAGAGGATACAACAATATGCCTTAGATGTTCATCCATAACCTGCACTGATTTGTTCAGAATGCTTTGTTTCAGTTCAAGTGCATTCTGCTCAATGCTTCGTGCAGCAAAGAGATAAGAGCATATCCCGGTCACACTGATGCACAGGACAACGAGAAAAATGTACAGCAGCTGTATTCTTTTTTTCAGGGACATTTTATAAAAGTCGAATATCATCGGCGCTCGCTCCTTGAACACGGCTTGGCCCGTCCGCTGTGAATTAAAATGAGTATAGCACAGTGGAATAACCCGTAAAACCGTTTCCATGATTGTGCTCACGCCTATCCTTTCACAGCTCCCAAGGTCACCTGCATGAATGATTTGTTGGCAAAAATATAAACGATGAGCAGCGGCAAAATGGACAGACAGGCTCCGGCCATC
This sequence comes from Paenibacillus sp. FSL H8-0317, assembly GCF_045040685.1. Taxonomy (NCBI): domain Bacteria; kingdom Bacillati; phylum Bacillota; class Bacilli; order Caryophanales; family Paenibacillaceae; genus Paenibacillus; species Paenibacillus sp. FSL H8-0317. The sequence continues at coordinate 2,138,850 of NZ_CP150294.1, read as the reverse complement.
ATCAGTTGGACCTCAGCCGCAGCTCCGATGCCATATCGCAGATTAGCCAGCCCAACCGGCAAAGTCTGCAAATCCGGATTGCTCATGGTGAATACAAAAGGAAGAATATATTCATTCCATGAACTCTGGAATACCCCTAAACCTGCAACGGCGAGTCCGGGCCGCAGGAGCGGAAGAATAATTCGCCAGTATGTGGTGAAGAAATTACAGCCATCAATCATCGCCGCTTCATCCAGTTCGCGCGGGATGCTCTTGAAGAAACCAATGAGAATAAAGTATGTGGCAGCGTGTGCGCTGATCAGTATAATAATAACGCCCCACAACGTGGTATTCAGCCCCAGCTTAACCATGAGGTCAAATTGCGGACGCAGCACAACCGCGCCAATGGAGATAAACAGAGTGGATGCCATGAGCAAGGTGTACCCCTTTTTCCCTTTGAAATTCACTCGATCCACAGCATAGGCTGACATCGAAGCTACCAGCAACGTGCCAACTGTGGTACTGATGCTAACAAACACGCTGTTCATCGTAAAACCTGAAAAATTGGCGGTTTTCCAGGCCTGAGCATAGTTGGAGAACTGCCAAATCTTCGGCCAGATGGTAGCCCCTCCGGTCAATTCCTGGTTTGTTTTGAAGGAACCGAGCAATACAAGTATGATGGGGAACAACGACAGCAGAGCAATTGCGATCAAAAACAGCCAAAGTACCGTTCGTTTGGTCCAGCGAATGAGTTGGGGAGACCCTGAGGGCGCAAGCACATTTTGAGTCATCATCGTTTCCTCCTGATTAATTTATACGTGTTCAAAAAGTCTGTTTTTCATTTTAATAGACATCATTGAGCTTTTTGGATATACGGAAATAAATGAGCGTCACAGCCCCTACGATGAGAGCCGTTGTGAAACCAACCGCACTGCCATAACCGAGCTGCTGGAGTGATTGGGTGTCAGCCGACACGGGAAACAACAGTTTAAACAAATACAGATACATCACCTCTGTTTTGCCATACGGCCCTCCTTCGGTAAGCACCATAATACTCTCGTAACCTTTCAGCGCCGTGGTAATTGCCAGCATGATGATCATCTGCAAGACTGGACCCAGCAATGGAATTGTTACATTCCGCAGTTTCTGAAACTCACTCGCTCCATCCAGCGATGCCGCCTCATAAAGCTCTTCGGGAATGCTCTGAAGACCCGCAATGAACAACAACATATAGTTGCCCACAGCCCCCCAGATGGCGATGATGATGGTTGTTAGCATGGCATGTTCAGCCCCCAGCCAGCTAATGGATTCGGAGATCACATGATACTTGAGCAGCAATTGGTTCAATATTCCGTTATAAGAGTTGAAAATAATAAAGAATACAATCGCCATGACCGAAGCACTAAAAATAGTGGGGAGATAATAGATCGCCCTAAAGAGGGATCGCCCTCTCCATTTGCGATTCAGAATAATCGCCAGAGTTAACGACAGTGGAATTGTAACAACGAGTTTGCCCAGGGCGTACACACCCGTGTTGCCTACAGAATCCCAGAATTGCCCGTCACGCAAAATGCGTCCAAAATTATCAAGCCCGATAAAGACAGGCGTCCCGATGCCTTGATAATCATAGAACATGTAACGCAGCGCCCATAACAGCGGATAGATCCCAAATACAAGGGTTAAAAAAAGACTTGGAAAGATGAACATATAGGCATGTATTTTGGATGGTTTCACCAGAATCGGACCCCCTATAGCTTTTGAATGAAGTATAGAGGGAATATGGAGGTAGGCGGGATAGGGAAATCAACTTTTTACAGGGGAGAATGTGACTGCATGACCATACAAAAAAACCTGTATTCAACGAATTTCCGTTGAGTCTACAGGTTCATATCATGCGGTTCGTAATCTTAAATCTCAGTATACGTATGTAGCGTATAGGCTACTCTGCTTCATCATACAGACGCAGCAGTTCTGTAAAATCAGAGATGAGCACATCTGAGCCCGCAAGCTCCTCATCACGGCCAAACCCGGCATAAGCACAGCCGATGACCGCCTGACCGTTCATTTTACCAGCTTCCACATCAGAAGAGCGATCCCCTACCATCCATGCGTCCTGAATACGATGTTTCTCAAGCAGGATCTGCACCAGATTAATCTTGGAAGGAGTCTTGTACTGGCCTGCACTGTATACCCCTTCAAAGAAAGGCATAATCTCGTGTGCAAACGCCACACCCTTCACATAGTCCTCCAGCCCGTTACTTGCGACAAAAAGACGCACTCCTTGTTGTTTTAATGCTTGCAGTGTTTCTTTCACCCCAGGATACAATTGGGAACTTCCTTGATCAAGCCCCTCAATCTCCAGTTGAAGCAACAGTTCGTCTGCACGGCGATGTGCCGCTTCCGATGCCTCAGGCATAACCACTTTCCATATATCTTCGAGCAACATGCCCAAACTTCCCAGCATCCGTTCCTCGGGTGGAGTTTCTCCTTCAAAATGCCCTTCGGCACGCAATGTATCAAATAGTTGCTGGTAAGCTGGCAACAACAGGGTCTCTGTCTGGAACAGCGTACCATCCATGTCAAAAATCATCGCTTCCGGTTTGAGCAATACCTTCTCTTTATTCATGTCCAATGTTCCTTTCGGATTGGGATATTGTATATGTAATTGGAATCGTTCCCTTCCCATGATAAACATAACGTTCAGACGTGTAAACCAACGATTGTAAAAGATCATCAACCCCAACCTTACACAACATCAACCAAACGTTATATTATAGTTAAACAAACTATGTACAAAATAAATTTCTTTGCGTATAATACTAAAAAAATAGTTCTTCAGACACCTGATCTAAAGACCTACATTTATCACATTTTCGGTTTTTTCGACAACTACATATACCCCAGAGAGAGGAATAACAAACATGAAAAAGCGAAAGACCTTTAAGATTTTTTATAAGATCGGATTAGGATATTTACTCGTACTGGCTGTACTGGCTGGTTGCATCCTGCTGATTCAGAACAACACAAGTCAGCTTCAACGGGAACTGGATTTTCTGGTCGATCACGATATGAGGGTACACGCCCTCACCTATGAACTCGAAAGAAACATGGTAGATATGGAAACAGGTCAACGCGGTTACATCATCACGGGTCAGGACAATTATCTCGATCCCTACACCCAAGGAAAAGCGCAACTTATTACACTCAAAGATGAACTTGCTGCTTTAATTTCGGATAATCCGGCTCAACTTGCACTTTTGGAAGACATACATACTAATATGGAGAACTGGGTCCAGGTCGCTGGTGAACCTATGGTCGCCCTTCGCCAAGTAAATAATACGCAGGCCATTCGAGATTTTTTCGCAGATGATCCAGGTAAAAGAGACATGGACCAGATTCGGACTGCTCTCGATACGTTTCGAACCAACGAGCATACGTTAACCGATAACCGTACAGAAGCACTGAAGCAAAAAAACACACTACTGAACCTGGAACTGTATGGGGCACTTATCGTTGTGGCCATTATCTCGTTCATCACTGCATTGGTCCTGTCACGTGCCATTGTTAGAAACATCCGTACCGTGAAGCAGGCATTAAATGACATCGGTTCTTCCAATGGTGACCTGACACTGAGAATCGCTACGCCAATGAAAGACGAAACTCGTGAACTCGCGGAGGCAGCCAATACAATGCTCACTGGTTTGCAGCAAATGATGCTGGACGTTCAGAGCAATGCCATGATTCTGAGTAAAGCTTCGGATCGATTGGATAAAGGGGTTGCCGATAGCCATCTTGCAGGAAAAGAAGTTGCCACTGCCATGGAACGTGTAGCTGAAGGCGCTGATGAACAGGTTGCTCTTACGCAAACCATGGTAGCTGCGATGCAGCAATCCCTCCACGGCCTTAATCGTGTCGCCTCCTCGGCAAGTGACGTGGCAGGCCGTGCAGTTCGTACCGAATCCATTGCCGTGGATGGGCAACAGCGCATTGATAATGCTGTAGGTAAAATGAGTTCCATTGAGCAATCCTTCCTCTCTGTACAGGAAGCCATTAATGAAATTTCGAAGATGTCTGATCAAGTGATCAACATTGCAGATTCAATGTCAGGTATTGCGAGACAAACCAATCTGCTTGCACTTAACGCCGGAATCGAAGCTGCCCGCGCTGGGGAAAATGGACGCGGCTTCGCTGTTGTTGCTGCGGAAATTCGTAATCTTGCAGACCAAAGTGCAACATCAGCCAAAGAGATTACAAGTATATTGGAAACCGTGGTAGCAGGTGTTCAGAGTACGGTGCAGGTGGTTGATGAGAGTACTCTACATGTGAATGAAGGGTTGCGGACCATTGAGGATGCAGGTAATGCTTTTTCAACCATTACTCAGCATATTCATAACCTCAGCGGTGAAGTTTTGGAGGTATCTGCTGTTGTCGAGGAGTTAACTTCCGGTAGTGAGGCTGTGATGAAGTCCATCAATGAAGTATCGGCTGTTGTGGAAGATACTGCATCAGCCACGGAAGAAGTATCTGCGATGACGGAGGAGCAACTTGCTTCCCTGCAGGAAATGTCTGACACGTCCAAGCAGTTGAATGAAATGTCGGATACACTTGATCAGCTGGTTAAGCGATTCAAGCTGGCGTGACCTGAATCAACATACAACATAACGATAGAATGTCTATGTAGCTCTATTTTGCGCCAAAACACAGGAAAGAAGCATCGCAGACAGGCACACCTGGGCCACTGCGATGCTTCTTGGTGTTACGGAGAGCTGATACATTTTAAAGGTACAGCAGGCACTTCGAAATGAAAAAACCTGACACTCCTTTTCTTATCCTGATTGTTCCGTGTTCCGTAACGCTTCCAGTATCAATTGTGCCTGATACCCATCGTTAAAGTCATATATCTTAGCTGGTTTGCCTTGTATACGTGCAATCACATGTTTAAGAACCGGCAATTCACTGGCGGACTCAAGCACTTCCACAGGAGAAAGTGGCTGCCCCACCATGCCAGTCTTCAATTCTTCCCAATTTTCCAGCGCAATCGTGCCTTTTGTGCCATACACCACCATGGATACACGTTCTTCCCCCGCAAATTGAGAGATGCCGTTCAGCTGAATTCGGATTCCGTCTTCCAGTTCCATTGCAGCCTGTACTTCTAGTTCACAGTCTCCATTCTCAGGATATTGAACCTGAGTGCTCACTACCCGGATGGCACCAAACACCTTTTGAATCATATGAATCCAGTGAATCCCCACTTCAAGAATAAATCCACCCTGTTCCCGGCTTGTAATCCATGCATTCTGTTGCCATGATCGTGGCCACTGCGGGAATTGCAAAATGAGATCTATTTTGCGAATGGCCCCCACAGTATCCTGCTCAATCATCTCTTGCAACTTCAGCACGGAAGGTTCATGCGGCATCGAGAAATGGATGGCATGAACAACGCCCGCTTTTTGCGCTGCATCCAGCATCTTTTTGGCTTCTTCTATACTATTGGCAAGCGGTTTCTCGCAGAATACATGAATTTTGCGCTCCAGCGCCTCCATGACAACCGGATAATGAAATTTCGGCGGAACTGCAATATACAACAGATCAATCTGATGTTCATTCATCAATTGCTTGTAATCCGTATACGTCCTAACTCCCCGATGAGAAGCTGCAAAAGACGCCAAACTTTCCTCATTCGCATCACACACCGCAACAATCTCAATCTCCGTGTCCATCTTTGTATTCTCGATGAGATGAACCATATGTAATCCCATTTTACCCAGCCCAATTAGAGCCATCTTGATGACTGTCATTCCATCCCCCTCCAATTCCTTTCCAGTATAGCAGAAAGCAAAGAATTGCGAATGCGATGCGTTGATACGAAAAAAGATAAATCCCTAGCTTTCAAGTCGCTATTAGAGACTGAAATTCATCATTGTCAGTCATATTTTTACATTATTTGAACTTCGCAACTACTGGGTAATTCGTTCCAGGGATATATAATCAATTGTTTTCACTTTATCCAGCAACACTTAAAGCGTTACCAACTTAAGAATCAGGAATTTAGACTCACAAATACAGGTTGACAAAAAACCACAAAAAAAGATACTCTTCCTAATAACAATGAATATTTCCTCTTACAACCTTAGATAGTAACTTGCATTCAACAAATGGAATATGCGTATGGTTCTAATAACCTATTTCATGAAGCGAGGTGTCCCGCATGAGAACAGTTGCGGACTATTTGGCAGAAACTCTGCGTAATCTAGGCGTTACTCATGTCTTTGGTATTATTGGTAAATCCATCTGCCCTGCTGTACTGAAAATGGTGGATTACGGATTAGAGTTCATTCCAGGCCGTCATGAATCCAGCTCAGGTTTTGCCGCATCCGGTTATGCATTACAGACGGGTAAACTCGGCGTTGCCTTTGCCACATCCGGTCCAGGCGGAACCAATCTGCTTACTGCAGCAGCCCATGCAAAGGCCAACAATCTGCCCGTTCTATTTATTACGGGTCATCAATCCATCCAGGAACTGGGGCTACCTCAGTGCCAGGATTCCTCTTCCTATCTGGCTGATCTAGCCGAGATGTTCCGGCCTGCCACATTATTCAGTAAACTCGTTGAGCGTGGAGATCACTTCGGCACCCTACTGAATCATGCCTTATCCATTGCCCTTGGTCCGAATAAAGGCCCTGTTCACCTCTGTCTTCCTTTTGACGTACAGACTGAATTGTTATCGGAATGCCGGATTATCATTCCCGAACCGGAACCTCTTTTTAGTATATCTAACCTGAATCGTATTTTCCCTCTCATTCAACAATCCAACCGCCCTTTAATTATTGCTGGTAAAGGTGTAAGTCGTGCCAGAGCCCATGATGAATTGCTTCAATTGGCCGAATCGTTCAACATTCCTGTCATTACTACGCCTGGTGGAAAAGGAGCGATTGCGTGGGACCATCCCCTGTACCATGGACCTTGTGGTGTTGGAGGATTTCCACATGCAGACGACATGTTGAACCAAAGTGACCTTTATATTGTACTCGGTTCACGTCTGAGTGATATGACCCTATGCAATCTGAAACCTGAGAACCACCCGGCACACCTCATTCAATTTGATACTGATCCTACATTTGTGGGTAAGATTATGAGCGCTCAAACCTTACATATCACCGGTGATTTGAAGGACAACCTGCAATATTTGCTGGGCACATTAGAAGAACTTCCTACTCCTGTGAGAACCACGGCACCCATCGATTACACTGTCCCTTTACCAGATCTCCCCCAACTGTCTCTGGCTTCTGTGTTAGACGGAATGAGCGATCTGCTTCCGTACGATCATAAGCTTTTTGTTGATGATGGCAGCCACGGATTTCATGCGGTCCAGCGATATAAAGTCAAGAAACCAGGCAGCTTTGTGTTTGACGCTTACTTTGCCTGCATGGGTAATGCCATTGGTATGGCGATAGGTGCAAAGACCGCTTCACCTGAAGAGACCGTCGTATGTATCACCGGGGATGGATGTTTCATGATGCTGGGGACGGAGATCCATACCGCGGTATGCAACAATCTGAACGTCATCTTCATTGTCGTTAACAACAAACAACTGGATATGGCTCTCAAAGGAATGAAAAAAACAACAGGCAGGATCGATGGCACCTTATTTGAGGTTCCCATGGATGCAGCCAAATTCGCCGAATCTCTGGGAGCTGTCGCTTTCCGGGCAGAGACACATGAAGAATTCTCATCTGCGCTGAGCACAGCCCAAACGTTGAATCAGGTGACTGTCATTGAGCTTCTGACTGATCGAGATGAAATTCCACCTACGGCTCACCGCACCGTAACTTTGAATTAGGAGGAGCATATCATGAGCGAACATGTAGCTCAGGGACTGGACCGTTTTGCTAAACTTTCTGGTGAGTACGGCGCAAGAGCCCTTGCACCAATCAAGGAGCATTTTCCCGAATTATCTGAATTTATTATGGGGACAGCATATGGGGATATTTTTCAGCGCACCACCATTACGGATCAATGGAAGGAAGTCGCTATCATATCTTCGTTGATCACCCAAGGACAGTATGAACAACTAGGCGTGCATTACACGATGGCTCTGAGTGTCGGGGTAACTGTAGATCAACTCAAGGGGATATTGCTACATTTGGCTCCGTGTGTGGGTGCTCCGCGGATCATAAGTGCGTTTAATATTTTGCTTGCCACCTTGGATGAAATACAGTAATTCACTTTTCTACATTTTTATACATGATTCGACTTTTTTATTGATCTTTTTACATTCCTACCTTTATAATATGGTTAAATTATCCTTCGAACCAGCTCGCATCTTAGAAGCCTTTAGTAGAGGCCCAATGGGCTGTGTATCCATTAACAGGATAGCCTTAACTCATTTAAAGGAGAGAGATCAAGCATGGGAAATTTCATTCTGAAGACTGACGTACCGAACAAGGTGTTAAACATTGAACTGGAGGGTTCTTTCTCCCAAGAAGACGGTTTGCGTTCCATCTCGGCCTATCAGGATACGATCGCTCCTATTAATACCAAGGAGTATAACCTGAACATCGATTGCAAAAAGTTGAATGTTACGGCTCCGGAGATTGTGCCTCTTCTGGAAGGCTGCCTTCAAATGTTCAAAAAAGATGAATATAAAAAAATCGTGTTGACCCTCGAGAACAACGCGATTCTAAAAATGCAGTTGTCCCGGCTCGGACGGTCAGTCGGTCTGGACAATCTCGAAATCATCTCTACCGTTACCACTTAATAAACCAGGCGGACAAGCTGAGAATTCACCCTTCCGCTCAAGAGGAGAATGAAGATGGCCGGAATTCGTATTGTAGATATCGATATCTATCATCCAGCAACCAAGGTGCACAATGATTTTTATATTGAACATTTTGATGCAAGAGGTGTAGATATTCGTGGATTGTTACAGGCACTTGGTCGTGATACACGTTATAAAATTGACAACGATGACGAAAATTCACTAAGCATGGCCTTTGAGGCAGCCAGTAACCTACTGGAGAAAACCGGACTCACCGGTGCAGATATTGATCTGATTGCTTATGCAAGCCAAACGCCAGAATACATCTTTCCTACGAATTCCCTGATGATTCACCGCCTGATTAACGGCGCTTCTCACACGATCTGCATTGACAGCAACGCCAACTGCGCAGGCATGACAGCAGCTTTCGAACAGGTTAGCCGGCAGATGCTGGGCAATCCTCGCATTCGTCGTGCCTTAATCATCGGCTCGGATTACGTGGCTCCTCACGCCAGCCCGGACGATCCCGTATACTTCGCCAATTTCGGTGATGCAGCAGCGGCGGTTATTGTGGAGCGGGATGAACATGCTGTCGGTTTCATTGATTCAATCTATCAGACGGATACGTGTGTGTATGGTAATTCGCTCTTTCCTGCAGAAGGCCTGGCTAAACTGGGCAAAACGGGTGTAGATGCGGGTGCTTTTCATGTGAAATTCATACCATTCGATGATTCCATCTGCGTGGATGCCGCTTCGGAGTCCATCCGTACCCTGTTAACACGCAACGAGATTACACCAGACGAGATCAAAGCCGCCTGCTTCTCTCAACTATCCATTAGTAATATTCGGGCTGTATCCGAGAATGTCGGCATTGCTGATGATATTGCCGTCTACATTGGCGATGAATTCGGATATACCTCAACCAGCAGTCCATTCATTGCATTGCATCGGGCGGTTACAAGCGGTCAGATTCAGCGTGGTGACAAAGTGTTGTTCTGGACGGTTGGAGCCGGGTGGCAAAATGTAGCCATGGTGGTAGAATACTAGGCTAGCCTTTTTCGCCATCATATCTTTATTCAGCAGAATAATAACTAGGACGATCCCTTTTATTTTAATTCAAAAAGGATCGTCTTTTTATTTGAACGGAATCCTCACTCCACCACGTATACTGCTTCTGGCTTTATTAACTAACTCATAGTAATTAACTCAAAGCAAAAAGCAGCCCTATCGGACTGCCAGACTTCTGCTTCTATACCAAACGTTCAGAAAATCTTCTTTGTCTCGCGATCGTCTTTCAGGATCTCTACAGCCTCCCGGAAACGCAAGGAATGCACGATCTCCCGTTCCCTCAGGAATTTCAGACTGTCCTGCAGATCCACGTCATCCGTCATGTCGATCAACCATTGGTATGTAGCCCGGGCCTTCTCTTCCGCTGCAATGTCTTCGTACAGATCCGCAATCGGATCACCCTTGGCTTGAATATACGTAGCGGTAAACGGTACACCTGCTGCATTGCTGTAAAAAAGGGCCTTATCATGATTAACGTAGTGAGCAGCCAGCCCGGCTTGCTCCAGCTGTTCAACTGTAGCATCTTTAGTCAGCTTATAGATCATGGTTGCAATCATCTCGAGGTGGGCAAATTCTTCTGTTCCAATGTCGTTTAACAGGCCGATAATTTTGTCTGGAATCGTATAACGCTGGTTCAGATACCGCAGAGCAGCTGCCAATTCCCCGTCTGCTCCACCATACTGCTCCATCAGTAATTTGGCCATATGAGGGTCACATTTACTCACTCGAACGGGATATTGTAGCTTTTTCTCGTATACCCACATTGCAAGACTCCTCCTTTAACGTTTATACCTGCCAAGGCCATGGTGTCTGGGACCACTCCCACGGATATTTCGAGAAGGCGTGACCAAAATTCATCAGCGGTCCATACAGCTGTTGAAACTCATGAGCTACCCGCATTCGCTCCTGGCTGAACTTGTTGTACTGCTCAATGCTTTGGAAGTCACCTGGATGGGTATCCAGGTACAGATTCAGTTCCACTAACACGAAGCCCAGCGCCTGAAGTTCTTCCAGCAACTCGTAGTATTTTGCATCACAGGCTTTCGGTGCTTCAGGTTCCATCTGCCTCCACCTTCCTCTCCTTTGATTTCTTGGATGTGTAAGGGCTATATAATGCAGGCCATAATGTTCCCAGTCTTAACGCTTCTGCCGGACTGTATTGCGGCCAACCCATGGGCTGGAAAGGTATAAACAACTGCGGTGGAACAAGATACGTGCGGATTTCCATCGGTTTGCAAGGATCAAACGGCCCCACAAAAGGAGCATAGGCTCGAAGCTGTGGATCCTTCACTCGAAACGCCTCCTTCAACGATGTTTACGTGCATTCCCCATACCATTCAAACCATTGCTTCCCGTCTCTACATGTATATGTTTCAGTTCTACAGGTTAATCCCCATTTATCCAAACTTCATAAAGGAATTTCTCATGCCAACTTCACTCTCAATCAAAAAAGACCTTTGGAAGCACCTCTTACGGCACTTCCAAAGGTCTGTATTTCGTAATATGAGTAACATGTTCACACTTGCTCATCTCACTCATCATCAGATTACTACAAAATCTATTCTACTGGTTTTTCTTCCGAATTCATGTCTTGAGGAACAGATTGTTTGTACACTCGAACCCGGGTAATTCGCAAACGAGTGGACTCCTCCACTTCAAAGACGTATCCATTCAGCTCCCGAGTTTTTCCCTTGGCTGGACTACCTCCAAGCTCTTTAAACAGCCATCCGCCAATGGTATCCACTTCTTCATCCTCAATGATGGCTCCGGTCCACTTATGAACTTCTTCAATAAGCGAACGACCATCAATGGAAAACGAATCACCACTGCGTTCCATATGTGGACGCTCATCCTCAAATTCGTCATACAAATCTCCAACGATCTCTTCCAGAATTTCTTCCGCAGTCAGCAATCCAGCTGTGCCGCCATATTCATCCACAACCAGCGTCATCTGAGAATGTTTCTTCTGCATCAGACGCAGCACATGGCTGATTTCCATAGATTCAGGAACGTTTAAGATTGGACGAACAAGTGAAGCCAGATCATGTTGTTGCTCCGGTTTAGCCAGCAACAGATCAGTGATGTGTATGAATCCGATGATCTCATCCTTGTCTTCTACTGCAACAGGATACCGGGAATGTTTGGTTGCATTAATGATCTCCAGATTCTCTTCCAAAGACATATGCGTGTACAGACAATCCATGTCTGTACGTGGCAGCATCACTTCACGTGCCAGCATATCGGAGAAATCAAAGATGTTGTCCATCAGTTTGATCTCATCTTTATCGATGACACCACTTTTGGCACTCTGCTTCATCAGAATTCGAAGTTCATCTTCCGAGTGAGCTTCTCCTTCACTGGCAGGTTCGATACCTGCCAAACGCAGCAATGCATTGGCCGATACATTCAGTACCCAGATGAACGGGAAGAAGATTTTGTAGAACAACAGCAAGGGTGCAGATAAGAACAATGCCACTCCGTCTGTTTTTTGAATTGCCAACGATTTAGGCGCAAGCTCACCGAGCACAATATGCAGAAACGTAATGATACAGAAACCGATAATGACCGACACGGTCGAAATAAGCCCTGTATCTCCTACACCGAGCTTAAACATGAGAGGCTCAACGAGCAATTCAGAGATGGCTGGTTCTCCCAGCCACCCGAGTCCAAGTGATGTTAATGTAATCCCGAACTGAGTTGCCGATAGATAGGAATCCAGTTTACTATTCACCTTCAGTGCATAACCAGCCAAACGGTTTCCTTCACTCTGCAATTGAGTTAAGCGTGTCTGCCTTACTTTCACAAGGGAAAATTCCGCTGCAACAAATACGCCATTCAAAAATACGAGCAAAAAGACACAGACCAGATTAAATACCAGCTGTCCAAGATGAAATTCAGTATGAATATCCAAGTTGAAACTCCCCTTTTCTATCTATTTCAGGAATACACCTGGAATATCAACGTGTGATTGCCTTTCTCGATTTGAAATCCACACCCTTGTAATACATATCTGCCACTAGCAGGTTTGGTCCGCAACAGGATGCAATATCGCAATGGCAATTGACCGTTTGATTCAACGGATGTTCAGCTGACCATTCATGGAACACATCATCCAGTTTCCGATCACGAATGTTTCCAAACGCCGGGATATCCGCAAAATCCGTCACATACACATTACCCGTGAACATGTTGACGTTAACGCGGTTACGTCCGTCCGGATCGTTACGTACCGTCACATTTGGTTCGCTGTATAAACGGTTGATCAGTTCCCGATCCTGCTCTGCTGCACTGCACGCGAAGAATGGCAGGGTCCCGAATAACATCCACATATCTTTGTCACGCACATCAAGCAAACGATGAATCGCTGCTCTCATATGATCCAGTGATAACACAGGCAGTGACGAAGCAAAGTTCGAATTATACATCGGATGCACTTCATGACGGACACAGCCCATCTCACGAATCAATTGGTGAATACCATCCAGCTTGTCGTGCGTACGGAAATTAATCATCGATTCCGCAGAGATAAACATGCCTGCTTCACTCAGTTTGCGTGAATTTACAATCATTTTCTCATACATTTTCACCGCTACTTCACGTTTCACAGGTCTGCCACTATTCGCAAATCCAACTTGATGGAAATCGTCAGCATTCAGATAGTTGAATGAGATATGCATAACGTCCAGATAAGGTAAAATTTGCTCATACCGGCTGATATCCAGCGTTAAATTCGAATTGATCTGGGAACGAATTCCACGTTCCTTGGCATATTTGAGCAGCGGGATAATCATCTCATCCACTGTTTTCTGGCTAAAGCTTGGCTCGCCACCCGTCAGACTAATCGTCTGCAGATGCTCCACTTCATCCAATCGTTTCAGCATCAGAGGGAGCGGAAGAGCCGGCGCCTCACGCATCGTAAGCATATCTCCCACGGCACAATGCTCACACCTCATATTGCACAGATGTGTCACGGTCATTTCTACACTGGTCAGCACATGGCGTCCATATGTACGCAGAGAACCGATCGGATCCCACGGATCATTCGTTGGCGATAAAGGCATCGGTTGTACCGATCCTGAGTTTAGCATGGTCATTGTTCTTCACCTTATTCCTTTTATTAACCTAAAAAGTTTTATTTACATCATACCTTGTGTTTCTCTTTTTGGAGTTATCTTTTATCATAGCACAATTTTGAATGCTTCGGCATACGTAGACCCTGTCCATTACATGACAAAAAAACGCTCAGGCAACTCTGGACCGAATTACGAAACGGCCCGGATATTGCGACATGAGCGCTAATCAACTTTCAAGTAGTTCAGCTTTCCACCTGTTCACTTTGAGCCACTGATGGTGTATCTTCCACACCCTCTACACCTGTGATCATCACAGACAGTGCTGTAGACAAGTTAATTTCATAAGGCGAAGATAAAGTCTGGCCGTCCGCATCTTTTAGAACACGGATAAGTGGACGTTGAGGAACACGTGAATGAATTGATGCAACTACCCCGACCTCTCCCGTACTGAGCTTGACTGAAATACCTACTGGGTATATCGCGACGCAATCCCTGAACTTCTCCAGCATCCGTTGTTCATAGAGGGTTCCTGAACCTGTATACAACACCTCTACTGCCTGATGCGGCAGCAAGGCTTGCTTGTACACCCGATTCGTTGTCATGGCATCATACGAATCAGCAAGCGCAATCCATTTGGCATATTCATGAATTTCCTTGTCTTTCAAACCAAAGGGATATCCACTTCCATCAATTCGTTCATGGTGCTGCAATGCACAATGCGCGGATAGAAGCGGTATACCTGGTTCGTCTTTGAGAATACGGTGTCCATATGTAGTGTGCTGCTGAATGATTTTGAATTCCTCATCACTCAATCTGGAGGGTTTATGCAAAATTTCTGGTGTAATCTGTGTTTTGCCGATATCATGCAACAAAGCGCCCAGACCAATCTCCATTAACTGCTGGCGTGTGTAACCCGAAGCGACACCAAGAACCAGCGTGTACACACATACATTCAGAGAATGGTTATACAGGTCAAAATCGCTGGAGTTCATGTCCATCAGCATAATCATGGCTTCCTTTTGACTGCCGATGTCTTCCAGAATCGCATTCATCACACCACTAAGCGCTTTACCGAAATGAGGAATCCGATTTTTGGTTTTCAATCCTGACATACTCTGAAATTGCTGTTTGATCTCGACCAGTGCCTTCCTTCGGGTCTCTTCCTGCAACATTTCAGGAACGATGATGTCCTCTGTCGCAGCATCTTTAATATACACATAACCGACCCCGAGATCCTTAAGGCGTCCAATCAATCGACTGTTCAGCTCTACATCCTCACTAAGTAATACAAGGCCTTCTTCACTATAAATACGTTTCCCCAGCTTCATGCCAGGCTGCAATAAGTTTATATGTACTAAACGCACAGCCTATCCTCTCCCGCTCCGTAGATGTAATTACCACTAGCCGCCGCTTCAGCAGAAGGCAAGTACTTTAAATTTAGCTTTGATGCCAGCGGGCTCGCAGGCTGTCGTCCAGAGCCCCTGGTCGTTTTATTTCCGTTTCTAGCAAATCGCGTATGAATTCCGGAAGATGATAGAGCGTACGGGTTCCATGAGCAAGAGGAGGATACCCCACATTGAACGTAAACATGTCCAGTGTCCCAACGATATACTCACATTGTTCGTCCATAGGCTCCCCATTGATGTATATGGTCTGGATCTTCTCATAGGCTGGCGCATGTGGATTGTATTGAACTTCCATTCCGTCCATACATAACGTGCCTAGAATATGACCACGAAAACCAAATCCCACAATGGGCTTACCTGAAAACTCGTCCAACAAGGACTGCTCAAGTGCTTCACGAATATGACTTCCACTCAAGCATATTGTACAAGCATTTATAGGAGATGGACATAGGGAATGCAACATTCCTTTTGTAATATTCCCTTGTGGAAGCTCTCCGAGAAGCTGACCTGCATTCACCAGAGACAGCTGTGCCCCCGTGAAATGACGGACAGCTTGTGCAAGCAATGTTGCAAACGGGGATTCCCGATCATACGTGATAGGCAGCACCCGATCCGTTATCACTGCCGTCTGATTGAGTGTTCTTTCGGCTTCCGTACGATTCGCAGCGATTGCCAGCGCAACCTGATCATCCAGTAACATACTCTTGGCAGCCATACAACCGCTACTTACCAGTTGGAGAGGTTCTCCCACATTTGTTCGTTCCAGAACCACTTTCCCAAGCCATTGGCCAAATTTTCCAGCCCCGCCCAACACGGTCTGACAAATGACTAAAGGCTCTTCGAGAACATGATGGGTATGCCCACCGAGAATAACATCAATTCCAGTAATCTGCTCCGCCAGTCTCCGATCTGTCGAAAGTCCCAGATGTGAAAGAATAACCACCACATCCACTTCATTACGTAATGCTTCCACTTGAACTTTTAATGATTCCACAGGGTCCAGAACATCCCACCCGAGCAGTTCGTAAAACGTGGTAAAAGGGGCCGTTGCCCCCAGCAGACCAACGCGAAATGGACCTTTCTCCACAATCAGAGAAGGTTTCATCCACACTGGTGCAAGTCCAGTATCTTGCTCCACAACATTGCCGCATACCACAGGACACAGAAGTCCAGCGTAGGACTGCGAGAGCTGATCTGGCGTAAAGGTTAGACCTTCGTTGTTACCGATTGTAATGGCATCGTAGCCCGTCAGGTTAATAACATCAACATTAGCCGTACCCAGTGTTCCTTCTGTGTCAACGGCCATCCGGTCCATATGATCGCCAATATCCAGTACTAGAAAGTTGCCACCTTGGTCACGTTCTTCATTAATCATAGCGGCGATGGTGCTCATGGAGCCGAAGTGGCTATGGATGTCATTGGTGTGCAGAATCGTTAACGTTTGCTTCTCCCTGGTGCTCATCACACCGCCTCCCCTGCTCTTCAATAAACGTTCATTCTTCTAATGGATAAGCATAACATTTTCCGCGTCGTTATGATATATTTAAAGGGTTTAGAGATCAAAAAGAGGTGAGTCATATCCATGAAATTGACAATTCAACTATTTGCAGGCATTGCAGAACGTTTAAATACATCCCTTCTGGAGTTTGAGTACATTGGAGACCTTCCAACCGCTGCCGATTTAAAAGAAAAATTGAGTCTGGCCTATCCAGAGGCAGCTTCTCAGATAAGGACATCTTTTTTGGCAGTTAACCAGCAGTACGCTCCTGCCGATACTATACTTAGCTCAGAAGATGAACTTGCGTTAATCCCTCCCGTCTCTGGAGGTGATGGTACGGATATATCCGATGAAAAGCTTCGCTCTACCGTTCCAGAACATCGGACTGAAGATGGCTTATTTCTGATCACAGAGTCCACCTTGTCCGTGGAAGCAACAACGGCGCTAGTGATTACCCCGAATCACGGGGCAGCTCTTACTTTTGTAGGTACGACTCGTGAAATGACTGGTGAACAGCGCACCGTTCATCTTGAATACGAAGCCTATGTGCCGATGGCTCTTTCTCAGATGGCTGCCATTGGTGTGGAAATCTCCGATCGCTGGCCTGGTGTGTTATGTGCAATCAGTCACCGAATTGGCAAAGTGGATGTGGCAGAGATTAGTGTAGTCATTGCCGTTTCCTCGCCTCATCGCAACGACTGTTATGATGCAAGCCGTTACGCCATAGAGAGACTCAAACAGACCGTTCCCATCTGGAAAAAGGAAATTTGGGAAGATGGATCTGAATGGAAGGGACATCAATTAGGACCATGGAACCCCATGGAGAACTAAATAATGAGCCTTTACACCTTTTAGATTGAGTGGGTTAATAGTAAATAAGTCGTTGTCAACCCATTTTTTTCTTGTTATTATAATTATATGTGTCGATATTAGTCGAGAAAAGGTGGTTTATACGTGAGAGTGCATGTTACTGATCTTAAACCGGGTGACCTGTTAAAAAATGATGTATACAACAGTTCGGGTCTCCACATGCTGATGAAAGGTTCCACCCTCAGTGAAGATGACCTATCCAAACTGTTGCAACATGGAATCGAGTACGCAGATGTAGAACACACACCATCCGACCTACACTCTGATGCACAAACCTTACCTTCCGATCAGACCCGTCTGTTAACTAACTTGTTTAACGATACGATCAAAGGTACTGAATCTCTATTTCAACAAGCGATGGAGAAGGGTTTTATTGATGAGACACAGGTCGATGAGATTTTGTTTACCCTAACAGAACAGTTGGAAAAACAAAAAGATGTTGTCTCCTTGTTGCTTATGCTGGACGGGGAAAGCGATTATACGTACAACCATTCATTGCAAGTCGGAATGCTCGCTTTTTATATCGCCGGCTGGATGGGTTACAACCCCGAGGAATGTCTAACGGTAGCCAAAGCAGGATATCTTCATGATATCGGCAAGTCCAAGATTCCTTCTGAGATTTTACATAAACCTGGTAAATTGACCACGGAAGAATTTGACGAAATGAAGAAACACACATTCTATGGGTACGATATCATTAAAGAATCCACGCAGGATGAAATTCTGGCAATGGTTGCACTTCAGCATCATGAGCGCGAGGATGGAAGTGGTTATCCTCATGGACTGCGAGGAGACGAGATCCACCCATATGCGCGTATAACTGCTGTAGCAGACGTTTACAGCGCGATGACGACAAATCGGGTGTACCAGACCAAACAGGAACTGATCTCTGTTCTGTGTGAACTGTACAGTCTCAGCTTTGGTCAGTTAAACGGTGAAGCAACGCAGGAACTGATCAAGCATATGCTACCTAATTTTATCGGTAAAAGGGTTCTGCTCACCACGGGTCAGACGGGACTCATTGTCATGAATAATCCTGCGGATTATTTCCGACCACTCGTTCAGACCTCTACGGCCTTTATCGATTTAGCGAAAGAAAGAGATATTGCTATCGTTGAGATTTATGTACAGTAATGGTGTAACAAGCCTATCTGTTCATTGTACACAACACACAGGATGGATACGAAGCAACAAACAGGAATTAGCTTGAATAACCAACTCATAGGTTGTCATATGACAAAAGGGAAGCCGATTACGGCTTCCCTTTTGTCTATTCCGATTCAATCATGTTGGATTACACGCAGAATGCTTTTGTGATGATAACCAACAGAATGAACAGTACCAAGATTGCACCAGTGTTTGTGAACATATTGTATCCGCCAACGCCGCCTACTCCGCCTACGTTGCCACCACAGCCATATCCTACTTCGCTCATGTGATTGCCTCCTCTTCATCAGGTATACCCTAACATATGACGTTTCCGGTGGAATGAACCGGGCGAACAGGCAACATTCGATAAATGGTTGTCTGTCTGCATCTACCTGAGTGGATCAGCCTTTTACTACTCCCTGTTTCTTTGCAGGGATTTATATGTCGGAATCCGAATGAACCTGGATGCCTTTTTCCTTGCGGTACATGATAACAAGTAATCTCCAAAATTCATAACTGCCTTTGTCGTTCATAATAAACGGTCGATAATAATCAAACGCTTGCTGCGCCCATGCGGGACAATCCATATTGGAAAGTTGCTCCTGTTGCTGAATCCATCCCCCTTGAATCTCCAGCGTTTTCTGCATGGCTTCAAACATTTTCTTCTGCTCAGTGGTCATCGGCGGAGCCTCCTGTTCCTGAGATCCAGTTCCGTATTCGGCCTGTAGATACGCACCCGGTTCCGTCACACCCTCTTCGCTGGCTGTATACCCATAAGATGGTGCACTTGTTTTACGAATCTCATAATGTACATGCGGACCAGTACTCTGACCTGTGCTCCCCTGATTACCGACAAGCTGGCCTCGCTTCACCTGCTGTCCAACGCTTACAGCAATACGTGAAAGGTGCGCATAACAATGCAAGTAGCCACGATGATCCTGAAGGGCAACTGTAAGCCCGTAACCGCCGAATCCGGAGCCTGTAACTCCTTCGGAAGCAAAACGTACCCTACCTTCCATAAAGGCATAGACGGGGCCATTCCAGGGCTCTGTCACGAGATCGATTCCGCGGTGAAATGTCTGTCCACCATGAATAGGATGAATTCGATAGCCGAATGAACTTGTAATCCGATAGCCCTCGAAAGGGTTTACGCTCATACACTCACATCCTTTTCTATCATTAAATGCTTAAATCTATGAAATGGCTTGTGCTATTGGTCTTATTTTATTCCACAAAAATACCGCTCAGAATATCATTAAGGAAACCTTATGGTCTCTCCAACGGTATATTCCAAGCGGTGCTGTGCTAATGTGTTAAATACATTAAAGAATCTTTTAATTATTTAGATAAATCTTTATAGAAGGATTAGTCAAACAAAAAATTCATCTCATTATTATAAAACCATATATCTCTCAATTAATGCGCATTAAAATTTTGCTAAAGAAAATTACATTTGATTTAGTCAGTTTTCATTACTTAAACAATAAAATATTGACTTACACTATAAGCAAAAATAAGGTGTCCTGTATCTATAAGAACACCTCAAAAGTTTTTTGTTAATGCCGTCTTTAAATCTTCTCTATTCTGAACTGCTTTACTCAAGATAATTTTAAAATTCTTCAAGATATTGTCTACTGAGTAAGCATCATAACATTTTTCTGCAATAGCATAGGCTACTATTTCTGCTTTTTGTTTATTATTTAAAGCTGAATTAGTAAAAAGCGATAAATAATAATGGTAATAATTCTGGAATAACACTCTATCCTCATCTGAATTAAATTGCATTTTCAATATTTCTTCTTGTACTTCGCCGTCTCTTTCATGAAAAGCCCAATCAAATAAATGTTTTTTTTCAATCCCTGTAATCTCTAATAAATCTAGAACTATTTTAATTTCAGTTTTATCAATATTAAACTTTGATGCAATATTCATTATAGATTTATAGATCTCTGTCGCTTTTGATCTTGGATTAACTGTACCTATTGGATTTATTATAAAAAGACTTTTCGAGTTTAAACTTGTTTTATCAGGTAATTTCAAAACAATTTTATACCCATTTTGTTGACCTATCTCACCATAATATTTAAATGTAAATGTAATCATGCTTAACACACTCTGGTCGTCTTCTGTTTGTTTAAACATTTATCATCACCTCTTCCAAGATAGACTAATTCCGATCTTATCCCGAGATAACCTTATCATATGTTTTAAAATGTGTTTTTGCAATCTCACTAAGTTTTTCCTTTCCATACTTATCAACATACATCTTACCCTGTGTTACTACAGAAGAAGAAGCACCTTTGGGCAGGCGAACACCAAATTTTTCTTCAAGAATTTTAAGTTGTGAAACAAACGTATCACGAGCGATAATTGAAGCTGCTGCAACAGCCAAATCAGCTTCTGCTTTGTGCATCTGAACCAAGTTTATTGACTTCCCCTTTTCTTGTAAAACAGATAATATTAGTGACTCATCCCCAAACTGATCTGAAATTGCTAATTGTGTTTCAGATTTATTAAGCAGATTTTCTAAAGATTTCGCATGAGACCATGCTAAAATTTTATTGACATTACCCATACTCCCCCACAATTGATTGTACTTTGAGGGATTAATCTTTATTATCTCATACCTACCCAATAGTTTAAGTTCTTTAGCAATCTGACTGATTTTCTTATCAGTTATTCTCTTTGAATCCTTAACTCCCAATTCTTGAATTTTATATTCTTGATATTTACTTTCAATGTAGAACGCCACAGTAACTAAAGGACCGAAAAAATCTCCTTTGCCCGATTCGTCAATTCCGATACGTGGAAGACCTGAATATTGAATAATATTCAAATTCGAGTCATTCTCTATTTCAGTCTCTCTAGAAAAATTTGCAATAT
The DNA here is from genome assembly GCF_045040685.1 of Paenibacillus sp. FSL H8-0317. Classification (NCBI taxonomy): domain Bacteria; kingdom Bacillati; phylum Bacillota; class Bacilli; order Caryophanales; family Paenibacillaceae; genus Paenibacillus; species Paenibacillus sp. FSL H8-0317. The sequence continues at coordinate 2,117,166 of NZ_CP150294.1, read as the reverse complement.
TATTCAATCCAAGTTCCTGAGCTACTTTCATGTACCATGCTGTTGCAGCTTTCCCTTGAAACAAAAGTTTTCCAGAATTATAAAGTGTAATGGAAACTTCATCAGTTTTCCAAACCATACTACCATTATTTTGAGAGCTAGCTATGTATTTGTTTAAGTAATAAAATAGCTTCTCTTTCTGTTCACCATTAACTTGAATAACCTCATTCATATTTGCAACTCCTTAGAACAATTCTTTGTAAGTATATTCAATCATACCTATGACTTCATTAATGATACTTTCAGCATCCTCATAAGTATTAACAGTACTTTGTTCGGGTGGCCCATTATGATAGTAAGGATTTCTAGTATCTCTATAAATTTTGTAAACTACTAGTAAAGCTTTCTCCATTTTATCCTGCTCATCTTGATTATTTGAAAGTTTTCCTTTCATACCAGATAAAACATTTACTTCACCATTGAAAACTAAACCAAAATGGAATTTCGGTCTGCCATTAGAATCAACGGCCAATATTTCGGTTTCACTAAACAAGTCTAACTCTATAATGATTTTTTTCAGATATCCTTCTACAACTCTAAGACATGGAGCAACGTAACAATAGTAGTCACCATAATCAACTTTAGATAGCAACATGCTCTGAGCAGATATTACTAGCTTTTTATCATGATCATAAAGAAAATCAAATGACTCTTCTAATAATGATTTAACTTCTTTTTCAGCGTCTTTAGTTAAGCTTGACGTGATAACATTAGTTATCTCATCTCCTTCTTTCAAACCCATCATACGTAAAGTCATTTCAGTAACAGGAGTATCTAATGTCAGTTCAATTGCATTACAAATTTCTTCCCAAACTTCCCATCCTTTTCCTTGAATCATAAGATTACCAGTATTATATTGAGTAACCATTATTTTATCTATATTGACAGGATGTTTTATTTGAAATGCATAATAACAGTGAGAAGAATCTGCCGACTTATCCTCGATAAAATATTCACTCTTCGCAGCTGTTGCAATAATGATGTTTTTAATGGTATCCCATTGCTCTGTTTTTAATTTGTAAATAGAGTACGTAGCTTCTATTCGCCCACCTTCGTTTAAAAAAAGATTCAAAACTTCATCATTTATTATTGTATTATTCATTGATCCATCTAAAGTTCTTCCTTTCTTTGAATCATATATGCGAATTGTTCCTGGGTTTTCCTCGTCCCTTAATAACTTCAATACGATATGATCTGATTTCTCATTAATTTCAACTTCAATCTCTAAATCATTACAAATAGAATTAATTTTTTGGATACATTGTTCCGAAGTTAGCTTAAGTTTTTGAATTTTCATTGAGATTCACCTTACTTTCATTAGATTGCCCAAATAAATAGAATAAATTCGACTTATTGTATTTATTCTATTGGATTCTTAATCTTCCACAAATGGTATCATAGTACAATTAAATTTTCATCAATAATAAATCCTAAGACTCTAAAAATTATCTCTTGTTCGAAAAACTGGAACTATTGGATCCATTTCATAAGAATTAAACCAACTTGATAGCCCTCACAACCATAATCATTTAAGGAGTGTATTCTCCTAATGAATTGCGCAGCCAATCTGATAAACCAGTTACAGTTTGATAGGTTATATGTGGTGATCATAAATGGTTTGTCCACAGTTTGACCAGGACTTTAATATTATAGAAGATTACGTATAGTGACTACGATCAGCCTCCTCTATAACATTTGTCATTTACCTTTAATTTGATTACGGTCAATTATGTATAAAAGTATGCGCCCACACTATTACTTCTAAATCACAACTATTCAAGCAGATATTAACAAAACAATTGTTGCTTTCATTTACATCACAGCTAACATAATTAAAACGGTATTGAAGCTGGTAATTATACCACCTTCAATACCGTTTAGCCGGTTTTACTTCTGAATTTATTTAACCAATGGAGCCTTCCATTTCGAACTTGATCAATCTATTCATCTCAACGGCGTATTCCATTGGCAATTCCTTCGTGAATGGCTCAATGAAGCCCATGATAATCATCTGTGTTGCTTCTGCATCAGTCAGACCGCGGCTCATCAGGTAGAAGAGCTGATCCTCAGACACTTTGGATACTGTAGCTTCATGCTCCAGCATGATGTTATCATTCATGATTTCATTGTAAGGAATTGTATCCGATGTGGACTCATTATCGAGAATGAGTGTATCACATTTGATGTTGGATTTCGCGCCCTCAGCTTGACGTCCAAAGGAAGCCAAACCACGATACGTTACTTTACCACCATGTTTACTGATGGACTTGGATACAATCGTAGATGTTGTATCCGGAGCCAAGTGGATCATTTTCGCACCTGCATCCTGATGCTGGTTTTTACCAGCTACAGCGATGGAGAGTACGGAACCTTTAGCTCCACGGCCTTTCAGTACAACCGCTGGATATTTCATTGTCAGTTTGGAACCGATGTTACCATCGACCCATTCCATCGTTGCATTTTCTTCTGCAACCGCACGTTTCGTAACGAGGTTGTAGATGTTTGGTGCCCAGTTTTGAATCGTTGTGTAACGAACACGAGCATTTTTCTTACAGATGATCTCAACGACCGCACTATGCAGTGAGTTCGTGCTGTAGATTGGAGCTGTACAGCCCTCAACATAGTGAACGAAGCTATCTTCGTCAGCAATGATGAGTGTACGCTCGAATTGTCCCATATTCTCGGAGTTGATCCGGAAGTAGGCTTGCAGAGGCACTTCACATTTAACGCCCTTAGGCACGTAGATGAAGCTTCCTCCGGACCAAACCGCACTATTCAATGCAGCAAATTTGTTATCTGCTGGTGGAATAACCGTTGCAAAATATTCACGCAGGATTTCTGGATGCTCTCTAAGAGCCGTATCCGTATCCATGAAGATTACACCTTGGTCTTCCAATTCCTTTTGCATGTTGTGATATACAACCTCGGACTCATACTGAGCCGATACACCTGCAAGGAACTTTTGCTCTGCTTCAGGGATACCCAATTTATCAAAGGTTTCCTTGATTTCGGAAGGAACTTCCTCCCATGTTTTACCTTGTTTTTCAGAAGCACGCACATAATATTGAATTTCATTGAAATCCAATCCGTCGAGATCTCCGCCCCATTTTGGCATTGGCATCTTTTCGAATTGTTTCAAGGATTTCAAACGGAATTCCAACATCCAATCCGGTTCATTCTTAATCTTGGAAATCTCGGTAACTACTTCTGCAGTCAGACCTTTACCGGTTTGAAAGATGGATTTGTGCTCGTCGCGAAAACCATATTTGTACTCTTCCATTTCTGGTGCTTTTTTAGCCATCTTGCTCTACCTCCCTATCGTTATTGTACTTTGTTCTCTTCGTCAATCCCTTTGCGTAATGCATTCCAGGCCAGAGTGGCACATTTGATGCGTGCAGGGAACTTGTTCACACCGGATAGGGCTTCGAGATCTTCATAATCGTCGAAATCGACTTCTTCACCTTTCATCAGTGAGGAAAAACGGTTAGCGATATCGAGTGCCTGCTCCATCGTTTTGCCTTTGACAGCCTCTGTCATCATCGATGCAGAGGACATGCTGATGGAGCAGCCTTCACCCGTATATTTGGCTTCCTGAACGATTCCGTCTTTCAGCAAAATTTGCAGTGAAATCCGGTCGCCGCACGTTGGATTGTTCAAATTCACCGTGACAGCGTCATTATCAAATGTTCCGCGGTTACGCGGGTTTTTGTAGTGGTCCATTATAACACGTCTGTACAGATCATCAAGTTGCATCGCCAAAATACTCCTTTGTCTGGATTAAGGCGCTGACAAGCCGATCTACATCTTGTTCGTTATTGTATAGATAGAAGCTGGCACGAGCTGTTGAGCTAACTTCAAGCCAGCGCATTAGCGGTTGACAGCAATGATGTCCGGCACGAATGGCTACGCCACTCGCATCCAGCACAGTTGCCACATCATGCGGATGAACATCCTCCAGATTAAAGGTAACGACACCCACATGCCGCTTGGCTGGGCCATAGATGGTTAACCCATCGATCTCAGCCAGTCGTTCTGTTGCATAAGCTGCCAGCACACTCTCATGATGTGCAATCTCATCCATACCAATCTGCTCCAGAAAATCAATGGCAGCTCCCAACCCTACCGCGCCTGCGATAATTGGGGTTCCGCCTTCGAACTTCCAGGGAAGCTCTTTCCAGTTGGATTCGTACAGACCCACATCATCAATCATTTCACCACCGAACTCAATGGGTTCCATGGACTCCAGCAGCGCCTTTTTGCCGTAGAGTGCACCGATTCCGGTTGGTCCGCACATTTTATGTCCGGATAATGCATAGAAATCACAGTCCAGATCCTGAACGTCCACCTTCATGTGAGGTGTGCTTTGTGCGCCATCAACAACGATGACAGCACCATTGCGGTGTGCAATTTCAGCAATTTGTTTCACCGGATGGATCAGACCCATAACATTGGATACATAAGCGATTGCTACAATTTTAGTATTGTTCGTAATCGTCTTCTCGACATCAGCCAATTCAATATGACCGTCAGGCTGAAGCGGAATGTATTTCAATGTTGCACCTGTCTCCTTGGCAACTTGCTGCCAAGGAATCAGATTACTATGGTGCTCCATTTGCGTGATAACAATTTCATCGCCTTCTTTGCAATTGGCGCGGGCATATGATGAAGCCACCAGATTCAGGGCTGTCGTTGTCCCGCGGGTAAAGATAATCTCCTGTGTACGGCGGGCATTGATAAACTTGGCTACCTTCTCACGTGCGCCTTCGTAGGCGTCCGTTGCACGGCTTCCAAGGGTATGAACACCGCGGTGTACGTTGGAGTTCTCATACTCATAATAATGTTTGACTGCTTCAATCACAGCATGAGGCTTCTGTGAAGTTGCAGCACTATCTAAATATACGAGCGGGTGTCCGTTAATTTCCTGGTGGAGGATCGGGAACTGCTCGCGAATGGATGGGTTCATTGTCCCAGCTTCTTCTCAATCAGAGACTGCAATTGGGTGCGCAGTGCTTCCAAAGGAATATCCGCCACCACCGGAGCCAGGAAGCCATAGATGATCAGGCGTTCGGCATCCGTACGGTTAATTCCGCGCGACATCAAGTAATGAATCTGCTCGGCATTGACTTGACCAACAGAAGCCGCGTGACCTGCTGTTACATCATCCTCATCAATAAGGAGGATTGGGTTGGCGTCTCCACGTGCTTTAGGGCTCAGCATCAACACTTTCTCTGTCTGCTGTCCATCGGCTTTGGTAGCGCCTTTCTCAATCTTCGTGATCCCGTTGATGATTGCAGAAGCTTCTTCACGCATAACTGCACGTGTAATCATCTGACTTGGTGTATTCTTGCCGAAGTGACGGGCTTCTGTGGTGTAGTTGATTTTCTGCGAACCGGAACCTACAGCGATGACTTTGGAATCAGAACTTGATCCATTGCCTTTCAGCACGGTCATCGTGTTACTCGCTGTATCGCCGTTATTCATTTCGCCTACAATCCACTCGATGGAAGCATCATTCTCCAATACTGCACGACGGAATGAAACATCAGTTACATTCACACTCAGTTGATGAACCGATGCGAAACGTACTTTAGCACCGGATTTTGCGAATACTTCCACAACACCATTATGGAAAACAGGTGCGGACAATTCGCCAGATACATAGTTATCAACATAAGTTACTGAACTGTTTGCTTCTGCAACCACAAGCACGTGAGGTGCAAACGTTGCAGATGCGTCATCCGTAAGCAACACTGCTTGCAGTGGTACTTCGATTTCGACATTTTTCGGAACATACAGGAAGACCCCGCCATTCCAAAGTGCCGCATGCAGTGCAGCGAGGGAATGCTCATCGGCTTTCACCGCTGTGTTCAGATATTGTTTTACCAGATCGCCATGTTCGCGAACCGCTGTAGCCAGATCCGTAAAGATAACTCCTTTTGCTGCCAGATCAGCAGACACTTTAGAGTATACCGTACCGGAATTGCGTTGGATAACCAGACTGCCTTCAGCTTGATCCTGAACCAGATCTTTGATAGAAGCAGGTACTTCTGTCAAAGAAGAAATGGCTTCACTTGTTTTATATGTTCCGTACTCGCTGACATTCCAGCGTTCGATTTTTTGTTTTTCCAGTTTAGGAAGCGCAAGCCCGCTCGCAAGCTTTAAAGCTTCAAGCCGCTGTTCGGTCAACCAGCCGGGTTCATTGTTGCTTTCCGACAAGGCGCGAAGCGCTTCAGATTCAACCGGAAGAATTGTTTGTGTAGTCATTAATTAATCCTCCTCCGTTTTGTCTTTACGCTTCTTGGCCTACAGTTTCGTCTGTAATTCCCAGCTCTGCCTTTACCCAGTCATACCCTTCCGCTTCCAGACGGTGAGCCAATTCAGGTCCGCCGGATTTCACGATACGACCTTGCATCATTACGTGAACATAGTCAGGCGTAATGTAGTTCAACAGACGTTGGTAGTGAGTGATGATCAGGAAGCCACGGTCTTCGCTCTTCATAGCGTTCACACCGTCAGCCACGATTTTCAAAGCATCGATGTCCAGACCGGAGTCAATTTCATCAAGTACTACGATTTTCGGATCAAGCAGCATCATTTGCAGAATCTCGTTACGTTTTTTCTCACCACCGGAGAAACCTTCATTCAGGTAACGGTGAGCGAACTCAGGATTCATGTCGAGTTCTTTCATTTTACCTTCCATTTGACGAATGAACTTGATCAGGGAGATCTCGTTACCTTCGCCACGACGTGCGTTAATTGCACTACGCAAGAAGTCGGAGTTTGTAACACCTGCAATTTCACTTGGGTATTGCATAGCCAGGAAAAGACCTGCACGTGCACGCTCATCTACTGCCATATCCAATACATCTTCACCATCAAGTGTAATTGTACCGTCTGTTACTTCATATTTAGGGTGGCCCATCAATGCAGAAGCCAGAGTGGATTTACCTGTTCCGTTTGGTCCCATGATTGCGTGGATTTCTCCACCTTTCATTTCCAGGTTGATGCCTTTCAGGATTTCCTTACCTTCGATCGTCGCTTTCAGACCTTCAATGACGAAATTCGTAGCCATGTGTATTGTTTCCCTCCATTGATTAAATTGATGTTGTTGTCGAAAAAGAAAAAGCGCCTATTATATCTGAACAGGGCTTCCCCTGAATTTCTCCTGTACTTGAATCTTTCAAAGCAAGAACACTTTAGAATAATTCTAAACTGATTCTCAATGATAATCAAGTCATTTCCTAAGAACGTTTGTCCCTTGCAGGAAACATTATTCTTTCTGATTCTATATTAAAAGACAAATTGAATCAAATTAGAAAACATCTTACTCACAAATGTACAGTGAGAAAAATCACAGCAATTCAAGCTTTTATGTCATCTGTTGTACACTAATCTAAAAAAAGGACTTATCCATATCATGGACAAGTCCCTCCGTTAAATAACGTTATTATTTACAATTTGAGCATCTCGTTAATCTTCTGTACCTGTTCGTCAAAATCCGCAACGTCCACCACCGGCGTCATTTCGCGCGGCACCGGACCATTCGGAATAGAAATCCATGAACGACAACCGTTATATTCAGGCAGTACGGGGATTTCCATCGGTTCTTTCAAAAGGTACACACGTAAAATCAATACATGGAGCGGATCTTTCCGTTTCCATTTCAAACGGTCTTCGGCAAAATCCGCTGTCCACATATGAAAGTCAAGAAGTCGATCCAGCATCTCCTGATCTCGTATCTCCAGATCCTGCGTTACTTCGGCATATGCAGTAATACGGATTGTCGAAGCTTCGGGCACCCATTCGGCCAGTGATTCTTCAACATAGGATTGATCCGAGGACTTAATCAGTTCTTTACGCTGATGTTCATAAGTCGGATACAGGTAAAACGCCGGACTTTTCAGCTCAAAATGTCGGGTTTCCTCTACAATTCCACCTTTGCGCATCACCATAATCTGGCGACCCGTTTCCAGTGCTTTGATTGCAGAAGCCCATTCTTTTAAAGCCGGTATCGTTGGTTCTAACATAAGCGGTTCCCTCCCCAATCGTTCTTGTCAGCAGTATAGACGCTTAGGACGTTTCTGACAACATGATCCGGGCTCAGAAAGCTTACGTAAGAGACCATTTGTATTAGGCAAAATCTTGGTAATATTAACCAAGGAAAGAGCGAAGCATCCACATGTGTTTCTCCAGGTCAGCCTTAAAGCCTGTCAGCATATCGGATGTTGGTTGATCTTCAGCTGCATCTGCAACTTCGATACCTTCCTGATATTCATTCGAAAGTGTTGCGAAGTCCTCGATCAGGTTTTGCACCATTGTTTTTGCATCTTCTCCGCCTGCTGCTTCCTGGATAGAGGAAAGCTCCAGATACTCTTTCATTGTAGCCGCTGGGCTTCCTTTCAGCGTAAGGATACGCTCTGCGATTTCATCCATTTGTACTGTAACTTCGTTGTAGAACTCTTCGAATTTCACATGCAACGTGAAGAAGTTAGGTCCTTTAACATACCAGTGATAGTTATGGATTTTAACATACAATACGTTCAGGTTTGCTACCTGACGATTAAGTACTTGTTCCACCGATTTTGCTTGATCTGTTTTGTTTTTTGTAGCCATATTAATCCCATCCTTTTATTTAAAATTAGTCTGTCATGTCATGATAAGCAGGTTGTCCCGCAATGCATAACAGAGAGTTAATAGTGTGTCACCACATGTAGTGGAGAGGCTTGTTAACGGTGTTTCTCTCAACCGTCCGGCCTATTTGTTTTTACCCTTGAACCGGAAGTTCGAATCAGGATCGACTTGACTTGTCTCAAAAAAAAGTTCAAAAACCGCGTTATTTCCGATATACTGACATATACCAAGCAAAGAAGTGGGTTTTCCTGTTTCTTCATATATATGGAGGTGGCACCCTTGTCCCAATATCGCCCGTTTACCCCCCAAGATGCAATTGAACTGGCCAGAACATTACCGGGTCCATTTGCGGCAGATGCAAATCTGGATTGTCACGAGATCGGCGACGGCAATCTGAATTTGGTATTCCACATCACGGATCAGAACTCCGATAAAAGTATCATTATCAAACAGGCGCTTCCTTATGCGAAAGTGGTTGGAGAATCATGGCCGCTCTCTCTGGTACGTGCCCGCATTGAACGTGAGATTCTTCAGGAAGAGTATCGACTGTGTCCAGGGATGGTACCCGAAGTGTATCATTACGATGATGACCTTGCGTTAACAGTTATGGAAGATCTGAGTGATCATGTGATCATGCGCAAAGGCCTGATCGAAGGTGTTTCCTATCCTCTTTTTGCACAGCATATTGGGGAATTCATGGCAAGAACGCTGTTCTTCACATCCGACTTGGGCATGGATCAGCAATTGAAGAAGGAACAACAGGGCAGATTCATTAATCCGGACCAATGTAAAATAACGGAGGATCTGATCTTTGATGAACCCTACCGGATCGCCGAGAAAAATAATTATGATGTTTCCATTGAAGACGAGGCTGAAGCCCTTCGTACAGATGGAGAGCTTCACCTTGAAGTGGCCTTGCTGCGGGAAAAATTCCTGACACACGGACAGGCACTGCTTCATGGAGATCTGCATACAGGCAGTATTTTTGTTACACCTGAAACAACCAAGGTCATCGATCCCGAATTTGCATATTACGGCCCCATGGGATTCGATGTTGGTGCAGTCCTTGCGAACCTGCTCTTGAATTACGCATCCCTGCCAGGATGGATTCAGGATGAGACTGCTTTGCGTGAGCGTGAGACGCTTTTGCTGAATATGGTTCGTGATGTATGGACTGAATTCGAATCTCGTTTCCGTGCCCTCTGGGTTAATGACCTCGTTGATCCGATGGCAAAAACACCAGGCTATCAAGATCTGTATGTGCAACAATTGTTCAGAGATTCGATCGGCTTTGCAGGTGCCAAAATGGTTCGTCGTATCGTGGGACTCGCTCACGTGGCGGATATAGATACGATTCCAAATGCGACTGAACGTGAACATGCTCAGCGTAAAGCGTTGTCGATTGGTAAAGCATTGATCAAGAACAATCGTCGCTTGAATACCATCGGCGAAGTACTGGATATTGTATCCACAGCTGTTACTACTACTAAGGCTTAACATAAGGAACGGAGGGAACCCCCTATGACAACCCCTGAATATCAGCCTCTGTCCTCTCTTATCTGGAAAAAGGACAAGCTTGAGATGCTTGACCAGCGTCTGTTGCCCGAAACGATCCTCATGTTGAAACTGTATACACCCGAGGAAGTATGGGAATCCATCCACTCCATGAAAGTACGCGGTGCTCCGGCGATTGGTATTGCTGCTGCATTTGGTGTTGTATTGGGTGCCAAATCATATGACGGAACAACCGTTCAAGGTTGGTTGGATCACGTAAAATCCATATGTGCTCATCTGGCTACTTCCCGACCAACAGCGGTGAACCTTTTCTGGGCACTGGATCGCATGATGCAAAAAGCAAATGAGGTCGTTGAATCCGGCCTGAGCCTGGATGAGGGCAATGATGCTCTTGAAGTAGAAGCTCTGTTGATTCAGAAGGAAGACGAAGAAGTATGCCGCATGATCGGCGAGAATGCACTGCCATTGTTCGAAGATGGTATGGGTGTACTCACTCACTGTAATGCAGGTGGACTGGCTACTGCGAAATATGGTACGGCAACCGCTCCAATGTATCTCGCACAGGAACGTGGTATTCACCTGAAAGTATTTGCAGATGAAACTCGTCCCGTACTTCAGGGTGCACGCCTGACTGCATTTGAGTTACAACAAGCCGGCATTGATGTTACGCTGCTCTGTGATAACATGGCAGGTATGGTCATGTCCAAAGGTTGGATTCAAGCGGTTATCGTCGGAACAGATCGCGTTGCAGCGAATGGTGACGTAGCTAACAAAATCGGAACATACAGTGTGGCTGTGCTTGCCAAGGCTCACAATATTCCGTTCTATGTAGCAAGTCCATTGTCGACTATCGACTTGTCCACTCCATCCGGCGACCTGATTCCAATTGAGGAACGTGCTGCGGAGGAAGTGACCGAAGGATTTGGCAAACGTACAGCACCGCAAGGTGTCAAAGTATACAATCCAGCATTTGACGTAACGCCTAACGAATATGTAACAGCTATTATCACGGAAAAAGGCGTTGTTCGCGCACCTTTCCAAGAAAACCTGGCTGCCTTGTTCGCGAAGGAAGAAGCTTAATTTAATGAAAAGCGTTCGTTTGTATAGAGGTAGGAGCTACGATGTGCCAGGCTCTGCATTACGACGTTAAAGAAGGGCTTCCCACATGGGGAGCCCTTTTGTTAGTAATTAGACCATTTTCAACAAAGCCTCTACACCCGTCATGCCAACCGTAATGCCCATGGCCTCGGCTTCTGTTGTCACCGATTCCATAGGTGCATGCAACAATTGCTCCAGTGTACGCACTCCAACCGCCCGAGCCGCAATAATTTTGCGATCCCCGAGCTTCTCATTAAGTAATCCCACGTCGAGTGCTCCGCACATGATATATCCTTTGGATGTGTTAATCGTCAGTAATGTCGTTTTGGGCAGCTTGACTTCCACCCCAACCAATACATGCTCTCCAACTACAATGGGCTCCATCGTCACCATAATTTCCCGATCCACCTCCTCTTCCACAGGTCACGATAATTGTATGCCTCATTCTGGATTGTCGTGTGGACACCTGCCGTGTTTGAGAAAATGTGGGTACTTACAGTTCAAATATACTGTTGGTAAATCTTTTCGCAGACTTAGATAGTAGAAATATTCTTTAATAGTATTAATTCACTTAATGTCCAATATGCGTTTTTTTGTTTGCGCGTTTCACGTACTCACTGGCTAACGTTAAAATAGACGCAATTATAAGCGCCTTCACTGTATGTACTTATAGGGTAACAAGGCAGTTGCAATTTATCATCTTAAATTTATTCAGTTTATTTTACATGTTACTTTTTAAATTTTTTTCTGTAATTTAACAAGGGGATCAATAATCCCCTTGCATTTATCACAATGCCATTTTAAAAAATAGTATTAAAACGCTACCCAACCATTGGTAGGTGTCATATTAGAATGACTGGTAGTGAAAGAATAATATCTATGCGATGGAGTTGAAGCTTTAATATTTATTCCTAATGTATCGCTTAAAAAGCCAGCAGCCCCTGTTGCTCTCATAGTCCAAGTGCCCGATGCATTGAAGTAGCCCTCAGAAATGAAACCCGGACTATTGTTTGATGTTTCGCTCAAAAAATATAATGGATTTTTATTCGTATGACCTTGTATAACTTGAAGAGGTTTTACTGCCACGCTTCCATTGTGCTCCCAACTGACTGTCAGAGTGATAGTAGTTGTATCAATGCCAAAAGCTGCTAATTTAACAGAGCGGCTAACTGATGCATGTTGATTGGCTTGTGCGGCTAAAGCATTCGTTGAAAATTGATTTGCTTGACTATCTTCTATTGTGGTAGTCTCTACTTCAATAAAAATTTCCTTATACTTGTCTTCATATAATGAACCCTCCTTACCAGATAACATATCACCTATCGCATTTACATAATCTTCTGAAGCGATAAAGTTCAGGAAAGCATTTTGCTTGGAAGGCACTAAGTTGGTAAACTGTTCCAAAGTCTCAATAGCTTCTGTATCTCCCTCACTAATAAGTTGATTTAAATAATTCACATATTCCTCAGCAGTATATTCTACTGGTTCAGATGAAGCATTTGCTAATGCCGTAGATGCAAATAACGTTGTTACTAGAACTAGTAAGAGCGAAACTTTTGATAATTTCCTTAACATTGAATCAATTCCCTTCAATTGGTTATATAGTAGTATAGGCAAGGTGATATTAATATGTTACCATTAATTAGGAAATTTGAAACAGTTATTCTAAATATTCTCAAAAGGTGATGATAACTTGAAAAAAAATGGATTTATGTGGATTGTAATAGTTATAGTAGCTATAATGGTCGTTATGGGAATTTTATATTTCTTCGTTGAATCTGCATAAAGAATAAGGGAGATCTCTGAGATAATTATCTCTGGTCTCCCTTTCGATTTTATAGTCTAAAGATAGTTTTTCTTACTTTCACCCAAAGGTATGTTTTTTATAAATACACATCTATGAACACAAAATACCGAAGTAGATAAAAGTTAGTTGAATGCTTCTTTTACTTACCTTTGCCTTCTTGAGAGAAATTATTGAAGTGACTATACTACCCATCAATCCCTTTTTCCGGGCACGTCTGCAAACCTCCGTAAAGATATCTTGGATTACAACTTCAATCTTCCATACTTCTGTATAGTCTCTTGGGAGCGTCATTACCATTCCAATATCCTTCTGCACACTTTGAGTATTTATGTTACTGGAGATTATCCTCCATTCCATTTGCGACTCCTTAAGCAGGGAATAAACACCAATAAAAAAGACCCCTCACCTAAGGTGAGTCAAAGTGGCCCTACCTTAAAACGTATGCTCATCATTCTTTAATCGCCTTATCTCCGTTAACTCTCTTCTAATTCCCAGTACACGTCTATGAAGTACACTTCGATCTATTGATTTAGCTACAGACTTTTTAAACTGGACATCCAATTCACTTAATGGCTGCTGAGCTAGTTTCTTTTTATGTATTGGTTTAACTTGAACTTTTGTAGTTTCAGGCTTGACAGGCTTCAATCTTTTCTGCTTCATAATATGTTCAAATACACTGTCCTCTTGATGCATGGTCTTCATTCCTTAATGTGTGATGAACACATTGTATCATAACGAGAAGACGACTGTTACACAATAAAGTACAGATGCTTAGGGATGGACATGAGCTTATTGGAGATCAACATAATAAAGGGAAGTTAAGCAAAAGCACAGCCTTTAAGGGGTTCGTCATAAAATACAGTCAAAATTGATTTCTTTTAGCATTCTCAACTCCCTTTAAGCACTTTTGAAAACTAATGAATGTTGTCTCATACAGTTTATTATTTACATGTACCACACTTTACGACTCTACTCCAAAATGAGATACGATAAGTTGCTCCGCACATGCCAATACGCGCTCTCCAACAATAATAGACTGCATCGGTCAACAAATTTCCCGATCCACCTCCTGTTCCACTGGTCACGAATGTTGTTTCCTCATTCTGGATTGTCTTGTGGACAACTTCGAAAAGACGTGAATAATAAGGTTTAATTGTGATATTTCCCCATTCTAATCAGCATATTTCTGCGTCTCTAGCACTATGATAATTTCCTTTTTAATGATATAGTGAATTGAAGCGTTTTTTTGAGCTGACATACTTTTTAACGGGGCTGGGATGAATGAAAGAAACCTTATCCAATCAAGAGGACATCGGCTTTTTATTTAATGTCGATATACTTATTAAGAGCCGCTCAAATGCATTGGCACTGCAGTCCCTGTTGGAGTTCATAAACAATGAAGAACAAATTGCGGACTTTCGGATTCAATCCGGCATAGAGCTAGGCAAAATTATTGAAGCGACACTCCAGTCCAAGAAGGACTCTTTCGTCACACTTCACAACGAACGCAAAAAAGCCAACGCAGCACAGAAGGCGTCCACTGCAGCTCAGACACCTGCCTCACCTGCTCCAGTCAAAACACAGAATCAACAAGAAAAACTGGTTAGCGAGAAAAAGCCTGCCACCCAAACATCCAATGTATCCGATGGAAACTCGTTTGACGCGTGGATTGACACACTCATTAAAGAGAATAAACTCACCCGTATTGTTGTCAATAACAAGAACGGTAAACATCAGAGCATTCCTTGCCGTATTCTGAATTTTGATCGAGATACCAGTATTGTGAGCATATACCATGTTGATGAAAAACAGGTGTATACATTCCGAACCAATGAAATCGATGAGTTTCTGTAACTAACTTCATCGGATTAAAACAAAAAGCAACTTGCGTTAGAATGACAGGACATTCTAACGCAAGTTGCTTTTTAGTTCTATGGTTCATGTAGGATTGAACCCTCCGAGATTTGTTTGGACCGTTCAGGAGCGATCCTTACCTCGCTGCCATACATCTAATGCCAATAACAACCATCCGGCAATGAAGGCTACCCCACCAATCGGTGTGATGGCACCCAGAATCTTGATGCCAGAAATACTAAGCACATACAAGCTGCCCGAGAACACAATAATTCCGATAAACAACAGACGCGCTGCCCACTTCAGTTTTGTCGATGCCCCAAGTTGACCAGCCGTCAAGCCAATAATGAGCAAAGCCAATGCATGAATCATGTGATATTGCACACCTGTCTCATATGTAGCTATGGCCGCCGGCCCAATCGTATCCTTGAGCATGTGAGCACCAAACGCTCCAATCGCCACCGATAACATGGTCATTACAGCTCCAAGCATCATCCATCTTCGTTGCATATAAGTTCTCTCCCTTAATTCAACTACAATTCACTCCTATTATTGTAGCGAATCCACTCCTCCTTTACCAGTCGGGACGGAGCTTCAAAGATCATATGTCTCTTTATACTTAACAATTCTATCCCTGCCCTATAAATTGTAGGAAACAAGCGTAAATCCTTGATTTTTACCGATATTTATGGAAAAGTAAACAGGTATGTAATCGTTGTATTTTAAGTGCAAGTTCAAAAAGATTGGTTTTCAGTATCGAGAAGATGGGATGAAGCTAATCATTACTCATCGATTAGGTTAATAACACTCAGTACGATGATTAAGGGAGGCAAGTCAACATTATGGATAATCGCGATTCCTATAATTCAGGTTATAACAACACGGATCAGAATTCTGGGCAGGCAGATCCATACAATAACAATGGGTATGAAGCATACCCGCCAGATCATGACAGGCAACCAATGCCACCACTGAAACATTCCGGACCTGGGATCGCCAGCTTTGTCATTGGATTGGTTGCAATCTTGGGTTATATCCTGATATTCTTTATTGCCACCATGGCTGTAAACGAGTCCATCGGAGTTCTCACCCCGTTGCAGACAGAAGAGATCGCCTTGCATCCAGCAGTGGTTCTGGCTTCATTAGCCATTCTGGTCTGCCTGATTCTCAATCTGGCCGGAGTCATCGTCGGAATTATTGGTCTTGTCCTCAAGAATCGAAAGAAAGTTTTTGCCATTATCGGAACCCTATTAAATGGGATCATGATTCTGTTATTCGTTGGACTTATCTTGGTAGGCATGACGCTGATGTAACGCTTTGCATCAGCGTCATGTTTCCTTATAATTAAAATGAATGGGTTTACACATAAGTATAATCTATATTTTTTTGCCAAAATCATTGTTTTCAAAGGAGATTGACATGTCACGAATCAAAATTTTTGCGGACAGCACAAGTGATCTGGCTCCAGAATGGATCCAGCAGCACGATATCGGTATCATTCCCTTATATGTCGTGTTCGGTGAAGAATCACTGAAAGACGGTGCTGAGATTAAGCCTGAACAGCTATATGAACGTGTCAGCCAAGATGGGCATCTTCCCAAAACAGCTGCACCTTCCCCCGCTGATTTCATAACGGCATTTCAACCTTACATAGATCAAGGGGATGAGATTTTATATATCAGCTTATCTTCTGAACTTTCCTCTACCTATCAAAATGCACGACTAGCGAGTTCCGAGTTCCCGGAAGGTCGAATATCGGTCATTGACTCACAGAATCTCTCATCAGGAATTGCACTCATGGTGATGAAAGCTGTACATGCTGCTGATAAAGGGCAAAACCTGACTCAGATTACACACCTGATTGAGGCGATGAAAACAAATGTACGCACGGAGTTTGTCATCGATACACTAGAGTATCTGCATAAAGGTGGACGCTGTTCGGGCATGCAGAACCTGATTGGAAGCCTGTTGAAAATTCGTCCTGTCATCCGGGTAACGGATGGCAAGATGGCACCTGCCTATAAAGTGCGCGGCAAACGGGAGAAAGCTCTGGAACAAATGCTGAATAATACGCTCAGCCAGAAGGATCAGATCGATCCAGACCTGCTGATTGTTGTGCACACTATGGCTGAAGAGGATGCGCTTGACTTGCAGAAGTCTTTGCAGGAACAAACGGGTGCCCGTGTGGAACTAACCACTGCTGGTTGTGTAGTATGCAGTCACTGCGGCCCAAAAACAATTGGAATCATCTATAGTACTGTTTTATAGTATTACACGCTACATCGTATCATATTACCCAATCCAATCCTTTCTTCTAGATCTGTATTTGGTACATCCAATACTTGGACTGACATACCGTTATAACTAAAAAGGGCAGTCCGAGCTTAATCGCTCAGGATGCCCTTTAATATTATTGCTAAACTTTTGAATGACCTACATTTGGTCCATTGCTCATTATGATAATGGATCAATAACTTTTGGTCCGCAGATCATCCAGACTTTTGAATACATATCCTTGCTTGCGAGCCTCATCAATGATGGAACCCAGAGCTTCCGTGTTATCTTTGGATACCGAATGAAGCAAAATGACAGCGCCTGGATGGAGTTGTTTCAACACCTGTTGATGAGCATATTGTGCGCCACGCTGCACATTGGTATCCCAATCTTTATAAGCAACAGACCAGAACACGTTCACATACCCTTGGGCATGGCTCTCTGCAAGCGTACGATTGTTAAAAATCCCCCGCGGTGGCCGTAAAAAGGTCGCTTGTTGACCCGTCAGCCGATTGACCTCCGACTTGACCTTATCGAGTTCCTCTCTAAGCTTTTCATTGGAGATGCGGGTCATATCCGGATGACTCCATGAATGATTACCGACAATATGACCTTCTGCCGCCATACGTTTGACCAACTCAGGCTGATCTTTCAGATAATGACCTGTCACAAAGAAAGCAGCTGGTACCTTCTTGGTACGCAAAACATCCAGTATGGCAGGTGTAAATCCATTCTCATACCCGTTATCAAACGTGAGATACAATTCCTTCTGTTTTGTATCCCCCAGGAAAATGGCATCGTTATGTTGTAAGATCGACTTAAAGCCTTCCTGATCAATGGAGGGCAGTTGACCGTTTTGACTTTTTTTGAATCCAAAGTGATACGCTCCGGTAACCGGTGATGCTTCAGTCTGTGCCGGTACCATACTGATGGACAACAGTCCCAACAGTATATATAGAACCATTCGCTTCATTCTATCCGCTCCTGTTCCTGAAAAATTCGGTTAGTCGTTTGCACACACGAATACCTTCAGATAATATGCCACAGGAACGGCTAATGTATGTAAATCATCAACGATCGAAATGTTTATTTTCAGCTTGTGGCGGAGATTGATGGAACAATTCAAGTAAGGTCTGAGGTTTGCCACTGGAAGCAAGCCATTCCCTCACGGTCTGTATGGCACGGGTCTGTCCATCTCCCCGATCACGCCATGTAAGCAACTCGATAACTTTGATAATCAAGGCCGACATATTGTGATTATCCAGTTCAGACCGCTCTGCCCTCAGCTTGTGATACAAAGCCTCCTGTTCCCAATCCAGTAGAATCTCATCACCAATGGTTGGCTTCAGAAGTGTATACGCTCTGTCACAACCTTTACAACGAACCGTGCTGACCTGTTCATCTATAAATTCCGCTCGGATATCCTGCTGGCAATCCGGGCATTTGAACCCAACTTGTATGTTTTGTATGTTTTCGTTCATGACATTGTTCCTCCTGCGATGTGAGCATTTTGCATCATTCGATTCAAAATACTCCTTGGATATATGCATAATGCTTATGTATGTACTACATCTATACCCGATATTTTGTCGATTCACGCTTATTTTGAAGAAATCTGTAAGGTGCTATAATCTTGTAAATATGTTAAAATATTATACATATCATGGTAGGGAAAAGGCGGGATACTCATGTCGAAGGAAGAGCGCAATATAACCTGGCAATCATCCAGCATCAACAGACAAGACCGGGAGAAGCATAATGGGCACCGTAGTCGTGCCATATGGTTTACCGGATTATCAGGTGCAGGAAAGTCATCCCTTGCATTTGCCCTGGAGCAATATCTCTATGAACAAGGCGTAAGCTGTTATGTTCTGGATGGGGATAATGTACGTCATGGACTGAACCGCGATCTTGGTTTTACAGCTGCGGATCGTCAAGAAAATCTGCGCCGAATTGGGGAAGTATCGAAGTTAATGGTGGATGCCGGGTTGTTTGTACTTTCGGCCTTTATCTCTCCTCATGAACAGGATCGGGAGACGGTTAGACAATTATTCGAACCGGATGATTTCATTGAAATCTATGTGCGTTGTTCAATTGAAGAATGTGAGCGTCGTGATCCCAAGGGTCTGTACAAAAAAGCCCGCAACGGTGACATCCCGCATTTTACAGGCATTTCCGCCCCCTATGATGTACCCAAATCACCTTCAGTCATCATCGATACGGAACAATCGTCCATTGAGGAAGCTGTACAAGAGATCATACAGCATTTGGAGCAGAACGGTGCTCTACAGCTGCCGCTTCCTACGAAAACAGCCGTTGTTCATTAATCCATGCTCAATATACGAACCACCTACATAAAAGGCGCGCCCATCGTGGCGCGCCTCTTTACGTGTGTCGTGCCTGATTATTCAATAAATATATGAATGAACAGAAGCAGATACATATGTCCCATACTCGGCTTTTAATTTTGGAATGGATTCTGCTATCTACCCTCTTACTGTCCCACAACACCCGCTTGCATGTTCAAAAGCTTGCTGAACGTCCCTACCGGATCAGTAGATAACTGTTGATATCCACCCTCTTGAATCACCCGACCTTCATCGAGCACAATTACACGATCTGCCGTCCGAATTGTGGACAATCGGTGCGCAATCACGATAATGGTCACATGTCCTTTTAACCGTTCTAAGGCCTCATGAATGTACTGTTCATTCTCACTGTCCAGCGCACTTGTTGCTTCGTCCAGTACCAATACAGAAGGATTACGCAACATGGCCCGGGCAAGCACCAATCGCTGACGTTCGCCCCCGGATAACCGAATACCCCGATCACCAATGATCGTATCCAGACCCTGAGGCAACTTTCTCACAAAAGCCGCAGAAGAGGAAAACTGTAAAGCCTGCCACATCTGTTCTTCACTTGCATTTGGATCAACCAGACGCAGATTCTCACGAATACTCGTATGAAACAGGAATGGGTCCTGGGAGACATATCCGATGGAACTTCGCCAGCTTAATAAGCGATCTTCTGACAGAGGCACACCGTCAATCAGAATACGACCAGTTTCAGGTCTCACAAGGCCCATAATCAGATCTATCAGCGTGCTCTTGCCTGCTCCAGATTTACCTACAATTGCGGTCATACCCCTTGCTGGAATCGAAGCTTGCACATTTCTCAATGAGTAAGCATCACTTCCCTCATAGCGATAGCAGACATCCTCACACGTGATAGATTCCTTCAGTTCCATAGGTTGAATCCCATCAGTTCCAACGTCTCCTGCCGAAGCAATCTCTGCACTAATCTCACGACTCTTCGCCGTCTGCGCTTGCAGTTCTCTGACTACCCGAAACGCAGGCAGCATGGAGCTGATGTACTCCAGATTGGACTGAATCGCCGTAAATCTTGGCCATAAGCGGGAAAAGATAAGGATGATGAGCAGCAGACTTGCTGGAGGCACCGTCATTACACGGAGAGAAAGATAGATGAATGCCGCAATAATGATTGCCGCGGACATCCGGTGAATCAACTGTGTTCCACTGTTCAATTGACTAAATTGAATGACATTGCGTTCTATCTGTCTGCACATGCGCTCAAACCAGTTCATGTGTGAGCGCTCAAGCATGTTGCTTTTAATATCCTTAATGCCGTTAAAATGCTCGGTAATGCCGTTATAATAACTTTGCGAATATTCAGAGGTCTGGTCTCCGATCTGCTTGGCCCGCTTGACGAATTTTCTCAAGACAAAAAATAATAACAATCCACAGAACAGCACAAGTGCCGTCAACTTGGCGGATAACCAGAAAGCGAGACCGATCTGAATGCCCGTAAAGATCAGAGAGGCTGCCATTTGCAGCATAATGCTCGTTCCCTGACTCACACGTGCAAGTTCAGTCGTTAATATATGGTTAAAATCGGATTTTCGTTTTTGGAGAAAAAATGACCATTGCGCCATAATAATGGCACCATAGGTTTCCATGCGCAGCGTGCGTACAAATTGCTGCTGGATTCGCGTATTACGGATCGTCTGGAGACGCTGCATCCAGGCCTGTCCGGAGACAATCAATACAAAGGTGAACAATACGAGTAACAATTGGCTATTTTCAGAAAAACGATTCAATACGTCTCCAAGCCAGGGAATGTTTAAGCCTGTGGAGCCCATCTCAAATATGCCAATCAGACTCAGCATCGGAACAAGCATGTAGATACCGATCCCTTCCATGAGACTGATACAGATCATCCCTAGCAGATTCCAATATAAAATGGGCCCCGTGACATGATGCAACTTTCGCATGAAATATCTTAATTCCGAGATCATACTTTACCCCTTTCCGTCACCGTATACCTTTTAATTCGCCGCCAGAACCAGAGAAACGGACGTAACGGAAAGTACAGAAAAAACAAAGAACGCGGAAGCGGCAATTGATCCACATCCCATGTACTTGGATATAAACGTTCGATAAAGAAAAACCATTTCTGTTTGGTACTTCGAAGTTTAAACAGATATGATTGATAAGACTTCATATCAGCCGGACTTTCCAGCATGTCGTTCATGAACTTTGCGCCTTCATTGGCTAATCGCTTGCCTGTACGGTCACTCAAGGACATTAAGGACCTGTACTCTACATCCAGCGGCGTATTCAGCAGCTCCGAGGCCAGATAAAGAGCCTGTGAACCGATGGATAAACGCCCCTCCGCTTTCAGACGTCTTTCCACTTTCTTCACATCAAGTGGCATGCTGCGGATCATCTGGTCGATATCCAGTAACCAGCGCAGTCTGAACCAGCCGTGTCGTGCACCATGGGTTACGAGATAAGCCCACAGGTCTTCTTGTTCAAGCATACGGACAGGTGTCTGTGTGTATGAACTGAATCGGCTGCGTTTCCACAGCAATTCAAAATCGGTTTCTTTGCCCGAATCCGGGTTGAGACGCCAATGAATCTCTACTTGAGTCTTTTTGACCGGATGGGTATAACAGATATGATGTTCCCGCCATTTCCAGCTGCGCACCGTAGGTGCTCGCTCCCCTTCCTTGGATACGTATCCGAGAGTAGCCAGAATTCCTTCAGCCGCTTCCACATCATCGAACGGAATCAGGATATCCAGGTCTTTGGAGGTTCGCATGGATACATCGCCATAGAGATCATGGGCGAGCGCTGGTCCCTTGAGTGTAATATTGCGGATGCCGCGTTCACGAAAAGCGCCACACACCTGCTCCATCTCAGCTGTCAGATGTAACATGCGGAACGTATTGACCGTATATTGTTGTCTCAGACTCTCCATAACATCTGCAGGAATAATTGCAGAGTTCAATTCTTTCATTTTCAAATAAAGGACAGAGTATAAGCGGTGATGATAGACAAGCCGCAGAAAGAGCTGCCAATCCGTTCCTTGCAAACCTGCCTTGAGTTCTTCAGGGGATAGAGCCGTCAGATCACCTCTAATCATGCTCAAAATCAGCTTAAGCTCCTTCGGAAACCCTGATGAATAGAGTTCACTTTCATGTATCATAGACAATCTCCCCAGATCCCTTCTCCGGACACCGTTTGCCAAACACACCGACAACCGTATATTGGTCCATAGTATCAGCTCCGGTCACGATCAATTTACCACTTCGCAGCCAGGCATGAGCCATCATATGTCCTTGCTTATTCCGTGCAGTCCCCATGTATAACGTACTCTCTATCTTGCGTCGCTCAAGCATCTTCATCCCGGCAATCGCCATTACAAGGCAGCGGCTTTCCCATAACGTATATTTACTGACGAGCGAAATTGCTTTGGAAATATTCCGTATAGTGATGACCTCGCTGCGTTCGAGTCCTGTCATCGGTGTTTCTACCATAGGCGTACCCAGCCCTGGCGCGATTTTGGCAAATGGCATAGCCTTCTGTATGCGTGCCCAGCCAAGGAGCATATAGGCCTCCCATACCAGTCGACGCATCGACCGCGGGAGCGCGAGATAAGCCTTTATTTTTCGCAACATCATTCTACACTCCGCGAGTAACGTCGATTAAACCTTCACGGGACAGATGTTCCAGGAATTGCACCACCTGCTCACGACATACATCTGGCTCAATCTCGTACTCCGCAGCAAGTACCTCAACAACTTCACCCAGCGTGCGTTCTTCTGCGATCAGATCCCAGATTCGTCCACCGGTACTCCCGAGGTTATAGTATTTTCCAGAGCTAATGCTCATCATAACTTTCTCACTGCCCATATCACTGACCAGATTGCCTTCCTTCCGGGTTACCCGGTCTTCCACATTCATCGGTGTAGTCGCTGTCATTGTCCTGTATGCACTCCTTTACGTATATGATCTGTGATCCGATCCACCATCTCAAATGCTGTAAACTCAGCACCCGTTCTGACCAATCTGCCAATCTCCACACTTGCTGAAAGTCTTGAAGCCGTCTCGAACAGCCACTGTGCCAGCCCCTGTCTTGCAACGAGTCCACCGCGGAACGTATGCGAGCATAACAGATGCAATCGTTCTAGCCCCGTCACTTCAACCAGTTGAACAGAAGTATGGTTTTCCTCCGGTTGTGGAGCAAGTTCGAATATTCCACCTAGTGGTACGGCCATCTCATGAAAATAGTGCTGAACAGGTATCGCATACTTTGTAATCTCCGCATGAACCGTTGCATAATCCTGCTCCTTCATACCGAAACCGTCCAGACTGGGCTGCCATAACTTCTGTTGCGGGTAACCAGGTGATACAATAGCTCTTCCTCCGGCATCCCAGGTCAGTGCAACAACATCATCGGTGAGAAGTGGATATCCGCGTGATGCCAGTGCAGCCGACAACGTCGATTTACCTGCCCCCGAATGTCCGACAAATGCGTAAGCCCAGCCATCAATAACAACTGCACTGCCATGCAATGGAAGAATGCCACGCTGCATCATAATGACCGCCATACATGTGCCCAGGATGAACAATCTGACCTTTCTCTCATCTGCACCCGGTATGGGGGATACAACAATGCGCTTTCCTTGTTCCATTAGAAACAGACCTGTATCTTCGATTTTGAAAAAAAGACTGCCCTCTCGTGCCACAAAGTTGTCGTTGCCTACATTCCAATCCTCCCACAATGGGATCAGATCTGAAGACTCGATGTGCACATCCACGTCAAAATCACTCTCCGCATCCTTGGGTGCGATCTGTAGTTCAGGCATTCGAGTTTGGCTCGACCAGCGCAGACCATACGCCACATAGTGCACAGGCAACAATGAACGACGCCTCCTTCGTAATAAAATGTAAAAAAAAGCCCTTATATTCATGTTGCTCAATATAAGGGCGGAGGCGAAAATCTGGATTTGTTGCATTTCCGCCCTTTAAGTATGATGACACTTCATAAAACTAAACAACTTAGGAAGTTGGATCGTACAGATCCGCATCGTGAACCGTGATCCAGTCAATTTGTCTGTAGCCAGTACCGGCCATAGTTTGATTGACTTCCAACACTTCAAGAGCTGGTGCTTGCCATTCCTTTTTTTCCATTTGCATCGTATTCACCTCCTTTCATGTGCCCTCATTCAGAATTTTCGAATGAACCGATAGACGATCAGACTATGCATCATCAATCGCAGATCTGGATGCGAAGCAAGTTCAGGTCTTGGACTGGGGAAATTGGCCAGGGCAGACTTGATACGCTCCGTGTTTAATATGCCAGCAACCTTGCTATCAGAACACAAGGCACGCAACTCGGCAGTAAAAGCATCCCAATTCGGAATGATGCGATGCAGCCAATCCGCCGGTTGTACCCCCCGTACCCGTTGATTCAGTCTGACCTTGTCAGGCAACTCCGGTGAGGTAGCCCGGCGAATCAATGAACGATCCGTCCCTTGTTTCACATATTGTTCAATCGGAACGGACAGACAGAACCGGATGACTCTGGCATCACTTGTCGGATCACGTTCCCAAGCGCGGTAACGCAGAGAACATTTTGTAGCTACAGCACCGTTTTTGTTCGCAATGGCCAGGTTATTGAATTTCTCGGCACGTACTTTGAGTGCATCAGCCTGGGCACCGCCCTGCAGAACAATAATGGATTTGAGTCTTTCCAGTACACCTGTTCTTTGAGCAAAATCAGGATGGATCAACTGTACAGAAGCGGCCTGGCTGGCTCCTTTGGACTGAGCCTTGAACCAATCCGGATATGCCTTTTTCCCGGTGATCTTGGCTATACGGGAGAAAGGCATGCCGGTGCGTTCACTGTACTGCTGCATCTCACGGAACCAGCGGTACCAGCGGCCACTTTTCAGTAGACTGGCGTAATAATCCAGAGCCGGTCCCCAGGAGATGGTGAAATTACCACGTGCGCCTGTGAGCAGGACGCCTGCATCTTGCTGGCTCGCTTTTTCATAGAATCCGCGAATCCAGAATGAATTTTCAAAGTATTTATAAGGCATTTCCATAATGTCGAGCCAGGTATCTACTTCACTGAGTGGACTTCTGCCTTCAAAATCAAGGTAGTTCTCTGTGATATTGCCGACATGATTAATGGTTGAACGTATGAAGGGTCGTTCGTCTGCGAGCAACGTTTTCGACGTATAATCTGTGAAATCCGGTACGGGAACATAACTATAGGCCTGTAGCCGTTTGCCCTGACTTCTCAGTGTTCCGGAAGCAAAACCAACCACGGCTCCCGAGTCCAGTCCGCCACTTAAAGCAGCAGCCACCTGCCTGTGCGTTCGCAATCGTGATCCAACCGCCTGCCCAAAGACCTCCCGAAACGCTTCTACATACTCACCATCGGATTTCAGCCTTAGAGGTTCGACTTCATTCCAGCGATGATATTGCTTCAGCTCCAGTCTCCCATCCCGGAAAACAAGTGTATGTGCGGAAGGCAGCTGGCTTATTCCCCGATATACGGTTGAATTGATATCTGCTGAATCATGCATGTCAGGAATGGCAAGGAATTCGGACAGCCAGGTCTCATCAAGTTCTTTATGTACCCCTTCAAGCCCAAGCAACGGATTCATGAGTGTGCAGAAAGCAAAACGTGAGCCATCATGTCGGTAATAAAAAGCTCTCATGCCTGTAATGTCTCTCGCTGCATACAGTTTTCGATTCCGCTCATCCCATATCGCGAATACAAAATCCCCCAGCAATCGGACAGCTACATCTTCCCCCCAGCGCTGATAGGCACGCAAGATCAATTCACTATCCGATAACATCGCCAGCTCAGCTCTGGATATCTGTAATTGATCTGCCAGTTGTTCCCGGTTATCCAGAATGGCATCTGCCGTGATGGTCAGACCACTTTCCTCATCATATAGAGGCAACTTCTCGCTAACCGATTCCGGTGTAATCCATTGGGCGTGACAGCTAAGGAACGCCTCATTGCCTTTCCACACCCCTGTTGTATCCGCAGGGACATGCCCCAGGCTTGCGTACAGACGCCAGCTGTCTTCCCATAGCGCCTGCTGACCATCGTTGTGTACAATTCCTGCTATGGCGCTCATGACTTGCCTCCCCGTAGAATCTTGCGCTGTGAAGCCCAAGCGCTGATCTGGTGACCAAATGGTACCCATGATTTGATACGCTGTATTTTGCTTTGAGCAGAAGCCAGCTGGACTTTCAAACGTTCTCGCTCACTGTATCCTCGTTCCAGACGATGATCTGCCGCCCGTAGTGCGGCCTGCAGCTGTCTGATCGTTGCCAGTGCAGCCAGTGTGGGATCTATCTTTTCCGGTTCTTCGAGAGCTGAATCATTCCGATTTTCATGGGAATCATGGACGAGAGAATCAGCTGGCTGCATCCGATAGTGCTGCTGCCAGTCGCAACCGGTCGCTGTAATCAACTGATGCGTAATTCGCTCGATGACCTCTTGATCCGGACTTGCTTCATAACGAACACCCGTCCATTGTTCGGCTTCTGCCAACTGGTCACTGTACCCCATCCGATGGAACAGATCCGCTCCCATCACACGACAATACAGTTCAACTTCATGTGGTTCTAATATGTTTTTCCAGTTGTTAACAGAACCCTGATGTGCCTCTTGATGGGAAGAAAGGAATGGATCACCCACGCCCATACTGTAGAACATGTCAGACTTGGCACTGTCCAGAAACTGTCCATACTGCTCCATACCCTGTTCATATGGAATTCCCAGAAACGCGCATAGTTTTTCAAGTTCTTCCTTGGGATTGGAAACCATTCGTTCATATTGCAATTCATACGCATTGGAATGTGGTTCGGCAAAATAATCATTCAAGCGGAGCATACCCAGTGTGAGATCTACAGATTTCATATTTAATTTGGAGCTCTGCAAACTATGAGTCAGGTCGAATCCTTCACCTGTATGACGGTTTACCTTTTTGAATGATGCTGCTATGGCCAGAGGATTACGCTGGAGATGAATGCGCTTGGACTGTGGGAACAGACGATCCAGCCATTCTAGCATATAATAATAACGCGGAGATTTATCAACGACGAAGTCTGCTCCGCTCCCTTCCAGGAATCCATTGTAGATCTCAAGAGCAAAACTTCTGCACGCCTTTTCGAAGACATCCTCGGATACCATGGCATTGTAGAACTGACGCATGATGGAGCTGCCACCATAAGCGCGTGAATCGGTTTTTGGCAGATCGACAAGACTCATCAGAAACCACATTTCCTGGGTGGCGAATATACGACTGTGATTTTGCAGCATGACTGTGGATAATGAACTACCACTGCGGGGAACACATAGTAAGAAAACAAGTCCGTTACCTTGAGCGTCGATCAATGGCAGCCTCTCCTCTGTTCAATAAATTAAGCATGCAGCCGGGATAGACCAGACTCTACTTTTGTGTTTGGCAAAACGAATACTACGCAAACTATTAGGTCAGTATTTTGCAACATTCCGTCGGAACCTTACCCGAGAGTGATGCAAATACACATATTCTTTCGACAACTCTCAGATACAATATGTATTTATAGTTTTACTCTATGATACAAAATGTATCATGTCAATCTTTTATTTTCACCTTTTCATAAATTCTTACTCTTTCACTGTATTCTGCTGTCTGTCGTTTAAGCACTTATTCATGATCAACTATGTTCTGATTGCACAAACGCGAATAAGCTCCAGACATGTTCTGTGAGGAACAATGCCTGAAGCCATGCGTAATCGGTTGAGAAGCTTACTATGAAAACCGTTGAACAATCATCAGGTGAACCTTACATTTGAACTCTTCCCAGGAGCTCCGAAGCTCCCATTACGCCCTTCTTCCTGATCTGCCAATGCAGCATCCTGCATCCCCTTTTGTATCTTCACGGTTAACAATACAGCAATGCCCGCGACGAAGAAGAAAATCAGTGACAGAATGCCCCAACGCGTGGAACCCGTGATCTGTCCGACATAACCGAACACAAATGGACCGAAGATCGAAGAGAATTTGCCTGTAATATTCACAAAACCAAAATACTCTCCTGTTCTGCCTGCCGGCATCAGATTGCTAAACAGGGAACGAGCTGTGGACTGACTCACACCCTGCACAACACCAACCAGCCCGGCGAGCACGTAGAAGTGGATCGCTTGTGTCATGAAATAACCAAGAATCACAATACATATGTAGACCGATAAGCTAACAATTAATACATGCTTTGCTCCCCAACGCTGTGCCCATGCTCCCAATAACAATGTACACGGGAACCCGATGAACTGGGTTAACAGTAGCGCGAGCATCAGGTCGGTTGTGCCGATACCTATACTTGTCCCATAGATTGTAGCCATCAGAATGATGGTATTAATGCCGTCATTAAAAAACCAAAAAGCCACCAACATGCGGATTAACTGGGGAAAACGCCGCATCTGACGAAAGGTCTGCCGCAGTCTGCGCACGCCCACCGCAGCATACCCTGTCCACGAGCCGGGCATGTCCGGTGATGCAGGACGTCTCGGAGCATGACGAAAGATCGGTATTGAGAACAGCAACCACCACAACGAGACGGAGATAAAAGCAAGTCTTGTGCCTGCCAGTGTACCGGTCATCCCGAACCAGCCCGGTTGCTGAATCATCAGCAGGTTCACCGCAAGCAGCAAACCTCCTCCAATATAACCATAGGCATATCCTTTGGAGGATATCATGTCTCTTCGTTCAACAGGTACCAGATCCGGCAGCATTGCATCGTAAAAGGTGTTACCACCCGCAAAACCGATTGTAGATATGACCAGCAAAGCGGAAGCAAGTAACCAGTCCCCTTCACCGATTGCACTGAATCCCAATGTGGCAAGGACGCCTATGATTGCAAATACACGCAGGAAGTCGCCTTTTCGTCCTGACAAATCAGCCAATGTGCCAAGCAGCGGTGTTAGCAGAGCTACACACAACATGCCAATGGAGTGTGTATAGGCCAGGTAGGATGCCGCGGTATCCGTATCCAGCGTTGCTGCAGCCACCGAAGCATAGAATACAGGCAGTACTGCCGCCAGTACTGTTGTTGCATAAGCTGAATTGGCCCAATCATACATAATCCAAGCCTTGATCGCCTTTTTATTCACATAATCCTTCCTTTACATGCAACTATTATAATGATTGATGTCTTTCTCCTATTGTAAAGGAAGGATATCACACTTGTTCACTGTTTCTGTAAAAAATGGTGCAGTTCTGTTCTTGCGACTCACCTTACCTCCAAGGTGAACTTGCGTAATTGTATCATTTTATATCCACTCTCATCACATATCGTCCTCGCCCGTGAATATACTTAATTACCGACAGGCCAAACTGTGCCGCGTAATCAATGGGGGTGCCTACATGTCAAATTCACACCAGCCTTACTCGTTCGTCGTGTCGAAGGAAGATTGGTCGCTTCACCGCAAAGGGTACCAGGACCAGCAGCGCCATCAGCAAAAGGTGAAAAATGTCATCAAGCAGAATCTGCCTGATCTGATTACGGAAGAAAACATCATCATGTCTGATGGAAAACAAATCATCAAGGTACCAATCCGCAGTCTGGATGAGTACCGTTTTGTGTATAACTACCAGAAGCAAAAACATGTCGGTCAAGGAGACGGTGACAGTCAGGTCGGAGACGTCATCGGTCGTGACCCCGCTGCTTCGCAGAAACCCGGCAAAGGCGAAAAAGCTGGCGATCAGCCTGGTCATGATATTGTGGAAGCCGAAGTGAGTATTGAGGAATTGGAAGATATGCTCTTCGCTGAGCTGGAATTACCCGATCTGAAGCAGAAAGACAAGGATCTGATTGAGACACATACGGTAGTTTTCAACGATATTCGCAAAAAAGGCATGCAGTCCAATATTGACAAGAAACGTACCATTCTGGAAAATCTGCGTCGCAATGCTACGACTGGCACGCCAGGCATCCATCATATCAGTCCGGATGACCTGCGCTACAAGACATGGGAAGACAAAATCATTCCACAATCCAATGCCGTTATTATTGCCATGATGGATACATCCGGGTCCATGGGTTCGTTTGAAAAATACTGCGCGCGCAGCTTTTTCTTCTGGATGACCCGTTTTCTACGCCGTCAGTATGAGAAAGTTGAGATTGTTTTCCTCGCCCATCATACGGAAGCCAAGGAAGTAACCGAAGAAGAGTTCTTTACCCGTGGCGAGAGCGGAGGCACCATCTGCTCCTCTGTATATATGAAGGCGCTGGATATTATTGACAGCCGTTATCCACCTTCCAGCTACAACATCTACCCTTTCCACTTCTCTGACGGGGATAATCTGACCTCGGATAACGAACGGTGTGTGAAGCTGATCGGGGAGTTAATGAAGCGTAGCAATATGTTTGGATACGGCGAGGTGAATCAGTATAACCGCAGCAGCACACTGATGTCGGCTTATCGTCATATCAAGATGGATCAGTTCATGTATTATGTGATCAAAGAAAAAGGCGAAGTGTACAAAGCTTTGCGCAGCTTTTTCCAGAAACGGGAAGGAGGCAGCGTTAGATGACAGATGAGATCCGCGACCTAGAATACGCTATTGCCGAGATTATGGAGATTGCCAATGGTTTTGGTCTGGACTATTACCCCATGCGGTACGAAATCTGCCCATCGGATATTATTTATACATTTGGAGCCTACGGCATGCCGACCAGATTCAGTCACTGGAGCTTTGGCAAAACATTTCATAAGATGAAAATGCAATACGATTTTGGACTCAGCAAAATTTATGAGCTTGTCATCAACTCCAACCCTTGTTATGCCTTCCTGCTGGATGGCAATTCCCTGATTCAGAACAAATTGATCGTAGCCCACGTATTGGCACACTGTGATTTTTTCAAAAACAATGCCCGTTTCTCCAAATCCAACCGTAATATGGTCGAAAGCATGGCTGCTACGGCGGATCGCATCAGCAATTATGAGATGGAGTACGGAACGGAAGCGGTTGAAGCATTTATCGATGCCGTCATCGCAATTCAGGAACATGTGGACCCACAGCTGATTAAACCCCGCCATTTGGACAAACAACGTTACATGGAGATGAAAATGCGGGAGCAGCGCGGTGAGAAAGCACCCAAACCGGAAGGTCGCTATGATGATTTATGGTCGCTTGATGATGTGAAGACCGAAGATACACCAGCCGAAGGCATTCAGGTCCATCACTTTCCGCCTGAACCGGAGAAGGATGTCATGTGGTTTATTCAGGAATTCTCGGAAGTGTTGACGGACTGGCAGCGGGATATCATGAGTATGATGCGTGAAGAGATGCTTTATTTCTGGCCACAGATGGAGACGAAAATCATGAACGAAGGCTGGGCTTCTTACTGGCATCAACGCATTATCCGTGAACTCGATCTCAACAGTGAGGATACGATCGAATTCGCGAAGCTCAACTCCTCCGTGGTGCAGCCATCCAAACAAAGTCTGAATCCGTATTATCTGGGACTGAAGATTTTCGAGGATATTGAACGCCGCTGGGATAACCCAACCCGGGAAGAACAGGATCGTTGGGGCCGTAAACCAGGCCAGGGTCGTGCGAAAATGTTCGAGGTGCGTGAATTCGATTCCGATACCTCCTTTATTCGGAATTACATGACTAAACAATTAACCGAGGACCTCGACCTTTACGTCTTTGAGAAAAAAGGCCCGGACTGGAAAATTACCGACAAGTCCTGGGAAAACATACGGGATCAGCTCGTATTCTCACGTGTCAACGGAGGTTCCCCTTATCTGGTTGTGCAAGATGCCGACTATATGCGGACCGGGGAACTCGTGCTGAAACATCAATATGAAGGCATTGAGTTGGATCTGAAATATATGGAGCGCACCATGCCTTATCTGTATCGCCTCTGGGGGCGTACAGTACATGTAGAGACACGTGTCGAGGATAAACCGATCTGGTTTACGTATGACGGCAAGAAGCACCACCGTAAATTTATGTAAGGTTTTCGATTATCATTATAGGAAACGAAAATATAAATACTCTTATCATGGATGAGTTTAATGTTTAATAAAAAATAAGACATAAAAAAGCGGCAAGTCCCCGACATACACGGGAACTTGCCGCTTGGCTTTTTTGTGGATATTATCGATATTCAATCAAATATTGAAATTCTTTCTCTTTTTCAAGTGTCTCTCTCGTAATTTGAGGACAATAAATTAACAAACTTGGTCTTCCATCTTCTTTATTAAAGATATAAATTGTGGGGATTAATGAGAATCCATTCTCCATTAAACAATAATATAATTTATTGAAAGGCTTCATGATATATCCGACTTTTTCATTATTCTCGAAATTCAGAACCTGAATAGCCCTTTCATCGTTTGGATTTTCATTGTCGTATTGCAAAGCTAACCTAGTATCCTTTGATAATTGTTTATTATTTTTTTTTGTATATGACCATCCCGCAATTTCGATATCTAATAATAACGATTGATTTTCATACACAACAGGAGCGATAAGTGAAAGCGAATCTGTTGCTAATCTGCCTTTAGTCAAACATAAGTAGTCCCATACTAGATCTTCTCCATTGCTGAGATTATGTTCTTGCAGTAACTTCTTGAAAACAGCTCTGTTAACACCTGGAGTTCTTCGCTCAAAAATTGAGAATAATTTATCACTTTTATACACTTTAATTTCGTCACTAAAGCCGATGAAAGGCGAAAAACCATGTTCTTTAGCGGCATTTAGAGAGTTATTTTCGTATTGAAAAATGTATACTTTGTTCTTTTTTTCAAGAATTCCCACTAAAAAGTTTTCCCCTTGAGGACCTTTCCAAAATACCAAAAGTTTATTATAAATATATTTCATTTCAATAACTCCTCTAACATTAAGTCACGCCGTACAACTAAAAACCTGTTAACAAATTCCTTTTGAATATCACTCATTACAACAGAAGGAATTTCATTAATACACTGATAAATTTTAGTATCAGTTAATTGTAAAAGCGCTGAAGCGTATTTTTTAATCTCAGGAGATATTTGAATCACCTTTTGTAAAAATTCAAAAAAATTCATTTTCCTATTATCTTCAATATTCCCCCAACGTATCTGGGGAGATGCTTTCTTATTAAATAGATAGGAATGGAACATTTGTTTGTCCTTAAACATCAGTTCTATTCTACGTTCAGGTAACTCTCTACCAAGAGACGATGAGTTATCGTAGAATGGCGCAAAACTGATTCTCGAAGAAACTTCATCTCTGACTATCCCAAAGTTATCCTGATGTCTATCTGTGTTCCCGATAAGTGTGTCAAATATAATCATTTTATATAAGTCATCCAACATATTTCTCTGAGCAAACAACTTTAATAATAATTGATAACTATATATTTCTTTGTTTCCTTTTAAACGCTGGCGGTCATAACTATCATCGAATTCCATGATCATGTCAGCGCCCTCAATAAGACTCTCCAAGTCTTCCTCTATAAATGAATGACACAATGCACCATATATTAACGAAACACCTTGAAATCTTGCTTCATCTAAATAATAATCTCGGAAAAAAACAGGACTCGCCTCAACACAGCCTATATCAACTTTATGAACATTAAACCCTAATACTGTTCCTATGTCAGAAGCTAATTTCTCGGACCACATCTCTCCCGTTACTTCCTCGATGATTTTGTTTCCACTTGTCAAAGAAACGGGCAATTTAAATAAAACTAATTTATTATTTTCTGGATGCCGATACCATCTTTTCTCTTTGGAGCCAGATACACTTAATGTTTCGCTTTTCCAATTGCTAATATCCAGGATAGTATACATAGACTGTTCGGCTCCTATTTGCAGGATTTCTTACTTAAATGTATTGGAGAATTACCCTCGTTTTATTAAATTATATGTTGTGTACATGTAAGGATCAACTAAATAAGCCTGATGATGTTAGGGGCTTTTGTTTGTTCCCATACTCGCTAGTATGGGACATTTTGTACCTATTTCAATCACTCTTACTTCAACCCAATCAAGTCATCTGTTTAATACAGCTTGCCTTGTTTAATGTCTTTCTGGAAGCTTCAATCATTTGCCGTATATCCGGATCGGAGTCTGGCTCATCCCCCAGGTTATAAACTTCATATTCCAGACCGGCAATACGAATGAATTCCTTATGATCCTTCTCATAGGATTCAATGATAGTGCCATCAGGAGCTTTAAGACTAAAATTCATCCCTCACAACCTCCTTCAATGATATTGCTAAACTGCTAAATAGAACTTTCACCTGAATTATAGCATACAACCATGTTACATCTCAGCCATCAATCTTAGGATTACCAATAATATCAATCATATAAAATACAGCAGGTCCTAACTCTCTCTTTTCTAATCATTCCCCTTACAAACTGTTCTAAAAACTAAAACGGCAAGTTCCCTACACGTGATTGGGGACTTGCCGTTTAAGATATAGTTCAGCTAAACTGTAAGATCCTTTAATTGAAATGTTCAAACGATTATACTGGCGGGATACCATTACCTTGCAACCGCAGCGGTACAAAAAAATCATGCTCCACTTCACTTGCTGGCAGCGGACGACTGAAATAATACCCCTGAATCTCGCGGCAATCATTCTGCATCAGAATATCCAGTTGACCTTTCGTCTCAATGCCTTCCGCAATGACTTCCATCTTGAGATTCTGTGCCATTGATATAATGGTCGCCACAATGGCTTGATCACTGTGACTCTCAGTAATGTCCGTCACAAACGAACGATCAATCTTGAGCTTGTGAATCGGGAAATGCTTCAGATAACTGAGTGAACTGTATCCCGTACCGAAATCATCCAGGCTGATTTTTACCCCCAGTGCCGTGAGTTCTTTCAGGATTGCCGTGGACACTGTTGCATCCATCATCATGCTCTCTGTAATCTCCAGCTCCAGATAACGGGCCTCCAGCCCTGTCTCATGTAGGGCATTCTTGACCTGTTCCACTAAGTTGGATTGGTGAAACTGCTGGCTGGACAAGTTAACCGATACCGGAATGAGTGGTCCGCCACTGGCATGCCAGAGTTTCATCTGCCTGCATGCCTCCCGCAGCGTCCAATTGCCAATCTCATAGATCATGCCTGTCTCTTCTGCAAGCGGGATGAATACATTGGGTGCGAGCAGACCTTTGAGTGGATGGTTCCAACGTATAAGAGCCTCCACACCAATCATGCGGCTATCCTCGGTACGAATCTGTGGCTGATAGTACAGGACCAGCTCATCGCGTTCCAAAGCTTTACGAAGATAACCCTCCAGCTCAATGCGTTCATAAAGTTCCGAATCCAGTTGAGCAGTGTAGAATTGGAAACCATTTTTGCCGTTTTTCTTCACTTCATACATGGCGGAGTCCGCATGTTTCAGCAAAGCATCCACGCCAACTCCATGATCCGGGTACATCGCAATTCCAATGCTGGCGGTTACGTAAAAGTCATTCTCCTTCAGTCGATAAGGTAACTGAATGGCTTCAACAATCTGTTTTGCAAGTTCTGCCACTTGTACTTCTGTCGCTTGATCCTGGGTCACAACGAGTGTGAACTCGTCACCACCCATCCGGGCCAGCATGACATTCTCCATAGCCAAGGGATCAGAAGCTTCTATGGCTTTCATGATCCGGTTGCTGACTTCTCTTAGAAATACATCTCCAATGGAATGTCCCAGCGAGTCATTAATCATCTTGAAACGATCTATATCCATCACCATAACGGCAAAAGAATTCCCTTTTTCTTCTGAATCGTGAATCGTACAAGCCAGTACATCATCCAGCTTGCGCCGATTGGGCAACCCCGTCAACGGATCATGCAAAGCTTGGTGACGAATCTTCTCCTGAGCCTGTTTCTCCTCTGTAACGTCTTTGATCAAAATGTGACTTCCCACATGTCTGCCATCAATGACAACAGGAACTACAACAATACTAAGGTCCAGAAGTTCACCCTGTATGTCTCTCATTTTGGCCATGTAGTGCGCCTGCTCCAGCCCATGATCATCCCAATCGATGGAATCAAATTCACTTATCCACTCGATATCGATCTGCTGAGCGATATCATCAATGGAACGATCCATGACCTCTTTTTCAGGATATCCGGTGATTGTTGTTACAGCAGCATTAATACCTTTGACAATCCCTTCCTTGTTCACTGAAATAATGGCATCCGAATGGTTATGATACAAGGCCTGATACCATTGCTCGTTCTCATGAATCCGTTGATCTTTCTGTGACATTCGCTGATTGATAAATATGCCAAACAACGTCAAGCCCAAAGCAATAAATGTGCCCGATGCGATCAAGTAGGCGAGAATGCCTGGCTCAATCTGCATACCTGAACTTACCATCGAGCCATGTGAATGATGGAAATGCGCGGCTGACATCCCGGTATAATGCATGCCAGAGATTCCAATCCCCATTATGAGACCGCTGCCCATCTTGTAAACCCAGGTATGTCTTGATTGATGATAACGGAAGAAAAACATGAGCCACAATGCCGCAAAGGAAGCAAGCGCTGCAATCAGAATGGATAACACCACTCTGCCTGGTTCATACGTAACCGGAGTTGACATCGCTGCCATTCCCACATAATGCATCGAGCTGATCCCCGCTGTCATCAGCACTCCAGCAATCATAAGCTGGCTTATCCTGCCCGATTGTCTACCCGCAATGTTCAAGGCCACCCCTGATGCGACAATAGCAAGTAGAACAGATAAAATAACCTTACCGGTGGAATAGGAGACTTGCGTAGGCAGAACAAAAGCCAGCATACCTACGAAATGCATGGACCAAATTCCCAGCCCCATCGAGACTGCACCGCAGGTAAGCCATACATTCCGCGCCATCCCGCTAGCCTGACTTACACGGCCTGCAAGGTCAAGGGCTGCGTATGAAGCTAACGATGCAATAATATAGGATAAAATAACAAGTTCTAAGTTGTACGTACCATGTAGGTGCTCCACTCACTCTTTCCTTTCGACCGGGAAATGCCTTGTATGTATGCAAAAATGTAAAAAAGAAGCGAGTGCGCTGTCTGGATGACAGGCACTCCCTCCGCATCATTTGACTCGTGACCACAGACTTAGTTGAAGCCGTTGTCATACATTGGAACCCGTTTATTTGAATGTATATAGTCTAAACGTCCCAGCCCTTAAAATCAACACTTATTTCCAGATATACGATGTTGATTAGCTAACTTTTTCATATTCTAATTCACAACAAAATATTCTATTTGCGAGTCAATAACAGACTGCCAAAACCGGAAGTATCTTGATAAGAGTTACCTGATGAATCACTCCAGATGGACACACTGCTTCGCTTGCCATCCCCCGCGCCATCATCATTAACTTGCAGATCAAATCCAATCCATCTTTGCCCTTCAGCACGAACGCTATCTAGTGGGATTGCCACTTCAACTGTATACCCTCCGCTTGTTAATCGGGTAGCTGATTTGAAACTTTCTTTCCGTGCATTTCCTCCAAAAGAAGCCTCATTATCAAAATTGACCCGGTACTGGGCGTCATCCTCCTGATAGAATGTTGTCTGATCTTTGCTCGGGTCGATAAAAATCTCGATCGAATCCTGCTCATGTGCATTAGAACTTAATTTGCTTCGCAAAGGATCTTTCACATCTGCCAATACGTACAGGTATTTCTCATCCCATAACAGCTGTGCAGTCGCCGTTGCACCGGAGTTTCCGACCACCCAGACATCCGTTTTAACAGATGCAGCCTTTTTCCAGACGTTATCCTTTTTTGCATCAATTACAGGTTTGCCATAAGTGACCTTGGTTTGTTTCAAGACAGAACCGAGCTTCAGTTTGCCCCGGTTGGCTGGTTTGTCGGGCTGTTGATTGGAAATATCATTCCAAACGATGGTCGCTGTCTTTCCAGCAGCATATTCATCCGTAATCCGATAATCCAGAGACAAGACCTGGCCTTCAGTAAGTAAAGCAGCTGACATAGGCAGTGATGCGTATACAACATAACCGGTTTTTGTCTCCTGTACATTGTAAGTATTTTTATCTTTGCCTTTACCACCATCCCGTTTAAATGTATATTGACCATTGGCAGACGGCGGATTTTTCTTCTTGGCAGACAGATCAGCTTCAGAAGTTGCAGCACCTGTCCCCTTGACTTCTTCCGCGAGGAAAACCTGCACCTGATCCCCTTTGCGACGTGTGGTATCCTTCACTTCCACTCGTAAATTCACCTTTTTGGCATCCCACATCATACGAGCCTCACCCGTAACCGCAGATGTACCATCTGCCAGATGATTAATTTCCAGTCCTTTCACAGCACCCCAAAGAATATCTTCCTGTCCTTTATGATTCGGGAAAGAAGGGCTGGCCTTCAATGCTGTCCATTCATTACGATAGATCGGAAGGGTGGCAGGGTCCACCAGTGCCCAAAATGCCGGTTTTGCTTTTAATTTACGATCAAACAGCAACGGTGCATCTTTGCGTCCTTTGACCGGATGATTGTCAAGCCATGTACCATCATCTGCAAGTCCCCAGACCGTAACACTGTCCATCACGCCGCGTTTCCCCAAATCTTCGAACAGGTCAAACAGTTCACGATAACGATAAGCTTGTTGCAGCATTAATTCATCTGTGACAGGCATCTCCAGTTCAGAATTACTTGAATAGATCGAAACGTCCAGCTCTGTAACCTGTACATTCACACCAAGAGCGATCACTTTCTCAAAAGCCTCACGAATGAGCTTTACATCCGGTCCGTACATCGACACATGCATCTGGAATCCAACCGCATCAATGGGTGTTCCTTTGGCAAGCAGCTTCTCTACAAGCTTCACCATATCATTTACCTTGTTTCCATTGCCCTCCATTCCATAGTCATTAATCACCAATACCGCATCGGGGTCAGCCTCACGTGCATAACGGAAAGCCAGTTCAATGTAATCACTGTCATCTCCGTCGCTATCCACATCCCCAATAATATCTCTCCACTTGGAATTACTGGCCTCATTCCGCAAGCCGCCTCCGTCTGAGATGACTTCATTGACGACATCCCATGTATGAACCTTTCCTTTGTACCGACTCACGATGGTTTGAATATGCGTTTTCATCCGTGCAAGCAACTGTTCCCGCGTGGCAGGTTTCGAAGCATCATCCGGATCCGTAAAGAACCAATCCGGCACCTGACTATGCCATAACAGCGTATGACCTCTGATTTCCATGTCATTTGCTTCGGCAAACTTCACCAGGCGATCTGTCTCTGACCAGACAAACTGTCCTTCCTGAGGCTGCATCGCATCCATTTTCATAAAGTTTCCAGCTGTAATACTATTAAAATGTTTCGTCAACAGCTGGGAATGCGGATCTTCCGCGTCCAGTGCAGACTGGTCGATTGCCGCTCCCATTGCATAGTGTTGTCCCACAACATCCACTAGATTCGGAATGTTCGGCTCTATTTCAATTTTTTCGGCTTCCGTAATCAGTA
Organism: Paenibacillus sp. FSL H8-0317; assembly: GCF_045040685.1. Classification (NCBI taxonomy): domain Bacteria; kingdom Bacillati; phylum Bacillota; class Bacilli; order Caryophanales; family Paenibacillaceae; genus Paenibacillus; species Paenibacillus sp. FSL H8-0317. The sequence goes on along the minus strand of NZ_CP150294.1, from coordinate 2,077,127 downwards.
CATCATCCACGTAAAAAGTAATCGTATCCGCCGACGTCACTTCCGCTGACGTCTTCCAAGGTGTCTCTGCATACATGCGGAATCCGGTGATGCCGCTATTTTCTCCAGGGATCACCACATCTGCCTCGATTTTTTTCCACTGTCCCTTGTTCAGAGTTGCAGAGGCAAACGTAGCATATTCTCGACTTGAAGCGTCGTTATTGTACTCTTTCTCCAGTGAACCGTTAATGACCTGACTGTCCGGCCCTTCATCGTACATGGCCCAAAATGAAATATGAACCGTGCTGCCCTTCTGTACATGGTCTATTACTTCAATTAAGGGTCCATGGAACGTTTCGGTACGGGAAGAGGTTCTCAGGCTCCGTGTACTGTCGTGACCTACTTGCGTGACAATATCGAGTTTCTCATTCGCACGTGGACGCCATTGTCCCAACACACCATCTTCAAAATTAGCCTCAAACAGTACTTCATCATCGCCAGTCTTAACGTCCGCAGCCGCAGCACGTGTCCCTCCTGTTCCCACACTTGGGAACAAACTGAAGATCAATACAGCCGACAAGCACAAGCTCCACCATTTTCTCAAATGCATCCGATCTCCTCCTTGGTTGGTTGTTTGTGAAGAGTAACCTTTGTTCTGTCATGCGCCAGCCCTTTACAAGATCGTTGTGCAGGATTGGATAGTCGTTATTGAACAGAAATTGTAAGCACTTTCATTATACGATTGCCAGCGAACTTTGTTTACCCGTTAAACTATAGGACTTATTTTAAAAACTTCACAATAAGATAAAACGACAAAAAGCACAGCTTGTTAGCTGTGCTCCATGTCACCGTCATTACATATTTACACTTTTAAAGGTGCTGTGGTCTGACGGACAACCAGATTGGAAGGTTCCGTCACCACGGGAGGAGAATAAGATGGATTCTCGATCATGGCAATCAGATATTCGATGGACTTAATGCCGATGGAATAGATATTCTGATTCACCGTGGTCAACCCCGGTTTGAATACCTCAGCATAATACGTGTTATCGAACCCGACAACCGAGATATCTTCTGGTACACTCAGTCCATGCTTTTCAATTTCATGAATCGCACCAAAAGCAGACATGTCTGATGCACAGACAATTCCCGTTGGTTGATCCTGAAGTGCCAGCAATCGTCGGGCGGCCTTGCTTCCTCCGTCGAAGGAATAATCGCAGATCTCCAGATATACCGTAGAATACGGGATGCCGCATTCTCGCAGCCCTTCCCGATATCCTTCCAATCGTAGATTGGCTACGGCAGGTCCAAGTGTCCCTGAGATATAGGCAATTTTGCGGTGCCCAAGCTCATGCAGATGTTTGACACCCATCGAGATCCCGTTCGCGTTATCCGTAGTAATGTAACCGGCACGTTTGCCCAACATGTCCGTATCAACAAACATCGTTGGAATCTCTGCATCCACCAGTTCCTGAATACTCGTGTTTTCTCTGCCTTCCCCGAATACCACAACGCCATCCACATTACGACTGCGGCAATGTTTGATGAACGAGTACGCCGGATCATCGAATCGAGTAGACAACCGGACCAGGTCATATCCACTGTTCTCCAGCGCTGTCTTGATCCCTTCCAGCAACTCCGACACAAAAGGGTTCGTAAACGGAACCGTTAACAGTACGCCCACCGTCCATGAACGGCGTTTGACGAGTCCACGTGCGACCACATTGGGTTGATATTTCAATAATTCGATGGCTATATTGACTTTTTTGCGTGTTTTTTCACTTACATCAGGATAATCGTTTATCACTTTGGAAACGGTTGCAACAGATACTCCCGCTTCCTTGGCTACATCATGGATAGAAGCCATCTGATCACCTCAACCTCTTTCGAATCCCCTGTCTCCGGCTGCATTTTCTATAACATCGGCAGGTTTGTCTACCCATTATAGCTTAAAACAGCCTGAAACGGTATGGAAGGTTCCTAATGCTTTTAAGCTCTATTCCTGCTGTTCCAGATTCTTCAAATCCAGAGACAGTTTCTCCATTGTTGTTGCAAATACAGCGAGTTCAGCCGAGCGTGAAGCTTGGCTACGTGCTCCGCGAGACGTATGATCCGACTCCTGCTGCACACTGCTCAGTTTCTTCATGATCTTCTCCAGATTAGACTGAATCTTACCCTGGGCATCCCGGGAACTGGCTGCAAGCTTGCGCACCTCACTAGCGACTACTTCGAAGCCACGTCCAAACTCTCCTGCATGAGCAGCTTCAATCGCTGCATTCAGGCCGACAAGATGACTCTGATCCGATATCTCGCGAATGAGTTCACCCATTTTTCCGATCTGCTGGATCTCTCCTGTTAATTCGGTAAGCAGAACCTGAGCCTGATCCTGAGAAGCCGCTGTTTCTTTGGCAACACTCGATATAGCCATTGCACTTTCATTTAATTCACTAATCATGCCTGTAAGCTCTTGGGTAATCTGCGTAATTGCCTGTAATGTATGTTGTTGGTCATCGGCAAGCTGATGTAACTTTTCTTTTTCTTTCTTCTCATAGGCTTCAAGGACAAGCTGTGAATCCAGATTGAACATTTTGCTGAGCGCTTGAATGACAAGATGCCAGGAATCAGGAATAACCTGTTGGAATATGCTCGTTGCAATATCCAGGTAGACCATATAGGTACCCAGATAATAATCTTCAGACAGACCAATCCGTGAATGCACAAGTCCAATCGCAATCCGTTGCTCAATATATGCGTCGTCCACGATTCCATCCGTCATCGATAACCAGTACATCTTCTGCGTTTCTTTTAGACGATCAATGGTAGAGAATCTTGCGATCAGATCTACCAATTCAGGATAATTTCCCACATGATTGTAGAAATGATCCACCACTTCATTAACGACTTTTTTAAAAACAGGCCGATGATCGGCAAGTAGTTTTAGATCCCCTGTGGTTAATCCCATGTAATCAAGTTGCTTCTGTCTTGTTGCGGAAATACTGCTCATATCGGGTTCAGTCAGCTCCTTAATAAACACTAAATTACTTTAAATTGTAAATATATGTATTGATTATAGACTAAAATACCTAAATATACATATACCATTAGAACTAATTCTCTTTAAAATTAACCTTATTTATCAGCTTTTTAGATTAATATGACCTTCATGTAATTAAAAAGGCCCTGACTCTGCTGTGAAGGAGCCTCACAGCAGACATCAGGAGCCTGATCCGGAATGGTTTGTTGCCGATTAGCGATTAAGCAGACTGCCCACATAACGTAACAGTTCATTCGCGCTGGCTGCGGTGTATCCATGTTCCTCAATTAAGCGTTTAATGACTTCATTCATACGTTTCAATTGTGTTGCATCCGGTGTTTTGGTTGAGGTTGTGATCTTGACGATGTCTTTCAGATCGGTGAACAACTTCTTCTCAATCGCTTCACGCAAACGGTCATGGCTGCTGTATTCGAACTTGCGCTCCTTGCGGGAGTATGCCGAGATTCGGATCAGAATCTCTTCTCTGAACGCTTTCTTTGCATTCTCGGAGATCCCGATCTGTTCCTCGATGGATCGCATCAGACGCTCATCCGGGTCCATCTCTTCATCCGTGAGCGGGTCACGAATCTTGGACCAGTTGCAGAATGCTTCAATGTTATCGAGGTAGTTCTCAAACAATGTTCTTGCGGATTCCTCGAATGAGTACACAAATGCTTTCTGCACTTCCTTCTTGGCCAGTTCATCATACTCCTTGCGTGCAAGAGCAATGAAGTTCAAATAACGCTCCCGCTCTTCCTTTGTAATCGAAGCATGTTGGTCCAGACCGTCCTTGATCGCCCGCAGAATGTCCAGCGCGTTAATGCACTGAAGATTTTGCTTGATCAAAGCACTGGAGATCCGGTTAATGACATACCGCGGATCAATGCCGGACATCCCTTCATCCAAATACTCATTTTGCATCTCGCGCAGATCGGCTTCTTTGTATCCTTCCACTTCTTCACCGTCATACATGCGCATCTTTTTAACGAGATCCATGCCTTGTTTCTTCGTTTCCTTCAAGCGGGTAAGTATCGAAAAAATGGCTGCAGTCCGCAGTGCATGCGGTGCAATATGAACATGCTTCATGTCACTTTGCTGAATGAGCTTGGCATAGATTTTCTCTTCCTCGGACACTTTCAGATTGTACGGAATCGGCATGACAATCATCCGGGATTGCAGTGCCTCATTCTTCTTGTTGGAGATAAAAGACTTATACTCCGATTCATTCGTATGCGCCACAATCATTTCATCCGCACTGATTAAGGCAAAGCGTCCTGCTTTGAAGTTCCCTTCCTGCGTAAGTGACAGGAGATTCCACAGGAATTTCTCATCACATTTTAACATCTCCTGGAACTCCATTAACCCACGGTTTGCCTTGTTCAACTCCCCATCAAAACGATAGGCACGTGGATCGGATTCGGAACCAAACTCCGTAATGGTGGAGAAGTCAATACTACCCGTCAGATCGGCAATATCCTGTGATTTCGGATCGGATGGGCTGAACGTTCCTATTCCCACGCGATTATCTTCGGAAACAATGACCCGTTCCACCGGTACCTTGCTGATATCACCACCATATTCGGTACGGAGTCTCATCTGGCAGGATGGGCAAAGGTTACCCTCAATACGGACTCCAATTTCCTTTTCCACTTCAGGACGAAGCTCCAGTGGAATCAGATGCAGCGGTTCCTCATGCATCGGGCATCCATCAATGGCGTATATGGCACCTTTCTCTGTCCGCGAGAACTGTTCAAGCCCCCGCTTCAGCAGTGTCACCAGCGTCGATTTCCCTCCACTTACGGGACCCATCAGGAGCAAGATCCGCTTCCGTACATCCAAACGACGTGCTGCCGAGTGGAAGTATTCTTCAACCAGCTTTTCAATCGAACGATCCAGTCCAAAAATCTCCTGTTCAAAAAACTTGTACCGCTTATGCCCACCTACTTCTTCAACGCCAAACGATTCAATCATCTCATACACTCTGGCGTGAGCCGTCATTGCCGGAGTCGGGTCCTCTCTCAGCAGTGCAATATAATCTTCAAATGTTCCGTTCCATGTCAAACGGTCACTCTCTGCCCGATGTTCCGCAACGCGTTCAAAAATATTCATGCTTGGTACCTCCCATGGCTCCTTTAGTGTGATTGTCAACCATTCCGAATGGTATGAAGAAATCAATAGAATTGCGGCTCCTGCTTGAATACCAATCTTGCGGTTCTGTGTAGTCCCGCCACCCTCTGTCCAAACGTCTTGTTTTGTTGTGAAAAGTGTATTACATACCTATGCGGCAATTCGGATAAGTTGACCTCTTTTTTTCAATCAACCACTTCGAATTTTGGCTTTTCCCTGTTCTATCAGACATCTTGTGCCTTCAGAAAAAAAAGAACGAATATGATATAATGAGGGTTCTAAATTTAGGAAACCGGACAACACATGGTCAGAGACAGGCCACTTCTGGAAAGGAGCACGGACGATGGCAGTGAAATACGAAACCGAATTATATTCGCCTGTGAAGGCTTTCTTCGAGCAGCGTGGCTTCGACGTCAAGGCGGAAGTCAGACATTGTGACCTCGTCGGAGTCAGATCGGACCAGGACGAACCACTCATTGTGGAGATGAAAAAAACATTTAACCTCTCCTTGTTACTACAGGGCATGCAGCGCTTGAAACTTAGCCCGTTCGTGTATCTGGCCGTCGAGCGCAATCGCAGTAAACGCGGAGCCGTAAACCAACGCTGGAGCGAACTGACCGCACTATGCAGACAGCTCGGTCTGGGGCTACTGACTGTCACATTTTACAAAACCAAAGCTCCCCTGATTGATGTACTGTGCGAACCTTCAGCCCAGACACCCCTTACTAGCGCCAATCAAGTTGCTCGCAAAAGCGGTGTTCGGCGGAAACGATTGCTCAAGGAATTCGACGAACGCAGTGGAGACTACAATACGGGAGGCAGCACACGAAGACAGCTGGTCACAGCATATCGTGAGAAGGCTTTACGTGTCGCATCCGCTCTACGGACGAACGGAGAAGCCTCTCCGGCCAACCTTGCCAGACAGACAGGCGTAGGTTCTGCAGCAGGGATTCTGCAAAAAAATTATTATGGCTGGTTTGAACGCCTCTCCCGTGGAAAATATATTTTGACGATTAAGGGAGTACAGGCGTTAACCGAGCATGCACACATGCTTGAGGATAATGATATGATTGAACGAACCATTAATGAACTCGATGTAACGTATTCTGTATCTGGTGAAAATAAGGACGACCTTGCATACATCGCTGAAACAGCGGAGCAGTACTTGAAAAATACAGGCAAGATCTGATTCTGATCATCTGAAAGTAACGGATACGAAAAAATGAGAATGCAAAAAAAACACCTGTAATCTCCACTGGAGACTACAGGCGTTTTGATGTGTTCTATATAAATGATTGCTATTAGAATTTTACTGCTACTTCGGAAGCCAATTTCAGACCTGCAGTAACGATTTCTTCAGCACGATCTGCAGAAGCGTTATGTCCTTCAACGATAACCACTTCTGGGTTTTGAATGCCCCACAAGCCGAGAACTGTTTTCAGGAAGTTCAGGGACATTTCAGCAGCTGCCATTGGGCCTTCGGAATATACGCCACCACGTGCGTTAAGCAAAGCTACTTTTTTGTCGCCAGCAAGTCCTACAGGACCTTCAGCAGTGTATTTGAATGTTTTACCAGCTTGGCTCAGGTAAGCAATGTAGTTTACCAATGGAGCTGGAACAGTGAAGTTCCACAGTGGGAATGCAAATACAACTTTGTCAGCTGCCAGGAATTGATCTTGCAATTGTGCTGCAAGTAAAGCTGCTTTTTGCTCGTCAGCTGTCAGTTCAAAACCGTTAGCTGCTTTGTAAGTACCGGTGATAGCAGTGTTACCATAGAATGGGAATTCTGTATTGTAGAGATCCAACTCAGTAACTGTGTCACCTGGGTGAGACTCTTTGTATGCGCTCAAGAATGCATCGTACAATTTAACGCTGACTGCTTGATCTGCAGGACGGTCATTTGCTTTAACAAATAAAATATTAGACATGTTGAATTTTCCCCCGTTAGATAAAATATATGAGTGCATTTTCTGAACCGGCCACCATTGTAGCTTATATAAAGAAACCAACAACTCATTAATTCATATTATATATAAAAATGTTAGTGGATGCAATAACGTAATCACTTTGGTCATGAACCCATTTTAATTTTTGCTAAAAAATCTATTTTTGATCTGACTTAGCTACGAGCCGTAAATTCGGCAATGGTTTCACTGATCAGGTTCATGCCAAGCAGCAATTCATCCCGGCCCGGATGGCTAAAGTTCAATCGAATATAACGTTGATCCTGTACACCTGTAGAACATAGTGATCCAGGAAGAAAGGATACACCTTTGGGCAAAGCCGCTTTAAGCAGAGCGCCACTATCCAATCCTTCAGGCAACTGTACCCACAGATACATTCCGCCCTCAGGGATGTTGTACTGACACCCTTTCCAGCCAGGTCTTTTCAACAGTTCAAGCATCAGTTTGAGTCTTGTCTTATACTCCCGATTCAACATGGATAGGTGATCACTCCAACGAAAAGGGGAATGGGCAAGCAATTGATACAACAGCCGCTGATTCATCGGACTGGACTGACCATCTGCAATTCGTTTAACCGAGGCCATGGCCTGAATCAGCGCAGGATGTCCAGCAGCCCATCCGGTTCGAAGAGCGGGCGCTACCGTTTTGCTGAACGAACCAATGTAGAGAACATGTCCACCCTGATCGGCAGTATCCAGTGCAAAAAGTGAAGGATATTTACGATAGAATTCCGTTGGCTCAAGGCCATCGAAATGGAGCTCTCCATAAGAATCATCTTCCACAAGCAGTACACCATAGCGCGAACACAGCTCAAGGACTGCCTCCCGCCGCTCCATACTCCACAAAGCACCGGTCGGATTCGAGAAACTGGGTGCAGCAAAAAGCAGCTTCGGTCTAACCTGCTGCATGTGATGCTCCAAAAGGTCTGGCAGTATGCCGTCCCGATCACCCATTACGGGCACAATTTTGGCTCCTTGCATCTCCAGAACCTCAAGACAGCCTGGAGATGTGGGATGTTCAACCAGTACAGAATCTCCTGGCTCAAGCAATAGACGCATCACCAGATCAATGGCCTGCTGGGTACCAGTGGTCAACAGAATCTGTTCGGGTACCGTTCGTATGCCTTTGCGTGCATTCCAGTCTTTGTTCAGCCACTCTCTTAGGGGGGTGTAGCCTGCTGGCTCTCCATATTGCAATGCGGAGGGGCCTGAACTAAAGACAGACACCGCTGCTTCTTCCAACAATTTGAAAGGAAACAACTCCTCCGCAGGCAATTCTTCTGCCAGAGATATGAAATAATCCCTGCCAGACATCTCACGTATATCCCTCAGTGGTGATGACAAAAGCCTGTTGGTACGGGAAGCAAAGAAATATTTCATCGATCCGTTCCCCTTTCATCCCTATTCCGAAACTGTACTCGCAGTCCGCAGCCCTACAACCTATTCCTGCTCGCCATCGAATATGACCGGATGCATACCGAACTGTTGTGATCATGGGAAGAACAAACCTGTTTCGTCAGGATCCCGTCTTCACTTGTCTTGCATGCAAGGCATAACGTTCAATGGCCTGTGCTCTACTGCTTACTTCCAGCTTCACGTATATTTTACGCAGGTAATTATCAATGGAACGTCTGCTAACGTTGATCTCATTCGCTATTTTATCATAGGTTACACCCTGAACAATTCTTTCCATGATAAAAGTTTCGGTTTCTGTTAATTCAATGACACGTGCTTCTGTCGGAGACTCCACAGGTTGCGCCCACTCCGCACTGTTTAACCACGACAATGGAATGGACACATGGCCCTCACGTAATCCAGAGATCAGATGAATCAGCTGGCTAGGGGAAGCCTGTTTGGATAACATGCCGCTTGCACCAAGGCTCATCAAATGACGAAACAGCTTCACATTGTCTTCATCCGTCAAAATAATGATGTGACTGTGAGCTGACAGATTCTTCATCTGGGCAATATATTGATCTGCCTGACCCTCCGGAAGACGATAATCCATTAGAATCAGATCAGGCTGGTGAATATTCACCAGATCGAGCCCTTCTGTTCCGGTCGAAGTCATGCCACGTACCGTCAGATCTTGCTGCTCTTCCAAAATCAATTTTGTACCGAGCATGCTGGTGGGGTGGATATCTATGATGACCACCTGCCATACTTTTTTCATTGTTGTTCCCCCTGTTATGTATTGGACAAATAACTTTTAAATTCTGTCATGATGAATTCATCGTCTATGCGACAATCCGAGTATAGAAGAAGCATAGGTCGGATTATGTCGAAAAACAGAAAAATACAGGAGGAAGCCGATAAAAAGGCTCTATTTTCACTGTATTTTGTTATAAAAACACCATGACGTCCATCTTCCCATCCCCGGGAAGGTCAAAATATAGTATAAATTTCCTGCATTTCTATCTAAAAAAGTCGAAAAACCTGCCCAAAGTTCCTACTTATTGCATCTATAAGAAATTGTATCCTAGGACTTCCTTCCGATGCAATCTCTTTTTACTCTATTAAGTAAAGAATTTCATTTTTGCGTAATCAATAGGGGCATGATAGAATGAGGACTGGAAATTTTTTTGTACCTATAAATGACCAGGAGTGATGATATGAAACCATCTGCCCCGTCCTCTGACATCCATCACACCCGGAGCGCCAAAGGCAAGGCTGGATCTTCAATCAAGCTGTTTCTGGTAATGTGGATTGTTCTCATTGCACTAGGAGTCGTTGGAACCTACTATTATAGTAACCATCTCCAGCAACAGATGATTAACCAGCTTCAAGCCCATAATCAGCAGCAGATTGCAGCACTAAAAACCGACTATGAAAATCAGCTAACAACGATATCAAAGGAAGTAGAAGATCTGCAGGGACAGGTTCAATCCTTCAATGAATTGCTGACTTTCACCAAGGATAATGCAAGTGACAAAACGGATAACAGCAACAAACTGTATACCCAGCTGAGCGAAGTCAAAAAACAACTGGAGACACTCCAGAAAAAGATGGACCTGCTCAAATGATTACACCCGTCAAACAGGTTAATCGTTTTTTTATGCTTGCACTCGCTCCTTTTGTTGGATTGATATTATGCCTGCTGCTGCTTCGTCCTCCACTTGAACCCGGAGGTTTGATGCCTACCGAACTGTCAGAGGATACGATTACACCCCGGACCCAAGCAATTAGCCAAGAGCTTGCGGGGGCAAAAGATGCTGCTGTCCAGACTTCTTCTTCTATTAAAAGAACGACACAGCTCTATAATAAAACAACAAGTACGATGTCTACACTTGTACAGAAGGCTTCCGCCCAAGCGGATCGTCCGGAAATGATCTACAACAAACGGATTTCATCCAAGCTGGGCGTTCCATTTGAACGGGTAGACAGTGACCGGTTAACGATTGAAATGTACAGAGTGAATCCTGGCAGCTATAAGGGCTATGCCATGAAGATCAAGCTAAAAGACCCTACAGCCATGCAGATGGCTCTAGACAGTGAACCTGGGCGTTCTGAGACGACCATGCAGGCTGTGAAGCGTAACGGCGCAATTGCCGGGATTAACGCAGGTGGATTTGCTGACAGTGGGGGCAAACGTTATCCACTTAGCACAACCGTCATGGACGGGAAGTACGTGAACGGTTTTCAGGCCAGTTTCAAAGATCTGTTTTTTGTAGGACTTAACGATGCCGGCAAACTGGTCGGAGGCAAGTTCTTCGACAAAAACTCACTGGATCGCCTGCAACCACAATTTGGGGCTACGTTTGTACCCGTGCTGCTACAGAATGGACGTAAAACTGCAATTCCCGACAAGTGGAAGGTATCACCCAAACGAGCCCCACGTACAGTCATTGGCAATTATAAGGATGATCAGTTACTGATTATTGTAGTTGACGGATATAATGAGGGCGGAAGTTCCGGTGCTACCCTTGAAGAGCTGCAAGGGCGGTTGTACAAGCTTGGGGTGATCGACGCCTATAATCTGGATGGCGGTGGATCATCCTCGCTTATTCTGAATAATCGGGTCGTGAATAACCCTTCAGATGGCAGCCTCAGACCGGTGCCCACACACTTTTTATTTTACAAATAATAGGGTGAAGCATTTCTTTTCTACCTATAATGGTTATAATAGAAGAAAATGAGCTTGTGCAGGAGGTGCGAAGGGCATGTCATTTTCACTGACATTCTGGATTATTGCAATCGTATTGACTCTCTTCATTACAGGCATTCTCACTTCATCCTACAACAATGACAAAACAAAAGGCTTGTAAAGGCCAAGCCTCTCTCCGGAGAGGCTTTTTTCTATTGCTTCATCCTCGAAACAGCAAGAGACAAGGCTTAAAAGAATGATTCGATTCTTCTAAGCCTTGTCTCTTGCTGTATTCGGGATCAATAGCTAACCGCCCTGTCATTCCGCATAGATATAACCGAATCAGACGGACTAGGCCCACTCACCGACCCACCCTCAACTAATGTCACATAAATTCGCTCATGATCAACGGGTTCTCCAGCAATAATTTTGATCAATTGTTCGGCAGCAAGCGATCCCCACTTGCGCTTGGAATAATCAATGCTTGCCAATCTCGGCTGGACATACTTGCTCAATTCAATATTGTCGAATCCGATGACATCAATCTCCTGACCAACGCCGAGTGCACTGTCTGCCAGACGATCACACAAGCCAATAGCCATCTCATCATTGAGGCAGAATACCGCTGCGGGTCCATCATACACCTGCACAATCTGATCTGCGGCTTGTTCTCCACCACTCTTTTCAAAATCTCCCGTGATCTCAATCCATTCCACATCGGCTTCACGTTCCGCAACCTGTCTCACAGCCTTTAACCGCTGCACAGAGTCAAACGAACCTTCCGGTCCTGTCACCACGTAGATTTTCTTATGTCCCTGTTCAATCAGATGTTCCATCGCAAGTGTCGCCCCGGCCTTATTATCCAGCAGAACCTGATTAATGTTGGGATGATCCATCTCACGGTCCAATACAACGATTTTGTGCCCACGATCGGCATACTGCATTAGTTCCTCACTTGCAAACGTATGATCCAGAATGATCGCACCATCAATCATTCTCTCTGGAAGCATGCGATGGGATTGTTTACCACTGCACACGATCAGGTCATAACCTTGAGCATTACATACGGCTTTCATGCCACTCAGCAAGTCTCCATACACATCTCCTCTAAAATCGGTCAAGAATACACCTAGAATTTTGGATTCCCTCTTCTTCAGTGTTCTTGCTGCGGCATTTGGAACATAGTTCAGTTCTTTGGCAATGGCCAAAATTTTGGAACTCGTCTCATCGGTCACTTTGTTGCTGCCATTCAGCGCATATGACACAGTAGAGATGGAAACTCCCGCCTGTTTGGCGATATCCTTGATACTGACCACATTCTTCGCTCCCCTGTTATGTTCATCAGGCCTTCCATAACAAAAGGCCTGACACATTACTCTTTCCATTCACCGGATTAAACAAGTCTGAATGATTTCTTCTGAGTATCCCGACTGTTTGCACCCACAAGAATATGGAACTCGCCTCGATCACTGCGGTGACTTAAGTCGGAATGGTGATAACGAAGCTGTTCTTCGTTTAATGTAAACGTGGCTGTACCACTCTCGCCTGGCGCCAGTGCAAGCTTCACATATCCTTTCAGCTCACGCATAGGACGAACGACTTCACCCGTTACATCACGAACGTACAACTGAACGGTCTCCACGCCTGCGCGCTCACCCGTGTTCGTTACACGTACTTGAATGCTCAGGGACTCTTCGGCAGTCATCTCGTTACTTGACACTTCCAGATCACCATAAGAGAACGAAGTGTATGAGAGACCATAACCGAACGGAAGCAAAGTTTCATTTGGGCTGTCAATGTATTTGGAGACATAACGTTCTTCCGTCTTCTCCGGGTTCAGTGGACGACCTGTATTGAAATGGTTGTAATAGACCGGAATCTGACCTACGGACTGCGGGAAGGACATCGTCAGACGTGCGGATGGATTCACCACACCTGTCAGAACATCTGCGATCGCTGCTCCGCCTTCACTACCTGGGAACCAGGCTTCAAGAACAGCTTCCGATTCATCGATTACACCATGCAGATCCAATGGACGGCCGTTGAAGATAACGCTGGCAATCGGTTTTCCCGCTGCTTTGAGCTGTTTAACCAATTCCAATTGGGCTGCTGGCAGCCGAATATCCGTGCGTGAGCCACCTTCTCCACTCATCTCGGAGTCTTCACCAAGAGCAAGGACAATCAGATCTGCTTTGCTTGCCACTTCCAGGGCTTCGGCAATCTGCTCAGCTGTAATCGTATGAACATTACTGCCTTGAGCAAATTGAACTTTCCCACCCGTCAGGCGTTCTTGCAGAGCTGTTCCCAACTTGACTGCATCTTCCTTAACCCCTTCACAGGACCACCAGCCCAGAATATCAGGACTCTGTGCAAAAGGACCAATGAGGGCTACATTAGCATCAGGTTGAAGTGGAAGCACGCTGCCATTATTTTTCAACAGGACAGCCGATTTGGTTGCCAGTTCATACGATACCTGACGGTGCTCTTTGGAGAATACAATCTCACGTTCACGTTCAGGATCAGCTGCACGAAGTGGGTTATCGAACAAGCCCAGCTTTTCTTTCAGTTGCAGAATTCGCAGAACGGCTTCATCAATGAGCTTCTCATCCACTTCACCACTCTCAATCAGTTCAGGCAAATGATGCACATAACAAGGTGTCATCATCTCCATATCTACTCCTGCGCGAATGGCACGATATGCCGCTTCACGATCATCTTCTGCAGCACCATGCGCAATCATCTCGCGAATGGAAGCCCAATCCGAGATCAATACACCATCAAAGCCCCACTCGTCACGCAAAATGCCGCGCATTAACTTCTCATTGCCACTTGCCGGAATACCGTCAACCGTATTGAACGAAGTCATGACCATTTCCACGCCCGCATCCAACGCTGCTTTGTATGCTGGCAAATAGTACTCACGCAGGTTACGCTCAGACATGTCCACCGTATTGTAATCCCGACCACCCTCAGCCGCTCCATAAGCCGCAAAGTGTTTCACACAGGCTGCAAGACGATCTGGCTCATCCTTCAAGCTATCGCCCTGATATCCACGTACAAACGCAGCCGCGAACAAACTGTTCAGATAAGGATCTTCTCCTGTTGTTTCCATCACACGGCCCCAGCGCGGGTCACGAACCAGATCCACCATCGGTGCAAAGGTAACATGCAAACCGGATACAGCTGATTCACGTGCTGCAATTTCAGCACTTTTCTCAGCCAGTTCTGTGTCCCATGAACAACCGATCGCCAGTGGAATCGGGAAAATAGTTTTGAATCCATGAACTACGTCAGCCATGAACAAAAGCGGAATGCCCAAACGGCTTTTCTTCATATAAGCTTGCTGTACATCAATGATAGCCTGCGCACCGGACAATCCCAGAATGGACCCACTGGCATCCACGGACTGCTCCGTAATTCCCATCTCTTCCATTGGCCCTGTGATCTGACCTTCCACATTCGTTCCTTCATAGAAGTTGGCAGTCAACTGAAGAAGTTGTGCTGTTTTTTCCTCCAACGTCATCTGTTTCACCAGGTCTAACAACTGGTCGTTATTCATCTAATCGTATCCTCCACTATAAGTTGTTGAAATAAAGAACCCGGCTGCGTTCGGGGAGAGACCGCGCACCGGGTTCAAAATTAATTACTGAATGATTACTAGAATTTATCGTTTAGCTCATCCAGATAAGGTTGAACCAGGGACATTTTACTGTTTACCCATTCTTTCCAGTTTGCCTCTAGATCTCCGTTTTTGAGGATCAAGTTGGCATATTCATTCTGGTAGTCGAATGAAGCCTGACTCTTAGCTTTGGAATCGTACAGGTTGACATCCCAATCGTATGGTGCAAGCGATTTGCCTTCTGTACCAAGTTTTGCTTTTTCTTCGAACAATTTCACGGCTCTATCACGGTAATCTTTTTTGATTGCAGGGTTTACAACACTGAAGTCGTCACCGAGCAGATACAGACCTTCGAAACGTGCTGGATATTTATCTTCCAATACCGTTCCTTCTGGCAACAAGCTAACGAGTTCGTTGTTTTCATCATACTTCCAATCTTTTCCTTCAAAGCCCATGTTGATGAGCAACTGTCCTTCTTTTGTTGCGGAGTAATCGATCAGATCCATGATCCGTTCGAATTTCTCGTCACTGATGTCTGGATTGAAGATCAATGCAGACCAGAAGTTGGCTTGCTCCATGTTACGGTATTTCCCGTCATCGCCCACTACGATTGCTGTGTGTACCAGTTCATCACTATCTACACCCAGATTTTTTTTCATATCGGAATCCAGACCTTGTCTGTACGAAGCCAGTCCGCCCAGACTTGTTACAGCAGCTGTACCTGTTACTTTGAAATTGTTTTGACCTTCATTGTTTTTCCATGTGTAGAACTCAGGATTGAGCAGTCCGTCTTTATAGGCTTTTTGCATCAATTTAAGTCCTGTCAGCGTTTCAGGATCTGCTGGTCCCCAGTGGAATTGGCCATCTTCACCTTTGTAGAAAGGAGAGTCAGTCATGGCATGCACACTGTTTGGCATAATCATGTTTGTCATGGCATCTGCCGCATTGTAGGACAGAGGTACAAGTTTGTTACCCACTTTGCCTGGATCTTTTTCTTTCACTAGCGCAGCATATTCGTTCAATTCAGTTGTTGTATAAGCATCTTTCAGTTCAAAACCAACCGCTTCAGCCCAGTCTTTACGAAGCGCAATGACACCAATTTGGTTCGTCAGTGGATCAGCTGGTTTGTTCTCGAAGTAGATTGGTCTAGGCAGGACATATGTTCCACCCGTCAATTCTTCCAACTTGTCTCCAAGACCCGTCAAATTGTAAGCTGCTGCGACGTTAGGCCAGCGTTCTTTCCAGTCATCCGGGAATTTGTAGAACAAACCTTGTTCAATGCTGTTAATGGCATCGCCATGTACGTAGTTCCATACCGCTACATCCGGCAAGTCGCCAGAGTTGATCCACAGACGAAGCTTCTCGCCCCATGAATCCCAATCAATATAGTTGTAGTCCCATGTTACATTGAATTTGTCTGTCCAGAACTTATGGAAGTCATTATCCAGGTTCCCGTTTTTGATTTCTGTCAGGTTAGCTACAGAGATGGTCAGGTTGTCTTTGTAATTTCCCTCTGCATCTTTTTCGTTACCACCTGAAGCTCCTTGGCTGGAACAAGCGGTCACCATCAGCATCACTACACTAAGCGTGATGGCAAAGAGAGCTCTTACTGACAACTTTTTGTTCGTTTTCATGTTTTACCCCCATGTTTTTAGTAGAATTTTATTGCAAAATCCTATACGTATATCAGGTCTTGATTGCCCCTGTTAATACCCCTTTGGCAAAGTGTTTTTGCAGCATTGGGAAGAAACACATAATTGGTACCATGGTGACAAATACGGCTGCCATCTTCATGCCCATTGAGAAGTTGCTTGCCTGGGCAGCATCCACACTGGATGCATTGGATGCATTCGTCGTAGATGTCACGATAATATTTCGGAGTACATTCTGGAGCGGTAACTGATCCGCTTTTCGAAGGAATATCATCGCATCATACCAACTGTTCCAGTAAGCCACACCGTAGAACAACGTGATTGTAGCCATAATCGGTGTAGCCAGCGGAAGAACAACAGAGAACAAAATTCTCCACTCTCCGGCTCCATCCAGTCTCGCCGATTCCATGAGTGATTCAGGCAAGGTGTAGAAGTAATTCATCATCAGAATCATGTTAAAAGCACTGAAGCTTCCCGCCAGAATGACGGACCACAGGGTACCTGTAAGATGAAGTGATTTCATGATCAGGTACAGCGGTACGATACCACCATTAAAGATCATGGTGAACAGTACCAGGAAAAAGAGAAATTTCTTAAACGGAAATTTGTTACGACTAAGCCCATATGCCATGCTTGTTGTCAGGAACAAGCTGAGTGGCAAGCCGATAACTAGCAATATAATTGTATTTTTGTACCCCGACAGAATCGTTCCGTCAGCGAACAATGCCTTGTAGGAATCCAATGTCCATTCTTTAGGGAACATCAAAAATGGATTGTCAGCATATTCTTTTTGTGTTGCAAACGAGATCATGATGACATTCCAGAACGGAATCAGGATCATCAGGGCAAGCACTAGTAATACGGCAAAAATAATGTAATCGAGAAGTGTCATTTTTTCTGTACCAATTCTCGGTTTTTTGTTAGCTTTCTTGCTCATCTCATTTTTCCTCCTCTCTTATCGGAACAAACCGTCTCCGCCAAGCCACTTGGCAAATCTGTCAGCAAGAAGCAGCAAGGCCATATTCACCAGGGAACGGAACAAGCTGACCGCTGTCGAGAATGAGAAATCGGTAGATGACTGGAACGTAATCCGATAGATATATACATCGAGTACTTCCGATACATTTTTGGTAGCGGCATTTGCCAAGTTGAAGATCTGATCAAATCCGGAAGACATCAATCCACCAACCGAGAGAATAAACATGATTGTGATGGTTGGAAGGATGTTCGGTAAAGTAATTTTGAACATCTGTTGCATACGGGATGCCCCGTCAATCTGTGCTGATTCATACTGATCCTGATCAATACCGGAAATGGCAGCCAGGAATATAATCGCGCCCCATCCACTTGATTTCCAAATATCAGTCAACAGCAACATGGGTACAAAATTGGATTCAGACCCCAGGAAGTTAATCGTTGGCAATCCGAGTAGTCCGAGCGCGCTGTTTACCAGTCCGTCATATGCCAGCACATTGATGACTACCCCGGATACGATGATCCAGGACAGGAAGTGTGGGAACGTAAGAACGGTTTGGAACAATTTTTTTCCTCTGCGCATCCGCAATTCATTCAGCAACAGCGCCAGAATGATCGGGAATGGGAACTGAATAATCAGTTTCAGAATATTGATGTACAGCGTACGCCATACTGCGTCGATAAAGGTTGGATCACGGAAAACATATTTGAAGTTCTCGAATCCGCTCCATGGACTTCCCCAGATGCCCAGATTGGCCTTGTAATCTTTGAATGCCAGAGACAGGCCACCCATCGGCATGTAGGCAAACAGAATTAGCCAGACAAGCCCCGGAATAAGCAGGGTGTATGTCATTCGGTGCTTCCAGATTTCAGTCCAGAGCGAATTGCCCTTCACGTTTCCCTTCAGCTTTTTGCTAGGTCCTTCGGCTGCAGGTTTCACATTGCATCTCCTCACTCTACTATGGTCTTGTCGTTGTACAGAAAATCAAACATCGTTCTCAGGTGGTGCTCCCAAAATCTCCATTCATGAGCCCCCGGCGTCTCCACATACCGAAAATCAAAGGCAGTCCCCTGCATGTATCTCGCATAGTCGCGATTCATCTCTACGAAGGGGTCACTATCGCCACAGCAACTGAGGATATCCGGTAAAGGAACACCCTGTTCCAGCAGCTTGGCCGACAGTGCGTAAATATCCTGATCGGCTTTTACCTGTAAACGTTCTCCAAAAACCGCTTTCATTTCCTTGATCATGGTCGCTGGCATATGAGGATCACGAAGTCGTGTCTGGATATCCGTTACGCCGGATAGGGACACTACTTTGCGATATCGCTCTGGATAAGTTAGTCCACATTTCAGTGCACCATATCCACCCATGGATAAACCGGCGACGTATGTTTTCTCCGGATCAGGATTCAGATTGAGCAGACGCTTGCATATTTCAGGTAACTCCTGAGTGATGTAGTGGAAGTAATTCAGGCCGTATTCCATATCGGTGTAATAGCTACGATTCGCTTCCGGCATAATGATCGTACAGCCATATTGCGCTGCATACATCTCAATTGTGGTTAACCGCTGCCAGGTACTCGCATTATCGCCTGCCCCATGCAACAGATATAGTGTACCGCCTGAAGTCTCTCCGGAGTCACTGGACACAACATGTATGCTGGTATTCATGCATAAGGTTGGCGATCCAGTTTCGATCGTTATATGTGCCATAAATGTAACCCCTCTCATCATCGCCTGCTGTCTTTACTCATTCGTTTCTCTGGCGTTGGATTGCAGGCTGTTGTAGATTCCCTTGTATTACGATGGGTTATCGAAACGATTTTCTCGAATCGTTTCAAAACATAGCCAACGTTGATCCACATGGACTTCATTACAACACTTTTAATGTGGAAGCGATTTCTTCGAATCGTTTCGAATAAATCATAAGCCCGATGAGTAAATCCTGTCAATAACCTTTTTACAAATTTCGCGTTTTTTTCTCGAAAAAATGCTATTTTAAGTCTAAATCTGCGTCCAAAGACACTATTATTACGAAAAAATGAAAATTTAGTAAGTGCGATTACAACTTTAATTGACACCAAACCAGGTTTATACTAACATGGGTTCTGATTTTGCATTCGAATTACGGAAACGTTTCACCAACCGATTTTACTCAGGTTTCACCTGATATTAGGGAGGTTAATATGTCTGAACAACTCAAAGGTTCCATTCATACGATTACGGAGCAACAATTGAATGTTTTTTCCATTCGCATATTACAAAAAGGGCATCTGCTTGCCCATTGGGACCGGGATAAGGACCAGCGCAGGGTACAACATTCCATCAGTAAATCCTTCACGTGTATGGCCGTTGGTCTTGCGCTTGAAGAAGGTCTGTTACATCTGGATGCGACACTTGGTGATTATTTCTCTTATGATCATGTACCCGTTGCACAGCACAAACTCCCATCGCCGCAAGAATTAAAATTGCGTGATCTTCTCCGAATGTCTTCGGGCCATGACTCTCCCCCTCTTTGGGCTGATGAACGAGCTTCATTGACTGAAAAGGACTGGGCGAAATATTACATGTCGCTGCCTCTGGACCGGTTACCTGGAGAACAATTTACATATAGCAGCGGGGATACATTTATGATCTCAGCCATGCTACAGGCTGCTACCGGTCAAACCGTGAAAGATTACCTGACTCCACGGTTATTTGATCCGCTTGGCATCCATGAAGTAGAGTGGGAAACCTCTCCATTGGGGGTAACACTTGGCTGTGCAGGTCTTTGGATAAGCAATGAGGAACTGAGTCGATTTGGACAGTTACTGCTGCAGGAGGGGCTTTGGGAAGGCACACAGCTTGTACCTGCGGATTGGATCAGACAGGCTACGTCCCAGCAGATCGAAACGACTGGAGACGGTGATTGGGGAAAAGGTTATGGGTATCAGTTCTGGATGTGTTCTCATGGCGCTTACCGCGCCGATGGAGCCTATGGTCAATTGTGTATTGTAATTCCCTCTAAGGAAGCTGTCATATGTATTAACAGTGAGGAAGAAAATATGCAAGGCATCCTGAATGCCGTTTGGAATGCGGTTTTACCCCTTTACACCAAGGGTTAGTCTACGTATCTTATCTTATTTAAATTTGCAATTATGCCATCCGATTGAGAATAAAACAAAAAAACGCCACGGGGTCAATGGACCCCATGACGTTATTTCTTATCCGTGCTGTGGAAGCTGAGTCATTTCATCTAAACATTGTGCGCATATGTAACGCTCTTTGAACTCGTTGACTTCCTCGATGGATCCGCAGAAAATACATTTTGGACGATATCTCTCCAAGATAATATGGTCCCCTTGTACTAAGATTTCTACAGGATCTCCCTCATTCATTTGATACCTTTTACGCAAAGATTTAGGCAATACGATCCTACCTAATTGGTCAACTTTGCGAACTACTCCAGCTGGCTTCATAGCTACGGCACACCTCTCCTATCTTACTCTAAATTTCTAGGTACATTTGTACTATGTTTATAGATTCGCCAAGATTTTGTCGAATCCTGCTGGAAATAAACATTTTTTGTCCTTTTTTTTGAAAAATGTTTTTTTTTCGAATTCTAGCCGTCATTTATAACCTGAATTTATCCTTCTAACCCTGGGAAATTGAGCTGGCGCAACGCTTCATATACAATAATTGCTGCCGAATTGGATAGATTTAATGATCTAACGTCACCAGTCATTGGCATTTTCATACATGTATCGGGATTCGCAGCAATTAATTCAGGTGGCAGGCCTTTAGTCTCTTTACCAAAAACAAGGAAATCTCCATCCTGAAAATTAAAATCACTGTATCGGTTTTTCGCCTTCGTAGTTGCGTAGAAGAAACGACCTTCCGGAAATTTTTCCTGAACCTCAGCGAATGAGTCGTGGTATTCAATATGAACAGCATGCCAGTAGTCCAGCCCTGCACGCTTCAATGTAGCATCATCTGTTCGAAATCCAAGTGGACGTACGAGATGCAGATGGGTACCGGTTGCCGCACAAGTACGAGAAATATTGCCTGTGTTCGCCGGAATTTCTGGTTCAACCAGAACGATGTGTAAAGCCATATGTGTTCAATCTCCTTTTCATTTTCATGTTGACGACAACCCTCTAATCTTAAAGAAAAGCCCTCCACACGTCAATGTGGAAGGCTCTGGTAAGGCACAGGATTAGACACAAAGGTCCATTACACCGTACCTATACTTAATTATCCATTTGTCTTCTGGAAGTGGCTCATGAAGTCTGTCAGTGCCTTAACGCTCTCATAAGGAGCAGCATTATAAATGGAGGCACGGAGACCACCCACACTGCGATGTCCTTTCAGACCTACAAATCCTTCTTCCTCCGAAGCCTTGATGAACTTTTTCTCCAGTTCCTCAGAAGCAAGACGGAAGGTTACATTCATGAGGGAACGATCCTCTGTTTCCACACAACCACGGTAGAAATCGCCTGAAGCGTCAATTGTGTTATAGAGCAATTCCGCTTTTTTCGTATTTTTTTGCTCAATACCAGCCAGTCCGCCCTGTTCTTCAATCCATTTCAATACTTCATTCACCATATATACCGAGAAGGATGGCGGCGTATTGTACAGGGAATTGTTATCTACATGTGTGCTGTAACGAAGCATGGTTGGAATCGTTTTAGGCGATTCGCTCACCAGTTCCTCACGGGCAATGACAACCGTAATTCCGGATGGACCCAGGTTCTTCTGCGCACCCGCGTAGATCATGCCGAACTGATTAAGATCAAATGGTTTACAGAAAATATCACTCGACATGTCCGCAATCAGAGGTACTGAACCGGTATCCGGGAACGATTTGAATTGCGTACCTTCGATCGTTTCGTTGGAAGTCAGATGTACATAAGCCGTACGTTCGGGCAAACTCAGATTCGAAACATCCGGCAATTTCATGAACTTCTCTGCTTCTGAAGATGCAGCAACATGCGTCTCGCCGATCAACTTCGCCTCAGACAGAGCCTTTTTGGCCCAGCTGCCAGTCATCACGTAACTTGCAGTCTGCCCTGCACCGAGCAGGTTCATTGGTAACATCGCGAACTGAGTGCTTGCACCGCCCTGCAGAAAGAGAACCTTGTATCCTTTTGGATTGCCTAGAAGCGACAACAACCGCTCCTGAGCTTCATTATGTACAGACTCATACACCGCTCCACGGTGAGACATCTCCATAATCGACATGCCTGTATTACGAAAATCTACAAACTCCGCCTGTGCACGCTCCAGTACCTCAAGTGGTAACGCCGCAGGTCCTGCATTAAAGTTATACGCTCTTTTTGTCACAAAATCCCCCGCCCTTTCCATCCGTAACTCTGACATACAAACAGCATTTTGCACAATTCGATTAGAATCGCTCACGGGTATAAGAGTTGGACAGGAAGAAGCATCCTGATCCAACCAACGTATAGACAAATTGAATCATTTTGATCTATATCTTACTTATTGAAAGTCGCTCTATGGATTTGTGCAAAATGCACTCAAAGTAAATATTATCGCTATGATATCAGTATTCTCTATCTGCTTCAAGGGCAATATGCACTGAAGTGTTGAATTCAGGTCATCAAATTCCTTTATCACCCTGCAAAGTTAAAGCACTACATTGTTTAATTCAAGGAAAAGCCTCCGAGAGCGTGTCCCGGAGGCTTTAAGTTGGAACAAGAACTGTTCCGACCCCGACCGATTAGCAGTCGAAGTAAAGGCTGTACTCGTGCGGATGAATGCGGATCGCTACTGCTTTTGCTTCATCACGTTTGAGGTTGATGTAGTTTTCAATGAATTCTTTTGTGAATACGCCGCCTTCAGTCAAGAACTCGTTATCAGCTGCCAATGCATCAAGTGCTTCTTCGAGGGAAGCTGGCACACTGCGGATGTTTTCTTTATCTGCATCAGACAGGTCATAGATGTTTTTATCGAGCGGACCATATCCAAGCTCAGTTGGGTTGATTTTGCGTTTGATTCCATCCAGACCAGCCATCAGCATTGCGGAGAATGCCAGGTACGGGTTAGCTGTGGAGTCAGGTGTACGGAACTCGATACGACAACCTTTTGGTGTCACAGCTGCAACCGGAATACGAACTGCCGCGGAACGGTTACCTTTGGAGTAAACCAGGTTTACTGGTGCTTCGTAACCAGGTACAAGACGTTTGAATGAGTTTGTACTAGGGTTAGTCAAAGCGATCAGTGCCGGAGCATGGTACAGGATACCTCCGATGTAGTGCAGAGCCATTTCACTCAGGTTAGCATATCCCGCTTTGTCATAGAACAATGGGGAATCGCCATCAAAGATAGATTGGTGAACGTGCATTCCGCTACCATTATCACCGAACAATGGTTTTGGCATGAATGTTGCTACTTTACCATATTGACGTGCAGTGTTGTGCACGATGTATTTGTATGCAAGCAGGTTATCTGCTGTTTTCTTCAGTGTATCAAAACGGAAGTTGATTTCGGCTTGACCCGCTGTCGCCACTTCATGGTGATGACGCTCGATCGACAGGCCTGCTTCTTCCAAAAGGCGACACATTTCGCTACGAATATCTTGCTGTGTATCCACTGGCGCTACTGGAACATATCCACCTTTAGTGCGAACTTTGAAGCCCAGGTTTCCGCCTTCTTCTTTACGGTTGGTGTTCCATGAGGCTTCTTCGGAATCTACATAGTAGGAAGAGCTGTTCGTGCCACTCTCATAACGTACATCGTCGAAGATGAAGAACTCGGATTCAGGTGCGAAGAATGCCGCTGTACCTACACCGCTCTCTTGCAAATAAGCTTCTGCTTTAACAGCGATGCTGCGTGGGTCACGCTCATAACGCTCGCCATCCGGAGTGAAGATATCACACATAACATTCAATGTAGGGTGTGCAGTGAACGGATCGACATAAGTCGCTTCAGGGTCTGGCATCATAACCATATCAGACTCTTCAATTCCGCGGAAACCTTGGATCGAAGAACCGTCAAAAGCTACTCCATTTACGAACGTGTCTGCATCAACAGCCGAAGCTGGCAACGAGATGTGATGTGCACGACCAGCTAAATCTACAAAACGAAAATCTACCCACTCGATGTTATTCTCTTGAATTGATTTCAATACGTTTTCAACCGACATGTATTCGTCCTCCCAAATATTCCGAACATTAAACAACCCCACTAAGAAAATGTCTAAATTCGAATTTTTTTCTGTCGTCATTATAAATTTTAAAACATGACATCGTCAATACTTATGTAAGGTATTTTTTGAAGGTATGTTAGATATACTCACATTTTATAAATAACTTAAATTCATATAACAACTACATTTATATATATTTAACTGGTTTAATGCGGTAAAGCGACCTCTATTTTAACCTAAATCATGGGAAAAACTTCACATCATAAATGTTTCTTATCACCATTGATTAATAAATACGTTCAAAACTGCAAATTATGCAAAAAACCGAGCATCTATCTGATTCCGTCGCAATGAACGAGACCAGATGAGATGCCCGGATGATGATCCAGACCTTGATTATGAAATTCTTATTACACGCCTACACGTGCCGGGAAAAATTCTGCCGGTTGTTTGGCTGTGCTGAATGATTTACCCACGATTGGTGCCAATTTCTCCAAATCCTGCAACAGGTTAGCGAATTGATCAGGGAACAGGGATTGCACACCATCTCCTGTCATGGAGTTATCCGGATCGGTATGCATTTCAATGATCAAGCCATTGGCACCCGCAGCAACGGAAGCTTTTGTCATCGGTTCCACCAGTTCACGTCGTCCAGTACCATGGCTCGGGTCAGAAATAACCGGCAAATGGCTCAGAGACTGTAGAACAGGGATCGCTGACAGATCCAGCGTATTCCGTGTGTAGGATTCAAACGTACGAATACCACGCTCACACAGCATAACATTTGGGTTACCACCCGCAAGAATGTATTCAGCCGCATTCAACAACTCATCGTATGTCGCACTGAAGCCACGTTTCAACAATACCGGCTTGCCACACTCACCCAATTTGCGGAGCAGGTCAAAGTTCTGCATGTTACGTGTACCTACTTGCAGAATATCTGCGTACTCGGCGCAAATATCCACATACTCAGGTGTCATGACTTCTGTAATGGTCAGCAGATCATGTTTCTTGCCTGCTTCCGCCATCATGATCAATCCTTCTACACCCGTTCCCTGGAAGCTGTAAGGACCCGTACGAGGCTTAAATGCACCACCACGTAACACTTGCCCACCAGCAGCTTTCACAAGCCCTGCAATCTCATCAATCTGTGCAGCGGATTCAACCGCACATGGTCCGCCCATGACAACAAGTTCTTTTCCGCCGATATCTACACCTTTGATGGAGATCACCGTATCTTCCGGATGGAAGTCGCGGCTTGCCAATTTGTAGGACTTCGAGATTTTCACGACATTCTCGACACCTTTCATTTGGCGAAGATGCTCTTGCATTTTAGGTTCAACTTTACCAATCAAACCAATGATAGTACGATCCTCTCCGCGAGAGATATGCACCTGAAGCCCTTCTTTTTCAATAACTGAAACGATATCCTGAATCTGTTCCTCCGGTGTAGCCTTGCCTGCAATAACGATCATATTAATTCCCATCCTTCCTTGTATGAGAGCACAATCATTTCTTAACGTGCGTCTGATTAAATATAAGAACTCTGTCGCGCTTAAACGCTTGTTCGCTTTTAAGCTTTTATCCGTTAAAGTGAATATACCATAGTTCTCTTATTGCGTCAAGGTACACATTCCTTATCCATATACAAAAAGAACCCTGCTCCACAGGCTCCGACATTCGGATCTGCGTAACAGGATTCTTCTCATTCACATCTCGTTTTTAATTCACATACACTTAGACTTATTTTTACATTAGTTGCGCCTAAGGTGTACGTGTTTTTTCTCTAACTGGAGGCAGCAGTTTGCTCATGTTCACGGTACGTTTGATTTCCCACGTCTCCGGCTTGTCATGTTCATACTGCTCCAGGTAAAGGATGACTTCCTTCGTGATCGGTGTTGGTGTTGATGCACCCGAAGTAACCGCCACCTTATTTACACCTTTCAGCCATTCTTGCTGAATCTCGGAAACATCGGATACACGGTAGGCCGTAACACCCGCAATCTCCTCCGACACTTGTGCCAGACGGTTAGAGTTATTGCTGCGAGGATCACCCACCACGATAACCAGGTCCGCTTGACCTGCCTGTTCAGCAACAGCTTCCTGACGAACCTGAGTTGCGAGGCAAATTTCATTATGAATCTCAGCTCCCGGAAACTTCTCCAGCAGACGGCTCATAATGTGTTTGATATCCCACTGGCTCATCGTTGTCTGATTCGTAATAAGGATCTTGCCTGAAGGTACGTTCAGTTCTTCGATCTCTTCTTCCTTCTCGATCAGATGAACGAGGTCTGGCGCAACGCCAACAGCACCTTCTGGTTCAGGATGATTCCTTTTACCAATATAGATAATCTGATAACCTTCTGCTGTCTTTTCGCGAATGAGATCATGTGTCTTGGTCACATCAGGGCATGTTGCATCCACTGTTGTCAATCCTTTGTCCCGTGCCAGCTTACGCACTTCAGGAGATACACCATGAGCTGTAAAAATAATCGTGCCACTCTCCACTTGGCTCAAAATATCCATCCGGTTCGGACCATCCAATGTAATAATACCTTCATCTTCAAAGGAATCCGTCACATGTTGGTTATGCACAATCATACCCAATATATAAATAGGTCGTGGTAAATCCAGATTGCGTGCCGCTTGACGCGCGAGCACCATCGCATCCACAACGCCGTAACAATATCCCCGCGGCGAAATTCGTAATACTTCCACTTGGTTGCCACCCGCTTTCTTTCTCGGCAACGTTGCCGATGTAATTGCAGTCCTGTCTATTATACCTTTATTCGATAGGCGGAGCAAAGACAACCGGCAACCAGATAATAAAGGTGGTTCCTTCTCCACGTCTGGTCACAACCTCAACCGATCCATGGTGTTCCTCAATAATCCACTTCGCAATTGAAAGTCCCAGACCGATGCCCGGTGTAGCCCCACGGGATTCATCTGCCCGATAGAAGCGATCAAAGATGAACGGCACTTCGTCCCGATCCATCCCAATACCGGTGTCGCTGATGCGCAGTCCCACCTGGCCCTTGTATAATACGGCATCCAGCGTCACAGAGCCTTCAGGTGTGTATTTAAACGCATTTTCGATGAAAATAAATAACATCTGTTGCAGATAGTCCTTGCTACCGTTCACATAAATGCCGTTCAGGATGGAAAAATCTCCTGGAAGCCAGTCTGCCTGACGATCCAGAAATTGTGCTCTGCGTGCCACTTCCTGTACGAGTATCTGCAGCGGGATCGGATTCAGTTCAATTTTCTGACCCGTATCCGCTCTCGCCAGCGATAACATGTCGCTGATCAGCCTGCTCATACGTTTTCCCTCGTCAGCCATGTCTTCAATGGCTTCCAGCGACATTTGCTTGACGGTCTCCTCATCCAGATTCGGTCGGTCGGTTCCCTCCTGATCCCATAACTTCTTCAGGAAGTCCACGTTCCCGCGAATGGTGGTCAGCGGTGTACGCAGTTCATGTGATGCATCGGATACAAAGCGGCGCTGGGCAGCATTCGTCTCCTCCAAACCACGGAATGACAATTCTGTACGTTCAAGCATATTATTCACCGTTTCAATCAGACGCCCGATCTCATCCTTTGGCCCCGCATATTGAATACGTACACTTAAGTCATCTCCCGATTGAATCTGGTTCGCGGCATCAATGACATTCACGAGCGGACGCATCGACTTCCGGGCCAGAACGAGACCTGAGGTTATAGCCAATGCCATAGCCACCAGCCAGCCAAAAACCAAAATATTAAGCAACGCTTCCAGCAAGCGCTCCTGTGAACTTACATTGGCTCCTACCTGAAGAATTCCACGTACTTCATTGGTACCTTGAAGAGAAAGGGGAAGCTGATTCACCAGAAACGGTGTACCGTCCACATAGATCTTGGATATGCCACGCTCTTTAAGTATCTCATTGGCTTTTAGTACCGGAAACTGAATCTGCAATTTCTCCATATTACCCGAAATCCTGCCTGAGCGACTCTGATAATCCCAGAGTTGAATATAGATTTGTGCCTCTTGAAGCTGACTCTCTGTAAATGGGTCCAGATCCAACGACTGTGAAAGAGGATTAACACCGATCTGCTCCGTAATCCGGGTACTCTTCACCTTCAATTGCTGTTCGACTTCCTGATAGGAGTTAAAATAAACAAAGGCATAGATTACAACGCCCCAAAAGATCAGAACAGCCGCCAAAATGCCAGAATACCATGCGGTTAATCTTAACCGGATGGACATATCAAGAGTCACCTCTCAGAATATAGCCGGCTCCCCGGATGGTCTGGATTAGACGCTTGCCACCGTATTCTTCGGTCTTCTGTCTGAGCATGGCAATGTACACTTCAAGCACGTTAGACTCACCGCTGTAATCATAACCCCAGATTTTATCCATAATCAGATCACGGGACAGTACCCGTCTTGGATTTTGCATGAACAGATTCAACAGTTCGAATTCTTTGGCAGTCAGCTCCAGACGCTGCCCATCTCGCAATACTTCACGTGAGTCATTGTCCAAAATGATATCTTCATACATTAAGCGGTTGTCCGGCGTACCCCCATTATCAGACTTGCGGCGCAGCAATGCGCGGACACGTGCCAATAATTCTTCCAGCGCAAAAGGTTTTACAAGGTAGTCATCGGCTCCCGTGTCCAGTCCGGTCACTCGGCTCTGTACTTCATCCTTGGCCGTCAGCATCAGCACAGGTACTTTGCTGCCTGCTTCTCTCAATCTGCGACATACCTCAAATCCGTCAATCTGCGGCATCATCACATCCAGCACAACGATGTCCGGCTCCTTGTCCATCAGTTTGCTGAGGCCTTCAGCTCCATTGGAAGCCGTCTGTACCTCATATCCTTCAAAAGCCAGCCCCCGGCGGAGCATGGATACAATTTTTTCGTCATCATCCACAATCAAAATAGTTGAGCGCATGGTCTTTCTCCTTTATCCTAACGTTTTATCCCATTGTAACAGGCAGAAGCACAATCTGCATCTTCAAGTAGGCGGTCTCCATTCCGTACTGGTCCATTGTAACCTTGCTCCATCAGGGCAAAAAAAACGGAAGGGCCTTCAAACCCTTCCGTTCTGTTAATCCTTAACCGATATTTATGGTTGCTGCTGTTGTGTACCTGTTGTTTGTGAAGTATCAAAATCATTTTTGTTACCGATTTTGATTTTCAGATCCATTTTCTTACCGTCACGCACCACGTTTAATGTCACTTCACTGCCGATTTCCTGTTTCTTGATAAAATCAATCAGATCTTGACTTGTGGCGTAAGGGGTACCGTTCGCACCTGTAATGATGTCATATGCACGAAGATCTGCTTGGTAAGCCGGCGATTGGAAGATCGTGCTGGCTACAACTGAACCTTCGGTCACATCTGTTCCCATTTGTTTAGCGACTTCAGGTGTGAGAGCCATCAAAGATGCACCGATAAAGGGTACTGGCTCTTTGGGAACTTCTTTGTTCTCTTTAAGATATTTAACCGCTTCAGAGATGACACTTGATGGGATCGCAAAACCAATCCCTTGTGCGTCTGCGCTTACTGCAACGTTCATACCGATAACTTCCCCGTTCAGGTTAAGCAACGGACCACCGGAGTTACCCGGATTAATCGAAGCATCCGTTTGCAGCAAATGGCTGTACTCACGTGTTTTTCCTGTTTCTTCATCTGGAATGCTGATTGTACGTTCTTTGGCACTCAGTACACCTGCTGTAACCGTGTGTTCGAATCCTTCAGGGTTACCGATAGCTACAAGCCACTCACCGACTTGAGTACTATTGGAATCACCCAGTGGAGCTACAGGGAACGCATCGTCACCACTGTTTTTCTCAATTTTCAATACAGCCAAATCCAGATCAAAGCTGCTTCCCAGCAGTTTAGCTTCATAAGGCTTGCTGTTGTTCTCCAGGGTTACCTGGATTACATCTGCACCCTGTACAACGTGTTGATTCGTCAGGATATATCCTTCTTTGTCAAAAATGAACCCCGAACCAATGCCCATAGGCACAAGCTGATTACTGCTTTGTGGTTGCTGGCTTTGGCCTTGATTGCCTTCCGTTCCGCCCCCATTACCAAAGAAGTATTGGTACAGCGGATCACTTGTATTCGATCCACCCTGACCCAATCCTGTACGTGAGGACTGCTTCGCGAGTGTTTCAATTTTAACGACAGCCGGACTTGTACTTGTTACTACGGAAGACACATCTTCTTTGCCTGTTGGCAGTAACGACGCTGTGACATTGTTGCCTCCGCCTGTGTTTGTGGATGCTTCCTGTCCTGAACTTTGATTGTCCGTGTTCATAAGTGCCGTCTCCGGTGTGAACATGTTTGTTCTATCAGCTGTGTACATGAGAACAGTGATGACCAGCATACCGGCAATAAAGGAAAATAGAAGTGATCTTACGGAAGAACGCGGCTTGCGGTTATTATAGTTCCAGTTGCCTTTGCCGCCATTCCCTTGATCTCCACCGTTACCTGAGCCGTTTCCGCCGCCTGATGATCTTTTCGCTTGTTCAGATGATTCACTATTATAGTAAGTAGGTACGGGTCTCACCGGATCAGGTTTTGTAATCTCTACATTTCCTTCTTCACGCTGATTAGTGCTTCCCATGTGATTTGCTGTATCTTCCTGATTCACGGACTGAAAAGGTCCATAAGAATAATAATAGGAGGATTCGTCCGTTCCGGAAGAATTGCGGTTCTCCGTTTGTTTGGTTTCGTTTTCCTCGTCTTGACGGTTCGATCTATAGTTGCGTTCGTCCATGCCTCTCTACCTCCCAATCTCTTATTCCCAAGAGATATTCTTTAACTGTTCTTATTTTGTACTTTAAACCTTAACCGTACCTTAAAAACAATTAAAAAGGAGATAAAAGCACGTAAGAATACATTCTTTTCCCCGTCATGACAGCATTTACCCTTTCGTTTTCACCCAACCCTGACGATGCGCATAGATGGCCAATTGTGTACGATCGTCCATCTCACATTTCATCAGCAGGTTGCTCACATGTGTTTTGACGGTTTTGATACTGATATGTAATTCTTCCCCAATGTCTTTGTTGGTCTTTCCCTCTGCAATAAGTAGCAACACTTCCTTCTCCCGTTCAGTCAGACCCGATTCACTCTCTCTCGCTGTACGTTGTCTGATTCCCCGGGTTAACGCCTGCGACACATCACCTGTCATAACAGGCATGCCTCTATAGGCCCCTTGAAGAGCATAGATCAGTTCTTCAGCAGAGACTGTCTTCAGTACATAACTTACCGCACCCGCTTCAATCGCTTGCACAACCAGATCATCCTCCAGGAAACTGGTGAGCATCACAATTTTCATCCCTGGAAATTCAGTCATGATGGCTTTTGTTGCTTCAGCGCCATTCATTACCGGCATCATCAGATCCATCAGGATCAGATCCGGCATTTCACTATCATTTAACTTACGCAACTGATCAAGCGCATCCTGCCCGTGGCCCGCTTCCCCCATCACATGAAAAGTAGGTTCCAGCATCAGATACGTTTTCAGCCCCATTCGAACCATGTCATGGTCATCCACAATCATTACGTTTATTTTCCCACTCATTGCGTCTCCCCCTCTAGTTCATTCAGATACATTCGGAAATTTCGGGATCAATACCCGTACCGTCGTTCCCGCTCCCGGCTTTGATATAATCTGAACTTGCCCCCCAAGCTTCTCCGCCCGTTCACGCATGGTAGATAACCCGTATGAACCCGGACGCTCCGCTTGCTGCAAAAATCCCTGACCATCATCGCTGATGCTCATGCTGATCTGATGTTCACTCTCCCGTATGGACAGACTAACCACTCCCGCCTCTGCATGCTTCACGACATTCGCAACAGCCTCCTGAATAACAAGAAACAGCTGGTGCTCAATGGCATCCGAGATTCCGCCATCCAGTTCCAGCTCTTTCACACCTTTAAGACCATTCTGCCTGCAATAATCAGGAAACCAACTATCCAGTGCTGCGGTGAGGTCACGCCCTTCCAGCTCCACCGGTCGAAGTTGGGCAATAAGTCCTCGCATCTGACGCTGTGCAATATGTGACATCTGGATTAACTGGTCCAGTACTTTACCGCCATGTTCAGGATTCATCTCCAGCAGACGAGGTAAGGACGAAGCCGACATATGCATGGCAAACAGCTGCTGGCTAACCGTGTCATGAAGATCCCTTGCCATTCGTTTACGCTCTTCAAGCACAGCCCGCTCCGAGGCTTGCTCCTTCTCAATGACTTCCTGCTCACCAAGGCGCTGAAGCAGTCTCATCTTTTTCTCAATCGAATCCATCATGACATTGAATTCCTGATAGACACGACCAAACGAAGCATCATCCGCTTCAGGCATACGCACCGCCAGATTACCCTTGGACACTTTCAACATGTTGAGATCAAGTAGGTCGATCTTGCGTTGGAGTCGTAATGCAGCGATATATCCGGTGATAACGGTGGCCAGCACAACAACGGCAACATAGGTCCATGCCCGCTGACGACCAGCCCCCATCAACACCTCTCCATACAATAGATAGAATCCGCCCAGCGTAATTAGACCGGTTAGCGCAAAATACATCATCAGTTCCCATTTATTGGCCTTGAGAATTGTTCGAATCATGCGTTAACCCACCTTATTCACTTTGACGTCTCCGATAAACACACTTACAATAATCCGTACCTTTTTGCTTGCTTCATGGTAATGGGCAGTTTCAGCCTGGGCACTACTCAGGAATCCGCCGCGTTTCTGGTTCAACAGTGACATATCTCCAATGAAGGAATTAGTCGTCACCGTCACACCCAGATCCATATCTTCTGGAACAAATACTTTCACATCCCCAATAAATGAAGAAATGACAATTTTCGTCTCACCGTATGGAATCTGTGCTTTGGTCAAATCAATTACGGTATCTCCGATAAAAGCCGAGATGTTCATGGGTTTCAACGAGAACACTTCTTGTCCCATGTACAAATCCCCAATGAACGCTGATTTATTAATGGTATTGCCACTGCCATAATTCCCATAACCATTTCCGTACCCATCATCATAATGTTCTCCATATCCGGTATCGTTAGAGTTATACGATTGATGTTTCTTCTTATATTGATGCCCTTGTGATGATGAATCCGTTGATCCTGTGAAATGAGGGCCATGTGCATCGTTCTTCTGTTCCTGTTTTGGTTTGCCAAATGTTTTCTCGAACTGTTCGTCAAACGACGACGGCATCTCCAGATCCTCAGGGGACAACGGTTTATATGGTTGTTCTGTTGCTGGAGGTGGCTGCATCTTGTCATGATGTTTCCGATCTCGACGTCGTGGCCCAATCAGTACGAACAATCCTCCGCCAATCAGCATAATCGGAATCAGATAACGGATGAACTCCCCCATGGAGTAATCAATCCATCCCAGGTTACGGGCTAGGAAGTAACCACCGATCGCCAGTACAATTACCGGTCCAATAAAGGCGTAACCCCCGTTGCGACGAATCTCGGAGATTCCTTTGACCCCCCACCAGATTAGAAATAACGGCCAATATGTTCTGAAAATATATCCTACATCAATGTCATATCCCAATTGTCTGAACAAGATCATCGCACCAATAGCAATAAGAGGTATGCCAACCCACCAGCGGTCACGCGTCGATCGTTTCATCGCTCATGTCTCCTTTGTCTGTATTATGTATCCAGTGTAACTCAGACAGAACAATGAGAACAGCGGCGGCAGATGGAAGTTATCTCGGTCTCGAGACTGAGATGGGAGGATATTTATGTAAAAAATCCGCATATGTAAAACACCCCGGAGCTGCTGCTCCAGGGTGCTGAATCTTTATCTTCAATTATTTCTGGAATTTCCCTGCACGGCCTTGGTTTGTTTGACCCGTGTTTTCTACACCGAACTCGGCATTGAATTTTTCATCAGGTGTTTGGAAATTATCTTGTACTTTGTTTTGAGCGGATTGTTTCACTTTAGCTGCTGCATTCTCTTCTCCAAACTCTGCATTGTACTTCTCGTTTGGCGTTTGGTACCCTTGTCCTTGTGATTTCTTAGCCACAACGAATCACCTCTCTCTTCATATTTACGTTGCATTGCTGCACCGCGGGGTTCGTCCCCAGTCAATATTATGTGAAGAGAGCACTTCAGTTATTCATGTGACCAGGTGAAATTATATGGCCTTGTCCAGCCACGAGTCCGGTACGGATTTGTACACGTCGATCGCATCTGCCAACTCGCTGAGCATCTTTTCTGTGCATTTCCCAGCGCCTTGCCTGATCACCTGTACCTCCACATCCTTTTTGCCCCACTCTTTGTACACTTGCTTGGTTGTCGGGAAATACAGATCGATCTTATGGCCTTTGATCGCTGAACCGGTATCTGCAACAATTCCGTAGCCATAGCCCGGAATATACAGAATGGAACCCATCGGGAACAATTTTGGATCAGCTGCAATCGTGGAGACCGTTTCTTTATCACGGCGTACTTTGACACCAGAATACGTAATTCCATATTGAGGATGTTTAGGCCCTTTTCCTGTAGACTCCACTCCTGCCGTATATCCCGTTGCTGTAACCTTTTGTGTACCCAGGATTTGTTCTGAACGCGGAGCAAGCACCGGCATAGACGGATCCGCCACTTGTTTTTCTGGAAGTTCAGGTCTTGGAATGAGCATTGGTTGTGGTGACCACAATAAAGCCATATACACCATGGTCGTCAGCTGGGCCTCATCGCTGTATTGATGGCTGACCTGTTCTGGAAATTCTTGATCCGACTTGCTCGAATTTTCAATAATCGGACCTTCAATGCCGCTGCTCTGACTCTCGACATGCAGTACTGTACTTTCCTCTTCAAATGTATAGGCATCCGCCTGATTCAGGTTAATCATCATTCCGGCGAACATCACACAGCCAACCAATAAACCCCGTATATGTTTCTTCTGAATTGAGAATTGCTTTTTCATTGTATAACCTCCCCCTCACTGCAAAGGTTTTCCAAAAAGCAATTAATCTATACTTTTTACTGCAAACACTACGAAAAAACGCCTGAACAACATAGGTCAATCCCATGTTATCCAGGCGTTATGCAGAGTGATCAGCGCAACTTATGCACTGGTTATCCGATAGATCATTTGTTCATTTATACCAAACGTGTTGCGATTTCTTCTTTCAATTGAGCGATTATTTCATCGACCGGTTTCATGCCCAGATCGCCTTCTCCACGCTTACGCACGGATACTGCTTCTGCATTACGCTCATTCTCACCAACTACAAACATATAAGGCATTTTCTCAAGCTGCGCCTCACGGATTTTATATCCAAGCTTCTCATTCCGCAGATCGGCTTCAGCAGAGATTCCCGCACGTTTCAGCTTCGCTTCCACTTCACGCGCATAATCGTCGAAGTTTCCGGATACTGGGATCACTTTTGCCTGTACTGGAGACAACCACAATGGGAAAGCTCCTGCAAAGTTCTCCAGCAAGAATGCTGTGAAACGTTCCATTGTACTAATTACACCGCGGTGAATAACGACCGGACGATGTTTTTGTCCGTCATCTCCCACATATTCAAGTTCAAAGCGCTCAGGCAACAGGAAGTCCAGTTGAACCGTAGACAATGTCTCTTCTTTGCCCAGGGCTGTTTTGATCTGTACATCCAGCTTCGGACCGTAGAATGCCGCTTCACCTTCAGCTTCATAGAAAGGAAGATCAAGTTCTTCCACAACTTCACGCAGCATGCGTTGGGACATTTCCCACATCTCGTCGTTCTGGAAGTATTTCTCGGTATCCTTCGGATCACGATAGGACAGACGGAAACGGTATTCGTTAATACCAAAATCCTTATACACTGTTTGAATCAACTCGATAACACGAGCAAACTCTTCTTTGATCTGATCCGGGCGTGCAAAAATGTGTGAGTCGTTCAGTGTCATTGCACGTACACGGTGCAGACCTGTTAATGCCCCCGACATTTCATAACGGTGCATCATGCCAAGCTCCGCAATACGGATTGGCAGATCACGGTAGCTGTGCATGCTGGACTTGTACACCATCATATGGTGAGGACAGTTCATTGGGCGCAGAACGAGTTCCTCGTTATCCATAACCATTTTCGGGAACATGTCTTCCTGGTAGTGCTCCCAGTGTCCAGATGTTTTGTACAATTCCACGTTACCCAGAACCGGTGTGTATACATGCTGGTATCCCAGGCTTTCTTCCAGATCCACAATATAACGCTCCAGAGTACGGCGCAGCTTCGCGCCGTTAGGCAACCAGATTGGCAGGCCTTGACCGACCAGTTGGGAGAATGTGAACATTTCCAGCTCTTTACCCAACTTGCGGTGATCCCGTTTGCGAGCTTCTTCAAGGAAGTGCAGATGCTCGTCCAGCTGTGCTTTTTTCACAAAAGCCGTACCATAGATACGTTGAAGCATTTTGTTTTTGCTATCTCCACGCCAGTAAGCACCCGCGACATTCATCAGTTTGAACACTTTAATTTTGCTAGTCGATGGGACGTGAGGACCACGACACAAGTCGAAGAATTCACCTTGCTCATAAATCGTGATCACGCTGTCCGCTGGCAAATCACGAATCAACTCAAGTTTGTAAGGATCGCCCACTTCTTCAAACGTTTTGATCGCGTCCTCGCGGCTAACTTCCTTACGTACAATTGGCAAGTTCTCGTTCACAATACGTTCCATTTCCTTCTCGATCTTTTGCAGATCTTCAGGATTGAGCGCATGTTCGAGGTCCATATCATAGTAGAAACCATCTTCAATGACAGGGCCAATACCGAGGCGTACCTCTTTGTTACCATATAAACGTTTCACTGCTTGAGCCATTAAGTGAGCTGTACTATGACGCATCACTTCAAGTCCTTCTGGTGAATCCAGCGTTACGATCTCCACCAATGCTCCCTCATGAAGGTTTGTGGACAAGTCCACCACGATACCATCCAGCTTGCCGGCTACGGCATTTTTGCGCAATCCGCTGCTAATTGAAGCGGCTACATCCTCAATGCTGCTGCCATCCGCATACTCACGTACTGAACCATCCGGTAATTTAATGTTCACTGCCATTTGTCTCATTCCTCCTGTTAATGTAACCTTCGAGTCCAGATATTTATGGACTGATTATCTATTGCTATTCCAGTCATTTTGCAAAGGAACGCAAAAAACACCCGTCCCGGCAAAGGGACGAGTGTTATATACTCGTGGTTCCACCCTAATTCAGCTGATTCATCCATATTCGGAAATACAGCCCTCATTGGCATGACGATAACGGGCATGACCCGGCAGATCCTTACTCGCGGATAATCCACCATAAAGGCGATATTCTAACTCCACTTTCAAAATTGCAGCTACAAAGGGGTAAACCATACGTGATATCCGGAGGAAATTCCAGCCTAGGTTCCTCTCTCTGCACCGATCTTGCGTGTGGTTGTTGTCTTTGTCAACGCTTTTGGTTCAATGGTTCTCATGAAAAATTCATGGATCAACAGTTATTATAATTGCCGAGATCACTTGCGTCAAGACCTGTCAACAATCCTGAGCGCAGCACTTCGCATTCCGGGCAATGATGACATATTTGCACTTTGTCTTCAAAGATCTGGCATATGGTCGAGATGATTGGCAGATCCGGGGTGCGTGTATGGAGCATGACCTTCTCAGGAGAGATCGAGATGAGTGTACTTACAATCATATCTTCAATATCCATCTCCAGTTCCAGACCCGGCATTTCCACAACAACCTGTTCATCCTTTTGCACGGGTAAAATATTAAGTCCAGCATCCAGGACCTGAAATTCATGCATTCCCTTGTGTACAAGATGAACTAGTGGTACTTTGGCTTCTTGAAAAAACACAAAATATTTTAACAGCCCCATAAACTCTTCATATTGCCGATCCATCCAGAACTCATCGAGCGCATACTCCACTAATTCCTGAAGTTCCTGCTTATATGGCCGTATACGGAAATTGATAATACCTTCAAGGTGAAAAAAGTGAACATCCTCCAGATCCTGCCGTAGTCCACTGGCTAACGTAGTACGGCGGCGCTCCCGAAGTCCGGGCTGATCCAGATCACCATTTAATAGAAGTGGCATGCAGATTCGATTGACCTTCTCCACCTCATGCTCATCCATGACAGAACACGCTTTGGCGATCATATCCTCCACCATGCCTCGTTCCTGTGTCTCCATAATGAAGTCGGCGAGTCCAAGGGAGAGCAGATCACTGATCCGGGGAAGCCATTGCTGGAAGTCTTCGTGATTCTCATTCCCTCTGCACACCCAGGTTGCTCTTCCATCATTATGTTTGAAGGTGAGCCGGAATCCTCTTTTATTTATATGTAAACCTTTGGTTTTTTCCTTGACACAACGATAAAATTGATCCGCTTCCTCTTGCCCCGATACATCGGTCCATACAGCAAACAGTTCCACAAGAATCACTCCTTTCCTTCCTGTTCAAAGTATATGGCAAGGCCGATGGGGATATACGAAGCGGATTGATGGAAAGCGTGTCATGATTTCTCAGTATATTATGAAGAGGTTTGGAGTTAAGACAAAAATGTGTTATTATTTTAATAACAGTATGTTTCACGGAAAAGGAGGGAAGCCAAAATGAGACAACAACCTAGAATACTCCACTACACTATCATTATCATTTTGTGCGTTTTCCAAGCCTTGTGCTTCCCTATTCCGATGCAGACCGAATCTGCCGTTGGGGTGTCTGTAGAAGCAACTTCCAACAAGGAAGTGCTGTTGCAAATACCCGAATCCCAGCAGAAACCTGTCATTCGCAAATACCCACAAGTCATGTCCAAGCTGATTGCGGTTACGCATAATAAGCCTGTCTTTCTTGTCCTCGCATTGGTATTGATGCTGCGAATCCCTACAACGGGTCTGTCCTTTAAACCGTGGTATTGTCTGTTTAAACGCAGATTATTTCTGCTACCTATTAAGTTTACCAGCATGTATGTATCCCTCACCCCTATAGCACCAAAATACGTGAACGCTCTTCACTAGCCGTTACGACGTATTTACAGGTTGCTTTTGCATGGAGACACCTCTGTATCTATAAGACGGTGTGCTTGTGCATAACTTATAACCCTTTTAGCACACGTTAGATAAACCAATGTTATGACAGTACCTATTTTTTTGTACCCACACCGACAAATTCAAATCATATGGCTGTGTCAGGAATTTCTGGCTCTGTTTACCCGCATCTTTTGATGTTCCTTTGAGCAGCAGATTAACATTTTCGGGAAATAAGCCTGTCTTCTGTGGCCAGCCCCTAATTATAAGGAGGCAACAATCCATGGATGTACGCGAAACAGACTTGCCGGGAATTGGCAAAAAATTTCAAATTGAAACAAGCAGCGGTGATAAAATTGTCATTATTATTCACGATGACGGTCGCCGGGAAATGTACCACTTCGAGTATGATGATCCCGATCAAAGCATCTCGATGATCACACTTGACGATTACGAAGCACGACAGATTGCTGCTATTGTTGGCGGATTAACTTACAAACCAAAGCAGCTTGAAAATATTGAAGTAACGTTTGACGACTTGATTATCGAGTGGTACAAAATCGAACCATCCTTTGCAAGTATCGGCAAATCCATCGGTGAATTGGACGTACGTCAGAACTCTGGGGCAACGGTTATCGCCGTTGTAGAGAAAAATCACAAAAAACATATCAGCCCAGGTCCGGAGGTAGTTATCAGTGCAGAATCCACGGTGGTAGCCGTTGGCGAACGCAATCAGCAGAAACTGTTTAAATCCCTCCTCCTGACTGGAAGGGGGTAAATAGATGGATCATTTGATATTCGAAGTAGGTCTGGCCCTTGTGCTCATTGCGGCAGCCGGCCTTTTATCGGCAAAACTAAGATTTTCGGTTGTTCCGTTTTATATTCTGATCGGGATGGCCGTTGGTCCACATGCCATGAAAATCTGGCATCTGGACTTCCGCTTTATTGAGAGTCAGCCTTTTATTGAATTTATGGGTCGGATCGGTATCCTGTTCCTTCTCTTCTACCTTGGACTTGAATTCTCGGTAGGTCGTTTAATTAAATCGGGTCGCTCCATTGCAGTTGGCGGCTCGATCTACATCGGCATTAACTTTACGCTGGGATTAATTTTCGGTTTTGTGTCCGGTTTCCCAGTTGCAGAAGCACTTATTATCGCAGGTATAACTACCATCTCTTCCAGTGCCATTGTGGCCAAGGTACTCGTCGATTTGAAACGAACAGCCAACCCGGAAACAGAGATGATATTGGGTATTATTATGTTCGAAGATGTATTCCTCGCTGTATATATCTCGATCTTGTCCGGACTTGTGCTTAGTGATTCATCCTCCATCGGAGGCGTCATCATGTCCGCACTTATTGCCCTTGGATTCATGCTTATCGTGATTATCCTTGGACGCAAAGCAACACCGCTACTAAACAAATTGCTTAAAATAAGATCGAATGAGCTATTCTCTCTCGTTGTATTTGGAGCCTTGTTCCTGGTAGCTGGTTTCTCTGAGACCATTCATGTTGCCGAAGCGATTGGTGCATTACTGGTTGGTCTGGTGCTTGCTGAAACAGAACACGCGAAGCGGATTGAGCACTTGATTCTACCGTTCCGTGACTTCTTCGGAGCCATCTTCTTCTTCAGCTTTGGATTGTCCATTGATCCTTTGTCCCTGGGCGGCGAAGCCGTATGGTTAGCTCTGATTGCAGTTGTTATTACATTGTTCGGTAACTTCCTGGCGGGTATGTTGGCAGGGCGCAGTGCAGGACTATCGCCCAAAGCATCGGCGAATATTGGATTAACCATTGTGTCACGGGGTGAGTTTTCCATTATCTTGGCCAACATGGGTAAAGCCGGTGGACTGTTGCCAATGATTCAACCTTTTGCCGCGCTGTATGTCCTAATTCTGGCCATTCTGGGTCCTTTATTAACCAAAGAGTCCAAACATGTATTCCGTTTATTGGATAAAATATTCAAGTTCAAAGATCCTCGGAAAAAGAAAGAAGAGCCAAAGGTCCTACAGAAAGAAGGATAATTCCTATGTCTGTACAGAACAGACATACTAACGTACTTCGCGGCTCTTACGCCGATCTTTCTGTGACTAACCCAGGGAGAATGGCTCGAAAGCCGCACTAAGGAGGATGACCTATGAAAGCACCTCTGATATCGGCTAATCCGGTGCCAAACACCGTCAAGACCAGGATATCGTCTACCCGCCGCTGGTTAAACCTGTTTCTCGTTATTGCGGGCGGAATTCTGGCCTCCGTGGGACTTGAATTGTTCTTACACCCCAATAAGATTATTATTGGAGGCATTACCGGCATTTCCTCACTCTTCGCCCACTGGACCGAAATGAGGATTGGATTGTTCCTATTTTTATTCAATGTTCCGTTTATATTTCTGTCTTACAAGATTGTGCAGAAGAAATTTGTACTGGTTACTGTTCTGGGTCTGGTTGTCTTTTCGATCGGTGCCATTGTGCTTCATCCTATGCCGCCACTTGTAGAGCATCCGCTGGCTGCCGCCATGTTTGGCGGATTATGCCTCGGACTCGGAATTGGGCTCGTCGTGCGGTATGGTGGGACACTGGATACGCTGGAAATCGGTGATCCGTCTTCCCGCCCACCTGAACGTGTATTTAGCGGAAAACGGATGCTTATCGAAAAAATAATCATGCTGCTTAACTTGTTGATACTGACAGCCGCTGGTGTTGTCTTTGGCTGGGACCAAGCGATGTATTCCGTAATTGCCTACCTTATTGCTTATGAAATGGTGTACATTGCGTTCAGGGGCTTTTCTTCCAAACGCAAAGTATGCATTTTGACCACACAAAGCTCTCAAGTTGAAAAAGCTGTACGCAAACGGCTACGCCGTGAACCTGGAACGCTGGAAGCCACTTCTGACTCAACACAACTTGCTATGGCTGAAGGATGGATCAGGCAAATCCCGGGTGCACTTTATTATGAGGTACATGTGCTGGAGATGATCTGGTTGAAGTCCATTGTTCGTCACATTGATCCACATGCGGGCATTGTGACGAATCCGGAAAAATAATGGTTAAAAAAACAAAAAAACGCTCTCTTACCCTATGGATGAACAGTATTGTCCACCAAGGTCAGAGAGCGTTTTTTTTCTGTTATTATAATTAATTTTTATTATAGCTCAACGATGGCTTTGACTACATGTGAATCTGGCAATAGCCATTGGTCTATTGCAGTAGGTAACTCATCAAATTCCACTCGGTGTGTGATATACCCATCCATGCTTATTTTCTTTTGGCGCAGGGTTGACAGGACTTGATCAAAATCTTCACGGGTTGCGTTTCGACTACCCAGGATACTCATCTCCCGCTTGTGAAATTCGGGGTCATGAAAGGTAATATCTGCTTTCACCAGTCCCACAAAAATAAGTTGTCCACTATGCGCCACATATTGAATGGCCTCATTCATGGAATTCACGTTACCTGTTGCATCAAAGACAGCTGTAGCATAGTCGCCTCCCGTGATTTCAGCCACATGCTGCACAGAATGTTCATTCGCCTGAACCAAGTCATCCGCTCCAGCCCAAGTCCGGCTAAGCTCCAGCCTGTCCAGATTACGATCAACGGCAATAACACGTGCTCCCGCCTGTTTGGCAAATGCCATCACACCCAAGCCAATGGGGCCAGCTCCAATCACAACCACATGCTCACCAGGCTTGATTCCCGCTCTTCTGACGGCATGGGCTCCAATGCTTAATGGTTCTACCATTGCCGTCTCATCCAACGTCAACCCTTCTGCTGAGAGCAGATGTGAGACAGGCACGCTGATTCTTTCTCTCATGCCTCCGTCTACGTGTACACCCATGACTTGCATGGACGCACAACAATTGGTTTTTCCATTGCGACATGCAATACAGTGACCGCAATGCAGATACGGAATAATACTTACCTGATCCCCAGGCTGTAACCCAGTCTCGTTCGGACCGATTTCTTCAATAACAGCCGCCAGTTCATGACCCAGAACACGAGGATAGGTGAAGAATGGCTGGTTGCCTTTGTACGCATGCAGATCCGTTCCACAGATCCCAATCCGCCGAATGGCAACCAACGCCTCTCCTTCTGCTCGTTCTGGTTGAGTCAGGTCCTGGAGCTTCAATTGATCTATTCCTTCACATACAATGGCTCTCATCGTTGTTCCCCCTTGGATGCTTCTGCTGTCGTTTTGCTTGGCTTCGTATTATATTCAGGTCGTCCGCTTGACCATGTCTCGTTATGCAATGGAGCCAGAATGCGCAGCACTTCATCCAGCAGGTTCTGATCTATCGGTTCCTCTATCCAGGCTGCATTATTGAGGATATTGCGCTGGCTGGCACTGCTCACCAGTGTTGTCGGAATTCGTTCATTCGACGTGGAGAATTGCACGGCCAGCTTGGCAATGTCACTGCCTTGTTCCGCACAGAAGCGGGCAGCCTTCAGGCAGAGCTGTTTCACACGATCATCTGCCGGATGCCAGGCTGGAGCGCCTCGGGTACTCAACAAGCCCATAGAAAGAGGCGAAGCATTGACAAGGCCAATTTCTTTTTTTTCCAACAGGGGTAATAACGATAATAATGAGGTATCATTCAATGAATAATGACAATACGATATGATCGCATCCGCATCGATCTGTGGCAGAACCTTCTCGAACAAAGGCAAGGGTAATCCACATATGCCCGCATGTCGTATAACTCCCTGCTCTTTCAGACGCAGCAACGTTGGAAAAGCTTCTTCGATAATAATCTCTGCTGGCACAAATTCAATATCATGCAGGAACAGAATGTCGATATAGTCTGTATGCAGTCGATCCAGGCTCTCTTGCACGCTATCCAGAATCCGCTGACGTGAAAAATCAAACTCATTTTCCCCATACCGTCCGGCTTTGGTTGATAACATATATGAACTGCGGGGCAAGCTGCGGATGGCTTCACCCAACACTGTCTCCGCCTTTGTCAGCCCGTAGTAAGGCGAAACGTCTATGTAATTCATCCCCGCATCTACAGCCGCATGTACAGTGCGAATCCCTTCGTCCCGGTCAATGTCACGAAATACAGAACCGAGTGAGGATGCTCCAAAGCTCAATACAGGTACGTCCAGTTCCGTCTTGCCAAGTATTCTTCTCTTCATCGGTTTACCCCTTCCAGCATGTCTGACTACACAAGTTCCCTTTCATTGTAACAGTTCAATTTCAATATAAAATATCG
The DNA here is from genome assembly GCF_045040685.1 of Paenibacillus sp. FSL H8-0317. NCBI lineage: Bacteria > Bacillati > Bacillota > Bacilli > Caryophanales > Paenibacillaceae > Paenibacillus > Paenibacillus sp. FSL H8-0317. The sequence goes on along the minus strand of NZ_CP150294.1, from coordinate 2,032,308 downwards.
CCAATTGCCTAACATGTACTGTTTGATGACCTCGAACCGCAGAAGAAATCAAAAAAGCCCGCCGTCTCTCCAAACGGAGTAGTCAGCGGGCTTGGCTTCATAAATACTAATCTACCGATCAGCATTTATGGGAGTAGTATTCAAATAATCAGAATTAGTTCTGCATTACAAAATCTTCATGCACGGAATTCTCTTCATCGAACATGCGCACGATGTCGTAACGGGTGTTACGCTGAGCCGGAATATAACCTGACTCTCGAATCAAACGCAGAATGGATTCAATGTTAACTTTGTAAGTTGCACCAGCAGCAGATACAACGTTCTCTTCAATCATGGTGCTACCGAAGTCATTACAGCCAAATTCAAGGGACTTCTTACCGATCTCAGGACCCATCGTTACCCAAGAGGACTGAATGTTCTTGATATTATCCAGCACCAGTCGGCTGATGGCAACAGTCTTCAAGTACTCTTCTGGCGTCTGACGCTCCAGTTTGAGATTTGTATTATCCGGTTGGAACGTCCACGGAATGAACGCCAGGAAACCTTCGGAATCATACTTGTTCGCAATACATTCATCCTGTGCTTCACGTACACGGAGCAAGTGCAGTGCACGCTCTTCCATCGATTCACCAAGGCCGATAACCATCGTTGCGGTGGTGTTCATACCGATGCGGTGTGCAGTTTGCATAACGTCCATCCAATCCCGCCATGACCCTTTCAAGCGACTGATTTTCCGACGTGTGCGATCATCCAGAATTTCGGCACCGCCACCAGGCAAGGAATCCAGTCCAGCTTCGTGAATAGCACGAACAACCTCTTCCAATGTAAGGCCATCGGATACTTCAACCATTTTCATAATCTCCGCTGGGGAGAAAGAGTGCATCGTGATGTTTGGGAAACGCTCTTTGATGGCTTTCAACAGGTCTGTATAATAGCTGAAAGGCAAGTTTGGATTCGTTCCACCTTGCATCAAAATCTCGGTACCATTCACATCTTCCGTTTCCTGAATCTTCTGGAAAATAACTTCGTCCGGAAGTACATAACCTTCATCCGAGCCAGGTCTGCGGTAAAAAGCACAAAAACGGCAGTACACATCACACACGTTCGTGTAGTTGACGTTACGCCCGATTACAAATGTTCTGTATGGTTCAGGGTGCATGCGTTTCATAATGACATTAGCAGCAGCCCCGATTTTGTCCACTTCATTGGATTCAAATAGCTGAATCGTGTCTTCCAAGTCCAAACGTTCGCCCCGAAGGGCTTTATCTAAGATACGGTCTACCGTACTCATCGTAAAAAAGCCTCCCTCATGAAGAGAAATTATATAACGATCCGTCCCAACTTGTTCAAGAGAAGCAAGTTCTGGTGGCAACATCGTATTTCTGTACTCCACATATCGTAACACAGGTTACATGTGAAAAAAAGCACCTTATGTACAGGTGCTTTAAAAATAAGTAAAAATTTTTACATATGGAAAAGAATTATTTCGAACTTAAGTGATACGCATCGGCGTATTCGGTCATCCACTTTTGCTAGGATTCCTGAAGTGCTTGTTCCAAATCTACAATCAGATCTTCGATATCTTCCAGACCTACAGAGAAGCGCAGCAACCCATCTGTAATGCCACGGTCACGGCGAACCTCAGCCGGCATTGCAGCGTGAGACATCATCGCTGGGTAGGACAGAATACTCTCCACAGCTCCCAAGCTTACAGCAACAATGGGGAGCTTCACCCGGTTAAGAACTGCTTTTGCACGATCACCTGAACCGACGTCAAATGAAACGACAGCTCCATATCCTGTGGACTGCCGCTCATGTGCCTCACGGCCCGGATGATCCTCAAGTCCTGGATAAAAGACAGCGGTAATATCACTGCGCTCATTAAGCCATGCCGCCAGTTTAGCTGTGCTCCGTTCACTATGAGCCATGCGAGCCCCCAAGGTTTTCATCCCGCGCATCAGAAGCCAGGATTCTTGTGCCCCGAGTACAGTTCCAAGTCCATTTTGCAACTGTTTCAGTTGTACGCCAAGTGATTCCGTGCGAGCAACGGCTAACCCTGCCAGTACATCACTGTGACCTCCGAGAAACTTCGTAGCACTATGTACGACGATGTCCACACCAAGCTCGATTGGACGCTGATAATACGGTGTCATAAAGGTGTTATCCAGAATCGTGATCAGGTCATGTTCCTTCGACCAGTCAGTTACAGCAGCGATATCCGTAATCCGCAGTGTAGGATTGGACGGTGTTTCCATATAAACTGCCTTGGTGTTTGGCTTGAGTGCCGCTTTTACTTCATCTATATTGGTCATGTCTACAAAGGTTGTCTCAATCTGCATACGGCTTAATATGGAAGTAAGCAAACGATACGTACCTCCATATACGTCTTCCGTCACAATCATGTGATCCCCTGCGGAGAACATCATGAACACGCTTGAGATCGCAGCCATCCCCGAAGAATAGGCAAAGCCTCGTGCGCCGCCCTCCAGCAATGTGATGTAATCTTCCAGAGCCTGACGTGTCGGATTACCCGAACGACTGTAGTCATGCTGAGGCGGATTGAAGATATCAAAATGGTGGAAGGTTGATGCTTGATAGATCGGTACACTGGAGGCTCCAGTCGTTTTGTCAATTTCATCTCCAAAATGCAGCAATTTGGTATCAAATTTCAACTCGGAATTGGGCTTGTTGTTGGAATCACTCATGAGTGCACGCCTCCTTCCACTTCCTGTTGTGCAGCTGTCAGAGCATTGCCGAGATCTGCAATCAGATCATCCGCATGTTCAATGCCTACGGAGAACCGGAGCAGACGATCATCCACACCTACGGCTTCACGAATTTCAAGCGGAATATCCGCATGAGTCTGTACTGCCGGATAAGTCATGAGTGATTCAACTCCGCCGAGACTTTCGGCAAAAGCAATGAGTTGGATATGACGCAGCAACGGTTCAACATAACGTGCATCCTTCACTTTGAAAGAGAAGATACCTGTGTTACCCGTGGATTGTTTGTTCTGTATCTCATACCCCGGATGATCGGATAGGCCTGGATGATACACTTCAACCACCGCTGGGTGCTCAAGCAAGTATTTAGCAATCGTAAGTGCATTGTGCTCATGACGCTCCATGCGAAGAGCCAGCGTTTTCATACCTTTCATCAACTGGTAGGAGTCACTTGGAGATAATACCGCTCCAATGGAATTATGCAGGAACGCCATCTCTGCAGATAACGCCTCACCTTTGGTAATAATTAGTCCGGCGAGCACATCATTGTGTCCGCCCAGATATTTGGTAGCGCTATGAATGATGATATCGGCACCCAGTTCAATCGGACGTTGGAAAAATGGAGTCAACAACGTGTTGTCAACAATGGTCAACAGGTTGTAACCTTTCGCCCAGGAAGCAACGGCTTCCACATCGGTGATCATCATCAGTGGATTGGTTGGTGTCTCAATAAATACAGCTTTGGTATTCGGCTGACGAACCTTCTCCAGTGCTGCAAGGTCATTCGTATCCACATAACTAGCAGTTACGCCGAAACGGGACAGAATACGTTCCAGCAGACGATAGGTTCCACCATACAGATCCAGCGATACAATCAGATGATCCCCTTGACCAAACATGGCAAAGATCGTTTGCAGCGCGGCCATTCCCGAGCTACAGGCAAACCCTGCATCACCGGACTCCAGCGCTGCGGCGGCTTCTTCCAATACTTTACGGGTTGGATTAGTCGTACGAATATAATCAAATCCCGTGCTTTGTCCAAGCTTCGGGTGGCGAAACGCAGTGGATTGATAGATCGGAAAGTTAATGGCGCCTGTTACCGGTTCATTGATGGACCCAATTTGTGCTAAGCGGCTTTCGATTTTCAACTTGTTGTTGTCTTCCATTGCTGCATCCTCCTGTAATCTCGATTAGATTTGCGGGCCAATATCGTAAGGTGTTTCTTGATACACATAGTAATTGAGCCAGTTAGAGAATAATAAGTTGGCATGAGCGCGCCAAGTAGCCGGTGGCACACGGGAAGGGTCGTCATTCGGATAATAATGTCTAGGCAATGCGATATCCAACCCTTTGGCTGCATCCCGGTCATACTCCCATTTTAATGAGAACGGGTCATACTCGGCATGTCCTGTGGCAAAAATCTGTTTGCCGTCTTTGGTAGCAACCAGGAAAATCCCCGCTTCCTCGGATTCAGCCAAAATCTCTAAATTCGTATTCTTTTCAATATCTTCGCGTCTCACTTCCGTATGACGGGAATGTGGAACGTTGAATACTTCATCGAACCCACGCAACAACGGAACATGTGGTTTATTGATGGTATGTGGGAAAACCCCAAAACACTTCTCATCAAGTGCAACCTTGGGTACGTCAAAATGATGGTATAAACCCGCCTGGGAAGCCCAGCATATGTGGAGGGTTGAAGTCACATTGGTTTTGGTCCATTCGAAGATTTCCTGGATTTCATTCCAATAGTTCACGTCTTCGAAATCCATCTGTTCCACCGGTGCACCCGTAATGATCATTCCATCGAAACGGCGGTGCTCAATCTCATCAAAGGTTTTATAGAACAGATCCAAATACTCCTGAGACGTATTCTTCGACGTATGGGATTTGGGATGTACGAGAACGACATCCACCTGAATAGGCGTGTTTCCCACCAGACGAAGCAATTGTGTTTCGGTCGTTTCCTTTGTGGGCATCAGGTTTAATATAGCGATACGGAGTGGACGAATATCCTGCTGATATGCAGAAGTTTCATCCATGACGAAGATATTCTCTCCTTCAAGTACTTCTTTTGCTGGTAGAGTATCGGGTATTTTGATTGGCATATAAATCTAACTCCTCCTTGTGCATAGATAGATGCAGCCACCCCTGGCTTGATGTCTTCACATCAATACAGTTATAGACTGCCTTGAGCTTGTAAAAACATTGAATTGCTCTTTCATCCAACGTTACAAACAACCTCAAGTTCCTTAGCGAAAATCACTGCTGAGAAGTCGGGGCATATAACAAAGACCTTCCTCGGATTTCGAGAAAGGTCATATGTAAAAAAGATATGCGCCTCTCTCATCTCTCAGTTACAACAGTGCCACTTGACACTTAGTCGCTGCAAGAATTAGCACCGTGCGGTATACCGCCGGTTGCCGGGTTTCATCGGGCCAGTCCCTCCACCTACTCTTGATAAGATTTCGCTGTATTAGATTGTAATTAAATATGGTTCACCGTCTACTTTATTACATTAATGCCCTCACGTCAAGATGCAGTTCGATGTCTGCTTCCCAGATCGGAACCGTTCATCATCCATTGTCATACACTGCCTCAGGGCGCGAAATAGACACATTTTTGCGCTTGAAAGCACCTTGTACCAGCGGTATACTAAACAAGGTGTTATAAACCCTTATGTGAGAGGTGACATATTAAATGGATGGCGACCCGAGGCCTGACTGGCAGCCGAATTCCGACAAACTGCATAGAGAATTGACATCAGCATGCCGGCAGCGGGACGTGACTTCCGTTTGATTATATAGTGAACGCAGCCCTGATCTCCAGGCTCCGCTGCCGACCGGCTGATTTGTTCTTTTTGCGCCCATAATGATAATATCCGCCAAGTTGGCGGGTGCAGAAGGAGTAGATTAACGATGAAAATCCGGTTGGTAAACAACGGTGTATTTATTCCGGTGGACGACATTCAGCAGGCGCTGACTCCACCAGCGGAAGGATTTTACTGGATTGATGCAGACGTAGACGATTTGGCGGTACTTCAGCCGCTGTTCTTAATGCATGATCTGGCTGTGGAAGACTGTCTTAGTGACGAAGAACAACGTCCGAAGATTGAAATTTATGAGAACCATTATTTTATTGTGATTAATAGCATCCGTTTCGATGATGAAGAGATATTTCTACGTGCGGTCAACCTGTTTCTCGGCAGACATTTCATTATTAGTGTTACCAAGCAAAAGGTCAGCGAATTGCGCACACTGAAACCAATCCTGTGGGAACAGGAAATCAGTACACCGGATCGTCTGCTGTATTTGCTGGTTGACTTGATTGTTGATAATTATTTCACCGTAGGTGACCGAATCGAAGCACGGATCGAGAAGCTTGAGGAAGACATTCTGATGCACACCAAAAAGTCACATCTAAATGAGATTATCGGGCTGCGCAGTGAGATTCTGTGGCTGAAAAAAGTGCTTGGACCTCAGAAAGAGGTCATTAACACCCTGAACAAAAAAGATCTGCGTCTCATCGATGATCAACTGCAAAAATATTTCAGTGACATCTATGAGAATGCTGTAAAAATATCTGAAACCTTTGAGACTTATCGCGACCTGATGGGCAACTTGCGAGAAGCCTACCAATCCAGTATTGCGAACCGGGCGAATGAGATCATGCGTGTATTTACCGCTATTACCACGGTCTTCATGCCGCTGACGGTCATTACGGGTATATACGGCATGAACTTTACGAATATGCCAGAGCTTAACTGGAAATACAGCTATTTTGTTGTGATTGGCCTGATGGTTACCCTGGGCCTGAGCATGTTCTTCATTTTCCGCAAGAAAGACTGGGTATGAACTCATATGAAATAACAAAGACGAAGCGCTCCTCCGGGAGAAACGCCTCGTCTTTTTTCATTTCTGATCATTAACCAGCATTCTTCTCTGTCTCTGCGTGCCGACGAAAGCGGATTCGAATCATGCGCAGTCTTTCATAGACCTGCTCCAGACTTCCTCCATCGGGTTTCTCTCCTCCATACACCTTATGTAATACTGGCTTCAGGAACGTATCTCCCAGCTCCTCATACGCACTCCATACGGCCTCTTGTTCGTTCTCTGGCATCACTGCCAGCTCCACATCAAGAAGACAATCGGTGTCATAACCTTCGAGATCCAGTGTCTCCAACAGCTCAATCAATTCGCGTCGGGATAATCCGGATCGATTAACAATCTCTTCTAACGTATATCCTTCCTTCATGCCTTCAAGCACCTGCTTGCGCGTGGTGAACTTATCCAGTTCCTGCTTGTACTTCTGCTCTCTCTGCTTGTATAACCAACTCTCATACTCTTCTTCCTTCAGCGCCGTATATACCCAGTCCAGCGGGAATGTCGTTGAACGCTCCAACCCGCTTGTAATCTCCATCCATTCCGTACCATACTCAGTCGCTTTGCTCTCTCCTACGCCCGGCAGTTGCATCAGTTCATCCAGCGATTGCGGAACAAAGGCACTGATCAAACGCAGCAGACGATTTGTTGCAACAAAATACGGTGCCTTCCGGTCAGAAACAGCTCTCTTCCTGCGCCATGTGCACAGATCCGTATATAACTGCTCATTGCCGTATAGTTCACTGTAGCAATGGAGCCGCTGACCACCATAACTGCGTGACTTCAGATCATCATTCTCATGAAATAACCCCTGCAACTGCGGTCGGTACCCCTCACTCATCTGTATGGCAAGCTGAAGACGGTAAATATGAAGCAGCTCCTCCCAAGAAGTCCCTTCATACCAGATGCTGTCCTCACGCTCTCCTTCCTCGTAGCGACTCCATCCCAGCTGCCAACTATCTTCCTCTTCCCCAATCCATAGCTGTGCATACTCTGCATTCTGATCTGACATTTTGGACAATCTGTTCATGAAAATGACTTCCATTTTCTGTTCCCTCCCTTTAACATTTCAGCCTATACGGGTTAGTTATACTACCTACAGGCAGCACAAAAAAACACCCCTCCTGCAAAATCCATGCAAGAGAGGTGCTTCCTCATTAACCGTACTATGCTGTTGCCCATATCATACCACAATGGTAAAATTCGTCAATCCCTTAATAACCTATTTATTCAATGCCAACTTGGCAAGCGCCAGTGAACCACACAGACCCGCATTGTCTCCAAGTCCTGGTGAAACAACATACTGGTCAATGTCGGATTGAAGCGCCGGATGCTGAACGTACCCTGCCAGCAACTCCTGCAGTTTGCTACGCACCATCGGGAACAAATGCTCCTGCTTCATTACTCCGCCACCCATGACGATTTTCTGCGGAGAGAGAATCAGGACATAGTTCATCAGTGCGTGTGCCAGGTAATGCGCTTCGATCTCCCAAGCTTTATGATCTGCAGGCAGTTCATAAGCCGGTTGCTCCCAACGTTTGTTAATGGCTGGTCCTGCTGCAAGACCTTCGAGGCAGTCACCATGATACGGACAGAAACCTTCGTATGTATCCTCCGGATGTCTGCGTACAATGATATGTCCCATCTCAGGATGTGACAATCCATGGACCATTTTACCGCCAACCACAGCGCCAGCACCAATGCCTGTACCCACAGTGATATACAGACAGCTCTCAAGACCTTGTGCAGCGCCCCAGGTTGCTTCTCCAAGTGCTGCACCATTCACATCCGTATCAAATGTCATCGGTACATCAAAATGCTCCTTGAGCTTGCCAATCACGTTATACTGTCCCCAATGTGGTTTTGGTGTTGTTGTGATATAGCCATATGTTGGGCTTCCTTCAATCGGATCAATCGGACCGAATGAACCTACACCCAGAGCTTCAATGCCTTTGCCTTCAAAAAATGAAATCACTTGAGCCATTGTCTCTTCCGGTGTTGTTGTTGGAAAACTTACGCGTTCCAGAACTTCTCCGTTCTCTGTGCCAATACCACATACAAATTTGGTTCCGCCTGCTTCAATTGCGCCTAAGATCGTCATGTTAGTCACACTCCCAAGTTAGTTTAAAAAGGAATTCGGATTACTTTACTTGATGACACAATAATTACCCTGCTACTTGTTCTCCAGCTTGGACAACCGTTTCATTAACGTCTGCCTCCAGCTGTCTGACAGCGCAGGTATGGCCAGTAACGCCTGAATATCTTCCATATCTTCTTTCCCCTGATGCATAATTCGATTGGCTTCAAGAACCGTCATGGATGAAGGATCGGTGCTGATTCGTCGAAATATCGATGAAGGCCGAACCTCCCCTTCTTGCAGTACACGAAAGTAAAAGCCGGTATGTCCACTCTCCTGAAAATAAACAGGCAACTCCTTATAGTCATACCTCGCACCCAGTTTGAAGCAAGGTTGTCTGGGCTGACTGACCTGTACTGTGGCTTCGCCCAACTCGTACACATCACCAATCCGGACATCTTCTTCGGCACAGCCTTCAACTGTCAGATTTTCTCCACAAGCTCCCCAGTTCAGCTTGCGATCCATCAGCTGTTCCAGCACCGTATAACGACTGTAATCGTATACACAAACGGCTTTGTCAGGGCCGCCATGATGCACCAGATCCGCCTGCGCGTCCCCTGTCATTCCAGTGAATGACAGGAAAACCGCGTCGGATACAGGATGTTTCACAATGCCGCTCAGCACTTCACGCTTCTGCCCAGGGAGCGGCTGCGGCAACCCTACATTAATGGCCAGAACAGCTGTATTACCCTCCCCTGGCTTTCGATCAGATGTGAGTGTCATTTGCGTCATACCTCCCAATAATCACTTTCTTTTAACGCACAGAGCCGCCAAATACCAGTGTATTACTCAAGAGCCGGCCTGGAGAAGTCAGCATTTTGCCCCCGGCATACATACCCGAGGAAGCACCGCCATCCAGATTCATGGCCTGTTTGGCACCAAGCTTCTGCATCACCGCTGCCCACTCCTTGATTGTTGCTCCGGAAACGGTAGCCAGCATAACAGAACCGTCCGCCATAATCGCAATACCACTTCTGGCTCCGGAAGCATTAAGAATCTTGGCATCCTTGAAACCTTCGCTCGTCGGATTGACAGCTACCTTACCGTCTTTTACCAGACGTGGTCCTGCCCCAACAGCAGTCACTACATCTTGCCAAGGGATCTCTTTGCCTGCTGCGTTCGTATACTTATAATTCATTTCTACGGTTGAACCAACGGTGAAACGATCCGAAGAAGACTTTTGGTTGCCTGTAAAGACCAGTACCGAGCCATTCTTAGGAATCGCTACATTTGTATTGGGCACTTTTTTGGTCACGATACCTTTCTCCATGACAACCGCAGTGCCACCTTTGAACCCGACTGTGGCACCTCGTTCAGGCGTATACAGCATTGTTATGCTCGCGTTCGCTGAAGGTGTTCGATTAATAAAGGTGGCATACCAACTGCGTGATTTACCTTTTGTATCCGTTACTTTACCTGTCAAACTCACCTGAAGTGAATCCATGATCGCTGAGCCGTCTTCCTTAAATCCGATGGATGTTCCGTATCTTCCAATATGTATGACCTTACCATTTGCTATTAACATACCGTATGGATCTGGTGCTCCGTTATATGCTTCAAAAAATGCTCCGTTAATGGCTGCTTGCGCACCATAGGCTTTCACAATCGATGGCAATGTTGCCGTCTGGCCAACTTGCTTCTTCGCGAGTCCCACGGTAACCGGTGTTCCCTTTGGAATCGAAACGGTCTGTACGGTAAAATTACGTCCTGCTGCTTTTACTTTCTGTACTTTGGTGCTAATTGCTGCTTTGGCCTCCACTGTCTGTGGTGCACTTACTGCTCCCGAAAGAATTACGGGCAAGGCCAGGACGAGGGCCATAGCCCCTGTCCACCACTTTTTGCCTGTTCGTACGTTCTGCATGTTGCTCACCCTATTGCCACTCCCATCCAAGAGCCAAGGCTCTTCATCTCAAGTTGTTCAAACTTGTCCATCACCATATCCGGATCAAGACGCAATTCACAGATATCCAGCGCACAGGCAACCGGAACAGCACAATGAATCTCTGCCAGTTTGCGGGACAGATGAAGCATGTCCAGATCATTCTCAATCTTGTTACGCACCGAAGGGGTCAGTTTATCCATGTTGCTCAGAATCCCTTCAATGGAGCCGTATTCCTGTACAAGCTTCAACGCTGTTTTCTCACCAATTCCCCGCACTCCAGGATAATTGTCGCTGGCATCTCCCATCAGACCCTTCATGTCAATCACTTGACGAGGTGTCAGTTGTTTCTCAGCCATGAGCGTTTCAGGGTTGTACACCATGTAGTTGCCATGGCCTTTTTTCATAATAATGATACTTGTGCGATCATTGATCAGTTGCAACATGTCGTGGTCACCCGTCAGTACCATAACATTCATATCTGTCTCTTCGGTATAATACTTCGCAAGCGTCCCGATACAATCGTCGGCTTCGAATCCTTGTGCACCTATATTCGGAATACCCAGGCTATCCATGACTTCACGAATCAGAGCAAACTGGGGAATCAGGTCGTCCGGAGCTTCGGCCCGGTTGCCTTTGTAAGCTGCATATTCTTCACCGCGGAACGTCTTACCGCCCATATCCCAACAACATACGACATGACTTGGCCCAAAAGTCTGAACCGCATCCCAGAAATAACGGATAAATCCGTAGACTGCGTTGGTAGGCAATCCTGCCTTTGTACGTCTGATATATCCGCTTGCAGATGTCGCATAAAAAGCACGGAACAACACCGCCATACCGTCTACCAGCAACAAAGTAGGTTCATTACGTTGATTCACTTGAATTTGTTCTCTCCTATCTAAATCTAGCATATAAAATACGAAACTAATTCTATCATTATAGCATAGTTCCGCCAACCATCGTTCAGCCAAAAAAGCCCTGAATTTTGAACAATTCAAGGCTGACATTCAGCGCGTTTATGCGTTATTCCATTCCTGCTCGTACGTTTCTTCCTTGAATCCAACCGTCACCTTTTCTCCATCCGTAACGATCGGACGTTTGATCAGACGACCATTGGAAGCCAGTAAACGAATCTGTTCATCAGCTGACATGCCTGGCAGCTTGTCCTTCAGTTGTTGTTCTTTGTACACTTCTCCGCTCGTATTAAAGAACTTTTTCACTTCGAGCCCGCTCTGTTGGATGAGTTCTGTTAGTTCAGATTCGGATGGTGGTGAGTCAAAAATAGGGATTAACTCCAGCTCATGTCCTTGAGCTTCAAGCCATTTTACAGCTTTGCGGCATGTGCCGCATTTGGCATATTGATATACTTTTAAGTTACTCATTTATTTGCCTCCTATTGTGTGGCTCCGGTTTCGACTTCTCGCTTCCCTTGGTTTGCTTCGCAAATCCAAAAGTCGCTCCAAATCGATACCATCGCCATGCAACTTTACTGACTTTGGCGAATGAGATCAAAAACACACATTCGCTATATTTTTTGGGTCAAAATCTTACAGTTTTTATATCCTTAAAAGCTTTTGAGATTTGAATTCTTGAAATATTTAACATGAAATGGGTAAACATCAATACATTAAACCATAAAGATTAGCCTACGGCATGTTGTTCGGGTGCATAAAGCATCCCTCACACAAGTTAGCCAACTAGCGTTGACTGACAAGCAGGACGGGCTTTGCACAAAACTACGGCAAAGCCGTCATTTCTTAGGGAAGTGATTTGACGCTTTCTCCTAGAGCATCTCCCTTGGAGCTGCCTCATCATTCAAACGCTTCTCCAGCGCAGCCATATCTGCTGGTAAAGGAGCCTGGAACGTTATGCGTTCCTGTAGAATGGGATGTTCGAACGTCAGCTCACAGGCATGCAAGGCCTGGCGTTCGATCCAGCTGTCCCGTTCATCCCGGACAACCATGGTCTGCTCATCGATCTCGTGCACAGGTAGTGTCTTGTACATTCGATCACCGATTAATGGACAGCCGATGGACGTCATATGTACCCTGATCTGATGGGTTCTGCCACTTTCCAGCTTGAGGCTTATCGCACTGGCGCTGCCCCCTGACCAACGTGTTACGGTCGTGTACAACGTTCTTGCAGCATAACCATCAGGTGTTACGATTCGGCGGTGTGGCTCTTCAGGATCGCGGTCAATCGGTCCGTCCACCGACCCTTGTTCCGGGACAGGGCTGCCGTGCACAAGTGCAATATATTTCTTGTCCACTGTTCCAGCGATCATCTGTTCAGAGACATGTTGATGGACATAAGGGTTCTTGGCTATAGCAAGAACACCTGACGTTTCCTGATCAAGTCGATGAATCGGTCTAAACCGAAAGCGCTCGCCCTTGGTTTTCCAGTAATGAACAACGCCATTTGCCAAAGTACCCGTATAATGTCCATGCGTCGGATGAACGATGATGCCCGCATCCTTGTTAACAATAAGCAAGTGCTCATCTTCATACAAAACGGTAAATGGAATAGGTTCAGGCAAAATATCATCCGATTCCTCTTGCTCCATCCGAACTTCAACGACATCACCCGCAGCTACCTTCACGCTAATATACACGCGCTCTCCATTTAACATGACGCCTTGTTCAGTCAGCTTGATTTTGGACAAAAGCTTACGCGACACCAGCAGCCGGCGCTGAAGCACGGTCTTCAGCAGCCAGCCATCTTCTTGTTCGGTCACCGTGTAGACAATCGGCGAATAATATTGGCTCATTCTTTGCGGCGGAATACTTTTTTGCTCCGCACATATTCAATATCCGCCACCTGTTGTCTCGCGTTGGCCGTCCGTGCAACCACGAAGAAATAATCAGACAGTCGGTTTAGATACCGTCGTACAGACGGATTAATATCTGTATGTTGTCCAAGTGTTACCGTGCGACGCTCTGCGCGACGACATACAGTACGGCACACATGAAGAGCAGAAGACAGCTGACTGCCACCAGGAATAATGAACCGTTCCACTTTTGGATTCTCAGCATCATACTGGTCAATCCATTGTTCCAGACGTGTGACCATCTCATCTCTCACCTTATATTTGGTTTCACTAATCTTCACAAAGGCCAGATCCGACCCGCAATCAAACAGTTCCTGCTGAACTTCCAGCAGATGTTCACGCAGATCTTCGAATTCCCCTTGAGCCGAGTCAATAAGGCTGATCGCCTGGCCTACAAAACAGTTCAATTCATCAATCGTGCCATAAGCCTCAACTCGGTCATCATCCTTGATGACGCGTCCACCGATGACCGAAGTCTGTCCTTCGTCACCTGTTCGTGTATATATGCCCATCGTTATCCCTCCAATTGGTAATATAATAATGAATACGGGAATGCCATTTTTTCAGAAACCCGTCTATCGCTTGACACGTATAGAAGAATTGGTGTGCTCTGCCGAGTATACGACAAATCAAAGGAAACCAAAAGTAAAGGAGACGATTATGCAAAACTGGATAACCGATTTCATGGAACAATACGGCTACATAGGCATCGCACTCATTATTGCTCTTGAGAACGTATTTCCCCCGATTCCATCCGAAATTATCCTACCGTTTGGCGGATTCATGACCACCTATACCAGTCTCACTATTCCAGGAGTTATTATCGCCGCAACTATTGGCTCTGTCCTTGGTGCTGTGATCCTGTATGGTATTGGTCTACTCATTGACGTCGAACGCCTTGAGAAAATTGTGGAACGTTGGGGACATGTTCTGCGCATCAAAAAAGAGGATATTCACCGTGTCGATGCATGGTTTGACAAATATGGCATGTGGACCGTATTATTCTGCCGAATGGTTCCCCTCGTCCGTAGTCTTATCTCCATTCCCGCAGGCATGTCCAATATGAAATTTGGTTTATTCCTTCTCTTTACAACCATTGGTACATTAATCTGGAATGTCATTCTTGTCTGTGTTGGTGCTGCGCTTGGCGCATCATGGGAGAGCATTTTGCACTTTATGGACGTCTATTCCATTGTAGTGTACGTCATTCTGGCCATCATTGTCATCGGATGTATCATCTGGTGGATCAGACGTAGCAAAAAGCAGAAATAAAAAGGATAGCTTAATAAATAAAGCCTCCTCGCCACCAATTCGTGGTTAAGGAGGCTTCTTTATGTCACCCGTTTATGTCATCTCGCTATCGTTCATCTTCATTTCGCATGCCCTGACTTTTAAGATCGATAGCCAGACCGGATACCAGCATGTACATCTTTTCAGCATGTATCTGCAGCATCCGGTTCACCGAAGCCATTCTCGCTGTAAATATTCGTTCTTCCTCGGTAGGATGCAATGTACCATGCATCTCATTGGTAATCACAAGCAACTTCCCCTGATAAGACAATAAAGCATCAAGCAAAAGCTGTGTCTCTGAACGCTGATGATCCAGATCCTCTGTTGCCCTGAAACCGGCAGCCATCCAGGAGGTCAGACTGTCTACAATTACAATTCGCTGATCCGCCAAAAACAGATTGGATTCCCGATTAATCTGGGTGATCACCTCTGTCAGATGCTGACCGTTCCCGGCATGAATGGCACGATAATGAGCGGATGGCAATTCGGGAATAACGGGATCATGATCACCAGTGGATAAATATACACCCTCCCGGCTAATTCCAGCTGCGTACTTGAGGGCAAACCGGGTTTTACCACTACCTATGCCGCCTGTGACCGTAATCAGCAATCCGCTTCCCTCCTTCCATAGCCATTCTGAATTTTCTTTACTCTGTCAGCGCCTTCAGCACTTTTTTGGATTCTTCGACATTGGAAGATGACACTGGAATGGTGGCGAACAAATTGCTCGCAGCATATTCTACATCTTTAAACATTTTCATATCTTCGAGCGGAATGCCGTAAAGATGTGATTCTTGCTTGATGTCTGAACCTTCATCTCCTTCACCCTTCTCTACCAAAACTCCACCCTCAAATACACCCCGTTCAAACTTCTTGGGATCAAAAGTATCATCCAGCGGAACATTGGAGCCATTACTTCCGTATTGTTTCATGTCGGACTCAGGCAAAATAAAGATATCATGTCCTCCAGCCGCATACTCTACCATAATTTTCTGAACATCATACATCGCACTGGTGATCACTTCTACCTTGGGTTCCTCACCCAGTTTCTGTTGTAGATTGGCCTGTAACTGCTCTGAGATTACAGATGGATTTCCTTGGTTATCAATGATGAATATGGAAAAACCATCTTTACCTCCACAACCAGCAAGCAGAAAAACGATAGAAATGATTGCAGTAAGCCCCCAAAATCTCTTCATTCCAGTTCCCCCTTTAGTCTCCTATGTCCAATATATCACAATTGTTCCACGCAAAAAAATAACCTGGCTTATCGGGGAATCACCTTGCCTTTACGCACAAAAAAAGAAGACCTTCTCAGGTCTCCCTTTCTAACTCAATTAATGAAACGTTTCAATCCAGCATAAACGTTATTTTCCTTTAATCGGGTTAGCCTTCATATATTCATTAATCTTTAAATCCAGCAAACTGCTGATTTCAATTACAATATCGGATGTGAATGATTTCTCTTCGAGGAAGATCTGTTCCATCTTGCGACGAAGCATATGAATTTCATCTTCCAAGGAAATGTCATGCAAAGATGCGTTATCGGGTTTCACCGACCATCGGTCGCCATGATCGCCTTCTGCCAGATAGTGCCCACGATTCGTCGGTAAATCATATTCAACACAAAACAAAGCTAACCCCTCCTTGGAAAAATGGTTTCCAAATTTATGAAAACTTATTTCAAATTGAAATTATATCACATTATTTTGTAAAAGAAAGTTATTTTTATCCAATATAACCATGCCACATTTGTAAAAAGATTCTACTTTAGTATTAACCCTCTTTTTGCAGTTTGTAAACAAAGTTTCCGATTCGTTCCAAAGCTTCATTTAATTGGGTTACAGAAGTAGCATAAGAGCAACGCAAGAAGCCTTCTCCCTGAGGACCAAAAACATTGCCCGGAACAGCAGCCACTTTATTCTCCGTTAACAATCGTTCAGCAAACAGGTCGGAACTCATACCCGTCTTTTGAATGCTCGGGAATGCATAGAATGCTCCCTGAGGTTCATGACAATCAAGTCCAATATCCCTGAATCCCTGCACAATTAAACGTCTACGCTGATTATACGATTCTACCATCCGATCTTTCTCACCCAAACCATTCGTCAACGCTTCAAGTGCAGCAACCTGACCCATGGCCGGCGCACACATTACCGTATACTGATGGATTTTGAGCATGGCTGCAATAAGCTCAGGATGACCACACATGTACCCAATCCGCCAACCTGTCATTGCAAAAGCCTTTGAAAATCCACTTACGAGAATGGTCCGCTCCTTCATGTCAGGGATAGCTGCAAAGCTAACATGTTTTTGCGTATACGTCAATTCAGCGTAAATTTCATCCGCGATCACAATCAGATCATGCTTTTTAATCACTTCAGCAATAGGTAGCCACTCTTCATACGTCATGATGGCTCCAGTGGGATTACTCGGATAACACAGAATAACCACTTTCGACTTCGGTGTGATGCCAGCTTCAAGTGCTTCGGCAGTTAACTTAAACTGATCTTTCGCGTAGGTTTCAACACCAACCGGTATACCGCCACCGATTGAAGCGATTGGTGAATAAGCCACGTACGAAGGTTCAGGAATGAGAATCTCGTCGCCAGGTACGATTAATGCTCGCAAAGCCAAGTCAATCGCTTCACTGCCACCCACGGTAACAATAATCTCATCCTTGGGATCGTATTTGGTATCAAACTGCGTATCCAGATATTCACTGATGGCTTCTCTCAACTTCGGCATACCTGCGTTGGATGTGTAGCTGGTCATGCCTCTTTCCAGCGAGTATACACAAGCTTCACGCATATGCCAAGGGGTAACAAAATCAGGCTCACCCACACCCAATGTGATAATATCCTTGTTGTCTCCAACCAGATCAAAAAATTTACGAATTCCGGATGGAGGTATCTGCTGCACGAGAGGTGCCAGATATGATGTCATTTTCTTGTTGTTCCCGGTTGTCTGTTCATTCACTATCATGACACATCTTCCTTTACGGCGAGATCATGAGACGGTTGTCTTCCTGATGGTCTTCAAAAATAATCCCGTCCTGCTTATATTTTTTAAGAATAAAATTCGTTTTGGTTGAAAGTACAGAGTCAATCGGAGACAGTTTCTCCGACACAAAATTAGCGACTTCACGCAGGTTGCCACCTTCCACTTCAACGAGCAGATCGTATGCGCCTGACATGAGATATACGGACTTCACTTGCGGGTATAGATAAATGCGCTCAGCAATTCCTTCAAAGCCACGACCACGCTCCGGCGTAATCTGCACCTCAATCAGGGCCGTTACTTTCTCATCATCTATTTTACTCCAGTTCACGACGGTTGCGTATTTCACGATGACGTGGTCTTGTTCAAGCTGTGCCACGGCGTTCTTGATCTTGTCTTCCGACTCCCCCAGCAGCGTCGACAGCAGTGCGGGAGTCCTTCTCGCGTCTTCCTTTAGAAGATCCAGAACTTTTAATTGCAGATCGTTCAAATCTTTCATGGTTTTCCCTCCAGCGTCATCCAGGTTCCTGAAAATGAATTAATACTTATATTACATGAATTTAACGTTGATGCAAAGACAAAAGACCGCCTGCCCTGAATTCAGGCAAGCGGTGGTATGGTCCTGGATCGTTAGGTGCTCAAACCTCTTATACACAGGTTACATGTAATAAGGGTTACCGTAATTCGGCTGATGCTGAGGCACATTAGGAGCTTGGCTATATGAACTGTTCTGCATGTTCTTTTCTTGAATGAATTGCTGACACTTCTGTTGGGTCTGTTGTGCAGACTGGATTTGTTTGTCCACATCCTGACGAAGTGCTTTGGATGAAGCGGAATACATGTTGTTTTGTTGCATCAGGTTGAACAATTCACCTTGCAATCTTAATGTATCGTTCGTTAACTCATTGAACATTCTACGAGTTGTGGGACAGGAAGATTCAGTAGTTGCTGTTGTATATTCACGTGAAGTTCGTCTTAAATCTGCAAGAATCGACTTCAACAAATCTTGTTCTTGCATAAAATTCCCACCAGATGACAAAGATTGAGTGTACACTTATTTTCCTCCTATGCTTTGGAATAACTTGTCGTGTTTTGAGCTTTACTGTGATTGCGCTGGTGCAAGAGATTGATGTTGCTGTAACGCATTGACAAGAGTATTCAGATGCTGCTCATGTGAGCGAACATAATGATTCAGTGCCTGTTGAATTTGCGGATTATGTGTGATGGAGGCTGTAGCTGCACATTGTTTGATCAGCATTTCCTCATTGGAAATTGAATCCGCGATATAGTTTAGTTCCTTGGGGCTCAGTGCTTGCATTTGTGAATTTTGCATGTATGTCTGACCTCCTTAACCTAAAGTTAATGCGAATTTATTGTTACCCTAACCTGAAAAAGTATACTTCAACTACATTCTACAGAGGTGATTAATTGTGGAACTTATTAACGGGGAAACGTTTTGGCCAACCACCTTTGATTCCCATCCCCATTATCCTGTTTTGAAAGAAAATCTGTCCTGTGATTGCCTAATCATCGGCGGTGGAATGGGAGGCGCACTCTCTGCCAAGCTTCTGATAGATCAGGGGATTGATACCGTTGTTATTGACAAAAGAGATATCGGTCATGGCAGCAGCATGGCAAATCTGGGCCTGCTCCAATATACGAACGACAAAACGCTCACCTCTTGTATCCAGACATTCGGAGAAGAACGCGGTGTTCGATTCTACGAATTATGCCGTGATGCCATGCAACATCTCGAAAAAATTTCATCGAAGCTTGAGATTGATCCTTGGTTTGTGCCTCGCACAAGTCTGTATTGCGCCAGTCACGAGGAAGATGTACCGTTGCTGGAGGAAGAATATCGTAACCTGAAGCATTATGGATTTGATATAGAGCTGTGGGATCAGGAAAAAATCAGTGCAGTGTTCCCGTTCAGCAAACGTGCTGCACTATACACAAGCGGAGATGCTGAGGTTAATCCGTTTCGTTTGGTTCACTCACTATTCCATTCAGCCTCACGTCAAGGAGCAAGAGTCTACGCTCATAGTGAATTAACCCATTGTGATTATGATGATAATGGTGTCCTATGTTACACACCTGATGGCACTGTACGTGCCAAACATATTATTTTCTCAACAGGCTATGAAACACAAGAAATCAAAAAGGACAGAGGCGCATACCTTCAAAGCACATATGCTATCGCTACCAAGCCACTACAGGATCTGAGCAGCTGGCATAAGCGAAGCTTGATATGGGAGACCGAACGACCTTATCTATATATGCGCACAACTCCAGACGGAAGAATTATTGCTGGTGGACTTGATGAGAATCGTCCTCGAGAAGAACAACGGGCGATCAAGGCGATTCATAAAGGTGAGATTTTGTTACAGAAGATTGCCGAGTATTTCCCATTACCTGATCTCGAAGTTGATTACGCTTGGGAAGCTGTTTTTGGAAGCACCCATGATGGTCTTCCGCTAATCGGTTCACACCCAGACTATCCGAATTCGTACTTTGTTGAAGGGTATGGAGGCAACGGTACCGTGTACAGTATGATTGCTGCCTCTCTCATTGTGGATGCCATTACGGGCAAACAGAACCCTGACATGGATCTATTCTCACTTACACGTACAAGTAAACCATCTCCTGTATAACCACCAACTGAACCAATACAACGACAAACAGGGTTACAGCACACGGAAAGTTCTCTTTTCCCGCCGCTGTACCCTGTTTATATATTTGAAAGTTGCTAAGCCGAGGGGTCTTGCCCTTCCGTTCGATTCAATAACTTGCGCATAAAGATCCATCCAATGAGCGGAAAAGCACCCAGAACGATAATAAGCCAGATTAACATGCGCAGGGACGGACTATTCATGACCGTTATAATAAATATGATCAACCCAAAAAGTCGGCCAACCATCAGACACAACTCCCTCAATACGACAAGTTCAACCCTTTTCTCCACATTTTCGTCACTCGTGCCCATCATGTCGAATCCCGCTGATATCATAGGTAAAATATACAATGGCATCGCAACTGCACTTCCAATCCCCATGATTAACAGCGTAACATAGGTCACTTTCCACAGAAGAGGAATCAGCACAATCAGCAGAATCAGAGCTCCGATGAACATGCCTCTGGATCTATACTGTGGTTTGGACCATTTCCCTACTGCCCAATAACTTATTAATGCCACAGCAGAAGTGATGAGTGAGAACTGTCCCAACTTATACTCCTGTGCAGTAGCCACGTATACAAGCAGTGCAATCAGAAAGGCAAAGACCCCTTCACGCGCACCCTGAGCGAACAAACCCAAAGCCAAGGTCTTCCAGGGACTATCCGGTTTGGATAACTGTATCCAAGGCTCGGACCAGCGGTATGTTCCGCTCACCTTTCTCTTTTTCAGAAAAAAGCTAAACACTACCGCTATGACATAAATAACGAGTGATACCGTGAAGATGAGTCGATATCCTGTATTGTCCGCCATTCGGGTAATAATCAGACCAGAGAACCATGGGCCTATAATTCCTGTCATCGAGCCAAGTAATCCGACCCAGCCATTGAATAGATCCCTGTTTTCCCGATCCGTTATTTCAAAATACACAACATTAAATGCGATCCAGAACAGCCCCAGGGAACAACCCAGTAGTATACCCAGAGGCCATATCCAGTCTACAGCTTTGGAACCAGCCCAGAGGACTATCATATAAAATATGCCGGACAGCGCAGTACCTAATCGTAGTGCACTCATTTTATTGTGTTCCTTGACCCATTTGCCAGCAAGCCAGAATGTCAGTCCAATGGCCAGTTGCTGGCTGAGAGTGAACCACCCCAACATGGCATAATCCGGACGGCTTTTCCACAGAAACACATTCAAAAAGGTTCCCGACAACGCTCCGGCTAACGCAAACAATCCATTCACGCCCAAAAGCAGAATGGATTGTCGGCCTAAAGTAATCTTCATCTGCTCCTCCTTCATCCACCTGAAATGAACTGTGCACAGGTAGGTCTTAGGGTTAACGTGCCCCAAGCAAGAGGAAAACATGATGAATCTTTAGGATTGCTATGAAGTTGGTTAGAATCTCCGAAATATTTATTCCTGTGTGCTCAGGTTCTTAATCAGACGCAGACGATCTTCCTCAGACAGACTGTACTGAACTTGGAAACATCCCGAGCATACATAGGTCAATACCTTAAACGGTGGTGACAATAGTGACCCTTCGCCTGAAGCTGCGTTAGCAACTGGAGTAAAGTTATCCTGCGTTGCAGCTTGAGTACCAGCAAGAATCATGAATTCCCGACAATTCGGGCACTCGGGTACTTCTTCCTGATGATCAAGTTGCTTCTGGACACCTTGTTCATATTGAATCAGGTCATTACCTTCATCCGCGTATTTGGTTAACGTTCGCAACTCCGGCAATTTGAGCTCAACTTCATCCCCCCACAGATCTGAAAGATCCGTAGTCTGTTTATCATCGTTTGCATGATCCACATCATAGATGTCGTCTTCAGCTTCATCTTGCTCTTCATCTCCGATGTCAATGTTGAGTGTACGATATCCCTTCAATTCATTGTGGCAATATGGACACTCTTCTTCAGGACCGAGTTCCTCATCCCATACAATCTCCGTTTGACACCAAGGGCATACTGTTGTCTCCATATTAAATCAACCTTTCTCTTTCAATCATCATGTATTCATCACATAGATCACACCGATGGCAAAAAACACAATTGATGCCGCAAACAGAATCCGTATCAGTATCTTCATGACCGGTCCCCCTAGATAATACTCGCGCCAATAACAAACGACAATGAAACGGAAATAATCATGGATATCAATCCGACAGCTCGGTTATCCGCTTCGATCTCCTTATCAATGGAGAACACGGGTGTCAGGAATTCGAACAAAAAATAGGCAATGAGCAGAAGGGTAAACCCAACAAACGACCACGTCATGGCTTCATACACCGAAGATTTAGCCTGTATGCAGAAACGCAGTACGTTGCAGATTCCAAAGATCTTACCTCCTGTAGCCATCGCAACGGCTACATTGCCCTTCTTGATCTCCGTCCAGCATTTATACTTGGTCACCAGTTCGAAGCAAGCCAGAAATACAAGCAATTCCATAATCGCTACCGAGAAAAAACCGAGTACCATCCCCAAGGGATGAGACAGCAATTGGTCAATGCTTTCTATCACGCACCGTTCCCCTCTCCCCATCTGCGAACTTCATGAATAAGGTCGCAGAATATCATTGATTCATGGACCGGCTATTCCAACTCTGCGACGGTCACACCGTTCCCGCCTTCTCCGTAATTGCCCAGCCGGTAGCTTTTAATATGTTTATGCTTACGCAGGTAATCCTGAATACCGGAACGTAAAATTCCCGTACCTTTACCGTGAATAATATAAACTTGGCCCAGGTTGGCAAGGAAAGCTTCATCAATGAACCGATCTGTCTCCATCAGGGCTTCTTCCAGGTTGGTACCACGCAGATCCAATTCACTTTTCACATTGTCATCACGTGTGCGTTTCATACCCGTTACCGGTTTTTGTTTCGGTTTGGCTGCAGGAGCCGATTGCTGCAGTTCCAGGTCATCCAGGGATACTTTCATTTTCATAATCCCCAGTTGTACCATAGCGTCTTTGCTGCCCGACATCTCTACAACATGGCCTTTTTGATTCAAACTGTAGACAAGCACTTCATCACCTGGACCGATGGCACGAGTCTTCGGCGCTGTTGCCGTCTTCTTGACCGTTTTTCTGCGTTTCTCCGGTTCCGCCTCGTCCAGCTGTTTGCGGGCAGCAATGAGTCTGTGCTCCTTCACGGAAGCACCTTCTTCCATAGCCAACAGGCGAAGATCGGCTATAATCTTCTCCGCTTCCGCTCGCGCCTTGTCCACAATGCTGCGTGCATCTTCTTCTGCTTTTTCAATCCGGCGATCACGCTGCTGTTCCAGCTTCTCCAGTTCGGTCTGATGACGACTGCGTAATTTCTCCATATCCTGGCGTAAGCTCTCTGCCTTCTCACGCTCTTGTTCAGCCGTAAGACGGTTCTCTTCAAGAGAAGCAATCATGTGCTCAATCCGTTGATCCTCTTCCTTCACTTCGCCACGGGCGTAGTCGAGAATGTAACCCGGCAGTCCCAGTCGCTCTGCAATGGCAAATGCATTACTTCGTCCAGGTACACCCACCAGAAGGCGATAGGTTGGACTCAGTGTGTTGATATCAAATTCCATGCTGGCATTAATGACACCTTTACGCTCATATGCGTATGCTTTCAGTTCACTGTAGTGAGTGGTTGCAACCATGCGACATCCCGTCCGGTGCATATGCTCCAGCATGGAGATCGCCAGTGCGGAACCTTCAGCCGGGTCTGTCCCTGCTCCAAGTTCATCGAGCAACACCAAACTTTTCGGCGTCATGTTTTTCAGAATGC
This sequence comes from Paenibacillus sp. FSL H8-0317, assembly GCF_045040685.1. Lineage (NCBI taxonomy): Bacteria > Bacillati > Bacillota > Bacilli > Caryophanales > Paenibacillaceae > Paenibacillus > Paenibacillus sp. FSL H8-0317. Next base: position 2,008,132 of record NZ_CP150294.1, on the reverse strand, counting down.
GAATGATGTTGGTCATATGACTGGAGAAAGTACTCAGATTCTGCTCGATACTCTGCTCGTCCCCAATGTCTGCATAAATCGCATCAAATACACATAACTGACTGCCATCCTCAGCCGGAACAAATAAACCGGACATTGCCATCAGGCTGAGCAATCCAATCGTTTTGAGCGTTACCGTCTTACCACCCGTATTCGGACCTGTCACGATAATGGATGTGTAATCATTGCCCAGCTCTATGTCGATTGGAACCACATTTTCGATCGCAATCAGTGGATGACGGCCTTTCTTAAGCTTCAGGAACCCGCGGTCATTCATGCGAGGCAATGTTGCTTTTAGTTCACGAGCGAGACGTGCTTTGGCAAAGATAAAATCAAGTGATCCCAGCAAGTCGACATCATACAACAGCCACTCCCCCTGCTCACTGACAAGTGCCGTCAATTTCTGCAAAATAATTTCTATTTCGCGTTCTTCCCGAATCCGGGTTTCACGTAATTTGTTGTTCATGGCAACAATGGATTCCGGCTCAATGAACAATGTCGCACCCGAACCGGATTGATCATGCACAATCCCGCCAAAGTACGAACGATATTCAGCTTTCACCGGGATTACAAAACGGTCTCCTCTGATGGTGATGAGCTGATCCTGAAGCATCTTGGATACGGTAGAGGATCGTATCATGGAATCCAGTTTTTCGCGAATCCGTGCTTCTCCGCCTCGCAGCTCACGACGAATCTGCGCCAACGTTACGCTTGCACTGTCGGCAACCTCTGCATTATCGTCAATACAGATTTTGATGGCATCCTCAAGCGTTTTTTGCTCTGACAGTTGATCACTGATATAGAACAATGATTCGATGGGCTCATCTTCATGCAAAGTACCAATCTGACGTTTCAATCGCCGCGCCGCGAAGGTTGTATTGGATATTCCCAAAAGTTCGTGAGGGTTAAGTGTGCCTCCAATTTCAGCACGTTTGATGGAAGCCGTAATATCTACAATTCCCCCAAACGACGGTGAGCCTTTCAGGCGATCAAATGTGAAGGCTTCATCGGTTTGTTGCAACAAGCGCTTCACTTCTTCAAGTTCACTGCTTGGTTCAAGTTGCTCCGCTTTCTTTTTTCCCATGGTCGTCTGAGCAAAGCTAAGCAATGTATTTAAAATTTTGCGATATTCCAGTGTGTGTAAAATTTTCGTGTCCAAGTGTACAACTCCTTCCAAACTATATCTGTATTATAACGAAAGAAACTTTCTTACGCTATTTAACGAATCCTTCCACACATAACTTCAACCATAGCACCACAAACTACAGGTGTCAGGATTGTGCAACCTCTCCATCCCCCTGGAGTTGCCATGCTCAGTTCAATCCGAATAAAAGGAGGTAAACACCATGAATTTCCTGGGACATGTCGTGCGATTTATCATCGCTGCAATTGTATTAATGGTGGTCAGCTGGATCGTTCCCGGATTCGCCGTTGGTGGCTTCTGGAGCGCCCTGTTGCTTGCTCTCGTCATTGCCCTGCTCGGCTGGATCGTTGAAGGTATCTTCGGCAAAAGGGTCAATCCGTTTGGTCGCGGTATTGTCGGATTTATCGTTAGCGCACTGGTGATTTGGCTTGGTCAATATGTTGTGGATCATGTTGAAGTCAGCCTGCTCGGTGCCATTCTCGCTGCGCTGGTTATCGGGATTATCGATCTCTTCATCCCGGTATCCACCCCTTTTGATGCCGGACGAAGCTCCAAAAGTTAATCTCCACTTCACCTTAACGACCCCATGAATTCTCCTAAACCTCTGAAGGCCCTGGGCCGGAAGGGGTTTATTTCATTCGGGCAGTACGCATGCTCTGCCGTACACGTACAATTTTCAAAAAAACGACATACGCAGCGTGTACAGGCATCCACATATTGCGGTATGATGACTGGAGCAATCATTCAAATTTTATCCATATCACGCTTTAAGGAGGCACATAATGAAGAAAGGCATAACATGGCTCGCTGCCTGTATGTTAATTCTGGTCCTCACTGCATGTGGAGGAGCGAATCCGTCCGCAGACTCTGACAGCAACGGGTCGGATGCTGGCGTTACAGCCAGTGAAGAACTGGTCATCAAGGCAAGCAACTACAAATTTGATCAACCCGAGTACCATCTTAAAAAAGGTGTCCCGGTTAAGATTGTTTATGAAAATGTGAACGGAAACCACGGTATTCTTGTGCCTGAGCTGAATCTTACGCTCGACACCAGAAATAGTTCCAAAGTGATCACCCCGGACAAAGTCGGTGAATTTGAAATGTCCTGTTCGGTCTTCTGTGGTTCCGGACACAGCAGCATGATCTCCAAAATTATCGTTGAAGAATAGTATTCAAGACAAGGAGCCCCCGCAGCGACGGGAGCTCCTTCTTTAGTATAACAAATTGTACCAGAGTGCGTTGCACACGAGCCAGTTCTGCTACAATCAATCCGCTAGGTCTGGTCCTGTTCAATCAATTCAATCCATTCGTTATATTCCGTCTGCAATTTCGTATATTCATCATGCAACTGACGATATTCCGTGTTCAGCTGCTCAGCCTTCTCCTGCTCCATTTCACGTTCAACCTGTAACAAACGTAATTGATTGGCCGCTAGTTCGTAACGCTCCCCCATCGCAAGCAGTTCAGTTTCCATGATCTCTTTCTCTTGGGTCGCTTCTGCACGTAACTTGTCCAGCTGCTGTCGTTCTTGCTCCAGCCCCTCCAGCAACTCACTACTTGCAGCACTTTCTCTCTTCCAAACCGTTAGTTCATTCTCAAGTGCAGCCCAGCGCTCATGCCAGGATTGTTCCTGAGCCGCCCATTCGTCTGCACGGCGTTGCCACACCTGGTTGTTCTGCTCTGCTTGTTCAACGCTTGAGTGAAGTTCTTCTTCACGTCTTGTCAACTGCTCCAGACGGGATGCCAACTCGGCCTGTTTGGCTGACAGTTCTTCGTGTTTGATCTGCCACTCCAATGCTTCTTCCTCAGTCTGGGCTAGCCGGCTCTCTTGCTCCGAGTAGCGCTCGGAAAGTTTAGCTGAAGACTGTCTCGCTTCTTCAAGTGCGCTCACAATCTCTTGTTTCTCCTTGCTCAATTCATCCAGCTTGGAACTGTAATTCTCTTCCCGTTGTAATGCATCACTGTAATCATTACGGATTTGTTTATAGTTATCCTGAAGTCGGTTCAGCTCTTCCCGAACAACATTTAGCTCAACTTCAAGCTGATTGCGTTTCTCTTCCAAAAGCTCTGCATCCTTCTGGTATTGCACAGCCTCTTCATGGTTAAAACGAGACTCTTCCTTCACCACGGACAGTTCATCATGAAGGGATTGCACACCAGACTCCAACGTTTCGTTTTGTTCAGCAACTTCAAGAATCTGATTCTCCAGGTCCCCGATCTCAGCCAATCGCTGCTCAGCAAGGTTCTTCCAGGACTGCTCACGTTCCGTAAGCGTACCGATCTCATTCTGCAATGTACGCACCGCAGCATGAGCCTGTTCAAGCACTTTTTGCAGTCTGCGCTGTTCCTCTTCCGACTTCACTTCAGCCTCACGAAGCTTTTGGGCTTCCTGTTCAAGCTGTGCATGTTGCTCCTGAAGTTTGCGCAACTGTGCTGTGAGAGAGGTTTCTCTATCCACAGTTTCATTATACTTCTGCTTCCATTGTTCCTGTGAATCACGGGATTGCTGGGCAGCCTGTTCCGTTTCACGCAGAAGCTCCTGCAACTGGGAACGGTCCTCTTTCAACTGCTCCAGTTGTTGTTCCAGTTCCGTAATTCGGCGAGTCTGAACTTCCTGCTCTTGTTTACGGACCCCATGCTCATGATGTAACGATTCCAATTGACCACGCTCGTGCTGAAGCTGCTGTTCTTGCTCTGCAACCATGTCCTGTGCACTGATGAGCTGGGTCATTACTTCTTCTAATTGCTCTTCGACATCTAATAGTCGAGCCTCCGCCTGTTTACGTTGTTCCTCAAGTTGCTGTTTGAGCTTGCCCTGTTCTTCTTGCAACAAGGCCTCTGCCGCCGCTTCGGCTTCTTTCGCCTGGGACGCTGCTGCTTCCTTGGCTTGCTGTAATTGCTCCTCGAGGGCTGCTTCTTTCTCCATCCATTCGAGTTCCAACTGCTCGGATAACGCCTTGAACTCCGCATTCAACTGATTTATCTCAGTCAGGCGCTGCTGCTCCGCTTGTTCCTGCAAGTCAGCCCGTTCCCGATTCGCCTGATCCGTGAGCTCTTGTGTCTGTTGCAACGCTTTTTCTTCAGCCTGTTGAAGACGAAGTTCCATCTGTTGCTGAAGTTCCTTATATTGCAGCGTTGCTTCTTCCTGAGCTTTCTTCAGATTGCTCTCTGCCTGCTCCAACTCGGACAAAATGGCCGACTCGGCTTCTTCCTTGGCTGTCTGAACCTGCTGCGCAGCTTTGGCTTCAATCTGCTGACGTTCTGCAACGGCACGGCTTTCGACTTCTTTTAATTGAGTTGCAGTCTTGTCTTGCAACTCTTTATATTGCGCCGCAGCTTTGGCCTGAGCCTGCTGCAATTCGGCTGCAGAACGGTTCTGAGCTTCTTTGAGCTGGGAAGCGGCCTGTGCCTGTGCAGTTTTAAGCTGGTTAGCCGCTTTCTCTTCCATTTCCTTCAGCTGTTTCGTTCCCTTGGCTTCTGCTTCCTTCAGTTGTGCCGTCGCTTGGGCCTGCAATTTCTGCACTCGCTCCGTTGCTTGAGCGCGTTCTTGCTCCAGCAGCGTATTCAACTTGGCTATCTCTGAATTTTTGTCAGTTTCGGACTTTTGCAGCGCCTGCTCTGCTTCAATCTTCAGCTTTTGCAAATCAGCAAGAGCCTGATCACGCCGTTCCAATTCTTGTTGATGTTCATTTTGTATGGCGTTCAACCGATTCAATTCGTTTCTCAGTTCTGTACGTTCTCCAGTGAGCATCTTCAGTTCATTACGGATTTCCTGAGTCTGAAGAGACTGTTCAGCCATATGTACAGCCGCCAGTACCGCAATACGCGGAGTATCCAGACGGGAATTTTGCTTGGAGATTGCGCCCATACGCTCATCTACCAGGTTAGCTACTTGTTTCATATAGTCGGCACTGCTGCCAACCAGTTTATAGGAAGTCCCGTAGATCTCTACGGTGACGCGTGTACGATCAGGTGTAGTCACAGTTGTGCCCTCCTTCAAGTCTGTATGTTGATTCTAAGCTGTAATCACAAAAAAGTCACATCGATCCTCTAATGCTAAGGATTCGATGTGACTTCAAACAATTCCTGCTAATCTTTGTTCAAAAAATCTTCTTTTGTCCTATTTACGCAATTCCGCTCCGAATTGCTCTTCCAGACGAGCCACTACACGGGCATGAACTTCAGTAACTTCCTCATCGGTGAGTGTACGTTCACGATTCCGGTATACCAGTGCCATCGCCACGCTCTTCTTGTTTTCACCCAGTTTACTGCCAGTAAACACATCGAATACCTGTACGTTTTGTAACAATTCACCCGCCGATTCACGAATGGCGCGCAGCATATCTCCAGCTTCAACATCCTCATTCACAACCACCGCGATATCACGTTCCATGGCTGGGAAACGCGGAAGCTCACGATAACGAATGTCAGCGTCTGCTTCGTTGTAGATTGATTCAAGTGCAATCTCTGCGATGTACACATCATTCAGATCATACTGCTGTTGCAGTTCCGGGTGCAATTGACCCAATGTACCGATCAATGTGCCTTCCCCGCCATCCTTACCTTCCAGGTAAACCGATGCGGAACGTCCCGGATGGAATCCTTCAGGGCTGTTTGCTACCAAGCGGATGCGTTGTTCAAGCCCCACATAGGCGAACAGATGCTCAAGCGCACCTTTCAGATCGAAGAAGTCTACTTTCTCCGCTCCAACATTCCACTGCTGGCTTGCACGATTCCCGGTGAGCAGCAGCCCTAGTACTGGGATTTCATGGGGTTGTTTGGTCAACTGATCTTCTTCGGTGAAGAACACATTGCCCACTTCAAATACAGCCAGTGAATCCTGTTTACGGTTCATGTTATACACCGCTGCATCCAGCATTTGCGGCAAAATACTCGTACGAAGCACACTGCGGTCCTCACTCATAGGCATCGCGAGTTTCACGGCTTTACTTCCTTGTGTCAACGCCGGGAATAGGGTCGCTTTATCCGGGTGTACAAAGGAGTAACTGATCATTTCCTGCCAGCCACTGCCGGAGAGCAATCCACGAATGGTGCGACGCATCGCTTGAGAGCGTGTATATGCCCCTGGAGTCGTTGGTCCTTCAATCCATGTGGTTGGAATGCTGTCGTATCCGTACAGGCGTGCAATCTCTTCAAACAAGTCTACATCAAGCGTAATATCCCCTCTGCGTGTTGGTACTTCCACATCCAGCAATCCTTGATCAGCATCACCACATGCAAAGTGCAAACGAGCGAAGATGGTTTTTACCTCAAGCAAAGACAGATCAGTTCCCAGATAACGATTCAGTCTATCCAGCGACAATTGAATTACACGTTTCTCCGCAACTTCTGCTCCAGCTTCCACGATTCCCTGGTGCACTTCACCTTCAGCATAACGCTGAATCAGTTCAGCCGCACGATCCAAAGCTGTAATCACCGCACCCGGGTCTACTTCCTTCTCAAAACGCATGCTTGCTTCGGAACGCAGCCCCAGTTGGCGCGACGTTTTCCGAACGGTTCCGCCGTCGAACTTGGCGGACTCCAGCAACAGATTCACCGTGCCTTCCGATACCTCGGAATTCTCGCCACCCATAACCCCAGCGATGGCTACAGGTTTCACGCCGTCCGTGATGAGCAACATGTGCGGCTCCAGCTTGCGCTCCTGTCCATCCAGTGTAACAATCGTTTCGCCTTCGTTGGCCATCCGCACTTCAATATGGCCCTTTTCCAGCTTATCCGCATCGAATGCATGTAGCGGTTGACCGTATTCCAGCATGACATAGTTCGTGATATCAACGATGTTATTGATTGGGCGAACACCTGCTGCCATGAGACGGTTTTGCATCCACAGCGGGGAAGCACCCAGCTTAATGCCGGTTACATAACGAGCTGCATAGTGACTGCATTGCTCCTGTGCCTTAATCTCTACAGAGATATGATTCGCAGCCGTATCACCAACTTCAACCAGTTGGTCTTTGGGACTTGGCAGCTTCACTTCACGACCCAGAATGGCACCCACTTCATAAGCCGCACCACGCATGCTGAGACAGTCGGAACGGTTCGGTGTCAGGTCCAGTTCAAGCACATGATCGTCGAGACCAAGAACCTGGCTGATTGGCGTGCCAACCTCCGTTTGTTCTGGCAGAACGAGAATACCTTCCTGCTGATCTTTGGGCAACAATTTATCGTTCATGCCCAGCTCTTTGGCGGAACAGATCATGCCAAGGGAGACAACACCGCGCAGTTTGGCTTTTTTGATATCCAATCCACCAGGGAGCTTCGCTCCAACCAGGGCTACGACTACTTTTTGGCCTGCATCCACATTTTTCGCACCACACACGATCTGCAGATCTTCTTCCTGTCCGGCATCGATGACACATACATTCAGTTTGTCTGCATCGGGGTGTTTCTCCTTGCTCTTCACATAACCTACAACAACTTTATTCACGCCCTTGTTGCGGTTCTCCACTACATCAATTTCGACACCCGCACGGGTGATTTTCTCCGCCAATTCCTGTGGCGTCACACCTTCAAGGGAAATATAATCAGACAGCCAATCTGTCGGTACTCTCATGGACGTTCACTTCCTTCATCTATAAATTGGTGTTCCCGGTTCATTCGCTTGCTCTATATGGTTAATCTTTCTTGTCTTAGTGTTACAGCCGTCCAAATTGCTTCAGGAAGGTCAGATCACTGTTATAGAAGTGACGGATATCATCGACACCATATTTCAGCATCGCGATACGTTCTACGCCCATTCCAAATGCAAAACCACTGTATTTCTCCGGATCGTATCCACCCATCTCCAGTACTTTCGGGTGAACCATACCGCCGCCCAAAATTTCAAGCCAGCCTGTTTGCTTACATACGCGACAGCCACTGCCGCCACATTGTACACAAGTTACATCCACTTCCGCACTTGGCTCTGTGAACGGGAAGAAGCTTGGACGCAGACGAATTTCTGTGTGGGAACCGAACATTTCGCGCACGAATTGCAGCAGGGTTCCTTTCAGATCGCTCATACGAATGTTTTCGCTAATGACCAATCCTTCAACCTGGTTGAATTGGAAAGAGTGCGTCGCATCGTCGTCATCACGGCGGTATACTTTACCTGGGCAGATGACTTTGACAGGCACTTCGCCCTTCATGCTCTGCATGGTACGTACTTGAACCGGAGATGTGTGGGTACGCATCAACAAGTCTTCTGTAACGTAGAAGGAGTCCTGCATATCGCGCGCCGGGTGATTCTTCGGCAGATTCAATGCTTCAAAGTTGTAATAATCCATTTCGACTTCAGGACCTTCCGCAACGCGGTATCCCATACCGATAAAAATATCTTCGATCTCCTGTACCACTTTGGTCAGCGGATGCAGTCCGCCTTGACGCCCACGACGTCCTGGCAGGGTTACATCAATTTTCTCGGATTGCAGACGCTTCGCCGTCTCTTCCTTCTGGAACTGGTCCTGCTTGCTGTCGATAACTTCCTCAATGGCAGCCCGAACATCATTGGCTACTTGACCAATAACTGGACGTTCCTCCGCACTAAGTGCACCCATACCACGCAAAATCTCAGTTAATGCACCCTTTTTCCCCAAATACTTTACACGCAGATCACCGAGCGTCTGCGGATCATTCACACCAGACAACTGCTCCAGCGCTTCGATCTTCAATGCCTCTAAACGTTCTTTCATGTGTAATTGCCCCCTTTTTGTGGTGTTTTTGCAACAAAAAAAGGCCTTCTCTCCCCTGAAGGGACGAAAAGACCGTGGTACCACCCTTGTTAGACGTCCATTGCTGCGTGGCCTTCTGGCTGCAACTGGTTCTGTCTCACTTTGTACGGAATAACGACCGTTAACCGTTTGCCCCTACTGTTGCCTCTGTGTCTGCACACAAACAGGTTCAGGGAACCGCTTCGGAGTGAATTTCGGCAGCCTTGTTCTACAGAAACGCTCTCAATCTACGGCGCTTCCTCCCTGTCCAGAGGCACTGCTTACTTATCTCCATCATCACGTTTGCTTTTAAGTTAAACCTCTAGAGGTTGTCAAAAAGTCCGCTTTTGATTACGAATGATGCCTAGCGGCATGATCAGTGTCGAATATGGAATTCAGCCGAATAAGCAGATGCTTACGAAGTATGTTTCCTTCGGAAACATTGTAGTTGCTCACGTAGTTTTCCTACGCTCCGCTACTCCATTTCTATCTTCATCCCATCTTCTTGGTACTGAAAACCGATCTTTTTGAACACTTACCTATATCGATGTAATCATCGATGATCGTTCATAATTATATGCAAAATAGATCGAAATAGCAAGCCGTCCATGTTCTAATTAATGCTTGCACCCTTATCTTTCAATTGTTTCAGGCGCTGCTGGATTTCACGAATCTCAACTGCCTCGACTGCTCGCTCATTCGAATGCTCGGGCTGTGTCAGACTGTCTTTTCCAGCAGTGCTCACAGGAGACAGCAACTCCGATAGTCGCATCTCCAATCGTAACCGCTCGTCATCGGATTCCCGGGTCTCCAGCGCCACCTCCCGAAGTTTGGTGGACTGCTCCCAATCCGACACACCTCCTTCAAACAGAGTTGCTGTGCCACCAGCCTCCAGATCGCATAATCGATTCGCAAGTGACTTCGTCAGCATCCGGTCATGGGATACAAGTACCAAAGCACCTGAAGCCTGCTTTAATACATTTTCCATGACTTCCTGGGTATCGATGTCCAGATAGTTCGTCGGTTCGTCCAGCACCAGCAGATTTGCTCCGCCAAAGTACAGTCTCAGAAATGCCACTCTGCACTTTTCCCCCATGCTCAAATCCCCAATGTGCTTGAACACATCATCTCTGGAAAATAGGAAACATCCCAGAATGGTACGTGCCGCACTTTGTGTCATGGATGGAAGGGTAAGCAAGCTGTCCAGCAGCGTCAGATTTTCGGGAAGCCCTTCCAGCTCCTGTGAAAAGTAACCGATTTTCAGCTGTGGATGCCGTGTGACCTTGCCTTGGGAAGGTTCCAGTTCACCAATCATCAACTTCAGCAGTGTTGTCTTGCCCGTTCCATTAGGACCTCGTACAGCAAGCCGATCGCCGCGTTCCACAGCAATCCGAAGATCGCGCAGCAATGGTTTGTCTCCCGTATATGAAAAACTCACCTCTTCCAGCGCAAGCAGCTGGCGTGCAGCCAGTGGATTCATCTGTAATTCCATGTTCAACTTGGCGGCTTCACGAGGTTTATCCACCCGTTCCCGCTCCAAACGCTCCAGCTGTTTTTGTTTCGCATGGTAACGTGAAATATTTTTGTTAGCTTTGGCTTTGTAAAAGCTCTGGGTGATCTTCACCTCCACATCAGTCGCTGAATTATGCGCTTTATGGAACCACTCCTGATAATTTCGAATCGTTTCTTCCAGCGCCTTACGCTCCAATTCCTGCCTGCGGTAGATCGTTTCCTGTTCACGTAATTCACGCTCTTTGTGGATCTTGTAGTCGGAGTATCCGCCCTTGTATTTGGTCAGGGTATCTGGACTGAACTCAATGACTCCTGTTGCTACCTGATCAATAAATGTACGATCATGTGATACAAATAACAGCGTACCTTCATATGAGGATAACCACTCTTCCAGCCAACGCATGCTTCCCTCATCCAGATGATTCGTCGGTTCATCCAGAATCAGGAACTTTGGTTTGCTGACAAGCAGCCCCGCCAAACGAGCCTTTGTTTTTTGTCCACCACTCAAGGAATGATAGGGTCTATTCCAATGCTCTGCGGATAATCCAAGGCGAGTCAGTACTTTCTCTACCTCAGTCTCCCACATATAACCGTTCAACTGTTCGTATTGCTCCATCACTTGTGTATAAGCTGCAAGCAGCTCTTCATCCGCTTCAGTGCTCATGCTCAACTGTTGTTCCAGTTCTTCCAAGTTCCGTTTCACTTCATAGATCTGACCGCTCTCACGCCGGACCGCATCCAGTACATTCATCCCGGTCTCAATCTCCGAGCGCTGGCGCATGAACCCCCATTCCTGCTGAGGAATATGACGTTCAATCCGTCCACCACCATGCTCCTCACCCAAAATGATGCGTAACAATGTTGTCTTGCCGCATCCGTTGCGACCCAAAATGGCGAGTCGTTCGCCCTCATTAATCTCCAAATTCAATCCTGTAAACAATTCAATACCGTTCCACTCTTTTGATACTTCATGTAAGCGTACCAATTTCATCATGAGACCTCATCCTTCCTGCATCCTTTTTGCTGAACAAAAAAAACCGCTGGCATCAGCCGGCGGTTTGGCAATTCAGGGTTGGATCAAGCATTCAAAGACAGATCTAAGGTAAGCTACGGCATGAACAAAGAAACCCAAAATACAGGGTACACGTAAACCTCAATGGCTTACTTGCTCCATACCTTTTCCCATAGCTGAATTTGGACACACGAATCCCCTTATTGCTCAGCCGCTCTGGCTGACTGCGTCATAAAACCGTCTGCAGTTAACTGGGGTTCAATTCATGTGTTTTACTTCATGGGACGTATGGTTACCTCTCATTCATGTGTAGTATCAATTTCTCCGTTATTGTACCAGATCATTGTAAAAAAGCAAAGGGTATATAAATTAAACTAAAGCATACTTACTTACTTACTTACTTACTTACTTACTTACTTACTTACTCGCCACTCCGATGACAAAGCAACCTTCTGATCGCTGTTACCACGGGATTTCTTTTAGGGCAATAAAAAAAGCCCCTGCATCGCAAGGGCTCCGGTACTGCTTCGTTAAGCGGGTGATGGGAATCGAACCCACGCTATTAGCTTGGAAGGCTGATTCTCACCCTATTCCGCTGTAGTCTTACACAGTCAAAAGACAGATGAACTCTCGTTTTTAAACCTTATTGGCAGTCATGACCAGCATGTACAAACGTTGAATACACAATCAACTGCCCCATGACTGCCCCTTTATAATAGAAGGAACACATCCGCCAAAAATAAAACAAAACTGAATTGTTCCAAAACTGAATCAATAACCCTCTTACATAAATGGTACTATATATGGTACTATATATGTAGGAGGTGAGACATGGCTAGGATAGAAAAATTGGTCCAAAAAATGAAAGACCGCCCCAGTGGTATCCAATATGATGAAGTTGCCAAGGTACTCCGGCATCACGGTTATGGGTTAGTGAGAAGCAACGGCTCGCACTTCCATTTCCGGAACCAAGCAGGAGACCTGATAACCATCAAAAAGGAACAACCACTAAAGGCGGCATACGTCAAAAACGTACTGGACCGGATTGGGGAGTAGCACCTCCCCTTTCCTTAATTCTCATCATATCCTAGCCGATTATTAATGGCAAATCATAGCCAAAAGAAGGATTTAGCGTACTACATGGCCCTCCCGTATACAATACAAATCAGACCCGTTAAGGACGAGAGCGGTGATTATTTCTTCGCAACTGTTGCGGAATTAGATGGGTGCCAAAGCAACGGAGATACTTTTGCTGAAGCATACGAGAGTGTTCGGGAAGCTATGGAGGGACATCTGGCGGTAAAGCTGGAGTATGGTGACGACATCCCTGAGCCGATCGGTGAGGATGAGTACAGCGGAAAGTTTAATTTGCGGGTTCCCAAGAGCCTGCACCGACAATTGGTTGAACGGGCAGCGGCAGAGAGTGTTTCGTTGAATCAATATTGCCTGTACAAATTGAGTAGATAAACAAAAAGAGCCCTGCTGACCAATTGAGGTTAACAGGGCTCTTTTTGTTTGTAAGTATTAAATTCTACAATACTATTACCTAATTAATAAATCCTCCCCAAGTGCCAGTCCATGAGAAATTCAAGGTTCCTTTGCGAGAAGAATTGTCAATATTCTTTACTGCTATAATGTAAGAATCTGAACCAGTAAGATTTGTGAATTTACCAGATGGACTCGCTTTAGTTAACAACCTTTCAACAGAGTTTCCGGTATTCCCATTAGTTAGGATCACCTTTATATTCCAATCTTGATTAGTAATATTATTTATACTAAATTCAACTGTTCCTTTTGGATCAACATTCAAATAAGAGAAAACGTTTATAGATGAACCATTTTGGGCTAAATCAAAATTTTTAGAAGATACTTCAGCAAAGGCAGGCATTGCAAAAGAAAACACCATTAAAACAGAGAGTAAAGTCATAAATAATTTCTTTTTCACAGGTATTCCTCCCAAGATCATTTTTAAGTTTTAAAGTAGTTCAATTTGTTGCTGAATACCTAAGATTGCTTAAAAGTAAAACCAATTTAAGTAATCAAATCCACCAACTTTCATTTAATGGAATATTATTCAAACATAATGTTACATCATATTCTAGTATTTTACAATATTATCAATCGAGAAAAAAAGAGCTCCACCAGCGTAATGCCAGTGGAGCTCTTCTTACCGATGCTATCGGATTTCTTTTATATTACCACAATTATCCTTTTTGATCAACGTATTTCAACAATCGGCTAACCACGGTCCCCAGCTCCTCACGAGTAACTGTTGCACCTGGACGTGTACCGTCGAAGAATCCTTTATCCGTCACTTCCTTCCACGTCGTCTCGGCCCACTTACTCGGCACGTTAACGTTTCGCTCCTGAGTCACAGACTTATCCTCCTTCGTTTTGGCCAGCCCCAGGTATGTAGCAATGCCTTGGACATGGCCATCGATAATTGCATCAATTACACTCGCTTGCTTCAACCGATCCGCGTCAGCTGCCACATCGACAAACAGGTTTTCTGTCAGGACTGCCGGCATTTTGGATTCGCGGACCATGTGAAGGTTCTGCACCTTCTGGCCACGATCTGTGCCACTTAGCTTGGCCATGATCGCCTTGTGCAGCGTGTCCTGGAGCTTAATACTGGATTGGGAAGCGGACGTATACCGGAAGGACTCAAATCCACCCTTACCACCACCCGCATTACAGTGGATGGAAACCAGAATGTCTGCACCGGCAGCGTTCGCTTTGGTTGTCCGATCGCGAAGCTCCAGGAATACGTCTGTGGATCTTGAGAGTAACACCTGTACATCCTCATATAACGATTCCAATCGATCCTTGATCCCGAGCGATACCTTTAGTGCGATATCCTTCTCCTGGATACCGTTAGCGACTGCTCCCGGATCCTTACCACCGTGTCCTGCATCGATCCATACTTTATACATTCGTACCAGCTCCTTTATCTTTGTCGTTGCCGCCTTTGCCCTTCAGAACCTCAATTGCTTGCTTAATTACTGCCGGGATAGGCGCACCCATTTTCCCGCCATTTTCTGTGATGGACAGCAGCTCATTCGCAATATAGAAAAACGCCACCGTGTCCCTGAATAAGTGGCCATCACCAAGGATGCCATCCACCAAGTGACCGACAGCCACCATGGCAAAAATAAATACCTTACGAGCGATACCGAACATCCCGATTTTGCTTCTAAGCTCCCCTGACATCCAGCCAGCAGCAACACCCGTTAGATAATCGAACACCACGAACACCAACAATACTCCCAACACTCCAGACCAACCCCCAAATAAATAAGACACCAACCAGCTACCCACGGCCAAAGCCCATTTCCCCACATTTTCCAATGTTCTATCCCCCGTCTGTCTAATATGAAAAAGCCCCCTGAGATCAGAGGGCTAAACTAACATCTGGTTGCAATTCTCATCAATCGTTTGCTTTAAGTGTATGAAACTACACTAGCTGGGTTGAATATAGAAATAGCGAACGCTCCGTTCCTAGCATAAATTCCAGAACTTCCGCTCCAGATGTATAACTGGATTTTAACTCCAGCTTCTACTGTAATGTCTTCTTGATAACTCATATACGTAGTTGTACTTCTCAAAATCCCCTTTGGCACTCCATTAACATATATCTGAGCAAAAACAGAATTGCCCCCGATTGAAGGAGTCAGGTCATAGCCTATACGATACATACCAGATGTTATATTTATTCCTACTTCGGCAACTTTAACCGGAGAAGTTTGATTTCTCTCAACAGTCAGGTTTCCACTAGCTATTAGCATCGTACCTGGACTAACTCCACCAGTATAATTACCCACTACCCCGAATATATCTACCCCCTTTTTAATGTTGTGGGCTACTAAATCAGTATCACCTAGTACAACGATATTGGAACTATAATAACCGTATTGTCTAGTCAAACTGGATGTACCTGGAGTTATGTCCCCTCCTGCTCCCCGATTCGGCATAGTACCAGCTATTCCATTTGTCGACGAATTACTAAATGTAGCTCCAGCTAACACTTGCGCTGCCGTGGCGTTACCAGTAGCCTTGATCACCCCGTCCATCTTGTTAATTAACTGTGCCCATGACTCCGATGTGGATGCCGATACACCTATGGAATTAAGCGCGGCAACCACTTCCGCTTTCCGCTCAACTCCAGCTTGAAAAGCCATTCCAACCGCTTTCTCTGTCGCGGCCACCGACTCGGACGTTCCGTCTGTCTTGCTAGACAACTGCACCTTACCTTTTTGCGTAAGCGATGCATCTGGAATGTCCATTTCATTCACCAATTCTCTTAATACCTCTACTTCTTCACTAGTAGCAACACCTTCATCAATTTTCTCAAATATTGCGTTTATCCCTACTCGGCTTACACTCTCATTCCCCAAAGGCAGGGGAAGTTTTAAACGTTTCGTTTCAATTGGCATGATTAATTCCTCCATTTTGTTGTTATTAGGTCTATACGATTTAGCTCATAAGTTGTTAAATGGTCTGAAATTGGACATAAAAATAGCGCTCCGATGTCGGAACGCCTGTTACACGATATTTCCGTTTTGGTCCATCTCTGCAGCTTCCAGCACAGCAGCCACTTTATCCCGGCTTCCTGTTGGCACTTGCTCCAGCTTGATCAAACCTTTATGGATCATCATTACGTATACAGCTAACATGGTGTCACCCCCTCTCATAAGTGCTACAGCCCAACGGATCAGTAGCCTGGCAAGTTTATTCCGCATCTGGGATCTCGCCAAGCAACATCATGTGAAGTTCCATGAGCGCCAGTTGGTTTGCATTGCTTTCTGCGGCTAACTGATCAACCTGTTTACTGAGTGCCGGACGTAGTTCCTGCGGTGCTTCTGGATCTGCTGGATCTGGATAAACGAATAATGGTTCCAGCGTTTCCAGATCGATGCGAATGATAACCCCACCGGCATCATAATCCGACTTAAATTGATCATATTCAAACTGTTCCACGCCTACAGTGTCCGGTACACGCTCAGCAAGAGTAATGTAAGACGCAAAGTCTTGATCTAGTGTTGTCTCAACGACCTCACCAGATCGCTGTCCGATCTCCTGAATCACATTGCCTGTTTCTTTGTCATAATACACTTTGGCTCCGATCTGCATATTACCCCTCCTTAGACTCCGAATGCTTCCCAAATATAATTTGTACTGCCGCGACTTACAGGCATTAAGAACCCAACATCATTCGTGTATGCTGTATATGGTGTGGATGTATTGGATCCAGATAATCTACTCACCTCAATGTTGTAAACACTTCCCAATCCACCGCCTGGGATATCATTTGCTGGCAAAGAAGATATACTTCGAGATGGGTCAATACTTAATTTGCTGGCGTCATACACCTGTGTGACCCTGCGAGGATCTGCGTCGTTGGGCCTTATAATAATTCTGGTTGGCCGAAAACTTAATCCTGATACTACAAGCGTGTTCCTCGATAGGACCCCTGAGCTGTCTGCACTCATTATAGCCCTGAATGATGCCTCCGCTGATGAAGAAACCGCAGTTCCAGAAGCGTATTTCGGACCCGTACTGATCTGCCCAATCTTTGTAGCCAATTGTGGAAATGTATCGCTGCCTGATGCTGCTACTCCCTTGCCAGTGATAGCGGCTGCGATGGCTGTTTTCCCATCACTGACAGAGGTAAAAAGGTCAACACTCCAAGCTCTCCAATTACTGCCCGATAAATGACGTTGATAGTAGTTAGATGTAGAAGAAAGTGGATTCATAACTCTTTGAATTACATATGAACCTGTACCACTTATCACTTCAACGATTAAATTAACTCCGGTAACAGGAGCGTTAACTGCCCCGAAAACAAGGTAAGTTCCCGCTTCCTTTAAATCGTTTAAATTAAAACCTTGTGGCAGAAATTTAGCGTTTCCATCTTCCTGTGTTAACGCGTGTTTCTGCCAGTCCCTTTCATCCAAATATAACTTTGATGCTGAGATCGCAGACATTCGCGCATCATTGACCGCTTTTTCTGTAGCGGCCACACTTTCTGATTCACCGTCTGTTGCATTAGACAGTTGGACGATACCCTTATCTGTGAGCGTAGCGTCATTCACAGGTGGGATAGCTGCAATTTGATCAGCCACATATTCCTCAATTTCGTCAAAGCGTTCTGGCACACCTACTCTGAGATACTGTGCATCAGGTCCGCTCATGAGTCCAGATACGCCGCCTGTCTCTGCATCAGGGATGACGTCTGTACCACCAGTGATATGGGATGATGCATGGGCACCTGGCGTTGCTTCACCTGTTGCCGTCAGGACAATCCGCTTGCCCTCGGGATCGGTTGTGACTGTAATCCCTGTACCACCAACGAAAATAACTGTATCAGACTTGCTGGAAGCTTCCACATCATTGATAACTGCAAAGGCGTTTTGATTGACCTCAGCTCCTGCAGTAATGCCGTTCAGTTTGTCGTGTTCGGCCTGTGTAACGTGCTTTACTGTATCGCCTGTATGGCTGTCCAGATTGGATTGTACGGCGTCTGTCTCTGCCTTCCGGGCAATGTCATCTGTTGCCGCTGGAGCCGCTACCTTCGCGCGGCCTGCGGTGTCACGTTGCATGAGCGTGTCAGGGGTTGCAGCGCTGGTGCTGGCATCCGATTTGAGTTTGTCAGCGGCACTTTGGAAGCCTGCGGCATTTCCCTTTGCCGTGGGATGCTCATCTGCTCCGCGTGCCTTATGTGCAGCCAGATCAGCAGCAGACGCGGCAATGGCTGCCGTCTTAGCTGCATCGGCTTTAGCCTGGGCATCGGCTGGCGTGCCTTTGGTATCCATTTCAGCCTGCACACGGTCAAAGCCGATGTTGATGTTGCCGAAATCCTCACTTATCTTTTTACTTCCTTCCAGATTCGCGTAACGGTTCGCCATTTGCTTCAGCTCCTTTCAATAGCGTGTCAACGTCCTGCCGGATTGCCCGAAGGAATGCCACCTGAGATTCAAGGGTTGGCAACGTCTCGAGCATGGCGCGGGTCACTAATGGGCTCTCACGGAAAATATCGCTGACATCCACCGATAGTTCTAATACTTTTTTTACTTTCAAAAAATACACCTCCAAAGGAAAAACCTCTCTTTTTGTCGAATGCTTAGGACGTTACGCCTAACATCGATGAAGAGAGGTTATTAGAATGATCACAAGCTACATAAGTCTTGCTATTAGCGCCATTGCTCTTTCACTGGGTCTGTACAATTGGAAACAATCACTTGTCAGATTCAGAGCAACAGTACAGTTAGAAGAGGTATTAAAAGGTTGCTGGAATGTTAAATGTACAGTCACCAATGATTCCTCACGCTCAACAAGCATAATAAAAGCGCATATCTATTCAGGAGAAGAGATGCTACATCATATTGCCGCCACCCCTATAAAGAACGGTAAATTCATGTACAAAATGGATGGGGAATCGGTTGCGATAGCAAATGAAATTGCATCTTTCCCTTTAAACTTTGCCCCTTACGAAACAAAGGTGTTTAATCGAATAGTTACATCAAAACCAGGTAATCAGAAAAGTTATTTGGTTATCCAAACAGCTAAACGAAGACTTAAAGTCAAAATAATTACATGAACAACAAAATAATGCTGATTAAAAAGGAGATAGCCGCCAGTAACAATATCAAAAATTCTCGATTTATATAATAAGGTAGATTATTCCGAAGCCACTTTTTTAATTTCATAACTCGCCACCATTTGACTTGGTGACTCCCGGGTTCATATTCTTCATGATTTCAAGCATGGTGGCCTTCGTCTGATCATTGACCCGGATCGTCACCGTTTCCCCTTTGACCCGTTCGTCATGGGCAATCAATTCCTCGCGGATAATCTCGCGTAATCGCTGTTCATCCATGCTGTTCACTCCTTTTTGGGCAACAAAAAAAGAGCCCACGCATATGGACTCTCTGTAATGTTGATATTATTTAGCTGTTAAGAGTGCTTCATCGATCATCTTTAAGTCGGCTTCGTATTTAGCAATATCCGAATCATAACCAGCTAGTTGTTTTTCAAACGCTTCAAGATTAGTAACAGGAATTCCTCTAGCCTGTAGGGCTTTTGCATCAGCAATCTCTTTTAAAATTTCTTCCCTGCCAGTTTTAGTCGGGGCAAGAATCCGATCTAAAAGTACATGCTTCTGTTCTTCAAGACTAGTCTTAGACTGTCCGACGTATTTGTTGGTTGTTTCTGTAGGAGTTTCTGTCTCAGTTCCTACGGTCGTTTCTTCATTTTGAGATGTGATGGTTATCGTTTTTCCACTCACAGATACATCAGCCCCCAATGCTTCAGACAAAGCGCGCGCCGGAACATTCGCCCTAGAATCAATAACTGCGCCCTTGTCCGAAAGTTTCTTGCCATCTACAACGATAGTGTATTCACCAGTAACCTTTTTTCCGACCACACTTTTGACCGTATCAGCAAAAGCCCCTGCCGATGTCGAAAAAATTATTCCAATGATAATTCCTCCAGCTATATATGCAACTTTGTGTGCAACCTTTTTCATATCAAAACCTCCGTAATGGTGCTATTTTCCTATTATGATACATTACGGAGTAATTGTCGTAAAGGTTTCCTAACTCTTAGTATTTGTCCGTTTATGTCAGATGGTCACTTAACCAAGATTAACGGTAGCGATGGCACTCCCATTTTGGTTAAACAACTTTAGATTTTTTGTTGTTGAGTCATATGTCATATTCACTGCATATTGACTATGTGTATGATCAATAGAAGCTTTTCCATTTATAGCAGACCAAAGAGAATTTATTTCGTTTTGGAGTCCAGATATCTGACCGATGCCCAAATTCAGCCCCGTTACACTTCCTGAGAAGTGAACTTGTCCCTGCATAACAGTCCTGCCAGACGTTGCACCTACCAACAAGCCATTGTTACCTATCACATACATGTCGCTAGCTCCTGCATAGATCAAACCCTGCGGCTGTCCGCTGGAATTATAGTACGTATGACCAGAGATATTTGCAGATGGATTAGTGCCCAAAGTGACCCGGCGTGCATTGCCAGAATCATAGAAAGTGAATCCGTTTGGATCAAGCTCTATCCGATCTCCACTGGCGGCAGTTCTTATCTTTGCACCAAGTATATCGGCACCTTCGATATAAGAACCGATAATCTGTCCACCCTCAACCCGTCCAGCTACTACTGTACCCCGGAATGTTCCGCTGGCTGCCTGGAGTGTTCCACTGAACGTACCATTAACCCCCTGCAAGGTCCCGGTGAATGTACCGCCTGCGGCTCGAAGGTCCCCCGTGAAGGTTCCACCAGCCGCCTGCAAGTTACCGCTGAACACGCCATCCACGGCTTCCAGAGTACCGTTGAATTTATATCGGTTACTTGGCAAGTCAAACCAAAGTGCCTTATCAGATCCACGGTAGAAGGTCAATTCATCTGAGTTGAAAACCGCCTTGCTTCTGTGGTCTTCCCGCTCAATGATCAATCCCTCAGTACGTGTGATGGTCGCCCCGTAATAGGACTTGCCTTCCTTGAGGGCATCCTTATTCAGCTTGTTTACTTGTTGCGTTAGGCTGCCTTCAACGATAAACTCACTGCGTTGTTCGGACACAGACGGTGCTTCCAAGCTCATCTTCAAGCCGCCTGCAAAACTGAATACTTGATGCAGGATAATGGTCTTGTATCTGACAACGCCATCCCATGGAATATTCGTATCCTGCCAAGTGGATACTGTTTCATCCCATGTCGTGCCCTCTTGCTGTTCAAACCCGATCACGTCACCCTGTTCAAGCTGTGGGTATCCTCTCGCATCCATCGTAAGAGGTAGATAGGAAAACCCATTCAGCGTTGATAGAAGGCCATTCGTGACCGCCTGCGTAGCGAATGGATTTTCTACATACAGGGTATGATTCTCATCCCCGGTACCCGCTTCATACTGCAAGCCGTCCTCCGTGTTGTATGTAACCACAACCCGCGTATACGTCTTTACCGGATTCGTTTGTTTGACGGTCACATAATCGGCCGTGGTCATATCGAACACAGGGTTTTCAGAAGCTGTGAACCGCTTGAATTTGAGCGTACCCGCTTTATCAATATAAATGCTTGCGCTATTGGCAGAAGCGATATAAGCCAGTACCTGGCGCATGGTGTATCCCGCTGGCCCTGCCTGTATGCGGTAATTGGAATTAATAACTACGCTACTGTCATACGTCCAGCCTAGCCGGTTGCAAATCTCGTTAAAGACCACTCTTTGCGTGGTCGGATACGTCAATGATGATATGTACGCCACGTCAGCCATAACCAGCTTGTCATAACAGGTGAACGTCCAGACATCATTGATCTTTTCCCGGTCATCGACAAAGAACTCGCCCAGCGGCAACCAGTCCGTCCCTGAGCCCGTCCAAGTTAAGTTCATGTCTTTCCATGGATACTGCGCTTCCAGCCACGTCAGGCCAGCCAGAGACAGGGACAGGTACGGCACGATACGTGCATTCGCTGGTATGATTTCATTTGTTCGTAACTTAATAGTCAGCTTGGAAGGAATAGACGTTCCAATCTCGAACCCTTCTGTCAGGCTCAAGCTGTTTTCAATGCTAAAATCAACAATCCTACTGCTATCGTATTCCTCACTACCCACCAGAGCCTTGACAACAAATTCCCGGTCTGGCCGTCTTAAATAATCTTTATAAAGTGGCGATATAGGAAACATCCAATCACCTCTCCGTCAGCGTCAATTTGAGCCCGTTCCAGTACATGACGCCGCCACTCATCACACTGAACGGTGCAGGCCGATTGCCGACATACATCCGTTTGGTTTCATGCTTACCTGTCATCGGATCTGGATAAGTGCAATCAAAAAACACATTGGACATGGATTGGAGGATGGAAGACATTTCTGCCCAAGTCAGCATCCCCCAAGTCATGTCTATCTGCCGTTTGACTGCTATCCGGTCCCGGTTCAAGGTTCCGTTTGCAGTACGTACCGATGAATTTTCGTCATCCAAGTCAAGCACCGTCACCTGGTACGATGAAGGATAAGCGGCAATCACTTGACCATTAATTTTGATTTCCAATCTGCATCCCTCCTATGTCGTTAATGGTGAACGGCCTTGACGCCTTGTAATGTCGTTTATTGCACTCACAGTAGCACGCCCCAGCTCCGTACCGTTGAGCTGTATGACTGTCTGTTTATCTCCGTTTCGGATCGCGTCCAGAATCAGGAGCAATATTTCCACCATCGGCTGATTGTTCCCACCGATCATGTCTTGAAGCTTGGACAACGGTGACACGACTTCTGGGTCAACGGAAGCCCCTCGGTTATCCCCGACCATGGCAAGTGTCGGCCCGTAGGCCAAACCGCCTTTTGCCAGCTTCGGAATTTTCGGGATCTGTGGTACCCCAATGTTACCCCCGCCCACTTTCTGACCAAAGACCTCAAACTCAGGAATGCTTACACTCAAGCTGTTGAATCCTTCAATGACCTTGTTAATGCCATCTATGATCAGATTCAGCGGTGCTTTGACCAAGCTGTATAAGGAATCGAATATCCCGCCAAAAATGTCTTTTACGCCTGTCCAAGCTTTGCGCCAATCACCAGTGAAGGCACCCGCCACAAAATCAATGACGCCGCCAAGTGTTTTCAGCAGTCCCTTGATAATGCCGCCAACGCTCTCGATGACCGTTGTCACGATGTTCAGTATGATGTTAAAGCCCTTCGTGAAACTTGGAGCCAGTTTTTCAATGACATAACTGATCAATGGCACGATGAACTTGTTATAGATGTCCAGCGCAGCGTTAACCAGTTTCATGACCACTTCGCCTACTTGCTTGATAATCCCCTTGAGTGTGCCGTCCCAGATTTCATTAAGCTTCTTCAAGAAAGGCTCTATGATTGGTTTCAGGATATCGTCCCAAAGCTTCTGGAACAGATTTCGTGTATTGGTCATAAACTCCGTCAGCTTCGCAAGCATTTCGGCTCCGTATTTATTCCACAAGCCTTTAATCGTCTCCAGTGTGTCCAGAACGATTTTCTTGATCAGATCGAACACAGGCTTGAGTACCGTGTTGTAAATGTCATTGATCAGCTTGACAGCCCATTCAAACGTGTTGGCTGCTTCTTTGAAAGCCCAAACCAACGTGTCTGTAAACACGGGTACCAGTGTATCAACGACCTTCGCGGCAATCGGAATGATGAATTCATTCAAGGCATAATCCACAAACGGCTTTAACGTACCATTCAGCAAGTCAGAAAATGATTTCCCGATCTGCGGAATGATGTCCAAGAACATATCCCTGAACTTCTCCAATGCTGGATTCAACGTCCCAGACCATAGATCGTTGATATGGTTGACTGCGTTGGTGAACGTCTTAGTGAACGTGTCAATGGCCCAGACCAGTGTATCTGTGAATATGGGTACCAGCGTCTCAGCAAGCACCGTAGATACCGGGATTGCAAAGTCATTCATCATGAAATCCGTGAACGGGTTCAATGTCCCATCCAGTAGGCTTTGCAGGGCTGCCGCGATTAACGGCATATTGGTAACAAAGGCGTTTTTCACCTTCTCCAAACTCGGCAACCAGACGTTTTCCCACAGCTTAATGGATTGATCCGTGGAATTCCGGAATGTCCGATCCAAGAAATCAAACGTCCATACGATCTGCTTAGCAATGACAGGAGCGAATGACTTAACGAATCCAGTAACGATTTTTGGGATAAAGTCACCCAAAATGTACTTGGCCATCGGAACAAGAACCTTGTCTTTCAGATCCAAGAACGTCTTGCCCATGTTTGATACCGATTTACGAATAGGCACCATCATATCAATGAACGGTTGCAGTGCCGGCCGCATTTCGCCCCAGCCCGAAGAGATATACGCCCAAGCTTGAGCAAAACGAGATTGTACATCTTCCAAGAATGCAGCAACCTGTTGTTTGATTGGATCGATCTCAATCGAAGGCGTGCCCAAGTCCAGATCACCAAATCCAGCCATCGCACCCAGACCGCCTATTCCAGCGCCTGCACCCTTCGCTTTCGAACCTGCATCATCCAAAGCGGACGCCGCTGATTGGGCCAGTGTATTGAGCTGATCGAATCCGGCCAAACTGCCCTTCATGTCTTTTCCGGCTTTCTTCGCCTTCTTGCCTGCCTTCTCAGCCGCTTTGCCTGTATCTTCTACAGCAGGAGCTGCGGCCGCTGCGGCATCACCCATACCGCCCATGGCATCGGTGGCCACCGTCATTCCGGCACCACCAGCGTTCACTGCATCCCCAAACACCAACTCCGTGAATGCCTTGAAATAAGCCGCCGCAACTTGTAGTTTGGCAATGATCCAGTTGAGCCCTTTCAGGATCGGAGTGAGGATATTAATAAATCCCGCACCCATTGTGCCCTTGAAGATGTTCCACTGTTCCGACATCATACGGACTTGGTTTGCCCAGCTCTGACCATTACGGGCAAAGTCACCCTGAGCATCGGCCGTAACCTGTAACAAATAGCCATACCGAAGCATGGCTTGTTCAGATTGGGTCATGGCTAACCAAGACTTTGTGATGCCCTGAGACATGGCGTAGGCTTCCATATTGACCACGGACATGTTTACGCCCAATTGCTTCAGCGGCTCAGTCTCACCGACCATACCGGAGAACACTTTGTAATACGCTTCATCATTCGTGATGTTATAAAAAGAAGCCATGTCAGCAGATAATTCCGTCAATCTAACGGACATCTGTTTCATGGCTTCACCGGAAATTCCAGAAGACTTGAGCATGGCACCCATGGTGGATGCGTACCGTTTACCGGACAACTCGGACAAACCGAATGACTCGATCAGATTCGATGACCAGTTGTTAATCTGGTTTGTCATTGATCCGAACGTGACGTTAACTACGTTCTGGACCTCGGCCAAGTCGGATGCCAGGTTAATGGCTTCCTTACCAAACTCTTTTAAGCTATTGACAGCAAAGGCCGCGGCAACGATCCCGCCCAGCTTCCTGAAGGCGCCGCCCACCAGGTTGGTAGCGGTACTGGAGATACCGTTGAGCTGCTGTTGAAAGGCTCCGTAGTTCAAGCCCAAGTCTAAATCTACGTGGCCTGCACTTGACATCTACTCACCCCCAAAGGCCCGATCCATTGCGGCTTCCAGATTCTTCATCTGCTGATCCAACTCAACAGGGTTGTCCAACTGTTTGACTGCCTGTCGTTTACGCCAATCGTTATAGATTCGGCGCTGATCTGCATTGAAACCCTTAATGGTCTTAGGGTCTTGCTCTGCCCGGATCGATACAATGCTTCCCAGCGGTGTATCTGGCATAAGACCCCCGACCAATGTACAAAACTCTTCCCATGGCATATCCCCGTGTTGCCGAATACGGATGCCGTACTGCTTGGCAAGACTAGATTCAATTAGTCCCCAATCTTCATACAGGTCATACCATCCATCAGGACTGGACTTCCCGCTGAAATCGCGCATTCGCTTCCTCATAGGTGATGTTCATCATCGCCGCAAGAACCGCCGATGCCAGTACCATGATATTTCCCATGCTCATGTCCTCGACAGCCATTTCCTTATATGCCTTTTTGCCGAATGCGCCTTCCAAGGCTTTCAGGATACCAGCAATCCCACCCGTTGACGCTTCTTCAAACGCCAACATGGCCGAAATACCGTTATTGACCGGATACAACTTATCGCCAAGCTGAATTGATGGTAGATCAGTAGAAAACTTATCTGTGATATTAATAACATTTGACATGGATGAATCCCCCTTGGTTTATGAATTATGGTGTAGTTGGTGCTTTAACAAATTCCGGCTTACCGTCAGACAACAATTCAAATTCCAGACCGTCGATGTTCGTGCTGTCACCGCCTGCTGGAGTGGTCAAGTTAATGACACAATCCATGGTCAGCTTCGCGCCGGATGGCATCGTCCATTCAAAGATGGTTTCCACACCTTGCCCTGTTTCAAGCAGCAGACCCGCAACATAATCGTTACCCGGATCACCATAGTTCCTTTTACCGGAAAAGCTGAAGGACAAGGATTTACCCGTTACCGCACGTCTCGTCCAGCCCCCTTGGTCCATCGAACTCCACTCTTCCGTATTGCCATCGATGGCTGGCGCGAAATTCTCCAGATCCTTGATCATCACCAACTCTGAATCTGTGGAAGCTCGACCCTTGATACCTACTTTGAAAATATTGTTATGAACCGGAAAAACGCCAGTTGTCGGCATTAAAATCCCCTACCTCTCGTAATAAATCGTTGTCTCAATCACGTATTCATATATCCCTGCATCATCGGTACCAACATCAATAGGCCATGGTGTCCGCATCTCAAAGGCAATAACACGATGCCCCGCAATTTCCCCATCAGAACGACCAAATAGCGTAGCATAGACCTCATGGGCCTTACGCTCCGCTGTATCTGCATTCTTGGACCAGTGAACCAAGATGGATATGGACTTGCTGGCATAGCTGGTGTTCTCCAGCCCTCCGATGGCAATGTAAGGTTGTCCGGTGTTCAGGTTGTAAATCCCAACGGACTGTTCCTTTTTCCCATCAATCTTGCCAATGTACCAATTTGGGGAATCGATCTGTGTTTTCAGCCAATCCCGAATCTCGGACAGCATCATTTGATGAACCCACCCCCGAACTTCTTGATCAGCTTTTCAAACGTCTTACGTATCCAACCCTTCTGCTCTTGTTGCCAAGCTTCCAGCCACAACCCTTGGGCGTTGGCGTTCTTATCCCTGCGGAAGTTGTATTCTGGATGCCAGTAAAGACGGCGTGCATATGGCGTGTCATACACAATCTTGACCTTGCCCTTTTTGAGCCCCGTAGTATCTACCCAGGCACTGCGTTCCAACTCACCTGTTTGTTTTGGCACGACCTGAGCGTTTGCAATCTCGGTCAGGATGCTTTCTGCTTTCCCGTTAGCGACTTGCTCCAGTGCTTTCAACGGAGCATTTGCGATGTCACGCATTGCCCTGGGATCCATCGTCACCTTCACTTTAACCATCAGCTCAGCTCCAATTCCGTAGAAAAGACGCTGCCGTCTGGATGCTGTGGCCTTGATGCACTGAATATGATTCGATCAGTCCCACCAACCCGGACAAAGCCCTCAATCAATTCTCCAGGCAAAATATCGCCCCGGATAATCACTTTGCCGGACAGTGTAACCAATCGGCGCTCCTTATCCAGCTTCTGACGCATCTTCTCGTCATAACAGGCAAGCCCGTCAAAGATTAATTCCTCGACAGGCTCCCCGTCTTCTGACAGCTTGGTGTGAAACACTTGAACCGGTGTCTTCAATATCCAATGTGGAAACGGAAACTTACCCCGCATCAACATAGCCCCCTATTCATCAGCCCGGTTGCCCTCAACAAGCTTGTAACACCTTCAGTAGTCTTAACCCCACCAGCACCTTCAACGGCCTTAAATGACACGCTGACGCTGCCTGCTGAGTATCCAGAGAGAGGAAAATCCAAGTAATCCCCATATTGGAACTGGAAATCCGCTTGCTGGCATACCGCCTTAATCACGTTCCCCCGCTGAAAGGCTGTCAGACCGTCCAGGCTACGTTGCACGATGCGATTGTAAGTCAGGCTATCTATGTGGTCGGATGCCCGACTGAGAGCCTTGTTCAAGTCCTCAGCCGGAATCATGCCGTCTCCATACAGTTCATATTCATCCGGTGTAGCGTAGGGCATATGACACCTACTTTCCGGCTTTAGTGCTTTTTGCCGATTTATCTTCAGACGGATCAACGGGCAGATCCGTTGCTTTACCCTCTGTGATATCGCCCGGCTCCAGATTAAGAACAGGTACACCATCAGGTTGGTCAACGGGATCTTTCTCAACCTCGTAACCCTTCGACTCGAACCAGCTCAGTAAATGAGGGTTGTCTGTCTCACCCACGCCATTTGCGAAAGCAACACCTGCGGACAGCCCTGTGTATTCCTTATTTGGTGCAAATACTTTAGCCATGATCTATTCCTCCCTAGGAAACTTTGATTTTACGCATTACTCCGGCTGCCTTCGTTGCTTTCAGTGCCACGGCCGCAACCATTTCCACCTCACCCGTTTTCACAGCTCCCGCAGTAGTGAAGTCAGGCAACCACGTCTGAACAGGCGCTACGCCTGCCATAGATACTCCGTGGAATCCGTCCAAACCAAGACGCATAGCGAAAAGCGGTGCTTCTCCGGCGCCATTTGTCGCTACTACAGGATCATTTGTTCCTGCTTTCTCACCCAAATCAAGCAAAGGAATGCCATTGTATGATTCAACTTGCTCTCCAAATTCATTAGTAGAGATTTGATAACGTCCAGCCAACTGAGCGCAAAGCTGAATTGCTGTAATCATGTCTGAGTTACTAGCGATAACGGAAGGTTTTCCATCCAGTTTCTTCAAGAATTTATTCAGCATGTGGAGGAATTCAACGTAGTTATCCTTAACTGCCGCAGCATTCGAAAGGTCAAGGGCTGTTCCAGGGATAAACTCTGTGCTGGAGCCTGTCAAGGCTTGGTCAAGGCCATCAAAAGCCAAAGCATCCACTGCGGAATCACCGTTAATAACCGTATCGTTGAACAGCGCTTGTGCAGCTTTGACCTTCTGTTCCATTTGCAACGTAACCTCGCTCACAATACCGCCCATATTAGCGATAACTCGGTCAATCTGGAACGTACCACCGAACACCTTAAGATCAACGGTGTGCCGTTGCTTGGTTACTTCATGGGGTACGTACTCAGTATTAATTGCACGGAACTGAGCTGTAGGTTGCGTGACTAAACGGGTATAACCGTAAGTCAATGTAGAGCCCCCACCAGTTGGGGAAACCGCATCATCAAAAGTGAGGTTTTCCAACAGAAAGTTATTCTTCCGGAATTCATCAATCACCCCAAGTGTAATTGCATCCTGTACGTTTTTCTTTGCTTCTGCCAATGTTACTGCCATTCAAATCAGCTCCTATTCTATTTTGTTAATTGTGCAGCGATCGCATCTCCCAAGGAGAGCTGTCCGCCTGCAGGTGGTTCGGTTTTGCCAGCACCTACTTTAATACCTGGTTGTTGCTGTTGTTGCTGGCCCTGCCCCTCTTCAGGCTTGAACAAATAAGCATCTGAAGTCTTCAATCCTGTCAACTGCTCATCAAGACCAACAATCTTACCATCGTCTCCAAGAACCAGCTTCGTCTTATCGATCAGACCCGTTACAACTTTCTCGTTATGAACCTTACCCGTTAATGCAGCCGTAATGGCGTTGCTGATCTTGACTTCCTTCAGATCGGATTCATATTGTGTCTTGGCTGTCTGATTCTCGGTTTTCAGCGTCTCGATCTGTTGTTTCAGATCCTCAGACAGTCCCGCAGTTTTGCCCAGGTCATCTATCTGTTTATCACGATCTGCAACGTCCTTCTCCAGCTTCTTCCTAGTCTCGGATATCTCGTTGTACTGCGATTTAGGTACAAAGTGCTTCGGTAATTCCTTATTTACGTCCCCAATAAATGCATCAATCTTCGCATCTTCCCAACCTGCTTGTTTCAACAGTTCTCTAAGCCAATCCATTTGTCATCAGCCTCCATAGATTTATATAGTTGCTCTCCAGCTAAGGGAGCGGACCGTGATGCTCCGGTCAACGAGCAATAGGCCCCAGCAGTCTCAGCTAGGGCCTTCAAACTCTTACCTTCTCCCGTTTGGGATCTCTGCGTAAATAATCATGTTCTTTCAGGTGAATCCGCAATTGGGCTTGCCACTGTCTAACCTTGGCCTTGTAATTCTCCTGGTTTCCTTCATCCACACTGCCCGCTTCCAGGCGCTTGTACTTACGTATCTGGCGTTCCATGTAGCGCTGTTTCTGCTCTGCCTGGTAGTTGGCCAAAGCTTTCTCATCATCAGCAGGCTTAGGCAGTGAACTGGTCCCCACAATGAACGTAGTCATGTTATGGCGACAGTTCGGATGGAACAAACCAGCAGCAATGGCGGTACTCAGAAGCGGATACTTGCCATCAGCTACGGTCCCGCCTGAATAAACGTCATCAATGAACACCTTGCCCTGATATGGCAGGCACAGCTTCGAACAGTTGGCGTGTGACGATATCACCACAGTTCGGATGCCGAGCTGATCCCGTTTGGCTCCCTCTCCAGCAAACACCGCACGCTGTGAAGATGTACGCAACGCCATCTCAGCATAACTGGCCACATTCACCCTTCGACCATTGGCATATGTGATGGAGTCGAAGCCCTTTTCAAGAAAATCCTTAGTGGCCCTGTCGATAGCTTGATTCAGCGAAGCAGCCCCACTGTTCAGATATACCTGGGATTTGTAGATGGTCTGTCTATACACGTCATCCGCTTGTCTCAGGATGGCATGACGGGCTAATTGCAGATTGTTCTCTGCTGCATCTGCCAGAGCATTAACCCGCTTCTCGTTCATTTTGAAGAAGCTACGGTCTGAACCATCCTCTGACTCTATATCCGGCTTTTTGCCCGTAATCTTGTTCCACAGGCCCTTGACGGTGTTCACTACACGATCAGCTCCGCGCCGCCAGGAGCCTTTGACCTCTTCCTCGGCAGCCTTCTTCACTTCCGGCTCATACTTCTTGGATATCTGGCGTGTCTCCTTGCGGTACTGCTGGATGTCTTGCAGCTTACGTTGTTGCCACTGCTCCCATTCCTTGCCTTCCTCTTCTTCGGAAAGCTCATGACGTTTCAGGTTGCGCTTCATGGACTTGATCAGATCCATTTCCATGTCAGAGAAGATTTGACGGATGTCATATCTCTTCTTCATACCTCATCCTCTTCTGGAACGTCCTCCTGTGTATCTGGTGGAGCATCACGATTCAGTGCCGGTTCCTCAAAGGTGATCCCCTGTTCATCTTTCAGGCGTTTAACCTCTTCTGCCTTCTCCTCATCCGTCCAAGTATCGCCATACATCTCTTCGACCGCACGCTCTACGCTCATTACACCGAACGTCCGGGCCTTGCCTACCGTCTCAACAACAGCATCAAATGAAGGACTAGCGTATTCACCGAACTTGACGGATGCTTCATACTCCCCTAGATTCCGTTGCAGGTTGTTATCGTGTACCCTCAGCACAATAGACACCAATTCTGGAATGACTTCATTCAAGCGTTCAATGATCTTGCTTCGGGTGTACAATGTGGCCTTCTCTTTCTCCCGTTGCGCCTCGGCATTATCCATCTTCTTCAGATCGATGCCAAGTGTTG
The DNA here is from genome assembly GCF_045040685.1 of Paenibacillus sp. FSL H8-0317. Classification (NCBI taxonomy): domain Bacteria; kingdom Bacillati; phylum Bacillota; class Bacilli; order Caryophanales; family Paenibacillaceae; genus Paenibacillus; species Paenibacillus sp. FSL H8-0317. The sequence goes on along the minus strand of NZ_CP150294.1, from coordinate 1,976,513 downwards.
ACGGCGATACAATCCCTTGTAAGCACATATCCAATGCAGAAGCATATGACGATACGAATGCTTCATAAAGTATGGCTGGCTGCACTAAGGAAATTTGCTCTTTGGCTTCCTCGGCCATTGTCCTACCAGCCGCGATAAAGTCCATATCAAATGGATTCGGTTTGATGGGCATTCCGTTGTTTGGATCTCGGGGGAGCAGGTCTTCTGGAATGTACTTCTGAACACGCCCGGACCGGATGGCATCCCACCACTGGCTGATCACCTCGTCCAAAGCGTCAAAGCTATCTGCCTTGCTCTCATAAATAGACTTTCCACGATCAGGCCACTTGGTCGATCTGAACACAGACAGCGGTACACCCCATATGAAATCACCCGTAAATGTCGTTTCATCCAGGCCAGCCAGTTCAGGCACCATAGCCAAGGGAACCTCTTTCCCGTCCGCGCTCAGCAGCTTATAGCTGATCGTCCCTTTGCCGAATGTCTCTTCGAGCTGGTAATCCTTATCATTATGGCGGTACTCCGTGTAATAAATGATCTCTTGGAGCCTACCGCGTTCTCGTCTATATCGAACCTTATCGCCTGCGTAGAACTCAATGATCGGGTACGGGGTAATGTCGGTATCCAGCGTTACCTTGAACGCCCCATCCCCCTCTACCAGCGCTTCAATCAGGCTACTTCCCAACAACTCATCGAAGTTGTTATCCTTGGCGATCTCCTCCCAGAGCTTCGTCTGATCAGGTGTCTTCAGCTCGATCTGGTCCATATCCGAGACCACGATGTCAGACAGGCGCTCCACGATCATAGCCGGTAACCCTGAATGGATCTTCCGGATATGCCGGTTCTCACTCGGTACCGCTGCCCAGAATCGGGAACGGCTCACGTTATCTGTGACTGACTGCTTATAGAACTGTTCCAGCTCGGACGGATCTCCACGATACCAGAGCCGGTTACGCAGGACACTGGTCCGATAGCTGAACGGCTCACGAATGATGAATGACTTGTTCTCCGGTGCTGGTTGAATCCTCAATATCTTCATGACCATATTCTTGATCCACCCCATTTCTATACCTCCAGTCTCTTCTTGAACGGTTGAACGGCGTATTCGCTACTATCCAAGCAGTCCACTGGGTAACTTCCGTCATCCGTCCGCACCCATTCACCCTTCTGGCGCTCGTTCTCGTCCCAAGTGGCATTCTCTATGGCTTCAATCCAATGTTTAAGATGGGCCATAACCTTGTACCGCCCTTGGTTAATCAGAACGTTCGTCAACCTGATCCGGTCTACGATGCCCTCTTTCTTGTAAGCAGGCACTACCTGAATGTGTATCCCCCGGCGTCTAAGCTCATTAGCCAGCGCCTGCCGGAACAGTTTGTCAGCAGATTCAGCAAAAACATGGGCACACGACAAAAAGGCCGGATAGGTTTCCGACCACTCGACTATCTTCTCAACGATCTCCTTGGCGTAACGGTCATGTGTATAGCCGTTCTCCTTGCCCTGCTTGTGGTAGAAACCATCCAGCAGCATAACCGCTCCATATCGCGGCGTAAATCCAGTGAGCGTGGCAACCGTGGCGTCCGTGCCCCCAACGTCTATGCCAACCGAAAACTCAATGAACCGTTCGGCCCGTATCTGCTCCCGGGTAATGATGACATCCTTGACGGTGTAGCCCGTGTATATCCGTCCTGTAGCTGCCGTCCGTTCACCCTTAATCTCTGACTTGTACCACAGACTGGATTTGTCATAGGTTAACAGTAGTGCTTTCAGGCGCTCATTATCGATACTCAGGTTATCAAACACGGTAAAGTGTGCGTAGTTGTACCCCGCGTTCATCCCTTGCTTTAGCAACTCATCCTGAAAGTCCAAGATGTCTGCATAGAACCAATGAGCTGGAGGTTTCGGGTTAAGGTCAAAGAACAATTGCCGCTTGGTGGACGCCAACGTTCGGTCAATCACCTCTTTAACGAATGATGGATGACACTCGTTGACCTCCGTTACATAAGCCGTCCCGTAGGAGTTACCCTTGATCAATGCGGCGTTGTTTGCCTTACCCCCGCCTGCAATAATAACAATCTTCTCGCCTGTCTTGGTTTGAATGAAGAGCGCCGCACGATCCTTGTATTCACCTTCGCGGCAACGGCCCTTGAACAGCCATTGCAGCCCGAATCCATTGGAGTCTATGGCGTTCATCTTGGTGGCTGCCATACTCACACCAGCGACCAAGTGAAGCTTGTCCGGGTGAACCTCCAAGCACATGGCATAGGCAATCAGGTTAATGATGTTCTTGCCCGCACGCTTGCCGCCCTCAGCTACGTTCAGCCACGAGTCCTGGCAACGCCGGATATATTCCGACTGCTTTGTATTAAATGGAGCATAGGGGATCAGCGCTGTGTCAGTCATCGTCTATCACCCGCTCCGGCACAGGGTTGTTGATCAAGTCAGCCAATGCGGTAATTTGCTGGTTCAGGTCAAGCTTGCTGTTATCTGGAACCTTGCCCCGCATAACGGCAATACTGGCCTTGATCTGCTCCAGACGTTGCTTCTGAACCTCGCTCACCTCATCGGGGGAAGCCATCCGCAAAACATCCTCATACTTCTTAATGGAGCTACCCAGGGCCGTCCATGCAGCAGCCATGGCTTTCAGGCTGTTTGCTGATCGATCCCAAGCGAATTGGAATTCGTATTCCTGTTCAATTGGGATCTGTTCAATATTGGGTTCCTTCTTGGTTCCCGTGTTATGGACTTCGAACTTCTGTTTTTTGAGTTCCTTAATCATCTCATCCTTGCCCGTTACGTGCTGGATCTTCAAGGCACGTATAATGTTCGTGAGCTGGATGCGTATGCCTTCCCACAGGATGTCCAACGTGGAAAGCTCGGCTGTCGTGTCATAAATCTCTTGCGTTTCTTCATCATCTGGCAGAAACTTACGGAATAGACCATGCTTTACGGCTTTATCGTTGCCGTATGGGCCACCGTGCCCACCTCTATTGCCTACTGCGTTCTGATTGCCCTTGGGCGCTCCCGGGCGTGGCTCAGGCTGCTTCTCCCATTCATCAAGGCTTTTCCATTTACGAACAAGACCAGCACTGATTCCAAGCTTTTCGGCAATCTCTCCTGGCTTCATTTCCTTGCCACTGGCGAACCACATCGCTAATGCTTTCTTGCGGCCCGGGCTTCTCTCTCTCGCCATTACATAATACACCTCACCCCTGACATCGTTTATGCAATATTTATGCACGGACATGTGTTCAAAACCCGGTCTTTTGTACATATGTACTTTCCCACAACCACGCCGAAAACCCTGATTTGACAGGCTTTTTGACAGCTAACTGAATTGTGCGAATATACATAGTTTATGCATAAACCCGAAAACCCGCGCCATTACTGGATTTTTCGATTTTGCCCATTTTGATTATTTCCCGGCTTATTGCCCTCAAATGGGGCGTTTATTCATCGTTTATACAGCCATAATTGAGTCGGTTTTCTTAGAATCAGTCTAAATAGACAAACTTCTAATTCTTTTTCTTCAAATCCAACCCAAATAAAAACCATTTTTGATCCATTTAGAACCAAATTAAGTAAGTAGAGTGAAACATAACTCTATTTCTGTTGCACTGGAGAAAGTTCAAGAATCTGATTAAATCAAGCTTTGTCCCAATCCCACGTTTGAGTGCAACACTAACCGGATTGTGTAAAACTCAAACGGCGTATAGCATCATCCATGGCGTCCTGGGTGATACCCAAATACATCAGCGTTGTTGTCATATCTTCATGACCAAACATCTCCATTAGTAACGCCAGATTGCGTGGATCGTCATTATAAAGGTGATATCCCCACGTCTTCCTGAGCGAATGCACACCGATATCTGTTAGTCCGAAACGCTTGGCTATGCCGTTGATCATTTTATAGGCTGTTACTCTATGAATCGGTTCTCTTACTGCTCCTGTGATCTTCTTGCGCTGCCTACTAGGGAACAAGTAATCATCATCGTCCATATCTGCAATGTAAATCATCAGATCATCATAGATATCAGGGTGAATGATGAATTTTTTTCGCTTGCGCTTCTTGCGTTTCCGATTCTTGGTCTTTTGAGCCACATAATTGATATGCTCCTGATCCCGAACGGAAACCACTTTGAGCTGCAACAAATCTGATACACGCAATCCACTATGAACGCCCATACTAAAGAAAATGTAATTCCGGAAGTTTGTCACCTTTAGGTAATTTTTGACCTGCTCGACAACCACCTTGTCCCGGATCGGTTGAACCTCATTCATACCACCACCTCACATTATGGATATAAAAAAGCATCCAGAAAAGGATGCTTTGGTTGCGCTTATTTTGGACCTGTGTACATGGAACGACATTGTTTACAGTGGAAATCTCCCAACGGTGCAGCTTTTATTACTTCTGTAACCTCACCACAACAGATAGGGACTCCATTCTGCGTTTCTAACTCACGTTCCACCTTTCGTTGGTCAGGTAACCCAAATCCATTCACAAGATACTTATCCATAAAATACAAACACTCCCTTGGCAACTGTTAGCTCTTTAACTATCAGTAAGCACCGACATTTATCAGCGATTGGATTACATTTAATTGATATCATTGGAACTGTTATTATCTCTGCGTAACCTATCTCTTCTTTGCTGCCTAGCCACAGAATCCGTTTCGATATTCCCGCTAGGTCTACTTGATGTATTGTTTGAAACAAAGAACACACTCATGAAGGTATTTACAACTCTGAACGTCGAAGGAACAAACCACACTGTTACAAAGAACCAAACTAAAAATGTGATCTCTGATGAAAAATTCTCATATGCCCTCATAACATGCATAAGAGCCGATGTCACGACCACAAGGAGTCCTAAAATGAAAGGTTCATAGAATAAGAATTTAATTGTTTGTTTTTCTTTTGATCTAAATATTTTGTCGACAATTTCAGAATCTTTAATACTAATAAGGATACCTAGCAAAGCTCCTAAGAAACCCACAACAATAGAACTGAAAGTGATAGCTCCATCTAAAACCTTGTCAAAGTTTGGAAGTTTGTAAGTTAATCCGTACCTTAAAGCGAAGAACATACATATTAGAGAAATAAGCAAGGGATAAATCAAAGTTGCGATTTTTCCAACGATACTCCAACGTGAGTTTCCACTCACAGGCAACACTCCTACCTAAGATAATGATTTATGTCACTTTGTCGATTTGAACACCCTTCAGCAGGACTGTAGATTGAGTGCATTTCTGCCGCAATAGCATAATGACTAAGGGTACCTCTGCGTTCCATTCGAAATGTTCCAAAATCATGGGCCTTATGTTCAAACAAATCAATAAGTTCTATTCTTGAATCCTCTTCTTCTTTAACAGCCAATTCAGCTCTCTGGAAAACTTCTGGATTCTCCTCAATATCAGTCAAGGTATCGCTAACTGTATCATCGTCAAGAACAGAACTTCTCGAATTACCTACAGTAATCGTGATTTGTACATTAGCTCCATTATATTCACTACAAGAGCCTATAATATGTTTAATTGGAGATCTGAATCTTTCCATTAATCTTGCAACATTAGTCTCTCGCATATCCGCAAGTCTAATGTTAATTTTTCTGTACTCGGCAGCTCTACGAGCAAGTTCAAACGTATTAGGCGGACAGATAGGTCTAAGGTAAATAGTCTCGTCTGAATTATTCCACAAAAGGTTCAAATATTCCTCTATACCCTCGGGTCCCAAACTGTATTTATTACGCTGTAGCATAAGTACGTGAGTATTTTCATCATACAAAGCAGAAACTTCTTCACCGATGAACTCGTCGTCTTCAAGCTCTAATGGAACTACTTGCCCGGCTTGTCTGGCCGTAGAAGGTATGTTTGTTTCTCTCAATCTTACAAAATGTAAAAAATAGTAGCTCAGTTCGTCATCCCAGTAGGCGTCTTCCAGTCTCGCTTGCTCTTGCCTATAATTATATGTTCTTCCTTCCAGCGATTTGCCTTGAGCTAGCTCCATCCATTGAGGCAAGTCAAATAAACGGTCTCTATCGTGTTCGCGATCGGTGCTTTGTCGATACGCTAATTGATAATATTCAAACCTAACTTTTCTATAGTTCATAGAAACCCTCCTGTATTGGAATATACAGGATATTGTAACTTTAAAATCAATATAGTGGTAGTCTTTTTTTCCTATGTCATTGGAACTATTTTTTACCTATCCAGGAATCGAACCCGGCTAATACCAATAGGTCATATTTAAATCACGGGAATCTTACCCGTGCTCCCCACAATCCGCACCCCTGACGATTCACGTCTAAGGATCTAATCCCACAGTACGGTCGAGTCCTGCATCGAATAGTCGTCGGGTTTGCAGGGACACCCAGGCAGTTGCCTTATGTCCCTTAGTTTAGTTCCAAACCCCAGACAGCATGTTGCCTTACTAGTGTCTTACACAAGACACGAAACAGACATGCCAAACTATAAACCGAACAAAATATTACCATATAATTCCTTGAATGTTTTTTCATTTGAAAATATAATGATTTACGTGAGGAAAATCAAGCGTACATAAAATACATATAGGGAAGGATGTTCCAAGAGAAAATTAACGTCTTATTGTATTACTTGATTAAATATCATTTATTCAAGGGATCGTTGATCGTTAAATTTTCTGGTAATCGTGAACGGTTTACTCCTGGTAGGGTAACCGGCCCATTTAGATCTCCTCTATTATGGTTTATGTAATTTTGCCTGATTTACTACCTCACACCAATATCCACCCGCAATATCATGGTATTTCCCATTAATAAACTTCTTCTAACTCTTGGGGAAAGGTGAGAATCCTTTCCCCAAGCAGGGGCCTGCCCTTGTATATTTGTTAGAGGAGGCAAAATGAATGGGTCATCAAACTACCAGGACATTGTTGGAGTACATGCTTTTCTTATTGGGGGTCTATGCAACTTCAATGGGATTAGTACCGGCTACGCTATTATGGGCACTGTTGTATTTCTTACTTAGAAAGTTATAAGAAAGTATGACCGAACTACATAGCTGTGGAACTTAAAGAAGAGGGTAGCTCCCTCTTCTTTTTGTATTCATTTTAAGTTTGTTATAATACACCAATTAACTTCAAAGTTTCTGCTACTGACTCAACTCCTCTGACAATTTGTCTATCTATTGATCTATCTGTTACACTGCTGAATCTTTTAATAGTTCCCCATCTTGGATTACCTCGGATGAACCGAAAGTCCATGACTCTCCTTACATTATCATCAACGATTAGACGTACAGCCATTTCAATATTGGCCGTTTTCTCCTCATACTCCACCTGAACTTGTTTCCATCCTTCTGATGGATTATTCATTGTCCCAATTTCCTGAACTGCCTTCCTCATCCGAACATACTTGTTCAACAGTTCACGAGTCTGTTGGATGTCTGAAGGGCTGGGGGACGGGAATAACTCCATCTGACCAGTTTCCCCCATTCCTTACACCCCTTATATATAATCATCTATAGTCGTTTGCCCTTCAAGTTCAATTTCTGATGCATCTTGGATCAAGCCCTCGTCCAACCAATCTTTTGGTGCTGCGGTCTTGAAATGGGGCCATATTGGTTCACCTACACGAGAATGTGTCGGGTTTTTCGCAGCTGCCTTTTCTGTCCATACCCAATGTGTATTTGCTGTTACTTTTTCATCACTCATGTCTACTTCCTCCCTAATCTTGAATCCTTTCAAAATGCCTATAAAATTGATAGATGGGCATCGATTCCATCTCTCCTTCGCCGTCTGTGTGCTGATAATACACATTGTCGTCCACACATTCTGCGAAGGCAAATACCTCAAGGTGAGGGAAATCTACAACATGGTAGAACCCTTCGAGACGCAACTTTATCCGCACGCCTGCCATCTGTATATCCCTCCTTCGATGGGTCCAGCCCCTGATTTATTTGTTTTCCGGGATGTCTTGCAGATCGTAGATATAAACTTCTACATCTCTGAACGTGAACACACCATCATCATCTGTTCTCCAGTTTCGTGTTTTAATGATTTTCGCTGAAGGGAAACGGGATTGAACCAGTTTGACCAGTCTGGCACGATTATTGTCATTGTCTACAAGTTGCGGACTGCGTCTTCCATCTTGAAAGACGATATCCCAACCTTCCTCAATTAATTCCTGAATGCGTTCCTTCCAAGTCCTCTTATCTGTTACTGGTGTATCGCTGTACATAGAAAGATGGTCAAGCATGAAGCAAAAACGCGCAGTGTAATGGCCGTATTGTGTGAAATTTTCGTCTGACACATGATGAAATCCATATTTGTTCCACCAATCAGATACGGTACTTGCCAGATAGCGAAGCTGCTCCTTTAATCCGTCAATTGGCTTGCTCTCGCCTAATTGCCGTTCCAGCTCCCGAACACGCGTGTTTGCTGTTCTGATTTGCTGGTGCCGTTCTTCTTTCTCTTTTGTAAGCTTGCTTTCATAGGTCAGTTGTTTCGAGATATCTGTAAAATGACTTTCGATCAAACTTGGCAAAATGCCCGCCATTTCATGCGATAGTGCATCTGTATCGATCCAGTCATGAAGCTGTTTGGCTGCAAAAAACATATCTTTCAGCGTTTTGAGCGCTACGGCTTTTTGATCGGGATTAAGAACTACGTTTTCTTGGATATTCAATCTAATCGCTCCCTCAAATTTATAATGTGATGTATGGTGGGCTACCCTACATACTGAATGCCATTTGTCCTTGCTCCTGCTCTGCGTAACGTTCCAATGTCAGATTGTTTCCCGATCCTGTGCAAAGCTCCGGCAGATTCGCCCGGAACATCGCCTCTGCAAATGGCGGTGGAACCGCGTTGCCGCAACGGGCTACCTGAGCTGATGCAGGATATTTATTGCCTCGTGCATCCCGATCAATGATGTAACTGGATGGGAATCCTTGTGCCGGGTACAACTCACGGGCCTTCAGCATTCGGAACCCTATATCAACGATTTGATACGGCGTTCCTTTGATAAGCACCAACCCGAATCGGTCTTTAGTGGGTATGGTGTGCATCGGATCGTGAAGGCTCTGGCCCACTCCGGCACCGTAGTATTTAATGAGCAGCGCCCGAACCTCTCCAGCGTGTATGCCGCCTGCTGTGATCGTTGGCAAGGGTTGGTCTGTACCACTGCCGTAATTATCACCGCGAAACTTAACCAGATGACTTGTGACAAGCGCAAAACGATTCGCCGTACTGATTGTGTGCATTGGCTCATCCAAGCGCTGTCCCCGTGCCTCAGTAGGTGATACCTCGCCGTAATACTTGGAGAGAAAAGCCATAACCAATTCATCTTTGTTTCCGAGATTGCTCACGGCTGCGTGATCAGGCACGATATAGGGATTCTCGTTTTCTATCACGAACCGCTGCAACCCTCTTGCTATGCGTTTTAATGTCTTCTCCACCAAAGGCTTTTCCCTAGTGAAAATAGATGGGCATTCAATGGACCAATCGATACATTCTCCTGCGTTCCTCCAAGGTTTCAGCAAACCACTTTTGACTTCTGGTGATTTAGGATCTCCATGGGTTGGTTCAGGCCATATAATCCGCTTTCCATCTGATCGCATTACCATAAAAAATCTCTCTCGGCTGGTTGGCGCCCCGTAATCACATGCTTTTAATAATTTGGTTTCAACCTGGTATCCTTGCCGCTTCATCGCATTGATGAAAGTGTTATAGGTCAGAGCCTTCCGTTTTGGATCAGGCTGTCCGTTTTCAAGCAATGGGCCCCATGATTGAAACTCTTTGACGTTCTCCAATATTTGAACCCTTGGCCTTACAGTAGCTGCCCATTTAACAGCAAGCCATGCTTGGCCCCGGAGTTGCTTGTTCTTCGGCTTTCCGGCAGCAGCATTACTATGATGAGTGCATGAAGGACTGAGCCAATTCAATGCAACTGGCCTGCCGGCGCACACCTCGCGTGGATCAACTTGCCACACATCCTCTTGATAATGGACCGTATCCGGGTGATTGACCTCATGCATTGCAATAGCTGCCGGATCATGATTAATGGCTATATCTACGCTGCGTCCTGTTGCCAGCTCTATACCTGTGCTGGCTCCACCGCCACCCGCGAAATTATCAACTACAATTTCCTGCATACCGGTTCCCCCTTCCCATCACCTATCTAATGTTCCTTAGCTGCTCACACAGCCTGTCGTATTTATCTAATGCAGGTTCCCTGCGTGGATCAGTTGGGGAAAGAGAATCAATAAATTCTGCACCCTTCACAATCCGTTCTCGTAACCGATCCTGATAATAGGCCAGCAATTCGTGAAAAATTCCCTCGAAATGATCCAAGATTTCGTCATGCGTTTGAGCAATGCAGCCCTGACTTTTCAGACGGGTGACTGTGTGTTCGTCGATTCGACCGTTTTTCAACGCATTTTCCAAATGGCTGACCAACATGATTTGATATCTCATGATCAGCCTTACGCTGTTTTCGATCTCCAGTTCCTCTGCTGAACTTGTCATCTTCACCCCGCCTTTCTCATCAGTACTGCATGCGTTCTATATTTACGAACTTGCTGAAATTCTTGAGATAAACCATCTCTGCAAGTCCAGTACCTGTATTCCGTCCCTTGGCTACAATGATTTCTACGATATTCTTTTTGTCAGTCTCGGCGTTGTAGTAGTCATCCCGATACAAGAAATCAATCTCGTCTGCATCCTGCTCAATAGAACCGGACTCCCTCAAATCTGACATCATTGGACGCTTGTCCTGTCGTTGCTCAACACCCCGGCTGAGTTGTGAAAGGACTTCCACCGGACAATCATTGTCTCGGGCAATTTGCTTCAAGGAACGACTGATATAGGCGATTTCCTGTTCACGACTTGAGAACTTTTTGCCTGCGCTGATCAACTGGAGGTAATCAATCTGGATAAACAAGTTATCATGCTCTTTCTTGAGCTTCTTCACCTTGGCTGCTATCTGCTGAATGGTGATACCAGGAGTGTCGTCAATGTAGATTGGCAGCTCGTTCAAAATAGATCGGGCCATCGTGTATTCCGACCAGTGTTCTGGTCCGAGTTGACCAGTCCGAAGCAACGTGCCATCCAGGTTCCCTATGTTTGCAATCAATCGTTCGCCCAATTTCTTGCCGGGCATTTCCAAACTGAATATTCCTGTGGTTACACCGTGACTTGCAGCAGCCTTGGAGTTGTTCAGCATAAAAGCCGTTTTCCCCACCGATGGCCTTGCAGCAACAATAATTAAATCCTGTTTCTGTCTGCCGCCCGTGAGTCGGTTCAGATCCACACCACATGTAGGAACACCTGTTATGCCTTTGGATTTACTACGTGTCTCCAAATCATCATCATGGTCTGTCATAACGTCATTGATCTTGACCATGCCGCCTTCAACCGGAGAACGTCCGGACAACTCTTCTGCCCCTGCCTTGATACCAGCAATCACTTCGAGCGGGTCCGAAGACTCTTCAAGCGATTGGCGTTGTTCCTCCAACAATCGCAATGCCTGCCGCTTCAATCCAAGACTCTGAACAATTGAAATGTATTCCTTTGCATTGGCTATGGTCGGTACTGCATCTACCAGATTGCCAAGATATTCAATACCTCCAATATCTTCCGTAACGCCTCGCGTCTCCAGATCGGCGTAAAGTGTTACCAGGTCGACGGCCTTTTCAGATTCATGCAACACGATTACCGATTCAAAAATTAGGCGGTGCTGTGAAGAAAAGTCCTGCGGGGTAAGTAGAGCTACAGCAAGTGCTGTATTGTCTCCTGAACGATCTAGCAAAAGGCTGCCTATTACCGCCTGTTCAGCCTGTAGGTTGTAAAGGTTATTCATTCGGTTCACCGTCTTTCAAGAGAGGTACAGCATTCTGTTCCCAAGTCTCCATAAGCGCAAAACGTTCCTGTGTCTCAGCCCGGAGACGATCTGCGTTAGAAGGTGCTGGATTGCCGTATATCTGTGAAATCGCTGGTGGAAAATGCGATGTTTTGATGTGATGTGAAAGGTTCTGTTCTGCTTGTGAAAAAGGAACATCGTGAAGCATTCGTTCCCAAAGCGTGACCATTTCGTCAGTCAGTTCGACCGTTGGGTAGGCTGTAACCACTACCGCCAAAATGCTCAGTACCTGTTGATTGTTCATGTCGCGCTGCCTCCATCCGCTTTTGTAAAATGTCCTTGTTCCGAACTGACCGGGAATTGCCTTGGCCTTTAATCACCGGAGTAACTGTTGTTTGTTCTGGAGTTTCTTCGAAATCGGCATACCGTTCATTTTTTGGGTTTAAAAAGGTTGAACCATGAAGGATAAAATTATCTTCCGTTCTGCTTACCTTGCAATGTGCTGCATAGTTCTCGGAACAGCGGATCAATAGCGCGGGATTTACCTTCGCTTTGACTGCTCTCTCCCACATGTTCAATGCTGCTTTTTTCGCAACCTTTTTTGGATAGGCAGACCAGAAGGTTTCGAAATCCGAAACAGACATATCTTTACTGTCTTTATCTTTTAATGTCTTTAAACTGTCTTTAGAGGACTGGGAAGCCGCGTCCTGTATAGGATCATCGGCACTCTCAGTTCCTGTTTCAGTAACCACAAGTCCCTGTTTTGGTAACTCGTTTCCGATTCTGGTTCCCGTTTCAGTAACTTTAGGAATTATCTTCGGTTCCTGTTTTGGTAACTCTGGAGCAGGTTCTGAGTTACTGTTTCGGTAACCATCATCTGGCGGTTTATCGCTCAAATCTGGTAGTGGTTCGGTTCCTGTTTCAGTAACTTTTTGCCGAGATAAGCGACTATTTTTTAAGTTCAAATGTATGAGTTCATGAAAGCGTTCTTTTTCCCAACCACGAACCGAGTCGATTTTCCATAAGTCATAATTTTCGTTAAACCAATACTCGGCGTCCGTTCGTGCAATCACCTTACAGGTCTCCAGATGCTTCAGTTCAGCTCCTATGTGACCCTTGCCCACGCCACAGAGAGAGAAGTCCTTCTGCATCGGGATTACTGCAACCTGTTGATTACAGCCGTAGGAAAGCCGCCAAATGAAGAACAAAATATCTTTCTGGCGCTTGGTGAAATCCCGACGAATGACCTCATCCCATATCTCGTTGGCAATGGCTACATATCCGTTCTTCCTGCGAGAGTCGGTCACCCGTCTCACCTACTCTTTCTTTATTTCAAAAATTGATGCTATGATCGTCGCCGCCATGCGTCGAAACCTTAGCCCTTGGATCGTCTCGTCCAACATGACATGGCACTCTTTGCATAAATGAGCTAAATCATAAACCTCAGTACGATGGTCCAGCTGCTTACGGCCAGTCAAATGAGCCCGTTCCGTTGCTCTTGCTTCGCCACATGCTTCACAAACACCGCCTGAACGCTTTTTAAGTGACTTGTCTACCGTCTTACGAATGTCTCCCATTTGGCGTTGTGTAGGTTTGATACGCTTACTGCCGGTCTGTTGTGATTTACTGTAAGGCCGATACTCGAATGTCATGAAAGACCTCCGGAGTACGCAGGCTTGTCCTTTTTAACGATCTTTGATATGATGACTGCATATGAATTGTAAAAGTGTTTAAACCGATGACTGCGTTCGCGAGACGCAGTCATTTTTCTGTACCCTGGCATCTCTTGAATATGTACAGAGCAACCTTCACGAATACTCCAGCGTTTGGTTAGGCTTGGTGTCACAATTTCCCCTCCTTATCTTGTAAATCCGTGTACACATCATCCAATACCTGAACATATTCAAACTTTTGATTGTCTGGCAGATCCGTACTCATGATAGCGTGTGCCATGATGGTGTAGGACTCTTCACGTACAAAGCCGTGATAGTCCAGCTCATTGACCATACGTTCCTTGTACTTCTCAAGAAGATCTGGAGCAACCGCAGGCGCCCCCTTCTTCTCCCCAGCTTCATAAACGGCTTGCAGCATACCCATGACCACAGTCTGAGTATCCTTTTCCCAGCCATTCATCCAATCTACTTTTTGACGCTCCGCATGGGTAAGTGGGCGACTAAGCAGTCTTTCAATCTCAGCTGGATTCATGAGAAATCCGCTCCTGGTATTCTTTGTTCGCTGCTCCAAGCAGTTTTTGCAATTTACTTAATTGATCGTGACGAACAAACCACACTGCAACGTTTGCGGCGTTACGTCGTTCATAGGACTCTTCTAGGGCATTCCGTTTGGATTCACGAGATGATTCCCCGATTGCATCACAAGCGTCCAACATGGTTTCGAAATTCAGCGTTCGAATATATTGGATCAGGGCTGATTCTTGATCAGACAGCTTCATGGCTTTTCTCTCCTTTGGTTTGTTTTTGGATGTTTCGCACAATAATGGCGTGTTGAAGGGGGTTGCCGAACCAGAGTCGAGCCAGTTCAGGAAGAGTCATGAACACACCTTACCAACGTAACCCACCGTCAGTACTTGATTCCCGTCTCCCAGCACCTTCACACTCTTGATGACTCTTCCTTCACGGATCAGGTTCGTTAAGAACTGGAAAGCATCCTCGAAGTCTTCAGAAGTAACTTCTATATGGATGATCTTGTCATCAGATTCCGAATCGTAATCCAATGCAGCGTCCAAAGCAGCTTTCTTCATTGTTGTCGTACTGAACCAAGCTGAATGATTTTCCGATGAAACACAGATGTCAATTTGACGCTTTGAAACTAAGTATGCAAAACGGTGACCCGTCAAATTGAATGCGAACTCCGCTTCCCCTAGACTCACGATTAACGATTGATCTTCAGGAGCGCAATCAAGGATACGATCTACCTTCACTGGCTGATAAGCGATTCCTAGCAACGGGTCTGCTTGTCCTCCTTTCAATTCCATGCTGCATAATACGTTATGTGCTTGCATTACATTGAGCAGGTGAAAAGCAAATGCTGGGGTTGTAGGTAATAACGTTGACATGTAGACACTCTCCTTTTATTCGATTTATGTTTCGTTCCAGTACCACGTTTCCTATTCGTTGCTCAATTCCAGTACACTGTTACAAGTTGGTTCCTATCCTGTGGAACTTGATTTCTCCTTCGCTTCCAGCCATTTGTCTAATGCAATCTGGCGGAAGTGGATCAGGGTCCGGTTCCGAATGAAAGGAATCTCGCCGTTTTTAACCATGCGCCGTAACGTGGAATCCGAAACCTTTAGATATCTGCATGCCTCAGCAAAATCAAAGACATTGGCGTATAAGAGTTGTTCGAGGGTCGGTTTAAGCTCAGCCATGAGCTCGTCACGCAGTTCCTGCTTAATTTCTGAGCGCAACACCTCAATGAATTCAGTTGTGGACGGCATCATTGGACACCCCCAGAACCAATTCATCAAGAGTCACACCCAAAGCCTTGGACAACTTAACTAATGTTTCAGCGTGAGGACCTTGTTTTTTGCTTCCCATGTTGTACAATGCAGATACGGTAACGCCACTTTCTTTGGCAAGTCTGTAAATTGTCCAACCTTTCTCATCGATTAGCCTCTGCATGTTTACTTCAATCGCCAATCCCATGTGCTCACCTCCTGAAACCATACTATAACTCTATAGAATTATAATCAAACAACGTTATAACCCAAAAGTGTTATAAAATAATCTGTTTCCTTCTGGTTTCTTCCAATTGCTTGACTTATCTCTCTTTTGTGTTCTAATATAACTTTATAGAGATATAACACTAAAGAGATATATTAGGAGGCCTTTGTTGTGGAGATAGCAGATAAAATCTTGGAGTTAATGAAAGAAAACGGGGTTACAAAATACCGTCTTGCCAAGGAAACAGGTGTCTCTTACACAGGTGTTACTAAAATACTTTCAGGACAAACGAAGCACCCTCAAATAGATTCAATTAAATTGATTGCCGATTACTTTAATAAACCGCTGACTTATTTCACTGATGAAGCAAATCCAAACCAAGCAAACCAAGTGCCTGAATGGGCGACTTCCAAAGATAAAAGGGATTTTAAAAAGATGCTAGAAGACGATGGGGAATTAATGTTTGATGGGGTCCCACTCGATGAGAATGACAAGAACAGGATTAAAGATATGCTGACTGGGCTATTCTGGGAAGCCAAGCAAATGAACAAACAGGCGCGCAAAAAGAGTAAAGACAACAATGAATAATGGTAGGTGGTTCTAGTGGATGACATTGTTAAAAAGTTGATCCGTAAGCATAAAACCAATGATCCATTTTCTCTTGCGCGCTGCCTGAATATTAATATCCGCTTTGCGGATCTCGGGAAAAATACGCGGGGAATATATCATAAAGCTCTACAAAGAAGATTCATCATCATACATAATGATTTGTCGCCCGAATGGCAAAGGTTCATATGTGCCCATGAACTTGGCCATGACCGGCTTCATAGAGGAGTTAACCGATTCTTTATCGAAGAGCATTCGTTCTTCAATCCTGGAAAGTTTGAACGCCAAGCCAATGAATTTGCCGTCAGCTTATTAACAGCAGGAGATAGCATATCAAGTGGAGAGTCCATCCATGAACTATTTAGACGTAATCACATCCCGCTTGAATTGATCAATTACATACAGAATTAAATATAGCGTAAATTTTCACTACCAAAAAACCGAACATATGTTCACTTTAAGGAGGTGATTTGTATGTAATTGGATAAATAATTATCCTATATCAGTTCCAGAAAGGAAGAATGACATGGCTTGGAGTGAACATCTAGGTGGTAACAAGTACAAAATTGTTGAGCGGGACCCCTCAAAGGCGTCCAGACCGAAAAGGTCTGTTACTGTCTACATGCCGGAAGAGATCGCACGTTCAAAATCAGAGAAGAAAAAGGAAGCCTGGCTTGCGCTTGAAGAAGCTAAATGGAGTGAACAAGTAATTGCAGGAAAGGCAGTCAAACAGGAGGACATCACTTTCAAGGATTTTATTCCGAAATGGGAGAAAGGCTACGCTGCCGGGAATATGGGCGAATACACGCAGAACGTGAACCTGTATAATCTCAACAAATATGTAGTTCCAGAGTTTGGCCATCTGAAAATTAGTAAAATAACAACTCTGCAGCTCGTTACATTCTTTGGAGAACTGAAGCGTGAGAACGGAAAAGAGTTCGCTACCAATTCGAAATTGAATATCTATAAAGCTGCCAAGTCGGTTTTTGACGCTGCCCATGATTGGGAGCTGATTGCGAAGAACCCAATGGCTGGCGTTAAGAGACCACAAACCAGCAAGAAGGAAAAGAAAGTTATGCGCGGTGTGAAGAAGGCATTCAATAGTTCGGAGACAGAAACGGTCCTGCTGGCTCTCTACGACCTTCCAGATAGATGGAGGCTGTATTTTACCGGGTCCCTCCTTGGAGGATTCCGACGAGGAGAAATGTTGGCCGTGGAGTGGACAGATGTTGATCATGATCGGGGAGCTATCTGGATCGATAAACAGATTACATTTGATAAGGACGGGAAAAAGATTGAAGGTGAAGTGAAGACAGAGGAATCTGAAGGCTGGGTAGCTATGCCGAAGTGGTACATGGCTCAGCTAAAGGAATATGAACGGAAGTGGAGAAAGGAAAAACTACAGTGCAAAGATTGGGCTGGAGAGAACAAATCATATGTATTTCATGGCGGTAAAGGAATTATGTACTTCCCTACAACGCCCACCAGTACCTGGCGAAAGTTTCTACTGAAGAAAAGTATTCCACATGTCAAACTACATGGACTTCGGCACACGGCAGCCATGCTGCTCAGAGAAAGCGGCGCGGATCTCAAAACTATGCAGGAGCGATTGAGGCATACCAAGATCGGAACAACTGCGGATATCTACACTCATTCGTCTGACATGATCTCCAGAGAGGCAGCAGACCGTTTAGAGGTGTTTGATCCTAAAAGATTGCGATTTGCCCCATGAGTTGCCCCATAAACAAAAATAGTCTGTCATTTGTCGAATTTAGGGTAAAGAAAAAACCCTTGCGCCACAAGGGTTTCAGGTGTTACAAAGTATAAAGCGGGTGATGGGAATCGAACCCACGCTATTAGCTTGGAAGGCTAAAGTTCTACCATTGAACTACACCCGCATGATTGAAGATTTAATTGTTATGTTCCTTAGGAATTTAACAGTGTTTTTACAAATAATAATATACCATGATCCTCTATAGCATGCAAGTCACATTTCCCATTTTTTTCATTACACATCCATCAAAAAAAGCAGGAGCACCCTCGCGCCCCCGCTGTTTCCTATCCTGTAGGCTTATCCACATCTCTCAAAAACTGCTTTTCAAATTCAGCGGCTTTAATCGGTTTGCTGAAGAAATAACCCTGAGCCTCGTGACAATGTTGATTGCGAAGAAAGACCATCTGATCTTCGTTCTCCACGCCCTCAGCTGTGACTTTCAGTTGTAAATGATGCGCCATTGAAGTGATGGTGGATACGATCGCGGCGTTATTGCTGTCCTCCATGACTTCATTGACGAATGAACGGTCAATCTTGAGCCGATCAATCGGCAGATCCTTCAGATAGTGCAACGAGCTGTATCCCGTTCCAAAATCATCAATACTGA
Source organism: Paenibacillus sp. FSL H8-0317 (assembly GCF_045040685.1). Classification (NCBI taxonomy): domain Bacteria; kingdom Bacillati; phylum Bacillota; class Bacilli; order Caryophanales; family Paenibacillaceae; genus Paenibacillus; species Paenibacillus sp. FSL H8-0317. The sequence goes on along the minus strand of NZ_CP150294.1, from coordinate 1,958,010 downwards.
TATGCACACCAATTTCTTTGATTTTGCGCAACTGTTCGAATGACCGGTCTTTATCAAATGTCATGCTCTCTGTAATCTCCAGTTCAAGCCACACAGGCTCTAGTCCCGTCTCTTTGAGAATGCCATTGATATTGTCCAACAAATGGGAGTGCCTGAATTGTCTCATGGACAGATTCACCGAAACACACAGTTTACGATAACCGGCTTCCTGCCACTGTTTGTTTTGTGCACACGCCTCACGAAGCACCCATTCGCCAAGTGGCACAATGAGCCCACTCTCTTCTGCCAGAGGAATAAATTCCGCCGGAGATACCGAGCCTCGCTGCGGATGCTGCCAACGCACCAGGGCTTCCATGCCAACGATTAGTCCACTTTGCAGATTAACCTGCGGCTGGTAGACCAGGTAGAACTGACCCCGATCCAACGCTTTGCGCAGATCATTCTCAAGCTGCAAACGCTCCTGTGCCTTCATCTGCATCGCATGGGCAAAACGATTCAGTTCCATTCCTTGTTCCTTTGCACTGTGCAAAGCCGTATCTGCATTCTGAATAATCTCCAGTGGTGACTCCCCATCGTGTGGGAAAATGGCCATCCCGATTCCAAGTGTAAGATGATACTCATTGCCATCAACCAAGACGGGCTTCTCAAAAAGCTGCAAAATGGATCTTGTCCGACGCAACGCTGTATCGGTTGAACTAAAATCTGTCATCGTTAATGCAAACTCATCTCTTCCCAATCCAAAGACTTCTTCTCCTGGAAGTGACGAATGTTTCAGTCGTTGACCTACCTGACGCAAAACCCGGTTAGCTGCTTGCTGTCCGAGCGAATCATTAATGGTTTTGAACCGATTAATATTCAGGACCAGTACACCAACAAGCTGTTCCTGCACCACGGCATCATCCATCATTTTTTTCAACCGCTGTGAAAGGCGACGACGGTTTGGAAGTCCCGTTACATCATCATGATGAGCAATATAGTTCATCTTGGCTTCCGCCACCTGCTGTTGCAGGAAAGGCGTGTCCACTACGGACGTATACAGTCCTTTTTGAATGAAAAAATATGCCATACAATTACTCAGCAATCCTAATAACAGATTGAGATCGTTCACCCCAGTTGCTGAAACAAAATAACATTCACCAAAAAAGAAACACAGAATGCCACATAGAATGGTTGGTAGATCAGCATCTTTGGTTTTTTTCCATTGCACAAACATAAGAACCGCAATAATGCCATAGAGCAATCCGACCATAAGATGAACTCGGGTGAAGATACCACCCAGCACTTCCCCGTCAAGCATACTCGGCAACATGCTCCATTCCTGAATAGCCATTATGTACAAAATAACAAAGGTACCCAATGTCCCACTGAACAGTAAGAATTTGCGTGGTAATGCAATTTCTTTCTCATGTAAGGTATACACGAGCAGTAAACCTACTGAACATACCAAAGATCCCATGGTTGACATCATTAAGGAGAACTCCGATTCCATCATGGCTCCATTTGGGATCTCTTCTGCAAATGAAACAATATGAACCAATTCAAACAGACCAATCAATAAAAAGAGTGTTGTCAATAATGCCCTCCGAAGAGTTAGCTTCTGTGTCCGAAACAACCAGCTTTGATTGTAAATGCCGATACAAGCAGCTACCGCGGCAAATCCACCCAAGAGTGTCAAAACTGGGTAACCCGATATGATCAGATCAGAGCTTGAAGAAGAACGAAACCATTGACTTGCGAGGAAACACAATAAGCCGCACACAGCGACCCAACTTATGTTTCTCTGATCTTGCAGATTAACCTTCATACCGTGTTTTCCTTCCCGGGATCACCTATCCTGAATTACATTAACCAAACTTAAAAATTTACTACACGATTCGACAAAAATCATATTAACCAACGTTCAATTCACATGCATACACATGCTATCTGGTACATAATAACATTTAATTTTGTATACGTGAACTAAAAAATAGTTACTCCTAGGAATATTTATTCATAAATATAGAGAAAAACAAGGCATTAAGAACTAAAAAAACATGAATCTCCAGTTAGAGTCCATGTTTTCCTATTTTGCAACTGTATTTCAGACTATATTACTTATCAAAATTCACTTCTGGTGTTGTTAATTTATCATAGAAATCAACAACCTTATCCTTGTCTTCCGATGAACGAATCGCCATCGCTGAACGTGGATGCTCGTCCAACGCACCTGTAATCATGTAAGGCAGAATGTAACCCCATTCTTCTTTTTCTCTCAGTGGAACCATCAACTGTTCCAATACACCAAGCACTGGACGCAAGTTGTATTTTGTTCCTTTGAGATGAGCTACAAGCAATTCGGTTGGACAGTTTCCTGCCGCACGTCCCATACCATACACAGAAGCATCAAGCAGTTCAACGCCAAGTTCTGCCGCAACCAATGTGTTAGAAAACGCAAGTTGCATATTATTATGTGTGTGAACACCAAGACGCTTGTTAGGCAAGTGAGTCTTGAACTTCTCTACCAGATATTTCACATCATTATGGTCCAAGCTACCGTAGGAGTCTACAATGTAAACAACATCCACAGCGCTTTCTTTGATCAATTCAAATGCTTCCAGCAATTCATTCTCCATAACATTGGAGAGTGCCATAATATTCAGTGTAGTTTCATATCCACGATCATGGAATGTTTGAACCAGTGCAAGTGCCTTGTCTACATCTTTGCTGTAGCAGGCAACCCGGATCAGATCCAGCATGCTCTCACTGCGAGGCAAGATATCATTTTCGTCCACACGACCTACGTCAACCAGTGCAGACAGTTTGGTATTGCCTTTTTGAGGAATAACTTTACGCAGGAAATCATCGTTCAGGAAACGCCATGGTCCTGCTTCCTCGGCGCCTTTAAGCAACTTCGGAGAGTTCTTATATCCAATTTCCATATAATCAACGCCAGCTTCATTCAATCCAGCATATAGCTGTTGAACAAAGTCCACGCTAAAGTCCCAATTATTCACCAATCCGCCATCACGGATCGTACAATCTACAATTTTGCAATGATTTGTCTTCATTAATGTCTGCTCCTTTTCTGACCAACTTGTGTATTCCTCTCATGATACTTGAACGTGACAAGAAAAGTAAAGGGATTCCGGACTTATTTACTTCGATAAGATCTCCAGATTCGGTCAATCTCAACCATATCGGAACGATCGGGAGCTTTCTCTCCATAACGGACGGCATTATACGTATCTGGCAGTCTCGAAGACAGCTCATCTTCTTCTACCTTCACACCATTCTGAATAATGGTCTGTGCAGCCTCCAGCGGAGTGTGCGTCCCTTGTATTACCACGCCTCGATGAGCAGCTCTTTCAATCCAAGTCCGATAGTAATACCGAACACGTTCAGCATCCTGTGCAGGGGGCGCCTCTTTCTTACGAAACCAATTCTTTCGGACTTTTGCTGGCGCATCAAGCGTCTCACTGACATCGATATACTCCGTCCGTGGTTCTGCCTTCTTTTCACCTGGTTGTAACATCCCCTTGAATCGATCCATAAGTCTGTTTATCGTTTTTTGTCCCAACCTCAGAAGCAGCCACAGAATTGCTCCTGCTACAGCACACATCACTACCCATCCGAGGATGTTCCAGAAGACTGAGGGCTCGGATGGCGGCTCTCTCCAGTCATTCGGTATATTTAGCGGCTGATTGGGGTTGTCCATTGGTAATCGTGGCTCCTCGCCGGAAATCGGACCAAACCATCCCCTGATCCATGCGAGCAAGCGATCACGTAGCGGTCCCAGCCAGGCAGCCAGACTTGGGAAAGCACCAATCGCGACGATAACAATAAACATCCACATGAACCGCTGATGATTCGCACGTGCAAAATCTCTTAATACCAATCTTCTCTTGCCATCATTGAGTATTGCCTGATCCAGTTGCAGCATATATCGTCCAACCAGCCAAAAGGCAAAACTGATCACTCCCGCAATATAGATCCATAGGGTATAGGTTCGTATCGGCTGCATGAATTCCAACGAGTTCGAAGCAATCATAAGCACGATCGCACTGATTACACCTATAATCTGCAAGCGCCATAACAACACAGAATGAAAGACTGGCTGGAAGGTCAGCCCTGCATAAGCCGAGATGACTCCACACAGTACCAATGTGATGATATCCGGCAACGGGAGAATGAGGCTCATCCCAACAACGAGTGCGAAGAGAAATCCTATGACGAGTGCCGTTACTCCACGAATGAATGTATTCTTCTCGCTAAAACCTGGAATTTTATGCTGAATGAACTGTCCCAACCAACCTACAAGAACAACCAGGATGAATAATGTGAACGGCAAATGTTCCATTGCGTAGAATGAAGCAAGCGTAAATATCGGAAAAAGGTATATGCCCACCATCAAGACGGCAAGCATCGCTATGAGTCCTTTGGTCGTCGCTACCGGTCTGTTCCTCATGCACTCACCGCCTTCGTATTACCCTTCATGTCCTCCACCGGGAGAATCGTCACACGATGTCCTTGTTCGTGCAGACGTGCAATCTCGTGCTCCATAGCGGCAGATACATAGGATGTAATCAGCAGATAGCTGCGGATTTGCTGTGCTTCTTCATTCAGACGTACTTCATCATTTAGGAATTGCTCCATGGGCACCATACATTTCAACTCTGTCTCAGCCATAGCTTCCAGTAACCGTTCCAGATGAGGCGTGCCATAATCTGGCTCAATCCGAAGTGTATCGCGCCCTCCACCCACATGATAACCATTATGAGCGAAGCCTGCCGGTAGTCCTCTACCGATGGCATCCACTGCAGCCGTGGCAGCGTAACGGAGTGCCCGTTCAATCTTTTCCGGTCGAGTGACAACACTCCACATATCTGCAGATTCCTGAATGTTGACTACAATCCAGGATTGCGGATCAGCCGTCCATCCCTGCTTGTAGACTTGTAATTCACCTGTACGTGCACTCGCTTTCCAGTGAATACGATTCATGGGGTCGCCTGCACCATAAGGCCGAACACCCAGGATCAAGAAAGGATCTTCAACGATCCATCGTGATACTTCCACTTCTCCCTGCCATACCTGATAAATTGCAGGAAGATCCTCTGCATTCATTAATGAAGGATACACGATCATAGACATTTGCAGAGGAATCGGTTTGGTGGAACGCCACACGCCAAAGAGATCCCCACCTGTCATCGTTGCTGTATTTAATGGATAAATCCCACGCTGAGTACATGTAAAAGGATGCTTGCGCGTAATACGAGTAAACGGTTTTAACGTAAAAATACTCTTATGGTTCTGATAGATCTCGCCTTGACTAATATCCATACCTGAGCCGGAACGAAATACAAACGACACTGGCATCATCGATTCAAGTCTGAGCCACGGTACGGAGACTCGTTTCTCATTTGATATCGTCTCCACCATCTCAAGTTCATCTCCAGCGTAACAACGTAGCTTGCTGAATTGTCTGCTGTACCTGAGTTTTCGCAGTGCAGGTCGTCCAAACCACACACCATGTATAACAACGACAATGCCTCCAACAAGGACAAGCCATAATAATGCCATAAGATTAACGCCCGCTTGTAGCGAGATTCTCCGTAGGCACTTCTGTCTGATTCAGAAGTTCCTGGATGATACGCTCAGCCAAGCCCTCTTGTTGTCTGATCCGGTTACGGAATACAAGTCGGTGGGCCAGCACAGGTTCCGCCAGAACTTTAATATCATCAGGTAAAACAAAGTCTCTGCCATGCAGTGCAGCCCATGCCTGACTTGCCTTGAGTAATGCCTGAGCCCCTCGTGGACTTACGCCAAGCGAGAGCTCGGGATGCTGTCTTGTCGCTTCGGTTAACTGAATGATATATCGTAGCAAATCTTCGTTAATTTGCACTGTTTTATACGTATCCTGTGCCTTCAAAAGTTCTTCACGACTGATCACTGCCGAGAGATCATCAACAGAACGACTGGCTACCGTACGTCTCAAAATTTCTACACTCTCTTCACTGCTTGGATAACCCATACGAATTTTCATCATAAAACGATCCATCTGCGCTTCAGGTAGCGGAAAAGTTCCCTGGTTATCTACAGGATTCTGGGTGGCGATAACGATGAATGGCCGTTCCAGCTGTCTCGTTGAACCATCGATACTGATCTGGCGCTCTTCCATACACTCCAGCAAGCTTGATTGTGTACGCGGTGTAGCACGGTTAATCTCATCGGCTAGTACAAGATTGGCAAATAAGGGGCCGGGTCGGAATTCAAAATCACCTTCTTTTTGATTAAAAAAATGAATCCCTGTTAAGTCAGAGGGCAGCAAGTCCGGTGTAAACTGTATCCGTTGGAATGTGCAGTCCAATGAAAAGGCTACCGATTTGGCTAGCATCGTTTTCCCAGTACCCGGTACATCCTCCAGCAGCACATGTCCTGACGCTATGATCGCTGTCATCACCAGCCCTATGGTATGCTGTTTTCCCACAATCACTTTTCCCACATGATCCATCAGTTGTTGATTCATTCGTTCCATTCCTTGGATTTCCATCTGCATCTCATCCTTCCGTTATGGAGCTTATGTATTCGCATTCATTACTAACTATAACCCTTATTGGCAACATAAAACAAAGGAGTTGGCAAATGGCCAACTCCTAGACTCCCCGCTTTTCTCAATATACCAAGGGTAACATAATCATAAACCGCGTGCCTTCGCCCTTTTTGCTATCCACAGAGATGGTGCCTCCATGATTCTTGATGATTCGGTAACTCACCGAAAGTCCAAGCCCCGTTCCGCTCTCCTTGGTCGTGAAGAATGGATCAAACAGACGTACAAGCGTGTTATGGTCCATCCCATGACCGTTATCCGCGATGGAGATCTGCACGAACTTGTTTTCAGTGGCGGTAGATATTCGAATTAGACCCGTGTGTTCTTCGCCGACTTCCTCAATGGCATCCATTGCGTTTTTCACCATATTCAAAATAACCTGCTTAATCTGTTTGACATCAATGGATACATTCAGCGGGGCATCCCCTTCATCCAGTACGATCTCGCATCCCTTCATCAAACCTTCGCTTTCGGTCAGCAAGACCACCTCTTTGAGCAAAGAGTCGACGGACATTACGGTCTTCTGTGGAGCTGACGGTTTGGAAGAATTCAAAAATTCGTAGATGATGTCATTCGCCCGATCAATCTCCGTCAGTATGATGCGAGCGTACTCGTCTTTGCCGAGCTGCAGCAAATGGGGCCTGAGCAGTTGGATGAACCCACGGATTGCAGTCAACGGATTACGAATTTCATGAGCAATAGATGCTGAAATTCGCCCCAGCATCGCAAGTTTGTCATTTTGATAAGCGGTCTGTTCAATTTGTTTATAATCAGATACATCTTTGACGCTGAACAAGAAGTCGCCATCCATCTGATCACCGTACGTCACAGTAACCAGCCAATGCCTTCCGTATTCATCAATCAATTCATGATAGCGCTTACGGTGGAAAATAGTTTCCCGATAGATTCGTAAAATTTTCTTTTTCTTGAATCGGCTCATCTGTGGATGATGCAGCATTTGCATCAGGGTGCAGCCGCTCAACAGACTTCTTGGAAGTTCCAACAACTTTGCCATCTGAACGTTAATAAACGTCAATACACCGTGACTGTCAAACAACATAATACCGCTATCCAGATGTTCCAGTACATTCTCGTACTTGTTGTTATCCAGATGCACAGGCGGGAATCCATCCGTTGGTTGAGGCACTGTATCCTGAAATTCACTAATCATGTCAGGTTCCTCCTTTTCACGTAAATGATAAACTTGCCATTCGGACATCATATCATCACAGAAACAGGAAGGGCCGATTTTATTTTTCATTACCGGTGCCCTTTCGTTGGGGGGCTGAGCCGAAAATATGGATGGCATGGCCGGAACTCATGCTGGTCTATTCCCGGTAACCAACAGTTGATCCGGAAAATCATATACGTTTGTCCCATTCTGACCTTCTCCTATTCCCAAACACGAACATTTTTTGCTCCGCCTCTTTTGCAAGTCTGTTTTTATCATAGACAAGTTTATAGAAGAGAGTCAATCGGAGAAAGTGTCGAATGGAAATTATTTTAAAAAAAACCTCGAACTAGTTCCAGAATACAGCACAAAAACGAAGCCGTTTCACCCAATAGGCAAATCAGCTTCGTTTTTAATATCTTTAATTTGTGATATATCCAAGTTCATCTATAGTCCGGTCTTATTATGCTGAATTTTCAGTCTGCGCTGACTCATCACAGCTAATCGACGTTTAAGTTCGCTTTCCCACTTCTCGTCTTTGGTTTCCTTCGCGAGCCTGAGCAAATCCAGAGCCATATCAATCTGGCGCTGCACAATGACCATGGCATCCTCACTCTCACGGTTTACACAGTTTTCGAAAATCGCATCTTCATCTTCTGTTACATAATCCTGAAAATCGATCTCGGATGCACCGTCTCCATGCGCATATTCAGCGAGAATTTCATATTCATTTTCCACTTTATAATGCACCTCAACCCGGTGACACACCGGGCAAAACAGCAGGGGAACATTATGAACCTGGGTGCGGTAATGCTTCAGCGTGCCCTTCGTTCCAACCATACTTGCCCCACAACAGTAACTCATTTTTGTTCACCCTCCTTATTCGTGCCGGGACTTTTTTGATAAACATTCAATCCCGTACACTTCCAGCACTTCCGAAAAGGAATAGTTCCATCAGTGTATCACATTCATGTACAGATTATAAATGCAGAGCACCGGAATATTTACCGGGTTTCCATACCCTATTCGCCTTAAAGGCCATCAATTCCTCTTTCAACAGATAAAAAGAAGACTTTCTTCTAATATATTATTAACACGCTTAGCTGCTTGTTCAAACACTTTTGATTAACTTCGTGATAACTTCCGTCAAAAGGGTGCAAAAAGCCCTCAATCCCTAACGGGATGAGGGCTTGAACAAAAACCGTTCAAGTTAATCTTGCTTACAGGTTAGTGTCGCCTGGTTTCCAGTTCATTGCACACAATCCGCCGGATTGCAGTGCTTGCAGTACGCGAAGTGTTTCTTCAACACTACGGCCTACATCGTTGTGGTTAACCACTTGATATTTCAATTCGCCTTCTGGATCGATGATGAACAGACCGCGCAATGCTACGCCTTCTTCTTCGATCAGAACGCCGTAATCTTTAGCCACTTGCTTCGTGATGTCAGAAGCCAGCGGGAAGTTCAATTGACCCAGACCATTGCTGTCTACAGGTGTATTGATCCATGCTTTGTGGCTGTGTACGGAGTCTACACTCACGCCAAGGATTTCTGTATCCAAAGCTTTGAATTGCTCGGAAGCAACGCTCAAAGCTGTAATTTCAGTTGGGCACACAAATGTGAAGTCCAAAGGATAAAAGAAGAATACAAGCCATTTGCCACGATAATCGGACAGTTTAACGGAACCAAAGTCTTGTCCGTCTCCCGATACTGTTTCCATTGCGAAATCCGGTGCTGGTCTACCTACCAAACGTTCTGCCATAACTAAAAATTCCTCCTTTGGGATTATGTAAGCATCCTTGCGGATTGCTCATCATCAAGAAAAACGCGTACGCTTTTCCTGTAATTAAAATGATTTGATACTTGATAACAAGTACAAGTAAAATGTTATCATCCGGACTTCCCAAAGTCAAGATTATAAACATTATTTTTTTATAATCATTATAAATAAGGATTTTTCGTGGCAAAAATCATAAAGCAACAGCCCTCTGTACATTCCATAATTGGAAACAAAGGGCTGCCATGTTTTTGATCCTATAATTACGCTTGTTTCTGAATAGCCGCCACGATCAAATCGCCCATTTCGGTCGTGCTGATCGCTGTGCTCTTGTCTACAGCAATATCACTTGTGCGGTGTCCTGCGTTCAATACATCCGATACAGCCGCTTCAATGGCATCCGCACCTTCCGTATAACCAAAGGTTGTACGGAACATCAATGCCAAAGAGAGAATGGTTGCAATCGGATTAGCGAGGCCTTGACCTGCGATATCCGGTGCAGAACCGTGTACCGGCTCATAGAGTCCGAAGCTGCCCTCTCCCAGTGATGCAGATGCGAGCATACCGATGGAACCTGTCAACATCGCTGCTTCATCACTCAAGATATCTCCAAACATGTTTTCCGTTACGATGACATCGAAGCTGGACGGACGACGCAGCAATTGCATCGCGCAGTTGTCTACCAGTACATGCTCCAGTTCAACATCCGGATAATCCGGTGCTACCCGGTTCACGACTTCACGCCATAGACGGGAAGTTTCCAATACGTTGGCTTTGTCTACAGAAGCCAGCTTTTTGCGACGTCCTTGCGCAATTTCGAACGCCTGACGAACGATCCGCTCCACTTCTGTTACATTATATGCACATGTATCCACAGCCTCTTCGCCCTGTGCACTTTCACGTCTGAACTTCTCTCCGAAGTAGATCCCACCTGTCAACTCACGTACCACCATCAGATCTGTACCTTCCAGTACTTCAGGCTTCAGCGTTGAAGCATCCTTCAAACAATCAAATACGACAGCCGGACGCAGGTTGGAGAACAATCCAAGTGCTTTGCGAATACCCAGCAGGCCTGTTTCCGGGCGAAGCTCTTTGCTGTTGTTATCCCATTTTGGGCCACCAACCGCTCCAAGCAGGACTGCATCTGCACTTTTACATACGCTCAGTGTTTCTTCAGGAAGAGGTGTACCCTTCTCATCAATCGCGATTCCGCCAAACAGCGCATGTTCTGTCTCAAAACGATAACCGAATACTTCCTCCGTACGTTTAAGAACTTTCTCAGCCTCAGCTACGACTTCAGGGCCAATTCCGTCACCTGCAATAACTGCAATTTTTTTTACGTCTGCCATTGGGTTGTCCACTCCTTATATTTCATTCATTATTTATTCATAAAGTAACGTCTCATATTAACTCTCTCTTTTGTATCATATTCCAAGGTCATTTGACCAAGATATACAATCTATGACTTTAATAGATTTTACCTATAAGCTAATAGAGATTAGCCTGCACAAGTTGTTCCTGACCTCCCGGTGGGGTAAAATATAGCTGAATTCAAATCAGGTACGCAGGAGGGATAAGCAACATGCAATATTCGTATTTGGGTAAATCAGGCCTCAAGGTCAGCCGAATCTGTCTCGGTACCATGAATTTTGGGCCTGCTACAGATGAAAAAGAAGCTTTCCGCATTATGGACGCAGCACTCGATGCAGGCGTGAACTTTTTTGATACCGCTAACATCTACGGCTGGGGTGAGAATTCCGGTCTTACCGAAGAAATTATCGGACGCTGGTTCAACCAGGGTGGTGGCAGACGTGAGAAAGTGGTTCTGGCCACCAAAGTCTATGGCTCCATGCATGATGATACAGACGGCCCCAACAACGAAGCTGGCCTCTCCGCCTACAAAATCAGACGGCATCTGGAGGGTTCCCTCCGCCGTTTACAGACGGATCATATCGAGCTATACCAGATGCATCATGTAGACCCAGCCGTATCATGGAATGAACTGTGGGGTGCATTTGAGAATGCCGTTCATCAGGGTAAGATCGGTTATGTAGGATCGAGTAACTTTGCTGCATGGCAGATTGCAATCGCTCAAAGCGAAGCCAAGAATCGTCATTTCCTCGGCCTGGTTTCCGAGCAACATAAATATAGTCTCAACTGTCGTTTGCCTGAGTTGGAAGTACTGCCCGCTGCCAAAGAGCTGGGCCTCGGCGTCATTCCATGGAGTCCACTGGATGGTGGATTACTGGGACGTAACGCTCTGCAGAAGCTGGAAGGAACACGCAGCGGGGGCATCGCTGGACGGATCGAGCAGCAGCAAACTCAGCTTGAAGACTTTGCCGCACTCTGTCGTGATCTCGGTGAACCACAGGATACAGTGGCTTTGGCATGGGTTGCAGCCAATCCGGCAGTGACCGCCCCGATTATCGGACCGCGTACACTGGAGCAGTTTGAGACCGCACTCAAATGTCTGGACGTGACTTTGGATGAAGCTGTGCTCAAACGTCTGGATGAGATTTTCCCGGGTCCAGGTGGACATGCACCTAATGCATACGCGTGGTAATAGCTTAATAGTGTAAGCCAATGCAATAGGTAAGCGTTGAAAAGATTTCTGTGTTTTACTGCCATAATCATATAAATACAAGCAAAAGAGTCTGACCCTCCACAGGAGAGTCAGACTTTTTACGTACCTCATTGAACGTAACAAAGTAAGCCGAACGATCTACTAAATTAATTAAATTAAAGATTAATCATTCTAGCAGCATACATGTGTCTCGGCTTATAGTTAAGTTCAATGAAGGCTGCGTGCTTCTTGCATCGGAGCCTACAGGTTAACGTTTACACGGTTCGTATAAGTCTTGCGCTTCTCAATCAATTGATTCAGGCCGTCTACATAGGCACGTGCACTTGCACCCAATATATCTGTGCTTACGCCACGTCCTTGTACCGAAACCTGATTCTGAGTCAGCACAACATGTACTTCACCCAATGCATCCTTACCATGTGTTACCGATTTGATGGAGTAGTCAGACAACGTTACGTCTTCCCCGCTTACTTGGTCAATCGCATTGTAGATTGCATCTACCGATCCGTTACCCTCTGCTTGCTTCTCAATTGTATCCCCGTCAAGCGTCGCAATGCGGACTTTGGCTGTTGGTATCGATTCATCTCCGTACGTTACGAAGATGGATTCCAGTTTATACACCTCAGGTGCATCCTGCAATTTCTCTTCAATTACGGCAAGCAGATCTTCGTCAGTAACTTCTTTTTTCTTATCAGCCAGATCTTTGAACTGGGCGAAAGCACGATTCAATGCTTCTTCTTCCAGCTCATACCCCAGATCAATCAACCGTTCACGGAAAGCATGACGACCAGAATGTTTACCCAGTACAAGTTTGCTTTCCTTCAGACCGATGGACTCTGGAGTCATAATCTCATACGTTGTTTTTTCCTTCAACATGCCATCCTGGTGAATGCCGGATTCATGTGCGAAGGCATTTGCCCCAACAATGGCTTTATTTCCAGGCACAACCATACCTGTCAAACGGCTAACCAAACGACTGGTCCGTGCAATTTCAGACAGCTGCAGCGAAGTTTTCGCCTGGAAAAATTCCTGACGTGTCTCCAGTGCCATAGCAATTTCCTCGATCGCCGTGTTTCCGGCACGTTCACCAATGCCATTGATCGTACCTTCGATCTGATCGGCTCCATTGAGAATGGCTGCAAGTGTATTGGCCGTCGCCATACCCAAATCATTATGACAGTGGGCACTCAGCTGTACCTTTTCAATACCGTGTACATTCTCCTTGAGGTGTTTGAAAATGTTGCCGTATTCATATGGGCTCAGGTAACCAACCGTATCCGGAATATTCACAACGGCTGCACCTTCTTCAACAGCCATATTTACCATTTCCACGAGGAAATCATACTCGGTACGACCTGCATCCTCAAGTGAGAATTCAATCTTCGAGAATGTTTTCTTGGCATAACGAATCGCGGAACGAGCTGTATCCAGTACCTGCGCTTTGTCCATACGCAATTTATGTTGGCGGTGAATGGGTGAAGTCGCCAGGAAAACGTGAATGCACGGGTCCTGTGCACCTTTAAGTGCTTCCTTAACCGCATCAATGTCTTGCTCTCTGGAACGGGACAAGCCAATTACAGTCACATTTTTGACTGCATTTGCTACTGCATTGACAGCTGCCAGGTCACCTGGAGATGCCGCCGGGAAACCCGCTTCCATCCGGTCAATGCCAAGCCGCTCGAGCTGATGGGCAATTTCCACCTTTTCACGAGTGTTCAGATTGACTCCCGGGGATTGCTCTCCATCACGCAGCGTTGTGTCAAATACATAGATTTTACGCACGCTTCGCACCTCCTGTACTTGTTATTATATGTTTCTCTGAAACCAGCAATAGCGGCTCACGCATAAGCACGGCCGCTATTCCCAGTTAAAGCTCTAAGTTTACTTGAATACCTTTAAGTGCATGTTCTAGAAGTTAATGCTTACTTCTTGATCCAGTGCATCATCTCACGCAATTGTCCGCCAACCACTTCGATTGGGTGTTCAGCTTCGTTACGACGAGTTGCTGTCAGGAATGCACGTCCGGATTGGTTTTCCAGAATGAAGTCGCGTGCGAATTTACCTTGTTGGATATCCGTCAGTACTTCTTTCATTGCTTTCTTCGTATCTTCAGTTACAACGCGAGGTCCAGTTACATAGTCACCGTACTCAGCTGTGTTACTGATGGAATCACGCATGCTTGAAAGTCCGCCTTCATACATCATGTCAACGATCAGCTTCAGTTCGTGCAGACATTCGAAGTACGCCATTTCAGGAGCGTAACCCGCTTCTGTCAATGTTTCGAATCCAGCTTTTACCAATGCACTCACGCCACCACACAGAACAGCTTGCTCACCGAACAGATCTGTTTCTGTTTCTTCACGGAAGGAAGTTTCGATAACCCCTGCGCGTGTACAACCGATACCTTTAGCATAAGCCAAACCGATTTCTTTTGCTTTACCCGTTGCATCTTGCTCAATCGCGATCAGGCCTGGTACACCAAAACCTTCCACATAAGTACGACGTACCATGTGACCAGGGGACTTAGGAGCTACCAGCAATACATCGCTGTTTTTTGGAGCAACGATTTGACCGAAATGAACGTTGAAACCGTGTGAGAAGAGCAATGCAGCGCCTTCTTTCAGGTTTGGTTCGATTTCGTTTTTGTATACAGAAGCTTGAGTTTCGTCTGGCAGCAAGATTTGAACTACATCTGCGCGGCTTGTTGCTTCAGCCGGGGACAGAACTTCAAATCCGTCATTTTTTGCAGTGTCGAAGGATTTACCTTCACGAAGTCCGATGACTACGTTCAATCCACTATCACGAAGGTTTTGAGCTTGGGCATGGCCCTGGCTACCATAACCGATTACCGCGATCGTTTTTCCTTTCAATACGTTAAGCTCTGCATCCTGTTCATAATAAGTAGTTACTGGCATGTTTATAAGTCCTCCTTTGTATTGTAAAGAACCCTTCATTAATGAGCGGGTGTCTCAAGGGACCGCCTCGCTTGGAGTGTCAAAAGCATCTCTGGTCTGATCC
The DNA here is from genome assembly GCF_045040685.1 of Paenibacillus sp. FSL H8-0317. Taxonomy (NCBI): domain Bacteria; kingdom Bacillati; phylum Bacillota; class Bacilli; order Caryophanales; family Paenibacillaceae; genus Paenibacillus; species Paenibacillus sp. FSL H8-0317. Next base: position 1,942,876 of record NZ_CP150294.1, on the reverse strand, counting down.
GATCCGTTCAGACACCCGCCCATTAATGCGGGAATGTAGCTATATTTTCAAGCGTTACATCACTAAAATGTTAAATTACAACTGTTAGGGGACTGACACTCACATAAGATCAACTGTATATGTTAGCTAACCGTCGTCCCTTTTCATTTATTATAGCTTTATACGTTGCCGCGTACCAATGCAGTGATGCCTGTACGGGACAATTCGCGAATGCCATATGGCTTGAGCAATTCAATCATAGCATCAATTTTGTCCGTATCTCCAACTACTTGCACAATCAGGCTGCCTGGACCCACATCTACAACGGATGCGCGGAATGTTTCTACCACACCCAGAATTTCAGGTCGCTCGGAAGGCTCTGCTTTCACTTTGATCAGGGCGAGTTCACGGGCTACCATCGGTTTCAGGCTGAAATCAACCACTTTAATAACATCGATGATTTTGTACAATTGTTTCTCAATCTGCTCTAATGTTTTATCGTCACCAATGGTAACAATAACCATCCGGGAGAGTCCAGGTTCTTCCGATTGACCTACTGTAATACTCTCAATGTTAAATCCGCGTCGACCGAACAACCCTGATACCCGCTGAAGGACGCCTGGCTGATCGTTTACCAATATTGAAATCGTATGTCTAATCATTCGTCAGCATCCCCCATCAGCATTTGATCAATTGTTGCTCCCTGCGGAACCATTGGATACACATTTTCATCCTTGCGTACTACGAATTCTACAACGACTGGTCCTGGTGTATCCAAAGCTTCCTGCCAAGCACGCGCTGCTTCTTCTTTATTCGTTGCACGTAATCCTTTCACGCCATATGCTTCAGCCAGTTTTACAAAGTCCGGACTTCCTGCAAGATCAATGTGGCTGTAACGGTTCTCATAGATGAGTTCCTGCCATTGGCGAACCATTCCAAGTACCTGATTGTTAATGATCACAATTTTTACCGGTATATTGTTAATGGCACAGATTGCGAGTTCTTGGGAACACATCTGCATTCCGCCGTCACCGTTAATGGAGATAACAAGTCTGTCCGGATTGGCCATCTGAGCACCAATTGCAGAAGGGAATCCAAAGCCCATCGTTCCGAGACCACCCGAAGTTACCCATGAACGTGGTTGATTAAACTTGTAATACTGTGCTGCCCACATCTGATGTTGTCCCACATCCGTAGTTACAATTGCTTCACCTTTGGTTGTATCATTCAGCATTTCAACAACCCACTGCGGTTTCAGCACTTCGTCTGAATCCGTATAGCTGTAAGGCTTCTCTTGTTTCCACTGTTTGATCTGGTCTCTCCATGCATCTGCACGCTCTGCACGTCCAACTTCTTTGTTGGCTATTTCAAGTACGGTCTTCACATCACCAACGATTGGAATATCGGTTGCAATGTTTTTACCAATCTCAGCCGGATCAATATCGATATGGACGATTTTGGCATGTGGAGCGAATCCGTCCAGCTTACCTGTTACCCGATCATCGAATCGTGCGCCGATATTAATCAGCAGATCCGACTGTTGGATGGCCAGGTTGGATGTGTATGTTCCGTGCATTCCTGGCATCCCTGTCCATAGTTCATGCCCACTTGGGAATGCACCAAGCCCCAGAAGGGTTGTCGTAATCGGAATGCCTGTCTTCTCAACAAACTCGAACAGTTCTTCATGTCCTCCCGAGTATACCACACCGCCACCGGCCAGAATCATTGGACGTTCTGCTTCCTGAATGGCCTGAGCCAAACGGTCAACCTGCAGTTTGTTTGGTACTGTCCGTGGATTGTACCCTCTTAATGTAACAGGTTCAGTACTCGGTTCAAATAAGGTTTTGTTGGCTGAGACATCTTTTGGAATGTCGATCAGTACAGGACCTTTACGGCCGGTGTTGGCAATATGGAATGCCTCATGAATGATACTCGACAAATCCTTAACATCTTTTACCAGATAGCTGTGTTTGGTGATCGGCATTGTAATCCCGGTAATATCCGCTTCCTGGAAAGCATCCGAGCCGATCAGGCTGGAATTAACATTTCCCGTAATGACAACCAGCGGCACAGAATCCATATATGCCGTGGCTATTCCAGTAACCAGATTGGTTGCTCCCGGCCCGGAGGTAGCGATACAAACACCAACTTTGCCGCTTGCACGTGCATATCCGTCAGCTGCATGAATTGCACCTTGTTCGTGACGGGTTAAGACGTGTTTGAAATCCTCGAAACCATACATTGCATCGTAAATGTACAACACTGCGCCACCCGGGTAACCAAATACGCAATCCACACCTTCAAGCAACAAGCTTCTCAGCAGAATCTCGGAACCGCTAATGACCTCCGGCTTCATCCATTTTTCACGTAATTCATCTGTCGATCGTACTTCTGGAATTTGAGCTCCCATTAGTCATCCTCCTCTCGGAATTTACACCATTCTGACATTTAAAGTTACAAAAAAAACCTTCCATCCCCTGCAAACAAGTTCATGCTTGCGAGGGACGAAAGGTTATCGCTTCCGTGGTACCACCCAACTTTGTCCGAAATTTCGCAATAACGGACCTTACCAGGTACAACAAAACGAATAGCTCAAACGAACATAGTCGTTTCCCATACCTGTTGTCTGTAACGCAGACATACGATTTTCCCTAATACGCGAAAGGAGTGACATCCAGTGCTTTTCAGGAAAACAGCTCCGAGGTGAGCTCGTATATAAGGGATAATGGTGGTGGTTTCAGCAATTCCAGCCACTCTCTGAGCAAAAGAGCCCTTAAAACTTCGTCCTCTTCATAGCCGATGAAATATTCTCGTTAAATGTTAGGAACATTATATGATTCCTCCAACCGATAAGTCAATACCTGTTTTGCATAAAAATTCAGAGAACCTTCCTTCCCCCCTCTTCAGCCTATAAGGTTGCCCTAATCCCAGCGCTTCATTCAGTCACCTTTTATCTTGCTTCGGGCATAGGATATACGAGCAGCACGACTGGTCCTGAAAGGAGGCTCCGCATGGTGATTCGGCAACGCACATCCAAGCTGGATGATGGCGCCATCATGAAGCTGATTGACACTCAACTTGTTCCTTTATCCCATATGAGCGAAAAGGAAATTAATAAAATCCGCAAAGAAATACCCCTGCGAATGAACAGGGGCATGACCTTTGTTGTCTCGCCGGAGCCAGACAAAGCTGCTGTGGCATTCATCCATTTTCTCATGCATGGGGAATTGCTCTATGTCGATATGATGGCCGTTAGTCCGAAAGAACAACGCAAACGATACGGGCAAACTTTATTGCTCAAAGCAGAGAGCTTTGCGGCATCCCGGGGTTGTCGAAGGTCTAAAGTTATGGTGGATGAGGGCAATACCAAAGGGCTTCAGTTTTATCAAAAAAATGGATACAGCGCAATTCGATACATCATGATAAGCCGCTGCTACGAATTGGAAAAAACATTATAGAATGTCCTAGAAAAATCCTGGTGGACGTGGACCTGGACCATAAGGGCCGAATCCAGGACCAGGTCCATATCCGCCACCAGGTCCTCCAGGTCCATATCCCGGTCCGTAGCCTGGACCATATCCAGGGCCTGGTTTTGGTCCAGGTCCATATCCGGGACCGAAGCCGGGACCACCTCCATAAGCATAAGGCAGTGTGGCAATAGCAAGCAGATCAAACAATACCAGTGGCAGTATCGCTTTTGTACGTACTTTTTTGCCATTCAGACGCTTCAGTACCAGTTTGTTGCCCGATACTTTCAACAGCTTTCCCGTAACCCGAGTGCCGTCTTTTTTGATTGCAACAATATTTTTGCCTATTAATTTCATCGCTTCATCACGCGTAACTTGTTGTTTCATACTTTCCCCTCCTCCTCGGATCGTTCAAAACAGTGTATTCGTCCATCACTGAATTCGCCTGTTTCTTTGTCCCTACCTGAAAATATGGGTACTTGCACGAGAACCAATGTAAACATGAAAAAGTGGCTGGGCAACGATCAAGAAAACAAAAAAAGGCCCGCACAAGGCGGACCCTTTTATCAAGCTTTTGGATAGTGAATTGACATATTGCAAGTTTACCTTTTACCCGGGTCATACGCTTCACCGAGTGCAGACGGAGCCGAAGAACGTCCAACCGCTGCAACGAGAACGATGATGGTAAGCAGGTAAGGCAACATGAAAATAATTTCCTGGGGAATACTTTGTGACCATTCAAACAACTGTACATAGTTTCGTATCGCTTGTGAGAATCCAAAGAAGACAGCCGCACCAAAGGCACCAATCGGATTCCACTTACCAAAGATCATAGCTGCAATGGCAATATAACCTTGGCCGGAAACCGTATTGTGTGAGAATGTACCCGTAGTCGTCAACGTAATCGCAGCTCCACCAATAGCGGCTAGTGCACCACTGATCATAACGCCAATATAGCGATAACGAAGCACTTTAACACCAACCGTATCCGCCGCACTTGGATGTTCACCTACAGAACGAAGGCGCAGACCAAATGGTGTTTTGAACATGATGTAATACGTCAGGAATACGAATAGAATGGCCAGATATGTCGTTGGATATACGTTCTTGAAGAAGGCTTCTCCCAGCAAAGGAATGTCTTTCAACAATGGCACATCAAACTTGCTGAAGCCTTGAACCAACGGTGAATCGCCAGAACCTTCAAACAACAGTTTAACCAAATACAACGTACTTCCTGCTGCCAAAAAGTTAATGACGATACCACTGATAATCTGGTCTGCCTTAAATGTAATAGACGCAACGGCATGTATCAGCGATACCAGTACGCCCAATACAATCGCGAGCAAAACCCCCATCCATGCCGATGTCGTTCCACCCATGCCCGCTTCTTGAGCATAATGTGCCCCGATTCCAGCTGCAAAAGCACCAAAAACCATAAAACCTTCAAGTCCAAGGTTGGTTACACCTGATTTTTCCGAAAAAATTCCGCCGAGTGATGCAAAAATCAATGCCGTAGCAAAGACAAGCGTCGTATTGATAATTTGCCCAATTGTCAACAAGTCCATCTACAACACCTTCTCTTTCTTACGCTTCGAATAGAACGGTTTGAGTATCCAGCGCACGATGCCTTGTGCCGCAATGAAGAAGATAATCGAACCGATCACAATCCGAATAATCTCAGGCGGAACATCTGCAGCAAAACTCATACCTGCAGATCCGTACGTGAGGGTACCAAACAACACTGCCCCCAATAACACCCCAAACGGATGATTCAAACCAATCAGGGCAACCGCAATTCCGTCAAAGCCTGTTCCCGGTGAACCCGACATTACGGTTTGGTATTGGAACACACCAAGAACCTGGAAGGCACCACCAAGACCAGCAAGCATACCACTGATAAACATCGCTTTTACGATATTCCGGTTAACATGCATACCTGCATATTCAGCCGCATTAGGGTTGTAACCTACCGCGCGGATTTCATAACCTTGTTTTGTTTTCCACATATAGATATAAAAGAGCACAGCCATCACAAGGGCAATCAACGTCCCCATGTGTACACGGGAATTGCCCATCAGTTCAGAGAGCCATGTCAAACTAATCGAAGCCGATTCGCTGATATCCACGGAACGATTCTCGCCCTTCAACAGCAAGAATTGGCGAACGATAAGGTTGGCCAGATACAGACCAATCCAGTTCAACATGATACTACTGATAACTTCATTGACCCCACGTGCCGCTTTTAGATAACCAGCAATAGCGGCCCACAGACCACCAAACAATGCACCGGCAATCAAAGCCAGTGGCGCATGAAGGTAGATCGGCAAACCTGCAAATTTAACACCAACAAATGTTGCAGCGGTCATACCGACGAGAAATTGACCTTCTCCCCCGATGTTAAACAACCCTGCACGTGATGCAAATGCAAATGCAAGTCCAGTCATAATTAGTGGTGTCATTTCCCGTACTGCTTCACCAAAGTTGTACATGTCGCCAAATACCTTGGTGAACAATGCACCATAGGCTTCAATTGGATTGTAGCCACCAATCAGCATGACAACTCCACCGAGAATAAGACCCATAATAATAGCTACTACAGGCAAAATAAATGAATCTCGGGTAAACCATTTCAATACGTTATTCATGCGCAGTACCTCTCTTTTGGGTGCTGCCCGCCATCATCAAGCCGAGCTCCCTATCATTGGTTTCTTCCGGCAGCACCTCGCCAACGATCTGTCCTTCATAAATAACAGCAATTCGGTCAGATACATTGATAATCTCATCAAGCTCAAATGAAATCAGCAGAACAGCCTTCCCTTGATCGCGCTGTGCAATCAATTGCTTTTGCACGAATTCAATAGCCCCTACATCCAATCCACGCGTTGGTTGCGCAGCGATAAGCAGTTCAGGGTTTTTATCAACCTCACGGGCGATAATGGCCTTTTGCTGGTTTCCTCCGGACAAGGACCGAGCCTTGGTCTCGATGCTTGGTGTACGCACGTCAAATGCCTCAACAAGTCGTTTTGCCTGCTGTTTGATGGCATCAAAGTTAAGGAACCCTTTACGGGTATATGGTGCTTTATAATACGATTCCAGAACGATATTTTCACTCACTGAAAAATCAAGTACAAGTCCGTGTTTATGGCGATCTTCCGGAATGTGGGCTACACCCGACTCCGAGATATGGCGTGGAGAATGATTGGACAGCTCCTTGCCCTCCAAAAGAATCGAACCGCTCTCTACTTTACGAAGTCCGGTAAGGGCTTCAATCAGCTCACTTTGACCGTTGCCATCCACGCCTGCGATTCCGACAATCTCTCCTGCACGTACGTTCAGGTTAAGTTGGTTCAGAACCGAAATACCTTCTTTATTCTTGGCCGTTAATTTACTGACTTCGAGCACATTGGCTCCAGGTGTAGCCGGTTTTTTGTCCACTTTGAATGTGACATTCCGCCCCACCATTTTCTCTGCCAGTTCATTTGGATTCGTTTCCGAAGTTTTGACCGAATCAATCACTTTACCCCGACGGATAATCGTTACCGTATCGGAGATTTCCATGATTTCTTTCAGTTTGTGCGTGATCAAAATAATGGACTTTCCTTCAGCTACAAGCTTCTTCATGATGATCATCAGTTCTTTGATCTCTTGAGGAGTCAATACGGCTGTAGGCTCGTCAAAAATCAGAATGTCTGCACCGCGATACAACGTTTTAACAATCTCTACACGTTGTTGCATTCCGACAGAAATATCATGAATTTTGGCATGAGGATTCACCTTAAGTCCATACTGTTCGGAAAGACGCTGAACTTCAGCCGCTGCTTTTTTATAGTTAATATTGAGACCCTTCGTTGGTTCAGATCCCAAAATAATGTTCTCTGTTACCGTGAACGGCTGTACAAGTTTAAAGTGCTGATGCACCATGCCTATGCCAAGATCGATCGCTCGGTTAGGGCTGTCGATGATGACAGGCTTGCCATTCACTTCAATGGAACCTTCATCTGGCTGATATAGACCAAATACAATATTCATCAACGTTGACTTACCAGCGCCGTTTTCGCCCAGTAGCGCATGGATCTCGCCTTTACGAAGCTGAAGGCTGATGGCGTCGTTGGCAACAATGCCTGGGAAACGCTTCGTAATTTGTTTTAACTCAACGACGGGGGTTGCTGCACCCATGTAATCACCCTTATAACTGATATAGTGTGGTTCCGCAAACGTAAAAAAAACGTCTATCGACGTACTTTCAAAGAAGACAGACCGCGCTTAGCTGAAGTTTTTCTTGCGATAATCGAATGGTTCAGCTGATTAAGAACATATCAATTCCATTATCTTAAGAAAAGCTCCTACCGGAGCGTTGGTGCACAGTGACCTTGTACAATTGTTATGATGACTTGATCAAATGTTCCTGTTCTTGCAATCATAAGGCCGGTCAAGACCGGCCCCAATGATTATTCATTTGCGACTAAGATCAAAATTACTCCGTAGGAACTTTGATTTCGCCGCTGATGATTTTTTCTTTGTACTCTTCCACTTTTGCAAGTGTATCAGCAGATACATTGGCAGTAGAGGTATCAGCAATACCTACGCCGTTTTCTTTCAAAGTCAGGTTCTCGGAACCACCAGCGAATGTACCATCAACTACTTCTTTGTTAACGCGCTTAACTGCTTCGTCAACTTTTTTGATCATGGAAGTCAAAGTGATCTCATCGCCAAACTCAAGAGATTGGTCTTTGTCAACACCGATAACCCATACATCTTGACCTTGTTTCTTACGAGCACTTGCTTCGTTAAACACACCGTTACCTGTTGCGCCAGAAGCGTGGAAGATAATATCTACGCCTTCATTGTAAAGTGTTGCTGCTGCTGCTTTACCCAAGTCAGGTTTATCAAATGCACCTGTGTAGTTAGAAATGAATTGAGCATCAGGGTTAACTGCTTTAACGCCTTCTCTGAATCCTACTTCAAACTTTTTGATCAGTGGGCTTTCCATACCGCCTACAAAACCAATTTTGTTGGATTTTGTTGTCAGACCAGCCACAACACCAACCAGATAAGATCCTTCTTCTTCAGCAAATGTTACGGATTTAACGTTAGGAGAATCAACAACACTGTCGATGATCGCGAGTTTAGCATCAGGGTTTTGCTCAGCTACAGTTTTGATTGCATCAGCCAATTGGAACCCGATACCCCAAGTCAGGTCATATCCGCCTTTAACGAATTCGTTCAGGTTAGGAATGTACTCTTCATCGGATTTACTTTGCAGATATTTAACAGCAGTACCTGTTTCTGTTTCAGTCGCTTGCAGAGCTTCCCAAGCGGATTGGTTAAAGGATTTGTCATTAACTCCACCTACGTCAGTAACCATACCGATTTTGAGGTCGGATTTCGCTTCAGTGGATGTGCCACCTGTATCTCCTCCGGCATTTGTTTCTTCTTTCGGTTTGCTACCGCAACCTGCGAGCATAACCGATACCGCCAGCAACATTACCAAAGACAAGCTGAGCATCTTTTTCATTTCTCTTTTTCCCCCTTAATGATATATCCTTCATTCCAATCCAGCCTACAATTGAACGGTTAACAGATAGCAGGAATGACTTTTATGCAGAATGTATGGTTTCTTCGACATTAAAAGCGCATTCTCACCCTTGAAGCATCCTATCATCTGTCGAAAAACCGAACATTATGACATGGAGAGAAAAATCTAGGACTAGCCTACTAGAGGTGATTATACAATCAACCAGTGTTAAAATCCAGATGTTTCATCACCAAATATCACATATTTTTGTTCTTTTTTTATTGAAAACGCTTAATAATTTAGCGTTTTAACACACTAACGTTACAACGATGTGATGTTATATAACAAAAACATATCGCGAACTTTAGTGATGAGTGGAATTTACCTGTTTTTATTTGTATTATTTCACCGTTCGTATTTTATGTATTCTCATGGACCATTATTCATCAGTTATCTGGTTTCATTGTTCCCTTCCAGACTACAGCCTATTCGCTCTACTCATTCAGAGATTCATCTCCGAATTTCTTCCAAGCCGTAAAAAAAGCCGCCATATAGGTACGGCGGCTTGTATCATACAATTTAAGCGTTGATTTTGCCTTTAGCTACAGTAGCCAAAGAGTTGAACGCATTGATGTCGTTAACGGCCAGATCAGCCAACATTTTGCGGTTCATGTCTACTCCAGCAAGTTTCAAACCATGGATCAGTTTGTTGTAAGACAAACCATTCATACGTGCTGCAGCATTGATACGAACGATCCACAGTCTGCGGAAGTTACGTTTCGTGTTGCGACGGTCACGGTATGCGTATACCAGGGATTTCATTACTTGCTCGTTAGCTGTTTTAAAAATACGGTGTTTGGAACCGAAATAACCTCTTGCCAGTTTCAAAACCTTTTTATGACGACGACGTACTACAAAACCGCCTTTTACTCTTGCCATATTAAAGAACCTCCCAAATAAATATAAATGTATCCGTGGTATGTGTACGGCCGTAGCCGATCCCCCATACGGAATCTACTAATTAGAATTAGCCTTTCAAGTTAGCCAAGCCTTGTTTCAAACGTCTAACATCCCCGGCAGCCATAACTGGGTTACCGTTCAGAACGCGCTTAGCACGTTTGGATTTGTGGGAAAGCAAGTGGTTTTTGTGAGCTTTGTAACGAAGGACCTTACCGGAACCGGTAATTTTGAAGCGTCCTTTCAAACTGCTGTGTGTTTTCATTTTAGGCATTTTGTGTTTCCTCCTCCAATGTTATCAGGCTTTAGGAGCCAAGATCATGATCATACTGCGGCCTTCCAATTTCGGTTGACGTTCAACAGTACAAAGTTCTGCAACTTCTACCTTAACGCGCTCCAAAATCCGTTGACCAATCGCGGCATGTGCAATTTCACGTCCGCGATAACGAACAGAACATTTCACTTTGTCGCCTTCGTTCAAAAACTTAACTACATTACGAAGCTTCGTTTGATAATCGTGCTCCTCAATATTGGAACGGAACCATACTTCTTTAATATCAACAATTTTCTGGTTCTTACGGGCTTCTTTATCTTTCTTTTGTTGCTCATAGCGGAATTTGCCATAGTCCATAATACGACACACCGGCGGTTTAGCCTGTGGTGCCACATTGACCAGATCCAAATTCAGGTCAATCGCCATTTGCAGTGCTTCGCGAATGGGCGTAATCCCAATTTGTTCTCCTTCAGCTCCGACAAGGCGTACTTCCTTCGCCCGAATCTCATCATTAATCATGTGATCTTTACTAATAATCGTCCACCTCCAGGTCATTTTGAATATCCAGTTACACAAAAATAAAAGGGATGCCGGTCAAGCTACCGACATCCCTGTAATCAACACAATTCTTCATGAGTATACACTTCATAAATTATTGGGATCGTTGACCAGCCAACATGTTTGTTGATCAGGTGAGAAGTCGGACTTCTGCTTGTGATTCCATTGCTATTCGCTTTAAGGCACTTGAATACTATATCACCCATGAAATACATTGTCAACATTCTTCACAACTTTTTTTCGTGAATTACACATTTGTGATATCAGATGTCAACAAAGTATCGCGTGCATGTTCCTTACCCTTGTTTGCTTTGCACCTCATCCAACCGTACAACACGTGTATGTTGAGTGTGGCTCCACTGTTTGTTGTTCTGCGTAAAGAAAGCGTAGAACGTAATCGGGTACCAAGACAGTAGGTAGATCGGGAACAAAATCAGATATAGATAAACTTTGGCAAAGGTAACTTTCTCCAGCGCCATGGACAACAGGAACGTCAGAATGTTCAAACCAATAGCCACGAACCCAACCCATAACGGGAAGTATCCATAAATATTAGCAATGTGCGGACCACTGAATATAGCCATGTCTACCCACATCACAGCCGTCATCAGGAACGTAAGCAACACCACATAGACATTGGCTCCATAGATAGCAAGGTCAAATTTCACCAGGCTTCTTTCCTTAATGGACTGCCAGAGCAGCGGGAAGAAGTATCTACGCGCAACTGTAAAGTGACCTTGCATCCAGCGCAGACGTTGTCTCGCTGAAGCTTTGAATGTTAATGGCTTCTCATCAAATACTTTGGCGTCATAGTTGAAAACAGGATACACATTACGTTGCACACTGCGCATCGTAAACTCCAGATCCTCAACCAGACTTGTTGCACCCCAGCCAATTTCCTTCAACAGGTTGGTCTCAAAGCACATTCCGGTTCCTCCGAGGAAATTCGCCATATTCAAGTTATGACGAGACAACTGCCACAGACGGTTGATGTACCAGTAAGATACTCCGTAAGCTGCAGTAATCCAGGAATCCTCCGGATTTTTTGTATCAATGTATCCTTGGATAACACGTGAACCATTGTTCAAGTCATCATTCATCTCAAGCAAGAAGTTACGGTCAACCAGGTTATCCGCGTCAAACATAACAACTGCGTCATACTGACGTGGCAATTTCCACAGGTACTTAAGCATCCATTCGATGGCATACCCTTTACCTCTCAGATCGGCGTTGGTACGTACACATGCGTTTAATCCATGCTCTCTGACAATTTGAGCCGTTCCATCCGTACAGTTGTCACAGATGACAAACACATCGTACAGATCTTCCGGATAGTCAAGTTGTTTCAAGTTCTCCATCAAAGCACCAATGACTTGTTCCTCATTATGTGCTGCGACGAGTACAGCGAATGATTTTGTCGCCGGATAATGTTTCTTTTTCTTTTTCTTAATCAGACCGAACAGCGAAAACGTGAATTGGTACACGGCTAGCAGTGCCAGAATGACCTGCATCGTGACGAATATAGCGTCCAACATCGTTCTCTGTTACCCCCTTTTTTTCAAAACCCAGTTTACTCAAGCATTTCTCTTCCTGATTCTGCAATTTATTTTTTTTTGATCTGCAGAATATGACCCTGTTCTTTTGTGTACTACGTGAATATATCAGGCAATGTTTCAAAGCTTGGTTGCTATCAGTTGGCTGCTTTATCGATTCTGTATCCTTTTCAGTCATTTGTCAAAACCCCAATTCCACTTTCTGAAGCAGAAATGTGATCTTTAAACGCTGAATAGACACTTCGTGATACCGCAACCTCGCATTCATGCCTGTTATATCTTATTTTCAGCCGTTTACTTGATTTTTATTTCTAAAGTCCCTGCTTTTTTCATCAGCATGTTATTCTTCGTCAGAGGCTCTATAACAAATAACGCAAACAGACCTCAAAAAGTTTGAAACAGAACTCACATTTTTTTACCTCATTTCAGCCATGTTGAATCATTGTATCTTTTTTGGCTGGCCCAAGTCAAAAAGTTAAGATGGGTATATATCCACTCTTTAACATGAATTTTACGTTCTTTACATGGGTTCTTCTTGAAAAGGACAACATTTAAAAATATGATAAACATATACCTGAAATAACCTCAAGTTCATGAAAAACGGTTATATACTAATCAGGACGAAACCGGATGTAGAAAATCACCGGAAATAATGCCGCCATTACGGGCGGCCTGACTGGCAGGAGGCCAATATGAGCCGTTTATTCTTAAAGTTTCAAGATTATGATCGAAATGTTTTTATGTGGATCAACGGCCGGCTTCATAATCGTTTTATGAATTTTTGGCTGTATTATTTCACCCATCTGGGTGGAGCAACTTCTTCTATTGCAATATCACTGTTAATCTGGCTGCTTGCTCCAGCTCCATGGAGCACAACAGGACTTCAGGCTTGTATCGCTCTTGCGGTCAGCCACATTCCTGTAGCCATCGCGAAAAAATTGTATCCCCGCATTCGACCTTATCTGGCCTTGCCGGATACAATTACGTTCCGTAATCCCCTGACGGATCACTCGTTTCCTTCAGGACACACAACTGCCATTTTTTCGGTCACGGTTCCCTTTATGACCACTGATCCGATCTTATTGCTAATATTGTTGCCTGTGGCCCTTATTGTCGGATTCTCTCGAATTTATCTGGGATTACACTATCCTTCCGATGTTCTGGCAGGTGCCACAATAGGTACTTTAGTCGCACTTGCAACAGTTGCATTCTGGTCTTAAAGCCGATATGTTTAGACTCAGAAAAACCTAGCAGGAACAGGTGAAGCAAGCGTGGAGAAAAAAAGAGTATTACTATTATCTGAAGGCTTTGGTACGGGTCATACTCAAGCCGCCTATGCACTGTCCAGCAATTTGCGAAAGCTCTCGCCAGACGTGCAGACAAAAGTGCTTGAACTGGGAAGTTTCTTAAATCCCAAGGTTGCACCTCTGATTATAACAGCATACAAAAAAACGGTTACCAATCAACCCAAACTTGTCGGATACGTATACAGACACCAATATAAAAAATCATTGAACAGGCTGACAACACTGGCGCTGCATAAACTGTTCTATACACATACACGCAGCGTTGTTCGCCAGTTACGTCCCGATGCGATCGTCTGTACACATCCGATTCCAAGTGCTGTCATATCCAGACTGAAGCGTCTGGGTGTACAGGTTCCCCTATGCACAGTCATCACCGACTATGATGCACATGGGACGTGGATTAACCGTGAAGTAGACCTTTATCTGGTTTCTTCAGATGAGGTTAAGTCCAAACTAATGCTACGCGGCGTACCTACAGACAACATTCGAGTCACGGGTATTCCGGTGCATCCGAATTTCTGGGAGCATCCCGGGCGAGAAGAGATTAGAAGCAGATTCAACCTCAAGAACATGCCCACTGTACTTGTGATGGGCGGCGGTTGGGGAATGCTCAGCGACAAGCTGGTCCATCCGCTGCTGACACGCTGGCATGAAGATATTCAGATCATTTTTTGTCTGGGTCGCAATGATAAAGCACGGATCAGCATGGAACAGAACCCCATGTATCGCAAAGAAAACATTCATATTTTGGGATACACCAACGAAGTGGACAAATTGATGGAAGTATCCGACCTGCTGATCACCAAACCTGGGGGAATGACATGCAGCGAAGGCTTGGCCAAAGGAATTCCAATGTTGTTCCACAACCCTATACCTGGTCAGGAAGAAGAAAACGTCCACTATTTTACCGCAAGAGGGTTGGGAGAACCCATAACATCGCTCGACGTAGTGGTCAAATGGATGAACAAGCTGTTGCATCACTACCCGGATGTTGTACGTAAACGCAAACGTCATCTGGCGGAAATCGCCAAGGTTCATCCGCTGCAGAGTGCTCAAAGTATTATCGATCTGCTGGAGGACGTTCGTCCTTCATCCGCAGAAGAGGCCCGTTTATGAATTTATCCCATTAGGATGTCGCTTCCCGTATTCTTCGTCTAATCAAGCCTCTAACCAACGGCTTCAAACAAGACTGCAACCACATTGAAAAGGTGCCTTCGAATCCGAAGGCACCTTTTCTTTATGAAGGAAAGTACAAACTATTGTATGCCTGTAGACTTCAAGTACTCCTGCCACTGCTTGGTGTAATCTGCCTGAATTTTTTCCAATCCTGCTTGTTTAGCCTTCTCCATAAATGTGTTCAATCCAGCCTCTACGTCTGCCACCAAACCTACATTAAGCGGATACAAATATTGTTTTTCCACTTGCTCCAATGCAGCCTTCTCGGCTTGGTACGGAGTCCAGTCTTCAGCAAATCCTGTAAAGATATCCGGCTTTTTGATTTTGTCGAGATCTTCAAACATGGTCAGGACATCATCAAAGGTTTTATCATAGAGCATGAATTCCGGATTACGCCAAGCCCAGCCATTCATGCCCTCACGCGGGAAGCCGTTTGTTTGTGCATCTCCGACCATTTTGTAATATCCATTATCTACCTCGAAGTTTTTGCCTTCAATACCGTATTCAGTCAACCAATTATATCGTTTGTCTGTCACAAGTTTCTCATAAAATGCCAATGCTTTTTCCGGGTTTTTACTGCTACGCGGAATCGCAAAACCATTGTGGATCGGGTGAACCGGTTGTGCAAACCCTTTCGCATTCGGGTAAGGGAAATAAGCCAGTTTCCAATCTGGATGCGTAGACTGTACCTTGATTACATCTGCATTAAATTTGTTAGGGTTTTCCCCGGACAGAACAACGGCCGCTTTTCCATTTTGCAGCAACGAGTTGGATGTATCTTTTACATTCAGTACGTTTTTCGGGAAAAATCCTTTGTCCATCCAACGTTTGTATGTTTTCAGGTCTTCCAGGTGTTGCGCGGATCCCCAATAGGACGTCACAGTTGATGGTGTGTCATACATAATATCCAGTCCATATGGAAGTTGACCTGCTGTATTAACCAGCTTGGATGTCAATTGACGAATACCATGGGTATGGTTGGCATTGCTATCCGCAATCGGAATCATATTGGGTTCGTTGGCTTTGATGCCCTCCAGATATGCTTCAAGCGTTTCCAAGGATTCCGGTTTTGGAAGATTGTACTTCTCGCGCAAGTCCTCACGGTACGCAATTCCCTCCGTTACATACTCAATCCAAGTTGATGGAACAGTATAGATTTTGTCATTGATTTTGACAGCATCCCACATGTCATCAGGGACATGAGCTTTCAGTGCTGGCGCTGCTGTAGGCAGCATTTCATCCAGTGGCAGAAACGCGCCCTTCTTGGCATAGGACTGGTAGAATGTCCAATCCGCTGTGAAGATCAGATCGATCGGCTGTCCGGAAGACAGCAGCAGTTTATATTTTTGATCCCAGTCGGTCCATGAGGTGTAGTTGAATTTCACATTGACGTTCAGATCAGCCTCCGCCAGCTTATTGATCTCGGATTCAATAACAGGCAGATCTTTGGGAGCATCCCCAAGCATGTAAAATTGAAGTGTGACTTTCTCTCCTTTGTTCCCGGATGTTCCTCCTTGTTCACTTCCTTGCTTCGATCCCCCCGAACCGTTATTACATGCGGCAAGTACCCCGGCGAACAACATCAGGGCAAGTACCAGAGACAGGTGCCGAATTGTTTTGTTACGCATACGCATCCTCCCTTTTTGTGGTGAACCTTTATATGTTAGCGCAGACTCGCCATGTTTCAGACCGGAAATGATGTCAATGGCCTGACGCCCACAGCGTGTTCACGTTCTAACCTTTCACTGCACCAATGGTGAGTCCTTTAACAAAATAACGTTGTACAAACGGATACAGGAACAAAATCGGTCCCGTTACAACGATAGCCATTGCCATCTTGGTTGATTCGGTAGGCACATCCTGACTGAGTGTGATCCCTGTGCCAATTGCCATCTGGTCAATGAAAGTAATCGTGTTCATCGTGTTGTAGAGATAAAATTGCAGTTGGTACATATCCGGGTTGTTAATGAAGAGGGATGAGGTAAACCAGTCATTCCAGTAACCCAGTGCCAGAAACAGACCTACGGTGGCGATACCAGGCATCGCCAGTTTCAACACAATGCTGACATAGATGCGGAAGTCATTCGCTCCATCAATTTTGGCGGACTCAATCAATTCATCCGGCACTGCCGAGCGAATGAAGTTTTTCATCAGGATAATGAGGAATGGCGTCATCAACCCCGGGAAAATCAGTACGGTGTACGTATCTGTGAGATTGAAGTAGTTCGCCAGCATAATGTACCAAGGTACAAGTCCCCCACCAAACAGGGTTGTGAAGTAGATAAAAAACGAGAATGTGTTCCGATATTTAAAATCCTTACGCTGGAGCACAAATCCGGCCATCGTGATGAGGAACAGCCCTAGCGTAGTTCCCACCACCGTTGTAAAGACCGTTACCCCATAAGCCTTGAGTACCTGAGTCGGGAATTTGAACACCATTTTGTAACCTTCTAGGGAAAAGTCCGTTGGAAAGAGGTGATAACCATCCCTCACAATGGACTCGTTGCTGCTGAATGAACCGGATAGAATCAGCAGAAACGGTAGCAAGCACATGATTGATAAAATGATGATGAAGCTGTAGGAAATCAGTTGAAACATGAAAGTGAATTCCGAATCTCTGAGACGAGTATTCGTACGAGTGTGAGTATTCATTGGCGTGTTCATGATCGTTCTCCCTCCTGCCCTGCGGGCGTTCTAGAACAAGGCGTAGTCCTCATTTACTTTGCGGATAATATAGTTGACGGTCATGATCAAAATGAATCCAAACAAGGACTGATACAGACCCGCAGCCGTTGCCATCCCGATATCAAACGTTACTTTCAGTGAACGATACACATACGTATCAATAATATCTGTAGCGTTGTACAATACCCCGTTGTTACCGATCAGTTGATAGAACAGGTCAAACTGCCCCTTCATAATGCTGCCGAGTGAGAACAACAACAGGATGACAAAGGTTGGCTTCAGCATCGGTACCGTAATGTACCAGATCCGCTGAAATATATTGGCCCCGTCGATTCGGGCGGCTTCATAATACTCATCACTGATCCCCGTTATGGCGGCCAGATAGATGACCATGCTGTATCCAAGATTTTTCCACAGATAAAAGATGATGATCAGGAACACCCAGATCCAGGGTGTGTTATAAATGTCGACCGGGCCGGCCTCAAAACGTTTGAGCACCGTGTTCACAAAACCCGACTCGTAGTTAAACATGTTGTAAGCGATTACACTTAATAGTACAAATGAGATGAAATACGGCAAAAACATGACGGATTGCGTAATTTTTTTGAATAACCTGCCCCGGATCTCGCTAAGCATAATCGCACAGAAGATCGCAAGACCGTTACCTAATATAATGAAGGCGAGATTGTAACCCACGGTATTGGTTGTGAGCTTGAGCAACATTCCGGATTGCCACAGGAACCTAAAGTTCTCCAGACCGACAAATGGACTACCAAATAATCCGCCTTCAAAATCATACCGGGTGAACGCATAATAGATGCCGATCATCGGAAAATACGAGTTAATCAGAAAAAAGATCAGCGTGGGCAACAGCATCAGAAACATGATTTTGTTTTTGTTCAATTCTTTGAGCATGGCTCGATCCCTCCCGAATTTCTTGCGGTGCTGCGTGGTGGAGCTCTCTTTTTATTGTAGATGCTCTCTTCACTCACGGATACTGAAGCTTCCCTTCAGAAAATGAACGATTCTGCGAAATGAACTATGAACAAAATGAACGAACCATGAAATGAATAGACATCCACACACATCCGTTCACAAATGTTGATATCGTGCATAGGCTACACCTAGTGAACAATCCAGCGAAAGTTGAACTTTATGTAGGCAAAACAAGCAAAATGGCTTGTCCACCATTGATGTAAACGCATACATAATATATAATTCAAGTTACTCTTGCTCTTCTGCTCATCCATATATTAAGCCTCACGTATGTACATGAATTTCTATGTTATTCACCCAAAACAGGAGGTCCGAGGGGGAAGATGAATGCGTAAACGTTCAGAGGACAGTCAGAAAGTCTTCACACGGATTCTGATCGGCATTATTATCAGTACCGTCGCTACCTTACTTGTCGCTTCTTCTATTTTGTACGTCAACTATAATCGGATCGCTCTTCGCCAGGTGTATCGTACAGATATGAACAGTCTTACTCAAACCAGCCGTGAAGTGGCCAAAATGACCGAGACTGCGAAATCATTGTCATATCAGATTTATCAGGACTACACCATCTCTTCATTACTGCTCTATTCCAAACCAAATATCTATGAGATTACATCGGCGATGGAGCAGCTAGACAACTACCGTATGTCCCTTCCCTTTATCGAATCCATCTATGTATATAACTCCAAAAGTAAAGAATTCTTTATCAGTTCCAACATGCGCAATGGGCAGCAGTCCATCTCGGAGATCGATGATCAGGGGATTACAAACATCCTCCAACGCTTCCATGACTATAAACCTTTTGTGCCTATCCCGCGTACATATCAGGTCGGCTCTACCGAAGCAACAGAGGTTAACAGCTACACCTATCTCTGTTATGACACGATTAATGATAACGCGAAGCTAAACTATGCTGTCATCGTTAATATCAAAGATGATTGGCTCAGTCCGAATATGAATGCTGTGGATCAACCCGGCAAAACCTTTATCGTGAATGAGAATGGAGACCTTTTATCTGACTTTGGCGACCGTGCATTGATGAGAAATCTCTCCAGTGAAGCTTTTATGAAGCCAATTATGCAGGATACGGAACAGTCAGCTTACTTTACCGAGAAGGTTGACGGAGAAAAATCCCTCATCACCTATACCGCTCCCGATGACCTGGGTTGGCGTTATGTGAGAATAACACCTTATGATCTGATCACCTCAGATATACGGAGCATGCGCACACATACCGTTCTGTTTTGTGTTGGACTTCTCTTCGCAGGGTTACTGCTCTCTTACCTTGTGTCCCGAAAATTATATCACCCTATTGATAAGGTGATTGTTCGTTTACGTGTGATGGAAGCAGAGCGCCGTGGCAGTCTTCATTTGTTACGGCAGGATTTTCTGCGGGGAGCTCTGCAGGGCCGTGAAACAGTAACTGGAGGTATGCTGGAAGAACGAATGAAGTTCTATGGTTCCTCCATTGATGTTCAGCGTGCATCCAGACTGGTATTGCTGCGTATTGATCATTTTACCGAATTCAGCGAAACGTATCGTGATGAGACCCAGCTTGTAAAATACGCCATGATGAACATCTGCACCGAGACAGCCGATCTTCACTACAATGCGGAAGCTGTCGACATGGGCGGTGATCTGATCACACTCATCTTCAATGAAAAAACGGAAAGCCATGAACTTGGGCAACCTGCTCATAACCGGATCGAAGAGCTGCTACGTATGATGCAGGCAGCTGTAATGACCCATTTGAAATGCTCCATCTCCTGTACGATCGGCACGGAAGAAGATTCATTGGAAGACAGTATTGCATCCTATACCAGATCAGCCGAAGCCTCACTGCATCGTTTGTTCATGGGACCGGGCTGTCTGATCTATACCTCTGACATCATGGCGTATCACGCCAAGGAGTACGCATTCCCGGCAGGTAAGGAAAGACAACTAGTCGATCATCTAATGACAGGTAAGACACGAGAAGCAAAACAAGTCTATGCAGACATCGTCGGCGAGACAGCCGCATATCCATTTACCGTCTTCCAGCTAGCCTTATCCCATCTGACGATGACACTGAACCATGTACGAAATACCCTCAAGAAGAATAATCAACTCACGCTTGATTCAGTCTCGGATGGTCTAATGCTGCCTGTCAAAGACGCGGAAGACATCAGTGAAGTACATGAACACTTCTATCGGATGTTTGATGAGCTTGGTTCCAAAGTGGAGGAGAAACGTACACTGAAACATGAAGAATTGATTCGTAAAATCAATGGCATTATTGAGCGGGACTATGCGGAGCCCAATCTATGTCTAACTTCTATCGCAGATGAGTTGAGCATGTCGCCCATCTATGTAAGCAGGCTCTACAAACAGCTTACCTTGAAAGGGCTTACGGACGTGATTAATGAAACCCGCATAGCCAAGGCCCAGCATCTGCTGGTAGAGACAGAGAACTCTGTTGCCGATATTGCCGAGAGAACGGGATTCACCAACAGTTCATACTTCTATCGCATGTTCAAAAAGTTCAACGGGGTTACACCAAACGATTATCGCCGCAAAGAGTTTCATTCAGAGAACTTTTGAAATCATCCCAGACTTGAGTTTATGGAGCATGGCATATTGATTGTTCATGCAAAAAAAGAGCGACCTATGAGAATGAAACCATTCACCTCATGTGTCGCTCTACCTAATTGAGTTTAAGTTAGATTTTTCGAATTATTCCTGTTCCTGATCTTCACCAGACTCATCAGAAGCTTCACGAACTTTATACTTGTCCAGACGTGTCTGCTGATACTCACGCAAGGCCTCTTCACCCACAATCACTTCAACCCGGTGAATGTTCATACCTTTACCCATGAATTTCTGCTCGTACTCCGTCATCACATGTTCTTCATTCAAACCATCACGATGCAGATTCAAAGAAATATTGGTCATTTGCAGGCCGAAGTCGGCAATGGCGTTGAGTGAGAAATCAAACAGCGTCTCCGAATCGGTTTTGAAATGAATCTGACCTTTGGGATTAAGCAATTCTGTGTATTTCTTCAGGAAGCGCGGATGCGTCAACCGACGACGTGCATGCTTTGCTTTTGGCCAAGGATCACTGAAGTTCAAATAAATGCGCTCCAGTTCTTCCGGTTCAAAAACTTCTTCGATCTGTTCGATATTTGCCAGCGCAAGCTTCAGGTTAGGGGGTGTCTCCACATCAGCCTGACTCCACGCATTACGAGCTTTCTCACTGGCACGACGCACCAGTTCATCATACATATCAATACCGATGAAATTAAATTCCGGATATTTATAACTCATTTGGCTGATAAATTGACCTTTACCCATACCAAATTCCACGAAGATCGGGTGATCATTGCCAAACAGTTCAGACCATTTTCCTTTATGTTGCTTGGGGTCCAGTACAACAAGATCAACTTGTTGCTCCAGATTTTCTCTTATCCCTTTTCTGCCACGTAAACGCATTTTATTCCTCCATTTGTCCCATACTTGTCTCAGAACTATTTTGCCGAAGAACTGGCAAATTGTAAAGAGCAATGAAAAGGGAATCTTCGGATCTGCCACTTTGGGCAAATCTCAAAGATTCCCTCTTCGATTTATTTGGAATTGGGGTCCAACTACTTTAGTAGTTCATAGTCTACCTTATCTTGGTGTGAAAAATCAAATGTCTTTTCGAAAGCATCGCGAACTTTTTGTCTTGCAGCCGCTTTCACTTTCGGATTTCCATTAAAACGAACACCTGTTAAAGCCAGCGCTTCTTCTGCCGTCAATTCAACAGACACATGATTCAATTCTTTGTTTTTAACTTGGGAATTCATTCATATCACCTCACGGTATAGTATGGTCCATGACGTCAACGTTGATTCAAATGCTATGATGAATAATACCCATTAGATGGTGTCTGACGCTGATTTAAATATAACATAAGGTGTAAACTATAGCAAGGAGAAAACCTTGATTTTACGGCCTATTTTTGCGTTTCGATTCCCTTTTTTTTTAGTTTTTTGATACAATGATAAAAGTTCATGAAGACACCTATAATCGCTATCCATCGTCTATGACGGAAATCGCATAGCACTTCTTCTTTTGTTCACGTATGATTACTGTAATTCGACAGCCAAAGGAGTACCCTGAAGATGAATGCACCTGCATTACAGCCCCCTCTTTTGTGGGGAGATAAACGATTCCATACCTGGAATTATGAGATGCGCGATCAATTTAACAATAAGGTTTTCAAAGTGATGCTGGATGCTGGATTCACCTGTCCCAACCGTGATGGTTCCATTGCCAAAGGTGGCTGCACCTTCTGCAGTGCGCGTGGATCAGGCGATTTTGCTGGCAGCAGACGTGAAGATCTGGTCACCCAATTCAATACAATTCGAGATAAACAGCACCTCAAGTGGCCTACAGCCCATTATATTGGCTACTTCCAAGCCTATACGAATACGTATGCTCCGGTTGAGGAGTTGCGCGAATATTTTGAAGAAATTCTGGAGCAACCCGGTGTTGTTGGTTTGTCCATCGCCACTCGCCCGGATTGTTTGCCAGATGACGTTGTTGATTATTTGGCTGAACTCAACGAGCGCACTTATCTGTGGGTTGAGATGGGACTTCAAACGATCCATGATTCCACATCAACATTGATTAATCGTGCGCACGACACAAAGTGTTACGAAGAAGCGGTTGAGAAACTGCGCAAACGGAATATACGTGTGTGCACACATATCATATATGGTCTGCCTCAAGAGACACATGAGATGATGCTGGACACTGGACGTGCAGTTGCCAATATGGATGTACAGGGAATCAAGATTCACCTGTTACATCTCATGCGCAAAACACCAATGGTGAAGCAATACGAAGCTGGTCTTTTACGTTTTCTGGATCAGGACGAGTATATCAAGCTGATCGTAGATACACTGGAGATGCTTCCACCGGAAATGATCGTACACCGTCTTACAGGCGACGCACCACGTGATCTGTTGATTGGACCGATGTGGTCCATGAACAAATGGGAAGTGTTAAACTCCATTGATCGTGAGCTGCGAGAGCGGGATTCATGGCAAGGTAAGTATTGGAGGCGAGTATAGATGGGCTTTCTTTCAGTTCTCAGCTGTGCGCATCAGTGGATTGCTTCCCGTCTGCAGCAAGGTGATCTGGCGATAGATGCAACGGTGGGTACAGGAGCAGACACACTATTTTTGGCACAACAAGTTGGCCGGCGTGGTCAAGTCATTGGATTCGATATTCAAAGTGAAGCCCTCACGCTGGCACAGGCCCGGATTCGAAAACAAAATGATGAAGCCAAGCTTGGCTCCATCTCCATGCTTCAACTAAGCCATGATCGAATGGCAGAAGCAGTGCCTGAGTCATGGCTTGGTACGGTTGGTGCAGTTATGTTCAATCTGGGGTACCTGCCTTCAGAAAGTGCAGATTCCTCCATCATCACCGAGACTGACAGCACGATCGCTGCACTCGAGGCTGCACTCGCTTTATTACGTCCTCGCGGAATTATTACGGTTGTGCTCTACCCCGGTCATGACGGAGGGGCACAGGAAGCAGAAGCTGTATTGGACTGGTCCTCTGCCCTTCCGGTGGAACAGGCACAGGTTGTGATCTATCGCCAATTGCAGCGAGAAACTTCTCCTTTTCTGATCGGAATCGAGAAAAAATAATTTCCTTTGTTCACCAAATACAATAAACTAGACACAATCGCAAGGCGAGCTATTTACGGCTTTTTCTTACTGCGATCTGTGTTCTACATCTACATATGCAAACGTATTCACTTGTTTGCTCATGGCGACTACATGCCCATGACTGATTAAAGCGATCCACCATTTCATATACTAGAGGAGAGATTACTGATGTCTACGCCATACCCATTACAATTCCAACCTGAGTTCAAAGAACGTGTGTGGGGCGGTCGTGCGCTGGAGCAATTCGGCCTTACGCCCCCTGAAGGACATATCGGAGAAGGATGGATGATTGCGGATCATCCCAACGGTACAACCAAGGTATTAAATGGAGCACTGGCTGGCAAAGGTCTGGATGAAGTTCGTGAACAACTGGGCACCGAATGGCTTGGAACCAAAGGTGTCTCTGAAAAAGGCGGCCGTTTCCCCCTTCTGATTAAGCTGCTTGACTGCAACGATGACCTGTCCGTTCAGGTTCATCCAACAGACGATTATGAGGCACTTCCTCCAGGCGAGCTTGGCAAAACAGAAATGTGGTATGTACTCGACGCAAAACCGGGCGCACACATCATCTATGGCTTGAACGAAGGCGTTGATCGGGCAACATTAAAAGAAGCATTGGAAAACGGCACGGTGATGGATACCCTTCGTCAGGTACCTGTAGAGGCCGGCGATACGTTCTTTATCCCTGCCGGAACAGTGCATGCGCTCTGTGCAGGTGTCGTTGTCGCTGAGATTCAGCAAAACTCAGATACGACGTACCGGATCTACGATTATAATCGTCCAGGGCTGGATGGCAAACCACGTGAGTTGCATGTTGAAGACTCATTAAATGTCACCGCCTATGAGGGCGCAGGTGCCTCAACGATGAAAACAAATAACGCTACTCCTGGTGAATGGCTCAAGCTTGCGGAATGCCCTTATTTTGTAGTTGAAAAAGGTATTGTGAATAAACGTTGGGAACTCTCCACCAATCCTGACAGCTTCACGATTCTCGTTGTCTGTGAAGGAGAAGGAACTTTGGAGTGGGCACATGCTGAATCAGACAGCATTGAATTGAAAGCTGGACAATGTTATCTCTTGCCAGCCAATCTGGGTTATTATACATTAAATGGAAATACCACTGTTCTTCGCTCTTATCTGCCATAAATCAAGCTTATATGTAACCTGTGAAGGAGGAATTACACGAGATGCAGGAATCTACCTTTGCCTTGGTCGCTAGTGAAGGTACCCGTATTCATGTGTACCGCTGGCTTCCCGATCCGGAATGCAACGTTAAAGGTGTAGTGCAAATTGCACACGGCATGGGCGAGACGGCAGCCCGATACGCCGAATTTGCCGACATTCTTACCCAAAATGGCTATGCGGTTTATGCCAATGACCATCGGGGTCATGGCAAAACTGTGGAGAATGCCAAGTTGCTTGGTAATGCTGGTATCGATGCCTTCCGCTGGATGGCGAGTGATATGATCAATCTGGGCGAAGTAGCCGCCAAAGAAAATCCTGGGGTCCCCATGTTTCTAATGGGACATAGCATGGGCTCATTCTTGGTACAACATCTCATGTACGCGGGTCATGAGCAGTACCATGCCTTTATTTTATCCGGAACAAACGGAAGACGCGGTCTGCTCCGGTTTGGAGAGAAGCTGGCCTTCTTGCAGTGTGGCATTCAGGGTGCTACCCACCCCAGCATGCTGCTCAACGCGATTGTATTTGGTGGATTTAACCGCTCTTTCCGCCCCGCGACGACACCGTTTGATTGGTTGTCCCGGGACTCACAAGAGGTTCAGCGATTCATTGATGACCCCCTGTGCGGAGCGGTCTGTACAGCAGGCTTTTTCCGCGACTTCTTCAAATTGCTGCTTGAAGTCCATCTTCCACACAATATGGAGCGCATACCCAAACACAAACCCGTATACCTGTTCTCAGGTGAGAAGGACCCTGTTGGACTTCATGGCAAAGGCGTTCTTAATCTGGTCTCGCAGTATAAGAAGCTTCAGCTGGAGAACATTGAGTATCGCCTGTATCCGGATGGACGCCATGAAATGCTGCATGAGATCAACCGAACAGAAGTAGCCCAGCACGTTGTGAACTGGCTAGAGCGGAATACCCCTGGCTCGAATACACACCCTAGTCCGGTGAGTCCTACTGAGACCGCTGACTCTATATAATAGATTCAGAGAACAACATACCAAAAGCCAAAAGAAACCCCTGAATCGGATGCTCAGCTCACGCTGCACTCCAGTTCAGGGGTTTTCTTGTTAAGCGATATGAATAATAGCTATATTCAAACGTTATGGATTAACCTTCAATCAACAGGGATTCCGGGTCTTCAAGCAGTTCTTTCACGGTCACGAGGAAACGTACCGCTTCACTACCGTCGATGATCCGGTGATCATAGGACAACGCGATGTACATCATTGGACGGTTCTCCATCCGCTCTGCATCAATCGCCACTGGACGAAGCTGGATCTTATGCATTCCCAGAATACCCACTTGAGGTGTATTCAGAATTGGCGTAGACAACAAGGAACCAAATGTTCCGCCATTGGTAATGGTGAACGTTCCGCCTTGAAGATCAGACAACGCCAGTGTGTTGGAACGAGCTTTGGATGCCAGGTCTGCAATGCTCTTCTCGATCTCGGCAAAGCCCAGACGATCGGCATCACGTACAACCGGTACAACCAGTCCTTCCTTCGCAGATACGGCAATGCCGATATCATAATACTTTTTGAGAACAACATCTTCACCATCAATCTCTGCGTTGATTGTAGGGAATTTTTTCAAAGCTCCCACAACCGCTTTGGTGAAGAAGGACATAAAGCCCAGGTTGATCTCATGTTTCTCTTTGAACTTGTCCTTACGGCGTTTACGTACATCCATGATCGCAGTCATATCAACTTCATTAAACGTAGTCAGCATGGCTGCTGTCTGCTGAGCCTCTACCAGACGTTTGGCAATGGTCGCACGGCGGCGAGACATCCGCTGACGCTCCACTGGTTTGGTATAGGTAGAACTTCCAGTTGCCGGAGCACTTGGTGCTGCTGGAGCTTTACTCGCAGGTGGAGCAGCAGGAGCAGGAGCCTGATTGTTATGACTCTTCACATCGTCCTGGTATACCCGTCCAATCGGATCTTTACTCTGAACCTGATCCAACTCGATACCACGTTCACGTGCAAGCTTACGGGCAGACGGTGAAGCCGTCTTGGCACTATCAGATGACTCTGGCGCTGCCGCAACAGGTGCCGATGGTGATGTTGGAGCTTCAGGTGCAGGAGTAACGGCTTTTTTCTCTTCAGCTACTGGTTCGGAAGCGGGTGCACCGCTTCCTCCTCCAGAACCAGCTGAGAGTGTACCGATCGTTTCACCGATCTCTACCGTCTCTCCTTCTTGACGAATGATCTTCTCCAGCACGCCACTTTCTTCTGCGCTGATCTCAATATTTACTTTATCCGTTTCCAGTTCAAGAAGCACATCACCCTGATTAACGGTATCCCCTTCTTTAACCATCCATCTGGATACAGTTCCCTCAGTTATTGACTCACCCATTGCAGGTACTTTAATTTCACTCACAGCTGTTACCTCCCCAGTGGAATATTATTCTTCGTCGTTTGTTTCAACGCAGATGTAATAATCTGTTGCTGTTCCATACTATGCACAAGCTGATAACCGCTGGAAGGACTTGCGTGTTCCGGGCGACCTTCGTATCTAACGGTTGTGCCTTCCGGGGCAACTTCACGAAGACGAGGCTCCATGTATGTCCAGGCACCCATGTTTTTGTTTTCTTCCTGTACCCATACCAGTTCTTTTACATTGCTGAAACGTGCAAGGACACGTTTGATCTCTTCTGCCGGGAACGGATACAACTGTTCCACACGAATAATGTGAAGCCATGACCGATCTGCTTTATCTTTTTCAATAGCATCTTCCAGGTCGATGGCAATCTTGCCACTGCACAAAATAATGCGTTCTACACGATCCGGCTGTGTCCCCAGTCCAGCTTGTTCCAGTACAAGTTCAAACTTGCCTTCACTGAATTCAACTGCCGGTGATGCAACACGCGGGTTACGAATGAGACTTTTCGGTGACATCATCACAAGTGGACGAGCATCTTCCGTTTCAGTCAACGAGGCTTGACGACGCAACAAGTGGAAGTACTGGGATGCACTCGACAAGTTGGCAACCGTCATGTTGTCTTCTGCACAAAGCTGCAGGAAGCGTTCCAGACGAGCACTTGTATGCTCAGGTCCTTGACCCTCATTCGCATGTGGTAACAACATCACCAGACTGGACTTCTGAGACCATTTGGCGCGGCCCGCTGATACAAACTGGTCAAATATAACCTGTGCACAGTTGGCAAAGTCTCCGAATTGAGCTTCCCAAATGACCAATGTATCTGGTGAATATACGTTATAGCCATATTCGAATCCAACAACGGATTCTTCAGACAACGGACTGTTATAGATTGCAAAGGATGCTCTTGCCTGTGGCAAGTGATGTAATGGGCAGAACTTTGCTCCATTCTCCGAATCATGCAACACCAGATTCCGATGAGCGAATGTAGCACGCTCGGCATCCTGTCCACTAATCCGAATTGGCTTGCCATCTGCCAGAATGGTTGCAAATGCGAGTGTCTCCGCAAGACTCCAATCCACTTTTTCCCCTTCGTTCAGGGAAGTGCTCCGACGTTGCAAAATCCGCTGTAACTTCGGATACACGTTGAAGTTCTCAGGCCATTTCAGCAGATCGGCATTAATGCTGCGCAGATTCTCCAGTGGTACCGCAGTCGGCGTAATCGTAACAGCTTCCGGTTCACTGATTTTTCGTTGATAATATTCATGTACTTCATTTTTCTTCATCTGGTCATAAGCTTCTTTTAATTTGTTCGTTACTCCATCGCGAATGCTCGTAATGGACGCATCATCGATAACCGATTCCTGTTTCAACTGATCCTGATACAGGTGGCTTACCGTTGGATGGTTTTTCACCTTGTCATAAACGATAGGTTGAGTCGTTTCTGGATCATCGGTTTCATTATGGCCGTAACGACGGTAACCGATCAAGTCGATCAGGAAATCCTTTTTGAAACGATTGCGATACTCTGCTGCCATACGAATGGCTGCAATACAAGCTTCCGGATTGTCCGCATTCACGTGTACAATCGGAATTTCGTACCCTTTAGCAAGGTCACTTGCGTAATACGTTGAACGGGAATCACCGCTATCTGTAGTGAAACCCAGACGATTGTTGACGATAATATGGATGGTTCCGCCATTCTGATATCCTGGCAGAGCTTTGAAGTTAAGCGTCTCGGCAACGATCCCTTCGCCAGGGAATGCTGCATCACCATGCATCAAAATAGTAGCTGCCTTCGTCACGTCCTGCTTCGGATATCCAGGATCACGACGGTCATCCTGAGCCGCACGAGCAAACCCTTGTACAACCGGATTAACATATTCCAGATGGCTTGGGTTATTCGCCAGAGTAAGGCGTGCCTGTACAGTTTCCCCGTCTTTTACAAAACGGTTGGCACCCATATGATATTTGACATCCCCCGTCCAACCGTAGTTGATTCCAGTCGAACCTTCCGATGGAACCAGATCTTTGTTCGGAGCATGATGAAATTCAGAGAAAATTTTGCTGTACGGTTTGCCCAAAACATGAGCCAGTACATTTAACCGTCCACGGTGGGCCATCCCCATCAGAATGTGGCTTGATCCGGCTTCCGCCATGATGCGAACAGCTTCATCCAGCATCGGCACGAGCACATCGTTACCTTCGATGGAGAAACGTTTCTGCCCAACAAATGTTTTGTGAAGATAATCTTCAAATTGTTCGACTTCAACCAAACGTTCCAGCAAAGCCTTACGTTCGTTCGGCGTAAGTGGAGCTGGTGATGTACGGGATTCCGCACGACGATTCAGCCACTCACGTTCTTGTACTTCGTGTACATGACTAAATTCATAGGCCATGGGTCCAGTGTATATCTGACGCAAGCGTTGGATTGCATCCCATCCGGTTGCTGTCTGCCCATCTGCACCTTCCCAGATCAGGGAAGCAGGCAAAGCTTTCAGATCTTCTTCGTTTAATTCAAAATGCTGAGGTTCCAGCAAAGATGTGTCTGTATCTTCACTGATTCCAAGCGGATCTATATCTGCAGCAAGATGACCATAGGTACGGATGTTCCATACCAGTTTACCCGCTGTAACCGCTTTCTGTAATAATTGAATGTCTACGCTTCCGGAAGCCAATTGGGCGTTGCCGGAATTCGAAGTTGTGCGTGCATCCCTGCCAGACATCGGCGGTGCACCCCATTGTTCAAATAGTTCACGATAAGCCGGTGTAACCGAACCAGGGTCTTGAGTGAATAATTCATATTGTTCCTGTACGTATCCCATATTGGGGCCATAGTAACTTTCCCAGGGCTTCTTGTTGCCTTCCACGATCGTCATCGACGTTCCCTCCGTCTTGATTTAGTCATAAGTTTTTGACGGAAATCATTGACTAAGCCGTAATTTGCGTTCGTTCAACATTTTAAGCGAAATTTTTCATGAAGTCCAATAATCGTGCTGTTGGTGGTAGTAACGTTAGTCCGACGCTCCCGTCAAGGTTTGTCTGCGTTTTCAAAATCAAAGTAAAACAATGATTGTATATACCGTCGCACAGATGTCGAATACTGTCCTGATCCGTTCGAAGGTTACACTTTCTCCACTTCTTCAAGTGAAGTCCGTGTTCTACTATCTATTCTATAAACTTTTACGCTCAGGAGCATTTCCTATTTTTAGTCCAATTGATGCATAAATTAGATGAATCGAATAAATCGATCAATTTGGGTAGAACAACAAACGCTTAATTACAACAAAATAGGCATACGATCTCCCATTTTACCTCCTTAATTGAATTGTGGTCCATTATGTTCAAAAACAAACCGTCAAGTTAAACATTAACCATTTGACGTCACATTCAACAAGTAATTGGGGTTTTCTTCAAGTGACCAACAGCAAAAAGCTGGCCCAGACATGAATTATCCGAGCAGCTTCTTTGGATTCAGCAAATTTAAGTTAACAATAGAGTTGATGATGCGCCTCAAGCTCTACTTTGACTAATCATATACTCTGCAAACGGCGTTAGAGACAGTTCTCTAACCTGCTCCAGTGTAAACCAGTCCGCTCCTAACGAATCTTCACCATCGGGTTCCTTTTTGATATGATTCGGCTGACTGGCTGCGGTCAAAGCAACATCATACAACATCCCGATATGGTGCAGCTCTTCCGGCTCACCTTGATGCACCCATTCCAGTAGACATGACTCCGCAGAATTAATCACCAATTGTAGATGGGTCAGGCCCGTCTCTTCTTCAATCTCACGATGAAGAGCAGCCACTGGCTGCTCACCAAATTCCAGCCTTCCGCCTGGTAAATCCCATTGCCCCTGATATGCTCCCCGAGCCTTATGAATCAACAGGAATTTGTGCTCCCAAGCGACCAAGCCATATACCCCAATATGTGTATATCGATCCACTTACATCTCTTCCTCTCGTCCGTAAGATGTACCTTACTTCAGCGATTACTTCCTATTTCTTTTCATCCTCTGTAAAAGCATCCAGATCTATGGCCATACGGATCATATCCACACAACGGATACCATCCTCTATAATCTCTTCCTCATAATGCCTCACAAAGAAGTCACGATCAACCCCAATGATGCGAAAACCGCAACGTTGGTATAACTTCAATTGATGAAAGCTGGAGTTGCCCGTTCCAATCTCGAGAATCCGGCAGCCCAATCTACGTGCAGCTTCCATCGCTTCCTTAATCATGTGTTTGCCTACACCTTGTCCCTGCAGTTCTTCCTGTACGGCAATATTAACAATCTCCGCAGTCTCTGGACGAGTCTTCAACAATACGAACTCCCCAACCATCTCTCCTTCATATTCGGCAATAAAACAAACACCCCGACTCAGGTACTCATCCACAATTGCTTTTGAAGGATCAGCCATCAATAAAAGTTCGTAGGGTCTCTCTTCTTCCCAGTCCAAAATCCGGAACGACAATTTCATGCCAATCTCCACCTTTTCATCGTACAATATTCATTTACGTCTTGTTTGCAGAAGCCTATGTATGGCAAATCCACAAATATATCATTCTTCATTTCAACAAACTAGTTTACTCAATCTATTAATCACACACTATTACCCACAGACTAGTCATCTCCTATAAAAATAGTAAACTTCATTATATCATAATATTTGGATATAAATATATAGATATGGATGATACATTTTGAGGCATTATTTTTATCCTAACCCAAGCTTAAATGCTCATGAATTAATTTCCATTCCCCATCAAGCGTCGCCGCACTGTATCCTTGCAGGGCATGCTAGTATCCCATGATTTTTACTCCTTCTGACGGTTTAACTTATTGGGTCTAACTCTGTTCAAGTACTCAATCGCTATAAATCATAAATGTCTCTTGCAGTGTACGTCCGGATGACTTCTCCCAGATCACACTCCGCTCAAAAGTACCTTTTTGGAAAAAACGCGGGAGACGTTCAGCAAACCAATCCTGCATAGGCAGCTCAAAAACCCGCTTCATAGGCACCCATAACAGTTCGCCTTCGGGCGGATCTTGCAATAATTGACCCTCGAATGAAGTCGCCAAATAGTTAAATACCATGTACCGCAACCCTTGTTCGGGATCACAGAACTCATCAAGCCCTTTATACGTAATCTCATTGACTACTAGCCCCGTCTCCTCCAGAACCTCCCGCAAGGCACCATCCACGATACTCTCCGGAAAATCTACCTTCCCCCCAGGAGCGATGTATCCCGGAAATCCTTTGCGATCCGGCCGATTCATTAACAACACCTGATCATTCATTTTGTCCCATACCATACACATTGTTAATATCTCTATTCTAGTATCCATATTCGTCCTCCTACTAACATGCGCTTCTCTGCTGTACACTAACATTTCTGGGAATAACCTGTGTTTTCCTTCTTTATTCCCACTCTGATTCATTCGTATTTACACCGGTCTCACAGTATAGTCTATGATGATATATATGCATACGAAAGGCGGACGCCCTGTACACCTGTACATCAGAAGCCCGCCTGTTTTGTGATATTCTATGCTGGTCTTTCCTCAAGCCTGGAGTTTCCAGTTCTCAGTTCAATTCCGTAATCAACACCCGGCGTTCCTTCCATTCAGCCCGGCGATAAGCCTGTTGCATACCAAATTTGCGGATACTTGCCTTTGGCACCGATTTATATGGTAAAACGATCGTAAAGTCCTCATCAAACGGGAAAAAAGACAGGCCTACTTTTTCATTCGATAACCACTCTGCCTGAATCGGCTGTCTGGAACAGGCATCAAACGTACAACTGAGCCCCTCTGCAAAAAAATCATAACGCGCAGCAGGTGTTCCAGGTTCCTCCATACAGAGGAACAGACTGAGCTGATCACAGAAAAGCATGATCTCCACATCACTTTGCAGCCTCTGTTTCAGTGCTTCAGCATCACCACCAAGCTGTTTCTCCCAATCCAGCTGACGTTTGTGTTCTTGCTGCAGATAATCTCGGATGTCATCATCATCCTGAGCATTGGCCCCCAGATTTTTCTGAAATAGCTCCGTGTACATCAAGCTACACAATAATCCGGCGTAGAGGTTTTTCTGACGGACTTCTTCAATCCCTTTATGGTAGAATACAAAACGCGGACGCAATGGATAATCACGAAACGAATACGGCGATTGACTGAAATCATTCCAGAACGGAGATGAATCCAGTTCAATCCAGCCACGGTCATGTTCCTTGGCCGCTAGAATCAATTCATCCCGATGCGAAGCATCAGCTAATAATTCATTTTTCCAGTGGAAAGCCATCTCTCCGGCTACTAATCCATGCTCATGCTGTGCGGTCAAAACAAAATCATGCTCTCTCTCATATACGATCATGTGCTGTCACCCTTCCGCATGGTATACGTTGACTTTAACATAAATTGGGTTAAACTTTCCTATAAGTTGTATTTCGCTCCATTTTGACGAAAGGCATTATGAAGTGCACAATGTAAAGGTGTTGTCAGTTTCCTGAAATTTGATACACTAGGTTGTGTCCACAATTATATTACATACAGAAAGCGGGATCTCATGAATTTATACTCTCCTTACATCGAGTTTAACCGCAAGGAATGGGCTGAACTTAAAGAACATCAGACCACTCTTCCACTGACGGAAGCCGAATTAGAACAGTTAAAGGGATTGAATGAAGAGGTATCGATTCAAGAAGTCGAAGATATATATTTGCCTCTTACCCACTTTATTGACCTATATGCAAGAGTTTCACGAGAGTTGAATCAACTAACGGCCTCCTTTATGAAAAAAGAAGCTCTCCCCACCCCCTACATCATTGGAATCGGGGGAAGTGTTGCCGTGGGCAAAAGTACAGCGGCCCGTTTGCTACAGGCACTGCTCGCCAGAGGTAAGAATAGTCCGAAGGTTGACCTTGTCACCACCGACGGTTTCTTATATCCCAATGCGGTGCTGCAAGAGAAGGGCATCATGAACCGCAAGGGATTCCCGGAAAGCTATGATATCAAATCCCTGATTCAGTTCATGGGTGATGTGAAATCTGGCAAGCCGGAAGTGAAAGCACCCGTCTACTCTCACCTCGCCTACGATGTCATTCAAGGAGAAGAGAAGCAGATCTGTCAACCGGATATTCTCATAATTGAAGGTATCAATGTACTTCAGATCAAAAAGGAAACGCCTTTGCTGGTTAGTGATTTCTTCGATTTCTCCATCTACATTGATGCGGAAGAAGAGCATATACGACACTGGTACGTTGAGCGTTTCAAGCTGCTTCGCAACACAGCGTTCCAGAACACGGATTCCTTTTTCCATCAAAGATTCGCCAATATCGATGAAGAAGAAACCGTGCGTACAGCCAACCAGATTTGGCAGGATATCAATGCCAAAAACCTGCATGAAAACATTTTGCCAACCAAAGGGCGTGCCAGACTGATTCTGAAAAAGGAAGCCGATCACTCCATTGGGCAGATTCAATTGCGCAAACTGTAGACAACACTCGTGCAGTACACTTTGTTGTTATATCTAATTACCCTTAAAAGGAGAGAAAGACACATTGCAAACCCTGATTATACTCGGCAGTATTATGATGTTCCTGGCTGTTGCTTTGGGCGCTTTTGGCGCACACGCGCTCAAGCGCAAACTATCCGCTGACATGATCAAAATCTATGAAACCGGTGTTCAATATCACCTCATCCACGGACTTGGGATCATCCTGATCGGACTGCTGGCAGACCGCCTTGAATCCTCTTCGCTCGTCATGCTTGCCGGGTGGCTGATGTTCGCCGGGATCATCCTGTTCTCTGGCAGCCTGTACGTTTTAAGTGTAACGGGTGTTCGCAAATTGGGAGCCATTACCCCACTTGGCGGAGTCGCATTTTTGGCTGGATGGGTTATGATCATGATTGCCGCATTGTAAACTTGCCCCGTGGATAAACGAAAAGAGTGTTCTGGCTGATATAATATCGCTGGAGCACTCTTTTACTGTTTAATCTGTCCAAATTCTTCGAATGGTGGATAGCCCTGCATCTGGCCGTTGTCGCTCCAGCACATACACATCCGGGTTAGACAGTTTGGTCCACTCTTCATAACCAAAGGATGGTTCATACTCACGAATAAGCAGTGATAATAAGTTCCCATGTGTAACCACGGCCCCATGCTGTTCCGGTCTGCTCCACAACTCTTCCAGTAGTGCCAGCCCCCTTGCAGCAGCGTTTCGAGAAGATTCCCCGCCTTCTTCCACCCAATCCACATCATCGTATGTACGTTTCAGTACATCCATCCAGTTAGGCAGATCAAGAGAGCTAAGTACCCTCTCCTGGAGACGTTCATCCGTATGTATATGTTGCAGCATTGCTATGCCCAGTGGCATAGCCGTCTGAACGGCCCTTTTCCATGGACTGGAGACAATATATGTTATGGCGTGATGAGCCAAGATATCTGCAAGTTTTTCAGCCTGCCTGATCCCTTCATCTGTAAGCTCTGCATGGGGTTCCTGCCCTGTGGCCTTAGCGTGACGGATAAGATAAATGGACTGCATAGCTATCACCTCCTATGGCGTAACCTACTTGGAGTTCATCTCAAGATATTGAAGTGCACTGTACATCTTCTCCTGCTCTTCCGGTCGGCCTGATGAACTGAGGAAAGTGACCTGATCCCCTGTTCTGTCTCCATGTTGAGCCACCAGCCCAAGCCGCTGCTTCAGATGGTTCACTGTGCCTGTACTGCCATCAATAATCTGTATATGATCGGGCAGAACCGTGCGCAGAATGGACGTATAGAATGGATAATGCGTGCAACCAAGCACCACTGTGCCATACCCATGAAGATCGAGATCTGCCAGCTTGAACCGGAAATAATCAGCGATTTTGCCCGGATCAAAATCCAGCTGTTCACACCACTCCACAAGTTCCGGCAGCGCAATGGAATCCACACTGTGGTGATCATCAACACGCGATACCAGTTCGTTATACTTGGTTTGGCTCAAAGTGAGGGCCGTGGCAAATACAAGCACTCTTTTCCCACTGTCACGATTCATCTCCACGGCTGGTTTCACCGCAGGCTCCATGCCAATGATCGGGATATCGTACTTGGCGCGCAGATCCTTCACAGCCAGACTTGTTGCTGTATTACAAGCAATCACGATTGCTTGGACATCCTCCTGAATGATGGCTTCCACACAATCAAAAATATGTCCTCTAACCTCATCCGCAGACTTCGTTCCATATGGGACATGCAGGGTATCCGCGTAATACAGGAATTTTTCTTCCGGAAACTGTTGTAATGCCTGATGCAAAACGGTTAAACCACCGATGCCTGAATCAAAAAAGGCAATTTTCTTAGTCAAGGATTTCACCTCTATAATGTATTCTTTCGGGTTCCAAGAACCTCTCAATGCTGCTCATGCTGACTGGAGGTGAGGTTTGTACTTCCGGCTCATCACACACTAGAATGATAAACCATTATTCTACGTTCATTTTATACTGTCTGAGCCAGTCCTTGCCACTATGCCATGCCTCTACGGGGTTATGCTCTCCAAGCAACTCAGTACTTGCCTGAGCCATGATCCATTCCTTGAGACCATTATCCGGACTGGATTCGAGCTGCTGTAGCAGCAAATGCAATCCTTCCTCACCTGTATTCAAGATGTCGTTGTAAGCCTCCCGGTTACCAGCAATATAATCATTCGGATTGCTGCTGGTCAGGAGAACAGGGTCGCTAACCATCTGCTGCAGGTTGCTTTCAATGGTTGCTGATAATGCTTGGTCTTCTGTCCGAGTCGAACATGCAACTACCGTCAATGCTGTGCATACGGATAACAAACCCAGAATCAGTCTTCTGCGATTCACCGTCCCACTCCTTTCAACAACGAGTTAACGCAACAGATTCGGCTTTCATGCTCAAGCCCCGGCCAACTACAGAACAAGTTCCCATTGTTCTTCGGTAAGCTCCTGACCTGACAACATCTGCTTGCGGACTTCCTTCACTTCAAAGCCCACAGATTGATATAATCCACCCGCCCCTATGGGTGATAAATTCAGCAAAGCTATGATCATAATTATACTCGTTTCGATAGATTCGGATATGCGCATCAATGACATACTGCAGATCCTTTTGTACGAAAGTGCGGATCATCAGACATCACAGTCCTTCCTCAAATCTACAGTTGTGATACTGAAATCCACACCGAACTGAATTAATCCCAGTTTACGGGCAACTTGCTGTGAAGCGAGATTATCCCAAGATGTACTGTAGATTGGCATGCGTCCACGCTCCTTGACATAATACTGCCAGCACTTTACCGTCTCCGCTGCATATCCATGTCCTCTATAACCCGGTGCCGTATATAGACTCGCTTCCGCCCCATAATCGGAGAGCCTTGCGGAGCAACACACTGCCACAGCAGAATCACCAATAACATAAGCGGCAACAGGGCTTTTTTCATACAAGTGATCTGTTAATTCAGGGAAATTCTCTGCCACCAAATAATGCTGCTCCTGACCAATCAACTGAACCTTCTGATTCCACTCGTCAGATGACTCAGGAAAAGCATAGGCGGGTCCCATCCACACACGGTTAACTGGCTCAAAGGTTTCCACCTTGCGAATTAGTTTCGGAATATCCAACGGAAGCTCGCAATCCTTACCCAATTCATTCATTAAATCCGGCGGTAACTGCTCATGGTAATAGATCAGTGAACCAGCAGAAGTCATGCCGATAAAAATGGCTGGAGCCTGCCCACCACCCGGCTCGTTAATGCTTAATAGACGCTGCTGCTCATTGATTGTATACAACGTGCTCACCTGTATTTTCAACATTTCCATAGACGACAGGTTGGATTTTGGAACCATAACTATGAAGTTAACCTTTGCAATAATCGTTTGCCTTCACTGCCTTTACCAGCTTCTTGCTGCTCCAGAAAATCGGATAATTCACGTAAATCAGCCGGGCGATATCCAGCCCCGCACCCGCAATTATGATAGGTATAACCATGACGATACAACATCATCACTTTGGTCCATTGTTTGGTATCATTTTGCTTGGGCGCCTGGAAATCGTGTCCCATGCTGACCATAGACGTGGCACATTGTGGGCACTTATATTCAAGTTGGGCCACCACCTCAGGGCTTAGGTCATGTCTGGAAACTTGTTTAAATGATTTGCGACAAATGAAACATGCATAGATGTCTTTATATGGTCCTGACAAGGCATATCTGCACATCATCTGCACCCCCTTAATAATTTCCATTATACGGGATTTCACACACATATACGAATGGATTTTGCATATTTGCGAAAATCCAACCACTAACTCATTGACCTTAAATCGTAGCTTGTTTCCAGGCCTCACCAAGTTCCGCAATCGATGCGTACCGCTCGGACCGATCATCGCTCACTGCACGTATCACAACCTGATACAACGCTTCTCCGGCATCCCATCTCTCATAGGAACGATCTTTCTCCCCACCAAGCAACCCAAACGCCATTGCCCCCATGTTGAATACATTGGTAACCACATCTATGGGTGCGCCTAGCTCAAACTCTTCGGGTGACATAAAGCGGGAAGATCCCCACATACGCCCCATGGTATTGGTAAAAGAGCCCTTCCGATACAAGTCGATATCACAAATCTTCATAAAGTTTCTGTCAAAATCATAGATCAGACTGCCATCATACAGATCAACAGCTACATAACCTCTTCGTTCCACCTCGATATGAAAATCCAGAATCTGTTCCATCGCCCGAATGCGTGTCTCCACTGGAAGCTGTCTGAACCGATAATAGGGTGAACGCGGATCTTCATACTTGGCCGGAGGCGGAAAATACCAGTGGGAATGTAGACACTCCCCATCCACCCAATCGAATACACAGGCATAACCCTCATCCGTTGCAAAATGATCCGTTAGTCGAATCAACGTGTCATGCGCCAAATCTTCATAAACAGAAACAGATGATTTCAGATTACGAATGGCTTCCGGGGGACTTCCCGTATGATTCGCATGAATTGTATGTGCTCCCGCATATTTAACGAACAATCGTTTTCCATCCTTTTGCACGATACCGAAGGAGAGATTCCCTGAATCCTGCTGATCGAATACGCGAAAGACCGTACCCAAGGGCCGTAACCAATCGAAAGAATGAGACTCTTTTAAGACAAAGGAAACACCATCGATCTCATGTTCAACCTGATCTGTCATCGGACTCCTCCTGTGGTGATATCATCATCCAATCTTGAGGGCTCTGTATAAAAGTAATTCAAATGCGCCTCATCATATCCCTGACCGTTGACTTCCAATGCGTTACGCTCGATGCCGTAGACTTCAAATCCATATCGCTCGTATAAACGTCGGGCTGATTTATTGGTTGTCACTACACTCAGATTAATCTGCTTGATACCTTCCAGATGCCTTCCCCGATCCAGCACCTCGCGAAGCAAGCGTGAAGCCAGCCCACTTCCCCGATATGGTGGAGCAACATAGACGCCCCAGATCATGCCTTTGTGCCTGAGCTTTAGGCCGTACTCTCTTTTGAAACCCATCATTCCCGCCAAGGTTCCTTCTTCTGTGTATGCTCCCAGAATATAATCATCCGGTTCATTATGTATGCGCTCCTGCACTTCACTCATGGGGAGTTGAATGGACAACTCGAACGAAGCCCCGAAGGCTTCAGGATGTGTTTTCAGTGCTTCCAGTCGCAAAGGCCAGTAAATGTCTGCTTCATCCCGCTGAATATTGCGAATGGTATAGTGCTCTTGCTTTCGGCCTTCATTCATTCTTCGACCACTCCCTGCATCTCATAAGGATAATCGATCTGAAGTTTTACATTCGCTGCCGCTTCCTGTCCTGCGAGCAACCCAACAACATAAATCCCCAGATCAATGGACGTGGCTACTCCACCGGCTGTAATTACATTTCCATCTTTTACAATCCGCTTCTGAATCACCTCAGTGACATATGGCTCAAGCAAATTATATGCACGGGGATGTGTTGTTGCTTTTTTGCCAGATAAAAAACCAGCTGCACCCAGCAGCAGAGAGCCTGTGCACACCGAAACCTTCAAAGGCACAGACTCAGCCTGTTTCAGCCAACCTACAAATGCCTCGTCATATCGAAGCTTGCGCGTTCCCATGCCCCCGGGGATAAACACGAGATCATATTCCGACAGGTCAGGCTTCACCCGATCCACCTTCAACGTTAGACCAGACTCATCCGTGACCTGATCTGTCATGGCACAAGTTTCCCACGTCGTTCCTTTGGTAGGTTCAAAGAAATTCAACCGATTGACCACATCATAAAACCCTGCAAAATCAAGGAAAGTCAGTCCATCAAACAAAACGAATGCAATTTTCATTTCATTGGTCACCTCCGCGTTTTAATTTGGAGCATCCTGATTATGTTTCTGATTCCGATCCCGTTCCATTGCTTCCTTCACCCGGTCACGCGCTGGCAGCTTGCTATTGATATGAAAGAGCAGACCCACAATCGCAAGAAGTAAAATAATGACGATGAGTTCAAATATGGCTAACCCCTCCCATTCGGAAATTAAGCAATCGTGACTCGTACCTTATCTCTATTTTAATCCACGGGCGATAATCCGCTCCAGCCACTTCCAGGGTAGCAGTGCTTTACCTATGATGAGCACACGCGAACCTTTTCCGAGCGCATATCGAAGTCTTGGTGCACGCATCCGTGCAATTCGGCCAATCAGATCAGCTACCTCCTGTGGATCAGGTGCCGTCTCGCTCGCATGTTGGGAATAACGAAGAACCGCATCCAGCTTATGTTTATATGGAGAGTCCTCGTTTCTGTGAATTTCCCCCAGACCTTTATTCCAGATCGGCGTGCGATAAGCGCCTGGCTCAACCAGTACCACCCGAACGCCGAACGAAGACATCTCATGCCGCAGACTTTCGGTGAATCCCTCCACAGCGAATTTGGAGGCAGCATAGGGCGCATATCCTGGAAAACCGGATAAACCGCTGACGCTGGACAAGTTAACAATTAACCCCTGCTTCTGTTCACGCATCACAGGCAGGACGGCACGTGTCACAGCGATTAATCCAAACAGATTCGTTTCCATCTGGCGCCGCCAATCGTCCATCGATACTTCCTCAATGAACCCACCCACCGCAAATCCCGCATTGTTCACCAGCATGTCGATTCGTCCATTGGTTTGAAGAACGGTCCCCACCGCTTTGTCCACTGATACAGCATCGGTTACATCCAGTTGTACATATTGCAAACGTTCAGATATCCCAGCCTGCTCAGCCAGCCTTGCCAATTCTTCTTTCCGACTCA
Source organism: Paenibacillus sp. FSL H8-0317 (assembly GCF_045040685.1). NCBI lineage: Bacteria > Bacillati > Bacillota > Bacilli > Caryophanales > Paenibacillaceae > Paenibacillus > Paenibacillus sp. FSL H8-0317. The sequence continues at coordinate 1,900,830 of NZ_CP150294.1, read as the reverse complement.
GATCACGCATTGTAGCAACAACGCGATACCCCTGCTTGGCAAGGGTGATTGCGGTAAGCATACCGAAACCACTGGAGGTACCCGTAATTAAAGCCACCGGAGCGTTCACTCCTCCCTTGGTCTTCTTCACTGCATCAAGACCCGTGTTGGTTCGTCCCTGCCCGTCCTTAGTTAAATGTTCCTCTGCTGTCACGGTGTGTCCTTCTTTCCTCGGTAAATTACTTACTTCCCGTTCCTACCTATACCGCACGGCCCCTACTGCTTAATCCGCCACTCCATTATGCCGTCTCTCCACCCTGCGCAGCTTCGTAAGTCCCGGTTCAAACGTATACGGTACAAATCTGATCTCAGGTAAGGTGCATTCAAGCCGCTCTCCCAGCTTCATCAGTTCCAGCAGTACATTGGTCTCTACGTGAGCCATCACTGCGCTCCCGCCAAGCCGAAGGGATACCTCCATTGTTCCGTCCCCTTGCTGCACCACACGATAATGTTCAATATCCGGCGAAGCCGCAATGACCGAACGGGTAACGAAATCTGGAAAGACAGGTACCGACTCACCCGTATGTAGTTGTGTAAAATAAAGCGTGTCATCACAGCGGCCTTCAATCCGCTCAATGGCAGTAAACGGGGAACCACAGGCACATGGCAGCGCCGCCTCGGTCAGAATATCATTCAGCCGATACCGGATGATCGGCTGTGATGTTCTGGAGAAGTCCGTAATAATGGGCACAAACCGCCGGGTGGCGGGATCAATGTACTCTTTTTCAATATGCACGATGTCTTCATTCAAATGCAGTGTGCCATAACGACAGGTCGCACCCAGGAACCCTTCTGTACACTGATAGACTTGACTAACGGTTTGTCCGAACACCTGCTCCAGCACCTTGCGATCCAGGGGGTCCAGCACCTCGGCAACCGAGATGATTTTATCCGGTACAGCAGTCAGTTGGCCTGCCACATAGGCATCCGCCAACAGACGCAGCATGGATGGAGGAGCTACCCATACAGTAGGTTGGTATTCTTCCAACCGTCTCACCAAGGTCTCCACACGCTCTAGCAGATCAAAATACTGAAACTGCAATTTGCCACGCTGCACCGATTCATACAGATTACTGTTGGCACGCAGGAAAAACGCAATCTTGGCAGGTTTCCTCAGTCCACCGGGCAGCAACTTAGCCAGCACTGTGCCCGTCCACGCATCCTGCTCCCGATCACTCACCAGAAATATCCCCCGGTTCCCTGACGTGCCCGAAGACAGTCCAACCGTCACGCCTTGAATGGAAGGTTTGAAATCACGCGTTTCTTCACTTTCACCTGCAAGAGCCAGCGCTTCGTCCTTGGTAATACCCACCGTGTTCAGTGTATCGAAGTGCTCCATCATGATTGATTTGTTAATCAACGGAAAGCTTCTCCAGTCGGATGCGTCCACGTCACCCCACCACTTCCGGTAAAACGGAGATCGGGCACGGATCTGATGAACATGCCGAATAACCCTGCGCTCTTGCCAGCGCTCCAGTTGTTCTCGCGTTTTCCACGTTCTCAGCCCACGTGCGAGGGCATAATGAACCACAATACGAAAGGTATTACTCATCGTTCCTGCCCTCCTGTCCCCCAAGCGTCCAGTACATCTCGACAATGGCTTGGCACAATACGAATATGGGAAAACTGCTGATACAGCTGAACCAGCTTGTCAAAATTACGGTGGTATTCCTGTCGATCAGACATAATAATGCCCGCGAGCGCATGAGGTCTGCGCTGTTCACGAAAAGCCCGACTTGACCACACCGCATCCGCGCAGAGAAAATAATCATGTTCTTCTGTACGCAGCAGGAGTCCCATCATACCTTCCGCATGACCGGATACATCCACTCCAAGCAGACTTCCATCACCAAAGATGTCGTAGACCTCTTCAAAAGGGAAAGCTTCCCCCGCTCTTATCCATCGCTCAGGCTGACGCGTAACAGGCATTGATCTGGCCTTAAAATCCTCGGGCAACAACCCGGCAAGAAAACCTGCCCTTACAGCCGCAATTGGACCGAGTGAGCGCACAGCATCATAGGCTCTTGGCAGATAGATGAATTGTGCCTCCGGGAAATCTCGTACACCTGCGATGTGATCACCATGAAAATGCGAGAGGATGATATACCGAATATCCGAAGCTTTCAGTCCAATTCGAGCCAAAAAATGAACGGCACTATCCTCTTCACGATAGACCACAGGTGTAATATGACGATACAGTGCGTTAGGCAAATGAGCCGTTTCCTCGAAAAAGCGGGAACTATATCCCGTATCCAACAGGATCGGTCCATGTACGGGATGAATGATGCAGGCAAATCCTGCCGGGAAATGTACTGGACTCAATCGACCACCACGCAGCGTCAGAAACTCTGGATGTGTACAGTAACCCGCCGCACCCAAATATAATTCTACTGGAGTTGTCGTCAGCATGATTCTGCCCTCCACCAGTCTGCAAATTGTTGTAATCCCTCTTCAATGGACACCCGAGGGACGTACCCCAATTGCTCCCTTGCATCCGTAATATCCAATGTCTGTGGAATAGATAAGGAGCCGACTGTATACCGTGTCAACGCAGGTTCACCCAACGCAGGAATATAGCCATGAACTCGCTCTAGCAACGCTGCCACACCATATGCCATCCGATAAGGAATGTTTCGACAACGCAAGGGCATATCCAGCATGCCAAACAGGCTGCTCACCAACTCACTGAACGCCCTTGGATCGCCATTGGAGATATTGTAGGCTCTACCAAGTGCTTCTGTAGAGGCATCGCGGCACAATAATAAGGCATCCACCACATTATCCACACATGTCAGATCGATTAACGCCTGTCCACCACCGATCATGGGCACGCCCGACTTCGCATTCGCTGCGACAATCCTTGGAAATAACGTCTGATCATACGGACCAAAAATGGCTCGCGGTCGAATGATGATCGACGGAAGCCCCTTCGCATGCCCCTCCATTACAACCTGCTCAGCGAGAAGCTTCGTGGCTGCATAATGATTGGCTGGTTTGGGTGGCAACGGGTCATTCTCATGTACGTTATATCGTGGTATGTAGTTAAAATATATACTTGGAGTCGAGACATGTATGAATCGCTGTACTTTATTATGCAGGCAGCCATCCATGAGGTTTTGTGTGCCTTCTACATTACTGCTATAAAAGTCACGATATTTACCCCATGGCGATGATAGTGCCGCACAGTGAAACACCATATCCTGTCCTGCACACGCTTCGTTTATTACTCCCTCATCCCGTATATCTCCATTCAGGAATCGGATTCCTGCCAACTCAAGTTCTGCACCAACCTTTGGCTGTCGGCCCATGCCAGTGACTTCCCATCCCTCTTTGGCAAGCCGCATCGCGAGGTGCCTGCCCAGACATCCCGTAGCTCCTGTAACCAATGCTCTATTCATTGTTGTTCACCGTTCCATTCTATGTCATGAGTCAAAGCTTCAGTCAGCGAGCACTTCTGCGATCTTGCCAGACGCCATGCGGCTAGCACCACTCCGAATTGTTCAAATACAGGCTGGATATCCTGCCCTACATAGACCACATCCCTGGTTCCACGCCATGCTGCTATCCATGCACGGCGCTTTCCTTTGCCTAAGATCTGCTGTACTCCACTTCCCAGCATGGGAAGCATGAGCATGGCTTTGCTGCCCGGTGCGGGCGTAATCATTCTTCCTTCCTTGACCAACGTCTCCGGTTCAGTCAGTGCACGCACCAAGTCATCTCCAGGGTGAAACAGATGAATCCCACTCGTTGCCCTCGGATTACACTCAATTGCGTATACTTGCCCATCCGGACCTTCTATAAAATCAAACCCAATCTGTCCACTAAAACCCGTTGCCTCAACAAATTGTCTCACCCACGCAAGGGCACCTTCATGTTCTACCTGTTCAAAAAAAACACTCGCTCCCACGCTACCTGTACGATAGCGACTGTCGTAAGTGGCATGTGCAACCAGTTGCCCTTCATGCGCTATGCTGTATGTACACAACATCTGACCAGGAATGTAGGCCTGTGCAACCCAAGGCGAAACAGAGGATAATTCCCCTTCTTCCGGTGGGTCGTTACGGATATGTCGACGGCTCTTTTGGCTTACGTTTCCTTCCTGATCAATCCCTGTCCCAGCGTCATCGGTCATGAATGTTGGCATGCGAACTTTGGCTGCAAAGCGGGAATACACCGGTTTCCACACCCAATCTCCTACTTTTCCCAGAACAGACTGAGCTTCCATCCATTCCTCCCGACTATGGATCAGGCGTGTATCCGGAACCGAAAGACCGAGTGACCCTGCAAGCTGGATAAAATCATATTTATGGTGCAGCTCATGCAGCTGCTCCAGAGTTGTAACTAGAACACGGCAATATGCACGCAGTCTGTCTGCCCCTTGAGCAACATAGAAGACTTCTTCACACATTGGGATCAGCAGGTCAATCTGCCAATCCTGAACCAACCGTTCCAACTCCGCCAGATACGCACCTGTGTCATGACGTGGCGACGGGACCACAGCAGACTGTTCCACTGCACGAGATAATCTGGTTAGATGCCGTACGGCACTCTCCGCAACATACACTTGGTGACCTGCCCGATGAAGCATGCGTGCCAGATCTAGCGTTACGGGAGCCCTTCCGCCTGTAAGCAGCACACGGAGAGAAGCAGCTGTACGATGTCCTGTTTCCCCAGATCTAGTAGTCAAAAATGAGTCCTCCCAATGATAATCCGGCAGCCGTGCCAATCATCAACACCCGATCTCCACGCTGAATACGCTGTTGTCTAATCGCTTCATGCAGACCCATCGGGATCGATGCCGCAATGGTATTGCCGTGATTTCGTGTGATGTCCATAAACCGATCTTCAGCAATGCCAAGCTTCTTGCGAATCAGTCTCATCGCCATGGCACTTCCCTGATGGGGAATAACCAATTGGAAATCCTCCATCTGACACCCAGTCGCCTGCAGCATATCACTGATGAATCCAGGCAGAAGTCTGGAAGCCATGCGGAAGATCGCCTGTCCATCCATATGAAAAAGGTAGGGCTCAGGCTGATCCGCCTTATAATTCGAAGCATGCAGCCGTGTACCTCCACCTGCAATCTCCGAGAAGCGAGCACCTCGGCTGTAGGTTTGAAGGGAAGCATGTACAATCTGCGACGAAGATCCTTCAGGCGAACGTTCAATAATGACGGCGGCCGCTCCATCTCCGAACAGGGCCGCACTTTCTTTATCAGACCAATTTAGTCCGGCTGAGGCAATCTCGGTGGCTACGAGCAATACTCGCTGGTAACGTCCAGCATCTACCATATAGGAGATCACATCGAGTCCGTTCAGGAAACTCAGGCAGGTTGCATCCATATCAAAAGCAGGTACGCCTGAATCTTGCTGCCCCATGGCCTGCTGGATAAATACCGCCGTACTTGGCAACGGTTGTTCCTTCGTGCCACTGGTACACACCAGACAGTCGATATCACTGAATTGTAATCCTGCATCCACCAGTGCAGCTTCCGCAGCCCGCGCGCCCATGAAAGAAGAGGTTTCTTCACCCGAAGCATAATGGCGCACACCTACACCTGTGGCTTTGCTGACCCAGCCCGCAGGCACGTCCAAGCGGCGATCCAGTTCCTCATCGGTGACTTCCTGTTCAGGCAGGTACTTCCCTGTTCCTGCGATCCTTACTCTTCTAAGTTGCATTTCCCCAACCTCTTTCTGTTCATCTGACTGATATATTTAAGTTCAGCTAATTGTATTTACACTTACACTGCGATGACAGAACAACTTTCCGATCGCTGTTATCCCCAGATTTTTTTGATTCCTTTCTTAAAAGGGAAATTCCGGGGATAAGCATATGCTTCCGATGCAGCTTTCTTTCAGAAAGCTTTTAGGCGAACGCTCCGCTTCTTCAAGTTATTTCTGCCCTCTCCGTTATCGTGTAATGTTTAGTTGAACATATATAACAAAAGGGCAGATGCCTCTGCCCTTCCTGTTGTGTTTTCTTTTGTATAAAGTGTCATTTCTTCTTATTCAGAATCTCGGCAAGTGCAGCATCCAGCGTACCGTATGTGAACGCGAATCCTTCTCTCTCCATTCGCTCGGGAATCACCCAACGACTTTTGAGAACCAGTTCCGTCTCGGTCTGAATGAAGCGTGCGCCCAGTTCAAGCATCCAGCGAGGAGAAGGCAGGCCGATCCGAACACCCATCTGTTCTCTCAGACGCGCCATTAGCTCGCGATTCGTCACCGGATGCGGAGAGGAAGCATTGAACACACCATTCAAGTGTGGATGCTCTTGCAGATAGATCACCATGCGAAACAGATCCTCGATATGAATCCAGCTGAACTGCTGCGTTCCTGCCCCTTGCGATCCTCCCAGTCCAAAACGGACGAGGTTCGTCATGGGCACCATCACACCACCCTCGCCCAGCACAATCGCAATCCGCAGTGCAATCTGACGCGTAGACGGCAGACTGAATTCAAAGAAAGCCTGTTCCCATGCCTTGGCAACGTCGACCGAGAATCCGGAGCCAATCTCGCCCTCTTTTTCCGTCATGGGACGATCTTCAGCATGTCTGTATATCGTTGCTGTACTCGAATTAATCCATAGTTCAGGAGGATGATTACAAGCCAGAATGGCTTCGCCGAGAATGCGCGTGGTACGGGTTCTGGATTCCAGAATGACTTTGCGATTCTCATCCGTATAACGGCAGTTCACCGATTTACCTGCCAGGTTAATCAACAATTCTGCTTCTTCCAGTGCCTCTATGATTCCCGCACGATCCTCCCAGGCAATATGACCGGGCTGACGCGAGATAATTATCACCTCATACCCCAGCTTTCTGAACCTTTGGGCAAAATCCTGTCCGACAAATCCCGTTCCACCAGCTAATACAACCTTCTTCACGGTATCCCCTCATTTCCCATACTGGGTAAAGAATTCGTAAGGTATAGATTGGAATGCTTCTATGCATGCAAAATGCAGATATTAGATTAACACCGCCGGTGACCCGTTGGTTTGATTTAATTCGCACCCAGGGCTGCGTACAAGCGATCCCGCTCTTCGATAGCCCATGCGTTTACAGGGTTTTGTTCCAGCTGATATCGGAGTTCATCATAAAAATCATGGATCATGAATCCGTCCGGCAAGTTCCCAAGCATCGCTGAAAAGTTGTACTCGGGCAGTGTTCTCTTTCCTTCACTGATCTGCTTCAACCAATCCATCCACTTTGCAAGAGTAAGCACTTCCTCCTGCCATAACTCAGCCTGTAACCCAAGCGCATCCTGAAGTTGCTCGTACGCCAATGGATCGGCGAAGACGCGGCAGGCCTGAACAGCCAGTTCGTACAACTCGGTCACTGCACGGCGTACCTCATGCTCAAGTTCGACCTCCAAGCCTCCCATGTAATCCTGAACCTGAATGCTCTGTCCATCATCGTATAATAGCGGTGTCTGGGCCAACAGGCGTACAATCTCTTCCATCTCGTGCATTGAAACTCGCTTCTGCTCATAGAGAGCAGGTAATTGATATGCTGTAATGATCATTCACTCCTACATCGTTCTTCTATTAATGACCTATATTATAACATGGTTTGGCAATCATCTATCAGGATAACTTGACTATCCACTACAAGTTGTAGTAGTTTATACGTACTACGTAGTGTAGTAATACGATCGTTATGGACGCATAACGATGTTAAGGAGTGTTCACTGTGAACCAGATTCAAAAATTATCCGAAACAGAAATGGAGTTAATGGTTGTTATATGGTCATGCGCCCCACCGGTCACCTCGACAGAACTATTAGACATATTTGCCGAGAAGGGGAAAGCGTGGAAAGCGCAGACCATGTCTACCTTTCTGTCACGGTTGGTGGATAAAGGCGCACTTACCGTCACGAGACGTGGACGGACCAATGATTATGTACCTCTTCTACAGCCCGAAGATTACAAACTACAGGAAACGCAACATGTTCTTGATGGACTGTATCAAGGTTCAGTCAAGAATTTGGTTTCGGCCATGTATGATGGCGACAAGCTTTCAGACGATGACATTTCAGAACTGAAAAAATGGCTTTCGGAAAAGTAGGTGCAGATGATGAACATCTTTTTTGAAATTCTGTGCAGCCTGACCGTGGCGGGAAGTATCGTTTCTGTTTGTATTTTGGCACTACGACTTATACCCATATCTGTTTTTCCGACCAAGTGGCTCTACAGACTCAGTAAACTGGCTCTCTTGTTTTATCTGTTCCCGGTATCTCTTGGCCTTTCATGGCTTTTGGATATTGCATTCCAAACGACATCAACTATACCGGGTACGAAGAATGCAGCAGCTTCGGGCGTACTTGCAGGAACGTTTATCCCGGAACAAACCATTTCGGTAACCACTGCCTGGTTCTTGTTATGCGGATGGGGCATTGGAGTCATCAGTTTTTCTGCATGGCAGGTGTACTGTTATCGGAGATTTCTGAATGAATTATCTCGTACACGCACCCCAGTCCTCCGTCATAGTGAGGCAGCTATACAGCTACCATTAATCAAAGAGGCTTTGGGTCTGAAAAGCAATATCACGCTTGCTCACAGCACCCTAGTACGTAGCCCTATACTGGTTGGCTTGTTTAAACCAACGATATATCTGCCACCCGAAAATACGGTGAAAATGGACATCAGCATGGTAATTCATCATGAGTTGGTACATCTGAAACATAAAGATCTGTGGGTCAAGGCTGTGACCTTGGGGGTTAGTGCCCTGCACTGGTTCAATCCCCTGATTCATACGATTCGCCGGGACATTCATACCTGGAGCGAGTTGGCCTGTGATGAAGATGTGGTGAAAGAGATGTCCCATGAAGAGCGAAGACGATATGGTGAAACGATTTTAAATGTGATGGCGGGAACAAAGAAAATGCCTGCTCAATTTTGTTCGTCCCTATCGGGTGAAGGCAAACAATTAAAAAGGAGATTGATGATTATGTTTAATGTAAAGAAACTGAAAAAGAAACATTGGATGATAAGTATGGGAGCCCTCCTGCTTATTACAGGAGTAAGTACGTCCACCGCAGTATGGGCATCAAACCATACGGTTAAAGTAGAGGCTGAAGCTTCTGAAACTGTGCCTGTTCCTTCTACTGATGGATCTTCTGTAATCGTAGCTTCTCCCAACAAGGTCGGAATTTCCGAAGCTGTAACTGCTCCTTCCACTTCCGAAACTCCTGAAATCGTGGCTCTCCCTGAGGATGAAGTTTCCGAAGCTGTGCCAGTTCCGTCTGCTACTGTACCTTCTACTACTGAACCTTCTGAGGCTAAAGTTGTAGAATCAGCCACTGTTCCCTTTACGGGTGAATCTCCTGAAATCGTAGCCGTTCCTTCGAATACCCAATCCCCCGAAATGGTAGCTCTCCCTGGGGATAAGGTTTCAGTAACTGTACCTGCTCCTTCAGAGAAATAACCTATACACTAAGGAGCAATAACATCCTTATATGCAAACAGGACGAAGCATAGATCTCCAGCTTCGTCCTGTTTTCGTTTCCTGTCATGTGCATTAGATAATTGTTTTGATCGTAGCAAAATATTCACGGATCATGTTGACGGGTTTCAGATAACCCGGTGACGGGGCCGATATGCCATATTCTGCCGCATAACCGTTCTTGGCAGCGATATACTTGGAGCGGAACATATGATAGTCACTGGTGACAATCATGATCTCAGGGTGTTCTAACCCGGATTCAAGAATGATTTTTTTGGAAAAGGCCAAATTCTCCTGTGTACTTGTGGAGCGATCTTCCATAATGACTTGGGCAGGGTTAATCCCCTGTTCAATCAGATAGTTTTTCATGGCGAGCGCTTCGGGAATCGATTCCCCCGTTCCCTGCCCACCCGATACAATGACGGGTGTCTGAGGGTGACTGCGAATGTAGTCCAAACTTGCATCCAACCTTTGTTTTAGGGTCATTGACAATTCCGTTCCACGGATGCCTGAACCCAGAATAATGACATAGTCCGCTTCTTCCGGATCATTCGCACCAAGCTGTGTGAATACAAGGGCTTCGATAATGACAAAAGAGACGACAGCAACGCTAATTCCGGTAAGGATAATCCGTTTCAGAATAACATGCTTCTGATAGTCAATCCGTCTTAGAACGATAAAAGCCACCGTGATCATTCCAAAAAACATGACTGGGAATCTTTGGCCCCAGAAGGCCAGGAACGCCACAAAACATGCCAACAGGACAAGATCAATGATCAGTCCATTTTTTTGTAAGAACTTTTTTATCAAATCCGTAGACACTCCTTCTTGTACCCGCTATTCCGCAAATCACTTATTATTCAAGCTGTTATTATCGTTAGTTTCGGCCATTGTTCCTGCCAGCACTTCTTCTGTACTCTCTGATTATAATAGTCAGCATCCGTGAAGAATGCACTTTTGCGGACTATAAGGTGATACAAATCATGCAAACCATGCGGAGCACAGATGTTCACCCGGTCCTCTTCATCTAATTGTACGCCTATAGCAGTTACAACTTCTGGCCAATAGCGAAGAGCATCTTCAGTAGAATGATAAGGAACTGTGCCATTGCGCAGATGCATTCTCGCCTGATTTTTGACCGACCACTTTGAATTGCCCGTCTCCTCACGAAGCTGTTGTTCGAGCTGTATGTCTCGCTCCTCACGCAAGTCTTGCGCATCATAATAGACAACATCAATATCGCTGTGAAGTTCACGAAGATCATATCCATGCAGAACATCCCAGATATAATTACGAATATATCCTGCACCTATGTAACTTTGAGGTAAATGAAGACTACGAACTCTCCGCAGGTCATGTATTAATTGCTCGTGTTTGATGATCGTCTGAATGAATAAGTCCTCATGTAACATATCTGCCTCCTGCAGTTTACCTCATTGTCCTCTTATAGAGATAAACTCTCGTTCCAATATATCATGTTTACCTGGCTGCAATAAAATGAACAACGCTTGAACATCCTCTGTAACTACTTCGAATCTCTGATCAATCACATCCAAATAACCCATAAACAACTTCGGTTATCCGAATGTTTATGGGTTACAATGATCGAGTTTGAAACGGTTAAAATTTATTTAATTGGTATCCAAATTTGTGGCGGTTGATTGGGGCCCGGGTATACTTCCAGCTCCGGCATATATGCGTGCTCATAAGGGTTGGATGGAAACCATTCCGAAATAATCTGTTTCCATAGAAGCTGCATACTCTCCGGCATCGGGCCTTTTACTTCAAATACGCTCCATTTGGAAGCGGGCATGGTGAAGCTTGATAATCCTTCCGGTACTTCACCATCGTAAGTTGTAGCAATCCAGTATTGCATCTGTTTCTCCTGTATTTCGCTCTGATCCACAACAACGCCAAGTAATCCTGGAATATCCCCGTTGTTCAGTTCAAATAAACGATCCTCTGTGCCGCTCGTCCACGCTTCCTGCCACATCTTCCCGATGCCTTGCAGATGTTCTTGATCTGCATAGGAGAAAGTTTGCTCTACTCCGACCAACGTAAATTCGGGATGTTCAACGATTTTATATTTCATCGGCTCTGCTCCTTTTAGACTCACTTGAATCACCAGACGATTATACGATTGGACAGTGTTACTATTCTTTCGAGCCTCACTGGGTGCGATCCCATGTTGTCTGCGAAATGCTTTGGAGAAAGATTCCGGTGTGTCGTAACCGTATTTAAACGCCAGATCAATGATTTTGTGATCACTTTGCAGAAGCTCATGTGCCGCCAGTGTCAATCGTCTGCGTTTTATGTACTCAGCTACAGTAACATCAGTTAATAAGGCAAAGGTACGTTGAAAGTGAAAAGGAGAGATATGGGCCTGCGCTGCAATCTGCTCCATCGTCATATTTTCGAGCAAGTGGTCTTCCATATATTGAATAGCGACCTGTAATGAGTTGATCCAGTTCATGTGATAATCACTCCTTGATGTCTAATATAACGGATAAACACCCCAATAACCTGTCATACTGTGCTTTCATTTGTCCGGTTTAAGCGCAGGCGATGTAGTTCATATAACACCTGCTCACAGAATTTGACAATGTAAACGATTTACTATAGCCTACGAGTATAATGATCGTTCTATCTTATTTTGAAGGGAGAGTATCACTGATCATGAGCAGCAAAAAGGAAATGCTTTTGAACGTGGCTGAAGAATTGTTCTACCTTCACGGTTTCCATTCCGTCGGTTTAAAGCGGATTATCACGGATGCCGGGATTGCGATTATGACGCTATACAATCATTTTGAGTCGAAGGATGATCTCATCGTCCAGGTGCTCCTACGGCGCGAACAGCGTTATTTGGAACAGCTCAGGCAATATGCAGACAATAAAGCACAACCCATGTTCCTCAATCTGGCTGAAGGACATGCAACTTGGCTGAAGGAACACGAATCAAGAGGTTGCTTATTTCTACGTGCCAAAGAAGAATTCGGAGGTTATACAGATCATATCATCGTCCAAACAGTGAATGCGCATAAAAGACATATGCGAACGTTAATCCAAACATTGGCGCCTGCTGCAAGTGATCGAGATCTATTGCGCTTCTCCCTGCTACTGGAGGGTTCCACGGCACTTGCTGAGACAGAAAATGTAAATGACGTCTGCCGTGAACTGATCCATATGACGCAAACCAGTTTCAAATAAAGCTATTCCGGGTGAGTTAATATTTCAACTCACTTTTTTATTTCATAAGAAATATAATGATCGTTCTATCTAAAAGGCGGTGGATTAAATGAAAAAAATTATCTTTCCAGGCATTGCACTAATCGCTGTATGTTATGCATTTGGGCGATTCAGTTATGGACTGTTTATGCCGGAAATTTCGGAAGCCTTACAATTAAATGATGCAGCCTCTGGCGCGATTAACTCAGGAACGTATATTGCCTACTGTCTGTCCCTTCTAACTGCACCACTGTTGATTAATCGCAAGGGACATCATTATGTCATTCAATTGGCAGGAATCAGCGCAGTGATCGGATTAACCGGCATTGCCCTGGCTCAGAATGCATGGGTTCTTACATTTAGTATATTTCTAGCAGGTTTGAGTACAGGCTGGGCCTCTCCAGCCCTCGGTAACACGGTTAATGCCGAGCTTGCTCCCGAGCTACAAGCAAGAGGCAACAGCTGGATTAACACAGGGACCAGCTTCGGGATTGTAATATCAGGTCCACTCTACTGGCTGTTCACGGATTACTGGCGTCTAACCTACATCCTGTTTGCTGTAATCGGTGTTGTGGTTCTTTTGTGGAACAGACGTGTTATTCCGGCAACCAAGACACTGCCTTGTACCAAGTCTCTCTGGACATGTATGAAACCTACCAGACCAGGGTCCGCCCTGCTCATGGCTTGTCTGTTGACAGGTTTCAGTTCTGCAATCTACTGGACTTTTGCCCGGAACTTCCTCACAGACGAGAAAGGGGCCTCCGATTCGGAAGCCGTGTTGTTCTGGATTGTGATGGGGGTTATGGGGATACTCGGTGGATGCGCCGGTCGCATTATTGAACGGTTCGAGATTGGGTGGTCCTACCGAATGGGCATACTTTTATTGGCGATCTCACTGGGGGTAATCCTTCTTCCATCCATGACTGCCAGTCTCATCTCTGCGATCATATTTGGCAGCACGTATATTTTCCTGACCAGTGTATTTATCGTTTGGGCGACGAGACTATTCAGTCCAAATGTGTCCATCGGAATTAGCCTTGCCTTTCTCGCGCTGGGTGTTGGGCAATTCCTTGGCTCATCCATGGCAGGTTATACGATCGAAGTGTTTTCCAATACAACGGCATTTCTGGCCTTTGCTGTACTCGGCCTGTTTGGATTGTTAATTCGGGCGAAATGAATGACAGAACAACCTTCTGATCCTGTTATTTTACCCGGCGAACACTTCCGGTCACTCCATGTTGAAGCTGTACGTCTGTAAAAGTAACCGTGGTCCCTTGCCCAATGGGGGATTGGGCTACAATACCAACTTTGATCTCTTCCGGGCAGTCGAGTCCGAAATAACGAACCAGCTTCCACTTCTCTCCATCCTGAGAATAATGGAAAGCAAAGCTCTTGCCTGCCCGGGCTACACGTAAATAAGGCTTGTTAACGTCTACGGGTGCTGATACACAATCATCCGAGTTACCACGAGTAACAACACTAAGAATAGACGGCTGTTCTTCAAAATATTCGAAGCAGACTTTAGCCCAATTCGTATCGTCCACCCTCACCATCAGGCAGCCTGAGTCATACTGTTCTTTCATGTCCACCTGTACTCGAGTGACGATGCTGAAATCTCCCTTGACTATCGTATGTAAAAATGGAGCTGAAGCTTTCACCGGCTCACCTCCCGGATCAATGAAAAAGTCACTGATCGGCGAAACAGTTATCGTTACTTTGCCGTCATCAATGGACCAATCTGCTGGCTCGTTCAGCCATCTCAGGTTGGCGGATAATGTTTGACCTGAACAATGTTCGAATAGATTCGTCATGTGGCACACCCTTTGTGTTGGAGTATAAGTTCTCTAATTTCTCTATTTGTATTCGGTATATGTCATGGTTAATCCTGTAGGTTTTACATCAAGTTCCCATCCTTGATATCAGTTGAAAGAAATCGTCATTATTAACAAGGTAATTTTATCCAAAATATGATAAACTGGACAAACGAGATTACTTCAATAATTTGAATCACAACAGGAGGTCATCGTATGTTTGGTGTTAATGTGAAAAAAGTAGAAGATCAACTGGTCATCCGCTGGCAGTTCTCCAAAATTGAAATTCCCCTCACACATATCACATCGGTCACCCTGGATGATACGTACGGTGGAAGCGAACCATCTGCCATTCGGCTCGGTCCAGTCAATGGCACAAGCGAGAGGATTCTGATCCGTACAGTGAATCAATCGTATATTTTATTCACTTCGAGCGTGACTTTATATCCCAATATCCAAGCTATGTTACACCCGTCAAACTAGATTGTTGCTCGAACCAGATTTTCATGTTTCTCGGAAGAGGGCCCCATGTACATATGCACACCAACAAATGAAGCGTTAGTATTCGCTGTAAGAATTAATGCGAATACTAATGCTTCATTGATTCCAATTTAAGTTGAAAGTGGGGTTCTTATAGCCAACTCCACTTCGGTAACTGATCGAGCGTAATAACCTTTGCGCTATGGTACACTTCCTTCAAAAATGCCACATCATTATGCGTCCCGTCTCTCAGGAATCCACCTGTCCAGGTACAGAACCAACTCCAGTGTACATCCTGTTCCTTCATCTGCTTGGGGTCCGGAATGGAGCCATTCTCGGCCAGTGCAATGATTTTTCTATCCTTCACAAGCTCACGCAGGTTGGCGTAACGCGCAGCCAACGGGCTGTGGTCTCCTGCTTCCGGGTATACATCCACACTGACAATATCCACGACATCATCACCCGGATACCATTCCGGTTTTTCCGAGTTCCAGACCCAGATGAGATTGTTCAGCTGATGTTCTTGAACCAATCGATCATACAACAAACAATATAGCTGTTTGGCAGGTTCGGGGCCTTTCGCTCCCCACCAGAACCACCCACCTTCTGCTTCATGAAGCGGTCGAAATAATACAGGTACACCCGCATCCTTCAACTCTTGCAAGTGAACTGCAATCGCATCGATATCCCGGATCAATAACTGATATGCTTCCGATTCAGTATCAGCAAGCGCATAGGCCAGATCATAGGTTGTGGCATCCGTATAGAACCCCCGCCACCACTCTTTACCTGGTTCATTGATCAGATCCGTCGGTGCGTTCCAGTGCCAGCATAACGTCACAATCCCGCCTTGTCTGTGCCAGTCCATCACATCCCGAATCTCCTGGGAGACCGCACCACGCTCTGTTCTTGAAGGGGAATATTCCATGAGATCAAAGCCAATCACAGCTGGCTTTCGGCCTGTATTTTCATTAACCCAGTTAAGATTGCTGTAATCCTGCTGGCCTGATAACATTCCTTTTCGATAACGCTCGACCAGGAACGCCATCAGCTCTTTTGCTTCAGCTGACGCTGCTTTATTCACCGGAACTCTGCTGATCTCACGCACTGTCATCTCTACACCTCCAATTGGATTTACCATGTTAACCCACTACACCAGAACGTTCAATGCTCTCAACGAAATAGCGCTGAACAAACAGATACAGAATAATCAGCGGTGCAATAGCCAGCAAAATGCCTGTATCCACGATCATCGCCACATAGTTCGGATCAGCCTTGATGCCCGAGTTAGAACCAAAGCCCATCAGTTGCGGAATCAACTGGTTCGCCTGTGCAGGCAAGGAAGCCACCTTCAGGGAGATCAGTGGACTTTCACTCATGAATAACGCCGAATAAAACGTGTCATTGTACTGCCAGACAAACGAGAACAAAATGACCGTAATCAGCGGCGAGATTGCATTGGGCAGCATGATACGGGCAAAAGTTTTGAATCCACCTGCGCCGTCAATCAGTGCAGCCTCCTCGATCTCCTTCGGCATGCCCTTGAAGAACTGACGGAAAATATAGATGAACAGCCCCGCCTTCAGCCCTCCCGCCGTAGCAGCCGTAATCATTGAAGGCCAGTACGTATTGAGCAGGTTAATGCCGTTCTTCCCCGTGAACAACTGGATAATGCCCATAAAGTCAAAGCTACGGAAATGCAGATACATCGGTACCATAAGCGTACTTGTCGGCACCAGAATCGTCAAAATCACCAGCACAAAGAGCACATTACTACCCGGAAACGAAAACCGGGCGAAGCCGTATCCGGCAAGTGCACAGGATATGGCTGTCAGAAGCGTTGTGATGGTAACGAACAATAACGTGTTCGCCAGCAAAGGCAGATAATCCATCACTTGCGCCGCTAGCCGGATATTATCCAGCGTAAAATGCTGAGGAATCATATAGATCGTCGGATTGTAGATATCCTGCTTATCCTTGAACGCAACTGACACTTTGAGAAATAACGGATATAAAATAATAAATGAAATGCCGATGACCAGTGCATATCTGAATATGGAATAGAGAAGGTCCGATGTCTTGTTTCGCACCCGCTGCATGTGGTAATTCTGTTTGGGAACCACCACCATGCGATCTGTTCCTGACGCAGCCATAATCTGAAGCCTCCCTCAACGTTAACCGTCAGTTGTAATGAACCCGCCGTGACAACACCCAGCCCACTACGATCAGTACAAGGCCAATCACCAAGGTATATAACCAGGACATCGCCGAGCTTAAGCCAAAGTTCTGGGTTTTGAATGCGGTCTGATAGATAGCTTGTGTGACCGGACTTCCGGCAAAGGAATCAATAATGGTATAGATGACATTTGTCAGAATCAACGGACTGACCATGGGAAATGTAATCTTCCAGAATGATTCATAGGCTGTCGCCCCTTCGATCTTTGCAACCTCATACATCGATCCCGGTACCGATTGCAGCGCGGCGAGGAAGATCAGAATCTGGACACCAGAGCTGCTAATAATCTCATAGATCCGCATGATGGCTTCTACAATGTAATCCACATAGGCCATCGGCAATCCCACATCCGCCAGCATACGCACAATGGATACCACATTGAACGAAGCCCCGCCATCAGCAGATGCATCGACCGCACTTGCATCTCCCATCAGATTGATTAATCCCGCAGACTCAGCTGCTGCAACTGCACTGGAAGCCAGAATAACCGGCAAAAAGAAGATTGCACGCGCCATCGTTCTGCCTCTGAACTTCTGGTTAAGCAGTGTCGCCGTGAACAAACTGAAAAACAGTATCATCGGCACATTCAGCAGCATTGCTCCAACCGAATCAACCAGAATCCGGTTGAACGTCGCGTCAACCAGAAGCGCATCCTTGAAATTTTTAAATCCGACGTATTCCAGGACGTATCCGCCCGGAGCAACAGACAGGTTACTCAGGCTGAACCTGATGGATTGCAGGAGTGGCGTGGCAAAGAGGAAGATGAAACCGATCAGCCACGGCGATATAAATGCAAGTCCAAGCAGCGCTCTCCGTGACTTCAGCGATAATCGAATAGTTCTCATCGGTTCACTCCTTCCACCACATAGTCCGTCCCGCCAACCGTTGTCCCATCCACGGTTACTGCATCCGCATTGTAATTCACAAGGATGGATGTACCCCCAGTATAGGTGATCCGGACCACGCCATCCTGAATGCGTTCATGCTTCAGGATCTGCTCATTCTCCAGTTCTCCCAGCACTTCATTAGCCTGCTTATACAA
This sequence comes from Paenibacillus sp. FSL H8-0317, assembly GCF_045040685.1. Taxonomy (NCBI): domain Bacteria; kingdom Bacillati; phylum Bacillota; class Bacilli; order Caryophanales; family Paenibacillaceae; genus Paenibacillus; species Paenibacillus sp. FSL H8-0317. The sequence continues at coordinate 1,882,555 of NZ_CP150294.1, read as the reverse complement.
AGCAACAGCATCATCCACCCAATAGCCATACTCGGTTGCGTATGCCGAATCATAATTCGTCAGCTTCAGCTTGGATGATGGTTCATAGGTCCATTGAAAATACGGAGCTGCCCCAAGTTCCAGACTGCGCAGTAACTGTTTGCGGAGATCCTGATCCCCCGACGTGTTCATCGGAGATGCTGCGTAGTTCATGTACCCATGAATGACCATCGCATAAAAAGGAACTTCTTCATCGGTAATATTGAACCGACTCGACCCTTCGGGTACATTCACAACATGTTGTGCACTTCCCCAAGCGTAGCTATTTGCTGCGGATACCATCAGGTTCGGATAGGACTGTGCCAACTTGCCAAGTTGCTCCTTCACAATGTTCTTCGCCGTCTCCCGATGAATCACCCGACTATCCCGATAATCTGAAGTCAGGACTTGCCCGAGATCACGAAGGGATAATCCGCCAAGGTCCAGTTGATTGAATTTGTCAGCAAACTCACTCACTACATAAGGCAGCTTGGCCGCTGAGAGCAAATAATAGCTGTCCCTACTCTGATCCATGCGATTAAGTGCAGGATTGTACGGATACAGTTCTGCTGTCTCCTTTGTGACAAAACGCGCTGCATCCGAGGAAGGAGCAAAGCGCATATCATCGTGATAAATGTGCTGGAAAGCCACATCCGGGAACAGAGATCCACCCGACTGCTCCAGCTTGGTGGACAACGCCTGCAATTCGGAACGACTGCCCACTTCACTGTCCAACTTCACCTGGGTTGGCGTATGATGACTGATGCCACCTCCAAACCATCCCTGATACCGCATTTGTACGCGGTTCACACCATCCTGCTGTAACTTTGCTGCCATTTCTGTAGCCTGTTCGTACGTGGTCATGGCTAAAGTGGTCCGATAGGGTACACTCAGAAACGAAGCCTTTTTGTCCACTGCACCAAGCACATCCACATAGAACGGCAACTCCGTCTGTTCTGTGAGCGGCTTCAATACATCCTGCTCGATCAACTGCTGCTGATACAGACGGGCCATACCCGAGTAACTGGCATCTTCTCCATGAAGGAAATGATAACGGACCTGAATATCTCCACGGAAAGGCTCATCGCTAAGTAGCTGAATCTCCTGCATTTTCTGCGAGGTGTACATCTCCAATTCATCCTCACCCCGCAGGGAGAAGGTCGCGTGTACATGGTTGTAGCTATTCTGTCTGCCTCCAATATCTGCGGAGATACTGGCAATGCCATCCCCTTTTTCAATGACTGCAAACCAGGCATTCTCCCCGTTCTTCAGACCAAACACAGGCATATACGCGGATTCACTAACCTGAGGACGACTGAGCGAATTATCATTGGGGTCTGCGCCGTATACGCGCTGTACATACTGTTCTTCCTGGGTTTTCCCGTTGTTCAGGTGGATCAGACTGCCTGAACCGTCAGGTACGAGCATGTAGCCCTTACCCTTCGTATCCGCAGCACCAAAATAAGCGAGCAAATCAATATTCCGAATGCGGTATTGCCCACTTTCCTCTATCTGGCTCAGAGGCACGGTCACAACAAGTGCTCCCTGCTCCAGTCGGTATTCCACAGGAATCACGAAGCTGGGTTTATCCGATACACCTCCGCCTTCGACACCATTCTCCTGATTGTCAAAAGCCAGATCGTCCGCCGTGTAACCCGCCGTCTCAAAGGCTGCCAACATCTTGTTCAGCACAAGTTGCTTCGAGATCTGTCCATCCAGCCGCTCCAGAATATCCGGATTGTTCTTGGTTGGATAATAACGGGCAGATGTGTATCTTGCGACAGTAGCGTCCAGTTTGGAAAGCACTTTCTCCTCCAGGCGCTGCTTGCTAATCAACTTCGGCAGTGCGTCAATGCCAAGCGACGTATCACCAAGCGTATAGTTCACCCGAATCCCCTGATCGATCTGCCCCACAGTGAATTGCTTGTTGCTGATGCTGGAACTGAAATTCGGGAAGTTCTCCAGTGTTCCCATCGCATCCCGGAAAGACACGTTCAGCTGGGAGGACAGCACTTCTTTTTCATATGCGGAAGCGAGACTATCCCCATCCCGTTCTTTCGGGTTGCTATACCAGATCTCTCCACTTTTTCCGTCACGTACTGCAATTTCTGTTGTCTCCTCGTTGTAGTACAGGGCCAATCCCTGATCTTCGGCGACCAGTTGCATACCAGGCACCCCCTGCGAAGAGTCGTCAAGGAATTGCAACGGTTCCTCCGTGACGGGCATGGCTTGGGTTGTTGTATCCAGATAAGCCGCAGCTTCCACGGCTGGAACCCCCCTGTTGTTTATATACAGCAGCCCCGCTGCAATCATGATTACAGCTGCACCACCAGCCAGCACCGTATATAGTCGTTGCCTTTTGTTCACGGATGCCGCCTCCTTTAGGTCCGGAAAATCAACTCACGGTAGATGTTATAACCGAATTCGTACAACTGTTGGAGCATGCTGAAGACGAGGGCACCAAGGAATACGATAATGCCCATCACAATGAGCGTTAGCACCATCGTAATGATTGTTTTAATCACGGTGTACTGATGAACCGTCATCATGCCAATGAACAAAAGCAACACAAACCAGAAGAACGCGATGCTATTAAAAAGATAATAAAAAGCAGTCTCCTCCTGCACCATGAAGCGGCTGATCACGATCATCGGGGCATAGATCAGAATAACCGGAATGAGCGAGTATCCTGTCGCCAGAACGATTTCTCTGAATTTCCCTTCCCCTTCCATCAAGGTCGTTACAGCCCAATTGGCTGTGCACCATAGAAAGAATGGCACTGCAACCGTGGCAATCTCGATGATGCTGTTAATCGTACGAGGATCGATGTAATTGACGAGAAATCCTGCGTACTGCTTTTGCAAAATCATCATGACAATGGTAAGCGCCAATGCTGCAAAAGCAACAAACAGCCGTCCCCGGTTTTCTGACTTGAGGTCCCAGAATGCATCAATGGGGTGAAAAATGAGATGCAGCGGAAACTTAATGAAATCCTGCTTCACGATCAACCTGCCTCCTCCGTCTCCATTTAACCGCCACCCGGGTCAGGATCAGAATGACAATCAGCGCGATCGCAGCGGTCAGGAATGTACCAAAATGTTCCTTCATCATCTCCCGCCGATGCCTCTTGAACGCCACAGAATAACTCTTGCGATCCATCCCAAGTTCGAAGTAACCTAGCGCTTCCTCGTTTTTCTTCTCCATTAATAAGGACTTGCCGATACCAATATAGGCGATGTCATAGTTGGCATTCAGCTTAAGCACTTCTCTCCATATATTCACGGCCTCCGTGTCCTCGCCCCGATAGTGGAGGGCCACCGCTTCATTCACACGGGCACCAAAACGGGTTGGCTCATAGATAACAAGGTTGTTCTTGCCCCGATCCAGAACCAAGTGGTGCTCACCCGATTGTTCAATCGCGACAGGTGTTTTGAGCGTGCCCACCTGATTTCCTTTGCCACCGTATATGTAGAGCAGATGACCTTCATCGTCGTACGTGAACACCCGGTTTTGTGTCGCATCCAATACACTGTACATGCCGTTACCCAGCACTTTTACATCAATCAGTTTGGAGGGACCCGGATTGTTGCGGAACCGGATATCGCCTTTAACATCGTAATAACCAAACCGCTTCAGCACATCTTCACCAGACGGATTCAGCCGTTTGATCGGTTCATTTGAGCCGGGATCGATATTCGTTGCATACACAAATCCTTTGTGGTCGATATCCGCATTGGAGAACTCCGTTGGGACAAACAGGACCATCTGTGCGCGCTGGGCTTTGGTCGATAACATGCGCCAGATATATTCGCCGTAGTCCCGCTCCACTTTGTTCGTACCGACATATCCGATAAATTTCCCACTCTCGTCAAACTGCATAATCCCTTCGTAGACCCCTTGCGCCACAACGTACACTCGGCCTACATGGTCCACCGTTAGTTTCAAAGGCTGGAACTGGAATTGGGTCGACAGAATATCCGACTCAGGCTTCGTGATCGTATGAATCAGCGCTCCTTCTCCATCCAGGACAACCACACGACTGTTGCCCGTATCGGCAACATAGATGTGTTCTTCTTCATCCACAAACAATCCGCCCGGAAGGTTGAAGGTCTCCTTGCTACCATCCATCATGAATCCATCGATGACGCGCAGCAGCTTAAAACTGGTGTCCAATACGATAATTCGGCTGTTGCCGCTATCCAAAATATAGATCAACCCGGAGGGAGAAACGTTCACATCACCGGGGTCTTTGAACTCACTAATGCCAAGGTCACGACCTGATAGGGTACGCTCGGGCAGATAGGCATCCGGTGAGGGAACAGCCTCTTTCCAATAGTTGTAATTGTAACTCTCATACGGCGCCGGGGAGGCCGCCGCAGGCACGGCATTCACCAGCAGCAGAGATACTGCCGCCAGGAGAACAAGCCATCTTTTCACTGTGCGTGCCATATCGTTCCCCCTTAATCCTTCATGCCCGAGCTCGCCATTGTCTCAATGATTCGGCTCTGAGAGAAAATAAATAGCGTGATCGGCACACTCATCAAAATCAGTGCTACCGCAGCACCCGCTCCTGCCCGGGATATGCCGCCCTGAATAATCTGACCCGCTGCATAATGCAGGGTCTTGAGCTGCTCACTGTAGATGTATCCATTCCCATCACTGCCCCACAACATCTGGAACAGCAGAATGATCAATGTAAGCCAGGCTGGCTTCACATTGGGCATCACAATGGACCAGAAGATCCGGTATTCACTGGCACCATCAATCTTGGCTGCTTCCAGCAGCGCATCCGGGATCTGCTCCATGAACTGTTTCATCAGATACAACCCGAGTGAATAGGCAAATGCCGGAATAATGACGGCCCAGTAGGTATCGATCCATCCGAGCCATGACATGATCATATAGTTCGGAATGGCTGTCACCGCTGGTGTGAACATCAGTGAGAGTACGACCACCTGGAACATGAATACTTTGCCTGGAAACTTGTGTTTGGCAAGTGGGTAGGCCGCTGCGGAAGCTAGCAGCACATGGCCTACAATTCCGATACCTGTAATAAATACCGTGTTGAATATATAACGTGAGAACGGCACCCACGAGTCACTCAGCAGATTCAGCAGATCCGTAAAGTTGCTGAACGTGGGATTTCTGACAAACAACGTTGGTGGAAAGGTGAAGATTTCATCTAAAGGTTTGAATGCATTGTTGATCGCATAGATCAACGGCAGTACCATGAAAGCACCGAATACGAGCAGAAGGGCAAACAGGGAGAGGCTTCCCGATAGCGAGCGATTCACCCGCTTTTTGCCTGTCGCAATTGCAGCCATAGCTATTCTCCCACCCTTCGAAGCAGTTTCTGTACCAGCAAGTTGGTGCCCACCATAATCATGAACAGCACGGTGGCAATCGCCGATGCGTAGCCCATCTCAAATCGTGTTGTGCCAAAGTCGATCAAATGGGTCACCACAGTCTCTGCTGCATAGTTCACGCTTGGGAACCCGGCCAGCGCGATCGACACATCGGCCACGGCAAACGAGGTTGTCAGCTGAATGACTGCGCCGAACATCAACTGTGGACGCATCGAAGGCAGGGTAATGTACCATAGTTCCTGCCAGCGATTTTTGATCCCATCTACCGCTCCTGCTTCATATAACGTCCGGTCTACAGTCTGCAAACCGGCGATAAACGCCAGAAATCCGGTTCCCAGACTCAGCCACAGCTGCACGAGAATGAGGATGGGCATAATGTAAGCTTCTGTCTTCAGCCATTGGATCGGCTCCAGCAGAAAACCCCATTTGATCAAGAGCCCATTAGCAATACCATAACGATCTCCCGAGAAAATCATCAGCCAGATAAAATACACATTGCCCGAAATGGAGGGCGCGTAGAAGATCAGCGTCATGAACGCTCTCCATTTCGGAGTTAACTCATTAATGATCCACGCGAAGACAAAACAGGCAATATAACTGATCGGCCCGGTAATGATGGCAAACAGCAGCGTATTCTTGATCGCAATCAGGAATACATCATCCTCCAGAAACAGGCGGGTATAGTTCTGCCAGCCAATAAAACGTGGAAATTCCAGCATGTTAAAGTAGGTGAAGCTGAGTATGATCGAGATGACAACCGGAATCACGGTAAACATGAGGAACAGGAGCATATAAGGTGCAAGCAGAACATAGGAATGTTTGCTGGCCTTCATTTCCTGGAGTTTCCAGCTCCACCACGATTTCATGCCCATCCTTGACGCTTTCTCAGGAGGACTGTTTTGTCCGTCTCGGAGTGATATTTGTGGCACGATTAACCCTCCCTCTGCTTACGGAAGACCAAATTCATTACGTTTGACGCGAATCTCGTCCTGAATATATTGGGTATAATCCATGATGGATTCCCTGGCTTCCACTTGGCCAACAACGGTTTTGTAAAATGCATTAAACAGATGGCGGCCTGTAAAATAACCACCGGGTACTTCAGGAATGCCCTTCACCGTTTCGAATTGTGCCTTGAGATTGGCGTAATCCTCCGCAGGCCAAGGTAGGGAATCCAGTGCCTTGATGTTGGCCGTTGGATAACGGGCAGCCGCACCCATCAGTCCTTCCATCTCCCGTCCGAATTCCGCCTGAATCGGTGTACTGGTCCACCACTTCATGAACTCCCAGGCCGCGTCCTGATCCTTGGCACTCTCCAGCATCATGACAGCGCTGCCTCCACCCGGGACGTCCCGATTCAAGGTACCATCTGCCTGAACGGTTCCCGGGACAGGAACGAATCCCCATAGTCCGCGAATCTCCGGTGCAAATACAGACAACTGGTTGTACATGGTGTAATCCGTTAGTCCAATAGGCATCTGTCCTGTCCGGAAACGGTTGGCAAAATCATATTCCCGCTCCAGCTTGTAATCGGTATAGAATTCGGTCCACTGCTTGAAGGTCTCGATTCCGATCCGGGAATCCAGATCCGATTCCTTGTCATCGTTACGATAGAAGGCGCCGCCGTTCTGGAGCAGCATCGTTGCATACTGCGAGTTCGGCGGAATATTGACACCCTGCATATTCGCCTGGGTCACAACCGGCATGCCGAATTCCATGTGATTCTTGCTCAGAATCGCGAGTAAAGCCTCGACATCCTCCCAGTTCTGAGGCACTTCAAGTCCGAGTTCTTCGAGCACGTCTTTACGATAAAACAGCATGTTAAAGGTCTGTGTTTCCGGTAGGGCATATACGCCAGAATCATAGGCATACGGTACAATTGCACTTTCCCTGAACTCCTGTTCCACGGTGCTATAATCACTGAATTGCGTCAGATCTACAGCCGAGTTCCGCATCGCAAAGTTCACCGGCAGATCATTACCGATCTGCATCGCTACATCCGGTCCTTCACCAGACAAAGTCGCTGGCAGCAAGGTTCCCATGTTGACCAGCTTCAGATTCACGTTAATGCCACTGTCTGGTGTGAAGGTCTTGTCAATCATCGCCTTCATCGTATTCGCCTGGTCTCGTCCGCTACCAATCCAGACCGTTACCGTGCGCTGATCTTCCGATGTCGCTACATTGCCGATCTGGTTATAATCAATGAAGAACGAATGATAGAATATCTTCGCTTCATGACCGAGCTTCGCGAGTGGCCCCATACCCGTTCCGGGAATATCTTGGTCGATCGAAGTGACGTACAGTGCGTCGATCTCAAGGGGTTGCTCTCGTGCCTGCTGCACCCATGTTCCGAGACCACCCGTGTTGGTTTTATAAGCCGCAAGCCGTCTTGGAATGGTATCCGGCTTGTCAATCATCTCGTCCAGTTGCAACGCCATGGTCTTGATCAGTGCTTCCTGATCGCTAGACTGTCCTGACAGAAGACGAAGCTGTGCGGCCACGTCTTTGAGTCGTTTACTTTCCCCGCTGAACACTTCCAGCAGGTTCGGAATCTGTTTTTCCACCCGATAATCCCGGAATTCATCAGGCTTCGTGCCTGTAATCATCAGAATACGTCGGTACATGGAGTTCAAGTTGTACAGACTGTCCTCCACATTGCGGATAAGAGATGCAAAATCTCCGAGGCTGTTCTCCAGCCGCAGCATATGTTTTCCTTTGTCCAAGTGAAACTTGTATGCTTCCTTGCCGCCCATGACGTCAATGCGATAATCACTCTGATAACGGAAAGGGGCTTTGGCCATCTCTGCAAACGGAACTTCACCATCAATGGTGAGCTTGCGTGTGGAGTAGATGCCTTTGACAAAATTCTGCTGTCCGGTAAAACCGATATGATACAGTCCACTCTCCGGCACATCCACTTCCCATTCGATCCATTGTCCTGGCAGACGCCAGTTAAAGCCGCCAATCGTATTAATGCGTACCTGGGAAGCGCTGTAAGGAGATACAGCAGAACTTGACCTTTCGCTGGTCGGGTATAACGTAGGTGAAGATTTGGCAATCGCGGCTTCTCCTTCAATGCGAATAAGTACATCCTTCGGCTGCCCGGAGGAATCCGACTGTTGTGCACCTGCAGTTTCCGCGTAAGGAACAGCTGTCTTCTCATTGAAAAGACGAATGGACCGAATCACCATGGGTTCACGCGATGATTTTAGTGTTAGCGTGTGTTCCCCTTTTTCCAAATAAAACTTGAATGGAGTCTGTTCGTACCCGTCTGAGTCCTGAAACGTTTCTTCCATCCAGCGTGGTTGCTCCACTTGTCTCGGGCGAAGGTCATTACCTTGATTGTCCTGCTCAACAACATCTTTCTCATTGGCCCACACCCGGTCAAACTGCAAATAGGCAGCTTCCGCAAAAGGGAGTTCACCATCAATGTACAATGCACGCTCAATGGCCGAACTCTTGCCTTCAACGGGATAATAGGTGGCGGACAGGTTATACAGCCCGGTCTCCGGCACGTTAATGGTCCAATCGACTTGTCCGGTCTCTCCGGTATGGAGAGATACACCATCCATTCCCTCATAATTAGTCAGTTTGCGGACGTCCTCACCTTCGGCTTTTATGTAATCTGCTGCTTCAATGGTGATGTCCACATTCGGCTGTGTAGCCTGATCCGTTCCGGATCGATACTGTTCGTATCCCTTTTTCTGCCGGGTCTGCTGCAAGACTGCATCCACTTCAATGGCAGGCAGACTGCCAGGCGGAGTGTTTGCACTCTTTCCATCAGCGCCGGAAGTTACATATAGAATGATACAGGCTGCCGCCACGATGATTACTGTGGACAATATCCATGTCATACGTTGTAGAATTCCAGCCATCCTACGAGTCCTCCTCATCAAGGCTGATGCCAGCAATGCCGATTTGGTGGTTCAGGAAAAAGGGACTTCGTGCAACATTGCCGACACGAGCCCCTGCCTGAATCGTTTGCTGGTGATAAGTGTGATTATTGTTTGCCGAGTTTATCAATGGCAGCTTGTGCCTGTGCTTTGTATTTCTCGGCTGTTGCTGTCACGGAAGCGTTGTTTTTGATGATATCATTCACGTAATCTCCAAATGGGTAACCCGTGTAAGCATCATCCAGTAAAATGCGGCCCGTTCCAGCGATGTGCTCGCGAATGATCGCAATATCCTTCTCATCGGTATAACGACTCTCCAAATAATCTTGACCTGGATACTCTTCGATCTGCGGGATGTCGAAGGTCTCTTCATAGATTTGGTAGACGATCTTCGGATCCTCCACACCTTTCGGAATGAACTTCGCCGATGCCGCGTTGTTTGCATACGTTACCTCTTTGCTACCCTGTGGCCCATTCGGAATCGGCACAACGCCGACAGCAAAGGTGAGATCGCCCAACTGCCATTCAGCAGCAGTGAACAGAGCTACGTCTCCATCCTTGAACGTATTGCTTTCCTCCCAATTGGTTTTGTCGCCGGTTTTGACCTTCACGACATTTTCCACGTTATACAGGCGTTTGACGAATTCAGCAGCTTCAATCGTTTTCGGATCGGATAATCCTTCTTTGCTATTTGTATCATCCACGATGGTTCCACCGTTGGCTGCAGTAAAATGACGAACGACATCAAGGGCCCAGCCAGAAAATCCGTATACATCTGTTTTGCCGTCGTTATTGGTATCTTTGGTTGCCTGTTTGGCAAGTTCCATGAATTTGTCCCAATCCCATTTGCCTTGGTTATACAGTTCCTGCGGATCAGGCAAAGATAATTTTTTGAACAAGTCACGGTTATAGTGAAGTCCCAGACCAATGCTGGTCGGAGATTCGAAGGCATATTCGTTGCCTGCAATGGCAGGAAATTTTGCAATCAGATTAGCCTCTTGGTTGATGTTATTCTCAGGTGTAGTGAATTCGGAGATGGGCAACAGTTGCCCTTTGAGGATGGCGGGTAGTGCGGATTTGTACTCCATCTGAACGATGTCGGCGAACGGTTCGCCAGCCAGTGCAGACGTTGTGAATTTGTTCATGTATTCTTCAAAAGGTACGTTAACAAACTCCAGTTTTACGTTGTATTTCTTCTCGACCTCTGCAATTTTATCAAGTCTGGCCTTATCGGAGGCCGTCTCTCCCGCCGGTTTCAAGTCCCACCAGGCCGCGACCTTGATGACACGCCCACCCAGATCAGGCACATTCGCCATAACTTCTTCCGCTACGTCTTCTTTCTCTGTTTCAGCGACTTCGGTGCTGTTGCCTGAATTCGTTGTTCCCTCTGCATCAGTCCCCGTCTGCGTTGTCCCCCCACCACTGCAAGCGGATACAAAAAGAATCACAGCCAATAACATCAGAGGTAGAACATTCCATCTTCTCATCATGATTTTAACAACCTCCCCGAATGTGTATGCCAATCATGGTCCACTCTAAATCATTAACCCCGCTCATCAACCAATCGAAAATAAAAGACCACCACCATTTGTTATTTTCTTGTTTGTTTTTGACAAACAAAATTTAACACAGCAAAATGTAAGCGTCAACATTTTTGTTGTTAACATTTTCTAATTATTCTGATAAAATGCTTATAAAGCTATATTTTAGCTGTATTACAGCTTATTCAATATCCTGGACTCTAAGTACACACTTATTAAAACCATGTTATAACTTTGTTTATTTTGTTATTTTTATAAAATAACAAAATAATAATTAAGCAGACAAAATTCGTCATTCTATCTGAAAATATGCTTACCGTCATGTTGAACGTTCATCCTAAAATACTGTACATCACTAACATTTTGAATTCTCTGTCCGTTATTAGATTAAGAGAAATACATCATGTTATACTAGAATCAGTTGGATATCGCTCCAAATAAGGAATACGGCAGAACTACGAGTGTAAGGATGGTATGATGAAGACAAAGGTAACAATTCAGGAGATTGCACATTTTACGGGTTTGTCGAAATTCGCGGTGTCACGAGCTTTGTCTGGAAAATCGGGAGTTAGCGATCAAACGAGGGATGTCATTCTCAAGGCCGCTGGCAAACTTGGATATTTCAAAGATAACAGCATGTTGTCTGGTGACCTGTATAACAACCATGAACTTCAGGAACCGAAGAACACACGTTCAAGCGGAACGATCTTGATTTTGTTCCCCAATGTTCGGTATCAAAATCAAGACTCCGTATACTGGGGACCCGTCTTTAACGGGATTTCTTCCAAGCTGAACCAAAAAGGGATTAATATTCTGACCTTGACGGAACCCTCAGCAGACCAGCTATTTACCCTGCTCAACCCGGATGCCATTCGAGGAATCATTACCGTTGGCTCTATCTCTACCCCGATTCTGCTTGAAATCAAACGGCTCAGTATTCCGGTTGTGATGGTGGATCATCTGGACCCTGTTTTTCACAGTGACAGCATATTCACCGATAACTTTGCATCCATGCGAGAGATCATGCTCTATTTGCTCCGCAAGGGCTTCAAAACATTCCAGTTTGTTGGCAATATCGGGGATGCTCATAGCTTCTATGAACGCTGGATTGCGTATACTTCTGTGCTCATGGGTCATGGGATGGAAATACATCAGATTCCCGAGTTGAGTAATCAGGCATTGGATGAGTTCCGCCAGACGTTCACTTCGGTGATCAGTGAGGATAACCTGCCTGAAGTTTTTGTATGTGCGAATGATTTCTATGGGCTATACACCATAGAAGCCCTTGAGAGTATGGGTATTCGTGTACCCGATCAGTGTGTTGTCACGGGATTTGATAATCTATACGACAATATCCCATTACTTGCCACAGTTAATGTGAACAAGGAGTTGCTCGGTGCGCGTGCAGTGGATCAGATGTTATGGCGCATTGCGAACCCAGAGAGCAGCGTAGAGAAAAAGCTGATTCTTGCTGACGTTATTATTCGTGAACAGTTCAGCCGGCATAGCGGCTAATAAGGTAGGATACATGGTGGTACATATGTGAGATGGAATAACACTTATGCCACACAGAACAGCAAGCCAAATACCCCTTTAACCGTGTAATCATACGGCTTTTGGGTTATTTGGCTTGATTATTTTATGTTGGGCCGTTCTACGTATCCGTGCGCACATCATCCCAGTCCTGATCCAGGTAACAGATCAGCCAGTTCAATGCACGGTGACGTTCATAGGCCACCCCACCATTCAAACCAGCGGGAGGCGTTCTGTCATTTACCCGACTATCCACACACACCCAGTTGTAACGGTAGATCAGATCTGCTTCATCCAGAATCTCACTCTTGTTACGCAGGGATGCATCCGTGAGAAAGTCCGTAAAGCTATCCTTCTGCTGTAAATAACCGACATCCTTCCCTACGTTACACAACTCCGTTGGTGCGCCCAGTTCCTTCACGTAACCAAGCGCCCACAACATCACGTGGTACGCTTCATATCCCCAGGAGAACGATATGATCTCCTGCTGCTCTGCTCCGTGCTGATCGATAAACCTCTTCTCTACGGGTGAGAAAAAGGATTCAGCCTCATACTTGTCAATTACTTCCTGAACCAACGCTGCCGTATCTTCCGCACTTTCGCCTGCTCCCAGACACTCACCTTTAAGAGCGGCAAGACATAGGGCAACCGCACGGCGCGCGACCTCCGCTTCACTCCGAATCGTCGTGTGCTCGTCTCCGGCTCTTGCGGGCAAGTTCGCATTAAACGGAACCCCTTGTTCGGTTAAGCGTTGCTCTGACCGCACTTTACGTTGAATTGCAGACTCGGACTGGGGTGTATCGCCATCCAGGAAGCTGGTGTGTGCTGTCACGGTGTAATCCTCCACCTCAGAATCTCCATTTACATCCAGCAATAGCTGGCCTTGTGCATTGAGCAGAGATCCACCTCCCCAGAAGATAACAGCATCCAGAGAGTCCGCCAATCGCAATAACTCGCCGAAGAATTCTTCCGATATGTCCTCTTCCGTCTCAATACCAACCACCATATTCAATGTGGAACATTTGATCAGTACCTTTTCCTGGAGCGAAGCATTGCGCCCTTCAATCTGACTCAAAAAACCAAGCATCCCTTGAATCATTGTCGTAAATTCCTCAGGATGTGTCTGGCTGGTCATGATATTAAAGCCTTTGGTTTTCTTACTGAGCCATTTTTTCTGCGTCACTTGAATATGGGTCTTGTCTTCCCGGCGTTCAATCGTACCCTCAGGATAAATGGATAGAATCACTGCAAACAGCTGATCCAGGTCAAATTGAGAGCTATATATCGCACAATTTCTCATGAAGTTCACCCTCTCTATATATAGTTCAACTAATGAATATTTACACTGGCACTCCGATGGCAGAATAACTTTCCGATCGCTGTTATCCCCAGATTTTTTTATTCCTTTTTTTTTGGAAAGGGGAAATCCGATGATAGCGTATGCTTCCGATGTAGCTTTCTTTTAGAAAGCTTTTAGGCGAACGCTCCGCTTCTTCAAGTTATTTCTGCCCTCTCCGTTATCGTGTAAATGTTCAGTTGAACATATATGACTAATCCTTATACGGATCGAATTCATTACCTCCGGCCATGGCGACACCAACGGGACGCAGCACATGGTTGATTTTCAGCGTATTGGCATGTGCGTTCAGTACGTCTTGCAGTTTTTTGTACACAAACGGACTTTCGTCTGTGCCCGCTCCCCGGAGCTCAACGCCATAGGCACGAATTGCTTCATGCATCTGTGCTTCACTAATCTCACCGCCCATGCGTGTGCGCAGCTTGTAGTTCATTTTGCCAGCCGCCTGCGTTCGGCTCATCGTACGCCCTGCTCCGTGCACAGTGCTGCGGAATGATTCGGTATTCTCTTCGCTGTGGATCCCCTCCACAATTACCGAGATATCTCCCATGCTTCCACCGACAAAACCGAGCTGCCCGGGTGCCAGCGGCGTTGCGCCTTTGCGGACCACGACTACCTCTTCACCCATGTGCTGTTCTTTCCAGGCAAAGTTGTGATGGTTATGAACGGCATATTCAGCACTTGCCCCGAGAATTCCAAGCACCTGTTCAATGACATAGTCTCGTCCTGCATAGGCATACCGGCCCGCCAAAGTCATTGCGTCCCAATACATATCACCCATTTCGCTATTTAGGTCAAACAATGTAGGCGGCTGATCCATCGATTCACCAGGAGCTTTGCCACTGAACTCGCGTCCTGCAGCGAGGTTAAGGAATCCACTCGCCACTTTGTGACCGAACCCGCGACTGCCAAAATGATTCGCGATCCATACCTTTCCCGTTGTCTCTTCTACAAAAATATCCACAAAATGATTGCCACTGCCTACAGTTCCAAGCTGGTTGCGTGCGAGTGTCTTCAGCTTATGTTGTAATCCCGGTTCAATGGTATCAAACAGCTTCCAGCTCGCGTCGTCGAACAGCTCATGATCCACGGGTGTTGGATTATTGCGGCCCACACCGAAAGATATGGTCGAATTGATGTCATCCATAATCTTTACAATCTGATCCCGAATATCGTCCCACATCAGATTTGTGCGCACAGCCTTGTTGCCACAGGCAATATCGTATCCGACACCTGACGGACTGATCATATTCCGGTAAGCGACAACACCACCGATGGGTTGCGAGTAGCCTTTGTGATGGTCGGCCATCAGAGCCACACCCAGTACATCTCCATGTTGCGAGCAAGTCACCGCCTGACTTACGGCGTTCTCCAGCGGCTCCCCCCAGACTTTAATGTTATCCACGATTCTCATACTCTATATAAACCTCCTGTCTTATCAAACACTTTGTATATATTACCAAAATTTATGCCATATGGGCAGTAAATCAATTCCTGCTGGATGATACACATTGCCATTTCGATTGCAGTATCCTCTACCAATCGCTGTACGTTATTGTGTAACTTTAGATTAGTTTTTTTTCACAGATTGTATTTTATACCAAACAAAATGACATATATATATTGCAAAAAGACTCAAATAATATTATCATGAAGCTCATAAGAAATATTTACCACATTATTTTCAATCTCTATGAAGGAGAGGTCAATCATGAAATGGTTTAAAACAAATGGCAATCAGGATGAGCGTATCGTCAATCTGAAAAACAAGGTGTATAAGGAAGCTTACACTTTAATCATGTGGATCTGCGGCATCTCCATCCTGATCAAAAGCTTTCTCAGTTGGGAGACTTACTCCATGCTGACGGAAGTGATCGTACTTCTCGCAGGAAGTATCTATTTCGGAATTCGTTCCGTCATGCTGGGCATTTATTCGGATGAAGTTGAGGTCCATGACCAGACGAGCAAAATTTCATATAGCCTGCGCAACATAATTACGGGTCTTGTTATCGGTTTTTCTATGGCCTTGTTCCTGGGCATCCGAAGTTCTGTTTTGTTTGCCGAAACGGCGAATGAGAAGTGGTGGTTTTTCTTCCTCGTTTTTATTATTTCACTGCTGCTTTATATTCCGCTCTTTGCAGGATTCAATGTCATCGTTCATCACTTCGCAAACAAGGCGAGTCAAAAAGCCGCTCGAAAAGATCAGTGGGATTCATAGAAAGGATACAAGGGTGAATGGGCATGAAAAATATACGATTAAAAGTCGCCCGGGTCGAAAAGGATCTATCGCAGGACGATCTGGCACGGATCGTTGGTGTATCGAGGCAAACCATTGGTCTCATTGAACTGGGAAAGTATAATCCGTCCCTCAGCTTATGTATTGCCATATGCAAGGCACTCTCAAGAACACTGAATGACCTGTTCTGGGACGAAGAGCAGACATAAGCCGGATGGTTCCATTACGAAATCATTTATTATCACGCACATGATGCAGGAGGCATTATTTTGATCTATTTCAGGAAAAGAAAAATGGGTGCTTTACTTGCTCTGACTACCGCCATACTGGCATGTTCGCTCTATCCAACAGGGCTTGCAGGTGCTGCAGCATCAGCTACCATGGAGACCATTCAGGGGCAAGTAACTCAGGTACAATCCGCAAAAACATCGGATGAGAAAATTGCAGAATGGAACGAATGGGCTAGAGATCACACATATCGACTGGATAGCATCCAGCCTGTGTAGACAGGTCAGGAGCCCGATTCCTTCTCGGATCTGGAGATGCTGAAACCTCTACTCTATGACAAGCGAATTGTGTTTCTGGGTGAAAGCTCCCATGGGGTTGCCGAATTTAATCTGGCGAAGACCCGGCTGATCCAGTTTTTGCATCAGGAAATGGGATACAACATTCTTGCCTTTGAAAGCGGTCTTTCCAACACATCGCTTGCTAATACCATGGTAAAACAGCAACTTCCCGAACAAACGATGAAAAACTCCATCTTCGGCGTCTGGTGGTCCAAGGAAATCATGCCTTTATTCGATTATCTCAAAACGAGCGCACAGACTGAACGACCCCTGATTCTAACCGGTTTCGATATGCAACTGCAATTCCCACTGTTGGACGGTAACTGGCTGAAGGATAAAGAGCTCGCCAAGCGACTCGCACAAACGGAACAAAAGATGTCCAATTTCTCTGCCGGAACGGATCTGAAAGCCTATCGCGCTGAGAAAAATGAAATTATCAAGGTATACAAAGATGTCCTTCAATCCCTGAAATCCAAATCTAACCAGGCCTATCTGCAAATAGAATACCCGGATCAACCGAAACTTTCCATGCTGCTGGAGCGAAGCCTCAGTGATCGAATTCGTGTAGCAAGGGAATATGTCGATCTTTCGATCCGTGCAACGGCTGAAATGAATGAAGGAAAATATGAGTCGTTTTTTGATTCCATGGAGTGGCGTGATCAGGCGATGCATGACAATCTCATGTGGCTCGCTACCGAAGTGTATCCCAACGAAAAATTTATTGTATGGGGACATAACGATCACATAAGAAAGGCGCATAGCGAAGTCATGGGCTCGCCCTATCCCATAACCATGATGGGAGAAAAACTTTCGGAAGAAATGAAAAAATCAAGTTATGTTTTGGGATTGTATGCATCCAGCGGTCAAACGGCCGATAATTCCGGCGGACTTCATGCCGTTGAGCCGGCAAAACCCGGTTCCATTGAAGGCATCATGTCAGCAACGAATACACCCTACAGTTTTCTGGACCTGCGGTATCAGAACAGGGAAACAGGCAACTCATGGATGTTCGAACCACGATTTGCATACAGCTGGGGCATGATCCTGAGAGTTTTGTCCCACGCGATCAGTATGACGGCATTTTAATGATTGATGATGTTCATCCACCGCAATATATTCGATCATCCTCATCCGGCTCCAAAGAACAAAGCAAGGAATAAATACAAAAAGAGAGCTGCCAGCTCTCTTTTTTTTGTTTTCCAACTCACGTGTCTCTATTTACCTTGGTCGACTGCACCATAACTCCACGTCGATGTGTTAGCTAATAACAATCGCTGTTTTCGGTCACGAAAACAGGAAGAATAGTCAATTAAGATGCTTCCGGTAACCCTGAACCTTCTCATCCTTGAAACCTAACTTCTCATAAAATATATGTGCTTCCTTACGCTGATCACCAGACACCAGAATCATGTAACCACAACCCATATCTTTGGCAATCCGCTCAATCTGGAGCATTAACCTCTGCCCAATGCCCTGCCTGCGTACCTGATCCGATACAATCACATTCTCCACAACCATGAACGGTTTGCATGGACCCACCAGATCCATACACTCAATCCCCATAACGGACCCGACCAGCCTGTCATTGTAAAATGCTCCAAGCACATGATAATGACCATTCTGTTGTATGTAATGAAACATCTTTTTCATCTGTTGCTCATTGGTAGGCGTTCCCATCAACTCATTGTATAGCTGGCTTAGTGCCGGTAAATCTTCAAGTTTGATTCCTTTAATGGTAATCATCATAACCCTCCTGATTTTTCCTATTTCGCATGCTTTGTCTTAAGTAAGGTCCTTTTTAAAATAATAATGACTGTGTCCAGTCGGTGCATTCTCGATCGTTGTGATCAATTGGTAGCCATGTTTCTTGTAAAATTCCGGTGCTTGATAGGAGAAAGTGTTCAACATGACAAAATCACAAGATTTCTCTCGTGCAATTCGCTCAACTTCAAGCAACAACTGTGAACCATATCCCCGATGCCGTTGTTCAGAATCCACCCAAAGAATATCAACCTCCAGCCAGTTCCAGCAAAGTGTACTAAGCACACCTGCAACAATCTCGCCAGTCTCATTTTTGATATTGAAATTCAATTCTTCGTACCGATGCCTTAATTCCTCGCTCACATGTGCAGCATTATATGCGACTAATTGCTGGCGAACATACTCTGAATCCTTTGAAGTACTTGGATTGATATTGATTTGGGACATCCTCTTCTCCCCCTATCATCATTACTCACAGCCTCATTCATTTCTTGCATATTTTAACATAAAGTTATCCTTTACAAAAATAAAAAAACGTACCTTCCATAGCGGAAGGCACGTTGATGTAACTTGCATTTGTTCACATATGCTGTTTTAAAATACGCTACTCTATTTCTCTCAGATCAACGTACACGTGACCTACACCAACTTTGCCCAGAAGGTCCGTAACCTTCAACTCTATCCGAATTGGCTCACTACTCGTCCCCAGTGCAGTAATGTATAGTTTCTGTCCATCCATTCTGACATCTGCCAATTGTGGATCAGGGGAGTCAGCCAGTAGGATGAGGGTCGACCTAGCGTCATCTTCATCCTCAAACATAAAGGACAGGTCGATCTCAATCTCATCTCCATGAACATAAGCGATATTACCCGCAGGTGCCTCCACCAGCACAGGGGCAGCATCATCAAAATTATACATGTACACACGTTGCAGCAACGTGTGATGCATTGTGAAGTCAGGCTCTTCTCTCAGGGGGATGGAATTGTTCCTCACATCCAAGTATTGCAGATCAGATAGTCCGGCAATTCCAGCTGGCAGATGAACAAGCTCATTACTGTTCAGATCTAGTTTTTGCAGGGAGTTCAGCCCTGTCACATCGGAAATACCCGCATTTCTTGCATACAATCCTCCATTAGTCTGAATGAGAGCTGCCGCCAATTCATCTTTGGTCAGCGGATCATCCACATCATTTTGCAACCAATTGCGTTGTGAAGCCGTAGTTCATGGGTCTTCCTATATTCCTATATTCCTACCTTCCTGTCTGTAGCAACTTATAGTTTACTAGAATATAATTCAATCCCGATAACAGCGTAACTCCTGTTGCCAGCCATAATAAAATCACATCAACCCGCACCTCAGTTAGCAAACTAAACGGAACATGGTTCAACAAAATCGCAATGATGGCTGCCACCTGAAGCACCATTTTGATTTTTCCATACCGATCGGCTGCGAGAGCAATGCCCTGCTCTGTTGCTACCATTCGTAACGCTGTAATCACAATTTCACGTCCTATAATGATTACAGCAATCCATGAACTGATCATATTCTCCTGAACCATCATGACGAGCGCTACCGCAATCAACAGTTTATCCGCCAGTGGATCGAGCAGCTTTCCCAGATTCGTGATCTGATTATATTTCCTCGCCACATATCCATCCAATTTATCCGTACCTGCTGCTACTGCAAATATAATTAGTGCAATCATCACGTTTTGCTGATTGAGAAAACAGATCATAAACAATGGAATCAACGCGATTCTAGCCAACGTGATTTTATTTGCCAGATTCATTAGATATCTCCACTCCTCACATCCATGTTGGCTAACTGACCTTTTTTCCATTTTCGAATTCGGGTCCGAAAAGATTTAAAAGGGGCTACCGAATTAATCTGGATCCACTTCACCATAGCCCACCCAGGCTTGGTACCCGTCCACTGTCTCATCCCTTGTACAAATAACTCCTCTTCGCTAAGGGAGTTAATCCAGTTCTGCCATTGTTGTTCTGTCTCCCGAAACAAAGAGCGCAGCTCCTCCAGCGTATAACCTGAATACTTTTCGTAAAATGATTCATTTAACGGCCCCAATTGGTTCCATTTATACCCTGGTGCAGGCATATGACATTCATGTCCCAACTGTTCCTTTCGCTCCCAATCCATCACCAGGTTCATCCATCCCAGCTGGTAGGCGACCATCTGGGCAGGGGTTTTATCCACACCTTCAACCCACTTATCTTTGTCACTGTTATGGATGTCATTGAATTCTCCCTCAAATAATACATAGGTGCGTCGAATCGTCTCACTTAATTCTTTCTTCGAGGCATATAGAATTCCAGGCACGCTGCTCCACTCCCCTCGTTCCACAGTTTTACACGAATCAGAAGCATGGACTCTATCATCATTTCGACTCAATTCCATAATCATCCTTTTTTTAGTTCGCTCTATTCATTTCTGTAAGACAAAGGGCAGTCTGTAAACAATACAGCTGCCCTTTACTCAACCTATTTTGCTATATCAGCATACTCCTGAACCCAATTCTACAAGGCTTCCTTAATCACCCGTTTATAGTACCACACAGACAACAGGCCAAAAATCGAATATAACAATGTATAAACTATCATGACAATGACCGTAGGTGTCGCCAGCTCCGTACCAAAGAAAAACCAACCTGATTTCACGGCAAAGTAACTATGACTCAATCCCACCACAAGCGGAATACCGAAGTTAAACAACTGCTTGATCTGAATTCCCCTCAACAGATTGCCTTGCGTAAATCCAAGTTTACGAAGAATGGTATAATTACCCTTCTCCTCTTCGCTCTCGTTCATTTGTTTAAAGTACAGGATACATCCCGATGTAATCAAGAACGTCAAACCAAGGAAACCAACAATGAACATAATCAGTCCCATATTATTACGTTGGTTATTTCTGAACTCAATCTGGGAGAAGCTCGGTGCTTCCAACTGCAGCTCCTTATATACGGCATATGCCTCTTCAGCCTGCCCCTCTTTCAGAATACGTACACCATAGTAGTCAGCCCACTCGGATTTTTGCAGCTCGGGATCGAGATCCTGTCTCAGCTGTTGGTATACCGTTTCATCTACTACCGCTACAGGCGTGCCCCTAGTATAATACGCAGGAAGAACTCCCTGTTTGGTGGTTCCGATCAGTTGTTGGTCCAACGTTCGCTTCAACCCATGCAAGACGATTGGACCTGTCTCCTGAATGTAAATCAACTGCTTAATAGCATTTCCATATCCCATGAAGATCACTTCACCTGGTTGCAGATCTATGTTATCTACCATGTTGTCACTCAACACACTGCTGAACAGGTACTGTTCCGTCATGGACTCATCCATCACTTCATGAGCATCAATTTCAATATAAATAGGCTGTCTATGATTCTCCTCATATGGAATCTGTTTATGTTCCAACTCCGTTACAAAGCGATTTTTCACCTCAACCTGAGCAAATGAAAAATCCTCCGGCAAGCTTTCCTTCGCCTGAGCCTCTGCCGAATAATACGAAATGTAACTGAGTGACAGCATACCAATAGCAAGCGCCGACACGGTTGTAATAATCGTGAGCAACAATGCATTAGATTTCATGCGGAACATGATTGAAGATAAAGACAACACCTCATGAATAGTAAGGTATCCGTTTTTACTTTTGCGAATCAGATTAAAAATAAAACTTACCGAACCCTTATAGAACAGGTATGTCCCCAGTATGACCGAGAAGAGAATCAGGATCATCGTATACATCAACTGCTGCATGTCCATTGCCTCACCGCTGAACAGCCGTGCAGACATGAAGTATCCATACACAATCAGGGCAATGCCCAAGACGCCAATAATCATCTGTCCGACAGACATCTTCTGCACCTGCTGCTCCGAAGTGGCAGACACCCGAAAGAGTGAGAGAATGCTCTGTCTCTTGATAAAAGTGTAGTTCATCAGCATGATGAGCAGATACATTATCGTAAAGACAATCACCGTTTGCATCAGTGCCATCGGAGAGAAATACAGTTTCGTAATCGCATCCACACCGAGAATTTTGAACAATATCATCAATACCAGCTTGGACGCAAGAAACCCAATTAACACACCGATAGCCATGGAGCCAAAATAGAGGATACTGTTCTCCGCACTCAAAATACCAAAAATTCTGCCTTTCGTCAGTCCAATCAATTGGAATAATCCAATTTCTTTGCTGCGCCGCTTGATAAAGATCGTATTGGCATAGAGCAAAAAAATGCCGACAATGACGATTAACAGTACTGAAGATGCACCTATGGCCGCCGCACCTTTTGTTGAAGCAGCCACCTCATCCATGGAAGGATCATACTGTAACGTCACAAAGGAAAAATATAAGGCCACACTGAACACAAGCGCAAATACATAGAGATAATAATTCTTTAGATTTTTCCTGAGATTGCGGAAGATGATATAATTCAAGCTCATTGCTGTACACCACCCAATACGCCCTGGGTTTTGATAATATCGTTGAAGAACGATTGCCGGGACTCGTCTCCTTTATTCAACTGGGTGTAGATCTGACCGTCTCGAATAAAGATCACTCTGCTGCAATAACTTGCGGCAACCGGATCATGGGTAACCATAATAATAGTCGCTTTTCGTGCGCTGTTCATATCACTTAACTTGCCGAGCAGATCCGAAGCGGACTTGGAATCCAGCGCTCCTGTCGGCTCATCCGCAAAAATGATACTCGGCTCGTGGACAAATGCTCGTGCTGCCGAAGTCCGCTGCTTCTGACCCCCTGAAATCTCAGATGGATACTTGTCTTTCAGTTCATATATCCCCAGTTCACGGGCGATCTGTTCAAACTTCCGGTGTGCCTCCTGCTTTGGAATGTTCGTGATGGAGAGCGGCAATAATATATTTTCCTTCACCGTTAGCGTATCCAGCAGATTGTATTCCTGAAAAATAAAGCCCAGATGATGTTTGCGGAACTCAGCCAGCTGTTTCTCCTTCATTCCGGTAAATTCCTTGCCCTCAATATCAATCGTGCCCTGGCTCACCCGATCAATGGAGGAAAGTACATTAAGCAGCGTCGTTTTACCCGAACCCGAAGGCCCCATAATACCAACAAACTCTCCCTTGCTCACTCCAAGATCAATGCCCTTCAGCACTTCCTGTTTATTCAGTTTATTACCATAGACTTTATGAATTTTTTTGGCTTCCAGTATCCACATATCCCACTCACTCCTCTTAAATCTTCTGCAAAAATGCTCATGTCTATATCATAATCGGGATGTGCAGTGTTATCGTGTGATTCACCGAACAAAACCAAAAAGCATGTGACATTGTTGTCACACGCCTGCAAGATGCACCATGTCGTTTTTTCGCGGAAAAGTAAGTGTGACGGTTGTGCCCTCGCCAAGAGAAGATTCTACATGAATGTTCATATGAAGCGTCTGGACCACTTGACGAACCAAATATAGTCCCATCCCGGTTGCCGCCCCATCCATTCTGCCTCGGGTAGACGTAAATCCTTTATCAAATATACGCTGCAGATCTTGTGTCTCAATCCCTCGCCCGTGATCCTGAATGATCAGTACAATATGTCCATCCTGTTCCCGCGTTTCGATGAGGATATCCGATGAATCACTATACTTCACCGCATTGCTCAGCAACTGCCGGAGGATGAAGCCTAACCATTTGCTGTCTGTGAGCACGCGCGATACCATCAAAGACATATCAAAGCCAACACCCTTGGAAATGCACCACGATTTCAACGCTCGTATCTCGCTATTCAATACCGGTTCAAGTTCCGTCTCTTCGATGAACAAGTCATTGTGCATAAATGGAATACGCTTCTGATGAAGTTGCTGATCCAGTAACTGATGGATTCGTAACCATTCATATGTCATTTGGCTCTGTAACTTGTCATCTGGCAAGCGCTCGATCATCAGTTGCAACGCTGTCAGTGGGGTCTTCACCTCATGAATCCAGGATAACATCTCGTCCTTCTCCTGTTCTAGAGCGATAAAATGGTGTGACGTCTCCTTACGGTACCGCTGTGTCTGGGAACTGACCGCCTCATGTACAATCTGCTCATATGGACTTTCGGCGATATCGAGTTCTCTCAGATCATAGGTATGATCCCAGAGGCTCAATTTTCTATAGAAACGGGTCTCTTTCAGGTATCTCGCCCAGATAAAAACAAGACATACCACCACATTCAGTCCTACGATATACATCACAGATTGGAATGGAATGGACGAGTCCAGGTAGGCCACCAATAAAATAATAAGTTGCATGCTTATCAGTAGCCATAACCAACTAGCCCTTTCTCGTATGTACTTTCCGATCATGCTTCTGCCTCTTCCGTTGCCATGTATCCCTGACCTACTTTGGTTTCAATGTACTGCTCCAAGCCGATGGGTTCTAGTTTCTTCCGTAACCGATTAACGTTAACCGTCAGCGTATTGTCACTCACGAAATGCTCATGATCCCACAAGCTCCGGATGAGGTCCTCACGGGAAACAATCTGATTTTTGTGCTCGACCAGCACTTTAAGGATGAACATCTCATTTTTGGTTAACAGAACAGATTCATCCCCGCAGGTTAGTGTATTTTTCACATATTCAATAGCAGCACCGCGCCAGGTTCGGAGTTCAGTATGCTCTGTGTTATAGTTATACACCCTCCGCAAAGTCGCTTGGATCTTGGCAATCAATACATCGAAGTGAAAAGGCTTCTGGATAAAATCATCTGCACCCAAATGCATGGACATGACCATATCCGCAGGATGATCCCGTGAGGACAAAAAGATAATCGGCACATTGGAGTGCGAACGAATGATCCGGCACCAATGGAACCCGTCATATTGGGGTAACTGAATATCAATAATGACCAGTTGCGGCTGAATTACGCTGTACTCCTGCAATACCTTTCCAAAATCCTGCACACCATACACGTCATACGACCATTGGGACAAACGTTCCTTGATTTCAGTGAATAACGATTCGTCGTCTTCAATGAGCATAATTTTAAACAAGAGATTCACCACGTTTCTGATCTTCTAAGGTTGAATAAGGTAATCAGGCCCCATTGTTGCAGGATCACCTTTACCGTTACGAATCGTACTTCCGATCGCTGTTACCAGTGTACAGGGAAATTGGGCTTATATCAAAAAGGTATCCTTACTTATTACTTCACAAGAAAACAGGCAAAACGAAGTATACGATATTAACTCTCGGTGGAGTGTATAACATGGCTTGCATCACTGTGTTCATCGATCCGCACGATCAACTGCTTCGCTACATCTTGTGGCGATCTTAATTGTCCTGTTTCATATACTTGATTGAACATACCCGCAAGGGCGAACTCCTCTGCACTTTTGCCTCGTGCAACAGCCTGCAATTCCGTATCGACCATCCCCGGATCAAAAGCAATAATCTCAACAGGGTTCTGTTGCCCCGTTTGCTCCAGAGATACGCATTGGGTGAACATGTTCACGCCTGCCTTGGATGTACAGTACACTGCCATTGAAGGCGCGGGATAACTTCCCGAACCCGATGAAAGATTAACAATTTTACGTCTGGCGGACAGGTGATTTGTTTGTTGAATAAAAGATGAACTCAATATCATTGGCGCTGCGAGGCTGATGTTAAGACTCTGACTTATCTCTGCCGCACTGCACTGATCGATAGGTCTTAGTGGCTCCAGCATCGCTGCATTATTAATGAGTCCAATGAATTCAGCTTCCTGAGACGGAATTTGGTCCAATATGCGTGTAATCAAATCATCGATCCCATTCAGTTCGGCAAGATCGTACTGAACATGGCGGTAACGTCCGCTCCATTCCTCGCTTGATTCCAACAGATCCGAACCCCCGCGTGAAATACCGTAAACGTAATCCCCCTTAGCCAATAATAACTCTGCAAGTTGTAAACCAATCCCTTTGGATGTGCCTGTAATGATAAAGTGTCTTCTTCCTGTTTCTGTTCCCATTTCGATACTCCCCCTCCTCTATCTTCAATCGATCATATCCCCATATAAGCTTATGAATCTTTCTTTCTCCACAACGTGGCCCAGAGAAAAGGTACACCAAAACATAGTTCATGCTGCTCCATCGTCTTCATCGCACGGAACTCCACACATTCAAAGCCATCTTCCAGCATGTAGCGAAGCTTCTCCTCCGTGAATGCAAGACCACCTCGCATCGACTTCTCTTGATACACCTGCCAATCATTCATAACGATCTCTGGCCCACCAATATCTCCATAACCAGGAGCAAAACAAGTCATTCCAAAGTATCCTCCAGGCCGGAGTGCATTGTGGATCATTTCTATGTAAGGAATGCGCTGATGTGGTAACAGATGATGCAGACAACCCGAGTCGTAGACAAGATCATATTCTTGCTCTGGGGACAATTCGAACACAGATCGACATTCAAAATGCACGTCCAATTGCTCTTCTGCCGCCCTCTCCTTAGCCCAGGCAATCGCTGTCTCCGAAAGATCATAAGCATCTACCTGATAGCCTTGGCGGGTTAAATACAACGCATTTCTGCCCGGGCCACACCCCAGTTCCAGTGCCTTGCCACCGCTTAGCACACCTGCGTTCAGATGCGCTACCAGATTTTCATCCGGTTTGTTTGGGAAAAAGGGTATTGGTCTGTTCCGATCCTCATAGAAAGGTTCCCAAAACTGCTTGGCAGATCTGAAGTCCGCATCGAGCATATCATATAGATCCTGTACACTTTTAATCGTCTTTTCCACAACCACATTCCTCCTTAAATTCTCCATTCAAACCTTCATTTTCGACTATTCATTCCTCGTCATTTTCATTAAATCAGCCACACTCTATTATAACATTTTTACCCAGTAGTTCTCTATTTTTCTTGTGCTTTTCTACTTAAAAACAGAAGCTTTTTTCCAACAAAAAAACGACCGACATGAATGTCGATCGTTTACAATCATTGGGGTTTTAAGTTGTAACTTACTTCGCCCGTTCCAAGACTGCAAAGTAATTTCCTTCATTATCAGCAAAGTTGAAGACACGCCCGGTTGGCATCTCAACAATCTCTCCAACCGTTACATGTTTACCAGCCAAGTCGGCATATAATTTATCCAGATTTTCAGTGAAGAACATTAACGAAGGTGTTCCCAGGTTTACACCCGCCGACATCCGTTCAACGAACTCCTTGTCATGGAGAATAATACTCGTCTGCGAGTCTGGGGTAGGCGCGATCTCAATCCATCTCATGCCCTCGTCAAGGGTTACTTCATCGACAATGTGGAATCCAGCTACTTCGGTCCAAAAAGCCAGTGATTCATCTTGATTATTGACATACAACATAACCTGGCCGACTTTGCTAAACATGGATCAATCACTCCTCTGATCATCTAATCTCTTAACATCCTGCTTATCATCCCTCAAATTCCAATAGAGTATAACATGCAGGACAGCTTTTTTGATCATCTTTCTTTGCAAGTACTAACTCCACATTAGAATTATTGCGTGGCTTTTAACTTCTTCGTAAGATAAAGTACAACATCGTCGTCCATAATCGTTTCTTCACCCGGCTGAATGTAATGATCATGTTTGTGTACACCGTGACCGTCTGGTATGTACCCGCGATGGGCATATAGAACTTGCGCTTTGCCATAATCGGAAAACATACCTACACCAATGCCTGCTACATCCGTTCTTTCCAGAATAACTTCCTCTGCTCGGTCCATCAACCGTGAACCAATACCTTGGCGCTGGAACTTCATCAGCACATTAAAATCGTTAATTTCGGGAATGCCTTGTTCCCTGAAAGACGGGTAGCTGGAATTCCACAATACATTCACGTATCCGGCAAATTCTCCATTCAACTCGGCTACCAAGGTTACGCGTTCCCCATTCTGTTGTTCAGCCAAGTAATGAAGATACTGCTCAGGGGATCTCCCCCAACCCTGCTCCTGAAACGCCTTTGATATGATTACAGGATCGTTCTCATTTAATAGTCTGATATGTACACTCATTGATGAATCCTCCTTAAAAGATATTTCTAATAGCTATATTCCCAATCTATCCCGAAGCGATGTGATGTGAGCAACATGGTGTTTGCCATGCCAAGCATACATGCCCAGATTGTAATCCAGTCTTGTCGTTTCTTCCGATGAGGGATGATAAAATTGTTTGGCATAATCTGCATCTGTCAGCGCGTTTAACAGGAACACCCAACGACGATGGAGGGCATCCAGAATCTGAAGCGAGAATTCGACATCCAGGTCTCTTGAATCACTCAGTTCAGCCCAGCGCTCTTCATAATAAGGCCGAATCGTTGGTGTATCCTCTGTCAGCGCCAACTTGAAACGAATCATACTGTTCATATGGCTGTCTGCCATGTGGTGAATAACCTGTTTGAGCATCCATCCGCCTTCTCGATACGGTAGACTTAATTGCTCTTCACTCAATCCCTTTACCGCTTCTCGTGCGCGTTCAGGCAACTCAGCAATGTCCTGAATCCACTGCTCTCTCTGCGCGGGCGTAACTTCGCCCGTGTGTACAAATGGTCCTATCGGAAATCTTTCATCCATCCATTATTCCTCCTTGTTTGTATGATTCAAAATAACTTCAAACAGGATCTACAGGGCATATTCCATAAGCCAACAGTCTCGCATCTGTCCTTCGTGCTGCTCATGTTTCTCCAACAGCTTAATCTTTTGGAAACCACATTTCTCATAACAGGATATCGCTCTTAAGTTCCAAGCCTGAGGGTCCATAACCACTTTACGGGCTTGTTGTTCATTAATCAGATAAGCCAGCATGGATTGCATCAATTGTGTACCAATGCCTTTATTCCAGTAGTCTGCCTCACCAATAAACTGATCCGTTCCATAGATGATCTCATCCGTGTCTCCATAACCATACTCCGTTCGTTCTTCTTCCTCAAGCTCATAGAACTGAATGTATCCAATCGGATGTCCTCCATATTCAACGATACAACGAGTAGCATCATCTTTCTGATTGTAGTAATGCTCTCTCACCTGTTCCAGGTCATGCGGCCGATCACGCCCTTCATAGTATTGAAGAACTTTCGGATCTGACAGCCATTTCACCAAATGGTGTTCATCTTCTGTTTCCAAGAAACGTACGGTGATTTCATTCGATTCATATACATTCATCATTCGGTTTACTCCTTATTGATCTCCAGATTCTCACCCGTAACCCAACTCAGATCCTTCCCTAACAAATGCTCGTTGTGAACATAATACACCAAGGGATTCTCAAGCGGTTGAGTCGTTCCATCCGAAGATCTGAGCGTTAACCGCAACTTGTAGCTCCCTATCTCATCAGGTATCGCAAATCCTATCAGATTATCAGCTGATTTCATGGTTTTCCCCTGCGCCTTCAGATACTTTTCCAGAATGACTTGATCAAGATAGGAGCTGCCGACAGACGAAGGCATGTACCACGCATCATCTTGTTCTTCAGTGAATGTGACCCCTTCCCATCCAGGGACAACAGGATACACCATATGTCGATCCCTGTCTTCTCTTTTTCGCGTTATCTCTAACTCTACCTCAACTGCGTCCGTATCAATCTGCCTGATTGTACCTGCCATCACAACATCCTGTGCACTTACACTTGGAATAACATAGCTGTATATGAGCAGAGTCACCAAGAGGATTATCGTTATTCCCGTAATCCAAAATATTGTACTTTTACGCATCTGTCTGATCCTCCCGTCTGGTTAATCATACTTCTGGAGTAGCTCCTTCTCTGTTAAAGATTGAGTTAACCTATCCAACTCAGGGGATGCCGTCCAATCACTGGAGGTATTCAATCCATGCTTGATGGTATGTATCGCGCTATGTGCAGACATGTATATATTATGGTGGATTCCAGGTTGGACAATGATGTGCTCTCCTGCACGCATCACTCGAATCGAAAACATCTGATCGTCTCCATAACTGGCATACGCAATCCATCCGGTTTGCACCACATAAAACTCCGTTAAGTTGATATGTACATGACTGTTTTGCCATGCTCCGTGGGGAGAGGCAACAGTTCTACAATAATAACTGCCATCTTCTGCTATCATTTTATATTTTTGTTCCCCGTTCGCCATCTGTTCGAAGCTGGTTTTGACACCCGTTTCACCATATTTCTGTTCTGAAAATTCTATGTTCAATCCGCTTCACCTCCTGACAAAAAATCCCTTTATTTAAACATTCGACATAGGTACGTCGATTCTCCTGTTTGGATATGTGATATATCTTTGCTAAAATATGAAACGCTTCTCTTCCAGCTTCCGTATTAAGGTCGAAGCCGTATGTATCCCATATAATAAACCATCTGATCTGGAGGTTGAGCGCATGTCATTTTTCAAGAAAATGTTAGCCAGTGTAGGTGTTGGAGCAGCCAAAGTGAATACAGAATTGCATACACCAGAGGTCACGCCTGGAGGAATCATCTCGGGGGTTGTGTACATTGAAGGTGGAGATGTGGAACAGAACGTAGATCGAATCTATCTTTCAATCAAAACCCATTACATACGGGAGCACGATGATCGTAAAGTAAAAGAAACAGCCGTTATAGCCAAATATTTGCTCACCGAAGGTTTTACATTACAGCCTGGAGCCAAATTGGAGAAAGACTTTTCATTTGATCTGCCAGAAAATCTGCCGATTACACTACATCGTGCAGAAGTTTGGGTAGAAACAGGGCTCGATATTTCAAGTGCTGTAGACCCCTCAGACCGTGACAGACTGCATGTTGTTCCTAGCAAAGACATGAACACCGTGCTCGATGCAATTGATATCCTTGGTTTCAAGCTCCGTGAAGTGACCAATGACTATGCACCAAAGCTGGGCGGTAATCTGCCATTTGTGCAAGAGTTTGAATTTGTACCAACAAACAAATTCCGTGGGCATCTGGATGAGCTGGAAGTCATGTTCTATCCGATGGGCGATTCGCTGGAGCTGTTATTACAGATCGATCGCCGCGCTCGTGGGCTCAGTGGAATGTTCTCCGAAGCCATGGGCACGGATGAAAGTTTTGTCCGCCTGCATCTGTATGAACGACATCTGGCGCGAGGGGCGCATTCTGTCGCTCAAGGACTGGAAGAAATCATTTCCAAACATATCTGATTGTCATCTGTACCAACAGCACTTTGGCACATCCGTGTCGAAGTGCTGTTTTTTTGTACTACGATAACTCGATCTCAATTATGTATAGAAACTTTTGTACAGGAGTTAATGGGTATATTAGATATAAAAGGAGGGAATATGATTGTCTACACAACCCAACAATTCTCAGATGAACGAAGATCGAATCATTGTCATCGGTGCAGGGCTCGCAGGTTTGAGTTGTGCCTTTGAACTTGTAGAACATGGAAAGTCTGTACTGGTCCTCGAAGCTGCCCCCTATGTAGGCGGACGCACAGGGAACTGGAATGAGCGGGGAATGGAGGTGGAGTCCGGGTTCCACAAATTCATTGGATATTACAAAGCACTGCCAGATCTGCTTGAACGTGCTGGCATTGACCTTGATGATATGTTGGTATGGGAAACCACGATGGAAGTCCGTCACCCAAATGTCGATGAGCATGGTGAATTTGGACTTGACGTTATTCATGCTCCCCTCAAAACACTATCAGGTGTGCTGGGAAACAATAATTTCATCACGCCAGCCGACAAGGCTTCACTTATTCCTTTTTTAGCTGCTGGCTTCAAGGAGTGTGTATCCAGCCCTGAGGAACTCGATTCAATATCGGTGCTTGATTTTGCGAATCAGCATGGGGTAAGCGAACAGGCTCTGCAACGAATCGTTGAACCGTTATCTTCAGGCATTTTTTTCATGCCACTTGATAAATATTCTGCGTATGCCTTCTTTGGCCTGTTCCTGCCGGGTATTCCTCGGATTCATAAAATGCGAATTGGTGCCTTTACTGGCGGCATGACGGATGTCATGTGTGCGCCTCTGGCTGCTACCATCACGCAAAAAGGAGGACAAGTACGAATCAACGCCCCAGTAATCCGACTACTCTATGATTCGGAGGGTCTGAAGGGTGTTGAACTGGAAAATGGTGAACAGCTCTCCGCTACACGTGTTGTTGTAGCTACCAATATCCGACGTTCCCAACAATTACTTGAAGAGCACTTCAGTGAACATGAATGGTTTCAGCCCTTTTTGAGTCTGGATGCCATGCCACACGTTACAGCACAGTTCGAATTAGAGCTGCCGCTCCTGCCCGAGGACCGTACAACCTTTGGGCCAGGCACCGACATCGGTTCATTTGGGGAGCAATCCCGAACAACGTTTCGCGGGCGGCCTGGCAGAGCTTCAATCATTCTGGTTAATCCCGACGAACTCATTGATCTGCCTGATGAGGAAGTATGGGAGCGTACCAAACAAGGGTTGGTCGATATCGGACTGGCCGAAGGTGTGTCTTCCGTAACGGATTACCGGATTGTTCGGGGGAATGA
The DNA here is from genome assembly GCF_045040685.1 of Paenibacillus sp. FSL H8-0317. Taxonomy (NCBI): domain Bacteria; kingdom Bacillati; phylum Bacillota; class Bacilli; order Caryophanales; family Paenibacillaceae; genus Paenibacillus; species Paenibacillus sp. FSL H8-0317. The sequence continues at coordinate 1,849,837 of NZ_CP150294.1, read as the reverse complement.
GAATTTTTATCGGATCTCACCAGGCAATGAGCCCAAGCGACCCGAACAAGTGACTCCAATTCAAGGGTTATACCTCGCTGGGGATTATACTAAACAGCCCATGTTCACCACAATGGAAGGTGCTGTGATATCTGGTCAGAAGGCTGCGGCCGGCATTCTTAATATATGAGGATAACGAAAAGCAGCCCTATTATCAGTGAACTGACAATAAGGGCTCTTTTTAGTGTATAAAGAAATATGTGTTACGAGATTACTATCGACTAGGGGCGCTGCTTCCGCTGCTGGAATTGTGAGCGGATAACATAATAAGCAGTTCCAAACAGGATAACTGCGCCTATGCCAACGATTATCATGGAAGAATCCCACCGAACAATAGTTCCAAAAGCAACCTTGGATTGCAGTGGGGTACCCGAAGAAGCGGTGTTTGTCAGATCAGGTACGTAATTCATGGTCATGATCATGCCTTGAACGACATTCCAAGCTGCAAAACCAATGATGAATAACAGGGTAACCAGAACGGATTCCATCGCTAATCGTTTGTTCATACTTGTCATTTATCTCCTTTTCCCGATTCAATTAGACAAGATGTGCTGCATTTCCTGTTTTAAACGATCTTTATTTTCATCCACATATTGATACAGAAAGTCGAAGCTTTCTTCGTTATCCGATTGCATGCTCAAATTCGCGGCTTCCAGTTCAATCTGCTGCAATACCTCATGAATCTGTTCCCCGTGTGTTTGCAGGCTTGTCGTGATATCGTCTTCAGACAGGCCATTCACATTATCTCGTAATTGCCCGTGCGTTACGCCGCTTTCGGACAACATCTGCTCTATTTTCTTCAGGATCACGACATCTGCATCATTGCCGATCCGCTCCATCGCTGCTATTGTCTCACCGAGATACTGTCCGCTGATATTCTCAAGGAAACCGGTCATCCCGTTCATGGACAGCTCGGTATCCAGATCAATGATTAGAATGATATCTTGCAATACTTGCGGAAGTTCCGGCCCACTTTCTCGAATCGTCGAAAATTCAGCCCGATACAGGTCCATGGCAACACTCCCCACCACTTCTTCACCCGACATCTCTTCAAGCTGATCGAGTGATAACAACTCCTGCAACTCTTCTTGTAACTTATTCATCTTTCTCTGCCTCCTGTATCTCTCTGTCTAAATAGTTTGAACGTGTTTTTTACACTGGACCACTGCGCGGTCAGAATAAACTTCCGATCGCTGTTATCCCCAGATTTTTTCAATCCCTTTATTAAAGGGTAAAATCCGGTGATAAAGGCGAACGCTCCGCTTCTTCAGTTTTTTTCTGCCCTCTCCGTTTCGTGTAAATTTCAAGTTCAACTACGCCGACACGTTATTACATCATAGCAGAATACGCTATATAAGTTGAACTTATGGAAGTTACATGTTCGTGCAGAAGTCATTTTACAGGGAATATCGTCAAGTTAACGTGCACTTGACCTCTGGAAAATGTTCCGCTGTTATGATCTTGGCATCACGAGTCTTGGGAGGGGTAATGATGCGCCTGGCCTTGTTCACAGACACCTATCTTCCGGAAACCAATGGTGTTGCTGGCACGCTCCACCGCTTGAGTAACCATCTGAACCGCAGAAGAATTGAACATCTGCTGTTTACTCCGAACTCCGTCATTGAAGGAAGCCATGAGACTCAAGTTCGATCGGTTGCCAACATCCCTTTTTTTCTGTATCCCGAATGCCGCATTGCTCTACCCAACAGAGCAAACACACACAAACAGCTACAAGCCTTTCAGCCCGATCTGCTGCATATCGCTACGCCTATTAATATGGGGCTGCTTGGCCTGAGGTATGCACTCAAACACCATCTTCCGCATGTTGTCTCCTACCATACCCACTTTGATCGTTATCTCGAATACTACCGGTTAAAAAGTATGATTCCGCTCTACTGGAAATATATCCAATGGTTCCACCGCGCCTGTGATGCAACACTGACTCCATCGCAGGAAACATTAAACACCCTGCAAGCCCAGGGCATTCAACGTCTGAAACTTTGGTCTCGCGGGATTGATTGCAACCTGTACTTCCCTGATAAACGCAGCTCGGATATCCGTGAACGATACCACATCACCGCTCCCCTTATTCTACTCTACGTTGGACGCATTGCCCCGGAAAAAGATATCGCTACGCTCACGACTACCATGCAGCAGCTGCCCCAGGAAATGCAGTCCCGTGTACACTGGATTATCGTTGGCGACGGCCCATCTCTCCCCAAAATGCGTCTGCAATCCCCATCCAATGTCACCTTTACAGGATATATGCATGGCGAAGAACTTGCTGTTATGTATGCTTCGGCAGATCTGTTTGTGTTTCCTTCCTCTACGGAGACATTTGGCAATGTGGTACTGGAAGCGATGGCTTCCGGACTCCCTGTGGTGGCGGCCAATGCCGGAGGTGTAAAGGATCTGATATCCCACCACCGTAACGGTGTATTATTCGAGCCAGGTCAGGCTGATGCACTGATTCGGGAGATATGTCTCTGGGGAAATCACGTGAACCAATTGAGGATAATGGGACTGGAAGGCAGAAAGCTGGCTGAGCAGCGGTCGTGGGAGCATATTTTTGATACACTAATCGGGGATTATGAGGAGGCTATCGAACATCGGAACAGACGAACGAAAGATCGAATTATTACAGCGTAGTCGGACGAAATCAGCTTCTTCCAACAACCCATAATAACCGCCTCTGCCCTCTGTTAAGTTAAACTGGTTCGCCCCGTTCAGGCCGACCGTAGCAGCATTTGCACGCTACTACAGTCGGCCTGAAACATGTTTCCAATACACTTCATAACAAAACCTACATCTTGGAATGGGTTGAGCTGTTACACGGTATGTAGACACATAGAGCCTCATTTATTGGAATTATTTAAAATATTTCGAATGATTGTATATGACAGATTGTCAAACCAAGTGCGACAGTTCCTCTGTGAAAGATTCGTGAGCGGTTCTCCAACCCAAGCATTTTCGTGGTCTGTGGTTTATTAGATCTAGTGAACTGGCAAGATCTTCATCCTCGACTTGAGCGAGATCGGTGCCTTTCGGGAAAAACTCTCGAAGCAATCCATTCGCATTCTCATTGGAACCGCGTTGCCAAGACGAATATGGATCAGCAAAATAAACGTGCAGGTCATGGCTTGTTTCCAGATTGGCATAGCATGTTATGAACAAACACTCTAAAAAGCGACCTATTGTAAATCATCACCATAAGATATCATTATTTTAGCCCGGTATCGGTTAGTATTAATCCACATTTACAGGCTCGATCACTTCGAATAAAAATGGATTACCATTTAAATATTCTCTTATGTATGCTTGGGCATACTTTTGTTCATCGATTAAACTGGTTGTTTCTCTTGGATCAGAGGCGTGATGGCAGCAGTTCTCGATCATGAACATGACAAAAAAACATTCCAGATCCCGAATATAGTCGGTTTCCAACTTCCTAATACTCTCATAACCTTGGATAAGCATCCATCGATGCTTTGGCCAAAGCTCCAATATGGTGCCTGCCATATCGTAGAGATAATATCCGTACCCACATCTTCCAAAATCAATCGGATAGGGTTGATTATCCTCAAAAACCATATTACCGGTATGTAAATCAGCATGAATGAGCCCATAGTTATGTTCACTTGGATGCATCGTGGTAAGTTGGGATACAACCTTCTCAGCTGCATCTTGATACAGCTTCCATCCCTCTTCGGATAAAAAACGCTCATAGTAACGTTCCAACTTAGCCATTTCACGTTTAAAACTTTCTACTCCCCAAGTAGGTCTTACAAAATCAGAAGGTGGATTGAAATCCTTTGCTGCTTCATGGAGCCTGCTCATCAATACACCTATATTATATGCTTGACTATCTGTAAATTCACCTACAACTTTTTCACCCTCTATCCATCGCATCATTGTTATATAAGGGCGCCTATATCCTGTCTCTGTTTCGATGTCCAATACATAAATACTATCACAATTTGCCATCCCTTCTGGTACTTTTAGATCTTTCGATTTGTTCAGTGCTTGTAACAGTAGGAGTTCCGAACGAATTTCCTCTCTGCTTAATCGGTCCGAATGAATGCGAAGTAAATAATTGTTATCTGTACTGGTTTCAATTTTATACGTGATCGTATCGCCGGATAGTTGAATAAACTGGATGTTATCCCATTCTACGTCATACTTTCGAATTGCAGATAAAGCGACTTTCCTTGCTCTGATTAATAACGCCCGCCGTTCTTCATCAGTATCAAATCTAAAAAATTCATTCATTTGTTATCCCCCTGCAATTTTTATGAAGTAAATTAACTACTTCTCTTATATGTTATTATAACGATAGTAAAAGCTTGGAAATATGTAATAAACAATTTAATTTAAACTATACTTACGACAGATTATCAAACCAAGTGCGACAGTTCCTCTGTGAAAGATTCGTGAGCGGTTCTCCAACCCAAGCATTTTCGTGGTCTGTGGTTTATTAGATCTAGTGAACTGGCAAGATCTTCATCCTCGACTTGAGCGAGATCGGTGCCTTTCGGGAAAAACTCTCGAAGCAATCCATTCGCATTCTCATTGGAACCGCGTTGCCAAGACGAATATGGATCAGCAAAATAAACGTGCAGGTCATGGCTTGTTTCCAGATTGGCATAGCATGCAAACTCCTTTCCCCGGTCAGCCGTGGCTGTGAGGAAAGTGCCTGTGGGATACTGTGAGATGGCTACACCAAGCGCAATTTCCATAGACAGAGCAGTGCGATCAGGCATGAGAATGGCGGTATATAGACGGGTTTTGCGTTCAATGAGCGTGGCTATGCATCCTTTACTTTTCCCACGACTAGATACGACGGTATCCAGTTCCCAGTGCCCAAACGTTTCACGAGAACGAACCTCTTGGGGACGATCCGAAATGGATCTGCCAATGGCAAATTTACCGCGAGTTTCTGCGGGTTTCTGACGCTTTCCTTTGTGCCGAAGAACCTGTAACGTGCCTTGAACCAGTCGACCTGCGTAGATCCAGCGATAGATCGTTTTGAAGGATACTGCTGGCAAGCCTTCGGTACGGAAGCGTTGATTGATCTGTTTCGGAGACCACGTTGCCTTCAGTTTTTCCTCCAGTGAAGCAGCTAAGGTGCTTGACCATTTACCTGAAGAAACAGAGGATTGACGACGCTTCTCATAAGCGTTCTGAGCGTGTTCTGCCTGATAGGGATACGATGAATTAGCACGATCTAGTTCGCGGCAAATCGTGGACGAATGTCTCCCCAGTTCTTTTGCAATAGCTCTTGAGCTTTTGCCTTGTCTGTGGAGGATTTCTAGCTTGCTGCGTTCGATTATGCTAAGATGTGAATAACTCATGGACTGATTCTCCTTGTGTGAATGCTGGTGTGGTAACTTTCATTCTACACGAATCAGGCTGTGAGCCATTTTTTTATTTCAGTAGGGTGTCGCACTTCATATTACAATCCGTCATATAGAAAAAAGACATGACTCCTTAAACTGATTCATGCCTTTTATTGCATCGTATATGTGTTGAATTTACTGAACGGGACTTTGATATCTACAAATCCTTTAGCGTAGGGTGCAACCTCATAAGGGTGGAATCGGATGACAATCCCTTTATCATATAAAAAGAATTCAGATGTTTGATCAAGCTGAGAATCATAAATATTTTCTTCAAAAATAGAAACTCCTGCATTATACATGGCTAATAGACTGTTTGAGATTGATTTCTCTACCTTCTTCATCTGAGTATCGTCTTTGACATACTCGCTTAGCTTCAGTTCTTTCCCCGTTCTTAAGTCATAGTTATATGACCTTGTCGCATCCATTCCATGTGCTCCCCCAGCGTACATATGATCTTCATACACCACAGATATCTTTTCTTTTGCATTGTATTTTACACTGGCCATGGTAGTGAAGGAATAATTCTTGTTTAATTTCTTGTCTTCTTTGTCCAGGCTAGCTGCCTTGACTGCGTGGAGTTTAAATGTCTTGTTCAGCATATCCGTCACAGATTTCTTTCCACCTGTAAGATGTATGTATTGCTGTCCTTTGTAATACTGGATCTTCGTTTTCACTGTAATCGTGCTTGCTGCCTCTACATGATTAATCGGAAGAATTATAGCAATCAGTACAATGAGCATAAGGTAATTTATCCATCTGAATTTTTTTATTCCAGTTCTATATTCCCACATTATCAACAAACCCCTTTGGCTCAAATGATATCGTTTCTTGCATTCTGTTCCATATTACCTGTGGAGTACCCTTTAGGTCTGCTCCGTTCTGGACGTTGCCAATCCAGATTTGTTCGTTTCCCGGATGCTGTAAATAGTGCCTGAGCGTCGCTTTGACCAGAATAGACGCATGCAAATCCAGCACCTCATCCAGCGGTATCCAGAACAACTCCCCTTCATCCGAGGGTACAAACCGTCGATGACTCGTCTCTCCGAAATATACAAACTGCTGCCAAATCTCACCACCGTTAACCTCTAACAGAATATATCGAAGCCGAAAGTGTTCGACATCCGCTTGCTTGAATCCGGTCTCTTCTTCAATCTCCCGATAGCTGGCGGTCATGGGCGTGTTCAGTTCCCCTTGTTCCAAATGTCCGCCAATGCCACCCCAGAATTCAAAATCAAACAATCTGCTACCCGCCTTCTTCATCATCAGCATGTCTGAGCCATTGCTCAAAAATGCTGTAGCCATCTGTCTAATCTCCATATGTACCTCGCTTTCCAAACTGTAATTATAGGAATCTACTTGTCTATATAAACTGAACTAAAGAATATTTACACTAGACACTCCGATGACAGAACAACCTTCCGATCACTGTTATCCCCAGATTTTTTTGATTCCTTTCCTAAAGGGTAAATCCGGGGATAAAGGCGAGGTTTATGCTTCTTCAGGTTCTTTCTGTCCTCTCCGTTTGGTGTAAATGTTATATTCAATTTATATAACCGTTTCTAAAGTAATTCCTTTAGCTCACTTAGATGCTCAATCGTATGTAAAGGACCAGTCGTAATGGTGTCCTGCCATGGCTGGTTAACCTTCATCCAGATCGTACTCATGCCAACGCTTGCCGCTCCTTGAATATCGTTCACCGGATGATCGCCAATGTAGATGCACTGCTCGGGAGTAAGACCGAAATGATCGAGTGCAAGCTGAAAGATCCGAGGATCGGGCTTTTTGACTCCAGCCTCTTCTGAAACAATAATATGGTCGTAATCCTCCCGGATACCGAGTTGATCGATTTTCCCATACTGAATATCGGTCTGCCCATTGGTAATTAACCCGGTACGATATTTCCCTCTGAGATGCTGAACAACTTCTCGCGCCTGTTCCATCAGAACTGAACTTCGCACATACTCTCTGCCATAGAACTCCATCAGTTCTGCATGTGGCGGATGCTCTGCCCAAGGTAGTTCATGTAGTAACTCGTTAAAAAGAAGGGGTTTGTCCTTATAACCATCTTGGTCGAGTTCAATAATCCGCTTGCTGATATCTTCGGTTGATTCTAGATGACCAAAATAAGTCTTAATCAAGCTCTGCGTGAATACGTCAAAGGTCATCGTTCTGTTCAGGATTGTATTGTCCAAATCAAAAATAACCGCTTTAATATGATCCATCGCTTCTTTCCCCCAGTCCAATAATGAGAAGCCGTGCTTATTTTTTCTTTTTGTGATAATGATAACCCGTGCATAGACCCTTTTGCTTGGATTTGGCTGAACAGTTATGTCCACCGTTCTTATCCAGTCTGCCTGGATGAGCATAAGCGGAAGAGGATACACCCACAAGCACGACAAGAGACAGGATTACAATAACAACCTTTTTCATAAGTTACCCTTCGATAAACACCCTATGCTTTAGGGCTTAATACGTGCTATATCATTCTACATGAAAATCCACAATTGGGATATCCTTCATCTTTTTTTATCCGTACATTCTCATAAAATCTTAAATTGCTTCAACGCATGGGTGACTCCGTCTTCACTTGCCCGCAGGGTAACATAATCGGCGCTTTGTTTAATTCGTTCTCCGCCATTTCCCATCGCAATTCCGATTCGCGCATACAGTAGCAGATCCACATCATTCTCCCCATCGCCAAAGGCCATCGTCTCATCTCTGGTTATCTTCAGATAGTCGAGAACTTTCCCTGCAGCTGTAGATTTGCTGACTTCGCTCGCTTCCAGCACATTCACTACATACGGATGGAATCTCACGAATCGTATGGAAGGAAATCTGGATTGAAATTTCTCCGTCTCTGCCTCATCCGCATATAAGCAGATGCAGTATACGTCCTGTTCCAACGTGCTGACTTTCTGTGGGGAATCCGCCAGTCCAAGCGTATCTCTCAATGCATCAGCAACACGACCATCTGCTGTACACAACCCGTTCATCTCGAAGGACTCGGTAAAATATGAAATACTACGCCCTTGCAATTCGGCAAACTCGCTAAATTCTCTAACCATCTGTGCAGAAAGAACTGACTTATGTATCACTTCATCACCTGCTTTGATCAATGCTCCGTTGGCCGAAATGATTATATCGATTCCGAGACTCCGGAATTCTTCACATAAATTAAGGGGTCTACCTGTGACGAGTACGACTTGAATGCCATTACGAATCAAGTCCTTGATCGACTCTGCTGTATGAGGTGATAAACTCCGATCCACTTCGCTCAGCAATGTACCGTCCACATCAAAGAACACAGCTTTAATCAATATATTCTTCCTCCTCTTTCTTCAAGTAAAAAGAGCAAGTACAGAATAACCTGATGCGGTCTTCCTGCACTTGCTCTTACGTTTAACGGGTCTGAACATCTTTGGTACGTCCCATGTACCATGATTGAAATGATTCCGCCGTATCCAAGGGGATGTCATGTGCGCGATGATGCAGAACAGGTTTGGCGCGGTTTACCGTATGAATGGACGCAACACCGAACCAACGCTGTAACACATTACGGGTGATCTGCACTTCGATGACTTTCTCACGTTTGGAGATGAAGAGGGTTGACGTGAGCGCGCCGCTCCGAAGTTGAATGAAATTCTGATTCAGAGTGTATCTGGTATGGAAAAAGTCCACCACTCTGCATGTTGCAATCCATACTAACAGAATCGCCGAAATCATCCACCAGGCATGCTTCTGTCCTAACACGAATGGTTTGAAATACCACAGTAAACCCGTGATAATGATCCATCCCCAACTTGGTTTGAGCAGGCGCAACCATAATGATATTCTCGGAAGTTTTTCCATCTCCTGTGTGACCCGATAGGATGGTAGAATCTCCTCTATCATGGTATAGGCTTGCTTCACAGGCAAGAATGGATAGAGCGAGTTCACCTCATGATCGGATTCTCCCAAACTACCTGCAGTAGTCAATTCTACTTCGGCTAATCCAAGCAGCCTTTTCATCGGAGACTGTGTAATTTTCACGGCTTGGACTCGCTCTTTCAGGATTGAAAATGACGTTTGCTCCATCATGCCTTTCGTAATATAGATCCGCTTGGCATCCGAGGTAATCTGGAAGTTTCCATATTTCACAAACGTTCTGACAATGCCCAGAGCAATAGATATGATCAATAAAACTACAATCATTAAACCGGCAATCCACCAGGAATCGAGCCAGGTTAATAACAAACTTTCCGTTACTTCCTCATCTGGGAAGAAGTCCTTCACCCACGAATAGAGCGTAGCCAGGACCGGAATCAGTACGAGAAAACTAAGCGACGTAAAGGATGCTTTCAATATGTCTCTGCGAGTGGAATGATAATGAACAACCCGTTCCTGTTTTTCTTTTGCAGGTAGTGACATGACTTCATCCGTTACAACAGGTTCAGATTGCTCCTCTCCCTCTTCGATGGACTCATCTACATCTATCGTAACATGTTCCTCTGCTTCTTCAGCCATGTGACCTGCTACAATTTTCTCCAGCTGTTCCGCTTCGGAAAGTGAAACAACGGGTAACTGAAAGGTAGCATCTTCTCCCTTAATTCCGGTCTCGAATCGAATTGACGTCACCCGGAACAAACGATGAAACAGCGTCGTATGACGATTCACATTCTGGACCTTCGTGTATGGGATCGTTCTTCGCGTACGGTTGAACACACCACTGTAGATATGAAAGGCCGTATCATCTGCTGTGTAACGAGAGGTAAACCACTTCAAGATAATCGAAATAATACTGATGGATATCCCGATGTAAAAGGCGATTCTTCCATAGAAAACCCATTGGGACTCTGAGCCCTGACGGAAAATAAACAAAAACAGGATGATCGCAAACGAATTTTTCACCAGTTTCCACAAACTCCACAGCATGGTTAATGGATGATGTCGCTTCATATCGATCATTCATCCACCTCATTAATCCGCGCGTAGGACGCAATCTGATGACGGAGTGCAAGCGCTACTTCCTCTGGCAATGCCAGGATGTCATGCGATGAACCCATCGTGCCCACCGATACGGAATAGAGTCCATATTTTCGCATCAAAGGTCCCTGATTCGTTGTAACCGATTGCACTTTCGCCATGGGGATGATCTGATGTACCTTGGTTAGCGCCCCATGCTTCAGTTGCAGGAACTCCTCATTCACATCATAGTACCAATGCTTGTATAACCATGAAGGCTGGATGAAGATATCCCACACCGCATAAGGCACAGATATGGCCGTAACGCCCCACAAAATCCATCCAATCCACGTCTTCCATCCATAGATGGAGTCGAGGATTAACAGTACGGCAAGTATCAGAAAGCCTATCACATTCCATATGATGGCGCTAATTCTCCACAAGTTTACCGCATGAGGGGAGAGCCGTTGCTCGGGTGTATTCCACTGGATTGACATATGTTCACTCCTTTTTTCCTCGGGTACATATTAACACACATAATACACTCTACGAACAATCGTCCACGATCGATGCAGAAAGATTCCGTTAGTTAGTAAAAGAGATGACCCCTGTGTGATACAGGTCGTCATCTCTATTGTTTATTTTACTGTAAAATTCTGTACTTCACATAACCAAACCATATGGTCTGTTCCTTCGCCCCAGTAGTTCTTCGCCACGACATAGGGTTCACCGAATTTGCGTTGCCACTTCTTCTGTGCGATCTGGTAACCGCTATCCAGGCAGAATTGCTGGATGCCCAGCCGCTGCAGTTCAGTAACCAGTGCGAGAATAAGCGCCGAACCAATCCCCTGACCTTGAACCTCGGGCAAAACGTACAAGCTACCCAGTTCTCCGATATCGTTCAGCCGGTGATCTGTACATTCTCGTATCTCTTCACCACAAGGTCCATACGAGATTGTGCCTACAATGGACTTACCCATTTTGGCCACGAGGAAAAATACCCTTGCTTCCTTGTTGTGATCTGACTGCAATGCAGTGTGAATCAATGCTTTCTTATGCACTATTTCATCCTGGATATCATCCTTAAGGGAGCCTATACCCTCCTGTTTGAATGCCGCGGGGATGGTTGTCTCGAACACCTGATACGCTCCCTCTGCATCCGATCGCGTCAAAGGTTTAATGATAATTTTGTCATCCACAGGTTCTTCTCCATTCCATATACCTTCTTAATCTGTACGTCGCTGGATCAATCTTCTTAATTGGTTCGAATCCTCAAGAGATATGCTATATCCCGTTGAGGTGTCTTCCTGGTTTACTAACAGACCTTGCATCTCGGAGTCCATTCCTAATGAAAAATCGTACCGCGTTACCGAGCCATCCGCATTCGTTATACTCATCTTGTACTGTGTGCCATAATTCAGATTGCCCGGCAAACGCTCTGCCTTATGTATGGCCTCCATCATGTGCCGTATCTCGTCAGATCGATCAAACTTAACATCTTGACATGGTTCAAAAGTGAAGTCTGGATTACAGGTTAAGGTGATCAGCACAGGAAGACCTTCTTCCGAATCCACTTCATTCGGTTGACTGCACCCTGTAATGAACGTAGCAATGACGAGTACCATCAAGAAACCTACATATTTCACCATACCACCTGCCTCCCTGACTTCGTAATGAATAGAGACGTACTGGATAGAGACGTAATGATTACAGCATCTAGTGACCAAACTGAACTATTTATCAGTAGTCATGTCAAGTTACGTAACTCTGGGTCCCACGAAGACAACAGAGCGGTCAGTCTCTGTACGGTCTCTTCCACAAATACTTGAACCCTAGCACCCGTGATGAACTCAGGAGTAATTCCCGGTTCTTCCCCATTCAGAAAAGAAAACGTGTGGTCCCGCCAGCGAATAATCTCGTCAGCAGTTAAACGATCCGTCATGTCATAACCTGGTGAACTGTTGAGCACATGCCATACCTCTTCACTCCAACTTGAACCTTGATAAAGATTGAAATCGATCTGGTCCGTCTCCTGGTAATATAATCGCGCCAGTTCATCCTTCGATCTGCTAATGCCTCTATGTTGGTCTACCTTGTTGACCCGTTCGACGAATTCAGGATGCACACTTCGGAACCAGTAATAGTCTGTCAGCACATGCATAAAGTACCCACGCACAAACCACTTCCATCCTTCATCGATGAGATGTTGCATATAGGATGAGTAGAGTTCCTGCAGTCGACCAACGTGATCCCCTTCATCCTTTGGATTGAAATGGGTGTACTCCTTATCGTCTCTGGTTGTACCTTCACGCATATGTATAGAATCCGGGGCGATATTCCCCAGATAGAATGAACCTCGATCAGTTTGCACTTGCAGAGAGTCTGCAATTCGATTAGCAATATTGAGATGAACCATAGGTAGCGGCATAGAGATGATCTCCTTTTATCGGGAATATTCTACTATACTGAGGAAAAAGTGATTAACCCTTGATTCTCTCCAATTGCATCCGGTCAAACAATTGCTCCAGATCCGTATGGTACTCCGGCTGTTCCTGTGCGAGCAGACTAATATATTCCGACCCACACTCATAGAATACTAGACGATTAAACGGAACTGTATCTCCAAAATGATTGCTTTCCTGTCCAAATTTTCCCCGAATCAGATTCTCAACATACCTTGCGTAACCTTCGTTCCATTCCAGCCAGCTCCAGTACTCGGCTTGTTCTTCATTTAATGAACCGAACAGTGCCTTTCTAGCTGTTTGCACTTCCGTTAGGTCCTTACTCTTCAACGCAGACAACAATGAGTTAATCCGCTCCACAACGATTTCATCTTCGTACGGAAACTCATAATCCAGTTCCCATGTTACGCGCTTCAGTTGGTCCATTTTATGCTTAATCTGGAGACGGCTCACGATCCGTCCATCATATTTCTCATATACATAACAATGAACATATTCGTGGAATAGATAGACTTTCTGCTCCAGATCTTTAAAAGCTGCATCCGTTACAATCGCGCACATTCGTCCATCCATATGATGCACAGGCATCGCAGCCAGGCATTCATCTGGAATATATAAATCATCTGGAACCGTCTTCACCCACTCATATTGTTGTGTTTTGGACGAATAATCATAGATATATAATAAAGCCTCATAGGCTACAACCACTGGATAATGTTCTGCAAATAAAGGATGTATGCTGACCAAATCTTTCTGAAGCTCGTTTAACTCGTTAATTTGCTCTAAAAAAGCTTCCATGTTATTAACCCTCTCTTTACTGGGATGATGCGTTAATCATACTAGAACAGGAAAGATAAAACACTGAGAGAAAAATGATAATTCTGTTCGAGTATGAGATGGTGAACGTTAGAATCGCTCTCCGCGTTTCTAATATTGTAATGATAGAACCAAACATCATCATTATTCCTCCTAATTGAACCTTTTAAATGTTCACTCCCTATTTTAGCATATTTTTCCTCAGTTAACTTTTCTGGTAGATGTAAGGATGATTTAGCGTGCTTATCAGTTAAAAATAAAAAAATCTTCCACACCCGTGCGAGAAGGTGGAAGATTTATAATCCGGTATACAGTTTCCTAAGTTCGTTCACCACTGACTATGTGCCAATGTTGATGCTTCGAGTCTTGATAGTTGCCCAGGTTCGTCACAATCTTGGATGCTCCTGTCTGAGCTAACAAGTCAGCAGCTACTTTTTTAATGACCTGCATCATTTCTAAGAGTAGCTCATCATTATTCTCTTCTTCTTCTGAAATGAAGGATTGGATATGAATCTTGGGAATCACCACGATGTGATGCGTGTAGTAAGGCTGAGTGTGATGATAAGCCATAACGTTATTTGTTTCCATGACAACTTTGACTTGCGTTTTACCACTCAGCACCTCATCACAATAGAAGTCCTGCGTCATAATATACCCTCCTCTTACTAGTTAATTCTGATATATCCTGCCTTCTTCAATACATATTCCGTAAACGGATTGATCTCAGGGATCGGCTGATTCAGATCAAAATATCGGAGTTCCAGCCCTTCATCATCCATAATGGTTGGGCTGCCCTTGATGCCTGCAGCTTCATAAACAGCCATGACGTTGTAAACTTCATCACCATGTGGATACTGATAGTACATGTCCTCACCAGAAAAGACGCTAATGAGTTTGTACGATTCCGCTCTCAGTCCGGCTTCCTCATACAATTCCCGCGCAGCTGCTTCCTCCAACGACTCCCCTGGTTCCATTGATCCCCCAAGTGTCCCCCAATCCAAGCTATCTGTACGTTTTTGCAGCAGCAGGTGACCTTCCTCATTGAACACGAGTACACATGAGCCCGCCATAATTAGAGGACGCGGGCCCACCATTTTTCTTAGCTCCATGATATATCCCATACATGCTTCTCCCCCATCTTCAAAGTACGTACGTTAAAACGTATCCTTTATGACTTGGTCAAGATTCCCTGGTCCACAGATTTCTGAATAAGTTGCTGCGCATACTCCCACAATGTTTCGGAACCGTTCGCAATCTCACGGTTTCTGTTTAATACCTGATCACTTGTAATGTTATATTTCTGCCACGTATCTCCCTCATTCTGATGATTGTGGATTAGAGGCTGCAACCGGTCGAGAGATGAAGCAAATTGTGCTTCAGGCGTCTGCTTTGATTCAAACTCCAACCATAATTGGAGTAGCTCTTCAGCCTGTTCCTTAGGCAACATACCAAACAGCCGATGAGCCGCTTTGAGTTCACGATCATATTTATCCGTTTGTCCCACCGTATCGTAAGCGAATGTATCTCCGGTATCAATCTCGACCAGATCATGAACGAGAAGCATCTTAATGACTTTGAGGATATCCACATCCTTGTTGGCGTGACTCTGCAGAACCAAAGCCATCATCGCCAGATGCCAGGAATGCTCCGCATCATTTTCAAGTCTATCCCCATGGATGATTCTTGTTCTCCGTTCAATCGTTTTTAGTTTATCAATTTCAATGAGAAAGTGAATCTGATCCTGTAATGAGTCGTTCAACAGTATATCCTCCTTCATATTCGATACCCAATCTATATAGAGAGGTCATACCAGTAGACTTTATAGTTAAAGTCCAGTGACATGCCCACACCCTGTGCCAGACGAATTGAGCCTTCATTGTCCGGAGAACAATCCCAATACGGATGTTTGTCTACGCGACTGCATTCTTCTACAAATGCTTTTGCCACCATCGCACCATAATTTCTTCTTCTGTAGACTTCAACCGTTTCAATATCAACCGCATGTGTCTGATCTGCAATAAATGCCGAAAAGCAAACACTCGCGATATCATCGTTATGCACTGCAATGTAGCCAAAGCCATGTTGTAAAAAATCATCTATTGTCGTCCAAAAGTGAGAGATTTTATCTTTCAGAAAAGAGGAATTGTTATACCTTTTCTCTCCTAATAGCACTTGATCTATTCTGAGAATTCTGACTTCCTCGTCCTGAAAAGCATATATATCGATAGGTACTTGATGACTTATAGGATCTGGATTCAATTTGAATACATGTTGAATATCACTGGAGATCTCTCTTTTCCCGGAGATATGCTGAAGAACATCTTCCCAGGCTTCGTCCACCACACCAATCTCAACGGCATGAATATGTAAGTTCAATAACTCAGGTTCAATATGTTCCTGCATGAACTCTTTCAATTCATTCAGAAAGGGGCCACTTCGAGAGTCTCCAATCAACTGAAAACCAGATTGTCCCTGTACCCAAATTAAAGCTGCAGTTATATTCTCTGCATCATCGACATAGATCCGTCCCGGATTCAAGCCAGATACCACAGCCTTAACTTCAATATTCTGACACGAATCCGTGAGATGCTTTACTTTGTGGAAGTCATGTTTATCAATCTCGGTTATCATTGGTTCATTCCTCCCAAATTCGAGACAGAGCCCTACAGCATGGATGATCTCAATCAAATCTTATATTCATAGATTCTCGTCTCTTCATCATCAAGCAGGTATCCTTTACCGATATAAGTCCAATTACTTTTTTCATAATAATCGGTCAGATCCGTACACAGGTACAGCTTGTCATACCCTTTCGCTTTCACCTCATTCATTGCATGAGTCTGAAGTTGTCCACCCAGGTTCTGGCCCCGATATTCTGGATCAACATGAAGACATGCAAACCAGGGAAAGAGATCCTGCCTGCTATTCAGATCGCTTCGTAATAAGGCGTACCCACCGATAATTCGGTCTCCGTCCAACATCACATAAAATCTTGGCACATCACTCTCTGTATCCACAGAACGCTCTATACAATCCCGATAGAAATGGAAGCTGGATTCTGAGCCCCATTGTTTCCAGAAATACTGTACTGCTTCTTGCAGCACGTCCGGCTTCTGCCGAATATCAATAATTTGCAAAATGTTATTCTCCCTTCACTTGGATCTGATTCAACATATATTCCGCATAATCCAGAAGTAATGCTTCACTCAAATTCACATTCTCCAGTTCACCATTGTACTTTGCAAGACATTGTGAGATGACGTCCGTGTATTTAGAAGGAAGCTCTGTGAGCGCCCATGCTCCTGCTTCTCGCTTGGAGTGAATGACTGAATCTTTCACATACAAGAGAACCC
The DNA here is from genome assembly GCF_045040685.1 of Paenibacillus sp. FSL H8-0317. Classification (NCBI taxonomy): domain Bacteria; kingdom Bacillati; phylum Bacillota; class Bacilli; order Caryophanales; family Paenibacillaceae; genus Paenibacillus; species Paenibacillus sp. FSL H8-0317. The sequence continues at coordinate 1,832,827 of NZ_CP150294.1, read as the reverse complement.
GGGACAGGTTCAATACATAGTAGACTGGGTTGTCCACAATTTCTTCCATAGCTGAACTCGCGTCCGATGTAATTGAGGCAATCATATGTTCACGATTTTCCGGTTGGAAGAGATCTTTAATTGGTTTACCATCCAGCACAATACCTCGATTATAGATGACCGCCATATGTGCTACCAGATCCGGATCTTCATATCCACCACATAGATATTGCTCATCCGTTCGATATTTCTCCCGATGATAGGCAGAGTAATGAAATTCGAAAGGAGTAGGGTATGACATGGCAACAATCGTAGATTCCAGTACAATACTGAGTTCAAAGCCTTTCGTAATGTGCATCTCATCTTCAATATGCATTAGCTTTTTTGCAATCCTTCGATAGGTATCGGCAGTTCGCTTTTCCCGGCTAACGACCAATATATCGATATCACTCTGATTCGGATGAAAGCATCCCATAGCCATAGAACCGTGTAAATAGATTCCCACCAAGGCATCCGTTAATTCTTCTTTCAACATACAAGTAACGCTATCTAAAACAGTTTTTTCATTCAACAAGAGTCTCTCCTTTATGTAGAAGATCCGTTCTCCAATTCAATGTTCAGTTCACGCACAAAAACAGCCGTCCCCTTAATTCTAACATCCATATCCTCACCATCCCGAATTACACTCACTTGAACTTTTCCATCTCTTCCAATCTCATGCCCTTGTTCTACCACAAACTGTACCTCATCGATCTCCGGTTTCACATAGGTTAAATAATAGGCACCCATCACCCCCGAGGCTGTTCCAGTCACTGGATCTTCTGTAGTACCTGAGTACGGTGAAGAGAAATGTCTCGCATGCATCATCGCATCGGTATCACGGGTTTCAAAACAAAAGGGATGTAGCGAAGCTTTAGGATTCTCAAGCAAAACACCAGGGAATAAAGAAGAATCCGGTTTCATTTTAACAAAAGAGTTCAGTTCACGGATTGGGATTAATAGCGTCCAGGTTCCAGTGCTTCCATAAACGATCGGAATAGAGAGGTCCACATCATCCAGAGTTAAGTTTATTGTACTTAGCAGCTTCTCGATATCACCCTGGAACGGGTTAAACCGCGGCTGATCTTGCTTCATCTCCATGTAAATGGTGTCGCCATTTCGCTCAAATTGAATAGGTAATACGCCTACATTGGTTTCAATCGTGATCAACTCTTTGTCACCCAACATACCACGTGTCTTCAAACCATACAGTGATGCCATTGTGGCATGACCACACAGATTAATCTCATGTCCTGGCGTAAAATAACGTAATCTGACGTCAGCTATTTCAGAGTTCAATACAAATACCGTCTCGTTAAATCCAACTTGATAAGCGATCTGCTGCATCGCGGTCTCACTGAAATGATCAGCATTAAAAACCACTCCTGCCGGGTTACCTTGGCCGGGAACTGTAGAGAAAGCATCATAATGATATACCTTAATATCACTCATCAAAAGGCCCACTTTCTTTGTAATCTACGAGATGCACATTTCCATATAACTCTACACTTTCACCGTCAATTACAATCCCACTACCATCTTGGCACGCATAGACCGCCTTACTGTTAACGAGCTTCGTATTCTCTGATCCAATTTTTCGTTAGATTCGAAAGCCAAATCACTTAGCAGTACCAACGTAGTCATCTTAGTTCCTCCGTATATGTCAGACTAGCTTAAGCTCTTTATCCAAAATCGAGAAAAAATACTGGTCTGTCCACTGACTGTTCCACCATAGTTCTTCACTGAAGACGGCCTCCCGTGTCATACCCACATGCTGCATCAGTCCGGCTGAGCGAATGTTTTGTGAATTGCACATGCCAACGACCTTATGAGCTTGTAATTCTTGAAACGCAAATTGTAATAAAAGTCGGGTGGCTTCACTCCCGTATCCTCTCCCTGCATAGTCGGAAAGTACTGCGAATCCAAGTTCCCAGCTTTTTCGGTAATCCACATAACTCCACATTTGAACGATACCAATTGGCGTATTTTCCGGATCATTCAAGCGGCGTATAACGAAATCATAGGCATACGGTTTCTCGTCTGCGACAGCAAAATGGCTGCGATATTTTTCACGGACCTTCTCCTCATCCGCTTCAACAGTTTCCTCAAAACTCCATATGCCTGCATCACATTCAATTTGACATATAAAGTCGAGGTCCTGTTCTGTGACTGTTGTTATTCTAACCTTCTGTCCCACGAATTCCATGTGAATTCATCCCCTTTGGATTAGTATCATTGCTTGGGAATCTCCCACTCTGTATTAAGCAAACCTCTACCAATGTTCCATTTGGCAAGCAAAGCTCTCTGTCTGTTTTCCAGATCAAGATACGGTGCTGCAACACAGGATAACGTGACAAACATATGAATAAAATGAGGTCCTTCCTTGAAACGTCGAAGCCCTCCATACTCTTCATCATCCGCTGCCCATACAATCTTTTTAATCCCCGACATTAAAATGGTACCAGAACACATGGGACAAGGCTCACAGGTAGTGTAGAGCGTCAGGTCTTTCTTCGTGAATCTCTTCTTATTGTCTACATCCAGCAAATGTTTTCCTACCTGACGAATGGCGTCCACCTCAGCATGTGCGGTGGGGTCGCAATCCGAGAAGACTCGGTTCCGGCCTTTACTCACGACATTCCCATCCACATCCACAATTATCGCACCAATTGGATACGTGCCTTCAACAAGTGATTGTTCTGCTTCTTCCAGAGCCAACGTTAAATATTCATAATCCGATAACTTCATTGAACGTCCCCCTGAGTACAGTTATAGTTCCTTACAAAACAGATTCCTTCTGCTTCTTTTACGTCACGACAAGGCTCAATATCCATAAACCGGGTTACATCTGGTTCAGCGAAATGCTCAAAAACAACCTGACGATCTGCTAGGGTTAACTCTCTGAGGTACAATCGTTCAGTCTCTACATTAGGAAAATGAGTCATGACGGGCTCTCCTTTAATCATTAAAAGTTCCTGATCGTGTACTGTCCTGCTTCACCAAGAAAATCACTTTTGGTTAACCCTTTTTCTCCGAGTAAAATCCTGTAGTTCGATATCGTACCGTCATGTGAAATGATAAACGTATTGCCACTCTGTTTCCTGCACCATTCAAGAAGCTGTTCAGCTAATATCCCGAATCGTTGTGCATTCATCTGATTAATACTTTCTTCCCAACAGTCCAATCCCAATTCAATCATTCTTATGTCAGTGTACGGATTGCTGAGTTCTTCCTTCGTATAGATCTGATCGCAGACGAAAGGAACAAACTCCGGATTCTGAGGAAACATTCTTGGCCCAACCAGCGGGCTGAAGAATGCAAGATTTTGGTTAGGAATTAGAAGGAGTGCTGTTTCGATCGTACGTTTCGTCGGACTAACCAAAATGACGTCTTCAGGCGCAAAAACGACTTATTTACGCAATGCTATAACCTGACTTTTTCCCAATTCAGTGAGGCCAGGGTGCAGGCAATTTAATCGGTTAGGGTAATCTATCAAGTGTTCACCATGACCATGACGAATAAATGTAATGTTCATAAGCCCTCTATTTCTGAATGAAGTGTCTGATGCCTTTTGCATCAAGAAGGTTACTCAGTTCCTTTTTCAAAAACACAGGGTAGACTTCCATCTGCTCTAGTTCGTCCAAAGAAAACCATTTGAAAATTAACTTACCGTTATCTTCTAGACCTTTGAATTCAATTTCACTATATAGCTTATGGGCTTCCGGCAATGTGATGATATAATAAAAACCAACTTCATGATATTTCAGGCCATCATATTCAAAGAAATTTTCACTAACAAATGCGAGCCTTTGCGCTTCTACATGAACACCCAGTTCCTCCGCTATCTCTCGCACAATAGCCGCTTCTGTTGTCTCGTGCAATTCCACCCGCCCTCCGGGAAGATTCCAGAAATCGTCCTGTTCAGTCGTATGCAAAAGAACTCTTCCTTTGTCTATCACAATACCTGCCACACGAAAGTTGAATTTGTTGTTATTTTGCTCATACGATATATTTTTGTTTTCTGAATTACTCATCTCGCTGACCATCCATCGGACAATCCATCCATGAATCCCATGATGAATGACGGAATGATGAGTACGAGCAATAAAATCAAACTGGCTATGCCCCATCTAAAAATTACTTTCCGTTTGCTTCGAACACCTATAATAATTAAGAATGCGGTTGTTGCAATTAGGGCTACTTCATAAAATGTCATAAAACTAACCTCCGGTATGTATTCGTATTTCATTAAGGTTATTACAGAATCTTTTCTAGTTTGCGCCTACAAGCCTCGAGGTCATAATCCGAATTATCCAGCCATACCTTATCCATCTCAAGTAAGTCATAGATTTCGGACTCCAGCTTCTTTCTTTCCTGCAAAACCTGTACCGTACCCTGAACACCCTGATAACCCTGTGCTTGCCCAAAGCCCTGATTCGTATAATAGTCAATAAAGCCCTCTGACCATTCTTTTGGTCTTTCACTGACCGCCTTCTCAAATGTATATGATATATCCTTCTGATCGATATAGATGAGAAGCGGATTCAGAGCATGAATGATACGCCCCAGTCCCAATACATACTGCACGTTCTGCTCTTTGGATTGATTACATTTAACAAGACCCATGGTCAGTGGATTCTGGATAAAACAACATTCAAATATCGTGATGCAGTCATCATTCGTGCTTAACTGGTTTTCAGTGAACTTCTGCCACTTCTCGGTGATCAGCTTTACATTTTGTGCAAAAGAAATTTCGTAAATATCTCGGCTAAATATATCCCCCACCACCTGATCGGGAAGCTCTATTCCCCGTTGTTCTTTCATCTTACGGTATGGGATCAGAACACCTTGATCATAGGCAATCGCATTACTTTCCAGAATCTCTCTGTAATCTTCATACGTGGTTAGTAGGGCCTCGAAGTCTTCAGCAAGATAAAAAACAACGCCTTCGTAATCAGCAGGGTGATCCAGGTTTCCTTCCTGGAATAGTTGCACCTGCTTGCCTTGATCTATCAGGATTTCGGATACCATCTTTGCAATCGTCGACTTGCCCGAACCTGGCAATCCTTCAATGAGTATTAGTTGCCTAGCCATCTTACATCATCCTTATTCTTCATTATGTGTGATGTTATGGATTTTCCATGTATCAGAAACTATGTTATCAATCAATATCTGCAATAACCCATTGCGCGTTATCGCCATCCGCTTTCTTTTTCCAAAACACCATCGTATTAATATATTCCTTGTCGTTCTCTCTTAATTCAGTAATCGTTACTGCCCCCTGGTAGAGCTTCTTTTGCTCTTGAATGATAATATCGCTTATGGAAGTAATCTTGCGAACTTTGTATCTTCCCATGCCCGATATAGGAGATTTTGGATCAAAAAGATTCATATATTCTTTTTCATCCTTTTCGTATAAATAACGCATTCGGGCGTTCATAAGTTTGACGATTTCCAATTTCTCCCCAGTATAGTTTGTTTCATCGAGATACTCTGGTGGGATGTCTTCCTTCTCTTGGGAAGTCGGTATTTCTCCTTCCTGTTGTGTCTCTTTTTCTGTGACATTTTGAGGTGAGGAATCTATTAATTGCTGTGCATCTTCAGTGTTTCCATTGTTCTGACAGGCAACCAGAAGTAGAAAAAATAATGAAACTACGGTGAACTTTTTCATAGTCAGCCCTCCATTTAATCATCGATAACACTCCACTGGTAAAGGCCTTAAATGCCTTTAATTTAGAACGAAGACTTCCTATGTATGTAAAATTTTCTCTCAAGGTACATCATAACCCATAATGTGGGATTTGCGAATAAACGAAATAAGGCACTTTGTTTATATAATACTAGCCACAAAAAAACACGCACTCTGCACGAGTTTGATCATGCAAAGCGCGTGGATATGAACTGAACTTTCATCCAAATTTTTCAACTGTCTAACATCAACCTGGCTATCTATCTATGAAATATCATGTTCGTTATACCGATGGCTTCAATCTGGATCTCGCTTTTTTCATTATCCGTAAAATGGTAATCATATGTTGAAAAGATCCCCATATGCCGTATATGTCCACCTTTAACATGAAGATTCCTTCCCTCACCATCGATTTTCTGCATAAACGTCCTGCCTTCTTTCACATTATACGAAGAATGGATATTATGTTCACTTGCGAGCCATGCGACAAAATCTTCTTCGCTTGGATTGGTCATGACTAGAATAAGGAGCAGAACAGCAAACACAACAATGTACGTTTTTAGTCCTGCGCCCCTCTTGCTACCATGCTGGGTGTACTCACCCATCATCCCGTTCACCCGATTCTTGAACAGAAATATCTATCCCCTTCGCCAAAACCCACCCATTCAATCCATACGAGGATGAGATCACCATATACTTGTATTTCTCCTCTATCAGCCGGATTTGCAATTCGTCATAGGAATCATAATTGACAGGCCAACCACTACCCTTTCCCGATTCTAACAACTCTCGATTATAAGGAATAAAATGCTCTATATCCCACTCATCCAGATCCAAAATAATGCTGCCATGGAGCGGTATATCAAACGCATGAGCCATTACACCAGAGAATAAGACATCCATATTTTTCGGTACAGCATGACTTGAACGAGTGCGCATCCTGATTCTATTGTTCTCTAAATCAACTTCGTAACTTAAGATGATGTTGTCATGCAAACTTGGCAGTTCTTCCTCGTTCATGCTGTTCTCCTTAGCTACTTTAGAATGTTATTTAACTCTTCCGCTTTTTTCCTGCTATCCATTCTAGCATAAAAATAGAAAGCGATGATGTGCAGCACAATGGATAACAACCACATGCCGGGGAACCAGGGAGCAATCAAATGGAACATTTCCGTGGAGAATAACCATACAATCCCCATGCCTCCTGCAATATTGAATGTGGAAGAAATGGCGATATTCCATACCGGTTTTAACGTAAAATGGTTCCAGAGCGCATTGTACATCACGCCAAACAACACAGCGGCAATAGCTGAAATGCCGGCAATATTCCACAGATAGCCCATTTCGATAGGTTGATCATTATAGAATAGGGTCAATAGCAAGGTCACCCAGAGTGAAGTAACGGTGAATACTTGAAAAAAGGACAGCCTAAGCTGCATCATCATGATAATTTCCCCCTAAAGTTTTTAATATAAAATCGACTGACAAAGTAACTGGAGCTATCGCTCAGATCTACCTTAATCCGAGCATGGTCTGTTGCAGAGAATGCGGTGATATACCTTGTGTTGATGATCGTTTGATTGTTAATTTTCACAAAATGAACGTCATCCAGGTCTTCTTCCACAAACTTCAAACGTTTGTTAAGCAGGTATCTCTCGCCTGTAATCACACGTACACAACACATCCGATCCTCTGACTCAATGGCGACCACCGAGCTCAATTGAATCTGTACGTTGCGATTATTCTTAGCATGGATGACCGTTAGTTGGGTTTCCGATTGGCCGATCGCTTTTTCAATACGATCCCACTTCGACCTCTCCTCCGGATGAGTAACGACTTTGACCACCCTTTTTTCAATTGCAGTGTTCTCTTCAAAAATGACTTTCACGTGTTGCCCTCCTCTCACAACTCATATTACAAGCATAGTTATGACTATCCCACTGTATTGCGTTTTGTTGCATGATTTTGCAGGTTTGTTGCATCGGCACGACGTAGACAATAAAAAAACCACTCCATAGGAGCAGTTCTTCTATGTACTCATCCAGAGTATTCAAGGCTACTCAATCTCCAGATACATCTCCTGATTTTGCAGGATCATCTTGTTCATGTGTGTTATAGCTGCTTCTGCCGCAGTCTGATATGCAGCATACAATGCCTCTGTTCTCTGGAGTAACATCGAGTCCTTCTCCAGATCCGTTGCTAACACCTCACGCCACTCTTCACCCACTTTATTTTTGTCCGTTATGAGACTTTCAATCTGGTCCAATACAGTCACCATCTCATCTAAATGAAAAAAGTGCATCCCTTTTTTAATCCCATTCCAACTCTTGATCTCGATGATGTTATACGCCGAAAACCAGTAAAACTCTGCCAGACTCTTTGTGTGATTATGATAGGAATAGAACAGAAATAGGGCTTGTTGCCCTTCATGTAACTGTCGGTATATCTCTGTTTTGGCGGCCATATCTCTGCCCCGTACAGAAACAAGCATCGGTTTAATACACAACCAGCTAAGTTGCTTTGAATGTACATCTTCTGCTCGCACTCTAGCCTTCATAACATTCTCCTCTCTGTTCAACGTTTAAGGATTCTCTGGTGCTTCCACTGCCGGGTCATTCTCTCCGCCCATTCTGCGTCTGGATGTTTCCATCCTGCCTGTCGCTGGCACATGTTCAGACGCTTTAGCTAATCCGAACTTTGGCATATTGGCATATATGGTCTCGAAGGAACCTGACTGAGCTTTGTATGTTTCATGGTAGATCCCCACAGTTCCATCGGAACCAATGGAGCGGTTGAATCTTTTCCAAGCTTCCAAGTGCAGTCCACCCCGTGCGTATTGCTCCAATTCATCGTAAGAACGCCAGTATTGGAGTAGCGTCACCCCACGCCAGCTTATAAAATACTCTGTACTCAGAAATCCGGTCTCCGGATTCATATACAGTTCTTTAATCATCGGGCCCATAGACTTAAAGACAGGCAGCCATTTATGTATAGCCCACAAACGATTGATCCTCATTCCGATGATAAAAACAACAAATTCTCCCTCAATCTGAGCGGAATATCTTCCCTTATATATGTTTGCCACGTCACCCCTCCTTCTCGTCAAAAACAATCGATTTCATCGGATCTGGACAACCCTTCCTATCCGCTCATAGGCATCCAGAGGAAAATCAAAACTCCACCGTTTGTGATATTCCTTCAGTCCCATTTCCTTCAATTTGCTTAGTTCTCTGTAGAACAGCTTGGTCAACTTGATCAAAGTTAACTCCTCGGACATAAGTAAACGGCCCTCTGTAACGGCTTCCGTGCTAAAGTTATCACTCATCTCATACACCATAAATTGAACGATTACCTGTGAACGTTTCTTGATCCAGAATCGATATTCTCCAGGTTCGGTCTGCATGGTCATGGTTACCTCAGCTGCTCCTTTGTGCAATGCAACGATATGGCGTGCCACCTCATCAACCGCATCCGACAAAAAAGAAACCGGAATCTTAATCTGTTCTCCTTGATTAGGTTGGATCGTAATATCCATCCATCCGTGTGGCTCAAGCGTCATAACGATGTCCATAGTCATCCTCCTTTATGCTACTCTATGATGCAAGATTAACTGGAGACCCACTTTCAGATATAAATGCTGTGCCGAGATATTTCCTTCATTTACAGCTAAAATAATCTCATTAATCTCCGGATGCAACTTGCGAACGAATTTGTGCAGTACCTTCATCGCTACTTAAATCTTTATACACATTCCATTCTGTATACAATTGTTTTAGCGCTAATCCTGTTGTATGTATGAACTTGTCCATAGCTTCCATGGATAAAATATTTAAGTCACCCAAGGGTTGGTTGTCAGGATTAGCTAAAAACTCAAGTTTCTCTTCCCTATACTGATACACCTCAGATTCCAGCAATCCCCCTATCTCAAATGCTTTTCCCACGTTCAGCTCACTTAACCATTCATGGGCCCCGTTCAAATTTCGTAGAAACATAAACTCTAACTTCGTGACATCCTGTGTATACACGCTTCTTCCATTGGGGTGGACTTCATATGCAGGATAAATATCGAAAGTCCACACGCGATCCGTATAGATATGGGCGATGTATCCGCACAGATATTGCATGAATTTGGGATCCCTATAAGCTAACTTCTTATTGGACTCAAAAAATCCTTTAAGTTCTTCGTCTGTTGCGAACCTTCCTGCCTCTGGCATGAGGTGGGTTTTTGCCTTCTCAGTACGAAGATTAGTTCTTACGTGAATGGAATCAGGAGCGAGGCTTCCCAGTAACAACTCAGGGGATGGCTTGGATATCAATTCGGATGCAATTGCAAAATGAACCATCGGCCAAGGCAATATAAAAACTCCTTTCTTTATTAAAAGGCTCAAACATGATGTTCTATGATTTACAAAGCTAAGTGCTCACTCTCTTGTACATGTATCAATTCAATATCCTCACAATAAAATCCTAATATTCCGTCCTCGTAGTCCTCAACGAAATATTTCATCGGATGATATCCGTGATCTTTTAAATCTTTAATATTAAACCCAATTATCTTAACTAAAACACCATCAGGATTATAATGAAAATTTTCAATATTAGTGAATCTAAAAAGTAATTCATATGTAACATTGGAGAATTTCATTAAAAATGTAATATCTGCTATCGAAATATTTTCATAATATTTGTCTTGTTTTATATACAGATTCAACCCAGCAACCCACTCCAAATTTTGAACAGAAAATGCTGGAATAAAAGGTTGAATTAAGTCCATGTTTTTCATCATGATCTACCTCTATTCAATTTGAGCCATTCTATTAATGCTGTCACTTGCGTAGTAATTTAGACTCTCCTTGCTTCAAGTCTACAAATATAGGCTTCTGCACATTGTTAATTGTGGAAATATCAATCTCATCCAGACTTTTAAAAACAAGCTGTAATGACTCCTTTTGTTCATCTTCAAATAAAAGAGTTACCTGATCATCACAGAGTTTTCCTTCCAACTCCGCAATAACGTCAAATAAAAACATTACAAATACTACTTCATTTCCATCCGGATACGTATAGTGCATCCTCTCGCCCGTGTATATGGAGGCCAATTCATAAGAACTCACCTCAAGCCCTGTTTCCTCTTTCACTTCTCTAATCATGGTTTCTTCAATTCGTTCACCTGGCTCCATACCTCCACCGGGTAACCCCCAATCTCCATAATCTGATCTCTTTTGCAGCAGAACCCTCCCCATATGATCTCGAATAATAGCTCCACCCGTAACTACAATACGACTAGTCATTACTCTTGCTCCTTTCTGTTAGGTTGCTTCTCAACAGATCATAATTTTTATCAGGAAACTTCTCTATTGATTTATATCCCAAAATGCACAATGCATTTCCCATTTACCTCAGCGTACTTTGCCATGTTCGCAAGCTTGTTTAATTCGTTGATTAATTCGACTTTGTTGTATACGAGTTTCTCGTAGTAGCCCTTCTGTTCGCCTCCAGCAATGCTGTAATTCCCTGTAAGAACGATCGGATCCGTCACATGGCTAAATAGATCCATCCAGGCTCGAATCAGTTGATGAAACTTCAACAAAGCATCCTGCTCTTCAATAACGGTTATTCCATAGTTGTTCAGTCCACTACATCTCATACAGGTAGATGGATTCCATGTATCCAACCAGCAAAGGGAATCATAGATGTACGCAATGAATTCGTCTTCCAAGGTCGCATGATTCTCTGTGGTTAATCCACTTCGATGTATTCTCCCTTTTGAATCCCATGAGTAGGAGGTATGAATATTCCCGTCTACTTGCGATTTGTTTTCGATAACAAAATGATGCTTCGGCAACACCCGCACCTCCGTTACACTTACCCATGCTTCAATATCTGTTCAATCCTCTTAATTCATCATAACCCATGTATTGGTAAATGGAAATTGAAAAAGATCCTATCCACCTCCTAACTCAGGAGAAGCAAATAAAATCTTGATAATACATTCGTTATATTAAAAAATCTTCGTTATTCAGAAATGATGTTCCTTCTTCTCGGTACTTCTCTATAACGTCATTGGTCACATGAGCATGCCGCAATATACCCATATAATCTGTACCTGGTTTCTTCGGTCTATAATCTGAATCAATCGTGTAGATATTGAAGTGCACCTTATCTTCATCCTCTGACACATCCGTATGATCAAAAAGTGAAATCACTTCATCTTTACCAAGAAACCTAAATGGAGAATCCTGACGCTCTATAATATAAAAAGGATATGTGATGATGTTCTCGATCTGAATCAATTCCTGGTACACCTTAAGCTCATCAGGTATGAGATCCATATACTTTCTAGCTACCTCTTCTGCCTGAAATACACCTGAGACCCACTTCGTACTCCCCTTGGTTACTAAGATAATGAACATACTAATCACCTTCTAATTTAAATATTATTTCTCTCTTTCACGCACAAAGTCTGAGACAAAATTCGGTGGCTGCCAGCGATGTTGTCAATCTCAATGTTATATTCAGACTCAGTATATTCAATCTGATGCTGCTCATAATATTTTTTCCAGAATGAAACTGCTGCCGCATTATTAGCAAGCTGTTCCACTTTGAATATACCCTCAAATTGAGCAAAAACCAAGTCAACCGCTTGTGCTGCCAGCCCCTGTCCGCGATATTTTTTGACCAGGAACAGCTCTTGCACGGTATAATCCACACCTTCCGGCACATATGGAGGTGAGCACACCAGTACGAATCCAATAACCTTTCCTTCATACTGAATCAAAAACGGATGTAATTCATCGCGTTCCAGATATAGATAGGTGTTCGTTGGATCATATGTGCCCGCTTCTAGCAGATCCTCACTCGAAAATTCGGACAGGTCATATAAATACAAGTTATACAGGTTGAGGAACAGTTCCTTCTGTTCTGCCAAAATACTCGTGATTTGTACGTTCATCTTCATTGCACATCTCCCTTAGTTAATCAGTTAGTTAGTGATCCATACAAGACCTTACCAATGTATATAGCGCACTTGCTGTAACCTGATCTCAATATATCGTTTCAACCACAGCAGATATAGGCAAAGTTTGATTTAAACCATGGTGTAACCTTAACTGTCGTAGTGGAAGTGTACATTTGTGCAAAAAAAAAAGACTCCATACAGAGTCCGATTATTAGTCTTATTTTCACTTTTCACCAAATATCCATTAGCACTTAGCTAATAATTATTGAATTATGTAGGTTCAACTAAACTTTTTACACAAAAACGGAGAGGACAGAAATAACCTGAAGAAGCGGAGCGTTCGCCTGAAAGCTTTCTGAAAGAAAGCTGCATCGGAAGCATACGCTATCACCGGATTTCCCCTTTAAGGAATCAAAAAAATCTGGGGATAACAGCGATCGGAAGGTTGTTCTGTCATTGGAGTGCTCAGTGTAAACCTCTTTAGTTGAACTTATATAGATAATCAACCACAGGATATGAGATCACATTGCGATCTCTGTACGTTGAAATCACCGCTTCGGGATTTGTGCTAAGAATTCCGTTTTGCAACATCACCGGGCGGAAACCTCGCTCCATCGCTCCGTTGTAGGTGAATAGAACACATTCCTCTGCGGCAAACCCGGCAATGATCACCAATTCAATTCCATGACTCTTCAACACCTGCTCCAGATCAGTTTGCCAGAAAGCATTGGAAGCTTCCTTGGTAACTGTGATATCCTTCTCATTCACATCTACCTCAGAAATAATACGATATTCTTCCGGTGGTGTCTCCTCCATGCCCTCCACATCCTGCACGTGAACGACCACATGATCATTCAAGCGCAGCACGTTAGCTACATGGTTAATGTACTCGCAAGCATGGTCTATCGAAGTCTGGTCCATCTTTTTTCGCACAATACTCTCCTGCATATCAACAATCAGCAAACCTACTTTCATCCTATCTCTCCTCATACAAAATGTAGTTATAATCTTGGTATCACAATCTCATTTAGTCTTTAAATAATTCATTCAGCATCCGGTCGCGGTTCTCCAGAAAGCTGCGGGTAATCTGATAGTGATCGGTCTCCTCATAGACTACCTCTTGAATATGGTTATCGTCAAAACTTAAAATCTCTGCTCCCGGATATCCCAGCAAAATGGGTGAATGCGTCGCAATAATGAATTGCGAAGTACCTGAAAGATCATGAAGGATACGCAATAAAGAGAGCTGCCTTGCTGGGGACAATGCGGCTTCGGGCTCGTCGAGCAGATAGATGCCTTTGGAACTGAAGCGATTGACGAACAGACTGAGAAAAGACTCCCCATGTGATTGTTCATGTAATGAACGCCCGCCATAGTATTGAAGCGACGCCGGCATCTCATCGACATGTGATGCGAATTGATAGAACGATTCAGAGCGCATGAAGAAACCATTCGTTATTTTGGGCAACCAGGCCAGCCTGAGATAATTCCCGAGCGAGGATTCCGAAGCATGTGTCTCATAGGTATTATTCCTGCCGCCCCCTGCGGTATTGAATCCACATTGATGAGCGATGCCTTCCAGCAGCGTAGATTTCCCTGAACCATTTTCACCTACAAAAAAAGTAACGTTATTCGTGAGCTCCAATCGTTCCAAGGATCGGATCGCGGGGATGTCAAAAGGATATTGGTCCCCATTCTCGATCTTGGCCGACATGAGTTCCACACTTCGAAGATACATAGGCATACTCCTATTCATGTTAGATTTGGCTCCATCTACGGCAGTACCTTTTCGTTTACACATTCCCTATATTAAACGACGAACAGTTGGATGACAAAATTATAGTTGACGGTGGCAGATCAGCTTATATATTATGTAGGAAGAACGTTCTGATGAAAACATAAAATGAATTGGCGTGTTACCACCCCAGAGGGCATGAGCCAAGAAGCGAACATGAGACTATACTCGCTTCTTGGCTCTTTTTGCGTTCCTGAGGCATGAAAGCGTTAACTTTAGAAACGAGGAGGCGGTGAACCGTGAGTAAAGGAATGATTCTGCAGGTGGAGCGGGTCGTCGGCAGCAATATTGTTCTGGCCCGGTCGCACCAGAATAGCAAGGAGTATGTATTGATTGGCAAAGGGTTGGGATTTGCGTTCAAAGTGGAAAGCACCGTGCAGTCCGATGATCCGCGGATTGAGAAAAGGTTCCGGCTGGAAGACCGGGAGGAATGGGGGCAAGCTCAGGAGCTGATGAGGGACTTGGACCCCAATGTCATCGACATCTCTGACCGAATTATCCGTCTCATCGCTGATCAGTTTCCCGGCAAGCTGAATGACAAGATCTATCTTGCTCTTCCGAGTCATATTCAGTTCACTTTATATCGTATCCGCAACGGGATGGAGATTCTGAATCCTTTCCTTACGGAGACAAAGCTCAGTTTTCCGAAAGAGTTCGAAATCGCCTCGGAAGCGGCGGCCATGATCGGAGAGGCTTTTGGCGTAGAGATACCGGAGGATGAGGCGGGGTTCCTGACATACCATGTGTACTCCTCCGTAAATCACGTCCCTGTCGGACAGTTGGTTAAGGTATCCAATGTGATCAGCAAGCTTCAGTCGATTATTGAAAAGGAGGGTGGCGTTCGCTTTGATCAGGGCAGCCTTAGCCAGGCAAGACTCATGATACACCTGCGCTTCTCCATGGAACGCCTGTATCAGCAGCCGATGACGGCCCCCACCTTCGCACAATATGTGAAAAATGAATATATGTCCGAATACCAGCTAGCCAGAAAACTGAGCGCTGTAATGGCCGAGGATTTGGGTACAGAAGTGCCCGAGGAAGAAACAGCTTTTCTCGCAATGCATTTATACCGGCTTTTTCAAACCCATGCCAAAACCAATAACAGAAAGGACAACACACAATGATCTGGAAATGGAAAAACAACAAATCTGCCAAAACATCTGAAACAATATCCGTCGCCTCCCCATTCACCGGAACCTGCGTCAGTTTGGAAGAAGTGCCTGACGAAGCGTTCGCGCAAGGACTTATGGGACCGGGAGTCGCAATGATTCCCCAGGAGGGCAGGCTGGTCGCCCCTATCGACGGCACTGTGGTACACCTGATCAAATCGCACCATGCCGTAATGATTGAACATGCTTCCGGGCTGCAGCTGCTGCTGCATATCGGTATGAATACTGTCAGCCTGAAAGGACAGGGCTTCACCCCCCAAGTGCAGACCGGGGATCAGGTCACTATCGGTCAGACTCTAATTGAATTTGACCCGAATGCGATCGCTTCGGCCGGTTATCCGGTCATCACCCCTGTCATCGTTGCAAATGCGGCTGAACAACCGTGGGAGTCGCACCCAGAGTATGGCAGCGTAGAAGCAGGCATGGGAACTATCATGAAAGTCAGCTTGTCCAAATAACCTAAATCAAAAAAAGAAAGGAAGAACAATATGCTGAAATCACTGCAAAAGCTGGGAAAATCCCTGATGCTTCCTGTAGCAACCCTGCCTGCGGCAGGTATTCTTCAAGGCCTCGGTCTTCTAAATTATGAAAAGGACATTCCGCTCGGTCCCGTGATCGGGGGATTCCTTAATCAGTATGTAGTTCCATTCCTGAATGAAGGAGCGGGGGCGATCTTCGGCAACCTTGCGCTCATCTTTGCCATTGGGGTGGCAATCGGACTGGCGGGGGATGCGGTCGCCGCGCTTTCCGCCCTGATCGCTTATATGGTGCTGACGCGGATTCTAGGAGCCGTTCCAGGTGTATTCGGTTATATTCCTGACGATGTCAAGCTGGATATGGGCGTATTGGGCGGGATATTTGCCGGACTGCTTGCAGCCTATATGTATAAAAAATACCATAATATCAAGCTTCCTGACTGGCTCGGCTTCTTCTCCGGCAAACGCTTTGTTCCGATGGTCACCGCCGGCTCCATGCTGGTGTTGGCCATCCTGTTCGGCATGGTCTGGAGCCCGATTCAGGATGCCATCGGCGCTTTCGGCGCCTGGATTGTAGGTTTCGGCGGCGTTGGCTCCATGGTGTTTATGATCGCCAACCGCCTACTCATCCCGCTCGGTCTGCATCATGTCCTCAACTCCATCGCCTGGTTTCAGATCGGAGATTATACCAATGCAGCCGGGGAAGTCGTGCACGGCGACCTAACCCGCTTCTTCAACGGAGATCCTACAGCAGGCATGTTCATGTCTGGCTTCTTCCCAATTATGATGTTCGCTCTTCCGGCAGCGGCGCTAGCCTTGATTCATACAGCCCGGCCTGAAAAGCGCAAAATGGTCGCTTCAATCTTTATCGGCGCAGCGGTGGCTTCGTTCTTAACGGGTATTACCGAGCCGCTCGAATTCTCTTTCATGTTCGCGGCGCCTCTGCTATATGTGGTGCACGCTATTCTTACCGGTGCGGCGGCCCTGATCATGTACCTGCTGAATGTTAAGCTGGGCTTCGCCTTCTCTGCAGGTCTGATCGATTACCTCGTGAACATGAAGCTGTCGACCAATCCGCTGCTCATGATCCCGGTCGGACTCGCATTTGCGGTCGTCTATTATTTCCTGTTCCGGTTCATGATTATCAAGTTCAACCTGAAAACGCCGGGGCGCGAGGATGACGCTTATGATGCCGATACCCCCACTAATACTTCAGCCGTGGCAGCGTCTGCCGACACCAAGGCTGGCAAAGTGCTCGCCGAGATCGGGGGAACAGATAATATCGAGAGCATTGACGCCTGCATCACTCGCCTCCGGCTAGTTGTCAGGGACGACAAAGCCGTTAACGATCAGGCGCTCAAACAGCTTGGCGCTTCCGGTGTCATGAGACTCGGTGGTGGAGCTGTGCAGGTCATCTTCGGCACCCAGTCCGAAATCCTCAAGGATGAGATTAAGAAGCTGATGTAACGCTCGTTCTACTGTGAGTTTAAAAGGCCGAGAACAAGGGTATGCTTCCCCCTGTTCTCGACCTTTTTTGTTAACCAAGAAGCGCAGGTATTCGTTTGAAACGGTTTGGATTGAAAAAAGAGAGCAAGCCATAGGCTTACTCTCTCTCTTCAGGGTTAATAGACAAATCTGCGCTGTGCCCAATAGCTGAACAGGAAGATGGATACCTCGGTCAGTAGCTTAGCTGCGAGCAGCGGAATAATCAGTTTTTCATTATAAAAATACAATAAACCGTAGTTTAATAACAGCACCAGTAGGACAAGTGAGAAATATTTGGGCAAAGACTGCCGAACCTTAGAGGTTCGTCCAGCGGAAAATACGTACTTCCGATTAATCGTATAGTTGAAGATGGAGCTGCACAGCCTTGCTGCGACAACCGACAGAAACAGATTATGCGTGAAATACTGGATGACGAATAGTAGTCCAAAATCAATCAGAGCGGACAGCACCGAGGATGTGCTGAACATCAGGATTGGCATATAGATCCGGAACGAATCAACCAACGGGCGGAAATGGGAGGACTCATTGTGATCCAGATACACCGTATCGATAAACTCCTCCGTAATCTCATACCCTTCCTTGTGTGACGTTAGCAGCATGTTCATCTCGTATTCAAACCGATCCCCGGGAATCTGGTTCAGCCAATCCAGCATGGAGTAAGGAAAACCGCGTAGACCCGTCTGTGTGTCATATACTTTGGTACCTGTTGTGAGGGAAAAGACCGCCCGGGTGACTGTGTTGCCAAAACGGCTACGTGCTGGGATTTTCCCGCTGAAGCGACGGCTACCGAGTACAATTCCTGGTGTCGTTTGTGCGAGCAGCACTTCGAAGATACGCTTAATATCATGTGGCAGATGCTGTCCGTCACTATCTGCGCACACCACACCACCCTGAGATCCATACTCCTTAATATACTGAAAGCCAGTCTTCAAGGCCCTTCCCTTGCCCAAATTGACGGGATGTGTCAGGACTGTACAGCCGTAGGCTTCTGCCGTTTCAAAAATCCCACGGTAACCGGGCCCACTGCCATCATCCACAATCACAATGGGTCCAAGTTTAAATGTTTGCAGTTGCAGAACGAGATTCAGTAAACGCACATCGGGTTCATATGATGGAATTAATATCGTCATGACCCTTGTCCCTCCGTCAGATATAAAATGTCACTTACGCCACGTTCCTGGTTACGCCCCAGCGGGTTATTGATAACTCTGCCCATAAAATACATCGTGGATGAACCGCCGCCGTCTAGATTGTAAGCCCCGGTTGCTCCGAGGCCTTTCATGACATCCGCCAGTTCTGCCAGAGTCATGCCGCGGCTGTTGTCCTGCCGTCCGTCCACCACCACAAAGACATAATGATTCGGAGCAATCATGCCGATCGCTGTTCTTGGATTTGCGTCTTGAATGGAACGATTACCGAAGTTATTATCGATTTTCACACTGCTAAAATCACTGACAATCTCGCCATCCTGAATCAGAATGGGCCCAAAAGATAGTGTATCGGTTGCACCTTCGGCCAGCAGTTCCGAGGAAGAAATCTCGTTCTCGTTATATGTTTTCATCGTACCGTCGTTGAACAGGGCAAGTGCATCCCGCGTGGGGCTGTCTCGGTACAGTGTTCCATTTCGGATAATGACACCATCGTCGCGGAATCCGTAATAATCACCGTTAATGGCAAAGATCGCATTGTTGGCTGCGGCAATCTCTGACGTATTTTCGGTAATGTTCGTTCCAAAGCTGTTGTCCGCCAGCGCGGTTCGCAGGCTGCTTGCATCCGTTAGCTGAACATCGGCGACATAATACGTAATCTGATCCGAGTCAGAACCCGTCTGTACCTTTTCAATATTGACTTTCATATCATCACTCGAGTAATTCCAATCATCTGACGTTGCATTCACCTCAGTTGCGGTGGTCGAAGTATTGTTGGAATCATTGTAGGTGTCCGTTGTTGCCGTTGGCGTGTTCTCATCTGCTACAACCACCTGCACATGCCGGATCAGGTAACGGTCAGCCAGGCTGTACAGGATTCCACCTACCACAAGCACGATGACAAATGTGATGATGAGCCATCTGCGCTTTCGTGGAGAGATCGGTCGTTTATGTGGTTCTTTCCGGGTTGGTTTCTCATCAATCTTCATCATGTGAAGCTCACCTCTTCATCTAAGTTCTTAAGGCCATATTAGGCCGGGTAGCTTAAATGAATCTGAAACCACACGAATTGGACTAAAGATTATTACACTGACACTACGATGACAGAACAACCTTCCAATCGCTGTTATTGTGTAACTGAATAGTTCAATCAAAAAAGGCCATCCGTTTTCCCATTAAGGAAATCAGATCACCTTGATTTTTAATCTATAGAACCCTAAAGGTCTAAGTGCATATCTTATTCAACACACATATCTTCAACAGGTCTTTTTGTTATGCATCTGCAAAAAGAGCATCGTATGCGGGACAAGGCCGCTTCTCCAGGAATTCTGTTAACGCCTGTGGCTGCTGAGCGTATATATCCTTCAAAGACGTTCCAGTATAGATGTTGCCAATCACCACAGGATGGCATAATTCACAGATGATAATATCCCCGTTGCCGTGCAGGTGCAGCTGTTTCGTGCCATCCACACAATTAGAGAAATACACACCAAGTTGTTCGCGCAAATTCAACTGTTCAGCGAACCGATCCATACAGGTGAAATAGAGCGTTGTATCTGGCTTTTTATGTTTAATTAATTCCGTAACAGATCGAACAAGGGACTCTTTGGATACAATCTGGGTCCAGTCGGTATGCGGCATCTTAATACTGTTCTGGATCTCATGGATGCGCACACCCAGATCATACACCTTATCGCTAATGGCCTGCATGTTTGCTTGGTTACCTTCAAACAGTAACGTTTCCAGCACCGTCTCCAGACCAGCTTCCGTACACATATGGATATTCTGCTCCAGTCTCTCATACATGCGAGGATGCACGTGGTAGTAAGTAGCATACGACTCCGCATCCGTATAATTGAACGAGATATGAATGTTGGACAAGCCTGCATCACGCAACGCGATGATTCGTTCTTCAGTCAGCAGACTGGCATTACTGTTCAATTGTGTATCGATGCCATGTGCCGCACAGTACGTCACAATCTCCAGGCAATCCTGATATTTCAGAGTAACTTCTCCCCCTGACAATCGCACTCTCTTGAGACGAGGAAGCTCACTAATAATACGGATGACTTCCTGACTATTGATACACGCTCCATCATCCCGATTGTAGGCGCAGCAATAGTCGCATTTATAATTGCAGTTCGATGTCACTCCCACCTCAAGCCCTTCCAGCTCATATACGCCGGGTGTTTCCAGTTCGAGTGATTTATATCTGTTTTTGGTCGTCAATTCGTTGTACCTCCTGGTTCCTTCATTCAATCCATGTTTTAATAACTTGAAGATTATAGCGGAAGGCACCAGGTTCAAGATATGACATTATGTACGTTGCTTGCTGAAAACAAAAATAAAAACCATTTCCTTAATGATCGGGAATGGACCAAAGCTTGGCATATGATTATTGAATTAGACAATATAAAATACGATACCTTGACCACGACTTTTCAATAACACGTTCTTTATTTAACACGAGTAGAAGTCTTCTTTTACGATAGCATACATCTTCAGATCCTGAAGCTCATTTTTTACCTTCATGTATTTCCTCAGCACACCTTCGAATTGCATGCCTGCCTTCTCCATGACCTTGGCAGAACCTGTGTTTTCCACTATACATCTGGCCTGGATTCGCTCGAGCCCCACTTCATCAAATCCAAATTGGATGATTCGTTTCACTACCTCGGTCATGTAGCCCTGATTCCAAAATTGATCAGATAACACATATCCCAGTTCAACTCTCCTGTTATCGCTGTCACACCCTAGATAGTTACAACTACCAATCAGCCTCTTGGTGTCTTTATCTTCAATCCCCCACGGGCCTATTAGATCCGTCTCATAGCGACTCATGACAAAATCTAAAAAAGCTTTGGTGTCTTCTTTGCTCTGATGCGCGTCCCAGGTCGTGAACTCCGATACAGCAGGTACAACGCAGTAACTGTACATATCCTCCAGATCATCATAGGTAAGAGGTCGGAGTAACGTCCGTTCGGTTTCCAACATGGGAAATGGTTCGAAGAAACTTTCAATCGTTTTCATAGATTTATCCTCCCTCAGATTATTAGGAAAAAGAAACACACAGCAGCTCGCTTCATATTGCCTGACTCATCTGTTCTAAAATTAAGGCCACAATCTGAGTGACTTCCACTGCCCATCTTGCATCACATATTGGACTCGTACATGCTTGCGCTCCGAATCTCCCTGCCAAAACTCCACCTCTTGTGCATTCACGGCATATAGACGCCAATGAGGTGTAACAACACTGGGGTCACGTCTTATCTTTTCCTTCTGAGCTTCAATGGAAATATCCAGCACTTCCTCGCTATCCAAAACCTCACTCTGATGCCCTGTCATAGCAACTGCTCTTGCTCCAGCTGAACGTTTGCGGAAATCATCAGCGCCCGCTTCATCTCCCCGATCCTCCGCAATTCCCCTTATCCGAATCTGTCTTCCAAGTGAAGGCCAGTAGAATGTCAGAGCCACATGAGGGTTCTCCTTCAACTGCTGCCCTTTTCGGCTCTCCGAACTGGAGGCAAAATAAAACGTTTCGTCAATTACGTTTTTCAAAATCAATACTCTCGCATCAGGATAACCATCTTGATCCACGGTCGAGATCGTCATAGCATGAGGTTCTTTCACTTCGTTCTCAACCGCCACTCTCAACCAATCCAAGAATAGCTTCCCTGGCCGCTCCGGCAACTGCCCCATATCCCACGTTGGAAATGGGCCGGATAAAGATTTTAAACGTTGCAACAGTTCAATGGGTTTATCGCTCATGTCATCGCCTCCATCTTCTCTTTAATCTATTCGTTTATTTTTATCCTTTACTCTCCGCTTCCCATGTAAGCAGATCATTGTCTTCTTCAAAATAAATACTCAAGAGCATCCGTGGTTCACCCATTCCATCTACATATAACTGCACCAGATCACTTTATCCTCATTTTTTCCAAGCTCAGTTACTTTCTTAAAATCCATAATAAGTTCTGCTTCCTTTATTCCAACGTACTCTCCAATATCTGGATTATAATACTGAATGATCTCTACCTGATACGTTCCGTTTTGTAACTCAATTCTATATCTGGCGCAATTATCGTCTGGTACGATACAATCTTCAAATTGAGCTGCCATGGTCAGACAGGTGTAGTCCACCAGATATAACTGATTATCAGTAACCTGGATGTATCCTTTAGCTCTTCTATAGCAGCTTTCAACGTCTATATTATTTTCAAAAGTAAACTCCGTTGTCCATGAATGCTCAACACCTTCATTAGTCATTTGGAGAACTAATATGTTTCCAATCTGCATCTCCTGAACAAAATGGTTTAACAGCATATCCAGCTCCCCGTCTTCACTTACGTACGTCTTGTATTGATCCGCGTTGACTAATGCAATAAAATTGGTGTCTCCGTATTCCATCCTAAACCCCATGTGTCATCTCCTTAATATGTATCAAATAAACCCGACCTCAGATAGCTTCTATCCAAGATCGGGCATTTCCTGCTTACCATTTATCTTACAAATGTGTTATGAACTCGCTCGGATTTGATAAAATAAGGAATCCAAATGGCACAAGTGATGACAGATTTAGCAATTTCTCTGATCGAGCTTCCATCTTCCAATTCTTTTGCTAACGGAATCTGGAGCAATAATAGGTAATCAATAATACCTACAATCAGACTGAGACCATAGAAGATGATCATCAGACGGGGTAATATTGCTTTCTTGCTATAAAACACAAAAATTGTATATACACTGAATAATAAAAACAGCGTATTGTACACCATCTCAAAAATAAGTACTGGACCCCATAATGGGTGATAATAGTCTGATTGTTTGGAAGTTAGCATTTCCCAAGTCTCAGTTGTGAATGTGGGTATTATCTGCTGAAATAATTGCACTGCAAGTAGAATTACCGTAACAAATAATCCAATCTGGATGAGAATCAGCCAACCACCCAATCCCGACACACCTAGTGGACGGTAGTCTGTTTTTTGCTCTTCAATATGTGGTTCCACCTCGTAACACTTCCTTATGTAGTTTTGTTTTTCTGAGATGAGTCTTCCTCGTAATAGTAATAATGCAAATCGAATCTACGGGTGCTTCTATCCCTTTACTTCACGTCCGTTGTATGTATTTTCACACTCTCCTTATAGCGATCTCTCCGTCCTCCTCTCATATAGAATTTTACACAACTTCCTTATTGTACTACGAGTGTCAAGGCACAGGTTACTTGTTTTATCAGGTAACGATGAAGGAGATTACTTCCGTTGTGGATTAAAGGAAAGGAGTAATGAGGGTTATTTCTTAAAAGACAATCCCTCTTCTTCCAAAGCGCTTCGCAGTTTGGGCATGGCAGATGGCCCGATTCCGTGAAGTTTCAGGATCTCTTTCTCAGTGTACTCCGCAAGTTGCAGTAGTGTTGTGATGCCTTCATTCTCCAAGGCCCGTCTGGCGGGAGCTGACAATAAGGCTAGAAATCCCTCTGTCGGTTTACGTTCAGCTTCGCACGTCGGACAGGTTGGGCAATCACTTTTTTTATAATACAAATGTCCTTGTTCGCATGTTCTGAGTGTTCCTTTATCGTTTGCCATGTGGGCATCCCCTCCTGGATTAAGTATTCAACCAGTTCTTTATATCTGAGATCATATTTTCGTATTGTTTCAAAGCCTCTAAAGTCCTAATGACTTGGGATGTTCCTACTAACTGTTCCTCTATGTCCGTACATTCAATCCACAGTGACCGTTTAAGACTATACTCAAGCCAGTCCAACTTTCCAGCAAAACCAATATCCAGAACCACTTCCCAATTGGCTGTTAGACTTCCCACTCGCTTCTTATATCCACCTATAAAAGCTAAGAACTTTTCCTCGTTTATACTTCCAGCGCTATCTACTGACCAATACACAGCTGTTTCTACCAGATCATGCATCGGATTAATATAACCTGCCGATTCCCAATCTATAATAATAGGTATGTCTTGTCTCCACATCACATTCTTAGGTTCCAGATCTCTGTGACTAATAACATTATTGGATGCTAGCATTGAAGATGAATTCTTAGCTTTCATGCTCCACTCATTCAGCTTATCCATATTGGAATCCAAAATCTTAATCCATTCCGAATACTCATTTCTTCCTTTGTTCAGATAAAACATCCAATCTATTTTTTTAGAATTAGTCGCCTGTGAACTATCCAATTCTAGTTGTCTAAAATCCGTTTTATGGATATCTGCAAGGATCGTTCCCATCAGAGAACTGTTATTGATAGTAACTTCATCTTGTTCCAAGCGTTGCCCCTCAATCCAATCAAAAATTAGATAGAATTGATTATCAATGTTATGCATAGAAGCACCCTTTAACCTTTTTGCAGGTTGAGCATGGATATGTTCAGCTGCCACGCTTGCGATTTTTTCTGAATCAATATAATTTTGCACAGCAGCAGGTCTTATCATGATCTGGGGATTCAATGCCTTAACTGCATAATTAGCTTGCATGGTTTCAATGGCGTACATTCGATGAAGAAGTCCACCTGAAATCGGTTTGGGCGAACTAATCAAATCACCAAGCTGTAATTCATTACACAGTTTCTCAAAATTTAAATTATATTGAGTATCGTTCATATGTTATCCCCTTTCATTTTGGCTATTTGTCTTGAGCAAAGCTTACATTCCGTACTCAGCAAAAACGGCTGCATATTTCTTTTCTAATATCGTCCAGCGCTTTTCGGCTCCGTATTTGGCGTGCAGTTGCTGTAAATAATGCTTGGCTTCTTCCGTATTGCCGGCTTTTAGCAGGAAGCGGAAGGTTACTTCGCTTAAATATAGCGCTGTCTTGTCCATATAATAATGGACTATATCTTTGGCCCCTGTTAGCGAGTGTAGGAATGACATTCCCTCTTCCAAATGTGACACCAGTTCTTTCGATAAAGCGTCTGGATCGATATCAGGCGTTAAGGTATAGTGGGCCGGAGCGGCAGGGGCTATTTCTCTGATTCGGCAGGTTAAATGAGATACGAGCTCCAATATGTCTCCATTCAATCCAACGGAATGCAACTCCGCAAGCTCGGTGGAATGAACACCACAATTAACATAAAACTGGACTTGACTACTGGTGTTATACTTTGCTCTTTGAATGTTGAACTTATATGCGAGGTTTCCATCCGCTTTGTAGAAATTCAGATTTTTCTTGGAATAGCCGTGTTTAGCAAATACGGGTTTGACTTCTGTATTGATGATCTTCTTAAAAAGTTCCTGCATTAGATATCACTCCCAAGGCAAAGTTTATTCAAAACGTTGTTACCCTTTTTTGTCCAGAATCATGCTTGTTCTAATTTATAAAAATACTATTTAGCTTCTTCTCGTAGCATATGAGCCAGTTTGTACATTTCTGCAATGTCATGCCTGTTCTGTTCCTGGAATCTTCGGATCGCCTCATCAATCTCTACTACTTCAACTGCAACCACCTGCTCGCCATCTTCCGGATTCAGCGGATCACCGACAAGTTCAACATCTCCATATCCGATGATTCGTACAAAATGGGGATGCGGGATATGCGGTCGATACGGTTCCAAAGCACTGGATGTGCAATAGAATTGACCAAAGATCTGATAGGACCGCATTTCTGCCCCAAGTTCCTCCATCAGTTCACGCTTCAGTCCATCCATATAATGCTCACCTGCTTCAAGCGTCCCCCCGGGCAGCTCCCAGGCTCCATTATCCAGTTGGAAGATAACACATTGATCCCCGACAAACGGAATGATGCTAATATTACTCACCAGCTTTTCATCCACGATCTCGTTTAATCTAAACTCCGCCTCAATAATTCCCCAATGAATTGACGTACTCAGCGCCGGAAATAGTTCCGCACTCAAGCTACTCATCCGCACCCGATCCTCTCTATCTAATTCCTCTATTCTTCCAATTATAGTCGAAAACACAGAAAGAAGGCCACCTTCCCACCGGGGAATACGTGACCCTCTTCTTACGCTCTCTGCCCTTAAGCCTTGAATCAGTGTTCTCTCCAGACTCTCAGACCATTCTCCTTCTAATGCTGCACCAGTTTCCCATTTTCCAAAAAAAGAACCCGGCTACAGAGCGGCAAAATCCGCTCATCATGCGTAACCATCACTGCACTCTTGCCCTGCTCTTTCACGAGCCGTGCAATCATGCCTACAATATCCAGCCCACGTTCCGCATCCAGACTGGCTGTTGGTTCATCCGCGAGTAGGACAGCCGGATCGTTCATCAACGCCCGTGCAATGGCGACCCGCTGACGTTCTCCGCCAGACAGCTTCTCTGCATATGCCTTCCTCCGATGGGTCAACCCCACCGTATCCAGCAGCTCATCCACTCGCTTCTCCGCCTTATTTTTATCCGTTCCGGCGAGCTTTGCGACCACCATCAGTTGTTCTTCTACTTTCAGATACGGAATGAGGTTGGCACTTTGAAAAATAAAGCCTAGCTGCTGAAGCCGCATATCGGATATTTCCTGTTTGCCTTTACCCATAATTGAGGCCCCATCCAGTAGAACCTGCCCCTCCGTAGGTTCAAGAAGTGCGCCAGCAATGGACAGGAATGTACTTTTACCCGAGCCGGAAGGCCCCATTACGGCCACAAGTTCCCCTTCGGCAACCTCAAGGTCCAGTTTGTCCAGAATCGTGCGTTTGCTGCCGCCATCTTCAAAGGTCTGTGTAATTCCCTGCAATACCAATCGGTTTCTCATGCTGCTGTCCTCCCAATCGCATCAAGTGCATCAATTTTGGTAACCTTCCACACCGAGAATAACGAACCCGCCACAGACATGAGTATGAATAATACACAGGTCAGTGCGAGGGTGGACAAGCCTAATTGAAACGGCATCGATGCTGGTAGAATGGACTCGAACAGTCGAACCAACAGTACGCTAATGACCAGACTGCCAACCGACAGAACTAATACTTGTAACGAAACACTACCCGCCAGATAACCATTCCGTGTTCCGATGGCTTTTAATATCCCGAACTGACTCGTTTTCTGAATCGTGATGACATAGAAGAATACCGCAAGTACAAACGCCGAGATGACATATAGAAAAGCGATCATCATGAGCAACGATCCCTGCTCTTCCTTATATCCAGGAATGGCCGATACGGCATCCGACTTTGTGATGACTTCCATATTAGGCATTGCAGCACTCAGGCGGTCTACCTGATCGCCCCCATCCTTAATCGCAATAGCATTGTATATCGGAGCATTGGCATTGGTGTCTGCTGAACCTTGCGAAGTTCGTGAACCTCCTTGAAGCGTAAGCCATTCCTGTTCATTCAAGAACACTACTGGGGAGTGACTGAATGATTCATTTTGTACAAATCCACCAACGGTCCACTCCGCTCCCGAAGCTTGATCGACCAAGACGGTGCCAATTGTGACACCAGATTCAGACAGCTTATGGTCCACCACAACCTGCCCGTTCGTCTGATCCGTAATCGGAGACCCTTCGGTCACCGTTGGAGCAAGCCAACCTTCCGGGTTCACCATGAACAGCGTGACATCGATCTTTTTCGTGTCGCCGGTTGGACTGACGGTTGTCATTTTCACACCGAGTGGCTCAGCGTTCTCTTGCCCTACCACCGAGCGTGCTTGATCAAGCTGATTCTGATCCACTTGTGACCGGGTAAACCGATGATTCGAATCCTGCTCCAGTACAAAGTGGGTTGCTGCCATATTTTTGATCGAAGCTGCGTTATCATACGCCAGCCCCTGTGCAAGACCTGTAACAAATAGTACCAGAAATGAAACCAGTACCATGATTGTAGCAATTAAGGCATACCGCCCTTTGGCATACCTCATTTCCCGAATAGCCAAGTACATGTTCTGTGACCTCCCTCTTGATAACCCAAGTATAGGAGGCGAAAATGAACGGCAAATGAATAACAGATTACATCTGTGGAAGTGTCACGGTGAAGACCGTACCCTCAGGCGAACTGGAAACCTCGATTGTACCGTCATGAATTCGGATAATTTTCTGCACAATGGCAAGTCCAAGCCCGGTTCGTCCGGAAGAACGTTCACGCGCACGGTCCACCCGATAGAATCGATCGAACAGGAAAGGCAGATGCTCCGCAGCAATCCCGTCTCCTGTATCCCGAATCTGAATCACACACTGGTTATCTGTCTGCTCCGCGTGAATCTCGATGCTTCTTCCCTGTGGTAGATGGTTCACCGCATTGCCCAGTAGATTCATCCAAACTTGCATGAGCAGCACTTCATTGCCAACCAGCTGAATGGATTCGGGCACCGATATCCGAAGCAGAAGTTCTTTTTCTTCGAGTTGCCATTGCAGCACCTGAACCGCTTGCCTGAATTGATCTCGCAAAGAGAACTTTACTTTGGACAGATCTTCGTTACCTTGTTCAAGGGAGGACAGGAGAAGCAGTTGTTTGCTGAGCAAGGAGAGATGGCGACTCTCCTCCTCAATGATCGATGCATAGCGCTCCCGTTCCTGTTCAGGCAGATCCCGATCCGCCACCAATTGGGCAAACCCCTGAATCGAGGTCAGCGGCGATTGAATCTCATGGGATACGTTCGATACAAACTGCTGCCGTGCCTGATCTATCCTCTCCAATTCACGACTCATGGTCATGAAATGCTGGGCTAATTGTCCAATCTCATCCCGCCTTGCGGTAGGCAATTTCAGATTATATTTTCCTTGCGCAATCCGCTTGGTTGCCTCGGACAGACGTTCAATGGGACTAACCAGATAGCGGGTACTGATCAGAAAGATCAGGATACTAATACCCACCGTCAATGCTCCAATCAGCGCGAAAAATATACGAAGTTCACCAAATTGCAGTATTACATCAGGGCGCATAAAGAGGGCATAATTCGCATTGCCCAGCTGCAGATGAACACCCACGGTATTGCTTAATTGATTATCGAAGAACCCGGTAATAAACGGTTTGCTTGGAAACTGGGCGACTCCATGGTATACCTCACCATTCAGCACCAGTTCTACAGCTTGCTTGTCCAGATCTTTCTCACGGAATTCGCGGCCATAGAATCGGTCGCTGCCTTTTCCATCCGTCACATAGATTTCATACCCGAGTGCGGCGGCATTGTTCAGATAATCCTCCATCGTGCCGGGTTGCTGTTCCACAAATCGCTTCATTTGCGTCGCGATACCTACCAGCTTCTCGTCATTGAAATCCTTGAGCTTCGTATGATAGTAGAGATTCGACATAAGAAAACCCAATATGCCACTGACCATAATCACTCCAATCGTAATGAGGAATACCCGGACATACAAGGTCCTCAAGGCGTTTTCACCTCCATCTTGTAACCAATCCCCCGGACAGTCTGAATAACGAAATCGTCCGTATAATCGGTAAACCGATCACGCAATCGCTTGATATGTACATCAACGGTACGGTCATCTCCTTCGTAATCTGCTCCCCAGACGAGCCGAATGAGTTCATCCCGCGAGAACAAACGGCCCGGAAACTGGGCCAGCTGTGAAAGTAATTCAAATTCTTTCATTGGCAAAAAGAGAATGGATTGCCCATCGGTAACCTCCACATTGTTTCGGTCAATGACGATCCGGTTCATACGGATGATATCGCTGGATGTGCGATGGTACCGACGAAATAACGCCTTTACCCGGTAGACCAGTTCTTCCGGTTCAAATGGCTTGGTCACATATTCATCTGTTCCTTTCAAATAACCATCTCTCTTGTCAGATAGCTGATCTCGTGCCGTCAGCAACATAATTGGAATATCGTAGTGCTGCCGAATGTAATCACATAACTCCAGTCCGTCCATGCCGGGCATCATCACATCGAGGATCGCCAGATCGATCGGCGTTTCTTGCATCAGTTTGACCGCTGCCAATCCATCCTGCGCTTCATGGACCCGATACCCTTCCTTAGTCATGACATGCCGCAGGAGTGCTCGAATATTGGCATCATCGTCTGCCAGCAGCAGATGTTTCATATCGTTGTCCGCCCTTCTATGTAGCGAGTATATCTCACTTTGATCCTGCACAGATGGTAGCATAAAAGCAATCTTATTCGCCAGCACATGCATGGAGACACCCTGGACATGTTTATATTTTCTTAAATCTGGTTGACACTACTAAGAGGCAGAACTATAATAAATCCATAACATATGAACGAACGCTCATATATTCATTTGTAGATGATCACACATTGCCAAGAATCATCTATATTCCACACTAGAAATCATATTACATAACGGAGCTTCGCTCCAAAGGAGAGGATTTATATGTCTGGACATCATCAAAATCATAACCAAGGGCACGATCATGGACACGACCACGCTCACACCACCAATAACAAGAAAGTCCTGTTGTTTTCCTTCATTATTATTACCATCTATATGATCGTTGAAGCCATTGGTGGATTCATCACCAACAGTCTCGCGCTTATCTCGGATGCAGGTCATATGTTGTCCGATTCCATTGCGCTCGGGATCGCTTTGCTGGCGTTCACCTTTGGTGAAAAAGCGGTAAATACCGGCAAAACCTACGGCTACAGAAGATTTGAAATTTTGGCCGCTACGTTAAACGGAATTACGTTAATCGCCATTGCACTCTACATTTTCTACGAAGCGATTGGGCGTTTTATCAACCCGCCAGAAGTCGCAACCGTAGGCATGTTAATCATCAGCGTCATTGGATTGCTCATCAATATTCTGGTGGCCTGGATCATGATGCGAGGTAGTGATACAGAGAATAACCTGAATATGCGCGGGGCTTATCTCCATGTCATCAGCGACATGCTGGGATCGGTTGGGGCCATTGCGGCAGCACTGCTCATGATGTTCTTTGGCTGGGGTTGGGCCGATCCACTAGCGAGTGTAATTGTCGCGGCGTTGGTATTACGAAGTGGTTTCTATGTCACCAAATCATCCCTGCATATTTTAATGGAAGGCACTCCAGCCAATGTCGATGTGAATGAACTGGTGCAGACCATCAAACAAGTCGATGGCGTCAAAGGCGTTCATGATGTGCATGTCTGGTCCATTACCAGTAACCTGAATGCGCTGACCGCTCATATCGTGGTGGATGGAACGATGGATGTCTATGCATCCGAGATCCTGGTTCAGAAGATTGAACATATGCTGGAGCATAAAGAAATCAAACATGTGACGCTCCAAGTGGAATCCGAAAAACATCTGCATGATACCTCGGTATTATGTACGGTCAAAGGTGACGCACCAGATGCTCATGCACATCATCACCATTGAGATGAGTACAAAATATAGTTATAACAAAAACAGGGCAGATTCCCGTTAAAGGGAACGCCCTGATTTTTTGTTTAGAGAATTTCATTTTTTGCATGAATAGAAAATGGAATGACCTTTACCTTACCGCAGCAGGCTTTGAACTACCTGTATCTGGAGAGTAACTTCTCTTTCTTCTGATCGAATTCATATTCTGATATGATATTTTTCTCTTTTAATTCACCCAACTGTAACAGTTGTTCATGCACATTCACAGGGGTCTTTTTTCTCTTGCTAGATATGATTAGAGCTAGAATTGAGAAAAGCAGACCATACAGGACAGCCAAAATTCCCATTCCTGCTGCGGCTTCCGAACTTTCCAAGAAAGCTACTAAAAAGAAAAAATTAAGTACGTACCAAATAAGACTGATGATCGATAATGCTTTCAATGAATGTTCCTCCTAAAGATTATGTACGTTTCTATTCAAAATCAGAAAAGGTCGGTCAGAGCACTAAATATTAACCTCTTCCCAGTTTATAATGACGTATCCAAGCTGAAACAACAGGATAACAATATAACTGATGTTGATTCCCAAACTGGTCTTAACTTTCTTAATCTGATCAAAGAAATCTTCTTTGTTCATTTTTCCGCGTTCCAGCTTGGACTTCAGCTTTTGTTTTTCTTTCCATAACATGTAGAACTCAAGTACAGCAAATACTCCCCATGCCAATGGATATACCAGCAACACTGCATTAGCAACTGACAACAGCATAAGGGAACCTTCTTCCAAACCTTTCTCAATTCCTAATTTGAAACTTATATGCACACTCAAGGTCAGAATGACTAAACCAAAACCTATAAAACTTAAATACGGTGTAAATTTGTTGCTTCGCATGTGCTCTTCCTTTCCGGCAATCTCCATTTGTCTAGTGACTGTTTCATTCAAGATTGCAGATTCACTGTAGCCCAAATACTCAACTTCATTAATCTCCGCCACCACCACAAGATGAACAGCTGGATGAGCTGCAAGAAGAGTCGGAAGATGATCCCGAGGATGATCCAGATCCTCCCGAGGAACTGCTACTGTCGGTACATTGATCCGCATAACAGCTGGAACTGCTCGTGCAGCCACTGCTTGACGAGGAACCATAGGCTGCCTTTTCCTGTGGAAGAATTTCCTGCTCCAGTCGGCCCATGTGTAACCCATATGTCGACTCGTTATGCATGGAGTAATACACCATGGCGCTAGCCATGACGAGAGCTACATCGCTACTTCCGGAAGATGCTGGAGATAGCTCTTCTTCACTTAGCGTTGCGGATCTACGTAGTTGATCAATCAAGTAGGCAATCACCTGAGCAGCTTCAGGATCTTCCTGCATGCGTCTGGCATGAAACAGTTCATTCACCAGTTCAGATTGATCTCCCTGTGCGATCAGCTTCTGTACATCACTGGATAATGGGTAAGTGAAAAAATCACCCCAGATTGCAGCACTGTAGGGGGTGAACTCAAATAATTGACAGTACACCCAATCAAACCATGCTCGTGCTCCTGGCGTTTCACGGCGGGTGATTGCCGGCTCATGGTGCACCGTGGAACCCATGAATTCTTCACAAAAATCAGCGTAAGATTTCGTAAACATCAGCATCTCATGCCACAAATCATCAACTTCATCACTGAACATGGGCACCTGCTTAAGTAATGAAGCCATAATGAAATATCGCTTAAGCTCTATCAATTTCCACCGATACTCCAGCGTTTTCATGTGAGGATATTCCTGTTGAATTCGGATCTTGAGTTTATTGGCAAAATGCTTATTGTAACTCTTCTCCAATTGAAGAATGGTTTGCTGATAAGAGACTTCTTCTCGAAGTCCAAGATTCAATGGTGCTTTTTTTCGTCTGTACGTCACTTTCGTCTGTTTTCTGCGTCTTCCTGCTGGACGGAAAATCTTGAGCTTACGTCGAACCAAATAGGCTGTTACAACTAATAAAACTGCTGCAAGGTAGTAGTAGATCGGCATAAATAAACCGCTCCTCTCCGTTGATCTTCTCTATGTAGGGTTAAGCTATCATTAGTATAAATGAGGAACGGCAGTAATTCATAGAGCCCTTTGGCATACATGCCAGGGCTCTCGTTTAGTATATTCTATTGTTGCTCATTGTTATGAAATGGCAATGATTATACTGGTTATCAGCATCAACAACGTTACGGGCGCCCAGATTCTTCGTTCCCATACACTTCTCGTAATCAGATTTAATATGGTCCCCAGCACCAAATACCCAACGATAAACCAAATTGCGATATCTGAGAATGAAGACCATCCTGGCAAAAGCAATCCTGATTTACTCAGAACAATGATACC
The DNA here is from genome assembly GCF_045040685.1 of Paenibacillus sp. FSL H8-0317. Taxonomy (NCBI): domain Bacteria; kingdom Bacillati; phylum Bacillota; class Bacilli; order Caryophanales; family Paenibacillaceae; genus Paenibacillus; species Paenibacillus sp. FSL H8-0317. Next base: position 1,798,498 of record NZ_CP150294.1, on the reverse strand, counting down.
CATGAATGCCAAAATTGCAATCTGAACTATGCAGGCAAAACGCATGGAGATGGGGTATTTCCCGGGAAACTTCCCACCCATGGCGTACTCTCCCCATGGCAACCCGGCAGCCAATGCAATCTGAAAGAGAATCACGATCATAATCAAGACGGTGAATACGATTGCTGATGTCAATACAATCATGACCACACTCCAATACTCAAAGTGGCAGCAGAATCACTCCCATAATAGGGATACCTTATTTTCCAATCGTAGATCCTTCATTCTCTACAGAAATGCAAACCTGATTGTTCTCTAAATTATACAGGATATAGCACTAAATCATACTTCCTTTTTCGCCTCATTTTTACCCGTTAAGCTGAGTCATCATTTCTTTCATATAACGTGTTCCATGGACCTCATTTTGAGGACTTACCTTTTCAATGCGAGCTAAGTCATCAGGTGTCAGTTCAATCGTTGCAGCCTTCGCGTTTTCCTCCAAATATTTGATTCGTTTCGTTCCCGGAATCGGCAATGCGTTATTAGCCATTGTCCAAGCTAAAGCCAATTGTGCAGGCGTACAACTCTTCTCCATCGCAATCTCTTTGATTTTATCCACAACTTCTATATTTTTGGCGAAATTGTCTCCTTGGAACCTCGGCATATATCTGCGCAGATCATTAATATCCAAATCTTCGAATTTCCGTATCTCCCCCGAGATAAACCCTCTGCTTAATGGACTGTATGCAATATGAGTAATATTCAATTCTCTCGCAGTCGGTAGAATCTCGTCCTCAATATCCCGGCTCCACAGGGAATATTCGCTCTGCAACGCAGAGATTGGATGAACGGCGTGTGCACGGCGTAACGTGGAAGCCGATGCTTCCGACAAGCCAAGGCAGCGGACTTTCCCCTCTTTAACCAAATCAGCCATCGCGCCAACCGTTTCCTCAATCGGAATCTGAGGATCTACCCTGTGTTGGTAATACAGATCAATATAGTCGGTGTCCAGCCTGCGAAGACTTGCTTCTATAGCCTTTTTCACGTAATCCGGATGACCATTCAACGTCTCATAGTTTGGGGTATACGCAAATTTGGTAGCAATAATGGCCTGATCGCGACGTCCCTTCAGCGCTTTCCCCAGTAGTTCTTCATTATGACCATTCCCATACACATCAGCTGTATCCAGCAGTGTAACGCCAATCTCCAGCGCGTGATGGATGGTCTTTATTGACTCCTCATCATTGGTTTCGCCGTACATCCCCGGAGACATGCCCATAATTCCCAGTCCAATTGAAGATACGACGATATCGCTATTTCCCAGCACTCTTTGCTTCATATCTCCATCTCTCCATCCGTTAATATTAGTTTTTGCCGATGCTTTCCATTTGATCTAGCAACTTGCTCTCTGAAGGAAGCTTTCCTTTTTCTATGTCTTCATAGATGGTCAATTTGTTATTCACCGCTGCAAGTGCTTCGGCAATTTCAAGTTGGCGGCGATGTAATTCCTCTTTATATTCGTGAAGGATTGCTTTCCGTTGTGGAATCGTTGAATCACCATCCAGCGCCAGACTAACCATATGTTTCAGTGTAGCTACCTTCATACCCGTTGCCCGGAAACAAGACATCAGTCTCATCCAATCCAGATGTTCTTCCTCGAACATCCGATTTCCATGTTGATCCCGTTGAATGTAAGGGAGCAGTCCCTCCTTCTCGTAGTAACGAATTTTATGTGCAGGACAACCCAGCCGCTCCGAAGCTTCTTTTATCGAGAAAGCCATACTGCTGACTCCTCCTTTATGTTCATTTTTGGATGCATTTGGCCGGTTCTTTTACATCCTAAGGCTTAATGTTCACATTAAGGCAAGCACAAATTTCAAAAAAATTAAATGAACTGACGTTCACTATTTTTAACAAATGGAGGACATAGCACACGCTTCAGTACTGAGAAATAACGAATAGAGGAGATTATGTCGAAAGATCGGTGAAAAGTTGATATTCAGAGGAAAAGAGTTTGGAGATGCTGGCTACTGTTTCGCTTACTTTAATCGCTAGGGCCATAAAGTACCCGAGCTTGATCACAGTTCAACGGTTTGGTAAAAGGTACTTCCAAGAAGTATTCCAGCTGCCATTGCTGCGTTTTTAAAGCCTGCTTACTTGCTGGCTTGTCCCAAGGCGGATATACACGTATGGCCCGCTTGCCACCTTTTCCTTGATCCGATAGGATATCTCGCTGCAACAATACATGCTTCGGAAATACAAATTGACCAAAGTTGCTACCTGTGCGCGTACTAATGACATACACATCTGCTGGATCTGATACATCATATGGCTGTGTCGTTCCATCCTCACCCCGCTGCCACAGAGTGACAAATTGTCCAAGCTTGGTTGGTGTGGTTTTGGCGACGCGGAATCGAATGGAGAGAGAATTTATGGTGAACACATATGCCCCATATTCAGCATTTTGTGCTTCTTCATGCGGTTGTGAGCAACCAAAGCCACACTTGTCATAGATAAGTTCTTTACTGGCAAGTAAGTCGCCATGAAGCATCTCGGAGGTCGTCCAAGAATTCGGACGATTCAAAAACCTTTTGTTATCCAACTTGTGATATCTCTCCTGTCTTGTATAGTCTGATCTAAGGCATTTACGATAGCTGTAAAAAGTTTGTTAGTTCAAAGTTCCTGACATAATCGCTTCCATTCATGCCAAGCCTTCAAATACTCAGGCAGATCATCCGGATGATGCTTGTTACTCAGTCCAATTCGGCAATATAGATGGAGCAGAGCTTCCTCTATTAATCTGGATTTATCCATTTCCACTTGTTCCAGAAGTTCGAATGTAGCAAATAATGTTTCGGTGTTGATATCATCTGGCGAGGAGCTAAAAGCATACAAGAAATCATAGAGGATAGGTCCAACCATTGGAGATGGATCAATGACGCCGATGAGTTCATTTTGATCATATACAAAATTATGAACCCCCGTATCGCCATGTAAAAGAAACTTCTCTTCTTCCTCATGAAAGAGACGATCCACTTTGGATTGAACCAGATTATAATCATCTGTTGTTAAAATACTTCCGATATTCATTTTTGCCTCATGAATACTAATCTGATTGAATTCTTTCCAGGTCCTCTGTGGGAACTCTATTCTGCCCCATGATTTCGTATCTGAAGAACGCACATATGTATTGAACAGCTCGTTCACCAGACGAGTTAACCAGTCTCTTTTCTGTCCCCGGTTGAAATGGGTCGTGCCCTCCATATACGTATAGATAAAATAAGTGTTATCCGGATCAGTCAACAAAACTTCAGGCAGTAACGAAGAATTCTTATACGTATCCAAAAACTGCTGGGCGATGTGAATCTGTTCGGGTTCATCTGATTTCAGAATATAGTGCCTGTTCAGACCTGTACTCAACCGATAAACACGTCCAGCTGTGGTACCTGACAAACTTTGAATTTCAGATATTTCTTCGTTGATATGATGCATCTTGAATAAGTTATTGATCTCATTTATCGTTGGATTGATTAACATGTGGTTCTCCTCATATAACTAGGATCTTGATTCATTTGTTGAAGATAAGGTGAGTGAGTTTAGATTTTAATCGCACAGTCGGTTGGTTTATCTTTCAAAATGGGCTCGTTCTTCTTGGTTGGAGCTAAAAATATAATCTGGATACTGGTTTGCCATGGGTGGAAGCTGATCCTCGGAGAAAAACTGTAGATCCTTCATTTCTTCATTATCGGGCGTGAGTTGCCCAGATTTGATCCTGCATTCAAATACGATAGTCAAATATTCAACCTGATGACTATTAGGATATGTAAACCTTTGTTCTTCACCCCCGTATACTCCGATAATTTTCTCCGGTTCTACAACCAGACCTGTCTCTTCCAGTGCCTCTCTTGCCATCGCTTGAGCCGGTGTCTCACCAAGCTCAATTGCTCCGGCTATCAGCCCCCAGGTTGATTCGTTATGTTTACGACCGAACAGAATCTCCCCTTGTTCATTTCGGATAATCCCAGCTACCCCCGGCATAAAAATAAGCTCGTTTCCGATCTTTTCCCTGAGGTTTTTGTAATAGTCTGACATGCCCATACACAGTTACCTCCTGTCTTTTAATTACTGAATTCTCTTCCATGAAGGATCCATTGTACGGCATCCCAAATATCCTCTGCGATATAATCAGGTTCGGTCTCCGTCCATTTGTCTCTGAATTTGGTTAATGAAGATTCCCCCCAACCTGTTCTCACCATGATCTTGGTCGCTCCTACGGCATGGGCAGCAAGCATGTCTGTATCTCCTACATCTCCAATAACGATGCATTTGGATAAATCCAGACCGAGTTCCTCTGAGGCCTGTAATAACATTCCGGGTTTAGGCTTTCTGCAGCTGCATTCTTGCTCATGCGGACATATATAGGAGTGATCGAATCCGTACTCCCGAAATTGCTCTTCAAAATCCTCAACACTGGCTTCTCCACGTGAGATTCGATATTGATTCGTAAAAGCCAGCACCATAATTCCTTCTCGTTTCAAAAGCATAATTGCTTCTTGAGCATGTGGGTATAATCTGAAATCTCTCGGATGAATAAAATGACCTGTACCACCGATGGTTCCATCTCTGTCTATAAAAACAGCTTGTACGTTCCCCTGTGGCTTCATCATGGTCTGTTCCTTTCTCAGAAAATTATTAAGTAGTTCATCTAAACTTTCTCGTCAATAATATGTTTGCTGTCATCTTGCTGCTTATTATTTTGCTGTTTTTTGATTTCTGTTTTCAGATAGTGCACTTCTTTGATTAGTACATCCAGCTTTTGCGATGTTTTAGATGAATCTATCGCATAACGTACAATTGCTGCAAAGATAAGAACGACAATTAAACTTATAATTGAGATCACTAAAGTCCAGATAAATTCAAAAATGGTGTCCAACTCCTTGTTGACTTAAACATGTTTATTAGTTAATAGTACCATTTTGTTGAAAATAACATAAAGGAAATGTCCTTTTTTAATTCTTCAAAAACCCCCTTAACCATAGATTAGCGAATCGATCGAGTTGTATATTCTATTTTCTAATGTAAAATCAAGTAATTGGTGGGCCGTCAGTCTGTTGAATCCTCGGTAAATCTCGTCCTGACCCTATTTCAAAATAGTGTACGCTATTTCATTCTTTTCCTCACGAAGCTTAAGCTTACACTATACTTCCTCAGACTGTTCTTCATACGATTCCAGCCACAGGGTATTGCTTTGAAAACCCTCCACAATGACTTCCACATGGAAATTCTCCTAAAGATGCACCAAACTCTGTTAACTAAACGTTTCGGCTCTCTCCTGTAACAAAATCTGCCTAATACTATGCTTCTATCCCTCCAATTTTATATTTGAATTTAGATAAAAACCTCCCTTTTTAGATATTTTCCGTAAAATAATTACAAATAAATCCATCATTCTTGTTGAATTATAAACTTACACAATGTATAATATGGGTGATTTTCCCTATTAAGGAGAGGGAAGGAATTGAAATAAAATAGACTATTTTTCTGAGGAGGATTTACACGTATGAAGAAAGTCATGAGTATTCTTTTGTCCTTTGCATTGATTCTAATGTTAAATATTCCTGTTTATGCTGAAAATGGTTCTAATGATGCCCTCACGAAGTACTTAGGGACCTCAATGCCAATAAAACAATTCGATAAAGTATATGGTAGTAAAAACAGTGATTCTCATGTAAACAAATTACAAAGTTCAGATGCCTCACTATTCCTTAATGAGATAAAAATTGATCAAGAGAACATTAGCTTCAATGCTGAAATTGAGTATAACAACTCAAAAAAGATATTAAATGCTAGTGGTAGTTTACGTAATAGTTACAAAAATGAAGATGGTATTAACAGTACCGTTGGAGAACTAATTGATCAAAGTAATGAATTCAATGTTCTTCTTTTTGAAATCTATAATGATGTTCAACCCACTAAAAATTTAATAAATAAAGAACTTGAAACTCAACCACATGTAAAATTATATCTAACTGATAGAGAATCAAACATCTTGCTTTTTGAATTAGAAATTCCTGAATCTCTAACTAGTATCGAGACAAGTAACTTTACTCCATCTGATCCAAAACACGATTTGTTTTGGTTTGTCAATGTTGTGAGTCCATCTGAACAAAAGGAAACTCCAGTAGATGATACTATGCTTAGAATTATAGCTGAAAATGAAAATGATCTCTTTTCTCCAGCAGCAGTAGGTAGTTTTACAGATTGGGTACATCCCACAACCTACAGTAACACTTATTATGTAGCAGGCGATGAAATCAAAAATTTCTCACTTCCTTATGGCTCTTGGAAATCATTAAACGTTACACCGTCCTCAACTTGGGTAAATAGTTTTAAAATAGCTGAGCACGTTACGGTTAATGGAAAAAAAACAAATGCTGAAAACCTGTTCACATACAAAAATGTTAAACTTACAACTGGGGTAGGTGCATATTCTTCTATTGATAGATCATTTATTGATGGGAGTATGGTCGGAAAGGGGTCCGGATCAGCTTTAGCAATGAAAATCGCTGAAACTGTTTGGTCAAAAATAAATGTTGTTGGGCTCCCTTCATTAACTAACATAAAAAGCTGGATAACTGCTTCAAACCAAGCCCTTACAAGTAAAAACGTAACTTTAGGTAGCTCAAATGTCAGATTAAGTACTAATCCTGCTGCAGTATCTGGTATTTCTTCAGACAATTATACGCTCCATAAAAATACTGGTAGCAATACCGGGCACTATTTGACACTTCAGAGTGATGTACAGTTTAATGGAAATCCGGGACAATCTGCTTCTGCTGCCAATGGTGTGATGTTCGTTAGGTGGGATACCTATTTTAATGGTTCAAAATATAATTCGGGTCAAAAAACACTTGAGTTCCAGTATAAAGTGAATAATTAAGCATATAAGTTTAAGATAGCATAGACTTTGCAAGGAGAAGTGGACATACCCTTTATATTTTGTAATCTTTAATGTGCTACTTCTCCTTGCAATTCACTTATCATAAGTTTTAAGTTTATAATTGACAAAATACTTAAGTGAGAGGAGCCTAAGATGAAACTAAAAAAAAATATATCTATTATTATGAATGTGTCATTAACATTGTTTCTTATTGCATTAACGGTGTTTTCTATTCACCAATACAAGCTTCAAACCTCGTATAAAGATTATTTATCGCAAAATTTATCCTATGATATCATAACCTTGGCACAAGCTATTGAATCCAATAATAAGTTATATGAACAACTATTACAGACAGACACATCAACAAGTGATATTCGTATTGCGCTTAATGTCCTCTATAACAATTACAGATCAATAGCTTCCATAGCTGGCACTTATTCTTCGATGTATAATCAATTCCAAGATTTTAACGAATCTGCCTCATTGGATATTGAAAATTTATCAAGTTCTACTATTAATATGAGGGATTTTTTACAAAATGTTATGGAAAAAAACAGTCTAATCGACTCAAAAATTAAGACGGTTTTGGAAAAAGAGTATGCTTCAAATTCTAAATGGCTACAAGTTATTGAACAGAGTGAACTATTTTTAGTTAAAGAAAATGGGGAAATTAGTTTTAATAAAGATGAAAATTTATCTATTAATGATTTAACTTGGGTTAACTTCTTCAAAGAATTGGAGGCTAAAACTAGCAATAGTTAAAGAAAATTATAAGTCACTTGTCCCCTTCACTATACTCCGTAGACTCCATTTCCGCATAAGTGAATGTACATCTTGCAGAAGTGGAGCCTAAAACAAGTTAATGCCAGCGAAATACTTTTCATGAGTCTCGGGATGACTAATATTTTGAACTGCCCGATACAAAAACATTAGTTTCAACTATAGTTATTACACCTTTTTGGAATAACCTTTATTTCAGCCGTACTCTTCCTCTACAAGAATATCAGCACAGCGAACAATCAATTCAGGCATATTCTCCCCACCAAATAGAACATGAAGTTCATATCCGTTATCGATTCGATACAACTCTTGATACAGCCAGTAACTGCCTACAATATCACCCTCTTGCTTGATGATTTCGGGTGCAACCAGCGTGAGTTTATTTATATTGGTGAAGCCTCCACGGGTGTCAAAACGAATAACCACTTCATCCATCGTCAACAGTTCCGTTACCGTACAATCATGATATTGAACCCGACTATGTATTTCATCGGGGATATTCTGTGCCATCATCACTTCTCTAAATTCTTTCGATGTGTGTTCCACACGTCTCCAATTGTGTGCACTCTGTTTCTTCAATTGCTGTAGTATCTCTCTCGTGCAATATCCCAAAGTAAACACACGAATATCCGCAATTTGTTCAACGATTTCCTGTGGCAGATGTTCCGCCTTGTATTGAAAACTCGACTCCATCGATTCTTTGTACTCTTCCTTGCATTTCTTCTCATCAAACGGAGGACGCACATCATATTCTGCAATGAGTTTCTCGATATGCGCTCTTTGTTCTGGCTGCATGTGAAATACGATCTGATCCTCTTCTGTCACTTCTTCCTCACCGAAAGCTTTGTCTACGCGAGTAAGTACTTGACCATCATGCTCCAGCATGTAACGTGGGTCCAAGTTATATAACTCTCGCTCCTGTTTCACATGCGCTTTTTCCTTTCTTTTATACAGCCTTAAAAATAGATTTTCATCGAACTCGTAAGCTCCGTTATGTACTCTTAAACCAAAATGAAAATGTGTCTGCTGACAAAGCTCATACCATTCTTTCGTTAGATATCTCATGGGCATCTCTCCTGCTGATTTATAGAATCTACTTTGCTATTAAAGCATAGACCTCTTTAATTTGTGACGAGAATTAAGCTGCACTTCCTCAACGATTCCTTATATTCACAAACGCACTGCTCTACCCCAATGTTTGAAAAAATTTGTGTTTGATCTCTTTGTCGTTTCGCGCCGCCCATTCATGCACTGCTTCTACGCCTGCAGACTCCTGACCTCGTTGAAAATAAAAACATAGATCCATCGGCACTAAACGTTTACCATAGAGTTTGATGCCAATCCGTCTGTAATTCATATAAATACACTCAATCTGGGATGCATCATATCTCTGATGTTTCATAGAAATCACATGATCGCTTTCCAGCGTAATACTGGGTTTAGTGAAAAACAAACGCCAGAGCAGAAAAACGATATAACCGAGAATAAAGGTCAATATAACGATTAGGAAGTACTTCATAATACCATTTTCATCATAAATAATATTTCTGAAAAACATAGCTTCAATGACCAACATACATAATAGGCTCAACCATGCTCTTGGATAAATCGTCTTGTATGTGATGAGTTCCACCTCCTAATTATTCTGACCATTAATCCGAAGCCACTCGGAAGGGGCTTTTCTGACAAAATGCTTTTCAACAAAATCCAAAATATCATCAATTCCGGGTAATGCCGTATTTTCTTTAGCTTCGTCAAACGTCATCCATTGGTACTCGATATGTTCATGATTTAACCGGACAACCTGGCTTTCATCCACATATCCTACGAATACGGGAGCGGTATAGATATACTCCCCCATGAGTGAATAATATTGTTCGAATTGATTGGCAGAATACAACCGGACTTCCGTAATACCTGTTTCCTCATGAACTTCTCTGAGTGCAGCTTCCCATGCCTTCTCGCCCTTTTCTATCCCGCCGCCAACATAACACCACTCGTTATGCAACATACGACCAGCCCGCTTTAGCATCAGTACACGGTATTGATCGAGGCTTTTCTTCAATAGAACTACAGCCACGCCTTCACAACGAATGGGAACTGCCTGTTTCATGTGCTCTGCACCATCCACCTTCTCGTGCCCCTCTCTTCAACTTTCCTGAGAATCGAAATCCTCCAATACTTTAAACCTGTCCCCGTGGATTTTGTCCAGATGCTCTTCTCCCCAATAACATAAATGGTCCAGCGCGGGCTTGAGTCCCCATCCGTAGTCCGTCAACTCATATTCCACTTTGGGAGGCACCTCCGAATATACCTTGCGCTGTACGATCTCATCCTTTTCAAGTCCTCTGAGCTGCGTTGTCAGCATCTTCTGCGTAATGTCCGGTATTAACCGCCGAAGCTCCGACGTGCGTTTCCGTCCGGTCATCAAATGATAAATAATCAAAGGCTTCCACTTCCCACCCATTACTTCCAAGGCCGCTTCCACGCCTACTTTATATTTTTTTGGAGCACTCGTTTCTCCATGTTCTGTCATTTTTGAACCCCTCCATAATCAGGCTGTATCCCAAGTGAAAATATAAACTTTTTGCTGCTCTTCTTTCTATTATTTAAGCCCATTTCGAGGCATCCATTTAGGGTACTTTGATGTTCCTATGGCACTTCATTCTTCCTATAGAACATCAAAGTGCGTACTTCCAGATGTTTTCATACCTGTTTATAATAGCATCAGCCATTGATTTATGGCTACAAGACTGCAATGCAGAAAGGTAGTGAAAGATAAGATGAACGTACTCGTTGTAGTATCCCACCCAAGAAAAGACTCCTTGACCTTTCAGGTAGCTCAACGTTTTGCACAGGGACTAACCGAGGCTGGTCACGGTTATGAGATATTGGATTTGCATGGGATTGGCTTTGACCCGATTCTCCGAGAGATGGATGAACCAGACTATACCCAAGAAAATCAGGTGTTCTCACCTGAAGTTGAAACAGAAATGGAGCGATTGAAGAAACACGATGCTGTGGCTTTTGTGTTTCCTCTCTGGTGGTGGCATCTGCCAGCCATGTTGAAAGGTTATGTAGATCGTGTCATGAACAACGGATTTGCCTACGGCGCGAACAAGCTCCCTCATCAGCAGATATTGTGGATCGCTCTTTCGGGTGTGACGGAAGAACAGATGCAGAAGCGCAACTATGGTCAATCAATCGCCAACCTGCTCAATGTGGGTATTGCCGATTACTGTGGGGTGTCCCAATCGAGGGTTGAGTATTTATATGAAACGTTGGAATCCAAGCCTGAGCATTATGAGGCACTGCTGAACCAAGCACATCACTTGGGACTGAACTATGCCAACGATATTCCGACTTCATGATCGTATAAAAAAAAGGTATGACCCTGACCCGAATATGAATTCTGAAGTTTAGTGGTACGTTCAATGGCGAATCATTACGCTTGAACACGGCAAAAAGGTCGCTCCGAAGAGCGACCCTGCCTGTGTGTCTTGCATTATTTTACTGTCGAGAGAAGAAACTTCTCCAGCATAGAGATATCGGTAATACTATGGTTGCAAGCTGTGTTATCCATGCATACGTACTGGGCAATGGAAGAAAAGTTGTCCGGCGAATGAGCCTTGGTCTTCACGTTGAAGAATCCAAGCTCCTGATGACGATGACAGAACATGCAATACCCTTTTTTGTTCGTGGGTGTAATCCGTCCCTCAATACCGAGGAACCTGCCTTTGTGCGGGTACACGATGAACAAACGGCTCGTCGCAATGTCAGTCCATCTCAGATAGGTTGTGTGTGCGTAATCGATGGATTCGAGATCGGGCACTTTGAGCTTCTTGGCCTTTGGAAACAACTTCTGAATCTGCTTCGCTGATACTTGCGGATATGGAATCAGATATGATTCAAGCTGGTTCAGATACGTCTGCAATTCATGTGTCGTCTCATACGTGGATAACTGCTCCAGCAGTTGCTTCTGCTCCCGAGTGAGTTCATCGAAGATGCTCACCGCATTTGTGCCGACCGTATAACGGACGGTTTCCAATACTTTTGGATCCACAACCGAGCGTAGCGTTTTGAGCAGGAAATCAGCTTGTTTTTGAATATAATTAAATTGATGATTGTGAATAAATGGTGTTTGCATGGCGTTCAGCCCCTTATTTTTATTGGAAGAACAAATAAGGTGCAAAGCCTGCGGGATGTAACATTATGTTGATATTGATTTCAGGGCAACAATCTCATTTTTGTCGCGCCCTACACAAAGTCCGCCCCTATTCAGGCTTTGCGTAAGGCTTTCTAGCGAACGAGCAATCCGGCATCATCCATATTGCCACGTCATAACCCCCAATACGATAGATATATCGAAATTATAACAGGGCAGCATAGTGTAGGCAACGGGCTCCGTTCCAATTTCCTCTGTTCAAGAAATATGATTGCATCTCAGGCTTTCTTCCCATTTTCCACGAAATGATCTTCTGCTGACTGCTCAATGGCCTCCTGAAGCAAGAGCAGGATTGGAGCTGTAACGGACAATTACAAAGTTAATACCGCCTGTACTTCACCACATGCCAATATTTCACCTGTTTGAATAAAACCAAGAGAGTCATAAATTTTCTTCGCAACGACATTTTCAGGTTTGTAGGTGAGTTCTACAACTTTGGCTTTTCCTCGTGGAAAAGTCCTCGCATACTCGATTGCTTTTACTACCATTTCTTTACCATATCCCTTACCTTGATATCGCTGGTCAATCATCATCTTAAAGATGCCATAACTGCTATAATCAAAATTGCCATCTCCGTCATCATAGTACATCGAAATAAAACCTACCATATTGTCTTCCTTATAGACTGCAAAAGTAATAATAATCTGCCCCTCATCTGAGGCAACGTACGCTTCAGCAAGTGCATGTTGGTTCGAGGATATGAATCTTTGTTGGTCTGGAGTGACTTTAAGTTCAATACATTCGATAAAATTATCCCAAGTTATTCTTCTAAATTCCATTTTGAATTCCCTCCTGCACTTATCGCCATTACCACTTTCTTCCTATTTTGTTGCACTAATATAGCTCAATTTAAAAATACGATCATACATATATGTGTAAGAATCGTCATATTCAATTGCCTTTTTTCTCTCTTGGTAAAAAGACTTTAATCTTTCCTTGTCCCCGGTATTAACATAGGCTATTAACTCAATACTTGCTTTTTTATATGCCTCCACACTATAACCCGCATCAGAAAAATCAAAGGAATTATCGTCTTGTACTGGAGTAAATACCTCTGGGCGGATCCAGACCTTAGATTCGGTCTTCTGTGGTGCGCTTGTCGCTGCAAAAGCAAGAGAAGCACTTACTAACGACAAAGCAAGAGTAACGATTATCATTTTTTTCACTTCGTAAACACCCTCTGATATGAATAATAAAGATAACTTTAAATCAATTACAATAGTACCATTTTATTCAAATGAAGGTAATACACTATATACGTGCAACGTTCTTTTTCCATACACAAAAAAGAAGCCACCTCCCTGGCCTTCCCCAGTTCAGTGACTCCTTGATTCACAACCTATTAACCTCTACACGTAACTACTCCTTCACAGCCCCAACCACGATTCCGGTCACAAAAAAACGTTGCAGGAACGGATACACGAGCAGGATTGGCAGTGCACTGATGAAAATCTGTGACGCACGAATCGTGCGCTGAGACAGATTGGCGACAATTTCCGGGTCAACTCTCGACATATCGGCCTGCACAATAATCGTCTGCATGAATGTTGCTAGTGGCAATTTTTCTGCATCCCGAATATAGATGATCCCGTCAAAATACGCATTCCAATGCCCAACCATCATGAACAGGGATACTGTAGCAATGACAGGCACGGACACGGGCAGATAAATTTTGATAAACGTCTGAAGGTGTCCTGCTCCATCAATAAATGCGGCTTCTTCAAGATCTTTGGGCACGGTACGGAAGAAATTGAGCAACAGAATGATATTAAACACTGCAACCAATCCTGGCAGGATCAAGGCCAACAATGAGTTCATCAGGCCAAGCTTCAAGATCAGGATATACCCGGGAATAAGGCCGCCGCTGAATAACATCGTAATGACAAAATACCACAGATAGATGTTACGTGCACGGAACACCCGTGTCTCCTTGGAGAGGGCGTATGCTGCAATTGTGTTCACAATTAGCGCTAGCCCTGTACCAAGCACCGTCCGCTCAACGGACACCCACAAGGAGGAGAGAAAATTGGCGTTAACAAACGTCTTCGCATAGGCCTCCAGTGTAAAACCAATCGGCCAGAGCGTAACTAACCCCGCATTGGCAGGTGCAGATGCGCTAAGCGATACCATAAGTAAGTGATACAAAGGCAGCAAACAGAGCAGCGAAATGATGGTTAAGAACACATTGTTGAATATGCTAAATATGCGGTAAGGCATCGTTTTATGATACATTTGTTCGTCCTCCTCTCTAGAAAATTCGGTATCCGGCGAATCGGTAAGCCAGTCGGTACGAGATCACAATCAGGATCAGGCTGATGACCGATTTGAACAGATTCACAGCGGTAGCGAAACTGAACTGTCCACTAAGCAGACCTTCTCTATACACAAACGTATCGATAATATCTCCTTGTTGGTAAATCAACGGACTATATAAGTTAAAGATCTGGTCAAAGTTGGCGTTAAGCACATTCCCCAGTGCCAAGGTTGCGATTACGATCCCAATCGGAATAAGAGCCGGGATGGTAATATAGACCGTCTGTTTCCAGCGTCCCGCCCCATCTACTTCAGCCGCTTCATAAAGTGATGGATTAATGCCGGATAATGCCGCGAGGAAGATAATCGTGTTGAATCCAAACTCTTTCCAGACATCACTTGCAATGACCGTAAATCGGAACCAACTGCCATCCCCGAGGAAGAAGATTGGTTTGATGCCAAAGATCGAGACCAGAAACTGATTTAGAATACCCGTCTGTGCCAGAATGTCGATCAGAATACCAGACAGGGTGACCCAGGACAGAAAGTGAGGAAGATACACAAGCGTTTGAATCGTTCTTTTCAGTGCCATCTTCCGTACCTCGTTGAGCAATAAGGCAAAGACAAACGGAATAATCAGATTCATGACAATCTTAGAACAGGCAAAGAACAGCGTGTTCCACGTAATTTGCAGGAAATAATCATTTTCCCACATGTACCTGAAGTGTTTCAGTCCTACCCATTCGGAATTAAAAAATCCCAGTGCAGGTTTATAATCTTGAAATGCCATCAAAATCCCGGACATCGGAATGTATGAAAATATAAAGACCATAATGGCCGCCGGCAACACCATAAAGTGCAGAATCCATGGCTGTTTGTAGCGTTTTTTTCTCTTCTTATCCAGCTTGTTCCCAACGTTTGCCTGCGGGATCCGCTTACCCTCCAATTTAGCCTCCATAGCGCTTCTCCTGTTCCCAAAAAAAGTTTTTGTGTGTGATCGGGTTCTCTGATATAAATAGTATCAAGCCACTCTCGGGTCTGACTATATAACATTGTTAGGCTCCATAAGATTTTATTAGGAAGGTCAGCTGAAGAGGTTTGTTTGAACACGAATTTAAAGGAGACTTTTAATGCATACATGGAGGCGTTTTATCCCTTTTCAAAAAGGTCCTCGATCCCGCTTCAGTTTATTTACCAAAATCAACCTCTTAATTGTAATCCTGTTCATCCCCATCCTGATCATGTATACCTATTCCAACAACGTCACCTATGACGTGGTCAGCAGAGAACTGCAGATCTCCAACACGAAACAACTCACGTTTCTGTCCAGTCAGATCGACTCCCGCATCAATCAGATGATGGATTTCAGCCTCATTCTCTCCCGGGATCCGAATGTCAGAGCCTTCAACGGCCTGAACATGTGGGATGACCGGTATGACCAGATGCAGACCCGCTATGTGATCCAGGAGAAGATGACGCTGCAAACCGGCGATACCGACCTATGGCCCACTCGATATGCAGTGCATTCACAGCAGAATGAGGATGTGATCGCCAACTACAACCAAACGACAGGATATGATGAAGAGTATTTGAAAAAAAATATGAGCGGACAATGGACCTATGGAGACCAGGGTGCGGAATCAAAAGACAAGCTGCAATCCTTCTATTGGTTCTATACCGATTCATTGGCACAGCCGGGGATGCTCACGGGAAGTAATCTCGTGATTGAAGCCAGCTTCAGTTATGAGAACATTCAAAATATGCTGGATACGTATAAAGCAGGTGGACAAGGCGATCCTTTCTTGTATCACAAAGGAAATTCACCCATTCTCAATCGCAGCGCGGACAAGCAATTATCCGCAGAACTCATTCAGTATCTGGATACGCATTCCCCGGAAGACACCACACAAGATGTCGTGAAGCTGAACGGGAAAAAATATCTGGTTAGCTCCGTGAAGTCCACTTATCTGGATTGGCATCTGGTGGACGTGATCCCGCTGTATCAGATTTTGAAACCCATCTCGCTGAGTCAGAATCTGTTCTACAGCTGTATGATTTTACTGTTGGTGGTGGGCATCTCTGCTTCAATCCTACTGTACCGGAATGTTCAATATCCGATCAAAAAGCTGATCAAAGGCTTACGCCGTGTAGAACAAGGGGACTATTCTGTCCGACTGTACAGCAAAAATCAGAATGAGTTCTCATTCCTGTTCCGACGATTCAATGATATGTCCCATCAGATTCAAGATCTGATCGAGAATGTATTCCATGAGAAAATTAGAGCCAAGGAAGCTACGCTGAAGCAATTACAAGCGCAGATCAATCCTCATTTCCTATATAATTGTCTAGGTTATATCATCAACATGGCCCAGATGAAGGACGAGCAAGCCGTGGTCTCCATGGCGCATAACCTAAGTGCGTATTATCGCTACACCACCCGTATGGAACGGGAGACGTCGTCGCTACAAGAAGAGATCAAGCTGCTGATCAACTATCTGGATATCCAGAAACTGCGCAATGGTCGCATCGAGTATCACATCGATATCCCAGAGGATATGCTTGCCCAGTCTGTACCACGATTAATGCTTCAACCGATGGTCGAGAATTCCGTGATACACGGCGTGGCGAAGTCCTATTCATCCGGGGAAATCCGAATTACCGGGGAGCGCTTGAATGGTTTTGGCAGAATATACATCGACGACGATGGTCCTGGCTTAAGCCCGGAACAGTACGAAGCGCTGAACTTGAAGATGCAGGAACCTTTACAAGAAGAAATGGGCTGCGGCCTTTGGAATACGTACCAACGAATCACGCACCTGTTCGGTAGTCACTCCTACCTCCTATTCGGCCCATCCCCACTTGGCGGATTCCGAACCGAAATCATCTGGGAGATACCAAAAGAGGATACCGAGCAAGGAGATGTTTCTAAGAGTTAAAGTTAATACAAACAATAAATTGACGATTTAATTTTGAACAAGATCATGTACAGGATAACGCAGAGGACAGAAATAACCTGAAGAAACGGAGTGCTCGCCTTTATCACCAGATTTACACATTATTAAATTCATTCAATAAATCTGGGGATAACAGCGATCGGAAGGTTATTCTGTCATCGGAGTGGCAAGTGTACAGATGTCTGGGTTCAACCACCAAGGAGACAATACAAACATGCAAATGATGATCGTAGACGATGAAGCACATTGGGTCGATAACCTGTCCATGACCAAACCCTGGCACACGCTGGGCATCGAACATGTGCATAAAGCATACTCGGCACACGAAGCACTTCAAATGATCGACACCCACCCCATCGATATCGTGATTTCGGACATCCAGATGCCCGAAATCACAGGCATTGAACTGATCGAACGCATCCGCATCCGGGACAAAAAAATAAAATGTATTCTGTTATCCGGTTATTCCGAATTTGATTACGCCAAAAAAGCCATCCAGTTCGGAGCCGTGGACTATCTATTGAAGCCGCCAACAGACGATGAATTAATGGGTGCTGTTCAGAAAGCCATCGATCAATTGAACAACGAATGGGAAATTGTCAGTTCACTGACACGAACGCAGTTTACGTTGCGAGAGAATCTCCCCCATTTGCGGGGACGACTGCTCCTAGGAGCTTTACAGGGACAACGAATCGCCGCTGCGGAATGGGATCGGAAGCTCGCTAATTACGCTCTGCCTTTCCATACCGGGGATGCCGCATTAATGCTGGTACGGCTGGAAGAAGAATTCGGACACTATGACAGCAATGATCAGACCCTGATCGAATATGCGATCATCAATATGGCGGAAGAGATTATGGGTGAGTTTATGGAAGTGTGGGGCGTCAAGGAGGAGCACGGATATCTCGTGTTTTTACTTCAGTTGAAAGAACGGAAAGGCGATATTGGGAAAGAAACCATTCTGGAGAAGCTATCGATTCAGCTCCAATCCAAAGTAAAACAGTTTCTGAAAGGCTCCCTCTCCATCGTTATCACCGAGTGGTTCACCTTTCCGGATCAACTTTACGATCGCTTCCGCCAGGCTTCCGCCTATTTCCGGCAGATTGTTGGCGATGAACGCGAATTTGTCATGCGTGTCAGCGATGTCGAGACACCTGCGGCGCAAGGCCCCTTGGACGTGCTGTACACCCCACCCACCTTTATTAGTTTGCTAGAGAGCGGACAATGGGATGCTGCCGAAGAGAAAATACGCGCGGTCTGCGCGGAACTGGATGAGAAATGGTCGGAATCATGGGAGCATTGCATGGAGGCTGGTTTTCTCATTACGGCTTCATTCACCAATATTGCCCATCGGAACAAGCTGACTCTGACCACTTTAATGGGCAATGATGTCGAGGATTTGCAAAGTGGGGAAGTTTTCGCTACCATCAGCAAATTGCGGAAATGGTCGCTCAGTGTGCTGGGCAAACTCAAGGAAGGCACGTCCAACGAGATCAAGGACATCCGTTCCGAGTATGTGAAGAAGATTCAGGATTTTACAGATAAGAACCTGCATCTGGATGTGTCTTTACGTGTACTAGCCGACCATGTTAATCTGCACCCGACCCATTTGTCCAAGATCTATAAGATCGAAACGGGCGAAGGCATCAGTGATTATATCTCGCATCTGCGTATGGATCGGGCCTGCCACAAGCTGGTCACGACCACCAAAAAAGTGTACGAAATCAGCATAGAGATTGGTTATATGGACCCGGCTTATTTTATCAAAGTGTTCAAACGCCAGTTTGGCGTTACGCCGCAGGAATACAGAGACCAGCACAAATAACATCTTAGAGGTTGTTCAAAAAATCCGCTTTTGATTACGAAGGATGCCTCACGGCATCATCAGCATCGAATATGGAATTCAGCCGAAATGTCCGTTGCTCACGTAGTTTGCCTACGCTCCGCTACTCCATTTCTAGCTTTATCCCATCTTCTCGGTACTGAAAACCGAATTTTTTGAACTTCATTTGAACATTCATTTGAACATTCACTAATAGAGTCCTATGGAAACTAACAAACTCATATAGATGCACTCCCGCACAAATTGGTACAGTTACACTGTAAAGATCATACACCGTAGGGGGATTGAACAATGATCAAATTCAAAAAAACATGGTGGTCACTGCTCATGGTTATCGCGCTCATCACGATCACTGCGTGCGGCAGTGGCGAGACAGGCAGTAACAATGGTAATAATACGCCGGGAACTGTCGGCTCAGCTGAAGCAGAAGCTGCTTTTGCTAAAGGAAAATATGACCCTCCCATCGAGTTCAGTTCGGTATTGATGCCGAAGAAATACGTGCAAGGGGATACGAAAGAAAATAACGTACACGATCGCTGGATGCTGGAAACGCTGGGCATGAAGCATAAAGATACCTGGTATCCAGCCAGTGATGATCAGTACAGACAGAAGCTTCAACTTGCTGTCGCCTCTGGTGAGAAACTGCCTGATTTCGTAACGGTACCCACCAATGCGGTATTGACCAATCAATTGATCGACTCTGGTCAATTCATCGCCATTGATGAGTTGTTCGACAAGTATGCGAATAAAACGCTCAAGGACCATGCGGCAGCGCATCCCGAGCTCTGGTATCCGTTCACCAAGGATGGCAAGAAATACAATATGCCCATCATGGAGTACACGGATAACGACGATACCCTGCTGTGGCTTAGAGAAGACTGGATGGAGAAGCTGAATCTGGAGGCTCCTAAGACTATCGCAGATCTAGAGAACATCATGGATAAATTCAAAAATGAGAATCCGGATGGCCTATCTCCAAATGAAGTTTTCCCACTCGCAATCTCGCTGAAAAGTAATACGAATACCTGGATGGGCTCGCTCGACTGGTTATTCGGCGCATACGGAACAGTCCAAGAGCAATGGAACAAGGACGCGAACGGTAATCTGGAATACGGCTCTGTTAATCCCGGAGCAAAACAAGCACTTGCCAAGCTCAGTGAATGGATGGAAAAAGGATATATTCATGCCGACTCCGCCCTGTGGGACGAACGTAAAGCAGCCGAAAGCTGGACCAAAGGTGCCGCAGGTATTCTGCCTGGTGCCAACTGGGTTCCAGACTGGCCTGCTCCCGACCTCATCAAGAACTTACCTGACGCCAATTATAAAGCCTATCCCATTCCAGAAGGTCCAGATGGCAAAATCGGAACGAAGTGGCAGAACTCTGGCGTCAACGCGAGCATCATGATCAACAAGGATGCGAAACATCCCGAAGCGATCTTCCTGTACTACAACTATCTGCTCGATAACCTGGCGAACCCCGCTACGGGCAGTGAATATGAACACGGCTTCGCCAAAGGCTACGATTGGGACATCGTAGATGGACAGCCGACCAGTAACAGAGAGAAGATCAAAGACTTCTCCAACGAATTTCCGTTCCTGACTGGTCCGGCCCGTATCCCGGATCTGTATATGAAAACACTCGTGAAACTGGCTAACGGCGAGAAACCCGAAACACCTTACGAGAAACAAATGGCCGAGTTCCGTAAACCGGAAAACTGGGACGCTGCCAAAGTCGTCATGTCGCAAATCGACATTCGTAAACAAAACTACTTTACTGGCGCTGCAACACCAACCATGGTATCCAAATGGAATCTGCTCCGCCAATCCGAGATGGAAACCTTCAACAAAATCATCTACGGCAAACTGCCGGTTGATGCCTTTGACCAATTCGTCGCCAACTGGAAATCCAATGGCGGAGATCAGATCACGCAAGAAGTGAATGAATGGTTTAAATCGGTAAGTGCGAAGTAAGGATTGAAGAAGTAACAAGTGCCACAATAAAAGAATAAAAAAACAAGCCGAAGCGTGCAATGCCACCGCTTCGGCTTGTTTTCTATATCTAGTTAACCCGACACTTTAAAATACATGAACTTCAACAGAATCTGTACCCATAACTCTTTTTCCAGCTTTATCTTCTGACCCGACCTCAATACCAATTTTTAATGAATTAGAGGGGGACTCACCCTTTTTATCTGGACTTAATTCGATCACAATCGTTCCAGTACCTCCGCCATTTGCTATGTAATTTCGTTCTCTCCCAATTTCAATCATTGTGCGCCATGAAGAGTCATCAGAAGAATCCATCCAGGTGGATACAAACTCAGCAGGCTTCAACTTCGATTGATGTTCAGGATAACTGCTGGTGATGCTGGAGACACTCCATTGATCAGGGATATAGAATGCAACACCACCCCAGTCAGCGGGGTCAATCTCTACATGTGCTACTATTTTGATATGATGAATATGCTGCTTCTCACTCTCAACGAATATCGATCCTTGTGTCATTGTCTTTAAATTCGTTGATTTGGCATCCAGATCAAAGTTTTTGACGTGAATGATATTGCCATTAACCACTGGCTC
Organism: Paenibacillus sp. FSL H8-0317; assembly: GCF_045040685.1. Taxonomy (NCBI): domain Bacteria; kingdom Bacillati; phylum Bacillota; class Bacilli; order Caryophanales; family Paenibacillaceae; genus Paenibacillus; species Paenibacillus sp. FSL H8-0317. Next base: position 1,776,941 of record NZ_CP150294.1, on the reverse strand, counting down.
ATTGGCTTCATTTTTGTTGGTATTTAAAAAAAGAAAAATTAACACAATCGCAATAAACAAAAAAAGCACGATTAAGTATTTAGATCTTTTTTTCATAATAACCATACCTCGCTTCTACCCTTGTTTCTTTAAGCTTAACACATACTCAAAGCCCTCCTTTCCTTATCAGTTCCTCCCAAGCCTTCACAGAATTAAATTCATGGTGCACAGATGTATACATATATAACGTTACAATCTGGAAAAGTAGAGCATTAGAACCGGAGCCGAAGTGATAGATTCACGCTTCGGCTCCGGTTTTTAAGTTAAGATCAGGCAGCTTCCCCTGACTTATTGGTTCGCCTTAATGGATCAAACCTCTGTATCGTTCTCCTCTGGTGTCGACTGACCCAGCAAGGATACTGTGAGCTGAATGCCATCTCGTAGTCCCTGCATATACAACCGCTCATTTTCTATGCCTTTGCTGACAATATAACGATTCTCCCACTCGATATATTCAGGTGTCTGCTCGACATCCTTACCTGCAAACAAAACTTCAAGCGCTTCGTCTGTTCCCCCACGGACTCGACTCAGTTCAGGATCATGTTCGATCCGGGCAGTCACCTCATTCAGTCTTGCTTGAATCGCTCGTTGCATCCACCGTGGAAAATCCATAGCTTCTCCTCCCCTACGCATTATGTACCTCACATCATCGTACAACTCGGCTATATCTTGCCTTCATCTCACTAACTCGTGCCACCAGTTCATCCACCCTTCGGCTCTGTTCCTGAACCTCAGGGTTCTCCCACAACGGAATCGCTTGCTTCAAGGATGCCTCACCAAGCTGATTAAGCTTGCGCCGTTCCTCTTCCAATAAGTCAAGCAATCGGCTCATACATCCACCTCTCTGATGGGTCTAAACTGCTTCATGTCTTGTTAATGCTAGACGTGAGCAGTCAATTTTAATGCAATTATCTATACCCGATGTTGAATACTAATATCTTTATCTAATCCAAATTTTAAGATAAATCATGATTGCTTTAATGCGGCAATCGAATTAAAAATAAAAAAACACCGATATAAACTTCGGTGTCAATAATAAGACCAACTCTCAGCTTCCTATCTAACCTCACAGTCACAGCAAATTCACTGGTCTGTTAAAAAAATTCTCCCCCTCTAACCAAGGCTTTCAAAAAGCTACTACTCGATCCTCCATTAATCTCATCCTCAACTTCAAATGTGTTGTATCTTTTTGTTTTGTTTGGTTAGGGGGGGGTGTATAACGTTCCTGTATTCACGACCCAGCGTATGCTGGGTGTCCGGCATATGCCGGACCTAGGGCGTGTGCCCTCAGCGTGAATATATTGTTATCAGATGTCGATGACTTCTTGAACAACCCTAATCAGTTTTTTGGCTCATGTTTGCGTAAGGTAACAATTTGATTTTTAATAGAAAAAACCTCAATTTCAGTGCCATATTCATTTGTTACTGCTTCTCCATAACATATTATTAATGAATTTTCAATCGAACTGATTAATTCCTTATTTTTCTCTACATAATCCCATCTAATAAATAGTGAGAAGTCTTGAGTATTTTTATATTTATCGTTATTTCCTTTAGTAAGAGGGATTTTTATGTTGTTTTTAATTTTTTGCGCTCTCCTTGTATTTCCTTTCAAAATGCAGATAACTCTATCTTCATTAGAATTATTGATTCGTTGTATTACTTCATCTTGAGTTCCGAACAAATCTTTCAACCTTATTTTGTTACCATCTTCAATCAAGAGTTCTAAATTTTCATACTCAGCCTTTAATTCATAATAGTTTCTACTATCTAATAAATTGCTTAAATCGTAGATAAACTTTTTGCTTCTTTTCCCACCGTAAATTTTAGCTTTTTTAGATTTATTAACTTCAATATTAGTTTTATCATCTTTTAACCTTTGAGCCCTAGGTAATATAGTAGATACCAAAAGCTCTATCTCTCCTGTATTACCATAATTATTTTTTTGGCTTTCAACTTTAACAATCGGACAAGAGCGTTTATGCTCTTTTAAAGGCCAATTCTTAAAGTGAGGATCATTATGGTCTTTGCCTCTAGAAAATTGAACTTGTACATCACAAAATATACAAGTGAATTTGTCTCTTTTGTCTTCGTAGTTGTGATATTCGTTATCTATATCTAACGCACAAACGGAATTGCTTTTTTCTTTATTAAATATCGCATGACTCATCTTTGGCATCACTTCACCTCCGCTTTTTCATCGATTTCTGATAACGTTCCTGTATTCATGAACCCCAAAGGGGTTGTCTGCCGGAATTCCTCCTAGGAATTCATCTAGCAGACCAAGGCTCCGAAAGGAGCCGCTGCTTGAATATTATGTTATCTGATGTTCTAACACTTCTTTGCGATTCCTTCAAATTGTGATTTCTTACTATCGAATTTTTCCTTAATTCTATTTATAAACCTTGGTCTTAAAAAAGAAATTGCACCTAAATGTTCATATACCATATATGGAGTTTTACCTATTTCTTCGGTCTGATATCGAATAAAATGTTCATAAAATTCATTAATAAAAATTTCAACATCATCAGCATCAATCAATGCAAAATTATTATCTAGTAGCTCAATTATTTTCTTATTATTCTTCACAACTTGTTCAATGTATTGGTTTTTTAGCTCAATAACTGAATCAGTTTCTTCTCTCAACCTTTGTCTTGTAACAGGATCATCACTGTATTTCTGATCAATATACTCCACTTTATAAGCATCGCCTAACTTCTTCTCTATTTCAAATAATTTACTACTTTGCAAAGTTAAATAATATAGAGGACCATATAGCTTTTCTAATTGTTGTTCAATATACTTTGTAGATCTTTCTTTTGTTTCAGCTATGCTGGAGCGAATCCAATTAATAATTGCACTTACCGTTCCTCCGCCAACAAAGCTAACTATTAAACCTAGAATTGCAATTTGACTTTGACTCATTTAAGCACTTCCTTACTGTTAGAATTTCAGATAACGTTCCTGTATTCACGACCCAGCGAATGGTGGGTGTTCGGCGGATGCCGGACCAAGGACGAATGTCCGTAGCGTGAATATTATGTTATCTGCAGTTCATGAATTTCATTTGAAGTCTCGTTATTATTTTATTGGTAATATCCTATATAGAGAATCAATTTTGACTTCGACCTTATCTATTATCGGTCCATTAATTGGATGAACTGGGTTTTTAGATTTAGTGAGGTTTTTCTGAGATTTTGCCCTCTTATTATCAATCTTAAAAACAAAAATTTTCTTATTATAATTTTTAATTTCTTTTAATACATGACGGATTGTAATATGAAGTGCGACACCTACTGGATAAATAAAAAATGGCCCATGGCCGGATTCGTGTAGAATGAAGTCACCACAACACCATTCACACAAGGAGAATCCAACCATGAGCTACAGACATCTTAGCATAATCGAACGTAGCAAGCTAGAAGTCCTCCACAGACAAGGTAGAAGCTCAAGAGCCATTGCGAAAGAACTGGGTAGGCATCCATCGACGATTTGTCGTGAGTTAGATCGGGTGACTTCATCACATCCTTATCAGGCAGAACAAGCTCAGAATGCTTATGAGGAGCGTCGTAAGGCCTCAGTCTCTCCCGGGAATTGGTCCGATGCCTTGGCTGCTTCACTGGAGGAAAAATTGGAGGCAACGTGGTCTCCGGAACAAATCACCGAACGTTTCCGCATCGAAGGGCGGGATGCAGTCTCTTTCAAAACCATCTATCGCTGGATCTATGCAGGGCGCCTGGTTCGAGGCGTATTACAAGGTTCTTCGGCATAAGGGGAAGCGTCAGAAACCCACAGAAACGCGCGGTAAATTCGCTATTGGAAGGACTATTTCAGATCGCCCAAAAGAAGTCCGTTCCCGTGAAACATTTGGGCACTGGGAGCTGGATACCGTTGTATCGGGTCGTGGGAAAAGTAAAGGCTGTGTAGCGACGTTGATTGAACGCAAGACACGTTTATATACTGCTGTTCTCATGCCTGATCGCACCGCTTTGTCGATGGAGATTGCGCTCGGTGTAGCGATCTCACAGTATCCCACGGGAACCTTCCTCACAGCCACGGCTGACCGAGGCAAGGAGTTTGCATGCTATGCCCATCTGGAAACCACCCATAACCTACACGTTTATTTCGCTGATCCATATTCATCCTGGCAACGTGGTTCCAACGAGAATGCGAATGGATTGCTTCGAGAGTTTTTTCCTAAAGGTACCGATCTCGCGAGGGTTTATGATGATGATCTCGCCCATTCACTCGATCTAATAAATCACAGACCACGAAAATGCTTAGGTTGGAAGACCGCTCACGAATCTTTCGCAGAAGAACTGTCGCACTTGGTTTGACAATCCGTCACATATAAAACTTCACAATAAAAAGTTGTTCCATAAAATTCTTTCGGACTATCCCCCCATCCTAAAAAAATATAATCACTTTCTTTAATTGCTAGTCTAATTGCATCTCGATTGTCTTGCATTAAACGACTTTGTGTTTTCCTTGAAGACATTATATTCTCATGTAATGTAATAGATTTGGGATTATAGTAAGGAAATAAGTTTACGATTTTTATATTTCTTACCTTCAACTTTTGCTCATCATAAAAACAATCAATAACTCTATTGATTGTTTTGTCTGAGCGCTTTTGATTCGCTTTTGAAGGATTCATCATAATTACTGTTACAGTTTTACCAGTAGGATTTCTTTTCAAACTTAATTTTAATAAGACTCTATTTTCAAGATTTTGAGTTATAGGTTCAATCTCAATATTAGTTATGTCAACTTTATCTTCTCTATATTTCATTACATAACCATCCTTAAGTAAATTAAAAGTTTATGAATTACAGATAACGTTCCTGTATTCACGACTCGACGCATGTCGAGTGTCCGGCGAATGCCGGGCCAAGGACGAATGTCCGCAGCGTGAATATTATGTTATAGGATGTCAGAATTTGCTTTAGAACAACATTCAATATTTCCATTTTATTAAAATTGAGATCTCACTTCATTGCAGTACTCATAAAAATCTTCAACTTCAAATAATTCTGCCATGTTTTTAAATAAATTGGTCGACTCAAACTCTGTAATTTCCTTTTTTCTATTTAAAATAAAGTCAAGGTTTTAAAGGGAGAGTTTAAAAACACCTTCATTATGAAGAGTTTCCCAACAAAGAATTTATGCTCTTGCATGAGTCAACGTATAGAAAGTTTTACTTTGTTCCGACTCATCAATTTTAGTTAATTCTCTACTTATATAATCTATATCCAAATCGTAAACCTTATTGAGTGGTAGGTACTTTTCTTGATAATATTTTGCACGTACTTCAGATCGATTTTGATAAATGCCGCCGACTGCGCCTTCAAACGTACCAAAAGAGCGCTTTTCAAAAACATTACCGTACTTTTCTACAATTAAATTGTTATATGTGTAGTAAAGATCATACCAGTGCACTAATTCATGCAAAATTATAGACTCAATAATTTTAAACCTTCGTTCTAAATCATAAAAGTTTTTGAATTTATTGTAATTAATTATCACTACAGTAGTGTCTTTTATTTTATGTTCTTCTTTTTGAAAATAAGGGGGGGAATAATACTTCCATTCTCATTTAATATTTTTGAAGCTTTTAAATGAAAATGGTATTTACCAACATCATTTGAGTAATCATTTGAAAGTAAAATTAATACTTTGATTTCATCTGCTTCAATTTTCAATTGATCAGTAAAGTAATTTATTGAATTTGAAATGATATTTCTTACTTGAGATTCCATTAAAGAATCTGTTGCTTCTATATAAAGATTTTTGAATAAATTAATATTCAAGATAAGCACCTCATTTTTAATATTAAATTATTTTTGAAGTTTTTAAGTTTCTTGCTGATTACCTATAACGTTGTTGTATTCACGAAACCTCACTGGCTTAAGGGGCGTTAGCCCCAGGTCCGACGGACTTAGCCAGTGCAGGGTTGTCTGTTGAATCTGCTTCTTCGAAAATCCTCTGCAGACCAGGGGCCGCTAGGCCTGCCGCGTGAATACTGTGTAAGACAAAGTTGCTTCTTCTTTGCGATTACAGTCAAGATTATAAAAAGAAAGAAGCACATTATAGTAGTGCTTCTGTTTAATTTATTATATATTACCTTTTAATTTACTGATAATTTTATCCGCTTTGTACAAACCTTCTTTAATATTCAATTGAGAATTTCCTTCCATACTCGGATGAGCAATATTATTTCTCAAATTAAGCACATATCTAAAATCATCCTTATCAATATCATCAAGTACATTACTTGAAATTAATTCATTAATTAGTTTTGAAATAGGTATGTTGTTATTTTCCCCTACATTATTTTTTTCAATTAATTTATATGCGAGCATCTCAATTTCGGCCCATTTTCTAATAATTTCGTATTCAACAAAATATTGTTGCTTCATCCGATATTCCCGTTTATTGACTCGCAAATTATTTCTATAATATTCGTAAAGATATGTAACTAAGAATATAAGAACACCTGATGTTCCAACTAACATACTACCCATCTGTAAGGGCTCATTACTTATATCAATATTCAAGTAAAAGTACATGCAAACACCCAGGAAAGCATATACTAATCCTAATATTCTTAAAAGTTTAATCATTCTTTCTTTCTTATTGTTATTCCTACTTTGATACTGCTTTATCTTTTCGTCTACGATCACTATATCACGTGGTTGCAATTCCTCAAGATTCTTATACCCATTCTCCTCCAAGGCTCTAAGAATCAATATCTCCTTGTACTCTTCGGTTAGTTCATCAATAATTATTTTTGAACTAGCTGATAGTTCATCATATTTATTTGAAAGCATTATTCTTCTCTCCCTAAAAATAGATAAAATGTAGACAAAACTGCAATTGATGCAAGAATAAAAAAGAAAATCAATAAGGTAGAATTTTTTTGAAATTCTTCAAAGTCGAACATAATTCCGCTAAAGAAAAGAGAAAGCGCAGACACAAGTTGAGTAATCCTATATTTTTTTGATGCACTATTTTTTCTGAATATACTCTTCTGATATGTAACTGCTTCTTGTACAAGATGTCTAGTTATTTCTGGTCGACTATTACTATCATTTCTAATACTTACTTCAATTCTTCCAGCTTCTTTTAGTATTCCGTCCGAGAAATTAGTTACACTTTTTTTCAATTCCTCTTTTGCTTCATCTGTTAAAAATTCAAGCTTTTGATCTGGAATTTCTATCCTTAAAGGCATTATCTAACCTCTCTCTATTAATTTGCTCTCTATATGTTTAGTATTATATTCAAATACAAAAATAAGGTAAATAGAATCTTTAAAGCAATTTTGTCTAACGTTACTGTATTCATGAACCCCAAAGGGGTTGTCTGCTGAAATTCCTCTTCGAGACCCCTCCGCAGACCAAGGCTCCAACGGAGCCGCTGCTTGAATATTATGTTAGATGATGTTTATTGACTTCTCTGAGATACTTATTTTCATTTTCGTTGGCTCACTAAAAATTCAATCATTTTTGTGATTAAAGGAAGCCTTTCACTCGTTTCTCCCGTTTCTTCAATTAATTTAAATGATAACAAGATATTTTGAACTTCTAACAAACTATCGTGATAATCTTTAAGCTGACGGACAGTTCTATTGTACAAATAAAAGAATAGCCCTGATACTAGTTCTACTACAACACCAGAACAAGTTACCAGAAAAGAGATATTCTCATAATCTCGATTGATGTATTGAAAAACTAATCCAAGAATTATAAGTACAAAACCAGATGCTGAGGCTGTACAAGACAATATGAAACTTTTTTGTGTATGTTTCTTTACTAAAGAATAATATTCGCTTAGATTCTCTATATTGATGTTAACGAGACTATCAAAATAGGTAGGCTTATAATTAGGATTAGTCAATTGAAGTAGAAATTTTCTACGATACTCTAATATTTCAAGTTCGTCTTTATGTTTACTAGAATCTGTGCCCAGAGCTGCAATAAAAATAAGAATGCTAAGTACCCACAATATAACTTCAACTACAGTATTAAGATTAAATTGACCAAAATATTTTGCAACTATTGGAGCAACAAATGCAATTGACAACCCAAAATATATCTTCTTATCTTTTGTCGTCTTCTTTACTTGAGACTTAGCCTCGATAATCCCTTCTTCAATTCTATTTAGAAACTCTGTAATGTTCCCATTTTTTGAAGTTTCTTCTTCTACAGGATTTTCTACAACATCTTCTACAGGATCTTCTACAACATCTTCTTTAACTTCTCTTTCTTCCATAATTGCTGCTCCTCATTTCAATAATGTCATCTAACGTTCCTGTATTCATGAACCCCGAAGGGGTTGTCTGCTATAATTCCTCTCCGAAATCCTTCCCGTAGACCGAGGCTCCAATGGAGCCGCTGCTTGAATATTTTGTTATGTGAAGTTCCCTCTTCTCAAAAAGATATCCATTTATTCACAATCTATTTTCTAAGTCATTTATCGTATTTAACCATATCGGATATTCTTCTGATTCTTCCCATAGCTCTTTTAGTTCTGAATCTTTCTTAATTTTCTTAACTGCTCTTTTAGCTTTTGAAATGAGTTTTTTCCCTTTACCTTTATGTGTATCAATCCAGTCATGTAGATCTTCAGTATTACTTTGATTATTCAATATGTCTTTTCCAGGTCTACCTTGTAATGCTGCAAGGATCTCAATTGCGCCTAGAGCATTTGAAGCTAAATCTGACTCAATATATTCTTCTTCTAATACTTCTTCAATCGTCTCTTCAATTAATTCGATGTCATCAGAATCAAGTAAATCTGCTTTCCAATCTAATACATCATCGTTCTCAAAGATTCCAGTTCCTCATGCTCCCATCAATTAACCTCCAAAATGTGTCATTATGTTTTAAAGCCCTTAGGGATTTTCACATAACGTTGTTGTATTCACGACCCGACGTATGTCGGGTGTTCGGCGAATGCCGGGCCAAGGACGTATGCCCGTAGCGTGAATATTATGTTAACTGAAGGTTCATTCTTTATTGAATTATTCACTTATTTTGTTCCACAATCTTGCACTTATATGCGTCCTTAAATAATCGAGTAAATGGTTATCTATAGTATTAACTATTTCTTGAAAATCCTCTACATACTCATCAAGAGCCTCTACAGAAAGATACCTTTCTCCGCTCATTCTAACAGTATGAGCAATGTGCCCCCGAAATTTAACAAATTCATCAATCGACTTTCGGTCTTCTGAAGATAAACAATCTAACAATGCTTCGTATCCTATTAAATTCTTACTAAGCTCTTTAATATTATAAACTTTAGGAGTATTAAATCCTGAAATATTGGGTTCAACAATCTCATCAAGATATAACGTCTTCCAACCTCCGTCTGCTAATTTTAATACTTTATTATCTTCCTTGTGATTCTTTACATAACTAGCTATAGTCTTTTTCACTTCCCTAGGCAACTCATCTATTGTATTCAGCGTTGCGAAATGAGTAGCCGTCTCTCTTACTATATCTTCTACATAGGTTTCCCAAGCACCACATAGTAGCAAAATTCCACTTCGAGATAAATGATCTAACCCTACTCTTCCACGCTTATTAAAGATCGTTCTTAATGATTTATAATCTCTTGAAATTTTTTTTACATCGATAGTTCTTCTTTTGTAATCACGGTATGAGTATGATGGCATAAAAACACTCCTTTTTTTGAACTTTCAGATAAAGTTCCTGTATTCATGAACCCCAACGGGGTTGTCTGCTGAAAAGCCTCTTCGAAATCCACGTCGCAGACCAAGGCTCCGAAGGGCCGCTGCTTGAATATTATCTTAGGCGATGCCAGCCTAAATTTCCCCTCACAATTAATTCCTTGTCCATGTTGCCCGGGTATATCCAATTCTCATACCCACTCTTTCCATATTCCGATGGCTTTGCGAGCCAAATGAGCACTGACTCACAACGAGATTACAATTGTTGTAGATATCATGAATTCGTCTAAGTAATAAATTTGTTTGAAATCCTTTATTTCGATATTCAGGTAGTGTTGTCGCAAATGTTAATGAAGCAACATTGTTCTCTATATACATTACAGCTACTGCAACTGGATAGCCCTGATCCAACCCCAAATAATAGTGCCATCCAGGACGGGAAAACAGTACTCGGTTATTTGCAGCTACGTGTTCTTTCCCATCAAGAGATAATCCTGTACCTAAACAATGAATTTCTGCATATGTATTGAACTCATCTTCGAGTAGTTCACGAATTTCCAATTTATGATGATCAAACGAATTTAGATTTCCAGGTACACAAAAAAGCGTTGTATGAAATCCTGATTGATAAAAGCCTATATTATGGAGTTTTTTCATAACTTCTTGATTTATATTACCCGGGATGACTTGAATCTCAAAATTCCTTTCCCGCTCATTATAAAAGTCTAAGATATCTTCAATGACATCTTCAGAAATCCTTCCCTTTACATTATTAAAAAGACCCCATGGCATGGTTTTACTATAAAACGCCGTGCTCTCCCCGAATCGTTTTATTTCAATTCCCTCAGGGTTTCCTTCTCGTTCTCTGATTGCAGTCATTCGATCAACCATATAATTAATTTCAGATTTTTCTAAAATATCCGCTAGTTCCAAATTCAATATCATTCAATTTATCCCCTTCCTTTATCCGCATACAATTATACAATTACTCCTGGGCGGTTTCGCCTAACGTTCCTGTATTCACGACCCGACGCATGTCGGGTGCCTGGCGAATGCCAGGCCAAGGACGAATGTCCACAGCGTGAATATACTGTTATAGGATGTTAGCCTCTTCCTTGAATTTTCTATTAAGTTACTTAAATCTTACTTAGGTATTACTTTTCCATCTTCATCAAACATCCACTTTTCTATTTCTTCTTCAAATATTAAATATTTGCTATCATTTTCTAAGACTTTGAAGAGCAGAGAAGCTACCTTACCACCATCATCAATAATAGACTGGGTTTCATTAGAATAGGAATCAAATTCATAGTGAAATCCTTTAACAGCTACGAAATGTCCCAAAATCTTAACATGTTTTTTAGATTCAAATTCGTGTTTTCCCTTGGTTATCTGATTTGGTACTTTTGGTGCTGCATTCAAAATTGGTTTTAAAGCATCTTGATAATTAGAAATCACGTTAAAATTCTCATCGTACAAGAATTCGTTTAGAGTGCTTGCTGACGTTCTATCTCCCCAGTTTTCTTCTAGTAATTTATATACTCTTTCTCTTTCTTCTTCACTGGATGCAATCCAAGTAATTGCAGGAGTATTCATCATTATCACTTCCATGTTTAAGACAATAGTTCTAATTAATCCATCCCAGTCTGAATCCTCTGCTTCACGCAAAATCGCTAATTTAATCCCTTCATCTTTTGCTAAGTTAATGGCTCCTTTTGTATATCCTACAGTGGTTACAACAAACGCTTCATCCGGTTTGATCTGTGCAATAGCTCCAAAAAAGTCTCTTATGATTCCAATGCCTATAACTTTGTTATATTCCTTACACTCTATTAAAACTCTTTTTGAAATTCCGCTTTTCTCGATTGTAACATCGATTTGATGTTGCGCTGTCTTGCCATCTCCTCTTAATCTGAGATCATGAATTACGGAATCACTTTCATCAATAACTTTATACACGACTGCTGCTAATCTTTCATATTTGCTGCCATTTTTTAATTTTTCGTTTGCAATTAAATTATTATATATTTGTTCCAGGTTGGACATTAAAATCCTCACTCCTTATTTTAATTCATTGGGTTTAGGCTAATTTCCTATAACGTTCCTGTATTCACGACCCGACGTATGTCGGGTGTCCGGCATATGCCGGGCCAAGGACGGATGTCCGAAGCGTGAATATATTGTTATCGGATGCCGGACACTTCAGTGGATAACATGCACACTAATTATCCCGCATAGTGTCCTCCCGATTCAATATACTTTTGTTCCTTTATGTAGCTCCTATAAATTTTTGAAACTACTCTAAGTGCAAGACCAGAATTTGACCATTCCCCATTACAAGGAGTAATTAAGATTGCTTTAATTTTTGCTCGATTCTCATCTTCTGTTAAAGAGTTACTTGTTTCACTTAAATCTATTTCTATTTCCCCTTCGAAATTATTGAAGTTCAAGCCATAGTTATAAGTCGCTTTGCCATCTATGATTTTTTGTAATTTGAAACTTACAGCTACACCCATAATGTAATTTCACTCTTTTCATTTTCTATAGTCTCTTTGTCCGATTTCCGATAACACCTAATCTATGTACTTCGTAAATACCACACTTCCTGCCTGATATCTGAACTACGTATATGATAACCTATACGGTGATTTTTGCGAAGAAAAATTTGGTGAAAAAGGGAGAATTATAGGGATGCTCAATCCCCGTATCCATATGATCCGATTGGCTTTGAATACGATGAATATTTTTCATACTAACATGCGTATAGCGCTGGGTTTGTTCGTGCACACGTATAACCGAGTAGCACCTGGATGTACCGTAGATCTTTCCCGTTTTCCAGCAAATGAGTGGCGAAGGAGTGTCTCAGCGCATGAATACTCACCTTTTTTGCAATCCCTGCACGCTGTCTAGCTTCTTCGAAAACCTGCTGCAACGATTCTTTGATCGATTGGTTTTTTACTTACTAGCATTTCATTGAATTAATTTACTTACAGATAACGGAAAATGCTGATAGAATATACACGGATGATAAAATTGTTTTCACACAGTGATATTGTTAGTAGTACACACTTAAGGATGGGGTATATTTGAATAACAAGAAGTTAATATTTAGCATCTTTACACTTAGTATTCTAATCATATTGGGTTTTCTCAGGTGGGATAATCTTGAATCCAGCGCAGACTTTCATTATAAGTATGATCGATGGGCAGGTCAGAAATGGGTAGAGTTCTATCCGCCGCTAGCTGCTTCTTCCAACAGCATGGAGTTTCCACTTATATATATGACGGATTGTCAAACCAAGTGCGACAGTTCTTCTGCGAAAGATTCGTGAGCGGTCTTCCAACCTAAGCATTTTCGTGGTCTGTGATTTATTAGATCGAGTGAATGGGCGAGATCATCATCATAAACCCTCGCGAGATCGGTACCTTTAGGAAAAAACTCTCGAAGCAATCCATTCGCATTCTCGTTGGAACCACGTTGCCAGGATGAATATGGATCAGCGAAATAAACGTGTAGGTTATGGGTGGTTTCCAGATGGGCATAGCATGCAAACTCCTTGCCTCGGTCAGCCGTGGCTGTGAGGAAGGTTCCCGTGGGATACTGTGAGATCGCTACACCGAGCGCAATCTCCATCGACAAAGCGGTGCGATCAGGCATGAGAACAGCAGTATATAAACGTGTCTTGCGTTCAATCAACGTCGCTACACAGCCTTTACTTTTCCCACGACCCGATACAACGGTATCCAGCTCCCAGTGCCCAAATGTTTCACGGGAACGGACTTCTTTTGGGCGATCTGAAATAGTCCTTCCAATAGCGAATTTACCGCGCGTTTCTGTGGGTTTCTGACGCTTCCCCTTATGCCGAAGAACCTGTAATACGCCTCGAACCAGGCGCCCTGCATAGATCCAGCGATAGATGGTTTTGAAAGAGACTGCATCCCGCCCTTCGATGCGGAAACGTTCGGTGATTTGTTCCGGAGACCACGTTGCCTCCAATTTTTCCTCCAGTGAAGCAGCCAAGGCATCGGACCAATTCCCGGGAGAGACTGAGGCCTTACGACGCTCCTCATAAGCATTCTGAGCTTGTTCTGCCTGATAAGGATGTGATGAAGTCACCCGATCTAACTCACGACAAATCGTCGATGGATGCCTACCCAGTTCTTTCGCAATGGCTCTTGAGCTTCTACCTTGTCTGTGGAGGACTTCTAGCTTGCTACGTTCGATTATGCTAAGATGTCTGTAGCTCATGGTTGGATTCTCCTTGTGTGAATGGTGTTGTGGTGACTTCATTCTACACGAATCCGGCCATGGGCCATTTTTTATTTATCCAGTAGGTGTCGCACTTCATATTACAATCCGTCATATAGATGAAATCCATCCGAATGATATAAATAAATATTTAGGAAAACAAGCTCTCTCTGGAGAGTTAGTGAACAAGTGGATTGAACGTACAAAGTTAACAGATGGATATATAGGTCTATTATTATTGAATATTCTAGTGGTCATTTACAGTTTCTTCAAAAGCCAAAGAGAATATAAACACAAAGACAGCGGTCCCCGATGAGGAACTGCTGTCTTTCACTCCAATACATCTTCATGAGTGCCCTTCTAAAAGTACAAATCCCATCCTACAATAAAAGCAGCAAATAGGAAAGCCGACACTCCAGTCATGATATATACAACCTTTCGCTTTTTGCTGTAACTTATCTTCCACAGTTTGTAGATTAGCAAGACAAGATATGCTAAAGCTAGAATCACATAAATCAGGTTAAAGATGAGATGAATTCGTAATGAAGAATAAGAGGCGTTTAAACTCAATGCTCGCATGGCTAGTACTGTAGTATTCAGTAGGAATGCCAGACCTGCAATATTAATGGCAACATGATATTTATCAAACCCTGTCCCGGGTCTTTCCCATTTTTTTAATCTGTAAAAACATAATCGGATAAAATAGCCAATCACAGCTCTCAAATTGAATACGATGGCTATTGCAAGAGCTATTAAAGAGGCAATGATCCAGATCATCGTTGAGCTTGATACACGTACATAATCATTGTAAGTAAAGGAGACCTTCTCAACGACACCATCTTTCTCAACAACATTGGTGAAGTTACTAAGATCAAATGTGGAATACTTTTTCAGCAAGAGAATCGAATAGAGCTTCGTAAATCCAGAACCGGAACGTCGTGTAGTGAGATAATATCCATCATTTCCAGAGGTTACAGAGCTAGAGCTGTAATTATCCCCAAACAATTTCTGGACAAGACCGAAACAATATACCTCTTCTTCGAACTGGTTGGTCATCACCACTAACCCAAAATTAGATTTAGGATCAAAGATCAATTTATTCGAAAACCCCAATGTATTCCCACCGTGTTCCAGTGCAGGTGTCCAGTACTCTACCTCAATGAATCCATGTGCGATTCGAGGGATAGAAGTTCCATCATAATACAGACTGGTTGACAGCATTTCGTTTAAGGTTTCTTTGTTCTTGAATAATAAATTACCACGATTGATTGGCATCAGGGCTGCTAGGAATTTTGCTGCATCTTCTGCGGTGCCCATGGCACCTCCTGCAGGATATATGTTCATGTATACTTTGGTTTTGGGGATGAGTTCGGCATTAGCAGTATAGCCTTGAATCTGATCCCTTCTCAGCACGAGGTCTGGACGATCTTGATGTGACGGATGAATCGTAGTTTCTTTCATATCCAGTGGTTTAAATATATGTTCATTCACGTATTCGTAAAAAGGTTGTCCGCTCTGCACTTCTACGATGTAGGCAGCCATAGCAACACCATAGTTTGAATAAGCAAATACACTCCTCGGTTCATAGATCTGTCTTGGTTCAAATTTTTGCAATGTTTCTCCCAGATCCATAACTTGCTTCTCGGATAGATACCATAACTCAAGCATCCTATCCTCCCAACCCGCTTGATGATTCATAAGATCTAATAGCGTAATGGGGGCATCATACTCCAGCTTCTTTAGAAACCCTTTCGGTAGATATTCCTGAATATTAGTATGTAGATCAAGCTTTCCCTGCTCGACAAGCTGCATTACACTCGTCCAGACCAACAGTTTAGTGACGGAACCCCATTCAAAAACAGTAGAGCTGTCCGCCTTTCTCTGTTGCTCAATATCTGCATAGCCATAGGCCTTACTATAAATCGTTTCCCCGTTCTTGATAGCCACAATTGAAACGGCAGCGGTGTTTTTCTCATGCGTAGCCACATAGGAATCGATCGTCTCCTCTAGCGAAGACAACGGAATTCTGGAAGGCGTAGTCTCCACTTTCTCTATCTCAGCATAGACAGGTACCCCGCATGCCATAATGAGAAACACGAATAACAGAACACAGGCGACCAATTTGTTAGCATAGCGATGCCTTCGATCTATTTGCATTAGCTAATCTCCTTTAACATTAAAAATAACTGTAATCTCATTATATATGTTCATAAGATCACTCATTTCATGGATCTATAAGTTTTATAGAATTCAGACAACGTTCCTTTGTTAAGTAGCGCTTACTAAGATAATTTGTCGTTCTCCGAGTTATCAGTCTTGCTTTTGATTTGTTCTTCAGTAAAACCAGACCACTCATCCCAGTCATTTGCAGAAATATCCCAGTATCCATTCAGGCGAATTATTCTTTCCATGTACCCGATATTCAATATAGATTGAACTCCTATTCTATAGGACATTGTATTTTCTACAACACTCTAAACATACAAATTCCATCCCACAATAAAAGCAGCCAAGATGAACGCCGAGATGCCAGACATAATGTACATCACCTTTTGCTTTTTGCTATAACTGTTCTTACGCAGTTTATACATAAGCAAACCAAGATACACCACTGCTAGAACCACATAAAGTAGATTAAACATTAAATTAATTCGTATCGAAGAATGAGCGGGATAATTTGGAAGTCTTGTGTGTATGATTAAAAGGTTAAGAGGAAGTACCGCACCTGCAACATTAATTGCAAGATGATATTTATTAAAATCTATCCGAGGATTTCCTCGTTTATTTAGTTTGTAAAGTAGCATCCGGATACAATAGACGAGCAAAGCAGTCACACTGAAAAGGATGGCTAGTATGACAGGAATAAAAGATATTACAATCAAGTTCACCTTCAAATTCGATACAGGCAAGTAATCCATGTAAGGAGTGAAGGAAATTTTCTCAACAACGCCATTATGCTCGACCACATTATAAAGACTACTTAACTCAGCTTTTGAAAATTTTGTTATATCAAGTTGCCTGAATAAATCGGTAAATCTAGAGGCAGGCCGTCGTGTGGATTGAAAATATCCTCCTCCCTCCGAAGTAATGATATTAGAATTGACGTTATCACCGAAAATTTCTTTAATAAGTCCATAATAATAAATTTCCTCAAAAGACTGGTTTGTCATGACGACCATCCCAAATTTAGATGCGGGATCAAAGACAACTTTACTTGAGAACCCTTTCAGATTCCCCTCGTGCATCAGTGAAGGTACCCAGTATTCCATCTCAACGAACCCATGCGCAAATCGCGGAATCGAAGTCCCGTCATAATACAGACTTGTTGACAACATTGCGTCTAACGTATCCCTCTTCGCAAATAATACATGGCTATCATCGACAGGCATCAGCGCTGCAAGGAATTTCCCTAAATCTTCTGCTGTCCCGATAGCTGCCCCTGTAGGATAGAACGTTACGTATACTCTGTTCTCAGGGATCAGTTTCAAATCTTTCGAATACCCTTCAACCTCATTCCTTCTTTGCACAAGGTCTGGACGATCTTGCCCTGTTGGATGAACCGTAGTGTCGTTCATACGAAGAGGTTCAAAAATATGTTGATTAACATATTCATAATAAGGTTGGCCACTTACCACTTCCACGATGTAACCAGCTAGTCCAACGCCATAGTTTGAATAACCGACAACGCTATTCGGTTTATAGATTTGTTTCGGTTCATTTTTACGCAACGTTTCTCCTAAATTATAATTTTTATTTTCTTCGTAATAATACACTTCGGTCACTGTTTGATCTTCCCAACCCGCATTGTGATGCATCAGGTTCAATAGGGTAATCGGTTCATCGTATTTCAGCTTTTTGAAGAATCCCTCTGGGAGATATTCTTGGATATCCGTCTCCAAATCAAGCTTGCCTTGTTCAACAAGCTGCATCACACTCGTATAGACCAACAGTTTCGAGATGGAAGCCCATTCAAACACAGTAGAGGTATCCGCCTTTCGCTGATTCTCAATATCTGCGTAACCATATGCCTTATTCACAATGGTTTCACCATCTTTAATAGCCACAACCGAAACGGCAGCGGTGTACTTCTCATACGAGGCAACATAAGCATCAATCGTTTCCTCTAACTTGGATAAAGGAATCCTGGATGGTGTAGTCTCAACCTGTTTCTCTTCAGCGTGAGCAGGTACCGCTATTGCCATAATGATAAATATGAATGACAGAACACAAGCGATTACTTTGTTAACAGTGTGATATCCACGATTAATCTGCATTAGTTACTCTCCTTTTATTTAAATATTGATTACATAATCTTGTTTCCACGTATACGTTTTCAAAAGAGTCCACGAATCTAATTTATTTCTCCAATGTAATTACACTCCATTCAGGAGAGAAGTGGGAGAATTTCACCTTTCCAATTAACGACTTTTGTTTCTTTATCTTTCAAGAGGCACCAATCAATGATTTCACCTATCAATTTTGGCGTGATGATCTCATCGCTCCATTTCGGTGTGAGTACTCTTCTGAATCCTATATATTCTGTTGTCCAGCCTTCGAATTCTTCTCCGATGATGACTATAAATGGAGTCTTGTTCCTAATACTGTGTTGTCCCACTTCATAAGTGACGATTAACTTCTTATCCTCAGAAACGATATGTAATTTGATTATCCCTTCATCGTCAATATCCGGTTCAACATACCAATAAAATAATCGATTGGAGCGAACGATTTTACGTTTATATTTTTTTCTTACGCCCATAACTCACCTCGCATATTTCTTTTTCCTTGGTTCGCAGTATTTGTTCAGTTCCAAGACACAGCTAGAGTAGCTGTGAGATCTGATATCAAAAGCCACACTAAGATTAAGGAGTTGTACTCTTGTAAAAATCAATTACTCTATCAAAGATCTCGCTCTCGCGTTTTTTTATGTCCGGTAATGTCTCGCTATGCTTTACAATATGATGTATATTATCTGCTACAGTCTCTGCTTTATGAATCCCCACATATCCTGGTACCAGTTCATTAAGATAATGGAAGTATCTCATTTGAGGTTCAATCATGCGTAGATGTTTATCAAAATTTCTTCTAGATCTTGTCTGATCCATCTCCTTTCGCTTGCGCAGTTCATCTTCTTCTGCCCAGAATAGTACATAAGCATCCGGTAATGATATTTCATTCTCCAATAACTTCTCTCTAAAAAAGTTCGCTGTCTCATCTAAAGATAGGTGCTCAGAACCATATATCCAGCTGTACCAAATCTTAAATACATCGCCATCCAAAATCACATACTCATGTTGTTGATTCTTCTCATATGCTATATGCCATCTATCGATTTGTCTCTCCAGTAACCACATCATAAGTTCCTTACCTTCAAGTTGAGGAGATTCAAAAAGGAACCCTGTTTCTGGAACAATAAATGCATCATATTGTGTAGCGAACTGCTGACAAGTAGTACTTTTACCTACAGAACTGGCACCTTCGAGACAAATTATCGTCATTCAATTACCTCCAGATATTACTCACCAAATGATTAATCAACCTTCACTGGCTCTTAAGCGATCATGTTGAATTTATATTAGACTATGTATTGTAGATTTCTTTGATCCTTAGCCATGTTTCATACCAAAATGTTTTTCGTTTAAGAGGTTTTATTACCTTAATTGGGACTTCTTTTCGTTTCAAATAAACCGTGCCATCCACTTCAATGAGTCTATCGCCAAATGCAAATACCATATCCTTGCAGTCTTTGTGATACTGGTTCTCTCTTGTTTCTGACCACTCCGCTTTTTCAATAGAATGTCGTTTTCTCATTATTTAAGATCCTCCTTTAAGGAAAACAACTTTATTTTCTTATTCCAATTTTTCATCATTATATGGATTTGCATACAAATCAACATCAATTTCAGCATGAATCATATTAACAAATTCAATAAAATCAGAATCGAAATAAAGAGCAGGAGTTTTCCCCTCTACTATTCTTATTACAATGAAAAATTTCGTACTTAATCGATGTTCAATCCGAATCGAATTGATCTCTTTTACTTTGTTTCTTAATACATCGACTACTTTTGTTAATTGGTGATTTACATCTAATGATTCTTCATAATCCGTACCTAATGTCCAAGATGTTTCTTTTATTCGCTGCTTTTTGTTGATTATATCGCCTTTATAAGCCGTATTTGTAGGTTCAATTTTAAGTATTGAAGTTACATGATTCGGATCGAATTCATCTCCAAACAAACTAAAATAGGCCATTACTTCGGTTTTGTCTTTCAGGAGATTCACCTCTTTAAGAATTGATGTATGGATTCTTTAGAAATAATAATTAATCAGAAAATATATACCAAGCGAATTCCTCATTTAATCCATAAATTCTTAATATCTTCTACTATGGTTTTTGAAATATGTTTGGATGAATCCTGTGGATACAACCACACTGTTACGATAAGTGTTAAACATATCGTTAATCCTAGAATAACTCGCCCAACAACTCTAAGTCTGGTGTATTTAAGCAAATAATAAACTAAACTAGATGAGATCAGAATAATCACACCATTCATCATAAAGGTCATGGGCAAGCTTATAATCCTGCCTAATCCGGTGTTAGGATATTTTAATAAAAGTAAAATCTCTCCTACTACAAATGGAACTGACAGTAGAACAATATAAAAAAAATGACTTTTAAATTTCCTCTCCACCACTGAACTCACCTACTCCAACTCTTTCAATACAATTCCACATAACATTCCTGTATTCACGAATCCTCTAGTTTGAAAGTACTCCTCAGAAATTTCCTTCAATATTTTATCCTCTTAATCTATAATAATTTTCTGCCGTATATATTGACCATTCCCAAAACTTATCTCCTTGACTGATAATAAATCGTTCGAACCACAACTCGAAGTTCATATTCAAGGGTCTCGACTCATGAAAATGATCTATGTGCCCCTTAACCTTTAAGTAATTATTTGAGCCTTGGTTATATGCTTTCAGATCAATTATTATATTATCTTGATATATATAGGCTATCTTTAAGTACCCATCAGTTGGTTCCTCGTACGTTGATTCTTCAATACCCTGCCACTTATATAAATATGATTCTCCACCGTATTGCGGATGGTCAAATAATGAACAACCATTGGTTATCTTCAAAAAGTTAAGATAATCATTGGGAAGTTTATACCCTAACTTCCTTTGGAATTCCAATAAATCACTTTCATCTGCTGCTTCATTAAACTGACAGGTAGCTTGAGTTAAATAACCTTCATGAAGTTGTAGTTCTAGTAATTTATTATTTTCTAATCTTTTCTTTAAAGAGTCTATTGTTTTATAAATTAATTCTCCTTGAATCAACGTCCATCAATCCTTTCGGCAATTTTGTATAACGTTTGGCATTTCTGACGTTCAAGCAGCTTAAGTGACCGTAGGGAACGGGTCGTTAGACTTAGCTGTTTGAATGTATCGCCTTAATAACCCGCTTGAAAATCCTTTTTAGCGATCAAGGGCGTATGCCCACAGTAGGAATGCTGTGTTATCGGATGTCATCGTATTCTTTGATACCCTCATCTGTAGTTATCGTTAATTATCGTATCACGGTAGCTGAATACTGGTTTTTGCGATGCTTCGTTCGTTATTGGAAAGAATAGCTATACGAATTAAACACTGGAATGGCAATAGACGGATGACCTGCTTTCGCGCATATATCCCCAAATATAACCAGGAAATATTATCGCATCTAATCGATTACAGTCTATAGCGTAATTAATCCCTTGATTCTGTATAGTCCTAGTATCATCTTTATTTCCTCCCCATCTTGTCGGTCTCAGATAACTAATCTGTATACACGAATCCTTAGTCACGAGAACACCCCACTATGCTGATCAACGTTGTGGTAAGGTGTTATATTGAAATAACTTTTTTAATTCTGTTAATCTTTTATCTTGAATAATTCACTATAGATTTTACGCAACTCAATTGAGTTATCGTGCCACTGAATGGGCTTACCATTGATAATTTGAACCAATACATCCAAACACCTATGCCATCCCGCAGCGGTATTCACTGCCCATGAATCATCGTTAAACGTATGGGTAAAGATCATTCGACACCCTTTATCTTCTTTCTGCAATGAAATGTTAATCAGATCATCAACTTCACGGAAACCAAATACATATGGCTTTTCTAACTCTGTAATGGTCCCCTCATATGTCGTTCCTTCACCATCATCGAAGGCAATCCTGCCACCAATTCTCAGATCCATCTCTCCTGTTGCGAAAGGGTACCATCGGGCGAAGGAACTAGGCTTCGTGATCACAAGGAAAACATCTTCTGGATTTTGATGAAGAAATCGTTCAAACCTCAAAGCATAACGACCGTTTGACTCAAGTAATGCACCATATTCATTCACCTGTTCATCCTCCTTTTTCATCACATATATCCATCTTCAGGTTCACCAACATCGAAACCTAATATTTTTGACGCTTCCAACTTGAACGTTTCTATCCATGAAGTCCAATCATCGTTATTCATCTGTGCATAAAATGATAATCCACTAGGCTCAACGGATGCTTCAATGAAAACATCATCCTCTTCAGTTCCAAACCAATACGGAATTCCACTTTTATAACCAATCCACCCTGGCATCCGCTCATATACTTTAGAAACTTTAGCCCACACCTCATCAGGCAGGTCATATCTTATATTTAGATTGCAATTATGAGAGTTTATGTTGTTCATTTACATTCTCTCCTTCTACCTTAGACGTATATCAAAATTTATCCTATATATATAGGTAAAGTACCACACTTCTCCCACTACTTGATCAAGGATGTATCTCTTGTTCTTTATATACTATTTTCGTTTATCGTTTACCAAATATCTTCTCCCTTTAAGATTTCTTTCGTAGGCTGATCTACAGCTAACCAAGTAGAAATATCCTCTTCTATTTTTCTCTTCCACGCTATTAAAAAATGTGCATATCTGGTGGGAATCAATCTCTGTCATAGATACTTCAATGTCTTGATCAGAATGTAAGACAAAACTATACTTCTCAAAAGCAGAGTTCAAAGCAAGAGATTTAGGAATCATATCACCTTGGTTTCTTTTTCCCATTATCAGTGGTTCTTCTTGGGTTCCTATGTGTAAGCGATACTGTTCATTCTCATATTCGACAGCTTCAAGATTTTCTCCCGTGTCAGATCCGTAATCTTCCCAGCTGTATCCCTCTTTCCACAAAGCAGAAAAGCTACAAGTGCTTATCTGATGATATGCATTGGGTTTGATTCTAAATACGGCTCCCCAGCATTCCTCTACTTCCTGAGGTGAAAAAAGATTATGGTTCAGATTACAGAGCACTAACTCGCAATCAAACGAGTCGTAGTAATACTGGTATAGTGATCCGCCATGTTTGAGCTGAGAACAGTGAGTAGGAAGATAACATTCGCTGAAGACAACAAGAGAAAGTTCAATTGTTCCAAGAGGCGTATATATTGAAGGTTTTATAAGATCAGTCCCTTGAATTAAGGCTTCTTTTCCACGAAAAAGCTTCATGATGTCCCTCCTTATAGTCTTTCACTTCACTTAGTGAGTCAGCAGTAACTGCATCGTTATACCATATAATCTATCAATATCTCTTTAAATTACTTCATATGCAACTCTCGTCTGCGTAAGAGTTACTTTCTATTCTTGATAATTTAAAAAATATTTATTATATAAGTTTGGCTCCATTTCTTTTATTCTAATTCCGTTCTCTCCTGCGTCCTCTATCCCTCTTATGTAGAAAAGACTCTTTAAATTTTTATCAAAGACAATACAAGAAAAGTCCCAGTCTTGATACCTATATTGATTAAAATCTTTCTTGGATTTGATATATGGCATAAAACTCATCTTATTGGAGTTATCGATTATTTGTATCACATTATCTAACTTTAATACTTTATTTTTAGATAAGTAGGTATCGAGATCTTCTTCATGGTAAATGTCTAAAAATAAAATAGAATTATCTTCTATTAATAATCCATCTAGAACCTCGGTGATATTACAATTTAGAATCTTAAAGTATGGAGGCATTTTGATAATTTGTAATGGTTTCATCAGTTCTCCCCAAAAAGTTTTATTGATAATCTCGCAAGGTGTTCTTGTATTTACAAACCCCTCACTACCTCAAGAGTCCAGCGACTTGCCGTAATTCAGTAAGGTAGCGCAGGGGTACCTGCTGACTCCATTTCTTCGAATATCCTCTATAGACCAAGAAGTGAAAGCAACACGGCGTAGATATGTTGTTATTAAGATATTAATTTCCTTACAAGAAATACTTATAAATTATATTTCGTTTTCATTCTTTCATATAACTTATAATCCGCATTTCTATTTACAATCTCTCCAATTAACTCTTTCCATTTGTTTTCAATCCACTTAGGACTTTGTTCTTTCAGAATATCCTCGTTAAATTGACTATCGATATACTCCAAATCTCGTTTAAGCACTCCAATATCCTTAATCAGTTGATTTCTCGATTCTTTTTCTAGCGATATCTTATTCGATAAAATGTCGTCTGTGATTTTAACACTTATATACGTATACATATCTTTAAACACATTATAGATTAAATCGGTTGATGATAATTGAGCTTCCTTGAAGTCGGAATTCAGAAATACAAATGATTCTTCACCAACTTTCAAAGTTACCGCCACATTTCCTAAGGCATGTATGACTGTTTCCTTCGAAGAGTCGTCCTCTAAGCTTTTTATCACATTATCTAAATTATAGATTGATTCTTTTATACCAATTTCAGTTCCATGATTTAGTTTAACCGTGTATTCAACTTCTTGATTGTCTTTGTACGCTTTGAATTGATAGTTGAAGTACATGCTTATTATCAATCCAACTATTAATACAATTATTGCAGCATTTTTTCTCATTGAATCACCTCTTACTAGTGCCTGAACTACGTATATGATAACCCATATTGTTACATTTACGAAAGGAAATTGGCGAATAAAGGAGATTTATTAGTTTACTCAACCCCTTATCCAATCGATCCAATGAGCTTTAAATACGATGAATATATGCAGGGTTTTACAGAATGCGAGTACGCAGTGGAACCTTTCATTATAGTAATAAAACAAAAAGGTCCTTCTTCATCCCATAGGGAATCCGAAGACCTTCCGATGCATTTGGAACCTATCAACTTTAAAAAAGGTAGAGCGTATCGCTTCGCCACATCATCTGAATGTCATAACTTCGTGGATTGACATTCAGGCTTTCTACATTACAACCCTGTGCCGATCTTTGTTGCAGCAGAATCTGCATACCACTGTTCGAATATCTCAGCTCAGCATGCTGTGCTCCCTCCGGTCTCTGAAGTCCAAACGGTCAGCTTCCTCCATCCTGTGAATGTATCGTCGCAATGCTTCTTTATGCGTCTCCAATTCATCCATTCGGCTGGATGTCCCGTTCAGGAAAGATTGCATTTTGAATCCTAGCGTTGTGGCAGCATTTCCTGCCCAATCTTGCTCGAGTCTACTATGTAATGAACGCATCTTCTGCTCCTGCTGCACTAAGCGCTTCTGCAACTGCTCACATTGCTGAACGGCTCTTCTCAGATCGGATAAAGATACCGATATTCTTCCCATGTCAATTACCTCCCGTTAAGAACTGGTCTGCTTGAACGAAATCTTCGTGCTTGCGTTCAATGTACTCGGCAATCTCGCTGATGGATTCCTGATACCAACGGTTAATTCGTTCCAGTGTCGCCGTAGCTTCGTAAGCGATTGACGTGAAGGAATGGCTTTCACTTGTGGAAGTATAAGCCTCGAACATTCGGATGGAAGCTTGTGCATCATTGGAAAACCCGCTCAGACTAAAGCGCATTTCCTTGGCTGCCTGTGCCAATTCCTCCGGCGTTAGTCGGATTGTGACACCACCTTGACCTGACTTTCCATTGGATGCAGCCGCAATCAAGGGGGCCACCAACCCGCCAACGAGGTTTGACAAAGCCATCCGTGATTCCTGATAAGCATTCCAGCGTGGTGAGATGTCAATTTGTTTTCCTGTTGCGCGATCGATAAGTGGACCGACCAAGTTACCCTGTTCATCAAACTGATACTGGTTCATCGAGTGATATCCCTTGCCTTCTTTTTTGGAAAACGAGTCCATCAATCGAACAATATTACCGACCTGAAACTTGTCCAGATCGATATCAATTGGGAAATTGTATGTGACTAATGGGCCGCTGGGCCCCATCGGACGAATCGGCACCATGAGCTGGAATTGCAGCCTCCAGTTTTGGTACATCGCATTGGCCGAGTCAAAATCCTGGCCTTTGTAGTACGTGCTGCCAACATGTCTGTCATATTCAAAAAGTCCTCCTGCACCTACTGAATCGTTTGGCTGAACGATGTTCACCACTTTTTTATCATAGTAACCTTCGTTCACTTTCGCCAAGCTTGCATCGTCCAGCAGATTGGTTACACTCGGAGCACTGTATGTCATGGCCGACAAATCCTGTCGCGCTGCCACATATTGCGCTAAACCACCTCCAAGCGAATGTCCCGTAAGAGAGATACTTTCGTCAGGATATTTTGCTTTGACTTGTTCATAAAGTACTTCCGCCTGATGAAATTGGTTGTTCTCCCAATCGATATCGTCCTTAATGGATTGAATAAAACTTTTCTTGAAAATGTTATGATGATTAGGATCAGTTACGGCATCCTCCAGTTCTCTGGTACGTCCACCTAAAACATCGAACACATCTGTTTCGTAATCGGCCGCTCTACCAAGCCAGCTCCCATCTGGCTCCGTTCCGCGGTAACCGATGACAATCTGATTCGTCTGATTGTTGTGGAGGATGACGGAATCAAAAACCGACACTTTATTGTGGAGCTTAGCACCTTCAGGTTCAATGACCTTCCATTGTGCATAATCACCCTCCTCCGTAAGGGATGTTCCAGCAGTAACGTTTTTCTGGTAGGCTAAGTCAGATATTTCCTTATACAACTCATCGCTAATGTAATCGTTCCGCATAAGTACCTCCTGAATTGAACATTTCAATATGATTATGTAAACTAGTGATAATTCAATCTTTATAGTATATTAATACCAGTATATGAAAGTAGAGGTGTCCCTTTTGAGAAAACCTTTCTTCCTGTTTGTAATCTTAATTATCTCATCTCTCTTGCTTGGAGCATGTGCCTCCAAAGAGGAAAAGATGATTGTATCCTCCGCCGAGAAGTTCGCTGCAAATTATATTCTCGAAAAGTACGGTGAAACCGTTCGTTTTACGGAGTATAGATTCTCTCCTCCCGATTTAAGCAAGTCGTTAGGCCTCCACGGCTACATTGAAGGCGATAAGAAAAAGAAGGTATTTGTTTTCGTGAACTACGATCCTTTAAGTATTAAGACACTATCGCTTCCTGAAGGTATATCCAAAAAATCAAATTCCAAATAGAGGGTTGAAGTTATTTTAAAACGATCAATCGATATAAACACTTTTGAAATTATAGGGAATATATGGATTGTATCTTTCGTCAATTACTTCTGTCAACGTTCCCCACAACAATAAAATGAAGAAACAAATGATACAGAAATAGAGGAGTCACATCAGAACTCCCCCTCATCCCAACAACGCCTGCTCGATCTGATCCACAATCCCCTTAACACCTATCGGCCCATAACAACCGATCCATGTCGCGGCATCTACGGAGTGTATTTGCTGTCGCTCATCCGTATCAAGCATCCCCCAGACACGTTGCTCTGTGGCAGATATTCCATCTTGCATAAACTCATTACTCAGCAAAAAGTAGTGGCTAGCTTGTACAGCCGGTAATCTCTCAACCGAGATATGATAGGCCGTGTCGGAAGTATCTGCTACAAACAACGGAACGGGCAACCCCAGATCCCGGTATAACACAGCGCCTGTGCGATGAGCAGCAGAATGGACGCGCACGAGGGAATCGAGTGGACGAATCAATGCCACACTTTTTCCTGCCAGTACAGAGGACAATTCCTCGGATAGCAAAGCTGTTCGGCGATGATAATTCGCGATAATCTGCTTGGCCTCTGCTCGCTTGTCTGTCAGTTCACCGAATAGACTCAGGATGGTCTGCCAGTTTTCATTACGCTTGAACATCAGCACTGGAGCGATCCTACCTAACCGTTCAAGATACTGCTCATGAACCTCGGTGCAGATAATCAGATCCGGCGCAAGTCGCTCTACCGCCGGGAGATCGGGGTATTCATACGTACCAAGTAATGCTGTATGCTGGAGTCCTGACCGGAGTGATTGAGGGAACGTTAACACGGTACTTCCTAATCCGACACTCCCTACCGGAGACAAGCCCAGTGCAAGCAAATGATCAGCATATTGCACATCGAGGACAGCGATACGCTGTGGTATTTCGGTGACGGTGTACTCCCCGCGCTTATGGCAGATGACCGGGCCTTCGGCTGATTGATAGGAAGAAGCTTTGCGATTTTGCAGCAAAGCATTCGCATAATCTGCATCTCTTCTCGAAGCGGCGGCATGCCGGTAATGTAGCGGTGGGACACCATTATATTTTTTAAATGCCCTACTGAAGTAATACATATCGCGATAGCCCATTTTTTCTGCAATTTCACCGATGGAAGCATCCGTATGACGCAGCATGCGTGAGGCACTTTCCATACGCAGCTGAATGACGTATTCCATCGGTCCAAGATGCTTCTCTTGTTTGAATCGTCGCTGCAGCTGTCTTACACTACAGCCCGCTAGGGCTGCCAGCTCTTTTAGCTCCAAGTTTTGACGATAGTGCGATGTGATATAAGAAGCGACTACATCCACCATGTCGGACTCCGCTCCCCCTTGACCACGTTCATACGCCATGATCAGCTCGTAGATCATTCCTTGGAGCAAAGCGTTGGCATAAAAACGTTCCAGTCCTTCACCGCGGCGCCATTTGGCAACGATTTTTTCGGCATTTTCGATCCATTCCGCATGGGCTGCCGAGTTTTGAACAAATGACCTGCGCAGCGGATGCTTGCGATATGAAGGCACAACAAGAGAGGCTCCCTCTATGGAAGAAGCCTTGTACATAATAACAATATAATGAATGTCCTCTGATCTGGCCGTCAGCGTAAAGGATGATCCCTTCACCACATGACAGGCAAAAGAAGCTCCAATGTGGCTATCCTCGCCATTCATTGCAAGCTCCCCTTCCCCTCCATATGCCAGCAGCAGCACATTTGAAGTTAAATCCGTTTCGTGTAAAACGCTGCCTGTCTGCAAAGTACCGCTATACCCATCAAGCATCTTGATCGTTGTATCACTCCATAGACTTGTCTGTTCTTGCAGCGGCATTTTTCTCATCTCCTGACAATAGCAAAGGTAAAGTTGTTGCTGTTGTCATTTTAGTTGAGATTCTTTCTCATTGTCAATTTTCGGACATTTGAGACAATATTCGCCTGACATCTGGTAATAGAAACAGCAGGTAATCCGCTCGCTTTTGGCAACATGCACATTGTCCTTACAATCGGTGAAGCGGGTTAACGGATTCTTCCTCTCACCAAACACTTCCCCGGATGCCACCTGCGTCAGATATGAAAAGTCCTCTCGAATGATCTTACTTTCCTGCTCAGTCTCGGCTTCATCAGGAGCGAATAGTCGGCCGATACGTACCATGATATTCTCCCAGAGAATACTCATCGAAAGAGGCGCAATCGCAGCAAGCGTCTTTAACAGGGGTGTAAGCTGTCCCGCAAAAATCTCCTCGAGCATCTTTTCCCGCCACGCTGCCCTGTCTCCCGTTAGTCCTTCAGCCTGAAGTCCATTCACCGATAGAAAAGGAAACCTTGTACCGCCCTCATGATCTGAGAGGGCCGGATGATAGAGATAACTGTTTTCCAGCTGAAACGTCACATGCTGATGATGAAAAGTCATCGCGGTCACCAGCGGAGCTGTCCACAGATAACCGATACGCTTGGCTAACATCGAAGCAGCAACCTTCATGTCAGGCGCATCGATGTACTCCTGTAACCAACTGATGTACTCTCGGCATGCCGCTTCGTCATGCAGCTCACTTAGAGCAATGGTACGGACACTATGTTCAGGCGGTTCACCGAGCAAGATCGAATGATCCTCCACTGTCTCTTTCCATAAGTCTGTCGAGAGATATGGGTTCATATTAATTCGATCCGAGCAGGGCTTCCGATGCCTGATCTACAATAAGATTAATCGCAAGAGGTCCGTAATATGCAATCCAAAGTGTTGAGTTTACGTCATACGTGCGGTTATTTTTCACAGCATCAAGGGACTTCCACACGGGATTACTCACCATAGCCTCTGCCTCTGCCGCAAACAGCTCATCCGACAGCACAAAATAACGATCTGCCCCAATGTCAGGAACCTTCTCCATCGAGATTTCAACGGAACCATCTTCATTAATCTCCTGTACCAAAGCAGGCATCTTCAGCCCCAAGTCATTGTACATAATACCGCCAATGCGGTGCTCAATACCGTGAACACGAATTCCTTCTTTTCGTGGACGAATGATCGCCACCGTTTCATCACCCAGCTTCTCTGACAATTTTGTCTTCAGCCCGGCGATTTTCTCTTCATACGCTGTACGCACTTTCTCTGCCTCGTCCTGCTTGTCTGTAATCTTAGCCACTGTAGCTAACGTATCCCGCCAGTCTTCGTAGAAATCGAGTACCAGGGTAGGAGCAATTTTACTTACACCCTCATATTGCTTCTCTTGAAAGTCGGTCATGATGATCAGATCTGGGTCGAGTGCTACAATCGCTTCCAGGTTAGGCTCGTCCCGTGTACCCAGAACTTCTACGCCATTCGGTTGGTCTCCTAAATATTCTGGAAAATCGGTATTCCCTCCTGCAATAACACTTCCTGCTGGCTTCTCGCCAATCGCTAACATCTGATCCAAGAACTTAACATCAAGAATTGCAATTCTCTTCGGTTTTTCGTTTAGAGTAATGTCACCCTTCATGTGTGTGATCGTTACGGGAAAAGCCACGTCTGTCTGTGTTTCTGCACTCGCAGGTTTCTCCGCTGGCGTTACCGCAGACGGATTGCCGCTATCTGTACCTGTTCCAGCACCGCAAGCCGTCAGGACAAGAATAAGGGCTAACATCAAGCCCATGAATAATCGTGATTTGTGAGCAGTATATGCCTTGCTTCCGGCAGCCTGCCTCCTTGTTCCTTGATTCATGATGAATCCCCCTTATGTATAATACTGATAATGATTTTCATTATCGAAACATAAAGAGAGTATAAACGATCTCCGCATCGCGTTACCATGTACTTTTGCGACATTTGAGCCGGACTAATGCGACATCGTAAGCCGCTTATCCGCCCTTTAATGTCTCAGCGATATACGCTTGCAGTCGGTAAATGTCTGAAAGAAGCTCTTCTTCTTCTGGCGTATTTCCATACTCCCCTAGCCAGCGCGGTGTGCGGATATGCCACTCGTTAGACATGTATTGTTGTTCATCCCGATACGCTATAATGTGCTCCAAGAAATAATCTAAAGAGCCGAAGGATTGTTTACCAGTATCGTTGATAATGGATTGTGTCTTTTCAATGATTGACTGTAACATGTATTGGATATGATCTTCCGGATTCATAGCGTTTATTTCCATCGGTAACCTCCACCTATCTCTACAAAAAAAATGAATTAGTATATTATTTAAATGAGCCTAATATTTCTAAATGTAGAATTCTGTTCTGATTAAATACAATAAATCGATGCCCAATGAGTATTGAGACATCGATTCATATCATCTAATTATGAGGTGAATAATGAATATGCGACCAAACATGAAGTATAGCATTATTGTTAGCGCAGTTATTATTGTTGTTATTCCTTTTATCATTGGATTTTATATGTTGAACAAGGTTGTCGATCCTAACGAGACAATGGTTACAAGAACTGAAGTTTCTCCTGAGCTTATTACTATACAAGGTGGATTTGCAGACAGTATTAGCAGATATCACGGCTACTACCTCTCACATCATAACAATTCACTTTTCATTCAGATTAAAGGTAGTAAACTTCCTATCGGTGGTAGTAAAGACTTCACAATTTCATTTTCTAATACTTATGGGAGTGTTGATGAAATCTACTTATTAGGTCCTGGCAACTCTAAGAAAAAGATTTGGCCAAATCCCTAACTTTCATTGGAATGGATATCATTTGATCTGACGCAATCAGCAGCAGTCTCTTAGTCTCTTCTACTTAACTTCTTAAATGCCGAGTATTCCTGATCAGACTTCATATAACTTAATATCTCTTCCGCACATGCAGCTGCACTAAGCTCTTCCGTATTCACTTCCAGATCATATTCATCATAGGAGTAGATGTAGTCGAACTGGGAATGGGCAAGTCCAATCTCTCGATCTCCCCTGCTCTGCTCTCTTCTGGTGAGTTCTTCTTTTGAGCACTGCACGCCTACAAACAATATCGGATAATCCGATAGTAACTCATAAAAATCATTAAACCACTTGTCATTGCTGATGACCGTATCCAAGATGACATTCAAACCCATTTCCGAAAACAGCTTAATGGTTGCACAGTACAATGAATTGATAGGGTCGAACAGGATATCTGTCATCACTTGGTGTTCCACTTCTCTTGTTGGTTTCATATCTGGATATGTAGTATCGATGAATTGATCATAGTTATGCAGAAATTGATCTACAGATAGATGGTGAAACGGAACCTCTCCCTGATTTTTCATTTCCATCGCAATGCTTGTCTTCCCCGAACTTGACGTTCCGTTCAAAAATATAATGAGTCCTCGTTCCATATTGATCACCCTTATCTATAAAATTGGAAAACGCTATTCAGCCGAATTACCACTCTCTCCATTCTTCCGTAATATCTTCATTCTCCTGAATGTCTAATCCAGCCAGCCTAACCGCCTTGTCTATAAAATCAGCCAATTCTTCACGTTCCATCGTTTCAATAAAGTAACCATTGGCCTCATTCATTTCATTAAACCTAACCACAACTTCTTCTACAGCCTTGATCATGCGCTCAAAATCTTTCGTTTCTTGTAATGCTATTAATTGGTGCAAATATGTATCCAGGGCTTGATCAGACATGAGTAATCTCTCTTCTGTGAAAAGCTCATCTCCGTGTTTAACCATTCTTTCATTCCATAACTTCGTTGGTTTTTGATGAAACAAGTTTTGTAACGTCATTGGAGTCACCCCTTAGAATTCAAATATATCTATACTTTACCTGTAACTAAAATTATGAACAAGCGTTCTAGCCTATTCACTTTCACACTATTCGCCCCATAGCCTTGTCACGTTCTCTAATTCCATCTCGTCATATTGTAATCGATAAATGTCCGGTTTTTTGGTTTGATTCATAAAATCCAATCCGTAACTCGAATCAAAGTAGTTCATCATCAACGTCAGTACATGTCCGTGTGTGCCGATCGCCACTTTTTCACCCTTGTATTCTTCTAAAATCTGTTTCAACACGCCCACTGCTCTATTCTGACAAACCGTGTTCGACTCCCCTCCTGGCAATGCATAATCCGGGTCATCAAACATCTTCTTCGAAGCAGGCTCGAACTCTTCATCCGCAATCATATCATCTGAAAAATGTCTTTCCCGCAGATCCTCCATGATCTGAATATCTAATCCTAACGCTGCTGCCACACCTTCTAAGGTTAGAATAGCCCTGGCATAAGGACTTGAGACAATGGCATGTATTCCTTCATTCTTTAATATTTCCGTTATTCGTTCTGCATTCATCTTGCCCTGCAGGGTAAGTCCCCTCGTTCTTTCCGTTCCTTCCGTATACGGTGACTCCGCATGCCTAACCATATAAACGATGGTCTTCATAGGACCCTCCTTGAATTTCTTGTATCAAAATTTATGGTCACACTTTAGGTCCTTCAACATATTTTGTCTTTCCGTTCCAAAATCAATGAAAGGTGCCACCATATTTTAGATTCTGAATTAATTCAGGATTGATATTCTGTTAGACATTTAATTTACAATAATTTTCAGATATGTGTATAGTAGAAATGAAGCAAGATGTTTTCAAAAGAAGTTAAATCTGACGGAGAGGATGAGATCATGTCTTTTTTCAAAAGGAAGGTTGTACTAGTCTCTTTACTCATATTGGCTATCTCTGCTGTTGCAATCGCTTACGTAAATGGTCAATCGAAACCGGACGTGCCCATTCATCACGTCGTCAACCTTTCAGCCAATTCTTTAACATTTCATGAAATAGATAAGCTGGATGCATTCGCTGAACTGATCGTTATTGGTTATGCAATAGAAGATTTCAGAGATCGAGAGCATGTTATTACTGCATTTGATGATGGGACCATGCAATCCTTTCACACCAACACAAACATCAAGATTGAAAAGATATTGAAGAAGCCTGACGATTACCCTTCAGATCAGAACGAATTGACAATCATTGAACCCGTTAACCTCGAAGGAGACGTCAAATATACAGTCGATGACTATGTAGAACTGCAGAAGGGTGATCAAAGTGTGCTCTTTTTGATGAAAAATTCCTTTGGTAATTATGGATTAATCAATGATAACTTAGGCAAATTCAGCCTTGAAGGGATAACTCAATATAGTGTGCCTCAATCCTCCACTGCACAAGCGTTATCAAAATACGAAACTTTCCGTGATTCCGTTATGGAGAAGTACCATTTGAATTAAGGTTTTATCATACAACACTCATCCCTTTAACAGTTGTCTTAATCACCGGTAATAGCAGTCCTCTTCTATCTATTGCACTTCTTTATCTAGGCTTACGTCAAAGGATGAAGTTATCGATTTTTGTCTGTAATCATTGGGTATCACTTTAATCTCCACGTTTAGATGTATAGATTCAGGCAAAGTCATCTCAGTTATATTCTCATAACCGATGAAGTAATAATGCTTTTCGTCCAGTTCTATCAAACCTCCACCTGTTGAGCCAGAAGTTGAAATCAAATGTCCGTCACGATAAAGCTCACAAGCAATATTATATTCCTCCAAGCTGAACCCTCTCACTTCATATCCAACCTTGATTTGATTTTCCGTGTAATCAGCATTTCGTAAACTGATCTTACCGCCATCCACCATTTGGGTCTGAATTGCAATATTTGCTTCGGGCATCTCCGGTTTCCTTAATAGATAGCCTACTTTCAGGTACCATATAACTCCTAATACAACTACAGCAAGTACAATCATAACAATGAGTAACTTCTTTTCTTTTTTATCCATAATCCTAACTCCTTACATCGGAAAGCCCTTAAAACCTGTGTTTCAAATAATACATTATCCCTGCGCGATCAATATCATTATCCTAGAAATACATTGTTAATTCTGTCTCTATCATAATCTAAAATCCAATCGTAATATTCTGTATAGATATCCGTTAGAGCTTCTCTTGATGCTGAAATAACATCACAACCTCTATCATCATAGATATGAAATATCGTTTTCTTATTTATATTAATGAGATACACCCTATGATAAATCGTTGGCTTAATTCCAACATCATGATTACATATAGCTCTGATTAACTGATTATATTTCAAGTCCTCAACTCTACATTTAGTCCAGTACCTATACATGTTGTTCCTTGGGTCTGGGATTTCATCCGGTTCACAATCCAAACCTGAAAGTATCTCAAGTCTCAAGGCTCTAATCGGCTCTTTCTTCTTGATATATTTTCTATACAGGTTCAATTTCTTCACTTTGTGTTTAGGCTTATCTGCAAAATAAGCTTGAGTTATTAATAGAACTTCATCTTCTTGATTATGAAGAGCCTTAAATAATTCAAGTGATCGATGATAAACTTGTTCCATGTAATGCTCCGTATTCATTTCAAACATCAGAGGATTGCCAAGTTCGAATCGTATTGCAACATCCCAATTATAAAAAAGAGGCGGTTCTAAAGTCAGGTTTGGAAAATGCTCTGCCAGGTACGTCTTCAGATCCATTCTGTGGCCTCCAAATTCTCTTTAAAGATGAATGCCAGCTAAAGAGAATGAATCGGTCTCTTCAATGGTTTCAAGTTTGACATTCATATCTTTTAATGTTAATTATCTTACTCAACTCTCCAACTCTTTTTTTCGAAAAATTAATTCCAGAACATTCCGTTATGACCTTCGTCAACGATCTTGAGTTGTGTTTCAAAATCTTCGTTCGGTTCGATATCATCGATGAAATGCCATCTGCCTTTACTGTCCTGCCAATACACTTTCCATGCCTTCTCATCCAATCTGAACTGTGCTACCGGCATCTGTACCCATTGCTCGCTTCGAAAGGCTTGCCTTTCTTCAATCAACGTCACATGTTTTCCTCTGATTTTATAACTTATCTTCATCTGGCTTTTCACGTGCTCGGGTACTGCATTTTGGGTGTAATTATCCATAATCTTTTGAATCCGCTTCTTAGTAAAATCATCCATTTTCTATAGCTCTCCTGCCCTAATCGGTTTTGGTTTAATTATATCACGATGTTTTCTCAGACCTAAATGATGCTTTTAGTGATGTAAAAGGTAAAACGGAGCGCGGCTTATACAATGGCAAGCCGCGTCAGGGTGAGGTGCTGCGTACAATGGGTGCAGCACCTCATAGGGTTGCACCGCGTTTTAATAACCGCGGTGCTCAACATTCCAGCAGCATTACGGTGGACTACGCCGTGATGCATGCAATAAAAGCGCCACGACCGCATAGTCGTAGCGCTTCTCTCTGCTGCATGTCGCCAATTGGCCATGCAAGCTAACCCCAGACGCTGCATTTACATTGAAGCGGCTTTACGCTCCCAGCAGCAGCATGTAATACTGCGCCTGATGCCCTTCATGCTGCATAAGATCCATCCCCATAGATCAGTGGCTTTACGCTCCCTGTGGTATCGCAGGGATTGACCTTTTCCTCAGCCGATCTTCAGCACCTTTTTCCCTAAAACATGGCCTCAGCGTAAAGCTGATTCCTATATACATCCTTCATTCTATCTGACCGTTATTGCCACATTGCCTCTCTTACGCCCGGTATCCACATATCGGTGGGCCTCCACAATTTCATCCAAAGCATAGGTTCGATCAATGATCGGTTTTAGTTTGTTTTCCTCGATCAACTCTTTGAGAAAAAGTAAATCGGCTTCTTCCATTTTCGGAAGTCGACTGTTGTTTAGAAAAACACCATTGGGTGTTAGAATTTTTTGGCATTGTGAGGGTTTGGCTTTTATTACGGCATCATAAACGATATCGTATTTCGTTTCTGATTGCGTAAAGTCTTCTTCGGTATAATCGATTACTTTATCCGCTCCTATAGATTCTACCAATCCAAAATTACTTTTACTGCACACCGCTGTGACTTCTGCCCCATAGTATTTCGCAAGTTGAATCGCATACGTCCCTAGGCTGCCGGATGCTCCATTGATCAATATTTTCTGACCTGGCTTGATTTTTGCTTTTTGCAAATTTTTCAAAGCTGTAAGTGCTCCCGATGGAACGACCGCAGCTTCTTCGTAGGATAAAAGGGTGGGCTTTATTGCAATCATTCCTTTTTTTTCCCCGGTTCCGTTTTTCACTTTTTCAGGTAAACAAATGTATTCGGCATAACCCCCACAAAACCCTGTAAGTCCAAAGACCTTGTCTCCTTCCTTAAAGGATTGTACGTCTTTCCCTACCGACTCAATCACACCGGATATTTCCAGGCCAAGTATTAAATTTTTCCTGGGCTTGAGCATGCCGAATACAAGTCTCACCAAGAATGGATCAGCTCTTCGAATACGGGTATCACCAATATGTGCAGTGGCTGCAAAAACTTTAATTAAAACCTCATCGTCTTTCGGTTTAGGCTTTTCCATCTCTTTCATCTGTAGCACTTCTGGCGGTCCGTAATTGGTGCAAATCACAGCTTTCATATGAACCCTCCTTAGCGTTTCTCTGTCTGATTCGATCATTGTTTATACATCAGCAGCCATACCGTTGAGCCTCTTTTAACGTTCGATTGGTTGAACCATGTTTGGGATTGATGTGACTTCAATAAATATGCTTCAGGGCCTGTTTTTAGTGCTATTCTAATAACCCGTTCATCTTCCAAATGTTGTTCCCATCATCCTATCCATTGAGATCACATCCCCAAGTAACAACCGCAAGCTTTGATAAAAAAGATCGTTTTTTCAACTGTACCATGATCTCGAACCGATAACCGTATTATTGATGCAGTAATATGTAAATCAACTTAAAGTAGGCCTTCGCTTAAACTGTACCCTATGTAAAGGACATGTCTATAACAAGACATATACTGCTTGAAGAAGATTATTTCTGTACTCTGTAGGGTCATTCTTTTTTTAAGTTCCATTGGTATCTGGCGTGACCTTGAAAAACAAAAATGGAAGGCCCTTCTTCATCCCATAAAGAATCAGACGACCTTCCGATGCTTTCGAAACATATATGATTTTTTAAAAGGTGGAGCAAAGCGCGGCTTATGCAGTGGCAAGCCGCGTAAGGGTGAGGTGCTGCGCCCAATGGGGCAGCACCTCACGGGATGGCACGGCGTCCATAACCGCGGTGCTCGCCGTTGTACGCATCACGAGCGCATAGCCGTGAGGCGTACAAAAAGCGCCACGACCGTTAAGCCGTGGCGCTTCTCCCGCTGCATGCCGCCAATCGGCCATGCAGCTAACCCCTAGGTCGCTGCATCTACATGGCAGCGGCTTCTTCTCCCAGCGGCAGCGTGTAATACTGCGCCTGCTGCCCTTCATGCTGCTGGTACACAACGACCAGCAGCGTCCGGCCTTTCGCGGCAAGCGGGCTGGCGCCAGCTAGCACACGCTCAAGCCGGAACGGAAGCACATCCAATACGGTGTGCTTCTGCAGTTCCTTTTCGCCGAGACCAAGGTCGGCGAAAGCACGGGCACCCATGACCGTCTGTGCGGTCATGGCCGAGGTCATCGGCAACGCACGCGAAGCGTTGCCGTCCACCATGTCCGCCGCTCCATCCGCGGCGGACCCTGTTGCGTCGCCCGAAGTGAGCGACGCTGCAACCCCGGCTTCGCTGCCGATTACACCCGCCGCATCTGCGGCAGAGTCTTCCTCGGCAGCAGCCGAACTTGCCCCAGCGGCACTCGGACCCGTGCCGCTGCTTTCGAGCCATGCCGTGCCTGCGGCGCCGGCAACACGTGGCAGACGAACGTCTTCCGGACGTTCAGCCAATGTTTTCATATAACCCGCCCACTGGTCTTTCTGGAGCGGATCTTCCCACCAGATTTTGCGCGGTTTGTATTTGTGGCCGAGGAAATAGTCGAGCTTCATCAGGCCGAGCACGATATCCATATGCGGCGTGTTCCGCGACTCCAGGAAGCTGTGCAGACGAGTGAACAGATCCTCCAATTGGTGACCGATCTTCTGCCACCCCTGACCCTCCCAGTAATCCCCGAATGCTTGGAAGAAATCAAATGGTGAGTTGAACTCCTGCTCCATCAGGTACTTCAGCGTATGGTCCATCCGGTGTGCGTTCCAGTATTTCTCCAACACATCCTCCAGCCGCTTCAGGCGCACGATGTCGCTGAACGGCAGCACGTCGCTGCCCAAAATCTCATACGGCGCGTGATCCATATACGTATAGTTGTACTTTTCCGCATCCAGACGCAGACCCGTACCACGCAGCATTTTGAGGAATCCGAGCTGAAGTTCTTCTGGTCCCAATGCAAACACATCGTTAAACGTCTTGCGGAACGTATTGTAATCTTCCTCCGGCAGTCCAGCGATGAGATCCAGATGCTGGTCGATTTTGCCACTGGCTTTTACCTTATTCACGGTCCGGCTCAGCTTGGTAAAGTTCTGGCGACGTTTCACCAGTTCATTTGTCGGATCGTTCGTAGACTGTACCCCGATCTCGAACCGGAATGTGCCTGGTGGCGCATTCTCTGCCAGATAGTCGAGTACCTCGGGACGCATAATATCCGCCGTAATTTCAAACTGAAATACTGTCCCCTGATGATTCTCGATCAGGAATTTGAACATTTCGAGCGCATAATCCCGCTTGATGTTAAACGTCCGGTCCACAAACTTAATCAGCTTCGCACCCTTCTCGATCAGGTACAGAATGTCCGACTTCGTACGCTCAATATCGTAATACCGCACACCCACCTCAATACTGGACAGACAGAACTGACAACTGAACGGACAGCCCCGACTGGTCTCAAAATAAACAACCCGTTTCCCCAGCTCCGGGATATCCTCATCAAAACGATGCGGTGACGGCAGATCGTTCAGATCCGCCTTTGGCCGTCCTGGCATGAGAATGACCTCTTCCCCTTTGCGATACGCCAGTCCATAGACAAAGTGGAACTTCTTGCTTCCTTCCAGCTCCATCAAAAGCTGATGCAGCGTCTCTTCCCCTTCACCCATCACGATGAAATCAACATTGGGAATCCGGTTCATCCAATATTCCGTGTCATAGGACACTTCCGGCCCGCCTAGCAGAATTTTCACGTCAGGCATAACCTTTTTCAGATTATCAATGACCTTGATCGTCTCTTCAATGTTCCAGATGTAACACGAGAACCCAATCACGTCCGCCCCACGCTGGTACAGATCAGATACAATGTTCATCACCGGGTCTTTAATCGTATACTCCGCCAGGTCAATATCAAAATCCTTCTCACTGTACGCCTTCAGACACCGCAAGGCCAAGGAGGTATGGATGTACTTTGCATTTAATGTAGAAAGAATAACCTTCATGGTTCACAACCTTTGCCTGGACACCCAGACCATATTTTTTTTGGTAAAAAGAAAGCTGCACAGCCATCCTGCCCCGGATGCTGTTCATCTAAACCTCTTTTGAACTCGCCATTCCATGTCTCATGGACATATCCAACTTTTGTCTTTCAAAGAGTGGACACTCTTTTCAAAAAGACATATACACCTCGCTAAACCCAAACCACAACATACAGTATAAAAAACGCACATCGAACCTACATATTGTATAAGATGCGGTCAGCCATTCCTAACGCCAATGTCCACCCTTTGAAAGACAATTCGCCACCATTTGTCCACTCTACAGAGACACGACAACCAACTTCAAACTCACTTCAATCTGTAAAATACCTCATTCACATTCCATCCAAAATTCGATATCCACATATTACTGTCTTGAGCTTTGAAGCTTGAGACTCTAGCGTCGAACCTGTGCCAAACACTTTTCCCGTATCATGGATAAATCATCGACTTGCACGAAGCATATATATCAACTTTTA
Source organism: Paenibacillus sp. FSL H8-0317 (assembly GCF_045040685.1). Lineage (NCBI taxonomy): Bacteria > Bacillati > Bacillota > Bacilli > Caryophanales > Paenibacillaceae > Paenibacillus > Paenibacillus sp. FSL H8-0317. The sequence goes on along the minus strand of NZ_CP150294.1, from coordinate 1,735,733 downwards.
ATCAATTAAGCTTTACGCGTCATGAACTTCAAAGACCTGAAAGCGCGAACGTAACAACAATCCTCACTTCATCCCAACCAGCCAAACTCGCTCATAATTGATCATAACTCACTCATACCTACTCATACCTACTCATACTCATAAAACGCATCATCATCCGTATCCACTTCTTCGCCCGATTGCTTCTGGAAAAACTCCAGGAACGGCAGTCCGTACTTGCGATACTTGACCTCACCGACCCCTTTGATATCCAGCATGTCACGTTCTGTCTGTGGGCATACCACACTCATCTCACGCAGGGTCGCATCATTGAAGATAATGTACGATGGTACATGCTCTTTCGCCGCCAAGTCGCGCCGAATCAGACGAAGCTGTTCAAATACCGTCTCATTAACCGCAGATGGCATCGCATCGCGTCCGCGACGTCCACCATAGTTCGTACCCGAAGCCGTTGCTGCTGTCTTGCGGACAACACGCTGCATCACTTCACGCTGGCCTTTGAGCACTTCCACCGCTAGTGGTTGCAGACGTACAACTGGATACTGTCCCTCAGACAGCATCAGATATCCTTCCGATACCATCACGTTGATGATCTCCGAAATCTCACGTTCTGTCCGATTACCCATCACGCCGTAGGTTGGCAGAGAGTTGAAGCCATAATCGAGCACTTTTTTGGCACGGGAGCCTTTGAGCACCGAAGCGACCAGCGATACACCATACCGTTCACGCATGCGGTGAATGCAGCTGAATATTTTCTGTGCATCAATCGTCATGTCTACCAGCTCGCGGTCGTCCGTACAGGAACTGCAAGTACCGCAAGGTGTATCGTCATGCACCTCACCGAAATAATCCAGCTGCGCACTGCGCAGACAACGCGTCGTGTAACAGTAATCCACCATCTGTTGCAGCTTCCGGTAATCGTTCTGTTTACGGTCGCCGTCCATCGGATTCTGCTCAATCAGGAACTTCTGGGTGATAATGTCCTGTGCCCCGAATAACAGAATACACTGGCTTGGCTCTCCATCCCGGCCTGCACGTCCGGCTTCCTGCACGTATGCCTCCATATTTTTCGGCATGCTGTTATGAATAACGTAACGCACGTTCGATTTATCAATCCCCATCCCGAACGCATTGGTCGCCACCATCACTCGGATATCATCGTACAAAAAAGCTTCCTGGCTCTGGGACCGTTCATCGTCCGTCATCCCGGCATGGTAGCGTCCTGCGGGCAATCCCGCTTGCAACAAACGCTGATGCAGATCGTCCACGTCCTTACGAGTCGCGGCGTACACAATGCCCGGCTCGCTGGCATGCTCGCGCGCATAATTCAGGACAAAATCCTTCTTGCTCTCGCCACGCAGCACGCTAAACGCCAGATTATCCCGCCCAAGTCCGGTCACATATGTCTGCGGGTCCTGCAAACGCAGCAACCGCAGAATATCACCCATGACCTCGGGCGTCGCTGTAGCCGTAAAGGCCGCAACCACCGGCCGCTCCGGCAAACTATCCACAAACGGCGCTACCGCCAGGTAGCTTGTCCGAAAATCATGTCCCCACTGTGACACACAGTGGGCCTCATCCACGGCAACGCAAGAGATCGGCAAATAGCCCATCTCCTCGCGGAACCAATCCAGCTCCAGTCGCTCAGGCGCGACATAGAGCAACTTCAGCTCACCGCGCTGCGCCGCGCGGATGCGATCATTCACTTCTTTGCCGCTAAGTGTACTATTAATGTACGCGGCAGCAATTCCGGCGGTCGTCAACGCATCGACCTGGTCCTTCATCAATGAGATCAACGGGGAGACAACAAGCGTCAGTCCCGAATATAACAGAGCGGGGATCTGATAACAGATCGACTTACCGCCCCCGGTTGGCATAATACCCAACGTATCTTCACGTTCGAGCAGGCTGGCTACGATCTTTTTCTGTCCCTCACGGAAGTCGGGGTAGCCATAATATTTTTGCAGGAGACCCTGCGCTTCTTCTAATGTAGGTGTTTGCACACTCATGTAAAGACTCCTTACTTATCACCGGTGTTTTTCCACCAGCTTGGTCCGATCCGATTCTGACATCCGAAAGCGGCACATATGCCGCATCCTTGACAACAAAATGGCGTTCTCATGACTTGTCCGTCAAGCAAACGCCGCTCCCTTTAGTTTAACGGCCCAGCCCCGAATGAGCAACCGCGTTTTACTGTAAAACGTTTGAAGCCCCTTCATTAAAATAAAAACAACCGTCCTGCCCTAGTTGGACAAAACGATTGCATTCATTTCAACATACAATAAGAGCTTAATTAACAACTAGTTTGTACTGTATACGCTCCTAGCCTTTCAATGACTGTATCTCAGACTCAGTTAGCCCACTCAATCATAGAAGCTTCGTCATGTAAATATTTCTGGCGCTCTTCATACAAACGACGTGCTTCCCGATCCTGACTCAAGAACTCCAGCGAATCCATTACTTTCTTAACCCCAGATTCATTCATGTTGTATCACCAACTCTTGCATTCATACGATAATACAATCCTTTCCTCTGCATCAGTTGTTCATGCGTTCCATCCTCGGCAATTCGACCATGTTCCATCACAAGGATGCGAGAGCACTGACGAGCAACCTCCATGCGATGTGTGACAAGCAATCCTATTCTGCCTTTCATAAAGCTCAACAAGTGATTCATCACCTTCTGTTCTGTCTGAATATCCAGTGATGACGTTGGTTCGTCCAGAATATACAGGTCAGATGACCTCATAAAGAGTCTGGCAAGCGACAGTCGCTGTTGTTGGCCTCCAGATAGATTGGCCCCTTTCTCATGCAACATTGCTGCGTATTGTCCTTCCTGTGCCTCAATATATTCATGCAAACCTGCCTGCTCTGCCGCAAACTTCACTCTGTCCAATGTAACGTCTGAACTCAGACGAATATTATCTTCAATCGTTCCTGTGAAAAAAGTTGGTGTCTGCGGCATAGACGTCAGTCTGGATTGGTTATCCATTTCTATATACTCTGCAACATGTTTATCACCCAGCAATATGCTTCCGTTTGTTGGCGGGATCAGCCCTGCACACACTTGGCACAGTGTAGATTTGCCAGCACCACTAGCGCCAACTACCGCAACCAGTTCACCAGGAACCAGATTAAACGTAATCTGATCCAGAATGTTCCGACCACTGTCTTCATCGGTTAATGTAACCTGTTGAAGACGTAGCATAGCAATTTCTTTCTCTTTATGTGCCCCTTTTTGTGTACTCCCTTGATCTTGGTTACAAATTCCCTGTGCAAGTTCCTCGTGCTTGGTATTGGATGCGTCTGTCTTCTTGTTCTCCGCCAATTTCAACCATGCAGAGATACGTCCAAATGCACCCACGCTGGCTTGCATCTGACTCCACTGGCTGGACAAGCCGAGTACTGGCCACACTACCAGTTCAAACAGCAGACTACTTGCAACAACCATGCCCGGAGACAAAGTTCCCCTAGCCGCTGACAAAGCAATAAGGAACAACGCTGCCAATTGAGCCAGACCAAACACCGCCATCGCCACGTTATCCGACATGCTCAGGGTCATCTGCAACTTAGCCTGAACACGATTCAGTGATTGCTGTTGTGTCCGAAAACGAGCGAGAAACCACGGTGAAGCATTATACATCTGAATCACCGGTATCCCTTCAACATACTGTTGGATCTGTTCTTGGGACTCGCCTTCCCTGGATTCGACCTCATCGGACAGATGTACAATTCGCTGATCATACAACCTCGCCGTGAACCAGATTGCCCCTGCACTTACCAAGGCAATAACCGCAACCCATGCATCTGCTCTGTACAAGTATCCCAGCGATAGAGCAATGATGAATACAACCGTAACACCCTCTGCAATAGCCTCCACAACTTCTGCACCATGCTTGGTGTCTTCCTTGATGCGAAGCATCACATCCCCGGACTTCTGTCTGCGCACCCAGGAATAGGGCATCCGATTTAACAGTTTCAACAGATCCATGGACATATCCCGTTGCATCGATTCCTTAAGCCATACCAGCACATAACGATGCATCGCGAGCAATACGATAAACCCTGCCAGAATGGCGATAAAGATCATCGCCGTAGCGTTTAACTGCTCCTGTCCCCCATCATGAATAGCATCCACGAAGAATCCCTGTACAAAGGCAAGTCCCCAATCAAAGACCGCATCTGCTGCGATAAAAATAAGCAAGATCGCTACAGCTAATCCATAAGGCTTCATCCAGCGAAAAATAACGGGCCACACCGTTGCCAGTGATACAGCTTGCTTTGGGTCATCTGGAACATCACTTTCGTTTATCTGATGATGAGCTTCATTTTCATTATTTTCATTTATCTCATATGCTCCGCTTTTCTCATGACCGGTTTTCATTTCAACGTCATCGGCATATGCTGCACCTTCGATCTTGTTACTCATGCTGTTCCTCCACTTCCGTATCCTGCTCCGCAATATAACCTCGATATCCGTTTGCACGATCCAGCAATTCACGATGAGTCCCCGTATCTTCGACGCGTCCCTTCTGAATATAGATGACCTGATCTGCCCGTTCTATCAGCGATAATCGATGAGTAACTGCAATAACCGTTGTGCCTTTGTCAGCAGTGATTCGGGCAAAGAGATCATTCAATCGCTGCTCATGCCACGGGTCTTGGGATGAGGTCGGTTCATCCAACAATAGAATATCCGGGTTCCTCAGCAGCGCTCTGGCTAGACTAATACGCTGAAGCTCACCACCCGACATCGTCCCGCCTTGCGGCTGAAGCTCTGTCCCATAGCCGAGCGATTGACGCATAATCGCGTCATGTGCATGCGTCATATGGGCCGCAACCTTTACTTGATCGGCAGATATCCCCTCTTGTCCAAAAACAATATTCTCTTCCACTGTACCTGTGAAGATAAAGGCTTGTTGCGGAACATATACCTGATTGACATTCCCTGTCTGAACTTCGTGCATATCCTTCAGTGAATTCTTCTGATTCATGACCTGGATCGAACCAGTAACAGGTGTATCTAATCCGGCTATTAATTTCAATAACGTGGTTTTCCCGCATCCACTTGGCCCTGTGATTACAGTAAGCCTTCCTTTCTTGGCCTCAAAAGAAATATCTGTTAACACTTCTTCTTGCTCCGCATACCTATAAGACACATGCTGCACGTTAATGCCAGCCAGTTTAGATTGTTTTTCAATTTCACCTGAACCCGGTTCGGATCGTACATATGTATTTGTACCGGTATTAGCAACCGTGTTCTTTCTCTCCAAATCCAGCACCTCAAAGATTCTGGATGCATGAGAAGCCGAACCAATAAAATCATTCCACAGCCCAGATAACGATTCAATCGGACGTGTTAACTGACTGCTTGCTACCAGAAAAGCTGCCAGTCCGCCTACATCCATATGTCCATTCAGGACCTGCATGCCGCCTAGATAGAGAATCAGAATCATGCCACCATACGTTGAGACCCGTCCGGCTACTTCCGAAAGTCGTTGTAACACAGATACGGACATCGTATGTCTGAACACCTGATCCATTCGATCTTTAAAATGATGGTGTACATAACCCGCCAGTCCGTAACTTCGGATCTCAACTGGGGCTTGGATGATTTCAGTCAGTATCTCATCTCTTGACGCTGCGCTGGCATTCAACTGATCATGCTGTCTTTGTAGACGTTTACCAAGTCCTACCGTTACAAGAGGATAGATCAATGTGAATGCAATGATAGCCAACGACAGCGGCAAGTTCACCCAGCTGAAGTAAGCAAAGGCAAGAATCAGCTGAATGATATTTTTCGCGAGTTCAATGCCATGTTGGTTGATCCCCTTCTGTGCTTCCTTGGCTGAAGTCCAGACCCTAGAGGTTAGGTCACCTGTATGATAATGTGCCAGGTCACGTGTCTCTGTGTTGCTAAAGGATGAGAGCAGTAGAGACTGCACAGACAATAATGTCTTTTGCTGGAATAACGTCTCGACCCTCGTCATGAATGCGGTTACAATCAATCGTAATACTACAATGCTAACGCCTATGATCAACCCAGAGTAGAGTAACGAAAACTGTGCTTCAGTCGCGCCTTTGACCAGTCTTCGGATCGATTCCAAATAACCGACCTCAATCAGGGAGACCAGACATGCGGCGAAAAGTAACAGAATGATGAACATACGGTACTTGCCCGTTAGTGTCCATAATCGAGTTAACATGCCTAACGTTGTATAAGTTCTTTTGTCAGCAAACATGGATGCTTTCTCCAATCTTGTCATTAAATTATGTACTTGGTTATGATATCATCGGTGATAAGGAAAAAATGAACATTTATTGCTGTAAGTACTATTAGAAGTAGGGAGATTGATATGCAACACGATTTGCTAGACACATTGGATAAGCTATTCGACTACATAGAAGACCATATTCAAGACAAATTAACGCTGGATCATCTGGCATCTGTGACTCATATATCCAAATTCCACCTGCATCGCATGTTCAAACATGTCAGCGGACAATTGCCTGGAGAATACATTCGTTCACGCAAATTGGCACGCAGTCTCGAGCAATTGGTGAATCTGAACTGGAAGATTATCGATATCAGCGGACATTACGCTTTTGAACATGAACAATCCTACATACGTGCTTTCAAACAAGCCTTCGGCATTACACCCCTGCAGTATCGCAAACAGGGAGCTGGAAACCTTGAATTCACAGCCCGCATGACTTCGTCCATGATCACAACGCTTCCATATGGATATATTTTCAAACCAACGTATGTACGAAAACCGGCTATGAAACTCATTGGGCAACGGTCCCACATTCGGTATGCAGATAACGAAGAGCACTATGAAGCCAATTCAGCAGGCAACGACTTTTTTGAAAAACACTTTCATTCGATTCCTAACGTGTTGCAACCCAACGTATATATCGGATTTACCAATGAAATTAACGAGGATTACAGTACATATCAGCCGTCTGTAGAGGTCACCAGTCTGGATCATATTCCTGAAGAACTGGACGGAATTGAGGTCCCGGCCAACCAGTATGCCGTATTCAAATTCGTCTGTGATTTCCATCCAAGTCTGATCCATATTGATCATTTGGACAGTGTCTGGACATTTATTGATGAATATTGGCAGAGCCATTCGGGGTACGAGAAGAGTGATCCATACTATTTTGAAAGAATTGACGGCAGTCTGGCTCAAGACCACTACGGAGAGTTGGACATTTATATTCCTGCAAAGCAAATATCACTGTAAGCTGCAATTGGAGGATCAACCTTATGGACTCAAATACTCAAGCTAATTCAAGTTCATCCCATACAGATTCTCGCAAACCTTGGATACGTAGACACCCTATTCTCACTACATTTACATTGTTGATTCTTGTACTGTTTGCCACTGTATTCCTGTATTTCTGGCTCCGTCCTTACTTCTCCACGTTTGACCGTTCTGAGAAAGGAGAATTAAGCTATTCCATGCCTTCACGTAATGGTGACTATACTGCCGAAATTTACGGTGTACCTTACGGTGGTGCGGCAGGCGGCGTTACAATCTGGGTCGATGTAAAGAAGACAAATGCCCCTGAGGACGCCACGGTAAAAACGATCTATCGTGCCAAGCACCACGGAAATAACCATCTTGAATGGGAAAGTGAAAACACACTCCGGATTGAAAACTGGAATGAATATACGGATGAAACCATGACCCTCAATATCGATGACGAAATATATGATGGATGGGGTTGGGCGTGTAAGAGCTTACGGATGAAAGATCAGTCTGTGCGATGCTTGGCACCCGAAAAGTAAAACAACTTAGCAGCTAATATGACGGCCCTGAACACTCGACGGCTCATCTAGATGCGTAATCCTAACTGCACCACATGTCAGAATTCCCAACGCTCTGTATGCCTTGTGAAAATTTCACCCAATGCTACTTTCATTACACCATGGCAGGAGATACACGCGGCACGAGATACACGCGGCACGAGAAGCGTTAAAAGCCCCTCTCACCGACTCTTTCGGTTGAGCGGGGCTACTCTTGTTCTGCAAGTTATCGTTTATCAACTTATGCTTCATTGTGGTCTGCATAAGCTCAGTCACTACCAACTTCGTAGCTATCGGACTTTAAACATATGGCAGCATTATAAATTTATCTATTATATCTATTCTACCTCTTAATCTGCTTCTGCTTCTGCTTCTGCTTCTGCTTCTGCTTCTGCTTCTGCTTCTGCTTCTGCTTCTGCTTCTGCTTCTGCTTCTGCTTCTGCTTCTGCTTCTGCTTCTGCTTCTGCTTCTGCTTCTGCTTCTGCTTCTGCTTCTGCTTCTGCTTCTGCTTCTGCTTCTGCTTCTGCTTCTGCTTCTGCTTCTGCTTCTGCTTCTGCTTCTGCTTCTGCTTCTGCTTCTGCTTCTGCTTCTGCTTCTGCTTCTGCTTCTGCTTCTGCTTCTGCTTCTGCTTCTGCTTCTGCTTCTGCTTCTGCTTCTGCTCGCAATTGTGGCTTACACTCTATTTCCAATCAACCCTTATTTTCACTGATCCATCCTATCGCATCCTACCAGCAACGGATAAGTTTCTTTGTTATTTCACTTCTATTTCAATCTATTTTCTCTATCTCTACTCCCACTTCGAACTCTTCTGTCCTCATCTGTCCCAGTTCATCTCCCTATTTACGCGGTGACACTTCGCCACGTTCTTCCCGCTCCTTCATCTCTTTACGTACCACCACTTCGAGCTTCTGCCGATTGGCAAGCAATCCGGGATCGTTGGGCAAGTACTCACGGGCTTTGGTGTTATGCATCAATGCCTGCTCCCAGTTGCCCAGATGAGCATAACAAAGGGATAAACGCGCATGTGGCAGCCATGTACGGCAAGCCATAGGCACTGGACGCAGACCCGGATCGCGGCTGCTCACGTCCACCGCCTGCATATACCAGTAGATCGCCGAGACGGGTTCCTGCCGTTCATGGAAACAGGCCGCAATAGCGCAGCAGAAATCGGCATGTGGCAGATCATACTGGAACGATTGCAACAATGCTCCGAGCTTACGGCCCGGCTCACCCAGTCGTTCATAACATTCCGCTAACCGCGTGCAGGCAATCAGGCGATCCTCGCGGTAACCGCTTGGCTGCTCCAGCAGCTTCGCGTACCCGCGTGCAGCCGCCGCATAACGCTGGCGATCATAACATTCGCCTGCATAATAAAACAGCAGGCGACCTTGGGCTACGCCCTCTTCGGCGATCCATTTGCGCAGGATGCGCACGTTTCGCGCCGAATGATGTCCCGCTTCGCGGCGATGCGTGACGGCAATGTCTGCCGTAATGACCTCGCCCCGCGGGAAGTTAAGCTGCTCGTGCAGCCGGCCATGCCAGCGGCACCCGGCATCCCGCTTGACCAGGCGAAGGCGTCGGTCCGTCACAAGTGGACTTCCCTCCGCTCCCTCGGCCAGCGTGTAGTTCAAGATCACAGCTTCCGTCTCCCCCCCGGACGGAAGCTGCTGCTTCAATACCTCCAGCTTCGCCCGTTCCGCGGGCAGCAGCACATCATCCGCATCCAGCCACAGGATATACTCCTGCGTGGCCTTGGCGAATGACTCGTTCCGCGCTGCGGCAAAGTCTTCTTTCCATTCATACGTGTAGACATGGTCGGTATACTGCGCAGCGATGTCCATCGTGCGGTCCGATGAACCGGTATCCACAATGACGATCTCGTCCGCGATGCCAGCAACCGAGTCCAGACAGCGCGCCAGCGTGCGTTCCTCGTTCTTCACAATCATGCACAGACTGATGGTGATCACGTTTTGAGCCCCTTCCTGTCGTACGCGTATTGCAATATGTCGATCATGCAAGTTCCCCTATTTTCTAATTAACTCAAGTCCATAGTTCCGGTGTACCTGCAGTAATTTTAATCTCTCAGGCACATGACTTCTTATATCCTATCCTGTTACACTCGTATCCGATGTTACACTTCTCCATTCTCCTGACGGCGAAGCCGTTTCACCTGCTCCACCGCACTGTCCAGTGCCTTCTTGTGCTGCTTCATTACCCGGAGATGATTATGTTCCACCTCGGCAAAATGAACATGATCCAGCGCCATCCACTCCATCAATTGATCCAAAGTCGGCGACATATGCAGCTGAGTTCTCCGCCGTTTGCGGGCCACACAACATAGATATTTATGATGAACTTCGAGTTTCAAGACTTCAAAATACGGCATCAGGGTCATCGCCAGGCTTCCCGCATAGAAGGTCTGCTTGTGGTCATAGAACGGGTGATATCCATACGGCACGGTCACAACCAGTGTCCCCTCCTCTTGCAGCAGCCGATGAATCTGGACCAACAACGTCTCCGGATGAGCAAAATGTTCCAGCACTTCTCCAAGCAGCACAGTATCAAAGGTCGTCCGTACTTTCCATTGCGTAATATCCAGCATTCGAAAATCCACATTGTTCCGAACTGGCCTAGACTCTTTGGCAAGCTCAGCTTGCGCATATCGAATACTATCTTCCTCCAGATCAATCCCTGTCACACGAAATCCTTCACGTGCCAGCAAAATAGACGTAATGCCCTGACTGCACCCGACATCCAGGATGCGTTTGCCTGTCGCCTCACGACACATCCAGTGGATACGTGTTCTTGTCGCTTCATGAGAATCTTCCGAATTGATCTCGCCGTAATAGCGTTCACTCACTCGATCATGATTCGCCATAGGTTTCTCCTGTTTTCACTCGGTGAACCGGCTGGCCCAGAACCATAATATTTCCCCCGTGGCATCCGGCCGTTGCATTGCGTGTATCAAAAATCAGCTTTGCATGATCCGCCATCTCCTGATAATCGAATGCCGAATGATCCGTGGTGATGATCACCAGATCAGCTCCTGCCCACAATTCCGGTACAGCAGGCCGAGACTGGAGCATCGTACCGTCATCCTTCCGGAAGACAGGCACCATTGGATCGGTGAAAACCACATCTGCGCCCGCTACGCTCAGCAGCCGAAAAACGTCCAATGCTGGCGATTCGCGCAAGTCGTCAATATCTTTTTTATAAGCCATACCCGCCAGTACAACACGTGCTCCCCGCACAGATACACCATTCTGCTTCAGCAGCTCCGAGGCACGCTTCACTACTCTCTCCGGCATTTGCCGATTGGTTGCATCCGCCAGCTGGATGAATTGCAGCTCCGATCCCTGACGGTTTGCTGCCCAGGACAGATAGATCGGATCGATTGGGATACAATGTCCGCCGATACCGGGACCGGGATAGAAGGGCATATAACCAAACGGCTTGGTTGCCGCCGCATTCAGTACTTCCCAGATGTTTACACCCATCTGTTCACAGGCCGGGGTCAACTCATTCACGAGTGCAATATTGACACTGCGAAATGTATTTTCGAATAATTTTGCCGTCTCCGCTACCGTTGTTGAACTAACCGGAACAACTTCGTTGAGGAATAAGCCGTAGAACTGTTTACCATAATTCAGACAAGCTGGTGTGGAGCCGCCAATAATCTTCGGGGTATTTTTCACACCATAATGAACACTGCCCGGATCTACCCGCTCCGGAGAATAACAGACGTAGAACTGTTCTCCAGCTCGCCAGCCGTTTGCCACTTCAATCGGTTGTTTCACGCGTTCTTCCGTTGTGCCCGGATAGGTCGTGCTTTCCAATATAACCAGGCTGCCTTCCTGCAAATACGGAGTCATGCCATCCACCGCGGCCGAGATATACGAGATATCCGGTTGATGATCGGCAGTCAGCGGAGTGGGCACACAGATCACGATGACATTCGCCTGTCTCACCGCTGCATAATCGGTGCTTGCCGTGAATAATCCAGCCTGCATAAGCGACTGCACAACATCATCTTCTATACCTATGACATACGAATTCCCGGCGTTCAGCTTGGCTACCTTGGAAGTATCGATGTCAATCCCGTGGACTTGATAACCGGCCTGTGCTATCTCTACAGCCATGGGTAAACCAACATAGCCTAGACCAATGACAACAGCTTTTAGGGAGCGGTCATTAATATGTTGTATGAGGTTACGTTGCTGTAACTCTTCATTACCTTCGTGCTGGTTGTGCTGATGATTTTCTTCCATTCCTACCACCTCCAAACGCTCCGCCTCCCCTCGGTGGGCGTGTCTGAAAACTCCGAGCGAGTTTTCAGACACGCCCTAATCGATATAGCCACCTGCACGCAAAAACCGGGCAATCGCTGGTTTGTTCATCATGGCACTGTCCGAGCGATACTCGGAGAAGTTCACACGTGGCAGACTGCTGTACTGATCCGTCAGGCTCTTGTCCTTGTGCTCCGGCAGGATGACATAATACTGCGCATCGTATTGGTACGTACGCGGCGCTTCAAAGGGCGAGATCAACACTTCATGCAATTTCTCGCCTGGACGTATTCCCGTCACCTTATAATCGAAGGATGGACGACCTGCCTGTTCCAACATGACGGATGCAAGTTCCGTCATCTTGCAAGCTTTCATTTTCATCACAAAAGTCTCTCCGCCCACGGCCGCCTCAGCCGCCTTAAGCAGTAAATGTATAGCTTCGGTACGCGTCAGGAAAAAACGGGTCATGCCTTTGTCCGTAATGGTCGGGCTTTTGCCTTCATCGATCTGACGCCGGAACAAAGGCACAACACTGCCGCTGGTTCCAAGCACATTGCCCCCGCGGATGCAGACAAACCGGGTACCTTCACTTAGCCAGTTGGCACGGATCATCATTTTTTCACCCAAAGCCTTGGTCATGCCATATACGTTAATCGGATCTACCGCCTTATCGGTGGACACATCGATGACTTTGGCAACCTGCATGCGTATCGCAGCCCGAATAATATTCTGCGTCCCGATTACATTGGTCTTGAACGCTTCATCAGGTTGGTCCTCGCAGACCGGAACGTGCTTCAGCGCAGCCAGATGGAAGAGCACATTCACACCTCTGCATGCATCTTCCACTGCCCGATAATCGCGGATATCCCCAATGATGAATCGCAGACGCGGATCATGGTTGAACTCTCGCTGCATCGCAATCTGGGCGTATTCATTACGTGACAGAAGGCGAATCTCAGCCGGGTCCTGCTCCAGCAGTACCTCAGTCAGCTTTTGACCCCAGGAGCCCGTTCCTCCAGTGATCAGAATCGTTTGTCCTTGAATCATGGATGAATCCCTCCCTGATCAGATCATGAATTCGCGTAGTACCTGTGCCATCTCATCCCGGCTTAACCGGTCTTTGGGCGGTACCTTTTTGGTTGAAGTATTGCTCGAATGCACGATGTTGACATAATTGCGCGGAGCAAGCAGCTCGTGCGGCAGTTCAATGACATTGCCATGTGTACCTCTGCCCGGAAGCTTGACCCGGTATCCTGCTGCGTATTCGGCTGTCTTATATAAGTAGACATAGAATTGCGGAGAACGGTGAAACGCTGGTGCCATCTCGTTATTCACACTGTCCCACAGATATCCGTTCTGGTTAATCAATGCCATCGTCTGCTGCTGCGGTTGAATATCGTAGAGTTGTTGAACAAAAGTTTTATGGTATAAATCATCCGAATCCAGACGGGCAATATAGAGCTGCTCCGTACCTTTGGCAAACGCCAAAATGGCACGCACACTCTCGATATTGGTTCCAAAACGAATATTGGAGGGAAGCGGCTCCTGACCCGCCAGAATCTCCTGCATTAATTCCCCGGATTCCTTGGACAACTTCACCACTGTGAGGAAATCCTGATTCGTCTGTGCCTTCAGGCAATGCAATGTGAACGTGCGGAAGATGCTCATCCGACGTTCCAGCCATTCCCGCGTCAATCGCTGCGGGTCCATCCCGTAATTGTTGAAGTTAATCTCAATCACAACTTTCCTGGACATAACATTCCTCCTCATGAACGCTGCAAATTCCGTTTACCGGATACAGACTGTTTTCATAGTTTTGATGCTGTCTTCCTACGAAGACCATCTTCTATCTATCTGATTGCTTACAAGCCACATCTCGCTTGTGAATCCAGCACTCTATATCGTATGAAACGTTGATAGAAGCGGTACCGACAGATGTACTAACTTTCATATAAATAGATTGATATACAACTGAAGATGACGCCCTTTGGGTCAAACGTACATATCGTTACGGTATTCGCAACATAGAATAGAACAGTTCAATTTTCAAAGGAGGCAACCCATCAATGAATTCGATCTATCTTGAAATGGAAGGTGTGCTTGATCAGCTCGAAGCGGCACTTCTGGAACACCGACCGCTGTCTCTTGTAAGAGTCGGTGATGGCGAGAATATCGTCATGTCTCAAGAAACCGTATGGCCTACGGAACAGGTCCTTCAGGAGCGTTGGGCCAAGAAAGCCAACCTAGGGCAAAAGGGACTTCGTCTTCCCAACCCGAAACTACGGGATGAAGTCGCCGCTTCCTTGCAACGTGCCGATATCGTGGGCATTCTTCCTCGTGGTGACAGCACCATCAATGCTCCCGATTATCTCAAAAGACCCCTGACCGACATGGTATTTGCACACTTTGGCATCTCTCCTCCACTGACTTGTCACGCCTGTGTCAATCGGGAACTGGCGCAGAACCCGCGTTTCTGGCAGATGCTTGCAGGCAAGCGTGTGTTACTCGTTACCCGTGAGATTGAGGAACTGCGTGTGATGCTCGAACGTGAGCCCTATAATCTAAACATTGTGACTGCCCTGCCCTTCGACAGCTATGATCAAATGGATGAAACGCTGCACTGGATTCAGAATAATCAACAGACCTTCGATGTCGCTCTCTTCTCCTGTGGCGTCAACGCGGTTATCCTTGCGGAGCGAACAGCCGCACTCGCAGGCAAAGTTGCTATCGATTTTGGCAAAGCCAACAACATCATTCTGAAAGGCCGTGCCAACTGATCATGGACAGTTCCAAACTTTAGATTCGTGATTTGTATTGAAACGTGCAGATGCTGTACGGCAAAAACCCCCGACTTCTTAAGCCGGGGGTTTCTTGCTGAGCGCTAGTCGAAACCTATCGCTGCATTGTCTTGCGTTTCTGGGGTATGAAGCGAACTCTGCCGTCAACGGAAGTGATGACGAAGCACTCTGCCTGTTATATTTCGCCTTTCACTACTAACCGGTGGCTGCAATACCATATAACATCTCCGGCCCGGTTCTTACTGCTGTGGACACCCCCGAGATGAACGAAGTATACACACTTTCCAATGCTGGTGGTGCAGCTAGATCCTGAGCTGTGAACGAATGAAATTCGGCACCTCCGTTCTGTCCAATCGTACCTTCAGCACGGTAGATGATATAGAAAGGATCATATAAAAAACCCCGCACAAGCTCCACAACAAAGGTATCTCCCAGTTCTCCCGTAACACCTACTGTCCCGTTCAACGTAATAATGGGATTCACCACACCCTGCGTCTGCAGACCAATGGTGCCGAAAGCTGTCGGGGATTCTGACAGTGACAAACCGGGCTGTCCTACGGTTGCCGAGTTCATCGAAGTTCTCATATCGAGAAACACGCCCATGAGTAACACCTCCAATGCTATGGGATACCCTATCCTATGAATCTCACTACTCTTATGATTGGATGTATAGCAGATTGTATGAACCTATTTTTATTTGTCGACTGTTAATGGTATATTGAACTGCATAACGAAAATGAACGGATCGTATGCACACAAGCGGTACAGGCTGTTCAGAAGGAGATTACTATTCATGAATAAACGCAAACGTCCAACAGGCAAGACATCGGCCTCGGCCAAGGGGAAATCTTATACAGGTTCATCTTCAGCACGTTCCGGCAAGTCCAACTTCTCATCTGCCAAAACATCAGGTGCTTCCGCATCTCGTAATACGGAGGAGAATAAGAAGCCAATAACCGCGAAATCATCGGGTGCACCCAAGAAAGCTGGAGGCAACAAACTCAAAAATGCCAGCGCATCCAAACGACCAGGTAATTCCTACTATCGCAAGCAGGAACCACCACGCCAGTACAAAGTGACCAAACCCGATGAACTGTTGAACTTCCTGTTGCAGCATTTGAAATCAGGACGGAACGCAGTGAAGTCCATTCTGGGTCGTGGACAGGTATCCGTGGATCAGAAGGTCGTAACCAAGTTTAATGAAGCGCTGACGCCAGGTCAGATTGTCTACATTCGAAAAGAAGGTGCAGTCGCTGCTCCGTCCTTAACGGGTATTAACATTTTGCATGAAGACGATGATATCATTGTGATCCGCAAGGAAGCCGGACTGTTGTCCATTGCCGCAGACAAGACAGATGACCTCACGGCTTATCGCCAACTGACAGAGCATGTACGCCGCACCAATCCGCTCAACCGGATCTTTGTTGTCCATCGTCTGGATCGGGATACATCGGGTGTGATGATGTTTGCCAAAAGTGAAGAGGTGCAGCAGAAGCTGCAAAACAACTGGAAAGAAAATGTGCAGGACCGCGTCTACGTTGCCCTTGTTGAAGGTTCAGTAGCCAAAGAAGAAGGCACCATCTCTTCTTGGTTGAAGGAAACCAAAACGCTGAAAATGTACTCCAGTTCTCGTCCGAATGATGGACAACACGCCATTACACATTACAAACGTCTGAAATCGAACCGTGAGTTCTCCCTGCTGGAAGTGCGTCTGGAGACAGGCCGTAAAAATCAGATTCGTGTGCATATGGAAGATCTCGGACATCCGATTGCCGGTGACAGAAAATACGGCGCACGTACAAGAGACCTCGGCCGTCTCGGACTTCATGCACGTATACTCTCGTTTATCCATCCCACAACGGATGAGTTAATGTCATTTGAAACGGATATTCCGAAGCCATTCCTGTATCCGTTCCGTGCAGAAATTCCACCTGCGAAATAACTGCACCTCTAATGTGTGCATATATAGAAAATTCACTAATCGATTGATCATGCCTGAAAGGAGGAACGGACACTGAAAAACCTGTTAATCACCGGTTACCGGGCACATGAATTGCAGATTTTTGGACAGAAACATGAAGGTATTCCATTTATCAAGAAGGCCATTGCCTCCCGTCTCACTCCCCTTGTCGAGGATGGTCTGGAATGGGTGCTGACGCCGGGACAATACGGTGTGGACCTGTGGGCCTGCGAAGTAGTGATTGATCTAAAGAAGACGTATCCACATCTGAAGCTGTCGATCATCACTGCCTTTCAGAACCCTGAGGAGCAATGGAAAGAAGACAAGCAGGAGTATTACCGTTCCATCCTCTCGGGTGTGGACTATTACGGTGCGATTAGCAATCAACCTTATATCGGGCCGTGGCAGTTCACTGCACGGGATGATCTGTTGCTCCGTAAAAGCGACGGTCTTCTCCTCGTCTATGATGAAGATGCCGGGGAAGGCAGTCCCCGTTTTGTGAAGGAAAAAGCCGTGAAGAAACAGCAGAACGAGGACTATACAATCATCAGTGTCACTTCAGAGGATATTCAATCTGTAGCTGAGGATGAGCGCATGAACGATGTTATAGACTTTGACGATTCTTCATTCTGAAAAAATGTAGATCATCTGAAGTCCATTCATGCATAGCTTTCATCAGAGGAGAATCGTATTTTGAATGACGTACATATGTTTTTTTTCGAGGCAGGTTGGGTATAAGTAGTATTATAACTGCGATGATATGTCGTATGGGATAAGGGGAACTGCAACCATGACAATTACGCCAGAGCAGCGCATTCAACTGCATGGATTTAACAACCTGACCAAGTCGCTCAGTTTTAATATGTACGATATTTGTTATACCAAAACCAAAGACGAACGCGAAGCTTACATTGAATATATTGATGAACAGTATAACGCCGCCCGGCTGAGTAAAATTCTGAACAATGTCTCTGACATCATCGGAGCCCACGTTCTTAATGTTGCCCAGCAGGATTACGTGCCTCAAGGTGCGAGTGTTACGATGCTTGTCTCGGAAGGTCCGATTGTGGAGATCCCTGAAGAATCACTCGATGAATCTCCCGGCCCTCTGCCAGATAACGTTGTCATGCAGCTGGATAAAAGCCATATCACTGTGCACACCTACCCTGAATTTCATCCCAGTGAAGGCATCAGTACCTTCCGTGCGGACATTGATGTCTCCACCTGTGGTGAGATCTCACCGCTTAAGGCGCTGAATTATCTGATCCACTCATTTGATACGGACATTATGACGATGGATTACCGGGTGCGTGGTTTTACGCGGGATACGAGCGGACGCAAGCTGTTCATTGACCATGAGATCGGCTCGATTCAGAATTATATTCCGGATGAGATCAAGAGCAGCTTCGACATGATTGACGTCAACGTCTATCAAGAGAACATTTTCCATACCAAATGTAAACTGAGGGAATTTGATCTGGATAATTATCTGTTCGGATATACCAAGGATAAACTGAGCAAGAAGGAACAACAGGAGATCACCGAATGGTTGAAGCTGGAGATGGATGAGATCTATTACGGCAAAAACATCAATCGTCCCTCTTAAGAGGTTGTTCAACGATGTATTCATAAGGCAAGATTTAAGACAAGCTATCATGAAGGTAAGGTCCTTCTTTTCAGTGGAACCTGCGTCATGTGCTTGTCTTTTTCTTTGATAACGTTGACAGTGTGCAACTTTATTTTTTATTATAGGAGTAACTGTATCATTTTGCAGTGAAGGAGACTGAGCCCGTGATCGAAACAAATACGACAAGACGTAACGAATCACTGTTACAGGCGCTGACTGCTCAGCACAATGCAATCACCAACAACATCGCCAATGCAGACACGCCTAACTACAAAAAGAAAACGGTAGAGTTTCAGGAAGAGCTTAGACGGATCGTGGAGAATGGCAAAACAGATCAGCTCTCCATGAAGCGGACTCATGAAAAACACTTCCCTATCAGTGATCCCCATTCTTCCATCGTACAGTACCGAATTGTCGAGAACAACGAAACAGCCATGAACAATAACAACAATAACGTTGACATTGACAAGGAAATGGCGAACCTCTCGGAGAATCAGCTTATGTATAACTACATGGTTGATCGGGTCAGTGGACATTACAAAAAAATGAAGAATTTATTGAATGATCTGAAATAATGAATGTACAAGCAGCCCGAAACGGCTGCTTTTTTTTATGGTTCTTTTCCCCTGAGTGTAGCTCGTTTGGTGCCTTTTTCGGTATCCGCTCCTGTTCGTAGTATAATGGGGAGAAACGATTGATTTCATATCGAACAAAAGAGGTGCAACATGTCTCCACGTCATTTAAATGGTTTTCAAGGTTCCAAAGTCAGATTAGCGGCCCCATGCCCGGAAGATTGCATGCGTCTCTCCCGCTTCACAGATGATTATGAATATTTGCGCAACATGGATACCGATATCGCGATCCCGTTAACGCCGGATGAAACGGGTTCTTCGTCTGTCCGCCGCGACAACGGATTTGAATTTGCATTACGTACACTGGAGGGTAACCGATTCATTGGATTCACAGCCCTCTACCGAATTGAATGGAACAATCGCTCCGCTCGTCTGGCCATTGGCATCGGCGAAGAAAATGATCGAGGTAAAGGCTACGGAAGCGACGCTCTGGCTCTGATTCTTCGATATGGATTCCACGAATTGAACCTGAACCGGATTGCGCTGGAAGTCATCGAATACAATGAAGCTGCTAGACGTGCATACCTAAAAGCCGGATTCCAGGAAGAGGGTCGCCAGCGTTCTGCAGTTTTGCGGGATGGCATGCATTATGACCTGATCTCGATGAGTATCCTTGCGGAAGAATGGTCGGCACAGTCTGGGCTTCCCTTATCATTCCGGTCTAATCGTACTCCTGAATCTGGGGATATGGACGCGGGTGGTTTTGCACAACCTAATGGGAACGAACAAGCTGCGCTGTCAATGTCGGAATTAAGTTCTGTTCCAAAAGGTGAATCTGAAATTTCACCTCGCATCGGCGTAGGTGCGGTCATCCTGAATGAACGGGGCGAAGTGCTTCTCGCCTGGCGGAATCGTCAGCCCGAACAGCACACCTGGAGTATTCCCGGCGGGAAAGTCGATCCCTACGAATCACTGGAGACTGCCGTCATCCGTGAAATCAAGGAGGAAGTGAATCTGGATATCGCCATTGACAGTCTGCTCTGTACGGCGGAGACGATCCAGCCACAACAGAAGGAACATTGGATATCCGTGCTCTATTCCACCAAGGTGATTGGCGGTCATGCTCGTAACCTGGAAGAAGGCGGAGCTATCGGTGAGATCGGCTGGTTTCCATTGAATGATTTGCCCTCTCCACTCGCCTGCTTTGCCGTGCCTGGGCTGGAAGCTGTGAAGAAGCTGTATAACCAGAATTAAGCTTGGAGGTGCTTGCAAGTGTTGGAGATTCCTCTTCCTCGACCTGTACCCTTCATTCTGCATGAATCGAGTTCCCAATTCGATTGGAAAGGCAGCGGCTCGTTATCACTGAAAACATTCCGTAACGGAAAAACGCTCTATGAAGCAGGACGTGGTCACTTCGCAGTTAATAATGAGAACTATCTGCTTCTGAATGAGGGCCAGGAATATAGTCTTCACATTGATTCATCTACTCCAGTTGAATCCTTCTGTATCTTCTTCCCTCCCGGTTATGTGGAAGAGATCGGCCGGAATCTAATGACCAGTGATCTTCGGCTACTTGATGAGCCATATAGTTATTCATCCTCAAGCAAGATGGAGTGGGTAGAACGTACATACGCCATGGATAATCGGCTTGGCGCAGCCCTGAATCATTTGCGAAACCTGTACAGTCAAGACACACTGAATTCCTGGGCAATAGCGGAGCAGCTTCATCAGCTCGCTGTTCACATGCTGGATCTACACCGTAACGTTCAGCAAGAGATCAACGAATTGGATATGATCAGACGTTCAACCCGAGAAGAGTTGTACCGAAGAGTGTATATCGGGCATGAGTATATCTCCGCCTACTATGATCAGCCGTTAACGCTAGAACAGACTGCAACGGCTGCACAACTATCCGTGAATCATTTTCTACGCAGTTATAAAAAGTTGTTTGGTACTTCACCCCATCGTTATCTGACCGAATGCAGACTATTGGCTGCGAAGCGGCTTTTGCTTGATTCGGACAGGTCTGTAACTAAAATCTGTTATGATGTGGGCTTCGAAAGCCTCGGTTCGTTCAGTTCATTATTCACTAGACGCTTCCATAGCTCTCCTTCCCAGCTGCGGGCAAAAAGGTGATTATGAAGAAGAACCTCTGAAGAGGAACATCTATAATTAAATTATCTCATCAGATGGAGGTATTCCTTATGAATCATGCAGAACAGATTAATCAACTATTTCAGGCTGCACAGTCTGGAGATGTGGCCAACCTGCAATTATTGCTCGCTTCTCACCCGGAACTCACCAATACTGAAAATCAGGATGGGTTAACTCCGCTGGGATATGCCTCTCATTATGGACAAGCAGAAGTAGTTCGTCTCCTTCTGGAGCATGGAGCAGATGTTAACACCCTTTCTCATTCCAAGATTTCCTTTATTCCGTCCAATACTGCACTACATGCCGCGCTTGCGGGAGAACGTTCGCCAGAAGTTATCCAACTTTTACTCGAACATAGGGCATCCACAAGTATTCTGGACAGCGATGGACAATATGCATTGCACTCCGCAGCATTTCATACGGATCAGATCGAACTTATTGAGATGTTACTTCAGCATGGAGCTGATCCAAACGCGCTAAACTTAGCGGGCCAAACTGCACTGGATATTTCACTTGAGCGTGGTAACACGTCTACAGCTTCATGTCTGCGAGCAGCCGTTACAGCGCATCAGCAATAATGATTAGATAGCGTGAGCAGTACCGCAAATAACCGTCAGGACTCTTTTTGGAGTACAAAGAGAAGGTCTGGCGGTTATTTGTTGTCCGATTACATACCTCTATAGGTGAGAGGCTATATAAGTTGAGCTAAGAATATTTACACTTGCCACTCCGATGACAGAACAACCTTCCGATCGCTGTTATCCCCAGATTTTTTAATTCACTTTTACAAAGGTGAAAATCTGGCGATAAAGGCGAACGCTCCGCTTCTTCACGTTATTTCTGTCCTCTACGTTCTCATGTAAATACTTCGTTCAACTTCTATAGAAATCCCGATACATTATATTTTTTTAGAAAATAAGAACCGTTTGACACTTTACACGGTCTAATATTCAACATATCCAGGAAAGGAGGAGCCATGTGACCCCTTCTCAGCTCACCATCGCCGCACAAAAAGGGGATGCCGAGGCTTTTGCAGCCTTAATGGAATTACATCAGAGCCAACTGTACCGTATCGCCTATGCCTACCTGCATAACGAAGGTGATGCGCTCGAAGCGATTCAGGAATCAACGTTCAGGGCCTTCCATAAACTCAAAAAATTAAAAGAGCCCTCCTACTTTGGCACTTGGCTCATCCGCATACTGCTCAACTACTGTGCGGACGAACGCAAACGTAAAAGTCGGTTCAGTCCCGTCACCGAGATTATTGAATCCAGCAGTTGGGATCGTCCTGCGGACCCCGATCTTGCTGCCGCCGTATCCACCCTTGACCGGGATTGCAAACAGATTATTATTCTGAGTTATTTCGAAGGTTTCTCCTTAACTGAAGTTGCCGATATTCTCGAAATCCCGACCGGAACTGTAAAATCCCGATTACATCGGGCACTCGGACAGCTCCGTGATCAACTTGAAACGAAAGGAGATGTATCCTGATGACGGATGAACAAAACTCATTCGACACATTGGAAGAACGTCTGAATGCTCGAAAGACGGAATATGAAACCATGCCTGTACCGGATGCCGCCTATCAGGCTGTTCAGTCCGGAATCCGCCAGGCTGCCCGCAAACGCAAGTCTCGGCTGCGCTGGTACATGAGCTCCATCTCGGCAGCGGCCCTCATCCTGCTGTTTACCGGATGTATCCGTGTCTCTCCCGCTTTTGCATCCTTCGTGGAGCAACTGCCCGGAATGGAAGGTATTGTGAGCATGATTCGCCAGGACAAAGGATTAATGATGGCCATCGATAAGTCCCTCTTACAGCAGGTCGGTGTCACGGACGAGCATGATGGTACTTCCTTGACCGTTGAAGGCATTATCACAGACGAGTCACGTATGGTCATTTTTTACACAATGAAAGGTATGAAAGATCCCGAGAAATTCAACTATGACATTGATTTGCTGGATGAGAACGGTAAAAATTTACCTGTTGCGTTTAGCTATTCCTCTCTAAATCCAGCTTCAGAAAGTGGAATTTATGAGGATAAAATCGATATCTCATTCACAGAATCTTTACCTCCACAAGAGCTGACCGTTGTATTTAAGAAACGAGGTAAGGAACCGAATAATAAGTGGAAGGTCACATTCCCCGTGGATCACAGCTTAACAAAAGGGATGAAAAAAATCATTCCCGTAAATCAAACAATGACCATGGACGGGCAGCGTATTCATGTGAAACAGGCCATTCTGTATCCCACTCGCCTTGTACTTGATATCGAATATGATCGGAACAACACCAAAAAAATCTTTGGCATTCGTGATCTGCACTTGGTAGATGAGCAAGGCCGAGCATGGAGAATGGATTCATCTTCCATCGGAGGCTCTGGAAGTTCCGTCTTTTTCGAAAGCATGTACTTCTCCACTCCGAAAAAACTGACTCTGCAAGGGTCTGGCCTTTCAGCAGTGGATAAGGAAGAACTGGTTATCAGCATCGATCCCTCTTCAGGTGAAATACAAGGTGGCCCATCCAGTTTAAAATTGCTGAAAAGCACGGTCCAGGGCAAAAATCTGATCCTCGAGTTTTCAATTGCAGATGCTCAAAATGCTACTTCAGGGCTATCATTTACCAACATTGAGGACAGTAAAGGAAACCCTTTCGACATTAATGAAGTAAGCTGGAGCCCTTCCGTCTTTGAAGCAAGAGTTGTCATTAAAGATGGAGCCGCAGCCAAAGGAAATCTGACAATGGAAATATTCTCTTACCCTGATCAAATTCGTGCACCGTTCTCTATTGAAATTCCTGTGACTCCCTAAAGAAAATGTAACAGCCATAATTGCAAGCCACACGACGTATTCATGCACTATAATGAAAATATTAAACAACTACATTAAATCGATATGTTTACAGGAAAGGGTGGTTCCACAATGAATAATCGTTCTATCCGTTATCCGCAACCACTCGCGCAAGGGGACATGATCGGTGTGGCAGCCCCCTCCAGCGGTGTAGGCGAATCCCTATACCATTATCTTGAGGAGAGCAAACGTAATATGGAGCGCCTTGGTTTTGGCGTGCTGGAAAGCCCATCGCTCCGCCACAACACCAAATGTGTGAGTGCCTCCAAAGAGGAACGCGCCGAAGAAATGAATGAATTTTTCCACAATCCAAATATTCAAGCGATTATCCCTCCATGGGGCGGGGAATTTCTGATGGATATCCTCCCCCTGCTGGATTGGGAAGCTTTGAAATCATTACCGCCCAAATGGGTCATGGGATACTCGGATATCAGTACGTTCCTGTTCGCTTATACCCTGATCACCGGAACAGCATCCGCACATGGCACCAATTATGTGGATCTAAGATCAAACGCCCTCGATCCCGTGACTGCGCGCTGGATTGATGTGTTACAGACCAAATACGGCGGACAGATCACACAATCGTCTTCCACACATTATCAATCGGCATGGAAACCGGAATCTCCTGGATTTAACCTGGATTCACCTTCGCAATGGAAACAGCTCGGCCACTCGGAAGATGCAGATACCGCTGTGTCGTTCTCCGGTCGGCTGATCGGTGGCTGTATGGATACGATCTCCAGTCTGATTGGCACGCCGTATGCACCTGTTGCATCCTATCTGGAGCAATACTGTGCAGTCGAAGGAACGATCTGGTATCTGGAAAGCTGTGAGTTGAATGCGGGGGATATCTACCGTCATCTGTGGCAGATGAAACAGGCTGGCTGGTTTGCAGGTGTAAAAGGTTTCATGTTCGGCCGACCTGCGGGTTATTCCGATACAGCCGATTTTAATTTCACCGATGCCCTATACTCTGCACTCGGGGATCTGGATGTCCCTGTACTGTACGATGTGGATCTCGGCCATGTTCCGCCCCAGCTCACCTTTGTGAATGGAGCATTAGGCAAAGTCGCTTATGAAAATGGACGCGGGAGCCTTGAGATGGCGTTTGTGTAATCACCTTTTATAGGCAGATGCATACCTTGAAGTAAGAACTTATTTTGAGGAAGGGTTGTGCATCATGTCTGAATCCACATCCACGCCATCCGCGCGTGTCGTGTATCAAGCCAATCAACCGATGCTTCAATCCGTGCAAAGTGTGCGGAATATGCTTCATCATACAGCCCGGCAGCATATAGGCAAGAAGGTACACGTCCAGAATATCGATGGGCAAGTGTGGGAAGGTGTCATCATCAGTGCAGACCGGGGAATTTTGTATCTCCAGGTTACCCCGATGCACGGATATCCTGAACCGCGCGCCTTGTTTGGACCAACGATTTTGCCGCTTGTGCTGTATGAATTGTTGGTTATCACACTGTTGATGTAGTGGTATTGTACTTCCATATCCGAACCTGTTCCAAGAAGCTTCGCTCCTGAGATCTTCAAGTCTTGGGAACGAAGCTTTTTTATGGTCCCGGCCATGGTGCGGTATGATTCCTTGCGAGCGTGTGAAATATGATACAATGGTGTCGCACCACCCCATATCTCATATGAAACGGAGCTTGATCCGGTTGGAATACATACGTCATGATTCATCACCCGTATCACAAGCCGAGACGGGTATGATTGGCAGCAACCCTACTGAACAATCCCGCGTGATTGCAATCTGTCTGCTCGCAGGCAAAATCATGCTGCAAAGCGGTGGTGAAACCTACCGTGTGGAAGATACGATGAAACGTATGGCGGCTGCGCTGGGTTTACCCCATTCGCACAGTTACGTTGTTCCGACAGGCATTTTCTTCTCTGTTGATGCAACCGAACCCGCCAAGCTGATTCGTATCTCCGAGCGTACGACGGATCTGGACAAGGTGTCTGAGGTGAATGCAGTCTCCCGCCGCATTGGGCAAGGTGAGCTATCCGCTCAGGAAGCTCATGATCTGTTGGTACAGATCGAAGGCAAGCCCTCCTCCTATTCAACGGCGGTGCAGCTTACGGCCGCAGCGTTATCCAGTGGTTGTTTTACCATTATGTTTGGCGGGGGCTGGAGCGACTTTCTTCCGGCGTTAATCTGCGGGGGCATAGGTTATGCAGCCGTTATTGCCTTTCACAGGTTGGTGCGGGTCAAATTCTTTGCCGAGCTTACGGCATCCTTTGTTATTGGCTTACTCGCTTTTCTCCTGATCTACATGGGAGTAGGTCATGAACGGGACAAAATCATTATTGGTTCGGTTATGCCACTGGTTCCGGGGCTGCTGATTACCAATGCTGTACGCGATCTAATGGCCGGACATCTTGTCTCCGGATTATCCAAGGGAGCCGAGGCATTTCTGACCGCCTTTGCCATAGGTACCGGCATTGCAGTTGTATTTTCACTTTTTATGTAAGACGGAGGAATGCAGGATATGCTCCATTTTATTGAACAAGCCTTGACCAGTTTTGTCGCTTCAGCCGCGTTTGGGATCATCTTCAACGCACCACGGCGCATGCTGCTCCACGGTGGATTTGTCGGCATGATCGGCTGGATCATCTATATCGTGCTTGAATATGCAGCGGATGCGGTGCCTGCTACACTTGCAGCGACCATAGCCGTAGGTGTCATCAGCCAGGTATTCTCTCGCATGTTTCGCGCACCTGTCATCATCTTTAGCGTCGCAGGCATCATTCCTCTCGTTCCTGGTGGACTGGCGTATAATGCGATGCGAAGTTTTGTGCAAAATGACTACAGTGCCGCTATGGAGATGGCCGCCAAAGCACTCATGTTATCCGGAGCTATTGCCGTAGGCCTGGTGCTCTCCGAGGTATTAAACCAGATGATACGCCGAATTCCCGCCTCAATTCGGGAACAATCATCATCGAAATGATTATTCTTTTCATATATTCAACACACGTAAAGGCCCGTTAGCATACAGGATGATCTCTTGTATAGCAACGGGCCTTACGTGTCACTATCCTATAGAGCACTATAGTGCAGTGAGACAATCGAAGAAGTCTATTTACTTCACAAACGTATTTTTCACACGTACCGACTTTAGGAAATACGGGATAAAGATACAACATGTCAGAAGTGATCGTACGATCAACTGAAAAGCCGGAGTTGCATCAAGCACATGCTGTTCTCTTGGGATTTCATTGCGTGCAATCAGAATCCACGTCACGATGCTTATGATCACATTCATCAGGTACATCACCATCATCATACGTGGAAACTGTCTCTTCCGTTTATATAAAAGAATGAGATTCACGATAACGATTATCAATAGAATGGTACTGCTTATGAAACCAAACCACAGGAGTGGACGGATCATCTCCGTGTAAATCTGAGGATCGACACCACGGCCTACTTCCCATCTGGCAGGGTCCATGATGACATTCACCTGCGATACATCCGAGATGAGAAACACCAACGCAAACCAAAGACTGATCTGGATTAAAATGAGCCAGCCGCCTAATCCGGAGATGCCAGGCAGCTCTCCATCCGAATTCATGTGTCTATTGTTCATTTCATCCTCCTCATACCGAATATTAAACGTCTCCAGTAATAACCGCTTGTGCCTAAGTTCCACTTCGTTGCCTGGCCTCAAATATAATTCTGATCCGGGTATACCTTAGCATAATCTGTTGGCTATGCTTTTCCCTTACCTGTTCAAAGTATACCACCGAGGGATGAAACTGCGAAAATCATCATGATCTTCACGGACACGTTCGATCTTGGTCATCATCTCATGTGTCTCTTCCGGCTTCACCTGCTGAATCCACACCACAGAAGACACCAGCGCCATAGCCGTATACAGTGAATACAATCTCCAGAATAACTCATCCGGTTCATTGCCATCGAAATAGCCCTGAATTTGACCTATGGAATATGGAATACTGATCTCCGAAGCAAACAAACCCAGTTTCAAAAATTCATGAATGGGATCACCTTGATCATAACGATTAAAATCAATCACTCCTGCGAGTTTATCCTGCTTAACAACAAGATTGCTCGGGTGAAAGTCATCATGCTGAAATCCATCTGGACGATTTTTCATCCAACCAAGATGGTCTGCAATAAACGTTAGAATAGCATGATCCTCTTTCATCACGATAGGGCACTGTTTATAGCGCTCCACGTAACGTTGATGCTTCGTACTCTTGCGTATGTACCATGATTCGATCTGTTCCTCCATCGGCAACTGATGAATCAACTTTAACTGCGCTCCTGCTTCCAAGCCAACCACCCACTGCTGCCGTTCATTCAGTTGAGGTAGTCTCTCAGAAGCATCTTCGCCTTCAATGTAGCTAAGAATCATGTAACCGTGCTTCTCATCCAATCTACCAGTGCCCAACGTTACTGGACACAGTACGCCTAATTGTTGCATGCTCTGCAAATATTGATATTCCCTTTGCTTCATCCATTCCTCAGCAATATCATACACCCTCACCAGCACATGCCCTTGGCCAGGGACAAACATTTTGAATTTAACATCTGCTGAATAACCCTTCATAACAGGTTCAATCCGCGTGGCCTGACCAAGTCCAGGAATCTGTTTTAACCTGTCAATCAACGTATTGTCCATCGATGCATTCCATGTATCGTGTTGTCCCACGTCCCGAATCCTCCATTGTTCCTCGTATAGCGTGTGGTATCGTCGTTCTATTCTCACTTTAGTCCGCTGTATATCCTGTAACATGCTTATATGTATTCTATCGGTTTCTATTTGAAAAGTACTGATTCGGGTTCTTTGCCCGTCAGGGTAAGCATCGTATACAATTGTCCTCTGTGATGATACACATGCCCCATAATCTCAAGTAACCACTCCAGCCGACTATAGGAAGCTCCCCAGTACGAATCCGTCACATGTAGTAACTCTTCCGTGTTAAACTGCCTGTACCGTTGGTATAGATACATCTGGTTATCAATCAAAGCCTGCTTGATCTCACGGAGCGAGTGCACCTGATTCTCTGCATAGAATTGAGCCATCTCTTCCTCCGATGCACCTTCAGAAATATAAACATCCGCCCGGCAGATCACAGACAGATGAGC
The DNA here is from genome assembly GCF_045040685.1 of Paenibacillus sp. FSL H8-0317. Classification (NCBI taxonomy): domain Bacteria; kingdom Bacillati; phylum Bacillota; class Bacilli; order Caryophanales; family Paenibacillaceae; genus Paenibacillus; species Paenibacillus sp. FSL H8-0317. Next base: position 1,706,550 of record NZ_CP150294.1, on the reverse strand, counting down.
TAGTAGTTCTCCAACAGGCCGTTTACCTTCAATTGGAGTCAAAGCCAAATCTTCTTCCGACAACTGATCACATATATCAATCAACGATGTTACAGCCACGTCAATATGTTTGAACGCAGATTGAATCAACAGATACACTTCCTTTTTATCCCATTATACAGAACATATGATCGGTTATCAACTAAGATATCCCTCCCTAATATATAAACAAGTTATACCTCAAATTTATCAATCTACGAACAAAAAAGTCCTTCCTCCTTCATATAGACGGGATTCAGGACATTTTGTTGCCTATTTGTTTTCAAATCTTTGCTCAACTTGAGTATAACGAACAATACGTTTGCTCGAATCGTCCAGCCTCCAAGTCAGACTTGCGAATGAAAAATTGCAGTTCCCCGCAATCCCACCATTGGAAACCAATAGTATCATGCGTATCTATCTTCAACAGCAGCAGCGTATCGGATAGTTCCTGCCATGTCCGATCCTCATCACCGCCGTAATGCTTGGTCAGCTTCTTCTCACACTCCTGCTCATTATAATCGTACTCTTCTCCCAGTGCGATCTGTAACAAGGCACGATGCTCGGCATCCGGATGCTGCCCGTCAGGATATCCAAACATCCCACCCCAATTCAGCGTACTTGGATGATTCCAACTCGACTCGAATTCAAGGTAACGGTCATACAGACTCACTTCCGCTTCGGCCTCATCGTTCTCAAGCCTCGGCGGCGAGAGCTCATTCAGCCCGTTGGAGTCAATATATGCATATGTAGGAAACTCAAGATTAGGCAGCACAGTCACCGAATGTGCAACAAACGGTGCTCCATCCAGCGCGGTATCACCCTCAGGTTCTCGCCTTATCAGGTTATGAGAACTTGGCTCAAAAATCACACGATGTTCAATGGGACAAGCAGATTCATCCGTGCCAATGAAAAAGTATAACATTCCACGTTCAGGCAAAGTCCCGCGCCCATCATTCGGCGTATACGGCGACAAATCCACCAGGTTCAGTTGGGCCAGGAAAGTCATTGGAACTCCTTCTTGTGTTACGGGCCATTCCATGCGACTTGGCAAATCCGGATGTCCACCCACACGTGAGTTTCCTGTTCTGCGATATTCGTCCAGTGTGGATACATCGAGGCGAATTCCCCAGCGGCTTGAAGATAACAACAGGTCGGCAGCAACTCCCAAACCATATTCCTCAAGTGTTTTACGGGCTTTTCTGGTCAGACGTTCACATTGTTCTGGCTTAATCATATAGATCCTCCCCTTTTGACAATACACCTATGCTGAGACATATTCAAGTTCACACCTGTATATTCTTCCGCCCGGACGTCTTTCCCTGCTTCTATATAAATTGAACTTAAGAATATTTTACACTTACCACTCCGATGACAGAACAACCTTCCGATCGCTGTTATCCCCAGAATTTTTTAGATTCACCTTTGCAAAGGTAAAAATCCGGGGATAAAGGCGAACTCTTCGATTCTTCAGGTTCTTTCTGTCCTCTACGTTCTCGTGTAAATGTGCAGTCCAATTTATATAGAAAAAAGAGACTGACATTCCTTGTCAGTCTACTTCCTTAATTCTATATTCCATTTAACGATTTGGATCAGAAGACTTCTCCTGGTAAGCACGCATATGCTCCTCACCATCCAGGAATTCATGGGCCTGATGGGCTGCCATCACCCCATGATAGCTGATATCCAGACCCAAATCTTCCTCTTCTTCTGTCGAACGCACAGGCACAATTTTGCCAATCAACTTCAGCCCGATCCAGGTCATGGCGAATCCCCAGATGACTAAGGCTGTAAGGCTAAGTGCTTGAACTCCCAGCAACCTCCAGCCGCCGCCCATGAATAATCCACCATCCGTGGCAAACAGACCCACAGCAATCGTGCCCCACATCCCGGATGCGGCATGCACCGGGAAAGCACCAACCGGATCATCAATCTGCCGACGGTCCAGCCAGTTAGTGGCTGCCATCATCAATAGACCGGATACTGCCCCAATGAATATCGCTGCTACATCACCAACAAAAGCACAGCCTGCCGTAATGCCGACGAGTCCCGCGAGTGAACCGTTAATGACCGATGGCGCATCTGAACGATTGAAGCGGAATAACGTATACAACAACGTAACCGCACCACCCGAAGCCGCAGATAACATCGTAACAATCGCAATGTGACCAATTCTTACATCCGTCGCACTGAGTGTACTACCAGCATTGAAGCCAAACCAGCCGAACCATAACAGAAATGCACCTACAGATGCCAGTGGCAGATTGCTCGGGAGTGCAATGGCACTTACGCCAAGTGGCGTGTATTTGCCTTTACGCGGGCCAATAATAATCGCAGCCGCCAGTGCCGAGAATCCGCCGAGTGCATGGATAACAGCCGAACCGGCAAAGTCCTGCATCCCCAGCTGACTAAGCCAGCCGCCGCCCCATGCCCAGTGTCCACCAATTGGATAGATAATCGCCGTCATCAATATGATATACAACAGGTAGGCACGGAAGTTGATCCGCTCGGCTACCGCTCCTGAAACGATGGAAATAACAGCAATGGTAAAGGCAGCCTGGAACAACCAGAATGTCTCCAGAGATACCGGTACGTCCAGGTGAGACAAATCCCCATTCAGGAAAAATCCCGTTACTCCCGCAAAACCGCCAACGTCCGAACCATACATCAGTCCAAAACCGATAGCATAGAACAGCAACGTTCCAATCGTAATGTCAGCAAAAACCTTCATAATAATGTTCACACTATTTTTATAACGCACAAAGCCAGCCTCGAGCAGGGCGAATCCACCCTCCATCAATAAAATCATCGCTGCACTCAGTACGACCCAGACCGTATCAATCCCGGTGCTTAACGTCTCCAAAGTCATGCTTATACATCCTCCGTTTCACTAAGCTGTCTGAGTTCACGGATTGTATCGGGCGCAAGCTCAATCTCGTCCCGCTCAATGCTGTCCGGATGCTTAATTCGTTCTGCGATCTGATCCAATTCACGTATGCGTCTGCGAATCTGTTCCATCTTGCGAAAACGTTCCTTCACCTGCACCATATACTCTACCGCCTGATGATGGGATGCTGGGCGGCCCGCAAACCATTTGCGTACGGGCGACAACGATTGATAAGCAACCTCTTCCGCTCGACGCTTCTGTTCGAACTGTTCGATCTTCTGCTTGAGCGTTTGGATCTCATTTTCTTTTTTGACCTTCAGCCGTTCGATAAGGTACAATAAATCGGACGATGATATTTGCAATGCTGTATGGTGATACACCTCGTCGATTACTAACATATCATGTCAGGACTCCTTACATATCAAGTTACTTGTACCGATTATAGTTTGCCGGGGTCTGCCCGTCAATCTTTTTTTGGACTTGGGATGGATTTAAATGAACCGTTCATGGAGAACGGCTTTTTTTATTTGGCACAAATCACATCTAACAAAGGCTAATCTTGCCTAGGTTCGCATTCACTCTTTCCATTCTCAATGCTTCAAGAATAAGCATCCACATTTTGGGTAATGAACATACACAGACTACCCGCATCATAGAACCCGTATATAAGGAGAGGATTGCACGATGTTTACTCGTAATGACAATATACGCAACCAAATTTGGGAAGCCATCTCGGGACTCGAAGAAGAACAATTGAACCGAAAATCTTCACCCGAACAGTGGAGTATTATGCAAGTACTACGTCATCTGAATCTGATGGAAAATGTCATTGGAAAACAAGCCCGCCTGGCCCTCGAGAAGGAACAGACGGTGTCTGTGGACAAAAAACCATATGAATTATCGTTGGACCGCAGCCGCTCCGTAGAGGCACCACCCCATCTTCAGCCTCCAGCAGCGCCCGAAGCACTTGCAGACGTACGCAATGATCTGGACGAATCTCACCAATCGTTAAATAACTTTGCATTGGATCATGATCCTGACCTGCTGCGCAGCAAGTCCTTTCCTCATCCCGTATTTGGTGAGATGGATCTAACCCAATGGATTGACTTTACAAGTTATCATGAGGAACGTCATCTGGGACAGATCCAAGAGATCAAACAGCAGCTTGGCGTATAAACACAACCTTACTTTCACATAGCAAAGAATATAGTTGAACGACAAAAAACCTCCAATCCTATTAATTTAGGTTGAAGGTTTTCAATGTTCTTATCCTACGAATAAGAACGACACTTATATTTTTTTGCCCAAAATCGCCAGATCTCTATTCACACCATCCAGTACGGCAACTTCGGGATAATATCCCCACTGTTCAAAACCATGCTTGCGCAATAACCCCAGACTCGGTTCGTTATGCCCAAAGACAAATCCGAGAATGGTCGTAATCCCAAGTGCAGGACACGCCTCAAATACCGTTTCAAGCAAACGTCCGCCAGCCCCAATTCCGCGGCATTGCTGATCGACGTATACACTGACTTCCACCGTTCCGTTATACGCAGGGCGTCCATAGAACGAGCTGAGACTTGCCCAAGCTACCACCTGTCCTGCTTGCTTCATCACCCAAAGCGGACGATGATCGGGTGTATGTTCCTCGAACCAAGGCAAACGTTGCTCCACCGTCACCGGCTCCAAATCCGCTGTTGCCATACGGCCCTCAATGGTAGAATTATAAATTTCCACAATCCTCGGCAAGTCCTCCAGGCGCGCATATTCAATCTGCACATCTTCCAGTTTCATCACTATTCCTCCATCATTCCAGATCGTTCTATTATCATAGAGGATATTATAATGGAAAATAGAAGCCTTCGTCACCTCTAACATTCTGACAGAGAATTACTCCATCATTACTCTGGAAGTCCCTGAATTGTGTTCCCACGAGTTAACTGCTGAGTCTGGTCTGCCCAACGAATGTTAATTGAGCGAGATGTGAACAGATCCGGGCCATCCGACACCTGGAAATGCAGATGAGCTTCACTGGAGTTCCCCGAATTACCAAGCTCACCGATAGGGTCTCCCTGCTTGAGCTTATCTCCTTTTTTGACCGAAACAGTACCTTCCTTGATGTGTCCTGTGATGCTGTATTCATTGTTGCCATGGTCGATCACCACATAATTCCCCGCTGGCTCTTCGGGATTCATGACGCCGGGTATATTGTCTGATATGTCATTTTTGGTATCGACAACTGTTCCGTCCGCAGCAGCATAGAGTGGTTGACCAAAAGCATGGTAGCTTGCGTTCACCTTGGCATCCCCGTTATAGCTAAAACCTTCTTTTGAACGAATGATATCCAGCGCATAGCGCTGTGTTTCATGCTCATAATGATAGTTCGACATCACATCGTTACCTCCCCAGAACACATACCATTCACCCTTTAAAGGGAAATGGAATTCAGTTTTGGTGAACTTTTGATCTGTATTCTTATGGGTTTCCAGCGGCTGGATCAACAGACCATCAATCTGATTGGCCTCGGTAAAATAGGCTCGAATCCCTTTTGTCCCTGTTTGATCCTTCCAGGCGAACTCGGTCAGATTGTTCATCTCAGCTGCGAACACTTGATCCAGGGAAGTTACTCCTTCCAGGAACTCGTCAGCAGACGTTTTAAGATTTTCAAGTGTGATCGCTTCCTTCATTTGAGGACTCAACTGACGGTAAATATCTTCACTGGAACCCTTCATGAGGGTATCAACAAAATTGTCGGGTGTAACCATTGCAGTTCCTGCTGAAGCAGAATCCTGTTCCTGATGAGTGTTCTCACCCTCTTTATTTGTATTGGATGCCTGTTCGGCTGACTGCTGCTCCGCCTGGTCGGAAGTAATGGAGTTGCTGTTGCCGCAAGCAGACAATATCACGCAAGCTCCAAGGGTAATCGCAAGCACCTTCCACCCCCTTTTATTCTGCAATTTCAATTGTGTATTTTGTTTTGATTTCAGATGACCTTCTCTGTTCATTCTCAACATCCCTTTCCGTTAATCGTTATACTTTCCAGTTAAGTGTACAGAATGAGTCTTATCCTTCGTCTAACCCCATCTTACATGTAGTTAAACTTGCAACGCCTTTTGAGGCTGCATAATTAAGATTCCGTTAAGATAGCTCATACACTATACAGCCTTCTTGGATGGTATGATTAGCAATACACACAACGGAAGGATCAGGAGGTCATTTTTAAACTATGGATAACGTCTCATTACTGCTTGTGGATGATGAACAGGCTATTCTGCATATGCTCAAAACCGTTCTGCTCAAAGAGCAGTTTCTCGATATTGATACCGTTACAACAGGCGAAGCTGCCATTGAGGCATGCAACAACAAGACGTATCATTGCATCGTGCTCGACATCATGCTTCCTGGCAAAAGCGGACTGGAAATCTGTCCTTTTCTACGGCAGGTCACCGATGCTCCCATCCTGTTTCTGACGGCCAAAACAACGGATTATGACAAATTAACCGGGTTCGCCGTTGGGGGCGACGATTATGTTGCCAAACCCTTTAATCCTCTGGAAGTGGTTGCTCGAATTAAATCATTACTGAAGCGTTATTTACCTTCTAAAACCGCAGCGATCTCGGATCACAACCCATCTAACGTAAATACGTCATCTCGCTGCACATCGGAAGGCGTGTACGATTTTGGACGATTCCAGGTACTGGAGTGGGCTGGTGAACTTCGGGTTGAAGGTGAGCCCGTACCCTGTCCGGCACTTGTGTTTCAACTGCTACTCTTTTTCTGCAAACATCCCAATCGAATCTTCACCAAATCAGACCTCTATGAGCGAGTCTGGGGCTCTGAAGCCATTAGTGATGATAATACCGTGATGGTTCATATTCACCGCATTCGGGAGCGCATTGAAGCCGATCCTTCCAATCCGGTGTTTCTCGTCAACGTCCGGGGTCTGGGTTACAAACTGATTCAGCTGGAACATGTGTCACGCCCATGAGTATTCGTCGCAGGTTAATGACCCGGTTTATCGGGATGCTTGCCGGTGCAGTTGTTCTTATCATCCTGCTTGGGTCTGTAGCCACTTACTGGGTCGTGCAAAAGGTAAATGAAGTGAATCTGGTAGATGATTTTGCTGCCAACGGTCTGGACCAATTAATTAATACAGCAGAGATCATGCCGGATGATACCATCCGATATGACCCCGAATTGCTGAAGCAAGTAGATAAATATCAAGGCTGGCTGCAAGTTCTGGATGAACAAGGTTACGCCATAGATGCATACCACACCCCGGCCGATGTTCCTACTCACTATAAACCGGGAGAATTGATTGCATACTGGGAAAGCCAAAAGCCCTTCCCTTATCAAATCATCATGCTAATCCGGGAGAAAAACGGGAAGGAATTCACCTTGTTATATGGTGAGAGTAACCCGGCCAAGTCCTTAATGAATAAGATTCGTTCAGACCTTGCTTTCACCAACGGGAAGCTTGATCTTAAGACCGACCAACAGGAGGCCCTCCGTGCCGCCAATGCTTATCTTCAAGTATTGGATGCGTCAGGACGCGAGCTCTCCTCCTATAACAAACCGGACATGGGCGTACCTAGCGAATACACCATTCAGGAACTTGTTCTGCAAGTTCGCTATCCGAGTCGATCAGGTATGTCTGTTGCAACGTGGTACGACGAACAAAATGAAACTACCTGGCTGATTAGCATCCCTGGTGATCCAGCGGTGAACACTGATCAGAACCCCTACAATTTTATTCTGGAACCGGCATTGGTTGTATTGATTGTATCCATCATCATTCTGCTCATCTTGCTTGCCTTCTGGTATGCCAATCGATTCGGCTCACCCATGCTGCATATGCTCCAATGGTTACAGCGTCTGGAGCGAGGGCATTACGAGGAACCCACCGGAGCTTTAGGAGTGCCTCGCAGCCAGCGTCGTAACGGAAAATGGAAACGGAAATATCACGTTTATGCTGAGGTGCTCCGCTCCATGCAGGCCTTGTCTCACACATTGAAACAAGATGAAGAACTTCGGAAACAGACCGATTCACTACGCGAGGAGTGGATTGCTGGCATAACACATGACCTGAAGACACCCCTCTCCTCCATTCAGGGATATGCTCATATGCTTGAGGCGGATAAGTATAGCTGGACCGCGGAGGAAGTCAGGGAATTCGCAGGCATAATGCTCGATAAGTCCATGTATATGGACAGGCTTGTCAACGACCTTGCCATGACCTATCGATTACGCAGCGGAGGATATCAACCTGTGGTTGAAGAGACTGACGTAAATGCGTTGCTTCGTGATCTGATCCAGCGCGCCGAACGGAATCCTGCATATGGGGAAGGTCGCATCCTATTCCAACCTTCCGAAGTGCCTGTGTATGGACTTGTCCATATTCCGTCGTTTGAACGAATTGTGGATAATCTGACTGCCAATGCTCTTCTTCATAATCCACCCGAGTCCATCCTTATTGTCAGTGTGCATTCTGGTAAGCAGGCAGATGAATTCAGCATTCAATTTGCCGATAATGGACGAGGCATGGACCCCGAGACGGTATGGAAGTTATTTGAACGATACTATCGCGGTACAGATACTGGTACATCGGACGTTGGATCAGGGCTGGGCATGGCGGTAACCAAAGGTTTGATCGAAGCCATGAATGGTCGTATTGAGGTACAGTCCACCCCTGGTGAAGGAACGATCATTCGCTTAATATGGGATGGACCGTCCGAAACCAATTAAAATGTTCCACTTGACCTTTCCATTTTCAGTCTATATAATCGACACTCAACAACACCTGTTCCAATATATTGATATTGAATGCAACATATTTCAGAATAATTCTAATGAGTTGATCTAACATATTTGGCGATGACCAGAGACATGATTTCGTTTGCGTGCTGCCCAGAGAGAGAGGGGATTGGTGAAACCTTCTTCAGCGAACGGACCGGAATTACCCCTCTGCAGCCGTGACCTCCAACCTCAGCATTTCGGACCTCCTTCGGATGTTCGGCATGCTGCCAGTAGAGTCCACCGTCTGATCCCCGATAACGGATTCCAATGAGGGTTATGATGTTTCCTGTTCACGACGGCTGGTCGAGATCAGGGTGCACCATAACCAAATTAGGGTGGAACCACGAGCCAAGCGCACTCGTCCCTTTTCCGGGACGGGTGTTTTTTGCGCTTTCATTTTAAGAAATGGAGAGTGGTTCACATGAGCAAACAGGAAAACAGTAACTCAGCAAGCAACAAATCAGGTAACGAAATTAACAACCAAGCAAATGATCTTCAACAATCCAGCCATTCCATTGAGGTCCGTCTGCAAGGTGGCGCGGTACGTTCTTACGAAGCAGGCATCACTGTAGGTGCGGTTGCCTCATCTATCAGCACAAGCCTGGGAAAACAGGCCATTGGCGGTATTGTAGATGGTCAAAATGTCGATCTCGATTGGGTGCTCCAGCAAGATTGCGAACTTGTTATCGTTACTTTGGACAGTGCGGAAGGTCTGTATCGTTATCGTCACAGCGCAGCACATGTGCTCGCACAGGCACTCAAACGCATCTACGGTGCAGAACAAGTGAAACTGGGCATTGGCCCAGTCATTGAAGATGGATTCTATTACGATGTTGATCTGGAGCATGCCTTGTCCATCAGTGATCTGGCTGCCATCGAGCGGGAAATGAACAAAATTATTCAGGAAAATGAAAAGATCAGTCGGCGGGTCGTTAGCCGGGAAGAAGCCCTCCGTATCTTCGGAGAAATTCAGGACCCCTACAAGCTTGAACTCATTCAGGATTTGCCAGAGGACGCCGAACTTTCGATCTATGATCAAGGAGAGTTCTTCGATCTGTGTCGCGGTCCCCATCTTCCATCCACTGGTCGGATCAAAGCGTTCAAGCTGCTGAATGTAGCTGGTGCGTACTGGCGGGGTAACTCGGATAATAAGATGCTGCAACGCATCTACGGCACTGCTTTCCCGAACAAAGCCCAACTGGATGAACACTTGCACATGCTTGAAGAAGCGAAGAAACGGGATCACCGTAAACTTGGCAAAGAGCTTGAACTGTTCATGTTCTCCGAAGAAGCGCCCGGCATGCCCTTTTATCTGCCCAAAGGCATGACTGTTCGCACTGAACTGGAGCAATTCTCGCGTGAGCTGCAATTACAGGAAGGTTATCAGGAGGTTCGGACTCCTCTCATGATGAACAACCGGCTGTGGGAGCAATCCGGCCATTGGGAGCATTACAAGGACAACATGTATTTCTCGGAAGTGGACGATGCGACTTTTGCACTGAAACCGATGAACTGTCCTGGGCACATGCTGATCTTCAAAAATACACTCCATTCCTATCGCGAATTACCAATTCGCATGATGGAATTTGGTCAGGTTCACCGCCACGAATTCTCAGGTGCCCTGAACGGTATGATGCGTGTGCGGACATTCTGCCAGGATGATGCCCATCTCTATGTCATGCCAGAGCAGATCGAGGACGAGATTAATCAGGCGATCTCACTGATTGGACGTATGTACGACATCTTTGGATTCGAATATAAGATTGAATTGTCCACTCGTCCGGAAGATTCCATGGGATCGGAAGAGCTTTGGGATCAGGCGGAACGTGCATTGCAAAATGTTCTGGATCGTCGAGGCGTGGAATATCGCATTAACGAAGGGGACGGTGCCTTTTATGGACCGAAAATTGACTTTCATATCCTCGATGCGCTGAAGCGCAGCTGGCAGTGCGGAACAATCCAGCTTGATTTTCAAATGCCGGAGAAGTTCGACCTCACTTATATTGGCGAGGATAGTCTGAAACACCGTCCGGTCGTGATCCATCGTGCCATCTATGGTTCCATCGATCGTTTCATCGGCATCCTGACTGAGCACTATGCAGGAGCATTCCCACTCTGGCTTGCACCTGTGCAAGTAAAGCTGCTGCCTGTGTCAGATCATTACGCAGACTATGCGCTCCAAGTACAGAGCCAGCTCCGGGCTGCGGGCATTCGGGTAGAAACAGATCTGCGCAGCGAGAAGCTCGGGTACAAAATCCGTGAAGCCCAGATGGAAAAAGTGCCTTATTCGCTCGTACTTGGTGAGAATGAGAAAAATGCCTCATCCGCCTCTGTCCGTGCATACGGTCAGGGAGATCAAGGCATCCAACGTATTGAAGCTGTTATTGAAATGATCCAACAAGCTGTGAAGGCAAAAGTCTGAACCACATCCGCATCACAACTTCTCGTCAGGCTTTAGCCCGACCTGTTCTTCGCTCCATGTCCAGAAACGCTCAGCTGAAGCATCATCAACGGCATGTTTCTTCAGCTGCTGCTCTTTCTGTTGATAGAAGTAACGCCCGGTGATCCCGACGACTTCAGGGCTTGTAGCCAGATAAACAGCCGTTCGTGCCCCTTCTTCAGGGGACAGAAAGAATGGAAGCTTACCTGCAAACGCCATAATGCGTGTGCCAAATCCGGTATTGCGATCTACGCCAATACTCGTTCCCACCGCACCAGGGTGTAGACAGTTCACTGTGACAGATGTACCTGACAGTTTGCGAGCCAGTGCACGAGTGAACAGCACGTTAGCCAATTTGGATTGAGCATAACTTTTGATCGGATTATAACCTTTGTGCAGATGTGGATCTTCGAAGTGGATTTTGCCGGCCTTGTAAGCACCTGACGAAACGTTTACCACCCGTCCCTGCTTCGCAGCTTTCAGAGGTTCTATCAAAAGTAAAGTCAGCAGGAAATGTCCCAGATGGTTAATACCGATACTTTGTTCGAACCCATCTGAGGTTTCCTTCCGCTTAACCATCACTACCCCCGCATTATTAACCAGAACGTCAAGGCGATCATGACGCTCGCGGAATGTGCGGGCAAACTGGCGTATACTTTCGAGTGAACCCAGGTCACACAACATCAATTCAATCGCAGAAGAGCCGGACTGACGCACAGCTTCCTGAAGAGCCTCTTGTCCGCGCTTCTCACTGCGGCATGCCATGATTACGCGATATCCTTGTCTTGCAAGTTCAATGGTGGTTGCCAACCCCATACCCGAGTTAGCTCCTGTTACAATTGCTGTCTGATTGGACATGAGGTACTTCCCTTCTGAACCTGAGGTTCCGAAATTAGAGGCGCGACGACGGACAATATGAGATAATGATAGGATCACATCTCGGTTTCCATGGGAGGACAAGTATGCTGACCAAAGAAGATTTTAAAAAAGTTAAAAAACAAGCCAAACTTGAAATCGCACTACTCGAACAGGAATATCAGGAAATCTTGCAGAACGTTGATTCTACGCTGTATGAAAAATACGGTATTTTGGACAAAGAAGAAACACGTGAGCTCACCCGAAAACGCAAAAACCGAAGATATGCTTCACTGGTCATCGAATTATGCGCCATTATTGAACAAATGTTACATCAACTGTACAGAGACGTATATCAGAAAAAGTTTAATTCGACCCAGCTGATGAAAACTCCTGCCTACCGTGCACGCTCCAACATGGAGATTATTCAGTCCGAACTGAGTAAAGAGTTCATTGCTCTGGAATCCGAAAAAGAACACTTCGCTGAAGCCCTTAGTCTGGTGTATCAGACGAGGAACAAACTTGTTCATGATAACTTCTCGTTTGTCTCCATCGTTAAAGATGGCAGTAATGAAGAAGAAACGTTCGAAGCGCTGCTCCATACCGTTAAAAAATATAGAAAACACTTAAAATACAATCGCCCTGAATAACAACAATCATTGCTAAAAAAGAAAAGGAGGTGTACCGGACTACGGTCCGGATAACCATGAGCCATCCAACAACTTCGATTACTGTGCTAAATCTCCAGATTCCCACACCTTCCGGGAACAGCCCCATATTCCCCGTCATGCTTCGTGATGCAGATGGCGTTACCCTGATGGATACGGGCATGATTGGACAATTTGCCGAACTTCAATCCGCATTGGAACATGAGGGCGTGCAGCTCGCGGACGTCAAACGGGTGATTATTACCCATCAGGACATTGATCATATCGGTAACTTGGGCGCTCTTCTGGATGCCATTCCCGATCTTGAAATCTGGGCACATGCCGATGAGATTCCATATCTAACCGGTGAGAAACCTTTGATCAAATTCACGCCTGAACGTCGTGCTCTGCTGCCCGCGCCCGTTTTGGCACTGGCAGACCAACTGCTCTTGCAGCTGCCTGAAGTGAACATTAGTAGAACTCTGGCGGACGGAGACTTGTTACCCCTTCAAGGTGGTACACAGGTCATTCATACACCGGGACATACGCCAGGTCATATCTGCCTGTATTTCGGGGAGCAACAGTTCCTGCTCGCTGCCGATGAACTTCGTGTGGTCGATGATGAACTGGTTGGCCCTGCACCACAAGCGACACCGGACATGCCTGAAGCGCTGCGAAGCCTGAAGAAACTGACCAACCTTAAGCTCAATAAGGTTCTCTGTTATCACGGTGGAGAGTACACAAATGATCCGACTCAGCGTATTGCCACACTTGCGGAGAGCGCAGAGTAGTAAAGAACGTGGAGCTGTGAGTATTTTTGGAATGACACAAGCATCCTATTAACGCTGTTTCTCTTCGTGCGGCATTGTGCGTTGTAGCTCATTCAAGATTAGGATGACACATAGATTACAATCAAGGAGCTGTCCCCAAATGTCATGAATTTGACGGGGACAGCTCCTTTAATTAATTAACCATGTGCATCTACTACTGCACTGGAGTTGTTTGTAATGAATCTCAGACTACGAACGCCACCAAACCTCTATTCAAGGTGCGTCAGGTTCGTTAGAAAAATTTTATTGAATGCGATTCAGATTCAGGGCACTTCAGGGCTTTGACTCAAGTTGAGTGGTAACCGTTCGTTTTAAACTTACTTCATCCTCACCCTTACGGGGATACCAATCCGGTTCGACACTGTCCTGCAACACTGATTTTATCTCCCCTGACTCCAGACTTAACTCTCCGGAGTAAGCACTATCAGCTTGTCATCTCCATCTCGTGGCGATCCTCGTCCATCCCGATTGTTCGTAAGCACATATAACTTCCCGTCCTCGCCAGCACTCACATTGCGAATTCGACCCCATTCATCTTCGAAGAGGGGTTCCACCTTCTTCACCTGTGTGCCATCTTCCGAAAGAGTAACCTTCAGCAACTGCTCTCCACGCAGATTCGCAGCAATCAGAGATCCAGCCCAAGGACCTTCTTCTACAAAAGCTACACCAGACGGCGCCCATGTATCATTCCCACTATGTGCAAGCGGAGCCTGATATGCGTCGTTGCCATCGTCGTCTCCCTCCACCTCAGGCCAGCCATAATTCTCTCCAGCTACAATCCGGTTAATCTCATCGTGATTCCGCTGCCCATGCTCGGTAGAATACAGATAACCGTTGTCCGGGTTCCATGCCAGTCCCTGTGCGTTGCGGTGTCCCATACTGTATACAGGTGAATTCGGCCATGGGTTGTCTGCCGGGATCGATCCGTCGAGACCAATCCGCAATATTTTACCGCCAAGGCTATCTTTGTTCTGTGACAGTTCCGGTTCATAACGTTCACCTGTCGTGATATAGAGCAACTTGTCCGGGCCAATTTTGATCCGCCCACCGTTATGATTTGTTCCGCCTGGGATGTTGCCAAGCAGCTCTTGATCTATGACCGCTTTGCCATCATTCACCTTGAGGCGTAACACTCGATTCGCAATGTCATCGTCTTCCAGATAGGAGTGGTACGCATACAGATAACCGTTCTCCTCGAAGTCCGGATCAGCTGCCAGACCCAACAGACCTCCTTCACCTTCTTCATTAAACGGGGCTGAGAATTCAATCAGTGGTTCAGGGGCTAGTTTTCCATCCTCGATGACCCGAATCGCACCAGGCCGTTCCGTTACAAACATCCGACCATCAGGCACACTCACAATCTCCCACGGTGCATTCAATCCTTCAACCAGAACGGAAGTCTGATACGGAATAACCGTCTCCCCCTGCGCTCCACTCTCATTCCCACTTGCACCGGTATTGCCTCCATTCGCTGTCTGTCCCTGACCTGCTCCCTGTCCCTGAGGCGTCTGCTCTGCTCCTCCCGTTGAGGGTTCGCCTGAAGAACATGACGCGGTTAACAGTGCTACACTTAATAATGAAGCATACAGCGGAACGGTTACTCGATTATTCATGATAACATCTCCCTTCGTATATCGTTCTTTTGTATAAAATAAATAAGTCATGCTTAACGTATTGTTAATGTTTTTTTCTCTATAGTTGAGGTGTTATTATTCATCTGTAAAGCGGTTTCGCCCTGTATTACCCTTCACACCAGCCGCTTAAACCGAGAATTCAAGGTATTCCGAGGACATGAAATCACCGCAGTTTGGAATTCCATCATAATCTTTTATAATAGAAGGATAGTATGAATGGAAAGGTGGACAACTACACTTATGAATCAAAACCCTTTATCTCGTCTTGAAGCCGATCTGTCCGGGCAAGGATTGGACGCCATGCTGATCACAGATCCAAAACATATCTACTATTTAACCGGATTTGCGAGCAATCCGCATGAACGCTTCCTAGGTCTGGTTCTCGCACGCGGCGAAGAGCCCTTGTTGATTGTACCTGCGCTCGATGCTGAAGCTGCCGCTGCCGCTTCCTCGGTATCCAACATTGCCACTCACACGGATACGGATAATCCATACGCTTTGTTCGAACGTTATCAAGGGCGCTTGGGTCGAGTAGGTCTCGAAAAAGAGTACGTGACGGTCGCACGTTATGAGCAACTGACCGCCGCACTGGGTGCTGCCAGCTTTGAAGATGTTGGCCCCCTGCTTCGCACATTACGTGTGAAAAAAACACCTGATGAGGTAGCCCGCATTCGCCATGCCATTCATCTGATTGAAGAAACATTGCGTCAAGGACTCTCTCATGTTCGTACAGGCGTAACTGAGATCGAGCTTGTCGCCGAGATGGAGTATCAGATGAAAAAGCTGGGTGCCGATGGTCCTTCCTTTGATACCATGGTGCTCACGGGACCCAAAACAGGTCTGCCACACGGTACACCAGGTGAACGGAAACTGCAACATGGTGACCTGTTGATGTTTGACATGGGTGTCTATGCCGGTGGATATGCTTCGGATATCACGCGTACATTCGCTTTTGGTGACATCTCACCTGAACTCAAAACCATCTATAACACCGTGCTCGCAGCGAACGAAGCTGCCATCCAAATCGTGAAACCAGGCATCACCTGCGCTGAAGTGGATCGTGCAGCACGCCAGGTCACGGAAGAAGCGGGATACGGCGAACGTTTTATGCATAGAGTAGGCCATGGACTCGGTATTGACGTACATGAGTATCCTTCTCTCCATGGAGAGAATATGGACATCCTGAATGAAGGTACCGTATTCACGATTGAACCGGGCATATATACCGCAGCAGGCGGCGTCCGCATTGAGGATGATGTAATTGTGACCGAGACGGGTGTGGAAGTTCTGACAACATATCCAAAAGAACTGCAAATCCTTACCGACTAATGTAATTGGATCTATGTCAAAAATAGCCCATATACATCAATGCTCAGCCGATATTTATGCATCATGAACTAAACTGCACCAAACTGTGCTGAACTGTATCTTCTAAATAATATACTCCTTTTGCGTACGCCTCAGGCCTGTATACAGAAAAGTACACACGCGAACACAAAAATCCCGCAAATCCATGAATATCATGGGTTGCGGGATTGTAATTAATACAAAGCATATCCTAGATTACTCCGTCTGCATTCTACGTAATCTTATTCCTGCTCACTCATTTACCATTAACCAAACTCTTGCGTGATATCCTGCCAAGACTCCAGCTGTGGCAGCTGTTGCTTCCCCCAGTAATCCAGAAACCATTGAATAATCCCGGTTGGATCTGTTGTGCTGTAGCTGTAATGCCGGAAACCGTCCTCGCCTTCCTGCAAACGAATCTCTGCCACCATTTGCCCTGGTTCCTCAAGCGCAGCAGCCTGCATATACATACTTCCCTCCACCACCTCCGAAGGTTTAAGTACTACGTATTCATGCAATTCCAGATTGGAGATCAACTCCACCAATAACGAGGCATTAATACTATCATTCTCGTAGGTTGTGCCATTGCTTTCCAGTGTATAACGCAGTGTAGAGTACATGTTCGATTCCCCTTTGGTTGAAATCATCGTTGGCTAATGATACACGCTCATAACGACAGGTTGTTAATATTATAACTTTTTCATGAAAATGTAAAAAGGATTTTTCTTGTTTCGGGTCTGTTTTCTATAAAAAAAACCCTTGCAGAGTCCGAATTACAATTGACTGTGCAAAGGGTGATTTTAAATGATACTCTTTGAATATTGCCTAAGCCTCATCCTTAAACTTAAAGCTGCGTGCAGCATACAGAAACGGCGTTCCAACCGCAGTTAATACAAATTTAATAATATACGTCGTCAGGAAGATTTCCAGCCAAACATCCCAAGGGTAGATGAACGCAAACGCGATCGCGCAGAACACCAGTGTATCCACGAATGAACTGATGATCGAACTACCGTTGGTGCGTATCCACAACTGATTGCGTCCTGGGGCTACCTTGCGTAACCAGGAGTACAATCGTACATCCAAGAACTGACTGATGAAGTATGCCGTAAGACTTCCGAGGGCCAGACGTGGCAGCAGACCAAACAATGTTTTCATCGAATCCTGTGCAAAGTCCGTTGGTGCCGGTTCAAAAAACAACACCATCTGCATCAGAACCGTAGTCATAATCAACGTGAAAAAACCGAACCATACGGCTTTGCGTGCCTCACCTGGTCCATATTTCTCATTGAGCAGATCACTGGTCAGGTACATGCTGACATACATCGTGTTGCCTAACGTCAGTACGATTCCCATAATATCTATCGTTTTGGTCACCTGAATGTTGGCTATAACCGTAGCCACACCAATCCAGGCATAGAGACCTTTTTTACCGAACAAGCGGTAACACAACAGGAAAAATCCATAAGTTACGAGAACAAAAACTGCTCCCCACCCTAAGTTAAACATAAATACATACACTGCCTTCCTAGTTTTGATTACGCGGGATGGTTACGAACCGCGGTTTGGCTCAGGGCCAAAACATGAATACTCTATCACATTTCTCGCCCCATGAACAGAACTAAATAACTCCAAGTGTGCCTGAGTGACTACGAACCCGCCTATACTCCTCCCGTGTCCCTCTCGACCATACTAGTTTTTCCTACCTCTATTGCCCTTGCACCGTGTATAGAAAAAGAAGACTGCTTCACCACTGTGCACAGCATAGTTTGATTGCCGTAAAAAAACCGCCCTCCGGATTCCTCCGAAGGACGGCTTTTCTCACTTGATTTGTAGACGGCTCTAGCTATCTTAATGTGAGTTTCTATCTAATCCATTCTGTAATTAAGCCTGAGCCGCAGAATCCAGCTCACGGCTCTGATCGTTAAACGTGTCCCGATCGTTTTCTTTCAAAATTTTGCTGGTTACAAGTCCAGAAGTCATGGACCCGTTCACGTTAAGCGCTGTACGGCCCATGTCGATCAGCGGCTCCACGGAAATGAGCAGTCCAACCAGAGCCACAGGCAGATTCATGGTGGACAATACGATCAGGGAAGCGAAGGTTGCCCCGCCGCCAACGCCAGCCACACCAAACGAACTGATCATGACTACGAGGATCAAAGTCACAATGAAGTCCCAGCTCAGCGGGTCGATGCCGACCGTCGGAGCAATCATCACCGCCAGCATGGCCGGATAGATCCCGGCGCAGCCGTTTTGCCCAATCGTAGCACCAAAGCTTGCAGACAGGTTCGCAATGCCGTCCGATACGCCGAGTTTCTTCGTCTGTGTCTCCACATTCAGCGGGATCGCTGCTGCACTTGAACGGGATGTGAAGGCAAATACCAGTGTTGGCAGCACCTTCTTCAAATACGTAATCGGGTTGAACCCGGACAGCGAGATAATGATCAGGTGAATAATAAACATCACGATGAGGGCCACGTAGGACGCAATGACGAATTTGATGAGCTTTAATATCTCTTCCGCATTGGTTGTCGCCGTTACCTTTGTAATCAGTGCTAGAATCCCGTAAGGCGTAAGCCTCAGAACCAGCGTAACAATTCGCATAACCACCGCATATACCGCATTAACCATACCGCGGAACGTCTCCGCCTGCTGAGGTTTTTTGCGATCCAGTCCAAGTACGGCTACACCGATGAACGCGGAGAAGATAACCACCGCCAGTGTGGATGTACGACGTTCTCCTGTCATATCTGCAAATGGATTCGAAGGAATGAATTCCAGCACTTGCTGCGGGATTGTCTGATCCTTCACATCAACAAGCCGTTCCTCCACCTTCTGAATCTGCGCATTCTCCCGGTCTCCTCCTTGAATCTCAATGGAAGTCAGGTTAAAGCCAAGGCTCGTTACAATGCTGACACCTGCGGCAATCGCTGTGGTGATCAACAGAATGGCAATAATGGAAACACTCATCTTGCCGAGATTTTGCTTGCCCTTCAGATTCATAATGGCTGAGATGATCGACACCATGATTAATGGGATCACGACCATTTGTAACAAACGAACATATCCTGAACCGACCAGATTGAACCAATCGACTGATTTTGTAACTACATCAGAGCCTGATGTGTACACCAATTGAAGAATAACCCCGTAAACAATCCCCAGTCCCAGACCCGCAAATACGCGTTTCGTAAAGGAGATATGCTTTTTCTGCATCCAGTAGAGGATGCCAAGTAAAACAAGCATAACCACTACATTCAATATGACTAGAAAAGTATCCATTTCTTTAAATCCTCCTCAGGCATGTGTGTAACCGGAACATATCCGGTTTTCTCTTCTATCTTTTGTACTTCCGACAAAGACATTTTACAATATAACATATAACAAACTATTCTGGTAGGTATTAATTGATATTATGTAATATGCATGTAATAGATTCATGTATTTCTGAAAAAAATACACCAAATCGTGAAAATTGTTCTATTCAACCTCCGGTTAATTTTGTAATATAGGTATATCCGCTTATTCCCAAGTTTTCTCAATGTATAATTTAGGTCTTTCTTCATTGGTAGATAGGTCTTATGAATACGGAAAAGCGACAATGTTGATGAACTTGACGTGAAAGGATGATCATATGTTTCGTAATCGCACCGTTGCCGGTAAAATCAGAGGCACCTTGTTCCTCGTTCTGCTGGTTGCTTCCCTGTTGTTCAGTATCAGTTTCTACGCCGTTTCGATGAATATTATTCAAAGCTACGTGCTCCCGCAGTTTGACAAAGTCCTAAACACGTCCATTCAGGATATATACAAAAATACTTCAGCATCCAAAATTCTACAGGTACAGAGTGGCGGAGCTGGTTCTGAAGGTGCTGCCATGACCGTGGAATCGTATCTGGCAGATAAAGCAAAAGAACATAATCTGGATGCTGCTTATGTTGTTGCTATTCAAGATGGCTCAGCCAAAGTGGTTGTGGCCAACTCTTCCTCAGGCATGAAAGCCCAGGATGAGATTAGTGTAGAACCCGCAATGAATGCAGCTATTGAGAACAAAGAAATGGTAATCAGTGAGGTCTACTCCGATTCTTTTGGTGTACATAAAGCAGCCTTTATTCCCATTGCAGGAAGTAACATGATTATGGCTGTGAGCATGGATGCCCAGTTCATTCAAGATAAGATTACCCAGATTTTCTGGTTGTGTCTGGGGATTACAGCATTAGTGTTTGTGCTCGGCTGGCTTATCTCCACTAGTATGATCAAAAGAGTTACCAAACCAATCATCAAGCTCGTCCAACATAGCAAACAAATATCCCAAGGTGATCTGACCGCTAAACTAGAGATCAAAGGTAAAGATGAAATTGCCCAGCTTGCCGCTAGCTTCCAGACGATGACGCATAACCTGAAAGAAATGATTAGCCGTGCCTTGTCCACGTCCAATGAAGTTGTATCAGGCTCCAATGACCTGCTTCAGCGGGTTGAATCGATGTCCGGTATGGTTCGAAACTCCAGCCGCTCCGCAGAAGATGCAGAAAAAGGCAGCATCAGCATTGCGTCAAGTGCATCCGAGAACGCCAGAGCTATGGAAGAAATTACGCAAGGTATCATGCATATTGCTTCTTCTTCCGCTGAAGTGTCTGACCAGATTAGTGAAGCAGCCAACGAGGCAGTTAACGGTAACCGACTGGCTCAGAATGCCATTGAGCAGATGGAGCGTGTAGGCCAGACAGCAAGCGAATCGTTGCGTTATGTGGAAACCATGAATGAACGTTCGGTAGCCATCGGCACCATTGTTGCTTCCATTTTTGAGATCACCAAACAGATTAACATGCTGTCACTCAACGCCTCCATCGAAGCAGCACGTGCCGGAGAGCATGGCCGCGGATTCGCTGTCGTTGCTGGAGAAGTTCGCAAACTTGCCGAGCAATCCAAGACAGCCACCGAAGAAATTTCGGATTATCTGGGTACCATTCGTGAAGACGCTGAACGCTCCGTTGACGCCATGAACCGTGTAACCCAAGAGATTGGTTCAGGCACTACTGTCGTTCAACAAGCAGGATCAGCCTTCCAGCAACTGAATGAATTGATTCAGAACGTGAATCTGACCATTCAGACCGTCTCGGCTTCTACACAACAAGTATCTGCTGGTGCTGAAGAAGTGAGTGCGTCCGTTGAAGAAACGGCACAGATTACGACCAAATCTCGTGAGAGCATGTTACAGATTGCTTCAACAGCAGACCTGCAGCTCAGCGAGATGGATTCCCATTCGAATACAGTTCGTCATCTGCATGAACAAGCTGTAGAGCTTCAATCCGCCATGAAAAATTTCAAAATAAACTAACAGGTTAACCATTAACCTATCATCACCTGTTTTAAACCTCATATAATCATAGGATATACAATACCCCCATGCCGCTAACATTCCGTTTCTAGAGAACGGGTTGTCAGACATGGGGGTATTGTTGTTTCACTCGGGTGCCTGAACACCCATAATCTCGTACACGCGCTTCATATCCAATGCCGAACGCAACGATTCGGCTACCCGATCGAACTCCATCTCCTTACGTTCATGCGCACTATACGTCTCCTGAAGTGGAGCCAGTCCCTTTCCTGCACGCAAGGCATTCAGCCACGAACGTCGGAATTGATCACTTTCAAACAAACCATGCAGGTAGGTTCCCCACACGCTGCCATCTACTGAGCCCCAGCCTTCTTGGAAAGGTTGACCACCTGGATGTGAGATTTCAAACAACGCGGTTACCCGTTCAGGCTCGTGGCACTCCGTAACACCCATATGAATCTCATATCCGTTAATGGGTAATGGAGATACCTCCACATCTGGTTCACCATACAGCCGAATCGGATTCTGAGGTTGCACTCGTCCGGAAGCCCTGACTGTCTGCTTTTCCTGAAGAAACGTTGTGGATAAAGGAAGCCAGCCCAGTCCCGTCGCTTCCTGGATCTGATTCGCCTCCACAGCAAACGGGTCCTTCAAATGTCGTCCAAGCATCTGGTATCCGCCACATATTCCTACCAGCTGAAGATGCTCACGCTCGGTCTGACTGGCAATCGCCTGCTCCAGCCCAGACTCACGCAGATATGCCAGGTCACCTATGGTATCCTTCGTACCCGGTAGAAGAATGGCATCCGGACTGCCCAATTCCTCTGGCGAGGTCACGTAACGCACATTCACATCCGGTTCACGGGAAAGTGCATCAAAGTCTGTAAAGTTGGAAATTCGCGGATATCGGATCACCGCCAGATCCAGATCGGTTTTGCCGGATTTTCCATGACGCATGGAGTCCAGCACCACTGAATCCTCTGCTTCAATCTGAATATCTCTTATGTAAGGCAATACCCCTAATACTGGAATGCCTGTCCGTTCTTCGAGCCAGTCGAGTCCTGGTTGCAACAGGGACAGATCACCGCGGAACTTATTGATAATGAACCCTTTGACACGCGCCACCTCATGGGGTTCCAGCAGCTCCAGCGTACCTACAATGGAAGCAAACACTCCGCCCCGATCAATATCGGAGATCAGAATCACCGGCGCATCGGCCCAGCCTGCCAGATTCATGTTGACGATATCCCGGTCCTTCAGATTGATCTCGGCCGGACTGCCCGCTCCTTCCATCAGCACAATATCATAGGTATCCCGTAGCCGGTTCAACGCATCCATAACCGTCTGCTTTGCTTGAGGCAGGAAATGCTGACGGTAGTCCGATGCACTCATCTGGGAAAAAGGTACACCGTGAACCACGATCTGCGAATGCATGTCCCGCACCGGCTTGATAAGGATTGGGTTCATATCGGTTGTCGCCTCAATACCGCAGGCTTCAGCTTGTGCCCCCTGGGCCCGACCAATCTCCTTGCCATCTTCCGTCACATAGGAATTCAGTGCCATATTCTGTGACTTGAACGGAGCAGGCTTGAAGCCATCCTGCTTAAAAATCCGGCACAATGCCGTTGTGATGACACTTTTGCCCACATCGGAAGCCGTTCCTTGCAGCATCAGTACCGCCGCTGGTTGTGATAGCCTATCTTCCACGCTCTCTCCCCCTGTCTCCGTGTATATCCAGATCACCTTGCTCCCAACCTCATGCGTAACGTTTTCCAAACTGCTCCATACTTCAAAAGTTACAGCCAGAACAGTCCTTGTAGCACACTCAGCACAGTCAACAAAGCCGCCTCCAGCAGCTCATTCATGGCACCATACGTATCCCCGGTTAAACCGCCGAGCCGTTCACTGATCCGGGCAGCCACGAATCGGCCGATATAATAACACGCCACAGGCAGAATAATAACTGCCACCACCGGGTATAGCCACCATGGCAGTGTTCCCAGACCACTCACCATCGCATCCGCAATCCCCATATCCGGCTTGAAAAGCCACACCGCGGCAAACGTAATTGCCCCTGCGATTAAGGTCAGGCCCACAGCTGAACTTCGTGCACGCTGGACCTCCTTCCGCTCACCCAGACCTTTGAACAATACGGCAAGTCCATCATCTTCGCGCGCATTCGGCCAGGCCGACATTGCATACACCATGAACCAGCGGCTCCAGATCATGGGCAGGATCAGCAGCGCACCGTACACCCAGTGGCCCCGGGCAATAAAATCGGCGATCAGCGCAGCCTTCATCATCAGAAGCAACACGCAGGCGATCACGCCCATTGCCCCGACACGGCTGTCCTTCATAATCTCCAGCATCCGTTCACGGGTACGATAACTGAGCAAGCCATCCGCTGTATCCATCCATCCGTCAAGATGGAGTCCTCCGGTGAGCCATACCCATAACGTCAGGGTCAGGACGGCAGCCGGTAAGGCCGGAAGCACTGCACCACTTAAGGCTCCCAAGAGCCAGACACACAGACCGATTGCAGCACCGACCAGCGGATAAAAGACTACACTTTCCCTCAGCAGCGGCGGGACAAAATCGATTTGCATTTTGACAGGGAAACGGGACAAAAATTGAAAAGCGGCTGCCGCCGCATGTTTGCGCTGAGGAGCAGGCGTGCCATCCTTCATAAGCGGTACTCCTTGCTTTTTAGTTCAATCGCAATGCCTACGGTCACCAGAAACACTTCACCGCATATCGCCGCAATGCGCTGATTCAGTATACCGGCCAAATCCCGATATTTCCTGCCAAGGGCATATTCCGGTACGATCCCGTCCCCCACTTCATTCGTAACCAGAACAAGTAACCCGGGATAGGTTCGAATCGCTTCAACCAGCGCATCCAAATGTCCCTGTAACACCTGCTTCTCGTCATGCTCATGCGCTAACAAAACATTTGTCAGCCACAGCGTCAGGCAATCCACCAGAATGGTGGGTGCAGAAGTCTCTGTATGCCCTTCACCCATACGGCTTATCAAAGCAGGCAGATGTATCGGCTCTTCCATCGTGTGCCACAGATACCCTGATGCCTCGCGCTGATGCTGATGCATGGCGATACGCTCACGCATTTCATCATCGTACGCCTGAGCTGTCGCCACATACCAGGCCTCCGAGGAACGCTGCATGCAGAGACGCTCGGCAAAGGAGCTTTTGCCACTGCGTGCGCCGCCTGTCACCAGTACGCTCATCGGGAACTCTCTCCTTGCAGGGATGAATCAACCGACGCTGCGGAGTCCGAAGCATGGCTTGCCCCGTCTGAGACACCCGCGCTTGCAAAGGTAGCCATCTCGTTCAGAATGAGACAAGCTGCGTCAATCAGATGAAGACTAAGCACGCCGCCTGTGCCTTCACCCAGACGCATGTCCAGATCCAGCATCGCTTTCAGGTCCAGTTCACGCAGCAGCGCTCCATGTCCATTTTCGTGTGACGTATGTGAAGCGATCATATAAGCTGTACTCAGAGGTGCGAGTTGTCTCGCAACCAGCGCTGCCGCGGTAGAGATGAACCCGTCTACAACGACCGGGCAACGATGAGCAGCAGCCGCGAGAATAACCCCCGTGAGCCCGGCAATCTCCAGTCCACCCACCTTGCACAGAACATCCAGTGCATCTTCCGGGTTCGGTGCGTTTACGCTAAGCGCCCGGCTGACTACAGCAGCCTTGCGCTGCAAGCCTGCATCATCAATTCCGGTTCCTCGCCCAACGGCGGCAGCTGGTGCAACTCCGGTTAACGCGCTCATTACCGCAGCACTTGCGGTAGTGTTGCCAATTCCCATCTCCCCGGTGACAAACAGTTGAGTTCCCTTCGCCACCTCTGCCGCTACAACTTCGGCTCCTGCAAGGATAGCGCTGACTGCCTCATCCCGGGTCATCGCTGCACCTCGGGCCATGTTGGCCGTGCCTTTGCGAATTTTACGGGAAAGCAGGTCCGGATGTTCAAGATCGGCATTCACACCGATATCCACACAGATCACATCAGCTCCGGCGTGACGAGCAAGCACATTCACCGCAGCGCCTCCAGCAAGGAAATTCAGGACCATCTGCGGGGTCACTTCAGCAGGAAAAGCACTGATGCCTTCTTCCACTACGCCGTGATCTGCGGCCATGACAATGACCGCTCTGTGATCAAAACGCGGACGTGCATTGCCCGTCATGCCTGCCAGGCGGATCACCAGCTCTTCCAATTTGCCCAGGCTCCCGGGCGGTTTCGTCAACGAATCCACATGCGCAGAGGTTTCTGCCGCGACTTCCTGATCAAGAGCAGTAATCTTACTTGTTAGATGCTCCAACACCTGTTCATTATTCATACAACCAGCACTTCCTTCATCAAAATATGGGTTGCCCCGCTTCATTTAATCGATGTCCCGCCGCAGCAGCAGTTGAGGTATGGCATGGTCGGGATGGGAGACAATCGCGGGTTTGACGCGAAATATGTCCTGGATGTTCTCATCGTTGATTAACGTATGAGGCGTGCCCTTTCCAACCGTCAATCCCTCACGCAGCGCCAGAATGTGATCGCAAAATAACGCGGCCAGATTCAGATCATGCAGCACAGCCACGATTGTAATGTTAGTCCTCTGTCGCCATGCCGATAACAATTCCATGAATTGCAATTGATATTTAATATCCAGAAACGTGGTCGGCTCGTCCAGCAGCAGTAACCTCGGCTCCTGAGCCATAACTTTGGCTAGTGCGACCCGCTGCCGTTGTCCGCCACTGAGTGCATCCAGCGGTCTGTCCGCCAGCTCTGTCAATCCCAGGTCTTCGAGCACCCTGTCCACCACAAGTGCTCCATCACCCTTTTCCCGCCCCAGCCAGTTCTGGTACGGATATCGCCCCATCTCCACCACGTCTCGCACGGGATAGGAGATAGCTGGCAAGCCATCCTGCTGCAATACAGCGATCATGCGCGACAGGTCCTTACGGCTGTAAGAGCCGATGTCTCGACCATCAATATGGATCTGACCTTCGCTTAACTGTTCCGTTCCGGCAATAAGCTGAATCAAGGTGGACTTGCCGCTGCCGTTTGGTCCGACAACTCCCCACCAGTCACCTTCGCCAACATGCCAGTCTACATTGCGCAGTGCCTGATGATTGCCATATGACTTCCCTGCTCCCTTAATGGAGATAAGTGAAGTCGAGTTGGAACTGTTACTGGAATTCATGGCATCATCCCCTTCTGCAACTTTTTGTTCCGGTGCAGCAGGTAAGCAAAGAACGGCGCACCAACAAAGGCGGTGACGACACCAAGCGGAATTTCAGTTGGCGCCAACAACGATCTTGCGATGGTATCGGCCCACACCATGAAGATCGCTCCACCAATGGCAGACAAAGGTACCAGCAGTCGGTAATCCGGCCCCACCAGCAGCCGCAACATATGCGGGATCACCAACCCAACGAATCCGATGACACCCGATACCGAGACAGCACCTGCGGTCAGCAGTGTGCCAACTGCTAGCACTGACAGCTTGAGCTTGTCCACTCCGATCCCGATATGTGCGGCTTGACGTTCTCCCAGTGCAAGCACATTCAACGAGCGTGCGCGGCTCCAGAGAAAGACCAGCCCTAACAGAAAATACGGGAAAAGGATGGCCGTATACGACCACCCACGCAGAGCCAGACTTCCCATCGTCCAGTATATAATTTCATTAATCGTCTGTTTCGACATGGTCGACAGGAAGGAAACAACTGCGCCCAGGAAACTTTGCATGACCACACCAGCCAGAATGAGGCTATGTGTAGGTATTTTACGCCCTTCACGAGCCAGTGCCATAACAAACCATAACGTGATTACACCCGTCAAAAACGCAATCAAAGGCAACGTCCAGATCCCAATCAGTGCATACTGCAATCCGAAGAAAATCAGAAAGGCTGCACCCACCGAAGCACCGGATGATACACCAAGCGTGAACGGGTCTGCCAGCGGGTTCCGAAGAACCCCCTGGAATCCCGCACCGGCAATCGCCAACGATGCGCCCACGAGCACGGCGAGCAGTACACGTGGGAATCTGACTTTCCAGATAATCTGTTCGGCTGCCTTATTCCAATCCGGTGTAATCCAATCGCCCACCCAGGGGATTTTGTGAATCAGGATGCCTGCAATATCCCGGATCGGCAACGCTACTGAACCAATGCCCGTGCAGATGAGCACGGTGAGCACCAGCAGCACCATGCCCGTCGTTCCGAACAGGATCAGCTTTTTACTCATTGGAACAAGTCAGGGTAGATCGCTTTGGCTACTTCTTTCAACCCTTGAGTTACACGTGGACCCGGACGGCTCAGCAGGTTGGCATCCAGGCCAATAACCGCGTCATTTTTCACAGCCGTAATTTGATCCCAGCCGCTGCGCGCCTTGATGATCTGATCCAGTGTTTTGGAGTTTTCGTCAATTACATCATTGGCATACAAGATCACATCCGGGTTGGAGGCAATCACGTTCTCTTCATTAATTTCATACCAGCCCTCTTTGTCGGAAGCAATATTGCTACCACCGGCTACAGTGATGAGTTCATCCATGAATTCGCCTTTACCCACAGTCCAGCCTGGGGAGAACTCAACGTATACTTTTTTCTTCTCTTCCGGTTTAACTGCCTTCACCGCTTCGGTTACATCTGTCACATCCTGTTTCATCTGTGTGATGATCTCCTGAGCTTTTTCCTGATGATCGGTAATTTTACCGAAGGTTTCGATATTATTCATCACATCGTCAATGGATTTAGGATCCGTTTTGAAAATGGTAATGCCCAGTTCGCGCAGCTTTTTCACCGCATCCTCACTCATCGAGATACCAGTGAAGACAATGTCGGCTTCAGCTGCAATGATGGACTCTTCATTAGGCTTGGTGATACCGCCCATTTTAGCTTTGGTTGTTGCCGCTTCCGGATAATCGTCATAGTCGGATACACCAACGATTTGATCGTCCAATCCAAGGGCAAACAGGGATTCCGTCTCAGCCGGAGACACAGATACAATTTTGGCTGGTGCCTTTTCAAATGTGAACGATTCACCCGTTGCATCCGTAACGGTCAGTGGATATTGTGTTTTGAGGTCCGTCTGCGCCTGGCCTTGGGACTGCTCCTGTGCCGGTTGCTGTGAAGTACCTGTGCCCTCGTTTGTTGTTGCATTGCCACATCCGGCCAAAGCCAGTGCAAGTGCCGCTGCACTTAGCAGTGACGCTACGCTTTTCCAATTCTTGAAATTCATTCTGTTATTCTCCCCTTCTCTATTTGTACTATTTTCTTGCATCGTGCTCGAACCCTTATTCCCCATGTCTTGGTGTTCCTGTACAAGTAAAACCCATCCATTTTACACAAGTCCACTCCGATTGCAGTACCATCTTCCGATCGCTGTTATCCCCAGATTTTTTTGATTCCCTTTTCGAAAGGGAAAATCCGGGGATAAAGGCGAACACTCCGTTTCTTCAGATCGGTTCTGCACTCTTCGTTAACGTGTAAAAGTTCGGTTTTTTTACATGAACAATAAAAAATCCCCAATCCATACGTCCAGGATCAGGGATGACGTCTCGCATATGGCGATCTGTACATGTTCAACCAAGGGTTGTCCATGCGCATAGAATAGCCCGAAACGCTGTCCTTTCCTCGAAGGAACACCGGTTTGTACGTCCAGGGCAGGTAACCTGACTTACAGGAATCATCCTGTTTTACAGTGGCGGGACCGTGCCGGATTTGCACCGGCTTCCCCATTTCACCCTTGTGTGTTCATGACTCATACTAATCTGCCATGAAAACAGCCTTCACACGCGGGACCCTTGGTCGCTGATATGGTAAACCATTGCCGTGTAACTTCTGCATGCTGCATACTCCTTCAGGCTTCACATCCTGCAGCGTATCTGTATCCATACTGAAGTCACACTTCTGTTGTGATTATAGGGTATATTGTACATCCTTACAACCCGATTGGCGGAAAAGTCACTCTGCTGCCAAACCACTGATTCCCCTGTTGATCAAGCTGAACCTGAATCGCCTGCCCCGGGACGACATGTGTATCCCAGAATCCAAGACCGGCAATCAGACGGGACAAAGCATACCGGATGACACCACCATGTGTGACCACAACTATGGTTGGCACTTGCCCCTCATCAACGTGCATCGAAGGACGACCCTCCAATAACATCTCTTGGAGAAAGGAATCCAACCGTCCGGTAAACTCCTGCCACGATTCCCCGCCGGGCGGAGTGACCTCCTGCGGGGTATCAATCCAGTTTCGGTACACAGGGTTATCCTTAAGCTGATCATACGTCAGCCCTTCCCACTGTCCAAAATCATTCTCGCGCAGGCGCGAGTCGAACTTCACCTTTCCGCTGGCATCAGGAAGAATCTGTTCCAGCGTCTGTCGGCAGCGAAGCAGATCACTGCAATATACCTCATTCCACGAAACACCGCTCAATTGTTCATGAAGCGGAGCCAGCTCTTCTTTGGCATTTGGCAGCAGACCGATGTCGGTATGCCCCAGATATCTTTTTTCCACATTCCACAGCGTTGTCCCATGACGGACCCACAGAATGTTTCGTTTCAGAGGCTCAGGCTGATTCATATGTACTTCATTGCCTGTATTTCCTTCATTTATGACCATAACAGCGTCCCTCCTGCCAGCCACACGCCCAGCGTTATGAGCACGCATAGTACCACAAAAGCCCCTGCCGACCAAAACATCAGGCGTGACGTTTGCACAATATCCTCGGCCTTCATCGGCAGTGTGGCTTCACCCATGTAGGCACGAAATGAAGCAACGCCGTGATACACGTTATGTCCGCCAAGCCGGATGCCCAGTGCTCCAGCCACCGCTGATTCGGGAAAACCGCTATTCGGACTTGGATGTAATCTTGCATCCCGTGCAACCATGCGTGCTGCTCCTTTGGCGTCCAGCTTCATGACCCAGGCACCCACGATTAACAGAATCGCGGTCAGCCGGGCAGGTATCCAGTTCGCCACATCATCCAGACGGGCCGAGGCCCAGCCAAGATGCAGATACTTGTCATTTTTATATCCGACCATGGAATCCAGCGTGTTGACGGCACGATAAGCCATGGCAAGCGGAGCGCCTCCAATGAGCGCATAGAATAACGGGGATACAATGGCATCCACGATATTTTCGGCCACCGTCTCTACCGTTCCCCGCACAACCTCCGGTTCATCCAGATGAGCCGTATCACGCCCAACAATCATGCTCAGTGAAGTTCTGGCCGCCGGCCAATTCTGCTGCTTCAGATGACGATACACTTCCATGCCTGCATCCTTCAGCCCTTTTGAAGCAATGGTTGTTGCAATGAGCACCACTTCAGCTGCCGCTGCAATGACAGGATGAATCAGCCCAAGCATATATACGAGTCCCCACGTGATGGCAAAAGAACTCCCCGCGATCACCATCGGGAATAACAGCCCGGCTCTCTTGAGCCCCGAATCTGTGCGCACACGCGAGCGAATGACACGCTCCAACGCCGAGATGCCTTTTCCCATGCCAATGACCGGGTGGGGAATCCAGCGTGGATCTCCGATACATCGGTCCAACAGGTACGCAAGTATAATAATCCAGGCTCCCGCCATGCCTGTCCAGAACGGCCAGGTCCATAGATGCTCCACATCAAAAGTCATTTGTGCCTGATCCTCTCTTTCCATAACAGTCCGGCCCGAAGGCTTTCCGTCACCGTGTCGTATACCAATCTGCCAATCGCTGCCCCTGCCGTAGTCGCTGTTCCGGCATAAGTAATCATCGGCTGAGGTTCCTCCACTTCCACTGCCTGACCTACTGCAAACACAATGGCGTCGGTTGTGGTGCCGGTAGCGGGCAACCCGTTCTCCGAATCTAGAACACCCGCATCCGCCAGCGCGGCCGCTTTGGCTTCCACCGCCGTCTGTACCGCATTCACCATCGCCCCGGTGGTCATGTGTCCATTCAACCAGAGCATGATGTTAATTGTACCCGGGACATAGGGTGGCAACGTTAGATTCTGTGC
This sequence comes from Paenibacillus sp. FSL H8-0317, assembly GCF_045040685.1. Lineage (NCBI taxonomy): Bacteria > Bacillati > Bacillota > Bacilli > Caryophanales > Paenibacillaceae > Paenibacillus > Paenibacillus sp. FSL H8-0317. The sequence continues at coordinate 1,674,733 of NZ_CP150294.1, read as the reverse complement.
TGAAGGATCAGAGCGCTCCCGGCCGGAAGACATCGTCTTATTTCCCGCCGTATCAAATACCGTTCTCTCCGACCCCGCGCGTGCGGCATTTGATACACCCGCAGTGGTGCAGCACAGAAGACCAAATTCATCACTTGTATATTCCTGAATGGAGGTATGCTCCAGTCTCACGGCCGTCAATAATCCGGCACATTGATCCCGCGGCTCTTGCCATTCGTTCAGTGCTTGTTCGATATCACGCGGCGGATCATCACAGCGGTAATGCCTGTCCACATAGATGTTAAATATGCGATCCAGTTCAAGCATTCCGCCGCCATATACCGCACTCGACAGCGCTTGGGCTACCCTTGGACTCTGTGCTTTGATATGTCGTTCATGTGCAGATATGTTCAGTCCCGGCCAGGAAGAGGAAGCATATTCATTCTCGTCAGTTTCTCCATTCGCAAAGTAGTTATAAAACGGGAGTGTCACTGCCGCTTCCCTCCCTGTTCCTCATCTTTCGTCTGATCAACATTCGGATATCCCTTGATTTCCAGCACGCTGCCCAGCACTTTGAGTAATGTGGCATTGGCGTCTGCATCCTTGACCGCGAAACGTACATGCCCTTCGTCAAGCCCCGGATACATGGCACAGCTGCGAATCAGGATACCTCTTCGACCCAGCACCTCCTGCATTGATGCCGCTGTCCAAGGGGCCGGCACACGTGCCAAAATAAAATTCGCCTCTCCCGGTGTCACCGCACATCCGTACGCCTTCAGTCCTGCGATGAGATGACCCCGTTCCCCCGTGATCTGTGATATGGTCTCCTGTTCGTACCGTTCTCCGCTGCGCAGACAGGCTTCACCTGCCATGAGCGCCAGACCGTTGACACTCCAGGTCACCTGTTTCTTTGTCATCGCCTGAATGTATTCGGCACGGCCCAGAGCATATCCGAGACGCAAACCCGGAATGGCATAAAACTTTGTCATCGAGCGAATGATGATCACATTCGGATAGTCATTCAGATGTGCTGCCAGAGACTGACGCCGGGCTACCGGAATAAAATCCATAAAGGCCTCGTCAATGACAAGTACGGTTCCCGTTTCTTCCGCTTTACGGGCAAGCCCTTGTAATACCTCAAGCGGATATTGTACACCATTTGGATTGTTGGGCTGGCCAAGGAAGAGCAGGTCTACCTTTTCCATGAGCTGCTCGATGTCCTCGGGTTCCGCTCGCCACGCCAGTTCTTCTCTTCCCTCCGTATGCACAACCTCGGCACCGAATTGTCGTGCCAACGACCGGTACTCCGAAAATCCCGGTTCCACCGTACCCACCTTGCGCGGGGCAAGCCCCAGCAGAATGAGCGCCATGCTTTCGGCTGCGCCGTTGCCCACGGAAATCTGCTCCTGCATCACACCAAGACGCTCGCTCAGCAGCGCTTTGAATCCCCGATGCGCCGGATCGGGATACCGAATCACCGACTGCAATCCTTGCTGTATAGCCTCCAGCACCCCTCCCGGCGGACCGAGCGGATTAATGTTGGCACTGAAATCCAGAAAATCAGTAGCTTCCCTCCCAAATCGTGACGCAGCCGTCTCCACGTCCCCGCCATGTCCGAACACTTCGATATAACCGGTCATTCTTCCGTCATCCTTTCTGTATGTCCTTTTTATTATGGATGGCACGGGAGGTGTGGGTCAATCCTGTTTTCTTTGTGTCCCAACCATAATTCGTTTACAATAGAAGAGGAATTTCGGTTCCTTTTGATATACAAGGTTCACTACATAAGGGACTAGCAATCCCTCACATACATTAATGGAGGAATGACCATGCTGTTTGTAGACAACCAGGGCATTACAGATCCTTCTGTAAACCTTGCGATTGAGGAGTACATTCTGAAGCATCTGCCGATGGAGGATGACAGCTATCTGCTGTTCTACATCAACCGTCCGTCGATTATCATCGGAAAACATCAAAATACGATTGAAGAAATTAATATCGAGTACGTTCAGGATAACGGTGTGCAGGTCGTTCGTCGTCTTTCGGGAGGCGGAGCGGTATATCACGATCTGGGCAACCTGAATTTCAGCTTTATTACAGCGGATGACGGTCAATCCTTCCACAATTTCCGCAAGTTCACCCAACCTGTCGTTGAAGCTTTGCACGAGCTTGGTGTAAATGCCGAGTTGACCGGGCGTAATGATCTGCAAGTCGGCGAAAAGAAAATTTCGGGCAACGCCCAGTTTTCCACACGTGGGCGCATGTTCAGTCATGGCACATTGATGTTTGATCTGAATCTGGAGCATGTTCAGGCTTCCCTGAACGTCAATCCAGAGAAATTCAAATCCAAGAGCACCAAGTCCGTCCGCAGCCGGGTCGCCAACATACGGGATCTGATTGACACCAACCTGACGATTGAGCAGTTCCGCGATGAGCTGTTACGTCACATTTTCAGAATGGAGCCACAGGACGTCCCGCAATACAAGCTGACTGACAAGGACTGGGACAAAATTAAGGAAATCTCCGCTGAGCGTTATAACAACTGGGACTGGAACTATGGCTTGTCTCCAGAAAGCAATGTGAAGCACACTCGCAAATTCCCTGTCGGCATCATCGATCTGCGCATGAACATCAAGGATGGACGCATCGAAGATATCAAAATCTTTGGCGACTTCTTCGGCGTAGGCGATGTGGCTGATATCGAAAATATGCTGCGTGGCAAGCGGTATGAGGAATCCGAGGTGCGTACTGCACTTGAGGGCCTGGATGTAAAACATTACTTCGGCAACCTTGAGCTGGAAGACTTTATTGGCCTTGTTTTCCTGGAAGAGTAAAATTTAGATGTAAGTATAGTTTTAGAACGAAGTCTAAGATTACACGTTAACGGAGAAGACAGAATTCATCGGGAGAAGCGAAGCGTTCGCCTTTATCAACGGATTTCCCCTTGGGGAGATGGAATCAAAAATCCGGGGATAACAGCGATCGAAAGATGAATCTGTATTCGGAGTGGCCTCGTGTAAAACTTATTTTTTCGTTCGTTAATATAGATACAGATAAAAAAGGAGAGAAACACAGATGACCTACAAATTAATCGCAATCGACATTGATGACACCTTGATCAACGATAACAAGGAAGTAACCCCTGCTACACAGACTGCACTGGAACAAGCGGTTGCCCATGGTGTAACTGTAACACTGGCGACTGGACGTGCTTATGCTTCCGCACAAGCGCTTGCTCGTCAAACCGGACTTAACGTGCCAATCATTACGTATCAAGGCGCATTGGTGAAAAACCTGCTGGACGAAAAAGTCCTCTATGAGCGCTACGTTCCACAGGAAGCTTCCCGTAAATTGTATGATTACTGCCTGGAGAACAATCTCCACCTTCAAACATACATTGACGACAAGTTATATGCCCGTGAGGAAAACGACAAGCTGCGTGAATATGCCAAATTAAACGGCACCCAATATTACATCGAATCTGATTTCATCAAAGTCATCGAACAAAAGACACCGAAGCTGCTCATTATCGATGAGCCAGACTACTTGGATAAGGTTGCCGTTGACCTGCGTGAATTGCTCGGACCACAAGTGCATATCACAAAATCCAAACCTTACTTCCTGGAGATCATGCACAACGAAGGAACTAAGGGCCATGCCCTGACCTTCCTGGCGGACCATTTCGGTCACCAGCTCAGCGAGTGTATTGCTATCGGCGACTCCTGGAACGACCATGAGATGCTCGAAGTTGCTGGTCTTGGTGTAGCGATGGGAAATGCCATCCCTGCCCTGAAAGAGCTAGCGGATTACATTACGGCAAGTAATAACGAAGATGGTGTAAAAGAGGTTATTGAGAAGTTTGTGCTGAACGCAGAGTAAATAAGATCAACGAACAGCCCAGTCGGCGAATTTCGCCGTGCAGGGCTGTTTTTTTGTTTTTAAATATGTTCAATATCGTTTAAACGATTATATTAGGTATATTTCTCTGTTATTTTTTATGTTTTGAGAGCAACAATGCGGTGACTTTCACCCACCACGATTCATTGTTTTACTTGCTCATGGCATGCTGGAAAGACTCCAGCAGTTTTTTGATTTGCCCATCAAATTCCAGTTGAAATGACGGAATGATCTCATCTATTCTTTGTTGGAACAGCTCCGGATCTTGGACACCAAGCTCTGCTCTCAACTCCATTTCTTCTTCGGAACCATTGTCGTTCAGGATCATGTTCAGGATTTCACCTTTAAAGTATTCACTTGGAGGAAGGATTAGAGCATTCATCAGGAACTGGGTAAAAAAGAGATGTTTATTATTTTCCTGACTCGCCTTTTTCATCGCCTGCTTAGTAAACAAGTTTATATACTTCTGAGCAAACGCAACCCCTTTCATTCGGGAAGGCCCAACATGTTCGACCCCTTTCCAACGCAGATCGGCCACAGAACTAAGCCACCAGGCCGGTTCAATGGCCTGCTGCATACGAAGCAGCACTTGGCGCTCAAACTGCGGCTCAGGATGCATTCGCTGCTCTTCCAAACATTTCCCTATGGTCTCGGCTTCAATTGCAGCAACCGTCATGCCTTGGCCATGGATCGGATCGAAGCTGCAAAATGCATCGCCAAGGACAAGTAATCCGGAGGGCCAATTCTCCATGAGTTCAAAATGTTGACGGACAGACTCGGAAATACGGTATCCCCGTGTCCCTTGAAAAGGCTCCAGCTGTTCTTCCAACGCTACGATTTCATCCGAAGCAAACAGATGTTTGATTTGCTCTTGGAACTCATCCGGATGGGTTGGAGGATATTCATCTCCTCCTGCGTTGAACAGTAATAGTCCAGCGATATCATTTTCAATGCGCCACAACATGCCTGCACGAATTCCTTGCACAGGATCGGACTCTGTTATCACCGTGCCCCATTCATTTTGAATAGAGGATGGTATCTTATAATAGCGGGTGCTGTAACCAAGCGACACCTTCAGCACTTCCGGCTCAGGCACGGACAACCCGATCTTATCGAGCCATCTGATCAATTTGGAAGAACGTCCCGCGGCATCAATAACCATATCTGCTGCAAGCATTGCTTCCCGGTTATCCCGACCTCTTTCTTTGGTATACACGCCTGTAATCGAACGCTGATCTTCTGATGCCATTAACCCCGTAACTTCCGTATTCGTTAAGAAGCTTATATGATCTATGCTCTGGACTCGCTGACGCAATACCCATTCCAGCAGTGCTCTGCTGCTCGATGCAATTTTGAATGAGGAAGCGGCATTCGCCTTATTGACTAATGTACCATAGCGATTGGCAATCACAATTTTCTCTTCATGCGAAGGAATGGCACCAAGCGCGACCAATTCGTCATTGTATCCGGGAAAGTAATGTTCCAGAATGAGTCCGCCGCGCGGTAATACACGATGTGGATGAAAGGATTGAGGCACACCCTGCCGATTCGCCGGCTCGGAAGGCAATTCATCTCGCTAAATGATACATACCTCATCATAATAATCAGATAACATCCTTGCAGTGATTAACCCAGCAATACCTGCCCCGATCACCACAGCTTTTTTCATGTCGGACATCGCCACTTCACCCTCTCTAATCCATCATATTTTATCTACACTTGTAGCCCTATCAAAAAAATTACTTATAATACCAATATACACTTGGAATCTCGTATTATGTAAGAATCATTGTGTTGATACTATATAGCTAAACTACAATAAGGAAATGATGTAGATGAAAATGATTGATAAAAAGGTGGATTTGAGAGTTACCCGAACTCATAAATTGTTAACGATGGCGCTACTTGATCTGTTATGTGAGAAAGGCCAGCTATTTTAAAACAGATTCGGAAGCCTGCACTGTCATCCTCGCACGACTTCTTTTCTTCAACCAGCTGCTCACCTTCTCATTCATTGCCAGCAGACCTGAAACGACCAGCACCACACCGATCCACGTAACCCAGCTGACATGTTCACCATAGACAACAGCACCAAGCCCTACGGCAATGGGTGGTGAAATGTATAACCATGTTGCTGGAAACAACGGGTTGGTACGCGACATAATCCAATAGAACAGACTATGCCCCACCATGGAGCCAATGACAGTCAGATAGATCACCGACGAGACGGCAGGCACCCAGTCCAGAGCAGACATATTCCACGATTCCGTTCCGACCGAGAGCAGGGATAACAGCAGTCCCCCATACATCATCTGCACCGCATTGATCGCTACAGGACTAGCCTCCTTGAACTGATGAATGACCTTTTTGGAGTACAATGCACCTGCTGAATAACAGACCTCCCCCACTAGTACCGCGATACAACCCCACATGAACAGGGAACCTGCACCAAGCGATACACCTGGCAATACAACCAGTACCACACCGGTGAACCCGATCAGGCAGCCCACAATCATACGGGCAGATGTTTTTTGCCGTAACAGCGCCGTCTGCATCAACATAATCATCAGCGGCCCTGTCGCTGACAGAATGGCACCCACACCCGAGCTCACATGCTGTTCAGCCCAATATAATGTGGCAAAAGTGCCGAAGGTCAGCCCCGCTCCCGTCAGCAGCATCTCCTTGCGGAACAGGAGCGACCAGCTCACTTTGCCCTTCATCCTCATCCATGCAAACATCAGCGCTCCCGCGATTAAAAATCGCAATCCGGCTGACAGAAAAGGCGGCATGCCTGCCTCTACTCCAATTTTAATAGCCAGAAATGTTGTACCGAAAATAAGACACATAACCGTAAATGCAATCCCCACCATGATAACCACTCCTTTATCTGTTCTCCATCATATCTCATGGTCTACAGAACAGAATGAACAAAACAGAACAGTTTTCTCCCATTAGCTGTTACAATAGAGTTCAAAAGGAGTGTGAGCCGGGTGGGCAGAACCATGATGATGACAGATAACAGCCTGAAATTATATGAGCAAGTAATCCATTATCTCGTTGTACGTATAGAAGCGGGAGAGTGGGCTGAACATGAAAAACTGCCATCTGTACGAAGCCTGTCCGAGCTACTCGGCGTACATCGCTTGACCGTTTTCAAAGCCTATCAGGAGTTAAAGGAACGTGGAAATGTGTATGTAAAGGATAAGTCCGGCTATTATGTTAGTCCAGCGACCCCATTCTCTGTAACGGATCAGGCGGATGATCCTGCTGTGTCTGCTTGGCTGCATTGGGATTCACTAGCGCGGGTACAGTCTCTAGAAGCAGAATACCAATTTTCCAAATCGTTAATCGATCCCTCTCTGCTGCCCAACCGGTATTGGGGTGAACTAATGCGTGATCTGCTGGATCAATATCCCCGTTTGCTCGGAACGTATTCCACGATTCAGGGAGATCTGGAATTGCGAAGTGCGCTGGCAAGCCATCTAACAAAAAAAGAACGCTTCTACCTCTCTGCAGACGAAGTGCTCATTACTTCGGGGGCGCAGCAAGCGATTGATGTCATCTCGCGGACGCTGGTCAAACCCGGAGATCGGGTGTTGATGGAACGGCCTACGTATGGACCGGCAATGGAGATTTTCCGCAAGCAGGGTGCTCGTCTGATCTTTACGGATATTCACTCGGAAGGTTATGATCTGGAGCAGATTGAGCATTTGATGAAATCGGAGAAACCACGCTTATTCTACACGACGCCAACTTTTCATAATCCAACCGGCGTTAACGTTCCAGTAGAACAGCGCAAGCAGTTACCCGAACTTGCAGAACAGTATGGATGTTTTCTGCTCGAAGACGACAGCACCTATGATATCTATTTTAAGGAGAAACCTCCTGCACCGATTTTCACCTACGACACCACTGGACACACCCTGTACATCCGTAGTTACAGCAAGTATGTTGCACCCGGACTAAGGATTGCAGCCATCATATGCCGTCAGCGTTTCATGCCAGGACTACAGGCTGTAAAATCACTGACAGATAACGGATCGCCCCTTCTGAACCAGAAGCTTTTTCTCCGTTATTTTCAGTCAGAACGTATGCATCAGCATCTGTCCAAGCTGCGGACCGCCATCCAGCTACGGATGGAAGTGATGGAACAGTGTCTGCTGGAAACGGACTGGACGTGGACCCGGCCGGAGGGCGGACTCAACTTTTGGGTGGAGCTTCCTGAGGGTGTGGATACCGGAAGACTGCTTCACCGATGCATGGAACAATCCGTTGCATTCGTACCCGGAACCGTATTTGATTCTTCGGATCATTCAGCCAGTCGCAAGCTGCGCCTGTCCTTCTCTTATGCGCATGAGCAGCAGATTCGGGAAGGGATGAGCAGACTTATTACGCTGGCCAAACAAATGTAAGGTTTGGATTTCCTGGAACTGACGTCACTCCGAAGAATATCAAGTGCAATTGCCCTCTCACCCTGCTGCATCAAAAAAAGTCGCCTTGTGGCGACTTTACTTTTGATGTTCTATACTCTTTACTCTTTACCTGCAACCCACTCTGTGCTCAAAGATCTTTTCTTGCAAACAGGCGTATCGTAATAAGATAGGATACCAAAAACAAACCTATAATGCCTAACGAAACCAATGCCATTGTCGTTGTGGTAATCATGCCGTTCTCGTTGGCCATACTCATGAGGTACGCAACAGGTTGCGCCAGTATAATCATACAGACCATGAATATCGCATTGATGATACCAGCACCTTTTTTGCTAAGTCCGTAGAAAAGAGGCATGTATATAGAAACCAACGCAAGCACCATGCCTAAGGAAATGACAATATCCCTAAGTGAATAATTCGGCTTGTTCAGTTCAGGATAATTCAGGTTCACAAGCTCGTGAATTCCGTACGACGCGAGCACCCCGAACAGCGCATAGACTATGGCAGACAAGTACTTTGCTTTTACAATCTGTTTGCGGCTAACCGGGAGTGTGACCAGAAAATTATGATTATGGTTCTTGATATCAATCATGGTTGCCATAATAATGGAACCAAATGCAGTATAGATGCCCACAAAATACATCGACATTTCACTCTTCGGTATGAATGCGAGACTGAATACCACCAGGTATAATGCAATGATCCACAGTGAACTTTTCAGTACAATGAAATCTTTACGAAGTAGGTTAAGCATATTTGCGTCCTCCCTTCGCCGTAAAATAAATGAGGTCTTCCAACGTAGGTCTTTGTAAAAGAGCAAGCCTGCCAAATAACTGTTCGGCCTCTGCCTTATGATCCGACAATGCTTCAAAACCAACGGCTGTCTCGCGTATTCCGATGAAATGTTTCCGAATGTCGGAATCAAGCAGACCCATATCCCCTTTTACAATCGTATACCTTTCCAGCACATCATCTTTGGCTTCATTGAACACCAGTTTTCCTTGATGAATAAACGTAATGTAGTCTGCAATACGTTCCAGATCGGTCGTAATATGCGTCGAGAAAATAATGGACCTTGTTTCGTCCTGTATCATATCTGCAAGCAGATCGAGCAGTTCCCGCCTAAATACAGGATCAAGTCCAGATGTCGGTTCATCCATGATCAGCAGATCCGCTTCATGTGACAAAGCTACGGCAAGAGAATACTTGATCTTCATGCCTTTGGACAGATCCTGGATTTTCTTTTTGGGAGACAGTTCGAACTGATCCAAGTAGTCATTGAACGCTTTATTGTCCCATTTGGTGTAGAAAGGAGCGATCATTTGTGTCATCTCACGGATCGTTAGATGCTCATAGTAAAAACATTCATCGGATACAATGCCAAGGCGTTGTTTGATGTCAACTTCCTGATTGGGCATCTCACTGCCCAATGTCTTGAGGCTCCCCATATCGGGATGGATCAGACCCGTGATCATTTTGATCAAAGTACTCTTGCCCGCCCCATTCGGACCAATAAGTCCCGTGATATATCCTTTTTTCACATCCAGAGATACATTATCTACTTTAAATAAAGGATACGTTTTGGTTACATTACGTAGTTCGATCGCGTTCATTATGCTTATTCCTCCTCAACCAACAATGTAAGATGATGGATTACATCCTGTGAACTCATGCCCAGTTCTCTGCTCTCACGAATCACTTCGAGCATCTTCTCTTCCAATTGTTTCATCCGCCGCTCTCGAATAAAGTCCTGATTGGCCCCGGATACAAAGCTCCCTTTGCCTACAACTGAATCGATCAGCTTCTCCTTCTCCAGCTCTTCATAGACACGCTTGGTTGTAATGACACTAACTTGCAGATCCTTGGCAAGCTGACGAATGGAGGGGAGGCTATCTCCAGCGACCAATTCTCCGCTCAAAATGCTTTGTCTGATCTGAGTTAAAATCTGCATATAGATCGGATCGCTCGAAGCGTTCGATATTAAAATGTTAATCTTTCCTCACCCCATTGATGTTAAATAATTTTCGATAGGTATAGTGTATATATATAATATATACACTATACCTACCGATGGTCAATCCTTATTTCACATTATTCTCATTCTGATTCGATCCATAGACGTAGACTGGCTAATCTGGACGACAAAAAAGAGGACGTCAGTTTCCTGTTCGTCCTCTTGATTAATCAAGCCCGGAAGGTCACATGACCTTCCGGGCTACTGTTATGAGCTGGATATGACCTTATCCACCAATCCATATTCGACTGCTTCAGCAGCGGTCAAGAAATAATCTCGATCCGAGTCCTTCTCAATCCGCTCAATTGACTGTCCTGTATGGTCGGCTAACAGCTTGTTAAGACGTTGTCGATGCTGAATGATGCGGTTAGCATGAATCAGCATATCCGACGCCTGCCCCCGCGTACCACCATGTGGCTGATGGATCATAATCTCGCTGTTGGGCAATGCCATACGTTTGCCTTTTGTTCCACCCACCAACAAGATCGTGCCAAAACTTGCCGCCATACCTGTACAGATCGTGGAGATATCTGGCTTCACAAATTGCATCGTGTCATAGATTGAAAATCCCGCAGTCACCGAGCCACCAGGACTGTTGATGTACATCTGGATGTCCTTCTCCGGGTCCTCTGCAGTCAAAAACAACAACTGAGCCACAATGGCATTTGCCATCTGATCCTCAATCTCCCCGGACACCATAATGATCCGGTCTTTGAGCAAACGTGAATAAATATCATAACTCCGCTCTCCGCGAGCTGTTTGTTCCACTACATACGGCACTACATTCATATGTGTCGCCTCCTCGATTTAGGCAACCATGGTGACCGTGTACCCACCTCCATATGACATCGAGTTCACACCAGAAGTAGAGTACCCGTACATCATTGGCTGCATGGATGGAGACGGCAAAGTCTGCTGCAAAATCGTCCCCGCCACAGCCATCGGATCATCGGTCCGGTTCAGGCACAGATCAATAATTCGGGCTGTATCTCCATTACGAAATGCCAGCAGATAGCTGCGCAGTTCCTCCCGATTGTCCTCCACTGCGCCTTCCTCATACTGCAATTCTGTGTCGTCCGATTGTTCCAACCCGTGCCTCACTTCAGCTATGGCAGAGCGGGCTCGACTTAACGCTGCTTTCACAGCACCTTCTGTCGTATCCAACATTTCCGCAGTCTCTGCCGCCTTATAACCCATTAATTCACGTAATACATATATCACTCGCTGCCACGGAGGTAGCGTATTTACAAGAAGTTGTACGGCAGACTCCAATTCCTCGAATTGCCTTTCCTCCTCCATCTCGTGCAGGAGCGGCTTCAAGCTATCCAATTTATATGCTAATCTCTCCCGCTGACGTAGGATATCAAACCAGCTGTTGCGTGCAATACGAATCAGATAAGCTTCCCAGTTTATATCTTTATTCATCCCATAAGTTCCAACTACACTCGACGACAACACTTTGAGACAGGTCTCCTGAACCAGATCCTCCGTGTCTGGAACTGATTTCGTCAGAGATAAACAATATGCATACAACGAACCCATCAGATTGGGTAGTACGGTATGGATGCTTTGATTCAATTGATTTTTTCTGTCGTTGCTATTGAATTCAATATCGAATTTATCTTGTTTACCATCATCATGTGGTCTGTTGATTCTGCAATCCACGGACTTCACAAAGGCCATCTTGGGGGCCCCCCTTTGCTGGTTCCTGATTGATTTTGACTTACACTATGTAAACGAAGAACCCCTTGTAAAGGATACGCTCTTCTGAATTTATTTTATTACGCTAGTTAAGTTGGGTTACGCATTCGTTTCCAGCTTTAATGTTCCAAGCGGCACCTTCATCCCGGTAAGGGCAATCGTAATGCCTTGATCCAGATTATAATTCTGCCGTAGATCGACGTCATGAGACATATGTGTAAAATAGGTATGACCTGGCTTCAGTTCCCGCAGCAGCTCCTGCGCCTCGCGCATATCGTACACGGAACGTGTCGAGAATTCCGCAAGCTCATGCACAAAGCTCGTTCCGAGCACCAGCAGATCCAGTCCGTGCAACGGCTCTTTCTCGGTTGCTTTCAGGTCAATGGCATCCGAACAATACGCCCAGCTATACCCTTCCCGTACGAGTCGATACGCATAGGAATAACCGTTTTTACCGTGGCAGACCTTCCATGAATGTACCTTCCAGCCGCCCAGTTCAATACCGTCATCCGTTTCCAAAAAGTCCATATGACGTCCCAACCAGGGAAACTGTCCCTGAATCGTAACAATCACTTCACGTGGCGCATATAAACGCCCCTTCACGCCCAACCAGCGACACGCATCCGCCCATTCCGGCAATCCTCCAATATGGTCAAAATGGGCATGAGTGATGAGCAGCGTATGCACCATACGCAACCCCTGATCCTCCATCTGTGATCTCCAGTCTGGTCCGCAGTCAATCATGAACTGTTCAGTCGTACCATCCCCACCACTGTCAATCAGAACAGAAGAGCATTTGCGTTTATTTTCTCCTGTAAGCCTCGCCTCTGTACATACTTCGCAATCACAATACACACGTGGAACGCCCATCGCATCGCCTGTGCCCAGAAATGTTAGCTGATCCAATCCGCATTCCCCCTGAATTAATGATATGTAGATTGTAATCGTCCACCTCCGTTTTTGCAAAAAAAAAGACCATCCCGCTGCAGTTCTCCACTGCAATTCGGGACAGTCTGTGGTCTGACCGTTCACCGTCAGACTTTAATTCCATGCTTCGCTCCATTCGGGAGCGTACGCTTCGTCAGCATGTGATGCAACCTTATAAGCGGGTCATCCGCATGAAGATCAGGCCTTACCTTTTAAACAGGCCACAACCGACTAATCCGAGTCACATCGACATAGCGCTGGAACTACACCAGTGCTCGCAGCTTCAAAGTAAGCTCCTGACCCGCAGGTACATCCTTCGAATCCGTAATCACCCAGTTCGACGCAAGCCGCTTCGCCAGTACCTCTGCCTGCTCCGGTTTCAACTGTAATCCGGTGATGATTCCTTCACCCACCGTGAAATCTTTCTCTGGCTGCACTTTAAAGGCCTTTTCCAACCAGATTCCGAGTCCACCACGTGTGTTAAAGGTAATCCGGTACCCATCTTTTACTGCTGCCTCCAGATTTTCACCATGCTCATCCGCATACGAGAAAAATTCGTTATATCGGTATTCCTCTTCAGACACGGCGTCAAAAGCGGAAACATCTTTCGCTTGAATGGCTTTTAATATTTCTTCCTCAGGCATACCCTTACCGCGGGCCTGCTCCAGTCTAATCGCTGTACTTTGGGATAATTTGATCTCTGCACTCATCCAACTCACACCTTCCTGCTAGTACTATGTAACAATCATGATTCAGTATACCCCTATTATAACCTTTTGGCAGTAAAAAACCTCCATCTCTACTTCCATTGAAATGAAGGTTTAGCTTCCGGTCTCAAGTTTACTTTCATTGTTTTGAAATAGTAACTATCATATTTAAATAGAACAAAATAAAATTATTTACATAATATACAATTTAACCTAATATATAGTTTTCCGGACTTAGTTCAAATAATCACATTGTTAAGGGAGGATTTTTCATGAAATTTGGAAAAATTTTAAAAAGCACTACTTTCACTCTGATCTTCACTGCTAGCATCAAGTGCTTTAGCCGCTGGTACCGGTGATAATCCAACACCTACGAAAGATATTCCAAGCTTAAAACAACAACAAGTTCTTCCAAAAAAATTAAAAGATTTACATATTCACAAGGATAAAGCTGAAAGTAAATTCCAAATAATGGCAATTGGTGACTTAAAAACGGTAGGTGTTACCCCTTTCAAACAGGAAACAACATATTGGTGTGGACCAGCTACGTCTAAGCAAGTATTAAATTACCTAAATGGCAGTTCAGAATCACAATCATATTATGCGCAAAAATTAGGAACCACAAAAGATGGAACTGACTTTACAGTTGTTGATGACGTACTAAATAATCTTCAATCAAACTATACTTATTCATACTCTACGTCACTTCCAATTGAATCATGGAAGTATGCCATCATGTATTCATCGGATAACTACCATCCAGCTGTATTAGATTTAAAAATTACCGGAAATGAATTAGAAAATTATACGGGAACTGTAAGCGGTCATATAATAAATGTCTCAGGTTATGAATTTAGAACAAATGATGCAAAAGTAAGACTCACTGATCCTTACGATCAAGGAAATAGAGGGAAAACGCATGGTAATAAGTGGTACACGCTTGAAAAAGTGTGGCAAGCTAATCAAAACCACTTTAGACAAGCAATTATATGGTAAAATCAGGTTAAAGAAGGGAAGCATGCTTCCCTTCTTTACTACTCTACAGGAGGCTTCGACATGAAAGAGAAGTATAGATGCATTTATTTCTATCTCATCATTGTGCTTATATTACTACTTACAGCCTGTAACCAATCAACTCCAGCAAATCAAACTATAGATCAACATTCACTTGAAAAACCTTCTAGTACATTGGAAACTGCACCTGAAACTAATTTAACAGATTTATCTCAAAAGCCAACGTTATCCGAACTTCCACAAGCTAAACCCGATGTTAAATTTAAGCTTCCTTACACAATCGATTCAATTACAATTAAAAATGATATTCTAGAGCGTAACACCATCGTTTCCAGCTATAAAAATGATAACGGTATCGTCATTTTTAGTAGAGATTTTTCTACAACTGAAGTGATGGAGATGGAAATCATTCAGTTTGACACGAAAAACAATACCTATATCTCCCAATATCGTGCTGCGAAAGGCATGATTATTAATACCCTGGTGTCCGTTGGCGATGACTTATTTTGGGTAGAAAATCCATCCAAGTCAACAGATAATACTACTCCATGGAAAATTAAACGAATGAAACGAGATGATCTTGATGCAACCGCTACCGTTTTTGCCGAAGGGATTAGCGAAGATCAGATAGCCGTTCCAGTATTAAGATCCAATCAAGATGAAATTAGCTGGATAGAGAAGAAGATTACCAATCACATCGTGAAGAACGAAGCTTACATTTATAATGTGAAGACTCGTATCAAGACCACGGTAGCCACACAATTTCTAAATGAACAATCAAAGAACAGAGAAGGTATCTTCCTTGATTTACAAAGGCCTGTAAAAGAAGGATTATTGATACAACAAACGGTTTTTGAAAATAAAGATCAGAATAATGAAAAACGGTTTGACATTGTTATGTATCCTAAAGACCATTCCAAACCTGAGCTTATTGTTAAAGATCGTGAAGACATTTATGATTTCACAGTAAATGAGCAATGGATTGTATTGACAACGGAGAGTACTACTGAAATCTTAGATAGAAAAACTAAAAAACTGATATATTCCATTATTCACGACAGCTCGCTACTCGGTGGATACTCGCCTTTTTTATTTGAAAATCAGCTTATCTACAAACAATCCCCCTATATTATGGCTGTAGATTTAACCACAGGTAATAAACAACGGTTAACCACAAAAGAAGGAAGTTATACCCCTATTACTAATTTCGGGGATATTCTTACCTTTACTCGTATGGATTTTGGAAAGGACAGGACTCAAGCAGAATTATTTTTTGTCAACTTGAATCCTTAGAATACCAACAATACTGATTAATAATATTTCTAGAGAAATCCTGTTATAACTCACTCTCACTGTAAATGGCCTCCCCATGGTTAGACATTATCTAACCATGGGGAGGCCATTTCAATAATATTCTAAACGATTATCACACAAAACTTTAAGCCTCTGTACTAAGTAAACAAACGTCCAAATTCATAATTCAACCTATAATCCAGCGAGCACCTGATACCACACGCCGCGTTTGGAGTACAACGTACTGCGTACCTCATCCCATCCACCCAGATAGTTGATATCAAATAACCCTTCAGGCGTTGGGAATGTGGACTCCGTCTGTGCAAATACATCCGGATCTACTGAACGAAAACCATGTTTCGCAAAAATGTGCTGTGCTTCTGGTGTACGCAGATATGCGACAAAAGCTTCTGCCAGTTCACGATTTCCATGTTTGTCGGCATATTTATTCACCACGACTGCCGGGTTCTCAATCAGGATCGTATTCTTCGGAACGACGATATCATAATCTACACCTTTGGCGATCCGGGCAAGCAATTCATTTTCATATGTGACAATTACATCACCCACTCCATACTCGAATGCGGCCATCGAAGAACGACCGCTCTTGTCCAATGATTCCACGTTGCGGTGTACCTGTTCGAGAAAAGCCTTGGCTGCGGCAGGATCTTTCTTACCCTCTTGCTCCTCCGACAGTTTCAATCCGGCACCGTAAATGGCATTAATATCCCATTGTGCGCCCCCGGATGTCTTTGGATTAGGGTAGAGTACCTTCACTCCCGGCTTGGTTAAGTCCTGAAAATCACGAATACCCAGCGGGTTGCCTGCTCTTGTGCCCAGAACAACAATCGAACGGGTGATCATGCCCTCATTAGGGGTCTGTTTCCAATCGGAGCTAACCAGATCGGCTTTGACCAGCTTGTCGATATCACTCTCCATTGCGAGCAGGGCTACATCAGCCTCGAATCCCCCAACAATGGCTCTTGCTTGTGTACCCGAAGCTTCATAGGATTCTTGAAAGTTAATCGTCTGTCCGGTTTTTGCCTTCCACTCCTCTTGGAACTTGGGTAGCAATTCGCCTACAGCATCTTTCGCTACACTATAAGCACCAATCACCAGTGTATTGGATGAATCGTTACCAGAGGGCTCGTTCTGTTCACTTGCCCCCTCCTGCTTGCTGCATCCAGCGGTCATGCAGACGAGCAGAAGCATGAGGGCAACATATAAGAGTATGGCTTTCTTCTTCCTCGTCTGCATGGGCAGCCCCTTTCTTCCACTTGATCTAAATCATCACCGGCATCGGATCTTCCTTCAGTCGGTTCTCAACCACCCAACTGTTGGAGTCATTGAACAGGTATGCACGGTGTACAAGGACTCGAATTTGTTGACCGATCTCCAATGTCGTTTTCTCCAGGGAACGATATGTGATTAACTTATGACCCTGTACGTCCACCTCTACCATCCATTCACTGCCGCGGAAATGAAGATGTTTGACTGTACCTTTTTCCGTTGCAGACAGCATGGTGAATTCGTTTTTCAAGCCGATCTCAATATACTCCGGTCGGATCAGCGCTTTGGTACCTTCACCCTCAACCGCATGTTCGAATCCTTTCAACTGGGAGGCATCCTCCACAACCGTAGACTCCCCGATAAATGTAGCGACAAAAGGGGTCTGCGGGTTTTTGTATATATCCCAAGGTGTGCCCTTTTGCTCCAGACGACCTTGGCTGATAATCATAATCTCGTCCGCCACTTCAATCGCTTCATCCTGGTCATGTGTTACAAAAATCGAAGTGATTCCTACCCGCTCGATTAGCTCACGTAACCATGAACGCAGTTCCTGACGGATCTTGGCATCAATGGCCGCGAACGGTTCGTCCAGCAATAACAGCTGTGGCTCCGGGGCGAGTGCTCTGGCAAAAGCAACACGCTGACGCTGCCCACCAGACAGCTGATGCGGATAGCGCTGTTCGAAACCTTTTAACCCGGTCAGTTCAACCAGTTCCATTACCCGATCACGGATCTGGGCTTTTGGTGTCTTCTTAACCTTGAGTCCAAAGGCGATATTCTCAAATACCGTCATATGTTTGAACAAGGCATAGTTCTGGAATACAAATCCGATGCCCCGCTCCTGTGGAGGCAGATGGTTCACGACTTTTCCGTGAAAGCGAATCTCCCCGGAACCCGGATTCTCCAGACCCGCAAGCATCCGCAGAATGGACGTTTTCCCGCCTCCGCTGGGTCCAAGCAGACCGATCAGATGGCCTTTGGCAATATCGAATGAGACATCTTTTACCGCATGAAAATCACCGAAATGTTTGTTCAGATCACGGACTTCTACATGCATATCAATGCACTTCCTTTCGCTTCTTGGCCCATTCCATCATGAGCAGCAGCCCGACGGAGAAGGTTACCAGCACCAACGCCACACCATTTGCGGCAGCCACATTAAAATTCTCAACATCCTGATACACCAGGGTTGTTGCGGTCTGCGTTTTGTTCATAATATTACCGGATACCACCAGCACTGCACCGAATTCCCCAAGCGAGCGCGCAACCGTCAAGACTAGACCATACACTACCGCCCAGCGGATCGAAGGCCATGTCACACTCCAGAACGTTCTCCAGCCGTATGCGCCAAGTGTAGATGCGGCCTCCTCTTGCTGGGAACCGAGTTCCTGCAGGACAGGCATAACCTCTCTGACCATCAGTGGAAAGGTAACAAATAACGTTGCGATCACCATACCCGGGAAGGCATAGACCACATTGAATCCAATCCCTTCAAAAAAAGCGCCCATAATGCTGTTAGGTCCCAACATCAACACAATCATCAAACCGCCAATGACAGGAGATACGGCATAAGGCAGGTCTACAATGCTGTTCAGCAGCCCTTTTATCTTTTCACTCAGCCATCCGGCACGAACCAGATACAGAGCCATCATGATGCCAAACAATGTATTTAACAGGGTGACCACCAGGACAACCAGTCCGGTCATCATCAAGGCATGTAGCGCCTCAGGACGCATTAACCCTTTCAGGAATCCACCTGCCCCGTCTTCAAATGCACCAATAAAAATGCGTCCGAGCGGGATGATCAGCAGTACAATAAATACCGCAAACGTCAGTCCGATTAAGAGTCGTCTCATCGTCTTCTCCCCCGCATCTGCACCAGATTGATCAGCCAGAGGATCAGGAAGGAGAGCGTCAGGAGCAACACGGATACAGCAGCAGCTCCCGTTGGATTATCACTTTCAATCTCCCCGTAGATAAATACGGAAGCGGTCAGTGTTCTGCCCGGAATGTTACCAGCCACCAGCACGACAGCACCAAATTCAGCCAGTCCTCTGGAGAAAGCGAGCATCCCCCCACTGATCATGCCAGGTGCCATGGAAGGCAAAATAACCTGCATGAACGTGCGAGCCTTGGATGCCCCCATCGTGTACGAGGCCTCTTCCTCGGAAGGATCGATTTCTTCCAGCAAAGGCTGCACCGCACGGATAACAAACGGAAACGTGACAAAGGTCATCGCGATAACAATGGCGGGCTGGTGAAATACAATCTCAAATCCCATGGATTCTGCCAGTTTCCCGATGGCACTGACCGGACCCAAAAGCAGCATAATCATCAAGCCGCCCACCGCTGTTGGCAGTGCAAACGGGAGATCAACCAGACTGTTGAGAAACGATCGACCTACAAAGCGATACCTTGTCAACACCCAAGCGATCATCGTGCCCAAAACCACATTAATCAGCGTGGCAATCACGGCCAGCCGAATGGTCAGCAGTACGGCTTTCCACGCGATGGGGTCCATAATGCTCTGAACAAAGTTGCTCCATCCTTCAGAGAAGGAATTGACGTACACACCGATGATTGGAAGTACAATAAGTACGATAAAATATAACAATACGGTACTGCGGAATCCCCAAGTCCATCCCTTATGACGAAGAACGGTATTCATTGCTGCGTTCCCTCCCAGCCTCCGGCTTTAGCTCCGGTCGGCAGTCTTCCTGGCTTTAATACGACATTTTTCCTAAGTTGGATGATATTACTTTAATATTATTCCCATTAGTCTACTTGGTTTTGCTTTTCTGATACTTTACCAGTTTGCAGTGCTAATCGTCAATGCTTTTATTGAATATAATTGGGCCACATATGAGATTAATTAATTAAAATCACTTCAGGTTATTTCTGTCCTCTTCGTTATGGTGCAATTCCCATAATCAGCGTCATATGTGGTTTGTTTGGTATGTAGTGGTTAAGGTACAATCGAGGGTAAGAACAGAGATGATAAGGAGTGATCTAACATGTTATATACGAAGAATATATCCACTTCCACACGAGACGAAATGAAGGATATCACATGGGACGTGAAGCAGGTTGTCCAGAGTAGCGGAGTGCAGAATGGGACGGTGCTCATCTACTGTCCACATACGACGGCCGGTATTGCCATCAACGAAAATGCAGACCCGGATGTGAAACACGATGTCTTGTTGCGTCTGGACGAAGTATACCCTTGGGAGCATCCCGAGTATCGACATGCCGAAGGCAATACAGCCTCTCACCTCAAATCGATCACTACAGGGCCATCACAGACGGTGATTATTCACGAAGGCAGGCTGCTGCTTGGCCGCTGGCAAGGCATTTACTTTTGCGAATTCGATGGACCACGTGAGCGGGAGTACTTCCTCAAAATCATGGAAGGTTAGTTGGGTCCAATAGGCCTGCCACCCACTCGTTCATTTTTGATAAACACAAACAGGCGGTCCACCCTCATTCCGGGTCGGAGCCGCCTGACTTGGTTTGCTGCGCATACTAACTTTCGCGAGACAACGTTATAAAGGATTAAAGTTATGACAAATCACCGCCCTGAAGTGTAGGGGTGCAACAACAGCGCCATTATTGGTCGCCAGACTGCTGACCCAGATTGCGGCACAGCACTTTGACATGAGACAGCGCAGACGATTCAATCTCCACAAACGTTAAACGGTCCTGAATGTAATAAGAAATGAATCCGTGCATAGCCAAAAATAGCGTACGCGGTACCCTTTGAATATCCTCTTCCGTACAGTTCTCTTCATTCATATACTGCCTTATAATCGATGCAAACAATTCGAAGCAACGTCCCTGTTCGGCACGACAATAAGACAACAGTTCTTCGTCCCTGATCATAAACATAATTTCGTATTGGTATGGATTCTCCAGACCAAAGCGAATAAACTCCATCATGATATGCTCTACCTTGCTCACATCATCACGAACCGGCCTGACCATGGCTTGCAGCAGCAAATGCCCCAGATGATTAAAATCTTCAACCACGATGGCATAGAACAGCTCTGCCTTTTCCTTAAAGTGATAATACAGCGACCCATGACTATAGCCCAGATGCTGGCCGATGCTTCGCATCGAAATGGCGCGGTATCCTTTGGTAATAAAAAGGTGCCTCGCCGCCTCCAGTATCCGCTCCCTCGACAACTCCTGTTCGACTGCTCTTCTAGCCATATATTTTATTCCCCTTCAATAAAATAAAGCCGCTGTCCCTCCGTGATCCGGGATTGCCCTTGCGTCAAATCCGTGATCCAGGCTACAAAAGCCTCGATTTCACTATCCGGCGGAAGACAAGTCAACGTAACCTTATCGGTGAATCCAGTTTCACCTGTACGGACTTCCCGGCTTCTTAACTCATTTTCCACTTTACCCAGCCACGTATAATCCAGTTCAACAAACACTTCACGATGCAGCACGTTGGTAATGGCTTCTCCGGCTTCAATGGCTGCTACAGCTCCATCCGTATAAGCACGAATTAACCCGCCAGCTCCAAGCATAATTCCCCCGAAGTATCGCGTAACCACAATTGCCACATTTTTTAATTTCTGATTTTTGATCACTTCAAGAATGGGTTTCCCTGCTGTTCCGCTGGGTTCCCCGTCATCGGATTGCTTCTGGACTTCGTCCCGCTCCCCAATCATGTATGCAGAGCAGTTATGAGTTGCATTCCAATGTTTTTTCTTGATCTCATCGATGAAAGCAACAGCTTCTGCCTCTGTCGTGACCGGCATAATATGACCGATAAATCGCGACTTCTTGATTACAATTTCCAGATTGCCCGGTCCTCGAACCGTGCGATAACGTTCAATCATCCCAAATCCAACTTTCTGATCTTTTCCTGAGTCTATTTTACAAGAAAGCAGTTCACCGCGCGAACGCGGACGAACTGCCCTGGTTATCTACATCCGGGAACCCTGCATCTTACACAAACAGTGATTCCCGGTTAGATTTACATTACCTTATTCAACTATATGAGCAGACCGATGAATTATTCGGAAAGTCTCGCTTCGAGCGCTGCTTTCTCTTCTTCAAAGCCTGGTTTGCCCAGCAATGCGAACATATTCTTCTTGTAAGCTTCCACGCCTGGTTGGTCAAATGGATTGACGCCCAGCAGGTAGCCACTGATACCGCATGCTTTTTCAAAGAAGTATACCAGATATCCGAAAGAATATGGAGTCATATCTGGAATGTTCACAATCAGGTTTGGCACTTGACCATCTGTATGTGCAAGCAGTGTTCCCTGGAATGCTTTTTTGTTAACAAAGTCCATAGTTTTGCCTTCAAGGAAGTTCAAACCATCCAGATCGTCCGGATCGGATTTGATTGAGATATGCTCAGCAACTTCAGTAACCTGAATAACAGTTTCGAAGATATTCCGGCTACCTTCCTGGATGAATTGACCCATGGAGTGCAAGTCTGTAGAGAAATCAACGGATGCAGGATAGATCCCTTTGTAGTCTTTACCTTCACTCTCTCCAAACAGTTGTTTCCACCACTCGGATACGAAGTGCAGGGAAGGCTCATAGTTTACAAGAATCTCAGTTCCTTTACCTTTGCGATACAATGCGTTACGAACTGCAGCATATTGATATGCTTCATTCTCAGCTACGTTCGGGTTGCTGTATTCTTTGGATGCGTCAGCCGCACCTTGCATCATTTCTTCGATGCTGATACCAGCTGCTGCGATTGGCAGCAAACCTACAGCTGTCAGAACGGAGTAACGTCCGCCTACATCATCCGGGATAATGAAAGATTCGTATCCTTCTGCATTTGCCAGTTCTTTCAATGCACCACGCGCTTTGTCTGTTGTAGCATAGATGCGTTTGCGAGCTTCTTCCTTACCATATTTCTCTTCCAGTGCTGCACGGAAGATACGGAATGCAATTGCCGGCTCTGTTGTTGTACCGGATTTGGAGATGACGTTAACGGAGAAATCTTTGCCTTCAACCAGATCCAGCAAATGAGTTACATATGTGGAGCTGATATTGTTTCCTGCAAAATAGATTTCAGGCGTTTTGCGTTTGTCTTTTGGCAGATTGTTATAGAAAGAGTGAGTCAGCATTTCAATCGCTGCACGTGCACCCAGGTATGATCCACCGATACCGATAACGATCAGTACTTCGGAGTCGCTTTGGATTTTGGCAGCCGCTTTTTGAATGCGGGCGAACTCTTCTTTGTCATAAGCCGTCGGCAGGTCAATCCAGCCCAGATAATCGGAGCCTGTTCCTGTTCCGTTGTGAAGCTGCTCGTGAGCCAGACGAATCGGTTCTGCAAAATAATCCACTTCATGCTGATTTACAAATTGCAATGCCGTGCTATAGTCAAATGTCACTTTTTTTGCCATGATCTCAAAAACCTCCTGATTTCGGTTATATTTTTTCCGTATCCGTATTCCATTCTAAACAACTTGCCTTAAGGATACTTCAAATCCACGGGGCTGACAAGCTTGCAGCTCGAACTTTGTCGTTAGAATTCAAGAAGCAAAAAGGGTAAACCGAATCCGCGGGTTGCGGTTCTGCTTACCCTTCTTATGTTATTCCGCCGGGTACGAGCAGACGTAGTCAGTAACGCTGCGTATCTCCAGTTTAAATTTGGATTCGGCAGGCACGTGGAACGTAGCTTGGCCTTGAATCTCTTGCCACTCTTCTTCTCCGGGAAGCAATACTTTCAGATCTCCGGACAGAATCTCCATAATTTCACGGGAATCCGTACCGAACTCATAACTGCCTGGAAGCATGATGCCTAGAGTCACTTTGCTGCCATCCCCCAAAATAACCGTTCTGCTGGTTACCTGACCATCATAATAAATGTTGGCCTCTTTCACTACACTGACTTGATCGAATTGTGACATGCGTACCCGCTCCCCTGAAGTTAATGAAAACAAAAGGCAAAACAGATTAGGGCAATAACGAGTTACCGCCCATGCTCTGCGGAAATAACTTACTGCCATGAATCAGGACAGCATGAAGCTCTCCCGACCATAGCAGCGCTTATGAAGCTATAAGTGTGTGTTCAAAAAGTCAGGTTTTCAGTACCGAGAAGATGGGATGAAGCTAGAAATGGAGTAGCGGAGCGTAAGAGAAAACTACGTGAGCAACGGACATTTCGGCTGAATCCCATTTTCGACGCTGATGATGCCGTGAGGCATCCTTCGTAATCAAAAGCAGACTTTTTGAACAACCTCTATTACAGCAATGCTTTTACGCGGCTAACCACGTTGTCCACTGTAAAGCCATATTCTTGGATAACACGGTCGCCAGGCGCGGATGCACCAAATGTGCTGATTCCGAGAATGTCACCTTGATCTCCAACATATTTTTCCCAGCCCATTGGATAAGCCATTTCAATCGCAAGACGAGCTTTAACATCCGGAAGAAGAACGGACTCTTTGTAAGCTTTGTCTTGTTTCTCGAACAGATCCCAACTTGGCATGCTGATTACGCGAACTTGGATGCCTTGTTCTGCAAGTGCTGCTTGAGCTTTAACAGCCAATTGCACTTCAGAACCTGTAGCGATGATTTGTGCTACCGCTTTGCCATCTTTTGCATCAGAGACAACATAAGCACCACGTTTCACGTTCTCACGTGAACCTTCAACCGTACCTTCCAGGATCGGCAGGTTTTGACGAGTGAGTACGAGTGCAACCGGGTTGCTCTTGTTCTCAAGCGCATAAGCCCAAGCAGCCGAAGTTTCATTACCATCAGCCGGACGAATAACCGTCAGGTTAGGAATGATACGCAGGGATGCCAGTTGCTCGATTGGTTCGTGCGTAGGACCATCTTCACCAACAGCGATACTGTCGTGAGTCAGAACATACGTTACAGGCAATCCCATCAGGGCAGCCAGACGAACAGCCGGACGCAGGTAATCGGTAAATACGAAGAACGTACCTCCGAATACTTTCACACCGCTGTGCAGTGCCATACCGTTCATTGCTCCAGCCATACCGAATTCACGGATACCGAAGTAGATGTTACGGCCGGAGTAATCTTCAGGTGTGAAGTTCTCCAGGTTGTTCAAGTGAGTCATTGTAGAGCTTTCCAAGTCAGCAGATCCACCTGTCAGTTGTGGCACGTTGTGCGCCAGACCGTTCAGAGCGTTACCGGATGCTACACGAGTGGAAAGAGCTTTGTCTGTTGCTGCATATTTAGGAAGATCACGGTCCCAACCTTCTGGAAGGTCGCCGTTAATCGCTGTTTCGAATTGAACTGCCAGCTCAGGGAAAGCTTTTTTGTACTCGGCAAATTTCTCATCCCAAGCTTTGTTAGCAGAGATACCACGATCTTTCACTTGTGCAAAGTGATCGCGAACTTCAGCTGGTACGTGGAAGTTTTCTTCGTAAACCCATTTGTAATACTCTTTCGTCAATTTGGCTTCGTCTGCACCCAGTGGAGATCCGTGAGTACCGCCGTGGCCGCCTTTACCTTGTTTGTTCGGGCTACCATAACCGATAACCGTTTTAACTTCGATCAGTGTAGGACGCAGTGTATCTGCTTGACCTTCCTGAATTGCTTTTTCGATTGCAGGCAGATCGTTACCATCTTCAACGCGCAGCACTTGCCAGCCATAAGCTTCAAAACGCTTCGCGATGCTTTCGGAAGAAGACAGATCCAATTTACCATCCAACGTGATGTCATTGGAGTCGAACAACATGATCAGTTTGCCCAAGTGCAAACGTCCAGCCAGGGAAGCTGATTCATGAGATACGCCTTCCATCAAGTCGCCATCACCACAGATTGCGTAAGTGTAGTGGTCAACTACGTTGAATTTGTCTTTATTGTATGTTGCGCCCAGTTGAGCTTCAGCCATCGCCATACCTACAGCCATTGCAATACCTTGACCCAGTGGGCCGGTTGTTGCATCAACACCTGCAGTATGTCCAAATTCCGGGTGACCCGGAGTTTTGCTTCCCCATTGACGGAACTGTTTCAGTTCTTCCATTGGAAGATCATATCCGCTCAGGTGCAGCAAGCTGTACAGCAACATGGAGCCATGTCCTGCAGACAGGACAAAACGGTCCCGGTTAACCCAAGTTGGGTGGTCCGGGTTATGAGTCATCGTTTTTGCAAAAAGTTGGTACCCCATTGGAGCGGAGCCCATAGGCATACCCGGATGTCCGGAATTTGCCTTCTCAATTGCATCAATCGCCAAAGTACGTACGGTAGTAATCGACAGGTTGTCGATTGTGGTGTTCTCGTCCTTTTGAATCGCTTCGTTCTTGTCAGTCATGGTTTGTCCTCCTCATGTCTTTAGATAAGTCGGGTGCGCAAGCGAATCCCTCTCATCATACAAGCAAACCGAATTTCACAATAAGTGAATCCGCTTGAGTGTTTCATTTTGACTTATTCACTTTTGTATTGTATCACTTGGCGTGAAGCTTTTCCATAACCTTCTTTTAGAAGTTCGTGAAAAATCGGTGGTTTGTGATGAATAATCCTTGGCCTATCAAGCAAAAATCGTACTGTACAAGGTACTAAATTCCAAAAACAGACTTAAGGAGCCTCGCAAATCCATCGCATGAAGTATAACCTTTAACCTGAAAACCATGCATTTTTTAGATATTCATCCTCAATTCACATATAATGTTCCTTAATATGGATTACAAAATTCGGGCTGTGGTTTACTTTTTTCAGATGTACACGCGTCAATCATAGGAGGTCTCGATCATGCCAGATCCTGCTGCTCACCCATCAACATCGGCAAAACACTCATTACCCTGGATATCCGGTATTTTAACGGGAATTCTCTCGGGAGTTGTCCTGGGATTTTTCCTCAAAATGATTCAGGCCATCACAGGTGAACAAGTATATACTCTGCTGCTGAATATTGATTTTGTGCCTGGTCTTCCGCCAACCTTACCCGAATTCTTTGAATTTGCTTTGCATCTCATCGTGTCCGTTGTCATCGGTATCTTCTATCTGTGGTGGGTAAGGCATTCAGGCCGCCCTATGATCAAAGGGATTTTACTTGGTGCAGTCTCGTCCTTGCTCTATATCCCACTCTCTCGATTGTCATCACGTGTGCCAGACCTGTACGATGTGTCCGCCATCCTCTACTGGATTGTAGGACATCTGCTGTTTGGTATTTTGCTTGGCTTGTGCGGAAAGTATATCAACACAACAAAAAAAGCGACTCCCGTTTCGTAAACGAATTGGGGTCGCTTTATTGTTAGTCTATTACGTGGTTCCGAATCAACCTTGCACAGTATTAAAGCGTGAGCTTAAAATACAACGGTTTTATTTTCGTGAACAAGAACACGGTCTTCGACATGCCATTTCACGGCACGTGCGAGCACAACACGCTCAATGGTACGTCCAATACGCTTCAGCTCGGTTACATCGTCCCCGTGGCTTACACGCTGCACATCCTGTTCAATAATCGGGCCGCCATCCAGTTCTTCCGTAACATAGTGCGCTGTTGCACCGATAATTTTGACACCACGGTTGTACGCCTGCGCATACGGTTTACCACCCACAAAGGCTGGCAGGAACGAATGGTGGATATTAATGATTCGATTACGGTAGTGCTCAATGAACATGGGAGAGATGATCTGCATGTAACGAGCCAGAATGATCACATCCACATCGTTGCCGATGACGTCCAGTTGGCGCTGTTCCGCTTCTTTCTTCGTATCTGCTGTAACCGGAATATGATGATATGGAATACCGAATGATTCTACATAGTCCTTCATGTCCAGATGGTTGCTGACCACAAGCGCAATATCGGCATCCAGGTCGCCTGCCTGCCATTGCCACAACAATTCAACCAGACAGTGATCCTCTTTGGATACAAAGATAGCCAGTTTCTTCTTGCGACTGACCGCAGATAACGTCCATTCCATCTGGAAACGGCTTGCTACTTCTGCAAAATCAGCTTCGAGTTTCGGCAAATTGACCAACAATTGCGGAAGATCAAACTCAATTCGCATAAAGAACATGCCGCCAGCAGGGTCCATTGTATACTGGTCCGACTGAACAATATTTGCACCATGCTGGTGCAGGAAGTGAGAGACGGCAGCTACAATTCCTGGACCATCCGGACAGGAAATAAGCATGCGCGCACGATCGGCGCGGTTTTTAGAATCAGGGCGTACTTGTTTAGCGTGGATCTCCATCGGGTTATTCTTCCTCCTTCAATTAAGCCATGACCTGCGGGATTAACCCACAAGCCATGCAATCAAGCGATGATTCAGTTGTTCTTCATTCAAATGCGGGAATAGTGCAGCTTCAGTCACCATGTCATAGAGGCGTTCCAGCGGTTCGCGCGGATCTGCCTTTTTGGCTTTGGCATCATTTTTGAGCAACGTCCACACATCCAGAATATACGAACGAGACTCAATCTCTTTACCTTTGAAAAAGTGTTGCAACTGTTCTACTTCTGTCAGGAAATCCTGGCCGAATCGACCGGCAACATCCCCACGAAGCAGGGCAATCTCCACCTCATACATTGGACGCTGTGTCTTCGCCTCTTTACCAATCCAAGGTGTCTCCAGAATAAATGGACGTCCTTGAAGCTTCTCATGGTTGACGATGCGGTTAATCGCTTCAAACCCGATCCAGCCAGAGCCAATCGGTGTATGACGGTCCTTGTGCGCACCCACAGCATTCTTACTATCATTAATATGCATTACGGCAATGCGGTCAAGTCCTACCGTACGATCGAATTGTTCCAGTACACCGTCAAAATCATTAACGATATCATATCCGGCATCATGAATGTGACATGTATCCATACACACAGTCAGGCGCTCGTTATATGTTACTTTCTCGATAATCTGAGCGATCTCTTCGAAACTGCGACCCATCTCCGTACCTTTGCCAGCCATGGTCTCCAGAGCGATGTTCACATCCGTGTCTTTCACACCCTCCAGTACTTCATTCAATCCTTCTGCGATCCTTCCGATCCCATAGTGGGCATCTTTGTCTGTAAATGCGCCGGGATGTAATACGATGTTCTTCACACCAATAGCATGTGTCCGACGAATCTCTTCCTGAAGGAAATCTACAGCCAGTCTAAACGTATTATCTTTGTATGAGCCAAGATTAACAATGTACGGTGCATGGACAACGATATCTTCCATTCCACCCTCTTGCATGGCAACCTTGCCTTCTTCAATATACATGGACTCAATTGGCTTGCGACGTGTATTCTGTGGTGCACCCGTATATATCATAAACGAACTGGAACCGTACGAGGACGCTTCCTTCGTTGCACTCAATAATCCCTTGTCCGAAAAGGACACGTGGGAGCCGATTTTCAGCATTATTGATCCCCCTTATTCTGAATTATCCCTTATTCTAACGCGATTATCGAAATAAATCTAGAAATGCGCTATAATTCGGGATAGAGGCTATTTTTGACAGCTAATATGTGGAACATGGGTAGGCGGAATCCGTCTTTCCGTGAAAATCAATGAACCGAGGTGACTCCGCAATGATTTTCGACTCCTACGCGATGATACTGACCAGCAGTTCCCCCAGCAATTGGTTTATGAATACGATCGCATTCTGGACTTTTTTATTGCTTGGCAGCATGTGTATCGGTGGATTCTTCATGATGCGCAAGTTTTTGAAAGTGCTACCAAAAGCGGACGGAAAGTCCAAACTGGATTGGCAGAATTATTGGGTTGAAGCCAGCCGTCACTTGTGGACAGATGAAGCCAAGGCTTTTTTGGATCAACTTGTAGAGCCTGTACCTGGGCCATTTCGTGACATTGCCAAACATTCCATTGCTGCAGAGATCGGTAAAATTGCAGTTGAAGACAACGCCACGGAAGTATCAAGAGATCATTGCATCAAAGGATACATTATTGCCACACCGAAGCGGGATAATAAGTTTTTGGTAAAATTTTTGGAGAAAAACAAAATCGATTATTCCCCTTATCAACATTTGATTAAATAAAATAAAAGATGAGTTAAGTGACATATAGATTTGGTTAATTAGATACAGATATGCTCCGTCAGGTAAGTTGTTCCCAACAGGCATTGCTTACCGTACGGGGCTGTTTGTCGATCCAACGGTATGTATCAGCGCAGTGAAAATACAGAGAGGATGTTTGATATGAAAATTGCCATTTGTGGAGGTACCGGATTTGTAGGAGGAGCACTTGTAGATTACTGGCTGCAAGCCGGGCACCATGTGAAAGTTATTACACGAAAACTGCCTGACTTGCATAATCCAAGTAAAAATCTTACATATATATCGTGGGAACAAGTCGAAGAACAACCTCACTTGCTGGAAGGTATGGACGCTCTCGTTAACCTTGCCGGAGAAACGCTGAATCAACGTTGGACAACCAAAGCGAAGCTGGAGATTGTTGAATCCAGAGTCACGACTGTAGCGCGGGTAGCCCGATTGGTAGAATCCCTGGAACAAAAGCCGGAAGTGGTCGTTCAGGCTTCTGCCATGGCCATCTATGGAACCTCTCCTACCGAAACCTTTGACGAGAGCAGTCCGCAAAAATCAATGAACTTCCCGTCCCGGGTCTCAGAACAATGGGAAATAGCTGCAGATGCCATCAAGCATGTCAGACTCGTCAAAATCAGGGTTAGCCTGGTGCTTGGTCATAAAAAAGGAGCCTTTCCATTGATGAAACTCCCTTACATGCTCGGTGTTGGCGGCAAGATCGGCAGTGGCAAGCAATGGACCAGCTGGATTCACATTATGGATATCGTAAGGCTAATTGACTTTAGCATTCAAAATAAACAAGTGTCAGGTCCGGTCAATGCTTCCTCACCGAACCCTGTCACCAATGATGAATTTGGTCGTACGGTCGGCAAGGTCTATCATCGCCCTCACTGGTTCCCCGTACCCAGCTTTTTAATTAAAACCTTAGTTGGTGAACTATCCGTTGTTCTGCTTCAGGGGCAGAGAGTCATTCCGCAAAAAGCACTCGACCACGGATTCCAATTCACTTTCCCTACCTTAACCCAGGCACTGGAAGATCTGAAGCACCGCGGCTTATCTGACTGATTGAACTATGTCTTATCCAACCGACCGATAAGTATAGACTGATTCCGCAAGTGTAAAGGTGTCTCCATCCGCCAATGG
Source organism: Paenibacillus sp. FSL H8-0317 (assembly GCF_045040685.1). NCBI lineage: Bacteria > Bacillati > Bacillota > Bacilli > Caryophanales > Paenibacillaceae > Paenibacillus > Paenibacillus sp. FSL H8-0317. The sequence continues at coordinate 1,643,393 of NZ_CP150294.1, read as the reverse complement.
ATACTCCTTATACGGAGCAAGAATATTGCCCTGAAGAATGGTGCCATTGACGGAACCCAGATCCTTAATCACATAGCCCGATTTGTTCCGGCTCAATTCCACATGAGCACGGGACACGCCGGTCGCTGTGTCCACCCACTGAACCATGTCTGCTGATCTTCCGATGACAAAAGATGCGCCTTGCACATCCATCCGTTCATGTTGGTCACCGGTGCCAGGTCTTCGTTCAAGATAATAAGACGCCATCACCGGGCCTTCCCCTGTAAATTTACCATTAGCCAGATTCTGCAAATTTACGGTTGCTTCCGCAACTGCATCATTTCGAATTAGCTCTGAAGTTGAAGCTACCGTTTCCACATGGCGCTGAACGAGCGATGGTTCGGAGTGTTCAGGTGTCACATGCAGACTTTGATAACGGGAATGCTCGCTACTACCTTCTGAGGTGGATGCAACCGTTTGTTTTATGCGTTCCGCTGGCCTTTCAGCTGTATTCCAGCGCCAACTTTCCTGAAATGGTTCCTCTTCATCTTCCATTTGCTTGCCTTTGTTCTTACCTAAATTGAATGAAAAAGACCGCTTATTTTCTGAATCATTATGAGGGCTTCCCTTACGTTTCCACGTCCATCCTGCTATACCAAACAAGCCAAGGCTTAGTACCATGCACAGGATCATCTGCGTCTGTCCCGGTTGCTCCATGTAAATAAATCTCCATACCAATGCCATGGCCACCATACAGCCCAATATGATATAGGTTACTTTGGAAGATCCGGGCTTCTCCTCCACTTCCATATCAACACGCTCTAGCGAATCATACGGGTTACTTCCTCTCTTATCCATACCATTTGAACTCTCTAATGAAGATTCAGCATTTTGAACGGGAGTACCGGGTTGATATGGCCGAGAAGAACCAGTGGCTAGCCTGATATCTCGCTCAGAAATCGACGAATGAAGATCACCTCTTGAATCATTGGGTGTTTCCGAAGTTCTGGATGAGAGAAATGCTGCGCCTCCTCCATTCTCTTGCTCGTCAGCGTATAATTCCAAAAGAAGTTCTCGCAACTGTCTGATATCCCAGCGTTCATTGTCACATAACTGCAGAACACGCTGAATGCCTTCTCCCTGCAGTTCCTGTACATGCGCCATAAGCCTGATCACCAGCTCACGGAATTGCTGAGGCGTTAGATCAACTTCAACCGTATCCATGATTGGTACATATACCATCCCAAGCTCACCCTGTTCGAATGAACCGTTGATGAACAAGTACTCTTCCTGGATCAATAATTTACGAGGCTCCAGCATGTATTGCCGGCATTCCGTGAAGGCATCAGCTAGTTGGAACAACAAACCATACAGAACACGCAATTTGATTTTGCTTGACTTTAACATCTGAGATAACATCTTGTACCCTGATATGTCGTACTGCAAAGTTACATTTCGATCGACTTCCCGAATATGAACAGGCAGAAGTCGCGGAATCTGATTGGAGGACAACATCCCCATCTGTACCCGGCTCAATTCCTCCATTCGTAACCCGTCCTCTTTCTCCAAAACCATGAATGCTCCGCCGTTACGAATAAAATCTCTCGTTAATCCATACATGCCAATCCTCTCTTTCCATTGTTATTTAGGTCAACTAAAGAAAGTTACACTGGGAACTTCGATGACGGAACAACCTTCCGATCACTGTTATCCCCAGATTTTCTTGATTCCCTTTTATAAAGGGAAAAGTCCCGAGACAAGCACCGTGATAAATCCAGGTAACACCGCCAGCATAAACGGAAACTTCAATGTCTTCTCCTTGTTCACCAGCTTGAGGGAACCAAGCATGAAGAACCCCGCAAGATTGCCTGCCATGCCTCGAATCCGTTTCGCTGAGTCCTTTCGGAATAGAAGTATCACTAGACCAATTGCGCCCGCGTACAAAACGGAATAAATAATGACATGAATGCCAAAAGCAAGTCCCGTCCATGCACCAATCCCACCAAACAATTTCACATCTCCTGCTCCTACGGCGCCAATAGCATACATTAGAAACAAAATACCAAAACCTGCTGCAAATCCAGCGGCTGAGAACAAGAAACCTTCCCAACCTCCCCATATGATATGGGCCAATACGCCTGTAACAGTCACGGGTAAAGTCAATCGATTTGGAATTTTCATGGAACGAATATCTGTAATAAAAGCTGCAATGACGTATATGCCACAGACAATGTAAAACCACTCCACCTCCATCATCCCCTTCCTTATTTTCTGGAGGCCACGGTAAACGTAGTCTCCGTCTTGGCACCGTCCCCTGTCTCGACAACAAAACTCCATGTTCCTTCTGTTGTCCGAGTACCAACAAACCAGTTCCATTCAATAATTCCATTCTCATCTGCGGTGGCCCAGCCGATGTGCTTCGCAGAACTTTCACCCGACTTGTAAAATATCGTTAAGTTGGCTGTCTCTCCTGGTTCTACCTTCACCTTGATCATTGCATTATTGCCTATGTAAGCCGGGTCAGGCTTCGACAGAACCGTTGCTGAACCCGCAGTATCCCCGTCTCCTGCACTGCCATCTGATCCTTCTCCGGTATCTCCAATCCATACCCGTTCTGCCGCAGCAGCCTGAATCCGTAGCGGTTTACTGAGAAAAGGGACTTTTAGCGGCAATTCATAACTCAGTTCAAGTCGGAAATACGGATTTGTTTTGTTTTTGAGATCTGGTATCGAAATACCATTCACATGAACACGTTCCATATTAAGCAACGTTGGCTCGATAAAAGGTTGAAGCAGCGGTTTTACCGTGGGATCAAGTACGGTTTCCAAGACGGATGTTTTGATCTCCTGTAGTGGCTGTTCACCACTGGCCGCCGCTGAACGTACCCAATCACTTAAAGGCTCGGGTAGAGAAGAAGCATAACCTTCTGCCCATTCCGTCAGTGATAACTCTGGTATCTTCCAGCCCCCTCCTGAACCTTCTCCGCCGGCAGAATCAGAAGGTGTGAATGCAAGGGAAACGGGATATATTTTCGTTGACAATTGCTTCACCGCTTCACCCGCCGTACTCTGTAACGCTGTGGAGATTAGAGTCATTTGCACTATGAAGATGAGAAACATGATAAAGAACAAGAAGACAGGTAACACTAGTGAGGCTTCCAGAACCATGCTACCTTGTTCCTTTTTCGAAGAATATATGTGCTTATTCAGAGACTTCAAACGCTGCAATCTGATTATTCTTGTTAAACGAATCTGCATTTGTGCGCTTTCTTTTTCATAATGTTGCTGCTTATCCATAATCCCTCCACCGAAACGATCCTAATTATTCAATAGGAATAATCCGCCTTCCGTTCAATGAAAAATCGTCCATCTTCAACTTGGTCCGCACTACCCATAACTGCACCTATGCTTCTAACCACCCCTGGTAAAAACCACAGCTTGATACTGCTGCGCATGTTACCCGAAGCATACGTCTGTTTCTCATCTGGATTCACACCCGTATTCAATCGAATTAGCGCCAGCATTCTGGACATTTTGCGTTCATTGTTACTATGCATCAATAGGAACAATCGGAGATGGTCCCTGTACGTCAGTTTGACTTTGATATACTTGGACAATTCCACACTGCCCTCTTTTGCTAGTTTCACCATATCCGCGATGGCGTTTGTAATCCCGTATAAGATTGCTGCCGATAATACCAGAAGTGGGTTCCCCAGCTTGCTGTGCTCAATTAACCCTTCTGCGGTTCGAATAGCCAGCCGCATCCCAAATATCTCCGCATATGCCGCAGCGATGTTACCCGAAGGATTATGAAACCCATAAACGATATACTCCAGTTCCTGATTCTCCAGTTTGAAAACATCACCAGCATCTCCACTACCTTCAGTCCAGGTAAATAACTGACCAAAATCCATGGAGTTAAAATAGGCTAAAGCATATTCATTCTGAAACAATTCGTCGCCAAGACTGTCCAGCAGACTGGACATCCCGCCAAACAAACTGTCCATCCCCTTCATGGCATCGCCACCAGAGTCATAGGGATCTCCAGCAATCTCTGCCTTTTTGGCTTCCTCATGACTAGCCTCGTTAAAAGCAATATTAGCAATGTAATATTCCTCCAACTGTTTGAAAGCATCCATGGAACCCGAGCTTCCATTCTGAATCTGCGACAAGATTCGTTTGACTTCCTTCAATTTCCCTTTGGATTCTTTGTCATTCGCTTTGCGTTGGGCATCCGACCCACGACCACTCTCCAGCTGCTGCTTACTTTGGAGGATGAGATTGGCAGGACCGCTACGTACATAGGTGTCCATATATCGTTCCGTGATCTGACTTGCCTGTCTGACCGCAGGTTTAATCGGAACCCCACTCATTCCCGTAACGCTGCGAAGCTGACTATTCAATTCCATGTTGTCTCTTCTGACGTTAGAGAAGTCCGAATTCTGGGAAACAACCCGTGCTTTCAACTGATCAAATAGGCTATCCGCCCTCACTAGCTCCGAGGCGAGGGAGCGTGTGCTCTTAGCTTCACTGCCTGATCCAGTAGTTGCAGGACTCGTCCCAGGCAGATTCGAGTTGCCCACGTTGTCGTAGCTGGCATTCTGCGAACGGTTCTCCCCCTCCGCGATCACACGTTTCATTTCCTCATTAATCTTGCGTGCTTCTTCGATCTTGGACTGTGCTTCCTCCAGCTTTGTTTGATGGGCCTGTAACGCGGGCTGTATGATCATGCTGATGCCTGTCACCACATTACCAACACCAGTCCGATAACGAGCCAGTTCCAATATGTATTGTTGCTCTCTCAACGGCAGTCCCTCATCTGACTGTTTCTTGTTCAGATAATCTGCATAACGTGCTGCTGTCTCGGCAGCTGTCTCCGGTGTTTCTTCCAACATTTCTTCATAGATCGCTTGTGAAGGCGGGTCCATGATCAACTTTGGAAGATTCTTCAGCTTCTCTGCGGATTCTGTCTGATTGGCAATGGCTTCGTCCAGTAGTTCTTCACGTTTGTCATATAACTTCTGTAATTTTTTTAGCAAATCTACCGTGTGCGCGGCTTCCTTCATCTCATCTGACATTGGTTTGAACCGATTGATCACTTCAAGGGTAAAATCAACCGGAGCCCTATACTTCATATCCTCCTGAATCTGGCGATTAAATATATCGTATCTGCCCAGTTCACGCTCCATGCTCAGCGTAGTTGTATCCCACTGGATATCCAGAATGGGAAATCCATCTTTTACAGCTGAAGGCTTCACGCTATCATTCAGTACTTTAGCCATAATTGCATCCCCACTGCTGTCGCCATACCCGAATAAACCATACTCTCGTAGTGATGTGTCATAGGCTGACATGACGGATCTCATCGCAGCATGTGTCATGCGTTCAGTCTGCACCTTGAATGCAGCTATACGAGCGTAATCAATAAATATAGCGACAAACATATAAACTCCAGCCAATATTAATATTAAAAAAAGGGTTACGGCTCCCAACTCACCGTCTTTTTTTCTAAACAGCTCCGCCCTCCTCCTTTTCTCACTTTTTACTTTTGCCAAAATGCTGCACAACCTGTCCGGCTTCTGCCGCTGTACTGGTCGCCGCACCGCCTTTGCCTTTAAACTTCGCTGCGTAATAACGGACCAGATCGACCGTTCGAATGAATTCAACCGGTTCAACAACTGCGGATGATCCCCGCGTCAGTACACGGTTACCTGAATCGAACAAAAAAGAAGGAAGAGGCAAAGAAATTACTTGTTCCAGCTTGGTTGTTACTTTCCGCTGAATCAGAGAATTCTGATACTCAATCGTTCCTTTCATGGCTGAGGGCATTTGTTGCACCGCTTGTGCTAATTTCTGTTCCGAGAGATTGCCGCCTTCACCAGCAGGTATAGAAACGCTGACCTGATTATCCGCTCCCGCCCAGCCAAACAGTGCTCCAAGCATACGATCGTCCGTCAGTCTCCAGTACAGATTGTCATGTTCTCCAACACCATATTCACCTGTCATCGCCTGTTTGTGGCTGTTGTCCCAGCTATAGGCTGCACGTTCGGAAGCTGCATAAGCATGTTGATTCAGGAATGTCTTTTGATACATGTACATGGTAAAGAAGAGCAATAACACAAGAATAAACAGCACAACAGGGAAGATCAGGGAGGCTTCAACGGTGAAGCTCCCTTCTTCCTTTTTGAACTTGTTATTCGAAGAATTCATTACTTTTATTACTCACATTAGTTAACAGTCTTTCTACCAATTTTTTAATTTGGTCTTTAAAAATTAAAGCAATAATGATAATAACCCCGATAATCAGAATCAGCTCCAACGTGCCGAGTCCGTCCTCTTCCTCCCAAAATACATTTACCTTGTTCTTCAATACTTCCATCATCCCAATTCCTCCTACATATTCATCATCATAAAAGCAGGTGCCCCGATCATGACCACAATCGTAAAAAAGATCAGTACCATCGGAAACACCAGTTTGGAAGAAGCCTGTTCTCCCTTCGCCCGACTGACAGCCTTGCGTTTCTCCCACAACACATGTGACAGATCCCGCAGCGCCAATACAAAGTCACCTCCCCCACGCCGGAAATTCAGTAGCACCGTTGTTGTAAAAATCGTCACTTCCTGTACACCGCAGCGGCGGCTGAACTGTTCAAATGATTGTTGAAACGAATAACCATTATTCCAATCTCCCACGGTCTTTCTAAGTTCGTTGTACAACGGATGATTCCGTTCACCCTGGCTTGTCACACAGTGAACGATGGCACGTTGCACAGTCTCCCCTGCGCCAACCAGCAGTACAATTCGGTTCAGCAACTCAGGCAGTTCCATAAGAATATCCTGGTCTCTTCGCTGCACCTTCGTATTGAGATCTTTGTAGAGCGCAAAAGGCAACGCTGCACCGAGCGCGAGCCCACCTACCATACCTCCGATGCCCATATCTCCAACGAGTGATAACAGGCAGCCCACCAGCAGCATGAGCCATGTGTAGGTCAACATTTCAGCGCAATACAGCATCGTTTTCTCTCCACTGTGCTGTATGCCATACATTTTCTGAATGGCATGTTGCATTCGAAACATGAGCACTGGCAATCTGCGTCCAATCTCGAACTTGTCCAATATAAACAGGAAGGGGCCATGCAATTTCTTCAATCGTAATCCTTCCATATCCAGCTTGCGCAGATGCCGGTAGGTCTGCCCCCGGGTTCGATCCAGCACCAGCCATCCCGCTCCGAGCATCCCTGCGACTATAACGGGAAGCAGCATCGTTTCAGCTCCTTATACTTTGATATCCATAATGCGATTAATCCACAGATAACAGCCGGCGAGTACTGCCAAGGCACCACTAGAGATGAGGTATCCCATCCCGCTATATAACGGCTCCATAAAGTCCTTGGCGGTCAGATTCAGAAATATCAGAAAAATAAACGGAGCTGCAAACATCACCTTTGATTCGAACTTTTTCTGCGATACCGCGACCATAATATCCTGCTGAATGTCCAGCTTTTCACCAATCACCGCAGAGGTACGACGCACAACCTCAACCAGGTCCCCGCCAGTTCGTTTGCACGTAATGAACACATCTGCAAAGTTCGTAATATCCTCAATCTGAGCCCGATCCGAAAAATCCTGAAGTGCCTCTTCGATTGGTTGTCCATACTCCATCCGTGTCCGCAAGATCGTGAACTCACGAATCAGATCGGTATCCACTTCCGGGTTCAACATCCGCAGATCCTCTACGGATTCCTTGAATCCATTTTCCACCGATTTTCCTGCGGCAAGTGCCGAAGATAGTGCATATAACGCTTGCTTAAAATGTAAACTGAGTGTCATTCTTTTTCGTTCCAACAGCACTTTAGTCCAATGTTTTGGCACCCATATGCAACCCGCAGCCAGGATCGCTCCAGCCAACCAGTGATGGTAGAACAGAATTCCGATGCCAAAAAACAGCAGACCACTAATCAGCATACAGACCATTCGTTGTCTCCGGGAAAGCGTATATACGGTGTAATCCGTCAACATCTGTCTGGCTTCACCCAACAGTAATCACCTTCCAATGACTTTAATTCACGTTGTTATCTGATGAATCTATTTCAACACTGTATTGTTCTATGTATCCATCCAGCCATTCTCCGAGCCCAGCCATCTGAATTTTATCCACCTGATTCAACTTTCCAACCTGCACTAACCCGCCAATAATTTTGCCTTCGCGCTCTTCTTGTTCCTGGAAACGAAACAGTGGATTCAGCATAACCTCACCGTCCTGCATGCCAATCACTTCACTAATCTCTGTCACCCGCCGGGAGCGGTCCCTTAGCCGGGATAAATGTACAAATATATCGATCGCCGAACTAATCTGCTGCCTTACAACCGCAATGGGAAGATCCGCACCACTGAGCACCATCGTTTCGAGTCTGCTGATCATGTCGGAAATCGTGTTTGCGTGCCCTGTAGACAATGATCCATCGTGGCCAGTGTTCATGGCCTGTAACATATCCAGCGCTTCTGCGCCCCTGACTTCCCCAATCACAATCCGGTTTGGACGCATCCGTAAAGAAGATTTGATCAGATCCCGAATAGATATCTGTCCCTTGCCTTCGGTGTTTGCATTCCGCGTTTCCAGTGATACCAGATTGGGTACCGTAACAATCTGTAACTCAGCTGAATCCTCAATGGTAATAATCCGCTCATCGGCAGGGATGAACTGGGATAATGCGTTCAGAAAGGTCGTTTTTCCCGACCCGGTCCCTCCTCCAATGAAGATGTTATATTTGCTCCTTACCAACTGCTGCAATAATTCTGCCGCTTCTTCATGCAGGGCTCCCTTTTCAATCAGATCGGACATCTTCATCGGTTCACTGGGGAATTTACGAATCGTCATCGTGGGTCCTTTCAAGGCAATAGGAGGTAACACGATATTAACCCGTGAACCATCCTTTAAACGGGCATCTACGATTGGAGAAGACTCATTCACAATCCGGTTTACCCCGGATACAATCATCTGGATGATATCCTCGAGCCGTTCCCTGGACTCAAATTCAAGGGTGATCTGGCTGACTTCACCTTCCTGCTCCACAAAAATCTCCTTGTGACTATTGATCATAATCTCGGTAATATCGGGATGATCCACAAGTGGCTGCAAAATATCCAATCCACGAAAAGAATCAAACAATCGCTGCACCAGCGTATGACGCTCTCCTGAGGTCAGATCATCCAGCTTCGGGTCAGTGAGAACTTTGCGTTCTATCCCCTGCCACAGTTCATCATCTCCTGCTGAAGAGGTTAAATCGAGGCCAGCCCTGACTTCCCTGCGCATCATCTGAAACTGTTCTTCACGATCCAGTATTCGATTCGATGACTCCATCATAGTGCCCACCGATCCTGCTTCTGAATTCGTCCCGTCTGCTTCAATTCTTCTTCGCCACCCTGTACCAGCATGGCACATAATCTCTTCACTTCACGTTGGAAGATCGGAGAACTAAGCATGACTTCTTCCTGACTGAGTTGTTTCCAAGAAGGGATGTAAGGCAACACTGCATCCAGATGCAGATCAGGGTGTGGGAGTGCATTGACGACATTGTCCCGATATTTGTTAACCACAAATCGTGAACGATCCAGCATACTTTCGTACAGGTCTGGCTTCGTACGCTCAGCATGCTGTAACCATTGTCCCCATCGATGCATGGCAGATATATCATCCTCAACCAGCCAGACAAATGCATCTGCTGCATCCAGCACCCCTTCACTGCGCCCATCCCAACCGGAATCCCCATCCAGAATCAGCACGTCATACTGTCCACAATCCGTTAAATAACGAAGCAGATTCGACGTATCCTCACGAGTCATTTGCAACAGTTCTTTCCGATTTGATAATGGCCAGAACACATCGGATTTCAGTGCTTCATGCCGGACCACATATCCATCTACGCCCTTCGATTGCACCTGTAACTGCTTACCGGATTCCTTTCTGCCCACCTTCAGATCGTATAACAGACGGGACAATCCCGTCTCCGCATCCGGGTGACGCTGCCCACTTCTAGTGAGTCCCTTTTCCAGAAACGGGAGCGTACTGTCCAGCGTCTCCAGATTCAGATAGAGAACAGCATATCCTGCAAGTCCCAATTGCTTCGCCATATGCAGGGCCACTGCCGTTTTGCCACTTCCACCTGAAGCGGATACTACACCGATGGAGAGAGTCTCTTGCCCCGGATGGTGAACCTTCTTACGGCGTGGCTGCCGGCAAGCATGCATCACAGCATCCAGCAAAGCAGGCAAGGGTTGGTATTTCATCAGCCGCTTGGCCTCATCCACCTCCTCCATCCCTTCACTAAGCATTAGCCAAGGTACACCTGATACTTCTCCCCCGTTATTCAGCCAGTCATTCAGAAACTCCGGTTCCGCAATAACCAGATCCGGTAATTCTCTACCTTCTTGCTCTTTCATGTGATCCCTGAACGAATCTTCTTGGGAGAATGCCGTGAAACGCACATGTAGACCAGCCGAATTCCCCTGTACATAATCAAGCCAGGCGCTAATGTAATCTCTATCCTTTGAAACCAGAACAACCTTCAGTACAATCAATTTCTCCTTCCCTCCCTGTCAAAAAGCACAAAAAAGCACCGTCCAATAACCGCATAAGTATGCAGTATATGGACGGTGCTTCCGTCACGTGCTATGAATGTATGGATAATATAGCATACAATTTCTGGGGGAGCAAGGGATTTATTCTAACCCTTTTTCCCTTAAGAGTTGTACGGTGAATCGAACTCAATAATGTTACGGTCCGGATCAAGCACAAAGATCTGCGCGAATCCAGCCACACTGTCAGGTCTCGCTTCATACTCAATTCCCTGCTGCTCCAGCCAGGCTATAGTCCCTGAATAACTGGTGACCCAGATCGCAAAGTGACCGTCTGTAGTATCAATCCCAGCCTCACGTAACGTGTGACCCTCCGGGTGCTGTAACAGATGAAGCTGCTGGCTACCGATGGCATACCATGTACCTGTGGAGCGGAAAGGCGGACGTTCAATCTCCTGCATGCCTAATAACCCCGAATAGAATTTCTTCGCGATTTCCAGATCACGTACAGCCAGACTAACATGGTGGATGTGTGCATATTCAATCATCTTTTATCTCCCCTCTCTACTTCAATATGACTATACTATAACACCTTGAACCCTGACCATAATCTCCGCTAAACAGAAAAACACCCCTGATTCTAATCCGGTAAACCTCTCGGCTCACACAGATCTATCTCAGAGGTGCCTGTTTTATTTAGCGCTATCCAATGCTTCTTGTGGAATCTTAATCTCTTCCACTTGATCCTGGTTAGAAAATGTACTGTTCATCTTCATGTCCATCGTCATTTTCTGTCCATTCTGTTCCATCTCCATGACCATGGTTACGTCCGTACTTGCAGGCAGATAGGTTTCTTTGTTGATCATGTATTTCATCTTCATGCTGGTGATATTCATCTGATCAAGCATGGCTTGCATCTGGGCATCCGATCCGTTCTGCTCCATCACGGCTTTCGCCAGTTCCTTCACATTATCACCGGATACGTCCGCATTAATCACATAATTGTCGCCTTCTTCGGTCACTTCAGTATCTTCTTCAATCTTTTTGAATTGCTCCAATTCACCTTCCGGATTCATGCTTGCCTTCATCTGCTCAATCAGTTCCTTGGTTTGAGCTTCAGGAATCGCAACCCATTGATCCCCAACTTGAGAGTAGATTTTATCCGAAGTGATATACTGCTTCACGTTCTGAGCTTCCTGTCCCGACATTTCCATTTTCATCTCTTGATAGATCATCATTGGATCTTTGATAATATCCATCTTGAGCGATGTTTTAACCTGTTGATCCTGGGACTGTTCCCCAGCATCCAGTTTCAGATTCTGATCAATGTTTGCTTCAGTTGTGAAGCTTTTCATTTCTTTCGTTGCTGCATTGGTTTTGGTAATCAATTCGTCCAGAGTAGGAACCTTTGTTTCCTGCTCCGCAGGTGTATTGCCCTCGTTAGATGTTTCGTTGTTAGTCGCTGGCGGCGTTGCCGTATTATCTGTATCGTTACCGCATGCTGCCAAGCTCACTGCTAATAATGCCCCGATAAATAATGTAGTCCACTTCTTCAAGTTGTTTTCCTCCCAAAATAGATATGATCTGTAGTCATTACCCAATTATTTCCGTTATTAATCACACTCACAAAAATCGATCTTTGATCTCCGGTGTAGGCAACATACACGCTTCATCCTTGCCAAACCAGCGATAACGGTTGCGAGCAACCCAGTTATAGACTGCATTACGAATAAATCTCGGCACAATAATGAACACATATAACAACGGATAAGGAAACTTCAGACCTTTGGCCAATCGCAGTGCGGCGGTTGAACGTGTATAGTATTTTCCATTTTCAATCAGAACAAAGGTGTCCATGCTGTCTGTCGACAGATTGCCCTTCGCCAGCAGTCCCTTGGCTACATCCGATTGGAGCGATGCAAAATGATATTTCCCTTCCGGGTCACGCTTGATAATCCATTTGGTTAAGCCCTGGCAGAAGTGACAGACGCCATCCACCAGTACGATCGGATGTCCCTGATGCACATCTGTTTGATTTGCTGTCATATTGGCTGCCTCCTATTGTTGCGGTTAGAGTAACTTACCCAATCTGGACCTTCTTGTTCACTAATTCTAAATTTATTTCTGGATGTTGTTCAAAAAGACTGAAAACCGTTCTTTTTGAACACACATTAATGAGAAATATAAAGAAAAAGAGCGCAGGCATTGTGCCCACGCTCGTATCTGTCCGACAATTACTCCGTAACTGCCTTTTCCATCCATTGGTCATCGATCATCTGTTGATGCAGGTCACTTGCCCACTGGTCCATACATTTGCAAATAAAATCTTTGCGACATACTGGACAAGGCGTTTTCTGCAGACGGCTGATATTGGTCATCTTCCATTCCGGGGAACGGGTGTAGAATACACGGCATTTGGTACCGTCTACCAAATTCATTTTGAATTCATACAATCCGTCTTCCTTGTTACCATAAGCTAATTCTAAATCTGCAATACGCGGTCTATAAGACATGGATATCACCTGTTTAATTCAAATTTGGTTCATGCAATGACACTACTCAGTACTAAGTTATATTAAAGAAAATTCAGATCAATGTCAACTCGCGCATGTCTACCCGCCAAACAGAATATCCAGAATAGTCCCTACCTGCCCCTGTTTTTTCCCTTTCAAGACATCCGGATCAAATACTTCAACATACCCGCAGGAAGCACAAGCCACGAACAAGTAGTGATTATGCTGTATATCGAACATCTTGCTCAGGCCTGCTCCTGACATGGAAACTTCCTTAATGTTACAATCCGTGCCTCTGCATTTCGTACACACAAATCGCCGCTCAATCATCTCTTCAATACTCATCTTTGTTCCCCCTTTATGGAATGTGTAGCATGAAGTGGGAGTGCAATTATGTAAAATAGTACGCGATCTGGCATCTAATCTCCTGCATCATGTCCTAATATGATAATCAACACAAAACCCTGCCGATTGCCAGCAGGGCCTTGTAGTCGAACATCAGGTATCTGGGATACCCTGCTCTATATGTTCCCTTTACTTGCCGGGAGTCAAATCTTAGACAACGTTTAAAACAACATCAATGTTGCCGCGTGTTGCTTTGGAATATGGACAGAAATCATGCGCCTTGCGGGCCAGTTCCTCTGCTTGGCTGTGATCTACACCAGGCATGCTAACGTCCAGACGAACAGACAGCTGGAAACCATCATCCGCAGGGTCTTTACCAATGGATACGTTACTTGTAACGACCACATCCTCCAATTTCACACCTGCTTTGCGTGCTACATTGGCGAGGGCACTTTCATAACATGCTCCATATCCAGCGGCAAAAAGCTGCTCAGGGTTAGTACCTTCACCACCGGAGCCACCAAGCTCTTTTGGCATTTTCAGATCATGCTTGAGAACGCCATCCGAAGAAGTCACGGAACCTGTACGTCCACCTTTAACTGTCGCTACTGCTGTATATAAAGCTTCCATTAAGAATCTCTCCCTTATCCATATAGTTTTTATTGCCTTCCTTTCAATTTAAACTTCTGGCTCATTTTGAAACGCAATTTTGTATCTTTATCAGCTTTTACAACTTTATTATTTTCATGCATTTCAATGCCATGGCTGTATTTTCCCCACGGTTGGGTAATATACGAAGGGACATCTACAAGCTGGAACCGAAATTTTGTGCTGATACATAAAAGTTGCACTAGACAAAAACAATTGAAGGAGTACAATGTAACAATAAACATAAAAATTTAGATATATCATGAGCGGGTTGTCCCGCATATATTTCCAAATCAATAATTCAAAGTCAGGTGATTATCGTATGAGTAAAAAAAATCCGTTCAACGCTCCTTCAAGAGAATCATTGTCTACTGCGGGCATGCCCCCTTCCCTTGGAGAAGCACATAGTTCCATGAAAGTTCCGCAGAATGCTGCATGGTGGAAGAAATTCCTCGCCTTTGTAGGCCCAGGATACCTTGTTGCCGTAGGTTACATGGACCCCGGGAACTGGGCAACAGATATCGCAGGCGGCTCACAGTTCGGGTATACCTTGTTATCCGTTATCCTGTTATCGAACCTGATGGCCGTTGTCCTTCAGTCGCTGGCTGGCAAGCTCGGCATCGTCACTGGACGGGATCTGGCTCAAGCCTGTCGTGAACGATTCAGCATGCCTGTTGTCATGATGTTATGGATACTGTGTGAGCTTGCCATTGCAGCCACCGATCTGGCTGAAGTCATTGGTTCTGCCATCGCGTTAAAGCTGTTATTTAACGTCCCCATGTTATACGGCGTTATCATCACCGCAGTTGATGTACTCCTGATTCTTGTACTGCAAAACAAAGGCTTCCGCGCTCTGGAAACTCTCGTCATTGTGCTGATGGCAACCATCGCCCTCTGCTTCGGGATTGATCTGTTTCTGGCGAAACCGGATATGGGCGGTGTTCTCCATGGTTTTGTACCCAATGTTGAGATTCTGCAAAACCCGGCTATGCTCTATATTGCCATTGGTATTATCGGAGCAACCGTGATGCCGCATAATCTGTACCTGCATTCTTCCATTGTCCAGACCCGTCAGATCGAACAGACCCCACAGGGCAAAAAAGAAGCCATTCGGTACTCGACCATGGATTCTACAATCGCGTTGACACTGGCCCTGTTCATCAATGCAGCCATCCTGATTGTATCTGCTGCTGTATTCCACAGCGCTGGTATGACGCAGGTTGCCGAGATCGCAGATGCTTATCATCTGCTGACACCTCTATTGGGTACTACGGTTGCAAGTATTCTGTTCGGTGTGGCGCTGTTAGCATCAGGTCAGAACTCTACCCTTACAGGTACACTTGCTGGGCAGATCGTTATGGAAGGTTTCCTGAACATTCGAATTCCGGCTTGGCTGCGCAGACTGGTCACACGTCTGATCGCCATCATCCCGGCGGTAATTGTGACAGCCATTGCAGGAGAACATGGCACAGAAGAACTGCTCATTTTGAGCCAGGTCGTGCTGTCGCTTCAATTGCCCTTTGCTGTAATTCCCCTGGTGATGTTCACAAGTGATAAAAAAAGCATGGGTGCATTCGCCAACAAATTGTGGCTCAAAATCATCTCATGGGTCATTGCCGCGATTATCGTTGTGCTGAATGTATATCTGATCATTCAGACGATTCGGTTATTCTAATCTCGTTCTCATCGACAAAATACTAAAAAGGCTGATCAACTCCGGTATGCTATACCCAAGTTGATCAGCCTTTATTGTTGCAATACAGCAAGGTGTTTTCTTTTATAGTAAAACTCAAACTCCAGTAAACAATCATCTAATCCTGATTTGGTATCAGTAACGGCAGGAGTTGATCCAATGAATCAACAGTCCAATCCGCACGTTGGTCATCAGATAGTTCTGGCTGGAATCTTCCGTAACCCTGCATAATTCGAATCGTACGCATGCCCAGCTTCAGAGCAGGTATAATGTCGTTATCGATCCGATCGCCGATCATGACGGCTTCCTCCGGTTCACAACCGGCCTGTTTCAAGGCCACAGCGTATAACTCAGGGTCTGGCTTGGACACTCCTTCTTCAGCCGAACATGCCAGAACATCAACATACTTCCGCAAGCCGTAGCTCTCCAGTCTCTCTTCCGTTCCAGGACTCTGATTGGCAATAATGCCAATGCGATAATGCCGTGACAACTGCT
This sequence comes from Paenibacillus sp. FSL H8-0317, assembly GCF_045040685.1. Lineage (NCBI taxonomy): Bacteria > Bacillati > Bacillota > Bacilli > Caryophanales > Paenibacillaceae > Paenibacillus > Paenibacillus sp. FSL H8-0317. Next base: position 1,627,146 of record NZ_CP150294.1, on the reverse strand, counting down.
GAAGGACGTAATCCGCTGATGGAAAAGGACGTTCAAGATCTTTTTGAAATTTCAGCTTGTCCTGAATCTGCTTCTGGTGTCCGTCGTCTTCAACGAATGTGCGAATCGCCACTCTCATCGGCCATTGCTCATATCTCTGGTAACAGTTCGCGAACAGTTCGCGTACCGCCTCAATCTTCACCGGATACCCCAATGCACAGACTTCGCGGACGAACTGTCCGATAATATCATCAACCGGCTCCCATTCATCCACCAGTGTATCTCCAACATCAAAAAACAACCATTTCAATCCACCTACATCCGGCACGCCAATTCCTCCTTGTAAGCCACAGGTGATTCCTGATCCTAATCGAGTTCAAAAAGTCTGGTTTTCAGTACCGAGAAGATGGAATGAAGCTAGAAATGGAGTAGCGGAGCGTAGGGAAAACTACGTGAGCAACGGACATTTCGGCTGAATTTCATATTCGATGCTGATGATGCCACAAGGCATCCTTCGTAATCAAAAGCGGACTTTTTGAACAACCTCTAAAACCATAAAAAAGAAGACTCACCATCCTGCATGAGTCTCCTCAAACTTCCGTTTATCGATACATTCAATTATAACAGGCACCTTACACCTGAGCAATCACAAGCGATGGCATTAACCATTGAGGAGAAAGCCAACTTCCCCATTGAGCGAATATACGATCCGGTCTGCGCCCATGCCCCGATAGATGCCCTTAGGATGACTCTGCTCCGTAATAACGCACAGGGATTTCGATGTCCATGAACGGCAGATCTGTAAATAACGACAGGTCAGATTCAGGCTGTTCTCGAAAATAAACACGTTGCCTACGCTGCCCTGCGGCAAAAACCATTTTTGAGCTGCAGCCGTGTTCATGCGAATGACATGTTCTACTCCGATTCTACGGAGTCTGCGCTCTTCCCCTGCACTGTTGGTTAGAACGGCAAACGGCATTTTTTTGTACATCAGCAATTTAATAAATTTGCGTCCTGCTTCATTTGGAGCAGTCACTAAGATCATCTCAGTATCCATCATTCGTTCCTCCCTTGGCGTGAAAAGACAACAAAAAAGAAGCGTGGGGGACCAAGGCCTCCCGAACGCTTCTTAAATAATCCATGGCGAAAACACCATGAACCAGCGTACGGCTTGTTGCCTCTCCCTTTAACGCTTACGAGGTTAGCTGACGGATTCGGGCGCGAGAGTCGCCCTATTTCCGGCTGTCACCGGAAAATTCACCCCATGAATGCCACTGTCCTGGACAGCGCATTCTGTTGGTTCCCCCGTTTCCCATTCATCAATGAATGGAAACTCAGCGATTAAAACATCGTTCGTATATCTTAAGGATAAGATCGAGCGATATTATCGTTTGTTTCGTTTTTCAGGTACAATTTAGTTTAAATTGAAATTACGTTATGAATCATACACCCGCGCCATGTCGGTGTAAAGTCCGCCCAGATCACCGAATCGGCAGATTTTTGCCAATTCCCATCCGTAATAACGCTTACAACAAAGTTATACTCCATCTATCTCTTCAAGGCTATCTAATTCTCACTCTGGCGTAAATCACTTCCCAATTCATTCACGTATTCTGCACAACTTGCCTGTTTTGATTCTTTTAACACCACATTAGTTTTGCAATATTTAATTGTAACCAATATAATAGAAGATATAAGAGTAAATAAATGGAGGCGATTTAGATGACAGTCTACGATTACAAAGTGAATACACTTCGCGGTCAAGAAGTTGAAATGTCCGACTACCGTGACAAAGTGTTACTGATTGTGAATACGGCAAGCTCATGCGGCCTTACCCCTCAATTCAAAGGTCTGCAAGAACTGCAAGACAAGTTTCAAGATGCTCCATTTGAAGTGCTTGGTTTCCCAAGCAACCAGTTTGCACAGGAAAAAGGATCTTCCGACGATATTGCCGAGTTCTGTCAGATGAATTATGGCGTGAGTTTCCCCATGTTTGAGAAAATTGATGTGAACGGCTCAAGCGCTCACCCTCTTTTCCAACACCTTAGCACAGAAGCTCCTGGCCTGCTCGGCTCCAAAGCAATTAAATGGAATTTCACCAAATTCCTTGTGGATCAGAACGGACAGGTAATCAAACGTTATGCTCCCAAAACAACACCGGACAAGATTGAAGAAGATATCAAGAACTTGCTGCAAAAATAATACATTGGCCACCCGTAGCCGGAAGGTAGAGCACCATTGCCCCGGTAATGGATGGCCTTTTTTTTCTCAACTCTGATGTCAAACTGTTCAAAAAGACAAAAAAAAGAAGCCTTCCATTAATGGAAAGCTTCTTTTTAATCGTTCATATGATGCGGTCGAGAGGACTCGAACCTCCACGGGCATACGCCCACTACCCCCTCAAGATAGCGTGTCTGCCATTCCACCACGACCGCATGTCGTAAATAATCGGCAACAGAATTGATTATACCGGGTCCAGAACCAAAAGTAAAGTATTTTTTAATACTACTTTTTCAGCTAGGCAATTTCATCAAAAATCGCATAATCTCGTCATCTTTACCCATGAACTGCATATCATTAGATTTGATCCCCTCTTTTCCGGCTTGAGCTGATCTTATTGATTCATTTATATATAGTCCTTCCTTATATATAGTCCACCCTGCACTTCACCATATAAATAACACAACAAGTTATATAAAATAACACAATATTAAATCCCAGATTTAATTCATTAATTTTCACGGATTCTATTGACAAAAAGCGGACATTTATGGGATGATAACTATCATATAATTCGGATTTTTAAACACAAAGCAAACAAAAAGGAATGTAAATGTCACTTTAAGTGACATTTAACGAACACAGGAGGCGAATGATTGTGAACCGTGGGAATAAGCTGCTCGATTATGTCAAACTGCTTGATTCCTCTATTCAGGTTGGAGGGTTCACCCATTCCTTCGGCATGGATATCCATATCAGGGAGGGTACCATTCGTAATGCTGAAGATCTCGAATCATTCATGCGTTGTCAGTTGCATCCCAGCATTGTTCGTCTTGAAGGTATGGCCATTAAAGGCATCTATACCGCAGCAGATCACAAGGATACATGGCGGATAGCTCTGATCGACAAGCTCGTCCATGTTCAGCGAACCCCTGGAGATCTCAGAGAACAAGCTGCCGCGATGGGTAAACGATTGATCAGACTCGCACGCGCTCTGCACCCCTGGATTGAATTCAGCCAGCTCGAACAGATCTTTGCCAAATACGATTCGGTTGGCTGCCTCTCCACTGTTCACGCCTGGATTAACCACCACCTCGATATCCCGGTCGAGGAGGCGGTCCTTGGTTACCTGCATTCAGCCATGAATGCCTGCATAACCGAAGCCTCCAAAGTCATCCCCCTGAACAATGATACAACCAAGGATCTGATGGTCCGCCTGGCCACAGATCTGGAGAATGAATGGAAGACCGTCAGCGCCTCGGCTGCGGATGGACTGGCACAGCCAACCTCGATGTCCATGAAATCGTTTTTCCCCAGTTTCCATATGCTTGGAGCTGGACTTCATGCCTACAGGGCCTAATCCTCTTCCTCCTCATACCTGCTCCCCTTCATTCAGACAAACTAAAAAACACGCGGCAACCTCCTTGCCGACGTGTTTTTTGTCATTTTATTTGTTTTATTTACGTATTTACGCCATTTATCATCACAAAATACACTTTTTTCCGTCTTTTTTAATTGTTAGATGACGAATTTACGTATATAATGAAACATACAGCTCGCATTTCTATATATTCTACATGAAGAAAGGGCGGCTGAATACTACATTCTAACCAGGGGTGAACCCTTTTGAACAAGAAAAAACCAGTTACTCCGTTCGGATGGGCCATCAAACGACGGCTAACCGAACTTCAAGTGGACCAGAAGACTTTTTGCGAACAGCATGGCATCCCACCCTATCGTTTATCCAATCTCATTCACGGCACACGCAAAGCAACCCGATTCAGGCACCTGGTCGCTGATATTTTGGATATTCCAGATGAACTGAGATAAGATTTCTGCCAAAGGAGGGTCTCATCCATGAGACATGTTACATCCGATCTGGAGAGGCTGTCGTTCCAGTCCATACGTCACCAGCTCATCATCGTTGATCACAATTGGATTATCCAAAGTTGTAACCGTGCCTGGCAACAGGGACTCGGTCAATGCTCACCAAACCCGGATATACACAGTAGTCATAGACATTACCTGCACCTGACGGAAGCCTGGGCAAAACGAAGCAAGAACGCTAACATGGCACTTGTCGCACAGAATTTGAAAGAACGCGGAATACCCTTTAATCGAAATCATACATATGACATCTGCGTGTATACTGTATACAACGAAAAGAGGTGGTTTCGTGTAGAACTCACCCCTCTATCTTATGCAAATTCAATTCTGGATACCGATCTGGCTTTGATTGCACACATGGATATTACCGAACAGAGAAAGACAGAACACCAATTGAAGAAGGCATTGTCTGAAGTGCGTACATTGCGCGGACTGCTGCCTATTTGCGCCGTCTGCAAACAAATCAAGGACGAAGAGGAACACTGGAACTCCGTCGAAAGTTATCTGGAGAAGCATACCCACGCCGAATTCACCCATGACATCTGTCCGGAATGCATTCGGCGGTTATATCCAAAATACTCGAATATCCTGGACAAGCGTTCCTGAAACCTCTCTCCACTCGCCGACTAACTACAACTATACGGAGAGATGATGTTCAAACTGCGACATATCCAGTTCTTGCGGTGTCCCATGCAGGGTTATGGTTCCTTTATCCATGATATAGATGTAATCTGCGGCACTTCGTACAAAATCAATACTCTGCTCTACCAGCAGAACCGAGAGGTTCCCCTTTGCCTTGAGCTGCAAAATAACCTGCCGAATGTCCTCCACGATAGAAGGCTGGATGCCTTCTGTCGGCTCATCAAGTAGCAACAACCCCGGACGCGAAGCCAATGCCCGGGCGAATGCCAACTGCTGCTGCTGTCCACCACTCAGATCCCCGCCCTGCCGTCCATACATCGTCGCAAGCACTGGAAACATCGCCAGTACATCCTCGGGGAACGTTTTTACTCCCGGTGCACTTGTCTCCAGACCTAGCAATAAGTTTTCTTTCACCGTAAGCTGCGGGAAAATCTCCCGCCCCTGCGGTACATAACCGATCCCTGCCCTTGCCCGCTTGGCTGTATCCAAGGTGGATAACTCCTGATTTTGCCACTGAATACTGCCCTTGCGTGTTTTGAGCAGCCCCATTAATGTTTTCATCAACGTTGTTTTCCCTACACCGTTACGGCCCATCAGACACACCACCTGTCCAGGCTGTACATCCAGGTTCACACCACGAAGCACATTGCTTTCCCCATAGCCGGATTCAATTCGTTGCAGCGACAGCATGGTCATCCCTCCTTTTGCCCAGATACACTTCGGCCACTTTCGGGTCTGCCTGTACCTCCGCCATCGTACCTTCCTTCAGCAGTTTCCCTTCATGCATCACCGTTACCTTGGCTGCGAACTCTCGCACAAACTCCATATCATGCTCCACCACCACAACCGAGCGCTCACGCGCAATTTCTTGCAGAAGTCGCCCAGTCTTGTGTGTTTCTTCATCCGTCATGCCTGCGGCTGGTTCGTCCAGCAACAACACCCGCGGCTCCTGTAGAAGCAGCATGCCGATCTCCAGCCACTGCTTCTCCCCATGTGATAACGCTCCTGCACGAGCATCAACGCGGTCTTGCAGACCAATCTGGAGGGTAACATGCTCCATGGCAGCACTCATTTTCCCATATCGACGAATACCGATGGCTTGCAAAGGGGAACGGCGAGTCTCCGCCGCCAGTGTCAGATTCTCCTGCACCGTCAGACCCGCAAAGATCGATGGGGCCTGGAATTTGCGTCCCACACCTTTGCGAACAATCTGGTGCTCCTTCAGTCGTGTTAATTCCGTGCCATCCGCCATCTTCACCGAGCCGGACATGGGTTTTGTTTTGCCGCATATCACATCCAGCATCGTTGTTTTTCCAGCACCATTGGGTCCGATCAGAAAATGCAGGTCATGTTCATGCAGCTTCAGATTCATGCCTTTGACAGCAACGAACCCACCAAAGGCTACCGTAATATCCTCGGCTACCAACACCGCTGATTCCTCAGTAGACTTTAGGTTTTTCCCGAGTGACTTGGACATGCGCACTCTCTCCTCTCCGCTTCAACAAGCGAACGATATGACGATATACACCTACAATACCGTTTGGCATGAACAAAACGACTGTTACAAAGAGCCCACCAATGACGAACAGCCACCCTTCGGGGTAAGCCTCACTTATGCCTGTTTTGGCTGCATTCAGCACCACCGCTCCGATGACCGCCCCAATAAGCGTACCGCGACCACCCAATGCAACCCACAGGACCATCTCAATGGAAGGCACAATCCCCATCATCGATGGCGAGATAATACCCACCTGAAGAACAAACAACATGCCCGCGATGCCTGCAAGCGCACCGGAAAAAGCAAAAGCCAGCGTTTTATATCCTGCCGGATCATATCCGAGGAATCGCACCCGATTCTCCCCATCCCGCGCAGCTTCGAGCACTTGACCGAATCGACTGTTCACCATTCGACGACAGAGCATATAAGCGATCACCAGAACTGCAAGCGTTATATAGTAGAGAGCAATCGTCGTTCCAGCGGAATGAAGTGTAAAACCAAAGATCGAATTATATCCGGTGATGCCATTTGTTCCGCCCGTCCATTCCTGTTTACCAACAAAGAGTGTTACCGTAATGAGAACCAAGGCTTGAGTCAGGATGGTAAAATAAACACCGGTGATCCGGTTACGGAACGTAAACCACCCCAGGGCAAAGGCGAGCAATGCCGGAAGGGCTATCCCCAATAACAGCGCCACCGGGAAGGAGCGAAACGGCTCCCAGAACCATGGCAGACCACTGAGACCACTCCATCCCATGAAGTCAGGAAGTGTTGCTCCACTGGCCTGAAGCTTCAGATACATCGCCATCGCGTATCCACCCAGTCCAAAGAACACCCCATGCCCAAGACTCAACACACCTCCATATCCCCAGATCAGATCAAGACCAATGGCCAGGATTGCCAGCGCCAAAAACTTGGCTAACAGACTCAAACGAAACTCCGTGGAGATCAGTGGAGCAAGACACATCATAATCAGCACAACTGCCCAGATAATCCTCATTTTCAGACTGCCAGTCTTGAGTAAAGCGGACATGAACTAACCCCCTTTTTCACGTTAATCGAGACTCCGTGTGCGCATCGCGACCAATCCGCGTGGTTTCCATTGCAGGAAAGCAACGATACATACAAACACAAGCACCTTGCCAATGGAGGCCGAGGTATAGGTTTCGAACAGCGTGTTGAACATACCAATTCCCAATGCACCACACACGGTTCCGACCAATTTCCCTACGCCACCCAGGACAACGACCATGAACGCATCCACAATATAATACGTACCAAGTGAAGGACCTATCGGACCAATGAGCGTTAATGCACAACCTGCAATTCCGGCAATGCCCGAACCAATAGCAAAGGTCATGCCATCCACCCGCCGGGTAGAAATCCCAAGACACCCCGCCATGCTCCGATTTTGCATTACAGCCCTCATTCGTCTTCCGGAAGATGTTCGATAGATATAGAGATACATACACAGCAGCACAACCGCAACCAGTGCGATAATGAAAATTCGTTTATACGGAAATACAATTCCATCCGAGATCGCCAATCCCCCATTGAGCCAAGCTGGACTGGATACTCCCACATTTGGTGCTCCGAATATGGTACGGGCCAGTTGTTGCAGCATCATGCCTACACCCCATGTCGCAAGCAGACTGTCCAGCGGCCTGCCATACAGATGCCTGATCAGAACCACTTCAAGCAACCAGCCAATCAGAGCCGCTACAATGAACGCAATTGGCAGAGCCACAACAAAGTAAGCACCAAACCACGCAGCTGGAGCATAGGACATGAACAGATTTTGTGTTACATACGTTGCATATGCACCAATCATGATCAGTTCACCGTGAGCCATATTGATAACATTCATCAGCCCAAATGTTACCGCCAGACCGAGTGCAATCAACAACAAAATCGAACTGATACTCAGACCATTGAACATCTGCAGGATAAACATATCCATCGCTATCCCCTCCTCCATACCGTGACTCTCGATATTTCACATGACTTCAATTAGCGGCAGGAACATTTCACAGTAACGCTTTACCGCAATGCGGTGAGAGGATGTGTTATCACACCCTCGTTTATGTTTTGGCTACTTTGAAGCAAGTTGCCTGTTTTATTGCGAGGTTTCTATGTTATTTAGCGCTGAGGGAAGCTCCCCATTCATACGTTTTCAGATAAGGGTCCGGCTTGACAGGCTCACCAGAATTCCACAATTCCTTGAACTGCCCATCTTCCTGCACCTCACCGATCCGTACGGTTTTGTAGATATGCTGATTCTCTCCATCCACGGTTACCTTACCTTCCGGAGCATCAAACTCCAGACCCTTGGCAACTGCCTTCACCTTCTCCACGTCGGTTGATCCTGCTTTTTCCACCGCCGCCTTCCAGAGATAAACCGCCACATATCCCGCTTCAATCGGATCAGCTGTCACTCGATCAGCACCGTATTTTTCTTTATACTTGGCAACAAATGTTGCATTCTCAGGTGTATCCGTTGTCTGATAATAATTCCACGAAGCCAGATGTCCCTTCAATACGTCTGCGCCAATACCACGGATTTCTTCCTCCGCCACACTTACCGAGAGGGTCGTCATCTGATCCGAGGAGATTCCGGCATCCTTCAATTGTTTGAAGAAGGCCACATTGCTATCTCCGTTCAGTGTATTGTATACAATATCCGGCTTCGCAGCTTTGATTTTGCTAATGATGGTACTGTAATCGGTATGGCCTAGCGGTGTATATTCCTCGCCCACCACTTCGCCGCCTTCTGCTGTGAGTTGTGCCTTAATGACCTGATTGGCCGTTTTTGGGAATACATAATCTGAACCGAGCAGATAAAACGTCTTGCCCCTGTTCTCCAGTAACCAGGTTACAGATGGAACGATCTGTTGATTGGTTGTTGCTCCTGTATAAAAAATATTTGGCGACGATTCCAATCCCTCATATTGCACCGGGTAAAACAATAGACCTTTGTTCTGTTCAAACACTGGGAGCATAGCCTTCCGACTTGCAGAGGTCCATCCACCAAATACAGCAGCAACCTTATCCTGTTGCAGTAACTTCCCAGCCTTCTCCGCAAAAGTAGGCCAATCCGAAGCGCCATCCTCAATTACAGGCTCGATCTGTTTACCCAAAACTCCGCCCGCGGCGTTGATCTCTTCAATGGCAAGCATCTCCGCATCTTTAACAGATACTTCACTGATCGCCATCGTTCCGCTGAGAGAGTGAAGAATGCCAACTTTAATCGTATCACCGGATGCAGCCGGCTCTCCTGTACCACCTGAACCCGAAGCTTCAGGAGGCGTAGCGCCCTCCACACATCCTGTCATCACGATGACCGCACCCAGCAAAATACTCCATAACTTGACCGACCTCTTCTTCAATAGCCTACACTCCCTTTTTTTAGTCTATTGACGAACATTAAGGTCATTTGCGTCCGAAATGTTCGTTGATCCAAATTATGGAGGGTTACTCTCTTCATGTCAATATAGCTTACATAATTTTATTTCATGCCTACCTGTTTCATGCATACTGCTAATAAGCCTTGAAGCTTATTGACAAAGAAATCACCCTGTGTGAGTATATTTAACATATAACTTGATTCATGAACATATCAGACACTATAAGCGAAAGGTCGGATTGCCTTGCACTGGACTGAGCAGGAAAAGGAAAAACTCCTGATTACCGTGGCCGCTAACCTCGCCCGTGAACGAAGAGCACGCGGACTCAAGTTAAATGTTCCCGAAGCCATCGCCTTGTTGACCTCCGAACTGATGGAACGAGCACGGGATGGAATGAGTGTTGCCGAATTAATGAGATACGGAGGCACCATCCTGACACGTGAAGACTGTATGGATGGTGTTCCCGATATGATTCCTGAAGTACAGGTAGAAGCCACATTTCCTGACGGTACAAAACTGGTTACCGTACATGAACCTATACGCTGAGAAAGGCAGGAGAAACCATGATTCCTGGTGAATACCGTTTGAAGCCAGATGACGACATCATCTGTCATCCGGATCGTTCAACCCTACGACTCCTTGTCCTTAACCGCGGCGACCGCCCCGTCCAGGTCGGCTCTCACGTTCACTTCTATGAAGTGAATGCAGCACTGGACTTTGATCGCATGTCAGCTTTTGGACATCGCCTGCACATTCCGGCAGGCACCGCAGTTCGCTTCGAACCTGGTGAAGAGAAACCTGTCGAACTCACGACCTTTGGCGGCAAACGCCAAATTCACGGGTTCAACGGACTAACCGAAGGCTCTGCGGATCAAGTTCCTGATCCAGTGAAACTGGAGGCATTCCTGAAGACGTTCTCCCCTCCCATACCAGATGGAGGTGAACCCTCATGAAACAAATGAGCCGTGAACAATACGCGTCCATGTTTGGACCGACAACCGGCGATGCCGTAAGACTTGCGGATACCGAACTATGGGCAGAGATTGAACATGATTATGCCGTATACGGAGATGAGAGCAAGTTCGGAGGTGGTAAGGTTATCCGCGACGGAATGGGCCAGTCCACCACCGCTCTGCGAAGCGACGGCACTCCTGATACGGTTATCACCAACGCTATCATTATCGATCATTGGGGCATTGTAAAAGCGGATATCGGCATTCGGGATGGTCACATCTGCGCCATTGGCAAATCCGGTAACCCGGATACAATGGATGGTGTTCATCCCGCACTGGTCATCGGTGCTTCCACCGAAATCATCGCTGGTGAAGGCATGATTGTAACCGCTGGCGGCATTGATACCCATATTCATTTCATCTGCCCACAGCAGATTCAGACTGCGTTATCCTCCGGGGTCACGACCATGATCGGCGGCGGAACAGGACCGGCAACAGGAACCAAAGCCACCACCTGCACACCAGGAGCCTGGCACATCCACCGGATGCTGGAGTCCGCAGAAGCTTTTCCCATGAACATCGGTTACCTTGGCAAAGGCAACAGTTCCAGTACCGCACCTTTAATTGAACAGATTGAAGCTGGTGTCATCGGCCTGAAGCTGCATGAAGATTGGGGCACTACCCCGAGCGCTATCGACGCTTGTCTGACTGCCGCCGGAGAACATGATGTTCAAGTGGCTATCCATACCGATACATTGAACGAAACCGGATTTCTCGAAAACACCCTGGCTGCGATCAACGGCCGGACGATCCACACGTACCATACGGAAGGCGCTGGTGGCGGACATGCACCGGATATTATCCGGGCCGCTGGGGAGTCCTACGTTATCCCCTCATCAACCAACCCAACACGACCGTACACACGCAACACTGTAGAAGAGCATCTCGATATGTTGATGGTGTGTCATCACCTGGACCCTTCCATCCCGGAAGATGTAGCTTTTGCCGATTCACGGATTCGTCCCGAAACCATCGCAGCCGAAGACATTTTGCATGATCTTGGCGTGTTCAGCATCATCAGTTCCGATTCTCAAGCCATGGGCCGAGTGGGCGAAGTCATTATCCGCACCTGGCAGACAGCCGACAAAATGAAAAAACAACGCGGCAAACTTGAACTCAACCCGGATTCCCCCTCCGATAACGATCGGATCAAGCGATATGTCGCCAAGTACACCATCAATCCAGCTATCGCACACGGAATCGGTCATCTCGTCGGTTCGGTGGAAGTTGGAAAGCTGGCAGATCTAATCATATGGAAACCGGCCTATTTCGGTGTAAAACCCGAGATCGTCATTAAAGGTGGCATGATCACGTTTGCCCAGATGGGTGATCCCAATGCGTCCATCCCGACACCTCAGCCCGTATTTGGCAGACCGATGTTTGGAGCCTATGGTAGCGCCATTGCCAGCGGATCGATCACATTTGTCTCCCAAGCCGCAGCAGATGCGGGGATCAAAGAGTTATTGGGCCTGAAGAAACGGGTTGAACCCGTCAAGGGCTGTCGCTCGGTCAGTAAAAAAGACATGATTCATAACGACGTCACCCCCGTTATTGAAGTCGATCCCGAAACCTACGAGGTACGCGCCGACGGCGAGCTACTCACCTGTGAACCCGCAGACGAGTTGCCTATGGCACAGCGGTACTTTATGTTTTGATAGGAATACGGATTAGCTGATAAGGGGGCACTCATGATGAATAGTGGCACGAAGCTACTCCGTTATGTTCAGCTGCTGGATTCAGCCCTGCCCATCGGTGGTTTCTCCCATTCCTTCGGTCTGGAAGCTTACACGCATGATGGCACCGTGCAAAATACCGCGCAGCTTGAACAGTTTATTCGTAGCCAGCTTCACTCCAGTCTTGTACGACTAGATGGTCTTGCCATCAAAGGCGTCTATCAGGCGATAAAACAGCAAGATGCCGCTCTACTTGCCCTGTATGACAAACGTGTCCACGCCCAGCGCTCCCCTCGGGAACTCAGGGAAAGCGGCCACAAAATGGGAAAACGACTGCTCAAGCTGGCCCGTTCACTCTATCCATGGATGGACTTTTCCCTGATCGATGAGGCTATACGGGAACACGGCGCGTATTGTGGCATCACGACCATTCACGGTTATATCAACTATCAATTGGAGATTGAATTGGATGAAGCCGTTACCGGGCATCTGTATACCTCAGTGAACGCTTATGTGAACAGCGCACTTCGCCTGCTGCCCATCGGACAAACCGAAGCGCAGATGTTGATTCAGAAACTGCTTGATGATATCGAAGCGGAATGGGCGCTCATTCGGGAAAATGACCCGGAAGATATGCACAGCTTCGGAATCGCCCAGGAAATCTACGCCATGCGGCACGAGACCTTACCCGCGCGGTTGTTTATGTCTTAACTACAACTTTTATCTAACTTAGGAGGAATTGTTATGTGTGGAGGAGCTAATCATACGCATCATCCGGAGTGGGAACGTAAAGCATTTGATCGGAGTCGTCCGATGCGAATTGGAATTGGCGGACCGGTAGGTTCAGGTAAAACAGCCCTTGTGGAGAAGCTGTCCAAGGCACTGCGTACACGTTATAGCCTTGCTGTCATCACCAATGACATATATACCAAGGAAGATGCCGAAATCTTGCTGCGTCAGAATGCACTGGCACCAGAGCGCATTATCGGCGTAGAGACAGGCGGATGCCCTCACACGGCTATTCGTGAAGATGCCTCCATGAATTTCGAAGCAGTTGATGAGTTAATTGAACGTTTCCCGGATCTGCAACTGATCTTCATCGAGAGTGGCGGCGACAATCTCTCCGCTGCATTCAGTCCGGAACTCGCTGATGTGTTCATCTACATTATCGACGTTGCTCAAGGAGAGAAACTCCCTCGCAAAGGCGGTCCCGGCATCACGCGCTCAGACCTGCTGTTAATCAACAAAACCGACCTCGCCCCTTATGTTGGAGCAAGCCTGGAAGTTATGAAAAATGATACCGAACGGGTACGCGAAGGCCGCCCTTATGTCATGTCTAATCTAATGAGCGGTGAAGGTGTATCCGAGATTGTCCACTGGCTTGAACATCAATATATGGATGACGATGCTTCCGCTGCACATCTGCATTCACACAGCCATGAACATGGCACTCACTCGCATTAATTCATCTTCTGTCCCCACGGGAACAGAGCTAATTGGGAAAGAAAGTGCAGGTGCGCCCGTCACACGCCGCAGCGAGCTTCGGGCCACCTTTGCCTTTCAAGGCGACCGAACTGTCATGACCGATCGTTATTACAGCGCACCGCTCCGGTTTAGCCGATCCTTTCGACCTCCCGGAGGCGGAACCGAATTATGTGTGTACACGTCTGACGTCTCTCCAGGAGTCCTTAACGGGGATCACTATCATTCCGAGTGGGAATTAGGGGAAGGCACCCATGTCATGCTGAGCAGCACATCTGCTACCAGACTCCATCCCACACCTTCCATTCCTTCATCCGTTAATCATCACTTTCGGTTGGGAAAAGGGGCTACGCTGGAATACTTCCCTGAATGCGTCATTCCCTTCAAGGGAAGTTCTTCTTCGCTCGCTGTAACCTTTGAGCTGGAAGAACAGACAATCCTGGCCTATGCAGATATCTGGTCTGCCGGACGGATTCATCGGGGAGAAGCGTTCCAATTCGAGCGTTACCGCAGCTTGACGGAGATATGGCAAGGTGAGCAACTGGCTGTCTGGGATCGATTCGGACTCGAACCGGATACCGATGATCCCAGACACTCAGCGTCCCTCCTTCACTACACACATACCGCTGCGTTGTGGATGATTGCCCCGGGGCTTGGTACTGCGGAGTTGGAGCAAGTCAGATCTGCTCTGCCACCAGATGGACGAATGCTCGCAGGTGCAAGTTTGCTGGCAACCGGAGGCATCGGCGTTCGACTCCTTGGCATGGCAGCTTGGGAACTTCAGGAGCAGTGTCTTCAAATCTGGAATACACTCCGCCCCCATCTGCTGGGCAAAGAAACCCTCGTCTTTCGTAAATAAGGGCGTGAAGTAAGGATGGTTAACACAAAAACCTCTGAACTGTCTCCGAGTGTGTTCGGATTAGTCCAGAGGTTTTTGTACATTCAGTCTATGGGTGCTGCTCATATCACTTACGCTTCGTTTTCCTCAGAATCGTTCTCTGATTTATTCTCAGTTTTATAGCGATAGTCGCCTGCATCCTTGCTTTCCTTCGATTTGCGGTAACGGGTGAACTCAATATATTCGCTGATAAAAGACTGTTCCACAGTCGACAATTCACTTTCTTGGCAATTCAATTGCCGCAAAACGTCAAAAAAATAATCCTCCCGTTTTTCCCGAACCATCGCTTCCTTCGATGGACGTCCAATCATGAGCCAGTCGAGGCTCACATCAAAAAACGAAGCAATCTCAATTAATTTATTCGTACTCGGAATAGACTTGCCACGTTTCCAATCACCCAGATTGCCTGTGCTAATCTTCAGCTGTTGGCAGAAAGCCTTCTTGGTCATTCCTCGTTCGGCAATCAGGTGTTCAATTCGCTCATAGATCGACTGCATACAAGAACCGCCTTCCAACCGTAATAATCAACTCATCTGCTTGAATTATACCACATTATTCCTGAATGCTCAGCCTTTATATGCCTGGAACAGGATGAGGTATATCGTATAACACAAAGATAGACTCCCATGAATGATCATAGAAGTCTATCTTATATTGTTGCTGTGATGCGGTCGAGAGGACTCGAACCTCCACGGGTATACACCCACTACCCCCTCAAGATAGCGTGTCTGCCATTCCACCACGACCGCATATTCAATTGTGAAAATGGTGAGCCATGAAGGGCTCGAACCTTCGACACCCTGATTAAAAGTCAGGTGCTCTACCAACTGAGCTAATGGCTCTTGCTGTAAACTTCACCGGATGTGCCATGCTTCATTCTTGTCTATAAGAGCAATGACTTTGAGGATTACTCATCGAAAATGTAGATCTCATGAGGTGGTGAAGATATGACCCGTAGGGGATTCGAACCCCTGTTACCTCCGTGAAAGGGAGGTGTCTTAACCCCTTGACCAACGGGCCTTAATAACAAGTTGTCTTTCTTGGCGACAAGAATGAGTATACCACAGGACAATTTGAACTTGCAATACTTTTTTAAAATTTATTTTTCAAGCCTTTTTGTCCATTGCATACTGTTCTTCAGAGGCCCGTTAATCACCACCTCTCCTATTCATGCCAGTGTCATCACTGTGCAGGAAAAATGTAAATCATTCATTAAAACACTTACAAAAACTTACGTTCACTTATAATATTGCAAATCACATTAAAAATACTTATAATTAAAGTATCAGTATAAGTACGGTCATCCATACACTCGGAGGTGACATGTTTGTTTCAAGAAGAACGAATGCAGCTCATTGTTGAACATCTACGCAAACACAATCGCATCTCAGCCGATGATATTGTCGCCTTGTTTGATGTATCACGGGATACTGCACGCAGGGATCTGATTAAGCTTGAGGAACAGGATGCCATTATCCGAACCCGTGGCGGAGCGATTCTCCCCCCTCCTCCGCAAGAATTCAGATCCTACAAAGACCGTTTACTCGATGTATCTGAGGAAAAGAGGGCCATCGGCAAACTCGCTGCGGCCATTGTAAGGGAAGGCGAGATCATTATTCTGGACTCTTCCACGACTGTGCAGGCCTGTGCCGAGAACTTAAACGGCAAATCCTGTACCGTCATTACCAATTCGATTCATTCCGCTGATCTTCTCTCCAATCACACTGCTGTCCAGATTCGTTTGCTCGGAGGCAAAGTAGATAAAGAACAACGTTATGTCTACGGTACCTCTGTTATCGAGACCCTCTCCCACTATTATGTAGATAAAGCCTTTATCGGAATTGGTGGTATCACCATGGATGGCTTCAGTGCTTCCGAAGAGGAAGGGAAAATTAAACACCAAATGATGAAAGCTGCCAAGAAAGTTGTTGTTCTTGCAGATCAATCCAAGTTTGATAGACGTTATGGTTATCGTTTTGCCGACTGGTCATTGGTGGATGTATTGATTACGGATCAATGGCCAACCAAAGAATGGCTTGTTTTTCTAGCCGAACAACAGGTTGAGATTCTCATTCCTGAACCTACAGATGATAAGGAGTTGTAAATATATGAAATTATTTGCCACAGATTTAGATGGAACTTTGTTGAACATAGATAGCCAGATTAGCCCGGAGAATGCCGCAGCCATCCAAAAGGCCCAGCAATCCGGTATGAAAGTTACCATTGCAACAGGACGTGTCTATTCCGATGTTGTGACCATCAGCCGCGAAGGCGGAATCAAAACCCCGATTATCGGCTCCAATGGAGCGACAATTCATGATGCAGACGGTGAACGTTTATTCCATCTTCCGCTCGAGCGTGACACAGCAGCTTCCGTCATGCAGTGGCTGGAAGATCATGATGTCTATTATGAGGCTTCAACGCAACAAGGCATCTATGCCCCGCGTAGCAGTCATGAGACCTTGCTTGCCGAGATGGAACGTGTTCTTGGTTCGAACCCTGGTGAGGACATCGCACGCATGATTCGCTCCATCAAGAAACACTATGACAAAAAAGACTACCACCGCGTAGACAGCCACCTCGAAATTCCGGCAGAAGCCTACATCTATAATATTATGGCCTTCTCCATGAATCCGGACAAAGTAAAGACTGGTCGAGAATACTTCGCTTCCCGATCCGATGTCGCCATGGTTGTATCCTTTGAGCATAACTTCGAAATGCAGCACCCGGACGTATCCAAAGGTAATGCCCTCACCAAACTGGCGGCTCACCTGAACATCTCCATGGAGGATACCGTAGCGATTGGCGATAACTTCAACGATGTCTCCATGTTAAAAATGGCAGGACTCGGCATCGCCATGGGTAATGGCGAACCCGAGATCCAGGCATTAGCCAAAGCCATAACGTTGACCAATGTGGAGCACGGTGTAGCCCATGCTATCGAGTGCCTGCTTGAAGGTAAACCGGTGTCCCGTCCAGAAACGATTGTCGGAGAAGGTCAGTAATTGAACCCATACTGAATTAAGTACTGAACCTGCATGGTCGCCTGTTGATCCATGCAGGTTCTCTTCATTTTAACTCCGCAGATCGAACGTGAGGCACATCCTGTAACAAAATAATCAGTTGCTCGCCCCGGTATGAACCCGGTAGTTGCAACGTGAACTCAAGCACGGTCTCTTCCACGGAGTCTGTGCTTGTTTGCTGTTCTGTCTTAAATCCGATGACTGATATCTTCTCCTGCCCCAGCAGTGCCAAAACAGTCTTCAGGGCCTCCCCCTCATTTTGCAGATGGATGGTTAACGTCTCTGTTCGGGCGGATACCAACCAGCGTGTGGGTCTATGCAGTAACATCTGTGCCACGACAATAAGCAGTGTCACGCCTGCACCCGTCCAATACAGACCTGAACCCACAGCAAGTCCCATGCCTGCCGTAGCCCATATGCCAGCCGCTGTGGTCAATCCCCTGACCGTGTGACGCTGTGTGAAGATCATCCCAGCTCCAATGAACCCCACACCGCTAACGACTTGTGCAGCAATCCTTGACGGATCAAGAGACAGATTGGCCCAGCCAGCCTGATCCTGGAATCCGTATTTCGATACAATCATCATCAGGGCAGCACCGACGGCGACCACAAAATGAGTACGGATTCCCGCCTCTTTCATTCGATTCTTGCGCTCATATCCGATTAGCACACCACATATTCCAGCTATGAGTACACGCATCAAATATTCCACTTCCATGCACATCACCTCTTTCATTATGTATATGCTTACATGAGTCTATCTTTACTATTACCCAATCTTTCCCTGACTATATAAGTTGAACTAAAGATTATTCACACTGGCACTACGATGACAGAACAACCTTCCAATCGCTGTTATCCCCAGATTTTTTCGATTCCCTTTTCTCAAGGGAAAATCCGGTGATAAAGGCGAGCGCTTCGCTTTTTCAGTTTGTTTCTGTCCTCTCCGTTATCGTGTAAATGATTAATTCATCTTATATAATAAAAAGCCTCTACTCAGGTCAATTCTCTGCCCGGAAATTTCCCCCTTGTCTCTTGCCCAATCCGAAATAATGTCTGAAATTATATATCAGCGGATGCCATTCCTCTGGATTAATCTTGTTCGGTCCAGATATTAGTCTTGTGTGCGCGTGCACCTTCAACGCTTTCACTTCAACAATCGCCATGAACGGTGTATGTTCGGGAATACGTATGTGTTGTACAGCCGCTTCAATCTGGAGCGGACATTCAACTATTTTATCTGGAGCCACCTGAACCGAGCATTCAGATGTCAGCCCAGCTACGGTGAATTTATCTTGGCAATATTCATAGCCCATCTGCCTTTTCTCCTCAGGAACCGGTGTGACTCCCGTATAACGACCCAGTGCCTCAACCTGTTTCCACATGGTCGCATCCGGCAGATTAATTACACACTCCGGGTGTCGACTCAGATTTTCATAGGCTTTGCCCTGTATACCCAGACCAAGAACCAAACAATCCCCCAGCGC
The DNA here is from genome assembly GCF_045040685.1 of Paenibacillus sp. FSL H8-0317. Taxonomy (NCBI): domain Bacteria; kingdom Bacillati; phylum Bacillota; class Bacilli; order Caryophanales; family Paenibacillaceae; genus Paenibacillus; species Paenibacillus sp. FSL H8-0317. The sequence continues at coordinate 1,607,940 of NZ_CP150294.1, read as the reverse complement.
CCAAGACGAGGATAATGGTGACAGGTTAGTCGACCCATCCTCATTTAATGTGCTTAGCAGCAATACGGGCGTACCATAATATAAAATACTGGGATTAATCGTTTCATGTTGAATCACTGCTGGACTCGCGGACAACTGCTCTGTAGCAAAGTCCTGTTTCGTTATCTTTTTCATCCTGTACCTCTCCTGTTCCGATTCCAATGATTTATAAGCTCAATCTGACCCATATGGGACGATACAACTGGATTGTAATACAGTAATAGTTCAGATATGATCGAAGTATGAATGTATATCCAAATATTACTGTTATTGCGTCGTTAATCGCTGATCCAAGCCGCGCTATTTTTCTGTCATCCTTACTGGATGGCCGTGCGTTGCCCGCAGGAGAGCTTGCTCATATGGCAAGTGTCACTCCCCAGACGGCAAGCAGCCATCTAGCTAAACTTGTAGAGGGAGGATTACTCGAAGTTGAACAACAAGGACGCCATCGATACTACCGTCTTGCAAACAAAGAAATTGCTAATCTGATTGAAACGATGGCCAGTATTGCTCCGCCTGTACAGATCCGCTCTCTCAAACAATCCGATCAGCTTCAACAACTGAGTCATGCACGGACCTGTTATGGTCATCTGGCCGGGAAATTGGGAATCTCGCTCTGTGAAGCCTTAATACAGAAGGGGTATCTTTCAGAGCCCGAAGAGGCACACAGCAAGGATTATCAAGTTACAGAGAAAGGAATACAGTGGTTCACTACGTTTGGAATTAAACTTCAGATGAAGCCAGGATCACGCCGGGCCATCGCTCGCAAATGTCTGGATTGGAGCGAACGCCGTCATCATCTCTCAGGTATGCTTGGGGAACAACTCAGACATCGATTATCGGAACTGGACTGGATTCGTCAAAAAACAGGAAGTCGCTCTGTCGAAGTAACGGAAGCAGGCAAGAAAGGTTTATACGAGGTGTTGAGCATTTCACTTTAAGCAGAAGCGTATACAAGGGATAATCAAAGATCAGTAACGCAAAAAATCCCCTTCACACTGACCGTTAACCGGTCTAATGTGAAGAGGATTTTTTGTCAATCAGAACGGAGAGAGAGGGGTACTCTCACTTCGTTCGAGACTGCGAAGTATTGCTAACGAAGCTTATGCTCCGACGAACCTTTAGGGTTCTCATCCCTTTGCAGAGAAGTTTAATTCAGAACGGAGAGAGAGGGATTCGAACCCTCGCACCGCTTACGCAGTCTAACCCCTTAGCAGAGGGTCCCCTTATAGCCACTTGGGTATCTCTCCAAGAAATGGCTCCCCGAACAGGGCTCGAACCTGTGACAACTCGATTAACAGTCGAGTGCTCTACCAACTGAGCTATCAGGGAAAATTAACTTGAATAAGATTAATTTATCATGATTAATAATCCAAGTCAACATGCCTTTCATCACTTTACTTACGCGTAGTGAACAATGCACACATCAGATATTCTGAAGGCCCAGCTTTCCCGCGCAACGGCCACAACGGTAACGCTTCGGATCTATTTTCCGCTTGCGCAAATATTCCGTACCACAGCTCTTGCACACCAGCTTATAACGATAGGGCAGCGGCTTTCTGCCTTTACCGTCAGGAAGGGATTGGCAGTAACGCGAGCCGCCTACCTTCTGCAATAAAGCCTTGAATTCCGGGTCACGATGCTGATAGCCGCGCCCACGAATATGCAGATGATAGTGACACAGCTCATGTTTGATGATTTTCTCAACCTCATCTCGCCCATAGGCTTCGAGTTGATGCGGATTGATCTCAATCCGGTGACTTTTGAGCATATAACGCCCACCTGTTGTGGTCAGGCGACTGTTAAACAACGCTTCATGGGTGAACGGAACTCCGAAATGATCCAGTGATACCTGTTCAATCCATTGTTGCAATTCCTCATTTTCCATCGGTATCCTCTCCTTGCACCCCCTCGGAGCATTTGTTTTTCCGGTATAATACTTGAATTTTAACCGTTTCGTAGGCTACACTGTCAAGTAGAATGTATGAGGGGAGATTATTACTCGTTATGCCTACAATGCGCTATGTCATCCTGCAGCAGGAACAACAATTGCAGTTCGTGGAAATGCCGGCAGATTACGCCTATCAACTCAGTGCGCTCAACCTGCGCCTGCACAAGGAAATTGATAAACTCACTGCAGCAGATGTCCCTGTCCTGCCTTGGGCGATCGCCGAATGTGACAGCCTCGATCTCCTAAACGAAAATCTTACTATCATTGGCGGCCTTGATTATATCAATGCGCTTGAAGAATCTTTTGCAGCACTACGTGAAAGCCATTATCCTTTGATTTCTCTGCTTACCGAAATCCGGGCTCTCCAGGCCCAATTGGAACAGTGGTATGAAGAAGAGATGGAAGCTCTCTAATTCACCGCAGGTATCATTTTATAATGATGAGAACGAAAAGCACATCTCCCTGAATTGGGATTTGTGCTTTTGTGCTTTTTTTGAGTGAACAAGATTGATTTGCCGGTGGCCTCCACTTATCCCGCACAGTCCAGGCTATTGCCACATATGCTAACGTACAGATGAATTATGCAAGAGGAGGAGATACCCTTGCCTCAATGGCTTTGCAATCAACTGATGCGTGCATTTCACAAAAAGGACAGCCGGCAAATCAAGTTGCTGAACGAATGCTGGTTCTTTTATCGCAATAAACCAGCAAATGGCACACCACGCAGCGCGGAGAACGAACTTTAAGAGGTTGTTCATAAAAGTCTGCATTGGATTACGAAGGATGGCCCTTTGAACACGCACTTTAAGAAAATGCACATATTGCCCACCGTACTTACTAGAGGAATTAGAACGGATAACGGGACTATTACTGTCGACAACAAACAGCCTTCCTGGTTAGGGAAGGCTGTTCTCCAATCCTACTATTTAAGAAGACTGTTGCGCAGAAGCAGGCTTCTTCATCGTCAGGCCGACACGGCCTTTTTTGGTATCCACACTCATCACCCAGACCGTTACATTATCCCCGACAGATACAACATCCATCGGATGTTTAACATATCCGTTGCTGAGCTGTGAGATATGGACAAGCCCATCACTCTTGATCCCAATATCAACAAAGGCACCAAAATCAATAACGTTCCGAACCGTACCTTGCAACTCCATGCCTTCCACCAGATCCTCAATTTTCAATACATCTGTACGGAAGATTGGCAACGGCATTTCTTCACGCGGGTCACGCCCCGGACGCTGCAAGCTGTCCAGAATGTCACGCAATGTAGGCACACCTACGTCCAGTTTCACAGCCAATTGTTCTGGCTGTTGCTCTGACAGTAATACCGACAATTCCTTGCTTCCCAGCTTGTCCAGTGCAACCTGAAGCTCCTTGAACAGCTGATCCACCACCTTGTAGGACTCAGGGTGAATCGGTGTACGATCCAATGGATTCTCGCCCTCACCAATACGCATAAATCCTACGCACTGCTCATAGGTTTTGGCACCCAGACGTGGCACCTTCTGAAGCTGACGGCGGTTCGTGAACCGGCCATTCTCTTCACGGTACTTCACAATGTTTTTGGCAATCGTAGCGTTAACTCCAGCAACATATGACAGTAACGAAGGTGAAGCTGTATTCACGTCCACACCCACATGGTTAACTGCGGATTCGACGACAGCCTTCAGGCTTTCTTCCAGAACCTTCTGGGAGACGTCATGCTGATATTGACCCACGCCAATGGCTTTTGGATCAATCTTAACCAACTCCGCCAGCGGGTCTTGTACCCGGCGTGCAATGGAAGCTGCACTGCGCTCGGCAACATCCAGATCTGGGAACTCTTCCTGGGCCAGTTTGGATGCAGAATATACACTCGCGCCTGCTTCGTTAACAATCAGATACACAAGACTTTCATCACCGTTCTCCTGAATGATCTCGGCAACAAATTGCTCCGTTTCACGTGATCCGGTACCATTACCAATGACGATCAGTCCGATATCATATTGCTTGATCATGCGATGGAACACTTCCGCAGCTTCACGTTTCTTGTTGTGTGGTGGCGTTGGATAGGTCACAGCCACTTCCAGCAGCTTGCCCGTATCATCTACTACAGCCAGTTTACAACCGGTACGATAGGCCGGATCGACACCCAGCACACGTTTGCCATGAATCGGCGGTTGAAGCAACAGGTTACGCAGATTAGCCGAGAATACGGATATGGCCTGATTTTCACCTTTTTCCGTAAGTTCTCCACGAACTTCTCGCTCAATGGAAGGCGCAATCAGCCGCTTGTATGCATCTTCAATCACATCACGCAGGATATCCTGCACGGCAGAAGCACCACGAATGATCTGTCCCTGCATATGACGATGGGCAGGTTCTGCCTGTACGTCCAGGCCAACTTTCAGAATACTCTCACGTTCACCGCGATTAATTGCGAGAATACGGTGTGGAGGCATCTTTTTGGCTAATTCACGGTAATCATAATAATTCTCGTACACGGACTCCTCTTGAGCATCCTTCGCTTCTGAAGTCAGCATCCCATGATCCAAGGTGTACCGACGGATCCAGGCACGAATGGCAGCATCGTCTGCAATATTCTCCGCCAGAATGTCTTTGGCTCCCTGAAGCGCCGATTCTGCATCTTCTACACCCAGTTCAGCATTGATATATTTCGCAGCTTCCTGGAGTGCATCTCCTTGTTTCGGTTGACCCCAGATCCATACAGCAAGGGGTTCAAGACCTTTTTCCTTGGCCACACTGGCACGTGTTTTACGCTTCTGACGGTAAGGTCGATACAGATCTTCCACTTCCTGCAGCTTCACAGCCTGCGTAATGGATTGCTTCAGTTCTCCGGTCAGCTTGCCCTGTTCCTCTATAATACGGATGACTTCCAATTTGCGATCCTCAAGATTGCGCAGATAAACAATGCGTTCTTCAATCGATCGCAGCTGGTTCTCATCCAGCTCTCCAGTCATTTCTTTACGGTAGCGGGCGATAAATGGAATCGTATTGCCTTCGTCCAGAAGCTCCGACGTGGTACGGACCTGCTTCAAGGACAGTGACAGTTCCTTGGCTACCTGTTTGATGATTCGTTCATGGCGTTCTGCCTTTATTGTTTCTTCATTGGGTTCCAGAACCGTTTCCTGTTCAGACAAAATAAATCCCTCTTTCCTTCCTGAATCGTTCGTTACAATCATTTCAGGGCAGCTTTGCTGCTGTAATTACAGTATAGTTGAACCATTTGTTTCTTCCACTCTACCCTATATTATCACAGAATCACGTCCAGATTTCCATCAATCCGCAAGCATACAAGTTCTGACAGAATGATGTCATCCTCAAGCCTTCCCCAATACGTCAAAAAAAGACCGAAAAACGTCAACACGACGCTCCTCGGTCCTTCCTTAATTTAAAACTTTAAATACAATAGCAATCTAATAAGTGAAACTGCTCATTTACACGATAACGGAGAGGACAGAAAAAACCTGAAAAAGCGAAGCGTTCGCCTTTATCTCCGGATTTTCCCTTGAGAAAAGGGAATCGAAAAATCTGGGGATAACAGCGATTGGAAGGTTGTTCTGTCATCGTAGTATCCGTGTAAATAAAATGTAGTTCACTTATCTAGACGCGCTCGAACCGGAACAGTTCGCTCAGATAGTCTCCTGATGTGCTGCCTACCGAAATACCGCCATACATGAGGGCATCGCCGGTAAAGGTCTCCGATCCGCCTTTCAGACGGTAATCCGCATTAGGATCTAATCCCTTCAGCTTCAAGCGCTGAAGTGGCGCATTAGGCTCAGAGAGCACGCGGAAGTAGAATACCACGGCTTCGCTTCCGTCTGGTGCAATAAACATCCACGCTGTCTCATTGCCTTCAAACGGACTGCGTAAACGACGGAATGTTCCATATTGAACTGTTCCACGAATCTCTTTGTACAGCTCAACCTGGGCTTTCACGATATCATTCTCTTCCTCCGTGAATTTAGTCAGGTCCAGCTCGTACCCGAAGTTGCCCGACATCGCAACATGTCCCCGAATCTCAAGAGAAGTGATCCGGTTGACCTGATGATTCGGTACCGCTGAGATATGCGATCCCATCGAACTTACCGGGTACACAAGACTGGTACCGTATTGAATCCGCAATCGGGATATAGCATCGGTGTTATCACTTGTCCACGTCTGTGGCATGTAATACAGCATACCTGGATCGAAGCGGCCACCACCACCTGAACAACTCTCGAACAGAATGTTCGGGAACGCTGAAGTGATTCGTTCCATGACGTCATACAACCCGAGCATGTAACGATGCGCGGTCTCACGCTGTCTGTCTGCCGGAAGCAATGCGGAACCCACTTCCGTCATATTCCGGTTCATGTCCCATTTCACATAAGTGATTGGTGCAGAACCAAGTACGTCTGTTAACATGCGCACAATCTCATCACGTACATCCTGACGAGAGAAGTCGAGTACCAATTGTTGACGCCCTTCTGTCCGGCGACGATCAGGCACATGCAGACACCAGTCCGGGTGCGCACGATACAGCTCACTGTCTGGTGAGATCATCTCAGGCTCAAACCACAATCCAAACTGCATATCCAGACCTGTTACGCGGTTAGCCAGATCATCCAGTCCCTGTGGCAATTTGTTTTTATCTACAATCCAGTCGCCCAGCGAGGAGTTGTCACTGTCCCGATGTCCAAACCAGCCATCATCCAAGACAAACAGCTCAATACCCAGCTTCTGTCCGGCGCGAGCGATCTGCTCAATCTTGTCTGCATTGAATCCAAAGTAGGTTGCTTCCCAGTTATTGACCAGAACCGGACGTTCCGCATTACGGAACTTACCACGCGCAAGACGCTCCCGATACAATTCGTGGTAGGACTGTGACATGCCGTCCAAACCTGCAGCCGAGTACACCATAACCGTCTCAGGTGTCTGGAACGTTTCTTGCGGCTCCAGCTTCCAGCTGAACTCGAACGGATTGATTCCGAGTGACACACGGGTGGTGTGGAACTGATCCACTTCAGCCTGTGCGGTGAAGCTACCACTATAGACGAGACTGAATCCATAAACTTCACCTTGGTCTTCATCCGTGCCTGGTGTCATCAGTGCAATAAAAGGATTCTGCTGGTGACTGCTTGAACCGCGACGGCTCTCAATCCCTTGCAGGCCTGACGCAAGCGGTCTGCGAACAATATCACGTTCCCGTGTCCATGCACCTGACAACTGCAACAATTCATAATCAGCATGCGGGAAATCAACAGATGAACTGAGCGCACGCGCCACATTCACTGAGGTAGCGCTCTCATTAACGATACGCATGGAGCGTGTAATCGCATTAAATGCCGTAAAGGCTGTATAGGAAAGCTCGATTTTGATACCCGCAACGCGGTCTTCCAACTCAATAACCAGCGTCTCTGCTTCTTCATCGGATTCAACATACGTTGCTGGCAGTCCGGTAAGCGCTGCCTTTCCTTTGATCAATCGATGACCTGTATAGGTAAACTCCGAAACGGTTGAGCCATTCTCAAGTTCCAGTTGGATAGCCGGATTACGGAAATCACTCGTGCCATACACTGGCAATTCCACTGGCAACGTATCGAATGAGATCGTACGATCCTCTGGCACCGGGTTGGGGCTAAAGGACGCTCGTTCTGTCCGCACATGCAACCAGCTCAGATCGGTGTCGCGTAATTTTTTGCCATAATACAAATGCACCAAATATCCTGAGGGCAGTACCTGGAATACGTAACTGGCCTCGCGGGTCTGTAAATGAAACTGAAGTTTCTCTTGATTGATGTAAATGCTCATATGTCTCCTCCACCTCTATATATAGGTCTTTCGGGTAAACGGTTTCTCAGGTTTCATTATAGCGAAAAGATCGCCAATGTTCTACGCTTTCATCAAGCTTTAATCAAAAGAGCGCATAACAGCCCGAAGGATGTCATACGCTCTTTTGGTTACAGTCTGAATTCAGTGTGTTCCCTTACAGGAACATCCATTGCCAACGGACGGCAGGGCAGCGTGCAAGACGCTGGTTGCTGCCTTAAAAATCGATTAAACCAAGGCTGATCTGCAAGGCTTCGTTGACCAGTTTCATGGTCTCCTCGTCCAGATGGGTAATCTTGTCAGTCAACCTCTGTTTATCAATCGTCCGTATTTGTTCGAGCAAAATAACCGAGTCCCGGTCAAAGCCGTGTGCCGCCGCATCAATTTCCACATGCGTTGGCAGCTTTGCCTTCTGGATTTGGGCTGTGATAGCCGCCACAATACAAGTTGGACTGAACCGGTTGCCGATATCATTCTGGATCACCAGAACCGGCCTGACTCCACCTTGCTCGGAACCGACAACGGGAGAAAGATCCGCAAAAAAAACGTCACCACGTTTTACGATCAATGTCTACACCCCGCTAACTAAGCGGTCCAGAGTGCTGTCCGCATCTTCCTCCGCATGAAAGGCTTCGGATGCCATGGTCAGATTAATTTTTGCCATCTCCATGTACCCTCGCTGCATCGTTTCACGGATGTAACGTTTCTTACGCTCCGTTAAATACAGCTTCATAGCCTGCCTAATCAATTCGCTGCGGTTGGAATTCTCCAGCGCTACGATGCCATCCACTTCCTGCAAAAGATAATCAGGTAAACTGATCATGATCCGCTTGGTGTTCTGCAAGTTGGCCACCTTTCTTCCACCCCCACAAACCTTTCGCCATTGTGAACCAGTATTACGTTTTTCCAGAACTTTTATACAAAGGAATATATATGCCCCGAGTATATCAAGTATGCTGTACTCCATTATAAACACGGGGAACAATATTCGTACAGACCAAACATCTCAATTCAGGAATTAAATCCTTACTGTCATACATAATTCGAGATGCTCCGACAGTTTTCCTTCTGTTCTGAAAAAAAGTTTATTGGTAATAACGTCCAGTTTACCTATCAGGATGTCAAAAGTGGATTGATTCTGGCGACTACTGCTTCCCCGCGGGTATATACCCGTGGAATGCGGTGCGCCATCATGCAGATCACTTCATATGCAATCGTACCGAGTTGGGATGCCACCTCGTCTGCGGTTATTACGCCACCAGACTGATGACCGATAAGGACAACCTCTTCGCCGACTTGAATTTCTTCCGCCTCTTCCGCGAAAGATTGTAACGACACCATACACTGATCCATGCAGATCGTACCGACGACAGGGACGCGGCGGCCGCGTACAAGCACTTGTGCTTTACCTGTCAGCATTCTGGAGAATCCGTCTGCATATCCGATCGGCAGGGTCGCTATTCGTTCATACCCTTGCGTAAAATAACGGGTTCCGTAACTGATCCCCCAATGGGGTGGCAGTGTTTTGACCAGAACCGCTTTTGTCTTCAGCGTCAATACCGGGGACAACTTCACCACCTGATGATTCACCTCAGCCGAAGGATACAGTCCGTACAGGCTTATTCCCACACGTACCATATCATAGGACAATTCCGGTGTATCAATGGCAGCGGCGCTGTTCGCCGTATGTATAATCGGGATGGAACATCCCTGATCCCTGAGCGCATGAACCACGCTTTGGAACCGTCTATACTGCTCCAGTGTATAGGTTTTGTCTTCTTCATCTGCTCTGGCAAAATGGGTAAACATGCCTTCCAGCATCACCTGATTGAGCGAAGCTACTTCCTCAATGAAAGCCAATGCCTCATCGCCAGGCAACAGACCTAATCGGCCCATGCCGCTGTCGATTTTAATATGAACCTTCAGTTTGTTAGCGAATGTGCTCGCATCCAGATGTCGAATGGCGTCAAGCACTTCCTTGCTGTACAGTGTGACGGTCACATCATGTTGCCATGCAACAGCGATCCCTTCAGGCGGCGTATAACCCAATACCAGGATTGGAATCGTAATCCCATGTTGTCGCAGTTCCAGAGCTTCGTCAAGAAAAGCCACACTTAAGTAATCCACACCCACTCGTTCCAGTTCTCTAGCCGTCTCCACCGCTCCATGTCCATAGGCATTGGCCTTCACACAGGCGAGGAATTTCATGCCCTGAGGCAATGCCTCGCGGAAAGCTTCTACGTTAGTACACAAATGATCCAAATTGATCTCCGCTTGGGTCGGCCGATATTGTCCTTGCACGTTAAGTCACCTTCTCTAATCATCTTAATCCGGCTCACGTCAGACTCCATCGTAATGCTCCAGCATGTGACTGTCAAATGAACCGAAGTTTCGCATTCAAAAACAGATGTAAGGTGCGCCGTTTGAGGAACAAATGCGAACACAGAAGAAGACCGATAAGCGAGATTGGCAGGGCAAAATTCCATTTTCCACCCCGGCAAATTCTGCTTATATCGATTATTTACCCGGTTCCCTCTGCGTAGAAGCGCATTTTGCATTATTGGGTGTATCGAGTAAGAAAAACGGCGCCAGATGAATACCTGTCTTACATCAAAGCAAAGCACCGGAGAACAGGTCTCCGATGCTTCTTAGCATTCCTTATGTTTATGCTACTATTCGTTCACTTGTTCAAAAATCATTTGCCTGACTCTTCTTGCATCGATGTTGCAATACGTACCATTTCATTATCAGGCAGGTCGGCACTGGTGATTCGATATTCTATGCCATCTGTCGTCCATGTCAGTGTCTGCAGTGCATCTCCGCTGACCATGCCCAGTGTGAATCCCAGATCCAGTACACGGGATGGGGCAAGCGACACAGCTCGATCCTGTGGTCTGGCTTCGAATATCGTGTAATTATATGTTCCTTCATAACGAAGCATAACCGAATAGTCTCCCGCTTCTTCCAGAATCTGATCGTCCTTGAGCTGGACTCCTTCCGGCGCATACGTCGGCTGAATTACGCCAAAGCTGTCTGCACCTTCCGGCTCTGCAAGCGTTGGTTCTTCGCCTTCCTGACCAGTTGCAGCACCTTCTGTACCTTGCTGCTCTGTGTCACCACCTACACCGGTCTGTCCATCAGTGACAGCTCCGTCAGGTTCAGGCGCAGTCTGAGGATTGGCAGGTTCTTTGGTGCTGTCCTCACCTGTTTGCTCCGCAGGAGCCACACCAGAATCTGTTCCTGTTTGGCCGCCTTTTTCTGTAGCAGCAGTCATGTTACGTTGCATATCAAAGGCATCTTTTTCAAATTCAGTCCCGAATTTGAAGGAGTCGAATTTCACATCAACCACAACATTGGCATTGGAGTCGGATACTTCCACCTGTTTAGGTGCATAATCACTTTTGTTCAGCCAGATTTTCTGTCTGACAAGTGCGTGTGTATTATAATTGGCAGCTACATCAAAAACATAGCTTTCCTTCTCGTCCGCAAACTGACGGGTTGTATCCCCCGTAATGCTCCGAATCAATGTTTCATAGAGATATACCTGTCCCTGATTATCTGGCCAATTGCTCTGAAAACGGAAGCTTTTGTTCTGGCTGGGCGTCAGAACAAACACACCTTCATCGTTACGCAGTACAATCTGTGTTACATCCTTTTTGGCATTCGTTAACGCAATACGATAATAGGAAGGCTTCTGATGCCATACCTCGACCTTGTACTGCTGCGGCGTATCTCCGGTATGCAGCGTCATCACGCCTGCCCCCTGGTAACTTTCCATCTCTCCTACGACTTCGTTCAGATCTTTGACCACAGCTGCCGCATCCTTCTTCCCGCAGGCGGCAAGCAAGACCGATAAGACCAATACCATGGCAAGCATCCATGATATTCGGCGCATGACATCATCCCCTTTAGCACATGTTTTCACTTCAGGATTGTGCTTGCAGCAGAACCCCTACTTGATTAGTACATGTTATGAGGGACTTGTTCGATATATGCGGACTAGTTTGACAAGCAATCGGTGAAGTCCGTTAATACGGCATTGCTACGCAAAATCAGTCTCGGGGAGGATGTTAACTTTATCCAGAAAAGGCATGATAAATTGTAGAAAAACTATTCATTTCATTGACAGACCTTTGTCTTATTCTTGTTTGCGAAATCACATAATATTCTGAATATTGGGAGGCCAAAGGTATGGTGAAAACAAAACTTCGCACATCACTGGAAGGACTGGATGAATTCATCGACGAGCAGCTTCAACTATGGAATGGTGTCGGCACGGCGGTGGCTGTGATTCATAAGGATGAAGTCGTCTGGCAAAAAGGCTACGGTTATCGTGACCTGGAGTCCAAACTTGAAGTTACCTCGAATACACTTTTTGCTATAGGTTCAAGTACCAAAGCCTTTACCGCAGCAACCGCTGCTCTGCTTGTAGATCAGGGGATACTGGATTGGGATACCCCTGTGAAGTCGTATATGAAAGATTTCCGGATGTTCGATCCGGTAGCAACAGAACATATAACTATTCGCGACATGCTGTGTCATCGTTCGGGTCTTCCAAGGCATGAGTTGGTATGGTACAACTCTCCGCGTACAAGAGAAGAACTAGTTCGTACATTACAGTACCTGGAGCCAAATCAGGATTTCCGAAACAAATGGCAGTATCAGAACCTAATGTACATGACGGCAGGTTATCTGGTTGGACAGCTCAATGAAACTTCGTGGGAGCAGATGGTTCAGAAGTCCCTATTTAATCCGCTGGGTATGAACTCAAGTCTGTTCTCTGTTGAAAAAATGCAACTTCAACCTGACTATGCTTACCCTTATATGGAGAAGGATGGTAAGAATACGAGAATACCTTTCCGAGCCATTGATGCCATAGGACCTGCTGGTTCCATTAACAGTAATCTAGTCGATATGATTGCATGGCTTCAATTCCAGCTGCATCAAGGTCAATGGGAAGGATCATCACTCATATCTAAAGAACAGATGAAGATTATGCATAGTCCTCAGATGCCTAGTGATTCGCCATTCATAAGCCATGAACTGCCTGTGAGTACATATGGTCTGGGTTGGATGATTGAGCCTTATCGTGGTCATGCCATGATTCATCATGGTGGGGCTATTGATGGCTTTGCATCACAAGTCGCCTTTTTGCCAGAGGAGCAGATTGGAATCGTGGTTCTGAGCAATACCAACGGAAGTATAATTCCGTATACGGTTGCTTTTCATATCATGGACCGACTACTTGGATTGGAGCCCGTCAATTGGAGTTCCAAATTGAGCAAATTAATGGGGGAAGAACCGTCAGAACCAGAGACTAATCCGGAAAATTCTTCGGATTTAACTATTCATCCAGAAACTGATGTTAAGGAAAAAATTGAAGAACCTCACATTACACCTTGTGATCGTCCTTACACCGCTTATGCGGGTATTTACACGCATCCTGGTTATGGCGAGATGTCTATTAAGGAAACATCGGACGGGTTACAAGCAACCTTTAACGCCATCGAAATGCCCATGGAATACACCGGGAAAGATACGTTCTCCGTCGAATTTGTGTTATTCGGTCTGAAGATCACGTATACGTTTACCCTCAATGAATCTTCAGAAGTTGCTCAATCCATCTCCATTCCTTTGTTGCTTGAACCGGGTACAAAGCCTATTGAATTCACCAGGGTTTCGTAAATAATCTGAACTGGTGAACGCCCGATTCATTTCCGTTGTGGTAGTCGTCCCTACCTACCACAACGGAATATACACCGGATAACTCGTGTCCTCTTCCTCAGCACCAGGGCTTCTCTTCACCCACAATCTGCGCAGATCAGGCAGACCATACCCCGCAAGACGATAATCTCGCAACGAATCATGATGGGCGTGTTCTTCCTTGAAGCTGTATGTGGGCAGAAGCAACGCCTCCTGAATCAGTCGATCTTCTAGCCCAATCAATCTACTCAACCGCTCCGCAGGTTCCTGGATCATGACCACTCGTCCACATTCCTGTTCCAGTTCATGTCTCCAGTGATCATTCATCGCAATCAGGAATAACGTGTTCTGGAAGGTGTACATCGTCACGAGACTCAGCACGACATGATCATTGAAGACTTCTCCTGTATAGATCAGATCACAATCCCCGAACCCATCTTGATAGACTGCATGGACCGGATCTCCCGGCATAATGTTGATATGTAGGCCAATCTGTTTACTTCTCTCTGCAAACCAGACCATATCTGCCTCCATCTTCTCTCCTTCTTCCACCCACAGGCTTAAACTCTCCCCTTGGTAAGAGCTGCAACGCAATAATGCTGAGGCCCGCGCCAGTGAGGTCTCCACGGAAAGTTCAGGTACAGGTGTGACCGAACATTCTATTTGTTCCAATTGCTGTTTCCATGGCTCCCCTTGATCTGGATCCACCTTTAAAGGTTGCTGTACTCGTCCTCGAATCAGACTATAAGCAGCCTGCGTGTTCGTGCTTCCGAGCGCTTGCGACAGCTCATACGCATTCAATAGCTGTTGAACAGCCCGGCGAAAATTCACATCATGCTGCGGCCCTTCCTTTTGCATATTAAACGTCATGTACACTCCGCCCTGCATCTCATGCTGTACAGCACGAGGTTGTACATCCGGAAATAAATCATGTTTGATGATGGACTCCGCTCGTCCCGAGTGGGGGAGCTGCCACACTTCAACGCGATCCACATAAGCCCGTCCTCTGAAATAGGCAAGAAAAACCTCTAGCACGAGCAGCTTCGAATCATGACGAGTCAATCGATAAGGTCCTGTTCCAATTGGATGAAGCGGGTTCATCTCCACATCTCTAGGCAGGATAGATGCAGCCATACTGCTCATTAGATCCGGGAACATGAAGTTGGGCTTATTCAACACAAAACGTACAGTCAACTGGTCATACACTTCTATGCTCTCAATGGAACCAAACAGAGGCCTGCATGGGTTACTCTTGTCAGAGATGATGCGATCAAAGGTAAACTTGACGTCCTCTGCATCCAGTATCCTTCCATGATGAAAAGGTATGCCTTTGTGCAGATAAAAGGTCCATTCCCTTCCATCTACATGACTCTCCCATGCTATAGCCAGACTTGGCTCGCATACTTGGCGTTCAGCATGATAACAGACCAAACGATCAAAGACTTCTGCAATGATGAAAACTTCTCCCCACATCCCTGTCTGCGTTGGATCGAGAGTCTTAAAAGGTGTATTCTGCGGAATCCGCAATGTATCCACTCGTCCTCTGTCCCCTTTATTCGAACGCAGACCGAATTGATGCTGCATTTGCTGCATCAGATGTTCTCTCATCGTAATTGGCAAGGCGGCAGCCAGTTCATAGGCGTCCTCCATCCTGTTCCCATCCAGGAGATGGCCAAATCGTTCACGCGCCACTTCAAGCAACGGGACACAAAATACCAGCATCGATTTTTTGCCTCTTCCGCGTTGCGGGTTCCACCTGACCCATCCGTTCTCCTTGAATTTGTTCATAATGAGGTTCATGTTGCGCATGGTACAACATGATAGATCAGCGAGTTCACCTACCGTTGTATGTACTTCTTGTTCATCATGTACATGTGGAAAGTTTAATCGCAGTTGAATGTAATGTTCTGATATGTCCATATATGCCCTACCTTCTGCTAAAATACGAAATCCATCCGGATGCTTCTACAGTTTTTCTTCAGGTTTTCCTCCATTATACTCAGTAACATCAACATGACCAGTGGGAAGGAAGAAAAACGACTTATGAAATACGCCGATCTGCACCTGAACATCAGGATACGTATCATTACTGATTTTTTCACCGATCTGACCCAGAAGTCCATCATTCCATTCATGGCGATCTATCTGAGTGTTCAGATTGGCGCAGGTTTGGCGGGGTTATTGCTGACGGTCAATATTGTAGCTTCCATGATTGTGGGATTGTGGGCAGGATATTGGTCTGACCGGATTGGACGGAAGAAGTTAATGGTGATCGCACAAAGTCTCCAGGTCATGGCTCTACTCGGCTTGGCCATCGCCAATTCGCCGTGGATGGATTTAATCATTGTCACTTGTCTCATGTTTCTGCTCAGCAGTCTCAGTTCAGGGATTACCGTGCCGATTGCTAATGCCATGATTGTTGATGTAAGCAGTGAACATGAACGTCATTATGTATATGGATTGCAATATTGGACAACAAACGTTGCTGTAACTTTTGGTGCACTGATGGGCGGGCTATTTTTCGAATCATTTCGTTTCCTATTGTTCAGTCTGGTATGCCTTGAAAGCCTGGTTACCCTGTTTATTTTGATCTTTATGATTCGTGAAACAATGGATAAACGTGTACTTGGTTATGGCGATGCTCCCATCCAGAGGAACATACTGAAAACGTATTGGGCGGTCTTTCAGGACAAACGTTTCATGATATTTTTCACGGCTACTGTACTTGCAGTCTCCCTGGAATTTCAGTTGGATAAATACATTGCTGTTCGTCTAAAAAATGAATTCACCGCCCAACTGTTCGGCTCAGATATCTCAGGTCTGCATATGTTCAGCCTGATCATGGTCATTAACACCGTACTGGTCGCCTTGGTTGCCATTCCATTCTCCAGATGGATAGGTCGCTTCCAGTCCCGATCTATTATGACTGTCGGTATGCTCCTCTATACCGCAGGTTTCACCGTACTGGCTTTCAGCAACTGGGCCTGGTTACTCATCTCATCCGCTATATTGCTAACCATTGGAGAGTTGATGTACGCCCCTGTTCGTCAGGTCATGCTTGCGGGTATGATTCCAGATTCGGACCGTGCTGCCTATATGGCTGCTGACGGGATGAGTTACAACGCCGCTGCCCTCCTCGGCAGTCTCGGGTTAACCATTGGAGCCTTTCTGCCCTCCTATGCGATGGCTGGTCTGTATATCCTGATGGGGCTTGGAGCGCTCGTCTTTTTCCGAATGATACTTCGGAAGGCTGAGAAACAGAATCAACCTCTGCCGTGTGCAGATGCATCTTGATTTCACTTTTCTGGCAACTTTTCCGACAACAAAATAATCATCCAAGGGAGCCCAGAAGGCTCTCTTTTTCATGTCCATTATCAACGTTCAGAAGTAAATGATCTTTAACATTTTGTATATTATAGTTTACATTTAAGCAATTATCATGTACATTAGGTTCATGGAGGTGAGCAAGTGGAAGAATTACACAATCACGTTCGGGAGTTACGAGCCAGAGACCGGCTATCCCAAGCAGAACTGGCCAAACTCATTGGTGCATCCCGTCAAACCATTGCCCTGATTGAGCGTGGAGATTACTCTCCGTCGGTCGTTCTGGCACTAAAAATAGCACATGTATTTCGTGAACCTGTCGAAAAAATCTTTGAACTGAAAGGTGGAGATTAAAATGAAAAATTCATCATCCTCGTCCATCAAAAAGCGGTTGCGTCTTCCCTTGTATGCAGCAGGTGGCGCTGTAGTTGGTTTTCTTGGAGCTAGCGGAGTCAGTAAACTCCCTTCTGACTTGAACTGGACGCTGTCCGTGTACTATGACTATGATCTTTTATTCGCAATACTGGCGGCTCTTGTAGTAGTTATGACGGTGTGGAACATTTTCAGTCTCTCCCGCACGCCATCTGTCCCTCCCATGGAAGATGATGCTTATGGAGATTCCGATTCACTCATCTCTCCAGCAGAACGTTCCCTCGGAAAAGCGATGATTCTCAGCGGATTCAGCGTTATTCTTACGTTTACCTGGGCAGCACTTGCCTTATCCTTGTATGCATCCAACCGAACCATGCCGAATTCTCCAGAACTGTTCAACCTCTTGAATCTCGTTGCTTCATGTATCTCTATTATCATCGTCGTGGTCGTGCAAACTCTGACTGTGAAGCGATACAACCATTATTATCCTGAGCGTACTCTGGATCTGAACTCGCGCAACATGAAGAAGGATCATTTTGAGAAGCTGGATGAAGGCGAGAAATGGATTGTCTATCGCGCAGCCTATCGTTCTTTTCAGATGATGAATGTACTTCTTGGTGTTGGAATGGTCTCTATGGTTCTATATTCGATGCTCTTTACCTTTGCTCCATTCCCGATTGTAGTGATCTCTGTGATCTGGATTGCCAACATTGGAATCTATTATCGTGAAACCTATCGGGCGAGTAATCAGTAATACATGGGTAGGTAACTATTTTGTAAATATTTTCATAAAGGAGTGTTTGCATGCATTTATCCAAACGAAAGACCCGTTTCAGGTTCACCTCCCTAACAGGAGCTTTTATGGCTGTGGTCCTGTCTCTCAGTCTGTCGGTACCCGCAGTACAGGCGGAGACCGCGACTCCAGTAGCTGCTGAACAAGGAAAGACGAAAGCGCTGACAACCGAATCGGCTACAGCATTTCTGGATTCATTCTTCGATTCACCTGAGGCAAAGCCCCATTATGTTGGAGCCTCCGTTGTTGTTGTGAAGGATGGCAAAGTTCTGGCAGAAAAGGGATATGGCTTCTCTGATGTGGAGAGCAAAACAGCGATCGATCCGAAAAAAACTGCTTTCCGTGTAGCCTCTGTCTCCAAAACGTTTACATCAGCAGCTGTAATGCAGCTGGTGGAGCAAGGCAAGGTTGATCTGCAAGCTGATTTTCAGACCTATGTGAAAGGGCTCGAATTCGATAATCCTTTTGACAAACCTGTAACTGTGGAGAACCTGCTCACCCACACGACCGGATTCGAGATTCGTGATCCGCAGCAGGAAGACATCCATACTGATTTCGACAAGTACATAGCGATGGAGGATTACGCAAAGCAACATATGCCTCCTGTCGTTCGAGAGCCTGGTAGCGCCTACATGTACGATAATTTCTCGTTCTTGTTGCTTGGCATGATTGTTGAAAATGTAAGCGGTGAGCCCTTTGAATCCTACATGCAACAACATATCTTCAAACCGTTGGGAATGGATAACAGCAGTTTCATGCTGGACAAAAAGTTCCAAAAGCAGCTGGCTACTGGCTATGATGCGGCACACAACCCGCTTGATCTGTACACCATCGCTCCAACACCTATGCCTCAAGGCGGCATGTTGTCTACCGCAGAAGACATTGGGAAGTTCATGATCGCTTTCCTGAATGATGGCGTGAAGGACAACGAGCGGATTCTCAAGGAATCCACGGTGAAAAGCATGGAACAGTACCGTTCTTCCATTCACCCATTGTTGCCAAACACCACGTATGGATTCGAAGCTGCATTTCAGCTTCCCGGTGCAGGAAGTAGTCCAAAAGTTATTACAAAAGCAGGCGACCTGAACGGATTCAGCTCTTATCTCTTCTTTATTCCCGAGCAAAATACAGGCGTTTTCCTGACGTATAATCAAAATGGAGCACTTCGTAATCTGTTCTACCCGGCATTCATTCAAAGTTTCTTCCCGCAATATGCAGAGCCTGTACAGTTCAAGGAATACACGCCGCAATCCGCAGCTGAGCTGCAACGCTTCACCGGATTGTACGCGGATCTGCGAATTAGCACGATCGTCAGTTCCCTGAAAAATGCTGGCACAGAGCCAGGACAATTGAGCATTTCGGACGTTTTTCTGGGTCAACGCAACCTGATTCAAGTGGAAGATAATCTCTTCAAAGATGAATTGACCGGTCAATTCACAGCATTCAAGAAAAATGCTGATGGAACCATCTATATGAAAGAACCTTACCTCAACCCAATGGGTTATGAGAAAAAAGGACAAAAGCCTATGGGCTTCCGGGATGTTCGTGAGAACAGTCCTTATGCTGAAGCAATCTATGCCATACAATCTCTTGGATATTATGAGAATGATGCTAACAAGTCTTTCCAACCGAAATCAGCTGTGACACGAGCTGAATTTATTGAGAACACGCTTAAACTGAGTGGATTGAAGCCCAGCAAAACAACACCTCCTGCAGGCACTGATTGGGCCGACCATGCAGCAGCCGGATATATTCAACTTGGATATGAAATGGGTATGATTACTGGCAAGGACGAACAGCAGTTTAAGCCGGATCAAGTGATTATCCGACAGGAAGCCATGGTCATGATGTGGAGAATTCTGCAACTGCAATATCCTAGTGAACTGTTCACGGATGTCAAACTTGCGGGACACACGGACCCATGGGCTGTACCAGCCGTTCAGATGATGGCGAAGCTTGGTATCCATGGACCTGAGGTAAAAGTGCTGGAAGATGGATCCGTTGATTTCCTTTCCCGCAAACCTCTGATTCGTCAGGAAGAGGCTGCGATCATGTATGCGCTGCTTACCCAACCAACAGATCAAATCGTCGCTGAACTGATGGCTGCTCAGCAGCCGCAAGCGGAACCTGCTGAAGAAGCCGAAGCTGCAGAGGAGACATCTGAAACTGCACCGGTTCCAGTACCAGCGCCGGTCCCTTCTGCGACTTCAGCACAATAAAAATAAAACATCTTCATACCGATTAGATTGATTATGCTTATGATGCAAGAAAAAACAGGCTTGTTCAGAAGGGTACGATCCTTCTCGAACAAGCCTGTTTCGTTACTTTTCATAACTTATTATAGCGATCTGTTACTCAGTTATATCCGTCTCTATTCGATCAACGAAGATACATGGTGGTTCCCGTTGCGCTGATCAAACTTGGCTGCAGCGGTCTGAGCATACTCCGCAAAGTAATCGGCCAGCTTGAGCAGGTCGCCTGGGTCACCTTCATACGGGAAGGACGCTGGCAGACGCAATCGGTATTCTGGAGATTCTTCCACCCAGCGGCGAAGCAACGATGCTGCTCTGGCATAGAAAAACATTTTGGCGTAAGGATCTTCATGATCGGCAGCGAACACCAGTGTTTCCTCCAGCACATCAATGCCTTTTTCCGGATTCATACGTGTGAGATAATCCATCTGCTCCGCAAAACTCTGCACAAAATCGTTCTGGCCTTTAATCATGCGATATCCCTTGGTCTGATGTTTATCTGCTTCCGCAGTCCGTCCCAACCGATATAACGGCATCAAAATTTCAGACAAAGTCAGATGCGGAATCTCTGCACAGCTCATACGCCCTTTCAGGATAGGCTGTGCCACCTCCAACACCTTCTCATCGTCTCCTTTTAACAAGAAATAACGCATAATCTCATCCTGCTCACAGGCTTCGCAGTCACTCATGAAGTCACGATCCATCGTTCTGAATCGATCATAACTGCGTCCCGCTTCCTCCAGCTCCCCAAAATCCATAAAGATCCGGAACCGATAATACCAGTAGGAGCGTTCGCTGTAACCGTAGGACTTGAAACGCCGTCCGAAATCCTCCAACAGCTCCAGGATCTTCTCGCGTGATATTTCCGGGAAGTCGGGCATCTTGCCCAATATCCATTTGTACGACCACATTAACGTTTCTTCATCATATTCTTCGGGCTGTTGGTCGAACTTGCCCAGCTGCCAGGAAAAAGCAATCAGTGCTTTCATCGGATAACCGCAAAATGTTGCTGTCTCCACAATCTCCGATCTTGCTTCGTATGCCTCTTCCTCCATGCCGTTCACATCAGCAACTCTTGCTGCTTCCTCCAGCATACCGAGCTTCGCCGGACCATTGGGCAAGCCATAGGCCTCGTCCATCAGTTCTTCAAAATCCATCTCTGTCTTCATCAAGCATCCCCCTTACGGTCCGTATTTGCACGTAAACCCCAATCAATAAAACGAACAATGCCCTGATTTAACACTTCAAGCTCCTGCTTGCTCATGGCATAATGCCCCATCATCAGCGCATTGACGTATAACATTTCGATGGCAATCGGTGTCATCTGATCATCCGGTGATGTCAGTACCCGCTGAATGATTGGATTACTCACGTTCAAATACAAGGTTGAGTACCCTGCTGAACTCATGCCAGAAGACAATGAACCCAGAACAGACGAGAACAATTCCGTGCTCTCCTCGCTTGCTTTTTCAAGCGCACGAAGTGTTGAGGATTCCTGAGACAACGTGAACAACACCGGCAGATCCGATGGCTTAAACCCTTTCACCTCAGCTCGACAACGGAAGCGCTGTAAGGCAGAATCGGCCAGTCGCAACGCATCATAATACTGATTACGCTCAGCGGGTGGCACATCGGTGAAACTCATCGAGACCTGATCCGGCTGTAACCGCTCCGTGTGCACGTTTTGCACGGTCATCGGCAGTGTCGCCATCAAATCGCTGTCATAGATATAACCACCGTTAATTACCAGCATCGATTGTGCGGAAGCTACATGATGAATCTGACGGTACTCATCAACAGAGGACGTGAAATACAACGTCTCTCCTTCATCGATCAGCTCACCAAGTTCACGGTGACCCCTCGTACTCTCAAAAGGCAGCCAGCGATGAATCATCGCGTAGAATGCTTGATCCTGCACAGCCAGTGCCTTCATGGACAGAGCATGCAGGCGAATCAGCTTCTGCAGCCGTTCCGTCTGGCTCTCAGCCATGTCGGCCAGTCCCTTGCGAAGTGCGTCTCCGAGTTCGGAGCGAACTTCCTCCAGCTTCTCATTTTCATAAAAATGTTCCCGTGATGCCGTCGGTTGAAGCTCATCTGTCCAGATCAGGCATTTCACGAAGAAAGCCCACTCTGGCAAAATGTTCTCAGCCTTCTCCGAAATCAGCATTCGCTTCAGGTAAACCCGGTGAGAACGCTTGGCATTCAGATTAACCGCGTGTGGCAGTACAAAAGCAATACCTCCGGTACGGCCTGAAGCTGTCGTCAACGGAATGAAGTCTTGGAACTGCTCACCAAGCAGACGTTCACCAAATGCCAATACCTCTGATCTGCGTGAACGTGCGAGTGCAGGGTCCATCAGCCAGATCGGTGTCTCGCTATTCACCACATGTTGCACGCCGTCATGATACAGCGTGACCGGATACGGCAATAATGCTCCGTAATAGAACAGAGCTTCTTTCACATAATCCGGTTCAAAGTAGTGCGCCGCGTCCGGTGTGCAACGCAGATATACTTTGGTCCCCGGGGACAGCTGTGTGTCCAACTGTCGAATCGTATAGGTGCCATCCGGCTTGCCCCGCCACTCCATCGAAGGGCCGCCCTTCGCGGATTGCGTCAGCATGACAATTTCGTGACTCACCATGAAACAGGATAACAACCCAATCCCGAAACGTCCGATAAACGAAGTCTCTCCATCCAGCAGCGCTTGCTGCCCCCTCTTCGAGGATTGTCCAATCATCGCCAGGAATTCATGGATGTCCGCTTCAGTCAAGCCGATGCCGTTGTCCTCCACCATCATGGTCAATTGCTCACCTGTTCCCGTCAGTTCAACACGCACTTCACCCTGATACCCTGACTCCGCCTCCGTTCGTGCGGTAATCGCATCCGTCGCATTCTGCATCAGTTCTCGCAAGAACACTTTAGGACTGCTATATAGATGGTTGGATAAAATCTGGATCATCCCGCTCAGGTTCACTTGAAAACGATATTCATTGGATGCTGTCATGACTCACTCACCTTCCTCTACGTCCAAACACAATATGTACCCATACGATGTATTCATATGGATGTGTTAGACGAATTCATTATGTAATCGTTAGAAACAGACGTTCCCCGTGACAGGCACGCCAAAACATCACGTCAAGCCGGCCCTGGATAACCAAGACCGGCGTTATAAGCATATTTCACGCATTCATGAGACGTAAGGCCTTATCTTCCATTACCACGTTATGAATAGCAATGAAACGGATGTTCTACCCTAAAATAAGGATACATGTTACAAGGCAGAGTGAAAACAAACCTGAGACCCGATTTCAGGCAGACTTCAGGGTAAATGTGCATTCTACATTCGGGACTATTGAAGGAGGAAAATATCTTTTTTGTCGTCCATTTGAACGATATCAGCCTACCGCACGTATAATCTCCAAACTCAGATCGGACGGTGAATATGCATGATCGAAGTACGTAACATATCCAAGCAATTCAAGGTGCATCAAGCACTGCATGATGTCAGTTTCACAGTTAAACAAGGCAGTGTCACCGGGTTGATTGGACCCAACGGTTCGGGCAAAACCACACTGATCCGTATCATGAATGGGGTCTTGGGCGCTTCCGGTGGACAGGTAACCATTAACGGATTGGACGCCGCTTGTGAGGCGGAGAAAGTACTGGCCATGTGTGGCACTCTTACCGAACAAAGTGGATTATATGAAAATATGAGCGGGCGTGACAATCTGACTTTCTTCGCAGATGTTTTTGGCCTGAAGCATGCCAAGAAACAAATCGACGAGCTTGTAACTCTGTTTGAGTTGCAGGATTATCAGCATCGAAACGTCGGCACCTATAGCACAGGCATGAAGAAACGCTTGGGCCTTGCACGAGTACTCTTGCACCGTCCTTCCATCCTGTTTCTGGATGAGCCTACCAATGGCCTGGATCCGGATGGAATTCAGATGGTGCTGCGCATTATCCGTCAGTTAAATAAGGAAGAAAAGATGACAATCTTGGTCTCATCCCATGTGCTGTCCCAACTGTCAGCCGTCTGTGATCATTATATTTTCATGGAAAAGGGGCGCATCGTGGAGGAAGGCACGGAACAGGAGATTGTTAGCCGGTACCTGTCCACTCCGAAGCTCGAAGTAGAAGCCGAAATGCCCGATGGATGGCACACGGCAACCAACTTTACGCCTGAAATAATCTCCGCACATCAAGCAGTATTTCAGCTAACATCGCGTGAAGATATTCCATTACTGCTAAGGCAATTAACGGAGCACGGTCAAGTCTATCAGGCCCGCATCACGGGCAGTGATCTGGAAAGTATCTATTTTGCCATAAGGGAGGCACACCACCATGAATAACCGCCAAGCCATACGTGCACTGGTACGTAAAGATATCCGGTCCGTCACAGCCAGCGTTCAGCTCTGGTTGCCCATGTTGATCGTCCCACTGATTATCGGAATTATTATGCCCTCTGCCCTCCTGTGGGCGGCCTCCAGAATGGAACTTCGTTCACTGGGCAACATCAGCTTTCTGCTTGAATCATTGGATGCGTTAACCCAAAGTGGACAGATTCCTCAGCTTGCTTCCATGCCTACAGATAATCATCGTATTGTCTATTACTTGGCCATGTATATGTTCGCTCCCTTGTTTCTCATCATTCCGGTGATGGCCTCCAGCATTCTGACGGCCAATAGTTTCGCTGGTGAAAAGGAACGCAAGACGCTGGAAGGGTTGTTATTCACACCGATCAGTATGAGCACTCTTTTTAAAGGCAAAGTGCTAGCTGCCCTGATCCCTTCCATTCTATTATCCTGGGTTACTTTCCTGATCTACGGAATCATTGCCAATATTCTGATGTACCCCATGTTTGGAACGTTGATGTTTCCCAATCTGAACTGGATCATACTTGTGGTGTGGGTTGTTCCCGCTTGTAGTCTTATGGTCATTTTATTGAACGTCTTGATCTCGGCCAAGGTCCGTGGGTTCCAGGAAGCGTATCAGCTCGGCGGATTAATTGTCCTTCCCCTCATTGCCTTAGTCGCTGGTCAAGCCAGTGGCATGCTGCTGATTGGTCCTTGGATGTTACTCATGATTGGAGCAGTGCTTATGCTCACTAGTGTGGTTCTCCTTCGTTTCGTCACGCTATGGAATAGTCGTCAACAACTGGCGGAAAGTCAGATCTAAATGATGTGGAGTGTAGCGAAGAAATTCAACAGATTTACACTGTCGCTCCGCTATACAGATTGAGAAATAAATATACGCGGGTTATGATGTGGAGATATATGTTATGGGATGATTCTAGAGAGGAATGGAACAACTGTATGGAATCCAAACTACTTCAAAAATTAAAATATGCTTCACAATTGACGGCACAGGAGAAACATATTGTGAACCATATCCTGAACAATCCCGAAGTTGTATTTGATTCTACAGCCCATGAATTGGCTCAGCAGACCTATACAAGCTCATCCACCATTGTTCGCTTATGCAAAAAGCTGGGTACCAAGGGGTACCCAGACTTTCAGCTCAAGCTTGCCCTTGAATATCAACAGATGCCCTCCGCGTTGCAAACGCAGGATCATGCAATTGCAGAACAAGGGAACGTGCTGGCTGCCATCGACTCGGTTCCTTACCTGTACCAGCAGGCGCTGGAAGATACACGCCGGATGTTAAACGCTCCTGTTTTGTTACGAATCGCGAACTGGGTCAAAGAATCCGTACGCATTGATGTCTATGGCAGTGATATGAATTATTATCTGGCTCAACAGGCTTGTGCCAAATGGAATGAACTCGGCATATCTGCGATTGCTCACAATAGTCCCAACATGCATTATTTGAACACGATGAACCCCAATAACCTGACGCTGTCTTTTGTTATATCACACACAGGTGAGAACCAATCCATGATTGAAGCTGCCAAAGTGCTGAGCAACAAACAGATGAAAGTCATCGCAGTCACGGGCAACAACCATTCAACCCTGTCCAGACATTGTGATGAAACGTTACTGGCTTACGGATACAATGAACAATTAAGGTTATCCAAAATGTCTTCGATGGTCTCGGTACTCTATCTTTTCGACATGTTATACATGGGCAGCATTAGCGATACGTATTAACGATTAACGTTGGTCCGCTGCAAATACGATCCCGGCATCCTTACGCGCACTCATAAGTACACTCATCACAGACTGGCTGTGTTCGAGCAATTCGTAACACCTTTTGTAATCCCCATTTGCATGGATGTCCCTGAACGCTTCCCACTCATAGTACAGCCAATTGGATTGGCTCTGGGCATTATACGCCGCAGCAGGCTCGTTCCCGATCTGAAGCTTGATCTCCCGGCAACCGTTTGCTCCTCCCACAACCTGAAGATAACCTTTCTCACCCTGAATGAGCACAAAGTTCATACTGTTTGTGTCTTTGGCACCTACACATTCCGCAATAAACTCCGCATATTGGAGAACCACAACACCTGATGTATCAATGCCGTTTGCATGCTGGTTCGCGGTATACGATACGGCATTCGGACTGCCAAACAGATTCATGACCAGATGCAGATTATAAATATTGATATCCATCAGCGCTCCACCAGAGAATTGTGGATTGAATACGTTCGGCGTCTCCCCTGCAAGCAGATCATTGTATTTGCGCGAGTATTGACTGTAGTTACACTGGATGAGTCTGATCGGACCAAGCTTTGGTAGTTGCCCCTGTATGACTTTAATATTGGGCAGATGAATGTTGGAGATGGCTTCAAACAGCAACAGATTCTTTTCTTTTGCAAGTGCAATCAGCGTTTCTGCTTCCTGAAGCGTGGACGTGAACGGTTTTTCGCAGACGACATGTTTGCCATGTTGAAGTGCCTGATAGGCCTGTTCGTAATGCATGCTGTTTGGTGAAGCAATATATACGAGATCTACATTTGTATCTGAAAATAGGGATTCCAGGTCCGTATAGATGGTACTGACCCCATACTTACCCGCAAGCTCCTGTGCTGTCTCTCTCTTCCGGGAGTACATCGCTGTACACGTAACATCATCCAGTTCATTAATCGCAGATAAAATGGCATCCACAATGGACCCTGTACCAATCGTTGCTATATTCATCATATCTTTTCGCTCCTGTCGTTGGATTGTCAGTTGGCCTCTGCTCTG
The DNA here is from genome assembly GCF_045040685.1 of Paenibacillus sp. FSL H8-0317. NCBI lineage: Bacteria > Bacillati > Bacillota > Bacilli > Caryophanales > Paenibacillaceae > Paenibacillus > Paenibacillus sp. FSL H8-0317. The sequence goes on along the minus strand of NZ_CP150294.1, from coordinate 1,580,535 downwards.
GTTGAGTGTAATGTTATCACGATCATGTCAGGCGGAGAACGCTTTGGGAGGGGAATGGCAGCATCATGCGCAATTCGATTTCAGGTTTGGACAGGTGTGAAATTCAATTTCATCCTCTTCTTTTTTTCATGTTTGAGATCTAACATATCTTCCATAGTTTACCGATATAACATAAGGAATTAACGACATACATATAGAAGAACGAAGGGGACGATGAACGAATGAAAACAAGGCATACATACTTACAACGCACCATCTGTACATTGCTGTTATTTACACTCATTGCAGCAGTGACATTGGGAGGTGGAACCTCAGCCCAGGCAGCTTCACTTAGCCAATCCACAGTGTATTATGAATCCGACGGCGTTTTGTACAAAGTATCCGCGGATGGCAGCAATACAACAGAAGTATTAATTGATTTTCAAGGTGTGGACTTGCACGCGGCAGGCTCTTATCTCTACTACACGCAGACTGCTTCTTCCACAACACTGCTTCGGGTTCCGAATGACGGGTCCAGCGATGCGGCAGAGACATTTGCTACGGATGTACTCAGCTATTATACGGATAACGGATTCATCTATTATCTGGATGCTACAGGTACCATTTATCGCGCGAATGGCAATAGTGACGCTTCAGCTGTCACCAAGATTGCTGACAAGGCTGATACCGACTTCCCATTCCTCCTGGTAACCAAAGGGCGTGCCTACTATAATGCGTTGGTTAATGGAAATACGTGGATTGTGTCCAAAACGTCCAACGGTTCTGGCGCTGTGCAGCGGATTGCCGCAGGTGCAGTAGAAGGACGTTATTTTACAAATCAATCCAAAAACGAACTGCAACTGATGGTAAATACAGACCCCTACGAGGATTTCTATTCTACCAATGCTGTTGTCATGTATAAGGTGAACTACAACACTGGCAAAGCAACTTCGGTTAATCCCAAAGCCAAACTGGATGTGAATGCTGTATATTCCGGTGGTTGGGGAAACAATCTTTACGTGTATAACAAAGGAATCGTTCTCGACAGCAATAAGGATTACAATTATGCCAAAGGCAAAGCGTTTGCGTTAACAACTTCAGCCAAAACACTTCAGCTTCATAACAAAAGCGTTCGTGAAGTAAGTGCCTTAGGTACAGACAAAGTTGTCCTTATCGATGCAGACAAAAAGGCTTATGCCAAAACGGTCTCGGGCAACAAAGTGACCAAGTCTGCCAACCTGAACCTGACAAATGTAACTTATGTGGCGAATCAGTTGACCAATGGTACATCTACGGCTGCATACATCTCTGGCAACAACGGACTCTATTCGGTTAATACAGCTCTCAAGGTAACGAAACTTACCGGGGACGAATGGGATGCATTCCATATCAGAGATGATGTTGCGGGCCTCTTCTACATCAATGCCAAAGATCAATATCGCTTGTATCACGTGCAAACGGGTGGAACAGGGAAAAAAGTAATGAGTGACGTTTTCCTCGACAATATTCTATTGGTGACACCGTACTAACATATATGTTGATTCAGGCGTATAGCCCATACAACGGACATGTCCGTAACAAAAAGGATTACCTTGCAGCCATCATGGCTCCTGGTAGTCCTTTTTTGGTTGTCGAAAACTATTTTTCAAAAACATCTTCCATATGAGAATGATAATTGTTATCATTAAGAAAATAAGACAAAAGGATGGTCCGTATGACTGAACAGTTTCCCTTCATTGCTGAAACCTCATCTCTACCGCTCCTCTCCTCCATGTGCCGTGTGCGTCGTGGGGAGAATTTCCGTGTGCAAGGCAAGACGGTGTCACGGCCCATGCTCTGTCTTATTTTGCAAGGAGACGGTGTTCTGGTCCTGAATGATACAGTCTATACGGCGCAAGCCGGTAGCTTATTCGTACTGAAGCCAGGAACAGCCATTGAGGCCGCTGCACGCTCGAATATGACCGAATGTATATTACTAAGCATGGATACGGTTTGTTTGCAGCAAGTGCGCGGTGAATGGAAAATGACCTCTTCACCCGCCTTCCCGCTGGATTGGCAGACAGGCAGGTTGCTGGTTCGTCATGAGCAGCAGGCTGTATTACGTTTGGAACAACTGTATGAAACCTATCGCGGTCTGCAACCGGATCACTTTATCAGCATACATAGCCAGCTGCATGAACTGTTGCAATTTCTCTCAGAGAACCGGCTGGAAGCCAATCATGAGAAAGTGGACCCTGCCTTGGAACGCAGTATTATGTATATGCGACGTTACATGAGTGAAGGAATCAGCATGGATCAGCTTGCCAAGATTGCTGGACTCACCCCCAGCTCTTATTCACGCAGTTTCAAGAAGGCCAAAGGCATGTCACCGACCGATTACCTGAATCGTTTACGTATAAACGAAGCAAAAAAACAGCTGACAGAGGAATCCTGTGTCCTCAAAGACGTCGCGGTATCTGTCGGGTATGGCAATGAATATTATTTTAGCCGCAAATTCAAACAAACCTTGGGGATCGCTCCCAGCGTATATATGAAAAGAGATCAACTTCGCGTAGCTACGGCATCCATTATGGGATTCCATGAGAACTTGGCCTCGCTTGGACTGCGCCCGGTAGCTGTGCTGGAAGATCAAAGTGTGTTTGACCGAGAATCGGATGAATATGAACAAGAACGCCGATTAACCAGACAATTAGACCAACTTCGGCAGGCGAAGCCAGACTTGATCATCGGTGACTTTTACCACAAGCCTTATTACGATCGCCTGAAAAGTATTGCACCTACCATCATCTTGGAGTCCACTGATGACTGGAAAGAGAACCATATTCGCATCGCCGAACTGGTCGGACGTGAGAAACAAGCGTTACTGAATTTCAAAGAATTTGCGTTTCGCAAGCTTGAAGCAAGCCTGAACCTGCAACCCTATTTCGGACAAAACAGGTTGGCTCTGATCGAGGTTACGAATCAGTTCATTCGCTTACAAGGGACTGGCGAGCATCCATTAAATCACTTGTTGTATGCTGAATTGGGACTTCAGCCCGCTGAGCTTGTATCTCCCGAAAGCTCCAGAAATGAGTATGTTGCGGATAGTATCCCGGTGCTGGACACGGATTACCTGTTGATCCATCGTGCTTCGCTTCAGCCTGCCAATGAAAAGCTGTTCCGACGCATGAAACAAACGGCTTCATGGAATCGATCCCCTGCTGTATTGTATGGTAACGTTCACGATATTTCGAACTGGCAACGGTTATGCTGGACCCCGGCTGGCCGGTTGCAGATTCTGAACGAACTGAAACAGATTGCTCAGCAATCTGTAGTCTTTCCTCAGGCAGGTCTGATCGGACATTAGATGTGAACATAGGTTGGTACGATGGGCAAGATTATCTTTTACATCGTGTTCCTTCATTATAAATCAGTAAGATATTGCACAGACCAAAGGGCCCTCTCCTAAACGGAAAGGGCCCTTTGCATGTAATTATGAATGTTCCTTAATCTCTTCCTTCGGAACCAGCTTGTATATCTCTTCATCTTCCATGGTATCAATCAACCGATCCAACCATTTGTAATATGCTTCCGCTTGCAAAACCTTGTGTTTGTCTTCCATCAGGATGTGGATAAGTTCAGCATCCGCCTCTTCATCCAGATCTTCGACTAATCGATTCAGTTCATCAATTGATTTGCGTAGAACCTGAAGGTTACTCTCCACGGCTTTTCTCCACTTAATTGCAAAATAATCCGTAAACGTCTGATGCCAGTCATATTCGACTTCATATAGGTCTTTTCTGGAGCCCTTGCTCCACACTTTATTTACCATTTTCAAATCCAGCAGTGTTCGTACACCTGTACTCATACTCGTTTTGCTCATTTCCATTTCCCGTCCCATATCGTCAAGGGTCATTGGTTTGTCTGCAAAAAATAGCAATCCATATAAGTGTCCCGTTGACAGCGTAACGCCGTAAAGATCCATATTACGTCCAATAGCTTCAATGACGCGTTTACGAATCTTCAGCACGGTTGCCTGCTGTTCCTCTTGTAAATGGTCCAAGCCCATGCTTGCAACCTCCATTCTGAACATTCCACAGTCTTTGGCGAAATCATTGCAACACTTTAAAAGTCCTGCTTACATGGGAAAGCTCTCGGCCGGACATCATATATGCCAGAGGGCTTTCATTCACCCAATGTATGAAAATGGGAACTTTACCAGGCTACAATTGCCTATGACTATCTTTTAACCAAAAAATTCAGCTTCAATTCAGCTCATTTTCTATTGTAGGAAAAGCAATGTCAAATGTAAAGCTGCCTTATTAGCCAGAATAAGGAGAATGACGGAGTATTTGGACGAAAAACTTTGTACAGTTTTTACTGTACAAACATTATGTACTGTTTATTCGGTTGATATACTGGTTAAGTATTGTTAGTATTAAACTCGTTACCCAGAAAGACGGGAAGCGAAGCAACAACTACCGGATTTCGTGGCTGGGCGCATAAGTGTATGGGCTTATGGATGCTGAAAGCCGTTCGAAGTGCACAACACATCAGAAGGGGTGAAAACATGACCATACTTGAAGTGAAAAACGTAAGTAAATTGTTTGGACCCCAAACCGAGCAAGGTCTGCAATTACTGGAGCAAGGTTGGGGTAAAGAAAAGTTGGCCAAAGAAAAACAGATAACGGTTGGTGTCAACCGGGTCAACATGGAAATTAAGGAAGGCGAGATTTTCGTTATTATGGGACTGTCCGGGAGTGGTAAATCCACACTGGTTCGGATGTTCAATCGTCTGATTGAACCAACATCCGGAGAAATTCTGGTCCATGGTAAGGATCTACGCAAGATGAACAAAGAACAATTGCGCGAAGTGCGCCGGAAAACGATTAGCATGGTCTTCCAGAAGTTTGCGTTATTCCCGCACCGTACCGTTCTTGATAATGTGGAGTATGGATTGGAAATACAAAAAGTAGATAAGGAAGTACGCCGGGAGAAGGCAAAAACCTCACTTGAGCTGGTTGGCCTTAAGGGCTGGGAAGACAAAATGCCAGATGAACTCAGTGGCGGGATGCAGCAACGTGTCGGCTTGGCGCGTGCACTTGCCAATGACCCGGAAGTACTACTGATGGATGAAGCCTTCAGTGCACTTGATCCATTGATTCGCCGTGATATGCAGGATGAGTTGATCGAGCTTCAGGATAAAATGAAAAAGACGATTATTTTCATTACCCATGACTTGGACGAAGCGCTGCGCATCGGCGATCGTATTGCCCTCATGAAAGACGGCGCAGTTGTGCAGATCGGTACACCGGAAGAAATCATGATTCAACCGGCCAACTCATATGTGGCCCGCTTCGTCGAAGACGTGGATCTGTCCAAGGTCCTTACAGCATCTCACGTAATGCGTCGCCCTGAAACAATCACACTTGACCGCGGACCTCGTGTTGCCCTCGAATTAATGCGCGAAAGTGGCGTTTCCAACCTGTTTGTCATTGACCGTTCGAAGAAGCTGCTTGGTGTCATTACAGCAGAAGACGCTTCTCGTGCGATGCGTGAAAACAAAGTATTAAAAGACATTCTGATCACGGACGGGCCTACTGTGTCGCCTGAGACCCTGATTCATGAATTGTTCGAAATTGTAAGTTCAGCCCATGTGCCTCTCGCTGTTGTTGGTGAGAATGGCCGTCTGCAAGGTGTTATCGTCCGCGGTGCCCTGCTGGGTGCACTTAGCGGTGAAGTTGCAGTAAAGGAGGAACTTGTGAATGATTCCCAAAATACCACTAGCGTCGTGGATTGAATCCATAGTTGACTGGATGAGCTCCTCGCTCTCCGGATTGTTTAATGTAATTTCCACCGTTATTCAAGCGGTTGTCGGATATTTCTCCGGGCTGTTCTTGCTGCCCCATCCACTCCTGTTCATTGCCATATTGGGTGTTCTTGCGTTCCTCGTAGGACGACTCCCACTGACACTATTTACGGTTATCGGGTTCTTGCTCGTAGATAACTTGGGATACTGGTCCCAATCGATGGACACACTCGGTCTGGTTATCACTTCAGGATTGGTTTCGATCCTGCTTGGTGTACCTGTCGGAATCTGGCTCGCATACAGTAAAACTGCGGCGCGTATCATTACACCGCTGCTTGACTTCATGCAGACGATGCCTGCATTTGTTTACTTGCTGCCTGCGGTTACATTCTTTAGTCTAGGTGTCGTTCCAGGTGTTATCGCGTCTGTTATATTTGCGATTCCGCCAACGATTCGTCTGACTCACCTGGGTATCAGACAGGTATCTGGCGAATTGGTTGAAGCAGCTGATGCATTCGGCTCAACTTCCATGCAAAAGTTGTTCAAAGTACAACTTCCACTCGCTTTGCCTACCGTGATGTCCGGTATTAATCAGACCATCATGCTGTCACTGTCCATGGTTGTTATTGCATCCATGATTGGTGCACAAGGTATTGGTGCGGAAGTCTATCGTGCCGTAACACAACTGCAAATCGGTAAAGGTTTCGAAGCCGGTCTGGCCGTTGTTGTACTCGCGATTGTTCTGGACCGTTTTACACAAAATGTGTTTATGCCAGGTCGCAAAAAGAACTCAAGCATTACATCAAAGCAAAAAGCATGGATCACTGCTGCGGCAACATTCCTTGTGCTTGTAGCTGGTTTCTCACAATACTTCGTTGGTGGCACAACTTCCGCTGGTGGCAACAATTCAGCAGCCAACGCTGTAGGTCAAGAAGTGAACTATCAGATTATCGGTATCGATCCAGGGGCTGGTATTATGAAGTCCGCTGCAAAAGCGATCGAAGACTATAAATTGACTGACTGGACTCTGATTGAAGGCTCTGGTGCAGCCATGACGGCCACACTGGACAAAGCGATCAAAAATGAAGATCCAATCATTATTACAGGTTGGACTCCGCACTGGATGTTCAACAAGTATGATCTGAAATATCTGGAAGACCCTGAGAAATCTTTCGGTGATGCTGAAGAAATTCATACCATCGCCCGTAAAGGTCTAAAAGAAGATCACCCTGTTGCGTTTGAATTCCTGTCCCGTTTCCAATGGACCTCGGATGAAATGGGTGAAATGATGACTGCTATCCAGGGTGGCACATCCGCAGAAGAAGCAGCTAAAGCTTATGCTGAGAAACATGCCGATCAGATTGCTGAGTGGACCAAAGGTCTGACTCCAGTGAACGGTGATGCATTCAAACTGAGCTATGTGGCCTGGGATTCTGAAATCGCAAGTACCAACTTGCTGAAATATGTGATGGAAAACGAATTGGGTTATAAAGTTAACGCTCTACAGGTCGAAGCCGGACCGATGTGGACGGGTGTTGCCTCGGGCGACGTAGATGCCTCTCCAGCAGCTTGGCTGCCATTGACACACGCTGACTACTGGGAACGTTACAAAGATCAGGTGGACGATCTGGGGGCCAATATGACAGGTGTACGTACAGGCCTCGTGGTTCCTAGTTACATGACCGAAGTCAATTCGATTGCAGATCTGGAGACAGGTGCCGCTTCTTCCACTCCATCGGCAAGTGCTAATGTGGGTGAAGAGGTTAATCACCAAATCGTTGGTATTGATCCAGGTGCAGGTCTGATGAAGGCCACTGCAAACGCCATTAAACATTATGATTTGTCTAACTGGAATCTGATTGAAGGCTCTGGAGCCGCGATGACTGCATCGCTGGACAAAGCTTATAAAAATGAAGAACCAATCATCGTTACGGGTTGGACTCCACACTGGATGTTCAATCAGTATGATCTGAAGTATCTGGACGACCCCGACTTGATTTTCGGCGATGCAGAGGAAGTTCACACGGTTGGACGTAAGGGAATCAAAGAAGATCATCCCGTTGCCTATGAGTTCTTCTCTCGCTTTAATTGGACTGCGGACCAAATGAGTGAAATCATGGTAGACATTCAAAAGGGCGTTTCGCCTGAAGAAGCTGCCAAGACTTATGCAGAAAAACATCCGGACCAAATTGAAGAGTGGACCAAGGGGTTAACCCCTGTTAAAGGTGACAATTTGCGTCTCGGTTATGTTGCATGGGACTCTGAAATTGCGAGTACCAACCTGATGAAGTATGTGCTGGAGACAGATCTCGGTTATACCGTCAAAGCACTACAAGTTGAAGCTGGACCCATGTGGGCAGGCTTGGCAGCAGGTGATATCGATGCTTCTCCAGCCGTATGGCTCCCGCTTACACATGGAGACTACTGGAAAACATATGGAGACAAGATCGAAGATATCGCTGTCAGTATGACTGGAGTCAAGCAAGGTCTGGTTGTTCCAACGTATATGGATATCAACTCTGTAGAAGACTTAAAAGATAATTAAACCAGATTGAGATGGATAAACCTGAATTTGGTAATAAGACCACCGAAATTTTTCGGTGGTCTTTTTGTTTTGACTATGATTTTTTCAGGCATGCTATTTGATTTGATATTCTATCCTGGTCATACCGCATACTGCTAATTTACGCTTTCACACGCTTTTTCCATTTGACTCTTCTCACATATCCTCTTACTTCGCCTTCGCTCATGAACATCGTATGTAGATGATACTTGGTGAGTTCGTTTATTTCCAATATCTATCCGATCAGTAACAGTAGTACACCAATGACAATCATGACAACACCGAGAATACCATATACCACTCTTGCGCCCTGTCTTCCAATAGTCTTCACAAAAATCCCTGCTCTGAAACTCTTCATAAACCAATCCCAATTGTTGATACCACCGAGCAAACTAAAAATTCCTGCCGCTATGGCAAATAGCGCGATTAAAACGGGTTGTTCTTGCATGTCGTCAACACTCCTTCAATATAATCCTGTCTACTATACCTTCACTTGGTGAAAATTAACAGGCATTAATTAGTAAAAAAAACAGCATGCAGATGGCAGTCTGCATGCTGTTTCTAGGGCGTTAAACATATTATATTCATTTGCCTATAGAGAATTAATTTTTACAATACCCGCTGATTTTCGCGAAATCTTTCTAAGCTATATCACGTCTGGAGAATGAATACACCCTGCAATTATTCGTAGATTTTTGCCGATTGTTAGCGCGTAAGAGGGTTTTTTACATTAATCGTCATCTCGACTTTAGGCCTATCCATGGTATATAAAATCGAACTTCTGACACATATTAATTAAATATCTTTTACTTCGACATACAATCCCTCAAACTTTTAAGCCATACTTTTGTTACTTGGCCTGTGATCTGACATAACCTGATAACGTTCATCATGTTATCGACGCGTTTGTTCAAGCAGGCTGTACATTAAGAAAAATCCGTCTTAGGTCTCAGAGGATACCATAAAATTACAACAGATGCGACGATCATTAATAAGCGCCGCATCTGTTTTTAATCCAAAGCGTCTACAGTTATTTCTTCACTGTACTATTATATTGCGCAATCTTGTCTGTAATTTGTTTAGCTGCTGCATCCAATGCTTCCTGTGGTGTACCTTGTCCATTCAGGACCGTTTCAATCGCTCCTTCGACAAGTTGTCTCGCTTCCGGGAATACACCCATTAATGCCCCGGATGTTGCTGTCGAATCCGCAGAAGCGTGCAATTGATCGACTGCTGTCTGGAATTGCGGGTACTTCGCCATATTATCCTTTAATACTTGCTCATTGTAGGCTGCTGTCGTAATAGGGAAGTATCCTGTCGCAACACTCCAGTTCGCTTGTACCTCTGGTGTAGCCAAGTACTTGATGAACTCCCAAGCCGCTTGCTGTTGTGCTTCCGATTTGTTGTTCATGATGTACAAGCTTGCTCCACCCACCACAACGCCGCCTTCTTTGGCATCCGCTGGACGAGGCAGGAAGCCTGTTCCCAGTTCAAATTTCCCACCTGAACCTTCTACGATTTTACGCAGACCAGCCGTGGAATCCAGGGTCATACCGATTTGCTGAGCGGTAAATGCTGCTGTTGTATCGTCTGTGCTACGTCCCAGATTGGAGAGGGTTTTCTCATCAATCATCCTTTTCCACCACGTTAATGTCTTCACTCCAGCTTCGGAGTTCAGCAGAGAATCTGTAGCTGCTTCGGTTCTTCCGTTTCCATTGTTTACATAATCTGCATTCTGGTTCGCAAAGAATTGTTCCATGAACCAGCCGTAGATCGCCATGGATGCACCTGGCTTACCGTCTTTCGCCAATGTTTTTGCCGCTTGCTCAAACTCTTCATACGTCTTTGGCGGGTTCTCCGGGTCCAGACCTGCAGCTTTGAACATATCCTTGTTGTAGTACAGGATCGGGTTCGATGTGTTAAACGGCATCGCGTTCAATTTGCCATCGATGGTGTAATATCTTATGATGTTTGGCTCCAGTTGGGACAGGTCAAACTGATCCTTGTCGATGAACTGTTGTACTGGCGTAATCATGCCCGAATCAATCATGAACTTGCTACCGATCTCGTAGACCTGGATAATGTCTGGACCGCTGTCTGAGCCCATCGATGCTTTGAGTTTGTTCAAGCTCTCATCGTACTTCCCTTGATAGATGGGTTTTACCTGAATGTCGGGGTGGCTAGCGTTAAAGTCGGAAGCGAGTTGGTTAATGGCTTTCTCCCCAGCGCCAGACATGGAATGCCACCACGTCAATTGTGTTGTTTCAGCTGCGGCCGCTTCTGCTGGTGCTCCACTTGCCGGACTGCTTGTTTCAGCTTTTGTTCCGCAAGCTGAAATGACCAACATGAGTGCAGCCAGCATTAATGCAAATGTACCTCTTTTTTTCAACCGAAATCTGTTCATAATCGCTCTCCTTTTATATGGCTCGCTTCAGAATAAATCTGGAGATTGACACGGCGTGGCCGTTACGGTTACGAATCGTTCTTCTGATTGCTGTTATCCCCGGATTTTTTTATATCCCCTTTTAGAGGGGAAAATCCGTGTATAAAGGCAAACGCTTTGCTTCTTCAGAATCGATTTCGTCCCCTCCACTACTACCGTGGTTTCTCTCTTAAGATCTTATTTCAAGACACGAGCCTTGTTTATTCGCTCCTGATAACCAAACCGTGGACCTTGTACGAAGATACAAGGTTTAATTCAAAACCTCTAAATCACAATCTTTAGATCAAAACCTTCAGAGCTTCCACTTCAATTTCAATTTAATAGTTGGAAACCTTACCCCTCTCACCCCTTCAGCGCGCCTGCGGCCATTCCGCGGACAAGCTGTTTCAACCCGAAGATCAATAACAGTAAGGATGGTAGAATGACCATGGCTGTTCCGGCAAATACCAGATTCCACGCTGTGGATTCCTGGAACTCCAGCATCGAGATTCCGATCTGTGCGGTTCTCATTTCCGGTGTGTTTGTCACCAGCAGCGGCCAGAGATACGAATTGTACATGCTTAAGAATGAATAGATTGCCAGTGTTCCAAGTGCCGGACGGGACAAAGGCAAGACGTGCGATATGAAATAGCGAATATGACCACAACCGTCGATCCTCGCTGCCTCGAACAATTCCTTGGGCAGTTGCATGAAGAACTGTCTTAGCAGGAATGTACCAAACGCCGTTGCCAGAAACGGCACGGTAAGCCCCTGGTAACTATCCAGCCAGCCCCAGCTGCGAACTGTCAGGTAGTTGGGGATCATCGTCACTTCCCACGGAATCATCATCGTTGCGACAAACATGCTGAAGATGACGTTTTTGCCTTTGAACTGCATTTTCGCAAAAGCATAGGCTGCCATACTCGCTGTAATCAATTGACCAAGCGTTGTCAGTCCTGCGACAAGAAAGGTATTGCCGATAAATCGGCCGATCGGAACAATATCAAATACTTCGCTAAAGTTGGACAGATCGATGGAATTTGGAATGATATGCGGCGGATAAGCACTCGCATCTTCCGGCGTCATGACGGCCATGAAAAAGGTGTACATCACCGGATACAGTACAAGTGCTGCACAGATCGTCAGTAATACATACAACAGCGTTTTGGTCCATGTCGCACTCATTGGTAATGCACTTTCCTTTCTACCCATTTGAACTGGATCAGGGTCAGCAGCATAATCACCACGAACAGGATCAGTGCCTGTGCACTACCTGTACCAAAGCGGAAATTAACAAAGGCTTCCTGATAGATGGAATAGACAAAAACATTTGTACTGTCCATCGGGCCACCCCGGGTTAGAATGTTGATCTGACCAAACGATTGAAAAGCACCAATGATCGATACGACCGTAACAAAGAATAACGTAGGTGACAGGAGCGGCATCGAGATTTTGCGAAAAGTAAGTACTGGACCTGCGCCGTCAATCTTGGCACTTTCATAGATCTCATCCGGGATGCCTGCCAGACCACTGGATAGAATAATGTAGTTGAACCCTAGATTCATCCAGATTGTCATGATGGAGATCGAGATTAACGCCCAATCCGGGCTGGTAAGCCAAGGAATTGGATCAATACCTACTTTGCCAAGCAGATAATTCAGCATGCCCAGGGTCGGATGGAATAGAAACTTCCAGATCACCGCTGACGAACCGACGGATAACACCACGGGCAGAGAAAATACAAATTGGAACACACGCATTCCCTTGAACCGGTTGTGAGTCAGTGCAGCCAGAATCAGAGCAGCCAACATGCCTGTGGGGACTGTAAACAGGACAAATAGTAATGTCACTTTCATCCCTTGCATAAACAGTCCTGATTGGAACACGTCCTTGAAATTATCCAGTCCTACATAAGCCGCAATCTGCCCCGTCGGATCTGTGGAATGCAGACTGAGATACACAGATTTAAACATCGGGTAAAACAGAAACACTGCAAACAAAAGCAGCGATGGTGCCAGGAAACCATAGGCCAGCATATTCTCCCGCATTCGCTGCACACGCAGCGAGGCTGTCCGGCGCTCACTCGTACCGGATACGCGCCGTTTGGCGGCGGGCAAGCTGATCCGGTTATCAAGCTCACTCATCGGATTTTCTTCCCCCTTGTTTCACGCATTCAGTGTGTGTGAGATGTTACATTAACTTCAGCACCACGTTATCTAGTGTAAGAGTCGAATGTCACAGCAAAATTCATTCTGAATCAACGTAACGTTAATCATGGACAAGGGACTTTACGCAAATGTGTATCCATTCGAAAGCGGTATCCAGACCGGATTTCATGACAAAAAACCGCAAGAACTCCCCTGTTTGGAGATGTCCCTGCAGTTTGATGTGTAAATAGAATATGAACGTTTGCCTATTAATGAACGTGACTCATTTTACAATAATCTGTAAATCTTCCAAACGAGGTGAAGCGATTAACCGTTCGAGTTAACGATTAAGATGATATGGCACCGTGGTGACAATCACGTCTTTGTAATTGATCAGATAGGCCCGGATCATGAAGCTGGTCTGGTTGTGCAGTACATTTTGCCACCAGTGCTTGGTGATGAATTGTGGAATTAGAATGGTGATATGATCGGTCTCGGCCGTTTTCCACTCTACGGTATCAATGAATTTCTTGAGCGGCCCCATAATGCTACGGTATCTGGATTTGATCACGACCAGACGAACGCCTGGATTCCACTCTTCCCACTTCTGCTCCATCTTGCGTATCGCCTCATCATCAAATCCAATGTACAGCGCGACCACGTGATCCGACATCGTCTGGGCGTAACTGATCGTATTCATGACGACCCGGGTAATGCCCGCAACAGGAATGACTATCGTATTGCCTTTCTTGGCTGGCTTATCTACCTGAATATCAATCCGCAGCTCATCGGCAATGTTGCAATAATGACGGTGAATACGCATGAACACATAAACAACGAGTGGCAAAAAGATAAAGATGACCCATGTCTGCGTGAATTTGGTGAAAATAAAGATCAGGGTAATCGATAATGTAGTCAGCATACCGATGGTATTGACCAGCAACTTCATCTGCCAGCCAGACGGCTTCACTTTGATCCAGCGAATCATCATACCGAGCTGTGACAGAGTAAATGGAATGAACACCCCTACCGCATAGAGCGGAATCAGGCTTTCCGTATTTCCTTTGAACCCGACCACCAGCAGCGCAGACATCACACTGAGGAAAATGATCCCGTTTGAGAAACCAAGGCGGTCTCCTCTGACCATAAATGCATGCGGCATGTATTTATCCTTTGCCATCATGAAGGATAACAGCGGAAAAGCCGAATAAGCTGTGTTGGCTGCCAGGAACAGGATCAGTGCCGTTACACCCTGGATGATAAAATACATCGTGCCCCTGCCAAACGTCGCTTCAGCAATCTGGGAAATGACCGTTGCTTTGGGATCAGGCTTCACTCCGTACCCATAAGCCAGTAAGGTGATGCCGATGAACATGGCTCCCAATATACAACCCATAAGTAGTAATGTACCCGCGGCATTTTTCTCGGCAGGCTGCTTGAAGTTCGGGATCGCGTTACTTACCGCTTCCACACCAGTCAAGGCCGAACAACCGGAGCTGAATGCTTTCAATAATAGAAACATACTCACATGGGATAGACTTGTTCCGAATTCAGGTGCAGCTGCTTCCATCCCCCCGGCAAGAAATTTGATTCCGCCCGAAATAATCAGAACCGCAATTGAAAAAATAAACAGATAGATCGGGATCGCCAGCACAGACGCTGACTCCGTTACTCCCCGCAAATTCATAATCGTTAGAAAAACTATCATAATGAGTGCAATCACAACACTGTAGTCATGCAGCATAGGAAAAGCCGACGTAATCGCATCCGTCCCTGCCGACGAACTTACCGCAACGGTCAGAATATAATCGACCAGCAGAGATCCTCCGGCAATCAGACTGGATGTTGTACCCAGGTTATCCTTGGCTACGATATAAGCGCCGCCCCCTGTTGGATAAGCAAATATCGTCTGGCGATATGAAAAAATTAAAATGACGAGTAATCCCAGCACGGCGATGGAAATCGGAACGGAGTACCACAGGGCGGCGAATCCGGCCGCAACGAGCACCAGCAAAATCTGTTCCGTACCGTAGGCAACGGACGATAGGGCATCCGAGGACAGGATGGCGAGTGCCTTCCATTTCCCCAATTTTTCTCCATCCAGTTCAGCCGATTTCATGGGCTTGCCTATTAAGATTCTCTTCATTTTGCCAAGCATGATCATAACTTCCTTCCGTCTCTCATCTGTGAAGCATTGTTATTATGCAAAATCGCAGAGCCATTGACAATACGTCATTTCACCCGAAATTCGCCAGCGCGTGATAATGCATTCTACGATTCAATAATCGATAACAAAGCCATTCTTGTTCAGCAATTTGAACTTTTTTGAACCAAAATGACGATTGTTCGCCAAAAAAAAGGAAATGGCCTTTGGTTCAATGAACCAAAGACCACTTCCTTGATTTATGCGTTGACTATATTGCAATAAAACATCCTTTAACTACCCAGAATGCCGGGACGAGGAGTAACACCAAACGCTTGTGCCAGTGTGGTCAGCTGCTCATCTGTAATTCTCTGCCGGATCTCGTGACCAGCAACCAGCATATACACTTGGGCTGCCTTCTCGATGGTTTCAATCAGACCAAAAGCCTCGTCAATCGTTGTGCCCGTTCCGAAGATGCCATGTTGCGGCCAGATCACCGCGTGGTATTCTTTCATTTTCTTAGCCGTTTCGCGCCCAATCTCATTCGATCCAGGGATCATCCAAGGAATAATGCCGATCCCATCCGGGAATACAACCACACACTCCGTGCACATCTGCCAGAGGGTCTTCGTGAATTTTGCCTCATCCAATTCGTGGATAAACGTCATCGCCAGCACATGAGTCGCATGATTGTGCATAACAACACGGTGGTTCGGGTCCAATTTCAGACGTTCAATATGGCTCATGAAATGCGTAGGTAATTCACTTGTTGGATTCGCCCCCGACTCCAATCCCCAGAGCACTTCCAGCTCCTGACCATCTTGCGATACACGCAGCAACCCCAGGTTGCTTTCGGGATCAGCGAGTACATTTTTGAAATATTTACCCGATGCTGTCACGATAAAATACTTGCCTGCCAGCTCTTGCACCGAAAATGCCGGTTTGATCTTGCGAATCACATGCTGGATATCGATATATTTGGCTACTTCCTCTTCCTCCAGCAGATAGCTGACATTACCACCATTGCGCTCATCCCAGCCATTTTTCCACATATGTTGAGTAATTTCAGCCATCTCACGGACAAATGGAATATGGAAACCTGCAGCCTGCGTTGTTTCATTGGTAAGGGTCACGTTCATGATCAATCTCTCCTTATATTGAAAATCAAATGGCTTGCCACGTACATAGTAAGTTCCTTATTTCACATTCATTATACCTTTGTTTATCTTTGATAGTCAATAATAAACACAGAAATATACTTTTATTTGTTTTTGTTTAGTTTTGTTTATTTGAAAATAAAACAAAAAAATACCCCACCGGCGCCCGGCGGGGTCAGTCACACATCTATTTAACACGAGAAGGGGTTTACAAGAGTTATCATACCTCTGCTACCTTAATAGAAGCTGAAAGCGAAATAAAAAAAGCATGAAACATATATCCTCTTTGGACAATAAAAAGGAGATAGACCTATGGCAGTCCTTTCTACAGGCCCGATTGAGAACAACATGGTATTCGGATCAAGACTCACCCAATCGCCTAACACGCAATCCCTGTCCTTCATTGGCCGGGGGTTTCTTATTTTCGCAGCATATACGATGGATGCATCTTCCCTGTCGGTTCATAGCGTTCATCACCTGTATACTCAAATCCCAGCTTGATCAAGATGTGACGTGACACTTCATTATCCGGATGATGCCCCGCAAACAGTGCCTTCACGTTCATTTTGTCAAAGGCATACGCAATCACCGCACGCGCTGCTTCCTGGGCATACCCTTTCCCCCAGTGATCCCGGGTTAGATGAAACCCCAATTCATAGATCTCCTCTTCAGGAGAATACGGACGCAGGCCACAGCAACCGACAAACACCTCCGACTCTTTCTCAAAAAGGGGCCAATATTGCACACCCGCTTCCTTCTGCCTTTGAATCTCCTGTGTCAATCGCGCTTCTACCTCATCCTCGCTCAGAAATCCCTTGCTGCTAATCCACTTGGCAACCTCATGATCGCCCCACAATGCAAACGCCAGCGCACGATCTCCTTCGTTCCAAGTCCCACATACCAACCGTTTGGTTTCAAATAAGATGGTCCTGTTCATCATCGACTAACCTCCTGTATGCCAACACCAGTCTGCGTGCCGCCTATACCTTAAATTAATCGAATGACCGCCAAAGTAAACAAGCCTGTATAAAGGCACTGTTAAAGTTTAAAGGTAATACGCATTTATTATTTACTCAACTTTCGCACTTAAAATAATGAGTCAACCCCCTTGTGGGCCTAAGAAGATTTAAACAGTACTGTTTCTAGTGACAAAAAAACACTTCTCTTGTTTGGTATCATGGAAGTGTGGATCAACCATAAAAAGAAAGGTGTGTAAATGGGCTGTTTTTTGTATACTACAAGAATGGATTTTTGGTTTACCCAGCTATATCAAGGTGATTTAAGCTGGGGAAGTTGAGTAACAATTTTATCAATATTCATTTCTTACTTTCAATTTACATCTTTTCTTAACTTCACCCCTTCTATCTTTTAATAAGGGGGTTCTAGGTTGGAACTAACGTCAATCTACAATTACTAACAGATCACAATTCATTTACTGTACCACAACCATAAGGTTGGCAAGTCTGAATTTTCGAAACAGTATTAATAAATCCAGTATAATCATGATATCTCCTGCTAATGCCTGTGGAGCGTAACTGAGATCTTCATAAATGGGTCTAACTTTTTTGATTGCATAATTCACTTCGCCGGTTTGCAGATTTTCATACTTTACTTGCTATCATCGACTTTTGTAATTTTCAACTCATCTTCTCCATTTGAATCGGTCGCAATATAGTAATTGTCATATTGAACTAATGTAGAACCATCTGTAAAAGTTACAGAATTACTGGTTGTGCTTTCAACTAATCTAAGAGGCTTTTATCCACTTGTGACACTGGCAAAGAAGATGGTAAATCTACCTGATCCTGAGCAAAAGCTGGTAGTGAGATAGATGTAGAGAGCAGAACTCCCGCAAAAAATGTTTTAGAAATTTTTTCTTTACTTCTATTTCTTCTTTTTCCTGAAGAAATCGAACTTGATCACATAATCAAAAAGAGACGTAATTACAATAGCTCCAATTGGAATCAATAAATAAATCCAAAACGGATTATTTGGAGCTTCACCAGGGGGGGGCATCAGTTAAAAAAACATAAAGAACAACACAATAAATTATGGCCACTACAATACCTGTTATGTTTCTATTTTTCATAGTTGTTTTCCACCTCTTGTTCATAGAAATTCAAAATATTATATTTCCCACCCAAATATACTATAACACACATTTGGAATAATTTACCTATTCTATCTATTACTTTATAATATCGATTGTAAAATACTAGATTCTGTGAAGCCAGATCTCCACTACATACGGCAACCTATGGCGGGTTATTTCTTTTATAATTTTAATTAGGAAGCGGCAAGTAATTTATTAACTTTTATTATCTCAAAATCCCCTTTTAAACCTATGTATATCCATTTTAAAAAAGAAGACCCCTGCCGACAAGATGTCCGACAGAGGCCATTCCATTCAAGTTCACACCAATTACAAATCTCCTACGGCGAATTGAATTGTTCCGGAAGCTGCGCCTCCAAGGTTAGCTAATAAGGCAAAAACCAGAACTCCACCTGCCGAAATGGTAAGACTGCTGTTTACAGGAACAACGTAAGTGACTACTGGTGCATTAACACGTGTGATCACGAGAGATACTGGAAAAGGTCCAAAGTTGTTCACTGTAGCGCTGGCATTGGTACCTCCAGCCAAGTTTTCATAGTAGGACTTGCCTACGCCGGCTGGAAGATTGTAAAACTGTTGTGGTAAAAGGATGGCCATTGAAATCACCTCCTTTTTGCTTTGATACGGTATTCTATGCTTGAAATCTATTAAAGCAACGGTGAATTACCAGCGTCATAATGTCCAATTTTGATAGACTTTATAGATTAATAGACGACTGTACGCAAAAAAGGCCCCACCGGACCATCCGGTAGAGCCAACTAAGCTTACTTTAAATATAACAAGTTTAATTACGCATACAGCATGAAAAAGTTCAGTTCATGGCCCTGCTGCTTGAGATAGTTATACAGCTGCGAACGGTGATGGAATACATGCGTTACCGTTTCAATCTGCCATTGAACCTGCAAGTGACCATGTTCCATATAAAAAGCTTTCGTTGAACGATTCAAAAAGTCATCTTCGCTCAATCCCGTGATATAGGCTTTGTAGGATTCGAAATTGCTCCATAACGTTGCTTCAAGCTTCTCGATATCCTCAATCCCCGACAGACTATTCTCCACCAGACCAACCTCAGCTTCACCTTTTTCCTGCATAATAGCAAGATCGGATGCGGTAATCTGGATAAAATGATGCACTAGCTCCACCAAAGAACGCATATTCTCCTGTGGACGATAAGACCACTCCTCCGAACGGATCAAGCGAATTAACGAAGCTCCCGTCCGTACGCCTGTTTCCAATTCATTTAACAAGTGATCCCGAATCTGCAATGTTCCATTCATATATGATGTCTCCCTTATCTTTTATTCTCACGACTTCAGTATAACCGAAGGTGCTACAGATCTATTGTACAAATCGGACAACATTCTGCCATACTCCCTGGCTGCTGTCAACGGAGTCTCTCCATAAAACTTGCGAAATTGCCGAATCAGATGGGCTTGGTCAAAAAATCCATGATTCTGGGCAAGCATTGCCCAGTCTGCCGTGTTCCCCTGATGAATATCACTCAGCACACGATGAAAACGAACCACCTCACTGAATCGCTTGGGGCTGATTCCGACCCATTCCGAGAACTTGCGATGCAACTGCCGTTCACTGATCACTTCACGCATCGCCAGCTCTTGGACACTCATACGTCCCCCATCTATAAAGATACGGTGCAGCACATTTTTCATCAGATCGTTCTCAGATGTACTTGCCTGCACCGACAGCGGACTCAAATACGCATTCATAACCTCTACTCGTTCTGCAAAACGATTCGTTTCGGCCATCCGTTCCTGAAGCTCATTCAGCTTCTCCGGCCAACATTCCTGAAGTGCAATTCGCTTATCCGTAAACCACTCCAGAGGCATGCCATGGAAGACATGCGCTCCACCCGGGAAGAACCGGACACCAAAGGTGTAGTCTCCAGCAGGGGAACCATCATCGGATGGCTCAGGCACAGCGAACGGCTGTGTATAATTGCCACAGTAAGCATAGGAGTGCTCTGAACAGACTGGGTCATATGTAATCAGCATGTCCGTGCAACCATCCGGCAATACCCGTGCAGGTACCGTTGTCATCGATCGCTCTGGACCTTCTCTCTTAGCAACATCCGCATATGTGTTCGGAAGAGATCCTGATTCCCAATAACAGGCCACATAAGCCATCAGACCGGCAGCAGGTATTTTCTCAACATAATAACTGTTAGGGTACGTTCCATTCATCTGAATAGGTTTAAACAACGGGTGCAAGCTGTGATCCACAATTCCATCCTCCGGTCACTAGAGTTGGTTACACATTATGTATTCATCTATCATACCACCAACCGAAGATATGAAGAAAAAAAGTGCCCTACCGGAGGACAATCCGATAGGGCCAGTCACACATCTATTTAACACGAGAAGGGGTTTACAGGACTTATCTTACCTTCCCAACCTTAATGGAAACTGAAATTAGGATGAATAACAGATCAAAATTCAAAATGAATACCAGCATTCAGACTTTCAATTCAGCCCGTGCAGTTTGCGAAAACGTTCTGGACTCATGCCTGTATGCCTTTTGAACATCGCACAGAAATAACTGGCATTCTCGTAACCCACCCGATCAGCAACTTCATATATTCGAAGCTCTCTCTCACTGAACATAAGTTGTTTGCTTCGATTGATCCGTTCCTGGTTCACGTAAAATACAGGTCTAGTATGGAGTGCCCTCTGAAAGAGCCTGCACAAATATTGGGGAGAGACCACAGCCACATCGGCCAGTTCCTTCAGGGAAAGTGAACGATCCAGATGCTCTGCGATATAACGCAGCACAGGCTTCAAACGCTCCAGTTCATCATTATAATTGGCTGATGCGATGAGTAGTGGCTTCAGATCCAGCAGAAGGGCATATAATTGTTTGGAGCATTCAACATCGTAATCTGCGTAATCCGTATCTCCTCCATTCTCTCCTCTAACCAGAAGTTGCTCCAGGCCACGCAGCAGCGTTGCTGTCCTGAGTCTGCATACGCGTGAGCCGGTTATCCCCGCATATGACAATAACTGGCTGGCCTCTCTCCCCTGAAACGAGACCCAAGCCAGCTCCCACCGATCACTGATGGGCATATATCGATGCGGGACATCAGGATACAGAAAGAAAACGTCACCTGGTCCAACGATATACTCGTCCTCTTGTATAATCAGTCTCCCCTGACCATGAATAATCTGGTGGATCTGATAATCCGGGAATCCCTCTGGACGCTCAGTTTCATATTGGTGTTCCCAGTAACCGACCGTGGTCATATAGATCGGCAGGCGAGCAGCTTCTTCTGTTTTACCAAAAAAAATCCGGGTATCCATCCAGTACACCACTTTCTCCATCGTTAGTTTCATATTGTGATACATATGGGCAATATTCTTTATTCTCTAAGTCATCATTCAATTCTATAATGACAATATTATAACATTTCAGAAGGAGTTGCTGTTATGCGAAAGAAACTGGTACACACCCCCCCGGCAAATGGATACCCGGAATGGAACAATAATCCCGAGACTTTTCAAGTAAACCGTCTACCCGCACATGCTTCTATGGTAGCGTTTCCATCTATAGCAGAAGCATTGTCCAATGATTCCAGCGCATCGCCATGGTACGAATCACTGAATGGTCAGTGGAAGTTTGCCTTTGCGGAGACACCGGAGCAACGGATTACATCCTTTTATGAGAACAACTATGATGCCAGTGAATGGGATGAGATCGCCGTTCCTTCCAACTGGCAGTTGCAAGGTTACGATTATCCCCAATATACAAATATGACGTATCCGTGGGTCGAGCGTGAGCCTGAACTGAAGCCACCATTTGCACCAACAACCTATAATCCTGTGGGTTCATATATCCGTACGTTTACTGTTCCTGCAGACTGGAAAGACCGGCCTGTCCTGCTGCACTTTGAGGGTGTTGAATCGGCCTTTTATGTATGGGTGAACGGGGAGCTGGTCGGTTATAGCGAAGACACGTTCACACCAGCAGAATTTGATATCACTCCGTATCTGACCGAAGGTGAGAACAAGCTCGCTGTAGAGGTATATCGCTGGTGTGATGCAAGCTGGCTGGAGAATCAGGATTTCTGGCGGTTAAGCGGAATCTTCCGTGGTGTATATTTGCATTCACCTTCACCAGTTCAGATCGCCGATTTCTTTGTTCGTACTGAACTGGATGACGCGTATCAGGATGCGGAGCTACTTCTGGACCTGAAGTTATTTAACCATAATGCCGCGCAGCCCCCTAGCGGATTGTCCGTTCAGGCGCAGCTCTATGATGCACAGCAGCAGACTGTACTGAAGCAACCCCTTACTGCGGCCGTTACTTTCCAGGGTGTGGATGAACTTTCATTCCAGTTGTCAGCAGAGGTTATCAATCCGCTTCTATGGAGCGCCGAGACCCCTCATCTATATACACTTGTGCTGTCCATTCAGAATGAATCGGGTGAAACACTGGAGGCTGTTCGCAGCCGGATCGGATTCCGCAAGTTTGAACTGAAGGACGGCCTGATGCAAATCAACGGTAAACGCATTGTGTTCAAAGGCGTCAATCGTCATGAATTTTCACCGGATACCGGTCGGGCTATTGGGCGGGAAGACATGATCCGTGACATCGAGCTGATGAAGTCCTATAACGTTAACGCGGTGCGTACATCCCATTATCCGAATCAGTCACTCTGGTACGAACTGTGTGATGAATACGGCCTCTATGTCATTGACGAAACGAATCTGGAAACCCACGGTACTTGGTACTATGGGCAAAAGGAAATGAATGAAAACAATATTCCCGCGAGTAAACCGGAATGGCGTAGTAATGTAATAGATCGCTGTAACTCGATGTTCCAGCGGGACAAAAACCATCCGTCTGTTATTATCTGGTCTCTGGGTAATGAATCCTTCGGCGGCGATAACTTCATCGCCATGTACGATTATCTGAAACAAGTCGATCCAACCCGTCTCGTTCATTATGAAGGCACCTTCCATTATCGCCCTTCTGATTCGGCAAGTGATATTGAATCGACAATGTATATCAGCCCACAAGATGTGGAGCAATACGCGCGCATGAAGGGTCCGAAGAAACCTTATATTATCTGCGAATACAGCCATGCCATGGGTAACTCCTGTGGAGGTCTGCATCTGTATTGGGAGTTGTTCGATAAATATGATGTGTTGCAGGGTGCTTTCATCTGGGACTGGGTCGATCAGTCCATTCGTACCACTACGGCAGATGGTGTAGAATATTATGCTTATGGCGGCGATTTCGGTGAATCCCCTCATGATGGCAATTTCTGCGGGAACGGACTGATTCTGGCCGATAAGACGGTTACACCGAAGCTGGAAGAAGTGAAGAAATGTTATCAGAACGTTCGTATGGAAACCGTTGATGTCAAAGACGGCCTGCTGCGCATCCGAAACCAGTTCCTGTTCACGGATCTGAGCGAATATTCGCTCGTATGGACAGTAACACACGATGGAAAGTCTGTAGAGAATGGCACGTTGGACATCGCGGTACCTCCTGGTGAATCGGCTGAAGTCCGCATCCCTTACACGCCATCGTCCGATCTGTTCCAGGAAGCAGTGCTGACTGTATCTCTGGTTACCAAAGTGGCAACCAAATGGGCAGGAGTAGGTCATGAGATTGCTTGGGATCAATTCGTGGTATCTCCGCGATTACGTCCAATCCAACCGGTACACCAAGGGCAAGGCAATGCGCTGCAGGTACAGGATCTGCAAGATGAATTGAAAGTGACTACAGGCCAAGCCAACTTGAGCTTCAATCCAGCCACTGGCGCGTTAACGTCCTATCAAATCAACAATCAGGAACAATTGCTCGCACCTGTTCGGCCAAATTTCTGGAGAGCCATGACAGACAATGATCTGGGGAACCGCTTGAATGAGCGTTCTGCGTTCTGGAGAGATGCTCACGCTACCAACAGATTAATTCGCTTCGAGCACCATGCAGACGAGCAAGGCATTCTCGTGACGACCGATTATACGTGGGATCAACATCCGGGATGTACGCTGTCCATCACATACCGAATTGATGTGGATGGTATATTGGAAATCAGTCAAACCCTTATTCCAGGCGTAGACTTACCTGATCTACCGGAATTCGGTATGCTGATGCAACTGAATAACAGTCTGGATACGATATCCTGGTACGGCAGAGGACCGCATGACAACTACGCAGACCGTCTGACCAGTGCACGTCTCGGTTATTACACAGGTGCGGTTCGAGATCAATTTGTTCCATATCTGAAACCACAAGAGTGTGGTAACAAAACGGATGTACGCTTTGCTGAAATTGCGTCAGTGGATGGTCAGCTTGGCCTTCATGTTGAAGCCACCATACCCTTTGAAATTAATGCGTTGCCGTGGACACCGGAGGAACTGGAAGCAAACGACCATGTGTACAAATTACCTCAAAGCACGCAGACTGTCGCTCGCATCAATTACAAACAAATGGGTGTTGGCGGAGATGACAGCTGGGGAGCACGTACCCACGCTGAATACACCTTGCCAGCCAACCGCGCGTATCACTTCACCTTTACGGTAAGACCTGTATAACACCAAGCAAGCACTGCTGGCAGTATGCCGGCAGTGCTTTTTTTGTTGGGGCAGTGGGTAGTGAGAGTTTGAAGTTTTCCATGGGAACATTATAATGAATGAGGTGCAAGCACGATTTTCCCAACAATTACTCTATTACGAGGTGAGACTTTGCAATATCTGTTTACCACTCTCTTCATTCTTGGCTTTATTACTTTTGTGGGATTTCTTGTTCTGATGATCTTATCTATTCGCAAAGGTAATAGGTTGCCGATCAGATATATTTTTCTAACGACGGCCTGTTTTGCGATTGCTTTAATAGGTTTGTATGGGACGCTGACTTTATCTTCGAACTCTACTCAGTCTGAAATAGATCAGACCCCTTCATCCCAGATTAAACTCTCTGGCTTCCACATGACTGCCGATGAATTTAAAAACAAGTTTAATGGCGCTGTAGGCAAATACCGACTGAATGGTTTGAGTATTACCCGCTTGAATATACTGGACTCTTCCGAGCAGGGCACTGGCTCTTTCGAGTATGTATTTAATGACGAATTGCGTTTGGTTGGTGCAGTGAATGCAGATGAGAGCATACAGGAAGTCAGGTTATACAGAACTGGTGATACGCGTAAACCAACAGGTGGAATTCTTTTGACTGCTATCGCCACACTCATTCTCACAACCAATAGTGAGTACTCGTATAACGATGCACAAGATGTCATCCAGGATATCGGACTATTGGATCGCGATGTGAATCAGCCTGATTTTGATGGAAGGACGGTTCGCAACGGATTGGAATATCGCTTCAGCGTACAGGATCATGATCACTCGATTTTCAAAATAACTGTTGAGAAATGAGATACGATTGTGCAAAAAGGCCGCTCCATGAAGGAACGGCCTGACGTGTGATAAGTACTATAGGAGTGATTCAGTAATTGCCACCAAACCAATGATGAACACCTCCCGAATGAGAGAGTTACTCAAAAGTTACAATCTCGCTCTGATTGTTCCAACTCATTCTAAAGGTAATTGGGTCTTTCGTTTTCTCCGCCTCAGTAACCGTTCCCGACATACTGAATGGTACCTCTTGTTCTTCAAGCGCTTTCCCCTGTTGTTCTATATTATTGCCGGTAAGGTCAAACACAAAATCTTTTATACGCTTTTCATCACCTATATAAGTAATACTATAGCTCCCTGTTGATCTCTGTAGAGAAACATCCCAGTTATCGCTCTTTCCGTGTAACCTATCATCCGCACCACAAGCTGACAAAATAGATACAATTAATATAATACAAAGAATCCATGGCAATTTAAATAATTTCATAAAATCCCTCCAATACAATAAAATAACCAAAAATTGAAAAATCAATCTCCATAAACGGCCGATAAATCAATTGGCCAGATTATCAGATCAGATCTAAGCTAGGTTACGTGTGATAAATCATGTATGTGTTACCTATCTTGTGTATCGATCAATGTCATCGATCGCAGACTCGTGCTCTCTTCGATGATGATCTTCATGCTGCCGAACGTCGTTCTTTAACTTTGCTAAGAATCCCCAGCCCATAAAGGCAAGTATAAGTACGGTAATCAGTGCATAAGCAAAGCTATATAAATTCATAAAAAAGTTGATAAAAATTGCAGCGAGCATCAAGCCCAGAATCCATAATGTCCACTTTGTACCCTTTCTCAAAATCATTTCCTCCTCAAGTCGTTGCTGATAAGCTCTCTATGTATCACAGTACATACGAAATCATAGAAACAAGGTTTCAATCTCAGGGCTTCAAATCTGCATTTAGAGCGAATTACCGAATCTTTAATTAACATCAGTTCCAAGAGAAACATCCAATATGCCAGACATCCCTTGCGCAGAAGAGGTACTTACATAATACGAACCCGTCGACAATGCTTTGTCACTATAATATGTATGCTCTTTTCCATCTGCTGGAACACTGCCAGACGTTATCGCGGTTCCACTAGTAGATCCTTCATTGATCGTGAACGTGAAGTGTTTCGAACCCGTGTTTTTAAAACTCACTTTCACATAACTAAACCCTGTTGGAATATCAAACCAATGCGTATTTGTAGTACCTGCGAAATCCTCATTATTGATTACTGTGAGTGTCGTTAATGGAGTATCACTAACTTCATTTACTTTTACAAATTTTCGCTCGGAATCAGAAGTGAAATTATAAATTAAGATAATAACAGCAACAGACATCAAAACTGCTAATATCATTTTTCTAATATGTTTCATGATATATGCCCTCCATATCTCTTAATACTGACTTTGATTATACCAATATTCAACAACACAAAAACCACTCCTTAATAATTTCTAAGAAGTGGTTTTTGTATTATTTATAATTTGTAACAGTGACTGCTTCACAAATTCTTGTCACATCGTAACGAGAATTGGCTCTGCCAGGCACATGATGCTTTAGAGGTTTTTACACCTTTATTACATCATGCCGCCCATTCCACCCATACCGCCCATGTCAGGCATTCCGCCACCAGCACCTGCTGGTTCTGGTTTGTCAGCGATAACTGCTTCAGTAGTCAAGAACATTGCTGCTACGGAAGCCGCGTTTTGCAATGCATAACGAGTTACTTTCGCAGGGTCAACGATACCAGCTTCGATCATGTTAACCCACTCGCCAGTTGCAGCGTTGAAGCCGATTCCCGTTTGTTCTTTTTTCAGACGTTCCACGATTACGGAACCTTCTTCGCCAGCGTTAGCTGCGATTGTGCGGATTGGTGCTTCCAGAGCACGCAGGACGATGTTTACGCCTGTTTGCTCGTCACCGGACAGAGCTACAGCCGCAACCGCGCTATATACGTTCATGAGCGCTGTACCACCACCGGATACGATACCTTCTTCAACCGCAGCGCGAGTTGCGTTCAGGGCATCTTCGATGCGAAGTTTGCGTTCTTTCAATTCTGTTTCAGTAGCCGCACCAACTTTGATTACTGCTACACCGCCGGACAATTTAGCCAGACGCTCTTGCAGTTTCTCTTTGTCGAACTCGGAAGTTGTTTCTTCCAGTTGTGTACGGATTTGGCTAACACGTGCATCGATATCGGATTTGTTACCAGCACCGTCAACGATGATTGTGTTTTCTTTTGTTACACGGATTTGGCGAGCTGTACCCAGTTGTTCCACAACAGCGGATTTCAGGTCCAGACCCAGTTCTTCCGTGATCAATTGGCCACCAGTGAGGGCAGCGATGTCTTGCAGCATTGCTTTACGACGGTCACCAAATCCTGGAGCTTTAACAGCTACAGCATTGAATGTACCACGCAATTTGTTCACAACCAGCATAGCCAGTGCTTCGCCTTCGATATCTTCAGCGATCAATACCAGCGGTTTGCCTTGTTGAACGATTTTCTCAAGCAATGGCAAGATGTCTTGCGTGCTGGAGATTTTTTTATCTGTGATCAAGATGTACGGATTGTCCAAAACAGCTTCCATTTTGTCCGTATCAGTGATCATGTAAGGAGAGATGTATCCACGGTCGAATTGCATACCTTCAACCACTTCAAGCTCTGTAGCGAATCCTTTGGATTCTTCTACTGTGATAACGCCATCTTTACCCACTTTTTCCATAGCTTCAGCGATCAGTTCGCCTACTTCTTCGTCAGCTGCAGAGATTGCTGCAACTTGTGCGATGGATTGTTTGGAATCGATTGGTTTGGAGATGGATTGCAATTCAGCAACCGCAGCTTTAACCGCTTTGTCGATCCCTTTACGGATACCGATTGGGCTAGCGCCTGCAGTTACGTTTTTCAGACCTTCTGTGATCAGCGCTTGCGCCAATACAGTTGCTGTTGTAGTACCGTCACCGGCAACATCGTTGGTTTTCGTTGCTACTTCTTTAACCAGTTGTGCACCCATGTTCTCGAATGCATCTTCCAGTTCGATTTCTTTAGCAATGGTTACACCATCGTTAGTGATGAGCGGGCTTCCGAATTTTTTCTCCAGAACCACGTTACGGCCTTTAGGACCGAGTGTTACTTTTACTGCATTAGCCAATGCGTCCACACCACGAAGCATGGAGCGACGAGCGTCTTCACTGAATTTAATGTCTTTAGCCATCTTAAGAAAACCTCCCTAGTTTTTGTTGAAAAATGGTGGTGCTATATGGTTCGGTTATCCGATTAAATTTGAATTAGTCGAGAATCGCGTGAATATCGCTCTCTTTCATAATCAAATATTCTTTACCTTCGAATTTGATTTCTGTACCGGCATATTTGGAGAAAATAACGCGATCTCCTTCTTTCACTTCCAGAGCTACACGTACGCCGTCTTTCAATACTCCAGCACCAACTGCAATGATTCTACCCTCTTGCGGTTTTTCTTTGGCGGAGTCCGGGAGTACGATCCCGAAAGAAGTTGTTTGTTCTTGCTCCAGTGGTTCTACCAATACGCGTTCACCTAAAGGTCTGATCATGAAAAATAGCCTCCTTTTGAAATTATATAACGTTACATTGTAGGTTGTAGCCATATGTATTAGCACTCGACAGTGTTCAGTGCTAACAACCAACTTTATGATACTCAACTTGAAGCATGATTTCAAGTCCTTTTGACGAATTCCTGCGAGAATTTACGTTGAATTTACACAAACATAGCCAAATTACACCCGCTGTGCCTGGTTCTATGTTGCAATTCACTAATCTTATTCTACGAAATTGTTTAGCCCTTCTGCAACGTTAGCAGACAGTCCCTTTCCCATTGTATCCATTGTTGAACATAATATGCCTGCTTGTCCTGTAGTTTGGTCGGCAGTCTACAGAAATAGCCCGGATAAGAACATACCGTCTTTTCCGGGCACATTACAGCTTATCCTCATTCAGCCTGCATGTTTCTTATCCTCGGCACGAACGTAGCGGGATTCGATCTCTTCATCGGCTGCAAGCTGCTTGCGGTATACGATTGCGGATAATAACACACTGATCTCATATAACAGGAGCAAGGGAATCATCACCAGCAGATCGGAAATAAAGTCTGGAGGTGTAATGACCACTGCAATGAAGATCAAGACAAAATAAGCAACTCTGCGCATCTTGCGAAGGCGAATTGGATTCAGAATCCGCAGTCCTGTCAGAAACATAATAAATAAAGGAAGTTCAAATAACAGGGACACAGGCAGCACAATACCAAACAGGAAGCTGAAATACTGTTTCATCCCGTAGGTCTCCACAAGCCCCATCTTCTCCGTAATTGCTGTTGTGAAGGCAAGTGCCATCGGAAATATAACATAATACGAGAAAGCCATACCTGTCAGAAATAAAAGAAACACATAGGGCACATACTTCAGCGTTGCTTTTCGTTCGCGCGGCTTTAGTCCTGGACTAACAAACTTCCAGATCTGATACACCGTAAACGGCAGCGTAATAATAAGTGAAAACAAACCGGCAATCTTCATGTAGATGCCTATCCCATCCCAGAACGAGAAGGCATGTAATACAAAACCTTTTGCCGACTCTGCCTTGGTCAGATATTGGTATACCGGGTCCGCCACAAAAAATCCTGCAATTAGGCCCAGCACAAATATACTTAATACGTAGATCAGCCGCTTCCGCAGCTCACTCAGATGTTCCGTAATCGACATTTCTTCCATTTGCTGCGTCATGCCTGCCCCCCATTATTGCCAGCTTAAAATACAAAACCCTTCCGGCAGGAAGGGATTTCTCTTTCATTGCCGTCAAGATTATTCCGGCAGGCGTTTATCAGCAGGCTTGTCTGCAGGTGTGCTCTCAGCCGCCAGCGGTTTCGCCTTCTCCTGCTCTTTGCGATTGGACGAGTCATCCTCAGAGATAATCTCGCGAGCGCCCTCTTTGAATTCACGGAAGGTACGCCCAACTGCACGTCCCAGTTCCGGAAGTTTGTTGGGTCCAAACAACAACAATGCAATCACGGCCAGCAAAATAAAACCCGTTGGTCCAATGGAACTTAACATTGATAATCCTCCTCGTCTCAAGCTTCGAAGATGCGCATACTCGGCCAGATGTTCATAGATGTCTCTGCTGCGTTCTTAATTTAAGCCCATCATACCATAGATGTAACCACTTACATAACCCGCAAAATTCACAAATAAGAGATGTCACTAGAACAATCTAACAACGGTCATGGCTAATCGGATATCTTGCCCAAGAGTCCATGCCCAATTATTGCTTGAACTGACCCGTAACCATCAGCAGCGCTTCCGGAAGCTGATCCATAATGGCAGCCAGATGTTCGTGCACACCCTTTGGTGTACCTGGCAGATTAACAATCAGCGTGCGTCCACGAATGCCACATACCCCACGGAACAGCATTGCAGAACGGTTTTTGCTCATTACACTGTACCGCATGGCCTCTGCCATCCCGGGAACTTCCCGCTCAATTACGCGCCGGGTCGCTTCCGGAGTAATGTCACGAATGGCCAGCTCCGTGCCACCGGTTGTCAGCACCAGATCGGCGTGAAAATAATCCGTCATCTCAATCAAAGCCGCAATAATCTCATCGGGTTCATCCGGAACGATACGGTACTCCACGATTTGACCACCCAGCTCTTCTTCCACCAGCTCCCGAATGACTTGTGCACTCGTATCCTCACGTTCCCCGCGGGCTCCTTTGTCACTGGCTGTCAGGATTGCTGTTCTCCACACCATAAAGATCACCCTTCTCCTCTATGAAAATAAATATTGCCTATCGGCTGTAATCACCGTTTTTGCCACCACTCTTGGAATTCAGCATGGTTGGACCGATAATCATATCTTTTTGCATGGCCTTGCACATGTCATAGACCGTCAGTGCTGCAGCTGAGGCAGCCGTGAGCGCCTCCATCTCAACACCCGTTTTGCCTTCGGTTTTGACAGTAACTTCAATGTGTAATTCATCCACTCCGTTATCATGAAAACGAATATCCACACCCGTCAGTGCCAGTGGATGGCACATCGGAATCCAGTCCGACGTTTTCTTCGCGCCTTGAATCCCGGCAATCTGAGCCACAGCCAGAACATCACCTTTACCGATTCGGCCCTCCCGAATCGCTTCCAGTGTATCTGGATTCATCGTCACTTTCGTCACGGCCACAGCCGTACGTACGGTAATTTCCTTACCCGAAATATCAACCATCCGGGCCCGGCCCTGTTCATTAAAATGGGTAAGTTTACCACCGGAATCCTGGCCGTTGTTCACTTCTGAACTCAATCACATCACAACCCTTTATTCGATATGTAATATACCTTCGGTTGTTATCAACAGATCAATCCGCAGATCGAGCAGGTCCATCGGGATTTCCTCCTGTAACTGACCCGGCAACACCATCGCAGCCATCAACGGTTTCTTGCCCGGCATCGCACATGTTGCTGCAAGCGTCTCGGCAAAACGATCATAATAACCGCCACCATAACCAATACGCCCGCCATGGAGATCATAACCAAGCCCCGGTACCAATATGAGATCGATACCCGGCCAATCATCAGGCGTCAGGACTTCACAGGAATCCTTGGGTTCCGGTATCCCCCATATGCCTGGCTCCAGATCTTGTTCTCCGGTCACTCGCCGTAGCTCCATTCGAGGTGGATTCGCCAACACTTTTGGTGCAAACATCACATCTCCATGTTTCCAGCCCTCTTGAAACAGAAAAGCTGTGGACGCTTCGCTTCCATAGGACAAATAACTGAATATGACGAGTGGTCTGTTCACGACCTTACTCTTGGCCTGTCTAAGGCGCTCCAGCTCCCGCTTCACTCCAGCGTTAATCTTAGTCATTGCCTGCTGACGCATGCTTGCATCCATCAGATCACGGCTCTGTCTCAGTCTGGATCGAAGCTGACTTTTCAGTTCCGCATGATCCTGCATATCCTTGAATAACCTCCTGTTGATAGGGAAGGTAGAAAAAAGCTCTCATTTAAAACAATTTATATGTTATGACCAGTTGTCATCTTGTTGAATGGTTAAAATGATTCATTTTCTGCAAAATCCTCATGTAATAACATGCCTTCTTTCAGTTTATCATTGATTGATCAAAAAGACTACATACCCCATGCGTTCCCAATCGGTGCAATTGCTCTGTATTTCATGTAAACTGGGATATAGTTGTCATATCAAGAACTGGACCTATGGAGGAACTTAATTTTATGCTGCTGCAAGTATCCGGAATTATCAAACGTTTTGGTGTCGATCCTATCCTGGACGGCGTGAACTTACAAATATTAGAACGCGAGCGCATCGGCCTCGTTGGTGTAAACGGTGCAGGAAAATCCACTTTGCTCAAAATTGTAGCCGGTGAAATGTCCTATGATGGAGGACAGATTTTCAAATCCAAAGAAACGACGCTCGGTTACCTCGCTCAGAACAGCGGGCTTCAATCCGACCGTAACATCTGGGAAGAAATGATGAACGTCTTTGCTCACCTGACACAGGCTGAAGCCGATTTGCGTCAGATGGAACGCGATATTGCCGACCCTGCCCAGATGGAAGACGAGAAAAAGTATGCGGACCTGCTGGAACGTTATGCAAAACGCTCCGACTGGTTCAAGGACCATGGCGGTTATGAGATGGAAACCCGCATTCGCAGCGTACTGCACGGGATGGGATTCGGCGAATTTTCGCCAGACACCCCCATTGCTACGCTGAGCGGCGGGCAGAAGACACGCCTTGCGCTTGCTCGAATTCTGCTTCAGGCACCCGATCTGCTCATGCTGGACGAGCCTACCAACTATCTCGATATCGCCACCCTTACTTGGTTGGAAGATTATCTGAGAGGTTATTCAGGCGCACTGCTCGTGGTATCCCATGACCGGTACTTCCTTGATCGACTCGTAACGACCATCGTTGAGATCGAACGTCACCGCTCCAAAAAATATACGGGAAATTACAGCCGTTATATGGAGCTCAAAGCTGCCGAATATGAAACTCAGATGAAGCAATATGAGAAACAACAGGGTGAAATCTCCAAAATGGAAGATTTTGTCCAGAAAAACATTGTACGTGCTTCGACGACCAAACGGGCGCAAAGCCGGCGCAAAGCCCTCGACAAAATGGAGCGCCTTGATAAACCGATGGGAGATTTGAAAAAAGCCCACTTTTCCTTCGAAACAGCTGTTATGTCCGGCAAGGAAGTACTTCGAGTGGATCAGTTGTCTGTCGCTTATGACGAGGCCTCTCCATTGTTCCGCAATGTATCCTTCGATCTGCGGCGCGGGGAGACCGTTGCTCTAATTGGTCCAAACGGTATCGGTAAATCTACCATGCTGAAGTGCCTTACGGGAAGTTTACGTCCGGTAACCGGGGAGATCCAATGGGGAACAAAAGTGCAGATTGGCTATTATGATCAGGAACAGACTGGGCTCAATCCGTCCAATACGGTTCTCGAAGAGCTGTGGAGTGCCTACCCTGGGATGGAAGAAGCCCGTATTCGGACTGTACTGGGGAACTTTTTGTTCAGCGGTGACGATGTGCTCAAGAAGATTTCCTCCCTCAGCGGAGGTGAGAAAGCACGTGTGTCTCTCTCCAAGTTGATGCTGAAGGAAGCCAACATGCTCATTCTGGACGAGCCTACCAACCATCTCGACCTGTTTGCCAAAGAAGTGCTGGAAGCGGCATTAATGGATTATGAAGGCACCCTGCTGTTCATCTCCCATGACCGGTACTTCCTCAACAAAATGGCTGAGCGCATTGTCGAGCTTCATCCTGCCGGAACGGAACACTATCTCGGTAATTACGATGATTATGTGGAGAAGAAACAGGAGCTTGAGGACATCGCACGTGAAGCCGCTGTGGCACGTCAGGTTTCGTCCAAGAACTCGTCCAAATCCGATCTGAACACAGCCACAACCGAAAAATCCGGAGCGGCTTCATTCGAAGCGGAAAAACAGGCGAAGCGTGAAGAGCGTAACCGGCAACGCAAGCAGGAAGCTCTGGAACAACAGATTGCGGAGTTGGAAACAAAGATTACCGAACTTGAGGCACAGATGGCTCTGCCTGAAATCTATCAGGATTATATGAAGCTGCAAGAACTCCAGCAACAATCGGAGGAACACAAAGCAGAACTCACCAAAACATACGAGGACTGGGAAGAACTAGCTATGGAATAGTAGGACGAATTGTACAGACTCAGACCATGGCTTGATCGCGTCCATACAAGTATAGTTGTACCACCGGCTGATTCCTTATTGGGATCAGCTTTTTGTTTGTTGCGGATGAGTATTGAAGGTATGAACCTTATGTTCTGTATGTTCCTTGAGATTGATCTCTAACATACGGAGGTTAGGGAAGCTGTTTTGACTTTTGTCAAATTTACTCGAATGAAGAGAAATATTTTTATCCCCTTTTCCCTCACACTTATCCACAAGAAAGCAAGATAGCAAGCACATTAATAAGCTTAATTATACAGCGGTAGAATAGCATTTTACACACAAAAACCATATTTATCCACCAAGTTATCCACTTTATCCACAACTTTGTGGATAGTAAGGAGTCATTCTATCCCCTAAACCCTTTTCGTTTCGAAAACTATACTGGTTTGACTTTATCATAGTTACCCACAATTTTCACTGGATATGTGGATAACTATAGTCACACCTTGACAAATGCATCCTTCCACTCCTCAATGCTCCTCCATAATAAGACAAAAGCAGACCTTTGTCGTTCAAGGCCTGCCCGTCATTGATTTACTATATGCCATGCATATTTACAACGAATTGCAATTGCTACTATTGCCGCTGTAGATACGATCTGGCAAAGATGTTTTAGGCATGTGCTTCTTGTTCATGATGTTCGGAAGACTCCGCCTTCAGCCCAGCAGCATTACAAGCCGCTACATAAGCAAGACCGGCAGCCATGACGATATCATTATGTGTTGCCGTTCCCCGGAACTCACGTCCTGCACGCTCCACGGTAACTACAGCTTCTGCACTTGCACCCTCTCCCCCACTCAAGGCATGCATCTCCATATCAACAAACGCAATATCATCGGAAATGCTTTGACCAATCGCACGGATGGTTGCATCCACGGGTCCCCCGCCAACAGCGGAGTATGATTGTTCTCCAGCGCTTGTGCGAATGCGAACGGCGGCCATTCGATCCGTCATGCTGCCCGCTGTCACCTGCAATTCAACCAGTTCATAGTCCTGTGCAGGAATATTCATGGTCTGGCTAACCATCTGTAATAACTGGTCGTCACTGACCACTTTTTGCTGGTCTGCGGTTTCTTTGAACACCTCATACAATTGCTCCATCTGTTGCTCATCCGGCTCAAAACCGTATTTACGAACCCGATCCTTCAGGGCGTGACGACCGGAGTGTTTCCCCAAAATAATCATGCTGCGCGGAATACCCAGCGCTTCCGGGTCCATAATCTCATAGGTGCTGCGATTCTTCAGCAGACCATCCTGATGGATGCCAGATTCATGCTGGAATGCATTACGTCCCACCACTGGTTTGTTGTAAGCAATCGGGAAGTGCATCGCACGGCTAATCTGACGTGAAGTCTCATACAGCTGATTCAGCTTAATGTTCGTCGTTGCACCAATTGCGTCTCCCCGAGTCTCCAGCGCCATAATCAGCTCTTCCAGTGCACAGTTCCCTGTCCGTTCTCCGATACCATTGATGGTTACTTCAATCTGGGTAGCTCCATTGGCAATCGCAGCCA
This sequence comes from Paenibacillus sp. FSL H8-0317, assembly GCF_045040685.1. NCBI lineage: Bacteria > Bacillati > Bacillota > Bacilli > Caryophanales > Paenibacillaceae > Paenibacillus > Paenibacillus sp. FSL H8-0317. The sequence goes on along the minus strand of NZ_CP150294.1, from coordinate 1,544,042 downwards.
AACTATTGGCTACGGCCAGGCCCAGATCATTGTGACAGTGAGCACTATAGCGAACCTGATCGCCGCCTCTTGCACCCTCACGCACCCGGCGGAACATCTCGCCATACTCATGTGGCAGGGCATAACCGACCGTATCCGGCAGATTAATAATGCTCGCTCCAGCTTCAATGGCGACTTCAACCATTTCAATCAAATCGTCCATCTTGGTACGGGCAGCATCCATAGCTGTGAACTCTACGATGTCCGTGAACTGGCGTGCATAAGATACCATCTCACGAGCGGTAGCCACCACTTCACTGCGCGGACGGCGCAGTTGATGCTCGATATGAATATCCGAAGAAGAGATAAACAGGTGAATTCGGCGCCGTGCTGCATCCGCTGTTGCTTGAACAGCTGCATCGATATCACCTTTGACCGCACGCGCGAATCCGCAGATTTCCACGTTCTGCAACTGTCTCGAAATCGCCTGAACCGCCGCGAACTCACCTGGACTGGAGATCGGGAATCCAGGCTCAATGACGTCGATACCCAGAGAAGCCAGTTGGTGTGCCAGTTCAATCTTTTGCTCGGGCTGCAGACTTGCTCCTGGTGCCTGTTCTCCATCACGCAGCGTTGTATCAAAAATCTCAATCATGCGTTTGTTATTAGTTGTTGTCATATCCATCAACCTCCATCAAATTTTTATAAATATTTTCGTTACGATCCACGAGCCACAGAACACCTGCTAATCGCCGTCACTGTTGTTATATATTTTGTTTGTAAACACATATGTTGTTTGTAGCTTAGTCCTTGGTGATCAGTAATACCTATTGAATGTTTCGTGCCTATACTTGTTGTTCAATGTTCATTACTCGTTCGTTGTATATCATGCTTACCTTCATGACAGAGTGTACGTCGACTTACACCCTGACCTTCTGATTCTTCAATCTCCATATGGTTCTTCCCATGCCCACCCTGCTGCCGGCAGCAAACACAAATAACCCGCCATCTCATATAAGAGACGGCGGGTTATTATCCCCTCCGCGGTACCACTCTCGCTTGATGGGCCGGGCTTGCGCCGGACTCCATCCACCTCGTCGTCTCCGAGATCCGCTGGATGTGCGTGCAAGCACGACATCACTGGAATTCGGAGAAACACCCTATAACGGGGGTTAACCGTTGCTGTGTAACACATGTTGTTGTCCATCAGGACAACTGGGCGATAGATATCGTCCCCACGCTTCCACAGCTCCGTTCCCGGGCGAGATTCGAATGATTCCAGCCACTGCGTCGCACCACCCCGCAGCTCTCTGAGCGCTTTATCGTTCTACTGCTCCCGTTCATCACATTTATAATATGACCTAACTTCATTCATCCTTATTTTGAAAATCAAAAAAAGCCTGCCACCTCATGCAATAATGCAAGAGACGACAGGCTGTTCACCTTCGCGGTACCACTCTTGTTGACTTCCTTCCTGTTCATTCAAGACAACCCCTGAATGCTTTCGCATATCCGGATCACTTGAAGCAGCCTGAAAGCCCCCTCAGTTATCGTCAGTTGATCCTTGTAATAACGGTCCTACCAACAACGGCCCATTCACGGAGGCAACCCGTAACCATGTACTTTGGGCCATGATCGGCCTTCGGATTCTCCCGGGGAGTCACCGTGTTCCATCGTTCCGCTTCCAGGTGAGTTTCAGGTTTCCTTCGACTGCGTTGCACCATACCGCAGCTCTCTATAACCGGGAATGACCTTACTATTCCTGTTCATCGCGTTTATCAGTTCAGGAATCTGAATTCCTGTTTAAATTTGTAACTAAATATACATTCTTTACATCCCTGTTGTCAACTCTTAATCTCAAACTGCTTGCCTATACGGACTGAACGGACCATTCCTCCAGGGAAAGTCCCGGATCTGCCTTCGCATCAAATTCAGCAATTTCTCCCCGCTGCCATTTCAGATACGCAGCCGCTCCAATCATGGCCGCATTATCTGTACAATATTCCATTGGCGGGATTAACAGTTCAAGCCCTTCCTTCGTGCATCGCTCCTGTAATGCCGAGCGTAACCCCCGGTTAGCTGCAACACCACCGCATAATAACAGTTGACGTGAACCATACTCACGAACTGCTCTAACGGCTTTCTCCACCAACACTTCAACAACAGCTTCCTGGAAACCACGTGCAACCGCAGACGGCTCCAAGGTTTCTCCGCGCATTTTGGCCTGGTTGAGCACATTCAGTACAGCAGACTTCAGACCACTGAGACTGAAATCGTACGAACCTGCTTCCAGCCATACCCGTGGTAATGGCACTACGTCCTCCGCTTCAGACGCCATCCGGTCCACATGCGGGCCACCAGGATAAGGACAACCCAGTGCACGTGCTACTTTGTCATACGCTTCGCCTACAGCATCATCACGTGTACGACCAATCAGCTTGAACTTGCCCTCGGATTCCATATGCACAAGTTCTGTATGTCCACCGGATACGACCAGTGCCATCGCTGGATATTGCAGTTCATGAGTAAGTCGGTTGGCATAGATATGCCCGGCAATATGATGTGTGCCAATGAGCGGTTTGCCCAGTGCCATCGCCATCGTTTTGGCCGCAACGATACCCACCAGCAGTGCTCCGACCAGCCCAGGTCCCTGTGTTACAGCAATTGCACTTAGATCACGTGGACGAATGCCGGACTGTTCGATCGCTTGTTCCAGCATCAACGTAATGACTTCAACGTGTTTCCGTGAAGCCACTTCAGGTACTACTCCACCAAATGCCTTATGCGTCTCAATCTGACTTGAGATCAGATTGGACAGCACTTCCCGTCCATCCTTCACTACTGCTACCGACGTTTCATCACAGCTTGTCTCCACCGCCAAAATGTAGGATGGTGCAGAATTTATTTTTTCATTAAGTTCGTTCATGAATCCAGTACGCTTCCTTCCTCTTCGCCGCTCCGGCCTGCAGACGGCAAGTTCGCCCACATAATCATCGCATCTTCCCCATTATCGGAGTAATACCCCTTACGAAGACCCGCCGATTCAAACCCTTTTTTCTGATATAAACGCTGAGCAATGCTGTTCGAGACTCTGACCTCCAACGTCATTCGTTCCATCCCGAGATAAGCCGCTGTGCTCATTAATTCATCCAATAACTTTTCGCCAAGCTTGCGTCCACGATACGCGCCTCTGACTGCAATATTGGTAATATGGGCTTCATCCATGATTGTCCACATACCTGCATAGCCAATGGCCTTGCCTTCCAATTCCATCACCATATATTTAGCAAAATGATTGTGTGTCAATTCATTTTGAAATGCTTCTTCCGTCCAGGGCAGGGTAAAGGCCTCATGTTCAATCTCCATCACATCGGGAATATCCGCGAGTGTCATGAACCTGAACTGAAGCGTTGCTTCCTGCTTATTATTCGCCACATTGTCCATCTGCTTCCCCTCCCCCTTTAGCCTTTGCGCAGCAGATTGGCTTCCGCTTCGGACAGCTGGGTGTAATTCGGCACCAGCGCATGCACGTCATCACGCTGACCTGCAAGCAGCGCGGCGGCGCCAAGGCGCCCAACCCAGCGGCCTTCCAGCTCATAAGGTACGAGCTGGAGCGCCGTTCCTGCGGGGCAGTGAAGCTCCGCCGCTGCCGCAGCATGAGGGCCCGTCTCGCCGACGATCCAGACGGCTACGGGCCGCTCTTCCGGCGCCGCCTCCGCCATGCGGGCGGCGAGGGCTTCCAGCCATCCGTCCATCTTGCGGATGGCATCAGGGGCCAGACGCCGGGGCGCATCGCTCCCGGCGGAGGCAAACAGCGCGGTGCACGCTTGACCGCGCCGTGCATCCACAAGCGGAACGATCCAGTGGACAGGGGCAGCACCTGTGCTGCCCTGGTCCGCGGATGGCGTTCCGCCAGCCCCTGCTGCGGCATCCTCTGCCGCAGCTTCCGCCTTGGCGGCAAGGCCGCTGTGCCAGCCGCCCCAGGCGATGGCCTGAAGGCTGGACACCCCGGCTACGGGGATGTCCCACGCCCAGGCCAGTGTCTTCGCCGCGGTCACCGCAATGCGGATGCCCGTGTACGAGCCTGGGCCAACGCCAACGGCAATGCCGTCAAGTTGCCCTGGCTGTGTGTTGCTGGCGGCCAGCAGCTGCTCCATCACCGGTACAACGTGTACCGAATGGTTGCGCTCAGCCCGTTCATTGCGTTCTTCCAGAAGCGCATGATCTTCCATCATCGCAGCTGCCATCACTGCGGTGGATGTATCCAACGCCAAAAACCGCTGACGCGGCTCTTTTTGTAAATCTTCCATCATCATTTGACCCCATTCTGTCTGAACTGTCGGCACATGGCTGCATAAGTCTCGCCGTACCCATCCAGTGTAATCGTTCGATCCTCCAGGCCCGTTGTTTCAATCTGCACATGCAAATGCTCTTGCGGCAGCAATTCGGGAATGATACTCGACCACTCCACCAGACTGACTCCGGCTCCATAGAAATATTCATCAAGTCCAAGCTCATCCGCTTCTTCCAGCGATATGCGATATACATCCATGTGATATAAAGGCAAACGCCCTTCGTACTCCTTAATTAGCGTGAATGTGGGACTGCTTACCACATCACGTACACCCAAATGCCAGGCAAATTTCTGTGAAAATGCCGTTTTACCCGCGCCCAGATCACCATCCAAAGCAACCACCATGCCGGCGTTTGCCTGTCTGGCGAGTGCGGAAGCGAGTGCTTCTGTATCTGCAATGCCATGGGATTGATACACCCACTGCTCGTGCGTCTGATTCAATATTCGCCCCACCTTTGGCGGTCCAGCCGCCTGAGTTCACTTTGAACCTTATTATATCGGTCCCTTTCTTCCCCCGCAACATCCAAGGAGGCAAGCGGAAATATAACATGCATTATTAGACGTGTCACAAAACTCGCTTCCTTCGAAGTTTCAGACACCCACTAGGAAAAACCAAAAACCGGCACCTCTCGGTACCGGCCGTGTTATGCATAAATTTCAGCTTTTATTCATTCTCAAATCCCTCAATAACTATATGCTACTTGTATCTACTCCTCCAAACGATCCACACGTACCGTATGGGTATTTCCCGGGTTACTGCCCACCTGAACGGTTGCCATGCCATTGGCTTCATCCACACTCTCGATCCAGACCGGATCACCTTCCAGCGTAACAGCAATAGTATCCTTCGAATCATAGATCGCTTTGGCCCGCTTTGCATCCATCATCTTATTCATACTCCCCTTCCGGATCTTCGTGGTCTTCCCTAATCATGGTGTCTGTTGTGCTATCACCAATATAACCGTTATCTTCCGTAACCTGTCCCCCGCCTAACCCTTCATTCACCATCCGGTCAATGTCGAGCATGAACGACTCCCGATCAAGGGGCAATTCTTCCGAAGTGACCGCTTCCCAGTTTACAGCTGTAGCAGGTGTATAGAATTCTTCAGCACTTTCGGCTTCGGCAAGAGGATATGGAGAAAATGCATGCTTGTGTGCTTCTTCCTCATCACGTCTGTTCTTCAATATTGCACCTCCCGGCATATGTGCTGCGAGAATAACTACCTATCCCATGCTCGTCTTCCTGTCGGAATCCAAACATGTTTCTGTTATCATCCCCGAGTCTCGCCGAACCATACGAATTCGTTCGTCTACAAGACGATTATCCCTCGCGCCAGATGCCCATACTATTGAATATAATCCGTGTTCAAAAAGTCCGGTTTTCAGTACCGAGAAGATGGAATAAAGCTAGAAATGGAGTAGCGGAGCGTAGGCAAACTACGTGAGCAACGGACATTTGGGCTGAATTTCATATTCGATGCTGATCATGCCGCTAGGCATGATTCGTAATCAAAAGCGGAAATTTTTGAACAACCTTTTGAAAGGAGCCGATCTATGCATACCGTCTGGAAAGGTGCAATCAGTTTTGGCCTTGTGCATGTCCCTGTCAAAATGTTCTCGGCTACCGAAGACAAAGACATCTCGATGCGCTATATCCATAAAGTCTGCGGCAGCCCGCTCGCTTATGTTCGTCAATGTCCCTCCTGTGAAGTGGACGTGAAGTGGGAAGAGATCACCAAAGGCTATGAATATGAAAAAGGAAAGTTTGTTCTCTTCGAGAAAGATGAATTGGAAGCGTTAAATGATTCCACCAGCAAAACCATTACCATACTGGATTTTGTCGACTTGACTGAGATTGATCCGATCTATTTTCAGAAAACATATTACCTATCGCCCGATCAGGCTGGGGGAAATGCCTACCAGTTGTTGATGAACGCGATGCGAGATACCGGCAAAATTGGGATCGCCAAAATCTCCATTCGCTCCAAAAGCAGTCTGGCTGCCATACGTGTGCTGGAAGATTGCCTCTCCATGGAGACGATTTTCTATCCGGACGAGATTCGTCCTGTCTCCCAGGTGCCCAACTTGCCTGAAGTGCAGAACGTGAATGAAAAGGAACTCACGATGGCAAAGTTGCTGATTGATCAATTGTCCACGCCTTTTGAACCCGGTAAATACACCGATGACTATCGCAGCAAACTGCTGGATCTTATTCAGCACAAAGTGGCAGGCGAAGAAATCAAGATTGCTCCAGCCAAACCTGAAGCCAACGTGATGGATTTGATGGCTGCCTTGCAGGCAAGTATCGAGGCCGTGAAGCCTATTCCGGCTGACCCTGGGACAACAACGGCCAAGCCTAAGAAACGTGCACCGCGAAAAACGCCTGCTCAAGCGGTTGCCGGAGGAGAATCCGATACACCTGCTGCACCAGCCAAAAGAAAAAAGGCGACACCCAAACCAAAAGTTTGAATGTCGCTAAGGCAAGACCGATTCCGTTATATGACTCATGTAACGAGGTCTACTCCGATCCGGCTTCACAGTCGGATTTTTTTGTTTTACAGAACGATTGAAGCAGTACTAGTCAATAAAACTCCAGTTATAATTGCAAAATGCGATTGACGAAAGCTGATTTATATTTTATATTAACTTATGAAAAGTAACTTATTTATGAATATACAGTCACCCTGTAATTCTGCTTCAACAGTATGCAATTAAATAATCCGTTTTCAACGCATATACACAATCAAACGAGAACCCATATTATCTATTCTCAGGAGGAAACCATCATGAATACAACGTATCAAATCCCTGCCACAACCCATCTGGGTGAAGTGAGTCTCCGAATTATGAACCTGGAGCGTTCAATTAAGTTCTATACCGATGTGGTTGGATTAAAATTACTTGAGCGGAGTGGCAAAGTGGCTACGTTGACAGCCGACGGAAAACAGTCCCTGCTGCGATTGGAAGAGCTCACGGATGGAATTACCCTGCCGGAACGCTCACACGCTGGCTTGTATCATTTCGCCATCTTGCTGCCGGACCGCAAGTCCCTTGGTCTTGCTCTTCGTAATCTGGCTGCATCCGGCATCGATATCGGCCAAGGTGATCACTTGGTCAGCGAAGCTTTCTATATCTCCGATCCCGATCAGAACGGAATTGAAATCTATGCGGACCGTGCACGTGATACCTGGAAACGGGATAGCGACAATAACTACGTAATGGCAAGTGATCCTGTAGATGTGGAAAGCCTGTTTGCCATATCGGAGAATGAACCTTGGCATGGCCTGCCTGCTGGCACCGTTATTGGTCATGTACATTTCCACGTCCGCAGCCTGGAAGAAGCCCGCAACTATTACACCGGCATACTCGGTTTTGATATCGTGGGCAACTTCGCCAACATGTCTGCGCTGTTTGTTTCCGCTGGGGGTTATCATCACCATCTGGGACTTAATATCTGGGCAGGAGTGAATGCACCTGCTAATCCAGATAACGCTACAGGAATTGACTACTTCACCATTGTGTACGCCTCAAAGGAACAATTGGATCAGGCACTTGAACAATTGCGTCATTCCGGTGCAGTCGTTACACAAGTGGAGGGTACCTGGTTTACGGTAGACCCACAGAACATCCGTGTACGTCTAACCGCTGCCAATTGATTTTGTTAGGACACACACGATCATTATGGATAATTTCATAACATAAGCCCGAGTACCTGATTTCTCCACATCACAGAGAGATCGGATACCCGGGCTTTTTCATTCGCTTTTTATAAGACCGTCCATATTAGTGCATCCTAACGACTACTCCGACAAGTTAAATTCAAAAAATATGGAGATCGAAAAGACGCATGATGTTTAGGGCGTTCGTTTCTCTAATGCTCCGGACAAGAAAGGAGTACCCCATGTTCAAACCGTTGATTCCATTCGAACCCATCTCCAGAGATACCTTACCCACAGGACCGCAATGGATTGCCCAGGTCAAGTGGGATGGAGTCCGCATGCTTGCCTATGAGGACGGGCATGAGCTGCGCCTGGTGAATCGCAGATTACATGATCGAACCGCACAGTATCCCGAGCTGGTAACACCACGCAATTTATGTGCAGGCTCCTCTTATATTTTGGATGGAGAAGTTATTGCGCTGGACCCAGACACCGGAAAACCTTCGTTTTATCATGTTCTTCGGCGGGATCGGATGAGCAGACCCGAAGGTATCGCCCAAGCCATACATCAGATTCCGGTCACATATATGGTATTTGATATCCTGTTCTATGAGGGGAAATGGGTGACGGATCAGCCTTTGGCAGATCGACAGCGCCTGTTGCACGAGGTCCTTAACACCGCTCCCCATGTTCAGGAGGTCACCAATACGCTTGATGCCTCTTCCCTGCTTACGGTCATGAGACAACATCAGATGGAAGGCATTGTCTGCAAGGATCTCACCAGCAGTTATGGCATACAGGGCAAGGACCAGCGCTGGCAGAAAGTCAAAATCATGCATGATGTATATGCCATGATCGGGGGAGTCACGTACCGGAGCGGTATTGTGAATGCCGTCGCGGTCGGTGTATATGATGGGCCTAATTTTGTCTATATTGGTCATGTCGGGACTGGCAAATTGAACTCCAATACGTGGCGGGAACTCACCCATCAAGTCGAGCCTTTGATCAGACAGGACAGACCGTTCCATAATGTACCCGAGCGCAGTGCAGAGACCACCTGGGTGGAACCACGAATAGGAGTCAAAGTGCAATATATGGAGTTGACTCATCATCACACTCTACGCCATCCCAGTATTCAGACCTTCGCGGATGTAACCCGTGAGGATTGTCTGGCGAACCAGCTTCTTCAATGACTCAGTCCAAGATTGATTACACGTATAGGAGGTGTTCCATATGGCCCCCAAGATCCAGGGAACCATCATAATAGAAGGCACAGAACTGACGGTAACGAATCCGGACAAGCTGTTATGGCCGGATGCGGGTGTCACCAAAGCCATCTATCTGCAAAAGCTGGCCGCTCTGGCTCCTTATCTGCTCACGTATACGAACAATCGACTTCTCACCACGATAAGATATCCCCACGGCGCTGGAGGGACATTTTTCTATCAAAAGAATGCCCCTGAGCCTATACCAGATTATGTGCGGACTGAAGTTCACGACGGCATCCGCTATGTGGTCATGAATGGACTTCCGGAATTGTTATGGCTTGGCAATCTGGCCGCACTTGAATTTCATCCTTCTCTGCATACTGTGGGAAGCCATCTGCCCAGTGAATGGATGATTGATCTGGACCCCTCTCAGGAACATGAACCGCGGATCATGCATGCTGCACTCATCGTTGGCGAAACCCTGACTTCCCTTGGTCTGAGGTCTATTCCCAAAACTTCGGGCGCAACAGGAGTTCAAATCATCGTTCCCATTGTGCAAGGAGTAACCTTTGATGAATTGAGAGAGATCGGTTATTTTGTGGGTAAATATGTCACTCAGAAGCACCCGGATCTGTTCACACTGGAACGACTCAAAAAGGACCGTGGAGACCGCATTTATTTTGACTATCTCCAGCATTATGGAGGCAAGACCCTTGCCGCTCCCTATACACCACGTGCCAAATCCGGGGCCACTGTCTCTACACCCCTTACCTGGGACGAGGTTAGAAGCAACGTCTCCATCCAGGATTACCATCTGATGAACATTATTGAACGCTTGAACCAAACCGGTGATTTAATCGCAGCTGTTGAACCCCAACCGGTGGAGCTCATTCTCAAACATTTGAAGAAAAAATAGCCGACTCCCTCATCACAAGGGTGTCGGCTATTATCATTCATGCGTATATCAATCGCTAATGGATACCTTTTTTCTTGAAACGTCCGCCCTTCACATCATGAATGTTACCGATAGCCACAAAGGCTTGCGGGTCCCAATCTTCAACGATGGTCTTAAGCTTCGCTTCCTCCAAACGGGTGATCACGACAAAGATGATCTTTTTCTCGTCCCCGCTGAATCCGCCCTCTCCATCCAGGAAAGTTACACCACGACCAAGACGGTCTGTCAGGGCTGAACCGATATCACGATATTTATCACTAATGATCCATACTGATTTGGACTGGTCAAGTCCCTCATTCACAATATCAATCATCTTCATCGCAATATAATATGCAATCATGGAATACAGGGCGTTCGGCCAGCCGAATACAAATCCTGCACCTGCGAAAATAAACACGTTAATGAACAATACGATCTGTCCTACAGACAACGGTGATTTCTCACTCAGCAGGATGGCGACAATCTCCGTACCATCCAGTGAACCACCAGAACGGATAACGAGTCCAACCCCCACACCCAGGATCAATCCGCCGAATACGGCTCCGAGCAATGGCTCTCCTGGTGTTAATGCAGGAACATGGTGCAATAATGAAGTCCCGATGGACATGACCACGATCCCCAGCAGCGTGGATAATGCAAATGTTTTACCAATCTGCTTGTATCCCAGAATCAGGAAAGGCAAGTTGAGCAAGGTCAGGAATATTCCGAGCGGCAGATGTGTAAGCTCTGACACCATAATCGAAATACCTGTAATCCCTCCATCAATTACGCCATTGGGCACAAGGAATATTTCAAGTGATACAGCCATTAGTGCAGCACCAATCAGAATCATCACAATACGTTGCAGCAGCTTTAATGTAAACACCGAGCTTTTGACCCCGCGGTCAGCTGGCTTGGCTGTTAGTTCTTTCACCGTTACATTGGACATGGTATCCCCCCCGTTAAATCAGTGTGTGAATCCATTTTATAAATCATTTAAATACTCAGGGTGAATCTACATCTAGAAAACAGCGTTCTACATGTACCCTGGCTATACAAGCACAAGCATCTAAAGGCGATATAAAATGGATTCAAAATGGTCTTCATCCCGGTTTGCACTTTCAGAAGAGAGCAAAAGGGAGCCTGTTTTCCCGCAGACTCCCCTCCTCACCAAGACATAATTTATATATCTATTATATCATAAAAGATCAAATTTGCGCAAAATACTTAGCAAAAAGAAGATAAATTCACAAAAAGTGAACTTATCTTCAGAAATCTGCCCTAAATCGGCTAAAGAAGCGGAGAAAGCATCCGAGAAAGCATTTCTGCGCCTTTTTGCCGTCGTGAACGCCTCTGAAATACCTCCCCATTGATCTGACTGCATTCCCCGAGATCACGTTCAAAGTCAGTGATCAAACGACGAATCGGAGAGGACTCGAACAGGACAGCCGTTAACTCAAAATTGCAAAAAAAACTGCGCATATCCATATTGGCCGTGCCTACCGTTGCAAGCAACTCATCCACAATCATCACTTTGGCATGTACAAAACCTTTGCGATATTGGAAGAACTCAACACCTGCTCGCAGAAGTTCCTCTACATATGAAAGGGATGCCAAATGAACAAGCTTTGAATCGGATTGATACGGAATGATAATTTTCACATCAACGCCACTGACAGCGGCTGTTTTGAGTGCCTCATACAGGGCAGGATCAGGAATAAAATAAGGTGTGGTAATGTAAATCCGGTCACAGGCTACCGAAATGGCTCCAAAACACATTTCCTGAATGGCATCCCAGTCCTGATCCGGCCCACTGGCCAGAATCTGAATTCGTTCTTCCCCGCTACAGATATGAGGTGGAAACAATTCCACAAGCTGGGGTTCGGTAATTCGCTCACCGGAAGCCAATTTCCAGTCGTTAAGGAACGTACTTTGCAGGAAATATACGGCATCTCCCTCAATCTGCACATGTGTATCCCGCCAGAAACCCACCTCCGGATATCGTCCAAGGTAATCATCGCCTACATTAATGCCACCCACGAAGCCAACCTGTCCATCCACAACAACAATTTTACGGTGATTCCGGTAGTTGACTCTTCGGTCAATCGTTGCAATCAGTGGTGGGAGAAAATAATGAAACTCCACACCTGCATCCTGCAGTTTGCGGATAAAACTCCAACTCATCTTGTGGCTGCCGAGACCATCACAAATAAACCGAACCTTCACGCCCTCCTGTGCCTTGCGAATCATGACATCCTGAAACTTCGTACTGATCACATCATCACGGAAAATGTAAAATTCCACATGTAGATGGTGCTTTGCTTTTTCCATTTCACTCAGCATTGCCGCAAATGCCTCTTCACCATTTGTGAGCACCGTACTGTTGTTACAACCTGTAATCGGGCTCTCCGACAGATGGGATAACAGGTTAAACAATCGATGCTGGTGGCTGAAACGATCACCAGGCATATGTTCGACATCTCCAATGATGTGGGCTTGTTCCCAGATCGTTTCCTTCATTTCACGGAAGATCCGCGATCCACCTTTGCGAAGTTTTTTTCGTTTGTTATAATCCTGCGCTACGAAATAGTACACTACAAAACCGATCAAAGGCACGCAGAACAAAATAAACAGCCAAGCCACAGCTTTAGCCGGATTACGAAATTCCAGCAGTAGAATTGTGGCTGCCTGGAAAATAAATACGAGTAATATAATGACCAGCCAGAACATTTGGCTTCCTCCTCAAGTAGCAAGCTTCATGACCTTGCCCTTCTCTCACCTACACAGCTTTGACGATTATGTAATCAGCTAATCATAGATACCCATTGTACCCCCTATTCGTAACGTTTACTTAGATAAAACTTTACATAAGCAGACGGAATACTTGATTCTGGAAATTCAGATTTCTACTTTGTTCATTGTATATTTTGACTGTGTTACCTTCTACATATCAGTTTAATGATGGAGCAGATTCGCTTTGTGACGCCAATCTGCTCATTCCACCTTCCAGACTCTTCCTCATTTCTTTGTCTGGAGGTGGTCTTCTTACGTAAAATTAGATATAATAATCGTTAAAAACTTATTACCTAAAGGAGAAGAGCAGTGAATGGAAAGTGAGAGGTATGCGTTAAATTTAGTAATGGTTGCTTTTTTGATAGGACTTTCGGCGTTTTTTGTTGCAGTGGAATTCGCTCTGGTGCGGGTTCGACCGAGCCGGATCGACCAAATGATTGCAGAAGGAAACAAGCGTGCGCTGGCTGTTAAACAAGCCGTTGCCAATCTGGACGGATATTTGTCTGCCTGCCAGCTTGGAATCACGATCACATCTCTGGGACTGGGCTGGCTGGGTGAACCGACGGTAGAGAAGATTCTCCACCCTGTGTTTGAAAGCTTGCAAATTCCTGAGGCGGTTTCTTCATTCTTATCGTTTGTTATCGCGTTTGCTTCCATCACGTATCTGCATGTTGTGGTTGGTGAACTCGCTCCAAAAACGATTGCAATCCGGAAAGCCGAGACTGTTGCACTGCTGACGTCTACACCTATCATCTGGTTTAACCGAATTATGTATCCTTTTATCTGGCTGTTAAACGGCTCAGCGAACCAACTGGTGAAACTGTTCGGAATCAAACCTGCTTCCGAGCATGAAGATGCACACTCCGAAGAAGAGTTGCAGATCATTATTAATGAAAGCTTTGAAAGTGGTAAAATCAACCAAGCCGAGTTCGGTTATGTAAGCCGGATCTTTGCCTTTGATGAGATGTTAGCCAAAGAAATCATGGTACCCCGGACCGATATGGTCTGCCTTTATGTGAATAGAACGAATGAGGAAAACCTGGAGATCATTCGTGAGGAACAATATACCCGTTTTCCGGTAGTTAATGAGAGTAAAGACGATATCATCGGTATCATTAATACGAAACAATTCTTCCTGGAACTTTACGGAAACGATGAACCTGTCGATCTATCCTCCCTGATCCAGCCTGTATCGGCTGTTCACGAAACAACTCCTGTGAAGGACTTGCTCAAGAAAATGCAGAAGGATGGCGTACATATCGCCGTGCTGGTCGATGAATATGGCGGAACTTCCGGAATTGTAACCATCGAGGATGTACTTGAGCAGATTGTTGGTGAGATTCGCGACGAGTTCGACGCAGACGAAGTGGAAGATATTCAAGTCATCAATGAGAACTATGTCATTATGGATGGTAAGGTTTCCTTATCGAAGGTGAACGACATGTTTATGTCCAGCCTGGATGCAGATGAGTGGGACACCATTGGTGGATGGCTCTACAGCCATCGTCCCGAGATGAACGAACAGGAAGAATATGAGTTCGAGAATCTAATTTTTGTTTTGCTGGAAAAAGATAAAAATCGGTTCTACAAAGTGGCCGTTGTTCCCAAGGAACCACTGACCATGTCTGATTATACCGATGAAGACGAGAAAGAGTCCAATTGGTCTAAATAAAGCAAATTTGTAAAAAAAGAAAAGGAGCACTTGCCTATATCGGTAAGTGCTCTTCTTATATATCTCGCCCCATCCGTCACTTCTCCAATTTATCATTCAACCAAGAATGGAACTCCCGTTTTTAGTTAGATTTTAATACCCACTTTGCAATATCATCGATAATGGCTTTGGAGACATTAGATGGCTCAGCGTACTCTTGACCGATTGAAAGTCCATCATAGCTGGATAAAAGATGATTTACCTTTGGATAGCTATTGAACGTTACATTGGAATGACCTTGAAGCGACGATTTCCAGGTTTGGAATTGATCCATAGACACTTGCACATCATTTTCGCCTTGTATAACAAGCATAGGTGTATTTTGTGTTTTAGCCAGTTCCGCAGGCACATAATCTCTCTGCTCAAACCACCAATAAGCAGGTTGAAGTGGAAACGCCTCAGGAAGATGATCTACAGAGTATTTTGGATCTTTAACCATCGCAGTCACATTTTTATAAAAATCGGCTTGTCCTTGAATCATCTCCGTGTCTAAACCAAGCTGCTTCATCCGCTCTACCAATTCGTCCTGCTGCTCGGTAAGCACATCCACGAAGCTACTACTTGGTGCAGCAAGTAGAATACTTCCTGCAATATCATGTTGTTTATCCTCAGCAATGATTAATGGCATTGCAAACCCGCCTTGACTATGTCCAGCTACAAAAATCGCTGTAGAATCAATATGTGCATTCTTTTTAAGGAATTCCACTGCATCATTTACCTGATCTACGCTCTCTTGTTTTAATGTGAATTTAGGCTGTGAAGCCACCTTATAGGTATGCTCATACGTGACCTTATCGTATCTTAATACAGCAACTCCTTGTGAAGCTAAACCTACCGCAAGATCGCGAAACGGCTTTGCACCACCAATGGCAGCATCTTGATTGTTAGGCCCAGATCCGTGTACCAGAATGACAACCGGGAAAGGTCCCTCTCCCTTGGGCAAAGTTAATGTCCCTGGCAAAGCCAAATCACCCTGACCAACCGTAATGGCTTGTTCTGTATAGGCAGATGGGTCGTCGTAGCTTGGTTTTTGATACACATCTGGCGTAGCGGCGGCAATATGCAAATCATCCACAAGTCCGTTATGATTCATTCTGACCGTAATATTCAAACGAGTCAGCTCTGTTTTGAACGTATAGGTAACATTGCGATGCACTGTATTATTTTCTACATGCTTAGCTATGGCTTCACTTGTAATTTTGCCATTTTGTCCTTCTAAAGCTCCCCACAGCTGGCTCAACAACGTGGGTGACAACACTCCACTCACAGAGGTATGAACATACTTGGCAGCCTCCTTGCCATCGCCCTCACTAATAAGTGAAATGAATCTGTCCTCAGGTGCTGCCTTCAGCGTCTCGGAAAGAAATGCCCCATCCATATAGGTAGTTCCTTTCGTTAACTGAACAGGATTGTTTAAGGATATGGCTTGCCCATCCACCATCGCCTGTTTCTCTCCTACCTTAACTATAATCGTAAGCTCACTTTTTCGTATTGTGATTTCGCCTGTCTTTTGTTGCCAAGATACCTCTGCCCCATTCTTTTCTGCAATCTCACGAATAGGAACAAGATTTTCACTACCAGCAGATTTTTCAGCAGCTTCTGAGATGGATGTCACCGGAAGGATGAGACCTACGAAAGTAAGAGAAAGTAATAGCTTTTTCCAATTGTTCATTGTAATAATTCCTCCTAATCATTTTATCTATCATATGCATAGATCTATGAGCAGTTATTGGCTCAGAACTATACTTATAACAACAATAGCAATGATGAATAACAACAGGACCCAAGATAGTGGACGAGCGAAGTTAATCGTCCAACCTATTCCATAACGCTTTTCTATGGTTAAAGAAGGATCATTGGCATTGAAGTAAATAAACCCAAGCTTCCAATAATCATCGTCATTCACAGGCTGCTCCTTAGATCGTTCGTGATCCTTTTGTTGATTACGAATTTTCCCACCGCCTTGTCTGCCTGTGAGAGACAGCCATACAACACCTAATACGATCACCACAGGAGTGATGAGGCTAATAGCTGTTAACAAGACCAGATTAGGGACGAACATACTGATCTGAATTAAGGCAAATAAAATGGTAAGAAGTAAGCCTGTTACAATCGTAAATAGGGACCATTTACGGCGGAATTGAATATTCTCAGCAGCAAATTGGCCCGGATTAGACGTAGTAAGCTGTTGTTTGCTTGATTTAATACTCCAGTTCACCAACATCAGAAGTGCAATGATTCCTAGCTGTACAAGATTAATAGCCAGTACCGAGAGGTAGGTTTTAGGTACACTGGAAGTGACATGGCCCTGAAGATCATATTTTATGGGAATGGCGTTAGGGAGTGCCTTATAATTCAGGATCGTAATGATTGCAATAGCTACAATAATAGCCATGTGAACGAGAAACCAATAGTTGGAATAGGTGAGTTTATTTTGGCGGAAGGTGGTATCGATTTTAACTCTTTGAGGTGCTTCTACAGTTGTAAGTGTTCCTTTTATCTTTTTCATCTTGAAATGGAATAAGATGTGTAGTGCTGCCCAGTACACAATAAATATCATTGTACTAACACCGGTAATCATTGCGGTAGAATCTTCATTAGCAGATCGGAGAAAATACAGACAGATAAGTATAATCATCCCGTTTCCGATCAGACTTACGGTAGCAAACGTACTCCTTAGCTTACGTAAGGTGGGTGTGTAGTAATTATATTGACTTACCGTAACCCCAAAGCTAATGGTTTCCCTTGTCAGATATGGTGCAAAGGATAGAAGTAAGGCTAATGGGGCAAAGATTAAAATGATAGGTAATATATTAAATAGCTGCATACATAACACACTCCCTTGATTTTTTATTCTTTGTTGTGACCCATCTTTACATCGTAATACATTTGGTCTAACACCGCAGATAGTTCCTCTTTGGTCATTCCGCGACAGATCGCTTCTGCAATAATCGGTCTTAATTCTCTTTGCTGCTTTTTCAAAAAATCATCCGTTAAACCAGGCATTCCATCAGGGTTCACTACAACTCCCTTTTGTCTATGAATCAGAATGTATCCATCTTGCTTGAGTAGTGTATAAGCCTTGTTGACCGTATGAAGGTTAACACCAATATCTGCTGCCAAATTCCGAACCGAAGGCAACGCCTCACCTAGCTGTAACTCACCACTAGCAATGCCTTCAATAATTTGATAAACAAGTTGCGAATAGATGGGAAGTTCGGATTGCATATCCAGTTGAATAATCAAGGGTTCACCTTCTTTTTGTTATCTGTTATATATCAAGTATAACAGATATAACATGGGTGAACAATATGTATGGAAAAAAGCCACATATCAATGGCGAGGGTAAACTTACCTGACCCTTCACCATTGATATGCGGCTTATCCTGATGAGCTTATCGATGTGATTCAATAACAAACATTAGTAGTGGCACACATGATAGCGTTGTATTTCAACTTCCATTTAAGTTTCAGTCTTATCTTCAACAATCCGATAATGGATTTTGCGAACTATAATTTTCAGAATCATATATAGAGGAATTACGATGATCATACCCAAGATATTTCCCAGGTCAGCACCCACGAGCAAAAGGATAACGGTAGTCAGTGGATGAATATCGAGCTGCTTGCCATAGACGTAAGGTGAGATCAGGTTATCCTGGATTTGCTGTGCGATTACAATGATGACCAGTGACCAGATCGCCATCGAAGGTGATTCGATAAACGCAACAATGACAACCGGAATAGCTGCCAGCAAAGCACCCACATAAGGGATGAAGTTCAGAATAATGGATACAACCGTCAGCAGCATTGCGTAAGGCAAACCTAAAATGAGAAAACCGATGTACATCAAAATCCCCAGGGCTACATTAACAATAACCCGGCCAACAATATAGTTGCTTAGTGCTTCATCGATCTCATGGACGGTTTCTTCCCCATCCTTCCGATAATGTCTTGGCAGCAATAAAGTCAGATTCGTTCCAAACTTGCTGCCTTCCTTGAGCATGTAATACAACATGATCGGAAACGTTGCCAGGATAATAACCAGATTGGATACCACGGAGAATAACCCTGAGACATAATTGGTTACCTGTGTGATCCCTTGGCTCAGAACATCGGATAATCGTGAGAATAGATTGGAATCATCAGGCAGGTATCTGAACACAAAATTGCTCTTTTCAAGTGCATTCAACTGATCGCTGAGTGAAGTAACCAACGCTGGAGCATTCTCCACGAAATTCATCAATTGTTCACGCAGGGAAGGCCATACAAGCACACTAAAACCTGCAAGGATTAGTGCAATTACGACATAAATAATCAGAACTGACAATGCACGTTTGATCTTATGCCTTTCCATATAATCGACGAGGGGGCGCAGCAGATAATAGAAGAAACCAGCAATCAGCAGCGGAATGATGATGATATGAATCAGTGAGGTCAAGGGGCTGAAAATAAAGTTCACTTTTTCCCCCAGATACACGATGAGCAGCAGCAGAATAATCGCTGTGCATATGCGGTAGAACTTGTTATTTATCAAGAAACGTGATCCCTCCATGCGCTGCTCTGCCAAATTGACTGGAGCGTTCATATGTATATCTAGTCATTTATAAGTACCCTTAAATGACAGTCATGCCACAGGCGATGCTGAATATACACTTATTTTCTTTCCAAAACAAACATTGGAGCAAAAAAAAGAAGCAGGCGTTAGCCTGCCACATCTCTTTTGCTGAATACAACCCAGGAAATCACCATGAAAATAACGTAATACACCGCCAGAACTGCAATGGAGAAACCCAGTGTCATTCCTGCACTTGGGCCACCCATTAATGCAAAATCCGCCCCGGAGGTCATGTATTTGCTCAGATCCATGTTGTTGAATAGAACATACTTGGCCCACTCATAACGGACCGGATTGAATATGAGCGAGAAGATACTCTGTGAGAACATAATGAACAGGGATAATCCAATCGCAAGTGCACCTGAACGAAATACGGAGGACACCATAAAAGCAATCGCAAGCGTAATGAACAGATCAACGTACAAATATCCCCATAACGTCAGAGCATTCGTAGCCGGACTACTGCTTCCTCCCGGAGCATCATGCGAGAAAAGGATATAAGACGTTAGCATGGCCATCGCGATGATCAGCAATGTACTGACAATACTGAAGCCAACGACGGTCAGATATTTGGAAGCAAGAACTTTGCTTCGTGACCATGGACGGATCAGCAATAGCTTGATGGTTCCCCAGGTAAATTCGCCCGCGACCGATTCCGCTGCAATCACGACACAGAAGATTGTGTTCAGGAAAAACGTAATCTGGATGGTCGTTACAGCCGCTTCCCAGTACAAAACTTCATTGGACCCCATGCCTTCTCGCAGTAACACTGGCATTAATAGCGAGATCAGCGCCAGAATCGATAACATGATCCAGGTACGGGGACGACGGAAAATTTTCATATTCTCATTCAATATCAGATTACCAAAACTACCCAATTCCTCCACCCCCAGTGACTTGCAAGAATTGTTCTTCCAGGGTGTGAGTCACGTTACGAATACCGTATACCTGAAACCCTTCACTAACCAGCTTGGCATTGATATCCGGAATCTGCTCACGAGACACCCGCATCACCAGGACATTGCCCTGCACGATAGCACCCTGAATCAGATCCGCAGCGCGGTCAGCATCATTCAGCTCAAAAGCAACTTCGATTAATGCATCCGAACCGGCTTCAGCCCGAAGGTTTCTTACATCGATCAACTTGCCGTTCTGGATGATGGCCACTGTATCACACATCAGCTCCATCTCCGACAATAAATGACTGGATACAAAGACCGTAATACCTTCCTCTTGGGTGAGCTGACGCAAATAATCTCTCAGTTCCCGTATACCCTGCGGGTCCAAACCATTGGTCGGCTCATCCAGTACAAGCAGCTTCGGTTTATGTAATATCGCTTGCGCGACCCCCAGACGCTGGCGCATGCCCAGTGAATAGGTTTTGACCTTATCGTGAATACGGGCGGTAAGCCCCACACGTTCAATCGTTTCCGCAATACGTTCTTTCGTAACTCCCGGCGACATGCGGGCAAAGTGAACGAGATTCTGGTACCCGGTCAGAAACTTGTACATTTCCGGATTTTCTACAATAGCTCCTACCTGGGCTACCGCCTGTTCAAATTCATTCTTCACACTGTGTCCCGAGATGAAAATGTCACCTTTACTGATGGACATCAGTCCAACCATCATCCGAATCGTTGTTGTTTTCCCCGCGCCATTAGGTCCTAAAAAACCAAAAACCTGCCCCGGAGAAATATCCAGAGTCAGGTCGCTGACCAATGATCGGGAGGATATAATTTTGCTGACGCCCTGAATCCGGACGACCGGCTCCTGCTGCATTCAATCCCCTCCTTCATGGACGAGCACATCATTCATGCCCGTTTCTCATATGAACATAGTGTATCATAATCTTTAGTATATTGTCCCGCAAACTGGGATTTCCCCTGACGTTTCGCTTCAACTACACACGCTTCACAGCATCCAAGCGGCATTTCACTCCGGTAGAATCCGGTGCGAAATACGTGATTGCCTCCATTGCCCTCTTCCTTCATTTCTACAGAGCTTCTAGTGACCGACACAATCATCCCACAACTGACACAGTAAAAGCGGCCCGTTTCGATCAATAATATTCCTTCCCCTCACAAGGAGCTTAGAAGTCCTTGTTATTTGTCGTTAGACGCTGAAAATTGATACATTTTGTATCTATCTCGTAATTTACTTGACACCGGGACTAATGTCAAGGCTTCAAAGCCATAAAAACAAGCAAAATACAAAAAAAGCTCCATAAATGCGACAAAAGTCTCGCATTTATGGAGCCAGATGTTAGGTAAATGATACAATTCGGTTCAATGTATGGGTTAATATTATTTCTTGATCAGTCACTATTGTCGACCTGCGAGGTATCCTCATTTTTCTGATTTGGATAATACCAGAGTAAGGTCCACTCATCGCCATCCTCTACCAGATAACAGGTCTGCACAATATCGAATTGGCCAAAGGTACCTGAGTACTTCTGGGTGACCCGAATTCGGTAGGCTTCAGAAAATGGCTTAACGCCATCGATCACGGTTACATCGAACTCGCGCTTCGGCTTCTCCATCTCCAACTCAAACGTTTCCACGCCAAAGTGCTGCATAAATATATGTGCTCTGTTCTGTACGTAAGCACTCTTGGGGAACCGCTCTTTCATCAGGGGATGAAAAAGTTCCCATGAACTGCCGAAGTCACCCGTCTGCTCATATTTGTAGAACTCTTCGGCAACAGCAGCAGCTTCATCCGATGTATCTGCCTGAAACAGATACGAAATGGTTCTGGCAATCAACCACAGCAATAATACAATGATCGCGATGAAGCCGATCTTTTTGAGCAAAGCATTCCGGGTCCTTCTTCGCAGCATGTCCAGCCCTCCTTGTCCTACTCCATACTTATGATGGATAGCAGACAAGTAGAAGCTAGAAGCGGGTTCTGAAGGCAGCATTTCCTGGGAAATCACTTATCGTGAACTGAATCACACCTTCCCTTTCTGATCCTGCGGGTGATGGACAGAAGCCATGCATATACGGCAATCCCACAGCAACCACCAAGCAAGTCCAATCCAACATCACGTATCGAGCTTGTCCGATTCGGGCTGAACTGCTGAATATACTCATCAATGGATGCGATGATAAGTACCACAGCCAGAGCAACTACAATACAAGTCATGATGCGGATTCTCCTGTATCGCAGCCCGCCATACACAAGCATGGCGAGCACAGCGTATACAAATAGATGAGCACTTTTGCGAAAAATGAACTCTGCAAAATCATACGGCCTTTGCTTTAGTGAATACTCATACTCCCCATATGTGAATTGAATATCAGGAAGTACGAAGCCAATCTGCACTTTCTCGATCCATTGATGAAGCCATGGCTGGATGTTCTGCTGCTGATATGACTGTGCGGACATGGACCAGATGACCAGAATCCACGAGATGATCAGCAGCAGTAACAGAATATAAACATAAGGTCGTTGTTTACGATTGTGTTTATGTCTTCGTTTACCGTAATCCTCCTCCATAAGCAAGGTCCTCACCACTTTCAAAAAACCTTTCAATATTTCTGTTTATTTCTCCAAATGTTCTTCAAGTATGCCGTGAATACGATCCCTTTCCTGTTGATCCACGATGTAATAATAAATCCCATCAATTTTTTCGCCTTTACCCTGGATTTCCACCGTATCTACATTCTCCAAATCATTGCGATAATCGAGGAGGAGTTCCTTCATTTCATCAAAAGTAACATCCGTTCTGACATGAGTACCTAGTTCATCCAGCATTTTTTGAATATTAAATACACTGGAGAATTGCATCGTATTCTTAAGCATCTGCTTCAATACCTCACGCTGTCGATCATTACGACCCAAATCCCCTTTCGGGTCATCATAGCGCATTCTTGAAAATCCGAGCGCAGCAACACCATCCAGATGAATATTCCCTTGATTATAACTCTGACCCTCATAATCAAATGCAAAAGGATTGTTTACATCTACACCTCCGACTAGGTCAATGATTTTGGCAAAGCCCTCCATATCCACTTTCATATAATAATGAATGGGGACTCCCAGAAATTGCTCAACGGTATTTACCGACATATCCACGCCTCCAAAGGCATAAGCATGATTGATCTTATCTACAGTATTGTGTCCTACAATATCTGTCCGTGTATCCCTTGGAATATTAAACATGAGCACTTGTTTTTTTCCGGGGTTCACACTTAGTACGATAATCGTATCCGAGCGCCCGCGATCATTCGGACGCTCATCCACACCTAGAATGAGCGCATTAAAAGGCTCTTTACTGTTGATATCCACTGGAAGCCCGCCTCTACTATCTGTGACCGAGACAGGCTTTACAGGATTTCGTGGCTCATAAATTTGATCAGCCGTTGATTTAACGAATTGGTAGAGATATATGGCGTAACCAAATACAACAATTACAAAAAGGGAAACAATCCACGTTGTAATTTTAATCCACTTTTTCATGGGATCTTCCTCACTCACATTCAAAATGATAGCTGGATGATTAAATGATCGCTGCCGCTTTCCCCTCAAGCTTCTTCAAACCCGGACGACCTACAGAATAATATTGAAGATTAGACGCTTGAATCTGTTCAGCACTATATAAATTACGACCGTCAATCATAATGGGATCCTTCATGACTTCGGCCAACTCTGCCAAATCAATATGAGCAAATTCCTTCCACTCGGTCAACACACACAGGGCATCTGCTCCTTCAGCAGCATGGAGTGGGTTCTCTTCCCACGAGATGGAGGCTACATCTACCTCTTTACGGAAATTGGCAGTTGCGATGGGATCATAAGCCTTTATTACCGCTCCTGCATTGCTTAGATGTTGAATGATATCAATCGCTGGAGCATCTCGCACGTCATCCGTATCCGGTTTAAAAGCAAGTCCCCAGACTGCAATTGTTTTTCCTGTCAGGGACCCCAGTGCCTCTTCCAGTTTGTGAATGACATGGAAGCGTTGATCCTGATTTACTTGGACAACGGATTTTAATAGTCGGAAATCATAATCCACCATACCTGCGATCTGAATTAATGCCTGTGTGTCTTTGGGAAAGCAAGATCCTCCGTAGCCAATACCCGCTTTTAAAAATGAAGATCCAATACGCTTGTCGTAACCCATACCTTCGGCGACTCGTGTAACATCGGCTCCTACTTTTTCACATATATTCGAGATTTCATTAATAAATGATATTTTGGTTGCCAAAAATGCATTGGATGCATATTTAATCATTTCGGCTGATCGAATGTCCGTAATGACCAAGTTTTCCGTTAATGGACGATGAAGTTTTTTTAGTGTTTGAATTGCCCGATCACTGTTTGTTCCGATGACTATACGGTCAGGGTTCAATGTATCTTTGACCGCCGATCCTTCCCGGAGAAACTCGGGTACAGATGCTACATCAAAAGGTTTGGAAGAAATACTTCTAATGAGCTCACGAACACGATCATTGGTACCTACAGGTACTGTGCTCTTGGTTACAATAATTTTATAGCTCTCAATGTGGCTTCCAATCTCAACAGCCACTTGTTCTACATAGCTCAGGTTGGCTTCGCCATTGGGAAGCGAAGGTGTGCCTACAGCAATAAAGATAATATCTGACTGGTTAATGGCCTCAGCGATATTGGAAGTGAACGACAGTTTTCCCGCTTGCATGTTGGAGGACATCAGCTCTTTGAGTCCAGGCTCATAGATGGGAACGTTACCCTCATTGAGCATCTCTACTTTGGCCTCATTGTTGTCCACACAGATAACCTGATTGCCAATTTCCGAAAAGCATACTCCCGATACAAGACCTACGTACCCTGTTCCAATCACCGCAATATTCATCTTGTTTTCCCCCAATTCACGCAATTTTGGATAATATCTGTCCATTCCATCTCAATTCGAACGATATCTTCTTCCACCAGCTCACTGCCCATCTGTACTTCAATGATTTCGAGTTCTGTCACGGCTTTTACACTGTGTTTGCCGCCTGCCGGAATTGAAATGATATCCCCCTGATTAAGCAGCCTCAGCTCCCCATCAAGAATCAATTCGCCTTGTCCCGAAACGACTGTCCATACTTCATTTCGTTTGAGATGGTATTGATAAGAAAAATTCTTGTCCGCACCAATAATAATTCGTTTGGTTAATACCTCTTCTCCTTTGGCATTACGTGTATAATCAAGCACCTTGTAACAACCCCACCGGCGTTCTTCATACATGGGGCGTTGATTGCTGTCCTTAAGAACCTCTTTAATCTGTGGACTTGCCTCTTTCTCACTGACCAGAATTCCATCCGGACTTGTAGCAACGATTAGATTGGATACTCCCAACACACACACCGGGATGTTCAATTCATTGATCAGATGTGTGTTCACCGAACTGTTCGTCATTACACCTCTGCCCACAATATTGGTGCTCATCTCATCCGTCAGCGTGTTCCATGTACCAAGATCTTTCCAATATCCCTCATAAGGTGTAACCACAATGTGACTGGCTTTCTCCACAACCTGATAGTCAAAGCTGATTTTCTGTAATCTCCCATATTGTTTAAGCATCTCCTCATACTGGATTGGTAGCTCAAGGGAGATCAGCAAATTAATCAGATAATTCAGCTTGAACGCAAAAACCCCGCAATTCCAAAGGGCAGATTGTTCGATCATCTCTGCCGCTTCAGCTTCACAGGGTTTTTCTTGAAAACGTGATACTTTGGCGTAATGATTGTGTTTTTTGGCTTCCTGTTGATCAGGAATAATATAACCATATTTCTCTGAAGGATAAGTGGGTTTTACCCCGATTAATGCGAGCTCCGCACCAGACTCATCCAATACACCTTCAAGCTCTGTAACTTTATAAAAAAAGGATTCCTCCACATATGGATCAACGGGAAGTACAGTTACCGTTTCGTTCAGACTTACACCCTGTACCGAGTACAGATAAACAGCTGCCAATGCGATTGCGGGAAAGGTATCTCTGCGTTCCGGCTCAACGACAAGATCAACCTCATTGCCCAGTTGACTTCGTAAAATCTCCACCTGTGGCTTGCTCGTTGCAATCGTGGCCTGCTCGCTTAGTCCCGTATGCTGCAGCTGCCTCCATACCCGTTGCACCATGGATTCAGTCTGCCCTTCCGGCCCCTCCAGTACTTTCAGGAATTGCTTCGATCTCGTATCGTTGGATAAGGGCCATAACCTCTTGCCTGATCCACCGGAGAGAAGAACTATTCTCATGGTTATCACTCCACTCTCTATATTTTCACACATTGAGTCCCGATTTTTTATACCGTTGCGGTTGTTTCCATATACTTAGGGGCAGGTGGAGAGCTTACTTTTGAGGAATAATCCATGTTTGCCGTTTTAACTTCATGAGTCCATATCCGATAATAACCAGAGTTCTTTCCATAGGAGTTATCAATCAGCACATTGGGCTTTGCCATAAGGCAGGATAGGATGTGCCCATGTAATCTGGAAGAATGAATCATGCGATAGTCAGCGAAACAACGAATAGCCTTGTTTACCAGATAATCACTATATTTCATCCATATGACTTGTGAAATGACTCTTAACGTTCGCTTCTTTAGTCCTTTGCTGATTAAATAGATAATTTTCTTTTCATATCTGTTGTATAATGTTGGCCAATCCAAGTAATCTCCTTGCTGCTCTGTTGAAATCAAAGATTGTTGAGAGGTTTTTTCAATATCTGTTCTAAAGAAATTCAACTTTTCTTTACGCGGGGAACGTTTCAATTCAATTGGCCATAATTGATGTGCCATATCAGGAATTAAAGCCACCTCACAGTTCGGGAAATTCTCGGAAGCAATTTGAAACGATATTTCATCCCGAACATATATATGGAGATCTCGATGTTGATTAAAAATAGGGGCGGTTCTTTGGAGAGCAGACTGATCCTTATAAAATATCGTCTGAGGAAGAATCACAATTCTATGATTCGGATAATGCTGAACAATATTTTCCCTCAATTTTTGATGTGCTTCGTATAAGTCTCCAAAATTCCCGCCACCATGGAGTACAATGATTTGATCTAGTGGTATTTCAACCTGATAATTAAAATCATAAACACTATATCTATGGGTGACGTGAATACGGTGGTCTTTAAAAAAAGTCTCTGTTCCTTTCATAATAAGAAGATCGCCACAATTGCTATGGACAGGGTAATCAATATAATAAATTTTGGAATTGGGAGGTATGACCTCCAGTATGGATTCAAGCCGTTTTTTCAACTCATCCATGGGATGAATCCTTTGCATGTTTGACATCTTTTCCGGCTCCTTTGAGTAAATTTTTCTCTCTCAATCTTTCCTTTAAGAACGTAATATCTTCCTTGTTGTACAGCATCTTATGCATAGGCATTTTAAAAATAATGGATACCGATGCCAGTGACATCAATATGCGAACAAAGGAACCCAACAACAAGGCAAGCCCTATTCCGTATAGGCCCAGTAGTGGAGTGAGCACAAAAAATAAAGTAATGGTCACCGCCAATGCTACAATTTGTCGAAGTACGATTACACCCGGTCTTCCTAGCGCGTTAAAAGCAGATGCCAAGATCCATGATCCTCCGCCAACAATGCATTCAAGAGACAACAAATAAAACACGCCGCTGGCCTCCAGAAATTCCGGTCCAAATAATAATCCAATAAAAAAACGACCAATCAGCATACTAGGTATGATGATGATCGTCATAAGAATCATACTGATTCGGAAGGCTCTGCCTACAAGGGTCAGCACTTTCTGCTGCTCCATGCCTGCAACCTTCGGAAAGATTACATTCGTGATCGCAGTCTGAACTACGTTAAACATTCGGGAGAGGGCAAAAACAACCGAATACAGCCCAAAATCTTTGGGGGTAAGCAAAGCCAAAATAATGATTTTATCGAACTGGTTATACAAGGTACCAAGCAACTCAACACCGTATACTCGAATGCCATAGCTGAACAGGTGAATACAAGTTCTGAATTGACCGGCCAGTTTGCTTATAGAACTGAATATTTGCTGACGCATGGCATACATGTAACAAATCAATACAAGAATGTTGGCTGCAAAACTAACAACTATAGCTCTTTCCACCGTCAATATCCCTGTTACCCACAGCAATACCAGACCTAAAAGATTAAATAAGGGAGCAAACAGCCTCGATAGATTATAAATATGAAATTTATCTGTTCCTTGCGCGGCGGCTGCAAGCACTCCCATAAACAGCATGACAGGAACCATGGATACCGTATACCAGCGCGCAATGGAAATGACCGATTCCGAATATCCGGTCAGCCAGGAAGAGATGCCAAACCAACTTACCATTCCAGCTATGACGCTAATGGGAATCTGAACCGCAAAACTCATGCTGATGTAGGTTGGCAATTGATTGCTGTTCTTTTTTACATTGTAAATTAATGAGGTTGGCAGGCCAAGTGCAGCTAGACCAGATATAAAGGCAGGCCAGAACAGTACAGCAGCAAGTTCCCCTTTCCCCGTTGCGCCGAACATTCGGGCAGTAATAATCGAGGTGAGGGTTGTCACAGCCATAATAAGAATATTGGCAAAACTGGTCATGAGAATGGTCTGTACCATACTGCGATGTCTTGGATTTTTGGCAATGGCCATATTCATCAGGTGTTCAGTCCTCTGCCATTCCGGAAAGATCCGACAATCGTTCCGTTACGATAAGATATCTTTGCCATTTCACTCATTACCTTTTGGACATTATTAAATGAGATTAATATTAATAACGCCGCTTGAACAATCCTTACAGTATGCTTGAATATTCCCCACCCACTCTTCTTATAACGTGTTGCATCACTAATGCCTTGCCAATAAACTCTTCGCAGTAACCAACGTTTAGTTAGCCTACTTTTTGCTATTTTATGTTCTACAATAGCATATGGACTGTAAAAAACTTTATATTCTAAACGAACCCGACCGATTAGTTCGCTTTCTTCACTCGACATTAAATTACTACCTACACGTCCTAAATCTTCTCTAAACGGTTTAATCTGCTGAAAAATACTCATCCTGAATGCTACGTTAGCTCCAAAAGGAATATAGGGTGCCTGCATTTCAACAATCTCGTCGGAAAAGTCCATCAACGTGTACAAACTGACGATATCATGTGGTATCCATTCAGGCTTTCCACCCTCCCAAATCGGAACTATTTTTCCACCGACACATCCAATCCTGGAATCTATTTCAAATATTTTAACGACTTCTTTAATCCAAGTTGAACATGCTAATGCGTCATCATCCAAGAATAAAATAAATTCACCTTTCGCTTCCTTTATTGCTCTATTTCTTGCATAGGACAATCCTAATTGTGGCTCGAAAATATAACGAACATGCTCTGGCATGTTAAAAGAGTCGAATAATTCTTTCGTGTTATCTGTTGAATTATTATCAATAACCAGAATCTCGTAATCAATACTACCTGTGTCCCCATTCAAAACACTTTCAACAGCCTGCATCGTGTCTATTGCTCTGTTGTGTGTACAAATGGATACTGAAGCCCTCATTATCTCACCCCAAATATACAGTTTTATTGGTTCAGGCTAATTGCTTCAACAGCTGACCACGATGCGACCACAGACAATGATTGATAACCCACTCATATCCATTATTCCCCATCGTCCTGGCCAGTCCCTCATCCGTAATCAATTCTTCGATACGATTGGCGATTTCCTTCTCATCCATAGGATCTACGAGATAACCAGTTATTTTGTCCTTTACCGCATCAGGAATCCCACCACTATTCCCCGCAATCACAGGCAATCTGTAGTAGTTGGCTTCGAGGAATACAATTCCGAAACCTTCAACATCACCTTTTTCCTTAATATCACGGCTGGGCATGATAAACAGATCAGAACATTCATATATCTGATGCAGCTCATGGTCAGTGATCCCTCCTGTGAAAACAACTACAGAATCCAACCCGTACTCACTAACCAGTTGTTCCAACTGCCCTTTATATGGTCCATCTCCACATATTAGATATTTCAGATTAGGAATCCGTGCGATCACATGACTAATGGCTTTGAGAGTGACATCATGTCCCTTTCGCTCCACCAGACGAGAGACGGTTATCATCACTTTTTTTCCGTCCAAATCATACTTATCGCGGATATCTTCATGGAGTCCAGAATCACTGTTTAATTTGCTTACGTTTAATCCTGGTGGAATAATGACAATTTGCAGCTCTGGAATGCCCAGCTCCACCAACTTTGACTTCGTATACTGACTATTCGCAATCACCTTGTCAGAACGCCTCAAAATGAACAACAGGAGTGGGAACAACTTGCTGTTCACCATTCCCATCACATCCAGGCCATGAACATAAGGGAAATATTTCACTCCGAAAATAGTTTTCATAAACGGACCCGCAATACCTACCGGAAATATGTTGACAAAATGTATCTCGTCCGTCTTTTTGCGCCAATTCAGAATAATAAGCTGGAAGACCAGAATAAGCTGCGATAGGATGAGCAATAGCTTATTAGAATTCCAAAAGATTCGCTTCCGGATAATCTCGAAATCGGCCTTCCGGTCAAATTGTTCGGACTCTGCAACATCCCTTATTTTATTCGTTAGAACCGTGGTCTCTTCTGCCGGAATCTGTGATATAAGCCCGTAGGCATAATCATGAATCCCTCCTTTTTCGGGCGGGAAATCAATAGCAACAAATACTTTATTCATAGGTTTTATCTCCCTTGAAAGACCGCATAAATCCTTCTTACACCGTACTCATGATAATGTTGATCGTATCCTTGGCGCATTTGTTCCAGGAAAAAAAGGCCGAATGCTCTTTGCCCTGAATGGACAACTTTTGGCTAAGCTCCGGATTAGACATTATCTCGACGAGGCGTGAAGCTGCTTCCTGCGGGTGATGAGGATCAAAGTAAAGCCCAGCTTCTCCACATACTTCCGGAATGGACCCTCGAGAGGATACTATCACTGGACAGCCGAGCGCCATCGCCTCCAACGGTGGCAAGCCAAATCCTTCATACAACGACGGAAAAATGAAACCAGCAGCATGTTCATATAATGCTTTTAACTCTTCGTCCGTCACATAACCCACCCAATTTATGCCATCCGATTCGTTTAATGCATGATTGCTGAATACCTTGCTGTTTTTCGATCCAACAATGACTACGCTCAAATTTTGGGCCTTCACCTCAGGCAAAATCTCTAAAATCAGCTTGAAGTTCTTATATGGATTCATTGTGCTGACAGCCAGGACATATGGTGATTGTATCCCGTATTTCTCTAGCGTCCCTTGAGCAGCCTTCCTATGATGAATATGATCAATACCCAAGTGAGTGACGGTTACCTTTTGCGCAGCAATTTTACAGTGTTGGATCAGTTCTCCTTTGGAGAAGTTGGATACCGTGATCACTTTTTTGGATATCTTCCCCAACCTAACCGTCAAAAACTGGTACCATGAACGAAAAGCAAAGGAAAATGCCTTCGGATAACTAAATACGGATGCATCGTGGATCGTCACGACCTGATTTCGTTTAAAAGCCGGACCTGTATTACACAGGTTAATCAGCAATCCTTTTCTCACGTAGAGCGGAAGTTCAAGCTGTTCCCACACATGTCCCTTAAATCTGCCGACCACCTGGTGACGGATATGCTTTAATTCGAGCTTAGTGATAACATTATCAGGAGAAAGCAGACAAAACTCATAACTAGTGCCATCCACCTCTCCCAATTCAATGAGTTTGTCTATTTCCTTTATAAGCTCAATAGCATAACGCTGTACTCCAGTTACGGTCTGAGTTAGGAAACGGCCATTAATGTATATTCTAATCATGTTATTCTCCATTTCTCTTTGAAATTTCCAGACGTGAAGCCGGTTGCCCCCCCTGGAAGGTAGCGCCTATATCCCTCGCTTCATAATAGAGACTAACGAACTCTTCATTCATTCGATCAGAGCTAAACCTCTCCTTGTAAATGCCATGACCAACTTCTCCCATGGCAGCCAGCGTCATTTTATCGAGATTCATTAGAATCTCTCGCAGTTCTTCTAGTCGGTCAAGATCAAAAATGTATCCGTTTATGCGATGTGAAATTAACTCTGGTAAAGAGGCTCGATTGCTTGCAATCACTGGCTTGCAGTTCTTCATAGCTTCCAGGGCTACCAAGGGTAATCCCTCCCACCTGGATGGCATGATAATCGCATCGCATTGCTCGTAATAGTAGTCAATTTCCGCATTGTCCACCCATCCCAGCCGAACCACATTTTCAGGAAAAATCCACTCATTCTTTTCCAGTACACTATCACCGATGACATATAGCCGGATCAACTGTTGAAGTTCGGGATATTTACCAAGTACATCAAGAAGGATATCCAGTCCTTTCTGTCGATCATATCTGCCAACGAATAAGAGCTGAATGGCACTCTTCTTATCAAGATCGTCTCGAATAACTGGCCGAGAATGGTCTAGTCGCTGGTTATTTTTACGATCACGCAGCCCACTGTATACAAATCTGGATTTGGCAGGAGACATCCCCAGTCGAACAGACTGCTCTAGCTCATACTTCGAAATATTGATGATAAAATCCGTTTTGAACTCTAGCACTTTCTCGATCATGAAATAAGCCTTTTTATGCAAAGGTTTCGTATCCATTAGAAAGGACCATCCATGGGAGCAATAAAATACGCTAGCTTTTCGGGGGGAAATAAAAAACAAGCTCCTTGCGAGCATACCCGCAAATGAGCTGTGAACATGAATAATATCCGGTTGAATACGTCGTATGGCTTGGTTAATCTGTTTCATGGCTGAAAAAAAGTTTTTGGGGTGTCGCTTATACTTGTAACGGAAGATGTGATCTGAATCCAAATCAAAATCAGAAGCCGAATTATAGTCGCTCATCAGCAAATAAACATCAAAAATATGACGCTGGTACGCAACGAGTTCGTTTAAGTATGTCGCTACCCCACCAACAACGTATTCTCCTATGTGCAAAACTTTCATCTACGCTCACCCGCTTTGTAAGGTATATCGTCTGCTTCGCGATACTGATAAAGTGCCATTCCAATGACCATCCAGAAGAACACATTAGCAGGAAACAGCTCAAGTACATTCGTTGTTAAACTTGCCACTGCCACTCCTGCTCCAAGAGCGAGTGCTACCTGAGGCAGACGCAAAGAATTCGAGGCAGGTAATTTATTCATTCTCTTAACAAGCGAGACAATAATCCACATAAATAAAACAACAAAATATAAGATTCCGATTAAACCAGTCTGTTCGTACAAGGAAAAGTACTGATTGTCTACCGCAAAATTACTGGAGTTCAAACCCATCATATGCGTTCTCCGACTTGCAGCACCTACCGAACCAATCCCATTGCCAATCATTCCATTCATCGTGAACGGTGAAGTGAGACTGCTCCCCCATGTCTGCAATCGACTCAGTAAGGAAGAAGTAGAAAGAAGATTATTAGATTGCAGCATTCTGCCCCCAAAAAATATAGCTGCTGGGAGCAACATGAACGTAACAGCCAGTATCAGTGTGTTTTTTTTGCTATATTTGCGAATATGAAGAAAGAACATAACCACTTGATATACAAACCATAGTAATAGTGCTGATCGAATGGTCGACAACAGTAAGAAGCTGATTGTCAACAGTTGGATGCACAATCGAAAACTCCGATGGTTCACTGCCGCTCGGGTTCGTTCCGCAATTATACCTGTTATAAGCAGAGCATATGCATAGCCATCAGGTGAATAGGTAATAGAAGACAACCGTGGTACACCCTCAAGATAGTTTTTGATATTCACTCCGTATACAAATCCCATCGCGATTAACTTTTCTATGCCCAGAGAGTATTGAATTAACCACCCTGCAATTAGCATCATAAGAATGATCAGGTTGGTTCTGGCAAATGCGTAGATTCCACCATATTGAGCCATAAGCATACCTGTAAATAACATCACAAGAGGCAAAAACGTAATTTTGATTCCATAGATCAATGTAACTACGCTGGAACCTAGCAATACGTTTAATGCTCCAAGAACAACAATTGATCCCAATATAAGCAGGAGCGGATTTAAGAAGACAACCTGATGACGATATACTCTAGTAAGTGCGAAAATGGAAATAATCACTATTCCTACGTCTTTCAACGAACGAATCACAATATTATCCACATAAATGGAAATCAAACCGTAGATTGATAGATAGATTAGCAAAAAATGCATGGATACTGTAAACAGTGAGGACGGAGATTCCGATCTCACCTGGACAAACGGATGGGATCTGGCATTCAAAGAAGTCATGTATATGTTAACCTCCACACCTGATTAGCTTCTCGTAGATATTTGTATGTTCCTTGAAAAGGTAATCTTCATTAAAGGATCGGCTATGTGCAGAACACTGAAGCTTCAAGTTGATTTTTTCCAATTCAGACAGCCCATAATAGTCGAGAATTGCATTCTTAATTGCATCTGCACTATGGGCAGCGAATGAAAATCTCCCAGCATCCAGCAGGATTTCTGGCATCCCTCCAACTTTTGAGGCATAGACGGGTGTGCCTACCTGATACGATTCAATGACCACCCTGCCAAAAGGTTCATCCCATGTGGAAGGCACGATGGTCAGATCCATCTCTGTCATCTTCCGGGCGATTTGCGATTTATCCAGTTTGCCCATAAAAATGATACGCGGTTCTGATTCAGCCAGTTCCCGCAACTGATGCAGCATTGGACCATCCCCGTGAATGAACAACTTTCCTGCAACCTTCTGATCCAGTTTTTTTACTGCATCAATTAAATAGTGAACACCCTTTACTTCAGTTAATTGTCCAAAATATCCAATGCTCAGCGGCTGATCATGACGAACACTTTTTTTGGCATACAATTTCTGAATATTATTATTATTCTCTACAATATTATGAATCACATGTTTGGATGCGTGTTCGAAGAACCCCATCGCTGTATGCGTCCTGAGGATATGTTCGGATATGCCAATCACCGATGAGATCATACGGCTGTATCTCTTAGAAATTTGTCTGTAGAATCTGGAATACGCTGATATTTGAATGGGCTCTATCAGTGAGAAATCCCGAAGTGTATGTACAACCGGAATCTCCAGTTCAAACGCTGCTTTCCAGATCGCCAGACTGAGACCAGGAATATTCTGAGTATGAATCACAGCTGGACGTGTCAGCGCGAGATATCGTTTAATATGCCGGTACTGTCTAATATTGAATATATCCTGAACTCGCCATAACACTTTATCAGAGGCAGATACTTGCCTCGCAGAATCACCAATCCAGTAACGATTGTTAAACGGTAATCTCAGAATTTCGATACCGTTAACGGTATCTGTCCGCACTTCACCTTCCTTGTGTCCGCCTACTGTAATGACCTTTACGTCATAACTGGAATCCAGGGTCTGGGCAAGAATCTGTGTGGATATTTCGGCCCCGCCAATGACATGCGGTGGATACAAACTGTGGGCAATTAATATTTTATGCACTTATCTCATCTCACTTTGATCAGCTTCATGGGGTTTCCTGTAGCGTGGCACGAACATTCTCAATCGTTAACTTCAATCCGACTTCCAATGAAATTTCAGGCTCCCAGCCGAGCACTTTCCGTGCCTTTTCAATTACAGGACGACGGACTTTAGGATCATCCTGAGGCAAAGGTAGGAACACCAACTCGCTGTTGGATTGGGCCAACTTTTTCACCAAATACGCCACTTCAAGGACAGTGTACTCCATCGGGTTACCGATATTAATAATCTCTCCATTTGCCTCTTCTGTCTCCATCAGTTTTTGCAAACCACGGATATTGTCATCCACATAACAGAATGAACGGGTTTGCGAGCCATCCCCATAAACGGTTATGTCCTGACCCGTAAGTGCCTGGGTCACAAAATTAGAAATGACACGGCCATCATCATTCCTAAGTCCGGATGAGTACGTATTAAATATGCGCGCGACTTTAACGGAAACTCTGTGTTTCGTGTAGTATTCATAACAAAAAACTTCTCCCAAACGTTTGGCCTCATCGTAACAGGCTCTTGGCCCCCATGTGTTCACATTACCATGATAGCTCTCAGGCTGTGGATGCACTTCAGGATCTCCATAAGCTTCACTCGTACTTGAATATAGAAACTTCGCTCCCTTGGTTCGAGCGAGCTCAAGCAAATGATAGGTTCCCTTGGTGTTCACCCATATGGTACCGATCGAATCCGCTTGATAGAATTTGGGTGAAGCAGGCGAGGCAAGATGGTATACCTCATCCACAGGTTGATCCACCAGAAAATCTAGTGAATCGGGCAGAGCCACATCAGCTTCTTGAAAATAAAAGAGGGGGCTATTTGCCACCTCTTGCAAATTACTGGACAATCCTGTTGAAAGGTTATCAATACCTGTAACTTGGTGACCTTGGTGAATTAATGATTTGACTAGGTGTGAGCCCAAGAAGCCGGCTGCGCCCGTCACTACAATATGTTTCAATACTTTCACGCTCCATCAGTCAAAATGTATTGCTTTTAATCATAACCAAGGCGGTTCTGATGATAATTTTAATGTCTAACTGCAGTGAGACATTTGAGATATAGTGGAAATCATATTGCAGATTGTGATGAATGGGCTCCTTGCGAGCATCACTTACCTGCCACAATCCGGTAATACCTGGCTTTACCAGAAAACGTCTGCGCTCCAAATCCGTGTAACTTTCTTCTACGATGCGTTTCATTTCAGGTCTGGGACCTACGAAGCTCATATCCCCCTTGATAATGTTAAGCAATTGCGGTAGCTCATCCAGACTCGTTTTGCGAAGCAGCCGACCCAGACGTGTAATTCTGGGATCGTTACTTGTCGTTGGGGATAACCCATACTTCGGTGCGTCCGTTCGCATCGTTCTAAATTTATAGATATTAAACTTAATTCCGTTTTTCCCGTAACGCTCCTGTTTGAATATAATGGGTCCTTTGGAGTCAAGCTTGATCATCACCGCTATTACAAGCATGATTGGTGATGTGAGCAGCAACAGCAAAGCAGTTACAAAGAAATCGATGAACGGCTTCATAACATCAGCATACCCGCCAACGCGTTGTGAGTACGGCTGCTCAAGCGGTTTTCCATTAATTTCTTTGGCTATCGCTTCTCCACCGCTTCCGTAGTACTCTGGTCCAGAAAGATTCACAGACCATCCCCTCCTGCAATAAGCACTTGGTTCAATTTTTCCTTCATCAAAATCTCTTCGATCGCCATTAAGATTGGCGCACGCAGCTCACTATTTTTCAGTGCAAAATCTAGCGTAGTGAGGATGTACCCCAGTTTTTCACCCACATCAAACCGTGAACCTTCAAAATCATACGCAGAAATCCCCTCATCTCGGTTAAGCATTTGCAGAGCATCCGTAAGTTGAATTTCACCACCAGCACCAACATTTTGCTCTTCCAGATATTCAAAAACTTTAGGCGTTAAAATGTATCGACCCATGATTGCCAAGTTGGACGGAGCGAAGCCTAATGGAGGCTTCTCTACCATACTATTTACAGAAGAAAGGCGGCCCTCGGTATGCAACGGATCAATAATTCCATAACGGTAAGTTTCACTTGGGCTAACCGTTTTCACACCGAGCACTGACTGGTTGACTTTCTCATATTGCTGAATCAACTGCTTTGTGCACGGCACTTCGGAGACTACAATGTCATCGCCAAGCAACACGGCAAACGGCTCATTGCCGATAAAATTCCGGGCACACCAGACCGCATGCCCTAGTCCAAGCGCTTCCTTCTGCCTTATGTAGTGAATATCAACGTTAGAGGATCTCCGAACTTCTTCCAGCAAACTCAGCTTTCCTTTTCCCAGTAGATTTTGCTCCAGCTCAAACGCACTGTCGAAATGATCCTCAATTGCACGTTTACCTTTGCCTGTTACAATAATGATGTCCTCAATACCGGAAGCAACGGCTTCTTCAACGATGTATTGAATGGTCGGTTTATCCACGATAGGGAGCATCTCTTTAGGCATTGCCTTTGTAGCGGGTAAAAATCGGGTCCCCAAACCAGCTGCAGGAATGATTGCTTTCCTCACTTTAGTCATAAATACCACCCTATCCTTATTATTTTTTATGGTTTAAAAGTATGAGTTGAACCACTTAAATTCACGAAACCTTGAAATAAATTGATGCAATTCTTACTTTCAATTTCATAAAGGGGCATTCAACCCAACCTCACGTCACACCCTTGACGATACACGTCTAAGGTACACTACCCACAGTGTGACCGAGTGCCTACCTTGATAAAGGTGTAGTAGACATGACCTTGATGATGCTATTTTTGTTTTAAAACGTGCATCTCTTATGCATTCTCGATATAGTCGTTATTCCGACTTTTTGGCACCTGTACATTATTTAATACAGCTCCGAGTATCCGTGCATTTACATGTTCAAGATGTGCCTTTGCCTTTTTGACCAAATCCTTCTTCACCTTGCCAGCACTTACTATAAGAATTACGCCATCGCACAATGAACTGATGATTAAAGCGTCCGTCACTGCCAGAACAGGTGGAGTATCAAACAGAATGACATCATATTCTTCCTTCAGATTCTCAAGCAGAGCTGTCATTTTACGAGAACCTAGCATCTCGGAGGGATTAGGAGGAATCGGGCCAGAAGAGAGGACATGCAATCCTTCTACATCCGTTTCTCTCAAAACTTCCGTAACTTTATATTGACTAGACAATACACTGGTCAGCCCTACATGGTTGGGTACATTAAACATGCGGTGCACAGCAGGTTTACGTAGATCAGTATCCATAAGTAGGACCTTTTTCCCTTCCTGTGCGTAGGTAACTGCCAGATTTCCTATCGTTGTTGTTTTTCCCTCACCGGACAAAGCAGAAGCAATCATAATCGTTTGAATCTGACTATCAATGGATGAAAATTGTATGTTGGTTCTCAACTTCCGATAAGCTTCAGATGAACTGGACTTGGGGTTAGCCATTGTAACTAGGCTCCCTTTATCATTGGTTAATCGTGGCATACTGGCCATCACCTACCTGTTTTTGAGATGTTGTCTGTTTAGAGCTGCGAGCTTCTTCTTTCTTTATTTTGGATATTACAGCGAGTGCCGGAATACCTAGTTCTTTTTCCAATTCATCTTCCGTTTTCAATGTGTCATCCAAGTATTCCAAGAGGAATACAAAACCTATTGCCAGTAGAAGTCCAACTAGAAAACTGATTAGGATATTAACGATTGGATTTACATTAATGGGTTTCGATAATTCCGTAGGGTTGGCCTCACTCAGAATGGTTACATTATCAACTTTCATAATTACGGGGACTTGGGATTCAAACACTTTGGCGACGGCGTTAACCGTTTTAGCCGCTTTTTCAGAAGATAAACCGATAGCGGTTAGACTCATAACTTGGGATTCATTCGCGGTGGATACCCGGATGTTTTGTGCCAATTGGTTGCCATTCATTCCAAGATCGGGGTAAGTAGCAGCTACTTTATCGAGGATTGCTGATGATTTAATGATTTCCATATACGAGTTGATAACTTTAATGTTAGTTTGTATTGAGCCAATATCTAGACTGGGGATACCTTCTGCGTTATATGCCTGATTGACAATCAATTTGGCGTTCGCTTCATAAATTGGTATGGTGAAAAAATAGTTTTTGATACCTGCCCCAATACAAGCAACAGCAACAAATGCGACGATGATCCAAATTCGTTTGCGTAAAATTTGCATATATCCTTTCAGTTCCACCCTGTGTTCCTCCTATTCAATTAAGCAATTGTGATGATCGTTCTTTTTATCCGACTGTTTACCAGAACAACAACCTACGCTTTAGGACCAGCGGTTTTCCATGATCTATATCTATACATTGGTTGTTCCATAACGACCAAGCATTATTTTTCAATCCTTGGACCACGTCAATCCCAAATCGGCGCTCAAGCTGCTCATAAGCTGAATTCATAGCAAATGAACGAATTTGTATGTCATGTGCATCTGATGAAATGAAATGAAACCCGTTTTCTTTGCAAAAATGAAAACACCACTGCCGAACTTTCCGTCCGAAAAGCCCAGTGAAAGATTGAGCTGTGAGCTGACATAGTCCGCCTTGACTCAAGTAATCAGCCAACAACTTTGGCTTCTTCAAAATGACACGATTGCGTTCCGGATGAGCAATAATAGGGGTAATTCCCGCTATTCGTAATTCATGCAGTATCCTGGGGAACTGTGAGGGAATATGACCAAAGGGAAGTTCCAACAACATGTAACGACTTCCGGCGAGTGTGCAGCACTTTCCTGCATATAAGTCTCCAATCAGGTTGTCATGCACCCTGATCTCCTGTCCGGGACGGATCTCCAGGCGAATGTTGCGATTGCGAAGTTCTGCGTGAAGCAGGTTCACGGCCTGATTAACCACCATCGGTTCATTGTTGTATTGCCCGTTCAGGTGATGCGGAGTAGCAATAATGGAGGTAATTCCTGAGGCTGCCGCCTTCTCAGCCATTGCAATGGACTGCTCCATTCGAACAGGACCATCATCTAGGCCGGATAATATGTGGCAGTGCATTTCAACCATATCCAAACTTCCTGAAATAGTATGAGCCCCCTCGCCCCTTTATTCATTGCGCAAATGCTTTTGGTGTTAAAGAACTAATGCATAACGCTATGAAATATAGTAAAATGGCGTTAAGTACATGTTTTGTTCAGAAAATGTTAAGAATCGACTTGGAATTATATGGTGAAATCAATGTAATGATAGGGTTCCTGCAGAGCCTTTTGTTCTGTTGCCTTTTCATACTGAAAACGGGAAACCGCGGGAAACTGAACTTCAGTAAGCATTGTGTTTAACTGTCCAGTTATATATAGTTTCTGTTCGTGCTGAATATGCAAGTTCGAATGATACATTGTGAGCTCACCGAAGGGCTGTTTCCATTGCAACCTTGCGTGAAGTCGTACACATACATGTTGATCTTCAACATCCAAACCAATGAGCATTTCTGATGATACCGGCAAGTTCAGGTCGCTCAGGAAGGTGATTGCTTGAGTGTCCATTCCAAGTAACAGAACAGGGCGTCTTTTGCGGTCTACCATTTTCCCATGAAACTCCTGAATGTACATATGGACATTTAATTTCATATCAGCCCATTCCTGAATTATTGAATACATGGTTTCATTCCTTTAGAATGGATTAGCCAACTGGACTGCCTCCACTTCCTTCTCACAGGTATATGGTCCAGGCAACAAGGAGATACTTAAAATATTCCAAATGATACATTTTGTAACTCCATACGTCCAATTTACGATACAATACGTATCATGTCAAGCGGTATTTGGACATGGTTCTTTTGATTTACGACAATTTGAGATGTCCTTAGACAGACCTATTTACAAATGGGAATGGGTTAAAGGAAACACATGCGGAGTTACTCTTTTGCAGGAAAGCTGCCCTGATCAAACACTTGGCTCAGGATTGTTTCAATATATATTTGATGTCGTTCAGGGGGAAATAGCTTATGAGCTACGGAAATCGCATTGCTGAATTACGGGAACAGCGGGGACTTACTCAAGAAGAACTTGCGAGCTCCATTCATATTACCAGAGCTGCTCTCTCCCACTACGAGAAGAACCGTCGCAAACCGGATTTCGAAGTGTTAACGAGACTTGCTGACATCTTTGAGGTGTCTATTGATTATCTTATAGGACGTACAAAGCAAAGCGATGTCGTGATGGATGAGGACGTACGCGAATTCGTTGATACCTTGGAGTTATCGGATAAGGAAGTGTTGGAACGCTTCGATCTGATGATTGATGGGAAGTCCTTAACAGAAGAAGAGGCACGTCGTTTTATTGCATTTGTCCGAATGGAACGCAGCATGGACTAAACCCGAAAAGAGGACCCAGTTCCCGAGAGATAACCTCTCTGGCTTCTGGGCTTTTTTTGTGTTTTAATTCCCTTCCATTCCATGCTTGTCTATTGTGTCAAGGACGCTTGTTGTTGACGGAGGATACGAAATGGTTCCAACGCTCCGGGTCGATTCCGCATTGCAGTAAAACCTTCATGATGTCCATCTGGGTTGCTTCGACTTGTTTACCTGTCGGCCTACGATCGTCCCTGTTTGGATGCTTCATATTCATTCCGCTAACCTCTCTTATCTTTATACTTTCCCTGCCCTCCAAAACTAGCCTTATTATACTTGAGAAAGTTCCTCGATGTTGTCGTCTCATGACGATAACGTTTTTTGATGGGGTTCTAATTTTGTCGAAAGCAAAA
The DNA here is from genome assembly GCF_045040685.1 of Paenibacillus sp. FSL H8-0317. NCBI lineage: Bacteria > Bacillati > Bacillota > Bacilli > Caryophanales > Paenibacillaceae > Paenibacillus > Paenibacillus sp. FSL H8-0317. The sequence continues at coordinate 1,501,538 of NZ_CP150294.1, read as the reverse complement.
TAGGAGCAATATGGTGCCGGAATGGCAACCATATTGCTCCTATTATTCTTAATACAACCTGTTCATGCACTTACACCTTAGAACAAGGAAGTTATTAACCTCCAGCACGTGCAAGTTCACGCATATTCGCTTCAAACGCTGCAAGCAGCGCCGCTTCTCCTGTCAGACCTGTTGCCTGAATCCGTTCGATCTGTTCTGTCATCCGCTTGAAGTCCTTCGGAATAACCCGAACGAACTGATTCAGCGCATCTTGCCAGTTATCCAGAACGCGCTGACCGACAGCACTTCCTGTGTTGGCAACATGACGTTGAATCATGCCTCGCAGATCTGCACTTTCGGCCACATCTTCGATACGCTCCAAAAGAACCATTTCCAGATTACAACGTTTCAGGAATGTGCCTTCCGGATCATACACATAGGCAATACCTCCGGACATCCCTGCTGCAAAGTTACGACCTGTATCACCCAATACAACGACACGTCCACCTGTCATATACTCACAACCATGGTCGCCTACACCTTCAACGACTACTTTGGCGCCCGAGTTACGTACAGCAAATCGCTCACCCGCAATACCACGGATATACGCTTCGCCGCTTGTTGCTCCGTAGAGAGCCGTGTTACCGATAATGATGTTATCTTCCGCCTCAAACGTTGCTTTCGGAGAAGGCATCACGATCAGTTTACCTCCGGACAGTCCTTTACCTACGTAGTCATTGGAATCCCCTTCAACGGTCAAGGTCATACCTTTAGGTACAAAGGCCCCAAAGCTTTGTCCGGCAGAGCCGACAAATTTGAATTTAACCGTATCTTCCGGCAATCCTGCGAGTCCATATTTGCGTGTGATCTCACTACCCAAAATAGTACCTACTGCACGGTTAACATTTGTAATTGGAAGTACCGCTTCAACCGGTTGACCGGATTCAATTGCAGACTGTGCCAGTGGCAGCAATTGTTGCATATCCAGCGTTTCTTCCAATTGGTGATTCTGATGCTGTGTGCGATAACGTGCAGAGCCTTCCGGCATTTCAGGCACGTGCAGCAATACAGACAGATCCACACCTTTTTTCTTCCAGTGATCTACGGCTTCTACCGTTTCGAGGCAATCTGTACGTCCGACCATCTCCTGAATCGTACGGAAACCAAGATCAGCCATGATCTCACGCACATCTTCAGCAACAAATCGCATGAAGTTAACCACATGAGCCGGATCACCCATATAATTTTTACGCAATTCCGGATTCTGTGTTGCTACACCAACCGGACAGGTATCCATTTGACAGACACGCATCATGATACAGCCAAGTGCAACGAGCGGTGCTGTAGAGAAACCATACTCTTCTGCTCCAAGCAAGGCTGCAATCGCCAAGTCACGGCCGTTAAGCATTTTGCCGTCTGTTTCGAGGACAACACGGTCACGCAGATTGTTCAGCATCAACGTTTGATGTGTCTCTGCAAGACCTAGTTCCCAAGGCATACCTGCGTGGCGAATCGAACCTTGCGGTGATGCACCTGTACCACCGTCATAACCGCTGACAAGGATAATATCGGCACGACCTTTGGCTACACCAGCTGCAATGGTACCCACGCCCACTTCCGATACAAGCTTCACGTTAATCTCAGCACGCGGATTGGCATTTTTCAAGTCATAGATCAACTCTGCCAGATCCTCGATCGAGTAGATATCGTGATGCGGTGGTGGCGAGATCAGACCTACACCTGGTGTTGAACCACGGACTTCAGCAACCCAAGGATACACTTTACGTCCTGGCAGCTGTCCGCCTTCACCTGGTTTAGCTCCCTGAGCCATTTTAATCTGAATCTCGTCGGCATTAACCAAGTAGTTGGATGTAACACCAAAACGTCCGGATGCTACCTGTTTAATCGCACTGCGGCGGGAATCCCCGTTGCTATCTTTAATGAAGCGAGCCGGATCTTCTCCACCTTCACCGGTATTGGATTTACCTCCAACACGGTTCATAGCAATGGCAAGATCCTCATGCGCCTCTTTACTGATCGAACCAAAGGACATTGCACCTGTTTTGAAACGACGCATGATATCTTCTACGGATTCAACTTCTTCGAGTGGAATGGAAGCTCCCACCGGTTTCAGTTTCAGCATGGAGCGAATGGTCAACAATTGATCATTCTCACCTTGTACAAGTTTGGAATATTTTTTATACAGCTTGTAATCCCCGGTGCGTACTGCATGTTGCAGGGTATGAATGGTTTGCGGATTGAACAGATGCTCTTCTCCGTCGTTACGCCATTGATAATCCCCACCGGAATCCAATACTTTATCGTTACCGTCTTTTTCCGTAAAGGCACGGTTATGATGTGTCAACGCTTCGGCTGCCACTTCTTCCAACCCAATTCCACCGATACGGGAAGGTGTCCAGGTAAAGTAACGGTCAACGAAGTCTGATTTCAGACCTACCGCTTCGAAGATTTGAGCTCCACGATACGATTGAATCGTAGAAATCCCCATTTTGGACAACACTTTAGTAACGCCTTTGGTAGCTGCTTTAATGTAGTTTTTCACTGCTTTCTCATGCGAGATGCCACGCAGCAACCCTTGCTGAATCATGTCATCCAGCGTTTCAAAGGCCAGATAAGGGTTCACCGCACTTACACCGTAACCCAGCAGCAACGCGTAGTGGTGAATATCACGCGGTTCTGCCGATTCAAGCATAATGCTGACTTTGGTTCTGGTTCCCTGGCGAATCAGATGGTGATGCAGACCTGCTACAGCAAGCAATGCAGGAATGGCAGCATTCTCTGCGTCCACACCGCGGTCAGACAGAATCAGAATGTTATGACCTTTATCGATGACACGGTCTGCAGCTTCGAAGAGCAAATCCATCGCTTTGCGAAGTCCTTCTGCTCCTTCCGCAGCGGTGAAGAAGATTGGAATCGTCATGGAGCGGAACCCTGGGCGACGCACATGGCGAATCTTCGCAAAGTCTTCATTGGACAATACCGGTGTATCCAGACGGATCTGGCGACAACTCTCCGGTTCAGGGTTCAGCAAGTTGCGCTCAGGACCAATGGTTGTTGCCGTAGACGTTACAATCTCTTCACGGATTGCATCGATTGGCGGGTTGGTTACCTGGGCGAACATCTGTTTAAAGTAGTTGTACAGACGCTGCGGACGATCCGACAGCACAGCCAGCGGTGCATCATAACCCATCGAACCCGTAGCTTCCATACCTGTTGTTGCCATGGGCTCCAGGATTTTACGCAGTTCTTCAAATGTATAACCATATGCCAGCTGAAGCTGGGTCACGTTATCATGTTTTGGATCAGGAAGTTCCGGTGCTTCCGGCAACTCGCTCAGATCCATTAAATGCTCATCAAGCCAATCCTGATACGGATTCTCGGCTGCAATGATTGCTTTTACTTCCTCATCCGCGATGATGCGGCCTTCTTGTGTATCCACAAGCAACATCCGACCTGGACGCAGACGATCTTTGTACAGGATCTCTTCCGGCGCGATATCAAGTACCCCAACTTCGGAGGACAGGATAATACGGTCATCCTTGGTTACATAATAGCGAGCTGGACGCAATCCATTACGGTCAAGTGTTGCACCAATTTGCAAACCATCTGTGAAGGCCATTGCTGCTGGTCCATCCCAAGGCTCCATCATCGTGCTGTGATATTCATAAAATGCTTTTTTGGCAGGGTCCATGCCCTCATCTGTGCTCCAAGGTTCAGGAACCATCATCATCGCCACGTGTGGCAGGGAACGACCACTCAGATACAGGAACTCCAGCGTGTTATCAAACATGGCTGTATCCGAACCGTCCGGATTGATAACCGGTTTTACTTTCGCGATGTCGTTACCAAACAACTCGCTCTCAAACAAGGACTGTCTAGCATGCATCCAGTTCACGTTACCACGCATCGTGTTGATCTCACCGTTGTGGATCATGAAGCGATACGGGTGGGCACGTTCCCAGCTTGGGAAGGTGTTAGTACTGAAACGGGAATGCACAAGTCCAATGGCCGATTCCACGAGTTCTTCCTGCAGATCCAGATAGAACCCGCCAACTTGTTCAGTTGTCAGCATGCCTTTATATACAATTTTGCGACAAGACATGCTCGGAAGGTAGAACGAACCACCTTCTGCTTCATCTGCCGAATAACGAATAGCCAGCTCAGCGCGTCTGCGAATAACATACAACTTACGCTCGAATCCAAGCTCATCCTTCACATCTGCGGATCTTCCAATAAACACCTGACGTACATAAGGTTTCGCTGCAAGCGCAGAACGGCCAAGCATTTCATCAAAAGTAGGAACATCCCGGAAACCCAGGAACGTCTGACCTTCTTCTTCAATAATCTTCTTGAGGCTCTCTTCATGCGCACTGCGAATGGCAGGGTCTTGGGAAAGGAACAACATACCTACGCCATAGAATCCCTGTTCAGGCAATGCAAAACCAAGGCGTTTCGCTTCCTCTGCAAAAAAGCGATGTGGAATCTGAATCAGGATACCTGCTCCGTCACCGGAATTCGGCTCACTTCCCTGTCCTCCACGGTGCTCCATGTTACTGAGCATGGTCAGTGCCTGACTAACGATATCGTGTGAAGGTACTCCTTTGATGTTGGCAACAAAACCCATTCCGCATGCGTCTTTTTCGAACTGTGGGTCATACAGACCCTGTTTTGGAGGTAATCCGATGTGTCTCATGGAACGCAACCTTTCTATAATGAAGTATTTCGGAAAGATCAAGAACATAGGCAACAGGCAACAATGAAACGGGAGGAGCTGGCCTTTCGCTTGCGATAGAGCCTGCTAGATAGAAGAGGTGACAGCATGAGACTGTCAAAAATAATGCCTGCTATTGGGCAGAAGCCATTGTAATGAGATGAGCTGATCCGGACGATCCGGCAAACAGCCTGTATAAATCAACACGCAGCCGCTGGCACGGCTACTGAAATGGAGCGACGTTTTTTTGATATAGTTCTATTATTTTAACACCGACCTAACATCAGCGCAATTTAAACTTTTTAATACCTCTGATAAGAAATGTTTTGCAGTACAGCTTTACAGTAGTGACGTTTAAATTCATCTCTTTTTCGAATAATTATACACTTTTTAAGCCAGAGTACAACTGAATTAAATTGCTGACAGAAGAAAATCGTTCCATGTGCAGCCTACGTTTATCCATAATTCCACCAAATTTTCACTGCTTAAGCCAGCGAAACTTTACTTCTCTATGCATTTGTATACAAAATAGCCTGCAACCCCTTTTTGGGGTCACAGACTATTTGCACTATTTGACTACTATATTGCATAATTTCACTACAAGAAAATAAAGTTTTTCTCAAAAATATGTCCCTGCTGAAGATCAGGTTCGACTTATGCCGTCACAACTTGACCAGAATCAGCCTGTTCGACTTCTTTTTTCGGACGTCTGCCATTCCAGAGGAAGTAAGCAAGCGTCAGCAGAATGGATACCCCTGCATAGATGCTAAGAATACCTGCCTGATGCCACATCACATCCAGATTACCACTCGATACCACGGCTTTGAAGCCCATAATGCTGTGTGTCATTGGCAACCAAGGGCTAAATGCCTGAAGCCATGATGGAATCAGTTCTACCGGGAAGGTTCCTGCACTAGCCGCAAGCTGGAAGACCAGCAGCAGAATGACAACATAACGTCCAGGCAGATCCAGCCAGGTTACAAGTGCTTGAACAATCAACATGAAGGTCAGCCCCGTAATAATGGTAAACAGGTAGAACAGCCCTACGCTGTGTGTCTCCAGTCCAAGACCATATAACATGAAACTTGCCACAATAACCGATTGGAAAATGCTCACGGACCCAAATACCAATGTCCGGCTGACAAAACGATTCCAGCCTGTTGCACCAGGTACGGACGTTTCCCGCATTTTCAATACAATCGTGGAAATCAACGATCCCACAAACAAACCGATCGACAGGAAGAACGGTGTCAATCCTGTACCATAATTGCTCACGTTCTCTGCTGTGTTCTCCGAGGAGTTCACCGGTTCAGCGAACATGTTCACTACATCATCCGTTTTCTTAACTTCGGATGTTTTCTGAGCGGCGTCATTCAGCTTGGTTGCCAGTTCACTTGAGCCATCTTTTAGCTCGGTAAGACCGTCAGCCAGTTTGCCCGCGCCATCACCCAATTGCTTCGAACCATCGGTTAGTGAATTAACGCCACCACTTAGTTTACCTACACCCGTTTGCAAAGCTGTTGTCCCTGAGCCCAGCTGCTTGGCACCATCTGCAAGCAATGTACCGCCACTTGCAGCATCACCCAACTTGCCGCTGAACTGCTTCAGGCCATCGGAGAGCTGTGCTCCTCCTTGACTAAGCTGCCCGGCACCAGCCAGCAATTGTTGCTGACCATCCACTAACTGGTTCGCACCAGCCAGAAGTTGCTCCTGACCTCCATGAAGCTCGGCTGCACCCGCAGCCAGTTGCTGGTTACCCTGATGCAGCTGATCTGCACCCTGCGCCAACTTCTGCTCGCTCTCATGCAGTTGTGCACTGCCATCAGCAACAGCTTCACTTGCCGCAAGCAGTTTCTGTACATCTGCATTTTCGGCCAGTTCCGGATTTGATGCAGCAAGCTGTTTCAATCCGGCGGCTACACCCTGTGCACCATCAGCAACCTTGGAACTGCCATCTACTGCCGATTGTAGGCCTGTTGCCAGTGTACCGCTGCCCTGAACGGCACTTTGCAGACCATCCGACAGCTTCGCACTGCCCTGTTCTGACGATTTCAGGCCAGCCTGCAACTTACTTGTGCCATCCAGTGAAGACTGGAGTCCGGTTTCCAACTTGGCGCTGCCATCCTTCAACTGATCTGCTCCGCTCTGAAGCTGGCTCGAAGCAGCTGCCTGAAGCTGTTGCAGACCGGATACAAGATTCGATGTTCCACTTTCAAGCTTGGTTGCCCCTGTATGCAGCGCGTTAACACCATCACTTAATGGAGAAAGTCCTTCCTGAAGTTCAAGCGTTCCTGATGCAAGCTTCGCCAGATTATCCTTGAGCTTAACAGCACCATCATCCAGTTTGCCTGCGCCGGTATTCAGTTCACCAGCCCCATCACCTGCCTCAGCCAAGCCATCGGATACTTCGGAGAACTTGTCGAGCAATGTCTCTGCATAGGATTCAGTTACTTTGGCGGAAACTTTTGCTTTCAGGTCCTTAATAGCGGTCTTACCGATCTGCGCACCGACAAAGCTGTAATTGCCATTCGGTTCATAGATCAGATCAGCCGGCTCCGGCTTGTCATCGAGCAATGTTGTTGCTTGGGATGAGAAGTTCTCCGGAATCGTAATTTGCATATAATATTTGTCATTACTCATGCCTTCTTTGGCTTGACTCGCACTGACAAAGTCCCATTTGAAATCGGCATTTTTCTTCAGTTCATCCACTAGATCACTACCCACATGGAGGGATTTGCCCTCCAGCTCAGCGCCTTTATCCAGATTGACAACAGCAACCGGCATCTCATCCACATGACCATACGGGTCCCAATAGGCCGCAAGATAGATGCCACTATACAGGATCGGTATAAACATAATTGCAATAACAGGGATCAACACCTTCGGGTTTCTCACGGCCGATCCCACATCCTTGAAAAACACGGATAAAGATTTCATGTCATTTTCTCCCCTTAATCTCTCTGCTCCATGAGCAGGAATAACCATAATGAAATACAATGCGGCATTCCAGAAAACATACTGAAACACGAACTGACCACTTTCCTCAAACGGTCATTTTAGGACAAAAAAACAACCTGTCTTCCGACAAGCCTCCCTGCTTGATACGCGTGATAATCCATATATTATAGTAGATATAAATTCGGATTACGTTATAGCAGCAATTCCTTCCATTAAGAAAAGGCGAAAGTAAGTCTTGATTTCCTCTTTGCTCAGCGGTTGATGTTGTTTGCTCCAGTCTGAGGTGAGTGCAATGTACAGGCGAATCATCATAAATGCGACGACTTGCGGATCACAATCTCGAATCTCTCCATTGTCTTTTGCTTTCTCAAGCTCCTTAGCCAGAAAATCGGAGATTACTTTCTCCACCTTGTCCAAACCTTCCTTGGCCTGCAGCGTTCCAAAGTCCTTCAGCTCCTGAGATAACTTAACGAGCAGGTCGTGATCACGACGAAACTCTAACAATGCATCCAGTACCCGGAACAGATTATCGAAAAATGCACTTTCCAGATGTACTTCACGATGCGCGATGTTCTTCATTTCCTGAATCACTTCTATCAGGATCTGATCAAACAATTGTTCCTTATTGGTGAAAAACGTATAGATCGTTCCTTTGCCAACGTTCGCAATCTTGGCAACCTGATCCATCGTCGTTGCTTTGTATCCAAACATGGCAAACGACTGGGCTGCTGCATGAATAACCTGCTGTCTCCTGTCAATCGGAGCCATCGTATCCCTCCTTTAATCACATTCATGGTTCAATCGCTCTACATAAATGACCAGAAATACGATTCGGTCATTCGGTCAAAAACTACAATACCACCTTCGAAAACAGATTGCAACCCTAACATTTTAAAAATTGTGTTAATATTTTTTAACCTAAATGCAGTGGAAACTACTTCTGTCGTCGTCTATAGTGTAAGATGACTCAAATAATACGTATATATAATGAAGTTTAGGTTGTCTCATTGTATGATATATGGTGTAAATATTCATAGAAGAAACATGATTTTACGCTTCAATGTATATTCATGTAATAACGCATTCCCTAGCTAGAATAAACAATGAATATCTTCATTTTGAATTAAAACTTATGAATAAAGGTGAACTCATGCGAAAACCAAGAGTGCTCTTATTATCGGAAGGTTTCGGTACCGGTCACACTCAGGCCGCTCATGCGCTGGCACATGGCATCAAAAAAGTCAGTCCACATGTTCACAGTCGTGTCATTGAACTAGGCAAATTTTTGAACCCAACGGTAGCTCCACTAATTTTCTCTGCATATCGAAAGACACTATCGGTTCAACCCAAACTGGTCAGCCTGTTGTACCGCACACAGTACAATAAATCATTAAATGGTTTTACCAAGCTGGCGTTGCACCGAATTTTCTATACACAGACGGCACAGGTCGTATCCCAACTGAAACCCGATGCGGTCATCTGTACCCATCCTTTTCCGAATGCGGTCATTTCCCGGCTCAAACGCCAGGGTCTGAATATCCCGCTCTATACGGTCGTGACGGATTATGACGTGCACGGAACATGGATTAATCCGGAAGTGAACAAATATCTGGTCTCTACCCCTCAGGTCAAAGCATTGCTTGAGATTCGGGGCGTCGATCCCTCCCATATTCAGATCACGGGAATCCCTGTGCATCCAGACTTCTGGGAAGCAGGAGATAAGGTGAAGCTACGGGAAGAGATGGGGCTTCAGAACATGCCTACGGCGCTGCTTATGGGTGGTGGATGGGGACTTTCGTTTGATGAGGACCATATGAAAGCTCTCACGTCCTGGGCAGATCGTGTTCAATTGGTCTTTTGTCTAGGAAGCAATGAAAAAATGATCGCAAAAATGAAGGAAATGCCTTGCTTCCAGCATCCGAATATTCGTATTCTGGGATATACACGGGAAGTAAGCAAACTGATGGATGTATCCGATGTGCTGATTACGAAGCCAGGTGGCATGACATGCACCGAAGCACTGGCCAAGGGTCTACCGATGTTGTTCATTCCTCCGATTGCAGGTCAAGAGGAAGAGAACTGTGAATACTTTGTACAAGCCGGATACGGCCAGGTCATTCATTCTGCCGACGTGATCACCAATCGTTTCAGACAACTAGTTGAGCAGGTATCTACTCAAACTGAAAGCCCGCTGAACGTAGCACATATTTCAGGTAATCAGTCGGCCTATGATCCGAAGTGCTGTGCTCAAGCTGTTCATAACTTATTGTTCCCGACTACAGCCGAAGTCACAACAACCTCCGTGGAGCGCTTCACAGCCGGAATTGCTGCCACGTCCTTGTCAGGTACCAGAATACCATTCTGACGCCTCTAGGGGCCTATAGAACAGCTCTCACGAGGTGTTATAGGGCACAAGACAATTACTCAAGATATACAAAGAAGGTTCCCTTCCGAATTTTTGGAAGGGAACCTTCTTTTATTTTCACTAATTCCACCGTATGATTTGGCAGAAAAAAGGGTAATTTAGAGTATAACGATATTTTAAAATAACGAAATAAAACTACGATTCAGGCTTTTTCAAGGGCCGTGTGATGCCCACACAGTTAACTACCCTGCCTGTTTGCAGAATTTACGGGTCGATTACTTGTAAAAAGTATGATGACCGATCGTTTTTACTTTTTTCTGCGAGCGGGCAACTGTCAGATCGTCGGCAAGCGTCAATGATAAGAAATAATACGTATCATCGGCGACTTCCTTCTTCCCGTTCAACGCAGCATTCACTGCTTTGATGCTGTCCTCGTTAGGAACCACACGTTTCATACGTCCGTTCGCTACAGGACTAAACTGGGATTTCTGATAGATGACCTTGTAAATGGTATCGGGAAAATTGGCTGACCGCAGCCGGTTTAAGACAACATTGGCAACTGCCACTTTGCCTTCGTACGGTTCACCTTCTGCTTCTGCCATGACGATTTTTTGCAGCAGATGCAGTTCTTTATCGGACACACTGTATGACCAGGTTGCGAGTTTCGAGTCTTCCTGGTTCAGAAGTTTGGTCCGTGTAAAGTATAGTTTTTGGGGGGGAGTTGTTACAGCAGCAACTTCTTTGGCACGTTTCACTTTGGCCAATTTCAGTGCAGCTTCTTTTTTGGCTTTGGCCGCAGCTACCGCTCTAGCTTTGTTCTTGGCCTTCGCTTCTTGCAGTTCCTGCTCTTCCTGAGCAGTCGTAAGCCAGTTCTTCGCTGGCAGAGATTCAGTCCACGCTACGGTTTGGGCAGACAGATTAGAGGACAGACTTGTCCCATCTTCCATCATGCGCCTCTCTTCTTGCGTAGATGTTTGGTTATTTTGCACAGAAGCCGCAAGTTCGGTCATCTGTTTACTATCACTAGCTTCATTCCACTTCCCCGTCGCCTGAACGACATTTACCCCCACTATACATACAAGCAGCACTGATAACATCGGTGCTACCCAACGATTTTTGCTTATAATGTTCATTCGAAGATTCCTCCTGTCGAAACAATTCCCTTAACTAAGTAACCCAAAAAAAAGAATTTGAATAACGTTGGCTAATATTACATAGGGATAAACGTTATGTCAATGTGATTTTATGGCATAAAAATGATTATCAGGAAAAAGTGAACGTATCCACGACCTCATACATTGGCGATTGCCCCAGCCTTGTCACATAAAGTACAATGTCCTCCACCATCCATGAATTAGCACCTGTGGAATGTTCCGGAAGCACGCCAGATACCCCTTTATTCTCATTACCTGGAACTTGTCCCAGATATTTTCTGGCAACGGTAATATGGGGAGCATACGGTCTTAATTCAGCTTCATACCCAAGGGGCGAAGTCGCCTGCACGATTTGTTTTTGTAATGAAAACAAGTGCTCTATCTCTCCGCTAACACCTTTCCAAAGTACTTTAGGGGCTTCTTCAAGTCCAAATGTACCCCAGTTCGAAAGCTGAAGTTCAAATGGCTGAAATCCGCTTGTTGCTGAGCGCAATGCTTTTCGCAGGTGTCCGATGTCACTAACTAACGTATCCCCCAGAAATTGCAAGGTTATATGATAATCTCTATGATCTGTCCATTTACGAAAATCCAGCTTGTTCTGTACAAGCCTCGCATCCATCTGAAGAGACTGCTGAACAGCAACAGGAAGACGAATTGCTACAAACAATCTTTCCCGTCGGGATGATTGATCCTGATGTGATTGGTTATTCATTGCATACACCTCTCTAAAGTTCGCTCTATTATTTCATAACTATACATATCGTTTCAAGTTGGGTAAGTATAGATTGACACAAATATAACCATTTGCAAATAAGGCTAGATTCCTGCATTTCCCACCTTAATGCACATCCAACATCAAATCTGATACACTTTAATTATCAAACTCATCAAACTATTTATCTCAGGAGGACCACACATTATGGGTAAAATTGTATGTTTTCCATCTCTATCCGAAGAACAGCAACAACGCATTCAGAATGCTGCACCGGGATACACCCTGAAATTCGGAAAAGCCAAGGAATTGGACCCCGCTGAGTTGAAAGAAGCTGAGATTATTCTCGGCTGGTCCCCACTCGTCACAGAACATGCATTAAAACAGGACAGCCTGTTGAAGTGGGTTCAGGTCTGGTCTGCTGGTGTGGACAATCTCCCCTTCGCAGATTTGCAACAAAAAAACGTTCAGGTCACCAGTGCAAATGGAGTTCACGCGATTCCAATCACCGAAATTATTCTGGGCATGATGTTATCCCACAGTCGCTGGCTGAGACAAGCTATGCTGCATCAACAGCAGGCCGAATGGAAAGCTCCTGCCCAACCACTGCCAGAACTGCATGGCAAAACAGCGGTCATCGTTGGTGTAGGCGAGATCGGTACGGAAACAGCCCGTATTCTCAAAGCACTCGGCATGCGCACGATCGGAGTTCGCCGCTCAGGTAAGGATGTCTCCAATGTGGACCAAATGTACGACATGACCGGTTTACATGAAGCCTTGAACCAGGGCGATTATGTAATTAACATTTTACCGCTAACTGATGAAACCAAACATATATATGATCAAACTGCATTTGAGCAGTTCCGATCCGGTGCCTGCTTCGTTAATGTGGGCCGTGGCCCCAGTGTGAAAACGGAAGCGTTGCTGAATGCACTCCAAAACGGCCAAGTTGCCTTCGCTGCACTGGACGTGTTCGAAGAAGAACCTCTTCCTGCAGACCACCCGCTATGGGGCATGGATAACGTGTTAATTACGCCTCATATCGCAGGAAGTACAGAGCAATACACGAATCGAGCAGTCGATATTTTCGTCAAAAATCTGGAAGCTTACGTCGCTGGCGATACTCTGCCGTTGAACCTTGTGGATTATAGTCATAAATATTAACACAAACACCCGTTCCCATGCAATATTGTGCAAATCAGATCAACGATATCAATGGAACTAAAGAAATATTTCTGTCCTCTACGTTCTAGTGTAAACTGTTAGTTCAATGGATATGTAAGCAATAAAAAAATCTACCTCTGGAAATTTCCCTAGAGGTAGATTTTTTGTTTTTTTACGCTTACATACACAGCCAAATATGACGTACAAACGTGCCTTTATGTACTGTTCGGTACTCTTTTACAGTCCATCCTACTTCCAACAAGTGCTCTTCTACCCACTCTGTGGAAACAATCACTGCCCGTTTTGCCAATCTGCGCAAACTCTCCAGCATGGCTCGTTGCTCAGCATCCGGAAGTACAGAGCAGAGATTATAGGGCATGTCCAGAATTGCTGCATCATACAAATCTTGCAGTTCATTCATATCCCCGAGTGTGATTCGATCCGAATCATATCCATAATGCGGCAGATTGATACGTGCACCTCGGACAGCCAGAGGATTGAGATCGTTACCTTTTGCGTCAATTCCCATGGATAAAGCTTCAATCACAACCGTTCCCATACCACAGCATGGATCAAGCAATCGATGATTTTCTACTCTCGGAACAGCAATATTAACCAGCGCTCTCGCAAGCGTGATGCCAAATCCAGTTGAGTAATTTTGCGGCTTCTGCCGATGAATCTGCCATGATCGATCCGCTTCTGTCCACTGGCCCAAGATCCATTTTTCTCCTGTTCGGATTAGGCCGAAAGTCACCTTAGGTTGTTTCATCTGTGCCTTGCCTTTAATGCACATGCCAACTTCTTTTTCCAGTTGACGAGACTGTGCATAATCAGGGGCTTGATCCCCTTCTTTCAAACAAATCACCTTAAATGTCTCTTCTGGCAACAGATGAATATCCCTGGCAAAAGGAAGCAGATCAGTCACGCTGCCCCCTTCGCCGATCACGTCCAGTCTGCCATGGATAAAAGGACTGCGTCCAGGTGGAGTACATCGTTCAGACCACACATATGACCCCATATCCATACGGATCTCCAAACTCGGTTCAAGCAGCGTATTCAGCTCCAGCATGCATAGTTCTTGCTCGTTCTCGTGGCAAGCAAAGGTGTAGAGGTGTTTCCCAGAAGTGGCGTACATACCAAGTGTTTCATCAGGCAAAATTCCCCTCTCCTTCCTTCATTAATCATGTTTCTTCTATATAAATAGTAAGCTCATTGAAGACATATCAAATACGACTCAAACGTTTGCTTCAGGTAGCCATTGTATACAATGTTAGGCTCCTAGACAACTATCCATTTCCTTGCACGTATCTTTTTGGAAAGAAAAAAAATAAGGTGTTCCCATTGTTGAGGAACGCCTTACTTTATTTTGAGACTCTCACTAATCGCCACCTGCGTGATTCCAGCTTCTTCTATTATAAGGAGAAGGTTATATTTTTAATTTTTCAATGGATGTAAGCAAATCTTCCGATAATTCTTTCAGACTTTGAATGTTGCCGCTAATCGTTTCCATGGAACTTACTTGCTCTTCCGCCGATGCAGAAACTTCTTCCACACTCGCTGCCGATTGTTCCGAAACAGCGGAAATCTGCTGACTGAAATCATTCATTCGTCCGCTTGCTTCCTGCATGCCTCCCAGTCCATCTGTCATCGTGCCGATGACACCAACCATGCCTTCCACCGATTCATTAATTGTACGGAAGAGTTGACCTGAAGTAAGCACATGTTCCTGACCCAGTTCGGTCTCCTGAACGTTCGTACGTAATTCCGCAACCACCCCTTGTGACTCCTGCTGAATATCCTCGGTAATCGCCGTGATCTCTTCAACCGAAGTCTGCACAGCCTCAGATAACTTCCTCACTTCTGATGCCACTACGGCGAATCCGCGTCCACTCTCTCCCGCACGTGCTGCCTCAATGGAAGCATTCAATGCAAGCAAATTGGTTTGGCGTGCAATGTCATGAATGACCTGAACCAGCTTGGAAATATCATCATTTTTACGATTCAACCGTTCCATCTTGTTCATGGAAGCCGAGACTGAACCGGAAATCTGTTGCATCTGCTGCACCGACTGTTCCATCACCTTGCGACCATTCAGACCTTGTTCCAGTACAAGATCCGACATGACGCGCAGCTGGCTGCCTTGTTCCGTATGATTCTGAATGTGATCATTCAACACTTCAACCGTACGGGCTGATTCCACGGCTGTCTCTGCCTGGCTCTCTGCGGCCTTGGCTGACTCTTCCATGGTCACAGCAATTTGCCGACTGCCTATCTTAACCTCTTCTGAGGATATTGCCAGTTCCCCACTTTGCAGATTGACAGCTTCGGCAATTCGTCTGACGCTCAGAACCATGGAAGTCAGGTTACCTTTCATGTCATTCACCGCTTTGGCCAGAACACCGACTTCATCCTCATGTTTGGTATGTATGTCCTGAACATTCAATTGGCCTTCTGCAATCAGTTTCACCGCACTAATGACACGCAGCAGTGGTTTCACGACCTGTGAACGAATAATTGGAATGCTGATCGCTGTAATGGCAATCATAACAAGAACACCGATAATGATGATTAATCTACCATCCTGTACCGATCTGATCGTTTGGGCCGCCGCAAGATTGGACTGTTCCTGATTGTATTCCACGAGATAATCGAGGTCGACTTGCATGGTGTCAAAGGAATCAGCACCTTTATCAGCTACTTCCTTCGCCAGCTGTGTCTGCCCCTCATCACTCAACTTGATCGCTTGCGTATTAATCTTGAGATACGCTTCCCATTTGTTCTTGAACGCTGTCCAATGTTCGAGCTCATCCGCAGACTTCTCCTGCTGATCATAGATTTTAATCGCCTGCGTCGTTTCACGAATATACTTGGTACGCTCTTCTGACAAAAATGCCTTGTCTGTCTCTTCCGCGTCAAAGTGGCGATAACTTAGTGACAGGACATGCTCTGTGGTATAATTTAACCGGTTAATTTGCTGGATTGATGGCATCCAATTGTTCGTAATTTCATTGGTATTGGTTTCGATTGAATTCATCCGGGTGACAATCGTGACACTCAAAACAATTAAACAGAGGATTAACAAGTAGAACGCGATGCTGATACGCAGACCGATACTCTTGATCTTGAATCTGCTGAACATATGATTTCCCCCTTGACCTCTTCGGTCATCCCGAATACAGGTGCGTTTGTCATTGTTTTCCCCTTCTATTGACCTCTTGTCAAAAGAACTTATCTATATTATATCGGTAGGAAAATAGACGTAAAGTATTATAACATTATTTTGTCATTAAGATGCTTGATTTTGTAAGAGATTGTTGAATCTTGACAAAGTCCAAACTGAAGAGCTGCAGCATACGGTAAAGTCCCGATCTGCAGCTCTTCGGTTTGTTCGGATTTCAACGGCTACCTTCATAAAGCGATCAGCCTAGTTCAGTATTGCTGTCTTATGCTCAGCCAGCAATCGATATGAATCCAACCTGCGCTCATAATCTGGTCCCGCCGTAACCAGAAGCAACCTCTCCGTATCCAGCCTGCGACTCACCTGTTGCAATCGCGCCCATACCTGCTCAGGTGTACCTGCATAGTGCCGTACCGATTCATTTTGATCACTAACGGCTACATCATTCGTGTTAGAGACCACGATACCACTTGAATTCGGCCCGGTCGAACGTTCTTTTCCATCCAGCTTACGTCTCTCCGCCATGTTAAGACTCCAGCCCAAAGCATCCGTCTCTGACTCGGCACACAATACGCTGACTGCCACCATAACCTCAGGCTCCTTCATCGTTGCACTAGGAATAAATCCTTCTCGGTATCGCCTTACAGCCTCTGTACCATCGGCATCACTCATGAACTGACCAAATACATATCCCATGCCAAACCGAGCCGCAAATTCTGCACTCTTCACGTTAGTTCCCAACATCCAGAGTGATAACGGGAGCTCGGGAATCGGACGAGCTGTCACGGGATGATCCTCGTACATGTAGCGGTCTTCGAGCAGTTCTGTGAGTGCTGCGAGCGATTCAGGCAGTTTGGATACATGGTGCAAGTAATTGCCACTAAGTGCCATCGTGGCATGAGGTCCACCGCCCGGAGCACGTCCGAGCCCAAGCTCGATGCGCCCCGGATAGAGCGCAGCCAGCAGGCGGAACGACTCCGCAACCTTGAGTGGGCTGTAGTGTGGCAACAAGACCGCACCAGAGCCAAGTTGGATCGTTGTTGTCCTTGCTCCGATGTGCGATAACAGTACTTCGGGAGAGGCCGATGCCAGTTCAGCCATATCATGATGCTCTGACGTCCAGTATCGGGCGTATCCCCAAGCCTCGGCATGTTGCGCAAGTGTCACCGATTGTTGAAGCGCCTGTTCCGCTGTGGCATCGTTTAACCTTGGAACAAGGTCAAGTACGCCCAGACTGAACGTCTCACTCATTCGCTTAGCCACGCGTCTCATCTCCCTTTATATCGGTTAATTTTAATCCAGATCGTAGATCGAACCCACCTTCAGACCGTAGAGTTCATTATATATTTTCTCGGCAAATGCATCCGTCATACCTGCGATATAATCGATCACCATGTGTTCCCAAGTCCAGATCGGCTGGGCTTTGGCTTGATCCTTCTCATACCGTTGCAGCCAGTCGGATGGAATAATGGATTTGGACGTTTCCGGATCGAGGAATGCATCCCATAATCGCTTAATCATCCACTCACTGCGCTTCTGTAGCCGCTGCACACGTAGATCACGAATCATGGTCACCCAGGCAAAACTCTTGAGCACACTCACCGTACGCAGCATATCAAGGTCTTCAGCCCCTTCACGGACAAAAGTTACCTTCTTCCAGTCGCCGTCGTCAATAACGCCCAGGCTGCCTACAAAAAAGCTCACCCAGTAGGCTTTCACCTCACGACGGGTACGCGAGTAATCATGCTCGCAGAACGGCATCTTCTCATTCCAGATGCGCAGGAACGAAGCGAGGACCTCTTCTACCTTTTGCCCAATCGCTTCTCGGGTCCATCCGTTCCAGAACAGATCCTCCAGCGTTGTAATCTTATCCACAATCAGTCGATTCACATGCGGATCTTGCAGGAAATGCTCATGTACTTCAATTTTGCCTGCTTTGATGCCATCCTCCAAGTCATGCGAGGAGTACGCAATATCGTCGCAAAGGTCCATCAACTGTGCTTCCAGCGTCTTCTTGCCTGCCGGCACGTTCCAGCGATCACGGATCTCCCGAATATATTGCCACTCATGATGATACATGCCTTTTTTGCTCTCTGTCCCAGGGTACGGATACTTGTTGATTCCTAGTAATACCGCATCAGACAGGTTCAGTCCATCGATATCTTCACGCTTCTCCAAGTGCATAATGAGACGGAAGTTGTGCGCATTGCCTTCAAAATGCTCGTATTTCCGTTTTAACTCGGCACGGACTTCAGACTCCACCTTGGGAACTTTGGCGCTGCGGCTTTTTTTCATGATTTTCTTAGCCTCGGTGTTGATGAGGTCATCCAGAATGCCATCCAATACTTCTTCACCTTTATGTCCAAACGGCGGGTGGCCAAAATCATGTGCGATTGCAGCGCACTCCACCACTTCTGAATCAATAATAAGACCGGGGTTGTCCGCGCGGTCCCAGTCCACCTCGGGAAAACGGCGAATTAGGCTTCGGGCAGCTTCTCGGGCAATCTGTGCCACCTCCAGGGAATGGGTCAAACGAGTACGATAATAATCACCCGTTCCTGCGCCAAACACCTGCGATTTGCCCTGTAACCGACGGAAGGTCGGTGAATGAATGAGTCTCGAATAGTCCCGTTCATACGCTGCACGAGATCCATCCAATTTGGTTAATTCAGGATATTGTCTATGTTCTCTCAGATCGTTCCATTGCATGGGGATCACTCCTAGCCGACTGTCTCTATTTTGAGTGATTATACACAACATCTGTGGTTTCGAAAAGTAAAACCTGTCTGTGATTGTCATCTCTTCTTACATCAATTTGTGATGAACAGTCATCTTCTCTTATTATACCCTGCCAGACTATCATCCGTGCATCTAAATGATAATGATTAAAATTGAACTCATTATTCACATATGCTCGCTCCCATAGCAGAACAACCATAAGTACTCACTGTGACACCAGGTAGCCGTTTCGGTTACGGATCGTTCTTCTGATCGCTGTTGTCTCCAGGTTTTCTGAATTCCCTTTACTAAGGGAAAAACCCGGAGAAAAAGGCGAACGCTTCGCTTCTTCAGAATCGATTCCGTCCCCTTCACTACTTTTGCTGTCCTTATAATACATAATGGTATTCATCATTCAACTCGCTAAAAAATCGAGTGAAAATCAAGTTCAATTTAGAAAATATCATCATTTGCTTCAATGATAGTCTGCCTCCCCCGCGCCCTCCCCGTTGTTGGTAAAAACAAAAAAAACCGACAGGACTGAAACGCCCTGTCGGGGTGGAGATGGTGGGTGCAACGGTATTACACCATAACCTTACAGATATCATTGGTGAATTCTACTGGATCTTGAATTGGCAATCCCTCGATCAGCAATGCCTGGTGGTACAGGAGGCTGGTGTAGAGGTTCAGCTTTTCCTGATCCTGTGCGAAAGCGTCTTTCAACGATTTGAAGACATCGTGATTTACATTGATTTCGAGCACTTTGTCGGCTTGTACGTTTTCGCTGTTTGGCATAGCTTTCAGGATTTTCTCCATTTCAATCGTCAATTCACCTTCGGTGGACAAACATACCGGGTGGCTTCTGAGACGTTTGGAAGCTTTAACCGCTTTGACTTTACCCGCCAATTGAGCTTGCATCGCTTCAAACAACTCTTTGTTGTCGTTGTCCTGCGCGTCCGTTTCTTCTTTATCCGCGCTATCTTCGATACCCAGGTCACCACTGGAGATAGATTTGAATTCTTTCTCCTTGTAGTTCGTGATCATCTTGATTGCAAACTCGTCGATGTCATCGGTAAAGTACAATACTTCGTACCCTTTCTCAAGAACACCCTCGATCTGTGGCAGCTTCTCAATACGGCTAATCGATTCACCGGATGCATAATAGATGTACTTCTGATCTTCCGGCATTCTGGAGACGTATTCGTCCAGGCTCACGAGCTTGCTCTCTTTGGAAGACGTGAACAACAGCAGATCCTGCAATGTATCCTTGTTCACACCATAGTCGCTGTATACGCCATATTTCAACTGACGTCCAAACGCTTGGTAGAACTTCTCGTAGTTCTCACGCTCGTCCTTCAGCAGGCTTTGCAGTTGGCTCTTGATTTTGTTCTTGATGTTCTTCGCGATCAGGCTAAGCTGACGGTCATGTTGCAACATCTCACGGGAGATATTCAGGGACAGGTCTTCCGAATCCACCATACCTTTGACAAATCCGAAGTAATCTGGCAACAGATCCCCGCATTTATCCATGATCAATACACCGTTGGAGTAAAGTTCAAGGCCTTTTTCATACTCTTTGGTGTAGTAGTCAAACGGCGTGTTCTCCGGAATAAACAGGATTGCATTGTATACCACTGCGCCATCTGCGCTGATATGCAGGTGTTTGAGCGGTTTGTCAAAACCGT
This sequence comes from Paenibacillus sp. FSL H8-0317, assembly GCF_045040685.1. Lineage (NCBI taxonomy): Bacteria > Bacillati > Bacillota > Bacilli > Caryophanales > Paenibacillaceae > Paenibacillus > Paenibacillus sp. FSL H8-0317. The sequence continues at coordinate 1,480,893 of NZ_CP150294.1, read as the reverse complement.
AGCGTTTTTCCATATAGAAGTTCGTGTAGTCTTCTTCGGTCAATTCGCTTTTATTTTTACGCCAGATCGGCACCATGCTGTTCACGGTTTGTTCTTCTTGGTATTCCTCGAACTCGTTCTCCGTGCCCTCTTTCGGACGTTGACCCGTTACATCCATCTTGATCGGGTAGCGAATGAAGTCGGAGTATTTCTTGATGATGGATCTCAGGCGGTACTCTTCCAAAAATTCGTCATAAGAATCTTCTTCGGTATTTTCTTTGATCGTCAGGACGATTTCCGTACCTACGGAATCTTTCTCAGCTGGTGTGATCGTGTAACCATCCGCACCTTCGGACTCCCATTTCCAAGCCTCGTCGCTGCCCAGCGTTTTACTTGTTACGGTGAGCTTGTCCGCCACCATAAATGCCGAGTAGAAACCAACCCCGAATTGTCCGATGATGTTGTGGCCTTCTTTAGCTTCATTTTCCTTCTTGAACGCCAAGGAACCACTCTTCGCGATAACCCCCAGGTTGTTCTCCAGCTCTTCCTGCGTCATCCCGATTCCGGTATCCGTCAGTGTGAGCGTGCGGTTTTCTTTGTCAATCGTGAGTTTGATGAAGTAATCCTCTTTGTTGAAAACGAGCGCATCATCCGTAAGTGCTCTGTAATAAATTTTATCAATGGCGTCACTGGAGTTGGAGATCAATTCTCTCAAAAAGATTTCTCTTTGGGTGTAAATGGAGTTGATCATCATATCCAGCAAACGTTTGGATTCTGCCTGGAATTCTTTTTTAGCCATGAGTGGTTGGACTCCTTTCAAATTGGGATATCGAATGATTTGATTGAAAATAGAAAGTAACTGAGATAATCCTGCGGCCATTAGTAGACTTAAAAACTCGATCGCTCTAGTCCACAGATATTGTGCTTCACTTCTAACTGGCTCATTGTTAAAAATAAGTGCACGACGTTCTGCAATGTAGCCGTTCCGGTTACGAATCGTTTTTCGGATCGCTGTTATCCCCAGATTTCTTTGATTCCCTTTTTAAAAGGGAGAAATCCGGTGATAAAGGCGAACGCTCTGCTTCCTCCAAATCGATTTCGTCCCCTGCACTACTTTTGCATCTGATCAGCACTGATTTTTTAGGATAGAGCACATCAATGAAGTGATATCTCTTAAACGTGGAATGCTACTTCAAGTCTGTTGCTTCCTTGGCTTCGCATGTCCTACTCAGGTTCAATCTCTATTTTCAAAAACAGAATCATTCCATATGTAGGCGTACAGTAAAAACATCATTTGTTAGCACTCTAATGATCGGAGTGCTAAACCCTTCCTTTTATATAACATATGGGAAAATTGGGTGTCAATACGCAGGCGGTTATTTTAACAAAAAGATCGAATAACCCTTCGACTTTTGCACATCACCAATCATTTTAACGTAATCCAGCAAGTAAAACAAAAGCCGCCTCGAACCAAAGTTCGAACCGGCATAGGGAAAGATACTACGGTTAGGATTAGAAAATTTTACTTTTTCACCATTTTCGGATCAAGGGTGTCGCGCAGGCCATCGCCCATTAGGTTGAAGCCGAGAACGGTTAACATAATGGAAACGCCGGGGAAAATCAGTGTCCACGGTGCTTTTTGTATAAACTGACGGGAGTCCGACAGCATTTTACCCCATTCGGGATCGGGTGGTTGTGCGCCCATGCCTAGAAATCCGAGCGCAGCAGCTTCGATGATCGCCGTCCCAATTCCAAGTGTACCTTGCACGATCAGCGGAGTAAGACTATTGGGCAAGATGTGGCGAAACAAGATTCGCCCATTACCCGCTCCAAGTGTCCGCGCCGACGTAATGAATTCCTCCTGTCTCAAGCTGAGTACCCGTGAACGCACCAACCTTCCGTAGGTCGGGATGTTCACGATGGCGATGGCGAGCAATGCATTTTGCAACGACGGGCCCAATATCGCCACAATGGCGATGGCCAGCAAAATCCCGGGAAAGGCGAGCAAGATATCAAATAGACGCGAGATAAGCATGTCAGCCCATTTTCCATAAAATCCGGCAATTAAACCAAGCAACGTGCCCGCGATAATGGAACCAATAACAGAGAAGAAGCCTACCCATAATGAAATACGCGCCCCATGCATCACTCTGGAAAACACGTCACGCCCCAGATCATCGGTACCAAACCAATGCTCTGCCGAAGGGGCCTGAAGCCGATCCACCAGCACCTGTTCCTTATAATCGTAAGGAGCGATATATGGCGCGAGGAAGGCCAACAGGATAAAAAACACGATAATAATTAGACCTGCAAGGGCAAGCCGATTTTTCCGAAACGTTCTCCACGCTTCCCGCCATGGACCGGATGTGCTCGCCGACGCAGCGTCTATGGATGGTCCGGTATTGGTTGATAATTTGGCCATGCGGCGTCTCCTTTCTTGGATATGAATGAATGATAAATCCCCTATTTATAACTGATCCGTGGATCAAACACGGCGTAGAGCAGGTCCACAATCAGGTTAATCACCACGAAAAAGAAGGCCACTATCAAAATCCCACTCTGGATCACCGGATAGTCCCGCGAACTAATCGCTTCATATATATAACGTCCGACGCCCGGCCAAGCAAAGATCGTTTCGGTCAACACCGCACCCCCAAGCAGCGATCCGGTCTGGATGCCGATAACCGTGAGCACGGGAATAAACGCATTTTTGAGTGCATGCCCATATACAACAAAAAACGGACCCAGCCCCTTCGCCTTTGCTGTACGAATGTAATCGGAACTCATCACTTCCAGCATGCTGGAACGCGTCATCCGGGCAATAACAGCCATCGGAATCGTTCCCAGTGCAACACTTGGCAGAATCAAATGTTTCGTTACGGTCCACAACTGATTCCATTGTCCAGCAATCATCGTATCCAGCACATACAAGCCCGTAATGGCTTCCACCGGATCACGTGCATTCATGCGCCCAATGGATGGTAACCACTGTAACTTGTTCGCAAACAGCCATTGTTCCATCAGACCGAGCCAGAAGATCGGCATGGATACACCCACCAAAGCAATGACCATACAGCAATAATCAAACCAGGAGTTGTGCTTCCATGCACTGACAATACCGGCATTCACCCCAATAATGACAGCAAATAACATACTCGCCATCGTTAATTCAAGGGTTGCTGTCAGATAAGGCACAATTTCCTGGGCAATAGGCACCTTGGTGCGGATAGACGTTCCCAGGTCACCTTTGAGCAAATCGCCCAAGTAGGCGAAATATTGCTGGAACCAGGGTTTATCCAGACCGAGCTGGTCACGAAGGGCCTGCTTGGATTGTTCGGTTGCCTTTTGCCCAAGTATGGTCTCGGCCGGGTCACCCGGAATGGCGTGGATGATGGAAAAAACAATCAGGGTCATGCCCAGAAGTACGGGCAGCAACACAAGCACACGTTTGACAATATAGCTGTTCAATCCTGTTCACCTGCCTTCGACATATCGTGCAAAATAAAAAGCGCCGGCAAAAACGCATGCTTTGGATAGTTACGTCCGGATGTGGGTTCTGCCAAGCATTTCGTCTCACCAGCGCTTTGAAAGAAAGAATTAAAACGTAATCACTCCGAACTGTAGTGCCATCTTCAGATCGCATTTATCCTGAAATTGATAAGTTCAGCTTACAGCTTACTCGAAATAAGCACCGGCATAGGATTCGGTGCCCAGTGGAGAAGGAACGAAACCTTTCAGGTTCGATTTACCCGCCAGAATTGGCGTCGTGTGTACCAGAGGAATCCACGGTGCGTCTTCCTTAATAATTGCCTGCGCTTGTTTGTAAAGCTCCGCACGTTTCTCCTGATCTGTTTCTTTCTGCGCATCCGTCAGTAGTACGTGCAACTCTTCGTTAACATAGAAGCTGCGGTTGTTGCCCGGAATGGCGTCTTTGTCGAGCAACGTGTACAGGAAGTTATCCGGGTCCCCGTTATCACCTGTCCAGCCGAGCATGTAGATATCGTCTTTCTCCCCGGCTTTCGCATCATCCAGATAGGTCGCCCATTCTGGGGATTCAATGTTTGTGGTAACACCAATTTTCTCAAAATCAGCTTGGATCGCTTCCGCTACCTTCTTGCCATCAGGCATATACGGGCGAGATACCGGCATTGCATAGAAGGTTACCGGATCAGGCAAACCGTCAGGGAAGCCAGCTTCGGCGAGTAGAGCTTTTGCTTTTTCCAAATCATATGGGTAATCCTCAATGGTATCGTTGTATCCCCACAGCGTTGGAGGCATCGGGTTCACGGCAGGCTCAGCTTGTCCAGCAAAGAATGCATCAATAAGGGCCTGCTTGTTCACCGCATGGTTGAGGGCTTGTCTGACTTTGACATTATCAAATGGTTTCTTCTTGAAGTTAAAGCCGATATATGCCACGTTGAACGGTGGACGCTCGATCTTCTGTAACTCGCTGTTGCCTTCAAGAATGGACAGATCGTCCGGGTTCAGGTCTTCCATAACATCAATCTCGCCGTTTTGCAGGGCATTGAAGCGAGCGGTATTATCCGGAATGGAACGCACGATCACTTTGTTCAGCTTTGGCAGTCCTTCTTTCCAGTAGTCCGCGTTTTTCTCCAGGGTGATGGAGTCGTTACGCTTCCATTCTTTGAATACAAATGGGCCGGTGCCCACAGGCTCGCTCTTAAAGTTTTCCTTTTTCTCCTGAATCGCGGTTGGGCTGGCAATGCCAAATGGCGTCATCGCAATATTTTGCAGGAAAGGTGCTTGTGGCTGGTTCAATGTGAACTCCACCGTAGTTTCGTCGGTCGCCTTCACTTCCTTGATCACACGTCCGTCCTCTGGACCAAACATGGAGTCGTAATAATCGAAGGAATCTCCCTCGAATTTATATTCACTCGCCGGATCACCCCAGCGGTTGAAGTTGAACACAACAGCCTCGGCATTAAAATCAGTTCCATCATGGAATTTCACACCGGATTTCAGCTTAAACACATACTTCAGCCCATCCGCCGAAATCTCCCAGCTCTCTGCTAGTCCAGGAACGACTTCTGTTCCACCTTCCTTGTAGTCCAGCAACGAATCAAACACCTGATGCCCAATCTTAAGCGACTCCCCATCGGTTACAATCGCCGGGTCGAGTGCTACCGAATCCCCACCACGGCCCATAATCATCGTATCCTGTGCTACCGTTTCGGTTGGAGGGTCGATTCCTTCCGCCGGAGCAGGTGTAGCCTCTCCACTCTCATTACTGGAGCAACCAGACAACACCAATACGGTACTCAAAGCCATCGTTAGAACACCGGACATCCATTTTTTTCTCATTCGCATACGTACAACACCCTTCCCTGTCTCATAATGTGTGTGATGCTGGCATGAAAGATCTCCAATGTTGGCAATCGGTTTGGTGCTATGTATCATATAAAAGGCTTTAGATGCCTGCGATACCTGAATTAAAGTTCTGGGGAAAGTACGGCATGTATATGAAATGTAAAAACAGCATGGGACACGTATGGAATACAGGTAAATTTCAGATCGTGCACATGGATTGAGGACGTCGGTTGATTACTTTTATAAAAAAAAGAAAAAGGTTCGACAACGTATCTTGTGAGATGAATCTATGAAAATGAATGAAATTGATGCGTTTTATTTGAACTTAGGTCAATAAGCAACAGCGAGTGGGTATGGACTGGTAAGAGCAAGTTTAAGTTGGTAGATCGAAAATACAGATGGGCATACGGATACTACGCTGCTGGCTACGCAATAAAGTCTGTTCCTTGAGCGTGTCGTCTTGAGCATGGAGTGTGGAAGCCGGATTAGGTATCGTTCGTTTGCAATACGGATGAAAGAAACTCAACAAAGGCTAGGTTGTTAGCTGTGTAAGTTGTTTATTAGAGTGGTTTTCTCTTGCAGATTGGATGTGTAAAACGTATGAACGAGTCATCTTGAGATGTTGGATTGTACAACAGGAGACATTACAATAACTTCATATGTTATGGTTTTGTCATGATGAGGAGGATTGTGTAAATAAACTGTGGTGAAAAACAATTTCGTGTAACTTACTTTACATCACATTAATCAATTAGACAAGAGATTTACAGACATAAGTCTTCAACTTTATTATATGTGTTAATATCACTTACACTAAATACAAAAAAGGAACACAGTTCGACAAGAAACGTCCCGTGTCCCTTCTCCATTCAATCCATATTCAGATAAGATCAACATTTTAATTTGCTAAGAATCAGCTCACTTTTTAAACAAACCTCTGCGATGCATCACGGTAATAAAACGGTAAAAATCATAACTCGCCCCATTATCGATGCTGAACAATGGATTTTTGGTGTCATATGCTAGTGCTGCATCCACAGCTGCCTTTGCCCATACTGGAACTTCCATTTGCTGACGTGCCTGCAGTTTATCGACCTGGGATTTGAGCGCATCAAACGCTGCTTTCTCTTCGGCTGTCATTGGTTCGCCCCCTTTCGGTGGTTCGGTTGGTGGATTCGGATGACTTGGATTCGTCGGATTGCTCGGTTCGGATGGCTCCGGTGGTTTCGGCGTAGCCGCTGTGTACCTTGCTCTGAGCTGTGCCGCTGTTCCCTCGAATTCATTCATATCCACGTTGCCGCTAATGCCATTCACCTTGCCGGAATCCGTATACTGCCAGAATGTCCAACGCTTCCATGCTGGATGGTCGTCTGGTACACGGGTGTTGCTGTAACGTGCGATCCACAGATCGTAAGAGCTGAGTGATGTGTCAAAATTCCCGGCAAATGAATTGCCTGTGTATATGATCGGTTTTACACCTGTCAGACGTTGTAATTCAGTTAAAAAAGCTTTGGCAACTGTATTCATCTGCGCTTTGCTCAGGTTGCCCGGGTTGTTCTCGTAGTCCATGACGGGTGGCAGTTGTAGCGCTTTGGCGCCTCCGACTTTTTTCAGCGTATTCGCATAATGTGCCGCTTCTGCCTTGGCACCATCGGTGGATGTCGCGCGAAAGAAGTGGTACGTTCCAACCAGCATGCCCGCTGCAAGTGCACCTGTTACATTTTTTTGATAATTCGGATCGGTATACGTCTGTCCCTCGGTTGCCTTGATGAATACAAATGTCATGCCACTTGCCTTCACTTTCGCCCAGTCAATATTACCCTGGTATCGGGAGACGTCAATGCCCTGTGTGTTGCCCGAACTCCTCGTTTGCATGTTTCTCACACCCTTTATGCGGCAAATTGCCGTTTGTATATAGTTAATGCGGTTGGATCAAGGGTTGCTTGTGTGCGTGTCCTTGATGTGTTGGAAATGAACTGAGCCTTGTTCACACGGACACTCCGATGACAGAATAACCTTCCAATCGCTGTTATCCCCGGTTTTTTTGATTCTCTTTATAAAGGGGAAAATCCGGGGGATAAAGGCGACCGCTTCGCTTTTTCAACTTTTTTCTGTCCTCTCCGTTATTGTGTGAAAATGTTAAGTTCAATCTGTATAGCCGCCTAATATAGCTTTGCTTATTTAGATTAGTTCTGTTTAATCTGACATTCGTACTAATCAACAAACGTTTAATATAACTATACACTCGCAATATTAATCGCTACTTAACGTTATCTTTGGTTGTCGGTGATTCTGTGTCGTCCGGATCTGCCTGTGAAAAAGAGTCTTTGGCACTTGGGGAGAAGTTACCGGGGAGTTCTCCGGTTCCCCCTTTGCCCTTGAGCACTTCAATTGCTTGCCGAATCACCGGCGGAATGGGTGCACCCAGTTTGCCTCCATTTTCGATGATCGACAACAACTCATTTGCGATATAAAAAAAGGCGACCGCATCCCTGAACAAATGTCCGTCTCCCAGAACACCGTCCACCAGATGAGCCACCGATACCATTGCAAATATAAATACCTTTCGGGCGATGCCGAACATTCCGACATTGCTCTCTAACTTGCCAGTCATACCAGCCGCCGCGATGCCCGTTAGGTAATCGAGGATGACGAACACAAGTAGTACGCCGAGCACGCCTGACCAACCTCCGAAGAAGTAGGTTACTGAGCTGCTCATGAGTGCAATTCCCCATTTCCATAAGGTATCCCATCGTTCCATGGTTTCACCTCCTTTAATTTTTGTGATAACTGCTTCAAAAGGTAGTAAAATAGCGCTCCGTATTCGGAACGCTTGTTACACAATACTTCCGTTTTGGTCTATCCCTGCTGTTTCCAGAGCAGCCCTCACTTTATCACGATTACCGTTTGCAGTCGGAACATCGTCAATACCGATCATTCCTTTATGAATCATCATTATATATACAGCCAACATATTCTCACCCCTTTCGTGAGTGTTACAGCCCAACGGATTAACAATCTTGCAAGTTTATCCCGCATCAGGCATCAAGTTAAGCAACATCATGTGCAATTCCATGAGCGCCAATTGATTCGAGTTGTTTTCTTCCCGCAATCGCTGATTTTCTGCCGCCAATTCAGCAATTTGAGACGTGAACGATACCATAGGTGGTTGCGTTTCCTCGTCTCCTTTGGGTGGATAATCGAATAACGGTTCCAATGTTTCCAGATCAACGCGTGCAATCATGCCACCTTCTGCACGATCAAGGATGTACGCTCCGTGATCCAATTGAATCATGCCCACCGAATCAGGTACTTTATCAGCCAAGGCTTGAAACAATTTAAAATCCTGATCCCGCGTGGTTTCGACAACGATCCCGGCACTTTCTGGTGTAATAACAATGACGTTACCTGATTGCAAGTCGTAGTAAACCTTGTTACCGATTTTATTTTTCGGTTCTTGTTCGGTCATTTTTCCACTACCTTTCTATTTCTACTTTGCTACCGCTTCGAGATTGAGAAAATATATCTGTATTCTTTGGGTTGCTCCAGTTGTATTTGTTGCGATCAAGGAAAAGTAAACAGGACCATTCACATCAAATCCAGCAGGTTTATTTGCCAAGTCTGCTTTATTCCACCCTACCGTGGCGCCAGATGTTTCCATTGGCGTTATTGGTGATCCACCGGATACGGACGTCCATACGGTTCCCTGTTCTAAGTCAACAAAAATCGGTCTAAGCCATAAATAATAAGTTACTACAGTCGTTATTGGCCATCTGTTTCCAAACCTATCGGTTAATGCGTAGTAAGCAGTTATACCACTTTGTGACGGTACGCTTAGTCCCAATAACGTATACGTTGCAGCAGCAGACGGCCCTATTCGTAAGATTTTTGCGCCGCGAATTGTAAAAAATGACGCCATCTCTCTTTCACTTGACCCATTCGGCACATCATAACTAACGGGGTTACGCGTCGGGAGGGATATACGTTGTAGTTTTTCAAAAGCTGACCCGTCAATTGAACTATTTTCCAATGAGTAACCATTAATTAAAGGCATCTATACCACCCTTTCTAAAACGATTGAGACTTGGACGGCTGCTGTTGTCACAACCCCTATACTCAATGTTTTAGTTGGTAAAAATATATCAGGGTTTGGAATAATAAGAGTGTCATTTGCTATCACACTTTGTTCTACCATTAACTTCCTTGTTGAATCAATGTCGATAGTTACTTTGGCATCCACGTTTGTCGTATTACAAATAACTATGGACTTGATAAGATAGTTGTAACCAAATCCGCTAAAATTTCCAGATGTAGTAAATAAAGCTGTCCGTTTAGAATAATCGTAATCAATTGCTACATAATCCTCTTCAAACCCACTTATCGTAAACTCTACTTCACTCCCCCCTGATCCTTGTACTTGGATAGTCTCCCCCGCCATTAACGGTATATCTAAATCGTTAATAACTAAAGTTTGTGACCCTTGCAAGCTGTGATCATACGCAATATAAGCGCCGCCAACTATCAACCGAAAGGTTCTATATAAATTGGCGGTAGTATTAACAATTACGATTGACTTTATAACGGCGTATTTACCAGCCGGGACAGAATAAACTGTTGTCGCTGCCGATGATGCCTTACCTGCGTATAATGCCTTTATTGTAGCTGCCATTAACTGATCGGCCCCCAAACGTTTCGTTTTGGTGTTTGCAATTCCCAAGGGTTCCAATCAGCATTCATTTTCACCCTTTGATATGTTCTTGTCCTTCCTGAATAATTCGCTTGTGTCAATCTCTGCAAAGTCCAAGTTAAACCAGAATAATTCCGTGTCAACACTTCCACATGGTAAGCCCCGCCATTATTGTTAGGACCATTAATGAAACCAGATATAAAGTAAAACCCAGTATTCAATAACGTATTCAAGTCAACCGACCCAGTCAGATTGGTAACAAAACCTTCGTCACTGGTAAGTTTGTATTTTTGCCACGCTTTATCATCCACGTATTGTTGAGCCGCTAATCTAGCATAACTGAGCGCCTTTTCAGTAGGTGCAAGTTTTTCAGAGTCACCATCAATTTTATTAGATAACTGGACCTTCCCTTTCTGCGTCAAAGACGCATCGGGAATATCCATCTGACTCACAGCTTCACGAAGCGTATCCAAATCCTCCTGCGTCGCCACACCTGCGTCAATCTTTTCAAAAATTCCATTAATACTCTCCCGGGTTACATTCTCGTTCCCCAAGGGCAGAGGCAATTTCAGTCGATCTGTTTCTTGTGGCATTACGCCCACACCTCCAGTTCATTCCACGTCAAGGACGCGGCATCGAGTTCGTCCCATGTCATCTGTTTGTTGTCCAGATCGTCCCAGACCAGATAGCGATATTCATATTCCACGGCCATATGGGCCGGTTTCAATTCTTCAATCGCCTTTTTCAGATCATCGATATTGAGCGGGCTGCCCATCGTATCCACAAAGCTCACCGTAAAACTCCACGTTTCCGGCTGAAATGTCACATCTACCTTGCCCCCATCATACGCCTCAGCCACATTCGCAACTTGCCTGCCCGAGAACTTTCCTGCCCCGCGCAGCTTTGACTCCACCACCGCACGCCGTTGCTCCACAGGTTTGAGACGGTCCGTCTCAATACCTAGCTCCTGCTCCCAAAAGTCCAGCCCCCACGTCGCTGTACGGACAAAAAACTGCTCCAGCGTCTCATCCAGCGCCTGGTACAGCAGATCCATTTCGCTGCCTTTGGTCTGCATATCAGCCTGCATCACACGTGAAGTCTCATAATACCTGGGCAAATACGAGAACAACTCCCGCCCTTTCTCACTCGTCAGTCCAACATCTACAGTAGAAGGAGCACTCATGCCCTGTCCCCTCCCTTCCTTGCACATCATCATGAAACGTCTCGCTCACCAGCTCTAACTCAGATCGGCGTACTTCTCTCAATCTCCCTAGGCCTCCGCACTCCCAAACTACTTTCTCATCCACCATCTGCCCAACACTACTCATACACATCCACCGTCCCCAGCACGGCCACCTGGCTCGCGGTCATCTCGATATTCTGGTCACTTACACCGTTCACAGTAAGCTCCGAATAGTCGATAATCGGCGGAATGTCCAGCAAAATCGCGGCAATGCGGGTGTAACGAACGAGTGGATCGGCAAAAGCCAACTGCTTCAAGTACGCGGTCACCCCGCGTTCGATCAACGCCCTTACATCGGCCAATGTCGCATCACTGGCAAGCGTCAGTTTCACCTGAATATTCATCGGCACTTCCACGGCTGGCATCACGGACACGACTGGCCCCGCCGGTGCCACGCCTTCACCCTGTCCATCTTGCGTGGGGTCAACGTACTTCTGTACCGCCGCCACCAGATCGGTGCCCGCAGCACGTTTTTCCGTGTCCAGCAAATATAGTCCCACCGTGCCAGGGCCTTGCCATAACGGAATAACACGCGTTGCGCCAACACCTGGCACTTCACTGGCCCATTGCACATATTGTGCTTTGTTGCCGCTTGTCCCTTGGTTGCGGACTTTGGCATAAAAACGTTCCAGCAATGCCATATCTGCCTCAATATCTGCACCGCCTTTGATCACATCAACATTCGTGACAGAGGTCACGCCACTTACAGGTGTAGACAGCACAGTTACGGTGCCCGCAGGCACATTGCTTTCTTTTCCGGCAACAAGCGCTCGCACGCCTACCACCCCGGAACCATCTGCATCCAGTTCCAAACGTCCCACTGTCTCATATTCGAGCGAAGCTTCAGCAGATACTTCATCCGCGAGTGTAGCCACGACCGTGCCCACAGGCACAACTTTCCCCGGCGTACCCATGAACCTCACTGCACCTTGTGCCGCCACAGCAGCCCGCCGCGTGATGCCGTGCTCTCCTGCCCGCAGATCCAGCTCTTCCGAACGAAAATTCGGATCACTGCTCGCCGCCGTACTAGCAAACCCGCGCCGCAGTAATTCCTTCGCCCACAAAGCCGCCTCAGACAGCATAAACGCAACCGGAGCCTCCGCATCCCACAGAAACGAACCCTCTGACTTATCCAGATCCGCAGGCAGACGATCCAGCATGCGCTGCATAATCTGTTCCTCCGTCTGGTCCTCCAAATAACGCGGAATCTCAGCCATTCCGTCAGATCACCTCACTTTCCAGAATAAACATCTCTTCCTGCACACTCGCCACCCGGCACGAGAACATGCACTGCTCCCGATTCCAATCAAACGTGAACTGGTCTACCGAATCCGTGCGTGGATCAGCCAGCAACGTCTCCGTCACCATCCGGGTAATCTCACTTTCCATCACACCCCGGCTGTCACCCTGCCCCACCAGATCCTCCAGCTCCGAACCATAGTTTCGGGAGTAAATCACATGTCTGTACCGCGGCGTCTTGACCGCCTTGATGCACCATTGCACCCAGGCTTCATGTGCATCCGCCGAGGCTACTTTGCCACTTGGGGTCAGCACAAAATCCCCTGCATCGTAATCGAATCGCCAGCTCCGTCCAAAGCGTACCTCTTCCGAAGCTGCCCCCGACAGATCCTCCTCATCTCCCCAGACCACACCCGTTTCCGGAAACAAACTAGGCATGCGCACTCACCACCTTACACAGCACCACAATGTCGTTACCGCCATTCACCCGCATCGCCAGTACGCGATCTCCCGCTTTTAATCCTTTACCAAGAGACCACACCGCTTCTTCCACTTCCTCTTCTTGCAAAAGAAACCGTCCCGTGCCCGTTGTTCCGCCGTTTGCCACGTCAGGTATACCGGAAATCGCGCCAGCAGCCTCGCGCTCCGGCAGTCCAAGCGTGCCCGGCAACTCGGCCACGAGGTAATCCTGCACTTCGTGCTTGAAATCATCCAGCTTCACGCCGGACGATGTCATCGTGCCCAATACCGCGCCCAGCCCGCTCACAGCCTGACGGGAATGCATACTCATCACACCCCTCATGACGTCGGCAAAATGCCCATACGGATCATCTTTATTCAAGGTAATACCTCCTTTTCACCAGCTCAGCCGTCCCCAGCTCTAACGTCATCGTTCCAGGCCCGGCAGATAGATCACGGCTTACCGACATGACGATTAGCTTCAGCCCTTTTAACAACACCGCGTCCCCGGCCCGAATCGTATTGACATCCGGTGCAGATATCGTAAAGGTCTCCTGAATACCCGTCAGATGACTTTTCGCCAGTTTCTTGGCGGCGGTTGTCGATTTCACCTGATCGTCCTCGACCAGCTTTTGCAATGTGCCCAGTTCTTCCACATTATCCTGCTCAATCGCGAGCACTTTGGAAGGAACTTCTTTGCCACTTGTAGACTCCGACGCTGCCATGACTTTAACTTTGGTAACCGCCCCTTCGAGCGTACGCATCTGGGTCAGATCAATCAGTCGATCCAGCTCATACACCTTCGCATTACTTCCGACCTTGAAGAGCTGCAGCCCACCAGGTGTCATCCGTGGATGGTACATGTCCCCGCCGGACTTCGCCGTTTCCTTCAGATCGGCAAACATCATCGAAAAGATCGTCTGTGACCGATACACGGCTTTTCCCAGCTTTGTCTTGGTTTCCGGCAACGTAGCATATGGAATCTTCCACTCTTTGGCGTAGGTTTTGAGTCGTTGCGTAGCAGTCTGATCCTTCGGCAGCAGGAACTCGTCCTCCGATTTTTCCAGATAAATCATCCGGTCGTACACCGTGAGAGACAGCCGCTTGGTGCCGCTGTTGGAACTCTCCACCTCCCAGATGACCGCAGGATGCAGCAAGTGAACCATGGATTTTTCACCAAAAGGAACCCCACTAATCCGTACCGCCATGCCCGGTGAGATCGAAGGCAGACCCGAAGAAGCGGACACCGCCAGCCGGATGTTGGCCTGATAGGCAATCTGGTCAAGCGAGTCCTTCAGCGTAATCGTCTCCACCAACTTGGTGATGTCGTATTTGTCGTCGACAATGACCTTGTAGGTCATGGCATCACCAGCTTTTGCCCGGGCTTGATCCGGTTTGGATCACTCCCGATGATCTTGGCGTTGAGCTTGTAGATCTCGTTCCATTTGGAACTGCTGCCCAGCTCAAGCTTTGCTATTTTGGAGAGGGAGTCGCCAGATTTGACGGTGTAGGTCTTGCTGCTCTTTTTCAAATCGGTACGAGAACCTGACTTGCTCGCGGATGCCGCAGAGCCCACCTTCTCCACCTTGGAATCCCGCCATGTGCGTAGGGTCAGGTCGAAGTAAATATCTCCTGTCTCCCCCCCACGAAAGCTCGAATTAAGCGAAACAATAAAAACAGGCACGTTCACACCCGTCTCTGAAATGATGAAACGCAGCGGCTTTTTGGAGATCAGAAACGTGTTCAGGACATTCATCGCCACACGCGGATCAGGCAAATTTTCTTTGTACATGCAGTAGAAGGCATCATACTCTTTGGGAAAAAAAGAAGAGAAGGTGATCTCCTTCACCTTCTCCCCCTGAGCAAAATCAAACTCGCCATGCTCCAGCATATTAATCGTTTCATAGCCTTTGGACCTGGAAATACTCACCTCTTCCGGGTTCACCGGGAATTGAAATGAAGTGCCGCCATCCTTCAGCGTAAATGCCATTTTGTTAGGACCTACTTCATCTTTAAGTACAAACATACACGGCCTCCTTTCTGCTTAGGCCATAATCGTTTTTCGGTTTTCCATCGCACGGCGGAACTCGCCCGTAATCCGTTGTCCGACCTGCTTGGTAACAGCATCGTAATCAATCGCATTTTCGCGCACAGTCACCTGCACCGCACCTGGTGGAATATTGATTGCAATCTGATTGGTAGTTTCTGTTTTGAAATCCTTCAAGTATCCGGACAGACTGCTCATCTGGTCTTCGGATATTTGTACCGTCATTGTGGAAGATTTCCCATTCGTCTGCGCACCGTTACCAAGCGCCATTGCTTGGTTCTGCATCATGCTTGTTCCCATGAATCCAGCAGATGTAGGCTGACCGACCTTGCTGTTCATATATGCGGCTGGGCCTGTCATGGTCAGTGCAGGTGGCATATAGGCAGGTGCCATCTGCGGGCCGGTTGCAACTGGAGACGGTGCAGCCACCGTTGCTGCCGAGATCGTCTTCTCTTCTTTTTTGGAACCAAATCCAAAGAAGCTGGATATACCATCGGTGATATTTTTTGTTTTCTCAGAGACGTAATCGGCTGCACCCGACAATGCATCACCTACACCTTCGGTAGCACTAGACATAAAGTTTCCAATATCCTTCGCTTTGTCTCCAATCCAACCGCCTGCTTCACTTCCGGCCCAACCACCTACTGCACCACCTACCCATGTCCCGATGCCAGGCAAAAGAACGCTACCGATGGCGCTACCAATCGCAGTACCTGCTGTGCCGCCAATCATGGAACCCACAGCTCGGCCACGCTCTTCCGGGGGCGCTGTCGCTACATTCGCAACATCAGCAAGCATGCTGATGGGTCCGAGCAACCTTTTTGCTCCTTTGGCAAAGCCACTACTTAAATTATCCATCAATCCATTACCAGCCAGCATGTCGGTTAAAGATCCCAATCCACCATCCGCAAATCCTAATCTACCGCTTCCTCGTATTCTTCTACCGCCTCCCCTATTACGGTTGCGATCGGCCGGAGGAGTTGGAGTATCAGGTACAGGATTGGGTACTGGTGATGGGCCCCGGTTCGAACGGTTACTTGACCTTCTACCACTTCGATAATTTCGTCTGCCACGATCTGAGCCACCGCCATCTGCATTCGGTGAACGCACTCTACGGTTCTTGCCCATCTTCCCACCTGTGCAACAGCAGCACTTGGATGCTGGACTTCTGGTTGGATCTGATGCAGGATTATCTTCTTTTTTCTTTTTGAAACGATCAATAATATCTCCAATATTGTTGAACGCATCCATAATGCTATTAGCTACTTCTAGTGCCTTTTCCCACCACTTTTTAGGTTCTTCTTCCTTCGTATTGTTAGTAATGTTTTTGTTGTTCTGAATCATGACAGCCATAGTTGGGCCAGTTTGCCCTCCTTTACCCATCGCCACTTCAATCTTCTGCCGAACTTCAAGGGATACTGTTCCCGAAGCCGTAACCATCTGGTCCCTGAATTTATTCAGTTTAACCCATGCGCGATCCAGTGCCGGACTCAGCTTATCAATCAACCCAATCGTCGGTGTAATTCGCAGCCTGCTGATTCGCACAGCCATACTATAAATATGCTCCAGCCTGCGTCCGGTCGTTCTCAGTTCATTGTTCACCTTAATCAGACTCTGATAACGAACTCTGCCCAGACGTTCGGTTGAGCGTTGGATCTGATCCAGATAACGAAGGGTTGTCCGCATTTCCGCATTGGACTTGGATAAACCTACAATCATTTCTGCCATTTTTTCACCTCCTGCCCTATATTGTTATCGATTTATTTGCGAAGTTATCGCTGACATTTCCTCTTCCGAGAACGCAATTAACAGCGAGCGCTCCCCACGTGGCAAAGACCAGAACTCTCCGGGCCGGAGATGATGACGCACCCACATGTGATACAGGAACGTGGTCATCCCGCCGGAGTGAATCAGTTTTTTAGGTCTTCAATCTCCACACCAAAGCCGGACAGCTCCAGCACTTTATCACCTACGGCATCCAATTCACCAGCCAGCAGCATACGACGTACTGCCTGTTCGCCACCGGACAACTTCATGCGGCCGGTAATGCGTGTGTCACCCCAGCCGGACAATTCCAGGCTGCGGACTTTTAATTTCACCGTTGCTTCGGAAATGAGCAGCGCGTTAAACGTTTCGGTGTCCACCTTTTCCTCGGTGCGGCCTTTGGTCGTTTTTCGAATGGTACAGCGTTCGCGAATGTGATCTACTTTGGAGGACGTCAGCCCACGCAAGGTCAACAGCAGATCCAGACGCTGAATGCGCACATTCTCCTCTGGCAAACGTTCTGCTGCTTCAAACAACTGATCCAAAATCTGTTCTTCGGACATATTTTCATTCATACTCATCGGGTGTTATCTCCTTCTTATTTCATAAATGGGTTTATCATGCCAGCTTCCAAGCCTGTAGAGACAACAAAGAGACCGAGATCATCTCGGCCCGCATTGGTGTCCATATTATACGAAGTAACTATGCAATCACGCTTGAGCATACTAGCCTAATCACGTGACTATTTCAAAGCTTAGTTCGCCACAATCGGATTCAGCAATTCAAATCCTTCAAATGTAAAGCCCGTTTCCTCCGGTACTTCCTCACCCGCTGTCCAGTTGGCAAGCTGGATTTTGTCCACCATGCAACCTCTCAGCAATACACTCTCATGTCCATATGATTCTGGGTCGTTCAGCTTGGAAATGATCTCGAATTTGGTGAAGCCGCGCTGGATCATATCCGAAGTGACTTTGTAACCCGTCATCGTGCCTGTTCCTTTTTTTGCACCATTTTTGTGCACCTTCCAGTCGTTACCGACCAGGTTCAGCTCACGCTTTTCAATCTCCACACTCGCTTCCAACTTGTTAATGTTTGTCTGCCACACACCATCGATATGCAGCTGACCATGGGTACCGAGAATTACTCTTGACGCATCCAACATATATTTTCCTCCTTGAAATTATAAAATATCGTTCTTTCCTTTCACACAACCTTATTGCACGTAAAATGTACCAAACAACTGCTCCATTACATCCGTCAGCTTCACATTCCATTGCAGGAATACCTGATCCGCTTCCGGTTTGAGAACTGGTGCCGCGCCATAATATGCCGGGTCAAGAATGACATCATAACCGTCAGCTTCAATCACATTGCTCTGTGCGAGCAACGCCAAATAGGCCTTCATGGCACTAATCAGTGCCTGACGACCCTCTTCGGTATTGTTTACTTTACCGATATACGTATCTTCCGCGGAGCGCTGCAAATCCGTGTTGATGGCATCCAACACACGAATGGAACGGATTTTTTTCCACGCATTATTCTGTCCAGCGGCCGGAGTTACCAGGGTGTTTACACCGCGAAGTGCTTTCACCTGCCGTCCATCATGGAAGAAAATAAATACGCCATTCTGTACCGCCTGCTCCTGTTCTGCACGCGTCCAGCGACGTGTCACATCATCGAACGGAGTAGCTGCATAGGTTGTGGATTGGTTCAGACGTTGTCCGGCGATCAGTCCTGCAACATAAGCGGATGTTTCCGCCGAGCTGTAGAATGCATCTCCAAGGCGTACGCCTGTACCTACATTAATCACACCTTCATGGTTGAGCGCAAGCGAACGTGCTGCTGCTTTTTGTGCTGCTGTAGCAGAAGTGTCATCCGCTGCGGAACCGCCAAATACAGCCACCACCGGTTTACCTTCACTACGCACACGTTTCACCCATGCCGCAAAACTCGCAAGCAGAGGTGCATCTGCCGCCTGATCCAAAGCCAAGACGTCGAATTGCTCCCCTTCCAGCGTACCTTGCACAGCAATATACTCTGCATTGGTCAGGTCATCATTGCCACTTACTCCACCTTTGAATGCCGCACCCGCAATTGTTGCAACTACACCTGCACCATCGCCAATCGCCTGAGCCGTTACCCAGACATTTTGTTCATCCGCGTTAATCTCTTTTGCCAGAGAAGCTGCTGTAATATCCGCTGTCAGGAGCGCATACAACATCCGGTTACCTTCGAAGAGACGCACTTCATGCTTCGTATTATCAATCACACCTGGCTGGATGGTGACGTAGAATCCATTTGCACGATCCCCCGGATACTTCGCATCCAGTTGCAGCACATTGGCGTCACTGCTGTCCTTCAAAGTAAGCGTAGCAACTTTAGCCGCAGCACTTGCTACACGATAAGCGAGCAACTTCTTCGGCCCACCCAACAGGGCGAGCTTCAAGGACGTATAAGCCGTACCGTTGTCCAGCACATTCGCCGCATAGATACGTTCAATCGCCGCTTCGCTCCCTACTTCAACAAAAGTTCCTACCGGACCCCAGTTGGCCTTGATTGGCACAACGACCGTCCCCCGTGTTCCCGCTTGAATGGCCGAGGATGCCGCCGCCTGAAAATTCATATATAAGCCCGGAAGGACCGGACGATTCGTTTGCTCCCAATTTCCGCCTGCCATTATCCCTTCACCTTCGCTTTCATAAATTGGTTAATTCGTTCTTGCGTTTCTTCTATGGAAAACGTCTCTTGCGCCGCTTCGTACAGCGCACCGTACAGCACCTCTGCCTTAACGGCAAAGAGGGCTTCTGCATGATTCATCAGTTCTGCCCGTGTATACCGCGGGGCTGTCTGTTTGCTTTTTTTCACTGAGCTTGCCATTGCCATCTCACCTCATTTGTTGGACTACTGATTTCGTGAAACGATGATCTTTAAGCTTGACCTATGAATTTTTGATCCTATGAACCTATGAATTTGAAGCTATAATGTTGAAGCTAAAGCAATCTACTCAAAGCTATAATCTGGAACCACTCTTAAAAGTGCATGTTCAAAAAGATCGGTTTTCAGTACCGAGAAGATGGGATGAAGTTAGAAATGGAGTAGCAGAGCGTAGGGAAAACTACGTGAGCAACTACAATGTTTCCAAAGGAAACATACTTCGTAAGCTTATGCTTATTCGGCTGAATTCCATATTCGATGCTGATGATGCCGTTAGGCATCCTTTGTAATCAAAAGCGGGCTTTTTGAACAACCTCTAATAGAAGGTTCCTCTCGACTAACGTTTACTCCATACCTTTGCTATGGTAAATCTCACGGATCAAAGGTACATTCGTACCCGGACGACGAATCCGCTGTTGCAACGTCAGGCGAATCTGTCCGTTCAGATACGCATCCGTCTGTAAGTCTGCCGTGACTTCATCCACTGTGATATATCGCGTGTTACCTTCGTGCTCTTCGCCACCCGCTTCAGTGATGGCAAGACGAGATTGCACTGCAAGTTGCTCTACCAACCGAGTAACGGTCTGCCGTGTTAGCACCGGTTGATCGGTGAGCACATGCCCAATCCACTGTTGTCGAACCTCCAATGCCGAAGTCCCCGCCACAGACGTGCTGCATCCAGCCAATCGCCATAACACAGACGGCATCTCATATCCTCCGGGCCATGCATCACCATATACCGACCAATTCGAGCCAAGCTCCTGCAGTGTCCAGCCTTGAAGCGTAGCTAACCACGCATCCCCTATTTCAGTGACAGCAGTTCCTGAGTCTTCAGGAACATACACCCCGAATCGCAGACTACGTGTAAGCATTCCAGACCCTGTATCCACCCGGTCACTATCTGAAGAACCCAAATAGATGCAAGTGAAGGCCTCACCTGCTTCATCCACCAGCCTTACCTGGTGCAACCCTTCGATTAGAAGGGCTGACCAAGCTTCCACCTGTTCAGCGCCACCATCTTCTGGACGAGCGTATGGGGAGATTTTGATGATCCTTCGGTATCCCGCCCAGGCAGACTTCGGCACTTCTTCGGCAAACGCAACCACTGCACAAGGCCCGGCCAAAACTTCGCCTGACGCAGGTGCATCCAGCACACGACCGTCCCAATCTGGGACAAGTACCGCGAGCTTCTGTTTCAGCGTTTTTTTAATGAGTGTACTCATTTTACTGATACTCACGGCAGTGCTAATTTCATTTCTCATAGACACATTCATTTCGCCCCCTTTGGCTGCAAGTTTGAGATCTGCCCACACCGTGCAGCGGCAATGCAGCAGCTGCAGTAGACTCCCCCTTTTAACTCAGAGTCTGTATTCCGACCGAACCAGTACCGGGACTACATTCACCGCATCAAAAAGACCGGCCACCTGGCCGGTCTGTACATTAGCGTATGTGCTTTCGGTGCGTCCCTTGTTATTGATCCGATAATACAATCTTACACCCTTTCATTCCTAGCGCGGATGGTGTTCCGTACGACTTCGGTGCGATTAAGGGCGTCGTTCGGGTGGAAAAAAGACGATTCTGGAATCATCATTTTAAAGAATACCTAAGTAAGCTTTAAGATCAAATAATTGATAAATTTATCCAAATATATTAATATTTTATTATCAAATTCATTGTCGCTTACGTAAAAGAAGGAGAAATACCTATGAGTAAAACATTCAAGATCACTTCACTTGTCATCTTAGCATTTATACTCGGGATATCCTGCTGGGCCTACTTCGGACTGCTTGGTAATCCGCTGAAGAAAAATGATGCTGAACAACAGGTAACCACTTACCTGATTGAACAGAGAGGTTATTCACCCGAACAGCTTATCGAAGTACAAGGTACTTACTCCTCAAAAAGTTCTGAAGCACCTTACGGTGCCTCCGTAACATTCGCGGATGAACTCGAAGCGAAGTATCAATATATCATTTTTAACAACGGCGAGATTAAGCAGTACAGTCATACCAGTGATGATCCCAAACATGAGGAGCCCATGGTGAGATAACAGTTTAGTTCAGCGTAACCTGCGGGTTCAACGTAATCTCAAATGCACGCCCCCAGATGAAATCGGGATTTCCATATTCCAGCAGCGCACTGCCATACGTCGCATAGGACAATTCGTCATTACAGATCTGCTTAATCGCCACATTGCCTGTCTGGAAGGCTGTTTTATTCGCAAGTGCCGTTGTGTAAGTTTGCATCAAGTCACGAAGCAATGTTTGCAAATGGGCATAGTCTTCCTCTGAGTTGAACAGCAACATATTTTGATCCGAAAGGGTAGCCACGTTGGTATAAAGCGCATGAGCTCGGGAATACGTGCGGATCTCTGCAATCGCTACCGCTTTGTAGTAGTAATCCTTCAGGAAACGCTTAAACAACAACGAGCCATGCGCGTTCATCGCATCGCGCAACTTATGCTCATGCTTCTCTGTTGTGATCAACGCGTACCTCGCCTGCCCCATGCCTACAGCAATACCGATCTTATTACCTGGCGTATTCCATGCACTATAACCCAGAACCCGTCCGGTATATGGACTGTTTAGCAACGCTTCAGCAACATCAACATTCGCTGGTCCTTTACCCACAAAATCAATCAATACCGAAGGCAGACCTTGCTCACTATTCAGCGTCAATTGCTCCAACGCAGCCTGCACCTGATCCAGAGCCGTAATGGCGATAATCTCAATGTCGATGCCCGTGTTCTCCCCGGAATTACCCGGGTGACCCTTCGTCATACGATCCAGTTCGGAGGTCATGTCAAACGGGACAACTTGATCAACTGCTACAGCCACTAGCTGTTCATTTTCCACACTAGCACTCACATCCGTCACCACCTCCGGTTCAGGATATGCCGAATCCGCTACAAGCACACCACCTACAATATCCACATGACGAACCACATTCTCGTGTACATCCATGTATTCATACGTGTTAATGATGGAATTGCCGTGAGGACCAAAGTATCTCACTGCGTAACGTGTCCTCGCCCCGCCTCGGAACAATTGGTTAGCCATCCGAGCGACCAAAGCGTGCCCCAAACCATCTGCATCCGGCAAGATGATAGCACGATCCGGATTTTGCCCATTGGTTCCACCCAGCCATTCATTGATCCGCGCTTCTACATATTTGATTTCATTGATCTGAACACCCTGCGTGTTGGCATCGTCGACTCCAACCGCGAGGAAATCGATATAACCTGTGCGAGCCAGCCGATCCAAAATGTACAGATTTGTTTTGAATTTATGCTGTCTTGTATTGTAATACTGTTCTTTATCAAAATAGGTCGTTGTCCCATATTTCACTCCATCCGGGGACAGGTTATAACCTTCGATAATATCCTCAAACTCAGTGTATGTCTGACGTGGCTGCTGCATCAATGCACGGGACTCATTATATGCATCAAGCGCCAAGCCATCTGCAAACGAAGTTGTAGCCAAACGCATGATGGTGTCCATTACAAATACGGGTTTGCGTGGATATTTCTGCTTGATCACGCGGATCACATCCAGCAAACGCGTCGTCTCATCATCGTATTCTGGATAGGCGCCTCCTCCATCTTCACGGAGCTGACGACTACCAATCAGGCCGCCATAAGCGAGCATATCGGATGAAATAATGAATCCGTCGACTTTGGCAGCATGTTTCAGAATAAAGTCGTGAATCTTGGACGGTTTGCCATAAACCGGCGTGGAGGTGCCGAGCAGCGTTGTGCCATCTACGGTTTTCTCCGAGTCCAGACGATTTTTAATATCACTCAGGTTCGGTGTAACGATATGGATACCGGCTGCTTTCCCTTGCACAATCACATCATCCAGATTCGCTGGACGATCATCCAGTGGAACATACAATACTGTTTTCATATCACGTAGCCTCCTGTTATCTAATTAGTCTTATTACCCGATCAGGGCAAGGAGGCAATCACCTAATTAAAAAACCGGCCCCATGGCCGGTCCGTACTTTAGCGTATGAGCTGTCGGTGTGTCTTCCTTGCTGCTGATCCGATAATATCATCTTACCGCCTTTTCCCACTCGCGCTGATGGTAATCGGGATGAATTACGCATGAATGTAGTCGTCTCTATGGCGGTTAATTGTCGGTTTCTCGAGAGAAACTCCTATCGATAGTCCAACCAAACCCATCCTGATGATGTTTATATGACATAAGTAGCTTTCAAATCCTACGAACAATAAAGGATGGATATGACCATGAAAAAGAGGTATTTCTTTTATCTTTGGATTGCTGTCACCAGTTATATGGCGGGCCCCGCTATGTATGCGTTGGCGATGTACATCTTATATCAGGAAACAGATGTTGTAACAACATCTCTCATTGGATGGACCGCGGCAACATTCTTATCCGTTGGTATCCTGTTCATCCTGATCACAGTCATCATACTACGATTTTTCAACATCTATTATTTCTGGCTGCAAACCCTGCTCTTCGAGTTGTTTTTCCTTGTCCTCGTCTATATGACCACTGTTCTTCTTGGGGCTGGCAACAGGGGACTGCCCAAGCTATCCTTTTTATTTACGCCCGAAGGCATCTCCTTATGGATGTTCTGGGGGAGTATTGCACTTATGAGTTCCTGGGGAATATGGGCAGCGAGTCAGCCCGTACGAAAATCACCATACATGCTTGTGTCCAGAGTCATGCTGATCCTTTTTATCCTTGAAATTTGGCCCCGTTAATAAGGTGCAGGCTGCCCACGATTCGGTAGACTAGAATAATGCCTAGAAGGGGTGTCCGTCATTACGGACACCCCTTCTTAAATGTATGTTTTTACTCACGCGATGATATAACGAAAGTTCTCCCATGTTTCCGGTACGGGCTCCCCGTTCTTGGCATGATGATAGAAGCTGAACGGGAATTTGAATACATGACCTCCGTTCCAGTCGCGGGAACGTCTGTCGGTGAGCCAATATTCCAGCTCATGAGGGAGCGCCACTGATCGTTCCGCCCGTTCTAGTGGCAGCAGATCTACGGGTGATTGCAATGTCGGCATCTCCTGTTCAATATCCACATCTCGGCTTAAGCGTAGCGCCTTCACCATAGTAAGGAAAGGCGGAATGCCTTTGTGGAATAATGCCGGATAACCCAATTCATATAATATGTTAAGCGCATGTCCGTAGGTGAGCATATGACCGATTAGATCATGGTGCGCTTCCGCGTGATAGATGGTCTGGAACGCCCCAAGTTCATCCAGAATCAAACGTGACAACTGAATTGGATCATCAATCTCGGGGAAACCATCGCTTTTTTCCGGCTTCAGACTGCGAATTTCTTTCATCGTTGTGTTCATCCAGGATCTTCCCGGGATGGTCCGATCGAATGAATCGATCAGTTCAACCAGCCGACCAATATCCTCTGCAGTACCCCATCCATCCAGTTCACGAATGGCTTTCAGACTGATTTGCCCCGTAGATGGCCTGGTGCCCAACCCAGTGCAGCTCTCCAATCGTTCGATCCAATGCGTCCGTAATACGCGCTTCGGCATCTTCCCTGGGCATCATCTCACCAATCGGAGAGGTCTGGCCAGGGCTGATTCCATGCTGGCGAAGCATGGCTTTTGCTTCGGCCGTAACACTGCCGGCGGCAAGGGCAGTGAGACGATTTTCCCGTAACCAAAAATATGCCGCAATCGCACCCGCCCCATAATGGGCGTGCCACAGATCTCCTGTACGTTCCCGACTGGAAACGATAATCGCTAGTCCATCTTCCAACAAACGTCGATCCAAGCTTGCCACCACCCTTCATCAAATGTAAGCCCATCAGAGAAACTACCCTGGAATAAATAAAGCGTTTACTTCTATAACATGATGGAAATGCTCCACATATGCCCGTTTTGCCCCGGAATGCAAAGTTTAGCCAATTCGAAGCTTGCCCACCCCACGGATGGATACTTCCAGTGGATAGATCTCAGCTTTTTGCTTGGAGAAAAACCACGTCCGATCCTTCTTCACCACAATAAATAAACCATGTACATCTCCTACAGGAGCAAAGGTATCACTAACCTCACCCCATCGCGTGATTCCAATCTGCTGAAGCTCATTCACCGCAGACAGAACATCATCCGTCACCAGGCCAATCTCACACACCTGTAATATATCTTTAGTGGAGAAGTCATGGTCACTCTCGTTCTGAATACGATGATGAGCAATCAACTCGATAATATTGCCTGCCGGATCTTCAAAATAGAGGGAATGAGAGTCCCAATTAGCAGAGTATGTCTCATCCCGATGTTCTTCCCTGCTTAAGGCAACACATGATGCAGCCCACTGCTTCGCTTCCTTGAACCGATTTGTCGGAATCAACCAGGCTACATGATAGAAGGGCTCCGGATCTGTTTCACACGGTTTGAAAATCATCTTTGTCCCTCCAACCTCCAGGTTGAAGGCCTGATCTGTCGCATTGGACACCTCCATGCCCAACGTATCACGATAAAAATGCTTGAGGTCCTCCAGCCGTGTTGTATATAACTGTAATTCTTCAATCATCATACGGTCTTCTCCTGCATCTCCTCCCACCGACTCCATGGCACCATGCCAAGCTCAGGCTTCGCTTCATCCGGGAGCATAGCAATGAATTCAAGCGAATGGCCATCTGGATCGTTAAAATATACAGATACTGCGGGCATCCAGCCGAAGACGTACAGTTCACCGATATCATCATTCAGGAAGTTCTGTGTCTTGATTCCTTTGTTCTCCAAGTGAGCCATCGCATGTTTCATATCCTCCAGAGATACATGAAAAGCAAAGTGCTGACGCCGCACTTCGGAAGGTTCCTTTTGCCACAATCCCAGCATGGCATTGCCTTTTCCACCAATCCAGTAGAAGGAGTTTCCACGTTCTTTCTGCCCGTAGGCATGAGGTAATCCCAGGACCGTTTCATAGAAATGATGGGATCTCTCCAGATCCGTCACGTTTAGATGTGTTTCAAATATGCCTGTAATCATAATGCTCAACCTCTTTTCCTTTTCCCATTTTCATCTTCGCTTGTTCTCAACTCATGGTTGAATTCCGCGCATTTGTTAACGTCTGTGCCAGATTTAAAAACGATCCAATAACCCGCTGCACCCGGTCCTCTATATCCTGACTGCCTTCGTACTCTTCGTATCCGTCAAATGTTGCTTCGAATCGTCTGCGCTGCGCACCACCAATCGAAATCCACTCTTGGGCATTGATGCCATGCAGATTGCGAACAATCGCTTGCAGTTGTAAAAGCGAACTTACCCCCACCGCTCCGCCAGAGGAGCTGATGGACAGGACGGGCTTGCCGCTGAAATGAGTCTGACTCAGATGATCCAGTGCATTTTTGAGCACACCGCTTATACTGCCGTGATACTCTGGTGTAGACAGGATGATTGCATCAGCCGCGAGCATACGTGTATTCAGGTCTGCCAGATGTTCATGATCCGCTTGTTTTTCATCTGGCGCGTAGAATGGAAGTGATGTCTGATACAGATCAAACAGGCTGGCCTGATGCCCCTGACCTCGAATAATCTCCACAGCATACTCTCCCAGACGTGTACTGGTTGCATTGTTCCGATTGCTGCCTGCCAAAATAACGATATTCATTCATGTCACTCTCCTTGGTTTTTTAATAATTCAAACGCTCATGTTTCAACCGATCTGTTATTTCTACTCTTATCTTACCTTTCTTTGGCATCCAAATCGTCAGCAGATAGACTTAACTTGAAATACCAAAAAACTCAACCTTTAGGTTGAGTTTATACGACTTAAGTATGAACATATGTCGGAATTGCTCAGACGACCCAGCCATTTCTTACGGCATGAAGAGCCGCTTGCGTCCGATCCGCCAGTCCCAGTTTGTCGAGCAGATGACTGACATGTGTTTTGACCGTTTTTTCGGTGATGACCAATTGAACTGCAATTTCCTTGTTGCTCAATCCTTGAGCAATCAACCCCAAAACCTCTTGTTCACGGCGAGTGAGCATATCCGGACCACCAAGGGATGTTTCATTTGATTTTCCAACCTGCTTCAGCTCTTGAAGTTGACTGTCTGCTGACTGATCTGTCGGTATATCCTGTGGTTACTGTTCATTTATAGACCAATCGGATGAAGCCATCACATGCATCAATTGACCTGCTGCGGCAGGATGCAATTCTACCTGACCTGCATGCACATTGCGAATGGCCACAGCCAGATCCTCCGGTTCAATATCCTTGAGTAGATACCCCTTCACCCCTGCACGTACAGCAGGAACCACATGATCCTGATCCGAAAACGAGGTGAGCACAATGATTCGCGTTGCTGGCATTAATGCACGCAATCGTCTGGCTGTTTCAATTCCGTCCATGACCGGCATATGCAGATCCATTAATACCACGTCAGGTTTTAACGCTTCCGCCTGCGCCAGTGCTTCCTGCCCGTTCGATGCTTCACCGACAACCTCCATGTCTTGCTGTGTGGTCAAAAAAACGTGCAAACCTCGTCTCACCATCGCATGATCATCTGCGAGCAAAATCGTAATCGGCATCTCTTCTTCCCCCTGACTTTATACAGATTCGAACGGAAGTGGAATGACTGCCGTTACTGTTGTTCCCTTACGGGAAGAACTCACTATTTCTAAGCTACCCCCGAGCGATTGAGCCCGTTCCTTCATAATGGACAGGCCAAGGGAGCTTCCAGACGAGGCTTTTGGCCTTTCCGTACCACCTTTTCCCTGATCTGTGACGGTGAGCACCACTTCATGATCACTTAATTTGAGGGTGACCTCAGCAGAAGGAACATCCGCGTGTTTCCGTACATTATTCAGCGCTTCTTGTCCGATTCGCCACAATGCTTCTTCTATATTACGCGGTAAAGACATCATTCCCGTCCGATTCATCACCACTTGAAGACCCTGGCTGGTGCCGTATTCCTGTAGCGCATGGAGCAGCCCAGCTTCCAGTCCCGCGGGACGGAGCTGCATAATCAATGCGCGCATTTCCTTGAGAGCCGACTGAGACAAAGCCCGAATATCCTTCATCGCTTCCGCAGCCGGGTGTAACTTCTCGGAGTCGGATAACATACTTTCCGCGCCTTTAGCCGTTAATGATAGTGAGAATAAAATCTGATTAACCGAATCATGCAGATCGCGAGCCAACCGGTTTCTCTCTTCCATTCGTGCAAGTTCGCGGCGATTCTCCGCCAGCTTCAGACTCTCCCATGAGGCCGCAATATGTTCGGCCAGTGCCTCCAGCACCTCACGATCCGCCTGCGCAGGACCTGATGTTCCTATTCCGATCACCAGAATTCCCTTTTCCCCTGGCGTATGGTATGGAAGGGGAGCGGCAATTCCGGAGGCAATGGAATTCGTATTCTGGTCAGGCTTGCACAGGGTAAATATCTCAGTGATCTCTGTCCCAGACAGAGATGTTACACGATGACTATTGATTATATGGTTAATCTGGCTCGTCACTTCGGAAGATAACGGAGTACTTGATAACGTTCGAACCGTATCATTTGCATAGGCTGCCTGCAGAATGAACATTCCATTTCTCTGCTGAATAATGGTAGCGAAAGGCCAATCATACTGCTGCCCAAGCAACTGTACAACTTTTAAAGAAAAAGCATCCGAATTGTTGCATTCGTTCACTGCAAGACCCAAAGCCGTGCTGAACTCCCCCAGCTTGGCATACAGATCAGCTCGTCGCTGCTCCGCACGATACAATCTCATCCGCTCTATCGCACTACCAATCTGGTACGCCACGCCCTGTAACAGCGCCAGTTCACTGTCGCTGAAATGTTCCTTGGCTGGCGCAGCCACATTGAGCAGGCCGAGCATCTTCTCACCTGACCTTAACGGGACGGTTGCATGATGGGTAATATCATGGGTATCTCCCCATTGGAATTCCACCGCATCCTCCAGCCGTTTACAGTTAATGATGTTGACCACATGATTGAGCTGACCATCCTTAAAGCGGTTCACACACCAGCAGGTACCCGTTCGCATGGGCTCTTTATTTTTACGCAGTAATGCCGGGGGCAGATTGTAATCCGAAACACAGGTATATTCTCCACGTTCATTAATCAGAAACATCCAGCCTGCCGTTAATCCGGTCAACTCCAGTAATTTGCCGACCACGGTATCCAGCATTAAGTTCAGATCATTGGACGTATTGAGCGTTTCTGCGATTGTCTTCAATGTGACCATTTCCTGCATTCCGACTTCTTCCGACATGGCAGACTTCTCTCCATATTTATAAAATTTTAATTTCAATGAATAAATGCATCTACTTCAACAAACAAAAAAAAGGTATCTGCTGTTATTAGCAAATACCGTTTGTCATTTTTTGAAAACTAATCTTTATCAGCATATTGTTCGGAATTAAGTATTAACTCATTTATATCTTGAGATTCAATGAATTGGTGAAAATTAATAGTAGGTAGAATAATAGGATTATGATTACTTTTACTCGTAACATCAGTCAAAACTGATCTAAGATAAGGAAATAACACAGCACATCCATTTGTAAGAAAAAATCTGCGTCTATCATCAAAACCAAAATTATCTTTGTTATCATTCTTGCTGTTGAATGAGTAGAATCCACGTAATACAACTTCTGTCATAAACGGCACTCTCTCTTCCTCATCAAAACCTATTCTTGTGCCAATTAAAATATTAAAATAATTCTCGTCTTCTTCCCTACTGGTTTTTGGCTCCTGTTCAACAAGTTGTACCAAGAATTCTGGCGATATACTTATATTCAAATTTCTCTCATCTGGTCCAATTTGCTTATGCTCATAATTTAGCTTTTCAAGCCTAAATCCATGAAATTTAATTATACCTTCTATCATTCTATTAACACCCCATTATCAAACTATTACGCAACAAAAGGAATCTCTATTTCATTAGAAAACTTATTTTTCAAATTTATACTAACATTGATATCATTACTCCAATTAACTTCATTCTTATATCGAGTCCATGTATCTTCAGGAGGACTAACATTAAATATGTTGTTCATATCCTCAAACGTTATTTTTTTTACAGTTCCATCTTCTTGAAGAACTGTAGGATAATCACTGTTCAAATCATATCCAAGACCATATCTTCCGGCAGTTTCTTTGATTAATTCTTGAATAGTTTTGTCCATTGTGAATCATCTCCAATCAAATTTAATCTTTGGTTTTATCGGATACTTATCACTAGGGTATTCAACACTTACAATTTTTATACATGAATCAGATGTAACACAAATTTGACGTTCTTTGTAGTGAACATTTAACTTGAAAATTTCAGAATTGAAACGTTTGGTGTCCACACTGCTGTATGAGGGAGATCTATCAGTATGTTCAAAGGTTTTTATAACAACCTGAAAACCATAAATTGAAACAAGTAAATCTAAAATAAAACATCGATTCCTATGTTCATCTGAAGAAAAACCCACTGTTTTCAAATGATCTCTAAGCTCATAAATTCCAGAATAGAACTTATCAACGCCATCTATAGAATCTAAATCAAGGACAAGATCTAATTGTGATGTTATTTCTGCAGTTATAAGAGCCAATTTAGTGCCCTTTCCCTTTTTTCGAAAATCACTCTCACTATTTTTAGTTATGAACCAATGAGCAAGTTTCGGATCATCATAAAAATATACTCCTTGACCTAGCCAATGATTATTTCTATTGACAGTTGAAAATCCTTCTTCACTTATATACTCTATTACTTCAGAAAACGTGCCATGGTAACCAAGAATTCGAAAATCACTCAATAGTAATACACCTTTCTAGGTATTATATCGGTCTACTAGTTATAATGCTATATAAGATATTTTTTAAAATTGCAAGGACTTACGCATATAAATAGAATAACACAATATTTTGGAGAATTATACCACGAAGATTTAATTAAATGATAATGAAGACATTTGTCCTCTATCATTACTAATGAATACTCTCGCTCAGCCCAGCTTCTGTCGCTCTTTGCGGGATACAGACAAAGGCTCCATATTAATCAGACCTCGATCTGACAGTGCCAGCGCCATTTTGTAGAAAGCACGTGTACGAATCTTCGTATACGTATCCTTGCTGACAGGTGGATCAAACACATGGTTATACACCTTATAGTCAAACACATCATCGTCTTTCAAATATCGTTCACAGACGAGTACACGTTCCTTTTCACTCAGCCGGGACACTACAAAATCAATCGTATCGCAGTATGCCTGACGCGCGCGCTGCACGTCCACATTGTAGATCGCCGTTCTCGCCGTGGAATCCCCCGTCACATTGGTTGCACCGTGGAAACGCTCGGCATAACTTGCCGTCACCATAACCTCTCGTTCTTCAAATGCAATGGTTTTATAAATTCGGTATTTTTCCAGCGCAGCTTCAACAGCTGTTTGCGTTTTGCGTCGGTCCAATTCGGGCAGCATCAATTCCATAATCATTTTCCTCCTTCAGTATTCGCTATAGAATGAAAGTCTAGTAGCTTCGCATATTCACTCTGATGATAGAACAAGCTTCCGATGCAGCTTTCTTTCAGAAAACTTTCAACTCCGCTTCTTCAGGTTATTTCTGTCCTCTACGTTTCCGTTCAACTTATATACTCAAACATTCAAGCATCTCATCTGTAGCACTTTTATTTCTCAGTTCATATCAATCACTCTATCGTTCACATGATATTGCTTTGCCATCGTTTTTTTGAACGATAGCAAAAGACTCTTATTCATAGAGTTGTCCAGTTCTCCAAAAAAGTAACGACAATTCTTCAATTTTCCCTGTTGCCTTTTGGAATCAATCCAAATCCCTATATTTCGCAGAATTCCATTGTTCGGAAGGTACTCCACCAAACTCTAACCTGTATCAAGTTTACATTTTGTTCGTATAGTGTTCGCATTTCTATTTGAGGATACCACTTTCTGGAGATCAGAGTAAACCTCCATTTTGGTTCGTTTTGACGATAAAATAAAACCTTCGCTCTCATTTCCTATGCCTTTTGGCATAATTGTTTCATATCTCTTTACCTAATGGTATATATACGTTATAGTACTGTTTAATTAATGAACTTCCGTATAAGTCATTTGATTTTTAATATTAAGAAGTTCCCCTTCTCCTTAATGCCGCTAAGGTACATATCAAGCGCATACGTAGTGAAGGAGACGGAATCGATTCTGAAGAAGCGAAGCGTTCGCCTTTATCAACGGATTTCACCCTTTAGGAAAGGGAAACAGGAAATCCGGGGATAACAGCGATCAAAAGAACGATCCGAATCCGGAACGGCGCACCCGCAGAGGGTTTAGGAGTTGTCGCATTCAAGTTTCTTCTTAATATTAATTCAAGTACTTGTACGAATCGAAGGAGTTGGCATAATTGTGGAGCACGCTTTTGGTCCTTATATGAAACAACTGCGCGAGCAGCAGGGATACAGCATCAATCAGCTCGCCGAAGCAGCCGGAATAAGCAACTCACAGATTTCACGTATTGAGAATGGGGTCCGGGGTGTGCCGAAACCAGCGACCATTCGCAAGATTTCAGACGCACTCTCGGTGCCCTATACAGAGATGATGAAGCAGGCCGGTTATATTGAACCAGGGAGTGCTGCTGAACTTCAGGACGTACCGGAATGGGCTACATACAAAGACCGTCGTGATTTCAAAAAGATGCTGGAAGACGATGATGATCTGATGTTTGACGGCATTCCACTCGATGAAGAGGACAAGAAACGAATCAAGGATGTGCTGACAGGTCTGTTCTGGGAAGCCAAACAGATGAACAAACGCAAAAAGACAGACGAATCGGACAATCGCCCATGAGGCATGACCCACTGAATTTAATGAAGCAGCAGGTGAGATCATATGGATGACATCGTAACAAAGCTGATTCGCAAACACCGGACCAACTGCCCGTTCAGCATTGCCCGCGCGGTTGGAATACAGATTCGTTTCACCAATTTGGGGAAGTCCACCAAGGGACTGTACTTTCGCAAGCTCCGGCGCAGGTTTATCGTCATACACAATGATTTGCCGCCGGAATGGCAGCGGTTCGTGTGCGCACATGAGCTTGGTCATGATCGGCTTCATAAAGGAATCAATCGATTCTTTCTGGAGGAACATTCCTATTTTGCTCCAGGCAAGCTGGAGAGACAGGCCAATCGTTTTGCCATTCAATTGCTAACCTCCGGAGTGATGCCTGAACCGGATGAATCTTTGGAGAAATTTTGTTTACGTACCGGACTGCCGCGTGAAGCGCAGCATTTTTTTTACACTCTTTAAGAACATATGTTCCTTCCGAAGATTATATTATCCAACAGCAGATTTCACATGTAACTTTCAGGTTAGCTATTTTTACGTAATTCGCGAGATTTCCTAATAATAGTCTGTTAAAATACTACGTGAGCTGTGTAAACGCTCAAGTAGATTATTAATTGGGGAGGTTTCGGATTCATATGAAAATCTGGAAGAATTACGTTTCACTTCTGCTAACGGTCTGTTTGCTGTTTAGCAGTGTAGGTATTGCCGCGGCTGCAACGGATACTACTCCGGGCACAGGCAAACACATTACCATTCTACATACAAATGATACGCATGCTCGTGCAGTTGAATCTTCACCTGCTATGGGTTTTGCCAAAGTAGCTGGAATCGCTGACAAATATCGCAGCGAAAACCCAAACACGCTCCTGCTTGATGCTGGAGATGCTGTACATGGTACAACTTTTGCCACTCTCGTGAATGGTGAGAGCATCGTGAAAGTCATGAATGAAATGGGCTACCAGGCCATCGTACCGGGTAACCACGAATTCAACTATGGTTCGGATCGCTTGATCGAACTGGCAGACATGATGAATTTCCCAATGATTAGTGCCAACGTGAAGAAAAAGGACGGAACTCGTCTCTTCGATCCTTACCTGATTGAAGAAATTGATGGTGTAAAGGTTGGAATCATTGCCCTGTCCACACCTGAAACGATGTACAAAACGAATCCGAAAAACGTAGCAGGTCTAGATATTACAGACCCATCTGCAGAGGCTAAAGTTCTAGTGAACGAGATCCGCAGCAAAGTAGATGTTGTGGTGGTATTGGGACACCTTGGACAAGATGCGTCCAGCACAGATACTAGTTTAAAAGTCGTTAAAGAAGTTCCTGGCATCGATGTATTCATTGATGGTCACAGCCACACCATACTGCAGGACGGTCTTGTGTCCGATAACGGAACGTTGATCGCAAGTGCAGGAGAATACACTAACTACGTAGGTGTCATCGACCTGTGGGTAGATGGTGGTAAAGTAACGAAGAAACAAGCAACATTAATTGATGAAACTGCAGCAAAAGACATCAAACCAAATGAGAAAGTCGCAGCTCTCGTGAACTCCATTCAAAAAGAACAAGAGCCTATTTTGAAAGAAGAAGTAGCCAACACAGCCATTCTACTGGATGGTAAGCGTGAACAGGTACGTGCAGGTGAAACCAACCTGGGTGACCTGCTTGCAGATGCCATTCGTGATGTCAGCAACGCTGATATTGCACTGACTAACGGTGGTGGTATCCGTGCTTCCATTGAAAAGGGTATCGTAACCAAAGGTGATGTTATCACAGTGCTTCCTTTTGGTAATCAAGTGGTAACCCTTGAAGTGAAAGGGTCTGATATTCTGGCAGCCCTTGAAGTTGGTGTAGCTTCCTACCCGGAACCAAGCGGTGGATTCCCGCAAGTATCTGGAATCAAGTTCAAAATCGACACTTCCGCTGCAGAAGGTAGCCGTGTACATTCCGTAACCGTTGGCGATAAAGCCCTTGATCCGAAAGCAACATATACACTGGCAACCAATGATTTCACAGCTGTTGGTGGTGACGAATACACCATGTTTGCCAAATATCCAACTACGGGTATGTATGGCGCATTGGATGAAGCATTGATCAACTACATGCAAAAGCTTGGCGCTGTAGACATCAAAACAGATGGTCGATTCAGTGAAGCGAAAAAAACTGCAGTAGAGCCGGAAACTCCGGTAACAGAAACACCAGCTCCAACCAAGCCAAAACCAGAAACACCAAAACCGGAAAAACCGTCTAAACCAACACCAAGTAAACCAGCTCCAGCCAAACTGCATGTTGTGAAATCCGGAGATTCCCTGTACTCTATCTCCAAACAATACGGCACAACTTGGCAGGCATTGCAGAAGCTGAATAATATCAAAAATCCACACTGGATTTATCCAGGTCAACAATTGAAATTGCCTGCAGCTTCTTAAGCTCAGCAAAGCAAAGTGCATATAGGCATGATCGCTTATATGGCGCAACAACATAACGAATCTATCTTGTCATACCAAAAGGGTGTCCCCAAACCAGATTACTGGTTAAGGGGACACCCTTTCGTATGTCAGTTCTTAAACATCCATCCACATCAGAGACTTCAACATTTCCTGTGGACATATCCTGCTGATCCTGACAATCATCTGAGGCAAAAATAAATCCCAGCGCAGCCTTTACGGACCAACTTTATCATGTAACTTCGACACCGAACTATATAAAAACTCTCCGGAATGACCGTGTTCATGCGGTTATTGTACATTTAATTTCGACATGTCTGTCTTCTCAACATTGCATACTTGCACATAGATCCGCCTGAGTAGGATCATCTTCAAATCCTAAATCATAAAACCATTTGCATACTAAATACATAGATCCAAATATAGTTATTTCGTATGATATCACTCATAAAATCCTGCCAAATTGCATGCCTATAGCCCTCTTTTTCATGCTCAGATTGGAATTTCAGCAATCAAAATCATCTACCGCATCATATTCGGTACTATTATATGAACTCATATAATTAGAAGATCCCCTGAATTTAGGAAGTGAGCTGTTCCTTCACATAACGTACAGCTTCCTGAGCCATTAACCCGATTCGTTTCGATTCACCTGATGCTGCAAGTGCGTGTGATCCCAGTTCGACCTGTCCTTCTGCTGCTCCTCTGCCAATGACGATCTGCACAGGCAATCCGATCAGCTCCGCATCCTTGAATTTCACACCCGGACGTTCATCCCGATCATCAACCAATACAGTGAATCCGCCATTGATCAATTGTTGTTCCAGTTCGAGAGTGAGCTGACGCTGCTGCTCATCCTTCCAACTTACTGTAATCAGATGCACATTATAAGGCGCAACAGCAACAGGCCATTTTATGCCATCATCTCCTGCATACTGTTCGGCTATCGCAGCCATCAGGCGGGATACGCCAATGCCGTAACATCCCATGACTGGCGCACACTGGCGACCATTACGATCCAGGAATGAAGCACCCATGGCATCACTATATTTCGTTCCCAATTTGAAAATATGTCCAACCTCAATACCTTTGGTAAACACAAGTGGTGATCCACATGTTGGACAAGTATCCCCTTCCGCAGCAAAGCGAATTCGTTCTACTCGCTCCAATGCAAAATCAATACCTGGGCGTACGCCGGAAACGTGTACATCCAGTTCATTGGCTCCTGTAATTGCACTCTTCATCACTGACACGTCAGCGTCTACCACCATCGGCAGATTTAGTCCAATCGGACCCAGGAATCCTACCTTCAGATTTGGATGTGCCGCAATGGCTGCATCGTCTGCAAGGATCAGTTCCTCTGCCCCCAACGCCTGTTTCAATGCGATGTCATTCAGTTCATGATCTCCACGCACAAGCGCAGCGACGAGCTGACCATCCGCTACATAAAGCAGCGTTTTGATCATATGTTCAGCACCTTTGCCCACAAAAGTGCTTAACTCAGCGATCGTACGAACGCCAGGTGTCGAGATGTGTACTACGTTTTCCGCTTCCGAATGTTCATCCGCTTGAAGCGCGGAGTCTGCACTCGCAGAGTCGGCTGGAACTTCCAAGCTTCCTTCTGTTTTCTCCATATCTCCAGAAGTCTGATAATCCGCTTTCTCCAGATTTGCAGCATATCCACAATGTTTGCAGGTTACAATCGTGTCCTCACCCACGTCAGCAAGAGCCATGAACTCGTGCGTTTCACCTTGACCGCCAATCGTTCCCGCGTCCGCCTCAACACGGATATAGTCCAGACCACAACGCTCCAGAATGCGACTATACGCCGTGTTCATCGCCTGATAAGTACGATCAAGCTCTTCCCAGTCCGAAGCAAAAGAGTACGCATCCTTCATGATGAACTCACGTCCACGTAGCAATCCAAATCGAGGACGACGTTCATCCCTGAACTTGGTTCCGATCTGGTACAGGGTGAATGGCAACTTCCGATACGAGTTCACTTCATCCCGTGCTAAAGCGGTTACGACTTCCTCATGTGTTGGTCCAAGAGCAAATTCCCGTGCATGACGATCCTTCAGACGCATCAATTCAGGACCATACTGTGTGTACCTTCCGGATTCTTCCCACAACTCCGCAGGCTGCATAATCGGCAGCAATACTTCCTGACACCCCGCACGATCCATCTCTTCTCGAACAATACGTTCAACGTTCAACAATATCCGCCGTCCGAGGGGCAGATAACTGTAAATTCCCGACGCCAATTGACGAATCATACCGGAACGCAGTAACCAGCGATGTCCCGCCGCATCTGCCTCCGCTGGCGCTTCACGTAAGGTTGGAACAAGCATTTCACTTTGACGCATCTGAACACTCTCCTAATTTTCCTTTTTTGTTATCAAAATACGGCGCATAAACAGCAAAAAGACACATCCGTCAAGGGACGAATGTGTCGTGGTACCACCCTTGTTTAACTGCAAATTAATCCGTTCGCAACCTATGCGATCTGTGACCTGCAGTCCTACGGGGCGTAACGGGCCCTGCCGGCGGAGGTTGCAACCCTGGATGGGCATTCTCTTCCGCAGCTCGCGAGGTAGGAATTATGAAGCAGCTACAGGAACCTTGCACCACACTGTTCCCTCTCTGTTGAAGCTGGCTTGCACAATCATGTCCTCGTTATAACGCTGTTCTCATTTTTGACCACATTAGTTCATTTACAAGTAATTGTCAACCAATTAGTCGAATACAACTCCTGAATAATACTCCACTACATCACGAATGAGCATAAACGCATCCCCATTGGTAAGTTTGTTCTTGTCAGCAATGCCAGCAAGCGTGTCGTCACTTATAAAGTTTTGCGTTTGCAATTGAGCAAGTGCCTGTTCAAGTGAAGTTTCCGTTTCTGAAGATCCCATTGCCAGACATAACATATACGCAGCCTGATCCAACGTTAAAGGTAGGGTTAAGGCATTCTCCATATTTGCTAGAGCTTGGTCGGCACTGCCTGTGTAGGCTTCTGGAAACATCGCTTGCATTCTTTTCAATTTACTTAAAAATCGTTCTGGATTCATTCCTTTATCCAGTTCCCAACCATCGTTATTATAATTGCCTGAAGTCATATACATACTCGCTGCAGCCAATAATCCCCTGTAATCCTTATGCTCCATATAATCAGGCTGCTCGAAACGATGTACTTTCAGATCCATCCCCTGATTCTCCAGCATCTTACGTAGTTCAGATGCTCGCTCTTCAGAAGTTGAGAGTTCGCGGAAGGACTCCTTATGCATATATGCCAGCTTGACCGCCGCTCCTGCTGCTTCTCCCTCTGCCATTCCCAGTGGGACAACTCTTGCACTACCGTGTGGGATGGTATCATAACTTGCTGCACGTCCAACGACGAGCAAACCGTCAACCTTTAGCGGTACAAGCGAGCGAAAGGGTACACCATATTGAATCGGACTCAACATAATCGTGCCGGGATTTCCAACACTCGTGCTCTGAATATCAATATCGTATGAACCGTATCCAATGGCATCCCAATGATCACGATTTTCCATGACATCAGCTAATGTTAATCGGTACTCGCCATAGATATGACGTGACTCCCTCACGTAAAGCTCGTCTGCTGTTCCAGCATATTGTAACCCTGCAAATTCATCATAATTTTTCTTCAGAAAATCAACAATTAGTGGGGCTTCTTTACGCCCGATTTCCAGACCTTTTTTCACAGATATCGGATCTAACGGATCTACCCCAAAGATCTGCATTGTATTAATCAAGATTGTATCATCATTTTGTCTTCCGATATTCAGACTGCGAATCTTAATATGTTGTGGATTGGAGGATTCATATTTTCTAGCATCACCGTACCCCCAAGCACTCATCTTATCAACCCCGGTTCCCTCTCTTTCCCTGAATTTTTGCCATACCTCATCAGTAACACCGCTTAACTTGAATACAAGCGTAGAGACCATTTTGGATTTACCATCTCCAATATCTTGTCTGCCTATGGAATATGGAACCCCTGCAGCGGCTGCAATATCCGCATCTTGCGTTGCATCAATGATGGAGCGGGTTGAGATCTGAACAGTTGTTCCATCTTCTTTAGTTATACTCATACCCGTTATTGTTGTGTGATCTCCCGTAGATTGTTCAGTAAGGGGAACTAATTCCTTAGCATTCATCAACAGGTCAATATTAGGTTCGGAACGAACCATCCGATAGAACATGTTAGCCGCTGTATTGGTATCAAATGAACTACCCTCGATCTGGTCAAACCATTCCTGGAAAATGCCTTTGTTCAAAAAGTCAGGCTGCCGCAAACTACTCAATAACTGCGGTTGTTCAGGGGAATAATTTAGATCCAGCGTATTAAGGCCTCCCTCGGTCAACAATC
The DNA here is from genome assembly GCF_045040685.1 of Paenibacillus sp. FSL H8-0317. Classification (NCBI taxonomy): domain Bacteria; kingdom Bacillati; phylum Bacillota; class Bacilli; order Caryophanales; family Paenibacillaceae; genus Paenibacillus; species Paenibacillus sp. FSL H8-0317. Next base: position 1,440,563 of record NZ_CP150294.1, on the reverse strand, counting down.
CTCCCAACATGTTGCGATCTCTTGCTTCCACCAGCAATACACGCATCCCATTACGAGCAGCTGATAAGGCAGCAGTAATACCTTCCGGATCCGTTCCAGCTACAATCACGTTATAGGAATCTTTCAGGTTTAGTGTAGATTGCACGTCCTCCAAAGGCTGCCATACATAATTATTATTAAATTTATAATTTTTGTTCCAGATATAGAATGCACCATATGCAGCGCCAATTAACACAATAAACACACTAGCTGTAATTGCTGTTATTTTCAATTTTCTACTAATCAAAGAAACAAACCTCCATATGTACTTTAAATTCAATAATACTAACTCGTGAACTAGTTTTCCTATGTTATACCAACAACCGACTAACCTTTTCTCCTTTCCTGCATGAGCATGCTATACATAATAAAAAACTCCCCAACACTTTAACGGTGTTAGGAAGTTTTGATAATAAGACGGAAAATTCTACTATTATGTTACCATAAATACAAACAAAATATAGGAAAGTCCCTAACTTTCCTCATTATAATGACCACTTTTTGACTCTTCGTTCATCCTGACTATAATGAATTCTCTAGCGATGGCTGACATGGCAGCACGTTCCCTGTAATATAGAGAAATAGAAATCTATCACAGGTATTAATCGATAAAGGAGCTTGTCCTATGCCATATATCATATATGATCTTGAATTCACGGTAAGCCGCAATACTCGCTATTCTTCTGAAATTATTGATATCGGTGCTGTCAAAGTTACGGAAAGTGCCGATGGATTGGTCGTAACGGATACGTTCCATACGTATGTTCGTCCTTCCAACAAGTCCGTGCTGTCCACTGACACGATTCAATTTACAGGTATCACGCAGAAAGATATTGATGCAGCCCCTCTTTTCCCGGCAGCACTGAACCAATTCATTGCCTGGATGGGAAGTGACCCCTATTACATGTGTTCCTGGGGACCCGATGACCGCAGCAAACTGATCTCTCATTGTCGTACCCATGAACTTGATGTGGCCTGGATCACCAATCATAACGATCTCCAGCAACAGTGGTCCCGCACCGTCCGCAAAGAAGGCAAATTCCGTCAACTCGGACTCGCTCAGGCTCTTGAAATCTGCGGAATCGAATTTGATGGTACCCAGCACCGTGCCTTGGATGATGCCATCAATACAGCAAAGGTATTTATGCATCAATTTGACCGATTCACGCTCGAAAACAACTGTGCAGCCGATGATGAGGGCATTACATCCAAGGTTGTCTATTCCAGCTCCACAGAAGATGAAGAGAAAGAATCACCTTTTGGCAATCTGGCAAGCCTTTTCAAAACCAAAGAGTAACTGTCCAAAGCACAGTACTTAATCGTGTTTTGCCTTAGGATGGATGGCATTCTAATCTCAACTTTTATTGTACATTTGTTGCCAATCATTCAGACGTTCTTTCATCTTGATGCGGCAGATCTCCGGTTCGAGGATTTCCGCATCAGGTCCATATTTAGATATCCATACGAGAAATTCGTCAACATCACTTAATATGGCTTCAAATAACAGGCTACCTTCCGGTTCAATGGTTAGGATCGGTCGCATAAAAAATTGCTCCTGCATCACACGCTCCACAGCATGGGGTGCAAATCGAATTTTGAACGCTGTCCACTCCGTACTTCCCTCGTATGCCCAAGGAATGCGGAAATGCGATTGTATGAGATGATCCTCTTTGCGAAACGTGCGTGGCAATATTCGTATCCTCTGCAGCCGACTTACCTGAAAGATTCGAAGTTTCTCCGACAGGTGACAATATGCTAACAGTTCAAATCTGTACTCGCGAGGGATAAGACAGTAAGGATCTATGCGTACGATCCCTTTTTTACCTTGAGACAGATATTCCCCTTCAATGGTGTTCTGTGAAATGCCAGCCTGAAGCAGGGGAATTAGAGATTGATTCTGTGGATCATTTCTCTCATTTTGCCATGCAGGCAACCCCAGTTTAAACAAACTACTAATATGCTCCGACCATTCCACTCGTTCTGTTTTGTTTTTCTGACTCGCAGCAACCACTTTCTCATAAGCGCTCTCAAAAGCAGGTTTCAGCAAAGGACGAATATTCTCCATAACTTCAGCAAGATGCATGAAAGCTTGGGCTTCTTCATCAGACCAATTTAGCGGATACATGGCAAATTGGCTGATAAACATGTACCCTTGCCCGTGTCCCATATTGGCGATCGGGATATGCATTGCACTGAGGGCCTCCATGTCGCGGTATATCGTCCTTTCCGTCGTCTCGCATCGCTCGGCAAGCTCACGTGCCAGAATACCTGGCTTGGCCTGTACCAGCGTTATAATGCGCATTAATCGGATTAGTCGGTCTGTCATTTTGCCGGACCCTCCACGATGTTGTTTCAATAAATTTGATACAACTCCATCCATTGTTTAATATGATATTGATACATACATTCGACCTTCTCCTAAACTTCACCTTCAAATATGTAGACTCACTCTAACCGTTACCATTTGAAATCAACCCTATTCCCCTAATATCTTTTTTTCACGATCATGATATCCGGTTGTAAACGTGATCTCGTAGTGATAACGTAGCTTTTCGACGATCTCGGCTTCCGCGTAATAGTCCAGATCCTGTTTCCGTGCAGCTTCAATTAACAATGCATCTGCATGACGACGCAACATATTGTTTCCCTCTTGAACCCGTCCTCTTTCGTAAGCGCGCAGGGCTTGTTTGATCAAGGGCACCGTTTCACTTAATTTGATCGTTTTCTCCACCTTGGGATCTTCGGGCTGTCGCAACATGCCCAGATGACTGGTGTACTGAATATACAACTGTTCTCTTCGTAACAATACACGTTGACTTTGTTTCAACTTCCTTGTGCTCCAATAGGCTGAACATACGGCAGCTTTTCCTGATGCACGGGGTCCCATGACGAATTCAAGCAAAATTTGCTTGCTTTCCCCCTTGTACATATCGCCAAGCCTCAGTACCCAGCCAATATCCGTTTCTTTGGAGCGACATCCATAGATACCTTTTAGCTGTACTCCATATTCCGGTTTGAGCAAAAGTTCCAAATCTCTTGATACAATTTTGGGTGCTATTTTCCTAAGTCTTTTGGCAGGGGCACCGTTACGCCACTCTACCATCATATATACGGGGTCGGCTCCCCCTGTCGGTATGGCCTCTTTATTCCACGAATAAGATACTTCAAAGACTGAGTTCACTGGTAGTCTCTCCCCCGATTTATATGTATTATCTTCTAAGTTATCAGGGTGAATGGACACTATATTGTCACGGAACACATGTTCTCATTAAATTTTTCCAATATATTAGTTTTATATCCCTAAATCCGTCTCAATACGACAATAAACGACGAAAAAGCCTGGCGCTATGCCAAGCTTTTCAATCACTTATCTATGACAAGTCCCAAATTAAACAGTAGGATGATCGATTCCCATTTTGTGTAAATACCGTGTGTTATCTGCTTCGGTTACCGGAGCATAGGTGACACTGTCAATGACCAGCTTACGGCCTACTGGCTCTCCATTAACAGTGATCATAATTGTTTTGGTTGATGTGTTCTGATCTGTTGTGTACATATCTTTCTACTCCTTCATGTTCACGATCTTATATTCAATCGGATATATTGGCATCATTCATTAAATTGCGCATTTGTGAATAGCATGCACCCGGAACTGAAGTAAAAGATCTGTAAAACGGTCCGGTGTGCTTGCCTATCGTTCTATTACCCCACAGAACTGTAAGTTAAACAGCCGTGTTCCTAAATCATTTTAAATATTTCGGGTAATAAAACGATATCATCTTGAACCCATCGTCCCGGTTTTGACGTATAATGTAAGAGCCGTATTTCAACAATAGACGACGAATTCGGCAATTGATCTATCTAACCGAAGAAAGAGGTGTTAACGATGCCAAAATCCATTCAGGGTTATTTCATTCGGGTGTTATTCACCACATGCATTCTATTTACCGTTTCGATCGCTTCGACAGTAAGTGCAGCCAGCGCCAATATTTTTACGGATATATACAGCGGATGGGAGCGAGTCTCCGAACTGCCCGGAGAAGTGAACGCTCTGCAGGAAAGTTATAAGCAAACAATGGAGCAATTAAATCAAACATCTGCTCAGTTGGGACAAGCCCAGGCCAATGTCGAAGCATTTAAGACCCAGAACGAACAACTGCTGGCTCAGAACCAGAAACTCACTGAAATGGTAAGTAAATTACAGGACGACCAGAATGCCAAAGCAGCTACCACCAAACGAATTCAGACGACGATCATCACTGTCGTTTCTCTCATATTGGGTTACTTTGTTCTGATTCGTGTGATGCGCTGGGGAATGCGTCGCCGTTCAGGCCGAGTATAAAAGAACAGGAGCAACTGCATGAACATACACCTGAACAATGCTGAAGCAGGCGGAGCAGGACAAGTCGTCACATTTTCACTGATTAAAGATGACCGCCTTCATATTTTGCATCCGCAGCAGATTGTGGCCTTTCGCGGTCCAAGTGGGAATCGCAATGATAAATTCATGAATATCACGGGCATATATCGCAAAAAAAAGCTGATTAAATCCGAAATCACCGGACCTTGCCAATTTGTGGCTGCCCTGCCTCCCGGATTCACCATGAAGGAAGTGGAGCTCACGGAGGACAGTGATCTGCTCTATGACTTCCGCCACCTGTTCTTCTACTCTGATGGTGTAACCATGCATACCAAAATTCAGAAAATCAAAAATATGCTGATCACCCGTGATGCAGTGAAAATGAAATTTTCCGGCAAAGGCAAAATCGGATTGCTCACTCAAGGTCAGGTCTGCCAACAGGAACTTCACCCAACAGCGCCGCTCTATGTGGATGCTGGCAGCATTATTGCTTATCCCGAAAATGCACATCTGGAACTCACCGTATATGGTAACAACCTTGCCAGTCAGCATATGAATTATCATTGGAAGATGACAGGACATGGATCTGTGCTCTTTCAGGCTGGACGTGAGAATCACCGCTTGGAACAGGATCTTAACGATGAGGGACTGTTCAAACGAATTCTGAAAGAAGTGATCCCTTTCGGTAATGTACTGATCAAGTAAGCTGTTATAGGATGGAACCGACCGATGAGCTGCCACTATGCTCCAGTGGGGTGGTCACCACACTGTTTCATGTTATAATGGTTCAGACAATTGAAGAAGAAAATCCATGCCTGTGGCATGGGAGAGGTTCGCGAACTCCCTCTACAAGACTTGACCATGCGATGGTCAGTATAAGTCTTGCGTACACGTTGCGGTCACCATGCAATCATGTACGTAAAAAACTAAGGACACTTACTCTTGCCTGCTTTTTTGAAGCGGTTATCGAGAAGGTGTGTTTTTTGATGGATGCCAGTTCATGAACTTCTCTGTTCTTCCGACACTCTATGCCTATGTGCATGGTTTGATCTCAAGAAGATAGAGAGGTTTTTTTATGTTGAACGAAGAAAAAGCAGTCGTTGTATTCAGCGGAGGTCAGGATAGTACCACGTGTCTGTTCTGGGCCAAACAACAGTTTGCCGAAGTCGAGGTTGTTACGTTTGATTACGGTCAACGCCACAAGCTGGAGATTGAATGTGCAGCCGAGATCGCTCGTGATCTGGGCGTACAGCAAACGGTACTTGATATGAGGCTGTTAAATCAGCTTGCACCCAACGCGCTTACTCGCACGGATGTGGAGATTACCCATGAAGAAGGCGAACTGCCGAGTACATTTGTAGATGGACGGAATCTGTTATTCCTCAGTTTTGCGGCCATTATGGCCAAGCAAAAAGGAGCTCGTCACCTGGTTACAGGTGTATGCGAGACGGATTTCAGCGGATACCCGGATTGCCGGGATTCATTTGTAAAGTCGATGAATGTGACGCTTAACCTGTCGATGGACTATCCATTTGTCATTCACACCCCGCTCATGTGGCTGGACAAAGCCCAAACGTGGAAGATGGCCGATGATCTCGGCGCCTTTGATTATGTACGCGAGCGTACCCTCACCTGTTATAACGGCGTGATCGGCGATGGCTGCGGAGAATGCCCTGCCTGCAAACTGCGCAAAGCTGGACTGGATCGCTATGTACAGCAACGTACTACTGCTGAATCGGCGGGAGTGGATGTACGATGAGAGAGCCGGGAACATTCCGTATTGTAGAGCATCTGCAACGCATCGGAGAAGATATTCTGCCCACCCAGCTGCGCTATCACCGCAAACGTGTGCTTGTAAGCAAAGAATTCACCTTTGACGCAGCACATCATCTGCATTGTTATGAAGGCAAGTGCAAGAACCTGCACGGTCATACGTATAAAGTTATTTTTGGTATCAGCGGTTATCCGGGTGAAACCGGGCTGACGGTTGATTTTGGACATATCAAAGATATATGGAAAACTCAGATTGAGGGATATCTGGATCATCAATACCTCAACGAGACACTTCCTTTAATGAATACCACGGCTGAAAATATGGTCGTTTGGCTGTTCGAACAAATGGAACATGCGCTCCAGACGGAACCATACGCCGGGCTGACCGATGGTGGGCGGACGGAGTTTGTCCGACTTTTCGAGACACCCACCAGTTACGCGGAAGCGAGACGGGAGTGGATGATCCATGAGTAGTGTGACACACCAGAAGCATACGGTGAATGAGACGGGATCTCGCAAAGAGGCTCGTATTCCCGTGATGGAGATTTTTGGACCGACGGTTCAAGGCGAAGGCATGGTCATCGGGCAAAAAACGATGTTTGTTCGCACCGCGGGCTGCGATTATCGCTGCTCCTGGTGCGACTCAGCCTTTACCTGGGACGGCAGTGGCAAGGACCAGATTCGAATGATTACGCCAGAGGACGTATGGGAAGAATTGCGCCGCGTTGGCGGCACCCGTTTCTCCCATGTCACCATCTCCGGCGGTAATCCCGCCCTGCTCGCTTCGCTGGGCGGATTGGTTGCCCTGCTGCGGGAGAACGGCATCCGCACCGCGGTGGAGACACAGGGCTCTCGCTGGCAGCCTTGGCTGGCGGACATTGACGAAGTCACCGTCTCGCCCAAGCCACCCAGCTCCGGCATGGACACCGATTGGGCCGTGCTGGATGATCTGATCGGACGGCTGGCAGCTGGTCCGGTAGAACGAAGTCACAGTCTGAAGATCGTGATCTTCGATGAGACAGACTTGGACTATGCCCGCCGTGTACATGCACGGTATCCGGGCACGGATTTATTTTTACAAACCGGGAACCCGGATGTGACTTCCGCTGAAACGCCAGATCTGGCGTCCTCACTGCTTGCTCGTTATGAGTGGCTGATCGACCAAGTCAGCGCCTCCGATGACCTGAATGATGTTCGTGTGCTTCCACAGCTTCATACGCTGGTATGGGGCAACAAACGCGGCGTGTGATGGGCAGTATGGGTGGAATGGGCGGCATGATGTAAGGATGAGGACGAAATGTCCTCAGACAAAAAAGAGAATTCAACAGGCAAAAATGCCTATTCATATATACCGCGAGGCTTCGGGCTTTGACGGAAACAAGGAGCGTTTAATAACCGATGAGACAACCTGATGAGATGCAAGATGTGACGTTGCTGGGTAACCAGAACGTAAAATATACGTTTGAATATGATCCGGGCATCCTGGAGAGCTTTGATAACAAACATCCGTACCGCGATTATTTTGTAAAATTCAACTGCCCGGAGTTCACCAGCCTGTGCCCGATTACGGGTCAGCCGGATTTTGCAACGATCTATATCAGCTACATTCCCGATGTGAAAATGGTCGAGAGTAAATCACTCAAGCTGTACCTGTTCAGCTTTCGTAACCATGGTGATTTCCACGAGGACTGTGTGAACATCATCATGAACGACCTGATCAAGCTGATGGACCCGCGTTACATCGAAGTATGGGGCAAATTCACACCGCGCGGCGGTATTTCCATTGACCCGTATACGAACTACGGTAAGCCGGGAACAAAGTACGAGCAGATGGCTGACCACCGCATGATGAATCATGATATGTATCCGGAGACGATTGATAATCGTTAAACTGGCGGGTAAATCAACTCTGCTATAACTTAAATAAATTATAGGACACAGAAAAGCCGAACTCTTCAAAACTGAAGAAGTTCGGCTTTTTCTTTGGTTAGCATACACCTGTATGAAACTTAAGTGTCTCAACGGAATGAGATCGCAGCGCATTCAAGTAGATTGATCTTCCTTTAGTGCTTTGACTTTTTTGACGTAATGTCTCAACATCAGCACACCAATTGATTGAAAAATGATAAATATGACGATGGAAGCAGATAGAGATTTCGGTGCAACATAGACAGCCAGAAACGTTATTACAGCCATATACAAAATAGTCATCACCAACTCACGTTTGGCGGATTCATAAGGTGATAAGGATTTCATATCCATCCCTCCTCTATGCTTCTTACACATAAATATGGATCTTCTTACAGTAGATGCTAAAGTAATACGTTTCTTTTGTAAATGTAATGGCTATAAAAAAACATCTATTGAATTCGTCAACGTTTTCTCTTGTTCCCCTTGTCGGTCCAATCAATCTATCCTATTATGTAACAATATGCTTACACGCATATATTACAACATCAGGCGCTGATCCCTCGTGACCGCGACCAAAGGAGAATTGTACATGTCTACACAAACCTCATTAACCAAGGACGCCACAGCACGTTCGAAAAACCCACCCGGATTGGATGCCCAAAGCACCGTATACCGGATACTCATTGCGATCAGTCTGGTTCATCTGTTCAATGATTCAATCCAGTCGGTCATTCCCGCCATTTTTCCGATTCTGAAAGACTCTATGCATCTCACGTATACTCAAATCGGATGGATCTCATTTGCTATCAACTTTACCGCTTCCATTATGCAGCCTGTCGTAGGCTGGTTTGCTGATAAAAAACCGACACCATCTATCCTGCCCATTGGCATGGGTTTTACATTTACCGGCATGTTGCTGTTGGCCTTCGCTGACAGTTATATGGCTGTCCTGATTTCCGTTATCTTTGTCGGTCTGGGTTCCGCTGCTTTCCATCCGGAAGGTTCGCGTGTATCACACATGGCTGCCGGGCAACGCCGTGGACTGGCACAGTCCATCTTCCAAGTCGGTGGTAACGCTGGGCAATCCCTTGCCCCATTGCTTACACGTTGGATCTTTATCCCGTTTGGACTGTTCGGTGCCATTGGATTTACAGGCATTGCTGCCATGGGGATTGCAGTTCAGATCTACATCGCCCGTTGGTATGGACGCATGCTGCAATCGGGAGGATACCTGCGTAGACAGGCTGCTGCTCGTCGTGCACCCAATCCTGCTTTACGCAAAAAGATTACTGCCGCCATTACGCTATTAATTTTGCTCGTCTTTGTTCGTTCCTGGTATATCGCTTCCATCGGCAGCTTCTATGCGTTTAATCTGAAAGATACCTTTGGATTGTCCACAGAGGACGCGCAGATCTATATCTTCCTGTTCCTGGCTGCCGGGGCGCTTGGTACGTTCTTCGGAGGCCCACTGGCGGATCGATTCGGCAAACGTAATCTGATCTTCCTGTCCATGGCCGGAGCTGCTCCACTTGCTCTGTTGTTACCTTATGCGAATCTGTTCTGGACAGGCGTACTGCTAACCATTATTGGTTTTATCATGTTATCCAGCTTCTCGGTTACGGTTGTATATGCACAAATGCTGATTCCGGGCAAAATCGGAACGGTTTCCGGTCTAATTACTGGTCTGGCATTTGGTATGGGCGGCCTGGGCGCACTCGTGCTGGGTAACTGGATTGACGTTTTCGGTGTATCACCGGTAATGCAGATGTGCAGCTTCCTGCCCCTGCTCGGGATCTTCACTTTCCTGCTTCCATCCGATAAATTACTGAATATCTGGGCGAAAGAAAATGGTAGTGAAGAGTAACCTACATCTGCAGTCTAAATAAATGTTTGAATCGCAAGAAAAAGGTTCCCGCCATCTCTGTATATACAGAACGGCAGGAACCTTTTTGTTATATTTGTTTTTCTCGTATTTAGCTTCAAACGTATTATTCAACGTCACACATGACAACGCTGCTACCATGAGCTGTAATCAGTTCCTTCACATCTTCTAATTCAATGAATACCGTCGCCGTATTTTCCATGGGATGAATTCCAATTTTCTGACCAACTAGATCCTTGTCAAAAACTACGGTCACGTTTTTCTGAATATTATTGAGAACCCCCATTGGATTTACATGGCCCTTTTCCAATCCGAGGAATTCCAACAAATCCTTTTCACTGGCAAAACTTAATTTGCGGCTCGGTATCTTTTCGCTTAAACTTCTCAAATCAACGGACTTCGTACCAGCAATTGTCACCAGATAATAGTTGCGCTTCTTGTCATCACGCAGAAACAGATTTTTAACGATACGTTCTGTATGTGGAATCTGACAAGAGAATATTTCCTCCATCGTGTATACTGCGGGATGTTCAAAACTTTCGTAAACGATATTATTGCGATCCAAAAGATCATAGAAACCCTGTTTGTTTAACATATCAAATTCAACTCTTTCAATATAAATGTTCTGCTCTAGTATTACTTCTTCTGTAATATTACTTTAACCGCTGAAGGATCAGCCGTTTTTTGTACAACATTTTGCCTGCTTCGGCTACATCTCGAATTGTATTTTTGTTGCTCACGGAACCAAACACCATGCCAGCAATCGGCACGAGTTGGAACAGCTTCTTCCAGCCAAAAGATTCACTGTAGGAGTTAAACACTTCCCGCCACCCCTGCATCTGCGATACTACTTCAATGGGTTTGTCGGGATCATCATAAGCGGCCAGTTCTTCAATGATCGCTTTCTTGCCTACAATATCTGCGGAAGAGAATTGCAGACATTTGACAATAAAGATGCGCTCCAGCGGTTCATCCGGATCATAACCGTAACATAGAGCCATCTCTTGCAGTACCTTCAAGGAAAGCCCCATCACCATCGGAATATCTGCTGCAATGGTTACAATGCCACCAAAGCCTGTAGCTGCTCCCTGAGCCGCGGCAAACTTCGTTCGACTGTCAGTAATGTTATCGGCCACCTGGTCCAGCACCTGAAGTGGCAGATTCTCTACACTATGAATCTTGGCTGTCCCCTCCGCTTCAGCATCCTGCTCCAGACGATAGGTCGTATCCATCATGGAATAACCGGACCTCTCGGCTTCCTCTTGCAGCAGCTTGGCTACTTTTTTCTTCTGTACGAGGAACTTGCCTCCATTCTGCACATACTGACCCACGTCGTTCAGGGAATCTCCGATTTTTTGTTTCAGCGCTTTAGGCATCACTTTATCCAACATCGCAAAGGGCAAACGCCCGAGTTTATCCCAAATAAACAAGTCTTTCTGTTGTTTCTCCCATTTCAAAATCTGTTCAAGTTCCTTGTCCAATGTCTCGCGTGAATCCATATGTGATCCTCCTAATAGGTTCTGCATCGTAATCTGTATCTTTCTCATACGCAGAAATCATCGTTGTGGTTGCTTTGTTTTTATGTCCAGACACATATGTTCAGACCGCTCTATCTTATCGTTCACATACGGAAGAGCCCTTAATCAGCATCACTCGCTAACTAAGGACTCTCGTATGAAAGGTTTCACTACCTCTTATTTTGCTTCTACTACTGCTTTTCCATCTGGAACCGGAACACCGAAATCAGGTGTGCCATCTTCACGCCAATGAATCACTTGAGCACGGGCGTGACGGTTTGGATCATACAAGGGATCACCCTCGATGTCTTTGTAATTACGCGCATGATAAATCAGAATATCGGTCTTGCCATCCGGCGACACGGTAAAGCTATTATGGCCCGGACCGTATTGGCCGTTCGCTTCACAAGTCTGGAACACCGGCTCGGGTGATTTCACCCAGCTGGCCGGATCAAGCAAGTCGGCATTTTCATCTGCGGTGAGCAGACCCATACAATAATTGTAATCGGTCGCGCTTGCCGAGTAGCCGATAAACAACCGTCCATTCCGATGCATCACGGCTGCTCCTTCATTGACTTTAAAGCCGATGATCTCCCAATCGTACTCTGGCGTAGAGATCATGACCTGTTCGCCGCGTAGCGTCCACGGGTTTTCCATTTCGGCAATGTACAGGTTCGAGTTGCCCACAATCTCAGGATCTTTCTGTGCCCAGACCAGATAGCGGATACCCTTATGTTCAAAGGTTGTTGCATCCAGCGCAAATGATTCCCACCGTGTGTGTATCTGTCCCTTTTCTACCCACTCTCCTTCGAGTGGATTCGCGGAATCGTTCTCCAGAACATACATCCGATGATCGAACAGACCTTCGTTGGTCTCACTGGTGTGAGCCGCAGCATAGTGTATGTACCATTTGCCATCGATAAAATGAATCTCCGGTGCCCAGATGTTGGCACTCATTGGCCCCGTGTCACGCTTGGTCCAAGCCGTTACCGGCTCAGCATTTCTTAACTCTTCCAACGTCTCTGCTCGCCGGATCTCAATCCGGTCAAAGGCTGGTACGGAAGCGGAGAAATAATAGTAACCGTCTGTATGGCGGTAAACCCACGGATCAGCGCGCTGCTCCAGGATGGGATTAGTAAAGGTAATGGAATCAGTCATGGGAATGCTCCCCTTTCAAATGTTGTTTGGCTCGAAGTTGGGGGATGTAACCCAATTGCGAAAAAAACGAAAACCCTTTTGGGTGGTGCACAGCGGACGTTCGGGGGTGGCAGGGCCTTGGTGCTCTCTTGTCCTCCGATTTCTTTTTCCCACCGCTCCTGGCGGTTGAAATCGGAGGACAAACTCGCTCCTGCGGCTCCTTCCTCCCCCTCACTGCTTGTGCACCATCAGAGCGGCAGCTCGCTCTTACCGCGCTCGCTGGGTTACAACCTCACTTCGAGCCTTTTTTGTTGGCTCGATCTTATGGGGTCGACCGCTTCGCAGGGTCAACTCTCCCCGTATTTAGAGCATGATTGGCCTCAGACATAGGCCAACTTTGTCATGCACAGCGGACGCTTGGGGGTGGTAGGGCCTTGGTGCTCTCTTGTCCTCCGATTTCTTTTTCCCACCGCTCCTGGCGGTTGAAATCGGATGCCAAACTCGCTCCTGCGGCTCCTTCCTCCCCTCACTGCTTGTACACCCTTGGCGCAGCAGCTCGCTCTTACCGCGCTCGCTGGGTTACAACCTCACTTCGAGCCTTTTATTGTGGCTCAGTCTTATGGGGTTGACCGCTTCGCAGGGTCAACTCTCCCCGTATTTAGAGCATGATTGGCATCAGACATAGGCCAGCACAGATGAATCTTGGGTGTCTATCTGCGTTAGCGCAGCTTAATAGGACAGCTTGGATACACAGCGGACGTTCGGGGGTGGTAGGGCCTTGGCGCTCTCTTGTCCTCCGATTTCTCTTTCAACCGCTCTTGGCGGTTGAAATCGGATGCCAAACTCGCTCCTGCGGCTCCTTCCTCCCCCTCACTAACCTTGGCGCAGCAGCTCGCTCTTTTCGCGCTCGCCGCACGCCCCTTATTCCTCCGCTGCGCTGATCTGCTTGCCCCAGACCGCGATGCCGTGGTCATTGAGGCCTGTCACCACCAGCGCGGGCTGGCTTCGCTCCCAGTCCCAGGACGGGAGCAGTCGCAACTCTTCCGTGGAAGCTCCGCCCCATGGGCTTTCTTTCCACTTCAACGTCAGTGTTTGTTTACCATCAAATGTCCAGGTTCCTGAACCCTTTTCGCTTTTAATCTTACCGTTGCTTGTTAGGGTATAAGGCACGGCTTGAATCTGCCCGTCCACGGACGGATCAAGTGCCATGCCTTCCCACTCCCCGGCAATCATGGACTTCGGAATGTCCTGTACAGTCTCACCGGCGTAACGCTCCGGTGAAACGACAGGCCAGCCGTCCTTGGTCCATAACATTTTGCGTACATGCAGATAGGGCCAGTTTTTATCCGTCTCACCCCGTGCATGATGCACGATGTAATAATCGTCTCTGTCCTTCAGAACGGAGTTATGTCCGGGCGCAACCCAGCCCTCGCCTTCTGTGAAGCGATAACCGCCGAGAATTTTGGTGCCGATCTCATATTGCGGCAGATACTCTGTATCCAGCATGTTATTGCCGTTTATGTCCGTGTACGGTCCTGTGATTGAATCAGCACGCGCAACCCGCACGTTATAGTCCTCGAATAAAGAATCATAGGAGACGAACAGATAATACTTTTTGAACTCCTGGTTATACACAATGTATGGACCTTCGACTGCACCTTCTTCGGTAGCACGATCCCGAGCAGCAATGCGAGTACCATAACCCTCGTCCTTGAATTTCCCGGTGTCGGGATCAAGTGGCGCAATGTAGATGCCGTCAAAGAATGAACCATATACCATCCACGAATTGCCCTCAGCATCCACAATAGGATTGGCATCAATGGCATTTAATTTGTCCTGTTCATTCGCAGAGGTTTTCACAACCAGTCCTTCATCTGTCCAAGGACCTTCAGGAGATGAGGATGTCTGAAGACCAATAGCCGACTGGGTGCTGCCAAAAGAAGAAGCCGAATAATACATCCGATAGGTATCACCAGCCTGAATTACATCCGGTGCCCACAGATTGACCGCACCTGTCCAGTCCAGCGCTTCTTGCGGAATCCCGGGCAGAGCTTGACCTACCCACTTCCAGTGGATCAGATCATCCGATTTGCGTACCATAACGCCGGGTTTCGCTTCTCCTGCTACACGAACGTCTGTGGAATAGACGTAGTATCCCTGATCGGTTTTGATAATGGCCGGATCATGCGCATTGTTGACCGTCCAACGGGATTCATCATCCAGTATGGAAGTGTCATACAGCTGAGTATCTTGGGGAGCTTCAGGAAAGACCGGCCGGGACACCGTTTCTTCTGCCCCTTCTCCATCACAACCCGTAGCCCCAGTAATCAACAACAGCAACATGGAAGCAACAACCCCTCTCTTCGAAAATGTCCACCCTCGGAATCTCTTCCGCTGATTCATCCCTTCACTCCCGAAATGGCAACCGATTCAATAATCTGTTTCTGGAAGATCAAGAAGATGATTAAAACCGGTAACAGAGCCACAATCGACGCTGCCATAATAAGTGGATAATCCGTCTGGATTGCATACGTGGCATTGAAGTTCGCTATAACCAGCTGCAGCGTCTGCTTCTCCGGTGAATTCAGATAGATAATCGGTGCGAGATAATCGTTCCAGATCCCCATGAACCAGAGAATTAACTGTGCAGCAACGGCAGGTTTAATCAATGGGAATGTGATACTGGAATAGAGCCGGAAATAGGAACTTCCATCAATTTTGGCTGCTTCAATAATGGCATCTGGCACACTAAGCAGATATTGCCGGAGGAAGAAGATCATAATCACATTACCGAACAACCCCGGTACAATAAGCGGCAATAATGTATCAGTCCAGCCAAGCTTAGAGAACATCATGAATTGTGGAATCATGACTGTTGGATATGGAATCATCATGGAAGCAAGCAAAGCAAGAAACAGTTTGTTTTTATGTGGAAATCTCAATTTGGCAAAAGCAAACGCAGCGATACTGGATGTAAACGTACCGACGATCGTTACACTTACCGCGATAATGAGGCTGTTTTTGATCCCGCTTAGCAACGGGCCTGCTTCCCAGATTTCCTTATACTTTCCAAATTGAAATACTTCAGGTATCCACACTGGTGGAAGCGCGAATACATCCTGCTTCTCCTTCAATGAAGTGGATAGCATCCAGATCAGTGGTGCAACCATCGCAATAGCACCGATCGCGAGTACGATAAAAATGATCGTGTTCGTTAAATTCCTTTTTTGACTGTAAGACATCTCCGATTCACTCCTTCCCTTGACAATTAATCCCCATCATAGGCTGATTTTTCGTTCATTTTGAATTGCACCAAGGTAATGACAAAAATGAAAATACCAAGAATCATAGCCATGGCTGACGCATAACCCATCTGAAGGTTACTGAAGGCTTTCTGCCAAATGTAGAAGACAATCGAAGCGGATGAATATTCAGGACCACCTGTAGGCGTCATAATGTTCATCTCGGTAAAGATCTGGGAACCGCCAATGATATTCGTAACGACGAGGAAAAAGGTAACAGGCTTCACCATCGGCCAGGTGATATTGCGGAAAATCTGGAACCCATTGGCTCCATCCAGTTCAGCCGCCTCATAATATGTACGTGATACACTTTGCAGCGCTGCCAGGTACAATAACATGGTGTACCCCAAACCTTTCCATACCGTCATAATAATCAGTGCTGGTTTGACTGTGTCTTTGTTCGCGAGCCAGTTGGGACCCTCAATGCCAAACAGGCCGAGGAACTGGTTCACCAGACCGTAATCCCCGTTATACGCCCAGTTCCACATGATGGACACCGCAGCCAGGGAGGAGATGACCGGAATATAATAAATGACACGGAAGGTCGTAGTCCCGGGAATTTTACGATTCAAACCCATAGCCAGCAACAAGGCCAGCAAAAGGCCAATCGGGATCCCGAGCATCAGGAAGAATGTATTAAACATCGCTTTGTAAAATAAGTCATCCGTTAGCAAGTCCTTGAAGTTGGCCAATCCGATAAAGTTCATCTGTCCCAGTCCATCCCAGTCGGTAAAGGAACCATAGAGGGAGTAGAGGAATGGGAACATGACAAAGATCAGCAACCCAAGAATCGGAGGTAAGATAAACAGATATCCGTACAGCATCTCTTTGCGATACAAACTCGATTTCGTAATCACGGCGTTCACCCCTGTTTCTAGTATCAGCATGTGGCATTCTTCGATTGAACCTTGCCGATCAACGAATGCCACATGCCCGTATGGAATCCAATAATACCCAATACGAATGATGCCAGCAGCATGATTGCAGGCTGCCGGCATCACCCTTTCCTATCTACTATTTCTGAGATTTCTGTTCCTGTTCAACCGCTTTGTCGAGCAGCTTCTGCATTTTGGGCTGTTGTTGCTTCACATAATCTGCGGCTGTAATCTTGCCATCCAAAACCGGCTGGATGTCTGTGAAGAAGAGGTCATACCATTCCGCATTGTACGTGTAGTTACCTGGCAAAGAACGTCCGTAATCCTCTACGATATCAATGAATTCCTGCTTGTTGGATGGTTTCGTGGATGTATCTTTGGCCCACTCGTCTGCCATATCAAGCAGATTCGGAATCTGTACCTTGGCATCTACCAGTTGCTGCATACTTTCTTTCGAAGCGGTTAGGTAGTTCACCAATGCTGCCGCTTCTTCCGGATGTTTCGATTTAGCAGATACCCCGATTCCCAGGGAACCAATCCACGTAGCCGACTTGCCAGTCGATCCCGCAGGGAAAGGTAACAAATCATACTCAAAAGGCAATTTCTCGAATGTACTCATATCCCAAGGACCTACAGGGAAGAAGGCCATTTCACCTTTCATCCAGCGTTGGTACGTATCCAATGTTTGCGCTTCCTCAATGGAAGGTGTAATGTTGTATACGTTCTGCATATCCGCGAAGAACTGCAGAGCTTCTGCGAATTTCGGATCATCAATGGTTACCTTCGTTTTGCTGTCATCCAGCCAGTCCCCGCCATTGCTCCATACAAAGGATTGCAGTGCCCACTGTACGTTAAAACCTGTACCGAATACATCCGGTTTACCGTCCCCGTTGGTATCCTTAGTCGCTTGCTGATTCACCTTAATGAACTCTTCCCATGTATATGGTTTATCCTTGTCAGGGAGTGGAATGCCTTCTTTTTCAAACAAAGTCTTGTTGTAGCCTAGTGCAAATGGCCCGAGGTCCTTCGGCATGCCGTAAAGATCACCCTGTCCTGCCATCTTGCCATCATAACGGTATAGATCCACTCCATATTTCCAGATGTTATTCAAATCAACATCCGCATTATTTTCAATGTAAGGTGTAAGATTCATGAGAACATTGCTGTTCACATAGGCCTTAATATCGCCTGGGTTAAAATAAAATACGTCAGGCAAGCTGTTGCCTGTAATTGCCGCTCTCAGCTTGGTCGCATATTGATCTGCAGCCGTTACAATAATTTTGACTTTCACACCCGGATGATCTTCTTCGAATTTCTTGACTACCGCCTGGTATGCTTTCTGCTCATCTGTGCCCCCGCGGAACATAAACGTTAACTCCTTGTCCCCACTTGCACCGTTGCTCCCTCCTCCGCAGCCCGCAAGTACCAGTGCACTTACCAGCATAAGAAGCATAAATGTGACCCAATTTTTTTTCTTTACCATCTGAACCCCTCCTGATCTGGATTTGTAACCGTATTCAATTGGATGAAATAAGATTTCTGTTGTTAATTTATCAAATCCAGATCACTTTAGTCAACACTTTTATAAAACATTTTATATTTATCTAAAACAAATCAATACTTCGGCCATCCATTAGCGTCCCACAACAAGTCATTAATCAACAATTTCGGATTGCCATTATCCTCTGCATCATAGGCGTGTCGTGCAATGACATTCCCGTTATACACGTCCTGACCACCTGGCCCTTTCCATTTCACATTGCCGGTATCGAGTACCGTTCCGCCGCCATTCAGCATATTCACTCCGTTTTTATCCACATAAGGGCCTGTAATACTGGTCGAACGTCCATAGACCATTTTGTAGGTACTGTTCACCCCTTGGCAGCAAGAATCAATGGAAGCAAACAGGTAATAATAACCACCACGATATACAATACTTGGTCCCTCAATAGCACCTCCGTTATTCGGGCGCGCAGCAATGGAAGTTATACTTCCCGTTGGTTTCATCGTATTTTTGTCCAGCTTGACAATCTTCAGACCGCTCCAGAAAGAACCAAAGGCCAGCCATGGATTACCTGAAGCATCAATGACCAGATTCGGATCAATAGCATTATAATTATTGGCGGTCGTGGTTTGAAGCACCAATCCTTCGTCCTTCCATTGCCCTGCTCCAATGCTGTTCGCAGAAGCAAGACCAATCGCAGACCGATTGGAGCCAAAGGTGGAGATCGAATAATAGAGCCATACTTTTCCGTTATACTGCTCTACATCCGGTGCCCATACATCCAATCCGCTTTGTCCCGGAACGGCAGAAGCCCACCAGGATGGCTTACTTAAGAAGATTTGTGGAACACGATACCAGGACGATCCATTATCGGATTTCAATACTTGAATGCCCGGACCCGTTGAAAAGGTGTACCACGAACTGCCCTCTTTGATAATCGACGGATCATGAACAGCGGTATCTCCGGTCAGATTCCAGAACGCCGCCAAAGCTTTTGACTGACCTGCCAGCAGTAATACCACCACAAGTAATGCCGGTAACGTCAACCGTTTCCACTTAAACCTCTTCACATTGCTTAACTTTTCCAAACCAAACTCCACCTTTCCTGATCAAATGGTTAATTAGGTTCATGAAGTAATGAATCAATTTAGGTATAATAGGATTATAAAAGCGGTTACATGACATTTCAATGGTATATTTCAAATATATGTGAACTGATTAACACTTATTTTAACCGGAATAGTGAACAAAATATAGATTATATTTTCGTATTTGCGCTATACACAAGGGTTTTGGCTTCTATTTCTCCACCCTTCCCTTCCATGAGGGAATGATTTATAATTATCTGAAATAAAACATATAAATGTGCAAATGTCTGTGTCGAAGACTTTGTTCAGAACGGGGAAAGGAAATCCACCTATGATTTATATTAAAGATCTGATGTCGGGTGTGAATATCTTCAAAGCGCTCAGTTCGGAAATCCGGATTCAGATCATCGAGCTTCTGGCCAAGAACCAAAGCCTTAATCTCAATGATCTCGCAACCAAGCTGGGATTGAGCAATGGCGCCATTACGATGCATATCAAGAAACTTGAAGAGAGCGGATTGATCGAGATCAACACCGCTGTTGGCAAACATGGAATTCAGAAGATATGTTATCTCAATGAGGAAAAATTGATGGTTGATCTGCGTTCACAGGAGATTAACAATCGTTATGAAGTGGAAATACAGGTCGGTCATTACAGCGATTATCAGGCTGCACCTACATGTGGTCTCGCTACCCGGGACAGCATTGTTGGAGAGTTCGATGATCCGCGTTACTTTGCTGATCCACTGCGAATTGATGCGGAGATGATCTGGCTGGCTGAAGGTTATCTGGAATATCGAATTCCAAACTATCTCAAACCCAATCAGTCCTTTAGCGAAATTCAATTGTCGATGGAACTGGGATCAGAGGCCCCTGGCTTTTGTGACAATTACCCTTCGGATATTTACTTCTATGTCAATGGGATTGAGATTGGCTGCTGGACAAGTCCAGGGGATTTTGGCAATACACGCGGTACCTTCAACCCGGAATGGTGGCCTCCCCACTTGAACCAGTACGGCATGCTGAAGCTGATCCGAATCACGCAGGAAGGCAGCTATATTGATGGGTGTCGTATCTCGGATGTAACGCTGGACCAGATTGGGCTGGATTACAAAAGCGATATTCACTTCCGTATTGCGGTTACCGATGGACCTCTCAACAAACGCGGTTTAACGATCTTTGGCAAAAACTTTGGTAACTATGGACAGAATCTGCTCGCTCGGGTTCTCTATAACGTGCAAGAGGAATAGAGCCTACTCTGACTAAATGCCCATAATAAAAGCTCAACAGAACTGCCAAGATACCTAAGATACCTGTTCTTCTTCACAACAATAATGTACCTTGTAAAGAGTGCGATCCAGCACTCTTTTTTGTTGCTTCATCCCAACCAATCCCTTGTTCATTCAGGCTGGGACAAAACATAGTAGATTATAATGACCCTCTGTAGTCATCCATCTTGTTCACTGTGTCGTGATATAATAATGGCCTGTAATGACAAAATGGAATAACGGGCGGGGATACCTTTTGAAATTGGAGCGCTTAATCTCAATCATATATAAACTGCTGAACCACGAAGTATTGTCTGCTTCCACCTTGGCAGAAGAGTTTCAGGTGTCCCCAAGAACGATCTATCGGGATATTGATGTGATCTGTGCCGCCGGCTTCCCGGTCGTCTCCCATCAGGGACTCAAAGGCGGCTACGGCATGATGGACGGATACAAGATGGATAAAAGCTTGCTCGGTTCTTATGATGTGAATTCCCTGATCACGGTCCTGAGCAGTCTATCCACAGTATTCGAAGATGCACGTGCACAAGGCACGATTGAACGTCTGCAAACGATTGGACCGGAGCATCAAACCTCAAGTCTGTCGGTGGATCTGGAGACTCGCCGAACAGAACCTGATGCCCTTCCTCATCTGCGTAAAGGTATTACGGATCATCAGGTTGTCCGTTTTGACTACATCAATACTAAGAATGAACATACCCCACGCCATCTGGAACCGGTAAGACTTCATTTTAAATATCGTAATTGGTATGTATATGGATTTTGCCAGACACGGCAGGATTATCGCGAGTTCCGACTGTCCCGGATGATGAATGTGCAACTGACATCGAAACACTTTCAACCCCACCTTGAGCTTCCCCAAGAGACAGTTGTGTCAGATCCGTCATGGCAAGATCAGGTAAGTGATGTGGTATTCCGGGTGAACCCGGAAGCGCTCGCGGAAGCCATGGATCATTTTCAACAGGCAGATAAGCAATTTCACGAGGATGGAAGTATGACGATGCGTATCTCGGTTCATCTGCCGTTACAAGCCAAGTGGTTATGGTCGTTTCTACTTAGTTTGGGTAGTGGCGCTGAGGTACTTGAACCGATTGAATTACGAGGCATACTGAAAGAACAACTTCGAAACGCACTTAAGCTCTATGAAGAAGTATGACACGCTGTTGTCATACTTCTTTTTTTATAATCATCTCAGTAAGTTCATCCAATCCATCGCCAAATTAAAGGAGACGATCATCAATGAATTATCCGGAACAAATGTATAACTACCACGCATGGGCCACTCAAACCATCCTGGGCAGAATCAAGGAACTTCCCTCTTCTGTCCTGAGTCATGAAGTGAACAGTTCGTTTCCAACCATCGCTCATGCACTCAGCCATATCTATGCGGTCGATAAGATGTGGTACCTGGTGTTAACCGGCACAGGTATGCCCGAGGCACTGCAAGCATGCATACCTCTCAATAGTGAAATTCACGGTTCTGTGGATGAGTACATCCAATGTTTTACCGACCTGTCGGCACAATACAGTGAGTGGTTACGAGGCCAAGCTGATCTGGAGCAAACCATTCTACTCGAGAATCCATTTGCAGGAGTTCGCGAAACCAGCTTATCGGACATGGTAATCCATGTGGTTAACCACGGAACCTATCATCGAGGCAATATTTCTACCATGCTGCGTCAATTGGGGCATGCCTCCATCATGAATGACTATTCACTCTTTTGGTATCAGGAACCGGCTCAAGTATAGTTGACAATCGAATGGAAAATGTACATTGTATCCCCGTGACGTCGAGGGATGAATTGAGAAATTGGTTGCGGACACATGGAAAAGTTGAGAAATCTTGCTGGGTCATTGTAAGCATGAAACCAACTTCTGATACCCTGCTGTACTTGGATGTGGTTGAGGAGTCGCTATGCTTCGGCTGGATCGATGGTGTCAAAAAGAAAATATCCGAGACCCAATTAGCACAGAGATTATCTCCTCGAAGCAAACGAAGCTCTTGGACTGAATTGAACAAGGAACGTGTCCGTCGTCTTGAAAAGTTGGGCCTCATGCATGACGAGGGTAGAAGGGTTCTTCCTGTGATGGACCCGACTGCTTTCATCATCGATGCCGTCATCGAACAAAGGCTGAAAGAGGACCAACAGGTGTATGCGAACTTCTTGGCCTTCCCTGCCCTGTATCAAAACGTTCGGATTGATACGATCCAAAGTGTTAAAGATCAGCCAGCATTATTCCAGAGCAGATTGGATAAATTCATAACCAACACGAAGGAAAATAAAATGTACGGTCAATGGCATGACAACGGACGCCTTCTGGATGATTAAAGTGTCCCTGAGACAGCAAACAGGACCTCCCTTTGAGGAGGCCCTGCTTTGATGTTTTCCATATTAATGAGTCTGCCTGTATGTTTTGGGAGACTCGCCAAAGGCTCTCTTAAACTGGCGGGTGAAATAATTACTGTCGTTAAACCCGCATTCATACGAAATTTCCGTAATGGACAAGTTCCCGTTTTTCAACAAATGACATGCCTTCTCCAGACGCAACTTCTGCAGATAAGAGATCGGGGTCATCTGATAATAGGATCGAAAAATCCGATTCAGATGCCTTATTGAGATATTCGACTTCCCCGCAATATCCTCCAGCGACAGTGGCTCAAGATAATGATCTTCAATAAATGAAATGGCATTTGCCAGATGCATCAGATTATTACCTTCGATTCCTTTCTCCTGTGTATCATATTGCCTCGACAAATAAACAACCATCTCCGTAAGACGTGAGATCAACATCGTCTGATACCCTTGCTGTTTACTCTGATACTCCTCAATCATGAACGATATCAGCGATTCTACATACTCCAGACTGGAAATGGATAACGCCAATTTACTCGGAAAGGAGTGAATATTACGATAAAACGGTTCCAAAACAAACAGCGCCTGGAAGCCGTTAGATTTTCTCAGATCGGGCCCAGCCGAAGCAAGCATCTCGGGACTGAACATAACGTTACAGATCCTAAAATCATGAGGGTCTTTGTACGCATGATGGGTGTCGCCATTGATCACGAACGCGTTTCCTTTTTTGATAAAAAATTCTTCGGTGTTCACCACATGAGTTGCATGACCATTCAGGACAATCACAAGTTCCGTAAAATCCATATGATTATGAAGCTCCATGTCCTCAACATGTCCACCGTACTGAATAAAAAACGGAAATTGTTGATGATCTGAAGTAAACCATCTCAAATATGCATTACTCAAAAGCATTCCCCTCCACGAACATTGTTGGGTTGAATGTCTATATCATGCTATTCCAGGACCGAAAAATCAAGGTGTAATATACTAAAAGGCGTTATAATTCGCCTTGTAGCAGGGATTTTCAATGTGTCCAGATTCATACTAAACTCTCACAATGAATAGGAGCATAACATGATAAAATATACCAATCCGGTGATTCCTGGGTTTTATCCAGATCCGAGTATCTGCCGTGTAGATGAAGACTATTATCTGGTAACCAGTACCTTTGAATATTTCCCTGGTGTGCCCATCTTCCACAGCAAAGACCTTGTGAACTGGCGACAGATCGGCCATGTCCTTACTACCCCAGAACAACTTCCTTTAGCAAATGCAGGCAGCTCTGGCGGCATTTATGCCCCAACACTCAGGTATCATGATGGTTGGTTCTATATGACAACAACCAATGTCAGTGGCGGCGGAAATTTTTATGTACGCAGCATCCAACCTGAAGGGCCATGGTCTGCTCCCATCTTCGTTGATCAAGATGGTATAGATCCCTCTTTTCTATTTGACGAAGATGGTCGTGTGTATTTCCAAACAGCCTGTATTGGAAATGAAGGCGAGGGCATCTATCAGTGTGAGATAGACATCAAGACAGGAGCCAAACTAACCAATAGCCGATTGATCTGGACCGGAACCGGAGGAGCAGCACCCGAAGCCCCCCACCTGTACAAAATAAACGACTTCTACTATTTGATGATCGCCGAAGGTGGAACCGAGTATGGTCATATGGAGACCATTGCTCGGAGTACAGATCCATACGGACCATTTGATCCGTGTCCTCATAATCCGATTCTATCCAATCGAAGCATGAAATCCAGTATCCATGCAACCGGTCATGCAGACCTTGTCCAGATCCAGGATGGAAGCTGGTGGGCCGTATGTCTGGGCCTTCGTCCAGCAGGTTACCCCATGCGGCACCATCTGGGACGCGAAACCTTCCTGGCACCTGTCACTTGGACGGAAGACGGTTGGCCAATGATCGGTGTGGACGGACATATTGAGCCGGAGATGTCCAAACCTTCGTTGCCTGAGCACCCTTGGACACCTCAGGCTATCCGGGATCATTTTGACGAACCAACATTGGACATGAACTGGATCTTCTTGCGAAACCCGGCTCCGGATAGTTGGACGCTCACAGAAAATCCCGGGCAACTCATCCTGCGGGGTAACCCGGTTTCACTTGATGATGGACAAAATCCAGCCTTTGTTGGACGTCGATTGAGCCATTTCTTATGCAATATGGCTACCGAGCTGCGTTATGAGCCAAATGCGAGCGGTGAAGAAGCCGGATTAACCTTATTTATGAATGATAAATATCATTACGATTTGGCTGTAACACAGATCGATGGGCAGAAGAAAATCGTATTGCGACGAACCGTCGGCTCTCTGCGAACCGAACAGGTGCTTGACTGTGACACGGGGCGGGTTGTATTACAAATCAAGGCTGACCGGAATAACTTCACGTTCCTCTACCAGCAAGGTTCGTCCGATGCCATCGAAGTGGGTTCAGGGGAAACACATCTGTTATCTACCGAAGTGGCAAGTGGTTTCACAGGTGTGATGATCGCCATGTACGCTTATGCTCCATCGGGGGAGTGTACGCCTGCAAGTTTCGATTTGTTTGACTATGAACCTCTGGAAGAATAATCGTTTTAACTCCTATACTCAATAATTAGAAAATATAATATATGATCAGCTCAAATATATCCCCTTAAAGTAGATACTCTTTGAAAAACCTTGTGTGGTAGCATAAGGAAATGAGTGAACTTTGAGGGGATTTTGCTATCTTTATATCTTTCTCGATAATTGCTCTGAAATTTATTAAAGTTCTCCATTGCTTTATTAGAGAAGTTCTCCTAGTATTTTTAGTAAGAACACCCCAGCAGCTCTCATCTGGCAATACCTTCACTGCCCATATGAGAGCGCTATCGCTGCAGCACGAAAGAAAACGGGAGGTTGCAGATATGAAATGGAATCACTTCAAGTCCAAGCTTCTGCTTAAGTACACACTATCCTATATCTCCATTTTCCTTATCCCTCTTGTTATTTTAACCATCATTATTTATCACAACGCTGTGAACACGCTCCGTTCAGAGATTGAACAGACCAATGTCAATCAGCTCACTCAAGCCAAAACCGTCATCGATGATCGCATGAAGGAATTACAGGACATCGCTTTTCGCATCGCGTACGATGAGCAGTTAACGCGGTATTGGACCCACCATCCGTACTATAGCCGGGAATCAATCGGTGCATTGGTCAAATACAAAGCCACCAGTTCCATTATCGATGAGTTATTCCTGTTCTTCCGCGGAGATGATAACATCTATTCTTCTCAAGGTTCTGAGAATCTGGATGTATTCACTGGCCGCTACAAATTTACTACGTGGAACAAAACAGACATGATCCGGGATTTGAATAACGTGCAGTCCCCCACGATACGTCCAGCGGAGCAGGTCGTCCAAGGAACCAGAATACCCAATTCCATGCTGGCCTATCTCGTACCGATTGCACCTAACAATACACCCGCCCATGGAACCGTCATGTACCTGATTCACGAGTCCAATCTGACAGGCTTAATTGATTCCATCCTCAGTGACTATCACGGGATGACGTATATTTTCGATAATTACGGGCAAGTACTGGCGGCCAATTACAAGGGAGAAATCATATCCGAGCAAGAAGTTAACGCTCTGTTTACTCTTGAACCCGGGACGCATAGCATCTCCTTAAATCAAGAACCACATTCGGTTGTATCTGTTAAATCGGATGCGGGTTGGACTTATGTGACCGCTATGCCCAGCAACCAATTTTTCAGCCGAATCGTTCATATTCGCACCTTTGTTGTTCTCGTTTTCTCCTTCATGGTGGTGATGGGCACGTTCCTCGCCATTATGTTGGCCCGGAGACAGTATCATCCGATTTCAGACTTAATGGAGTTCATTCGGTTGAAGAATGATCCTGATCCATCTTCCACCACCAACGAGCTGGAATGGATCAAGAAAACACTGCATGATTATAGTCAGCGTGTAGATCTTCAGGAGCCCTATGCCCGCAATCACATTTTGCTCATGTTGCTGAAGCATGGTCACACCGGAGATTTCCCCTCTGAGTTTACGGATAAGCTTGGCATACGCTTTAACCGATCCCATTATTTTGTCATGATCATGGGCTGGGAAATGCATGCTTTTCCTAACGGTGATAGCCCCGAGCAACCTACTGTCATGCAGCTGATGAACGATGTGGAGCTGCCGGAGTTGTCCGCTTATGCTTACGGCGTGGAGCAGCCACAGGCAAACCAATTGGCCCTTATCATAGGATTTGATGCCGAAATAGAGCATGAAGGTAGCCTAAATGCCCGTATGGAGCCTATCGTTGAAAAACTGCAAGGGATGGTGACGGAGCACACCGGCGTCGCGCCCGCAATCGGGATAGGTAATCGATACAGTTATCCAGAGCAACTGAATCAGTCCTACATCGAGGCATCGACCGCTCTTGAAGCATCGATGCTGCATGGACAGGGCAGCAGTACCTACTTCAACGCCCTTTCCGGCTCCAGTGCACAGGATGCTTCCTTCTGGGTCCCTAAGGATGTACTGTTGAAGCTGGTTCAGAGCTTAAAACAGGGTAGCTATGATGTGGCGGTTCAGATGGTGTCGATCGCATTAAACAACCTGAAAGCCGAAATGCCGTCCGTGCCACTGCTGCGTTGCATCTGCTTTGATATTCTGAATACCATGCTAAAAACCGCTTCGGAGCTTGGAATCCATCATGTGGTTGATCAACTTCCAAGGATCACTTCCTACGACTCGTTGGAGGACTTGGAGAAAAAGCTGACAGGCCTTGCCGCCGAAATCTGCGCCCATGTCGAGGCGAAGAGTGAGACGGAAGAAAGCTCTCTTATGGATGAAATCGTTGCTTATATCGATGCCAATTTCTCTGATTATGATCTCAGTCTGGGTACGATTTCATCAAAGTTCACGATCTCTTCATCCTATTTCAGTCGTTCTTTCAAAGAAAAGATCGGCATGAACTTTACCCAATATATCTGGCAGAAACGGATGGATGAGGTCATTCGACTACTGCTGCATACTACCGATCCGTTAAAAGATATCATCACGCGTGTCGGTTACCTGGATACACCAAACTTCATCCGCAAATTCAAAAAAGAGACGGGTTATACCCCAGGGCAATACCGTAAAATGCACCGTCCCAACGGCTCCGCCGATTCCCCTGATGATGACGACGAGGAATGTATTGGATAAAGGGAGACATCGTCTAACATGTGCCTGATTCATTAGACCGAACTAACGCAAACAAGGGGCCGTCCTATACGTCATGCTCATAACGTATAGGACGGCCCCTTCGTATGTTTTTAGTCCGTAGACATAATCTAATTCGTCGCGGCCGGCGGCCTTATCCGATTTTCCCAACCGGAAGATCCTTCAGCCCTTGATGCACTGCACCCAGCAAACGGTGAGTAGGATCACAACCGTACTCCCAGAACATGATTCCGGCCAGACCTTGTTCCTTTACGTAATCACATTTGCAATGGATCGATTCTTCATCATCATAAGATATGAGGCTGGACCCATTAAACAGAAACGGTGCACAGGCTTCCTCATCCCAATAACGGATGTATCCATTCTTGTTGATGTACTTCGCTTCCAGCTCTGCAAATGACGGACCGTAGCCGCCTGTGCTACCAGCCATTTGATGGAGCCCGTGGTTTTGGTCAGGAACCTCATTCCAGATCCGGGAATAGAACGCAGCTCCGATCACAATTTTCTCCTTCGGGACACCAGCGCGAACAAACAGGTTCACGGAAGCATCCGTACTAATTCGAAACAGATCTCCTGTTGGCGTGTACAGATTCGTATGGTGTCCGGTCAGAACCTGAAAACCGCCACGCATATCATAGGTCATCAACTGGACATAGTCCAGATACTGCTGCACGTCAGCCATCTCTGTACCGTCTACGTAGTATTGGTCAGCACCTGCCGCAATGGTGAGCAGATAATGACGGTCATCCGCTTCTCCCTTGGCACTCAGTGCCTCCCGGATTGTCTTGAGAAGTAAGGTGAAATTCCGTTTATCATCTGGGCTGGATGCGATACCAGCTTCACCGTAACAAGGATATTCCCAGTCCAGATCGATCCCATCAAAAGGATATTCCTCCAGCACCCTAACCGCTGATTCAGCCATGCTGTCCCTCCCCGCCTGGGTTGAGGCGGCTTCAGAAAAACCGCCAGCGCTCCATCCACCTACAGACAACAGCACTGTAAGATTTGGATGCTCCCGCTTGATGTTCTGGATAACGTGACCGTTTTTTAAATGCTCGGTGGTGATTGCATCATTTTTGACATGTCCGAAGGCTACGTTCAGATGTGTTAACTTCGACAGATCCTCATGTGCCATATCGGGGAGAACTGAATCAACAGCATAACCCGCAGCAATATATTTGGTCACTCTCTTCACTCCGATCCGTTCGATGATTGAGATATCGCAGCAGCAATCTGCAGGGCTTCCTTCCCGGTACCGATCTTGTACCCGGAAGCCGTATAACGGATTTGATGCTGAGTATCCAGTACAAACAAATGTGGATAACCTGCTTCGTGAGCTGTAGGCTTTGAAATGTAACCGGACAAGGAAGCATAACTGGAATCTCGTGCAAAAACCGTGCGCACAGGAAGCTTCGGATAACCAACAGGATCAAAGGAAGCGTTCCATTCTGCATCTCCGATTATGAGTACGATTGGTATACCCAGCTTATCCAGCGGCTCTGCCAGCTCGCACAGTTCACGAATCAGATGTTTGGTCGGTTCCCGCTCCGGTTCAATCCAGGCAGCAATGGCACTCTCCGATCCCAGAAGTTCCTCCAGTTCCACCTCTGAACCATCCAGACGGGTCAGAATACTTTCTGGTACCAGTTTACCCAGTACAGGAATATCAACCTCATTCTCGCGATAAGACAATACAACCTCAGTGGTATCTCCGGCGCTCACGGTAAAGTAAATAAAGCGTACTTTTGCCGTTCCATCTTTCAGACGAATGCCTGTCGTTAAGCGATAAGCGCCTGCTTCAACCTCATATGGTTCGTTATAGACATCCGTACTGCCATAAGGATAAATCAATGTCGTGTAGATGCCATCTTTCAGACGGGCAAACGAGAAGTTTTCGAAATAAGATGCTGCAGGTGTGTCCTGTGGAGCTTTTATATCCCTATGAAGTTGGAGCATTCCCCAGCTTCTGCTCTCCTGAGTTAGAGGTGAGGTGAGACTAACTACTGCATCCTCCCAGCCTCTGTCACTTAGATACTGTGGTTTCTGTGCGCTCGGATGTAATCGGGCCGGAATACCCAAACTGCGACATACAGCCACAAACAAAATATCCAGCGACTGAGAGTCTCCCTTCATTAGACTATACGTCCCTATTGGATTCCCTTTGCCTTTTAGATTGGGAAGATCTTCATAGTATTCATACTGCTGTTCCAGTATTTGGGCAATTAGCGAGGGATTCTCCCTGAAAGTTGCCGCTTCATCTGCCGAAAAGGCATTCTGGAATACACCCCGATAAGGGACCAGCATCTCATAGGAGATCCGCGGACACAGGATGTATCTCACGAACGTATCTTCCGCCCATGACCCTTGCTGCGAGAGCGCACCGATCAGATGATCGTCCAGCGTCTGACGAAAGGTATCCATTAAATCTTTTTCATTCATCGACTCCAACAACCGGAGCGGCCACTCACCATATGCATTGGAACGTTCCTCCAGAAAAGCTGCGATTTCGCGACTGTTCCCTCGTGCCTTCCGTAGAATGTCCCATACCCGTTCCGAAGGCAGTCCAGCCGAACGAGCCAAAGCAAACGCCTCTTCCTCACTCAGGAATGTACCCTCATATCCACTCCGAATCTTCGTGCCTTCCTCCAGGCGGCGGTTGTGATCCCGGATCTTCTCTTCCGGTAATGCAGTCACTACTTCTCCCTCCCCTTCCGGAGGGGGAACCATATCAAAATCCACGATCCCTGATGGCTGCTCTGACGAGTTCAACACTAGCTCAACATGATCGCTGTCCTGAGCCTTGTATAGGATTTCACTCCACTTGCCGCTGCTGACCGCACGAATCAAAAGTTCGCCATAGCCTGTCTTAAAAGCAGCTTCCCCTTGTGCGTCCGTCCTGATTTCGGCAATCGGATAGAATTCAGCGGTATTGTACAGCTCAAAACGGACACTCGCGCCGAGTACAGGCTCTCCCTGTTCATTTTTCACCTTCACATAAATGTTGCGTGTGGGCGCATAGTTCTCAAGCAAATTAATTTCCGTAAATCCCTTTTCGGAGAGCGTAATAGCCTCTGGTCCGGGATAGTCGGCATAGATCCTCGTATTAATCAGCATGGCCCTGCGGGCTGGTGGGCTGAACCACCCTTGGTTCAGACGGGCTTCAGGCTCGCATGCCCCGATGTAATACCATTGACCATCTGCCCAGGCTTCTACCCAAGCATGATTACTGTCACAGTGAGCCCAGCGCGGTGTGTAGACCTGACGGGCAGGTATACCAATGCTGCGAAGAGCGGCCACCGCCAGCGTGGACTCTTCGCCGCATCGACCGCGAGCATTCCGGATCATCGTCTGCGGCGATATCGTGCGCAGATC
The DNA here is from genome assembly GCF_045040685.1 of Paenibacillus sp. FSL H8-0317. Classification (NCBI taxonomy): domain Bacteria; kingdom Bacillati; phylum Bacillota; class Bacilli; order Caryophanales; family Paenibacillaceae; genus Paenibacillus; species Paenibacillus sp. FSL H8-0317. Next base: position 1,408,936 of record NZ_CP150294.1, on the reverse strand, counting down.
GCTGCCGATATAGGTCGCTTTCTCATGACACCAGTAATTGGTCTCTAGAATGGCATCCGCCATGGATAACTTCGTTGTCCGCTCGGCTAATTCGTCATATATCAAACCGCGGAAATCTTCAATATTCTCCGTATTTATGCGATAAGGCAGTACAAAATGAAGGAACAAATGATCAGGAACGCGTTCTCCCCAAGGCACACGTTTGCGGGTGTCCAAAGCCTGGCGCACATGACTCAAGAACAAGGCCCCGTTATAATCAGCCATGTCGTTTACCGGCATATAAGCATAGACATACTTCAGTGCCCATGTCTCTTCTTGCGTTAGCTCCTGCTGAAAAACATGAAACAATTCCGATTTGCGGGCCTCTGCAAAACGTACCTTCTCCTGGAACTTCTGCTCAATCCTCTCCAATGACTGTGCATCAAGGGAAAACACCAAGGTTTGGCTGGTCATTGCGTTCTCACTCCTTCCACAGCTTTCCGTCTTCCCGAATACAGATCAAGGCCGTGCCATCCGAAGACGGCGCAGTAATCTGGAACAGGCTGCGAGTCGTTTCAATTACAGGCTCACAGCTCCACGATTCCTCACCCATAAGCAGCTTCACATCCTGTGTAAATTCACCATGGGTTTCATAATAATTGCGTTCACGGTAATAGAGCTTACGAAGCTCCCATTTGATTCGTTCGTCTTCCGTCAACTCAAACGAATGATCCGTTCCGTCATCCGAGAATACAACATAACCCCACAACTCCGGGTAATGCATATTGATGATGCCCATAGGTGACCACACCCAGTTGTCCTCCGGATAAGGTTTACCCGTATCTGGATTCAACACCTTGCGGTACTCACCGTCCTGTACCTCGGTTTGCCACTCCACACGCGAGAAGTTGACACGCCAGAACTCACCCGGCGCAGGTGGACGGTTTCCTTCGGCACATTCCTTTAGACTGGCCCAGGGAATCGCAACTTCCACGCTCCATTTCCGGTTCTCTGCATCAGGTCTGTTCAGTTCCCCATCGATATATACGGCCGTCTTGAGACCGCTGATATCCCAACCGTTAACCGGAGGCCCACCATCCCGATAAGGCTTCACTAATAACAGGTCCCATACCGTATTGAGCGCATTGATCTCGAACTCATAATATTGATGGGAATCCCCGTCGGGATCGATAAAAATTTCGAAGTCATTGTCATAAAAAATAACGGAATCACGTTCAGTCAGGGTAGCCCAGATCTGATCTTCAATCAGCTCGGCAGCAAAATAGAAATAGTCGTCATCCCACAGCATTTTTACCCGTGTCTGTTTCTCTGGCTTCGGACGAAGATCCCCTTCGATATCAACGAAATCATCCGTCCAATGAGCCGCATTCCAAAATGCCTTATCCACACGACCGTCTAACACCAACGGTTCCTGCGCACGCTTGCATATATAATGTTTGGGAGCATACTCAATCCTGGGTTCTGGCACTCCACTTCTGTTCATGTCACTCTCTCCAATTCGTAAGGGAGGGCATGCATCTACCAGCACATGCCCTCCCCGTAATGGTTAGTTATGGGTGACAACAGCTCCAGAGCCGCCGTACATTTCCAGCTCCTCATCAAATTCGAGCTTAAGAACGGTCACCTGTTCATGCGTGTCCTCCGGGGTCATCTTGATCCACGTTGTCCCCGGGATATTGAACCAAGGCACGCCCCCATGAATCTCATGATTCAGCTCTTTGCCCGAATGCAGCACGGTAATTTTCTTGATCGGATTGCAGAGACCCTTGATGCACACATTCTCTTTTGGATCGTCATACACAAACAGGTACAGCGTCTTTCGATCCTCGGATACGGTGCTTCCCCCCAGATAATAGCGGGGCATAATGCCTTCGCCCGTACCAAAGACGGCCTCTTCATGGGTTCGGATCCATGCTCCCAGCCCAAGCAGAATGTCCTCCTGCCTCTGATCGATGGTGCCATCTTCACGCGGACCGATATCCAGCAACATATTACCGCCCATCGAAATGCAGTCACAGAACATTCGAATGATCTGATTTAACGATTTGTATTTATGATCGGTTGGCACATAACCCCATGATGTGTTGATCGTGGTGCAGAATTCCCAGGGTCCCTCCGGTCTTGTGATCGGAATGCCTTGCTCAGGCGTTTTGTAATCCCCATAACCCTGCAGACGGGAGTTAATGATAATATCCGGATTGAAAGATTGCAGGTAATGCTTGAACTCCGGCAGATTCCACTGCTGGGCGCTCCGTTCCCAGTCCCCATCAAACCACAGCAGATCCACCTTTCCGTAATTTGTTAAAATCTCTCCCAGTTGGTGGTTATTGAATTGCAGGAACTTCTGCCACTTTACCTGATCCTGAACGCCGTCCACAGGACTTGAATGCCGGTTGACTCTGCTGAGATCCTCGGGTACTTTTCCACCTTCATACACGCTAGGATAATCCGGGTGTGACCAATCAATCAGCGAGTAATACATCCCCAGATGAATGCCCTTTTCCCGAATCGCTTCCGCATATTCCTTCACAATGTCACGATTCGCTGGTGTCTGTTTGACAACATTGAGGTCACTATATTGCGTATCCCATAACGCAACGCCGTCATGATGCTTCGTTGTTAATACGGCATACCGGGCACCAGACTTCTCAATCAAGTCCGCCCACTTCTCCGCATTAAATTCCGATGCCGTAAAACCATCCAACTGTTTCATATATTCTTCATAGGATATCCTGCCATTATAGAAGGACCAGGATTCCGCAACCCCGTCCACCGCATAGATGCCATAGTGGATGAATATCCCCAGTTTGGCTTCTTCAAACCATTTCTGCATAGCTGTCCACACCTCTTTCGAGAGTCCTTATCTGTGAAAAATCTTTAGGTCATTCTCCAGTATTCCAGCGGTCATATGCCCCCTGATACAGTTCGATGATACGGTCACTGCCCATTTTCTTCATCTGTGCAATGTACTTATCCCAGTTCTCAAGTGGTTCCTGGCCGGTCACAAACTTCGCTTCCATCTGTTTGACGTACGTATCCAGGTCAGACAATAGAGCGGTTGCTTCGCTTTGCTCTTCATTCGTCAGATAAACGTTAGGAAATGGTGCTTTTCCGATAGGGACCAACTTCTCTTGATTTTGCTGGTCAATCCACTCATCAAATTCGGTGCGAAGACCCTTCGCTACATCCGGATCATTAATACCCGGTGTCAAGATACCAAAGTTCGGCGTGATTTTACCCCGGTATTCCTCACGATCACCGCCGCCAGGAACGGGGAGCCACTCTTTCACGTGATTTTCCTTGTCTTTGAATTTCCACAGCACACCTTCCGGACCTTGATCGAACAGGGTCGCACCTTCATAGCTGTATAAATAATCAATCCATCGCATCGTCGCCTCGGGTGACGGGTTGCTGCTTGTAATAGCAAAGGTACCGCGAGCCGACATGCCCGGATGCTTGCCGTACACCGGAGAGTCTGCAATCTCGCTTTTTACTGGCGTCATCAGCGGATGATCCGTGCTAGGTTCACCACCAAGCGTGAAGTATGGATGGTAATCGTTGAACAGTGCAAGTTTGTTGCTCTCACCTTTAGCTTTTTTCTGATCACCTGTTTGAGAGAAGGTCTCATGATCCAGCAAGTCTTCCTTCCACAAGCGGTTCATGAATGTCAGATAACCTTTGTAACCTTCTTCTTGATAAGGATAGTGAACTTTTCCGTCCTTATCGGAATAGATGCCTTCGTTGTACATTCCCCAGAAGCCGAAGAAAAACATGCGAAGATCATCCAGTTTTACAGAAGTAAGCGGTATTTCATCTTGCTGGCCATTGCCATTAGGGTCTTCTTCTTTTACACGCTTAAGATACGTATACAATTCTTCAGTAGTTTTGGGCTCTTCTACGTTAAGTGCCTTCAAGAATTCCCCGTTGTACCACATTGGGCCTCTATACCACACGGCCGCTTTATCAATGAATGGGAGTGCATACATATGCCCGTCAGGCGTTGTAAATGATTTACGAACATCCGGGTTCTCATCGAGAATCTTTTTGATATTTGGGGCGTAACCTTCGTCAATGTATTTTTCCAACGGAATCAGAATGCCCTGGCTACCATAAGTCACCTGCTCAGCTGGCTTGAGGTCCGCAGCATAGAACATATCTGGCAAGTCCCCGCTCGCGAAAACCAGATTTTTCTTCGTTTCAAAGCTGTCGATTGGTGAGAGCTGGTACTCCAGCTTGATGCCCGACAGTTTCTCCATTTCTTGCAGCACAGGCATCGTGCTCCAGTCAGCCACACCCGCATCCTGAGACATAACCTTTAACGTTAGCGTTTCGTCTACAATCGGGAAGCCTTCTTTTTTGACCCCTTCAACATTAGAGGTTGTGCTTCCGTCTTCATTGGTTGAACCACAAGCTGCAAGCAATGTTGCTAATAAGGTGAGACAGAGTGTAATGGATGAAGCCTTGCGAAGCTTTTTCATGACAACAACTCCCCTTGTTTAATGTGGTATATGGATTAAGATCATCCCTTAACGGAACCGATCATAACACCCTGCACAAAGTAACGCTGTAGGAACGGATAGACTGCAATAACCGGAAGGGTGGCAACAATAATGACGGCATATTTAACCAGCGCAGCGATCTCCGCTTTGGTATTCATCGCCGTTGCTGAAGACGTATCGATAGCGCCTCCCCCTTGAGCCGCCATTTCCTGAAGCACCAGAATCTGGCGCAGAAAGAGCTGCAGCGGGTACTTGGAGGAATCATTCAGATAGATCATGGCACTGAAGTAGCTGTTCCAGTGTCCAACTCCGTAGAAGAGTGCCATCACTGCAATGATTGGCATAGAAAGCGGAAGCACGATTTTGATGAACAACCGCGTGTTGGTACACCCATCAATATGCGCCGCTTCCTGCAGCTCCTTGGGAATGGTCGATTGGAAGAACGTCCGGCAAACGATAATATTCCAGATGGATGCAGCTCCTGGCAGTATAAGTGCCCACATGCTGTTCACCATACCAAGATCCTTAACCAGCAGGTAACTTGGGACAAGCCCTCCGCCGAAGAACATCGTTACCATAAACATCGCCATGAAGAATCCGCGTCCCACAAAGTCCGAGCGGCTGAGCGCATAGGCTGCGGGTAGTGTAACAATCAGGTTAACGATGGTGCCTACAACGGTATAGATAATCGTATTTTTGTACCCAATCCAGATGTTGGTGTTCTCAAATACCCGGGCGTAACCTTCAAACGTAATCCCTTTTGGAAGTAGCCACATCTCACCGGAGGCTACATATTTGGGATCACTGATTGAAGCACTGATGATGTATAACAGCGGATACAGCACAATGACGAGCGCTACCGTCAGATAGATGTAATTGCACAATAAGAACAATTTATCACTTCTGCTTTCTTTCACAGCGGATGACATGTGTATTCCCTCCTTTTACCACAGGCTGTTTTCACTGGTGCGGCGTGCAATCTGATTCACGGTAATAAGCAGAATCGCATTCACTACGGAGTTGAACAATCCCACCGCCGTAGAGAAACTGTACTGCGCATCGACCAGACCGGACCGATAGACAAATGTTGAGATGACATCGGACGAGCCCATGTTCAGCGGATTTTGCAGCAGCAGGATTTTCTCGAATCCGACGCCCAGAATACTGCCCATATTCAGAATTAACAAGATGGTGATCGTAGGGATGATCGCTGGAATGTTAATATGCAAAATCCGTTTAAACCGGCTCGCACCATCTACCACAGCCGCTTCATGCAGTTGCGGGTCCACACCCGATAGAGCGGCAAGGTATATAATGGTGCCCCAGCCTGCACTTTGCCAGACTCCCGACAGAACATACACTGTCTTGAACCACGCAGGGTCCGTCAGGAATTGAGGTGACTGAAATCCAAGGGCCTGTACCAAATTGACAATCATGCCTGACGATGGTGATAAAAAGGTAATGATCATCCCCGACATGACAACGACCGAAATAAAATGCGGTGCATACGTGACGGTCTGTACGGTACGTTTGAAAAAGGAGTCCTTTACTTCATTGAACGCTAACGCAAGAATGATTGGCAGCGGAAAACCTATGGCCAACTCATACAAGCTGATGCTAAGAGTATTCCATAGTAAATCCCAGAAATAATACGAATTGAAGAAACGGATGAAATGATCGAATCCGACCCATGGGCTTCCTGTGACACCAAGCGTTGGAATAAAGTTTTTGAATGCAATTTGTATGCCGTACATCGGACCGTAATGGAATATCAGAAAGTATAGAAATGCTGGCGCGATAAACAGATACAACTCCCAGTTTCGAATCATCCTTCTCCATAATTTATTTTTCTTGCTGTTCGGAATCGTGTTTACCGCTAAGTTTTGCGTCGAGGGAGACTCCCCATTTAGCTGCATCAGTTTGTTTCCTCCTTTTATAATGAAAATCCGGCCGTTTGTGAGGAAGAGCCCAGCACACCTGTTTAAATATAAGGAAGGATTTCCGAAACGTTTCCATGACGAGCAGCTCTGTTTCCCTCCCTATTTGGTAACGCTTACATACTGAGTTTATGGATCATTCTCTAATTCGTAAATATGCCATTTCCATCTTCACTCTTAAAATCACGGAATATACTGTTACAACGGGGGTTTACACTTTTGTTATCAGCTTGTCATTGTCATTTTTGGGAAGTAAAACATGTAGAATTTGACCCTTATCCCTCCTTTAGATGTCATTTGGAGTTGTATCCTACGAACTTGGAAAGATGTTGGATCTAAACGGAGGTTAGAAAACAGGCCTTAAAGTCAAAACCCACATACTTACCTGACCAGGGTGTTCATGTCTAAACGCACATACTGCAGGGAAAGCCACTTAAATGTTAAATCGAAGTGTAATATTATCTTCCATATACCTATCGCATATTACATGCCTGTAATTGCTTGCCCTTATTCTATAATTCTCCTCCCTCTTTCGTATATATGTTGTTTTTATCTTTGCCTATAGGATACATGAATGCCTGTAAACACTGGGAATATCGAGTCGTATATGTAGATTTTGCACAAGGCTTGTAAACTGGGTCCGGTGAGTTATTTGGAAAAAGACCATAATGTAAGCCGCTACGATAACACAATTTAGCTATATAACCTTAACAAATACCCATTATATATTTCATAGATTATATATTTATGTTAATAAACATAACACAAATGATTTATAAAACTTCATAAAGTGTAATTTAAATTATCATACAAAAGAAAAGTTGTCATGTAACCCGACTGAGATGTTCACTTCAACTCAAATGAAAAACCCACCTTCCATACATATATGGAAGGTGGGTTTGAGGATACATATCCGTTTAATCAGCGTTTAGTTTGTATGGTTTGCAGTGAATTTACTTACCAGAAGGTTGAGCTTCTGCCGTATATCCCGTTGGGATATCCGTTTCTGCGGTCACATTTGTGATAACCATCGGATACATCATGTCTGGATCAGGTTGAATAATGGAGTAAAGCACGATAGCGCGTCCATCCTTCTCCAATTTTACATCATCAATCTTCAATCCATAACCAGGGTGTGGCATTTCAGCACTGAGTTTAACTTTGGTTGTTTTGTCATCAACCTTCGTCGTTGTTACTTCAGGTACAATCGCTTGTTGGCCTTCACCTGGATTAGTTGGAGCTGGCTCTGCCGAGCCGCCATTGCCGTGTTTATCCACAAATTCAAGTGCATTGAAGATCATGCTTGCAGCCTCCATACGGGTAAGCGACTGATCTGGACGGAAGTTACCGTCCTTATCCAGTTCAATGATGTTCATGTTCAGCAGGTTCTGGACTGCAGATATGGCGTCCTTACCGATTTTATTTTCGTCCTTAACAAGATTATACTTCATGATGACCGGATAATTCCCGGTTGTGTTAATCCCTTCATGTAGCAAAATGACAAACAGTTCACGCGTCATCTTGCCCTGCGGGTTCACTTCAACCGGAATGGACAGTCCATTCTGAGTAGCGGCTTGAACAGCGTCAGCATACCAAGTGTCCGGACTGATTTTATTCTGAGCGGATGCTTCCGCAAATTCATTTTTCAGACCAAATGCATTCACAATCAGTTGAACACCCTGTGGCTCGGACAATGCAAGATCTGGACGGAACAGATCCGCTGTTACTCCGTTAACAATGCCTTTTGATTTCAATGAATCGACAACCGACTTCTGCCCTTCATCTTTCACATCTGAAAACGCGAGTACCGATGCACCTCCTGCTGTCAAAGAAACGCAGAGCGCAAGTGTTGCAGCCAATCCTCTTTTATGTTTCATTTCCTGGCACCTCCATATGTTTAGTAAAGCCTATTTGTTACCTCTTCATTCCTACAGACGGGGTATCCCTAGAAAATGTTTCAGTAATTTCGACATCTGGTGAATACAACACGAGAACACGGCATACAACTCTTCTCCGCTGTCACTAATCGGGGCCACCTGCTATTGCTAACTGGCTTCGTTGACATCCCATCGGATTAGCGCAAAAATAAGAATAGAGAAATCCATCGGATGACGGATAAACAACGAACTGGATCGCATACAGTAAGAGGGCACGACGCGCTAATAACAGGTGTCGGCCCTTTTCTTGACTCCACCTGCCTGAACTGACTTCACCTATAACAAAAGGAGAACAACGCTTATGTCCAAGAAAGGATTACTTCGCGGTTATGTTGTGTCGAACTGGCCTGTTTATCTGGTTGCTGTTCTTCTGATCATCGCCTCCAATGTCGGGCAAGCATCCCTGCCCCGCATACTCGGCAGCTTCACGGATCAGTTGATGCAGAACTCTCTTCAGATGCAGACGGTCGTAAGGTACAGCCTGTCCCTTCTGGCTATTGCCATCGGGTATAATCTGCTGTTCGGTACCGGGCAATTCATGATTATGAAGCTGGGTCGACGCTTCGAATTCATGACACGTGAGCGTATATTCAGTAAGTTTTCCGAACTTAGTGAGCACTATTTCTCCAAACAGGGAAACGGAAAGCTGCTCAGTTATGTCATGAATGACGTGACTTCCGTCCGTGAAGCGATATCCAATGGCGTAACGCTTATGACCAATGCTACTTTCCTGCTGTTATCCTGCATAGTCATGATGCTGCTTAGCGGGATTCCACTGACGCTCATTCTGATCAGTGTTGTGCCCTTGTTGGCGATTCCATTTCTGGTCGTGTTTTTCGGTCCGCGAATTCGCAAGCGCTCTCGTGACGTACAAGAGGCCCTTGCGACCATGACGGAGTCCGCAGAAGAACAACTGGGTGGTATTCGCGTAACCAAGACATTTGCCATCGAAGACAGTGCCCGTGAACGTTTTGGAACCACCGTCGATGCGATCAAAAGCAAACAGCTGCGGCTTGTCCGCCTGTCTTCCCTGTTTCAGGCAATGCTCCCGCTGCTGGGAGCGATCTCATTGGTTGTTTCCCTTCTTGTCGGAGGTATTATGACCATGCAGAATTCTATTACACTCGGGAGTTTTGTCGCCTTAACCTTATATCTGCGCATTATTATGGGACCGCTTCAACAGATCGGCAATGTTATTAATACCGTTCAGCGCTCAGGCGCATCACTGGAGCGGGTAAATGACCTGCTCAGCGAAGTAGCGGATGTACGTGAACTCCCTGAAGCCACAGCGCTCCAAACCGTACAAGATATCACCATGGAGAATCTAACCTTCTCCTATCCAGGCAGTTCATCTCCTGCTCTCAAAAACATTCAACTCCATATCCGTGCCGGGCGAACGGTCGGTATTGTAGGCAAGACCGGCTCAGGTAAAAGTACCCTCGTTAAGCTATTGCTGCGTACATATGAACCACCTGAAGGAACAATTCGCATCAATGGTACCGATATTCGGCAGCTGTCGCTGGAAAGTCTAAGAACGCGCATCGCCTATGTCCCTCAGGATGGATTCCTGTTTAGTACCACCATCCGGGATAACATCGCATTCAGCGACCGGGAAGTATCGCTGGATACGGTGGAACATAGTGCACGGCAAGCCATGATCTATGACAATATTGTCCGTTTTCCTGATCGCTTCGATACACTGCTTGGCGAACGTGGACTCACCTTGTCTGGTGGACAACGTCAGCGAACCAGCCTTGCAAGAGGACTGATCAAACAAGCACAGTTACTTATTCTGGATGACAGTATGAGCGCGGTTGATGCCGTCACGGAGAGTGGTATTCTGCGCAGTTTGCGCGAGATCGGCAAGGGCAAGACTACATTAATCATCTCTCACCGCATCAGCGCAGTCCGTCATGCCGACGATATTATCGTTCTGGATGAAGGGCGAGTTGCTGAACAGGGAACACATGCTCAGCTGATGGCTGCCAAGGGATTATATGCGGCCACCTACCGTTTGCAGGAGGAGGGATTACATCATGTCTAACGCTAACGCTGAACTTCACCCAGATGCAGAAGACGATCAGAGTAAACGAACTTCGTTTAAGGCGATGATGGCATACGCCAAACCGCATAAATGGGCTTTTGCCGGTATCTTCTTCTGTTCACTGCTTGGCATATCGGCAGATCTGCTGCAACCCTATCTGGTGAAGATCGCCATCGATGATCATCTGGCCGTGGGCCAGACCAGTGTGGGCTTTCTCGTTCAGCTCGCAGCCATCTTTCTCGGGCTGGCTGTCATCAGTTTTATTTTTACCTATATCCAGAATAATCTGTTGCAGCACGTAGGACAGAACATTGTATCCCGGATCAGAAAGGACCTGTTCAAGCATATCTCCAAGATGTCCATGTCCTTCTTTGACCGTTTTCATATCGGCAGTCTGGTCACAAACGTATCCAGTGATACGGAGACCATCAGCAGCTTTTTCACTCAAGTACTACTCAGTCTGATTCGAGATGGTATGATGCTGGTGCTCATTATCGTCTTTATGTTCCAACTTGATCCTGTGCTGGCGACATACTCCCTGATCGTTCTGCCTGTCATTGCGGTGGTTGCGGTATTATTCCGTAGTCGACTGCGGAAAGCTTATCAAAATGCGCGTACCCGGCTTTCCCGTCTGATCGCATTTACGGCGGAGAACTTGTCCGGCATGTTCCTGATTCAGGCTTTTCACCAGGAGGAAGAACAGAAGAAACGTTTCTCGGAACAGAATGCGCTCCATCTAAAAGCCAACATTGCGCAAGCTCGTTCCAATGTCATATTCAACCGGACGTTTGATATCCTTGGCAATGCGGCTCTGGTCATGATGGTCTGGCTTGGAGGTCGCGCCGTACTGGGTGAGTCCCTGCAAGTCGGGGTATTATATGCGTTTATCAGCTATATTCGTCAGTTCTTTCAACCGATTAACCAGATTACGATGCAATGGAATACATTCCAGTCCACGACCGTATCGATGGATCGCATCTGGAACATTCTGAATACACGGCCTGAAGTTGCCGATCCCAAACCCGGGATGGCCTCCTCGCTTGAACCACAAAATGTGATGGGCCAGATTGATTTTAATGATGTGTCGTTTGGTTATCGGGCTGACCGGCCCTTGATCCAACAGATGAACCTGCACCTCTACCCGGGTGAAATGGTAGGTATCGTGGGCACAACAGGCGCTGGCAAAAGCACACTGATCTCCCTGCTCAATCGCTTCTATGATGTAGACAAGGGCAGTATCGAGATTGATGGTACCGATATCCGGCATCTGCCGCAGGCTAAGCTTCATCGGATCGTCGGTCTGATTCAACAGGAACCCTTCCTGTTCTCCGGTTCCATTATTGATAATGTGAGGATGTTTCGTGAGGATATTACGCGAGAGCAGGCAATTGAGGCCTGCCGATTTGTCGGAGCACATGCGATGATTTCACGTTTGCCTCAAGGATATGATACGCATCTATCCGAACGCGGAAGCGGACTGTCCGCCGGGGAGCGGCAGTTGATCTCATTTGCCCGGATTGTGGTGTTCCAGCCCCGCGTGCTCATCCTGGATGAGGCAACCGCCAATCTGGACTCACACACGGAACAGCTTGTGCAGCAGGCGCTGGAATCGGTATCCCATGGACGCACCACCATTGTCATTGCTCATCGTCTGTCCACGGTGATGCATGCTGATCGAATTCTGGTGATGGAGAATGGTGAGATTGTGGAGGAAGGACCGCACCAGGAACTAATCGCAGCCAAAGGTGTATATGCAGACTTGTACACCCATGCGCGTGATGCAGGTAAAAATTCAGCTATATCAGGGTAATGAACCTGAGTTATAGTAGATAGAGAACGTTGAACATGCCGCTCTGCTTATGCAGGCGGCACGTTTGGCATATCGATCAGCATAGTTAATTAGGAGGAACATCTATGCAACAACCCGAAACACCCAAGCGTGACCATCAGCAGATTCGTTACCGACGCAGCACAGCCCTATGGAAAGGAAGTTTATGCTTCCTGTTCCTTCTCTTGTGCGTGAGCTTATTATGGATCATCGTGGACGGACAAGCCGAAAGACTGGAGACCATATACTATTCCATTGCAGCCGTGCTGGGTATGTGGTTGATCGGGCCATTGTTCTTCATGTTCCTGTCTCGACTAACCAGAACTCCCACTGTTTTGTTGTCTTGGGATGATGATGCGTTGAGCACGGGCAAACGGAAGATTCCTTGGAGCCTTATTCGTAAAGTTGAACTCGCCTCACCCGCCCGTAGTAAGTGGCTACTATCCACCTCACCCATGTTCGTCCTGTACCTGAAGGACGGCACGCGATCTCACGTTCAGACCGATCACCTGCTCAGCAAAAAAGAGCTGAATCAGGCAGTGACTTTGCTTCAGCAGGCTTTACAGGAACAGCAGCAGGATCGTTGAACATCGGGATGGATGAGGACAAGCTTCCCACACATCACTGTGATTTCTCTACACCTATGGACAGGCTGACTTTGTAATTGCCGTAAGGAAGTAATGCTTCCAGCAGTTGACCAAGCTGCTCTGTGGTGCCGGTCTGCACTCTCATCAGATAACAGCCTTCCCCGCTCACACGGTGGACTTCAACGATGTCCTCACGTTCGGCAGTAAATGCACGAAAGGCGGTATGTCTGTCGCCGGAGTTCAGAAAAACCGTGACAAAAGCCTGTAGGCCGAGGCCTATACGTGCGGGGTTCCATTTTACCGTGTACCCTTCGATTACACCCAGATCTTGCAACTTACGCACCCTTGCACCAACAGCCTGCCCTGTAAGATGCACCTCTTCACCAATTTCTTTATGAGAACGCTTGGCATCCCGGATCAGGATCTGCAGAATGCGTATATCTGTGTGATCTATCGTTTCATTCATTATTCAGCAATCCTTTCACCGTGAAATTAGTGCAACCTGTTTCCATTCATCATGTTATGTACGACGTCAAACGGGTTGTATACCATATAGGGTAATACTATTAAACAACCTGAAGGAGTGCAAATATAATGAAAATTCAATTGATTCGCCATGCTACACTGTGGCTGGAATACGGAGGGCTGAATATCCTCGTTGATCCGATGTTGATGGACGCTGAAGTCATGCCTGCATTTCCAAACACACCGAATGAGCTGCGTAACCCGAGAGTCGGTCTGCCTGAAATCGAAACGGATTATCTGAGTCCGGATCTGTTGATTGTCACACACACCCATCTGGACCACTGGGATGAAGCAGCAGCGAAGCAATTCCGCAAGGACATTCCCCTGATCTGCCAGCCTGGGGATGAGAATGTATTTCTGGGTGCCGGATTCACGGATGTAACAGCTGTAGATGAAAAACATGAGCATCACTCTGTCCGATTCGCCCGTACATCCGGGCATCATGGCACAGGTGAGATCGGTGAACGTATGGGCAAGGTGTCCGGCTTCGTACTTGAAGCAGACGGAGAACCTGTCACCTATATTGCGGGGGATACGATCTGGTGTGAAGAACCTGCTGAGGCCATCCGCCAATATACGCCTGAAGTCATTGTCGTGAATGCAGGAGGTGCACGCTTCGTGGAGGGTGATCCCATTACAATGGACGGGCCTGACGTTGTCGCCGTGAAGCGCCATGCGCCGTCTGCTCATGTCATCGCTGTGCACATGGATGCAATTAACCATTGTGTGATGTCTCGTACGGATCTTGCGACTTATCTGGCATCCGAGCAGTTGGATGGTCAGGTGCTCATCCCACGTGACGGCGAAAGTTTTGAGTTTAAAGCGTAAGTGAGACCGTAGCACGTGACGAAAAAAGCTGGATGCGATGAACTCGCACCCAGCTTTTTTGATTGAAGGAACACGCTGAACTGCTGGCTTCCTTCTCGAGCATCATGTCTCCATTGCGCTCTCACGTGTCCCGTGCCTTTATGCTATCCCTTACTGGACTTTCAAACGGATTACGTTCCATGATGCTTTTGCCAAGCTCGCCGTAATCAGGGTCTCGGATACAACTGCACCCCCGCGATTATGAGGAGCAACACGGTTTGGTTGTGCTGCCGTATTCGATGCTTTGAGATCATCACTTTCCAGCACGATGTGCTCGATCACGGTACACTTCCCGAAGCTGCGCAGGTCCACTTCGAGCGGAAGGGATTCTTCCAGATGGCGGTTGACTGCAAATACAGTCACTTCACCCTGCTCTTCGTTATGCACTGCAATAGCTTCCAGATAAGGTACATCTGTGATTTGTTTTGTATCGTATTTTGGAGACTGGATCAATGGCACCAATGCTGTTCCACGCCCGAAGAGGGACGTATGCATGAATGGATAGAAGATTGTCTGTCTCCATGAACCACCACCCGTATCTGTCATGATCGGCGCAATCACGTTAACGAGTTGTGCCAGACAGGCCATTTTAACCCGATCCGCATGTTTGAGCATACTGATCAACATACAACCAACAAGCAGTGCATCCTCATGATTGTAGATATCCTCAAGCTGTGGCGGAGCAATCTGCCATGGGTCCATCTTCGAATCATTTTCATTGGAGTGATACCATACATTCCACTCGTCAAAGGACAGATACATCGTCTTTTTGCTGCGCTTCTTCGCTTTGATATAATCACAAGTTGCCTTCACGGTATCGATAAAACGATCCATTTCAAGCGAGCGTGCCAGGAACGTTGGCGTATCTTGCTCTTGATTGCCGTAGTATTGATGCAATGACAGATACTCCACGTGATCATACGTATGATCCAGCACCGTTGCTTCCCATTCCGGGAAGGATGGCATATTCAGGTTTGAACTTCCACAGGCTACCAGTTCAATCGTCGGATCTGTCCACTTCATGACTTTTGCCGCTTCCACAGCTAACCGTCCATACTCTTCTGCCGTTTTGTGACCAATCTGCCAAGGGCCATCCATCTCGTTGCCCAGACACCATGTTTTGATCGCATGAGGCTCTTTATAACCATGCTTGATGCGAAGATCACTATAATACGAACCTTCCGGATGGTTGCTGTATTCCACAATATTACGAGCTGCATCCGTACCCCGTGTTCCCAGATTGACCGCCATCATCACTTCGGAATTGGCCTGTTTCGCCCAATCCACGAATTCGTTGAAGCCAAATTCATTGGTTTCAATCGTTCTCCAAGCCAGTTCAAGTCTGCGTTTGCGCTCAGACACAGGTCCTACTGTATCTTCCCAATTGTAACCGGATACAAAGTTACCCCCAGGATAACGTACAATCGGTACATTCAACTCCTTGACCATCTCCAGCACATCCGTGCGAAAACCCTGTTCGTTCGCAGATGGGTGTCCCGGCTCATATATTCCACCATACACGGCACGTCCCAGATGCTCAATAAATGATCCGTACAAGCGCTTATCAATTACGCCAATTGTAAAATCCTTGTCTACCGTCATTTTTGCTTTTTCCATAATGAATTTCAACTCCCTAAGATTAATATAAAAATTAATTGATATTCTATGGATCAACGTTCATATTTATATTAAAATCGATTATAGCCTTAATTTCAACCTGAATTTTGCAAAATGTTATTCTTTTCACTGAATTTATGTTTAACTTAATTCTATACAGATATAATGGAGGAACAATTGTGATCAGAGCTAATACCGATGCCGAATGGCTACCCCTATATGAAGCACTTGCCAGTGAAGTCCGTTTACAGATCATCCGCCTTGTTGCAGAGACACCCATGAATGTGAAGGACCTCGCTGCTTCACTGGGTTTGAGTAGTGCCATCGTGACCATGCATGTCCGCAAACTTCAGGATGTGGGCATTATTCAGTCCAAAATGATACGTAAAGACGGCGGCACACATAAAATGAACAGCCTTGCTGTAGACTGGATTGGCATCTCCATGCCGCAGGAAAGTGGCACAGCCCGCAAGCTGCACGAAGTTTCTGTACCTGTGGGACACTACACCCACTTTGATGTCTATCCGACATGTGGTCTGGCTACGTCCAATCATGTTATCGGACAGTATGATGATCCTCGTTATTTTCTCGACCCTGAGCGGATGCATGCCCATATTCTGTGGTTTGGCCGTGGATTTGTGGAGTACAAAATTCCAAACTATATCTTATCCGGACAGCAGATCAATGCCATTGAATTATCTCTGGAGATTGGATCAGAAGCCCCTTCGGTGAATCCGAATTGGCCCTCGGATATTACATTTATGCTTAATGGCATTCGATTGGGGGAATGGACAAGCCCTGGAGATTCAGGCAACGGACGCGGCATGTTCACCCCGGAATGGTGGAGTGACAGTATCAATCAATATGGCATGCTCAAGGTGCTGCGAATTACGAATGAAGGTACGTTTATCGATGGACAACATCTATCCGACATTACACTCGCAGATATCCCGGTCGAACGCAACCAATGGACTCTTCGTCTTTCGGTGGAGGAAGATGCTCAGCATGTAGGCGGGCTTACCTTATATGGCGAGGGATTCGGCAACTACAATCAGGATATCCTGTTCCGACTGTACTATCACGATTGAGTTCTTCAAAATAATAAACAACACCAAAACACCTCCCAGTCGCCTGTCAAAGGCAGAATGGGAGGTGTTTTGTATGCATATGAACATGCGTGGATTATTTAAGAAGGTTCTTGTTCTAACCTACAGCGCACTGCCACCAAACAGGAAGCGATACTCCCAGTGTTTGCCGGAGATATCACTAGTGGTTACACCACCGCCAGCGTTGGAATACGTATGTAATACCTTGCCATTGCCCAGATAAATCCCTGTGTGCGTAATGGTTGCGCTAGATTTATTCACGCCCGAATACGATGATGCAGAGCTGCCTTTATACGACATGAAATACATCAGATCGCCGCGTTTCAGGTTTTTCCAGTTCGTCTGAACTGTACCCTTGGCTTTTACATAGTCTCCCTGTTTGCGGGAATCCGCTGGAAGTTTGATACCAAGTGCATCGACGAATGCCTGGCGTACAAAGCTGGAACAGTCAAAAGTAGCTGTGCTGTTACGACTGGCTCCGAACTCATACGGTGTTCCCAAATATTTCATTCCCGCCGCAATCACTTTTTCCACAGATGCATTACCGGTCACCGATGTACCACTATTCGAACCTGATCCGCTTGTGCTGCCACTAATCGCTTGTGTGTATTTGGATGAAGAAGATATGTAGCCTGTCCGGTTAGCAGAATCCTTAATCTTATACCAATCCGAACCGGATTGCTGAAGCACCGTTACCGTTTCCCCTTTAGCGACCATGCGAACAATCTTCGCAGAAGAAGAAGGTGTTGTGCGTAGGTTTACGCCCCAGATTACTTTTACTTGTGAATTGTTAACAGCAGCTGCCGATACCTGTGCCGTTAGTGCTCCTGTCGTCAGACTTCCCATCAGCATCGTTGCTGTGACACTTGCCGTAACAATCGTTTTTTTCCAGTTCATGATGTCGAGTTCCCCCTGATGTTACAGAATTTTAACCTGGCTTGGTTCTCCCGGGCTTGCCCCATTGTAAACGGGCTATCCATAACGTTCATCAGTCGAAAGTCCTGTATTGATAGAGGCGAACTTGAGCACTAAGTATCAGGGTGTGTCCATGGATTGCTGGAAAAATTCACTGCTGATTCCTTCTTTTTGAAAGGTTAAATTATTGTAACTATTTGATATGCTTGATTTTTCCTCGATACAAGAGCTAGGCCGTTTCTCATTCAGTGCATATGCCATATGACCTAGATTTTAATGTTTAAAACCGCAAATATGGTAAACATTACTATGATTCATTTGCCGATTACCGTTCCCCGAATTCACATTTTTGCCTCCAACCTCAATACGGATCGATTTATCAGCAGTGTCCGTTTGATTATTTTGTATTTCATTTTTGCTTTTCCATAAAAAAAGAAAAGCCAGGGATTTCTCCCCGGCTTAACCTGTATGATGAGTAACATCACTCTACAATTGGTTGATCAACTCATTTAAGGTTCAATTCCCCATACCTTGGCGCCATCCTGATACGCTGTCACTTTAGTCCAGGCACTGAAGGCCGTATTGGTGGAATCAAAGGAATAATCGTTCGTTTGGTCAAAAGTAGTCCAGTTGTTTTTGGAGAAACGTCCCTGGATGACTCCGGTCTCGGCACCCGCAGCCAAGCTGCCAGCATCCGGTTTGAATCCAATCTCCAGATAGGTGTCTGCCGTGCCCTTGGCCGGATCTACCGAAACAAAATGTCCTTCCACATTACCGCTGCCAATCTGTGCATAATCACACCAGAAACTCAGATCAGCTGCACTATCCTTGGTGAAATAATACCGGACCTTCACTTTGCTCAAGTCCACAGCAGTTGTACCTGTATTCTTCACATTAAACTGTGGAGTAATCGCATTGACCGAAGTTCCTGAACTACCATTACGGTATTGTACTTCAAGCGTTCCCGTTGTAACTGGAGGTGCCAATGGGGTCAACACCAATACATTTGAATTCGTCTGACCACTCGTATTAATGGCTACGACTCTATAATTATACGCCGTACCATTCACCGCTGTAGCGTCGGTATACGTCAGTGCGGTCAAACCTGTTGCCAGATCAGCATATGCCCCGGTGCCTACCGAACGCTGTACCTTATAACTCGCTGCTCCAGTTGATGCGGTCCATGTCAGTACCGCCTGGGCATTGCCAGCCGTTCCAGTAAGGTTGAATACGCCGGGCACAACGGTACCTGCGAGTGGTGTTGCAGATGCCTGTGTCGACGGTGCAGACTCACCTACGGCATTCACCGCAGTGATGACATAATAATACGTTGTGCCGTTGGTCAAGCCTGTGTCCGTGAATGTTGATCCTGTGACTCCTGTCGCTACAGTCGTATAAGGGCCACCGTTCACTTCTGCACGTTTCACCGTATATGACGTTGCACCAGCGGCTGCGTTCCAGTTCAATACAACTTGCTCGCTGCCACCAGCAGCCGTTACGCCGGCAGGAGCAGCCGGGACTTCAACTTCCGGCGTATCGGTATCACCGAGCAGACGATCATACTCTCCATACGCTGTAGCCATATCCACCTGTGACCAGAACCGGTGATACGTAAAGGTAGGTGCACCGTTTTCCCACTGTTTCGTGGTTGTGTTATACGACGTTTTGTACAGGTTATCCAGGTAAGCCCATGCCGGATCTTGCTTGATGGCCGGACGCAGATCGGAGTATCCAATGTATACGCCATTGCCACCTTTCGCCGGATCGGAAGGTACACCTGCTGTACCTGGAATCGTATTGCCTTGACCAAAGGTTCCAGACCAGTTTGCCGGGATATAGATCTCTTTCGCGAAGAAGCGGAAGTAGTCTTTACGTTCTTCTTCCGTAACAATCCCCACACCATCATTGTAATCCCAAGCTGTATCCAGCAAAGCCTCAGCCAAATCCTTGGCTTCTTGGCCTTCCGCGCTAAGTGTACCATTCTCTGCCTGTGTTCCCGCTGCGAAGAAGGTCAGAGCTTTAACGTAACTTCCCAGAACTCCTGTATCCTGCACTGGATCTTTGGTCGTTACACGGAAATTCGGATTTTCCGTAAACGAACTGAATCCATTCCATTTGTCCGGTTGACCCTGCCATTCCTGACCACCCGGAATCCAGAACTCTCCCGGAGCAGGCGTTGTTGCTACCTGAACATTAGTTCCACCCAAAATGCGCTGTCCAGCCGCATTCAGATAATAGCCCTGCGCATCCGTCACCGGACGCTCACCTACAAATACATAATCCTTACTCCAGTCGATCCACTTCGTGATTACCTTCTTGGCCATCTGGAAGTTCTCAGAGGTCAAGTCCCCGCTCTCCGCAAGAATATAGTACATCTCGGCTACACGCTCCAGCGGCCATGCCTGGAATCCAAACCAGGTGTTGGAATCCGGATCACGATATACAGGTGCCTCCTGATAAGCCATGTCATAGAATGTACTTACGCCTGCCGGATAGGCTTTGTATGAACCATCCAGACTGTTGGTTGCTCCCCCGCCGATAGCTCCTTCATGGGATTGTAGCCAAGTGTAGAATTCCAACTGACGTTTCAGCGTAGCATTCCAATCTGCCTTCGCTGTTGCTGATTCCGGAATCAAGCCGCCAGCCGGATCAGACAAAGCATACGCTGCAACCGGGTTTTGATAAGCCTGATGGGTATGGCTCGCTCCAATGCGCCAAGCCCAATCCCCACCTTGACCCAAGCCACCTCCCCAAGACGTATACCAAGCCATGAGATACATGTTGGAATCCTTGCCTGTACCCGGAGTTGGTGTACCGCTCTTTGCACTCCCAATTTTCTGGAAGTATTTATCATACATACCATAGCGCAGATAGTCCCCCATCTTCTTCGCTTTATCCAGATATTCCGGATTGTTGTATCCCATCTCCTTCGCCCAATACAGCACCTGTACTGCACGTGCATCCGCATCCGTTGCGTTTGTATAACGCCATTGCGCTGACGGTACCTGAGTTTCCTTTGTGAACAAGCTCATGAAACCTTCGTTTGCCTTACCAAAAGATTTATCATCCTGGGATGGATGCGGAATGGCTTCCCACACAGACTCCTGCTCCCCACGCTGGAACGTGTTCACATAGGTAGCCGTATGTGATGGATTCAACAGGTTTCCATATCCATACCAGTCATCCACATCGACCAGCCAGTGCATGAGATAAGTCTGATTGTCACCATAGGTCGCCTTAAGTTCGGCATCAATCGGGTCTTTACCCGCTGCATATTGACCATTAAGTGGCGATGGATATTGATCAGGAAAAGGTTTTTCCGCTGCATACGTAGCAGGGCTGTTCGGATTGTACGAGCTCATCGTAGGCTGTTCTTCCTTGCCGTCACCTTCGTTGACCGGGATAATGTATTTCTCCATACTGTCCCAAGCTGCTTCCAGTTGGGACCAGTCTCCCGTGTAGTGACCATACATGGTTTCCAACCACAGCCAGTAACTGTATGCCTCTGACGTCGTCATATGACCATAATCCGGCGCCTCACTCAGCAGGGTCTCAATGGCATGATACGGTAGACCCTCTGGCGAAAAATATCCGTTCGCCGGATCTTTCAACTGATCATACAATTGCAAAAACCGGGCTTCATTAATGCCGTCTGCCTGAATCTCGATGGCCTGATCTGCGGCATGTGCCGTCTGCGGCCCTGCCCAGAGTCCGGTGTATCCGGTCAACATGACGGTTCCCGCCAGCATGGCTGTTAAACTTTTTTTCGCAGCTGATTTCAACATTAATATATACCTCCCTGGAATAGTGGAAATTGAATATAAACGCTGTTGGTCTGCCCATGCTGCTCTTCTGCTTATGATTCAGCCAGTTACGGCTCCAAGCCCCATACTTTGGTATTTCCCTGATACGCGGTTACCTTGTTCCATGCAGCAAAAGCCGTCTTGGAAGCATCATAGGAATAATCATTACTTTGATCGAAATTGCTCCAGTTATTTTTGGAAAAGCGTGCTTGAATCACGCCGGTCTCTGCTCCAGCAGCCAAACTGCCTGCTCCCGACTTGAAGCTGATCTCCAGATACGTATCTGCGGTACCCTTCGCCGGATTCGCTGCGACAAATGTACCCTCAACATTGGCCGTGCCCATCTCGGCATAATCACACCAGAAAGTCATTTGATCCGCACCATCCTTGGTGAAATAATATCGGATCTTCACGGTACTGAGATCAATCGCTTGTGTTCCGGTATTCTTCACGTTGAACTGTGGAGTCACCGCATTACTTGAATTCCCGGACCCTCCGCTGCGGTACTGCACTTCGAGTGTACCGGTCGTCACCGGAGGTGCAGAAGGAGTGAGTGTCAGGACATTGGACAGTGTCTGTCCGTTCGCATTCACGGCTGCAATCCGGTAATTGTACGTGGTGCCATTCAGCGCTGTTGTATCGGTGTAAGTCGACACGGACAATCCGGTTGCCACATCTGCATATGTCCCGCCTGCCACCGAACGTTGTACCTTATAGCTAGTCACGCCCGAGGCTGCTGTCCAAGTCAGGACTGACTGTGCATTACCAGCTGTCCCACTTAAAGTCAGTGCTCCCGGCACCGTCGAAGCTGCTTGCGGGGTAGCCGACACCTGTACAGAACCCGATGATTCCCCTGCTGAATTCACAGCAGTCACTACATAATAATAAGCTGTCCCGTTGATCAGTCCCGTGTTTGTGTAGGTCAATCCATTAACACCCGTCGCAACAGTTGTATATGGTCCTCCACTCACCTCGGAACGCTTCACCGTATACGATTCGGCCCCGGATACAGCGGCCCAAGTCAGGTTAACCCGACTGCTTCCCGCTACAGCCTGCACGCCAGCAGGTGCGCCTGGAACCGTGACTGGTGTAACACCAGGCTCCTGTCCATACACCTTCACCCCTGCATCATAGACTGGAAGGTATATACTCTTCACAGGAGTTCCTGTGGTCAGTGTCTGGAACGAATGGTCATTGCTGGCATTCCATGCACCCTGTGGGCCTGTAATGCGGAACTGTACTTCTTTACGATAATTTCCTTCCCCACCTGGATAGATCTTGGTATTACCGAAGTTTGCCGTAATGGCATAGATATGCTGGGCTGCATTCACCACAACTGGTTGGGATACCGTCGCCCCCTCCGTATAGGAGGCTGTCACTTGCACGTCCGATACCGTACGTCCGGCAGCATACACTTCACTCAAATCCAGGAAATACTTAAAGGACAGTTGATCTCCCATTCGGGCAGGCCAAGCGGAACGATTATTAAGCTGTGCTCTGATTTCCGTATAATTGGCACCTGATGATTTGATCGCAGCCTCCACATAGAACTCATCTCCCTTCACCTCAGGTGCAGGGAAGTTCGCAAGGGGCTGATGATTCTGACCAAATAGCAAATTCATCTTTGCCAGTGCGCCGGTAAAACCAGCATTGTAATCGGTTGCGACCTCATTACTCACATAATCCCCGATATCATCGGTATATCCATCCGATGCATCTGGTCCACCGACCATGGCACCATACAGAATGTGGCGATGGTTAGCCGGGATATCTTCGTTATTCAGCCATGAACCGTGAGCAGTCCGATGATGCGGATGTTGAGGTGCATTTTGCCCATATCCGACCACATAACTGCTCTGACGCGGATTTTCGCCCAGAATATAATTCATCTGTGAGACAGCAAAATCCTGATATCTTGACTTTTTCACAGGATCACTGACCCAGTCGGAGTATATAAAAGAAATAAAGGATGCATTCGCTGCATATCGGAGCGAGCCCCACTGATCCAGCCATGCCAGACCTCCTGGCGTATACTTGACTCGTGTCCCGTTGACTCCAACCGTCCAATAATCCAGATTACGCTCGGTGGACTGAATAAATCTCGTTGCCTCCGGCATGTTCAAACTGGACGTAATTCGGGCAAGCAGGATCTGGGCACCATAATGTTTACTATCCCAGCCCTGTGTCCAGGTATACGGCCAATTGGCTGAGCCGCCGCTAGAAGACCACCGGTCCGTAGCTGCAATAGCTTTGGACAAGTAAGCGCTATCATTAGTGGCTAAGTAAAGCCATGCTCCGCCCCATGCCAGCTCGTCTTCGTATCCTGTCCACGAGTTATAAAACGCTGCGGCATCCGTGATACAATCGGTGTATTCCCCCCGATATGTGTCTGCGAAGTTGTACAGCTCTTTCGCATGTTGGAGCAGTCTGGCCGAATATGCCGGATCATCATCTGCAAATACAATCGAAGACGCTGCCAGTGCTGCAGCCGTTTCTGCTGCCAGATCACTGCCCGGGCATGTAGCATCGATCTTGAACGAAGGACGGTTCATCTGCATGACTTCTGCCGGCCCCCACCAGGCATGGTCGGTATTCCCGGCTCCGACTTGTCCCCATAATTCATTAGGTTTCGTATGCGCTTTCATAAAATAGTCGGTCGCCCATCGGATATTATCCTTGATCTCCTCCAGTTGTCCGGCCTGTTCATATCCGTCCCCGTATTCCACGACAGACCAGGCGAGCATCGTTGCGGAAGCAGCCATCGGAAAGCCAAATTTCACGTGATCTCCGGCATCATACCATCCTCCGGTCAGATCAACGCCTACATCAGCCCCATCCTGCATGCCTGAATTACCACGCCATTCGACCCGATTACTCGCTGGCAACGGGCCCGAACGCTGTGCTTCATAGAAGTAAATGGCCTTTTGCAGTGCTTCAGCATAGTTCTGATCTCCAGCGGCCGCATCCGCCTTACGAATTCCTGTGCCCATCGATAAACTCCCTGCCAGTAGTCCTGCCGATAACGCGATCATAGCGACTCGTCTCCACCAGCTCCCCTTCATGTTCAACTATTCATCTCCTCTTCATCAATATTCCGTATGCATTACTCTGGACTGCAAGTTTATATCGCTCCTCCCCATGGTGTATTTCAGTGTAAGTTACACCATTAATTACCATTATAGCCGTTTGTTTCACTAGCTATATAAGCGTTGGTGACTTCTGAAATAACATTGTTGTGACCTGCTCTGCGTCATGTGACAAAAAAAGCTGTTTCTCTAACACATATGCGCGTTAGAGAAACAGCTTCTCGCCGTTGTTATCATCAACAGTACAAATCGAATGGCATTCTGACCATCAGTATGCTCCTGTACACCTTAAGAATCGGAACATCTCATTAGTTACACTTTGAACTTGTTAATTTGCTCCTGCAGTTCTTCCGCCATTTTGGATAATGAACCTGCGGATGAAGCGATCTCTTCCATGGATGCCAACTGTTGCTGAGTTGCGGCAGATACATTATGAACGCCGCCCGCTGCCTCTCCAGCAATGTTGGAGATCTGGCTTACATAGCCTACAACCTCAGTTGTACTCGCCGACATTTCTTCTGAACCTGCAGATACTTCCTGGATTTCACCCGCTACTTTGTTGACCGCATCCGAGATCTGTTCGAACGCTTGTCCTGCTGCAGTAACCATCTCGATTCCTGACTCTGTCTCACTGCTGTTCACTTTAACTGCCTGAACAGCATGATCCGTATCTTTCTGAATCAATTGAACGAGATCCGTAATTCTTTGCGCAGATGTGGAAGATTCCTCAGCGAGCTTCCGCACTTCTCCCGCAACTACGGCGAAACCACGTCCATGCTCTCCTGCTCGTGCGGCTTCAATGGCTGCATTCAGTGCAAGCAGATTGGTCTGCCGGGCAATGTTGTTGATTACCTCGGTAATGGTGCCAATCTCTGCTGAACGTTCCCCCAGCCCTGTAACCAATTCAGTCAGCGAAGCAATGGAATTTCGAACAGAACCCATCTGTTCAACCGCTTGCTGAATAATCATATTTCCTTCGGAAGACTGATTCGCCGCATCCACAGCAGATACGGATACACTCTGAGCAAGCTCGGCAATCTGCTCCGATCCAAGAGCCATCTCACTCATCGCCTGTGAAGAACGCTTCACAATATCAACTTGATCAGATGTACCTACAGCCAATTCCTCGACTGTTTGGGAGATCTGTTCCGAGGCTTGAGTATTTTGCTCTGCACTTGCAAGAAGCTCCTCCGATGAAGCGGCTACCTGTTCGGAAGTCATCGATACCGATTCAATCATGGAGCGCAAATTACCACTCATGGAATTGAAGGAAGCTGCCAGTGTTCCCAATTCGTCTTTGTTCTTAAGCACAATCGTCTCACCCGTCAGATCGCCATTGGCAATGGCCATGGCCGCTTCATTCATCTTTTTGATTGGACGTGAAATGATGCTTGCAATGAAGAAGGCAATAAATACAGCTACCAGGAATGCAAAAATCGTCACTGCCAAAATTACATTAAATGTATTTTCGGCCATCTCAACAGATTCATTCGTTGCCGCGTCCGATCCTTCATTACCCAGGGTAATTAACTTGGCGATCGAATCGTTTGCCGTGTACCACATTGGATAAGCCTCCGTGTGTAAACGACTGGACTCATCATAATTGTTGTTCAAACCAAATTCGATAAATGCTGGCATTTTCGCCACATAAGCATCATAATTCGTACTAAAATCATTGTAGAGCTTCATCGCTTCATCATTGCTCTCAATGAACGTTAGCAACTGTTTACGTTCATCTTCAATCTTCGTAAGCAGCAGCTGTAACGCTTCATTTAACTTGGCTGTTTCATCTTTGTTCTGTTCAACGATGATGGCCAGTGCCAAGCGCTCTACATCAGAAATATCACCATTCATCTGACCCAGCAGACTTACACTCGGCATCCAGGTCTGATCCACAGCGCCCGCTTTATTGGCCATATCTTGGGTCTGTACTAACGCATAGCCACTTACAATAATCAACAAAGCTACGACTATGAGAAAACCAGTCAGTAACTTGCCTCGAATCGTTAACTTCAATTTCCCCAACCTGTTTCCCCGCGTGTCTTCCATGTGTCCCACTCCTCAAATAATACATATTTATAGTATATCGTCACCTATCGTCATGAATTGTAGATGTTAGAATTCAATTTCTAGAAATTTCATGTAACTTCGTATATAACGCAAAAGAAGCCTCCCATCTTTGGCAGAACCAGAGATAAGAGACTTCTTTCATTAAACGAAACTATCACTACTTCACTAGACATCACATTCAGATGCTATCGGAAAACACGTCGGTGTATGTTAATGAAGAAGTCTGGAATCGACTTGGTATAATTGCGTGTTGTAATCAGAACCACACTAAGCAGACTTCCGAGGATGAATCCTCCCAGAATATCTCCTGGATAATGCACACCAACATATACCCGCGACACCCCTGTCAACACAGCGAGTAACAACATCCATAACCCGAAGCGACGTCCAATAAAGAATGAAGCAGCCGCTAGAGCAAATACAAAGGAAGCATGTTTACTTGGAAAAGAAGGATCAGGTACATGGGCAACCAGCTGATGCACAGTCCCTTCTACAAAAGGTCTTGGATGACCGACCGCTGGTGATATCCCCCATTTGGCCAGAACTAGCGCTACAATGGATGCCACACAGGCATAGAAAACAATTCGCTGTTTCGATGGTTCGCCGAGAAACCATACGATAACAAGCAGTGCGATCATGACCCAAACCGCATACTCGGATGATGTGATCATAAACCAGTCCAGAAACGGTATTTGGTCTGCATACTGATTAATCCAATTAAATAGTGATTGATTCATAACTAGCTTTTAATACCCCCATTACACAAAACAAGATTAGTTTTTACATAATAAATATACACTAACTATTTGTCAAACATTCCTCACATTGACCGATGTTACGAAATCAAAGAGGACTTTTTGCTTTCTTTTTGTTAAACTAGTTTGGGTTACATATCAGTTCAATCATAGAAAGGTGAAGATTATGCTTAAAAAATGGTTATGGGGTACAGCCCTGACCCTGGCACTTGCGATTACAGGTGTCGTTGTATATTACGGATATTCGATTGTTCATTTTGCCAATAGCATCTCCACGGCTTCCGGGACTTCATCCAACTCGTCCTCTTCCGGCACAGACAGCGATTCAGACACACCAACGACAACGATTCCCAGATGGGAGGGCCAGGAACGGGTGAACATTCTGCTCCTTGGTGGAGACTCAAGAGGCGACGATGCAGGACGCTCGGACTCGGTCATGGTCGCTTCCATTGATCCGGTCACCAAGAAAGCCCATCTATTCTCCGTACTGCGAGATACCTATGTCGCAATTCCCGGGCATGGCAAAAGCAGACTTAATGCAGCCTTTTCCTACGGGGGTGCGGAGTTGACCAAACAAACCGTAAGTGATCTGCTCGGTATTCCCATCCAGCATTATGTCTACACAGACTTTACAGGTTTCATGGCACTTGTTGATGCGGTAGGCGGTATTGAGATCGATGTGGAGAAAGACATGTATTACACCAGTAAAGCAGATAAACATATGTACGACATTGACTTGAAAAAAGGATTGCAGCATATGGACGGCAAGACCGCCCTGCAATATGTTCGGTTCCGGCATGATGCCACCTCGGATTTTACGCGCACCGAACGGCAGCGGATCTTCATGACCGAGCTGGCCAAGAAAATGCAGAGCACCACGTCACTTTTCAAAATCCCGGATATCCTGGAAGCGATCGCTCCCTATATTAAGACGGACCTTAGTCCAACCCAGATGTTAAAACTCGCATCACTTGGCTTCGATATCCATGTGAACGATATCGATCAGCAGCAGATTCCTCCAAATAAGCTGCTCACCAATGAACTCGTGGGCTCAGCACAGGTGCTGGGTGTCGATGTAACGAAACTCCAGTCCTACATTCAGAAACTGTTTGAAGAAGATGCCGCGTCCTCGGAGACTCCATCATCAGAGGACCTGAACTAAAAACAATCAAAAAACTGGAGCATTGATTGAACAAGATCTGCCTGAGTGATATATCGACAGAAAAGACGGCCACAGCCGTCTTTTTTAGTACCTATTTTTTCCATTTAATGCAGTCTTAATGTTTAACAGCTACCCTTATAGGATGAACTCCGGTTTCTGGAGGGAGGATTATAATGTGAAAAAACCGCGAATAGCGGAATGGACCGAACTGCGGGGCATTGCCTTTCTGGCAATCGTCATGCAGCATAGTATCGCTGAGTATATCTATCGTGCTGATATTGAACAACCGGATTCCATTATGCTGACTATGATTTATCATCTGACCCGATTTGGTACGCCAACGTTTGTATTTTTATCGGGTGTACTGTTGTTTTACCATCACCGTAACACCAAACCGGAATATCCTCGCTTCATTCGAAAGCGATTTGGCGATATCTATATGCCGTTTGTCGTATGGACACTGATCTACTGGCTTGCTGTCCGTATCTTCACTCCCGCGTTCTGGCGTGGAGGCATACCCGATTTGCGCAGTCTTGTTCGTGAACTATTTATACCACAGACGGGATATCATCTCTGGTTTGTCATTATGGTGTTTCAGTTCTATATTCTGTTCCCCCTGTTCTGGACAGGAGCAAAAGCCATTCAGAGACGTATCCAGAACACCTCACGTTTCACGCCCATGCAAGTCATTATGGGGCTAATTCTCTTTGCAGCAGCACTATATGCCCTGCTTATGCAATGGTCCTACTATAATATGGGGGGCTGGACAGAATCCATGTCTGAGCCTTGGTCAACGTTGCTGCAATATCGCTCCTATTCATGGGTGATGTACTGGTTCTACTTTTTACTGGGTGCCGTGTGTGCCTGGTCAGTGAATAGCTGGAGGAGTTGGACCACCAAGGTGCTGCCATGGACGATCTGTCTGTTCATAGGGATGTATATATGGCTTGGATACGATGTGCTGCGTGGGTCCGGGGATGTTGTTAATCTGAATATCTCGACCTATCTGAAACCAACCACATTCCTGATCATTATGGCTCAGATGTTTATGATGTATGGTTTCCTTGTAGTGATGCAGGGCAAAGATACACGGTTTCAGCGCCTGTTATCCTGGATTGGCCGCTATTCATTTGGTGGATATCTGGTTCATGCACTGGTGATCTACGCGATCGCTTATGTAACCAGACCGCTACAACTCAGTGGATGGCATCTGCCTGTAACGTTGCTATCGTTCCTTGTAACCGTTGGTATTGCTCTTGCAATCAGTTGGGCGCTATCCAAGCTTCCTGGCTCACGTTTCACCGTAGGGTTAATGTGTAAACCACGTTCTATACCTAATTCATCAGCTGCTGTGGACAAAAGAAATTCACCTGAGCGAACTCCGTCACCCGGCCCAACTCGCAGTCCGGGAACGAGTGAGCCGTTTTAAAAATAAAGAAGAGCGTCCCCTCAAGGAGACGCTCTTCTTTATTTCACTTCGCTCGAAGTTGATCGTCCAGGAACAGGTTCCTGGGGACCCGGGGCTGGATGCACGTTGCCCTTCTGATTCACAAATTTCTTCAGATCACCCGTTAATTGTTCCTTCAGCTTGTCCACCAGCTGCGTTTCACTAATGCCTTTTGCCTGAGCAATCTCAGCCAGGGACTTCCCTCCCTGAAGCTGCTCGTGCAGTTGAGCAGGCGTGACTCCAATAAACCGGGCAATTTCGCCCTTATCTACCATGGAACGTTTGCCATGGTGGGCAAATTCACGCCGCAAATCACGCAGCGGGGTATTGATGACCTTTTTCAACTTGGTATCCATGTCCGCCTTCGTGGCTGCAGCTTGTTCCTTGGTGAGACAACCTTCTTCTACGGCTTGATCCAGACGCTGTGCCAGTGTAGGCTTCAACTTCTGCAATAACTGCTCCTCACTAAGTCCCTTACGCTCTTTCGCAATCTGGGACAACGTCTTGCCAAGTTCCATCTGTTCTTTCAGATCCCGAAGTCCAATCCCAAGCAAGTCTGCTGTCTCACCAATCATAAACAGACCATGTCCTGCCTGCATGCATGGCTTCGCTGGTTTGCCGGAGGAAGAAGCTTTTGACGCATCTTCATGTTCCTCAGCCCGAACCGTTGAATCAGCGAATGCTACATGCCCTGTTGCTGCTGTTATGACTACGGCTGCCAATCCGGCTGCCATCCATGTTTTCCATTTCAAATTCATTTTTCTGCCGCCTTTCCGATGTCGAAATCCTGTGCCTTCCTAGTTTGAACCTAAAATCCACTTTTTTATGCCATAAAATACAAAAAGTCATCATTTTTCTCACAATTGATCACAAAAAATCCTATTTTTTTCAGTTTATTTCCGCTATACTATATGTAACTTCATGATCTAGTCGAACAGTCCTTAGTCATCTTATCGCAGGAAGGACGAGATGTAATAATGCGGAAAGATTGGTTAGATCCGTTTAGATCTGATCTGGAGGTCGTGTTTGCTTCAGCGGAACAACGCGTACGGGAATATCCCGAACCCTTGTCAGGACATGCATTAGAGCAGCTACGTTCGGTTAATCCGCTGTTACGAGATTCGGGACACAGCTACATCGGGTACATCATTCCACTTTGGATGCGACACTCAGATAAACTACCCCCAGAGAAAGCACACCAATTAAGTACAGCCTGTCTCATTCACATGTTATATTTTCTGAATCAGGACGACGTGATGGATGAACAACCGGAGAATGCCACATTGAAGTTATCCCTGGGTAATCTATATTACATGGATGCACTTCAATCTTACTCGGTATTATTTAATCCTTCCTCCACGTTCTGGGTCTATTTCAGACAATATGTAGTGGATTGGGCCTTGAGTGTTACGGGTGAGCATTCCATTGATTATTTCCAGCAGAATCCCTTGTTGATTGCGCAAAAGGCTGCCCCTCTCCTCATTGGAGCTACTGGTGCACTCCTTCTTCAGAATCAGTCCGACCGGATCATCCCGGTGTGTTCTGCCATCAACATCACACTCATGACTCTCCAGATGACCGATGACTTCACAGACACGCAACAAGATGCTGTGCATGGAAACTACAACAGCTACCTCTCCCACATATCCGCAGCACTGAATCACAACTATCCAGTTCATCCTCTAAGCGAACGTATACATGACAATGTATACAATACACAACTCATGAACTCTTACGTAGACATTGCTTATCACTATAATCGTATACTAACATCGTCTAACTTAGGAATATCGCATCTTGAGGCGTTTAATTCTTATTTATGCAGCACTTTAGTACAAACTGTTCAGGACATTACACAACGGAAGAAACAGCTTCTCCAAGGCGGGTTTCATCACTGGATTAGCGAGCAACAGTTGGGATTATAAACATAAGGACTAAGCTGATTCAGTTTAATTTTAAATATGAAGGGAATGTTGACGATGATGGTATCAGAGAAAACGTTGCATGAGGATATTATTGAAAAGGCTTGGACTGACGAGCACTTCAGACAACAATTGCACTCCAATCCGAAGCAGGCGCTTCGTGAAGCGTTTGGCATCGTAATTCCGGAGCACATTCAGGTACGTACTGTTGAGGAGCAGCAGAATGACTATGTGCTTGTCATACCTCCCAATCCTTCCAAAGTAAATTATGATGTGAATTGCGGACCGTGGAGAAGTTAAACCGGGTGAGTTATTGGTAATGTAAGAAATCAGGGGTAGGAACAAAAAAGCCGCTGTATCCTTCTGTGAGTTCGTCAATCGACGAACTCGGCAAAAGATACAACCGCTTCTGTTCCTACCCCTTTGGTGCTTGTAAAGCTGATCTGTCCTTGCATCGCTTCAACAATTCGGAATGTCACCATCATGCCCAGGCCTGTGCCTTTGATTTTATTGGAGAAATAAGGCTCGCCCAATCGGGAGAGTGCTTCCTCGTCCATTCCTTCTCCGTTATCCCTGACATGCACCTTAATCATTCCATCCTGCTTGTACGCCCAGATATCAATCTGGCCTTGTCCCTGCAGAGCTTCAATACTGTTCTTGATAATATTGATAAAAGCCTGCTTGAACTTCGAGGAATTGCCCCGAATATATAGATCTGGCGGAATGTCAGTGGTGATTCTACCACCTTCCAGATTAGCCATCGGTACAAGAATGCCTTCAATATGATTGAACTCATCCGAGATATTGAGCGAGATAATATGGTCAAACTCAGGTTTGGCAAAGGTAAGAAAATCCGTTATGATGCCCGAAGCCCGATCAAGTTCTTCCAGTGCAATTCGCACATACCCCTTGTTTTTGTTGTCTTCCTGTTCCGTCATAAGTTGCAGGAAGCCTCTTGTCACCTGAAGCGGATTACGTACTTCATGGGCAACGGAAGCAGCCAGTTCGCTAATAATCTCCATCTTTTCGGATCGCTGCAACTCATTGTTAAACAGCTCCAGTTCCTTGGAATACTCTAGAACTTTAGTATGTTTTTCGGCAAAACGACTTCCGAGAATGGCAATCAACGAGATCACAAATGCAACCATGGACCATTTCCACCATAACAGATGATACGTCCCACTCCGCTGATAATACCACAACAGTTCAGCCACACTGATCAAGGCAAATGTACCGAATCCCGTCGCAAGCAGCATAGCTTCCCGATTTCGTTGCAGCGCTTTGGCGATGGTACCAACCAACAGGATTGTTAGCAGAATGACCAGCACAATACCAACCACACGCTGTACGAGTAGATTGTATAGGATCTCCCATTGCCCACCTGAAGTAACATAGATAAATAAAGAGAACACAGCGATAACTGAATATATGAATAGTATTTTTCGCAGTTTGGTGAAGATTCCATGCAGTCCTGGCCCGATAATCTGTTCAAAAAAATAACATAGCGCTGGCATACCCAGCAGCATCGCCAGATCAAATACTACGGAATACAGGTCACCATATACCTGATAGAACGTATACAAAAATTGCGAGTACGTGATGATCATCGTGCCGATGGAACCCATCACGATGCATAGCGAGATCCATAATCCCTTATGGAATTTGCCAAGGAAGAACGTACAACTCAGCATCGTAATCGCTGTGAAGACAAAGGTCGCGCCCAAAATTACATCAATAAGTCCGTTATGAATATATTTCTCCTGTAAAGCGGCATAAGGTCCAACCTGAACAGTACCTTGTATCCCCAGACGGCCTTTCTCATTTTGCGACCATACATAGAGCGTGTCACCTGAATTTCCGCTGGATAAGGGCAGCAGCACAGCATTATTATCATAATTGTAATGGTAGTTCTCGTAGACCTTGCGGTCTTCCAGATAAACTACAATATGATTGCCTTTAATGTTCTCAAATCGAATGGCTGAACTTTCCTCACTCAACTCAGGAATGGTCAGGCGAGTCCATAAAGAATTCGAGCGATCCGTATTGCTATACTCTAACTTATCGCTGCCCTGCTTTTCCCATATCTCGTCTGCTCCCTTAACCTCACTGATGAACCCTTGATCGTCGACGTTCCCCCATTTTACTTCCCATCCTGTAATGGATACAGGTTGCTGAACCACTCCTGTAGTTGCAAAGACTATCCCATGTGGCATGCCTAGAATAATCAATACACTCATCCATAAGATGACGATAGCTTTGGGCACATTTTTCATTCACAGCACCTCAAAGTTCTAATTTTCCCTATCTTAGATTCTCTCATTTATCATTCGCCACCGTTTGTCACGTCACCTTCTTGAGATAAAATGAAATTTCACATTTAAGTCGATTTATAGTCTTATTTCCATTTTATTGTTAAAGTTATTCGATTATTCACGCAAGTCTTCGAACTGGTTCACGATCATTTCTCGTTCTTTCTGTTCAACTTGACTCCGAAATTCAAGCCACTGCTCTGTCTCCTCATCATCATAGATGGTCCATATGTCGGAAAAAAGGAAATCCCGTAACTGTACAACTTGCCCGGACCATATACCGCCTACCCAAAACAAACCATCCGGACGACGGATGACGGTACGGGAGAACCCGGGTGTGGACGCCTTTTGCCCGATACGAATGCGTGTGATCATATTGCCCAGTGTGAACCAGTCCACATGAAATTCCTCCCTTACATATTCAAGCTTCATCATAACATAGGCAAAACAGGAAAAGCTGTAAAAACGATGGCTGCGATTCAATCCTTTGCTCCGGGTGTAATGGTTTCTCAAAGCAAACAAACACGCTAAGGAGATGATTACAATGAATGAGCCACATCGTACGGTTGAGGTGGAACATAAGGATGTTCAGCATAAGTCGGATTCAAGTATGGTCGCTTCCACATTTATTAAATATGCCGCATATGTCATTATCTTTTTCGGATTCTTATACTTCTTGGTTAAATATGTATTCCCCAAATTCTAAGGCATTCATATCGTAGTGAACACCCGGAGATAATAACCTGTGCAAGATTACAATACTAGCGCTTTGGGTAACTACGGGGTAAGAAGCTTTGGACAACCGACAATGAAAGGAAGTGTTACTCATGTCTGACAAACCAATTAGTAACGAAGAGAGCGACCGCTATTATGACCGTTATCAGAGGTCCCGCGATATTCCCCCAGAGACGGAAGTCCCGGAAGGCGATATGGATAGCTTTGATGAAGTTTCCGGCAGACGGATTGTAACGGAAGATTCGGATCTGGCACCCGTAGCTGTAGCCGCTGTGGACGAGCCGGAATTGGATTCACGTTTGGCTGAGACACCGCTGGAATCTGTACCGGATGCAGATCTTCTGCAACCGAACAGTCCGGTTGATCCTGCTGCACCCGATCCGGATGCATTGCATGGTACCGATCTGCTTAATGGTGCTGGTGCGGACGCCAAACCCGAGAACGACATTCCACCACGCCATTAACAGCTGTTATGACATCCTGAATGAGGAGGTGCATACACGATGAAGGAAGATCGCCAAAAGCAGGTGCATGAACCGGATAATCTCGTGACCGAACGGGATATTGACCCGGACTTCGGACTGTTCACTGAGGACTCCTTCCCCGAAGCACTTGAGGATGAGGATCAACGTGATGCGGTCGAGCATGCTATTCCCAAAGAGAAGGCTTCTCGTAAGCCCTCTTCGGATGACTAACTTATATAGATCCGTAGTAGACTTAAAAAAGATGACGTCTGTAATTTCACAGCGTCATCTTTTTTGTTACCTTTCAGTCCACTTTCTGTACGCAATTCAGC
This sequence comes from Paenibacillus sp. FSL H8-0317, assembly GCF_045040685.1. NCBI lineage: Bacteria > Bacillati > Bacillota > Bacilli > Caryophanales > Paenibacillaceae > Paenibacillus > Paenibacillus sp. FSL H8-0317. The sequence goes on along the minus strand of NZ_CP150294.1, from coordinate 1,372,989 downwards.
GTCACCGCTTTGCAGCAACCTTACCTGTTCCAGGCAGCTTGTGATCCAATCCAGACCACTTCGCTACAATTGCAGTGATTAACAATGCAATTCCGTTAATGATAAAAATCCAGCGAATCGGCAGCCAGCCACCGAGAACACCACCAATGATCGGCCCCGCCATCGTCCCAATTTGGGCAGCGGACTGATTCAAGCTAAATGCTCTTCCCCTGAAACCCGATGCGGTAGCCTGCACAATCATGGCGTTAATCGCTGGATATACAGCTGCAAAGAATAAACCGTACACAAACCGCAATATACCGAATCCGATATACCCTGTTGTGAAGAACTGCAGAAGGTTACCTATAGCTCCGCCAACCAGTCCAATGATCAGCACTTTACCGTATCCAATCCTTGAACCAATCTTGCCCCAGCGCGGTGCCATGATGACTGTTGCTACACCTACCGCGGAGAAAATAATACCCGAGCTAAGTGAGGCACGATCAGGTTGCACACCCATCTCCATCACATAGACCGTCAATAATGGCTCCAGAATCATGACAGAGAATGTACATATGCCCATCATGCCAAGCACTGTCATAAACAGCCGATTCGCTCTCGCTTCACGAATGTCATCCATGACGTGGGAACGAGCTTTGTTCCGGTTGAAGTTCTCCTCTTTTACCCAGAAGGTTGCGATGATCGCAGAGACCAGCACTACAATGGCCGAAAACAAAAATGCATTCCGGTTACCATAATAATGACTCACTACGCCACCGATTAACGGTCCGATAATACCACCTGTTGCTCCCGCTGTAGACATAATGCCCAGTGCATACCCTGTCTTCTCTTCCGGTGTATTCGTGCCAACCAGGGCAATCGCTGCTGGAACAAACCCTGCAAGCAGACCCTGGAACAATCGAACAACAATCAGTGAATAGGGGTCCTGCACGAAGTAATTAATTAAATACAAGACGGCAAGACTATATCCCGACCGGATGAGCATGGGCTTACGCCCGTATTTGTCAGCCAGTGATCCCCAGAAAGGAGACACGAGCGCACTCGCCAGAAACGTAATACCGAAGGCCAATCCTGACCATAACTCCAGGTGATCACGAACCCCCAAGTCAGCACTTAGAAACAGGGGCAGGAATGGAATCGAGATCGAATACGCGGTGCTGCAAAAAAATACACCAATCCACAATATGACCAGATTGCGCTTCCACGAGAAGTTCATATACCCACACGCCCTTTCCGTTACTGACGCCGGGACTGCCGTGTATTGGAGCGGACGGAACAGACCCGTACGTCCCCGATGCGGAAGCATTTTCCTTATTTTACACCCATCATTCCATGAAGGCCATCCCTTGTTCACCACAAACACATGTATTACATTGCCATCCTGTCCACAAAAACGGTATGATAGTTGGGTAAATATCCAAATAGAATTTGGAGAAAATATATGATGCAGAGATGCAAGGAGGAACGTTTTCATGTCTTTAACGTGGAAAAAAAATACAGTAGTTTCGCTGGTACTCGCGATGCTGCTTATCGTCATTAGTGGTTGTGGACGCCCTTCGAGTGGCGCTACAGAAACACCAGCTCCAGTTGAACCAACGGGTCCAAATCCAGTAGCTACTATTGAAATGGCAGATGGACAGAAGATCGTCATTGAGCTATATCCCGAAATTGCACCCAATACGGTGAACAATTTTATTTCACTAGCGAATCAGGGTTTCTATGATGGCACAATCTTTCACCGTGTTATTCCAGGTTTCATGATTCAGGGCGGAGATCCAGAAGGTAATGGTCGAGGTGGCCCAGGGTATGCCATTAAGGGTGAATTTACATCCAACGGTCACAAAAACCACCTGAATCATACCCGCGGAGTCATTTCCATGGCACGCGGAGATAATTTGGATTCGGCTGGTTCTCAGTTCTTCATCATGTTAGCTGACGCGGATCATTTGGATAATGCCTATGCTTCCTTCGGTAAAGTAACCGAAGGTATGGAAGTTGTTGATAGTATTGCTGCTCAGGAAATAGGTCAAGGTGACAAACCGGTTACCGATCAAGTTATGAAAAAAGTTACGGTAGACACCCACGGTCTGGAGTATCCAGAACCGGTAAAAATGCCTTAATTAATATCCATGCCAAACGGATGATAATACTTGGGTATGACTTGTAATGAGCTCTAAACAAACAAAAGCTCTGTCCTGTGCGAATGTCGCAAGGCAGAGCTTTATTTATTGATTTTAATGATAACGGTTACATATATGACTTTATAAAAAATGACCTCTTCCGGCATCATCCTCAATACATCCATCCCATCAAACGTAACCAGCCGATAATCGCAATCCATAACGGGCAGCTGAAGGCAACGCCCCATGCAAGCCCTTTCAGTAAACCACGGTTTACTTCCACGAACAACGACTCCTTTCTCCAGGGAATAGTCGCAGTATCGGTAATAGTATATGATTTTATACCCGATTTCATTCGTCACGCAACACTCGTTTTCCTGCTTTTGTTCCGCAGATTCATGGAATGCATTACGTGAACCTGATATACTATGACTACTGTATGATAAATGGAACCTGATTCATGTTTGGAAAGGAGATTTTCCTATGGCAAAATCCAAAAAACGCACTCCTGCTCCCAAAGCAGCAGTAGCACAGGATAAACCCACAACACTGAAGGATCTGCTTAGCAGTGATGTGCTGGAGAAGCTGAAAGCTCAGGCGGATGAAGCCAAGGCTGCCGAGGCAGCAGTTAAAGAGCAGGAACGTCAGCAAGCAGAAGAAGCTCGCCAAGCGGAGCAGAAGCGCCGGGATAACGACTTCGAATATTTGCTTAATAACAGCGCTATGGACTGGAAGAAACATAAGTAAGCATCGGACATGACTTGAATGAGTTTCCCACCATTCACATGCCAAAATAAGTTAACAGCAGACAGATGATGAAGTTGATCTGTTCCAGAACAGGGCCGCGTTGCGGTCCTGTTCTTTTTGATATATACACATATGATTCATCAGTCTTGAGCCGGGTATGTAAAAGTAGAGCGTACAACGACAATCTATACCATACGGAGGGATCAGAGATGACAGAACAGCGTTTGGAAGGCAAAGTCGCAATTGTAACCGGAGGTGGATCGGGTATTGGTCAGGCTACCGCTATTCGTTTCGCCGAGCATGGAGCCAAAGTGTACATGCTGGATCGCACACCCGAAAATGCGGAGGAAACCAAGCAGACGATTGAAAAAGCTGGCGGAGAAGCGTATGTGATCGAATGTGATATCTCCAAACCGGATAATGTGCAGAAGGCGATCAATCAGGCTGCGGCTGAAGCGGGTAAACTGGATATCATATTTGCAAATGCTGGCATCAACGGAACGATGGCCCCGATCGAAACCATGGACATCGAGGACTGGGACCAAACGATGGAGATCAATATGCGCGGAACCTTCGCAACCGTCAAATATGCCATCCCCCATCTGAAAGAACATGGCGGCAGCATCATTATCACCAGTTCCATCAACGGTAACCGGGTCTTCTCAGGGATCGGTTTCTCTGCATACGCTTCCAGCAAAGCAGGACAAACTGCGTTTACGAAGATGGCCGCACTGGAGCTGGCTCGTTATAAGATCCGTGTTAACGCTGTCTGCCCAGGAGCCATCGATACCAACATTGATGATAACACCTACCCGTCGGATGATCTGAAAGAAGTGCAGATTCCTGTTGAATTCCCCGAAGGACATGAACATCCGCTCAAGGGCGAACCTGGAACGTCGAAGCAAGTGGCGAACCTCGTTCTGTTCCTCGCTTCCGATGAAGCCTCTCATGTTACAGGTACACGAATCTATGTGGATGGTGCGGAATCTCTGCTCCGTGGATAAATATAAATATAAGTTGGCCTTTTTCAGGGACAACGCCCAAACATCCCGCAAGCGATCTGATTCGTTCCATTCAGATTACTGCGGGATGTTCTATTTATATAGAGTTTATAATGCGGCGCAGGCGCAACTACAAGAATTATCCCTATACCGCGGAGCTTTTACCTTTTTTCACACGATGCTTCAACCGATCTGGAATGGCAAAGAGCAAAATGTACATCAGCGAGAACAAAACTAGCGCAAGTATCTCTTCCCCAAGGATGTACATGGGATACGGACCTAACATATCAAGCACCGAGGGTGTACTCGGCTTGTGTCTCAAAAACATATAATTCGTGTCAAGCATAATATCTACAACGTATACGATTAATGCTGCCACATTCACAAATATCATCGAACCTGCTACAGATCTCCAGCTAGGTCGCAGCTGTTCCACCCAGGTCATGTATAGTAAGGCCATAATGATACAGGCATGAGCAACGAAAAATTGAATGAATCGAAAATGAGCATAACCATAACCCAGATTAGGCGTCAGGATCGCCATAAGGGCTCCAGCAATACCTGCAAACAGCAGTGCAGAATGTAACAGTCGACTGCGTGTCAGTAGTAACAACGCCGATAATAGCAGAGACAGACTGCATAGTTCGAGCGGCAGTGACGTCTGCAGGCTCCAAATCCCTCCATACACATACCAGAGTTGCAGCACGATTTCGCAGGCAAACATGACACAGGCCAGAGCGATTCGCAGTATGCGGCGTGCCCTCTCTGACCATGATCGAAGATGGTGTCGAAGCAAAAACATTAGTACAATACATGCTGTAATTACGCTAATTGAAACGATATGTGAACGGGAGAACAGGATAAACGGCTCTGCGTCATAAGGGTCCAGCCATGGTGGATACGCCACGCATCTCTTCTCTCCTTTTCGATTATCTCACCAACATTATCTCTCTTTAATGTTAACTTTTTCATTTTGCCATTGAATGAAAATGCTGTCCAGTTGGAATTCTAAATAAGCATTGTAATTTAAATATCTTTATGTTAAGATAAATCCAGAACCAAAACAAACGAAAAGTTAGTAACTTTCTTAATAAAGAATAAATTTAAATAAACTCAAAAAATGTTCAACTGAACTTTTACACTATCCCATTTCATCTAGGAGGAATTTATTATGCAAATCAAAGGACTTCACCACGTATCAGCTCTAACAGCACATGCCGATCAGAACTATCGTTTCTACACCAACATCATGGGTTTGCGCCTCATTAAAAAAACGGTCAATCAGGACGATGTGTCCGTCTACCATCTCTTCTATGGCGATGAGAAAGGCAATCCGGGTACCGAACTTACCTTCTTCGAGATTCCGATGGCCGGACAGACTCGTGAAGGTGTGAACAGCATATCTGGCACGTCACTGCGCGTTCCAAGTGATGCGGCACTTACTTACTGGCAGCAGCGTTTTGACGAATTCGAAGTCCCACATGGAGAGATTGTTGAACGGGGTGGTCGTGCCACACTCTCGTTCACAGACTTTGAAGGACAACGTCTGATTCTGGTCTCGGATGAAAATAATACAGGTGTCGCTGGTGGTAAACCCTGGGATCAGAGCCCTGTGCCTGCCGAGTATGGCGTTGTAGGCCTTGGCCCTATCCATCTTACGGTAAAAGATGCTTCCCTTACCGCTCCGGTTCTTACCGAACTGCTCGGTTTCAGAGCTAAAGGAAGTTACCCTGCCTTTACTCCAGGTCAACCTGATGTACTCGTTTTTGAATCCGGTGAAGGTGGCAGCGGCTCCGAGGTGCATGTTGAGGAACGGAATGACCTTGCCCAAGAGCGTCCTGGACGTGGCAGCGTACACCATGTTGCGTTCCGTGTGGATAATGAGGAAGAACTGAAACAATGGGTGGAACGGGTTCGTAACTTCCAATTCCCTAACTCCGGGTTTGTAGATCGCTTCTACTTCCGCTCCCTGTATTTCCGTGAAGCAAACGGTATTCTGTTCGAACTTGCAACCGATGGTCCGGGATTTGATACAGACGAAGAATTGGAGCATCTGGGTGAATCGCTTGCTTTGCCTCCATTCCTTGAAGGTCGCCGCGCCGAGATTGAAGCCAATCTCAAACCGCTGGATACCGTCATTCGTTAAACATTAAAAACGATTATCACCATGTGTGTTATGGACTTGATCCAGCAACACCATTGTTGATAATCGTTTTTTATTACGTCTATTTTATTTAACCAAATACGATGTTGTAAGAGGTACAAATAGCGATGAACCTGGATCTTCTGAAACAATCTCAACAAACACAGCTTCAGTGCCCGATACATCCACGTCAAGGCTAACCAATCCGCTTCCCGGCGATATACTCAACTTTTTGAGAACCGTATTGTCCTGGTTGATTACCTGTATCTCCTGATTCCCTTGAAGAGCGGCCAGTTCCAGATGCAGGGAAGAATACTTTTTGCCCGTCATGATCTGGAAGTCGTCTCCTTGCTTCACGGAATCTGTATGCAGATATACATCTTTATAATCCTTGCCTTTGTAAGTAGTCTCCGCAGGATCTTTGGTATGCCATGCGGTAGATCCCAACACCGTCGTTCCCAGTGTACTTAGTGTTACTTTATCGTTGGTTACTGGCCCGGTTTCATTTTTCCCACCAATCAGGACGGATGAAGTTGCACTGTCATAAGTGATCTCTGTCCCAAGCAAGGATCCCACAGCACGTACAGGCAAATAAGTCGTTCCGTTGTAGGTGATAGGCAACACTGTTTTACCATTTGCATCTTTGGCTGTCACCGTGGCACCATTCATTTTTAGCGTAATCTTGCTGTTCAGATAGGCTTTAATCTGTTCCAGCCCTGTTGCTGCGAGTGCACCTGTTCCGATTCCAAGCGTTAATGTGCCTACCATCAAACCCAGTACAACCTTTTTCTTCATCAAAATCCCTCCTGAATGTTAAAATGATTTGTCCTTTATACATTTAAACGACTAAAGTGATAAAGTCAATTGTTTCCTGCATTTTTAGTGCACAGTGCCTATTTCCGGGCAGCACAAAACGAGGCTGTATGTCCCGATTTTTTTCAGCCTCGCCCTGTTTCCCACTGTCCGTATACGGAGTAAGGAAGATATTCTTGTCAGATGTTCACTTAACTCCACACTCGAGAACTTTCAATTCCCGTTGTATTACGATATCAACATGACACCATTAATCAAAAGTTTCATAATATTCTTCTTCATACACTTCCATACTGTACTTCAAATCTACGGCCTTCCACTCACCATCTTGATACTCATAAGTAAATGTCAGATCACCGGCATATAAAGCCGCACCGTAAGATCCTGCTGCTGATACGACAAGCTGGCCATCTTCTATACTGTAATAGGTTACTCCACCGAATCCCAACTCTTCGTTATATACGCCGCCACTCGTATCTTCCTCGATCCGTAAAGGTTCTGCTTGAACGCCATCAACGGTGACATCAACATCCACACGGTCTGATCTAACCGTAACTTTCGACTTCACATGTTGTTTCGCAATCTCATCCAGAGATTGCATCTTCATCTCTTCCAGCGTTACCGGATTAATGATACGTGCTTGTCCTAAATAAATACCTGTTCCATGACCTTCCGTGTACAGAACAATAATCTCTTTCTGGCCGTCTCCATTCAGATCCAGCTCGTGCACTTCGGGTTTGTAAGACCCACCTTCTCCCTGCCAATCCCTAAATTCTCGCGTTTTGCCGTCCACTTCCAAAATCATTCCGTTATATATATAACCTGAACCCTCAACTTTCATAGGGTATAATCTGACGTTCTTATTCTCTGGAGCTACCGAAACATATTCCTCTTTCACGGGAATGGATTCCTGTGTTGTCTTCGTTGTGTCATGCATTTTATCTATATTGGAAGCCTCGACCACTGCGGTCTGGCTGGATTGATCATCTATGTTAAGCTGTTTTTGCGATTCATTCATGGTTCTGGCAGCCGAAGTTGTACTAATCGTAGCTACCGCCAAAATAATCATCAGCAGGATACCTGTCCAAGTTTTCAATATACTGGGCTCCTTTATCTGTTGTGATAATCCTATTATATCTTCATTTATCGCTTGCAAGTTGCGAATTTGTTAATCTTTCATAAAATAATCTTTACAAATTTTCGTTTTCACGAAAGAACGTTCGGTTTTAACCAGAATAAGCAAATTCTCATGCCAAAACTGTTCTCCAAAAACAAAAAAAAATCCCGAACACAGCTTAAGGCTGCATCCGGAACGCTTTGGTTTTGTCCAATAACCGATCGGTTAATTGTCTCAGTTCTTCAGCCGAGGATGAAATCTCCTCCATGATGGCTGTCTCTTCATGTGCGGCATCCATAATTCGTCTCGCCTCATCCGAGAACGATCCGGCTTTCCCCTGGATCTTCTTCACATGACCGTGCGTTTGCTCCACGCGACCGGTCTGTTCCGCGATCTTGGAACCGATATCATGAGCACCCTTCATAAATACTTCCACTGTGCCTGTCAGCTCATGCAACGTCTGATCCACAGAGATGGTCCGCTCCGATTCATTGACCACGAGACCATGCTGCTCATGAGACAGTTGGGCTGTCTCCCTGATCCGTTGCTGCACACGACTTATCAGCTCATTAATACGATGTACCGATTCCTTACTTTCGTCTGCCAGCTTGCGGATCTGCTGCGCCACGACTGCAAAACCAGAACCCTCTTCTCCAGCTCGTGCAGCCTCAATTGAAGCATTCAGGGCAAGTAACCCTGTTTCCTCAGCAATGTTTTTGACAGAATGGGTAATTACCTCGATATCGGAGGCTTCCTTCTCCAGCAGCAGCATAATGTCACGGGAACGATTGTGCGACTCGGCCAGCTCGTCCATCCCTTTCATCAACGATGAAAAAGTCTGTTTAGTATGATCCACCGATCGTTCCATCTGACCGGAAATCTCTGTCATGTCCATGGACTGGCTATGCATACGCTGGAAATCGTTCAGCATCTCATCCGCAGTGATCAGAGATTGATGGGAAGTGACCTTCTGTTCTTCTACGCCTACCGCAATATGATCCACCGCATCCGACATCATCTCGATCTGTTCCGCGGCCTGGGTAATCGCTTCACTCAGAGACTGTGCGTTCTGTGAAGTCGTTCTTGTGCTGTCTGCAATATCATTTACAATGCTTCGAAGGTTAGAAACCATTGCGCGAAAAGCATCATATAATACGGTAAGTTCATCCTGCGTGCGTCGCTGCGGAATTTCGGTTGTCAGGTCACCCGCTGAAACCTGCTGTGCAGCCCGGGACAGGTGAACGATTGGACGAGTCAGCCAGCGTGAGGCAAACCATCCCAGAATCCCGTTCCAGCATACTCCCATGATCAGGATAATCGATATGTACACCCAATTCGGAATATCTAACGTAATCCAGTCTTTGACAAAAAATATAAAAAAGCCGCTAGTTCCGTAGGTAATAATCGAAATCAGTACCAGACCTGCGACAGTCTTTGCTCCTAAAGTCCATTTCATGTGCACACCCCGTAGTCCTTTTTTCCTATTTTACCAATCAAGTACCAAATATCATGTGATATACATCACTGAAAACGTTCTATTCCTCCCATACTTGCCGTTCATGCATGACTTCTCTACCATAAAGCGCATAATGTATAAGACAAGCTTGGCCACCCCTCCCTTTCTTAAAAATTGAATAATATTCCAATTTAATATCCCTAATTTTATTTATTATCGGCACAAGAGGACAAATGATTTAGATTGGCATCCATTTTGCTTAAATGATATACTGAGTGCGCTTCAGCAACGCTGAAGCCGAACTATTTTTATTGATGCCACTGGAGGCGAACGAGATGTCTACTATGTCCACACGGACGGAGAAAGATTTTATCGGTGAAAAAGAAATCCCGGCTTATGCTTATTACGGAATTCAGACGGTACGGGCCGTGGAAAACTTCCCGATTACCGGAGTTCCGGTACACCGGGAGCTGATCACGGCTCTGGCTGCGGTGAAGAAGGCAGCAGCGATTACCAACATGGAGTTGAAAATGCTGCCGAGCAAGATTGGCGATGTGATCGTCATGGCGGCTGAAGAAATGATGAAAGGCCATCATTTGGATCATTTTATTGTAGACTCCATTCAGGGTGGTGCAGGCACCTCCATGAATATGAATATGAACGAAATTTTGGCCAACCGCGGGCTGGAACTGTTAACGAAAAGCAAGGGAGACTACTTCCATTGCAATCCAAATAATCATGTGAACATGTCCCAGTCTACCAATGACGTGGTACCTACAGCACTGCGCATTGCGGCGTACCAACTGTCGGAGACGTTACTCGCTACCATGAGAAGACTACAGGATGCGTTCCGTAAAAAAGAACTGGAATTCAACGATGTGGTCAAGGTTGGCCGTACCCATCTTCAGGATGCCGTACCTATTCGCCTTGGACAAGAATTCGGAGCTTATGCCCGTGTAATCGGACGGGATATTGAGCGTCTTGAATTCGCCAATCGCCGCTTGCTTACCATTAACATGGGTGCAACTGCCGTAGGTACAGGACTTAATGCCAAACCCGAATACATCGTCAAGGTTACAGAGCACCTGTCTGATGTTACCGGACTTCCACTACAAACAGCTGAGGATCTCGTGGATGCAACGCAGAACACAGATGCCTATCTGGAACTTTCAGCAGCGCTGAAGGTATGTGCGGTTAGCCTTTCCAAAATCTGTAATGATATTCGCATGATGGCTTCGGGTCCGCGTGCAGGATTCAATGAATTGCGCCTGCCACCACGTCAGCCAGGTTCGTCCATTATGCCGGGCAAAGTTAACCCCGTTATGGCGGAAGTCATTAACCAGGTATCCTTCCAGGTGATGGGGAACGACCATACAATCTGTATGGCGTGTGAAGCCGGTCAATTCGAGCTGAATGTCATGGGACCAGTTATTGCGTTTAACTTGCTGCAATCGCTGAAAATTATGAATAACGGCATCGATGTTTTCACGCGTTATGCAGTTGAAGAGATGGAAGCTAACCGTGAGCGCTGTGAATTAATCATGAACCAAAGTTTCAGTGTGGTTACGGCGTTGAACCCGCATTTAGGTTATAATGTAGCAGCTTCCATCGTGAAGGAAGCGCTCAAGACTGGACTTTCCTTGCAAGAGATTATTCTGGAACGCGGATTGCTCACACCGGAAGAACTGGAAGAGATTCTTCATCCGGAACAGATGACTACACCAGGGATTGCCGGAGAACACTTCCTGCGTAATATGGAACGTTTGTAGGTAATCAAGGAAACTGGTACAGCAAACCAAACACGAATGATTAACAAGAACCCCCGCAGACCGTTCATCCGGTTTGCGGGGGTTCTTGTGTATTCAGAGATGATAAGACGCCAGTTATTCGATTAAGCCCACCGTTTACGCTCAAGGGAAGGAAGAATCTGAAGTTCCTCCCTGTACTTGGCAACCGTTCTGCGGGAGATGACAATCCCTTCCTCGGCGAGCAGTGTAGCCAAACGACTATCCGAGTATGGACGCTGAGCCTGCTCCGTGCGAATGATTTCTTTTAATCTGCGTTTTACCACTGATGCTGATGTTTTATCCCCTGACGTTGTACTGATTCCCGAGGCAAAAAAAGCCCTGAGTTCATATACCCCATGTGGGGTCTCAATGTATTTACCGTTCACCGCACGACTTACCGTTGATTCATGCATGCCAATCTTCTCTGCAATAACAGCCAGATTAAGTGGTTTTAGTGCGGATGGGCCTTTGAGCAAAAAATGCTTCTGCTCTTCCATCACTGCCGCCAGCACACGCACTAAAGTCCTGCGCCGCAAGTGTACACTCCGAATGATAGCCCTCGCCTCTGCCACGCGGGTAGACCAGATTGCGTCCGGAGCCTCTTCCCTGATCCAGTGGAAGCACGCATCATTCATCGATACACGAGGATTACCTGCTGCATGCAGGTTAAAATGGGCCTCACCGTAACGCAACCCGACAATGGCATCCGGAATAATGTAATGTGGCCGTTCTGTACATCCGATTGATCGACAGGGCTTGGGGTCCAGACGTGTAATATAGTCATAGGCAGTCTGAGCTTCCCGTGAAGTCATGCCTAATCGACTCCCTGTTCTACCTGGGTGAAAAGGAACCAGTGCTTCCAATCCGGCCTCCACCATCCGCTCCGCATTCAGCGCAGCTGATGAATCACGTCTAATCTGGAGCAACAGACATTCTTGCAGATTCCGCGCCCCTACACCAGCAGGGTCCAGCGATTGGAGAAGCTCCAGTCCAGCTGCAATCTTGCTCATCGGAAGCTCAAGTGTTGCTTGCACCTCTTCCAGTTCAACCGTCAGATAACCATCGTCATTAACGCACCCTGCCAAATATACGGCCATATTTTCCAATTCGGCTGGAATTGTCATTACTCGAATTTGCGCAATCAGCAATTGTTCCAGAGTAGGTTCGGCACCTTTGGCCTGAAGCAACGGATCATAGGAATCATACCTGCGCTGATCCATTCGCCGCGGAATCCGGGCGAGAGGCGCAGCTTGTTCTTCCAGCTCAAGTACTGGATTTTCCTCCGCCGCATCCAGCAAGTAACGGGTCAGATCCTGGCCAGACATGGTTAGCAAATGAAAGGATTGTTTCATCTCCGGCGTGATGGACAGCCGAATACGTTGTTCCTGTACCAACTGAACACCTAACATCCGTTACCCTCCTTATACGTTGCAGGGATAATAGCATACTATTCAAATGAATGTAAGAAGTTTTTAGTCGGATCATGGGTTTCTGACTAGTATTTCTCCGACACCAGCTTCGCCTGGGTAAACAACAGCAGATAGTCTCTTCCACCTGCCTTGGAATCCGTGCCTGACATGTTAAATCCGCCAAATGGATGTGTGCCCACCAGTGCTCCGGTACATTTCCGGTTGAAATACAGATTACCCGCAAAGTATTCGCGTCTTGCCTGTTCCAGATGTTCACGATTACGTGAGATCACCGCGCCGGTCAGACCATAGTCCGTATTATTAGCGATATCCAAAGCATCCTGGAAAGATTCGGCTTTGATGAACGCAAGCACAGGTCCAAAAATCTCATCCTGAGCAATTCGGGCTTTCGGGTCAACATCGGCAATGATGGTTGGTTCAATGAAATAACCTTCAACGTTCCCTGTACCGCCACCGTGCACAAGACGCCCCTCACCCTTGCCGATTTCAATATATTCCGTGATCTTCGCATAGGCCTTGTCATCGATAACGGGCCCAACCTGACTGCCAACTTCAAGTGGACTGCCCATCGTCAGTTTCTGTGTCCGTTCAATCACTTTTTGCAATACTTCATCATATACATCCTTATGAATAATGGCGCGGGAACACGCCGAACATTTCTGTCCTGAGAAACCAAATGCCGAAGCGGTAATGGACTCTGCCGCGAGTTCCAGATCACTGTCGCTGTCTACTACGATGGAATCCTTGCCGCCCATTTCTGCAATAACTCGTTTGATCCACTTCTGACCTGGAGCTGTACGTGCTGCACGTTCATTAATTCGCAGTCCTACATCTCTGGAACCGGTGAAACTGATAAACCGGGTGAGCGCATGATCCACGAGATAATCGCCCACTTCGCTGCCTGGTCCTGGTAAAAAGTTCACGACGCCATCCGGCAGGCCAACTTCTGCGAGCAGCTCCATAAACTTCGCGGCAATCACCGGAGTTGTGCTGGCCGGCTTTAATACCACCGTGTTGCCGGATACCAGTGCAGCAGAGGTCATGCCTGCCATAATTGCCAGTGGGAAGTTCCAAGGCGGAATAACAACACCCACACCCAGCGGTATATAACTCAGTTCATTATCTTCTCCTGCAATCCGCACGAGGGGCTGCGGTTCACTCAGTCGCTGCATATCCCGTGCATAGAATTCCATAAAATCAATGGCTTCCGCTGTATCCGCATCGGCTTCAGGCCAAGTCTTGCCAGCTTCATAGACCATCCATGCAGAGAACTCATGCTTGCGACGACGCATAATGGCAGCTGCTTTGTATAGATAACGAGCCCGTTCATTCGGGTCAGTATGTTTCCATGTGTGGAATGTCTCCGCCGCTGTCTGAATGGCCTTTTCGGCCAATTCCTGATCTGCCTGATGGATCGTTCCGACAACTTGATTCTTGGCTGCGGGGTTCACGGAAGTTAACGTGCGGCTGCTTGTTATTTTTTGCCCACCAATAATAATCGGGTATTCCTGCCCAAGTTCAGCTTCTACCTGACGAAGTGCGTCTTCAAATGCTTCCTGATTCGCCTGGACTGCAAAGGGTGTGAATGGTTCGTTAACAAAAGGGATATTCATCAATAATTCCTCCTTCAGGATGTGGGATTCGCTGGCTGCTCGCCTGAATTATTTTGCATGTTACTCATCACCAAATATATGTAGCAAAATCCGTGCCAACTCCGGTTGGGATTGAAATATTTTTCTCGTTAAATTTAACTAAAGAAAATTCACAAGGGTCACTCCGATGACAGAATAACCTTCCGAATTCAATTTAAATAGATAATTCTCATAAAAAATAGTAGACCATCGCTAAATCTGGCACGTTTCTTGCTTGAATTAAGGATGCACAATGCTGAAGGAGGAAACGAAAATGAGTGTGGGAACGGAAATATATCGCAAAACCTTATTAACCGTGGCAGGCAACAAAGCTGTAGAGAACCTGTCCATTAAATATGGTAAGAAGCTGGCAGGCAAGTTTATTGCAGGAAACACCTTGGAAGAAGCTCTCGCAGAGATCCGCATACTCAATAACAAAGGCATTATGGCTACGCTCGATCATCTGGGTGAAGGCATCACCCGCCTGAGCGAAGCGGCATTGTACAGGGATGAGTATGTACGCCTGGTAGAAGGCATTGCACGTGAAGGCGTAGACTCCAACGTCTCGCTAAAACCAACCCAGATGGGCCTCGCACTTGACCCGGAAGAGGGTTATCGAAATATCCGTGCCGTTGCCGCACAAGCCAAATTACATGATCTATTTGTCCGAATTGATATGGAGGATAGTCCATTTACTCAAGCAACGCTGGATATTGTGCGAAGACTGCACTCGGAAGGACTGCATAATACAGGCACAGTATTGCAGGCCTACCTGCATCGCACGGAAGAAGATACACGTGATATGATTCGGGAAGGCATTCGGCTTCGGCTGGTTAAAGGTGCTTACAAAGAACCCGGATCAGTCGCCTATCAGAGTACTTCTGAAGTCATTCATCAATTCAAAACAATGATTCGTAATCACCTCGATCAGGGTGTGTACACTGCGGTTGCCTCGCATGATGATCACATCATTAACTGGACGAAACAATACGCCAAGGATCGGGGGATCTCGCCGGATGCCTTTGAATTCCAGATGTTATATGGTCTGCGCATGAGCGAACAGGAACGTCTCGCCAAAGAAGGATATCGCATTCGCTGTTACGTCCCTTATGGCACCATGTGGTATCCGTACTATACCCGCCGTTTGGCCGAAAAACCGGCTAATCTCTGGATGGTCGTTAAGAATATGTTCCGATAGTTAGTTTCCGGCCGGATCAATATATATGAAAAAGAAAACCATGTTGTCTCTTTCTTTCTGGGCACATGGTTTTTTCTGTGCGAACACTTTACGAGAGCATCCAACTTGACGAATGGTCTAAACAAAAGTTGACAACTATATAGTTAGGTACCATACTATGTTCATGGACAATCAAAACAAATCAACAACTGATATGTACCTCATCCCTTCGTTAGTACAAACGAAGCGTCAGGTTGATCGCTATCAATTAGACGTGGATGCACAAGCCGTGCTTGTCGCATCCAGACTGATGGTAGCAGGAGCCAAACTTGGGCATGCTGCGGAAATCCATTTCTCCAGATTTGGTTTATCGACAGGGCGATATCGTCTGTTGGCAGATCTTGAAGATCACGAAGGAGAAGAACTGCCCTCCCAACTGGCGGAAAATCTGGGTGTAACCCGTGCTACCGTAACTGGTTTAATCGAGATTTTAGAACGCGACGGACTGGTTGCTCGTCGGACCAGTTCTGTTGATGGTCGTCAGAAGTCAGTCATTTTGACCGCCAAAGGTGCGAAGAAACTAACGGATATGGCTGCGGAACATTTTACCAGACTGGAAGCGATGGTCGGATTACTTACGATCGAGGAAAGGAGTGTGTTTCTCAACCTGCTGGGGCGTGTAACACAAGGTATTACTGCACTTACAGATGAGTCACACGACTTCTCCGAACCAAAATCCTAGGAGCATAACAAAGAAAGGTGAACCGGGCTAGTTCAACTAGCCCATTTTCACCCCCATATAGTTAGGCTCCTAATTATATATAGATGAAAGCAAATCAGTGATCTCTAAACAAAAAAAGGAGTAGTGATATGGTTAACCTTAATGACCCCATTCATTCTGAGGAAGCTTATCCAAACCGAGCCGCTAATCCTCCCCCAAAACCTTTTGTACTGTGGCGTGAATTAATTCCGGCCTACTTGTCTCCTGCCATCATGGCAAGCATCGGGGGAATCGTTACCGCTGATAAAGTCCTTCAGTTACGAGCTTTAACAACGATTGGAGGGGCGTCTCTGCTTATGGCTCTATGGGCCGGACTCTGGCTTCGTAACCGTAAGAACCGCACACGGTGGGTGGCGAAAGCACCCCGAATCATTGTCGTGGGCTGCTTGGCACTTGCAGGCGCAGGGTTTGGCTTTGTGGCGGCGTGGGGGATTTCTAATGTATTGCAGATCGTAAACCCGAGTTCTTCATGGGCTTGGTTGGATCATATTGGGTTCGATTTTCCATTGTCCGGTGCAATAGCTTGTACGATCATGACATGGCGCTGGCGAGCTTACATTATCAAATAAACAAGTTCATTATAAGGAGAGATTGAAACATGATTACTATTATTGGAGCAACAGGGATGATTGGAAATGCACTTTTGAGACGTTTGATGGAAAGAGGTATTCCCGTTCGGGCAGTAAGTCGAAAGCCGGATAAGCTTCGTCAACAAATGGCGGACTTGGCGTTGTCCGGGATTGAAATCTGTGCTGCCGATGCAAATGATTCCGAATCCATGCGCAGAGCTTTGGCGGGTACCAGTCAACTATTTCTAGCGTTATCCAACAACCCTAAACAAGTGGAACTAGAGACATCCATTATTCAGATGGCTGCACAAGAGGGAGTGGAGCATGTCGTCAAAATATCCAGCCCAGCATATGACGAACGTTCACCAGTAACTGTAGCAGGCTGGCATGAACAAATTGAGCAAGCTCTAGTGAAATCCGGGATGACATATACAATGCTGCGCCCCTATGCTTTTATGCAAAATCTGCTCCGACTCGCACCAACCATTACAACCCAAGATGTATTCTTCGGCTGCATTGGAGATTCCCCGTGCAACTTCATTGATTGCCGAGACATCGCAGATATTGCCACAGAAGTGCTGACTAGAGACAAACCAGTGGACCGCATCTATACGCTGACGGGTTCCGAAGCATTCACTTATGCACAGATTGCAGATAAAATGTCCACCCTGTTCAATCGACCGATCAGATTCCTCAACCTCAAACCCGAGGAGCTTCGAACGGATCTGATCGAACATGGACAGATGCCTCCTTGGCTTGCAGACCACGTGGTGGAAATTCAGACGATGTCTACCGTTGTACCAGAGAAGCCGACGGATATCGTTCAACGCTTGCTTGGCAGAGCGCCGCGCTCACTTGATGCATTCCTGAGAGAGCATCGAGATGCATTTAAACCGAGACTGTAACCAAGTTAGACAATAACGAAAAGTCATAAAGAATTATGGACAAACAACTATGAGATCTACAGGAATCATAGGCGATAATAATGTTTTTAAAGAGAACCACAATTTTAAATGTCTATTTTTCTGGACACACCCATTTATTATTCAAAAGTTAACCACTTAAATTGTAGCATTAGGATAGAGGCATTCGCATTGATCTGTGTTTCGCCTGCCAGGGTCTGCAGATCAACTGCCGATGCACTGGAATGATTCCGTAATGTCAGTACATCACTTGATGCAGCAGTGATAATGATCATTCCTGGATTGGGCAACGATGAAAAACACCGCGTAGTCCCCAGCATTACAAAAACAACATTAACCACGATTTCCGATTGCCTTATGTATGATTCATGTCAAAAAATCTATACACACTTCACTTTGAAGGCTATACTATGGATAACTATCTCACTCAAATATTTCCATCTACTCCGACCATAAGAGTTCCTTGTAACAGGTACAGTTCTGAAAGTTATGCCCAAACTGAGGTGATACCGATGAAACATTTACTTCCAGATTTAATGTCTTTATTGCGCACGGATATGGGTACTCTGGATACAGTCCCCCCCACCCCCTGTATCCCTTCATCGACATCGCTGGTAGATGCCATCTCCTTATTCGACACATCTTCTTATCTGTTCATTCAGGATGAAGGTCCTGTACTGGGATATATCGTGGTATCCGATGTCCTGCATGCCATGATGCATGCGCATCGCCTAATAGAAGCTTATTTTGAGACCACACTGGAGACAGCGGGTTCAGCTCTGACATTAATTAATGAAGATGCCAAGGTGGCCTACTGGACAACTGGCGCGGAGCATGTTTTTTCGATCAGCAAAAATGATATTATCGGACAGCCTGCGGCAGACTTTTTTCCGCCTGATCGACTTCAGTCTCTCAAGACGTTGTATACCGGCGAAACGGTCTATCGCAAACAGCATCAGCCACGGCCCGACCTGTTCGCCCTGATTAATGCTCGTCCTGTCCAACTGGATGGACATATTGTTGGTGCAGTTGCTGCCGAAGTGGATATAACAACTGAAATTCGATTACATCAGGAACTATTACATATGACATCCAAAGTCCAACATCTGGAAAAAGCCGTTGCCAGACTGCGTCCTGACACAGATCCCTTTGCTCGCATCAAAGGCAGCAGCACAGTGATTCACCAGTGTTTGGAGACCATTCGCAAGATCAGCACCACCTCAGCAACCGTACTTATTCTCGGGGAGAGTGGCACAGGCAAGGAGTTATTCGCCAAAGCCATTCATGATCTTCGTGAATTGCAGACGGCACCGTTCATCGCGATTAACTGCGGGGCAATTCCCGCTTCCTTGTTCGAAAGTGAATTATTCGGCTACGAGAAAGGCGCATTCTCCGGAGCGGATCCCAAAGGCAAAAAGGGCAAGATCGAGCTTGCCGAAGGGGGTACCCTTTTTCTGGATGAGATCGGTGAGATGCCATTGGAATTGCAAGTGAAACTGCTTCGGGTGTTGCAGGAGAAGAGTTACTTTCCTGTGGGGGGAACGCGAATGAAGCAGGCCGACTGCCGGATTATCGCAGCAACCAATCAGAATCTACGGAGTATGATTGCCCGCAATCAATTCCGAGAAGATCTCTACTATCGGCTGAATGTCATTAACCTTGTCATCCCTCCTCTGCGTGTGCGCAAGGAAGATCTATATGAATTAACCCAAACGTTCCTTCAAGAATTCTCATTGCTGTATAACCGTCATATTGAGTTGGTTCCACCCGAAGTATTCAAATTGCTATTCCAATATGATTGGCCAGGCAATGTACGTGAATTACGAAATGTGATCGAACGCCTGACCATTCTGACGACAGATGGTGAGGTGAAGCAGGAATACCTGCCTGATACCCTCACTTCCCTCACCATGCATGAACAGTCCGAAGTTCAACTGACATCCGGAATTCATTCATATGCCAACAACGAAAATCAGCAACGTCAGGATTCGGCGGGAGCAGAACCAGAACCTCGATCCATTGCAAATGTGGACGAATTAGATCCCTCGAATGATTCCGAACTTGTCTCGGGTGTTACCTACCAGCAAAAATTGGACACCTATGAGGCGCAACTTCTAATTCAATATCTGAAAGCAACAGGTGGCAACAAACGAACACTCGCCAAGCAACTTGGCATCTCCAGGGCAACACTCTATAACCGCATGAAGAGGCTTGGTCTATGACCAGCCTCTTCTTGTCGTCATTATCGGTATGATGAACGAATAGAACCCTACAAAATCCGCGCCAAGCGAGTCAGCGCTGTTCTGAGATGGCGATAGAATGTCGCCCGACTCATGGAACACGTCTGGGCTGCGGCAGTTGGATTGCCAGCATGCGTCCAGTAGGCCGCGTATAACAGCATCTGATCCTGTGGAGATAGGCCATGCACTCTGCCTTCCAACAGATCCATGACATACAGCTGTAACTGGATTCCATCCTTTACTCCTCTAACCCTGTCAGCATATTCATGCAATTCTCCCGGGGAACGAAGATCCCCCAACATCTTGCGAACATCCTGTTCAGTCCAGATAACACCATCCACTTCTGTTGTTTCCGGCTGTATACGATCTTCTGTTGATTTCGGATCAAGCAGAGACATGACCCACTCTCCGAATTGCCCGCTACGCAAATCCAAATCAAGTATGTCCGCCCGGTCCTCGAATCTGTCACAGACACGAGTGCGGATTCTTCGCATCTGGAATCCAATACTTTGCAAAAATAGTTTCAGGTGAGGATTCGTTGCAACGAGCATCGCTCTCGCACCATCACCCAGTAGAGATAGTCGATCAAGTGCCATGTATCCCACCAGTTCTTCTCGTGTATAACCAGGCACATCATCTCTTGCCGCAGCCAGCAATGCAAAGTGAGTATCACTCTGATCGGGGTCATTCTCAAGCTCCTGTAGAGTGAAGCATTCCTGCATCTCATTCGGAAAATATTTCAAAAGCAGCTCACTACTACCCCTATGTACAAGTACCGTGATAAACATGGCGATTGTCTCCCCAAGCTTGTCACGCATTAATACGATTCCTTCGGGAAAACGGTGTGCCAACTCATCCAGGAAGGGACCGTAGGACACAGCCTGCCATGGTTCCACGCTGTACTCGCACCATTGCTGTAACAAGCTGTGCAGAGCGGGCAGATCCTCTTTTCTCATCGTCTCAAGAGGGGAGAACAGGGAATCACGAGACACGTCTGCGTACTTGCGGTATTGAAGCATGGATTCCTGACAGAGCAGCAGCATCTTTCGGGCGATTTGACGACGCTCATGAGCCCCTGCGTGTTCATGTAGCGGTTTCAGCAGCTTCGCAATCTTGATACGCATTGTCTGCAACCGATGTGGCTCACGCTGTCGAAAATCCCGGAGCAGATGCACCCTGGCCATGTCATGCAGTCCAAGACCATCCGGACTGGAACGGATAAACGACATCTGTCTCAGCATGTGGTAGTCTTCTTGCGTCACAGTCATGTCCAGGACAGATGATAACAATTCCTGATTGGCTGTCTCAATCAGTGTCAGTACCTCCACCATGGGATGTAGATGGGAATTCGTCAGTTCCAATAATAATCGTGCACTGATCATGTGTGATAGCTCAGCCCATTCGGACTGTGGAAGATTCCTCCTCTGATCCGCAGCTTCTACAGCAAGGGCCAGCCCCAGCGGATGTCCATCGGTCATTCGTGTAATGGTACCTGCCATCCCCTGATCCAGAAAGCCTGCCAACGTGATATATTCCGTAATCTCATCCACTGTGAAATGTTGAAGCCTCATCTGTATAAACCTCTGATGTAATCGGGGATGTGTCCGCCAGGTGGACGCCAGTTCCGGGCGTGATGCAAGAATGACAAGTATCCCTCTTAACGGAAGTTTGGATACAAAGACTTCCATGAACCAGCTTTCTAACAGAGCAAGCTCTTCATAATTATCCACGGCCAGGACCAATCTCTTCTCGATCGATGTGTCTCTCAGCAGACTCAATGGTCGCGGGTATCCTTCACTATCCATTGTTTCCAAGCCTAATGTAGAGGACAAATAATCCATAAAAACGGAAGGAGTTGCCCCACATGATCGACCATCCATCCATATTGCCGTCGCACCTCGATCCCGAGAGACAGATAACATCTCTGAAAGCAAGGAAGATTTACCAATGCCTCCCATGCCCGTAATTGAAAATATGGTTAATGGGGCTTCCGGATGATTGAACCACCGCTCCAGTGTCGTCAGTTCCTTGGTTCGACCAATGAAACGTTTGCCATCCTCAACATATTTGTCGTATTTTGCCTCACTACTGTTTCCCATATATGTCCTCCGTACTAGATACTGGTACTTTTAATATACTTTTTTCTCTCACAAAATTGAGACTATATTGAGACGCGCAATTGCATGTGAAGTGATAGAATCTTGTTAAAAGCCAATTTAATGGAAATATTCAAAACAGCGGACATGGAAACGTATAACAAGGTATACATAAACGCCTCTGCATTATTTCTTATCATAATGGATCATTCCGCCGATCAAACTGCAATCAACATGTTACATGAGCATTTACTGATCTCGAATTCATGCTTCCCTTTCATACCCTACTACCAGCCCGATATTCCAGGAAAGGCGGATTTGTGTGAGAATAAACCTCGATATCTGTAATCTGAGCGGACAACTCGGAATCAATCCCAAACGACTTAATGAATGGCTACACCAAAGTGGCATTTCAATGGAGGACAACGACGCAGAACCGGAAGGACGCCCTGACCGGTCATCCCCCCCGTATCGGCTGGCTGCACCTTCTTCCTTATCACTGGCACCATCCTCCGGTCAAACGAAGCTATATCGGGGCCGACGCTCCACTCCTACCCTGCAACACCTTCCCGCCTCGTTACAACGGACTCGGCGGATCAGTAAAAACTGCTAGACTGTGCTCAAGGTAGTGTAAGATGGGTGCACAGTCTGTCTTACATCCCTTTCACCCCATCAAGAGGATTGCCACTGCCCATTCTCGATCATCGCGTGCGCGAGTAACGCCATCTCCAGACAGATTCTTCTCCCTTGATCCATGTAACCTGGACCCATCAGTTCTTCCAGCTTCTCCAGTCTGTTGTACAACGTTTGCCGATGAATAAATAACTGGGCAGCTGCATCCCGTTTGGAACCAAAGTTCTGCAGGTACGCATCCAACGTCTCCACCAATCGCAGGTGATGCGTTTGGTCATGTTCAATCAACATACCCAGGTGATCCTGGACAAAGGGTTGCAGGAAGGATTGGGGTAACGCTTTTAACATTTGATATATACCCATACGTTCGTAAAAGTGAACATGTTCCATCAGATCTACCGATCTTGAAACTTCGATCACCTGATAGGCCTCCTGAAGGCTCTCCGGCAGGCTGGTCAAACGGTTGCGTAACTTGCCAAATCCCACATGAATCATAACCTGTTTCAAGTTACGACTGGCAAACCGTTTCACGTCCTGGGCAATCCCCTCCAGCAATCGCAGCAGTTGATGACGTGCAGCAGCCGTTACCGCTTCCTTCGCACAGCATAGATATACCTGGTTGTTCTTCAGCATAATCAGGCTAGGCAGATTGTTCTTCTTGAGCAAGGAACGCAGCAGGACAAGAACATCCTGATGATTGGCTTCCATTCTCTCCCGGCCTATACCCTTCAATCGATGCTCAATCTCGATGACCCCTCCTGCAAACCAGTACTGTCCCTTCACCAGCAAACGAAGCCCCATTCGAGTCTGAGCCTGTTCCTCCTGATGGATGTTGCCATTCATCAGATCCTGGATCAGTTCATTCTGATTGCGGACCATCTTCTCTTCAAGAAACTGGGATCGAAGCGTGAGCGCTGCCGCCGCCTTCGCTGTATAGTCGAGCAACAACTTGAGATATTCGACTGGAGCTGCGGGATGCACAATCATGCCTACAGCCGAAAATACCTGGCCAAAACAGACGACCGGATGACACAGCAGAGCCTTCTCTTCCTCGATGTGGAACCATAATTCGGTATCTGAATCATTCAAATCCAGATGTTCTACCTCATGCTCATACCAGGTATAGATGGCCTGTTCCATCTCCGGAACAAGTTCGGGCACAAAACTGCCTGGCTCCATGGACGAAATGTACACCACCGGTTTGGTAGCATACTCATGCAGCAGGTTCAGCACAGCAGACATATCCGTACTCTGTAATGTTCGTTGCTGAAGCTGACGGGAGTATGCTTCCAGACTTTTCAGCAACTGGTGTTGATGATTAATGAGCAGAGAGTGAATATCCTGTGTAATCTCGACAAAACGGACCGGTTGTTCAAATACGATCAGCGGAAACTGGTGTCTGTTCGCCAGTTCAATCAGTTCTTCCGGGATTCCGTATATGCTGGTACCAAACTCCACACATAGCCCCGCTGCCTCACTGCCAATGAGCTGAAGCAGATACTCTTCGCGTCCTTCTTCCGATTGAAGCCACAGTCCAGTGGATAAAATAAGATCATGAGGGCTTACGAATGGAGATACATTTGTAATCTCCAATACATGAACCCAACCAACCTGACGGTTCACTCCATCCTTCCCTGCCGCTAGTCGTGCTCGGCCAAATACTGGACGTGCAAGGATATCTTTGATCGTAAACACACGGTCATTTCGCAATATCGATCCCTCTTTGTGTTATTTTTTCTTACATTATAATCTATGGACAAATGTCCTGAACAGTCTTTTTCGACAATATGTTGAGTTCGATTCCTAAAAATTAGACATGAAGTAAGGTGCAAAACGAATATTCAAGTCATAAACTTGTAGTATAATCTAACAACCAATAAATGGACGAGGTGCATGGTGATGAGAATCGGAATTCCCAAAGAAATCAAGAACAATGAGAATCGTGTAGCAATGACTCCGGCCGGGGCTGCTGATTTCATCAGAGCCGGTCACCAGGTACTGATTGAACAAGGCGCGGGGATCGGTAGTGGATTCACGGATCATGAATATCAAGCTGCGGGCGCCGAGATTCGGATTGATGCCAAGTCAGTCTGGACCGAAGCCGATATGATCATCAAGGTGAAAGAACCACTTGCCAGTGAATATGGATATTTTCGTCCGGGCCTGATTCTGTTCACATACCTGCACCTCGCAGCGGAACCGGATCTTGCCAAAGCCCTTATTAAAAGTCGGGTAACGGCTATTGCCTATGAGACGTTGGAGGTTAACAATACCCTCCCCCTGCTAACTCCTATGAGTGAAGTTGCAGGCCGCATGGCCTCCCAGATCGGAGCACAACTACTGGAGAAAACGGAAGGTGGAAAAGGCATTCTGTTGTCCGGTGTACCAGGCGTCAGTCGGGGGAAAGTGGTCATTATTGGTGGCGGTACAGTCGGAACAAATGCAGCCAAAATTGCTATTGGTCTTGGCGCCGATGTGACCATCCTTGATCTGAATCTGAATCGTCTGCGCCAGTTGGATGATATCTTCGGCAATCAGATCCACACGCTGGTATCCAGCCCATCCAACATCGCAACAGCTGTTGCGGCGGCAGATCTGTTGATCTGTGCGGTGCTGATTCCGGGCGCCAAGGCACCAACGCTTGTCAGCGAGCAAGTGGTTAAGACGATGGCACCGGGTTCGGTCATTGTGGATGTGGCGATTGATCAGGGCGGGATCGTTGAGACCATTGATCATATCACAACCCACGATGAACCGACCTATGTGAAACATGGCGTCGTGCATTACGCGGTGGCGAACATGCCAGGCGCCGTGCCGCGGACGTCCACGGTGGCGCTGACCAACGCCACCATGCCTTATGCGCTGCAGCTGGCGAACCACGGTGCAGCCGCCGCGATTCGCGGCAGTTCGTCCATTCGCAGCGCGGTTAACGTGCTGAATGGACACATCACGTATGAGGCGGTCGCCCGGGATCTCGGGCATGCCTATGTTCCTGCGGGTCAGGCGCTGGAGAATACCGCCGCTGTCCAGTGATCTTGATATGATCGTTCCATCCGGCGCCTTGTCGCCAGGCCTGTGGAACGCAATAGAAGCGCAAGTCGGGCAGATGATGTTCCCGGCTTGCGCTTCTTGATTTTTTTCACATAGGATAGCTTGTTGGTTGGTATAAGGCCTTTAGGTTGCTCCGGTTTTTGGCGCTTCAAACTGCTCGCTCACTGCACACTTCGCGGAAGTTGCAATCCCGGCAGGACCGGTGCGAAGGCATCGCTGTGAAGTAGGTGACGTCCTTGGGACGGTTATAATACTCATCCTCCACGCAGGATCGCATCTCCTCAATGTAACGACCCACGTTCTCCTCCACCTTCCGGATATCCTCTTCTGTCGCTGTAAACTCTCGGTGCTTTCCGGTTAATAAGTACTCCACTCGCAGCTCAATCTGCTCCAAGGGAACCCGGTAGTGTTCTCTCACATAGGATGCGTATAGCATTAGCTGATCCGAGAAGTCATCTTCCTTGCCCGTCTTCCAGTCCACAATGACGATATTACCGTTACTGCGCCGATACAATAAGTCCATCTTCACATACACGCGCGTATCGTGCAGCATCATGGTATCCCATTTCTCGATCTCCAAAATGTCCGTACTTGCCCGGGACAAGTCCTCCCACGTAAGCGTCTGGTACAGGTTACTGACACAGGCCGAAGCCCGTTCCTTAATCGTGGCAATCCGGTCATTCAACGTATCATCCCCGTAATAGATCTCGGACAGCATCGTGCGATTCTTGGGGTTCAGCCGCCACTGATCCGCGTCCATGGATTCCACATACGCCTGATTCAGCAGCTTGCGTACCGTCTGTTCCAGGAAGTGTTCACGCGGTTTATCTTTGCCCTCTTCCCTGCTGCGTACCGCCGACTCACACATCCGATGCGCGAGGTCCCCGAAGACAAGATACAGATTGCTGAGCTGCTTCAGACGGTACAGACGAACCTGCATCTCATCAGCAGAGTCTGTCTTCCATCCGTTATGGGCACCGTAATAATGATAATAATATTTGCGCAGGCACTCATCGAACATACTCGCCCGCGACTGCGAATAAGACCACTGCGGGTATTGTGCCATAAGTAATCTGCCTTTCTGTATGCCGGATCTGCATGAGATCCCTTAATGCTCACAGTATAAAGCCCGGGCAACCTTGTCGCAAGCGCGCTTCCGTTATTTTCTTCTGACGCAACCGTTTCCGATTCGATCCGTATCGTTTATATAGTAACATCACCAAAAGATGAAATTGCGGAGCAGAACGCTTAATATACTCTATAGAGGACAGCGAATCCGGAACCGGGAGCTAGTACGGGTCCAGCCCGGGGCCAGTGTGGGCCCGGCGCTAACGAATCTCACACACCTTATCATGTGGATCACGTGGTTTTACGGAAACTAACAAACCCCAGACACGCTAATTAGTCTTATTTCGATTGTAGAACGTGTTTATTTTATAAAAAAATTGTACAGGCATATCCTAAAAGGAGGCACTACCCATGAATCGACCGGATTGGTTCCAGGCGGAAGAAGCATTACAACAGATCCAAGTCATCGGAAGCGACCGGAATGAGCTCGTGAAGATCATCGGCGATGTAGAAGGATTGAATTGCATTGGCACAGGTACGGATGCGGCTGTATTTACGTATGACGGCTTGCCGCAGTATGCCTTCAAGATGTACTCGGATCATGCCTTGGACAAACTCGAAAATGAAAAACAGGTATACGAGCAGCTCAAAGGCCTGACATACTTCCCTACCTATTATGGCAGCGGCCGGAATGTACTCGTGATCAGTTTTGAACCTGGGGATACCTTGCTGGAATGTTTGGAAAAAGGAATCCCCGTCCCCGAGCAGGTCATGCTCGATGTGGACGCAGCGCGAGAAGCCGTTCGCAGCCGCGGGTTGAACCCTCGCGACATTCATCTGAAAAATGTAATTCTTCATAACGGACGCGGGAAAGTGATTGACGTATCCGAGTATATTCAGGACGGCAATGACAATCGCTGGGAGCATCTGGTTTGGGCTTATCACAACATCTATCCACGGATCAAAGGAACGCCCATATCCCCACGCATGCTGCAAACGATCAAATGGGGATACAATCAACTCGATCATGCCAATGTCAAAATAGACGATCTCTCCAAGAAAGCCAATCGTCTGTTCTCCAGGTTTATGAAATAAGCATGTTGTACACATAGATGATTGTCTTGATATTATTGAATCAAAACCACCCGGATAATAGCCTTGTAGAGGCCTTTATCCAGGTTATTCTTTGTATATGTGTGTATGCGTATGATTATGGTTACGGTAATCACTGCTGTGTGCTCTGCTTCTGCTTCTGCTTCTGCTTCTGCTTCTGCTTCTGCTTCTGTTTCTGTTTCTGCTCACAATTGCGACTGCGAGTTACATATTGCCACAACCTTCGTTATGGACATTTTATTCGAGACTACTGGTAAACTGGTCGTGCTCAACCTTCTTTTCTTCCACGTCCCTGCGAGGGAGTCATGCCCTTGTATTGTTTATATAACTTGGTAAAATAGTTGGCGTTGTCGCAGCCAACTCTGGCGGCGATCTCCGTAATGGTCAGACTACTGCCTTGCAGCAGCTGCTCTGCCTCACTCATCCTGCACCCGTTCACGTATTCCACAAAAGTACGTCCGGTCAGCTTTTTAAACATTTTGCAGAAGTGATACGCATTCAATCCCACATGACTTGCCGCTTCCGTAACAGACATCTTACCTGTGGGGTCCGCTTCAATCTGTGCAATCAACTGTTTGAAACGTTCGCGGTTTGGAAAATACGATCCGACCGTTTTATCCGGTAGCTGCTGCGGCATAAAGGTACGCGCAAGCAGGGTGAACAAGGCATGCAGCTTGGATTTCACCACGAGCTGATAAGCCGGGGGCTGTAACGCCATTTCCTCCACAGCTTCATTCAGCAAAGAATAATAGCCTGTGCAGGCTGTGTTTTCTTCTGTCGGTTTGACCGGAAACCTCACTCTTCCTTCCAAATACGGCGCGACATATTGCTCATGCACAGGATCATGAGTGAAATCATGGAACAGTGCACGGTTCACTACAACGGAATCATAATGCACATCCCCCTCATCCAGAGCATATCCGACATGCAGTGTACCTCCAGGAATGATGATGACCTCACCTGCTCGAACCACATAAGGTTTGCTATCAATATGAAACAGCGCACTGCCCTTGCGCATAACAATCAGTTCAAAGTGTTCATGCCAATGCAAATACAGAATACATTCTTCAGCTTTCATATCTGAACACCGATTTTGGAACAACTGAAATGGATGTGATTTATGATCAATTCGGGTATTTTCGTGAAGCGCTTTCAGATCCAGCACGACTTCTTCCCCCTCTTCACAAGATCCGACTATTATTACACAAGATTGTTTAGAGCCATCCCGTTAATCCACGGCTATAATGAGTGTGTCACGAAGTACTATAAGCCAATATTGGAGTGAAATACAACCATGAATAAATCATTACGCATCGGTACCCTTGTAGGCGGGCAGGACGCCGTCCGCGTTATCCCGCAGATCATGCAACACGGCTTCGAATCATTTAACCTGACCTTCTGGCAAACGACTGGTGATCTGGACCTGGCAGAGACAGCCAAACGTGTCCGTGAAATTGTGGACGAACAAGGCATTGTCATCTCCTCGGTGAGTGTATTTGGTAACCCGCTAACGGGAGCCGGAGACAACGCCGATACACTGGCAAGCTGGGAGCGGGTGATTGATCACGCACAGCTCTTCGGTGCAGATATCGTCTCCGGGTTCACCGGACGTCTGACCGATCAACCCATTAATGAGTCCATCCCCCGGTTCAAGGAAGTATTTGGTGAACTGGCACGCCGGGCAGCAGACCGGGGTGTACGGATTGCTTTTGAAAACTGTGATATGGGTGGAACCTGGCAGACAGGCGACTGGAACATCGCACATAACCCAACGGCCTGGGAGATGATGTTTGATGCTGTTCCGGATGAAAATGTCGGCTTGGAGTGGGAGCCTTGCCATCAAATGTCCAGCCTGATTGATCCTATTCCACAACTACGCAAATGGGCTCACAAAGTCTTCCACGTACATGGCAAAGATGCCACGATTGCCTGGGATATTGTCAAGGAATACGGTGTGCATGGCCCACGTGAATTTGTCTGGCACCGCACACCCGGCTTCGGGGATAACAACTGGGCAGACATTATCACCATTCTGCGCCAGAACGGTTATCAGGGCACGATTGATATTGAAGGCTGGCATGATCCCGTCTACAAAGACGAACTCGAAATGACCGGACAGGTGCATGCATTGCGATATTTGAAACAATGCCGCGGCGGCGATTTTGTGCCCAATCCGGTATAGGAAACCATGCGAGCTGTATAACACAATCCATGCGAAGGAGATGAGAACATGACTCATCCTTATCGGATAATTATCGCTGGCTGCGGTGCCATGGCAAACACATGGGCGGATTATGCCTTGCAAAGGTCAGATACAGAAATCGTGGGACTGGTCGATCTGTATGAACAGACAGCCCTTGCTTTTGCTACAAGACATGGCCTCACCTGCCCTACGTTCACCGATATCCGTGAAGCCATTCAAACGACTGGTGCAAATATCGTATTTGATGTCACGATTCCGGCGAGTCATTACGGCATTGCCATGACAGCGCTGAAGGAAGGATGCCATGTATTTGGCGAAAAACCACTGGCAGAGTCCTTCTCCGACTGCACAGATATTGTGCAAACCGCTCGCAGCACAGGACACATTCAAGCCGTCATGCAAAATCGCCGTTTCGATCCGCGGATTCGTGCTTACCAGCACCTCATTTCCGGCGGAGCTATAGGACAGGTAGGTTATGCCGGGGCTGACTTCTTCCTCGGGCCACACTTCGGCGGATTCCGGGATCTGATGGATAGTCCGCTGCTGCTCGATATGGCGATACATACGTTCGATCAGGCACGGTATATTCTCGGAGCCAACCCGGTATCGGTATACTGCCATGAGTTCAATCCTCCAGGTTCCTGGTATCAGGGCAATGCGATGGCGTTATGTATATTTGAGATGTCTGACGGGTCCGCATTCAACTATCGCGGGTCCTGGTGCGCAGAAGGTGTACCCACATCATGGGAAGCAAGCTGGCGCGTAATCGGTGAAAAAGGAACCGCCATCTGGGATGGTCATAACGACATCTATGCTGAGGTGGTTACTGCGCAAAGCCTGGATGCTGACGGCAAACCATCCTTTTTCCAACCAAGTGAGCGGATTGAAGCGGAACTGCCTGTCATGGACAAAACAGGTCATCACGGCTGTCTCGAAGACATGTTCGCTGCACTGGAATCCGGACGACTGCCTGAGACCGATTGCAGCGATAACCAGTTCAGCATGGCCATGGTCCTCGCATCACTTGAGAGCGCCCGCACAGGACAGAAAGTGTTCATCGCCGATCTACTGAAAAACACATAGCAAAGCGCCTGTATATTTCACCATAAGCAAAGCCCAAACTGCAAAGTTCAGCAGTTTGGGCTTTCTTGTTTTTTTACCTACTCACCTATTCTAAAAATGATATCGTTCAAAAACAGTCGCGCTCGATAGTAAAAGTAGTGCAGGGAACGAAATCGATTCTGAAGAAGCAAAGCGTTCGCCTTTATCACCGGATTTCGACTTTACAAAAGTCGATCAGGAAATCCGGGGATAACAGCGATCAAAAGAACGATTCGTAACCGGAACGGCTGCTTCGCGAGCAGTGAGTTTTTTTTGAACTTTCATCATTTTAAAGAATTCCTTTTTTCATTGCCTTGTACACCAACTGCGAGAACAGGCTGTTGGACCAAGCAAACCATGGTCTAGTGAACGTGTTGGGATCATCGGCTTGGAAACCCTCATGCATATATCCAGTACCTGCATCCGTGTTCTCCAGTAATTCAATCATCGCCAGTATTTCCTCGTCATTGTCTGCGGTCAGACCCTGCATGGATAGTGCCATGTGCCAGATGTATCCCGGAGGGGTGTGAGGGCTACCTATACCTTTGGCTACCTTCCCTTCATAGTAGAATGGATTTTCCTTACTTAAAATGAATCGCCGTGTGTTCTGATACACCCTGTCTTCAATCGAAGCATATTCCATATATGGTATAGACATCAGCCCAGGTGTGCCCGCATCATCCATCAGACAAAAGTTACCGTAACCGTCCGTCTCATAGGCATAAATCTGCCCATACTCTGGATGACGGTAAGTACCGTACAGGGCAATACCATGTCGTATTTCTTCTTCCAAACGAGCCATCCGGCTTACCAGTTGTTCATCCCTGAACACCCACTTCGCGATCTCCCCCATCTGGCGCAAGGTTACCGCAGCGAACATGTTCGCCGGAATATTATAATGAAAATCACAGGCATCATCACTCGGACGAAATCCGGACCAGATCATCCCCGTGTAATTCACAGGCATACCCAATCCTTCATTACGCAGCGTATCATGGGCTGGACAATTACGGCGCATGAACCGGTAAGGTGAACGCTCTGAGTGATGCTGTTCTGTCTCCCACAGGTGTACGATATTCTCCATCACTTTCTTGAAGCGCTCATCGAATATATCTGTAAGTTCAGTCTCCCGCCAATATGTATAAGCCAGCTTCATAGAGAAACAGAGGGAATCCAGTTCAAACTTCCGTTCCCACACCCAAGGTGACATCTCCGTCTCATCAGTGGCATCCCAATGCCATCCATTCGCCGTTTCATTGAATGCATTAGCATAGATGTCCATATCAGCATAGAACGTATGCCGTTTGATTAGGCCTCCGATAATACGCTGCAACTTCTCGTCACCCTTGGCAAGCGGAACATAATGCATGACCTGCTCTACGGAATCCCTTAACCACATCGCGGGAATATCCCCTGTAATCACAAAGGTTGTTCCATCATCCAGCAGCTTCGTGGTCGTTTCCAGTGTATTCGGAAAACAATTGCGAAACTGAGCAAGCAATCTCGGTCGATGTTGCAAACGCTCGTCCGCCTCAGTAAGAATATCCTGCACAGCTTGTGGCAATTCCAGTTGTGGCATAGGGATTTTCGGTAATCTGAACTGTTCCATGGATGTCGTCTCCTTACAACTCTATTGTTATTTTTGTTATGATAAATTATAATAACATTATTATTTGTAAGTGTACTGTGTCAGAAGATGATCGTCAAATGAAGGAGTAATGATATGTCACGCAAAGTATCCATTCAGACGCTGGCTGACCAGCTCGGATTATCCAAATATGCCGTCTCCCGCGCACTCAGTGGCAAGACGGGTGTCAGTGAAGCAACACGCGCACGAGTTCTGGAACTCGCTCGTGCTTTAGGATATCGCCAAAGTACTCCAGGTGCTAACAATATTCCTGCTGCAAACCATGCAGATCCGTCCGATCCACCGTTCGCTCTCATATGCATGAATCAGCTCAACCGCGGTGAACCCCACTACTGGCAACGTGTTCTGTCAGGCATGATCTCCGCCTGTAATGAGCGCGGTTGGCATCATGCGATTGTATCTCCCTCACTCGGAGTGACGGACGAGAACACCTCTCCCGAAAAAGCCATTGCTCCTCATTTGGACTGGGAACGATGTGCTGGGATTATTGTCATGGGGGCTTTTCCTCATACAGTTCTGCAACGGCTCTCTCAGACCGGTCGGCCTATTATTCTGGTAGATCATCAGGAACCATTGCTGAATTGTGATACAATCAGCCATGATAATCTGGAAGCTGGCATCACCGTGGCTAGATATCTAATGTCTATGAATTGCCGAAGGATCGGCCTTATCACAGATGATGGTCGTGCTGCCAGCTTCGCGCAGCGGAAGATCGGCATTGAACTGGCTCTGAACCATTTTCATGTGGACACCAGTCACACTACCAGCTTCAGGGAATGGAATATTCCTTATGAGAACGGCGAATGGGTTAACCCGTTGGCTACTACAATTCAAAATATGCCAGATGACGAGCGCCCTGATGCCTGGATCGGTGTTAATGATGATATTGCCTTGCAGTGGATGCACAAATTACAGGAGATGGGCATCTCCACGCCTAAAGATTGCCTTGTCATCGGTATCGACAATGTACATTCTGCGGTTACGTCCTCCCCGCCCCTGACCACGGTTAATCTGTGCAAAGAGGAGCTTGGGCAACGTGCGGTGGAGGCTTTACAGCGCCGGATTGAACGCCCTGGGACGCCTAAAGAGACGGTTATGTTATCGACCACGTTGATTCCAAGGGAATCGGCATAATTCGGAAAGGGTAACTGCACTTTTCTGAAGATGGATTTGTTATGTACTTGCTGTCTCCGTGAATCTGGTACATACAAAAGAGGCCCCGCATACCATTATGCAGGGCCTTTTCGTATATTAGGCTTATATCCTTATATTCCTGTACATTTACACTTAAATCTACTGATCCATCCACCCATCCTTATACATCCATTCGAAGCTTCATTTACTTTATGTCTGAGAATTGTACTACTGGTTATTTCAGCCAAGGCAGGCTATCGTACGATGGAAGATCCACTTCCCAATTCACATCACGGACCTCTCGGTTAACTGCGGTTCGTTTCAAAGTGAATTTCGTTCCATTCTCTTTTTTAAAACCATGGATAATCAACCTGAGATCATCTACGATGTATTCTTCATTGTTTTTATTAGGCTGATTCGTAGTTCCCATCACTTCAACGGGATACTCCTTTCCTTCATGATCTATAGCCACCCATTGATCTCCGTTAATATCATTTTGGAAAGTCCCTGATCCCTCCAAAACAAGAGAAGAGGTCCCTTCAAAGTTTCTTTCAGGTAGCTTTAATGATTGCTGCACTGGCCAATAATTGTATTTGGAAAATAAAACTTCATCTCCAAATTGTTCAAACTGTAGTACGTAGGTGTAGAATTCAGCATCCTTACGCATCTTTTCCAAATCCACTTCCACGGACTTCTCCTCCCACACCGGGATGGTGTAGCCATCGAGGACAAAGCGAATTTTCTTCGCATCCACCGTAACATAAGCAGGGTCCCATGTCTCAGAAAGCCTCATCTGACCATCATTATTCTCACTCAATCTACTCATATCTCGGAACCGAAATTTGGCTTGACGGGCATTGGTTCTGTTCTCGTTAAAAATTCGATACTCATTCGTTTCTGGAATTTCGATATGATACATTAAATCCATATCATCCGCCCAATTCTCTCCGACTTTGGCACGAAGTTGATCTTCCAGACTGATGTTCATGTCAAGACGGGTCCCGTTTGGCGTGCGTACAAGCTGTGTCATATCTAGTTTCAAGCCCTCAGGAGTAGTGTAGGTGTTGTTCATGGGAGCCTCAACAGCCATTAATTTGGCTTTGGTCATGTCGATGCTGAATTTAAAACTCCAATCCACCGTAACGTCTCTATCCTCATATGACTCTGTCACAAAATTATAGAACACTCCTACTTTTAAATGTCCTAATTCTCCACGCACGAACACCTGATCAGGAATATCTTTGTGAAACTGAAATACAAATTTGTCAAGAGAGCCACTGCTTATTCTGGTATCCCTTGCAAGGGTCGCAACCTCTCTTCCCGTTTCATCAGTGACATGAATTCTTCCCATTTCAGGATATAAAATTGACATTCCGGTTCCATCAGGTGCTGTTTGTTGCAGCCTCATTACAATTTGAGAACGATCCACCAGCACATCTTCAATCTTGAGCTTGTATCCTTGATCTTCAATAAGTAGATTCGGATTCACCACTAGTCCATGGGGTTTAAGACGTTTGTAATCATCAGCCAAACTGGAGTACCTCAGCGCTTCCGGCACAGGCATGTTCGGTAGCGGGGGGCGATCCACAGCGCTCACTGAGGGGGAGGGTGGCTCTGCTGTGTGATCAAAAGCATACCAGGCCCCTCCCGCAAGAATCACAACTGCCGCTGCGGCGATTCCAGTCCGGCGCATCCAATGCGTTCTCATGGATTTTTTCTCGAATGGATGCTGATCTTCTCCACTTTCCATGGACACGCCATCCAGCTTCTGCATGACCTTAAGCGTAAAATCCGCATCCGGTTCCTCACGATACAGGTGCTCCTCCCATAACCGATCTTCATCCCTTGAAATAGGCTTCATACGTAGCTAAACCTCCTTTGCGTTCCATTTGCTTCCTCAGCGTTTTTTTCCCGCGATAAAGGGCGTTGCGCACTTTGGTTGAACTCATACCCGTAATGTCTGCAATCTCTTCATAGCTCAACTCGTTTGTGTACTTCAGTAATAACACCAGGCGATACGATTCAGGTAACTGTTCGAGCTGTCGATATATTTCACGCTGCATCTCTTTATGCAGCACACGTTTTTCCGGTGTTTCATTACTGACAGGTTCGATCCCCTGATCGACCGGAGACATGACGGGTTTCTTTTCCCGTATAAAATCCCGCATCCGATTCACCGCAATGGTGTACACCCACGACGAGAAACTGCTTCCCTCCCGCCGCGACGGGAGATAGCGATAGATGCGAATAAACGTATCCTGAGCGAGATCCTGTGCATCCGGATGACTCGCGCCCATTCCGCGCATGATGCCGTAGACTTTATTTTTATATCGATCTACTAGCACAGAGAACAACTGCTTATCCCCTGCAATAATGCGCTGAATAAGCTCCTCCTCCGGTATCTGTTGAGTCATGTAATCCCCCTTCTCTACAGCTTCCATGCATGGTTCTGTACTATATAGACGGAAGTCGTTCCCGAAACCTCTCACTTTATCCAAAAAAAAGAATTCGCCCTTATCGGCGAAGCCGAATGGGTGAACTCTGAATACACATATGTTAATTCCGCAGCACGATTCACTCTATAGATGACCTTGGAGCTGCACTTGTTCTTGCCTCTTAATCTTCCCTGTTCTTCTCCCCGACAAAATCAGCAAGCTGTGAATAGATCGCCACAATCTCATCCATCGACATACGCACGAGTCCACTGGACGATGGAGCGACGAACTCCTGGATCTCCTTGACGACCGGTTCGTCCTGGAATCCCCATTGCACGTTGGCGCGCTTGCTGTACTGGGTGTATACCCCTTTCCCAACAAAACAGGCAATATCCGGTCGGTATTTCTCCAGCTTTTGCCGTAAAATCTGTCGTCCTTCTGCATACTCTTCCTTCGTAATATCCTCCATGCCTTTGGTGGGCCGGGCCACGATATTCGTAAATCCATATCCCAGCTTCAGCAGTTCGCCGTCCTCCTGTGCATCGTATAAACGCGGGGTCAATCCCGACCGTTCAAGAATGCGCCAGAAGCGATTGCCCTTGTAGGCATAGTGGTGTCCGGTTTCACCTGACGTAATGCTCGGATTAAATCCGATAAACAGAATGGATAAACCAACATCCAGATGATCTGGAATCATAATGGGAGACCCCCTTATCTTTTTAGCATTTTGATCGATATCTTGCTGATTGAAAGGCACTCTTGGGATTTATGCAAAATGCTCGTCTATAAAATGATATAATAAGCAATGTATTTTCGAAACCGGATTGAAATTTTCATGAAAAAGGAAGCTGAACTGATGATTGCAGACATCATGCTAGAAGTCGTCCTGCCTGTCTTTCTCCTGATCGCCGTCGGGTCCTGGATGCAAAAAGTGTTCAAGCTGGACTTGTACACACTCGCCAAAATCAATTTCTATTGTATTACCCCCGCAGCCGTCTTTATGAGCATGTATCACTCGGATATGTCGGGCGAACTGCTCGGGACCGTGACACTCTTTTACGCAATATATGTATTGATTCTTTATATTGTAGGTTCTGTATTTGCGCGCTCGCTTCGGATGAATAAAGGCATGAAGGCTGCCTTCAACAACAGTATCATGCTGGACAATGCAGGGAATTATGGTCTACCCATCAACGCACTGGTATTCCGCGGCGATCCACTCGCCTCATCCATTCAGGCGCTGGTCATGTCTTTACAAGCATTACTGACATTCACCTATGGCGTGTTGTCCATTCAGGGCGCGAAGCTCAAAGGTAATTACCGTGCGGTGATTATTGGATTTCTTAAAATGCCCGTTCCGTATGCACTCTTGCTGGGGATTCTGTTACACATGTGGAAGGTTCCCTTGCCTACGTTCCTGTCCATGCCGTTGACTTATGCGCAGCAAAGTATGGTTGCTGTGGCACTGTTGACACTCGGAGCACAGATTGTAAAATATCCAATTCAACTGTACCGTCTTGATGTGTATATTAGCACATTTTTGCGCCTTCTGATTGGCCCAGCCATCGGCATTTCAATTGTGCTTCTGCTTGGGTTGGAAGGTATCGCTGCACAGGCACTCATTATCGCTTCCGGTATGCCAACGGGTGTCAACGCATCCATTCTCGCGGAAGAATACGATAATGAACCCGATTTTGCAGCCCAGACGGTGCTAATCTCAACGTTGCTTAACATCATCACGATAACAGCACTGATTTCTTATGCCAAAACGTTCTGAAATGAAAAATAAGTCCATGACCCATGAGCAGGGTTGTGGACTTATTTTTGCGGTGCTGAAACTATGTTTCAAACGTCGTTCGTTCCGGGAACTTGCCGCCTTCCCTGAATAAACATCGTACCAGTCGCTGCGCAGCTCGGTTAAAGAAAAAACTCGGACTTACCCCATCCACCTGGACAGGTTCCAGTTCCTTCACACTTTCCTTGATCTTATTCATCTCAATGAGCCCCATCTTTCGCTCATTCGGTCCGAATCGATAAATAACCTTCTCATCGTCCTCCGTCTGTTTTACCAACAGAATCACGGATGCCATACAGGTTACCCCCTATCGTTACGTTATGAGATTCCATTAATTACTTGCCTACTATCATTATTACCCAGATTCTAGTGGAAGGATATAGGACTTAAGTTAGTTATACCTAAATTAAATATCCTGATATAAAGATTCTCTGGAATGAGTCGTTAGGCTCACAAACACCGTGTTTACACTATCCTAATGGATAGTCACTGTCATGAAAGTGCGTACTGCCCAAGTCGTTTTTCTCCGTTTATACTAACCTTATCTTGAATTCCCAAAGGAGAGAAATATATGTCTACAGCTCAAATATATAGCCACGGTGTCCCGTGGGAAGAGGCATTCAGTGTGGCTCAGGGATACAGTGTTAACGGTACGATCTACATTGCAGGACAATTTTCACATGATATGCAGGGGACGTTTATTGGTGTCGATGATATTGAAGCACAGGTTCGCCAGACACTCGATAACTTGGATCGTGTGCTCGCCGCATTCGATGTAACCAAGTCGAACATTGCTGAACTGGAGATTTTCTTAGTTCATCCGCAGGAGCATCTTGAGCCATGTGTTGCTGTGTACAAAGAGTATATTGGTACGCATCGTCCGGCTGTTACGATGGTTGGCACATCGGGTCTGGCCTTCCCTCATCAACTGATTGAGATTCGCGCCGTTGCTCATACCAACTGATTCGGAAAATCCCTAACGCAAGTTTATACACAAAAAAAGCAGGGTCGGATAAACAACTCCGAACCTGCTTCATCATTTATTCTTTCACTTTCACCGTCAGCGTATTACCGGATGAAGTGAGGGATACTCCAAGCCCTTCTACCAAAACTCTGAGCGGAATGTACGTCGTTCCCTTAATTTCTTTGGGTGCTGCCTGTAGGGTGACTTCTTTCCCGTTAACTTTCACCTTTTTACTGCCCAAGGTAAAGATTAGCTTGTACTTGTCTTTGGTAATGGTAATGGTTTGAGTCTTACTGTCCCAAGACGTTTTGGCTTTCAGCGCTTTGGCCATCTCACGCAGAGGTACGAGATTCGTGTTATTCATTACAATTGGAGAATCGGTAAAAATAACCTTGGAACCATTCACCTTCACCTGAATAGAAGACGTGGTATATTCTGGTTTAGGAGTGGCTTTCTTTTGGGTTGCAGTTGAAGACTTGTTACTTTTCTTGGTACTTCCTGAACTGGATGAACTTGAAGAGGAAGATTTGGAACTCGAAGAAGAACCTCCGTTGTGATAATGATATTCCCCTTGTTTCAGCCCCCATTTTGCACAGTTGGTTCGACAGGTATGTCCCCCATTTGCATCTGTTCTTCCTGGATGAGCAGACGCAACAGTAGCAAAAATCATAAAAATGGCAAGCAAACTGCTTATTACTTTGAACCGCATACGGATAACCTCCAGCAATTAGTTTTAGCCAGAGTATCATACCATAATTACCCATACAATATAGGTGAATAACAAAATTTATTTTCATATAACAGTTCACAAACGTGGGTCTACTGGCTCCGACTCCAGCGAAAGCGTCGCCAGCACACAACTTTCTTCCTCTTATTCCCCTTCGCCCCATACCTCTTGTAATGCAAAACGGAAAATCCGGTCCAATTCTTCAAATTGAATAATCTGCTCATTCTCCATCTGGCCAGCCAGTCGTTCAAAATGCTCGATCTTCTCCGCCAACAAAGCCTGTATTGCTGGCAACTGTGGCTCCAGATCCAGTTCCTCGCCCGCCTTTTTCCGGCGTAGTAACTCATGAATCTCCGTATATAGCGGTGTAGTCGCAGGTACAAGTTCTTGCACCAGCTCTTCAAATGCCATCGGTGGCATTGCATCATAACGTTCAATCCAGCCACAAGCGAGCAATGGACGAAGCACGTAGAAATACTTTTTGATCTTCACCTGCTCACCTTGTAAATAATCCCGGAAGTTCCCCTTTGCCATATTCAGATAATGATACATGCAGGACTTGGGCGAGAAGGTCAAAGGTGACAGTGCACGGATATGCTGTGCCACGTTATACTGTTCATCATACTGAATCGGGGATTGCAGCCACTCCAGTAACGGTGGATTGGATTTGCGAAACAGCTTCAAGGCCTTGCGCAGATCCCAACCATTGATGTCGAGCTGATCACTGATCGGGCGTTCGATCACATCCCTTTTATCCTCAATCGACAAGTACCATTCCAGTGGTCTTACATACAGAAAACGCACATCATAATCACTATCCTGGGAAGGAAATCCCCAAGCCCGACTGCCGGATTCACAGGCATAGATAATCCGAACTTGCTCCTCCTGTTCAATCTGCTTCAGCTGTTGTCTAATCGTATCTCTCATTTCTTCATGAACATGAGTCATGTCAGTCGCCTCCTTTTAAAAAATTACAATATGTATCATGGATTCCTATTCCCTTCTCGCATTGTTCACCAGATCGATTAAACGTGTTGCCCTTCCTCGCTCATACCCTCATTATGACCCAAGCATGATACATACGAACATGGCAGAAGTATGGCGACGAATCACTTTCATAACTCATTAAATTATCGTTTACCTTCATAAGTTTAAATGAAACCGGCCACTCTTCCTGCTACAATGAAGGGATAACAAGGAGTGAATGTTCATGGCAAGAGAGAGTTTTGACAAAGAAATTCAGTTCTTACGCATGTTATCCCTAACAAGCGGTGCATATAACCGCAAACAGTACGCCGAACGGCTTGGCATATCTGTACATACCTTTGATAAAACCAATCGCAGATTAAAAGAGATCATGCAAACCGTCGCTGACCAACGCCCAGGTGCCGAAGCAAGCCGGGAAATGGCGGATCTCGTCCGCTTCCAGTATGGAGAGTCGGCAGAGCCTATGCTGCTCTTCCTCTTCCGCGCCAAGTCGATGAAAGAGACTGAAGTTCAGCGACTTTCTGTCCTTTTGCATACCTTACAACATAAAACCCTGACCGTGATGGAACTGCTGGACGCCTGCTGTGCTGATCTGCCGGAAGATCTGGCGTTACCTGACGAGAAAACCATTCGTTCCGATCTGAAGTATCTGGAAGAGGTTGGGGTTATCCGAAAAGAGTCTGGTGGCAGACCGTATCGATATGCTTTACAACAGGATGTCCTTACCGAATTGACAGTGGAGGAACAGCTGGAGTTGTATGATTTTGTGGATATGATGGCGAATACCCAGGTTCCGTCCGTACAGGGATATTTATTGCGCGATAGTTTGAAAAAAGCCATTACGGCAAGTTTTCCGCAAGAAGAAGCTACCGAACCCTATATCTATAAGTATCACTATTATTCTCGTATCCTGGATGAAGCTCATCT
Organism: Paenibacillus sp. FSL H8-0317; assembly: GCF_045040685.1. NCBI lineage: Bacteria > Bacillati > Bacillota > Bacilli > Caryophanales > Paenibacillaceae > Paenibacillus > Paenibacillus sp. FSL H8-0317. The sequence continues at coordinate 1,331,172 of NZ_CP150294.1, read as the reverse complement.
CTACACACTGCTTGGTGCGATTCGTCAGCGCAAACGTGTGCATTTCCTATACTATTCACCGAAAAAACCATCCAGCTACAGTTCACAGAATACGAATCCACGCTTTGAACGGGAAGCAGATGGTCGATCCAACCGGATCGTGCCCCTTGAAGTGATCTATGACCATCAGTATGGTCGTTGGTATGTAATTGGATATCAGGGCCGCCGCGGGTTTGTGAAATTCCGCATGGAAGGCATAACCCAACTGGAGGAACAGGATTCAGTAGAAGAGCAATACATGCTTGAGTTGAAGCAGCAGTGGACCGACATTAGTCGCTACAGTTGGCTTGTGGATACGGGGAATACCGTGACGGTTCAAGCTCGCTTTTTCCACCCGGAGCGTCGTCAGCGCAACTTCATTCTGGATCGGGTTCGTCTGCAAGGTCAATGGGGCAAAATTATACCCGAAACGGATCATACCTTTCTTTACGAAATCCAGGTCAACGGTACCACAGAGATCAAACCCTGGTTACGGAGTTTTGGCTCAAGCTGTGAAGTAATCGCGCCTCAGAGACTACGCCAGGAGATGATCAAGGAATGGAAGGAGATTGGGGAATATTATGAACCTGTTCGAGAAGATGTTCAATTACCAGATGATGACGCGATTGAATGAAACCGGACTGTTCACCTGGACCTCACAGGAAAGGGCCTGGCTTCGTATGATGCTGAATCACCCTGCTGCGAGAGAAGCGCTGAGTCCTGTAACGTTGGATAAAATGCACAATATGCTTCATGATGAGCAGGACCTGAACCTTCAGGATTACCTGACCGAGAAAGCCAAAAGCGAAGAAAACAGTGTCTCTCATCCACTTCTTAGACGGTTACGATTAATCATTCTTCATCACCAGGGATTTCGACTGATCGGTCGCGTCCGCAATGGACGCACGAGTCAGGATGAATTCGGCTTCCCTTATAAACTGGAGTATTCCATGGTCAAAAAAGAATGGTATGTGCTCTGGTACGCCCCTCGCTTCGACAAACTCATGTCTACCAAGCTGCACAGCATCGTTACCGTGGAAGCCCAGCAGGTTCAGCAGGATACCGCTTCTGGCTACACTGCCCGAATTGCTGCGATAACGGAGAAGCGTAAGACGACCATCACCATCGAAGTCCTGCCCGAATTCAATCAGGAGCTGTCCCGAATCCTCTATGCCTTCTCCTGCTTCGAGAAGCAAGTCGAGTACCTGGAAGCCGAGCAGACATATCGGATCGAGCTAACCGTCCCGCGGAATGAGATGGACTATGTCTTATCCAAGATGCGTTTTCTGGGCAAACGGGTTCGAATCGCTGACCACACGGTGCTGCGGGAGCGCATGTCCGAGACAGCTGCAAAGGCACTAGCCCGTTATGCGCAAGCTGAACCTGATCAGCATTCTGAACGCACACGAGGCGTCATACCGCACCAGCATGATGAAGAACCTCTCGCGAATGCCGATGTCCATTGATTTTATGAGAGTGGGTTAAATGTCTACTTGTCAAAAGCAGCAATTTCATCTACGCAAATAAGGTCTGGATGATATTATCCAGACCTTATTCCTCTATTCCTGTAGAACTACCTAACTGCCTGTGAACCCCATGATTCTGCACTATGTTCCACCACTGCTGGCAGCCGAGTTTCGTCTTTTATTAATCGCATGTACGCCCATGACCACTGCAATTAATTCATACGTGTCCAGTTGTTCCGACTGGTTGTCTAATACAAATGCCCCGGAACTAAACCAGCCGTTGGTGCGACGGAAACTGGCCACGATCCGGCCACCACTGCCGCTTATATCATATTCCTGCGAAAATGCTGGAGCAGACACATCATACGTACCGCGTGATCCTGCGTCATATTCATACTTTTTGCTAAAGAAACTGAACCTGGCCCTAAGCACACCCAGATGTCTCCCATCTGCTGCAGTGATGTCCCAACGATTTGTTAACATGCGAAATTTGCCGCTGCAGACCAATCCCGTGTTATCCGATACATCGAGCGAAGAACCAAAGACACTTTTCAAATCCAGATGCCCTGCCTGTTCCTGATTCGGATTCATAATCTCGGTGTAACCTGCGTTAAAAAAGTTATCCCTGAAGTATAGTTCCATAACGCTTTCTCCTTTCCCTTACAGATCCTTTTGTTCTCTATAACCTAATCTCGCATCGAGCACACAATATATCTATATATACGTATAATTAATGGTAGTGGATTCAAAAAGTGGATTATTACTGGATGTAAAAAAACGAGCAACCCTGGTTGCTCGCATCACGTTCAAGTTATCCTGTTATCAGACTTCGACTTTTTTGTTGTTCAGGTAAATGGTAGCCCACACCAGGATGACCGCCACAATAACTTCAAATACAATGCTTCCCCACATGCCGTCCGACCATAATACGCCATTGGCTGTGATCGAGATCCCTGTACTTTCTTCCGTGTACCGGAACATTTCATTTGGACTAAAACGTCCTGTCGTAATGATATTTTCCAACCAGCCAAGCAGATTAACGAGGACCAAGAATGCAACGATGCCGATCCATGGCCCAGTTCTCCAACGGAAGCTGCCTGCAATCGAGATCGAAAGGAAGATGATGACGGTCATGAATACCATAACCCATGCGCTAAACAGCAACAAACTAATATAATCCGAGAGATGCAGACCCGAAAGGTCAATATTGCTAGCCATGTTCATTCTTAGCTTCATTGAGATATAGATATAGGCATGAGTCGCGAATATAATGACTAACCCCAACCCGCAAAGAGCTCCAAAGATCAAGGGAGACAACACATGTGATAGGCCCGTTATGGGTAACAGACGGCGATTATAAGAGCGTATATTGGACGTGTATGTTTTGATCATTTTCACATAAATAGCCACACCTACTCCAACATAACCCATAATGCCAAGCACAATCCCTGTGACCTCAGACACGAAAAGGGAAAGCCCCACTTGAGCGATAATCAAAATAACTAGCCCAGCCAGCAGTGTATTCCAGTTCCTTCTAAAGTCATACTTCAATAATGTCATCATTCCGCATAGACCTCCTTGAACATCTCATCCACACTTTTCCCATATTTCAGACGGAGCGTTTCCACTTCTTCCCGCATCACCAGCTCGCCCTCGCGAATAAAGACAACTTCATCAAAAATCCGTTCGATATCATTCACAAGATGCGTGGAGATGATGAGACTGCTGTCTTCATCATAGAATTTGACGATCGCATCCAGAATCTTGCCACGCGCAACCGGATCTACTCCGCCAATCGGTTCATCCAGCAAATACAGACGAGCCTTACGAGAAAGTGCCAGTGTTAGTTGTAGTCGTTCATTCATCCCTTTCGACAGATGCCGTACCCGGTCACTCTCGACGAGGTTCATGAAGTCCAGCATCTCCCGCGCCTTCTCCTCATCAAAATCAGCATAGAAATCGCGATAGTATGCAATCGCATCCCGCACTTTCATCCACTTTTCGGTTAATGGACGATCCGGCATGAACGAAACCAGTGCCTTCGTCTCCAGCCCAACAGGCTTACCTGTGACTTGAATCGTTCCGCTGCTCGGATGCAATAAACCTGCAACCAGCTTCATGAGCGTACTTTTTCCACTACCGTTGCTCCCCAGTAGACCTACGATTCGTCCCGATGCAATATCCAATGTAATATTACTTAGCGCTTTCTTATTGCCATATGTTTTATTGATCTGGTTCAGTTCAAGGATGTTACTCATGCGTTGTTCCTCCCTTTCCTTCCGCAACGGCATCGGCTACGATGGATAAGATATCCTGCTCTTCGATCCCCAGTTCCTGCATTCCGGTCAGAAAGCGTTCCAGCAATTCACCGGCCATCTCTTTTTTGATCGTCATAATCTTCCGCTCCTCACTGGTCACGTATCTGCCCAAGCCCCGTTTGGTTTCAACCACTTCTTCCCGCTCAAGCTCCTGAAATGTCCGTTGTACTGTATTGGGATTGATCTGTAGTTCGGCCGCCAATTCACGAACCGAAGGAATTTTGTCACCTGCCTGAAGTGTCCCGGTTACAATCTGTCTTTTGATGTACTGCATGATCTGCAGATAGATTGGTAAATTGTTATCAAATTCCATAGTCACAAAGCTCTCGCTCCTCTCTGTACTGGTGTGTTAGTTACATAGTACACTAGTGAAATAGTGTTGTAAAGCCCATTTGTTAAAACCTATTTTTGCTTTGGTCCTGCGGAAGCTTCGGCTATCTGTTTATTGGAGTAGGTTTGTATAGATACATGGGCACAAAAAAGAGCAGATCGGGTAGATCTGCTCCGCATGACTTATTAGTCGTATTTTCATCTATTTCACACGATATCCAAAGGTACCTTACCTTTAGGTGCAGGAAATGCCTCATCCAAACGGGCGAGTTCCTCTTGTGTCAAAACGATATTCACTGCTGCTGCATTGTCTGCCACATGATTCAGCTGTACCGCCTTGGGAATCGCCAGCACATCTCCATCGCTGATCACCCAGGCTAATGCGATCTGCGAAGTCGTAACTCCTCGATCCTGTGCAATATCCTGAATGACTGGATGCTCCAACAATTCACTTCGAAGTCTGCCACCCTGAGCCAGGGGACAATACGCCATTACAGGAACGCTACGTTCCCGCATCCAGGGAAGCAGATCATGTTCAATACCACGCGAAGCTGCATGGTAGAGCACCTGATTCACCATGCACTGAGACCCCTCCGGCAGACTCCATAACTCCTGCATATCCCTTGTATCCAGATTTGATACACCCCAGCGAAGGATTTTACCGGATTGCTTTAATTGTTCCAAAGCCTCAACCGTCTCTTCGAGCGGTACTCCCCCTCGCCAGTGAAGCAAATACAGATCCAGACGATCTGTACCAAGACGCGTGAGACTACGCTCACAGGCCGTAATCATCTGCTTGCGATCTGCATGATGGGGATATACTTTGGATACGAGAAAAACTTCATCACGATGGCCCGAGATGGCCTTTCCCGTAACAACTTCTGCCCCACCTTCTGCATACATCTCCGCCGTATCAATCACAGTCATTCCCAGTTCAATACCAGAACGCAGTGCCCGCACTTCTTCTTGCTGGCTGGATTGCTTCTCTCCCATGTTCCATGTGCCTTGTCCTATCGCAGGCAGGGCAGTTCCATCCGGAAGTAGAATCGTGCGTGTTGGATTACCATGCATCATCTATATTCCTCCATTCTGAAGACTTATGGACATTCTGACCTCTCTAACGACGATGATACGAATCATACATCATGTTATCACTCACATGTCTCCAGTGGCTCATCATCATGATATACAATTGATCCAGTGGCACTGTGAGGCTACTTTGGGCAACGCTGATGGTCGCATCGACCATATTGCTGTTGACCGTCATCAATTTGCGTTTCATCCCGTTCTGGCGATCCAGAAAGGCTTTCTCGTCCCGCAATTTTACCCCGATCATTTTCTGTCCCATTAATTCATACATAAAAATATTCTCAACGTCTTTCCAAGCCACGGCTCCTCCTGCAGTATAAGAAGATGCATCCACAAACCCATCCTCATCGATTACAAAAGAAGGTTCCTTCTTAATCATCTTTACCAGACTGTAGCAGAAACATAGCCCAAAAAACAAAATGGAAAGAAGTCCAATCACATCCGAAAGGATGGAATCATTCGTAACTGAAGAACGATCAAAAATCAAAAAAAATCCGGCTGCCACAAAGAGTGCCGCCCCTGCCGTAAGCCACGCCATTCGTTTCCGGCTTGGATATTCCACATGCTGCTCATAGGATGTGCTCAACGTGACGTTCCTCCTCCATTGTGACTGAATCATACAAGTTCTATATAAACGAATGGCTATGAACCAAATAGCTGAATGTAGAACAGGAATTGCATTGTACATTAAACCAAAATCACCAATGTTAAACATTAAAATTAGACCGTTTTTCCTCATTTCTGCGCTTATTCAACATTAGGATTCGTCATCCTTCGAGCAAATCCTTTAACACCCCTATATGAATTGAACAAAGAATATTTACACTTGCCACTCCGATGACAGAACAACCTTCCGATCACTGTTATAAATGTCTCCCCTCCCATCCTTAGTCATATTGTCCTGTCCCTAGCTTTCCGCTAATATAAATGGAAAGGTTAGGAATTAGCCAATTCTAATTCATGGTGGGAGGACAAACAATGATGAGTCAGCGCGGCATAACATCGGAAGATCTTTATCAGATTACATGGGTTAATGATCCAACTCCGTCCCCTCAAGGCGGACAACTGGTATATGTAAGCCGGAAAACGAATGAAGCACGTGACGGTTATTGTTCTCACCTGAGACTGCTGCATCTGGGGAGTGGAAAGGACAGACCCTTTACCTCTGGTGAGAAAGATCATTCCCCTGCCTGGTCGCCCGATGGGTCTCAGCTTGCCTTTTTAAGAGAGGTTGATGGGAAATCCCAAGTGTGGATTATCGCATCAGATGGCGGAGAAGCACAGCAAATCAGTCACCTGAAACATGGCGTCAGTTCCCTGCTCTGGTCACCGGATGGTCATACTTTGCTTGTGAAATCATCCGTGGATATGAGCGGAGATGAGGAATCAGAACATACAGATCCTATAGACGATGGACTTAAACTGCTGCAAGAACATGTCGTAGACCGGATTCGCATGAAATCAGATGCCAGCGGATTATGGAACGGTAGACGTTCCCACCTCTTCGCTCTCGCACCGATCGATGTGGAACCACTCCCTGTAACTACAGGTCATTATGACGTTGGAGACTACGCTTGGTCACCGGACGGAAGATCCATTGCATGGATTGCCCAGCTGCCCGAAGATGGCGAGGATCATAACGATTACACTCTAACCAATCATGTGTACCTTGCCAAGGCAGACGGATCGGATGTGCAGCAGTTGACCCCGGAAGGATATACGTTCAGCCGGCTGGCCTTTGCACCGGATGGACAATCCATTGCACTGCTCGCCAGTGACCGTTCCTATGGAAATGCCACACTTGTGAAGTTGTACACCCTTCCAATATCAGGTGGTGAACTCGTATGTCTGAGCACCGATTGGGACGTACAGTTGAATCACAGCATTGTTGGCGACATGCGATCACATCTGACAACCACGGGGCCAGTATTCAGCAGGGATGGTTCTTCAATCTTCTGTCTGGCGACTATCCATGGTAGTGTACGCATCGCCAAATTCGCTCGAGACGGCAGCAGTGCCGACTATATATGGCCTGACGAACGGGAGATTTATCAATTCGCCGAGTTGGAAAACGGGCAGATCGTTGCCGCTGTTGCCGACACACGAAATCCTGGTGATCTCTATATGTATGAACAACCGGAAGATCCCGGAGTAGACCCGATTCAACTCACCCGCAGCAATCCACAGCTTGAGGATGAGATCCATCTTAGTACACCGGAAACCTTCTGGTTTAATTCCTCGGATGGCCTGCGGCTGCAAGGATGGATCATAAAACCTCATGGCATGGTTGACGGGGTCAAAATCCCGACCATTCTGGAGATTCATGGCGGTCCACACATGATGTATGGTTTTACATTTATGCACGAGTTCCAGATTCTCGCCGCACAAGGCTACGCTGTTGTGTATATCAATCCACGCGGTGGCCTCGGATACGGGCAGCAGTTTGTAGACGCATGTCGCGGAGATTACGGCGGTGGAGATTATCGCGATCTCATGGAGAGTGTGGACTATGCCCTGTCCCAATATGAGTTTATCGATGAATCCAGATTGGGCGTAACCGGGGGCAGTTATGGTGGCTTCATGACCAACTGGATTGTTGGACACACCGATCGTTTTAAGGCCGCTGTTACCCAGCGTTCCATCTCCAACTGGCTATCCTTCTACGGTGTAAGTGACATAGGATATTTCTTCACGGAAGACCAGATTGGCGGAAATGCGTGGGATGACACGGAGAAACTGTGGAAGCACTCCCCGCTCGCTTATGTCGGCAACGTGAGTACTCCGCTGCTCATTTTGCATGGCGAACAGGATCTGCGGTGTCCAATTGAACAGGCCGAGCAATTATACATTGCGTTAAAACGGCGCAAGCAGACCACCAGGCTTGTTCGTTTCCCAGGTGCCAACCATGAGTTGTCCCGTGGAGGTCATCCTCATCTGAGGGTACGCCGTCTGGAGCATATTGCCGGATGGTTTAACGATTACCTGTAACGGACTAATGTTTAGATTATTAATTCAGAGTATATAACCAGATATGGATTCAACCCTAAAAGCCGTCCAATGAAATCTGTTATGATTTCAACGGGCGGCTTTGGCTGTTCACTTTTTTATAGAAGGAAAGATTACTCTTCGCCCCACACTACGGTGATTTCATTCAGATCCTTGTTGGTTGCAGACACCGAACCTGTGATGGTTACGGCATATTTGCCATCTTCACGACCCACGATGCTGAAGCCGTCTGCCTGGATATCCTGCGTGTTCTGGCTTAGATTTTTGGTCTGGTAGTAGTCTTTGTAGGATGTTCCAACGGTCAGCAATGATTCTTTGGTTGTGTACGTGAGCACTACTTTTTTGTTACCATCCATTATGTTCTCAATGAGACTTGTTGCCTTCGCATCCTTCGGTAATGGGAAATCTGCTGGCAGATACTTGGACTTCACGCCTGACGCCTGTGTGTTCGTGCCTGTGGATGGTGAGGTTGATCCGCTGTTGCCTGTGGATGTTGACCCACCAGAAGAGCTCGAAGAGCCGATGCTTACTTTATTGTTTTGGGAATCATACTTCACTTCGGTCTTCAACGCATCAGCAATCGAACGAACGGGGAGATATGTACTGCCTTGATATGTAATTGGCGCAAGCTTTTTGCCCTGGTCACCTGTCGGTGTAAATTTCTGTCCGTTCACTTCGATGGCGAGCCCATGGTTCAGATAAGCTTTGATTGTCTCCAGTTGTGTACCTGCATATACACCTGCCGATCCGGTTAACACCATGCCAAACACACCCGCAGCAATCAACCACTTTTTGCTTTTCATCCCTAAACGCCTCCTGAGTTCAAATGTCAGCCTTATGCATAATACGATTCAAGCGATCGCTCGATGTACGCGAAAGACTCATGTAGTTATGCTCATCATGTATGGGTACGAGCTTATTCGGATAACAGCCCGTTTTCCACCAAATGTTAGCAATATAATAGCATCTGACAAGAGGTTGTAAACGATAAATGGACAAAACAGGACCAAGGACGTACAAAAATAGTCTTTGTCGTATGCCCGTTGTTCTCTGGCTAGTTAAGTTGTTCTTATATGAATAAAGTCCCGAAATCCGGACCATACATATGAAGCTAATTATACACGCACAACAGTTGCGAAATTAACCAATGTATTAGATAATTATTTGTCGATTTGTGGTCGAAGGAACGGAACTCAAGGGGGATTAAATACGATGAATAACAATAACAGTACATTTGACCAGTCTATTAACCGGATCTCTACCGGATCAGAAAAATGGGATGCGCTTGAGGATATCTTCGGCGCTGCTGATGCGCTTCCGATGTGGGTGGCCGATATGGATTTTGCTGCTCCACCATCCGTCATTCAGGCCCTGCAAACACGGATGGAGCACGGGATTTTTGGTTATACAGTACGGACTGAGGCGTATCATGCCGCTGTTGCAGGCTGGATGGAACGGCGCCACAACTGGAAAATTAACGATGACTGGATTGTATTCACTCCAGGTATTGTGCCCGCACTCAGCATTGCTGTACAACGATTCACTCAACCGGGAGATGCAGTAGTCATCCAAACCCCGGTGTATGCGCCCTTCTATGAAGTAGTACGTGGTCAGGGCCGTGAACTGATCACCAATCCTTTGATAGAGAATAACGGTCATTACACGATGGATCTGGAACAACTGGAATCCAGCTTGCAGACCGGTCGGGTCAAAATGCTGATTCTGTGCAGTCCTCATAACCCGGTTGGGCGGGTATGGACTCGTGAGGAACTTGAAGGGATTACGTCACTGTGTCTGCAATACAACGTACTGATGGTTTCAGATGAAATCCATGCCGATCTTGTTCATCAGCGCGGAACTCACACACCACTGACCCTGATATCGGACGCCGTCTCTGATCTAAGTATCATCTGTACGGCTCCAAGCAAAACGTTCAACATTCCTGGCCTCTGCACATCCAACATCATCATCCCCAATGCCAAGTTACGAGAATCGTTTGCGCAGGGTGTAAAAACGATGGGACTTGCCAGTATCAGTACACTGGGAGCTGTGGCAACCGAAGCCGCATACAATGGGGCCGAGGAATGGCTGGATGAGTGCCTTGCCTATATCCGTGGAAATATGGAGTATGTACAACAGTATGTTACGGAACACATGCCACAGATCAAAATGCATCTCCCCGAAGCAACCTATCTGTTATGGATGGATTTCCGGGAATTGAATATTCCCCATGCACAACTATGCAACATGCTGCTTCATGAAGCAGGGCTTGCTTTCAATGACGGGAGCTTCTTTGGAACAGAGGGTACAGGGTTCATGCGTATTAATGTAGCCTGTCCACGTTCTACGGTTGAAGAGGCGATGCGCAGGTTATCTGTGTTGGTCAGCAATGTGTCGGGCAAATAAACTGTCAGTTACATCTATGTACGTTGCGAACAAAATGTGTACTGTTCGTTAAATGACGAATATTTGTCAAAAGTGAAAAGGGGTGCCCCGTAGTCAAGTCCATGACTCACATTCATGGACAATGACTTCACAAGGGGCACCCTTTTGTATTCAATCATTTTATTTATTCAAAACATAATTAAAACTACAGGGACATCGACATCGGTGTAATTCTGTCGCACAACCTGTTCAGCAAATCCCGATCATGGCTTATGATTAGTAATCCCAGATCACGCTCGCGAGTCACTTCCATCACGGTGTGCCAGATCTGTGCCTGAGTGATCGCATCCAGCATCGTTGTCATCTCATCTGCAATCACGTAACGTGTCGATGTACCGAGTGCTCGTGCCACACAGAAACGCTGCAGTTCTCCACCGGATAATTCACTCGGTCTGCGGTCCAACCAAGTCTGCTGAATCCCCAATGCTTCGAGCAACTGTTCATCCTGCACAGACGCCTCCTGAAGTACACGACGCATCCGCCAGCGTGGATTCACAGCCTTCTCCGGGTGCTGGAACACCAGCTGAACCGGACATACTCCTGTACGTGGGAGTGGTTTCCCATCCAAAAGGACTTGCCCTGCCACAGGTTCGGCATATCCTGCCAGGATGCGACCAAGGCTTGTTTTGCCACAGCCACTTGGTCCCCACAAGCCAACCACTTCTCCCTGTTGCACCTGCATGTTCATCTGTTGGAATACCCATGATTTCTGATCGTAACGATAACTTACCTCCCGTGCTTCAAGTGACATGGAAACACCTCACTTCTCCGCCCCGTACCTTACGAAGCTCTGGACGTTCATCGATACATACAGCGGTTGCTGCATTACATCGGGGAGCAAATGCACAGCCTGTGGTGATCTCTTGACCTGCCAACGGTTGGGAGCCTTGGAGTGGCTGAAATCCGTTCTGCGGCAACGCATTCCAAAGCGCTTTTGTATATGGATGACGCAGACGTTCTCCATTCCCTTTAAAATCATCCACCTGCGCCGTCTCTACATTGGCCCCCGCATAAAATACAGCGATACGATCGGCTGCCGTCAGGGCTGTCTTGACATCATGGGTAATCCACAGAATGCCTACACCTTCATTCGCAAGCTCGCGAAATTGCCTCATCGTCTCGGCCAGTACTTCGGGATGAATACCTGGTGTCGGCTCATCTGCAATGATCAGCTTGGGCTGACCTGAGGTCGCTGTCGCCATCAACACCCGCCTTGCCATACCTCCGGACAACTCAAACGGGTACTTCCCGGCTGTTCCTTGAGGAAGATGATAACGATCCGTCAGCTCCTGCTCCGTCTTTTTCAAGTGAGTTTGATTCATGAACCTACGCTTCCGTCCCAAATCCAGGGTCACCGGCTGAACTTGCCTTCCCACCTTCATCAACGGGTCCAAATAACTAACGGATTGCGGGATTAACATCAGTTCATCACCACGCAGTTGAAGCTGCCGCTCTGGAGTCAAAGGCTCGCCACTATAGCCAATACGCCCCTCCAACCTGGCATTGGCGGGCAGAATGCCCATGATGGCCTGTGCCAGCACACTTTTACCCGATCCACTCGCGCCTACAACAGCCACGATCTCGCCCTCGTTGATGGAAAGATCCAGATTCTGAATGACATACGTCTGTTCATGCCCAAACCAACCACGAGCGCGCCGAAATGACACGGACACTCCCTCAATATCAAGAAGAGCCATATTTACCTCACCTCCCTTGAACTACCCGTACCCGTTAATGTCTTCAGACTATTGCCCAATACATCAAACGCACGAACAACCAGTAACAATGCCAGTCCCGGGAAAAAGGCGAGCCACCACATGCCAGCAGATAAATATCTCATCGACTCTGACAAAATAATTCCGATGGCCGGTTGTTGCGGGGACAACCCCAGCCCCAGAAACGTAATGGCTGCCTCATGCAGAATCGCATGGGGAAAGATTAGCAGTACACCCACGAACAGCTGCGGGACCAGATGTGGCAGCATATGCTGCACCGCAATCTGTAACCGCGATTGACCCAACTTGTGTGAAATCTGAATGTATTCTGCGGATTTCAGCTGAATCATCTCCGCTCTTACAATCCGTGCCAGATTCGGCCAGTGCGTCAGCGCGATCGCTGCCGCCACTCCTGCCAGACCTCCACCGAATACAAAGGCCAGCATGACCAGCGATACCAGATGTGGCACACTCAGGAACAGGTCGATGATCCATGAGATTACCCGGTCAGCAACCTTGCTAGAAGCCGCCCCCAGACCAAGCAGTAGTGCGATCAGTCCGCCACCACAAGCTGCAAGCAAACCAACTTGAATGCTGGTTGCCAATCCTTTTAACGTGCGCATGAACATATCTCTTCCAAGCCAATCCGTGCCAAATGGATGCGCCCAGGTTGGAGCCATATTCCGATCCATTAATGAAGTCAGCGTAGAACCAGCCGGAAGAAGCCTGCCCGTCAACCACACAACAGCAATCCAGATCACCGCGAGGCTTCCCCAGATCACCGCTCTTTGGCGAGGATTTCGGAAACGTTGATTGCTGACACCCATGTACCTTCTTCTCTTTTGGCGTGTTGTTCCTGCTCCTGCTCCTGTCTCAGCTTGTAGAGACTCTCTATTAATGTTGTACCGTACCTCTTGATTCGCAGTTTTCACTTTCTGTGCTTCGGCTGTTTCTGCCGTCTGCTCGGAGGAGCGTTCTACCGTCTGCTTCATGACATCAGCTCCTCCTTCATCCGTGGATCAATCAAGCGATACAGAATGTCGGCCACCATATTACCTGTGAAAACAAAAATCGCACTGCACATCACAAGTCCAAGCAGCAGTGGAACATCTCCACGCAACCCCGCCTGTACCGTTGCCTGACCAAGGCCGGGGTATGAAAATACCTGTTCTGCAAGCACAGCCCCACCAAACAGTTCACTGAACGAAGCAAACTGCAGTGTGATGGCTGGCAAAACAACATGTCTGAACCCATGTCGACGGATCAGCTGAAATCCACGCTCACCTCGCGCTCTCGCGAACAGAATATAATCTGACTCCAGCACATCCATCAGCTTCTGCCTGGTATGCAAAGCTATCGAAGCTACCCCGGTCAAACTGAGAGTCAACGCTGGCAGAATCATATGAATAGCCCGATCTCCCCATGTGACCTGATCAGCCGACAGCCCTGCGGGTACCCCAAGACCAACTGGAAGCCATCCAAGCCACACCCCAAATACCATCAGCAGCAACAGCGCAATCCAGAATACCGGCGTGGAGGCCAGCGTATAACAATACCAGCAGATCAGGCGATCCAGCTTCGAATTCCGTCTCATGGCAGCAACTACACCAAGAGTGAAACCAATGATGCCGGATAATATCCAAGCCACAGCCATAAGTGCAACAGAATTCATGAACCGTTCCTGGATAATATCCGCTACAGGCTGTCTGTAAATCATTGATGTCCCCAGATCTCCCTGAATCAGCGCTTGTCCCCAGGTTAGTAATCGTTCCACGGGAGATTCATTCAATCCCCAACGTTCTTTGATTAAACTGCGCTGTTCGGCGCTTACCCTGATCATGTCTCCACCAATGTAGGCTTCTATCGGGTCCACAGGAGAGAATTGCATTAATATAAAAGACAACACACCGACTCCAACCAATAAAGATACAAGTCGCAACACTTTAAAACCAACAAATCTGGCCCATCCATTCCTGCCCGTCATCCAATCTCTCCCCAATTCAGGCTAAAGCTACCGGTACGTTTCCTACTTTGTACTGTTATCCCAGGACCATTCCTCCAGATTGGTTGTCACCGGCCAGCCGTGACCATGAGGATGGATCTGCTGCTCACCAATGTTCAGTCCATTCGTAACCAGATACAGATGATCTATATTTACAAGCCATGCCCATGGCGCATCCCCCTGATAACTGAAACCTGTTGTTCCATCCCATTCCGCTTTCTGCCAGAACGGCAATGCCTCTTCTTCACTTGTTGCCTGAAGGGCTTTGTCCATCCAAGAATCCACGACAGGATTACTGTACAGCCCCACATTGTAATACCCTTCTCCCTTATGAGTACTGCTATAGAGGTTATAGGTTTCCAAAGGGTCATGACTGCCCCACCCAAACAATACAGCGTTGGAGTAAGCCAGCTTTTTTGTCTCTTCACGGCTTTTGCCTTCAACATTGATTTTGATTCCCGCCTGGGCAACCATATCCGCAGTAGCTAACGCCAGAGATTGTCTTGTTAAATCACCTGCAAAATAAAGCAGATTGAATTCGGCCTTAACGCCGTTTTTCTCGACGATACCATCACCATCCTCATCTACCCAGCCACCAGCGGCCAGAATGCGCTTCGCTTCTTCGAGACTGGCATCCGTAAATACAGCTTCTGCATTGCTCCAAGGCAGATCATCACTGACGGAATACGCTGGACGACCGTACCCTTCCAGTACACCCTCAACCAAAGCCTTACGATCAATCGCGACATTCACCGCTTGGCGAATCGCCAGATCGGATGTCACATCATTCCCTGCAGGAAGACCATCGCCCGACTTGGCACCAGCAGGTTGCATGGGGAACATGATGCCCCGGTTATCTACGGTTTTCACGGCCTCTAAGCTCATGCCATTCACCTGTTGCTTGCTAAACGCTGCCGGGATAGCAGCGATATCCACCGTACCTGCCTGTGCAGCGGCGTAGGCTGCATCTTCATCCAGATAGAGGAAGGTGAGTTTGTGGAATGCAGACTTGTTACCGTAATATTCTTCATTGGCTTCAACGATAGCCTGTTGTCCTTTGTCCCACTGTACCAGCTTGTACGGTCCTGATCCGACTGGATGTTCCGCATAATCAGCGCCATAGGCGTGTTCAGGTACAATGCCAAGGGTCGTCAGCAGACTGATGAATGTAGACTGCGGCGACTTCAATGTGAATATAACCGTGCTATCGTCGGGTGCCTGCACATCAGCCATATTCGTCAAATCAATCACAGACCCACTCTGAGCAGCCGTATTAAACGTAAATTTTACATCTTCAGCCGTAAGTGGCTCCCCATCAGAGAATTTCACATCATTCCGGAGTGTAACCGTCCAGGTCAGCCCATCTTCACTAACTGAGTATGCGGTAGCCAGATCGTTAACCAGTTGTAGCTTGGCATCCCGCTTCAGCAAGGTACTCTGGAAAAGTGGTGAGCCATATTGCCCCCATCCGGTTGTTGGATCAAATCCACCTTCCGGCTCGGTGCCAACGGCCAGCACCAATTCGTCTTTGGTTAAGGCTGGAACTGACTGTCCATTCTCTGCTGATGAAGCTGTTGGCGCTGTGCTCTGTGCACAACCAGATAAACCAATGGAACATACAAGCAAAATGCCTAATCCTGTTCTACCTTTTCGTTTTCCCCATTTCCATGAAAATCTGCCCATTCTGGTCGTTCCCCCTCTAAATATGTGCTGCACTCCCTTTTTTCGTGTTACTTTTTAGAGAAATTGTAGCACAAAATACAAATCATATGTCAACAAAGTTAACTTCATAATCCATATTTTTTCATATTTCAGAATTAATAATTAAAAAGTTATATAACCGAGCATTTGTAGCGCTCTATAAAGTCAGGTATTATAACAAACAAAAAAAACAGACGTTGGCATTTAACCAATAATCTGTTTTTTTAGATTTGTTATATTTTCATAGAAATTACACTCGTATTTGTCTTACTCCGCAGATCGATGATGATGGCTGTGACCATGCTGACCCGCACTGTGATTGTGATCCAGACTTTGATCCGGATTGCCATCCTGACGACTCTGAGCATGAGCCAGTTTGTTAAGTTCATCTACATAAGTCACAGACAGCTCCGCATACAAAACACCTTTTTGTACCTGGATCTGTTGATGCAGATGACGCAATCGTCCCAGGTTACCCCGTACGGCAATAACCTCCAAGCATTGGTCATGGTTCAGGTGCACGTGCATATTGGAAATGATGTCATGATGCGCCTCATGCTGGAGCTCCATCAAACGATTAGGAAGATCACTGATATGGTGATCGTAGACCATCACAATGGTGCCAGCCACATCCTGATCAGATTGCAGTGCAGAAGGTTGCAGCAATGTTTTGCGAACAAGATCACGGAAAGCCTCAGATCGGTTTTTGTATCCCTGTTCCTCAATATAGTGGTCAAACTGCTCAATTAGAGGTGTAGGAAACGCCACCCCGAACCGGGTCAAATCTTCTTTATCTGCCATACTTCTCCTCCTGCGCCCTCATTTGCTTCGAGTGTACCACAGACTTGTCTGCTCATCGACTATACTGTTGCATGAATCGTACTGCCGAATGTATCGCATGTTGTCCAGCGTCACTCTCCAGATCAAATTGATAATCATGTCCCAGCTTCTCTGATGAGTTCGAGAAAAACAAGGTTTCCACCTCAACATCAAGGCGCTTCAATACTTGTGCCAGCTCAATCGATTGACTGGTCAACGGGTCATCATTGCCTGAGGTAATAAATGCAGGTGGATACGCTGCTGTGGCCTGAAGCACGGTCGACATTTCATGCAGACGTGGATAGTCTTCGAATGTTTTGACTCCGGTATATGACCAGAGAAATGTCCGTATAAGCGGAAATCCCGTTTCCGCTACTGTACTCAGATTGTAAGGACCACAGAATAGAAGAACTCCACGCAACTCTTCCGGCTGGGCGGCTGGTGTTATATTCATCAGTTTGGCGAGGGAAGGATTCGTCACCACTGCCGCAGTCTGACTTGCAATCTGGGCACCTGCCGAATTGCCTGCGAGAAATATTTTTTTTGGGTCACCCTGATACTCACTGACATGGTTCTTCACGTAAGTCAAAGCCTGATTCGTCTGGATCACGGAAGTGGGATATTTCGTATCCGGTGCGAGCGCATAATTCATACTGACCACAACGTAACCCTGCTTGGCTAATTGTACGGCATAATCTGCGATGTCCTCTTTGTCACCCAAGACCCATCCACCACCATGAACCCACAACACAACAGGCAAAGGTTCCGATGTTACGGAAGGATAATAGATATCCAGCGTACTGTCATTACTCCCTTCGTCTGCATAGGGTACATCCGCAACACGAGTTATCCCTTCCGAGAGCATAGTGTCCTTAGTGTCTGGATTAGCAATTTCAATCAATGATTTTAATAAAAATACTGTTATTTTGGGTGTCCATTGTGTACCAATCCCAATAAAACCTATGATCAAAATTAGTACAACGCTGGGAATCCAGTAACGTTTACGTTTATAACCTTTGGCCCCCATACGTTTCGTTTCCAACTTGGACTGCAATAGTTCCACCTCGTTCCATCATCATCGAAGCGTCTTTACACCTAAAGTTGTGTACGTTGCGGAGAGGACCGGGTTTCCTCTTATTTGGGTCTCTTGGCGATTTCCTGTCTGACTTTCACATACGTAGTGGATACTTTTTGCTCCAGTGTGTGGATATGTTGTTTTGTGCCTGCCCACTTCTCTGCTGCAGACGCCAAGGTGTTCAATGAGCTGAGTACACGTGACGGTTGGCCTTGCTTTGTGCTCTGTTTGAACTGTTGCAGGGCGTTTGCATATCGTTCTTTCGCCAGACTCGTCTGTTTTTTAGCCGTTTGAATCTGTTTCTTCGCGGAGTCGGCCCCTGCTAGCATAACTCGTAAACGTTTTATTTCAGCGCTCTTCCGTTTACGTGCTTCAGCAAGTTCCTTTTTCTTGATCCGGATATCTTCTCTGGCAAGCTTCACAACGGGTCTCAACGTCTCTGCCTGAGTACGGATTGCTGCACTCCATTCCTTATTTTTGATGGCTTTGGCTGCATCCAACTGTCGATTGACTGAACTATAGAGGGCGAATAACGGTTCATATCGGGCTTGGGTTTGCTTTACCTTTTCAGCTAAAACTGCGACCTTCGCATCATCGGTTTGTCTTATTTCTACACGTAATCGTTCCAATTCCGCGGTATTGGTGGCATGAAGTGTCTTTATTTTTTGTTCCCAAACCTGCTCTTGTGTCTTCCAGTTCCCCACTTTCTCGTACGCTTGCTTCAACGTTAACTTGGTTTGTGCATCGGCTTTGTTCAATACGGAGTCCCAGGCTTTTTGCGCGGTTACGCCAAGATCTATATCCGCTGCCTCGACTGAAGAAGCAAAGTAGATCGTGCTTGCGCTGAACAGAATCACAAGCCCTATGAGCAGGCGTGATCTGAAAATAAGATGAGCGAATGATGATAATTGACGACGCCGGACGTTACTTTGTTCCATCATGTGACTATGGCTACCTGCTATTGGAGAAGGAAATAGTATGTCACTCGTCTCCATTAAAGCTATATCTTCTGTAGCTATACCTTCGATATGCTGTCGCCCCTTCTTTTCTTCCAGCAAGCGATGATGATCTAAGAAGTCATGTTCGCTTGATCGTTCCAATAAGGAGCAACAACACTCCATTGCCTCCTGTTCATTTATCGTTTCCTTCCACGCTTCTGTTTGCATCCGTCACTACACCCTTTCTTCTAAAATATTTAGCAGAATAGCCAACGAAATCAGCGAACGACAAAAAAGCACCCGCAAGTCAGGCATTTGCCTGCTCTTACGGGTGCTTCCCTCATAAGCCGTTCCATATGAGATTCGATTGAACGAGTCACTCGAACCTCACCTTTTTCTAATATATTCCATTCGTTGTATCTGGTCAAGTAAATCTGGTTTCACTGGTTGAATAAAACTTTCGATCAACGGGAGAACCCTTCCCGCTTATAGTTAACAACTGATACAGTTCAGCTCATTGATTGACCAAAATAGCTTTCATTTCCTCGGTCAGATCCTCTTCTTTCAGCATCATATAGATGTTCTCGCCACGAGTTACATTCAACTTGATCTGATAGATGGTATCTTTCTCTGTTAGATAACCCGACCGTTGACGATTGAGTAGATCGCTAATTATTTTTTTGTTTTTGGTCGCGACCTGCTTCTTGATGCTAAGACTCCCATCGATATATTCTGACTGCGGAGTGGCCCACTGAAGCGAACCCGGACTGTTGATCTCTTGCTTCACAAACTGAGCGGAGACAATCTCGTCTGCCTGGACAAGCAACTGATCGTATAATTTGTTCTCCTTCAGCCAAGCCAACACCCGATCATAGCTAGGTTTGATCTCAAAATTCCACATCTCTTTCGGTTGAAATGGATCTTTTGAAGACGAATCCTGATTCATCTCCGCGTAGGCAAACGACTGCCACGGGGAGCGCTGTTCTTCATAGGTCTGATCCAAAATGTCCTGTTTCAACAATGCTTTGAACTCACGGACTTGCTCCGGATTGCTAATATAAACCTTCCGGTATGAACTTATGGCAGAGCGAATGCCGAAACTTAATGCATCTTCATCCAGCTTATACGTTTCAAAGGCGACTCTTTTGTAATCCTGGGACTGTTTCAGAGCCATTAATTCCTGATGGAATTCGGCTTCTGGAATGTAGTATTTACGTTTCATCACTTTGCCGTTATCCAGCTTGTAGTTAATAAATATATACTCATCATTACGCATACCTGTATTGATCGGATCATTCAGTAAAGGAAGATCGGAATCCACGATTTTTTGATGAAGAGCTATAACTGCCCCCATGTATTCCGGATCATTAGAATAGAGGTGAGCATCGCCCTTTTTCTGACTGACACCGTTACTGTAGGTATAACTCTCCCCACCAAGCTTGATGCTGTTCACCTTGCTCATTTCAGGCACTCGAGCGGCGTATCCATTCCAGTCGGCAATAGGTACGTATAGTATCAGACCAGCGATGATACCATATAGAATCAACTTGGGTAGCAGCCTGCTGCTCCAGATCAGCCATGTTTTGCGAATAATCATCTCGGCAACGATATAACCTACAATTCCTCCGAGGATATATCCGAAGATTCCCCATCCAGCTGATCCTCTTGGAGCAATCATTGTAAAGTAACCTCCGCCAATCAGAACCAATGTAAACATCAATCCAAAGCGGAATATAGGTTTTATAAGCTTAAACGTAACTGCTTGAGTAGCAGATTCAACCTGTCTCTTCGCATAAAGCACATAAGTTAGAGGAATAAACAGGATTGCAAATATCCCATAGATAATTAATTCCTGACGGATTACAGGGAGGATACTAATCGAACCCACACGCAGGACAAGTGAGAGTTTCTCCGCATTAATGCCTACTTTATCATAAGCATATCCGAGCAAATAATGTTGGAGATGAAGTGACATAATGAACCACACGACAACAGGTAACAATAGGAGCGCGTACACGGTGAGCCCCTGTAATACAGATTGCCCGATACACATACCGACCGCCACAGTTAGCATGAACATAAACAGCGAGTAGATACTCATGCTCAAGCCCCACATCCAGATCGTACTGCCATCGAACAGAAAAGCCGGTTGATCCAGTACCGCCCACACCCAGCCGGTAATCGCAGTTGTAATCCAGATTGGAATCAGGATCATGGCATATCCGGTCAACAGATTCACCGTTAACAGATGTTTACGACGTAACGGCAAACTATGGAACAGATCCGAAGGTGCACCAGACTGAATATATCGAAAAAGAAAAATACCAGCTGCTACGGGCAGTGTGATAGCGAACAGAATCTGCACTTCACCATTGGCCTGAAACAAACTTGTAATCTGCTGTGGCACATCCCTGTACTCGGTAGCGATATATAGCGGAAGTGAGAACAACAATGTGATGAGATATAAAATACCTATCCATCCATGCTGTCTGAAATTTTGGATCAGGATGCCCCGGTTACAGAACAATCGGTTGAATATCATACCCTGCGTCCTCCATTTCATAGATAAAGATTTCTTCTAGTGTAAGTGGCAAAACATCCAGCAGATACGGATCATGTATACGGAATTGATCGGTTACCTGTTGTCGGTTGCCTTTGACAATATACAGGGACACGCTTCCCCGTTTCTCTTCATGCAAAATATCAATCTGCTCCTCCATGGCTTTGGCATGGTCCGGGTGACGGAAAGCAACCTGGATTTTATGCGTATCGGCCTTCAGATCATCGAGATCCTTCTCTACAATAATTCGGCCTTTGTGCATAATCGCCACATGGTCACACAGATCTTCGATCTCACGCAAGTTGTGCGACGAGATGACAATGGTTACTTGACGCTCAGCTGCTTCCTGGAACAGCAAGTTTTTAATCTGCTGGCGCATGACGGGATCAAGGCCATCTATCGGCTCATCCATCAGCAGCACTTCAGGCATACAGCTAAGTCCCAGCCATACAGCTGCCTGACGGCGCATGCCTTTGGACATGCGATGTAACTTACGTTTTACATCCAGTTTGAACACGGTAGCCAGTTGCTTGAACCGTTCCTCATTCCAACGCGGATATACCGAACGATAAAATGCAGCCATCTGAGTTATTGAAGATTGCGGGAAAAAGTAGGGTGAATCTGCCATAAAAATTGTGCGGCCTTTGAGATCCATATTTTCATAAATCTCATTATCTTCGATACGAATAGTTCCGCTGTCCTGACGATAAATGCCAGCTATCATTTTGAGCAGCGATGTCTTGCCTGCCCCGTTGGAACCGAGCAGACCATAGATCGATCCCTTATGTATGTGCATCGTTACGCCATCCACTGCCTTCTCCTGTTCAAACGCTTTGACGACTTGATTCAGCTCAATCATGAGGCTCCTCCTTCTCTATACGGGCCATCGCTTCCTCAAACAAAAGCTTCATATCCGCTTTGGTCAAACCAGAATACGAAGCTTCTGCAATCAACTTCACCAGAGACTCTCTGATCTCATCTCTCATGGCTTCATTCGGATGTTCCACTGACGATGATACGAAGCTCCCTTTTCCCTGCAAAGAATAAATGTAACCTTCACGTTCAAGCTCACGATACGCTTTCTGAATCGTATTTGGATTCACGGTCAGCTGCGTGGATAACGCACGAACGGAAGGAAGCTGCTCGTCGGGCTTTAGAATACCGTATACGATCATTTCTTTGACTTTGTCCACAAGTTGCTCGTAGATCGCCTTACGGCTGCGTACATCTAATTCGAACATCCCGCACCTCCTTTCTGTAAATGTGTGAAATAACCCATGGGTTTTAAATGGCTGTATCTGAGGTGTATGTGCAAATATCTGGGTGTAAGAAGGCATTACCTAAG
The DNA here is from genome assembly GCF_045040685.1 of Paenibacillus sp. FSL H8-0317. Lineage (NCBI taxonomy): Bacteria > Bacillati > Bacillota > Bacilli > Caryophanales > Paenibacillaceae > Paenibacillus > Paenibacillus sp. FSL H8-0317. The sequence goes on along the minus strand of NZ_CP150294.1, from coordinate 1,308,345 downwards.
CTGTGCAGCTGTACGTATTCAAATCTTAGGTGTATTAACTGTACTACTATTATTAATACAGTTAAATCAGATTGTCAACCGTTGACTTTGACTTCTTGTTTTATTGGGAGTACGTTAATAAAGAGAGGTTATATGGTTTAAATGACATATGTATTTTTGGGAAGCAGGTTCATTCCGGCTTAGGACGCGGCATGATCAGGGTGGCGTTCACATGAAGTGAAGCAAAACGGCTATCTGAAGCGATGTGGCTAGATGTGGCTACTCGAAGTGATACGGCTACCCAAAACCTTTGCTTGACCGCTTTTGACAGAATTACATGCAAAGGTTGTTCAGGTCTTTCCCCTTCCGTTATGATGGAGATGAAATATTGTTCAATAATCACTGTATCTTGATTACTATTTTGTGCGCGTTTAATCTGATTGGTTGTTTGTTCTGTTATGCGTTAGTTGTGTTGTGTTGTGTTTGTTGTGTTATAGATCTAATGTCCCTCACAGCGATTGGACGAACATCGAGCAACTATATTAGAGTTAGCGAGACTGTCTAATTGCTTTAGTTCGGGTTTGCACAAATGAGCTACTATATAGGGATCGAGTGCAGACTCCGCCCGTTATACGTTTGGCTGGTTGGTAAAAAATCCGATGGCCCGATATATAATTAGCGTTGAATGGGTCGGGCAGACTCCAGCCTTTTCAATCGTTTATCTGTTCGTTTGGAGTGCCAACTCGTGATGTCCGTACTGAGCATACATATTGTAGATATGTCTTTCAAAGGGTGGACACAGACATGAGAAAGCACTACGAAATTGATATTCTACATATAGATAATTTTTAATTTTATATCTAAAAACATCTATATATAGTGTTTCATTTTCCTGGATGGATATAGTATCTTTTGAGAAAAAGTGTCCATTCTTTGAAAGACAAAATGAAGATAAATGTCCTTTTGTAGTGAACAAATATATCCCGAATTCCATTTATATAAGTTGAACTATACATTTACACGAAAATATAGAAGTCAGTAATAACCCGAAGAAGTTTAACTAGAAGCTTGCTGTAAGAAAAATACTATGGAGGCATATGGCACGCTTCTAATAGCTCATAAGGAGAATCCGAGATGAATGAACAAAGACAGGATGAAGATCAGAATAATAAACCAAACGCATCATTCGAAAATAGTGGACACCACGGGGATTCAACTGGGGAAATAAACACTTCAGATATAAGTCCGGTACAAGCAAATTCATCACAACGTGTGTTAATCGTAACCGCGGTTGATGCGGAAAAAGATGCGGTCCTCCGTGGTTTGGGAGATACGGCCGCGGAACGATTTGACGTCATCGCTGCGGGCGTTGGCCCAGCCTCGGCCGCAGCAGGAACAGCCACTACATTGGCATATGCCGTAGCGGCTGCAAGTACTAGGGCATTGGCGCAGGGTTCCACTACGCCAAGCCCATCCGATGTGGCACAGGCATCTGCCACATCTTCAAGGCCGGGGCCCCTTGCCGGAGCCGGATCTTCACCAGCCTACATGCTGGTGATCAGTGCCGGCATCGGCGGCGGATTCCCCGGCCGGGCAGACGTCGGCTCCCTCGTGGTAGCGGACGCCATGGTTGCCGCCGATCTGGGCTCGCAGACGCCAGACGGCTTCCTTAGTGTGGACGAGCTTGGATTCGGCTCGTCCATTGTGGCGGCGGACGCGGAGCTTGCCGCTCGCCTGCGCCATGAGCTGCAGCGGGCTGGGCTCGCTGTCAGCGGAGGCACTGCGGTCACCGTGTCCACGGCGACCGGAACAGCGGAGACGGCCGCGGAGCTATTGCGCCGCGTGCCGGATGCCGCCGCCGAAGGTATGGAAGGCTTCGGCGTGGCAACAGCTGCCCAGCAGTTCGGCGTGCCAGCACTCGAACTGCGGGCCATATCCAACGCGGTCGGTCCACGCGACCGCGACGCTTGGCGCATCAAGGATGCCCTCGATGCGCTTCAGGCTGCAAGTTCCATTTTACGGGAGGTTATTACATCATGAAAATTGCATTTTCCCCTTGTCCAAATGATACATTTATCTTTCACGCGTGGGTGCACGGTTTGATCCCGGGCGCACCTGAGCTGGATGTCCGTTATGCTGATATTGATATTACCAATGGTCTAGCGGCAAATCCCGATGGACCTGACACACCTGAAGTGATGAAAATATCTTATGCAGCACTGCCATACGTGTTGTCTGACTATGCTCTGCTTCCAGCTGGTGGTGCACTCGGCAGAGGATGTGGTCCGTTGGTTCTGACCGCAAATGGCACGACCGATCCAGCATATCTGTCTGGACGACGGGTTGCAGTGCCAAGTGAACGCTCGACAGCATATCTGTTATTCCGTCTGTGGGCAGCGCAAAATGTTCCGGGTGGTGTAGGCGAGATTGTTGTCATGCCATTCGACCAGATCATGCCTGCTGTGCGAGACGGCAAGATCGATGCCGGACTTGTCATCCATGAAGCACGCTTCACGTACCAGAATTATGACCTCAAACTAATGACGGATCTCGGGAACTGGTGGGAAAGCGACACAGGCCTTCCGATCCCGCTTGGAGCAATCATCGCACGTCGCAACATGGATGCTCACGCCCTCGCCGGATGGGCACGCGCGTCGGTTGAATATGCATGGGCTCACCCGGATGAGTCGAGAGCATACGTTATGGAACATGCCCAAGAAATGGACCCTGACGTAGCTGCACAGCACATTGGACTGTATGTTAACGAATTCAGCGCCAACCTGGGTGATGATGGTTACGGTGCAATCACTGCACTGCTTGGCCGCGCCATGAAAGAAGGACTCGTTCCTGAGTTCGACCTTGATCTGTTGCGAATCTAACATCTATATCTGTACGCTCTATAACCCAGCGCACCTTATTTAGCCGAATAACGTGGTATGAGAATTCTAAAGAATCTCAGACACCGTATTCGGCTAAAATTCGTTCATATCACCGACAAACTCGCTTCATTCCACACAATAACCCTTCTTCGATTCGTTAGAAATTGGTATGTGCGGATTTTCGGCGTATAGCGTGCGCTCGTTTCGTTAGGGTCCTGTATAGGGTGTTCATTTGATACAAACTTCTTAGTAGCCAGGGTGATGGCGATGTCCTTGCCATCTTTTATTTTTAGAGCTTAGTTACTTAGGGGTAGTAAAGGTCGTATTCAGGAGGGCACGAATCGGAGTCTGTCCTTTAACTTCCCCGTACCTGTTTTGCTGAATTCCTACTTTCCAGCAACAGTTGTATAAGCCTTACCGGGTTTCGGGTTTCGGGTTTCGGATTTGAGGTTTGCGGTTTGCGGTTCGTGGTTGCGGTTTTAGAGTCTAATCTTTAACTAGGCAAAAAACTTTCATCAAGATACTTTGCTGCAGACTAGTGACCTCACTAACCATGTTGGACTACACTACACATGACACACGAAATAGAAAGAGCTGTCCCTAACGTCAGACTTAAGACGATGGGACAGCTCTTTTTTCACTCTATGTTCAACTTCATATCTATACTCATATCCAACACTCTACTCAACCCAAGATCGAAGCAGAAAGAAACCCATGCAACTCCACGCTCTCCACTTCATCTTGAACCCTACTGTACTCCATCATCCCAACCCCCTGCTCTCCCTCTCGCAACGGCGATCTACGAATCCAACCAACCGTCACCTACGATCTGCTGCAACCGCAGCCGAAACGATCGTAACCATCCCCTAAGATTCAGCCACAACCGTACGAATCATAATCCGCAGTGCATCCAGCATCATGGGAATAGGCAGCGACGGGACGGAAGGCTGCAACACCGCCATCTCTGTGGAGGCTGGAAAGTGTACAAATCCGGTACGAATCGGAAGCTGCCCTATACGAATGTGATCCAGAACCCGGTACATCGTGTTGTTGCAGATATATGTACCTGCTGTATTGGACACGGCAGCTGGAATGCCTGCTGCGGACATGTCATCCACCATGGCACGTATGGGCAAAGTGGAGAACAAACCGTCCGGGCTGCCATCTACAATTGGCTCGTCCACAGGACGTTGTCCTTGGTTATCTGCATAGGAGCCAGGCGGAATGTCTTTGACATTAACGGCAATCCGCTCCGGTGTGATGGACGTTCTGCCCTTGGCCAGCCCACAGGCGATGACGACATCTGGCCGATAGGCTTCCATCTCTGCGATCAGCAGGTCTGCACATTCATCAAAGCGCACGGGCAACAGTACTGTTTTTAGCTCAGCACCCTCGATCACTTCGTTTGCAAGAGCATCCATTAACGCCCCCGTCGGATTCACCGCATCCCCGCCAAAAGGTTCAAACCCGGATATCAGAATCTTCACCATCACACGTCAGCTCCTGTCTGTTTACTCCGATTTGTAACGTAATCCCCACTGACCCCGAATTGTGTCCATCAGCTTCATGATTTCCAAGGATTCGTCCAGTTTAATGGTGTTGCTCTCCGTCCGACCTTCGAGGATACAACGTCCCGCTTCTTCTGCCTCAAAAGCATAACCAATACATGTTCGATCATCCGTGAACTTCTCCGGCTCGTCCTGACCATTCACATGCAGATAGGCTTCTTTACCCGCCAAGAATAAAGGAAGACGAATCTTGCCTTCCGTACCGTATATGACTGCTTCATTGCTAAGGTTCAGACGAATGGCAGCACTCAGTGATGCAGAACGTCCCTCAGAATAGGACAACAACACGGAAAACTGCTCGTCCACACCCGTCTCACCGATATTGGCCGTACTCCATACATGCTGGGGCTGTTCGCCAAAGATCATCGAAGCAAAGGAGATCGGGTACACCCCTGCATCCAGCAAAGCTCCCCCACCCAGATCCGGATTAAGCAACCTTCCTTCCGGCTCCCAGCCGACACGGAATCCAAAGTCTGCCTGAAGCAAACGTACTTCACCGATTCGTCCTTCTGCAATCCATGCTCTGGCTTGAGCGATCGGTGGCAAAAAGCGTGTCCACATCCCTTCCATCAGGAAAAGGTTACGCTCCCGTGCCGTCTCCACCAGTTGCTCCAACTGACGTGCATTCATCGTAAACGGCTTTTCACAGAGCACCGCCTTGCCTGCCTCCAGACAAGCCATTACATTCTCCTTATGCACAGGGTGAGGTGTTGCCACATAGATAATATCTACCTCAGGATCTTGCAGCATCTCATCATAAGAACCGTAAGCGCGTGCAAAACCATATTCAGCTGCAAACTTCTCCGCACTTCCCGCTGTCCGTGAACCTACTGCTGCTTTCACTGCGTTCCCCGCATGCTCCAGATCCCTTGCGAACTGGGATGCAATCCATCCCGTGCCCATAATGCCCCAGCGTACTTTGTCCCGTCCCACTACTTCTGTCATATTAAAGCCTCCCTACTGCAATTTGAGTTGAAAAGGTTCATGATTCTGATCAGGCCAACATGTTATCCCCTTTATTTTACCAAAAAGAAACACTTACGTCAGAAAACGATTTCGATTATGTGCTTTCTATAGAATTCAAGCTCATCAGGGTCTCGAACATATCTGGGTACATTTCAATTCTCCAGTAGATTTGCTAAGATTATCAGCAGACCTTGGCCAAGAATTCTTGTCCCTAAGCATACTTGCAACTAGCGACAATCTGGTTAAACTATCGATCACATAACAGGATCAGGATCATATACCCTGTGCTATTCATAAAACATCTGACTATACTGCAAACGCGCTTTTGACAAGACAGCCAGTAATGATAACATCATGCGAAACGCATCAATAGACGTTCAAGAAAGACGTTCAGGTCTGAGAAAATATAGTGCGTTCCAGATTCAATCATTACATAAACTGTTCAAAAGAAAGGAGGACGCATAACACCATGACTATCATCCCTGGTACCGCCCACAACGGCATGAAACCACACATGTTGCATCAGCAGACAAGTCCCAATGCAGAAAAAGAATCCTCAACCCGAGCAGGCCTGGATGCATTCCTGAATGATACCCTGATCGAACTTCGTCAGGCAGAACATATTATAACCCGTGGGGAATGGCGCTGGTCCACAACTGAGCTGGCTCATCATACCTTCATATACATGCACAAATTCACAGGCCAACTGATCATGAATGGGATCAAATCTCATGTGGTTCGCAAATCAGCCTGTCTGTCCCTACCAGGAACTGCAATTGAACTGATTAGTGATGATGACCATGATATTGAACTGTATATGATTCACTTTGATCTGTATCGGGCTACGGAGAAAACAAAAGCCAGACGAATCTACGAACGTGAGCTCAGTTCACCTGTTACAGGCTGGATTCAGGGCCCGTTTTACGGTATACAGCGCATTGCCGCACAGCTTACACAATTAAGCAATGAAGGTATGGAAACAGGCCTGAAGGCACAGCTCTTCCTGACGGAACTGTTACATATGCTCTGGCCCCAAGAAGACCAGACTGACGTAGGGGCTGGGCAGGATGAACCTGAACAGTGGCTCAGGTCCACCCTGCAATACATGCGCGAAAACTATATGCACGAGATCAAGCTGGAAAAGTTGGCTGAACTGGCTGACATGCACCCGTCCTATTACTCGCAGCTATTCAAGAGCCGCATGCAGAAGAATCCGATTGAATACATCACTCATCTGCGTATGAACCGGGCCAAGGAATTACTGCTCACTTCCGATCTGCGTATTCGTGATGTGGCTCGTGAAGTGGGTTACCGTGACGAATTTTATTTCAGCCGACGTTTCCGAAACCATGCCGGTTATGCGCCAACTTCCTATTCGAAGCAGGTCCACCGAAATATCGTGTCGCTCTCCTATCCATACACGGACCACCTGATGACACTTGGCATCACGCCATGCGCAGCTCAGATCCAAGGCCATCTTCCTCATATGCCCAAATCGCTGACGCTGCCCTTTCACGCCTATGAACCTTGGGAACAGGGACGTCAGGCTTTCCTGGATGTGAATCCTGAATTGGTTCTGACCAAGGACAATGCAGCTGCCAAAGCCATGGAGCATATTGGCGATGTCGCCCCCATCATCACGATTCCCTGGAACCAGACAGACGTCTTTGGTCATTTGCATCAGATTGCATCCATTGTGGATCGTACCCAAGCAGCGACAGATTGGCTGGATCGACATGAACGCAAAGCAGAGCGTGCACGTAAAAAAATCAAGGAATTGGTCGGGAACATTACCGTTGCCGTGGGCACGTTAACGCCTAAAGGTCCACGGATGTACAGCCATCGCAACTTCGGACATGTCTTTTATCGAACCTTGCAACTGGCCGCTCCTCAGCTTATTCAGACCGAACTGGCTGGCAAATCTCCCGGCGTTGGATTCAACTGGCTGCCCTTCACACCAGGAGAATGGGACGGACTGGAGGCGGATGTGCTGGTACTGGCGATTAATTCTATGCATGAAAAGGCAACACTGTTGAAAGAGATGGCTTCGAATCCACTGTGGAACAGCCATCCTGCGGTAAAAAACGGACGTGTACATCTCATCGACTGGAACTCATGGGTTGTATATGCTCCATATTCCATCAACATCCAGCTCGATGAAGCGCTCTCTATGTTGACGAACAAACCTTCACTTTTGTAATCTAAAAAATGTCCATCTCCAAAATCTTAATTTATGCCATGTACGGGCCTGAATTAAGATTTTATAATGATCACTAATTGATAATGATAATCAATAACAGTGAAATACGTTGTTGGTACCAAAGGAGTGACCCGTATTCAACATCCGGGACTGCCACATCGTCCGTCTAATTCAAGAAAATCTGCAGTGAGCGTTGGGCTGACGTTTTTGTCTGCCTTAGCCATAATGCTGCTAAGTATGTTTGTCGCGATCTCTTTAGGTGCCAAAGGGTTAACGCTGGAAACCGTATGGGCTGCCATATTTCAGTACAACCCAGCTTTGACACCACATCAGATTATCCATGAGCTGCGGTTACCTCGTGTCCTTGCCGCGGTTATTATCGGCGCTTCCTTTGCTGTTGCAGGAGCTTTAATGCAGGGCATTACACGCAATCCGCTGGCAGACACAGGCATTCTGGGCATCAATGCTGGAGCCACTTTTGTCGTAGCACTGAGCTTTGCCTTTTGGCCCGGACTGCCATACGGCTGGATTATGTTTTTATCATTCATGGGGGCTGTTCTGGGCACACTGCTTATCTTCCTGCTTGGAATGGCAGCACCTGGTGGTCTGAATTCCATTAGACTGACCGTTGCCGGAGCCGTTATTGCAGCCATGTTAACCTCGCTCAGCACAGGTGTTGCCATTTATTTTGACCTGAGTCAGGATCTGGCCTTCTGGTATGCGGGAGGTTTCGGTGGAATAGAATGGCGGCATCTCAAGCTGATTCTTCCCGTGCTGCTCGCCACACTAATACTGATTATGCCACTTGCCCGGCGTGTATCACTTATGTCACTCGGTGAAGAAGTGGCGATTAATCTCGGGATCAACCTGCGCTGGACGAGATTTCTCGCCCTTGCAGCGGTTGTTGTGCTGGCTGGTGTGTCCGTGTCGGCAGTAGGCTCCATTGGATTTGTCGGACTAGTCATCCCTCATATCTCCCGCAAACTGGTGGGTGTGGATTATCGACTCATCATTCCGATGTCTTCTCTGCTTGGAGCGATATTACTGGTGCTCGCCGATCTGGGCTCACGCATCGTGAACCCGCCCGAGGAACTCGCGGTAGGCATTATGGTCGCTTTTGTCGGTGTACCGTTCTTCCTCTATCTGGCCCGTAAAGAAAGGAGGGCCTTGTAGTGATGAATTTTAATACACCTTCACGAGGTAAACGTTCGATAGTCGTCAGTATCACGCTGCTCTGTATCGCGATTGCCGTTATTGTGATCAGCCTGAACACGGGAACCATTCGTCTCTCCCCAGCGGCTGTGTTACAGACTTTGCTTGGTAATGGCAGTTCGGATGATCAGATTGTACTGTTTGATTACCGACTGCCTCGCATCCTGGTAACTGTATTGGCTGGAGCAGGACTTGGTATTGCCGGAGCGGCCTTGCAAGGGATCACCCGCAATCCACTTGCGGACCCGGGGATTCTGGGATTACATGCGGGGGCAGCCTTTGGACTAATGGTGTTTGTTAGTCTCTCCTTTACGATGGATGGCTCTGTGGCCTTGCTGATCCCGTTGTTTGCTTTTGCAGGCAGTGTGGCCGCCGCTCTGATCATCATGCTGTTATCTTATGATCGCCATAACGGCGTATCGCCCATTAAGCTGATTCTGGTGGGAATCGCGGTAGCGGCCGGGTTCCATGCCTTGACACTCTACCTATCCCTGCGTCTGGATGAAGACACCTATTCCTTTGCCGCTCGCTGGTTGGCAGGAAGCGTCTGGGGCCGGGATTGGATTCATGTGCAAGCGTTGCTTCCTTGGGTGGTGTTATGTATCTCGTACATCTGGAGTCGATCCAAAACGCTCGATGCCTTCAATCTTGGAGATGCTGCCGCAACCAGTATCGGGACACCTGTCCGATCCCAGCGTATTATTTTGCTGCTCTGTGCCGTGGCTTTGTCTGCCGTTAGTGTATCGATGGCTGGTGGGATCGGTTTTATCGGTCTGGCAGCGCCACATCTAGCACGCAGACTTGTCGGTCCGATGCATCGGCATCTGATTCCTGCTGCCGGGCTCATCGGTATGGTTATTCTCGTGACCGCCGATACGATCGGGCGAACGATCTTTCAGCCTAATGCCATTCCGGCAGGCGTGGTGGTTGCTGCGATTGGTGCACCTTACTTTTTGTACCTGTTAGTACGAAGCAAGTGATCCTTTTTCAGAAAACAATAAAGACATCCAAGAGATGTTCAAGGAGATTGTGACTACCCATGTTAAAGAAAAATCTTATGCTTGTCATGAGTATCTGTCTGGTACTTGTGCTCGCAGCCTGTGGAACGACCAATAATTCATCATCTGCTTCTGGTGGTTCGTCTACGGATACTTCAACCAAGAATCAAGACAACAGCTCAAGTTCGGGAGAGCAACGCATTGCCTCCATGTCGATCCATCTGACCAATGATCTGCTGTCTCTCGGCATTACTCCGGTTGGTTCCGTTATTGGTGGTGAAGCTAAAGGCTTCCTGTCCCATGTTGCTGATCAACTTCAAAATACAACACCACTTGGTCCGGTTAAAGACCCGGATATGGAAGCTTTGCTTGCCCTGAAACCCGATGTGATCTATCTGGACGAAGAATTCTCCGGTGGTGACATTGCCAAATTCGAAAAAATTGCTCCGGTGCATGTATTCAATCTGGATAACGGTACATGGCGCGACCATCTGAAAGACATTGGCAAACTCGTGAATCGCGAGAAAGAAGCCGAGCAATACATTCAGGACTACGCGACCGAAACAGAAGAAGTGAAATCTCTGATTCATGACACGATTGGTGATGGTACTGTGATGGCGATCCGTGTTACTGCCAAAGAATTACGTGTATTCAGTACACGCCGTCCCATGGGTCCCATTTTATATGAGGATCTCGGTCTGACTCCTGCCAGAGGGATCACAGATATCGACTCGACTAAACCTTATCAAGTTGTCTCCCGTGAAATATTGCCAGACTACGATGCAGATGCGATCTTTGTGGTTGTGAATTCGGATGATGAAGCCCAGACCATGTTCAAGGAGCTGCAAAACAATCCGATCTGGCAAGGCCTGAAAGCAGTCAAAGCCGGCCATGTCTACCCGATTGGTGCACAACCTTGGCTGGATTACTCATCGATCGGTAATAAAATGGCCATGGATGAAGCCAAAGAAATGTTCTCCAAAAAATGATTTTCCTTACACTCCACACTTAGCGTGTCACAATACCAAAAAACCTCTCTTAGAGACCGGAACAGAGTTAGTTATCATACTCTCTTCCGTTCAAAGCAGAGGTTTTTGTTTTTTTCTTATCTATTTTACTTGTTTACTTTCCAGCCAATCGACCTGGAAATACCTTAAATCCAAAATTAACGACTTGTATTCACTTGACGATATGTCAAATCAAACTTAAGATTTATTTAGTCGACTAACTAAATGTGCGTGTTCAAAAAGTCGGGTTTTGAGTACCGAGAAGATGGAATGAAGGTAGAAATGGAGTAGATGATATGAACCCAGTCCAAAATGATCGGTTAATGGGACAGCTATCCGAACTCGTGAAACTGAAACGCTACAAGGTTCATGAGAAACTTGTGAACCACCCCGAGTTATACCCGGGGCAGCCCCCTTTGCTGTTCCAGCTTGAACGGAAAGATGGCCAATCCCAGAAAAACCTGGCCGAACAACTTCAGCGCAGTCCCGCAACGGTAACTGTCATGCTCAAGCGCATGGAATCATCCGGTTATGTGAGACGCGAAGCAGACCCGAAGGATCTGCGCAGTCTGCGGGTATACCTGACGGATCAGGGCCGATCCGCGCTACAAGAATTGAAAGAAGTGATTCAGGAGTTGGAACAGCAGGCCCAGAAAGATTTTACACCGGAAGAACTCCGGATCATGTCTGCACTTGCACAGCGTATGCTCCAAAACCTGCGTGAATCCTGAGGTGATGCAGACTCGTGACATCGTTTAAAAGAAAATAATTATGCAATGAAGATTGAGGTGATTCCCTATTGTGGACGTTAAAACGATTCTTGACCCCGTATAAGTCGGCGGCAATCGTCGCCCCGCTGCTCATGGTACTTGAGGTTACCATGGACCTGCTCCAGCCCAAGCTGATGTCCAGCATTGTGGATGATGGTGTACTTGCAGGGAACCTGCCCCATATCGTGACCACAGGTCTGATCATGTTACTTGTTGCGTTAATCGGCTGGGTTGGCGGCGCAGGCTGTACACTCTATTCAAGCAAAGCTGCCGTTGGATACGGCACAGATCTTCGCCAGGAACTGTTTGACCATATTCAAACCTTCTCCTTCCGCAATCTGGATACGTTTCAGGAAGGATCTCTGATCACTCGTCTGACCAGTGACATTACCCAGATGCAGACCTTTGTGCAGATGCTGCTGCGGATGTTTATCCGTTCGCCAATGCTGATCATCGGAAGTATCATCATGGCGTTTACGATCAGTGTGAAACTGGCTTTGATTCTTATTGCGACAGTACCGGTACTGTTTATTATTTTATTTATTCTAATAAAAGCTTCCTATCCGCTGTTCGCCAGTGTGCAGATCAAGCTTGATCAGGTCAACGCCGTGCTTCAGGAGAATCTTGCCGGCATTCGTGTCGTCAAGGCGTTTGCACGTGCACGTCTGGAGAAAAAACGGTTCAAGCAATCCAACGAAGATTACACTACAACCGCCGTCAAAGCCTGGCGTATTGTAACGCTGAACGCACCCGTACTCAGCCTGATGCTGAACGCTACCATTGTAGCGGTGCTGTGGTTTGGAGGTTCCCAGGTAGTGGGAGGCGATATTGCCGCCGGGGATCTGATTGCTTTTATCAACTATGTCACGGTTGTACTCTCTTCCCTCACGTCAATCGGCATGATGATGATGAGCTTCTCCCGTGCCAAGGTATCTGCTGCCCGGATCAACGAGGTGTTACATACAGAGCCAGATATCCAATCGGGAACCGACAACGATAACTCGGGGAATGTACAGTCATCCCCGTCTACTCGTGATCAGTCCCGAAACCAAACGTCTTCTCTTCCCTCACACACAGGCGGTCAAGTGGAGTTCAGAGACGTATCTTTTCGTTATGACGGAGACCATGCACTCACTGACATTAACCTGAGGGCTCGCCCGGGTGAGAAAGTGGCCCTGATCGGTTCAACAGGTTCAGGCAAAACCTCGCTGGTGCAGCTGATTCCCCGTCTATACGATGCTTCGCAGGGTGAAGTGCTCGTGAATGGAGTGAACGTTCGCCACTGGGATCTTCAGGATCTTCGCAGCCGTGTGTCCATTGTGCTACAGGAATCCATCCTGTTCAGCGGCAGCATCCGGGATAACATTTGTTTCGGCCGGCCAGGTGCAACAGATGCTGAATTGCGTGCTGCGGCACAAGCTGCGGCAGCGGATGATTTTATTATGAAACTGAAAGATGGGTATGACACGGAGCTGGGTCAACGCGGGGTCAATCTGTCCGGTGGACAGAAACAGCGGATATCCATTGCACGCGCCCTGCTCATGCGACCGGAAGTACTGATTCTGGATGATAGCACCAGTGCTGTGGATCTACGCACGGAAGCGAGCATTCAGAAGGCTTTGCAATCCTTGATGAAAGACAGTACCACCTTTTTGATTGCACAGCGGATCTCCTCCGTGAAGGATGCAGACTGTATATATGTCATTGATGAAGGACAGATCGTTGCCAGAGGCACACATGATGACCTTATGGCTCATTCATCACACTATCAAGCCATCTATTATTCGCAGCAACGGAAGGAGGATGTTCAATTTGGCTAAACCTGCATCTTCCTCCATACAACAAACGGTCGTGCCTCCCATCGGAAGACCCGGACCTGCGGGCAGAGGACCTGTTCCCAAAGTCAGAGCCAAAAATGCTCGCCACGCCCTAATCCGGGTATGGTCGTACATGGGACGTCATCGCAAAGGAGTTATTGCTGCATTAGTGCTGACGGCTCTTGGAACACTGCTTAACCTGGCAGGACCTTACCTTCTCGGCCGTGCCGTTAACGAACATATCGTGCCCAAAATAACAGCGGGTTTGCTGAAGGAATGTCTCCTCTTGCTGAGTGTTTATGCCCTTGGCTCACTCCTGATGTGGGCTCAATCCTATGTCATGATTGGTGTGTCCCAACTGACCGTCAAAGATCTGCGACATGCGTTGTTCTCTCGACTGCAAGAGCTGCCTATTAGCTTTTTTGATAAAAATCAAAGCGGGGACCTGATGAGCCGAGCCACTAATGATATCGATAACGTATCTACAACGCTGAATCAAAGCGTAACCCAATTGATGTCCAGTGCCATCCTGCTCGTTGGCTCCTTGTCGATCATGTTTGCACTCGATGTTCGGCTCACCCTGCTCAGTCTGGTGACTGTACCCTTGATAACCATCGCCACTCGCCTGATCGCGTCAAGAACACGCAAACACTTCACCGCCCAGCAGAAATTACTTGGTGAGCTTAATGGGTATGCTCAGGAAACCATTGCTGGACAAAAAGTCGTTGCTGCCTATAACCGTCAGGATCAGGCACATCGGCATTTTCAGAATCTGAACGAGAAACTGCGCACATCCAGCACACAGGCCCAGACCGTTTCAGGTTTAGTTGGACCCACGATGAACGTGATGAACAATATCGGGTTTGCCATACTCGCTTCTGTAGGTGGATGGATGGCTTATCATGAAATGACGTCCATTGGACTGATCGTCAGCTTTCTCGCTTACTCCCGCCAGATTGAGCGGCCACTCAACGATCTAGCCAATCAGTACAATCTCATTCAGGCTGCAATCGCAGGTGCTGAACGTGTGTTCCACATTATGGATACACCTGGCGAATACGTAGAGGAACAGAAGAAACAGCTGGATCAGATTCAAGGTAGAGTTGTATTTGAAGACGTCTCTTTTGGGTATAGCGCGGAGCGAGACATTCTCAAGAAGGTTAGTTTTACTGTAAAACCTGGTGAGATGATTGCACTTGTTGGACCTACCGGGGCAGGTAAAACGACCATTATCAACCTGTTGCCCCGTTTCTACGAGATTACAGGCGGACAGATTACCATTGATGGATGTGACATCTCGGAACTGGAGAAGGATCAACTCCGTCGGCAACTCGGCATTGTCCTTCAGGATGCCTACCTGTTCTCGGGTACCATTCGCGACAATCTTGCCTACGGCAAGTCGGACGCAACGGATGAACAGATCAGGCAAGCGGCTGAGCTGGCAAATGCACATTCGTTCATCCGCAAACTGCCACAGGGTTACGATACCCCCATCATTTCCGGGGGAAGCAACCTGAGTCAGGGACAACGACAACTGCTGACCATTGCCCGGGCAATTCTGGCTGATCCGGCCATTCTTATTCTGGATGAAGCAACCAGCAGCATTGATACGCGTACAGAGATGAAGATCCAGGAAGCGATGCGCACTTTAATGAAAGACCGCACCAGCTTTGTCATCGCCCACAGACTGAGCACGATTCGTGAAGCCGATCAGATTCTCGTCATTGATGATGGACAGATCGCTGAACAGGGCAACCATGATGAGTTGATGCAGCAACAAGGATTCTACTATCAGTTACATCAGGGACAGCTCAATAAGTCGAACTAATGATTATTTACACAGACACTACGATGACAGAATAACCTTCCAATCGCTGTTATCCCCAGATTTTATCGATTCCCTTTTCATAAGGGGAAAATCCGGGGATAAAGGCGAGGTGCATGCTTCCGAAGTAGCTTTCTTTCAGAAAGCTTTCAGCTCCGCTTTTCAGGTTTTTTCTGTCCTCTCCGTTACGTGTAAATGATTAGTTCAACCCAATATAGTCTGAAATTGAAATACTAAACGCCGCATGGGGTTCTTCAGGACCCAAGCGGCGTTTTTATATTTTTGACTAATGACTATGTTATTGCTATCTCTGGGTGGTTATACGATTTACGTCTCCATGGGCAGATGAAGCGTGAAGGTAGAGCCAACCCCCATTTCGCTATGGACGGTAATTTTACCATTGTGATCCTGAACGATTTTCTGGCAGAGTGCAAGTCCAAGCCCCGTACCTTCTTCTTTGGTTGTATAAAATGGATTAAAGATTGTGGATAGCGAATTTTCCGGAATGCCGCTTCCTGTATCTGTAATTGAAATGAGTACTGCGTCCCCGTCCTGCAACAAATCCATATGAACCTCACCAGGGTCTGTCATTGCTTCAAAAGCGTTACGAATCAGATTAATCAATACCTGCACAATTTTATCTCGATCCATGATGATCACAACTGGCTCATTAGTCATTTCAAGCGTAATTTGATGCCCTCGGGATGCCGCATCTGACTCGGTCAAAGACATCACTCGTTCAAGGCAGTGACCCAAATGTTCAGGCTTCATGTGATTGGCATGTGGTTTGGAAAACTGCAAAAATTCAGCCGTCAGATCGGTTACTCTCGTCACCTCACCCATAATCACTTCATACCATGGCGCGATATTAAACGCTTGTCCACGGGACAGCTGCAGGAATCCCCGAATTGCGGTAAGCGGGTTCCGAATTTCGTGAGCCATACCCGCAGCCAGTTCACCTACTGCCCTCAGTCTTTCGGAACGAAATACTTCTTCTTCATTTTTCAGCCATTTGCTGCGCTGTTGTTGAAGCAGCCTATCCTCGGCTACCGTCATAAAGTGCTGCAACGAATCTGACATTTCAGGGTACAGAGAGATGCTGTAGCTTACCTGGAGTCCTTGAAGCTGCACGGATAGCAGTGACGACATTCGTTCTTCCACATCCTGTATCTCTGGCAAAACGACCGCAAATCGGTCTCCTGCATACCGGGATATGCCATAGGCTTCGGTGAAATGATTGCTGATCATCTGGCCTGTACCTGTGATTACCGTACACCAAGGATCTTCTGAATCTTTTTTAAAGCCGCTAAAGTTATTGACGTTCAAAAGGACAAGCAAAAAAGACCGTTGCTCTTCTACTGTCTTATGTAACATCTCCATGTAACCTTCGTAATTCAACAGTCCGGTAAGCGGATCATGCAGGGTCAGGAACCGATTCTTTTCCCGAAGCCTGCGCTTCTCGACCTCACTGTTGATTAAGGTATGATACAAAAAAATGATAACAACCGAGGTTAACAGGTCAAATAACGAAACCAGCAAAGCATATGTATCTACAGGCACATACGAAAGCCGAATCAACGTATATTGCAGCATAAGCAGCAACGAAATCGGCAAGGTCTGTGCCAACCTTGGTTTGTCCTGGATCATTGAAATAATGAGCATATAATACAGCATGTTGCACCAGTTCAGTTCACTGAAATAGTGGAATATCCCGAGAAAAATCCACTGAAATTTTCGCAGCACAGGATATCGTCTCTCCCCATAAATACTTGCTACCAATAATGTCGCCGAAAGTGACATTATTGCCATATTAGGGGTAAGCCTGAGAACATAAGAGGACAGAATGACAAGCAGACAACCTAGCGGGAATATCACCATTTTCATCGTGTAACTAAGCAAACAGCCTCGCCCCCTTTGACATAAAACTCACATCAAACAACTTATGTACATGTATTATATCGATTATGATTAGCTGATGTTGTCGATTAGTGGAGGCTCGTCAAATTCGCACGAATGTATAAATTATGAAGGCAATAGGACATATGATGTAATTGTAATCAACAAAAGTGAAACAATTCCTCTTCGCATAAATCATTATTGTGGTACAATACATTAATGGATTAATTTAGGATAAATACTTTCTTATGGAGGATATCACATGATAACACAACGAAAACCACTGGGCCTCGGAACGCTCTCTCTACTCGTACTATTGATGGGTCTCGCCTTTAATTTCCAATGGGGCAAAACAAATTTTATGATCAGTCACTATCTTTTTAACTTAATAAACATACCGATTTATAGCAACGGAACTCAAGGACTTCATATTCCTTTTGTAGTAGCAGCCCTCTTCTGGATTCCAGCCTTCTTGCTTGCCAAAAAAAATCGTTCACATTATGGCACAAGTGTATCTTATAACGTCGCCGGATTCATGTTGCTCTTATGCATCATTGGACCAGTTATCCCCGTTATCGATTGGATGGTCAATGGTTAAACGCTTAAAGCCAGCTCTCTATATTCAGAGGGCTGGCTTCTTTGCTGCTTTTCCATATAAGATGAACAAATTGTTTACACGATAACGTAGAGGACAGAAATAACCTGAAGAAGCGGAGCGTTCGCCTAAAAGCTTTCTGAAAGAAAGCTGCATCGGAAGCATATGCTATCCCCGGATTTTCACTTCTTTTAGAAGGGAATCAAAAAAATCTGGGGATAACAGCGATCAGAAGGTTGTTCTGTCATCGGAGTGACTGGTGTAACCTCTTGAGGCTCATCTTATTTCTTCGCCATATACTTACGGATATCAAAAGCCACCGCAGCAACAATGATCAATCCTTTGATAATCAACTGCCAGTATGGGCTCACACCAATAAACGTCAGACCATAGTTAATGACCCCGAAGATCAGCACACCCGCCATAACCCCAGGAACCGTTCCAATACCTCCTGCCGTTGATACGCCGCCTACCACACATGCGGCAATCGCATCCAGCTCATACATGTTACCGTAATTGTTTGTTGCTCCACCTGTGCGTGCTGCCTCAAGTACACCGCCCAGACCATATAGTGCACCCGCAATAGCATACAGCGCAACCAGGTTGCGTGCCACATGAATCCCGGATACATGCGCTGCCTGAATGTTGCCACCAATCGCGTACATGTTTTTGCCGAGACGTGTTTTGTTAAAGACCACCCAGCAGATTAATGCCACCGCAATAGCAATCAGGACAATATACGGGATGGAATAACCTCCGCCCAGATCAATGTATCCAGAGCCAATAACGGTGAAGTCCGGTCGTAATCCTCCGATCGGCTGTGACTGGTTGGGTTCCGTATCAAAATAAATGGAGTTCAGTCCGTACACGGCAACCATCGTACCCAGCGTTGCGATAAAAGGAGGTACATGTAATTTGGCGACAATGAGTCCATTGACCAATCCCACGAATAGACCCGCGGTAATCCCGACAAGGATCGGCAGACCCACCCATAAGTGGGGCAGATCGGGGAAGAAGCGATTGGCATACTCGTCAATTTGCAGCATCGATGCCGATACAACCGCTGTCAGACCAACCACCCGTCCAGCGGACAGATCGACCCCGCCCGTGACAAGGATAAAAGCTGCACCGAGCGCAATAATGGCCCGTGTGGAGGACTGCTGCAAGATGTCCCGTAGTGTGGAGAAGGCCAGAAAATTCGGATCGGCAATCGCGATACCAATAATGAGCAGGATCAATACGATAAAGATGGCGCGTTGTGTTACATATTGTTTCACTTGATTGATCATCTGTGTGTTCATCTGTTTCCCTCCTGACTAAGCCATCCGCTGCTGCGCGGCCAGCCTCATAATATCCTGCTCTGTTGCCTCGGCTCCGTCCACGATTCCGGTGAGACGCCCTTCGCTCATCACCATAATGCGATCCGACATACCCAGCAGTTCTGGCATCTCCGAGCTAATCATGATAATGCTTTTGCCCTGACGAGCCAGTTCCGTAATAATGGTGTAAATCTCAAACTTGGCCCCTACATCAATTCCACGCGTCGGTTCATCCAGCAGGAGTATCTCCGGGTCGGTCAATAACCAACGGGCCAGCAGAACTTTCTGCTGATTACCGCCAGATAGGTTGCGAATCAGCGTGTTAACTGAAGGCGTTTTGGTTCTGAACTTCTGCGTCTGCTCACGTGCCTCTTCGCGGCCCTTTTTCTCGTCCAGCAAGCCCATTCGATTTCGGTAGCGCCCCAGACTGGCAATGATCGTGTTCTCATACACCGACAACACCGGGAAGATTCCTGTGACCCTTCGTTCTTCGGTGAGCAACGCGATGTTATGACGCTTCGCTGCTGCGGGGGAGTTAATCTTCACCTTGCGCCCATGAATCGAAATTGTACCTGAAGCGAGTCCACGCAGTCCAAACAAGGACTCAATCAGTTCTGTCCGCTGTGCTCCAACCAAGCCGCCAATGCCAAGCACTTCACCTTTTCGCAGCTCAAAGGATACATCACAAAACGATTTGGACTGGCTTGATGTCAGACCCTCGGCTTTTAATATCACTTCACCGGGTACGTTCGTCCGTTCCGGGAAACGTTCGTCCAGATCACGGCCAACCATACGCGTAATGATCAGATCTGTTGTTAAATCAGCAGCATCCCAAGTTCCTACAACGAAACCATCACGCATGATCGTCACTTCATCCGAGATCGTCAGGATCTCCTCCATCTTGTGTGAAATATAGATAATGGATACGCCGCGACTGCGCAGTTCATTAATAATGGCGAAGAGCTGATCCACTTCCTTGCCTGTCAGGGAAGAAGTTGGCTCATCCATGACGATGACTTTGGATTGAAACGAGACCGCCTTGGCGATTTCCATGGATTGAATCTTGGAGACAGACAGTGTTCCCGCCTGAGCCTTCGGATCAATATCCAGGTTCAAGTCCTTGAACAGGGCCAGCGTTTCGGTATACATCCGTTTCTCGTCCACTAGTATTCCCCTCATCGGAAAACGACCCAGCCATATATTCTCCATCACCGGACGATGCGGGACCGGATTCAGCTCCTGATGAATCATGGATATGCCTTGCTGAAGGGCCGCTTTGGAATTCGGAATATCCACATCCTTTCCTTCGATACGTATCGTTCCTTCATCCGGGTGATACATGCCGAACAGACATTTCATAAGTGTGGATTTCCCCGCTCCATTCTCTCCCATCAAGGCGTGAACCGTCCCCGGTTTCACTTTCAATGTGACCTGACTTAGTGCCTGCACACCCGGAAATGCCTTGGAAACTCCATTCATCTCCAGCAGGTAAGGTGACTCCATCTTGGTTCCTCCCTTCCATATGACCGGCAAAAAAGGGACGCTACCCGAATGTCGGACGTCCCTGTCTCGTGCTGTTATTGGGCGTCGGCGATGTTGTCTTTTGTAATCTTTTTGTATGCAATCCAGACGTATTTACCATCTGTAATGTCGTATTTGGTATTTTCCTTTGTTGGTGTCTCACCTTTGGCAAGTACGGAAGCCAGTGCCACCGTGGCTGCACCCTGATTCTTGGCATCATTAAGCACCGTGCCCAGCATTGTACCATCCTGGAGAGCCTGAATGGCTGGAGCTGTTGCATCCACACCTACAACCGGCATGGATTTGCCGTCCTTGAAGTATCCGGCTGCTTTCAATGCCTCAATGGCTCCCAAGGCCATGTCATCATTGTTTGCGAGAACGGCTTCAATCTTGTCACCATGTGAAGCCAGGAACGCCTGCATTTTCTCCTGACCTTTTACCCGATCCCACATCGCCGTGTCTTCCGCCAGCGCTTCCACTTCAATTCCGGCATCCTGGATCGCCTGAACCGAATATTTGGTCCGAAGCTCTGCATCCTGGTGACCCGGTTCCCCTTTCAGCATGACGTATTGCAGTTTGCCATCACCGTTTTTGTCCGCTTCCGGATGTGCTTTCCAGTAATCCACAATTAGCTGACCGGAGATCGTACCGGACTCCTCCGCTTTGGCTCCTACGTAGTACACTTTATCCCATTTGTTCATATCTTCCGCCACCGGCTCACGGTTGAGGAATACTACTGGAATATTCGCTGCCTTAGCCTTGTCAATGATGACACCTGCCGCCGTCCGGTCCACCGGGTTCACGGCCATTGCATTGTATTTCTTGGATACAAACAGATCCACTTTCTCATTCTGGGTCGGCTGTGCATTCTGGCTGTCCACGATATCCAGAGTCGCAACGCCTTCCGCTGCTGCGGTCATTGCATTACGTACACCCGTCATGAATGTATCATCGAATTTGTAGATGGCAACACCAATCTTTGGCGTTTCCGTCCCGGCTGCTGTCTGACCTCCTGTATCTGTTCCCGTACTTCCACCTGCACTGTCTCCGCCGCTGCTACACCCCGCCGCCACAACCATACATGCCGTAATCAACAGTGTCATCCACGTTTTCTTCATATTCTTCATATCCTAATGACCTCCCCCAAGTTCATTCGGCTTCACCGATGTCTTTATTATGAAAGGGTTTACATTAAATTCGAATACAATATCTTCACCTGTTCTATCGAAATCTTCCTCAAGTTAACAAACTCCTTAATTTCTTCATTCAGCATTCGTTCCGGCACTCTTTTATTGTACAAAAGGAAACAACAGCTTCTGGTTATCCATCCAGAACATATTGTCTGTACTAACCAGCTTGGTCTCAAGTAACACTCTCGCTTGCACCTGTTGATTGTTCAGCCGTGCAACGGCTTGATTCAATCCCAGATAACCTGCACTGTATCCATTCTGGACGATGAGATGATCAAAGACCCCTTCTTGCAATTGCTCCAGTTGCTGTTGTTCACTGCCGAATCCAACAATCCTTACTTTGCCCGCAGATTTGCGTCGATTCAGTTCATCGGCTGCTCCCAGAGAAGCAGGTTCCTGAAGAGTAATGAAGCCATCCACCTCCTGCTGGTCCAGCAATTGCTTTGCAGTCTGCCAACATCCATCCCGTGTATTACATATCGATTTGGGTTCTACTTGAATATCAGGATACTGTACCAAAGCTTCCATAACTCCCTGCTCTCTCTGAATCAGACCAGAATTAAGAGGATCGGGGCCCAATAAGGCCACAAGCCCTTTTCCTTCCAGAAGCCCCGCCATAGCCTGGCCGGCCTGTCTTCCCGCCTCAACATTATCCATCGAGATGAAACTGGTGATGCCTTTCACGGGAAATTCATCGTTAAGCACAATGACAGGAACAATGGTTCCATCAGAATTCATTGTCTGTGCCTCCTGAATGATGTCACTAAGTGCCTTCTCACTTAGGGGATCAACCAATAGAGCTGATGCCCCCTGCTTCAGAGCCGATGCGGCGGCCTCCACTTGAGCCTGCTCTCGTGCACTGCGAGACAACGTTTGGCTGTTGATATTTTCCTGTTTGACCTGCATCTGGCTTCCAGCAGAGTCCAGAATGGCAGGTGTGTACACATCACCATCGGAAGGGTATGCTTCCACGGTAATCAGTTCGGCCCCACTCTCTTTGGCAGCCGCTTCGGCGCCAAGCCGGATGGCTTCCGCAAGTTCCCCTGTCCCAGCTGGCGTAATCAGCGCAATACGTGGCGGTGCTGCCGTAGCATCGGGACTCGATAAGCCACAGGCACTGCATATGAGCAGACAGCAGCTTGCAGCTGTCTGGGTTAATAACCGACGTTTCCGGATTCCAGGGAAGCTCGCAACAACCTTTTTCCAAAATGTACGGATATTCAATCCTTTAACTCTATGAGTATCGTTCTTATTCACTTGGTTGTTTGTCATCAGGCTCACCCTCCTTCTGCTGCGATTGAATGGGAATCCGAACCCAGACCGTGGTACCTTCTTCCAACTCACTTGCAAAATCAAGGCCGAAGCCCTCCCCATAATAAAGCCGAATTCGGTCATGGACGTTGCGTACCGCTACGCCGGAGCCTGCACCGCTTTTGACCACAGGACGACCACTCAATAATCCCGACATCTGTTCTTCCGTCATGCCGACCCCATTATCTGTAATGCGAAACACCAGCTTGTTGTCCTCATGATAGACATCGACCTCAATACTTCCTTCGTCCATGTGGTACTCGATGCCATGAACAATGGCGTTCTCAATCAGGGGTTGAAGCACCAGCTTTAATGTCAGGCAATCCAGAAGCGTATCATCGGCCTTAATCGTAAAGTTGAATTTGCGCTTGAACCTCATCTGCTGAATCGTCAAATAATGCTGCGCATGCTCCAGCTCTTCCCTGACCGTGATAATCGTTTTGCCTTGACTAAGACTTATGCGGAACAGGCGCGAAAGAGATGTGATCATCGTGATCACTTCCTCATTGCGGCTCATGCCTACCATGCGCACCACAGAATTCAGCGTATTATATAGAAAATGCGGATTGATCTGAGCCTGTAAAGCCTCCAGCTCCAGACGCCGCTTCTGTTCCTGTTCATGGATGATCTCATCCATCAAGGTGCGAATTTTATTGACCATCAGGTTGAAGCGACGGGATAGTCGTTCCACCTCCAGCGGCCCTTCAATAGGCAACTCCACGTTGAAATCCCCGCGCTCCACCGCCTTCATCTTACGTTCCATTCGCCGGATCGGACGCGTCAGACTGGAGGAAAGAAACAGGGATACGAGAATGACCAGTACCAGAACAACGACCAGTACACGAATGAGATATCCATTGACCTCCTGACGCGTTGTCATAATCTCATCCAGATAAGCAACACCGACTATTTTCCACCCGATATTGGCAACGGATTTCACGGTATTCAGCCTTTTCTGTCCATCTGCTTCATCTTCGTAACTGCCGGAAGCCACCAAAGCCTGTTCAATATTCTCGCTTTTGAGCCCCATATACATCAATTGCTGCTGCGGATGGTACACGATATTGCCTGCACTTTCATCGATGATATACACGTATCCTCGTTGCCCCAGACTGACCCGACGGCTCAGTTCATCCATCTGTTTGAAATTGATATCGACCAGCAGAATAACCTGCCGATCCTGACCATTTTGCCGTATCGTTATGCCTTTGCTCATGGAAACGACCCATTTATATGGGCCTGTGTACATGTTCTGAATATGAGGCAACGAGAAACTCAGGTGATCCGGCACACGAAGCGCAGACTGAAACCACCCTTGCTGTGTCACATGGGCACTTGGTTTTAATTCAGCTGTAGGTCGGTTCTTGAGCAATTTCCCCGTGGAATCGAGCAGAGTAATTGAAATGATATCTTCACGACTGCTGAGCAGTGTGTCGAGTTGTTTGTCCACCAGTTCCCCTTCCCATGTCCCGTCACGCAGCATGTGTTCCTCAATGGCACGGTACAGATGAGACATACTGCGGACGTAATCCTCCAGGTTATAACTGACCTGATCCACAATCTGTCTCGTCGTGAGTTCCGCACTTCGCTCGGCAGCCTGCGTGAACTTGTCATGCAGAAGCATCGCCATGATGGTCAGTACCAAAACGATGAAGACGGAAAAGGACCACGTAATAATAAACCGGATACTGCTGACTCTGGACGAACGCAGACGAGAGCGTAATTGAGGTCCCGTGGACTTCACCCATCTGGACAAAAACTTCATCGGATCGAACCTTCACTTGCTGTCTGAGAAGCCTGTTTACGATATTCTTTGGGCGAGACGCCAATATGTTTTTTGAAACAAAAACTGAAGTAATTGGGTTCAGCAAAGCCAACCTGCTCTGCAATCTCAAATGACTTCAGTTCTGTCGAGCGAAGCAGTTCCCGCGCTGCCTCCATTCGGATCTGCATTAGGTATTGCAGAAAGGTAAGCTGCACTTCTTTTTTGAAAATGCCACAAAAATAACCGGAGCTGATATGCAAATGCCCACACACCTTCTGAATGGACAGGTCCGGGTCGGCATAATGCTCCTTGGTGAAGACTAACGCCTGCTCGACAATATCCTTGTATACATGCTGGCGTCCGCTGGCAATGCGATGTTGTACGAGTAGACAGACTTCCCGTACCTTCTTCTGTGCATCAGTAAGTCCCGGCAGTCGGAACAAATCCGCATACAACTGGAACCCTGCACCAAAGATGTCCTCCATTTCCTCCCCTGATGCCTGTGCTGCCTTCCATACTGTTGTTAATACTTCAATTAAATAGAGCTGAATATCACTTCGCCCGTGTTCCACTGTAATTTCCCGGAAAATGATCGCAAGTGCTTCCTCCAGCTCCGCTTGTGTACCCGCCTTCAGACAACGTGTCAGCGTCTGCTGCTTCAACTCGTCGAACCGCAGCTTTCCCGCTGTCTGTCGCTCCACGTCCGCGATGTATATAATTGAATCCGTCCCGGGCACAAGTCGATAATCCAATGCCAGCAGGGCATCTTCATAGGCATGATTCACATCCGCGAGTGTATCGACAATCTGACCAGATCCCACCGTAGCCGGGATACGTAAATAGTGGTTGATGCTGCGCATCACATTTTCCAACGCTTTCTGTTGCCGCTTCGCTCCATCTGTACCGCCCGAGCGATCCACATAGAGCAGGACAATCGTCTCCTGATGCATAAAGGCATGACCTGCCCCATGCTCCGCCCAGACTTCTGCCGCAATGTTAAGTGCAGCAAAGCGTTTCAGCTCAGCATCCTCAGATTGACGCAAGGAACCTCCGGGAACCAATATCTCAGACTGATCCGCTACCTCGGATGATGTTTTGTTATGTCGCTGTGGGGGCTCGATAAATACTCCCTCAGACTTCTCCTTCTGTACTTCTCCATCCATGTGCAGTGTCAATACGGACACCCCATAGCGCTCTCCTGTCAGGTCCAATCCGCATTGTTTGGCTTTACTATGAATATATGTCGAGGATTTCTGCCGATGGAGCAAGGTCGCCATCAGATCTGCCTGTAATAAAGGCAAACTGGTATGATAGTGCTCACGCAGCTGCTGTACATCTTCACGCTCAGCCACTTCAGCCGCCATCTGGGCGCGCAATCTTGTGAGCAGTTCGGTGAGATGCCCTGCCGAGAACGGCTTCAGCAGATATTCATCCACACTTAACGAGATGGCTTGCCTCGCATAATCAAATTCATCATATCCAGTCAAAATGACCACCTTCACGAGTGGATTACGCTTCCTCAATCTTTGTGCGAGTTCCAGACCATTCATGAATGGCATGCTGATATCCGTCACCACAATGTCCGGCTCTACCCGCTCCGCCATCTCCAATGCTTCCCGCCCATTCTCAGCCAAACCGACAATCCGCAGATCGAGCGCTTCCCAATCGACCTCTACAACAAGTCCTTCACGCACATCTTCTTCATCATCCACCAGCAGTACCCGGTACATGTTTGGATTCCTCCTTTTGATGACGGCCTTATGCCCTAGCAACGAATATATATGTAGCATTGTGAATCATTTGATTTCTTATGGCTCACCGAATTGAAGCAAAATGCAAAGGCTCATGTTGATCTGCTCCAAGGTTGCCATCATAATATACAATATTATCAGGGATATGTAATCGCTTTCTTTAATAGAGGTAAGGCAACCCTGTTGGGCAGTGCCTAAGTGAAATGTGAAGGATAGTATATGAGTGCTAAAGGCAGGTTAAAGTAATACAAACACGGGAAATTTCGAAGTACTTCTAATAAGAGGTGTTTTGATTCTAACTATAATTCAGACTTCATTCTTGTTCTTTACGATGATTTGTACTTAATGCTTTAAAATAAATCATGGTTGTATCTGGGTTGGTGTGTCCCATTATCTCGGCTAAACGGTGCAGTGGCGTATGCTCAGCCATGACGTAGCCAAAACGATGACGCAGATCGTGTGAACTCAATCCTTCCAGCCCTGCTGTTATCATTACTTTTTTAATCAGGTGCCGCAATGCTCTCTCCGTTAAACGATCGTTTGTCTTCTCTGAAGGAAAAAGGTAAGCAGGATCGGTAGCAAGATCAGATAAGTACTGATTCAACATGACAACACATTGTATATTCAAAGGGATCTTACGTTGCACGTTGCGTTTATCGGCTCTCACTGTCAGGTGACCGCTTCGTCTACCAAGTTCGATATCCTGAGGCTTGAGGTTGCATACCTCCATCGTTCGCAAGCCTGTGTGAAACATTAGGGTCAGGATTGTCTGATCACGAAGGGAATTACCGTACTCCACTGCCGCGAGGAATGCCTGCTCTTCTTCTAATGTCATTCGGCGTGGACTTACTTTGTCTTCCGGAATGAATTTTAATGGTTTGGAAGGGTCATGACTGAGCCTGGATTCCAAGACAGCCCATTTGAAAAAACGCTTCAGCGTAATCAACCTCCGGTTAATGGTGGCTGGTTTCAATAACATAACGTTGTGAGCATTTTCACGATAACTGACTAAAGTGGATGTATCCACATCTTCAATTCGCAGTGAGAACTCTTCACTAAGCATGGTGCTTTCCTTGTACCATTCGATAAAGTGTTTCAGATCACTTGTATATTCCTTCACGGTTTTGGGATGCAATTCTCCCTCATTAGCAAGCATATGTATGAATTCCTCTATCGTCGGTTCCCGCTGCACCGAAATCCCTGATGACTGATTCATTAGAAAATACCTCCAAATCTTGACTTATATTAGCGGACATGGTATTATCATATTAATCGATACATTAGCGGACATCAAGTTCGTGGTTTGAATGCACCAGGTGAGTGTCAATTTTTCAATAATACTCGTCATAATGATCGGCTAAAAACTTATTTTTTGGAGGAATCACATGCAAACAGGTACAGTGAAATGGTTCAACGCGGATAAAGGATTCGGCTTTATCGAAACTGAAGAAGGAACAGATGTATTCGTTCATTTCAGTGCAATTCAAGGTGAAGGTTACAAATCTTTGGACGAAGGTCAACGCGTTCAATTTGAAGTAACTCAAGGTAACCGTGGACCACAAGCTGAGAACGTTACTAAACTTTAATTATATGAAAGCTGCCTTATTAATAAGGCAGCTTTTTATTTACACATATGTTGCACAGTAAAGAAAAGATTTCACATCACAAGAATGAAAGCGAGGTATTCCCATGGATAAAGAACAATTGATCACAGAAGTAGCTAAGGCTGGCGGTTTCTCCAAGAAGAATGCTGAAAAAGCTGTAACCGTTGTACTGGACTCGATTCTCGAAGCTCTCAAAGAAGGTAAAGAAGTTCAACTGGTTGGATTCGGGAAATTTGAAGTGCAGAAGCGTGAGGCAAGAACAGGAAGAAGCCGGAAAACAGGCAAGGAAATTCAACTACCTGCAGGTAAAGTTCCTGTATTCACAGCAGGTTTAAGCATGAAAGAAGCTTTAAATTAAACCACGTAACAAACGTAACAACCCATTGAAAAGAGGTTTTTATTCAAACACACAATGATAATATGGATTTAAATGTCGTGTTTACTACCGTTGATGATATCATTAACTTTTATTCAGGCAAACAGACAAACTCGGATCATACAGAAGCTCATACTCATTTAAAGCCCCCATCAGTACAGTCTGATTGCAACCTACGACCACCCACCCGCTAAATTAACATTTCATCTTGGACAACAAGAGGCCCTGATCCGCTCAAAACGGTCCAGGGTCTGATTTGCTTGGAAGCCGGCTCCGTCAGGAACCAGCTATTTTGTCTTTTATGCACAATGTACAACCATCCTATTTGCTGTTCAGTAGTTCGCGCAAGATCTGGAGATCATATGTAGAGACAAGACGTTCCAAATGCGTATCCAGCCATTCCTCATCCTGATCCCACCACTTCAATTCCAGCAGCAGTCCAATCGTCTCTTCGTCAAAACGCTTTTTAATAGTCTTGGCTGGATTACCACCAACAATCGTATAGGGTTCAATGTCCTTAACAACGGTTGAATTGGAGGCAACGATTGCCCCGTCTCCAATCGTGATACCAGGCATGATCGTTACATTTTGTCCAAGCCATACATCGTTCCCCAGTACCGTGTCACCCTTATATGGAAGTTGTTCCAGTGTAGGTGTCACACGCTCCCATCCTCCACCAAAAATGTTGAACGGATAAGTGGTCATACCCTCCATCCGATGATTCGCGCCATTCATAATGAATGTCACACCTTCCGCAATTGCACAGAAATTCCCAATGACCAGGCGATCACCAATAAAGTCATAATGATGCTGTATCCGGTCATAGAATTGCTCTGGCGGATTCGTGTTATCGCTATAATAGGTATAATCACCGATGTCCACGTTGGAACGCGGCGGCAGGTTTTGAATGTAACACACCGTACGGATATTCTCGTTTGGGAAAAGTTTTGTTTTATCAGGGGCCATATTGTAGTCCCTCCTTTTCCCTATTGTAACAGATATTAAATCTTAAACGGACTAAGTGAGGTCTGGAGCTCTGTCGACACATCAGACAAAATAGCCGCAGATGCCTTGATCTGTTCTACCGACTTGAGCTGTTCATGAACAGATCTTGCAGCCTGTTGTGAATTGGTACTGGCCGTCTGCGCATGGCGAGCGATCTCATGCACAGAAGCCACGATCTGTTCCACGCCTGCGGACATCTCTTCACTCGTCGCAGCCATGTCCTCAATCTCTGTAGCAATACGCAGGTTTGTATCCCGGATCAGGCTGAAGTTTTGCTCCGTTTCCCGGGTCAAGCGCAGTCCTTCCTGTACTTCGTCCTTCACTCTCGACATGGCCGATAGCGATTGCTGCATATCTTGTTCCATGGCTTCGACCAGTTCTTCAATACGATCTGAAGAGTCTCCAGCTTGTTCAGCCAGTTTACGAACCTCGGTAGATACGACGGCAAATCCTCTGCCATGCTCCCCTGCTCTTGCCGCTTCAATGGATGCATTGAGGGCGAGTAGATTCGTTTGATTTGCAATCTCATGAATAGCGGAAACCATCTGGCTAATCTGTGCCGACTTCCCTTCCAGCATACGAATGACTTCATCCGTTGTGGTAACGGAAGATTCAATTGTAGACATCTGCTGAACGGTAAGTTGCACCGCTTCACCTCCGGTTTCTGCCTGTTTGCGTGAATACAAGGCAGAGTCCGAGATACTGGAGGCCTTGTCCGCCATACGTTGTACACCTATAGCCACTTCTTCCATGGCCTGCAGATTTTCTTCTGTACTGATCGTCTGACTATCGGCTCCGTGCGCCACTTGTTCAACGGAGGATGCAATCTGCGCCGATTCTTTGGCCGTTTGATCCGCAATCTTGAGTAGCAGTCCAGTCGAATGCTCTGCTTTCTCCGCAGCTTGAAGTCCGCCTTGAATGATGACCTGGAGATTACTTCTCATCTCATTGTATCCCGTACCCAGCATGCCAATCTCGTCTTGGATGTTGTCCACAACTGGCTGTGTGAAATCGCCCGTCCCCGCACGTTTAATCGCCACAGATACCCGCTCGATTCTTACTCTCACCCTGCGAACGTACAGCAGGATCAGGGTAATTGCGACCAACATTGCAAGCAGGAATACGATCAGGAATGTCTTGAGGAACGAGGAGATAATCACATCAATTAACGATTGAGAAGCACCCACATAGAAAATTCCAATAATGTCTCCGGATGCGTTCTTGATTGGTTCATAGGCCGTCTGATATTTCTGACCCACAACCACGGCTTCACCGAAGTATTTTTCCCCTTGCTGCAAAACGGTCTGGGCGACCTCGTCCGATACCTTCGTACCGACAGCACGCTTTCCGTCCACCATGACATTTGTTGCAACACGTTCGTCACCTCGGAAGATCGTCACCGTGTCCCCAGACGCTTGTCCAATCTCATCCACCAATTCAAAGTTGCCTTCCAGCGCGGCATCTCCCTTGAATAATTGTCCATCCTTAATGGCCCAATCTCCTGGATGCTTATATGTAATGATACTATTCGCCATCTCCAAATCTCGCTTTGCCTTCTCTGTAGCAAATGTCGTAATCCCCTGTCTCATCTCCAGGATTACACTTACCGCCACGGCTGAAGAGAAGGTGATAAATATACTGATAACGATCAAACTGATTTTGGTACCGATGCTCATGCTTCGCATGTGTGTGAGCCACCCTTTTCCCTATGTAGTTGTGGGGATATTCAAGCCAATTTCGAATCCGTTTCGAATATCACTATAGTCTTATCGGTAGGAGTGATCACAATATTTATAATATTTCAGTGACTTTTATCACAAAAACAACTTGTTGAAACCTAATATTTTACGAATTATCCGTAATCATGTAAGAATGTTCTTTAAGTGAAGCCAATCAAACACATGCCAAAAGTAAGGCCAGACATGAACGAGGCCGGATTTTGCTGGATGTTCGCTCCGTCTAACCTGACAAAGCAGAGCAAAAAGGGATTCGATCTGACCATCGAATCCCTTTTCTTATTCTCCATACAACAACGTTGCTCTTGAGAAGATATCTCTTATTTGGATGTAAGGCTTACTTGTGCAGCGGTTTGATCCCAGTCCACGGTAAGTCCCAGTCCTTCTGAGATGAAGCGTACAGGCACGAGTGTGCGACTGTTTTGAATGATCGCTGGTGCATCAATTTCGAGTGTCTCTCCATTTACGGTTGCGGTGCTGCTTCCGACCTTGAGCACAAAGGTCTGATCATTCAGAACCGCCGTTACCGTCTTAGCCGTTTTGTCCCAAGTCACTTCTGCACCCATTGCTTCGAGGATTGCGTTCACAGGTACCATTACTCGTCCATTTTGCTGCAGCGGGTCCTGATCCGGGAATGTGATCGATTTACCATCGAGTGTTACGGTAATAGTTTTGTCGGTTGTTCCGGATGAAGTATTCGAACCTGTCTCTTCCGAATTCTCAGGCAAAGGCGTTACTTCACGTCCGAGTTGCTCTTGCAGATTCGCAAGACGGTTCAGTGCAAATGTCGTCAGTGATCCGGCTGCCATGGAGCCCATGCCTCCGCCCCCGCCGCCAAAGTTACCACCAGGGCGTGTCTGCGTATTTCCTGTATTCGTTGTTGGATCTGTTGCTTCATCCGGAGGTGTCATTCCTTCGAAACCTTCAGGCGGCGTCATACCTTCCATGCCTTCAGGTGGGGTCATTCCCTCAAATCCTTCTGGTGGTGTACCGCCCATACCACCTGCCGCATCTGCATTGGCAGAATAAGCGATGTTGGATTCAAACTGTTCTGTCGTATAAAATTTCGTTGGATCTGCTTCTACATAAGGACGAATCTCATCGGCAAGGCCAGTAATACGATCTTGAATGCCTTCCATGTAGTCCGTCAGTTCGTTGACGTAACTCAAATATTTTTCCTTATACTCCGGCACAGCAAGCAGGTTATTGATCATCGGTACATTTTCCATGCTGATGCCCAATACAGGCTCGTCTACAGATACGTTCGTAGCATTGGTGTTAGTCGTGGTTGATCCGGTTGTTGTGCCACGTCCGCCTCCGCCCGAGTACCCGTTGAAGGACATGTTGAAGTCCCAAGGAACAACCGTGAACTTGCCAGCGGCATCACTGTAGAGCATGTAGTTGTGTCCTTTGTCGCCGTTATAGCTGTCATAGTTGCCAAAAACCATGTTGCCTGCAATATATTGAAGCGCCGAATCTACGTCCAGTACACTTTCAATATCACCCTTTTCTCCTTCTGGCATCTCATTTAGTGTTTGGATGAAGGTTTTGAGTTTGGTTTTGTCCTTATCCGTACCCAAGTCTTTGGTGATTGTACTGTAGTCACTGCCCTCTTCGTATTGAAGATAACTCTTCTCATCCGTATCATAGAGGTCACCTTCTTCGTAATTCTCACCGTAGTTGCGCTCCAGATAGCTATCATCCACTGCTTCAACGCCAGTATAGAAACCAACCAGCTCGCCGTTAACGTACAGATTAACATAGTTCGTCATTGGGACATCCATGCCAATACTCCGCAGTGCTTCATAGTGTAGAACTTCACGCATATACGACGGATCGGCGTAGTTATTGTTCAGCACCATTTTGTCCAGTCCAAGCAGGCTTTGTGTTTTATCGTATTTATCAAACTTCAGTCTGAAGCTGTAACGGTCCGAATCTTCCATTGAGGCTACAGCTTTCAGGGTCAGATTGCCCTTGGTGGAAAAACCGACGTTGTCCAGCTTGTTGCCGTCCACTTCCACACTCACATTCTTATAATCCTTATCCAGCGGACTTTCGAGCATGCTCTTCCAGTCTGCATCATCAATCGTTACATTCACATCTATGACGTTATCCGTCTGGAACAATGATTCATAAGCTTGCGTCACGCCTGCACTCGTGGTTGTCGCTGTACTTTCTGAAGCATATGCCGCATTCGGACTTCCGATCAGCCCAAAAGATGTCGTTACCATCGTCACGGACAATGCCGTTACTGTAACTTTTCGTAATAAAATATTCAAAATGATGAATCCTCCTTCTTGGTTTCTATTAAGCTACTGAGGCTTATGTAATCATGGTAGGGGACTAACCTTTAGTGAATCTTAAACGCGATTAAAAATGATATGTATCACTATGAAATTTTCATGGACATACAAGAAATATAATGAAAAAAAGCGCAATTATAACCTTGGAACCGGTTCATAAGTCCTATTTTATTGCAATTATCTAACATTAATATGCCTTTATAACGATATATCTGAAGAGTAGA
This sequence comes from Paenibacillus sp. FSL H8-0317, assembly GCF_045040685.1. Taxonomy (NCBI): domain Bacteria; kingdom Bacillati; phylum Bacillota; class Bacilli; order Caryophanales; family Paenibacillaceae; genus Paenibacillus; species Paenibacillus sp. FSL H8-0317. The sequence continues at coordinate 1,274,528 of NZ_CP150294.1, read as the reverse complement.
ACTTACCTGGAGTTCATATACGTGAATAGCAAAACTCTTTACAAAAAGCTTTTAGAAACAAAAGAGAATTTGAGCAGACAAGATATTTAGGGACCACATTGCATTTTTTTAAGTCAACAATTACATAGCGTGTAAACCCCCAGGATAAGTCCTTCGTCACAATCGTAGAAGGAGTGAACCATCTTGTTTAATAAGCTTCGCTGGAGTACCATGCCTTTCTTCATCAAAAATTTGGTGATTTCATTCGGCAGCATCATGTTGATCGGTGTAATCCTGATTACTGCCGCGTATCAATTGCAAAAAAATATCTTGGTTGAACAGTTGCACGACCAGGCTACCGTCATCACCCAGAAATGGTATGACGATCTCGACACTGCCAAAGTGGCAGAAGCGGCTAAGGAAAAAAGCTACTCCGGTCCTGTACAGCTGGAAATGAAAGCTTATCTCGATTCCATCCATGAATTCTATCCAAACATCGCGCAAGCGTACATTTTTGGTTCAGAACTTGAGGAAGGAAACGGAACGTCCATCATCGCGATTCCAACCAACCTGTTGGAACCATTCGAGGAGGGTAATCTGCCTGCAGGTGCCATGTACCCGCTGCCTCAGAATAACGTCGTAGTGCTGGAACAGATGAAAAAGGACGGAAAGCCTGCCTTCAGTGATTTCTACACGGATGAGTACGGAACTTGGACCACTCTGATCTATCCGATTAATAACGCAGATGGCTCCATGTACGCTGCTCTTTACTTCGATGTAGATGCAAGTGCCGTTCCAAAAGGCCTTAACAAACTGCTTACGTACGGTTTGATGTTCCTGATCGGTTTCTTGATCCTGTTCATGGTGTTGCAATTCATTTTGCTGAAAAGAACGTTGCTTCCGATCCGCAATCTGATGAAAGGTATCGAAGAAGTCAGCACGGGTAATCTGGACGTAACCATCGATACCGGGCGAGATGATCTGGGTATCATCAACGAGAAGTTTAATGCGATGATCCATCGATTCAATACAACCATCTATAAAGTACAGAATACTTCGCATCACCTCTCGGAATCTTCCAAACAACTACTGGGCATTTCCGAGAAAAATAATGTGAACATTCAATCCATTAGCACCAATATTCGGGAAATATCTACTGGACTGGTGTCACAAGACAAAGCCACTGTGGAGAACGCACGTGCCATGACTGAGATGTCAACGGTAGTGCAGACGATCGCCAGCAGCTCAGCCGATGTGGCAGATGAAGCACTCAGCATGGAGCAGCGCTCCAGCACAGGTAATGTGGTGATGCAACAAGTCATTGAGCAGATGCGCCTGATCTCCGGTGCGGTGCAAAATACGTCAAACTCGATTCAGTCTTTGGAAAATAACTCGAACCAGATTAGCAACATTGTTAACGTAATCACGGAGATTGCCGGACAAACCAACTTGCTTGCACTTAACGCTTCAATCGAGGCAGCCCGTGCAGGTGAAGAAGGAAGAGGTTTTGCGGTGGTTGCAGGTGAGGTACGTAACCTGGCAGAGCAATCGCAGGAATCAGCGAAGCAAATTCGACAGTTAATTGAAGAAATTCAACGGGATATCATGCAGTCTTCCGAAGCGATGCAGTTGGGTTCCAAGGAAGTTACCAAAGGCTTGGAAGTTACCCAAGAGACTGGTGTATTCTTCGAGAATATTCTGACTGCTACGAATAAAGTTGCAAACCAGATTCAGGATATCTCCAGTTCTACTGAAGAGATCTCGGCAAGCACACAAGAAATGTCTGCTACGGCCGATGAACTGTCTGCCAATGTCAGCAAGGCAGCAAGCAGCAGTAAACAAATTGAGCAGTCAATTGATGAGCAGGAAGCCTCCATGGCAGCCATTGTGAGTGCCTCCGATGAGCTCTCGGTTGTATCCGAACAACTGCAAGAACTGATCTCATTCTTTAAAGTACGTGCAGAATAGAATTAATAGGATATAGAGAACAAGAATACGACACAGTAAAAACCAAGGCTCATGAGTGACTACACTCAAAGCCTTGGTTTTTTTGTTGTTACCAACTTAGGTGGGTAGGTTCTATACCTTCCCGGTATCATTTAACAGACAGTGGTGTCATCAACTGATTGTTGAACCTCCAATCCACTATAATCCTGCAGCTGCTTTAATTTCTTTTCTCTGAGAAACGATTAATGATTGTATCTTTTCTGTTCCAAATGTACCTGCTGAGAAAGCATTCGCTTTCGGATAATAAACCATTCGAAAAGATGTTCCATCTTGAAGGTGCACACGTAAAAAAATCACTGTCTCATGCTTGGATTTCTTATACACCTCATCAAAGCCAACATATCGCAACAGCAAAAGCTCGTTCATGAATTCGGATGCGGCTTCCTGGGGAAAGTCACCGATTGGGCTGCCATCGTTCCCGCTTTCAAGGCTGACTTTTTCCACTTTGTCTTCAATGTCCATCAGGTCTCCCATTGTCTTAGCATTGGGATTTTCTTTTGCTTCGTAAATCTTTTTATTCGCTACTACGCGATAATGCGACTTATAACCTTTTAGTTCATATATAACAGTTCCAATTGGAAGATATGCCGCATCACCATTCTCGGTCACGTGATCCGCACACGCATGCTCGTTCAGCATGAAGCTCACTTCCCCTACCCTATCCCCAATTTGCTCTGCGGGTACCTCTTTGGTCCCCTCGTTGTTTTGAAAATATGTAATATTATTGAGCATTAGAAAATCAATCCATTCAAGGGTTCCCGGGCATCGCTTCGTTGATTCCTTTGAAACTTCTTCCGTATCCGTTTCCTGGGGTTTGGATGTTATTTCACCCTTATTCGATGTTCCACAGCCAACAATAATGACTAGAACAAAAAGTATACTCAAGCGCTGGCTCCAATATTTAAATGGTTTCATGTTCAATCACCTCAACTTATTAGACGGATTTAACTAAGACTTAGTTACGAGCTTTTTACGATCAGCTATTCAACTCAATAAACGCCTAAGAACAGGGAACAGTTATTGGGCCAATGTGCTCCTCCTTGGTGCACTTCATGCAAGCTGCATCTCTGTATCATTCAAAAAACAGGTACTCGTAGTTCTATCCGTCGTTATACAAAAAAACACAGACAGTACAACTATCTGTGTTTTTTTTACAGGTATGGGAGCTCAGTTAGATACAAAATCCATTCTCGTCCTCTTACCAAAATTTCAATCACGCACTCCATACAGAGTACGATTTAGAATACTTGTACCAGCATTATTTACTGTAATGTTACTGCTACCGCTGGTTTCAATTACCTAAACAACATTTAAAGTTGATTTGGCTTGTAATACTCGCATCCCAGCTTCTTAAAATCACTGTCCCATGTTACTACTGGCATGTTAATTGTTTTTGATTTTGCGCTAAGATAACAGTCCACAATGTCAACGTTACCCTTTTCAACAAACAGCCTTAACGCATCTTTCATGTAATCTTCCTCAAAGATAATGTTATCAATTTGCGATAGACTAAACAGGGCATTTCCTACATCAACATTAGAATGCTTGTAATGTGATCTCAGTACCCAACATGTTTCAATAATTACTGGTGATGAAACAATTATCTGAAAATCTCCGCTATCTAGCATTTCAGAAACTTTTTCAAACTGCTCCTTATCGTCTTGAGTGAACAACCGTACTAGTATGTTTGTATCAGCCAAAAAATCCATTGCTATTCCCCTTTTTTGTAACTGTTCCCCACCCAGTCAATCGCTGACTTCCTAGCTTCCTGAAGATCATGTTCTTGCCCTGTCTTTAAGATTCCTACAAGATCAGTTAACTTTTTCTGTTTCCTAACTTCTAATTTTGCTTCGCCATTTTGGATAATTACAATAATTTTGTCGCCTGTAGCTATACCTAGTTGTTTCCTTACCTCAACTGGAATTGTAACTTGTCCTTTCGAAGTTACCTTACCTGATTCATACATACTCATACACTACTACCTCCTACTCTATTACCTATATTACAATGTACTACTTTAATGTTCAAGTATTACTTTTTACATCAAGTAATATACATTCCAAGTATAGTCATTTGGAATTGAATTTCTAATGCTGAGTAATTTCAGCGTCAATATGTAAGCCCAAAGCTGTTTTACATGTTCATGTGTATTATAAACTTCAACTTCCCAGTCATAAGTAGGTATTTGCCGTTCCAATGTACTTCTTTAATGTGAGTTATTTCCCATTAACATGGTCATTAAGGACAATATTTCAATCCACGCACTCCATACGGAGTGCGACAGCGAAAAAGTACGTATTTTAACGATTTGAGCCATCCAAAACACGTTTTTTCACTATTATTCTATGACTTTCCATATCATTATTCAATCACATTATGCCTACGTGTTGCCTTAAGGTAACAATTTTGCCCATTTCGACAAATTCTGAGGTGCGAATCCCCCAGGGTTTTCATGTGAGCATCACATTCGCACCTGTCCCATCCGTTTATGACAATGATCATATCTAGCTCCCCTGTTCAAGTGCTACAGTTGTTAACGACCAACTGACCATAATAGTAAAATGGTCAATATAGGACTTACCTTACCATTATCCTTTCAACCTACAAGGAGGTGTATATGCGATGAAAACGATAGATCGAAGGCAACAGGTGATGGATTCTGCCGAGAAATCCTTTGCCCTGTTTGGCTACAAAGCCACAACGATGGAGCAGGTTGCGAGACTTGCCAATGTGGGCAAGGGAACGATCTATACTTTTTTCGAAAATAAAGAAGAACTGTTCAGCGAGATTCTGCGCTCGATCATTGCGGATATGAGACAGATTACAGAGCAGACGGTGAAAGAAGAGAATTCCTTTCTAGATAACGTGCATATGAGTATGGATTCTTTGCTGGAGTATCGTGAGGAACATGAGCTGTTGATCAAGCTCTTTCAGGAGGTTAACGAGTTCGGTACACCACAGGCCAAAGAAGGTCTGCAAAAAGTGGAGACAGCCATTCTCGAATATCTGGAGCGTCAGGTGAGCCGTGCCATGGAGTTAGAGCAGATTCGCAGGGACGATCCCAAGCTGGTTTCTTTTGTCCTGCTGAAGCTGTATGTCACCTTAACCTCAGATTGGAACAAAGCGCATCCAACGTTGCACAAAGATCAGATCAAGGATTTTGTGGGCCTCTTTCTCAAGAATGGCTTATCCCCCACCTAGAGAAAGGCATGCACTAGATTCAACACATAATAGAGATAGAACAAACGGATTAGCGTAAGGATAGGGAGAGAACATGATGAAATCATTCCACGTATTTGGGCAGGATCTGAAGTCCGCCTTTAAGAAACCAAAAGTATTTATTCCAATTCTCGTTGTACTGTTCATTCCGGTGCTGTATAGCGGCCTGTTCCTGAACGCATTCTGGGACCCCTATGGCAAAATGAATGAATTACCTGTAGCCGTGGTCAACACAGATCAGGGTGCAGTCTACAATGACAAATCCCTCGAGGTCGGTCAGAATCTGGTCGATGAATTGAAAAAAAGTGATGATTTCGACTGGCAATTCGTGACTAGTGAACAAGCAGAACAAGGTATGCAAGACAACACGTATTATATGACGATTGTGATTCCAGAGGACTTTTCCACCAAAGCAACAACCCTGATGGATGAGCACCCCGAGCCGGCCGACCTGATCTACGAACCCAATGAAGGATACAACTTCCTCGCGGGTCAGATTGGCGGCACGGCGGTCAAACAAATTCGCTCCAAAGTCGCTGCCAAAATCACAGAATCGTATACCGAAACGTTACTGGATCAGGTGGAGAAGATCTCTAGCGGTTTATCGGATGCCGGAGATGGTGCTAGCAAGATCAACGAGGGCGCAGCCAAGCTGGATAATGGTGCCTCTACTTTGAAAAAGAACCTGTCCAAACTGGCGGATGGAACCGACAAATTGGAAACAGGTATGGCACCATTAAAAGAGGGAACAGCTACCTTGGCACAAGGAATCGGTACGCTTCATGCAGGAGCCAGCTCCCTGTCGGATGGATTGTCCCAATTGGCGGCAGCAGGCACGAAACTGGGTAACGGTGCATTGCAGGCTGAAACTGGCGGCAAACAGTTACAGGCAGGTATTCAGTCCGCTCAAGAAGGCGCGGCTAAGTTGGATGCTGGACTGGAAGCTTCCGAACAAGGAAGTGCGAAGCTGGTAGCCGGATTGCAAACCTCAGTGGAAGGCAGCAGCAAAGTAAGTGAAGGTGCCAAGGCCGTTGCACAAGGGCTTGCCCAATTAGCCGAAGCAAGTCCCGATCTTGCCGCTAACCCGGCTGTTCAGCAATTACTGGCAGCAAGTCAGGCCGTTGCCGCTGGCAGCGAACAGGTCTATCAAGGTGGACAGCAATTAGTGGAAGGCAGCAAAAGCCTTCAGGCTGCGCAACAGCAACTGCATCAAGGCAGCAGTCAGCTAGTGCAGGGTGAACAGCAACTTTTACAAGGAGCAACACAATTATCAACCGGACATACGCAGCTTGCAACGGGCCTTCAACAATTTAACACCAAGTTGACCGAAGCAGCAGCCGGAGGAGCCAAACTTGCAGAAGGTTCGAGTCAGTTAAATACAGGTGCAGGCCAATTGGTTACGGGTATAAACCAGCTTTCAGACGGAATCACCACCATTACCGAAGGTTCCCGCAAGCTGGATGATGGTGCGGGAACATTAAAAGAAGGCACTACCAAATTAACCGACGGCTCTAGCGAACTTTCCACCAAGTTAAATGAAGCGGCAGCTGAAACGAGCAGTGTGAAAAAGACGGATGAACTTGTTGAAATGTATGCACAGCCCGTTCAGGTGGATGAGCATAAACATAACGAAGTGCCCAATTATGGTACTGGATTCTCGCCATACTTCCTGTCATTGGGACTTTTTGTCGGCGCATTAATTGCAACGCTAGTTGTACCCACACGCGGCAGTACGGTTACCGATGCGAGTAGCTGGAATCGTTTTGTGAGCAGAACCCTTGCTTTCACGATCATGAGTGCTGTCCAGTCCCTTCTCGCTTCCTGGCTCGTATTGTCCGTATTGGGTCTGGAGGTTCATAGCGTTCCGTTGTTCCTCTTATTCAGCTTTGTCACCAGTTTGAGCTTTATGTACATCATTCAGGCGTTGGTGACTTGGCTGGAGAACCCGGGTCGTTTCCTCGCGATTCTGATGCTGATCTTCCAGCTTACTACCAGCGCGGGCACCTTCCCGCTCGAACTAATTCCAAATTGGCTGAAAGTGTTTAGTCCGTGGCTGCCTATGACCTATTCGGTAACAGGTTATAAAGCAGTTATCTCAAGTGGACAGTTCGGTGTAACCTGGGATCAGATTGGTATTCTGTGCATCTTCGTCGTGATTGGCCTGGGAGGAACCTTAACGTATTTCCTGATGCATCGCACGTCGGAGAACGAAAACGTCAGCAGTGAAGTCGCACTTCACCTGTAAAAAGTAAAATAAAAAGCAAAGGTGTATACCTAAGCTCCATCCTCTTCTACAGGAGATGTGAGCTAAGGTACGCCTTTGCTTTTTTTAGTTTTAGATACAATCTAAGTTTGCTAACTTCATATTTCTAGTATGTAGAGTAAATTTCAGAACTTGAGATAGCGAAACTAAACAATAGCACGAGCAAAATAAGTAATACATACATCGCTGTACCGATGATTCCACAAACAAGTCCAGCAATGGCCAATCCTCTGCCTTGCTCCATGCGAACTCTGATCTCTTTGAAGGCTAAAGATGCAAATATAATTGCGACGATTCCGATTAAAATTCCCACGTAAGGAATCGTGACGGACAGAATCCCCAAAACTAGTGATACAATCGACTTACTATTGGTCTTTGGTACTACATAAGGCGGTGGTGGCAATGTGTCGTTATAATAACGATCTACATCATTTTCGCGATGTTCCAAGGTAAATCCTCCCTGTTTATTAAGTATGTTCATTATAATCGATTATTAGGAAAAACAATATCCACATTCTGTTAATTATGAATTGATATTAGATTTATTTTATTCCCATCATCCCCGGATATATACCTACATCCACAAGCTTATAAATTGTACTTCAAGGATATGAATTTAAGAACCGTTTATCCGTGTGATGATACAAATCAAGAATACCTCTAACATATAGATATTATTATGGTAGTACTTTTCTGGATTACATTGGGGGATTAACTCAGATGAAAATCGATAAAGTCATGAATATACTTATGATTTTGATGCTTGTACTTATTGCTTTTTATCAAAATAATGTAACTGTATTATGTTTTAGTATTGTTTTGTTTGGAATCATGAGTTACACCACTTATCGAATTCGAACACGTTGGAATATAGTAACTTATATCGTGTTGACCCTGGTATTGATGATCTGGAACATATACCTGTGGGCATAAGCCATTATTTCAAAAAAAGAACGCAATCCCTTATTAATCAACGGATTGCGTTCTTTCACATCATATAATTTGAGGTTTCTTCTACCTCTCCACTTCCACCCGCTGTAAAAACGTCCGGGTACGTGCGAGCTTCGGATTGCCGAAGAGCTGTTCTGGTGGACCTGCTTCTGCGATTTCCCCGTTATCCATGAAGAATACGCGATCCGCAACGTCACGGGCGAAGCCCATTTCATGCGTGACAATCATCATCGTCATGTTTTCCTGTGCAAGTTGTTTGATTACGCGTAACACTTCGCCGGTCAGCTCTGGATCAAGTGCCGACGTCGGCTCATCGAACAGGAGGATGTCCGGTTGCATCATCAGTGCCCGAGCAATGGCAACACGCTGTTTCTGTCCACCGGACAGATTGGCTGGATAGACATCAGCCTTGTCCGACAGCCCTACTTTGCCGAGTAATTCCAGACTGCGGTACCGAATGACGCTTGAGCTTTCTTTTTTCAAAGTTTTCGGTGCGAGTTCCAGATTATCTTGTACAGTCAGATGCGGGAACAAGTTGAAATGCTGGAATACCATACCCATACGATCCGTCATCTTGCGAATATCTGCGGCACCCGCGTAACGGCCCTTATCAACCAACGTCTGATCCTGAATGCGAATCGTTCCACCCGAAATATCCTCCAGATGAATCAGACTGCGCAGCATCGTACTTTTCCCCGAACCAGAAGGCCCGATCACGGCAATTACTTCGCCTGGTTCCACGTTGAAGGATACCTGTTTCAGCACATCAAGTGTGCCGAATGATTTTCTCAACTGATTTACTTCTATTATATGTGTCATATGCAGACAGTCCTTTGATTGATCAGATTTAATTTATTCAAATGAAAACCGCTTCTCAAGTGCCTTGAACAGCACGGTGAGTACAAGTGTCATGAGCAGATACATAACCGCCGCCACGAAGAAAGGTAACAGCTTTATGTCGCGATTTACCGCCGCTTGGGCGTAATACAACAGCTCAGGCACAGCCACGGCATAGAGCAGTGCCGTATCCTTGATGAGCGTAATGGACTCATTGGCCGTTGCAGGCAATACTACACGAATCATCTGAGGAATAATGACTTTGGTCATCGTCTGCCACTTCGTTAATCCAAGGACCTTGGCTGCTTCATGTTGCCCCTTATCAATGGAAAGCAGTCCGCCCCTGAAGATTTCAGCGAAGTACGCCGCATAGTTCAGGATGAACGCAATCCCCGCTGCAACAAAACGATCAAACACCAGATACTCTCCAATCACCGGAAGCAACGGTAAACCGAAGCAGAAGAATAGAATTTGGAGCAGTAGCGGTGTTCCTCGCATCACGTATACATACGTATGGGCAATCCACGCCAGCAGTTTAATCTGGCTTCTCATCGCAAGCGTGACCGCAAATCCAAGCGGTACAGATAACACGATCGCTAGCAAGAACATGAAAATGGTGGTCTGCGCACCCTCTAGCATCGGTTTTAAAATGGTCGATAAATAATCCCAACTCATTGTTTCGTCTCCTCTAATCTGTTAACCCCGCATTCCTCTGGGGCATAAATCGCTCCAGCATGGAATACGGGGTCCGTTTTGTTTCTAACTATATATCAGGTGTGTAACCTGCCTATTTCAGAACCTTATCTTCACCCAACCATTGGGCGGAGATTTTAGCCGCTGTTCCGTCTGCATTCAGCTCATCCAGCGCTTTTTGTAGCTGATTCAGAAGCTCTTCATTTCCCTTTTTGATACCAATGCCATATTGTTCCGGTGCAAGAGATTCATCCAGCAGTTTGAATGTTCCCTCTTCTTTGGACATGTAGTATCTCGCTACCACTTCATCAATGATGACCGCATCCAGACGTTTTGTCTTCAGATCCGTCAGTGCAAGCACGTTATCCTTGAATTCGGAAGCTTTCACTTTATCCTTCAGAGGACTTGCTGCCAATGCATCTGCCGCGGAGGACAGCGCCTGCAATCCCACATTTTTGCCATCGAGTTCATCCAGCTTTGTGATTGGCGAGTCTGCCAAGGTAATAGCTACTTGGCTGTTTTCCAGATACGGCTTCGTGAAGAGCACTTTCTCTTTACGCTCATCCGTAATGGTGTACCCGTTCCAGATCATATCGATCCGGCCACTGTTCAGCTCTGATTCTTTGGAAGACCAGTCGATTGGCTGGAATGTGATTTCTTTACCCATTTTCTCCGCTGCAGCTCTTGCGTAATCAATATCAAAACCAACAATTTCATTTTGCTCGTCCCGGAAGCCCATTGGAGCAAACTTGTCATCAATTCCTACAACAATCGTGTTATCGTCTTTGCTTGCGGAACTGGAACAACCAGCCACAATCAATACACATATACTAATGAATAATAGTAGAATCGCTTTTTTTCTCATCTCTCGAACCCCTCCATGTCTATAACCAAAACCCAAACGCTTTAGTTCGTTACCACGTTATCAGAGATTTATAATAACATAGCATGGGAGAAGAGTCGAGTCTCTTGCCTATTTCCTTCTATTTCATGCAGCTTAATTGTCAACAATCTGTGAAAAAGCCTTTTTCACTTGTGCCGGTTCTACCAGCTTCTCGCGTACAGTCGAATTCCATAGCTCCAGGTTCTGAAGCTCCTTTAATTCCGTACCTGTCCATTGTTGGGCAGATTCACGACGTAAGGTATGGCTGGTATTCTCAAACTGGTAGACGATCTGCTCCAGATTATCAATCATAACAAAGTTCGCAACCGCATTATATACAAGTATCCGCTCAAGTTCCTCTGCATCCATCTCACGCGTATCCAAGCTATAATTCACTTGGACCGTGAACGTCTCCGGGTACAGTTGGTAACCATTCAATCTTTCACGTAAAGGTAAAGCCTGATTCAGATGACTAAGGTTTGAATTATCACCCATGTAGGGACTGCGATATTTGGCTAAAGCGGCAAAATCATGTGTCAGCGGATTCTGCTGCTCTTCCTCGTACCGAGCCTGTTTCGCCTCGATCTTCGGATTAACGTAGCCTTCAACAATCACTAAGCCAATGATGCCCAACACAACAAGTGTTATAATCCATATGTTTCTAATTCTCATAACGCATCACTCACTTCATACTTACTAACGATCCGATACGCCCGATGCACTACCAAAGGGATAATAACGCTTAGTAACGGGATGGCAAAGGCAATGACGATCACAGCAAACTGGTAGGGTCCATCCACCTGAATGGGTCGATTAAACCAGATGTTGCTTCCGAATCGCAACGCTGCCTGCGTTCCCCATAGTACGAGTATTAATGCCGCCCACAACCACCATATCCTGCGATTCCACTGCACTAAGGCAGGGATTCGAATAACCGTGGTTTTCACGGAAGTTGCAGAATCGTTCGTCTTGTTGATCAACAGATACAATACATACATGCCACCAACAATGAGACTCACGATCATAAGCAGATTGTTTATGGCGGAGCCTTGCATCAGCACTCTCATTGGAATGGTAATGATCCAGGCTATGAGGCTATAAATCAGAGCAGACTGCAACAACGCTGTCCAGTAAGGAACACGTTGTACCCTTCGATGGTCACTCATCACTTCATCCATACCAGCGATATGCTGAATGGCGGTCTGGAACGCCTTCTCTTCACTCATACCCTGCGAGATATAATCGTCAATCCGCGCAGCGAGATTGCTGTGAATCTCTTCTTTTAATTCTCGATTGTCTAATGTATCTTGTGCGTGAGCGAACAAACGATTCACATGACGAGTGATGCGAGCTTCCAATCTCATAGGTCTTCATCTCCTTTTTCTCCAGTGACAATCATGCAATCAATCAGTGCCTTGGCTGCTTGCCAAGCATGAACCTGCTCTCTATAGGCTTCAAGGCCTTGCGTTGTAATTCGGTAATATTTGCGTCGTCCTCCCTGCGTCTCTTCCCCCCAGTAGGACTCCACATATCCACTCTTCTCCAGCCTCTTCAAACTGGAATAAAGCGTAGGTTCCTTCAATTCAAACTGCTCTCCGCTCTTACGGTAGATCTCCTTAATAATGCTGTAACCATAGTTATCTGCGGGTATAAGTACACTCAGAATGATGGGGTCAATATTGCCCCGAATCAGATCACTGTTAATCACTTGCACATCCATCTACGAGTTTCACCGACTTTCTTCCGTCCTGTGTATACTATAAGACACATTACTATGTCTGTAAAGGTAATATGTATCACATGGTAAATATGCATCGCAAGAGTAACACTAGCAACATTCCTCTCTTGCAAATAAAATTCTTCAATACGATAAGAACATTGACCACATTGTTATTTCTTTCAACTTTGCTTATATTATCCGGCTGTAATCCTACTCCAAGTCATGGTACAAACAAAACTGCCTCACCCTCAACAACCAATGCAAATCAAGCCAAAACGGAATTAAAACAAAATCAGGAACTGCCTACACCAGTGATACAGACTGAAAGTGGCACTCCTATTCCTGCTATACAGGGCAGTTATTGCTGGGAAAGTATGTGTGCAGACTATGCAGGTCATATGGAACTGCTGGAAGGTCAAGTACCTGTCTCCGTGTTGGTAGGCGAGAATATATCTATTCATCTGGGTACAAATGTACCACCTGACGAGTTAACTCTTGTCGAATATGTAAATGGAGTGGCACGTCCCATCTCTTTGCGAGAAGGTTCATTCCAGTTAGCGCAGGAAAAAGGTACTCATTATTATGGAGCCTTTGCCCGCTGGACTTCCTCTCAAAATTCGCAGGTTTCCTTGGGTGATACCTCTTTTGCCTTTGTTATCCGTGGTGTCGAAAAAAAATAGAAATAAACAGGCCCCTCCAATTTTGGAGAGGCCCTTACACATTTTTATCTAATGCTGCACTTTCTCGCGATCTTTCCCTTTATCGGATTCACCCGCGTTTTTGTTGGCAGCATCGCGATCCTGTTTCATCTCTTCCACCGTTTTCACCTTAAGACGTGCTGCACCTTCATATTCCTTTGTTGGAATAAGGTCGCCAGCAGCAAGTCTTGCTTCTGCAGCTACAATCGCATCCCCATACTGCGGCAACCACTGGGCCTGCGCAACTAGCATCTCATCGACCATCTGCCAGATCTCTTTCGGATTACACACGGCACCCACGAGCGGGTCCATCATGAACGCCTGACGAAGTAATTTGTCGTCTCCGTTCACCGCTGCTTCAACCGCAAGACGTTGCACGGAAATACTCACATTACATACCGCAGCCGGACCAAGTGGCAGATCGCCTACATGAGGCATGGAGATGCCGTTGCGGTCCACATATCCCGGTGCTTCAATAATCGCATCATCCGGCAGGTTCGAGATTACTCCATTATTAATGGTATTGAAATGTCCACGATAGACACGTCCCGTCTCCAGACCTTCGATAATATACGAACCGTGCTCCTCGCCCCGTTTTTCCGGAATGAATTGCATCGGTTCATCCTTCATCCAGTTAGGAAAATCAGTCTCAAACCAGTTGCGCCCCTCTGTACACACCCGCAGATAACCACCTGTCTCTCCGTTGATCCAATTGCCCAGGTCGATCCATTCGTTAATCTCTTCCGGACGTTTGCGGTACCACGGCACATATTCACTCAGGTGACCATTCGATTCTGTGCTGTAGTAACCGAAGCGGCGCAGCATATCGATCCGCACTTTCTCAGTGCGGCTGTACTCTGGATGTTTCTCGAAGGCTTCGAGCAGATCACCTGTAAGGTCTTTGCCCTCATGAGACGCTTGAATATACCAAGTCTGATGGTTGATGCCGGCACAGACAATATCCACTTCACTCTTTTTCAATCCAAAAGCTTCCGCAATCTGATGATGACCATGCTGTACGCCATGACACAGTCCAATCGTCCGCACACCACCATATTTGTTGCATACCCAAGTCAACATCGCCATCGGATTGGAATAGTTCAAGAGCAGCACGTCGGGTGCACTCTGTTCACGAATATCTTTACAGATGTCCAGCATCTCGGCGATTCCGCGTTGTCCATACATAATGCCGCCTGCACACAGCGTATCGCCGACACATTGATCTACCCCATACTTCAGTGGAATGTCCACATCGGTTGCAAATGCTTCCAGTCCCCCTACACGAATCGTACACAGTACATACTTCGCATCTTTTAACGCTTCTTTCCGATCTGTTGTCGGCTGAATCTGAATATTCAATCCATTCTCACGGATATCCCGCTGACACAGCTCAGTCACCATGTCCAGATTGTGTTGGTTAATATCGCAGAACGCAATTTCAATGTTGTTAAACTCTGGTACCGTGAGCAAATCCCTTAACAATCCCCGTGTAAATCCGATACTTCCTGCCCCGATAAACGCCACTTTAAACGACATCCCTATGTCCTCCCCTAATCCGAATCTTTCGCTTCGGTTAATGACTCTCTTCATGAAATCATTGTACCAACCGCAAATAGGGAAGCGTTATCAAAATCATGACCTGTTCATGATCTTGTTGTCAAAAATCCTAACTTAATCTTCTGACTCGATGAAACAGCCGTACCTCTGCTACAACTGACTGTAGCTAATGAGTTGAATACCTTGTTCTGTCACATATTCTTTCAACGCTGGATTCATCAATAAAGCAAGATCGTGCTCCCGTTCATCTACCAGAGATGAGATATTGCGTAATTCTTCATCTGCATATCCTGGATGTCCAGCAATTTCAACGATATATTCTGTATCCTTATACTGCTCCAGCACGCTGCGAAACCATGATTCCTGTAGAGAAGGCATAGCTGGATCACCACATAACCTATCTGTAGACCGAATACCTGCATCCGCCAGCTTCCCCTCAAACTGGCCAGATAAGAGGTCATCTCTTCTCATAGGAACGTTATACTCCCGAGCCAGTTCCATCACCAAATCAAGAATTTGCGTATCTTTAATACTCACCCCATGATGGGTATCCAGATGATTTAACTTCAATCCGGAAGCCAAAAACTTCTCGATTTGTGCCTTCAACTCCGTGCGCACTTCCCCAGGATCATAGGATGCAGGAATAAGCCCAGGTTTTCGATAGAAACGACCCGACTTGTCGACGATACTCTGAACTGCTGATGCTTCCAGCACCGGAGCCATGAATGTCAGATTCAAATGAACGCCCATAGCCGTGATGCCTGCTTCAAGAGCCATGACACTACTCTTCTCAAAATGTACCGAATTCACCAACGCCGAGGTATCTGTAATCAGACCCTGTTTCATCCCATGAAGGATGCCTTCGCTTACTCTCATGGTGATGCCATAATCATCTGCATTAACAATCAGCTTCATTTTGCTCCTCCCCTTCTCTGTATCCATTTATGATCGAACAGACAACAGCTCGTCTGTTGCAGCAACTGTCCCTTCTGACTGCAACGGCGTAATGACGCGGAATTGATCAGAGTTCGTTACAACAATCGGAGTCGTCAGTTTAAAGCCTTCGTTCCGGATCTGATCCAGATCAAATTCAATCAGTACCTCCCCCTTACGGATTCGGTCACCTTGCTGAACTTTCTGTGTAAAATACTTCCCTTTTAATCTCACCGTATCTATGCCGATATGCATGAGAATTTCGACGCCTTCATCCGAAGTAACCGCAATGGCATGTGCGCTTTTCATTGTTACAGAAACAACGCCGTCTACCGGGGACACCAGCTGACCTTTGGACGGAATGATCGCTACGCCTTTACCCATCGACTCTGAGGAAAACACGACATCCTCCACTTCACGAAGTGTAATAACAGTGCCTTCAAGCGGACTGGTAATCAAGCTTTCCATCGCTGCATTCGTGTGTACATCAGGAGCTTCAGTCCCCCGATCATTTTTCTTACTCTCGTAGCCAAACAGCACCACGCACAAGGCTCCGCCCGCAATGGCAGTCAATACACCAATAATGTAATACAACATCGGACTCTGAGCAGGCAGGGTGAACACATTAAGGAAGAAATTGAACACAACCAACTTCACGCCGAGATAACCCATCAGACCACCGCCAATGGCTCCAGCGGCCACCAGATAAATGAGTGTTTTGCGGTAACGCAGAATGATACCGTACAGAATTGGTTCAGTAACCCCTGACAAAATTGCAGAAAGGAAAGACGAGCCGCTTAAAGCCTTGAGATCTTTATCCTTTGTTTTCAGGAATACCCCGAGACCGATACCCATGGAAGCAGCTACCGATGTTGCCGCAAGGGGTGCAATGAGATCTCCCCCAGCGCTTAGGTTCCCCATAATAATAGGCACCGTCGCCCAGTGTAATCCAAGCAATACGAGAAAAGACCAGGTACCCCCAAGAATAGTCCCTGCGATGACAGAGTTGCTGTTAATCAGGAAATTAACAATATTTCCAATCCATTGGCCCACATATTGCCCGAATGGACCAATCAACATGGCTGTTAGTGGTACCATAATGACGAGTGACAGGAATGGAACTGCGAACAGCTGCACATTTTTGTGCATGATTTTCTTCAAAAACTTCTCCAAAACCGCATAGATGCTAACGGCGATAAACATCGGAAAGACCGACGAAGCATAGTTCATTAACGATACGGGTATCCCGAGAAAATGAGTGGTGCTTCCTGCTGCTGTCAAAGCCGTAAAATTCGGTTCCATCAATGCGGCCCCGATCGCCGCTGCCACATAAGAATTCACATTTAGAACTTTGGCAATCGTGATGCCGAGAAGAATCGGCAGGAAATAAAAGATCGAGTTCCCCGCCGCAGCCAATATAGCGTATGTTCCACTATCCACAGCGATCCAGCCTGCTCTTTCAAGAACAATTAACAGAGCCTTAACTAGCCCTGCTCCAGCAAATACCGGGATTAATGGCGTTAAACTACCCGATATCAGGCCAAAGATGGCTGAACGGATGCTCCTTTTTTCTTTCTCTGAGCTTCCATCGGACCCTGCTCCGTCGAATTCCCCTTCGGCAACGATATGTTTGTACACCTCGGAAACATCATTACCTACAACAACCTGAAATTGCCCACCGCTTTCAACAACCTTCAGGATGCCTGCTGTGTTTTCCAATATGTCTGCATCAGCCTTTCGGTTATCGTTCAAGACAAATCTTAAACGGGTAGCGCAGTGAGTCAGCGATTGAATGTTATCCTTTCCTCCAACGCGGTCTACAATGTTTTGTGCTAATTTGAGATGATCCATGTTGTTCCCCCCATACATTTGTTTAATTCCTACAGTTCACGTCTTGACTCCATCATTTCGAATAACATATTACGATGGCAAAATAAAAACCTGAACTGAAGCTCGTCTACTGACCTTAGTCAATACACAAGCCTCAATTCAGGTTTCGCCTGCCGAACAGTCACAATCCCTTAATATATAGTTGTATCAGTATTCCTTCATTCTTCCGTCAGATCCTGCTCACGGTTCGTGACCCGGTGAATGTGGATCATGAAATAAACCATTTCCTCATTCGTTGTTTTCTTCTCGTAATTAATCTCCAGGTAGTTTCTAATCTTTCTGGCGCACGCATACGATTCGGGGTACTTGTCCTTTACATGATCATACAAAGAATCTCTCTCTTCCGGAATCAACTCATCATGTAGAATTCTGTAAGCAAAATACCGCAGATGTGTGAGGAAACGGCTATAATTAATCGAGCTTTCGTCCAGTTTAATTCCAAAATGATATTTCACAATATTCGCCAAATCATTAACAATCTTTGTCATCTGATAGGTTTGTTTCATATCCTGTCCTCGCTGCTGTGCATTGACAAAATGTAGGGCAATGGAACCTGCCTCATCCTCCGGCAGTTTCACACCTGTTTTCTGTTCAATAATGTTCAGCGCATTCAGGGCAACTTCATACTCGGCTGCATAGAACTTTTTGATCTCCCACAGCAAAGCATTCTTGACAATAATGCCTTCTGGAAACCTTCTTATCGCGAAACTGATATGATCCGTCAGGGTGATGTAGATGTTATCACTGAATTTGAGGGCAAGCTGTTGTTCGGCGTATTCAATAATTTCATTCGATAACTCCAGATGTTCGGTTGGAATCTCACCAATCAGACCCATCAGTTTGTCAGATGTTGCTTTTTCAACCACAAACTTTTTCTCTACCTGCGAGAAATCAATCACATCACTGTTATGTTTGTTATACCCAATCCCTTTTCCCATCACGATCATTTCGTCCCCGTTATCATCCGTCAGTAAAATCACATTGTTATTAAAGATTTTCCTGATCTTCATCTGCATCACCCCCAACTCATCACACGCTCATCCCATTAATATTCCATTAGAACTTCAAAAAAATCTCCCATAAAAAAAACCTAAATTGAAGCAGCAACATGTACAACTCATGTCTACTACGAACAATTTAGGTATCGCCTGCCGAACAGTCACAATCCTGAATATATGAGATTAACCACTACATTATCGACGAATCTGTTACTTCTGAACAAAGGATATCATGAATACCCTTTCAGTTCAACATTTAGTTTCTACCATGCCTTGTCAGCCCCAGGTGTTGCGCCTACTCCGATTCCTCCGGGTAGCTCCACTCTATTCGCTCCATGGAACCCCTGTATTGAACAGGTGTCTTACCCGTATACTTTTTGAAAAGCATATGAAAATACTGCCGACTCCCCACACCAACATAGTCTGAAATTTCGGAGATGGGAATATTGGACTGTTGTAACAACATCTTGGCCTTTTCCATTCGAAGCATCGTCAGGTAGTCGGTAGGTGTGCGCTGCGTGTGCTGACGAAAAATACGATGTAAATAACCTGGATGCAGATTGACGGCTGCCGCGATATCCTTCATCTGAATGTTGCGATCCATATTGTGATGCATGAATTCAATGGTTCGTTTGACATACAACTCCGCCTGATCTGGCGCACTCCGGCTCATTTCTCCGCGCAGACGCGCAACACGGACCAGCAACTGGATAAACAGCGTACGCACCAGCATGCCCTGTTCCGGGGACGAGAGATTGCGCGCCTCGCGGTGATACAACCTTTCCTCTGGTGGAATGATCTTCATCGGCACAGTTGATCTTCCTTGCTCCAGTAGACCACGCTGATCGAGTTCCAACACCAGACTTTTCATAATGTGATACACCTCTTCCGGGTCAGGCAGTACCAGATATGGCGAAGCATTAGTGAGTAGAGTGTGAACTTCTTCCTCTTCCAGCGCAAGCTGGCGGATGGATAGCTGTCCGGGAGACGAGGTGGAGAAACCAAACTCCACATTGAGCATCCGGCAAGGGACACCATCTTCCACCAGCAAACGGTGCGGGACACCTGCGTCGAGCATAATGAACTGCCCTTTTTTCAAAACGGTCTGCTCCGAACTCCCATCCGACATCTGCACATCCACCCGGCACATTCCCGAAATAATATACATGATCTCTGTGGAATCATGATGGTGATAGGACATACGATAGTTGTCCCACTGCTTGTAATAGTACGCGTAGAAACGCGGCCCGCAGTCCTCTGTTCGCAATGCCTCCTGGTACAGGCTTCCTGTCCAACGCTTTCTGATGCTCATGTCCATGCCTCCATTCCTGCGACGATCGATCCTCAATTTTCTCCATTGTAACAATTCCGTAGGTTGAATATAAACTGTCTTCGTTAAAAGCTTTATTGCATTGTTAAATTAGATAAATATATAATTAGTATATCATCTAATTATCTGTGTAAATTATCTATACTTAAGGAGGTTTCCACGCATGAGTACCACCTATCATCTCGTGAGACATGGTCTCAAAGAACGACGAATCGGTGATGTCTCCCTCACTTCCGAAGGGGTCTTACAAGCCGAAGCCACGGCACTTCATTTTGCCAGAGCTACCTTTCCCGTTACTAAAATCCTTACCAGCCCACTTCGACGAGCCCAAGAAACCGCAAATATGATTGCCCGCCACACCCATTCCCATATAACCGAAGATCCTCGCCTGCGCGAACGTGCCAATTGGGGCGATTGCCCCGATCAGTCATTCGAAGAATTCATTGCAATGTGGGATCGATGTACGTCTGATCCAGATTACGTTCCAGCCGTGGGAGACTCGGCCAAACAGGCTGGTGAACGTCTGGCCTCCCTCCTAACCGCATTAGCTAATGAAGAGCCAGAGAACAGTAACATTATTGTGGTTGCACATGGTGGACTCATTACTGATTTTCTGGTGCAAACCTTTAGCGAGGGCGAGCTTAACGTCTGGCATTCCAATTTTATAGCTATGCAGAACCAATTGATCCCCGAGTGCTCCATTACCACATTGATCTATGATCAAGGAAATTACACCATTAAAGCGTTCGCTTCTACCGAGCATTTAGACTCCAACGATGTAAAAGAATGACGTAACATGGGTGGCTGGGAACTCGCCAAGGTCTGTTTCGCAGATCCTAATGTGAAGAAAGCTCTGAAACCTCCATGTGCTATACACATTGGGATTCCAGAGCTTCCAAGCTTCGATGCTAACTCTCAAAACTAACGATGCTTCCTTACGTTACAGCCTGATCTTGAACATGTGTTATGTTGCTATTGCTCATCCGGTCTGCTTACTTTCCACCCTTACCTGGCGTGTAAAACTTAGGCAGCGTTACTTTGGACCAGTCAATATCCGATGCCATGTAGAAGGACGGATAGGAAGGCTGGTTGTATCCACTGTTCTGTCCGGCAATGCCCACACGATACATCGCATCATGCATCAGCGTGTACAATTTGCGGTCCGTTTTCTCGGTACTCAGATAGATACGAATCGCTGAACTGTCCGTGGTTCTCACCAACATCTCTTCCCGCCAATCCCCGAAGATATCAGCTACGAGAGAAGGTGTACCTTTGGTGTGATTGTTGGTCAATGTGCCTGTTGCCGTCAGCAACGTGCCACGATTCCAGTCTTTGATTGTAGGTGTGACGTCGATGGCACCATCAACGATCTGTGTCGTCATATCACCAGCCCAACGGATATTCATATTCGTTCCCGGCATCTGATCACTGATTTTCTCACCCTTAGCTGTCCACAAGCCTACAGCCCATGTCTCCAGTCCACGACGAGTCGGATCAACATCCCCCACCATGCCGCGACCGGTATCTTTCCCTGTGTATCCACCGTAGATCACTTCTCCGGTCTTCGCATCACGCAGGGAATAGCCGTACGGCGCCCACGGGCCGCCCTCGTGAACCATGAAAATCTCAAGTCCCGGACGATCCGGGTCGATATCTGCCACATGAAGTGCGTCCCCATGACCCAGACGGGCAATGGTTCCCGGCGCAGCACTCTCGGCAGGCATCAGGTCTGTGGAGCTGTACAGCACGCTGCCGTCATGATCAATCGTAGCGGAGCCATAGATAATCTCCTGTTTGCCGTCTCCATCCACATCCGCCACACTGAAATAGTGCGCTCCCTGGGTTGTTATGGAGCCATACTGCGGATCTGTGCCATCCACACCATGCGGTCCGTCATTGAATGGGTTCTTCATTGGCGTCCAGCCGCTGTCCACTTTCCATTCCTTTTTCAGCTTCTTGCCGTCCCAATTGTAGGCAACCATCGTCGAACGTGTATAGTATCCGCGTGCAAAGATTGCAGACGGTTTCTTGCCGTCCAGATAGGCCACTCCTGCCAGGAAACGGTCCACTCGATTCCCCGGTTCAATCCGTGCCATGGCATAATCGCCCCACATCAGACCATCATCATGACGCTCGGGTTCATATGGAATGGTCTCCAGCTCTTTGCCTGATTTTCCTTCAAATACCGTAACATACTCCGGTCCATCCACGATAAAACCTTCAAACTTGCGCAGCTCATTTCGGTTACTGCGTTCTACCGCATACACATCAATGAAGTAGTCGGCCAGGCTCTCGGCATCTTGCTGAGATAATGGGTAGTTATACTTTTTCTCCATTCCAAAAGCCTCTTCCAATGTCGCAGGCCAGTTGCCCTTCACAACCTCATCATGTTTATGCCAGTTCTTGAACATATCCACCACGTGATCGTAGTAACCATCCGCACTTAAACGATAATCATCTTCGTTCGAGTACCCTGCCTTGCGATCCTGCTTGGGAAGTGTGATGTACTTCTCGGAGGTTACTTTTCCTTTTTTGTTATATTTAATAATCTTTGTGCCCGGAGCGGTCTTAAACATCATCTCGGCTTTGCCATCCCCGTCAAAATCGTAAACGAGCATCTGTGTATAATGAGCACCTGCACGGATATTGACCCCAAGATCGATCCGGTACAACAACTGACCGTCCAAGGTGTAAGCATCAATGTAGGTTTTACCTGTGTATCCTTTTTGCGATACGTCCTTGGCGTTGGAAGGGTCCCATTTGACGAAAAACTCATATTGACCATCCCCATCCACATCACCCACGCTCATGTCATTGGCGGAATACGTATAAGCTTCTCCCGCAGGCGTCACACCATCGGCGGGTTTTTGCAGTGGAATGTCCACATACCCGTTCGCCCAAGGTTTGACGGATGCACTGCGTTTGCTCTCCTTGCCCTTCTTGTTCACCGCTGCCACTTCATAACGGGAAGAAGATTTACCCGCGGAATCTACATAGTTGGTGCTGTCGGTGACGGTAGCGATCTTTTTGCCATCACGATAGACGTTGAAGTCAGTACCTGTCAGCCCTTTGTCGCTATACCCTGTAGCCTCATCACCAAGCAATCTCCAACTGAGAAAAACACCTTCAGATGTCGATGCAGCCACCAAACCCCGATCCAGATATTCCAGTTGAATCTCTTTCACGTGACTGCCTCCCTTATGTGATTGCAGGCTGGCCTCCGTCGATCCATTACCGTTCGAAGCTTCTGCTCCCGTAACGCCAGCCGTTCCTCCAATGAGCAAAGCTACGCTAAGTGCCGAAGAGAGCACCTTGGCTGCAAGTGGCATACGAGCCTTTCTGCGACCTGATTGTCGACCTGACACCGATCCCTTATGTACCGGCGCTGTTGTTCCTGAGTTCATCCACCTTCACGCTCCTTGAGACAGAATAGGTGACGCATATACACATTGATAATGATTGGACGTTCGATAATTCATAGAGGCCTTCTTCGAAAGAAGGTTTCAACCCGCAATGATTACGCTTACAAAATTAAAAAAGAGAAATCAGCTTGCCCGACTACCAGAGTACGGTCCCCCTTCCATTCTCTTTCCAATCCGAGCGAGGTGATCTCGCCCATCGGGTTCTATTATAGACATCCTGCCTGCCAGACCCTAGGCAAATATCCGTCCAAAACGATCAATAATCAGTGTTTATAGGAGACATTTTGGAAAAAAGTACTTGCAACTGTGAGGGATAGCCGCTCCGGTTACGAATCGTTCTTATGATCGCTGTTATCCCCGGATTTTCTTCTATCCCTTTTCCAGATGACTCTTGTAATGCATAGCAAAAAACCGCGATCCTCTAACACACAGAGGATCGCGGTTAAGACAGTTACAAATAAAGTTTAAGGCTCCATGCCCCATACCAGGTTTCCACCTTGGTGGAGTGTTACCTTGTTCCAATCCTGGTAGGATGTTTTCGTTGGATCGAAAGAGTAGTCATTCGTCTCGTCCAAGTTGGACCAGTCCGTTTTGTACAAGCGAAGCTGGATGTCTCCAGTCTGTCCACCAGCCTGAATGCTGCCAGCGGCAGATGTGAAGCTCAGCTCCACATACGAATCTGTGAAGGTCCGCTGGATATTGGCTCCGCCAACTTGAGCGTAATCGATGGCAGAATCCATCGCAGCTGAGCCTTCTTTGGAGAAGTAATACCGGATCTTCAGATCACTCAGATTCACAGCAGTACTGCCCAGGTTTTTGATGTTGAAATACGGTTTGATCTGGCTATCTTGAGCATTGGTATCTCCAGCACGATATTGCACGACAAGATCACTGGTTGGTACAACGACACTTTGAGGTGTCGCGGAAGCTACAGCGGAATCGGCACTTTGCCCTGCAGCATTCACTGCACTTACCACATAATGATACGTTGTGCCGTTCGTCAGGGCAGTGTTGGTGTAGGACGTGCCACTCACATTCGTGGCGATCGTTGTGAACGGACCTGATGCACTCAGCGCGCGTTTCACATCATAACTTGTTGCACCTGTAGAAGCGGTCCACGTCAGGCTCACCTGTGCATTGCCTGCGGTTGCTGTGAGAGCAGTCGGTGCTGCTGGCGCCGTCACACCTGCAACGGGTGTAGCTGTTGCTGTTGCAGAGTTAACACTTTCGCCTACTGCATTTGTTGCTGTTACCACATAATAATAGGTTGTACCATTGATCAGGCCGGTGTTGCTGTAAGACGTTCCACTTACATTAGCTGCAATTGTTGTGAATGGACCTGATGCACTCAGTGCCCGCTTCACACTATAACTTGTAGCCCCTGTGGAAGCAGTCCACGTCAAGGAGACCTGGGCATTACCGCCAGAAGCCGTCAATGCTGCTGGTGCTGCCGGAGCTGTTGTTCCGCCCGGAGGGTTGCCTCCACCGTTACTGGCAGGCAGTACAGGGAATGCGTTTTTCACCAGTGCCACGAATTGATCATGGAACCAGTGGCCCGATACTGGGGCATTAGGCAATGCACCTGTTAATACACCATCCCGCGTTGTGAAGGTTGGATCACACATCCGGTCGAAACCTTTGCCTTCGTTATTCGGAATTTCAGAGCTGGAGCCATCGGATTCACCAGGAGGTTTCACCCATACATAAGCATCCAGATGCGCTGGTCCTGGTGCAGCCTTAGGTGCTTCACCAATACCTGCGCCACTGGCATTACACCAGTTCCCCCGATGCTCCCGGCGATCTACACGTCCGGTATTCACATAATCGTTGATGTTGCTGCCCGTAGCAGATGCTGGACGGTCTACCCCGCCCCAGCCATTCCGGCTAGTATCAATCAGGAAACCTGTACTGCTTGGCCAGCCAGCTTGTACAAAATCGGCATACAGCGCAGCGGTGAAATCGGTTTCGTCAAAATAAGGATTCCACTCATAAAACTTGGCAGATTTAATCGGTTGTCCACCGATATTGAGATCAGGGTTAGACAGGTTCGGCTCCCCCAGCGGTGTGGTGTTCGCTGTATTCGTAATGAAGCCATCTGCACTGCTCAGACCCGCGGCTGTCCCTTGCACAACACTTGTATACAGCGCGACTGCTGCAGAACGGTTGTTATCCCATCCAAGCCAGCCGGAATGGCCGATATCCAGATAGTTGTACACATTCGGAATGGCGTGCAGCTTGTCCAATGCATACTTCACACCCGCCTCATAGATACCTGTTGAGCTGGCTTGACCACAAGCTGGTGTACTCAGGTTGGTCACAAGGTTAGGCAGACTGTCCGGTTCAATGACGGCAATAATACGAATATCCTGATACTTCGGATCTGCAAAGATATCTGCAATGACATCAATATAATCTGTTTTATATGTCTGCAGTGCTGCCTGTGTTAGTGGAAGTTCACCATTCGATGCGAGTGCATGACAATCCCGTCCAGGCAAGTTATAGATAACAAATGAAGCCGTTATAGGCGTACCCGGTTTCTTTTGAGCGAGAACGGCATCCAGATGTTGCTCTACACTTTTGCGACCAGCGTTGTCCGTCCCGCCATAGATTGCAGCAATCCGGTCAACCCATACTGCGGTTGGGTACGATTTGACTGTCTCCATCTTGGCCTTCAACGATGCATCATTGGTCATCGCAATGGATGTATCCACGAGAGCTGAATAATCCTCGTTCAGATAAGCGGTTGCCCCTACAAATGGATTATCCACATGTGCTTCAGCGGCCTGAGTCAAGCCTGGAGACAGTCCAGGGAAAATCCCCGCAGCGAGCAGCGTTGCTGCAAGCATTTGTTTTACACCTTTGCGCAGGATCTTCTTACCTCTCGATTTGGTTTTCAATTTAGTCTTCATAGTTCCACCTTTCCTTTAGTTAGATTGGGTTGTACTCATGTCTGATCCTCTGTGTCATTATGATGCTTCGCACGAAGAGAACGTTCGGATGAGTTGGTTGTATCACCTCCAAAAGAAATGGTTGTATAACTGGAATCTTGAGCAAACAAATAGTGTGTGAGGGCGAATCATGTGAATGAGTATAATATGGTGGGTGTGGTTGTACGTGTGTTAGACATGAAGAAGTGTGAAAAAAGACTTGTGGGATGTCTGATTCCTAAATTTGGTAAGCGCTTTCTTCAAGCAGTTAAAAAAAAGGTCTTCGCCTATCCATCTACAAACATGATGTTCGGTGTCACCTCCTTATGTTCTGATTATACGACATGTAAATATTACTGTAAATTGAATTATATAAATTTAATTATATTTTTTTCCATAATTCAGGCAGGAATCTGGACATCCCTTGCTCCAAAAGACACACGAGGTTCATCCTGGCAATCTGCCACAATGAACCTCGTGTTTTCCAATGCCGAATTAACCCGCTCGTCTAGCTAGTCATTACATATAATGCCTTGTTCATAGTTTCCTACGTCTACGGTAAAACGACAATGTCTCCCGGTTTCAACCCACTAACCACTTCCGTCTTGTCCCCCGTTTCCATTCCAGCCTGGATCGTCAGCGGCTCGGTCTGTCCGTTCCCTTTGTCTAACAGTACGTAAGGCTCAGTCTGATCCCGCATGATCGCGAGACTGGACACTACCGTCACTTTATCCTTCCGCATTGTCTCGATATCGCCTTCCAGACTCACGCCTCCATACATTCTGGCGTCCGGCTTCAGATCAATGACCACGTCAAACTGTGAAGCTTGCTTGAGGTCCGTATCGGTACTCTTGCGGGCGAATTTGGATACCTTACTCACCTTCCCGGTGAATTGCAGGTCTTTCTGCGCTGTCATTCGCACCTTAACCGGCATTCCCACCTTGAGCCTGAACATTTCTTCCTCACCGACGATCGTCATAAATTTCAGTTTGCTGATATTTGTAATGGATCCGATCAGCTGTCCTTCCGTCACCGCACGTGTCTTGCTATCCTCTTCATTCATCTGAAATATACCGGAAGCGGAAGCATATACAACAGACTTACTTATCACTGCCTGCTTTTTCTGTATCTCCTTCTCCTTGAGAACCAATGCTTTTTGATTCAATTCATTCGTCAGGCGTTTGCCTTCCCGGTCTGCAAATGCCTTCTTGCGCTCCTCTTCCGTCACGCCAAGCGTCTCACTCATATTCGCCTGATCCAAGCTAACCTGATTCATCTTATTTTCCAGCTGGGCTTTCTCCAGATCACTCTGCAACTGTTCAACTTCTGTTTGCAACGTGGAAGTATCGAGGGTGAACAGGATATCGCCTTTGCTCACCTGCTCACCACTTTTCACGTTCCACTGCTTGATGTTGGAAGCATACGGAGCGAAGATATCCGTCTGATCGGTGTATACGGATTTCCCCTTCACCTGTATCGTTTGCGTCATCGTTTCCTGTGTCACATCAAAGGTAATCGGGGGTGGCATCTCTATAGGTGCCTCCGGTTTTGGCTTGTACTTTTCATATAACCAGTACCCCGCACCTGCCAAAAGTACAACGGTGATGATGATTTTAATCCATTTCTTCATGTGCCCTATTTCCCTTTCGCTGATAAAATTACATCGATTTGATCACAGTTAATGCATTGGTCCGAGATGCGCTGATTGCCGGATATATACCCGATACAATGCCAACCAGAACAGCAAAAACGATGCCCAGTGGCAGAGCCGACTGCTGAATAACGACGGTCATCGGACCATTCATCTGATCTGCCATCTGACTCGCCAGCAGACTGTTCACCCCGCCGAGGGCAGCAAAGGCAATCCCCACACCAGCCACACCGCCCATTAATCCAAGCATCGCTGCTTCCGTAATAAACATCTGGCGGATTTGCCACAGATTTGCGCCCAGCACCTTCATTACACCAATCTGCTTACGCCGTTGATGCGTAGACATAATCATTGCTACAATAATGGATAATGAGGCCAGCAGCATGATAAAACCACCGATGCCCAATGCCGCTTTTTGGTACATCGCCAATTGACCTGACATCGCTTCCTCCTGGAACAGATTGCTCTGTGTGTTTAACGTTAGCTTTTGGATCTGTTCTTCCACCTGAGATACATAGCGTTTATCCTCTACCTTGACCAAGGCCGAGTTAAGATGTTTGGCCGAACTATTGTCTGTCTGTTGCAATCCAAGCTCATCCTGCAATGCACGAGCTGTATCGAGTGGCAGATATACTTTTTTGTCACCCTGAGCAGTCATATCATCCATATTGGAGGGTTTCATTAGTTCTCCAGATACACGTATGGAGCCGCTCATTCTGGTTTTGCTTGCATTCACAAAGTCTTCATATCGAAATTGAACATGCTGCTGGACGAGCTGATCCTGCTTCGATGCAATCGCCATATACTCTTCCAAAAGCGCATTGTTGTATGGATCAGCATTCAACTGCTCGAATAACTTCTGAGTTACTTTCGGGTCTACGAGTCCGAATGCGGTCCCATAACTGGTCACCGCCATACGACCATCTTCCGCACCACGCCCCTCAGCATACTTGTATCCAAACCCACCCAGGGTCTCAAGCTGTGTACCAATGACTTCAACATAGGTACTGCGACCATCTGGAAGCACCATTTCCAGCGAATCCAGCTTTAACATGGGAGCCACGGCAACCACATGGGGGAGCCTTTGGATAATCTGGATCTTTTCCAACGTCAACGCGCCCCGTTCAAACTTCGATGTCTGACCGCTCCCCTTGCCGTTCCCTGTACGAATGCCTTCATTGGGCGTAATCGTAATCTCATCCATCTTGTAATTGTCGTTCAATGTTCTCTCGCTATAGGTCTGTACGGACTGCCCCACACTAAGTGCAATGATCATGGCGGCAGAGCCGATGGACAGCCCCATCATGCACAGCAGGGTGACCATTTTTCTGCGAATGATCTGTCCCCAGGCCATACGTGCTACATCCCGTATTCTCACATTTCCTCTCCTTTTGCCTCAAACTTTCCTTACAGCTTCTTCGACCAGTATCCCATGTTGCAGGGTAAGAACGACCTGCATCTGCTCGGCGACCTCTGCTTCATGTGTCACAATCACAAAGGTTGTATTCATATCCCGGTTAAGCTGCTTCAAAATCGCAATAATCTCTTCCTCCGTCTCGGTATCCAAATTTCCTGTCGGCTCATCTGCAAAGATAACCGAGGGTTCGGTAATGAGCGAGCGTGCAATACTGACACGTTGTTGTTGACCGCCCGACAACTGGGACGGGAATAAGCTTGCCTTTTCCCCCAGTCCAACCTGCTCCAACAGCTTCAATGCTTTTGCTTTGCGTTTCGAAGGGCTTACACCCATGAACACCAAGGGTAACTCTACATTTTCCCGGATCGTAAGATTGGACAGCAGCTCATAGGATTGAAAAATAAACCCGATATGATCGCGCCTGAACTCCGCCAGGCGATTTTCACTGAAACGTACAATATCTTGTCCAGCAATTAGAATCTTGCCCTGATCCGGTTTCATCAGCCCCGCCATCAGATTAAGCAGTGTAGACTTGCCTGAACCCGAACTGCCCAGCAGGGCCACCATCTTGCCTTCTCCAATCGTCAGGTTGATATCTTGAAGAACCGGCACGGTTCCCTGGCCATTGCGGAACGAGTGGGATAATTGTTCAACTTGAAGCATTGCTACATGTCTTCCTTTCTACTTACTAAATATGTACAGAGGTTGTTACGTAAAGATTCGCGTCGCACATTCCCTTTTATTATAGGGTCGAGATGTATCCGGGCTGGCCGGAGTTGTATCCAACTTGTAAAATATCAAAACAAAAAGACCTTGTCCGCAGAGTAGCTATCGCCAGCTCCATCCAGACCCAAGGTCTAATATTCTTGTACCTTTTGCCGCTTACCAGGCTCTAAAACTAAAGCGGTACATCTCACTTTTATCCATCGTGCTGCCCACTGCAAATAGCTCATCGTCATTCCATTTCAGATTGATGAAGTTATCAATATTGCGGTAGATCACCGTATCCGACGAAAGCTTGCTGTCATTCAGGTAGGCAATATGCAACTCATTCTTCTGATTCTGATTATCCATCGGGTAAAAGTATGCGATTCGCGATTCCTCTGCATCCAGTTCGAAGTTCCAGATGGAACCTTTTAATACCAGATCATACTGCTCCTGTGCTGCACGATACCGATACAGCCCCTGTACCTTATTCATCGTTCCCTGGATGAGCATGTCACCACTTTTCAGTAACTTGAATTGTTGAATGTCTTCCATTGCAGCATATGCCTTCACTTCATGCTCGTCCTCAAGCGATACACGATAGATGGCATAATTGTCTTTTAGCATCACCAGCATATAAAACTGTTTCAGGTCTTCACTAACCTGCAAGACATCCATCACGATAAACGTATCATTCGAACCTTTCCCTTGTCTTGGTCCTGTGAACATGTCCATCAGCTCATCATATGTGTAGATGACTTGACTCGTCCCCTGGCTCAGATCTACTTGTTTGAATAAGAGATCATCCTGACCGATGTAGGATTCGTTCCCTACAAACACTCTATAATAGGAGTTGTCGTTCGGAAGCTTGCGACGCTCCCCGCTCTCAATCACATACTCATACGTCGTCTTCAGCGTCTGACCCGCCCGGTATTGGGAGTATATGATCTTCTTGTGATCCGGGCTGATCGCTACACCGTAATCTGTATTACTCGCAATACTCTTCACTTCATTATCATCCAGATGCAGGAGAGACAACTGAAGTCTGGAATAGGAAGATTCCAGTTGATTTAATATAATCGTGTTCCGGTCTACCACTTCAAAATCAAAGATCGGAAAGTCATTTGGAATCTTGGTAGCTGACTCGATCTGAATTGTGCTGCTCGGTGGCGGCGCCAGACGGCTATTGAATTGCTCACCTGGCAAAATTACGGTTCTTGGTTTGAGGTTTGCGATACTGAACAGGCTGCCAATCCCGAAGATTCCGCTGACAAATGCAATTAACAGCCCTGACAGCATCAATCTGTCGCGGTTTTTACGCCAAAATCCGGGATGTCTCATGTGTTCATTTCCCCCGGAAGACTGATATTTACTTGTGTCCCTTGACGCATGATACTCTTCATCTCCACTGTTCCTCCGTGACGTTCAACGATGTTCTTCACAATAGACAAGCCGAGCCCCGCGCTGCCTTTCTCCGCCCTATTGATCTCTTTATCCTGGTAAAAAGGTTCAAATACATGCTGAAGTGCCTCAGCACCAATACCCTCTCCCTGATCACGAATTACGATAGCTATGACATCAGCCAACCGGAAAGATTGCACCTCGATGATTGAATTCACATCACTGTACTTGATTGAGTTATCCAGAACGTTAAGGAAGACCTCCTTCAACTTATCCCGATCTCCCTGTAAATACTGATGTTCCTCCAGCTCATAATGGATGCCTATATTGTACTTGCCCGCCTTAATCGACATGTCCTCACAAGCTTCACGAATGATGTCCGATACATCTATACGTTCAAATCGGTACGCCTGAATGACCGCAGACGAGACCGACACCTCCAGAATATCAGCAACCATCGTGTTGAGACGCTGGCTTTCCTTGATAATATAATTCATGCCTTTGTCAAAAAAGTCCTGATCGGTGAATCCGTTATCTCGCAAAATCTGGGCGTATCCCAGAATCGTCGTGAGCGGTGTCTTTAATTCATGCGTCACATTGTCAAAAAAGACTTTGCTTCGCGCCTGTACTTGTTTCACTTCATCCCGCTCCCGCTCAATCACATCAATCTGCTCCCTTATCCGATCAATCATGACGGTGAAGCTTGAAGCCAGTTCACCGATCTCATCCTTGGTGGTAATCTGGATGTCTGCGTTCAGACTCCCTTGGGCCACTTCGGCAGAACGTTTTGTGAGTACACGGATGGGTTGTGTAATTTTCCGGGAAATAAAGATAGATGCGATAAATAAAAATACAAAAATAACCGCTGCGAACAGCTTGATCGTATTTTGAAAACGAAGGTTGCGTTTGAACAAATCCGTATAATCCTTCTCCATCTGTACGATTCCAATCAATTGTTGATCCATCTGGAGCGGGAAGGACAGACTGGCCGTGACCTGGCCTTTATCCACAACTGTGGTGTACGCGATTCGGGAGTGTTTGGCTTCTTCCATATCAGGATGGTCAGACTGCTTAGCCACGTTAACCTCGTTGCCCACCGATCCGTATGACGAGGCATCAGGACGAAATACTGTAATCTCCCCTCCAACGGCTGAACCAATCTGCTCCGCAAGCTCGCGGCTCCCTGCTTCGAGCGTGTCTCTGCTCATGCGTTTGTTATGAATCAGGAAGTACTGGTTCAGTGCGATGTCCAGATTTCTTTTGGATTGCACCATGTCCTCATGTACTTCCCGGTACATATTCTCCTGTGCCACCTTATTGGACAGAATCAGCAGAGCCGAGAATCCAATAAAAACGATGACCGAGAATAACACCACCATTTTGAACTGGATCGTCCACTTCATGTCTGCACCTGAATATTCAGCTTGTACCCCACACCGAATACCGTTTCAATCATCGAAATGCCTTGCACACCACTATCCAATTTCTTGCGAATCCGTTGCACATGAATGTCCACGGTTCGGGTATCCCCTGCAAAATCAAATCCCCACACCTTGTCCAGCAGTTCAGAACGTGTATGCACCTTCCGATGATAGGTCACGAGAAATAACAACAGATCATATTCCTTATTCGTAAGTCCTGCCCGTTCCCCGTCTTTCCACACTTCCCGTTCATCCTTGCGAATCTCAATATGCTTACCTAGCCTTACAACCTCATAGGACTGATTCTCCAGTGTCTCGCTGATGAGATCAATCCGGCGAAAGATCGCCCGAATGCGCGCAACCACCTCCCGGATATCAAAAGGTTTCGTGATATAATCATCCGCCCCAAGCTCCATGCCAAGTACCTTGTCCAGCATGTCCGACTTCGCAGTGATCATGATGACAGGTATCTTGGAGTTCACAGATAATTGTCTGCACACATCAAAACCGCTCATGTCTGGCAGCATCAGATCCAGCAGGATCAGATCCGGCTTCGAATCCCGAAGCAGATTCAGACCCTCTTTACCCGTAGTTGCTTCCTTGATTCCGAATCCTTCTTTACGTAACGAATAGGATAAAATATCGCGAATGGACTCCTCGTCCTCAATAATCAAAATCTCTTTTTGTCTCATGATACTTTCGTAATCTCCCTGCTCTATGAATTTCCTTCATCTGCCTATATTTTGTATCCCAAGCCGTATGCTTGGATAGAGGGAAGCACGAAATGTTACAACTCCGATACAACTCTGAACCTTTTGGAAACAACCTCCCGATATACTTGGATCATAAGAGACTCATACCAGACCGGACCCATGCCTGATCTGTATCCAAGGGGGATTCACATCATATGAACAGCACACGAATTAATGAAGCTTATATCAACTATAAATCAGAAATCACGAGGTATCTATCCCATATCGTCAAACAACCGCAAGATGCAGAAGATCTGGCTCAGGATTGTTTCATTCGATTAATGAACGTTACCGTGGATATCCCTGAAGATCGCATTCTCTATTATCTCAAACGCATTGCCCGTAACCTGGCGATGGACAGCTTCCGCAGGCGGACCCGTACACTCAGACGAGACAGCCGTCTGGAGGTACCTACCCACCACGTCGATACATCCCACCTTGAAATTAGCGAAGGTGTTCATGATCTTGTTTCCCATATTAACAACACCGAACATCGTAAAATATTAGAACTTCGCCTCATCCATGGATACTCTATTAAGGAAACGGCAGAGCTGGTGAATCGGAGTGAAGGTATGATTAAATCCTCTGTCTTCCATGCCGTCAATCGAATTCGGGCCAAAGTCATCTCATAAGAGATGGCTTTTTTAATGCCGAAATCAATATACGAAGGTAGATTGGATAAATAAAGACAGGATCGAATTACCTATGGATATGTCAAAAGACCCAATTTTACAAATATCGAGTTAATTTTTACAAATTGTTATGACTATGTGAGATTTTCATGTGGTAGAATATGGACGAACTCATGAATCAACTAATATTTGGGAGGGATTTGGTTGGATAAATTAACAGGTATGCGAGGAGTATTTTTAAAATCACTCCTGGCATTGTCCATGGCTTTGCCACTTCAGATCGGATTATGGAACGGAGATGCATCGGTTCATGCGGAAGGACCGACAGACCCGGCACCGTTCATCCAGGCAAAGATTGTGAACCAAAATGCAGGTAAGAAAGTACTATTCGACAACTCTCACGGCCAAACGGCTGGAGCTGCAGACTGGGTGATTGATGGAGGTTTCTCCGACTTCGGGAATGCACTCGCGAATGATGGTTACGATGTCAAAGAACTTCGCAAGACAACTCCATTTACCTATGATGATCTGAAAGAGTATAACGTATTCGTTATTGCAGAGCCTCAAATTCCTTTCAAAACATCCGAACAAGCAGCACTTAAACAATATGTTGAAACAGGCGGCAGCATCTTCTTTGTTGGAGATCACTATAATGCCGACCGTAACAAAAACCGCTGGGATGGCTCTGAGGTCATCAACGGCTATCGTCGGGGAGCATTCGAAGATCCAGCCAAAGGTATGAGCACTGATGAGCGTAATTCTGAAGTGATGCAAAATGTAACCGGCTCGGACTGGTTGTCCGATAACTTTGGCGTACGATTCCGCTATAACGCACTTGGCGATATCAACGCCAATATCGTCGTACCGGCAGATCAAGCCTTCGGCATCACAGAAGGGGTATCGGCTGTAGCCATGCACGCCGGTTCAACCCTTGCAATCACCGATCCGGAAAAAGCAAAAGGAATTGTGTACCTGCCAAAAACCAATGCAAAATGGAATAACGCGGTGGACCAAGGTGTCTACAACGGTGGCGGGATTGAAGAAGGTCCATACGTGGCTGTATCCAAGCTGGGCGCAGGTAAAGCTGCCTTCATCGGTGACTCCTCTCCAGTAGAAGATGCATCACCAAAATACTTGCGTGAAGAGACAGGCACACGCAAAACAACTTATGACGGTTTCAAAGAAGCCGATGATGCCGTGTTGCTCGTGAACACCGTGAACTGGCTTGCTACACAAGAGAACTACACAAGCCTGACTGAAGTGAACGGACTTGAACTGGACACAGCTACAGCGTTGTTGCCATTCGAAGAGCCGGCTGCTTCCACAGAACCACAGGCTGAACCTTGGTCCGCACCTGCTGCCGGATACAAGTGGTACGATCGTTCCACGTTCAAAGCTGGTTCTTACGGTGGCCCTGCATCCAGCGCAAATGCTGCTTACAGCTTCGTGAAACAGGATACCCTTCCGAATGCAGAAGACTTCCAGATTCGTGTCGTTGTGGAGAACATGGCTCCTAACACAACCGTATCCGGTTATAGTGCCGGTATCTATCTGACTGGCGGAACACAGGTCGCCATGATCCAGAATGAAAGTGGCACTTGGCCGACTACGTACGGCTACAGCTCCACATTCAGTGTAACTTCAGACAGCAAAGGTCGTGCGATCAAAGACCTGAACGTACGCATCAAACCAGGTACAACTGGCGCTGCCAGCTTGCGTCTGCGTCTGAATGGTAGCAACCTGATCACCAATGCCGTGACCGTTGGCAATGTGCCAGCAGAACAGCTTCCGGAAGAAGAAGGACCGATTCCAGCAGGTATCACCGTTGCTGAAGCACGCACCAAAGCTGCTGGCACTACCGTAACGATCGAAGGTGTTGTGACGACAGAGCCGGGTGCATTTGGTGGACAAGCCTTCTATCTTCAAGATGAAACTGCTGGAATATACGTGTTCCAGCATACTAGCGGCTTCCATGCTGGTGACAAGGTGAAAGTAACGGCAGCAACAACCATCTATAACAGCGAGTTTGAGCTTACCGATATCGTTGCGATTGAGAAAACAGGTACAGCCTCCGTACCTGCTCCAATCAAAGTTACAGCAATTACAGATGCGAACCAGGGTCAACTGGTTCAATTGAAGGATGTAACAATCGAGAATATCATCAGTGCTACACCAGTTGGATCATTTGAATTCGACGCGGTAGCAGCAGACGGAACAAGCACGCATATCCGTGTAGACACCCGTACAGGTGTGACAGATACTTCCTTCCCTTATGTTGCAGGGGACAAGATCAGTATCACAGGCATTTCCGCTATTTTCAAAGATGTATATCAATTGAAACCAAGAAGTTTGAATGATTTTGTACCTGCTGAAGATCAAGGTGGAGGCGAAGTGCCTTCCACTCCAGCTGCGGGGGCACCGGGTAAACCAGTGCTTTCTTCTGATAATGGATATACCACTGGCCTGTTCGAAGGTTCGTATAACGTAAACATGAACCTCTGGTGGGGCGAAAATGGTTCCGAGTACAAACTGTATGAGAACGGCGTTCTAATCGATACACAGAAGTTGACTGCGGCTTCACCATCGGCTCAGTCCTCCAAAACGGCTATTACAGGTAAAGCCAACGGTACGTATACCTACGTAGCCGAGCTGACCAATGACAAAGGCACAACACGCAGTGACGTGCTGACAGTACAAGTAACCAATGCTGCTCCAGGCAAAGCTACGTTGTCCCAAAACAACTGGGATGGTGATGGCAACTACAACGTATCCATGAACCTCTGGTGGGGTACGAACGCAACTGAATACCGTCTCTATGAGAATGATGTATTGATTGATACACAAGCGTTGAACGCAGCAACACCAGCTTCTCAAAGCGCTACAACGGACTTATCGGGTCGCGCTAACGGCACGTACACGTACCGTGCTGAACTGATCAACGCCGCAGGCGTAACAAGCACGGAGACGATTACGGTACAAGTAACCACAGCATTGCCTTTGGCTAGCTAAGTCTCAGTAAAGAAGCCTAACGTTTAACCAAACAACTAAAAAACCGAAACCAACATTGCCTGATTCACAGGGCAACCTGGTTTCGGTTTTTTTCATTCATTTCAAACGTTCAGGCTCATATCCATTTCTAACAAATAGAATGCTGTTCCATACAGCAGAATAAGCGGCCACGGCGATAACACTAATGACAAAGATCAAGTTCATCTGTGTAAACGTATAACTGCTTCCTGTGAAAATAATCAGGATTACACTGAGTCCAATATTTTCTCTGTTATGTTTTTTAAACTTCTGAAAGATCATTCTGTACAGTAATAGGAGTACCATAAACCCAATCCATATATTTTGAAATAATTCCATAGGTCACCTTCCTTATCCCTGAATTCCCTTTATATAGAAATCTATTAATTTTACATGTATTTGGAAAATAATTCAATCATTTTATACATATTCTTGGAACCCTCTTATTCCTCAACGGTTAGGTGAGCAACAAAAAACGTTGTTTATTTGCAGACACAAAAAAAGACTATCCCTGCCAATATTCCGGCACCGAATAGCCCTCTCTTCTTCCTCTATCATCAAATCTTAATTATCAACTAGTATATTCGTAACGTCACATTAACCCTTACACCAGCTTCTTACGAATATACCCCGAGATCAAGTCGATAATCGTGATCATCACTATTATACCAAGCAGAATTATACCTACTCGCGGCCAGTTCCGTGTGCTAAGTGCAAAGATCAGTGGTGTACCAATCCCCCCTGCTCCGATTACCCCCAGTATGGTCGCGGAACGTACATTGATCTCAAAACGATACAACGTATAGTTCAGGAATCCAGGCATAACCTGCGGCAGGATGGCAAACCACAACTGCTGCATACGATTGGCTCCGGAAGCAAGCAGCGCCTCAGATGGACCATAGTCGATATTTTCAACTTCATCCGCGTACAATTTTCCTAACATACCGATGGAGTGTAACCCAAGGGCGAGAACCCCTGCGAACGATCCGGGACCTACTGCCTTAATGAACAACAAGGCCATGATAATCTCAGGGAACGTGCGGATAAAGCTGAGTACCATTTTACCTGCACCCGAGATGGAACGATGCCCACTCATGTTACGGGCAGACCAGAATGCAAACGGGATACAGAGCACGGCCGAGATTACAGTACCTAGTACGGAAATTGCCAACGTGTCTAGCAGTCCGCGCAGCAAGTCTTCTCCTTCAGGCAAATATACAAACGCCCAGTCCGGTGAGAAAATTCCGGCTACAATGGCTTTCATAATCTGAGCGGCAGTTTCCTTAAACCCAGTAAACGGTACACCGGCAAGAGCCCAGACATACAAGAGGATTAACAGTAATACAATGACCCAGCGTAGCGGGTTTTTCCGTGGTTTTGGCCGGATGCGGCTTGTTTCATTTTTCATCATAGCAATTTCTCCCGCAGCTTAGTACTTACATAATCAATGACCAGAACAATGACGAGGGTAAACAGAATGATTACGCTGGTCTTGTCATACTCCAGGAACCCAAGTGTGGCCTCATAGTAGAGTCCAATTCCTCCGGCTCCCACCAGCCCCAGAATGGCAGCGGCACGTATATTAATTTCGAAGGCATACAGCACATAGGATGTGAACTGGGCAGCCAGTTGCGGCACCACGCCATATACAATGAGCTGAATCCGGTTCATACCAACAGCCGTCATCGCTTCCAGCGGCCCCTGATCAATGGTTTCCAGCGTCTCATACGTCAGCTTCGCGATCAGACCTATCGAGAACACAGCCAGTGCCAAGATTCCGGGGATTGGCCCCAAACCAAACACAGCAACGAACAAAGCAGCAAGCAACAGATCCGGCACGGTCCGAATCAGGTTCAGCAGAAAGCGCGCCGGATAGTAGATCCAGCGACTTGGCATCAGGTTACCGGCACAGATAATCGAGACCGGAATCGCAATAATTGCACCAATGGTTGTCCCAATCAGGGCCATTCGAATCGTTTCCAGCATGCCTTGCACGATATTATCAAAGTAACTCCACCGGGGCGGAAACATCTCCTTCAGCAGATCCAACATGTTGGGGAAACCTTCAAACAACTCCGTAAAACTGGCATCCGTCTGTTTGGCACTAGCCCACAAAAGGAGCAGAATGATCACTAAGGTGAGCAAATGTTTCGTACGCCCAGGCGGTTTCGGGCGATTCACAACTTGAGCCGGGCTGGAACCAGGTTCCTTCCCCACTCCGCCTGAATTCTGAAGTGGAACGTTGGACTGCCCCTTCATACCACAACTTCTCCCTGCTCATGCACAGCCTGCTTGTCCAGCAATTCGTCGGCCAGAATCGGTCTGCCGTAAATCTCTGCAAAGCGCTCATCCGTTGCCTCTTCCACCGGGCCGTCGAAGACCACCTCACCTGCTCGTAATCCGACAATACGGGTCGCATACTCTCTCGCCAGATCAATAAAGTGAAGGTTGACGATGGTCGTAATCCCAAGGTCCTGATTAATACGTTTCAGGTCATCCATAACCTGCTTCGTTGTAAGCGGGTCGAGTGAAGCAACCGGTTCGTCGGCCAGAATGATTTTTGCTTCCTGTGCCAGTACACGGGCAATAGCCACACGCTGTTGTTGTCCACCAGACAACTGATCTGCACGGGAATAAGCTTTCTCCGAGATATTCACACGATCCAGCGCAGTGAATGCCAGTTCAATATCCTCTTTTGGAAAACGACCCAGAATGGTACGCATGGTGGAATGATATCCAACCCGTCCAGCGAGTACGTTACGAAGTACACTGGACCGTTTCACCAGATTGAAACTCTGGAAGATCATGCCGATGTCACGTCTGATCATGCGTAACCGTTTGCCTTGTGCCTTCGTGATGGAGCTTCCGTTAATCAGAATCTCTCCCTCACTAATGTCGTGCAGTCGGTTAATGGAGCGTAAGAGCGTTGATTTACCCGCACCGGACAGGCCCACAACAGCAATGAATTCACCCTGCTCAAATTTCAGATTAATATTATCCAGGCCCTTGGTGCCGTTAGCGTAAGTTTTGGTAACGTTATGAAGCTCAATCATGACAATATCCTTCTTTCATTCATAATGATCAACCATACATGAGTCCTTGCTATAATGGCACAAGCCAGCGCAGCGTAGATCACGCTGAACTGGCCTGTCCATTGCTACGATTAAGCTGTTCCCATCCAAGAAAGCTACTACAAAGTGAACAGATCCCGAACTACTTTTGGATCAGAATTATTCACCTTTCACTTTTTCGCCATACTGACGAACGATCTCAAACTTGCTATCATCGGACTCTACATAACCTTCATGCGTATAGATTTCTTTGATGATCTGGTGACCTTCAGTATCTTTACCGATATCGATGAAGGCTTGTTTGATCTTCGCAGTCCAATCTGCATTCATGTCTGTACGAACGGCAATGGTATCGTTAGGAATAGGCTCAGTAAACGCCAGTACACGTGTATCTTCAAATACAGTCGGATAGTCTTTAGCTACCGTGTTGCGGGCATCTTGGAAGATAGCTGCTGCATCAACGTCACCGTTCAATACAGCGATAACTCCTTGGTCATGACCTTTCAACGTTACAGGTGTTACATCTTTTAATGGATCAATGCCTCTGTCCAACAACAGACCTGCTGGCCATACATAACCTGCGGAAGACGTTACGTTTTGGTAAGCAACTTTTTTACCTTTAAGGTCCTCGATGGATTGAATCGGCGAATCTTTTTTCACAATGAACATGGATTTATATGAATCTGCCAGTTGCTCTGTAGGAGCTCCAGTCTCATCATTTACACCGAAACGTTGTGCTTGCAAAATAACCTGCGCAGCGCCTTTTTCTTTAGCCAGTACATAAGCTGTCGGAGGCAAGAAACCTACGTCTACTTTGTTGGAAGCCATTGCTTCAATAATTGTGTTGTAGTCGGTGGATACGCTGACTTTTACCGGAATGCCCAGTTTGTCACCAAGCAGCTTCTCCAGCGGTTTCGCTTTGGCTTCAAGCGTATCTGCATTCTGGGAAGGAACAAATTGAACCGTCAATTCAGTTGGCACATAACCTTCGACAGGTTTCTCTGTCTCTGCCGTAGACGTACCGGATGCATTCGAACTCGCATTATCCCCGTTAGCCGAACCTGTTGTACTACTACTAGACCCACAAGCACTCAGAAACAGAACCAAAATCAACAATGGTAAAAATAAAGCAGACTTCTTCAAACGAACACCCTCCAAAGAGTTTCTATTTTTCAGTACTTATCTACTATAATTGCCAAACATTTGCGCGATGTGAAACGAAATTTGGAGTTTTGTAAAGTTTCCTGTCAGGCTGTCAGCGCGACTTGTATCTGTTAGAATAGGCTCATTATGGTTGAAGTTATAGGGAGAACATCGGAGATCACAGCGTATATTTCGATTCTTCATGTTAATCTGTCTTCTCCGTTTTATAGTAATTCCATATATCTGAACTTATATATTAGAGGAGATTGTAAAATGACATCCATAACCATCCATACGGCAAGCTTCGATATTCTGTATACCAGCGATCTGCACGGGGCGATCCGTCCCATTCATTACAATACCAATGCCTACCGCCCGGCTGGGCTTGCCTTGCTGGCTTCCCTGATTCGTAAGGAACGCGAACGTTCACCTGAACTGATGCTCGTGGATAATGGGGATCTGCTGCAAGGATCACCCTTGGCCTCTTATGCAGCTTCACAGGTTTCCACAAACGAAGTTCATCCATTCATAACAGTACTGAATGAACTCGGTTATGATGCTGCGGTGATGGGAAATCACGAGTTTAACTATGGTCAGCATCTGTTGCGCGGGGCGGTTGAAGCTTCCAATTTCCCTTGGCTGTCTGCCAATATTGTAAAAGATGAGCAACCAGATGTACCTGCCTTCGGTCCTCCGTATCTAATCAAAACCTTGTCTACGGGTGTCAAAGTAGCCCTCTTGGGCGCAACTACGCACTACATACCGAACTGGGAGCACCCGAAAAATATTGAGGGGTTACAGTTCCTTGATGCCTTGGAAACTATTCGTGCATGGGTTAGCTATATCCATGAGCATGAACAACCAGATGTCATGGTTGTCAGTTATCACGGCGGATTTGAGAGTGATCTGGAGACAGGCGAGCCCACCGAACGGTTAACTGGGGAAAATCAAGGCTATGCCATCTGCCGAGACATCGAAGGCATCGATGTGTTGCTTACCGGACATCAGCATCGTCAGCTTACCGCTAATATTCATGGTGTAACCGTCATTCAGCCGGGCTTCAGTGGAAATGGTGCGGGGCATGTATCCATTCAGTTGGAACAATCATCAGGTGGGAAATGGCAGATTACAGATAAGCAGGCTCGGTTGTTACTTCTGGATGAACATCATGAGGTTGAACCTGATGCAACCGTCATGAAACTGACGGAAGAGCTGGAAACTGAGGCACAATCATGGCTTGATCAACCCATTGGCGAGGTGGCTGGGGATTTATCCATCACCAATGCTACGGCTCTGCGACTCAAGGCACATCCATTCATTGCTTTTGTACATCAAGTGCAGATGGAAGCGACTGGAGCGCAGCTCTCCAATACCGCCATGCTGAGTGAAGAAGCTCGCGGTTTCGGGAGTCACATCACCGTTCGGGACGTGTTATCCAACTTCATCTATCCTAATACTCTGACGGTGCTGGAGTTGAGTGGTCAGGATATCCGGGAGGCACTGGAACAAACGGCTCGTTACTTTGAAGTGAATGCTTCTGGTGAAGTCGCCGTGAATCCTGCCTATATGGAGCCCAAACCTCAGCATTATAATTACGATATGTGGGCTGGCATAGAGTACGAGCTGGATATCTCCCAACCTGTGGGCAGTCGAGTTGTGAAGTTGGAACGTGAAGGAAAACCAATTGATATGGATGGCACATACTCTGTGGTAATGAACAGCTACCGCGCCGCTGGCGGCGGGGATTATGCAATGTATCCGGGCAAAAAGGTACTGCACGAAGGTGCCACGGACATGGCCGCACTGGTGGAGGATTATATTCGCAGACACCAACCGTTAACGGTTGAACAGCCGAATAACTGGAAAGTTATTGGAAGTTAAATGAGAAAGAGCAGATCCTGAGATCAGGATCTGCTCTTTTGTTTTCAACCTATAACTTACTTATTTGAATTATCCTATCCTGTCCGGTTATCCGATATATTGAAGAATTAGCTGATATAAGGCTATGGAAAATCCTAAGATACTCGCTTTCATTTTAGATGGATGATTTCTTTCGCTGCGAATCAAATAAAAGAAAACCACAATAAATCCTGCGGGGATCCATAGCTCAAAGATACCTTTTGTTGTACTTTGAGAATAAATTGGAGTAATGAACGTACTGATCAAAAAGTAAAAGAAAACCGTAAAACGTCTTGTTTCTAACTGCTTGCTCCACCTTACTAGAATGAAAATAATAATGATTGCGATAATCGTAATGTGTAAAGGGGGAAGAAGAAGAGCAGCATTCCCAAATTTGAATTCCATTCCGCATTGCCCTCCTCTCTTTTAATGCATCACATGACTGACTACAGGCATACGTGTAAAAATTCATGCTCATGCTTCAAAACCGCTGGCAACTTTCCAAAAACGGACTCATTCCAATATATTCTTATTTTAACATACAATCACAGTTCCATTTCCCAAGTTTATTCAATAAAATATGCAAAAAGAGCAGAAGTGAGGAGCATCGTGCCCTCATCCCTGCTCTTTTTACATACCTACAAGTTCTCTAATACATGTCACATATTATCCAAAATGACTACTGCGCCTTTTTACGCAGCTGACTGTAATACAGCTCGCTGTAGAAACCGCCTTGTTCCAGCAATGCATCATGC
Organism: Paenibacillus sp. FSL H8-0317; assembly: GCF_045040685.1. NCBI lineage: Bacteria > Bacillati > Bacillota > Bacilli > Caryophanales > Paenibacillaceae > Paenibacillus > Paenibacillus sp. FSL H8-0317. The sequence goes on along the minus strand of NZ_CP150294.1, from coordinate 1,230,347 downwards.
GAGCCTTGCTCCAGTAGTTGCCCATCCTTCAGCACTAGAATCCGGTCGGCCTGACGGATCGTGTTCAGCCTGTGGGCAATGACAAAGCTGGTACGGCCTTGCATCAGGCGTTGCAGCCCTTCCTGGATTTTAATCTCCGTAACAGTATCAATACTGCTCGTCGCTTCGTCCAATACAAGGATGGACGGATCGGCCAGAATTGCCCGGGCAATGGCGAGCAGCTGCTTCTGTCCCTGACTTATACCGCTTCCGTCGGCCTGAAGCACTTTGTCGTACCCGTCCTTCATCCGCACGATGAAGGAGTGAGCATTTGCCAGCCGGGAGGCTGCTTCCACCTCTTCATCCGTCGCGTCCAGACGGCCAAATCGAATATTTTCCCGAATCGTACCCTGAAACAAAAATGAATCCTGTAATACAAACGCCATATGTGACCGCAGATTCTCACGCCGAATGGTGGTCATATCGCGTCCATCTACCGTTAATGTGCCACCTGTCGGATCATAGAAACGGGATAACAGCTGAATTAAAGTTGTTTTCCCCGCTCCGGTCGGACCCACAAGGGCAATCATCTCACCCGGTTTGGCTTCAAAGCTGATGTCATGCAAAATGTTACGCCCTTCATCGTATCCAAAGGATACTTTGTCGAAACGAACGGCTCCCTCTACCTTGTCCAGAGATACCGCTGCCCCTTCATCCTTTGCTTCCTCATCTTCGTCCAGCACTTCGAATACACGCTCAGCCCCCGCAATCGCGGACAATAACGTATTCCACTGGTTCGCCAGATCATTCAGCGGACGGGTGAACTGACGGGCATATTCCACAAAGATAATAATCACCCCGACCGTAACGGAACCCTGAATCGCCAGAATACCACCGATGCCCGCCACAATCGCAAAGCTCAGGTTGTTCAATCCATTCATCAGTTTCGGGATAAAACCAGAGATCGTCTGTGCCCAGAAACCGGAAATCCGGATGCGGGTATTTCGTTCCTCAAAACCGCGAATCACTCGCTCCTCTTGGGAGAATGCCTTAATGATCCGCTGCCCGGATAAAGTCTCTTCGATATAACCGTTAAGTTCACCCAGATTACGTTGCCGCTCCTTGAAGAGCGGCCCCGTTCTGCGCGTTATCCAACGCATGCCGATGGCCATCAGAGGCACAACGATAAAGGTAAGCAGGGTCAGCAGCGGGCTGAGCCAGAGCATAACCCCAAACGTTCCGAGCAGCGTTAAAACACTCGAGAAAATCTGGATCGCCGAGCTGTTCAACGTACCGCTGACATTCTCGATATCATTGGTCACCCGGCTCATAATCTCCCCCTGCTGGCGTTTACCGAAGAATGGAATCGGCAGCTTGTGCAGATGGGAGAACAGATCATACCGCATGCGGAACACAGTTTCCTGTGCAATTTCGATCATCCATATATTTTGTAACCAGGACGTAAGAGAGAACAAAACGTACACTGCGGTTAATCCAATCAGAAACCGAGTCCAGCTTGCGCCGGCTTCGCCCGCGATGAAATCATCTACGGCCACCCCCACCATGTAGGGGCCAAGCAAAGCGAGTGCGGAACTGGCAAACACCATCAACAGTACCATGGACAGCTTAACCTTGCGACGTGCCAGATAGGCCCAGATACGACCTAGCGTACCTGACCAATTCTTCGCCCGTGCCTTGGGTTTGCGACCACCACCTGATCGTAACGTCTCCGGATCAATCGGTGGTGGCGGCTGACGGAAAGGCTCAATGAATGCTTTGAACATGCTGTGCACCCTCCCCGTATTGTGATTCATGGATTCGACGATACAGCTCTGACGATTCCATCAGGTCTTCATGTTTTCCTTGCCCAATGAGTTGTCCATCATCAAGCAGCAGAATCAGGTCCGCCGAAGTGGTCGAACTGATCTTCTGGGTGATGATAAACGTGGTACACGACAACTCTTCCAGCGCATCCAGCAGTCTGCCTTCTGTAGCCACATCCAGTGCACTTGTGCTATCGTCCAGAATCAGAATCCTTGGTCTACGTACCAGTGCTCGTGCAATGGAAAGTCGCTGCTTCTGTCCACCGGAGAGATTCACTCCCCGTTGACCCAGCAATGTATCATAACCGTTTGGTAAATTCTCAATCGTTTCATGGATCTGCGCGCGCTTTGCGGCTTCCACGATCTCATCCAAGGTAGCATCTTCCTGACCCCAGGCAATATTTTCCCGTATGGAACCGGTAAACAGGACAACCTCCTGAGGCACATAACCAATCGCACCACGCAACATGGACAGATCCAGCTCTGATGCATCGGCACCATCAATCCGTACCTTCCCTTGATCCTCTGTGTATAATCGTGGAATGAGCTGTACGAGCGAAGATTTGCCTGAGCCAGTTGCTCCCATAATGGCAATGCGCTCCCCCGCTTTTGCCGTGAATGTGATGTTATCCAGTACTGTAATTTCACTATTCGGATAACTGAAGCCTACACTCCGGAATTCAACCGCTCCCTGTACAGCTCGCTGTTTCTTCGCCGGGTATACAGATTGCGGAAAATGCGAAGATTTCATAGATCCAGCAGATGGTGCAGACGTTGATAACGACTTCGTCTGTTCAGTCTCCGACGTGTCCTCCGTATTAAACACTTCATTCAGTCGTTGCGCCGAAGCGCTTGCTCTGGAGAAGGTTACCAGAATCCATGACAACGCAGACATGGCACCAATTGTACGAAGCAGGTAGTTAATGACAGCGACCACTTCACCCACGGTTGCATTACCGGAGGCAATATCGACTCGTCCAAACCAAAGCACGGCGATGATACAAACGTTCATCATTAGCAGCATGAACGGCATCGTGGTCTCCGTCAGGCGCAGCGCGGAAATTGTGCCTTTCATCAGCTTGCCGCTGAATCCGGCAAAGCGTTCGATCTCATGGCCCATCCGTACGAAGACACGGATCAGCCGAATGCCTGTCAGATTCTCCTGGATGACTCCATTGACGGCATCCAGTCTGCGCTGCACATTGCGGAACAGCAGCGCTGCCTTTTTGATCATCCACACCACAACAATGAGCAGCACAGGCACCATGACAACTAGCAGCAGACCCAACCTCGGGTTCACGATCACTGCCATAATCATGCTACCAATCACCACAAGGGGCACACGCGTCATGAAGCGCAGACTCATGAAGACGGTGTCCTGAACCTGGGTCACGTCCCCCGTTAATCGGGTAATCAGAGACGACGTCGCGAACCGGTTAAAGACGGCATAAGAGAACGTTTGCACTTTCTCATACAGCTTCTCCCGCAGATCGTATCCGAACCCCAGACTTGCATGGGATGCAAAGAACGAACTCGCAATTCCGGCAGCAAAAGCCACAACCGCACTACCAACCAGCACGCCACCCCATAACCAGACGACAGATAAGTCTCCCTGCTGAATCCCGTTATCGATGATCTTGGAGATCAGATAAGGCTGAGCCAGCTCCACCGCAAGCTCAATTAACATCATGACCAGGGCTGCAATCGCGGCAACTCGGTACTTCTTCAAGTAGTACAACAGCTTGATCATAAGCATTCCTCCGGCTCGGAGCACCCTAAACCGATAACACGTTCCAGCTCAGAGCCTCCATTAGACATGTTGTTTTCTCCACAGCGTCCAATATGTAATCATTTCTATGTACACATATGGTTATTATAGCGTATTTTACAATGCCGCTTCTATTCTTATTACCCTACTTTTCCCATTACAATAAACTTCTCTTCATTTTGGCAGTAAAAAAGGAAGGTCTCCCTTCCCCACGCTAGTTAAGTGCTTACAGCTGATGTAGTTTTTCACTTAGATACTCCCGACGTTTCACCACATATTCGCGAATTCTTTCCGGTTCACCTGCAAATACATCCATGGGCCATTTCATGTAAGGGTCCTTGTTGACATCTTCACGAATCTCATTGTGCAACCGATTCACCAAGGGCATAATTCGCTTCTCTGTAAAAGCATTCATCAGATGCTGGCGCAACAGCTTTTTATATTGCTCACGAAAATGTCGGAAGGCCAACATTTTACCCGTAAGTTTATTATACCCCTGGATACGAACAAGGCTGGCATCCACCTTCGCCCCGTAACAATTTCTTCCCCAGGTACCTTCATAATCCCATGGCAGGATACCGTATTTTTTGTTTTTTGTTTTTTCATACCACGTGTAATTCTGATCAAATCCATCAAAGTTGCCGGTAAGTACAGCCCCGCATAACCAGCGCAGATAGTTGTCCGTATCGATCCTCGACTGTAAAAAGCGAAACAGCTCCAGTCTGGACTTTGTGTTCAGTTGCTGAATAAACGTACGCAGCCTGGCCTTATCCACATCCTTGCCACGAATCAAACTGTATCCTGACAACAGGTTCGTACTCGTGCTTGTTGATGATGAGTTTGAGTTGATCGTAAACCCCGCATGATCATTGATCGCATAAAAGATACTTCGCACAGGAATTTTCCTTTGGCGAAAAAAGAAGGATTTCACCCCTTCGATCCGCAGGTATACCCCTAACATCTCCCCATTAAGGTAGAGCACACAGTGCCGAGTCGCTGGGGCCGGTACACGGATCGACTCGAAAAAATGAAAAGAAAGTGCATTGCGCAACAACGAAGGATCATCATACTCCGCATTAAAATGATACGTCCGGCTGGATGTACGAATCTCAAATGATTTTTTCACATAGCCACGTGTATGGCCTCCCCGGTATCGAAGCCGGATCGGAAACGGCTTGCCGTCCATCTGCATCGTGCTGTTCACAAATGTCTCTGACCATATATTGGACGTTAACTGTTGATATTCGGTTGGAGACAAGCTGATATGGTAGACAGGTAGAGCCATTTCCATCCGCCTTTCAAGTACCTGTAAGATTCGCCCGTAGGCTCTTACATCATCCTATGCAGATGCACAGAAAGTCGTACGGGCGAATGCACAGTCCTGATACTTATCACATTCAATTCACTTGTCATAATGCGGAATAACCGAGTTATTAATCTATAATTTTACATCATTTTCATAGATTATAGCCGAAATGGTATAAATATAGTTAACTGGCTAGTCCCTCCAAGAAGCATGTCACATATGCTTAAACTACAGACAGACACGAATGACGAATGGAAGGGATCATAGTTACATCCACCATTTTTGTCCATCTGAACTTATATCATGGAAGGGGTCAAACACAATGTCTATGAATGGTCAAGGAATAAGAGGTTTGTTGGGAAGAGAGATTAAGATTAACCGGGGAGGACCTGATTCAGTACAAGGTACACTTACGGATGTACGCTGGGACTACATGGCGATGAACTGCAAAGAAGGAATTGTCTACGTTAATGAATCACATGTCAAAAGCATAACAGATACAGGCCGTTCCGGTGGTAACCGAAATGCAGCCATGGGGAACCCTATTCCTTCCAACACGTTTTTGGGCGTTATGCAAGCACTCCGCTTCCGCCGTGTTCAGATTAACCGGGGAGGACCTGAAAAAGTGGAAGGCATCCTGGCCGATGCCAACCAGAACCAATTGATCATGACTTTGAAAAATCAGGAGATTGTTCGTATTCCGATGCAACATGTGAAATCTGTATCCCTCGTACGTGGTGGTGGGAACAACAACAACTACAATAGCAGTAATAATACAAGTCAAGGGAACCAAGCAGCCCAAGGTAATCAGACGGCTCAAGGCAACCAGTCGCGTGGCAATCGTTCTCAAGGAAACCAAGCAGCTCAAGGCAACCAAGCTCAGGGTAATAAGTCCGGCGGCAACAAGTCACGCAGCAGTCAAGGCAATCGTTCTCAGGGGCAACGAGTTCAAGGCAATCAATCCCAGGGCAATAAGTCAGGTGGCAACAAGTCGCGAGGCAATCAAGGCAACCAAGGCAGTCAATCCCGCGGCAACAAATCCGGCGGTAAAAAGAAGTAAATAAAATAAACTGACAACTTAAGTTATCTACCAGCTTAAAGGGGGGAATTATCATGTTGATCTTCGTCGCATTAGTCTTGATTGGTGTGCCTTTTTACTGGATCGTTACACCCGGAAGGCCCACTCCATCCCATGAACATCTGCTTCAGGCTTCGTCAGGACTTCTCCCCCTGGGGGGTGAATCACAGTAAATGCCTGACTACCAGTTGTGGTTAACCTTCGGGGTCTTTATCATCACTGTCATTTTCCTGATGTGGCGTCCTGGCGGATTGAATGAATCTATACCCACCTCGCTTGGCGCCCTTCTTCTTATTTTAACTGGAGTGAGCAGCTATGCTCACATTGTTGGAATCTTCGGGATCGTATCTGGTGCAGCCGTAACAATCCTCTCTACCATTGTCATGTCGATTATTTTAGATAGCATCGGTTTTTTTCGCTGGATCGCTTTGAATATGATTGAGAAAGCAAGAGGTTCCGGCTTTCGATTGTTCTGGCTAATTCTATTACTTTGTTTTCTCATGACCATCTTCTTCAACAATGATGGCAGTATTCTGATCACAACTCCGATAATTATTCGAATCTGTTCTATACTTCGTCTGAAAATGCATCAACAGTTACCCTACCTGATCTCCGGTGCTCTCATCGCTACGGCTTCCAGTGCGCCAATTGGACTTAGTAATCTGGCTAATCTGATTGCTTTGCAAATGGTTGGCTTAAATCTGAATACTTATACTCAGATGATGTTTGTGCCATCCATGCTTGCGATCATGGTGATGACTGTACTGCTGTTCTATTATTTTCGTAGAAGTATTCCCAAAGTTATTCATCATTTCCCTGTATCCCTGCAGTCTTCATCAGGTTCAGGATATCATCCGCTGCAGACAACTGAATCCGAGAATAAAGTAGACTGGTGGCTGTTCCGTGGCTGTATTGGTATCGTTGTATTTATCCGTGCAGGATATTTTCTAGCTGAGCAAGTCGGTATACGTATGGAGGTAGTTGCAATTACTGGTGTTATTCTCATGCTCGCTGTGCGTTGGTATCGCACCCGGACTGGACTCAAAGATGTGATAACACAGACGCCTTGGCACATTCTACTCTTTGCCTTCAGCATTTATGTCATTGTGGATAGTCTTCACCGCGCAGGCTTGACCGCGTCAATCATTCAGTGGATGAAACCTATAATAGAAGGGGGAAATGCCAGCATCATTGCTGTGTCGGGGTTAATGCTCACTCTGCTTTCCAATCTGTTCAACAATTTGCCCTCCGTCATGATTGGGACCTTTGCTGTTACAGATCTTCCACTAAGTGAATCTCAACTGCATCTTGCGTATCTTGCGAACATTCTGGGAAGTGATATCGGAGCCTTGCTGACGCCTATTGGCACCTTGGCAACGTTAATTTGGATGTATATATTAAAGACCCATCAAATTCGAATCTCCTGGAAACAATATATGAAAGTTACCTTTATTGTGATACCAATCAGTCTAATTGTTAGCCTAATTTCACTATATATTTGGACATCTATACTCTACTGAGAGGAGGAATACTGTGGATCTTGTTACGCATTGGCTGGGTAAATCCGTCGAATTGGAGCTGTCTGGCTGTAAACTACCGATCCAGGGTGAAATCGTTGATGTAGGTCAGGATCTTATTGTAGTCTACGGAAATCAGCGATTTGTGTATATTCCACTTCATCATGTTCAATCCATGCATGTCAACACAGCAGATGATTCAAATATAGTTTTTCCAACACCTGACCCCGAGATGGATCACACCAATATCTCTTACCGCAAAATGCTGATGAACGCCCGTGGACGTTTCAGTGAAATATCCATCGGAGGGAAAACATTGCATGGTTATATTACAAATATTATGAATGACTACTTTATGTTCTACTCTCCGTTATATCATTCTATCTATGTTTCCATTAATCATCTGAAATATATTATTCCTTCCCCTACTAACAGCACACCCTATTCTCTTAGTAAGCAACATTTCCCTATGCAACCTTCGTCCATGTCACTCTCCCGTACACTCGATCAGCAACTTCATAAAATGATAGGTGAACTTGTTGTACTCAACCTCGGTTGCAAGCCTTACCGAGCAGGGTTATTGAAGAATGCAGACAACCACTTGCTTGCGTTGGTAGAAGCAGATGGGACTTCTTTAATTATGCATACCGATCATATCCAAACCATTCATCTCCCTTGAATATCAGAAGAAGAAAAAGGTTCATCTGCCTATGGCTGATGAACCTTTTTCTTCTTTACATCCTACCATCTTCTACGTCCACGATCACCCCGATAGTCATCATTCAACTCGCCCAGACGATCATATGTCTCTTTATAAATCCGAATCACGGCCTGAACTTTGATAAAATCAGCATCTTCCGGTCCAAGCCCCTCCATAAACATTCTCTGAATAATCTGTTGGAAGAATTGCACTCTGGCCTCAATCTGTTCTTGCTCAAGCTGTATTATGTCTTCGAAACTGTGGTTCCCTATGTAATCCATCAACTCATCATCAGGACTGGAATAATCTGCGTTTCTTCGATCTGCAACCCATTCATCCGGCTCATTGGACTGGAGGTTAACACTGGTGCGCAGTTGAGATAAGATGATTTTCTCTTTGGCCAACATGACATGAAAATCTTTGTTACGGAGCAGCTCCGATACAATCAGACTGCACATTTCACGGTTTTGGATCAGTATGCCGTCAAAAGGATGCAGCGTCCACTCCCCTTTTGCATAATACAGGTTAAAGTTAAAGAACTCACTGCCATATTTGTATTGAATATTAATCTTGGTCTCATCAATAATCTCAAATGAAAAGTCCAGCATGTTCAGCAAGCTCCTTTGCACAACCCCAGATTTTACCCTCATTCTATCAAATAAATGAAACAAAGAGACGCACTCAGCGTCCCTCGTAGAAAATAAAACCATGTAGCAATCTCGATACGATATGCAGCGAGTCTTACCCTAATCCAGGAAAGAACCTAATGCACTGGAATCCGGTTTGTTTTTCTCCGGAATGGCAGCAACCTTCGGCCCTTCCAGACCCAGTCGATCGCTCATTTTGGCGTTAAGTGTTGTCATCTTGTTGGTATAGTCATTACAGCTCTCGATGATCCGGCGGTTGGACTGCTCGGACAGATCCAGCGCAGACATCAGATCACCCATCGCCTGATTGACTGCCTCAAGGGACATAGCCGGTTTGGACAACAGTTCATTCGTTTTCTCTGTTGTTGTCTTCAACAATCTGGCATTCTCCTTGAATTGATCTTCAATCGTCTTATTCGTAGCTTCCACAGCAGAAATGACCTTCTCCTGATCATTGAGTGCCATCGCAATCATGGCCGAAACGGTGATCAGATTCGCTGTTTTATCAATGGCGTTATTCACTGAATCAATCAGCTTGTCATTGTTATCATTAATGATGTCGGTAGCTGCGATCGCCTGATTGTACAGCATGATCATCTCTGTCATGGATTGGGTACGTGTTACCACTTTGCGCAACCCACGCTCCAGATGTGCTTTACGATTCTCGTTCTCAGGCTTGGCGATCTCGGTTTCAAACAATGCTTTCAATTGATTACCGAAGGAAATTTTGGTCTGCAGATTGTAGATCTCCTGAATGGAAGAACGTTTCAACTGACGCATATTCACGATGCTTTCTTCCAGGTTGTCCTTGCCGTCCCGCAACCCGTTAATGATGGCATCAATGTTCGTGCGAACGGATTGATAACGGTATACGTAGTTTTTCAGTGGGCTTTTACGTAACAACTTCCCGACAAAACTCACATTTTTACTCTGCTGCAGACTCTCACATTCATCACGGAGCTTCAGGATCATGTTGGATACCTCTGCCCGATTCCCAGACATCAGTTCATTGACTGGACGATCAAGCAACTTGAGAGTCTGTCCTGCTCTCTCTTGTGTTTTCACGCCCAACTTGCCGATATCATCCATTAAGGTATCCAGGTGAGCCGGATCACTTTGGGACACTTTCTGAATAAGCTGCGTTGCTTCCTGGTTAATCCGTTGCTCATCTTCCTGCTTCAACTGAGCCCATTCCGTTGCCATGCCAATCCCTCCTATAATTCAGAGCTGTTATACCGTTGATGTATTAGTTCCGCTTTGTTCTGGAGCTCCATTAAGTCTTTATGTTCAATCGTTGATACAATATCCGATATCTTGGAATCTACATCTCGAAGACCATTCAGCAGCATACGCCGATTGTTGCGTTTGGCTTCTCCACTTAAACGTAGAAATGGATTAATAAAACCGTTCAGGTCTTTCAAAATAAGTCTGCGCACCGTATGGTTAATATCCCCGTTGTTTAACTCCTGAAGGGAAGGAATCACACGCTGCAGACGGGCAAACAACGCCAGTGATTTCTCCACGATCTCATTATCCAGTTCGTTCTTCTGACCTTCGGAGATGATCATGTCTTCCAGAACTTCCAGGTACTCAATCACCGGATCAAATACAGGATCTGGTTCAGTCCGGGAAGGCTTCGCTTGTTGTTCTGAGCCCGCGTGTTGTGCGGGAGTGGAGCTCGAATGGGACTGTGCCGGAGAAGCTTCTCTTGCCCCTGTTGGCACTGCGCTCGGCGCTTGTCCTCCATTCAAACGGGATGGTTCATTTCCGATATCTGTAATGGGTACAGGGGCTGATGACGAACCCTCGACCTGTGTACGTGGCGCGGAACGTGAAGGAATCAGTCCCCCAACCACAGTTGCCAATGCCGGAATTGCCCACGTGATGACATCCGGTAGAAAGGGACTCGAGATCGCCGCGAGACCATAACCGACCAATGCGCCTATACCTATCTTCGTTTTCCGTAACATTACTTGTCCTCCTGCCTGTAACAACACATAAAGTGCATATTCAAAAAGTCTGGTTTTCAGTACCGAGAAGATAGAATGAAGATAGAAATGGAGTAGCGGAGCGTAGGAAACCTACGTGAGCAACCACAATGTTTCCAAAGGAAACAACCTTCGTAAGCTCCCGCTTATTTCGGCTGAATTTCAACTTCAATGCTGATGATGCCGTAAGGCATTATTCGTAATCCAAAGTAGACTTTTTGAATAACCTCTTATCCGTATTGTAAGAAAACCATCCAGAAGGTGTCAATGTTGAGGGAAATTCTCAGCTAGACGTGGTGTACTCCGCTTACCTTCTGAACGTCGATTATAAATGGCTGCTCGATATGACTTCCCAGAAGACCAAACTTCGGATGAAGTGGTCCAATATCATGGCCAAGTGCAGATTTGACCGCCAGATACGGGAAGTTCACGCCCGACAGACAAGACATGTGCAACCCACCCGACATACGCGGATTGATCTCAAGCAGCTTCGGTATATCCTTGCGATATTTCATCTGTATATTAAAATTATAAGGAATCCGATATGCTTCTGCCACATTACGGGCAATTTCCAGTAATTCCTCGTTTTCTTCGAGCAAGCGTAAACGTCCTCTTTCTTTTCTACGCGGAATAGCCGTTAATAGTTTCCCATTGCGATCCGAAAGACAATCAATACTGTATTCATATCCTTCCAGCACCTCCATCACCATGACATTGGGAAAGGACGGAGCAGAAGAGAACGCACGCAGGGCATCTTCATACGAAATCGAGTTAAGCGCATACCCGAACAACTCCTCCAACGGATCACGTTCATTGTTGATCACCCGGAATCCCATGCCGCCCTCACCATTACATGGTTTGAAACATACATCGTGTCCACTTGCGCGCAGCGCCTCATAGGCTTGCTGGAATTGTGCAGCATTACTGACCGTGAAATAATCCGGAATCTCCATAATGCCTTTCTCACGCACTGATTCATAGAATCGGTCTTTCTCCATCAATTGTTCCAGCAATTCCGTATCCGAGCATACGATAACCCGTGTACCGATCTCTTCGAACAAGGAGATATGTCTGCTGATGTCCAGCATGTTCCAGCGTGGAATAAACACATCAATCTGATGACGACGGCAAAAGTCGAGGCAAAAATCAACATATTCCCGACCCGTTACACGCGGTTCAACTTCTGCAACATCACAGCCCTGTAATGCCATGTGTCCCGGATCAGGATGAGTACCGTAGATCTCAAATTCCATGCCGTCCTCATTGTCCCGAATTGCATTCATATAATGATACGTTACAGAGAACCAACGGTTGAAGTAAATCTTCATTTTTTTCATTTATACGGTCTCCCTTATCTCGGCATGGTCTAGCTGAGTCTGTTGATCGTTGTGAATACGGTGAACGTAATCGAGAATCTCATCTGCTGCAAAAGCACCGAATTGTTCCGTAAATTGATACGGCACCAGCTCAGGTGCACGCTGTCTCTCCACATGTAATTCTCCGTGGGACGGAGCAATGGCATGCTGCGCAAAGTCCAGCAAACAGCGATCCAGCAAGGAATCACCCGAAGCAATCACAGCCACATCGCCAATGCGTTGCCTAATGTGCTCCACTGCAGCTCGTTTGTTCACGGCCGAAGGCACCAGATAGAGCTTCCGACCCTGGATCGAACTCTCCCATCCCAGCGTCTCTAACACCCGAATCTTGTCCGCAATACGCTCCATTGGAAGCTTGTCACGTTCGATCAACAGTGCATAGAACAGCTCATCACACAATCGCTGATTAATCACCCATTCCGGGCTGAGTACATCGTCAAATAAATCCAGAATCTCTTCGGGAGTGGCTGCCTGCTGACGAAGTAAAGAGCGAATATGCAGGTTCCACTCATTGTCTACCTGACCATCAACAATAATGTTGCCACCATTGCTCGTCACCGCATATTTCGGAATACATTCGGTCTGAAAAATATGAATGCGTCGGTACTGCTCCACAGTACGTGTCGTCACAGGCATAAATACAATATCTTGCGGCAAAGACTGCAAACGCTCCAGTGCATATGCTGACATAAAAGCGGACAACTTGCCGTTAATCCACTCTGCGGGAACAAGTCCCGGTGTATCTTCGGGAATACGGAGCGCACGACGGGAGTACACCAACGTCTGGTCCAGATCACTTGCGTAGATCATCATTCTCCGCCACCTCCCAGGGATTGAATAATGCCGCAACAGGAATAGGTTAATCCCGGATATACCTCAACCGGCACATTTCTGTCTATGGCGAGCATCATGATATGTTGCAAATCCGGATTATCCAGACGGTCCACAAGAATCTTCCAAGGGACCCGGCGCAGTAGCACCCGGGTTGTTTCTCCGATTCCAGGTTTAATCAGATTGATGTTAGCAATGCCAAAGGATTGCTGAATGGACTCAATATCCTGCCAGCCTTTCCAGGTGATTTCCGAAGTACCGATAACATTGGCGTCCGTACGAAGTTCCGCTTGATTCATCACCTGTGGAAAATGCCGTGCAATGGTATCCACGTATTGGTTCGACACATCGTCAGAGGACCATTCACGATACCATTTAGCTCCGTGAAAATCTGTCGGCCCAATCAGATCATCCCGAAGCACTGTACGACTCACCAGTCCGGAGACGGTGGAATTCAGACAAGCGCTAGGAATGAGATAATCTTCTCTTGTCCCAAATGTGCCTGAACATTGCCCCGGATCGGCCAACACGGCAAGATCATCATCGAGGTTTACGCCATAAGTCCGTTCCATTTGGTCACAGGATTCTTTCAGCACTTTGCGAATAGCCCCTTTGCCGGTCCAACCGTCTACAAACTGAATGGCTGTTTCCAGCCCATGCTGCTGTAAAATATATAAAATTGCGTTCTCATCCATACCTTTGCCACGAATAATGGAAATGCTATAATGCGGAATCGTCACTTTGTATTTCAATTCAATATAACGCTTGATCAGGATGCCAACAGGGGTTCCCGCTCGAGCCAATGATACCAGCACAAGATTCAGGCCCCTGCGCTCTACGATCTTCTCAGCCACGATGGCGGTATGAAGTGCTATTCTTGCAGCGGATTGTTCCAACGTCTGGTGAAACAGCTCGATGTATTCGGCTGTGGGCTGATATTCCACGGGCAGCATCTCCGAATAATGAACCCCGGATTGGATCGCCTGCTCCCGTTCACCCGTTCCCTTTTCCAGATCCACATGGCTGATATCCTTCAGTAGGAAAACAACGTCCGATGCATCATAACTGCCCATCGGCTCGGGAGACGGAATCTCACGTTGTCTGATTAGCTCCAGTGTAGTTAAGTTCATTGCTCATTGTCCCCTGTCTTCTCTGGCAAGCCGCAATACACAATATGAATGTGACCGCATCCCAACTGCTCCAGTACCTTCACCATCGGTTCCATTCGCTCTTCGGACATCTGTCTCTCCAGCAGAACAAAAACCTCGTCATATTGTCCCGGGGCGATGTTGTAGATAAAGTTACGAACAGATGCGTCTTCCGGTGAGGCATATCCGGCACCACTACGAACAGCATATCCTGGAGCGGGATGTGTATGGATTGGACTGCGGGTAGTGGATTGATACCACACACCTTCTCCCATCTCGGCAGCAACACGCATTGGAATGTACATGAACTCCCCTGTTCCCATCACCAAAGTCCGTTCTCCCGTACGCTGCAACCGAAGTCGTTCTGCAATCCGGCTAACCTCCTGACGTAATACGCTATTATGACGGGATTGCACACCAAACCTGCCCGTATGCTGGACGTAGCTGGCTGTGCTACGTTTACCTTCACCATCCTCGGAAGTGGCTTGCAGCTGATGGAAGGCATCTGCAACGGTAGAAGTCTGAAGCGTTACGGCAGAATGAGATAACTGCTCATCTTGCTGTGTTGGTTCCAACTGTGGAGTACCTACCACTTCAATACGGCCCTTCAACAGGCTTAACGGTGTAATGGTAATTCCCAATTCTGCTTCCAGTTCGGCAAATCGAAGTTCGTCCGCTTCCGTACGCCAGTCTAGCAGCGAAGCAATCACATATTGCTTCCGGGGATATCTGGCCTGAATATCCCGAATGATATTCAACGTCGTTTTGCCCGTCGTAATCTCGTCGTCCACCAGAACAATCGGGCCCTCTCCTGCAAAGGCTTCATGATCCAGCGCATAACAACGATGAGCCATCGCGTGAGAATGTTCTTCTTCAAATTGAATATCTGGATTCATCGCTGGAACATATTCTCGAGTGGTGTGAATATAGGAAGCTTGATCAGCAAACATCTCGTACATGCTGTGGCCCAGCGCTGTCGCTGTCTCGGCAAAACCAACAAAACGAATCGTTTCCGGCAAACTCAAGCTTTCTTGCAACAGCATGTTGTACACTTGCCGAGCTTGCTGGGGATCAATCAATCCTTCGACCATTTCCCGTTTCCACTTGGTGATCTGATCTTTGGTCTCTTCCGTCTCCTCAGTCAGGTGCTCATATAACAGAACAGCCAATGCCGCGCCGCTCAGAAGCGAGGTATACGGGTTAACCGGGATGTGCTTGCCCAGCAGTCTGCTTACAAACAGAAATGAACGTTTCTTATTGATTCGTGCAGCCATGGAAAATAGAGATTCTAGTGGAAGTTGCAGCGGGTTATGTGTAACCTGAACGTTCAGACTGAATTGATCAAGAATTGGGAACGTAGTTGTGTTGTTGCTCATGTTTGGGCAAGAGCCCGACAAAATGCTGCTGTTCATGTAACACCCCATATATTTGTGATCGGATTAGAATTCGATTCGCCCAGCTCAAGTGTGGTTTAATCTCATTCATTTTGTTATAGTAATTACTTTTGAACACACCCAGGCTACCGTCATTACGGGCGATGATGTCTTGGGCATCAGAATATTCTTCATGTGTAACAACGTACATCGCTTGTACGGGCTTAATATGAGAAGGATGAATGATCGTTTTGCCAACAATTCCATTTTCCTTGTCCATCATGACTTCACGCATCAATCCATCCATTGTGTTCGTAATATATTTCATTCTCAGATGCAGCCCTGATTTGCCCAGGGTTTCTTCGAATGGAGTCTGTCGTAATTGAGGTTTGAACACGCGCTCCCGCTGACTGAAATATTCCCAGACAGGACCTGAGATCACATACGGCTTGTCCATTCGTCCAAACAGATTGATAATATCCGAGATGCAGTCACGGATCGTGGCGATATCGTATATGGTCAATTCAGGACTTCGGCGTAGTCCAAACAGGCTTGAGAAATCGGTCGCACCAATGCGTACATTGAGCACATATTCAACATGTTCATCGAGGATGTTTCGAAGGCCCAGTAAGGTCTCCCAACGTGTCTCCCGATATATAATTGAAGCCGTTTCCAATATGGGCATTCCATAGAGAACGGGATAATGATCCGGTTTCCGTTGATTATACTTGCGGATCTGGTCAAAATAGGCTCTTCCATTGCCCACACAAAACTTGGGCAATGCCACACCTGTCAGCATGGACACCAATTCTCCCAACGTATCAATCAGACGTTCCAACTGTTGTGGTGAACGTACACGAGCAAACAGAAGAGGCATTTGATCCTGACTCAGCATGCCTGTCTCCATATAAGTCATCAGTTGAGTTAGATGCTGTACCAGGCACTGCTCGGCAAACTCTACTTGGTCGTCACCTACAGCGTCCTCCAGATCAATAATAATGGTCGTCAGACCTTCATGCTTACCATTTATAATGTCGTCCGCGATATGTGCGCGCGTCGCGGGCATATATAAAGCAGCCCCAACAGCATATGCCAGTAGATCTTTGGAAGTCCGGTGATTGAACGAGACGGGTGAAGAGAAAAATAAAGTATCTTCTTCTTCCAGACTCAAAAAGTTAAAATATTTCAGGATTGTCTCCTCCTCGCACCTTTGGCAATAGCCAATCTGCAATAGTTGATTCCAGCTGTCGGGGCATAAAAACCAATCCCTCCTAATCTGGAGGGATTGAATGAATACATACGAATGATTACTTTCTTCCCGCAACCCACTGCATTCCCCAATCATGAGCCTCGTCCAACGCCTGATGCCCATTATAGAACTGCACAATTCGTTCAATACTGAATGTCTCATTGTTCACATTGCGTAACATCGCGATGCCACACATGCCAAGCGGGCTCCCGTATTCATTCATTCGGACAATGATATCCGGGCCGTCCTTCTGCTGGATGGTTACCACACCGTCTACTTGAGACCAGTTGGCCACACCACCATAAATATAGGTAAATACCAAGATGCGCTCAATTTCCGAGATACGTGCACCATTAATCCGCAGATTTTCTCCCGTCTTAACAGATCCCGTCCGGTCATCCCCATCCAGTGCAATATAAGGGAAACGGTTCAGTGAACCAAACCTCTGTCCCAAGGCCTGAATCACATCTCGTGTACCATCCTTCATCTCGAACAGGCAGCCCAAGTCCAGATCCACACTCTTGCTGCGACCAAATAACCCTTTGCTGCCCTGTTGATTCCAGTTCAAGTTAATCAGGATTTCACCAAGTCCCCCCGCATTTTTCTTGAGGTTAATGGTGTCGCCCTTCTTCTTCAATTCAATTTTGCTGAAATTGATCGAATTCACAGGAGCAGGCGTAGGTTCTGGTACGGATGCCGGGGGTGGTGGAATCGGTGCAGCTGTCGGGGGAACGGTTGATGTGGTTGGCGCAGCGTCTGATCCACCATCCACATCTACACCAAAGTTAGCGCAGAGTGCATTCAGACCACCTGCAAAACCCGACCCTATTGCATTGAACTTCCATTCTCCGTTATGGCGATACAATTCACCAATGACAATCGCGGTCTCCACTGTAAACCCGCTACCCAGATCATATCTCATCACTTCCTGACCTGTAGCTGCATTGGCAAACCGTAGAAAACCATGCTGAACCTGTCCAAAATGATGGCGTCGTGCTTCACCGTCATGAATCGTCAGGCTGAAGGCAATTTTCTCAATTCGGGCAGGGATTTTGACAAGATCAATGGCGAATTGTTTCTTCTCGCCACCAACCTGTCCACCATCCATATACGTGATGAACGAGGTAGAGGGCTGATTATAGAAGATAAAATCTTCATCTCCAGCCACTTTATTGTCTGAACCCAGAAGGAATGCTGATGTGTCCAGCTCCACACCCGAGGCTGCCTCCCAACCAATGCCTACTGTTAGACGGGACAAGCCCGGATTGGTTTTGGTCAGATCACTCTTCTGGCCTTTCACGACAGAAATCGCCATAGCAGAATCACCTTTCTATGCCAAGTTATTGTGCATCCAGTCCGTAATTTTTGCATAAAGCAGATAGTCCACCTGTGAAACCGCTGCCTACCGCCTGGAATTTCCAGTCCGCACCTGCACGGTAAAACTCACAGAACACCACAGCTGTTTCTGTGGAATAGTCCTCTCCGAGGTCGAAACGAAGCACTTCCCGATCACTTGCAGCATCTACAACACGAACAAAAGCGTTGGAGACTTGTCCAAAATTCTGCCCTCGTCCATCTCCATCATAGATGGTTACCGTAATACCGATCCGGTGAATGTGCGCAGGGATTTTGCTGAAGTCAACGACAACTTGCTCATCATCGCCGTCTCCCTCACCCGTACGATTGTCACCGGTATGTGTCACTGAACCCTCACCGCCGCTTGGATTGTTGTAAAAAACAAAGTCATCCGTACCTTTGGCTTTTCCATCTTCGTACAACAAAAAAGCCGAAGCGTCCAGGTCAAAATCGACTCCACCACTATATTTGTTTGTATCCCAACCTAAACCAACTACCACACGGGTAAGGCCCGGATTCGTCTTAGTCAGGTCAATACGTTGTCCTTTGGCAAGACTGATCGTCATTTGTTTTTCCACCTTTCCAAGTTATGTGATTAAATGAAAAGGAGAACCGTCCAGGAGACGGTTCTTCCCATCCTGTAAGTCGCTCTGTACGTCCTATTGCAAACCGTAATCGCGTGTTAATCCAACCAATCCATCCTGGTAACCACTACCGATGGCACTGAACTTCCACTCGCCGTTATGACGATACAATTCACCAACAACTACACCCGTTTCAATGGAGAAGTCTTCTCCCAGGTCGAAACGAATCAGTTCTTCGTTGTTTGCTTCGTTAACAATTCGCACATAAGCACGGGAGACTTGTCCGAAGTTCTGGCTACGGTCCGTAGCTTCGTAGATCGTAATGGAGAATGCAATTTTCTCTACATTTGCGGGTACGTTAGGCAGGTCGATATTGATCTGCTCATCATCACCATCGCCATCTCCTGTACGGTTGTCACCGGTGTGAACAACAGAACCATTTTCATTTTGTGGATTGTTGAAGAAAATGAAGTTTTTCTCGCCTTCTACTTTACCGTTTGCATTGGCACAGAATACCGATACGTCCAGGTCAAAGTCTTTTCCGCCATCATACTTGTTGGTATCCCAGCCCAAGCCTACTGTGATTTTTGTCAAACCTGGGTTCGTTTTAGTCAGATCGATTTTTTGACCTTTAGAGAGATTAATTGCCATCGTATGATCATCCTCGCTTATTTATAATTTATTGTAGTTATCGTTACATATGAATATCAGGATAATTGTCGAATTAGATTAAATCTTGTACTTAGGAGTACTTGCGAGCGAGTTCGTTGATATGTACCGCATGGGAACCCTCTCCAATTGCCGAGAATTTCCATTCGCCTCCATGACGATACAATTCACCACAGATCAACGCTGTTGAACCTGTGTAGTTATCGGATAGATTGAACTTCACGAGCTCACTGGAATTTTTACCATCCAGAATACGAATATAAGCCTTCTCAATCATGCCAAAATCTTGCTTGCGATTGACACAATCGTAGATATTAACAACGATTAATACTTTATGAACATCAGCAGGAATACGGGACAGATCCATTTTGATCTGTTCGTCGTCACCGTCTCCCTGTCCTGTTAGATTGTCACCTGAATGGATAACCGAACGACATGCACTTTGCTTGTTGTGGAAGCAAACCAGGTTGGAGTCCTTGACCAACTTGCCTTCCTCATTCAACATGATCGCCGATGCATCACAATCGACATCCGCTTGTTTTTTTCTTCCGAAGAAACCTTTGGCAGTTACCGGGTCCCAACCGAGACCAGCAATCACCTCAGTAAGTCCTGCATTGCCTTTGGTTAAATCAATCTTCTGTCCTTTGACCAAATTAATGCTTGCCACTGATTTTCACCTCCCTTCATATGTAAAATAGCTACTTAGAGATTGAATTCACTCGGGTTCAGTCCAAGTACGATGCATATCTCGGCAACGACTCTTTTCTCCTGATCATCAAAGTTGCCGTCAGCTGAACCAATCGCACTGCATACACCCACAATAACGCGTCCTACATCCGGCTTGGCTTTGAATTTCCCAATGGCTTTCAGCGCTTCCTGCTTCCCGATCTCTGGAGAGAACTCAAAGTTTGCAACATAATGATTAAAGCGTGTAATCACTTCAGCCATATCAAATACTTTCAATTCCTGACTCAGGTTGATATAACCGGCCATCTTGTTCTTTTCCGCTTCGTCAATGGAACCATCTGCAAAAGCAACCAGTGCACACCCTGCAACCACGGCATCCATAAAATCTTTATTTTTAAACTTTTTGACTTGCTCTTCAAGTCCTTGTTTTGTTGAATTTAACCAGCCTTTAAATGAACTCATACTCAACCTCCAATAGTTTCAACCTGGTGTTCCATACATTCTTTTCATGATTTTTCAGTAACTTTCATATCTACATCATGTTGAATATAAGTTAAATTATTCCTTAACTATACTCTGAAATACGGCAATATTCTACATTTAAAAACAATTAATACCTTATGATACGCATCGTTCTGGATATAGTTTCATGCGAAATGCGAGAACTTTCTATTCACTTCATTTTTCAGTCAAATATTCCCCTATTTGAAGCCCAAACCTAAAAAGGCTCTGATCAGGGGATCAGAGCGCTTATTTCTACCAATACCAAAATTATAAATCGTATGAATGATTTGAATCCTTGAATTCACTCTGCTTTTTCAAAATCAGCTTGTTGCTGTTCATAGATTTCATAGAAATCGTCCCAGACCAATACATTATCCTTTTCCTTGCCCCACCAGTCTTTGTACCATGCTTCAATCTCCGGGCCACCGCCTTGTTCCCACTTCTGCTGTGCTTCCGTTGCAGCCTGTTCGATCGTATATTTGCTTCCCCCAATGATGGAACGGGTAAAAATATCGTTGATCGCTGTTGTCACATTGGTCAACTTGACCTGAAGCTCCTTGGGTAGCTGCGGCATATGTTCTGAATGGGTAACGCCCTCTCCCACCGGAAGATCCGTCATGTATACCTCACGCGCTTCCTTGAATAGTCGAAGTCCTTCCTTCTGCGACGGGATCTCTTCGCTGAACAGCATTTCTGTGTACCCGCATTTGCCTTCCTCCAGACGGCTGTACAACATGGCGTAATCGCCTGCCCAGCTGATCTCCTGCTTGTATTTCTCTTGATCAGAGATGCGCGGACAGCCTTGATCGTTTAACGTATAATGCGTGTTTTCAAATCCATTTTTGAAGGTTCGGCCCGACTCTGTTTTGGTCAGAAAATCGATATATTGCATAACTGCTTCCGGATTTTTGGCTCGCGCATTCACAGCTGCAGTCATCTGAACGGGGTTATTCCACACCATCGTGTGCTGTCCTACGGACGTGGTTGGCAGAGCGATGACCTTTAATCTGGCCTCAGGAACATTCTGCATCAGTGTATCCAGTTCCTTCGCTGCAAACCCGGTATAATCCGAAGTCATGGCCGCGTACATACCGATTTTGCCGTTCAGGAAATCCTGCTTCGCCTTGGCCCCGTCCTTGTCGGTCAATAAGTCCTTATCGACCACACCTGCTTCATATAATGCACGTTTGAATGCCGTGGCTTCTTTCATGTTGTTGGGACCAACCACCATCTCCCCGTCCTCCACATTCACCCAGTTAGCGTTGTACATATAGCGGAATAGACCCGCTGTATCGCCGAACTGAAATCCACCGATGCCGTATGTATCCTTAGCTCCGTTTCCATCGGGATCATTCTCCGTGAAGGCCTTGGCTACCGCCAGCATCTCTTCTTCATTGGTCGGTACCTCCAGATTCAACTTTTCCAGCCAGTCTTCCCGAATGAAGAAGCTCGTTAGTGGAAACACCTCGTTCATACGTCCCACTTCATAGAGCTTACCATCGCTTTTGATACCGGCCTTCTTGAGCTGGGGATATTTCTCCATCAAGGCTTTGTATTCCACACTTGAGTTCTCGATCAACTCATCCAGCGGCATCAGCTGTTTCTGATTAAACAGTGTGTTACGGATGGGCGTACCGAATTCAAAAATAATATCCGGTGCACTGCCAGAAGCGAATAATACGTTAAGTTTCGACTGAGACTCCCAGCGGGGAACTGCTGTATATTTTACATTTGCCGGGCCATTCTCGTTAATCCACTTGGACCACATATTATCTTCGATCGTACCCATGCCGCTTGGGACCGCGCCCCGATCATAGATCGTTGACGTAATGTTCCCCCTGTTGCCTTCGCCTTCCGCCTGTTCGCTACCGTTACCTCCTGTACATCCCGCCAGCAAACCACCGATCAAGCCCAGAACGAGACCCGACTTCATCCATGCCTTCATCGTTAACGCCATAGATAAGACCCTCTTTCTTTCCTGTAATATGAACCCATGCGGGTTAACCCACAGCCTGCTTTAACCTTTAATTGATCCGAGCATGACCCCTTTAACGAAGTACTTCTGCAAGAACGGATACACTGCCAAAATGGGTATGACCATCACAATGACAGCTGCTGCCCGGATGCCTTCCGGGGTCAGATTCGATATCATCGTTGGATCGGTAAAATCCTGTACATTCAGATTGGACATAATCATATTTTGGACGAGCACGGTCATGTTGTATTTGGACGTATCATTGATATAAATCATCACACTCATGAACGAATTCCAGTAACCCACGCCGTAAAAGAGAGCAATAGTCGCCAGCAAAGGTTTGGATAATGGCAATACGATTCGGAACAAAAGCCCCAGTTCACCACAACCATCGATGCGCGCAGCCTCGTCCACTTCCCCCGGCAGATTTTCAAAATAAGATCGCATAATCAGCATGTTGTAAGTGCTCACCAGGCCCGGTAGCCAAAGCGCGCCGTAACTGTTCACAAGACCGAGATTTTGCACGACCAAATACGTCGGGATGAGTCCACCGTTAAAAATCATCGTGAACACCATCGCCATCGTAAAGAAGCGCCGGTGATAAAAATGTCTACGTGACAGCGGATATGCCGCCATAATCGTCACCGCCATGCTGAGCCCTGTACCGATCAATGTGATCTCCACACTGTTCCAGAATGCATTCAGAATCGGCGTTCCCGTAATTAGGCTGTGATAGGAGAACCAAGTGAAATCGACGGGCCATAACCCCACTTGACCTGAAACAACCGCTCTCGCATCACTAAATGACAAGGCAACAATGTTCAGTAAGGGCAGGATACAGCTAACGGCAACCAATGACAACAATACATAATTGATTAGATAAAAGACTTTTTCTCCTTTGGTTTTTCTCATGCTGTTCTCCCTCCTACCACAAACCTTCGTTAAATCGACGCGCGATATAATTTGCACTAAAAATGAGGATAAATGCAACCAGTGATTCGAACAATCCCATCGCCGTTGTCAGGCTGAACTGTGCTCCCTGAAGACCGGTGCGGTAGATATAGGTACTGATTACATCCGCTATCTCATTGACATTGGAATTCTGAAGCATATACACCTGGTCGAATCCGACCTCCATCACCCGCCCCATCGACAGAATCAGCAGAAGAATAATGGTGGAGCGTATACCCGGAAGGGTGACATGCCAGATCTGACGCATTTTGCTGGCCCCATCCATCTGTGCAGCCTCGTATTGGCTCGGATCAATGGTCGTTAGTGCCGCGAGAAAAATGATGGCATTGAAGCCCATGTCCTTCCAGATCCCTGAGCCGACAAATACCGCAACCCATGAACCCTTGTTGTACATGAACGGATAAGGTGCTCCCGTCCAGGCCTCGACCCAGCGGTTTACGATCCCATTTTCCAAAGAGAAAACCGTCATGATCATCATCGCAATGATGACCCAGGAAAAGAAGTGTGGCATATAGACCACCGTCTGCACCGTTCGCTTAAAGGCCATGTTTCGCACTTCATTCAGCATAATGGCCAGAATAATTGGAATGGGAAACCCGATAATGATGCTTAACAGACTGAGGAACAAGGTGTTGCGAATAATCTCCACCGTGCGCGGATCACTGAACAGCGTCTGAAAATGCTGAAAGCCCACCCATGGACTGTTCCACAGCCCATCATAGAAGTTGTAGTCCTTGAAGGCCATGACCAGCCCTCCGATGGGTGCATAACGAAAGGTAAGGTAGAACATAATCACCGGAACAAACATCAAGATTAACGGTATATTCATCTTGAATCGTCGAAGCTGCTGCTGCCGAATCCGCTGCTTCATTTCACTGTCCGGCGGTTGTAATCCAGACGGCGGACCTGCGGTCAGTTCCCCCTTCATATCCATCACTCCTCTCTGCTGTTGATGTACTATAGTTGTATTTTAGATAAAAATGTAAGCGTAAACATTTGTTATTTAACGATCCTTTTATAATTTTCTACACAAAAATAACCCCACATGGTGGGGTTGCCTTGGAAACGAACAGATATTAAGAGAATGCTTCTCTTTAATTGTGGACCCTACAGTAGTTCAAGGGGGATTGCTACCGGGCACTTCACTTGGCTACTTGCTTGCGATATTCACGGGGCGATACCCCCGTCATCTGTTTGAATACGGTTGTAAAATAACTGGAGTTATCGAACCCAGTCAGTTCCGCGATATCTGCCATGCTCTGCCGAGTGCTGTGCAGCAGCAGCTTCGCCTTATCGATTCGGCGCTTGCTGACATATTGGCTGAAGCCTTGTCCTGTTTCTTTTTTGAACAAATGGCTCAAATAGTTGGGTGTCACATGAACATGGGCAGCCACGGCCTGCAACGTGCATGTGCTGGAATAGTTCATTTCAATATACTGTATAACTCGTGTAACGACATGATCCTGCTGTTCCTGAGTTAGCCGCATCAGCATATCCACCCACTCTTCACTCTTGCAACGGGCCCAAGTGATGACTTCAGGAAGGGTATGAATCCAGAGCAGTGGATCTGGGGCAGTTGAGTCCATACCACCGGATTCCTGAGGCTGAAGCTGTTGTACCAGTATGTCCATCATGACCTTCATAAGCATATGAATCTCCGCTTTGCCTTGTGACAAGCTCATCCCGGACGCTTCTTCCAGCAATATCTCAATCCGATTCATTATCGCTCCGAATTGATGATGGAGCACCAGTGAAGTCAGTTCCTCTCGCAGTCTCTCGGTACGGTCCACCTGGCTGTATTGTTCCCTGATCCGAATGTCGGACTGTTTTCGGCGATATCGTTCATGTGCCTTTTGTAACACCTGACATGCTTCATCAAGCGAGAACGGCTTTAACAAAAATTCAATTGCCCCATACCGGATGGCACGCTGTGCATATTCGAACTCACGATAACCTGTCAAAATGATAATCATAATGTCCAGTCCACTCTCGTGTATGCGTTCGGCCAAATCTAGACCATCCATCACAGGCATGTTGATGTCTGTAATGATCAGATCAGGTGTGCAGCTGTGTACAGCCTGTATCGCTTCTTCTCCATCGGCCGCTTCCCCAACGACCTCCCAACCGAGGGGGTTATTGCGAACCAGATGAATCAGACCCTGACGAAATAATGCTTCATCATCCACTACAAGCATACGTCCATTCAACAGAACCTACTCCTCTCAGTCATTTGAATTTCCCGGCATGAGTCCTCACCGATCTGATAAGGCAAACGAAGACGTACTAGCGTACCCTCTCCCACAGTCGACTCGATCTGTACACCGTAGGGTTCACCGTGAATCAACTCAATTCTTCGAAGTACACTCCGCATGCCAATGTGCTGACGTTCCTCATCTGCATGTGCCACTGGCGTCATAATGCGTTCAATGACCGATGCGTGCATGCCGCAGCCGTTATCTGAGATTTCAATGATGAGCAGATCCGGCTCTCCCTCATGTCCGTTTTGCCGCGAGCCACGAATCTCCAGATGGCGGTTGTTCCTTTTGTCCGAGAAGGCATGAACAAAAACATTCTCCACGATGGGCTGAAGCAACAGTCGGATCACCTGACAGCGAAGCAATTCATCAGGAACGGTAATTGTAATCGACAAAGCTTCCTGATACCGAGCCTGCTGAATCTGCAGGTAATGATCCATTTGCTTCATCTCATCCTGCACGGTCGTTAGTCGCTGCACGGGCTCCAGCGTATACTGCAGCATCTCCGACAATGCAGTGACCAGGCGAGCCGATTTCTCATCGCCAAGCATATAGAACTTCCAGAAAAACATGCTGAGTGTGTTAAACAGAAAATGGGGATTCAGCTGGGCCTGAATGGCTTTGAGTTCGGCTTCTTTTTCACTGAGTTCCCGTTCATACACTTCATGGATCAGCGTATCAATCCGGGACGCCATTGCATTGAATCGTTCACCGATGAAGCCGAGCTCATCCCGGGACTCAATCCTTACCCGTGTATCGAACTGTCCATCACGGACTCTTTTCATCGCGTTGACCAGGCTCGCAAGCGGACGCAACAGTCTGCCGCTAATTACGGTAATGATAAGCCATGAGCATAATACGCTGGCTAACGCAGAGAACACGGCAACTTTTAGAATGATCTTTCCCTTGTTCTGAATCTGAGCGAGTGAGACCTTGCTGACCAACGTAAAGCCCGCTTTGTCTGACGTTTGTTTCGTATACAAGTGGGTTGTTCCCTGCTCGTCCCTGATCTCGGTCGCCCCTAGGCTTAGCTCGGTAAGCGGTGGTGGATCTGCATCCTGATTATGAAAGGCATATAGAAGCTCACCATCTGCGTCAAACAAGTAGACAGCCACTTCCTCATTCAGTCGCAGATCTTTGAGATAAGATTCGAACAACGAGGTGTTAAACAGAATTAACATGACGCCATAGGTCTCCAGATCAACAGACCGCATTAATCGTCCCGCCAGAATCCAATTGGATTGTTCCTCCTGCAAGAAGGCATCCGGTCCCAAACGATTCCAACCATATTCGCCGCCCGTTCCTTCCAGTCTATGAACCATTTCTGCAAGATAGGAAGGGTCCAACTGTTGAAACGAGCCAGCAAAGGCGCCGAGATTAAATATGTTTTCCTTCAGATCATATATGCGGAGCCCCATGATCTCCGGTGCATCCAGCCTTACCTGATACAACTGATCATCCAGTTCATCTTCCAGCTTCATCTGATCATAGGACGAGATGCCTGAGGTCTGTGCTTTGATGGCATTTTTCACGGAGGGATTCAGTGTGATATAATCGGTGACTTTATACATGTCGTGTACCCTGGAATCCAGACGTGCAAGAATCTGCTCTGCGGTAAGACTATACTGGCGACTGACCTCTTCATTAAACAGGTCGATATGGATGCGATAGGTGATCAACCCTGTGATTCCGGAGATTAAGACCGTTGCGGTAGATAAAAACAAGATTAGCTTCGTTTTAAATTTAAAGCGTTTACAAAAGTTCATCCACCACATCTTTTACACACCTCACCTATATTCCGTACATGTCTTACTCCTAAAAACATATCATACACCTATTGGAAAAAACCAGAAAAACCCTGACCCCGCTTCAATCGGTAGTCAGAGTTTGAAGGCATGTGATCCAGACATGTTACCGGGATGATCCAGATTAACTCTGAATCACGGCATTTTTATTCCCCGTAAATCTCTTTGACCCGTTCTTCCTCATTCGTAGACAACAGAACATTAAGCAACCCCATGGCATTATTGGCATCGGTTCTCGTCGTCTTATACATCTCGGCAAACGCCGCTTCATTCTGCTCCGGGTCCATTGCAGCAAGCTTGCCCCACGACGTGCGGGCTTTGTCGTATAGCGTACTCAATGTGATGTCATAAGGATGCTGTGCAACAGGTGCCATGGATTCAAATTTCGCTGTAATGCTGAAGAAATCCTTGGAATCCTGGAACGATGTACTGCTGTAATCCTTATTTTTCATCGCATCTTCAGTAATCAGCAGACCTTCACGGGCGATAAATAGCGTTTTCACCATGGCACGTTCCAGATTCGTTGCTTCTTCCCAGGTTACATAAGATTCGTCAGGTGCTTGTACAGTTGTGAAAAAAGGAAAGGCATCATCAATCAACCGCTGCGAATCGGAATGAATCGGCACCCCTGCATTCATGTCCACAACGGCATCGCTATAATTGGCGACATTAATATTTTTGGAACCTTCCTCACTAACCCGACGCACCGGATAATCATTCAGAGGGATACGGATATAACCAAGTTTATCCGCATACTGCTTCTTCAACTCTTCCAGTGTGGAGTCCTTTCCAATCTTGCCGTCATCGGCTGAAGAAGATTCTTTTGCGGCTGAACCTGTCTCCTCACTCCCATTCGAACCGGTTGCTGCGGTTTCTGTTACGGCAGCATTCGAGCTGCTTGTTTCTGATGAAGCAACTTCTGTACCGGAAGCAGACTCCGGCGATGACGTCTCTTTCGCTCCACCACCACAAGCTGTCAGAATCGCTGCCAAACCAAACATGACTGTGAACGTCTTTATCGTATAATTCCATTGCATCGTATAATCTTCCCCTTATCCTATGTATATTCCTGAGAACCATTAACCTCTGCTCCAAGACTTGAACACTTACTTACAAAAATATCCTTTCATATAACATGCTTGATTCACACAATTGGACATGGTCTACATTCTATCATAAGTTAAAAATCGGTTGTATACGACGATATACCTGTGTCTAAAGCCTTTTACTATGCCCACATTAACTACCACCGCAGCACAAAAACACTGTCGCCCGTATGGACAACAGTGTTCGTGAAACGTAATTATTTAATCCCTTTAGCCTTCTCCATATGCTCTGACCGAATCTGAGGGTCTGTCGAATTGACCGATGATAACAGAGCGTAGATCGCCTGAATATCCTTCTCTTGAAATACGGTTTCAGGAACCTCACTCTCAAGTCGTTCCGTCTTCCGCTGAATCGTTTCCACCAATTCATGATCGTAGATGATCAGTTCATCCGAATTCACATACCTCACAGCAGGATCAACACTGATGCGGCAACGGTTGGTGAAGGTCACCATGGAGACGAGACGTACTCTTTTGTAGTCTCCGAGGTGTGCATGGATGGCTTCCACATGTGCACGATGCTGCATGAGTGGATTGTACATTTTGACCCGGCTGCTGCTGACCGACCAATTGGCCTCTCTTCGTCCGCCGCGAATCTCACCTGTCGTCAGATTTCGGGTTTCGATCACAAAGATTGCCCGAGGGCCGATCACGACATGATCAATCTGCGAATAACCGGAGCGTGACTTCGGATTGGTAACGAGCAGGTCGTTCAGCACTTTATATTGACTTGGAAGACCTATCAGCTGATCTGCTGTACTAGGCTCCTCAGGCTGGCGTGTCCAATCCCCTTCCGCTTTTTTCTTGCGCTTACTACGGACCATACGCGGGGGAATGGTTGTCGTTGATGGTAACGCTGAAGCGGAGGCTGTAATCTGGTTCGCAAGCTCTGGTTGTGTCTTGAACAGAGACAGGATTTTCTTGAACATGGGCAAGCTCCGTTCTATTATAGTGTGGGTTACGGGTGACCATTACAGGAGGAATAACATCCTTTGACACATTCATTATGTAAACTTCTATTACTTATGTCGGATAAAGCGGGGTAAAAATAAAGGGAAAACGATCAAAATCTCTCCATTATGCAAAGTACATATGAACATTTAACCAATTCCGTGACTTTAGACGCATAACCAAGCCGCAAAATTGAAAAAAACAGCGCAATCTTTTCTGAATCGAAAAAGAATTACGCTGCTGTTCTCTTGGATGTTAAGCCTGAAGATAATAGGTGTAGAGTACCTGTGTACCTTTCTCATCCAGACCATTATTCGCTATTTCCTGATACAGGGATTCGGCCAGAGCCAGCCCGGGCGTTTTCATACCCATCGCTTTTGCAGACTCCAGTGCAATTCCCATGTCTTTGATAAAATGTTTCACATAGAATCCAGGCTCATAATCGCCTGCGATCATGCGCGGACCGAGATTGCTGAGCGACCAGCTTCCGGCTGCACCGGTAGCGATGCTCTTCAGCACGGTCTCCGCGTCCAGACCAGACGTCTTGGCATAGGCGAGTGCTTCGCATACGCCCATCATGCCAGAGGCAATGGCAATCTGGTTGCACATTTTGGTATGCTGCCCTGCTCCCGCCTTGCCTTGCAGCACAATGTTGGTGCCCATCTGCTCAAACAACGGACGAACAGCTTCAAAGGCCTCCGAACTACCCCCAACCATAATGGACAGTTTCGCGTTCTGCGCTCCGATATCACCGCCCGACACAGGTGCGTCCAGTGCATGCAGTCCTTTGGCTTCCGCAGCTTCAAAGATTCGTGCAGCCAGTAACGGACTTGAGGTCGTCATATCAATTAGATATGCACCCGGTTTGGCATTGGCTACGAGACCATCCTCACCGAGATAAATCTCCTCTACATCCTTCGGATACCCCACCATCGTGATGATTACATCACACGCGGCAGCCAATTTGCCTGGTGTGTCATGCCATACGGCACCTTCCTTCACCAATGCTTCCGCTTTGGCAGCAGTTCGCGTGTACACATGCAGCGGATATCCTGCTCTCTGGATGTGCCCAGCCATGCTTTTACCCATCACGCCTGTACCAATAAAGCCAACTTTTGTCTCTCCAGGTGCCTTAGTCGTTATTGTCATCGTAGGTTTCCTCCCTATTTCTCTATGCCTCGCTCAGTGCTTGTCTTCGACATTGCTATATCTGTATGTTAAAGCTTTCTGCTGAGTCCGTCCATATCGCTTGCAGCTTTCTGTGAAAAAATCTGAAAAAGGAATCAACTTCCTGTATGCTGTACAACCTAACGGAAACTTCCTTCATTGGAAAGGAGGATTCGCATGAGTCGTGAAAAAGGTCAGATTACCATCTGGTTGTCCTTTTCCATCATTTTATTAAGTGCCGGATTGGTCTGCCATGTCTTGTCCATTCCAGGAATTCTCGAAGCAGCAGGCAGGGATGGATGGTTGTCTGTCGTCGCGGCTGGCCCTTTTTTCATGTTGTTTCTATGTATGATGTACATCATTATTCGGCGTGTACGTGGACAGCGATTAACAGATTGGATTACGCGAGAATTCGGTGCTGTTCCTTCCTGGATCTTCCGGATCTCCGCTTCCATTCTACTGTTCACGCTTGGCACACATACGTTGTATGAGACAACCAACTGGACCGTGTCTACATATCTTCAATTCACACCTCCCTATGTTCTGGCCGGTGGCGGAGCACTGGTTGCCGCATGGGCGGCGGCTAAAGGTATACGCTCCATTGCGATGACTTCCAGTCTTCTACTGCCTTTTGTAGTTCTGCTCGGTTATTTTGTAATGTCCGCCAATATGAAATATAAAGACTACAGCCTATTGTTCCCGATCATGGAAAACGGCATGGGGCCCGTGTGGCGGGGTATGATCTACTCTCTTGCCGGACTTATGGAGATCTGGATCCTCATGTTGTTCCAACATGAAGTCAGAGGCAAAATTCGGTGGTGGTATATTCTGATCCTCGGCGTTTTCATGCTCAGTATGGCTATCGGACCAACCATCGGAGCCATTGTGGAATTCGGACCTGAAGAAGCAGCAAAACAACGAAACAGTCCCTATGAGCAATGGAAACTTGTGAATATCGGCAAGCTGCTGCAACACGTTGATTTTCTGTCCATCTATCAGTGGCTCAGTGGTTCCTTCGCAAGGGTCGCTATATCCATGTATCTCATTGTGGATTTGCTGAATTTCCGCAGGCCGAAGAAACGATATATCGCGATTCTCACCATCACCGTCATCATGAGCTTCATGGCGATGCAATGGTGGCGCATTGATTATGTAGATTATTATGTGGATCATATTCAGTTCCCGGTCATGCTCGCTTATGTATCCATCGTTACCGTAATATTGACCATTGCCGCATTAATCCATAAAAAGGACAAGGAGGCTCCCAAACGTGCCGATCTCAACCCAACCCAAGAATAATCCTGACGTTGAAGCGTTCCGAATGAACGAGCATAACCTGAACACCTTTTTTGCCGGATCTGATGATGTCATCATCAATAGTCATATGATCGGAGAACCTCCGATGCAACTCCTTATGACCTATTGCAGCGGTATGGTAGATAGTGAAGCGATCTACGATATTATTCTCCCGGAACTCAAACGAACATATGAAAATACACACTTTATCCGTACATCCGACATTGAAAAGTGCATCAGCCTGGATTGGACCCGAATGGATCTGCAAGATCCGGCATTTGGAACTGAACTAATGTCTCTCCGTGTTTTTGAAGGTCATATGTTAGTCTGTATACCATCCCTTCAAGCCATGTGGAGTATTGATATATCTAATATCCCTACTCGGACACCGGAGGAATCGACCACCGAAGTTTCGATCCGCGGGGCAAGAGATGGGTTCATCGAACCACTTGCCGTCAATGTTGCCTTGATACGCACCCGTCTGCGTACGAACCAACTGGCCTGTAATATCGAACTGATCGGTACACGTTCTGCAACCAAGGTGGCATTGATGTATATCAAGAATATCGCCAATCCAGAGCTGATCGAAGACGTCCAGGATCGATTGCGTAAGATTGAGATCGAACGAATCTTAACCGCCAATGAACTGGAAGAATTGCTGTCGCCTTCGAAGATTACTTTGTTTCCCGTCACCCATTATACGGGTAGGCCTGACTTTGCTGCAGAATGTCTCCTGAATGGACGTTTTATCCTCATTGTCGACGGCAATCCCAGCGCTATTATTGGGCCAGTCAATCTGTTTCTTTTGCTCAAATCACCGGAGGATGCCAGCTTTCCCTTCTTGGCTGTGAACGTAGGACGGATGCTGCGCTTTCTTGGCCTGATGATCACCGTGTTCCTGCCCGGATTCTATATTGCGCTGACATCCTTTCATATGGATCAGATCCCCTTTCCTCTAGTCGCGACGATCTCGGTTGGACGCATGGGACTTCCGATGGAATCGGGAATGGAGATGTTTCTCATTATGCTGCTGATGGAGCTGTTCCGTGAGGCAGGGGTGCGTTTGCCAAGTGCCATCGGCCAGACACTAACTGTCGTTGGAGGTCTGATTATCGGAGATTCCGCCATTCGAGCCGGCATGGTCTCTCCCCTCATGATTGTCATCATCGCAGTTACCGTCGTAGCTGGAGCAACCATTGTGAATCAGGTCATGACCAGTTCTGTGCTGATCCTGCGGTTCCTTTGTTTTGTCTTGGGAGCTTCCCTCGGTATCTATGGGTTCATCCTGTCGTTGATTCTGTTCCTCATCTACCTGACCGATCTCAAATCATTTGGCATTCCATATCTCACGCCGTTGACACCACTTCATTTCAAACAAGCGATAGCTTCATTATTCAAACTGCCAAAGGGGTTAGGTAAACGAAGACCCATCTATCTTGAGACCCAAGAACCTCGTAAGAAAGGAAACGGACGATGAAACACTTGTTACAGCGATGTTTGCTGGGCCTGTTAAGCCTATCGATGTGCATGATGACGAGTGGATGCTGGAGTGCCTTTGAGATTCAACAGGTGGACTACGCCAAAGCATTTGGGATTGATTATAAAGACGGCATGTATCACCTGTATGTACAAACGCTGGATTTTGCCAGTGTCGCCAAAAGTGAAAGTTCAACCAAAAGTGCAGATACACCGCCTGTATGGGTCGGACATGCCGAGGGGAAAACCATGAGTCTGGCGCTGAACGAGCTGTTCCGCACGGCTCAATTACACATGGCTTGGGGGCATGTGACAGCCATCGTTATGGCCGAAGGTGTGCTGACCAGCAAACACATCAAAGAAGTGTTCGACATGCTGGGACGATTTCCAGAATCCCGTTATACAACTTGGGTATATGGAACACGAGCGCCTCTGGAGAAAATCCTGAGTGCAACGTCCATCTATAATATGTCGCCACTGGACAGCATTCTTCACAATCCACTCCCCACGTACATGGAAGAATCGTTGTACCCGCCTGTGCTCAGCTTTAAGCTCATTGCAACACATAATGACCCCGCTACCACGACGTATCTGCCAAGTCTTGCATTGAACGATACCCAGTGGGCTGAGAATGAGAAGAAACATGATTTGTTTCTGGTGGAAGGGGCCTTTTTCGAAAAGACTGGCTATGACTTTGAATACTTTCCACGCAGTCAGCTTCCCGGTTATCATTGGCTAATCAAGGACATGCGGCGTGCTCCCTTGCTAGTTCAGAAGGATGGAACAATCTACGGGGCGCTCAGTGTAGGATTGCCAAAGATCAAAATTAAACCTGTCATTCAGGGTGAAGACGTTACGTTCAACATTGATGCCCACTACCTCACTGCCCTGTACGAATACCTGGTGCCTACCTCATATGAAGAGATGATCCAGATTAGTGAAGTGAAGTTGCGGGAGCAGATCATGCAGACCTATCGTCACGGCCTTGAGCGTGGTGTGGATATTTATGGTCTTCAGGAGAAGCTGTATCGCAAAAATCCAAAGCTCTGGCGTAAGTTATCAAACAACGGGAGCAAGATGATGCTCACGGAAGACTCGATTAAGGATCTGAAAATTCATCTCACCATCCCGTATACAGGGAAATATAAACGGAAAGTATAGCAAGAACGCGAAACATCCCTTGTCCGTCTGGAGCCGGATAAGGGATATTTATGTATATGGATGTCGTTCGCTTGCAGATCGGATCATGCGGATCTATGGCTGCGAAGTTTCCATTCCATCAGCCAGCCTGTCAGTATTGAGAAAGACAAGCCGAACAGCAGGATCGGCACGTTGTAAAACAGTATGTTCGTGTATTGGTTCAGCCAACCAAAACGGTATACTGCCGAATTCGGATCATTCGTAAATCCATTGAGTTGTATGCGTAAGTCATCCATGATACGTAACTCCAGAAAGACTGACAACACACACAGTAGAAGAGCACCCAAGGGTACAAAAGCATGCACCTTCCCTCCCCAGCGCTGACGCTGATCGTACAACCACCATTTGGACAAAGTTGTCTTCCAGATACATAGAATAAGAAAGGTCAGAAGAGATGGAGCTAACACCAGAAGTCCCAGGTTACCGTTACCAGACACGCCTCTACCAGGCTCATGCTGGAAGGTTAACCCCTGTACAGCACCAATCATAAGTACGTTCCAGATGAGGAAGATGAAGTATGGCTTGTTGATTCTTTTGATGCGACTCATATCTGCTTCCCCCTAATATAATCCATTACCCGCAACCGAGTAGTCAGAATTAAGGTCTGAGGAATGAGCACAAGGACAATATACATAAGTACAATTAACCATAGATGTGCCGCAAAATGTTCTGCACCGAACGATGGTTTCGGACGCTCGATGAAATACCACCAACACGGGATGGCAATAAACCATGTCAATCCTGTAGAGAGGAACATGTCTTTTACATCGCTCCATAGAAAGCAGAACACCGCGACGAACAAAATAGGACCTGTCCAAGAATCCAATATCGGTCCCCAGCTCTGGAAGACAAAGATAATGGCAGGATACAGAAGATTGATGGTCCAGCGCCATATCAAATTGTTATAGATATACATAATTCCCCCCAGTTCGGAAAATAAGGACGATTAATAAGGGTACTGAGCTTTGCGTCGATCTTCGCGGTCGGCCTCTTCCATCTTCCTTATATATTGTTTTAATTGTTCTTTGTGTGCTTCTAACTCTGCTAATTTGGATGTAGTTCCTTCAAGAAATGTCGACATTTTTGCAGACAACTGTACTGCAGACTCCCCCTTCCAATCGTGCAGTCTTCCATATATGTTTCGCATCTGCTGTTCCTGTTGAATCAAGCGTTGCTGCAACTGTTCACACTGCTGGATCGCTCTTCTCAAATCTGACAGAGAGACAGATATTCTCCCCATATGTACACCTCCTGTAGTTCATTGCAACTAAACTATTATCGATCTGCCAGAACAAAATCCTGTCTTTTTCGTTCGATATAATCTGCGATCTCTGTAATGGATTCTTGGTACCACCGATTGACCCGCTCCAACGTTGCTGTAGCATCATAGGCAATGGGTGTAAAGGACTGGCTCTCACTTGTTGATATATGCGCTTGAAACATCTGGATTGAAGAGCGCGCATCATTGGCAAAACCATGTAGACTATCCCGCATCTGTCTGGAAGCATGTCCAAGCTCCTCAGGTGTTAGCTGAATGGTGCTTCCGTGTTGGTCGCCAACATAGTACGCTGAGTTCTGTCTATTCATATCGACTGGGCTGATTCCTAGTAATGCTGCCGCAAGTTGGCCAAAACCTCCCATAGCAGAACCATGCTTCTCGACAAGCATATTCATCGCTTCCTTAAACTCTTCTCTTGCCTTCATCATCTCTGAATAATTTTCTACTCTAGGCTGACCATCCACACGTCGCCCATCTATCGTATACAATGTATTACTTATGTTCCCTTTCTCATCGAATGTAAAATGATCCATACTATGTGTTCTCTGACCCACTAGCATGGAATCCAAAAACTTAGATAGTACACTTTGTTCTCCGGATATAGACGGAACACGAATAAATTCAAACGACCACTTGTTACCAAACAATCTTTGTTCCCACCACGTCTCCCGAGGTGCCGGTAAGAACATGGGGATGGTCTCGTATCGATTAGCATCTTCAAAAGTCGAATTGATATAATAAGTAGCACCGACATGCTGCTCAGCATTCTTCACACCAGAACCCACAGAATCCCCTGGATGGACATAGGCCACATTCGTTTTCAGATAATCTCCGTTCCGAACCTTTTCTTGTAAATCATCAGGAAGTAAATGCACAATACTTGGCGGATTATAACTAGCTGACGATATTCCATTACGAATCGCCACATATTCCGCCTGAGCACCTCCCAACGAGTGTCCAGTCGTTGATATATCAGCTTCTGGGTACTCCTCCTTCACTTTATCAAAGAGGTCCATTGCCTGAACAAATTGATTATTCTGATACCTAGACTCAGCCTCAATAAAAGGCATTTGTTTATGCAGAGGTAGCGAGGCAATCTCTTCCTTATATTGCTCCATATAATTGTGAGTTTCCTCCAAATTCTTGGTTCGATTACCCACAACATCATTTAAATCAGTCTCCCAGTCTGTTAGTACACTCCATTTGGGACGATCAGGTGGTTCAGTTCCTCTATAACCAATAATAACTTGATTATTATCCTCATTGTAAAACACTGAAGCATCAAATCCCGAACCATTCGTATCGTGGAGTATTGCTCCCTTCGGTTCAACTATTGTCCAACCTGGAAGATTTTCATTTTTATATCCGGATGATGGTAATTCTCGTATGTATACCTCATCAGCAATGGTCCAATAGGTCTTATCATTTATGTATGTCATGATACCCCACCTTGTCTATTACAATAATTTGTATTAAAGTGTCTTTAGAGTTTATTTCCATAAAAGGAGAATTAACGCTTATGCAAATAAAGCCTATAGCTCTGACCGTACTTATTTTTCTATTCTTATTAGGAGGATGTTCAAGTATGTCTACCTCAGAGAAGCAAAGTATTGTAGAAACAGCTAAACCAATAAGTGTTCAGTACATAAAGAAATACTATAATGCGGACTTTATTGTAACGAGTCACGATATTGATGATCCTTCCATTCATTCACGTCTATATCTATACGGTCATATAACGGGACATGAGGATGAACGTATCACAGTTTCCTATAACTACGACTCACAGGAGGTTATCAGTGTACAAGGACCAGGCTGGTTTATCGATAGTCGAAATCCAAAAAAGGAAGTACCTTCTTCCCCAGAAAAAACAGCAAAGTAATATACCAATGTTAATGTTTCATTAGGAATGACCTGGAGGAAACGTCCAGGTCTCTTTTTTTGCAGTTGTTAGACGTAGTTTATTTGTAACAATTTACCTGTATTTATATCCATTTATTATAAATCAATATCTACACACCCGAAAACACATGCCTGCAAAAATAAGTAGAAAGTCTGTAATTTGAGTTTAAATAGCAAATAATAATGAATCCTTCTAGGCCATTTTTACCAGATAAAATCAGTGATATGCTTAATTATGGGACAGAAATGAAGAGAAGAAGCATGATTTTGGATATTATAGCTCATACTACCTTCAGGAAAATTATCGAAGGAGTGACAGCATGAGGTTAAAAAGTATCATCGCCGTTGGAGCCGTGTTAACCTGCTCATCTCTGTTATGGGGCTGTGGTAATGGCACTGCGAACAATGCTTCCCAGCAACAGAATGACACCGTTCGGTCGGAGAGTTGGAGCGATCCCAAACGACTGGAAGCTTCCCATCTTGAGGCGCTTGAACGTATGGAGAAAGACCATATTCACCGAATGGTTTCGCTTAGTGCAAGTACAGATGGAGACAAAGTAATGACCACACTTGAACGGTCGAGCCAAAAGTTGGAGGAAATGAGACCGCTCGCCGAAATGCTCCAACATGAAGGACATCCGGCATTATTACAGCGAATCCAGGACATGTCCGGTGATATCCAAGGTTCCAAATCCGTCATTGCTGAGATGAAAAATCTGCCTCAGGACGGTAAAATTAAGATTCAGTCCGAGAATTCTGATTCCTTGCATCACATTAGCAGCTTCCGCGATTACCACCAGTATATTCAAGAGAAAATTCAAACATTGAACAGGAATACTACTGATATACACTAATCAGTTATAGCACTGCTTACCCAAGGAAAGTAAAGAGTTAGGTAGGAGGATCACTTCCTATCTGACTCTTTACTTATGAGCAGATTTAGACAATTACTGTATCTTACTGCAACCTTCCATGAATCGTACGTATCTTCTGTTCCTGTTGTATCAGTCGTTGCTGATCAGCGATTACGAAATCTTCTCTCCTTCATACAAATTAAGATAGGGCAGTTCCGAAATTTCCTTATATGTTTTATCAGTTATATAGGTATCCATAAAAACTCTTCTCTGTTTACTGATCTAAAAAGTTAAAGTATATTATAATGTGTTAAGTTAACATATATAGGAGGTTAAAGATTATTTTTAAAAATATTCAATTTGTATCTTTTATACTTATAATCTTATCCCTTATATTGGGAGGATGTAACTCTATAACGAATCAAGACAAGGTTATTGAAGAAGCCACTCAAGTGGGTCATCAATACTTCATTAATCACTATAATACTAAAGTGGAATTCATTGATCATAAATTTATGCCGAAAGATCTTAGCCACAATATTAGTTTGAGTGGACATGTTAAAGATCATAAGGAAACCGAAATCACTATCCTAATTGATTAAGTATCACTGTATTTTGCGGTTGCATGTCCAACGAGCAAAAAGAAATTGTACAAAAAGCCGAAATCGCAAGCCTAGCTTATTTTAAAGAAACCTATGGAATTGATGTTGAGTTTACAGGCCACAAATTCATTCCATCTGACTTGTCTCATACGGTATCACTAACGGGTACGTAAAAGGGAATAAAACTCAAGAAATATTTGCAATGGTAGATTATGATACTTATGAAGTCAAAACAGCCTCAGCACCTGATGACATCAAACCTCTTAAGTAGATGTATGAGCGTAAGAAGAATTGATAATTAGGAGTCTCGTAAAAAACTCCATTTCCTCATTATTCCACCCACAACGACACCCAGATGAACACGCTAAATAACAATACCGGCGCAAGTGCACCTGTGGCTATTATGATCCAAAGTGTCGCGGGTTTGATCTTTTGAGAGTATGCATCAACCTTGCGCATACGATCTTTGCGCCACTTGGCAAACCTGAGCTGTCTGACCATCCGACTCAGAACTATTTGCCGCTGCTCGCCCTCTTCGAATTCATCGATCGCACGCCGCAACTCCTCGTATAATTGAGCCTCTTCCTGACCAGCCACTGTAGGTGTACTCATCTGACCCTTCCTCCCATAAGAACATTATTGAGATATAGCCACTACTTAAATAACACATTACAGACCTTCAAAGTTTGAGGATTTTTCAAAAAATGAACAACCCAAAAAGCCCGGACATAGCCCGGACTTCGTAGAATCATGCTAGAACTATTTAACTGAGTGCTATTTAGCCCGCGTTAGCGATCAATGCATTCAGACATACTGCGCCTTGTGCACGCACATTAACGACAATGATTGGCGTTTCCAGCATGTCGTGCATCCATGACATATACTCTTCTACTTTTTCGTTCGGAAGGATCGTCAGAATAACCCCTGCGAATCCACCACCATGAATACGACAAGCGCCGTCACCCAGGTTTTGCAGATAATTCTCGGTCAGTGCCAGCGCGATGCCAATCTCCTGTTCCTTCACAGCACCACTCTGATATACATTCTGCAGCCACTTCCATGACGAGTTACCAGACGCCGTAATCAGTTTCAAGAAATCAGCAAAACGTCCATCACGCAACGCCTGAACCTGACCATCGACACGATTGTTTTCCTCCAAGAAATGAAGCGCACGCAGCACTGCACGATCCCCAGCCGCTTCACGAACCTTCTTGAGGTTGGCGTAGATTGCGTCAGCTGTAATTTCCCGAACATACTCACTGCCCAGTGCCTGAGCAACCGCTCTCATCTCATATGGCACAGCAGCGTAATCTTCCGTCAGATCAGCGTGGTTACCGCCCGTATTCACAATGACCAATGAGTAGCCGTTTTGTTGGAAATCCCACTGAACAGGCTCGATAACCGGCTGTGCAGGATTTTCAAAATCAATGGCAATGAGTCCACCATACGCACAAGCCATCTGATCCAACAGACCGGAAGGTTTGTTCCAATAGTGATTCTCCGCATACTGACCGATTTTGGCCAAGGTTACAACATCCAATGCTCCATCATTATAGAAGTGATTCAAAATCGTACAGATCAGCATCTCAAATGACGCCGATGAACTGAGGCCTGATGCCGAGAATACGTTACTGGAGATGTACGCTTGGAAGCCGCCAACCTGGTGTCCAAATTCTCCGAATCCAGCAGCCATACCGCGAATCAATGCTGTTGTGCCATCGTCTTCCGTATTTGGCGTGAGGTCCGTGAGATCGATTACATATTTCTTGTCGTAGCCTTCCGAATAAAAAGTAATAACTGATTCTGCCGTTGGCGCAGCCACCGCAAGTGTATCCAGCGTAATGCTGCCCGCCAGCACTTTACCATGGTTATGATCCGTGTGGTTGCCGCCAATCTCGCTGCGTCCTGCTGCGCTGAACAACTTGCTGCCTTCTTGCGCGCCAAAGTACTCTTCAAACGTTGCGTTCAGCTTTGTATAACGTGCAGTCTGTTCTTCTACTTGTGATTGTCCATACATTTGGGCAAGCAACGCTTGGCCCTCCGTGGATTGGATCAGATTCAATGGTTGTGTCGTCATTAATAATCCTCCTATGGATATGCAGCTTTTATTTTTAGACTGTTGGTGAACATGGTTGTTGTGTCTGTTTCATGCCTTATTCCTCTCCCATTATCTCAGCTTCGTAGCGGAAAAGGTAGGGTAGAATTGAAAGTTTGTAAGCGTTTTGTGAAGTTATTTAATGTAAAAATAGCATTGAAAACTATTTTAGAATAACTTAAATTTGGTTTAAGTGAAAACACATTATTTTCCAACCTCAAAGTTGCTATGCTTAACATCTTATTGGTGGAGGGAACGATGAAAATCAAGTCGAATTATACCAAGTTATTTGGTGCATTTTCGCTTACATTCTTGGGGGATGGACTTACACTTGCTGCGGTTCCTTGGCTTATATCAACCCTTACAAGCGATACGCTGTATGCCTCCATCACCATGACGGCACTTCGTTTACCCTGGCTGCTATTCAGTCTGCCCGTGGGTGTTCTCATCGATCGATACTCACGCAAACATATGCTTGTTGGCGCAGGCTTTACTCGAATGATCCTTCTGCTTGCCCTGACGTTATGTATCTGGGGAGGATGGGTGAGCATTCCGATTCTGGCTCTGTTCATGTTTGGGATTGGATTGAGCCGAGTTATATTCGACAGTACGGTGCAGACGGTCATTCCTCAACTAGTAGATGAAAGTAAATTGGAGAAAGCGAATGGGCAGTTCACCGCCGGACAGTTAATCACAAGTGATATTCTGGGCGTTGCTCTGGGAGGGTTTATCATAACCCTACATATTGTTTTTCCTTTTGCCATAGACGCTGTAACAGCTGTTATAGCTCTGCTTTTTTAAATTAGTTTAAAGGGAAACTTCTACCCAGGGGATACGGAAACAACCAAGAAGGAAGTTCGCCCGATGAAGAATTGGAAACGTGAGATGTGGTCCGGTATTCAATATGTCTATCGTGATCGTTTTCTCCGCGGACTAGCGACTCTGTCTGTCACCATTACGCTGATGTATTCGATCATCCTGGCTACTCAGATCTTTTTTGTACGAGATGTTCTTCAGTTGGATGCTTTTGCATTTGGTATTCTCATCTCCATTGCAACGATCGGCAGCATTGTGGGGAGCCAGGCTGTTGCTTATATGCGTAAGAGATGGAGTACAAAACAATTGATTATTTCCTCCATTTTGTGCATGGGAATCATCTACGGTGTGGTGGGTCTAACTACAAATGCGTATATGGTAGGTAGTCTGTACTTCTGTGCTGCATTTTTCATCATTGTCTACAATGTTACCCGTTCCTCCATCCTGCAACGTTCCGTTCCTAATGAGATGCTTGGCAGGGTCGGAAGTGTGTTTCGCTTTTTGTCCTTTGGCATTAGTGCCATCGGTACGCTTCTTGGCGGGTTATTGGTGCGAGTTAGTGAAACGACTTTTGATCGCGTATTCTCGCTACAACTCCCTTATCTCTTGTTAAGCCTGATCTATATCCTGTCTGCTCTGATATTCGCGATGAAGATGAAGAATCATTCTGAGAGCCAGCAGCGTGACATCAACGCTTGACTGTTACGTTAGGTCATACTTGATAATGATCTCAAGCTTACATGAAGGAGAGATTAAGGATGAAGATTACCGCTTTTCGCTCAGATCAAATCTATGAGGAGATCATCCAGGCTGCACCCGATGAGAAATTGGAGTTATACCGCGATCGAATGATGAGTCCATTCATGAACAAATGGAACATTCAACAAATCC
Organism: Paenibacillus sp. FSL H8-0317; assembly: GCF_045040685.1. Classification (NCBI taxonomy): domain Bacteria; kingdom Bacillati; phylum Bacillota; class Bacilli; order Caryophanales; family Paenibacillaceae; genus Paenibacillus; species Paenibacillus sp. FSL H8-0317. Next base: position 1,187,122 of record NZ_CP150294.1, on the reverse strand, counting down.
CGTTTCGCTCTCAAGAGCCTCACGGCTTCGACGTGATTATGTTGAATAACTTTATGAATATCGCTCCAGCAGATATCACACCTGAGATTAACGAATCGTTAGCAGCGATCTCGTCTGAAGCATTTTGGCAACAGTGTCATGAAGCTGTTCGTACGAGTCTATCGACCTTTACAGATCACGGGATTGAGCTATCGGTCTCCGAATATCTATATACGATTTTATTAGGCGACAAGAACAGTCCTTCACTCACCATGAACGAAGGTATTAGCGGAGACGGTGGAATCCCGGGTTATATTATTGCGAACCTGATCCCCAATGGGTATACTCTACCTCGTATGCAATCCGTGTTAGCCCATGAATGCAATCATAATGTGAGATATCAATATATCCAGTGGAGTCCACAGATTACGCTTGGGGAGATGGTGGTTAGCGAGGGGTTGGCCGAGAGTTTTGCGACATCCCTGTATGGAGAGGAGTTGCTAGGCCCATGGGTAGCCAAAACGGAACTGGAGACTTTGAATAACGTTATCAAGCCAAAAATGAAAGACCAGCTGCATGTCACCGGTTTTGACCAGATCAATCCGTATCTATACGGCGATGAACTTGCCATCATGCAAAATTTCACGCCCGTAGGTATGCCCTATGCGGCTGGCTATGCCTGCGGTTATCACTTAATTCAATATTATCTGCACAAAACAGGTACACCGATTACCAAAGCAACCATCACTCCGGCAAGTGTCATCCTTGCTGAAACAAAGGACTTTTGGAATGAAGACACCCTATTTCACCGTTAAAGATATCATTCAGATTACCGGCATCACCAAGCGCGCATTACATTATTACGATAAAACGGATCTATTGAAACCGAGCAAAGTCGAAGACAATGGCTATCGGTATTACGATCAAGAGGCACTGGGGAATCTGCAAATAATTCTTCTGTTCAAAGAAATGAATTTCTCCTTAAAAGACATTGCAGCCATGATGCAACTTTCCAAAGAAGAACAAAAAGATATTCTGAGAGAACATCGCAGTACACTCGTTCAACGCAAACAAAAGCTCGAAACCATCATCGACCAGTTGGACGAGTATGTGGATGGGAAAGATATCTCTCATCTTCATCTGTTTGACGACTCTTCCATTTTGTCTATCGAAGAGCAGTATCAATCTGAGGCAAAGTTTGTGTATGGAGACACCGAGAAATATCAGGAATTTGAAGCTAATGTGAGCGAGCTGTCTGCGGAAGAGCAAGAAAAAGCCTACCAGCAGTTCTCGATCAACATGGAGCAGGTATTTCGGGAATTGGCGAAGCATCAGGATCGGTCCCCTGCTTCTCGTGAGGTCCAAGCGTTAGTGCGTGAATGGAAGGGTTGTCTGGAACAATTTATGGTCTGTGATGATGAGATTCTGAGGTGTATTGCAGAAGCCTATACGACCGATCGCCGCTATGCGGGTTATTTTGATCAGTTTGGTGATGGGGATTTTTTGAGGTTTTTGTATCAGGCGATTATGGTCCATGTGGAGGGTGGGGTCATATCAACTGTGAAAGATGTTAGATGACCTCCGAAAGAACGCACAGAAAAAACACGGAACAATTGTAATATAAACTTAACGCCCAATTATGTAGATGATGTATCTAACAAACCCATGGCTAGAGCACCTTAGCCATGGGTTTGTTGATGAATATTTTAATTTCTAGAAATGTTTTTATCTGAATTCACCAACTAGATCAACTCCGTCAAATGTAGCCTTTGGATAATAATAAACAAACATAGGTAGGCCTGTGAATGAATCAGACTTATTTAAGGTAAGGAAATCCACTTTGCCAGACGATGTCTGGCTTACTGTATTGTTATAGATTTTACCTATTGCTCCAGTTTCAAAATTTACAATACCTACACAATCAATTTTAACTTCTGCTCGGATGTTTCTTTTTATGCCAGCTGTGTCCCATGCGTCCATATAGAAATTCCAGCTATTTTTACCGAATCCGTTATCGTATTCTACATAACCAGTTAAAGCTAATGTTTTATTGTTACCTGTGAAAAATTTCTTTGAGACCGAAAAGACTGATACGTCCCCTTTATTTTGAATATATGTTATATTATTGTTTAAAGCTGAGTTTTCTTTTAAATATTGTGTATCTTCGTCAGAAAATGGTTCGTTCACTTCATACTTATCTAGTATATTTTGTATTTTTAAGGCTGTATCTTCCTCACCTGTACTTGCGTGGGCTGAATTAGTAAAAAGAACGGAAATGGATATTGAAACCAAGAATAATGTCAATAACATACTGATCTTCTTCACTTTAAATACCTCCTAAAAATTATTATGAAAGGGGTTTCGACAATGCACATTGTGTGGAATAATATTCTTATTCTCGTTGTTAGCCTTCTTATCTTAGCTGGACTAGTTTCTGGCACAATCTACTTTTTAATAAAAAATAGGTCTAAATAGTTCACCTCCTTATGACGATACCACTTCCATATATTATATATTATTCAATAAATTATAATAAAACCCTCTTTTAATATTAATAATATCTAATCTTTTTATATTGATATATTTGTTGTTCGATCTCTCTGCAATTATTAGACAGTTTCCCTATTCGAATAATATAAGTGAACTACAAAAAGTTAATTTCAAGTAAGCAAAAAGCGTACCGCTATTCCACTGGTACGCTTTTTGTTTTTTCTTCTTGGTAAATTTTTATTTGCCAAATAAAATTTCAATTTGACTGACTGTATAAGAGCTTCTTCTCTACTTACCTTTCCCCCGCTCAAAATACGCATGCAAACGATACTGACAAATCTCCTTCGTCCAACGATACAGTAGCGCCTTTTCCTCCGCATCCTTCACCTGCACATTCAGCGAGAACACGCCTTCCTCGAATCGTGTCATGCTGCCCTTCGCCCCACTCCACATAGACATCGGCATGTCGATAATCAGTTTCTCAATCCGTGTTGCCGTTCTCTCATTCCATTCCCAGAGCGCAAGCTTGTCCTTGTCCGAAAAGTCCTTCCGTTTCCGGTACTCCTTCTCCGTCAGATACGTATGGAAGAACCTTGCCATCTCCCCCGGTGTGATCGGGTCCATCCAGTACGCTTCGCCTCGCTCCAACATGTACAGCAGCATGATCATCTTATAGCTTTTGTTCATGAGTGTCTTCTCCACATCACGCAGCCACGCCTCATGCCGAACGTACACCTCTCCCTCAGCCGGGGACAGCAGATCCGCCCAATAGAGAAACCCAACATAGGAGCCAAATTCGTTCCGGTACCCGATACTCTTCGAACGCCCCATGAGATGCAGCCCCAGATACGTCGGAATACGCCCCAGTTCTCGCTTCACATCCAGAAAATCCTGATGCAACTTCTCGCGGCGCGGCAGCCGTTTGCGGCTTAGCTCCTGAAGCAGGTTCACTACCCGGGTCTCCAGATGAATCCCGCAGTTGTCTGGAACTTCCGGCACAGCCGAATCCCGGTCTTTCGCGGTTCCCTCCAGCTCCCCGCGCACATCCAGCAGACTCAATTTCACATCCGCATTTCGGTAGTTTCCGATCAGGTCGATGATGACACAATGTGATTTGCCTTCCGCCAGCCGTAGGCCGCGCCCTACCTGCTGGGTAAACACGGTGAGTGACTCCGTTGGACGCACAAAGAGAAGCGTGTCTACACGCGGTATATCCGTTCCTTCATTGAACAGATCCACCGTCAACACAACCTCCAGTTCACCCGCATCAAGCTGGCGAATGGCTTCCTCCCGGGACATCTCCGATGTGCGCGAATGTAGACTGAGCACCTTCACCCCCTGACTGCGAAAATACGCAGCCAAATAGTCCGCCTGCCGGATCGAGGAGCAAAAGCCAATCGTTCTAGTCTGCTTGTGCCGCCGCCAGGCTTCATAAATGGTCTCCACATGCTCCTCTTGCAACTGAACAGCCATAAGCTGTTCTTCATCATACTTCGTCCCGATCCAACGAATCTGCGAGTAGTCCGTATCGTCGAATACTCCGTAATATTGAAATGGAGCCAACCAACCCCTCCGGATCGCTTCAATAAAGTGCATCTGGTACGCCACATTCCCATCACAGAGCGCATACACATCCTTGCCATCCAGTCGATCCGGGGTAGCCGTGATGCCCAACAAGAACTTAGGCTGAAAATGCTCAATCACCGACATATACGTCTTCGCCGCCGCATGATGAAATTCGTCCACCACGATCAGATCAAATGCATCGACAGCAAACACATCCCGGTGCTTCTGCATACTCAGCGTAAAGATCGAAGCATACACACAATCCGCGGTTCCATCCTTATACTGCCCGTTGTAAATCCCATGAGTACGATCCGGCATGATCCGTTGAAAGGACTTCTTCGCCTGGAACAGAATCTCTTCCCGATGCGCCACAAACAACACCCGCTGGAACCGCTGGGCTAAGAAACCCGCCAGATACGTTTTACCAAGCCCGGTCGCCATGACGACCATCGCTTTGTCGTACTGCTCCTCCATCGTGCCATGGAGTGCTTCAAGCGCATCCAACTGCGCCAAACGCGGCTGGATCGGCACAAGCGACAGCTCGGCGTCTTCTTCCTCTTTGTCCTCAGGTAGACCTGTGCCAAAATCCGCTTCTTCCATCTCCGTGATCCGCTGGATCATCTCCGGGTTCTTCTGGTGATACTTTCGGTACTCTTCTTCATACAGCGCAATCGAATCCGGGTTCACCGGCAGAGTTGTCTCGTGGTAGAAGCTCTGCATGAACTTATCCAAAGCCATCTGGAACGTATACGGCTCCGCCTCCGCATTCATCGCCAGATTCCATTCATATCCCGTCCTCAGCGCAGTGAACGAAAAGTTCGATGAACCGACGATCAGCAGCCCTTCCCCGTTGTCGTGATCGAACAGATAAGCTTTCGGGTGAAAAGAAGTGCCCATACTTCGCCACAGCCGTGTCTCGATTCGTGGATCAACCTCACACAGCGCCCGCAATCCTTCTGGCTGTGTTATGTACAGATAATCTCCTGCGAGCATCCGTACTTCTGCCCCACGCTCCGCCGCCCGCTTTAAGTGCGGGGCCAGCAGTCTCACCCCTGACTGCATAATAAAGGACGTCATAATATAAATCCCGGATGCATGCTGCATCCGGGCAATCAGTTCGTCTGCCAAGTTATCTGTAATGAGTTTAACGTTAAGCTTCGTCGACATCGATCAGATACACTCTCTCCTGGAATCCACCGCGTGCCTCAGCCTTGTCCGCCCGTAGCTTATCCAATTGCGCCGCATTCGCTCCATGCACCTCAGCCAGCGCCCGGATCACTTCGAGCATGTCGGCCAGTTCTTCTAGCGCTTCCTGATCGCTTCCTGCACTCATGTATTCTTCCGATTCTTCTTGCAGCTTTGTTCTTAGTTCTTGCTTATACTCCTCCGGGTCCAGAATGCGTGTCCGGCATTCCTTACCACTGGATGTGATAATATGCGGAATCTTGTCCCGCACCAATTTGTTGTATGTAGGCATGTGGTATAACATCCTTTCTGCTGTGAGAGCCTTCGAGCCTTGCGCAAGAATCTCCCTTTTTGCCATTATACCATTTGCTATGGGGAGGGATGGGTGATTTTGTAAAGTAGTGGATTGGATTGAGGAGATAAAAATAGCCCATGACTACTCGTATTCGAGTTGAAATGGGCTTTCTGCCATTATTAATGTCTAATTATTTTGCAACAAACTCTGGTTCAGAAGGATTCTAAGCCAACAGTTTTGAGACAATAGCATTCATATTCGTTGTTTCTTTATCAATCTCAACCAAACAAGTGTCATCATCCATAGCTGGTTCATAACCGATTCTAACTTTTTCAATTGCATACTTCTTCATAATATCAAGAATATACTCTATTAACTTCTGAGCATTTAACGTTGTCTCTGAATTTTCTCCGCTGAACAACTCCTCTTCAGGAAAATTCATAACGATATCTCCAGATTCCTCATCGAATGAAAATACAATCATCACGTCGTTAAAGGTATGACCCAGGTAAAGCTGAGACAATAATATATTCCCCGTTCCCTTAGGAGAAAGAATCTCTTCAAGGCTCTCTATTTGCTGAAATTCAATATCGTTTTCACTACGGTTATCATAAAAGTGAGAACTTTTGATATGATCCAACTGAATGTTCAAATCATTCTTAATGAATCGATCTAGATTATTTTTGTTAAAATCAATCAAAATAATTTCTAAACTTTCCATATCCAAACCTTCTTACATCATATAATTCTTTCATTTTCCCAATGTTTTCAATTCGGTATTGTAGGCGGATGTAGTTGCTTATGTTCCAACTCAAACCATTGCTCAATATGGTTACATAACAATGGGATGTCTTGAAGCGCTTGCTCACAGATTTCTTTATATGAATCTTGAAGCACTTCTTCAAGTTCCAAATTCACCTGATATGCCTCAGTTTGTTTCGCATGGTATACATCAGCAGGCTCAATGACATAATTTTTATTTTTGGTTAAAGGACTTACATAGATCGTCCACTCAAGGTTACCCTTAAAGTGCTGAATACAATGCTTTAATTCCTCGTAAAGCTGATCAGCGTTATGGAATCTAAAACAAAAACCCGCAGGTTTCTCATATATCCGATTCGGATTATACATCTCTGTTCTATTCCATTCATACGAACCTAATTTGGCCAAGGTATACGCCATAAGTTCCGGTGCAAGCACCTCTTCTTTTTTCTTCATATAAATACTTTTTGACACCATGCCACCCACTTTAGAATCCGTTTATTCATTTGTTGAAAACTATGTTTTCCTGATTACTTTCAATGATCTTATTATTAATCCTCCATTGATTGGATCGCATATTCTATGTCTTGCTCCATATCCAGATCAGGATACTTCTTTTGCAATTGAAGAAGACAATCTATAAATGCTCGACTTTGGAATTCAGAAGATAGATCTTCATATATCTCACTGAGCCAATATAAATCTTCTTCTCCGCATTGATTTAGAAATGATATGGCACTCTGCTCATTCTCTTTTAGAATGTCTACCATCTCATTCCATATCGTTTGAATAGCTGGATCGTCGGGATGTAAATCTTTTCTCTTCTTTACTAATGAGATAACTTTTTCACTGTAGTCTACCATGGTTTGTTCTCCTCACGGTTGTCTTGAGTTATCTGGAGTAATCGTTCCGATCTGTCCATCGTTCTTGATTACGCCTACTCTAACGTCATTATAGTTTCCAAACATCCATTCACCGTCACCCTTAACTCTATTCTCAGGCAGATTTGCTACATGCTCACCTGACTTTTTAATATCTTCCGATGTCCACTCCTTAGGGAACCATGCTTGGCCCTCTCCACTTCGCTTTGCTTTATTTTTGTGATTAGGTATATTACCAACCCGTACACCGTTTTCATATTCTTTAGTAATGTTAAAGGCGATCTTATTTTTAAGTAAGTAGTTAATATTATCTTGACCGTGACCACCATTGATCAATCTATTTTTAGAATTAAAATCTCCAAGTGAAGCATGGTGAATTCTTTCATTACTTACTGTAATTCTTCCACCAATCATACCTTTTGGGAATCCTAATCCTTCTTTTGGAACCTTATAACTCCTATTATACGTTCCTGTAAAAGCCAACACGAGCTTAGCAGTCTGTAAACCTCCTATAGAAACTGCTGCTTGCCAAGCCGGTATGGATTCTCCAGTTACGGGATGATGACCTTCCATAAATGCACTAATCTGTTCATCATATATATCCCCACCGCCAGACTCCGGTTGCTTCGGTCCAGCTCTCATTTCTTCATAGGTGCCACCCTGTTCCCAATACTTAACAAACTCTTTTTGCCCTGGCATCCCATCCTCTGCTTCACTTGCAGGCATGTTAACTCCAAACAAAGGATTATATACCATTCGCCTTTGTTCTTCTGTGTTACCTGTATTATGGTTCATCATTGTATGGGCAGCAATCTGTCCAGTAACGGCTCCCAAGCTCACCTGTTCCTGATCTGCTTGGTCGAATCTCTCGGCAATCGCCATTAGATCCTGAGAGGACTTCACCATACTTTCCAGTGCTCGATCCAGTACAGGACGTGAATGATGAAAATCATAGAAAAATCGTTCCTGCGTTGCTCCCGCCCACTGAGATTGGATGAATCCGATCCGTGCAGTCAGGTCATTACGTATTCCTTCCAACTGCTGCCTGCCCTGCTCAATCTGTTTAGATACATGCAGCAACTCCTCCGGTGTTACTTTAATTGTACTCATATCATTCTCCGCGTTTGAAATAGGATTTTACCATGTTAGCAGAAGCTTGATGCACATACATCCTTCCAACATTCTGATTTTTCCTTTCTCACCATAACAATATTTCCAACAACGTACTTCATAGGTCCTAATTTAAAGGAAATCTTCTTAATCTCTTTATTTAATAGAAAACAATCCATAAACACACCAGCGGGCACGCCGTCAACAAGGCCGCTGTAAAACTGATCTGTGCCGCGACTCGTCCTCCGGTAAACTCTTGCCGTGAAAAGAACATCCAGATCGAGAGGTACGTAGCGCCTAGTGGGAATGAAATTATCCCGCTAAACGTACTCGGTTCCATATACCCAGTCATCATGCTTTTACCAATTAGGATTAGAGTAACCAATTCCAATATAGATAATATGAAAAACGCGATAGCAATTACTCTTTTCAAAATGTACACCTACTTTCCAGACGCAAAGCAAAGAGCATCCTCTGTATTCTTTGCATCATACATCCTTCATTTGGATGATTTCATCTTGTAAGCGTAACACAGATAAATCAAACATTTAACCCAAATGATCAATTAAAAAAACATCTTCCCTGATGAATCATCCTTCAATCGAGTGGTTAACTCGTCCAATATCTCTTCTGTTCGTTGAAGAAGCTTTTCGACGTTGTTTAGTTGTATGGGTTGGTCATACGGGTAATCTGCTAGGGATGACATATGTTGCATCGTACCGATGAACAAAGCGATATCCAATCCGGGTTCAGTGTCTGTATGCACTAAAGGCAAGATTTCGTTCATGGTGAGTTCCTTGGGTAGATGTACTGAGTGATACTTATAGATATATAGCGCCTTGATCATGAAGGTTAAAGCCCAATCGCAGAGAATGAGGCAGGCTTTGAACTGATTGTGATTACTCATGATGGTGGCAAGTTTGAGATGATACTTAGCATGTTGGTGATAGTCCAATATTGTAGTATGTAGCATGTGATAAGCAGGAGTTTGTTTGGATCTAGGTTGTGTGGAGATATCATGGTCTTGCGAACGTGGAGTAAAATCTACTTGGTGATTACAATGTGCTTCGGTTATGGACCAATTTCTTGCCATTGTCATCCCTCCAAAGAGTTAATACCAGTATTATACAATAAATTAATACTTATAGTAATCAAATAAATTATTTGTATTCTTCGTTTGGTGTTTACCTTGAGAAAACTTGTCTACACTTTTGAACATAGAGAGGTGAATACCATGAACGAAGACAGAGAAGTTTTGAAGCTGGTCGGAGCCAGAATTCGCGCACTACGCAAAGAAAGAGGGTATTCACAGGAATCCCTCGGAGAAAAAGGTGGATTTCATTTTTCATACATAGGACAGATCGAACGTGGAGAAAAGAATGTTTCTTTGGTGAACCTGGCAAAGATCGCTGAGTCACTTGAAGTAAACTTAATACAGCTTTTCGCTTATGTAGACGAGGATTTTCATTTCACAGAGTCAGAAGTAGTTATACAGGAGATTTTAGAAATGTTAAGAGATGCCTCCCCTGACAGTATTCAACTAACCAAAAATGTGATACGAGAAATATTAAAGTGATCTTGAACATAAAAATAACAAAGGCAAGGCAGCTTACAAGCTGCTTCGCCTTTGTTTCACCGTCATTTTATTGAGGTCATTCAGATAGCTTTCGTTCTTCTACAAGTAGGGTAGCTACTACATCCCCAAAATTCCGCCCCAGCTTTATTCTTACGTTTAACCATTAAAGAACCACAACTACATTTGATATTAGATAATGTCTTAGATGACGCTTGCTCGTTCTTAATCGGTGCAATTTTCATTTTTCTATTGGATGGCACCCATTTACCCCAACTGCGAAGCTTGCTGTCTACTAAACCACCGTGCCAATAATCCACTTTGAATTGATCGGCTTCTTTTCTTGCTGGACCCGTAAGATCAGATGTGGTCACGATTAGAGACAAAATACAGTCATGATTCCTTTTCGCACCTACCAGCTCACGAACAGTCATTACTTGCACCTTATTATGATCGGCATAACATTTGGCTTGGACTGCTGTTTTTTCACCGCGCTTATCCGTAATAACCAGATCTACTCCTCCATCTTTACCCCCAACGCCAACTTCTTTTACGGTATAACCGTTGTCTCTAAAATAGAGTGTAAGTAAACGTTCGAACTCTGCTCCGGTCATTTTATCTAGTGGTAAAGTTAGAATCACTTCGTCTGATCTACACGTAGAGGAAGCACGATTAAATCTACTACTCACAGTTTTTTTAGTAGTCTGTTTCTTCCGTGGGTTGGACTTTTTTCTTTTTTTCTTTTTAGAAGGCTGTAATAGTCCAGCAACAACTGATAATGTAACAACACCAATAACGAGCCATATTATTCCATTCATTCACTTATTCTCCTTAGAACTTATAAAAATATAACCGATTTACCTTTTTAATGGCTTTCATACTTTTAGCAATACGAAGTATAGTTTTTTCGTTTTCATCAAAAAAATCTTTTGATACTTTAACGTAGTAGTTGTATTCAATTTCATCATCAGACATCCAGGATAACTAATACTGAAGCTGAAGCTGCTGTTTTGATATGTGGTCCACTCCACATTGCTTTTCTCATTTTTCAACACTCTCATATGTACTTGACTCAGTAGTTATAGTATTTTCTTTGTTAGTCAGATCGTTACTAGAATCACAGCCTGTAATAACTATGATCAACATTATGACAAATAAATGCTTCATCGTTTTATTTTCCTATTCAATTAGCTGTATAGCAGTAATTTCATTTCTTCAGAATTAAGGAAGTCTAATAAAGAAGCGTTTTCCGAAACCCAATGTAGAAGTTGTTTCTGTTCCAAGCTCCATTTTAAAAATTGAAACAAATATTAGATCTTGTTGCGTAGTAACGCCACTTACAACTGAGCTCCCAAACAAATTGATCCCTGCACTAACCCATTCATTATCTGACTCTTCTACTGAAGAGTTTACGACCCACTTAACAAAATCGTCTTTGCTTGGATTTGTCACGGCAAGCAAAATCAATATAAATCCAATTAAGATCCAAAATTTATAATTTCCACTTTTATTACTTGAGTAATGTACTTCATCACTTTCCATGTCTTTATCACCTTCCTTATTTATCTTAATTTCTACATATAAGTCTAATGGACTAGATAATTGAAAGAGAATCAGGCTTATAGAATCATTATCAAGCATTAATCCACTTATTTCCACTATTTTTCAAACAAAACACCTTATCTAACAATAAGCCCTTACTTTTGCTATTCATACAATACACTTATCAACCCCTACTAACAAAACTTGGTTAAATAAAAAACCTTGAAAGGCATTTGCCCTGCAAGGTTTAGATAATTCTACTTTTCTTTCTCGTAGAAGCGAACAATCTCATCCGGTGTTTGTGCTTCTAAGACGATCTGATTCTTTTCAAATACAATGACATGTGGATAAGTTTGGATCTCGAAAATCTCCTCGAAATTATACTGTTGCTTCTCACTAATATCAATATAGCTCACATTCGCAATAGGATTATCTGTTCTCAAGTTCTCATTGATGAATTGGAGATCCTTTTGCAAATCTATGATGTAGGAACGCTCAGATGGCTTATCTCCAAAAACGATGACAGTCACATCATTGGTTTGATTCTTCACAAGATAATCTATTGCCTTTTCTCGATCATTTGAACTGCAACCAGTAATCAATGTAACTAGCAATGCCAAAAGCAAGAGTTTCTTCATATTTCCTCCTTAGAGCTAAAGCTCGTTAAGGTAATTATTGAACTTTAGCAGTTATATCATGTGTGTAAGTATCTGTAAATGTAGTCCATTGAGCAGGCTTATTGCCAAAGGAATAAAATGCTCCGATTTTAACATATACGCCTGCTTGAATTTTCACATTCTTACCTTTACCTGTAATGCTTGTGACACCTTGTATTGTATATTTATCTAGGTCTCTACCACTTGAATTTTGAAGCGGAATGGACATACTTTTTAGATCCCATCTAGCAGGGTTTCCCTCATTACTTGTGTTACTCGAACCAATAGGGATCTGGATTTCAGTTCCTATTCCTGCATAGGATATAGCAATTGGAATGGAGCGCTGACTCGACGTCTTAACAATAGGTCTGGTGTATGCAATAGCATATGTCGAATTAACATCGTAAGATTCATAACGAGTTAAAATCGTATGGATGTCGGATTGTTTCTTAATGAGCTGACCTGTACTCCCATTCGGTGCTTTCCAAGTTGCCAGATTAGAAAACAAAGGTTGGAATTTAATTTGCATGTTATTATCGTTATTTGACATCAAATTCGTTGTATTCCACTGTACGTTCGAGAACGTATATTTACCGTATTTAGACGACTTAACAACAGGCAAATTAGCAGCAGCCATTGGTCCGATCACAGAAGGAACTTCTCTTGGCTGTTCATTAGTCTGAATTCCTTCATGCATCTCCTTTAAAGAAATCCATTCATTATTATTGAAATGAATAAAGGTCTCATCAGGAAATTCATTTCCCTCTGAAGTGGATGTAATAATAATGTCTCCGTTAGCGTTCTCCTTCTGATCGTAACCTAACTTCAATACAAAAGATTTACCATTTTGCAACATCCCACTAGCAGAAATTAAAGTTGTATTCGATTCGTTATCATAGTTCATTTCATAAGCAATATCAGTCACATTTAAAATTTCTTCTCCTGTATCCAAAACCATGGATAAGCTATTATCTGACAACAGTTCCACGTTTAAATGATCATACTGTTTAATTTTATCATACGTTTCATTGTTATATTCATATACATTCTTTATTGTAAATTGATCATCAGTTGCAGCATATGTTGACTTAGGAAACAGAGTAACAAGCAAAATCACAGCCAAAAACATTATACTTTTTCTCATTGGATAAACCTCCTGAAAAATAAAAAATACAGAAACTCTCTAATTTTGTATGCTGGCCAGCTTAAGAGAATCTTAGCCCACATTTGAAATTCGCCGTTTAATTACTCTCTTCAACTTCCAAATCATTAAACTTGTCAATCTTATAAAGACATATAGTATTGATAAAGAGTAAATATGAATTGTTAGACGAATTATTTCTAGTGAGCCATCATTCTTATAACACACATGAATATTACTAATTCCAGGTTTACTTCGCAACGGTTATCATTAAAAATGAGGAAAAAGACCCTGAATTAATGATTCTTAATATGACTTTTGAATGAATAGTCTGAATATCCTATTCCAGATAATTCGACATTTTCTTTTCAAATAATCAAGAACTTTCATATGAATAAAATTCAAACAAAAACCTGCTACCTACAGCAGGCTTTACCCTCTACTAATTCAAACAATACACTTATTCGCCACCGCTACCATCTTCGCAGGCATCTCTTCCCGGAGTCGCCATACAAAGCTCATCGGCTTATTCCCCTCGTGACTTACATAATCCGCTTCGCCCAAGAAAACAAATGGAGACGTATAGCTATGCTCCTCCTTATACTCCCGCACGAAAAGGGCAATCCGATTGCCTGTCTCGCGATGCTGAATATAACGCTGCGCCGTAGCCGTACGCTCTGACACTCGGCTCTGTGTCTGCCAGTGGAACAAACGCTCGTTAATCGCATAATCCTCATACAATGTGGATGGTGAGAAATCTTTGTCCGATTTGTTCAGTGTAATGAAGAAGATATCGGTCTGTTCATCGGCAAAATACTTCACGCCTTCACGGAAGGCGGGGGATTGCTGAGCATTCCAATAACCGAAGGCGGCAAGCACTTGGTCGATGGAGTACATACAGTGGATATCCAGTGGACAAGTGTACGGGAACGAATTGCTTTTATCCACAAATCGCAGATGAGCCCGATTATATTTGAAAATATCCACAAGCTCTGCTCGGAATGCTTCACAAGACAGCACACGTTGCACACCCTCTTCGATGCTGCTCAACCCTAGTTTCTCAGGCGCGGCCCGGTGGAAAGTGTAATAGAACATAATCAACATGCGCTGTTCATCAGCGTTGGTCGGTTCTTTCCCTTTTTCAATATAGTCGATCAGGAACGTTAGCCAGCTTCGGGAGTTAATTGTAAGCACAGATGGCAGTCTGCGGATATATTCCTCGTGTCCATCTTCAATGGGTGCTGTTAATCCAGCTTCGGCCAACATGCCACGGAAATACCTTTTGCCCGTACGTCCACCATACAATTCAACCAGTGACATCCCGTGATGCTCTACAAAATGAGCCAAGGTCAGTGGCAGTCCGGTGTCTTGCTGGAACGTTTGCAGCTGCTGGATCAACGCTCTGCGATTACGACTCATTTGCTTGAGGTTGCGCATGATGTAATCTTTCGCCTGTTTCTCCAACTGAATGAACGTGCCGCGAGGCAGGTTCGAGAACCCGTTCTCGACATAGTGCGAGATGGAATGTTTGGTGGCGCCGATCAGGGAGCGGAACTTGTCCTGGAACCTGTACTCCTGATGCGCTTGCCCGATGAAGTCGAGCACGGTCAGGCACTCTTTGCCCTCCGCCATCCGTAGTCCACGTCCCAACTGTTGCAGGAATACGGTCAGACTCTCGGTAGGACGCAGGAACAGGATGGTGTTCACCTCAGGGATATCCACGCCCTCATTGTACAGATCCACGACAAAGATCATACGCAGTTCCCCGTTTACCAGCTGTCCTTTCGCAGAATGACGCTCCTGTTCGTTCGACCCGCCATGTAGGGCCGTGGATGGAATGCCGGCTTCGTTAAATATTTTGGCCATATACATCGCATGATCCACCCCTACGCAGAAACCAAGCCCCTTCACATCGTCCAGATCGGTTACGTATTTGTTCAGACTTTGGATGATCTGGTTGGCACGGATTTTGTTATGGGTATAGAGCTTCTCTAGTTCATTCAGGTCGTAGCCTTTACGCGACCACTTCACCTGAGATAGATCGACAGTATCGGTGACGCCAAAATATTGAAAAGGACTCAGTAACTTCCGGTCAATTGCATCGGTTAGACGGATCTCGGCGGCAATCGTATGATCGAAGTAGGCGGTAATGTCTTTGCCATCCATCCGTTCCGGGGTCGCTGTGAGTCCCAGCAAGATCTTCGGTTCGTAGTGGGACAACAGCTTCTGGTACGAAGGTGCAGCGGCATGGTGGAATTCATCCACAATGATGTAATCGTAATAGTCTGGGCTGGTGATCTCCGTCAGCTTCATGGAGTTAAAACTCTGAATACTAACAAACAGGTGATCCAGCGCCTCTGCTCGGTGATTCCCGACATGCAGCTCGCCAAAGTTCATATCCTTCAGGATATACCGGAACGTGTCCCGGCTTTGCTTCAAGATTTCTTCCCGATGGGCGACAAAAAGAAGCTTGGCTCCCGCATGGCTTGCACGGAATCGTTTGTAGTCGAAGGCAGAGATGACCGTTTTGCCAACACCTGTGGCGGCGACGATCAGGTTGCGGGTTCTTCCATACAGCGTACGCTCAGCGTCCAGCTGTTCCAGCACTTCCTTTTGGTAATCGTATGGCTGGATGTCGAGGTGAAAGTGGTTGAACTGATCTTTTTTACGATTCAGAGCCGCCTTCAACTGTGCCTCATGGCTTTCATCTTCAGCTACATACCGCGTGAATTCACGGTCATTCCAGTAACTCTCGAAGGTCGCTTCAATCTTGCGCAGCACATCGAGTGAATCCTTCTCCGTCACCTTGAGGTTCCACTCCATACCGCTGGTCAGCGCCGGGTTGGATAGGTTAGAGGAGCCGACATAGGCTGTGGTGAATCCAGTATCACGGTGAAAAATGTACGTTTTGGCGTGCAGCCGAGTCACTTTGGTATCATACGAAATCTGGATCTCTGTGTTAGGTAATTTGCTAAGTTCAGTGATGGCCTTCAGGTCGGTTACTTCCATGTATGTAGTTGTGATGATCCGCAGCTTCCCGCCACCCGCCGTAAATTGCTGGAGCTGTTCCAGCAACAGGCGAAGCCCGCTGAACTTGATAAATGACACCAACCAGTCGATCCGATCGGCTGTCACGATCTCCTTTTGCAGCTCCAGTAACATACTCGGTTCGGACTTCGCACCTGTGAACAAAGAGCTTTGGGAGATCGGCGTATCTGGACGAACGATTTTGGTATCCCGGACCGCACGAATGCTGTTCAGCTTGGAATACACATGGGTCAGCACTTCCCCCTGCTCGTCCAGTTGCAATTCATTGTACTCTTCTTCCCCCAGTGTGCCTTTCAGAGTAGCAATAATCTCATTACACGTTCGAATCTGCGCCAACACTGCTGTCTTATCTTCTGTCTGCTCCCGCACAATCTTAAGCGCTCGCCGGGTCACCGCCGCCAAATACGTGGACAGCAGTTTACGTGCTTCCTCTGCATCCAACTTCTCGGTCCCAATGTTATACACATCCGGGTCCAGCGCCGAAATCTCATGTCTGGTGATTGTGTTGATAAGCTGTTCATATATACCTTGTTTCATGATGTACCTCGTGTGGGTGTAGGATGGTTGTGGATATGTACGTGACTTCATTACATGCTTGGTATTGGTAAATATGGTCTCTACTCTATTATCGTCCAGCATGGGAAAAAATTCATTAGTTGTTTGTATATAAAAAAATGAGCACTCTCTATTGCCTATGAATGGCAGGAGCACTCTTGTTTATCATTCGTATCTTGGATTCAAAGCATCTCTCCAAACGTCATCATCTACGAAGCCAACCTTTTTTTCACTAAAATAAGCTTGAGTTCCTTGCTCCAAATCATTCAAGATTTGGGGCCAGTCCTTCTCGTTAGTTTCCTTGGATTCAAAATCCCCAACAATGTTCAGCCATCGCTGGTTTAACTGCTGATACTCCTCGATCCTGGCTTTAAGTTCAGGTGTTACAGGATAACTGGTTATGTCCAGTCTCTCGAACGTCATTCGCATGCGGTGAAGTGTAGGTGGCATTACATCATCTTGACCTAGATCGTTTGTGAATAAAGATCCGGGTATTACCAGCCAGTTAGCTTCTTCACTGAAATTTAGATTCATCAAGTTATACTTATCTATAATCTGCGTCATATTTGTAAAGTTGTAATAGAGCTGGCTGGCTTGTTCTCCATCCTCAACCATCTCGTTTGTTATTTGCTCATTCTCAAGTATTCGATCAAACAAAATATCATTATTTATAATTGTACTTTTCATATCAACCATATCTTGTCGTACATTCATCGTTAGATACTGTTCATACATTCTTTTTTCTTTATAAAAGCTATAGGTTAGAACAAGTAATAATGCTAAGCCAATACAGCATCCAATCATTACGAAGCGTTTCTTTAAAATCATGGCAATTTGTTCTCCTAAGATTTTATAGTAAGAAGCACCTCTACATTTGTCTGGTAGAAGTGCCTTTATACATTATTTATCTGTAATTCAGTTGTGAGGTTTCTTAAAAATTGAATACTCAATATTTTCAAGAAGTTCTCCGTAATGCGTTTGGAGTAATTCAAGATATGTTACGTTGAACGTATACGTTCCGTTTTTATAGAAAAATATCTCTTCTCCAGATGTGTGATAGAATACTCCATCTACTTTGAGTGATCCGATAACATAAAAGGAAATTTCGTACATTGTTTTATACCATAATTCATATTGTTGATTATTCTCCAATTCAAAAGATATGGTTTGTTGATACATAAAATCCTCTTCTTGAAACATAGTTTCATAAGAAGCTGCTGGATGATCAGCCGGGAAAATATTATCATAAGCAGTTATTTTCAAACCACCGCTTAGATCAAACTCATGAATGAACAATGCATTGTGTTGTCGGTTCATATAATTCACTTCAAAACTCTTACTTTCAATTAATCTTTTCAACCATAAAGGATCTTGTTTTCCATTCAACTTCAGTGAATATTCCATAAACTTGTCTCCTCTACTTTAAGGGAATACTGATATGATCTTACCGTCCTTTTTGATTGCGATAACTTCTTCTAAACCTTGGATTTCCCATTCTTTAAATTGCTTAAGCAACGCAGAATCATCTCCAGACCACTTTGTTAAATTAATCACCACATTCTTGGTTTGTTGTTTAATCACAACCTTTTCTTGAACCTCACTCCAAATACCTCTAATACCTTTATTTTCAGTTGGTGCATAACAATCAAATATACGCCCTTCAATTCTAAAATCGGGATCTCTTTTGGAATCAATTCCATCACTATCTAAAACTTTAGGGTTCTGTTCAATCCGATATCCACTTCTCGCCAATTGATCAGCAGCATCATTTTCTAATTCTAAAGACTGTTTAGTCGCCTTATCCGCATTATTTGGAATTTTTGTTCTCGCTCCACTTGGTAAGGCCTCTGGATTAGGTGATTCACTTGGCTTTATTAGATCTCTGGGACTGTCAATTCCCTTTTGAGGCTCCTTCTTATCTCCCCCTGATCCCCCAGATCCAATGTCGTCCTTCGAACGAAAAGCTCTGCCAAACAAAACATACGCTAGGGCCTGTCCCGTCATCGCTCCACCGTAATACCCTGCACCACTCTCATCAATCTGCTTCTTCTGCTCTTCTACAAATTGCTCTATATCCGACCTCGCCGTTCCCGTACCCCAAGCGGTGTCCCATGCAAACTGAATACCACGCCCAACGTCCACAACTTTGCCCACTGTCATGGCATATGCCACACTGCTTAATGTACTGAACGGGTTCTCGAAGAAAGCTTCTGCCGTCTGGCCCATTCCTGTTAATGTTTCTCCTACTGATTTATCGAGAAGCCCTACAGCGAAATTTCGCTTTAGTTCTTCTGGAATATACAGCGCAACCTCACCTGAGCCGTCCGTTGTTCTGAAGTTCATGGCGATAAACGTAAACTCTTTCTGGATTTCGTCCAACAGCCCGAGTGTAGTCGGGAACACTTCTTTCACCTGCATAAAATCCCAGAAGAAACGCTCTCCTGTCACACCCGACCAATCGGATTGCAACATATAGATGGATTTCTCCAGTTCCCAGACCATTCGCTCCAGTTCCTGTTTCTTCTGTTGGACCAACCGGGCCTTTTCCTCCAATAGATCGGGATGTACCTCGATTCGCTGCATTTCCTTATCACCCGCCAACCTGACCTTAGTTTATGTACCTAAATTTTAACAAGTAAGAAGGAGGATTGGAATCAAACGGAAGGATCATTTCCTCAGAGGTTATCCGGTCGTTGGGCAACATCCTTGGGTAACTATTTTTGCACATTAATGCATGGATGAATGCCGTTGAGTCGACTGGGTATCTTGTACAAAAAGAACGACTTCTATCACAGATAGAAGTCGCAAAAGATAACGATACAGTAGGATTAAATCTTCTTTAAGACACTACAAATTGTACGACAATTGGAGTCCCATCATTTAATGCATCTCCACCGGGAATTGTAATTGTAGTCGTCGTAGCCGAGGATGTATCTGCTGTTTGCATAAGGCCATTAATATAAAGATTGTAGTAGTTGTAGGTGCCTGGAAATGCGGTTGCAGCTACACCAGCGTCGTTTGTAAAGGCAGTCGCAGCAATGGCAAACGTTGCTCCAGTGCCGGTCCCATCACCAATGGTTGCAACAAATCTTAAACTGTTCTGAAATGGTGTCACAAGTGGCATGTTTCTCACCTCCTACCTAACATAGTATATGTGGTAGGTTTGGGAGTAGTGAAGGCAAAGGAACCAGCAACTAAATCCAATTTTAACCATTTATAATATTGGCTGTTATTATAATTATCTCGATAGTGATAGGTGTCCCTGCAAAGATCACACCGTTTTGTGACGAAAAAAACAACCTCTCCGCACTTACACTGTATGAGTTTCCTGGTTGTACAATCCCGTTTATATAAAGATTGTTGAAACTAGTAAGTCCAACCCCAGCAAATTCGGTTATGCTGTCGCCATCGTCATTTGTGAATTCTGTGGCAGGAATTATAACTGAGGTCGACAAATCCAGATCGGTGTCCGGAAAATAGAAGTAACGGTTTGCCGTAGGAATGATTTCAATTCCGGGCACGGTGCCCGGCGGACCTTGCTCACCTGGGGGACCCGTTGGTCCTTGGACTCCGGGAACTCCCGGTTGACCTGGCTCACCTTGAGGCCCTGTAGGACCTTGCGCTCCAGGAAGCCCTTGTTGACCCGGCTCACCCTGAGGACCTGCGGGACCCTGCGCTCCAGGAAATCCCGCTTGACCCGGTTCACCCTGAGGACCTGCAGGACCCTGCGCTCCGGGAACTCCGGGTTGACCCGGTTCACCCTGAGGACCTGCAGGACCCTGCGCTCCGGGAACTCCGGGTTGACCCGGCTCACCCTGAGGACCTGCCGGACCTTGCGCCCCGGGAACTCCGGGTTGACCCGGCTCACCTTGAGGTCCTGCGGGGCCTTGCGCTCCGGGAAGCCCCGGTTGACCCAGCCCGCCGTGATGACCAACGAGACCTTGCACTCCAGGAAGCCCCGCTTGACCCGGTTCACCTTGAGGACCAGCGGGACCCTGCGCTCCGGGAAGCCCCACTTGTCCCGGCCCGCCATGAGGGCCTGCGGGGCCTTGGGCACCGGGCACACCTTTCGTTCCAGGGAAGCTCACAGTCTCCAATTCATGTTGTCTCAACGGAGCGAGCAGGGGAGTAGGCTCACAACATACCGGGTTGCTGCCTCCCCCTCTCGGTAATGCAATGACTTTTTTGTCACGGGCCATTTTCTGTGATCTTAATGGACGCTTCAGTGAGCAGCGCTTTCTCCGATAAGATCTACGGATAATATGGCATTTCTTTCGTTTTCCCAAGTGTTTTTTTCTACATTTCAACGTAGAACGACTGGGCCTTAATTTGTTGAGGGTGGCTGTCCTCTTGTTCAGATACTTCAAAATGGTCATCTCCTTAGGCCAAGGCACACAGTATATATGCCCTATACTATGTCCTTAGCACATTCGGAGAGTGTGCGAATAACTATGAGGAAAGCCCAATAAAAAAGACAAGAGTCCTGCTATAGTTGTCCTTTGTCTTACCAGCATGGCTTCATTGTTTAATTTTGAGGGAAGCGGAATACCCTTATGAAGCGGAGCTCAACTTTCTTTTTGCCGTCCAATAGCTCCAGCCTTGGAATACTACAAACAACGCTACTGCCATGATCAAACTCATCCCCATCTCCACCAATCGCTGCATATTCCCATTCAAGAAAACGCTGTACCCCTGAGTTACCGCGGAACTGAACTGTTCTGAGGCGAAAAATACATAATAGAGACTAAACATCAGCATATGAACAAAGGTATACACGATGGAGAAGGCAAAAGGACAGCGGGGGATGGGATGATCTATAATACAAATATTACCACACCACACAAGAGACAAATTCCGTGATAAACTAACGCTATGCTCCATTACAGCGACGATGCGTTGCTTGATAAGATTTTATATTGAAACTCGGAGGAATATGGATGAGAACGGCATTAACGAAATGGAACCGAATGAGTCTTATTAAACGAATTTTACTAGGAATTGTCTTGGGGATTGTCTTGGCCCTGATCGTGCCCGGTGCAACAGGAATTGCACTTTTTGGTTCCTTATTTGTCTCAGCATTAAAGGCGGTTGCTCCAATCTTAGTGTTACTTTTGGTGATGGCCGCTATATCCAACCATCGAAAAGGTGTTCAAACCAATATGAAAAGGATTATCGTCCTTTACGTTATGAGTACCTTTCTGGCTGGGCTGCTCGCGGTTGTGGCAAGTTTCTTATTTCCGGTTACATTGACTTTGGTATCGGGCGTGCAAGAGTTGACCCCACCTGATGGCATTGTTGAGGTCCTGAAGAGCTTGTTATTGAAGTTGGTTGATAATCCGGTAAGTGCACTGATGAACGCTAACTATATCGGTATTCTGGCTTGGGCCTTGCTGCTAGGTGTTGCTCTCAAAAGCTCGAGTGATAACACTAAAAACCTGATTACTCAATTCTCGGAAGCTGTATCGAAGATTGTGAAATGGGTAATCCAGTTTGCACCGTTCGGGATTATGGGTCTTATTTTTGACTCCATTACAACAAGCGGACTTTCGTCTTTGTTGGGTTACGGAAAATTACTTTCCGTTCTTGTTGGATGTATGGTGTTCACCGCGCTTGTTGTGAATCCACTAATCGTATATCTGAACATTCGTAAGAATCCATATCCCCTCGTCTTTCAGTGCTTAAGAGAAAGCGGGATTACGGCATTCTTTACACGAAGTTCTGCGGCGAACATTCCAGTCAATATGAGATTATGTGAAAAGTTAGGCTTGGACAAGGATACGTATTCGGTATCCATCCCGTTGGGCGCTACGATTAATATGGCGGGGGCAGCCGTTACCATATCGGTCTTATCCCTTGCAGCTGTTCATACGATGGGTATTCAAGTGGATTTTGGAACAGCGCTGATTCTCAGCGTGTTATCCGCTGTTGCCGCTACTGGCGCCTCGGGTGTGGCGGGTGGCTCTCTTCTTCTTATTCCTATGGCATGCAGCTTGTTCGGCATATCGAATGATATTGCGATGCAAGTCGTTGGGGTTGGCTTCATCATCGGAGTGTTGCAAGACTCATTTGAAACGTCCCTGAATTCATCCTCGGATGTCTTGTTTACCGCTACAGCAGAATACGCTAAGAAACGTAAAGAAGGTAAGAAAACAGCAGTTCAACTCTAAACCAACAGCAGTTGGCCTACCATATCCCCTCCTGGTTACAGTGAAAAAAGATCACATGATGACATGCGATCAACACCGTGGACCCGAGGGGATTTCTTCATTACAACGTAAAATGGAACAATAACTTCTGCAACATTTTTTCTCCATAGAAGAAGGCATGAGCGCTCCGTTTTCTTGCATCAGCGTTACACATTATTAAAAAATCCCCTTCAAGTAACCACATGTTCTGAACGAACACCGTTTACTTGAAGGGGATTGATCTGTACTCTACTTCTCGAATCGGAACCAGCCGAAGTCAAACTGACTGCCTGGCAGGAAGATAAAGCTTACTTTCTGTTCACCTTTCACCTGTTCAAGCTCAAACACCCGTTCTTCGTATCCACTCGACTGTGTGAACTCAACCAGCTGGTTGCTCTGTCCGTCCGCACCTGCGAAGCGAATATGAATCGTATTCTTATCAATCGGTGAATGGCCGTAGATCACGAGCTTCGACGTGCCTTCTGCCGTAAAGTCCATGTTTTCAAACTCCAACGACACGTTGTTCCCGATACCTTCAACACGGTCACCCTCAATTTTAAACGTATCTCCGTAGAGATGGTCACAGGATGCAGCCGCATTCTGCTCGAAGGCCCGACTCTGACGTTCGAAGGAGAAGCCTTTAATATGAATCTTCTGCTTCAGTACAAAACAGATCGACGTAATTCCGCTAAGACGTTTGGACAATTGGTATGTCTCTTCCTGGTACACATTCCAAATGGACTCTTTGTCATACACCACATCTGCGATCATCGTACTTCCTTCTTCATCCGGCATACCTTCCCAGATCTGAATGAAGTAGTCCTCCGTAGACAACGTAAAGATTGGAATGGTAATCGTATCGGAACCGTATGGCCCGAAGTCAATATTGCGGAAGCCTACATGCGTCTCCCCATCCCGACTTGTCGCTACCCCGCGCTCATTGCCGTTACCAACCTCACCTTTGGTGTAATCGTACAGTCCGCCCGTGATGAAACCGTATGGATCTTTGTACGCTGTGCCGAGACCTTCCGCCTTGAACTCCAGCTGGGAGATGAGTTTCGTTTTATCCGTACCGTTGGTACTGGTTGCGCGAAGGCGGAACTCTCCGTCACCTATAGCCGATACCTTCACCGCATGTTGATGCTCACCGTTGTCGCCTGCTTCTGCTTGAACAGCTTCCACTTTAGCAATGTTGGACTCGATTCCAGCATCATTCACAACGGCCCACTCAATATCACGATAGGAGGTGTTCTCCGGATACAGCTTGGCGGTTACGACCAGCTCCGGGTTGGACGGATCGAGCAACTGTCCTGCTTTACTGATGATCTCAATTTTCCGCAAAGGAATCTCCTGAGCATTCCCCGTTAGCACCGGACGTTCTTCATTGTTCATGAAGACAGCTTTCGCTAGTTTCTCATCAACCAGTTCCGCATCTACAATACGCGATTCAAACTCAGCTACAGCCCCTTCCAACCCTTCAGAAGAAACTTCAATCCGTACTGTTCCAGGTTCATTTGTCGCTCCGATGATCGCCATCAGTTTGCCGCTGAACAGTCTTCTGCTCAAACCTTTATATGGATCGTAGTCCGTGCTGTCACCGTTATCCAGACCCAGCAATCGTCCTGCACCGGTCACCTGAACTTGCACGCGGTTATTCGCATTGTGCACGGGATTTCCAGCTTCATCTTCCACATCAATTTCTACAAAAATCAGGTCTGTGCCACTGGCTTGCAGCTGCTCCCGATCCGCTTTCAGACGAATCTTCTTCGCATCCGTATAGGATCTTTGCACATCAGTTGCAATGATCTCACCGTTCTCATCGTAAGCGATCGCTTTCAGCTCGCCCTCTTCATAAGGCACTTTCCACCAGCCGGATAGTTGTGTTCCATTGGCATGATCGATATCGTACGTGCCAATCGTCTTGCCGTTGAGTTGCAGCTCAATCTTCGGCGCGTTGCTGCACACGCGTACATCAATGATCTGACCCGGGCTGAAATCCCAGTAAGGGAACAAGTGAACCATCGGACTTTTCTTATAATCCGTCCAAGCCGCTTGGTAGATGTAATAGGAGTCTTTCGGGAACGTTGCTGTATCCAGCTGTCCAAAATACGAATTCTTCGTATGATATGGTGTCGGCTCTCCGATATAATCGAATCCAGTCCACAGAAACTGACCCAGTGAATACGGCGTATCCCGCTCTGCCAAAATGCAGTATTCTGCCGACTTCGCGCCCCAACTCGTCGTACTGTTACCCAAAGCCGAGCACTGCTCGTCATCATCTGCCAGAATCGGCTGTTCGAACGGGAAGTGATAAATGCCGCGGCTCTGCACCACCGAAGACGTCTCACTACCATAGATGATCCAATCTGGATGTTCTTCATGATGTTTGTCGTAGTATTTTTCCGCGTAGTTGTAACCTGCCAGCTTCACGATATCCGCACATTTTTGTGCATTTTCCCAAGGCATGTAATTCGAACCAATCGTCACGCCTGCATTGCCTTTTGGATCAAATTCCAGCACATAATCCATCAGCATCCGGGTTACTTCCTGTCCACGCTCATCCGCATGGGTATCATAGATTTCGTTCCCGATACTCCACATGATCAGGCTGGCATGGTTACGGTCGCGCTTCACCCAACTCTTCACATCGGTATGCACCCACTCTGGGAAAAATCTCGCATAATCGTATGGCGTTTTGGCACGTTCCCACATATCGAAGGCTTCAGACACAACCAGCATACCCATCTCATCCGCAAGTTCCATGAACTCTTTGGCAGGCATATTATGCGCGGTGCGGATGGCGTTAACACCCATTTCTTTGAGCAAAACAAATCTTCTACGCAATGCCGTCAGGTTAAAAGCAGCTCCCAGCGCACCGAGATCATGGTGTTCACACACCCCGTTCAGCTTCATCTTGACTCCGTTCAGGTGGAACCCTTCATTGGCATCCAGCTTGATATCCCGGAATCCAATGCGCTGTGAGACCGATTCAACTGTCCGATGTTCCTGATCATCCGAGATCAATCGCAGCTCCGTCACCAGTTCATAC
Organism: Paenibacillus sp. FSL H8-0317; assembly: GCF_045040685.1. Classification (NCBI taxonomy): domain Bacteria; kingdom Bacillati; phylum Bacillota; class Bacilli; order Caryophanales; family Paenibacillaceae; genus Paenibacillus; species Paenibacillus sp. FSL H8-0317. The sequence continues at coordinate 1,161,105 of NZ_CP150294.1, read as the reverse complement.
AGATGCGGTGCATCCGGGCTCCATAGGTTAGGATTCACAACCATAAGCTGTTGGCTATCTACTGATGCTGCCGCATTCTCTCCCACCGAAGCTGTAACATTCGCCTTCGTCGATGCCACCACCTGACCTTCATACCGGATCGTATGCACCAGCTCTGCTTGCTGATTCTGTTCCAGGTTCAGCTCCGTATCTACTTCCACCTGCCAGCCATTCGGCTGTTGCTGAATCGATACATACGTTCCATCCGTCACGATGTGGTTGCGGTCTCTCGTTTTCAGCCACACATGGCGATAGATTCCGGCTCCGGAATACCATCTGCTGTTCGGGCTCTGATGCACCACTTTGACTACAATCTCATTGTCGCCTTCCACCAGTGCATCCGTGATCTCATGTTCAAAAGCAGAATAGCCATACTTCCACTCCCCAACCAACTGCCCGTTCACATACACCGAAGAATCCATGTACACGCCATCAAAACAGAGCAAAAGCTGCTGCTCATTCTTCGTGTAATGGAACGTCTTACGGTACCATCCAATGCTGTCTTCATACAGTTCAAGCGTATTATATATCAGCCAATCATGGGGGAGTTCCACAGGTTCATATACCAGACCCGCAGGTTCCGTAACATCCAGCTTACTTTTCGCAAATTGCCATCCATCATTAAAAAGCCTCTTCTGATTCATGGTAGATTCTCACTTTCTTGAAATAAATTATGATTACGGTTACAACACTAAATATCGCTTTTTACGAAAACCTTTTCGGAAGTATTCAAGTATGACTGTAACACATAACCCGATTATACCACCAGTCTCTTCCCTATACCTCCATTTCGCAAGATTTTTTAGCCATAATGATGAACATTTTATTCCCTTCTGGCATTCGAACTCAATAACAACAAACCAAAAAGGCAACCCGTCTAACGGGTCACCTTCTATATCAATCCTTTAGCACGCCACTTCTTCTCTCTACACTCCTACACCAACCTTACTCTACTTCTATCCCTTGTAAAAAGGGTTCCACCCTATGCCTTTGCCCGATGGCATCGCGCCAGGCACCCCATCCGCTTCAAGCAGCGGACGGACAACTAACTTCACGGGCCACTCCTTGCTCTCGAATATCGCATGAGCGAGCGCGGCCCGATCAGATTCAGGAAGCTGCACATGTTGTAGCGCTTCCTTCCAAGCCTGCTCCGTGATCTCCCATAACTTCGTTTCCGGGATGTGATACACCTCGCTCAGTGCCTCCATGATCGCAGCCAGATTCACCTGCGTCCCCAAAGACTGCACATAGAAGATCAGCTTCTGGATCGTCTCGTTATACAGGCTGTTCGAGTAGCCCGGGCGAATATGATAGGCAGGGTCTGCAATGCCATGCTTGTCCAGATAAGGCTGATGCAAACGCACCGAATCATGATCGCGGAACAATAGACCGTTTACCTGATTATCCCGTAACACCAGACAGCAGTTCTGACCGTGAATCTCAGGTACAACGCCCACCTTGAACAGACGCATCACGATATCATAGAACGTTGTAGCTATGCTGGTATAGAATTCGAGGACATCCTTGCTACTCAGGTTATCCCCCAGAATCTCCGTTAATAGATGATGCCCTTCCAGATTCACACCCAGTGCGGCCATTGGAATTACTTTATAATCATCATCCAACAACTCAGAGGGATACACACGAATCTGTGCAGCCAGGTGGCGGGGATGATCATCGAACAGTCCCATGGATTCCGGCATGAAACCCCACCAGTTCTGCTCTTCGCACATATACACCTTGTCCTTCAACGTCTCGTCACAAGCTACAGCTTGCCTTAGCATACGTTCTCCAGCAAGACCATTCAGCAGCTTCACTACCGGAAGATAGCGAGCTGCCCCCAGCGACAGCACACTAACCGGTAGCTTGAACATTAGGGTAGATTCGGTTGACGGAGCCATCGAGCGCAGAGAGGATGTGGCCTGTACGTCGCCCCCTTCTACATCCAATACGACAATGCTGCCTTCCTCGACCTCTCCAGTGAAACGGGGCAGGATCACATGTTCCAATTGCCATGGATGAACAGGCATCGGCAGATATTCGTCCAACGTGATCCCTTTGCGGGTAAACTCGGCTTCCACTACTCCACGCTGAACATCGTCTAACACGTCCAAAATGGACATCCCATCTTCGCAACCTTGCTGCACTGCATCCAACCGTATAGCCACCCAGCGCAGCGAAATCGCCTTCCCGAATTCCGCTGCATACCGTGTGACATCCTCTGCATTGAATCCCACTTTGGCTTTGGACGATGGGTGAAATGGACGATCCCGTAATGCCGCAACGCGCTCCCCCTTGATAAACCATTCGTAAGCAGAAGCTGGGACGTTGGTGGACAGATACTGGACTTGTTCCCAGCCCAGAGCATACTGCTCCACAGCAATGTCCAGACTAGCAAGAAACTCCGCCACTCCGGGCTGCGCATAGGCCTCATCCGACAAAGCCTTCTGTAACACGGCACGTCCAACCTCTACCGGAGAATCAAGGAGAACCCAGCTTCCATCTGCTTTCTCCTCGTAGATCGGTGAACCCTGGACCCACTGAATCCCCTGTCTCACCCCTTCTTCAACCAGACACAGTACACCTTGAGTGTGTAATCTGTAGCGAGAAGCTACATTCTGATTAAGCTCTTCGCTGTCATATTCCTTATACAATCGACGGAACGGTGCAGGGGCCTTAGCAAAATCATTGAACGAATAACCTTCTAATGGAAGCAATTGCTCCGACAAGAAGGCGTTCATTAGATCCGCCATAATCCGGCGTTCAGCGGCTTGCAGACTGGTACGCTTCATCAGTGTTGACATGATCATTGTCCTCCGTTAGATAATGGAATGCCGGGTGCGGATGCCCCAGAAAATCATGATGCGAGATGGTCCAGCAATAAGCGCCAGACTTTTCAAACAAAATAATATCTCCCACGCGCAGCAGTGCTACCTCCGCATCGGAATGCAGGCGATCCTTGGGTGTGCATAGCTCACCTACCACATGAACTCGACGATCTCTTACCTCTGGTCGGGCAAACGAGTGTTTCCAGCGATCTGTCGCCATAATCTGAAACGGATGGTTATGCCCCCATGAAGCAGGCAGACGATTGTGGTGCGTACCTCCCCTTAACACGGCAAAATACTGATCATGAGAAGTTTTGATATCCGTAACCTCTGCTGCGTAATATCCGTGGTCTGCCACCAGCAGTCGACCCGATTCAAAATACAGCTGGCCTCCGCGTGAAACAAGGCGCTGTCTGGCTTCACTTTGCTCCAGCAGAGAAGTGAATAATGGCCAGTCGAATCCGGGACTGCCATCATACGTGACACCGAATCCACCTCCTGCATTCACCACTTCCATAGGTAGATCATACTGCTGCTGCCACTGCTCCACCTTTTGCAAATACAGCTCGATCATCTCGGCATGCAGCCTGGCATCCATATTGTTGGACAAGGAATGGAAATGGAACCCGCTTAACCGAACCACACCCGCGCCTTCCACACGAATGAGTTCAATGGCTTCTTCCACTGCCTCTTCATCGATTCCAAAAGGACTCGGCCCACCACCCATAACAATCTTCGTCCGAGGTAACGTACTGCTTCGCAGGTTGATTCGGAGCAGTATGCGCACTTCCTGCGCTTGCTCCTGTTGTTGCTTGTGTTTTGGCTCATGTCCCGGGTTCTGCTCCCATTCTTGCTTCTGCCTGCTCTCCTGCACCTGCTCCTGCTCCATCGCCCTCTCTTTCGCAATCGCAATGATGCGCCGAAGTTCCAACAGACTCTCCACATGGATGTAGCTCACGCCATGCTCGATCGCCAGACGCAGTTCGCTCTCCTTTTTCCCCGGACCTCCAAACAGAATCGGAACCTCGCGACTTACCGCTCTAACCTTAAGTAGCTCTCCAATCGAAGCCACTTCAAAGCCCTTCACCAATGGAAGCAAAGCCTCAATGATCCGCGGATCAGAATTCGCCTTAATGGCGTAGAACAATTCTGTGTTCCCAGGCATGCTGCCCAACATCTGACGTACTTGCTCCTGAATGCCAGCCAGGTCGTAAACGTACGCACACACCGGTTCTTCCATCCCGCGTTGCAGTTCATCAATCGCATGCCATACACTAGGTTTCATATCTGCCCACCCGCATTCCTGTAGTCATTCCGTTTTTGGGCATAGGCCCGAAACGCCGTATTCCGATCATCACCAAGCACGTATATATGTACTCCCCGCTCAGCCCAAAGCGACATATCCTCCACACCTCTGGTGACCGTTGCATAAGGTACTTTGCACTGCTGGGCAGTAGCATGTAATTCATCCAGTGCACGTCTCACATCCGGGTGCTCCGTCTGCCATGGCACACCGAGGGATTGCGACAGATCCGCCGCCCCTTCCAATACAAAACTCACCTGAGGGTGAGACAGAATCTGTGCACTTTGCCGCACACCCTCCACACTTTCGATCATGGGGACAACCATCACTTGTTCGTTCGCTTCCCCAATGTATCCCGTGAGCGGATATTTCCCGAACACACCGGGACGACCACTGTTCAAGCTCCGCATGCCAACTGGATGATAGTAGGCGTGACGAACCGCTTCCTCCACCTGCTCCAATTGCTCGACATGCGGAATGACGATGCCTTGGGCGCCACAGTCCAGCACTTTCAGAATCTCTGCTCGTTCCACTTTCGAGATACGTACCAGCGGGGTTAGGCCCACCAGTTCCGCCGCACGAACCAACTCTTCCACCGATTCCATCGATGTTGCGGCATGTTCCAGATCAATAATGACAAAGTCATACTCCGCATGTCCGATCATCTCAATGATAACCGGGTGCGGGATCGATACAAAAAGGCCATAAACCGGTTGTTTACGTGCAATTTTTTCCTTCAGCGTGTTAATTCTCATTTGGCGATTCCCTTTAATTCGGGTGTTCTCTTTGATTCAAGTGCATCCTTTGATACCTTGAGCGGATTGCTCGCCTTGCGGAAATATAACTCTCCATCCCCATACAGACGGCGCTTGGTCATCTCTTCGATCAGTGCATCTTCGGCAAAAAGGTCAAATGCAGCGAAGCGCTCCTTGTACTCCGGGTGCTCTCGCTGATAATCCACAATCACACCTGCGCACAGTTGCCAGAACGCTTCCTCCGACAACCCAAACTTCTCCAAAGCCAGCGCAATATCCGTCATACAGATAAAAAAGAATGCATCATACGTATAGTCACGGACTTCCGATACATCTCCCGCATAGATGAAGGAATACCGATTGAACTTGCGATGGGTTTCCGGCTCGGGGTTCAGCTTCGGTGCCCTTTCCGGGTACATCAGTTGATCCGGTACGTAGCGGACACCATCATGCAGATCCTTGATAATGATTCGTTTCGGCAGATCGCCTTCCAGTACCAAAATAATATTCTGAGCATGAGATTCCAGCGCAATCCCGTGTGCATAGAGCAGATGAATAATCGGCAGTGTAACTGTGCGAACAAGGGCCTCGCTCCACTTTTCCACACCATGTCGTTCTACAGCATCCTGGATAAACGGAACACCATTGGGCTGCACCAACATCAACGCATTCAGCGGCCATGCCGTCTCACCTTGCTTCAGGTGAACAGAAACATTCTCCCGCCAGATGGCACCGAGTGTACCGTAGGCCCGTCCATATTGGGTTGCAGGCAACTGCTCATAACGAAATGACAGTCCCATGATTTCTTTCAAAATGCCAAACTGCACCTGTTGCAACAGCTCATCCTCACGAATGAGTTCTTCCAGCCAATCGCTGATCAGCGGTGCGTTCTGGGTTGTATGCTGTGCCAGAATGCGCGTACTCGACGTGTTGGTAATACTGAGGGCCAGCTTGATGTAAGGGGCTTCCGGATTTATCCGGTTCGAGAGTGAACGGATCGACTGCTGTGCACGATAGGGCGAAGACGATGGACCAAGATACACAATGTCCCCATCCATCCGTTGACGGGCAAATACCGATTCCAACTGATGCTCCCACTGCCATGGATGAACTGGTATGAACACATAGCGATCACCAGCGTCAGCACTTATTTTTCCATCAACCTTGCTGCCTTTGCTACCTACGCCAGAGCCTATTGAGCTATCATGAACAGCTGTTATTTCACCAACCTCGGCACTGCTCTCAAGCTGATCTGCACTCGTCGCATATGCGTTGACGTTTTCGCCCATGTCCGCACGACCTTGTTGTTGCAGGATCTGTTGAAATCGCTGCATATCCTCTACGGTCAGATGTTGCCCTACCAATTCTTCAGAGCTATACCCTGCGGATACAGCGGTCTGAGCCAATTCTTTTTTCACAGCAACCCAGACTAATGCAACCTCCGTGTTAAATTCAGGGCCATAGGCCAGATTGTCTTTCAGAGAAAATCCCAGCCTCGACTTATAACTCGGATGGTACAGATGACCGTCAGTCATATGACTTTCAAGCGCATCATAATGCCGATCCTCACTCGGAATGTTCGAAGGTAATATCGCCCGGCACTGACTATCCTTTGCCATCGTTTCGAGCAGTTCCTGGATAAAAGCCGTGACATTTGCACCTTTCAAAGCATTCAACACCATTTCTTCCAAAAACAGATCCAGATCGGTGCAAGGTACGCCTTCTCTTTGGATCGAACCCTTCTTCACCTTCACCCGGCCAAATGAAAACTTCCGTTCGGCTTCACATGTGTACGCCACAGGTTTTCCTGACGATGTAAGTCCCTCGGTTCGCCATTCGCTCCCACTTACATGACTGTCCAGAATGCCTTCGAACCACATCGCCTCCAACGTCTGCCGCATGATCCGTTCCTGTACACCCACGTAGACTGCTTCTGTCCTGCCGCCTGCTTCAGCCCTGTATCCCACGACTCCCACGTACTTCACTCCCCATTCGTTTCATTACATTGCTCACCGGCACGTAGGCCGGGGTCTGGCTGATCCCTCTTAGACAACTCACCAAGTTTTGTTTGGCCAGAAAAGCATCCGTTGTCAGCAGATGTTGCACATATGCATTGCCCGTTCGTTCCAGTTCATCTACAAGTACCTCACGTACCTGTTTCCAGAAATGCTCCTCGGATACGTTCACATCTCGCGCCATGGCATGAATTAGAGAACCCAGATGATTGACGATAAAATAGTAAGAAGTCCGCGCCCAGGCTTTCTCTCGCGAATAAAATAATAAATCGGACGCAGCACGATCCTGCTCAAGGATAAGTTCCTCATCCACACTGACCCCTTCCAGATCGCGGACGATAAAATCAACAGGCAACCCATCCTTTAAGGTCACAAGGGTATTCTGCAAATGAGCTTCAAAATGAATACCTTTCTCTCCCGCCGCCCGTACAATCGGCAGCAGAGAACATTTCAGATAACGATCCAACCAACGCTCAGCTATGTCACGTCCACCACCCAGCATCGTCATCAGTCTCGACCGCATCCTGGGAAGCGGTGCTTCTACTAGACTGGATAAGACATACGTATTCTCGACATCAAACTCAATGGGCCGATAAGCTATCGTAAACAGACTGGTTAACTCTTCATCTTCAAAAGCACAAGTCGCAACACCTGTCTCATACGCAATATACGTGTTCGGTTCGGCGCCGAAGCAGTCATGCTGCCTGACGTACTTGGAGGCATCCAGTGTTCTGCGCATCTGCTCAGCACTGTTAGTGCGAATCATGTTGGTGATCTGCATATTCAGTGACAGCTTGATATTGCAGTTCCATTCGGGAACATAAACTGTACGGACCGAAGAGGTTGGATAGACGGTAGGCCCCGCACTACCGAGTAGGATTAATTTTTCATCTCGAATATAGTGCTGTACCTCTGACAACCGTGATATGTATGCGTATTGCCATGGATGGACAGGCAGCAGCCCATACATTCCACTCTTTTCTTTTAAAATTGGCTCCACATGGCTCCGCAGGAGATCATGCAAATCCATTACCGCCTCATCATCCACCCATTCCTGCACGTAGACGTCCTGCCTCACGGCGATATAACAGAGTTGAAACGATGTCCGTAACTCCGGACTGTAGTTCTGAACATCCTGCTCGCTAAAGCCTTTGGAATTCTTCGGGAAAGGGTGAAACGGATGACCATACAACAGTGACTGTTCCGATGTGCGATAATCGTGGATGTCGAGACCGGCTGCTTGTTCGATATACAACGTAAGGTTACCGACACTGTTATCTACCTTTTGTGCAAAATCTTTGGCATACGTCGCATCTACACGATTCGTATTCTCGCCCTTTGGATGTGCAATATCCACCTCAAGTGAACGCTTCATTTCCATCACACTTTTCTTCATTCCATGTTGGTCCGAACTCGCTCCCTGTTTCCCATTCCCGCTTAGCTCAGATGTGATCCAACGAACAAGGTCACGATAATGCACCACTTCCCTGCCAGATTCCATGCTGAGGTATTCATGCTCCCCCATGGCAGAGTAATAAGACAAGCGTCCTGTCACCGTCACCCCGCTGGCTTGAAAAGCAACAGCGTACGTCAGCGTATTTGGATTGATCCGAATATCGTTTTCCTTCTCTAGTGCAAGCTCACGGATGTAACAGTTCATCAGCAGTTTGCATGAATGTTCATGGGCCTGCTGCTCAGCCTCAGACCGGAGCTTGTTTTCCATCTCGAACAATGATGCCAACCTTCTTTCGGGTTATAAGTAAGACCAGGGGAAGTGTAAGCAGTATGGCGCAGCCAAGTCCGATACAAATCTCTTTGAGCGCTCCCCATTTGGCCATCTCCATGGACGTTCCTGCCCCGGCAAGCCATTGCCAACGCATATCGTAATATAGGGTCAAGCCCATCACCGCAAACGAAGAAGCGAGCCGCTCAATTGTGGTCGATAACACCGAGCCTTCATGCATGTCTTCCTCCGGTAAAGCCTGTAAACCAATAGCAGAGATACTCATGCCTGACAGACCAACGCCAATTCCCCGGCACGCCATGAGCATACCGATGATCCAGATCGATGCTCCCATGGGTAGAACCGCAAACGACAGAATGGATATCGACACCAGCAACGTGCCCCATGCGATAAAATGTATGGACCGACCTCGGTCCAGCAAGCTGCCGCCAATCCACATGAACAGACTTGTGCAGATGGATAAGGGAATGAACAGCGCACCGGACATGGCTGGTGACAAGTGGAAGACATCCTGGAACAACAATGGCAATGCAAAGATCACGCCAAACATCACACAATCCTGAATCGTCGAGATCAGCACGGTCAGCGGAAAGACGGCATTACGCCGCAGCAACTGGTATCGGATCAATGGTTCCTTGCGACCGTTCTCTGTCTGGATAAAACGAATGAGTAATCCCACACCCAGTGCAATCAGCAGCCAAGGTACCCATACCACCACAACTGGACTCGCGTACAACTGTACCCCCAGACTAAGAGCACCTACAGCACTGATCAGCAGCATGACACTGGATGGATGCCATTTTTTCCTACGGGCAGGGATATAGGTCTGAATGACTCGACCGCACCCGATCAACGAGAATATAGCCAGTGGCACGTTAAGCCAGAACAACATTTCAAGCCGTCCATACTGAATGATGAAGCCCCCCAGTGTTGGTCCGGCAGCCGGAGCGAGCATAAGCAGCAAACCCCACGCTCCGGTAATTCGCCCTCGTACCTCCGGGCCGTATACATCAAACAACAGCACAAGGGATAACGGAATCATCAGCCCCGCGGCAACGCCATGCATGAAACGAACCAGCAACAGTACTTCAATAGAGTGATAAAACAACGCACCTGCTACCGAGAACAGTCCATAGATACTGATGCCCAACATATACGTCTGCTTACGCCCTAGTCGGTCCACAATCAGGGAAGCCAGCGGCATTGTTAACGTCATAGCCAGCATGTACAGCGCGATGATCCATCCTCCTGCTGTCGTAGAGATCTGATAATATTGCACAAAATAAGGCAGCAGCAGGTTAAATGCACTGTTGGTCAGCACCAGCGAAAAGGCACCGATCAGAATCGCGAGTAATACTGCATGCCTCTTCATCAGGGATAGCTTCAACATGCAGCCGTTGCTAAAGCAATCGCTTCAGCTACCGATTTCTCAAAGATCGCAAGGATTGCACCCGATTCTTGTTCCGTAATATTCAGCGGCGGCAGAAAACGAACAACAGCTGAATGACGCCCGCCCAGTTCTACAATTAATCCATTCTTGAAACATTCACGCTGAATAGACTCAGCCAGCGCACCATTAGGCAGATAATGACCCAGACGATCCTTGCGTCCCATTGGATCAACCACCTCAACGCCAATCATCAGTCCTCTACCTCGCACATCACCAATCTCTGCATACCGCTCTTTCATTGCATTCAGTTGATTCATGAACTGCTCACTGCGTAGATGCACGTTGTGTAAAACATCCTGTTCCCGAATATAACGAAGTGTCGCAAGTCCCGCTGCCATGGCTAGTTGATTGCCACGGAACGTGCCTGTGTGTGCACCAGGTTGCCATTGATCCAACTCTTCCTTATAGATGACGACAGACATGGGCAGACTTCCGCCAACTGCTTTGGAGCAGATGATTACATCAGGTACAATCCCGGCATGTTCGAACGAAAACATTCGCCCTGTCCGTCCGATGCCTGTCTGCACTTCGTCGATGATAAGCGGAATGCTTCGCTCTGCCGTGATTCGGCGCAGCTCCCTAAGCCATTCAATATCTGCCGGAATGGCTCCACCTTCACCCTGTACCGTCTCCACAATGACCCCACACGGTGCGGCAATACCGCTCTCGCAATCATCGAGCAGGTTCTCGATATACTGTGCGCTCAACCGGGCCGTCATGCCTTCACCAACACCAAATGGGCAGCGGTATTCATAAGGAAACGGCAGGAAATGAACATCCGGTAGCAGGCTTTGCAGATGTTGTTTCTTGCTCAGGTTGCCACTCATCGACATCGTCGCTTGGGTCGAACCGTGATAACCACCTTGAAAAGCAAGAATGGATTTACCACCTGTAGCATGTTTGACCAGCTTAATGGCAGCTTCTACCGCATCGGCCCCGGTTGGACCACAGAACTGAATCTTGGCTTTATCTCGCATCTCTTCCGGAAGAATGGAGAATAGTTCTTGCATATATGAAAGCTTCAGCGGTGTTGCCAAATCCAGTGTATGTAGCGGAATCTGCTGATCCAGCACATCGCGAATGGCGTTGATCACCGTGTCATGGTTATGTCCCAGCGCCAATGTTCCTGCACCAGCCAGGCAGTCGTAGAATACGCGGCCTTCCGTATCGGTAATCTTCACCCCATGGGCCTTGCTAATGACTAGCGGGAAATGTCTGGGGTACGATCTTGCATTGGATTCCTTCTCATTTTGCAGCTTCAGATATTCCGTCTGCACCTCTTGCACCTCTACTGACATAGCCCTCTAACGCTCCTTATAATCGATTCAGGCTGAACCTGCTGCCTGTGTTTCTTGTTCTGCATCTTTTATCCGTTGTTATAAGCTGTACATCTTATATTCAAGTTGCTCCTGACACAGGTATTCCAGATATAACCGAACCACATCACGAGTTGTTCCACCATGGGGAAAGACGTGGTGTGTCATATCTGGCAAGGCGTTCACTTCCAGGATGCCCCCTTGTTCTCTAGAGATTGGATTGCGGATATCACAACAACGAACATCGACCCCTGCTACATCGATCTGAAGAGTCTTTGCCGCCTGAGTGATCATTCGGGCATTTTCAGGATGAATAATTTCGGTACAATCCTTGTAGAATTCACTGATTTTTCCGGCGGCAGAATTGCGGAGATCGTATAGCTCGATTTCTTTTCCCGCGGCAGGAACTTCATCAAGTGTTGTCCCTTGTGCATGTAATACCTCCAGCAGTCGTTCCGCTTCTGCATTAACCTCGGGGAACGCTTCATACTCGCCAATGTGCGTCATCTCGATTCGATCCTGATTCAACTGCTCTATCAATGCCCGAACGGTTGAAGTTCCGTCTCCCTCGACATAGACAGGCCGATACTGGTTCACAGCCGCCACTTCACCGTTAATGATCAGCACTCTGTAATCGATTCCGGTTACATATTGCTGCAACATGATGCTGCTGCCGTGGACACTCGCAAGATGAATGGCTGCCTTCAGTTCATCTTCGGTACGCACATCCAGAGTCACGCCCATGCTGCTGCTCGCATCCAGCGGTTTCACCACAATGGAGCGGTATCTATTCAGAAAAGCTGCTGCATTGCTCCCCATCTCTGGGATCACGATAAACGATGGTACAGGCATCCCCTGCTCATGCAGCAACATATTGCATGCCTGCTTGTTCTTCGCGAGCAGTCCAGCGATTAACGGCAGACGATGAGATCTGGTTTTGTTAATGATGATCTGCTTGTCCCCTACAGACAGCTTCAGAAAATCTTCGCATCCCTCAAGAAGTGGCTCACAGGTGATGCCCATTTCTCTCGCTTTGCTTATAATGAGTCGGTTTTGCAGATTATGAATCCCTTTCGGAAACACTGAAAATCCTCCTCGATCGAATGAAAGTACTCGCTCCTATATAAGTTGAATAACTGCTTTTACACGAAACCACTGCGCGGTCAGAACCATCTTCCGATCGCTGTTATCCCCAGATTTTTTGAATCCCTTATACAAAGGGGAAATCCGGTGATAAAGGCGAAGCTTATGCTTACGAAGCAGCTTTCTTGCAGAAAGCTTGTAGCTCCGCTTCTTCAGATCTCTTCTGCCCCCTCCGTTAACGTGTGAAATTTGAATTAAACTTATATTGCTCATACTCTCATCAATTTTTATTGTAATATGATATTGATAATGATTATCAATATCATATAAAATCTATTTTATGGCAATTCAAGTTATATTGTAAATAATAAACTTTTAAGGAAAAATAAGATTTAATTTTATGTGAGTTTAAGTCGCCTTATGTGGTTTAGGATCGAATAACAGGCACAACAAACCAGGCAAGCCTGGGACATGGTTTTACCAAAGGCTTGCCTAATTTGTCATCTGCATGATCATACAATGGAGTTGATGTGGAGTTTTGAATAACTGTTGAACGAATCAAGAGCGGACTTTTTGATCCTCAAGCCAGCTGAGTGTAACGCTGTTCCCCATTCAGCTTCCTCCCTCTTCCATGCGGGATGCAGGTTGGTGTACCGAACAACGGATCAACTGCAATCTCACACTCCATCTGGAAGACTTTACGGACCATGTCCTGTGTAACGATATCCTCTGGTTTACCTTCCGCGTAGATCGACTTGTTGTGAACAGCCACAATGTGATGCGCATAACGACATGCCAGATTCAGATCATGAAGTACCATGACAATCGTGCGTCCTTCCCGTTCGTTCAACTCAAATAGCAGATCAAGGATATCAATCTGATGTGTCATATCCAGATAGGTTGTAGGTTCATCCAGCAGTAGCGTTTCGGTGCCCTGCGCAAGTGTCATTGCAATCCAGGCACGCTGACGCTGTCCACCGGACAGTGCATCCACAGGCCGATCCGCGAGTTCAGTCAGATGTGTGGATTCCAGTGCCAGCTTGACCATGCGCTCATCCTCTCGTGACCATTGCTTCAGCCATGTTTGATGTGGATAACGTCCTTGCTTAACCAGTTGGTTCACCGTCAGGCCCTCCGGAGCGGTCGGACCCTGTGGCAGGATGGACATGCGTCTTGAAATTTCCTTGGTCGGCAGCTTTGCAATCTCTTCACCATCCAGCAGCACCGAACCGGAGCTGGATTTCAGCAACCGGGCCATCGTACGCAGCAGCGTAGATTTACCACAGCCGTTGCTGCCAATCAGGACGGTAATCTGTCCCTTGGGAATGGTCAGGTTCAAATTTTCAATAATGGGATCTGCTCCATAGGAGATCGTAAGCTCCTTGGCTTCCAGAATACTCACAGCTCGCTCCTCCTCAAAACTGATTTCGATTCTTGAACAACAAATACAGGAAAAATGGTGCGCCTACGCCTGCAGTGAATACCCCTGCGGGAACATCTAACGGTAGAAAAGCTGTGCGGGCAATCAGATCTGCCGCAAATACAAGCAGAGCACCCACCAGTCCAGACACAATCAGCATACTGCCAAACATCCGTCCAACCAGCTTCCGTGCAATATGTGGAGCGATCAGGCCAACAAACCCAATGGTTCCGGCTACTGCAACGGCAATTCCCGCCAGCAATACACTACATAACAACAACGCCGAACGATGCCGTTGAACGGTAACACCCAATCCCGTAGCCAGATCATCTCCGAACTCCTGTGCATTCAGGCTGCGGGCGAACCAGATCGCCAGCGGTACAACGATCACGATAACCGGTAAAATCGTTTGGACATCGGTCCACGATGCTCCGTATACACTTCCTGTCAGCCAGATATAGGCTTGACCTGCCGTGTAGAACGGACTCAGGATCAGCATAAAGGTCGTCCCGGCCCCGGTAATGGCCGATACTCCAATCCCGATCAGCACCAGACGGATCGGACTGACTCCCTTTTTCCAGGCAAGCACGTAGATAATCAAAGCCGTCACAATTGCGCCAGCGATGGCGAACAATGGCAACAACTTGATACTTACCGCTCCACCCAGCAACGTAACAAAACCTACAGCTGCAACGGCCGCGCCGCCTGTGATGCCGATGACATCCGGTGAGGCCAGCGGATTACGGATAATGCCTTGCAGAAGTGCGCCTGACATACCAAGGGCTGCTCCTACGAGCAGAGATAATAACACCCGTGGCAGTCTTAAGGTCAGCACGACGAAGTCATGCTCCCCTTCATTCAGACCGAATATCGTTCGAAGCACATCCAGCGGAGAGATAAAGTCACTGCCCACACTGGTACCAACAACCCCTGCCACCAGGAACAGGAGTATACATATGCCGATGACAACCAAAGATTTTCGTTCCATTTGCACCGAGATGGTGTCTTTTTTGTTGCGGAAAGTTAACAGCTTCCTCATATCTTCGTCACCCCCTTGCGGGCAATGTACACGAAGAAGGGTCCGCCAATCAGTGCAGTCATGACACCAAGTGGAACTTCCTGCGGCATAATCACCAGCCTTGCAACCACATCCGCAGACAACAGCAGAATCGCTCCCCCTACAATAGAGTATGGAACGAGCCAGCGGTAATCATTGCCCACCAGTGCACGCATGATATGCGGGACAACCAGACCAACGAGACCGATTGAACCGGCTACGGCAACCGAACCACCCGCCAGCAATACCGTAACAATTCCCATGAGCACCTTAACCAGAATTACATTCTGTCCCATGCCTTTGGCGATATCATCACCGGTCAAGAGCAGATTGATGGCTTTGCCCATGAACAGAGAGACAATGGCTGCGGCTGTCATGTACGGCAGAACAGGATATAACATATCCAACGTCCGACCACTTACTGATCCGGCAAGCCAGAACAATACATCCTGCAATCCGGTTCCATCCAGCACCAGAATGGCCTGTGTGAACGAGGCAAACAATGCTGAGATAGCCGTACCCGCCAGTACAATTTTGATCGGTGTCAGGCCATCACGACCGAGGGAACCTAGCCCATATACAATCGCCGCGGCAACCGCAGCTCCAGCAAAACCAAACCACATCATGGTGGTGAGCGAAGATACGGACAATACCACGATGGCAATGACAATAAAAAAGATTGCACCCGCATTGATCCCGAACACACTTGGTGATGCCAGCGGGTTACGTGTCAATGCCTGCATCAGTCCGCCTGCCACAGCCAAACTTGCTCCCACAACAGCAGCAATAACCGTACGTGGCAATCGTTCCGTCAGCAGAACCACATGTTGCACAGAACTCTCGTCATAGAATTGCAGTGCTTCCCATGCCATCTGAAACGTGATATGCGTACGTCCCAGAATCATACTGGCTAGGCAAGCTAGTAGAAGTAATATGCATAAACCAACCAGTCCATAGATCTTGGAGCTTGCCTTTGTAAAAAGGGGAAACATATTCTCACTCTTTCATCTGTAAAATGACAAAAGACCTGCCTGCCCATACACTTCGTTAACGAATGTCCTGGTGCATGGCAGGTCCTGCTCCTGTTAGTTAGTTCAGGTTGAACTGCTTATATAGATCGTCCAGCATCATGTTGGCCGATGTGTATCCACCTGCCATGTTCCAGGCCACTTCATCGACCTGAACCAATTGGTTGTTTTTGACTGCATCAAGGTTTTTCCACAGTGGACTGCTGGTCCAATCATCATAATTTTTCTGAATGGCATCGGTTTCTGTACCTGAGTTGAAGTTAAAGATCATGTCTGCATTCATATCCGGAATGTTTTCTTTGGAAGTCAATTCAACTCCCCATGTGTCTGCGTCATGTCCCGCAGGTCTCGTGAACCCAAGTTCTTTCAGAATCTTACCTGCGTATCCCATGTAGAAAATACGAACCTGATCGGCTCTAAAGTTCGTGATGGTTGCTTCAATCGGCAGACGATCCCCCATTTTCTCTTTAAAATCAGCTACACGGCCATCCCAATCAGACAACAATTTATCCGATTGCTCAACCATATTCATCGCTTCCCCAACAGTTTTCACCGTTTCTTTCCAGTCAAAAAGCGTCTCCGTCACTACCGTTGGTGCGATCTGCGACAGTTGCTCATAGATTTCTTCATGTCTGATCTTCGTAGCAATAATCAAGTCGGGTTTCAATTTGTTGATCTCTTCCAGATTGGGCTGCGATTCCTGTCCTACTTGTGGAACTCCGTCCAGATCTTCTCTCAGATATTCATATACCGGCTGCTGAACCCATGATTCCACCACGCCTGTCGGTTTCACGCCAAGTGCAACAACGACATCATTTGCACCCTGGAACAGTGTCACGATCTTTTGCGGGGTTCCCTTGATTGTGGTTTCGCCCATGGCATGTTTGATCACTCGGGTCTGATCTTCAGTCGCACTGGCGGTTGTATCACTTTCTTTATTGCTCTCATTGCTGCTTGCAGCTTGGCTGGACGTATTCGTTGTCTCGGCACTTCCACCCGAAGCACAACCAGCAAGTAGTGAAATCATCAGAATAAGCGCTGCATAAATGTATAGCTTTTTCTTTACTTTATACATGAAATCCGTCTCCCCTTTTTTATCTAAATGATATTGAATCTCATTATCAATTGTATTGTAATGGAGATGAAATCATTATACAAGCATTTTATTTGGAAAAACTTCTCACTCCCTGTCGAACTCTATAACTTCATAAAACAACATTAAATAAAGATATATGAACCCAACCAATACAATATATATGAATACAATACGCCTCCACATAAACCATATATGTAATTTTTTCTCTATAACTTAACATGCACATTTCTCTTCTTACTTGTAGCTTCATCTAATACATGTCCTTTTGGATAGTGAATCATTATTCATTCATATACGTTTAACTGATGAATCAACTGTAAAACAATTCCTGTAATTTCTTGTCGTACTATGTTAGATTATCCATTGGAATAAAATCACATCTATAGATAGGGGAATTTTTAACGTGAAAAAATCTTGGATTTTATCATTTATTATGAGTTTTGTATTGCTCGGCGGGGTGTTCGCACCTGCAGGGTCCTATGCCGCTGCTGCAGATGACTCAACCACTACATATTCGGAAGACGAATACTATGAAGAAGTTGACACGTCAGAACAAGAACCGATTCCTACAGTCGAAGAAGAAGATTTCCTCAACTATCTGGATGCATTGACTGATCCTGCCGTATACGAGAAGAAAGCGTTGAATGCAGTGGGTGGTAGCACGTACATCACATCTTCCAATCGCAAATCCTTCTATCTGAAACTGAACAATACAGCTATCCCTAACTACACCAAGTATGTCTCCATGCTGAAACAGATCAAACCGGAGAACGCTGAACTAAAAAAAATCCATGCCAAACTGATCAAAGGCAGCTATGCTCAGCTTGAAGGATATCAATTGTTCAAAAAGTCTGTTGCCAAAACGAAAGTAAACAGCAAGCTGCTTAAACAAGGTAATGACAAGATTGCATTAGGAATCAAAAGCATTCAACAATACCATGCTGAAATCAGAGCCTATGGCGAAAAACTCGGCTACCAAATGTAAAACAGCCACACATGTATAACGTCAGACTGCACTATTCTGGCGTTCACGTGTGAATGGAATCATCGTTTTATCCTTTTTAAGAATTTTTGAAATTTAAGGAAAAAAAGTGTTTTCTTTTGCTGAGTTAGTTCGTATAATAGCACTATAATCAAAAGGCTATGCTGCCGAAAGGTACAACCTCGTGAACAATTGAGGTTGTGCCTTTTTTGCGTTTAATGGCCGCTTTTATCTGAATTTCATCATCTGACGAGGAGTGATTTACATGATTCTTGAAGCCATCTACCACCGCCCCAAACTCAATTGGTCTTATGCTTATGACCGCTCGACTATGCACCTCCGACTTCGGTCCAAACGTGGGGATCTGGATGCGGTGATTGCCATTACCGGTGACAAATATGCCTGGGATCGGACGATCACACATATCCCTATGCACATCTTTGCCCGGGATGAAATGTTCGATTATTGGGAAGCCGAGACTTCACCTCCCTATCGCAGATTGCGGTATGGATTCCAACTGATTCAGGGAGAGGAATCGGTCTGGATGACAGAACGCGGATTCGAGCAGGCGCTGCCTGATCATCCACTTGAATTCTTTGATTTTCCATTTATGAATCCAGTCGACATTTTTGAACCGCCTGCCTGGGTTAAGGACGCTGTGTTTTATCAGATTTTCCCTGAACGTTATGCCAATGGCGATCCATCCATCAGCCCCAAAAATGCAGAACCCTGGGGAGGAGAACCTACACCGGTGAACTTCTTCGGCGGTGATCTCCAAGGTGTGCTGGACCATCTGGATCATATAAGTCAGCTTGGCATCAATGCCATCTACTTCTGTCCGCTGTTCGAGGCCACGACGAATCACAAATACAATACAGGCGATTACATGAAAGTTGATCCTCACTTCGGAACCAATGAACAGTTCAAGGCGTTCGTGGACGCCTGTCATCAGCGCGGCATACGTGTCGTTCTGGATGCGGTATTCAATCATTCCGGCAGAGAGTTCCCTCCTTTTGTCGATGTCATGAAGAATGGAGCCACTTCTCCCTACGCAGACTGGTTCTATATCAAAGACTGGCCGCCACGTGTGGAGGATGGCATACCGACTTATGACACTTTTGCCTTTGAACCGCTTATGCCGAAGCTAAATACAGAACACCCTGAGGTGAAGGCATATCTGCTGGAGGTAGGACGTTTCTGGATTGAAGAGATGGACATTGACGGCTGGAGGCTCGATGTAGCCAACGAGGTGGATCATCAGTTCTGGCGCGAATTCCGTCAGACGGTAAAAGCCATCAAACCTGACGCCTATTTGCTTGGTGAGATCTGGCATGATTCGCTCATGTGGCTTCAGGGAGACCAGTTCGATGCCGTGATGAATTATCCGTTTACCAATTCGGTATTGGACTATACGGTGCATGGCAAGCTCGATGGACTTGGATTTGCCAATGAGATTGGCAAACTGCTTGCAGCCTATTCACAGCCTGTAACGGAAGCCGCCTTCAATCTGCTCGGAAGTCATGATACACCCAGACTGCTGTCCTTGTGTGATGGAGATGAGCGCAAGATGAAACTTGCCGTTACGTTACTACTTACGTATCCAGGTGTGCCATGTATCTATTATGGAGACGAAGTGGGACTTGATGGAGGATATGATCCGGGTTGCCGCAAGTGTATGGAGTGGGATGAGACCAAGCAGAATCGCGAACTTCTGGAATTCTTCACCCGTACGATTGCCCTTCGCAAACAGCACCCTGCCCTGCGCAGCACGGAACTGAAGATTGTATATGCAAAAGCCGGAGACCCTTGTCTTGCTATTGAACGATTGGATTCGCATACGGGAGAGCGCATGCTTCTTGTGCTGAATGCGGGTGATGAGACGTGTACCCTTGAACTCCCTTTGGCAGATCGTAACGTCTGGCGAAATCTGTTCACATCAAACACCGTGGAAGCTCGGCAAAATAAACTGACCCTCGATTTGGAAGCATACGGATTCTCCTTACTGCAAATGGAGGCCAAACAACCCGCGAAAGCCTGATAGGAATACGGCTAACAAGGTAAAAAAATCAAAGAGGCTGTCCTCCAGGTCATATTGACGACCGGGGAACAGCCTCTCCTGCATCTTATACGTCATATCCTAACGAACCCAGCACACGTTATTTGCTTCATTATACGCGGGCTAAATGCCTAACGACTCAGAGAGACCTTATTGCGTCCAATAAGTCGATTTTCGCAAGCAGAAGCCGTATTTTTGACGCAATAACGTTACTGAGATTCGTTAGGTTTTACTTTTCTTGATTATTCCCTCAATACGATGTTTGAGGTTCGTTAGCGATACCGATTCAAGCAAGGTGAAACTCTTCGAAGCAGCGACCTATTTCCCAGCCGAGGCGAAGGATATCGAAGTCATCGGTTTTCGTATTTTCTTCATTCTTGAACTTACAAGAGCTTCCTGTGTAATTACGATTTTCTGCGGAATCTTGTATGAAGGCAGCTTGTCCCGACAATATTCCCAGATGGATCGCCGCAGATCGGTGAGAGTACATTCTGTAGCCAGCCGGATCGTCACCTTCACCCTCTGACCGGTGATACCGCTGTGATCTCCCGAAACTACGGCCGCTTCAATACATTCCATCTCTTCCAGAACACCCTCGACCTCGGCAGGATACACTTTCCGTCCCCCTACGTTAATGATCTCGGAACGACGTCCCAGAATTCGAATATACCCCTCTTCCAGCACAGCTTCATCACCTGTTCGCAGCCACCCATCCTCTGTAAAGGGTGATGGAGCATTCAGATATCCAATCATCGCGGTTTCCGTATGAATCTGCAATTCTCCTTCCACCACCCGGTACTTGACCCCTTCGTCTTGAATGGAAAACAACAGCGAGCCTTGTTCTTTGGAGCGGGTTGGCAGAATGCCAAGTTCAGACATGCCATAGGCCTGTATCGTCCTTAGTTGTGGAAATCTCCGGTTCCAGGCTGCCAGTACGGATTCAGGCATCACTTCCGATCCGTATGACACAACTTCGAGACTGGATAGATCATACCCCTCATCATTTCTACCCAGCAGCAACAGATTCATGAATGTTGGAGAGACCGGAAGAGCCTGCACACGAAACTTCTCAATCGTTCGGCACACTTCTTCGGGAGATCGATCCGCAATGATACACAGACAGCCCCCACTGGACAGGGATTGCAGCATGGTATTTACACCACCGATATGATCAAACATCATGAATGGAATCGTTCGCAAAGGCCGAACTTGCCGCCGAAAACCATGTAACAGCCGATCTGCACGATGCACAGTCGCTTTACTCACTCCGGTTGATCCGGATGAAAAGAGTACCAATCCCCCTACGCCATCCTGTGCCAGCGAGGATAACAATACAGGAACCTCTCCAGATAATTCACCCGTTTGCCGAATGCACAACTGGCCATCCTCAATGCCCAAACGCCACTTCACCTGTGCCAGCTGGATATATTCCTGTCGTTTGGCTTCAACCAGGTACCGATCCATGGGAAGCACGATACACCCTTGTCCGAGCAAAGCAACCAATGCTGCCGCTGCATAGGGGGAATAGTCTTCCTCCAGCGTTACAAGTTGCCCAGTCAGCCCTTCTGCTGTAATCCACTTACTCATGATGCCAACCTGTTCCAGCAGCCACCGATAGCTGTACTCCTGATCTTTCCAGATCAGCGCAGGATGCTGTCCCTGTTCCGCGAATCGTTCAAGTAAGAATTGGTTCATCATCTTGCATCCTCCTCACGGTCAGGTGCCCATTGCTGTGCGAGATAATCCACAAGTGAACCCACGGTCTGATATGGGCTTTCCGGCATGGAAGCAGCAGCCATCTCCGCCAGTGCGGCTCCCATCCCCGTCCCCCATCGATCTTCGATTCCCTGCTCTACCACTGCAAGCAATGACACGAGTTCCAGCGAATCCAGTTGCCCACTTCGTCCATACAGTGGAGTGTTACCACCCTCACCAAGTGGAATCGTTGTATTATGGTACGCGTTTAACTCCCGACAACTATCCAATACGATACGGAGCAAATCCTCCCTGTGTTCTTGTCCAATCATCGACACAGCCTGACGTGGGAAACAATCTGCCTGAGGTATGGACTGTCGAAGTGACTCATACCAGTGCCATTCATCGGTGACCAACATTTTAATTACACCTGTTAGCTGTACTTTCCACTGCTCACGCTGTTTTATTCGACTGACCTGAAGCATATTGTAGGCCTTCTCCCAACGTACGATAATTTCGCTAAATTCTCTTGCATATCGATCAAGGGGAGAACCTAGCCACAAGGCTGACTCTTGAAGCAAATCATTTAGAAAATATCGGCTCCACCGCATATCAAACAGCAGACCGGATATCAGCATTTCATTGTCCTGCTCCCCTTCACTCGCCTCATGCAGTGCATGTAACAGTTGCAGCGATACCGCATGTCCAAAATAATAATTGCGCTCTCCTTGTGTAATCGTCCTGCCTGTCAGAAATTCTTCAATCTGTGTTGTCAGCGCCTGGGTCAACATCTCGCGATAACCCGCTGAGTCCAGTTTCACAGTCGCCCGAATGTCCATGGTGCCATACGTTCGAAGTTCTTCTTTGCGCTTGGCCTGAGCAAGCTCGGGTATGCTTTGGTTACCTTTCCAGAAGTCATGAAAGGCCCTTTGAGCAACCTTTCCATAATACTTGGAGGGCACGGGATCATAGACGTGGACATGCTCATCTTCCATACCATACACGGCAATCCAATGGTCTACCAGATGCAGTCGGGAGCCTTGCTTCACGTGTTTGCGAATGTACTCGGGATTCTGATAATCCTCACAATAAGGCAGGTGATAACTGGTTCCTGTAGCCAGAAAAAGCTCACCTTCGCCGATATACTGCCGGATCAGCGTCTTCCCCTCTTCGAAGCTTCCCAGCTCCCGCTGTCCATACATCTCCCAGATCGGCTCTACATAATCCAGTTTGTGAAAATAAGGCTTCACCAGTCCGTTATCCCCACACGAAGGAAGGCTGTACAACCGACTTGCCGCCAGCAGTGCAAGACTTGTGATGGACCCTTGTCGATGGAGCACTTCATGAATCAGAGGGAAATTGCAGGGATAATAATAGGGAATGTCCAGCACTGGAGCGAATGAAGGAATGTTCATTTTGGGCCTCCTGTTCCCGTTTTGGCTGACGTACTGCCCCAGGATTGGATTTGGTAATGCACAGACATATCATCTGTTGCTCGAAATACCCGATTGGCAATAGGTTTGCCATCCACATCGGTCTCGAAACGACGGAAACCGCGAGTAAATCGGAAGGAGAAACCACTATCTCGCGGGACTCGGTAACTACCTTCATATCGACCTTTACCAGAACGAACCAGCTTCATGCCCATGCCACCATATATCGTTTCCTCCGAATCTTCATCGGGGGCTACTTCTGCACGGATGCACACCTCTACGTGCGTAGACAATTCGGGAATGACCGTATAGATGCGTGTAGTAGACAGTTCCCCCGCAGTCAGCGTGATGGATGCACTTCCAATACCGACCGGAATTAACTCTCCACTCGCATGCACCTGAAGTATATTCGGGTCACTCGAAGTATAATTCCCATGCAGCAGACTCTGAACCAACCCACTCTCGTAGTGAATCTGTGCATTGATACACACGGTCATTCCACCCTGTAGTCCGATGACATCCCTTCCAAGCAGCTTGAGCGAAGAGGGCTTACCCACGTGGCCGAACATGTATATTAACGGGAGATGAACGCGTGCTCCCCAGTCACCTTCCTGATGACAGGCACCCTGCTGTTCCAGAAATGCCAATTCTTCACCCGGTCTGACTCCGCGTTCAAGTAATTGATGAGCTACCCTTCTGACCTGGGAAGGCAGAAACAGACCTTCCGTATCTCCAATATCCATCCACATTCGAACGGCAGGTACTTCCTCTGGCAGACGGTACATGTTTTCTTCCAACAGTCCGCTATCCGACGTTTCGTCCAGCTGCACATCCACATAGAATGGTGACATCATGATCAGTTTTCCGAAAACATCCGGATTTCGCATCCCCATGTGCAATGTACAAAGCGCCGCGGCAGATGAACCCAACAGTCCGGTATTCGACTTGTCCGGCAGCGTACGGTAACGATGATCAATGAGCGGCTTGAGCTCATGAATGATGAAATGTTCATAGGCAATGCCTGAGCACCCCACACTCACGGCCTCTCTCTCAGGAGCAATGAAGTGGTAGAATTCGTTGTGCGTGACTGGACGGACATGCGTAATGCCGACAATAATCAGTGATTCAATCTGCCCGGAGGAAATAAGACCGTCTGCTGCCTGGTCCATATTCCATGTTTCATTGCCTGGCCCAGATGGACCAAAAGCCCGCTGCCCCGCATGAACGTACAAAACCGGATAATGCCGAGCTGTCTGCTCATGGTAACCGGGCGGGAGGTACACATAAATGTTGCGGATATTGCCCAGCCGCGACGCCTGAATGCCTTCCAAACATTCGATGACAGAATGGGTACTCAACGATCATCAACCGCCTCTCTTCTCCCGATTCGACTGCATAATACAAATAACCCCGCCTCAGAAGAGACGGGGTTGTCCCAAAACACACGTAAGTGTTCCGGGATACATAGCCCTTATATTGTGAATCTGCGAATAGTTTAAATCCCCGGACATGCTTTTGTAAACATAAAAATAGAAAATAAATGCTCTCAAAAAAGTTATTGACATAAGATCCAATATTTCTTACGATAACGTTGTGATCATAACTCGAGGGCCATGCTTTTAAACCAGAGCGGTTTAGGACAACCCCGGTAACTCCTGAAGGAGATACCGGGGTTGTTGGCGTGTCAAAAGGAGGGAAGTCTCCAATCCACTGTGTAACACTCCGTTGTATTGAAAGCGCTGTTATTCAAGAGCCAGGTTGGTTGTTTATCTAAACTACTACATTCACGAGAAGGGTGGATTACTATGTTTCAAATGGCCAAACGCGTACTCCTCAGCACAACACTGACACTCAGTTTACTTGCAGGAGGCGCACTTCCCTATCTGCCTGCTTCCGCGATCTATGCCGATGCGGATACCGCGGTTACCAACAAGCAGAACTTTAGTACAGACGTCATCTATCAGATCTTTACGGACCGCTTCCTGGACGGCAATCCTTCCAACAATCCTACCGGAGCTGCCTACGATGCCACTTGTAGTAACCTGAAGCTGTATTGTGGCGGCGACTGGCAGGGTTTGATTAACAAAATCAACGATAACTATTTTAGCGATCTGGGCGTAACGGCATTGTGGATCTCCCAACCGGTTGAAAATATCTTCGCTACCATCAACTACGGCGGCGTGATTAACACAGCGTATCATGGCTACTGGGCACGTGATTTCAAGAAGACCAATCCGTATTTCGGAACAATGGCTGACTTTCAAAATCTGATTACGACTGCTCATGCCAAAGGCATCAAGATCGTAATTGACTTTGCACCAAACCACACGTCTCCTGCCATGGAAACCGATACGTCCTTTGCTGAGAATGGCAAGTTATATGATAACGGTAATCTTGTTGGCGGATACACGAATGATACGAATGGATATTTCCATCACAACGGCGGCTCCGACTTTTCCTCCCTGGAGAATGGAATCTACAAAAACCTCTACGACCTCGCTGACCTGAATCACAACAACAATACCATTGACCAATATTTCAAAGATGCAATCAAGCTCTGGCTTGATATGGGCGTGGACGGCATTCGTGTAGATGCGGTGAAACATATGCCTCTCGGCTGGCAAAAGAGTTGGATGTCCTCCATCTATGCACATAAACCTGTATTCACCTTTGGTGAATGGTTCCTGGGATCTGCTGCATCCGATGCGGATAACACAGAATTTGCCAACGAATCCGGGATGAGCCTGCTTGATTTCCGCTTTAACTCTGCCGTACGTGATGTCTTCCGGGATAACACTTCCAATATGTATGCTCTGGATTCGATGATTACAGGCACAGCGGCAGATTACAATCAGGTGAATGATCAAGTTACGTTCATCGACAACCATGATATGGATCGGTTCAAAACAAGTGCCGTGAACAATCGTCGTCTGGAACAAGCGCTGGCCTTCACGCTGACTTCACGCGGCGTACCTGCCATCTATTATGGTACCGAGCAGTATCTGACGGGTAACGGGGACCCTGATAATCGGGCCAAAATGCCTTCCTTCTCCAAAACAACCACTGCCTTCAACGTGATCAGCAAGCTGGCCCCTCTGCGCAAATCCAATCCAGCAATCGCCTATGGCTCCACTCAGCAGCGCTGGATCAATAATGATGTGTACGTCTATGAGCGCAAATTTGGCAAAAGTGTAGCTGTTGTTGCGGTGAACCGTAATCTCTCCACACCAGCAAGCATTGCGAATCTAAGCACTTCACTGCCAACAGGCAACTACACCGATGTATTGGGCGGTGCACTGAACGGTAATAACATCACTTCCACCAATGGCAACGTCTCTTCCTTCACACTGGCAGCTGGTGCAACAGCGGTATGGCAATATACAACGAGCGAGACAACACCAACGATCGGACATGTAGGTCCGGTGATGGGCAAACCGGGTAATGTCGTTACGATTAGCGGACGCGGATTCGGTTCCACCAAAGGCACGGTATACTTCGGTACATCAGCCGTTACCGGTGCAGCCATTACATCCTGGGAAGATACACAGATTAAAGTTACGATCCCAGCTGTTGCCGCAGGCAATTATGCTGTAAAAGTAGCTGCGAATGGCGTCAACAGCAATGCGTATAACAACTTCACCATCCTTACGGGTGATCAGGTCACTGTACGATTTGTCATTAACAATGCTTCCACCACACTGGGTCAGAACATCTATCTGGCAGGTAACGTGGCAGAACTGGGCAACTGGAGTACGGGTACAACAGCTATTGGCCCTGCTTTCAATCAGGTTATCCACGCCTACCCAACTTGGTACTATGATGTGAGCGTGCCTGCCGGGAAACAACTGGAGTTCAAATTCTTCAAGAAAAATGGTGCAACCATTACGTGGGAAGGTGGTTCCAACCACACGTTCACCACACCAACCAGCGGTACAGCGACTGTAAATGTAAACTGGCAATAGGATATTCAGTCCACAAGGTAACCCGGAGTTACGCTAACGCAGCGTATGCTCCGGGTTTTGCTGTACCTAGCGAGCTTGCTTAGATTGCTTCTATCCTCTCTCTGTTGAATGTGTACATGTGGGTTCAATTCATATCATTTTGATGTATCTTAGAATGTTATTGATAGGTTCGAATCGACTTCAATGTTGTAGCAGCCAGAATACCTGTCGCCAGCAGTAATATGCCCACGCCTTGCAGCACAGAAGCTGCGCCCCATTGATCTGCCAATACGGAGACTACCGTTAATCCCAGAATAGGCGCTGTACTGGTGATTGTTCCAACCACGCCATAGACCCTTCCTTGCAGCTCGTCCGGAACGGCTGTCCTCAGCATAATCTGGGTGAGCATCGTACAGCAGGCGAACATCGCACCTCCGCCCACGATGAACGGTAACGCCATGATTGGTGAGGATACATTCGCCAAAAAAATATAAAGCGGCCCTAATACAATCAGACCGATAAATACCCATCTCCCTCTTTGCTTCAATCGTTTTCCCGAAGCAATCAACAGCGCAGAGCCAATCATGTATCCCAGCGGAATACAGGTCTCAATTAATCCAAACTGTACCGGATTTGCCTCCCATACCTTAACCGCCATCACTTGAACCAGCATCATCGCAGACATGAAAAACAAAATCAGCACGGGATTGAGCAATACGATGGATCGAATCAGACGATTCCGATAGATGTAGCCAAACGAACTGCGCCACTCCTGAGCAAACGTGGTCTGTTGACTAACGGATCGCTGCACCTCTGGAAAGCGGCCCGCCATCACTACACATACTGCAGACAACAGGAAGGTTGCCCCTGTAATTAATATGGCAACGAATCCGCCAAATGCAGCAACAGCCACTCCCGCTGCGGCTAGTCCACTGATCCGGGCAAGATTATCTACCATATGAATGGTTCCGGTTGCTTGTTGAATATGCTCCCTGCCTACCATACTTGCTACAGAGGCGTGGAATGCAGGTGCCTGAAAAAGACTTGAAAACATGGATAGCGAAAGCAACAACAGCACCACCGGGAACGGCGCATGCCAACCGAACAAGCTAATCGCAATCATTATAGCCATTACGCCCCGAAATACATCCGAGGCCAGCATCAGCTTCCTGCGATCCAATCGGTCTGCAACCGTACCCGCCACCGATCCAAACAGAAAACTGACGGCCATATTGCAGATCTGTACGGCTGCCATGCTCTTTGCACTCCCCGTGGTCTGTAACACCCACAGGCTGATCGCAATCCCATTGAAGCAATCCCCGAAGACCGAGATCCCGTAGCCGTACAATATCCTCCGAAAGGTAACATTACGCCAAAGTGTTGCTGGAGCTATAGTATTATGCAATGCAGCTTGTCCATCTTGGTATCCGATAATCTCGGGCTCACTGGACGGGTTCATGCCCATATATCACGTTCCTCCCTAATCATCATTCGAGCCCATGCAGAATCAGGCACTTCCGCTGCAGTGCCAGTCGATAAAGACATGACATCACGGAAGTGCCTGGTTAAAGTGCCGCAGGGATCGCGGCTGACTATGCTGTTATGGCACGGTATTACCCCTTCGAAGCTCCTGCCGTCAGACCCTGAACAAGGAATCGTTGCAGGAAAACGAACAGCAGTGTAATTGGAATCGCGATCAGTACCGCACCCGCAGCAAACATCGTAAAGTTACTGTCCTGATAACGGTTGACCAGATCCCACATACCCACCGCAAGCGTCCAGTTCTCCTTTGTCCGCAGCACCAGCCGGGCGAAGATAAAGTCCATCCATGCACCCGTGAAACTGGTTAGTGCCACATAAGTCAGCATCGGCTTGGATAAAGGCAGGATGATGCTGGTGAATACCCGCAGGTGACTTGCACCATCCATGCGGGCCGCTTCATCCAGACTGCGGGGAATCGTATCAAAGAAACCTTTGACGATAAATCCGCCCAGTACCGCCCCTGAAGAATAGACCAGGATGAGCGCAGCGTGGGTGTCGAGCAATTTAATTTGCAGCAAAATGATATAGATGGCAATCATGCTCATGAAACTCGGGAACATGCCGAGGATTAGCATGGTGGAGAGAATCGTTTTACGTCCACGGAAGCGGAAGCGGGACAAGGCATACATCCCGAGTGTCACCATCAACGTGGAGAAGATCATTGTGAAAAAGGCAATTTTCAGCGTATTCATATACCATCTGCCGTACATAAAGGACGGGTTATTGAACAGCTCCCCGTAATGGGTCAGCGTGAAAGCTTCCGGCCATAACCGCTCACTGAACAATGCCGCACCGGGTCTCAGGGAAGAGAGAAAGATCCAGAGTACCGGATAGATGGAGACAACGGCGATGATCAGCAACAGCACATAACTCAGGGCCACACGCAGCGGATTATTACGTGTCTTCATTGAATCATGTCCTCCTCCTTGAATGATTTGGAGCGGCGGAAGTTCCAGATAGAGAATGTAGCGATAATAAGGAAGATGATAATGCCTACCGCTGAAGCCATGTTGAATTTGTTATTGTCGAGCGTGAGCTTGTAGAGCCAGGTCACCAGCAGGTCCGTTGCCCCTGCGTACTGGTAGTCTCCCCGCAGTGGATTTCCATTGGTCAGCAGGAAGATGACATTGAAGTTGTTGAAGTTTCCGGCGAATTGCATGATGAGTACCGGGGTTGTGGCAAAAAGAATGAACGGCATGGTAATGATCCGGAATTTCTGAAACGCAGATGCTCCGTCCACTTCGGCAGCCTCATAGAGGTCACGAGGGATGGCTGTCAATACACCCAGAATCAACACCATACTGACCGGAATACCGATCCACATGTTGACGACAATAACGGTGACCTTAGCCCAGAATGGATCTGTCAGCCAAGGCAATCCTTCCAGTCCAAATGCTCTCATATACGTATTGATTGGACCAAACTGACCATTGAACAGATTACGCATGAGCAGCAAGGAGATGATCTGTGGGATCGCATAAGGCAAAATAAAAATCGTCCGCCACAGCTTCTTGAAGCGTATGCCACGCTGTTCAATCAACAGTGCTACTAACACGCCGCCAAAATAGGTGGTGACTGTCGCCAAGATGGCCCAGATGACCGTCCAGGTCAGAACGCCGTAGAATGTCTGACTCCAGGATTTCAGCTGGATCAGATCACTGAACGTCTTGAAGCCTACCCAGTCCACGAGTTTTGCTGGCGGAATATGATCCGGGGCCGAATAGTTGGTAAACGCGATCGTGATCGTAAACAGGATGGGCATAACGGTGAAGAAAAGAATGCCCAGGGCCGGGATGGACAGGAACAGATACGGAAAGTTTTTGTCCATCATGTTCCGAAGCGATGCCGCTGCGCCTAGGGTCTGTTTGCCTTCCTCCCTCGCAAGCCCCGTGACGTACGCATCCCGAATATTCAAGATGTAGATTAAGATAAACACAAAAAACACCAGCAGTACGATAATGCCATCAAGCAGCAAAAAGATGGAATGGTCTCCCCTTTGAAGTACAGTGGACCCATTCACTTTGACAAAACGCTGTGTATTTTCCCCCAGTGTCCATATGCCCCATACGGCCTGTGACAGGCGAGGAAGCAGGTACGCAAGCCCTGCTCCCTCCAGTAACAGTAGACAAATCCCCTTAATCCATTGTCGATTGTACAGCTGTCCAAGACCTTGCAGTATGATGGAACATATGGCCGCTGTCATCCGATGCTGTCTTTCCGTGTTCGGTCCAACAGGCACCGGGACATGCTGCTGTTGCATTCGCTCTCTCCTCCCCGCCTATTGCTAACCTGCATACATTGAACAAAAGTGTACTTACACTGACCACTCCGATGACAGAATAAGCTTCCGATCGCTGTTATCCCCAGATTTTTTTCGATCCCTTTTCCAAAAGGGAAAATCCGGTGATAAAGGCGCACGTTTTACTTCTTCATCTTTCTTCTGTCCTCTACGTTTTTGTGTAAATATGAAGTTCAATTTATGCAGCTCTTATGCATATCTTCGCATTCGTCGTTCGTCCTTATTGGACGGTTGCAAGGCTTTCCTGGATCTGTTTCACGGCGTTATCCAGTGATGCCTTCACGTCCTTTTCGGTATCCCATATATCCGTAATGGCCGAAGTGATCGGTCCCCATACGCTGTCCATGGCAGGAAGCGAAGGCATTGGAGTTGAGTTGTTGAACTGTTCCAGGAACGCCTTGTTGATTGAGTCCTCTTGCAACTTCGGATCAGCAGCTACGTTTTTGTTCGCAGGAAGTGTACCGTTCAGGTCAAAGTTCTCCATCTGGGCCTCTTCATTGGAAAGGAACGCTGCCAATAGCTTCGACGCATTCGGATATTGCGTAAATGCATTCACATAATAGGCTTTAACGCCTGAGAAGGAGGTCATCGGTTTGCCATCAATTGCCGGAAGCGGAGCAACGCCAAAATCAATACCTGCATTGCGATAATCGGCAATGGTCCACGGACCATTAATGTCCATAGCGAGTTTTCCGCTGGAGAATAATCCTTTTTTGATATCATAGTTCACGTCACCCATCTTAAGCGGCAGCACCTCCGACTTCAGCGTCTGCAGGAACTGTCCACCCTTCTGGGCTCCTTCGTTATTCAGACCGAGATCCGCGCTGTCCATTCCGTTGTCTCCAAAAATATAACCGCCCTGTGAAGCCAGGAATGCATAGTTATAATAAAACTGCTGCAATTCCCACATCAGTGCGTACTGATTGGACTTCACATTATTGAACGTCTTGGCGAAACTGATAATCTCATCAAAGTTTTTCGGAGCTTCCGGATAGAGTGCCTTGTTATAGAAAAGGGCGTAGGTCTCCACGCTGTACGGATAGCCGTACAGGATATCCTTGAACGTCACTGCCTTCAGCGCGTTGTCGCTGGTGTTCTCTACGGTTTCTGCTTCGAATATGTCATTGGGCAGAATAAGTCCCGCCTCTGAAGCGCTACCAATCTTATCATGCGGGAAAACAACAACATCTGCCGCCAGACCCGCTGGGCCATCCGTCGTCAGCTTGGTTACCTGATCGGTTGGAGGTAATTCCTCCATTTTGACCGTTACCCCATATTTTTCTTCGAATTTTTTGACCCTTTGTTCAATAAAGCTGCTTTGATTTTTATCCTCCCAGATCACCAGGGTCGCCCCTTCTTCCGGTTGAAGGTTCTCGGCTGTCAGCTCTACAACTTCCTCCGGATT
Source organism: Paenibacillus sp. FSL H8-0317 (assembly GCF_045040685.1). Lineage (NCBI taxonomy): Bacteria > Bacillati > Bacillota > Bacilli > Caryophanales > Paenibacillaceae > Paenibacillus > Paenibacillus sp. FSL H8-0317. The sequence goes on along the minus strand of NZ_CP150294.1, from coordinate 1,128,618 downwards.
CTCACCTGCCGTTGTTGGAGATGGACTTCCGCCTCCAGCCCCGCACGCAGCCAGTGTAAAAGCCATCATGACGGACAATGTTGCCCCTTGCCATTTTCTCATGTAAAATGTCCCCTTCCCTCTGCTTGGTCCAACAAAGTTCGCGCTTTTCACCCTTTTGTCTGCGTATGTTGTCAGGTTCTGCACCCCATATCCCCTTTTGTACAAACGTTTGCTCAAATGGAAGACAAGATGACCTCTCCGTTCAATATGTAGGGGTAAACAAGTCAAGAAGTATGTAAATCCACTGATGTAAGCGCTACAATAACAATCACATCATACAATAACAAACTTTATTTGCACAAACGTTTGCACAAGCCATATTTGCTCAATTTCAACCATTTTCTTTCTTCTACCTACAGTAATTTCCTGTTTCCTTGTTCTGACTCTTTCTTCCTTAATATTACTTCATGAGTATCCCTTACTCGGCAGTTAGCAATTGATTTCTCGTATCCTTTGGATTACCATAGGAGAATATTTATACGATTGTTCAGAAGGGATTTTTTACATGATTACGATCAAGGATATTGCCAAATTGGCGGGTGTTTCCCCTTCTACAGTGTCACGGGTGATTTCCAACCATCCCAGAATCAGCACCAAGACATCTCTCAAAGTGAAGCAAATCATGAAAGAATTAAACTACCATCCCAACATCATCGCGAAGAGCCTGGTTTCCAAAACAACACATACCCTTGGGATTATGCTTCCGCGTCCTGCAGAAGAGTTGTTTCAGAATTACTTTTTCGGGGAACTGCTGCGAGGTATTATTACACATGCCACCCGTATGAATTATGAATTGCTGCTAACAACCGAAACATCATCAGACAATGAACTGCATGCAATATCACGCCTTGTTCATGGCCGTAGAGTGGATGGCATTCTACTGCTTGGGTCCAAACGAGACGATCCCATCATTTCTTTTTTGGAAGCGGAAAAGTTTCCTTTTGTGTTAATCGGTCGCAGTGAAGCTCATCCAAATGCCCCCATGGTGGATAACGATAATGTGCAGACCGCTTATGATGCGACTCATCATCTGATCGCTCAGGGCCATACCCGAATCGGATTTGTCAGCGGTCCTCCGGACATTACGTTATCGCATGATCGTATGTTAGGATACCAAAAAGCGCTTGCCCACGCCGGGCTGGATGCGGATAGTGACTGGATTGTGGAAGGTGAATTTCTGCAGGAAAGTGGATTTAGAGCGATGTCGCTGTTCATGTCCTTGCCGGACAGACCCACCGCAATTGTTGTCATCGATGACAATGTGGCCTTCGGGGTATTGAGGGCTCTTGCGGAGCTTCATTATCTGGTGCCTGAAGATATCAGTGTGGTCAGTTTTAACAATATTGCATTATCGGAACTGGCTTCTCCACCCCTAAGCTCTATCGACATCGGGACTTATCAGCTTGGTTATACAGCCGTTCAGGTACTGTTAAAAATTCTTAGTGGGGAACCACAGCTTCATAATCCGGTCATTATCCCCCATCGTCTGATCGTGCGCGAATCCTCACTCTTTTCCAAGCCAAAGCCACCCTCAGATTGACTCATTTCGAATATTCGCGTAGTAATGCAAACGTTTGTCCTACACGGAATATGATGCTGTTATCCACCGTACGTAGGTGCATAGGTGCAAAAAAGAAGCCGCATATACACATGCGGCTTCCTTAATTCACACACTATTTCCGTACTCCATGCTTGTCTGCGCTTGAATGGATTAGTAAGAGCTCCACCCAGCATCTGCTGTAACGACAGTTCCATTCACGAAGCTGGACTCGTCAGATCCAAGGAACAAAGCCACTTTGGCGATCTCTTCGCTCGTCCCGATGCGTGGGTTAATTGCCATCCCAAGCTGTTGCCGCCCTGCACCGAAATGGCTAATACCTGTCATGGAAGAGCTGATATTGGTTGCCACAGCGCCTGGAGCGATTGCATTACAGCGAATGCCTTGCTCAGCATACATATAGCCTGTATTTTTGGTGAAGCCCACAACCGCATGTTTGGACGCCGTATAGGCTGCCCCTGCACGTCCGCCGTGTAGGCCCCCTGCCGAAGCAATATTCACGATGATACCTTTTTGTTTTTCCAGGAAAATCGGCAATACTTTACGTGTTGTCCGCATCACACTGGTTGTGTTCACAGCGAACAATCTCTCCCACTTCTCATCCGTTACATCTGCTGCCGGCTCCATGCCATCCATAATTCCCGCATTGTTAACCAGAATATCTACTGTACCGTATGTGCTAACTGTCGTATCGATCAGATTTTGCACATCTTCTTCTTTGGCTACATTGGCCAGAACGACAATTGCTTCTCCGCCCCGTGCTTTAATATCATTAACTACCGCTTGTGCGGACTCTTCGTTAATATCCGATACGACGACTTTCGCGCCTTCTTGAGCATACAACGTGGCAATTGCTTTCCCCATACCTGAACCAGCACCTGTAACAACTGCAACTTTATCTTGAAGTTTCATTCCATGTATCCTCCTTTGTGTATTCGTTTACAATAAGTTAACAAACAAATGTTCATTAACTCTTATCCTTAGTATAATAAGTCATAGCGTTTTACTTCAATCAGTAAAAGCTTGCCCAGTTGTACGTTAAACAACACTATTAAGCCCGAATGTACTTTAATTAATAAAGTGAACTCGCGAGGAGGTAAATAGATGTCTGAAACTATGAATTCGATGGACCGAAGAATTAAAAAATCAAAAGCTGCACTGAAGGATGCACTCATCCATTTGATGCAAAAACATCCCTTTAAAGAAATTTCGATTACGGATATTGTGCAGCGTGCCGACCTGAATCGGGGAACTTTCTACAGGCACTATCAGTACAAAGAAGACCTGTTCAACGAAATCATCAATGATGTGATTCAGGATCTGGTGACTTCTTTTCGTAAACCCTATCAGGATGAGGAAGAGTTCCAAGTCAATCTGATGCCCTCTTCGGCGATCACTATATTTGAGCATGTGCACCAACATGCACAATTCTACACATTGGTTGTAAAATCTGAGGCCTCCTCCAACTTCCAGCGTATGATCTGTGATGTTCTTCGGGATCTGGCCTTACAGGATCTGAACCACATCTTCCCGCAGCACATCAACCATGAAATATTGGCAAGTTACCAATCTCATGCGATATTCGGCATGATCATGGAGTGGATCAGACAGGATTTCAAACACAGCCCCGCTTACATGGCCGAGGAGTTGTTCAAGATCATCCATTACAAGCCGGATAACACTTTAAGGCGTCCCCCTGTATAGAAGTCTCCTTCTTAGCCGTTGATCCATATTGCCAAAATAAAAAGAACGGTTGAATCGGCAGGTTACCCTGCGTTCAACCGTAATTTGCGGATGTATCTTCCATATATGTATTTCTAATACCCTAGTGAGTAAATTCAGCAAAGAAGCTGGTGCTCCTCAGGCTCTGGTCCGTCTAGACTGTGTGAATGTAGCAAAATGCTAATATGAATCTCTTGTAAAGTTGGTATATAAAGATTCTAGTCTCCCGTCTACCAAGTGATTACTTTGCCGCTAATCCATCCGTACTTCCCACTACTTGTCCATACTTCGTACCACGTACGACCATCCGATGGATCATAAACGGAACCGCCCCAGTGCTCCAATTGATCTCCTTTGTCCACAACGGCAACAGCAGATCCGTTGATCGAAGGTATATCTCGCATATTTGCATGGGCCACCGATACGGTCACGAACTGCGCTTTAGATGTGGAATACGCATTTCCTTCGTAATAACGACCATCCGATTGCTTCACCACTTTACTGCTCACCCATCCGATGCTTCCATCCGAAATACTTATCTGATACCAGGTACGACCGTCCGAGGGGTCAAAATTTTTGCGGTGCAAATATACAGCTTCATCGTCTTGGTATAGGATACCTACTGATCTTGCATGGATACTAGGTGCAACGCGCAGATTTATTTCTGAAGACGTTGGCTTCAGATAATCAATACTTTGTTCTGCTGACGTCTCAGACACAGCGTAGCTTGCTTCTTCCTTAAGCTTCTCTACTGCTATTTCCTGAGCCGTATCTTCTTGAACCTTGTTAACTTCCGTTTGAGCTTCACTCTTCGAGTCAACCGCTAGCTCTACCTGCTCTCCGCCTTGAACTACATCTGACTGTATAACTGGTTTGGTTGTCTCCTGTAATTCTTGGCTCTTCCCTTCTTCCTTAATGGTAATCTCAATCCCGCCACAACCGCTCAATACAATAGACGCTCCCAGCAGTATGGCAAACACCTTCTGACCCTTCATCGTATCCCTCTATTTCTGTATATAGTTAGTCCAACTCCCCGGCTACAAGCCTCTTTAATTTTAATTCAATTGGCTATAATTGTATATGGAGATTCCATCAATAGTTGGATTAAAAGACTAAGCAGCTCCCCATCAGCAATAAGTAGATCAGAATGATTCTGTTCGTCGAAATTCGGTACCCGCGAGCAATGCCATGAATTATACAAAGCTGACATCAAAAAAAGACTCCCGAGGGAGTCTTTTCCGGCAGATTATGTCCTTGGCCTTAATCTGCTCACTACAGCCCCAGCTTTTGCCCTTTCTCCAACCGCTGAATCTGTTGCTCCCCGGTATCCGCAAGTTCACGGAACTGGTTAATCGTCTCACGCATTCTTGGCAGGGCTTCCTGCTTATAAAGACTGATTGAATCGAGTGCTGACAACACATCGGTAAACGCCTGTTTCATCGTATCCACGGAGATGCTGGCTTCATACGCCTGCTTCTGGATGGCAATCCCCTGATCCTTGAGCATCTTGGATGTTCCGGCGATCAGATCATTGGTTGTCTGGTTCAGCAATTCAATTTTCTGCAATACAATCTTCTGATTATACAAAGCACTCGCTACAGTTACGGCAATTTTCAGTGCTGAGATGGTTACATTCTTCGCCCTGTCTACGCCTCGGATCAGTTCCTTGTTGTTGCGGATCACTACTTCGATCGCCATGATGCCCTGCTGGTTCACAACCAACATCTGTTGCAGGTCCATCACACGCTGACGAAGCGGGAACAGCACTTCTTCCGTAATAAAACGAACTTTCTCGGGGTCTTCATTGCGGACCTTGGCCGCTTCAATCTGTGCATCGATGGACTCATCCATAAGCACGCCAAGTTGAATCTCCTTTTGCAATCGTTTGGTGAGTTCCCGCAGGTTCTGTTGTTCAATCTCCAGGGTTGTATTGTCGTTACGCAGGGTGGATCTGCCTTTATCCAAGGAGGTTACGATGTCAGCGATGACTGCGTCAGCCTTCTGGTATTTCAGGAAATAGGCGCGAAGCGGATTGAACAATTTCCCGAGGAAACCGGTCTTGGCAAAGTCGACCACGCTTGGGTCGAGATCCTTCAGTTGCATATGCAGCTCGGTCAAACCTTTGGCGACCTGACCGCCCTCGTCTCCCGTCTTGGACAGATGTCCAACGGAGACTTGAAGCAAAGCGTTTTTCTCAGAAGAGGATCTCATCGTGTTCATGCCAAAGCCGTCAATGGATTGCAAAATCTCTTTGCGCTTCTCCAGGGATTCGAGATCCAGTGTCATGATCATCTCTACGTTGGCATTTGCCACTTGTTGAAGCTCCGCGACCTCGGCGGGCACGGGTTTCACTTCTTCTTCGATCACCTTCTGAATTTCCTTCTGGCTCGGTATTTCCATTGAAAATGACATCTACAATTCCCCCTTTAAATACGTGCTGTAAAATGATTGATATTCCACGCGAGTGACTCCGATTGCAGTACCATCCTCCGATCGCTGTTATCCCCAGATTTCTTCATCTTCCTCTTTAATCGGTTGAAATCTAGTGATAAAGGCGAACGCTATGCTTCTTCAGATCGGTTCTGCACTCTACGTCTTCGTATTAATAAATTTACATCTGTACGTTAAACAGGTTTCCGATCTTGTATACGACATCGTCGGTATCGGCATTGATGCTTGCAGCCTCGTTAATGCTGGAGATGCTCTCCAAAGCCTTGATGTCCGCATTGTATCCAATCGTATAGATCGGCACTTTGTACGTCTCGACCAGATCCCGGATATCCTTCAGGGTATGACCTTCGTTGGTCTCACCATCACTCAGGACAAAAATCAACGGCTTCACGTTTGGATTAGCAGCCATATAATCTTCCAGCATCTTCATTGCCACTACGATCCCATCAAAAGTCGCCGTACCGCCACCAGCTTGCAGACTATCGACTGTTCCGACAAACATGGACTGCTGGTTCGTATCATACTTGGCAATTGGCAGATTCACAGTTACCCCGCTAGAGTAAGAAACCAATCCAATACTGTTCTCTGTGCCCAGATACTTCTGACCTTTGCGCAAAGACTCCTTCAGTCGGTTAAGCGGCTCGCCGTCCATACTTCCGGACACGTCTGTCACGAACACGGCAGCAATAGGTTTACTGCCATTCTTCTTCTCTTTCCAGACTTTCTGCGCGGACAGCAACGTACCGCCATCCACGGTAGCCAATTCGGATTTGTAATCCTGCAAACCGTTGAAACCAAATTCTTCCGCCGATTGTTGGTACTTCGCCTGGGTTACGAATTCCGCAAACTTCTGGATAATCTCCTGTTTGTTCTGCGGCAATTGTCCCAATGCATACAACGGGCTATCATGTCTCACACCAAATGGTGTAAAGACGTATCCACTCTTCAGATCAGCGGTATTCACATACGTCTGGTATTCGAGTACAAAGGCATCCAGTCTGCCTGACTTGGCAGCTTCCCGCATCTGAATCGTTGTTGAGGCTGTAAACGGTACATTCGTCTGGAATTTTTCAAACCCTTCAATGGCCTTCTCGCCAAGCGGGTTGGCGCTGTCATACGTATTCAGTGCAGTCACCAGGAAATTAAGTCCTGTGGAGCTGGCAAATGGATCGGTATATCCCATCGCGAGTTCATTGTTGGCAATGGCTTCGGTTACGGTTTTTACATTAACGGAACCGTACGTATCAACCAGTGCATCATATTTGGCTTTGGAGATGACAATACCCGGAACATTCCCAACCAATCGCTCGGATACCATCTCCGTCTTCACCCCACTAGCCTCAACCATCTCGCCCCACAGTTCATTGGAAGGTGTGAATGCATCCGGCATATACTTACCAGACTTGATATAATCGGTGGCCGTACCAGAGGCAATGTTGCGAATTTTGACCGACACCTGTTTGCCACCAATGGTAATATTAGCTTTGTTGAACTCCTCGCCCACTTCGGTTAACCAGCCGTCTACCCCGCTGCCCGACTTCTCTGTGGAAGAAAAGATTTCGACGTAATCATTTGTTGTATTCTCTACAGCAATTGCGAATTTGGAGATATCCGGCAGTGATTCTGCCACATCGACCGGGTCGAGATCAATCTGTCCTTTGACCGGTTCCGCCGTCGCTGGCGCAATGTCCGCGTACAGTTTCCCCAGTTCCTTACCTGCATTCTCTGTGCTCACCTGTGTGGTTGACTTGCCAAAGTTCGATGTTAGTGTAATTCCTGCATAGACCAGACCAAATACGAGTACCAGCATCACGATTGATATGAAAAAAAACTTTCCCTTCTTGGCCATACGAGCAACCCCTCACTGTCTGTATAATTTGGTGTGCTTGATTAACTGATCAATCTCCTGCATACAAGGCATCTGTTCAATATCTCCGGCTTCAAAGCTGTCGAGGCGTGAAATCTCCAGTAACAACTGATCGAGCTTGAGCAAGATTTCCTCATTGGTGTGTAATGCATTTTTCACATAAGACAGATAATCGTTGTATACCTTGGTTTTTTCCTGAAAAAGCTTCTGGGGAAGTGTTGAGGATTTGGATTTCATCATGTTGGCATAGTCAGCTTCATCAAATACATTCAATCGGTTCAGCACACTGCGGATGTTCAGGTACAACAGCTTCTCCACTTCCAGTGTGACCGAAGCAAATTTCTTGTAGCTCAGTTCTCCTGGATCAAACCGTTGATGAAGCACATTCAGGAGGGTTTCTTTTTTCTTTTTCATTCGACTAAGTTGGGACAGCCCCAGCGTAATATCTTCTTCGAGAACTTTAATGCGCCTATAAAAAGATAAGGCTTCCACATAATCTTCATGCGTTTCAATATGCTTCACAGGCAGGACTACCGGTTGTCTGAACAGCAAGGTGTAACTCCCATATAGGAGTGCCATTGCACTGCCGAACAGAAGGGTAACGGATAGTGCAGTTGTGAATGCACCCTCATCGAAGTTCAGCCCGATGAAGCCGGGTGAGAATGCCAGAACATTCACAGCCACAATACAGAGGATTAATCCGAACAATTTTATGTACTTGATCATGTTCAATCATCCGACCTCCTTTCATGTTATATATTGGTGCTTGATGTCGTAATTTTCCTGTTCAACTTATTCTTATTGTACATGATGTTAACGCTCTCAGGTGGATATGATTGGATATTTGGATACTCATAATATACGTGGTTTGGGCTTATCCCATTTCATATTTTCAGGGACAACGTAGAACTTGGCAGGAAATTTGGTGGTCAATCCATTAAAAGTGAGTTTTACGAGACAGCAGATTGTGGAGAAGAAATGTTATCAGGTAATACGTGGAAAATAGCTATGCGTGTCATTTTTTATATAAGACTTGTCTGAAAAGGAGTAATGCAAAAAGGACAAATCGGAGCTCATCCGGTTTCGTCCCTTTTGCGTTGGTTCATCATTTTCGTGCTTCCACTACCTCAGTTTGAACAACGACTCCAGCGAAATGCGCAAGTCAGGACACACGACGGATTGAATCGTTTCCTGCTCTGTATATAGATGACGGGTCTGGTAACTGCCATCCTCCAGCGTGTACACATGGACGGTTTGATTGCCGGGGTCAACAATCCAATATTCGTTCACACCATATTTCTGATACAAGTTAAATTTTTCGTTGAAATCCTTTAACGCAGTAGAAGGCGATAACACCTCTATAATTAAAGAAGGTGCACCGTGGCAGCCACTTTTGGAAATCTGGTCTTTCGAGCACACCACCGATAGGTCAGGTTGTACAATTTGATCTGGTACATCATATTGTTCATTTTCGCTAAAATACACATCGAAAGGGGCTACAAACACGAAACATTTCCGATTCTGAAAAAAAGTCCGCAAGGAGAAGTACAGCTCACCCACAATAAACTGGTGCGATGAAGTAGGTACTGGCGACATATTAAAAGCTTTGCCGTTAATTAATTCCCAAGATCCTTCCCATGTTAACCAATCCTGAAAGTTATAAGTACCTTTATCGTCGGGTTTTGCCACACTTCCATCCTCCTCTTCCAACGAACCGTAATTTATCTCCATTATAACATTGTGTTTTTGCGCCTTTTCACACCATGCCTCTTATTATGAAAAGATGGATTCCGGTTTGCTCCGCGTGGTGCGTACCTCTACAACTTTCCCGGCACAGCCATTGTCACCCTTCGCTTGGAACATGACCGTAACATTCTCCTTGCCCGAAGTAACGGTCTCAGGAATATCATAGGTCACATAGAATACGTCGCCGATTTTGTTCATATGAATTCGCTGCTCTCCAATGCGTGTGCCATCCACGGTAATGGTGAATTGTCTGTTATATAACGTACCTTCCCGTTCAAATGTCGAATAATCTCCGCCCCAATAGGCCACACATAGATAATTGGATGCCGTTCGATCCACTGCCAGTTGGTAACTGAAGTAAGCCCCATTGACGCCAAAAGCTTCTCGCCACATATGCAACTTCTTACGTCCATCTGTGGTTGAACCGTTGTGATGCTCCCCACGGCAGTTGCTATCCAGTTGATGTCCGATCTCATCCTGCTGACCATCCGCCTGAACCCTGTCGATCGTGATATCGTTCAACTCTTTCTCCAGCGCATCCCCTTCATCGTTAAACGGCCAGTAAACGGTATAAAATTCATGATGCACATCATAGAAAGGAATGAGCTTCACGGCTTCGCCCGTCGAAGTGACATCCTTGCTAAGTTCAAATGTTAACGTATCTGCATCTACAACCTTAATCCACTCTCGTACATCCTCCTGCTCTGTCCAGATCACAGGTACGGGAGCAGTCTTGGGATTCAGCGCTGTTTCGTCCACAATCGTATCCTCAGGGAGCCCCTCGTTTCCTAGTGCACCAGCGAGCACTATTGGTCCGTACAGGAATGCCACTTTGTGGGCATCATCCCGTGAAGTGTGCTGGCGGAGTGACATCGGCAGTGTGATTGTGATGACATCGCCCGCTGTCCATGTGCGGTCGATGGAAAGATAGCCGGGTTCCATCCGTGTATACGGATGCTCCGTATCCCCGTTGACGGTTGCCGTCATTGGCTCTTGCAGCCATGAGGGCAACCGTAGTCTTAGATGGGCCGAGGCGCTGCCTCCGGTGATCGTCAGGGTTACCTTTTCCGAATAAGGAAAGTCGGTTTCGAGCTTCAGGGATATACCCTGAGACGTCCAATCCAGCTGGGAAGCGATATACAGGTTGACGTACAGGTCTTGCTCGTCTTCGAAATAGATGGCCTCGGCATATTTGCCCGGATTCTCCATGCCTGATCCTGTACAGCACCACCAAGCCGTATCGTGTGTACCATAGATTTTGTAGTGACCTTGCAGCGTTGAGGCAAAATACGTTTTGTTCCCCGTATCCGGGTCCTGCGTGCCCAGGATGTGATTATAGATGGCATTTTCATAATAGTCCATGTAGGCGCTATCGTGATTCCAGGCGAAAAGTTGTTTCGTCAGATGCATCATGTTGTGGGTACAGCAGCTCTCTCCTGTCTTGATCCCGAGACTCTCCATACCCTTCGCTTCATAATGCTCCGATATGCTCGTTGCACCAAATACGTAAGAACGATGATGCACCGTGGTGTTCCAGAAAAACTCTGCCGCTGTCCGATAACTCTCATGAGTATGGTCCTGATTGTAGATTTCGGCTGCACCGATCACTTTGGGAATCTGCGTATTGGCGTGTTTGCCTTGAAGATCATCCTGTTTGCGCTCCAAGGGTCTCAGGATCAATTGATGGGTGAACTTGTTAGCAATCTCAAGATATAAGGCTTTGCCGGTAATCCCATACAAATGTGCAAATACTTCATTCATGCCCCCGTGTTCACTTTGAAGCATCGTCTGCATCTGTTCTTCTGTCATCGGGAGCAAACCTTCTACTGCCCAATCTGCAAATCGAGTAACCACCTCAAGTGCCTGTCCGTTGCCAGTCAGTTTATAGGCATCAATCAGGCCGCGATAGATTTTGTGCACACTATACCAGGGAACCCAGTATTCACCGATGTTGAATCCACCGATATTCTCTGCTCGAAAAGCCATGTGGAATGCTTCTTCGGACAAACCGCCGATATATCCGCTCCCCGTAGTCTGCTGGATTCTCGCCAGTTCGGTAACTGCATAATCCAACGTTTCTTTTAATGTGATATTTCCGGTAGCTTGATACGTCACAGCCAGCGCCGACAGATAGTGGCCGAGGGAATGCCCGCTGATGGAACGTGCCTCCCACCCCGCGTAGCGTTCTTTTCGGGCCGGTAACCCATGAGCTTCGAAGCATGGAGCCAGGAATCGATCCATATCCAGCGATAACAGGTAACGCTCCCCCACTTCTTGTGATGTTTGGAACACACCATTTAACAGATCTACATGTTCCGGTCCCAGAAATCCTTTTTTCGTATCAATCATGACACTCACTCCTTCTCGGGATGTAATAGATATCCATTCATTCTTGAGGGGTAAAATCCGTGTTCTGTTCCATAAGGCTAATACTCAACAATCTACTTCAGAGCTTGAATATCCTCATATTATCAAATAAAATACAATTACATCAGACTCATAATCCAAGAAAAGGTGGATAAATCCGTCCTATGCAAATGCCACTGGAACATTACCTGTGCGGCAAGTTCATATCCGAAGGCAACTGGAGCCACATGAGACGCAGCATGCCCGTTCACGAGATCATTTTGATGCTGGAAGGTGAGATGTACATCGCGGAAGAAGAGGAACAATATGTAGTTCGTGCCAATGATCTGTTGTTTCTGCGCGCCGGTCGCACCCATTACGGCTACCAGATCAGCGACGCCCCCGTCAGCTTCTACTGGGTTCACTATGATGCCATGTTGCCTGAATTCAACCGGTTTAGGACACATGCCACCATCCAGGTCCCTTCCATGGCCAATCAGTTATTCAAGCAATTGCTGCATGTGTCATCCTTCTCACCCGAGGAAGCCAACGCTGCTTTGTTATTGTTGTTCAGAGAACTGGAGCGGAATATAGAGGCGGATTATCGCCCGCACAATGCAATTGTGGACCATATCTGCAAGTGGGTCGATATTCATCTGCATACAAACATCACGGTGAGTCAGATTGCGGAAAATTTTAATTTTAATAAAGACTATATCTCCAAAATGGTGAAACGTGAGAAAGGTACTGGACTCAAAACCTATATCCTCACAGAACGAATTCGCCGGGCGAAACAATTGCTGCTGAACACCAATGCCAGTGTAAAAGAAATCGCCGGACAATGCGGCTTCTCCGACTACAAGCTGTTCCTGCGCATGTTCAAACAATACGAAGGCAATACGCCAACCGAATATCGCAATCATCTGTATTCCACACAGCTTAATCGCTGATGTGCTCTGATCCATAGAAATGACTGAGTTAACTATAGAAAATTCGAATTAATCAGATGGAGTCAATTGTGGTAAAATGCAAGAAAACTATATTCCATACTTAACCTATAAGAGAAGAGGAATTATACGATGACAACGGCTGCCGTTACGATTCACCCTGCCACAGAAGCAGACCATCCAGAGATTGTAGATATCCTTGTTGCAAGTTATGCCGAGTATCGGGAGACTTTTGAGCAAAATGAACGATGGGAGGCCTACCTAAAAGATATTCGAGAGTCTGTGGTTAATCCGTACCTGACACAATTATGGATCGCGAAGATTGATGATCAGATTGTTGGTACAGTCCAATTATTTGAAACAGCACGCAACGCTTATCCCAACTTTGAATTGCCAATTGATTATCCGTTTATTCGGTTGCTGGGTGTTGATCCAAAATGGAGAGGTCACGGGATTGCCAGAGTATTGCTCCAGCAATGCGTAGATTCTGCCAAAGAAATGGGCAAAAATACGGTGTATTTATATACGGGCGGTCAGATGGTCAATGCCATCCGTTTATATGAGCGTTTTGGATTTACAGAGGATAAGGAATTCAGCTCCGAGAGTAGCGAGGGCAAGGCGATCTGTTACCGTTATGATTCCTAGTGATAGTGTTGGGTAACAGCAACACGGGATCAGCCAGCCGAGAATGAAATGTAAAAAAGACCGATCATTTTCATGACGGTCTTTTCTACGTTTATAAATGATCAATCAGCATCTGAAATGATGCATCGCTATTGATTTTTTTAGCCGCCAATCTCCACCAAAATCTTCGCATGGCTCTTGTCGCTCATCAACAGTTCAAGTCCTTCCTGCACGATGTCGTCTAGTTTGATTTTCTTGGTAATGACCTGTTTCACATCGAGAGATCCTTCCGCAATCAATGAAATTACTTCAGGGAAAATGTGGCGATATGCCAGCGTTGCCGTCAAATTCGCTTCTTTGACCAGAAGATCGAAGAAGTTCACTTGAAGCGGATTTGGAATCGCTGCGATGACAACAACTTCTCCGCCTTTTTTAACAACCGCAATGGCGCTATCCATCGTTGGCTGCACACCTGCTGCTTCATAAGCCACATCAATACCACCCGATTGTTGCAAGATCACCTCGGTTGCATTGACTTTGGCACTGTTCACCGGAATCGCTCCCAGCTTGGCTGCCAGGTCCAGACGTTCACCAAATACATCAACTGCATAGATTTCAGAGGCTCCTGCTGCTTTGGCAGACAGAATGGTCAATAATCCAATTGGACCTGCTCCGTATACGGCTACCTTGTTCCCCACTTTCAACTTGCTGTGACGAACCGCGTGAAAGGCTACTGCCGTAGGCTCTACGAGCGCGCCTTCTTCGAAAGATACGTTATCCGGTATGGGATGAACCATGTATGCTTCAACAACAACATACTCTGCAAAACCACCATCACCATTCAGTCCAACAAATCCAAATTGAGTACATTGGTTATAACGACCCTGGATACAGTATTCGCATTTTCCACAGTTGTACAACGGCTCTACCACAACACGATCCCCTACGCTGATACCGCTTACATTACTTCCCAATTCACTCACGGTTCCTGCAAATTCATGACCCAGTGTCAGTGGTGCTTTTTGTCCTGAGAGCGGATGATTCTCGCCTTCTTGAATCCCCACACCATGATGATAGGCATGCAAGTCACTGCCGCAGATCCCTGCATATTCCACTTTAATTTTGACCTGACCCGCTTGAGCAACCGGAACCTCCCGCTCTTCTACACGCACGTCTTTATGGGCATACCATACTGCTGCTTTCATGAAGTCCATCCCCTTTATATGATTGTCTATATAAGTTGAACTAGATATGTTACACCTGATCACGCTGATTGCAGTACCATCTTTCGATCGCTCTTATCCCCGGATTTTCTTCATTCCCTTGATCCAAGGGAAAAATTCGGTGATAAAGGCGCACGCTCTGCTTCTTCAGATTGGTTCTGCACTCTGCGTTTCTGGTGTAAAAGTTAAGGTTCTACTTATATAGTAAAGAACTATAACGCTTGTCTATATATTATATCGCTGTTCATGTATTATTCATATTTATAGATACTAATGTTAACATTAGTTGTATTAATGCTAAACGGAGATGAAATCATGAATCTGGAACAGCTCGAATATGTCGTTGAAATTGCGAAAACGCAGTCATTCTCCGCCGCCTCGGAGCATCTGCATGTCACACAATCGGCGATCAGCCAATCGGTTCATCGTCTGGAGAAAGAATTGGGTATCATCCTGTTCGAACGCTCGAGGCAGGGAACTCATCCCACTCCCGAAGGCAAACAATTCATTGCCAAGGCACTGGACATTTTGCAGCGGATTGATGAATTGAAATTCCTGAACGCCGAAGCCTCCTCTCTTAGCGGAGAGCTTCATGTGGCTACTTTTCCAAGTGTCATGCCCTATCTTGTCCAGTCTGCTGCGGATATGAAGCGTGAGCACCCGCAACTTAATATCTCCATTGAAGAGAAAGGGTCCATGGAAATCATCGAAGATATTCGCAACAACAAAACCCATCTGGGCTTTATCGCGATCTATGCGAAACAATTGCGGGAATTCGATGGACTTCACTTCAGTCCCATGTACTCGGGCAAGCTGGTCGTCGGTACTCATCACCTGTCTGAACTTGCCAAGCACAGCCGCGTTACACCGGATCAATTAAAAGAACACAAACTGGCACTGTATCGAGATGGTTTCATTGAAGACTTCATCAAGGAATTCACGTATGATCATGGATCTCTGTCCATTCTGTTCAAAACAAATAATTCAGAAGCCATCAACATGGTGTTAAGAAACGATATTGCCGCCACAATTGGTCACGACTTTTCCTTTCACCAAAATCTCTTATGGAAAGAAGGTCTGGTGAAGATGGTAGAGATCGCTGGAATTGATCAACCGAAAATGCAAATTGGCTTCGTGCAGACGGAATCCAAGGAGGTCGCCGTAGCCGCAGAACGATTCGCCCGACGCTTCAGACAGGCGATAGAGCTGGATCATTTAACAGTTTAAATCTAAAAAAGTGCTCCACCCTTTGAATGAAGTTTGGGATGAACACCAACTTCTCCAAGAGTGGAACACTTTTCTGACTACCTCTTGCGTTACTATTACTACACCTTACTCAAACTATACTTTAACTTTGCGTACGGCTTCACTCATCTCGTTCGTCTGCTGCTCCAACATGGTTGAGGTCTGCGCCACTCTGTTGAACATGGCCGACTGTTCACGCATCAAGCGATAGATTTCATCCGAATGATCCGATACCCCGGCTGATATCTGCGAGATCGTATTGACGGAGGCTGCAGCCTCTTCCGATCCTGCCGAGATTTCCTCTGCCGCAGCGGAGACTTCCTGAATGCGGCTGGTCACCAGTTGGAACGCATCAACCACATGGGCGAAAGCTTGCTCCGCTTCTGCGGTAATTGTAACCCCTTGTCCAATCTCGGTTGCAGTAACCCCCATCTGTGAGCCAATCTGTTGTGATTCTTGTTGAATACGAAGCAGCAAGTCGGAGATCCGTTCCATGGATGTGCTTGAGGCCTCTGCAAGCTTCCGAACTTCATCCGCCACAACCGCAAAACCTTTGCCGTGTTCTCCTGCATGTGCTGCCTCAATGGATGCATTAAGCGCAAGCAGCTTCGTCTGACTCGCAAAATCACGAACCATGTGCAGGGCACCACCAATTTCCTGGGAGTAGTTATTCAGCACCTGGACCATCGCTACAACTTCACTTGAGACATTTGAGATGCTCTCCATCTGTGTTTTCATCAGTGTCATGCTCTGTTTACCGGACTCCGCCGTAGCAAGTGCACTTGTTGCTGCATCTGATACAACCATCGAGGATTCGGATATATCCGTTATGCCTTTTGCGATCTCTTCCATCGCATGCGCACTATCGCTCGCACCCTGCTTCTGCGTATGTGCGCCCTGCCTAATCTGTTCGACAGACTGATCAACCGTCTTGCCCATCTCAAGCATCTCTTCGGTACTACGATTAAATTCCTTCGTTGACTCTGATAAAATATCTGTGGTTACTGCTACGCCTTCAACCATGTTACTCACAATCTTATTCAAGTTCCCGGACATATGTATCATCGCTTGGTATGTTGTTCCAATCTCATCTTGGCTGCGTAAACGATACGACGTCAGAATTCGATTAGCTTCTGCAAGCTCACCTTGTGCCATCTTTTCCACACTCGCCTTCAGCGGTTGAAGTGGTCGCAGTCCTCTTACGATAAACCACGTGACAACAGCAATGCCTATAAGTGTAATTAAAAGTAACAAAGCATAGAAAGGAATACTCGATTTCATAATATCCGATTCAATACTCCCGATCACCGATACCGCCGTATCAATACCAATTATACCTGTTACAGCGCCATTACTATCCAGCATGGGAGCGTAAGAGGAAATATAGTCTCCGTACTCCTCATTGTTAATGATCGAAGAACTGGCTGTTTGCCCCTGCAACAGCTTCTGAACAGCCTCCTGAGGGACATCCGTTACTTCATTAATCGGTGAGGCTTTATCTGCATCCTTCATGCCGTCCACCATAATAAGTGGCGTACCTTTTTCATCTATTTTGACGAAATACACATACATTGCACCAATGCTTACGCGAAAGTCATCCAATTCATCACGAATCTTAAAGAATTCGTCATTCTCCTTGGGGTCCTTGGCAAACTCGGCATAAGATGCTGTATCCAGCTGATTCACATAACTCTGAGCAATCTGGATGTTGTAACTCGAAATGGCCTCCTGTGCAGCTAGTTTCATATTGGCCACCTGTAACAGCATGCTTCCCACGGCTATAATCGTAATGACCAGTATGACTACTGCAACAATGCGCACAACCAAACGTTTTCTAAAAAAACCAATCATCCGCTCCTCTTCCTCTCCCGTGAACCCAAGCCTTTTTGACTAGGCGCTACCCAAAAAACGCATGCTTGAAGCACTATGTATGGGAAAATAGTAAACGAATATGTCGAATTAGGCAAGAAAATATTGGGTTAACGTAAAAACGCTATCATAGCCGTGATAGCTTTGTTCATTGGAACTGCATTTAGGCTTTATCTCAGTTTGTTTGCCAAACAAAATCTGCGTCATTATAACTGACCATGCAGATATTAATTACAGGTTTCTTTCATAAGGAATTTATGAGTTATGTTTATTCGGTATTAGGAGTTTTGTGTATACACTATTGAGTCATCTGTGTTGAATATAAAGTTCATTCTTTACATCCTTTACACGGAGATTGCATTTTTCAGATTGAATCAACACATGTACTATAATAATGGAAATTAAATGAGGGATGGTGTTTCTCAATTGAAAACTTTTTATTGTGATCTGGAAATTACCTTGGATGTCATTGGCGGAAAGTGGAGACCTCTTATTCTGTATTACTTATTAAAAGGTCCTAAACGGACCGGTGAATTGAAAAGGCTCATGCCAACAATTTCTCAGAAAATGTTAGTCCAGTCATTACGGGAGTTGGAGGGTGATAATCTGGTTATAAGAAAAATGTATAATCAGGTACCACCAAAAGTGGAATATTCAATATCAGAAATGGGTATGTCACTTGAACCCACTCTGCGAGCTCTTTGTGAATGGGGTAAGAATTATGCAGAGAAGACATTGAGCAAGGATGAATATCAGAGAATAAATGTAGAATAGAGTAATTTCAAAAACCAAGTTATTTTGTACTTCGTCCCAATTATCACCTTTTAGTTACTATATAACCTAAAAGTACGTACTATTTTAAAAGTAATACATGGTACATAATGAGACTTGTGACCATGAAGAAAATCAAAAAATAGTAATTCTAATATGCGTTTCAAAATTTAAACCTGGTAAGGAAGGAGTTTTCTGCGACAGTCTATGGTCATACAACTGGTGGACGATCGGAGAGTAATGATTAGATTAGTTTCTAATTGTAAGATTTACAGCAGTATATTAATAAAAGTCCAAAGGGGGTATTAATATGGGTAAAATACTTATTACTGGAGCAACAGGTAATCTCGGCAGCAGGACACTAGAGCTTCTTCTTAAAAAAGTTCCGTCAAGTCAGGTCGCTATATTGGTCCGTAATCCGGAATCTGATAAAGTGGAAAGGTTTGTTAAAGAAGGTGTGAAAGCTTACCAAGGCGACTATTTTGATTATAACTCCCTTCTGCGAGCATTTAGTGGTGTTGAAAAAGTGATGCTTATTTCCGCGCAAGCATTTACCGACCGCAATACGCAACATTTCAATGTAATCGCAGCTGCAAAGCAGGCTGGTGTTAAACAAGTCCTCTTCACGTCGATCATACGAAGAGAAAATTCAAATCTTATTGTGCCCGAAGTATCGACGTCAGACCTATTTGCTGAACAAACACTTAAAGCATCTGGATTAGCCTATACCATTCTGCGGAATCCACCGTATCTTGAAGTCATGCATTCGTATTTCGGAGATGCGCTTAAAGTTGGCGTGCGAGTACCAGAGGGTTCCGGTAAAGTAGCCGCTGCATCTCTGGATGATTTGGCGGCAGCCATCGTAGCCGTTCTCACCCAAAACGGGCACGAAAATAAGTCATATACTCTAAGTGGCAGCGAGGGAAGCTCTTTTGCAGACATCGCTGCAGCCCTCTCGGAGATTAGTGAGATAAATATCCCTTATGAGGCAATTAGCGAAAAAGAATATATAGACACTATGGTAACAAATGGCTTACCTGTTCTTATGACTGATTTCTTATTAGGTTGGGTGCGAGGAATCAACACTGGAGAATTCTCGGAGACATCTGGGGATCTTGAACGTCTGATTGGCCGAAAACCAATGACATATAAGGAATTCTTTAGAATCAAATCTCAGTTTTCTAAAGTTGAAGATTGAAAGCTGACATGTTACTAACCTGACTCTAAGAAAAGTCAGAGTTATTTCGAACGTGTTAATGTCCATTCTAGCAAGCGGTTCTGGTTATAGAACAAAATATATTCGCTCACTTGCTGCTCAACATCCGCTTTTGCTAACTGCTTCATTCAAGTAATTTTCTCAGTCTTTAAATGAGAGAAGATGACTCGATACAGGCATTGTCCAGGCAATTCTCACGCCTAGAGTGACTTCTTAGCATTCCAAGTTGTTTCAGTTTACTGTTGAAGGGCTTAGAAGTGTATAAAATAGGGACTGCTGAAAGCAGTCCCTATCTTACTTATAAAGTTTTCTCATTAATTATGACTACCTAACCATACTAAACTGTTCGTCCATTCGTCTTCCTGAATCGAATCAGGGACCAGATAATCAACAACGCGAGCACGGCAAGACAGATGCTAATACTGAACCGATTACCTTCATCAAACACAAACATCACCGCAATCACACTAAGACATAGTACCACGACTCCGGTTATGTAAGGGAATCCCCAGACTTTGAAGGTCGGTTGAACCGGATATCTCTTCCGCAGTTTCAACTGTGATGAGGCAATACAGATCCACACAAGGATTACGACAAACCCCGGAACTGCGAGCAATACGCGGAACAGTTGATCCTGCGCGAACAGGCCAAGCAAGGAACCTCCAAGCAAAACTACTGAGCACACCAGAAGTGTGTTAACAGGGCTACCGTTGCGATTGGTCTGTGACAATGCCTTCGGAGCTTCCCCGCCCACTGCCATGGAGTGCATCATCCGAGATGCACCATAAATCCCTGAATTCGCAGCAGACAGAACTGCCGTCACCAAAATAAAGTTCATTATATGTGCTGCTCCCGGCAGGCCTGTAGAGGCAAGCACCTGTACAAACGGACTGCTCTCCGGCCCAATTTCATTCCATGGGATAAGACCACAGATGATGAGAATCGGCAAGGTGAAGAACAGAATAATTCTGAGCATGAAATTGCCCACGATTTTGGGCATAACTTTTTCTGCATTTTCCGTCTCGGTCAGGGTCAGACCAATCAGCTCCGATCCCCCGTAAGAGAACATAACCACAAGCAGTGCCGAGAAGATCGATGACCATCCGTTCGGGAAGAAGCCCCCTGCTTGCGTATAATTCTGCAGATATGGCGTGTTATCACTTGGGATAATACCAAAGATCAACCCTGCACCCAGGAAGATAAAAATAATGATCATGGCAATTTTGATCCCGGCCAGCCAAAACTCAAATTCCCCGAACACACCTACACTTAACAGATTAACGAGTATAATGAACGCCGCACAAGCCAGACTCAGCATCCACAGCGGTACTTCCGCGAACCAATACTGCAAAAAACTCCCGGCAGCAATCACCTCAATGACACATACCGATAACCATAGAAAGCAATACATCCATCCCATAACAAAGGATACTCGGCTACCAAATGCCTCCTGCACGAAGTCTTTCATATTTTTGTTCTTGTACACCGTAGCCATCTCAGCCATCGCGGCCATAACAACCAGCAGCAATAATCCAGCAAAAATGTACGTGACAATCACGCCCGGACCTGCGAGTCCAATCGTCTCTGCGCTACCTTTGAAAATCCCTGTTCCAATGACACCACCCATAGCCATAAAACTGATGTGTCTTGGTTTAAGCTTCTTCTGTAATGTTCCTTCTGTCTGAGCCAATTCAAGTCCTCCTGATGTAAAAAACGTCTGTAATGCTGTCTTGTTTCATAGACATAATGTCCAGTATACCCTATTGTCCATCAATCAGCCCAGAAGTTCCTTATGGCCAATTCATCCCAAACGTATAGGGACATAACCTATGTTTTATACCCCACAATCGCATGAAGCAATCTGTGCACAATCCAGGTTAGCACCACAGCAATGATGGGACATAACATAAAGACAGCAAACAGCGGATTCATATGATCGAACAACCAATATATCATGCACGACTCCCTCCACATTCTTCGTCACAAGGCCACGTTGCTTTAATGCTGTATTATTTAGTTTATTCTACTCGTTTTCCAACTCTTAAAATGTACGATATGTTGCACAATAAAAAAAACCAGCATCCTGTAAAAAAACAGAATTCTGGTTTCTCATGCGATTCCACTTAGATTGTTTTTGTCATAAACATGCTGTTCGGGTCCAATATATAATCTGCGAATGGTTCGCAATATTCGAAACCGAAGTCTTCGTACAATTTCCGTGCCGGGATAAATGAATCCATTGAACCCGTCTCCAGACTGATTCGCTTATAACCACGGTCTGTGGCAACCTTCATAATATGAGCCAAAATTTTTCTCGCTACGCCTTTTCTCAGATGAGCCGAAGCGGTACGCATCGACTTCAACTCTGCATGGTCTGAATCAAGTTCTTTGATAGCCCCGCAGCCGAGCAAGTCGCCCCCTTCCCAAGCACACCAGAAAGTAATTTCGGGCTTCTTGAGTCCATCCAGATTCAACGCATGTATACTCTCTGGAGGCGAATCTACCGCCATCCCTTGCAAGTGCTCCGCAATTAAAGCCTTAACTTGGACTCCACTCAAATCATCCACTTTGATCTCCATAACGTACCACTCCCGCCGACATTTTTATTGTTTTTATCACTGAATGTATATCAATCATTTCATCTTACTACCGTGTTAGGTTTTATGACAAGAGGTTGCTTATATCCACTGAAATACGCTATTGTGATTCACCTATAATTTCCAGTATGATGAGGCTATCAGATGCCAAAGGGGCGAGGTCTATTGCGAATTATACATAGAGTTAAATGTGAAACCAAGGTGAAGCCATCTTAACCTATTTTAAAGGAGACCCCTATGACACTAAGTACGGACAACCTGTTTTATAGCCAACGATTAAAAATGACGCCCCCACGTCCTGAAGACGTGGAGACCATGCTGCAATGGAACGAAGACCCGGAGTACCTTCGGAATGTGGATACTGATCTGGCCATTCCCTATTCAGAGAAACAGTTGGAAGATGAGGGCGAAACGAAGAACAAGGAAGTTTACTTCAGACTGCGCACGCATGAAGAGGATACGCTGATTGGTTTTGTCGTCATTCACAGCATTGAATGGAATAACCGCTGCGGACAACTTGCTATTGGCATCGGACTTGCCAAACATCGTAACAAGGGATATGGTACGGAAGCGTTGAATCTTATTTTACGATATGCGTTCCATGAGATGAATCTGGACCGGGTTGGCCTCGACGTCATCGCCTACAATGCCAAAGCAATCCGTTCCTATGAGAAGGTTGGTTTTCAGTTGGAAGGTCGGGCACGCTCAGCTGTATATCGTGATGGTAAGCGTTACGACCGCTTGATGATGGGAATTCTAAGACCAGAATGGGAAGCACACAATCAGATCCATACGGAGGGTGAACAAGCATGACCAAGAATGCAGAAGTCACTGAGTTTATTGAACAGATTCAGATCCCCTGGCAAGTACAAATCGCTGAACAACTGCGTCAGTTGGTACATGATTCCATCCCTGACGTTCAGGAACGCGTGCAATACAAGAAACCTCATTTTCTAAAAAACGGGAAGTACGCTGCGGTCATCTCGCCATCCAAACAGGCCGTATCCCTCACCATCTTCCATGCAACCGGACTCGATCTGCCCGATGGGATATTCGAAGGCCCGGAAGAGCGCAAAACGATCAAGCTCAAGGAAAAAGATACGCCGGATTATGAATGGCTGTCGGGACTGCTGAAGCAGGCATCTGCAGAATTGTAGGAAAATCTGACGTATATTAAATAGGCATCCCATGAAGTTCAAGAACTTACGGGATGCCTCATTGCTTCCACCATCAAGATTGCTGGTACGATACGGCGGTCATCTGGCAAGGCTCACATATGAACATGTAATACATACCCTCACCATATTCCTCAACCTCGCCCCAATCCAGTTGTGCGACAGCCTTCATTCTCGTGGAACAGCGTGGACATGTTGGGTACTCCGCATCCTGAACCCATCCTGGATGGCCGCCGACCTGAGATAGCGATGGTTCCATCGCCCACTCACTGGCATGGAATACATGACGTGGTGCGTTTGCAATCCGAAACTGTCGGCCCATATCTGGTGTAAGTTTTACATCGTCCTCCGGGTCAATGTCGTCCGCTCCCACGGGCATGACATTATGTGAACTCCATAGCGGTTCCCCCGCTGCATCCATCTCCATGTAAACCACACCGTAACTGCTGCATATCACGCAAGTCTGTATCTGAAGTTGCTGGGCATGCCAAGACACGTCCTTCAGAGCGGGATGTTTAACATCCAGACTAATTAAGGTGGTTAACGCATTGCCACACCATGGACAGCAATTTTTGCTAGGGTTCAGCATCGATAGTGAATTTCCGGTTAACTCCACGTTAGCTCCTTCATTCTCTTTTACTTTATAGAGTGAATAACTTGGGGTGGTGAATAATTCCCTGCGCTGCCCGTCTTTTGTAAGCTCCCAACCAGCTTCAGTGGTGTAATGCTCTGGCGCCACGTACAATTCGCTCGCCCAAGATGGCGGAGACTCTCTCCATTGCCGGAACTGCTGCACGACAACATCATCCCCGATATGGGCCAGCATGAGCAAAATATGGTTCCGATTCTCATCATCGGTGTTCACCTGCTGCAAGAGACGATCACGAACCTCACCCGAGGCACCTTCATACAAAATGGCAGGATAATAGATCTCCTGTTCCAGCAGCTCAGGAATTTCAGCAGTCAACGATATATCATGGTAGCAGACCAGATATACCAGAATGTCTTTGCCCGTATCTTCATCACCTGTACAAATCCGTTGCATCGCGTAATCCTTCATCTGATCTTGTTGCTCTACAGACAAAGACAGATATACCTGTTCCTCGGATTGTTCATAGGGTGTATAACGAATTAGTGGATCGCGAACCTGAGGTTTGTGCATGATTTTCAAAATTTCGACCGGGTCTGTGATACCTGCATACAAGTTCACGTCACGTCGATTCGCTTCAATGTATCTCTGGCGCTCCTCACGTTCCATCTCCTGTTTGCAAGGCATGCAATAACCACCCGTTTTCGCTGCTGTTGTTGGTAAAACGGTATTTGCACACCCCTCCCGTATACACGGAATTCGTTCTGTCATATTCCAACCTCCTTCAACTATCGGCAATGGAAAACACGCCACAATGTGACGTGTTTGTCCCTTACTCCATATTTAAATGCTGTCGGTCTTATATCGCAAGACGCAATCAGTGATGTCCCAACTGGTCCTTGGTGAATTCGTAAAAGGCAAGCGCATCTTCACTGCTGGCAAAGCCTGCCTGAGCTATCTTTTCACTGCCGCCACCTTTGCCTTGGTATGCTCCAAGATTGCCTTTGAAGAAAGGTCCACAAGCCCATTCAGGCGGTTGGCCGTTCTGTGCCAGAACTACTTTGGCCTCCGAGATACTCACAAAGAGTACAAGCCCCTCATGGTCTGCGGTCAGCTTGGTGGCCAGGCTCTGCATATCCTTGAGCGATTTGTCTTCAAAGACCTGAGCAATCACCAGCCCTTGCCGAGCGGCCAGAAGTTCCTCCGCATAATAGGCATCATTGGTTGTTTTCACTGCATTCAGCTCAGTTTGCAGCTGCTTTTGCTCCAGTTCCATTTTCTCAATGCGCTCCAACAATTCGTCCTTACTGGTCTTTAATTTAACCATGATGCTGTTGAGCACATTTTGTGTAGCTGTGAATTCATTCAGCGCCCTTGTTCCACATTTGAAATAAATGCGGGTGCTGCCCTTCACTTTTTCGGTTTTCAACAGTTTGATGATGCCGATCTCACCTGTCGCCGACACATGAGTTCCACCGCAGGCGTTATACTCCACACCCTCGATCTCAACGATGCGAATGTCTTCCGTTACCGTAGGCTGCTTCACCAGTGGTAATTGTGCAACCTCTTCTGCTGTAACCCAGGACGTGTTGATGCGAGCATTACGATAGATCTGACGATTCACTTCTTGTTCAATGGCGGTTAATTGATTCGCTCCCAGTTCAGCCGCAGCCACATCAATCGTGTCATACTCCGTACCAAGATGGAAACTGAGCGTCATCGCTTCCGTCAGCTTTAGCGTGATTGCCGATAACAAATGCTGACCCGTATGCTGCTGCATATGATCGAATCTTCGCTCCCAGTCAATCTCACAATGTACTTCGTTCTGCTCAGGGGTGCGTTCCAGCTTATGCCACACCTCGCCCTCTTCGATGTTCACATCCAGAACAGCGATGCCGCCAATTTGTCCCAGATCACAAGGTTGTCCGCCCCCATGCGGGTAAAAAGCAGTCTCCGCCAGCGTGACATATACGCCGTCTTCCTTGTCCACTCTGCCTGTAATCGTTGTATGCCACTCTCTTGTATAAGCAGAGTCATAATAGATTTTTTGCGTCATTGAATCATCTCGATCCCTTCTCGTTCAAATGGGTTTTCATAATCTCCAGATTACACTATCTGGAACCCTCAAGCCAATTTATGGCATACAAAATCGCTTTCCATATCCAAAATAACGCTCTGTGAGCGAAAATACTTTTTGAATAAGAAAGAAAAATTTTGCAGGATGATGCTCGGCATTGATCAAAAAAAAGAAGAGTGAATAATCACTCTACTTTCTGAAAACCATTTTAACAAACAACTTTTTATGAAGCCCTGTAGCTAATAGATCGCTATCGGTCCATACGGACCATCGATAATTTCAATTTTCGTTTCAAAAATATCTGTTAAAATTTCGGGGTCCATCACTTCTTCTACGGTTCCAAAAGCGGCGATTTGACCATCTTTCATGGCACATATTCGATCCGAATATTTGGCGGCAAAATTGATATCATGCATAACCGTCAGAATGGTTCTCCCGAATTCATTAGCGGCATATCTCAAATGCTCCATCATCCGAACAGAACGAGCAACATCTAGATTGTTCAGAGGCTCGTCCAAAAGTACATATTCCGTCTCCTGACACAAAACCATTGCGACATAAGCTCTTTGCCTTTGACCACCAGAAAGTTCATCTAGATATCTATTTTCCAGAGCAGTTAGGTCTAGAAAATCAATATATTTAGATATAATAGCTTCATCCTCATCCGTTAATCTTCCCTTAGAATAAGGAAACCGTCCAAACCCAGCAAGTTGTCTAACGGTAAGCCTTGTGACAAAATGATTTTCTTGTCGTAAAACCGTTATAATTTTGGCCAGATCCCTTGATTTGGATGTGGAAACATCCATATTGGCAACCTTGATCTGACCTTCGTCCAAATCCAAAAGTCTTCCGATCATGAGAAGTGTCGTCGACTTCCCCGCACCGTTGGGTCCAATTAAAGAAGTAAGACCGGCTTTGGGTATATGAATATTCAAAGGGCCAATCTCTACCTCGGCTGCATAGGTTTTTTTGACATTATTGATCTGTATCATAAAGAACCCTTCCTTAAAATCACAATTAAAAATGTTAGTCCGCCAACCAATTCTATAATGATGGAAACAACACCTTGGGCATTGAAAACATGATTCATAATAAAGTATGCACCGGTTAAGATCACAAACCCTATCGCAAGAGCCATTGGGAAAACATATCTGTGATCATAGGTTTGAGCGGCCTGATAACTCAAAATCGCAACTAAAAATCCATAGAATGTAAGTGGTCCAACCAAAGCCGTCGAAATGGCCATCAATATGGAAACCAGAACCAGCGTATAAATCACACTACTTTGATGTTTAGTTCCCAAGGAAGTAGAGACATCCTTACCCAGCGACAGTACATTTAACCTCTTGGCATTAGCAAGCAGCAAAATCGCTGCAATGATGACGATAGGAATCGCAATCGGGAAATAGGCAGAATCCGCATTATTCACGGAAGCAAACATTCTTGCCTGCAAAATATCAAATTCGGACGGTGCAAGAAGTCTTCTCATAAAAGAGGATACAGACCTCAGACCGGTCCCGATAATAATACCGACTAAAAGTAGAAGTTGTAAATTGCCGTATTTTCCGGAAAGCAACCATCCATAGAGGATTAAACACATGATGACCATTGCAGCAACTTGATATAAAAAGGAATCAACACCGCTAAAATTCACAAATACCGTAGCACCAAGGAAAAATATAGTACTCGTATGAATGGTTGAATAAATAGCATCAAAACCTAAAAGGGACGGAGTTATAATTCTGTTATTCGTAATCGATTGAAAAGCAACCGTGGATAAACTTTGGCAAATTGCAGCGATCAGCATTGAAACCAGAGCAACTACTCTTCTTGTAACAACAGGTATGAAAGAAGGCGAAGACACAGGAACCGGATTGTTATAAACCAGTAGTCCAACCGATGCAAAAACGCCCAGAACAATTAATGTTATCAGCAAAATCCAATAGCGCTTTTCTTCTTTTTTGGTACGGAAGGCTTTAGCTGATCTTTTTTTAGGACGACGGCTAGAATCGATTTCGATACTCAGTGGATTTCTACTTGCTAAGTTGCTCATCTTACCCTCCTTGTTGACCGCCTTTGTCTTAACAAAATGACAATGAATACGACGGCTCCCACTGTTCCAAGGATCATCGAGACAGGTATTTCAAAAGGCATAATAATGACACGAGACAGGATATCACACACAATGATGCTGCCCATCCCTAATAAGCACACCCATGGCAAATTGCTCCTGAGATCGTCCCCCCTAAACATGGAAACAATATTGGGGACTATTAACCCTAGAAAAGGCAAGTTCCCAATGACCGCTGCAACGATTCCAACGGCTAGTGAAATAAGCGCAGTACCCAAAAGAATGATCCTGTCATAATTTACGCCAAGACTGGTAGCGACGTCTTCCCCTAGTCCGGCTAATGTCAGCCGATCAGCAAAAACAAATATAAGAATAGTCACCAATACGATGAGCCATAAATATTCATACCTGCCAATTTGCACAGATGAAAAGGAGCCTGCAAACCAGCTTTCGATATTTTGAGTCATTTGGAACACAAGCCCGACGAAAGTTGAAAATGCAGAAATGACAGCTCCAAGCATCATCCCAATAATCGGGACAACTAAAGACGAACGGAGTTTAACTTTCTTTAGAAACATAAAAAAAATCATCGTCCCTATAAAAGAAAAAATGATTGCACCAGTCATTCTTAGCGTTAAGCTCGGGGCAGGAAAGACCAGATAAATAAACATGATCCCCAGTCCTGACCATTCCATTGTTCCGGTTGTGGTAGGTTCCACCAAGCGATTCTGTGTAATAAGCTGCATGACCAGTCCTGCCATTGCCATGGCGGCACCGGTAAGCATTAATGCAACAGTTCTTGGGACACGAGTAATGAAGAACATCTCCATTCCATCCGCTTGTCCTCGTATGTCATAGACTCCAATAAGCAGTGATGTAATGCCTAAAATAATAGTGGCTATAATCGCAATGATAAAAGGTATGGTCCATAGCTTTTTGGGATTATAACGCTGGGGTTGAGAATTCTCAACCCCAGCTAATTTTGGTATTAAATTTTTCTGCACTGCAGCATACTCCTTTTTACTGTTTAGCTAAAGCTTTCGTAAGGTTGTTAATCAACTCCAAGAAAGTTTCGATGGATTCATTGGTGTACGTGTCGTTTGGAGCATAAACGATTTGTTTTTGAGTAATAGCAGTGGTGTTTTGCAGAGCAGGTGAATTATCAATAACGTCCTGAGCCGGAACGGCACCTTCTTCAGCAGATACAGCTGCATCACGATCCAGTACGAAAATCCAATCCGGATTGCTTTGTGCGATCGCTTCAACAGAAATATCATCACCTTGATGATCAGAAGAAGATTTGTCCACTTCTAGTGCCGGAACCCAGCCGAAAATGTCATACAATGGTCCCCACACGCGTCCAGTAAGAGGAGCCGAGAAACCAATGTTTCCACCAGATACGACAACACTCATAATTTTATCTTCACCGTTATAAGCGGCCTTAGCTTCTTCAATAGCTTTATCAAAATCAGCAATCAATTGAGTAGCTTCTTCTTGCTTTTCAAAAATTTTACCTAGATTGGTTGTTGCATCTTTAAGACCATTAACAAAGTTTTCTCCAGGTGCTGCTGTTTCTTCAAGCTCAATATTAAGGTCAATGACTGCTGCATTAGGCACTAATTTTTTGATGTCTTCATAAAAGCCAGCAAATCTTTGACCAACAATGACAAGGTCAGGCTGTATAGATGCCAATAATTCAAGATTTGGTTCACGATGATTTCCAATATTTTGTACCGATTCATCCGCCACATATGGTGAATCTGCTGGCATTACATCCTTCGGCGCTGCTGCTAATTTGACGCCCCAAGTGGACAGAGTCTCAAATGTTCTGTTATCCAGAGCTACGACCTTCGTTGGATTTACAGGCACAGTTACCGTTCCATGAGCATCCGTAATTTCAACTGTTGTGGCTGTAGCTGTAGTAGCAGCATCGGAAGTTGCAGCCTCTGTATTCGCAGTATCCGTCGTAGCAGGTTCATTACTTGAACAAGCTGCCAACACCAAAGTTAAAGCTGCAACCATGATAAACATTAATTTTGAAGAAATAGACTTTCTCATTTAATTTATATCCCCCTAAATTTAGAAAATTTGGATTCCCACGCAGCGTAGTGTGTTGGATAAACTCAGTATCATACCTCCTCCGACGTAAATTTAGAGAATAAACTTAACCCCTTTTCACTGTAGTGCTGAGTAACAAACAACAAATGATAGTGATTATCAATATCAATAGGTTATATTATAACAAGTTAGAAGGCATTTTCAACAACCTAATTGTTTTAATTCATGGCGAAATTATGAACCAAATATTCCATTGTAGGTATTTATATGCATAAAAATCGACATTTCAATACAAAAAAAGAAGCATCACTGTGTGATACTTCTTTTGCGGTAAGAACTCTTTATACATTTATATTTCTCATCGAAATGATCTAATTTTTCACTAACATTCTTATTTCATCGACTCAGATAATTCTGTGAAAATAACACCCAGCGCATACGCGCCAGCATCCGGGTAACCCAGACTACGATCGCCGACGGCACCTGCACGTCCCATACGTGCCACGATGTCTTCCGTTTTCTTCGCACCTTCAACGGCTGCTGCTGCACCTTTGGCAAATGCTGTTTTGAAGTCATCTCCAGACTCCGCACTTTGTGTCCAGGAATCGGCACATGGAACGAGTGCATCAATCAAGGTTTTGTCGCCAACAACGGCACCACGTCCGAAGGAACGCTCCCCAGTAGACTGAATCCCTTGCACGGCTGCATGAATCATCTCAGCAAATTCAGCAACGTTTAATTGCTGTTTATCCCCTGCTGCTTTGCCAGCCGCACGGAATGCCGAACCCCAGATTGGGCCGGATGCGCCGCCACAATATTCCATGATGACCAAGGAACATGCATCCAGGAATGATCCGATGTCTTTTTTATCTTCGTTAATAATGTGATTCCATTCGCGTTTCAACTGGCGGAAGCCTTTTGCCACACTCATACCGAAATCGCCATCACCGGCATGGGAATCCAGTTCACAGAACGGTACCTCGTTCTTGATGATGATTTCACCCATTTTATCGATCAGATAGACGATGTTGTCCAGTGAAAATTGATTGCCTTGGATGACAGCAGCTGATGCATCCGTCTCCACTTCGTAAGATACAGGAGCGTCTTCACCAACAACAGCTTCCAGCGCTTCGGAATACGCCACTTGTGCTGCTGGAGGACCGGATACTTTAAATGCAGGTGTATCACTTTCCTTGAACAACAGAGTTTTCAACTCATCATCCAGTTTCAGGATCGTAACCGACGCACCCGCCATATCGATGCTTGTCATGTAGTTGCCTACAAACGTTGTAGCGACCTTTAGACCTGCATGTCCTGCAAGTTCACGCTGCACGGAATTGTTGAGCAGATACAGTTCTTGCAGTGGCGTTGCACCAAAACCATTCACCAGCACGGCAATCTCAGCGGAAGCATCCTTATCCAGCTTCATGTCTGCGAGCAATGCTTCGACCATACGTCCTGCCAATTCATCAGCCGATACAATTTTCTCCCGGCGAATCCCTGGCTCACCATGAATCCCTACGCCGAATTCCATCTCATCTTCAGCAATTTCGAATGTAGGCGTGCCTTTGGCGGGCACCGTACAGGATGTGAATCCAAAACCAATACTGCGCACGTTCTGAGCTGCTTTCTCAGCAACGGATTTCACATCAGCCAGACTGCGGCCTTCTTCGGCTGCTGCTCCGGCGATCTTGTGAACCAGTACAGTTCCGGCAACGCCGCGACGTCCAACGGTATACAAGCTGTCTTGTACAGCGATGTCATCCTCAACACGTACATACTGTACGTCGATGCCATCTTCTTCAGCCAGATGTGCTGCATTCTTGAAATTCATCATGTCGCCGCTGTAGTTCTTGATGATCAAGAGTGTACCCTTGTTGCTGGCTGTTGCCTTGATCGCTTGATACACCTGGATTTGGGAAGGAGATGCGAATACATCTCCACACACCGCTGCATCCAGCATGCCTTTACCCACATAACCAGCGTGAGCCGGTTCATGTCCACTGCCGCCGCCACTGATCAGGCTGACTTTATCGGCCTGAATCTCTCTGCGTTTGATGACCTTATATTTTTTCAGAAATTCAAGCTCCGGGTGTGCAAGCGCAATCCCGTTGCACATTTCCATAACAACATGTTCGGCCTGGTTAATAATTTTCTTCATTATTTTACCTCCCGGCGAGCTGCTTTGTACTCACGGCCCATGCGGTCAGCCGCTGCAATGGCAGCAGCCACTTCAGGAACGGTGATCGGGAATGGCATCGCGTGAATGGATTCTTCCGGAATACAAGCGATCTCTGCCACTTTCAACAACTCTTCCTGACTAATCGTATCTACACCGATGTCCGCCAAGCTGATTGGCAGTCCCACTTCGAGACAGAAGTCCATGACTTCATGCAGCTCTTCGGTTGGTGCATTTTCGAGGACGAGTTGTGCAATTGTACCGAAGGATACTTTTTCACCGTGGAAGAAATGATGTGTGCCTTCCAGAACAGTCAAACCGTTGTGAATCGCATGTGCTGCGGCCAGACCGCCACTTTCGAATCCAAGACCTGACAACAAAATGTTGGTCTCCACGATGTTTTCCAGCGCTTGTGTCACGACGTTACTGTCACTTGCTACTTTTGCTTTTGCACCGTCAGTCAGCAGCATTTCATAACACAATTTTGCCAGTGCAAGCGCCGCATTGGTACCTACTGCAGATGGTGTGTATCCTTCGCGGGAACCCATTGGCAGACTTGCGTTTACACGGGAATAGGATTTCGCTGTTGCTCTTGCTTCGAAGTATGTAGAGAGCGCATCTCCCATACCGGATACGAGGAAACGGGTTGGTGCATTGGCAATTACGGTTGTATCAACGAGAACCACACTTGGGCTTTGTTTGAAGTAAGCATAGTCATCAAAAGAACCATCCGGTGTGTACAATACAGCGGAGTGACTTGTCGGTGCGTCTGTTGCCGCAATCGTTGGGCAGATGATCAGTGCTTCGCCTTCTGCTACACATTTGGCCGCATCAATGGCTTTACCGCCACCAAGACCGATGGTAGAGTCACATCCTTTTTCCTTTGCGATCGCTTGCAGACGCGCAACTTCTTCACGGGAACATTCCCCTTTAAAACCGCTTTCAACAAACGTAATGTTAAATTTCTCAGCTGTTGCATCCAGCTTTGCTTTGACACGCTGTACATCATCCGGATGTGCAATCAGCAAGGCTGATTCTCCGAAGGATTTAACAAAGTACCCCAGGTTCAACAATTCATCTTCGCCTTGTACATATTTGGTTGGACTGATAAATGCTTTTCTCATAATAATATATGCCTCCTAATGATATGAATTGGTGTGGTTATTACATCAAATTTTAATTTCTTACAATTGACCTTAATATAACGCATGAGCAGCTGGTTTACAGTGGACTTTGATAACAAATTATTATAATTTACAATCGTAATTTTTTGCTTTTTGGCACAATCATGGTATGTTATTGTCATGAGATGGTTCAATTTTGACCTCCCATAATACATTACCCGTCATCATTACATCTTAATATGTACAACTTGCTAACTTTTAACGGCCTAAATTATGAATCAGGTTAGCCTATGGAGGTTGCACCAATGATTAAAGAATATCTGCATATCAACAAAATTCTCGACCTTAATAAATGGAAGCGCCTACAAGATTCTCTCGCAACAGTCACCAAACTGGCGATCCTCACCGTTGATTATAAAGGCATTCCCATAACCAGCCACAGCAGCTGTCAGGCTTTCTGCCAGAATGTGCGTAAAGACCCCGAGCTTCTACCCTACTGTCAAAAATGTGATTCACGTGGCGGTCTGGAAGCCGTTCGGTTGAATGAGCCCTATGTATATCTATGCCATTTCAATATTATTGATATCGCGATTCCGATTACGATTGATGGCAAATATATTGGCGCTGTCATGGCAGGACAAGTGAAACTTGCCGATCCGGAAAAGGGTAGTGACTTGGAGCAAATTGTCACGTCCAAAAACGTACCCATGCATGCAGCCAAGCTGGAGGAATTAAAGGATGATTACGCCCAGCTGCCCGTGATGACCTATGAAGAGATCGTGAAAATCTCCAACATGTTATCCCTGCTCTGCAACTACATTGTGGAAGAAGCACTCAACAAAAATCTGTTAGTTGAAATGTTCGAGAAAGCCTCAGGTAATCAGGAGACTCTAAACCTCTCCACCATTCTGCCGGGTTACTCCATTCGTAATATCGAGTCGATCAAAAAAGAGATGACCAATGCGATAGCGGATGCCTATCTCAAAAATAGCCCAAGTGACACGAAAAGCTCCAGTCCGGTCCTTCAGCCTGCTTTTGAATACATTCATAGTCACAAAAGCGAACAAGTTTCACTCAAACAAATGGCTGATCTATGCCACCTGAGTCCGAGTTATTTCAGCAGACTGTTTGCCAAGGAAACGGGTGAGAACTTCACAACCTACCTGGCAAAACTCAAGATAAAGTGGGCCAAGCAATTGCTGGAGGTCACCGACATGCCTGTCTCACAGATCAGTGATGAGCTGGGATTTAATGAATCGGGATATTTTATCAAAATATTCAAAAAGTTCGAGGAAATTACGCCTGCTCTCTATCGCAAATACATCCAAGAGAAAATGTAGATTCACTGATACTTTTTTCGTATCAAAGATGAGGTTAAAAGATATTTCACCTATTAATCTGCCATTGTTACAATGGAGTCCAGATGACTTAGGGAGGCGACATGAATGGAATATCGCAAATTAGGAAACAGTGGATTAACCGTCAGTGAGATTTCACTCGGCAACTGGATTACACATGGAGCGCAAGTCGAGGATGGAATAGCAGAAGCTTGTGTGCGAACTGCATTGGATGCAGGTATTACCACATTTGATACCGCAGACGTGTACTCCAATACCAAGGCTGAAGCCGTACTGGGACAGGCTCTTAAGGATATACGTAGAGAAAGTATTGAAGTATGCACCAAAGTCTGTCACCCAACCGGCACAGGTCATAATGACCGAGGACTTTCACGTAAACACATCATGGAAGCCTGCAATGGTTCATTACAACGTTTACAGACGGATTATATTGATGTCTATTACGCTCACCGTTATGATTACAACACTCCGCTGGAAGAGACGTTTCTGGCATTCTCCGATCTGGTGCGCCAGGGCAAAGTTCATTACATTGGCGTAAGTGAATGGAACGCGGATCAGATTGCACGAGGAACCGCTTTGGCGAGGGAACTTCATGTACCCTTTATTGCAAGTCAGCCCCAGTATTCAATGTTATGGCGTGTGATTGAGCAAGAAGTCGTGCCTGCAAGCGACCAAGCAGGACTTGGACAGATTACATGGTCTCCTCTGGCTCAGGGTATACTATCAGGCAAATATGCGCCTAACGAAGCATTGCCCACCGGATCACGTGCAGCTGCTGAGGCAGGAGCACCCTTTTTCAATAAACTGGCTGGTCAGTGGTTACGTGAAGATGTTCTTACCGCTGTGCAAGAGCTTGTCCCAGTGGCCAAAGAGGTCGGTCTAACGCTCCCCCAACTCGCCGTTGCATGGGTTCTTCAGCACACGTATGTCAGTTCCGTTATTATAGGTGCATCCCGGCCGGAGCAGGTATTGGAAAATGTAAAAGCTTCTGGTGTGAAACTGGACCCTGCTATCATGACTCGTATTGATGAAATATTGAATCCATGGATTGAGCGTGATCCAACCAAGACGGGATAGTTTCTTTTTTTACTACTCACAACATACTAAGTTGTACTAATCATTTACACGATAACGGAGAGGATAGAAAAAACCTGAAAAAGCGGAGCTAAAAGCTTTCTGCAAGAAAGCTACTTCGGAAGCATACACTTCGCCTTTATCACCAGATTTCCCCTTGAGAAAAGGGATCGAAAAAAATCTGGGGATAACAGCGATTGGAAGGTTGTTCTGTCATCGCAGTGTAAGTGTAAATAACCTTTAGCGCAACTCATATTCCCCATCAACAAAGTTCATAAAACGTGATACCACTTCCTGATTCATATCCGTCCGCCATGCCGTGTACAAAGGTACGGAGGGCGGATTTTCTTGTAATGGAAGAAAGACTACACCCTTACGCTGGAACACATCCACCGATGACGGGACAATGGAAATGCCCATGCCCGCCGCAACGAGATTCACAATCGTATACATTTGGATCGCTTCCTGCGTAATTCGAGGATCTACGCCATGCTCCCTGCAATAATCCAGAACGAGACGATGGAACGGAGAACCCAGATGCCGTGGGAATAAAATAAAATCTTCATCCGCCAGTTCTCGAATTGAAACTTGAGTCTGAGAAGCCAACGGGTGATGATCTGGCAATACGGCAATCAACGTTTCCATCTGACAGGGGCGGAACGAGACATGACGAGTGTCTTCCTGATATCGCAAAAATCCAATATGGATCTGTCCGTCTTCCAGTGCCTGCAATTGTTGGGACGAAGTCATCTCACGCAGCGTCAATTCAATCTGCGGATACGCAGCGCGAAATTTCCTAAGAACATCCACCATAATGCTCCCCGAAGCCGAATCCACAAAGGCTATGGTTATATGCCCGATGATGCCCTGATCTGCCTTTTGCGTAAGCTGAATGGATCGTTCGAGCTGGGCCATGATCAGTCTGGCCTGTTCCAGAAATACGGCACCAGCCGGGGTGAGACGAACCATTTTTCTGGTGCGCTCCAACAACTTCACGCCAAGCTCATCCTCTAAATTCTGAATCTGCTGGCTCAGCGGTGGTTGCGTCATATTTAATTTTTCCGCTGCACGGTGGAAATGAAGTTCTTCTGCCACGGTGATAAAGTATCTTAACTTCCGAATATCCATAAGCCGATTGCGCATCCTTCCGTCTCCCTGTTAATTCATCTGTTCCTGCACCCAGATCGCAGACTCCGTAAGCATCGTCATTAAATCATTAAAATCTACCGCAATCTCTCGAATTGGCGTATCTCCTGCATCGTGGATCAACATCAGTATCTTGCCCGAGGGCTGATCCAACATAGCCATACTTCCTTCGCCAAATCCACCAATCGGGAACGGATTGAGATCATCCGACAGCTTGTACTCTTTCTTAACTTCACGGTAGATTTCCAGAAACTCAGGATATGCCCAATCCAGTTCTTTTGCTGAATACAAGGCAGGATCGCCGAAATTACATGCCCCGAATTCAAGCAAAAGTGCACGGTACGCTGCGGGCAATTGCACGTTATACTTTTGCTCAAAATTCTCAATGCTCTGTTGCGTTTCGGGCGTGCACCCTTCTCCCATTGTTGTATTGTAAGCTTTCACCAAAAGATCACGAATCGGTTCTAATTCCATCGACTTCACTTGAACTCCCCCTTTACATTAGAATCCGCTTGTTATCTCACCTGTTTACGCAACTCTTGGTCCAACCATTCCAGTGCTGCACGCAGCTTATCCTGGGGAATTTTCTCATAACGATCACCCGTAGACAATTCAAAGGCACAGCTGTTCCCACTCGTTTTGTTCAGATATGAAGTCATTCCTATGCCATACTGCTGAGCCATTTGCACCAGAATTGGTTCAACTTCGGCAGCAGCGAGCGCAAAGTGCACATGAAACATATTCGATACCGGTACCTCGGGTAACGTTTGTATCCCGTGACACGCATTCAGTAGGGAGGCGAATTCTTGAGCCTGCTCGTAATACAGTTCCATTTTGCCAATCCGCTCATTGTAATAATACTGAGAACTGAGAATGTACGGATACAGACCGATCAGATCTCCGCCGTGCCGACGTTTCCATACTTTCGATTCTTGCATCACATCCGGATCACCCGCCAATATAGCCCCCGCAATACCTCCAATGCCTTTGTAAAAGGAAACATACACCGTATCAAACAAACTGCAAATCTCCGCAGGCGTTTTCTGGTAATAGGGAGTAATCTCAAACAGGCGTGCCCCGTCCAGATGCAGCTTAATCCCGCGTTCACGACAATAGGCCGAGATCGCTTCCAACTCTTCATACGCTGGCAATTGCCCGCCAATCTCGCGTTGCGGCAGTTCCAACAGCAGACAGGCAATGTCCTCATCGAGCGCCTGTACATCTTGCAAACGAATCAAACGATCCTTGTCCGCAAGCAAAATTGATTCAATCTGATGCAGCTCTTTCAGTCCGTCTTCCTCATGGATTTCCAGATGACACAGAGGGTGGTAAGCTACTCGCTTTACTCCTTTGCGATCACACCAGATCCGTAATGCAATCTGCTGTGCCATCGTTCCACTTGGGAAAAATACCGCCGAT
This sequence comes from Paenibacillus sp. FSL H8-0317, assembly GCF_045040685.1. Classification (NCBI taxonomy): domain Bacteria; kingdom Bacillati; phylum Bacillota; class Bacilli; order Caryophanales; family Paenibacillaceae; genus Paenibacillus; species Paenibacillus sp. FSL H8-0317. The sequence goes on along the minus strand of NZ_CP150294.1, from coordinate 1,090,124 downwards.
TCCTTGCCAAGAACGTCAGCCATCTGTTGCTGAAACTCTTCAATAATGGGGCCGTTGCCGTAGTGATCACTGAACAACTCCCCATCAATCTGGCCCAATACGTTCTGAAGTACCTTCACTTGGCGACTGCCATGACCGCCCACAATAAAATCTACCTGATTAAAGGCATCAGCCAATGTTAACGTAGTATCCTCCAAAGTCATTCACTCCTTTATAGTGTTTGTTCAAAAATGGACTTTATGAACAACCTCTTATAGTTCTGGTACTGTAATAATCTCAACCAAAGCGCTGAGCGCACTAGATATATGTTCACCACGGGGATACACAAATCCTACTTCCAACCGGCAATAGGGATCGGGCAAAGACATCACCGCGATCTCTCCTCTTAATTCTGCTTTGGTAACCGAAGAACGTGGCAGCAATGATACACCGAGCCCGGCAGATACACCATTCAGAATCGTGTCCAGTGTTCCATATTCCATGATGTTAAGCGTGTGGATACCCTGATCTTTCAAAAAGGATTCCGCCTGATCGCGATGAGTGCATCCGATCTCAAAAAACAACATTGGCCTGGACAATAACGTGTACATCTCATGTACTCCAGGTTCAGCGATCAACACCAATTCCTCGTCATACATCTTCATATAGTTCAGCTCAGGATGGTCGATAGGACCATATATTAAGGCACCGTGCAATTCATGTTGAATGACCTTCTGGTTCAGTTCATGGGTCCCCCCCGTGACAAGCGAATGCTGTACTTCCGGGTAGCATGAAGTATATTCAGCCAAGAGCGGCGTCAGAAAAGTAGAATCTGCTGTCTCTATGGCACCTAGACGAAGCATCCCCGCTGGTGGGTTACCCACTTGTGTGGCCTGCTCTGCTTCATATAATAATTCCAATATTCTATCCGCATACCCAAGCAGGTTCTCTCCTGCTGGTGTAAGCGACATCCCCCGATTGGAACGATGAAATAGCGGTACTTGCAGTTGGGTCTCCAACTGTTTAATCCGTGCTGTTACATTGGACTGCACATAATTAAGTGAGAGCGCAGCTTTACTGATACTACCTTCGCGGGCAACCGCCTGAAATATTTTCAAATCACCTGCATCCATACCCTGATCACCTGCTCGTCGTTATATCGGCATTCTGCATCATCCGATTCATGCAAAGTGCCTATCTATTATTTTTAATGATACTGACAATCATTTTTGTTCATTTTACGTGAATCTGCTCCGTCTGTACAATGAGGCTCAGTAGTGAAATCTGGCTACATAGACAGGAGGAATATTGAATATGAAAGCCATTATCCATTCGGGCCAGAGTGGCCTTGCAGGTCTTCAATATACAGAGTCAATCTCTCGGGCACCAAAAGCCGGGGAAGTGCAGATTCAATTAAAATTCGCTGGAATCAACCATCGGGATCTATTCATCATGGCAGGACGCGGAACCCAGGACACCCCGCTCATTCCCGGTTCCGATGGAGCAGGTATTATCGTAGCGATTGGCGAAAGCGTAAGAGGGTTCGCGATAGGAGATGAAGTCATTATCCACCCTACGCTCGGTTGGGAACATGCATCTGAAGTGCCGACCGTACCCGATATTGTTGGTGGCCCTACGGATGGAACGCTGGCTCAATATATAACGTTGCCTGCTGCAAATGCCCTGCCTAAGCCAGCCCACCTATCCTGGGAGGAAGCTGGCGTGCTGCCCCTTTCAGCGCTGACGGCCTATCGCGCCTTATTCAATCGCGGTGTATTAAAGCAAGGTGAACATGTGCTCATTCCCGGTATTGGCGGTGGTGTTGCAACCTATGCCCTGCTCATGGCGGTAGCGGCTGGTGCCAAGGTGACCGTCACCTCCAGAAGTGACGCCAAAAGAAATGAAGCTCAGCGTTTGGGCGCTGCCCAGGCACTGGATAGTCATGCTGATTGGAGTAGGCAGAACGATCTGGAACCTGTGGACATCATCTTGGATAGCATCGGACAAGCCATGTTCCCAAAATATTTTGATATAATCAGACCAAGTGGACGTATCGTGATGTATGGTGCAAGCTCGGGGGATGATCTGACCCTACCGATTCGCTCTATCTTCTTCCCGCAGATTAGTCTAATCGGCACCTCTATGGGCAGCCGTGAGGATTTTATCCAGATGCTGCAATTCGTGGAGCACCATGATATAAACCCTGTAATTGATGGCGTATATCCATTGCAAGACGTAGCAAAAGCGTTCGAACGTATGGAAAACGGCGAGCAGTTTGGTAATCTGGCTATACGGATTGAATGACATCTATTCTCGATATGGGCCTTCATGAATTGTTGAAAATTGATTTACGATAATGGGGGAATCCGTCTGACCCGTCTAGTTAAACGTATACTAATTGTTCTTATTGCTATTATCATTGTGGCCCAAATTCCTATGTTAAAAGAAACCTTAGCCCGAGGAGTTACTACGTTATATGTGAAGATAAAGTATCCCGAACATTCCTTTCAATTCCAAGACTTCAACTACGAGTCTCATTTCGGGAACTATATCATTTCATATACTGATCAAGACGAACAACGCATTAGTCTGATGCTTGAGCCCAAATTTTTTCCGGTGCTCATTATATATGATCCATTGAATCAGCCCATGAAAGACTAGTTTGTTCACGCTATGAATCATTCAGGAGGTATCGATATGGACAATCCATTACATTTGGTAGAATTGGTTCGCAAACTGATGGACTCTGAAGGAACGGAAGCCGAGTTGGATGACATGTTGACGGAGCTACAACAGCAGGTTCCACATGCGGAGATCAGTAATCTGATTTTCTGGGATGAGCGAGACCTGACGCCTGAACAGATTGTGGAAGAAGCCTTGGCTTCCCGTCCAATCATTCTCCCGCCCAAGCCATAATATTCTTCAGGAGGTGAACGGTAGGATATGTCTGACTGTCTGATTTAAATCATAATAAAAACAATGAACACCCTGATTTTAACGAAATCAGCGGAGAAGAAAAACTACAGGCATTTCGTGATCTGATCGACCTAACCGATAATCACCTGACTCAGCAAGTTCTCGCTATTGGCATGGATACACATGAAGAGGATCTCATCCGTATCGAAGCTTGGCGGGCTTTAGGCATGGCGGGCTCCTCTGCTCTTCTGGGTGAAATCCTTCATGCTGCCGCGCAACTTGTTCGTGACTCAGAAGAAGATGAGGATATACAGAACTACGTCTTGCAAACTCTCGCTCTACTGCCCATCACAGAAGCCGAGATCCAATTGGCCCAGGAAGTTCTGGAGGGTAATGCCTACATATTAGTCAGAGGAGCGGCCTTTGTTATGCTTGTTGCACATCAACAAGTTAATGGTGCAGCATCTGCGTTAGAATCGCTTTAATCCGAACCTGATTTTGGCTCTTCTGCAATGCGGGTACTGCATTCGAATCAACGAAGTAATAATCAATAAACCAAGTTTAATCTCCCCAATTTCCATAATTTCGTTATAATGGTAAGCAAGACATCATGCTATTGGAGGAGAATTATGGAAACGGAAGCTTTACGCAACGTGGAACAACTAGCTTTGAAGAAACACAAGATATACAAACAAAGCTTAATCAGGTACCTTGCACGCTCCATGCTGGCCAGTATGTTTATCGGATTCGGCGTCATCGTGGCGTTTAAGACAGGTAACTTCTTTTATATGGAGCAGTCCCCGTTTACCTATCCGATGGCTGCAATTACGTTTGGTGCGGCCATCATTCTGATCGCCTACGGCGGGGGTGACCTGTTCACGGGCAATACGTTTTATTACACGTATGCGGCGCTGCGCAAGAAACTGCGCTGGTTTGAAGTGATCAAGCTGTGGATTGCGAGTTATAGCGGTAACCTGATGGGCGCAGCCGTGTTTGCCTTGTTAATCTATCTGACCGGGTTGTTCGACTCGTCTCAGGTGAATGGTTTTCTGTTAAGCGTGGTGGAGCATAAGATGGAAGTTCCAACCATGCAGCTCTTTTTCCGGGGCATCCTGTGTAACTGGCTTGTATGTATGGCGTTTTTTGTCCCGATGTTCATGAAGGAGAATGGAGCCAAAATGTTTGCCATGATGCTCTTTGTGTTCTGCTTCTTCATCTCGGGATATGAGCACAGCATCGCCAATATGTGTACGTTCGCGATTGCACTTGTGCTGAATCACCCAGGGACGATCTCATTTGAAGGTGTGCTTCACAACCTGGTTCCCGTGACCTTGGGTAATCTGGTGGGTGGTGTGCTGCTGATGGGCTTTATGTATTATGCGGTGAACAAACCGTTTCTGGATGAAGAGACACATTAATCTCTGGCAAAAAAAGATTCCCTTACAGCTCGGTCCTTCGACCGTGGCTGATCGGTAAGCCAAACCATAAACACCCCAGCAATCTTCCCATCTCAGGGAGAAGGTTGCCGGGGTGTTTCTTTACGGGCAGGCTCACGGATAAGCAGCCTGCCAATCCCATCCGTGGCTTAGAAGTAATCCCGCCACGGCGTATATTCAATATCGTTGTCGCCGCGCGTGACCACGATCATATTTTCCATTTTGCCCGTTTCCTTATTGGTACGGTAGATCATCGTACGTGTCTCGCCTTCTTCCGGCACAGAGAACAGGAACTTGTCCGCGACGAAGGAAGAACCCAGTCCAGTGGCATGTTCTGTAAAGGCAGAGCCTGTCTTGCTTGTGAGCAGCAGACCAATGCCGTAGGCTGTAGCCGTTTGTGCCACTTTGCCAAAGAGATGCTCGCCTTGACTGGTGGTGTGCGTTTGCTCCGAATACCTATACTTTTCCGTATCCTTGCTATAGTCCACCACATTGCCCTGTTTATCCAGACTGATGGTGGTCGTTTCGCCCTTATCGCTTTTTACCTGATACGTACCCACGATGGAATCCTCGGTGATTTTCACCGTTTTGCCCGTATTGGGGTCAGTCTGATAGATTACATCTTCATACTGAAGCCGAATGATGTTCATGCTGGCCTGAATCTGCTGCGCCAGTTCTTCGTCACCCATCTCTTTGGCTTTCTTCAGCATTTCCTCATAGTTCTGATATTTCTCGGCATCCTTCTCAGCCCATTCATCCATGTTCTTTGGTGGACCTGGCGTTTTGTCCAGATCATCGCCTTTATTTTTGCCCATGGTTGATAGCGCCCGCGCCGCAGTCAGCGCCGTCATGATTGCCTGGCTCACCGCCTCTTCATCTGTCGTGCGGAAACGCTCGGCAATCTTCTTAAGCTCCGACTGAATGGACAGAACCAGTTCCAGAACAGATTTCATCGTGCCTTGAGCCGTTGAATAATCGTTATAGAAGCGTTCCCGTTCCATGCCATCCCAGTTGCTGCGCATGACACTCATCTTGCCGTCCAATGTGGACATGAAGCCCGATAATTGCTGATGGGCCTGAGCGAACTGCCCACTGACCTTCTCCAGTTGTTCCGGTGTCACCTTGATCTGTGTCATCCTGCACACTCCTCTGCGTGTTCATTAACATCCTGTGGTCAACCAATGACGCTCTCTCTCAACCTGTTCCTATATGATCTCCAGATGCAACAGTGGAAACGGATTACCGGAACTATCCAATTCAGATCGCCCCATTTGTACAAATCCCATCTTTTCATAGAATCGGGCTGCCCCAGTATTCTGCTCATTAACATCCACCTTGAGGTGACGGCCTTTGATTTTGAAGGTATGGTTTATTAGCAGACGTCCCACACCCTGTCCGTGTTGGCTCGGATCTACAAATAACATCTCGATAAAGTTATCATCCACACCAATAAAACCCACGGGTTGTTGCTCCGTATTCAGCACTTCCCAAACCTCGACTTGCCTTTGTTGCAACACATCACTCACCACTTTTTTGTAGAACTGAATGTGATGCTCTTCCAAAAACGTATGGGTTGCCCGAACAGCACTCTCCCAGATCTCGACCAACTTGTCATGATCCTGTTCCCGATATGCAACGACTAACATGTCCAACGTATGCTCCTTTTCTAGTAAAAGTAAAAGGTTATGTAAAAGCCCGATCCTGGGATCGGACTTGTTTAACACTTCAAATTTGAAATAACTCAACGTTTATTTTATCATGTTCATCATTCAATCTGTACCCATAATTTCCAATCATGAGTCAACGTTCTCCCTCCGTTTTTGGCTTCCAACGGAAGGTTGCTGCCGATTGGGAAGGCAGTATATATCGAAACGAATCTCCATCTATGAGTACATCAAAGGAAACTTCTGCCTCACCCGTGTTAGCTGCAACCAGCACCAACGTTCCATCCGGATTGCGGAAGGTTACGTTCTCGAGCTGGCCCTGTTCTTGCGTGGAATCAACTCTCACAGCTCCCGGACGTACATAACGGCTGATGTGACCCATAGCATAATACTCGACATTTCTCGTGATTTCATCACGCTCCGGGTCAATCGTCACAACCCCGCGACAGTTCTCACAGCCACCGTTCGTGGGTCCACCTTGCGGATCGAGTGCGATGTTCCAGAGCAGCACATTTTTCGCCCAGTTGCGAGGTGCACCAATAATGAGATTGGACATCTGCCAGCTCAGATTCTCGCCAAAATCAGGACTCCACTCCCCACCACTACATTCGGTAAAATAGATATTTTTGTCCGGGAAGCGCTCATGCACTTCCGACATGACCGATGGATCACCTGCATAACAGTGGAAAGCAGATCCATCGATATAGGCAGCAGCCTGTTCATCACCAATCACCTTGCTGGTATATTCGACCGCCTGATCCCAGTTATGATCATACGCGATGATTCGCGTATCCAGTCCCGCGTCCTGTAGCGCAGGGCCAAGATAATCCCGTATGAACATCGCTTGTTCTTCGGCGCCCATACTCATACTTGGATATTTATTCGATGTGAACTCCGGTTCATTTTGCAACGTGATCCCGTAGATGGGAATGCCCTTTGTCTGATAAGCTTTGATATATTTCACAAAATATCTTGCGTACGCTTCGTATACCTGGGGGTCGTTGTAATCCAGATACCAGCCGTTTGTGGTCTTCTCCCCATACTTCATCCAGGCCGGGGCCGTCCACGGGGTGCCCAGCACTTTAAGATCCGGTTTCAAACCAGCTACACGCTCCAGCATATTCACGACTTCCTGATCCTTTTCGATCGAAAAGTGTTCCATGTCATAATCCGTGCCGGACTCGATATCATCATAGGTATAACTTGAAGCCGCGCCTGATTCATCTACCGAATAATCGGAGGCACCAATGGTGTGACGCACCATATCCATGTTCAGTCCTTCTGTGGAGAACATCTCCTTGAGTAATTGTTCTTGCTGCTCCTCTGGAAGCTGATTAATCAGATGTGCCGACGAACCCGTCATCGCTGCGCCAAATCCATCCATGGTCTGATACGTCTTGTCCGAATCAATCTGTATGGTGAACGCCAACGAAGACTTGTCTGACTCCTGCGTTGAAGAAACTGAAGAACTTATATCTGCATCATGGTGATCGGTAATTGGAATGGGCTTCTGTGGCGTAAGCAGATTTTGCTGATCTCCCGTGGTTAACCAGACTTCGGCCGTTCTCTGCTTATCCACAACCGGTGGCGGAGCGGGTTGTTCACTTCGGTTGAAGATAAGCCCGATTCCTATACCGATACAACAAATAGCTGCGATCAACAGGATCATCCATCGTTTGGGATGCTCTCGCCAGCCTATGTTCATCACGCTTCACTCTCCTTTCATTGTGGAAAAAGCCGCGGCCAATAGGCCACGACTCAATTTCCTAATCTATATAAAGTAGAACCAACTGCATTTGACGCTAATAAATTCACTGGGATAACAACCTTCCAATCTCCCAGATTGCAGTTTTATTTACCAGACTTGCTTCCGATATTCACACTGCCTGTCAGACGAATATCATCCGATGCACTGCCGACATACACTTGAACTTTACCCTTAGGCATTACCCATTCATGTGATGCTTCATCCCAATAGGACAGTGCGCTGCGATCCAGTTGAATATTGACCCGCTGCTGCTTGCCTGCTTTGAGATCAACCTTCGCCCAACCAGCAAGTTGTTTCTTCGGAGTCTCGACTTTGGTTGGCAGATTGCCAACATAGACCTGTACAACTTCTGCACCGGAAACTTTACCGGTATTACGCAGGTTAAGGGATACTTCTACGGTTTCCTTATCACCTTTGCCAATGTTTTTCACATGCAGATTACGATAATTAAAATCGGTATACGACAGCCCGTGTCCAAAGGCAAACGCCGGTGTCATGCCTTCTTTGTCATATCCTTTATACCCTACAAAGATACCCTCGGAATAGTTGCCCACCCCGTTCACACCCGGGAATTGTTCCGCAGTGGATACCGGGGTCTGGGAATCATCTGATGGGAACGTCACCGGCAACTTACCGGATGGATTCACATCACCAAACAGCACACGTGCCACTGCATTACCTTGTTCCTGACCTGCATACCAAGCCTGAACGATGGATGGCACTTCTTTTTGCCAGGAGTCCATTTCAACAGCGCGACCACTCATTTGCACCACAATCGTTTTTGGATTGGCTGCTGCTACCTTGCGGATCAGCTGCTCCTGGTTATTCGGCAGCTCCAGGTCGGAACGGTCGACGTAACCTTCACTGTCATACGTACGAGTTACCACGACGGCAACATCGGATTTTTTCGCCAGATCAACTGCTTTTTGCATTTTGATATCCACAGCGTCTTCTCGAGCTTCCCAGCCAAAACGAACCTGTGCACCCATATCATGATTAGTCTGTACCGGGAAATCCGTACGATACTCAATTCGAATATTGTGGGACTCGCCTTCTTTGAATGTGATTTCTTTCTTTGTTGTACTCAATGTTTCACCTTGATTGTCTACGAGTAACTCATCATCCACATACAGTTTCGCAGAACCCAGACTGGTCAGAGACAGTTTGTAATCACCTGTTTGAGGTGCTGTGATCGCCCCTGTCCAACGAGCAGACATCTTGGCATTGAACTTCGTTGGTGTCACTGGAAGCTTGGAAGATTGTGCGTTAAAACCTTCATAGTTGTAGAATCCAAGATTCATGTTGACCTGATGATCTGTACGGACCAGAGAAGGATTGCCTTCCATATCTTTGTTTGTCCAGTATTCGGCACGCAATCCGTTTTTCGCATTGTCTGAACCACTTTCGTTAGCACCCGCTGGAGACAAGAGCGTGGATGGTACCGCGGACGGTCCATTAAATGCATCCCCTGCGGAGATAGGATCGGTTCCGGCAGCATATTTTACATCCACACCGTTACCGGCACGGTTACGAATGCCTTGCAGCGGACTTACAGTATACGTCGGATTAACCAGACTGCTGCCTCCACCAGCAGCAGATGCGTTATCTGCATCCGGACCGATGACAGCGATGGATTTCACGTTTTTCTTGGACAGCGGCAGCACATTATCGTTGTTTTGCAAAAGAACCATGCTCTCTTCTGCAATTTCACGTGCCTGTTTGCCGTCTTTCTTGGCATTGATTTGTGTATTCGTTACAGGGTTATCAAACAGCCCTTTATCGAACATTTGAAGCAAAATGCGTCTAACCTTCTCATCAATGGTTTGCTCGCTGACTTCGCCATTGTTCACGGCTTCCAGCAATTTGTCTCCCCATTTGCCGTAAGGCTCTCCCGGTGTCTCCAGATCCAGACCCGCATTGGCGGATTTGGCTGTGCTGAAGTTTGCACCGTAGTCACTCATGACAAACCCTTCGAAGCCAAACTGATCCCGAAGGACATTGGTCAGCATCTCCTTGTTCTCACAAGCATATGTACCGTTCACCTGGTTAAATGAACACATTGCTGAACCAAGATCCGCTTTTTCGACCATCGCCTGGAACGGACGTGCATAGACTTCCTGAATGGTACGTTCGCTGGCTGTTGCATTGGTCGTGAAACGTTCCGTCTCCTGGTTGTTCAGGATATAGTGTTTCGCTGTAGCGATAACCGGATTACTTTGAATCCCATTCACATACGCTGCACCCATACCGGAAGCCAATAGCGGATCTTCACCCAGGGATTCGAAGTTCCGGGAACCCCATGGTGTACGTGCAATATCCAGTCCAGGGCCGAGCACTACATTATGTGTTGTATCATGTGCTTCCTGACCGATCAAATCGCCATATTTCTTGGCAAGATTGGTATCCCAGGAAGCAGCAAGCGCGATGGGTGCAGGCAATGCCGTGGACTTTTTGTCCTGCACATCCGGGTTAGCCACACGTACCCCTGCAGGTCCATCTGCCATCTGTAATGCCGAAATGCCGAGGCGCTCCAATCCATCATTATAGAAACCATAATAGTTATTTACTTTACCAGTTACGAATCCAACTTTCTCCTCCAGCGTCATCTCCTTGAGCAGCAGCTCGGTGCGTTCTTCCGCAGATAGAGATGTGTTCATCCATGGCCGATCAGTCCCGGATTCCGCCTCCGCGGCGAAGGCGTGTAGCGGCATAGCCGCAACCGCCACGATGATTAATAACATAAACCATCGTTTGAGGAAAATCAGATTGAGTCTTCTGTTCATGTTGTAAGCTCTCCTTCTCTCTTGATCATTTTTCTTGTGCACACATTGAATACATGTATACAAGGGAATGCAAACTGGCTTGATCCCAGTCTTTCAAGCATTCAGGTCGTCCTGCACATGGCTTCCGAAACTGCAGCCTGCAAGCAAGTCAGCAGATTTCGCTTCCTAACGATAGCCGACATGATCATGAATTACATCCCCTTAAATTTGGTAAATGATCGATAAGAACAAGCCTAGTTCTTTGGAATCACCACATTAAAAATTCAGATAACAAGATAAGAAAACGAATTATTTACATTTCCGTAACTACTTTAGAACAGATTCTTTACTTTTAAAAACAGTCGGTTCGACCCACTCCCGTTCAACCAATTAATGCAATTAATTATCAGATTAAGGAATATACCCACACACCCTGGGTCCTAAGTCTATTTGAAAACGGAACCAATCCGGTCCATTGAAATATCCAAAAATATAAAAGCAACTGAAGTCCCTTTTAACAGGTTCCTCCGTTGCCTTTATGTTTGGATTTCTCCATATTGTTCACTCCGTCCATGATTATTTGTTCTACACTCGTTATATTGAGATTCGGAGTTACATTGAAAATCGGGGTTACAAATAAAAAAACCGCCCCACGGGGCGGTTTAAATCTAGTTCGTTCATTTCTAATTCTGTAACTGTGCAAGAATCTGCGGGTCCTTGATCTTTTTGTCATCGGCGAGCAACATCACCTTGGACAGAATCTCAGCTGTTCTCGGATCTTCATCGAGGAATGGCAGGAAGATTCGCCCCCGATGCTGACTGTGCACCGGTACGATATGAAGTGCACCTGTGGCTTGTTTGAACACATTACCACTCCCCAGATGAACAGCATACTCACCCAATTCACCATCAATTCGTGCGTAATTCCCGTCCAGACGTACATTGTCGATCTTCAGCAGACGCAACGACTCGTTCACAATGACATGGCGCATCTCGATTGTTGTCAGGCTGGCTTCCGGATCTACGCCTCCTACATGTGCAACGCTGACCACCAGATCGATATCACGCATGACTTCGGAGAAGAACGTCAGCGGCACATCTTGCAGCGCTACCGGTTTGTAGCTCTTGCGATCGTAGAACTGTACCGTCTCCAAGGTAGGTGCCTCGGTATCTGCTGGTGAGAACCAATCTGCCATGGCATAGAGATTTGCGATCAGATTGTGCTCGTAGCTTACCTTCTGCAAACCCTCTTCATAACTGACTGTCCATTGGCGTCCTTTAAGCAGCGCCACTGCTTTTTTCGGTTGAATCTGATACCCGGCATATCGGCGGGACACCGTACCATTAGCCAATTCGTCCTCGTTAGGAAGATACAGCTCACGGAATACCTGCTTGAACGGCTGACGCTCCTGACGGGTGAACAGATCCCGCTGGAATTCACTCCAGCTTCCGTTCTGATACAGATGAAGCGGGTGAGCTATCAAAAGTTTATCTTGTTCCGCTAATGCATGGATCGTACCCTCCAGCCCTGGAGCAACCAAACCACTGGACGATACATCGAATCTTCCCGTCTTGTCACCTGACTGGAATACAAGTGTTCTTACCAGCGGATGTATAACCGGATTTTGCATCAGACTCGCAATTTCCTCACGTGTAAAGGATGTTCCAGCAGTCATCGAACGTTCCAATTCCTGCCTTGCCCGGCGATATTGATCCACCAGATCCGATTTTAGCTCTTTCAGTTCAGCGATATATCCATCTTTTTTGAACCGGGCAGGTATAGACTTGAGTGTCTTGCCTTTGCTAACGATGACCATCTCGGGTTGGCCTTCCTCATCAATGACCAATTGCGCTGTTGTGTCAGCATCCAATGCATGAGGTTCAAAGAAGGATTTCATCTCATCCAACTTGCGTGCTTCCATGTCCCACATCAACCGCGTAACATCGGCATAACCTGCATTACGAGCAAGGTTGCCCAGTGCAATCTGTGATGCCACACCTTCACTGGCACGGCGTTGTGCACCGAATTGTTTGCTCTGCATCAGGAACTTCTGAATGAAGTCGTATCGCTCATGCAGATCCTGTTCGCGATTTACAGCGAATGGAATCAGGCTATAGGTTAACAAATGATCCTTGTTTCGCTTATCTGACACGGACTCTCGCATGTCGTCCAGACGAAGCTTGCCAAGTGCAGCATCTGCAAACAACTGGGATCTGCGGTGGTTAGATCCCCCGGAAATGTACTTGGCGCAATCGTATAACAGATTGAACCGTTCCTCCCCGACAGCAGCATAGGCTTCTTCAAACCATGCGATATCAAACGCACCTTCATTAAAGTCCTGTGGTGAGATTGGAGAATAGTGGGCCACGATGGTTTCTTTCTCCGCAGTAAAGCGTTCATTAATATGAGCATGGAAGTACCAAGCTGCACTGCGTAGACCTTCCCATCCCAGATGTTTCGCTACAATCTCCATCCACTGCGGGGCGTACATGGCTGCTTCCAGCAATTTTTTCTCATTCACCGGATACTTCTGGAGCAACTCTCCAAGCCGCTTCTCGTCCTCTCCATCCCGCGGATGACAATTCTGAATCAGATAGCTGAACGTCTCTTTACGTGTTGTATTGTCTCCATAGCTATAGATATATCCACGGACAAATGTATCCTGATCCATCGCAGAGACCAGATGTACCCAGTGTTCCATGCCTTCAATTCGATCCAGTTTCATGGCAAGTGTGCTTACTTCTGTAGAGAGTTCTCCCCGGGTCAGCTCAATCTCCAGAATGCGATCGACCACCGCATCTCGCAATTGAACAAGCTTCGGATCACTCGCAATCATTTCTGTACGAGTGGATGTTAAGTCCCGAATAAACAACAGACGATTCCCACCGACCAGCACCTGTCGATATATCTCTTGATCATCAATCAGGTTCAACTGGTACGCACGCAGGAAATCTTCAAGTGACAGTAAAGACAGCGGTTGACTACTCTCTACAAGACTGGTGAACTGGTAAGCTGTCTGGAAGAAACGTTTGAAGCTGTTATCGTCATGGATTTTGCCCCGAACTACATAATTCCAAGGTCCAGTCAGAATATGAAGCATGCCTGACTCTTTTTCGAGTCGATCAGCAGGCATACTCGCGATGATGGAGGCCCAGGTTTTCTCAGCTATCTCAAACGTATCGATCGGATCGCTATCCAGAAATGCCGCCGATATCAGTGCCACTACCTGATCATTATACGTTAACGAATCCAGCATCTGCTGCAGCTTTTCGATGTCATCCAGAGGATAGATCTTTTCAGCAAACGACTTGCGCCAGCCTTCCAATAACGGAATCTTATGCAATTCGTCATAGTCATACTGCTCACGGAAATAACTGTAATGGTCGCTCAAATTGCCATTGAACTCCCGGAGCTGTATAGCCATGTATAGCTGCATCAGTTCCACACTGCTGAACTCGGCATGTTGAATATAGTTCTCCCATACGTCATGAAGCGGGAACTGTTCCATCTGCTTCATTTCATTCCGCTCTCCATATGGAACCTTGGAGCGAAGACTCGCTCCGACTAACAATGTGTCTTTATAGCCAGCGTAGTATTCCACTTCATACTCATAATCCCTGTGTTCATGCACTAATTCACTAAGTCCCTCCAGAAATGGTCTGGTCTTATCCAGAGAGAGTGTAAAGATATCCTTCGGATTATGGCCCTTGAGATCACGCTTCTCATCCAGTAATGGCTCACGTCGCTTCGGATCAAATAAACCAAATCCATTAGAGGCTGTGTAACGACTCCCCTGATCGGTCAGCTTATCCAGTAGTTTCTGTTCCTTGGCAGTGGGTGTCTCAATCAGCTGCGCCAATGGCTGCAATTGCTCCTGCTGATCTATCCGCTCTGGATCTGCCGCAATCTCAGTCAGTAGTTCGAGCGCGCCCAGACGCTGCAGTTCACTCTTGGCTTGCAAAAGTCGCTTCAGTGAGACCGTCAATTGGTCCACGGGTTGCAGTAACAGTACATGGATGACCTTCTGACGAAGTGAGCCCGTCTTGAGCTTCATCAACGCCTCCATCTGTTTCATCTCATCAACCGTCAACGTGAGCAGCTTCGCCTTGGCGAGTGCACTCTCCCGATTACTGATGCTTTTATCAGACAAGCTCTCAAACACAAATTGTCTTTGCACCTCATTCTCGGGATGCTGAACAAACTGGGACAGCAGTTCTCCGCGTAGTTCCGGGCTTAATCGGTCCTTGATTGCAATAACTTCACCAATCCATTCCGGGTTCATATCATAGGCGGCCAGATATAACATTTTCTTGACTACATCATCCGTATCAATCCGGTAGTGAACATACTCAAGTACACCCGATGGTCCACCTGACCCGCCTTTGGGAATGGCAGACAGCATCTGTTTGAACCGATCAAAGTCCTGACGCCGCAAGGCCTTATCTCCCAGAGCAGGCAATGGCCACACGTAGACGCTACGCTGATTCTCTCCATTCTCAAAACTCCAGTTGTACATATACATCGCATCATAGTTGGTCACAATCCAGTGGATCAACTCGGTATCCTGCGCCTCCAGATAACGACGTGCAATGTCCAAACGCAGCTCTCTGTTCTGGCTGTTAGCCAGTACGTATTGGGCAACAATCTTCTGATATAACTGACCTTGATCCATAATCTCGATTATCTTGCTCTTCAATTCCTTCTCTTCAATGACCGCTGTCGCCCACAGACTGATAAAGAGTTTGTTGGCGTTTGCTTCCTGCTGCCAGGCCTCGCGTACTTCTGGTTGCACAAGCGTCTGATATGCTTGTTCAATCAACTGTGCGGCAATACGCTGGTTGGCTGCTTCTATGCCGATCCCCGTCCATACGGCGAGTGCTCTTACCACGGAACTGAAACGAATCAGGTTGTTGTCGATAATGATTTTTAATATGTAAATATAGGCTTCCAGTGTCCCTTCATCCATCCGCTCCACAATGCTTTGGCGCAGCCCTTCCTGCAACCTTGCTGCAACGAGCAGCTCACCCACCATCTGATAGGCATCCGCCTGATCGCTCATGAATATGCCTTTGATCATTTCATGGGTTAACAGTGCAGTCTGATTGTCACCATAGATAATATCGTGCAGTGCCTGCTTCATATCCCCGCCCACATGGTCCAGTTCATATGCAATGCAATCCGGCAATACCGAACGGATCTCATGCAGATAATCCAGCTTGTACTCACGAAGTGACACATATTCTTCTAGGGAGAAATTTTTCATTTCCATTCGGAACAATCCCATCAGTTTGCGAATGACCTGTTCTACATGCTGCTCCGGATCAGATGTGCGGAAAGGCCGGCGTTCATAGTTGTTACTGTATGGGAAACGAGTCGCACGCTCTGCAATATAACGGAATCGTGCAACCAATGACTCGCTCGCCAGATGCTGGAGCACATCCAACAGTGGTTCGAATAATGGTTTCTGCGTTTCTACAGCCAGCCTTCCAAGCAGCTTATCAGTATTCAAAAACATCTTTTCGTCTCCACGCAAATACGTAGACCCGGCGATCTCCACAACATAGCCTGCCAGCTCAAGCTGTACCCCTGTCAACGACTTGGCTCTTTCCTGCAATCCATCCATGTACACCTGTACTTGCTCTTCCTGATTCATCCTGTTCTCCTCCTTCATTGCTCTCTACCAAAGACGTCCCGCAAGCATTGTAAAACGGATAAACACCACGTTATCTCCGTCTTTTACAACAAGTGACTCATCCAGTTCCTGCAATTCTTCATCGTTGAGAAACACTTTGTACAACCCATCCTCATAGGCGGTTATCGCTGTCTCCATCGCAACATTCAGATCTGGAACGCCCTCATTGTATACTGCGCCAAACCCAACTTTCCCCGCCGCTCCCTGCACCTCAATCTCATCCGGCATCAGGTAGGCGAGCAGTTCTGACTGTTTCTTCTTGTCCTGAAGCGCTTTTACTTGCAGAGCCACCATATTCTCAATGAGCTGCCTTAACGTATGAGTTGTTTCCGGAAGTTCAGCAGCTTGCTTGGCAAGTACCGGCTTGCGTTTGCCCAGACTTTTTACCGTTATCCATACGTTCACTGTCTTGCCCCCTCTGTCCTGCCCTATTTGAAGAAGCTTCCATAAGCCCCGATATCTATACCACAATGCGGAATAACCTAAACTCGAAGTGACGATCTGTCTCTAAATAAAATATAAAATACGTACATATGTACCCCTAATGAACATCATAACTAAAATTCAATCCATATTCATGAGCCAATCCTCATGTTTACGTGGAACCACGGAACTATGGCCTACTTGCGTACATATACGCAAAAAAAGCCGCACAGTCTCATATAAATATGGACTGCGCAGCCGCTAAGCTAATATTAGAACAGTTTATGTCGCCTGAGAACCTTTAATAAATTGAAACCTGTATGAATCATCTCGCCAGACGCAGCGGTCGAATGGTTACAGCAGCTGTCTTGAAGCCAGGCATCCGGCAGAACGGGTCCAGTTCCGGTCGGGTGGCCCGATTCACATTCTGAATGCCGCCCCAATGCATCGGCACGAACAAGGTATCCTCTCGAATGGAATCCTTGATGCGCGAACGAACCGTGAAGCTTCCATACGTCGATTGAATCTCTACCCACTCTCCATCGTGAATACGATAACGGGCAGCGGTAGCCGAGTGAAGTTCAACAAAGTTCTCCAATTCACGAGCTGCCAATGCCGGACTTCGATGTGTCTGCACCCCTGTAAGATAATGAGGCAGCACACGCCCATTGGTGAGAATTAGGGGGAATTTCGGCGATATATCATTCCAGCCCGGGCTGGATTCAAATGTGAATGCCGCTTTGCCGTCCGGGTGAGCGAATCGTTCACCGAACAGCAGTCCTTCTCCCTGATCCTCCAGGGCAGAACACGGCCAGTATACCCCTTTCCCGTTACGCAAACGCTCATAGGTAATGCCATAGTAATCAGCCACTCCGCCGCGGCTCGCCACCCGAAGCTCATTAAAGATATCCTCAGCATTGTCATATTCAAAGTAAGAAGCTTTACCCAATTGTGCGGCAATCCGGCATAATATATCCCAATCATCAAGCGTTTCTCCCGGCGCAGGTCGCCCCTGTTCACGGAGCAGAACACGCCCCTCCAGATTGGTCAGTGTACCTTCATTCTCCATATAAGATGTAACCGGCAGAACCAGATCAGCCATGCGCGCTGTCTCCGACAGAAACATATCTGCCACGATCAGAAAGTCCAGCTTGCGCAGACCTTCTTCCACCAAACGCACATTGGGATTGGAGACGACCGGGTTGGAGCCCATTACGAGCAACGCCCGAATCTCCTGCTCATGGACCTTCTCCATCATCTCGTAGGCGGACACCCCTTTGCCTGGCAAACTTGCAGGGTCCACACCCCAGACGGTTGCCACATAGGCACGATCAGCTTCATTTTCAATAGATCGATAGCCCGGCAGCTGGTCAGCCTTCTGCCCATGCTCCCGTCCGCCTTGCCCGTTCCCCTGACCTGTGATTGCACCATATCCACAGCCTTCTCGGCCGATTTTGCCAGTCGCGAGCACCAGGTTCAGAAAGTGCCTGACGGCCATATGTCCATCTGTCTGCTGCTCCACACCACGTGCTGTCATGATCATGCCTGTCTCTGCCTCACCGTAAGCCATCGCTGCCTGACGAATCAGCGCCAGATCAACCCCGCACGTTTGTGCCGCCAGTTCGAGTTGCAAATCAGCCAACCCTTGTATCAATTGGTCGTAACCGTGCGTTCGTTCGCCTATAAAATGAGGGTCCACCAATCCGGCATCCATAATCACCTTCAACATGCTATCTGCCAGCAGAGCATCCATGCCAGGCTTCACCTGCAAATGAAGGTCGGCAATGGCAGCGGTTGCCGTCTTGCGTGGATCAATAACAATAATGAAGGCTCCGTTCTCCTTCGCCTGATTAAAGTATGGCAGAAGAGTAGGTTGGCATTCTGCAATATTGGTACCTGCAAGTACAATGCAGCCTGCCTTGGGAATATCGGACAGACGGAACGTCAATCCACGATCCATCCCGAACACTTTACTGCCAGCTGAAGCCGCAGCTGACATGCAGAACCGTCCATTATAGTCGATATATTTTGTCCCCAATGCAACTCTGGCGAACTTGCCGAGCAGATAGGCTGTTTCATTTGTCAAAGATCCGCCTCCGTAGACTCCGACTGTATCTGCTCCGTATGAATCTTTCAAGTCCAGAAACCGCTCTGCGATGGTCTGAATGGCCTCCTCCCAGGAACAGGATTCAAGCTCGCCATTGCGACGAATGAGCGGATGCATTAATCGTTGACCACTGAGCGCATGTTGATGAGCATTCATACCCTTCACACACAACCTGCCCTGGGAGGCTTCATTCGGAACACCCTGAACCGTATACTCACCACGACGCTGGCCCGCAACAGGTGCAGCCAATTCTTCAACAGTCATCTTGCACTGCACACTACAATACGGACACTGGGTTTCCTTTACATAGAGCTTGGAGGCTGTTGGTTCTGAACTCACGGATAATCCCATCTTTCCATCCCCGCCTTTCATCTATATATCAGCTTGAAGTGTAGCTGCCAGTTCCTTCTGTAACTGGTCATCCAGCAGCGTTTCCCGAATGGACATGAATCCCAATCGTTCCGTCCATGCCCATAACGGCTCATCATACCAAGCGGTTTGGCGATACCATTGAAGGCAGGCTGATGCGAGTGCTGCCGCTTGCACCTCTGTTTCAGCCACCCCGAGCAAGCCACCTTGTTTGACCGGATGCTCTGCATGACCACCTGCATAGATCTCCCACCCAGCTGGGGAAGCCAGCAAGCCAATATCCTGCACCAGTGCGCTCACCAAGGATCCCGGTCCTGGTGCGACGCCTATATTCACGGATGACGGCATCGCTGCACCGACCCAACGCATACGAAGTTGTGCAGCCAAGCTCCCTGCATCCCTTGCATAGAATGACAAGGGGATATGATCATCCCAGCGCACCTGAACCTCTGAGTGACCTTCGATCTCATCATCCCTTGAAAGTTCAGCCTGATTTCCATTCCGTTTAACTATCCGATATTCCTTATTCATGATCTCTCTGTCATTAATCGATCGATTGGATACCTGTAAGTAATAGTCGATCACAGGACGACATACCACGCAGCCAAACTCCGAACCCCAACCCAGCTTCTGCAAGATCAAAGATTTGTCTGGTAGGTCTATCTCCATAACAACGATGTCATCCAGCATTTCCTTCAGTTCTGCATGCCCAAGCTCCGTACAACTGCACACAGGCATTGGAGCAGGTTTATCCGGTGTGGCGACCACTCCAGTACCCCCGTTATTTTTCAGATTATGCGTATGTTTCAACAGTGCAGCCACCATCGGGCGACAGCCACCACATGAACCCGACGCCTTGGTCTGCACCTTCACCTGATCTGCCGTCTCGAGACCCTGTTCCTGAATAGCTTTCATAATGGCAGCCTTGGTCACATTGTTGCAAGCACATACGGTTTCCTGAGCGAGTAATGCCGCAGCAGCCATCTCAGCCGGGTCCGGGGCCCCTTCACGCGGAGCCAATTCCGCTACATCCGCACCTCGTTGCACCAGTCCAAGCAAAGCCGTCCCTTCAGCTGTATCTCCAAATAAAATGGCGCCGCGCACTTTGCCAGCCTGCATCAGTACTTTTTTATATGTGCCTTGAATGCCATCCAGATGTTGAATTGCAGTCTGTATGCCTTCCCCACTGATCTCACCCGCCGAGAAAACATCAACCCCCGATACCTTCAACTGTGAGTAGGGAATAGATCCTTTATATTCAGGCGTTTCCTGACCACAGAGCGTACGTGCGAGCACTTTCCCCTGCTCATATAAAGGAGCCACCAGCCCATAACTGATTCCCCGATGTTCGGCACATTCCCCAACTGCGTAGATATCCGGTACACTAGTACGCATATAATCATCCACCATGATTGCCCGATTCGTAGCGATTCCGCTTCGTCTAGCCAGGTCCACATTCGGCCGAATCCCAACAGCGACAATGACAACCTGAGCTTCAAGCTTGGAACCATCTGTAAAGAGCAGCCCCTGCGCCTGCGATCGTCCGGTAATTTTCTGCGTATTTTTAGCCAAAAGAAAGGACATGCCCTGCCTTTCGAGTTCCTCCTGAAGCATCGCGGCAGCCTTCTGATCCAACTGCCGGTTCATAATGTAATGTGCGTTATGGACCACCACAGCTTCCATGCCCAGATGCAGCAACCCGCGCGCAGCCTCCAACCCAAGCAATCCACCACCAATGACTGCGGCCTTGCGATATGTTTTGGAATAATCAGACATGCGCGTACAATCATCAATCGTTCGGAAGGACATGACCCGCTCTTTATCAATTCCCGGAATCGGGGGGATAAAAGGTGAAGACCCTGTCGCCAGAATCAGGACATCATAGGTTTCTTTTAGTCCGGATTCAGTCTCTATATATTTTCCACGGGTATCAATGCGGTGTACCGTTTCACCTGTACATAGCCGGATATGATGCTCGGCATACCAGGTCCAATCATTGATAATGATATCCTGTAACGAATGCTCGCCCTGCAATACTTTTGATAACATGATCCGATTGTAGTTGGGACGGGGTTCATTACCGTAGATTACAATCTCATACGTATCAGGCTCCAGTGCAATGATCTCTTCGACACACTTCACTCCAGCCATACCATTCCCGATAATCACCAGTTTGCTTCTGCTCATGGGCTGCCCCCCTATCTCTCTCACCTGAAAATAAACAGAAAAATCCCTTCTCCATGATTCGGAAAAGGGCACCGTTGCCTCAGGAATCCACACGCCTTTGTGTAGATTCATATTAGATTCAGATTAAGGGAATCTGAATCTAATGTCAACTAAATTAACATTAAAAATGCGAATTACGATTAAAAAATGAATTATTTAAAATTACATGTAATTTTTGTTGACATACACATTTTCTCTTGATTATAATTTGAATCAAAATCACAGTGCTGTGATCAACTCAGATGCGGGAACACAATGACGTGTACCGCCTGTCGGCAACGGGGCCGCAAATCGTTCATATCTGGACGAATTGCGGCCTTTTTCTGCCTTAACAAGCACATAGACAAATCATGAAGATCTCAATTGGATGAGGAGCGATGATGGATGATGGAGAGCAAAAGTTTTTGGAAAAGCGGGCATAAGCCCACCCTCTTCGGGGCGTTTATGTATTTTGACATCAGTTTTATGATATGGGGGATGCTGGGTCCACTCGCAGTTGTCATTGCATTGGACTATCCGATGACTCCACTGGAAAAGGCCAATCTGGTCGCATTGCCTATTCTCGGCGGCTCTATCCTGCGCCTTGTGCTTGGCTTCATGTCTGATTATATAGGTCCGAAACTAACCGCACAGATCGGGATGCTCGTCACCTTAGTTCCTTTGTTACTCGGCTGGTTATGGGTCGACTCTTTAAGCCAACTGTACGTGGTGGCACTCTTGCTCGGTGTTGCAGGTGCCTCCTTTGCTGCTGCGCTACCTCTGGCAGGCCAATGGTATGGCAAAGAGCATCAGGGTCTGGCGATGGGTATTGCCGGGGCGGGTAACAGCGGAACCGTACTCGCGACGTTGTTTGCCAATCGCTTGGCTACGCATTTTGGCAGCTGGGAAGTTGTGTTCGGACTTGCTATTATACCGATCGCTATTGTATTCATCCTCTTTTCTATCTTTGCCAAGAATAGCCCTAACCGGCCTGAACCCAAGAAATTGTCCCAATACGGAAGTCTGCTTAAACAAAAAGATGCTTGGGTATTCTGTGCCTTCTATTGTGTGACCTTTGGCGGCTTCGTTGGATTATGTAACTATCTCACCATCTTCTTCAACACCCAGTATGGACTCTCTCCTGTTCGTGCCGCTGACATTACCACCTTCTGTGTAATCGCAGGCAGTTTCTTCCGACCTGTAGGGGGTTATCTGGCGGACAAAATTGGCGGAACCCGCATGCTAACTTTCCTGTACACAGGAGCCTGTATTATGCTAATTGGCGTATCCTTCATGCCACCTCTGCCTGTAGTGGTAGTCATGCTGTTCCTCGGTATGATGTGTCTGGGAGCCGGAAATGGCTCCGTGTTTCAACTGGTTCCGCAACGGTTCGGCAACGAGATTGGTCTGATGACAGGTATTGTAGGTGCCGCTGGCGGATTGGGCGGGTATGCACTGCCGCTGATTCTCGGTCAACTGTACAGCAGCTATCAATCCTATACACCAGGTTTTGTCATTCTTAGCCTGATTGCAGCAGCTTCCCTATTCCTGGTTCTCTTCATGCAATCCCGCTGGCGTGTAAGCTGGTTGAGCCGAGGCAACAAAGGCATGGCGGAATCGACGTCCCTCTCTTCGTAAGGCGTACAACCACACGGTCGTTAACCAATGGTACGGTGTATGTGGATGATCCCGAAGTCGAAGTAACCAAAGAACAGCGTAGCCTGATGGGGCTGCGCTGTTCTTTCTACTTAAGCCTGTCTTTTTGCTTAAGATGAATACTTTTGAAGAACAATAACCGCATTATGACCGCCAAAACCAAAGGAATTAGACATCCCAATCCGCAACTCTGCTCTTCTTGCCTCGTTTGGTACATAATCCAAATCACATTCGGGGTCCCTCTGCTCCTGATTGATAGTTGGAGGAATGATACCATGCCGCAGGGTTTGAATAAGCGAGATCGCTTCCGCCCCGCCTGCTGCGCCAAGCATATGTCCCGTCATGGACTTATTCGCTGTGACCGGAATATCATAGGCACCTGTCCCGAAAAGTTGTTTGATCGATCTCGTCTCGGACAGATCACCTGCCTCTGTACTGGTGGCATGAGCGTTAATCACATCAATGTCCTCAGGTCCAATCTGAGCCTCTCTCAGTGATGCTTTCATCGCCAGATATGCCCCCCGCCCTTCCGGGTGGGTAGCTACCATATGATACGCATCCGAACTGGCACCATATCCAATCACTTCGGCAAGAATGTTTGCTCCTCTTCCCAGTGCATGAGACAGTGATTCAACGATTAGAATTCCAGCGCCCTCCGCCATGACAAAACCGTCTCTCCCCGCATCAAATGGACGGCTTGCTGTTTGGAACGCTTCATTTCGTGTAGACAACGCTGTCGCATTACCAAAGCTTGCCAGTGACACCTCTGTTACAGCAGCTTCTGTTCCTCCAGCAATAATAACATCGGCTCCGCCATGACGGATTAACCGGAATGCCTCTCCTATGGCTGTATTGCCAATGGAACAAGCCGTTACGGGCGACAATGTCGGTCCCCAACAACCAAACCTCATGCTGACCATAGCTGCCGCCATATTGGATATCATCATGGGTACCAGTGTTGGGCTGACTCGCGCAGGTCCCCGATCGGACAGGACCTTGCCTTGTTCCATCAATGTCTGGATGCCGCCTATGCCTGAACCAATATATACACCTACCCGTTCACGGTCCAGTTCATCCATCACAAGACCCGATTGTGATACAGCCTGATCCGCAGCAGCAACAGCAAATTGAACGAATCGATCCATGCGCCTTGCTTCCTTGCGTCCAAAACGCTCTTCACCATCAAAATCACGGACCACGCCAGCGATTCTGGTTTTGTACGAAGCTGTATCAAAATGTTCTATCGGTGATACACCTGATCTGCCCTCAATTAATCCATTCCAGAATGTATGTACATCATTTCCCAAAGGAGAGATGACTCCCATTCCCGTAATCACGACTCGTTCCATGTCCATCCTCCTTCAGCGCTGTTGTCTACCTTAATCTTACGCTCTGCCACTAATAGTGCACTTTTGAATATCCTATTACAAGTTGTCAATTATAATAGTATAATGACTACCATGATAACGAGGATTGAAGGTGATGGATTGAACTACGATGTCAGGTTACAGGCATTGTCCACTTTTCTGAAAACACAGCGTTCCAAAATTTCTCCCGAATCGGTCGGTTTACCCACTGGAAGTCGGAGAAGAACGCCTGGGCTGAGAAGAGAAGAGGTTTCCCAACTGGCAGGAGTGAGTACAACATGGTATACCTGGCTTGAGCAAGGTCGGGATATTCAGGTATCCCATTCCGTATTGGATAACATTGCTTCAGCACTAAGGCTTACTGCGGATGAACGAAAATATCTGTTTTCGCTCGCCATGGAGCATCATTCGGAGCTGCCTACGCCGGAGGAAGAACCTGTTCAACTTCACCCTTCCTTGCGGAAAATTTTGCAGGAACTTCAATATTGCCCTACGGTGATTTCGGATCGACGTTGTTACATCGTCGGCTGGAATGACGCAGCCCGCCATGTTTTTATGGACTTTGAACAGATTGCCCCCGAACAGCGGAATATGATCAGTCTGTTATTTGATCGAAAGGAATTTCGCAGGCTTGCGGTGAACTGGGAGGACTTTGTTAGCGGATTTCTGGCGATTTTCCGTGCCTATTATGGTCAGTATGTCGATGATGAGTGGTATAATTTATTTCTGGATGACATGATGAACAGACATCCTGATTTCCATACCCTTTGGAAACAAAGCAGCGTCAGCAGTGCTCCGGATGTCTTAATCGAATTCAGACATTCCAAAGCAGGCAAAATGTTGTTTGATCTGACTTCGTTGCAGGTTCAAGGCAGCTCCGATCTGCGTTGCAGTGTCTACACGCCGGCACCAGAGACCGCTACCGAGCGTAAACTGATGCGCCTGATCGAGCGTGAAGCAGATTCACATGTTGGCAAGCTTTGACTCAGAATCTCAGGTCTTGCCCAATCATGTTAGAATCCTGACATCCTTTTGTTGCATATTTTAATTATCAGGGTATACATGATCAAGTATATTAAGCTAACCCATGGATCCTAGACCTTCTACACGAAGTCGATTCAGAAAGGAATATCATGACCAAAGTGCTTATCATTGAGGACGATAACATGTTAGGAGATACATTATCCCTGTATTTGCAAGGTGAGGGGTATGATGTTATCCGTGTCGCTAACGCAAGAGATGGTCTTCTACAACTTCAAGCGCGGCCTGATATCCTGCTACTTGACCTGTTGCTCCCTGATTCGGAAGGCAAGAATCCCTGTTCTCTCATGCGTCAGCATACAGCAATTCCCATCATCGTCATCTCTTCGTTAACCGAAGTCTCGGAGCGAATTCGATCATTAATAGATGGAGCTGATGATTATGTATGCAAGCCTTTCAGCATGCAGGAAGTGAAAGCACGTATTGAGGCTGTATTACGTCGTTACTCCATATTGAACAGCTCCATTGTCACTGTACAGGATTGCGGAATTTCTCTCGATTTGGCTCGGCGAGCCGTCCTGTTGAATAACCAGCGAGTGGAGATGACATTCTCCGAATTTGAGATCATGAAGCTATTTGTCCTCAATCCCGGCAAAGTCTACAGTCGTTATGCCTTGATTGAAGCCATTCGTGGTATTGATGCTTATATTAATGATCGCACCATCGATGTACACATTACCAAGCTTCGTAAAAAAATTGAAGAAAACCCGAAAAACCCCCAATATATTCAAACCATCTGGGGGGTCGGATATAAGTTCACACCTTAACACATCAGCTTCATTCATGTCACCAAGGCAGAGACCCGGTAATGATATCAATCTCTTTTTGTACCTTCTCCAAAACCGAACTCAGTTCCTCTTCTTCGAATAACGAACGGGACAAAAGCGATTCCAGTTGAAGAATTAGACGTAACAGCTCCACTGCATGCAGATTGGCAGCCACGCCTCGGAGAGAATGAACGCTGCGGATCGCACCAGCAATCTGCTGCTGGCGAAGTTGAGTGGTCAGTTTGTTCTGAAACGAGTCATACTCCATCCTGAATTTCGTGAGCGCATATTGCAGAATATGTGGCTTGCCGTCCATCTGCCTGATCGCCTTATCTACATCAATTCCGCTAATCTTCCGCATACCTCTCAGATCAATCCATGTTGCCAATATGTCTGCCATCTGTTGTTCATGGATGGGTTTGGTCAGGATGGCATTCATCCCAGCCTCCATACATCTCTCATGATTTATTTGTAGAGCATTTGCTGTTATAGCGATTATGGGTGTACGATCATATTCCCTCATCTTGCGAATATGTCGCGTTGCTTCCACTCCATTCATGTCAGGCATGTACAGATCCATTAGAATCAATTCCCATACTTGTTCGTCTAACTTTCTCAGAACCTCTGTGCCACTGGCTGCCAGCGTCACTTGGAACCCCTTATGTTCCAGCATCGCCCGAATTGCCAGTTGATTGATCTCATGATCCTCAGCTATCAGGATATGTCCTTTCTGATCAAGCGAATAGGGATCGTCGCCTTCAGCCAACTGACTTTTGGCCAGCGGACCTTCACCCTGAAGTGCAAGAATGACTTCGAATAATCCCAGACGTGTAATCGGTTTGACCATCATGATATCAGGGTGCACGGATCTCTTCTCAATCCACAGCGCATTTTCGCTAAATGCCCGTGTGTACCCCAACACCTGAATTTTCGTTCGATCCAATCGCTTCATGAAGTTGTCCCATAACGAACCGTTGACTGTGTCTTCTATATCCATATCCAACATGATCAACATCGCTTCGGCTTCAGGAGTATACCCACCACTCTCCATCATATGGTTCAAGGAAGTATACAGCGTCGGATTCATCCCGAATGAATAGAGCAGCTGCTTCAGGTTTTCGCCCATCCGTTCATCATCTTCAATGATAACCACATCATTCGCACCATATAGGAGAGGGTGTGTATGCAGGGAGAAACTCTCTTCTTCTTCCGAATCTGCAAGTTCAAATATCAAGTCGAATGAAAATAGACTGTACTCTCCAAGCACGCTGTCCACCCGCAAGTCTCCTCCCAATGAGGTTACCAGCAGGTAACAGATGACCAGCCCAAGTCCAGAGCCACCATATGTTCGATAAGTGGAAGGCTCCGCTTGTGTAAAAGGGACAAAAATATGCTCCAGTTGTTCAGATGAAATTCCAATCCCCGTGTCTTCGATCTCAAAACGAACCTGAACTCGCTCGGCCTCCAATGAAATTACCTCTGCCTGCAAGATAACATATCCATGTTCTGTGAATTTAATCGCGTTACTGAGCAGATTTAATAACACCTGCTCAAGTCGAAAAGGATCACCAATTACCGTTAATGGCAGATCAGGGTCGGTCTTAAAGATGACTTCGATCTCCTTGTACCCGAGGGCCACACCGATCTGATCTGCCACACGCTTGAACACATCCTCTGGTGCAAAGGGTACTTTCTCCAAAATCAGTTTACCTGCCTCCATTTTCGAGAAATCAAGAATATCATTCACCAGAGTAAGCAGGGTTTGTGAGGACGCATTGATTTTACTCAAATAATCTAATTGTTGTGAGGTTAGATCTGTCCGTTGCAGCAACAACGAAAAGCTGATAATTCCGCTCAGTGGGGTACGAATCTCATGACTCATGAATGCGAGAAACTCACTCTTTGCCTGACTGGCTTTGTCCGCCTTGACACGTCGGTACTGATCCGAGATGTCATGAATAACTGCCTTGACTTTCTCGCACGAGTTAGGGGCCTTTACAGGGTATAGGTGAACCCGAACATGCTGTTCTTTTCCCTTCCCAACAATGAGACTCAATTCCGTATCCTGAGGTACATTGTGGTGTAAAACTTTTTGAAAAGATAACACCCAGTTCGCCGACTGCTCAATGAATATCAATTCTTCAAGCTCACGGCCCATGACTTCATGCCTATCGAGATCAAGAACATCCAGAAATTTCTGATTAACTGACACCACACATCTGTTGCCATCCAAACCGACAAACCAGTCTGTCGACACTCGTTCAAGTGTCCGGTAACGCTCCTCACTCTCTTGAACCCTTCGTTTAACTGCTCTGTGTTCTGTAATATCAAGTCCATACCCTATGACATACTTCACCATACCTTCTTCTCGCAGCGGACGAAGCTTCACCAGTGAATAGTAACCTCCATGCTCAATCTCGTAAAAGAAAGACTCCCCTTTCCATGCCCGGTCGAACTGCTTCCGCAGGAACTCTATCTTCTCCTGAGGTAAAATGTTCAACGTACCCAACGTGTAATCTTGCTTCAAACTACTCATATCTAGTCCCAGTTGAGAGAGCATCTGCCCTTCAAGCAGAAGATATTCAAATTTCCCATTCTGTTTATGGATTTTGAACGTGAACCCGGGCTGCATACGAAGCATTTCGAGCATCTCCTGATCCCTCTGAATGACCAATCTCCTATATCGATGATTTTGGTTCAGATAATACAGGAATAATATAACGGACAGTAGGCAGATACATTGAAAAAAGAGAATCTGCCCCATCATCAGCAGAGAAGGGGAATTTGTCTTTAGTACAGAAAACTCATACAAAGTAATCAGCAGCAACGCTCCGGACAACCACTTCTGCATAAATCCCCTGATATACTTAAAGATCAGACATATGGCTATAACAAATAACAACTCAGTCAACGCATACTGCCAGTTCTCCAACAAGGGATTACGCCCCATATTAATCCGAAACATCCACATGAATGCAAAAGTAACGAAAGCAGAGCCACTCCCACCAAAATAAGCAGCAAGCAGATACACAATGGCCCGGAAATTCAACAATGTACCATCTTCAAGCACAATAGAGAAATAATAGAGCGCCGTGCCCAACATGCTCAGCGTAACACCAATAATGATCCGAGTCGTGATGGATGTTGAACGGGTAGCATTTGTATGATTCAGATAGTGATGAATTAGGAAAAGAAAGCTCAAAATCAGCGTAAAATTCAGTACAAGATCGCGTAGCAAATGGTCACCATCCAAATTACGAATTCAGGAATTCATGCACTCAATGAATATTGCCGGATTCACGGCCGCAGTTCCCCAGTATTCAAATCATAGTATGCCGTGCTCCCTTATTCAATTGACGATATTGACCATTTTTTAGAAAATTACTGATCCTTTCAGCTAACATACTCTTATCGCTAGATGACGTTTTTTCTCATGAAAGTTCATCATTAAATATACTGATATAAAAGAGAGAGTCATCCAAATGTACCGATGTTATGGTGACCTGAGCTTCCCATACTTCCTGATCAGCCTTCATTAGTTTGGCTACGCCGGACCAGGTCTGGTTCCCTCTCCAGTGGGTATCCATCAGCAATCGGGCAGGCTGACCTATGGTGCTTTCCCGTGAGAATCCTGTTTTGGTTACATAAACGGAATTCACATCCAGAATCACACCCTCCTCATCTGTAATCATGACCGCATCCGTTAGCAGTAAGAAGGCTTTGAGTTCCAGTTGCATGGTTGTCCACTCCCTCTAATGAAACATGATGTGATGCTGTCCCTGTGTGATACTCTCTTCTACGATCCCTTTTAATACTTAAACTGTCTAATCAGGCGCTGTAGCTCTTCAGCCAGGGTAGACAAGCCCCGAGCCGAGGAAGAAATCTGCTCCATCGCTGCCAATTGCTCCTCTGAGGAAGCAGCCACTTCTTCGGAGGCCGCGGCGTTGCCTGAAGCAATACCTGCCAGTTCATTGGACACAGCAGATACTTCCTGTACACCTGCTGTGATCTCTTGCGACGTGGCAGCAATCTCTTCAATCTGAGGTGTCGTTTCCCGCATGCTATCCAGAATGCGTTCAAACTTCCGAATGGCCTCTGTCGAGATTTCCATACCCTCTCCAACCTCTGTGGTCACTTTCTCCATCATGCGAACGGAAGCAGCCATATCTTCCTGTACTGCTGTGGTTAGCACGGTAATTTCATTGACGGATTGCCCGGATTGCTCTGCCAACTTGCGTACCTCCGCTGCTACAACGGCGAATCCATTCCCATGCGTACCTGCACGAGCTGCTTCAATGGATGCATTCAGCGCGAGCAGATTGGTCTGCTTGGCTATATTTCCGATTAACTCCGTGATCGCTGAAATTTGGTGTGATCGTTCATATAACGCGTGAATCAATTGGTTTGTCTGTTCTACCGTCTCTTGAATTGATTGCATCTGACTCACCGTCTGTTTGACGGTGTTGCCGCCTTCTTCCGCTTGTACCGTTGTATGTTTCGCCAAATCAGCGACATGTATGGAACGTTCGGCGATTCGTGTTATCCCAATTGTTATTTCATTCATGGCCTGATGGTTGTGGTCAATACCTTCAGTCTGTTTCTCGGCACCACTCGCAATTTCCTGAATGGCTCGCGCGACCTGCTCACTGGCCGCACTGGTTGATTCCGCACTCTGAGTCATCTCATCCGATGAGACGACAACCTGGCTTGTACTGTTTTCCACATTTTCAATCAGCACACGCAGATTGTGCTGCATTTTGTCAAAGGCATCACTCAGTTCACCAATCTCATCATGGCTTGTGCTAGTAATCGTTTGGGTAAGATCCCCTTCACTCACCTGGATCGCCTGATCCTTCAACTGACGAATGGGTCTAATGATGGATCGCATCACAAGCCAGATAATCACAATACCAACAACGAGGCAGGAGACAATCACCATAATCATTCGTTTTAGAATCGGTGCTGCCGCATCGTCTACCTCAGAAGAGAACATGGTGCCAGCGACCTTCCATCCCGTGGATGCATTCGTGGCGTAATACATCACTTTATCCGTTTGATCAACGGTATAGTTGAAGTTGCCCGATTCATTCGCATACACCGGTTTCCAAAAATCCTCTGTTGCATCTGTTCCGGGTTCTACCGTGGGATGGTAGATATACTTTTCGCTGGCATCCAACAGGATCAGATATCCCTGTTCTCCCACGTTAATTCCACTCACCAAGGTACTGATATTCGACAGATTCAGATCCAGCTGAACTACACCAGATTGGTCATTCAATGCCTTGGCGATGGTGATGGTGATTTCGTTTGTCTCGGCAGAAATATAAGGGTCTGTAACAATGACCTGCTCTGGAGTACTCATCGCTTCTGTGTACCATGGTCTTGTTCGCGGATCGTAATCTTCAGGCATTTCCGCATCGGAGGACATCAGGTAGACACCGGCTTCTGTTCCCACTCCTATGGTGATGATGTCTTTGTTCTGTGCAGCGTACCCCTTCAATTCGTTCACAACCCGAACCTCTGCATCTTCTTGACGTAATTCCTCTGCGAGTGCATTCGCATAATATTCAATGTGGTCGCGCTTGGCATTAATCGAAAGATCGATGGTCGCACTGGCAAGGTTCACGTTTTCCATTGCACTATGTAGAATTTGCTTCTCAACTTCATTCTTCGCACTGTTATAAGACAAAACTCCAATACTGAACGATGGAATGGCCAAGAAAGCAATAAAGGACACCACCAGTTTCGTTTTAAAGTTATTAAGGATCTTGTTGAACCAATTCGATTTGCTATTTTTGGGGGACAAATTTCTCTACCTCTTCCAGAATTAATTTAGTTTTACTTGGTCTAGCTCTCTTAGATACAGAGCCCTCCTTCCTCAAGATATTAAAAATTAGGTCCTGTCTCTCGAAAAAGACAATTTTCGCACTAGAAATATTACTTAAATCTCTTAATTTATAATCCTAAAGAACTACTTTCAAACAAATTATACGAAAAAACTATTAAATAAAGTAACCCAGCGATATGACCAAATTGTTAAATTTTTAAATACTTGTTACAGTAACCTGCCGAATTCCATAAAAAAAGATCCAAGCGTTATCGCTCAGATCTAAAGGTTATTTACATTGGACCAACGTATTCTCTATTTAAATGCCGGGATCGCGATATCTGCATATTTCTCTTCGAAGAAGGCTTTGACCTCTGGACCCGCCATGCGTTTAGCCAGCTTCTGGATCGCTTCGGAGTCCTTATTATCCTCACGAGCAACCATGGTGATGGCAAAATGGGAATCATCCTTCTCGGTTAACAGCGCATCCTTCTTCGGTGTAAGACCGAGCGGACTCGCATATGCCGGTGTCATGGCTACCAGATCAGCATCATCCATCATACGAGCCAGCATCAACAAGTCCACTTCCTCAAACTTGAAGTTCTTTGTATTCTCGGTGATATCTGCCTGTGTGGCGTTAAAACCTACGCCTTCTTTCAGCTTAATCAACCCGTTCTGCTCCAGCATCACAAGAGAGCGACCAATGTTGGAAGGATCGTTTGCAATTGCAATCGTTGCACCTTCTGGCAATTCCTCAATCGTTTTGTACTTTTTGGAGTAGCCGCCATAGATGGCATTATAAATAGGCTGTACAGCCACCAGATTGGCATTGTTCGCTTCATTATACTGGGTCATGTAAGGCACGTGTTGGAAGAAGTTTGCATCCACTTCCTTATTCGCGAGTGCCGTATTTGGTTGAACGTTATCCGACAACACAACAACTTCCAGATTGACGCCATCTTCCTTCAATAGTGGTTTAACAATATCCAGTACATCTGTCATCGGTGGAATCAACGTGGCTACTTTCAGCGTAACTTCTTGCGCAGCTTGTGTATCTTCTTTTGTTCCTTCAGCCGCAGGTGTTTCTTCTTTTTTGCCACAAGCAGCTACAACCAGCATTACTGCAAGCAACATAAGCATCATTTTTGCTTTCATTTCATGTCTACCCCTCATCGTATAATCTGTATTGGTTATTCGTAATAATGCACGGTCCAACCGTTCAGGATCTGCGATCCAGCCAGTGGGACAGTCTGCTACCTGTGAATTGGATCATCTGTACCAGGATAATCATAATGATGATCGTAAATACCATAATCTCCGTTTCGAAGCGCTGATAACCGTAGCGAATGGCAAAATCGCCAACCCCGCCGCCACCTACAATACCCATCACCGTCGAGTAGGAGATGAAGCTAATCGTAGCTGTCGTGAGTCCCAGTACAAGACCAGATCGTGCCTCCACGTACAAGAATTTCAACACAAGTTGCATCGTCGATGCCCCCATGGAAGCAGCAGCTTCAACCACTCCCCGCGGTACATCCAGCAACGCTTGTTCCACCAGTCTGGCGTAGTAGGCAATGGCAATAACCGAGAGTGGCACGGTTGCCGCCAGCGTACCTATGGACGTTCCCACGACAATCCGTGTGAATGGAATCATGAATACAACGAGCAATAAGAACGGAAACGAACGAACGATGTTGACGATACTACCGAGTACAAAGGACAGCGTTTGATTCTGATACCGTTGTCCTCTCCGGAATAAATACAGCAGTGTACCCAAAGGTAACCCGATCAGAACAGCTGCCGCAATGGACATGCCCACCATGACAAAAGTCTCTCCGATCGCCTGCCATATCTCATGCTGATATTTCAGCACAGACTCAGGTAACCTCATGACTTGTCCTCCTGTTCTGCCTGACGGAAGAAAGACGAACCTGTCATCCCGTATTCGTCACCCGCAAGCAAGGAGGTCAGCAGATCAGGCTGCGGAGCAGGGATACTGCTCACTTCCGCTTTAGACAACGTACGAACGAGTCGCCCATCCTTCATGACGGATATCCTGTGACATAGTCTGCGAGCCACTTCCATCTCATGCGTTACTACAACAATGGTCACGCCCAGCGTTTCATTGATATGTCGCAGCACATCCAGGATACCGTTCGTGGTCTGTGGATCAAGCGAAGAGGTCGGTTCATCACAGAGTAGCACATCCGGACGACTAGCCAGCGCTCGTGCAATCGCCACACGCTGCTTCTGTCCTCCGCTAAGCTGAGCAGGATATTGATCTTCCTTGTCTTCCAGTCCAACAAATCGCAGTACCTCCAGTCCACGTTCAACTCGCTGGGCACGAGATATACCCGCCAGTTCCAATGGCATGCAGACATTGCCACTCACCGTTCGGTTACTGACCAGATTGAAGTGTTGAAAGATCATGCCAATGGATCTTCGTGCCTGACGCAGACTCTGTTCATTCATCTGGGTCAGGTGCTGCCCATTCACAACAACCTCACCATCATCCGGCTTTTCCAATCCGTTGAGCATCCGCAGAAGCGTGGATTTGCCTGCACCACTCGATCCGATGATGCCATGTATTTCTCCTTGTCCCACTTCGAGGGACACCGAGCTTAATGCTTCGAATCCCTGATCTGTACGGGAACCGCGCTCGTTATAACGTTTGCTTACACCATATAATGAGATCATGGAGAGTCCTCCCGTGAATGATCATGCATGGTTCTTCAAGAACACATGAAGAAAGCCCGCACAGCCGATAACCGGAGCGCGAGCAAGCCTGTCCATTTATAATAAATCAACATCCCTTACGAGACAAGCTTTTAAGGTGAGATTGCCTCCTGAAGGCGGCTGGCTTCATATACACGAAAACGTCCGTTGGACGAACCCACATACACTTCATTACCGATCCGGTTGATCGTTCCATTCTTCGCATCCCGGTCCCGGTGCTCCGGGTTTCCTATCACAACGTCATGTACACGACCTAGCAGTGCTCCATTCTTTTTGTTAATTACGAGCAAATTCTCGTCCATGGGCAGCAGCAACTGATCATCAATGACCAGATAACTTCCCTGATTCGTCGGATGCCTTAATGTTGCAATCGTATCTTTGGTATCCCAGCTTGTCTCCCCCGTTTTATAATCCAAAGCCGCCGGGTAGCCGTTCTTAATCACATACAACTGATCCTCTTCCACCAGTCCTCGTTCAATCTTGCCCTTTAGCGTCCAGCGTGTTTTACCTGTCTTGGCATCGTACAAGGTGGTTTTAAAATCTTCATTTTCTCCGTAATGATCGCCGTTTTGGTTCTCACGGATCAACAGCATGCCATCATTCAGTACCTCAAATCTCTGTCCTGCCCGAGCAGGAAATTGTGCAAGCTTCTTTCCTGTGTTCAGATCAAGGAGCAGCCACTGATTATCCAGTGATATCCATCTTTTAGCATTCATGGTTGCAAAGGGGTCACGACGTTCGATTCCATCAAAATATGGATCATTCCCAAGTTGTTCTATGGTGGTTCGTTTTCCCTTTAAGCTCCATACGGTCCGGCCTGATTGCGGATCGGCTGCAATCAGCTTATTCTTTTCCCAAAACAACACATAGGGGTCATCTGCACTCTTGTTCAATAATTCATAACCCGTAGCCAGTTTTCGCGTCCACAATGTTTTTCCGTTTGCATTGTTGAGAACCGTTAACCAACTGTTGCTTGAGCTCTCAACAACCGGGTTATCCACAACCACAACGTTCTTCGCAACGGTGATGCCATTTAGTCTAAAATTTTGCTTAGGGGTGTACGTCCAGGTAACCTCTCCATTCTTCAAGTTCAGATGACGAATACGATCCACGTATTTTTTCTTGTCAGGGTCATAATCGGTGTAGATTGTAACGTATTGTCGTGCTGTATCCACCTCTGCCTGCTGTCTTCCAAAGCCTCCATTGATCCCCCATAATTTCTGACCCGAATGTCGGTCAAGAGCATATATGGAACCTTCGTAGTAATCCCCGCTAAATCCACCGTCATCCCCTTTCATCAGGAGTACATCATCCGTGGCTGCTTGTAAAAAAGTGTAGTTAATATCCCCCTGGTTGGTCCATACCGGTTTCCAGGGGATTGTTGTCGGCAGCGTTGTGCCATAGATTTTTGTTGTGAACCCATATTCATCCGTCCGACTGATGTTCCAATCAGAAACGGCAGCATTTCGATTATCCTGTGCTAAATTCCATCGTGTTCTGACCAGTCTGCCATTCTTGTTGAATGTGACCAATAATTGCCCATCTGCCCGCTCATATCTCCAGGTCTGTCCAATACTCATTGAATCACCCGTGTAATTTAGATTGCTTGAACTCTCCTTCCAATCCGGCTCGCCTAACCACCCAGCCACTTGTTTGGAGGTGGTTGCCTTGTCCAGCTTAATATCTGTCAGATGGCGTATAACCAAAGTTGGCAGCGATGCATCCTGTTGGAACCAACCATCCGCCACATTCATCCTCTGTTCTATAGCCTGTGCCTTGATCCAGAAGAGTCCTGGCCGATACGTGAAGGATTCTTTATTCCAGACTCGTGGGGCAATGGAGACCCCATACCATCCTTTCCACTTTGCAACAATAACAGCCTTATCTGTTAGCGCTTTCTCAAAAGACCAGGTTGTAGAACTATCCGGAGCCAGATACAGCTTACTGCCTGATTGGAGCGTGAAGCTTTGGGGAGCTGTTTCCGTCATGCTTCTGCTCTCCTTCAGTGCATACCAACTTGGCAGCCAAAAGTCTCCATGATCGGTTGACTTAAGCTGCACCCACTCGCCTCGAACCGAGGCCAACGTATACTTTTCGTTTTTTGTTGTATAGTATTCAATCCCCAGCTGGTCAGCAGCCACACTGCCATCCCTCCTGTTTTTGAACAGAGGAATGTCATTCATAAGTGTAACGGGTTCTCCTTGTTTGTAGGCCAACTGTGTTGATAAGACTTGAGAACTTGCACCCAAGGCTTGTGGCGTTGTAGCCAACGCTTGTCCTCCAAGCACGACCATTTTGGAATCCAGCAGCATCCATCCCGTCAACAGCACAGCTGATAATCCAGTCATGGTAATCCATTTGTACCCCGTTCTCTGCCAGTCAGGACCCCTCTTCACTCTCGTTCATCCCCATCCATTAGAAGTTATTTCCAATAGAGACGCAGCTATAAGGAAAAAGTTACCGTTTACCTCAATATATTTCTATCTATCTCCCAATATTACCTCACATCCACCATCGTAGCATGATAAGGAAAGGTGACCCCAATGTAATAAGCCGCTGTTAAGGTGAGCATATAATAAAATACAAACCACAGATCAGCTCGCGAATAGCCAATCTGAATGTAATACGTCCGGCTTGCGCCATCCGTGAATCCCTTCGCTTCCATCGCTACCGCCA
Source organism: Paenibacillus sp. FSL H8-0317 (assembly GCF_045040685.1). Lineage (NCBI taxonomy): Bacteria > Bacillati > Bacillota > Bacilli > Caryophanales > Paenibacillaceae > Paenibacillus > Paenibacillus sp. FSL H8-0317. The sequence goes on along the minus strand of NZ_CP150294.1, from coordinate 1,052,732 downwards.
TTCGCTGTGCACGGCGAATACTCTGTGCCAGCAGCGGAATAGCGTAACGCTTAAGTGTACCATACACATTCCAGCGAGAGCCACGTTGCCGTGTTCCACGAATACGAATGGCGTAACGGAGCGTCTGGAATTCATCCAGCAAAATGGGGATCATGCGCATCGCGGCCAGAAAGCTATAGGCATATTTTGCAGGAAGCCGCCACTGCTGCATCAGTGAATAAAACAGCCTTACCGGCTTCGTTGTCAGTCCGAACAGCAAGCCAGCCGCTGCCATGCTCAACGAGCGAAAACCCAAGTGTAGACCGCGATAGAAACTCTCCTCGGTTATGTGAATCAATCCCCACTTATACCATGTGGTCTCTCCCTTACCAAACATCATCATACCTGTGGACGTGGAGATAAACACCAGAATGAATGGTGATGCGTACAGCATCAATCTATACCACGGATGACCTGTCCAGCACAGTAACAGCATCATCGCCAACGCAACGTTGGCCATTACATTCAGATTGTGAATGAGGATAATGATGACAAACATCATCGTCAGAATGATCATCTTTAATCCCGGGTTGACGTTATGAAGCCAGGTTTCACGGTGAGGAAACGACAGTTGCATCAGTTAACCTCCCCTCATCTACCGTCCAGATTCGGGTGCAATATCTTTTTACAATTTCACGATCATGGGTAACCATAACAATAGCTGTTCCTTCACGCCGCAATTGCTCCAATTGTGTTAACATGGCAAACGTATTACGGGCATCCTGTCCAAAAGTAGGTTCATCCAACAGCAGTATTCGCTGCTCTCTCACCAGTGCAGAGGCAACGCTCAAGCGTCGTTTCTGCCCCATCGATAATTGGAAGGGATGATGCTCGGAGAGGTCGATTAGTCCAAATTGATTCAACATATGATCAGTCCTGGCAAGTCTTTCTTCCGTTGTAAGCCTGCCCCCCAGCAATGAGAATTCTACTTCTTCCGCGACGGTGTTGGTCACAAATTGAAACTCCGGGTTCTGAAATACAAACGCGATTCGATCTGCAAGCTGCTCCGTTTTGCCAGAAGGCTGACCGTCCACCTCATAATGACCTGTTGTTTTCAGGATATTCATCAGAGATAACAACAATGAACTCTTGCCAGCTCCATTAGCTCCGACAATACCAATCCAATCCCCATGCCATACTTTGGCCTGTTCTACCTGAATGAAGGGTCTTTTCCCACGCCATCCGGTGAACTGCTGCAAGTCCAGTGCAGGCTGATTTGACGATGATACAGGCGATAAGGATGAGACATGAGATATGGGGGATATACCCGGTGTATCGGATAAGCCAGACGATTTCTGTACTTCCAAACTTGATATGCCGTGATCCACACACACTTGAAGCTTTCCAGAAGCACTTCCCTCTTCTTCCTTAGCTGCCTGCTCTTGCTCCTCCCATATGCCTGGATACCAGATTCCATAAGCCTTCAGCTTACCCCGTTCATCTGTAAATACCTGCTGTGCTGGCCCATCCGCCACAATCTTTCCTTCAGGTGATAACACAATGATGCGGTCGACCATATCCACAATCTCGTTTATTTTGTGTTCAACGATGATGATCGTTTTGTCACTGGCGATCCGTTTGACGGTATCCCACACCTGGGAAGTCCCCTCATCATCCAGCAGTGCAGTGGGTTCATCCAAAAACAATACCTCCGGGTCCATGGCAAGCATCGAAGCAATCGCAAGACGCTGCTTCATCCCCTGAGACATGGACTGGATCAATACACGATTCTGTTCAAAGGATAACCCCACTTGTTTCAGAACATATTCAATCAGAGCAGGCATCTCTTCACGCGGAATATTTCGGTTTTCCAGAACAAATGCGATCTCTTCATCCGTAAAGGACATACAAAACTGGGTATCCGGATCTTGAAAGACCACTCCTGCTTGGGCGGGAACCTGAATATCATCACATTTCATCGGAATCTCAACCGAACGTGGTATCAAACCGCTCAAAATTTGCAATAACGTCGATTTGCCGGAGCCACTCGGGCCAAGCAACAGCACTTTCTCCCCTTGACGAACAGAGAGAGACAAGCCCTGAAATACCAAGGCTTTCTCTCCCGGGAACTTGCATCTTAGATTTGTCACACTTACCGCTTGCGAATTCCCCTCTCCGCTCATCTAATCCAGCGCCTCATAATCCTGTTTCGATACCGGTCTGAGTGAACGTGTTACACCGGTCAGTTCCAATGCTTTGGCGAGATAATAAGCGAACACTCCTGCAATCAAGATGCTTCCAATGAAGCGGAATCCGATAAATAACGTATAATTCCAGGCCGAGAGTGAATCAATATACCCGTATTGGTAATCCAGCAAAAGCGAAGCCGCTGCGGCTCCTATGGCTGCAAGACAGGTGACAAACAGATTGGTTTTGCGATACAAAAATGCTGCGAAGAATATCTCGGCTCCCAATCCTTGCAACAGACCGTATACAAGTGTGGACATGCCCCATTCACTGCCCAGAAAGGCACTTACCGTTGAAGCCGCAACTTCAGCAAGAATAGCCACGCCTGGTTTACGAATGATGACAAAAGCAAACGTGCCCGCCATAAACCACATGCCATAGATCATCTGCTCCGCATGAACGCCAAATGGTTTCATCAAGTCATATGTAGGTCCCCATATCTTGTAAATCACCCCAAACACTACTGCGATCACGATGGTTACCAGAATATCCGTTAGTTTCAATCGCTTGTTGCCTGCTGTTGTTGCCATGTTCTCTACGTCCTTCCTTTGTTCCCTGTGGGGTTTATCATAATAAACGAAAAAGCCTCCCCGGTTCCGGGAAGGCCTTACGCAAAGTGTACAATCCTCACAATGATGTATGGGATGGATGTCGAAAAACGGAATATCAACCAGCTCCCTTCCGCCCTGGCAGATACACCACCACAGTTCAAAGAGGTCTGTTGTTCATTCACGTTCATTCCCACAATTCACCCTTACACATTGTAATTCCATGTTCTCTACGCTGGCATTACCCAGATCAGATGTACGGTCAGCGGCACAAGGCCACTCTCTCAGCCCAACTTCATTGAGCTCCCGGTTCACTTATTTCATTGCTTCTAATGTACATCAGATGGGTATTTGTGGCAATGGTCTCTACAAAAATCAAAAGTTGGCATAGGAAAAGGCATCCCCCTGGATGCCTTTTGGACATACTTCACGATGTGAAATAGCTACCTTATCCGTACACGCCTTCAATCCGTATTCCAAGGTATTCCTGTTCTTAATATTGCGTGTTCCCAGACTGGCTCGTTTTCCCTGAAGCAAACCCCTTGAACAACGTTGGTACTTTGGAATAACGAGTATTCGTAATTTTCCCTTGTGATGTGCTGCTGTCTGTACGCAAAATCGAATCTTTTACATTAGAAATGTTGGAATTATCCAGCGTCATGTTAACTGCGAAGGAAGTTCCACCATTTTGACGAACCAGCTTGCCAATATCATCTGCACGGAAATTTTTGATGTTAATTGTTCCAGCTGCATTCATCTGGAACACTTTATCATAAGCCTTATACGCTGCCCCACCGGTAATGTTAACCGTTCCGGCAGACTTCAATGTCAGTGCATCCTCGCCCACGTCTTGCCAGACCACATTCGATATATTACAGTTGCCATAACAGTGAACACCATCAGCAGCTGGTGATCCGATATTTACATTTTTGAGCGTAGCCCCTGCCTCCAGACGGAAGACTGGCTTCTGATTTTCTGCTTGAGATCCGTCGCCCAGTGTGGAAGGATTGGCTACAAATGTTTTACCTTGACCGTCATAGGTCGTACCCTTTGGAACAACAATGGTTGAATTTACAACCGTAGGCGCAGCCGCAGCCGGAACGGCACCAAATATAGAAGCAACCAAACCAGCGGACAGTAACAACGTCAACATTTTTTTCATAACTTTATTCCTCCCTTATTCTCTCGTTATTTGGTATTGTACAAGCCTGAGCTTGTACTGGAAGATCGTCAGAGGTGCACCTCTGTCCGACCCACAACCTAATCCTACCAAATAAGGAAGGTAACTAGAATAATCATTAGATCAGATATATCATGACATCGCACAATCCCTGTCATATCGGCATTTTTTGCATGCTAGGTCTCTCAAGCAATATGCTGATATCAACCTCTGGTATGCTCATTTGTAACGTATGTACCCCTCACTTAATCCCCGATCACAAAGAAAGACCACTGCATTTGTCTCCAAATGTGTGATCTTGAATGGCTTCTGGCTTGCTGATATAAGATATCAGGCTCCAAATCTCTGACGATAACCGCACTTTCGACATAACTCTTCCACAGCTTCGCGTTTGGAGAAGCCATATACCAGATTGTTCGCTCGCTCACCCTCAATAATCTCCGAGAATGACTTCTCGTGCACATTACCCAGGTTAATCACACCCTCGCCATCGAGACAGCATGGAACCACCGTTCCATCCACAAGCACAGCTGCCTGACCACGCAATGCATGGCAGAAGCCTTTGCCGTCATCTTCAGGTGCATCCAGACTTGGCCACTGGAACTCATGGTCCTGATTCAGGTATACATTCGGGGCAATTTTGACCCCGCTGCCTGGAACTACTTTTTCCTCAATGCGGAAGTCCAGATTGAACTCACGTTCCAATACTTCAAGGGTCTCGCGATTTCGATTCATCTGAGCATTTGTGAAGTTATCCTGCGTCAGATTCCACAGTCGGAATGAGATGATGACATTGTGCTTAACGGCCTCGTGTACAAAGGACAAAATATGACGCAGGTATCCGTCACGGTCTGTTGAACCTTCATGCCCATCGAAGCTGTGCAGGGAGAAATTCATCTGCCGCAGCGCCGGTTTGCCAAGCAATTTATGCTGAGTCTTGGGCAATAGTGTACCATTCGTTGTAATGTTCACCTTGAGTCCCTTCTCATGTGCGGAATCGAGCAACAGATCTATTTTGGGATGCAACAAGGGTTCGCCTTTGACATGTAGATAAATATGATTGGTGTGTGGTTTAACTTGTTCCAGTATATTGTTGAAGACTTCAGGGTCAATGAATCCTTTGGCACGTTGTGTCTGCGGACAGAAGCTGCATGCCAGATTGCAGATACTTGTGATCTCAATATATACTTTTTTGAACGTTTTCAACTCGGGTCCCCATTCTGCTTCGGAGGGAGCAATCCCACCTGCATTTGTGATCCAGCCAATATGCGCCATCCCTATTATATCGGGTTCATGAGCCAAGGTAAATTGTTCAGTTGTTCAGGTCTGACTCCAAATTCATCTCAAGAATTCCATCAAGCTGCCTCTTTACAGTTCATGTTCGAGTGATATATGCTGAACACATAACTGCATATCTTGAACTTTTGCACTAGGGGAGCCTTACGGCTGAGACGAATATGACTATTCGGACCCTTTGAACCTGATCTGGATCATACCAGCGGAGGGAAGTGGAGCGGCCTTTTAGTAAGCGGAATTTTATCATGTATATGTGAAGATAAACTGCGGATCTAACTTACAGACCCACTCATTTCTCCGGAAATGGGTGGGTCTTTTTTGTTTCTTTTGGCAGAGTGCAAGATGCGGTTGTTATTCCAGCAGTCTGACATCAAGGGGGTGAGAATCAGATGAATAACCATGTAACCATTCACAACATAAGCTTTGCTTTTCCCGATAAAAAGTATTCCCCCGTGCTCTCCAATGTGTCGCTTCAGGTTCAACAAGGAGAATTTGTCTCGCTCATCGGCTCCAGCGGATCAGGTAAAAGCACGTTCTTCAAGCTGCTCGCAGGCTTGCATGAGCCAACCGTTGGCACCATCGATATAGCTGATGTACCGCAAGGACAACGGCTCGGACGAGTCGCTTATATGCCGCAGAAAGATCTGCTGTTATCCTGGCGAACCGTCATGGAGAACTGCATGCTGCCTGCCGAGTTGGCACCAGGCCGACAGGACAAGGACAAGTTACGGGCCAACATTCTAGCTGGGTTGGCAAGGTTCGGCCTGTCGGGTTATGAACAGGCCTATCCAGATGAGTTATCCGGCGGCATGCGGCAGCGGGTGGCATTGCTTCGTACCTTGCTTACAGGCGGGCAGCTCATGTTGCTGGATGAACCCTTCGGTGCACTCGACGCCTTAACCAAACGAGAAATGCATCGCTGGTTGCTGGAGCTGTGGGAGGGCTTTGGCCAAACCGTATTGTTTATTACACATGACATTGAGGAAGCCCTGCTGTTAAGTGACCGTATCATTCTGTTAACTCCAGGAGGGCAAGGTCAGCAGTTGCGGGAGATGACGGTTCCTTTACCACGCCCAAGGCATTCGGACATGATCTACGAACCGGCTCTCGTGCAGATGAGACAACAACTGGAGGAACAATTGCATGCAAAGTGATAGAGCTGAGGTTAGCGTCTGGACGTGGTGTTTTAAGTGGCTCTCGAGGTCGTTTTCCCAATATGGTTTGTTTATTGTTCTCATGCTCTTTTCACTGGCGATCTGGGAAACGTTTGTGCGTATGGGATGGGTACCCTCCTTCATCATTCCTGCACCCACAGCCATCATAGGTTCACTGGTTGAGCATCGCCGTCTGCTGTTGACCATCCATCTGCCTGCTACCTTTATGGAGGTTATTGTTGGTTTTGGCTTGTCCATAGTGACTGGAATTACGCTAGCAACAGGCATGCATATGAACCCGTCGATTGAAAAAGCCTTGTATCCTTTCATCGTGATCAGTCAGACCATACCGCTGATTGCCTTGTCCCCCGTATTTATCTTGTGGTTTGGTTACACGTTGTGGAGCAAAGTCGCGGTGGTGTTCTTAATCGCATTCTTCCCCATTGTGGTCAGTACCTACGATGGACTCCGCCAAGGCGATCCAGAGCAGCGTGAACTGCTGCTCACCATGGGAGCCAGCAAGTGGGATATTTTTTGCAAACTCCAGATTCCACTGGCACTTCCCTCTTTTTTCTCAGGGCTAAAGATGTCTGTGGTGTACTGCGTGGTTGGTGCAACGATTGGGGAATGGCTTGGTGGCAGCAAAGGTCTCGGATACTTCAGCCGCCGCATGTCCAGCAACATGAACACGGATGCGATGTTTGCCGCTATTGTGCTGTTATCCCTGCTGGGGATCGTTTTGTTTGTACTGATTGCCTGGCTAGAGAAACGGTTTAGCATACGGCGGCATGGACATGGAGGCAAAAGAAAAGTTGGATAATACTTAGACAGGAATTAGATGTAAATACAAATCAAAACGATGAAATGAGGATCTTCAATTTATGAATAACAAAGGTATATACTCCCTGCTTCCCATCATGCTCATTAGCCTTTTGCTGATCATTAGCGGATGCAGCACCACGAATACTAGCAAAAACACGCCAACAACAGATTCTGCAACTAATGCACAGCAAACAGATCCGTCTGCAACCGAACCAACATCAAACGCCAAAGATAAACTGTCCATCATGCTCGACTGGTACCCGAATGCAGTACACTCCTTCATCTATGTGGCTCAGGAAAAAGGGTACTTCGCAGATCAGGGTCTGGATGTCGAAATTCAGATGCCTGCGGATACCAATGATTCACTCAAACTTGTTGCTGCCGGTAAAATTGATCTGGCTCTAAGCTACCAGCCCCAAATCTTACTCGCGCGTGGCGAGAACATTCCTGTACGATCCATTGCTGCTGTTGTTCGGCATCCACTTGTGCATCTGTTGACCGAAGCAAATGGCAACGTGAGTTCACCCAAAGATCTTGAAGGAAAAACTGTCGGTTATTCTTCGATTCCGCTGTATGAAGCGATGGTTCGTACGATGATCAGCCACGATGGTGGCAATCCCGACAACATGAATCTGGTTGACGTTGGGTTTGATCTGATTCCTTCGCTGGCTTCCGGACAGGCGGATGCAATTATGGGTGGTTTTATTAACCATGAGCAATTGATTCTGGAGAAAGAAGGACATGCCATGAAATCAATCAACCCTGTCGATTATGGTGTGCCTGATTATTATGAATTGGTCCTGACTGCGAGTGAGGCTGGCATTGAAGCGAAAAAAGATCAGCTTACCCGGTTCGTCAAAGCGATCCAGGAAGGACAAAAATATGTAACGGAGCATCCAGATGAAGCCTTGAATATTCTGCTCGCTCATGAGAATGAAACGTCTCCGCTTGACCCGGAGATCGAAACCAAAAGCCTGGCTATTTTAATGCCACTTATGAATGAGGAAGGTCAACCGTTTGGTCGGCAGGAAATGGAGTCGTGGGAGAATGTACGTGCATGGCTCGTTGAAAAGGATTTGATTGCTGAATCGGTGAAAGCCAAGGATGCTTTTATTAATCTGCAAGGAGAGTAAATAAAGGAGTGCAAGGTGAATGAAGGAAAAGTGACTGAACGCAAAGGGGATGAAAGCAAAGCTATATGCGCCTTAATATCTCTGGAATAGAGCATGGAGCGAGTCCTAACGAATCTGAGATACGCTATATCCGAATAAACAGCCGTTTACAGCTTTTTGGTCAAAGGATTCAGGAAAGCATACAAAACAAGGAGGAAATTATATGTCTTATCTGGAACGTGTTCGTACACAAAACCCGTTGGTACACAATATCACCAACCTTGTCGTGGCTCCCTTTACAGCCAATGGTCTGCTCGCACTTGGTGCGTCCCCTTTTATGGCCTATGCTCATGAAGAGGTCGCTGATGTCGCCAAGATGTCAGGTGCCGTGGTACTTAACATTGGTACACTCGATGACAAAGTCGTTCAGGCGATCCGATTAGCTGGTCAATCAGCTAATGCACATCACGTGCCTGTTGTGCTCGATCCCGTCGGCGCAGGCGCAACCACTTATCGCACGGAAACCGTGCAGATGCTCGTTCGTGAACTTCGTCTCACAGTACTGCGCGGCAATGTGGCAGAGGTCGCCAATGTCATCGGTGAGAGTTGGAGTATTAAAGGTGTGGACGCAGGATCAGGTGAGGGCGACCGAATCGGCATTGCGGAGCGGGCAGCGCATAAACTTGGCTGTGTCGTGGTCATTACCGGAAAAGAAGATATCATTACTGATGGACAATCCACATTCCTCACGAGTAATGGTCATGCCCTGCTCACTCAGGTCACAGGTGCTGGCTGTTTACTCAGTTCGGTGATTGGTGCTTTTACAGCCATAGCGGAATCAGGAGCCGATCTTCTAGGCAGTGTTGTTGAAGCGCTCGCGTTTTATGGTGTAGCAGCTGAACTGGCAGCAGAGCGGACAGCTCATCAGGGGCCGGGCAGCTTCCAGATTGAATTGTTGAATCAACTGGCACAAGTAACACCAGACCTCTTGGTAGGATGCGCACAAATCCGTCAGATCCGTGGAGGTGCAGTATGAGCATTGCTCAAGCGCTAACCATTGCAGGTTCTGATAACGGGGGCGGCGCAGGAATTCAGGCCGATCTGAAAACATTCCAAGAGCTTGGCGTATACGGCATGACCGTTATCACGGCTATTGCTGCCCAAAATACAACAGGTGTACAGGGCGTCTTTCCCATCCCTTACGATGGTATTGCCCAGCAATTGGACTCGACCGGCGAAGACTTTCAACCAACCGCAACAAAGACCGGCATGTTATATAGTGCCGAGATTATTCGTCTAGTGGCTGAGAAATGGCAGCAATACCGTTGGTCGAATCTGGTTATCGACCCTGTGATGGTAGCCAAAGGCGGTGCCCCCCTGCTCCAACAGGAAGCTGTACAGGCGTTGGTTACGGAGCTGTTGCCCCATGCCCTGATCACAACACCTAATATACCGGAAGCGGAACTGCTTACCGGAATGTCTATCACGAATCTGAGTCAGCGAGAAGAAGCCGCAAGACAGATTGTACAGATGGGTTCAACGTATGCTTTGGTCAAAGGTGGTCATGATGAAGGAAGTGGCATGATCGTGGATGTGCTCTACGATGGGCAGTCTTTTCATTATCTGGAGAATGTTCGTGTGGTAACACGTCATACACACGGAACAGGATGCACATACTCTGCTGCGATCACCGCAGAGTTAGCCAAGGGTTCACCTGTTCTGGCTGCCGTTACGACCGCGCGAGCATTCATTCAGGCAGCCATCGAAGATGAGCTGGGGATTGGGGCCGGACATGGGCCGACAAATCATTTTGCGTATCAGCGCAGACAGCGGGGTGAGCAGTGATGCGCCCGTGGGAAGCAGAAGCGGTGCGACGCGCGATGCAGGTGTATTTGGTGATGGGCAGCGTCAATACAACGCAAGACCCGGTGGAAGTGCTGCGCCAGTCCATTGCTGGCGGCATCACGCTGTTCCAGTTCCGTGAAAAGGGAACTGGTGCCCTGATTGGCGAAGCTCGCATTACGCTTGCGATGCGGCTTCGCGAGGTGTGCAGCCAGCACGGGGTCCCGTTCATCGTGAACGATGATGTGGAGCTGGCTGTAGCGGTGGAGGCCGACGGCATGCATGTCGGCCAAGAAGATGCGGACGCGGCGCTGGTACGCGCCCGCATTGGAGATGGGCGGATGCTTGGCGTATCCGCCCACTCTGTGGAAGAGGCGCGCCGTGCGGTGCAGGCGGGCGCCCACTACCTTGGCGTCGGGCCCATGTACCCGACGCGCTCCAAAGCGGATGCCCACGCTGTGCTGGGCCCCGCAGGGGTGGCGGAACTGCGCGCCGCAGGCATCGCAGTTCCGATTGTGGGTATCGGCGGCATTACGCCCGATACCACGGCCGCCGTGATGGCGGCTGGAGCCGACGGCGTAGCCGTCATCTCCGCCATCGCGGGCGCGGCCGATGTGCGCGCAGCGGCTGCGCAGTTCGCTGCGGCAGTGCGCGGGATGCAGGCGTAGCCCTGCTCTCCCTGCACTGCCAGCCTCGTGGGCTGCACCGCCTACATGGTGCAGCCACAACCGCTCGTTCTCCTCTCCATAACAGAGGAGCCTCCCCCCTGCGGTGCGGCAATCTATGTCTTCGACTTAGAAGCGCATCCGCTCCCCTACAGTGACTGAGTCACCAATCCATGATCAAGATGCAGCTTCCATGCTTGCATCTTGTTTTCTCATTTTCAACGGTTGACTCTCACGTAACGTGACACTGTACAATCGGTGTTGTAAGGAGGTTTTCACACATGGCCATGAAAGTTAAGGAAGTTGCAGAGCTTGCCTCGATCAGTGTGCGCACACTGCATCACTATGATGAGATCGGACTATTAACCCCGGACGAAGTGACTTCTGCCGGGTATCGATTATATTCAGATGCCAACCTGGAACGGTTGCAGCAGATATTGTTTTTCAAGGAACTCGACTTCTCTCTGAAGGAGATCAAAAACATTATAACCAACCCCTCCTTCAATCCGGAAGAAGCTCTTAATATGCATCGACTTATACTGCTGGAGAAACGCCAACGCTTGGACCAGATGATTGCTACCATTGATAGAACGGTTTTACACGTGAGAGGAGAAATTAAAATGACAGCCAAAGAACAATTCGAAGGATTTGATTTTAGCCAGAATCCGTATGAACAAGAAGCGCGGGAACGTTGGGGAGACCATGCCGTCGATCACGCAAATCAGAAGCTGCACAGTAAATCAACCACAGATCAGAAGGCTCTATCCGATCAAATGAACGAAATCTACAAACATCTGGCTGCACTTCGTCACACAGAACCAGCATCTGCGGAGGCACAGGCTGGCATCAAAGAGTGGTACACCTGCCTAAACCAGATGGGAAGCTACTCGCCTGAAGCCTTCAGAGGACTTGGTCAGATGTACGTGGAAGATGAACGCTTCACGCGTAATATTGATCAGTTTGGCGATGGTTTGGCAGTATTTATGAGAGATGCCATGGCTGTATTTGCTGACCAAAACAAATAATATAGCCCTGTCTTCAACCACATACAGTATTATTCAACTCTCATTGCCGTCCAGATGTGGACTGTAAAAGATAGTCTGGAAGTTAACCCCCTGTCCTGTAAAAGGTAAAAATATTCTCGTCATCAGCTTTATTCGCTTTAAATGACATGACCCTTCGGATATTTGAACCTACCTCCTGGAGTGACCCTATCTTTCTTGTGATTAACCTTATGAACATGTTGGATATTATACTAGGGTTATGTGGTAAGTAATTTTAATCGATTCGTGTTGTTGCAAAAGTTATGAGCCGTATCCCACCTACTAGCTGGTAAATACACAAAAGGGACGTACACCCTCAGGCGTATCGTCCCTTTTATGTATGCAAGTAACTCAGCCGCAATGTGAACAAGCCTAACTGCTGCTCACTCTGAGTACTTTATGAATATCTTTTAAAGTAGATGCTTTACTACGTTTCTTCTGCTCCCAGTCCTTCGATATAACCGTTTCACCAGATGCTTAGGATGATGAGTTAAGTTTCGTCTGTCAAACGTTCTTCATTTTGCTACCAAGCGTACACCGCTATCCGATTAAGCTCTTGGTGCGTGATCCGATGAAGATGCATCCGTAGCTAGACTGGTTCTCGCCATACGGCCAGGAATCTGCCATGCAGATACAATCGCAAGCACGATGAATAATAAATCAATCGGTTGACTGAAATAGTCCTGGAAGGTTTCCACAAACGCACTGATCATCTCGCTATCAAACACGAGTTCCATCACGCTTACATCACCAAACAGTTCGGAAGTAAAATAAACCACCGTCAGATATTTACCCAGCAAAATGCCTACGAGAGCAAACAGTACGGCAATAATCTTATGTACTGTCGCAATTCGTTTATTGGAGAACAACACAACTGCGTAGCCCGTGAGCACTCCAATCAAAATCGCAATTAATCCCACCTCATACTCGGTCATTGCAGCAATAGCTGCCCATACGATGCCTCCCAGAATAGCTCCAATTAAGCCACCAATGATCGGCATACCGATTTTAACTCCTTGTTTCTCTTCCACGTTGTCTTTCCCTCCTGAGTCATGCATATGCTTCTTTTCCAGAATTCACCTTTCCTATGAAACCACAAAATGTCCTATTATTCAACATTTTTCTACTTTTGGTGACCATGATTTATATAATAGAAAAGATATATTAAACATCCATTTCCTTATTCACTCGAATATATCCTCTTAGTTTTGTCTACATTCATCTCATCATCATTCCCTTGGCACATAAAAAAACATCCCTCCAACAGCATAATAGCCGTAGAAGGGATGTTATCCATATCTGTATCATAAATATAACCAATGTAACCCAGAAAAATACATTGTAAAACTCGCTCTATCTTACCTTTGCACTTCCTTGGAAGGCTGAATGACAGCTGCAATCTGTGCCAAAATGGCATCCACCGATGCTGGATCATGCACATCATACTCATCAATGTTCAGACGCAGCACAGGGCAAGCCGTAAACTGATCAATCCACACGGAATAGCGCTCGTGCATGTGCTCCCAGTACGAACGATCCGTCTGAATCTCCATCTCACGTCCACGTTCCGTAATACGGTTTAAAATCGAAGGCAGACTGCCTTCCAGATAGATCAGCACATCTGGATGTGGGAAATAAGGTGTCATCACCATCGCTTCAAACAAACTGCTATATGTCTCGAAATCGGTAGCAGACATGGTTCCTTGATCCGCATGCATCTGTGCAAATATGCCTGTATCTTCATAGATGGAACGATCCTGTACGAATCCTCCACCCAGTTCAAAAATCTTCTTCTGTTCCTTGAAGCGCTCTGCCAGGAAATAAATCTGCAGATGGAAGCTCCAACGCTCAAAGTCATGATAGAACTTCTCCAAATATGGATTATGATCAACTTGCTCCAGAGAGGTCTTGAAATTCAAACGCTGTGCAAGTGCAGCTGTTAACGTGGATTTACCCACTCCAACCGTACCTGCTACCGTAATTAATGCATTCGATGGAATGCCATAGTTATTCATATGATATACTCCTTTACCTGATTAACAATCTGCCTGAAGTGCTCAGGATGTTCGACAAAATCGAGTTGCTCCGCATTGACTTTAATGATTACTGGTGGATTTGAGCTATTCGCCAGATGATCCATGCCTGTTTTGTAATCGACGATCAGTTGTTCCATATATGCCGGGTCCATATCCTGCTCAAATGAGCGTCCACGCTTGTTAATGCGGTACATCAACGTATCGAGTTCAGCTTCAATATAGAGCACCAGATTGGGCTTTGGCAGATCATCTGTTAACAGATGATAGATTTGACGATATTTATCCCGTTTCGTTCCCTTTAAGGTACGATCGGCAAAAATCATATTTTTATAGATATGATAGTCTGAAATGACTGGGGTATTCTGCTCTACATAATGAGCGCCCGTGTCTTCCAGTTGTTTAAACCGATTACACAGAAAAAACATTTCCAATTGGAAACTCCACTCGTCGATATCCTGATAAAAGGAAGCCAGAAATGGATTCTCTTCTACGATTTCTTTAACTAACGGAAGATTCAATTCATGGGAAAGCATCGTTGCCAGCGTTGTTTTCCCCGCTCCGATCGGACCTTCCACAGCAATAAACGGGGCTGATTTCATCGTGTTCACTGTTCCTCCTCGTACTTATGCGTGTTTCCGTTTTCTATATAGACCTCACCTATTGTATCACAGCTTTAAGGATTGGAACGCCAGTATTTTATGTATATAACAAGTCTAATCGGAACTAAAAATTACATTCAAATAAAAAAGACACACTCGATATCATCAAGTGTGTCTTCCTATTGCTTGGCGGCGTCCTACTCTCCCAGGACCCTGCGGTCCAAGTACCATCGGCGCTAGAGGGCTTAACGGTCGTGTTCGGGATGGGTACGTGTGGAACCCCTCCGCCATCGCCACCAAACGCGTAGCTTACATTTCAGAGATCGTTCTCTGAAAACTAGATTCGAAACGAAACACGCGAATTATCACTTGCTATTGGATAAGCCCTCGACCGATTAGTACTGGTCAGCTCCATGCATTGCTGCACTTCCACCCCCAGCCTATCTACCTCGTCGTCTTCAAGGGGTCTTACATACTGGGAAATCTCATCTTGAGGGGGGCTTCACGCTTAGATGCTTTCAGCGTTTATCCCGTCCGTACATAGCTACCCAGCGGTGCTCCTGGCGGAACAACTGGTACACCAGCGGTACGTCCATCCCGGTCCTCTCGTACTAAGGACAGCTCCTCTCAAATTTCCTACGCCCACGACAGATAGGGACCGAACTGTCTCACGACGTTCTGAACCCAGCTCGCGTACCGCTTTAATGGGCGAACAGCCCAACCCTTGGGACCTACTTCAGCCCCAGGATGCGATGAGCCGACATCGAGGTGCCAAACCTCCCCGTCGATGTGGACTCTTGGGGGAGATAAGCCTGTTATCCCCAGGGTAGCTTTTATCCGTTGAGCGATGGCCCTTCCATGCGGTACCACCGGATCACTAAGCCCGACTTTCGTCCCTGCTCGACTTGTAGGTCTCGCAGTCAAGCTCCCTTATGCCTTTGCACTCTTCGAATGATTTCCAACCATTCTGAGGGAACCTTTGGGCGCCTCCGTTACTCTTTAGGAGGCGACCGCCCCAGTCAAACTGCCCACCTGACACTGTCCCCGCACCGGATTACGGTACCAGGTTAGAACCTAGATACGATCAGGGTGGTATCCCAACGTTGCCTCCACAGAAGCTGGCGCTCCTGCTTCAAAGGCTCCCACCTATCCTGTACAGATCGTACCCAAATTCAATATCAAGCTGCAGTAAAGCTCCATGGGGTCTTTCCGTCTTGTCGCGGGTAACCTGCATCTTCACAGGTATTAAAATTTCACCGGATCTCTCGTTGAGACAGCGCCCAAGTCGTTACGCCATTCGTGCGGGTCAGAATTTACCTGACAAGGAATTTCGCTACCTTAGGACCGTTATAGTTACGGCCGCCGTTTACTGGGGCTTCGGTTCACAGCTTCGGGATTGCTCCCTAACCACTCCCCTTAACCTTCCAGCACCGGGCAGGCGTCAGCCCGTATACTTCGCCTTACGGCTTCGCACAGACCTGTGTTTTTGCTAAACAGTCGCTTGGGCCTTTTCACTGCGGCCCCCTCGTGCTATTCACACTACCGGGGCACCCCTTCTCCCGAAGTTACGGGGTCATTTTGCCGAGTTCCTTAACGAGAGTTCTTCCGCGCGCCTTAGAATACTCTTCTCGCCTACCTGTGTCGGTTTGCGGTACGGGCACCATCACCTGGCTAGAGGCTTTTCTTGGCAGTGTGAGATCATGACCTTCGCTACTATAATTTTCGCTCCCCATCACAGCTCAGCCTTACAATGTGCGGATTTGCCTACACATCAGCCTCACTGCTTAGACGGACATCCATCAGTCCGCGTCACTACCCTACTGCGTCCCCCCATTGCTCATAACGGCTTACGGTGGTACAGGAATTTCGACCTGTTGTCCTTCGACTACGCCTTTCGGCCTCGCCTTAGGTCCCGACTTACCCTGAGCGGACGAGCCTTCCTCAGGAACCCTTAGGCTTTCGGCGGATCAGATTCTCACTGATCTTTTCGTTACTCATACCGGCATTCTCACTTGTATAATGTCCAGCGCTCCTTACGGTACACCTTCAACCCTTATACAACGCTCCCCTACCCCTGATGCAAAGCATCAAGCCATAGCTTCGGTGGTGTGTTTAGCCCCGTTACATTTTCGGCGCAGAGTCACTCGACCAGTGAGCTATTACGCACTCTTTCAATGATGGCTGCTTCTAAGCCAACATCCTGGTTGTCTGTGCAACTCCACATCCTTTCCCACTTAACACACACTTGGGGACCTTAGCTGATGGTCTGGGCTGTTTCCCTTTTGACAATGGATCTTAGCACTCACTGTCTGACTCCCGGAAGTAAGTCTATGGCATTCGGAGTTTGACTGAGCTTGGTAACCCTTGCGGGCCCCGCACCCAATCAGTGCTCTACCTCCACGACTCTGTTTTCCGAGGCTAGCCCTAAAGCTATTTCGGGGAGAACCAGCTATCTCCGAGTTCGATTGGAATTTCTCCGCTACCCCCACCTCATCCCCGCATTTTTCAACATGCGTGGGTTCGGGCCTCCAGTGCGTGTTACCGCACCTTCACCCTGGACAGGGGTAGATCACCCGGTTTCGGGTCTACGTCCACGTACTAAGTCGCCCTATTCAGACTCGCTTTCGCTGCGGCTCCGGCTCTTCACCTTAACCTTGCACGGGAACGTAACTCGCCGGTTCATTCTACAAAAGGCACGCCATCACCCCTAAAACGGGCTCTGACTTTTTGTAAGCACACGGTTTCAGGTTCTATTTCACTCCCCTTCCGGGGTGCTTTTCACCTTTCCCTCACGGTACTGCTTCACTATCGGTCGCTAGGAAGTATTTAGCCTTGGCAGATGGTCCTGCCGGATTCATACGGGGTTTCACGTGCCCCGCACTACTCGGGATCCGTCTCGGAGGGAACAGACTTTCAACTACAGGGCTTTTACCTTCTTTGGCGGGCCTTTCCAGACCTCTTCGCTTAACCGGTTCCTTTGTAACTCCATGTGAGACGTCCCACAACCCCAAAGAGCAAGCTCTTTGGTTTGGGCTTCTCCGCGTTCGCTCGCCGCTACTGACGGAATCACTATTGTTTTCTCTTCCTCAGGGTACTTAGATGTTTCAGTTCCCCTGGTATGCCTCTACATAACCTATGTATTCAGTTATGAGTAACTGGAAATTACCCCAGCTGGGTTTCCCCATTCGGACACCCCCGGATCAAAGCTTGCTTACAGCTCCCCGAGGCAGTTTCGTTGTTCGCCACGTCCTTCATCGGCTCCTAGCGCCTAGGCATCCTCCGTGTGCTCTTAGTAGCTTAACCATTTTGTTCCGGTTTTGACTGCTCGCTTCCCTTGTTTTGCTTGCGCAAAGCCAAAATTCACTCCCATTCAATACCATCACAAAAGCAATTTAACTACCGTTTTTATTTAAACTTGTTTAACACAAGTTCAGCTAAAAAGGAATGTTCTAATTCGCGTTTGTTTCGTTTCGATATCTAGTTTTCAAAGAACAAGCTCCATGCAAAAGCAAGCTGTTTGAGAGTTTGAGCTCTCAAAACTGAGCAACGAGTGAGTGTTTTGCAGCTAAGCTGCGTATTTGAATGTTTCCACTCGGGAAACGATTCTCCATAGAAAGGAGGTGATCCAGCCGCACCTTCCGATACGGCTACCTTGTTACGACTTCACCCCAATCATCTATCCCACCTTCGGCGGCTGGCTCCTTGCGGTTACCCCACCGACTTCGGGTGTTATAAACTCTCGTGGTGTGACGGGCGGTGTGTACAAGACCCGGGAACGTATTCACCGCGGCATGCTGATCCGCGATTACTAGCAATTCCGACTTCATGCAGGCGAGTTGCAGCCTGCAATCCGAACTGAGACCGGCTTTGTTGGGATTGGCTCCATCTCGCGATTTCGCAGCCCGTTGTACCGGCCATTGTAGTACGTGTGTAGCCCAGGTCATAAGGGGCATGATGATTTGACGTCATCCCCACCTTCCTCCGGTTTGTCACCGGCAGTCTATCTAGAGTGCCCACCCGAAGTGCTGGCAACTAAATATAAGGGTTGCGCTCGTTGCGGGACTTAACCCAACATCTCACGACACGAGCTGACGACAACCATGCACCACCTGTCTTGAATGTTCCGAAGAAAAGGTACATCTCTGCACCGGTCATTCAGATGTCAAGACCTGGTAAGGTTCTTCGCGTTGCTTCGAATTAAACCACATACTCCACTGCTTGTGCGGGTCCCCGTCAATTCCTTTGAGTTTCAGTCTTGCGACCGTACTCCCCAGGCGGAGTGCTTAATGTGTTAACTTCGGCACCAAGGGTATCGAAACCCCTAACACCTAGCACTCATCGTTTACGGCGTGGACTACCAGGGTATCTAATCCTGTTTGCTCCCCACGCTTTCGCGCCTCAGCGTCAGTTACAGCCCAGAGAGTCGCCTTCGCCACTGGTGTTCCTCCACATATCTACGCATTTCACCGCTACACGTGGAATTCCACTCTCCTCTTCTGCACTCAAGTCACCCAGTTTCCAGTGCGATCCGGGGTTGAGCCCCGGGATTAAACACCAGACTTAAATGACCGCCTGCGCGCGCTTTACGCCCAATAATTCCGGACAACGCTTGCCCCCTACGTATTACCGCGGCTGCTGGCACGTAGTTAGCCGGGGCTTTCTTCTCAGGTACCGTCACCTTGAGAGCAGTTACTCTCCCAAGCGTTCTTCCCTGGCAACAGAGCTTTACGATCCGAAAACCTTCATCACTCACGCGGCATTGCTCCGTCAGGCTTTCGCCCATTGCGGAAGATTCCCTACTGCTGCCTCCCGTAGGAGTCTGGGCCGTGTCTCAGTCCCAGTGTGGCCGATCACCCTCTCAGGTCGGCTACGCATCGTCGCCTTGGTGAGCCGTTACCTCACCAACTAGCTAATGCGCCGCAGGCCCATCCCCAAGTGACAGATTGCTCCGTCTTTCCAGTTTCCTTCAGGCGAAGAAAACAATTATTCGGTATTAGCTACCGTTTCCGGTAGTTGTCCCAAACTTGAGGGCAGGTTGCCTACGTGTTACTCACCCGTCCGCCGCTAACTATCAGAGAAGCAAGCTTCTCTTCAAGTCCGCTCGACTTGCATGTATTAGGCATGCCGCCAGCGTTCGTCCTGAGCCAGGATCAAACTCTCCAATAAAGTATTGAAAAGAGCGATAAGCTCATTTTGAATCTGACGAGATTAAAAATCTCATTTGTGCTCCAGTCGATTCAAGCCAAGGCTTGTTTCAAACTTTCGCGTTCATTCTGCAAGCAGAATGTTTACTCACTCGTTGTTCAGTTTTCAAAGATCAAACTTGTTTCGTTACCGAATGTCGTTCTCTTCAGCAACTCTTATATAATATCATGTCCGAACCAACTTTGCAAGCTCTTTTTTTAAGTTTCTTTCGAAGCTTAATTCATTCGCTTGCCGCACCAGTGTTAAACCGTGTTTTCTTGGCCTGACTAATAATATATCACGTATAGATTTTAATTACAATACTTTATTTAATAAAATTCATTTACTACAAATCAACTACCTCCACTGCGTTGCTCTCCTCTATCTCAGTGTAAAGTTTATTATAGTTTAAATGACATTCTTTCCATTCATAACATCACAATACATGTCTAATTGATTTTAAAATTATTAGCCTACATCTCCTCTGATATATTTTAGCTTCATTAATATGCTCAATTTACGTTCTCCTTTTCTCAAGGTCATGCAAGATTACTGGAGCACTGTAAGTTACCACGAGTATAAGTAGAAGTATTATAGAAGATAAACAAAAAAAGTGATGCACGCATATAACTATACCTGAACCACTTTCTTGTGTGTTATTAACATTATATATAGAAGGAAACTCTTAATGTTGTGCCTGTGCTGATGCTGGAGGCGTCATCGCCATTTGTCCATTACCTGCTTTTTGCATGCCAACTCTCAGCAACGTAATTCCCCACGTTATAATCGAGATCAACAGAAGATGAACCATGTATCCACCCACTGCTTCTCCACTATAGATCAAACGCATAAATCCCTGTACCCCATTGGAAGCGGGTAGAAAGTTTCCAATATAACGGTAGAATGGCGCCAGCATCTCGGCTGGAATGATATTTCCTGCTGTCATCAACTGGAGCGGAACCATTGCTACATTAAATAGAGGGCCTGCATTACCAAACAGGGCAAAACTCATTTGTGTAAAACAGATACAAGCCAGACTCACCAGCACATGATACAGATACAAAGCGCCGAAGGAGCTCGAAACATCCGTGAACTGAAGAGCTACTGTGTCCACAATCAGAGGAACGATCACTGCTATACATAATAACAACATTTGCCGTCCCCAGAAGATTTCCCATTTGGAATGGTTACGCTTCATGATATTCGATGTAATATTGAACTGAATATTCATGGTCATTGAAGCAATGTAGGTGATAAAACCCAGAATCATGGGCAGCATCGATGTTGCAAAATCACTTACGCTGTTCGTTTTATTAATTTCAGCCTTCACAGGCCCTTCATTCATCTTTGCCATCGCTTGTCCAATAGCTGCACTCAGTTCATCGCTGTTTATACTATCATTATTGAGTGTCACTTGAACCTTGGATTCCAGAATCCCTTGTCCCATTTGTGCAGTCATTCCAGTCGCCGCGTGTTCCACAATGGATTTGGCTACATCGGCATTTCCTTGATTAATATAGAAGGACAAACTCGTCTCTGTACCGCCTTCAATCTGGTCAGTGAATCCTTCCGGAATAACAATAACCATCGCATAGTTACCTGCATTCATCTGTTGCTCAGCTTCCTCGGCAGAACCCAGTACATTGACATGGAAAGGCGCGAGCGTTTCAATCTGCTTCTGCACCTCAGTTCCCTGTGTCCCATCTTCGTTCACCAGAGCAACTTGAAGTTGATCCACTCTCTCCGTGGCTTGATGATAACCCGTCATCCAGATCACAACAAATAACAGCGGAACAACCAATGCAAAAACCAACCCTATTTTTGTCTGTGGCACTTTAAGAAAATCTTTGAAGCTTTTCATTCGTTCACGACTCCCGTTAGTTAAAATTAAAATAATTGCACTACATATATATGCACATGCACATATTTGGCCAAAAAAATTTATTTCATTTTTTCATAGATGCGATTCATCACATTCATGAATACTTCGAGCTCTTCAGGGGAACATTCGGCGAGTGTCACTTGCTCTTGCTGTTTTGCCTTTGGTGTCAAAATGTTATTCATTTCCATTCCTTCCGCCGTCAAACAAAGCAAAACCGCTCTGCGGTCCTGTGGATCTTCTTCTCTTGTCACCAGACCTTTACGAATCAACTTGTCTATAATTTTGCCTACCGTTGTCTGGTCCCGCACTGTTAATTCGGCCAGTTTTTTCTGTGATATATGGCTTCCCGCCTTGCTCAATTCATTCAGAACTGCAAATTGTTCCGGAGTAATATCCTGTTCACTCAGATTTCTGGTTGTTGTTTTTTTATATGCCAGATACGTCCGTGAAAGAATCAGTCCAAGTGAATTTTCATCCATATTAACAGGCATGCTGATGCTCCTTTCTCTATATAGTAGCACTACCATCTAATTTGCGTAAGCTCTATATTATTACCATATTTACACTACTGTCAATTTAATTTTTTATCTTTTCAAGCAAAAAGAGACCCACCCGTTAGTCAGGCAGCTCTCTCCTCTGGCATCGTCAAGCCATACTTACTCGGGCTTGCCACTTGAATTTTCGGTATCGTCCTTCTTCTTTGTACCTTTACTTTTATAAGGCTTCGGTGCACTTTTCGCCCGGTTAGCAGCGGCTTGCCAACGGTTCCAGCCTTTTTTCCCCGTACCACGGCCGGTGCCGCCTTTTCCTTTTGCATTGCTCATGTTATCACTCCAATAATCCTGTATATGCTTAAAAATGACCGTCCTCGGTAACTTATTATGCAACCCAGCCCATCTAATTCACTTCCAGCATTTCTTATTATACCAAAAATCCACGTCTTTACGTCCATTTCCAGAAATCATTGTATTGTTATTCTGTTATGAAAGCGGTATAGTGGACATAATTGAAAGAGGAAGCTGCGTCTTCTTCGGGATTGTTACTGGTAAGCAGGCGATACCCAAACCAAGGCTGTCTATTAAGCCTTAGTTTGGGTTTTTTGTTATTATTACGACCAATTGAGGTGAAACACATATATGATCATCCGTCAGATTTTTAACAACAATGTCATCCGGGCTGAGAACCAGGTTGGTCACGAATTTGTTGTCATTGGCAACGGTCTTGGCTTCAAAAAGAAAAACGGACAGCCTGTGGATGAGGATAAAATCGAAAAAACCTTTGTGCTGAAATCGGATAAAATACCGCAAAAACTAATTGATCTGATTGGGGAAACATCGGTTGAATATTTGAAGTTGGCAGACGAAATTGTGGGCCATGCCAAACAGGAAATGGGCGATATTTTTAGTGATAATATCTATATATCATTGATCGATCATATTCAGTTTGCTATTACCCGGTACCGTAAATCCGTCGGGCTGAAGAATTCTCTTTTGTGGCAGATCAAGAAGTTTTACAAGAAGGAGTTTGGAATTGGCATGAACGCTGTGGAACTGATCCAGGAACAATTCGGCATCCAAATGGATGAACATGAGGCCAGCTTTATTGCCATGCATTTTGTAAACGCTCGTCAAGATGCTCAAGGCATGAAACAAACCGTTGAAATTACGGAAGTTATTGATGATATCTTCAACATTGTGACCAACCATTACCACATCGCCCTGGATGAAAATTCATTTAATTATTCCCGGTTTATTACCCATCTTCAATATTTTGTGCAGAGAATGTTGAGTAATGAACAGGAGCAATTTGCTTCAGGAGATAACTTTCTGTATGAGCAAGTGAAAGACAAATATAGCAAGGCTTTTCAGTGCACCCAATTAATCAATCAGTACCTTGAGGACAAGTTTGAAAGTGCCATGTCCATTGATGAAAAGGTGTATTTGACGATCCATATTCAACGGGTCACTTCTCGTAACGAGTTAGTGGACACAGAATAAATAAAGCTTGCAAACGATTTCGGCGTCATATATAGTAGGTCTCACAACTTAACGACAAGGATTGTTACTGCTCAAGCAGGCGATACCTAAATGATTGGCAACAGGTCATCTTTCCGATGATCATAGCCATTCGTTTAGGTATTTTTTTGTTTTCAGGCAATCTTAACAACAAAGGAGAATGAACATGGATCATAAAAAAATGGGGGATGACATCGTTCGTCTCGTCGGCGGAGAAGCCAATATCAATGGTCTTGTCCACTGTGCAACCCGGCTGAGATTCGACCTGAAAGATTCGAAAAAGGCCGAACGCGAAACGTTGGAAAAACACGATGGTATTATTACCGTTGTCGAAAGCGGCGGCCAGTTCCAAGTGGTCATCGGTAGTAACGTGGCTCATGTATATGCGGAGATTATGAAAAACCGGGATTTCGGAGGAGACTCCTCCTCAACGACTGAGTCCACAGGGGAAAAAACCTCGCTATTATCCAAAGTTTTTGAAATTATATCCGGAAGTTTCTCGCCGTTAATCCCGGCCATGGCAGGATCAGGTATGCTAAAAGCTTTGCTGACTGTCCTGACCATGCTTGGATGGATGTCTGATACAAGTGACACATACCTGATTTTATCCGCTGCCGGCAACGCTGTATTTTATTTCTTGCCCATCTTCCTTGGGATTACACTGGGTATGAAGCTGAAAGCAAATCCTTATGTAGCTGGCGTAATTGGTGCCGCTCTGATGGAACCGAGCTTCACCAGGCTGATGGATAAGGGCTCAGATGTATCGTTCCTGGGTATACCAGTCGTGATGATGAATTATTCAGCCAGCGTATTCCCAATCTTCATATCGATTAGTATCTACGCTGTTCTGGATAAGTTACTCAAGAAAATCATTTTGAAAGACCTGCAATTGTTCCTTGTACCAATGATTGCTTTGATGATTATGGTTCCTCTGTCCGCAATGGCCTTTGGACCATTTGGCACCACGGTAGGTGACTGGATCTCCTCCGGCGTAACTTGGCTCATTGGTGTCAGCGGTATATTATCAGGGGTTGTACTCGGTGGATTCATGACCTTCATGGTTGTCTTTGGACTCCACTGGGGCTTTACTCCAATCACGATACAGAATATCGGGGTTGGCGGCGATCCGATTGAAGCCATGGCTGCTGCAGCTGTATTTGCACAAATCGGTGTAGCCTTCGGTATTTTCCTAAAAGCCAAAAAGAACAAAACCCTGCGCACTCTTGCTGGTTCAACCAGCCTTACAGGTTTACTTGCAGGAGTCACTGAACCAATTGTATACGGTTTGATCCTGCGTTATAAACGTGTGATTCCTATCGTGGTTATCGCAGGTGCGATCGGCGGTGCCATCAATGGTCACTTTGGTGTTAAAATGACTGCTTATGTGTTCCACAATATATTTGCCATTCCTGTCTATACACCAACGGTTGTCTACGTAATTGCGATTGCCTGCTCCTTTGCGGTAGCAGCAGTACTAACGGTGATGTTTGGTTATGAAAGCAAAACGAAAGACACAGCTTCCGAGAAAAATGAATCTGTCTCCAGCACATCGGCTGAAAGTACGCCGGTAGAGCTTCCTGTCGTACCTGAGACCAAAACAACGGAGATCAAGAAAGAACAAATTTATAGCCCACTTACAGGTAAAGCCTTAGCACTGAGTACCATTAACGACCCAGCCTTTTCAACTGGTGCTATGGGCAAAGGTTTGGCGATTGTCCCTGAGATTGGTGAAGTTGTCGCTCCGGTAGATGGTGTTGTCACTTCCCTCTTCCCGACTGGACATGCCATTGGATTAACAACTAACGCAGGAACGGAAATTCTGATTCATATTGGCATCAATACAGTAGCGCTAAAGGGAAAATACTTCTCTCCTGTCGTTCAGGAAGGGGATATCGTCAGACAGGGCGATCTGTTAATCCGGTTTGACATCGATAAGATCAAGGAAGCCGGATACGAAACCGTAACCCCTGTCATTGTTACTCTTACGCAGCAAGAAGTGGATGTGTTCGAAACAACTCAAGAACATGTACAGAAAAATGATGTCCTTTTGACTCTCGTTGTCTGACACAACTTATATTATACGAATTCAACTTAGGAGGAACTAACCATGAAACATACTCAACTGAAACCATTTCCTAAAGATTTTTTCTGGGGAGGTTCAACCTCTGCCTATCAGATTGAGGGAGCCTGGAATGAAGATGGTAAAGGCCCTTCTGTTATCGACATGGGCAACCATGTGGAAGGTGTGACCGACTTCAAGGTAACCAGTGATCACTATCATATGTACAAAGAAGACGTGGCGTTGCTGGCTGAAATGGGCTTCAAAGCCTACCGTTTCTCCATCGCATGGACACGCATCTATCCGCAAGGAGCGGGTGAAGTAAATCCGAAGGGGCTCGCGTTTTACGATTCTCTCATTAATGAGTTAATTAAATACGGTATTGAACCCATAGTGACGATGTATCACTTCGATCTTCCTTATGCACTTGAAGAAAAAGGCGGCTGGTCCAACCGTGCAACGATTGATGCTTTTGAACAATATGCCAAGACCCTTTATGAGAACTACGGAGACCGGGTTAAATATTGGTTGACCATTAACGAACAAAATATGCTGATCCTGCATCCTGGCTCTCTGGGTACACTGGATACAACACTTGTTGATCCGCAAAAAACACTGTATCAGCAAAATCACCACATGCTGGTTGCTCAAGCTAAAGCGATGGTCCTGTGTCATGAAATGCTGCCTGAAGCCAAGATTGGCCCAGCTCCTAATATCGGTGTAATTTACCCGGCTAGCTCCAAACCAGAAGACACACTCGCGGCTGATAACTATGCTGCCATTCGTAACTGGCTCTATCTCGATATGGCAGTATATGGACGTTATAATCATATTGCCTGGAGTTATCTCGAAGAGAAAGGATATACGCCTGTCATTGAAGACGGAGATATGGATATCCTGGCTCAAGGGAACCCTGACTTTATTGCGTTTAATTACTACACTTCCCAGACGGTTGGTGAAAGTCTGAACGATGGCAATGACTTCTCTCATACAGGAGATCAGCATGAAATCGTAGGTGAACCGGGCGCATATAGAGGATCTGTGAATCCCAATCTGCAAAAAACAGAGTTTGGCTGGGAAATTGATCCGGTGGGCTTCCGCTCTACCCTTCGCCAGATCTACTCCCGTTATCACCTGCCATTGATTGTTACGGAAAATGGTCTGGGTGCCTTTGATAAACTGGAGGAAGGTGACGTGGTTAACGATCCGTATCGCATTGAATTCTTCAATAAACATATCGAACAGATTCAACTGGCGATTACGGACGGCGTGGATGTGTTTGGCTTCTGCCCTTGGTCTGCGATCGATCTGGTGAGTACACATCAAGGGTCAAGCAAACGTTATGGATTCATCTATGTGGATCGTGAGGAATTCGATATCAAGAAACTGAGACGTATCCGCAAACAGAGTTTCCACTGGTATCAAAAACTGATTGAAACGAATGGGCAAATCCGTTAATACACGCACTAATAAAAAAGTCGACTGCACATGAAACATGTGTAGTCGACTTTTTTGGTGTTGATGCATTGATATGGAAGCTTTATTTTCCAATTATAAAATTACATTTCAGCCTTCGGTTGTTTTACCGTTTTGACCCCTCTGAGTACCCGCAGGGATAACAGGAAACAGATTGCTAGAACGGCAGCTGCCGAAACGTAAGGATAATTAATATTCACATCAAATAGTGCTCCAGCTACGATTGGACCTGCGATATTCCCCAAACTTGTGTAGGCCGAGTTCAGTCCGGCCACAAAGCCCTGTTGTTCTTGTGCCAATTTGGACATCTGTGTACTGATCGCCGGACGTAAGATATCCATTCCCAAGAAGACGATAAAAGTTACAACAAGAATGAGCCAGTACGTATGCACAAACAAAGTCAACAGTACAAATACCGCTACGAATAACAGACAGACCGAAATGACCATCTTTTCACCAAACCGGTTGAGCAACCAACCGATCAATGATACTTGCACAACCGCACCCGCAATGGAACCAAATGTAATAATGAATGCAATATCTTTCGTCGTGAAACCAAACTTGTGATCCACAAACAGTGAAAATACTGTCTCATAGTTCGCCAGACCAAATGCCATAACAAACACAATGATCAAGCTGAAAAAGTATGGCTCACGGTACGAATTCAACAATTGGGCTACCATACCCGGAGCTTTGACTTTCACTGCGCCAGCGACAGGTTTACTTTGCTCTCCTGTGCTTCGTGCCGATTCAGGCAAGATAATCATTGTAATGATCGCTGCCAATAAACCGGCAACCCCTGCGGCGTAGAACGGAATTCGAATGCCAAAGTCCGCAATGTATCCACCAATTCCCGGACCGATGATAAATCCAGTTGTAATGGCTGCATTAATCAAGCCCATACCTTTACCGCGTTCTTCCTCTGTTGTAATATCTGCGGTATAAGCCATAACCGCCGGGAAGATCATCGCCGCACCAATACCGCCTAACATGCGGGCTGCGAAGAGCAAGACTGGTGCATTGACCGCACCAAACATAAACTCCGATACAGCAAAGATCAGCATGCCGCCGACTATAATTTTCTTACGTCCCCATGTATCCGACCAACGACCCGCAAGCGGGGAGAACAGAAACTGGGTGAAGGAAAATGCCGCTACCAGCAATCCAACCGTGAATCCGGTGATATGCAGTAGATCCATATACGCAGGCATGATCGGTACAACCAGACCAATACCCGTAAAAACGAGAAAAATATTAAACATTAACAGCAGCAGTGCGCCCCTGTTCCGTGTTAGTAATGCCATGATTCCATCCTCCGTAGTTGTCAAAATGTTGCTTAAGCTTTATCTTTTGCAATCCCGTGCAAGAATACACTAGCGGCCTGGCGGTATAACGCAAGAGCCTGATCAGGCTCCATCCCCCGTGACATCTGACTAAGGCCAATAATGGTACTTTCCAATATGAGCGCGAGATGATCTACATTGTCTGCTTTGAACTCACCGCTCTCAATGCCTTGCTCTATCATTTGTTTATTAAATTGAATATGCCGCTCAAACATTAAGGAGATCCGCTCCTCAATATCATTTTCTTTCTTTTCCCCTGTGAAGAACTCATCAGCTGCCTTCGTCAGCGGGTGATTCATATCATCCATGACGAGTTGTTCCGCCAAACCATAAATTTTCTCCGTGGAGGTGCGATAGAGATGTTCTTTGGCCGCCCAGCTCTCTTCCCACTCCCGGTCCCACTCATCGATTAGATAAAGGAACAGACCTTCCTTACTTTTAAAATGGTAATATATATTGCCTTTGCTGCTGCCCGTCGCAGCTACAATATCCTCAATGGACGTTGCTTTATAACCTTTTTGTACAAAAAGGGCTTTGGAAGCATCCGCAAGTTTCTTCTTGGTCTGCTCAGTCTGTAGTTGTTTTTTATTCATATTCATTCCATTTCACTCCGTCCCATCCATACTGAACATTCGTTCTGTATTTTAACAGATGCACCCAATATAAGCAATGAAAAAGGAGAATTGGCACGCATGCCTACTCTCCCTCCACAATCATTTCACTTTTTTACCTTTACCATGCAATATTTTCAGTTGACCATTTTCATAACCCAACTGATACTCGACCCGATATTGCGATAGTATATATTCCCCATCTTTGCGTTCATTTGCTTTAATC
The DNA here is from genome assembly GCF_045040685.1 of Paenibacillus sp. FSL H8-0317. Classification (NCBI taxonomy): domain Bacteria; kingdom Bacillati; phylum Bacillota; class Bacilli; order Caryophanales; family Paenibacillaceae; genus Paenibacillus; species Paenibacillus sp. FSL H8-0317. Next base: position 1,023,413 of record NZ_CP150294.1, on the reverse strand, counting down.
ATTGCCTTCACTTCCATCTCGTCATCGCCTTTATTAACTGAGGATACCTCACTGATGGTCACCTCACTTGTATTCAGATATCCTTCTCTGAACTTGGCATATGTTGTAGCACTCTGCCACTCGCTTCCGAGCAGTGCATAAGCGGTGACATAATCACTCAGATTAAGACTTGCATAAAAGTCCGTTACAATTCCTTCTGCTTGCAATGTCTTAGTGGCTGAACCCAAGTGAGTATCTCCAGCCGTCCGCACCGACGTTGTGCCAGAAGGATTTTTGGACCATGCCTGAACCTGCTTGAGCACACTAGTCATAGGAATACTGAATCCTATTCCCCCCTCCTGTTCCACGACCGCCGAATTAATGCCGATCACTTCACCAGTCTCCGCACTAATGAGTGGTCCACCACTGTTGCCATGGGTTATTGGTGCCGAGATCTGATAGAGGTTACTATAGATGTAAGGCGCTATTTCAAAGCTACGCCCCAACCCACTGATGATTCCGGTTGTTACGGTGTTCTCTAGCCCAAGTGGACTACCCAATGCCAGAATCTCGTCTCCGGTCTCAGCTTTGGATTTGGCGATGATTAACGGCTTAACTTTTTTCAAATCAGGAACCCTGACCACAGCTACGTCTGTTTCATCCCCAATACCAATAACCGTCCCCTTATATTCCTCATGGTTCAAGGTCCGAATAGTTACTTCATTCGCCCCCTCCACCACATGTGCATTGGTCACGACATCTCCCTGATCATTGTAGAGAAAACCGGAGCCCAGTCCGCTGTTACTCTCGATCGTTACGACTTTCTTCTGACTTTCTTCTATAATCTGTTTGCGTGTCTTCTTCACAGGTTGCTTGGAGGCAGTCGTGGCTGCCGCATTTTCCGTTTCCTTCGCGGCAACAACTGCCAGTCTGGGCCCATCCTGCAACTGATCTGCTGAATGCTGGTGTATCCAGAACACGCCCCCTGCTCCAGCACCAATGATAATAGCACTGGATATGATCATACTCCATGTTCGTTTGGTCATTCCAACCTGTCCTCCTATTCGAGATACCACGTTGCATTCACAACAGAGATTTCCGCTTCCTCGTACACACCATAATAATAGGTTTCAAAAAAACCTTCTTCCCCCACATCCAGCCATCTTGGATACACATCTGCATAAGTTTGGCCCAGATATATACCGTCTATATTATAAATATCAATCAACACTGTAATGGAAGAGATCGGACGAGTTGCATTATTGATCAATGAACCGCTAATATAAAGATCCCCGTACATATCAAGCGTCGCATCAACGTTCACGACACTTACTGCCGCCGTTCGATTCATCAGATCTTCTTCTGCAGCCTGTTGCTCCGCCAGTTGAATCCGATCCGCTTCCGCTTTTTCAAATGCCTTTTTTTCACTGAGCACCCGTTCACGATACGAAGTCAGTTTTTCATTTTCCGGCGCATAGGACAATCCCTGGTCGACCGTTTGTAACGCAATTGTGAAATTCTTTTGCTTTACCTGCTGTTCCGCCTCTTTATAACTTATGCTTGCGAGCTTGTCGACAATTTGCTTCTCTACTGTCTCAGCTTCCTTGCCTTTCAAGTCTGATATGGTGTCCAACTTCTCGGCTAGTGCCTCAATTGTTGTCAAACTGTCGATTTCCTTTTTCACCTTCAATACGGCCAGTGTTACCTTTCTGTTGTTTAATACCGCACGCACTTTGGCAAAAACAGGTTCTTCTCGCTCCATCAACGCTTTGACTACAGCCTGAATGGCCTTGTCTCCTGCGGACAGCTTTCCTGTCTTCAGACTTGTGGACGCCTCATCCAACTGGTTCATCAAGTTGAACGCCTTCGCCGTAATTTGCCGATCCTGTATAAGTGCATCATAGTTCGGTCGTTTCGTTAGAGCGCTGTCCAGCAGTTGGAGAGCCTCTTTATATTTCCCCTCTAGTGCAGCCTGTTCCGCCTGTTGGTGCAGTGATTTAACCTCTGCATTTATACCTGTTTCCTGCTTGTAATAATACGTTAGCAAAGCTCCTACAACTACTGCCAGAAGTATGGGAATAATCCAGCTAAATGCAAGGCCTTGACCCGTATTTCCCTGTTTGGAAGCTGGTTGCTGCTGACGGGACAACGAATCAATTGCTTTTTGCGTTCCTTTATCCAAGTCAATGGCTGTTTCTGCCCAGATCTGTTCCTCTGTAGAGCTTGTTTCTTTCAATTTGGTTCTACACTTTCTGCACGTGTTATCCGCCGGACTGTTTTTGGTCCCACATACATGACAATACACCCTGATCCCTCCACTTAAGAACATATGTATACTTCGCTTTCCCGGGGTTCGCCTATCGCATCAATTGCTAAAAAACACCAACATGAATCGATAATTATCATATAGCAAAAAGGAATATTACACCATATGTTCTGTAGATATCATGTTTAAACGAGTCATACTGGATGCAAAAAAACCTTCCTATTAATCTAGGAAGGCTCTAGTTATTTTCATTTTATTACTCCGAAGGAAAAGCGCTGAGATCCATATAGGAAACTTCCCACAGGTGATCATCCAGATCCTGAAAACTCCATCCATACATGAATCCGTGATCTTGTGGTTCGTTGGATGGCTTCGCTCCTGCATCGAGGGCAGCTTGTACAATCACATCTACCTGCTCACGGCTATCTACAGACAGGGCAACGATAACTTCGGTTGTATCGGCAGCATTGGAGATTTTTTTCGAAATGAAGGATTGGAAGCGTTCCTCCACCAGAAGCATGGCATAAATATTTTCCCCGATGATCATACAAGTAGCAGACTCGTCCGTAAAATTGGCGTCAAACTCAAATCCCACCTTGGTAAAAAACTCAACGGATTTCTTCAAATCTTGAACAGGTAAATTGACAAAAATCTGCTTAGCACGAATAGCCACCATGGATCACCTCGAACTCATAGAATAGATTCCACCTCAAAATAACACCTCGCGTATACGCTGTCAATTGAATATAATTAATGATATTCCAACTTGTGAGGTGACATGGATGTTGCTCCGAATGGTTCGAAGTAATTAGTCGTCGGGCTGGGTCAAAACGCGTACCAGCTATCAAGGGATACGTCTGTCCAATTTGATCCTATTCGCCCATGCACCCATCATTCCTGATTTCGGAAAGGTAGACACTGACTTCGAGCGATTCCAGCAGTTGGTGAAAGAACATCACGACGAAAAGGGCATTCGTACCAACTCGGCACGCTTTATGATTACTGCAAGGAAATAATGGCGAACTTTATCCTAAACCTATTGGAGGAAACACAATGTCAAATCAAGTTGAAATCTCTTATCGTTTCAATGCTCCACGTGAACTTGTGTTTAAGGCATTTACCGAATCAGAACATCTGCAGAACTGGTGGGGCCCAAAAGGTTGGACATTTACTGTTGCTAACTCAGATTTTCGTTCTGGCGGTGTCTTTCATTACAACCAGAAACCTGATGATGGCGACACCATGTGGGTTAAATTTGTGTACAGTGAGATTATTTCATCAGAGAAAATCGTGTACACCAGTTTCTTTTCTGATGAGAAAGGTGACACAGTCCGTGCGCCCTTTGACGAAAGCTGGCCTATGAAAACCCTGAATACTGTGCTGTTCAGCGAGTACGAAGGTGTAACAACCATTAAAATGATTGTTGCACCTGTATCTCCAACTGAGGAAGAAAATCAAACTTTTGAGGCTTCAAAAGAGATGGTACACACCGGATTTACTGGAACATTCCATCAATTAACCGAATACCTATCAAAGATATAAACCGTTTGATATAGCCTCAGACAAAAAAACACCGTCACCGGTGTTTTTTGTTATTTACAACTTCACTTTGTTTCTTCGCACACTTTATTCGTCTGCAAAGTTTACTTTATCCGCAATCTCCAACTTTTCCAAAAAAGGCTTCAATTTATCCACGACATAGTGGCTTCCACCTCGGCCGTTCACCTCTTCAATTACAGCGGATAACAGGAAGGTCGGAGAGTCGGTATCAAATACTACGAAAAATCCATTTTCCTGCCCCTTCTCTCCCTTCTTTGCTTTCAGTTCCGCTGTTCCCGTCTTGCCCGCGAGTCCTCCAGGTATTGAATTCAAGGTATGGGCGGTGCCTCCCTGCCGGGAAACAACTTCTCCCAAAGCATCCTTAACCGTATTTGCGGCTTCCGGAGTAATGATTACCTCAGGGTCAGTGCTTTCTTTTCCCTCGATCAGAACAGGTTTCACTAGTTTCCCTTCATTAATAAAAGGTGTAAATGACGACGCCAGATGAATCGGGGACATTAACATCTCCCCTTGCCCGTAGGACGTATCCGCGAGTAACACCTCAGACGACAGATCCAGATGTGCTTCGTTGGCATATTGGCTTGGCTTCAGATACAGTTCATCCAATCCAAAGTTATCGCCAAAACCAAACTTCTGGATCCCATCAATAAACTTGGCGCTTCCCATCTCGATCGCTTCCATGGCAAAGTAAATATTGTCCGAGTATACTAGTGCATCGACCATGTTAACCGGGGATAAGCTCTTCACACGCTTGACATAATAACCGCCCCAACTATCGTCTTTCCGCCATTGCAAGCCAGAGATATCATGGGTTTTGTCCGCTGTGGTCACCTTCTCCATCAGTCCCGCTGCGGCTGTAATCGCTTTGAAAGTTGATCCTGGTGCATACCGGGTAGTGACTCTGTTGATAAAAGGAAGCTTCTCATTCGCCGAATAAGCATCCCACTCTGCCTGAGTAAGTCCTGTAACCATCTTGTTCGGGTTATAGGAAGGCGCACTGACCAACGCTAACAGGTTGCCGTCCGTCGGATTCATCAGAACCATCGCACCGGCGTCTCCACCGTTGGATAATGTCTGATATAATTTCTTTTGTTGTTTGGAGCTAATCGTCAGTTGAACATTCTGTCCATCTACAGCATCCTTGCGAATAAGCTCAGAACGGGAGTTACCGGATTCATCTGTGATTTCAATCAGACCTCCACGCTCACCACGCAGCTGCTTCTCCATGGACTGCTCCAAACCTGCTTTCCCGATCCAATCCTCGGCGCGATAATACCCTTCCGTATCCTTATCCAGATCTTCCTTGGTGGCTTTGCGCACATAACCAATCAGGTGCGCAGCCGCCTCGCCGAGTGGATAATAGCGGATTTCCTTGCTTTGCATCGTAACCCCGCTTAAAGATTCTGGTACGTCAAACTCCTCCGTTGAACCAATCGGGACAAAATACTCCGGCTTCACCCATGTCTGCGCAAGCGCCTTATGAATGGCATCTTCCGAAACCTGATAATGGTTCGCAATTCGCGCAATCATCTGGTCCGGGTTATCACCAAGTTTCTCAGGTACAATGCCCCATTCATTCATCGTGCCCTTGGTAGCGAGCGGCAAACCATCACGATCCACAATGTCTCCACGATCCGGGAACAGTGTCCTCACTCGTACCTTACTGCCCTTAACCATGTCATTCAGGATCAGCGAAGGCTGCCAGTTAATTTGCCAGTTTTTCCCTCCGTCCTCAAGCTCTTGTCGGACCAGTTTCAATGTATGCGTCTCACTGACTTCACCCAAAAAAGTTGTCAGTTGCAGGTTGTAATCCACCTCATACGTATCCGGGTTTTGTTTCTCTGTATCGGTCTTACTGCCATCGGAAGCAGTTTCGGCAACATCCACAGGTTTAACCTCCGCCTTGACGGTGGATACTTCCATACCCGAATAGATCGCATTGTATTTCTCAACAAATTGTTCCTTGTTCATGCCCGACTCTTGCAGCGAAGCAGGTGTCATCAAGGTGTACAACTGGTCAAATTCTTTTTTTTGCAGATGCTCTATGTACTGATTCACGGTAGTCTGGGGTTTGGCCTCTGCTTCTTTGTTGTTCTGCATGTATAGATACATTCCGATTCCACCTGCAAACAAGATGGGCAGCAGTCCGTACATTAATTTACGTTTGGATTTCATGGTTACATCACCTCTAATATACACTATAGATTTCCAGAGCCATTTAAACAATGAAACAAATCTGACGAATTTATCATTAAAAATAGCCGAAAGCTCACATAATATGTTTAAATAAGGAGAGTGAGATTACATACTAAAGCTTTTTTGCTATGCAAAAGGCTGAAAAGGAGCCCGATGATGGAAATCAGCTATTTTTTACTCCCCAAAGCCGAAGTGGCCTATATCAAGTCTACCGCTTCCATGAAAGATGCTATTGAGCAATTGGAATCGCAACACTACACCGCCATTCCCGTGATTGACCAGGATGGAAAATATGTTGCTACCCTGTCCGAAGGCGATTTGTTATGGAAAATGCGAAATACACCCGGATTGACTTTTGATACGATGGATCAGGTTCAGGTCCATGAGATTAACAATCGGGTATATAATGAATGTGTATTCATTGAGGCTGAAATGGAGGATATGCTGACACTTGCAGCAGACCAAAATTTTGTGCCCGTGGTGGATGTCGATCGTGTCTTCCTCGGTATTATCCGTCGTAAGGATATTATTGAATACTATACGCGTAACATTTCGGATTAGATGAAGCCAAACATCCCGTAATAATCGAAAGGGTACTCCAGTGGTGATATTTTGGCCAAACCGGGGTACCCTTTTTGTACATGGTATGGTCGGAATCACTCTACTTGCGCTTAGCCCGCTCTTCAATGTAATAACTCAACACGTCCCTCGGGCTTCCCTGAAATGCACGCTCTCTGCCGAACTCATACGCCTGATGCAAATACGAATACGCCTCGTTATGCTGTTCAAGTCTCATGCAGATCATGCCGAGATCGATCAACGGACTCGTATTTCTATCCGAACTCCGCGTACTTAACGATATCTCAGCCCACGGCTTCGCCAGTTCATACTGCTTCAGATCGATATGTGCATTCGCATGGCAGGATGCGATCCAGCTTGCAATCTCCCATTCCATCTTCGGCTCGGGCAACATGTCCCATGCCTGATCATAATAGATAAGTGCTTGTTCATGCTGCTGCGTCTCATCCAGTACATTACCGGCTTCTACCGTTTCTACAATTTGTCGCTCCAGTTCGGCATGTTCCGGTGTTAGATCTTTCATTGCACCGTCTCCTCCTCCAGGACGAAATACCACTCCAGAAAAGCATTGAAATCAGCCCACTGCGGCTCACTCTCGCCATTAAGAAACCGTTCGATCGATTCGCCCAGTTCCACCAGCACCACTTCTCCAGTCTGACGGTTGTAGAAAAATCCACCCTCACCTTCAAAACTGTCCAGTGGAATATACGCCTCGGGAAGTCCCAGTGTAAGCTGTGCTACATTCATGTCTTCCATATATACGGTGTTCTCCATAAACCAGCAGATCTGATACAACTCCTGATGCCTGCTGTAAAAAGTCGGACCATCCTCTGCATGTAAATAAAATTGTGCGAACTCCGACTGAAAGTCGATCTCCAGCTTTTGCAATGCTTCTTCGTATGCTGCTGGAACATCTTCATGCCACCAGCCTTGCTCCTGGCAATGTTCAATCACTTTATTGGATAACATCGTAGGCCTCCTAATTCAATTTTGCTCATAATACATGTTCAAAAAGAGCGGTTTTCAGTACCAAGAAGATGGGATGACGGTAGAAATGGAGTAGCGGAGCGTAGGGAAACTACGTGAGCAACGGACAGTTCGGCTGAATGCCATATTCGATGCTGATGATGCCTCCAGGCATCCTTCGTAATCAAAAGCGGACTTTTTGAACAACTACAGGTATTCAGACTTGGGGAGGTGTGCCGTGACCTCTATACACTTCAAGTTCCGGAATCCCTGCATGCTTATATGTAGTGGAAGGAAACCACTCTGCCATAATATGGTGCCACAACCGTTGTATCGCCTCTGGCTTTAATTCATCCGCTTCAAATACAACCCAATGGGACGCGGGAAGTTCGATGGACACCAAACCTTCACAGATTCTCACCATCCACACAAGATAATGTTCGTTTGATTCCCACAAAGGTAAGGGACTGTTGTTCGATCACCTTATCATTCACATTCATTAGATGGACTCCTCTCCGAGAGCGAGATGGGGCACGGTTCTCCATGACCCATTCATGAAAGAATTGCTCCATACACGATATATACCTCCGAATGTCCTACAGATACTGTATCAAAAGAGTAAGTAGATTGGAAATAGTGCCAGTACTCCTGCAAATAAAAAAAGCCCGCAGTGATTGCGAACCTCATTTCCACAAAAAAAAGGAATTACTCATAGCTTCACTCAAGAAAACACTTCTCGGCCGTGGAATATACGATATGTGGCAAGTACAGTTGAAACCGTAATGAAAGCCATCACAACTATATATAAGGTTAAATAAGACATATTCAGTCCGAATAAGGAATAGTTTGTTGGTGTTTGATAAATCCCTGTTACCCGTATCATGGTACTTATCGAAAATTTTTCGACCCACTTTAATGACCCGGAATTTAAATTTAATACGTCAAAGGCCAAGTATGGCAGACCTACTATCACAGTATTCACAATTATAGCTATAAAGGATGTAGAACTGAGGACCGATACCAGTAAAACAATAGATGCAAAAACCAAGCTACCTGCTATATGAGTAAACAATTGAACTAAATAATATTGAAAAGCAGTAAAAGTATACGGTGAGAACTCATAATCAAAGCTGTAAACATACATGCCCACGCTCTGTATGGAAGTATTCGCCCCAGCCAGATTACCAAACCTTAACCAATATAAAATCAAGTTTACACCAGTAAATAAAACGGCACACATTACAACGTACAATATGGAAGCAATGCATTTTGCTGATACAAGCTTGCTTTTGCCTCTTTTGCTGCTGCGCAGTAATGATGCTGTACCTAGTGCATATTCTTCGGTAAATATTGGAGCCAGCCCTAGGAGAATCATAATCATCATAAAAACTACACCAAATTGATCAATGTATTCCAGTAAGTAGCCCCAAGGTTTATTATAATAAATTTCGGATACATTTACTGTACGCTCCATGATGTTGCCGCGATCATCATATCGTGTGCTGTTTTTAATCGTCTCTGGGGAAAAAAACACAATATCGTAGAAAGCACCATATTGGTATCTACTTTTTGTACTATCCCAAATGGAATCATATTGATTATGTGCGACTTTTACCTTCTCTGTTGTAATAGCACCTTCATAAGGTTTGTAAAAGGCGGAACCATCCATTATCCCAGGATGCCTCCAAAATGAGTATACGACTAGAAAAACAATTAAAATAGACATTGCTATACCAATACTTTTACGCGTTATAATTTTATAAAACTCGAATTGAGTTAAACGAATCAAGACTTCGTCTCCTCTCCAAAATAGTGCATATATACATCTTCAAGCCGAGGTGATTCTGGTACAGCTTGCGGGACTGGCTGTTCTTTGGCCAGTATTCTGGCTACGATTCCATCAGACTCATAAGACAAACCACTCACTTTGAAATGAGAGGTAAGATCAGCAAGTTGCTGAGGATTTAATTTCGCTTTCCATACGTTATTTTTTATCCGGTTCATGATCTCTTCCGGAGTATTATTGGCGATGAGTTGCCCTTCATTCATCAGAATCATCTCCTTACATAAAAACTCCAAATCAGAAATGATATGCGTAGATAACATGATAATACGATCTCTTCCCAGCTCGCCGATAATGTTACGAAATCGAATGCGTTCTTTGGGGTCCAATCCAGCTGTAGGTTCGTCAAGAATCAAAATTTGTGGATCATTCAGCAAAGCTTGGGCAATTCCCAATCGCTGCTTCATTCCTTCGGAGAATGTACGGATTTTATGTTGTGCTTGATTTTCAAGACCCACCATCACCAACGTTTCCTGCACACGTGCTGAAGCTTGATTAATACTGAGCCCTTTCAAAGAGCACATATACATGAGAAATTTATAAGCACTGAATCGGTTATAAAATCCAAATCGCTGGGGCATGTAGCCCAACAAACTTCGATAACGGTCTCCCATGTTTTGGATAGACTGCCCGTTCAACAAAATTTGTCCAGACGTGGGCTTGGAAATGTCTACAATCATGCGAAGCAATGTTGTCTTCCCTGCCCCATTCGGCCCAAGAAGACCGTAAACACCACCACTGGATAGTTCCAGTGAGACTTCTTTTACCGCCAACTTGTTCCTGTATTTCTTGGATACGTTATCCATGGTCAGTATCAAAGGAGTAACCTCTTTCTGTCTGTAATGTATATTTTCTTGCCATCTCATAGATCTGACTGATTAATAGTAAAACTCCGCATAGAGCCATTGCTATAAGTACTGTGGGCTGGATCGATTGAAGTAGAGTCTTCAATTCGGGATTACTTAGTACAAGCCAAACCAGTGAGAACCATACAATTAAAAAGATACTGACGGCTGTCCCACCTCTGACACGCATCGCAAGCCATAGACTTGTACCTGCTGCGATCATAAGCTGTGTATACGAAAGGCCGATAGCACTCCATGATATGGAAACCCCTGTTTCGTTTGATATAAGTAGATTAAGCAAAAAAACAAACGCCATATTCCCAATGAGCACTACGATTAGACGGGTAAGCATCAGTTGCTGTGCCGTAATTTTGCAGGTCAGTTCGATTTCCATTAACCCTTGATCTCGACCTTTAAAAACTTCTAGCAAACCAAGTACAAATGGAACAGGGACTATAAAGAGCACACTCATGTACGGGTCTGTCGTACTGTGGGTACCTAGCCAATAGCCGAACAACAAGAGCATTGAGCAGACTAACCAGTAAGATTTGTGGAAGACAGCAACCTCACCATAAACTAACTGGAACAATTCCTTAACTGAATTCCCAGATGATTTTTGTTTCAGATGAGCATTCATGTGATCTGGCATATATGTATCCAGTATTCTAATTGTCTTGTCAATCTCCATCTCGGATGGAAATTCGACCGGATACTCATCCAGATATGAAGCAATTTCGTTGTACTCTTCTATTTCCAACTCTGCTACAGGGTTCGATTCATCTCCGTTTCCTCTGCTTTTCATCACGTTCACCTCCCACAATAATCTCCTTTAATTTCGTTATCCCCAATCGAATGCGTGACTTTACGGTCGATTCGTTGGTTCCCGTAAGTTCAGCAACTTCCCTGATCTTCAATCCATTGTAATAGTTTAGAATGACGGCATCTCGCTGGTGATCAGGCAAACTTAATACAGCCCGCCTGACTTGCTCATTCTGAAATCGCTTATGAAAAATATTCCAAACATTCTGTTGTTCACTGGCAGGGAACGCATCCTCAGTTAATTCACTCTCTCTTTGTTGCTGCTTGAACTCCCGCCCACGATAATAATCTCTACAATGGTTCACTGCAATCTTCAGTAGCCAGTGACTGAATTGTCCTGTGTTCTGATACTTGTCCAAGGAATTCATCATTTTTACAAATACCTCTTGTGTTAGATCATAAGCAGTATGGTACTCTCCGGTTTTCCGGTAAACATAAGCAAATATCGACTTATAATGCCGTTTCACCAGTACTTCCATGGCAGCACGGCTACCTTCGCGAATCTCTTGAATAAGCTCTTCATCACTCAACGCTCCCTCACCCCCTCTACAAATAATTAACGAAATTTGGATAGTAAAAGATCAAAAGCATAGAAGTTTATTTTTCTGAATATAACAAAATCTCAAAAAATTAATACATTGACTCTGGTGCAACTTTATTCTTACTTGTTCGTCTAACTACTGACCAACAACTAAGGAGATGACTATGCGAATAACTTGCAGCCCTGGTTTCCCAGGAAGCATGATTGGATCGATTGATCTACAGCCATCGAAGTATTACAGCACACCATCCATGAACAGCAAGATCACAGATCATGTTGACCCCGAACTCATTACCATTCCCTATGTAGAAGATCCGGAATTCGGATTACACTTTGACGCCATGAAGGTTATGAACGGAACTTATAAAGATGAAATGCATGTAAGCTATGATGTGGAGTTTACGATTGATGTAGATAAAAAAGGTTATATTACACAATTCGAGCATACGTTCCAGCTGGAACGTTATTTGGATCTGGTGCGAACGCAGTCCTATAAAGTGATCAAGACAAACTGGCGCGGACAAACATTTCACGTGATGACATACAGTTACCTGGAGGAAGTTATTCATCCGAAGAATGTCCTTTTTAAATGCAACCTCGCAGAAGACGTATTTGTGGTAGCTGAACTTGTCTCCAATCGCTCAGATGGAAGCGCAACTGAGCACGGTATCAGGGATCTGTATTTCCGTGCATTAATCTCGGCACGAGATGATCTGTACCCATTAGATTATATGTGTGAGCCTGATTTCGACCTGAGTCTCGACTAAAAAGTAGATACATATGTAGAAAGAGCATAAGCTGCCCCGAATCAGCGGGGTGGCCTGTGCTCTTTTTTCAACAAATGAACCACTAACTTCCTAATTCCCCCCTCCTTCATACGCTCGGCCTTATGCTCCTATGCCTGGCTCTAAGCAAAACCAGCTGTAATGTCGATGAATATACCATAATGCTGAACTTGCATATGTTCTTCGTGCGTTCAGAAATGAGAGGGGTTGGAAACATGGTTTACCGGAAAAATAAAATGCATTCACTGTTCACTCTGCCGTTGGCAGGTTTACTGTTTCTGTTATGGGGTGCTCAAGCGGCACATGCAGAACAGGTTGACAGTTTGTTACCTGAGCGAAGTCAGCAGGAGATCGTTCAAAAGTGGAATCAGTGGATGATGAATGGCAATGATACATCTCCCCTGTATACAAAGACACCTTCGACAAGTGCTCCCTACTCTGCTGGTGTGGTAAGTGATGCCTATCTGGAGCAGGGGCTGAACGCAGCCAACTTTTATCGTTTTATCACGGGGCTACAGGGCGATCTTGTTCTTGATCCTACCTTGAATCGTCAAGCTCAGCATGGGGCTGTTGTGGTCTCCACGGGTGGATACCTGTCCCATTCTCCGAAACAGCCAGGAGATATGCCAAAGGATTTCTTTGACACAGGTTCAAAATCTGCCAGCAGCTCCAATCTGTACGTTACCAGCAGTGCCAAGAATAACGTCCTGACCAAAAGCATTCAGGCTTACATGGATGATTCAGATGCCTCCAATATTGATCGACTCGGCCATCGGCGCTGGATCTTGAGCCCACAACTGCAAAGAATCGGTTTTGGACTCGCTACTCGTAGTGAAGCAGGCAAGACATATGATCAGTACTATAGTGCCATGCAGGTATTTGATAAAAGCAGAACGGGGGGAACTTCGTTTAACTACAGTCTGTTTCCGAATCAGGGAGCTTTTCCAATCGAAGCCTTTGGTAGTACACAGGCCTGGTCTGTTCAACTGAATACAGATGTATTCGCGAAACCATCACTGTCTGAGGTACAGGTCGAGATGACTCGAACTTCCGATCAACGTACATGGACCTTTAATGCCAAGAACCAGAACACTGGCTTTCCAACGGGTTATTACAACGTGGACCCTGCGGATAAACAATGGTTTAATCAAGCCTATTTCAATGTAGAGACAGGTGGATATGGATATGGCTACGCCATCATCTTCCGTCCCGACGATGTGCAATTATTAAAGAACGGCGATACGTTCAACATTCGAATTACAGGTCTGCAAAAGAAGAACGATACAGCAGCGGAAATCTCATACTCCACACGTTTCTTCCATGTGGACGGTGTTCAAGATACAACACTTACCCGTATAACGCCAGAACAACCAAACCTGAAAGTCCGAGCAGGAGAACAGATTGATCTGCCTTCGATCACTGCCGTGAATGATAACGGAACATCCTATGTTCCACAGTCTAACGTTTCGTTCACCACGACGTCAGATCGCATTGCCATCAAGGATGGAAAAATCATTGGACTTCAGGCTGGTAAAGCCGAAATTCGGGTTCGTTTTGAAGGGAAAGAAGTGGTTGTCTCTGTTACGGTAACGGGAATCCCCCAATTAACTGATATCCGCACACATTGGGCGAAAGATGCCATTCAATGGGCCGTTCAACAGGAGATGGTCAGTGGATACGAGGATGGAACGTTCAAACCCAACAATCAGGTGAGTGAAGCCGAATTCCTCTCCATGTTGTTCAAGCTGTATGCGAATTCCCATGTCATTCAGAGCATCGATGCTGCAGAGGGACAAGCTATCAAAGGAAACATCTGGAGTGATCGTTATTATACCTATGCTTCCGCGTTGAATCTGAAGCTGGATGCCAGCAATCAGAATCCGAAGATGCGCAATCATGCCTTAAATCGAACAGAAGTAGCCGTAATCGTGGCGGGGCTTGGCGGTAAAAATTATACCCAGGATGAAGATGCCATCCGGTATCTGCTGAACATGGGATACTCTTCAGGCAAAACTGCAGCTACGGTGCAAGGTTATGCGGGACAAGAATCCTTGACCCGGGCAGAGGCCGTTGTTTTTCTCCAGAACCTGAAGGAAAAAGGCTTCGAATTATGGAGCAGACCGAAGAATGCAACTGAAGCTACCGAGAATGAAAAGAACGGCGGCCTACCGGATCAGACCATGAAAGCAGTATATTCTGCCGACCACACATTGGTCCTTCAAGGTACGCTCCCGGCGTATGCCAACCAGACGATGCCAATTAAAATTCATGGTCCTTCGCCTGCTGCAGAGCACATCCAAACCCAGCAGGTTACAACAGATGCCTATGGCAATTTTAAACTAACGGTAAGTAACCTTGATGCGAAGGAACTTAACCTCTATGTGGACGTACGCGAAGATTATTCCTACTGGATCAGTGTAGAAGCGGGGCGTACTGCGATAAGTGATTATACCGAGTAACATGTAAAAACCAGCTTAGGAATTCTACATTGAATTCCCAAGCTGGTTTGTTTGTTATGAGGACTGATTCTGGTATGAGTCATGACATACGTTCAATATTAAGTGTTCAAAGTATTGGTGGATATAACTTTTTATGTGTAGACTTTAAATTGGATGATTGAATTGCTCTGCCTTTTCTGTCATCTTCCTCTCCAACCTCGCTCTTAGTCCGCTCATCCACTCTGGCTCACGTGACCACTGCTCTGCAACAGATCGAAGCATACGCACATAGCCGTACAAGTTGGCAAAACGGCGACAAGCGGGGAACATACTCTCCAGATCATAACGTTCTCCTGTCTTCGACCAATACCCGTTCAGGAACAATTGTTTCTTCACTTCCCATTGCTCAGGCTCGATTTCCTCACGTAAACTATCCAGACTCTGTTCCACGTCCATCGCGTACCAGTGATACATCGAGTCATCAAAATCAATGGCATAACAAGACTTGCTTCCTTCGTCATAGAAGACATTGTCCGGTTCAAAATCGTAGTGGATGAGTCCGAAATTTTGCTGGGTCATCGGTAAAATCGCAAAATATGTTCGGAGGAACTCCACCTCGTTCAGAGCAGCCCTTTCACCAGGAAAAACCTTCAGGATCTCCTGCATCCAATCCAAAACATCCGTATAGGTCCAGCGTTTCTCCTTTTGCTCAGGCATGAATGTACGTGATAAATGATGCAGCTCACCCAACGCCTGACCATAGCTGTACAGGATGGTGTCATTCAAATCAATACTTCCTAACTGCGATCCGGGTACTCGTTTGAATACGGAAGCATAGTACGTTCCCCATGGGGTGTGAGCCTCTACAAGTTCTGTCCCTGAATGAGAAGGTACAGCCTCCATGGCTCCATACTGATTCGTTCGAAGATAACGGAGGAACTCCAATTCCGCGCTAAGGTTGATTAGATTTTTCTCCTCTACCGGAGCAAATCGAAGTAATCTCACTTCCCCCTGATCTCTGAACGGATACACGGCATTGGAGGATATACGATAATACTGAAACATATCCAGCGACTCAGGATCATAGTTCCAATTCTTTAAAATCATCTCGGCAAGATCATTATTTTGAAATAAATATTTTAAATTTAACATGGGCATTTCTCCTTTTTGGTCGTTTCATGTGCATTGCTTGTAGGCAACGAATGCCTATTTTTGCGCGCAAAAAGCCGCAGGCTATGCCTGCGGCTTTTAAAAATTCTGAGTGTATGAGAAATTTGCACAAGCAAATAAACCTCGCATACGCCAGAAAAATTGAGCAGTTATATCCCTATATATCGGCAAATCTCAGATCGGACTGGGGAACTGGATGTGTCCCACACTGTATCTGAATGGTCTGCCGGAATTATTCAGTTCATGCTTACCTTCATTGTAGTAATAGAACATACCATCTTAGACCGTCGTTTCATGACGCTCACTCCCTTCAAAAAACCAGTTGTTACCATAATAGCCGATAAGCCAAATGTAAGCAATTACAAAATGACGATAATCCCATCATTTTTTACTGGACAACCCTCACCCGTTCCACCGTCTCGGTGTTGTCCTTATACCACACCATCACGATGTTTTCTTTTTGAAGATCAGACACTTGAATGGACGAATTCGCACGTGGGCTGGAATTGCCAGAACTCGGCGTTCCCATGCCTTCAGTGATAGTAACATCATCAGTTATATTCAATCTCATCTCCATTCCGGTATCCTTCCACTCCATGCTTGGAGATGAGGTATCCTGCACCTCAAGTAACGCCAGCGTAACTGTGTTTCCATTCACGGAGATGACTCTTCCATTAATGTCGGCATTCATCATCCCCTGCGTCATGCCCGGACTGCCTGTTCGATCATTCATGCCCGCGGTGCCCCTTCCACCTCTCGGTGTTCCACCATTCGGCATACCGCCACCGTTCATGCCTTGCACAGAACTGGTCTTAGTAATATTCTGGGCAGTTATCACATCACAGCCCGTAAGCATAACCGAACATCCCAGCAGTAGGAGTAGCGTAACCGATGTAAAATATTTATTTTTTCGCATATGATCACCTTTTTCTCAGGGAATATCTCTCCAAGGTACCTTTACGATGGAATATGAAGTCATACGTATCTTTGAAACCCATATAGGACAGCACAACCAACAACGGATATACAGGGTAGATGTATCTGGACTTAATCTCCCACAGAATATAAAATCCGATGAATCCGAGAATGACCAGGACTAAGGAGGCCTCATCATACCGTTTACGACGAATTCCACCGACCAACCGGATGAAAATAAAACAGTACATCAAGAAATTCATCACATATACAATCCAGAGCAAACCTGTCCGATAAACCGAATCCCCTTGCAACAGTTCTGTTATCGCATTGGTGTAACTGTAGGAGCCCGCGATTCCGCTTCCCCTTCCTCTTCCGGCACCCATGGAACTTTCATTGCCAATTCCGTATCGGTCCATCTGGTACGTCCCTTCGGTCCAGGTCCATACGATCTTTTTGTAATACATCTGCACCAAGTCACTTACACTTGCTTCGGACAGTTTATTGCCAATCTCTTGTTTGAATAATGTTGTGCTCTTAGCCTTACTGTAGTTGGCCTGTCTCTGATAGATCTGATAACTCTCCATATTGTCCCAGAAGCCAAAACGCTCCAGATTAATCCCCATATTCAGCCACATATAGATCGGTGCAGCATTCTCTCCGACAGGTTCGCTCACAGCACCGGAGGATTGAAGAACCGCATTCTGAGTCCAGGTTGGTACATTAAACAACATAGCTAGCACACCGATGGAAATGACAACTTTCTTCGCTCCAATACTCCGCATATTCAGCAGAATATATATGATGGCAGCGATTAGCACGATCAGGCCAATGCTTCGGAAGTAATTGCCCAACGCGAGAAAAACGGCGGCAATCACAATTGTTTTCCAAGACTTTTCACGTACAAAACGAATAACAAAGTATAAACAAGATGTCAGAAAAACTGTGGCAATCACATCGTTATAGATCAGGTTGTTCAGGAATAGGGACGGCAGGTACGTTGCTGCAAAGATCAACACACCGTAATCACGTTCCGTGGATCTGTCGTTCACTTGTTTGTAGATAAGATAAATCATGAACGTTGTTAACGTTGAAAACAAAATATTAAATAGTTTGATGACCAGATAGTTGTCTGGAAACAGGTACAGCAACGTCTTCAAGTACAAAACAATCGAGTAGTTAAACGGGAACATGTGCAGATAACCACCCGTTTCAAACGAAGAGTAGTCTTGGTCATACAGCATGTTCATAGCAAGTGAAAGAACGGTCTGTGAATCATCGGTGGGCACTCTCGGAAATACAAAAATGATGATGACCTGAATGACCAGAGAACATAACAGCACAATCGGAATGACAACCTTCGGGCTGTATTTGTTCAGTTTCAGACATAGAGCATATAACCCGACACCTGAACCAAGAAGCAAAAGAATGACCGGGAGAAAAATACTCCACATCTGCATGCCCAAAATGGGATTGTCCCCATACAAGGCGTAATTGTACTGTGCCCGAACCAACAAGGACGAAGCAATAAACACCGCAACAAACACGAGCAAAATGAGATAAAACGACTTATGCAGCACCTTAGACATGCAAAAACTCCTTTTCGAATACAGGATTCCGTGAGTATTATAAAGGCTCTGGCTGAAAAATCGCTGAATTCGAACAAACAATTCAATTCATAAATCTAACGAATTATCCCTCTAATGTCGATAATATACATCGAATACATAATATTAATATTTTTAACTAAAAGGAGATCAGAAGATGGTTATTCAAAAAAGGTACATCCGCTCGTTACTCTCTCTTCCTCTGGCAGGCCTGTTATTCCTGCTGCTCGGAACCCAGCAGATCGCTGCGGCCCCTGTCGACAGTTTGCTGCCTGAGCGAAGTGAACAGGAAATCAGTCAGAAATGGACGCAATGGATGAGTAGTAAGGACCAGACAGCCACTTTCACACAGAACCCCTCGACCAAGGCACCTTACGTTGCTGGTGTAGTAAGTGATTCCTCATTGAAACAGGCTCTAGGTGCAGCGAACTTCTATCGTTATCTATCCGGGTTAGAGGGCGATCTTGTCCTGGACGCTGCACTCAATCGTCAAGCCCAACATGGAGCAGTTGTTGTTTCTACCGGAGAATTGACCCACTTCCCGGTTCGTCCGGCAGATATGCCGAAAGACTTCTTTGATCTGGGAGCCAAGTCGACTTCAAGCTCCAACCTGTACGCTTCCTATACTGCTGCCGGCAACCTTGCAGTCAAAAGCGTTGAAGCATATATGGATGATTCCGATGCCAGCAACATTGCAGCACTCGGCCATCGCCGCTGGATTTTGAGTCCGCAACTGAAGAAGGTTGGCTTCGGGATTGCATCCCGGGACAACAAAAACTATGCAAGCCATTTCAGTACCATGCAGGTTATGGATACAAGCCGTTCAGGAAAACTCAATTACAATTACAACTTGTATCCAAACAAAGGGGCATTCCCGATTGAGGCATTCCATGTGTCTCAAGCCTGGTCTGCACAGCTGAACCCGGACGTCTTCGCAAAGCCTTCCAATTCCGAGGTACAAGTGGAGATCGTCCGTTCATCAGATCAGAAAACTTGGGTATTGGGATCTAAAACCCCGGTTAGCAGTGATCCTGCAAAGGCCTTTTTCAATGTAAATACTGATGGTTATGGGTATAACTATGCTGTCATTTTCCGCCCGGATAATTTGAAATCCTTGAAGGCAGGCGACACATTCAACGTTCGTATTACAGGTTTGAAAAGGAAAGACGGGGCCAAAGCAGAAATTTCATACCAGACTCGTTTCTTCTCAGTTAGCAATCCTTCACAAGAGCCTGTGACTGATCCACAGAATCCTGGGACAGAACCACAAGACCCTGGAACAGAGCCACAAAAACCGGATACGGGGAACGAAGATTATCTCGATAATCATCTGATGCAGTTCGAATATACAGCGGCTCGTACGCTGAAAGTACGGGGAACACTCGCGGCTTATGCGAATAAAACGTTCTCTTTCAAAATCCACGGTCCTTCTCCAGAAGAAAAACATATTCGTACGGAAACGGTGAAGCTGGATGCTAACGGTCGATTCAGTCTGACGGTTCCTAATCTGGGCGTGTCTGATCTGACCATCTATTTGCAAGTGGACCCAAGTTTCATGTACTTCATTCCTACAGCAAGTAATTCAAACGTCACCTATTCCTTTGAATAGAAGTGAAGGAAGAGAATAGGAACAGAACGAAGTACAGTGTAGTAACGACCAAAGTAAAATCTAAAAACACAAACAGTCGAATGCGTAGGCATCCGACTGTTTTTTGGTTTATGATATGAGCTTTTGAGAGATTGAACTCAAGAATTAAGTATACTGTTCCTTGAATTCATTCATGTATAGAACCTCAATACAACCTGACCAATTCAGAATCGAACCGATAAAATCCTGTATGTCTAATCCCTTCATTTCATACGTTTCTGCTGTATTTACTGTACCCGCCGCATCTTCAATCAGGGTTACTTTAAACCCCTCATGTTCAGCATTAATCGCTGTAAACAGACAACAATACTCCATGTTGAATCCAACAATGAATACATGTTGAATCTGATGATCCAGCAGCCACTTTATCAGTTCCGTATTACTGAACGCACTCGGTTTACTTTTCTCAAGAATAGGATGTTCATTGGTATCAACTACAATCTCCAAATTGGCACTTTTCTCATAATATAGAGAGGATTCTTCATTGTCCTGGTCCAGATGTTTGGTAAACACAATAGGCCAGTTCATCTTTTCAAAAATGGTAATAACAGACTGAATCTTTGCAATTGTAACAGATACATCCCTCAGACTTGTAAGCCCATGCTGCACATCAAGTACAATTAACCCTTTATTCACCCGCTATCTCCTTCCATAGACAGGCCTTTCAGCCTCCAGCGCTACCTTTTTTGCGTTTTTTTTCTGACGCGATCTCCACATTTTCTTTCACCCGATACTCCACAATCCGGCGGATCAGATCCTCCGGCAATGGCTGGTCCAGCGGAAACTGGACAGATCCCTTAGCCCCTTTGTACTTGGAGAGTTCCTCCTTGAACGCCAGAATCCCCGTGGGAGCAGGGTAAAACCCAATATGATGCTGGTATGCGGCAAAATGAACCAGATTCCCATGCTGTGCATACGTGGGCATCTTGTAACTGATCTTCTCTTCGGCGTTCGGAGCCGCTTCACGAATAATCTGTCTTAACGCCTGTAATCTCACCTGTACATCAGGTGCAAACTCCGAGATATATTCATCTACCAGCACCGAATAATGGTTACTCTCAGCCATCTTGGACTCCTTCCACCACGGATACATCAATGGATTCGTGGTACGGGCATATTTGCTTATATTGTACTTCAAATGGACAAACGGAACAGCTATTTTCCTGCAACTTGGAATGTTAAATTTGATTTTTAAGTGAACTAAGCCTTATAATACGTTTAAACAATTAAACATTATAACGGAGTGAGCCATGAACGAATCGATGGGTAACCAAAAAGTTATTGATATTTTCGAGAATCTAAGTCCTTATCTTCAAGGTTTGGGAGACCCCGTTCGCCAGCGAATCATATCGCTGCTCATTGATCAAGAGAGCATGAACGTATCGCAGATTGCAGAGCATGTCCCCATGTCACGCCCTACGGTCTCTCATCATTTGAAAATATTGCGTCAATCCGGACTGTTATCGGTTCAGAAAAAAGGTACGGAGATGTATTACAAGCTGGAATTCAACGATGCGATCGAATTGCTCAAACAGCTCGTTCATCTCGTAGAAGTGGAATGTCAGAGCTAGCGCGTACCGCGCTGGTGAACCGCATTCCTTTTCTTCACTCTATTATGTTCAATAGTTTAAACATATAAGTACATAAACATATCAACGGAGGTTTATCGAATGAACAGAAAAAGAGTTCTCATCGCTGGAGGCTATGGTGCTGTAGGCGCACAGCTTGCCCTCATTTTGCATGACAGGCATCCTGATCTGGAATTGGTATTGGGAGGTCGTTCTGCGGGTAAAGCAGCACCTTTTCCATCCAATCGTGTCCAAACGGTTGTTGTTGATACCAATGCAGACGATCCACTGATTCACGCAGGAGAGAATATATCGTTAATCATTAATGCAGTGAACGATCTGGATGATCGGCTACTGGTATCGGCAGTGCGGAGGAGAATCCCACTCATCGATATAACACGCTGGACTGAGGTGTTCAATCAAGCGATCCGTACAATAGAGCAGGAAGAGCTTCATGCTCCGGTAGTGCTGTCCTCTGGATGGATGGCAGGAACGGCGTCACTCTTTGCCATGATACTTTCTAACTCTCTGCAACATGTCGAAGTAAACATTCATGCCCTATGGTCGCTGCGGGATAAGGCCGGCCCTGATTCGGCAGCCTTCATGGACCGGATGAGTATTCCTTTTCAGATAACCGAATCCAATACACATCGACTCGTCTATCCCATGACAGATCCGATCAAAGTTCATTTCCCGAACGGGTATACGACTCCATGTTACAGATTGGATACACCCGATCACGTCACATTACCTCATACCAGTCATATTGATTCATCCAGCTTCCGCATTGCATTCGATAGTAAAGTATCTACCTATGCACTCACGGGACTGGTTAAAACTGGAGTCTGGAAGATGATCAGCGGTGAACGTTTCAAGCCATTCCGGCGAAAGTTGCTCTATAATCCAGGAACTGGAAGTGCACATCATCTGGTCATTCAATTGAAAGGGCTGGATGCAAAAGGAAACGACGTTAAACGAACGATGACAGTCTCTGACCCACTCGGTCAGACCCACATGACTGCACTCGGCGCTGCGGTGCAAGCCGAGAAGATACTGATGATGCCAACGGACAAGCCTATGGCTCCAGGCATCTATTATCCTGAGCATCTATTCGATGATCGAATGGATATGGATGCGGTTACTCATTTTTTCAAACAATACGGCGTTCAAGTAACCCACTCCTGATCCAGACATAACCAAAAATCCGCGAAGCCGCTCACTGCAAACAGTGGGACCTTCGCGGATTTCACAAATTATAATGGAGGTATCTATCGTGTCCAAGTGAAAGCTTGGGTCTGGAATTACAACGTCATGGCTCGACCATTGCGCATCAGATAATCTTCTTTTGTTTTGTAATCCGGCATGATACTGCCAATACGCCGCCAGAAAGAGCGATCATGATTCATGTGGTGAATATGGCAAAGTTCATGAATGATGACATAATCGATCACTTCCAGTGGCGCCATCGCCAGGCGATAATTGAACGTAAGTTTTTTGTCCCAGCTGCAACTGCCCCACTTGGTGGGAGAATCTACGATCTCTACTGACTTCGGTTTCACCTTCAACTCCTGCTGATAACGTCCGATGCGCTCCCCAATCATGCGTTTACACTCGGCAAAATAAAACTTCTTCAAATTCGCTCGCAGCTCTTCTTCTGTAAGCCCCTCTACAGGGATTAAGTCATGCAGTGCATGCTCCTTGCCAAAAAGCAGAAACTTCCCCTTGCCCTCATCTTGATATTCCTTGGCTTGAGGACCGTCAAGCGCCCGCTGCATCAGAGCGGATTTCTTCAGAATCACATCCCCATGTTGCTCCACAAGTTGCCGGATCATGTCTTCACTGGTACCATTGGGTGCTTTGATTGTTACCATATAAGGCAAGTCCATCGTGATGGAAACTTTCTTGCGTTTACCGTATTGGATATGACAGTTAATGTTATGGCCTTGCATCTCTATAGTTAACATAATGCGCTCCGCTTCTGGCACTCCGATGACAGAACAACCTTCCGATCGCTGTTATCCCCAGATTTTTTTGATTCCTTTTTTAAAAGGAAAAATCCGTAGATAAAGGCGAACATTCGCTTCTTCAGGTTATTTCTGTCCTCTCCGTTAATGTGTAAAAGATATATACATTCTTTCAATCAAATCAAATTGTATACCATCTCCGGCTATAATGCATACTGTTCGACGATATATCTATCCTTATTGTATTTTTATACATTATTATGTATTATTATTTAATCATAAAATCGGAGGTTGGATATGACGCATACCATAGATTCAGAACACAAAACCATTGAAGAACTATCGCTTAACCACTGGCAACCCTTGTCCACCTTATTATATGACGGCTGGGTACTGCGTTTTGCCAAAGGATACACCAAACGTGCCAACTCCGTTCAACCGATCCACTACTCCACGCTAGATGTGCATGAAAAGATAGAGGAATGTGAGCGCATCTATGCTTCCAATCAGTTAAATACCATATTTAAAATCACGCCGTTTATTCAGCCGGATCATCTCGATCAACTTTTGCAAGACAAAGGGTATGCTGTAGTGGATCTCACCCACCTCCAGACTCGGAGTCTGGAACATATCAAAGAGCCTGAGCACCATGCTGTACAGATTGACGAGCAGTTGACCGCAACGTGGCTGGATCATTTTTGCAGGCTAAATCAGGTGAATGATCTGCAACGGGAAACGACCAAATTAATGTTGGACAATATCCGGACAAAGGTAGGTTTCATTTCGCTGTTGATCGACGGGCAAGTCGTCGCTTGTGGGTTCGGTGTAATTGAACGTGGCTACATTGGATTATATGACATCATTACAGACGCTAACTTCCGAAATCGTGGGCTTGCTGAACAGATGATCCTTCATCTCCTCCATTGGGCAAAAAGACAGGGCGCTACCTCCAGTTACCTGCAAGTGGTTGCGAATAATGCACCTGCCTTGAAGCTTTACGCCAAGCTGGGTTATTCCGAGATTTATAGCTATTGGTACCGAGTCAAAGAATCGAGCGAGTCCTGATCAAGCTGAAATTAAAAACTGCCCTCCTTCTATGAAGGAAAGGCAGTTTTTAATTTGCTTCGTGGTTGTTCAAAACTCTTCACATCGTTCAGCATTACTCCTTGCGCTTTTCTACAATGGCAGCTTCACCAGCACCTCATATTTCACGCCGGCTTGTATGTTCTTGATGATATCGCCTTCAATTCGTTGACCGTCAACATGCACTTCAATCGCTTGGACAGCTGCATCCTTCTTCATGTTCACGTTCAGCTCAGCCCCGCGGAACAACCGTGTAACCGACGCCTCGCTCCAATCCTCAGGCAGTTGTGGACGCACTTGAAGTCCTTGTGCATGACCTTGCAGTCCGAACAGGCCATCGATCAGGCAACGATACACCCAAGGCACCGTGCCGGTGTTGAACAGATGACTGGAACGCCCGGCTGTACGTGGGAATTGATGATAGGCTCCACGATAATAATTTGGGATAAATACAGGTAGCTGACCCCGTTGGAGAATATCCTCGGCATCGGGCCCCGGAATCATTTTACGCAGCAGACGATACGCCTTCTCCTTCTCGCCCACCAGGTACAACGCATAAATATAGAAAGCCGCCGCGTGATTGTACACTGCACCATTCTCTGCACTTCCGGGATGTTTCTGCGTAACACGTCCTACATCCTCCCGCATGGCTGTAAAGGACGGCGCAAGCTTTTCGACACCATATGGCGTCTCCAATTGTTCCTCTACGGCACGGATTAACTTCTCCTGTTTCTCCTGATCCGCAGCACCGCTCATAAGTGCCCAGCTCTGAGGATTGATATAGATGCGTCCTTCCACGTCTTTGCTTACACCAAACACGACGTTATCATCTGTAATTCCGCGGGCATACCAGTCTCCATCCCACAGATACTCATTGGCTACCGCATTGGTCTGATTGGCTTCCTGACGGAATTCCGCTGCAACCTCGGCATGCCCTGCCTGTTCACCAATATCTGCCCACACATTGAACGCATATGCCGTCGCAATGGTCAGCCAGCCGGATACGCCTTTGCCTTTGTATCCCACCATGTTCATCGGATCACACCAGTCACCCTGATTGATATAGTTCAACCCACGCGCATCACGCTCATGGATCAACCAGCGCATTGCAAGATTCATATGCTCCAGTACGGTAACCTTCTGTTCACTGTCTGTAAAAGCAACCTGTTCCTCCAAAATGCTATAGTCATTCGTTTCATCCAAATAGGTCTTCATACAGACCGGAAGCCAGATGCAGTGATCGGTATGAGGAACCTGGTTAATATATTTCAGTTCTGCGTCCGGGTGCAAAATAATGCCATCTGGCATGGCGCCGCTTATATGCTGCTGAGAGAGAGCGGTCAAGAACGCAGCCCGCGCAATCTGCGGCTGAATGTAACTCATGCCCATGTTGTCCTGCAAATAATTCCGCGTCTGCGGATCAGTTGTCAGACGATTCGTTTTGCCATGATAATACATCTGGCGAGGCAACCAGTGATTCACGACATTATCTAACCAGCTGTCCGGTGTCTCAATCTGGATGTTCCCTTGCCCTTCTGCAATATATTCAGCATATTCCTGCTCGGCTGCGGTGAAACCATCCTGTCCTGCCTCATTCTGCTTCACAAAATAATGCTGACGAATGCCCTCAATCTCTGTCTCATCATGAGCCGGGCCAAAAATAAATCGATATGCCTGCTCCGCTCCCGCTTCCAACTCTACTCTGTATTGCAATACGGCCACTGGTGTCTCATAACGTGCATCTCCACCAGCGAGTGTCTCCGACTGAAGGGCAGAAGGATTATGAAGTCCGCCTTCGCCTTCAAAGCTCTCATGATTCACTTCCCACGCGGTCGGCTGGTGATCTGCAAGCAGATAGGTTTTGTCGCTGTAGTTTTTGATTTTGCTATAATCCTGATATTTCTGATACGGCGTAACCGCCGAGCAGACAATGCCCTGCAAATCTTCCACATATGAACCGGACTGGTTCATCCATGACATATAGCCAACCGTATAATACGGGTAGATACTAAGCTTGCGTTTTCTCGAAGACAGATTGGTTACCTTCACACGCCACAGCTCCATGACCTCTTCCTTCGGCAGACGCAGGGACATTTCGATGCAAATGTCGTCCTGAATCACTTTCCAATGAATATCGTGTTTGCCGACAGCGAACGTATAGCTATCCGCTTGCTTACGAACCGGTTCATACGGAGCGGAGAAGATTTCGCCACTTACTTCATCTTTAATGTAGACAAACCGTCCCGGATGGTGGGCATAATATGGCTGCTCCGGCTGCATAAACGTCTTCGCTTCCAGGTTGGGCGCATACGAGTATTTAGCAGGTTCGGGCTGCATGAATTGGGCCACCGCGTACCCCCGGCAATTCACATGAATCATCATCTTTTCATTCCAAAGGAATCCGGATGCCTTCGGTAAACTTGTAGGGCTTGTCAGTTCAACATATTGATTATCTTCCGTTGCTTTAATCATCACTGAACCTCACTTTCAGATAATAGTCAAAAGACAGAAAACGTTTTAGGTAACTTGTATACAACTTTGTTCATTATAACACGGGAACGCTTACAAAGAACTGAAAACTAAAAAAGAGCTGAGAAACTCAGCTCTGATTACGCTCCAATTGTTTCTCGATGCCCATCCTGTCGATCTGTATCCAATACTCTGCAATTTGTTCGTTTTCCACTCGGTATACTGCACTCGCAATTTCAATCACCGGGAGGTTGGTTGGACTGTATCCGTCCACTTCGCCAATATGGGTACCTGTTTGTCTCCAGCGCACATAGACTTTATCACCTTGCGTCAGCAACTCCAGAATTTCGAGTGAAAACTCCCCGTATGCTTCAATCATCTCTCGCACATGATCCGTATAATCGGAAGGTGTTCGGGTGACCGTGACCTCAGCTTCGGATATTACTTGATGAGCCAGTACTTGTTCCGCCATCACGCTGCTTGCATAATCAGGATTTCGGCCTGATCGGACTTCTTCAAAAAAGGTTCTGACAATCTGTTCTGCTGTCATACGCCAATCCAGCCTCCTCAATTATTCTTCTATTATATATAAATATGTAGTAACTCTTGTATTTTAACATGGTCCCCCCGCTACGGAATTACAACTGTTCTATTGTTCTACAGGACTTAAAACCTACCCTCTTACCTTGACAATGCGTCAATATGACCATAAACTAGCAAAGGATATTAGGAAATTAATAGGAGGTTTGGCCGTTAAGAGGTTCGAGTAAGGGTTTTAACCATATCTGATAATCTTTCGGTGTGTAGAAACGTAGCATTAGAGCAACTCAGAAAAACAAGAAAGTGGTGTATCATGAAACGTCTATTTTTCATTATGTTTGCACTCACCCTGTTACTGGCTGGATGCCAGAGTACTGAACAGGAGAGCAGTCCGTCCGAGAATAATCCTAAAGAAGTAGTAGAAGGTTCTACCATTTTAAGTTTGAAACAGAAATACGGCTCTGAATCGGAACAAGCGATCATGCCGATGTACAATGTAGCTCAGGATGAAGAATTTACGTTCAATTTTAAAGCAGATTTAGGAAAATCTAATTGGTCCCTGAGAGATACCATATCCGTACATACCGATATTAAAGCACTCAAAGCAAGTGAAGTACCTTTATTATCAGATATTCATGACAATAGTATTTCTATTAGACCTCTTGGATGGGGCGTTTTAAGTTCAGATTCCATGATGAACAGGGGCCAAAGTTCTTGGGGTGGTGCCCCCATTTATTACATTCGTCTGAATTATGATCCTGACGCAGAGAACATGACGTTGCTCGATGAACCCATCATTATTCCGTTTACAGTGAAGTCAGAGTTACCTGTACCTAACCTAAGATACGAAATTGACAAAGATAGACGGTTCAAGTTGGTCTGGGACAAGGTTGAAGGTGCCACAGAATATAAAATTTATAAACGTTCTGACCTAACCAACTTCGATACAAATGTACCTCTAACTGGCGCAGAGGACGCGTTCAGTAATAGTCTGCCTTTAGATATTGCGGTAACGACAGAGACGTCTTTCAATGATTTTTTGAGAGACGGAAAAGGCGGGCTAGGCACTTATAATGAAATGATAACTACCACTCAGAACCATGGTATACGAGGAGAATATTACGTCACTGCAATCGGCGGAGGCAAAGAATCCAATTTTAGCAGAGGTGTCCCTACAGCTCCGCTTGCTTCCCAGTTGCCAACATCTCTGAAAGAACAATTGTATAGGGAGAAATTAAAGAATATAGATGTACTTCCTCAGAAAGCAACAGTTGAGTACAATGACGGCTCTCTAGCTCGTGAAACCATTGTCTATGATACCAAAAGCGTAGAAATTTCAGAGTTCAATGAAACGAATATTCCTTTTCATATTAAAGGAACAGCTCTGAAAAGTTACGTGCGTGTAGAAAATGTGACCCAAGCAGACCTGGACAGACTTGCTCAGCAAACCGTAGCCGATTCCAGCAACGGACTGGTGGAACCAAAGAATGACACACCTTACGTTCCTGCACCTGATGTGCCAACGATCATCAACAATCATGATGCACCTGAGTCTGCAACGGAAACAGAGGAAGCACCGGCTTCGGAAACTTCAACTCCAGAGTCTACAACCGATACTGGAACGTCAGAAGATGCAACTGATCCTCTATCTACTGAGGCTTCCGATGATACTTCTGATAATTCTTCAGATATGGCTTCTGAAGAAGCTTCCAATGAAGCACCTGCTCCAGCTCCCGAAGCTGAAGAAGACAACCTGGTAGATGAACAGAAATCCAATACACAGCAAAATGTAGAACAAGGTAATCAGGAAACCGTGCCTCAGCCTGCTACAGGTGATGCAATGATCAATGCAGATTCCGCATTGGAAGAAGTTTTAGCCAAAAATATGATTGCGGCACAAGATAAAATTTCGTTAAAAGCTTTTCCCGAAGCTCAAAATTTCTCGACACTCTCGGATGTTGTTCTGAAAGTGATGTACCAGAATCCATTGATTCTTGGTGTGGAAGGTTTCGAATACAACTATGGTACACTTACCCTTTCCATTTATTACAATGAATCGGCTAGTGGAATCCAGAAGAAGCAAGATGAGATTATTGCCAAAGCAAACGAAGTGGTGGCTTCCATTATCAAGAATGGTATGAACGAAGACGAGAAACGGAAAGCCATCTACGATTATCTGAACGATAACGCGAAGTATGATGATGCAGCGCTGGAAAATGCGGAGCAAAACAACTTCAAAAATGTCGATCCACAGTTTAATGACTCGTTTACCACATACGGTATTCTGGTCAAAGGAGTTGGGGTATGTGCCAGCTATGCTTCCGTTTACAAATTGCTCTCCGATCTCTCGGGATTGGAAAGCATCGTTGTAACGGGCGCTTCCAGCGGCGTTCCACATGCATGGAACAAGGTCAAAATCGGGAACGAATGGTTCCATGTCGATGCCACCAACAACCTGACGAACTCCGGCATCCCGTATTTCCTGTACAATGCCAATGATGAGACTGCTGCAAGTCAGAAAACGATAGCGGATCAAGATTATTGGCTTGATTCCGAGCTCACGATGTTTAATGGCGAGAGCGATGCCAATGATTATTATGTGCAGAATGATCTCGAAGTCGCGTCCATTAATGAGTACAAAACCAAGGCTGAGAGTGAACTCAAAAAAGGAGAGAACCGGGTCATTCTCCGTTTCGCCTCACCTGTTGACTCTGATGAGCTGATGACAGCTGCCGGTGAAGCCCTCGCTGCAGTGGATGAAGCGCTTCTGAATACAGCACAATTAGCCACGCTAGGCAGTTATGCCATTCTGGACCCGAAACCAGAGCAGAAGTAACTTAGTTACACAGGAATCCCCCTTGCTTTCTAACAAGCAAAGGGGATTTTTTGTCTATTATTAGATGACTTCAAGCCATTGATTTAACCTGTTGCAATCTGGTAATAAAAGAAGAAATAAATGCTTTTTCTTTCATGAGATTCTGTTGCAGCCTCTCACTTATTTTACTAAGTGTACTTGCATCACGCGTTATATTGTATTTCAGAACTATATTTCTCAATTTAAAGTAGTCCTGTTTCAGAATAGTGCTTAATTCCATGAAGGTTGCATCTCGTTCAATGATTGATTTCTCCATTAAGTAAGATAAACGTAACTCCATTAATAGCTTATGTTCATACAAGAGATGAAAGACTCGTGAATCCAACGCTTCTCCAACTAGGGCTGCCTGCTCAATGTCGGTAAAGATACGTTGAATGGCTTTCATTCCAAAATCGTATTTCTGATCTCTCACTAAGTCATATGTCTCGCTTGAATTAAGATAGTTTTCCATCGCCGTTATCATTTGCTCCACATGAATTGCATAATTGATATTCTGGATAGGCTTAAGAAATCTCACTTCTGTCCAAAAACTGTATTCGTTAGACATGGCCCAGTAGCCTTTCTCAAGTTCATCCAGACTGCATGCGGTTTGTATGAATTTACCATCATCTAGATTATCAGCAATGTATATCAAATTTTGATCCAGGTCATACCCGTACACCAACAATTCATGCATAAGATGTTCTTTCTGATAATAGTCTGTACACGCAATGTAGTATCTATCTGCATAAATATATAGATAATATCCCATATCTATCGCTTCTGTAATCACTTGCTTAATTGATGTTCCCCATTTGCTAATCACAATTTCTTGTGGCAGGTTGTAAAAGGAAATTCCCGGACAGGTACTTAGCAGAAACTGATGAGAATCAAACGAAAAAATTCCCCATCCATGTGCATACCTGATTTGTATAAAGTTATTGAAAATCCATGGCCATAAATCTTCGTTCATAACGGATGTTAATGTCCCATACGATGTGTACGTGCTTATGACAGGGTCACCTAGTTTAAGTACATTCTTGGCCATTACAGAATTCCTCCTTCGATTCCTAGGCATAGTATATTGATCTGAACAGATTCATTGTATAAGCAACGCACTCTCAGAGCTGGGAGCGAAGAACATGTTCTTGAATATATTACCATGTACCTTTCCTATTTTATATAAGAACGCTTTCATATATAAAAATATTTTATTTCTCTCATCTTAATGACAAAAAAGAGGATACCGCCCCCCAATATGGAGACCGTATCCTCTTATACAATGATCGGATTACCTAAGATATTTAAGGACTAACCGTACCGCCATTTGCATTCAATGTCTCGCCACTCACATAGCTGGATTCCTGGCTTGCCAGGAACACAAATGCCGGAGCCATCTCGGCAGGTTGTCCTGCCCGACCTAGCGGTGTATTGGAGCCGAAATCAGCCAGCTTCTCGACTGGTTGTCCACCCACGACCTGGAGCGGTGTCCATACCGGTCCTGGTGCAACAACATTGACACGGATCCCTTTGCTACCCACCTGTTGTGCCAGCGCTTTGCTGAACGTGTTAATGGATGCCTTCGTTGTCGCATAATCCAGCAGGATTGGCGAAGGTTTGTACGCCTGAATCGATGATGTGTTGATAATGGAGCTGCCCGGCTTCATGTGTTTCACAGCTGCTTTGCAGAGCCAGAACATGGAATACACATTTGTTTTGAACGTTGCATCGAATTGCTCGGTAGTCAGATCCGCAATCTGCTCCACAAACTGCTGTTTACCTGCCACGTTAGCTAGGATATCAATCCCGCCAAGCTCTTTTACCGCAGACTCAATAAGTTCTTCACAGTATTTCTCATCCTTCAGGTCACCTGGCATCGTAATTGCTTTGCGACCGGCTTCCTCAATCAGCTTCACAACTTCCTGCGCATCCGCTTCCTCTTCCGGCAGATAAGCCAGAACAACATCTGCACCTTCACGGGCAAACGCAATTGCTGCCGCCCGACCAATTCCGCTGTCGGCTCCGGTCACAACTGCTTTGCGTCCCGTTAATCGTCCGCTGCCTTTATAACTTTTCTCACCCGCATCGGGAACAGGGGTCATCTCACGCTGGAGCCCCGGCTCATCCTGCTGCTGTTTCCACTCCGGTGTAGCCTTCGGATATTGGGTCGTTGGATCTTGCATGGTGTGCTGGTCTTGATTAGCCATGTTCAATTTCCTCCTTGGTTATTTACATTGATCACTACGATCACAGAATAACCTTCCGATCGCTGTTATCCCCAGATTTTTTTCTCTCCCTTATATAAGGTGAAAATCCGGTGATAGCGTATGCTTCCGATGTAGCTTTCTTTCAGAAAGCTTTTAGGCGAGCACTCCGTTTCTTCAGATTATTTCTGTGCTCTTCGTTATCATGTAAATATTAAATTTATTATCAGAAGTTGTTTGCGTAAAAGTTGCACTCTTTCCTTTGTAACCGAGATGGGTGGAATTTAAACTGGACCTGCTACATTTCCTTGGCAACTATTCCGGTATTGAATCTCCAGTGACTGGAGGTTGTATAATGAATCATGAGGTGATCTCGTTGAACTCAAATAAAGAACCCTATTCCATCGGTGAAGCAGCCAAACTGATCGGTTCCACGGTGAAAACGATCCGTTATTACGATGAGATTGAACTGTTACAGCCCTCCAGTCATACGGAAGGTGGGCATCGACTCTATACAACGCAAGACCTGTGGCAACTCGAACTCATTACAACACTACGTTATCTGAATTTCAGCATACCGGATATTCGAAAGCTCATGTCTGGTGAACTCGCGGTATCACAGGCATTGGATCTGCAGATTGAAGCCTTGGAAACCCAGATCGGCACGATGAATTCCATGCTCTCTGTTTTACACCAAGCGAGGCAGCATGAAGAAGAAACTTCACTGCGCTCGGAACAGTCTCTCACTTATATCTCCAGTCTGGTAGAATCTCTGACGGCGAATGCGAGTAAGCGAAAACAATTCGTTGCTGCCAAGGTGGATGAATCCCATCTGCTGGACAGCATTCCGCAGGATTGGAGAGTGTCGTTCCTGCACTTTTTCGACAAATACATGATGAAAGATACCAAACTGACGGCTCAGCAAACACTGGCCTGGAAGGAAATTCAGGAACTGATCAATGATCCGGCCTATTGGGCCGATCTGGCTCAGTTGGAGGTTCCATTCTTCATTATGGCGAATCAGCCACAAGTCGAAGCGGATGTCTGGGTGAAGAAAATGGAAGCAATTCGCATTCGCACTGCCGAAGCGCTGGACAAACGTTGGGCCATCGGTAGCCCTGCTGTGCAAAGCATGGTGTGGGACTTTGTGTTGATGTATGCAAGTGTCGAGCATGCCGAAACACCCGAAGTATTTTTCAGTAAACAGGCCCGATATATGCTGGACTCTGTGACCGATCGCATTCTGCGTTTTAACAAACTGTGCAAGGTGATGAATCCCGAATGGAGCCAGATTGTAGATGGCATTAACCTGTTGCAGGAGGGCATGCGGTTACGATTAAAACAAATGGAAGAAGACTGAACTTCAGTCTCCTTCCATTTTTACGTTTAGCCTTTTTTCAACGAATAGGATTCATGTTCTCCCACTTCCGTGTCCAAATGAAGCGATTGCCCTTTCAAGTAGTGGTTGAAGAAATCAATCGTTGTATCGTTCACCAACTGTTGCGTCGCCCGCGCATCTACACCTTGCGTCCATTCGAGCAGTGGAGAGATCAGGTAGAGATCGGAGAAACTCAGATGTTTGGTGTTGGTCAGCTCCATCCAGTAGTTCCCTCCTGCGGTTACCGGCTCATACCGAGCGTACACTTCCTCATAATATTTCTCGGCTTCCGGACGGGTCGTGCCCATCGCAGCAATTTCCTCGTCACTCATCACACTTGTACCTGCAACGGTTGAGTCTGCACTCATCATCAGGAACGGCTTGCCCACGCCTTCCGCAGGGATACGTTTCTCGCCAAACAATACACCGTCCATATTCATGCCTGCTCTCACACGCGGATCATCCATTAACATCTGTACTGTCGTTGCTCCGCCAAATGAATGCCCAAACATGCCGATGTTGTCCAGATCCATATGTCCGGTAAATCGCCCACTTGGGTCCCCCTTAGCCAACTTCTCTACCTCATCCAGTACAAACTGTGCATCCTTCACCCATGTCTCATTCAACTTGTCCATGTAACTGAATTGCAGCTGTTCAAAGCCTTCTTTCCCTTCGGATTCGAATTGCGCCACACGTCCATCCGAGAATATGGACACCAGACTGCTATACGTGTGATTAATGCCCACAACGATGTATCCTTGACTCACCAGCTGCTCGACCTGGAACGTATTCTGATTTTCATACCCATGCAGACCATGAGAGAAGAGAACAACCGGATACTTGGCTTCGGCATCAGACAACTGAGCTTCCTGTATCGCATGTGTTTTAACCTGACTCAGACTGGAAAATAAAAGCTTTGGCAGTTTCAGCACTTCATTGAAGGCTGTCCCGTAGATCTCCGGCTTATTAACATAAGGAGCTGTTGCGCCCTCTGCGTCTGGATTCGTTGGGTACCAGATCTGCACCATCAGCTCCCGTTTCTCTCCGGCGTTACTCGTCAGAAGTTCGTCACGGCTGTTATCTGTCCAATCGTAGGATACCGTTCCGATTCCATAAGGACCTGCTGGCTTGGCAAACGAAAATACCGGGAACAGTAGTGGCAAGCCAATGCTCACAATAGCGTATACCAGCACCAGAAGAGACGTTGCAATGATTCGAACACGCCCGAATTTGCCCGCCACAGGTGATGTGGAAGTGGATACCTCCGAACGTTTACTATTCAGCGAGGTTACACCTGACTGTTGCTGGCGTCTTGCCTTTGTAAATAACACAACCAGTGGAACCAACGTGAGCAGATACGCCGGAATCATCGGCCAACGAAATCCCTCGACTATACCATGGATGATCAACAGCACACCTGATATGGCGAATCCACCCCATACCATTTTCCGAAAATGTTGACTCTGTCTCCCGATCCCGATTACCCCCACGAATATAAGCAGGTTGAAAATAAGATAAATCCATTCTACTGTTTTCATAAGATGTATGCCCCCTTGTCTGCCTCCAATCTTAAAACCTCCAGTTACAGGAGATTCAAGCATGATTTTTGCGGATAAAAAAATGCACTCCCTGAATGACGCTGAATCACCCTCAGGTTCTCCAATGGTTTCAAGGAATGCATGTATGATATTACGCTATAAGTTGATTTTTGAATATTAGACTAGCGATCGTCGCCGCCGTCTACCCGTTGTCGTTTCCCTATGCCAAATGCGAAATATCGAGCCACCACGATAACCATAAACGTAGCTCCAACAACCAGAGGCAAGCGCGTATCCGGGTTAAACGGCATACCGATAATGACAAGAATCAGATACACAATAATAATGCTGATTGCTGATCGGGAACCATCCACAACCAGAATTATCCTGATTCTTAGATAAGTTGCCCGGCATCCGACATTTTCTGTGAAATCATCCGTAAGGCAGGTAAACCATCACCGTTGTCCCCACGCCCACCTGACTTTTCATTTCGACAGTTCCGTGGTGAAGCATCACGATTTTTTTGACGATGGCGAGGCCCAGACCGTTACCACTGATGCTACGATCGCGTGACAGGTCTGTTTTATAAAACCGCTCGAAAACATAACTCAGTTGCTCCGGCGTTATTCCAATGCCCGAATCGGTTATCGTGAACAAAATTCCATCCACAGACTGGCTCGTGCGTATTTCGATACGGCCGCCCATGGGAGTAAACTTAATACTGTTGCCTAGTAAATTCATCCACACTTGGTTAAGCTGGTCCTGATCTGCCCTTATTTTGATACCGTCTGCCAATTCTAAATGAACTGGAATGCCTTTGGCTGACCATTGAGGCTCGCAAGTCACCACCACTTGTCTGATTTGCTCATCAAGATTATAGGTGGTTGTCTCGAACGGATGATGATCGGAATCCAGAGACGCAAGCTCCAGCAGATTATCACTTAGTCTGGATAGTCGTCCACTCTCCGTAATAATGATATCGAGGTAATAGTTACGATCGGCCTCAGCGACCAGGCTGCTGTTTTTCAACGCCATAGCAAAACCGGAAATAGAGGTCAGCGGCGTTTGAATCTCGTGAGATACATTTGAAACAAAATCCTGTCTCATCTGTTCCAGCTGTTTAAGCTCACTCGCCATTTCATTAAAACTCTGCGTCAATGCTCCCATTTCGTCCACGCGCTTTGTTTGGATTTCCACATTAAAATCGCCCTTCGCCAGTCGTTTGGTTGCCCGCGTCAACACCTGAATCGGCTTCACCAAATACCTTGCAGCAATAAGGATACAAAAACTTCCGATCAACAGTGCAAGCAATAACACCAGCAAAATCATCCGATTAATGATATTTTCGTTCTGCGGAGAATACTGCATAAACATGGCTTGTGGTACCCCTTTGTATGGAAAAGGAAGACCGATGAACGTCTGCTCCACTTCTCCGGGAGAACGATAGACCTGACCCTGCAACACCATTTGAACCGCTTCTGGTGCAATTTCAACGGTCTCTGTATGGTCTAGGTCATAATAGGTTACGTTACCCGAAACGTCATATAGATGTATGGGGTAGGTGGACACTTTCACCATACTTTTGATGAAAGCATCCCTGTCCTCAGGTTGCATCTGCTCATATAGACCGATCAGTTCCTCCCCTACAGAAATCATATCATTCTGACCGATATGATTTACTTCTTTTTTGAAGAGGAAGATTCCCATGAAAAAAGAGGTTAGCAAGCTGAAAACAATGACAACCAGAAATGTGCAAATAATACGAACATATAAGGTTTTGATCATGTGATGACTAACCGGTAGCCCAGACTGCGAGCCGTTTCAATCTGAAAATGGTGTGCATCCCCAGCGAATTTTTCACGTAGTCGCTTAATGTGAACGTCAACTGTCCGGTCATCCCCTTCGTAGTCACTGCCCCAGATCTTGATGATTAACTGTTCCCGGGTAAAAATCTGCCCAGGCTGGTTCGCCAGCATGAACAGCAACTCAAACTCTTTTAAAGGCAAATGGATTGTTTCTTCTCCACGTATCACTTGAAAACTGCGTCGGTTAAGCATAATGCCCCCTAGTTGAATGGTCTGGGAGGAGACAATCAGGTAACGTTTTAGCAAAGCTTTTACTCGCATCACAAGCTCTAGTGGATCGAAGGGTTTTGTTAAATAATCATCTGTTCCCAGCTGAAATCCCTTCACTTTCTGGGCCGATTCCCCTTTTACCGTGACCATTAGCAATGGCATATTCAGATCCATACGCCGGATTTCCCTGCATAATTCCCAACCATCCAATCGCGGCATCATAATATCCAGGATCACCAGATCAATTTGGGATTTCTCCACAATCTCCAGTGCTTCTGCTCCGTCTTTGGCTACCACAATCTCGAATCCTTCATTGCGCAAAAACAAGGTAATCAGCTCACGAATATGCACATCGTCATCCACAACTAGGATTTTGGTCATATGAAATGTATGCCTCCGATATCCATCTGTTCTTCCTATCTGGGCGCAGGTTTTCAACCAAAATGCCACCCCAGCAGGTTCCAATGATAGAAAAATAAACTCATGATCACTGCTGCTGCCATGACGAGCGTATAGTGCACACGCTTCAGCAACGTCCAATATTGATTCTTCCAGGCCAGTACGCTCATCATGAATATGGACGCAGTCAACCCAACAAGGATAACCGGCATGAACAGATAGAGACGTAAGGATAGTGGAATATAGCTAAGCCGATCAATCAGATCCATATTCAACACCAGAAGCGTTGCGCCCAACGTCAACAATCCCCATATAGACGTCATAGCCGACAGCCGGACTGCCCATTTCTGCGCTTTTGGCATCGCTCTGATTTCGCGTCTGCGATAAACAAATCCATGCAATACAGTGATGAACAGAACAACCGAAATGCCGAGCAAGAGGAGCCAGAACTTCGATTGGTTGACTAACGGTGCAGGTTCCAGCGGCATTGGGTTTAACATATCCAGAAATAGATACGTGACCTTGCCCTCTGCATCTGTGCGGAACCCCATCTGATGTGTCCCACCAACCTCCTGGAATAAATTCACGCCAATCGGAATATATACTTGCTGATCTGCACCATTTCCAATAAACAGTCGGTTATCCGAAACCTCAATATTGATTTGAGTCAGAAAACTGAAAAACTTATCAATTTTGGTGTGATTACGACGAGTAAATTGATAGGAGCCTGCATATTTTTCCAAGGACTCCCCTAATTCGATAGAAGTCTCATTAGGCCGCTCAATTGCATGTACAGGATAATATCGGTCAAAAAAGGCTTGCACCAACCCTTCTGCTGCCGTCCCGCCTTCCCCTCCACTATAGGAAACAAAGATGCCCACTTTTTTGTCCGGTACAAGATAAAGCGCTGTATTAAACAGCTCATCGGCCCCTCCATGAGAGATCACACGCAGTCCATTCATATTCAACTCGTAAAAGCCCAGATCCATGGCAGGTAAACGTTCATCAAACTGGAATGCCGGAGAATGCATGAGCTTGGCAGTTTCCGGCTTGAGCATTTGTTTATCTTCATATCGCCCGTCTTGAAGATGAGCAATCATAAAATGTGCCATATCGTTGGCCGAGACGCTCCCTGATCCCGCAGGACGGAATCCGCCCTCATACGTTGGCCGTTTGGTTACAAACTCGCCGTTAGCTCGGGTGTATCCAAGGGCGGCATAAGGTTCCAGAGACGCTGGAACAGGCTCCTCTACCGTAGCATAATTCATGCCCAGCGGATCAAATATATTTTTCTGTATATAGTCATTGTAGGCAACACCGCTCACTTCTTCGACGATAAGTCCCGCGAGTGAGGCGCCATAATTGGAATACGACAGCATCTCGCCTGGTGGCTTAACCCTTGCAGGCATATGTTTTGCCATCGTTTCAGCAATAGAGACGGGAAGTTTCCCCGGATTGGTAGTGATCTGGTAACCTACACCGCCTTCCTCGAACCCTGCGGTATGGGTCATGAGATGGCGCAACGTAATCGGTTCCTCATAGGTTTTCGGTATTTGCACCGTTTTCAGATAAGTGTTGACGTCTGTATCAAGATCAAGCTTGCCCGCCTCAACCAATTGCATCACGGCGGTCCATGTGAACAGCTTTGTTGTTGAAGCAATTCGAAATAAGCTGGTTTGGGGATCAACGGGTTTATTTTCTTCGATGTTCGAATGTCCGTACCCTTTGGAGAGCAGGATCTTCCCATCCTTCACAATCGAAATGACTGCGCCTGGAATCTGTAAAGATCGCATTTGCACATCCATCATCCCATCCATGAATGCCGTTAACTGATCAGTATCCTCCAGATTAGCTACGACTTCTTGCTCCAATTTACCCGAATTTAATCCCGGATTGGATACTGCTGCCGATAGTGGCATGGTCCCTAATCCAGTTGCCCCTAATATCATGCCGAACAATAACACCAGTAAAATCATTTTCCCAAAAATCTTTCTTATCAACGATGACATGACTTTCCCCCACCACTCCGCATATTTTTTAATACCTGTTCCTTACGCTTTCTTTCGAGAGCATATCAAGCACGTATGAACGGAGCGTGAACCTCTTTTTCATATTTTGCCAAATCAAATGACCTTTAGTAAGATAGGAGCAGATTGAATAGGAAAAGGAGACTTTACATGCCTGACTTTTTACTGGTTTTATTTTTGTTTAACCTGTCTCTCTTTCTGCTTCACGAAATGGATGCCATCCGGCGGTCCGAGTGGAAATTGTTCATGGTGTTAAAAGATATGGAAGATGATAAGGCCTATAGGTATTTCACTTGGATTCACCTGCCAATGTATACCATCATTCTCTCTCTTCTTTTTAGCTCATATCAGACCATTACATTTTGGGTGCTGGATATTTTTTTCATCATACATACCGTATTACACTTCTTTTTCGAAAAACATCCTCGTAATGAATTTAAAAACGGGTTCTCCAGATCATTGATCTACCCTATGGGAATAATCGCTTTAATTCATTTGATATTCCTAATCATCTAATCTGTTTACACCGACGGAATGAAGGAAGCTGGAACGGTATTGTAGAATAACAGTGAATATGGAGGTGTGCCTATGCAGCAGCATCATGCAGAACGAGTTGAATTATTTGTTTCCAACACCCAGATCATCAAGAAATCGTTCAAATGGCAACATGCGATGATGCACCGTCTGGCTGCCCTGCTCTATGCAGCGGAGAATAAAACAGCGGATGGGGAAGCCATTCGTCAAAGCCATGAGTTGATTAAGCAAAACACAAAACTCTTCTCTGCTTTTAGAGGTAATTCGGCCGTTAGCATTGCTGCCATGCTCTCCCTTACAACGGATGAAGAGACGAGACTGGCAGACACCTTGCATGTCTATGACTTGATGAAAGAGATCAAATTCCGCAACTCTGATTATCTGGTTATTGCTGCCTATCAGATCGCTACTCAGACATCACCTGACCAGTTTCAACCTACGGTGGAGCGGGCCAAATCATTTTATGACGGCATGAAAGCAGAGCATCGTTTCCTCACTGGACAGGATGACTACATTTTCGCTGCCATGTTAGCCCTTTCCGATCTCGAAGTAGATACCGGTGTGGCACGTATGGAACAACTTTATGGCGAATTAAAACCGGAGTTCTCTTCCAGAAACAGTGTGCAGGCATTAACACAGGTCCTGGTTCTTGGAGAGGATATCCCGGATGCAGGTGCTCGTGTGATTGCCTTAAATGAAGCTTTTCGCAAAAGGGATCTTCGAATGGACAAAACGTATACGTTACCATCTCTCGGGATACTCTCCCTGTTGCCCTCGGACAGAGACTCTTTAGTGGATGAAGTCGCGGAAACAAATGACTGGTTACGGACTCAAAAAGGCTTCGGTGCCTGGTCAATCGACAAACAGGAGTTGCTCCTGTTCTCGTCTGCTCTGGTAGCCATTCAACATGTGGAGAATCTGCGCAACGGTGTGCTTACGACAGCAATTTCAACCAGTATCACAAACATTATTATTGCCCAGCAGGCCGCCATGGCCGCAGCTGCCACAGCATCGGCTGCTGCCGCTTCTTCATCATCATCCAACTAACAAGTGACCCTTACCTTCAATATAAGATGAAAAAGACCCTCCCGAGTTCAAGTTGACTCGGAAGGGTCTTAAAACATTCAAACCTACACCTAAAATAATGTTCATCATTTGCTAGGATATAATCCCCGTATCCCGGAACTCTTCCACGAAACTATCCAGCCAATCCGAACCATAGTCCAGCGCACCCATATCACTCTCAATAAAAGCAACATCTAATCCCATCACCCAGAATCGGCGAGCAACAATAAATAGATCAACCGCCTGCTCATCTTCGGCAGAGAAGCTTCTGACTGAACGATAACCTGCCATTAACGCATCCCATAATACTGCTTTTCGCTCATCAGACTGCCTTTTTCGAACTTTCACTTGAGCTAAATCGTAAGCACGCCAGCCTTTGGCTGCCCACTCGAAGTCATAATGGATGAACTGATGTTCCTGTTGAAACACATTGTTATTCCCATGAATATCGCCATGGCACAGACCAAAGTCCAGGTCTTGTCTGGAAGCGGCAACGATGCGTTCTTTTAACGTTGTGGCAAACGTATGGAGAAATGCTGCTGCTTCATTGTTCTCACCGATATAGTGGATAATTCGCTCAAGGGGTTCGTCAATAAGTAACTTCAGATCCAGCTCATATCGTGGCAGCTCCATGTTCACCTGATCCATAGCCTCATGCAATTCAGCGGCAGATTGACCAAAAGCGTAACAAGACTCCTCATCTTCCAGGTTGTTCTCCGTACCCTCAATATACCGAAACATTACAGCAACCCGCTTGCCTTCCGCAGCCTCCAACATCGTATATCCTGTATGATCTTTCTTCTCGATGTATTCTCCAATGTCGGTATGTTCCGCAGAACCTAGAACGTTCTTCAGTTGAGACAATAACGAAAGCTCATACTGAACATCTGCCTCCGTAATTTCAGTGCGGTAGATACGGAGAATGTACATGCCGCTGGAAGTACGAACCCGGTAGGTATCATTTAATCCTCTAAGCCAAAACAAACATTCTTCCCATGTTCCAATGTCATAGTGATTCCTCAATGCAGACTCCAGGTACCTGGGGTTAAGCACTGAACGTAAAGCAGTCGGTTGATTGGACATATGGTTGCTCCTTCGGTTTAATATGATTATTTCTCATCTGATGAACGAGGTAATCCTTTCACCTATCAACCTATAACATAGTATATTTTTCATTTATTTTCCAGAATATATATTTTAATGAGTAATACTTTTTGGACTCCTATAGTTCCTTCTCTCATCAGCAGGTTAGATAGGGCTATTTACATTGACTCGCTTTCCAGGTTTCAACAGGCTATTACACTCTGGGGCGTTGCCAGCGCTCGACAATGCAGCACATTCACGAAAGGCAAAATGTTTGCACCCCCTGCATTTCTGAACATCCAGATGTACTAATGCATAATTGATGGCTTCACCCGTGTGCTCAAACATATGATCCGAACCAATCCGTTCAATCAAACCTGTTCTCTTCAGCATCTCCAGAGGTTGCGCCTGAGTGCCTGAAAGTAAAACCCTGCCCCCGGATCTCTCCATATGTTTGACAACACGGGCCAGATTGGATTCACCTGTCGTATCCATAAAAGGCACCTTGCCCATGCGCAACAGCAGAGTACCTGGTCGACGATGAATCGAATCCATGACCGACTTCTCGAACATATCCGCTGCGCCGAAAAAAAGTGGCCCTTCAATTGTATAGAGGCTTATTTGCGGACAGTCATGTCCTTCCCG
Source organism: Paenibacillus sp. FSL H8-0317 (assembly GCF_045040685.1). NCBI lineage: Bacteria > Bacillati > Bacillota > Bacilli > Caryophanales > Paenibacillaceae > Paenibacillus > Paenibacillus sp. FSL H8-0317. The sequence goes on along the minus strand of NZ_CP150294.1, from coordinate 979,830 downwards.
AACCATGTGGGCCATGACTTTCTCATGTTTATGATCGGGATCGGGCAGTACTTTGGCAACCTTCAACATCTCACTCATCCGTTTAACGAATAAAAGGACAGCAAGAATCAACCCAACCTCTACAGCCGTTGTTAAACTAGTAAATACGGTCAGCAAAAAGGTAATAAGCAGAACGAGCGAATCACTCGTTTTGGTTTTCATGACATGTATGAAGGATCTTCGTTCACTCATATTCCAGGCAACCAACATGAGAACGGGAGCCATACTGGCAAGAGGAATGTGGGATGCATATGGCGCAAAGAGAACAAGTACCAGCAAAACCACTACACCGTGAATCACACCAGACCATGGCGATACTGCGCCGGATTTGATATTTGTTGCTGTGCGTGCAATCGCTCCTGTTGCAGGAATACCACCAAACAACGGCGTCACCATATTAGCAATCCCCTGCCCAATCAACTCTCGATTGCTGTTATGCCGACTTCCGGTCATGCCATCAGCAACAACTGCGGATAGCAGCGATTCAATTCCACCCAGCATGGCGATGACAAAAGCGGGTTGCAGCAAGTTCACGATACGCTCCCAAGTGATCTCAGGCACATGAAACTGAGGCAAGGAGTTAGGTATAGCGCCAAAGGACGAACCAATTGTAGCCACCTGCCCTTCAAAAAAGAACGCCGCGACTACCGTCGAAAGAACCAGCCCTACCAGTGATGCAGGTACCTTTGGTGCAAACCTGGGCACAAGCAGAAGAACAGCCAGACAGATTCCAGCTGTAAGCACACTGTATATATTAATCGTCGAGATATGCATCCCGATTTCTTTCATATTGGACCAGAAATCCTCGTGTTTCTCGATGCCTCGAAGTCCCAGAAAGTTAGTAATTTGTCCGCTAAAAATAATGACGGCGATCCCTGCCGTAAAACCGATAGTCACCGGCTTTGGAATAAACTTAATTAATGCCCCGAGCTTGAATACGCCCATTAGTACAAGCATCAAACCGGCCATCATTCCGGCGATCAGCAGATTCTCATATCCATACTGCATCACAATGGCAAATAGGATCGGAATGAATGCCCCCGTTGGCCCGCCAATCTGGAACTTGGACCCACCCAGCAAGGAAATGAGAATCCCTGCGATTACTGTGGTATATAATCCATACTCCGGTTTGACCCCGGAAGCGATGGCAAACGCCATACCGAGTGGAATCGCAATGATACCTACAATCAGTCCTGATAACAGATCCTTGCGAAAAGCGGCAGCATTGTACCCTGCATATCTCCCCATCCATTTCATGTACCAAAACCTTCTTTTCTTCATATATTTGAATATTTGAATATATTTAAAAGACTACTCCCCTGCATACGTCCTGTCAATCGGATTACGCACAATCCCAGCAGGAACCTAACACAAAAAAACAAGAACCTCCGGAGATTACACCCAGTTGCTCTTGTTTATTGTGTCAGGACTCTTTACGAATATCTTCCAGCATGGAAATGGCATCAACCAGGTGATTGTCAAAAATCTGTTTGGTGACTGCCAACAGGTCCTTAATCAGCGGATCACGCAGCGAATAGGTGACGGTTGTCCCTTCTTTGATTCCGTGGACAACGTTTTTGCTGCGCAATACAGCCAGTTGCTGTGAAACGGCAGAGCCTTCCGATCCCAGAATGCTTTGCAGTTCATTCACGTTCTTGGCTCCTTCACTCAGCAGCTCCAGAATCTGAATCCGCATCGGGTGTGCCAACGCTTTGAAAAAATCCGCTTTAAACTGTTGTATGCTCTGATTCATACGCTATGCCCCTTCAATCGAACTTTTGAAGATGCAAATATCATAACATAGAACGGGTACCATGCTTTACTCTAACCATAACGGTTTGATGGAAAAATTAAGATTGACCTTGAAGTACACTTCAACCTTTATACTTTATTTATAGTCTTCACAGATTGTATATCTGATCTCCATCAGGAAGGGTGATTCCTCAATGAACATGTATATCCATAATCATAAACGTTCGGTGACGAGCTTTCTATTCGAGAAATATATCGGAACGTTAGATACCAAGAAATTTTTTTCAACACGCGAGCTTACCCGCAAACACCTGGATCATATGGGCCTGGAAAACATTAAACCTTATACCTTGGGTAAAACAAAACTGTCATCTTCCATCAAAGAGCGTTCCCATGAAGACATGCAGGTATTCATATTAAACGATCAGCATTCCCGTGAACAGAGGGTCATTCTCTACATTCATGGCGGGGCGCATACACACCAGCCGCTATCATTACACTGGAAATTCATGGACCGCATGGCTCAGGCTCTGGATGCCAAAGTTGTTGCTCCCATCTATCCAAAGGTTCCTCATTTTAATTATCAGCACACATATCCTAAACTGCTCAATCTATACCGGGATCTGCTTGCCTCCGTGGACGACCCGGCACAACTCACCATTATGGGGGATTCCGCAGGCGGGAACATATCCTTGGCCTTGGCCCATTATCTGAAGATGCATGATCTCCCGCAGCCCAAAGATATCATCTTGTTATCGCCTTGTGTGGATATGGTGCTGGACAATCCGGTCATATTTGATTACGAGACCCGCGACCCTATGCTCGCTGTCGAAGGGTATGATGTCATCCGGCGGATCTGGGCAGCTGACAAACCATTGAACGATCCGTTAATCAGTCCAATCTACGGAGATTTCGCCGGTTTGGGCAAAATCAGCATCTTTATCGGGACTCACGAGGGCTTGTTTCCTGATAATATGAAGCTCGACAAGCTGCTGACGGATCAAAGAATCGATCACCAAACGTACGTTTACCCCAAAATGAACCATGTCTTTGTCCTCTATCCGATTCCGGAAGCCAGGGATGCTCAGCGTAAAATGGTTAACATCATAAAAAACTCAGCACATGAAGCTGGACAATAAACTGTAACGCCTCCCCCATACTCCTTTGGCAAAAAGAACAAAAAAAAGCTCAATCCCTGGACTAGCGCCACCGGATTGAGCTTTCTTGCTGTTATTCTGTCATCTAAATATTATTTATATGAACCATATTCAAACCAGTCAAAGTCCGCTACCTGATCGGAAGAAGTACCGTTGCTGCTGCTAAACATTCCGATACAACAGCCAACAAAGCCGCCGGCTACTTCGGTGCTCAAGCTGCTTGTATCCACCTGTTCCGCCACCAGATGATACTGACTTCCATCTGTGCTGTAATAGAAGTTTAGTTGCTGACCTGTTGCGGCCAGTTTGATATACACCCGCGATACATCACCCTCCAGTGCGATTTGCGCAATGTGGGTATCCTGACCATCTATAACGGTCACCACACGTAGCACCTGCTGTTTATCCGCCAGAGCACGCTCAATCCGTACGTGATACAGATCGTTCTGAATGACGACAAGACCAGCCGTTTCGTTGGCATTCCCGGGCACAAATTCCATCGCTGTAGCTGCGACATAATCCATATGCCTTTGACGTAGACATACAAAGCTGGAATTTTCTTTTTCCTTCAATGTTTGCGGTTTCAGCTTCAGTCGCAAGTATCCTTTTCGTTCGGTTAATGAATAGAGATCCTCCTGAGGATTGCGCAGGAACATCCATTGCAAGCCCAGTTTATCACTGTCAAAATGGTCAAAACGCAGTTGCGGCTCTACCGGAACAGGCTTCAAATCCAACGTGCCCTGCTCCTCCAGGATTCCGCGGCCCTCATTGACAACAGGCCATCCGTCCTCCCAAACGACAGAAGCAAGGAACGTCTCCCGCCCCAGATTGCTATAACTCCCCCCATATGGACGCGAAGCAAGCATGACCATGAACCATTGACCGTTCGCAGCCTGCACCAAGTCGGCATGTCCGACATTAACAACAGGGTAACGCTTACCCAAATGGCGATGTGTAATGATTGGATTATTCGGATTCCCGACGTATCCTTCGGTCAAACTTTTGCTACGAGCAATGGTCACGGCATGGTTGGGACCTGTGCCTCCCTCTGCAATCAATAAATAGTAATATTCATCGATCTTATACAGATGCGGGCCTTCCGGCCAGATGACATCCACCATCGCTCCGCGCCACAGAACGTAACTATCTCCCACCAGCTTCATACTGCCCAGATCAAGCTCTCTCAGCCAAACTTCCCAGTTCCCATTGTAACGAACTCCCTCCGAGCAAGGACGTGTACCAAGGTAATACGCTTTGCCATCATCGAAGAAAATTGTAGGGTCTATGCCTTCTGCGCCTTCAATAAAATAAGGATCAGACCATGGCCCAGCCGGGTCGGTAGCGGTTACAACAAAATTGCCGCCATGTGATACATTAGTTGTAATCATATAGAAGGTGCCTTCATGATACCGGAGCGTTGGAGCGAATATCCCCTGTGAATGGCCTGCTCCCTGAAGATTTAATTGCGAAGGGCGGTCCAGCACATTGCCAATCTGTTTCCAATTCACTAGATCACGGCTCTGAAAGATCGGAACGCCAGGAAAATAGGCAAATGTGGATGTCACCAGATAAAAATCTTCACCCACCCGGCATACGGACGGATCTGGATAAAACCCGGGCATAATCGGATTGTTAAACGTGCATTGTTCGCTTTGATTTACATTTTTCATTCTTTTACCCCTCCAATGGTTAGTCCAGTCACAAAGTATTTTTGCAAGAACGGATACAGTAAAACGATCGGCATTGCCGTCACAACCGTGATGGCTGCCCGAATGGATACAGGCGTCACCATGTTGGTTACATTTTTGAATGAATCCACGTTGACCGTCCCCCCCTGTGAGGTCGCAGAGGACAACAATTTCATCAGCTCATACTGCAAGGTGGTCAAATTCCGATTTCCCGCTGTGTACAACATGGAGTCAAACCAGGAGTTCCACTGACCTACAGCAATAAACAGTGCGACCGTAGCCAGAACCGGCTTGGATAAGGGAAGCACGATACGCATGAAAATCCGAAAATCTCCGGCTCCATCCATCTTCGCGGATTCAATCAATCCCTCCGACAGTCCCTGAATGTAGGTACGAATGACGATCATGTTGAACACCCCGATCAAGCCGGGAATAATGTATACCCAGAAGCTGTTCAGCAGCCCCACTTGTTTGATCAGCATGTATCCCGGAATTAAGCCCCCGCTGAAATACATCGTCATGACAAACAGCGTCGTGACCAATTTGTTAAACATGTACTCTTTGCGGCTCAGTACATAGGCCAGCATGGCTGTACAGAACAGCTGTACAACCGTTCCCACCACGGTTCTGGCAACCGAAACAAATGCGGCTTGCGTCAGATTCGGATTCTGGAATACGGAGACGTAATTTTGCAGCGTCCATTCCCTCGGCCAGAGATAGATCCCCCCGCGAATCGTATCCAGCCCGTTATTGAAAGATACGGCAATGGTGTTTAAAAAAGGATATAACGTAACAACCATGACAAGCAACATAAATATGCCATTGGTGATGGAAAAAATAGAGTCTCCCAAGCTTCGTTTTCTACTAAATCGCTTCACAGCTCTGCCCCCTTATCATATCAATCGCTCTTCACCAAGAGACTTGGCAATCCCGTTGGCGATAAATATGAGCACCAGACTGACCACACTTTTGAAAATGCCTGCTGCGGTGGCAAGTGAGTAGTTGCCGAGATTAATCCCGTATTTCAAAACAAAAATGTCGATCGTCTCGGATACATCCTGCACAAGTCCGTTCCCCAACAAGTATTGAATCTCAAAACCTGCGTTCAGTACGTTACCAACGTTGATGATGAGCAGGATAATAATCGTTGGTTTGATGCTTGGAAGTGTGACATTGAACATTTTACGAAACCGTCCGGCTCCGTCGATGGAAGCTGCCTCGTACAAGCTCGGATTAATCGACGCCATGGCCGCCAGATAAATAATCGTGCCCCAGCCAATTTCCTTCCACATGCTGGACAGACCCACAATCCCCCAGAAGTATTTGGGTTCGGCAAAAAAATTGATCGGTGTATCAATCAGGCCCAATTTCGTCAACAGCACATTCACTATTCCTGTTTCCGTTGATAATACATTCGCAACGATACCTGTTACGATGATCCACGACAGGAAATGTGGAAGGTAGGAAACCGTCTGTACCACGCGTTTGAACAATACCATTCGCAGTTCATTCAATAAGAGTGCCAGACCAATTGAGCCGACAAATCCCAGAAACAGACTGATCAGGCTCATCGCCAGCGTATTGCGAATGACACGTAAAAATGTAGGGTCCGTGAATAACGTTCGAAAATGATCCACCCCCACCCAATCCTGCTCCATAAAACCAATGCCCGGTCTATAATTCTGAAACGCCATCAACCAGCCCCATAATGGTCCATACGCAAAAATAGCGATAAACGCAATAAACGGAAATGACATCCACATTAATTGTCGCTGACTTTTCATTCTGGAAAGGTTATACCCGATCCAGCTTGTTCCCGCTGGGATATGGCTGCTTTTTAACGAAGGCTGCAACTCCTTTTTGGCCATGTTTTTTCTCTCCTTGCTTACGAGTTTATCTATATCACCCAGTCTGGGTGAATCGATTCCATTCCTATCCAATCTCCCAATCTAGCGTGTAAGAAAGGCTACGGGGTTCTCCCCATAGCCTTTCTGTGTGACAGGCCTTTATCCCCACAGTTCCATGCGTCTGCGGACTTCTTCCGTCAGCGCATCTTCATACGCTTTAATATCTGCACTTTCCTTGAGCGTGGCTTGATATTCTTCCCAAGCCTTATCAAATTCGGCTGGTGAAGTCATAATCACTTTTGGCAGCCATTTGCGTTTTACATCGTCCATTTTCTGTCTGGCGATGGTCTCCGGTTTATTCGGTTCAAAATTATAGGTATAGATTGGGAACCACGGTTCATTTTCCTCCGCAGGCTCCAGGAAGTCGGTAAACTTCGTATATCCATAAGCCTTCAGCACTTTTTTGTCGATGTCATTCAATGTGGCAAGATACTCCTCCGGCTGCTCCTTAGGATCGAGAGCATTCTTCCCATCAGCGGTCATGCCTTCATGATGCGGGAAATAGACCAACGGGCTTCCCGTGTTTGCCAGCACCCAGTCCGGATCTTTGGAATTCGCACGTTGCTCTTCATTCCTGGAGAACACACCTTTGTCATCGACTTGGTAATCTACGCCTTCCTGTCCCCAAGTTCTCAATACCTCCATCTCAGGGTCCAGTAAATCATTAATATATTGAAGTGCTCCCTCGATATCCTCGCAGCTCTTTGTAATAGCCAAGCCACCATTCACATTAAGGATTGGATTGTTCTGATAGCGCCCTTTAACATCCTCGGAGAGTGTAATGGACAACGGTACATAGGTTTTGTCATACAATTTTTGCTTCACGAGTGATGCCTCGGCGTCAAGGAACTGCCATCCTTGATCCACCATGCCCAGCACACGTCCGGTTGAAATTTTGGAGATATATTGATCATAGTTTGCTGTAAATGTTTCGTTATCAACTAGGCCTTGATGATAGACCTCATTAATTTTCTTGAAATATGCCTTCGCTTCCGGAATGGTATTATAGTTTTTGGCCGTCAGTGTTTCTTTATCAACGATGGCTGCGCCTTCGTTAGGATAACCAGCCATGAAGAGCGGAGGGTTCTCCAGTGCGAAATAACGCCAGTCATAGGAGATAATTTCGAATCCAATTGTTGGCTGACCATCAACGGTCGGGTGAGCTGCTTTATACCGTTCAATCAAGTCGAAGTATTGGTCAAGCGTTTTGATTGTCGGATAATTATCCCACTCCAATACGGCCTTCTGAATCCAGAATGCTTCTCCGTCATGGGATACTTTCATCGACTTCTCTTGTATATTGCCGAATTGAGGAATGAAGTAGATATGTCCATCCGTCGTATTTTTCATCTTCTTCCAGTCTTCGCCCAGATAATTTTTGATGTTTGGATATTTATCGATGTAATCCTCAAGAGGTACTAACGCTCCTGCTGCTACCAGTTGCTGAGTACCATCACTCCCATCGATAAAATCGGGATATTCGCCGCCTGCAATGAGTACACCAATCCGCTCTTTGGCTGTTTGGCCCGTAAGCCAGTCCATCGTGACTCTGACGCCTGTTTTCTCCTCAATAGCCTTTAACACCCGATTATCGTCAGGCGCAATTTTTCCCGGTACGGCAAAAAATGCGGAAAATTGTTTCAATTCCCTTCCATCTGCTGTCTTTTCCCCTTTCGAGGACGATCCCGGCGTACATCCAGTGAGTGCGATGACCAGTATTAAAGCGAGCAGAGCACTATATTTGATTCTTTTTCTAACATCCTTTTTCATCATGACCCCTCCATCGATTATATTGACAGAAGCTTTTTGGAAAGCGCTTTCCAAAGGCTGACTTAAAATTATCATGCTTCCATGCCCCTCTCAACGGGATAAACTATAGATGGAATCCCACTAATTCCAGCATCTGCGAAAAAAAATATCCCGCCGCTCCGTCAAGGAGTGCAGGATGTTAATCAAGAGAGTACGCAGCATGGGCACTTTTACGATATTGTGCAGGAGTCTCCCCCATGAGTTTCTCGAACCGGCTAATAAAGTAATCGGAATCCCGATATCCCACCATTGTTGCGATTTCGTATACTCTTTGATCTGTTCTGCGCAACAGCCGGGCGGCTTCCTCAATACGCAATTGATTCAAATAATCACTGAAGCTGATCGAGAAATGTTTTTTGAAAATCTGACCCAGATACGCACTATTCATGTAAAACTGCTCCCCGAGCAATTTCAGGCTGATATTTTCTCTGTAATGCTCGTGAATGAAAGCCTCAATTTTGGCTAATACGCCCATTGCATTCGACTTTTGCTGCTCCTTCAGTTTCTCTGCGCACATGAGCGAAAATTCGCATAAATGTTCAATGTTTTCCTCCATGGATAACATCGCGTAGTTCACCTTCAGAAAAGTCGATTCCATCAGCGTGGAATCTGGAGTAACCGTATCGTTATTCACGAGATCCAGCAATGTGTATGCCAAATAATGCAAGTGGATGCGGACAATACCAGGCTCGATTCGCTCATCCAGAAAAAATTGAAAAATGGCCTTTGCATGACTGTATAACTCATCCGTCTGCTGTTCCTCAATAGACTTGACTAGCCCATCAAATAATTGTTTTTCGAACTGTCCCGGCCGATTAACAAATAAGGTCGTATCCATAAGTTCGAAGTAATAAATGGGCCTGCAAGTGGTGAAGAAACGTAAGCTTTTCATTATGCCGCAGGATTGATAAGACTCGTGCAGCGCCTCCAACTCATGTACTTCCTTCCCGACATAACAAGCAATAGCCGCCTCTTGACCATGGCTCAGATCGGCATGTAATCGGGTCAAATATTGCTCCAAGGTCACTGCCTCACGGTTCACCATCAGGTCCGTAACCATGAGCAGAACCGCATTTTTATCACCTGTGAACGGCTTCAAAATTTGTCCCGGCAAGGGCTTTCCCACCCATGCCTCAACCCGAGCGCACCAATCCGTTCCCTGTTCTGGACCGGCTTCCGCCTCAATCAGGATGCAACGCAGTATGCCGACATCTTGATAGTGGGGCTGCAGACTCGTAACAGCATCCTCCTCAGCCACCCCAAGCAAGATTGACTGCATATGCTGGGCCATAATAATCCGATCTTTTTTTTGCTGATATCGCTTCTCTTCCGTCCGCGCATTAAATGCGACCCTGAACTCCTCAAGCACCTGAACCAGTTCGGTCTTCACAATAGGCTTGAGAATGTAGTCATCCACCTGGTATTTAATCGCCTGCTTGGCATATCCGAACTCATAGAATCCACTTAGAAGAATCAGCTTGATGTCACCGTTATATTGCTCGTACAAGGTTTTGGCAAGCTGCATTCCGTCCATTTCCGGCATCTTAATGTCGGAAATCACCAGATCGGGCTGCATAGCGCGAATGCACTCCAATGCCTGCATTCCATTGGAAGCCTGACCGCAAATCTGAAACCCGTAAGACTCCCAATCAATTAACAATAGAAGTCCTTGGCGAATAAATGGCTCATCGTCCACAATCAGCACGTTGATCATATCCTCGCTCCTTATTCTTGAGATGCCTGCATAAGAGGAATTTGAATGTCAATCGTTGTTCCCTTCCCCTTTTCACTGAATATGTGCACCTGAACGAAATCATCAAAATACATCCGCAGCCGAATATATGCATTCATCATACCAATGCTGCTAAGCTCGCTCATCCGATCCATACTCGGGTCTTGCATCATTTGGCGGAGCGAGGCCAGCTTGTCCTGATCCATACCGACTCCGGTATCTCGAATGGAAATGTACAGCTCATTACTTCGAATTTCGAATAATACCTCCACGACCCCATCATTCGACGTCCCCTCAATACCATGGATACAAGCATTCTCCACAAAGGTGAGAACGGTTAGCTTGGGTATCATCATGGCAGCAATGGATTCGTCTGTGATCCGGATTGCAAATTGCAGCTTTTCGCCAAAGCGATACTGCTGGATACTCAGATAACTCTCCACAAAATTGATTTCCTCTGCAATTGTAATCAGATCATCGCCCCAATTGATCGTCTGACGTAACAGCAGTGCAAGTTTATGAATGACATCAGAGGTTTCAAGCTCATCCTTGATCAAACTCCTCATACGGATCGTTTCAAGCGTGTTGAACATGAAATGGGGATTCACCTGACTCTGAAGGGCTTTTAGTTCCGCCTGCTTTTTGGAGAGCTCAAGGGCTTGCCGCTCCACCTGACCCTTAAACACAATCTCAATCAAGTTCTTGATCTTGATGACCATCATGTTATAACTATGGGTCAGGCTGCCGATCTCGTCCTTGCCCACAGGTCCCGATATCACTTCAAATTTCTCATGCTTCACTTGATCCAGGTGCTTCGCTATCCGATCAACTCTGATGACCAGTGATCTGGATATCAACCAGATTAGCAGTGTCGGCACCAACAGATTAAGAATGATTAGTAAAGTCAAATTAAGCTTTGAATTAACAATCTCCGACAGAACGTCCAATTTCTCCGTGCTGACGACAATCTGCCAATCCTCGGATACGACGGGAATCGATTGCATGGATTGAACAGGGTCAATTGAACTGTTCGCAATCAGATTAAATGGCTTGCGCATCTGATTCATTTTTGAATCGTTCGAGAAAATGACCCTGCCATCCGAAACGACATAAACCTTCCCATTGGCTCCCTCATTTTTAAGCGATTTGTTGATGAAAGCGTAGTCCAGATCAACCTTTAACACCTTTTCAACCTGTTGCTCCCCAAAGTAATCCAGCTTACGAATAATGCTTACTTTGCGTCCTCCCTGACTTTGCGACATCTCCGCCTGTTGTTTGTCAAAATACGAATAGATCATGATATGGTCGCTCGTTTTCATCAGCGCTTGATACCAATCACTTTTCTTCACCTCATCATCCAGCTTAATGAAGTTTCCTCCATTGACGAAGGTATCATTGCCAACATAAAACGTAATTTGATTCACCTGCTGGTAGCTGTAGTAGTACCTGACCAGATTGTTGTTGCTAAGCATATCATAGTAGGCAGAGTAATAGTCTTCCTGATCGCGATACTTGAACTCCATGAACCGGTTCAGCGTTCCATCGGTATAGAGAAAATTGGACACATACAAGCTATTGTCTATACTGTTCCGCAGGTTGAACTTGATCCTTTGCTGCATTTCATTGAATCGGCTATGCTCCTTCTCTTCAATGTTACCTTTGATGCTTTGGTAAAACACGGTATTTGTGACCAGGACCGGGACCAGCACACAAAAAATGAACAATATGTACAACTTGGTTTTGAGACTCCAATCATCCAGAAACTGAATGCGCTTACAGTATGTCTTTCGGCTCATGTTATGTCTTTGTCTCCTCTAACCATGTCATATATCAACATTATTATAACGAGTACAGGATGGGTTGGATACTGCAATGCAGGATTTCCGGGAAGCCTTTAATCAACCTCCCGTTCAACTGGCCCAACAAGACGGACACTAACACCCCACATATTTTCGTATGCACCCGATCTGATCCTACGTCGAAACGGGTATCTCGTTATAATTTCAAGAGCATTTCGTACTGGCCCACATGATATGCAAAACCTGATTTGACCAGGAGGAAATCTTCCATCGGTTTCAGATGAGACTCCACATTGAGGACACTGATTCTAGGCGATTCTGTGCGTTGCACCATCTCTGTCAGGATGCTGCTTGCAATACCTTTGCCCCGGTAATTTTGTTTCACTGCAAGTTGTGGAATATCACCTGTTTTTTGATCTATAATGCCATAACCAACAATGCTGTGATCCTGACGTGCAACCACATAGATAAAAGCTTCCGGTACAGCGTAGATGGAATCAATTGAATTTTGCCAAGAGGGCTCCACATCCCAAAATTCCTTAAACTGCTCCACATCGATTCTCTCCACACATTCCACCATGCAGGTCGTTTGCGGTATGAATTGATCTTTTTGCAACTGGAAACATGAAAATTCCCTTTGAATTTTGAAGTTTTGTTTACTGTACAGCTGAACTGCAGATTCGTTGGATTGGATGACTTCCAGCAAATATTGCTCTACATTTTTTTCTTTTAACAGCTTTTGAATATTCAAGAGCAGATCGCTTGTAATGCCTTGCCGCCTGCAATCTTTTACAACGCCTGTACCAAGGTCATATGCAGTTGTCTTTCCATTCCAGCTTCGAAGTCCATTGATAACAAATCCGACCATTCTCTCATCTTTAAAGGCTCCCATAGATATTTCGGGGTGATACCCCCTTCGTTGGAGCATCTGTTGAAACTTCCAAAAAGGCAAATCCATTTTAACCTGGTAGTCGGAGAACGCATCCACAAACGCCTCGTGAAGTGTTGCCATGCTTATTTTGTCCAACATTTTATAACTGTACATTAGGGCACTCTCTCCTTTAAAAAGATGAAAACAATAATATATTAGGGCTCATGATCCCTATCCTTATTTAAATATTCTACTAAATAGTTTTAACACTATACAGTAAAATCCGTACGATAAAATCTGCTTCCTTCGGTGTTTTCAGACACGCCCTAATAACTAAAATAGACCGCTTCCTAGTTAAGGAATACGGTCTATTGAATCATTATTCTATGGGGATACCGATTTTGTTAAACCAATTTTGGTGATCACCGTATCGTACGGGTCCAATTCCACGGTCTGTTTTCCATGCTCTGTATTGATCGTCGTGGACTGAACCTGATCGCTATTATTGATCACAACCAATATGTTGCTCTCAGGATAGCAAGCGCACTCGGTATACAAGTTATCCGTGATGTACTTTGTTTCATGGAATTCATTGCCCGCAAATCGAATCAAATTCAGAAGTAGTCTTGTATTTTCCCAGCTGAATTCGAAGGAAGGCAGATAAATCCCTTTTCCTTTTCCAAAAGCATGTGTGGACAGTGTGATTTGACCATCCGTTTCACTGACAACAGCTGCTGATCCATCAGTCAGATAAATGTTATTTTTCGGAAATATGCTGGCCCCCTCAGGCACCAAACCATACTCATCATTAACCTCATACGACCATTTTCCATGAACAACCCTTGCACCTGTATCCTCATCTACCCCAAGCACGTGCGCCATTCTAAAATAGCTGTCGTACCCGTCCATTGCCGAAGGCTGGTTGATACCCATAAAGGTACCACCCTCGTACACCCATTGGGTCAATAAGTCCACAGACTTGTGGTCACTCCAATGCTCTCCACCGCTCCATGCTGAACCTGCAGAGCCGGCATTGATGACAACATCTATATCCTTCAATGCTCCCTGACGAATATCATCAAAATCAATAAACTGCACGTCAACAGGCAACCCGGCTAATGCCTCATTCACATGAATCAGATCATGCATATGCGTTTCATGAAAATGACCGGACAAGGTCCACGATCTTAACTTGCCCCAGCTATGCAGCACGGCTACCTTTGTTTTGATCTGATATGGTTTTCCCTCTTGATGTAGCTCTTTCATTTCCCTGAATTCATGGGCAATCTTCTCGATATAATCCACAAAGTCCGGGTAAGGCTCAACCAGATGCAAATATCCACCCAGTCCAATCCGGTCAATCGACTCACGCAGCAGCGCACGCCGGATATTAATCCAATATTTCTTCGCATCCAGGGTAGGGTCTCCGCCCTCCTTGAAGGTAGGAAGCCCGCCTAAGCCAACTGGGAACAAGTAGGGATGCAAGCGAATCTCATGGGTATCAGCCTTAACGCCTGAGCACATTCTTGCCTCATAACCGGAGAACACACATTTGATCATGCCGTCGAATCCAAACTCCTCAAAGCGGTCATTGTACGGCTCCATGCCTACCCAGCTGTCATCATAGAAGACATACGCCAGCTTGTCATGTTTGTGCACAATATCAATCAACTTTTTACCGAATTCAATGACAAAATCATTGATAAATGCCATCCAATCCAGCTTTCGCTGATCCGCAGGCATGTGAGTGACCCGATATTTACCGCCATTTACAAAGTCCTCGGCGGAGAGTGAGTACCCATACTTTTGAGCAAACAGATCCAGTGCTCTCGAACTTACCGTGAAATCGTATGAACCCCAATCCGAGAACAGATGGCGATTCCGCTCATCACTGCCCCAGATCCAGGCGAAGTTATAAAATAGGGACGTAAAACGTACAACAGTTGTTTCCGGGTGGTCTTGACACCACTTCTCCATCCAATCCAGCAGATAGGTTTGTGTGTCTGTATAGATCGGGTCAATCTGCATCAGATGCTCTTTGTCCCAATTATTCGTCGTGTGATTGTACATGGAAATCTCTTCCCAGATCCGATAAACCATGAAACTCACCGTGTATTTATGCCAAGGAGCAACCCCAGTAATGACAACATTGCCAGATTCCCTTTCATAATTCCACTGTCCTCTAGGTACCTCTTCCCCAGTCGTTCGGTCGTACACCTGCCAATATTTAAACGCTTCTTTGGAATCATTCACCCTGAATTGTTCAGCAAAGAAGTCCTCCATCAGATAGATGGATACATAATCTTGGACAGCGACCTTGGGATTGGTAATGAGAAAACATTGCTGCAGTTTATCCAGATTACGGGATGCCCACTCATTATGATCCCGAATAATGCAAATGGTTGAATAGATGCCGTATCCGGCATTGATAATCTCATCGGACAATTTTGTACCGTCACTGTCACGGATCACATCGGCACCCCAGCGGTTGGCAAGTTCAAGCGTCAGTGCTTCATAACCGGATTCTCCCGGTAGTGTAAAGGAGCCTTTGGTTAATTTGGACAATTGGGTTCCCTCCCTATCTCAACATATCGGACAGAAAAGCGAGTGCCAGGCCCTGACCCCAGCCCTGAATCCAGTCTTTTGGTATATTGCGATAGCCATCCCGATCCTTCATCACCGCCGTACCGCCAGATACACCAAGCACCCGTCCATCTTCGCTAATGTTGTTCAGGATGCCTTCCAATGCCTTTTGCACGTATTTGGTATGCAGTGGATTGCCATTATTGATCATGGCTGCTGCAATACCAGCGGAGGCTGACACCTCTTCATACGAATCTTCGTCATCCAGAACCGTACGCCACAAGCCATTCTCGGTCTGCACCAGCTTGAGAGCCGCCAATTGATCGCGAAGTGCACATTCTACATCCATACACTGCGGATACAAATACCAGTCGTTCAATTGCGGCTTCACCTGAGACATCGTATAGGCTCCCCAAGCATTCGCTCTGCCCCAGTAAAATCCGGACATGTGGTCCTTGTTGATATTGTTATAACCGTGATACCACAGACTGCTGCTCGGATCTTGCAGGTATTTGATATGCCAGTAATACTGATTCAGTGCATCCTGAATCATGGGTTCATCTTTTAATTTGCTACCTACGCGAAGCAGGAAAAATGCCGCCATAAACAAGGTGTCCGCCCAAGCCTGTTCCGGAAAATCATTGGAAACGGATACCGTATGCTGAAGCACATTGTCTCCAAAGCGAAGTGCATGATTCTGGAGATAATCAACCTTGCTGAGGACAATATCCCAATATTTCTGATCCCCGGTTTCTTCATATAAAGTGATGAGCACATGGCCCATGGCACATGTATTTACCGTCCAACTTGGCAGACCCAGCTCGATATATTCGTCTGCCCATTTCACCAGCCTGTCCAGAATCTCTTGGTTGCCTGTCGTTTGATAGGCTCTGGATACGCCATAATAAGCCACTCCACCGGGCCAATCCCATGTCAGATCCATATCCAGTGTTTTCTTGGTAACGTTCTCGATTACGTGTAGAATCTGTTCCCTGTCATATTTCACTTGAAGCATTGTTATTCCCCTCTCAGGGCGCACACGCCCCCAAGTGCGCCCTGAGAGGTGTCCGTCCATTTTTGTAAACGCTTTACTTATTCCATTGTACGCAGTAAAATAGTCTCATTCTAAGCATATTCATAACAAAACTGCGCAATTTCAATCATTTATACATAGGAGTCCTCGAAAATGCCCAAACCGAAGAAACCGGTCATTGAATATCGTCACTACAGCCTGCCCATTGATTTCCCCGTCCTGTTACTCAGTGGAGACCGCTGGAGAATATCCGATATCAAGAGTGAGCATCTTCATTTCCATAACCACATGGAGATTGGCATCTGTTATTCAGATGGAGGCATCATGGAGATTAAGGGAGAATCTGTGCCTTTTCGAGCAGGGGACATCACGTTCATTCCCCGATATCTTCCGCATACCACATACAGTTCACCTAATAACGCCAGCCTGTGGGCTTATATCTTTTTTTCACCGGAAGAACTCTTCCGTCATTCGCTCAAAACAGCACAAACTCACATTGAACCGAATCTATGGGCGATTCAGGGAACCAATTGCATTCTGAATAAGGAACAGCATCCCAAAATTCATATGCTCGCAACTTCAATCGTTGAAGAAATGAAGCAACAGTCCCCCTACTATCGGGAGAGCGCGTACGGCTTGTTGATGTCTCTATATATCGAACTGCTTCGAATTCATGCGAACAGCGAGCGCTTGTCATCTCAGGAACAGGAACGGGAACGAGACCTCCAAGGTGACTTGGTCATCTCACCGGTACTGGAGTTTATCACCAAAAACTATATGATGCCTGTGACCATCGATTACCTCGCTGATCTGTGTCATCTGAGTACAACGCATTTTCGCCGCAAGTTCCATGAAATTATGGGAACCACACCGCTCGATTTTCTGAACAGTACCCGGATTGAAGAGGCATGCAAACGATTAAAAAGCACCGAGGCCTCTATTCTGTCCATCTCTGAGCAGGTCGGCTTCCGATCCATCTCCAGCTTTAACCGCTGTTTCGCCAAACTGATGGGAGAATCGCCTAAAGTCTGGCGCAAAGGCGCTCATACGGAAGCACAGTCTGCAAAAGCGTCAATATTGGAATTTACGGGGTGGGTATGAATTTACGTACAGCATATTGAAATAACCCTGCTCATAAAAAAGATACAAAAAAGCCTGAAAGTCGCAATGACTTTCGGGCTTTTCCAGTTCAAATCAACAACTTCATGTTTACAGTAAATCCAGTTCCACAAGCAATCTGCGGACAAGAGTTGCCATCTCGGCACGAGTTACCGGAGCTTTAGGCTCAAGTGTCGTTGCCGATTTGCCTTGAATCAGACCCAGTTTCACCGCTTGTGCGGCACTGTCTTTGGCCCAATCAGACAACGTTGATGCATCGGTATAACCCTCAAGGCTATTAGCTGCACTACTCACAGCTGGCACAGTATGTCCTGCCATCTCGTATGCACGGATCAGCATGACCATCACTTGCTCACGTGTCATGGCATCCTGTGGACCGAAACGATTACCACTGTAGCCCGTCATGAGGCCATAGGCAGTTGCCGTTTGCACCACATCGTTGTACCAATCTGCTGCCTTAACGTCTGCGAATGGTGAACTTGCGGCTGTGACTGGTTTCAGGCCAAAGGCCCTCACCATCAGTGCAGCAAGCTCTGCCCGAGTCATACTACGCGAAGGCTCATAACGAGCAGACGACACGCCATTCACAACCAGACGTGATGCCAGATCATGAACTGCTTCGCTTGCCCAGTGGCCCTTCATGTCGCTAAACGCAGTGTCATATCGGATCGGCAAGTACACGCTGTTAGTCATACTGCTTGCGATGGCAACCATCCGACCTTTTCGCACTTCGAAGCGGGTTGGCACATGCCGCAAGCTGCCGTCAGACTCAAGAACGACCACGGTTGATACGGAGCGCTCGTCCTCTCCGACCGGCAGATACAGTTCTTTGATTGTCATTTTCAAAAGTTTATCAATCTCGACTGACTTGCTTCCGTCACTTGCCGTCATGTTGAAGGCAACCGGGGTTCCTCTAGGAATCGTGTGGCCTTCACTGGCAAGCTTCGCAGCAAGCCGTTCGTATGCCTGATCCGGTTTACTTACATTTAAGCTTACTTTGATATCCTCGGCCTTTTGCCCCGGGAACGCTGCTTCGAGTGCGTTCAGATCGATGGCATTCCAATCCAATCGGTAGCTGCCCCAATCGCTTTCCAGATCGATCGAAATGTCTTTGGCAGCGAGTTGTTTAATCAGATCCGCATCCAGTTCGAAGCGTAGTTGCTCCAGTTGACCTGCAACGTGCAATCGAATTCGCTGTCCTTGCTTGACTGCATCAAGCAGCGCTTCTCGCACAGGATGAGCAACCACAGTTGGACCATTAGCACCTGGCGTAACATCGACCAGCAACAATCCATCCTTCTGCACTGCATCCAGTTCCAGAGGTACCTTCATGTCGCGGCCTCCAACGGCACTATCGATGGCTACGCCACCCACCGTCAACGGACCAACAGGCACATTAGATACCGGTGGTTTACTGCCACCCGAGCTTGACGAGCTTGGCGCGCTTGGCTCCACGCTTGAAGAGATCCGCTCATTCACCTTCACCGCAGCAGAAGATGCTGTCGTGAGTTTTGGCTCACTCGTTGTTCGTTTGGCGATAACAATCCACTCGCCTGGTTTTGCTTTGATGACTTTATCGGAAGGCAGCGTGTTCCATCCGCTGATATCCTGTTCAAATGTTGGTAACATCACTTGCGATTGGTCCGTGAAAATGCGGTATGCCAGTTCACTGCCAACCATGTTGCCTTTGTGTCCGGCAGCGCTGATCGAGACACGGGTCTCTCCCTTTTTGCCCGTTCCGATCGTGGATGCTTTGATCGTATCCATGTAATCCGGTGGTGCAGCTCCCGTCTTCGGTGCAACAACGGATACGATATCCGTTGTGCTGAGCTCCGTACCTTGCCATGTATAATCGGCCTGGATTAGAGCAGCTCCAACACGTTTTCCGCCAAGAAGGCCATCATCTTGAACGGCTGCGTTCGCTTCACCCATAACCACACTATAGGTGATGCTGTCGTTGTCTGCCAATTCACGAGTCCCATCCGTATACTCCACATAAGTCTGAACCGCAGCTTGTTCTCCACCGGCAACAAGTTCTTCCGGCATAACCAATTTCAGTCTGCGCGGCAGCTTGAAGTCGCCGTTCAGCACCTCAACAATGGCAGAGTTCACATTGCCTGCCGCGTCCTCGGTTTTAATTCGGAGACGGGTCTTCATGCGGTTCACATCAATCGGCACCTCATGTTTAAAGACTCCGTTCTCGTCCGGTTTGAACTGTGCCAATTCTTGATCACTATCGGCATCCGTTACCGTCACTTGGGCATCGGTCATCGTTGTACCCTGTACGAGCGCAACGCCTCCCTCTGCCCGTTCACCTTGTGAAGGCGAATCCAGATAGATCATCGGAGCCGTCGTATCAATTGTTACGTACAGCATCGTGACTGAGGTATCACCTGTGCTGGTATTGCGAGCTTTGAGCTGGACTGCGTATACACCATCTACCTCAAAGTTGAACTTCAGCTTGTCTGTTGTTGCAAGGTTAGTGGTGCCCAGCGAACCATCGTCCGTCGAAGCCTCTACAACAACGTTCGACTGATTCGAAGCCACGTTCACAGTTACCTGATTCGAACTTGTAACAACCTCGTATTTGTTGTTGACCACTTGTTTGTTATCGAGTGAAAGCACTGGCCCTGTAGGGGCAGGAAGCAGCTTTGACCCGCTATACGTTGTTGTGGATAAACGAAGATTCGCTTGCTCATCGGAAGCCGGTTTGCGTGCGACCGTAACGCCCATACGATACGATTTGCCCGGCTCCAGTCCGGAATGGCGTACCTCTTTATCCTCCATGGCAATGGTGCCGTCTGTATTGCGCAGCACTTTGCCGTCCGCACCCAGCTTAGGCGTTCCTAGTGCATTCCATCCACCTACGGTGACATGATACTTGCCATCCTTAAGCGTGGTTTTCAAGTCGGATTCACTGTATCCTTCTTCGCCGAACGGATCATACAGATGTCCTTGCTCATCCGATGCGGTCAGGATGTAAGTGAACTCCTCCGCTTCTTCTTCGGCTGTTTTGGTGATCGCCGGGAAAGCGACCTCGAACTGCCCGTTACCGATGCTTCTCGTTTCCACTACCGGCACGGCGTTGGGAGCAAACGGATCTACGAGCGTGTACCCTTCTTGTGAAGACAAGACAGAGAATGCCATATCCGTTTTCAGTTCCGTACGCAGATAATATGTCCCTTGTTGCAGCAAACCACGAAGGTCTGCTCCGCCGAGGTACGAAATCTGTTTCACGTCAAAGGTCATCTCGCCGGATGCACGACCGTCAGCACCAATATCGGCACTTTCGATCTCTATTCCTTTGGCAATCATGATCCCTGGATCAATGGATTCGTCCGGTGTAGGTGTGGCCTGCAAACGATCCGAAGACAGATACAGATCAACCGTATCTCCAGGCGAAGCGTTGTCCACGGTCCAGGTTGCTGTGAATTGGTCCGCATCCTGTGCATCTACCGCAAGTTCCGTCGAAGACAGTTCCGGAAGTACCGGAATGTTCATCAGCTTGGACTTGACCGATTGACTGGACGTCAGGGTCCAACTTCCCGTTTTTGCGTCTTCCTGTGGAATCGCAACATAGATCCGACGGATATCGGTGCCCTGAAGCTCTTCTTTTTTGGTCACTGTTGTACCGTCGCTCTTCAGATCACCCTCTTTAGGTGCTTTGATAATCTGTTCAAACGCCGTTGCGTTCCGATCCGTTGCTTCTCCGTACACGATATCGTACGTGCTTCCGTCGTCACGCTTCAGAGTCAGGGTAGGTCTGGTTGTTGTATAATACTCCAATTCAAGGAGCGCATCCCCTGTCACTCCACTCATCGGGATCACATGTGTTTTCCCTCCATTGGACGTAAGAATGCCGCCAATGCCGAGATTTTGCGAGCTATCCTCGATCATATCGATGCCGTCCCCAACGGCGGTATATCTAATCTCGTAACGCTCAGGCTCCTCATTTTCCCATGATGTCGCAAGCGTCTCTATACCTGTTCCGATCTGTAACAGGCGCGGTCCCTGCTCCGGATCATTAATTGCCAGATGTGCGAGCGCCTCATCGTCCAATGCCGATCCATCCGTCAAGAATGAGATGCCGCCGCCCCAGTAATATTTGATGCCCAGGGTGAGGAATAACAAGGAGATTCCTGCCCACAGTTCATCGTTATTAACGCCTGCACGGGTTCCAAATCCTAAACCGCCGACAACCGGCACTGAACTTGGTATCTGTATTTTGGAGCTGATCATGCCTTCAAAATCGACTCGGCCCTTCTCCAGGTTCTCGCCAATAAACAAGCTGGCACTGCCCACAATGATATCCCAACCACCAACATCAATCTGTGCCCGCGCACGGATAAACATTGGACTGGCCCATTGGGTCTGAACCAGTGCTTCCGTCAGCATCGGTATGACTTTGCTGCCCTCGCCGAAGCCGAGTTTGCCCACCACTTTGAATCCGGTAGCTCTGAGCGTCAGGTCTACACTACCTGAGAAAACAGCCGGCTTCTGTCCCAGCTCCATGTCGATACCTGCCTCCAGCGTCAACGGCAAGCGCTCGGTACCACCCGCAATCGTCATCGCAAGTTCACGGATTGCGCCGCGAATACTTGAGATTTTGGTAGCCGGATTGATCATGATGCCCGGATCAGGAAGGTCCGATCCAAAAGCAATGACGTCTGGAATAATCCGTCCGTCGGGAACCCGTTTAAAAGCAAGTTCCGCACTAATGGAGAACAAGTTCTCCAGTTTCGCCTCAAAGTTAACGCCGTACGTATTCATGACGTCGTATTTGTTTGGGTCCTTAAAGTGCGTAACATTGATGCCTCCCTTCACACTATCCTCGGAGTCCGGTTTGAACAAACCAATTCTGTTGTCCAGTTCAAACGCCAGTGAGGAATCAATGCCCACGAAGCCCGATTGGTTGAACATGACGTTGCTTACTTCCCCATTTACAATGAACATCTTCATTGCACCGCCGAAGGAAACCCCATCCTGCCGAAGCACAAAGTCATTCAACTTCAGCCCGAAACCATCCAACGAGAAGGTCGGTGTCGAGAACAGGGTATGTTTGTTGAAATATACGTATGAGACAAGCAGATTGCGGTATGGATTGAGCGCATCGCCCAGCATACCGTTAGCCCAAGTCAGGGTTCCGTTCAGGGTAGGGTCTTCCGGATTGCGTCCTTCCTCCCATGCCTGCTCTTCATCCGTCAGCTTTGATTCCGTTCCGAGTGACTTATCGAATCCGTTGTAGAAATCAACGGTCCATTCGCCGGAATGGAATACGAAACCGCTATTCGCCACGCTTAGGGTACCGTCGCCACCCACAAAAAGGGTTTGCAAGAATGGCGTGTCCGTATTGGCCCTCAAGTCTTTGGCGAGCGGGAAATTCCCTGTTGAAATGGTCAGGTCTTTCCCGCTGTAAGCTACACTCTTGTTGAGAATCGCAGGTTCTGTATCCGATTGAACCGTGTATTGGGCGTTTGCACCCGTACCGGACTGCACGATCTTACCGCGCACTTCCAGAACAACCTCCTGCTCGGTATCATCATCAAGTCCTTTTTCGAATGTTTCGAATGCCGCTTCATTTTCGAACGTTTGGACCGCATATACCGGAGAGGCCGATGCATCGATGGCCCCAGCTACATCCAGGGCAGGGTCCAGCTTGCGTGAAGCTGCCACCATTTCCTGCTTGGCAGCAATCAGTCTCGCCCGATCCTGATCCAGCTTTGTTTTGAACTGCGCGTCCGTCAGATTACCATACGTCCATGGCAGCACGCTCGCAAACGTCGCTTTCTCACCAGCACCTGCATTCAGGTCCAGTTTAGTTTTATATACAGCGAGAATTCCGGCTTTGCGAACCCGGTTCTCTTCGTTCTCAGTTATGGCAAAAGTCTGGTCTGTCTTGAAGCTCAGCGCTTCAGCCATCTCGGGAATTGACTTATCCCGATAGTCTACCTGCACAGCATATTCTCCTAACGGCAAGATTGCGTCGTTCAGCACTTCGAGCGTTGTGCCGTCCGCATTCACCTTTTCCCCGCCACGATATACCAGCTTCAAATCTCCTGCGAACCCGTTTCCAAGCGGCTGGGATGTTACAGATCGGGTCACCGGCACTTTGTAACGATCCCCGTTCTTCACGTTCACCAGATACATGTCAAAGTTGGCAGCGGTAGACGTTGCTTCATTGCCAACATTGTAGGCAGCGATATTGGACACGTTCAGCGTGATGTACTTCTCGTCCTTGCTATACGCTTCCTCCGGTGACATGGCGTAGACCAATGTCTCTCTTAATTCGCCAACCGGTGGCAGGAAAATAAAACCTGCTCTCGACGATTCATAGATTGCGCGAATCTCCGATTCCGGAAGCCCCTCGCTCTCTTGAGCAGCTGTCTCCAGCTTTTTCTCTGTCTCCGGGCTGCTCACCGTCACCATATACTGGCGCGTTGAAGGCCAGGCTTTGCCTGTACCCTTCACTCGCCATTTGGCTGCGACGACCTCGCCCGGTTTATACGGAATGAATTCAATGCCCTGTGCAGCTTGTTCCGGCGGAACATCTTTGCGGAAGGTAAGCTTCTGGCTCGTTGCATTGAGTTCCTTCCCATTCTCATCCACAAAGCTCAGACCTTTCTCCAGTGTCAGAGTCACATCAATCTGGCTATGGTTTGTGTTGAACATCTCCAGGTTCTCGATCTCCGTGTTCACTTCGAACACGCCGTCATTCACGTAACCCGTCTCTTCCTCATTGGTCTCCAGCTTCTGCGTTGGATCCAGGAAA
The DNA here is from genome assembly GCF_045040685.1 of Paenibacillus sp. FSL H8-0317. NCBI lineage: Bacteria > Bacillati > Bacillota > Bacilli > Caryophanales > Paenibacillaceae > Paenibacillus > Paenibacillus sp. FSL H8-0317. The sequence goes on along the minus strand of NZ_CP150294.1, from coordinate 955,572 downwards.
CGAACATCAAATACCTTCTCCGGGGATACAATTTCTCCCAAACCGTACACCAGTTCATACGAGTGCTGGGCGCCAGCTTGAACCATATCAGGCTCCCAATAGAAAGCCACGGCCGTATCGGCTGTACCGTAGTCATTGGTATCCTGTGTAAAATCAAGATTCTCGTCCGGTTCATATGCCCATTTCGTTCCCGCGAGATTGGCCCAATGCCCTACCACCATTTCATCAACGATGTTAATACCGCCCTCGAACAAGTTGTTGAATCCATAGGCAATGACATTTGTAGCCAGCGGGTTGCTCAGATCAAGCTTGTCCCGCATCACCCAGTAAGGTGGCAGCTTATGCAGATTGTACGCCTGCTCGTCCGCGTTTTTGTCATAACCGAGCTTTTCTGGCTCGTGAACCAGTTTGCGCTCCACCGTAAGTGGAACGGAATAATTCTGCCCGATCTGGAAGGCCGGGCCGTCATTGCCACCGACCGACGTGTCCAGCAACACACGTGACCCAATCTCTACCTTGGCATTTGTCGTGTTTTCCACGACATATTGAACACGCGCATTACCGCCCTGATCCTTGTCTTCCTTCAACAGCAAAGTGATCACTTGGCTAATGCGAATACCTTGAACCGTCCATACGGTCACGAGACTTTGGGTACCGTCATTGCCCGTTACGACCTTCGGAGGTGTAACCTCCGAGGTCCAGTTCGGTGCCATTTTATACGGATTACCAAAGATCAGATCCGTTCCGTTAATACGGAACGTCGTGAACGACGTCTCCGGGTTATCTCCACCAAAGATCATATCCACGCCGTTATCCTTTTTGCGGATTGGCTGGCCATCTTCTGTACGAATACTAAAGCGCCCACTTGCATTGTCCACTGTTACCTTGATAAACCCGTTCTTAATGGATGTCGTTCCCGCTGAGGAAACGGCTGCTGCCGCGATGTGAATTGGCAAGACGCTGATCAGCATGACCATGGCCATCAACGTTGCGATTATCCGAATGATTTTGTTCCGTCGCATGGGTGAACCCCTTCCGTTTCTCTAATTGGCCCGATTAACAAGCAGCGTGGAGTATACGCGTTCGCGCTCCTGATTTTGCACAATGATGGTGTACCATCCTGCTTTGGGCAGTGTAACCTTGAAGTCTTTGCTGATCAGTTCTTTATAGGTCACTCGGGTGGCGATGTATTTCATCTGTCCTTCGCGCACCAGACCCGGGAAATAATAAATGTCGTACGTGCCGAGTTCGTTCTCCAGCTTGGTTCCGCCAGCGGTCTCGATCGTACGGAAGTTGTTCACATTGAACGTGACTGTACCTGTATTCACGATTGCTGTTTCGGATTCGGTATCCGACAACGGAATGCCATTGGCCGTAACAAACATGCCATCTGTCGAACGAACAAACACCGTTTGCAACGCGTAGCCTGCATTGCCGAGCTGGTCCTTCGCGGTGTAACGAATGGTGTGTTTACCCGTCACCGTCAGGTTCAGAGGTTTCTCCACGTATTGTCCGCCTTCCAGAACATATTCCGCAGCCGTCACCTGAATCTGCTCCGCAGATGTGAGATTGTCACTCACTGTGTATCCACCCAGATCGGTGACCAGATCGAAGCCTGGTTTGTTTTGCAGAACCGTTGTGGAAGCTTTGTTCAGACGGATCGTTGGTGCCGTGTTATCCAGACCCGCAATCGTAAAGTTGACCTGTTTCTTGTTACCAAGTACGTCTGAAAGTAAAATCGAATGCTCGCCATTGCTGGCGTAGTCGGCGCTAAAGTTCGCTACCGGGGTTGCCCCCGCATAGATCGTATTGCCTTCCACTACAGATGATGGCATCACAAGACCTACACGCACTTTGCCTTTGGAATAGGCTTGATCGCCGATCTGCACCAGCTTGCTGTCATCGATGGTCTGTCCGTCGTTGTCTACTCGAACCATCGTAATCTCTTCTACAGCCGGGATCGATCCAACGAGTGTTGTAATCGCATCGGACTCCAGCTTTGCATTGTTCCCTGCGGCATCTGCCAATGAGAAGCGTGCTTTACTGCCCGAAGTCATGACTAATGAAGATTGGTTCGTCCCCGAGCTATTGGACACCACCTGGTAATCCTGAACTTGTCCCTGTTTCGGCAGCACTTGCGCCACAATCAGATTAGACGCGATCACATTACCTGTTGTCGGTGCTGCGAAATGAGTAAATTCTCCGTTTGCATTGTATCCATCACCCGCGCTATCCACGACAGCAGTACCACTACCGTAACGGATCAACGCTTTGAGATCGGGATGGTTGTAGTGCATGACAATATCTGCTTCCGGCGGCGTGGTATCAATGTTGCTCACCGTTGCTGTCACACTGCCTGTAAAGCCAACCGCATCTTCGTACTCAAACGTGAATTCTCCGTTCTCGCGGAACGTTTTGGACGACGTTGGCAGATTCGTGATGCGGATCGGTTCACTCGATTGCAAACTTACTTTAACTGTGCCATTCGTTGCCGCAATCGTGGAATACTTCACATTCACCATTGGCGGCGTATCATCGAAGTTGGAGACTACGATGAACACCGTTGCTGTATTGCTGCCATCCTTCACGGTGAAGGAGTAACTTCCGTTACGGTATATTTTGAATCGTTTGTTCGCCTCCAGCGTTTCCGGCATTTCCGGGTTGCTGTTTGTTGGCTTCACAGTCTTCCCATCAACGAGGTCGAACAGGATCTCTTGTCCTTCGTTCTGCCCACCATCCTGCAACTTCTCGCCTCCGCGAACCGACATGATCTGCTCCAATGAAGCAAGCCCATATGCAGGGGCATCCTGAAGCTCGATCTCAGGTGTTACGATATCGCTGATATTGTCGTAGTAACCTTTGAATTTGACTCGAACCTGTGACTTGAGTTGTCCCGAATCATTCGTATCAACAGGAACGCCGACATAGTTCGTATACGGCAGCCAAGTGCTCCAATTGTCTCCGCCATTGGTGGAAACGGAATAGAAGTAACCTTCCTGTGCTGGCACATCAACCGTCAGTTCCATAATGGCGGTATACCCGTTATCTCCCGGACCTTCCGTCCGAATCAAACGCGCGCTGCCAACAGGTGGTTCACTGCTCAGATAAAACACGGAGAACAGACCACTTGTGTGGTAAAGCTTACTGTTACCCAAGCTATCGCTGGCATGGACGTACAGACGGTAAGTACCGTTGTCCTTTTTGTTATCTACCTGCAAAGTGATCAAACGATCCGCAGGCGACATGCTCCAGCCCTTGCCTTCCGGATCTGGTTCCTTCTCGTCTTGCCCATCAACCACCTTGACCCATTGGTAACGAATGTTCTTGGCTGCAACGCCGTTAAAGTCCACCAGCGTGTCAGACACATCAATCTGTACCGTCTGCTCTGGCATCGGATACAGGTATCCCTGCGAACCAAATTTTGTGACAGGTGGCAGATGGTCGAATTTGTACTCCTGATAATAGTAGTAAAAACGCCCGGTATCTTGCTGCTTGATGCGCACATGGGCGTACCAGGTCCCGTTCAACGTTTTGTCGGCAGGGAAGCTGTAGCGCTCAGCGGGTACATCCCCCAGCTTTGTTTCCTTCGGTGCATCCTCAAAAGCAGTCCATTTGCTGTTGCCCACAGGACGTTCAGAGCTTTCACTGTATTGATATTCAATCGTATCGATCGGAACACCGGCTACGGTGAAGTCGGGTCCGTCATTAATCGCATAGATACCCGGATAGGCTTTGAACTTGGTTGAGATGACAAGCACATCGACTGCTTTGGGATCGGCAGTAGCTGAATGGCCTGCCACATCCTCGGCTTTGGCATGCAGCTCGTATTGTCCGCCTTTGGAGATCGCCGGATCATTCAATGTTGATATCTCAGCTTCACCTTGTGCGTTCAGCTCAGCATCCTGCCACCCGGAAGCGACAGGGCTCTTGCCCGCTGCCACGAACTGGTATTGCACCTTGTTATTTTTAATAGAAGAAGTCGGATCAGCGGCCTTAACCGTAATCTTCACATTGTCGGAGTTATTGTCCACGATGTTTGCAACTTCAACGGTTGGATCGTCATTGTCAATCTTCAACAGGCCGACATGGTACGACCAATTGGAATCATCCTGTTTGAAATCGGCCAAAGGCCACTGCGTCGTATTGCCGTAATCGGACAGATTCGGCAGAATGTTTGACCGATAATATTCCTCCAACTCAGCAGGTGTGGCATCCGGATGTTGGGCAAGGTAAGCCGCACGTTCGTTGCTGCCTTTGTCGTATTGCATCCGCTGACGTGCCGAGTCCCAACTCATATCCGCAGTCCACGTATGCAAGTACCAGTTCCCGTTCAAATCTTTACCGTCATCAGGTAGTTCTACTGTCACGCCATTCTGTCCGGTAGACAATACAACATCCTGGAAACCAGATGTATACAGTTCATCGGAAGGCTGCTTCTGTGTCAGGGAATACCGTTTCACAGCGGCAAAGTTGTCGTTTTGCCCAGCGAAGGGATCATTCGGACTCTGGTTCAGCACATAATACACGAGCCCTGAACCACTGCCTGGACGGAACAATCCTTTGCTCGTCTGGCCGTTCAAGTCCGGATCGAATGCATTGATCGTGAATGATCCATTTCCTACGTATTGCCCTTCGGGAATGATTTCTCCGTCCTGATTCTCATAGACAAAATTAACTTCAGGTGCCGTGTTGTCCACAGACAATCCAGCCCAATCAATCTTCTTGACTGGCTCAGTAAGCACGTTACCGGCGTAATCCGTCAACGCCTTCCCGTCGCCAGGATTGCTGGCATGCTCCAAGGCAGCAGTCTCCAGCAATGACGTTTCGATGCTCTTGCCATCTGGAACCGTCATACGGAACGTCCATGTATTTGTGTTCTGGCCGCCAACATATGCGGCGGTCAAGCCGTTGGCAAACTTGAGTCGTGTATCCTCAGTCGGAGTAAACGCGCTGATCACCTGTTCGTTAAGGTACACGGTAAAATCAACAACGTCGCCCTTGTTCAGCACAAGTCCCGTTAGTACTTCAGGCTGTACGCCATTGCGGGATGCTGAGTACTGCGGTACGCGTGCGTCAATAATGGTACGGAACGTACCGCCCGGGTTCTCGTTATCGGCAAAAGGAACTGTTCCAATGCCATTAAAAGCTGCAACGGGATTACCCGCACCATCACTAAAGCCTGCTGCATTCATTCGTTCCAGCAATGTTGGACGGTCCTCCTCCGAGGGCGCGATCAGGCGCTTCGGATCAATAGGAATGTTGCCAGTGCTATCATTTAACGCAGCCTGATAACGAAAGTTAAAGGTGGAGCGTGCATGACTGTTCCGATCCAGTCCCCCCGCCACAAAGTCACCGTATCGGCTATCTGCACTCGTTAGATAATAAACGGACGGATCGAAACCGTCTCCACCCGGATTACTGAACAGTTCGGTACGCATGAAGCTGAATTTGCCATCAATTCGGTCAGAGGCATCCTCTGCAAAATTTGGAAACACCGGCTCGCTGAAGTTCAGCGCCAGGTTGATGTTGCTCCCTTGCTTCAGGAACAATTCGTTCTTCTGTACTGCTGGATCGGCATTGAATCGAACTGCCCCTGTATGGGTCAGTGTGTTGCCGTTGTATGTAGGAGGGGTGATATCCGCGAAATACAATTCGATGTCGCTCGCGCCTTTAAAGAAACCTCCCATTGTAATTTCGATGGTATCGTTAGGTCCGAAAGCGATCCACGAAGAGTTCACTGATCCGCCAGTAATATCGTCAAATTTGGATTTACCGTTGATAAGAACTCCAAAAACTGCGCTACTCAATAACGTATCAACCGTTCCAATTTTCAAAAGCATTCTGGCTTGACCAGGCTCAGCCAAACGTCGAAGTGTCGGATTGTCAGCCACCAAAATCTTTGCGGTTAACGCACCAAAGCCATCTGCTTGAATATGTCCCGCACTTAAAGCTTTAATATTATCTTTTTTCGTTGAAGTACCCGGCGCACCAGCAGCAAAAATACCAAAGCTGTTCGCCTCGAACTTTTTAATATTATTGTTCCAGGAAGACATGTCTTCCTGATTGATGATTTTACCACCGCCATTCGGAATAAAAATATCCGTGTACTCCGCAGCTGCGGAAACGGTCGGCAGGTGTGGCCAGCTCACAGACGTCAACGTCAGCAAGGCAGCAAGCAGGCAGATTGATAACTTTTTGAACATGCGAGATTCCCCTTTTTCCCCGTTATGTATTCGACTTTTTCATCAGCTTGCGAATATCTTCGATCGTTACACAGATATGAATGCCAGTCATTGTCCGGAACGAACCGGAGATTAATCCGATCACGCGACCCTCTTCATTTAACAAAGGACCACCCGACATGCCCGCAGACACCTGCGCGGAAGTCAGCAAGCGAATGACATCGTTCACCTCGGCGGTTGGGGCATTCACGATGCCCTCCGTAATGATCTTGCCATCCTTCAGCGGGTAACCAATTGCAAACGATCGTTGCCCATATCTTGTAGGCTGCTTGTCCCCTGAGAGGGTAAGGACCGGACGTTTTTTGCTATTCTGCACAGACAGCATAGCCACATCGGTTTCCGTGTCAGCGCTCAGAACCGTTATCTTTTCAATGGAACCATCTTCAAATACAGCTTCGAAAGAAACCCCGTCCTTCACAACATGGGCTGCTGTAAGTGCTCTACCATTACCTATCAGAAAACCTGTACCTACCGTTTTGAGCGTTCCGTCCTTGCGATACGCTTTCAAGTAAAAGACAGCTTGCGCCGCGGACTGATACACTTTTTCAGCCCCCGATACGGCCACTTGTCCGGTTCCTGCGGCTTTGGCAACGGATACACCTGTATATCCATTCAGACATGCCACAGCAATCAGTACAGCCAGCAAGCCAATCATCTGACGCCGCAAACGCCATGATGTGATGCTCCTCTTCATTTCTCTCAACTCCATCAGCCCATAGTCGCGCAAAGATAGGTCTTTTGGTGCTTTTTCTGCGTCCGTTCGACATATCTTGCTTCCGCATTATAATGGATCACAATAAACAAGCAATAAACAGAAAAAAATTTGTCGAAATGTGATTGCGCCCCCCAGAGATATTCGCTACAATGCCGATAGAATACAAGAGATTTTGTCCGAAGCTACCAAAGGATTGAACAATCTCTAAAGGAGCAGCATTTCGTGTTATTAAAAATTTCAGGCGTTGTCCTGACTGTTGTACTTGCCATTACCGTACTGCTGCTGTCAACGATCAGAGAACCACAATCTGCTGCGCTTCATGCCCGTCAAGGTGTTCTGGATCTCTCGGTCTGGAACCCTGAACAAGACGAGCGGATCAAGCTGGACGGGGAGTGGGAATTTTACTGGGAGCAATTGCTTCCTGACGAATCTGTAACATCGCATCAGGCTGGTCCAAAGAAAGCACCCGACACCTATGCAACCGTTCCCGGCTCCTGGAATCGACTTAAAGTGGATGGCGAACGACTGCCAACCCACGGCTTTGCCACGTATCGACTGGTGCTGCGTAATGCACCTGTTGAAGGAACGCTGGCGATCAAAAAAATGAACATTCGTTTTGCCAGCGAGATCTACATCAATGGCAACAAGTTGCTGGAAGATGGGCATGCCGTGGCAAAATCCGCAGGTTACCGACCAGGAAACTCCCCCCAGATTGGCTTTTTCCCCTATCATGGCGGTGACATAGAGATCTTGATCCGGGTGGCTAATTATGATTACACGGACTCTGGCATTCCGGGTCCACTCTTTTTCGGCGAACAAGCAGCCATGTTGAAAAAACATCAAGTCAACACAGCTATCGAATTCGGCACGCTAGCTGTACTGGGTACCATTTCGATCATATTCCTCATCAGTTACCTGGGGTCTGCACTCTACCGAAACAGGGACGATTCCCTGCTGCTGATTGGTCTAATCTGTCTGCTGTATGCACTCTATAACGGCATGATCAGCGAACGTGTGTTATCCATGGCGGGCACGGAAATCTCCTTTAGCACGCTCTATAAATTAAAAGATTTCTGCTCTGTGGCATGTCTGAGCTTGTTAACCTTTTACTTCTACCGATTCAAAACAGGCATCCTGTCCGGTTTGCTCACGGCGGTGATGCTGATCATCTTCGGAGCATACTTATGCATGGTCGCGTTCCTGCCTATTTCCATCTATGGGCTGGCTGCACCTTACGTCGTCGTTATGTACACGTTGATGCTGCTCTGGTTGCTGTATCAATGTGCAAAACAGTTCCTAACCAGTGAGAAGGGCGAACGGCTGTCTACTTTTCTGTGGTACGCAGCTCTCTTAAGCATCATGCTGTACTGTCTGGACATCAATCTCTTCTCGATCTCGCTCAAGGAAAACATGAATATCGGGCAGGCTTCCATTGTCCTGTTCAGCATCCTGATGCTGTTTCTGGCGGTGCTTCGGTTCTTCGAGGCCTATCGTACGGTCCGCACGCTCAAAGATCAGCTGCTCTTGCTGGACAAAGTAAAGGACGACTTCCTGTCCAATACTTCGCATGAGCTCAAAACACCGCTGAACGCGATTGTCAACATCAGTGAAAGTCTGCTTAAAGGCGCAGAAGGTCCCCTTACCGATGAGCAAGCGCACAATCTGGCGATCGTGACGGGAAGTGGCAGACGATTAACCTATCTGGTCGATGAATTGCTGGATTATTCGAAAATGAAACATGGCGACATCCCGCTCCACCGGTCTTCGACCGACCTGTACTCGTTTGTCGAATCGGTCATGCGTATGCACTCCTTCCTGCTTGGCGCGAAAAAGGTGGAGCTTATCAACCGCATCCCGGTGCATTTCCCGCCGATCCATGCAGACGGCAATCGACTGATTCAGATTTTGCATAATCTGATCGGCAATGCAGTTAAGTTCACGGAACGTGGCACGGTAAGTATCAAAGCTGCGATTGTGCAAGGCAAAGCGGAAATACGCATTGTGGATACCGGACGTGGTATCGGTACGGACAAGCTGGAGCATATCTTCCTGCCGTTCGAGCAGGAAGCAGACACGGGGCCAGTCGTTGCTGGAGGCACCGGTCTAGGACTGAGCATTACGCGCAAGCTGGTCGAGTTACATGGGGGAAGCATTCATGCGGAATCAGCACCCGGCATGGGTGCCACGTTCATCCTGACGTTCCCGCTGGCAGAGAAAAAAGGAGAGAAACGTTCCAACGTCATGCCGCTTACCATCGCTCCTACAGGTCCTGGTCATCGGCTACTCCGGTTCGAAGAACCAACGATTGTACAAGGGAATAAAGATGAATGGATCATCGTTGTGGATGACGACTCAGCTAATTTGCAGACGATTGTTAATCTCTTGAAGCTGGAAGGATACAGTTATGCGGTCACTTCAAGCTCCCCTTCCGTACTGGAGCTGCTGGACAAGCTACCTACTGTGCATCTCGTCATTGCTGATATCATGATGCCCGACATGTCAGGTTACGAATTGCTGGAACGGATCAGGGAGCGCTTCTCCCCTTCCGAGTTGCCTGTACTCATGCTGACGGCGAGCAATAAAGCTAATCAATTGAAGCTGGCCTTGGGGAAAGGCGCCAATGATTTTGTATCCAAGCCGTTCGAATCGGAGGAACTGCTGGCACGGATCGGCGGTTTGACTCGGATGAAAACATCCGTCCAAGCTGCGCGAGATGCGGAAATATCCTTTTTGCGGTCACAGATGAACCCACACTTTCTGTATAACGCCCTGAATGCCATTGCCGAATTGTGCGTGGATGCGCCGAATCGGGCAGAACAATTGATTTTGCAATTATCGAGTTACTTAAGACGCAGTGTGCACTTTAAACATCTGGACTCAAAAACCAGCTTGATGAACGAACTGGAGATGATCGAGGCATACGTAGCGATTGAGCAAGCCCGCTTTGGCTCAAGGTTGGAGGTCATTATCGACGTGGATGCGGACGTGAACCGGAACATGGACATTCCACCGCTCACGTTACAGCCCCTGATCGAAAATGCGATTCGGCATGGGCTGATGTCCAGCATTCGCGGTGGCCGGGTCATGTTATCTATCCGCAATCTGAATGATACGGAAACACGTTTCACCATCGAGGACAACGGAATCGGCATAACCAAGCAACGGATGGACGAAATTCGGCAATCCACAGACGGCAGTAAAGGTGTTGGCCTATGGAATATTTCCAGCCGGTTGAACCTGCTGTATGGCAGACACCTTCAGATGGAAAGTCTGGACGGCGAGGGAACGCGGATTACATTTGATCTTCCAAATCAACGTCTAAGCACAGATGGGAATGGGGGTTATGAATCATGATGAAAGTCATCATCGTGGATGATGAGGATTTGTCGCTGAAGCGACTGAATCGTATTTTGACAGAAAGTGGAGAAGTTGAGGTATCTCGTGCATTTCATGACCCGGAGGAAGCCTGTGAATATGCGGCAGAGAATAGCTTCGATGCGGCATTTCTGGACATTACGATGCCTCGCATCTCGGGTATGCAACTCATTGGTGAATTGCGTAAACATCACCCTTCGCTTCCCATTGTGCTAGTGACCGGTTATGAGGAATATGCAGTGCAGGCTTTCGACAAAGAAGTGATCGATTACGTCATCAAGCCGGTCACGGCTGAGCGACTGAACCGCAGCATCAAGCGATTGCAGGAAAAGCTTCACAAGTCCGTGACAACACCTGAATTAGCGGTACCTGGACCCAAACTGAACGTTCGTCTGTTCGGTGAATTCACTGTGTTTGGCGGTGCCGGAGCAGACAGTCCCATCAAGCTTAGAACGCCCAAGACGGAAGAGTTACTTGCATTCTTGCTGTATACCAAATCGACTACCCGCGATGCCTTGGCCGATACGTTATGGAAGGACCTCAGTCCGCAGAAAGCCTGGACCAACATCAATTCCACACTGTACTATGTGCGACGTGCCATCGGTGATAACAGTGACGTGCCGATCATTCTCAAGGACAGAAACGGTATCCGTATCGACCGGGAAGCGATTAACTGTGATCTGTACGAGTTCGAGGCTTTGTTCCGGCAGATGCGTCAGGCATCGGCACATCGCCCCGAGCTCTTCGAGCGGATGGATACGTTGTATACGGGTGAACTTCTGAAAGGAAGGCATTATGAGTGGGCTTTCGCGTGGTCCAGACAGCTGGAGCTGGATTTCATCATGACGATGGAAACTGCTGCCCACTATCATGCGAAGGCAGGCGAGCCGTTACGGGCGCTGTATTATTTTGAACGTATCCTCCAGATTGATTCGATTCGGGAAGATATTCATCGTGAGATCATCCTGTTGTATCTGTCACTTGGACGAAGAACCGAAGCGCAGCGCCAGTATCTGGTGCTGGAGGAATTGCTCCAAGAGGAGCTTGGCTCCAGTCCGGCAGCGGATATCAAACAACTGTTGCGGCAATCATGAAACAGCAAAAAAGCCCATGCTTGGCAAACTGAACTGCTCCCATCATAGTTTTCTATGGTCTACTATGATAGGGAGCGCTCAGTGTTGCTTTAGGCTTGGGCTTTTTGCAATAGTTGAACGTTCATTCGTCCTTGCAGGATGATTTTACATCACCATTGTCTAGAATCAATTACTCATTTATAAGTTTTTCTGTATTAAGGGTAAAGCCTTCAATCACGACATCTTCGTCCACTTCAATCATAATGCAACGTCTGCCCTGATAATTCACCTGCTTCACATATCTCAGGTCTTGCGGGCTAACCGAAATCGTAGCAACCTTGGTCTCAATCTTAATAGACTTGGACGTAAACTTCGGCATAACACTGGTTGCCTTCATCTCATAGTTCTTGTTATCAACGATGGTTTCGAAGGCACGTTCTACTTTCTCCGTTGTCAGATCCTCTATACCGCTTGCGGTCAGTACACGTTCCAGATCTTTATAATCCAGCTTTGGAGGTTCTTCCTCATGGGACTCTTCGTTAATCTCGATGACTCGGTTGATCTCCTCGTATACATGTGCAATGGTGGCTGAATCGAGCTGTTCACCGGCCACTTCCTTGACGATATCTTCGAAGATCGCCCGTTCTTCTAGTGCGGTAACGGATCTTTCTCCATTCAATACATTTTCAACAAAATGCGGATCCGGGAAATTAGATTTCCCTGTACAATACAGTACACGATTCACATCGGAGTAGTTGTCCGTTACGCTAGGGTACAAGAATCCTTGCTCTGGCGTGCTTAATTTGATAATCGGATCTACAATGATGTTGTATTTGAATTCTCTCTCCACGTAATCAAACAAGAGTGTCTTCCGCTGTTTCTCCGTAGAGTTCACGCTGCACAGAATGAACGGATGGGCGAACACCTCATTCTTCTCACTCTCTTCCGTGGCTTCGTTTCTAGCCTTGGTTGGCAGATAATACTGTCCACGCACAAACGTAGCTACCATATCCCGCTCAAACTTCGTATCCACCAACATTCGATCCACGAGCAGCAACATCAGATCCTGCCATTCATCCGGATCACCTGTAACCAGAGCCTGGTGAAGCAGTACCTGAGCCGGGTCCTCCGCCGCTTCCTGGAACTTCAATTCGAATAACTTCTGATCCAAATCACCTGTCAGCAATTTTTTGAAATTGCCCATGTACAGTTCCTGCTTCTCTCTGTCCACCAGTTCGAACGGGTGACGCTCCCAGTGATAGACCTCATTGGTTTCCTTCGTAATATACACGTTGAGAATATCGTAAATATTCAGTAGATCGTGATCGAGTTTAAACTGCTTGCGTATATGCGCGACTTCTTTTTTATTCATATTGGATTCGGCAACTCCTTAGATATGTTTCTGGCTTTATTAGTATAAAGGATCGACAGAAAATTTGTTGACTAAGTTGTAGCTTGACGGTTACTAGATTTCAGTTACCCAAGTACGTGATATTCATAAGAACACAAAAAGGGAGGCACTCTCTACATTCATACGAGCACCTCCTGCATGTGTTACATCTCCTGATGTTCAAGTCTGTTACAGTGATTCCATTAACATCTTACATATTTACGCTTGAACCCCGTCCGCCCTTTTTCCACAGCCTTTTGGATATTCTCAGAGGCATTCAGCAGCTTGCTCTTGGGCATGTCCTTGTTCACTTCGACAGGTCCCACAGCCTGAGCTGTCTCCACCGCCTGATCGTGCAACGGTTGATAGGATGTCGCAACGGTATACAGGAAGTTGTTCATCGAATATTTCGTTCGTTCCGGCGATTCGTGAATCGTCTTTTTCACCTGTTCCAGCATCTCCATCAGTTTATTCTCCGAAAACTCAGCATCCTTTCGACTGCCGAGCAACCAACAGTAACAGCTCCATCCTGCTGACATTTTCAGCTCATCTCCGCTCGCGATCCACTTATCCGAAACTGCTTGAGCAATATCCGTCTCTGCCAATGTGACGGCAACGATGAAGTCAGAGATCATGTAAAAATAAGCAACGTCAATCCAACGGTCAAAATCCGCTTCCGTCATCGCTTGAGGATCGGCAATCACACCCGCAAAGTACATCGCATCATAATTCCCCGTCGCGTATAGTTGCTCTGCCAAAGGTTGATCCTTTCTGATCCGCTTCGCCATTGGTTTCATCGCCCCGGTTGCCACCCCAAATAGCGGTTCATGCGCACCATTGGAGATATAGATTTTTTTCGTTCGTTCTTTGCCCAGCGCTTCAAGCTCCTGCATTACTTCATCTAGATTCATTTCACAACACTCCCAATCCTATAAATTATATATCTGATCATATCAAACAGACACTTATGTTTAACGAAAAACCGATGGAAAATCGCACATTATCCAATGCGTACCATTCTGCCATATGCATAATCATTCCGGCGAGATTATTACCTTTCGTATGAGGGGTTCATCATTGGGTTATTTTTCCTAAAAAAACTGAATACTATTCAAATTTCCCTGTTGCTCTGACAACCTGTTCGAGCATTATCATCGATCATAACATCTATACCACTGTTTCGCACAGCTCCCTGAAAAGATAGATATAACTTCTTCGCAGACAGGCATTTTTCCTTTCTTATGCTTCTACCAGCAACTTCTGTATACCTGCCTAGAGCCTGATTGGAAGAGCTAATTCCCGCAGCACAAGCGGAGCAACATATGTCCATGTTCAAGCAACGTTGAGCTATGGCAGGAAACGTCGCTCATCGTTTATGTTCAGTTTAGTGTTGTTAACAAAACCGAGATGAGGAAGGATGCGAGAGCATGAGCAACAATCAAGTGTTAGGCTTTGCCCCTGCCCTGGGCTGGAATTCGTGGAATACCTTTACGTGGGATATTAACGAACAATTAATTCGGGATGTCGCTGATGTGTTTGTATCGGAAGGTTATCTGGCTGCTGGCTACGAGTACATTGTCATTGATGATTGCTGGAGCCTGAAGGAACGTGATGCGAGTGGCAATCTGGTGGCTGACCCGGAGAAATTCCCGAGTGGAATGAGAGCGCTTTCTGATTATATCCATAGCAAAGGACTAAAGTTCGGCATGTATTCATGCGTGGGTACACATACATGTGCCGGGTATCCAGGCAGCTTCGAGCATGAATTCCAGGATGCTGCCCTTTTTGCCGAATGGGGTGTTGATTATTTGAAGTATGATTACTGCTTCAAGCCGCGCCATATCTCAGGAGAGCTGCTGTACAAACGGATGAGCCTTGCGCTCAAAAACTGCGGACGCGATATCCTGTTCTCCGCCTGCAACTGGGGAGCCGACGATGTATACGATTGGATTCGGGAATCGGGCGCTCATATGTACCGCTCCACCGGCGATATCCGCGACAATTGGGATTCAGTGAAGGAACTTGCCCTGTCCCAATTGGGAAAACAAAGCTACACCGGCTCCTTCTGCCATAACGACATGGATATGCTGATTGTTGGTATGTACGGTGGAAGCAATAATGATTATATTGGCAGCATCGGCGGATGCAACGACGTCGAATATAAAACCCACTTCTCACTCTGGTCCATGATGGGTTCACCGCTAATGATTGGATGTGACGTGCGTAAGGCTAACCAGGTTACAAAGGATATTCTCCTGAATCCTGACCTAATCGCTATCAATCAGGATGTAGAAGCACGCGGAGCTTACCGCATTAAACCAGAACCACAATGGTTTCATACAGACGATGTATTTATGCTGGTGAAGGTACTCACAGATGGTGACCTGGCTATTGGCTTCTTCAACCTGAGCGACAGCCAGCGGGAATTGTCTTTGCAATTTTGGGATATGGGTCTGCCTTACGCTGCCGGTTATGCGCTGTCCCTGTATGACTGCTGGGAACATCAAGAGCTTGGTGTGTTCCGTGAACGCTTCGCTCCCGTTATCGCAGCACATGATTGTTTAGTTGTGCGTGCCAAACTGGTGAAATAGATGGCTCAACATCGCCTGTGCACCTCCTGTCAGGTTCCGCTCTCTTCAGACGATGTGGGCATCTACCTCAAATTGATCTCGCGCTCTGCCCAGCAATTTCTGTGCATTGATTGTATAGGAGTGAAGCTGAACTGTGGACGTGAGCCTATTGAGAAGCTGATCCGTTATTTCCGAGAGTCCGGGAACTGCGCCCTGTTCCGTTAACGTTATGCCTTGGTCCGGTGCAGCGTCATGTACGCGGTTGGCGTGTGTGAAGTGGCTTTCTTGAATACTTTGGAAAAATATAACGGGTCATTGTAGCCGACAGAATAGGCTACCGATTGAATCGGCAGGCCCGACGTCTTCAGCAGTTCACAGGCACGTCCGATTCGGCAGGATGTAATATACTCCAAAACAGACTTGCTGGTTGCTGCCTTAAACAGACGAAACAAATAACTGCGCTCCAGATTAACTGCCTTTACGATCTCCGTGACGGTCAATGTCGGCTTCCAGTAGTTCTGCTCGATGTACTTTCTCGCCAGCCAGACATAATCCTTGGCGTCTACCTGCGGCTCCTTCGGATAATATTCCATATAGTAGGAGAGCAACAGACGCAAACGCGCATCCGCCCGCAGTAATTCATAGGACGATGCACCCGCGTTCCAGGCAAGGTGAAAAAAAGGCTGCAGCGTCTCCGGCGAGACCGTCACCACGGGTTGTACCTCTGAGAGCTGTGTCAGCCCCAGTAACCGCCCGGCATCCTCACCGCTAAACTCCACCCAGACGTACTCCCATGGATCTTGCGGGTCTGGATAATAGTAAATCTCTTTTTGCGGAAATATGATAAAGCTTTCCCCCGTAACGAGCCGAAAAACCCGGCCGCCTGTCTCCAGCGTCCCTTGGCCGCGGATAATATAGTGCAGCGCATAAACGTCACGTACACCTGGCCCCCATTGGTGAGCGTTGGCCGGCTTGTGACCACCGCTGATAAAATACAAATTACTGGCTCTACTGCTCTCATGCCAAATCGGATTCAACCTTGATTCCCCCTTTCTAATGCCACGTTGATCAGATGTTCGGTAACGCTTACACGCTAAATCCAGAGAGGAGAATGTTGTATGCTTAGAATGGTCACGGTAGAACATGGACAAGTGCAAGGACTGCCCGCGGCGGACCCGCGGATTACCAGCTTCAAGGGGATTCCTTTTGCCGCACCTCCTGTAGGTGAGAACCGCTGGCGCGCTCCCCAGCCGCAGTCGAACTGGGAAGGTGTACTGCAAGCTTTTGATTTTGCCCCCATCTCCATGCAAGCCCCAACTGTCATCGATGATAACAATATCTATACCCGCGAATGGGCCGTTGATCCCGACCTGCCCATGGACGAGGATTGTCTGTATCTGAATGTCTGGACACCAGCCAAGCGCACGGACGAGAAGCTACCTGTCTTTGTCTGGTATTTTGGCGGGGGCCTGCAAGTCGGCCATACGGCCGAAATGGAATTTGATGGCGAGCGAATCGCTCGCAGAGGTATTGTCGTTGTAACGATTAATTATCGGCTGAATGCCTTTGGCTTCCTCTGTCATCCTGAGATTAGTGCCGAATCCCCCCATGCACCCGCCAACTTTGGTCATCTCGATCAGCAAGCAGGTACCCAGTGGGTCAAACGCAACATTGCCGCCTTTGGCGGTGATCCAGACCAGATCACCATCGGCGGACAGTCGGCTGGCGGAGGAAGTGTACTCAGCCAGATGACCTCTCCGCAAAATAAAGGCTTGTTCCAGCGAGCCGTCATCATGAGCGGTATAGCTACCGAGTTGTACCCGAAGGTCCGCGTGCCATCTGTCCGTTCCACACTAAGGGATGCAGAGCAAGCAGGGGTTGAATTTTTCGGCTTCCTGGGCGTATCTTCCCTGGCTGAGGCGAGACAACTGGACGCTGAATATCTCCGTGACAAAGCACTCGAATACAAAAGCTTCTGGGGAACCGTTATCGACGAACAATTCTGCGCAGGTGATCCGTTTACTCGTTTTGTCCAGCAGGAGCGCGAGGCGATACCCGTAATGCTGGGGCATACGTCTTCCGAATTTTGGACCCGTCCCGCCGCAGCCAATCTGGAAGAACTGAAGCAGATGGCTGTGGAGTTGTTTGGCGAGGATGCTCCTGCCTTTTTGCAGCTATGTGAGGCTGATTCCGGCCAAATCGAACATGCTCTGCAACAAGCATCGGTCCGCATGATCCAACATGCCATTCTGCTCGCCATCCGCGCGAACAGCGGTCATCCGTCTGAAACACCTCTCTACTATTATAACTTCGACGCCGAGATTCCGGGCTGGGACCAACCAGGCACTTTTCACTCCGTTGATCTGTGGTTCTTCTTCGAAACACTCGCCAAATGCTGGCGGCCATTCACAGGCAAGCATTATGATCTGGCTCGTCAGATGTGTAATTATTTATCCAATTTTATTGCTACAGGTGACCCAAACGGCTCGGACTCCACCGGAAAGCTGATGCCTCATTGGACTCCTTGTACTGCGGAACAGCCGTATCTCATGGAATTTGGCGATCAGGCTCAATTACAGAAGGCTGAGCCCGGACCGATGCTTGCATTTCTAATTGAACAATATTTCAAGAAACAGAATCCACCTGTTGTTTAAAACATGAGGTTTGCCCTCTCGCGATATATGTAAGAGCCATGCTGTCGCATGGCTCTTTTTGTATAGTGTGAATGGTAGAGCGATGTTCTTTCGCCTATGCCTATCTAGCAAGCTTCTCCACTACAGCAGTCTAAGGTAACAAAATTAGACAGCAAGATGGATTCCACGAACACTCAGCATCATTTCAAGAGATCCGTTATATATGAGTCTGTGTTGGTTTGTTTATGATGACAGGTAGCATAATCTGTAGTGAAAAGATATCCTTTTCCTGCGACACCGTCAACGTCCCGTTATGCTGCTGGATCATTTTCTGACAACTAACGAGCCCGATTTCGTTGCTATCTTTCTTTTTGCCAACATGTTTAATCTTATTCTCCACCGCAAGAATGACCCATTGTTGCTTCAAAGAAACCTGGATATGAACGGGATGCCCTGGATCGGCGTATTTTCGAATATTTGAAAATATGTTATCCATTACGCGACGCATGGCGACCAGATTGATTTCCAGCAAAAACTCCTCATGATGTGCATCTGTCTGAACCTGCACATCTATATCATCCAAAACCACTAATTGCTCATCTATGAGTTGATCGATAAGTGCTCTGCCCTCATACATTTCAAATTCTACTTCCTCTTCTTCAGCGGCAGAGGATACCGTAAAATATTCGAATAGTTTGTCCGACAGCACTTTGATCTGATAGGCCTTCTCCCGGCTATTATGAATATACTGCAACAGATCCTCATGTGTCTTATATTTGTTAAGCTCTATGATATCCATATATCCTAATAGAATCGTGAGTGGCGTACGCAAATCATGGGAGATCGCCGTGATCAATTCACGGTTGGCCATCCTGACCCTCTCCTCGCTGTCCAGCCGCTCCACAAATGATTTCCTCATCTCATCAATACTCTGGGCCAGAGATGACAGTTCATCCTTTCCCGATATCGTAATCGAATAATCCAAATTTCCACCTTCGAGTATTTTGATCTCTTGTTCAAGCACGCCAATATAAGATGTTTTCTTATTAATCATCAGTAGAAAGGAAACAATAAACACAATGGCCGCTATGAAAACACCAATAATCAGAATGAGGTTGTAGTATTGATACTCATAAAAGCTAACCAAGTATATCTGGGCATCCTGATCCGCAAAATGGATAGTGGTGATGGGTATTTTTGATGGCACGAATTGAGTTAACAGTTCTTCATTAATGGCAGGATCAATCTCCGTGTTGGAGGAAAATATCAATTTGTCTTTTGCAAAAATATATAGATTTAAGTAGCGCTCATGTCTTATCCAAGCAGACAATTGCTCATGATCACGGGTTGACACGTTCTGGTTATCCACAAATGCTTCGAATCGATCCAGCGCATCTTGCTGCCTGTTCTCTACAAAAGTGGATTTGCTTAAATAACTATCCAATACAGTCTCGCCAACAACTTGTAAAATAACGAGTGCACTTATGGAAATGACCAAAGAAATGACAACCGCCAGAACCAGTTTAATCTTCAGCTTTTTTCCGATTAATAATCTATTCAATTTTGTACCCCTTCCCCCAAACGGTCTTCACATATTTAGGGTTCTGCGGGTCATCCTCCAGTTTGCCTCTCAAGTTACGAATATGAACCATCACTGTGTTATTACACGTATAAAAGTAGGGTTGCCCCCAAACACTCTCATATATATTTTCTGCCGAGAATACCTTTCGTCGCTTCTTAGCCAACAGCAGCAAAATCTGGTATTCAATTTCAGTTAGAGCAATCTCCTTCTCTCCAACAAACACGGTTTTTGAATCCTGATGGACGGTAAGATCCTTAACGATAATTTGGTCCTGTTCTTCGGTCTTCTCCTTGCCCCGATATACATAATACCTCCGCAGTAGAGCCTTCACCCTCGAAACGAGTTCTGTATAGGAAAAGGGTTTGGACAAAAAGTCATCACTGCCTGAGGAAAAGGCCAATTGTTTGTCAGAATCCTGCGTTTTCGCTGTGAGAAACAGGATCGGTGCGCTTGTTTTTTCTCGAATCTCCAGACACGCCTTCAGCCCCGATTTATTGGGCATCATCATATCCAAAATAATGAGATCCGTCTCTTCGTTCACTTGATCAATCGCATCTTGACCATCTATCGCTTCAATCACTTCATAATTCTCACTCTCTAACAAAATCCTTACGATTTCACGAATTTCACTGTTATCATCAGCAATTAGAATTTTCTTGCTCATCTGATCCCTCCGTCTAATTTCAGTATAATATGCGCTATTAGCGACTACCAGCAAATACAATCGACTTAAGAATTCTTCAGAAGTTATGTAGGTATCTCTTAATAATTTCGTCTTATACTGTAAATATGTAGAAGTTATTACACAAAGGGGTCGTCAGGAATGCCACAAACTTCGAAAAAAGTAATGATTAACATATTGTTGGGTCTGTTCATCATGTTGTCCATTGGTCTACTGGTGTATTATTCTCCTGCCCTTATTAAAATCATGTCTTCCATGGACAACTTCAGAGCGTATATTCACTCAACAGGCCATTGGGGTCCGGTCATGTTTATTTTATTCCAGATTCTTCAGATCGTGGTTGCACCCATTCCAGGAGAAGTGGTACAGATTGCAGGCGGTTATATCTATGGGGTTACACTTGGGTCCTTGTATACTACAATAGGTTTGATTATAGGCTCAGCGATTGCTTTTTATTTCACTCGTTTTATCGGTCGCGCTTATATTTCACGGCTAATGCAAAAGAAAAATAATAAGTGGATGTCGTTAATTCATGATGAGAAGAAGTTCTCCGCTTTTTTATTCATCTTTTTCGTAATTCCCGGCTTACCCAAAGACATGCTTGTATTTGTCGCCGCACTTACATCGATTAGTTCGTTTAGGTTCTTCACGATCCTTATCGTCGGTCGTCTGCCATGGATCATCGCATCTACCGTTGTAGGGTCCACAATTCATATGCAACAATACACAATCGCCATTATTATTTCTGTTATCGCTGTAATCGGGTTTGTACTCGGTTATATCTATAGGGAGAAATTGGTGGGATTGTTCTCCCGGTCAGACAGTACCAAAGCCAAAGCCAAACCCAAGGCTATACCCAGTTATAGTACGAATAGGGAGTCTCGTAAAATAAAAAGAGATACAACATGAACAAAGCCAATCTATTGATATGAAAACCGGAGGTATATCATCTTATGCAAATACTTAAAACCAATCGATTAATCCTGAGAAATTTCACCTTAACGGACGCAGCCGGACTGTTGGAATACACAGCAAATCCCAGAGTAAATTGTTTTATGGATCAACGAATTTCAACGTTGGAAGACGCTGCGGCAGAGGTCGCAAAAAGAAGCAGTGACGATTCCCACATCGCGGTTTGCCTGAAAGACAGTAACGAGTTGATCGGTGAGCTGTTTGGTATGAGGGAAGATCGGGATGCCGATACGGATAAGGATTCGAATTCAGATACGTATAGTATAGGTTGGAATTTTAATGGCAGATTTGAAGGGAAAGGGTACGCCAGTGAGAGCGCCAATGCTTTCATTGAGCACCTCTTTATGGAACAGGGAATAAGAAGACTGTACGCCTATGTCGAGGATGATAACTTCCGTTCTCAGAAACTGTGTGAGAAGCTGGGCATGCGCCGGGAAGGTCTTTTTTTGGAGTTCATTTCATTTGTCAAAAATGAGGACGGCACACCGAAATACGAGAATACGTATCAGTATGCTTTGTTGAAAAAGGAATGGCTGGCACAGCGTGAATCACAGAAATAAAGAATGACATACCTATGCCTCATCATTAGTTTAAAAAAATTATAGAAATGAGAACGTACCTATACGTATACGTACGTTCCACAACAAATACGGCGGCTTCTCCCTGGATAGATTCCAGAGGAAAAGTCGCCGTTTCATTATTGCACAGAACACTATTGATTTTATAAGGTCACAATACATTCAGCTTAAATTCTAGACGGTGCTGCCCCAATATTGCTTTGCAATCTTCTGGCCTTGATCAATCTTCGCCCATTGCTGAGCTTCGCTTAATTCGTTACCGCCATCACAAGATGCAAAGCCGCATTGGTGAGACAACAACAGCCGATCCTTATCGATGATTTTGGATGCTTCGTCCAGCAAACGAACAACGCGCGCTTCATCATCGAGTGTACTCGTTTTGGATGACAACAGACCCAGTACAATTTCCGTTTCAGGTCTGTCTTTGAACACTTCCAACGCTTCAATTGAACCCGCACGATCATCATCCCACTCCAGGAAGAAACGGTCATACTTCAATTGCTTCAGGAACAGATTCGCAATTTTGGCATACGATCCACCACCCATGTTGCGGGAATCATAATTGCCGCGGCAGTTATGTGTCCACATTTTCAAGCCCAGGCTATGTCCGAAGTCAATCACGGTATTATTAATATCAATAAATTCGGTAGCGAGACCCTTTACTTCATCTTGATTAATATTTTCCCCTGTAAACGGTGAGTTCGGGTTGTCGTCTGCAAACAGTTCCCATAAGCAATCATCGAATTGCAGAATTTTGCCGCCCACTGCAGCGAATTCCTCCACGAATTCCTTATACGCGATCACAAGACCCTCTTTGAGCTCCTGTATGTTTTGATATACAGCATCCGTTCCACCAATGTTATCCGACCAGGAAAGCTCACCGAAGATATGGGAAGGAGACGGTACGCAAAGTTTCGTTTGTTGCTCGCCAGCCGTGTCTTGCAGTTGTTGGAACAGTGGAATGAAATGATGGTTCTTTCCACTCAATTTATCAGTGATGCGCAGTCCAATATCTTTGCGTGTTTCATACTTCGAAGTTCCGTCCACATCTCTGAAAAAATAGCCGTGATCCGCGATGTAACGCTTCACTCCGCCAAATCCCCATACAAAGTCCAGATGCCACATCGATTTGGAGAATTCGCCATCGGTAACCACGGACAAGTTATGTTCGATTTCCTTTGCGACAACTTGTTTGATTGCCTCTGTCTCACACTTCTCATACCCTTCGTAGTTTTCATAGAACGGATATTGGATATCATCATTATGTTCAATTTGCGTTTTATATTTCAGCAGCTCATCCGGCCGCAATAAACTTCCTACGATCTGGAACTTATCAGTCATGTAAAAAACCCCCTCGTTGTATACAATGATCATATCACGCTGAGAGCAGTTAGAAGGGATACTTAAAAACCATAACTGGTTATAGTTAAAAGCTATATCCACTTATTAGACAGATTTCAGTGAAACCGTCACCGACACAGTGTACCTCTATCCGTGAACGTTATTCAATTTCACACCGTACGACGACGCAGTTCATAAAAATACTGAACGGCTGGATGCTTTAATTTGACCTGCTCCGACATGTTCAGAATTCGCTTTTTGCCAACTCGTCTATCCATTAAAGCCAGAATATTAAATAAGATATCCTTGCTCTCCAGATTATCCTCTATAGAAGTTGATAGGTACGTCGTAGCTGCAACCGTAAAATTTGATTTACTGAGTGCGGTCTGAGCCAGCAAAAGCTCTTTGGCATGTACGGAGATTTTTCTGCTTCTTGCCATGACTTGAAGACGATCCTCGGGAATGGGTCCTTTGGAATCTTTTCGAATAGCTTCAATCTCTTCATCGCTCACAGGAATCATGATCTCCGGGTCGCTCTTGATCTCCTGCTCTGTCTCATACCATCGGATTGGGGTTGTTGTATCGTTCATGTTGAGTACATTCTTTTTATCTACAGTAATATAACAATTGCCTGATTTATCAGGTGAATAGCGATAGCTGGTAGCACGGTACTCTACCCTTCCAACTAACGCAGGACTAAGAAAACTCTCCAGTTGTTGCTTCAATTTGCTCCAGGACATAAATCCTCCTATTATCAAAAGCCTACCGCACGAATTGCGGCGATCATTTCAAATATTTTTCAATCCGTCTCCAGTATCAACATTCATCTAAATTATAACATAGCAAACCAAATTGACGATGGAAGAAACCCAGTTATTGGTTTTAAAATCCCCTATGTGATAAAATTGCAGAAAATTATCTACTTACTATTAAATCGTCATAGCCTACCATTGGAACATACGTTGTTATTCACAAAGGAGAGGAAGAGTGTAATGGCTACGAAGAAAGCAACCTTACCTGCTCATATGGAAAAACTCGTTAAAGATAATGATATCGCTACCGTAAAAGAAATTTTCGAGCAATGCGAATGGGATGCCCGTGGGGGCTACAGCAAAGGTACGGCCCTCAGCTTTCGTCAAATATCGGATGAAGTGGTCCGCTGGCTGGTAGAGCAAGGGGCAGATATTAATGCACGCGACAAATATCAACGCACGCCTTTACATGCCCATGCCTCACACTGGTCAGGAAATGTACCCCTGTTCCTTGAATTAGGTGCGGATCTGGACGCTGTGGATTACCAAAATGAAACTCTGTTACATGCAGCGGTCAATGGGTATCGAACCAAAGTGGTTCAAGAGTTGGTAAACCAAGGCGCTACTATTAACGTAGAAAATAAACAGGGAAATACGCCATTAGCTAAGGGGTTAGCCAATTGCAGGAATAGCGATATAGTCAATCTGGCAGAGATTGCCGCAATTCTGCTGGATGCCGGAGCATCGGTCACCCCCGATATGAAAGAATCGGTGAAGCGGATCGGTAAGGATTTTGAATTCGTCCGTGAGAAGTTCAATAAGGACAAGGTCGATGAAGTTTCAGACGCGCTGATCAAACTGTACCAGTTATTTGATATCGAGCCGGTAGCGAATCGGATCATGCATGACGGGACTTCACCCATTCATGTAAAGGCAACCACTTGGACCAAACAGCACCAAGAGCTGTGGGAATATCTCATTCCGGCCCAAGGCCACGCTCAAACGGTGCAGGGAGAGGTCATCCGCATCACAGGACGTGTGTCCCATGAAGTATTGGATAATGGCGGTGGAAACTGGGATGCGGAGTATCGCAAGATGCTGGATGCACTGATTCGTCACCTGGGCACTGGTGCGCCACTCGCCCCGGCCCTGCTCCAAGAGGCAGCAGACTTAGTCAGCAGACTTCACAATGGATACGATTTTGATGCGCCTGCCAGATTATCCGAGTTGGCTGTATTATGGGTGCTTGCCAATCCTCAACCGGTCGCAATGGAGAAGCCTGCGTATACGCGTTGATTTTCCAAGCAACGCCTGGTGTGCTGAACTTCAAAAACCGAAAAACAATGTAGAAAAAGTCAGGAATGGAGCCGTTTCATCGCTCTTATTCCTGACTTTTCGTATACTTCTACTTACTGAACATGATGTTACTCGGCTACATTCAACATATTTAGAAGCATCACAACCGCTTCTGCTCTTGTCGTTTGCGTACGAGGATTGAAGATGTTCGCTCCCGTTCCTTGGACTACGCCACGTGCTTGCAGCGTTGCTACCGCATGTTTCGCCCAAGCTGGAATGGCCTCATCATCGGCAAACGAAGTAACCCCCGAACCATCCAGGGACAACTCGAATGCCTTGCCAATCATCGTTGCCATCTCTGCCCGTGTAATATTCGCATTCGGCTGGAAAGTTCCATCCGTATATCCGCTAATAATACCTGCTTGCACGGCTTGTGCTACCGCGGTCCGTGCCCACGTCCCAATCTTCGCTTGATCCGTGAACGCCAGTTCTGCGCCTGCTTCCTGAGCGTTCAATGCGTTCATCAGCATGACCGTGAATTCCGAACGGGTTATCGTATGACCCGGCTTGAACGTGCCGTCCGTATAACCGTTCACGATCCCAGCCTGGATGGCTTGCTGGATCTGTACCTCAGCCCAGTGTCCTGCGATATCGCTTACGCTAACTTCTGAGTCAGCAGGTGTTGTGCCGGGAAGTTCTGTCGCGGAGCCCACAACAAGCACTGCAAACTTCGTAAAGTGATCCACCTCGACAGCGATGGAATTCCCGCTTGTCTTGCTGCCCTGCACTTCTACCCATGCCTTATTCACTTCATCAAAATAGAAGATTCCTGCCCGTTGGCCGCTCTTCACCAGACTCGCATCGAAGGCAAAGGTTAACGTGACAGGTTTCGTGAAATTCCCCGGGATGTTCTTCAGTACTTCATAGACCCGGCTTGCAAAAACCTCTTGGTTCACGACAACATTTGTCGTATCCGACAATGTCGTCATTGTTATTTTTAATTCCTGATTCACTGCACCCGCAGGAACGGTGATCATTAACTCATCATCCAGACTAACTTCGCCCAGGGTTCCCACCGGAAGCGTGAGGTTGCCGTTTGTGGATGTTACTTTCCCTGGAGCCTGTGCTGGAGTGCTCCCGCTATTGCCGCCTCCACTCGATGGAGCCTGAGCACCTCCGCCACCACCACTCGAAGGAGGTGTATTTCCACCATTACCTCCGCCCCCCGGCGGCGTGGAAGGGGCCAACACCGTCACGGTGTACGTAACTTGCGTTACTCCATCCTCAGCGGTAACGATGATCTTATACCCGTTTGCTAATGTTGTCGCTACCGTTGTCCCGTCTGCCTCGTACGCTTCATACGTCGCACCCGTTGCTGGCGTAATCGCTGCCTTTAACGCTGACAACGTTGTACCGTTCGGAACCGTAATCGTCTCTTGCAATGTTCCGCCCTTGCTAACCGTTCCGACTGTAGAGGTTAACGTTGCATTTGTGCCGATCCATCTAGCAAATAACGTCGTACTCGCCGTAATCGTGTCCCCCGCCGAGTAGTTATCGCCCGTTCCCTCCGCCAGCGTGTTCCATCCCATGAACGTGTATCCATCCTTAACCATATCGCCCGTGTTACCGGCAACGTTAATCACTGCTCCGCGTTCAAAGGCGATTTCTTCCTTTGGCACCGATCCTTCGGTGCTTCCGTTGCCATCATAGATGACATGGAACTGAGCAAATGCTTGTAAGTAGGGATACCCATTATTTTGCGATGGGTGGATCGTCCATATATTCTCGAAATCCCAATCGGTGTAGCTGCTTTGCAGCTTCATGTCGGCGGTTGATAGCCCCGTACCTTTTCCGGTATCCACTTGTCCAGTTGTATCCATGTCGTAGAAGCTATTTGTGGGAATTCCACCAAACACACTAGAAACTGAGCCGACCAATCCGCCGACTTGATTATCGCTGCTATTCACGGTTCCCGCAGCATAGCTGTTATCTATCCCTTCTCCTTCGTTTCCTCCGACTAAGCCGCCTACATTACTATTGCCTGTCACATTGACCCTGGCATAGCTATTTTTAATTTCTCCCCCGCCTTTGGATCCGACTAAGCCGCCTACATTATTATTGCCCCTCACTGTCCCTACCGCGTAGCTAGAGTCTATTTCTCCTCCTCCGTTGAACGCGACCAAACCTCCTACGGAATTGTTGCCGGTCACACTTCCCGTCACATAACTGTTACGGATAGCTCCAGTGTTATATCCTGACAGTCCACCAACAGCACTGCCGCTGATTATATGAACGTTTTGCAGACGTACATTAGAAATGTTCTTACTTGCAGTGCCCCCAAATAGTCCCACATAGGAACCATCGGGTCTGTTTATTGTCAGGTTCGAAATTGCGTATTCATCGCCATTAAATTCTCCTCTGAAAGGTCCATATGCATCGCCTATAGGCAACCAGCCTTCATCTACCGCATAACCACTCAAATCGATATCCGCGATCAGCTTATAGCTTGCGTTTAAATCATACCTGACCTCATAGAGCATCTGTGCATTTGAGATCAGATAGGGATCTTCTATTGTCCCCGATCCACCAGCAAAGTCCAATCCACCTGCCGCAAAAACTCTACCTTCCCCTGCTGTGAACCATCCCGGCATACTGCCGATCACCATCATCATGATCAGCATAAGTGCTGTCACTTTCTTGATTCCACGAAACCTTGTACTCATATCTTCATTCTCCCCCATACTGCAATTTGATTAGGACACAAGTATAGGCTCCAAGAACCAGAAAGGAACACTAACTAAAGTTAGGGTTTCGCAAATAATGTAGAAAAAAGTCAGGAATGAAGCCGTTTCATGGCTCTATTCCTGACTTTTCGTATACTTCTACTTACTGAACGTTTTGTCCCTCGGCTACATTCAACATATTCAAAAGCATCACAACCGCTTCTGCTCTTGTCGTTTGCGTACGAGGATTGAAGGTGTTCGCTCCCGTACCTCGGACTACCCCACGTGCTTGCAGCGTTGCTACCGCATGTTTCGCCCAAGCTGGAATGGCCTCATCATCGGCAAACGTAGTAACCCCCGAACCATCCAGGGACAACTCGAATGCCTTGCCAATCATCATTGCCATCTCTGCCCGTGTAATATTCGCATTCGGCTGGAAAGTTCCATCCGTATATCCGCTAATAATACCCGCTTGCACGGCTTGTGCTACCGCGGTCTGTGCCCACGTCCCTATCTTCGCTTGATCCGTGAACGCCAGTTCTGCGCCTGCTTCCTGAGCGTTCAATGCGTTCATCAGCATGACCGTGAATTCCGAACGGGTTATCGTATGACCCGGCTTGAACGTGCCGTCCGTATAACCGTTCACGATCCCAGCCTGGATGGCTTGCTGGATCTGTACCTCAGCCCAGTGTCCTGCGATATCGCTTACGCTAACTTCTGAGTCAGCAGGTGTTGTGCCGGGAAGTTCTGTCGCGGAGCCCACAACAAGCACTGCAAACTTCGTAAAGTGATCCACCTCGACAGCGATGGAATTCCCGCTTGTCTTGCTGCCCTGCACTTCTACCCATGCCTTATTCACTTCATCAAAATAGAAGATTCCTGCCCGTTGGCCGCTCTTCACCAGACTCGCATCGAAGGCAAAGGTTAACGTGACAGGTTTCGTGAAATTGCCTGGGATGTTCTTCAATACTTCGAAGACCTCGCTTGCAAAAACCTCTTGGTTCACGACGATGTTTGTCGTATCCGACAATGTCGTCATTGTTATTTTTAATTCCTGATTCACTGCGCCTGCAGGAACGGTGATCGTTAACTTCTCTTCCAAGCTGACTTGGCCCGGGATTCCCACCGGAAGGGTGAGGCTGCCTTTTGTGGATGTTACTTTCCCTGGAGCCTGTGCTGGAGCGCTCCCGCTATTGCCGCCGCCACCACTCGAAGGAGGTGTATTTCCACCATTACCTCCGCCACCCGGCGGCGTGGAAGGGGCCATCACCGTCACGGTGTACGTAACGTGAGTTATTCCATCCTCGGCGGTAACGATGATTTTATTGCCCGTCGCTAATGTTGTCGCTAGCGTTGTTCCGTCTGCCTCGTACGCTTCATACGTCGCACCCGCTACTGGCGTGATCGCCGCCTTGAGCGCTGACAACGTTGTACCGTTCGGAACCGTAATCATTTCGCTTGATGTTCCGCCTGTACTTACCGTTCCAACGCTTGAAGCCATCGTTGCGCCGGCGCTTGCCCAGATCGCAAACAGAGTCTTGCTCGCCGTAATCGCAAACGCATCCCCGGCCGAGTAGCTGTCGCCCGTTCCGTCCGCCAGCGTATTCCATCCCATGAACGTGTAGCCTGTCTTGGCCAAATTGCCGATGTTTCCGAAAACGCTAACCGTTGCTCCACGCACATACGCGGTTTCGGCACTCGGAACGTCTCCATCGGTTTCACCATTGCCGTTATAGGCGATATGGAGCTGAGAGCCCTGCAAGTAAGGATACCCATTATTTAGCGAGGCATCGATTGTCCATGTATGCTCGAAATCCCAACCTTCATAGCTGCTTTGCAGCATCATCGCAGCTGTCGTTAGCCCCGTACCGCCACCTGTTCCCGAACTTGTTTGTCCCGTTGTATCGCTATCGAAGAAGCTATTGATGGCCCAATCATTGTTTCCAGCTAAGCCGCCTAAGCGCCCGTCGCCTGTTACGGCACCCGTTGCATAGCTGTTGACGATACGAAACCGGCTAAAACCAACCAATCCGCCAGCCAAAGTCTCCCCATTCACACTTCCATTGTAGTAGCTGTCAGAGATCAATCCTTCATTCCTTCCTACCAAACCGCCGGCTGTCTGATGTTGGCCGCTAATGCTTCCGGTAGCAAAGCTATTGTTAATCGTGCCATCGTTAAAGCCGACCATTCCGCCTGCATTTGTCGCCGCTCCGCTCAGACTTCCCGCAAAGAAGCTATTGGTAATGCTGCTTTCATTATAGCCTACCA
This sequence comes from Paenibacillus sp. FSL H8-0317, assembly GCF_045040685.1. Classification (NCBI taxonomy): domain Bacteria; kingdom Bacillati; phylum Bacillota; class Bacilli; order Caryophanales; family Paenibacillaceae; genus Paenibacillus; species Paenibacillus sp. FSL H8-0317. The sequence goes on along the minus strand of NZ_CP150294.1, from coordinate 925,380 downwards.
ATCCGCCTGCAGCGTACCCGCTGACGCTTCCTGTGATGACCCCGCTGTTCGTGATCGTTCCTCCGTTCATTCCAGCTAGTCCACCGACATAATCTCCATTGCCTACATCGATGTTTTCCAGAATGACATTACTGACCATCCCTGGGTATATATATCCGAATAGTCCTACAGGTTCGTCAGAATTAGTCCTACTACTCTTTAAATTCGCAATCGTATAGCCATTGCCGTCGAAATTTCCTGCAAATGCAGTATCCCAATTACCAATAGGCTGCCAGCCTTCGCCGCTCGCATACTCGCTCAAGTCGATATCCGCGATCAGCTTATAACTTGCGTTCAAATTACCCCTGACTTCATCGAGCATCTGTGCATTTGAGATCAGGTAAGGGTCTTCTTCCGCCCCCGACCCACCAGCAAATTCCAATCCACCTGCCGCAGAAACTTTGCCTTCCCCTGCCGCGAACCATCCCGGCATACTGCCAATCACCATCATCATGATCAGCATAAGTGCTGTTATTCTCTTGATTCCACGAAACCTTGTACTCATGTATTCATTCTCCTCCATACCACAATTTGATTAGGACACAAGTATAGGCTCCAAGAACCAGAAAGGAACACTAACTAAAGTTAGGGTTTCGCAAATAATGTAGAAAAAAGTCAGGTATGGAGCCGTTTCATGGCTCTACTCCTGACTTTTCACAGGTATGACCTTTATGGGTAATGGATTAATTCTAATTCCACGGCACGGGCTATTGCCTGACTTCTTCTTTTCACTCCCAGTTTCCCATATACATTGTGTATATAACTTTTGACTGTGCCTTCGGTTAATCCGAAGCGATAGGCAATCTCCTTATTCGTCAATCCATCCGTCAACGCGTACAGGATCTCTTTTTCACGATTCGTCAGCGGTTCAACCAGTGCCTTTGAAGCACTCACGACATTGTGCTGTCTCTGAGACTCCTTCAATGATTTCGCATACATCATCCGCGCAATCATTCGCTCCAATAGCTCTAACCTTTCCTTCGTGAAGACACCAGATAAGAGATTGTTCTCCAGGTAGAGCATCGATGGAGATACATCTCCAGGAAAAAGAATAAGCATACACAACACGGATTGGGACTGACTTCTAATAATAGAGGGGTCGGCCGAATAAGAGCTGCGTGCAGCATTCGCAAGTATAACGGGTTCACCTGTTTTCAACACGTAACGGACGATGGATTCTGCGTATGAAACGCCCCCTTCATTATTCACAGTGCCCGCTTCTTCCTTCACAGAGAACCTCTTACTGTCATTTTTGAGAATATACCCCTTCTCCGAACCCGAATAACGAATGGCCAATGTTAGGAATTCCAACGGTGTTTTACAATTGTCGAGTGAACTCACCCATTCCGGATATGGTTTATCTTCCCCATGTCCTATAGTATAAACAGACGGTGGTTCGCTCAGGGTATCTACTGTTATACTATCTTCCGTAACGCTTTTATCTTCTGCCCCTTCGATCTTAATCACAGCCGGTCTTCTATGTTGGTCTACTGCTCTCAGTATCCTTGCTTTTGCATGTGCTCCCCATCTTGAATACGCATCACAAGCATCGGCAATAAGAGCCTCCGCACCGTTCACACTTCCCAACTGCAGATAGAAACTGGATGCCCGTTCACAAGATATCGCTTCCATTAGCCCCTCGCCCGCATTTCGGGCTAACTGGGTCGCTTTCTCGTATCCCGGAGCAGCAGCAGCCCAATTGCCTTCTATTCGATGGAGTTCAGCCGTCAGGAGCACATAGGTTGCCGAATCCTTACCATAATAACCAGACCATCGCTTCATCGCACGCACGTGCTTGCGCAGCACGAGACGGATCCCCTTCTGCTCTTCCACGGATACTTCTGGATACATGGCAGCAAGGGTTAACGAATGGTATATCCTTTGTTTACGGATATGCACACGAGTCTGGAGGAAGGTGTTCCATTCTCCTCTCTCTACCCATTCGAGGGCTTCCCGATACCGCCCGAACAGATAAGCTGTTTCGATTTTGCAGGTGCATGTATAATACACTTCGTTGTTCAAAATTTCTCTATATTGATCTCTCTTTAAGGGTGTAACCCCTTCATCGCTCTCGACGGCCCCATCCTGCATTTGTGCAATGTACCCTCTTGTAATACGAAAAATATTAAGCGTGACGCCGTCGACAAGCTGCTGCGAAATCTCTTCATACTGTTTAATCAGAGCAGACAAGGCATTCAGATCGCCATTGTAGTTGGTGATATGCGTCATCATCGCAATGCTAACATAGTTTAGATTTGCCGATTCCATTCCATATTGAATGGATTGCTCAAATTGCTTAGCTGCTTCCTCCGGATTCATAATTCGGATTAGCCCTCTAAGATAATATAATTTACTCCGAAGATCTGCACTGTCAAAAGAAGATGCCAGATGGAATGCTCGATCTACATACTGAGCCCCCGTATAGAAACCAGACATTTTATAGACGACCATACCATAACTGGCAAGCATGTAGGAGAATGCTTCATTGTTCCCATGTTTGAGACCATAACGAACAAATCTTGAGAACAACACCGCTGACAGTTCGAGACTCTGTGCGTAGACCGAGAGCGAAATCGCCATAACCAGATCTGATAATGCTTTATAATGGAGGTCCCGATTAATGGGCAGATGCGGTACATCGTTACGCCTGTTGAACAGGGCACTCTGTGTCATCATGATTTCCTTTATAATCAACGCTTTGGAAGGTCGGTTCGGTAAATGCCAGTCTAATTCTGCTAGTGCCTGCTTCCCAATATCTACAGCTGTTTCGTCTTCTTTCAAATACGTGTACATGGCAATGCGTATCAAGTAAATATGAATACGTTCAACCACGTTAGTGGTACAAGACATTAAGTTTGCAAGCAGCTCCTCCGCACGATCTGTATGACCACACATATATTCACATTCGGACACTTCAACCATGATACGGTAGTTAAGCGAGGCTGTATCTTTCCAGTCATCACCAGACAAACGTGTAGCGATGTCAAAAAAATGCAGAGCCCCCGAATAGGCTGTTGACGCCTTAGACTTCAAACCCGCCTGATAGTTGAATTCGGCAAGTTCTTTTTTCTCTGCGTTATCCATAATCCTCTCACTGCCCAGATTCATGTGATATACCATATCAAATATCGTATATTCACTCTGGTTGGACAGATGATCGCGAATCACACGACCAATAATCAGATGTAAGCTCGTTTTGTCTGAATCAGACATGGTCTTGTAGGCTACCTGCTGAATACGGTCATGCAGGAACGCATAATAACGTTCATCCCCGTCTGCTTCATCAATATCATGTTCTCGGCACAGTAATCCCTCTTCCTCTAACACATGCAACAGTTGACGGACATACAACACAGTGTAACCACTAACTAAAGAAAGCGTTGATGAACAGAAACGATGTCCGATCGCTGCGCCAATCGTTAGTAACTCGATTTTTTCGGGGGACAGCATATGAATACGAGCTTCTATCAAATGAAGGATGTCCGGGTTCACAGGCTTCTGTGTGATGACTGATGGATCCCAGGCCCAGGATGCCTCGAACTCATTATAATAGAGCTTGTTTTCCCGATACAGGTTGTCCAGAAGACGATTCAAGTACAGCGGATTACCACCTGTTCGGTGGTATAATACCTCTGCGAGCGACCGAATTCGACTAGAGTTCTCCGCAAGTACATGCGATACGAATTGTCTTACTTCAATGTAGGACAGAGTCTCGAGTTTGATATGATAAACCGTTAATTGTGATTCACCCTGCAAGTGCAATGAGTCCTTCATCCATGCGATTGCATCCACTTGATTTTCTTCATGAATTTGCGTTCCTGTAGCGTGCTCCTCCCGGTATGCACCGATCACCAGTAAGCCCGGTCGTGCCTGATCATGTACGATGGTGCGAAGAACATCTAGAGTAGCGGGGTCTGCCCATTGAAGATCGTCCAGGAAAATGACCAGAGGATGCTGTGTATCCACAAAAACTTTTATAAAAATAGGTACCAGGCGGTTAAAGCGAATAGCGGCCTCGGCAGGGTGCAGCGGTTCTATGGCTGGAATCTCATCAAACAGTTCCGCAGCTTCTGGTAGAATCTGCACAATCACAGCTGCTCCTGTACCTAATGCCTTTGTTAATTTCTTCTTCAGCTTCGCCACACTGTCAGGGGATTCGCTCCATATCTGCCGAATTAAGCTTCGCAAGGCCTCCAGCAATGAAGAAAACGGAATATCTCGATTCAGCACATCACATTTACCACTAACGAACCGACCACCAGCCATTCTAACTACCATCTGAAGTTCTCGAACGAGCACCGTTTTACCACTGCCTGCCATTCCACTAACAAAGACAAACGAAGATGCGCCCGCTCTTGCCTGTTCGAATGCATCTTGGAGAGCCTTCTCTTCCCTCTCACGACCAAACAGAGTCTGAGGAAGCCTGAATCGACTAGCCTCATCTGCACGTGCGATCTCGAAAGAAACCACCTCTCCCGTTTCCTTCATCGATGTAGCACATCTCTTCAAGTCACTTAATAAACCATATGCGCTCTGATAACGCTCTTCCGGCTTCTTCGACAACAGCTTCATAATCATCGACTCCAGCGAGCCTGCCAGACTTGAACGCCTGTCGCTTAAAGGCTTCGGCACAACGGCAAGATGTACATGTATCCATTCTTCTGTACTTTGTGCATGGAACGGCCGATGACCGGTTAACATCTCATAAAAGATCATTCCCAGGACATACAGATCGCTGCGCTTGTCCGGCATATGATTGATTTTTCCCGTTTGTTCAGGAGATACGTAAGTGTAATCTATCAATCGTTGATCAGTAAGAATAGCTACATTCAGATCCATTTGAATTTGAATCCCGCTCGGATTCAAATGACCCATAAATGTACTTTGCTTATGAGCCCTATGTACTGATTCAGTCAAACCTATTGCTACATCTAAAAAGGAGGTGATGTTCATTTCAGTTCCGTTCATCAATTCCTTCAACATTACTAATGACATACCCATTCTCTCTCCAATCCGTACATCGTGCTTCTTCTTATTCTATCATTATTAAGCCCTTACCAAGACATAAAAAAAGAAGCTAATCCTCCATTCCATGAGAATCAGCTTCTATTAGATCGAATCGTTTGGTCATGCCGTTAATCAAGTTATTACTTTTGGAGAGACCTCTTCACGTTCCTCATCTTGATCCTTACTCCCAAATTCATTAAGTAACGTACGTACTTCACTTGTCGACTTGGCGTTCATTAAGCTGTTTCTAAGTTCACCTGCGCCTCGAAATCCACGGACATAGACTTTAAAGAAACGGGCAAGCGCGCTGAACGAACGTGGCTCCTGTCCTGAATATTGATCATGGAGATCCAGATGCAGCCGTAGCAAATCAAGCAATTCCGTGCTGCTGTGTTCCTTCGGCTCCTTCTCAAAAGCAAACGGATTCTGGAAGATACCGCGTCCAATCATAATGCCATCCACACCATATTGCTCAGCTAGTCGGAGGCCTGTCTCACGGTCAGGAATATCCCCATTAATCGTCAAAAGAGTATCTGGTGCTATCTCATCACGAAGCTTCTTAATCTCCGGAATCAGTTCCCAGTGAGCGTCTACTTTGCTCATTTCTTCTCTCGTCCGCAGATGAATGGACAGGTTCACAATGTCCTGTTGCAAAATATGGGTCAACCAGTCGCGCCATTCATCGACCTCAGTAAATCCAAGACGCGTTTTTACACTGACAGGCAGTCCCCCGGCTTTCGCCGCCTGAATAATCTCCGCAGCAAGGGCTGGCCGGCAGATCAAGCCGCTTCCTTTTCCATTCTCGGCTACATTCGCTACCGGACACCCCATATTGATATCGATGCCTTTAAATCCTTCTTTCGCCATACCGATACTCATCTCACGAAAGAATTCCGGTTTATCTCCCCAGATATGAGCCACAATCGGCTGTTCATCCGCTGTAAACGTCAGACGCCCGCGCACACTATGGTGCCCCTCCGGGTGACAATAACTCTCTGTATTCGCAAACTCCGTAAAAAACACATCCGGTCTGCCCGCCTCACCTACGACATGCCGAAACACAACATCCGTCACATCTTCCATGGGTGCCAGTATAAAAAATGGTCGTGGCAATTCAAGCCAAAAGTTTTCCTTTGTCATCTCCAAAAGCTCCTCTATACATTCCAGGACAGTCTTTGTCCTCATTAATAGTTAAAATAGTAAAACTCGTAACTCATGCATCTGCTTGCCTATCATTTACATGATCATTCGTATTTTCGTTGCAATTCACATTATGTTGTCCTAGCTTCTTCTTCACTTATACCATGCAAATGTAACTTTGTTCAAACAGCAGTATCTGTTATTACTTCCATTAGATCTTCAGATTAACGGAAGTTCGATGATCTCAAAATTGCCCTTTCCCGATTTTATCACGTCTTTATTAGATTTTCAGCCCGATCGCACTTGCCGAACTGGAAAACCTCCTCTAAAATGAAGCTCGACAGGCTTTTAACCTGCAAATCAAGATTTTAAGGAGGCCTGAATTAGATATGGAAATTTCACTGGATATGATCAAAGACAAAGTTGAATGCTTGCAGGCTTATGACTTCCGTGAACTCGAACGAGCGATCGAAGAGCGAATCGGAATGAACAAAGCATTAATGCTGCGCGTAAAGCAAGTTCAACATCAAGTAACGTTTGACCCTTTTCGCAACAAAATGTTATATAGTGCAGTCATACATTTTGCCGTAGATTGATGGACCATAGAGTAGTCTAGGGGAATAGAAAAAACGGATTGATCATGCCCAATCCGTTTTTTCTAAATTCGTTATAATATATTTTTTTCAAACTTGTGCTTAATAAATATTGACTCACTCAACTCAATGTTTATAACATATCTTCTGCAGGGTCAACCCTGTACCAATGCTCATCTGAATTTCGCTTACATTCTATTGCAGGAACTCTTTTTGTAACCTGACGCTTAATTCTGCCATCACTGTAAAGTATCTCTCTCCATTTCACTGGTCTATTATAATATTTCATCTTCCCACCACATTGAGGACATTTAGAATGTATTTTCTCTAATGTCAATCTATTACCGTGACCATTGATTGCAAAATTGAAAAATAAGGGATGCCTCGTTTCGGTTTTAGCAATTCTTCTAAGACTAAGTAGTATCACAAGTAAGATAACCAGAATTACAAATGCCATTAAATATATTGAAAATTGAAACCCTACTACTGGCTTCATTGCTCCATTGAAAATATCTAAACTATTTTTCACCATTTTAACAACAATAGGAATCAATCCACCAACTGTTATAACAAAGCTAATCCATGATAAAATAGCCATAGTAAATGGGCTTCGCCATACTGGTTCAGGCGTATAATTAGCCTCTTGATTATTGGTATTTGGTACATGGTGATTAATTATATCTCCTGCAGCAATTTGTGCCGGTCCCTGAAAGTTTACTTTACCCTTAAAATTGTTTTGATTATTATTTTTTTGGCTTCTCCCCATAATTACCTCACTTAGTTCTATTGGTTTAATCATTCCACTTATGAACCACTAGCTTTCTAATATGTAAGGTTAGAGAGACAAGAAATGATATTCTGCCCTCTTAACCCACCTCTTACATTTACATATGAATACCCAATATTTTCAGCTGTTCATTAATCGTAGCTTCAAGTTCAGCAATTTCTTTTCGATCTTGTTCTAATAGCTTATTCACTTCAGCAAGATCTATCGTTTGCTCTTCTTCAAACGTATCCACGTAACGAGGAATATTTAAGTTATACTCATTGGCTTTAATTTCTTCAAGTGACGCCACATGAGCGTATTTATCGACATCTACACGATTTCGGTAAGTTTCAACAATTTTATTAATGTTCTCATTCGTAAGTTTGTTTTGATTCTTACCCTTTTCAAACTCGTGGCTTGCATCAATAAACAAAATATCTTTTGCTTTACGATTTTTTTTAAACACCAAAATTGTGGTTGGAATTGATACGCCGTAAAATAAGTTAGCAGGCAAGCCTATAACTGTATCAAGATAGTTTTTCTCAATTAAAGTTTGACGAATCACACCTTCTGCTGCGCCACGGAACAATACACCATGCGGCAATACAATCGCCATTGTTCCCTTATCATTCAGAAGATGATACACACTGTGTAAAATGAATGCATAATCTGCCTTTGTTCTAGGAGCAAGTTTGCCATACTCTCTAAAGCGTGGATCTTTGAGTTTTGTTTCACTGTTATCCCAATGAGCAGAATAAGGAGGATTCGCAACCACGGCATCAAAAGAACGTGGATGATCGTTACCTTGGGCGTCTACTCCATCAGGCCAATCGCTTTCAAGTGTATCCGCATTAGAGAGGGTTATATTGTTAAATGAAACACCGTGCATCATCAGATTCATCCGGGCCAAGTTGTAAGTAGTTGTGTTCTTTTCTTGGCCATAAAACTTAATAGCTCCTGGTCGATCTCCACCAGGCAACTCACCTTTTACTGTTAACAGTAGTGATCCTGATCCACAAGTCGGGTCATAAACAGAGAATGTATTACCTGAAGCTTCAACACCGTCCGTTACAATTTTAGCCAACACTTTAGACACTTCATGAGGTGTGTAGAACTCTCCACCTTTTTTACCTGCACTTGCTGCAAATTGGCCGATTAGGTATTCGTAGATTGCACCAAGAATATCTTTGTTATCTTCACCTTTGTAACTGATGCCATCAACGAGCTTCACAATGCGGTTAAGTGATTTTGCACGTTCATTAGTAGAAGAACCCAGGCGCGAATCTCCAAGATTGATGTCGTTAAAGACCCCACGGAAATCTTTCGCCGCTTCTTGGTTTAATTCAGCATTCTTATTGAAGTTATCAAAAAGTGTTTGATAATCACTTGGAATCACCATACTATTCTCGATCTTATGAACCAACGATTCCCAAGTATCCAGTGGAGCAATGGCATAGCCTAAACTAGAAGAAATATCCTGCAAATAATCTTTCAAATCGTCGCCAGATGCTTGTTCTAAATAAGCTTTATTAATTGATTCCCCCTCAGCAACTTCAAGAATATTGTTCTCAACCAGATATTGTTCTTGATGCTCGGACAGATAGCGATAGAACATAAAGGCTAGAATGTAGTTCTTATATTCTGCCGCATCCATGCTTCCGCGTAGCTCGTTCGCCATCGCCCACAGTTTTGTTGTTATGCTTTGTAGATTGTTGCTCATTTTTTTTACTTCCTCCCAGATATACAATCGCTCCATTTACTGTTCCTTATGGAGATCTTCTGTCTTATACACGTAGTAACCCTCGTAATGGTAGCTCGCATCGATGCCTTTCATATAAATCTCACGGTCATTGATCTGATCCGTAAGAGCTGCTTGAAGAAGAAACTTAATCTCGACGTCTTTAATAGGACTTCTTTCCATGGCAAGCAAATAGTCTTCTTTATCAACCTTACTCCAATCGATAACTTGCCTGATTTCCTTTTTCAAGATGCAATCAAGCCATATTCTTGCACTTCTCCCGTTTCCCTCTCGAAAAGGATGAGCCACGTTCATCTCAACATACTTTTCGATGATTTCGTCAAAAGTGGATTGTGGTAGCTTTGAAATATTCTCCAGTGCAACTTCAAGGTACATCACAGGTGCGAATCGAAAACCACCCTTGGCTATATTAACATCACGTACTTTTCCAGCAAAATCATATATTTCTTCGAAAAGACATTTGTGAATATAGGATAATGCCTTAAATGTGCCAACTTCTAATGTATCCAGCAAGCCCGTCTCGAACATTTCCAGCGCTTTTTTCTTGCTGAGCTTTTCTTCAACACGAGCAAGCTCCGAAGCATCGGTAATGCCTAATTTGTTTTCCATAGCCATCACTTAAACCTCCGATCATACAAACATTTGTTGAAGCATTGCTTTCTTCTGTTCTTGCAAATGTTCTAGCTTGCGTTGATGCAGGGAGATAAGGTTGTCGAGATTACTAAAAAATGTACTAATTCGAGCTTGTTCTTCAAATGTGGGAATTAAAGCAGACAGCGCTATTAGCTTGTTCACTGCCAATCCCGGCTGTGCAGATTGACCCGAATATTGGCGGAGATTCATCTCACCTAAGAGATAGAATAAGAACCTTGTTTCATTGTCTTTGTTAGCTTTGACGGCAATAGCATGTTCCGTAAAGTAGGCTTTTCCGTATGATAAATTCATATTTCCACAAAGTGCGCCTTGTCTTCCAATTAGTGCATATATTCCATCATGATTATAAGTGTCTGTGTAGCCCCGAAGTCCATTACCACCAAACACTGGATACCTGCTTTCATCGCCTTTATCCCAAATATACTCTAAATTAATATTCTTTCCACTTTGGAATTCATCGCAAAGTTCACCTAACCTATATTGTTCCCAAGCGTCAGTGAATCCAGGAAACCGAACCTCAGGAAAATCTTCACCATTTTTCGGAAACATTTTTTGAAGCAATCCAGCCTTTAGATTTTTAACATTATTTAATTTGCGCTGATGAAGGATAATGAGGTTGTCGAGTTGTTTGAATAAGTTTCCTATTTTTTCTTGCTCAGATAAATCACTTGATATTGATACGGAAATATTCTTAACAATACTCAAACTAAGATTTGCCTGGCCACCTTCATTAGCTAAATTCCTCAGTATCTCATATTGTTTTTCAAGTTGATAGTAAAGAAAAAGGTTATTTACTATGGGACTTACAGCAATATTTGCATTTGCCTGATTTGTGGTTGCCTCTATACCCAAAATAGCTACTTTACCTCTTGTTTTGCCTTGACCGTACATGGCCAACAAAATTGTGCCTATTGAGAGTAATTTGGCAGATGAACTATTCAGACCCTCTAAAGTTATTTTCTCCTTTGTATCAGTTATTACAGAATAATTAACCTCTGCTGTAGTTGCCCAGGGAATGGTTCCATTCCAATAAGAACTTTCTTTTCTATTCGGTGTTCCTCCTGATGAAATTTGTGCTACATCAGATAAATAACGCTTTTCCCAAGCTCCGGTAGCCCCAGGAAACCTTAATTTCGGTACATTTTCTTTATGTTCACTCATTGCTGCTCTCCCTGTAGCGTCTTAATGACTCGATCAAAATCTGACACTATTTTTTGGTGTTTGTTAAATTCTCTATACTCCCCAATCGCCTTCTCTTTAGCTGAACTTTGTGAAATACGTCCGGTACCATCTAATACTTCATAGCGATTGAATGTTAGAAATTCATCAATGCTCTTGGCAAAGTCCTGCATACCCAATAAAACCTCATCTTCGAGCAATCGTTCTACATAATCAAAATAAGCGGATACGTTACGCTCCAGACTGCGAATTTGTTTTTCCGTTAAATAATTCTTCGCAACAGTTACATCGGATTGTAAGATTCGGCCATCAGGTGAATTCTTCCATGACGTAAGCCCCATATGCTCTTTATCTTTATCGGCACTGTTATACACAATTTCCGCCGCAGTTTTGCCTGTAATCGCATAATGAAACTTGTTCTGAACGGTCGCATAAAACTTCTTAGTGACGTCTGCGTTCTTGTCATAGTCATATGATATTTCCGCAAATACATCTGATATTTGTTGCCATATCCGCCGTTCACTTGCGCGGATGGAACGAACCGTTTCAATCAGCTCACGGAAGTAGTCCTTGCGAAAAACATGTTCTCCTTGTTTCATGCGCTCAACATCAATTTTAAATCCTTTAAGGATATAATCTTTCAAGATATCTGTTGCCCAGATCCGGAACTTCGTAGCCTTTTGTGAATTAACACGATAGCCAATTGAAATAATAGCATCCAGATTATAATATTTCACTGGTTTGGTTTGAGTTTTTTCGTCTATTGCTCCATGTTGAGTGGTTATTTCCAAAATGGAAACAACCACTTTCTCATCTAGTTCCCCAGTTTGAAAAATATTTTTCAGATGTTTACTGATTGCCGGGATTCCAACATCAAAAAGCTGTGAAATAATCTTTTGCGTCGCCCATATTGTTTCGTCTTGCACAAGAACTTCTACTTTCTCATCCCCATCATACATTAAAAATTGGATTTCTTTCATCAGGATCTCCCATCTATGCACATGATTAAACTACTTAGACTCTATTAACTTTCCACCAAAGTATCTGCCAATTCATAGATCGCGTCACGCAAACCATTGCGATACTTCATTTTAGACAAGGACTGTATATGTTCATCATGAGCGAGTGTTGTATAGTTAGAAGCGGCTTGAGCAATAATGTCACGTATCTGCCCTGTATCATCCAAGTCCTGCACACCGTAGCGATGTCGGCTGAACAATTCCCGCATTTGAGCGCTCGTAATGATATCCGTGATTCCCCACTTCACTCGAAAATCAAGAAACATACGATCCAAGCTGATGTTGCTCGCTTGCTGGATAATTTGTTCACTATTTCCGTTTAGATCCGCAGGATATTTGAAGTTAGCACCGGCAGGGGGGAAATATCCTTCAACAATAGCCGAAGCTGCATTCATAATCTGGGTAGCATAGTTACGGTCATCCAATCCATTGGCAAATTGATTGATTTTTTCTTGTGTCTCTTTGGCTTCTTGATCTTTACCTTCGTGAACCTGATTCAGTAGTTTTTCGACGAGTTCAGTGAGATAATCATAGTCCACTTTAACATCCTTCACATGTGTCATTCTCAACTCAATCTGATATACAGGGATTTTCTTCTCTTTTGCAATATGCGACTTGAGTTCGTTCGTTAAGACCGTTGTCAGCATGACTTCTTGCTCTGACGTCATTCCTAGCTTCTCTAATAACTGCTCGGGATCATCATAATTAAATCCAACTGTCTCACCATCAACTTCATCTGGATCATATTGTTTTAATTTGGCCATGCCTTTGTTATAATCTCGAAGCAAATCAAGCATTTCTTCCTTTTTCTTTTCTGAAGGAGGCAGCTGTTGAAAATCAAATGTTAGGTCACTCAACTCTTTAACTACTTTCTCCACTTCATTAAATACATTTTCAAATGGTTCGGCAATAATTCCATCTTGCTGATTAAATTCACGCATTTGTTCATCGGATAAAATGGCTGAGTCTTTATTAGCATAAATCGCGAGTGCTTTATTCATCAGCTTTTCATTATGAGCAGGCCAGCGATAGTTCACCACACGTCCCCATGGTTTCAATTGCATATCCGAAATCCGGTTTGTTCTTGAATAAGCTTGAATCAACCCTGCACCTTTTAGTGTTCGATCCACATATAGCGTATTCAGCTCAGGCGCATCAAAACCAGTTAACAATTGGTCAACCACAATAACAAGATCAAGATAATTCCGATCATAAGAAGATTTATTCAAGCGTGAAGCCACGTCTTGCGTATAACCAGAGATATCATCCATACCAAATGACGTACCAAATTCAGTGTTGTAAGCAGTAATCGCCCTGAACAAACCTTGATTGGAGGCAAGCATACCGTCATTATTCGTTGTATTTAGGCTGAATGTCACAGCAACTTTTAGTGTTTGTCCACTATTCTTTTTATGTTCTTCATTAACACGCTGAAACTCATCAAAATACATCATTGCCATTGGCGTACTCGCTTTACCACCACCCACATGAGTCGTAAATAAAGCATTGTACTTCCCTTCATTCGAACGATTGCGCCAGTTCTTAAAGATGTCTTCGACTACCAATCTGACATGATCCACATTCTCGTCGTAGAAACTCGGTTCAACCGCATCATCCATATCTTCCTGGGAGAGATTGTCGATTTTCTCCTGAATTCGTTCTTCACTCCACTTGGGATAACGTTCACTGTAGAATGCAGGAAGATATTTTTCCTTCATTTGTTTTTCATCAATAGTGGTCTCAAAATCTACTTTAAACCCTAGTACATTGCGATCAGCAATGGCTTCACGAATCGTATAGGCATGTAATAGGGGCCCAAAAATATCTTCTGTTCGAAGACCCGTTGTCGTTTCATCAAACATAGGCGTTCCTGTGTACCCTACCCAAGCTGACTTCTTAAATGCTTTTTGAATATTATTGAACGAGTCACCACCTGTTGAGCGATGAGCTTCATCCACAATAAACACAATATTTTTATCTGGAGCTGTAAATGTTTTGCGTTTCACCAATGTGTCCAGTTTCTGGACAGAAGTCACAATGATGTTATTGTCTTTACTTTTAAGCTTTCTGCTCAAATCAGTTGTATTGTTCGTGTTTTGAACGCTGCCAAAGGTATCTTCTGTAGCATCAGGATCATAGGCTTTGTAATTTTCATTGGTTTGCTTGGTTAACGCAATGCGGTCCACAACAAAGACCACCTTGTCCACCTTTGGCATACGACTTGCCAGCCATGCTGTTTTGAAACTTGTGATGGTCTTGCCCGCTCCAGTCGTGTGCCATATGTAGCCGATCTTATGTGTGCCAAGCTCAAAATCTGAACGTTTCAAGCCCTCAATCACATTCTGAGTAGCATACACTTGATACGGACGCATGACTTTCAACATCTGTTTATTCTTTGTTCCGTCCAAAATCATATAATTGGTGGCCATTTGGTGTGCCATTGGAATTGAAAGCATAGAATCTGCGAACTCTTTCCAGTTACGTACAATCATATTGTCACTCTTACGTTGCCAGTTAAAAGCAAAATCCTTATTAAATTTATCTGACGTTGTGTTCGCCATATACTTCACATTGCTAGGTGTTATGGCAACCAGAATTTGCAATGTTGAGAAAATATCACGATATTGATTTTCATCAGCATATTGATTCATTTGATTAAGCGCTTCATTGACATCACGTGTATCACGCTTTTCTTCAATTTGAATGATAGGCAGACCATTAATTAACAGAGTCGTGTCAAAATATCGAGTTTGTTTACCAGCAATAACAGCTGGTCGTTCAATCTGATTGACCACTTGATATATGGTATCCCCAGCTCCGATTTGTTTTTGATCAAATACAGTAAGGAATACATGACGTCCATCGTCCAAGTCAATCTCAATTTGCGAAACTCCGTTTAAACCGTATAAAAACTGTCCTGCTTCGTAAGGAGATTGAATATCAGAGATGATTTTCTTAACCTGATTAAACTCCACAACACTTAGGGGACGTTCAAGTGTATTCTGATTGTGTTGTTCCAGAATGCCTTTGAAGTTGTCCCAGAGTTGTTCGTTCGTTTTAATCTTCGATTCATATTTCCACCGTTTCGTCTTCACTATGTAATCCGTATTGGATTCCTTTACAACAAAGTCACTTATTCCTTCTAGATATTCGGGTTGTGTAATTGTTCCGCTTGTAAGGTATTGAATTAATTCAGTCTCAAACTGAGTCTCGTTCATTTATTATTTGCCTCCTCAAGTCTCTCTAATACCAGGATCGTTTCCAATTTTGAGTTACGATTTCGTAACGCTTCCAACCGTAATTGATTGAAATAAAGCTCACCAATCATTTGCTGCTTTTCTAATTTAGGAATATTGAATAATTCAAGCTCTTTCAATTGTTTTAGCGTGTATTTTAGAACTTGAGAACCTTGTAAACCCAATAGTAACTGCTTTCTTACGAATTTATCTTCATTAAGCAAGTAAGCAAGATATTTGGAGTCCACATTCTCACCCGTTACTAGCTTAACGTAGTTTTGTGTGTATAGATAACCCTCGTGTCTTGCACTAACGATTGTAGATTTTCCCGATACTAAACTAAACACAAGATCGCCCTGACATAACGTGTTCAGCTGATCAAAGGTTCGTACTTGTTTCCGATCACCAGGATTAGAATCCATACCAACAAGATCATTTTCAATCTCAGATTGCCTGTAATACGTATAAAGTGGTGCTTTATGGTCCATTGCCTCAGCAATCCTGAACTGCGGAGATCCACTTACAAACTGAGCGATACGATCCAATCTTATCATATGTATTCGTGCCTTTCCAAAATTAAGTTTTTTATTGAATGTGTACACTTTATCAAATCTAAATCAGAAAATCAATACTATATTTTCGTAATTTTTATAAATTACAATCACTAGAAAAAGGAGAAGCCTAACGGGATTTACAGAAACTTATAGAATCATCACATTAACAATCACCTATTGCGAGTCAGAAAGGGAGGTCATTATATGCCAGCATCCATAGATAAAGCCAGGGACTTTGTATATGCTAATGGTTTGCTCTGGGAGCAAGCGTTTTATCTAATTTTACTCTCAACATTTATTGACTGAAAGATTCATATCTTCAAAAGGGGGATCAGAAACTTTTGTCGAATAATATCTGGTAGAATTGTAAGTTAAATCACTGGATAATAAACTTATTGAGAGCAGAGGAGTATACCATGCAAGAATTAATATTTATGAAGAATTATAAAAACAATGAAGTACTGCGCAAGAGTTTTTTCGAGCTTGCTGTCAACACGTTTGAGATCAATTTTGAAGATTGGTATCAACAAGGATACTGGGGCGAGCGTTACATCCCTTATTCATATGTCGATGGAGACCAGGTTATTGCCAACGTTTCTGTTAACATCCTTGAGCTCATCATTCACGGTGAGAAGAAAAAAGCGATTCAAATCGGCACGGTGATGACACATCCTGATTATCGGGGGAAAGGACTCTCTACAGATTTAATGAACAAAGTTTTAGAGGAATACGAGAACAAGTACGATTACATGTACCTTTTTGCCAATGAATCGGTGCTTGATTTTTACCCCAAGTTTGGGTTCAAGCCTGTGGAAGAACATCTTTTTTCAATGAATTATACGGCAAAAAAATCATCCAAGCCTGCGAACATTCAGAAACTCGATGTTACTAACGCGGATGATTTACGTCTTATTCAAAAATTGGCATCGGAAAGATTGCCTGTTTCTCGCCATTTCGCAACCCATCATGCTCAAGGAATACTCATGTTTTATTGCCTGAATGTCTTTAGTGATGATATTTATTACTTGGAAAACGAAAACGTCATTGTTATTTATCAGAAAGAAGACAATCATATTGAGCTCTTCGACGTTGTTAGCTTAAACGAAATGAATATGAAAGATATTTTGGATAAGATTGCAGATGAGGATACGGAAAAAGTAACCTTTCATTTCACTCCAGATGCAACAGATGATATCGTTCTAAAAAGTTCGATCATCAATGAAGGTTTATTTGTAAGAACCTATGGTGAACACCTCTACCCTGTGCACGTTAAACATCCGATTACATCTATTGCTTGATGATTTATTTATTAAGATCTGCCACACAGACCATACTTAAAAAAGGTCAAAAAGGAGCAGGATTTCCCTGCTCCTTCGTTATGTGAAACTTCTTTCTCTCATCAAACGTAAATTCACAAGGTATAATGAAATCAGATGACCGTTCAGCATGATCTTATGACCATCATAATGAAGGAGGGGACATTCGTGGCGTTTATCCCGCTAAACTGCCCCAATTGCAACGGAAGAATTGAATACAAGAAAGATGAAGTTTTAAAGTGTCCCTATTGTGAAACAGAGCTTTTATTGAAGCAAAATCATGTCTATTACGTAGACCAGACTATTAATCATTACCATGGAACGCCCCCTAAAGTACCACCGAAGCAGACTGCCTCCGTAAAGGTAATGCTGATACTGATGTTAGTCCTAACTGGCGCGATCGGTACATATTTTTATTATAGCAACAGCTCCACCTATCCAAAAACAGAAGCCAATCTGCCTGTACGAAAGATGCCTGAAAGCGAGGTTCTGCTCTCATTTTTGCGAGATATCTTTGATAAAGGGTCCGCCTTGCCAACAGAGGAGGAATTGGCTCGTATTCGCTATTTAACCGTAGAGCATTCGGAGAATGATCAGTGGAAGTTTACATATAGCCTCTCCGATCCCTTCAGCGATGAACAGGCCGAGAAGATCACTTATATTACTCAGGACAAGAAACTGAATAGCCAGCGGATTGATCAGCGAGATTTTGAAGCTTTTAAGGGACTGACGGCATTGGACCTGACGAATACCTATGAAATATCCCAGACGGACCAAACCACTTTGGCCCATATGCCCGGATTAAAAAGTTATGGTGGCGCTTTTAACGAATCCTTTAGTACATTTTCGGGCTACTTTGGCGACAAGTCTAAAATTACGGAGCTTTCCACTCAGCTTCGCAGCAATCAGGAGTTGGCCCTACTACTGGAATTCCCCAATCTGAACTCTTTATCCATTACCTATGTGGATGAGTCCGTAACAGATCTTCACTTGTTAAACCAATTGCCAATCAAGTCCCTGTCGCTCACCTTTGTCAATGAACTCGGATGGTTGTCGTCCATGACCGGGCTATCATCCTTGTCTATACAGTACAGTGAAACCACAGTCCTGCAGCCGCTGTATGCCTTGACCCAGCTTCAGGAGCTTCAGTTGTCCTATTTAACGAACGTAAAGTCCATCGACTTTGTGCAAAATATGCCTGCTCTACAAACGCTAGATATTGAAAATGTAAACATCTCGAGCCTGGAGCGCTTGACCGGCAAAAACTCTATTACTACACTACGCCTGGCTTCTCTAAGTCAACTTGGTTCGGTAAAAGCCATCAATAGCCTGTCCTCTTTGCGGGAATTAACGTTGTCCGGCTACTACGAGAATGCAGAAGCGCTGACACTGCCTAAAGTAGAGCGAGTGGAAATTCCAAGCTCCTTTCTCCCCGGGCTAAAGGCCCCGGCTACAACCAGTCTGACGCTCCGTGGCGGAAGTGGGGAATTGAACTTGGCTGCGCTGGGGAAATTCCCGAAACTGGAGCAACTCTCGCTCTGGGAGATCGATGAAATAACCCGTCTTGCCGCCCTGGACGCCTTGTCCCGCCTAGAGACCTTAAACATTTACGACTCGTCACTGTTCAAAGAAAGCGATGCCTTATTTCGTTTGAAGCAGGTGAAATCTTTGGTGTGCTCCGAGTGTAGGCTGAATTTTGAACAAAAAGCGGCCGCGGAGAACAGCGTACTTGAACATTTGACCTTAGAGCAGCCATATTTCAGCATAAACAACACCTCAGTTACTGAAGTTGACCAGATGATGCCTTACTTTGCCAAAATGTCCGCTCTACGTTCCTTCACTCTACAAGACAGCAATTTGGCTTCTCTCGAATTTATGAGTAACTGGCAGGCCATAGAAGAGCTTCATCTCGAGAACAATGCCATTTCCAATATAGAGACCCTAAGCCAGCTGCCTAATCTGCAAAAGGTATATCTATCCGGCAATGCCGTACAAAACAAATCCGTGCTTGGTACGGGTGTGCACGTATATTAATTACCGGCTGGGATGATGGGGGAGTTTTAGAATACCATAGTTAATGGATGGTATTAAAACAAAGACAAGATGGGGTTCGAGAATTATGTATAAATTCTCAAACCCCTTCTGTTTATGTTTAGCTTCTAACCAACATCGCTATACTCTCCACATGGGATGCATGCTGACGGTGCAATAAACTAATACGATGTGGCTGAATCCACCTATTCAAGCAATCTTATATCAGCCGCTTTCACTCAGTCTTCCGATTGTTGAATACTTTACCCTATCCTTAGATGTCGCACCAGAAAAGGCTCTTACAAAATGATTAGGGAAGCGACCCTAGAATCAGGAATTCTGTTACAGTAAGTCCCTCATTTTCTTTCTCCTCGTCCCTTTACTTTTAATTCGAATCAGAACGCGGATTGACCGTGCCAAAAATATGATACGGTGTTATCCCCTTTGCAAATAGACTATCGATCAGCTTGACCAATTCTTCTGACGATAGATCTTTGTCGTTGCGTATCCAAAGACGAAACATAGATATTAATGTTGAAATGTAAAACTCAATGATATATGGTGCCAAGACATCATCTGTTGGTAAATCCACAATCAATCGCTCAAAGGGAATTTCTCTTTTCAAGCGTTCCACAAAATGAACAGAACCATAGTCGCCCAAGAGCGCTTTCAGAACTGAAATGTCCTCTGCATTTTCCAAGCATTGAAGTGCATCCTGGAACGTATGTGTAGAAAACTCTCTGCCTGCCATTTCCTCGTTAATGGATTTCAAAACACGCTCTTCAATGCAGTCCAACAACTCATAGATATCTGTAAAGTATTGATAAAATGTACTTCGATTATATCCTGATTGGTTAGCAATCTCTTGAATGGATATTTTTTCGATGGGTTTTTGGCTATATAAATCGCAGAATACATTTATGAATGTCTGCCTTGTTTTGTCCGTAATTTCGGGTTGCTTTTTCATTATTTGCCTCCGTTTGCTGTTCGATCAATTATCCGACAGATATTAAAAATCTGATGGTTGATGAGCGTATAGTGAATCAATACAATAACATTATACAACACGTTGTTGGATCATCAACAAGGATGAATATGGATTATTAGGAGGCTAAGATGAGAATTTTATTTTTCGGTAGAGGTGTAATATCGACCCAATACGCATGGGCTTTCGAAAAGGCAGGGCATACCGTTGAGTTTTACGTTAGAAAAGGGAGAAAAGAAACCTTCGGAAGTCATATAACGCTTGAAATGTGGGATGCGCGAAGAGGGAAACAGTTAATCCAGGAAAGCTGGAAAGTCAAGTTGCATGAGGAGGTAAGCCCAAATTACGATCTCATTATTGCGAGTGTCAACACGAAACAACTTCCCGAAGCAGCACAATTACTATCGACTACCGCTGGTAACACCCCGATCCTAATATTCAATAATATTTGGCAAAATTTAAAATCATCGATCTTGCCCTTGTCTATGAACAATGTTGTCTTTGGGTTCCCAGGAGCAGGAGGCGGCATTGAGGACAATAAGCTTAGGGGCGGCTTTTTAAAAATGATATTTCTGGAAAAACCACGGGTAGGCACGGAACAGATAAACAACAAGGTCAAAGAACTATTTGAAAGCGCCCATTTTAAAATCAATTGGATACAGGATATGCAAAGCTGGCTATGGAATCACTTTGCCATGAATGCGGCGATGGAGACCGAGGTGTTAAAACGGGGAAGTTTTCCAGCACTTATGAATCATCGTGAATCATTCGCAAATGTTGGTAAGAATATGCGTGAAATGGCACCTGTACTTAAAGCAAGAGGCGCAAAGATGGACGCTATTACTCTACTGTTGACCAAAATTCCATCAGCACTTCTCGGCACGCTGTTTAACAAGGTTATTTTTGCAAAGGGCAGCTTGCCGCGACTTTTCATTGAATACAACAATAGTAAAGCCGGCTTTGCAGTACAAGAAGTTGTGAGAGAAGCAAAAAAGTTAGGTATGCCTTCACCACGGCTTACTGCGGAATTTGCAAACACTGAGCAACAACACAAAGCTATTGAGAAATGATAAACTGAAAACTGGATATTGTTCAGACCAACATCAACTCTACTAATGGTTATAACAACTATAGCCCGAGCTTTAGAAGCTTCGGGCAAAGTAGCTATTTATTAAAAAGGTAAATGTAGCTTCAAAACACTACACTCTAACCAACATCGCTACACTCTCCACATGCACTGTATGCGGGAACATGTCCACCGGCGTTACCTCAACCGTGCGATATCCGCCATCCTCCAGCACACGCAGATCACGTGCCAGCGTACTCGGATTACAGCTCACATACACCACTCGCTCCGGCTTCATCTCCAGAATCGTTTCCAGCAAACGTGGATCACAGCCCTTCCGCGGTGGATCGACAACGATCACGTCGGCTTCGATACCTTGTTCTTTCCAGCGTGGAATAACGTCCTCGGACGCACCAACTTCGAACTTCACGTTACGCATCTCGTTCAACATCGCGTTACTACGCGCGTCCTCGATCGCTTCAGGCACAATCTCAACCCCGTACACCTGATCCGCATGTTGCGCGAGGAAAAGAGAGATCGTACCGATGCCGCAATAGGCATCAATGACTGTCTCTTTGCCACTCAGTCCTGCGTACTCTACCGTTTTCCCATACAGGACTTCCGTCTGTACCGGATTCACCTGATAGAATGAACGCGCTGAGATTGCAAACTGCACATCACCAATATAATCATAGATTACATCACGGCCCCACAGGACGCGGGTCTCATCGCCAAAGATGACGTTGGTCTGCTTCTTATTCACGTTCTGGCAGATACTCGCGACATGCGGAATCGCTTCACGGATACTTCCAATCCATTCGTCTTTGTACGGGATGTCTCGGCCATTGGTGACCAGGACAAGCATCATCTCCCCTGTACGGAACGCCTTCTTGACGACGACGTGGCGCAACAGACCGCGACCTGTCTCTTCGTTATATGTGCTGATTCCAAAATGATTGCCGATCTCCTTAACCTTCGCAACCACTTCGTCATTATGCTCATGCTGAATGAGACAAGTCTCCATATCAATGATCCGGTGGCTTCCTTTAGCGTAAAAACCACCTACTAAACCGCCTTCGGTCACGCCAATTGGCACCTGTGCCTTGTTCCGATAGCGCCATGGCTCGTCCATGCCCATCGTAGGCAGTACGCGTATGGCATGTTCCGTATCTTCTGCATCCTCCACCATCACGTTCAATTTGCCAATCCGTTGCAAATTATCGACCACCAACTGGCGTTTCCACGCAAGCTGTCCGGCATAGCTCATATGCTGGATCTGGCAGCCGCCGCACTGATCGTAGATTGGGCAAGGTGCGGACACACGATCCTGGCTTGCTTTCACGATCTCCAGTAACTTGGCGTAGCCATACTGCTTCTTGGTTTTCATTACGCGCACGCGCACGGTTTCACCTGGAAGCGCACCCTGCACGAAGAGCGTGTATCCATTCGCACGACCTACACCCTCACCGTCATGGTTCATGCCAATGATGTCGATGACGGTCTCTTCATTTTTGCTAACGGGCAGTCCTTCAATTGGTGCAGATTCACGCGCTCTCCCCTTTGCACGAACGGCAGAAAGAGATGCGCCTTGTGGCCGCACCTCTTTTCCTTGCTGACGTGTAGATGGACGAGATGATTGACTTGGCTGACGGGACGCTGAAGCGTTCCCTTGCCCCTGAGAGGCAGCCGAATTCCGGCGGTTTTTTCCACGACCGCTGCGGTTCGTATTAGACAACGTACATTCACTTCTTTCTTTTTAGTATTTAACGATACAGCATCAAATGATGACGCAAATTTGTAAACGTAGCTGGCAGCGTGCCACCCAGTTCTCCATCGAGGTTCAGCTGCACATAGCCCGGCGACGTAACTTCCATATGACTCGTCTGGAAATGAACCACTTTCTTGTCGTTCAGATGCTCCCCACGCAGCGCGAGCGTTACGAGGCGGATCATATCGGCCAGATTACATTTGCGAACACCGATCACATCGAACAGACCATCATCAATGGTTGCACCCGGAGCCAACTTCTCGAAGCCCCCGACCGAATTGGTATTGGCGATGAGGAATAACATGAATTCATCATGAATCTCTTCCTGACCGTCGGCGCGAATAATCAGCTCCTGAGGAGACAGGCTCGCCATTTTCTCAATACCCTTCATATAATAGGCCAGTTGCCCAATCATCGTTTTCAGACGACTCGGTACTTCATAGGTCAGTTCAGTCAATGATCCACCACCGGCGATGTTGATAAAATATTTATCATTCGCTTTGCCCAGATCGAGCGGACGAAGCTGCTGGTTAATGACCAGATCCACGTAATCTTCCCACTGTCTTGGAATGCCGAGTGCACGTGCAAAATCATTCGTCGTTCCCAGAGGAAACACACCCAACGGAGGACGATTCTCCCGCTCGGCCATACCGTTAATGACTTCATACAACGTGCCATCACCGCCAGCAGCAATAATCATGTCATACCCGCGCTCAATCGCGAGTTCCGCTTCCCGGGTTGCGTCACCTTCACCCGTTGTTGCGTGACATGAAGCTTCAATACCACCTTGATCCAAACGCTGCAAAATATCAGCCAGACGTTTCTTCATTTCTTCCCGGCCTGAGGTCGGATTATATATTAAGCGAGCTTTTTTCATCTCATACGCCACCTATTCCACATTATCCATGAGTCTGAACGACCTCATAATCTTACGTTGCACGAGTCCACAGAAGGGTATATTTTTTACATATAAATGATCTTCCGTTCATTCTGCTCGAATCTTTCGTCTTACCTATATCTATGCATTAGGAATTCCGTCTCATTCCAAAGCCTTTATCTCCTATCATATCATCAAATGTAAAGATGTCCTAGCCTGTAATATATAAGTATATTTTTTCATATCCGTATCCACTAAACGATTCATTACCCAATAACTTCTCGCAACGACCTTGAATCTGTCCCACTGGAATTTTTGTAAAATCATCTCATTAGTCATCCATTCTGCCCGCTTGAACAAGAATTAGTCTTCGACACTTGATATCTAGTAAGACATATATTTGATACTAATTTACAAATCTTAATATCAAAGGATAAATAAAATACATCTTTTTCCTATATAGTCTTAGTGCACGTTAACCATTTACCACACCATACCTGTGAAGGAGAACTGAAAATGAAAAAATTCGTGTTAACGCTCATGGTTTCGCTTATGGCCTGTATTCCTTGGGTCACCGTTATTGAAGCGGCAGAAATTAATCATGATCAGGTTGTCGGATTCCAAGAAGTTACGCCTCTCACCGTAACACAACAAGCAGCCAAGCGTTTTCAGCCTTTTCTAAAAGTCTATCATGGATGCGTGCCTTTCCCCGCAGTGGATCAACAGGGTAATACCAGTGCTGGCCTGAATACTTCCGGGTCATCCAATGGAAACTGTAGCTCAAGTACAGGACAGATTTATTCCCGTTCCACATGGCACAATGGGGTATGGGCCATCATGTATTCGTGGTATTTCCCCAAAGACTCTCCTTCCACTGGACTCGGCCATCGTCATGATTGGGAAGGAATCGTCGTGTGGGTCGATAATCCGGCAGCGGCCAATCCTCAAATCCTTTCCATCGCGTATTCCGGTCACGGCCAGTTCACAAAGGTCACACCGAGCAATACCAATACTCAAGGCAACAATCCGGTGATTTCCTATAATAGTACATGGCCGCTAAACCATGAGCTTGGCGTTACTAATGCTGTTGGCGGAACTCAGCCTTTAATCGGATGGGATGACCTGACTCCAGCAGCCCGTAATGCGCTCAACACCACGGACTTTGGCAGTGCCAACGTGCCTATGAACGATAACAATTTCACGAACAATTTGAATAAAGCCTGGTTTAGATAAAAAGAAAATCCCCTTCGAGTGAACAATTCACTTGAGGGGGATTTCATTATAATGCGATCGTATTCCGATCGCCATATAGGTCCAGCTAAAAGCTTACCGCCAGAAAGCTCCTCGGAACATGACTCGTCCTTATCCTTACTCGAAGAATAAGTTATTCTGTCATCGTATCGCTCTTCAGGCAACCTCAAAATCCGATTTTTCTGCCTGCCCGCAGCTGTTTATACCAGAAATAGACGGTGCAGCCTACACAATAACCCAGCAGTGCCGCGCTTGCAGCCGCGAGAAGCATGACGGAGAATACATAACCTGCGCCTACCCAACCAAGCGAGAACGAGATGAGTGCCAAAGACAGGAAGAGCACGGCCAGAATATTGTTGAATCGCTGTAGCTCCACCGCCTGCGCCTCTGTACCTTTACCAGTCAGCACGACTTTGCCAATCTGTACGAACAGATTAAATTTGCCACCGGAAGCCAGCCCCACCACCTGAATGATCCACAGCAAGCCCAGAACTACAATTGGATTGAACACAAACGAGAGCAAAACAAACAATACAATACCAACCTGATTTGCTTTCACATAGCGCATAGGTACTTCCCGCATCTGTATATCTCCTTATCCCCATTTTATTAGTTGGTTTTATTGTAGTCGGTATTGGGTTAATGAGCAACACTTCATTTAAGGGGAGTAAAATCTCTTTTCAGCACATCCCAATGGGGAGTCGGGGTGCCTGTTGTCTTTTTCCAATCGGTAAATGCATTATTTAACGCCTCAATCTCTCCAAAAGAACCCGCGACCAGCTTATGAACCGGAAGCATGCTATAGATCTTCAACAGAAGGTACAACATCCGTTGATGCTTGCGGATCATTTTAGCCTGAATCTCCGGTATAATCGTTATGCCCATAGCCTCAAGTACGCTAAAGCCTTCATCCATCGCCCCAATCATATGTTGGATTTGCTTTCTATTCCCGTCCAACTTGATCAACTCACGCTCCTCATTAAAACTCACCGCATTAAGCATCAGAATGGGGATGATATGGCTTTTCAGCCAGGCATCAATATCGCTCAGAACATTTAACTTGTATTTCACATGTTGGAAAGCTTGGTCCAGCAAAGGTTTAAAGCCTATCTCTCCGTCCAGACTGCCGATTACCATTTGTCCGCTGCCTCCACCGACCGATAACATGCGGTCCTTTTCCCGCTTCCCTGCACTCACATGAAATCCAAACGCGACCTGTTTTGCTACCCTGCTGTTTTCCTCCAAAAAGTTTTGCATGCTTCGTGCATCTGCGTTGTTTCCCACAATCACAATATTGCTGCTCTGATTGTCTGCCAGAATAGGTAACACTGAAGGAAAATCGTTATACTTCATGACAACAAAAATCAGATCATATTGGTCATCCACTTCCAACGTTCTGGCTACCCGAACCTGATCAACTGTCGTTTTGAACTGAAAAAAATGCCGGATGACGAGTCCATCCTTCTCCAGCTCCTCTGCCCGCTTCCCTCTGGCCAGAATGGTGACTTCATTGCCGCCGCGCACCAGAACATGCGTCAGTTGACTGCCCAAAACCCCCGCACCATACACTAATATCTTCATTGGTTATCCCTCAATTTCATAGTTTATAAATAATCGTTGTTTTATCAACATTTGTTGATAAAATAAGAGTAACAAAGCACCTACTGTGCTTCAATCGTTAAAATATCCGTTTTTGTTGAATAATCAACGAATGATTCCTTATTGTTGAAAACCATCATAGGAGGGGCCATGGACAGACGAGTACTCAAGACACGAAAGGCAATAATTGAAGCTTTTGTGGGGTTACTGGAGGAACAGGATTTTGAGCAAATTACGATAAACGATATTGCTGATCGGGCTAATGTAAACCGAGGAACCATCTATTTGCATTACGCTGACAAGTTCGACCTGTTGGATCAATGCATTGAGACCTATTTGCAGCGGTTGTTGGATGCCTGTATGATCGAAAGCCCTACTACAACACCCGTTACGGCCAAGGATGCGTTGCTCCGAACCTTCAGTTATCTGGAACAGCATGCCTCTACCTATACCACACTTCTAACTAAAAAAGGTATTCCAGCGTTCCGTAGTAAGTTGATGACATTGTTGGTCCAGGGAGTGGAGGAACAGATGGATGCCTGTGGCATCCAGGAAGGTATGAAAAAAGAGATCACCATACAGTTTCTTGCTTCCGCTGCTGTGGGCCTCCTGGAGTGGTGGATTATGAATTCCATGCCTTATCCGGCCGAGGAGATCGTTGACCAATTAATAAATTTACTGGAGCTACATCTGCAATTGCACGCACCCATTAATGGATAACCCAATCTCTTTCAAGTGATCTACAACAAACAAAAACCACGTCCTTCGACGTGGTTTGATTGTTTATGAAGCTATGGAGTTCAAATCAATTGATACTGCATTACTACGAGCGATGCGATCACACACCTATGCCAAAGCGATCACTTCAAGAAGAAGCTTTAACTTCATTACATCTCTCCAGCAAAATCTGGATCTGGCGCTCCAGCCACTGCCCAAGCAATGGATGTGGCAACAGTGTCTCACCGCTGTACACATAGTTCAGTTCTTGCAACCGACCCGGGATAACGTTCCTCGTGAAATAACCGGCACTCAAAAACAGCGGCGCCACAATGACTCGGTTCCCCCGCTCTTCGCTCCAATACTTCACTTTGTCGTACACACTCTCCGGATTCAGCAATGCATAATCCGTATGGGCTACATCACTAACTTCCTGCACACGCTCTGCAAGGGAAGAAATTCCGGCTTCCCAACGCTCGCGAAAACCATCATGAATACTCCCATGGCCAACCAGCAGAATCGTTTCTTCCTCCGGTTGCTGCGACAGTACTCGGACTTTGTCCCACACCATCACGGCAATATCCGGATCGTTATCCACCGGATAACCGAAGTGAACCCGAGCCTTCACATCGAACGGTTCCAGATCCGTTTCGCGATCAGGTGTTTCCTTTGCACCAATGGCATATTCAATTTCATCCACATGTGTACTGCCGGACGAAACAAATAGAGGTACGACCAGAATATCGGTTACGCCTTGTGCTTCCAGTCGGTCGATACCGTCCTGGATCAGGCGTCCTTCCACAAGTTCAAGAAAACCGGCTTCAACCGGTAATGGAACAGGCAGATTCAACCGGGAGATCGCGTCATCGACGGATTCCACCCAGGTCTGCTCCTGTGAACCGTGACTGATGATGAGTACACCCGGCTTCTTCATGTTAGCGTCCCAGGCGTTCCAGCGTCATTTTATAACCATCATTACCGTAATTCAGGCAGCGTTTCACACGTGAAATTGTAGCTGTACTCGCACCTGTCTCTGCTTCAATCTGGTTATACGTATTGCCTTTACCCAACATACGAGCCACTTCCAGCCGCTGGGACATGGATTGGATCTCGTTAACTGTGCAGAGGTCATCAAAGAAAACATAACACTCTTCAATATCTTTTAGCGTCAAAATAGCCTCGAATAGTTGTTCAATGCTTTTATCATTTAGCTTTTTCAGCTGCATTTCATCATCATCCCCTAGCGGTTACTGTGTACCTACATTGTACTCACCCTGAGTTGGTATTTCAAGCGTTACCGATTTCACGCACTACAGAATAAAAATACATGTTACCGCTTACAAAAGGTACTATTGTCCTCCCCTCGTGTACATCGGGCGAAATTTCCGCGCTTTTTCCCAGTTTTCACCTGTATATATCCGATTACTTATGTAGGATTTCAATCCTCCTAAATGTTACAATTTTGTGTCTAAACTTCATTTTACTCTTCGTGAACCTGCCATCTTACATGCGCCCAAATCCGCAAATATCCCGTTTTCCGGGATACCCGCCTACGCCGTCTCTCCGCGAATGACATACAGTATAACAAAAGGGAGTTCCACAAGGGTCTATGATGTACATCTGTCATGCAACTCATGGAACGCAATTCCGAAATCCAATAGAAGGAACGTGATTGTTCATGCCACAGCATTATTATCACCGCCAGCCAGCACCAGGGCAGCGTCCGTCTTCTCATGCTCATCGGCAGGCGCATACTTCTGCCTATATGCCGCCCGGTGTGGTTCCACGGTCTTTAAATGAAACTCAGATTCAACCGATGTATCCTGGCGTAGAACCACACTACCCGGGCTTTGGTGAAGTCGAAGCTTCTGCAGTCGTACCCTATGGGCAGGGTGTGGCTGGCGGAAACTTTTATGGAGGTGCAGCTCAGGTTCTTCCCCCAGCTCCGGTACCGGCGCCTGCTACTGGCAGTTCCGGCTTTTCATTAGCCAACATCGGTGAGTTAAAAGGAATGATCGACCGCTTCGGCGGTATTGATGGAATCATGAGTGGAATAGGCAAAATGCAAAAGGTCGTCGGTGGGATCCAGCAGATGGCTCCGATGATGAAACTCGTTATGGGCATTCTGCCTTTTGGAAAAGGAAAAACGGATAGCAGCGCGGCCGATGCAGACTATGAAGAATATAAGCCGTCCCGCAAACGCAAAAACAAACGTCGGAACAAAACAACGAATGCTACACGTCGCCGCAATCCAACTCCAGTCCGTCGCAAATCCAATTCCACAAAGCGCCGTCCCAAAAGTCGCAAAGGTTAAAAAAAATTCAGGCACCCCCTTACAGAAGGCGGGTGCCTTAACACCGTTCATCCGTATACAAATAAATTTCAGGAACTTACGTTCTTATTTCTGTAATTTGAGGTATACTGGATAGTAACTAAAGGAGGCGGACCATGGAACTTATCAAAGACAAATACACTCCCGCATTAATCGATCGGACCGGCGAACAGATGCGTCAATTCTACCCTAAGCTGGATACACAGCAATTTCATGAATTGGTTTTCGCCGAAGGCTGGGAACAGTTGGAATTCAAAGCGCGCATTCGCAGAATCACACTGGCTTTGACCCAGGTACTGCCGGACAATTATGAGGAAGCATTACATATTATCGAACAAGCCGCCCCTACGATGAGAGGCGTTGAATATCTGTTTGTACCGGATTTTATCGAAGTGAACGGACTTGACCCAGAGGATTACGAGTTATCCATGAAGTATCTGACCCTCTTCACACCTTATTCCAGCTCGGAGTTCGCGGTACGCCCGTTTATTGAACTTTATCCAATCCAAACGATGAAACATATGATGGCGTGGGCAGAGAGCAACAACGAGCATATCCGCAGACTTGCCAGTGAGGGCAGCCGGCCACGTTTGCCATGGGGTGCGAAACTCCAGAACTTTATCACTGATCCAACACCTGTACTTCCGATTCTGCATGCATTGAAACAGGACGAGTCCCTCTATGTTCGCAAAAGTGTCGCCAATCATCTAAATGACATCTCCAAGGACCACCCTGAACTGGTTATGGATCTGGCCACGACCTGGTACGGACAACATGTACACACAGACTGGATTGTCCGGCATGCCAGCAGGTCATTGCTGAAGAAAGGACATAGTAAAGCACTAAGTCTTTTTGGTTATAACGAGCAGGATTCGATTCACATTGAGCAGCTTCAGCTTGTCCAGGATACGATTAGCATTGGCGAGGATCTTCACTTTTCGTTTGATGTCGTTAATGAGAGCGGCGAGTCACAGATGCTGCGAATTGAATATGAGATGGGTTATATGAAGGCAAACGGCAAGCAGGCTCCCAAACGATTCAAATGCTCCGATAAAATGTACCCGACAGGCAGAACCAAGGTAGCCACTAAACAATCGTTCAAAATCATTATAACAAGAAAATATTATGCTGGACTACATACACTAACGATTGTTGTGAATGGTAAAGAGGCAGCAACGACTTCTTTTGTTCTTGAAGTGGAGTAACAGGAAGACATCATAAGTTATACACAGTTCGTTTCAGCAAAAACTTATTCACATGTGGATACTTTTTTTTCAAAACTTCTAATAGAAGAATCAGAAAGGCCACCTGGCAAGCATCATCTCCCGACAGTTATTTCTGCCCGAGATCATGGCCCAGTGGCCTTCTTCATATGTAGTTCAACTGCAAATCCCCTTACCCACCCTCACCGCTATCCAAAGACCTGCATATGGTCGTAACAATTAGAAAGATACACGATACATCCATGCTGCGCATTCTTGTAACAATATTGGGCTAAATGATGATGTGGGTTAGACATGGCCCAGCGTCTACCAGGTTTCCAACTTCCCGTTGGTGGGTTATGCTCGCTTCATTTGGATAGGGTTACCGACGCAGTTTTATTCCTCGATTAAGTCTATGGTCCAGTTCTTCTCCTGAATTTTAAAATCCAGTTCCCGGTAGGATTTCGAAAGACTATCCACTTTATGTTGAATATCTGCTATGTTCACGGTTCGCTCATACTTCACTTCAGAACGACTGTACCGATCCTGGCGAATGGACGCATTCTGCAAAACTTCGTTAAACGATGCTCTTTCTTGCATGATTCCATCCCGCTCTGCAAGGGCATCTGCAAGCGTAACTCCAGCTGTGAAGTCAGTCTGTGCATTGGTCTTATTAATTTTCTTAACCAATACCGTCAGGTTCCTGATCGTATTCTCCAGGTCGATCATAAGCAACTGCGGGTCCTCTGCTGGCTGTTCACCTTCCTGAACTTTAACTACGCGTTCCAGACGTTGCTTGAGTTGAGCTATCTTCTTCTGCTCATCTGCTCGCAGTACAAGAGCCTCTGCCAATCTCATCGTATCCCATCCTTCCACAATGATATGTATGGATAATTCATTCAGAATCTATTCACATATCGTTATATTTTACCTGTGGATACACGTTATTACAAGTTCATGTTACTAACATCTGATTACACTTGTTCCTACTTAAACCAGCCCCGTTTTACAAACCAGGCCACCATGCTCCCGCCAAGCACAAACATTAACAGCAGCACCGCACCATACCCAAACTTCCATTGAAGCTCAGGCATATAGGCAAAGTTCATGCCATAAATACCCGCGATCAGTGTGAGTGGCATAAATACGGTCGTAATCACCGTGAGTGTCTTCATGATCTGATTCATCCGGTTGGAGTTCAGGGAAATATAACTGTCGCGCAGGTCAGCGGTCATCTCCCGATCAGCTTCAATCATATCCGTCAGCTTCAATAAATGGTCATAGATATCGGTAAAATAAGCCGTATGTTCACCTGTTCGCTGTACATGCTGGGAATTGACCACCCGATAGAGCAGATCCCGCATCGGTACTACCGTTCGTCTCAGCTTCAGCAATCGAGTCCGCAGATCAAACACCTGGTTCATCAAGTCTTCAACTGACTCCTGTCCACCCCGGTTCTCCAGTTCAGCCAGTTCATCCTCAATCGCAAATAAAGACGGAAAATAATGATCGACCAGCTTGTCCATCACCGTATAGGCTGCTGCCACCGGACCTCGCGCCCAGATGGTTCGTTCATGTGCATGGTGCAACAAGCGCTCCCACGCTTCATCCACTTCCTCCAATACGCCATGATGAAAAGACACTAGGAAGTTTGATCCGAGAAACAAGTCAACCTCCTCGGCTTCCAGTGTGGACGGGTTCAATGCATGGAGCACAAGAAACTGCAGATTATCATAATAATCAAGCTTAGGCCGCTGCAATACATGCAGACAGTCCTCAATAGCTAAAGGGTGAAAATGAAAATATGTATCCAGCAAACGGCTTTCCTCTTCCGTTGGCTGGTTAAAATCGGCCCATACCCAGGCGTAATCGTTCAGATCCAGCTGTGTAAGTGGTACGTTAACGGAGACTTGATGTTCTCGTGTAATGGCGAGTGTACGAATCATAAATTAGACCACGTCCTTGTCCTGTATCTTTACGTCATTGTACAACTTTAACCATAGGTACGTCTCCCACGTGTCCAAAATATCCACAGACGCATTCAAACTCGACAACAAAAAAAGCCAACCCTGTTGGCTTCTCTCATTTCCCTATCCACAGTTCCCTGTATCCACAGGAATATCTTCTTTTGGTTTATCATTCCACGGATGGCTATCCACATATCCAGCCTGTCCACACGTTCATGCACAGGCGTCTCTTGATTTTGGTTGTATATTTATCCACATATCCCGATATTCACACAGTTATGAACAGATTGTCTGGTAACTCCGAATTTGTTCGGGATAACTTCTCTTTTTAGAAAATAATCCAGTACAATAATCCTGCCAGTGCCCCAGTAATCGGAATCGTAATGAACCACGTAATAATAATACGTCCAGCAAGTCCCCATTTCACCGCAGAGAAACGTTTCGCGGAGCCCACACCCAGAATAGCTGATGTGATCGCGTGCGTTGTACTAACTGGAAGGTGAAGCAACGTTGCTGTGAAAATAACGGATGCAGCTGACAGATCCGCGGCAAAACCGTTGATCGGTTCAATTTTAAAGATTTTGGTACCCATCGTTTTGATGATTTTCCAACCACCAATGGATGTACCCAGAGCCATCGCAGTTGCTGCTGAGATTTTAACCCACAGCGGAACATCCAGATTATCCTGCACACCTGCTGCAACCAGAGCAAACGTAATAATCCCCATCGCTTTCTGTGCATCATTCGTACCATGCGTGAATGCTTGCAGTGCTGCCGTGAAAATCTGTACCGTACGGAAACCTTTGTTCACGTTATGCGGACTGCGTTTGGCGAAAATATATTTGAGAATCGTCATGACCACATAACCTATCGCAAATGCGATCAGAGGTGATAATAACAAACCACCGACGATATCAATGAATCCGCTCCATTTCACTTTATCAGATCCTGCGCCAACGAGTACGGCACCTGCAAGGGCTCCAATAAGTGCATGTGAGGATGAGGACGGAATACCGAACCACCATGTAACCAGGTTCCAGATAATCGCTGATATCAAGGTGACTATGACGACCTCTATCCCGTTATCCAGCGTGGTGGGGTCGGTCACACTCCCCCCAATCGTCTTCGCAACACCTGTGAACATCATCGCACCGACAAAGTTCATCACCGCTGCCATAAGAATAGCTCGACGTGGCGTCAGCGCTCGGGTTGAGACCGAAGTCGCAATGGCATTGGCCGTGTCGTGAAAACCGTTGATGAAGTCAAACGCCAGTGCAAGGAAGACGACTATACCTAATACCCAAATCGTTGTTTCCATTATTCTCTGGCTCCTTAAGAATTACGCATAATGATGGATTCAAGCACATTCGCTACGTCTTCACAAGCATCCGTTGTTGTCTCAAGACGCTCGTAAATTTCCTTACGCTTGATCAGTTCAATCGGATCAGACACGGTAGCGAAGAGATGTTTGATACACATGCGAAGCACTTCGTCGCCCTGGTTTTCCAGATCATTCAAACGAATGGTGTACTCACGAATAGCCAGCAATTTTTTCTGGGACAGCAGATGGATCGCCTTCTGAATTTCGTAAGCCGATTGGCGCAAAATTTCAGAGAACTGAACGATAAATTCATCCGGTTCAGTCAATTGGTACATATAGAAACGGGAAGCCGTTGCTTCGAGTCCGTCCAATACGTCATCAAGTGTTGTTGTCAGCTCCATGATGTCATCGCGTTCGATCGGCGTGATAAATGTTTTGTTGAGTTCTGTAATAATCGTATGCACGAAATCATCACATTTCGACTCGTACTTCTTCATTTCATTAGCGAAAAGAGTCACATCCTGAAGGTTGGAAACATGCTGGGAGAAATAATCCGCCGCTTGAACAACCGTATCTGCCATGTTCTCCAGTGTCTCAAAAAATATATCCTTCTTCTTCTTAAGCTTCATAGCTCTATCCCCTTTACGAGAAAAATTGCTGATAACCGATGAAACATGAAATGACAACCTTTGATATCTTATCATATTTGTTTCATGGTTTGTACAAAAGGTGTGATCCTTTTTTATATTCTTATCACATTAATCTGAAATGAATCTTAATTATTTGGAATAATGGTAAATTCAAGTCAAGATTTTACACTGCGTTTACAATTCGACATCAAAATACAGAATCGACACGATTCTACTTTTCACGATAAGGTAAGTTATAATGCCTTTTTGACAACAAAATGGATACATGTTTCATTGTTTTCTTTCATTACATCCTTTTATTGGTGCACAGCCAGCTTCACGTGACTGGAAAATTCCGGTTGATTGGGAACAATGCTGATAAAGGTTTTACCCGGCACAAGAGCAACTTCATTACCACCCTGAGCAAATCGTATAATATCCCCCTGCTTCTTCACCCACTGCCCACGAATCATCTTGCCCTTCTGAAACAACATGGCTTCCCCGCCCTGTTCCAAATTAACGGACAACCGACCTACACTATCGAGCACCTTGTGATCTGCACCTGCCACAATGATGTTCGCTGCGCCAAGTTGAGTGCCATTATCCAGATCCTGATCTGCCTTGCCATTCACCATTCTCATATATCGTCCGCTAACTTCATCATAATCATACGTCACCCGGTAACTATCCAATAAATAATGGATATCGAATTGCTTCACTGCCTCTCCTGCGGATGTCGCGCCTTCTTCGTTATAGATGTATACGGGAGACTTGAAGTCATGGCTATAACCCTTGATATCTGATCCTTCTCTCAGCTTGTCCGCTGAAGTATATAGATTATGCGGAGCTTTACGATCAGAGGAACGCCAGAAATATGGTCCACCATTCGAAATTTCATCCATATGCTGTTTCTGCTGCCTTTGCAAAATGGAATACGCCTCCGGACTGCCTCCGGCGTGAACAAGTACCCCATCATAACTCTCGCCCAGCTCAATCAGATATGGACGTATACTGCGGACAGGTCCAACCGTCTCCGCACCGCCTTCACTCTGGAAGATGGCTATGAAACGGGTAATGCCTCCCTCAGCGAGGACTTCAAGAATGATATCGGCTGAACTAAGACCCGATTGGGGCCGAGCTGCTGGTGCATTATTAATCATTACGGCGAGTGGTCGACGCGTAATCGCTTCATCTACAGGCAGACCCGTCAGAGGTGCTGTATAGAGAGACGTGTTGGATTCCTCCACGTTCTGTTCTTCTTGAACAGGTGCGGGTGTCGGTTCTGGCTGAAGTGGCATATGGGTCGCCTCCTGGTTTTGGCAGGCAACAAGACTCAATGAGAGAATAAAGAGAGATGCAGCCGATGCTGCTTTGTTCCATTTAAAAAGCTTCAATATAGGACCTCCTGAACGATATGGCCTGGTTCTAAGTTGTGATATATGTCTCATGTGGGCAACCATTTCACGTATTTCTTTCCATTTAATCACACCCCATCCGATTTGTCTGCGCCTAGAAGGCCTTGATACAGCGTGTAATTCACATTTGAAACAGTGTATTGCGAGAAAAATATGTCCTAAATGTGAACTTCTCAAACCTTACTTAAAATTTGAACTAGATTGTGATTTTAATCACAAACAAAACGACTTTTGAACTATACAATAAAGACATCAAAGGTGATCACTTAGAAAAAGAAAAAAACAACACACACTAAATTCCATGAAGGAGTGGTTCATATGTTCAGCTTCAACCAATGGCTTAGAGAAAACAAAGTGGCAATGTGGATTTTGACAGTACTTCGGGTGTATATCGGTTATGATTGGATGACTCACGGATGGAGCAAATTGACCGGCGGATTCGAAGCTGGCGGGTTCTTGGCCGGTGCGGTAGAAAAAGCAACAGGTGATCACCCGGCTGTCCAAGCTTGGTGGGCAACGTTCCTTGAGAAATTCGCAGTACCAAACGCAGGACTGTTCGACTTCGTTATCCCACTGGGTGAATTCCTTGTAGGTTTGGGTCTCATCCTCGGTTGCTTCACTACACTAGCAGCACTGATGGCTATGGTCATGAACTTCGCGTTCCTCTTCTCGGGAACAGTAAGCACGAATGCTCAACTGGTTGTAATGGAAATCTTCCTTGTCGTTGCTGGTGCAAATGCAGGTAAAATTGGTCTGGATCACTGGGTACTGCCTTACCTTCGCGGATTGTTCACTCGTAACAACAAAGGAAATCTTCCTAAAGACACACCAACGATTAGCCCTACTCAAAAAACAGCTTAAGCAATCATTCATAGAATTCTCGGCCCTGCTCCCAATCCCCCTGGAGAGCAGGGCTTTTTACTTTTCAAAATCAGCCCGAATGCCTGACTGACTTGCCCATCCACAGAAAATCGTATTATGATGAAATAAAGTTGAACTTCAAAGGAGTACAGGATATGCCGACCCAGCGACGTCTCGAGACCGATGCGGACTTCCAGGAAGCCATGAATATGAAGTATAAGGTTCGAGTTTTTAAAGATAATCACCAGATTGACTCCGGTGGCATCATTATCCGTTTTGACAGCAACACCGTAGTGGTACAATCCAGTGTCAGTGAGCTCGCTTATCATTCGCGTACAGACTGTGAATTGTTCGAAATCCGCAAATAAAGATCTATTGCATGAATAAGTCCTTGTATTGAAAAAAGGTTACTGTAGCCCATCAAGGGTGTACAGTAACCTTCTTTTTTGTTTATATATTGTAATTGTATGCATTAATACACGTTATTCGTACGAAACTGGCTTCAAGCACCATAATCAGGCTGTTGTCTGTTCCAAGTTACACGCCGTCTCCAAACTGCCAGCAGTTCAAACTGAGCGTTCCATAAGGGTAAGACTGGAATAGACGCTTCGCTGATCGGGACATATCCGCTGTACCCATGGCGTAGAACAAAGGTGCAATGTGTTCTGTACCATACGACGGAACCGCCGTACGTGCATGAGGGGCTTTTTTCTCATATTGAAACAGTTCTCTTGTGTTCCACTGCTGCAAGCGCTCCCCGATCCAGTTATCAAACTCCACCGCCCACTCTTGCGGTTCATCCGTATTGCCCAGCAATCGCAAATTGTGAACCGTTCCACCGCTGCCAATGATTAACACATCATCATGCCGCAGCTGTTCCAGCATTCGGCCAATATCATACTGTTCCTGCGGCGTACGCAGTGAGTCTACAGATACAGCAATCACAGGAATGTTAGCCTCGGGATACATATGGAGCAACGGTACCCATACGCCATGATCCAGCCCTCGGCCTCGAATCGGCTGATGTGCCAGATTGCTGCGGGTGAACAAAGCACATATCTCGTTCGCTAAATCTGGCTGCCCAGATGCAGGGTATTCCATCGTATACATCGTAGAAGGAAATCCGTAAAAATCATGCAAGGTCTGATGTGTATCATCCATCGTCACGGACGGTTCAGGACAATCCCAATGCGCCGTAAATACGACAATGGCTTTCGGAGCCGGCAGCCTGTCTCCAAGCTGGTTCAAGAAGTGAGTGTAGTCATTGCTCTCCACCGCCAGAGCGGGAGAACCATGCGCAATGAAAAGTGCGGGTAATGTCATTGCTGCCAACCTCCAGACACGGATAGAATGCTTACTCCTCTATTTTACCCTTAAGAAGGCGCTTTTCCAAGCTGACATCCCAAACAGTTGTAATCCTGCCACTTATATCATCCAGTGCTGCCAATCCTGCTCGATCTTCTGACGTTCGCCAAGCCACTCTCTGGTACGCGTAATCAGCTGTTCCCGCTCTTTACCTGAAGAGAAGGTGTGATCGCCCTGGAAGATGATCTCCTTGTCACAGCGGCCCTCTTGGCGCATCCAGAATACCTTTTGATACAGGAATGCGTAGTCTACAGGAATAATCTCATCTGACGTGCCATGCACGACGAGTACATCTCCGCTAAACTTAACTGCTTCCTGGAATGGCTGTTGTTCAGCTAGGGACTCGAAGAACGTCGGTGTGAATTTGTATCCCAGATAATCAGCCGCACCCAGTTTCACGCCTTCATCGTATACTTCCCGTCCCGTAATCTTCACGATATCATTGAATGGATAACCCACGGAGGACCACATAACCAGGTTTTTGACACGTTTGTCACGTACAGCAGTTAGTAATGCAACGGCACCACCCAGACTATGACCAATCAGCGTAACACGCGTAGGATCTACATCACTGCAATTCACCGCGTAATCCAGCACCGATCGGGTCTGCAGCACCATGGACTCCAGTCCCTCCGCTCCGTACTCCCCACTGCTCTCTCCGCAACCGATATAATCGAAACGCAGGACCAGATAACCGTCTTCAGCCAGCTCCCGTGCAGTCTTTACAAACAAACGATCCACGCCGATCCGGCTACCAACAAAGCCGTGGCAGATGACCGCCAGAGGGACCCGTTGCTGGCTCTTCTCCTCCTTGATATCTTTCACAACCGGATAATGAATCGTGGCTGTTAATTCTTCCTGCCCATGACGGATACTGATCTGACGTTCCATACCGATTTCCCCTTTCACGCTTAGCCTGTTGAGCTTCATTTATTAAATATATATAATCCGATAAGTTTAGTGTGTATTAAGATGTTATTCATATATTATCATCCCGTAACCTTCAAGTCAACGTACGTAAGAATCCTTTCTACGTCGACTGTTATTCTACATTTTATCGGTTGATGACCGCAAAAAAATGAGCCACGCTGATAACAGCTGGCCCGGATATCATTTGGAATTCTAACAAGTGTTGCAGGATCGTTATTCGTAGCTTCTACGGAACATCTCGTGGGTCTCCACCCGCCCATTCCACTCATGCTCATGACCCGAATCACTATTGTCCCAGAAACTTCTTCCCTTCAAATTGCCATCTGTCAGTTCTTCTGCATACTCCGTATCCTCCAGGTTCTCTTCAAAGGATACAACTTCGTCCACGACTCCACGGGAGTTGCTGTTCAGTAGCAGCTTCCGCGTCAATTCTGTTTGTTTATCCATAACAAGCACACTCCAATCTTGGATTTCTGTTGGAAATGCTACTATTGTGATGGAATCGGCTGCTCTTTATGCATCCTTCACACAATCGTTAGATCTGGGAGGCGTGAGGGTATTTTTTTACATGAACAGGGGAAAATAAACGAACAAACATAGGCAGCATATGCCTCGGAATCCTTCTGCCGAAAGGAATGAATTCATGGAACATCTACTGGAATGGATTCAACATCACGGTAAACTGGTGCTGTTATGCACCTGTGTTATACTGGCCTGTGTATGGATATGGGTCCACCATGAGCAGCTTTTTTATAAGGAATAACTTTGCGAAACGAGAGCCCTTCCCGTATACTAAAATACCGTCAGGGTCTTCAGACCATTGGAAGATCAGAACGTGTGTAGACAGGGGGAGCAATCATTGGGGATTTCCTATAAGAAGCTTAAAGAAATACAGAATCGGCAAATAACCGAGATGAGTCGAATGACACCTGAACATGTGAAATTGTATGACCAGATCAGCACAATTGCGCGTCATGCGCCAGCGGACGAGAGAACACAGGAAGAGTGGATACTCTCCGCAGGAAAAGCAATCGTACAGGCTCAGCTGGATAACAAATCCGCTCGCGAGTTATACGGACCTGATCTGGAACAAGACATCCATGCACAGCTCGGGATTACAAATACAGCACCGGAGAAGACGGCTGCCGTTGAGGTGGGCGAATCCAGCCCAACCCGCGGTAATAGTCCAACAGCTTCATCGAAAAAGAATGCCAACGCTGTAGAACCACAGCCAACCGAGAATCCAGAGCCTGTGAAACGGACACCAAAGTGGTATGCCATGATCGCTTGGGCGGCTTTGTCTTTTGTCATGTTGATTCAAGGATGTGTGGGATTGTTCGTGGGTTGGACTGGCGGAGATACGGAGCCTTTCCAACACATCAGTCTGTTCTCTCTGATCATTGCGGCAGTTGGCGGGATCGCATTGGTGGAGATGCTTCGCCGCCTTGCTGAGCGACCCGACGATGAAGGAGCGGACAAGAACACCGTACCTAAGGTTAACCTTAAGGGAATCATCATCTACATCGTCATCGTGGTCCTTGTGCTCTTTGTAGGTTATCCACTGCGTGATAAACTGCCGGTATTTGCACTGGCTCCGTGGGTGAGTGCGGTGATTGGAGTTGTGGGGCTTGCAACGTTAAGACCTTTATTTGGACAAAAGAAAACTGCATAACACGTTATATAAGCGATTAAGGGGCCTTGAGGGTCCCTTTTTCATGTTCTGACGAATTTAAACCCTTCTGATATTAGGTACACGTGACATGGGCACGGGAACGCTCACGAATTCGTGAGGTCTTTTTCCATTTGGAGCTGGTTCCGATGTTTGATTCCTTTGCCAGGTGTCTCTCCAAACTCCCGCTTGAACATCCGAATGAAATAGTTCACTTCCATCCCCACGGTCTCTGCCGCCTCTCGCACACTTGCTCGTGGATGCTTGTCCATCCAGTCCGAAGCCTTCTGCAAACGTAATCGCTGCATATATTGATGCCCTGTCACGCCATAATGCTGGTGAAATAGTCGGTTGAGATGCTGCACCGAATAACCCACTGCGTCAGCAACATGCTTCAATAACAGGTCATCCTGGTAGTGCGTATGCATCAATGCTACTGCTCGGATGAGTGCATCCTTGCTCGGATCGGACTCCCGATTAGAGTGTTTTACAGTGCCATCCTGTGCCCTAGATGATCCAATACCTCCTATGCCGACATCAGATGGAATTTTCGATTGTGCTATATCCAAAATAAGCTGGTAGATAAGGGCTGATGTGTTCCACATCTCCGTTGCTCCTTGATCCAGCGCATGCCAGAGATTGGTCATCCGTGACCAGATGATTTCAAAACCCGAGATATGGTACGGTTCGTTCTGAAGCAAACCCGTGGATTGTAGTACCGATCCAGCCGATGTACCGCCAATACCGATATAACCAAGTTCCCCTTTGGATTTGGTATGAGGCACATACTCATGCGCAATATCGGGTTCCACGATGAATAACTGCCCTGCTCCCATCGTCCATGTCCCTTTTCCCGTTATCTTGAACTGCCCTCCCCCACCGTGTGACAAAAACAACTGATACACCGGAAATCCATTCGGTCTATTCAGAACTTTCTCTTCCTGCGTGCCCACACAATACAGGTACAGCGGCAACCGGGAATCAGGCAGGCCCGTCAAACGAAATGCAAGCATTCCATCATTCCTTTCGGCTCATAGGCTTCTACATAAGGTGAACTAAAGATATTTACACTGGCCACTCCGTTTCATGTAAATGTTAGTTCAATCTATATAGCCAACTTCCCTTTATTATCCAATAATTGGTTCAAATGCAACATTGGTCTAAGGAACCGTTCTGACGACAAATTTTTTATCAAGTGAATTGCCGCGAGGATGTTAAGCGGTGTCTACGCGGGAATATTAAAAACTCCCTTTCCGGTTGGAAAGGGAGTTAATGGCTTTAAATTCGACGGATTGTAATATGAAGTGCGACACCCTACTGAAATAAAAAAATGGCTCACAGCCTGATTCGTGTAGAATGAAAGTTACCACACCAGCATTCACACAAGGAGAATCAGTCCATGAGTTATTCACATCTTAGCATAATCGAACGCAGCAAGCTAGAAATCCTCCACAGACAAGGCAAAAGCTCAAGAGCTATTGCAAAAGAACTGGGGAGACATTCGTCCACGATTTGCCGCGAACTAGATCGTGCTAATTCATCGTATCCCTATCAGGCAGAACACGCTCAGAACGCTTATGAGAAGCGTCGTCAATCCTCTGTTTCTTCAGGTAAATGGTCAAGCACCTTAGCTGCTTCACTGGAGGAAAAACTGAAGGCAACGTGGTCTCCGGAACAGATCAATCAACGCTTCCGTACCGAAGGCTTGCAAGCAGTATCCTTCAAAACGATCTATCGCTGGATCTACGCAGGTCGACTGGTTCAAGGCACGTTACAGGTTCTTCGGCACAAAGGAAAGCGTCAGAAACCCGCAGAAACTCGCGGTAAATTTGCCATTGGCAGATCCATTTCGGATCGTCCCCAAGAGGTTCGTTCTCGTGAAACGTTTGGGCACTGGGAACTGGATACCGTCGTATCTAGTCGTGGGAAAAGTAAAGGATGCATAGCCACGCTCATTGAACGCAAAACCCGTCTATATACCGCCATTCTCATGCCTGATCGCACTGCTCTGTCTATGGAAATTGCGCTTGTGTAGCCATCTCACAGTATCCCACAGGCACTTTCCTCACAGCCACGGCTGACCGGGGAAAGGAGTTTGCATGCTATGCCAATCTGGAAACAAGCCATGACCTGCACGTTTATTTTGCTGATCCATATTCGTCTTGGCAACGCGGTTCCAATGAGAATGCGAATGGATTGCTTCGAGAGTTTTTCCCGAAAGGCACCGATCTCGCTCAAGTCGAGGATGAAGATCTTGCCAGTTCACTAGATCTAATAAACCACAGACCACGAAAATGCTTGGGTTGGAGAACCGCTCACGAATCTTTCACAGAGGAACTGTCGCACTTGGTTTGACAATCTGTCATTCCTAAAAATTAATTACCCAGTATGCGTTTCAACCGCATTTGTCTATCTGGATTCATGAACCTGGCGTAGAGGGGTCTGCAGCAGATGATTGAGTGCCATTACCACCTGAAGTTCCCGCACCCTTATTGTCAGTTCCCTGACCATTGCCAGAAGAAGCTGGCGGAATATCAAATGTTCTTTCTGCACTGACAGATGTATATTTCGTCGATTCACTCACCACTGAGACTACCAAAACTTTGTATTTGCCCGCTCCAAAAGCCATATTATTTGAATCATTGGCGGAATTTCCAAT
This sequence comes from Paenibacillus sp. FSL H8-0317, assembly GCF_045040685.1. Taxonomy (NCBI): domain Bacteria; kingdom Bacillati; phylum Bacillota; class Bacilli; order Caryophanales; family Paenibacillaceae; genus Paenibacillus; species Paenibacillus sp. FSL H8-0317. Next base: position 881,474 of record NZ_CP150294.1, on the reverse strand, counting down.
ATCCACTATTGCTGTCCCTGAAGAAGTACCACCCGTATCAACAGTTTTTAAAGCTTTCCCAGCAGTTCCTGAACCGCTTCCTTCTTTAACAATGTACACATCGTAACGAATAATCCCTAATTCATTTGGCTTATCGAAACTTACATTGATTAAATTATCAGTTACTTTTGCATCTAAAGCAGTTACCGTTTGCACTGGTGTCACTGTCTGTTTCTTCGCATTAATCGTGAATGTATATGAAGCCAAACTTGATTCACGATTATTGTCGTTTGATTCAGATAAAATATACACTGTGTATGATTTGCCTGCTTCAATTTTTTGACCATTGATATCAGACAGTACACCCGGAAGTGTGGCATTTCCACCAGATGTTTCCACAGATTTTATTGTAGTGGAATTGTTTTCTTTTGCTATATTCTTCGCTACATTGAGCCCAAATGCGCTTCCTGTCGGAGCAACCATAACAACATAACGTCCAATGCCTGCTTTGGAAGCTGGTTCGGTATATCTCAAAGTCACATCCGTTACATCACCAGCTGCTTGATCTTCGTTCTTGAAATCAATTTTAGTAATGGTAACTGCTCCTACTGCACTAGTTACTGACAATTTAACATCTGCATAAGCTGTTGACAGCACATTAGATGAATTACCTGTATTACTTACCGCAAGTACAAATATGCGATAGTTCTCATCATTGCGAATAGTTGTACTATCTGTTGCCTTGGTATCGTCTAAAGTCACCGTGTAATCTCCGCTTCCTCCAGCTTTATTTACCACCTTAAAGTTGGAGTTCCGATTAGCTTCCGACAAATCAAATCCACTCAAGTTGGAAGTTTTGACTACAAATACACGGTAATGGTACACGTTCGTCTCATTCGACGATCGATTAAATGTCACACGCAAATCACGTCCATCTCCGTTATCCGCGATGTCCTTCGCAGTCACACTGGTCGGAGCGGTAACAGCCGTGTTCGCAGTCAGTGTGATCTGAGAAGAATATGAAGACAACGCATTTTGACTTGAGTTTCCGCTATTGCTTACTGACATAACGAATACACGATAGGAAACGTTATTGGAAATAAGGGAACCGCTTGTATCATATGCATTAGGAAGCGTAACGGACAAGTTACCACCCGTTTTGTTCACCTGCGTATAGTTGTTTGACGCATTAGCTGCGCTTAGTGTGAAGCTGCCCACATTAGCGGAACGGACTACATACACTCTATAGGCAGAGATTCTGGACTCATCCGCGGCTTTGTTGAAAGAAACCCGTAGATCACGCCCATCACCGTTGTCACCAATATCCGCAACAGCCAGGTTGCTAATGACTCCCGCGTTACCGGTCGTTGTCAGTCTCAGAGCTGTGGAGGAAGCTGACAGCGCATTGGTGTATCCGTTTTGCTGATTGCCCACCGCCATCACAAAGATGCGATAATCTTGCAGATTCGTTACATTATAACCACTTGTGTCCTTCATGGATGAAGGCAATGTCGTTGTAATGTTGTTACCTGTTTTATTCACCGTATAGTACAGACTGGAGGATAGGTTACTCGCCGTTGTCAGATTGAAGCTGCTGGCAACCGAGTTGCGTACCACGAAGACGCGATAATTCGCCACCTTGGACTCATCCGATGAACGGTTGAAGCTCACCTGAATATCACGACCATCTCCATAATCCGAGTTATCCTTCACCTGGGTAATTACCGGAGACGTTGCTGTGTTCACGGACAGCGTAAGTGAAGATGATGCTGCGGACAGCTTGCTGTCTGTTGTTGTATTCGTGCTTACCGACAAGATGTAGACCACATACGCTGTACCGCTTTTGATCAATTCGCCGGACGTATCCCGTGTCGAAGAAGTCAACTGGCTTTTCACTGCGGTACTGTTTCCTTTGTATATGATCGTGGAGTTGGCACTGGAAACTTTGTTCGCTGCAGCCAGATTAAATGCAGAAGAGTCCTTCGCTTTAACAACAAAAGCACGATAATACGTAATATTCGATGTTGTGCTCGGCTGCGTGAAGTTAATCTCCAGATCGCGGCCATCGCCATAGTCACTAATATCTGCGGCACGCAGACTTGTAACCGCCTGTACTGTGGATTTCACATTATTGAGCTTCAATGCTTGGGAAGACCAGTTCAATGCATTTTTATAATTATTGCTGCTGTTTCCAACAGTCAGTACATACAGGCGATACGTTTCATTGCTGTTAAGCAAATCCCCGTTTACGTCACGCGTCTGTGCATTAAGTGTCAGTTTCGGGTTGCTGCCATTTGGTGTAACCGATGTATAGTTCGCAGAAGGTACGGCAGTTGCTGAGGACTCCGTAAAGCTATTCACATCGCGTGTTTTCACCAGCATAATCCGGTAAGCAGATACCGCCTTCTCTGAAGTTGGACGTGTGAAGCTCACGGTCAGGTCACGACCATCTCCGTTACTTCCGGATACCGAACCGTAGATGTTCCATGCAGCATATTGTGTCTCATCCACTGGAGGCGTTGCCGTTGTTTTGATATCTACACGCTGATTGCGTGAGTTCCAGAACACTTTCTCTCCAAAAGCTTCACTGACAAAACGAATTGGAACCATCGTGTTACCCTTAATCGTGTTTGCAGGTACATCCAGCGAGATCGCTTCCCCGTTGATGTATGCCGTTTTGGAACCGAGTGTCAATTTAACTTCCTGATCATCGCGAGTTGCAACAATCGTTTTGGTTCTGTTGGTGTACGATACCTTCGCATCCAATCCTTCAAAAATGGACCGAAGTGGAACGAGTACCCGTCCACCTTTCATCACAGGTGCCTGAGCAGATGATAACTCTGCATCATTAATATATATACTGATCCTCGCGGCTGCATCCATGACCGATGTTGGAAGTGCGGACATCAGCATGGCCGATACAGCCAGCGCTGACATTACCTTCTTCACTTGTTTTCCTCCCGCTTTCCTCATATCCCATATCCCCATTCTCGCATTTAGTTAACATCGAAATAGATTCGCTGTTCTTTTCATTAATTCCTGTATTTTCCTATGCACAACTAAGACGTTCCGATCGGCTCAAAAGTTTCCAGTTGTACAAAAAATATTTTCGCAGAAAACTTCCTCTATCTTCCACCCTCCAAAAGTTAAAAATAACAGAAGAATTTGTCACCATTCCGCAACCACATCCTGCACCAATTGGGTTAAGGTATAGTGACTAGTGAACAACACCTATCATTTTCTCAACTACGGGAGGTTCATATCTATGACATCATTGTTCCAATCTGCCAATCGTAAAGGCATGCGCACCTTCATTACAGCCACCGCCATCCTCATGCTGCTCCAAACGGCTGTCGCTCCATTATCCGGAGTCGCTGCTGCCGCTTCTTCCAGTACAGATACCAAAGTCACAACTGCCAGTTCAACAACGATATATAAAACATTTCAGTCCATGCTCTACAAAAAGAACGGCTTGCCTGCCGCGGATACTTATCTCGAATCTCATATCAAAAAAGTAACAAAGCATCACGCCACCCTGATGGTGCTTCAATTGGAGAATGCTCGCCTGAAGGCGCTAAGCGCCATGACAGACCGCCTGCTCGTTCCTAACGTTCAGGACAAGATGATCAAGGCTTACAAGTTGAATGATAGCTTCACCAAACTCATGGAGCGTACCCAGGACTCCGATCTGCGTGCACTGTTAAAAGAAGCCCGTGACAGCGGCTACCGCCTCGTCATGCTCGAAGGCTCCCTCTATCCCATAATGAATTATGCGGCATTCGTGAAATATACCTCTGTAATTAAAGAGGACATCTCTAGCTACATCAGTATCATGACAAAGGAAACAAAAAACTTGCCTGCGGATGACGGTGCTCTGGTCATTGGCTATCAGGAAATTCTCCTTCGAGCACTGAGCCAGGAAAGATTCCTGGAGCTGCATCCAAAATCAAATCGGGCCAAGCAGGTGCAGAATCTGTTAAACAGTTATACCCTGTATACCTTTTATGGACTGAACAATACACCGCTGTTTGATTATGACACGAACAAAATGGTTGCGAACGCCCAAAGAGGCTACAACGGCGTCTTGCAGCGTCTTGCATCCGTCGATAGTGAATTCCTCACCAAGCTGGATGCCTTTATGGACGTGGTTAAGGAATCGAAGTATGAAAAAACGGCCGCTGTCGAGAAATGGCTGGAACAGAATGTGCCGGTCAGCGACTATGCGAATTATTGAGTTAATCCGTTCCTAAGTTAATATCCGGGCCAAAATTCAGGCTAAATCCCAACAGATAACCACAACAAAAACCGCCACAGGATTCGCTCCTATGGCGGTTTTCTTCATGCTTTTATCATCAAAACTGACTCAATCCGTCAGCTCACTGCACTATTGAATCGGTTTGACCATATGATTATACTCATGTCCTGTGATGACAATCACGTCATCTTTGACATATCCCTGCCGTTCGTACAGCATTAGCGCACGGCCATTGTCCCGTTCTACAATCAGGGATACCTGCGAGTGACCCAGATCTCTGCCCTGCTGCTCAAAAGCAGCCATCAGTGCCCGGCCGATGCCCTGCCCCTGATAAGCTTCACTTACCGAGAGAGTATCCAGATAATACTCCCCCGGACGGGTTTCTTTAACCAAAGCATACTTCTCTTCCCGGCTTCGTTCAGGTCGATCCAGAATCGGCTGGTCCAGACGATCTGCTTCTCCGCCATCATAGGCTACCAGAATCCCCGCAATCAGCCCATCCTGCTCCATCACTGTCACATGACGATAGCTAATCCGGTTGTTTTCCTGTACATAGAACGCCTGCAAAATCTGCATCGCCTTCTCATGATCCGCCTCACCCGCTAGCGAGTAAGCAATGTCCCCTATCGCCTGATACAGTAACGGAATGACCTGATCTACATCTTCTATCCGCGCAGGTCTGATCAGAGGAGATGTTTCTTGGTGATCTGATTGCATACTAGAATGATTCATCAGATTAACATGTTGAACAGATTTAGATTTTTGTTCAGCTCGGTATAGGCGATACCTTTGCGGTTCATGCGTTCAATAAGCGGGTGGTAATCTTCCTTATACATCAGCTCGATGCCCACCAAGGCAGGGCCATTTTCCTTATCATGCTTTTTCGTATATTCGAACCGGGTGATATCATCATTCTTCCCTAGAACTTCCTCCAGGAATTCACGTAAAGCTCCTGCACGCTGCGGGAAATTAACCATGAAATAATACTTCAGACCTTCATAGATCAGGGAACGTTCCTTGATCTCCTGCATCCGGTCGATATCGTTGTTACCGCCACTAATTACGCAGACCACCGTCTTGCCCACGATTTGCTCACGATACTGCTCAAGCGCCGCAACAGCCAAGGAACCGGCAGGCTCGACAACGATCGCATTTTCATTATATAACTCCAGAATAGTTGTGCAGGCTTTGCCTTCTGGCACTTTCACAATGTCATCAAGTATACTATTGCAGATATCAAAGGTGAGATCGCCAACACGTTTCACCGCTGCGCCATCCACGAATTTATCAATGTCATCCAACGTCACAACCTGTTTGCGGAACATCGCCTCACTCATGGAAGCTGCCCCAAGTGGCTCAACTCCAATGATGCGTGTCTCTGGACTCACGGTCTTCATGTAGGTTCCCACGCCGGCTGCCAACCCTCCGCCACCAATCGTCACGAATACATAGTCGGCATTCTCATCGAGACTTTCCATGATTTCCATCGCTACCGTACCATTACCTGCAATAATCTTCGGTTGATCAAAAGGATGGATGAACGTCATGCCCTGTTCGTCACATGCACGCATTGCTTCTGCATAAGCATCATCATACGTATCCCCGATCAGCACCACTTCAACGTTGCTACCGCCAAAACGTCTGACCTGCTTCACCTTCTGGTTCGGCGTTGTACTCGGCATGAAGATTTTGCCGTTAATTCCGAGGGCATTACAGCTAAAAGCAACACCTTGAGCATGGTTTCCTGCACTCGCACAGACAATACCCTTCTCCATCTCGGCTGGTGTCAGACTGCGAATCATATTATAGGCGCCCCGAATTTTGAACGAACGCACCACTTGAAGGTCTTCTCTTTTCAGATACACATTACAGTTATATTTGGCCGACAATACAGCATCCCGCTGTAACGGCGTTCTTACAATGACCTCACGCAGCACATGATGTGCGCGTACGATATCTTCCATGCCAACACTGGCACGACCGGGACTTGTGGTTCCCGTTGGTTCTTGTTCAACTGGTTTCATGTTGTCTCCACACTCCGCTTTTATGGTCTAGCAATGTCGCGCACTGCTTTTCTTTGTATTGTATCACTTTTGCTCTGTTCTTGCGCCTGAGCTCTCATCATTTATCATTCGTACAATTTCATCAATAATGACCTGAGGGTCTGTATACATAACCATATGTCCCGATTGATCGGCCCCAATCCATCTCGCATTGGATAGCTGGCTCACCGTCTGGTGATGCGCCGTGATAAGGGCGGGTCTGATTTTCCCCTCTCCCTTGCCCGGGTTCGTACCCGAGATCACGCTAACTTCCAGATCACCCAGAGCCGGAGGATGTTTCAGTAGCGCTGCCATGTCATCCAGAAATGTTTTGCCTTCCTCAAGCATCGTGCTGGCTGCCTGTACAGTAAAATCCTCCTTGAGGTGATCTGCTGCCACATCGTCAGGCTGAACACTTCCAGCTTTGCTGCCAAGCATCTTATATAAGCCAGTCCGCGCCATGATTGGAATAATGAAACCATTGATGGCAAAGCTCTTTTTAGTAAGCTTGGAAAAATACATTTCGCAATGCTCGTCTGATGGATCTACCAGGATAATGCCACGTAATCGAGATAGATGTGCAGCTGCCGTAGCCCGTACAATCGGACCTCCCCAGCTATGTCCAACCAGAATGAATGGGCCCGGGCCCAGAGCTGTCAGCAGTTCCCCAAGATCCCCTGCAATACGTTCAAGGCTGCGGGGAGCCAAGTCGACATCACTTCGTCCCGCCCCTGCCCGGTCATACACGACTGCACGTGCATGCTCAGCAATGGCTGGTGCAACCAGTCCCCAGTTTGATCTGGAGGCGCCCATACCGGATTCAAACACCACCGTCAGGTCTCCTGTCCCCTTGGACATATAATGTAGTTTGCGACCATCGCGGGTCTGAACAAACGCACTTGAACCAAACGTATGAGAGCTAGGGTTAGGATTCATATTCCCCTCCTGATTACGTGCATAGTCATCTATCACCGAATCTAATTGAAAATGATTATCAATTACTTCATTATAGAATAATCCATGCTTTACGACAACCATGTTACTTCAGCAAAATACAGCCGTTCTGTCACTTCTATCACGTTTCAAGGATCATTCCCCGCCCCACCGTTCTGCTAAGCCTCCTTTTTCCTTATGCAAAAAGAAAACCCGATCCATAATCGGATCGGGTAACTGTCCCTGCCACTATGCGGCTAGGCATCATATATAAAATATAAAAAAACAGCCCGATTTCAATTTCCATCAGGGCTGTTTTTAACTGCTTTAGCTTCACGATACCCAGGATTAAACATATCGCTCATTTAATAAGGAAACAACAATTTATGCCTGTGTCTTAAACCAAGTTGCCGCAGCTTCTGCTTCGGTACGAGTCAACTGATGACCTTGACGCTCCCAATGTGTGTTTACATTGGCACCTGCACCGCTCAGCAACGAAGCAAGTTCCTCCGTCTCACGTCTGGGTACAATCGGATCGTTCTCGCCCGCACCAATGAACACAGGCAGACCTTTCAGATCCGGTAGTTCCAGTCCGCGCAGCGGTACCATTGGGTGATGCAGAATTGCACCTTTGAATACATTTGCTTGATGGAAGATCAGGCTTGCTGCAATGTTGGCACCGTTAGAGTAACCCAGTGCATACACGTTGGACCGATCGAAGCCATATTCCACCGCAGCTGCATCGACAAAAGATCCCAGCTCAGCTGTACGAGCAATCAGATCCTCTTCATCAAAAACACCTTCAGCCAAGCGCCGGAAGAAACGGGGCATCCCGTTCTCCGATATATTACCCCGCACCCCAAGTATGCCAGCTCCTGGTGCGATCATCTCCGCCAGACCGATCAGATCATTCTCGGTTCCTCCTGTGCCATGAAGCAACAGGATTGTTGGAGCATCCGGCTGAGCACCTGCTTTATAGATATGTTTCATTGTATTGGTTGTGGTCATGATTTGGACTCTCCTTTCCATTCACGTACTTCAATTCGTGGCAACAATTGTTCAATCTGCTCACGCTGTGGTTCATACCATTCAGGCAACATCAGTTTCTCACCCATGCTCTCTGCTGGTTCATCCCGTGCAAATCCTGGAGGATCCGTAGCCAGTTCGAACAGTATACCACCCGGCTCCCGGAAATACACAGCGTTGAAGTATTGACGGTCAATGACTGGCGTTGGATGATATCCGGATTGTTCAAGATCCTGCTGAATTTGTTCATGTTCCACGTAATCTTTGGCACGCCATGCAATATGGTGGACCGTTCCGGCTCCACCAATCCCGCGCTGGATGCCTGTGGACTGAATATCGATGATCTGACCGATATCGCCGCTTGCCTGAAGACGAAGGAGTCCGTTCTCTTCACCGACTTGCTCCAGACCCAGTTTACTCACCAAGACGTCCATGGTTTTCTCAGGAACGTGGCTGAACAATACGGCTCCGCCAAATCCTTTGATGGCATGCTCCGGTGTCACACCGTTGAAAGTCCAGCTGCTTGGCTGACCACCTTCACGCTCTACCAGTTCAAGCAGCAGACCGCCTTTGTCGAAGAAACGAATGTATTGCTCACCGAATCTGGTTTTATTTTCATATGGAATATCGAAGGAAGAGAGACGTTCTTTCCAGAAAGGCAGGCTTCCTACCGGAACCGCATATACGGTAACTCCAGTCTGACCGGAACCAATGACACCTCTTCTTGAATTTTGCTGTGGGAAAAAGGTAATGATTGTGCCCGGTGCACCCTGCTCATTCCCGTAATACAAGTGATACACGTCTGGTGCATCAAAGTTAATTGTTTTTTTCACCAGTCTGAGCGCCAATACACCTGCATAGAAATCAACGTTTTTCTGCGCATCGTCTACAAAAGCTGTAATATGATGAATTCCTGAAGTTCTGAACATAATCTCCACTCCCTTGGTTTTAGTTGTATCATAGGTTTTTTTTGCTTCTTTTATTTATAGCTTTTCGTTATTTATCTTTAATTTAAGATTCTTTAAATTTATATTAATCCATTGGACCTCAATATGCAAGCTTTTATTTTAAAATTAAGATTTAATACAAAAAGCAGGCCCCGATCACTCCGGGAACCTGCATATCGTTATAACGATTGATTAGGTTGCTTCGTATTCCTGTATTACTTTTGTATTACTGCTTCTTAAACCAGTTTCATTCTTTTTGGTGGATTCACCAAATCTTTATGCTCGTATTCATCCTTGATATCTCCGACAATCTCTTCAAGGATATCCTCCATCGTAACCATACCTACCGTAGCACCTGCCTCGTTTTTCACGGTTGCAATGTGTACACGGCTCTGCTGCATCTGGATCAGTACATCCTTGATTGGAGAACGCTCGGAGAAACTCGGCGTATTGTGAACAAATGTCTCCATATTGAAATCTCTGCCCGCAGCTACACTCGTCAGCATTTCTTTGGTATTAATAAAGCCAACAAAATGTGCCTGATCCCCATTTGCAATAACAGGGTATCGCGTGTATTCATGTCGATTCAGCGTTTCAATGATCTGATCAAGCGGCATTTCCTTATTTAACGTAACAATTTTATCTCTTGGAATCATGATCTCCTGAAGCAAACGCTCATCAAAAGCAAAAATGTTTTTGAGATAGTCCAGCTCCGTCTGATTGATCTCGCCACTCTCATAACTCTTTGCCATAATCAGTTTCAGCTCTTCCTCCGAGTGAACGGTATCATGCCCGGCAGGTTTTACACCAAATATGCCAAGCAACAGACGAGCAGCTCCATTTAATGCATAAATGAACGGATTCATGATTTTACCGAACCAGTACAGTGGTGGTGCCAACAACAACGTCATTCTCTCTGCAAACTGGATCGCCAGGGTTTTTGGTGCCAATTCACCAATAACCACGTGCAGGAACGTAATGATCGCCAGAGCGATACCGTAGGAAAGAACGGTAGACAACGCCGCTGGAACTTCCATTCGCTCAAACAGCGGATGCAGCATTTTCTCAACGGTAGGTTCACCCAAGGCTCCCAATACCAGCGCCGTGATGGTAATCCCCAATTGACATGCCGACAGATAATAATCCAGGTTGTGCGCCACTTTTTTGGCCAGTACTGCCTTTTTGTTCCCTTCCGAGATCAATTGATCGATTCGGGACATCCGTACTTTAAGAATTGCAAATTCGGCTCCAACAAAAAAGGCTGTCAGACCTATAAATACGGCTACTAAAAATAAATTCAAGGCTATTATTCCGTCCAATGATTTCCCTCAGGTTGAGGGATTCACCTCCAAGTAAAATTTATATTAAGGTTGCACGAGTGATGTTCCGGTTACGGATCGTTCTTCCGATCGCCATTGCCTCCAAATTTTCCTGATTGTTGTTTTCAAAGGGTTAAAATTGGTTTGCAAACACGAACGCTACGCTTCTTCAGAATCGATTCCATCTCCTACACTGTTACGTTGCCAAAACGCTTTAAATTTCTGAGGGCAAGATCATGCAAGATCGCTAGTAGCTTCCTCAACCTGCGCGCCGCTCACTCGTTCCAGAAGAACTTGTTTGATGTGATAGTTTTCGGTATCAACAACGGTCCAGACATAATCGCCGTGTTCTACCGTGTCTCCTTTTTCCACACCTACACCCTTCTGGTATTGAATCCATCCCGCAACGGTATCCATCTCTTCATTTCCTTCAAAGCTAAGCCCGAACTGCCGCTCCACTTCATCCAAAAGTACCCGGCCATTAATGAGATATTGATTCTCTCCGGTTTCCTGGATATCCGCCACCTCATCGGCATCGAATTCATCACGAATCTCACCGACAAGCTCCTCTAGAATATCCTCCATCGTAATGATTCCCGAGGTGCCGCCGTATTCATCCACGACTACAGCCATGTGTACACGTTCCTGCTGCATTTTAATCATCGCATCCTGGATACTTGTAACTTCGGAAACAAATGGGATCTCACGAACGAACTCGCTTAGCTGATATGATCTTGCGGCTACCATGTCAGGCAAAATCTTTTTCACATTCACAACGCCGATAATGCGGTCTTTGTCCCCATCCTCGATGACAGGGTAACGTGAATAGTTATGTTCATCCAATATAGGAATAATATCGTCATAGGTCATATCCTGATCTAATGTCACCAGTTCCGTACGCGGTACCATGATGTCTTTGGCATCACGTTCGTCGAACACAAATACATTTTCCAGATATGAAAGCTTGGTCTTGTTGTCCTCGTCCCCTTCATAACTCTGGTTCATGATGATTTTAATCTCGTCCTCCGAGTAGGCTTGATCATGTTCGGCAGGCTTCACACCGAATCCCCGCAGAAGAACACGAGAGGCTCCATTAAGCGCCCAGATGAATGGGTACATGACTTTACCAAACCAGTATAGCGATGGGGAGAGCATCAACGTCAGTTTTTCAGAAAACTGAATCGCCAGCGTTTTGGGTGCCATCTCACCAACAACCACATGCAAGAACGTGACGAGTATAAAGGCGATCGCATAGGAAGCAATCGACGAGATTGAAGCAGGTACATCTAAATAATTGAATACCGGATATAACAATCTCTCAACCGTCGGTTTTCCGAGCGCTCCCAGTCCCAGAGCAGTGACCGTAATACCGAGCTGACAGGCTGACAGATAATAATCCAGGTCCGAGACAACTTTTTTGGCGAGTACAGCCTTTTTATTGCCCTCCGCGACCAGTTGATCCACTCTTGATGTACGAATTTTGACTACAGCAAATTCCGATGCTACGAAAAATGCAGTCAATGCAATCAAGATAATAAGTAAAGCGATATTCAATATGGTAATTATGTCCAATGATTTCCCCGGTTCTCAGGGATTCACCTCCAGAGATAGTTACAGCGTGATCCGTTAACTGTGTTAACCATTCATCAACTGTTAGTCTTTCAACACGACGTCTGCCTTATATAAAATTGATTTCAATGATATCTTTTGTATAAGTCTTACGTTTGACCTTGTAAAATTACAAAACAGGAATTCAAGATGAAGTCAATGACTTGCAGAAACTTCTTCATTCAAATCGGGTTACCCCTCATGCTGTCAATTGTTCCTCGCTTAACTCCACCTAGATTCGCCATTTGGACAATTTACAATATCGCCTACCCAATAGATATCCACCTCCCCTCGTACTCATTCCTGTTTCCGAAAAGTATACCATGTTTCCCGCTCAACCATCCAGTTGCACGTTATGGTTTGCCACAAGCTTACAGTATAATGTTCACAAATTAGTCTCTATGTATGTTACGTACTTTATATAATATGATTGATTTACCTCATAATGTGATATTGTTCACATGTTTAGTATAGTCCAATTTATAAAAATACTACCCCTTACTTTAGGGCATTAAACATGCCGGATCTCCCTGATTTAATCCCGTTTTGAATCTTCCCCATGTTCTTTCCCCATATGGACAAGTCCGGCCATTTGCACAAGATACATCTATATACGTAGTAAAGAGCCCGTAGGATGCAACAACCTTACGGCGCACATCTTTACGGGCTCTTAATATTCATTCTACACCAGTGCTTTGGCAGCAATATCCGTTCGCTGATGTTTACCATCAAAATGGATACATTCCGCCTGTGCGTAGGCTTTGTTTCTAGCTTCTGCAATATCCGCGCCAAGGCCAACTACGCCCAGGATCCGTCCACCATTCGTGACCCAGTCTCCTGCTTCACTACGCGCTGTACCTGCGTGGAATACCACGGCATCTTGCACTTGATCCAGTCCTTCAATGACTACGCCTTTGGCATAAGGACCCGGATAACCTCCTGAAGCAAGCACCACACATACTGCGGCTTCATCACTCCATTCAATCTCAATATCAGCCAGCTTGCCATGAACGGTTGCCCAGAAGATATCAAACAAGTCGCTCTTCAGACGTGGCAATACAACCTGTGTTTCCGGATCACCAAAACGTGCGTTGAACTCAATCGTTTTGGGTTTGCCATCCGGCGAGATCATCAGTCCGGCAAATAATACCCCCTGGAACGGACGTCCTTCGGACACCATTGCTTTGGCAGTTGGTTTGATGATCGTCTCCACGGCTTCTTCAATAATGGATGCAGGAATGTGTGGCAAAGGTGAATATGTACCCATACCGCCTGTGTTTGGCCCCTGATCATTATCGAATACAGGTTTGTGATCCTGTGCTGCCGCCATTGGACGAACCGTCTCCCCATCGACAAAAGCCAGAATCGACATTTCCTGCCCTGCGAGGAATTCCTCGATGATTACTTTGGCTCCCGCTTCACCAAATACCTTCTCCACCATGATGCTACGCAGAGCCTGATCAGCCTCTTCACGCGAATAAGCTACGGTCACACCTTTGCCCGCTGCCAGTCCATCTGCCTTGATGACAACCGGAATTGCTTGCTCATTCAGGTATGCTTGAGCTTGTTCGTAGTTGTCGAATTTCTCATAGGCTGCGGTTGGAATGTTGTATTTGTGCAGCAGATCCTTCATGAACGTTTTACTTCCCTCGATCTCTGCTGCATTACGACGAGGTCCGAATACCGGAATACCTGTCGAATCAAATGCATCCACGATTCCATCCGCCAACGGATCATCCGGACCAATAACCACCAGACCTACTTTAAGCTCTACAGCCAGAGCCGTTAGTTTATCGAATTCATTTACCGCAATGGCATGACACTCAGCAAGCTGAGCAATACCTGCATTTCCCGGTGCACAGTGTATCTTGTCTACCTTTGGACTCTTCGCCAGTGCCCAGATGATTGCATGTTCCCGGCCACCGCCGCCTACTACCAAAATATTCATTCGTTCTGTCCCCCTCCATGCATAACTGAATTTGTTACGCTAATGCGTGTTGAAAAACCTAAAAAAGAGGGGGTGTACCATAAGTCATTAGCATGACAGGCGACACCCCTTATTTAAACCTTTTTCGTTCTAGTGTTTGAAGTGACGAACTCCTGTGAAGACCATGGCAATTCCGTATTCATTCGCTACTTTAATGGATTCTTCATCTTTGATCGAACCACCCGGTTGAATTACCGCTGTAATTCCGGCTTTTGCTGCCAGTTCCAGCGTATCACCCATTGGGAAGAACGCATCAGATGCCAGAATAGCACCTTTTGCTTGCTCGCCCGCTTGTTCAATCGCAATTTTGGCTGCACCCACACGATTCATTTGTCCAGCGCCCACACCCACCGTCATGTCATTCGCAGCAAGTACAATCGCGTTGGATTTCACGTGTTTAACTACTTTCCAGCCAAACAACAGCTGTTTCAGTTCTTCTTCCGATGGCGCACGATCGGTTACAACATTCAACTCGCTCGCTTCGATGGAGTGTACATCGGACTGTTGCACGATCATGCCACCGTCGATAGACGTTACCACGAATTGGCTCTCCCGTTTACGAGCAGCATTCAGTTCGCCTGTTTTGAGCAAACGAATGTTTTTCTTTTTCGTCAGGATATCAAGAGCCTCTTGTGTAAAATCAGGAGCAAGTACGATTTCCAGGAAAATCTCGCTCAATTTGCCCGCTGTATCGCTGTCGATAATGCGGTTCGCTGCCACAATGCCACCAAAGATAGACGTTGGATCTGCAGCATATGCTTTGCTATAAGCTTCATAGATACTTGCGCCAATACCTACGCCGCATGGGTTCATATGTTTAACTGCGACAACGGCTGGTTCTTCAAATTCTTTGACGATCTGCAATGCTGCGTTCGCATCGTTGATGTTATTGTAAGACAACTCTTTGCCATGCAATTGCTCGGCTGTTGTCAACGTATCTTGAGCAGCCAGCGGTTTGCGGTAGAATGCCGCCTGCTGGTGTGGATTTTCGCCATAACGCAAATCCTGGAGTTTTTCGTAAGTAACCGTCAGACGCTCTGGCAGTGGATCACCATTTACGTTGGACAGGTAGTCGGAGATGAGTGCATCGTAAGCCGCCGTATGACGGAACACTTTTGCCGCAAGCCGTTTGCGAGTTTCGAGAGTGGTATCTCCATCGTTGCGCACTTCCTCCAGCACTTGGCTGTAATCAGATGCGTCTACAACGACACTGACAAAGGCATGGTTTTTGGCTGCCGAGCGAAGCATCGTTGGACCGCCAATATCGATGTTCTCGATGGCATCTTCGTATGCTACGTCCGGTTTCGCAATAGTCTCTTGGAATGGATACAGGTTCACGACAACCAGATCGATATAGCCGAGACCGAGTTCTTCCATCTGACGTGTGTGCTCTTCGTTATCACGCACAGCCAACAACCCACTATGAACTGCCGGATGCAATGTTTTGACACGTCCGTCCATGATTTCCGGAAATCCGGTCACATCCGAAATTCCGATGACAGGTACGCCTTCCTTCGACAACAGGCTGCTTGTACCTCCTGTCGAAATAATCTCCACACCCATTTGCGACAGCTCGCGGCAAAAGTCCACGATGCCCGTTTTATCCGATACGCTAACCAGCGCTCTTTTGATACTCACAATATGCTCCTCCTTTAATGTCCCATAGCTTCGCGTTTCCTGACGAAACACAGCCGATTTATTTCCCGAGAAATATCACAAAATGCGTACCAATATTCGACTTCTGTTATAGAAGTTGAACCAAGATGTTTACACGGGACACTCCGATGACAGAACAACCTTCCAATCGCTGTTATCCCCAGATTTTTTGATTCCCTTTTCTTAAAGGGAAAATCCGGTGATAAAGGCGAACGCTTCGCTTTTTCAGGTTTTTTCTGTCCTCTCCGTTAATGTGTAAAAAAATTCAACTTATATTAAACCGGTTTGTTAACAGTGACGTGACGTCCGTCTAATTGAACCAAACCTTGCGCGAACCAGGAAACAACTTCAGGGTATAACTGCTGTTCGGCTGCATGGATGGAACGGCTGATTGATTCAGGCGTATCCTCTGGCAGAATTGGAACGGGATGCTGGGCAATAATCGGTCCGGTATCCATGCCTCCGTCCACAAAATGCACGGTCACACCCGTAACTTTCACACCGTATTCCAATGCCTGTCCAATCGCATCCTTACCTGCAAATGCCGGTAGCAAGGACGGATGAATGTTAATCAACCGCCCTGCGTAACGATCCACCACAACGGAAGTCAGCAATCTCATATATCCGGCAAGAACGACCAGGTCGATCTTTTTGGATTCGAGCACTTCCACGATCTCTGACTCATAGGCTTCACGGGAAGCATAATTTTTCGGAGTAAACAGATGACATTCCACGCCTGCGTCCTGTGCCCGCTGCACAACACGTGCAGCCGGTTTATCACACACGAGCAGATCTATGGATGCATCCAGCCCACCGTTTCGTACTGCATCGACCAATGACTGAAAGTTAGACCCTTCACCCGAGGCAAATACAGCTATGCGGTAGTTTGCCATTAAACATCCGCTCCCGTGAAGGTTACTCGCGCATCTCCTTCAGTCACACGGCCAATAATGTACGCTTCTTCACCAGATGCTTTCAGTTGTTGCAGCGCTTCTGTTGCATCTGCTTCATTAACGACCAGTACAAGCCCAACACCCATGTTGAATGTGGTGAACATGTCACGGTTTGAGACAGCTCCCTTTTCTTGTAACAGGTTGAAGATCGGCAGGATCGGCCAAGAACCGTAGTCAATATCCACATTCACGTTGCTTGGCAACATACGTGGGATATTCTCGATGAAGCCACCACCTGTAATGTGTGCCATGCCTTTTACTTTTACCTTTTCCAGCAGGGACAACAGAGGTTTAACATAGATCTTTGTAGGTTCCAGCAGGGAATCACCCAGCTTACCGCCCAGTTCCGCTACTTCATCATGCAGATCAAGTCCCGCTTCTTCCAACAAAAGTCGGCGTACCAGCGAGAATCCGTTACTATGCACACCACTAGAGGCCAATCCAATCACTGTGTCGCCAGATGCGATGGTTGTACCATTGATGATCTTCGCTTTGTCCACAATACCCACCGTGAATCCTGCAATATCGTATTCGCCTTCACTGTACATGCCTGGCATCTCCGCCGTCTCGCCACCGATCAGCGCACATCCAGATTGATGACAGCCTTCAGCGATTCCCGCAACAATAGCTTCGATCTTCTCTGGAATGACTTTGTCACATGCCAGATAGTCAAGGAAGAAGAGTGGTTCTGCACCCTGTACCACAATGTCGTTCACACACATCGCTACCGCGTCGATTCCGATGGTATCGTGACGGTCCATGGCAAATGCAATTTTCAGCTTGGTACCTACGCCATCCGTACCGGATACAAGCACCGGCTCATCGTATTTATCTTTGTTCAAACCGAACAGGGCACCGAATCCACCCAGATCCGTCATCACTTCCGGACGGAAGGTACGCTTCACGTGTTTTTTCATCCGTTCAACCGCTTCATTACCTGCCGCGATATCAACGCCGGCCTTTTTATATGCTTCGGACAAGTGGAATCATCTCCTTTTTTTTCGCCCCACCTAAATCCTCCCGCCCGGGAGGACCCCATAGGACCTTGGCAGGCCCTCTGGACACCCGCCAAAAAAGCGGTGCAGAGGTGGCTGGTGTGATCTTGCTATGGTTGATTCGTGCGTGATCTCGCGGGATTGTTCGCCGATTCCGTTGGCTGCAAGCCATCGGTCGGCGAACCCCGCTCAGCTACGCTGCGGGGCAAGCCCGCTGGGCAGCTGCTTCGCTCGGCTGCCAGGCCCCTGTTGCTCCGCAAAGCGGGGCTTAAGGGCTCGGGCTTGGCCCGGGTGGCAGCTGCTTCGCCTGGCTGCCCTAGCCCCTGTTGCTCCGCAAGGCGGGGCTTAAGGGTTCGGGCTTGGCCCGGGGGCAGCTGGCTTCGCACCGCTACCTGGGCCCCTGTTGCTCCGCAAAGCGGGGCTTGGGGCTAACAGCTGCAGCCGAATTTTTCCTCGCCGCCAAAGTCGAGGCGGGTTGGGTAATCATGATCAAAACATGCGAGGCAAAGCCCGCCCTTGGGATCACCCTGATTATCTCCCTGTATCGATGCAATCAGTCCATCGGGACTGAGGAACTCCAGGGAGTCCGCATTAATTTCACGGCAAATTTCTTCCACCGACAACTGTGAAGCAATTAATTCGCGGCTGTCAGGCGTATCAATACCGTAGAAACACGGGTTTTTGAAAGGTGGTGATGTAATTCGCACATGAACCTCGGTAGCTCCTGCATCACGCAGCATGTTAACGATCCGACGGGAGGTTGTTCCCCGTACGATGGAGTCATCAATCATGACCACACGTTTGCCTTCCACAACGCGACGTACAGCGCTCAGCTTCATCTTCACGCCCTGCTCCCGCAATTCCTGGCTTGGCTGGATAAACGTACGTCCAGTGTATTTGTTCTTGATCATACCCATCTCATAAGGAATGCCTGTCTGTTCAGCGTATCCAATGGCCGCCGAGATGCTGGAATCTGGTACCCCCGTAACCAAGTCCGCATCCACAAACGACTCAATCGCCATCCGGCTTCCCATCCGTTTACGGGCAGCATGCTGGTTCGTACCATTCATATCACTATCCGGACGGGCAAAATAAATATATTCCATCGCGCATAATGCCTTGCGGTGTTTGTGATGATCAAAGCGATCCTCGTGCAGACCATCTGCATCAAGCACAAGCAGTTCACCCGGTTCAATGTCACGGATTAACTCTGCGCCGATTGTTTCCAGTGCACACGTCTCGGATGCAAACAGATACGCATCTCCCAGCTTACCCATCGTCAGCGGACGAAGTCCGTGTGGATCGGAAGCCACAAGCAGCTTGTCATTGGTCATGATCAGAAACGCATAACCACCCACAATGCGCTGGAATGCCTCTTTTGCCGCTTCCACAAGCCCTTTGGAGGATCGTGCAATCAGATGCGCAATAACCTCGGTATCACTTGTTGTTTGGAAAATGGACCCGCTCTGCTCCAGCTCACGCCGAATCGTTGGTGCATTCACAATGTTTCCGTTGGTTGCTACTGCCAGATCACCATCACGGTATTTGAATACCAATGGCTGTGCGTTCGTCAGTTTACTGTCACCACTTGTTGAATAACGGACATGTCCAATGGAAATATCCCCGGTCAACGTCTGCATCAGGTCTTTGGTGAATACTTCCTTCACCAGACCCATGCCGCGATGATAGTTAAACTGGCTGCCATCACTCACACACATGCCTGCACTTTCTTCGCCCCGATGTTGCAGCGCATGCAGTCCATAATAGGAGAGTGAAGCCGCGTCAGGGTGTCTGAACACCCCGAACACGCCACATTCTTCCTTCAATTTGTCGAGTCCTTCCTTGCCGGACCCTTCATTATAATAATCGCCTGTCCACAACGGTCCTGTCGTCAGTTCATGAGACATGGAATCGCATCCTCCCAGACCTGAGCCAAACCTCCTACAGGTTCGCTCACGGCTGATGTTCCGTTCAATTCAATCGTCAGGTTACTTCCTTCTACACGTCCAATCACAGCTACAGGTACACCGCGCTCACGTACAAATGCTTCAAGTTTACCCGCTTGCTCTGGCGTAGCCGACAACAAGATACGGGATTGGCTCTCACTGAACAGGGCGTGATCTGCACGCAGTGCAGTCTCCACATTCACCTGTGCTCCTACGTTACCGCCGATACAAGACTCTGCGAGTGCAACAGCCAAGCCGCCTTCAGACAAGTCATGTGCCGAGCGAACGAGACCGGATTGAATAGCTTCCAGCACCGTGCTGAGCAACGCTTTTTCCGTTTGCAAGTTCAGTTCTGGTGGACGACCTTCCGTCTGACCATGAACCGCATATTGCAGCTCGCTGCCACCCAGTTCAGCTTTTGTCTCACCGAGGAGGATGATAACATCACCTTCGGACTTGAATGCTTGTGTCGTGATATGATCCGTATCATGAACGAGACCTACCATACCGACAACTGGCGTTGGATAGATGGAGCCTTTGGCGTTTTCGTTATACAGACTTACGTTACCACCGATAACCGGCGTATCCAGCACACGACAAGCTTCCGCCATACCGTCTACCGCTTTCTCCATTTGCCAGAAAATATCCGGCTTCTCCGGGTTACCGAAGTTCAAGTTGTCGGTAATCGCCAGCGGCTCAGCACCGGAACATACAATGTTACGCGCTGCTTCACTTACGGCAATCCGTCCACCAACTTCAGGATCAAGATACACATAACGTCCATTACAGTCGGTTGTCATCGCGAGACCTTTGCGTGTGCCACGAATCGTAACTACAGCTGCATCCGAACCCGGACGAACGGCAGTGCTTGTACGCACCATATAGTCATATTGATCATACACCCATTTTTTACTAGCTACTGTTGGTGAAGCCAATACTTGTTTCAACGCTCCGCCGAGATCCGACACTTCGTCGTAACGAAGCGTGTCGATGGAAGCACTTTGCTCGTAGTATGCAGGTACAGAAGAAGGTTTGTCATACACTGGGCATTCGTCAACCAAAGCCGTTACCGGCATATCTCCCACAACTTCGCCGTGGTGGATCAATTTCAGACGTCCATCATCCGTTACTTTACCGACTTTGGCACAGATTACGCCCCAACGTTCAAAGATTTCCATCGCCTGCGCCTCATCCTTCGGCTCAACAACGAACAACATGCGTTCTTGGGACTCGGACAACATCATCTCGTAAGGCGTCATGCCTTCTTCACGCTGTGGCACCTGATCCAGATACAGTTCCAGACCGTTACCCGCTTTACTTGCCATCTCTGCACTTGAACATGTCAGACCCGCAGCACCCATATCCTGAATACCGAGCACGATGCCCGTGTCGATCAATTCCAGACAGGATTCCATGACGAGTTTTTCCATAAACGGGTCACCGACCTGAACCGCTGTCCGTTGGGACTCGGATTCTTCCGTCAGTTCAACCGATGCAAAGGTTGCTCCATGAATACCATCCCGGCCTGTTGGTGGGCCCACATAGTACACCGGGTTACCTACACCTTTAGCTACACCGCGCTGAATCTTGTCATGATCAATCAGACCCACACACATGGCGTTAACCAGTGGATTACCTTCGTAGCTCTCATCAAACATCACTTCGCCTGCAACCGTAGGAATACCGATACAGTTACCGTATCCAGCAATACCCGCTACAACATGTTCGAACAAATATTTAACGCGATCGCTCTCCAGCTTGCCGAAACGAAGGGAGTTCAGCAAGGCTACCGGTCTTGCGCCCATGGAGAAAATATCACGGATAATGCCGCCCACACCTGTTGCCGCACCTTGATAAGGCTCAACCGCGGAAGGATGGTTATGGCTTTCAATTTTGAATACAACGGCCTGGTTATCACCGATATCCACGATACCGGCACCTTCACCAGGTCCCATCAGGACACGTGGTCCAGTGGTTGGGAAACGGCGCAGCAATGGCTTGGAGTTTTTATAAGCACAATGCTCGGACCACATTACACTGAACACACCAATTTCCGTGTAGTTTGGCTTGCGCCCCATGAACTCACAGATCAGCTCATACTCGCTGTCAGATACGCCCATTTGTGCGTAAAGTTTATGTTCTGCGACCTGTTCTGCTGTTGGTTCCTTAGCGGATAGCTGCTGCGTCATGCCGATCCCTCCATGCTTTCAAAATAGATGTAAACATACGTTTGCCGTCTTCCGAACCAAACAGTGAGTCCACTGCACGCTCTGGATGCGGCATCATGCCGACCACGTTTCCAGCCTCGTTACAGACTCCTGCAATATCACCCAGAGAACCGTTCGGGTTGGTCCCGTACGTAAATACGATCTGGTTGTTCGCTTGCAGACTCGCGAGCGTCTCCTCGTCGCAATAATAGTTTCCTTCACCGTGAGCAATCGGGATGATAATCTCTTCGCCCGGTGCATAGTCACGTGTAAATGGTGTATCTGCGTTTGCCACTTTCAATACCGTATCGTGACAACGGAATTTCAGGGAAGTGTTACGGATCAATGCGCCTGGAAGCAATCCCGCTTCCGTCAAGATCTGGAATCCGTTGCAAATACCCAAAATATATTTACCTTGTTCAGCAGCTTTCGCTACCTCGTTCATTACCGGTGCAAAGCGGGAAATCGCTCCGCAACGCAAGTAGTCACCATAAGAGAAACCACCCGGAACTAAAATACAATCATAAGCCGATAGATCTGTAGCCGTGTGCCATACATAATCAACCTCTTGCCCAATGGCATCTTCCACTGCCTTATAACAGTCGATGTCGCAGTTGGAGCCAGGGAACACAAGAACTGCAAATTTCATGAGATTAACCCTCCAATTCGTAGCGGTAATCTTCAACAACGGTGTTGGCCAGCAGCTTTTCACACATGACTTTCAATCGTTTCTCCGCTTCCGCACGATCTGTTGTATCCAGGTTCAATTCCATGACTTTACCGATCCGTACACTTTCCACTTCGTTGAATCCCATGGAATGCAGGGCTCCTTGAACAGCTACGCCTTGCGGGTCGAGTACGCTTTGCTTAATAGTGACATATACGGTTGCTTTGATCATGATCCTTATGTTCCTCCTCAGTAATGAACGGGATAAATGCTTTACGCTGTTAAAAAAGGTGACTTGGGGCGCTTGCTCCGGGGCGGATTGTTCTTCCGGTCGCTTGTTGTCCCCAGGTTTTTTGATTGTTTTGGCCCACTGTGCGGTCAAAACCCGGGGACAAAGGCGAGCGCTATCGCTCCTTTAAGAACAATTCCGCCCCTCCGCTAGTCCATGCGACGTTTCTTAAAGGCCTAAACCTTTTACGTTGCACGGTGGGTAATGGTCTAGCCTGACCATTCCTTCAAAACAGTGAATGGTGAATGGTCTTTAAGTTACTTTAGTAACCTTATTATTTTTATATTTGTAGACTTCCTGTATGTGAAGAGAAGTCTTTGTCTTTAATTGCCTCACCCACCAGTTTTAACACTGGCGGAGGGAAAGATTTGAGCTAGAGAAACGAAGTGCTCGCCTTTGCAACCGGAATGTTTCCTTTTAAAAAAAGGATTCCAATCAAAACATTCCGGGGGCAACAGCGATCGAAAGCCAAACTTTCTCGTAGCCCGCTCAAACGTTAGTCTCCTCAAACGTTATTATTTCGTTAAACGGTTATAAATATCGACGTATCTAGCGGTTGTTGCTTCAACTACCGCTTGTGGGAGTGGATCGGGTTTGCTGTTCTTGTCCCAATCGGTTCCGGCAAGATAGGTGCGCACTGGCTCTTTATCCATGCTGTCGATCTCGATGTCGAGTTCATAATTCTCTTTGGCCCAGAAGCGAGAAGCATCTGGGGTGAAGATTTCGTCAATCAGGATGACCTTGCCATCCACGATGCCAAACTCGAATTTGCAGTCTGCCAGAATGATGCCACGTTGATCACAGTAATCGCGGGCGAATTCATACAGGCGCAAGCTTTTTTCCTGAAGCTCCACTGCGAGTGCGTCTCCCACCAGTTCTTTCATGCGATCCATTGGGATGTCCTCATCGTGACCAACATCGTTTTTGGCTGCCGGTGTGAAAATGGGAACTTCAAGCTTGGCGTTTTTGCGAAGTCCATCAGGCAGTTTAATGCCATTCACTTCACCACTCGTCTCGTATTGTCTCCATCCTCCACCAGTGATGTATCCACGCACGACACATTCAATATCAATGCGTTCTGCTTTGCGGGTTACCATGATGCGGTCTTTGAGCAATTCAGGGTCTGTGATGAGATCACCCAGTTGATTCACATCGGTATGAACGACGTGATTCTCCATCATGTCACCCGTCAGTTCGAACCAGAAGCTGCTGAGTTTATTCAATACGTTTCCTTTCTCGGGAACTGCCGGGTCCAGCACGTAATCAAATGCCGAGATTCGGTCGGTAACCACGATCAGAAAATGTTCACCCAGATCGTACAATTCACGTACTTTTCCTTTATATAACAGAGGTGCTTTAACGAGATCTGCCGCAGTGGACAGTGCCATGGGCTCACCTTCTTTCAGGAGATGTAAAGTATACGTCCAATTCCCCTCTTCACGCGGGGCCACTATGAATGCAGAACAACCTTCCGATCGCTGTTATCCCCAGATTTTTTGATTCCACTTTTGCAAAGTGAAAATCCGGGGATAAAGGCGAGCGCTTTGCTTCTTCAGGTTTTTTCTGCCTTCTCCGTTCCAGCGTGAACACATAATCAACCTATACTTTTAGGGAGTAAAACTTGTTCTAAATTTGATAAAGGCGCAGCGTATGCTTCCGAAGTAGCTTTCTTTCAGAAAGCTTTTAGCTTCGCTTCTTCAGCTTATTTTTGTCCTCTGCGTTCCCTGTAAAACCATCATTCTGCGCTATACGCTATAGCCTTATGGGAGTTATATATTAGTCGTTCAAGCCCAGCTTTTTGAAGATGGTGTCTACGTGCTTAAGGTGCCATGATGGGTTGAATGCATCTGCAATTTCTTCTTCGTTCAGCACTTCTGTGATTTCCGGTGTGGATTTCACGATATCCTGGAACTGGCGTTGTTCTTCCCATGCTTGCATCGCACGTGGTTGAACGGTATCGTACGCTTGCTCGCGGCTGAAGCCTTTGTCGATCAGTTTTGTCATGATGCGACCGGAGAACGGTACCCCGTAGGTGCGCTCCATGTTGCGTTTCATGTTCTCAGGGAAAACCGTCAGGTTCTTCACGATGTTACCAAAACGGTTCAGCATGTAGTTCAGCAGCATCGTTGCATCCGGTAGAATGATACGTTCTACGGAAGAGTGCGAGATGTCGCGTTCATGCCAGAGCGTTACGTTCTCGTATGCCGATACCATGTGTCCGCGAATAACGCGGGACAGACCTGAGATGTTTTCACTACCAATTGGGTTACGTTTGTGCGGCATTGCAGAAGATCCTTTTTGACCTTTAGCAAAAGCTTCTTCCACTTCACGGAATTCACTCTTCTGCAGTGCACGTACCTCTGTAGCAAACTTGTCCAGGGACGTTGCGATCAATGCCAGTGTAGCCATATATTCTGCGTGACGGTCACGTTGCAATGTTTGAGTCGAGATCGGCGCAGGTTTCGTGCCCAGCTTCTCACAGACAAACTCTTCGACAAACGGATCGATGTTCGCGTATGTTCCTACTGCGCCAGAGATTTTGCCGTACTGTACATTGTCTGCCGCATGACGGAAACGCTCCAGGTTCCGTTTCATCTCTTCATGCCACAATGCCATTTTCAGTCCAAATGTCGTTGGCTCCGCATGCACCCCGTGCGTACGTCCCATCATTGGTGTGTGCTGATAAGCCAGTGCTTTTTCACGAAGAATTTCAATGAAGTTCACGATATCCTTTTCCAGAATCTCATTCGCTTGACGCAGTACATAACCCAGAGCCGTATCCACGACATCTGTGGAAGTCAGTCCGTAGTGCACCCATTTCCGTTCCGCACCCAGACTTTCAGATACTGTACGTGTAAATGCGATAACGTCATGACGTGTTTCCTGTTCAATCTCATAGATCCGGTCGATGTCAAAAGATGCGTTCTGACGAAGCAATGCTGCTTCTTCCTTAGGAATTACACCCAGTTCAGCCCACGCCTCACATGCACAAATTTCAACTTCCAGCCACGATTGGAATTTGTTCTCTTCGGTCCAGATGGCTCTCATTTCGGGTCTGCTATAACGTTCAATCATGAATTTGTATTCCTCCAGAGGTTAGTTTGTTCAATCCATTGCAATCCTTCTTCAACATCCTGACAGAGCAGATTCACATGCCCCATCTTCCGTCCTGTTTTTGCTTCAGTTTTACCATATATGTGAAGCTTGGGAATCACACCGAGTTCTATCGCTTCTGCATCAGGTTGCCCTGTTCTGGC
The DNA here is from genome assembly GCF_045040685.1 of Paenibacillus sp. FSL H8-0317. Classification (NCBI taxonomy): domain Bacteria; kingdom Bacillati; phylum Bacillota; class Bacilli; order Caryophanales; family Paenibacillaceae; genus Paenibacillus; species Paenibacillus sp. FSL H8-0317. The sequence goes on along the minus strand of NZ_CP150294.1, from coordinate 855,408 downwards.
GATAATGCCTTCCAGATGTTCTCCAAGCACATTGACCATAACGACCGGACTCAATAACGAAGTGTCCCCAAGTGGTAACCCGCAGATGGCACGGATATGTTGTTCGAACTGAGAAGTCGCACAAGCTTCCATCGTATAGTGACCAGAATTATGCGGTCTTGGTGCCAGCTCATTGACGTACAGTCTTCCATCCGCCGCTACAAACAGTTCCACAGCCAGCAGCCCAACAGCCTTCATCGATTCTGCCACCGCTGCTGCCAGCTTTTGCGCTTCAATCTGGATATCTGCGGCAACTCTAGCCGGTACAATTGAAGCATGCAAAATGTTGTTCACATGAATGTTCTCCGCTGGCGGGAACGTTTTGATCTCCCCATTTGTACTACGCGCTACAACGACCGATATCTCGCATTCAAACTTGATGAATTGTTCCAACACCAGTTCCGCACCAGTAGCCGCAAGTTCTTCGTATGCCGCAACAGCCTGACTTGCTTCCCGGATGACCCGTTGACCTTTGCCATCGTAGCCTCCAGTCACCGTCTTCAGTACACACGGCACTCCAAGTTCGCTAACAGCAGCAAGCATTGTATCCGCACTTGTGATCTCACGATAAGGCGCGACTCTTACTCCAGCAGCTTCGATCGCACGTTTTTCACGCAACCGATGTTGTGTGGTGTACAGTAACGCACTTCCTTGTGGAACGTAAGACTCACGCTCGAGCAGCCCAGCGACTTCTGCATCCACATTTTCGAATTCATACGTAATGACATCGCATTGCCGAGCCAGTTCAAGTGCAGCTTTGGCATCGTCATAACCAGCTTCAATCTGACGAGCAACTTGACCACAAGGTGTATCCGCAGCCGGATCAAGAGTAACGAATCGATAACCCATTGCCGTTCCTGCGAGCGTCATCATACGTCCGAGCTGTCCGCCTCCAAGAATGCCGATGGTTGTCTTCCCCGGCAGCAGGACATTTTTCAGCTCTCCTGCTATACCGGATTGGTTCCCTGTACTATTCATAGTTCTTCACTGCTTTCGAGTACTTCTTGTTTGATGCGCTCTCGGCGAGCTTCAGAGCGACGTTGGACATCTGGGTCAAAAGCACCGATCATTTGAGCTGCCAGCAATCCTGCATTCGTTGCCCCTGCCTTGCCAATCGCCACAGTTGCGACGGGAATACCACCAGGCATCTGAACAATGGACAACAAGGAATCGAGACCGTTCAATGCTTTGGACTGAACCGGAACGCCAATGACCGGAAGCATCGTTTTGGCGGCAACCATACCGGGTAGATGTGCTGCCCCGCCTGCCCCTGCAATGATCACCTTGAATCCTCGATCAATTGCTTGCTCTGCGTATTCAAACATCAAATCCGGTGTACGATGGGCGGAGACCACCTTTTTCTCATACCCAATCTCCAGCTCATCCAGCACCTCGCACGCATGTTTCATCGTTTCCCAATCCGACTTGCTGCCCATAATTACAGCGACTTGCAGTGACATGAATACATCCAACTCCCGTCTGAGCTTTTTTGATTACATCTGACTATTAAGGAACTCTTATTACGTGTGAAATGAAAAAATCCGCTACCCGCGAAAACATCACATTTTCTCCGGACACCGGACTCCAAGAAATACGTATCCCTCATTTGGGCATGCCAAAAGGGGGCTTGCTGTCCGCATCTGGTTGCGTGCGACTCTCAGCCGTATCTCCTCGTAGTCCGGAAATTTACGGTTCCCGGGTAGATACTTCCGGGCCCTATTCCCGGCGTTATACGAGCAAATATCTATCAAACTATCATCGTTCATTTTTGTTATCTCTTATTACATATTTCGTTCCTACTCGACCTTATTCTTACCTGATCGACACATCTAACATTCTAACAATCCCCTACAGCTAATGTCAACTTAAAGACGAACATTTAACATATTGACAAATATAATGTTCGGGAATTGCTTCTTTAGATTCGCTTAGTCATCCATTTCATCCCATAAAAGAAAGCCGGCTCCTCTTCAATCTCTCGAAGACAACCGGCTTCCTGCTTTTTAGTGCGTACACACTTCATCCATTATTATTTTACGACCAGTACTGGAACCTGCGCATGCTGCACCACATTGTGACTGACACTACCCAGAACAAATTCCCGAATTCCACCCAGTCCGCGGCTACCAATAATAATGATATCAGAATCATTTTCTTTGGCAAAATCAAGCAATACTTCCGCAGCCGCTCCTTGAATCAGATCCACATTGGCCGTTACACCCGCAGCCTGAATTCGTTCTTTCGCTTCATCTGTCGTCTGTACTGCCAGATTGTAATAGTCATTATTAAGGGAAGGTGGCAGTGGAGCCAACCCCTCACCGATGAATACACGCGGGAAATCAAAAGCATGAATGACATCCAGCACTGCATTCGGGGACACTTTCGCTAGCTCAATCGCACGATCAAGTGCTTTATTTGAAGCTTTGGAACCATCATAAGCCACTAATATTTTGGAAAATAACATGTGAATCCCGTCCCTTCCTTTATATGTAGAGCACGCGAAGCAAGCTTCGGTCTGACATGTAATAAACTAACAGTTAAATAACAGAACCATGTAACTCCTTAAACGTTCCAGAGCCACAATGAACCATTTATAAGAATGAATTTACATATGAGACCACAGTATGAACGGTTACGCATGTGTTCATTGAATAAAGTAACCGTAGATTACCGCATTCAAGAATAACAACAATGGAATACCAATGGTGAAGCTGGGATGTTTAGTCTTATGCCTTTTCCGATACATTGCGATCCAGACTCCCAAAGCACCGCCTATAAAGGCTAATAAGAATAACGTCCGTTCGGGTGTACGGTCACGACGCTGTTGTGCACGCCTCTTATCATCGGACATCACCAGATAACCAACTACATTAATAAATAAAAACCACAATATAAGTCCGGTTTGCATATAATTCTAGCGATCCCCCTGTCCCGGGACATCTCCCTGTCTCCATTATAGTCCTCATTCGGGACATGTTCAACGCACCGGGTAGGGAACCGGAAATTGGTGTATAAACGCTAACTCACTCTGACCTAGGACTCCTGCTTGGGAATACCGTTCAGACTTGGTACTCTTTTGGCTGCTTTGGCTGGACGAACAGCGATGTTTTCTTCCCGAATGCTATCTTTGTTCTGCTGGTTATGGATCTTTTCGGGTTTGTTATGCGGCATATGGGTATCACCTCCTTGGCTTACGTTGCCTGAAAACGGAGGATCTTATACCGCATCACATGTATGATTAGGGATACGCGCAGCAATCCCTCTCCATAACGTCAGTTATTCGCAACTAGCATTACATGCGTGATGCGATCTGCGCTAACTCAGAGCTTGCTCTACTCTCCCTTTTTCTCCATAGCCGCCTTCAGCAGATCTCCAAGGTTTGACCCAATGGACTCCTGCTTCGCATACTGTTTCACCAGCTTTTGCTGATCGCGTTTGTTCACATGCTGTTTGTCCTTATCCAGCGTTTCTGTAATGCCGCAAGGCAGACATTGTACATATAACCCCGCCTTGCCTTCTTTAATTTCCATCTTTTTGTGGCACTGCGCACAACGACGATTGGACAATCTTTTCTCTGCCGAACGACGATACCCGCAGTCCTCGGTGGGACATACGAGAAACTTGCCGCGCTTGCCTTTCTTCTCCAACAACCGTGCGTTACAGTCCGGGCAATGGCTATTGGACACATTATGCGGCTTATACTCCGCTTTGCTGCCTTTTACCGTAGACACCAACTCTTTTGCCATGGATCGAATACTATCCAGAAACGGTCCCGGTTTCCCTTGCCCACGAGCGATCCGCTCCAGTTCAGCTTCCCAGCGAGCAGTCAGATCCGGTGTACGAAGCTGAGGAGCAGCCAGTTCAATTAACTGTTTTCCTTTGCCAGTCGGGTGCATGCTGTTGCCTTGACGATCTATTGTATCGGAACTGACAAGCTTCTCGATAATATCCGCACGTGTAGCCGGAGTGCCGAGTCCATACTTTTCCATCTGGGAAAGCAAAGCAGCTTCGGTATACCGTTTGGGCGGCATCGTCCGTCCACTTTTAATATGGCAACGCTGAACCGTCACGGACTGTCCTTGCTGTACATCTGGCAAAAGCGCACGCTCATGGTCTGCTGCATCGTCAGCCCGGTCATCGTCATCATCGCTGTAATCACCGCCGTATACTTCACGCCATCCACTTTCTTTCACCGTTGTTCCTTTGACATGGAAGGAGTCATTCCCCACCTGAACCGTGATCGCAACCGAATCGTACTTCGCTGCCGGATAGAACAGGCTGATAAAACGACGTACGATCAGATCGTACAGTTTGCGTTCCTCTGGATTCAATTGATTCAAAAGCACCGTCTGCTCCGTTGGGATAATCGCATGGTGATCCGTAACTTTGCTGTCATCCACAATACGTTTGGTGATATTCAGATTTTTGCGCAGCAAAGGACGTGCCAAAGACGCATAAGGTCCAATGGCTACACTATCCAGCCGTTCTTTCAACGTAGCTGTCATGTCCGAAGTGAGGTATCGACTGTCCGTACGCGGATACGTCACAAGCTTGTGCTGTTCATACAGACGTTGCAGGACATTCGATGTTTGCTTTGCAGAGAAACCATACTTCCGGTTGGCATCCCGTTGTAGTTCCGTCAGATCATATGCCAGTGGATGCGGCTCAACCTTCTCGCTTTTCTTCACTTGGGCAATCGTGCCCTTGCGCCCATCTACCCGTTTCTTCAATTCTTGTGTTTCTTGAGGGTTGAAAATTCGTGAATCTCCTCCAGCTGCCCGCCACACAGCCTGAAAACCTCCCATGTCTGCCGTTAACGTCTCATACTCCTGCGAGCGGAAACCATTAATTTCATTTTCCCTGTCCATAATCATGCCTAATGTCGGGGTTTGTACCCGTCCAGCTGATAACTGCGCATTGAAACGAACGGTTAGTGCACGGGTCACGTTAAGTCCAATCATCCAGTCGGCTTCCGCACGGCAACGTGCAGATTCATAGAGACGATCGAACTGACTACCTGGTTTCAGCGAAGCAAATCCGTCTTTGATCGCCTTATCTGTCTGGGATGAGATCCACAGGCGTTTAAAAGGTTTTTTCCACCCCGCCATCTGCATAATCCAACGGGCCAGCAATTCTCCCTCCCGTGCTGCATCCGTGGCAATGACCAGCTCACCCACATCCTGACGTTTCATCAGCTGCTGCACCGCTTTATATTGATGGTTGGTCTCTTTAAGTACTTTCAATTTCGTACGATCTGGCAGAATGGGCAGGTCCTCCAGATTCCATGTTGCATACTTTTTGTCGTAATCCTCCGGTTCAGCTAATCCAACCAGATGTCCAAGCGCCCAGGTAACGATATATTTTGGACCTTCCATATAACTTTTATGTTTATCACGCGCACCCATAACTCTGGCTATTTCGCGTGCTACAGATGGTTTTTCTGCGAGTACCAATGTCTTCACTTCATATCTCTTCCTCTCTGGTAGAACGTTATGTCTCTTTTATCCCTATCTTTTCATTATATCATTTCACACTAAAGGTATGCTCTGTCATCTCTACTTCCTAATCTGCTCGCATCCTGTAACCTCATGTTTAATCAACATATCAAACATATGTTATATTTCTTTACATTATAATATGTAATAGTTTTTCTGAGTACGTGTAAACAGAAGTATGAATAAGTATTAACACTGTAATGTATTGATGTATACGTTATTTTGGATAAATATAAACATTGTAAGATTATCTGACATAACTATACAATGTGTCAAAGCATAGAAACAGAATCGCTGCTACACACATCAATGAGACACAGAAGGGAGCGTGGATGCATGACTTATCATGGATCTGTATTGAAAAAAAGTGGGGCTTTGTTACTGGCGGGAGCTGTTGTTGCCACAACTTGGGGAGGAACGGTTCCTTCGGCATCAGCCGCAACGGCAACGCCTACGAGTAAAACAACAGTAGCTGCGGTATCCAAAGGAAAAGCGCCTGTTACTCCGGCCGCATTTGTTCAGGCCATGGAAGAAGCGGCTACACTTGCAGGTGTTCCTTTTACCATGGACAAACTCTCCGGCACAACCGTACAACGTAAAGATGCTGCGATCGCCTTGCAACAATGGCTCGAACTTGATTCGACTTCCGAATCATTCAAGGATGTCCCGGATGAAGCCACTTTCGCAGGTGCTGTTGGTGCATTGAATACCGCAGGGCTAATGAAAGGTTATACCGATTCCCTCTTCCTTCCAAACGCTGTACTTACCGAGAATGACCTCTCCATACTGAAAGACCGCATTTATAACTACATAAAACCGTTTGTGCTGGAGGAAGCAACCATTATGGATCTCCAGGCCGCAATGACGCAAGGAAAACTGACATCAAAAGAGCTAGTTCAGAAATATCTGGACCGCATTGAGAAATACGATGATCAAGGTGTAAGCATCAACGCCGTATTAACCCTGAACCCGGATGCACTCCAAATTGCGGAGCAATTGGACGAAGAACGTGCAGCTCAAGGTTCTCGTGGACCTCTGCATGGCGTTCCGGTTTTGGTGAAAGACAATTTCGATACCAATGACATGCCAACAACCGCAGGCTGTATCTGTCTGAAAGATTCCGTCCCTGTTCACGATGCTGAACAAGTGAAGAAACTCAAAGCAGCTGGCGCCATTATTTTGGGCAAAACAAACCTGCATGAATTCGCATTTGGCATCACGACATCCAGCTCATTGGGTGGACAAACATTGAACCCTTACGCCCTGGACCACTATCCAGGTGGATCAAGCGGTGGAACAGGTGCAGCCATTGCATCTAACTTTGCCGCAGCCGGTATGGGTACAGACACTGGCGGTTCGATCCGAATCCCTTCCAGCTTCAACAGCCTTGTGGGTATCCGTCCAACCATTGGACTGTCCAGCCGTGAAGGTATTATCCCATTGGCTTTGACACAGGATGTCGGTGGACCTATGGCTCGTACAGTAAGTGATGCTGCAATCATGCTGGATGCTACAGCCGGCTATGATAAAAAGGATGTCGCTACAGCTTATGCGGTTGGAAAAATCCCTTCCAGCTACACTGATTTCTTGGATGTAAACGGGTTGAAAGGTGCACGCATCGGTGTGGCCACAGAACTCATCCCAAGTACCAAAGCTGAAGAAAAAGCCGTTGCTGACGTGATCAACACGGCTGTGGAAGAATTGAAGTCACTGGGTGCTACCGCAGTCCCCATTTCTATCCCGAACTTGACTGAGATCAATAAATACCCAAGTCTCAGCGGATATGAATTCAAGTTCCAACTGAATGACTATCTGGACTCATTGGGCGCAGATGCTCCATATCACAGTCTGTCCGAGATCATCGCTTCCGGAGAGTTCGACAAGTCTCAGGAGCAATCCATGAAAACTCGGGATGCACGCCAAACGTTGGAGACTACAGAGTACAAGGACATCGTCCTGAAACGTACCCAAGTTACACGTGAGTCCCTGCTGAAAGTTATGGCAGATAATAATCTGGATGCCATCATCTATCCTACGTCCACACAAGCCGCTGGTGTTATTGGCGAAGGACAAAACTCTGGGGGTAACAACCGATTGAGTCCTTTCTCCGGCTTCCCGGCGATCACGGTCCCTGCTGGTTTCACAACAGAAGGTCTGCCAGTAGGCATGGAGTTCCTGGGTCGTGCCTTTGATGAGGGTACCTTGATCAAGCTTGCTTACAGCTACGAACAAGGAACTCATCACCGCCAAGCCCCTAAGCTTACGCCGTAAAATATTTATGGGATTAAGCAATTCCGGTTAACTCGTTTCAAAAAACAGATGCAATCATATCACTTTTTTGAAACGAGTTAACCCACTAAAGAGACCACCCTCTTCATGACTACATGAAGTTTGGGTGGTCTCTTTTATTTTCTCTATTTATTTTTTTGTTGCATACAGTCGTATGTTACTCATTCCTGAACCTTGTCCGGCACGCCCCATTTCAGCACCAGACCTGCGTACGTCAGACCACCGCCAAAGCCAAAGAGAGCTACGCTCTGTCCTTCTTTCAATTTCCCTTCATCCACTGCAAGCTGTAAAGCAAGCGGAATGGAAGCAGCAGATGTGTTCCCACGATACTCGACACTGGTTAAAGTACGTTCCAAAGGAACCGGACCACGTTCACAAACAGCTTCAATCATTCTCATGTTGGCACTATGCGGGACAAACCAGTCAATCTGGTCAGGGCTTAATTCAGCTTTCGTTATAAGTTTACCCAATTGCTCTGGAATCGTCCGTACAGCCCACTTATAGATCTCTCGCCCATTCTGAACTAAACAACCTTCTCCCTGTAAAGGCACACCATTCATCTCCGAAGAAAGACCGCTCTTATAGAGATGTAGACCGCCTTCTCCATGTGTACCTGATATGGCTGCCATAAAGTCACCTTCAGCACCCGATGATCTCTCCACCAAGAAGGCCCCCGCTCCATCACCAAACAGTACACAAGTCGTGCGGTCTGTGTAATCCGTAATTTTGGATAATGTCTCTGCTCCAATAACCAGTACTTTGTGGTACATTCCACTGGTCACCAGACTGTCGGCTAGCTGTAGCCCGTAAGTAAAACCTGCGCATGCAGCATTTAAATCCAGTACGCCCGTGTGTGGGATTTTAAGGTTAGCCTGTACCCGGGATGCCGTACTTGGAAAAGCATATTCAGGTGTACTTGTAGCCACAAGGATCATATCCACATCTTCCACACTTACATCATAACGACGTATCATATCTTCTACAGCCTTCGTAGCCAGGTCAGATACAAATTGATCTTCAGCTGCAATTCGCCGTTCTCTCATCCCAGTACGCTGCACAATCCATTCGTCACTTGTCTCGACTAATTTCTCCAGATCAGCATTCGTTAATATTCGATCCGGTACATACGTCCCCATTGCCGTGATGGTTGCCTTTGATTGATGATTCATACCGGTAGTCACCTCACTTGTTTTTTTCTATTATAGCACTAAGTCTTAGTACTTGGTACTAATTTTTTTATAATCTTTACTCAATTTATACTCGGAATCCGCATTACTTTTATCCGAGTGAAGAGAAGTTACTGAACCATTACCCTATTTACGAGCTTTCTATAGACACTTTGTCCTTATAAAAGGGTTACATCAATCGAATTAAAAATTACAGGTTAAGGTCAACCTCAATAAAGGGGACGGGGAATTGACATTTCTGCTAGCTACGTTTGAAGAAACGGATACAAAATCACATAAAAAAACAGGTTGTCGCAATATCGACAACCTGTTCCATAATTATAATAACGGGGTTATGAACTTCACTTCCGGGAACCGACTATTCGGTCCGTTCATTAAGATTCCGTCCTTTTCTTTCAGATACATGTCAAAGAAATCCAACATATAGGAATTAATAATGAAATTCGCTCTATCGGGCGCAATCTTCCCTGTAATGCCCAGAATTTTGAAAATTGGAGAAATGAACTGCACGTCTGCAAAATTTAAATGCTCCGCATTATCGATATATAGAACTTGTCCCCCTTCGGCAACTGTTTTACGCATCCGATCAAGCTCCAACTGTTTGTCTTTCTTTTCTTGATCCACCCACTCTCTTGTATTACCCATACGCTTAAGTTCAGCGTCCGTGTAGACTCGGTGATCGATCAACATTTTTAATTTTTCGTATCCACTTTCCGAGTTCATGAACAAAATCCGCTTCCGCAGGCCCTCTTTGTCATGCAGACCATAAAGTCCTCCATCAAGGTCTATCCCAGCTTTTATTCGTGGATCGTAAGAAGCATCATAGGCCGTCGCTCCTCCAATGGAATGACCGAACACTCCGATATGAACCAGATCCACCCTCCCTTTTAGCTGACTTGGAATTTTCCCCGATTGAATCAGTTCGAATTGGTCCAGCGCAAACACCACATCGGCGGTTAACACTTTTCCCAACTCGTCACGTTTTTCTCTTTCTGTTCTGTAATCATGTTCGGGTGAAAACAAATCGCTGGTTGTATTGGTCGTGATTTGACCGTCCGGAAACTCGGTTGCAAATGTATTATAGGTGTGGTCGATCACTGCCACGATATATCCGTGACTCGCCAAATTTTCGGCTTGTGACGTGTGAAGAAACCTGGAGGAACCAAAGCCGGGATTTGCAAGAACCAATGGGTATGAGTCCTGAGCTGAAGAGACTTCAGTCGCCAAGTAAGCATGACTGGATACATACTTCAGGTGTTGAAAAGTAAACCCAGGAAGGCCATAACTCTCCGCCATATAAGATAAAATTCGGGGATTAGGTATAAATGGAGTATACTTCCCAGTACCAGCTTCAGCCGGATACCATACCTGAACCATTAATTCTCTCTTGCCTGTCTCTGATTTCCCGAATGTCTCCTCCCGGTTTGGATCGATGAAATGAAAGACTTGTGTGCCTACTTTTAACTTGCCAGTTGGTGCTGGAGGGTCAAAAACCGGAAACACATAGTGGAAACAGACTGTTGCGATCAGCCCAATTGCAATGAAAATGGGACCAAGCACTCTAAGAATTCGGGAGACTGGCCACACGCCTTTGTGCGTTCGAACCACTTTTATAAGAGAAAACATGAACATCAGGGTCGTAAATCCGTATAAAAATAAAAGCTGAATTCTGTATCTTTCGACAAGAAGATGTATCACTAAAAAAATGGAGCCTGCTCCGCTTGTCAGGAGCACAGCAATTCTTCGTATACGTTCATTGGGAATGAACAAAAATGCCAATAAACAAACACTTGAGAAGAATAATAAAATTTCAATAAATCTCACGCCAACTCCCCCTGAAAATCAACCTCATCGATGGATAGGGTTAGTATACAGGAGCCACTAGATTGATTGTATTGATCTAACTTACAATTGCCTTACAACCGTGTAAGTTAAGTGAGAGGGCAATAATAAGAAAAAGCCCAACAAATGTGAGCTGTTCCTCTTTCATAGATCAGATTAGATAAAATAAAAAAGACACACTCGATATCCTCAAGTGTGTCTTCTATTGCTTGGCGGCGTCCTACTCTCCCAGGACCCTGCGGTCCAAGTACCATCGGCGCTAGAGGGCTTAACGGTCGTGTTCGGGATGGGTACGTGTGGAACCCCTCCGCCATCGCCACCAAACGCGTAGCTTACATTTCAGAGTGTTGTTCTCTGAAAACTAGATTCGAAACGAAACATGCAAATTATCACTTGCTATTGGATAAGCCCTCGACCGATTAGTACTGGTCAGCTCCATGCATTGCTGCACTTCCACCCCCAGCCTATCTACCTCGTCGTCTTCAAGGGGTCTTACATACTGGGAAATCTCATCTTGAGGGGGGCTTCACGCTTAGATGCTTTCAGCGTTTATCCCGTCCGTACATAGCTACCCAGCGGTGCTCCTGGCGGAACAACTGGTACACCAGCGGTACGTCCATCCCGGTCCTCTCGTACTAAGGACAGCTCCTCTCAAATTTCCTACGCCCACGACAGATAGGGACCGAACTGTCTCACGACGTTCTGAACCCAGCTCGCGTACCGCTTTAATGGGCGAACAGCCCAACCCTTGGGACCTACTTCAGCCCCAGGATGCGATGAGCCGACATCGAGGTGCCAAACCTCCCCGTCGATGTGGACTCTTGGGGGAGATAAGCCTGTTATCCCCAGGGTAGCTTTTATCCGTTGAGCGATGGCCCTTCCATGCGGTACCACCGGATCACTAAGCCCGACTTTCGTCCCTGCTCGACTTGTAGGTCTCGCAGTCAAGCTCCCTTATGCCTTTGCACTCTTCGAATGATTTCCAACCATTCTGAGGGAACCTTTGGGCGCCTCCGTTACTCTTTAGGAGGCGACCGCCCCAGTCAAACTGCCCACCTGACACTGTCCCCGCACCGGATTACGGTACCAGGTTAGAACCTAGATACGATCAGGGTGGTATCCCAACGTTGCCTCCACAGAAGCTGGCGCTCCTGCTTCAAAGGCTCCCACCTATCCTGTACAGATCGTACCCAAATTCAATATCAAGCTGCAGTAAAGCTCCATGGGGTCTTTCCGTCTTGTCGCGGGTAACCTGCATCTTCACAGGTATTAAAATTTCACCGGATCTCTCGTTGAGACAGCGCCCAAGTCGTTACGCCATTCGTGCGGGTCAGAATTTACCTGACAAGGAATTTCGCTACCTTAGGACCGTTATAGTTACGGCCGCCGTTTACTGGGGCTTCGGTTCACAGCTTCGGGATTGCTCCCTAACCACTCCCCTTAACCTTCCAGCACCGGGCAGGCGTCAGCCCGTATACTTCGCCTTACGGCTTCGCACAGACCTGTGTTTTTGCTAAACAGTCGCTTGGGCCTTTTCACTGCGGCCCCCTCGTGCTATTCACACTACCGGGGCACCCCTTCTCCCGAAGTTACGGGGTCATTTTGCCGAGTTCCTTAACGAGAGTTCTTCCGCGCGCCTTAGAATACTCTTCTCGCCTACCTGTGTCGGTTTGCGGTACGGGCACCATCACCTGGCTAGAGGCTTTTCTTGGCAGTGTGAGATCATGACCTTCGCTACTACAATTTTCGCTCCCCATCACAGCTCAGCCTTACAATGTGCGGATTTGCCTACACATCAGCCTCACTGCTTAGACGGACATCCATCAGTCCGCGTCACTACCCTACTGCGTCCCCCCATTGCTCATAACGGCTTACGGTGGTACAGGAATTTCGACCTGTTGTCCTTCGACTACGCCTTTCGGCCTCGCCTTAGGTCCCGACTTACCCTGAGCGGACGAGCCTTCCTCAGGAACCCTTAGGCTTTCGGCGGATCAGATTCTCACTGATCTTTTCGTTACTCATACCGGCATTCTCACTTGTATAATGTCCAGCGCTCCTTACGGTACACCTTCAACCCTTATACAACGCTCCCCTACCCCTGATGCAAAGCATCAAGCCATAGCTTCGGTGGTGTGTTTAGCCCCGTTACATTTTCGGCGCAGAGTCACTCGACCAGTGAGCTATTACGCACTCTTTCAATGATGGCTGCTTCTAAGCCAACATCCTGGTTGTCTGTGCAACTCCACATCCTTTCCCACTTAACACACACTTGGGGACCTTAGCTGATGGTCTGGGCTGTTTCCCTTTTGACAATGGATCTTAGCACTCACTGTCTGACTCCCGGAAGTAAGTCTATGGCATTCGGAGTTTGACTGAGCTTGGTAACCCTTGCGGGCCCCGCACCCAATCAGTGCTCTACCTCCACGACTCTGTTTTCCGAGGCTAGCCCTAAAGCTATTTCGGGGAGAACCAGCTATCTCCGAGTTCGATTGGAATTTCTCCGCTACCCCCACCTCATCCCCGCATTTTTCAACATGCGTGGGTTCGGGCCTCCAGTGCGTGTTACCGCACCTTCACCCTGGACAGGGGTAGATCACCCGGTTTCGGGTCTACGTCCACGTACTATGTCGCCCTATTCAGACTCGCTTTCGCTGCGGCTCCGGCTCTTCACCTTAACCTTGCACGGGAACGTAACTCGCCGGTTCATTCTACAAAAGGCACGCCATCACCCCTAAAACGGGCTCTGACTTTTTGTAAGCACACGGTTTCAGGTTCTATTTCACTCCCCTTCCGGGGTGCTTTTCACCTTTCCCTCACGGTACTGCTTCACTATCGGTCGCTAGGAAGTATTTAGCCTTGGCAGATGGTCCTGCCGGATTCATACGGGGTTTCACGTGCCCCGCACTACTCGGGATCCGTCTCGGAGGGAACAGACTTTCAACTACAGGGCTTTTACCTTCTTTGGCGGGCCTTTCCAGACCTCTTCGCTTAACCGGTTCCTTTGTAACTCCATGTGAGACGTCCCACAACCCCAAAGAGCAAGCTCTCTGGTTTGGGCTTCTCCGCGTTCGCTCGCCGCTACTGACGGAATCACTATTGTTTTCTCTTCCTCAGGGTACTTAGATGTTTCAGTTCCCCTGGTATGCCTCTGCATAACCTATGTATTCAGTTATGAGTAACTGGAAATTACCCCAGCTGGGTTTCCCCATTCGGACACCCCCGGATCAAAGCTTGCTTACAGCTCCCCGAGGCAGTTTCGTTGTTCGCCACGTCCTTCATCGGCTCCTAGCGCCTAGGCATCCTCCGTGTGCTCTTAGTAGCTTAACCATTTTGTTCCGGTTTTGACTGCTCGCTTCCCTTGTTTTGCTTGCGCAAAGCCAAAAGTCACTCCCATTCAATACCATCACAAAAGCAATTTAACTACCTTCATACACTTGACTTGTTTGCACAAGTTCAGCTAAAAAGGAATGTTCTAATTCGCGTTTGTTTCGTTTCGATATCTAGTTTTCAAAGAACAAGCTCCATGCAAAAGCAAGCTGTTTGAGAGTTTGAGCTCTCAAAACTGAGCAACGAGTGAGTAACTAGCCGACCTGGCTAGATTTTGTATTTGAATGTTTCCACTCGGGAAACGATTCTCCATAGAAAGGAGGTGATCCAGCCGCACCTTCCGATACGGCTACCTTGTTACGACTTCACCCCAATCATCTATCCCACCTTCGGCGGCTGGCTCCTTGCGGTTACCCCACCGACTTCGGGTGTTATAAACTCTCGTGGTGTGACGGGCGGTGTGTACAAGACCCGGGAACGTATTCACCGCGGCATGCTGATCCGCGATTACTAGCAATTCCGACTTCATGCAGGCGAGTTGCAGCCTGCAATCCGAACTGAGACCGGCTTTGTTGGGATTGGCTCCATCTCGCGATTTCGCAGCCCGTTGTACCGGCCATTGTAGTACGTGTGTAGCCCAGGTCATAAGGGGCATGATGATTTGACGTCATCCCCACCTTCCTCCGGTTTGTCACCGGCAGTCTATCTAGAGTGCCCACCCGAAGTGCTGGCAACTAAATATAAGGGTTGCGCTCGTTGCGGGACTTAACCCAACATCTCACGACACGAGCTGACGACAACCATGCACCACCTGTCTTGAATGTTCCGAAGAAAAGGTACATCTCTGCACCGGTCATTCAGATGTCAAGACCTGGTAAGGTTCTTCGCGTTGCTTCGAATTAAACCACATACTCCACTGCTTGTGCGGGTCCCCGTCAATTCCTTTGAGTTTCAGTCTTGCGACCGTACTCCCCAGGCGGAGTGCTTAATGTGTTAACTTCGGCACCAAGGGTATCGAAACCCCTAACACCTAGCACTCATCGTTTACGGCGTGGACTACCAGGGTATCTAATCCTGTTTGCTCCCCACGCTTTCGCGCCTCAGCGTCAGTTACAGCCCAGAGAGTCGCCTTCGCCACTGGTGTTCCTCCACATATCTACGCATTTCACCGCTACACGTGGAATTCCACTCTCCTCTTCTGCACTCAAGTCACCCAGTTTCCAGTGCGATCCGGGGTTGAGCCCCGGGATTAAACACCAGACTTAAATGACCGCCTGCGCGCGCTTTACGCCCAATAATTCCGGACAACGCTTGCCCCCTACGTATTACCGCGGCTGCTGGCACGTAGTTAGCCGGGGCTTTCTTCTCAGGTACCGTCACCTTGAGAGCAGTTACTCTCCCAAGCGTTCTTCCCTGGCAACAGAGCTTTACGATCCGAAAACCTTCATCACTCACGCGGCATTGCTCCGTCAGGCTTTCGCCCATTGCGGAAGATTCCCTACTGCTGCCTCCCGTAGGAGTCTGGGCCGTGTCTCAGTCCCAGTGTGGCCGATCACCCTCTCAGGTCGGCTACGCATCGTCGCCTTGGTGAGCCGTTACCCCACCAACTAGCTAATGCGCCGCAGGCCCATCCCCAAGTGACAGATTGCTCCGTCTTTCCAGTTTCCTTCAGGCGAAGAAAACAATTATTCGGTATTAGCTACCGTTTCCGGTAGTTGTCCCAAACTTGAGGGCAGGTTGCCTACGTGTTACTCACCCGTCCGCCGCTAACTATCAGAGAAGCAAGCTTCTCTTCAAGTCCGCTCGACTTGCATGTATTAGGCATGCCGCCAGCGTTCGTCCTGAGCCAGGATCAAACTCTCCAATAAAGTATTGAAAAGAGCGATAAGCTCATTTTGAATCTGACGAGATTAAAAATCTCATTTGTGCTCCAGTCAATTCAAGCCAAGACTTGTCTCAACTTTCGCGTTCATTCTGCAAGCAGAATGTTTACTCACTCGTTGTTCAGTTTTCAAAGATCAAACTTATTTTTGTTACCGAATATCGCTCTCTTCAGCAACTCTTATATAATATCATGTCCGAACCAACTTTGCAAGCTATTTTTTTAAGTTTCTTTCGAAGCTTATTTCAATCGCTTGCCGCACCGTGTATCTCGTGTTTTTTTGGCCGGAAATAGAATATACCATGTAGAGTTATGGAATGCAAGTCTTTTTTAGATAAACATTAAATTCTAATAAAATGAGTACCCTGTAGACCTTTTAACAAGTATCGCCTTATAGTCTGCTGAATGATACATCTGTGCACTACCTTTAATGAACCGGAGTAATTAACTTACATAAGCAAAAGGTTTCCCGTATGAACCCTAATCCAATTATAGAGATAGTCATGTTGTATACAGTACAGACTCAACACGCTATAGAACTTATAAACCGATGATTTCATCGGTTAAACAACCAACAGATCTTAGAACATTATACTCATTCCTTCTATATAGAAGGAAAACATTTTTGAAATTCATTTTGCTCAAGAAAGGAAAACAAAAAAAAAAAAGCGAAAGCTCCGGGTTTAGATCCCGTGGCTTCCGCTTCTTTCATATATAAGATAACCAACCTATCTCGGTACGGTATTCTTCATTAAAACTAATGTAAAGCTTACTCCCCGCCAATAAATACGTATCGGCAGACTACGATGAGCGCCAAGATCCACATGAGCCAGTGAATTTTCACTTTGCGTTCTGTAACCAAGTTACTGAATACCGCCAGAATCACATAAGATACGATACCTGCCGAGATTCCGTTCGCGATTCCACCTGTGAAAGGCATCAATACAATCGTAAGGAACGCAGGGAAAGCTTGCAGGAAATCATCCCACTCAATGCTGCGCACTTGACTCATCATAAGCACACCCACGATGATCAATGCCGGAGCCGTCGCTGCGGATGGAACAACAAGCGCAAGCGGTGCGATAAACAGGGCCAAAATGAACAACAAACCTGTCGTTACCGAAGTAAGTCCTGTACGTCCACCCGCCTCAACGCCTGAAGCACTTTCAACGTATGCTGTAATAGTACTTGTACCCAGTGCAGCACCTGCGCTGACACCAACTGCATCGACGAGCATTGCTTTACCGATCGTTTTCTCGCCTTTTTTCTTATCCTTCATAATCCCCATACGTGTTGCAGTACCTACCATCGTACCAAACGTGTCGAACAATTCAACGAAGGTAAAGATGAAGATGATCTCGAACAATCCGAGACTGATGGCACCTTTCAAATCCAGCTGTCCAACCGCCAGATCACTGAAATTAGGCAACCAGCTTGCGCCCGAAAGACCGCTCAGATTCGTAACTCCCATCGGAATACCAATCAGCGTTGTTGCTACGATCCCGATCAGCAGAGCGCCTTTGACACGCATAACCATCAGTATAGCAATAAGGAGCAAACCAATCAGAGCCAGCAATGCATCGTGATGTGTTATAAAGTTACCCAATGACAGGTTAAAACTGCTACCTGGAATCGGCTGACTCAGATCTGCGTCTGGTGCAACATTAACTGTTACAGCCACGAGATTAGCAAGTTTGAAACCAATAATGGTAATAAAGAGACCGATACCAACCGTAATGGCCATTTTGATTGACTGCGGAACTGCAACAAGCAGCATTTGCCGAATCTTCGTCACGGTCAAAATAATGAACACGATACCGGAAAGGAACACCGCTCCGAGAGCTGCTTGCCAAGTAATCGCTCCATTCGAACTTAGAACGACAGTCATGAAGTACGCATTCAATCCCATACCTGGTGCAAGTGCGATCGGAATATTCACGAACAATCCCATAATAATAGTCATTAATCCGGCGCCGACGGCTGTTGCAAAGAATACTGCATTATCCGACATACCCGCTCCGGCTTGTCCCAAGAACAACGTATTTACAAAAAGAATGTAAGCCATTGTCATAAACGTAGTGAGACCCGCAACAATCTCCGTTCTAACGTTTGTTCCGTTTTCTTTTAATTTAAAGAAACGATCCATAATTACTAACTCCCCCTTAGAGATGTTGAAGCCATATTGAAAAACGACAAATGACCCTGATGAAGATTCTTCACCCAGGGTTCAGCTGACAAGGAGTGGCATGATGCCTTTACTAAGAACAAAAAAAATTCTAATGTGCGTGATGTCCCCGCAATCATGTAGAATTCATGTGCTTAGCCTTCTCCTCTTCGTAGCCAGATCATTAGGGTGATCTCGTAGAGACTCCCGGGCCAATTCCCAGGATTATACGAATAAGTATGCGCTATTTGTTTGTTTCCCATCACTATTTTAGGAGGGCAGTATGTTTTTGTCAATGAGAAAAACGAATATTAATATCACCCTTGTATAATATCGTTCGTATTATTTAACAGATTGAACCAGTTCAGCGGTTTACAACCCAATTGAATACGCTTTTTTCGGTGTAATCTCAATGGGATATGTCCATTCTTTCAGACTGAAAGTTCCGCAGGATAACATAATAAGCTAGCCTGATCAAAGGGCGAGAAGCGCTCTAATCCGGCTAGCTTATGTTTCTGATGTGTTTTAGCAATCAGGTGAATGATGATCTAGGAATAACGATGTCTCGTATTCCGAAGGCATATACTCATTAGGTATATGGAGCAAACTTGCGACATGTTCCGGAGCATTTTTTACCGGATCAGTCCTATGTTAATTATATCTCTGTCTGCGGAGTATCCTGTATATCTTGTTGTTCCTGATTTGTGTTCGTTGTTGTGTCAGAGGATAACTCCTGGTTGCTGGTCTGATCGGAAGAAGCATCCGCTGCCTCTAAGTTCACAAATGGAAATTCTCCCGAACCGGAGGCAAGGTCTTGCATTTCTGAACCGTATCCTGCCAGCATCACCATCAGAAACGCACTTCCAATGCCCATCTTCCATTTGCTCATATAGTCGGTTTTACGCATACATTCAATCTCCTTTCAGTAGCCATATAGCTCTTAGTATATACCTATTGTACAGGCCCGACCTGAAAGGATCATGAAGTGAACTTTAAAATGGGATGAAATTCGAGAGTTTATTACTAGTGAGAACAGTCCCCTGATAAAAGTTTAATCATAATATGTGCAATAAAAAACTCCCTTCTATCTGCGATAGGCCGCAGATAAAAGAGAGCTTTTTAAAAAATATTGTTTGGGTGTATAACCTATTCCCACTCGATCGTTGCAGGTGGTTTGGATGTTACGTCATAGACGATACGGTTTACGTTATCAACTTCGTTAACAATCCGTACGGAGATTTTCTCCAGCACATCCCAAGGGATACGTGCCCAGTCAGCTGTCATACCGTCGATGGACGTTACGGCACGAATACCTACAGTGTAGGAATACGTACGCGCATCACCCATTACCTGTTTCAATATTAGGTCAATACATGTCTATTATTGTGTTATTTTATAGATCAATTGTAGCGGGTGAACATGGTAAAAACAAGCTGAAATTCGCTAAAAAACTCCTAATACACTTAAAAACAAACAAAGTGTATTAGGAGTTTAATCTAATATTCAACATCTACTTCAGTCGACAGGAACATTGCTGCTACGGAAGTAGCGTTTTGCAATATATAACGTGTTACCTTCGCAGGGTCGCCAGTTGGTCAGAATGTTATGCAAAACTGTCACTCTTACTAATTCAAATTGATATACAATGACCACTTCTTTTAAGATGTCTTACCTACACAGCATAAAGAAGTGGTTCCTGGATGTAGACCACGATTGCCACTCTCACTCAATTATCGCTGATGGTTAGAAGCCGATATATGTACGAAACATTTAACGTTGTTGACCCCATTAAATAATAGAATCGAAATTTTTTCAAGATATTCCAAGGGAGAGGACTAATTCAGCCACCATGCTATCAATAGATTCTACAACACAAATAACAAAGGTGTCTGACTTAAAGTTGGTTACTATTCAATTATTAGATTGTTTCTCTAACAATATAGCGAGTAAAACCAATTCAATCAAAAACAAAAATGAATTGGATATATTCCAACTTTATAATAAGTCATCATTGCTCGTATACGTTTATAACGTTGTCACGGCTTATACATATCCTTTAAAACCTTTATATAACTTAGCACTGCATGTATAATGTTTACAATTAGAAAAATATGAGCGAGGTGTATTTTTTCTTGGTAACTATGATAGAGATCGCTGTTAGCGAAAATACAACAACAACTGAAAAGGGAAGATTGTTAGAATCCCTAGGCAGGGAAGTACTTGAGACAATGCAATATGATGTTATAAATGAAGTTAGATTGACAGGAATAGAAGTTGACCTATTAGCGAGGCATAGGATAACTTCCGAAGTAATATATGTTGAATGTAAAGCATACAAAGATACAAATACAATTTCGGCGGATGTTATCACAAAACTGCTCGGTAATGTTCACCTAAAAAGAGTTTCCTCAGGCTGGCTATTATCCACGGGGCCACTTGGAAAAGACGCAAAAGGAATCGTCGAAGAATGGGAGCAAAACCCTGTTGAACAAAGGAAATTACTACAAATATATTCCCCAGACAAGTTAGTCGATTTAATTGTAAACTCAGGAAAATCATGTAACCCACTTTCCTTAAATTATCCAAAAAGTGGTTCATTTTCTGAAAATGTGACCCTTTTAATCACTAACCACGGGCGTTTTTGGGCAGTACCACTTATTCATGTAACTGCCGGTATCCCCTACGCAGTAATATTATTCGATGCAAGAACAGGTGTACCTATTCATGATCATCAGCTTATTGATTCAGTATCAAAGATACCCTCTTCGTTTCATGATTTGGAATGGCCCTATCCCAACGTTATTAACGAGGATGATTCCTTTAGTAACCAACTTGCCAAAGAATCAGAAAGTATTATAACAGTATCCTCAGGGGACCAATGGGCCGACTATCGCCCTTCGCGTCCACAAGATTTTGTCGGTCGAGATGGATTGTTTCAAGATGTATATAGGTTTATCGATAATGTACGAAATTCAACAATTTCAACCAGACTGTTAGCACTAAAAGCCCCATCAGGTTGGGGGAAAAGTTCCGTTTTGCTTAAGCTTGTAGAAAAATCCAAATCTTCTCGCCAAAGAAATAAAAACTATGTTTTTGCTGTCGATGTGCGCGCAGCCACAAGCCATAGATATGCAGAATTTTCATTAATTGAATGTTTCAACTCTGCAATTAACGATAATTTCGTTAGAAGACCAAGTATGCCAGTAAAAATATCAGATACGAATAACCCACTATCTGATCAATCCATCGTCGAAATTATTCAAACTCTCAAATCAGAAAATAAAGTTATTATATTAATGTTTGATCAGTTTGAAGAGATCTTCTCCAAAAAAGAGTTATTCCCTTTATTTGAAAGCATTAGAAAACTTAGTATTTCCGTTGATGCTCTCCAAGAGAACATTATTATTGGATTCGCATGGAAAACAGACGGTTCAGTTCCAACTGATCATCCAGCATATCATTTATGGCATGGACTCACGGATAGACGAAGAGAATTTTCACTAAATCCATTTATTGATAAAGATATAGTTAAAGCACTCTCTATATTTTCTAAAGAATTAGGCCAACCATTGAACCCGATATTAAAGAGGTATTTAAAGGATCATTGTCAAGGTTATCCGTGGCTCTTGAAGAAGCTATGTATTCACGTTTTTTCATTGGTACAAGGTGGGAATCATCAAGATGAGATATTAGGAAAAAGTCTCAACATTAATGAGTTATTTGAAAAAGAAACAAGTGAGTTAAATAATATAGAACTTGCTTGTGTAAGAAAAGTAGCACAAGATTCGCCTGTCGAATTCTTCCAAATGGTGGAAATTTACGGGGATTCAACAGTTCAATCTTTGATTAATAAACGCATTATATTAAGAAAGGGACAAAAGTTAATTTTGTACTGGGATATCTTCCGTGATTATATTTTAACTGGTAAAGTGCCTCATATTCCAGTTACGTATTTACCACAAACTCAATTCAGAAGGTATAGTTCAGCTTTACAGGTATTAATAGATCAGAAGTCATTGACTATCCCGGCTTTCGCTTCTAAATTGGGTATTGGACGAGATGCCGCAGAGAATATAGTCAGAGATTTCGTCATGCTCGGTAATGCCTCAAGACAAGGAGACATCCTAAATTTCTTGCATGAAAACGAGGAAGAGGCTTATTCAAAAGTTGTAGACTTTTTCACCAAACATATCATGTACGCTAAAATCATGGATGGGTATGGAAATAATACTTATATTACAGTAGAAGATTTTGAGGAGTACTTCAATGAATCATACGAATCTTACTCAGAAAAGACAAAAAAACAATATATAAATAGCATTCATGGTTGGTTGATAGGAGTAGGATTTATTGAAATCAAAGCTAACAGAATAGTAAATACTATTGATAGTACAAGAGGATATACAAAGAATATATTCCCTAAATTCGATAAAAGAAAACCTAGAAGGAAATCAAATTTCCTAGGTGAAGCCCCTCCAGAACGGGTGTTAGAATTGATTGATTTAATCAATTCTGGACAAAACGAAGAATCAATTCTATTAAGTTCGGGTTATCGCAATTCAATTTCTTTACTTAATTCAATTAGTAATTTATCAATAGAGAAAGGAATTTTATCTCTCACCCATAATCCGCATAATATAAAACAGTGGCTTGCAAAGACTGTTCTTTCAAGTTCTACATTGGAAATTGTAAAAATACACAAGGATAACTCCCCTACTCAAATAGGTAGCATTGTTGCTAAGGAGCTTAATAAAACTTGGAAAGAAACATCACAAAAACGTTATGGATCTGCACTTTTATTATGGTATAAATGGGCTTCTGAACTTTTAAAAAAGGAGATAGTGGAAATATAAATTTAGGTCAACGGATTCAGCAAATAAGCTGAATCCGTTCTCTGTGTATATGTTTATATAATATTCTCAACATTTCTCATATTAACTTCACTATTACCTTAACCACATCTCCACAGTATTATTTCAATTCACTAAATGACAAAAAATAGTATCTTCGAAAGGGAACTCGTTTCGTATGTAGATCGACTTCGATTTGCTGTGAGGATATGTTCGGGGGCTATTTCAAGATAAAGGTTAGTTTTCAACTGTAATCCCCTCCCCCTTCTACGACTCCACTTTTCCCATAATTGTGATTATGTGAAAAGACTTATAAAGCACAGCTTACATGCTTTATTCTTGAAGAATTTTAACCTGTTCAAGTGGTTTAGTACTCGATCCTATATCTTTATATTGAGGGTGTGGTTATCTCTTTCGTATCGCATATTAATTGATACCGAAGTTTTCTCGCAACAGTTCATAGGAGAAAAAAGAGATGAATAACTCTTTTCAATAATTAAACCATAGATTGTACAACTAGCTATATTCTATAAAATAGTTCTCACATCAATTATCACGCATAATACGCCTCCTTAGAAAAACTTTCTTTGCCATTAACTAAACTTATGCTTCCAATACGTGATACGCACTTCAGTATGATTCTTGTCTTGTTACCTTCACGAACATATGGATAGCTCAATGAAAAAAATGAGCAGTCTAGAAATTACAGACTGTTCCTTGCTGTTTTGACTAACGTTTTCCGTTAGCTCAGCACCTATTCTGATACGGTTCTCCGCTATGGTTAAAGCTATACGTAATAGAGAATTTCTCATCAACCGAGCTTATATCTCAAGCACGCTATAATTTTAAATTTCCCAATATACTTCAAGAATAATAAGGAACAAGCTCGCATAAATGAGCCTGTTCCTTATTTTTCAGTATCCATCTTCCTATTCTAAGGTAGAACTCTACTTTAGTGATTTAACCCAATTCATGGCGTCATCCGATGAACTGATTGACTTTATTACAAAATCACAAACAGAATATTGCCCTAGCTTTAGTAGTGCCACATTATACGAGTTGAATATTAACTCTTTTGAATTTTCAGACGGAAGCTTATTTAATTTACAAGCTTCAATAACTTCAAGTTTTTTATTACAGTATTGATACTCCCCGAAATATGGAATTTCAGGAACGCGGACATAATTCCATGAACTAGAGGTATAGCCTTTTGCCTTCATCACAGAACAGAATGCGTTTGAACTAGTTGTTGCATTAGACTTAATCAAATCTTCAGCAATGATTGCTTCCTCTGCCCACATTGTAATTGGCGGATTGCTCTCAAACGGATGGTCTCCACGAGATATTCCACAATCAAACTTCACTGCAAGAGTAAGTTTTTTATAGCAATATTGTATAACTATCTCTTGGATCATCTTAGGTAATGAAAGATTCTCATTCACTTTTAAAACATCAAAATTATCATAAAGCTTGTTTAGAATCTCCACTCTGTTTTCATTCACAAGACTTACCGTTCGTAAATAATCATTGAATTTTACTCTATCATGTCTTTGAAGTAAAAAGGCATCTACAAAAGTTGAATGTTCTTCGACAGGCGTTGCTACATTGTAGGTACTAAGTGTTGTTTTAATAAACTCAACTATTTCTTCTTGAGAATATTCAGGATTATTTAGAACCTCAACAATATCTTTTTCAGCTAGAGTATGGGGATTTTCATGTAGCATTTCTTTTAATGTTACTGATAATTGTTCATTAAACTTCTGTTCCGCAAAATTGATTTTTCTGTCATGAAAACTGCCCATTGGAATTACAGTTGCAGATGGATTAAGCACTTCAATTGATGTACTTATAATTGATCCGCTACTCAATTTTGCCAAGTCTTTTGAAAAATCGTGCATGGCTATTTGAGCATGTTGCGTCATATCCTCATAATCTGTATCATTTTCTACACTAGTTCCCATATTGTAGATAAACATTGTTGCTGAGCCAGCAAGAACAGGAATCATTTTATTTATTGAGTCAGTAAATTCACTCCCGTTGTCCGATCTCATTACAAATATGTAAACATCTGCATCACTTACATTTTGTAATCCTTCGACGTCTCCTGATACTCCAGGAGTATCTGTTACAATCAACCCTTCATCGGTATTATTCATTATGCTGATTGCGAGGTCACTTGCTTCTGTAGTAATTTCAATGAAATCTTCCTTAGGATCTAGATCCTTCTTTTCTCCGGCTTTTTCATGACTTTTTGAATAATTGTTATGATTCTTAATGTTATCAAGAAATCTAATTACCCCATCTTCATCAAAATTTTCTTGTATTCCGTTAATTGTAGAATTTGGACTAATAAATCGGATGTGATTGCCTTGATCAGAGCACTTTTTTTTCAAAACAAGTCGTACATTAACTTTTGTGAAGTCACGCCCTGGCCCTACAAAATACTTAAAAAACAATTGCTGATAACGAATTAAACGTGCGGAAACTCTGCTTTTCCCTGTTCTCGCCCTTCCACTAAGCACTATTTTTTTATACACATTCTTCTCTCCTTTAGTTTCTGGTAATTCAGAAGTAATATGACCTCTTTTATTAAGCCACAAGTCTATCTCCCATGTATTAAATATAGGGCCTGACTTTAATTCCGCTACTGCTTTAGGAAAATCTGAATACCTTTTTCTCCAATTCGTTACAGCGGCATTCGTTACATTTGCTATTTTTGCGATTTCGTACATGCCCACAAATTGGCCACTCATAATCCTCCCGTCCTCTCTTGTTAGTAACGTTACATCACTTGTTTATTTTATAAACAAGTGATGTTTTTTTATAAATCATATCCTGTTTTATTTGAGAAATCAAGTGCTTGTTTTATAGTAGTAAAAAAACCTTTCCCCGATAGTCGCATCCTAGAAGGGTTTCTTTTCATCACATTTTTATGAGTCCGAATTTAGATCAATTGTCAGCCTATATAGAATAGTTAGCTCACACTTTCCTTAACATCACTTGTGATAGGTATCCAGCGTGATTGATTTTAAATTGTAACTAATCTGCCCGATAGTTTAATGAAAAAGACAGCCGATTAACTTACCGGCTGTCTAAATTTAAAAATTATAAGTCGTTCTAATGGGGATTCACGGCACCTTTATGCTTATAATTTCGACTTATAGCAAACTTATGCTTCCAAATACATTTAAAATATCACGAACACCCCAAAATCAATTTTAACATACCTATGGGTAAATTCCTGATCCCTTTATGGGTTAAGTATCAACTTTCACTGTAGTGCTTCCTAATTATCTGTATAAGTCCTACAATGAACTCAAGAGCCTTTCATGTCCGTCTAACATATCTACGGGATGAAAAAAGATCTATGCGTTTTATGAAGAATTACTGAGAGCAATTACTCAGTTGAGTAATAGTGCACAAAATGAATTGGTTAGAATCATTGAAAAAGGTTGATCTGAAAAGTGAAAAACCTAAAAGTAAGGAATTTTGCACCCCTATTATAATAAGAGTATTTATATACTAATAATATATATTATAATTCTATTTATAAAGCGGGCAAAATTCCTTACTATTGGGTTTTCCACTTTTCAAATTTAATTTACACAGACAAAGAAAGTATCGTCAATCGATTTTAAAGCCGTTCACGTCCTCTTAAATCGACTTTCAGATCGACCCTACCAGAAAGACTACCTCAGCGTCTTAGTGCCTTCCACCCTATATCACATTGCCCCGAGAGCACCAGGCATGTCCATGACCAACTTATGGGGCAAACAGTGGTGTGAAAACTTTGAATGTATTTAGTAAAATCCCTTTGCCAAATGGATATAAATACTCAACCGAGAGTCACTATATAAAGTGAATCACCTTCAGAGATGTTTCTGAAGGTTTTATTTTTTATTGGTTATATCACAAGTTCACGAAGATAAGAAAGGGAGATGATATATATGAATAATGACAAGGATTTGCGAGAAGCATTATTTGACGTACATAAGAGATTTGGAACGCCAACAACTTTTATAGCTCATAATGTAGGAGTTTCGAGGGAGCATTTGTCTAGGTGGCTACACAATGAGTCTTATGTAATTTCAGATAAGCTAAAGACAAAACTCAAAGAGTTTACGAAGAGAATAGTTTAGAAAAACAACATATAGAAAAAGCCTAAGAGCGGTTAAACCTCTTAGGCTTTTTCTATATAGACTATGACAAGAGGGTGTGTGATTAAATGAGTAACGCTACGATTATCCAAACAAAAAATGATATATTTATCGGTTCTGATACTGCTACTTCGGCTCAAATTAATGGAGTACTCTACAGAATCGACACGAAGGCAGTAAAGCTATATCAGGTAGACAATAGGGTGATTTTTTGCAGTGGTGAATTAAATTTCTGCTACAGTGTCATGGAACAATATAAGCAGTTAATAACAAGAGACATTGAACAACTTAGAGAAATCATCCTCGATAGTTATTCTGGACAGGTCATTGAAATTTTAGTTTGTGAGCATGATGGAATACAGACTGTAGTTACTCAATTATCATCATATAATGACTTCATACCAGTAATTTATAGTAATATTCCCTTAGGTGGAACGAATGTTTTAACCGCAGGAATAAAGACCAATGAAGCGTATGAAGTGGCTTGCATACACATATTTCAGGGTCAAACTGTTAAGGAAACCTATACAAGAGTATTCGACAACATTGCTTATGAAGGCATTGGTGGGATTCTTTCTGTATTTAGAATAAATAAAGAAGGAGTACAAAACTATCTCACACATCATATTAAAGAGCCACACAACTTAAAAATGTTGGATGTAAACGTTCTGTCAAATTTCTTCACTAAGCATTTAATAGTAGGCGAACGTATTTACGGAAAAGTTTTTATGGGTACGAATCTCTCACTCGAAGATGAGGACGGTGTTCTGAAATTCCAAGGCTCCAAAGGTGAAATCTTTGATCGAAATGGCAGAGTTGTCATGAAGCTTGGTTTGGTTAATGAGAATCCAGACGTATTTGGAATGTGGTCATTTAATGATATTACAAGGGTTAAGGTTGATGATCGAGAAGGATTCGTTATTGACAGAGCCACTACAGACTTAAGTAAGTATCCTGATGGATGGAAAAAGCTCATGTGGGCTGACCCGAGTGATGGAACGCTTTACACTCACGATCTGGTCGCTAAGAATATTAAGATCGTCAATAACATTGGAGATGTCATTCTTGATTCGGAAAACAACTACTTAGACATTGGTGACTTCAAAGATATCGTAATGGACAACAAGCTGACCACTATGGAAAAGATGCAGATCATCACAGAATTGTACAAGATTGAAGCGGGATACCTTAGAATGCTTGAACAAGCAGAAAAGTATAAGCGTTCCCAAAGAGATGATGTATTCGATATTAACTCTCAGTTCTTCTCCAAGTCTTCGAGTACGATTGACCTTTACTCCACAACACCACTGACAAATGCTTATTTTTCGTTGTTGAATTACATGTCACAGTACATTGATATTGTTGGTCAAACACCTCTTAATATCAACGTAAACTCTCCTAAAACAGAACAAACAAGTGAGATTCCAGATCGTGCAGAGTTCATCTTAAAATTCAAAAATTATTATGATGAAGAGAAAAATCTGCGCAACAAAATTGAAGATGCACAATTCTATTCTGGACTGAATATGGGTCAATACTACAACAACGTTGTTATCGGGGAATATGGATTTATCGCGTTGAGAAGTGATGGTAAATATCGCTCTGTTCTGAATGCTACAAATGGATTGGCGCTTCAGAAGTGGGAAAACAACAAATGGGTCAATAAAGTTTATGCATCCATAGGAAACTCTAGCTATGAAGATGGAACATTGATTGCAGAAGATTTAGTAGCAAAACGTCTACGAATCGAGACGAAACGTGGAGATGTGTTGCTTGATGCAGATGCACTAAATTTTGACTTTACAGTGATCGATTCTATCATATTGGATGATGTTATTATGTCACCAGAAAAGATCACTTTAGCCAATCAGTATAAGAGTATCACTAAACAATATGTGACACTAAACGAGCAAATTAATTACTACGTAACCACCATTTACAATGATAGAGACTCTTCCTACTACGGTCTGGATGATGCCAGAAGTGGACTGCAAGCCGCTGGAAGTGATTTGACCTCTACTTATAATGCTCTGACTTCGTATATGAATCCTGTATTTGCAGACATGAATAAAACCACTCATATCATCGATGATCTTCATTCGACAAGATATCAATTTCATTTGGTGTGGGAGAATTTTTATAAAGCCTATGAGGGCGCTAGGGCGAAACTTGCAGACTTCCTTGAGAAGTCTTCTTTGCAGTTGGGCAGAAATTACAATAATACTGTAATCGATGCTGAGAACGGCATTGTGGTGACGAGAGGTAACATGATGAACCGAACCACATTAAATGCCACTGAAGGCATCAAGATTGAAAAGAATGTTGGTACTGCTGGAAGTCCTTTATGGGAGAAGCGGTTCTATGTTGATCTTGAAGGCAATTTGTTTGCAGATGAGTTGAGCACAAGAAGGCTAAGAATTCTCGATGCGAAACTTGGAGATGCGATTATATTTGATTGGCTGGATGGTATCACGATCAATGGTCAAAACAAAGAGCAAATTCGTTTGAATGCCAACGAAGGTATTGCTATTGAAGTTGATGGTGATCCGAGATTTTGGATTCATACAGATGGAACATTGAGAGCAAAACGTTTAATCATCTCAGAAGATGATGTTGACCCTGTAAAACTTTCTGATGGCTCCTACATCTCCCAATTGACGGTATCTTCAGTTCGTACACTAGAAAATAGTAATAAGCAGGATTATGTTTGGGTTAAAGATCAATTTATCAAGTTTATCTCGGGAAATGGCACAAGTATCGACGAAGAGAAAATGGCTCTTTATCTAAATAATCCAACAGGAAGTCTAAATGGCATACCTACAATTAAAATGGGTTTAGGTAGTAATACATTAAATGATAATGAGGTTGGTTATATTATCAAAGATAATGATGCATTCAAACTAGACTATAAAGCAACTAACGGAAACCTTCGCAGGCTTTGGTTTAATCGTGATGGTTTAGACGGAGTTATCCTTGAATCTATTGGCGATACACTAAAACTTAAATCTGACACGAAGATTATGCTTGAAGTAGATTCGAATAATTATATAGAAATTACTCCACGTGGCATAAAGATCATTGGAACGAGAATTGACTTAAATTAATTTTATACATGTACCGGAAATCCCCCTTTCGTAATAACTAAGAAAGAGGGATTTTCTCTTTTAGTGTGAGTATCTAAAAAAACATCATAAATTCATAACATACAACAAAAGCTACATAAGTCAGCAAGTTTAAGCGTAAAACAGATATAAATAATGAATCATGAACAGTAGTCGCCTAATTTAAGGCGGTTATATATTTTTTTCCACCAAAACTAGATTCTAATGAAATATGAATTGAATCAATAAGAATAAGCATCTCCTTAATTGAGTAGTTGCTTCTATATTTAACAACCAGTTGATAAAGTTTTTTATACGAAATCATATTATATTTAAGCCAAAGCAATATTTTCTCTAAATCAATTGATTCCGAACAAAACAATCGTTCAAGCACTTTCCTTTTCTCGACCAACTCATGTGCTGAGTTGTAAGCTTCTTCAAAATCATGGTAGTTAGCAAATGACTGCTTGTCCTGCATGTGCTTCTTAAATTTGTATACAAGTAGCAGACTGGTTATTACCTCCTCTTCCTCTTCGGTTTTTAGAATGAAGTTATAGAATGCGTACAATGTTTTTTCATCAACGATAATGTCGCTTAAATCGCGCAACATGCTACCTCTGAAGCCTAATTCTGATAACACTTCTCTTATTGAATAGACTTTGATTTTACTTTGTATAACGTCCATTTTTTTCCTCCTAATATTAAGATTTCGGCAATAGGAAAGTAAGGATATATACAATCCTTTATTGAGATGATATAATCGTTTTACGTATATAGTCATTAAACGAATATAATTTTATATACTCACTATATGACTATAGACGTTTAATGTCAATAGTTGAGTTGAAATACGCCTGGGGGAATAAATGTGGATAATAAGTACACCTTGATTTGTAATTTGAAAGTGATTCTCGAAGAAAAGAATATTACTGCATATAGACTCTCCAAAGATACAGGAGAGCGCATAGGAACTATTTACAAACTGGTTGATGGGAAAATCGAAGATGCACGATTTCCTGCGACCTTATTAGCTAATGTCTGTGGCTATCTAAATATTACAATGGGTGAGCTTTTCACTGTCATACAAAGTGAAAAGACTGTAGAGGAGAAATAATGATCTCAGACAAAACACTTAATGAACTTGGAGTGGTTAAAAATGAAGCGGGAGTGTACCTTCCTAAAGATTTCTGTCTAGTGTCTCTGCTCAATTGGTATCAAACGGATAGTACGCTGACTGATGATCAACACCAAGCACTTACGGACTTCCTATTCCATCTTGAGCTTGACTTGGGGATTTGTGACGGGACAAATAAGGAGTATTTAAAACAGAGGATTTTTGATGTAGATTGAAATCTGTTACTAAGTATTAAAAACACCTCCCGTTGGTCTACTGGAGGTGCTTCCTTTTATTCTTGAATTGAAGTTACAATACCATCTTTTAAATATACATATCTACTGTTACCATATACCCACTGCTCACTTACACCATATTTAGTGGTGGTTCTATTCACAGAATCTGGTTCCCCCCATAACTTTGAATTTTTTAATTCTTCTGCGGTCATTCCAATGTAAGCTTCAACGTATCCGTTCGCCTTGTTATTGTCGTTAATTGCTTGATTTGATCTAGTTTCTAGTAGACTTTTTAAATTTCCTGTCAAGGTACTCATTCTATCTAATCCAATTTCATTAGCTTCTAAAAGTTTCAGGACTTTCGAGTGAACTGATAGAAACTCATTCTGGAATGCTTCCAACTCTTCTAATGATGGTCTTTCTAAGAATAAATTTGAGTATGATCTCATTACCTCCAGAAATTTATCTCCTTTTATACCACTTGACTCAATAGTTTCAATAGCCTCATAGTACATTTGATTATCTATCATACACAGAACTTGATCTTTAAGTGATAAATCTGTATTACATAAAGCTTCTTCCTCGGTAATTCCGTACGTTTCATCAATATTATCAATTACTTGCGATGAATTCTGCGAATTACCACATGCAGTAAGAAAAACAATAAAGAATAACACAACAATTCTCTTCACTTGTAATCCCCCAAATCGTTTATATAAATCATTTCAATTAGTTCTGTTTTAAGCAGAGTAAATGCGACTCCCTTCTCATCTATGCTCATTATGAGCAGTGTGGTTTATGTCATCTGACCTTAATAAATTTGAATGTTTCCGACTCTATGAAAGGAGAAGGAATACACTCAGTAAGTATTATCGGAAAAATCAAGTTTTCACATTACATCATTTCGGATATTGAATGTGGCGGCGCACTTATCATAAATGAAAACATTGAAAAAAGTGCTTCCCACGTGGGATTCAGTTGATTTAGTACTATGAAAATTTTCAGAATGATCATTAGAGGAAATTAAGTTATTGTTCCGCATTACTAACGATGTTCTGAAGATTTAGATTTTCAATGACTATAAAACTCATACATCCACTCAAATTTGAATGGATGTATATAGTAAACTTTCTTAAGAAGTAACTGAATATCTAACTCTCAAGGCCCCTAAGCCATTAAAGACGTTCTCTAATTTAAGACTAACCAACGTGTATCACAGCTCGTTCTCCATTCACTTCTGAGAACCTCTACAACAAAGCTTCAAGTTGCTTAATATTACACTTTGTAAAGAATCCAAAATATGCATTGACATAACTCCTGTGAATACTTGGGAATGAGATCTATTACTTAGTCATCATCATCATTATCGTACATTGCTTCGATGGTAGACCTTTGGTACTCTTCACTCTCCAAATGGAAGGGTTTGATTCTACTTTGCTCATATTTCAACGTCACTAATCTATCTATTAGTTCATTACTAGATAGTAACTTCAAGAACTTCTTTTGATCTATCAGCTTCCTCTCAATCTTCCACATCAATTTTTCAATAGCAATAAGTCGTTCATTAGTAACAGAACAAGCTAAACTTATATTTTCGGATAATATTCCAACCTCTTCTTGAAGTTGCTGAATTTTTTCTTCAATAACACTCTCGTCTTTCATGCTTTCACCTCATTCATTTTCAATATTAGTAAACAATCTATCAAAGAAATTACTAAATCTTATTAATGCATCAGCTGTACTTTCTGATAAAAACAACTCATTACACATAGTACATTGGGCTTCCTGCAAGGATATTGATTTGAATACGATCCCGCTCAATTCCATATTTACTTCAATATGAACATTTGGAACATCATTATTGCCGCACATTGGACATTCAACTATATTAATACTTTCATAATCATTGCCTTCTCTGTGTTCTTGAAACTTTTCTTTTCGTTTCTCAATCCCAACTTTTCCATAGAGAATCCCCCATATTTCTTCTAACCTTTTATTTTGAAGAGGAGCAGCCTCTTGCTCATCTATATAATCATTGTATATCTCATCATATTCGTTATTCTCTGCTTCAAATAAAAAGTCATAAGCCGTTGAATGTCTTGCTTGTTTTTGATCATATTGGTCTCTAGTCATGCTTAATCCACCCCCAAGAGTAAATAAAATACTGATTTTATTTATACATGAAGCTTAGTGTATGTCATATCCAAATTGCGACTTAAACCATTCTCTCAAATCCTGTTTAACACTTTTCCGAGCTTCATCTAAAGCTAATTTTGTCACTCTCAACACTTCACTTTTTAGCTGTGTAAACAAAGGATGCTTATCATTTACATAAAATTGTGGGTCACCTTTATTCCCAGCTATATAGAAAGATACCTTGTCATTAAAGGGAGTTTGAAAGTATGAGCTATCCTCATCTTGACTATCGATTAAACCTCCGAAATCAGCCCTTAAATCAAGATTATGTTCATTACTCAGTTGCTGTTGTACTAATGAAATGTAATCAAAATAATTCTCAGCACAATACTCTTTAATTCGTTGCTCTATTGTTGAAAATGGTGAGTACTCAAATAGAGTTTCTTTATACTCCTTGTTACAATATTCTGCATATTCCTTTGATCCTCGTTCTTGTTCCGTCCAAAAATACTTTTCAAACAAAGGTTAGTATTCAGAATCATTAACTGATTCAATGCTTCTAATTTAGTTGTCTCAGTCAACTGGCTTCTACTTAACGAAATAATGACATTATCCTTCTTATTTTCATCTATATCCCAGGTTCCATCCTTATAGATGAAAATTGCTTCAAAATGTCCATTCCACAATACTTTAAGCATTTTTTTAGGATTATTAATTAGTGTCATTGATTAACCTCCTTTTTTATAAGAACCAAAGAAAGTACTAAAAAAAGCAGAGTAGCTTAGTAGCCACTCTGCTTTTCTGCTTAATAAAGCGTATGATATTATATCCAAAGTCCGATACATACAACAGATCACAGACATTCATCTCTTTTCTTAAAAGTATTATTAAGTAATTATACCGTATATAACTATTTATTGTAAATAAATGCTAAAGAAAGTACTGTTCAAAAAGGATGCTCATTTAGTTCAGCATCTTCTTCAACTGATGAATTAACATTAAGATATTTCCCACCTGTCTTTTCATATTTCGCTTGAGTCATAACTTTCCTAACAACTACTTTCCTTCTTGAATCAGTAAATTGATTGCTATCTAGAGTTTTATAGCTATTCGCGGGAATCTTTCTTTCA
The DNA here is from genome assembly GCF_045040685.1 of Paenibacillus sp. FSL H8-0317. NCBI lineage: Bacteria > Bacillati > Bacillota > Bacilli > Caryophanales > Paenibacillaceae > Paenibacillus > Paenibacillus sp. FSL H8-0317. The sequence goes on along the minus strand of NZ_CP150294.1, from coordinate 820,459 downwards.
TGTGACAAATAAGGCACAAAGGTGTTGTGTGAATTTGTAATCATATTATGCGCTTCTAAACTTACTATAACTTCGGATAGCTTAGTCTTCTTAATACCAGTGTCTACAACTAATTGTTCAATTGAGCTATTGTATTCACCTTGAAAGTAACCATTCTTACACTTGAAGAAAGAATACAAATAAAACCCCACAACTCCAATATCGCTGTGATTCATGCAGAATAAAAATGTATTTATATCTATTTCAGTTGTGTTTTCAAATTGATAGAAATAGCCTGTCACTTCATTCTTTCTTTCGGATTGCTCATCTCCAAACACACCTCTTACTGGGAAATTAATTTTCCTAGCCCTAGGTTTATCAAATATTCCTGCTAATTCATTTTGAGACGAATACATGTGCCAAATCACAAAATTATAATCAACATTCCCATAATCATCAATCCAATAGTCAAACATTATTGGATAATCGTTTTCTTTTCGCAAATAACCTAATTTGGTAAGGACACCATCTTTTTTAGTAATATAACTTTTCCCAGTACTCCCTCTGCTACAAGGTGAAGTGTTACAGATCATATACATCATCGCGTCATCAATAAAATTTTCACCGCTTTCCTTATCAAAATAAGTAAACTTTGCATATCTATACATATAGGAAGAAAGATAGAGATAAGAAAAGGCAAATGCAATGTGAGTTGCATTTGCCTTTCGTGCTTTGAATTCTTCACAATTAACCAAATCACTAAAAACTTCATTTGGCATGTAAATTCTATATTTACATTCTCTATCCGCGTCTAAAATCATTCTGAGTTTTCTTTCATCGTAGTAATTGTCACTTTTAATAGCCAAGCCAACCACCTCTTATATATTCGACAGATTGTAATATGAAGTGCGACACCCGCTGGAAATAAATAAATAATGGCCCATGGCCGGATTCGTGTAGAATGAAGTCACCACAACAACCATTCACACAAGGAGAATCCACCATGAGCTACAGACATCTTAGCATAATCGAGCGCAGCAAGCTAGAAATCCTCCATCGGCAAGGTCAAAGTTCAAGAGGCATCGCAAAAGAATTAGGAAGACATCCTTCGACGATTTGTCGTGAATTGAATCGTGCTACTTCATCGCAAGCCTATCAGGCAGAACAGGCTCAGAGCGCGTATGAGGAGCGTCGTAAGGCTTCTGTCTCACCTGGTAAATGGTCCGAAGTCTTAGCTATTTCCTTGGAGGAAAAACTGCAAGCCACGTGGTCTCCGGAACAGATCACGGAACGTTTCCGCATCCAAGGCCTGCCGTCGGTCTCCTTTAAAACCATCTATCGTTGGCTCTATGCCGGACGTCTAGTTCGAGGCGTGTTACAGGTCCTTCGACACAAAGGGAAGCGTCAGAAACCCACAGAAACTCGCGGTAAATTCGCTATCGGCAGATCCATTTCGGATCGCCCCAATGAGGTTCGTTCCCGAGAAACGTTTGGGCACTGGGAACTGGATACCGTCGTATCAGGTCGTGGGAAAAGTAAAGGATGCGTAGCCACGCTCATTGAACGCAAAACCCGGCTGTATACCGCCATTCTCATGCCGGATCGTACCGCTTTGTCCATGGAAATTGCGCTTGGTGTAGCCATCTCCCAGTACCCTAAAGGCACCTTCCTTACAGCCACGGCTGACAGAGGCAAGGAATTTGCTTGCTATGCAAACCTGGAAGACACACATGGCTTTCACGTCTATTTTGCTGACCCGTATTCTTCCTGGCAACGCGGTTCCAACGAAAATGGGAATGGACTACTGCGGGAGTTTCATCCCAAGGGTACCGACTTCGCTCAAGTAGAGGATGAAGATCTCGGCCACTCACTGGATCTGATTAACCACAGACCCCGAAAATGCTTGGGCTGGAGAACCGCTCACGAATCTTTCACAGAGGAACTGTCGCACTTGGTTTGACAATCTGTCATTCACTAATAAACTTACATTATCTATCCCTGTACTGTTTCAATGCTTTCTTTAATTCATCATCCCTCTCAAATATCCAAAAGGGTTTGAGAGTTTTATCGTGAAGAGCATAGCAAATAAAAGAAATACCCTTATCCATTTTTAGAAACTTGAACAAGAATACTGAGTAACAGTAAAAATATTCTCTTGTTAATGCGTTTCTCATAATGAACCATTCTCTTCATTACCAACCGCGCCAATCACGTATTCACGATATTGTTTTTCCTTTTCCTTGTGGAGGTTCACAATTTCGTTCTCATACATTGATAACATAGGAACTGATACTCCAATTTTTGCTGCCAACTCTTTTAATTTTATCTTCTGTTGCTTCCTCAACAATTGGTATCCCTGTCTTACACTAAACTCAAATTGCATCATGTAGCGCCCCCCTCAAAAATGTCTTCTTAAATAATTAAGTGATGGCAGTCAGATAAATTAACATAATTGGCAGGAGATATTGGTGCAAAATCAATTACGTACGATTTACGGTGTATATATAATATGTTTGTTTATTTATAATTAAATCTATATTTAATATACACCGTAAATCGGACGTTTTAGGAAATTCACTTTCACTATTATCTTTCTGTTAAGTAGATCGTGGACCATCGCACAAGTTTTTTTGTTTAAAGGCGTTTAATACACGACATCATGAGATGATTGTCCAATTTTTTACCATAGCCATATGGAGCATCAATACGTATACTGTTGTCATTTTACATCTCTCCTTTAATAAACTTATCCAACTTAGTCTTTAAGCTGTCAGAGTCTGTGTAATCCTTCTCGTAATTTCTTATCATTCATGACCATCATCTCTCTTTCATAATTTTGTGAACCTGTGATATATGATACAAAAATAAAAAAACTCCGATTTCTCGGAGTCGTTCACTTTATATAGTGTTTTGTTAGATTTCGATTCCATGCTTTTGGATCACAATACGATTTCGTAAAATAAGAAATTCTTTAAAAGAGTTTCGTAGCATTTCGTAGTGCTTCATTTTTGTAATGTTCGAAATTCTACCATACTCTTTCATAATATTTCATAGAGTACGAGATTCTATAGAAAGGTTTCGTATTGTTTTAGTTTCGTAAAGTTTAAAACACTACAAAACTCTTTCGTACTATTTCGTAGTGTTTTAAATTCTTCACTAGATTCTCGTAGTTTGGATGTTAAGAATGTCTATAAAAACATTCAACTTTAAAAGAGAAACCTCTTTACTGAGAAAAGTTCTATTCCCACTGTTTGCCCCCTTTCGTATCGCAAATTTTCATTCTAGAGAAATAGCGTGTATATGTTCTGGGCATTTATTGGGCATGTAAAGTCAATTTTGACTGTAAACCACCCCCCTAGGTTAAACCTCTATATATAGTTATATAAATGTACCTTGAAATACCACAATCTAAAAAATTTAATACATATCAAATAATACTGGACAGAAGTAGTCCCCTTTAATGTCAAAATCTCAAAAAGAGACTTTAACAGAGAAATTAAGGCTTACACTCATACGACCCATTAATTAGACTTTCATTTCTGTCGATATAAGCCCACGATAAGAAATAAAGCATCACACTGTGGTTAGGGTGCTTTTAAGGCTTTAAAATCCATCCTCGAACGTCAGGGGCCTTCTTTCAGGGTAATAACCCCTCTTCTTTTTGTACATCTTTATTGAACAAGTAATTAATATCTGTACTATCTCACAACCTTTCTCAAACACTAATAAATCTTACACTCTTAATAATAAGAAAATAGCCTATATATACTTATATGAGAGCAGAACAAAATCACACAAATGGCTAAAAAAACTTATTAAATCAAATTTCTAAATGGTTAAGTGGATTAAACTTATTGTTTTGTTCCCTAAGCCCATTCCTCCACATGGTTACTCTTATCTTGCAACTCATTTAGTTTTTTTGTCATTCAGCTTTTTCATAGTGTTACTACTTATATCCGCATTCTATTCAATGGACTATACACTTTCCCTATCTCTAATATATCGTGCTGTTCTAATCCCCTTAAATATTTAGAAGTGATCTGCGTGTCAAAATGTCCCATAAGCCTGCTTAAGCTATATACATCTATTCCATTCTTCAATTGCTTCTGAGCAAAATAATGACGACAATCATGTGGTGAACACCGTACCTCCTTTCTTACTCCTGCTTTTTTACAATGCTCTTTCAGTATCTTATTGATACGTGAACGTGATAAACGCTCAGCAGATTGGTCTAGGAAATAATAATCCTCTATCTCGTCATTTAGTCTGTGCTTAAAGCGTTCCTGCTTCGCTTCCTCATACTTCCGCATATACCTTCTCATTATCTTGCTAATGTAGATTAAACGCTCCTTGGAGCCTTTACCATGGATGAGAATGTGCGCTCTTGATACATCATCATTCTTGATGTTACACAGTTCTGAAACACGTATCCCAGTATCAAATAGCATGATAAGAATTAACTTATCCCTTAGATTAGAGTAGGTTACTTCATCGACATCATTGATGATACGCTTTACTTCTTCATCATTGAATGTGATGATTACCCGCTTCTCTTCCTTCAAGTTCTTAATTCTCCGCATAGGATTATCCTTCTCATCTATATATTCCTCATCAACAAGAGTCTGGAAAAAAACTTTGATCGTAGCGATATGACCGTTGATTGTAATATTGGCTTCTTTACCTCTACTCTGACAATGCTGAATGTATTTCTTAATATGCAATGAAGTCACGTCTTCCGCTTCCACAATATCTAGTTGCTCCTTAGTGAATTCCATCCAACGATGCAAGCGATACATACAACCAGTAATATATTCTTTTTTTCTTCCTTGGATTTCTTGATTCAGTTTAAAGTCATCAATTAATTCATTGATTTTTGACACAAAAAAACTCCCCTCTATTTGTTTGAATAACACAAATAAAAGAGAGTAATTTTTGAAGACCAATAGTTGCAGGTGAATGAAATAAGATTTTCAATCGTTGTCCAAGTACCCCTATACAGCAAGGCTTCTCAGTCGTTAATCAATTGAAAAATACCCAAATCACTCCCACTCGATTGTTGCAGGTGGTTTGGAAGTTACGTCATAGACGATACGGTTTACATTATCAACTTCGTTAACAATCCGTACGGAGATTTTCTCCAGCACATCCCAAGGGATACGTGCCCAGTCAGCTGTCATACCGTCGATGGACGTTACGGCACGAATACCTACAGTGTAGGAATACGTACGCGCATCACCCATAACACCAACACTCTTCATGTTCGGCAGGGCTGTGAAGTACTGCCAGATCTCACGATCAAGGCCGGCTTTGATAATTTCTTCACGCAGAATGTAATCCGAATCACGAACAATTTTGAGCTTGTCCTCTGTTACTTCGCCAAGCACACGAATCGCGAGACCCGGACCTGGGAAAGGCTGACGCCATACGATAGCTTCAGGCAGACCGCATTCTTCGCCGACTTTACGCACTTCGTCTTTGAACAGGGCACTCAGTGGCTCAATCAGTTTGAAGTTCATGTCCTCAGGCAGACCGCCCACGTTGTGGTGGGATTTGATGGTCTGTGCAGTTGCTGTACCACTTTCCACGATATCTGTGTACAGTGTACCTTGCGCCAGGAATTCAAAATCATCAAATTGCTTGGATTCTTCATCAAATACGTAAATAAACTCGTTACCGATGATTTTACGTTTTTGTTCGGGATCATCCACGCCTGCCAGTTTGGACAGGAAGCGCTCCTGTGCATCAATTTTGACAACCTTCATGTCGAATTTGCCGACAAACGTCTCCATTACGCTTTCTGCTTCGCCTTTGCGCAGCAGACCATGGTCGATAAACATACATGTCAGTTGGTCACCAATGGCTTTGTGTAGCAGTGCAGCAACAACAGAAGAATCCACGCCACCGCTCAGTGCACACAGGACTTTACCGTCGCCCACTTTTTCACGAATATCTTTGATCGTATCTTCAATGAATGTCTCCATGCTCCAGTTGCCTTCGCAACTACATATTTCGAACAGGAAGTTACGAATCATATCGTTACCACGAACAGAGTGACGTACTTCCGGGTGGAACTGAACAGCATACAATTTGCGCTCGTCGTTACTCATTGCAGCGATTGGCGCACTTTCCGTGCCTGCATCCAGTTTGAAACCCGGAGGAAGTGTAACCACGTGGTCACCGTGACTCATCCATACTGTGTGCTCACCATCGATACCTTGTGCGAGAGCAGCACCTGCTGCGAACTCGATGTCGGCTTTACCGTACTCACGCTTCTCGGAACGTTCTACTTTACCTTCAAGCTGCTGGGCCATAAGTTGCATCCCGTAACAGATTCCGAAGATGGGAAGTCCAAGATCATAGATAGCCGGGTCCACATGTGGTGCATTTTCTGCGTACACACTGGATGGTCCGCCAGAGAAGATGATTCCTCGGGGTGACATTTCTGCGATCTTCTCTGCCGGTGTGTTATACGGCAAAAGCTCGCTGTATACGCCGAGATCCCGAATTCTTCTGGCGATTAACTGGTTGTATTGGCCCCCAAAGTCAAGGACAACCACAATTTCATTTGGTTTATTCATTACCGTGCCTCCCTCAATTCAATGAAACTAATTATACGCAACGACAAAACATACCGTCAAGGAAAGGCGAAACTCCTTATTTTCGACATATCAAAATAGGGTTACCAATTGCCTCTAAATATGAATTTTCGATTAGAAAAGCTTGGCAGCAAGATGCTGGTTCAAGTGTATGATCGTGGAAAGACGCCTCGTTCGCAGCGAAGCGCGAAAGGCGTCTTATGTATGGCATGCAGCGATGAACCAAACGCTGCATTTAAATAACAATGCGCCAGCCAATGGCGATCTTCATCTGCCCACAAGTGGCCAAGCTCTATTGGAAAGCGATAGCGATTGTATGGCAGCTGCTTCGCATCTTTGGTGTAACGTTGTAACATCCTTGTGTTACAACGCCTGCAGCCGCCGGGCCAGACGAAGTGCCCGGCGCAGGAAGTCCAGACTGTCCGCGCGCAGCGGACGGTCTGGGCCGTACAGCAGCCGTTCCCAGTCGGCTGCAAACCGCGCGATGTCCGCGCCGTCCGCGCCTGCGGCCAAAGCCGGTGACGCTGCATATTCACGCAGCGTCATCCCCGGCGGCCGCGGGCCGTACCGGCGCGCGAGCGCGGACCAGACCGGAGCGGCGGCGCGCAGCAGCCGCTCGCGGTCTGGAAAGCTGCTGCGTGGCCACGCCAGCAGCAGCCCTAACCGCAGCGCGGGGCGTAGCCGCCGCATGCGGACCAGAGCAGCGGCGCCCAGCAGGGCCGCTGCCACAAGGGCTGCCGCGAGCCATGGCTCCGCGGCAATGGCCCGTGCGCGGGCAAGCAGCCATGCGCCCGCGTAACCCAATCCGCCGCTCATATACGGCGGAGTCTCCGCAACAGGCTGCGGCCCGGCGAGTGCTGCGGCATCTTCGCCCACGCCTTGCGCCATGGTGAAGCCTGGCGTGGCCTCAAACGGCATCCAGCCTGCACCTGGAAAATATACCTCTACCCAGGAATGTGCATCTCCTTGGGATATTAAGTACTGACCGGGTACATTTGGGTCAGCTAATCCAGGCCCAAAGCCTTTAACCCAGCGTGCGGGAATACCTTCCGAACGAAGTAACACAATCATGGCTGTGGAGAAATGATTGCAGTACCCCTGCCGGGTGACGAATAGAAAATCGTCCACAAAATCGGTTCCTCGCGGTGGCATACGGGTATCCAACGTATACTCAGCATGAGCAGCCAGATAAGTCTTGACGGCTTGCACAGCGTCATACCGGGTCTCACTGCCTTGAATGATTTCCTTGGCGAGCGTCTGCACTCGACCTGGGAGTGATGTAGGCAATTGCAGATAGTCCCTCCGAATGGCTGCCGGATCTTTCCCTTTATTCGTGTCCTCAAGAAGACGTAACTGTTCAGGTGTTGCGACAGGAACCATGACGTCTGCCGAATAATGTTTAACCATCTTATCGTTTCCGGAGCCTGCGAGCCACAATGTTGCCGAATCGCGATTAGACAGCAAAGAAAACATATTTTCCTGATTATCCTTGTTCTTATCCTGGAACGATACGTTGACCGGTATGCCCCCGGTAAAGAGTGGATTTGGTCCTTTCCACTCTCTCTGCATCGTAACGGTTTGGCGAATGCGATCCCAATAGGTTGGATTCTCCCAACCATCAGCACGCAGCATTCCGGATGGACTTGCCGTTTCGAAGCTTTGACTCGGGTCACTCCAAGTACTACCGTTATAATATGAACGGGTCTCCCCTCGCCAATACGTCACTTTCGGACTCTTTGCGACAAAAAAGATGGAATTCCCCTGCACCAACGGTGCTCCCATAGGCGCGTCCGCTGTGCTATATCCCGTGACTGCCGTTGCAGCAGGGATACTACTGTGCTGTATATAACCTGCCCAGCGAGCTATGCGTTCACCCATCTGCTCCAAAGATATGCGTTCCGGTTGAGGAATGGAAGCAAACTGGCCAGGTAACGCGGAGAGAAGCACCATACCTGCAGAAGCAGCGATAGTTACTGCACTCCAACGGCCATAGGGGCTGCCGCGATAACTCGGAGTAGTGACTCCTGCATTGAGACGTAATAGCTGGAGCAGAGCCTGAATAAGAAAAGTCCATAGGACAGACCGTATTACAGAAGCATACACATCCAGCCCCGCAAAGGATTCAAGCAAAAGCAAATAGAGCAGCGTTGCACTGCCAAACAGCATAACGCTTCGACGTAACAATACGAGAGATTGCACAGAAGCCATGAGCATACTCCAGCCGCACATCATGAACAAACCTCTCGTTTCTGTACTAATCGAGTGAAATCGCCAGTTATTTATAAAAGTGTCCATATCCGCTGAAAATATCCCCGGATAAGCGACCGCCCAACGGACAGGATCACTTCCTCCGTACATCAGACATAAAGCAGCGAGTGCAATGAATAATCGGATCAGCACTCCGGTGATCCATCCTGTACGAATTAACCCCGCGAGCAACAACGCTCCCGTTAATCCCGTCATTACGGACAAGAACCGTTCACTGCCCTGCTGACCTGATGATGTAACAGGATATATCCACTCCAGAGACAGTATAAGTAAAATGGCCGAAATAACAATTTTGTACAGGACAGGTACGCTAACATATCCCTCATCCTTTATGTCCGTCACAGAATTCTGGTTCACAGCTTTATATACAGAATGGGCCGATTCTATTCTCGTATGGTCCGTTGACTTTAAGTCGGCCACAGTGAAATTGGGTTGCTGGTTACCATTACGCTCCCACATCCGTTACCTCCACCTTTCCCAATGAAGATAACGCAACGTCTGTAACCGCGTGGATCGGCACCCCGCTGTGACGAAGCCGTTCCAAACTTAAGCTGTCATATCCCAATCCATTCATCAATCTATCTGTTGATTCTAACTGGTTCTGGTTCGCTTCAGTCAATTGCACCTCGACACGATAACCCGACCCGATTGCAGTTATGATCCATTCGGCCAGAATCGGATCCAGCTTACCTGTGAGAACCACAATTCGCGACCCGCTCGCCAGTCCATCCAGCATCTCCGTTCGGAGCGAAACAGAACCTGATTGTGCTTTGGATATTCGCGCCCCCGCTAGCTTGTCCAGTCCATGATTCTCATCATCTGCATGGAACGGCCCATGTTGCCATTGATTTCGTGTATCATAGCTCTTATCGCCACCTTCCATCCACAGATGATAAGGAATGTCATCCCGCTCAGCGGTATGAATCCAGCGGGCAGCTGCACGAACCACTCGTTCAAAAGCAGGTGCATCCAAGTTCTCCCGCTGTTTCAAGTCATACCCCGACGCGCCTTCATACACAAGGATGCCGAGCGAAGCTAAATCCGTGGTATCAGGCAGGAAGGTTTGAAGTTTTCCCGTTTTGGCTGTACTTTTCCAATGGACACGTCCCAGTGGGTCACCCTGCTGATATTCACGGAACTCAGGACTACGGTTACCCTGGCTATTTCTTCGCTCTGACAGAGTCCCTTCGATCATCGCTGTTAATTCTACCGAATCTCCCTTCCCCCAAGCCGTTGCTTGAGGAACAACAATCAGGGGTGTACCTCCTGCGGTCTCTGCGGAGAGGGTATTCCAGCCAAACATATCCCCCCAATACAATCTGCCCGTATCCCATCTGTAGACTCCTCTGCGTAACCCGGAACATTCATATTGATAGGAAAATTGTCGCCGTGTTCCCGGGAAAATCAATTTGCGATGAACACCTGCAGGTGTGTTCTCACACAGTACGATCCATAACAATGGAATACGACAATTGAATTCCAGCTCGACCAGAACCCGTACCTGCTCGCCTGCCTCAATCCGGTTCGTGTGTATTTTCCGACGGATATGAATACGCCGGGGTCCGAACCAATGGAGAAGCAGACCTCCTGTGAACATCAAGAAAGCTATAACGGATAGAAACAACGCCGCTTTGCCCCCATGCCACTGATACAAGGAAGCAAAAGCCACCACCAAGACTGCACTCACAATCCGTTGTCCCAGCGCAGTCATTGCCTCTGTCCCCTTCCCTGTGATGTCATTTGTACAGGTACCGGGACCGATGACAATGCTTCTTCAATGACTTGTACTTGCCCCCAAACCTCCGCTCTGTTCTGTGCCTTCAATTGAATACGGTGGGAAAGGACAGGTACAGCTACCTCTTTCACATCATCCGGAATGACATAACTGCGTCCTTGGAGATAGGCAAATGACTGCGCCGCAGCCATCCAGGCCAGTGTTCCACGCGGACTGATGCCCAGTCTGACCGCCGGAAGGCTGCGAGAGGCTACAGCAACGGCAACCAGATACTGTTTGACGACGGGATCAACATGTACCTGTTTGACTTCACGCTGCATGGCTACGACCTCTTCAGCAAGCAAGACAGGGCGAAGTTCATCAAGCGCTTCTCTACCTTGCATGCGGGTTAACAATTCCAATTCCTGTTCCGGATTGGGATACCCCAGTCCAATTCTCATGATAAATCGATCCAGCTGCGCTTCAGGCAGACGGTACGTTCCTTCGAACTGTAACGGATTCTGTGTCGCCAGCAGAAAGAACGGGCGTGGCAAGGCATAGGTTGTGCCATCAACCGTAATACGTCGTTCCTCCATTGCCTCCAGCAGGGCAGACTGAGTGCGGGGTGAAGCGCGATTTATTTCATCAGCTAGGACAACGTTGGACATGACGGGTCCGGGCCGAAACTTGAATTCAGCTGTATGTGGATGATAGATTGAAGTCCCCGTAACATCTGTCGGCATGACATCGGACGTGAATTGAATCCGACCCATGGAGCAGTCCAGTGCAGAAGCAACGGCACGAACCAGCATCGTTTTCCCGGTACCCGGTACATCTTCCAGAAGTACATGACCTCCACTAAGCATTGCCGTAAGGACATAACGAATCTCTGTTTTTTTGCCAATAATCACACTCTCAACACGCTTCATGACCCTGTTTAACAATTCAACAGCATGTTCATGTTCCATTCGGATATAAGACATTTCTCCTGATCTCCTTCCGTTCATCAGCATTCCTGAACCATAGTAATCTATGATTCAGTGTTGCCCGGAAGTAGAGAGAATAGTCCTGCAAGAATGACTTTCTTCAGATCATTTTATACTCAAATATACTGTTCATTGCCGAAATGGATCTGGAAGTGCCTGCCTTCACCGTCCACTCTGCTTCATTACTGGTTAAGGAATTCACCCTCAACCCCATCTGCTCCAGCAACTCACGTAACGGAACCCAGATGGTTCCCCCCTGACTCTGTACGGCTCCCGTTTCAGTTGCCCCTGTTGTTGTCAGTGTCCCGCTCACACTGTCTGCATGAATCGTTCTTTCTTTCCATACTGCTATAGCTGTCCTTGTTTCAGAGTCCCAGCGAGTGCTGCCCCCGAATTTTTTCATGAAAGTACGCAAAGGCACCATGATTCGCTGACCCTCCATGCGGAACTCACCCGGTTGCAAGGTAGCCGCAGTCAATCCCACCTCTACCTTCAGCTTCTTGCTTGCAAGCCATAACGTCGCGTTCACTTCCACATGTTCTGCGATCCAGGCCTTTCCCGGCGCCTTGCGGGCCTTATACTTACCATCTGGATGTACACGGAATTGAACTGGTTGATCTGTACTTTTTATGGTGTCAAAACGATATCCATGATCACGATAATATTTGATAATACCCGGGAGTGCCTTTACCGTTTCCGCATGTGCACCACCGTCATGCATCAGGACAATGACCGAACGTGCTCCCGCAGGTACTTTGGTCGAATTGCTGAGGATCTCTTTGGCCGGAACACCTTTACGTTTGGAATCCCCACTATCGACGTTCCAGTCCATGACGGTGTACCCGCCCAATTGCAGCAAATCAAAATAACTCTGGTCAAAATGCCCATAGGTACCACCTGGTGCTCGCACCAGATTCGGACGGAAACCGGTTATACGCTCCAGCACTTCCTCTGTCTGCTTAATCTGTTTCCAGAACACTTTAAAATCACTATACAGCTGTTCGTATTGATGATTAAAAGTATGATTGCCCAAAGCATGTCCATCCTCGACAAGTCCCCGGATTAACTCGGGATAACGCTCTGCCTGCTCACCCAGCACAAAAAATGTAGCCAAAACCTTCTCCTTACGCAAAATATCCAATACTTCACGGGTATGGTTACCCGGTCCATCGTCAAAACTCAGATAGACTACCTTGTCTTGAGTATTCTTATCTTCCGAGATTGGATCACCTGAGCCGGAAGCAGAAGATGCATAAGCCGTGCCTGCATATACAGCAAATGCACATAACAATATCGCAATACGCATGAGAATGACATACCATTGTCCAGATAAAAACATATGTATGGTTGTTGCAGAGTTTCCCCCTAATTCCTTGATTCTGAATTCTGGTCTCTGTACCATTTACGAATCGACCTCCACCGTCTCTAGTAATTTGCTGATAGACTTCAGCAGATTTGTTAGAATTATATGGAGACTACATGGAAAAAAGACGCGATTTTGTTTAATATTTTTTCACAATTTGCTATGTAGCCTGATTGATTCTTCGCTTCAGATTAGGTAGCATAATGAACAGGCAGAACACATTAAAACACCTTGGAGAGTATTCTTGCTCCCACCCCGTATTCAGGAGAGTGAAATCTATTGGAATTGCTTGAGAAGATCCAACATCTGTTTGGGTCCTACGGATACAGCGTATTGTTTTTTGGCTTGTTGCTTGAATTCATCGCACTTCCCTTTCCTGGTGAAACAACGATGGCTTACGCAGGGTTTCTCTCCTATAAGGGACATCTTGATTTCGGTATCCTCACCATACTGGCTTTTCTGGGAACGACGATTGGCATGACAATTACTTATTTTATTGGAGCCAAAGCAGGTCTGCCCTTCATAACTCGGTACGGAAAATGGTTTCTGCTGAAACAGGACAAGCTCGATAAAACACAAAAGTGGTTTGCCAAGTATGGGAATGCCTTGATATTCATCGGTTATTTCATTCCGGGGGTAAGACATTTCACCGGATATTTCGCGGGCATAGCCGCGGTTCCTTTTCGCAAATTCGCTCTCTACGCCTATTCAGGCGCGCTGTTCTGGGTTGTGCTATTTCTGGGCATTGGCAAAATATTTGGCCCCCAGTGGAATGCCGTATTCCATCTGGCTCATCAATATGCAGCATATATCGTGGGAGGAATCGGCCTGTTACTTATCGTGGCTGTGCTCTACCGTTACCGCAAAGCATGGGCAGCAAGATCCGTGTCCAAGCCTACCACTGTTCGACAAAGACAAAAGTAAATTCGAACGAACGTCTATCTATAATTTCAAGTAAGGAGCTGCGTGTCATCGCGGCTCCTTTTTTGTGTTATCCAAACGGAAGGAGAACCTTTCATTCTTTTTTGTGATAATCCGAATTCATCCAGGTCATACTAACTTGCAAATATAGGATGTATAAGGAGGATACATGATGAGTGCATCGGTACAGGACGGTCAAGGTCTGAAGAGAATCTCTCCAGATCTGAATGAAAATACAACGTACTGCAAGCAAGTCATGGGACACAGTAATGACTTGATGATTCGTCCTTTGCAATGTTTGCATAAATGGCCTGCCGTCATGCTGTACATTGATGGAATGGTCGATGTACAAATTCTAAATCACTCCATCATGGAATCCTTATTACATAAACGTGATCTTCCAGATTTTTCAGCGGATGCTGAACATCTTAGTTACCTCCAAAATGATGTTCTGATCGCAAGTGATGTCCTGCTCGTCAATGATATGGATGAAGTGCTGAATGCCCTGCTGTCGGGATCAGCCGTACTTCTGCTTGAAGGTTCTGTACGAGGGTTGAAAATCGGTGCAGCCGGTTGGGAAGACCGGTCCATCGGGGAACCAGTCTCTCAGACTGTCGTTCGGGGTCCGATGGAAGGCTTTAATGAGAATCTGCGTACCAACACTTCATTAATTCGCAAACGAATCCGAGATCCTCATCTCTGGATCGAAGAAAGAGAGATCGGTCGAGTCACCAAGACTCGCGTTGCAGTGCTCTATCTGGAACATGTCGTGGATCAGGAGATTGTGCAGGAACTAAGGCGAAGACTGGATGAGATTGATATCGATAGCATTCTTGAGGGAGGATACATCGAAGAGCTGGTTCAGGATAAGACAAGGACCATTTTCCCAACAGTATATAATAGCGAACGACCCGATACCGTGTCCGCGGCACTGCTGGAAGGCCGGGTTGCAATCATTGTCGACGGGACACCCTTTGTTTTAGTTGTTCCCGCCTTGTTTGTTCATTTCTTTCAGTCACCTGAGGATTATTATCAGCGAGCTGATATCAGTACACTGATTCGATTGATCCGATATCTGGCTTTTTTTATCGCGTTGCTCTCTCCTTCCTTTTATATTGCCATTACCACTTTCCACCAGGAGATGCTTCCTACCAACCTTCTAATCAGTTTGGCAGCTCAGCGAGAAGGCGTTCCTTTCCCCGCCTTTATTGAAGCCCTGCTGATGGAGCTAACTTATGAAATTTTGCGAGAAGCGGGCATTCGGATACCAAAGACGGTCGGTCAGGCTGTGTCCATTGTGGGTACGCTTGTTATTGGTCAAGCCGCGGTGGATGCTGGAGTTGTATCTGCTGCAATGGTCATCATCGTATCCATCACTGCGATATCCAGTTATGTCATTCCTGAAAATGGGCTCTCCATCTCGGTACGCATGTTGCGGTTCGTTCTGATGATCCTGGCCGCTGCCTTCGGATTTTATGGCATCCTGATTGTATTGTTAATTACCATAACGCATCTTTGCAGCTTGCGTTCTTTCGGGGTACCTTATATGTCTCCTTTTGCACCCTTTATTCAGAAGGATCTCAAAGACACGATCTTTCGTGTACCCTGGTCTCGTATGAAGACTCGTCCACTCTCTACCAGCACAACAAATGAAGTTAGACAATCCACCAAAAAAACGAAGCGGTAATTCGGTAAGGAGCGCACACCATGCATAGATGCTTACGCTTAATATTATCCTGTGTCATTCTGCTTCCTCTCCTTACCGGATGCTGGGATCGGCAGGAATTGAATGAACTTGGCATTATGTTGGGTCTCGGTGTGGACAAAGATGGAGATCTGATCAAAGTAAGTGCTCAGGTCGTTGTTCCAAATGAGGTATCTTCCAAAGCAGCGGGAGGGAAAGGGACACCCGTTACACAGTACGAAGCGTCGGCTACAACCTTGTTTGAAGCCATTCAAAAATTAACGGAGACAAGCCCGCGCAGAATCTTCCTTGCACATATCCGGGTTCTGGTATTTGGTGAAGAATATGCACGTAAAAACGGAATATATGATGTTATTGAGGCGTTAATGCGCGAACCTACAGCAAGACCTGATTATTACGTCTTGGTTGCTAAGAATACTACTGCTTCCCAGCTGCTTGACGTACTTACACCTTTAGATAATACTCCAGCTGAAAAAATGTATAATTCTCTCGATATATCTTCTACGACCTGGTCTCCCACTACCACGGTCACCGGGGATGAATTACTGGAGTTCATGATATCGCCTGGCATCCAGCCCGTCATTACAGGTGTAGAGATCCTCGGTCCCAAAGGTCAAAGCGGGAATAAAGAGAATATATCGACCATTCGCTCACCAGCTCGCCTCAATACGACGGGACTGAGCGTGTTCAAGAAAGACAAGCTGATTGGTTGGTTAACGGAGGATGAATCCAAAGGCTACAATTATATCCGTGACAATGTAGAATCAACGGTCAACCATATGCCTTGTCGCAAGCAAGGCAACGTGACGTTTAAGGCCCTCCGTACAACAACGAAAAGAAAGGCAGAAATCGTAAATGATAAGCCCGTAATCCACATCGATGTCAAGAATGTTTCCTCCATCGGTGCAGTTGAATGCGGGATCAAGATTGGTTCGATGAAAGTTCTCAAAGAACTTGAAGCCGATAGTGAAGAACGATTAATTGAACTGATGCAGAACTCTGTCAATGCAGTAAAACGCAAATTCCATGTCGATATATTTGGTTTTGGACAGGAAGTGTACCATGCAGATCCCAAGTTCTTCAAGAAGATAGAAAATGAGTGGGATAAACATTTTGAAGAACTGGACATCAAGTACAAAACCAATGTGCAGATTAAACGTGTCGGTACACTGGATGATTCATTCAGAAACGAATTAAAGGAGTGATTGAAGCGTGCTGATTACACTTGCGGTTATCGTCGTAGCAGCTAGTATTGGCTGGATCGATCTGCCTGGCCTCATTCACCGGAAAGAATGGCGAGAAACAGCCGTATACAGTGGAATGCTTCTCACTGCTACGGTGTTCGGCATTATTGCTTCCAATCTGTGGGAGTTTCCTAGTCCACTCTATATCATCATGTGGATCTATGACCCTGTGAACCATATATTAGCACGACTGACTGGAACTTAGGAGACAAGGGAGGGTATATCATGCTGGAAAAGGGACGGATCGGAACAAGACAATTATCCACCCTTACATTTATGTTGGTGGTTGGAGATATGATGCTGATCTACCCCTCCGTTATTACGTCCTATGCCAAGCAAGATGCCTGGATCTGTGCTCTTATTGGCATTCCACTCGGAATGGCTCTCATGGCCATGATTATGAAATTGGGAAGTATGCATCCGGGAAAGAATCTGGTACAGATTGCCCGAAGTATTTTGGGCTTTTGGCCAGGCACCTTTTTCTCCTGTTTCTACTTATTTTTTTTCATCATTGGTACATCCACATACACCAGGGAAGTCGGGGATTTCATGACTTCCCAGATCTTTCAGTACACTCCTATACGTGTCATCATTCTTATGTTTGTTATTGCTATAGGATGGGGTGTGTACCATGGCCTAGAGACGATTGCAAGAACAAGTGAACTGCTGATACCAATCGTCATTCTTTTCACAATGGTACTCGCCTTCTGTCTACTTCCACAGGTTGAAACCAGTAATCTGAAGCCAGTAACAGACACCGGTGTTGTCTCTATTGCGCAGGGTATTCTGGTGAGTATCATATATCCCGTCGGTGAAACTATCCCCATTTTAATGATCCTTCCCTATGTCGCAAACAGTGCCCACCGCATGCGTGACATTGTCATTTCAGCAGGGCTCGGCAATCTGATCCTTGCCATTCTGGTTACCATATCCATGCTCGTTCTCGGTCCTTTCCTTACCCAACATAATATATACGCTTCGTTTGTCTTGTCTCAAAAGATTAGCATCGGTGGAATCTTTGAACGAATTGAGGTGATCATGGCTTGCTCGTGGTTTATCTCTACCTACTTCAAAGCAGCGATCTACTTATATGCCTTTATTGTTGGATGCGCAGAACTGTTCAAACTTAAGCATTTCAAGATGCTCATTTTACCATCGACATTGCTCGTTTATGGCATGGCCAATCTCGTTGCACCCAGTCTGACGTTTATCATCATCACCATTGTTCCGTACTGGGTGGATTGGGATACCACGCTAGGGATCATTCTTCCCGCTATGCTGATTCTTATCGCGTCAGTGAAATCCCGCAGAAAATCCAATTCGCAATCTCAGCCAACCACAGAAGGTTAACTCTGAAGGGTGCTTTAGACGTCAAACCATGGAAAGGAGCAGAAGGGCATGTTGATGAAGGAAAAACTCACAATTCGGCAGTTCACCTTGCTCACTTTCCTGGTTATGATCGGAGATATGGTTCTGATCTACCCTTCACTTGTTACCGCAGTAGGCAAACAGGACGCATGGTTCTGTTCTCTCGTTGGTCTGCCAATCGGTCTTGGCATCATCTGGGTTCTATATAAACTGCATCGAACATATCCTCAGTTGTCCCTTTTCGAAATATGTAACAAGTTACTTGGGACTTGGGTGGGTTCCGTGCTTTCAGTTGCCTATCTATTCTATTTCGCTATAGGTGCAGCCACATGTGTTCGTGAGGTCGGTGACTTCATGACAACCCAGATCTATCTCAAGACCCCCATTCGGGTCATTATTCTGATGATCATTTGCTCTTTGGCCTGGGGACTTATCCATGGTTTTCGTACGATAGGTTTAAGCTCCGAACTGTTAGCCCCAATCGTTGTGGTCTTTATAGCTTTTCTCTTTCTGGGGCTTCTTCCTCAAGCCAAGACTGCTAATCTTCAGCCTTTCTTTGATATTCCCTGGATACATTTAGCAGACCCTGTCATCCGTGGTGCATTTACTTCCTTTGGTGAACTTATTGTTCTTTCCGTATTTCTCCCCTACGTGAACCCCGGGCCTCATCTCAAACGGGATTTCTTGCTGGCTACCTTCTTTGGGGGATTACTATTAAGCTTGTTATTGCTGCTCTCACTCATGGTGATGGGACCTACACTGACGCAGCACAGTATCTATATCTCATACGCTCTTTCACAAAAGATTAATATAGGTAATTTCTTCGAACGAATCGAAGCATTCATGGCTATCGCCTGGTTAATTTCGACCTATTTCAAAAGTCTGCTGTATCTATTTGCCTTTGTGCTGGGAACAGCACAATTATTTCGTTTAAAGACGTATAAGCCTCTCATCTTGCCTTCTTCCCTGCTGTTATTTGCCCTGGGTGTACTGCTTGCTCCAAATGTTATTTTCTATACGGATACGATCATGCCTGTATGGGTAGACTGGAATATCACCGTCAGCTTCATCATTCCATTGTTCCTCTTGCTGGTATATCGCATTCGTTCATGCAAGCATAAGCAACAGTTATAAAGGGCTGGAAATCCGCATATGCAAAAGGCTGTGTTCACGAAGAATTCCGCGAACACAGCCTTTATATTGTTAATTATATGTTGCCGGAGCAGCTTATATGGACTTCAGCGCCTCAAGTGCTGCCTCGATATGTCCTTTGACCCGAACTTTGGACCAGTCCTTGATCAATTTCCCCTCTTCATCAATCAGAAAAGTGGAGCGAACCACCCCCATGTACTCCTTGCCATACATTTTCTTCAGCTGCCATACACCGTATTGCTCGGCTACAACGTGCTCTTCATCCGATAACAAGGTAAACGGCAGTCCATATTTGGCAATAAACTTGTCATGTTGTTTCATCGGATCGGTGCTGATTCCGAGAATGACCGTGTTCAGCCCTTCAAATTCAGCATGTCGATCCCGGAAATCACAAGCCTGTTGTGTACAGGACGAGGTCATATCTTTGGGATAAAAATAAAGCAGCACCCGCTGTCCGCGGTAATCCGAAAGCTTTACCGATTCTCCCGTACTGGACGGAAGCTCAAAATCCGGTGCCAATTCGCCTACTTTTAACGTCATGTCAGTTCCTCCCTAATCTCCCCCATGAATTACTATAGGGCGTTATTATGAACCTGCTCCGCGATACCGCTTCACGCCAAAATTCCACAGAAGCAATCCCATAGAACCAAACACCAATCCCATCACAGGTGTAAGCAGCGCCATGCGATGCATCTCGGACCTTTCCAGGAACAAGGCTGCGGGATAGATCCCCACGAAGGCAAACGGAATGATCCAGGTTAACAGCACCTGAATGGCACGGTTATAGATCGTGACAGGGTAGCGTCCATATCCTTGAATGTTATACATCAACGGCAGGATACCTGTTGGCGCGTCCGAATAAAAGGATAGTGAAGTCAATGTGGTGTAGATTCCGGCATAGATCATGACTGAGCTGAGTGCCAAAATAATTAAGGCAGGGATATGCCACCACTCCAGCATCAGACCCATCTCTGCTCCACTGAAGATCATGATGATCAGGCCGATAAATGAGCCCACGAGTGCAGGCGGATCCACATTTTCAAGCAATATTTGGAACAGATTATGTGCAGGACGTGTCAGGATCCGATCCATCTCACCTTTGACGATGTACCGCTCACTGAATCCCCACAGATTGATAAAACAACTGAAGATGCCATAGGGCACCATAAAATATCCATAAACAAAGAGCACTTCACTCTCACTCCAGCCGCCCAGGTTATCCGTGTGGCGGAAGACCACAAAGATAAAGATCAGGTTGGTTGCCTGGAACAGCAGATCCGATAGGATCTCCACCCAGAAATCGGCGCGGTACGTAAGTCGTGTTTTCATGTAATTTTTCAAATATTCCCAGACCAGACCCATATAGTACATATCTGTTATCCCCCTTGCACGAACAGACGCTTGCGCGCCTTACGCCAGATCAATACCATCGGAAGCAGCAGTACGGCAAACCAGAACACCTGAATACCGAGTACACTCCAGATGGCGGTACCTTCCACTCTTCCAGTGAAGACGGAACCGGGCAGATACGTAATGGCCTGAAAAGGCAATACTTTCATCACTGCGGACATCCAGCCTGGATACAGGCTGATCGGGATGATTAGACCGGAGAACAAATCAACCACGACGCGTTTCATACGCATCATGCCTTCATTGTTTTCCACAAAGAATGCCGCCAGTCCTGTTATCACATTAATCTGGGAATTAATGAGGAAACTGAAGAACAGCAT
The DNA here is from genome assembly GCF_045040685.1 of Paenibacillus sp. FSL H8-0317. Classification (NCBI taxonomy): domain Bacteria; kingdom Bacillati; phylum Bacillota; class Bacilli; order Caryophanales; family Paenibacillaceae; genus Paenibacillus; species Paenibacillus sp. FSL H8-0317. The sequence continues at coordinate 799,433 of NZ_CP150294.1, read as the reverse complement.
GACGAGAAAGCCAATCCACGCCGATGGCGCCGTAGGCAATTCAACCGGGAACAGCAGAATGGCAATGAGCATTCCCGGAATCATGAGAAGCAGAAAGCGGAAAATACCTTCCCCAAGACCCTGCATCATTTTGACCATAACGTAATTGATCGGTCTGATGAATTGAATTGCAATGGAGCCATCCCGTATATCTGCGGCAATCTCCCGGTCCAGGTTGTTAAAATAAAAGGCACGTGCCATCCAGGATACAGCGATGTAAGTGGTCATCTGCGCTGCCGTGAAGCCGCCGAGTTCACCACTGCTACCGTAAATGGCTTGCCAGGTAAAGTAATACACGCCGATATTCAGCGTATATATCAAAATGCCGGAGTAATAATTCACCCGGTATGCCAGCATCGTTAGAAAACGGATGCGCATAAAATCAATAAATGCACTATTCATCTCAGGATACACCCACCGCTTCTTTCCCTGCTCCCACAATCTCTGGACGCTCGGCGGAACCGGATTGGTAAATACTGCGCACAATCTCATCCGTGTTAATCTCGATAATCTGAATATCGGTAATATCAGCCTGTCCAACGACACGTCCGAGTACATCCGAGACATTCAGTTCCAGCGGAATCCATACAGATGCGGACAATTCATTCTCTACCGTCCAACGGACAGGCAACGCAGCAGTCCATTCCTGCATCTGACTGATGTTGTGAGCTGAACCAAACTTGAAGCGGATCTCGCGCTCCTTACCCCACTGGGACTTGAGATGATCCAGACCTCCATCATAGATAATGTTGCCTGCATCAAGCATGATCACCCGGGAACACAGGGCCTCAATGTCCTGCAAATCATGGGTTGTGAGCAGTATGGTTGTTCCATGCTCCTTGTTCATGTCTTTCAAGAAATCCCGAATTTCCGACTTCACCACAATATCCAAACCAATGGTTGGCTCGTCCAGGAAAACAATACTCGGATTATGCAACAAGGCTGCCACTAACTCGCAGCGCATACGCTGACCAAGACTGAGCTTCCGCACCGGACGACTTAACAAATCCTGAAGCTGCAACCGCTCAACTAGTTCATCCAGCCGTTTGCGGAAATCGACCTCTCCGACACGATATACTTTGCGCAATAAATGGAAGGATTCGATCACGCCAATATCCCACCACAATTGACTGCGCTGACCAAAAACAACACCAATATTCTGTACAAACTTCTCCCGTTCCTGATACGGAACATATCCACCAACCGATATTTGCCCTGAAGTAGGCACCAAAATGCCGGTCAACATCTTGATCGTTGTTGATTTACCGGCACCGTTCTCCCCAATATATCCGCATATTTCGCCTTGCGGAATCTGAAATGAAATATCATTTACAGCCAATACCTCTTGGTATTGACGTGCAAACAGGTCCTGAAACGCGCCCTTCAGCCCACCTCGGCTTTTCTGGACGCTAAACGACTTGCGCAAATCTTTGACATCAATCGCCAGCATGATTATACCTCACTTGGATTTTGTTGAAATTGCTTGTAGCCCAAAAAGAAATTATAATGGTATCAGTCAAAATTCAGCAAGCTTTAAAAATAGTCTGGAGCCGCGTCCTGTGCCTGATGACGATGGAGACGTGAGCGGAAAGCTTCGGCTAGATTATAACAGAAACAACTTTGGACTTATTTTATATTTTATCTCAAATACAAAGGAGAGCTAGCATGACCAGAAAGACGAAGAGAACCATCTGGATTTCTCTTGCCGCCTTCGTGTTAATTATCGGAGGAGCAGCGACATATTATTTCGGTTCTATTCTCAATCAGTTGGACGGTTTGGCAAAAGACGGTGACGAATCACCATTCGCAGGTATCGAAAATGTGGAGAAAGTAAATACTCCTGACCCACCCAAATGGGAAGGCACAGAAACGGTAAATATTCTCGTTATGGGTGTCGATGCACGTGGATTGAAAAAAGGTGAAGTTCCTCGCTCCGACAGCATGATGGTTGTATCGCTCGACCCACTCACCAAAAAAATTAATCTGTTCTCCATTCTGCGTGACACTTACGTCAATATTGACGGGTACGGTAAGGAGCGGATCAACACCGCGATCACGCATGGCCCTAACGCAGCAATGCAAGCTGCAGGCGACCTGCTCGGCATTCCTGTACAGTATTATGTGTATACGGATTTCCAAGGATTCATCAAATTGGTGGATGCCGTTGGCGGCGTGGATTTTGATGTGGAGAAAGACATGCACTATACAAGTAAAGCAGACAATAACGAATACGATATTGATCTCAAAAAAGGGTATCAGCATCTGGATGGCGAGACAGCGCTCATGTACGTTCGTTTCCGTCATGATGCGATGTCGGATTTCGCTCGTTCCGAGCGTCAGCGTGAGTTGCTGAAAGCTGTCACAGCGAAAATGCAATCCACAACAACCATTGCCAAACTTCCCTCCATTCTGGAACAGGTTAATCCTTATGTGGATACGAATCTGACACTCTCCGACATGTGGAAGCTGGGTGGACTCGGATATCAGAGCAGCATGAACGGCAGTGAGCAGATTCCGCCAATGAACCTGCTGAAAGAAGAACGTACAGCAGGCGGTGCGCAAGTATTGACGGTTACCAATGAAGAGAAATTGAAGCAGCATATTCAGGATATTATTCACCCGCCTGCTACAACGGATGATAGTACGACCAGCACCGAAGATAAAACAGCCAGTGGTGACGATCAGAAGTCAGAGCAACCGGCTCAGTAATCTAAATATGCAGAGGGCAGCCATTACGCTGCCCTCTCGTTGTGCCCGGCTATACTATTATGAGAAAATCATCATATCTTTCTGTGGCTTGTTTCTTTATCATATTTTGAATGACGAAAGGAAGTTATCTTATGAATACATCACGTTCCCGTTCCGAACTTCTATACGCAGAAGCACTTGAACATATTGTAGGAGGTGTTAACAGCCCTTCACGCTCGTTCAAAGCCGTTGGTGGCGGTTCACCTGTATTTATGAAAAAAGCCCAAGGGGCCCACTTCTGGGATGTCGATGACAACCGTTATATTGATTATCTGGCCGCTTACGGTCCGATTGTTACAGGACATGCTCACCCGCATATTACACAGGCCATTACGGAAGCAGCAGCAAATGGCGTGCTGTACGGTACCCCAACAGAGCTTGAAATCAAGCTCGCCAAAATGCTGAAGGAAGCCATTCCTTCCATGGATAAAGTTCGTTTTGTAAACTCCGGTACAGAGGCGGTCATGACTACGATTCGGGTCGCTCGTGCCTACACCAAACGCAACAAGATCGTAAAATTCGCCGGATGTTACCATGGTCACTCCGATCTAGTGCTTGTCGCTGCCGGTTCAGGCCCGTCCACGCTCGGAATTCCTGACAGTGCGGGAGTTCCAGCCAGTATTGCACAAGAAGTCATTACTGTGCCCTACAATGATCTGGAAGCCCTGAAAGATGCTTTGGAGCGCTGGGGGGATGATGTTGCCGCGGTCATGGTTGAACCGATCGTGGGTAACTTTGGTATGGTTATGCCGGAGCCTGGCTTCCTGGAAGGCCTCTGTGCCATGACACGTGCTAACGGCTCACTGGTTATCTATGACGAGGTCATTACGGCTTTCCGTTTCCATTACGGTTCTACTCAGACGTATGCCGGACTCGATAACCATGCGGAGATTGAACCCGATCTGACGGCTCTTGGTAAAATTATTGGTGGCGGCCTGCCAATCGGTGCTTACGGCGGACGCAAACATGTTATGGAGCAGGTTGCTCCGCTCGGACCGGCTTATCAGGCGGGCACGATGGCTGGTAACCCTGCATCCATCTCGGCTGGTATCGCATGTCTGGAGGTCCTGCAAGGCGAGGGTGTATACGAAGAGATGGAACGCCTTGCTATCGACCTGACGGCAGGTCTGCAAGCTTCTGCTGACCGTCACGGGATTGCACTGACAATCAACCGGATTCGTGGTGCGTTCTCCACCCATTTCTGTAATCATCCGGTGACGAACTACGATCATGCTCAAGACACAGATGGAGAGCTGTTTGCTTCCTTCTTCCGTCATATGCTTGACCGTGGCATTAACCTGGCTCCATCCAAATATGAGGCCTGGTTCCTGACCACGGCTCATACAGATGAGGATGTTCAGGCTACATTGGAAGCCGCAGAAGCTTCCTTCAAGGCGATGGCTCAGGAATAAATCGGATTATTTCCACCACACTATAGCGTACAAGCTGTAGTGTAGATGGTTAACAATTCATGGAAAAGGCGTCCAACAAGTGATTAACTTGTGTGGACGCCTTTTGTTATATACGGACAACATTCCGATTCTTCAATTTATTTCTGCCTGATCTGAAGTTTCAAAATTTCCTCCCGGATCTTCTGCATCCCTTCCTCGATTCGCTGCTTCGGCACATTGGAGATGTTCAAGCGCAGCATCTGATCCTGATGCACCTGATATGTTCCCTCCGGATAATACCGTTCAGTCGTATCAACGATCACTCCGCGCTTTTGAAGCCGGGACAACAGAACACGAAGTGGCAGATCACCCGCCAAAGGCAATACGGTATGCTCGCCTCCTGTTCGAGGAGCCTCCATAAATGGAGCAAAGTCTGGATATGTGTCCAGTTGCTCATGCACCGTGTGCATCCGGGCAGCATAGCGGTTACGAATCACTTTCCTGTGATGAGCAAACATTCCGCTGTGGACATAGATCTCCAGAGCAGCTTGAGACAGGACGGACGTGTCGATATCGAGCATTTTTTTGTAAGCACCAAAAGATTGAATTAGAGGTGAGGGCAGAACAGCTACACCAATGCGCAAGCCTGGAAACAAAATTTTGGAATAACTCTTCAGATAGATGACCCGGCCTTCGGTATCATAGGACCATAGCGGGTCCTGTTTCGTACTGTCCTCCAGATCGGCCAGATAATCGTCCTCCACCAGATAGACATCGTACCGCTGTGCAAGCCGGATCAGTCTCTTCTTGTCAGCAACAGTCAACGATATGCCAATCGGATTGTGAAAGCGCGGCATGACATAGAAAAACTTGATATCTCCTTCAGCAAACTGATGTTCAAGCGATGCCCAGTCCAGCCCATCCAGGGCACGTCTCACACCGACAATCGGCACATTCAATCCACTCAGTAGCGAGGGCATATTGTGATAGGTCGGTAGTTCAAGCAGTACTTTTCTCTTTCCATTGGGGAAAGGCATCAATGCAAGTACAGCCAGTGCCTGTTGCACACCTGACGTGATAAAGAACTGCTCTGTTCTCGCAAACACCTGATAATCTGCAAACTGCTTCTGCAACAACATGATAAGCGAAGGTAATCCCTGATCTGTGCCATACATAAATAACTCTGCTTGCTTCTTCTCCATCGCCTGATCCACACAATGACGAAAGTCTGCATAAGGGAACACCTTTGGATCGGGAGCCGCTGAAGCAAAGTCCAACGCTCCCTGCCAGTCCATGTCCTGAGCACCTGTCCCGTTCTGTACGGCATAATAACCGGATTGAGGTATGGCATACACCAAATGCCGCTGCTCCAGCCACTCATATGCACGAATTGCTGTGCTTACACTGCATTGATATTGTTCTGCTACAACTCGAACGGCTGGAAGACGGATGCCCTTATCTGCCCACTGGCGACGATCCTGCTGCAGCATCTGTTCCTGAATCCACTGCTTTAATGCTTCGGCAATCACTTCGTATTTTCTCACTGCACCATCCCTCTCCCACAATTGTACCGTTACAGTTTACCCTTTTATCTATTGTAGCACGATACACCTGGCAGTATATTGAATAAGGCCAGCACATGCCTCGAACCTGACATAATTCAGGATAATGAAAGATAAAAGCGCTATGACTACTGTATTGGAGGAGCATTCATGAACACAACACACACTCGGGGATACACTTATATCGCAGCTGTATTGTACGCAGCCATTATCGGTCTATCTTTTCTATTTGTTAAAATGACCGTCACTGTTGCACATCCCATTGATGTGCTTGCCCACCGATTCGCGCTGTCGCTGATCGTTGTCAGCATTCCTGTCATTTTTGGCTGGATCAAAATCCGACTGAGCCTTCGTGATCTGTGGCGAATCATTCCACTGGGGCTTTTATCTCCCGTCTTATTTTTTGCCTTTCAAGCCTTTGGACTTGTCTCTTCCAACTCATCGGAAGCGGGTATAATACAGGCCATGGCCCCTGTATTCACACTCGTTCTCGCTTCAGTCTTCCTGAAGGAACGCACATCCACGATGCAGAAGCTGTTCCTGCTTCTATCTGTTGCTGGAGTGGTCTTTATTTTCATCATGCAAGGAAGCGGTATGTCTATAGGTAACCTGAAGGGCATTGCATTATTGCTGTTATCCACGGTCTGCTTTGCAGGTTATGGTGTGCTTGCGAGACCACTGACCCAGAGGTATAAACCGTTGGAATTAACCTGGGTCACACTGATGGTTGGCTGTATCGTATTTAACGCCGCTTCCCTGATCCGGCATGCGTCCAGCGGTTCCATGATGGACTACATCAAACCGCTTGGAGATACATCCTATCTGGGTGCACTCGCTTATCTGGCAATCCTCTCCACGATGATCTCCACCTTGCTCGCGAGCTATGCTTTGACTCATCTGGAGGCTTCGCAAATGAGTGTATTCAGCAATCTGTCCACGCTTATTTCCATAGTTGGGGGTGCATGGATATTGCATGAACCAGTGGGATACTACCACTATATTGGTGCATTGTTGATTATCGCTGGTGTGCTTGGCACCAATATGAGCGGTCGCAAACAGAGGCTGGTCAATCGGATCAAAGCATGAAAGAGATTCTTATCGAAGGGACTCGTGAAGCCAGAAAGATCGCCCGGGAAACGATGCTAAAGATACGAGAAGCCATGGGCACTCGTTATTTCCACTGACGGTATGAAGCGCTCCATTCACGTTAACACTGCTGAGGACAGTCTATTGGAAAAAGGGGACCCCTCAGCATGAAACGAACACAACCTTCATTTTTACAAGCTATGATGTTGATCATGTTATCCGTTGGCTTGATCAGCCATGTTCTGATTATTCCTGCCCTTTTGGCTGCGGCCAAAAGGGATTCTTGGATTTCCGTCCTATTATCAACCGGACCATTTCTCGTATTTGCGCTAATGCTCGCCTATGTCTCTCGCTTCCTCCAGCATCAAACCCTGCATGAATGGTTATCATCCCGTCTCGGCAAACCCATTGGCCTGTTCTTTCGAGTTGGAAACAGTCTTTTTTTTCTGAGCGTAATTTATTTCACCCTGCACGATACAACGACTTGGGCCAAAACAAACTACCTGACAGAGACACCTGTTTTGGTAACCAGTATTGCATTGATGTCCCTCTGTGCTTACGCTGCGTATAAAGGTATTCGCTCACTTGCTTTTACAGCAGGATTGATCCTGCCACTGGTGGTGTTATTAGGGTTCTATGTCTCTATCGTGAATACTCAATACAAGAATTACAGCCGTCTGCTGCCCGTTCTTGAACACGGATGGCATCCTGTACTTAATGGCATGGTATACAGTCTTGCAGGCATGTTTGAACTGCTGTTCATCTGGTACATCCAACCCCACCTCACCAAACGTATACGTGTATGGCAGTACCTCATGCTGGCACTCATTATTGTGGGGCTGACTGTCGGCCCACTCATTGGGGCCATTGTGGAATTTGATCCTTTTGAAGCTGCCAAAATGCGATATCCCGCCTTTGAAGAATGGCGAATTGCCTCCTTGGGTAAATACATTGCCCAGACCGACTTCTTTTCCATCTACCAATGGCTCGCAGGCTCGTTCACCCGGATTAGTCTCGCCATGTATATTATAGTAGAAATATGGAATATTAAGAGCTCCACCAGAAAGCTCATCAGTTGTATCTCGTTAGGTGTGTTCTTTATTCTAACCATGTTGTATCCTCTGGATGATATGACCTTCGAAAAGCTTCTGGTCGAATACATATTTCCGTTCAATCTCGCGTATCTGAGCGGACTTGCGATTATAGCAACGGCAGTTGCCTTTATTCACTCACGTCATCAGAGGAGGAAACATCATGGAGCATCAGAAGATTGACACCACGTCCCATGAAACACTGCTGGCCTCATTACAAGATCAATTTGATCCGTGCGCCGATGTCGTTCTTCAAACTTTTCCTGCCAAAAGTGAAAACGGCCTGCAAGTGATTGCACTATATTGCGAAGGCTTAGTCGATGCAAAACAAATCAATCAGTTTATTATCCCTCGTCTTGAACAGCATTCCATGCATTTGGAAGAGACACATCCCAAAGAAATGAAACTAGCCATGAATCCGGTAGAAGATTTAAATGACACCGACAATCTGAATTTATTAATTTTTAGCGGACAACTGCTACTGATTTTCGGGAATGGAGACCACGCGTGCAGTCTGGATATCGCAAGCATTCCAGGTCGAAGCCCGGAAGAGTCTGCCTTGGAGTCATCAGTAAAAGGGCCACGCGACGGATTTACAGAAGAACTATCCGTAAATATTGCCCTTATCCGTAAACGAATGAAAACCTCTTCAATGTGTTATGAAAAGTATGTAAAAGGCGGACGTACACAGACGGCTATTGGCCTATTGTATATTAAAGATGTTATTAATCCAGATATCCTGAAAGAAGCCCGGAGTAACCTTGATCAGATTGAGATCGATGGCATTATCGGCAGCTCCGTTATGGAACGGGCTGTTATGGGTGGTGTTCGCAGTATATTTCCACTTACCGATAACACCGAACGTCCAGATTTTGTGGTTGATTCCTTGCTAAATGGACGTTTTGCTGTTTTGATTGAAGGTTCGCCGGTAGCTATCATCGCCCCAACCACCCTGTTTAATCAGTTGAAATCCCCGGAGGATGAGAGCACACCATTCTTCATCGTTACCCTTGAGCGAATTTTGCGCATTTCCGGGCTATTGATCGCCTGTTTCTTTCCCGCTTTCTATATCGGCCTGACCAGCTTCAATGTGGAACAGATTCCTCTGCCTCTTCTCGCAACTATTACCGGAACACGTATGGGCTTACCCCTGCCGGTAACATTGGAGGCATTCCTGATGATCTTCATGTTCGAACTGTTTAATGAAGCCGGCCGTAGACTCCCACGCGCCTTGGGACAGACGGTCAGCGTAGTTGGTGGACTAATTATCGGTGATGCGGCCATCCGTGCAGGAATAACGTCTCCTACCATTATTGTAACGGTAGCGATCTCTGTTATTTCCAGCTATATACTGGTGAATAATGTTCTGAGTGGTGCGACAGCTCATATCCGCATCGCAATGCTTGCCATATCCTCCATACTTGGACTATTTGGTTTTATGATTGGATTATTTGCTCTACTGGTCCACATCGTATCACTGGAGTGTTATGGTGTATCCTATCTGGCCCCGGTGTCTCCCTACATTCCCGAAGACTTCACCCAAGCCGTATCCATGCATTCCTCGATGAAACGAACCAAGCGCCCAGCCGCACTTCATACCCAGGACTCCACCCGTCGGAGAAAACGTCCTTGACAAGATGGGCATCCTTGAGCGGTCTAATTGTATGTTGCTTGATCCTGTTAACGGGGTGCTGGGACTCCAAAGAGGTACAGAGCATTAACTTTATTACGGCGGTAGGGATAGACTATAAGGATGATCGATATATTACTTACGCTCAACTGATTGATTTCTCCAGTATTGCTAAACAGGAAGCACCAACTTCTCGGGAGGCAAAGGATATCTGGATTGGGCGGGGAGAAGGCACAACACTCAGTATGGCTATTAATGATCTATATGAGACTTCACAACAGCAAACACTGTGGACCCATGTCAAAGCCATTGTTTTATCCAAAAATGTGCTGAACGGACGACTCGAAGATACTTTTAATACACTGTTGCATTCCGGTCAGTTGAGATATACACCATGGATCTACGCTACAGAGCAGGACATTCCTGAAGTGCTCTCTCCTTCGGTCTTGCTGAATCAATCCGCCCAGACGATCGAGATATTTGAGCCCATGAGGTTATACAAACAGTATTCAAGTTACGAACCTATCCGGCTCCATCAGCTTCTCGATGGACTACGGGAACCGGCTTCCGTCGTTCTTTTACCTTCGGTTTCAACAAGGAATGAGACCTGGTTCAACGGCGATAAGACGCCACCCCTTGTTAAAATGGATGGATTTTATGTCATTTCCAAAAGCAAAAGTCAGGGTAGAGTTGGGGGAGCAGAAGCAGATGGTACACGATACGTAAATTATGAGCGAGTACATCAGTACCCACTATACGTATATGGGAATGGTGGAAAAACTCCTGATTTAACCTTGTTGCTTCATCATCCCAAGACAAAAATCAAGGCGAGGAAACAAGGAGATGGCGTCACATTTGATCTGGTTACCTCGGCCAAAGGTACCATCACTGAAGATCATGGGGCTCCTCGGTCTCCAGATGCCATGGAACAAGAAGCCGAGAAACAGATCGAATCCCAAATCCGAGATACGTTCGAAAAAAACAAGTCGCGCATGATTGATTCCTATGGTCTTGTGGAACACTTATATCGCCACAACCTTCCCTTATGGAAACAGGAAGTCGATAACCGGGCGGATCCACTCAAACGTTTTAAACTTGGTAAAGTGGAGGTCCACGTGGATATCCTGAATGCGAGCACGTACAAATACGGTAAATAAAATGAAGAAAAGAAGCCCCGTACCTGCATTGAATGCAAGGTTACGGGGCTTCTTGCCATCTCCAACTATGCTGTCGATTGGGGAAGTTATCCTAATGGATACGCCATGACACTCATCAAAGCCAATTCAGGCTGGGTCGTGTCCAAACGGCTGTACTGGACGATAACGGGGATGTTGCTCGAAACCGTAATCGCATAAGGCACGCCCGGCGGAATAGACTGCTCCCCGGATCGTAGCGATGCAGTCCGAATATGCTTCGTCCTTCTTGCTGGCACTTCAGCGACCATACCTTCGAGTGGTTCTCTGTCTTCAAAATAAATCGTGATGCGCAGCTCCGCATCCGCGGCACTGGTGTTCAGTACACAGATGCTCTCATGACTCTCCAATGTGCCCTGGCTCTCCGGGGGAATGTAACCATCCGGAATAACCCAGTAGGCGTGGCCTGTAGCTGTTGAAGCATTCTTACGGGCAGATGTGCCTGATTCTATCTGGTCAGGTGTCATTGAAATACATCCTCCTTTTTTTCACGAGTGCAATATAGGTTAAAAATCCGTGGGCTCGCGGGGCAGTCGCTTCGTCGGACGGATCGGGCTGTGGGCCGCTGTTGGCTCGGGATTTCTATTCAATTCCCCCTCAGCAGGGGAAATCCCGCTCCAAAGGCGGACGCTTCGCTCCCTTTACCCGATTCCGCCCTCCTCCGCTGCTACGCTCGCCATTGGCTTTTAAAAGATTATTGCCTTCGCTCTTCGCTGGGCAACTTTTGTTGGCTCGTTACTTCGTTTAACTCGCTACAGCTTTTAAACCCTGAATAGCTCGCAGGGCAGCCGCTTTGGCGGACGGATCGGGCTGTGGGCCGCTGTTGGCTCGGGATTTCTTCTATTCCCCCTCAGCAGGGGAAATCCCGCTCCAAAGGCGGACGCTTCGCTCCCTTTACCCGATTCCGCCCTCCTCCGCTGCTACGCTCGCCATTGGCTTTTAAAAGATTATTGCCTTCGCTCTTCGCTGGGAAACTTTTGCTGGCTCGTTACTTCGTTTAACTCGCTTAATTATTAATGGCATGAACCTACCGCAGATACATCTGCAACGGTTGCAATTGCAACTCGCGTATGGCTTCTGCCACCTGCTGGGCAAGGCGGCAGGCGCCTCGTTCCTGAAAATGCGTGTTATCCTCCATGCCTGAGGGGAAGTTCACATACTCGCCTGGAAGTACCCACATAAAGTCATCCTTGGTGCCTTCAACGCCCGCCTGCTCGAACAGAAGACGGCTACGCTCAGCCAGATCGATCAGCGGAACATCTTCCTCTTCGGCAAGCTCACGCACGGCGATGATATAATCCCCGTGGGTATCGGTCAATGTGCCATCATCCGCAAAATAGCGCCGATGCACCGGGGTGATGAGCACCGGACGAGCCTTGGCTTCGCGTGCAGCGTCGATATACTTTTTCAAATATTCCTTATATGTTGTGAATGGGTCCGTCCCACGTTCAGGGTCCGGCTTCTCATCGTTATGTCCAAATTGAATAAACAGAAAAGCTTCGGGCTTGATTCGCTCCAGAATGGCGCTTAATCTGCCTTCATTAATAAAGCTGCGGGAACTGCGCCCTGACTGGGCGTGATTATCCACTGCCACATCATGTTTGAACTGTGCTGGCAATAACTGGCCCCAACCGCAATACGGATATCCGCTTTCCGGCTGATCTGTTACGGTTGAATCCCCCGCAAGAAATACGGTCATGGTCTGATTCGCAAGAGTAATCTCTAACGCATTGATTCTCGGTGCAGGACCGGAGAATGACAGACGAAGTCTGCCGCCGCGAACAACAACCGAGAATCTAACCTCTGCGTATTGTCCGGGAAGTGTGCGAATGGTTGGCAGTACAAGCCTGCCTTCACCAGCTTTCACGCGGGTCACTGTCTCAGCCAATTCATCCCCTGCAACAAGTAATACTTGGTAGGTTCCGTCGGGAACATCCACGATGAACGATGCTTTGAGCGGAATACAGAAGCCTGAACGCAATCGGGCAGACATGGTTGTCTGCCCCGGATTGATATGATGTTGTTTCGTGGGATCCGACACATCGTCATAACGAATGCGTTGTTTCTCATACACCAGAGATCCTGCCTCGAATCCGTATCCTCCGCGTTCCTCATATGCGGTGGTTGCAGTTACTTTCAGATAATCCCCTGTCTCATCTGCTCTTCCCGAGTCCGGTCCAAAGTTAAACTTCCAGCTGGTCACGGACACTGCCTGGCTCTCTGCCGCTGCCCCCATGGCAACGGCCTGACTACCTTGAGCTTTATTCAAAAGCGATAACCTCCTTGGTTAACTTTTGTAAACGTTCATTCGGGCGAAGATACGAAGATACAGTGAATCCGGCTTATCCTTTCAATCCGCTGGTGCTCATCCCTTGAACAATTTGTTTTTGGAAGATGAAGAACACAGCTACAACCGGAACCAGACTGACGATGGACATCGCAAACATTGCGCCCCAGTTGGAAGCAGATTCGCTATCGAGGAACATTTTCAGCGCCATCGACACGGTGTATTTATCAGGCGAGTTCAGGTACAATACCGGACCGAGCAGATCCTCCCATCTCCAGTAGAAGGAGAAGATGGCTGCAGTCGCCAGAGAAGACTTGATCAGCGGCATAATAATCTGGATATACAGTCTGAATTTGTTACATCCATCGATGGTTGCTGCCTCATCCAGTTCCTTCGGAATCGTTCGAATGAACTGTACCATCAGGAAGATGAAGAACGGCATTCCGAAGAATGTAGGTACAACAATTGGCAAGATAGTGTTCAGCCAGCCGAGCTTCGTGAAAATGATGTACTGAGGAACCAATACCACGTCATGTGGCAACATCAGTGTTAACATCATCAAGGAGAACCAGAATGTACGTCCCTTGAAATTAAGTCTGGCAAAACCGAAAGCGATCAGCGATGACGATATCACAGCACCGATGGTAGATATCACTACGATTACAAGTGAGTTGGTGATGTAATCCATAAATGGTCTTCCAGCTGTGCCTTTCCAGCCATCCACATAGTTGCTCCAGATCCACTCCGCAGGAAACAGGGTATCCGCTGTGACAAAGATCGTACGGCTTTCCTTGAATGAACTGAATAGCATCCATAGGACCGGATAGAGCATCAGGAGGGCAAGAGCTGCAACGAACAGGTGATAAACGGGCCACTTTACATTTCTCCAAACCATCGTTACTTCCCTCCTTCAGATTCGTAGAACACCCAGTACTTGGATGTCAGGAAGACAGCTACCGTGAGTATACCGATCATGATGAGCATGATCCAGGCCATTGCCGAAGCATAACCCATGTTGTTAAACATAAACGCCTGACGGAACAGATACAGGGAGTACAGCATCGTACCGTCCATTGGACCGCCTTCGCCTTTGGAGATAATATAGGCAGGTACAAACGTCATGAATGCTCCAATCGTCTGCATAATCATATTGAACAGGACGATCGGGCTAAGCAGTGGCAAGGTGATGCTGAAAAATTTCCGTATAGGATTCGCGCCATCCACACCTGCTGCCTCGTACATCTCAGTAGGGATATTTTTGAGACCAGCCAGGAAGATCAGCATGGACGAACCAAACTGCCATACAGACAGTGAGATGAGCATAACCAGGGACGCATTCGGGTCACCAAACCAGCTGATTGGCCCGATCCCGATTGCCGTTAGAGCACTGTTGATAACACCCTCATTACTGAAGAGGTTACGCCACATAATGGATACGGCCACACTACCACCGATAATGGATGGCAGGTAATACAGCGTCCGGTACGTTCCAATCATACGAGAGCCAGTGTTTAGGACCATCGCTACGAAGAGGGCAAAGATCAACCTTAACGGTACCCCAATGAATACATACAGAAACGTCACTTTGACCGAGTTCCAATATTTCGGGTCATCAAAAAACATTTTGGTGTAGTTATCAAGCCCAATCCACCGCGGAGAAGTGAATAAGTTATAACTCGTGAACGACATATATAAGGACACAAACATGGGGATGAGTGTGAAGCCCAGGAATCCAATAATAAACGGGCTTATGAACGCATATCCAGTTAAGTTTCTACGTAACGACGAATACTGCCTCAATGGAACGAACCTCCTTCATGGATCAGCTTGCTCCCCCATCCTTGCTTCGGGTTATCTGGACGGGGAAAGGCCCTCGCATTCGCGAGTAGCCCCATTCCCGACCATCCCTGAAGTGGGACGAGCAAGCCATCATTCAATTCAACTGTTATTTATTGTTCGCAAGTACAGATTCGGCGTTCTTGCGGAATGTTTCTGCTGCCTGTTCAGGTGTAATTTTGCCAAAGTTCAACTCTTCAGCCACATCTGCCAGAGCAGAGATTACTTCAGGTGAACCAACCGGTGGCGGAGAACTCATTGGTGAAGCCTTTGGCTCCATGGCTGCTACGAATTCAAAGACCTGTTTTGTTGCGTCACTCAGCTCAGGTGCGATGGCTTCTTTGATTGCTCCTGAAATTGGCACACCGCGCTCACCTTTGATCAGTTTGTTCGCTTCTACGTCATTCACCCAGAAATCAATGAATTTAGCCGCTTCTTCCTTCACTTTGGAGTTGGACGTTACACCCCAATACATACTTGGTTGCATATATAGTCCTTTTTCCATATCCGGTCCTGGCATTGGAGCGATTTCGAGTGGACGGTTCGCCACCTGTTGCAAGGCTACGAACTGGTTGGACCATTGCCATACGCCAATTCCTTTTTCCTTCACGAGATCTGATTCCTCAATAATGCCTTTGGTTTGGTTGGCTACATCCGGCGTAGGTGCTGCACCCTGCTCGATCATGCGGCGCATAAGTCCGAAGAACTCCACAAACAATTGGTCATCATCATAACCAAGGCCAGTTCCTTCTGCATTGTAAAGCGAATGTCCTTTGGTACGCAGGAAGTAATGGAAGAAGATATCAGGAGCTACCCCTCCATCCAAATACAGGCCTTTCTCTGCGGCTTGTTTGCCCAGTGCTTCGTATGATTCCCATGTCATATTTTCAGGCATAGCTTCTGCTCCCGCTTTTTGAAGCAAAGCAGGGTCATATTGGAAGCCCAGAACGTTAACACCGGCAGGTACGCCGTATTGTTTGCCGTTAATTACACCTGTGCTAATAACGTTCTCGGACACATCGTCCACTTTGATCTGATTGCCCAGATAAGGCGCTAGATCCTCAAGCTGACCATTCTGTGCATATTGGCTGATGTAGGAAATATCCATCTGAACGATGTCAGGCAACTGATTTGCAGCTGCTTGTGGTGCAAGCTTTTTCCAGTAATCATCAAATGAAGCATATTCCACGTCGATTTTGACATTCGGGTTTTTCGATTTGTACAGGTCAATGACCTTCTGTGTATATTCATGCCGTGCATCCGAGCCCCACCAAGCGATCCGCAGGGTAACTGAGTCATCTCCAGATGCTCCTTCAGTTCCTCCACCTGAGCTACATGCCGCTGTAAACACGAGCAAAGCAGCCATCATCAGGAATATTGCCTTTTTCACCATGCCAATCTCCCCTTTTATGTTGATATGGTTGTGTGAACGAGTTATCCTTTTGTTTCTGATAACGCTTTCACAAACTTGTTAATGTCATTTTCGCAAATGTACGACCAGAGTTGAATACACAAAACCGTCTTGTTGGTTCAAAAAACAGAGGAGGACAACAGCCTCCTCTCGGCGCTGTTCGTCCTCCCCAGACATGAATTACATGATTGGTAGTCCATTGTTATATGCCGATTCTGCGGAATTCCGTAGGTGTCATACCGGTCCACTTTTTGAACACCTGACTGAAATATTGTGAATTCCCACCGAATCCGAACAATTCAGCAAGCTCGAATACTTTCACATCCCCGCCTCTGCGAATATGGTCACATGCGCGTTCAATGCGCAGACGATTCACGTAATTGGAGAAATTCTCGCCTGTGACTTTTTTGAAAATCTTACCCAGATAATCTGGATTCATATACAACATCTGATGGGCGACTCCATTGAGCGAGAGATCTGCCTCTCCATAATGACGATCCACGATATCCATCATCTTCTCCACGGCAGAAGACTGGCGACTGATATGGTTTTTGTAATAACCGGAAGTTAATCGGGCTGCACTGCTTGCAACAAAAGACTTCAAACCAGATAACGTATCGATATGCGGCAGTTCTGC
Organism: Paenibacillus sp. FSL H8-0317; assembly: GCF_045040685.1. Taxonomy (NCBI): domain Bacteria; kingdom Bacillati; phylum Bacillota; class Bacilli; order Caryophanales; family Paenibacillaceae; genus Paenibacillus; species Paenibacillus sp. FSL H8-0317. The sequence continues at coordinate 782,522 of NZ_CP150294.1, read as the reverse complement.
CATACGCTGGGTGAATTCCGTTGCCTCCTCAGGTGGACAGACATGAACCATCGCCGAGTATAGCTGCACTACGTAAGAGCGAGTCACTTCAATTTCCAGCTGCTGACGTGATAATAGATCAAACAGACGATCCACCTCTACCGCTGTTTCCTCGGTATTGCCCGATTTGATCAACTGACACAGTTGCTCCGCATCCTGCTCTACGTGCACGCCGTCGCATTCTCCCGCCAGTACCAGATCATTCTTCGTGATCAGCTTGCCTTCACCGATAAAAAAGCGATGGTTCAGATACTGCAATGCCTCACGAAACAACCGCCGGGACTGGATCATTCGATCTGCTTCACTCAGCGCAGCGGTCACTTCCAATTTATATAGTCTGGTGAATGCAGCCCGAACCTCTTCAATACTTTCTTTCAGTCCGGCCGGATCAGCTGAATCCGCAAGCAGGATGAGGAGTTTGCCTTCAATGGTCGTGCTTAAAAGGACATGTGGGAGCAGGTCACTGGCAATGTTTTTGATCGCAAATAAGTGACTGTAATCATGTTCATCTACAATTCGGAACAACAGTAACCGAACTGCGTTCTCTTCAAGCTCCAGATCAAACAGCTCCTGATAATACTCCAGATCAACCGGCCCATAGGTGCGGTTGGTCATGAACTCCAGCAGAAATTGCTCCTTCACATGTGGAAGAACACGCTGCAATCGCTGTTTCATCTCACCGGCAACATGCTCCTTGACCTGGGCATCCTGATGCTCCTGCAACAGTTCAATTAACGCATCATGGATCTGATTCTCGTTGCAGGGTTTGAGCAAATAATGCTTCACACCATATTGCATCGCTCTGCGGGCATATTCGAACTCCTTGTAGCCGGATAACATAATGAAACGTACTCCCGGGTATGCTTCGGATGCCTTCTCTATGAGTCCGAGACCATCCAGACCTGGCATGGAAATATCCGTAATAATAATATCGGGTCTCGATTGCCCAATTTTGTCCAATGCTTCAATCCCGTTCCTCGCTGTACCCACCAATTCCGTACCTGCCGCGGCCCAATCGACCACTTGGGAAATCCCCTCCAGAATGACACGTTCATCATCTACGAGCATCACTTTGTACATCGTCATCGTCCTCTCTGATCCAAGGTATGCTGATCGATACTACAGTTCCTGATCCGGGCTTGCTGCTCATCACCATTCCACCTTCATCGCCGAAGGTCAGTCTGATTCGTTCCTGGATGTTAGATAACCCAATGCCCTGTCCTCTTGTCTGAATACGTCCTTCGTGTAGTTGTTCGAGGAATTCCGGTGTCATCCCCGGACCGTCATCCTCGACTTCAATAATCACCTTGTCTCCATCTGCTCTCGCCCGAATACGAATCCGGCAAGGGTCAATGCTTGGTTCGAGTGCATAATGTATGGCGTTCTCCACCAAAGGCTGTAATGTTAACTTCGGTATCCGCGCCGTTCCTACCTCTGGGGCAATTTCCATGTCGAAATCCAGTCTTTCCTCAAAACGTGTGCGCTGAATTGTCACGTAACTGCGGACAATATCCAGCTCTCTTTCCAGCGTGATCCACTTCTCGGACATATTCACAGAGCTACGCAGCAGAAATCCGAGAGCCTCAACCATTTCCGAGATCTGTCGTTGCTTCTGTACTTTAGCCAGCCAGTTAATGGATTCAAGCGTGTTGTATAGAAAATGTGGATTAATCTGCGCCTGAAGCGCTTTCAACTCAGTCTCACGAATCACCAATTGCTTGGCATAATTCTCATCAATCAACTCACGTATTCGTTGAAGCATCATCTTGAATGTGCGATGCAGCAGCCCAACCTCATTCTGTGGAGATATCGGAACATTGCCAAGGGCTGCCTCCTCCAGCTTATCCAGATCACCTTTTTCGATATTACGCATCTTTTTGATCAACTGCGCAATCGGATGGGTAATACTGCGAGAGAATCTCGCTCCAATGATAAGCGCCGCCAGAAAGATCATGATGAAGATCACCGTGACCAACTGTTTGACAAACTGGATCTGTTTAAACATCTGGTCAAACGGGGTTGTATACAGATAGGTCCAATTCGTATAGGAAGAATGCGCACGAGCTACAAAGTGTCTCCCATGCTCAAACATGGCAATTCCGTAGGGCTGGGTGCGCTTCAGTTCAGACTCAATCTCGGCTTCACTGACGGCTGATTCTGTTGGATAGATCACTTCTTTTCCATCCGTAATGAGTAATTGGGAGTCCTCAGCCGGTTCTTGCATCTGGTCCTGTACAATTCGGTCCAGCCGGACGCGGATGATCAGTGTGCCGAGTTCCTCCAATGTAAATGCTCCGCCAATAAAGGATTTCACCTGTCGGACCGACAAAAGCCTGGACTGTTTATCCCCACTGGTATGCCAGGCATTGGAGCCTGAGTATTGCTGTCCCAGTGCAACCAGTTCCTTTTGCTTCGACTCCGAAATTCCCTCCCGATTGCCTGCGGCCATAACGTTATTATCATTATCGATAAATAGCATGGAATAGACGTATTTTTCGGAACCGGCATAAGCGACTAACCTGTTGGTAATTTTTTTACGTAATCCATTTTTCTCGTAACCCGTTTCGGCCTTTTTCAGTTGGAGCAGATATTGCTGAAGCGGCTCGTCCGACATTACCTTGAAGGAAAGATTAGAAATTTCACGAAGTTGATTCTCAATACCTACCGAAGACATATTGAGGACCTGCGAGGATTTCTCATAGATCTGACGGTCATAGATACTGAACACATATCGCAGTACGGACGCATAAAACGTAAAGCTGATTAACATCAAAAGTCCGATGAGAAGAATCGTTTTGTGATGAATCGGTAGTGTTGTGAAAGCGTTCTTAATTTTGTTCATCCTAAGCGCTCCTTTGGGTTGCGAAGGGTGCTGTCATACGATGCGTTAGTGGTTTTATTGTAAGTTATTTTCATATTTACACATCCATTGGTCATCTGACAAGATATATTTATGCAACATTTCAGGTCATTAGAGAAGGTATGCATCTGTGTCAGCAACGCAAAAAGAACATAAAACGGCCAGAATACCTTGAACAGATCAAGGCATTCTGGCCGTTAAATAACATCATGTTAAAGCATGAAATACAATTTACGGATTAACAAAAACAGTTTTCAGCTTCGCTACATATTGCACATCAAAGCCAAGACCTTCAGCCACCATGGCAAGTGGTACATATGTTTTGGACTCTTTGCCTACCTTGTTCAGGAATGCAGGTGTATCCACAGTAACCGATGCTCCATTTACCTTCACAGCATTGGCACCAATCTTCACAGCAACCTTTCGGTCTCCATATGTAAAGGTTGCGGTTGAAGTTTTATTATCCCACACCGTAGTAGCACCTACAGCGTTTACGATGTCTTGAATCGCCACAAAGTTTTTGCCGTTACGGATAATCGGTTTGTACGGTGTATTTAGTGTTTTGCCACTCACGATAATATTCATTGGTTCACCTGTGGCAGGTGCAGTCAGCTTGGTGTAATCTCCCCAGATCGTTTTGGCAAATACTTCGGCAATGGCCGCATATCCAAATTGATTCGGGTGGAAATCACGATCTTTGATCATATGCGTCATCGTGCCTTCACCACCAACAAACTCCTTGGCCACGTGGGCGACTTTGACATCGGTACCCTGAGCAGTGAATTGTGCTGCAATGCCATCAATGGTCTGTGTGAAACCTTGGGATGCCTCCATCAGTTTGGCATACAGTGCCTTGCCTGCTACTTCTGGCATCGGTTGATACTGGTCGGCGATGACAATTGTAGCTGTCGGATTGATTTCATGGATATCATTAATCGTTGCACTAACATTGGCTGTATAGGTTGCAAGTAATTCTTTTACCTTCGCTTGCAGTTCCTGATCACTCAGTTTGTCTGCTGTACCGAGAAGCTCCGATACATCATTTCCCCCAATGGTAATTGCAACCAGATTGGCCTGTGCTACACTCTCACGGATTGCAGCAGCATTGGCTCCGATCTGTCCCGCTCTTGGATCAGGAAGACTTGGTTGAATCGCTTCAGAAGTCAGCGTTTTGCCATCCTTAATTGCAGTAGTGAAGTTTTTCAGGCCACTGGTTTTCAAACCGGCAATCCCGTAGTTGTCCACCTGTGTACGTCCATGCAGCAAACCTTGCTCATGCAAACGTTCTACATAACCATAAGGCAATTCTTTTGTGTTGGGCTCATAACCTACCGTTATGGAATCTCCCAATGTGACGATGCGGGACTCCTTGGTTACGGCTATTGCATCTTTCTTCGCAGTCAGCGAAGCCTCGTTAGTACCTGCTGGCAATACACCGGTTTTGGTGTCAGCCGCGTGTGCAGGCAATGCAGAAGATGTGAAGAGCAGCATTCCTGCCAACATGCTTACCGTTAAACCGGCAGCTGTATTTTCCCATATACGTTTACGCTTCATTCAAGGTAACACTCCTTCTCGCGAATCTATAATTACACTAAATGTACGTGTTCAAAAAGGTCGGTTTTCAGTACCGAGAAGATGGGATGAAGCTAGAAATGGAGTAGCGGAGCGTAGGAAAACTACGTGAGCAACGGACATTTCGGCTGAATTCCATATTCGATGCTGATGATGCCGTTAGGCATCCTTCGTAATCAAAAGCGGACCTTTCGAACAACCTCACTAATATATAGTACATTGGTCATTCCAGTGACATTGGTTGGTGTTACTCTATTCTATCATTTTAAAGTAGGTGTTGTCCTCTCTACTGAGAGCACACATGAAATAACAGACTCCCTGGAGGGGAGCCTGTTACTGGTTAAGCTCAGCTATGACGTTCAGTGATTCGTTAAGATTGCGGCTTATTCGAATCTTCAGCGATCGAATGACCCTTGTCACTCTCCGGTTTGTTCCCGGTAGCTCGCTCCAGATACCGATCATAACGATCATCCACTTCGCGTGCCATCTTCCGATACTTTAACGTTTCCTCGACAATTGGATCACGTTCCGTCTGGATTCGCACTTCATACTTGGGAGGAATCAGCTGGCGTTCACGCTGATCGGTGTCGCCGGACTCTTCCATGTCCCCTCCCGTCAGCATATCACTGAGCCGTCGTTCCAGTTCTTTGGATTCATCCATTGTTCTCGCTCCTTTAATTAAAGTCATACCTGTGTTAATTATTACTATTGTACTTTCACTTCGTGTACAGAACCATCTTCCGATCGCTGTTATCCCCAGATTTCTTTGATTCCCTTTTCCAAGGTAAAAATCCGGTGATAAAGGCGAGCGCTCCGCTTCTTCAGATGCTTTCTGTCCCCTCCGTTAATGTACAATTAAAAGTAATTAAAGCATGGATGAGTTAAATAAACTCACTCCAGACCGGTAGCCTTCGCTTCCTTCAACACATCCGTCAGTGCATCATGGATTTTGCCATTGCTGGCAACGACATGATTTACAGACAGTTGGTAAGGCGTTCCGATGGTATCCGTCACCTTGCCGCCGGATTCTTCAACCAGCAGCGCACCTGCGGCAATATCCCACGGTTTCAATCCAACTTCGGTGTAAGCGCTGAGACGTCCGGCGGCAACGTAAGCCAGATGCAAGGCGGCTGATCCACCAGCACGCAAGTTACGAACTTGCGGAGCAAGCGCCTGCACAGCGGCCATATTCAGTGGCAACGCAAAGGTTGTGTCTGCCGGGAATCCCACCGCAATCAGGCTCTGAGCCAGTTCCTGTTCACTAGATACAAGCATCCGGTTTCCGTGAACATATGCTCCTTTCCCTTTTTCCGCAACAAACATCTCATCACGGGAAGGATCGTAGATCACGCCAACAATGACTTCACCATTGTGAGCCAATGCGATGGACACCGAATAAAACGGGAATCCGTGTACAAAGTTCGTCGTTCCATCCACAGGATCAACAATCCACAGAAATTCTTCTTCCTCAGCCTCTTTCAGTGCTTTTGCCGAAGCTTCCGGTCCCGGTTCGACGCCTTCTTCACCCAGAATGGCATGGTGGGGAAAATGCGTGAGAATCAGGCGGCGGATCATCTGCTCCGCTCCTTTATCCACTTCGGTCACCAGATCTTGGGGTGAATATTTGGTGCCAAGTTCAGCTACCGTCCCAAGACGGCTTTTGATCCATTCCCCAGCTTTGGAAGCTGCATTAATGGCAACGGCAGTATAGCTTTTGCTTGTCACGACATAAGGTGTCTTTTCCTTCTCATTCAAAGCGTTCACTCTACTTTCTATATCAATCTACGAAAAGTTGAAATACTTGTTAAAAGTATACGCCCCACAGGTCGTAAAGTTTCTCGTTGCCCAGGCCCCTTTTGGCACTACGGATGAATGATGACGGTAGACTCGTCCACCCACTCCACACCCTCTTCGTGATAGAATGCCAGCTTCTGCATCAGTTGTACAAGTGCCTCATCTTTGCGTTTAGCCTCGATCATCACGTCAATCCTTGGGGTATCTGCTGCGATATGACGCAAGAAGTCGAGCACCGGCTCTGCCTCTACACCATCGGCGTGACCTCGCAGATCCTTCTCACTCTTTGGACTGGAGACATGGATTTTGGGTGGCAATGGCTGATCAGCCGGTGAATCTGCCTGGGCAAGCGGTGACTGCCAGGTCTTTAGAATATCTGGCCACAGATCCCATGCCTGTTCTCCTTCGTTGTTCACCCACTGGTGATGGATATCCAGTACCATGGGCAATCCCAAGCGCTGGCACACGGCCAGTGTCTCAGGCGCATTGAACGTTTTGTCATCATTTTCGAGTGTCAGCCGCTCCTGGATGTCCCGATCCAGCTTCAAAAAGTTTTCTTCAAAACGAAGCGCCGCCGAAGGCTTGTCCCCGTATGCACCACCAATATGTATATTGTTCTTGGCAGTGGCATTCAGCCCCATGGCATCCAGCATCCGAACATGATGACGAAGGTCGCGAATCGAGTTGTGCAGAACTTGCTCGCGGGGGGTACTAAGTACGGTAAAATGATCCGGATGAAAGGACACACGCATATGATTTTCCTTCACAAAATCACCAATGGCCGCAAAGTCCTGCTTCAGTGCTGGGAACGGGTCCCAGTCATTCAGGTCCTCGTGTGTTGCCAGTGGAATCAATTTGGAAGAGAAGCGATATACATGAATATGGTTACCCTTGTTATGCCTGAGCAAACGTAATGTATTGTGCAGGTTCTCGGCTGCAATCCGTTCGAGCTTGCGGATCGCTGCTTCCCTGTCATCGATTTTGTTAAAACTCGACATGGTCATGGTCCGGGAAGGCGAGGCATTCTCTATAAGCACGGACATTGCCACGTAACCAAAGCGTACGAGCATGAATCTCTTCCTCTCTATTAGGGCGGAGAACCCGCACGGCATATTCAGCCGTCAGGATGTACCGTCACTGTATATAACCAAGTTTTACCCTAAAAGAGTGACCATAATCGTATTCTGGCAAATCCGTCCTTCCGACCTGCACTTACAGTCAACAACTACTCCTGTGCTTGCTCTCCAAAGAACATCTCATCCGCAAGGGCAGTCTGAATGCGTGATTCTTCCTCAGTCAATTTGCGGATGAGTTGCATCTCCACCTCGGTTACCTCTTGCCCCTGAAAGTTGATCTCCGCAATGGAAACCACGATCTTGACGATGGCTACAGCCACGTTATCCGGTGTGTATGCAATCACTTTCTGGCCGGTAGGAAATACCCGGAAGCCCTGTTTGACCATTTTGCCGCGTCCGTATTCAAGCAGTTCGAACAGCTCCTGCTCATTCTTGAACTTGCATACGGAATTGAATTCAGTCTGAAATCCCATGCATATCCCTCCTGATCTTGTGGTCGCAGGCTACGCCTGTACGCCGTTCTCGTAATTCAGTGCCTGCTTGCGGTTGTAACGCTCCAGTGCCAGCTCAATCATGCGATCCAGCAGCTCGGCATACGATACACCTGTCTCACGCCAAAGAAGTGGATACATGCTGTATGGTGTGAAACCAGGCATGGTGTTGACTTCATTAATAAGCAATGCGCCGTCATTTTTCCGAATGAAGAAGTCGGCACGTGAAATACCGTTACCTTCAATCGCACGGAACGCCTGCAAAGCTGCCTCGCGAATGCGATCTGCGGCCTCTGGGTCCAGTGGAGCTGGAATCAGCATCTGTGATTGACCATCAATATACTTGGCCGCATAGTCATAATACTCACCGGAGGATACAATCTCACCTGGAACGGAAGCCATGGGCTCGTCATTGCCGAGGACGCTGACCTCAACTTCGCGGGCTTCAACGAACTCCTCAATGACAACCTTCGTATCATACCGAAGTGCGAACTCGACAGCTGTCTTCAGCTCATCGCGGTTACGTGCTTTGGAGATGCCTACACTGGAGCCCAGATTTGCCGGTTTGATAAAACAAGGATACCCCAGCTGATCTTCGACCTGTACGATCATTTCGTGCTCTGTCTGCTTCCATTGTGTCGCGTTAAAATACGTAAAAGCACATTGGTCAATGCCGGCCTGTGCAAACAGCTTTTTCATGACCACTTTGTCCATGCCGCCAGCCGAAGCCAGTACACCTGCACCTACATATGGCATATCCGCCATCTCGAACATGCCCTGAATGGTGCCATCCTCTCCAAACGTACCATGCAGCAGAGGGAACATCACGTCCAGCGCTTCTGCTCCGCCATACAAACGGCCAAACAGGGCGTTCAGCGCATCCTGCGTTCCACCCGCCGATTGCTCCAGCTTCAAGTCTTCAATCTGCGCGAACGGCGCATGCATGACAGGTCCTTTTTTCCACGTCCCCTGCTTGGAGATATAAAAAGGAACCAATTCATACTTTTCATAATCAAATGCGTTTGTTACAGCAAACGCCGTTTGCAGCGACACCTCATGCTCGCCCGATTTTCCGCCGTACACGACGCCTACTTTTAATTTATCCATACTCATGTGTACCCTCCGATTATCTGTGCCTGATGCTGTCATGTTTGCATGCTCAGCATCCTTGTTATTCTGCTTGCGTTATCTGGTCTTATTTTACACGGAACTGGATGTCTGCGTCACCGCATCCCGAAAATCTTTCGTCATCAAAACTCATCTGCAATATGAAAAAGCCGGTATACCGTCCGCTCCGTCCAAGCGTAAGAATCCCGGTAATCCCAAAATCGGTGACGGCTGCTAACCGTATGTGCGTTAACAAGCGGCATGCCGCCCGCATCAAACGCGGTCACAACGGTGCTATGCTGAAATCGTCCATCTCCATCCCAATCGTAGAGAATAACATCACCGAGCATCAGCTGCTCAGGACGCTCCACTTCTGTCGCGGTCAGACCCCAGCTGCTGCCTGACAAATAACGCTCCAGACTGTTGGAAACTGCCCAACTGTAACTCCACATTTCGGAGCCGTTCACATACCCTTTATACCACCAGCCGGCTTCTCTTCTACCAGTATAGTGGATGGGTGCGCCCCCTGCAAAGAGACATTGGGACACGTAATTGGTACAATCCACATCAAATTCCTCAAATGCCGGATTCCCCGCATTCCACCACCGATCTGCATAGGCAACTGCCAGATCTCTGCGATATGACTGTTGCCGTGAGCTTCTTCCTTGACCCAGCACTTCCCGATTCAACAGCGGCCGATTCATCGCCTGTACAAAATCAGCTTGTTGAAACGGACGTCCTTCCCCAGCAGGGCGACGCTCCGGCACTTCCCGTTCGACCCGCCCAATGATCCATCCACCACTCTGCCGCAGAAAGGTTAACCGCTCTCGCTCAATCCGGTCCTCCCGGTGGGTGATCCCGCTCTTCTCGTAGAACAGTCTGCTGTACAACTGTACATCCACCACCGCTTCTTCCTGGCCATCCATAAGCGTGCGCACAAGCTTGGCGCTGGTCTCGCTGCGAAGAGGCACGGCGCGCCGCTTACGATACCATTCGTCCAGCCTTGCCATACGCTCTCCCCGTTCCACCACGAAGTCAGGATCGGTAACGATCCGTTCGCTGGTCTGTGGACGGTAGTCGATCTCACAGCGGTTGTACTGGTTCACGTAAGTATATAAGGCACTCTTCCATTCCCGTTCCAAGCCTGTGTCCCCCTTTGGCATGAGTTCTGTCTGGAATATTTCATTGCGTATATAAACTCCTACTATTCATATGAAAGGGTCTTCGGTTGTATGTACACGGCTCAGGAGGGAGATCCGAAATTCGGCAAATACAGGTACACGAGATATCTTATTCCTGCTCACTTCACGAAAACGCCTTCATCGGTCCAAAAGCTTGCTTGATCAGGCAAAAAGACCTTTACGTACGGAGGTGAAAACGGTATACTTAAAACTAAAGTTATGATTATGAAATTACGTTTCATCTGATGAAACTAACACACAAGAACACGGAACGATGAAGGCCTGTTCTTCACCTAAATGAACGTTTTCTTCATCTCACCGACACATCCCAAGGAGGTACATGTATGTCAGCAAAGAATCATTTCTCCGCCGCTCGCAGTCTTGAGGTTGGAGGCAAGTCTTACCGCTACTACAGTCTCGATGCTCTTCAGGAAAACGGCCACGGCGATCTTTCCAGGCTCCCTTTCTCCATTAAAGTGTTGCTTGAAGCAGCAATTCGTCAATTCGACGGACGTGCCATCACCGAAGAACACGTAAAACAACTGACCGGCTGGGCAGATGGCCGTGACAATAACAAGGAAATTCCATTCATCCCTGCACGTATTGTTCTGCAGGATTTCACCGGTGTACCGGTTGTCGTTGACCTCGCTGCAATGCGTGATACTGTAAAAAAAGCAGGCGGCGATCCAAAACAGATCAACCCGCTCGTACCGGTCGATCTCGTTATCGACCACTCTGTTATGGTTGATGCTTTTGGTACCAACGATGCACTTGATTACAATATCAAAGTTGAGTTTGAGCGTAATGAAGAGCGTTACCGCTTCTTGCGTTGGGCACAAACGGCGTTCAACAACTTCCGTGCAGTTCCACCATCCACAGGGATCGTTCACCAGGTTAACCTGGAGTATCTGGCTTCCGTGGCAGCAACAAAAACCGTTGACGGCGAAACTGTTGTATTCCCGGATTCCCTCGTAGGTACAGACTCCCACACCACCATGATCAACGGACTTGGCGTTGTTGGTTGGGGTGTTGGTGGAATCGAGGCCGAAGCAGGTATGCTGGGTCAACCGCTATACTTTGTAACACCAGACGTTATCGGTTTCAAACTGACAGGCAGCCTGAGTGAAGGGGCAACAGCAACGGATCTGGCACTGACCGTTACCCAATTGCTTCGTAAAAAAGGTGTTGTTGGTAAATTCGTAGAGTTCTACGGACCAGGTCTTGCCAACATCGGTCTGGCTGACCGTGCAACAGTAGCCAACATGGCACCAGAGTATGGCGCTACCATCGGTTTCTTCCCTGTTGATAGTGAAACGTTGAACTATCTGCGTAACACTGGCCGTCCTGACGAGCAGGTTGAATTGGTTGAAGCTTATTACAAAGCTCAAGGCATGTTCCGTACTTCCAGCACCGTTGATCCTGAATTCACAGATGTGATTGAACTGGATCTCGGCTCTGTTGTACCAAGTCTTGCCGGACCAAAACGTCCACAAGATCGCATCGAGCTGACACAAATGAAAGAAAGCTTCAACAGCATCATCCGCACACCTGTAGATAAAGGCGGCTACGGTCTGAGCGATGAGAAAATCGAACAATCCGTACCTGTGAAGCATCCGGACGGTTCCAACAGTGAACTGAAGGCAGGCGCTGTTGTGATCGCGGCGATCACAAGTTGTACGAACACTTCGAATCCAAGTGTTATGGTTGGAGCGGGACTACTGGCGAAAAAAGCAGTTGAACGCGGCCTGACCAAACCAGGTTATGTGAAAAGCAGTCTGACACCAGGTTCCCTTGTGGTTACCGAGTACCTGGAAAAAGCAGGTCTGATCACGTATCTCGACAAACTCGGATTCAACGTTGCCGGCTACGGTTGTGCAACATGCATTGGTAACTCCGGCCCACTGCCGGACGAAGTGAGCGAAGCTATTGCTGAGAACGATATGACCGTAGCGGCTGTATTGTCTGGTAACCGTAACTTCGAAGGCCGTGTGCATGCACAGGTTAAAGCCAACTACCTGGCATCACCACCACTCGTTGTGGCATATGCACTTGCGGGTACAGTGAATATTGACTTTGAAACCGATCCAATCGGTTATGATACGAACAATGAGCCTGTATTCCTGAAAGACCTCTGGCCTACATCCGAGGAAATCAAGGATACCATCGCAAGTTCCCTGAACGCTCAGATGTTCCGCAACAAGTACGAGAATGTATTTACAGCCAATGAGCGTTGGAATTCAATTTCTGTACCGGAAGGCGAATTGTACGAGTGGGACCCGAACTCCACGTACATTCAGAATCCTCCATTCTTCCAAGAGCTTGGCGACAAGTTGAACGATATCGCAGATATCCGTTCTGCACGTGTTATGGCATTGCTTGCAGATTCCGTAACAACGGATCACATCTCGCCAGCAGGTAATATTGCACCATCCAGCCCGGCTGGATTATACCTGAAAGAACATGGCGTAGAGCGCAAAGACTTCAACTCCTACGGTTCACGCCGTGGTAACCATGAAGTAATGATGCGTGGTACATTCGCCAACATTCGTATTCGTAACCAGGTGGCTCCGGGCACCGAGGGCGGCATCACGAAGTACCTGCCAACGGACGAAGAAATGTCCATCTACGATGCTTCCATGAAGTATCAGGATGAAGGACAGAACCTGATCGTTATCGCTGGTAAAGAGTATGGTACAGGAAGCTCCCGTGACTGGGCGGCAAAAGGAACATTCCTGCTCGGCGTCAAAGCCGTTATCGCAGAAAGCTTCGAGCGGATTCACCGTAGTAACCTGGTCGGCATGGGCGTAATGCCATTGCAATTCCAGGAAGGTCACGGCTGGTCCAGCCTTGGTCTGAACGGACGTGAAACGTATGACATTACTGGCCTCAGCAATGATGTGAAGCCAGGACAAGAGTTGAAAGTTACCGTAACTCGTGAAGACGGTACACAGTTCGACTTCCCTGTTATCGCTCGTCTGGACAGCATGGTTGACGTGGATTACTACCATAACGGCGGTATCCTGCAAACTGTATTGCGTCAAATGATGAAAAAAGCTTAATGATATAAATCATTAATGTGATAAATTTATACAGAAAAGCTCCCTGCCACGTGCACTCAGCACGTGGCAGGGAGCTTTTGAGCTTTTTATTTAACTGTCGATATGCATCATCAATTTAATTATAAGTGGGTTCTTATCACTTAAAACTCAAAATTTAATCCAACTTCTGAATCATCAGGTGGTTCAGGAATACGATATACACCTCTGCAATTTAATTTCTCCACGTTGATCCAGTCCACAAAATCATCTGCCCCGTAACTACGAATAAAGTGAGCATATTCCGTATTTCCCTCATGATCAATAGACTCGATATACAGGGTGAATGGGTGCTTATACTCTAAGCTCTGCAAAAAATCGATAAATTCTCCTCTCCACTCGCCAATTTTTCCTGCATATTGATTGGGAACGTAATAGTAGAACACATCAAAGTGATATACAACAATTTTCATTAACATTTACAAGCCTCCTAGAAATTACAGATCACAGTTTAGAGTTTTAAGATCTCCATACCTTCTCTCAGTTGTTCCGACACAGCGGTATAGTACTCAATGCTATCCGCAAGTTCGCGTTCAGTCTTATGTATAAGATAATAGGAATATTTCTGCATCAACTCATGCTCGTTTAACTCAACAGGGAGATAAATAATCTCAACATCATTCGAATCGAAATAATGACGATATCCTCTCTCCGATTGTCCCACTTTCATGACTGTTTTTATCACCAGCAACTCATCACGTGTACAAGCTCTTATCAGATCAGTTCTTTTCTGTTCGAAATCACGCACTACTTCTTCATCGTAGTGATTATTCGTAGCTTCAGCAATTTCAGTTTCAATTTGCATAATGGCTTTCATTGTTCCTGCTAGTTGTATAGCTAATGAATACAATGTATGTCCTCCTTTTTTATAAGGGATAGGTACTAACGCATCATCTCTACTTTACCTCATTTGCGATGTTACTCGCAAAGTTCACTGGTCCTATGCTAAATTCGATACCTTATGAAACAATAAAAAAAGCTCCCCGTAACGTGCAATCTGCACGTTACGAGGAGCTATGGTTTCAGTATGTGTGTATTCTCCGTTGCTTCGAGGCCAAACTGCCTTTTAATGCCCAATGTGATGTGAGGCTTGATCTAACAGTTGAATCGTACCCATGATCAGAAACAGACACGACAGAGCAATTAACGAGCCTCCAACCCATCTAGACATGATCACTCGCTCCGCAATCTGTTTTTCCGAAGCATCCGTTACCTTGTGTGGATAAACGAGAAACATTAGCCCTGCGCTAATGAACAGTACAGCCATTATAATCAAGTTGTTCCCCTCCTTACACGTGACTTTCCTTAGAATTTAACTTTTTCGTCGTCATGCGGGATTCTCCTCCCACCAACACCTTTTTCAGACCCAGAGCCATAGTGAAAACAATATATCCAATGAAGCCGCCGAGTGTATTAAGCATCAGATCATCCACATCAAATATGCCCATGCCCGTCAATAATTGTGTCACTTCATAGCCCAGACTGAGCAGTAGGGCCAGCAGGAACACCTTCACTCCAGGCGAGAATAACTTGTTGCCTGTCAACAGAGGAATGAAGATGCCCAGCGGGATAAAAGCCAGTATATTGCCTACCAGATGGATTGCGGTTCCAGGACGATGTAACGACAGACTGTTCCAGTCTCGTGAGATTTCCTGAAATGGTATCAGGTTGACGGTTCGCGTATGGATCAGATCCGGTTGTTGCAAGAACGCCATCAGTCGAACCTTCACGATGCCAAAATCGACCGGGCTTCCTTTGAACAGGATCAGCTTAGTCAGCAGATATAAATAGATAATGAAAACGGCAATCCAAAGGATATAATGTTTGCTTTTCTTCTGGTTGTTGTGCTTCATGTTGTTTCGCCTCCCTTGTGTTGCCCTGTTATTTCTTTACGGTGACGATGACGCCATCCATGTTATCACCCGATATTTCAGTTTGGCCTTGCTCAGGTATGTAAACGGTTGTGTCTCGGGTGGCTCGATAATAGCGGATGTGATACTCATCTTCCTCTACTTCCACAGTAATATTCTCTTTCTCTTTAAGCATATCGAGATACTCTTCCAGCACCAGATTATTCTTATACATGACAGCACTGTGCGGCAGCCCTACATATCGAAAGTGCCATGGTTCATACTGAATACCCGTGATGCGCACTTTATCCTTTGGGTAACGTAAAATAAATCCGTATTTCCATGCATTCTTCTCCAGCCATGCACCCTCTGGTGCTTCATTCATCGCAGCCAGACTGGAGCCAATATCCAGGGATAACCCAAGATTGTGCTCACTGTGACCCGCAGGAAGTGCATAGTCTGAACCCTTTTCCCGATATAACTCGTCCTGCTTCGTAAAATCCCGGTATCCGCTGCTGACGAGAAAATATCTGACTCCCTCTTCGCCTGCTGCTTCAACCATCCTCTGAAATTCCTGCGCCACCTGCCGTGATAACATGATTTTCTGATCCAGTATTCCATATCCACGAAGCAGATCATCCTCATGTGCCACATATACAATATCAGATTTAACCCCTTCCGGGTGAACGGGGTATTGCTTATCCACCAGTAACAAGTTGCCCTTATGTACCTGATCCTGAATGTTTCCGGTGACGGATACGGTGTAACCTGCGGGATTCTCACGCGTATTCTGAATCTCGATGGGCAACTCATCCTTCTGCTGAATCCATCCCGGTGATTGCGTAACGATATATCCGATCAAAATGATACATATCAAAAAGCCCCACTTTTTCATGCTTGCTCCTCCTTTTACCTCATACATCAAGGATAGACAACACAAGTTAAAGAAAAAGCAGGGCAATTTTAAAGTTTTTCTTAAATTTGATATCAGACCTCATTGAAATACGGGCAAACGAACTTCGAACTGCGTCCGTACCACGTCGCTCTGGGCCGAAATTGTACCGTCATGCTGCTCCACAATATTGCGAGCGATAAATAGGCCGAGGCCTGTCCCACCCTCCTGAGGAGTCCGAGCACGATCTCCGGTGTAATACATATCGAAGATATGTGGCAATTCCTCCGGACGAATATGTCCACCATAGTTAATTACCTGAATGATGACCTGTTCTGCATCCCGATATCCATTAATATCTACGTACATACCATCCTTGCCATGCCGTGCAGCGTTAATCAGCAGGTTCTCGAACACACGAGCCAGCAGCTCGCCATCACCGGAGACCGT
This sequence comes from Paenibacillus sp. FSL H8-0317, assembly GCF_045040685.1. Classification (NCBI taxonomy): domain Bacteria; kingdom Bacillati; phylum Bacillota; class Bacilli; order Caryophanales; family Paenibacillaceae; genus Paenibacillus; species Paenibacillus sp. FSL H8-0317. The sequence continues at coordinate 766,115 of NZ_CP150294.1, read as the reverse complement.
AAGGTCAGTGTCTATTTTTAGTCGGGCGACTAGTTGGTTCTTTTCAAATACAGGATAGAGTTCTTCGTTCATCTGCTTCAGCAGTTCGCTAAGATCCAGCCGTGTCTTGTTTATAGGCAGCATGCCATAATTCATGCGGGTAATTTCGAACAAATCATCAATCAGCTTCTCCAGACGCTGTGATTTGGTGAATGCAATCGACGTAAAGTGCCGTACCTGCTCCTCCGTTAGCTGATCATCCTTCATGAGCAGATCCAAATATCCAAGCACAGACGTCAGTGGTGTTCGCAGGTCATGTGCCAGATTGACAACAAGCTGGTCCTTACTATTTTCAGCAAAATCCCCACGTTCCACCGCTTCCCTTAACTTCTCACTTGCCAGGTTCACATCCTCCGCAATCGTACCTAACTCGTCCTTCGAGGAGATCTGCACACGATGCTGAAAGTCGCCATTGGCCAAATGTCTGATCCCTGTAGAAATGTCCTTGAAATACGTCGCGTAAGGCTTGGTAAACCAGAAGAAAAACAGAATAGCCAGTGGGATAAATAAAATCAGGAAGAAATAAATATCTCCGATACTTTTCATAAAATGACGATATTCAGCGAGCTGATCTTCTGCACGGACACCCGAATAATAGGCTTGCATAAGCTTATAAATCCCATAGGTAATTGCGCCAGAGGCAAGCATGCTTAACCCTAACAACATAATCATGGTTGTACGAAAACTTCTACGTTTAGTCATTAAACGTGTACCCCACACCCCAGATCGTTTTGATAAACTTGTTCTTGTTCACATCTTCTCCCAGCTTTTTACGCAGGGTCCGAATATGGACCATCACGGTATTCCCACTCTCGTAATAGGCTTCTCCCCATACCTGTTCAAAAATGCTTTCTGCACTGAACACCTGCTTGGGGTGGCTCGCGAGCAGATACAAAATGTCGAACTCCTTCGGTGTTAGTTCCACTGGTTTGCCGTAGAGTGTAACGCGATGTTGATCTGGCGTGATGATGAGCCCACCCTTCTCCAGAATGGACCTCTGAACAGGCGCAGACTGGCTGAATTGCAGAGAACGACGCAACTGAGAGTTGACCCGGGCAACAAGTTCCATCGGATTAAACGGTTTGGTCATATAATCGTCCGCGCCCATCACGAGTCCCGTAATTTTGTCCATATCTGACGTTTTGGCACTAAGAAAAATGATCGGTAAATGATGCTGCTCCCGAATTTTACGGGTCACCTCATACCCATCCATGCCGGGCATCATAATGTCCAGAATCGCCAAATCTATCGCCTGGGTCTGAACAGCTTGAACCGCCGCCTTCCCGTCAAAGGCCTTGATAGTGTGATATCCTTCTTTTTGTAGATGTAAAGCAACCAGATCAGCGATCTCAACTTCATCGTCTGCGATCAGAATCGTAATTCGCTTCATTGCTTATTCCACTCCTATGTGTGATGCTCAACAATATAACATATTTGAATCCAACAGATAAACCAATGAAAGGAATCCATACATATGAAACTGGAGCGTTTATTAGCCATCGTAGTGCTGCTAATCAATCGTGGACGGGTACAAGCTAAAGACTTGGCAGATATGTTCGAAGTATCGATCCGGACCATCTATCGGGATATCGATACATTGGGTCAAGCAGGCATCCCGGTGGTGACGTATCAGGGGGCAAGCGGCGGGATTGGTCTGGCAGAAGGCTACCGGCTGGATCGAAACGTATTAACAGACAAGGATCTCGCCTCTATCGTCACTGCACTGCGCAGTGTATCCACTTCCCATGCTAATGCGGCGCGAGAGCTTCTGGTCGAAAAACTCAGCAGTATCGTACCTGAATCCAAAAATGACGATTTTCAGGCCAATACCAATCGATTCATCGTGGATTATTCAACCTGGACGCATCCAGAAGCGCTGAAAATCAAGCTTGAACTTATCGAACAGGGTATGGATCAATTACGACCCGTAACCTTTACCTACTGCAGTGCGGAAGGTATCCAAACTCACCGAACTGCCGACCCTCATACCATCGTACTCAAGAAACATTCCTGGTATCTGTATGCTTTTTGCCACGAGCGGAATCAATTTCGCATGTTCAAGCTTGTGCGTATGCAAGATGTCACGCTTGCTAATGAGCAATTCGAGCGTAAAGTCATCAACCCACAGGACAGACCCTGGCAACAGGAATGGAGCCGTCCGGACAATCAAGCCAGGTTAACCTTGAAATTCCATCCTCGCGTCCGTCATATTGCGGAAGAATGGTTTGGGATCGAGAACGTCATGCCTGATGGGACTGGGTATTATATTAGCCAAGTTGCTTTTCCCGAGGATGGCTGGTTATATGGGTTCATCCTGGGCTTCGGCGCGGACGTTGAAGTATTGGAACCTCAGCATATTCGAGACGAGATCTGCCGTATCGCGGAGCAAATTGTACAAAATTATATCTCCCCGACTCAAACCTGACAGACAGCTGTCCAGTTCCTCCCCTTATACTTCAGATATATTCAATCTGTACATATATGAGGAGGAACTAATCATGAACGTCACTGTATGTCAAAGCTGCGGCATGCCGCTCACAACCCCTGCCCAATTCGGAACGGAAGCAGATGGAAGCACAACCCGTGAGTACTGTATTTATTGTTACAAAGAGGGCAAGTTTGAGCAGCCCGGTATGTCACTTGAAGGCATGACCGAGATGTGCACTGCTATTCTGAAGGACGAAGGCATGGATGAGGAATCCGCTCGTTCGATGCTGCGTAACCAGCTTCCTTTTTTGAAACGTTGGCGCACGAATACAACGGATCAACATGCTCAATCTCTTGCGGAAAACTCTACTACTGCTTCTGCTAACCCTGGTCAGGTAACAACAGATCATTCGTTCTCTGCCCAGCCCGTTCGTTATGTCACGCTCCCAGGCAAACGTCTTGCTGGCGTATCCGCCCGCACAACCAACGCCATTGAGATCAGTGGCAAAGGCTGTATTCAGGGACTCTGGAACAATTATTTTGCCTCAGATCACCTCCCTGCACCTGAAGCCGCCCGCTATGGCTGTTACACGGATTACTCCGATGGCATAACCGGTGAATACACCATACTGGTAGGGCATGAGGTCAGTCCGAACGAATCATTGCCTGAAGGATTGGACGACATTTTACTCCCTCCTGCAACTTACGCCGTATTCACTTCCAGAAAAGGACCGATGGCAGAGGTTGTTGGCGAAGCTTGGGGAGCCGTGTGGGCATGGGAGAAACAAAGCGATCGTACGTTCACCGGGGATTTTGAATTGTATGATGAACGCAGCCTGAATCCCGAAAGTGTACAAGTAGATATATACATCGCTATTCGTCAAAATAGATAAAACCAACACAATGCCACCTCATACAGGATCAAAGTTTCCTCGCATCCTTCTTCATATTACGCAAGCTGCCGGGTTCGCTCGGCAGTCTTTTTGTTATATCCGGAACTACATTACCACCTAAACAACCCGACCATGGTACCAAGTTAGTTAGCATGCTTTGCATCATTTAACCAGACAATATGCCTCATAAGCGGGTACCATTGACTTCCTTAAAATTGGGACTATTCACATAACAACCGATTCGATCCTCCCATATCAAACCTCTCATATCAGGTTCTTTACTCCTGAATTTTCCTAAAACCGTTTACATCTCCTTAAAACCGGGTAAAATCACTACAATCCAATTGGATTTATATTCTAAAATCATTTATTTCGTCTAACAAGTCATATGTACCTATATGTGCAGCTGGCAACATAACCAGTCGAAATACATAATTTAAAAAAATGCATTAAAGGAGGAACCAAGATGATCCGCATGCCTATTCAGCAAATGATCCCGTACCACCACCAATATCCGCGCAACACGGCGACCACTGCTCCTAAAAAGGAGAATGAGAACACTCAAGGTCTATCCTTTCATGAAATTCTGCAGCAAAAAATGGCGAAGAAAAATGCTTCTCCTTCCCTTAGATAAAATGGACACCGGACCCTATTCGAATCCGGTTATCGACCGTCTTTTCACGGCTTGGCGGAAGGGCGGTTATTGGCGTTGAGCAATAAACAACTGTACAGTCCTCAGTCATGTTTCTATAATGGTTTAAATATCTACAAGATCCATGACATATACGAACTGTAAAAGGGGACTTAGCACATGATCACCATTGGTTGTTTTCACGCTCATTATTCCAACATCGCCTTAATTGAAGAGACGCTTGCTCCTTATGAAGTTGAATTGGTCCATTACGTCGATCCAGGTCTGGACCGTCTTAAACATGACGCTGACTTTTCCGAGATCGTCATTCACCAGAAAGTAGCCCAGACGCTCCAATGGATCGCCGAGTGTCATGCCGATGCCATTCTGGTCACATGTACCCTCTTCGCGACAGTACTGGAGCAGGAAGCCACACAGGTCCCTGTGCCTGTGATCGGCATAGATGATCCGTTATTGCAGGAGATGCGGCGAGTACCAGGAGATTACATAATAGCATTCACCAACCCGGCAACTATTGAAGGAACGATGGCACGGGTGAATCAGGCATTACAGCAAGAGGATGAGAATGGGCAACTACACGTTGCCAAGACATCTCAGACGGATGCGGTGTGCATCCCTGGGACATTTGAGTTGATTATGCGTGGAGATCAGCAAGGGTATCTCGAAGCAGTACGTGAAGGATTACAGCAGATTGCTGAGCATTATCCGGGTAAAACGGTAGTGGCAGCCCAACTGTCTATGGCTCCCGCTGCTGCACAGGTTACAATAGATCGCGGTATTCCAATCCATAGCCCGCTGGCATTGCTTGCGGCGTATTTGGAGAAGAATATAGGCGTGGCTCGATAATAGTAGCGGATTTGGAGTGAAGTAACAGGTTCTATCTGAACTATGCAACTATGAACTCACTTACTTAGTAACACCACAAATTAACGAGGTGAACTAATATGCGTTTCCTCTATATTGTTTTACTGTTTATAGTAGGTTTTTCCTGTTCCGCATTTCTATACGGAGGATCACCAAAACTCAGTGACGCTCTTTTATTCGTTATCGCAGGAATTCTGTATAAAATATGGACCACACACAGTCACAAAGCTAATTCTGATAAAGGCTGAGTACGGTTAAGAATACACACATGACATAACACTAAAAAAAGCCGTTCTTCTCTGCAATGACAGAGAGAAACGGCTTTATCTCTATTTCAGACTGCCCAGCTTGCGCTGTATCAGCGCCTAGGAACGTGTCCGATATTCCTCGGCCTTTTCCTGCATCCCGGCAGCTACAGCCTCATTCTCGGACAATCCTTTATCCGCGGCAAAGGCCCGAATGTCCTGCGTGATGCGCATGCTACAGAACTTTGGTCCGCACATCGAGCAGAAATGAGCTTCTTTGGCCCCTTCTGCCGGCAGTGTCTCATCATGGTAGGACAGCGCACGTTCAGGGTCCAGTGACAGGTTAAACTGGTCACGCCAGCGGAACTCGAAACGTGCCTTGGATAATGCGTCATCGCGGCGCTGGGCACGCGGATGTCCCTTCGCCAGATCGGCAGCGTGGGCCGCGATCTTGTAGGCGATGACCCCTTCCCGCACATCATCCTTGTTGGGCAGGCCCAAATGTTCTTTTGGCGTAACATAACAGAGCATGGACGTGCCAAACCAGCCAATCATGGCCGCACCAATGGCGGATGTGATGTGATCGTAACCCGGGGCAATGTCGGTCGTCAGCGGCCCCAGCGTATAGAACGGTGCTTCTTTACAGATCTCCATCTGCAAGTCCACATTCTCCTTGATCTTATGCATCGGCACATGCCCTGGACCTTCGATCATCACCTGCACATCATGCTTCCATGCGATCTGCGTCAGTTCCCCGAGCGTAGCCAGTTCCGCCATCTGTGCTTCATCGTTGGCATCGTAGATACTGCCTGGACGAAGCCCATCTCCCAGTGAAAATGCCACATCATACCTTTTCATAATCTCGCAGATTTCTTCAAAATGAGTGTACAAAAAATTCTCCTGATGATGCGCAAGGCACCATGCTGCCATAATGGACCCACCGCGAGACACAATGCCTGTCATCCGCTTGGCCGTCATCGGGATATATCGCAACAGTACACCTGCATGAATCGTAAAGTAGTCCACGCCCTGCTCTGCCTGCTCAATGAGTGTGTCACGGTACAACTCCCAGGTCAGCGCTTCCGCTTCGCCATTCACCTTCTCCAGCGCCTGATACAGCGGTACCGTACCAATCGGCACAGGTGAATTGCGGATAATCCATTCCCGGGTGGTATGAATGTTTTTGCCTGTGGACAGATCCATTACGGTATCCGATCCCCAGCGTACCGCCCAGGCCATCTTCTCGACCTCTTCCTCGATGGAAGAAGATACAGCAGAGTTGCCAATGTTGGCATTGATCTTCACATGAAAATGACGACCGATCAACATCGGCTCACTCTCCGGGTGATTGATGTTAGACGGCAGGATGGCCCGTCCACTCGCCAGCTCCTGCCGTACAAATTCCGGTTCCACGCCCTCACGAATGGCGGCAAACTCCATCTCTGCCGTAATGACTCCTTGCCTCGCGTAGTGCATCTGGGTCACACAGCGTCCTGGCTGTGCCCGCATTGGTTTGCCACGTAATCCGGGGTACTCTTCGCCGCCAGCTCTCTTCCCTCCGGGCTTCAGTCCGTTATCCTCCGGTTTAACCGTACGGCCCTGATAAGCTTCCACATCGCCGCGCTCTGTGATCCAACGGGTGCGCAGGGATGGCAGACCTGCACGGATATCCGCATGAAATGCGGGATCGGTCATGGGGCCGCTCGTATCGTAGACACGCAGCGGTTCGTTATGCTCCACCCCTTGGGGAGTATTCGTGTCATGAAGGGCTATCTCACGCTCCGGTACAGCAATGTCCGGCCGTGAGCCCTGAATGTAGACTTTGCGGCTGCCCGGAAAGGGCTGAACCCGTCCGGCCGCGCTTGTTTCCTTTTCCACCTGCTGACCGTTATGTTCCTGTTCCATCGCTTGTTGTCCCGTTTGATTTCCTGCACTCATGTCGCTTGTCTCCTCCTCATTGTTCGTTCGCTTGGTTTTGGGTTGGCATCATCATTAGCTCGCTTACGTACCTGTCCCAAATCATGCGCAATGCAGAGAAGAAAGAGCGATCCTACACCAGACCAGGGGAGACATTATTTATGTACAGTTCACAACAGGCCGAAGGCTGCCGCAGATCATGGATCTTTGGTGACTTCTCTCTCATCATCCAAACCCACTTTCGCAGGTTATTGAAAAAGAAGCCCATAGAATCCTCGCTATATCGCCTGTTCACTGTATATAAAAAAGCCGGTCCCCGAAGGAACCGACTTTTAATGTCCATCACCAATAATGCACCTTTATGCGGCTCCTTAACGGAGCCCTACAAGGGTCACATCATGTGGTGGTTGTGGTCATATCGCCGATTACTTCCCTACGCTGGTATGATCCAGATCAGGTGCAAAGGGTCCGGAATCTCATGCGATTCCGTCTCAGTCCGGACAGTTCGGACTCCCCCAGTAACGTTAACAAGTTGCGGCATACACATGCCGCAGTTCATATTCAATGATGCTGGCCCCGCTGGGCCGTCCATAACAGAGTAGCGCAACCGGAACATAAAAACAACCTTTATATTCCAGAACACCAACTCAATTGGAGAAAAACCTTACCTCAACATCAGGATAACATGAGCCCCATCTGCGTAGCAGCTTCCTTTAGCACAGGTGCGTATTCATGCAATGTCTCCTGTGAGAGTCGGCTGACAGGCCCTGAGACCGAGAGTGCGGCTGCAATATTGCCTCTGCGATCCATAATCGGTACCGATACCGCGGCAGCTCCCGGCTCACGTTCCTCATAACTCGTCGCATATCCGTTATCCCGAATGTCTACCATTTGCGCCAAATACACCGCTGGATCGATAAATACCGGCCATTCAGGACCATTCATCAATTCTTCACGATCCTCGTCCGTGGCAAACGCCATCAGGACTTTGCTGGAAGCGCCCACAGACAGCGGCAGTCTAACACCAACGGGAGCAACTCGGCGAATCGCCTGATCACTTTGCACAGCCTGAATCCGAATCCGTTCACTGCCATCACGCAGGTACAGACTCACGGTCTCCCCCAATCGATCCCTCAGTCGCTCCATCGCAGGCAGCAGCAGAATAGCGGGATCATCACTGCGGGACATATGAGCTGACAGCTCCCAGATTCGGATGCCAAGTCGGTACTTCTCTGTTGCTGCATCGCGAATTACGAACCCTCGATCCTCCAGCGTAGCCATCAAACGGTGAACTGTACTTTTGTGCAGGCCGATCTGGCTGGCAATTTCGGTGAGTCCCAGATCACTGCGTGTGGTAAAACATAATAATATATCCAGCGCCCGCTCCACAGCCCGGACGGTTAACTTGCGATCTTCCATGGCATAATGCCCTCCTCATGTTTCATCACATGAAACTTGGTTACATAAATTATATGAGAAACGGTCTCATCTGTAAACCAAAAAGAGCCAAAATCGAAATAGGCCAACGTGCAAATTTTTCCTTTTTATAAGACTTAATCCCCTGTAATTTACACACTAAGGTAATGTTACCCATATATCTTAAGAACTATATAACAATTGCGTAACAAATGCCCTCAATCAATTGACTTTGACTATATTGGAACATACGATAAAGATATATTACATTAAGATATCGCTCTGAAGCAGGCTCTGAAATCGACGCAATTCTCTTTACATGTCGTTGTTATCTTCAACTGAACTTCAAAGGAGGGGCATTCATGTATCCAACATCCCAGAGCGAAGCCCCGCTGCAAACAAAAGTGTCCGATCTGCCCTCTTCCCTATCACCGAGGCTGATTCGGTTCAAACATATTATCGTAGCGTTGCTGCTCTCCGTTGTATTTTTTCTACTGTTTTGTTTTATTGCACTGCATGGTTACATCGCATGGGTATTATCCAATCCAACGGTAGCGCCGGTCTTCTCCAATCCAATGCAGGCCAAGAACATGAAGTACGAAGACATCACGTTCCCGGCAGCAGATGGCAGCCGGACGATGCAGGGATGGTATATACCTGCTGACAATGCTGCAAGCAAAACGATTATTTTCAGTCACGGCTATGGTGCCAATCGTGAAGAAACATGGGTACCCATGTATGACCTGGCACACTATGCCCATCAACTTGGGTTCAACGTGGTCATGTTCGATTATGGCTTCGCCTCGCAGGTGAACAAAGCCGTAGCCACAGGTGGCAAAGCTGAGTCACAGCAATTGCTGGGTGCCATCCAGTTCGCCAAGCAGCGAGGTGCGCAGGAACTGGTTGTCTGGGGTTTCTCCATGGGTGCCGGTACGGCGCTTCAAACCGGACTGATTACCCAGGAAGTGGATGCGATGATTCTGGACAGTACGTTCCTGCTTGAGCCGGATACGCTGTACCACAACATTCATAACCAGATCGATCTCCCGCGTCAGCCTACACTCGAGATCATGAATCTGTTATTCCCTGTTCTGAATGGTACCGGATTACAACAGATTCCATACCAGGAAGTGAAAAAGGAAGATTATCCGTTCCCGATTTTCTTCATCCATGGCACAGAGGACGAGAAGGCGCCTTATCCAATTGCGGAGCAACTCGCCGCCAACCAGACCAATCCGTACTCCGATGAATGGATTGTCCAGGATGCGCATCATGAGTTGATCTTCCGGGAGCATCCAAAGGAATATCTGCGCCGTGTCTCAACTTTCCTGAGTCATGTAACGAAAACAAGCAGTGACGATGTACAGAACACGAATAGTGGAGAATAACCAAATTCCAATCATCCGATTTTTTTCCAGAGCCCTCAGGGGCTCTTTTTTTTTGCACTCATAGGACAACAAGCTCGCGGAATATACTCTTGGGACGCATGAACAGACGGTCTGCATGCAATGAATTTCATCTGAAGGAGGTTCAAAATAAAGATGAACTGGTATGGATATGGTCACCTGCTGCCTCTGCGGACATTGGAGGAAATCCGTTTCTGGAAAGAGCAGGAGAAAGAACATACACTCGTCATTCATGCCCTGGTTCCTGATCTGGAGCCCCCATACGTCAAGCTACTGGAGGAATGGGAGGTTACCTTTGCAAACAGTGAGCGAGTAGCCAATCAGCTTTTAAAACAACTATTGCCTGGAACCCATCCGCCTGCTCCCTACATGGTTCGTTGTATCGATCAACTTGTGTTGGCAGCTCGGCAGCAATCGAGAGAGTTCATCAAACAGCTATACGTTCTTCTGGAGCAAAGTGCTGCTGTGCAAGCTGTTCCGCTTGCCAAAGTACTCATTCTGCATTTTATCCGCGAGTCGGAGTATTTTCTGGGCGTATTGGATACACTTGGCCAACCTGGCATCTTGCGCGAAACGGATTCGGAGCCATCACTTTTTCTGGAAAATGCGCTGCATACGTCAGGGCCAGGAAGCATCCATCGCCAAGCTTCAGAAGCTCCAACTTCTCCGGAGGGGAATGTAAATGCACCTGCCGCATCAGCTCAGATCCAATCCGCAACCGTTCAACCGCCTTCTACCGGAACAACTCAAGCCACACCCAGCTCTACAGCACCTCCTGTAAAAGAAAAGCCGGTTCCCATTGGAGGACACACACTGCCTCCCCTTCCCTATGCGTACAATGCGCTGGAGCCACATATTGATGAGCTGACGATGCGTATCCATCATGACAAACACCATCAATCTTATGTGGACGGACTAAATGTAGCAGAGAAGAAGCTGGCGGAATCGCGAAAAAAGAATAACTTTGAACTCATCAAACATTGGGAACGTGAACTCGCCTTCAACGGGGCAGGCCACTACCTGCATACGATCTTCTGGACAATTATGAACCCTGCTGGCGGCGGTAAACCTTCCGGTATGCTGGCGGAGCAAATCAAGCGGGATTTCGGAAGTTATGAAGCGTTTAAGAATCAGTTCACGGAAGCCGCGAACAAGGTGGAAGGCAGTGGCTGGGCGATGCTTGTGTGGAGCCCGAGAGCACATCGTTTGGAGATTTTGCAGGCGGAAAAACACCAGAACCTGTCCCAGTCCGATATCGTACCGCTCCTGCCACTGGATGTGTGGGAACATGCCTACTATCTGAAACATCAGAATGAACGCAAAAAGTATATCGAGGATTGGTGGAATGTGGTCTACTGGCCCGCTGTTGCCGAGCGTTACGAAACGGCACGCAAGTTATTGTGGCCGCCTTATTAAGCTTGGGGTCAGATGGATTAGAGAAAAAAGAGATATCTCCAGCCGAATGACTGAACGATATCTCTTTTTGGTGTAAACAAAAAAGCAAGTCTCCTGTAAAAAGAGACTTGCTTATATTTTGAGAGACTTCCTATTTCTAAATGTTCACTTAAGAAGCACAGCCCTCGCACGCCACATAGTTGTCGCCAACCTGTTTGCTAATGGAGATCAGATCGCCCAGCTTGATATCAGACTCATCTGTAAACTCCAGATCGGCTATACGTGCAACGATCAGTGCAGCAGCCTCTTCCTTGCTTGTTGCCATTTGGCTGAACTCGGATTTTTCGCCTGTTGATACAACCTCATATAAATACGTATATCTCAATGTGTCCATCCTAACACTCTCCTTCCGAAATCACATCATATCATCTCTATTAACCAATTCCAAGCCCTAGTAAAAAGTGTTAATCGTAGCGCAGCTTCATCTGCTCAGCTGTCAGGCGTACTTCTTCAGAGCCAACGCTAAGCACCCTGCTGGTCTCCGCCTGTGGATAGCGATCTCGCAGTGTTCGAACCAAAGCCGCAGTATATGCCGCAGCCGAAGGTACACCTGCCAATTCTTTCAGACTTGCCATCGTGCCAGGCTGAACATCGGGATATCCTTCACTCGCCCCACCTGCTGCATGCTGATAGAATTGTCGCACATCTGCTGCCAATTGATCACCCTGACCGTCCACGATGATAAATGCAGTAATTATATACGCTTTTGCCTGCCTGCGCTGGGCAATACCACAGAATTTCAGCCCACCTACACTGACATCATAATCTCCCGGGCAAAAAGCACCCTGAACCTCGCCTGTCTGCGCCTGATTCGACCACGGCGTTAGCGACTCGGCAATAATCGAAGCCATCTTCCGGAAATCATCATGAATATTGATGGCATGTCCGGGATTAGGCAGAATCAGTGACACATTAACTACCCCTGGATTCAAGGGTACTGCCGCTCCACCGGAAGGCCGAACACAGACCGCTGTCCCTTGGCTTCTTATCCGTTCCATCGCTTCTACAGCCTGTGGCAACCTGCGGTCACGCAGACCCGCTACAAAGGCATCTGGGTGCCTCCATATATGTGCAACAGGCAGATGCCCTGCCCCAACCCGCCTGCACATAACTTCTTCCCAAGCAAAGGCTTCGAGTACACTACTACCTTGTCGCATGAGTGGTGTCTCCCAGATTTGCAGACGCAATGCAGCCTGTTGATCTGCCTGTAGTCCCTTTTCCGGCTGAACCGGTTGATCTGAATGGGAAGGTACACTCATCGTTCCATTACCTCCGGCTTAACGAATTCATATGTATTCAGTATACAGGAATGACAATGTCATATGTAAATAAGCCGGTTCCCCAGGGAACACGGCTTATTCATATCATATCCTATGGCCTAGAAACTGCTGCTTCCAAAACCAAAGGAACTTACTCATCCGGCTTGTCCAGCGAGTGGACATACCTGATCTTAATCTTTCACCAAAGACAAGAACTCCGCACGTTGTGCCGGATTCTCACGGAAAGAACCACGTACAGCAGACGTTACCGTCTTGCTTCCCGGTTTCTTCACGCCGCGGGAACACATGCACAAGTGCTCGCCTTCCACGACGACCATAACTCCATGAGGTTCAACGGCCTCTGTCAGAATGTCAGCGATCTGTGAAGTAATACGTTCCTGAACTTGAAGGCGACGTGTTACTGCTTCGACCAGCCGAGCCATTTTGCTCAGACCAACGATCTTGCCACTTGGTACATAGCCAATGTGTACCTTGCCGAAGAACGGCGCCATATGGTGCTCACACTGACTGTAGTAGACAATATCCTTGACGATAACCAGTTCTTCGTGATTCTCGTCAAACGTGACACCGAGCACATCGCGCGGGTCTACTTCATATCCACCAAAAATTTCTTCATACATCCGGGTCACACGTGCAGGCGTTTCAAGCAGCCCTTCACGTGTACTATCTTCTCCGATCAATTTCAGGATCTGCTCTACATGATACTCGATCTTTTCCCGATTGTCGGATACTTTTGAATTCAAATAATCTTTAACGCCAGCCACTGCCAAACGCCTCCTTTCGAACCACTACTGTAAGAGGTTGTTCAAAAAGTCCGCTTTTGATTACGAAGGATGCCTAGCGGCATCATCAACGTCGAATATGAAATTCAGCCGAAATGTCCGTTGCTCACGTAGTTCACTACGCTCCGCTACTCCATTTCTAGCTTCATCCCATCTTCTCGGTACTGAAAACCCAACTTTTTGAACACGCACTTTAAGCAGTTATTCCCTGCTATTATTTTCGGCGGCCCGAACTTTTACGCGCAGGATGCTGTTGCGGCTGAGGCATTTTCGCTCCTGGCTGCTGATTCTTCATCATCTGCTGGGCACGCTGCATTTGCTTGCCATTCAGGTTGTAGCCCATTTGCTTCGCCATTTTCTGAAGCATGTCCGGATTGCTTTGCATTTTCTCAAGTTGTTTACGCAAGTAGAACACCCCGATGAAAAATCCCCCGACCAGACCAACAATCAATGTAATAATCGGTATAACAATATCCATCTCTTAGACACCTCTGTATGCATTCTAAAAAGCCTGATAATCCGTGTAAACTTCATGATGTTCGACACATATGTTGCAAGCCTGACACAGACCGGATTTCCTGAAAGTATCATAGCATTTCCGCACGCCGTGAGCAAACGGATTTTCCAGTTGAACCGCACACAAGCTACGTCATGACAGCTTCAATGAAAACGGTTGTATGCTGAGCCAGATCGATTTCAACCACATCCAGAGAATAACGCGTACTTCCGCGCGCCACCCTGATTACAGGTCTGCCGGGCAATCCCCGATGTTGACGCACAATGACTCCAGTCTCTTTGGTGGACAGTCGTACCGCTGTACCATTGGGATACACGGATACACTCTTGTTGAACTCAATCAGAATGTCCCGATCCAGCTTTGTACCAGACAACGCCATCATCTCTTCACAGGCCTCATGTGGCATCAAACTGTCCTTGGATAAACCATTAATGAGATTATCATAGATATTAGCCACACTAACGATTCTCGCAAACAGATGAATGTCACTCCCCTTGATCCCTCTCGGCATGCCTGTACCATCTACATGCTCATGATGTTGCAGGGCTGTATGAGCGACCAACAGACTGAACTCCCGTTTGTTCTTAATCACTTCGAATCCACGCCATGTATGGTGCAGCGAAGAATTCGCAGCAGAGCCACTGCCCGGTGGTTCCCCCACTTTGCCTATATCATGCAATAATGCCCCCACAGCAAGGTCCTTCAGTTGATTATAATTGAGTCCCATATTCAGTCCGATGACCGAAGACAACAAACATACATTCATCGCATGAACATACTGTGCATTGTCTTTGGTACGAATATCGGTGAGCTGCACAAGCATTTCACGCCCGTTCAGTACATCATTCAGCAACTTCTCTATACTGAGGGCAACCTTTCTCGGACTCCAGTCTTTCCCGGATCGAATGGATTCGAGTGTGACACTCATTTCGTTAATTATTGCCCGTTTCGTGGTTTCATCCAGAATGTCTTCTGCATCCACATCTTTATACGCTTCATCCTGGATGTATAACATGGTCACGCCAATACGCTTCAGCGTATTGACCATGTATACGGTGAGCTGGACTCCGGCAGACAGCAGTACCGTGCCGTTACTGGAATATACCGTCTTGCCCAGAAGCTCCCCCGCTTCCACGCTCTCCACGTTTACATACTTCATGAACGTCCCCCGCTCTTACGATAGCTGCTCCAATGCGAGCAATTGCTCCTTGGTTTGCAGACCGCCTACATAACCCACCAGGGTACCGTCTTTACCACTGATACGGTGACAGGGAATAATAATCGGAATCGGATTCTTGCTAATGGCGTCCAGAACTGCACGAACAGCCTTGGGTCTGCCGATGATTTCCGCAACCTGTTGGTGTGATGAGGCCTCTCCATAAGATATATCGGACAGAACTTGCCATACTTGTAGCTGGAATGGTGTTCCAAGCCGATCAAGCTGCAAGTCGAACGTTTTTCTCTCCCCTGCAAAATACTCCTTTAACTGCTTTGCAGCTTCGCTGAGCTTCTCTTCATTCTTCTCATATCGATACTCGCCAATCCAGATGCGGGCCCATTGTTGCAGATGAGCTTCGCGCACGTGGAAGGCGCCAAAATCAATGTGACACAGTCCTTCATCCGTCGCGCATAACGTAAGAGTACCAATCGGTGTCAGTATCTCATCGTAGTATACGGGCTTGCCATGAAGACCCGTAACGGCTGAAGGTTTCCACGCTGCGGCTTCCGGTTTGGCAGGTTGTGCAGACTGCTCACTACCCGGTTCAATCCCGGCTTCCATTTTCAAATCCTGTTGTAACGCACGTAAGGCCTTGTTCTCGTTATTCTGTTCCTCTTGCTGCTTCTCACTCACTTGCCCAGCCTGTGGCTGTTTGGGTAAGGTCTCGGACGAACTCAGTCGCTCCTCGGCCTTCTGCAGCATGCTTAGTACGTTCCCATCTTGTTCGTTAGCGGCAGCTTCCCCAATTGCTCTCATGGCGTCTTCTCCTCCAATTCTGCTTAACGCCCAAGCTGCGGTTCCCCGCAACTCGGGGCGCGGATCACGTTTTAGTACTTCTGTAAGTTTGGGTACAGCACTTTTGTCTTTGAAATTGCCCAGGGCAATAACGGCGTTGCGTTGAATCGGCTTCTTGCCCCGCCAAGCGGCGGAACTCTGACCGAAACGTTCCTTGAATTCCCGGTTACCAATGTCCAGTAGCGGCAGCAGGAGTGGCTTCACAATCTCCGGATCGGGATGAAACTCAGGATGGTGATCCCAGTTCTTGCCCCGGTTCTTCGGACAGACAATCTGACACGTGTCACAACCGTACAGACGGTTGCCTATTTTCAGCATAAATTCTTCATCCACGAACCCTTTCGTCTGGGTTACAAAAGAAATACAACGCTGTGCATTCAACTGCCCAGGCCCCACCAATGCTCCTGTAGGACAGGCATCGATACATTTTGTACATTCACCGCAGTCTTCGGTCACAGGTGTGTCTGGTTGAAAAGGAATATTCGTTACCAGTTCTCCGAGAAAAATCCATGAACCGAATTTGGGTGATATAATCGCACAGTTTTTGGCGCTAAAACCAATCCCCGCACGCTGGGACACCGCACGATCCACCAGTGCTCCGGTGTCTACCATGCTTTCGATCATGGCCTCAGGTACACGTTCACGTATAAAGTTCACCAGCTTGTCCATCGCTGCACGCAGGACCTGATGATAATCCTGGCCCCAAGCCGAACGGGCAAAAATACCCCGATATGCACCAGGCTCCGATTTCGGCGGATTTACCATTTTGGATGGGTATGCCACAGCTATTGCGATCAGTGAAGCGGGTTCGCCATCTTTTAAGGCAGGGTGCACCCTTTTTTCAATATCCGGCTCTTCAAAACCTGAAGCATACCCCTTATCCCGCGACTGCTCCAGCAGCGACTTCAGGGAAACAAAGGGATCAGCCGAAGCAAATCCGATATCATCAATGCCCAGTCCGGGGCCAGCTGCCTTGATCTCCTGTTTTAACTTCTCCCATACGGAGGCATCCTGTGCTGCCCCGGTCTGTACGCTCGTCATTTCTCTTCCCTCTCTTCTTCCGACACTTATTCCGTAAATAGTGAACGCCCGCCTCACGGTAAGAGGACAGGCGCTAATTTCTATATATGCCTTACATACTTGAATTCAAACGGAACGAGTCTATATGGTTTAACGCAAAATGCAGTCTGAAGTTGTTGTCCTGTCAGCATTTTACAATTTCTTCAATTCAGAAAACGGCCAGAAAATAAATTCAGCCTTGCCTACAATCTGATCGGATGTAATACTGCCAAACACTCGGCTATCCTTACTTTTGCCTTCATGACGATTATCCCCCATCACGAAGAAATGATCCGGCTCCAGTGTGATTGGACCAAAATCCGGGTCCTGCACCTCAATATCGGTGTACGTTTCCGCTTGTTGCTCGCCGTTCACATATAGATGGTGATCCCTAACTTCAATTGTATCTCCCGGAAGTCCAACGATCCGTTTCACCAGAAAATCTTTCTTCTCTACACCTTCACTTGGATCACGAAGTACGATCACATCTGATCGGGAAGGAGTACCCAGATGGTATACAATTTTGTTGACGAAAAGGCGATCTCGCTCAACCAGTGTCGGCTGCATGGACTGTCCCTTGACCATCGACAGATTGAACACAAAGAGGTTCAGCAGCATCATAATTACAAAAGCAACAACAATCGTTTTGACCCAGTCCCACAGCTCGACAACCCAGGATTTCCCCGGTAGTTCAGG
The DNA here is from genome assembly GCF_045040685.1 of Paenibacillus sp. FSL H8-0317. NCBI lineage: Bacteria > Bacillati > Bacillota > Bacilli > Caryophanales > Paenibacillaceae > Paenibacillus > Paenibacillus sp. FSL H8-0317. The sequence continues at coordinate 748,453 of NZ_CP150294.1, read as the reverse complement.
CTTTGAAGGTTCATTACGTTGCTCGGAAGTCACATGTTCCATTGAATGATTATTGGAATTCAAAGGGACACCTCATTTATTAAATAGTTAAATTAAACTTGTAACCTGGTGACCATACTCCCTTTCAGTCTACTTCATTTGGGAGAGTGAAACAATTGGTTATGAGCACCAATACCCTGGTTAGCGTGAATACAGCCGGGATAGTCGTGGTGATTTAAATAAAATTCGGAGATTTTGAAGCATGTTCATAAAATGAGGAAATCAGAGGAATATGACGCGAAGAACACTCATATAAATAGAAAGGCACATCCCTCACGTTCTTACACGTTAAAGAGATATGCCTAATATGAAATGAAAATCTTTTTTTATTTCTTTTTAAACATGCAAACTAAGCTTTGGACAAAATACTAAGAGTCTGGAAAGCGCTCATAATCTGATTGGCACCGTAACCCATTGCTTCATATAGAGGCATGGCTACTTTGTTGTGCTCATCACCCGCCACCCATACTTGGCTGACTTTACGCTGCTGGAACCGCTGTTCCATAGCCTCAACAAGTGTTTTGCCGACTCCACGGCGACGATAGTCTGGATGAACCGCAATACGGTAGATACAACCCTGGTTGTGATCAATTGTACCGATCAAAGCGCCTACGAGGTCTCCCTCTTCTTCCGCAACCATGATCAGGTCAGAATCCCATGACAATTGACGGGCAAACGGGCCCATCGTGTTCTCATAACACTCTTCCGATAGTGCAACCTGGAGAAGCTCCGTCATCTGGCTTGCATCACTCAACTGAAAGGAACGAACGTGCATGTCTTAAATCTCCCTTTTCGTTAGCTTAGATGAGGTTTTTTATAAAAAGGGAATCCCTTTTTACCAAAAACCCAATGTTCATATAATGACAAAAAACGAGAAAATACCGCTTCTTCGTCAATTAAACCATACTTTTCTCCATAAAACACGCATTTTCTTTTGAAAGCGCTTAATTGTAACCGTTTACATAATAATATTAAACTTTACATCCATTTTAACGCCCGAAAACACATAAATAGTTGCATAAAGGGTAAAATATGTTTGTTATCTCTGGCCCATCATTAGATCAACGCCTCGGGGGACTTAATAAACAAAAATGTTGCTTAATTAGCCCGAATGCGGTTTAATAATAGTGGCAAGGGTATTATTACATATGTACCTGTTTTCAAAAAAACCTAAAATCTCAGGAGGTATTTCATTATGGCTTTTCAATTACCGGCACTTCCTTACGCTAACGACGCACTGGAACCACATATCGATGCACAAACGATGGAAATCCACCACGATCGCCATCACAATACTTATGTAACCAACTTGAACGCAGCTCTGGAAAGTGCTCCTGAACTGCAAGAAAAAAGTTTGGAAGATCTGATTGCTAACCTTGACAGCGTACCTGAAGGCATCCGCACAGCGGTTCGCAACAATGGTGGTGGACATGCTAACCACAGCCTGTTCTGGGAAATCATCGGACCTAACGGCGGCGGCGCTCCTACAGGCGATATCGCAGCAGCAATCGATAGCGAACTGGGTGGCTTTGATAAATTCAAAGAAGATTTCGCTAAAGCAGCTACAACTCGCTTCGGTTCCGGCTGGGCTTGGCTCGTAGTTGGCAAAGATGGCAAGTTGTCCATCACTAGCACACCTAACCAAGACAGCCCTCTCTTCGAAGGTCTGACTCCGGTTCTGGGTCTGGATGTATGGGAGCACGCTTACTACCTGAAATATCAAAACAAACGTCCTGATTACATCGGTGCTTTCTGGAATGTAATCAACTGGGATGAAGTGAACAAACGTTACGCTTCTGCAAAATAAGACTGTTAGTATGCAACAGTTAACATAAAAGAGAGCCTGATTCGGTCGTCGTGACCGTGATCAGGCTCTCTTTTTGCTACCACTATAGTTATAGTAATGGGTGGTTTGTTTCTAACGAACCCAGGACATGCTATCGCTCCATATTTCATCGTATCGCGAAACTAACGAATCTCAGAGTAGCTATTTCCCCAAATACGGGCTTTGATGCGCAATTTTGGGTTGATTTGGTTATGATAACGTCACTCAGGTTCGTTAGCTCCCCCATTTAATCATTCACTTGATCATAAGCTCCCGCAAAATAACTGCTGATCAGCTTCAGAAATATATTCGGGAATGCCATCTTATCCATATCTTCCGGACCGATCCAGCGGTAGGTCAAGCCATCGCCTTTACCTGTCAGTGTCGTAGTACTCAGTGCTAGGTCACTAACGTCAGATGATGACATCAACATCTCTCCATCGTTAAGCGATGTTGAGATGTTCTGCGCATGAGGCGTGCCTGGCTCCGATGAATGCGTTGTGTCTGACTCAGGTGACACAGCTAATGATGAGGCTGTGCCCTCCCTTGTTGCCGCCTGTGCATCGTAGGCGGCTCTGGCTTCCGCTGCGATCAGCGGAAGCTCACTGCTCTGGTCCTGCTCGGTACACTTGTACACTTGCAGGCTCCAGACAATGTGGCTGAACACATGCTCCGCATGGGTAGCCAGCCCTTCCGGGCGGGCAGCGAAGCCTTCCGCCCACAGACTGCCGGCCAGCAATGCCATGGCCGGCTCATCCGCCAGCGGCGCCGCCTTCTTGCTGGCTGCGGCGGGCGCCGCGAGCACATGCGGCAGCTCCCACATGCGGGCCAATAGGCCCGTGTCTGGGCGCTGGCGCACAAGCACTTGGCCGCGATGAGCACCGCGGCCCTCCACAATCGCGACCAGCCGCTGCTCAGGGCGCGGCGGCTTCGCTTTGGTCTTCACCGGCAGTGTAAGCTCTCTTCCGGCAATACGGCCGGAACATTGCTCCATGACCGGGCAAGTCAGGCAGTGCGGCGCTTTGGGTGTACACACCAACGCGCCAAGCTCCATCAGCGCCTGATTGAAATCACGCGCCCGCCCTTCCGGAATGAGCTCTCCTGCGAGCTCTTCCATCAACACCCGGGTGCTGCCCTTCATAATGTCCTCATCGATGAGGAAGTATCGGGACAGTACCCGCATGACATTGCCATCTACCGCAGGCTGCGGCTGGTTGAAGGCAATGCTGAGAATGGCCCCGGCAGTATACGGGCCCACCCCTTTTAATGCAAAGACAGCCGGCTTGTCCTGAGGCATCTCTCCTCCGTGCAGCTCCATGACTTGTCTCGCGGCGGCCTGAAGATTACGTGCACGGGAGTAATAACCGAGTCCCTCCCAATTTTTCAACACATCCTCTTCGGGTGCTTCCGCCAATGCCTGCACAGTCGGGAAATTCCCGATAAAACGATTGAAATACGGAATTACCGTATCGACCCGAGTCTGCTGAAGCATAATCTCGGATACCCATGTGAAATACGGATTGTTGTGACGACGCCACGGCAAATCCCGTCGGTTGATCATATACCAGTCCAGCAAATTCACGCTGAAATGTTGTTTCTGTTCCTGTAAACCCATATTTCCGTCCTCTCCTATTGCCAAGCTAACTACTTTTCCATCTGCTCCACGATCGCAAAGGCCGCTGCCAATTCCGTCTGATGTGTAATACTCAAATGAATGTCATATTGCTTATCATATGGCAGCTGCAGACGTTCCCAGGCTTGACTGGACAGCGAGGCCACTGGACGTCCTGTCCCATCCGGGAGCACCTCAATGTCAGTGAAGCCCATGACGCCACCAATACCGCAGCCAAATGCCTTAGACACCGCTTCTTTCGCTGCAAATCGACCGGATACAAACTCCGTCATCCGCTTCCCTCGACGAACCGCAATCTCCCGCTCTGCTGGTGTTAAAATTCGTTTCAGAAAAGCTTCCGCATGGCGACCGGACAATAGCTTGCGCATACGTCCAATCTCCAGCACATCATTACCAATGCCATATATCATCAACGCTTCACCCGCTTAATCTTTTATACTGTAAGAGGTTATTCAAAAAGTCCCATCTTCTCGGTACTAAAAACCGCTCTTTTTGAACCTTCATTGTAAAAGATCTCCATTCAATCACATGATCCGTAATTCTCCGAACACGTATTCTATTGTAGCAGGAGGGGCGATCAGAAGCGAGTACCTATCCGCATTACCATATATGCTAAAATATGAATCAGGAATCGTCTGAAATTCTTAGGAGGTCTGAATCATGCCCATAACTTTTGAATTGCCCACTGACGTAGATGCGATCATTCGCGGAGACTTTTTTCCTGCACAACAATCCGCTCAAGGTGTCATCATTCTGTCTCACGGATACAAAGGCTTCAAAGACTGGGGCATGTTCCCCTATGCAGCTTCACAACTAAGCCAGACGCATCATGTGCTAACCTTTAATTTCTCTCACAACGGTATCGGCGAATATCTGGAGCAATTCTCTGAACTTGAAAAGTTCGCAGTGAATACCTACAGCCGGGAGCTTGCCGATCTGGCCCTGGTACTGGAGCATGTAGCTACACAACCTGAACTCGCTGGACTTCCTGTATATCTGGTTGGTCATAGCCGCGGTGCGGGCGTAAGTCTCGTCTATGCACTGGATCATCCCGAACAGGTGGCAGGTGTCATCTCCTGGAATGGTATAACCAACCTGGATCTTTTTACAGCGGAGCAAAAAGAAGAAATGCGTACACATGGCAGCAGCCATGTCGTAAACGGACGAACAGGCCAGCAGATGCCACTGGACGTGGCTATTCTGGAAGACCTGGACAAGCATAGCGAACGTTACGCTGTCATTGATCGCTTGGCTTCTTCCTCTGTGCGCGTAGCACTGATTCAGGGAACAGCAGATGGTCAACGTCTGAGAGACGGTTCTGCCGCACTGGTTCAAGCCCGCCCTGATATCCCATGGCACCAGATTCCTGATGGGAATCATACCTTTAATACCGTACATCCATTTAAAGAAACCACTCCGCAACTGGAGCAAGTCATCACCCTAACCCTGCAACAAATCAAAGACTGGAATAGCTAACTCATCTTTAAGATAGTAATCACCTGGATTTCTGCGGTTTCTCGTTCCACATAACAAAAAGAGTCACTGCGTGAGCAGTGACTCTTTTTGCATTCCCTAAAGGGACGTTATTTCAATGTTGGTGTTAACAGCTTATAACCAGCATGCTTTTCCACCCGTATTAGATACCAGGAATGGCATTGCGTTTGTGATGTGTGCGCTTGTAGAACGCTTCGAGGCGCTCTTGTGCAGCCGGATCGATCTGTTTGCCTTCGAGATAGTCACTGTTCGCTTCATACGAAATTCCCAGCTCATCTTCGTCCGTCTGACCTTCCCACAGTCCTGCCGATGGTGCTTTGTCCAAAATAGCCTGTGGCACATTCAGATATGCTGCCAGCTGGCGTACCTGACGTTTGTTCAGAGTGCTCAGTGGTGTGATATCCACAGCACCGTCGCCCCATTTGGTATAGAAACCCGTGATGGCTTCGGACGCATGATCCGTACCTACAACGAGCAGGTTCTCTTCAAACGAAAGCGCATATTGCATAACCATACGAGTTCTCGCCTTGACATTACCTTTGCCTTGGTGAGTCATATGGCGTGGGCTTCCCAAGGATTTGAAACCTTGCTCCACTTCCAGCGCAATCTCGTTAACTGCATCTTCGATATTGGTTTCCACGACATGCTTCAGATCGTATGCTTTGGCTACAGCGTAGCTGTGGTCGATATCGGATTGTTCACCATAAGGTTGGAACACACCAAGCGTTTTGTACTCTTGGTTGTTCTCTTGCGTAAGCTCGTCCGTCGCTTTTTTGCAAAGCGCCGTAGCCACTGCACTGTCAATACCGCCGCTGATCGCAATCAGCAAACCCTTGGCACCCGCATTTTTCACATACGTCTTCAGATAATCAACACGCTTGCGTACTTCCTCTTCTTCATTAATGCTTGGTTTAACCTTCAATTCAGCGATGATCTGTTGTTGCAAACTCATCGTTCACACACCCCGTTTCTAAATGAATGAAATTTGATGTCCAGCTTTAAAGGTCCGAATGGTTCAATAACCTTATCTATCCAAAATGAAACGCCCCGGCATCGGTGATCCGAAGGGCGGGGCGTTCTATTGGAGCGAATTAACGGCAGTAACGGTCAAATGCACTTTTGAGATCAGCCGCAATATCCTCTGCAGAACGGTCTTCCACTTGATGACGCTCGATAAAGTGAACGAGTTCGCCGTCTTTCATCAGAGCGATGGACGGTGAAGATGGAGGATACGGTGCAAAGAATTCACGTGCTTTTGCAGTTGCTTCTTTGTCCTGACCAGCAAATACAGTGTACAGGTGATCCGGTGTAATATCGTGCTGCAGTGCTTGGGACACACCTGGGCGACATTGACCTGCGGCACATCCGCATACAGAGTTAATGACTACCAGCGCTGTTCCTTTTGAATCAGGAAGACTTGCTTCCACTTCTTCAGGAGTACGCAACTCCTGGATTCCTAGACGAGTTAAATCATCCCGCATCGGTTGAACCATATCTTTCATGTATTGATCAAATGACATCGACATTCGGTTTCACTCCTTATAAATGGTTGTTCTATGATCTCGATAAAATTAAAGGCCAATAAACTCTCCAAAACAACGTTACATTCATATCGAACATTATGGATGTAATGATGTGCTATTCCTATTATACATCCATAAGCAATGAAAGCAAGATTCAGAAACCGCCTGCGGAAAGGCTTCTTCCATAATATTATGTCTCAATGTCTGGCAAAATATGCTGAATGACTAACGTTCAAATGCCACTTTGAAGGTCGTGCCCTGTCCTTCCTCCGATTCCACAGTAATGGTTCCATTATGTCGTTCCACAATACTTAGGCACATGGACAATCCAAGTCCGGTTCCCTTGGCTTTTGTGGTATAGAAAGGTTCAAACAGCTTTTCCTTCTTCACTCTGGGTAGACCAGGCCCTGTGTCACGTACACACAGTTCCACTTTGTCATCGACTATCCGCGTCTCCAGCGTAAGCACGCCCTTCTCATTCATGGCTTCCATCCCGTTACGGGCCAGATTGAGTACCACCTGTTTGATTTCCTTTGGATTGAGGTGCAACTTCGGTACATTATGGTCCAGCATGAGTTCAATACTCTGACCACGCAGATTCGCATCGGCCCACAACAATGGACTGAGTTCATGAATGATATCATGCAGCTGGGATTCCTCTTTTTCCGCAATCCGATCCTGGGCCAGCGATAGAAAATCATTAATGATACTATTCGCCCGGTCCAGCTCTTCCAGAACGATCCGGTAATAGTGATCGAGGGAATCAGGACTCTTTTCCTGCATGAGTTGAAGAAAACCACGCACAACCGCCATTGGATTACGCACTTCATGCGTAATGCTTGCAGCCATCTGCCCCACCAGACTGAGACGATCCACATTATCCAGTTCACTTCGCAACATCTCAAGCTCCGTGATATCCTGAATGATCAGCATGGCTCCTGTAACTTCACTCGCAGACTCTGTTGAAAAGGCATAAATCGGTACGGTTCGGGACTGAAATACGTGTGCACCGTAACGAACGGTCAACCCACTAATCTCACCATGAACGATGGCTCTGCGAATGCTTTTATCCATCTTGTCCGCCTGACCTTGTTCAACAAATTGACTGGCAGGCTGTCCAATGAGATCAGGCGTGGACGTACATGGTAGCTGCTCCCTTGCGGTTTGCTCCATCATCTCATTGACAAATATCACTGTGCCTTGTTTATCTACGGTGGCAATGGAGAGAGGCACTGCGTTCAGAATCTGATGAAGTTTCTCCGTTTCGGCTATGTATCGATGGTGGACTTCCGAGAGATGCTGCTCCAGCCCGCGATAGTGCTTCATCCGTTCCAGCCATAGCAGACTCAGACTACCCGCAACAATGGCTCCAGTGGTATACCCAAGTGCTGTAAGTATTATGTAGGTCGCAGAGTACGTGGATTCATTCTGGAGGGATGCGATCCATAACAAACTCGTTACAACCAGTTCCATTGTAATCAGGATGATGAGGATCGTCATTTTGCGCGAAGGTGTATTATGCTTGAATCGTTTGGCAGACAACCATACAATAGGATAGAGAAGAATACCCGTATGAAGGAGAAATCCGTACAGATCATAGGAATGCGCAAAAAGGAAATAGAAGAGAATATGTAGTATGGACAGCGTTAAGCCTATAACGGACTTACAATACAAAATAACAAGTATTACAGGTACGATGCTTAGTGATATGGGTACAGCCAATGGACTCCCGTGAAGCGCGAACAGCAAACACAATAGCATACTCGCGACACTCGTCACAGCAAAAACGGTCTGCATCATTCCGGCATGTTCCAGCTTGGCCACAGCCCGCTTGGAGAGCCCCAGATGGAATAAGGGAATCAGGTATACCGCCGACCCCGCCAGCAGTACTTGTAAAAGAATGTCCTTTAACGCAACCACAATGCCATCTCCTCCTCTGCCTGCACATTCCCTCATGTATTTCTGATTAAAACATAGGCGACAGTATATTACAATATATCCCTTGAGACTCCATAATAGAACTACTCATAACTCCATTATATTTCAGAAAAAGCCAGGAGTAGACACGGTTTATGTAAAACAGACAAAATCAATGAAAAAAGAGGGTAATAACATATGTATGATGTCATTGTAATTGGTGGTGGATCTGCGGGCCTGATGGCTTGCGTTGCTGCTGCCGAGCATGGAGCCTCCGTGCTTCTGCTGGATAAAGGGGATCAACTGGGTCGTAAACTTGGCATCTCTGGCGGAGGTCGATGCAATGTAACCAATGCCAAGGAAACGGATGAACTCATCCGACATATTCCGGGTAATGGACGCTTTTTATATAGTTCGTTTCAGAATCTGGACAACCAGGGAATCATGCGTTTCTTCGAAAATCTCGGAATTGCCCTGAAAGAAGAAGACAACGGCAGAATGTTCCCTGTAACCGATAAAGCGAAAACAGTCGTGGATGCGCTGGTAGGAAAGATTGTTTCCCTCGGCGTTGAGATTCGCACCAAAGAACCGGTCAAGGAAATTATTCAGAACGGTCAGCAGGTACAGGGTGTTAAATTGATATCAGGTAAAACCATTCTTGGGCGCTCTGTCATCATCGCTACCGGCGGCAAATCCGTACCCCAAACCGGATCAACCGGAGACGGTTATCCCTGGGCTGAGGCTGCGGGTCACACCATTACAGAGTTATATCCAACCGAAGTGCCCATTGTGTCTGGGGAGAGTTGGATTCAATCCAAAGAACTGCAAGGTTTGTCTTTGAGGGATATCGCTCTATCCGTAGTGGATGCCAAAGGAAAAACGGTCATCTCCCATCGCGGGGATATGATCTTCACGCATTTTGGAGTATCCGGACCCGTCGCACTGCGTTGCAGCCAATTTCTCCGCAAGGTTCAGATGAAGACTGGAAACCCACAGGTCATTATGAGCATTGATCTGTTCCCAGAGCTGTCCTTGGGTGCATTGGAAGCACAGGTGCAACAGGTATTGGAACAAGAATCCCGCAAGGCTGTCAAAAACATTTTAAAAACATGGGTTCCTGAACGCATGATTCCCTTAATGATGAAACGGGCAGAGATCAGCGATGACCTTACGTTCCACCATTTTCCCAAAGGTATGTTAAGCGACTTGTGTGGGCTAATGAAAGCTTTTACCTTCCGTGCAGACGGAACGAGATCGCTCAAAGAAGCCTTTGTTACTGGGGGAGGAATCCACTTAAAGGAGATATACCCAAAAACAATGGAATCCAAGCTGCTGCCTGGACTATTCTTCTGCGGCGAAGTTTTGGATATTCACGGCTACACCGGAGGGTATAATATCACTGCTGCTTTCTCCACGGGATATACGGCTGGCATGCATGCGGCTGAATATAGACACGTTACATCATAATAGAGGTTGTTCAAAAAGTCCGCTTTTGATTACGAATCATGCCTAATGGCATCATCAGCATCGAATATGAAATTCAGCCGAAATAGGTTGATGCTTACGAAGTATGATTCCTTCAGAAACATTTTATTTGCTCACGTAGTTTTCCTACGCTCCGCTACTCCATTTCTATCTTCATTCCATCTTCTCGGTACTGAAAACCGAACTTTTTGAACTCTCACTACTAGGTATTACACACTTAAACCGTATTATGAATTAGCTCAGATGCCAAAAACCCCGATATCCACTATCTGTGGACGATCGGGGTTTTTGGGCATTGTTCCATTTTAAAAAAATTGGCTCGAACTGCTCTTAGCTTGTGATACTTCTATGCTTTCACACTGCCTGAGAATCCATCAGCCGAATCATCGTATGTCGGGTCATCGCTATAGTTATGTCTGCCTTGCTCCGTCTGGCTTCCCTGGTTTCCGTTTGCATAACCCTCATTCCAGTCTTCATTCACGAGATGAGCCGGAATTGATATATTCTGAAACTGATCCAGTTCTTCCGTTTGCGCGGCAAATACGGCACTTCCTCCATGAGATTGTACAATCTCTACGGCAGACTGAGGATCTTGGCGATCTGTAGGGATGTACAATTCCAGCGGGCCGGACTGATATGGCTTATATCCCAATTCCTCCAAAGTTGCCCTGGCGGCATTCAACGCTGAACCGTCTGAAAAATGCACCTGTAGTTCGCTATTATCCATCATCGTCTCTTCCTCCTTGCTACAGCTAATCTCTCATCATCCATAGATGAGGTTCTTCTTCTATAGCATGGGCAGATATAGCGTACGATATGCTCTGACTTAGAAAGGAATTCCTTTAGGCCCGGGTCAGCCGAACCCATCCGGCAATAGATAGGACGCAGAGTCCGAAAGCCACCGCACCTGCAGCTGTCAGAATACCGACGATCCAGCCGAGCCAGGCCAATCCCAGCGTGAATCCCATAAGAATACCAATCGGGATGAACAACATCCGAACCATCATTGAACCCGCAAGATGCAGCGCATCCGAGTCATACGTTATAAGCTGAACATAGTCCGACGTTGCAAAAACATCCCATGAACGATAAAACATCACCGTCAACATGATGATTAATAACGCACACACGATGATATTGACCGGAAAAGGTGGCAATGCAACAGCTGCGATGGATAGTCCTCCAAGCTGCAGATACAATTTCATCGTGGCCGAGTTCCGGAAAAATGCCTTGAATGCAATCTCCGCTGTCCGATTCGCGATAGAACGATTGCGTAACAGTTTACGCGGTTTGCGGAAGATGATGGATCGTGTTCGTGGGGCTTTCGGCTTGCTCACCGCCCGACTTAACATTAGAGCTGTAAGTTGCAGCCTGCTCCGCAGATCCTCCCGCACATCCCCTTCAAACGTTCCCTTCATCAACAGCCTCATCTGTTCAACTGTAATTAGAAGAAGCATGATAATTACGATTCCAAAACTGATTTTCCACGTCTGTCCATGCATCCATGATGTCGCATGAATGGTCATGTAACCCATGCCAATGACGAGAGGGATCATCTGAATCCAGCGCCGCCATCCTGTATGTCGGACCTTTGTCATATGTAGTGTTATGGCTTGGAATGAAGCTACTGCACCAAACCAGACAGCCATAAGTGCAATCTGGAGATTCGACATCTCATAGACACGGGACCATAGGGGAGCAGTCAGCGCTGTAATCAGGATCATTTTGCCCAGATGTTGCAGACAGGACCGGTAGAGTCCTTGCCTCATTAACGTGCGCATCCACAACGGCCTTGATTTCAGAAACAATACATCCGCTTCCTCCACAAATATCAACACACCACCGGTAAGCATAACGACGTCAATCAGCCCAGTCAGTACGGGGAGCGGTAATCCTGTCGCCCATGCAGGCAGTGGTTTGGTCCACAGACTCGTGTACCATCCAAACAGATAGAGCAGACCCGGAACAAGCAAATATACCCATACGGTCCAATCCACGACGAGTCTGAGATTTTTCATCTGTTCCCTGAAATGTTCTTTGCGTCTTCGTCTGTATAAACGAAGTGGGGTATAACGCTGGGAAGTCTCCATTCTCTCTCACCCTCTCTCTATCTAAGACGTCAGTACATCAAAACAGTCAAACAAAGAGGCTTCCGGCAATCCTGCGGCTTCACGGATCTCATCCAATGTTCCCTCGGCAGCAGATCTGCCCGAAGCAATCAGAATAAACCGGTCGCAGATTCGTTCAGCGGTATCCAGTACATGCGTAGACATAAGCACACCCGCGCCGCGGCAACGTTCATCATCAAGTAATTTTAGAAAATCCTTGGTTGCACGAGGGTCCAGTCCGATGAACGGCTCGTCCACAATATAGATATCCGGCGAAGACAGAAATCCGATCATCAACATCATTTTCTGGCGCATGCCCTTTGAGAAACTGGCTGGAAGATCATTCCGAACATGGTCCATACCGAAACGAACCAACAGTTCCTCCGCTCGGGCAACAAAAGCTTCTTCCTCCATTTCATACGCCGCTGCGGCCAGATCAAGATGTTCCCATAGGGTCATATATTCATAAAAAACCGGTTGCTCCGGAATATAGGCATAACGACCATCTCCCCCAATCGTCACTTCATAGTTCGCATGTTCCAGCAGACCAAGCAGCGTTTTGATTGTGGTACTTTTGCCCGCACCATTTGGTCCGATAATACCTACCAGCTCTCCTCGCCCCACATTCATTCGAATATTGCGTATGGTTGATTGTCCCGGCTCGTATCCTGCCTCTGTAATATGTACGTCCAATATGGACTCCTGTACGGCTGTACTGTTATATTCCGTTCCCATATCATTCACTCCCTGTTCTGATCAGGCGTTTATTTCACTCTTTATGTTTTATTGTAATCGAGTTGTGGGCTGTTTGTTTGATCATTCTGAGCATTTCTATATAGATGGCAAATAAACAAAGCAATAAATCATAGTAATGTATGATTTATTGCTTTGCTTATTATTCTTCATTTTCAGTAACACAGTATGTACGAATAATTGAGACTAATTGTTCAAATGTGAACTTGTGGTTCACCATATCAACAGTAAAGTCCTCAGCAAAAGTTTGATCCATCTTAAGATACACATTGTTATAACGTAGAAAGATTACCAATGCGGTAAAAGCCGTTCTTTTATTAGCATTATGGAAAGGATGGTTTTGACCCAAAGATTGAAAGATCGCAGCAGATTTTTCATATATAGATGGGTAGGCTTCATTACCAAAAGCTGATGATTGTGCTCTTACAACCGCAGATTCAAGCAGACCAGAATCTTTAACTCCAATCTGCTCTCCAGGACTGTAACGCTTAATCATAGCGACGTTGATCGCAATAACCTCTTGAATACTCAAATACCGGGTCATGCTCATCTATCCTTGAGACCTTTCAGGGTTTGATCATATTCACCCATCACATCAGCCAATGTATCCATAAAATCACTACTGATTCCGTTAGGCAAATTTACTTTTGCAGACTTTTTAATAATAATCTCCCCGTTGGACTGATTTACCTCGATTTGAACCATATCGCCTTGCTCAAGACCAACTTGTTTGAATGCATCTGTCATTGTTAATCCAAGGCTATTACCGAATTTCGTTACTTTTCGTTCCATCTCACTCACCCTATTCATTCATTACTCCCCCTTAGTTATACTATTCAACTGTTATAACAATTATACTAAAACTTTTATCCATTTGCATATTATTTCTAATTGTGAAATGCAAAAAAGAAGCAGGGGTTCCGGAGTCCCTGCTTCTTCATATTACAGTGAAAATCTCATATTACCGATTTGTCTCCACCACAGATGTAGTTTCACTCTCTGCATCCGCATCCACGTTCAGATCTAGATCCAGTGCGCCACGGCTTTCGCTCGCATAGCTGCTGTTTACGTTACGCTCGCTGTCTTTAACGCTGTTATTGCGTTCGGATTGAGCCATTGTTGCACTCTCTCCTTCGGCCTTCGCGTTCAGACCCAGATCCAGTGCGCCGCGGCTTTCGCTCGCGTAGCTACTGTTCACGTTACGTTCACCGTCTTTCACGCTGTTAGTGCGTTCGGATTGAGCCATTGTTGCTCTCTCTCCTTCGGCATTCACGTTCAGACCCAGATCCAGTGCGCCACGACTTTCGCTCGCGTAGCTACTGTTCACGGTACGCTCGCTGTCTTTCACGCTGTTAGTGCGTTCAGATTGAGCCATCGTTGCACTCTCTCCTTCGGCATTCACGTTCAGACCCAGATCCAGTGCGCCACGACTTTCGCTCGCGTAGCTACTGTTCACGTTACGCTCACTGTCTTTCACGCTGTTAGTACGTTCGGATTGAGCCATTGTTGCACTCTTTCCTTCGGCTTTCGCGTTCAGACCCAGATCCAATGCGCCACGGCTTTCGTTTGCGTAGTTGCTGTTCACAGTACGCTCGCTGTCTTTCACGCTGTTGTTGCGTTCGGATTGAGCCATCGTTGCACTCTCTCCTTCGGCTTTCGCGTTCAGACCCAGATCCAATGCGCCACGGCTTTCGTTTGCGTAGTTGCTGTTCACGGTACGCTCACGATCATTAACGCTGTTAGTGCGTTCGGATTGAGCCATCGTTGCACTCTCCCCTTCGGCATTTACGTTCAGACCCAGATCCAGTGCGCCGCGGCTTTCGCTCACGTAGCTACTGTTCGTGTTACGCTCACCGTCTTTCACGCTGTTAGTGCGTTCGGATTGAGCCATCGTTGCACTCTCCCCTTCGGCATTTACGTTCAGACCGAGACCCAGCGCTCCACGACTTTCACTCTCATAGCTGCTGTTTACGTTCCGATCATCGCCGCCTCGTGAATAGTCGCTCATCGTTGTACCTTCTCCCAACACATTGGCATTCAGGCCAAGGCCCAGCTTGCCAGAATTACTACGCTCAACTGTGTGGTCGGAAGAACGATCATTGTAACGGTTCATACTCTCGGAAGATAAGCCGGCGTTAAGGCCAAGATCCAGATTCAATGCTCCAGTTGCACTGGATGAACCTCCGTAACTACCATAGTTCTCGTGACCTGTGTCACGGTGTCCTGACAGAAGAGATCCCAGCTCCAGGCGCAAACCTGCATTTAGATCCAGATTACCACTGCTGTTATTGCTATAGCTATCTGCGTAAGTTGCCTGCGAAGCCCCCAGCAATCCAGCCACCAACGTACCCGACAATACCGACAATTTTACCCAACGATTCACTTTTTTCATGATGATATACACTCCTTCTCAATTTTGGTTGAATTAACGCCATTGTTGCCTAAGAGAAAGAGGTATATTGCGGCGGCCGCCCAGGCGGTGCCTGTGACCATTGACTGAATCCATCGAGCCGCTCCATTCGGAAGGCATAATCGTAATCTGGCGTAACCAGACCCGTTGCTGCTCCCGGAAGTGCAGCGGCTGGAGCGGTTGCTCCACCTCCAGTTACACCCGACGAACCGGAGCTTGTCCCTGCGGAAGCATTAGCTGCTCCGGGAGAAGTTGCTGCAAAAGACCAACTGGTTGGTCGTTCTGTGCGAGGCTGCAATGGAGATGATGTTGCATCAGCATCATCTTGTTTCTGATCGACTTTCTGGTTACTCTGCACTTGTTCAGTGACAGCTGGTTCAGCAGATGTCTGATCTACGAGGAATAACTCGTTATCTGGCAAACCTGCATTAACATCGGAATCCTGCGTCAGATCAGTTCCTTCCACAGGCAATGCCTGCGGGACAGCAGGTTGTTCTGGACTTACTTCTGGTTCCGTGGTGACCTCCACCACTTTGCCCGTAACCTGTACTGCGTCCTGTCCTTCCTCGTTGTTCTGTGGTGAAACAGGATCTGCAAGTGCACTCGTATTGGAAGTTTCAACATTCGGTGTTTTGACAACCGTCGGCTTTTCCGGAGTGACTACAGGCGGTTCCGGCTTCACACTTGGAATATCCACCTTTTCCTGATCAGGATTGAGTTCAGCGGACACGTCTACAACTGGAACTTCTTCTCTCACAGAAGGAAGCTGGACATTTCTCTTACTCAGATCCACTCGGGATGAAGAGATATTGATGGAAGTAACCTCAGGCACATCCACCTTAACCGAAGGTAATTCAACCTTGCCCTGCCGAAGGTCTGTTTTCACAGCAGACGTCTCTGCCTTGATCACCTCGGGTACCTCTGCGGTAACACCAGGCAAGGAAGCAGTACCTTCGTTGAGGTTCACCTGACTGCTTGATACATCGGCTTTGATCACCGGTGTATCCGCCTGTACAGACGGCAGTTCGACGGTTCCCTTCTTCGCATCAATCCCAATCTCTGATGTTCCGGCCGATCCAAGCGGTGTATCTACTTTCAGCTCAGATACACTCAGCTTACCTGTCGATTCATTCGCTTTGATCGACGGAACTTCAACATTCAGTAGTGGTGTGGATACCGATACCGACGGAGTCAGGTTCAACCCGCCATCCGAATCACGTGAAAACAAATTCAGCGACAATCCGCTGGACGGTTTATCCGAAGATACCTGAGCATCATCCGCATACACTTGTGACGTTCCAAACCCCAGCATCAAAGTCCCGGCGAGTATAACCAGTGGTATGCTTCCCAGACGTACAATCGATTTTGGTAACTTTACATTCAAGTTGCTTCACCCCCTTTCCGCAAATGCGTTGGTGGGACAAGGCATATGAGTTTTCCCCTAGGAATAATTAGAATACAGGGATTTCTGCCTGTTCCTCATTAAACGTGAAGGCGTTTACTCAAACGCTTTTTAATCAAAAACTTAAAATTTGAAGTAAATTCAAACCTTCATTTCAACTGTTCTAACCTGAGCAGATCCGGCCTGTTTTTAGTCGCCTGCAATCATTGTTTTGGCTGCAATGGAACCATTCAGATCGGCTTTTTCCCCATTATGTTTCATCAAATAAATCAAACCAAGCAGGGTCATCAAAATGCCTGAACAGACAAAAGCCGGCACTACACCAAATGAGGTGACCATAAATCCGCCTACCACCGGGCCCATAATATTACTGGCAGTCATCACGCTGCCTACCGTTCCAAATACCCTGCCTGTCATCGCCTCAGGTGTCTGTTCCTGCAACAGGATCTGAAAGGGTACAATCGCAAACCCAATTCCGACACCTGCCAGGGCAAAGAGGGATACTAACAACAGATTGGCACCTAGCCCGGCGTGCGGCCAAACCCCAACAATAACTCCGGCTCCGCCGATAACCAGACCCATGAGTATGGTACCCAGACCCATTTTCAAAATATGCCCTGCATGCTTCCACTTCCGTACACTCATCGCTGCAATTAATGTACCTACACCACTTGCTGCCACGCACCATCCCAGTAGATCACTTGAAATTCCGGGAAGTTGTCTGAATAACACCACAGTCTGTGAATCGGCAAATTGCAGAAAAAGTATGGCTGAAGCAAGCAAAATCAGAGACGTTCCTACGTGAGGGAGAGATGCGAGCATGCGAATGCCCTCCTGTGTTTCCTTCCAAAAAGAGCCTTTTGAGCGGTTACGAACACCCCCAGCTGTCTCTTCCTCTACTTCTGTTACGTTATGAATTGCAGATTGGATCACCCGAGTTCCAGGAATCCACAATAAAATGATGCCGGAGATCAAAAAAGACGCTGAATCGATAACAAAACACCAGGTGATGCCAAAAGCGGCTACCAGCAGTCCACCAAGCGCTGGACCAATAATTTTGGACATCTGTTCAATGATCGAGCTGATGGATACAGCTTGCGCAAGTTGTTCGTGAGGTACAATCTCCTTCAGCTTTCCGTTTTTGGCCGGAGAGAACATGACATCGAACAGGGATTTGAGGACCAGCAGTATGTAGATGTGCCAGATCTGGTCAGCAAAAATTAACGCACCCACGATGATGATCCGTGCACCATCGGCTACAATCATCAGCCATTTTCGGTTCAGGCGATCTGCAAGCGTGCCTGCGAATGGCCCTGTTAACAGAATGGGTATTGCTGCGGAAAGTGTGACAAATGTAATCTCCCATGGCGTTGCATTCCAGCGGATACCCACGAGGGTCAGTATTGCGAGCAGATGCAGCCAATCCCCCAGATTGGAAATGGCCTGTGCCACCATCAATGTTACAAAAGATCGGTTATTCTTCAGTGGTCGTTGTCCTTCAAACGTTAAATCACTTGTCATCCTTCTTCTCCTCCATTATCTCCCAATTCATAGTATGAACTCATTATATAGAGCAGCCCTTGACTCGACCTCCTGCCAGAGGCGGAGAAAAAGCGACATCTGAAGGATGATTTTTCAGCATGATGAATGATCAAATTTTAAATGCTAAAAATGCAAATCTTGTGACATATCGCATGTTTTTCGTAGAAATAGAAGCTTACAATTAAACCATGGCGACAACCTGAATCGTCAAACATAACTAACCAACTTATATAAGTTGAAATACTCTTTTACATGAACAGCATAACGGAGAGGACCCCTCTTCATCATTTCAACTTATAAAACTAATCTGAAAAGGCGGGATCAGCATGCTGGAATTACAAGAAATCGGAACCGAACGTTCACTTCATCTGTACCGCACCTTGGCCCAGACATTCAAGAGCGTGAATGAACACGCTGTATCCGGAAGCAAAGTGCATGGCTTCAACCCCACCGCATACGGGGTGCTCGAAGTGTTATATATGAAAGGAGCTCAGCCGATTCAACAGGTTGGCGCACAACTTCTGCTGCAAAGTGGTAATGTGACCTATGTGATCGATAAGCTGGAGCAAAAAGGATTGTTACACCGCAAACATTGTCCGCAAGACAGACGTATCATCTTTGTGGAATTGACCGAAGAAGGACAGCGCACCATGGATGACATCTATCCAGGCTATGCGTTGAAGATTGATCGGGCTGTAAGTGGACTAAGTGAGGAAGACAAGGAATTGCTGTCCGAACTCTTGGGAAGGCTTGCACATTCCGCAGACCGTTTATCAGCAAGCAGCTAGATCGTATCCTCAAATCTGCCGAAAGCCATAACGTAACTGAATGTTCTGGAGCAGATATGAAGCGGGAGCGCTAACGAACCTGTGACGTCTTATTCAGGGGTTTGAAGTACTTGGAGCATTTTATGACACACGCTATCTTTGAATAAACAGCCTTTTACAACGTGTTTTCAGGTGATTTCGGGAAATAACGTGTCTCATGTTCCTTACAGGAGCAGTAGGTCAAATAAGATATCACTTGCCTGAGTTGGAAGATGCACTCTAGTCCACTGCACATGTGCCAACAAAAAAAACCGGATTTGCCTGACATCGGCGAATTCGGTTTTTCGTATACATCCACTTTTACTTTGAGCCTTGTGGCTGCGGTGGAGCATCTGCATCTTCGGGTACAATTAAACGTTTGCGTAGAGCAAGCGTCGTTACCCACGAGACCAGTGCAATGACAAACATAATGACAAACAGGGAATGCAGGCTTCCTTCCAGCACGTTACGCAGCAATGCCCATTTATCATCCGATAGCGCTGCATCCGTATGTGGTGCGAGCAGTTCATTCAGATCATTCTCCGATATTCCAGCCTCAGCCAGATTCTGTTCACTGGATAACGTGGAGATGCGGTAGTTCAACCAGGTACCAAAAGCCGCTGCACCAATCGTCTGTCCCAATGTACGCATGAACGTATGCAGTGCGGTAGAGGAGCCACGCTCCTTATACCCTACAGAAGACTGCGCAATAATGGTGAAGATCGTAAACGCAAATCCGAAGCCGAGACCATATATAAAGGTCAATATAAATAGCACAACCTGCGGAGATGTCCCGCCCACCAGAAAGAGTCCACCCGATCCAATCGCAATACCAGTTAACCCAATCAATGCGGTCATACGTGATCCAATTTTCATTAACAGACGGCCTGCCATCACACTACCAATGAGCCAACCCACCGACATCGGCGCGAGCAGCAGCCCGGATTCCGTCGCATTACCTCCCCGAACCCCCTGCACCCAGAGCGGCAAATAACTGGTCAGGCCGATCATCAAAGTACTGGTCAGCAGTCCGGCGATATTCGCCACACGGATGTCCCGAATTCGGAACAAATGTAGTGGAACCATTGGGGCCTGAGCTCTTTTTTCCACCACGAAAAATAAAATGATAAACAGAGCGGCGACCACACTCAGCACAACAATCAACGGAGAACTCCAGGCATAATACTGCCCACCCGCCGACAGGACGAACAACAACGCGGTAATACCCACCGTGAAGGTCAGTGCACCGACATAATCAATTTTGGCCGTACGCGGAGAGATATCTTCCTTCAGATAACGAAATACAAACCACATCGCAAGCAGACCAAACGGCACATTAAAACCAAAGATCCACTGCCAGCCGAGATTATCAACAAAATAACCGCCAAGCAGCGGTCCAGCCAGAGAGGAAATACCCCACACGGAGCTAATCCAACCCTGGATTTTGCCACGTTCTTCAATGGCGTAGATGTCCCCAATAATCGTAAATGTAACAGGAACTACCGCACCCGCACCGATCCCTTGAATGGCACGAAAAATAATTAATTGCTCCATGTTCTGCGACAGACAGCACAAGAGTGAACCCAGTAAAAATAAGGCACAGCCAATCAGAAATACAGGCTTTCGTCCATACAAGTCACTGATTTTGCCGAAAATGGGCGTACTCACAGCCATCGTTAACAGGTATGCGGTGAAAATCCAGCTCAGCAGCTGTACACTCCCCAGCTCACTTACAATGGTCGGTCCTGCTGGACCAATTACGGTGCCTTCAATCGCTGACAGAAATGTCGCGAGCAACAGCCCGGTTAAAATGAAACTGCGCTTCAAACCTCCAGTTGCATTCACACAAACCCTTCTCTCTTTGTTCTCTATATAATTGGTACGTTAAATTACACATCTACTACGAACCAGAACAAGCTTCCGATCGCTGTTATCCCCAGATTTTTTCTTCTCCTCTCTAAAGGAGAAATCCGGTGATAGCGTATGCTTCCGATGTAGCTTTCTTTCAGAAAGCTTTAAAGGCGATCGCTTCGCTTCTCCAGCTTTGTTCTGTTTCTTCGTTTACGTGTAAATTCAAAAGCAATTATATATTGTCTCTTTTATTTACCTTTCTTGCGAAGGAACTCATCATACAACATGGAATACATCACCATATCCTTATATCCGGTCGACGTATGTTGCACCTGTCGCAGCAGCCCTTCTCGTGTGAAGCCGCGGTTTGTCAGGAACTCGCCGGAAGCCAGATTACGCGGATCAACCAGCGCTTCAATCCGATTAAGTCCCATGGTCTCATATCCAAAAGGCAGCAATGCCGAGAAAGCCTCCGTCATATAACCGTGGCGCCAATAATCACGTCCCAGCTCATAACCGATCTCACCCCGGAATGCGCCTTCAAGCTGCCATGTATTGAAGCCACAGCTGCCGATGAGCTTGCCTGTTTCTTTGAGTTCGATCCCCCATCGGATCGCATCCTCTTCCCCTGCCATTTGGTTGAGCAGTCCAATCATGTCTGCCGCTTCGCTTGTCCCAATCATGGGTGCAAGATTCATGTAACGGGTCACCTCGCGATCTGACCAGCATGCGAACATCTGGGCCGCATCCCGGCGACGCATTTTACGCAGACGAAGCCGCGCAGTCTCCATTTCGGGAATTCTTCCTTTGCATTTATACATATAAAGACACTCCGATCCGATCTATCTCCGCAGACCATAATATTCACTAGTCATCTAATCATAACCTGCGCTGAATGGCAACTGTTCAGTCATGGACACACGTCAAAAAACCGGGCCAATGTCGCTCCCGGTCTTGTTGTACGTATGGATCCATTCAAGTTTGAGTGAATTATGGAATCATGGCTTGTCCAAATGAATTTTAAGCTTTGGACGTTTTCTTGCCCTTCCCCAGTAATTCATCGCTAACCCGGCCAAACACAGCCGTGATTTCCTTGAATTCTTCGATGCCAGTCCCGGTTAGGCTCCATTGGTCCCCGTGGGCGGTCAGGAAATTCTCCTGTGTCAGGTGTTCAAGCTCCTGCTTGATCTCCCGCTCTCCAACGCGATATCCCCGTTCTTCCAATAGGGGCAGTGCCTCGCTAACGTTCAAATCCTGATTTTGCGCGAAATATAGTAGATGAATCCGTACAAAAAGATTCTGTACCTCTGCATGCATAAGCCAAGCTCCTTCCCGGGTTATAGCCCTCCGTGGTTGCTAAGTAATTACCCCGCGCAAGAAGCTGAGAAACAGGAGGATTCTTCAGGTATTCCCTTCCCTTTCCGAAATCCTCCGCTTGACTAACCGCATCCTCTGCACTATCTTGAAAATAAGTACCATTTTGCTCGGGAGGGTGATTTACCATGTTTCAAGCTGTTTCCTATGAAGGAACACGAAGTGAGCAGCACACCGCCGTCCTGGGACAGTTAAGTGCTCTGATCCGCGATGAACCTAGTGCGATTGCCAATCTGGCGAACGCTGCTGCGCTGCTCAATGTATTTATGACCGACACCAATTGGGTCGGCTTCTATCTGTATGATGGAAAAGAACTGGTCCTCGGGCCATTCCAAGGACTGCCTGCCTGTATCCGAATTCCATTGGGACGTGGTGTATGCGGCACATCTGCTGCGGAAAAACGTACCCTGGTCGTTGATGATGTTCATGCCTTCCCAGGCCACATTGCCTGTGATGCAGCATCGAACAGTGAGATTGTCGTACCGATTATCAAAAACGGCGAACTGTACGGGGTGCTGGATATCGACAGCCCGATCAAAAATCGTTTTGACGACGAAGACCGCGTCTTCCTGGAGAAAGCCGTAAGCCTGCTCACAGAGCAGTTGGAGGCAACCATACCCCTTTAGGAAATGATGAATAAGGTGATCGGAGTCTCATCATACACAATGATGAAGAACCCGTAATAACAAAGAGCGCAGTCCTCTCAGAGGTCTGCGCTCTTTGTTATCCATTATGATTCACACCCATGTTCTTGCTCGCCCATGTTACTTTATGCATCTAGGATAAATCATGTTCCGCTTTAATCATCATCCCATCCCGCAGGAATTCAGCCAGCCTCGGGTGGTAACCATCATACATCTGACGGAAATTTTTATGCTCTACATACAGATTGGCTAAATCCCGATAGATCTCAGCGGTGGGTGTATAATAACCTTTAATCCATTCAAGATGCCTGCCAATAATCCCTTGTACTTTTGCACTACCGGGTTCCAATCCATCCTCAATGGCCTGTTGCAAGTCCAGATGAACCTGGTCAATTCTCGCCTGGGAATCCAGATAATCTTCTTTTGACTTCAACTCCTGATTTTCAGGCAATGTGGATGTATTGGAAGATTGGATGTCAGACCTCTGAGTACCGTCTGTCTGCACATGGTTCATATCATTAGTGACTACAGGGTCAGAACCCGATTCATTCAGCAACTGGTGACGTCCCTTATTTACAAAACCGATATACAGCTCATGTTCATCAAGTTCCTGTTCACCTTGCAAATGAGAGATCGTTTTGTCCAGTGTCTGAATCAATCCATGCAGACGGAGTGCCTTCTCCAGCATGTCAATCCGATGCTGCTTCATGATGCGTATGACATCCTGGGGATTATCCCGGAGCATCGGGGCAATCTCATTCTCCTTCATACCCACTTCCTTACAGAAAAGGATTTGCTGGAGTCTTAGCAATTCCTGCTTTTCATAATAGATGTCCTCATCTACATCCCCAAAGGCCGGATTCAGAAGACCTGTCTCTGCATACTGGCTCAGTTCGTTCAGACTTACGCCTGACATTCCCGATACGTCCACCATGGAATACGCCATTTGAATACACCTCCTGCCTGTCCTGCAACTCCAGAGTTCAGGCTTAATTCATACTGCATTTTATTTGAATAGTGAGAGAATATAAGACTTTCGGCAATGCTGTACCGCTTCATTCCGCTCGTGCTCTGGATGGGTACATCATGCTTCGGTGATATGAACGGCGTTTAGTCAGTTATGTTGCGGTATGTTAACTATGTTATACCCGTCTCATCAGATGTGAACCCGCAGTCAGTGAAGAATCCGCATGTATTTTTGAAACTTTTTCCATGATCTTCATATAAAAAAACCTGTGCCATTATTCTGGCACAGGAGGTGTGTGGTTATGTTTTCATTGGCATACGGTATATTGAGTAAAAGAATGGAAGAAAATCACCCTTTGTTAAACATAACAAACTTCAATTCCGTCATTTCCTCTACAGCATATTTTACACCTTCACGCCCAATCCCACTTTGTTTCACCCCGCCATAGGGCATGTGATCCACTCGGAACGTCGGAATATCGTTAATCATAACTCCGCCTGCTTCGATCTGATCGACAGCATGGAGGGCGGTATGAATATCGTTTGTAAATACGCCTGCCTGAAGCCCGTATATCGAATCGTTAACATGTTCAATACCCTCTTCAACGGAATCTACCGTATTGATCACAACGATGGGTGCAAACACTTCCTGACAGGATACCTTGGCATCACGCGGAACGTTAATCAGTACCGTTGGACGCAGAATGCCTCCTTCAGCTTGACCGCCTGCTACCACCTCAGCTCCTGCCTGTTTGGCTTCTTCAATCCAATCGAGTGTACGCTGTACATCCTTGGAAGTAATCAGCGCAGAGACCACCGTATCCGGGCTCAGCGGGTCTCCGACCACCACTTGTTTAGCCGCTTCAGCGAAACGCCGGATGAATTCTTCCGTGATATCACGATGTACGTAGATTCGCTGTAGCGAGATACATACCTGTCCCTGATAGGTGAAAGCTCCGGTCACACATCGAGGAAGCACTTTGTCCAGATCTGCGTCCTTATCCACGATCACCGCTGCATTCGACCCTAGCTCCAATGTCACGCGTTTGAGTCCTGCTTTGCTACGAATGCTCGTCCCTACCGCTGGACTGCCTGTAAACGTAATATGAGCAACACGGGGGTGCTCAACAAGAACATCACCAATCGTTTTGCCATCACCGCTCACCACGTTCAGTACACCATCCGGCAACCCGGCTTCCTGAAGCAGATTAGCGATGTAATAGGAAGACAGAGGCGTCTGCTCCGCAGGTTTGAGAACAATCGTATTGCCTGCTGCCAGCGCTGGACCTACCTTGTGGGCTACCAGGTTCATTGGAAAATTAAACGGTGTAATCGCACCGATGACACCTAGAGGTTGCCGCATCGTATATCCGATGCGCCCTTCTCCACCTTTGGCTGCATCCATCGGAACCGTCTCTCCGGTCAGCCGCTTGGCTTCTTCGGCGGCAAAACGATACGTTTCCACCGTCCGGTCAACCTCGGCCAGTGCTGCCGTAATTGGCTTTGCCGCTTCAAGCGCAATAATTCGCGCTGCTTCTTCCTTGCGTTCTTCAAGCATGGAGGACAACTTGTACAGAATATCTGCACGCTGATGTGCAGGCATCTGGCGCATTGCCTTCCCAGCTTGAACCGCAGCTGCAACGGCAGCCTCCGCTTCCTCGGCTGAAGCCGAAGAGACTTCTGCCAGCGTTTCCCCGGAGTATGGTGCTTGAAGCATTTTATAATCTACGGATTCGGTCGGTTTGCCCCCGATAAACAGATGTTGTTTTTTCATATGCTGCATCCTCCATCCTTTTCGAGCCTATTGAACTTAATCTATTTATACACTATTTCCGTGCCATCAACCCACTACGATATTCGGCAATCATAGCTTGTAACGTACCTGATGAGCCATTGTCGCGATCTTGAGCTATTGCATTATAAAGGATTTCACAACCTATTTAACCGTCAGGACGGGGCACTCTGCATGTTTTAACACGCCATGGCTGACACTGCCCACGATCATCTCTGCGAGCATGCCTTTCCCACCTGTACCCATCACAATCATTCCACAATCTCGTTCACGCGCCACACGGCAGATCTCATTAACGGGATCACCTGCGCATGATCCGAACCATCAACAGCAACCAATATATGTTTCAGCATTGCAATTCCTCCTGTGAATTAATGAGATGTAATGGCGGAATCGATATCCCGCAGATGATGACGGCGTACCAGCAGTACCACGACACCAATCAGAACCATTAATGCGCCAAAATAAAACGGCGTTTCCGGCAGGAACCACTCGGACAATTTACCTGCAAGCCATGGAGCAAGTGCACCACCCAGGAAACGAACAAAGCTGTATGCAGCAGAAGCAACAGAACGCTCCACAGGTGCAGCTTCCATAACAGCCGTTGTAATCAACGTATTGTTAATCCCAAGGAAGATCCCTGCTACAATGACGGCCACAATAACCGTAGTTGGTGAACCCATCACAGTACCGACTGCCATAACAACCAGATCAATCGCGAACAATGTAAGCATGACACTCATGGACGGCACCGAACCGAATCGGCGTTGCAGTCTTGGTGCGACGAATACCGACGTAATTGCCAGCATCAGTCCCCAGCCAAAGAATACATAACCCAAGCCGTGCTCATCCAGATTCATGACATATGGCGAATAAGCCATCAAGGTAAAGAAACCAAAGTTATACAGGAAGGCGGTAATCGCCAATGTTTTCAATGAAGGATAACTTAATGCTTTGAACGGATCGGACAAAGAGCTGCGTGTTTTCGGTTTAGCCATTTTGGGCAGCATAAATGTAACGCTTAGAAAGGCAATCGCCATCAGGACAGCCACCCCATAGAACGGGCCACGCCAAGAGATGGAACCCAGCTCACCACCAAGCAGCGGACCAACCGCAATCCCGAGACCAAGTGCTGCTTCGTACAAAATAATCGCTTTGGCTGTCCCCGATGTGGACAGTCCAACGATTGCAGATAATGCCGTTGCGATGAACAAGGCATTACCAAGTCCCCAACCGCCACGGTAACCAACCAGTGCACCTACCGTGTCTGAGGTACCGCCAAGGAACGAGAAGATAATAATCAGCAATATACCGCTAAGCAGCGTCCACTTCACACCAATCCGGCTGGATACGACCCCTGTAATCAACATCGCTACCCCGGTTACAGCGTTATAACTGGTAAATAGCAGTGACACCTGGCTTTTCGATGCATGCAGCTGATCTGCAATTGCGGGCAGAATCGGGTCAACCAGACCCAGACCCATAAAGGATATGATACATGCAAAGGCAACCGCCCATACCGCTCGCGGTTGAGACAGTAAGCCCCCACGTGATGACGGCAATTCGTCCGGTAATGATGGCTCTCTTTTCATACGTAATTCCTCCTGTGAATAATTTATGTGGTGAAACTTTTTATTTGAAAATAGCAGTGAAAACGATGAAAATATCGCGTTCATTTTCATGAATAGAGGTAACAAAACGGCACAAATGACACCGAAACATCCGGTGTTTGTACAGGATCGCCACAGGTACTATGGTGCTCACTCCATGTAGCGATTATGTGTATACAGTTTTGTTATTAAACATTAGATGTTAATTCGGTTAGCCGTCTTCATCACCCTGCGGATCATGAGCCTGTAACCTCTGAATACCGCTCCGAACGCGTTCACGCAGCTCTTCCAGTTCAGTCTGTACGGCATGTATGCTCTGAAGTTTCTGCTTAATCAGTTGCAACTGACCATCCAGCGTTGTTTCCATCGCGGTGAGTTTCTCGATCCGTTCTCTTACTTCGGTCGTCTGCTGGTAGTCAAAACGTTGTTCGTTCAAGGCATCTGCCGTTGCCACATAGGTATGTAACTCCTGAAGGGAGAATCCAAGTACCTCTTTGGCGCGAACCACCTTCTTCAGATAATCGATATCCTCCCGAGTGTACAACCGTGTACCGCCATCTGTCCGCTGAGGTGAAGGCATGACACCAATCTCTTCATAATACCGAATGGTTCGCTTGGTCAAACCGCATTCCTTGGCTACGTCGTCGATTTTATATAAACTCATTTCCCTCACCTCTTCCATATGTCTATAATGTTATGTACATAATTATATATAATATTAACGTTAACGTCAACGTTAGATTTCAGGTATGAAGCCTTAGCAAGTTAACATCCTCTTACAATTTTCTATCTCAACAAAAAAAGACCCGCTTCACACGCAGGTCTTCCTCTGTACACTATTCATTCAAATTATCTTAAACGTTCTGCTCATTCTGTTGCTGTTGAGCACGCTGCATTTGCTTCAACCGGCCTTCAACTCTGGTAAACAGTCTGAACGTATAGAACCCTGTAGCCACCAGACTCAGCACCAACGCTCGCACATCTGTAAGCCAGAAACCGATAATGCCGAATATCGTAATAATCACACCAAATTGCATCATCAGATTGGCGCTATAACTTTGCGCTTCGTCCCACAACTCGGGATTACTCATTGCACGCGGAGTCCGATACCCATATATCCCGTTAATCATTTTCGGTGGTTTTTTGAACACCATGAACCCCAGAATGAAATAACACACTCCAATGATGATCCCAACTATTGCTCCTGTCAAAACGTTCTCCCCTTCACTGTTGTCTTCCATAGACCTGCTTACACTGACACTCCGATGACAGAATAACCAGCTTCGCTTCTTCAGGTTATTTCTGTCCTCTCCGTTCTCGTGTACATGTCTGGTTAGACTTATCTACATAAAAATATAAAAACGGCTCTACGTATATACGAAGAGCCGCCTGGATCGTTTCGTAAACTTAGATATTCTTCACTCGAAGTACACGCATGGCGTTCAGTACAGCCAGCACTGTGACACCCACATCGGAGAATACCGCTTCCCACATGGTAGCTATGCCGAACACACCGAGTAGCAGGAAAATCGCTTTAACCCCCAAAGCAAACGCGATATTTTGCCATACAATCCTTCGTGTACGCTTAGCAATGCGGATTGCACTCGCTAGTTTCGACGGTTCATCGGTCATGATGACCACATCTGCCGCTTCAATCGCAGCATCTGAACCAAGTCCACCCATGGCCACGCCCACATCGGCGCGCGCCAGTACAGGTGTATCGTTGATGCCGTCACCGACAAACACCATTTTCTCCTTCGGAGATTTGGCAGCTTCTAGTTGTTCCAATCGCTCGACTTTATCCTGTGGCAACAATTCAGCGTAGACCTCATCCACACCCAGCTCGCGGCCAACCGCTTCACCTACGGCTTTGGCATCACCTGTCAGCATGACCGTTTTGCGGATGCCGAGTTTCTTCAGTGCCTGAATAGCAGCGGCTGCATCATCCTTCACTTCATCGGCAATGATCAGATGACCAACATACGTGCCAGCTTCAGCCACGTGGACAATCGTTCCAGCCGTATCTGGTGTGGTATAGGATATACCCGCCTGCTTCATTAATTTGGCGTTGCCTGCCAGCACTTCCCGACCATCCACACTCACCTTGATCCCGTGTCCGGCAACTTCGTCATAACCTTCCACACCTTGCGTGGGAATGGCCTTGGCCCAAGCTGCGCGAATGGATTCGGCAATCGGATGATTGGAATTTGCTTCGGCAATGGCTGCAAGCTCCATCAGTTCTTCTTCCGTACGTCCACCTTCGGGACGAATGGCTGTTACTTTAAATACACCTTTGGTTAGTGTACCCGTTTTATCAAAAACAACGACTTTCACATCGTTCAACGCTTCAAGGTAGTTACTGCCTTTGATGAGAATACCGTTACGGGAAGCCGCTCCGATGCCACCGAAGAACCCAAGTGGAATCGAGACGACCAGCGCACAAGGACATGAGATAACCAGGAAGACCAATGCGCGATAGATCCAGTCAGCAAATGTTGCACCACTAAGTATCAACGGCGGAACAAATGCAATCACGGCTGCAAGGATAACAACAACCGGTGTGTAATAACGGGCGAATTTACTAATAAAATGTTCTGTTTTCGCTTTTCGGCTGCTTGCGTTCTGCACCAGGTCCAAAATTTTGGATACCGTTGATTCACCAAACGTTTTGGTCACTTCAATCGTCAACATACCATTCTTGTTCACAAATCCACTCAGTACATCATTTCCGGGCTCCAGCTCACGAGGTACCGATTCACCTGTCAGAGCAGAAGTGTCCACCATGGAGCGGCCAGCTCTAACGATACCATCCAGCGGTACTCGCTCTCCTGCTTTCACGACAATACGATCACCAATCCGTACGTCTTCCGGAGATACACGTTGGGTTTCGTCACCCGAACCCGTCAGGATATTGGCGTAATCCGGGCGAATGTCCATCAGTGACTGAATCGACTTGCGTGACCGATTAACAGCCATACCCTGAAACAGCTCCCCGAGCTGATAAAAGAGCATAACCGCTACCCCTTCCGGATACTCTCCAATCGCAAAGGCACCCAAGGTAGCGACGGACATCAGGAAGTATTCATCGAACACCTGGCCGCGGATGATGTTTTTGGACGCCTGGAGCACAATATCTCCCCCGGCAATCAGATAAGCGAGTGCATAGAGAGCAAATTGCGCCCAGCCCTCCAGCGGCGACCAGATTGCGGCTGCGAGCAGCACAGAACCTGCAGCAAGACGAGCAAGTAATACTTTTGTCTGTCCTGCACCATGTTCATGCGAATGGCCTGCATGGGCATCATCATGTGTATGGCTGTGATCATGTCCAGCATGACTTCCATGCTCATGCACATGACCATGTGTGTGTTCCTCTGAATCTGAGTGATCATGAGTATGCGAGTGTTTGCCATATGAATGTGAATGTCCATGATCATGTCCGGTATGGTCATGACTGTGATTATGCGCACCAGCTGCACTCCCTGTATGGGTGTGCACATGTCCGTTCACGTGTTTTCCTTTTTCCGAAATGCGAATATGCGGCTCCAGCCGAAGCACTTTGCGCTTTGCTTCTTCCACTACCTGTTCATCCATATCGGAAGTGGTGTGTAGCGATAATGTTTTGGCAACAAAATTGACAGAGCATTCGCTAATGCCTTTAATTTTTTTAACGCCATTCTCAATCTTCAAAGCGCAGTTCGCACAATCCAGTCCCTCAAGCAGCAGTTCCCTTTTCACCTGTTCCTGTCCGGTTCCCATGTGAATTCTCCCCTTTGCAGTACAAAAACGATGTTATATTTCAATTACATTCAATATATGAGCACTCATTCATATGTTTGGTTAACCCTATTATATGCACGCCTAAACATGAGTGTCAACAATCGTTGTTGATTTTTCATACAGATTATGCTAATAGTAATCATTTCGCTTTAGGCGGGTTTTGGATATAATAGAGCTATAGTTGTTAACATAGGCGGTGATAGGAAATGGAACAACCGGTTAAAGCACCAAGCGAATGTGATGCAGCCTGCTCAGGCACTGAAGCCGACGTGCAGACGATTCGCACTTCACTCATAGATCGGGAGACGTCTTCCGAGATGGCAGATTGGTTCAAGGCATTCAGCGACCCCACACGTCTACGTATTATTGATGCGCTGTTACAGAAGGAATTATGTGTTCATGACCTGACGGTTCTGCTCGACATGGGACAGTCGGCCATTTCACACCAGCTGCGTTCACTCCGCAACATGCGGATCGTCAAGCGACGCAAGGAAGGCAAGACCGTGTACTACTCTCTGGATGATGCTCATATTGAGCAGATTTTCCTGCAAACGCTCCAACATATTAAACACAGCTAGGCAGCAGCCAAGCTTGTTCATGCAGAAGAACCCCCGCCTCTCGGCTGTATGCCGATGGACGGGGGTTCTTCTTGGTAAGGGTACCGTTTTATACAGGATACAGAGTGACTAGATCTTCTGATTAACTATCCATTGGAGCTTGCCACTTTAGTCATAAAAGATTGTTTTTGTTCGGATCATACAGGCCGGATCTGTCCTTGAACCAGTTGAAGATATGCGATACACATACTTTCAGCACCGCGTATCCTGGAACAGCGAGCAGAATACCCACGACTCCAAACAGATTACCCGAAGTCAGAATGACAAAGATAATCGTGATGGGATGAATCTTCAGCGTTTTGCCCATGATCTGTGGTGAGATGAATTTACCCTCGATTAACTGCACGATTGTCCATACGGCAACCATCTTCAGCAGCATCACCGGCGAAGTAACCAGGGCCACGATCAACGCAGGGGTAATTGCAATTGCTGGTCCCAGATAAGGAACAACACTCGTGAACGATGCGATAATCGCAAGAATCAGTGCATAATCCAGCCCAATGACCATATAACCGATATAGAGCAGAATACCGATGCAGAAGCTGACGATAATCTGTCCACGAATGAATGAACTGATCTGGTGATTGATGTCTTCCAGCACATGCATTGCGCCCGTACGGCTCTTGATCGGCAGGAAAGACAGAATTTTCGCTGGCAGCTTCTTGCCGTCTTTCAGCAGATAGAACAGAATGAACGGAACCGTTACGATAGACAGCACGGTCTCCGTGAAAGCTCCGAGGAATCCGCCCAATTTGGTCCAGGTCGAGTTCAGAATTTCAGTAGCCTTTTGGGAGATTGTTCCCCACCAGTCCTGCGAATTCAGATTCACCGTCTCCTGGAACTGACCGAACAGTTGGCTGCCCGTGAGTTCCTCAAACTGCTGTTTTACCGTCTCGCTGTATGTTGGGAAATTTTCGATCAGCCCCATAATCTGGTTCCGTACAACCGGAATGACTGCCAGCACTACAACGGTCAGAATGCCTCCAATCGCAAGATACAGGATCAGAATGGACCAGCCACGCTTGATTTTCCATCTTTCCATCACATCCACAATCGGATTCAGCAGATAATAGAGTATGCCTGACAGGATAATAGGTAGCACAATGGTTTTGATGAGTACTGCGAGCGGATGAAGAACAAAGGATACTTTGGTCAGAACCATCACGTTCAGTCCCACCAACAGCAGAATCAGCAGAAATAGGACAAACTTGTTGTTAAGAAAAAATCGCTTGAACCGCTCCGGCCAAACGCGGGGTTGCTCAGGTTGCTCCATAGGCGTGTCGTCCTCTCTTATGACCCTTAATCAAAACTTAACTATAAAGCTAGATAAATGCCCATACACACGAATAAAAAAATACCTTGTACAAGCCAACATATGTATAACACTCTGGATTTATACGTATGGTGCTGATTAACCGTTTCAAATTAAACCGGTAAAGTCATTTTACCCCAAAATGAGTCTTCTGCCCCACACGAATCATTTGCAAATTCTCCCTATCCAAAAACGGCTCGCCTCACTGGGAGACGAACCGTAAATTTGTAGCTATACCCTACCATTAAGCCAGCTTTTACGCTAAAAAATAAAGATTAAGCTTTTCCCGCCAATTGTGCAATTAACTCATAGGAATGCAGACGTGCCTTATGATCATAGATCATCGACGTAATAATCAGCTCATCTGCCTGCGTCTGCCGAATGAAGGATTCCAGCTGTCCACGTACCGTTTCTGGCGAACCGTTAACAGCTGCCTTCAGCGTCTGCTCAACACCAGCCTTCTCACGATCTGTCCATTTGCCTTCCATCTCTGCCGGGGGCTGTACCAATCCCGTTGTGCCGCGAATAATGTTCAGGAATTGCTGCTGCATCGTTGTACCCAGCCATGCTGCTTCCTCGTCTGTATCTGCAACAACAGCGTTAACACCAACAATCACATGCGGCTCCTTCAAGCTTTCAGATGGTTGGAAGTTGTTTCGATACGTCTCTAATGCAATCCGGGTGTAATCGGGCGAGAAGTGGCTGGCAAAAGCAAACGGCAATCCTAGCTGACCTGCCAGACGTGCACTGAAATCACTGGACCCCAAGAGGTAAATCGGAATATTCAATCCTTCTCCAGGAACTGCGCGAACAGGCGCATGATAAGATGTCGCCGAAGCATCAAAGTATGCTCTAAGTTCTGCCAACAACTCAGGGAAATCTTCCCCACTGTTCAGATCTTTGCGTAGTGCAAGCGATGTACGGCGGTCACTACCTGGTGCGCGACCCAGTCCCAGGTCAATTCTGCCAGGATACAAGGATTCCAGTGTGCCGAACTGCTCAGCGATGACAAGCGGTGCATGGTTGGGCAACATGATGCCTCCTGAACCCAGACGAATCGTTTTAGTTCCACCAGCCAGATATCCAATAACAACCGAAGTTGCGGATGAAGCAATACCCGGCATGTTGTGATGTTCAGCTACCCAGTAACGGTGATATCCCCACTTCTCTGCATGCTGTGCCAGATCCAGGCTGTTGCGCAGTGCATCAGCAGGTGTTGCACCCACTACAACAGGAGCCAGATCCAGGATGGAAAGCTTAACGTCATGAATATGTTCTTTATGGGATGTAGCTGTATTTTCTGTAGTCATTATCGTTTAATCTCCTCGATGATTATATTTTTGTATATCCAGATATATAGATTAATTAAATCGCAACTGGATATGGTGATGTGATGATAAACTAGCCGTTTACATCCGGACGGAATCCCTGCGTGCATGTGCATCCTAGCTTCCGTTCCGGCATCCGGCTTATAACTCGTTCTGCACGTACTCGGCAAACTGACGGATTGTCTCCTCGTTGCGCCGATAATACGTCCATTGTCCTCTTCGCTCGGAGAGCAGCAATCCTGCCTTGAGCATAGTCAGCAGATAACTGGATATAACCGACTGAGCCAGTCCAGCCTTCACTTGAATCGTGCCAACACAGATTCCGTTCTTGCCACCATCCGGATGCTGTGATAGTTCCAGCGGTGGAAAGTGTTGCTCCGGGTTTTTGAGCCACAACAAGATTTGTCTACGTGTCTCGTTCGATAATGCTTTGAATATAAGTATAGGTTCCATGGGTACGATTATACCCCCTTTCATCCATTTTGCAAACACATGAACAAACAAACCGACTCTTGATCGAGTCGGTCTGGTATCATATGGAATCCTTATAGGGAACCAACATCTATATTAGAATTTGGTCGTTACCGTCTGTTTAACCTGATCCAACATCGCTTGATATGCTGGTGCATCCAGATATCCAATACTACCAAAGAGCAGATGATCTACGGCTTCAATACCTACAAAATCGAAGATACCTACATCTGAAGTTATTTTCAGTCCAGCAGTCATGCCGATCTGATCATAAATTTCACTTGGTGTACCATGGGTGTTGATAATGAGGCCTTTTTTGCCTGTCAGCAATTTCTCGATTCCTGCTTCACCTGCTGCATACGCAAAACCATAGGCGAATACACGGTCAACGTACCCTTTCAGAATGGCAGGAAGACCTGTCCACCAGATCGGATAGATGAATGTAATGGCTTCTGCATCTGTAACAAACTGTTGCTCTGTAGCGATATCCTGCGGTGTCTGTCCTGCGCGCATGGAAGCTGTATCTGCTTCAGTCAGTACGGGTTGGAATCCAAGCTTATATAAGTCACGAACGACTACTTCATGGCCTTGAGCTTCGAGAGCTTCTACAGCAGTATTGAGGATTGCGTTATTCAAGCTGTCTGTGTGCGGGTGAGCATATACGATAAGATGTTTCATAGTGTGAATCCCTCCAGGTTTGGTTTGAGTTAGGTTGCGAAAATGGGGTTACATTGATACGTTCCACATACATAGACATCTATGCATTTGGTTAAAAAAATATTTGGGTTCCTCTGCCTCCACCCCATCCAAATCTGGAAGGGTTGCAGACAGAAGAGTTCATTCATTATAACTTTCGGACAATCATGGACAGCAAGCTCTCCAATTGCTCCGACTGTTCATCGGACAAGCCACTATAGATGATGTCATTAATCTGCTCTGATACCTGATGGAAGATCGGTTCAAGACGCTTCCCCTGATCAGTAAGGCGAATCATCGTCACCCGGCTATCTTCGGCACTCTTGCTGCGTTCAACATAGCCAAGCTTCTCCAGCTTGTTGACCAGTACTGTTACCGTTGGTTGCGTGCGTTGGACACGTTCAGCCAACATCTTGATCGACAGCGTCTCTTCCCGGTACAAGAACATTAATACATCCCCATGAGAAGGAACAATCCCTGTTACCTCATGCTGTTCCAATTCGTGTACAATCCGTTTGTTGACATGGTCCCTGATTCTTGCAATCAGTGCAATTGCGTTGTATTTAGGCATGACCTCATTATACATAGACATCTATGTATTTTCAAGTTCTTTTTTATAAAAAGAAAAACAGCCCTTTCCATGCTTCTAACAGGTGGAAAATATCGGGCTGTTTCGATTCTGCTCTGATCCTGATCTGTAATGTAAGATCTTAGATAATCATTTTTGAATTCATGCTGGATTCACGCTGAATTCAGTTAATCCATTGCGTGATTTTCTCAACGGATTGTCGGGACTTCTCACGTTGGGGCTCCTCTACCCGATAACCGAAGGCTGCCATCATAGAGACGCCCCATGCGCCATTTTCCAGCAAGCCCTCTTCTTCCATAATACGGTGGACGTCCTCACGGCTGAAACCTTCGATTGGACAAGAATCAATCTCGATCTGAGCTGCCGCCGTCATCATGTTGCCAAGTGCAATATAAGTTTGTTTAGATGCCCAGTCAAATAATGATCTTGGATTATCCAGAATTTTCTGATTACTTTGGAACTTTCCATAAGCCTCACTTGTTAGCTCAAATACGTTATTTGGCATTCCCTTTGTTTCCTTCAACATGTACTCCGCATAAGGAGAATTATAACTGGCATCTGATCGGGCCAAAATAACAACAAAATGGCTTGCTGTAGCCAATTGCTTTTGAGCGCCGGAAGAGACTTCGGACAGACGCTTACGCAGGTTCGGATTTTGTACAATCAGAAACTTCCACGGTTCAAGGCCAATGGAACTTGGAGATAATCTGCCTGTTTCCAATATAAATTGGAAATCCTCATCCGAGATTTTGCGGGTAGCATCAAATATCTTTGTTGCATGCCGGAAATGATACGCCTTTAAGATGTCTTCCTTTGTCTTTGACTTTGTTGTAACTTCCATGCAGCTCCACGTCCTTTTATATATTTTTTTATGTTGAACAATAATGTTAAAGTGATTTCATCTCAAGTATTAGTTTAGGACCTATGCGTATAAATTAAAAGTACGCACATTATTGTTTCTTGGTTTATAAAAGTAAGTATTGGATGAAGACAGCAATAATCCACTAGGCACTTACATGGCCCTAGTGGATCATCTGCGACTCTCTCCTTTTAAATCTTGAAATCTTGAACCAGCTTATTCAGATTTAATGCACTATCCTTGACTTGATCAGATTGTTTAACTACTTCCACAGATTGCGCAGCAGAGGCGACCATATGTCCTGCGATTTCCTGACTGGATGCAGCGGATTGTTCACTGGCTGATGCAATCTCGTGAATGGAGCCCACTAGTATTTTGATATTTGCAGTCACTTGTTGTGAGGTTGCATTGAGATCTTTAACTGCATTGGCATGATCAAGGGAATCGACATAATACTGTTCAGCTGTATCCTCCAATAATTTATAATCTTTGCCAACCTGATTGAACATAAAGGATAGCAATTCTTTAGCATTCGAGGACAGATTGGTTACAGACTGCATAACTTCTTCCGTGACCTGCTGAATTTGATCGGCAGCCTGTCTGGAATCATCAGCCAACTTTCGAATCTCGCTTGCTACAACCGCAAAACCCCTGCCTGCTTCTCCAGCCCTTGCAGCTTCAATGGATGCATTGAGTGCCAGCAGATTAGTCTGCGCTGTAACATCCAAAATAGACTGAGATAATATACCAATCTGATCTACAGCTGTTGCACGCTCCAGCGCTTCTGTCATCTTCTTACTCGTATGATCATACATGTCTATGGCTGCTCGGCTCGATTCGCGGGTTTCCTGCTTCAACTTTTCAGCCTTCGTGCTGGTCACATACGCGGACTCTGCTTGTTTAGATGTCCGTTCCGATATATATTCAGCTCCCTGTTGCATCTCAGCAGCCGAATGATTCATATTTTCCGTATGGGCTGAAGCCTCTTCCATTGCAGCAGAGAGCTCTTCAACTGTAGCTGATACTTCACGAATTCGTTCATTCAGACCAGCCATATTCTGGTT
The DNA here is from genome assembly GCF_045040685.1 of Paenibacillus sp. FSL H8-0317. Taxonomy (NCBI): domain Bacteria; kingdom Bacillati; phylum Bacillota; class Bacilli; order Caryophanales; family Paenibacillaceae; genus Paenibacillus; species Paenibacillus sp. FSL H8-0317. The sequence goes on along the minus strand of NZ_CP150294.1, from coordinate 710,566 downwards.
GGTAAGATCGCTAACCTGGTTGATATGATGAGATTCCTGAACTACACCACGAATGACATTTGTTGTGGAATCGGTCATTGTACGAATAGCTCGTGCGATGACACTTATCTCATTATTTCCCTGTGTTAGGTGCGGATCCAAGGATGCCGTTAAGTTGCCTTTTGTTATTTCTTCACAATAACGGGTAATTGCTTTCATTCGTTGACGTATACTGCGAATCATTACAAATGAAATCAGAATGAGCGCCGCAAGTGAAAGCAAAAGTACCGAACCGAGCACCAATGCTCGCTGCTGAATTACTTCCTGTGTATCCGCATAGAGCTTGGCCGACTCCTCTTCGTTATACGCACTCAAAAGGGTGATTGTCTCCACAATCGCTGTACTGCTTTTGTTAATTCTTCCTCTCTCTTCACTATCGTAGGTGCCCGACATCTTTTTGGTATCCATGATTTGCTCAATATCCTGATAATATGTATCCATCTTTGCTACCAAATCTGCAAATATCTCTTTTTCTTTGGTATCCAATGTTCTTGCTGAAAATTCATTCAAACCATCGGTAATACTCTTCTTACCTTTCTGAACCTGATCGTACTGTTTGTCGGTATACTCTGCATTATCAAGAACCTTTGTATAATTGGCGCGCATATTATAGAAATTACTTTTCAATTCAAGAACATTGGTTTGATGCTGGAAGCGGTCATTGTAGAGGATACCTTGTCCCGTTTTTGCTTCGTTCATTCCGAAAATCCCAATCAGAAAGACAGTAAACAAGCCGATTAGACTAATCACAGTCATGATGACCATCGTTGTTGTTAATTTTATATTTTTGAGTTTATTTCCTTTCTTATTTTTTGGCTTAGACTGAATTGACATGATTATTCCCCCACTTTAAATAGTAGATAGCCTTATATATCTTATATCTATATCGTATGTATCCATATTGTTTGTTATCATTTCAGGAAAATTGACTTTATTCTTTTAATGAGAAAAGTAATGGGAGACAACAGAAAAGCCGCCAGAATATAATCCAGCGGCTTTTCTGTGAATATGAAACGATATCTATGCGACCTATAGTTGCTCCATCCACTCATTTTCAGAAATGACGGTATATCCTTCTTGTCGCAGCAATGCTGAGGTGACACCTTCTCCAGTTACCTTTTGATTGGCAAAATTCCCATCATAGATCTTCTGTGTACCACAGGACGGACTAAACTCCTTCAGTACCACACACGATACATTCAATTCTCGCGCCCATTCGAGCGTCTGATAGGCTCCCGCTCTGTGACGTCCTTGCCACTTTTCTCGATCACTTTTGCAGTGCCTGCCAGCACGTCCTTGCCTGTGCCACCGATAATTTCAGCCGGTTCTCGCGGAGTGGAGAATCCACCAAGCAGCTCCGGGCATACCATCTTAGCCTGGTCCTGCTTCACAAGCTCCTGAATCTTCTCATCCAGGCTCGCTGTTCCATTGTAACGGCAAGCTACCCCCGCCAGACATGAACTCACCAAATATTTCATCGTTATCTCCTTATACTCATTCCATCTATGAAGTAAATTGTAACATATAAGATCAAGCCCTATAACTCACCTCTGGTAATCATCTTGATCCGTCCATCTTCCCTGTATTCAACCTGAAAAACATCCGTGCTCGACTCCAGTTCAAATGTGACCATGCCTGGATGGTCAGGATTACGGTGAAGTTTATACGCTTGAAGATCCATTTTAAATATTTTTTTAATTATAGGTTCTACTCCTTCTCTAAGAAGAGACTCCTGTATGTTATATAGTTCCTGATAATAAGCCTCTATTTCTTCCCAGTCTGCAAAGTCTTGCTCATAATGATTAGCATCCCCAACCGTATAACCCAAGCCCTCTTTTCCTTCGGTCATCTGGACAAAGTAGTTATCTTTAAAGGAAAAGGAGACTGTATCCTTGCCGAGTTCATCATCTTTGCTTCGGCTTGCTCTTACCAGATCAAGATTGGCTTTACCAGACAGAGCCTCAATCGCGTTTCTGGCATCCGCCAGCGCTGCCTGTGATATTTGATCAGGTCTAAGGTCGCCTGTGATCGATACAGCCTTGTCCTGCTGCCATACAATCTCCCCATAACCATGGCCAGTCTCATTCTCTAACGCTAATGTCGTATGTGATATCGGCTCCAATTCCCCTTGCTTCATACTCACAAAACGTTTGACTGATGCAGGTTTAAGCGTTGGAGTGCTGCCTATACTTTGCAAAAGCGTTGGAACTTGACGCAGATAACGGTGCTCCAACTCGCTTGGCTGCATCTCACGTCTCATCTGTACTTCACGCAGATTTCCTGTTGTCGCATCGAGCCATATCTGCGCATACTCCTTCTCGCTTTCATTTCCAGCCTCTACATATATTCTGCCGGACACAGGCAGGTCTTCCACTTTCATAATCTTCAGCTGTTTACCCAGATCATCTCGCATGGTAGTCGCAACATTTCTTTTCATTTTGTCGGTTAGCAGATTCGTGTTCAAACCATCGGATAACTGTAACGCTGCTGTCGGATAGACCTGCTCGATCACGGGTTTCACCAGCTGTCCATCATTCCAGATCCATAGGAACAATCCAGCCGCAATAACCAACACACCTGTGCCGGCAACAAGAGGTCCTTTTCTAGGGCGACGCTTGTGGGACACGTTGTTCACTTTCAGTCTAAACGGCCTGGATGGCCTGGAACTGTCCTCTGACCTATCTCCCTTGCTCCCCTCTTCCGACTTCTTCATCCACTCCACCTGTTGAAGCACCTTTCGCTTGTGATCCTCCGTAAAAGGAGACGAAGCAAACGGTCCCTTCCGGATTTCCTTCTCCCATTGCTCATCCTTGTGTCTCATTTGCTTCGCTCCTCCCATTGTTTCCGTACCTTGTCCTTACCTCGGGATAGTCTTGATTTTACTGTGCCTGAGCTGATTTTCAATATCTCAGCAATCTCACTCGTCGTAAGCTCATATTTCAGATTCAGCAAAAGGATCTCCCGGAACTTCTTCGGCAACGCCAGAACAATATCCCAGATTTCATGGATATGCTCCTTACGCATCACTTCCATCTCGGCCGAAGGATGTGCAGGCTGCTCTGCAATCATGACTCTTTGGCTTGAATCCCCACGCTCTGTCTCAATGGGTAACGTCTCTCCCCACAGGCTACTACGAAAAAATCTGGATTTTCGATATGTAAAAGTCGTGTTCCTAGTAATCGTCAACAGCCATGTTTTCAGTGAGCAATCCCCACGATAAAGAGCGATCCCCGAGTACGCCCGAATAAATACCTCCTGTGACAATTCATCTGCCTGTTCGGCACTTTTGGTCAGAAAATAAGCGTAATTCCACACGTCATTTCCGTAGTCATCCATTATGCTGCTAAGTGTGTAATTGTCTATGGTCTGAGCTTGTGCCAGTAATTGATCATCCAACTGTTGTTCACCTCACTTAATATGACTGAGTCTAATGTGATTTGGTTCCCTGTTTTGGACATTATTTCTTATTATTGTAGCAAAATAAAAAACAGCATGTTCAACATCGCTGAACACGCTGATTCCTTCAAGTTTGCTTGTTAGAAATCTCTATCAGGAAGCTTATAAGCGAACGCACCACTTCATCAGTTAATTCTGCCCTCTGGTCTAACGTATCATTTTCTTCGTTATACTTTAACCGCAGCAATCATCAGAAACATCGGTCTCCGATTCTCGTCTCGCATGCCTGGGACCTGTTCAATCATCTCCGGTAATGGTTTGGATTCAGCCACCTTTTGAATAGCAAACCCCGCCTTAATCAGTTCATTGAGATGTGTTGCCAGTGTGCGATGATATTTGACCACATCCTGATTCAAAAAGTTCGCCACACGCTTGCCTTCATCGTGGTAATCATCCACGGGCCAGTGTAGGATCTCACCTTCGGGTCCATAATGCCAATCCTGCGCAGCTCGAGCGGTGAAGATCGGATGTTCGGAAGATAGTACAAATGTGCCCCCTTCTGCGAGACAATCATTGATCTTAGCATACACCGTGTCTAACCGTTCAATATAATGCAAGGCAAGTGAACTGATCACAACGTCGAATTGTCCAGGTGCAAAATCAATATCTTCAATTGCCAGCTGCTTATACTGGATCTGTGGATCGTCCGTCATTTCACGAGCACGCTGAAGCATATTTTCGGACAGATCTACACCGATCACTGAACTCGCTTGTTGCTCTCGCGCATACCGGCAGTGCCACCCAAAACCACATCCCAAATCCAGCACACGTTTGTCCTTCAAATCAGGCAATAGAGTCTGCAGTTCATGCCACTCCCCCGCTGCATCCAGACCTTGAACGGAACGTGCCATCTTACTATAGTTATTGAAAAATTCAGATTCATCGTATTTATTTTGTTTCATCAAGAGATTCCTCCCGCCTTATAAATATCCACCTACTCTATCACATAAACGATATTTAAACGCAAAAGTTGCCAAGAGAATTCATGGCGTGTTATCATACAGAACGAACGTTCAGTATTATTAAATACAGAATGAACATTCAGTTTACTAACGGAGGTCATTATGAATACGAATTGGACGCATCCCTTGGAAGGGCAATCTGTAGGTAAAGCTTTTATAAGTTACCTCGTGCCTTCAGTATTGGGGATGCTGGTAGTTGCTTTTAATTTTATTATCGACGGCATTATGGTTGGACACAAACTGGGTTCTACCGCGATGGCCGGGATCGGCATTGCCTCACCTGTCTACACGCTTTTTGTTGCCATGTCACTGTGGATTGGTATGGGCGGGGCAACCTTGTACTCCAACGCTATGGGTAGAAAAGATATCACATCAGCCAAACAAATTTTCACCAAATCCATTATGCTGATTATGTTAGTTACGATAGCCATTGGATATGTTGCATTTACGTTCAAAGACAAGCTGGTATACTCCCTCGGTGCTAACGCCGAGACCTTCCCGTTTGCTTCGGACTATATGAATATCATGTTATTGTTCGGGTTCGTTTTCACCATTGAGAATGCACTCTCTATCTTTGTACGAAACGATGGGAACCCCAACACGTCCATGTACGCTCAGATTACGTTTGCTATAGCCAATATTATCATCAATTATATAACATTATATGTACTCGAATGGGGTGTACGCGGTGTGGCCCTCGGTACAATTGTATCGGCGTCTCTTGCGCTACTTGTCCTGTTTACTCATTTTTTCAAAAAAACAAATAATCTCACGTTCACCCGGTTCAAATGGAACAACAAACTGCTGGCTTCCCTGCTGCTCATTGGGTTCCCCAGCTTTCTGGCTGAACTTGGCATGTCGGTCTTCTCTGTCTCTCACAACATCTCTATGGACCGTATTGCGGGCACGGATGGTGTAGCATCCTTTACCGTGTTGAACTATATTCATGGTGTTGTATTGTTGGCTTTCCTGGGTCTGGCATCCGCTGCCCAACCTCTGATCAGCTATTATCACGGTGCCAATCAGATTAAACGGGTACAACAAACGATACGGTTAGCCACCAAAACGGCTCTCGCAAGCGGTTTATTGTTACTGGTTGTTGTTCAGATCGGTGCACCTTATTTCGTGCAAATCTTTGGAAACTTCAGTAGTGGCGTAACGGATAATGCCGTTTACGGATCACGTATATTTACATTTGCCTATGTGTTTATGGGTGTTAACTTTGTCATGAGCACCTATTTCCAATCTGTAGGTAATGCCAAAATGGCCATCTGGATCACAGCTGCGCGTGAAATGATCATCATGATTGCGTTGATTGCGATTCTCCCTTCATTCTTTGGTGTCACGGGTGTGTGGCTTGCCGTACCGCTGTCCGAAATGCTGGTTCTCGCAACCATAGCCGTATACTATAGAAAACGATCCCTCACGGATCGAATAAACGCGTTGCGCCCTGAATAACGTTAACAGATAATAACAGCAACAGATAGCAAATAAATGGACGTAGATGGAATGTAGGTAGACTTCATAAATAATCTAACAAACAAATAAACAAAGCCCCGCACGATCAATATAGATCGGTCAGGGCTTTTGTTTTATCCTAAATTAGATGTCATTAGATGCGTATATCCAATCGACCATTGCTGTCTGTCGTTGCGTTTGCAATCTCCTTAGGGGTAGCTACGCCCATTCCATTGGATGGTGGTTGGGCAGGTGGAGCCTCCTTCGTAGCAGTTGTACCGGCTCCTTGAGAGCTTTGCTGTGCAATCTGTGTCTCAATCTGTTTGATCTGCTGTTGAAGCTGTTTGGTCTTTGTCTCCTTAGTCTGTTCATCGTCCTTGCTGGATTGCACTTTCTCCAGTTGAACCTCTAGCTTCGTCTTTTGTTTCTCCAAGCTACTTGAATTGTCCGAACTCGAAGATGTCGATATGTAAGATGTAGTGGAGCTGGCTGTAGAAGATATATTCATTATGATTCCCCCCCTCTTTACTTAGCTTCACTATACCCTATCCCACTGAAACGTACGTTAAATTCAACTGAAAGGTTGCTGAAGGAGCTAAGAATCAGAAGTCGAACAGATGGAAGTATGTATATCAGCATTAATAGTCTGATCAATAATATTGAAAGTCTTAATATAAGTGAAGGATCTTATTTTCGTCTCATCTATAAAGCTAGTTGTTTTCCGCTGAAAAATAGTAAAACAAAAAGACACACTCGATATCATCAAGTGTGTCTTCTATTGCTTGGCGGCGTCCTACTCTCCCAGGACCCTGCGGTCCAAGTACCATCGGCGCTAGAGGGCTTAACGGTCGTGTTCGGGATGGGTACGTGTGGAACCCCTCCGCCATCGCCACCAAACGCGTAGCTTACATTTCAGAGTGTTGTTCTCTGAAAACTAGATTCGAAACGAAACATGCGAATTATCACTTGCTATTGGATAAGCCCTCGACCGATTAGTACTGGTCAGCTCCATGCATTGCTGCACTTCCACCCCCAGCCTATCTACCTCGTCGTCTTCAAGGGGTCTTACATACTGGGAAATCTCATCTTGAGGGGGGCTTCACGCTTAGATGCTTTCAGCGTTTATCCCGTCCGTACATAGCTACCCAGCGGTGCTCCTGGCGGAACAACTGGTACACCAGCGGTACGTCCATCCCGGTCCTCTCGTACTAAGGACAGCTCCTCTCAAATTTCCTACGCCCACGACAGATAGGGACCGAACTGTCTCACGACGTTCTGAACCCAGCTCGCGTACCGCTTTAATGGGCGAACAGCCCAACCCTTGGGACCTACTTCAGCCCCAGGATGCGATGAGCCGACATCGAGGTGCCAAACCTCCCCGTCGATGTGGACTCTTGGGGGAGATAAGCCTGTTATCCCCAGGGTAGCTTTTATCCGTTGAGCGATGGCCCTTCCATGCGGTACCACCGGATCACTAAGCCCGACTTTCGTCCCTGCTCGACTTGTAGGTCTCGCAGTCAAGCTCCCTTATGCCTTTGCACTCTTCGAATGATTTCCAACCATTCTGAGGGAACCTTTGGGCGCCTCCGTTACTCTTTAGGAGGCGACCGCCCCAGTCAAACTGCCCACCTGACACTGTCCCCGCACCGGATTACGGTACCAGGTTAGAACCTAGATACGATCAGGGTGGTATCCCAACGTTGCCTCCACACAAGCTGGCGCTCCTGCTTCAAAGGCTCCCACCTATCCTGTACAGATCGTACCCAAATTCAATATCAAGCTGCAGTAAAGCTCCATGGGGTCTTTCCGTCTTGTCGCGGGTAACCTGCATCTTCACAGGTATTAAAATTTCACCGGATCTCTCGTTGAGACAGCGCCCAAGTCGTTACGCCATTCGTGCGGGTCAGAATTTACCTGACAAGGAATTTCGCTACCTTAGGACCGTTATAGTTACGGCCGCCGTTTACTGGGGCTTCGGTTCACAGCTTCGGGATTACTCCCTAACCACTCCCCTTAACCTTCCAGCACCGGGCAGGCGTCAGCCCGTATACTTCGCCTTACGGCTTCGCACAGACCTGTGTTTTTGCTAAACAGTCGCTTGGGCCTTTTCACTGCGGCCCCCTCGTGCTATTCACACTACCGGGGCACCCCTTCTCCCGAAGTTACGGGGTCATTTTGCCGAGTTCCTTAACGAGAGTTCTTCCGCGCGCCTTAGAATACTCTTCTCGCCTACCTGTGTCGGTTTGCGGTACGGGCACCATCACCTGGCTAGAGGCTTTTCTTGGCAGTGTGAGATCATGACCTTCGCTACTACAATTTTCGCTCCCCATCACAGCTCAGCCTTACAATGTGCGGATTTGCCTACACATCAGCCTCACTGCTTAGACGGACATCCATCAGTCCGCGTCACTACCCTACTGCGTCCCCCCATTGCTCATAACGGCTTACGGTGGTACAGGAATTTCGACCTGTTGTCCTTCGACTACGCCTTTCGGCCTCGCCTTAGGTCCCGACTTACCCTGAGCGGACGAGCCTTCCTCAGGAACCCTTAGGCTTTCGGCGGATCAGATTCTCACTGATCTTTTCGTTACTCATACCGGCATTCTCACTTGTATAATGTCCAGCGCTCCTTACGGTACACCTTCAACCCTTATACAACGCTCCCCTACCCCTGATGCAAAGCATCAAGCCATAGCTTCGGTGGTGTGTTTAGCCCCGTTACATTTTCGGCGCAGAGTCACTCGACCAGTGAGCTATTACGCACTCTTTCAATGGTGGCTGCTTCTAAGCCAACATCCTGGTTGTCTGTGCAACTCCACATCCTTTCCCACTTAACACACACTTGGGGACCTTAGCTGATGGTCTGGGCTGTTTCCCTTTTGACAATGGATCTTAGCACTCACTGTCTGACTCCCGGAAGTAAGTCTATGGCATTCGGAGTTTGACTGAGCTTGGTAACCCTTGCGGGCCCCGCACCCAATCAGTGCTCTACCTCCACGACTCTGTTTTCCGAGGCTAGCCCTAAAGCTATTTCGGGGAGAACCAGCTATCTCCGAGTTCGATTGGAATTTCTCCGCTACCCCCACCTCATCCCCGCATTTTTCAACATGCGTGGGTTCGGGCCTCCAGTGCGTGTTACCGCACCTTCACCCTGGACAGGGGTAGATCACCCGGTTTCGGGTCTACGTCCACGTACTATGTCGCCCTATTCAGACTCGCTTTCGCTGCGGCTCCGGCTCTTCACCTTAACCTTGCACGGGAACGTAACTCGCCGGTTCATTCTACAAAAGGCACGCCATCACCCCTAAAACGGGCTCTGACTTTTTGTAAGCACACGGTTTCAGGTTCTATTTCACTCCCCTTCCGGGGTGCTTTTCACCTTTCCCTCACGGTACTGCTTCACTATCGGTCGCTAGGAAGTATTTAGCCTTGGCAGATGGTCCTGCCGGATTCATACGGGGTTTCACGTGCCCCGCACTACTCGGGATCCGTCTCGGAGGGAACCAACTTTCAACTACAGGGCTTTTACCTTCTTTGGCGGGCCTTTCCAGACCTCTTCGCTTAACCGGTTCCTTTGTAACTCCATGTGAGACGTCCCACAACCCCAAAGAGCAAGCTCTTTGGTTTGGGCTTCTCCGCGTTCGCTCGCCGCTACTGACGGAATCACTATTGTTTTCTCTTCCTCAGGGTACTTAGATGTTTCAGTTCCCCTGGTATGCCTCTACACAACCTATGTATTCAGTTATGAGTAACTGGAAATTACCCCAGCTGGGTTTCCCCATTCGGACACCCCCGGATCAAAGCTTGCTTACAGCTCCCCGAGGCAGTTTCGTTGTTCGCCACGTCCTTCATCGGCTCCTAGCGCCTAGGCATCCTCCGTGTGCTCTTAGTAGCTTAACCATTTTGTTCCGGTTTCGGTCGCTCGCTTCCCTTGGTTTGCTTGCGCAAAGCCAAAAGTCGCTCTCACCCGATACCATCACAAAAGCAATTTGACTACCGTTTTTATTGAAACTTGTTTAACACAAGTTCAGCTAAAAAGGAATGTTCTAATTCGCGTTTGTTTCGTTTCGATATCTAGTTTTCAAAGAACAAGCTCCATGCAAAAGCAAGCTGTTTGAGAGTTTGAGCTCTCAAAACTGAGCAACGAGTGAGTGTTTTGCAGCTAAGCTGCAGTTTTGAATGTTTCCGTTGCAGGAAACGATTCTCCATAGAAAGGAGGTGATCCAGCCGCACCTTCCGATACGGCTACCTTGTTACGACTTCACCCCAATCATCTATCCCACCTTCGGCGGCTGGCTCCTTGCGGTTACCCCACCGACTTCGGGTGTTATAAACTCTCGTGGTGTGACGGGCGGTGTGTACAAGACCCGGGAACGTATTCACCGCGGCATGCTGATCCGCGATTACTAGCAATTCCGACTTCATGCAGGCGAGTTGCAGCCTGCAATCCGAACTGAGACCGGCTTTGTTGGGATTGGCTCCATCTCGCGATTTCGCAGCCCGTTGTACCGGCCATTGTAGTACGTGTGTAGCCCAGGTCATAAGGGGCATGATGATTTGACGTCATCCCCACCTTCCTCCGGTTTGTCACCGGCAGTCTATCTAGAGTGCCCACCCGAAGTGCTGGCAACTAAATATAAGGGTTGCGCTCGTTGCGGGACTTAACCCAACATCTCACGACACGAGCTGACGACAACCATGCACCACCTGTCTCCTCTGTCCCGAAGGAAAGGTACATCTCTGTACCGGTCAGAGGGATGTCAAGACCTGGTAAGGTTCTTCGCGTTGCTTCGAATTAAACCACATACTCCACTGCTTGTGCGGGTCCCCGTCAATTCCTTTGAGTTTCAGTCTTGCGACCGTACTCCCCAGGCGGAGTGCTTAATGTGTTAACTTCGGCACCAAGGGTATCGAAACCCCTAACACCTAGCACTCATCGTTTACGGCGTGGACTACCAGGGTATCTAATCCTGTTTGCTCCCCACGCTTTCGCGCCTCAGCGTCAGTTACAGCCCAGAGAGTCGCCTTCGCCACTGGTGTTCCTCCACATATCTACGCATTTCACCGCTACACGTGGAATTCCACTCTCCTCTTCTGCACTCAAGTCACCCAGTTTCCAGTGCGATCCGGGGTTGAGCCCCGGGATTAAACACCAGACTTAAATGACCGCCTGCGCGCGCTTTACGCCCAATAATTCCGGACAACGCTTGCCCCCTACGTATTACCGCGGCTGCTGGCACGTAGTTAGCCGGGGCTTTCTTCTCAGGTACCGTCACCTTGAGAGCAGTTACTCTCCCAAGCGTTCTTCCCTGGCAACAGAGCTTTACGATCCGAAAACCTTCATCACTCACGCGGCATTGCTCCGTCAGGCTTTCGCCCATTGCGGAAGATTCCCTACTGCTGCCTCCCGTAGGAGTCTGGGCCGTGTCTCAGTCCCAGTGTGGCCGATCACCCTCTCAGGTCGGCTACGCATCGTCGCCTTGGTGAGCCGTTACCTCACCAACTAGCTAATGCGCCGCAGGCCCATCCCCAAGTGACAGATTGCTCCGTCTTTCCAGTTTCCTTCAGGCGAAGAAAACAACTATTCGGTATTAGCTACCGTTTCCGGTAGTTGTCCCAAACTTGAGGGCAGGTTGCCTACGTGTTACTCACCCGTCCGCCGCTAACCATCAGAGAAGCAAGCTTCTCATCAAGTCCGCTCGACTTGCATGTATTAGGCATGCCGCCAGCGTTCGTCCTGAGCCAGGATCAAACTCTCCAATAAAGTATTGAAAAGAGCGATAAGCTCATTTTGAATCTGACGAGATTAAAAATCTCATTTATGCTCCAGTCGATCCAAGCCAAGGCTTTTCTCAAACTTTCGCGTTCATTCTGCAAGCAGAATGTTTACTCACTCGTTGTTCAGTTTTCAAAGATCAAACTTGTTTTCGTTACCGAATGTCGTTCTCTTCAGCAACTCTTATATAATATCATGTCCGAACCAACTTTGCAAGCTCTTTTTTTGAGTTTCTTTCGAAACTTATTTCATTCGCTTGCCGCACCGTGTATCTCGTGTTTTTTTGGCCGGAAATAGAATATACCATGTAGATCATACACTTGTAAAGAGTTAATTTCAAAACATATCAAATCCACGATCTAACCATATTATGGACCTTCAATCTACAACGAACTCTTAGGTTCAATTGTATTATCCTACAGCTTGATCTTCTTTATTTAATCTGTCTTTCTTCTATATATAAGAAGGTAACTCTCTCAACTCTTATATTCGAGACGAAAGGGTTACCTTCTATAGTAGTCTATATTTATTTACGTTCTACTTTATATCCTTTATCCTCAAGCAGTTTCACGATGCCGTGATCACCCAAGTAGTGTGCCGCGCCAACAACAATGAAATATTCCTCACCTTTGCCGTTTTTCAAGTAACCATCGATTTTGTCCGCCATACCAATGTTACGATCAACCAGCATTGCTTTGTTATATTCCTCGTTAGTGGAGAAGCTGTTTGTCAGTTCAAGCAGTTGCTCGTCATTACCCGTTTTCCACATTTCTGCCATTTCATTCACACTGTTATCCAGCACGTCGAAGTTTTCGATTGTCGCTTTCAGTGTTTCCTCTTGTGTTTCTTTGGAAAAGTCGTTAAACATGCCAAGTTGAGATTGATAACTCTCTAACTCAATAACTGGAAGTTTGCGCTCGATCGCTTTCTGGATGAAATACAGATCCACTCCTGCTGACGCTTCGTATCCTGCCGTTGTGGACTTCAAACTTGCAAGTGTGCTCTCTACTACCCAAGGCTTAAATGCATCCAAGGCGTTAGACTCCAGACCATTTTTCTTCAACACATCACCCAGCTTAGTATACGTTTCACTGGAAATGTGGTCTTTCAGTGTTGTTCCATCCTGATACGAACCCAGACTTAGAACCAGCTTTTGCTGCTCTTCATCAGCGGCTTTGCTAATATCAATCTCTACCCCGAGATAATCAGCTTCCGCAAAGGCTTCTTCAAACTCCGGACGCAATGGATAGAAGCTTTCATCCGCAATATGCATGGACCCTACCAGATAGACCGTGTTGCCATTGCTTTCAACTTCCCACATGAAGCCACGTCCACCGGTTTGCGCAGTTTCAGTTGCTCCGCCTTTGGATACCAGCAGTACCGTACGCGTTGCAGCATCCCAGCGAACTTCATAACCCGCAGCATCACCGACGATGCGGATTGGCGCATACGTTACACCGTTGATCCGTGTAAGCTTGCTTTTGAGTGTAATCGTTTTGCCATCTACTACAGCCGTGATCATATCATCTGTCGCAGTTGTTAGCTTTACGTCCATAGCATCCAGCGTAGTCCGCAGTGGAACCAGTGTTGTACCTTTCTCCAGGATTGGTGCTCCTGTAGCATATTTTACAGCTTGGTCATTAACCTTGACGGAAGTTCCTTGTGGAGCAGCCATAGCTGGTACTGCAGATGCAAGCAAACCTACCGAGATTGTGAGAGATAAGAGCATGCGTTTCCAATTCTTCATATTATGTAATCTCCTTATTGAATATAGTTGCCCAATCCAACATTTAATAGAATGGACATACTTAGATACTACGGTTAAAGATGGGAATTGGTGCCACTCCACAAACGGAGCAGCACTTTATCCCTGCATTCCACTCATTAGATAAGAAGAAACAATACATACGAAACCGTCATATATGTTTGATGTTAGATATTCGCAAAATCCAAGCTATTCCATGATAAATAGATACTGATCAGTGCCAGGAAAAAGAACGCTACAGCAATCTTCCGATTACCCCGTAGCTTCACTCCATATGCAACGAAGAAAATAGCGATAGCTAATTTAGCGATGCTTTGGTAATAGACCTGCTCTGAAAAGGCTGAACTACTGAATACAATGGAAAGTAGCAGTGTAGTCAGGATCAATGCTTTAAACCACAGAGGTTCCCTCAAAAACTGTATATAGAACCCTTTTAACTGCTGCATGATCGTCAACCCTCTCCTGAGCTCGATTTAATATTACACCACCGACACAGCACACCACTAACCACCACATCACACACCAACCAACCTTCAAACACTCAACCTAGATCTTATAAGCCTTCATCGCTTTAAACAATTCCTTGAAGGTTGGACGTTTACCGTACATCAACACACCTGTGCGATAGATTTTGGCTGCAAGCCATCCGAAGACGATAATGGATACAATGAGAATCGCTAAGGACGTTAGAATCTCCCAAGTTGGCGCAACTCCTGCGCCGATTCGTACCAGAATCGCGGTCGGCGACGTGAATGGAATGAAGCTTGCGATTTTCAACAAGAGAATGTTCGGCGTAGAAATACTGAAGATCGCAATATAGAAGGAAACAAGCGACAACATCGTAATCGGCAGAACAGCCTGACCGAGTTCTTCAGTACGGCTTACCATTGAACCAATGGCAGCAAACAACACGGCATACAGGAAGTAACCCAGGATGTAGAATATGAGTCCGTACACAATAACTGCACTATTCACATCACTCAGACTCATATTGAAATCACCTAATACTGCACGGTTATGCGGCAGCAGGATATTTCCGGCAACCACCGCTCCGAAGATCCCGATTTGCAGCATTCCCACCATGAAAATCCCGATGATTTTACCAAACATCTGACTGAGCGGCGATACACTCGTAATCAGAATCTCCATAATACGTGAGCTCTTCTCAGCTGTGATCTCGGAGGCAATCATGTTACCTGTCATCATCGTCGAGGTAAACAGCAGGATGATCAGCAAGTACACCACAATATAGTTAATCGGGCTCATTGCACCTTCAGACACAGTACCTGCTCCGCTCTCATCTGTACTCAAACTTTGCTCAGTGAGCTTCACAGGTGTTGTAATCAGTTCCTTCTGCTCCGCTGTGAGTACATCCTTCACAACCACATCCAGCTTCACACTCTGCAACGCTGCTTCAATGGATGCAATGATCTGAGGTGATACGTCTTCCGCTGAATATAGAATCGGCTGAGGGAACTCCTGCCCAGCAACAGATTCAAACTTCAGATAACCATCGGTAAGCCCTGCTTCCACATCCGCCGCAAGAGCAGCTTCATCTTTGTCTCCACTGGCAATGAATCGATAGGCCTGATCTCCTTGAGCCGCAGAGAAGCTCTCCAGTTTCTCCGAAACTTCAGGCTGCCCTGTACTCAAAAGTCCAATATTTACAGGATTACTGCTTGAAGCTCCACCAATGGAACCCCCATTAAATAAGGTAATGAAATACGGGACATTGAGTCCGATTGAAATTAAAAGTGCAAGTACAATGGTCGTCACCATGAATGATTTCGTTTTAACTTTGTTTTTAAATGTAAAACCCGTAATCGTTCCCATTTTATTCATTCGACTCACCTACCTCACGAATAAAGATTTGGTTAAGCGTTGGTTCCTTCAGTTCAAAGTGTTCCACTGTCGTCTGAGTCATGGCTGTTCTGAGAATCTCTTGAGCCGCTTCCACCTGACTAATATGTATCAGGTAACCACGCTCATTCCGCTCGACTTTCTTCACACCAGGCAACTGTTCAAGTCCCTCCACACTACCAATCGTGCCCAGGAATACCTGTTCACGCGGATACCGGCTCTTGATTTCCTTGATCTCTCCTTGTACCACCGTGTTGGAACGATGCAGAATAGTAATCTGACGACACAACTCTTCAACATGCTCCATACGGTGTGTTGAGAACAGGATTGCTGTACCTTCGTCACGCAATTCTTTGACGGTGGACTTGAGTAATTCCACGTTTACAGGATCCAGTCCACTGAACGCTTCATCCAGAATGAGAATCTGCGGTCTATGCACTACAGCCGCGATAAAGCCCATTTTCTGCTGATTACCTTTGGATAACTCCTCAATCTTTTTATCGTAATACTCAGGTACCTCAAACCGGTTCAGCCAGTACTTGAGGCTCTGATCTGCGTCCTTACCATTCATGCCACGAAGTCGTGCCAGGTAATTAATCTGTTCGCTGA
The DNA here is from genome assembly GCF_045040685.1 of Paenibacillus sp. FSL H8-0317. Lineage (NCBI taxonomy): Bacteria > Bacillati > Bacillota > Bacilli > Caryophanales > Paenibacillaceae > Paenibacillus > Paenibacillus sp. FSL H8-0317. Next base: position 694,641 of record NZ_CP150294.1, on the reverse strand, counting down.
CTTTCACCTTCGGGTACAATCCGCGCTCTTCCGGAAGATAACCCATAATCTGTTGCAGTTCCGTATTATAGGGCTTGCCGTTGTACAGGATATTCCCTCCGTCCGGGTGAATCAGTCCGAGCACCATGCGCATTGTTGTTGTTTTACCTGCACCATTGGCTCCGAGCAATCCGTAAATCTCCCCCTCTTTTACATTGAGCGTGACTCCATTAACGGCTGTTTTGTCTGCATATTGCTTGACGACTTGCTTCAATTCCAATCGGTTCATCATTTATCGTCTCCCTTCGGTTATTTCCACTGTACGGGTGCATACCCGGCAATCCAGAATGCCAGCACTTCATCCAATTCCAAGTTACGGATTTTCAATACTCGGTTATTCGACAGCTCCAGCCTTTCCTGCGCTTCGCTGACCCGGGTTGTAATTACGCGAACCAGACCGCCCTCTTCCAAAGAAGATTCCACAACACCAGGGATGCTCTCTGGCCTTAAGTCTCCTTCATACCAGACTTCCCTCCACTGATCGAGCACCATATCTTTCTCGGCCATTCCCAGTGACTGACCACGGTGCATCAATACGATGTAATCCGCAAGCCTCTTGACTTCGTCCGCAATATGTGTGGCAATCAGAATCGTGGTGTCTCCCCCCGCCATGAAGGTACGGAACTGCTCAACCATCACTTTCCAGGCAAAGGGGTCCAGTCCTGATGAAGGCTCATCCAAAAGCAATAGTCTTGGGCGAGCTGCAATTGCAGCTGCAATCTCAAATTTGCGCCGTTCTCCCTTGGACATCTTGTTCAGCTTCACATCAACAGGTACCTCCATATCCTGAATCAGTTGGTCGAACAACTTCATATCCCAACGCGGGTACCAGTATGCCCGGAAATGAGCTGCTTCTTGTGCTGTTATCCGGTTCTCTTCTGAACCAGCGTTATCTGCCACAAAACCAATCTGTTGTCTCAGTTCAATGGGAAGTGGCCCATCATGTTCCTGACCAAACCATATAATCTGCCCAGCATCTGGCAGTACCACTTGCTGCAACATGTTAAGAAGGGTGCTTTTGCCTGAACCGTTGTGACCGAGAATAGCCACTATATACCCTTCCGGGATGGTCAGATCAATTGGGCCAATAACTCTGCGTTTTCGCATTTTGGATACGCCATTCAACTGGATTGCTATGGGTTCCACGTATGAATCACTCCCTTACTTCACGTAAATAGCCTTCAGGACTTCCCGGAACAGGCTCTCCATCTCTTCTTCCGTACAGCCTACCGATTTCCCGGACTGCACCGCTGCCTGCATCGCTTCCTGTGCGGCCTTTAATCTATAATTTTCTCTGTCGCCAGCTTCTACCTGGGCCACAAATGTACCTGTCCCCTGCTTCGTACGAAGCAAGCCTTCATTCTCCAGATCCTGATAGACCCGTCTAACCGTAATAACACTGCAATTCAGTGCTCCGGCGAACTCACGAATGGACGGCAAATGTGTTCCCTCCCCCAACTGACCCGTAATTATTAACGATCTTAACTGATTTTCAATTTGGTGATATAAAGGTTCAGCGCTATTTTCATTAATTTGAATGGGTATTTTCACATCTTGCACCTCGCCCTCCGGTACACTCCAGTCTGTTACCTGACCGTGCCGGTTTCATCCTGTATTCGTACATAAGCTCAATTCTCATTTTAATTCAAATCCCGATGAACCAGCTTCTTCAGCGTCAAACGACTAAACAGCCATAATCCCGCTACGCCAGCCACCAGAGCAATCCACATGATCGGGGAAAGCAGCCCCCATGATTTACTTCCATCCATTACAATCCGTAATCCGTAACTGCCTGACATTCGAATCAGTATGGATATGCCAATGGCGATGGGTATAAAAAGCGTACTGAGAAGCAAGTATTTCTTGCCACTGTTCAGAAACTCTCCGTAAATATACAATCCTGTTACCAAAAGGCCATAACCTGTACAGGTAAGGCTAAAGGCCAGATACTGATCCCATCGGAATCCTTCGGCATGAAGGTTAACCACGTATAACGATCCGTAGAAAAAGATTCCATTGTACGTAAACGCCATCAGAGACTGCTGTAGCCTGGACCACATCACCACTTGTTCAGGGATGGGGATTCTGCGATAGTAGGCCAGCATCTGCGTATAAGAATCTTCGTGTATGTAACGGAAGGAGCGCCTGCAGAACATGAACCCTTGAAATGGCAACATAATCAAAAAGAAGGAATCCACAACTGGATTAAGGAAATCTGTCTGTTGTTGTCCTAAAAACATCACACCGCTCATGCTGCCAGTGTATATCATGAATAATGCAGACCATAGCCATTGGAGCTTATCCTTACTCATCTGGCTGCGGGTCAACCACCCCGCCTGCTTCCATTCGTTCATATGCATGCCTGCCTTTCACCTGTCATTCACTCATGTTGCTTACTGTGATTACTGTATATATCAATATACACAGTATACAGACCTATTTCTCATCCCGTCAACCCTTAATTTTCCTAAATCAGGAAGACGGGATGGGACACAGTACGAATTTACGTTAAAATAAATTATAGTAACAAATCAAAGAAAGGAAGGTTACAGCTATGGATTGGTTGGTAGAGATCGGATTTGTTCTCCTTTTCCTCATTGTCGTTATCTGGTTGATCCTCCGGGATGAACCTCGTCGACATTCTGCCAAAAAAGGCAGACACCGCATTCACCGTAACAACGGTTATACCGACTCTGCTTCGGGATATCCGGTCATTATGGGAGATGACTCCTACGATCGACATGCCAGACACACACCGGATCACAAACATCATGATTCGGATTCTTCAACAGGCACACATTTTCATCACAACAGCAATGGTGGCAGCAGCAACGACAGCAGTGGAGATAGCGGTGGCGGAGACAGTGGAGGTGGCGGGGATTAGACTTCATTCCGCAAACACAAAAGAAGGGCTGTACCCATTATTGTGTAAACACAATTCGGGTACAGCCCTTTGCCGTTCTCTAGCACCTGTTTACAGAAGAGGTATTACGATTAAACGAGGTTGTAGCCACTAGGCAGACTGCGATCCCTGCGGATTGCGCGAATCTGAGCCAGCGTTAACCGTTGATTGGTGGAGATCAGGGATTCCACATCATTGCCACGGATCAGATCATCCAAATCTCTCAAGTTGGTGTTGCCTCGGAAGACCCGGAATCCACCTTGGAAGTTAGGACGTGTAAACACAACGAGTGTTGCATTGGAACTTGTTGAGAAAAAGCGCAGGCTCTCCACCCCGTCCAAAATATTGTCCAGGTTACGAAGACCCGTGTTGCCACGATAGATGCGGCTTCTCCCTCTGTAGTTCTCTTCTGAATACACGGTAAGACGTGGATACGTTTGACTGACATTGACTGTTTTTTTCATTTTGTTTCCCCCTCTCGAAATCATTCTATGAATGAATGAGAGAGGGAGCGTGGACGAATCGTCTACTAGATTCGTCCATTTTCATATTTTCAGAAGGTTATAGTGACCCACACCCAAGTAACCGGAGGTTATATCTATACTTTTATACGCCGAGGATAACTTCCCATACCGGACGTGTATGACCACCAGGATATAAGAGATATAGAAGAACATACACGACAACACCCGTTAGCGCTGATCCGAACCAGATCATGGACGTGAACTTGCCCCAGCGGCGATGTGTTCCGAACTTCTTTTTGAACCCCAGCACCAGTGTGGAGATGCCGAATATCGCCGCCACGGTAGCCAGGATAATATGAAAGATCAGAAATATTCGATAAAAGATCTCCAGATCCGGGTCCCCGCCCCAAGCTGTATTGCCCACGAACACTGTACGAGACATATAGATCACAAAGAAGATTAGAGCTGCAATCGCACCTGCTACCATGGCGGACTGATGAGCCTTACGTTTACCCCGAATAATCAGTACCCATCCAATCCCCACCAGTACTGCACTAATCACAATGAAAGAAGTACTGATCGTTGGTAGCCAAAAATACATATCCATCGTGTGTTCCCCCTCTTGTCAGAACATTACTTCATTATTTGGCAGCCGGATTGAGCGGCCCCCCTGCGCCCCCTGCAGGATACGAATCATCATCATCTTCCTGCTTCTCTTTCCGATACCATTGGAAAAAGACATATGCCAGCATGGAGGCAAAGATCCCTTCCTGAATAAACTTCATTACAATGCCACCGACCTGCTGATCTTCCTTCGCGGAAGACAGAAAGTTGAAGAACGTAGGCCCACCGAAGGAGCGAAGTAACGCCGTAGAATCTCCAGACACACAATACCGCATGGCTTCAGCCCATACTGCCGGGTTGCTGTACGTCTGATACAACGGCTCGGCCGCAAAAATAATCAATCCACACGCAGGCGTGAGCAGTACCATATTCAGAAAAATAAAACCGATCTTGGATAACCCCGATGCTTGTCTGCCTTCTGGTAACGGATTCAGCAATGTCCACCACATGAGCATCGAGGTGATGAACAATGCAATATAATACAACCGGTGAACGGTAAAATTCAGCATGACGTAATCATGTACAATCGGTAGGTGATACAGCGAGAACAGCCCGTTAAAGAGCACTGCCGCAACGATTGGATGAGCCAGGAACGATAGCTGACGTGTAGGCAACCAGCGTACGACACTGCGCCATACCCATATCGGCAAACCTTTCATCATCAGCGGCGGAGCTACCAGGTAGGAGAACGCCATGCTCACCATGTGGAAGCTAAACATCACGTGACCAAGCAGATTAAATGGTCCAGCCTGAGCCAGATACAGGACAAACAGCCCTGTAATAAACATGATTTTCTGCACAGCAGTCGCAGGTACTGCATCCTTTATTTGCTCGCTTAACGGTCCCACAAGCACCAGATAAGCCGCAGCAATAATCAGAAATAAAGCCAATATAAGCGGACTCCATAAGTCGTTGAAGCTAAAATATTGCAACCCGAGCATACGGGAAACCTCCCCGTGACCTGATTTGGTTGTTGCCTTCATTTCTTTGTGAAGATTCATTCGCCAAAAAGGGGAAAAGACGGCGGCATTGCGCCGCCGCCATCTCTTTTACCACCAGACCCAATAGAGTGCCATAATGATGCACGTAAAGGCTACAAAAAAGCCAAATGCCATGAACAGAATCGGCATTAAGTGCCCTTTGTCCTTCAAGTGCATCCAATAACCCAATTGAACGAATACTTGAAGAATAGCCATGACGAGCAAAATAATAATGATAAAGGTTGTGTTGACCCCTCCGGCAGAAGCAGCCGCAAACGCAATCAGCGTAAGAATAATGGAGAAGATAAACACCACGACGTGTTTCTGTGGCCCTTCCGTCCGGTGACGGTGTTTCACAGGCTGTTGATCTGGCTTATCCTGTGCCGACATGTGCTACCCCACCTTTCCGAGCAGGTACACGACCGTAAAGATGAACACCCATACCACGTCAATAAAGTGCCAGTACATTGCGGAGACGTATACTTTAGGTGCGGTTACGACCGTCAATCCTTTTTTGAACAGCTGACCGATAATGATTCCGATCCACACAATACCAAAAGCAACGTGGGCTCCGTGGAACCCGACCAGTGTATAGAATGCTGAACTGAATGCACTCGTGGTCATGCCAAATTCTTTATGTTTCACATACTCGTAGAACTCGTAAATTTCCAGTGCGAGAAATCCCATACCCAGTACTACCGTGATGCCAAGCCACAACGCCAATGCATCTCGCTTGCCCTTATGCATGGCTTGAATTGCAAATACACTCGTCAAACTACTGACCAGGAGAATGAAAGTTGCAGCGGCCACAAGTGGCAGGTGGAACAGTTCATTCGCCGTAGGTCCATCATTGGTTTGGCCACGAAGAGCCAGGAAGGTAGCAAAGAGTGTACCGAACAGTACCGTCTCGCCGCCAAGGAACAACCAGAAGGCGATAAGCTTGTTACGGCCTTCCAGCGTTGCTTTCTCCGGTTCATGCGGCAATTTGTCGTTCACCGGTTCGGCATGTGAGGTTGTCATGTTCTAGCCCCCTTCTCATCCTGATCCTCCGGTTCAATATGCCAGCCATGATCATCATAAAGTGAACGAAGTGCCATTGCGCCAAATGTGATTACGAGACCAATAATAACTACAATATAATTGTTAAAAATGACGTTCATAAATGCATTACCAAATTCATCGTTACTGAACATCAAACCAAGTCCGGCGATAAAGATACCTACTGACATTACAAACGGCAACGGCGTTGCTGAAGGCATATGAATCGAACCTACAGGTTCTGCCGGTGTCATCTCCGTATGTCCTGCCATTTTTTCCTTCCAGTATGCATCAATTCCGCGTACCAGCGGCGTCTGCTTGAAATTATATTCCGGCGGCGGAGATGGAATAGACCATTCCAGTGTACGGCCGTCTTCCCACGGATCGTTTGGCGCGCCAACCGGTTTTCTCATTGTGATTACGATGTTCACGAGGAACATGATAACCCCAACACCCATTAGAAACGCACCGACGGAGCTGACCAGATTGAGCAGGTCAAAGTCCTGATTCGGCAAATATGTAACGATCCGGCGCTGCATCCCCATCAGACCGAGGAAATGCTGTACAAAGAACGTTAATTGGAAACCGATCATAAATGTCCAGAATGTCCATTTGCCCAGTGTTTCGCTGAGAATACGTCCGAACATCTTCGGCCACCAGTAATGTAGTCCCGAGAACAATCCAAGTACGAGTCCCCCTACAATAACGTAGTGGAAGTGGGCTACAACAAAGTACGTATCATGGAACTGGAAGTCTGCCGGAGCAGATGCCAGCATAACGCCTGTAACACCACCCATAACGAAGGTTGGGACGAATCCAACAGCAAACAGGTTTGCCGCGGTAAAGCGGATCTGTCCACCCCACATCGTAAAGAGCCAGTTAAAGATTTTGATCCCGGTAGGTACGGCAATCAACATCGTGGAGATGGAGAAAAGCGCGTTGGCTACATTACCCAGACCTGTTGTAAACATGTGATGCGCCCATACCATGAAGCCCAGGAAGGCAATCAGGATGGTAGCAAATACCATGGAGCTGTATCCGAACAACCGTTTACGCGAGAAGGTCGGGATAACCTCCGAGATAATACCAAATGCCGGCAAAATCAGAATGTATACTTCCGGGTGCCCGAAGATCCAGAAGATGTGCTGCCAGAGTACGGGGTTACCGCCACCTGCGACATCGAAGAAATTCGCTCCCAGTATACGGTCAAACGTCAAAAGTACAAGCCCTACCGTGATGGCAGGAAAAGCAAAAAGGATAATGGCAGATGTAATAAATGTCGTCCATGTAAACATCGGCATCCGCATGTAGGACATGCCTGGAGCACGCATTGTAATAATTGTTGCGAGAAAGTTAATGCCCCCGATGAGCGTTCCCAGACCCGCGATCTGAAGGCCGATGGTGTAGAAATCCACACCATGCGTTCCACTATACTCACTGCCCGAAAGCGGCGTATATGAGGTCCAGCCCGCATCCGGTGCTCCGCCCATAACCCAGCTCAGGTTCAGCAACAATCCACCAAACAGGAATGTCCAGAAACCCAGCGCGTTAAGAAACGGGAAAGCAACGTCCCGTGCCCCGATCTGCAAAGGCACGACAGCATTCATAATGGCAAAAATAAGTGGCATGACACCAAGGAAAATCATCGTAGTTCCATGCATTGTAATCAATTCGTTGAAGACCTGTGCCGATACAAAATTATTCATAGGCTTCATCAGTTGAATCCGAATCAAAATGGCTTCAATGCCGCCGATTCCAAAGAAAAATCCACCCGCAACCAAATAGAGAATGGCGATTTTTTTGTGATCGACGGTGGTGATCCAATCCATCAAGCCCCTGTACCTCTTGACGCTATGCGCATGAGCCAAGGTTGTGTACCCCCTTCTTCGTCCTTGCTGTTCTATTCATAGTCCAATTTGTAGTTGGCCAGATATTCGGCAATTCCGTCGATTTCTTCATCCGTCAACCCAAGATCTTTGGGATTCGGCATGGTATTGCCCGGCTTCACGGATTGTGGATCATGGAGCCATTCTTTCATGTTATCCAGTACCGGACTACCTTCTTCCTGTCCCTCGCGAGAATTCAGCAAAATGCCTGCGACAGATTCCTTGCCGCCGATTCCCGTCAGGTTAGGTGCAACCGGTCCACCTTGATCACCAACAGCGTGGCAAGAAAGGCAGTTTGTTTTGAACTTTTCGGCCAATTGAGTATCTTCAGGAAGGACTGCGGGTGCTTTCATCTGGTTCACCCATCTGTCAAAGGATTCCTGACTCACTGCTTTTACCTTAAACTCCATGAAAGCATGCGATCTGCCACATAATTCGGCACATTTACCGCGGTAAACGCCTTCATTCGGTGCAGAGAAACTGAACTTGTTAAGTGTTCCATCCGGGTTTGTGTCCATTTTGCCCGCAAGTGACGGCACCCAGAAGGAGTGAAGCACGTCAGCGGTTTTTAATTCGAATGCAATTTTTGTTCCGGTCGGGATGATGAGATCTTGAGCGGTGGTTACGTCATATTGAGGATAAGTGAATTCCCACCAGTACTGATGCGAGGTGACTTGGACCTTAAGTGCGTTTTTGTCATTGGACAGATCTTCGCCTTGGGCAAAAATCGTTTGGACCGTCGGTACTGCCAGAACAATAACCAGCAATAACGGAATGGCTGTCCAGATTACTTCCAGCTTGAAATTACCTTCAACCTGTTCGGGCATCTCAGTCTGCCCGGCTCGTCTACGAAACCGGATCAGAACATAGGCCGCTATGGCAAATACAATGATGAGCACCACGATCATAATCGCAATGGATAACTTCATCAGATCATATTGGCCTTGCGCTACAGGACCCTGAGGTTTCATTACCGACAAGTCTTCCCGCCCGCATGCGGATAGCAGCAAAGAGAACACCGCCAGCAAGGGGAGAATTCGCTTTGCAACCTGCCACTGTTTCATCATTGATCTACCCCACTTTTTTACGTTTTCGTAGATTACCGTTGTCGTTCGGTAGAAAGGCAACAAAAGGTACGTTTCAGCACGATACGCATAATCCTCTTCATCATACAGAACGCTTAGAAAAATAACGCTTCCAGTACTCCCGTGATTTCCTGCTCAGGGCATGTCTGCGCATTCTTCCAATTCATTCTATATGCTTCAATCACTTATTAAATATAAGTTGAGGGTATGATTTTGTCAATCTTTGGACACATGTTCACAAATTGTTCACTTTATGTAAAAAACCGCTCTACAACTTGATTTGCAAACGATTTCAGTTAAAAGTATTACACTCTACATTTGAAAATTTTTGCCAAATTTCGGTGATAAAACTCGATTTATTGGTGATTTTTCTCACATTCAAAACATGTGCTATTATGCAAAAGAAAGATCAAAATTTATGGAAAACCTCTTCCATATCCATCCAGAAGACATGCCTATCGCTCCATACCGCTATCTTCAAGCTCAAAACAGCATGGAGCATGTCGGAGAAAGTTCAACTCAAGTCCTCTTCTTCACTGATTTCATCTCACGTGCCATCGGTCAGAATCAAGGGGCCATTCCCAGTAATCGCAACCGTATGCTCATACTGGACCCCCCAGCTGCCATCTACCGTCCTTACCGTCCATCCATCTTCATCCCACACAACAGCCCCGGAGCTGCCTTTTGTAAAGATGGGTTCAATCGTAATAACCATACCCTCGGTGAGCATCGTGCCCGTTCTGCGTTTGCCATAAGGCAACACATTTGGGGGTTCATGAATATATTGACCAATCCCATGACCAATGAGAGGCTTCACAATCCCGTACCGATACAGTCTGGCTGTTCGTTCAATGGCACTTCCAATATCTCCGAGTGTATTCCCCGGAACTGCCTGAGCAATCGCCCGCTCAAGTGCTTTCTCCGTGCGTCTCATCAGCTTGCGAATGGATCTGCTTGTTTCACCAATTCCATATGTCCAGGCCGAGTCAGCAAGCCAGCCGTCTTTGTTCACCACCATATCGATGGTCACTACATCCCCGCTCGCCAGCTCCTCTGCCCCAGGAAATCCGTGGCAGACCACTTCATTAACAGAGGCACACGTCGCGTACGGATATCCTTTGTACCCTTTTTGCTCCGGTGTAGCTCCTCGTGCTGCCAGAAACTCTTCCACCCGCTCATTAATCGCTGCTGTCGTGATACCGGGGATCATCCACTGCTCAATATACTGGTGACAACTTCGCAAAATTCGTCCAGCTTCCCGCATGTAGCCAATCTCTTCTTTGGTTTTCAAAATAGGGTCCACATGCATTCATCCTTCCCGCTGTAGGTCTACTCCCATATATATGCAGCAGGAACGCAAAAAAAACCGCCTGCCGGAGCTTATCGCCCGGGAGACGGTTCTATTCATTATCGGAACAGTATAATCAGAGTTGTGTGTTGTTTCAGGACACGGAAGAATCCATCTTGACAAGCTCATGCTCAACCACAGAAGTCAATTCTTCCTCGTATCCACCCGTAATCCGGTATTTTCTCACGTACTCCTTCACGAATTTTTTTGGATCTTTAGGACGGAAAATCCGAGTCATTTCCCTCAAACTTTCTTTGACCTCATTGTGACCTTTCGTTGCCATTGTAATTCCCTCCCAAAACGTTGAAAGTGAATGCTCCGTTTAGAGAATGCCGAATAAGTCTTAAATGCCATCCATGAAGTTGTGTGCGCGGCTTAAAGCAAGCTTTAGGTCGGGAACCTCGCTAGAAAGCAAGTACCTGACACTATAAATACCCGATATGATTCGGAATGAATCATAATCTTATTGTAGCATATTCGGAAGTATCTTACGACTTGACGATTTCCTCTAATAAATATAACGGTTTTCATGCCCAAAAAGTTTAATTCCGAATCATATGTTATGAATGCCGCCATTCTATACGGAATTAATATATCCAGCATAACACTGAACTATTCGGGGGATATTATCACGGACAACCCATACAGTTAAATTACTGGTATCCAAAGGAGGCGTCGTCTCATGGACCGCAAAGAACAGGATATGCTGCCCCTTTCGCATGAAAAGGTGGAAGTAGACGGAGTTTACATTAACGAAGCCGGACGTGAGGAACATCTGCACCGGGGGCAACACTTCCCGGCTGACCCCGTTCTAGGTAAGTCGGAATGGAAACTGACCGAATATGCATTTGATAATCACCACGAAGGACGAACCGATGAACGTTTGGTTCCCAAAGAAAACGACACCGATAAAAAAGGCAAGATCGACAGCCCACGCAGACAGTTTCAGGGTGGGTAGTGATTATTTTTGTTAGAAGTACCGAGTTCTTCATCCGGACAGGGGCAGATCATGCTGTAACTCAGCTGATCCTGTCCCTGTTTCATGTTTTTTACTGTTCTTTCACTCCATCCTATTATAGGCAAATAAATCCCAGGTTCAGTTCTGTCCACCTCTCTCATAGCCTAGTTAAAAAGGTCAAAGGAGGCTGGACCGGATGTCCCCCATGAAATCGTCTAGCGGTCTGGATGAAAATATTGCCGGTATGCTTTGTTATCTGTTTACCTTTGTAGGCGGGATTGTCTTTCTCGCTGTGGAGAAGCGGAGCCGGTTCGTGTTATTTCATGCGCTACAATCTGTAACGGTCTTTGGCATCATTATGGTCGGGCATGTATTATCGGCTTTCCTTCCGTTGTTCGGACCACTGGTGGCATCGCTGTTATCCCTGCTTGGTGTAGTGGTCTGGCTTATTATGGTCGTTACCAGCTTACAGGGGAAATGGCTAAAACTGCCGTGGGTTGGCGATTTTGCAGAAAAACAGCTGCGTCATCTGTAATCCCCGCTCATCATAGTTAAACAAAACAAAAAACACCGAAGACACGACTCTGCTGAGCCTGTATCTTCGGTGTTTCGCATCTAAAAGTGTCTCTTTCATTCGTTCATGTGATTGAATATTCATAGCATAAACGATGTATGTCATAAACCATTCATGCTGTACATCACCATGATTAACCTGATTCATTATTCATCTTGTGAATCGTCTATTCATAACAGTTAACATAACAATCCTGCTGGATGATAAGCCAGGCCTAATTCGGCTAATTAAGCTGACTTGCCCGCCTCTCCAAGGATGGCATCTGCCTGTTGTTCAGCCATCTTGGCAGCTGTTTCCTTGGTACCCAGACCGTTGAACAGCAGGTTCATGAAGATCGCTGTGAAACTGCCTGCAATGATACCATTACCGAGCATAATCTGAGCCCAAGCCGGTGCACCTGCGAACAACTCAGGCACAACGGTAACCCCAAGCCCCATACCTACAGAACAAGCGATGACAAACAGATTCTCATGTCGGTTCAGATCGACCTGACTGCCGATAATTCGAATGCCTGATGATACCACCATGCCAAACAAGGCCACCATGGCTCCGCCAAGTACTGCCCCTGGAACGAGTTGTGCGAGGGCTGCAATTTTGGGTACAAATCCAATGACCACCAGGATTCCACCAGCTACTACAATGACATCACGTGTCTTCACACGTGTCATCTGTACCAGTCCTACATTTTGCGAATAGGTTGTATACGGGAATGAGTTGAAAATACCGCCTAATACAATAGCCAGACCTTCCGCACGATAACCACGGGCCAGATCCTTGGAGGACAAGTCCTTGTCCAGGATTTTGCCCAGAGCCATAAATACGCCTGTGGACTCGGCCACGCTGACAATCGCCACCAGAATCATCGTCAGAATAGGTACAATCTCAAACGTCGGTCTGCCGAAGTAAAACGGCTGAACAACATGGAACCAACTTGCATCGCGAATAGGGGCAAAGTTCACTTCACCCATGAACCCTGCTGCCACCGTACCTGCCAGCAGACCAATCAGTACCGAGATGGAACGGATAAAACCTGTAGTGAATCGAGTCATTAAAATGATAAAGAGCAGCACGCCGAAACCGAGTAACAAGTTCACTCCACTGCCGAAATCTTCTGACCCCTGACCGCCGCCCAGATCGTGGAAAGCAACCGGAATCAAGGTTAAACCGATGATTGTAACCACCGAACCCGTAACCACTGGTGGAAAGAGCCGAATAAGCTTCCCAAAGATTCCGGAGAAGATCAATACGAACAGCCCTGAGGCAATAATCGCTCCGTAAATGGCAGATACTCCACTGTTCATCCCGATTAGGATCATCGGGGACACAGCCTGGAATGCACAACCGAGCATGACAGGCAGCCCTACGCCAAAATATTTATTTCCCCATACCTGAAGCAGTGTAGCCACACCACATGCGAGCAGGTCAATGGCAATAAGATAGGTTAGTTGTTCCTGTGTAAAACCCAATGCGTTACTAACGATCAATGGGACAACGACGGCTCCTGCATACATCGCAAGCACATGCTGTAGTCCGAGGGAGAACGTTTTGATTGGATGCCGATGCCGTTGAAAGATACGTTCGCGTGCCATATTAGTTCGTGCCCTCCTCGTCCGCAAATGTAACCTGTCCATCCGACAGTGCCCCGATACGAACCAGCGATTCCACACGGTATCCTGCTTCTTTCAGCAAGCGACCTCCCGGCTGGAATGCTTTTTCAATAACAATACCGATACCCACCACTTCGGCTCCAACCTGCTCCACAATGCGAGCCAGACCAAATGCTGCTTCACCATTCGCCAGAAAATCATCAATGATCAGCACACGATCACCAGGCTTCATGAATTTCTTGGCAACGGTAATTTCATTGGTCTCCTGCTTCGTGAAGGAGTAGACCTTCTCCACCAGAATGTCTTCTGTCAGTGTGAGCGACTTCTGCTTCCGAGCAAAGATCAGCGGCACGTTAAGCTCCAACGCAGTCATGATGCCCGGTGCGATCCCTGACGACTCAATTGTCAGCACACGTGTGATATTCTCACCTTCAAAGCGGCGAATGAATTCCTTGCCCACTTCCTTCATCAAAACCGGGTCCATCTGGTGGTTCAGGAATGAATCCACTTTGAGTACTTGCTCGGACAGGACAATGCCTTCCTGTCTTACCTTGTCTTTTAACAATTGCATTGTAATTCTTCCCCCTGAATGCCCTCCGCACAGTAGCTTACAAGCTCTTCCAATCGCATGGTAAAAAAGCAAAAAGCCCGCCTTTTCACACGCTGCGGAATAACCGGAGATGGGAAAGACGGACTTGTACATATATGGACAAGCCGTATGGATGCTGCAAGTGTGCTGGATGGACAGGATGACAAGAGTTCAATCCTGTTGTGAGAAACCTCAAACAGTGTAATCGGAAACAGATAAAAACCACTTGAACCTGCTCTTCAGTCAAACTGCCTGAGAATGATCTCATGCCAACCATACAAACATTGCAACATCTTTCCCGTAGTCCGATCATTCCGGTGATCGGGTAGAGACATGCAGGCCTATTCCTGCACATATACGAGTAACGGCATATTTAATTTTGGCTCCATGATTCGTTACAATATATGATCGCGAACCTGAATATAAAAGGTTAAACATAACTGACAATGTTAGAAGTATACCGAATCGGCGGCGTGAAATAAAGAAGTATTTTCATGGAAGTTGCGGAAACTTGTCTTAATTTGCAAACAGGGGGTGATTGGAATCACTTTTTTATGTACAATATGAGAACGGAAGCGCGAATCCGAACGGAGAATAGATGGAAACGCAGCCTATATTTTGAATTGAATGATCAAAGGAGATATGTAAACATGAAAGGCGTACTTAAAGAATTCAAGGAATTTGCCGTCCGCGGCAACGTCATCGATCTGGCGGTCGGTGTCATTATTGGAGCTGCATTTGGTAAAATTGTCACATCCCTTGTGAATGATATCATCATGCCCCCGGTTGGAAAACTGCTGGGCGGGATCGACTTCAGTCAGAAAATCATCAACCTGGATGGGGATATCAAAACAGCAAACGGACAGGACATCACCACACTCGCTCAAGCCAACGAAGCTGGGGCTACCGTGATTGCTTATGGTCAGTTCATCAACGTCATGATTGATTTTCTTATCGTTGCGTTCTGTATTTTCATGCTTGTGAAGGGCATCAACTATCTCAAAAGCAAAGAACACAAAAAGCCCGAGCCGCAAAAAACGACCAAGGCTTGCAAGTATTGCCTATCGGAAATTCCAGCCGCAGCTACCCGCTGCTCGCACTGTACTTCAGAGCTTGAAGCTGAAGGCACCGGCGCTCCGGCATAATCACGATAAACGTTTTAAAGACGCGCCGAGTTGAATTACGGATATAAATCCTGATGCGAGGGACAACCTCTTACTTGCTAGGGTTTATGTATGAAAAGCTAGCCATATGGGCTTCATTAACAATGGGTTGCGTAGCTTAAAGGTTTGAAGGTTCCACCGTAAAGGTGGGGCCTTTTTTGTGCCTATCATACATGTATTACATATGCTCCCCCATGAATTTCATTCGCGGCCATGCTCATGAATTAGAAACGGCGTGGCAGCAAATGCTCCAGGATCGACTTCAGATCTTTATCTTCTTTGTAAACTTCTTCCCCAGTATCAAGCTCTGTCACACGAATATATTCAAAGTTTGCCGAAGCATCCACTGGCTTGAACAACAACTGTGCCTCATCTTCCAAACGTACATTAAATCCCATATCCTTAAACATGCTGCTTAACTGACTGTTAGCTGGTTCCTGACCTTGCCCTACAAATATAAGTCCTCTAAGACTTTTACGTTCCTGAGGTTGCGGATAAATCACCTGAAAGTGTACAATGCATTCCATACGATGGTTCCCCTTTCGTTTAAAACATACTTTGTGAAATTTTGAACTTTAAAAACTGCTATATAAGGAGATACGTTTCATGACCCCAGAACGTTTCGACATTTATGACGATCAGCAAAATTGGATCGGCACTTCACTACGCAGCGAGGTCCATGCCAAAGGATATTGGCACCGTTCATTCCACTGCTGGATCGTGCGTGACGAAGGCGAGCAACGACAGGTTCTTTTTCAGCGGCGACGTGATATTAAGGATACCTTCCCCGGATGTTACGACATTACAGCAGCAGGTCATCTCACCGCAGGTGAACAACTGCAAGACGCCAGTCGTGAGCTGGAGGAAGAACTGGGTGTCCATGTATCTTTCGATGCACTAACCTATCTACTCACAGCTACACAGCAACTCCAAGGAGAGGTGCGTGGTGTTCCATTCATAGATCGGGAATTCAGTGCCGTCTATGGACTATGTCTGAACCAGCCGCTCGAAGCCTACGTTCTGCAGCTCAGCGAGGTGGATAGCCTGTATGAAGTTCCGCTGGATGATCTACTCGCTTTGTTTCGTAATGAGATCGACGTGATTCAAGCTACCGGAGTTCAGACCCAGCCATTGACATCACCACCACATTCCATCGGTCATAAGGACCCATTAAGTGATCATGCAGCTGATGATCCGGAACGTATCGTTCGCGAGATTCGGGCAGCAGAATTCGTGCCTCATGGCACAGCTTATTATATGGATGTGCTGGAAGCTCTGTATCACGTGCCCAAAGATTGATCACGTACACTCTTGTTCAACCCGATCCAGTTCAATCGAATGTTCATAGCTTCATTTTCTCAAAAATAGCATAACTTCATACCTTTACTATCGACTTGACTGGGAACAGATGCTGTGACGAACATCACTGTCATATCTCAATCCAGCACAAACAGGCGTCTGCCTTCGGCAACGCCTGCTTTATGTACACACGTATTCGTTTCATCAAGATAGGTACCTTTGTGCTGCAATGCTCCATCAGAGGTGAATTAGTCGCCGAATCTGTCTAGCTCTGTTCACCCTCTCCTGAAGGAGAAGACCAATAACGCGCAGAGAGTTCTTCGTACCGATGCCCATAGCGGGACTCCAGTTCCTCACCCATATCCTGTTCCAATTCGTACAACACCAGCTCTTGAGCAAAATGATTCAGCAGCAGTCCGGTCATTACCGGATGCTCCGTCACCACTGCCTGTGTGGCGCATGATTCCCCGCGCATGCCCAGCATGCACCAGCGGCGGTCCACCACCAGAGAGAATTTCCGACCATTACCTGTGCCGTACAAAGGCAGGCCCAGCAAAGGAACAGGCTGATCAAGCATGCCCTCGCCACCATCACACGACCATAACAACCGCACACCGCGAGCTTCAGCCTGCTGTAAGTCATTACGTAACAGTTCCGCCTCTTCACGCCAGACGTCTACGACAATCTCATGCTGAGCCTCAGCCAACTCACGGCTCAGATTCTCAAACACATTTTTGTCCCCTTCGACGTTATAGAAGACAGGTTTCTCCGGTTCACTCTTAGGCATGCTGCTCTGGACATAATCCAGCGAGGTACGCATTTGATCGGAGATCATGCGTGTCATCTCCTCCGGCTTCAGCACACTATACTTCGCCGGTTCCCCCGGACTACACCGCAAGAATCCACGCTGTTCCAGCCGTTGCAGAGTCGCATATACATTGGAACGGGACACGCCAAGCCGCTTCGCAACCTCATAGCCTGAGGCTGATCCCTGACGGGCGAGTTCCACCATAATTTTAGATTCCATCTCGGTAAACCCGAGATGACGCAAATGATGCAGCAGTTGGTCCATATTCCCGTCCCCCCATGCTGTCAGCAACCCGCACTGCCTCAAAATGATGCGGCAGTGCTTCTACTGCATCAGATCTGTTCGGCACCACAGCGCGGGCACCACTTCGACCCTTTGGGCAGCTCGGCTGCACAAATCTGACAATTCACCATTTCGCGTGATACTTCGGTCTGTACGTCCACCGTGTTCACAATCGGGTTATTTTCTTTCCAGTAACGGATGCGTTCGTCCAGCTCCTGCTGACGCTCACGTTCCCGTTGCATCTCTTCATCTCTGCGACGTTCCCACTCCGCATCGAACGCTTCCTTTTCTTCCTGGGTAAACTCGGTACTGTTATATTCCGATTCCGTCTCCAGATCGGCTATGGACGGAATGACCGTGTGATACGGCTCATCTTCCTCCAGTTCCAATTCAGGTGGCGCATCGTAGAAGTCCGGTTCCGGACTATGGGTCTGAGTCTGAGCTACGGCTGCCTCCTGTCTCGCGGCTGTGGTGGCTCCTGCGACTCCTGCAGCTCCTACTGTAGGTGCTGGTGTCTTGAGTTCACCCAACTTGCGTCCGCATTTAGGGCAGAAGTTGGCATCCAGGGAAGCGACGTGTCCACACTCGCACAACCGTTCGTTCTTGAGTTGTGCAATCTTGTTGCGCAGACCATCAATCTCGTCCTGCAATTCGTCGCAGAGCTGCGACAGATCCACCATTTCTTTTTCCGCACGCGTCATATCCTGTGCCCGATAACCCTCATAGAAGATGCGACCCATATCTGTAAAATGGACTTCCTGTTCCTGTTGCAAGCCCACAATCTGGTTGTTCAGTTTCCCAATCTCAACGGCGTGTTGGGCACGCTCTGTTGCTTTGTTCGCTCCGTCTTTGATGCGCTGAAGCAGTTTCATGACCATTCCTCCTCTGTCCCGTCAAAACCAATATTATCATTTCAAATTTTAGAGGTTATTCAAAAAGTCCGCTTTTGATTACGAAGGATGCCAGTGGCATCCTCAGCATCGAATATGGCATTCAGCCGAATAAGCATATGCTTACGAAGTATGTTTCCTTCGGAAACATTGTAGTTGCTCACGTAGTTTCCCTACGCTCCGCTACTCCATTTCTAGCTTCATTCCATCTTCTCGGTACTGAAAACCAGACTTTTTGAACACATACTTGTGGTAAATTAGCATATTACATCCTTCATGCAAAATGCTCAGGCATATAACTTATACGAAATCATGCCAAAAAGTTGCGTAATCTCGTGCAGGTGCCCGTTTTATACCGATACTGGATGAAATCGGGGGCTTTCGTCAAGACCATATGTTCGGGTATAATGAAGCTTTGACCATACTTAACCGCCTGATTAGGCGACTAACTCTATCATACCAATTTACAATGTGATTGTGAAAAGGGCAAATGGTTTACTTTTAGCCGGGATAGTCCTATCCCTGAATGCATACAGAGGTGGATGAAACATGTTAAGTCCGAACTCAACGTTCT
The DNA here is from genome assembly GCF_045040685.1 of Paenibacillus sp. FSL H8-0317. Taxonomy (NCBI): domain Bacteria; kingdom Bacillati; phylum Bacillota; class Bacilli; order Caryophanales; family Paenibacillaceae; genus Paenibacillus; species Paenibacillus sp. FSL H8-0317. The sequence goes on along the minus strand of NZ_CP150294.1, from coordinate 675,531 downwards.
ACCCCCGTCCGCTCGGGGTTACCCCGGCGGCGTCCCTGCCCCAGTCCCCGTCTGCTCCGCTGGAGACCAGTCGGCAACTCGTGGGCAATGATCAACAGGATGCCTTTTATTTTCGCTCGCTGGAAGAGGCAGGCATCAAGTTAAACGCACCACAAATCTCGGCAGTCCGTCACGGCAGAGGACCGATTCTGACGCTCGCCGGAGCCGGTTGTGGCAAAACAACTGTACTGGCTGCAAGAGCCGGCTACCTCATAGAGGTCAGCGGCGTACATGCAGGCAGTATCCTGCTGGTGACGTTCACCAACAAAGCCGCCACCGAGATGAAAGACCGGATCGCCGCATTGCCAGGTATACGCCCGGCAGCCGCGAGAGCCGTACAGGCTCGCACCTTCCACTCTTTTGCGCTGACATTATTGCGTCATTACGGTGTGCAGGAAGAGATATTTGGTGAGTCGCGAGCCCAGCATACGGTGCTGAAGATGCTTCTTCGCCAAAATGGCATGAGTGAAGCCTTCCAGCCCGAAAGTCTGCTGGCCATGCTGTCCGCATGGAAGATGCAAGGATCGGAAACAACCGATCTGCCTGAGAAATCACAGGAAGAACGCGATGCCAAGCGCGTTCTTCTTGGTTACGAAGCCTGGAAGCAGGATCGCGGCAAAATGGATTTTGATGATATTTTACTACGGGCAGCCGCGCTACTTCGTGACCCTGCTGTTCTGGGGCCGCTTCAGAAGCGTTTCCAGTACATTATGGTGGATGAGTTCCAGGATACCAATCATCTGCAATATGAGATTGTACAAAAACTGGCTTCCGCCCACCGCAACCTGATGGTTGTGGGAGACGATGACCAGACGATCTATACCTTTAACGGCGCACGCCAGGAATCGATTTTGGAATTCGATAAAGTATACCCAGGCGCACGCATTGTGACGCTGGATATTAATTATCGCAGTGATGCACGGATCCTGGGACTCGGAAGTGAACTGGTCGCCCGCAATAAACGTAGACGTGACAAACGGCTACGTGCCGCCGGAAACCGCGGCGATGCGCCCCGTTTCGCCACACCTTCTAACGCAGAGGAAGAAGCGGCGTGGGTTGTAAACCAGCTGTGCCAGCAGGTTGAAGAAGGGCAACACACCTATCGCGATATTGCGATTCTTCACCGGACAGCAAGCAGCAGCCGGGCTGTATTTGAGCAGCTTGTGTTGAAAGATGTGCCTTTTGTACAGCATGGTGCTTCCCCGGTGTTCTATGACCAGTCTCTCATCAGACCCCTGATGGATCATCTGCGTCTGTCCCTTGATCCACGTGCCATGGATGCTCTTCCAAGTGCGCTGGGACCACTCTATGTATCACGGGATGCAGGGCTGGAGTGGATTCAGCGCTGCGAACAACAACAGGCGAAGAAATATCCGCTCATCCATCTGGTGAAATGGGACAAGCTGAAACCGTTCCAGCAGGAACAGGTCAAGGAACGTATCAAGCTGATCAAATCACTGCACAAACTGAAGCCCATCATTGCCATTCAGGAGATGCGCAGACAGTTCTACGACAAGTATATGGAAAGTGGTGACCCCAGCATCTTCACCCATTATAAGGAAACGATGCTGGAAACCCTGGATGAATTCGAAGCTGCCGTCAAAAAATTTGAAACCGTGGAAGAGTTCATCCAATTCGCCGATGAGCTATCCCGCAGACACCGTGAGATGGAATCTCTGCGCCGTGCACAGGACAGTGACGCGGTACAGCTGATGACCATTCACCGGGCCAAAGGACTGGAGTTCCCTTGTGTGTACTGGATCGGAGCCAGTGAAGGCATTGTGCCTCACAGTACAGCCCTGCGCCAGGATATTCCCGAGGATCAGAAAGCCGCGCTTGCTATGCAGCAAACAGATGCCGAACTGGACATGGCGTTGGAGGAAGAACGAAGACTCGCCTACGTTGCCATCACACGGGCGAAGCAGTACTTGTATGTCACCTCACCGGCGAGCCATCACGGAAAACCAGCGGATGTGTCCCGTTTCCTGCTTGAAGCCTTCGGCATGGAAGTACCGGACAAACGCAAACCTCGTGAGGAGAGCCGGACGAGCAGTCAGGCTTCATATGGTAAAGGCAACGGACAGTATGCCCGCTCGTCCGGCTCAGGTGCCCGTTCAGAAGGTCGGGATGCGGCACAGCGTCGTGCCATCAGCCACAGTGACCGTCGAGACTTCGAGGTTCACAATGAACGAGATGAGGATCGCCTCGGTGAACGGCGTGGCAGTGGGGAGATTCGCAACCATAAGGCATTCAGCACCACAGGTCTGAGTCCAACAGCTGCAAGTTCCTCCAGTTCACATTCGCACACTTCAGGTTCAGGTAATGCTGAGCGTACGGAGACCGTTGCGGTCTGGAAGTGTAGTTCATCCACCTGTAAAGCTTGGCTAAGACAGAAGCCGGCTGTGCCTTCAAAAGCAACCAAGAAGGCATCCTCAGGCCCTCCCGCCTGTCCCCTGTGTTCAGGATCGATGGAGGCTGGCACCCGCCAGGTTCCCGTAACGGGGAGATTTGGGAAATAACTCAAAGGAAGAGGTCCCTTATGAAGTTAGAGATGATTATTAAAGAGCGGATTCAAGAAAGATTCGACACCCTACAGGAATTATACGATATTTGGTTTACCGAAAATCCCGCTTATATCGCTCCCAAAGAAAAACTTTTTCCACAAGCACATATTGAGCGACTTAGAACCATTACTTATCTATTGGATAAAGGGTTCATCGTCGTTAATCCCGTTAAAGATGAACCATCTCTCGTGTCAGTCAGTATTACAGTAGATGGAATTGATTTTTTTGAACAAAGTCGATTAGAAGGAAAAGGTAATGGCTGGTCATATGTGACTGAACATGCGGATGAGTAAATAACACACGAGCATAGTAGCTCGTTTCAGGGCGCTTTTTGCTGTTTATTAACAGTAGAAGCGTCTTTTTTCCATTTCAGAATGGGGGTTGGATTATGCAGGACGACAAACAACATCTGTATGTATCGGTAACTCATAATCTTATTGAGCAAACAAAGAACGAATCTACACCTTTTGAGGTGTTGGTGGATGACGAACAGTTGGGCCGATTGAAAGATCTGATGAAGGTGCTGGAGGATGACGATGCCTATACATTGCAACGGGCACCGGTACCCTACAAATCAGCAGACCATGATGAGGCAACAGAGCAATTTTCGGATGGCATGACCTTGCTGTATACCTTTCTGTATGACCATGGCACGCCGGATACCCGGCAGGCAATTGAGAGCATGAACGTGCTTCCAAGGCTGCAAGATGCGGATTATGATGACCCTGGGTACGAGAATTCACCGTTGAACAAATGACCTGATGCCAAAAAGCATGCGTAACCGCAGATCACGCGGAAGACGCATGCTTTTTAATATGATGAAGGACAACGGCCATGTAAAATGGACTCAATCCAGACGAATCTCCTGCCCTTTCTCAGCGGATTCGTAGATTCCGCACAACATGCGTGTGGAAGCCACGCCATCCGCAATTGGGCTGATCGGCTCTGTACCGTTCAGGCAGCAATCCACAAAGTGGTCAATCTGGTTCTGGAATGCACTATGAATATGGAGACCCGTATTGTCCGTCTGGGGTTCAATATTCAGGATGGTATTATTTTTCTCCGTGACGATCAGTGTCTCCGGCTCCAGTTCGAACCCACCACGCTCGCCGTATAATTTCACCGAAGATTCATCTCCGCGTGCATGCAGGGTAAAGCTCACATCCACCGCCAGCGAAGCCCCGTTTTCAAACCGAATAAGTGCATTCGCCATATCTTCCACGTCATTCACAGTTGCGCTATAGTCGGCTGCTTTGTAAAAAGAAAGATGTTCGATATGGGCACGATTGCCCAACTTCCGATACGTATTACCACTGACCGAAACAGGTTTCGGCTTGCCCATGAGGTACCAACACTGGTCAATAATATGTACGCCGAGATCAATCAGGGGGCCTCCGCCAGAACGGCTTTTATCAGCAAACCAACCGCCTGGATTGCCGTGACGCCGCAGAATGGAAGCTTTGGCATAATACAGTTCACCAAACTCCCCGGCATCAATGAATCTGCGCATCATCTGCATATTATTATCATACCGGCGCACAAATCCCACGATAAACGTACGTCCGCTCTTCTTCACCGCTTCTTCAATCCGGAGCGCATCTTCCACATTGGTTGCGACCGGTTTCTCCAGCAACACATGCTTACCTGCCTCCAGTGCAGCAATGGCAAATTCGGCATGTGTATTATTCCAGGTACAGATACTGACAGCATCCACATGCGGGTCCTCCAGCATCTCCCGATAATCGGTGTACACGGATTGAGCATCGTACTTCTGCGCAGCAGCCTTAGCCCGTTCTTCGTTCAGATCGCAGATGGCATAGATGACGGCATCCTCGTTTTTGGCATAACACCTCATATGAAGATCCGAGATTGATCCTGTACCAATCATTCCGATGTGCAACATTTGTTTCGTGCTCATCATCGTCCTCCCTTCCTTTTCCACAACTTCCAGAACATCATTATCGTCTAGTCTGCCCGCAGCATGCCTTCGTAAATACCCGGCGTTGAATTTTCAATCTTCACGGCACCCAGCGTCCGGGCATAGAAATCCACAGGTCCCGCTGATCCGATAATGGCATACCCGTAACCGTCCGCCTTCATCGCATGCATACAGGCCAGTAACAGGGCTGTGCCTACACCTTTGCCCCGTGCATCCTGGCTCACACCTGTCGGTCCGAAGAAGTTGCGACATGTCGCTTCGTAACAGGCAAATCCAATCATTTTCCCATGCTCAACCGCAATATAACAGGACACCGGCTGACGCGCAAAAGCGACCTCACATTCATCCACCCAAGCCTGACTAAAATGTGACCTTACCCAATCCAGTACAAGCTGTTTCTCTGGGGCAATGGCTCTACGAATCACAATGGAGGATTCCTCCAGCGTTCTCAGTCCACTCTCTTGCTCCGGCAAACGATAGAGCGCTACCAACATATCACTCATCTAATCCGTTCCTCCTCGTACTTGAATGTGAAATAGGACAATGGTTTGGCCACTACCTGAAATTAACCTGATCCTGCTGCGGATAACCTGCAATACAAGCGATATTTCTAATTTAAAATAACCTACCGCTTACGTTCATTGCATCAACTGCAACACTTAGACGATTTGTCCCGTCTATTAACTTGAAGCGCGGCCCTAAGGAAGATTTTACCGCGACAGTACACAGATTAGAAGGGATGAATATTGATGAACAACAACATGAAAAAAGTAAGTGCACTGATGGCCCTATCCATGGCATTGGGTGGCGGAGCCGCTTATGCAGCAACACTGGACAACACACAACCAGCCCATCAAACATCCGTTTCAGCAGATAGTAACGCAGTGAGTGTAGTAAACGTATCCGTGAATGGTGCATCCATCTCTGATGGTTATTGGAACAAGGATGGCAAAGTAGCCATGATCCCGCTGCGTGATCTTACCGACGCCCTGGGTATTGAACTGGAATGGAATAAAGAAACCAAAACTGCAGAGCTGACTCGTGGTGCTCTCTGGACACAGGTAATCACAGGCAAGGATCAATATTCTGTGAATAAAATGCTGCTCACACTGGGCACAGCGCCCGAAATCACAGGCGGCAAATTGTATGTACCGGTTTCTTTTGCTGAGAAAGCACTGCATGGACAAGTGAACACAACAGGAAATCAGGTGACGATCTCCAGTGAAGAGGACGTGAAGACGGTTACTGAACGTGGTGTAATTACCAGAATCTCGAACCAAGATAAATATAAGTCCATCCAGATTGGCGGTGCAGGTACGGATGGTATTGTGCTCAATCTGAGCGATGAGACAAAATTCATCTCAGTTGAGGGGAAAGAGATTGCACTGACTGATCTGGCCATTGGCATGAACGTGGAAGCTGAGCATTCCCTGATCACTACTCGCAGTCTGCCACCACAAACGCCAACCTATACAGTCACTGTACTGGATGCGGCTACAGCATCTGAGGCACAACCTAAAGAGCTTCTGGGCACAGCGGGTACAATTGAAAATGTAAAAACAGCTGAAGGCAGCATCTCACAGATTGAAATCACAGGTACACGGTTAACAGAAACAGCTCCTGACCATGTCGTGCTGAACATCGACAAAGACACACTGATCGTGAACCACGAAGGTGAAACGGTAAAAGCTGAAGAACTGACCAAAGGCGCTAAAGTCATTGGGTTCTACAGCCCTGTGTTGACACGCAGCCTGCCTCCAATCGGAACGGCTTGGAAAGTGGTTGTTGAAGCACCTGCAACAGAGCTGGAAGCGAAATAATATGATTGGAAAAACGTCTGGCTGAAACACATGTTATATGTTGTTGCAGACGACCGCGTGCATCGCTTAGCACGGGGGCATGAGTGTGGAGCATCATAATGACCAGCCATCCGCATGTATCTCCTAGCGCGCGGTGTCATGAGTTTGGTGCATCAAGAGCTCAGCCGTGCGGCCAGGCAGCGAAGTTAATTCAAAACAACCTTATCCGCTTGTCTTCTGACAGGCACGGGTAAGGTTGTTTTTTGGTTTGGTTTTGGTTTTTTTAGAGCGTGTCTACAAACTGCTTCAAACCGAAGCGTACCTGAAACTTGTCCAGAGCAGACACGTGCGATGTGCGCTACATACGAAATAGGTTTCATACTGAATGTGAGAGCAATTGGATTTAGCGCTAATGAATCTGAGGCGTCTTATTCAAGGATTTGAAGCACCCGCAAAAATCTAAGGAATCCGAGACACGCTATCTTAGAATAAACAGCTGTTTACAGTGTGTTTTTATCAGAGAAATTCGAGAAATAACGTGTCTGGTGTTCTTTACATTTTAAGAAGAGGACCTAAGGGCCAAATAGACGTCCTGTGTTCCTTAGAAAATCTTCAGACCGTTCTTCAGAATCAACCGGCTTGGGTTTCATCTTCAACGATCGCTTCCACTTCAATCTCAACCATCAACAAGGGATCAATGAGTGCGCTAACTTCAACCATGGTGGCTACAGGCTGGATCTGTCCAAAAAATTCACCGTGCGCCTTGCCAACTTCCTCCCATCTGGAGATATCGGTCACAAACATTCGGGTTCTCACCACATGCGACATGTCAGCCCCCAGTTCTTTCAGTGCATTCTCGATCGTCTGCAAAACGAACCTTGTCTGTGCATATGGATCACCCGCCCCAACAACTACACCATCTTGCATCGCGGTTGTACCCGCCACTTCAATTCGGTTCCCTACACGGATGGCACGGCAATATCCCACCAACGGTTCCCATGGGGAACCGGTAAAAACCTGCTGTCTGCTCATTCTCTCGTCCCTCGCTTTGGTTGTATTTATATCTAAATGGATTAAACATGAATTATATCAGTCCACCATCATCTCAGACAATGGAATGAAATTAATTCTATCTTAATTCCATTAACATTTTTGCACAGAAAAAAATCCCCTGAATGACTGCCCGTTGTATAGATCAAGGACGGTTCATTCGGGGATTTTATGAGAAATAGTATCTTTTCTTTTTCTTTAAGGATGAAACATCCAAATTACAACTTGATATTAGCCTCATCGAAGTATTCTTCCAGAGTTAACCCACTCTTCGCCACATCCGGTGCCAAATCTGTACCGATGTACCGGATATGCCAAGGCTCATAGACGTACCCTGTGGTATCTTCTTCACCTTGCAGATAACGGATGACATATCCGTATTCTGCAGCGTGTTCAGCCAGCCACTGGCCTTCCTTCGATGTGCCAAATACCTCTTCCAACACATTGCCCACACTCGGGCTGGATACATCAATGGCAAGACCCGTCTGATGTTCGCTTCGGCCTGGCACAGAACTCACACGATCTGTATATTCTTGACCTTTGGTTTTGACATTATTGTTATAGATGGATACCTGACGCTGATATGAACGATAACCGGACACCGCACGAAGCTCAATGCCATCCGCTTTTGCACCTGCAAACAACTTCTCCAGTGCCTCCGCAGCTTCCTTGCGCATATGCCGCTTCTCGTGTGGTTCGTCGAAGGAGAACGGTACATTCGGCTCTACCAGATCGTCCGGCTCGTACCCGTCAGGCAGACTCCGTTGCTTGTTCACAATGACGGTCATAGACTCCGCATTGGTCACCACGGATTGTGCATCAATCGTTGTTTGCAATGCGCTGATACTGCGTTTCTCCAGCAATGGATCTTCCGCTGTCGCACCATTCCCATTGTCCGAAGAGCCCTGCCCTTCGCCCGCTGAAGCATTCCCAGACTCGCTATCCGTGCCTTCACCGCTGTTGCCAGAAGATGATGTGTCATCCCCGCCAGCATTGTCGCCGCCCGTTCCTTTATCCTCCGTAAAATGAACCGTTGTGCCGTCCGACTCCTGTTGTGTGTTACCTGCTCCATTCGGATTCTGGCTCTCCTCTGTGCCGTTCTGGCACGCGGTAAGCAATGCTCCGCATATCATCAATGAGGACAGCATAACCACCATACGGCGCTGTCTTCCTGTAGTTGATTTCATGTAAAAGCTCCTATCGCAATAATATAAATGTTGTCTAGTTGTTGTATGCAATGTTCCCTGCGACAGTATACCTTAATTGGGAGCGAAGCTCCACTAGTAAAGACGTCCTTTAGAAGAGATCCGAATGAACATATACGGGCTGTACAGCCTGTATGATCGTTTTTTGGACTTTTAGAGCAACATGCTGCAATTAAAACAAGCAGGGGTGATCTGAGATCTCCCCCGCTCTGATGCGTGCATCATTTGGTTGCCGGGCTGTCCGTCTTCTTCTGGACAGCCTGCCACATCCGCGCGGCTACACGCTCGCGGATCAAATCCAGCCCTGCGGTGGCCGGCACGCCCGGCAGCAGCGCCGTCAGCTCCGGCAACGCCGGCGGCTTGCCCGGCCGCGTAAGGCGCACCTCAACGGCCCCAAAGCCCGGCCCCGGCTGGTGCATAGCGCCGTCCGCGGCGGCCTCGGCGATCCACTCGCCGACGGCCGCGCCGCCTTCGCCGCCCCGCACCTGCGGGCGGCCAGCCGTTTCCGCTGCCCGGCCAGGGCCGCTGGGATCATGGGCGAGTTCCTCCGCCCATGCCCCCAGCACGCCGGCGAGCAGCGCTTCGCGCGGCAGGCCGGCGTGCGCCAGCTGCAGCAGCGGCTCGGCCGCGAGGCGCGCGGCTACGGCGCGCTCAGCGGCCGCGGCATGCTCGCAGCCCGGGCGGCCGCAGGTGCATGCCACGGCCGCACTGGCCGTTGCTGCGCCTGGCGAGCCCTCGGGCGCTTGCGCAACCGGCAGCAGCCCGGCGAGCTCCTCGGACGCCGGTCCGCCGCGCAGCAGGGCGTACAGCGTCAGCGGGCGCTCGCGCAGCTGAGCCAGCACAGCCTCGCGTTGGGCTTCGCTCAGTCGCGCGGGCGTTCCTGTGACCGTGAACATGCCTGCGGCTGATCCGGTCTTGCCCTCAGCAGCGGAAGCAGAAACGGAAACTTCCTGATCCGCATCCGCTGCTGTATTTACTTCTGCTGTCCATCCACCGGGGGACATATGCAGCTCGATCTTCCATTTTTCACTCACAACAATCCCCCTTTCTCACCATCTATATTCCTCTGAATGTTCAAGGTCACAGCCACGTCTCACCCTGAAGAGAGATCAGACCACGCAGCTCATCATCCGACATCTCGGTCAGCCAATTCTCACCTGAACCAACGACCTGCTCGGACAGTGCCTTCTTGCTTTCAATCAGTTCATCAATCCGTTCCTCCAGTGTTCCCTGACAGATCAACTTATGCACCTGCACGTTGCGATTCTGCCCGATTCGGAATACACGGTCCGTTGCCTGATTCTCAACCGCAGGATTCCACCACCGATCATAGTGAACGACATGACTCGCGCGTGTCAGATTCAGACCTACACCTCCGGCACGAAGAGATAGAACAAACATGGAGGGCCCCTCTCCTTTTTGGAAAGTCTCCACCATATCATCTCTTTGCGCCTTCGACACACCACCATGCAGGAAATAAGGTTCTTCCTCATATCGCTGTTTCAACCTCGATACCAGCAGATCTCCCATAGCAACATACTGCGTGAAGATCAGGGCCGATTCCCCGTTATCACGGATGGCGTCCAGCAGTTCAAGCAAACGTTCCATCTTACCGGATGCCTCAGCCTTGCCGTGGTCTTTCCGATTACTGTCCGCCAGCACCGGATGATCACAGATCTGCTTGAGCTTGGTCAGGGAGGACAGAACAATCCCCTTCCGGGCAATGCCATTTCTGCCGTCCAAACCACCCATCAGATCATCCACTACACGCTGATACAACACCGTCTGCTCCGGCGTCAGGGAACAATAGGATTTCAGTTCAAGCTTCTCTGGCAGATCCTTGCGAATATCCGGATCACTCTTCAGCCTGCGCAGCATGAATGGAGATACCAGTCGATGAAGTTCACGCAAGGATGCTGCATTTTCTTCGGATGGCCCCAGTCCCGTATACCGCTGGCGGAACGATGAAGCTGTGCCCAGATACCCCGGATTGAGAAACTGGAAGATCGACCAAAGTTCGCTCAGCCGGTTCTCTACAGGCGTTCCCGTCATCGCAATACGGTGAAGTGTAGACAGGCGCATGACACTTTGCGCTTGTTTGGTACGGTAGTTCTTAATATATTGCGCCTCATCCAGCACAATGGTGGACCAGTGCAACGAAGCCAGATCTGGGCCATCTCTGCCTGCCAGATGATAGGTCGTCAGTACAATGTCATGCGTCTGCGCTTCTGCCTGAAAATCATTCCCGTGCAACCGTTGTCCGCCATGATGAATATATAGCGACAGATCCGGGGCAAACCGCTTCAGCTCACGCTGCCAGTTTCCAAGCAGCGAAGTAGGACACACAATAAGTGCAGGCAGATGAACAGGCTGCTCATTCGTGTGCTGATCCGCCGGGAATGAATCATCCGATCCATTCAGCAGCTCATTCTCACGTGCTTCCTCATCAGCTGCCTGGCGTTCCTCGTGTTTGCGGTCCAGCAGACAGGTAATTACCTGAATCGTCTTCCCAAGTCCCATATCGTCCGCCAGACATACGCCAAAGCCCAGCTCACGCATCGCGGATAACCATTGGTAACCTCGTTCCTGATAAGGTCTTAGTTCACCATGCAATTCTGCCGGAACCTGACGAGGCTCTATGCTGCGAAGCACCTGTCCATCGAGCAGGAAAGCAAGCATCCCATCAGATTCGGCGCCAAAGACGGAGAGGCCCTTCCATGCGGAATCCTCCCCTTCATCCGCTGCCAGATGCAGCCATTCGGAGAGAGGCATATATTGTTCTTCTTCTTTTTTCATATAACGCAGGACTTGGCGAATCTCTTTTGTATCCACTTCAATCCATTCACCGCGGAACATAACATACGGAACTGTGGATTCAGCCAGTACTGCCAGTTCCTCCGCCGTGACCGGTTTCCCATCCAGCATAGGCTCCGCCTTGAAAGCAACCAATTGTTCCATGCCCAGTGCCGATGTGGCTCCAGGCAACCGCTCTGTTCCCCGATTCAACATCTGCAGACGCAGTCCCGCACGACGTTTCCCGGCACGACTCCACCTTGAAGGCATGAGAACGGTTATCCCGACCTTCTGCAAACGTGGAACCGCATGCGTGAGAAATTCAAAGAAACCCTGCTGCTCCAGCTTAATTTCCTCCGGACGGGCGGTAAGCAGCGCCGTCTCCAGTTCAGGTGCCAGTTCTGCTGCTTGCCCGAGTGCCATCAATAATTGCTCTGCCGCCGAGGTATATAACACCTTCCCCCGGTCCAAATCTCGCTCTGGATGTGCCCAGATAGTCCGTGCAGGCAACCTCAGACTTGGTTCCTGCTCACTGTCCACCCAAAAGCTTATTCCCCAGATCGTTTCATGTTCGCCCAGTGGAGGCTCCAAGCGGAGCACCAGCTTCAATTGGCCTACCGCAGGTGCCATCTCTTCTGCTCCCACGCTTGGCATTGACGTTCCACCAACTTCTTGCAGCGTATGAATAAACGCTGTCATATCGTCCGTCGGCCCTTGCACCGTCACAGGACGGAACATCGAGATCAGACTGTTCCACCAGAGTTCGGCTACTGGCGAAGATCCGCGTCGATATGGGGTGCGGTAACGGGACAGTTCACTGTCCATGCCCTCCAGTTCACTTGTCACTACTGCATGAATCATGCCACTCATGAATGAAAATAATACCGCAGCCCCTGCTTCTTCACGCGTTTCCGGTTCCAATGAAGCATAAGCTCCAGGAGCAGCCAATCCAATCGGAGGCATCGCTTCAGCAAGATCGCGGAAGCGTTCGATGTCCTCCTCCTGCTGCAAGCGTGGCCGCCATACACCTGTTAATGTCTCTTGCCCGGTCCGTCGCCGTGCTCCGGTCTTTGCTGCGAATTCAGCCGATGGAGCAATTGCTCCCCGCAACAGCAGCTCCTGTGTGAACTGCGCTGCTTTGATCCAGTAACGCATCTCTTCTCCAACCTGAATTCCGGCTGCATTTAACAAACGGTCATCCCATTGCAGCAGCAACCTGAAAGCATCCTTAGGCGAGACTGCCAATCCTTCCAATGTGCGCCCCAACAGTTGACGCCGCTTCGTGTTCTTGGCTTCAGCCGTGTTCCTCAGCGGATTCGGCCAGCGCAACTCCGCAAGACGCAGAGCGGCAGGCTGAAACAGACGACCCCCGTCGCCAAAATTCAACCTTCTTACCACGTGGCTCCATGCATCCACACGCGGTTCCGATGTTTCACCGGAAAAACAAAAAAATACGTCACCAAGCCATACTCCATACAGCGATTGCATCATTAAAGTCTCCCGTCATCCCTTCGCATTGTTACTCTCCATCATATACGAAAATGACCGGATTTAAAAACCTTTGCCCATAAAAAGTGGTTATTTCGATGGTTTGCGGCACAAAAAAATGTCCCTTCTCCCGAAAAGCGGATGAGGAACATTTGGGTCAACCGAAGGATAATACTGAATATTGAAAGAATTACGGATCGTTATACTACTATGATCTGATCAAACTGCCCAGCAATACATCCAGGTTCAAAATGCCTGCACGATGATCTTCACAGAACCCGATTTTGTCAAAAACGCCAAGCATGAAACGGCGGTGTTCCTCAGCTGGTTCTTCGAAACGATCGTAACTTACGACAGAATCAACCATATCTACGATCAGCGGTACAAATCCACCTTTGTAAGGCACCACAATAATACGTGTAGAAGAGGTATCCTCCTGGTCCGGCATGCCTAACAATACACGAAGACTCACAACCGAAACGACCTTACCATACAACGAAGCAAAACCTCTGATCTCCGGGCTTCCAAATGGAACTGTTGTCACCTGCACCATTCTGATGATCTCATGAACTTCATCGATTCGTAGTGCAAAGATCTGGTCTCCTACCGAAAAATTAATATATTGCATTCCCTCGTCCATAGTTATCCCCATACCCTCTCATTCCGTATAATCAGACTACTTTCGTCCCATTAGATGTTACTTTGGTGTATCGGTTATTTTTGATCAAATGTTTAGGCTTCAGATCAATTTTGCCAACTTCAGCAGACGTTGCATTACGGTTGCTGTCTCCGCTCTGCTCATTTGCCCTGTTGTAGAGGGTGGTGGAAGTCAGTCGTTTAAATATTGAGCGTAAGTAACCTGACATTGGATTGAAAAATTATAATCAAAAAAAAGACCAAAGATCAGCTTTATACCGATTTTTGGTCTTTTTTATCCCCATATATTATGGATCTGTTTCTATGTTTTCAAATACTTGGAACAAAAAAGCGATATTCCTGTGGATAACTTGTTTGATTACTCCAAAACGACTGTTTTATCACATGAAAATGCGAGTTATACCTGATTTGTGGATAAGTTGTGCACATATTGCACACATGCTGTGGATATCTTTAGCGTTTCATGTGGATATTCATTAATTTAATGTGGACATGTTGTGTATTTGTTTGTAAATCTGACGTAAAATCTGAATTTCCACTTCAGTTATCCATTACTGTGGACACGTTGTGGACATGCCCAATTTCCTTCGCTGTAGTTATTCGACCAATTCACCCTGACGCATGATCAGCCTGTCATCGATGTACACGTCTGGCTTTTGTACAACTGCATCAATATGAACACCCGCGGCAATCGTTCCACCGAATGTATTATTGCTGCCAAAAGCCACATGAATCGTACCATACACTTTCTCATCTTCCAGCACTACACCCGTGATTCTCGCCTTGTTATTGGTTCCAATTCCGAATTCGCCGAGAAAGCGACCATCCCCCTCGCCAAGTGTTGCCAGTAATTGTGCCCCATCCGGGCCTTCAGCTGAAACTAAACGTCCTCCCTTGACGGTTAATATCATCGGTTCACGAAGTGCACCGATCCCAGCAACGGAGCCATCTACAACAATACGGCCTTCGCCTTTACCCTCAACCGGAGCAATATAGGCTTCTCCAGATGGCAAATTGCCTGATTCACCGGGGTTCAAGTACATGCCTGTGCTCGGTACACCGTTACGATCTTCAATGGAAAAGGACAGACCATGCCCCTGCTTCTCTATTCGTACATGACGACCTGCAGTTAATAGAGCTGTCACCTTCTCGGTTAATGCCTTTACTTGTGAGTATTCAGCCGTAATTGCTCCGTTCACAAACATATCCTCTGTCATGCCAGGCATGGTTGCCACTCGGGTCCCTGATGCAGCGGCTTGTTTGCGTGCTTGGGTATGCGTTAATGAATATCGCGTTACACACACGGCTACATCTGCCCGAATCATGGCATCCGCGATTGGCGCAGGTGGCTCTTCGCCGGATCTGCTGCGTTCCTTCATGATTAATAGGACTGATTCTGCTCCAAGTGCTTTGCCTGCCTCATAGATGGATTCGGCCAAATCCCGTTTCATATCGTCTGCGACAACCACCAGATTCTCTCCGCTACGTAGTCCTAGACACTCGATTAGTACATTTTTACTAATCTCCACACGTTGCTGACTCATACATTCATCTCTCCTGTCTTTGGTTCATCTCTTCACAACTCGACTTGACCCTTTCGACAGTTTACACGGGATTCCTGCATATCCGAACCGAATCTGAACTCATCTAACGTTATCAAACCATTCAGCGAGGATTACAGCTGTTTCCTTATACTGAAACGTCGGAAAGTAATGCCCATAGGGCACATCTATGCGTTTGATCTTCGGGTTCATATCCCGGGGATAGTGATATTCCGGATCTTCCTTGGCCCATACGACCAGCGCATTCTTGGCATAATGCTGACTTTCCATTTTCGCCCACAACGTTGATCTGGCGCCTTTCCTCTGACCCGAGTGGATCCAGCGCAACAAGTCTGCATGCGCTCCTGCAATGCGAGGGGATTGGAGACTGGAACGTATTCTCTTGCCCATGGTATCGGTCATAACACTGCCGTCGCCTACGCCGCTATAGGCACTGAACATTTGAATCCAACTTTTCTCCGATCTGCCACGCAGCAGAGAGCGCATCAGCCCTCTTGGCAAACGCGAAATCCATCTCAGCACATTCGGATTCGAATTGTTAGCCACTGGCTGAAGCAACCCCAACCGAATGTCTGTCCGCCCGCTACGCATATGTGCCGCAGCTGCAATAGCTGCACCGATCGAATGACCCACCAGCTGCACCGGACCTTCAAACTCACCGAGCGCCTGAAGCAATGCAACAACCTGACCTTCAAATGCTTCATCCCCCTGATGTACAGGGGACCGTCCAAATCCAGCGAGATCGATTAACCATACCGGGTTTCCAGTACGTTCCCTAAGCTGTTGTCCCAAAGGTAACATCTCATCCGCAGATTGAAGCAAACCATGTACAATAATCCAAGGCTCTCCCTCACCCTCCCAACCAAGCATAGCCATATTTCCGCTCCGCGACCGAATATAATCTGTCGGAAAACCCTCAGGTAGCGGCGTATAACGAAGACGATAGTCCAGATCGGCTGTAACCAGCGGAAGCTGTTCCCTTATGTCCGGCCAGGATTGCCCCATACGTGTGAACAGAGCCTCCGTCTCTTCAACCGGGAATGACCTGTTGGTAATAAAAGCAACCGACTCCGCTGGAACACCACTGATGCGTGTGCCCCCAGATTTCATGATCCATTGAATCCATGGTAATGGCACAGCCCCTTTGGGCTTGGGTACGTCCAATTGCTGTGCCAGAAGCTGCAACAGTTCCTTCATATTGGGACTGTTTTCCTTCCGCGCCAATAGTGGATAGGTTCCTCCGACTGGAGCGGTTTCCCTCGATAGAAAAACAAGCGTCTGTGCAACAATGTCATTCTCCACAAGCGGTAACCAATAGGATGAACCTCCCGGCACGACCGGCATAAGTCCTTTCTGAATCGCCTGAATGAGCAGGCCAATCCCACCCGTTTGCTCGGTTTCACCGGTGGGACGCGGTCCAACCACTGTACTCGGATTCACAACGGATAAGGGATAGTTATGCTGCTCTGCATGCTCGCGAATATGCAGATCGGCATGAAACTTCATCTCTTCATACGCACTTTCATTGTTATCCACATGCTCAACCTGTAGATAATTCCCCTGTGCATTCCGCTCTCCATAAGGACTCATATAACCAACAACGTGGATAAAGTGTCTTAATCCGTGGTTACAGTGGATTTCCCTTGCAAGCTGTGCCACTTCTCTGGCCCCGTTCATAAATATCTGCTCTGCTACTTTTCGGTCCAAGGTAACGTCCATGGTTCCACCCGCATGCATGATTACATTTGCTTCAAGAGCACGCTCCCGATCCGCTGTAGTCATTCCAAGACCCGAATGGGATAAATCACCCGTAATAAATGTAATTCGGTCGAAATCCTTCACTCCGTAAGCCTTCAGCACCGTTCTGGCTCGCTGTTCCGAACGAACCAACAAGAGCAATTGTGCGTCTCCCTGCGTGAGTTGTTTGACCGTTTCTTTGCCGATAAAACCTGTACTACCTGTCATAAAAATGGTCGTAGCTGCAATATCAGACTTGCTTATTACCTGATTCATATTTGTTGAATTTGCTGCTGCGTTTTCTTCATTGGATACACGGTTAGTATGTATAATCATTCTGTTACGGCTCCTTTTTAGTACTACATAGTACTAGTTATATTCAAAAAAAGAGCTTCGATTAACGAAGCATCTGACAAAACGTACGTGCCGATTGTTCTATAATCCCAACATCACGGGCAGTTCCCGCTAGGATTAGCGAACCTTCCAGTGCTGCAATAAACAACAACGCAGCCGGACCCGGCTCAATTTCTTTGCGAAATTCACCGCGATCTAAACCTTGTTGAAACAACTTCTCCACCATAGGTCTAAGCTCACGAAAGAATCTGGATATGCTTTCCTTCACTTGGGGTGCACTGTCCGGTGTCTGCATATATAACGTAACAAAAGGACAGCTCCCTTCGTAATTTCGGCCCTCAATGCCTGCCGACAGTAATGCCATGAATGAGTAGATACGCTCCTCCACTCCTCGCTCACGCTGACTGAGCAGCAGATACAGCTCCGACTCATACTGGGCAATCCAGTATTGTACCACGGCCTGGAGCAGTTCCTCCTTGTTTTTAAAATGATAATAAATATTCGACTTGGATACCCCACTCACTCGCACGACTTCATCCATGCTGACGTAGCTGTACCCCTGACGCAGAAATAATTGTGCCGCCACTTCAACTGCCTTGGTCCGGTTCACCGGATTGGAACTTTTGGATTTGGCGGGTCCCGTGTTCATTTTTGGATTTGTCATATTTAGAACTATACAGTACTAGTCAATTGAAAACAAGTATTTCTGTTAACAAAAGAGGACCTCCCACTCCAACTACTCCATACTTGTCCACATTTAGAGTGTTATACACACAGGATATCCACATATAGTATTAACTCTGTGTTAAATACGTCATGAGATCATTAAACTGCTTTTGGGTTATCCACATTTCAGGGATATTACCATCTATCATTTTTCCAGCGAATACTTTTTGGCTCCTCGGAAAAACAAAAACAGGCCAACCTTAATGGTTGGCCCGTTTCAATTAACTTATATCCGATAGACTAACTTTTCTATCCAAAAATTTTGAACAGTTTTCGGTAACCTGTGGATACCGTCCATGATCCAGATTATTTTTTCAGACTATCCCAGTTCTGTTGCAATGCGTCGAGCAATCCGGCTTTATCCGATTTGCCTGCAACGTAAGCCTGAATCGTGCTGCCATACTCTTGTGGAACCCCTTCAGGGAAACGGTTGAAGTTCCAGCTGAGTGTTTTATTTTCCTGGCTATACTTCATGATCTCTGTGGCGAGGTCACCCAGATCCTCTTCCGATGCCGTGATGGAACTGAACGCCGGAATGAATTTGAATTCTTTGGTCATGTATTGTTTCCCGATATCCGAAGTTACGAGCCATTCCAAAAACTCTTTTGCTTCCGGTTTCACTTGAGAGTTCTTGTTCACAACCCAATAGTTCGGCACACCGACAAACAATTTGTCATTTGGTTCATTGTTAATTGGCATTGGGAGAATACCCAGATTCAGATCTGGATCAATTCCATCGATCTGTACTTGAGTCCAGTTCCCTTGTTGCATCATCGCCGCTTCTCCACTCGCAAACAACGTAACTTGTGTATTGTAGTCGGTTGTCAGCGGGTTTTTGTTGCTGTATTTCAGCGTTAAGTCGAGCAAGTTGATCCAGTCGGCAAACACTTGGTTGCCAGGAATCTTCTCCGTACTTTCGTTGAGTCCTTGAATGAATTTCACCGGATCTGCCTGATTTGCAAATGCCACGTTTACGTTATGATTGCCCAGCACCCACCACTCCTGATATCCGTTCGAGAATGGGGTAATGCCTGCGGCTTGAAGTTTCTGTGCAGCTTGATCCAATTGTTCCAGTGTCGTTGGAATTTCGGTAATACCAGCTTTTTGGAAGAGGTCTTTGTTATAAATGAAACCATAACCCTCTAGCGCCAGCGGCTGTCCGTAGAGCTTGCCGTCTTTGGTCATTGGCTCTTTGGCTACTTCGAGTGCATCCTTGGCCCATGCTTCTCCAGACAGATCTTCCAGATATTCAAGCCATGTATCCAATTCACGATAACCACCTACGTTGAATATGTCCGGTTGTTCGCCAGCGGCAAACTTGGCTTTTAATGCAGCACCGTAGTCACTGCCGCCACCTACAGTTTGAATGTCCAGTTTGACGCCTGGATGGGAGGATTCATATTCAGCTTTGAGACGATTGAGCGCTTCCGCAATTTCGACTTTAAATTGGAATATTTTAATGGTTTTATCTCCAGCAGCAGCCTCGCCACCACCTTGAGCATCCGTGTTGACCGGACTGCCACTCTTGTCTCCATTGCCACAACCCGCGAGCATTACCGAAAAAGCAATCAGCATAAGCAACGTCAACTTTGTCATTCTTTTCATACATACACTCTCCCTATAGTAGTTTCAGTATAACAGTTCCACTAATGAATATTTACACTGGCACTCCGATGACAGAATAACCTTCCCTTGAAGCGTGTTTTCATTCTAACGAACCGAGCGCACGTTATTCGCTCCTATTTGCACAGGTTCCCATTCTAACGAATCACAGCGATGTTATTTCGTCGATTTGATCGAATTTTAAAGCTATGACGCCGTTTTGTACCCGAATAACGTTGCTGAGGTTCGTTACAATTTGTATTCCTTGATTATCCACCTATTAAGATGCGGTGGATTCGTTAGCGCTTTGAAAAAGGAGCATACCATCACTTCACTCTGCAGAAGAAGTTCCTGGCTATACAAGCCTTCTATCTTGGTCTTTTCTCATTATCGATGCTTTCTCTTCCCTAGGAGTCATGCCCAAGCTATGCGGGCATGACTCCCTTTGCCCACCTCCATGCGAGGTGGGAGCAAAGGGATCAGGATGTGATGTAGGAGCGGAGCGATCGCCTTTGATACTCGGTGGCTTCCTTGCCCCAATCCATTCAGGCCACCGAGGAGCAACAGCGACCGAAAGCGCAACTTGATCCCGCAGCGACCCTGTGCTCGCACTCACCCTTTAACTGATCCAGCCGTAATCCCCTGAATGATGTACTTCTGCATCAGCAGGAAGAAGATAATGATCGGCATGATACCGAGCACAAGTGCTGGCAAGGCCAGATCCCATTGCTTCGTATATTGTCCGAAGAGTGCAAAGGTCGCAATCGGGATCGTACGCAGGTTGGAGCTTTGCAGGATCAGGGATGGAAGCAGATAATCATTCCAAATCCAGAGTGTGTTCAAAATGATGACGGTTACATACATCGGTTTCATGAGTGGAAATACGATCCGGAAGAACACTCCGTAGACCGAGCTTCCATCCACCCGTGCTGCTTCTTCAATCTCCAGTGGGACGGATTTTACGAATCCGTGGAACAGGAAGACAGACATCGGTGCCCCGAAACCAAGATAACAGATAATGAGGCCGCCAAGGCTGTCGATCAATCCCAGATTACTGGTTACAGTAACAAGTGGAATCATGATAGACTGGAACGGAATCACCATCGCGGCAATGAACATGCCAAACAAAATACGATTGAACCGGGTATCGCTGCGGACCATTCGGTACGCGGCCATGGAACTGATCAGCACAAGCAACAGATTGCTGACCACAGTAACGATAAGCGAGTTCATCAGCGCGGACGGGAAGTTAATTTTCTCCCAAGCGTTAGCATAATTGCCCCACTGAAATACTTCCGGCCATGCAGCCGAATTGGTGAGCAGATCACCGAAGGTTTTGACCGAATTCACGAACAGGAAGTAAAACGGAACCAGGAATAAAAGTCCAAGGAGTACCATGACAATCTCGGTTACAATGGTACTGAAGCGGTAATTTTTTGTCGTCTCCATTAGGCTTCTACCTCCTTGCTCTTCGTCAGACGTACCTGAATCATGGTGATGATGGCAACGATTACGAAGAACACGAGCGCTTTGGCGGTTCCGATGC
Source organism: Paenibacillus sp. FSL H8-0317 (assembly GCF_045040685.1). Classification (NCBI taxonomy): domain Bacteria; kingdom Bacillati; phylum Bacillota; class Bacilli; order Caryophanales; family Paenibacillaceae; genus Paenibacillus; species Paenibacillus sp. FSL H8-0317. Next base: position 654,470 of record NZ_CP150294.1, on the reverse strand, counting down.
CATATCTGTTATTTACAAAGGCTTCATTGTAAATATTAAGTGCAACCGATTCTGTTGATCCGAATGGTCCACCTTTGGTCAGCGACAGATTGAGATCGAACATTTTGAACGACCAGGAGATCGCCAGGAACAGACAGATCGTTACACCCGGCATAATGAGCGGAAGAATGATGCTCCGCAGTACCTGCCAGCGACTTGCGCCATCAATCTCGGCGGCTTCCAGCAGATCAGGGGATACATTTGTCAGAGATGAGATGTAGATGACCATCAGATATCCTGCGGTCTGCCATACAAATACAATCACGATTCCCCAGAAGGCGGTTGGTTCGTCTCCCAGCCAAGGAAGGTTGAAGAAGGACCAGCCGGTTACATCGCCTACTGCTGAAAACCCTTTCACAAATATGAACTGCCAGATAAAGCCGAGCAACAACCCACCGATCACGTTAGGCATAAAAAAGATCGTACGCAGAATGTTTCTCGTCTTAAGCGGTTTGGTCAGGAAATACGCCAGGAAAAAGCCAATCACATTGGTCAGTACTACACCAACCACGGTGAAGCGCACCGTAAACCAAAACGCCGTTTGGAACTTGGGATCATTCGCAAAAACATGCACGAAGTTGTCAAACCCTACCCAATTAATGTTCTCGGATACCCCGTTCCAATCCGTGAAGGAATACACCATGCCAAGCAGGAAAGGGACCACGATGATGAGAATAAAAAACACGATGGAGGGACCCACGAACACAAGCTGCTGTAACAGCTGTGAAGATTTGCGATGCTTCATATCGTTCTCCCCTTCTATAGATGGATGAAATTGGTCTCTTTTTCTATTAAACCCCATTATCGCCGAGGGAAACACCGACCCTTGTGAACAGTTGGGGGTAAAATATTGTCCTCTCTTAACCTGCAACCAGAAGGGGTGTTCCGATGTCCAAATACTACAGTATACGCACCAAATTAATTGCCTTTATGCTCATTGCTACCACCCTTCCGCTGCTCGCATCGATCAGCATGACGTTTATCCAGACCAAGACAGCCCTGCGGGAGCAAGCTGTTGAAGAGAACAAACGTCTGATCTACCAAGCGTCCACCAATCTCAATAACTATGTGGATAACGTGGCCAGAGCGTCGCTCGCTGTGTATAACGACCCGAACTTTCTGCGTAACTTGGCAAAGATTCCTGGTGATTATCGTGCGGTTGCCGAGGTGTACACCACTTTGCAGACGATCCGCGCGGCAGTGCCGGATGTATTCCAGCTGTATTTGCACTCTTTTGCCGCCAATCAATCCACCTTGATTACGAATCCCTTTCCGAAGCGGGAGGAACGCAAACAGGCCTATTCCGGCTCGCTTCATGGAAAAACAAGTGGTGACAGCCCGGATATCTGGGTGGAATCGGCACATATGAGTCACACGTACGGATTCAAGGCTGCTTCCCCCGATGATCCTGAAAGAACGGTCATTACCCTGCATCGGGTGATCAAGGATATTCCGTCCACTGAGCGTCTGGGTGTACTCGCCATCGACTTGAATATTAATACCATTGCAGCAATCTGTGGCAGGCTGTATGATCCGGCTAAGGAACAGATCTATGTTGTGGATGGTCAGAATCAGATCATTTACCAGGGGCGTTCCGAGGTCAATCATACGGATGCACTACGAGAGGAAACGGCTAGTGAACTGAATATCGCGCGATCTAGCGCAGGTACAGCCCAGAATGTCGCAGGACATTTTGAACAGGATCGTTCCATGTATGTATACCAGCAACTTGGCAGCACGTACGCTGACTGGACCATCGTCAAACAGATTCCGAATGAGACGTTATATGCCAGAGCCACCACACTTACGTGGAATAACGCGATGATTGCCATTGCAGCACTTGTATTGGTCATCGTTGCAACCTTATTCATCTCCATCCGAATCACCGGTCCGCTCAAGCAACTTATGCGATATATGAACCAGATTCAAGCCGGGCGTCTGCATGTGGATATCCATCTATCCAGCCGAGATGAATTCGGGGTGCTCGCTCGTCATTTCCGAGATATGATGGATACGGTAAATAATCTTATTTTGCGGGAATATCGACTCGAAATCGCCAATAAAACAAATCAGCTTAAAGCGTTGCAAGCGCAGATTCATCCGCATTTTCTATATAACACACTGCAATCGATCGGTACACTTGCCCTTCAACAGCAAGGACAACGGGCGTATACACTACTCTCTAGCCTGTCCAAAATGCTGCGCTACAGCATGCGGGATCAGACCTGCGTGACCTTACGCGAAGAGGCGGAGCACGCCCGGTTTTATCTGGAACTGCAGCAGGAGCGGTTTGGTGACCGCCTTGAGGTGGATTTGGATTTTGCCGAAGATACCCTGTCTGTCGAAATGCCAAGAATGACGTTACAACCTTTAATTGAGAACTATTTCAAACATGGAGCAGATATACAGCCTGGCAAAGGTCACATATCCCTATCCAGCCGCCGGATCAACGATCATTGGATTGAAATAGAACTGAATAATAACGGCCCCTCCATACCTGATGATAAATTACTGGAGATCCGCGGATGGCTGCATCAGAGTCATACAACAACCGGGTTATCCACCCAAGAATCCGACGAGTCTGAATCCATCGGTCTACGAAATGTAATACGCCGACTTCAATTGAACTCACATCCCGGTCACTCAGCCAGGCTTGAGATCAACAATCGGGAACCCAATGGTGTGAAGATCACGGTTAAACTATACGCGGGAGAGTGAACAACATGAAGGCACTGCTTGTAGATGATGAAAAACATGTCCGCGATGCCATAAGGTTGCTTGGTCATTGGAAAGACTTTGGCATTGACACATTACTTGAAGCAGCAGACGGGGATGAAGCCATCGCCGCCATCACGGCACATCAACCTCAAATCATACTCAGTGACATGCGTATGCCGGGCAAGGACGGTATGGCATTACTTGAATGGATATCGGCTCATACCCCGCATAGCAAGGTGCTGGTTATCAGCGGATATGATGATTTTGAACTCGTGAGGCATGCCATCAGACATGGTGGCATGGACTACCTCCTGAAACCTGTGGAAGCAGATGAGCTGAATGCATCTCTATTAAAGGCCGTAACAGCTTGGGAAGAGGAGGACGCCATTCGGATACAATCCACCAGGCAATCCATTGTTGTTAATCGAATGCGCCCCCACTACCAGGATCGTCTGCTCACCGAACTTGCCGTCGGAAGAGGCAGCAGCCCTTCACACATGCAGCGATTGCAGGATGAGTTAAATCTCCCCTGTCTAATCCCTGTCTGTAGTGTCGCTGTCACCAGCCTGTCCCACCTGGATGCAGATTGTCTGGCAAAATACCGCAGTCAACCGGACCTGCTTGTGTTCTCCGTGCTCAATATCGGTGCCGAGATGTTATCCACACCAGACGAAGGCGTAATGTTTCGTCAGTTGGATCAACCGGACGAGATTATTCTGCTGCATTGGGGTCCATCCACTTCATTGGAACATATTCTGGACAAGGTCAATCAGGGATTGGAGCAGACGATTCAGCGCCGGCTTCATTTTGGCATCTCCACCTGTGAGTCTTACCCTGGCGGAATCGCAGCTGCCTATCTGGAAGCAAGTTCAAGGTTGTGGCGACGTAATGCTGTGCAAATTAAACAGCGAATCCATGCCTCAGTGGAATCATCAAATGGGAATAAAATCAGGCGTTTAACCGCCCATGAAGAACCCCTGCGTATGGCAGCCATGAGCTGCCGGGCTTCCAGTGTATCTGCTGCGGTCGCCGATTGGCTTGACCCGATTACTGATCTTGCGGTTGTCAGTGCTGAGCAGATCCAGCAATGGATCGAGGAGCTGGAATGGATGCTGAGCCGCTGGCTTGATGATACGGCAGGTTCGTCATTCCAAGAGGAAGAAGTGACAGAAGAACAGTCTATTCCCTTTGCCGAGTTACCTTTGGACGCTGAAGGACTGTTATCCTTCCCCCTGCTTCGTTCATTATTGGAACAACGACTGCTTGCCGCAGGAAAGGCGCTCACCGCTCATCACCACGCCAATCCTGATCCCATGAGTGAGATTGCACGTTATATGGACGCCCATTATCAGGAAGACCTGTCCTTACAGCAGATTGCCGCGCGTTTCTATCTGAGCCGGGAGTATATCTCCCGCAAATTCAAACAGCAATTTGGTCTGAACTGGTCGGAATATCTGGGCAAACTGCGGATCAACAACGCCAAGCTTTTACTGCAAAATCCTTCCCTGCGTGTCGCCAAAATCTCGGAGATGGTTGGATTTCAGGATGAAAAGTATTTCAGCAAAGTGTTTAAAAAGATGGAGGGCATCACGCCAGCGGAATATCGTAAAACATTATTGGAGGCGGGTACGTAACGAGTACCTGATCCGAATTAAAAAGAGTACTCCCGGCATGGCCCATCGGAAGTACTCTTTTTGATTTTACTTTTACAGAAAATAGCCTATATCATGACGACTTGTTGGCTCTTTCTTTTCTGAGATAGGATACGATCCGAGAGATTGTACCTATTAAAATTACAGCCATAAATCCATAAGCCATATTATTTCCTGTCTTATGAGCTACTACGGGGAAATAGATGAGGCTGAACAGTAATAGGACAATATCCAGGTAGAACATAATCTTTCGATAAATAGGGATTCTCACCTTCCCCTTTTATTTACCAAAAATGGTTTTATTAATTATGTTAGATCATAACATAGATACACCCTAGTACGCTCACCGATCCCGCAAAATCACCGCAGGTACAAGTCGAATGTAGATTAGCTCCCCTGCAAGCTCCACCAGCGTCTGTGTAACAATAACAGCCGCAGCAATGGTTGCCCATTCTGGTGGGAGTGCCAGCGCTAGCGGCAGAACAACCAGCGAATTCCGTGTGGCTGAACTGAAAATCAACGCCCGCCCGGCGGCTGGATTCAATCGAAACCCCTTAGCAATGATCCGAGATATCCAAGGCATAATGATCAGAAAAGAAACGTAGATCGGGATCACGTTCACGATAATCGCCATATCATTGTAGACTTTGCCAATCTGGGAAGCGACAACCACGATCAGCGCAAGTGCCATCATCGGAACCGGGAGCCATGCCGTCCCATTCATGACCCGCTCCCCGCTCACCTTACCTCTGGAGAAAACTTGTGTAACAACAGCGAGGAGCAGTGGAATAACGATCAGGAACAGAAAAGCCTCTACAAACGGCCCTACCTGCATGATCTGCGCCACCTCGGTACCCATCAATAGCCATAAATAAAACGGTAACAGTATCATTTGTATAACAAATAAAAGAGGTGTTGCGGCGAGCATCAGTTTCTCATTGCCCCTGCCCAGCTGCGTGAACACGATGACATAATCAATACAGGGCGTTAACAGTACCAGATAGACTCCGATCAGAACGCCTGGCGATTGCGGAAAGACAAGTGTGAGCACCCATACAACTACAGGTACTACGATAAAATTAGCCACCAGTAGCGCCACCATAAATCGAAGATTCGACCAGGACTCTTTTAACTGTAAAAAGGGAATCTGTACAAACATGCTGTATAACAGAACGGCAAGAACCGGGGACACGGTGTAGTGTAAAACATTCCCCCATACCGGATTACTCAGCCCTATCGCTGCCCCTACGAACAGTGCAACTACATAGAACCAGGTTTGCTGTTGCTCCATCGTTTCTCTTGTGAGCATTTCTCTTCCTCCTCTTCTAGTGGGACATCGTGGGCATGGACATATTTCTGCTTCGTTTCGCGTACATTGGGACAGAGTACCATCCAACATAGCAGCTGAGCACAAGGATCTGAAAGGACAACTTGTGAATTTTTTGCGGCTGTTATTAGAATGTGCAAGAACTGGGTATATTCATTGTAGACTGACCCGTGGTTCATTCATTCGTTAAACCAAGGAGGAAACACAATGTCACGTAACAATCCGTACAAGTGGTTAAACGCCATTGGTTTTATTGCTGTAATTATCGTGAACTACCTCTCCAACGCTCTGCCGATCGGGGGCAAGACCAATAAAGAAGTATCGGATATGTATCCTGTGCTGCTCACACCTTCTGGCTATGCATTCGCTATATGGGGTTTGATCTACTTGCTGTTGGCAGGGTTTGTGATCTATCAGTTCGTGCCCGCTTCCTGGAAAAGGGACTCGATTACCCGTCTCGGGTACTGGTTCCTGGCAAGTTGTGCCTTCAACGTAGCATGGATTTTTGCTTTTCAAAACTTGCAAACTGGTCTCGCCTTACTGATCATTGTACTGCTTCTATTGTCCTTGATCGTGCTGTATGTAAAAACACGTACTATCACCGTGCCAACCACTGCTGAGATCTGGCTTGTGAAGTTGCCATTCAGCATCTATCTCGGATGGGTTAGCGTGGCAACGATTGTCAATGCAGCTGTACTGTTATATAAAATTGGCTGGGATGGTTTTGGTCTCAGCGAACCGACCTGGACGATCATCATGCTGATTGTGGGTATGGTGCTGGCTGTACTCGTTAGTTTCCGTTATCGCGATAGCATATACCCACTTGTATTCACATGGGCGTATATCGCCATTGCACTTAAACAAAAGGATGTCACTTCCGTATATTATACGGCAATCATCATTGCGATCGTACTAGCGATCTATGCGGTATGGTTGTTCTTTGCCCGTAATCAGGATCGTGATTGAGCGACTTCCATCATATATAACGCTTAAAGGTAACGTAAAAATGCAAAAAGCCGATTCTGGTCATTCGACCTGAAATCGGCTTTTTATGTATACCGTAGTGAATGAAAGTTGTCCTATTTCAGGGCAATAACCTCAATCTCCACCAGTGCATCTTTTGGCAAACGAGCAACTTCCACTGCACTGCGTGCAGGATACGGCTCTTCAAAGAACGTGCTATAGACTTCATTCACAGGAACAAAATCGTTCATATCCTTCAGGAACACCGTCGTTTTCACGATTTTATCCATACTTGTGCCTGCTGCTTCAAGAATAGCCTTCACATTGCTCAAGGACAGACGTGTCTGCTCCTGTACATCTGCACCGAATTCTCCCGTTTGAGGATTCAGGCCAAGTTGCCCGGAAGTGTAGATGAAATCGCCTGCATCAACGGCTTGACTGTATGGACCAATGGCGCCTGGCGCCTGATCGGTAGAGATTGGTTTTTTCATGGGACGAGTTCTCCTTCGTGTTCGTTATCCTGCTGCCGCATGGAGTCAGGGTTCGAACTCATTTTTGTTGCCTATTATACCACGATCTACCTCAAGCGAGAAACGCTCCTGCCTTTACAGATGAAGCAAACAGCTCGTTCAAAGGTTTCTTAACCTCCGTCCGCGCCAAGGACATGAATGACTTCATTCGCATACACATGGTTTCCCTTGGCTTGCACCAGTGCAATATTTGTCATGGCCTGTGCAATGGTTGCGGCGTGGACCGCCCGGTATTTGTCCGCTCTGCCTTTCATCCAGCGATCCAGAAACTTCATGGCATGGGCAGCCATCTGCTCACTGAACCGCTTCTCGTTTCGATCTCCCAGAATTAAGGAAGGGCGGAAGATATGCAATGACGGTAAACCGATATCGGACAATGCATCCTCCATTTCCCCTTTGGTCCGACTGTAAAAGACCCGGGAACCTGCACTCGCTCCCATGGAGGAGATCACCAGCATCTGTGATACACCATGTCGCTTCGCAATCGTAGCTGCACGAACCGGGTAATGATAATCCACCTGACGGAAACTGTCCTGACTGCCAGCTTTTTTGATCGTTGTCCCCAAACAACAGTACAGGTCATCGATTCCATCGAATAAATGGTCTTGGCTCTCCAGCTGTTCCCAGTCCACCACATGCTGTTCCAGTTTGGGATGTTGCAGCTCAAGCGGACGTCTAACCAGAACGCGAACCATGCTGTATGCTGAGTGTTCCAGCAGATGATGAACCAGTAATTCGCCTACAAGCCCCGTGGCTCCAATTACCATGGCTTTCCGTTCGAGACGATTCAAATGCATCCCTCCACTTCGCCATCTTTTTTTGAAGTCATACCAGATATATATGATCAACCTAATCATTTACACGATAACGGAGAGGACAGAAATAACCTGAAGAAGCGAAGCGTTCGCCTTTATCCCCGGATTTTCCCTTTTCTAAAAGGAATCAAAAAAATCTGGGGATAACAGCGATCGGAAGGTTGTTCTGTCATCGAAGTGCCAGTGTAAATATTCATGAGTTGAAATTATATCGTTTCTATTTTAACAGTACACGACGTCCAAGGGTAAATGTCAGAATCAGCATCACGACACCAACCCCCACCTGAAATCCATAGGCTGAGATCCAGGCGAGCGCATCAGACCAGGTTTCCATCTTTTCATACAACCAGCCACCCAACAGCGGCCCAAGAAACGAAGTGACTCCGGTCAGAGCCGAATACACCGCGACAAACATCGGTCTTTCACTTTTGGGTGTGTCTCCAATCGTAAAGTTAAATGCCAGCTGATTGAATCCACCTACACCGATCCCAAGGAAAATATGAGATAGAAATAGTGCGATCAATACGGGCATGAACGACATTAACCCCCACGACAAACAGGAGAGTGCAATGACGGGCAATGTCCAAAATAGGAGGGTTTTGTTGCTGAATCTGGCATTCAGATTGCCCCAGACATAGAACCCGACCATCATGACCAGCGTCTGGACTACCGTGATCAGGGATACCGTCTGATAATTGATATTCAGCAGATCGAGCATAACATAGGAATAGAGCGGAACAATCAAGGTCTGGATCAATAACCAGACAGCCAGAAACAGCGTTGCTTTCAGGAAAGAACGATCCTGGAACGGCTTGATAAACATACGCCAGAAATCCTTTTCGGTAGAACGTTCAAAGGGAACATCCGGATAGAAGAAATAGATGACTGTATTGGCAATGGCACAGATCCACACCGGAATAAACAGGATCAGAAAGCCCATTTCTCCCGGGTAACGGTCCAAAACAATACCGCCTGCGAATAAGCATACGCTTCCAAGAGCATTCAGAATCGTATTTCGAATTCCAAAATAACGCCCTCTCACCTTGGCAGGTACGATATCGCCAATTAGTGAAGTCCAGATCATACCGCCGATGGTATTTGATATAAAAGCAACCGTATACACGCCAATATATACACTTACCCACCACTCTTTGGGGAATATAAACGGAATCAGTCCCGTCGCACTCCACAAGATACGATGTGTGCCCACAAACAGCAGCAGCATGCGTTTTCGGCTGCGAATACGCTGCATCCAGTAAGCTGCTCCGATCTGGGCAATGTTCACAAACGTGGTAATCGCGAGCACAAAGCCGATATGTCTCGACCCGGCCCCAAGGTACAGCAGAAATCCGGTTAAAAACGGGCCTCCCAGCAAGGTCTGTAAAATAATAGCTGGTACACCCTCCCATGTTGCAATCGATAAATTCGTGCGTTGTGTCGAACCCTTGCGCCGTGGTTTGCTTGCTGACGGGGGAGGGGCAACGTTGACCGTATTCTGTATGGGGATACACTCCTTAGACCGGGTCTCAAAAGCCGGTCGATGCTAGTTGTCATCCCAAATTCTACTCACGGCGCGAAGGTTGTCAACTCATTTTTTCACGGTCCAACGGGAGATAGAGATAGAAGGTGCTTCCTTTACCTTCAGTGCTCTCCAGTTCAATCGATCCCCCCAGTAATCTCGCTAAATCCCGACTGATCGACAGGCCTAGTCCGGTACCGCCAAATTTCCGACTAATCGACCCGTCAGCCTGCTGAAATGCTTCAAATATGGAATGATGCTTGTCCTCCGAAATGCCAATGCCTGTGTCCTGAACGGAGAAAATAAGCCATCGATTCTGAATACCTGCATTCTTAATCTGCTTGGTGCTTACGGTCAGCGTGACCTTCCCCCGGTGAGTGAACTTGATGGCATTGGACATCAGATTCCGCAAAATCTGTTGAACCCGCTGGGGATCAGACCAGAGCGTCTCGGGCAGTCCCTGTTTTTTGTCCAGAACCAACTGAATACCTTTTTTCTCGGCAACAAGCTGAAAATGGCTCATGGCATCTTCTGTAAGTTGTGCAACACTGATATCCTCCAGTACAATATCCAGCCGCCCCGCTTCTACTTTGGAAAGATCCAGAATATCGTTAATGAGCGTCAGCAGTTCCTGTCCGGAGTGGTCGATCATATTGGCAAAACGTACTATATCCTCCTGATCCATCGTGTCAGCATTCTCACTGATCATCTGGGCAAAGTTAATGACACTATTGAGCGGTGTACGCAGTTCATGGGACATATTGGCGAGAAATTCGGATTTGTACTGTGAGGCAATCATCAATTGTTTCGCTCGATCCTCCAGTACAATCTGGGCTTTCTGTAACTCTTCCTTTTGCACAGACAATAGCCGGTTTGTACTCTGGATCAGTAAAATACGATTCTGTTCATTCTGAAAATCACGTAAAATAAATGCAAAAACAAGACTTAACACAATGCCTGTAGGGAGTGTATAAGGCATAATATGTGAAAAGAAGTATGTAGCCGGGATCACACCAACGATAGCAATGTTTACACTATTGACCACATTGACGATAACTGTAACAAGGATTCCTTTAATAATCAGCCTGTAGTTGCTGCGTCTCATCCATATATTCAGACCTGCACAGATCACGCCCAAAATAGACATGTTAAGTACTGCCGCCAATGTAGCATCCGTGATGCCAAAAGTCAGCCTCGACAGCCCAATTCCAATACCTACGATGATTACGCTATAGGGTTGTCTATACGTTAGAACGGCAACAATTAAAGGAACATATCGAAGATCAAAGACCACTTCATCGGTGAGTTGAAACCCAAAAACCGTACTGATCCAACCTGCAAAAATAAGGACAAGCACGGAACTGATCTGCTTCACTCGGGAAGAGGTACGTATTACGACATATTTATAGAACACACTGGCAAGATATGCAATGGTAATAAGCATCCCCATATTCAATACGAACATTTTTGAAAATTGCATTCACTCACTCCTGTTGTACCGACTTTACTGGCCAAAGTGCCTTCGTCCGCATGTGTCTCTATCATATCATGCCCATTGAAACTTCCGCATTCCTTCTTCGTCAAAAAAATACACAAAAATACACAAATCAGGATTCAATTTGTGCGCTGGTCGTAGTAGAATATATTGTTGTTTAAATTTAAACTACTATATAGATTGAACTAAAGAATAATTACACTTGCCACTCCGATGACAGAACAACCTTCTGGTATTTCTGCCTCTGGGTTCTCGTGTAAATGAATGTATAGTGCAACTTATATAGTTATTGCTGGGATCATGTTCCTCTGGAACATGAATGAAAGGAGAAAGATGTTGTGCAATTGTTAAAAAGCAAATCCTATTGGCTGTCATTGAGTTTAATGCTGTCTTTGGCCGTCATGGGGCTGTTCTATGATATTCTTAATAGTCCAGAACGCGGGTTCGTAGTACTTGATTCCCCGCTCGACCGGATCATTCCCTACGTGCCTGGCATGTCCATTCCATATTTGGGCTGGTACCCGTTTGTATTCGGTGTGCTCGCCTACCTGTGTGCCAAGGATCGACTGACGTACTACCGCGTCTTGTTATCCATGAATATCTGTGTCTGGATCTGTTATCTGATCTACTTCAACTTTCAGACCATGGTACCGCGCCCGGAACTGACGGGTGCAGGCTTGGGAGCATCTGTTCTCGGATGGCTCTACAGCCAGGATCGTCCTTATAATTGTTTTCCAAGTATTCATTCTCTTCACTCTTATCTGGTTATGCGTGCCGTTCTCTCGGTTCCAAGCATCCGCAAACCCATCAAGATTTTGGTAGCCGCCGGGGCAGCAACCATTATAGTATCCACGCTAATGATTAAACAACATGTGATCTATGACGCCTTGGGTGCAGTCATACTCGGCGAATGTGTTCTCACTATCATAACAGGCCTCGCTCTACACCGCAGACGCAGAAAAGAATCGAAGTGGACAGAGGGGATCAACTGACCCCTCACTTCGACGGTTTCTGAAGATGCTGTTGTCGTCTCCATTCATCAATAAACAAACCTGCAAAATAGGGGTCCCATTGGGTCCCTTTTCCTTCTTCCAAAATCGTTAGCGCTTTCTCGTGACTCATCCCATTCCGATATGGTCGATCAGACGTCATGGCATCAAAGGCATCCGCTACCGCAATGATGCGGCCAAAAAGGGGAATATCGTCACCAGCCATCCCATCCGGGTATCCTTTGCCATCATATCTCTCATGGTGCGATCGTACACCTGGCAAAAAGTCGGCCATGGCATCAATAGGCTCTATCTGTAACAAAATACTCTCTCCCTGCACGGGATGTGTGCGAATAATCGCGAATTCCTCATCGCTTAGTTTTCCATCCTTCAGCAGTACCTCATCAGGAATGCCGATTTTCCCGATATCATGAAGCAGGGCTGATTTGTACAATAAATCTGCCTGTTCCTCATTCATTCCGCTAAGCTTGCCAATCATCAGCGAATACTCTGCCACACGCATGGAATGCCCTGCCGTGTACTTATCTCGGGCGTCTAAAGCAGCAGCCAGTGTAGAAAAATAACTTTGCAATAACTGTCGATTGCGCTCCTGTCTCATCTCCAGCCGATTAATCATCATATTAAAGCCGGAGATCAGTGCCGAAAACTCATCCGCATATAGATCCGGAGCTCGTCTGCCAAGATCTCCCCCCTGAATTCGGTTCATCTCATGTGTCAGTTCAGCAACTGGATCACGAACATCACGAATCAACAGCCAGCTTCCCACCAGCGCAAACCCCGCGCCCAGAACAACGATGAGAATTCCCCACAGTATGTACTCTTTCGCAAATTCACTGTCCATATACTGAAGTCGGATATATGTAGCCAGGAAAAATAGAAATAAAGGAAATAAGCCAATCAGTGCCGTACTTAGCTGAAATTTACGCTGGATCGATACGAGAATACGCCCTCCCAGTGAAGGTTCCATCCCGTATTGGACTTTGCCTCGATGACGAATCTCAAGCAACAGGGGTCTAATCGCCCGCACCGTTAGGTAATACTCAATCAGCGCATGCATGACGGCAATCAGAAAGGCACACGCAGCGGCCACGACAATATACAAGTAAGGGAATTCAAGCCACCCTGTGGATATCATCCATATTGTTAATCCGGCTGCCGGAAGTGAAAAACCAAGCATGTGCGGACCCATGATCCGATATATGGTCTGTCCCGGGAAACGATGAATTTTCTCATACATGTGGTTTAATTCGTCTCTCTCATGATGCTCGGAAGTGAAAAATTGTCTTATGGGGCCAAGCTGCACCCACAGCGTAATTAATTCTGCAACCAGCATGAACAAGATTGAAATCAGTACAATGAAGATGAGTCGAACAAATTGAATATTGGGTATCTGCAGAGTAGATACCATAACTACTGTACCGACAACAAAAACAGCTGCCAGTGAACCGATCAGATAATTGCGTATCAGGCGAAAGATAAATGAACGGTATGCTTCCAACTGAACCCCTCACTCTCTATGTGCAACCAGTTCTCCCTTGAGACACAGGGAGATTAAGGGTATTGCCTTCTATTTGTTTATCGGTTGCTCCGACTAACAATGGGTGGGCACCAGAACTGGGAAACACAAGAAGGCTACTCCACGAGGGAGCAGCCTTTGGTAATATATCCTATATTTATCCTTTAATCTTGGCAGCCAGAATCATTGTACCGCGCGGCTCATCTCCCATTGCATCCGGTTCAAGCGTGATGGCAACCGTGTCATAGTCGTTGGCCGAATCCAATGTGTAGTATACTGCTCCCGTTCCGTCACGACTAAGGAAAGTACCCGCATTCTGAGGGGTATCTCCTTTGATCAACCAGACCTGAAAAGCCTCGTTGCCTTCCAGGTTCGGCAGATTCTCAGCCTGCACAACCAGGTGAGTGCCTTTGCTGTCAATAACGATGGTTGCGAGACCCTGAGCTACAATGTCCTGCGTTGCAGGATTCAGCTTCACTGCCTCGCCAGTCTGCATGCCCTGTGCGGGCTTCAGAGCTGATGCCAGTTGCTCCTGCAGCTGTGCATTCTGTTCCTGTGCCTGCACCAGCTGCTCTTGCGTAGCCGACGAGCCCGCCGCTTGCTGCGTCAGCGAGTCGATCTGGCTCTGCAGCTGCGCCGTGTACACGCCCAGCACCAGCGCTGCTGCCGCAAGGCCAGCGCTGGCCACGCGCCAGGCGCGGCTGCTGCGCGCACGCGCGCGCGCTTGTGGCTGCCATGGCTGTGCCTCGGCAGCCTCTTCCACCCGGGCCGCACGTTCGTGCTGCGGCGCAAGATCCTCCTGAAGCACCACGGGTGCTTCAGGTTCTGCAGGAGCAGCCGCTGGCTTCGCCTCGGCGCTCTCCTGCACGTGTCCGAGCACGTTGCCCAGCACACGTGCTCGCATGCCTGGCAGCGGTGCTACAGGTTCCGCCGCAAGTGGCAGGAAGCCAGTCACTTCCTGCAATTCCCTCACCTCTTGGCGGCAAGGTTCGCAGGTTGCCATATGCGCTTCAAACGCCGCCACTTCCTCTGCTTCCAGTCCGCCCAGCACATACATCGGTGCCAGATCAGACCACTCCTCATGTCGTTCCATCATGGATGTATGCCCTCCCTTCCCGCGTCCGGATGCAATTCAGCATCGGCCAGCAACTTTTGGAGCTGTCGCATGGCAAGCCTGACACGGCTCTTTACTGTACCCAGCGGAATCCCGAATCGGCTGGATACTTCCTGCTGGGTTAATCCCGCATAATAAATCGATTCTATAACTTGTTGCTGATCACCGTTCAATTGGGACAACGCCTCTTTAATTCGGGTGCCTTCCCATTTACGCTGCACTTCTTCTTCCGTATTTGTATGCTCATCGGCATAGGCCGCCAGTATCTCGTGTTCAACTGAAGTAGCCGCTGCACCTTTTGATTTCCGCCTCAGCATGTCCACTGCAATGTTACGCGTGATCGCAAACATCCATGTGGTCAGCTTCCCCTGTGAGGCATCGTAACGTTCGGCATTATTCCAGACCCGCATAAAAAGTTCCTGAACGGTCTCTTCTGCCGTCATGGGATCACCAACGATCCGGTAGGCAAAAGAGTACACCGCTCGCTCATAACGGTCATATAAAAGCTCCAGCGCGGAGGCATCACGTTCCGCGATCTGCCGCATTAACCTGCTGTCCTCCATCGATTCAGTCATGCGAGGGCCCCTTTCTGTTTCTTCCCTCTTATTATAACCTACGCAGAATCTTTTGAAGAGGATTACCCCTATGAAGAAATAGTTTGGAAATTTTCCTGTATCTTTTCAAACTAACCTTTCACTTTCTAACATAACAGTCCGAATACATGTTGCTCTGGTCGCGCTTTCCTTTTTATTGCAGAAAATTACAACCTGTGGTATACTATAAAAGTTGTATTAAACAACCTCATATGATTTCTGTCTTCTTTAAACCCCGGAATATTTTCTTCATGCTGCGACCGCAGCGAACTTTAAGCACAATTAACCTATGAAGATTGAAGAACCTGAATCACAATAACCCGGTAGTACAGAGTTTCACAAGATGTTCCCATTCACACTGGCGCGGTCATCGGAGCCGCAAGGACAAAAGAGAGGTAGGGCTTTTGTTGTTTTGGATATCACTTATTCTTGAGAAGATTGAAAACATACACAAAGCACCCGGAATTGGGTTCCGGGTGTTTATCCATGTCTACATATCCAATTTAGCAACATCTACATACTGTCGGACACCGTTCCTTTCTTTGAGAAAAGTCTTCCTTTCACTCACCAGACGCTAACGAAGCTTACACACCTTATATTAAGGATTTCTGTGCTATGTGAAATCTAACGAATCTCAGCCACGTTAATCCATGTTACTTCATGAATATAGGCTCCAAACATGCTCAGATTCAGATAATAAGACGTCTACGATTCGTTGAACTTTTGAAATGGCAAAAATTCAGGGAATAGCGTCTGTGGAGTTCGTTAAAGAAAGTAATTCCAACGCTCCTTCACCTAATTCTAATAAAAAAGGGACACCGCAGGATGAAATCCTACGCTGTCCCTTTCTGAATCATAGGTACGTTATGCCCCAACATGGAATTCAAACTCGGAGTTTATTTGGAGCACCTACTGTAACGATCCACGATCAGCAAAGTCTTCTTGCACTCACAGATACTTAGATAAACATCGTTTTGGAGATGATGACCAGCAAGATGAACAGTACAAGGATTGTACCCATGGAACCCCAGCTTCCGCCGCCATGACCATAGGATACTCCACAACCCTGTTGATAACCGTGCATCATTGGAGCCTGATTGGCATGGTGTCCGTATCCATAGCCATATCCCATTGGCATTGTTCCACAACCATATCCATACCCATGCATTTCATGACCTGTGTATTGGTATCCTTGCATATGCTCATAACCTCCCATATGTCCGTATACGTGTCCCTGTCCGTTCGGTGAATTCGGTTTTACTTCGCTCATTGTTCATTCCTCCTTAACATTTGCCTACACCCCTAAGCTATGTATTCAGCCTACCTCTGGACCGGGCTATCGCCCTTATCTTGACAAAATGGGCGTTTAGCCATGAGGTACCTTCCCCATTTTCGAAGCATACTCCATCCTTCCATTTCTTGAATTCCACCAATTCTTCCGTTCAACCACAAGCTATCTTATCTTCCTGGCTCTCCACCATGCTTGTCCTCTAGAAAAAAAACCCCACCGGTTGCCCGGCAGAGCTCGCCATATTATACCCAGAAAGATTTAGTGATGATTACGAGCAGAATGAACAGAACGAGGATTGCTCCAGTCGATGTCCAGCCGCCGTATCCTGCGCCTCCGACTACTTCACTCATACAGAACCCTCCTTTACGAATATATTAGGGTCCAAGCGTTTATTAGATCAAGAATGCTTTAGAGATGATGACCAACAAGATAAAGAGAACCAAGATCGCGCCAGTCGATGTCCATGCGCCGCCGTATCCACCTACTACTCCACTCATGTAAACCCCTCCTTTGATTTGAGGTACAGTTCACTATATGCACCAATCACACATGGGACCGGGCTCAGGTCGAAAATGGGCTGTTTTTTTCACCGACTATTCGCTAATTGCACCTACATAAAGGGTTAGTCCTTAAGTCGGAATGTTATGTTCGAATACGTTTAAGTCATAAATAAATCTCACGGTTGTATCAACAACAAGTATGTACTATCGCTCAAAATGGATACCCATACGGTCTAGTATTAGCTTCTAACTTGTTAAATACAGATAAATTACCTTTTTAGTATTTATGAATACTGAAATCTTTATTTATGTTATTATTTTACTATTAAAGTAGAAAGGAGTTTCTATGCCCACCACCTAAACTAGATTATCCCAAACGAAATGATGACCTTAGAAAAAATCCCACCCGATGGGAACACATTAGGAGAAATTAGACATAATGAAGAAACTTATTACGATTTTGGCATTAGCCACATTGCTTAGTGCCTGTGGTAATTCAGAAACAAACACAACAACCAATAGCCAAACGTCCGAAGCATCCAAAGGCAACTGAAACTGTCTCAACAGAAGCAAAAGCTACGAAATACACTACATATCGTGGAGAAGGATTTTCTTTTGCCTATCCTGAATCCTGGAAAAGCGTAGATACAAGTCAAATGAATGCTCCATCCATTAAAGCTGCTTTTTCAAACCAATCTTCATCAGCCACATTTGCAGATAATATGAATCTGACGATTGAGGCCAGTTCAACCGGTTCAATCAATCCTGAAGAATACGCCAATAATATAGTTGATTATTACACACAGAGCGGTTCAAGCATCGGCATTTCCGATTATACAAAAACTAGCTACACGAACAAGCCTTATAAAGAATATAGCGCTGGTGTCTTGGAAGGAGCCTATAAACACACCTCGGGTACAGATGTTGTCCTTGTGCAGTATCTGATTCCGACCAATACAGAACTCTATACCATGACGTTAACCTACGCCAAGGATACTTATAATCAGGATGAGATCAAAGATATCCTTGATTCCCTGAGCATTACTGTTCCTTTGGAGCAAACAGCACCAACTGCAACGACTGGAAATTCATCTGCCACAGCATCAGTTGCCGATTTCTTTAATGAGTTAACTCCGTACATTACGGAAGATACAGCTTTCATGGAGCAGGCTTCATATGATTTCTTTGGCAAGCATAGCGATGTGTTCCCTGCCAGTACAGCAGAACTCCGTAAAAAGGCAAAGGGGCTCGTTGACTCCAATGTAACGACCCGTCATCTGAATAAAAATGTAGCCAACTATTACAATACTTTCGTACAAGTTAACGGGGAAGTCATTTCAGTTGAGGAAGATAACTCTCTCGGAGCAACTTTCTCTGTCGTTCATGTCATGGATGAGAACGGAAACGATATTATAGCGTTATATCCTGCAACGACCGGAGATTTGCTTGATGGTGATTATGCCACTGTTATCGGTGCTCCAATTACCAACTTCTCTTTTGAAAATGTTGGCGGTGGTTACACCAACGCCACTTTGATTGGAGCCTCATTGGTAGTTGCAGATTAATTAAAATGTTAAATGAGTATACAAAAAGACCAGCTTAATGAACGTTAAGCTGGTCTTTTTTGTCTTTCAGTTTATAGATGTCAGAAATTCACGTTAACTACACAATCTAAGCTTTAATTAATGACTTATAACATACTGAATAACCGAATATACGGATGTTTACACTAAACCATTAATTCGGATGCGCCTGATGTGATGTCAGTTTATCCTGAACCGATTGTAACTTCTGTATACTTGAGGCGTCCGGTTTATCACGACGGTCGTCAATTTTGACGGATGTGGAAACACGCTGAGCTCCTGACAAAAACGGCGCTTCATGTAGAGCCGCAATTGCTGTAAAGATCTCGTTAAGCGGTCCCTCAATAATGGTGCTCATGGAAGTTAACTGATATGTAATGCCCCGTTGATGTTCCAATACCTTTTGCATATCCGCCACATAACTGCTTAGACTGGTTGTACCCGTTCCAATTGGAATTACAGTCACTTCTGCTATTGCCATTTTGCTCCGCCTCCTAAGGGCCCCGTGAACAACCGCTGCCGCTAATTTTAGTCGATTTTTATTCTACCAGTTGAATGCGTTACAATTCAAACTGACGTGAAGACGTCATTCAAATTGTTAAAAATTTTTTTGATAAATCTTCAAATCTTCCAGTCCTTTTCCTTTGCGGATTCCTGGCTTAAATGGTATACTCGGAATTACGTTTTACTGGTTCTGCCCACTTTACAAACACAATATGTTGGGTTACAGTATGTTGACAGCTACAAAATGTAGTAACACTAGATTTCTCCGCTTCTATTAGTCACCTTCTGCATTCTCGCGAAAAACAGGATGAAATCACCTCCAAAGGCACGTCCCTGTAGGTGTAAATCGCTTTCTCGAAACAGAGTTGACATGGAGGTTAACGGGGCTGTTTGGACTGCATCCGGTATCCTCAAACTACAGACACATCTGCAATAGACAAAAGCTTACATAAGCACCCTTTTCTGTCGATATTCTGAACCTCTAAGACAGTAAGGAAGTCAGAGCATCCATGGGCATTTTCAGCCGCGAGGCGGGGAGAATGCTTTTTATATGAGTATGTTCTGCATTGTGCTGTTTTGTGCTCCTCAAGTTGAGCGATTTAAGACATGAACTTGTCACCGCCGTTTCAGTCTGCCAAAAGCAACCTTTACCTTTTTCTCACCGTAAGACAACACTCAATTCTTTATATAAAGAATTTCTCCAATTTATCTCTTAAACATGCGAAAGCGAGGAATATTCATGCCACAAGTTGTGACCAAGCCGAACAACCGCCAGCTTGCCTTTGATGATATGCGCATCTCGGTATATGCCGACCGTACTCTGGAAGGACTGGAAATGCTGGACAAGGAACGTCTGGTACGTGGGGTAAACAGCAAGCTCCGCCGTGATGAAGTTACCGGAGACGAAATCAGCAACGCTTTTATCATGAGCGCACTGGAACTGGTAACTAAAGAGGAGCCTAATTGGAAATTTGCAGCGGCGCGCTCCCTGCTCACTTCCCTTTACAAAAAAGCGGCTACCAACCGCAGATACAAGTCTTACCCGGACGAGCCTTATGGCGCATTCCATCCTCTTCTTGTAGATCTCGTGAAAAAAGGTATCTACCGCGAAGAATTGCTGGAATGTTACACCAAAGAACAGATCGATGAACTTGCTGAGTGCATTGACTACCGCAACGATCTGCTTTTCGATTACATCGGCTTGCTCACACTGGCAGAACGTTACCTCGCACACGATTTTGATGGAAAAGTAATGGAATTGCCGCAAGAGCGTTATATGGTTATCGCCATGTTCCTAATGCACCAAGAGCCTGCCGAGAAACGTATGGATCTCGTCAAGGAAGCATACTGGGCAATGAGCAACATGTACATGACCGCAGCTACTCCTACGATGTCCAATGCAGGTAAAAAAGTAGCCGGTCAACTTTCCAGCTGCTTCATTGATACGGTGGACGACTCACTCGAAGGTATCTTTGATTCCAACACGGATGTAGCTCGTCTGAGCAAAATGGGTGGCGGCATCGGCGTTTACCTCGGCAAAGTCAGAGCTCGTGGTTCGGATATCCGTGGTCACCAAAATACAAGTTCCGGTGTAATCCCTTGGATTCGCCAACTGAACAATACAGCGGTCAGCGTAGACCAGCTCGGTACGCGTAAAGGTGCCATTGCTGTATATCTGGACGTCTTCCACAAAGACATTCTGGCCTTCCTCGATCTGAAGCTGAACAACGGTGACGAGCGTATGCGTGCGCATGACGTATTCCACGGCATCTGTCTGCCTGACTTGTTCATGGAACGGGTATCCAGCCGCGGCGAATGGAGCTTGTTCTGTCCACACGAAACAAAGAAAGTGATGGGCTGGAAGGACGAGAATGGTCGTGCACTCGGACTGGAAGATTTCTATGATGAGTCCTTTGGTGCAGGTGCGTTCCGTGATAAATACGAAGAAGCGGTGAATCACCCACTGCTGTCCCGGATTACAGTACAGGCGATTGACATCATGAAGCGAGTACTGAAATCCCAACTGGAGACAGGTACGCCATACATGTTCTACCGGGATACGGTTAACCGCTCGAATCCTAACCGTGCACACGGTATGGTATACTCCTCCAACCTGTGTACCGAAATTATGCAGAACCAGTCTGCCACTGTAATTGAAAAGGAAGAACTCGTAACCAAAGATGGACAAACTCGCATCGTGATTTCCAAAGTGCCTGGCGACTTTGTTGTCTGCAACCTGAACTCCATCCATCTGGCACGTGCTATACCTCATAATGTATTGGAGCGTCTCGTTCCAATTCAGGTGCGAATGCTGGACAACGTTATCGACATTAACAACATTGAAGTGCTGCAAGCCCAATATACCAACAGCCAATATCGCGCAGTCGGTCTGGGAACGTTTGGACTTCACCACCTGCTTGCTCTCGAAGGCATTCATTGGGAGTCTGACGAAGCTGTAGCGTATAACGATAATCTGTATGAAAAAATTAACTACCTGCTTGTGAAATCCAGTATGGAGCTGTCCAAAGAAAAAGGACATTATCCGAAATTCAAAGGTTCCGATTGGGAAAGTGGTCATTACTTCGACCAACGCGAGTACACATCAGGTGAGCGCGTAGGTGAATTCGTGACAACCGAACAGTGGAAAGAACTACAAGCCGAAGTAAGACAAAACGGTGTACGTAATGCCTGGTTGTTCGCCATTGCACCTAACGGTTCCACGTCCATTATTGCTGGTTCAACGGCTAGTATTGATCCGCTCTATGAGCTGTTATCTTATGAAGAGAAAACAACTTACAAAATTGCCAATCCAGCTCCGGATCTGTCCGAAAAAACAAGTCCTTATTACCAAACGGCGTTCCAGGTGGATCAACATGCTTCCATTAATATGGCGGCTGCCCGTCAGCGCCACGTCGATCAGGGACAAAGTTTCAACTTCTACGTTCGACCAGATATTAAAGCAACAGAATTCCTGGAATTGCATCTGCACGCCTGGAGAGCCGGCATGAAATCAACTTATTATGTTCGTAGCCGTGCATTAACAATTGAAGAATCTTGATTTTTGCGCAATTTACGCTTTATCCATGATAGAGAAGATATACTAGATTCGAGGTGACCACCAGGGCATCCTGTTTTGATTGCAAAATGGCGTTGCCCTGGTTCTTTTTTGCCTAAAACACGATCACAGCATCGCAAGATGTTGATATAGATGCCACATTATACAACCCTAATATATAAAAGAATTAATGATTACACGATAACGAAGAGGACAGAAAGAAGCTGAAGAAGCGGAGCGCTCGCCTTTATCACCGGATTTTTCCCTTTGAAAGAGGGAATCAAAAAAATCAGGGGATAACAGCGATCGGAAGGTTGTTCTGTCATCGTAGTTATACAGTGTAAATTCATTCAAGGAGTGAACGGAACAATGCAAGTACAGAAAATTTTCAACACCGAAGCCCCTAACCAATCAACACGTATTATTGAAGGTGAATGCTCCGGTATCCTGAACTGGAACGACATTCGCATGCCTCATATGTACAAATTATACAAAGTATTGCTGCTCAATCACTGGATCGCAGACGAGATTCCAATGTCCAAAGATGCTTCCCAGTTTGCTCAACTGGACGAGGAAGAGCAACGTACGTTTAAAATCAACATCTCTCTGCTCGCGGTACTTGATTCCATGCAGACGATGTTTGTTGGTGACGTAAAACGTTACTTTACCGATTCTTCACTCGAAGCGATCTCGGCCATTATCGGACAACAGGAAGTCGTTCATAACCAATCGTATTCCTACGTCCTGTCTTCGATCGTATCTGATCGGGAGCAAAAGGAAATTTTTGAATACTGGAAACATGATCCAGTTCTGCTTGACCGTAACCGTTTCATCGCAGACATCTACCAAACATTCCGGGATGAGCCGTCTCCACAGACGTTCTTCCAGGCTATGGTAGCCGATCTGGTACTCGAAGGTATCTTCTTCTATAGTACGTTTGCCTTCTTCTACAATCTGGCCCGTGACCAGAAAATGATGGCAACCAGCCAGATGATCTCGTATATCCAGCGGGATGAAAACCAACACTGTTACTTCTTCGCTGAAGTGTACAAACAGTTGCTGGTAGACTTCCCTGAACTGAACACACCTGAGAACATGGACTATGTATACAAAACAATCCATCGTGCTGTTGAACTTGAAACCAACTGGGCACATTACACACTCAGCAACGTGCGCGGTATTGACCTGAACGAGTTGGAAGATTACATCAAGTACATCGCCAACAAACGTCTGCGTCTGATGGGGATGGAAAAAGCATATGAAGGTGTGGATGTAAACTGCATGCCTTGGATCAAACCATTCTCCGATGAAGCATTGAATGCAACCAAAACCGACTTCTTCGAAGCTAAATCCCGTAACTACGGTAAAGTTGGCGACGATAACGGATTTGACGATTTGTAATAAAGAATAGACTATAAATAAAAACAACACTCCCTGAACTGTGGCTATCATGCCTAAGTTCAGGGAGTGTTGTTTAATTCGTATGTACAAACATTATATCAGCGTTGAACTATTATAATTTAATAGAGATATTTCTTAATCTAATAAATTCAAGAATCGTATATAATTCTTGAAATTTTTCATTATTCAATCTTCTTTCATTTGCCGTATGAATATGAAACGGGTCATACATCGTGATATTAGCGGGTGTTTCATCAGGATGATAGTGAGCATGGAATTTCATAACCAACTCCTTTTGATCATCATACCAATCATACCAATATAACTCGATGAATCCCCCGTTTCGATCTATCTCCTCTACACAGTACATCTTCGATAAATCATTAAAGACAATTGTTTTACGAATAGTTCTAGTGCTGCTTGGAAGACCCTGGGCACCATCTCGAATCTCCATAATAATATCTGAAAAATCATTCTCAATAAAACGAAAATTACTTTTCGGTATCTTTAAAGCCAAGATGCTGCCTCCCCAAATGGTGTTTCCAAACTTGTGCATCGGTTTCTTCTTCAGGTGTTAAATTCAATTTAGTTCCGAGTGTCCGTTCGAATTCCCCTTTGTATTTATCTTCGTATAAGGCAATTTGCCCCGTGTGGTAATCCAGGTCACTGACTTCTATTGTGGATTGGCGTCCTGCCTCTTCCTTTTTCCACATAGTCACAATCTCTTTAATCGTCGTTCTTTTACCTGATCCATACACATATGTAGTATCGTCTGGGATGAGATTATGTTTGTTGGACCCGGCTCTTTGAATCCCCATAAAACGGCCTTGATCAATCCAGTTAAAAATCGTCGTAATACTCACTCCAAAAAATACAGATAATTCTTTAGGAGTATAAGAACGTACAGCTTCAATAGAAGGAACACCACTGTCTGTAATTCCTGTCGGTACATTCACTGCTTGACTTAACGCATGTTTGAGAAGAGTAACATACTTTTCTCTAAAGATATCAGCATCTTCAAAGATAGATTCATCCAGGCTACGAACAAATTCAGTATTATTCTTGACTGCAAGTGCCAGCACTTTGAACAGTAAAATGCTATTATCCGTATTGCTCAAGCTCTGAACTAACTCAGAAGCAATCTCATCTGTGTTCTGACTAAATATATTCTTTTCAACTCTTGTAATTCCCATTTCCATCTCACCTCACACTCCTAGTATAGGATAGTAAAGTTTAACTTTCAACACAATACTTAAACAAAGTTAAACATAACCTAAACTTTATGGATTAAACTTAAAGTATACTTACACAGTATGCTACGAAGATGCTGATTTATACATTCTCCAACCAACACGCACTTATTATATAATGAAAGAGATTCATACCCCTCCTACGGAAGTGAGGCCTATTCATGGAAAAAGAACTGCTGGAACAAATTAATTTGTGGCATGAGCAGGACCAATTCAGTCTCATTATTGAACATATTGAACGTATCCCCGTCTCAGAGCGGGATTATGATCTGATTGGTCAACTCGCCAGAGCCTATAATAATGATGCACGTTGTCACAAAGCCATTCAACAACTGTTGTCTGTCGAGGAGCAAGGAGTAAACGACCCGCTCTGGCAATACCGCTTGGGTTATGCATACTGTCATATAGCGAGTTATGAACAGGCACTACTGGCTTTTGAGAGAGCTAACGAACTTCAGCCACATGATGAATCAACCCTTGAATTTCTAAGTCAGATTCGACCTTTCGCTGAGAAGATGCGGCGGGATCGACAACGCCATGAAGAACAAGTAACAGAATGGGAGCAGCGTGGCACGTTGAACCATCTTCGTGCTGCTTCAGGAACCTACGACCCAGGGACATTCTGGAAACAGAGTGATTATGCACGGGACAACCATGTGTCGGCTCCCTTTGACGAAGCCACGATTGTTTCGATTGAACACGAATTGGGTTACAAGCTCCCTGCCTCCTATATTCAACTGATGAATACGCAAAACGGCGGTATCCCTGCGCTCACTGTATTTCCCACCCAAGAAGCGACTTCCTGGGCTGAGGATCACATTGCCATTTCAAGCATTATGGGAATCGGACACGATAAAACATACGCACTCGCTGGTGAGCTGGGAAGTCGGTTCATGATCGAGGATTGGGGATACCCCGACCTGGGGATTGTGATCTGTGATTGTCCATCCGCTGGTCATGATGTCGTTATGCTGGATTATCGCTTCTGCGGCCCTGAAGGTGAACCTTGTGTCGTTCATGTAGATCAGGAAAATGATTATGAGATTACATATCTTGCGCCGAATTTTGAAGCTTTCATCCGTGGATTGGTCGATGAGGATACGTATGACCTGTCTGACGAAGAGAATGAGGACTAATATCCAGGAGGGTCCGGCCATATGACAACCCGTATATATTTTGGTTCCAATCAACTTGGCGAAGTGGCCGCAGTTTCATTGCAGGATGCGCTGAATGAGCTTGACCTGGGAACCCTTGAAGATTATCGACGAACAGATAAAGGTGTTATGGGTCAGACACTGCTCATTCGCTCTTCCCGTGGAGAATATATTCTGAAAGGCAATCCTTTATATGCAGGACAGTTACAGGAAGAAAGGTTCTTTGTAGAACAACTGGCAAAACATACGTCCATTCCTGTCCCTGATCCATATTTATTACATGAAGATACCCATCTGCTAGGCTGGAGTTATGCCATAATGCCGCGCCTGCCCGGGAATCACCTGTATGATCCAGCATTCCAGGCTTCACTGTCACAGCAAGATCAGGAAGAGATCGCCTGTATGTTTGCCCATACTTTGGCTGAACTGCACCGCTGGAAGGTGCCCGATGCCGGGGAATATGATCCTGTAGCGCAGCAGATTGTTTCCTTTGCAGGCGATTATCTGGACTGGTTGTACGGGACCATTCGTCACTGGTTACATGATGCTGAACAGTACTCGGTGATTACGGATGAAGATGTTCAGTGGGTGGACGAGCAATTCAAAAATGCTGAACCGGCATTTCGGTCCAAAGCTGTTCCATGTTTTGTCATGGGAGACTTCAAGGTCGAGAATATTTTGATTCAAAATCCGAATGACCGTTCTTCAGGGTGGCAGATTAGTGGTTTGTTCGATTTTACAACCGCCTACTTCGGAGATGGCACAGCCGACCTAACCAAAATATCCACCAGGTATGTTCGTGAGGGTCAACCAGAACTGGCCGCACAGTTCCTTCGCTGCTACCGGGATCTGGTCTGTGCAGCAGATGAAGAGAAATGCCAACACTTCCGCACACGTCTCAGCATGCATCTGCTCTATCAACGTATCTTATGGTGGGGGGAAGCCAAAGCGACTGGACAAGTGACATGGGCAGCCGATCTGTCTTTTGCACAGTGGGCGCAGCAGTCCATTAATTCAATTGTCGCATTGCTAGATTAGTAGATTAATTAGTAGGTTTGGACAGGTCGCTCAATGGATAGCGATCTTCCAAACTAACGTATGTATCGTTCCATATATGTCGCCCAACATCCGGGCTCACGCATAAAACCGCCAGAGATCATCCTTGATCTCTGGCGGTTTTTGTCATCTAACTATATTTCAGTCAACGATGGAATCTCTCAACTTAAGCTTGTGCGACATGTGACTCCTGATGTTTCTGCAAAAACTCCAACATCCGGCGGTATACGAGAATCTCATTTGCCTTTCTGGAGAATCCGTGGCCCTCATCGTCCAGAACGATGTATTCCACATCCATTCCCTTGGACTGGAGCGCAGCCACGATCTGATCAGATTCGGCCTTCACGACCCTTGGATCATTAGCACCCTGAATGACCAGCATTGGATTCACCATCTGATCGAGATACGTAATCGGTGAATCCTTCGTTAAACGTTCGCGGTCACGGACCGGATCACCCAGCCAGTTATCCATCATCGGCTTCCAGTCTTCCGGCACGGATTCCAGGAATGTGAACAGGTTACTTGGCCCAAAAATATCGACCGCAGCCCGGAACAGCTCCGGATGGCGACCTGCCAATAACAGGGTCATATATCCCCCATAACTTCCCCCTACCACAAACAACCGTTCTGGCGAGGTGATTCCCTGATCGAACAACCAGTTGATCCCGGTAACACAGTCCAGCCTTGGACCCTCACCCCAATCACGCTCAACCATCTTGACGAATTCCGCACCATATCCGGTACTGCCCCGGAAATTCGGTGCAAAGACATGATAGCCCTGAGCGAGCATCATCTGGAACATCGGCCGAAAAAACTTCGCTTCGGATGCTTGCGGCCCACCATGAGGCCAAAATACGGTGTAGCCATTGGCCTGCTCTGGTTTTGCTTTGAACAAGAGAGCTTCGATCTCCAGTCCGTCGTAGGAGTTATACCGAATAACGTCAGGGTACACGAGATCACTTGGGTCCAGTCCGGTTACCCGATTGGCAGTCAGCGGCTCCCAGGACTCAGCACCTACTATTTTGCGATAAATGTTATGCGGTTGGATCGCTCCACGTCCAAGGATATACACATTGCCAGCCTTCGTAACGTTCACCTGCTCTATCGTATCCAGTGGCATCTCTATGCGCCGAGGCTCATCGGCATTTTTGCCCAATACGTACATACGATTCTCCGGCCCTGTGAGTGTCCAGAAATATAAGGTCTCGGAAGCCTGATGCCAGCGGATAAACTCCACATCTTCCCCTTCGATTCGGCACAATAAACGGAATTCGCGGGTATCAATACGGTACTCAGCCACATAAGCGTATGCGGAGTCATCATTGGTAATGAACAGAAGACGATTATCATCTGCAAATATCAGATCGGATACCTGACTATGACGTTCTGAAGCTGGCAGGATCTCCATTTCTTCATTGTTACGATACAGATGCGCCGTCTGATACGTATTGGAGTACATTTTTAAAATGACATAACTCTTCTCGTCAGGACTTACAGCCACCAGGCTGCTCGTAACCTCTTCTCCACTGTATAACAGTTCATCTTCACCTGTCTCCAGATCAATGCGGCGTGAATTCAGATAGTTCGGATTACCCGCACTGGTGACATAATAGAGACGCTGTCCATCCTCGGACAACTCAGCGAAATAACAGCGATCATTGGGTTCTGCCGGAACCACAGGCAGTGGGACACCACCCTCGGGCGGAAGTGCATACAGATGATAGTTCTCATCTCCATCCCGATCAAATGCAGTAAGAAGATGACGTCCTTTCGGGTCTGCTTTGATAAATTGACTGCTCTGATTCAAGTACGTTAAAGGATACGGGTATCCTCCAGGCAAATCCATCGCCCAAATATTCGGCTGACCGTTCAGATTGCTGTCCATGAACAAACGTTTCTCGTCTGCCGATACGGCAAAATGCGAAATACGGTACGTCTGAAAATATTGCTCGACATCCGGCTTAGGGAACTGAATCATGACAAACCTCCTTGGAATTGAACCAACGAATTTAACATTGGTAAATTAAGGTAACCTTTGTCCATATTATAGGTAATTCCAATGTTTAGACAATAGATATGTGAGTTATAATTGCAGATTTTCTCAATTTGCACATGAACTCACGGATAAAAGGTCATATGAGCCTTGTCTTCGCGATAATAATCCAGCCTTTGCTTCATCGTACCTGTATGCAGTTCGAACAGATGACCATCCGGATCGGTGAAATATACAGATAATGCATCCCGCGGATCTCTTGGCCTTCCGGGAAGAATGTCAGCACCCGCTGCTCGCAGCTGCTGCACAGACGCGTTGAACTCCTCTTCTGTAACGGTAAATGCAATATGGGTATAGGTTCGTTCCGTATAGTTGCGAATAACATCCTCCTGATTCAGGGCAATCCACAGACCGGCAAGCTCAAAATAAGCCAGTTTGCGTCCTTTCACCTGAATTCGGGCACCGAGAGCCTGCTCATAAAAGGTAATGGCCCGCTCCAGATTGGATACGGAAAAGCACAAATGATTAATTCCTTGAATATTCATGTGGCTCCTGACACCTCCATCGATTTAAGGATCTATCCTTATTATGGTATATTCTGTGCAATAAAAACAACCGTTCTGCTGCTTCCTCCCGCACCTTCTTCTGGGCGAATGCATAGGTTATCCGTATCAATGAACGTTCGAGGAGGATGTAAAGCGAATGAATCCTGTCTATCCTTTTTATGGTAAGAAAACGGTATGCAAGGACCAAAAACTGGCATTTCCACCCCAGCATCAGGACCAGCAACCCGGTCTGGAAACCCTGATGGTGCCTGAACCAATTAGTGAAGATCCTGCCTATATCGGCAGCTGTAAACTCCAAGGTAAAGTTGCCATTATTACGGGTGGTGACAGTGGAATCGGCCGGGCGGCCGCCATCGCTTTTGCCAAGGAAGGTGCGGATATCGTCATTGCTTATCTATATGAACGGACAGATGCCGAAAGGACTCGTGAACGGATCGAAGAAATCGGACAGCGCTGTCTCTTAATCGAGATTGATCTCCGCTTAAAGGAAAACTGTGAAGCCGTCATCCGCACAACCATGGAAACGTACGGGAAGATCGATATTCTGGTCAACAATCATGGCGTACAGTATGTGCAGCCAAGTATCGTTGATATTACAGAAGAGCAGCTGTATCACACCTTTCAGACAAATGTGTTCGCCTATTTCTTTCTGATTCAGGCCGCTCTCCCCCATCTGTGCAGAGGTGCCTCCATCATCAATACGGCTTCCATTACGGCATATAAAGGCAATACCCAACTGATCGACTACTCTTCTACCAAAGGAGCCGTCGTATCGCTGACTCGTGTACTCGCCCAATCGCTAGCTGCACAGGGAATCCGTGTGAATTCTGTCGCCCCGGGACCCATCTGGACACCACTCATCCCTGCCAGTTTCTCTGCGGAGGATGTACAGGTATTTGGAACAGATACGCCCATGGGTCGGGCTGGTCAGCCTTACGAACTGGCGGCAGCCTACGTTTATCTCGCTTCCCGCGATTCATCCTACGTCACAGGTGAATGCATTCATGTGAATGGCGGCGATATGGTAACGACATAGGCTGATGTCAGGTTGGATTTGGCAGGTGTGGCAGGATATCAGTTGTCCAGTTGCGAAGAGGGTTAGGAGTATGATCCGGTTATCCGGAGCCTGACATCTAGCGACAAGGAGCTGAACAACCTGATGAACTTCGATCCACTCTACCAACCGTACCCCTCTTACCGCGTGCCTGTGTATGCGAAACAAGGCATGGTCGCCACGTCTCAGCCACTGGCTGCACAAGCCGGTCTGGATGTATTGAAAAAAGGCGGCAATGCCATTGATGCCGCCATTGCAACTGCGGCAGCACTCACGGTGCTGGAGCCCACGTCTAATGGCATTGGAGGCGATGCTTTTGCCCTCGTATGGACCGAGGGCAAACTGCATGGCCTGAATGCCAGCGGCCCTGCGCCTCAGGGCATATCCATTGAGGCGCTTCAAGCGGCAGGCTATACGGAGATGCCGAAGCTTGGGGTTGTTCCGGTGACGGTGCCTGGCGCACCGGCGGGTTGGGCTGAGTTGAGCCGCCGTTTTGGGCGGCTCACGCTGGCGGAAGCGCTGGAACCGGCCATCCGCTATGCGGAGGAAGGTTATCCGCTTGCGCCTGGGCTGGCCCGCCATTGGGCAAGGGCAGCCGAGATCTATGCACGCCAGGGTGATGCGGAGGCAGGCCGTGCGTGGTTTGAGACATTTGCTCCAGGCGGGCGTGTTCCCGCAGCTGGAGAGATGTGGCGCTCGCCGGATCATGCGGCGACTTTGCGCCAGATTGGCGAGAGCGAAGCGCGAGACTTTTACGAAGGAGAACTGGCAGAGCGCATTCATTCCTTTATGGCAGAGCACGGTGGTTATCTGACTCGCGAAGATCTGAAGGCTTTTCAGCCGGAGTGGGTTGATCCCATCTCCGTCTCCTATCGTGGTTACGATGTATGGGAGATTCCGCCGAATGGACAAGGACTGATTGCTCTCGCGGCGCTTAATCTGCTGAAGGGATATGATTTTGACGAGAAAGAATCCGTTCTGGCGTATCATCAGCAACTTGAAGCCATGAAGCTGGCGTTTGCCGATGGGGAGAAATATATTACCGAAGAACGCAAAATGGGTGTGACCGTGGAGGAACTGCTGTCCGAGGCATACACAGAAGAACGGCGCAAACTCATTGGTGATACCGCACGCGCACCTGAGGCAGGTGATCCACGCGCAAGTGGAACCGTCTATCTGGCTACGGCCGATGGTGAAGGCAATATGGTTTCCTTTATCCAGAGTAACTATATGGGCTTCGGGTCTGGACTCGTTGTTCCGGGGACGGGCATTGCATTGCAGAATCGTGGACACAACTTCTCACTGGACCCGAATCATGCAAATGCACTGGAGCCGGGCAAACGAACGTATCACACGATTATTCCGGGGTTCCTCACCCGTGGCAGCGAAGCGGTTGGGCCATTCGGTGTCATGGGTGGTTTCATGCAGCCGCAAGGTCATGTGCAGGTGGTCATGAATACGATCGATTATCATCTGAACCCACAGGCCGCCTTGGATTCTCCGCGCTGGCAGTGGACGAAGGGCAAAACAATTCTCGTGGAACCGGGTTTCCCACAGCACATTGCACAGGCACTCGCCCGCAAGGGACATGATATTCAAGTGGCACTCGATCCATCCCAGTTTGGACGTGGTCAGATCATCTGGCGCAACCCGGACAATGGCGTATTATGCGGGGGTACGGAAACCCGAGCGGATGGCTCGATTGCGGCTTGGTAAAACTCGCGTCATTTTTATAATAGGATGATTACCTTATCATCCGTATAGGGTGCTATTCTATGGCACAAGAGAGATGATTCACGTCATCTCTCTTGTGCCTTTTTTGGACTTCTAACATCAGCAAACAACATACTGTAGATATTCAGGTACCCTTTTAACCAGAGAAATGTAAAAATAATGTGTAATTCATGAAAAATATTTATTTTTTCGTAAATTTTCACTACATATCATAAATCACAGTGCCTTTCTGACCGATATAGATAAAGGGAAATCCTCACCATACGTGTCATCATGTATACGTCATTCCCTGGAGCTAAGGAACCATGCAAAACAGAAAAATGCGACTACAGAAATGAGGGTACCACATATGAAAACAAACAAGAACAGACGCGCAGGTCTAGGTCTCACCCTAATGTTGATCCTGACGGTACTGATCCTGGGGGCATGTTCGGCCAATAATACAACAACGGCAACAGACACAAGAACGAAGGTTGGAATCGTGCTTACGGAAGTGGGTCTGGGTGACCGTTCTTTTAATGATGCTGCTTTTGATGGACTGGTTCAGGCCAGAAATGAGAAAAGCATTGTCTTTGACTATCGTGAACCAGGCGAGAATGCCGAAGTTGCATTTGAAGAGTTTGCGGAAGCCAAATTTGATCTGGTTATCGGCCTGAGTGATGTTGTCCAAGCGGATATGGAGAAAGTTGCAGCCAAATATCCTGACCAGCAGTTCCTCATGATTGACAGTCAGTCCGAACTGCCTAACATCGCCTCCATTTCATTCCGGGCGGAAGAAGGAAGTTATCTGGCAGGCGTTATTGCTGCTATGGCTTCAACGGAAGATCATGTTGGCTTCATTGGTGGAATGGAGATACCTGTCCTTCGTAATTTCGAGCAGGGTTTTAAACAAGGTGTTCTGGCTGTCAAGCCGGATGCAACCGTTGATGCCGTCTACGCAGGGGACTTCGGTGATGCTGATCTCGGTGAACAACTGGCTGCACAGATGATTCAGGAGAAGGGCGCTGACGTGATCTACGTTGCTGCCGGTCTCACAGGCGTAGGCGCACTGACGGAGATTCAGAAATTAGGGAAATACGCCATCGGTGTAGATACCGATCAATTCTTTTTGGCGGAAAAAGCCATTCTTACGTCCATGCTGAAAAATGTGGATGTCTCTATCTATAATGCCGTTAACACGTTTGTTCAAAACAATCATACCTTCCCTCAAAAGGAAATCGTGGAGGGGCTGGCGGAGAACGCCGTGGGTCTGACTGCTCTACATAATATCACGCTCAGTGATGAACAACAGCAAACCTTCGAAGATCTGAAGGCAAAGATCTCTTCCGGTCAAATCAAAATTAAGCTTGATCAATAACCCATCGGATACGAGGAGGTACGCTCATGAAACTACAGGGAAAACTGATATTTAATGCTCTAATTTCACTGCTTCTATGCCTTGTGCTAGTGGCTTATATCATCATGCAATTGCTCGGCATGAATGCCAAAAATCAAAATCTGGTACCCGCCATGCTCAAGGTGAGTGAACTGAATGCCAATCAGATTCAGACCCAGCAGGCGCTGGATGTCTACTCATTCTCCATGACAGCAGGAAACCAGGACGCCGTACTTCGCTTGCTGGATGAAGGCCAAACGATGATTCAGGAGCTTACGGACGGATTGCTCGAAACAGATCAGCAGTTACAACTTATTCAGTCCATCGAGACAAAATTAGAAGCTCTCAACCAGGGAGCCACAGAAGCGATGAGCAAGATGAACAGTGCGGAAGCAAAACGTTACAGCACTCGGGTTCGGGGCATACAGAATGATATCTATTCGTTAGATGAGATGACTCGGGATCGTTATGATCAATATACGGTTGATTTGGAACATGACATTCAGCAAACGTGGCAAGCCGCTCTGGCAGGAGCCATCGTATTGCTCGTCGCCGTAATGCTGTTTAATATGTATACTTCACGTCAGATCGCCAAACGTATTCGAACACTCAAAGACGCCGCTGGACAAATTGCGGACGGTGACCTGACCGGACAATTACCGGAAGCTCGGGGCAAAGATGAACTCGATGACCTGAGTCGCTCCTTCGGTATCATGACTCATAATATTCGTGGCATTATTCAGTCGATTGGTGAAGCGGGTCAGCGGGTCGATCTGATGGCACAAGATATTGACCGCGGTAATGATACAGCCCAAGCGATCGTACAGCAAGTATCCCGCACCACGGAGGAACTCTCGATTGGCAGTCAAAAGATTGCCGAGGATCTGAGTGAAACGGTGATGGTTGTGGACAAAATGCAGTCTACTTTCAATAGCAATCTGGAGGCCACTTCCCAATCGGTGATCGATGGTCGTGAAGTATTAACTACCGTTGAGGAAGGTAATAAGGCTGTAGCAGAGCAACTCCGCCTGGCCGAAGTGAATCGCATGGCGATGTCCGAGGTGGAACAAACGGTGCGGGAACTGGAAGAAAGCGCGGTTCGAATCACTACGATGACGGCATATGTATCGGAGATTGCCAAACAAACGACCATGCTCTCGTTAAATGCCTCCATAGAGGCTGCTCGCGCTGGAGAAGCCGGACGTGGCTTCGCTGTTGTTGCCGGCGAGGTGAACAAACTCGCCGAACAATCTGCGCAATCGGTCAAACATATCTATGCGGCTGTGGGCGAAATCACAACCTCCATGGACAAGGTGAAGAACTCTGTAGCACAGAGCATGCAGCTATTCGGCGAACAGGAACAAGCCACAAGCCAGACTCGTGAATCCTTCTCCGCCATTCGTGGAAGTGTGGAACGGATTAGTACCGGCATCCATCAGCTTGCTGAGGACATGCAACACTCCAATGAACTCAGTACACAGGTGCAACAGGCCATCGAAAATATCAGTGCCATCACCCAGCAGTCAGCTGCCAGCAGTGAAGAGATTACCGCCTCCACGTCGGAACAACAACGTTCCTTCGCTGATGCAAGTATCAAGGTGAAGTCATTGCGTGATATCAGCGCAGAGATGCATCAGGAGCTGCTGCGATTCCGGTTGTAATCAAGATGTCGGGAGAATTCGGACCGGGCGTAGTTCGGATGTCGTTTAGATGCAGGTTAGATGCAGATTATAGGCAAGTTATGGGCAGGTTATAAGCAAGCCAGGATCAGGTAGCGTGAACATACAAACATAAAAACAAATAAAGGGGAGTCTCCGTCATGGATCATGACAGGGCTCCCCTTTTCAATAGCTAATCGCTGTTTCATCTAATCATCGTTCCCATGGCACGCGCAAGACGGTAAGCAGACACGAAAGTTGATAACAAGGTATCAGCGTTTCAGATCCAAACGTTTAACAAACTGAGCAAACCTTATTGGGCCACTCATTGCAGATTCTAAAAACTAACGAATCTCAGGCATTCTATTCCCTAATTCAGCCTGGTTTTACAGGTATATTCTCTGAAATACACAGAAATAACGTGGATAAGGTTCGTTAGCTTTTGCTCCTCCATGTATACCGTGGCATAAGGTGTGTAAGATTCGTTAGAGCACTGACGAGCTTGTCCCACACCTGCCCCATCCTCACAGTGCGTCGATGATGTCTCCGGCCAGTAGAGACGACGGGTCACCGCGCAGCAGGGCTGCGCGTTCGGCGGCCTGTCCGTGGAGATATACGCCGAACGCGGCGGCTTGCTCCGCGCTGAGCCCTTGGGCAAGCAGACCGGCGATGATGCCGGTCAATACGTCTCCGGCACCGCCAGTTGCCATGCCGGCGTGCCCGGTGGTGTTGATGTACGCCTCGCCGGTTGGCGTTGCGATGACCGTTCGTGCTCCCTTGAGCACAAGGGTCACGCCCTGCTCGCGGGCGTATTTTGCAGCGTGTCCAATGCGGTCACGCTGCACTTCCTGGGTCGACATGCCCAGCAGTCGGCCCATCTCGCCAGGGTGCGGCGTCAGGATTGTCGCCGCACTTCGCTGGCCCCAGTCGCGAGGCCCCTCTGGGCCAGCGTCTGCCAGCATGTTGAGGGCGTCCGCGTCGATGATCAGCGGACGATCCGTATGTTGCCACAGACGGCGCAGCCATTCTGTGTCGCCCTGGAAGCGGCCAAGGCCGGGGCCGGTCGCGAGCACGTCGCGGCTCTCCGCGAGACGCAGCACGGCGTCGGCGGAAGCCGCGTTCCATTCGCCGCTGTCGCCATCGGCGGCGGCAGCGAGCATGAGCTCGGGTACGGTGCCGATGACATGCGGCAGCAGTGCCGCGGGCAGCGCCCATGTGGCGAGCCCGCAGCCTGCGCGCAGCGCGGCTTTGGCCGAGAGCAGGCCAGCGCCGCTCATCGGCAATCTTCCTGCGGCCAGCAACACGTGGCCGTAGGTGCCCTTGTGGCCGTCCGGTGCCCGGAGACGGCCTGTATCCACGCGCAGCGCACCGCGCAGCACCTCGTCCGTCAGCAGACGGACCGAGGGGCCATGCTCTGGCGCAAGCCGCGCGGGAATGCCGATGGCGCTCACCACGATGCGCCCCGCGGCAGAAGCACCCGGGTACTGCACCAGCCCACGCTTAAGCAGCGCGAGGCATACGGTCACCCGGGCTTGAATGCAGGGCTCGTACACCTCTCCGGTGTCGGCGTCCAGCCCGCTTGGCACATCGGCGGACACGACCGGCTTGCCGCTGTCGTTCGCCGCCTCGATCAGCGCCGCGTAAGCTCCCCGCGGCGCTCCCTTCGAGCCGGTGCCCAACAGCGCATCCACGATGCCTGTGCACCGGCTGAAGTCCACGGCTTCGCGCCCGTGGACAAGAGCAGGGATGCCAAGCTTCGCGGCGGCATCCCGTTGCATTGCGGCTTCGCCCCGCAGTGCATCAGGAGCATCGGCGTAGACCAATGTCACGCCAAGCCCCGCTTCAACCAAATGGCGCGCGGCCACCAGCCCATCGCCGCCATTATTGCCCTTGCCGATCAGCATGTACCACTGCTGATCTCCCGGGCGCTCCATCACCAGCGCCGGATCGGCGATGATGTCGCCACCATACCCTTGCCGATCACCGGGCCCGGTGTGTGCCCGCCTCGCATCTGTCTTGCTGTTATAGCCAAGCCTTACTGAATCCGCAAGCCTGCCTTCTGCCTGCCCTTCCCGGCACAGCTTGATCACTTCCTCAGCAATGGCTCGTCCTGCATTCTCCATCAGACTTGCTGCCGGAATACCGAGCTGATGAATGGTATGCTCGTCCACAGCTCTCATCTGTTCAGCGGTTACGATAAACAACGTTCATCCCTCCCCGTGACAAGCTCATCTCATACCTAAAAGCAACAACTTCACACTAAACGCTGCATCCTATATTTGTATCTCTATCTTTCCCTTAACCTCATATAGTTACCACGATGCGCTCCATGCATCATTGGAAGCTCTATTAATCCCGTGTACGAGACCTTCAGATTAAATCATCCATTCCAAAGCATGTCTACGCTTAATAACCTACCGTAAACCGAGCTTGGATAAATTGCGGATCGTCCAGTTCATCCACCAAAGCCGCTGCAAAATCACCAACCGAAATCGAGCTTTCCCCGATATCATCCGTAATCACACGGTTCATGCCAACCCGGAATTGGCCTGTCCGACGTCCTGTTGTGATTGTCGCAGCAGGGCTCATGTAGGTCCAGTGAATACCTGATGCTTCAATCAGGTCATAGGCTTCTGCATGTGCTTTTGCCAGTGGTTTGACTTCTTCCGGGAATCCCGGCGTATCCATCAGCATATCACCGGATTCGGTTAGCAAACTTCCCGCTCCACCAACCACAACCAGCCGTCCTGCTTTTGCACGGCGCACACCTTCAATTAATGAGCGTGTGATTTCCAGCATTTCTTCTTCTTCTCCAAACTTCGGTCCATACGCACTCACAACCACTTCTTGACCCGCTGCAAAATCTGCCACCTGATCCGGGTTAAGCAGATCTCCCTGTTCTACACGCAAACGCTCATGAACCATCTCAATCTTCGACGGATCACGCACCACCGCTGTCACTTCATGCCCACGATCCATCAGCTCCCACAGTATCGTCTTGCCAATCGCTCCGGTTGCTCCAAAAATGGTTACTTTCATATGAATTCCCTCTTTTCTGTAGATATCATCTCATCAACTTACCGTTATTTTAATACTTAATCCTATTGTTATATACCTTAAACGGCTCACGCCATCTTAAACCGGATGTGAACAACTTGTAAACCTATCTCTTACAGCTTATATGTAGAAAAATAATCTTTACTTCAACTAGCGGAAGAAGCACCGACACTCTTAAGTATCCCCTCTCTCCGCCAGCACTCAACACGAATCATGAAAAAAGCCGCTAAATGCGGCTATACTAAGATAATTTCATACGACCTAAGTCTATTCTTATCTTAAAATTTCAGTTTTCATTCCGCTAGGTAGTCGGTCCTTCTTCTCCCTGCCTCCACCACATACCCTCCGATTTTGGGCTGGTGTATTCAAATCCAAATTGAGCATACAGGCGATCAGCCGGAACATCCGCCAGCAGACTGACCAGACCACGGGCAGGTACTGCTTCACGCAGATAATTCATAATCTCGCTCATGATCAGTCTTCCATACCCCATTCCCTGAACATCCGGGTGTACAGCAATATCGACGACCTGAAAGAAACAACCTCCATCTCCAATCACTCGCCCCATGCCTATCAGCATATCCTCTTCACGCAGACATACGGCAAACAGGCTATTCGGTAATCCAATCTCCGCCCCTTCCCTGCTCATTGCACTAAGGCCGGCAATCTGCCGCAAGGCAAGATACTCCACCGCTGCGGGTGGTGTGTGTTCAATATTCACATGATCCATGAATTGTGCCCCTTTCTGCTTGAATTCATCTACTTCCTGTGTAATAGTGAGAGAAAGCTTACGTGAAGCGTGTTTCATGATACGTGAAGTTGGTGCAAAGGAGGAACAAGTGTGTTTCAACGTTGGATTGAAGATCTAACATCGCGCCCAGGCGCCGTGGCTATGCTGTTTGGAGTCATGGCTTTGCTTCTAGGGATATACATATGGTCTGCCACTGAAGTTCGCCGCAGCCACGAAAGGCGAATGAGAAGGATACGAGATACATTATACATAAGTACAGCCCTCTTGGGACAACTTACCATCCAGGAAAATCGGAATTATGAACGATCAGAACACGAACATAATGATCTGATAACAGCCATGTTAGCCTGCAAAGCTGCATCTTACCTGTCCCCTCAGCTACAGGACCAGATCCGTGACTGTATTAAGGATCATGACCCTGCCAGACTCGGACTGATGCACAGAGCACTGGAACGGGAATGCACCGTATTATCGGATGAACTCAGCCGGGATACACATGCAGATCATTGGGGCACAGCGGTCTGGACCATCCTTCGGCCCATAGCCGAACCAGCTGCACTGGCGGCCACAGGGTTTCTGATTACAGATCTGGTATTTCGTCAGCGGATGTTGGACGTCTCTGTAGACTCATGGGACAGCATCTTGCCATGGATTCGCGCGATTTCCCTAATGATAACCATAATATATGGTTATCTGCTCTGGGCCAGCCCACGCCGGGATAGGCCACGTACAGTAACCAAAATGCTCTCCTTACTGATCGCACTATGCTCCTTGCTCCATCTGATTGGACCTGCTGCTGCGCCCTACGCCCTTGCATTACAGCTGATTATATTCACTTCGGGTTTCGGGTTGACTGGGACACGCTCTCGAAGTGATCGCCCCTACGCAGGACATACGGATCTGGAACCAACGAAGCAAGTCTCTGCGGAACTGGAAGGAAATACACGTCGTACATCTGGTACCAACACCGACGAATAACCTACGCATCCAGCCGCTTCCTTATGATTAAACTTAGATACCCACCTCGATGATACGAGACTCGGCCCTCCCTCGGCTGGATTTTCACAGATCAGGTCGTGTCTCCTTACTCGGGATGCTATACGAGGATGGATGTCAGTGTCCCAAAATTATCGAGCTCCCGTCAGGCTGTTCCTATTGAGTAACCAGTCGATTTTCTAAGGAACACAGGACGTCTTATATTACCTCTACAGCCTCTTTCAAAATTGTAAAGAACCTCAGACACGTTATTTCCCAAAATCGCTCGATAAAAACGCTCTAAAACGCCGTACATTTCGATATAACGTGCCTCAGATTCGTTAGCGCTCAATCCCTGCTCATGCTCTGTTCCAAGCGCGACTGAGAGGACAACCCCTGCCCCTCTCGTACAAAGCGAAAATTTTCATTGGTAGAGGAAAATAGGAGAATCGCCTTTGCGACATCCTGATCGCTAGCTCGTACATTCAGTATTTAGCGCTTGCCTACTCCGGACACTTTCAGATACACTTCGGCTTTCAGGACGTATTGAAAACATCCCCTATATCCAACGTATCTGTACGCAAAAAGGGCTGAAACTACATTGTAGTTTCAGCCCTTTTCTATATTACTAATTTTGTCTTGCGAAGAATGATCGGAAGGTTATTCTGTCATCGAAGTGGCATGTGTAACATACTTTAGTCACTTTATATCATGGATAATTACTTCACTTATTTGGCTACAACATGTGCAATGACGCGGCCCTTTTCGTACGTGACAGTCACGTCATAACCATCTGCCGTTACACTGTCGAATTCACCTGTGATTCCATTAGCCGTGATTAACGTAATATCTTTGGAACCTTCAATCTTATGCTTGGACAAGTCGAGTTTGAGACTTCCTCCATCAATATAGAGCTTTCTGCCGACATTCAGCTGACTGTTGTTATCAGTCACTACCAATTCCAACGTACCGTTATCCATGGTAAAGTTTCTATTTAAGTTGAGTGCGCCGTCGACATCAACGACAACTGTTCCATTTTCTACATACAGATCACCTGTACCAAAAGCAGTTTCAGATTCGGCTACCAGCGTTCCTGCTTGCAGTAAGGTTCCGCTAGTGTAGCTATTTTTCCCTGTCAATGTAAGGGTGCCTGTTCCTTTTTTCGTAAGCATTCCACTACCGGTAATGTCATTTCTCCACCAGTCTTGTGCATTAAAGCGCTCTTTGGAAGCGTCCATATCCACAGTTACATTGTTCAAGAATGCACCGTATCCATCCGCAGCCGTGACCAGATCAATTCTACCCCAGCCCTTGGATTCATCCAGTACAGGATATCCAGAGTCAATGGATGTTGTATACAACACTTGTCTGCGTTGCTCATCTGTTAAATACGGTTGACGCGTTTCCAACAGGACTTCTGCTCCTTGCGGTACAACTGGAGCCAAACCTTTGGTTCCGGTTTGTGGTAGACCGTAAGTCATCTTTTCTCTATAGAAGGCTTTATTGGCATCATGATCTTCCCATTTGTGTTCATCATAAGCACTCTTGAACGTGTAATCCTCAGTTACGGTGTGTGCATACTCATACAGACTCATATTTTTTTCCTTGGCTGCAGCTCCAAATACTTCTCCGGCATTCTCATAACCTTTCTCTAACACATCTTTGTTCTCAGCCTGATTAAGTGCATATGCAGCCATGGCTGTGGATTGTATTCTTCCTCCTATAACATCAAGCGGCGAGTGCATCCCCGTTACGACTCGATTCTCTCCCAACTGAGCTGCTCTCGTTAACAATTCAGCAAATCGTTCTGGTGTAGCGTATGCCAAAGGAAATACGGATAAGTAAGCTGCACTGGTATGTCCGCTCGGAAATCCGCCATCTTTTCCTCTTCCATCCTCAGCGATTCGTTTGACATAACTTAAGGCAGGAATAAGCTTAACGTTGGTTTCGTATTGCTGGTAATGTTTTTCTCCTGTTGATTTGGTGCCGCCTGAAGCCAAAGGTACTTCTTTTTTCTCACCTTCGCCCATGGTTTCCCATACAGGCAATCCTTTGCTGTCAACAACTTCTTTCACTTCTCCATTGGAATTCATTCTCCACGGTCTAGGGGAAGAGTAGAAATATTTAGAGGGATTAGATGAGGCAGGAATTTTGAATCGAACCAGATCAACCAAATGAACCAAGTCTGAAAGCTCCGTTTTTTCATCCCAATCTCCAATACCTTGGCTTTCATCTTCCACTGTTTCTTCGGTCAATACCACATTCATCTCGTCCACCGTTCGTTCAACGTTTGTCTTTGGCTTGATGATATCTACATACGTGTTAGCCAACGGACCAAAGCCCTCCATCACGCTATAGATCTTATCTCTTTGGTCATCATAGTAGGCTGCCAAAGCCTCTTCACCCGTGCGGTTTTGCGTGACCTTTTCGACATATTTGATATTGGCTTCCCAAGTCGCTTTGTTTCGGATCTCTTCATTTGCATATGTTTTCTGATCAGCGACGGCTACGGTTGGGTCATTTTTAAATCCGTCATAATAAGGGGACGGTCCATCTCCATACTTTGCATTTTTTCCGTCAGCTCCAATTTTGGTTGCCGCTGTTCCATCTCGCCAATCCGCTTGGTTCATGGACCACACTTGATCAAAACCGTCCAAAATATCAATAAACGGATTGGTTTCCGCAATATTTTTCAAGGTGTCGTCTCCAGCATTGGCTCCGTGCTTCACGGCGGACAACCGAGCTTCATCTGCTGGGGGGTTAACATTCAGCACGGTTGCCGTTCCTTTTGGCTTAGCTGGTTTGGCAGCTGTAGTAGCATCTGCTTCCACAGCCTTAACGAGCGCAGACACCGCTTCCGCACGAGTAATGGAATTAAGCGGTTTGAAGCTTCCATCTGCATAACCAGCGACAATTTTCGCTGCTGCCGCTCCACCTACTGCTCCCTTGCTCCACGCCGCAATAGACGATGAATCGCTAAATACATTCGCTGCTGTTTCATTTGACTCCAAGTTCAAAATGCCAGCGATCACTTTAGCTGCTTCTTGACGGGTAATCGGATCTTGCGGCTTCATTGTGCCATCGGTGTAACCATCTATATATCCATTCGCATTTGCAATAGAAATTGCTTCGTAATACCATGCACTCTCAGACACATCGTTAAAGGTAATTTTAGCTTGTCCGGAATATCCAAAAGCACCGTTTACCAAATTCATAAATTCT
The DNA here is from genome assembly GCF_045040685.1 of Paenibacillus sp. FSL H8-0317. Lineage (NCBI taxonomy): Bacteria > Bacillati > Bacillota > Bacilli > Caryophanales > Paenibacillaceae > Paenibacillus > Paenibacillus sp. FSL H8-0317. Next base: position 611,000 of record NZ_CP150294.1, on the reverse strand, counting down.
GCTCTGGTAATATACGTGTTCGGTTTGAATGAATGATCCAGGTAACCTCGAATTAATCCTTCATCACCCCATGCTTGGATATTTGCTTCCGCCCAGTGTCCCTTAATATCAGAGAACTGAATCTTCTGATCGGCTGCAAAACTCTTCTCTGCAAATGTCGGACCTACCATAGACAACATTAGAAGTAATGCCAGTGACTTTTTAAGTGGTTTTCTCATGGCTTGCAAATACACGCTCCCGTTATGGTAAATTATTTTTTTGCTTCTGCATCTGCAAATGAGTAAGAAAGACTCTATACAGATGTCTGATCTGCCGTTACTGTAGCATTAGGGAGCGTTTCGCATCTATAGAACAAATTCCGTTTTATATCAAAATCGTACGTTCCGGAGCTTATATGCCAAGAAAAATGGAGTTAGATACTACATTTATCAATTAAAACACCTACTTTTGTAAACGCTTTATTAACTGAAAGTAAATTATGGAGTGGGAGTTTGTTAAATTTCGATCAACATGATTTCTAGTCCTCGGCCTGCTATATAATGATGAAGTTGTTTAGAAACGAGAAACGAAGGGGGAAAAAGAATGCATAAGCCATTTCAATCTGTGAGATCCAAAATGGTTCTTTCCTACCTTGCTGTCGTTCTTGTCATTGCGCTTCTTTTCGGCTCCATTCTATACCTCTTCTTCTCTCATCAATACAGCAAAGAGATTCGAATCAATAATCAACTTTCGCTGAAAAGCACCGTCAATACTATTGAGAGCTCCGTGATCCAGAAGGTGAATCAGGTCTATCTGTCCCTGGCACTCGGTAACGCAGCAAGTATCGATTTAGATAGCTTAAAAGGAAACCATAGCAAAATCTTGGACATCGAACAGTCCCTCAAAAATATGGTGCAAAATTATTCGGATCTCATTGAAGCTATTCATGTGTACGATACGAGGAACCACTTCATCGTCTCATCTGTATATGGGCTATTGCTCTATGAGGACACGCCTTCGAGTGTGGATCATACGACGGATTGGATTGCTGCGATGAAAGAGACTCCAGAAAGCTCCTTATGGATGAAGACTCGCATGGTGCCTCAGGATGCTTATATCGAATCACGGGAACAGGGCAATATGAGTCATCTAATTTCCTATGTCCATAGTTACCCGTTTCAATCGTCTGGACAAGACAGTAAGGCCATGATTGCGATTGATATCAAAGAATCAGCGATTAGTCAGATCATTAAAAATATGATCCCTGCTGACTATGCAAATACATTAATCATCGATCAGGACGGAACCGTCATATCTGCCGCGGACAAAACGTTGATAGGCAGCTCCACGGAGGAGAATCTAACGCAGTCGCTCCTTGCCTATCATTCTTCAGATGAGAGCTTCGCACCTGTATTTAACTATGACTCTCATGTCGTTACCCAAGATCAATTTAAAGGAAATGCATGGAGAATATACACAACCACACCTAATGAAAGCTTCTATTATAAATTGGATAGCTTAAAAGAAATTTCGGTTTTTCTTGGCTTGTTGGCTGTCGCCGTTGGGATCGTGATGTCGTCCATCTTTACCAGGGCCAACTATAGTCCTCTTAAACGAATCATGAATAACATAAAGAGCCGGATGGATAGCCCAACCAGCTTAAAGCAAGACGAATATCGGTTCATCGATACAACGTTTAACAGTCTGTCCAATAAAGTTGATAGTCTTGAAGAAACCTTACAGGCCAATCACAGAATGATTAAGCATAGTATCATGCTCAATATGTTAAATAATCGATTTACACCCGAGGAACTTTCAGAACAGCTCCAGTCTGTTCACATTTCAATGGCTTACTCTCGCTTCCGTTGCATCGTCATTGACCCCGTCAATGAGAAGTGGAAGGATCTGCAGCCACGACAGTTGCAGCATACATTGTATACGATGATCCAGCAACTGGAGCTCACAGAAATGGATGGAACTCAACTGCTGGCAGAGGAATTGCAGGATCACAAAATAGCAGTAATCATCTGTACTAACCAACCCGAAGAACCGCTCTCTGATCACATTGTGGACTTTATTCACGCTGAGGCGAGCAGCAGATTTGGCCTGGAATTTGTACTATCGTTAGGCGGATGGGTAGAACACTTCACGAAGATTCACACAAGCTATCATCAGGCGAATACCCTGATTCGCTACAGCTACTTCTTTCCCGAGCAGTCTGCCATTCAGGATCTTGATCTTCTGAACAGGGAAGCCAGTAGTTTGGAGATCCCGGAGTCATACCTCGTAAACTTTGAAAAGAAATTGCAGACTCGGGATGTGCAAGGTACGGTTGAGGCCATTCAGGAATTGGTCGCGACAATAAAGGAAGGCCCCTATTCCGCCGAATACAGCCGTATCATATTATTAAAAACGGTATCTATTTACGCGGAGTGTATTAATCAGATGCGCCTGCAACCCGCCGAGGCGAGCTCATTGAATCTGTACAAGCAATTTTCATTGTTCTACAATATCAACCGCTATTCGGAATGGATGATTCATCTCGTTACCGAATTTGTGATGCAGATGGAGAAGCGCAGCGAGGTACGAAGTGTGGATACCATCTCGGCTGTCAAAGCCTATATTCACGAGCACTTATCGGGCGATCTCACGCTGGATCATGTCTCAGAGCAAGTATTCATCAGCCCTAAATATCTCAGTAAACTTTTCAAGGAAGAAACCGGGATTGTTTATTCCGAATATGTTACGAATCAGAGAATGGAACGCGCACGGGAACTCATGACACAACGCGAAATTACAGTTGAGCAGGTCGCAAGTTCGGTCGGTTACCGTACCCCTGCTTATTTCATTAAGAAGTTCAAAGAAATTCACGGCTGTACACCAAAAAACTTCATGCGCAGTCTAATGGAACAGGGATCTATATAGGTTCAGTTTAACATTTACACAATAACGGAGAGGACAGAAAAAACCTGAAGAAGCGAAGCGTGCGCCTTTATTCCCGGATTTCCCCCTTTAGAAAGGGATCAAAAGAAATCTGGGAATAACAGCGATCGGAAGGTTGTTCTGTCATTGGAGTGTCCGTGTAAATACTCTTTAATTGAACTTATATAGAATTTAAAATTAAGAAAGGAGCTGCTATGAACCTTAACCTGTCAAGAAAGCTATGTCTATTGATTGCTACATCTATTCTTATAGGATTGATGAACGGTTGTACCTTTCTAAACAGGGAAGGATCACAAGTGCAACAGCAGGACCATTTGGAAAGTCCTGAGAAGGAGACAGTACCGCAATATACGATATCCTGGACCATGCATCAAAATATTGCTGTTCCTGAGGACGCGGAGATGATTGCATATATTGAGGATCAGTTTGATGTCGATCTGGAGGTGTGGAATCTTGAGAACAAGCGGTACGAGGAACTGCTGGACCTGGAGCTTGCTCAAGGGAAGATACCCGATCTGTTTCGAATCAGACAACCGCATGATCTGCTTAAATATCAAATGCAAGGGGTCTTAGCGGAAATCTCCCCGGAAGTCCTTGAACAATATGCGCCAAATATCGTGCAGCGAATTCGCGATTATGATTCACGTTATTTAGAGTATGGAAAAATAAACGGTGGCTTATATGGAATTCCGGCCATTAATCAGACCAATATCTATCGAACTCCTGTTGTATACCGAGAGGACTGGCTTAAGCAGCTTGGTCTGGAGGTTCCGAAGACATTAGATGAATTTGAAACGGTTATGTATGCTTTTGCCAAAGATGATCCGGACGGAAATGGTAAACAGGATACGTATGGCCTATCCAGAGAGGGCTTAAATGTCGTGTTTGGCGCTTTTGGACAGTCCGTTTTCACCGAGCAACTGTATTTTAATGAAAAAAACAACCAACTTGTGATCGGCGCTTTGGAGCCTGAGATGAAAAAAGCATTGGCTTATATGCAAAAATGGTATCGGGACGGGATTATCGACCCTGAGTTCATAACCGGTGAAAATAAAGGCGGCTATAAACATCTATCCCATGCTTTTATTAATGGAAAAATTGGGATGACCTCGATGGGCAACTATTATCATTGGAATCAAGAGGGAGACTACAGTGTCCTTAATGAACATGGCCAAGAAACTCCAGTGGGGGCCTCGTTTAATGTTAATGAGCTGTTACAGAAGAACGCAACTGCAGAGGTTGTATTTGGTTCTCCTGTTATTGGTCCTGATGGACATAGCGGTTCAAAAGGGAACAATCTGCTGATGAATTTTATTGCTATAGGTGCTGAGGCTGCGAAGGAGCCGGGAAAACTGGAGAAAATTCTGGAGATACTCGATTATGTAAGTGCCAACCCCGATCCGGAGGAGCAGATCAAAATGGAGTATGGCCTTCCAGGAAAACACTGGAATTGGAGCACTGAAGATTCAAACTCGTTCCATTTACTTTACCCATACAACAGAATGGAGAATTATATTAATAGGATCGGCTCAAGTATCGGCATGACGGTTCCAGGTACACCCTCGGATAAACGTGAACAGTGGGCTGCATCTGCAGGGTTGACGGAGAATGGTATCTATAATCGCCTGGAGGTTGCAACCCCTGCCCTGATTCAATATTCATCTGAATTGATTCGCATGAGAGACAGAGCGTACATCTCCATCATCACTGGCGATCAGCCTGTGGGGTATTTCGATACCTTTGTGGAAGAATTCATGGATGCAGGTGGACAACAGTTGCTGCTTGAAGCGAATCATTGGTATAAGGCATATGGAGACAAGTCGCGCACAATAGATAGGATGATTTGGAACATGCATTTCCCATGAGTTTCTGAAAAGTATACCTTTGTGTTCCTATGCACCCATCCTCGATTCCTGACGCCATGTCACTCGCTATCCCTTCGCACTCGCATTGGATCCGCGTAGTGAACGGGCTGAACTGCTTCGTGCCGTGCTTCCGGATTTGGAGGCGCTGCCTGAGGGAGTGTTCTCAAAACGCTTGCGTTCGGTCCGCTCCATCTGCACAATCTGACCTTCGTGCACCACGATATGCAATGAACCAAACTCCATGTCATTCAGCTGTCCGGCAATTCGGTCCAACCATACCTCATCCACTTTTAACGGCTTAGCCATAGAGCTGCCTCCTCTTCTCGGGCTATTGCCCGCCATATTCCTAAGAACGCTGTCAGCCAACGGATTTATAAATCATTCTTATCCAACCTATATACTTGGTTTATACATTAGCAGGGCTTCCAGTAGCTGTCAATCTGTATTTTCTTCTTCTCATAATCACTTTTCTGAAACGGCTTTGTGTCCAAGCCAGCTCTTGAGCAGCAACGTGGCAAGAGCCAGAATCAGGAGCAGTGAAGCTACGGCAAACGAAGCCGAGAATTGATATTCGTTATACAAAATCTCGACATGAAGTGGTAACGTATTGGTCTCTCCGCGGATATGCCCGGACACCACAGATACAGCTCCGAACTCGCCCATAGCACGGGCATTACACAGAATAATGCCGTACAGCAGTCCCCATTTAATGTTGGGCAAGGTTACACTCCAGAAGATTCGCCACCCGGAAGCCCCTAGTGTAACCGCCGCTTCCTCTTCCCGGGTTCCCTGGTCCTCCATGAGTGGAATCAGCTCCCTCGCTACGAAGGGGAAGGTAATAAACAGCGTTGCAATCACAATGCCTGGCAGCGCAAAAATGATTTTGATATCATGTTCGGACAGCCACGGCCCTAACCACCCATTCGAACCAAAGACCAATACAAAGATCAACCCGCCCACCACAGGCGAAATGGAAAAGGGAAGATCAATCAGGGTAATCATGAGTCCTTTGCCCTTGAACTGGAACTTGGTAATGACCCATGCGGCGGCCACACCAAATATCGTATTCAGCGGCACGGTAATCGCCGCAACCAATAACGTGAGTTTCAGTGCAGACATGGCATCCGGCTCGGTAAGAGCCGCGATGTACACACCCCAGCCCTGCTTCAACGCCTCCATGAGCACAATGGCCAGTGGTAAAATAAGGAGCCAGATGAGTACCAGGCTTGCCAGTCCAATCAACAACCATTTGACCCATGGAGCTTCCGTTGTTGCACGATTAGTTCCACGCCCGGTCTTTACGGGTGGAACAGGGCTCAGTGGGACGGAACCCGCCATATGCTGCACCTCCTTTGGTTTGGGTGAGTGACATCTGATTGTATCCATACTCCATCATGTTTCATCGTCATGCTCTGCCCGCCTTCCGGCTCCAGCGCTGCAAAGAATTAATGATCAACAGCAGGATAAAAGAAACAAGAAGTAGCAGCAAAGCTACAGCTGTAGCCCCTGCATAATCGAACTGCTCCAGCTTGGCCATGATCAGCAAGGGAGCAATCTCCGTTTTCATCGGCATATTGCCTGAGATAAATACAACCGAGCCATATTCGCCAATGCCCCGGGCAAATGCCAGAGCAAAACCCGTCAGCAGCGGTGGAATCAGATCCGGCAGCAGAATCGTGCGGAATATCCGCCATCTTCCTGCTCCAAGTGTGGCAGCCGCCTCTTCCACTTCTGCCTCCAGCTCCTCCAACACCGGTTGCACCGTGCGAACTACAAACGGAATTCCGATAAACATCAGCGCCAGCGTAATCCCGGCCTGTGAATAGGCGAGCTTGATGCCCAAAGGCTCTACAAACTGCCCAATCCAGCCATTGCCGGCATAGATCGCCGTAAGAGCAACCCCTGCTACCGCTGTCGGCAAGGCAAAAGGCAGATCAATGACCGCATCAAACAGCCTTTTGCCAGGGAATTCATACCGAACAAGCACCCATGCCAGGAGTAGTCCCAGTACGAGATCAATCAGTGCCGCTGCACCTGCGGTCAGGAAGCTGACCTGAAAGGAAGCCAGCACCCTGGGATTGGTCGCAACCTCAATCATGGTTGCCCACGTCAGCCCTGTGGAGTTAAACAACAGCGCAGCCAGTGGAATAAGTACAACCAGGCTCAGGTAGAACACACTGTAACCCATCGTTAATCCAAATCCCGGCAATGTGCGTCTCCGCGCCACCATCACCTTGCTCATGCACGTTCATCCTCTCTGCCTTCAGCCGGTAAGGCTGGTTGGCCGCTCACAGCGCGATTGATCGGTTGTTCATTGAACAGAGCAACCTTAGCTGCCTGGAACATAGATCTGGTCGAAGATACCACCGTCATTGAAATGTTTGGCCTGGGTATCCCGCCATGTACCGAATACATCTTTCAACGTGAACAGCTCAAGTGCCGGGAACTGATCTTTGAATTTTTCCTCCACGCTGTCCAGCGTTGGGCGGTAATAATTTTCAGCAGCAATTGTCTGTCCTTCTTCACTGTACAAATATTTCAGATAGGCATCCGCCACGTCGCGGCTTCCTTTTTTGTCTGCATTTTTGTCCACAATCGCAACCGGTGGTTCAGCCAAGATACTAACCGAAGGCACGACAATATCGAATTTGTCCGGGCCCAGCTCTTTTACGGATAAGAAAGCTTCATTCTCCCAGGCAAGCAGCACATCACCAATACCACGTTCAACAAACGTCGTCGTAGATCCGCGAGCACCCGAATCCAGTACAGGCGCATGTTTGAATAATTCTCCAACGAAAGCCTTCGCTTTCTCTTCATCATTGTTATTATGCTTAAGGGCATATCCCCATGCCGCCAGATAGTTCCAGCGCGCCCCCCCGGACGTTTTAGGATTTGGGGTGATGACTTGCGTATCCCCTTTGATCAGATCATCCCAGTCCTTGATGCCCTTTGGATTACCCTTACGTACAAGGAAGACAATCGTAGAGGTGTACGGAGAGCTGTTATGCTCGTATTTATCCTGCCAGCCTTCATTAATCAGACCTTTATCTTCAATCGCATCAATATCGTATCCCAATGCCAGTGTCACCACGTCCGCATCCAGTCCGTCAATAACAGAACGGCTCTGTTTGCCCGATCCCCCGTGGGATTGCTTGATGGTCACTTCCTGGCCTTTCTCTTTCAACCAATGCGCCGCAAACGCTTTGTTATATTGCTCATAGAGTTCCCGTGTTGGATCGTAGGAAACATTCAGCAGTTCGATGGCCTTGGCTCCTTCTGTGCCGCCTTCCGCTCCCCCTGATGTTCCTGCCGTACTGGACCCGCCGCTATCCGATCCGCATGCTGCCAGAACTCCTGTTAACACCAGTGCCAGACCAACCAGAATACCCTTGTGAATTCTCTTTTTCATTAAATACACTCCCCCGATATAGATCTGCATGACTACCTCAGGCCGGCTGAACAGGATGTAACGCCCCATATAAAAACAAGAAGACGGAGGAACCCCCGCGCACTTCTCCCCATAAAGTCATGCCAGCTTAATGCCGTGTATGCTTTCATCTGGAAAGGATGCGCTGCGGTGTTCCTCCGTCTATACGGTGAGAACGTTATTCTGTTCAGGTTGCATGGTTGCATCTGTCTGTAAAATGACCGTTTTCACAATGAAAACAGATTCATTTTTATTATTCCTACCTGTTTAGTAAGTTATATACGTATAATAAAGGCAGTCTATATACCTGTCAAACGTTTTTTCCGATTTTTACCGTATTTCTGGGCTATTGGCAAAAAAAAGAGGAACAACGAACCAGCGTCCGTTGTTCCCTTCAGTGAATCCCATACTTCGCTGGCTATTGTAATCCTAATCGGTAATGGACGGCCACACCTTGTCCATTCCTCATCTGCCCGCATACCGGATATTGGGTACCGGTGGTGTACTCATGCCTTCTCCCAGATAAAAACCAGTGTGTGGCGGTTGATTGTAGGCTACATTTTGCCAAGCGACGCCAAGTCGGTACACCGGATCATGCATCAGCGTATAGATGCGTTTGTCCGTGACTGCTGTTGTGGTATAGATCCGCAGTGCTAAGCTGTCATTCGTCCGCCATACCACTTCTTCTCTCCAGTCCCCGAACAGATCGGCCTGCAGATTCGGCGTAGACTTGGTTCCGTTATTGGAAGATACGCCGGAAGCGGTGAGCAGGTTCATCGTTGTGCTGTTAGTATAATTCCACTTGTCGATTCGGTTGCTGTCCAGCAGTTCACGAAGCAGATCCCCATCCCACCAGATCCCAAAATTCGTGGAGGACGGCAGGGTTGTCCCGAGTTTCTGCCCTTTGGCCGTATACAGACTGCCGTCTGCCCATACTTCAGCGCCTTTATATCTTGGATCAATATCGGCTGCCATGCCGCGTCCAATATCCTTCGTTGTTTTGACTCCCCAGATTAACTGGCCTGTACCTGCATCCCGGAACTCCACTCCGGCATTGGATGGCGTCTCATGAACCTGAAATACCTCAAGTCCAGGGCGGTCCGGGTCGAGGTCACTCAAATGCATGGCATCGCCATGATGAAGTCCTGTTGTGTACAATCCTTTGCCGTTGTCATCCACTGCCATGGCACCATAAACGATCTCGTCTTTCCCATCTCCATCTACGTCCGCCACACTCAGATTATGATTGCCCTGCCCGGCATAACCCGAGTTACCGGAGGTATTGGAATCAAACGTCCATTGTTTGGTCAGCTGTCCATTCCGCCAGTTATAAGCCACGAGCACTGTGCGGGTGTAGTACCCACGTGCCATGACCAGACTTGGGCGCTCTCCATCCAGATAAGCAATGGCGGCAAGGAATCGGTCCACCCGATTGCCGTAGTTATCCCCCCAACTGGATACATTGCCACGCGCCGGTTCGTAGTTCACCGTGGAGAGCGCTTTGCCAGTCTGTCCATTGAAGACCGTCAGGAATTCGGGACCAGACAACACATAACCGCTGGAATTGCGGTGATCCTTGCTTGCATCCCCGATGACCACACCAGTGCCATCCTTGGTGCCATCGGCTGTTTTCATCGCAACTTCGGCTTTGCCATCACCGTCGAGATCATAGACCATGAACTGGGTGTAGTGAGCGCCGGCACGGATATTTTTGCCCAGACTAATCCGCCAGAGGCGTGTTCCGTTTAATTTGTAGGCATCGATAAACACTTCTCCGGTATAACCGCTCTGGGAGTTATCCTTGGAGTTGGAAGGGTCCCACTTCACAATCAATTCATACTCACCATCACCATCCAGGTCACCTGCACTGGCATCGTTGGCACTGTAGGTGTAGGCTACTCCATCGGGCGTTGTCCCGCCTGCGGGTACACTGAGCGGTACAGATAGATAGTTATTGCCCCATACGCTTGCTGCCGCTGAAGCAGCCTGCTCCGTTCCACTGACGACAGCGCGAACCGTATATTTGGAACTGCTTGTCCCGCTTGCATCCTGAAGGTTGGTGCTGTTTGTTATGGGCGTAGCATTCACCTTGGTTCCATCCCGATAGACATTAAACGATACATTCGAGCCTTCCGTTCCCATAAGCCGCCAACTGACAAACACACCTGTCCCGGTCTTCACAGCCACCACACCGCGATCCAGATATTCCATCTGCCTCGGACCTGCTGCATGTGTTACCGGCGTGTTGCCAAGGCCAAGCGAAGTAATCAGTAACGCGGAACTCAGCAGGGATACTCCCGCTGTACGTAATGTGCGCTTCCACAATGATGATCGATTTCCCATAAACAATTGCCTCCCCAATTGTATTGGTAAGCCCGATGCCCTTGTAGCGCCATCTTTTTATGTAAGCGCTTTAATATATTCATTTTAAATTAAACATATAATTCCATCTATAGGTCTAATTTAGTAATTGAATGGTTGCTACATGAAAAAAGCCAACGGATTTCTCCTTCAGCTTCGTAAAGTATATTACAGTGTAATCATAATGCTAAATAGATTCAGAACTAAAGTACTTGTTATTAAGCATTAATTCGCTGCATTTCATTAATTAGTAATTTAAGCTTTTCCTTGTCTTCAAAATTTTCACTACTAAAGCTTTTTTCAAGAAAAGCCATTACATATTTAATGAAATTGAGATCATTATTTTTTTGGATAGAGAAGTTCAATCCTTCTAAAATTCGACTTATTGCAACATCGCGATTGTGGTTTAAATAGTATATCGCCAATTCCCCTAGAAGTTTTGCATAATTTTGATTCATCATTGAAGAATTGTATTGTCCAAACTCTGTCTTGTATGTACGTAAAGGAATGTAATCCGAGAAACGCTCTAAAATATCATCAATATTCCAGTTAAACTTATTCGCTGCCTGGATGATGTAACGTAATGCCAAAAATATCTCATCCGGGTATTGTGTGATGTAATTTGCATATTTTTTAACAACATTTATATCTCCAGATAACATCTGATAGAGATACTTATTAGCCGTTGCCCATTCTTCGAATTGCTTCAGCACACGTCGAGACTCATCATCGTCCTCCCGCACCCAGCTCTGTCCACTTGCATAAAGCCCCACAAGTTCTAATGCTTTGTCATAGTCTCCCTGCTCCTCAAATACCGTCGACTGAATCAACCAAGCATATAGTATATAAAAGTAAAGTGGCCTCACTGTTAGTTTCCACTCCTGATTTTGTCGTTCCGAAATGTTAATTGTATTATATTGAATTTTGGCTAACTGTAACATCTTGTCAGCAAAATTTTTAACTTCGCTCCATTTATTTACCGAGCCAAAAACATGAATTAGATCTTTGAAGGCTTCAAGTTGGTATCCCTCATCCAACCGGTCAACATAGGGCTCGAACAAGATAGCCATCCTTAGATTTTCCTCCAGGTTCTCACCTTGTCCAATTAGAAACATGCGATACTGACACATCGCAAGCCGTTCGGAATGCTGATATTTCTCAACTTCACTCACACTCTTAAATAACAACGCCGCCGCAGACCGCTGATTTTGTTCAAATAATTGTTCAGCCATCTCAAATAGTTCTGTCGCATAATCCAGGTCGTCCAGTAGCCGATAAAGAATCTGCTCAATGCAGTCCAGCCGATTCAACTCCGCACTTCGGAGAATAAACGGTCTGATCCGCCGCATGGATACGGAATAAGCAAAACATTCTTCCACATAGTCGGCAAAAAAATGATCTGCTGCCACGCCCATTCCTGATGATATCGCAATCAACTGACTCACGGATATGGGACGATTTCCATGTAAAATACGACTAATTGTGCCTGTATTCATGCCAGATACTTCCGAGAATCGGGAGAGCGTCATGCTGTTCTTATCGATATACTGGGTTAATTGCTCCCGAATTGAATTTGCAGGTATCAAGGAAAGCACCACCCTTCGTGCAACATCCAGATTTTAGGTTTTATCCCTATCTATCCTGATCATAATGAACGTTCGAACGAGGGTCAATAAAAAAATGTGATAATTGCCACTATTTTCAAGTTATTCGCATAAAAAGACTAAAAAAGCTGTAAAACCATGTGTTTCTCCATGATTTCACAGCTTATAGACCACTTTTACACCACAGGCGCAATACATACCGGACGAGGCAGTTCCAGCTTGAACCCGTTATGTGTCAGACGTCCGTCTTCTTCACTGATCTGGAATCCTACGAGGTTATTGCTGTCCTGATTCGCCACGACCAGAATTCCGCCTGGCAAAATATTAAAGTTACGTGGTGTCTGCCTAATCGTGGACGTCCACTCTACAGCTTCCAACTCACCGCTCTCCTGATCAATATGATAGAGCACGATGCTGTCATCTCCCCGATTGGATGCATACAGGAAGCGTCCACATGGAGATACACGGATGTCCGCAGCTGTCCCCTCTCCTTTATGCCCTTCTGGAAGTGTGGAAATGTGCTGTACCGTAGTGAACTCCCCTCTGCGCTCATCGTACAGGAATGCCGTAACCGTGTTGTTCAATTCGTTGATTACATACGCCCACTTCGAGTTAGGATGAAACACAAGATGCCTTGGACCTGCGCCTGGTGGCTGATCCATCTCACGATGGGTAACCAGACGTCCCTCTTCCAACCGATACACAATGATCTGATCCAGACCGAGATCACATACGACAGCATACTGCCCGGACGGATCTGGTTGAATGGAGTGTGCATGCGGCCCTTCCTGGCGGTCTTCATTGATTCCACTTCCCGTGTGCTCCACCCATGCACTCATCTCACCAAGCGTCCCCTGATCGCCAACCGGGAATACATTGACACTGCCGCTGCTATAGTTGGATGAGAACACCCACTGACCATCCGTGGAGACAGACACATAACATGGAGAAGCCCCTCTGGTCTGTTTTCGATCCATCAGGTGCAGCTCACTCGTTGCCGCATCTCTCCGATAGACCAACACCTCTCCCTCTTCCGTTTCACTCGCCACATACAGACAGTTCCCATCTGGGCTTAGCGCCAGATAAGACGGATTATCCACACCATCCATGTGATTGACGATTCGCATCTCTCCTGTATCCGCATTCAACGCACATAGGAATATTCCGGGTTCATCCGCTGACGCATACGTACCTGTATAGAAAAACGTTTCCTGAGTTGTGACTGGTTCCATAACTATATCTCTCCCTTATCCTATATATTCACTGTTCTGATTCTTCTCACTGGTATGTACTTACCCAATTCACGGGCAATTGCTTCACTTCCTGTCCTATAACGTGGCTTTCTTATTCGATAACAACCCCGGTGTGCACTCTCATATCTGTCATTGACTCCCTTATCCCCTCTCACCATAATACAAAGTATGAGACCTAACAACAGACCACCCCTACTGCGTAAATCTGATGGATTTCGTATGCAAAAACTCATTGTGCTTCCGGACGCCCTGCTGCAAGAAACCGCAGCTTATCCGGTCACGTCCGGATTATACGTAACCGATATCGGTTACTTTCACGAAGCGGAGCATCATTACCGTGATCGTCCCGATGGTTGTGAATCACACATTCTGATGTACTGTGTCCAAGGCACAGGCTGGTATACGATGGATGGCAGCAAGACATATGATGTCAACCCGGGAAACCTCGTTATATTACCTGCACATGTTCCTCATGTGTACGGAGCAAACGCAGCTGAACCATGGAGCATCTTCTGGATTCATCTGCGCGGGGAACACGCTTTATCCTACATAGAACCCTTGTTAACTCATCATATTACTACCATGCCCCCGGCCAAGGCTCAAAAATGGCTTGAGTTGTTCCAGGAATGTTACGGCGCGTTAGAGACGGGTTACTCCATGCAAACGATGACGTATGCCTCCCAGATCATCGGTTATATGCTTGGTATGCTCGCTTATGGACCGGAGACGATAGGGACAGATGTTGGGATCGTGAGCAGCAAACGGGCGGCTGAACAATCCGTTCAATATATGCTGGAGCACCTGGAGAATGGAATCACCCTCAAGGAACTGGCGGCTCACGCGCGGCTGTCTGTCCCTCATTACTCTCAATTATTCAAGCAAGCTACAGGGCATTCGCCCATCGATTATTTCCTGCGGCTGAAGATTCAGCATTCCTGCCGCTATCTGGATTTTACTGATTGGACCGTGAAGCAGATCAGTTCCGAGCTTGGATTCAAGGACCCTTACTACTTCTCCCGTCTGTTCAGCAAAATGATGGGACGTTCACCCACGGATTATCGAAATAAATCCAAAGGTTAGAGGTAGTGCCTTCACTTAGCCCTTTCTGAATCATTATGAATTCAGTTGGAAAATTGCAGCAACCTTTTAAACAGAAGGGTCGTCTATAGGGGCAAATAACTTTTATATAAAGGGATTATCCCTGGAAAAGTGAGGCACACCTATCATGAAAAAAAATATAATTGCTACATTAACTGCGGGAGCTCTGCTCACGCTGTCTCTGAGTGCAGGCCCGATCAACGCTGCGCAGGCCCAATTCACGGATATTCAAGGTATCGCAGGAGCAGACAAAATTGAATCTCTCTATCAGGATGGATTCATCAAAGGCGTGAGTGACAGCTTGTTCAAACCTGAACTGGAGTTAAATACCGCTCAGGGCATTCAACTAATTGCGGATGGACTGAATCTGAATCTGGACACGATTCGTTTTATCAAACAGCCGCTGCCAAGTGACCACTTCTCTCATGTAAAAGATGGCGTATGGTACAGTGATGCATTTATCCGTGCACAATATAATGGCATTCAGATGTCACAGGATATCGATCCGTCCAAACCGCTTACTCGTGAACAATTCACACTGTTCCTGATGCAAGGCATCGAGGCCAAAGGCGGTCTGCCGATGATTAATATCAAACCTGTGGACATTACCGACGAACAGGAACTTACGCCAGAGTATCAAGGTGCCATTCAGCGTTCACTCGTTCTCAAAATCAATCAACTGGATGCCGACGGCAACTTCAATCCCAAACAAACGATTACTCGTGCCGAAGCAGCAGTGATGATGTATAACGCAATCGAGTACATGGAATCGTTCCATGCACCACAAATCCCGGAAACACCTGAGGAGTAATATTTCCTTGGTGGAAGCAGTATGCCAAACAGCCGCACCTTCCCTCAACAGGAAAGTGCGGCCGTTTGTATTATACCGTTATTTATACCTATATCACTGATGCAATCATCAGATTTAACTTTCTAACTTAGAAAGAACCTTTAACAACAACCTCAGACAACGGTAAACGTCCTGACGGGCGAGCTGGCTGTGCAGCTTTACCTACAGTAATCAACAACGTTGGCACAAATCGTGCAGGAATGTTGAATGTTTCGATCAGTTTTTGTGGATTATATCCACCGATTGGACATGTATCGTAACCCAGGGAGCGTGCAGCAAGCATAATATTTTGGGAAGCAAAAGATGCATTGCGGATCGCTTCATCGCGAGCGATTTGCGGGCTTTGGTAAGCACCGTTGATCTGTCCAACCAATGCGTCACGAACCTCAGCAGTCAGTGCGCCTGCCTCAACAGCTTGATCGTAGATTACGGTGTTTCGGTTTGCTTCCAAATCTCCAAGAACAGCAATCGTAACCGAACTTTCCACGATCTGACTTTGACCGTAAGCAACTGGCAGCAATTTCGCTTTGTCTGCTTCAGATTCAATTACGAGGAATCTCCAGTGTTGCAGGTTCCATGAAGATGGTGCTTCCGCTGCTGCTGTCAGAATCGCATTGAGATCAGCTTCAGGCAATTCAAAACCTTTTTCGTACTTTTTGACAGCATGGCGTTCGCTAATAACGCGAAGTGTTTCATTTTTTTCAATGCCTGACATGTGTTCCACTCCCCAGAATCTAGTTTGTTTATACTTCTTTACTTTCGCAAGGTAATCTTGAAGAATACTACTCTCCCAAGGATTTGCCTTCCGAAAATAACATCAGCGCAGATAATCTCTCCCCATCTGTGTTCACGTTATGCCCGGAATCGCCTGAGAACATCAATGGATCTTTCACCGGAGCACACGCCAATGCCATAACTTGTCCACCATGCCTGACTCAACCAAGGCCATGTCATGAAGGACCATTCGTTGTGGACTCCGTCAGGACTTCTCCTTTGCAGGCAATCCATTCAGCGACAGGGTTATCGCTTCCCCATGACCTATGCGCTCTTTCACATCCTGAATGGATATACGGTCAAAATAAGCGCTGAGCGCCTCTTCGCCTCCGTTATATATGTTCCCCATCACATCCTGCATATTGGAAGATACTACGCACGATGAACCGGACTCCCCTGAGCACCAGTTGGGACCGAGTGAACCACCAGCTACCAGTCTGTACAATTCTCCCAGCTTGATCTCTTCACTTGGACGGCTAAGCAAGTACCCACCATGAGCACCTTCCTTCGTCGTCAGGTAACCATGTTTGCGCAGAACACTAAGTACCTTACGGACTCTGGCCGGGTGTGTACCCACACTCTGGGACAAATCTTCACTATTGGCCATACACTCATTTCTCATCGACAGAAAAACAAGACAATGCACCGCTATGGTAAATTCGCTGTTCATAACTTACTCCTTCCCGGCTTACAACACCGATGAACTCCAACCCAAGGTAAGTATAACTGTCATTATATGAATAACAGTTATGTTTGTCAACTTTCATCCCGAATGGAGATCAAACGTGATTTTTCCTGTTATACCAATACTTACAGCTCATCAACACAATTAAGCTAGGATGAACATCCTGTCTTCATTTTTATCCAAAAAGAACAAAAAAGTGAGCCTTTCGCTACGCGAAGGGCTCCAATAAGATAGACATATGAAAGGGCTTACGTGATTATTATAATCGGTAATCCTCAATTTGAAAACGCTTTTTTTGTAAAGTGCATCATTATTTTAAATTTTTTTTATTTGAATAAAATGAACAATAGGTATTGATAAAACTAATGTCATTAGTTATGATACTAATACCATTAGTTTTAAGGAGGGTTTAACGATGCGTATTACCCGAGAATTTGATGTCGTTCAAGTTACGTTTTTCCCAAGACTTTTCCCTGTGAACGTATACCTGATTGAAGAGGAAGATGGATTAACGCTGATTGATGCCGGAATACCGGTCAGTCTTAAGGGGATTTTGGCAACTGCCCAGTCCCTTGGAAAGCCCATTACCAAGATCATTCTGACTCACGCGCATAGCGACCATATTGGTGCATTGGATCGTCTCAAAGAGGCACTGCCCCAAGCCGAGGTCTTCATCTCCAGACGGGATGCCCGGTTATTGGCGGGTGATACTTCCCTTCTTCCCGGTGAGCCACAAACCCCGGTACGCGGCGGCGTGCCTAAGCCCAAAGCGGTGCGCACCCAGCCAAACCACTTGCTGGATGACGGTGACCAGATTGGTTCACTGGTCGCCATTGCCTCACCAGGACATACGCCGGGGCATATGTCCTTCATGGATGCGCGCAGCCGCGTGCTCATCGCTGGCGACGCGTACCAGCTGCAAGGCGGCCTTGCCGTATCCGGCCGCATGCGCCCGCTCTTCCCGTTCCCCGCGCTGGCGACGTGGAACCGCGAAGCGGCTCTGACCAGCGCGAAGCGCCTGGCGGAGCTGGAACCGTCCGTGCTGGCGGTAGGCCACGGACGGATGCTGCGCCAGCCCGCGGCCGCCATGCGCGCGGCAGCCGCTGATGCACAGCAGCGGCTCGGCCTTGCCGGGGGGCATCTGTGAGCCCCCGGCAAGGGCTGGATCGCGGCGCTCTGCTCAGCGCCGCCGCCCAGCTTGCTGACAGCGACGGCTTTCAGGCGCTGACACTCGCCGCGTTGGCACAGCGGCTGGATGTGCGCTCGCCGTCGCTCTACAACCACATCAGCGGACTTCCCGGGCTTCGCCAGGAAATGGCGCTGATGTCCGTACAACAGCTTAGCCGCACATTAACCGCGGCTACGGCTGACCGCACAGGCGACGATGCCATCCAGGCCATCGCTGCGGCATACATTGGCTTCGTCCGCAAGCACCCCGGGCTGTACGAAGCCTCATTCCATGCCCCGGATCGCGAAGAGCCACAGCTCGCCGCGGCCAGCACAGCTACGCTGGAGTTGTTGCTGCACAGCTTGCAGCCCTACCCGCTCACCGAAGCGGAAGCATTGCACGCCGTTCGTGGTTTGCGCAGCCTCTGCCATGGATTTGCCTCCATTGAGGCACAGGGCGGCTTCGGCATGAACTTTGATCCAGACGAAAGTCTGCGTCTGACCGTATCCGCCTTCCTGCACGGACTCCGGCATCTTCACCAGGACTAGTTAAGCCTCGCATTGCATCATGAAAAAAGACTGCAGAAGATCTGCAGTCCTTTTTGCATTGCGGTGTACCGGTACATCCCATAGATTTGACAGTAATAATGTAATAGTTACGCCAATTATTTTCAACACATTAACATCCACTTTGAATTCATCTTTCATCGGCTTGTGTTCATTTAACGTGTCTGTGATTCGTTACATTTACCAACATACCAAATTAGGCAAAATAGGCAAAATAAGATGTGCTGAGTTCGTTAGAACATGCAACGTACGGTGCTTCAGATCACGATGTCATAGATACTCGTCCACTCATCATAGCGGCGTACGTCCAGACACACATTGTGTTATGGACTCTAAATACGGAGCGTTCATGCTCCAACTTGCATTGATCATACGGGACACGGCTAGATAAGGATCTTACTCTGATCGTAATGCACATGGTAGTAAATGTTTTATTACTATTCATGTATAGATCACGCTATAGTTCAGTACACACATTGGGGCGATTCTCGATACGGAGCTTACCCTGATCGTGATGCACACTTTAGTGCTTGTTTTAGTACTTGTTCTAATACGAATCTTTATAGATCACACTACATGTACGCCGCAGTGGGATGATTCTTGTTGAGGATCTAGCTACAACTCCCATTGTTCATGGTGGTAAGAGTCTGAAACGTATTCGATCTCCCCAGTCCCAATCCCATTTCACTTGGCAATCTGATCCTTACTTGATTCGCCCTGTCTCTCAATTACACTTTTGCCACTCACAACGACGCACTTCTCTATTATGTACATCTCCCGTTCCTCTCGAAGGCTGGAATGGACTTTGGCTTCCCTCTTTCCATCGAAACGGTTCTCGATAGCCTATCTATGGCCATTGCTGCCGTCCATCCTGCACTTCTTTCAAAATATGCTTCATCACGGGCACGTACACCTTCCAGTAGAACATGTCCGGAATATCTTTCTGATCTGGCGTAAGTTTGGACCGGACGACCTCCCATCCCCGGATTCGACGCCAGAAGGAATAATGCTTCATTTCTCCAAAGGACCCTGCCATGTAATACGACCGATTATAGTCGTCGTAGCGGACAAGTGCAGCAAATTCCGCAGGAATTCCTGCATCCACCAGCTTCTGCTCGCCTGTCTCCGTAAGATCCGTCTTATACCAGGCCAGTATGGAATTCTTCTGTTGCGGCACAATGATATCGAACCAGCCATTGTAATGTATATCCTGGGTTATACCGCTCCAATCGCTGCCTTCCGGTGTAAATGCAATCTGTATATTGCCTGTCTTCACATCCGGACCTTTCTCCAGTACCATGACCTGTCCATCCATATGTATCAGCAGCATACCCGCTCCGCGATAATGCCATTTCTTCTTCTCCTGCTGCTCATAGTGCGCCCTAACCCAGCGGGGTACTTCTTCTATACTTTGCAGATCAGATACCGATTTCCCCTGCCATCCACTGCTGTCCACACCCAAGATCGGGTATAGCTGCTCTCTTGTCATCTTGGAAGCCGTATTTGCCAATGCACTGTATTCGGCAACAATCGTCACGCCTTTATACGCAGCCTCGCGAATCTTCTGCACATCATATATTGTTAACCCTTCATAGACTTCGTCTTGCTTCCGTTCATTCTTTTGTGCAGACAGACTACTCCGATTCGCCGTCAGATAGATCAGATCCGTGTCCGTCACCTCATCAGGCAACAATCGCTTCATCCGAGGAAGCCCGTCCTGAAGATCATAGCCGTAATAATCCTCTTCATAGGAATAGTGTTCCCCTGTTTGCTGTACGATCTTCTGCTGATTCAGCAACCAGACCAATCCCTTGTGCCCCTGATAGGACTGGTCAGGTCTGCTCTTGTCAATAATCATGATGTTAAGCGGAACCGGGGCCTGGGATTGCCACATAATCCAGGGGACAACCAGCACCACCGATACCACTGTAAAACAAGCCAGCGTCCACATCGTGGCTGGCCTGTAACTTTTTTTCATGAAGCGTCTTCCTCCTTGCTCTGTTCCAAGGTATTACCAGGATTGCCGATAGTTTACCCCAATCCATTCCTGATCTCCTTCTCCTTTTCCTTCCTCAATCCCATAGCCTGCAAAATGCCAAACATACGGAATGTATTGTTCAGCGGTCTGAACCAGAACGTCTCCGAACAAGCATACAATAACAGACGCGTCACTGCTCTGGACGTATACGCTTTGCGTGAACACCATACTTCGAACATTACCATACCTGCGGACAACAGTGAACCATAGAGCGTCAGCAGCAGAACGAGAATGATGCATAGGTTGATATCCACCAACTGTAGCCCTATGCCTGAGATGAACAGCAAAATCACTCCCAGTTCCATCACAGGGCCCAACAATTCGATCAGAATAAAATACGGGATGGATACCATCCCCATCCAGCCATAGGCCGGATTGAAGATCATGCTCCGCTGGGCCCATAGACTGCTTGCAAGCTGCATGTGCCAACCGATACGTTGTCTGCACAGCTGACGCCATGTACCGGGCACTTCTACCCTGCAGATCGGATCGGGAATGTATATAATACGACCACGTTCCCGAGTTCGCTTCATATGTTTCTGCAACCGCATGACCAGTTCCATGTGAGCGACCTGGTCATCGCGCTTGTAACCGCCAACTTCCATCACCCGGTTTTTTTTGAATACACCAAATACTTCAGACGTAAATAAAAGCACATTAATATTGTAACGAACAAGTCCCACACCACCAATCAAAAAAGCACGCACGTATTCAATGGTCTGCATTACATACAACGTACTGTCCGTAGGCCTTGTGCTGTTATCCGTTAAATCTGTATGATTCGTATTTCTGGGGGCCATGAGATCTACTCGTCCACTACAAGCAACAACCTCTTCTCCGGGGAGAGCATCCATAAAGGGTTTCATAATCTTCACCAATGCATCCCGTTCCAGAACTGTCCAGGGTCCAACAGAGGCGATATAAGGATATTGCGAGATATTCAGGCCTGCATTCAGGGAGTCCATTCGTCCTCCATACTCCTTGTCGATCACAACCAGACGATGATGTAACCTGGATTGGTAGACACATTTAATCTGAGCTGTCTCCTGGCCGAGTCCCGAATAATGAACTTTACTCCGAATGGGCATCAGATCATAGGTTTCTTTTAGACGCCGCATTGTTCCATCCTCTGATCCATCATTAATGATGATAACCTCATAGCGTGCATACTGAATATCCAGCAGACAATCAATTCGCTGTACGATCGTATTCTCACTATTACGCATCGGGACAAGCAGGGATACCGCAGGAGCCAGTTCTTCATCCAACATCTCATGATATTGCAGCGGGTCCAGATCCCTCTGGCGAATCAATGTACGAGCGGCAGCAACGACCAGAACACTGCACATCACAATCGCTAACACCAGATAGATAAATATCCCCTCGTAGCATGCCAAAACAAAACTCTGCAACATCTCAATCCATCTTTCGTCCATACTGCATCCTTTCCAGCGTTTCCTCCGCTATCTGCCTTGCATATTTATCCGGATGGTTTACAGCCGTTTCCCGGAGTTCTTCAAGTCCCTGCTCGTACCGGGCAAGAGAGTTCGCCGCTTCCTGTCGGATCTGAAAAGAAGGATCACCCATCATTACCTTCAGTCTAGGAATAAAAGCATCCGCATGAACAGTACCCATAAGCTGGGTCACTGTTAGTCTTTCAGAGCGTTGCCTCTCTTCACCAGATTCGTTCCATACCAGCAATAGCCCCTTCAGCATATCTTCGCAACCTCTGCCCACTTGAGCCAATGCCTGATACGCATGGGTACGCAGCAGCGCATCCTCTCCAAGAATGAGCTTCTCCAGTAGAACAACAGCACCCTCCGTCTGGTCATCCCGAATACGAATGGCGTGGACGATATTAGACTGGACCTGATAAGGTACCTCCTTGAAATGATCCTTCAGACGAGTCCAAGATGAATCGGTAAGCAACAGCAGAATCTGCAGATACTGCGAATCGGACCATACATATTGCTCACGCATCAATTCCTTCACGATTCTGAAATAACCGGTTCGGGCATATATGCGCAATATGATGAAGCGTTCAAGCGGCGTACAGGAAGTAACCCGTAGCATATCCTCTAACCTGGGCAGAAGCTCTATCATATGAAACTGTTCAATATATAACAACGTGTTGACTCGTTCACTCCACTTTCCCGTCTTCAGAACTGACCGGTATGAACTTCCAAAGACTTGCCAGGATAACAGACGAATTCGCAGAGTCTCGTGCTCTACCGGACCTTGAGCAAGCCGTTGCAATAACACCTGTTGCAAAACGCTCTGTTGATCTCCACTCATATTCAGTAAGTCTACTTTTATTTCTCCTTGGCCCAGGTACTGCTGTAACACCGAATCTTCGGAAAGTAATTCCTTCATCAGTGCCGTCTTAACTTTGTCCCTGCGCCCACTGCTATATTTCATCCATAAGATGTAACCGTAGATAACCAGCAAAAAAGCTAGTACACTTGCACATACAAGGCTGACCACATGTACCAACCAATCTGTATTACCTGCAAGCCACCCACTATGATGTGAGCCGATAAGCTTGATGTACATCCATTGTTGTCCAATCATTGCATGATTTCCCCTTAATCGAATAAACGGCCTTACAACGGGCACAATAATACAAAATTTTCAAATACACCCTGTGAATACATATCGGGTATATGATACACTAAGCTTTCTATCGGCTTTCTGCGTTTGTGATATAATAGGAACTGAAAATTCCGGCAATTCGTACTGAGTTCCGGATCACCGGATAACATATTATTCCAGAAAGAGGGAGTTCTACGTGGCTCAAATCAGTCCGTACTACCTGCAAATCGGAGCAACCGTGGGCATGCTCGTCATGGCACTGCTTGCCATCTTCATCCGCATGAAAGCCAGTCACAGACCGGTGACCATTCGCAAAATCCTTATTCCTCCGCTCGGCATGAGCACAGGATTTCTCATGTTTGTTGTACCGGCAACTCATGTTCCTCTACTCTGGGCATTCATTGCGTTTCTGGTGGGCTGGTTCCTTTTCTCCTATCCCCTCATTCGCAGTACACGGTTTGAACGAGTAGGTGAAGAAATTTTTGCCACACGTTCTCGCAGCTTTGCTTTTATCTTGCTTGGACTGTTGGCCGTACGCCTGATCCTGCATGAAGTCATTCAGCGATATGTAAGTATTCCGCAAACGGGCGGATTGTTCTTCCTGCTGGCTTTTGGCATGATTGTACGCTGGCGTGTATATATGTACAAACACTACAAAGAAGTGCTGGTCGCCGAACACTAGTCATCATACGCAGACCACGCACAGATTTACAGATAAAAAAGACACGTTCTGCTGCACCCTCGGTGTGCAGAACGTGTCTTTTCGTTTTCAACCTAATTTGTACATGTAAACCATTCGATATCTATTCAGGATCTGCAACCTTAACCAGTTGCTTGCCCAGATTATCTCCCGAGAAGAGACCCATGAATGCTTCCGGCGTCTGTTCGAACCCGTCCACAATGTTTTCTTCATACTGGATATGACCTTCCTTGATCCATTTCGCCAACTTGGCGCGGCCTTCCTTGAAGGATTTCGTATAGTCACCCAGCAGGAAACCTTTCATTAATGCTGTATTTGTTAACAGCAATGTCTGTGGTCGCATCCCGATATCCGGCTTCTCCAGATTATAGGACGAAATCTGACCGCATAACGGAATACGTGCATTCCGATTGATGTGGCGCAAGACTGCATCCGAGATGTCACCGCCCACATTATCAAAGTAGACATCTACACCATCCGGGCAAGCCCGTTCAATGGCCGCTGACATATCCTGCTCCTTCTTGTAATTCAACACCACGTCGAAGCCCAGCTTTTCTTTCAAATAAGCACATTTCTCATCAGAGCCTGCAATACCAACTACGCGTGCTCCCACAATTTTACCAATCTGACCTGCAATCATGCCTACCGCTCCGGCTGCTCCCGATACAACGACCGTTTCGCCGTCCTTCGGTTTGCCGATGTCCTCCATACCAAAATAAGCCGTCAGACCCGTCAGGCCCAGCGCACCCAGGTAAGCCGTGATTGGTGCTTCTTCCGTATCAATCAGCGACAGATCAGCCGTATTCACTGCGGCATATTGCTGCCAGCCCCACATACCGGATACGAGATCTCCTTTGCGCAGATTGGGTTCCGAAGATTCCACAACCTGTCCAATGGCTCCACCCTTGATCACTTCATTTAACGCGTACGGTGCAGCATAGGATTTTGTATCTTTCATGCGGCCCCGCATATACGGATCGACCGACAAATATAGTGTACGTACCAGAACTTGCCCAGCTTCCGGTTCAGGAAGAGGTGCATCAATGAAGTTGAAATTCTCTCTGGAAGGGGCACCTTCGGGACGAGACGCAAGTACGATCTGTTTATTTAAAGACACCAAAATTACCTCCTTGTTGCCAAGTGGACGCAAGGTTAACCCTTGTCAGCTGAGATCACTTACCACTGGCTCTGTGTTATCACTTCTTAATAGTTTAAACCGAAACAGGCGGATCACAAACGTGGGCCGCCTTGAAATATGCAAATATCGTCACATTGTAGCTGCTTTTGGCTATTATTGTGCTGTCAAAATCACTGGACCATCCGCCGTAATCGCAATCGTATGTTCATACTGGGCAGACAGACTTCCATCCAAAGTACGCGCAGTCCATCCATCTGAATCCAGCTTACTTCGGAATGTACCAATATTCAACATCGGTTCGATTGTAATAACCATGCCTTCCTTGAGACGCGGACCCCGATGAGGCGGACCGTAGTGAGGGACTTGTGGTTCCTCATGCATCTTCTCACCAATACCGTGTCCGATAAACTCACGCACAACCGATAGGCCTTCACCTTCTGCATACACTTGAATCGCATTGGAGATATCTCCGATCCGGTTACCCACCACGGCAAGTTCAATGCCCTTGTACAGAGAGTTTTTGGTTACATCCAGCAGATGTTGTGCTTCCGGAGTCACTTCACCTACGGCATATGACCAAGCCGAATCCGCCAGCCAGCCATTCAGATTAACGACCATGTCGATTGTAACGATATCGCCGTCTTTCAGTGCATATTTTCCCGGAAAGCCGTGACAGATCACATCATTAACCGACGCACATGTCGCATATTGGTACCCGTTATATCCCTTTTGTTCCGGCGTAGCGCCATTTTTCTTCATAAAAGCTTCTGCAAACTGGTCGATCTCCTGTGTCGTAATGCCTGGACGAATCATCTTTGCAATTTCTCTATGGCATGCGGCGAGAATTTCTCCGGCTTTTTTCATATATTCAATCTGTTCTTTGGTCTTCAATGTAATCATAATAACTACTCCTGTCCGTTAAAATCTTATCCTGTCCTCTATTGTAACGCTAAACACTCAAAATAAAAAATTCCGTGCAATCAGCAACATCCTATTATACGCCAAGCTCCTGTCCAATGAATACAATTATCCATGAAAAAATCGAAACCCCTTCTGATCTAGCCACGTATATGCTTAAAACAGTTGAAGTCGAAAGGGTGAAAGCTCATGTTCAAAAAGATTATCGGCAAACTTATCGATTCCAAATCTTCATCTCACCGCAAACGTTACAGCTCCTCGGACAGGCGCTCCTATAAACGTCACAGTAGTTCCTCAGGCAAGCGTTCCTACAAGCGCTATTCTTCTTCAGATGTGAAATACCGGGACAGCCGCAGTGGCTCCGGGTATTACAAAAGCAGAAAATACAGCTCCAGTTAAGCGGCTCTAACGATTGCTTTTAAAGTGCAATGATCACACACCAGCTTATTAGACGCTACAATAAATGAATATGTAATAAAGGGGTGTTCGCTAGCCATACACACGGCTAACAGAACACCCCTTTATTGTTTCTATATAGTAAAAAGGAAAAAGACCCCTACAGATTTCATACGAAGAGGTCACGGATAACTAGTATAGGTCCGCCTACAGAGCTTATTTCATTGTAATCTCAGCAACACTTTCTCAATCTCTGCCTGTAACTCTGTCGCCCCACCCTCATAACCTGGACGGAGTCCAAGGAGTCGCTCCAGCATCTGGTGCAATTCCGGCGTAAGCTTCAGTTCCTCCTGCCAGCTGGCGGATTCACGGCCCTTCTCTGGCTCATAAGCCGAATACAGCATAAAGAGAAGAAAGTGGCCGATATCCTGCAAATCATGATCCGGTGTAGCCCGTTCATCTTCAGGCTCAGGGACTTCACGCATACGTCGCTTCAGCTCCGGCAACAACGGCTCCCCCAAGCGTCTTGCCAGGCCAAAGTCAATCAGATGCACCTTCCCTTCACGTAAAATAACATTGGGAATCCGCACATCTCCATGAATATATCCCTGCTCATGCACATGAGCCACCGGAGCCAGCAGTTGACCTGCCAATTCCAGACATTCCCGCTCCGTATATCGAAGACCTTGCTCAAATATGCAATCTTCCAGCGTCTGTCCACGAATATACTCGGTGACGATATAACTTCGTCTCCCGGATGTGAACACATCCAACAGTTCAGGGATCGCCGGATGATGAAGACGTCTCATCACGTCTGCCTCCCGCTCCAACAGGTGCGCAGAGAGTCTGCCCTTGCTAGGCTTGGATTCCTTCAACGCCACTTCCCTGCCGTTCTGATCATCTGTACACAGGTATGTCAGCCCATAGCTCCCCATACCCAGTAATTCCTGTATTGTATAACGCTCAGCAATGGTCATGCCTTCCCGCCGAGGACGATCCATCCATAATCCGAGCACTCTTTGCCAACTTCGTCGCAGCTCCACAGATCCTCCCACGCCAGCTTCCTGATCCACTCAGTCTTTATCTTTACTGAGCAGTCGGTTACCAGTCTTCATGTTGTATGGAGCTTATTATATCAGGCCAATACTGTAAAATCACGATGGGTAAATGCCTGTTGCTCAAGCTTCCTTATGCTTCTTGGGCAGGAACCCGAACAACATACGCAGGGATACTCCTTTGGGTTTGCGTTTTCTTCCCTGGAAACTGCGCAGATTGGTCACGAGTTCACGATCCCGCTCTTCCTCCAGCTTCTCATTCATCCACAGGCGCTGTTTCTCCATCTGTTCCTGGAGCGCCATATGTGTATCAGCCAGATGCTGAAGGGTCAGCTCCAGTTCATCGACCCGCTGTTGCAGCAGCTGTACCCGATCATCCTGCTGTTGTTCTACAGCACCATAAGTCACCTCACTTACCAGTTGGCCCAGACCTTCATAGGATCTCAGATTACCCATTATTTCAGGTTCTTCAGGGAATACGGATGACATGACAGTCGCTGCACATTCCGTCTCTGACAGACCTTCAATCCCCACCACCGGTACATCTACTTCTACTGCAGATACAGGTACTTCTGGAGCCAATACAGTCACCACAGCATCAGCCAGGGGTAGATTATGCTCTCTGAGTTCAGTCATCAGACGTTCAATGCACTCGATGTCGTCGGATTTGAATAGTCTGGATTTGTTGGCTGACCGTTCGAACCGGTATCCCTGTTCTTCCAGTGCTGCCGCATATTTACGAAGAGTACTGGCACCTATGCCCAGGCTCTTGGCCGTTTCCGTCGTTGCTCCTGCTTCTTCAATCATCATTAATTCCCTCCCGGAATGAAGTCTTTTGGGAATCCATTTCATAATACCTTTAGTGAGTTATGAAATGGATTCTTGAATAAAAACATTATGGCTTCAGCGTTCCTTTTTGGAACCGTCATCGGATCGGGGCAACCTGTCTCATGGATCAAGTATGCTTATCTTTTGCTTGTCCGTATGTATTCGTCAGCTCCTCAGCAGATCCCTTTGGCGGTTTTGTTCTGTTTCTGCGGATTCCTAAGAAGTTTTGTCAGGTATATGATCCGCACAAATAACCCCCAATCCGACAACAAGCATGAATGCTGTCATGTCGATTGACACAGGTGCAAACGCCGTCAAATCATATGATTATGAATTATTCATGTCATTTTTGTTAACTCCTTTACTCCAATACGCTCCCGCGATAGCGGATATCATTGCTGCACAGCTTTTCCATGTGTTATCTTATGTAACGTAGAAGTGCATTCCAGCATAAAATAAAGGACTATACTTAACATAGGACGCATGAGTAACAGATAAATATCAATCTAAATGGGGGCTGAACGGCAGTGTTAGGCAAATCAGGCAAAGTAGCGGTGATCGGGGCGGGTCTTGTCGGTTCGAGTTGTGCGTATTCCATGATTAATCAATCGATATGCAGGGAAATTATGATGGTGGACCGGACGTATGACCGTGCTGTAGCACAGGCACTGGATTTTTCCCATTGTATGGACTTCACACATAACCGCACCAAGGTATATGCAGGCACGTACGCCGATTGTGGCAATATGGATGTTATTGTCTTAACTGCCGGGGCGAATCCCAAGCCAGGACAGACACGGCTGGATATTCTGGGGGAAGCGGAATCGATTACCAAAGACATCGTGGTTCCGATCATGAACAGTGGATTTAACGGGATTTTTGTCGTCGCTGCCAATCCGGTTGACATAGTAACTTATATGGTATGGAAATTATCTGGTCTTCCACGTGAGCATGTCATCGGCACAGGAACGTCTATTGACTCTTCAAGGCTCAAAACGCTGCTGTCTGAAGTCTTCTCCATCGACCCACGCAGTGTGCACGGTTATGCTCTCGGGGAGCATGGAGAATCCCAGTTCGTGGCCTGGTCGCATGTGACCATCGGTGGCAAACCGATTATGCACATCATGGATCAGCACAAGGAACGCTTCAAACATCTGGATCTGGACGATATTGCACGCAAAACGAAGGATGCCGGCTGGGAGATCTTTACCCGTAAAGGTTCTACCCAATTCGGAATCGGCAATGCCCTCGCGCACATCACTCGTTCCATCCTCAATGACGAACACAAGATCATCGCCGTATCGGCTATTCTGGACGGAGAGTACGAGCAACACAACGTTTGCGTCGGTGTTCCTGCAATCATCGGTGGCAATGGCATTCAAGAGATTATCGAATTGAATCTGGATGCAACGGAACGTGAGAAATTCAACAGTTCCTGTGAAATCCTATCTGGTAATATCAATCGTCTGACACTGGTATAAGCCATTCGTATACAACTCCACTTTGTATGCTTCGGCTCAACTTCAAAAGCCTACCAACGCAAACATGCCAATAAGACTCCATGCGAGGAGTCTTATTGGCATGTTTGCGTTTATTATTTTTCACAGCCAGATGAATCAATTTCATAATTGATTTGAGCTGCTGTTCAATTTGGTGCAAGTTGAGGTTCGTCCCTTGGCCCCCATTGCTGTAACACCCGCTTCAACTCACTCAGCATAACCGGTTTGCTAATAAAATCACGCATACCAATCTCCAGACAAGCTTCCTTATCTTCACGTTTGGCATTACCTGTAACTGCGATGATTGGAGGTATGCGATCTTGTGGAATTAAGCGGTGTAACAGATCTGTCGCCTTCAGTCCATCCATTACAGGCATATGAATATCCATCAGGACAATATCATAAGCATTCTGAGAGATGGCATCAATTGCCTCCACACCATTAGTACACACATCTGCCTGATATCCGAGCTTCTCCAGATATTCTCGCAAAATCTTCCGGTTTACCGGGTGATCCTCCGCCACCAGAATACGCATGGCGACCTTATCACTCTGACGTGTACGATCATGATGGAACTGACTTGCTGTCTGTTCTGCTGAAGCATCTACACTCGCCGCAGGAACAGCAAACCGGAAGGTTGAGCCTTCCCCTTCTATACTCTCGACACTGATACTGCCTCCCATGATCTCCACGAGTCGCTTGGAGATGACCAGTCCCAGTCCAGTACCACCATACTTCCGGTTAATCACCGGATGTAGTTGAGAGAAGGACTGAAACAACTGATCCAGCTTGTCAGCAGGAATGCCAATCCCCGTGTCTTGCACCGCAAAATCAAGAACGCTGTCTTCAGGTTTTCTGCCCTTGATAATATCCACGGTAACATCAATGCTTCCCTGATCCGTGAACTTAAGTGCATTACCAACCAAGTTCACCAGAATCTGCCGTATACGTATGGCGTCACCGACCATGAATTCAGGGATGCTTGGATTGAGACGATACCTGATCTCCAGATGTTTCTCATCTGCACGCGGTTTAAACAGTTCGGCAACCTGTTCCAGCATCTTGCGTAATGCAAATGGTTCATAAGCCAGTGCCATTTTCCCGGATTCCAGCTTACTGAAGTCCAAAATATCATTAAGGATGTTCAGCAGAGCATCACCGCTGTCTCGAATAATCTCGGCATATTCACGCTGTTCTTCCGATAAATCGGTACCGATCAACAATTCTGTCATCCCCACGATCCCGTTCATCGGTGTACGGATCTCATGACTAACCATCGACAGAAATTCTGACTTGGCCTGAGCTGCCAGCTCAGCTGTTTCTTTAGCACGTACAATTTCACGTTCGCCAGTCACATCATTAAACACAACCACCGCGCCCTGAATCTGTCCCTGTTCAATAATCGGCGTCACCTGATACTGCACCAGAAAGCTGCTGCCATCTTTACGCCAGAATACATCTTCCTTGATTGAACGTCTCTGTCCATCCAACACAGTCATGTGAATCGGGCACTCTTCTTTTGGGAAATGACTTCCGTCTGCACGGGTATGATGGATAATAGGATGTGAGTTTTTGCCAATGAATTCTTTCGCCTCATAACCGAACATCGAAGCTGCTGCAGGATTCATAAACATGGTGATGCCATCCGCATCCAAACCATATATTCCTTCCGTAACCGTGTTGAGAATCAACTCATGTTGCTTGCTGAGCTCCTGAATCCGTTCCGTATATTCCTTGCGCTCGGTAATATCGGACACGATCCCATAGACACCTACCATTTCCTTATCCACAATAATGGGCACATTCGTAACCGACACTTCGATCTTCCGACCACTTGAATTGACGATTCGGGTCTCATAATATTGCGGATCGCCTTGCTTAACCTTGTCAAAGTTCGTTTGACCGTGTTGAACTTCACATTTATCCAGATTGGATAAAAACGATTTGCCAATAAGCTTATTGCGTGGAACATCCAGCATTTGGACCAGCTTGCTGTTCACCGCACTATATTCGCCATCCAGATTCAATGAATACACGGCCGCCGGATTATGTTCGAACAGCGATCTGTATCGCTGACGGCTTTCCCGAAGACGTCTGTCTGCATCCTTATGCTGGGTAATATCCCTGCTGATGCTGACAATCTGGACACTCTTTCCACGCTCTCCAGCCACAGGTTTCGCCAATGTCTCCATCCAGATATAATGTCCCTTCTTGTGCAACACACGCATCTTGCAGCCATTGCCGATCTTGGAAAGATCCATAGGGTCCGGATAATCTCCCGGATAACAATAATCCTTGAAGGACCTTCCTATGACTTCCTCCGGCTTATAACCCAGTAAGGTGTACACGGAAGGGGAGACGTATAACAACTCGCCATCCTTAGCACAAGTTGTAATCAGATCTTGTGCGTGGTCAGCCAGCACCTGATATTTCTCCTGTGCCTCCTTAAGCTCACGTTGCACTTTTAGGATATCGGTAACATCTTTGGCAATACCGTATATGCCGACAACTTCATCACTCTCTGTGATAGGAACATACGTTATCTCTGCCTGTTTCAGGGAACCATCTTTATGATAAAAAGTAATGGGATTACTGACTGAACGTCCAGCCAGTACCTCTTTAATATATTCTTTGCGTGAATTTTCACTGTCCGGAGGACAGATCTCACTCTGATTCATACGAATCAAGTCATCCAGTGTATACCCTGATATCCGCTCTACCGAGGGATTAGCATCAATATAGTTTCCACGGATATCCATCACATAAATGGCATCCGGATGGTTAAAAAACAGTGATTGGTAAGAACTTCCCTCAGAAATAATGCGCTTCAGGGTTTCCGTTTTATTAACATCCAAGGCTTACCCCTCTTTTCTCAGCCGATATCTTCATCTAACAACAGGAATTTTTTTAGTTCCTTAGAAATAGGCCTACCCTCGAATAACCATGTAAGCCAACCTAGAAACAGCTTTTTTTATTTTACCAGATTCTCGTCTCATTTTGCTTACATTCTATGATTCAATTCACATGATGCGTGAGGTAATACTTGGAATTTTAATATTACTTAGGAGGTGTCTTCGAAGGCAGACAAGTTATACAAGTCAGCTGATTCTGGCGAATGGCTAAACGATTTCCTTTGGCGTCCATGCGCCCTTTGTAAATTTTAAAGAACATCAGACACGTTAATCCCCATTATCTC
Organism: Paenibacillus sp. FSL H8-0317; assembly: GCF_045040685.1. NCBI lineage: Bacteria > Bacillati > Bacillota > Bacilli > Caryophanales > Paenibacillaceae > Paenibacillus > Paenibacillus sp. FSL H8-0317. Next base: position 578,067 of record NZ_CP150294.1, on the reverse strand, counting down.
CTGACATAAACGCTGCAAACGGTTGTTTCATTGGATATCCCGCCTGAATCAAAGCTTCCCAAAGAAAGAGAGATCATCCGCTCTTACGATGCCTTGATATAAAATTAACGATACAATTTGTATCAAAAAGGCTATAATCGTTAAAAAACGTTTTTTGACTACGGAGAGGACGGATGAATCATGCTGCCCAACAGAGTTAAAATTGCTTACGGTAAACTAAGAGGCTTGGCCATCTTTGGTAAAATCCAGCCCTCAATGGGCCTGCTGCCACGAATCAGGGGTAAGGTTTATCTGAATAGATTGGGTGACTTGCAGGTGGGAAAGCGACTCAACATCATAGGCAAACCTTGGGGAACCCAGTTAACCGTGGTCAAAGGCGCGCGATTAACGATTGGCGATGACGTCATGATTAATGCAGGAGTCGGGATTGCCGCTAACGTTGAAGTGACCATCGGCAATAACGTTATGATTGGTCCTCGAACAAGCATATTCGACAGTGCCTACCACCGAATTGACTCGCTGGATGACGGGAGCCAAACTGCCAAGCGGATTGTAATTCAGGATAATGCCTGGATTGGTACAGGAGCGCTCATACTTCCCGGCGTCACTATCGGCAGAAATGCAGTTGTGGCTGCCGGAAGCACAGTAACCAAAGATGTCCCCGAGAATACGCTTGTAGCCGGAGCACCAGCCAAGATCATTCGAGAGCTGACTATTCATGATGGGTGGGTCAGACATTAGAAAAAATCCTCCTGAAGCATACATACAATGAGCTTGCATGTTCTGCTTAAAGAGGATTTGGACCTACGATAACCAAGTGTGTAACGAATTATTCAGATTTCTTTTTTCGCAAAATACATCATGCCGATTCCAATAAAAATAACAGCACTGCCTCCAACAACCGCCAGCATCGTCATCAGTGGCACGTTGTAGGCTCCGAAACCTCCGCCGTCCACGGGTGTCATCAGAATCATCGGTTGTGCCCATGGATAATACGGCCCATATGTCGCCGAGTTTACAATGAGAATATTCGGTATGGTCAGTGCAAAATTCAGTGCGAGCGGTGCGGCAAAGCTGCTCCACACCAATGAAACGAACATCTGCAAGGCAGCCAAGGGTACACAGGCCAGCAACCCAAGCAGTAGTTTGCCTACCAAGAATCCCCAAGGTACTGGCATCGTAATGCCGTGAATCATGCCTGCCAGCAGAATGGACATCAGCAACAATACTTGCGTACCCGCCAGAAGCATGAGTACAATCGTCAGTTTACCTGCATATACACCTGAACGTGTGAGCGGCAAAACTAGCATCTGCTTCCACCCTCCACCTGCATGTTCGAAACGGCAGACAAAGGACGTAAACACGCCAGTGAGCATCGGTAACAATAACAATCCGTGCAGGAAAACCATCGTAGTCATCAATACCTGCCAATTTCCCGATGGAGTGGACAACAGTCCGATGAGCAGCGCAATGAGTGGACTCAGCAGAATCAGGAGCCATATGGGCGATTTGCTCATTTTCAATCGTTCAGCGGACAAGATTCGGAAGTACGTTGTCGCAAAGCTCATATCAGGCCACATCCTTCCGGCTAAAATGCACCATACCCAGCAACAGGATTAATAACCCCAGACCTGCCCCCATGCCTGCATACAGGTATGGATTAGGCCCATTCCAGGCCATCTGTGCCCAAGCGAGCGGAAAGCTCGGTGAGATACTGAGTGAGAACATACCCGTTATCGCGAGAACGATGCCCAGGGTGACGGGAAGCGCCTGATTCTTGTTAACCATCGTGAGCCACAACTCCAGTGACAACACCGGAAGTGCACCAGCTAAAGGCAATAGCCCCAGCTTGATCGCATGTGTCCAAGGTATTTCGCTGGCATGGAATCCGAGGATCAGACCCAGACCCACAATTCCTGCGGTTAGCAGCAGGCAGGAGATCACCAGCAGCACACAAGCAAGCAGGAACTTGGCTAAATACACGGCTGGTCTGGGAATGGGCATCGCGAGCAACTGTTTCCACGATCCCTGTTCATGCTCAACATTAGCGATCATGGAGCTGAGAATGGTTGCTCCCAGCATCAGAGACAAGGGCACAAAGACAACCACATTGCCCAATAATCCGCCCCACAGGTTATCTGCATACTGCTCTTTCAGATAGTCCAGCCGTAAGCCAAAATTAAGCGCCTGCATCGCTGTCAATCCAAGAGGGGCCAGAAAAACAAGAAACCAGATCCCTTTCCCCCGAATCTTGAGCCAGTCTGACGATAATGCACGCCCGGTCATATGGAAGCCCCCTCGCCAATGACCCGCATGAACAGATCTTCCAGCGACTGACGTTGTTCCTCTACACGATACACATCATGATCCTGCTCAATTAATCGGCGCACAAGCAGTGCCACTGAACTGTTATCCATATAAGGGAACGTTAACGCAGAACCTTGCTGCTGACCAAATTGTCCCTGTTCTCTCGCCAGCTTCATAGCCTCTTCCGGCTCGGAAACCGTTAACCGGATAGAGCTGCCCGTCTGACTATGCAGACTTGCGATAGTATCCTGGAGCACCATCTTCCCTTCACGGATTATACCAACACGACTTGCCATCTGTTCGACTTCACTCAGCAAGTGGCTGGAAACCAGAACGGTAATGCCATGTTCCAGAGGCATGCGTTTGATCAGTTCCCGAATCTCCTGAATACCGGCAGGATCAAGTCCATTCGTTGGTTCGTCCAGAATCAGCAGCTCCGGTTCACCCAGCAAAGCGCTGGCAATACCCAAACGTTGCTTCATCCCAAGGGAATACCCCTTCACTGAACGTTTGGCATCCTTGGTCAGATCTACAATGGACAACACTTCAGCAATTCTTGATTTGGGTACATTGATGATGCGGCGCAAAGTTTCCAGATTCTCTACTGCGTTCAGATGTCCGTAATAGGATGGGTATTCGACCAAGGAACCCACACGGCGCAAAATATCCATGCGATCCTTGCGGATATCCTTGTCGAAGACACGGATCACGCCTTTGGTTGGTTTAATCAAGCCGAGAAGCATGCGAATCGTTGTTGTTTTGCCGGCGCCGTTGGGACCGAGGAAGCCGTAGATATCTCCCTTTTTAATATGCAGATCAAGTTCACGGACCGCTGCACGGTCCCGGTATGTTTTCCATAAATTCGCCGTTTGAATAATATTTTCACTCACTGTATGATCACCTCGGAACTATCGTAACCTTCCAAGGTTAAAGCCAAAGTAGTCTCTAGTTTAAGTTTAGTTTAAAAAAGCAATTTCAGCGGTTTGTTGTTTCCCGGTTTCCCTTACCACTGTAGATATATGTCTGGACACCCGTATCGGAACTGTCTACCCGCTTGCGCAGACCCATCTCACGAATCAACAGGTCTACAATGGATAAACCTAGGCCTGTGCCTTTTGTGTCGGAATTCGGTTGCATTCCCGCACCCCGATCCTGAATAACGATGGCCGTCTCACCCTGAATCTCCTGAGTTGATATACCAATATATTTCCCGCTGGCGGCATGACGGATCACGTTTTGGAACAAATTATCAAGAATACGGCGCATGCCCTGTTCATCCATTTGCCAGATCAGCGGTTCCTCTGGCAGGTCAATATCAATCTCAAATTGTTCTTTCTCCCAGACCGGGTACCAGGCAGCCGCCGTTTCCCTGACGATCCGCAGTATATCTTTCTCTTCCAGCTTCAGTGTATATTTCCCACTGGTGAGCAAATTGTAGGATAACATGTTGTCAATGAGCCCGCCGAGGTCCTCCATCTTTGCTTCCATGCGATGTAGTGAACGGTCCCCTTGCTCGCTCAGCTCTTCCTTGTGCAAAGCATGCATATGTCCACGAATCACCGTTAACGGGGTACGCAGATCGTGGGAAAGCCCCGCAATGAGACGTTTGCGCAATTGTTCTTCCTCGCGTTCACGGTGGCGGCTGTCGGATAGTTGATGAACCATCTGATTGAAGGATTCCTCCAGTTGACCGATCTCGTCTGACCGTCGGATATCTACCGGAAGCGGGAGGCCTTCCTTGCCTGTGGTCATCATGGCCGTCTGCAAACGAATAAGTCGTTTGCGAATCCGTGCGAAGAAGAGAATCGACATAATGATGAAGATCAGAAAGATGAGGGTCATTACGATACCAAGATACAAAAGTTCCATCGGCCAGTTACTCTGATTCATTTGCAGAAGTGACCGCGGCACTTCAATGATGATGAATCCCTGTCCTTTGTCCTGCTCATCTCCGCCAATATATGCAACTACGGTCAGTGGATCGCGAAAGGAAGCTTCTTTCATGAATTGCACTGTATTGTTTACATTCCATAAGGCTGGAATATGAGTCTCTGCCGTTTGCCCGGAATCCAGTGACCATCTCAATGTCGTGTCTGTCCTACCATCCGGCGACGTGGATTTCAGAAGTGTTACATCTTCACCCCCAAGAATAAAGAGGGTTTCACCACTCACATTCACACGATACATGGAAGATTTGGGATACGAGCCATGTAATTGCTCCAACCGGGCCTTGATCTCTTCATCCGAAGCACCATCCAGGTTCCTCGCTTCACGTGACCAGAGGTTACTGATCCGGGTAACATCACCGTAAGGTGCAGCTCGGTTCTTATTTGTGTCCGTGTTATTCACTACAACAATATATATAACGGATATGATCGGAAGCACAACGGGCACAAATAATACAGCCGCCAAGATCAGGAGGATGTATCTGGACATCAAGGAGCGCCCAAAGCGAAGCTTGCGCCCCCCGGATTGTTTTTGATCCATGCTTCGTTCTCCCTTCATGATCTTCCGTTTGCTGAACCAGCGGATCATGGCTTCTTCACACGATATCCCACACCGCGGACCGTCTGAATAACTACAGGATTGGCCGGATCAAGCTCCAACTTTTCGCGTAGATGTCGAATATGTACCATTAAAGTTTTGTCCCCATCCAGATAGGGCTCATTCCAGACGGCTTCATAGATCTGCTCTTTCGTTCGAATCATGCCCATATGTCGTAGCAGGTAGGCGAAGATGTGGAACTGTTTTCCCGATAAAATAATCTCATTTCCCGTCTCCTCATTCACGATCCGGTTGTCCTTCTCATAGATGGAGAGATGATCCAGCTTCAGGGCTGTATCCGATGAGACCGCAGTTCCCGCCTTCCGCAGTTGTACTTCAATACGGGCAGCCAGTTCATCGGGGTGAAATGGTTTGGTCACATAGTCATCGGCAAAATCAAGACCGTGCAACTTGTCGTCAATGGACGTTCTGGCCGAGAGCATGACAATCGGCACCGCAGGATGCTCTTTTTTCAGTCGCTGACCCACCGTAAATCCATCCAGCCCGGGCAGCATGACATCCAGAATAATGAGTGAGCAACCGATAGCAGCCTCCGCTGCACCTTCACCACTGCCGAGCCATACCACCTCATAACCGCGCTCCTCCAGATCGGCTCTGACCCAAGTCGCAATTTCCGTATCATCTTCAATATATAACAGTTTGGTTTTCATCCGAATATTCGTTTCCTTTCTGCCCTCATTGGGTTAATGATATATCTGAGCATCATCATGATAAAAGTTGTCTATAACATATGGATTCATGTCTTGTTGAAACAATGTTGAAGTCCTTTACGTTACCACACATTCTAATTATAGCGTATTCATTAATGTGGGGAATGTCATATTAATCAAGTCTACCAAGTACATACTATATCCACACCTGACGGGAGGAAATTCATTATGCTGCTGGAAGCCATCTATCATCAACCGAAACGAAACTGGGCCTATGCCTATGACCAAGATACAATCCATCTGCGTTTGCGTGCCAAAAAGAATGATCTGACCGAGGTACATGCCCTGACCGGGGATAAATATGCGTGGGATGCAACCAAAGCGCTGGTTCCCTTAACAAAGTTCACCTCTGACTCCATGTTCGATTATTACGAGGGTGAGGTGAAACCTCCCTACCACCGACTGAAATACTCTTTTCTGCTCAGAAACGGAGACGAACAGATCTGGATGACCGAGACGGGCTTCCAGGAAGAAGAACCGGACGATCCGGGTCGTATGTTCCAGTTCCCTTATATTCATGCCGGAGCTGTATTCACAACCCCTGCGTGGGTTAAGGATGCGGTGTTCTATCAGATTTTTCCCGAACGATTCGCCAACGGCAACCCGGATATTAGTCCGGAAAAGGTAGAGCCGTGGGGCGGTGAGCCAACACCTTTCAATTTCTTCGGCGGTGACCTTCAGGGCGTGATCGACCATCTGGATTACATCAGCGATCTTGGCATTAATGCGATCTACTTCACACCCATCTTCGAAGCCACCACCAATCACAAATACGATACCGAGGACTATCTGCGGGTAGACCGGCACTTTGGTGACGCAGACACCGTGAAAAGACTGGTCGAGCTGTGCCACGCACGTGGAATTCGCGTACTTCTCGATGCTGTGTTCAACCATTCCGGGAAGACATTTGCGCCGTTTGTGGATGTGCAGAAGAACGGAGAGCAATCCAAATACAAGGACTGGTTTCATGTACACGAATACCCGCTGGACGTGAAGGATGGCATTCCAACGTATGAGACCTTCGGATTCGAAGCGCATATGCCAAAGCTCAATACGGAGAATTCCGAGGTGAAGGCCTATCTGCTGGAGGTTGCCGAGTATTGGATCAAGGAAGTGGGTGCGGACGGGTGGCGGCTGGATGTGGCAGACGAAGTGGACGATGCATTCTGGCGTGATTTCCGCCGTGTAGTCAAAGCGGCTAATCCGGATGCTTACATTCTGGGCGAAGTATGGAACGAGTCTTCCTCCTGGCTGCAAGGTGACCAGTTCGATGCATCCATGAACTATCCGTTTACCGATGCCGTGAATGCTTTCTTTGTCAAAAATACAATGCACGCCGAACAATTCGCAAACTCCATCGGGCGACAGTTATCCCGTTATCCTCTCCAGGCCAGCGAAGTGGCGTTTAACTTGCTCGACAGCCATGATACCCCGCGGCTGCTCACGCTGTGTGAAGGCGACCAGCGCAAGATGAAGCTGGCTGCGTTATTCCAGTTCAGTTACATGGGTGCGCCATGCATCTATTACGGAGACGAGATTGGCATGGACGGTGAACATGATCCGGGCTGCCGTAAATGCATGGAATGGGATGAAGCGAAGCAGGACCGAGAGTTGTTCGACTTTTATCAGAAACTGATCTCCTTGCGTCATGCTCATCCTGCCCTGCGTGCAGAAGGCACCGTTCGTTTTCTGCAGGCTCGTCCCGATGGCAGCCAACTGGTATTGGAGCGGCAAAGTAAGGAGGAACGAATTCTGGTTCTGTTCAATCGATCAGAAGAGACGGCTATTGTCGAGCTGGAGGCCGGTGACGAGGAATGGACCGAGTTATTCGGCGGAAACCATCGTACCGCCAAGGAAGATGACGTACTCGCCATTGAATTGCCCGCGTATGGATATGCCGTACTGAGTACGGCTGTGAGCCAGGACTAGAGTTATAATACACATACGTCTGAGCCATATCTAAGTAGCCTATCTTCGCTTCATCTGGCAGCATAAAACAAGCGTCCTGCAGAACCCGGATTCGGGTTCGCGGACGCTTGTTTTGTAATTCTGTATTCGCCGTTATACATCATAATGTCACTGATTTATATATCGGTGGTCCCGGTTCAGCTTAAACCTGAGTATCCTTGTCCACTTGAGCATTGTCCGCCCCACTTGTAGTTGTGTCAGAATCCGCTGGCTTCGACTCCTGCTCAGGCTCGGCACGCTTTGCCTTTGGTTTAGCCAGCTTTTGCATCATTTTGCGGCCGGTTGGCGTCTGGGCCAGTCCACCTTGGGCTGTCTCCCGATGGCGGCTCGGCATCGCACTGCCTACCTCCAGCATGACATCGATGACTTCGTCTGACGGAATGGCACTACGCACTCCGGCCAGGGCCATGTCAGCCGCAGCCAGCGCCGTAACTGCACCCAGTCCATTACGGACGATGCACGGGATTTCAACAAGGCCTGCGACCGGATCGCAGATAAGGCCCAGTGTATTTTTTAACGCCAAACCAACGGCATGAACGACCTGTTCCGGTGTACCTCCACGCAGTTCAACCATGGCACCCGCAGCCATGCCGATAGCGGAACCCACCTCCGCCTGGCAGCCACCTTCGGCCCCGGAGATAAATGAATTGTTCGCGATAACATAACCAATCGCTCCCGCACAGAACAACCCGTTCACCAAATGTTCGTCCGTCCAGCCAAATCGCTCCTGTGAGCTGATAAACACACCCGGGATAATACCACAGGAACCGGCTGTTGGTGTTGCCACAATCCGGCCCATGGAGGCATTCACTTCAGATACACACAGGGCATACGCCATGGCAAGTGCGGAAGCATCTCCTGAACAAGTCTCACCCTTGCGAATGTACTCGGCCATTTTTTTACCGTCTCCACCCGTTAACCCACTGCGTGATGTTGTATCTTCCGTTAACCCTTTGCGTACCGCTTCCTTCATCACCTGATAATATTCAGACATCTGCTTCACAACATCCGCTTCCGGTGTATTGGTCTCCTGAACCTGCTCCTCGATCATCAGCTGAGCAATGGTTTTGGATTCTGCTGTACAGATCGTATTCAGTTCGTGCAAATGTTTAAACCGCATCCGAATCAACTCCTCTCTTCAAATCTATAACACGAATGTCCAGCACATGGCCCAGCTCCTTTAGACGCTTGAGCATATCAGGATTAGGCACACCATCCATTTCCATCGCGGTAAGTGCTTCGCCATCACGGGCTTTCCGGTCCACCTGCATATACCCGATGTTAACCCCGGATGAACTGATCGTGGACGTCACTGACGCGAGTACGCCCGCTTTATCCGCATGCCGCAGAACGAGTGTTGGAAACTCACCACTAATCTGAACACGAAAATCATTCATCGAATGCACGGATACGCTTCCACCACCAATGGATGCACCGATTAAGGAGCAGGCACGTTCTCCATGCCACAACTCAATTTTGACCGTATTTGGATGAGGAGCAGGCAGGCCACTTGTATAAAACTCAACCTCCATGCCCGCTTCCTCTGCGTATTGTTCTGCATCCGGGATACGCGGATCGTCTGTGACATAATCCAGCAGACCGCCGATCAGTGCCAGATCTGTTCCGTGCCCCTGATACGTATCAGCGAATGAACCGTATAACGTTAGCCGGGCACGATCTGGCGTACATCCCAGCCACTGACGAGCAATTCTTCCTAACCTTGCCGCACCAGCTGTATGTGAACTTGAAGGCCCCGTCATCGACGGACCAATAATTGAGAAAACATCTTTAAATCGCACCTTGTAACCCTCCATTATTAATCATGATTCATATTTGTAAAATGTATTCGTCATTTCGATCCAGGAGTTTCATCCACAATGTCCCTTATTTAGATATGATGACATCAAAAAAGGACAGAAGAAGGCCTTAGGCCCTCTCTCTGTCCTCGATACCTGAGAGTTTCACGATCAGCAGTGTCTCACGACAAGTTGCATTGCCTGCGATTACAGACAAGTTCACCGGTCTGACTGATCATATACCCCTTGGGTGGCGCAATTCGCGCACTCTCCAGAGTTGCGTCCAACGATGGTACATTTACCTGAGAGATTAACCACTGCGCCGGGTGCGCAGCAGCTTGCTCCTTCGGTGCCTGAACACTAGCCATTGTGCTCGGCTAACCCAGGTCTCTCCCGCTCGTTATCATCCGCTGTATTTATTTTAATTCGATTCGAATTGGTACATTTCTAAGTTTTTGATCATGATCAAGTATACCCATAGAGTAATGTACAACATCATATATGTCAACAAAAGTAACGTGTAATTATCATAAGTTCGATGTCTATTTTAACTGAAACGAATAGCATTCAGATTTCTCACTTCCGCTGAGGCACTAGTGACGCTTGTAGTGGTTGTAAATTGGATACTTATCGTGTATGCGTTAGTCGTTGTAGCCGGGGATGTATCCACGTAAGTGTTGGAGGAAAGAAACCTTAACGTTCCGGCAGCATTACCGGTTCGTGAGAGTTGCAATTGATTAATTAAAACTCCGTTACGTCTCAGGTTAATGTTATACGCGATACTCCAGTTAGACCCTACAACTATTGCTACTTGTGTACTATTATCGATTTTCACGCGTTGACCTGCCACTACAGGTACATTAAGTGTCTGAATCGTCGTTTCAGCTACTAATGAAAGACCCAACGCCGTGGTCTGGCTATCAGCAAACAAAGAAGAGTCTGCCGGAGCCGAAGCTGCAGTTGATCCCGTAGCACCCGTTGCTCCTGTTACTCCGGCAGTCCCGGTTGTTCCCGTCGCACCTGTCGCACCTGTAACCCCTGTGACTCCGGTCGCTCCCGTTGCTCCCGTTACTCCGGACGTCCGGTTTGTTCCGGTTACGCCTGTCGCACCTGTAACCCCTGTGGCTCCGGTCGTTCCCGTTGCTCCCGTTACTCCGGACGTCCCGGTTGTTCCGGTTACGCCTGTCGCACCTGTAGCCCCAGTAACTCCGGTCGTCCCCGTTACGCCTGTCGCACCTGTAACACCAGTGACTCCGGTCGTCCCCGTCACGCCTGTCGCACCTGTAATACCAGTGACTCCGGTCGTCCCTGTTACTCCCGTTGCGCCTGTATCTCCAGTGACTCCTGTTGCTCCCGTCAATCCGGTTGCACCTGTAACACCAGTATCTCCAGTCGCCCCTGTTACGCCTGTTGCACCTGTAACACCAGTATCTCCGGTCGTCCCCGTTACGCCTGTCACTCCCGTATCTCCAGTAACTCCGGTCGTCCCCGTTACGCCTGTTGCGCCTGTAACACCAGTATCTCCAGTCGCCCCTGTTACGCCTGTTGCACCTGTAACCCCGGTACCTCCAGTTGCCCCTGTTACGCCTGTAACACCAGTGACTCCCGTCGTTCCCGTTACTCCCGTTGCGCCTGTAACACCAGTATCTCCAGTCGTTCCCGTTACTCCCGTTGCGCCTGTAACACCGGTGACCCCTGTCGTTCCCGTTACTCCCGTTGCACCTGTAGACCCAGTATCTCCGGTCGTTCCTGTAACGCCTGTTGCACCCGTATCTCCAGTAACTCCGGTCTCTCCTGTTACTCCCGTTGCGCCTGTAACACCAGTGACTCCTGTCGTTCCTGCAAGTCCTGTCGCACCCGTATCTCCAGTTACTCCGGTAACTCCAGTTACGCCTGTTGCACCTGTAACACCAGTAACTCCGCTCGCCCCCGTTACTCCCGTCGCCCCTGTATCTCCAGTGACTCCGGTCGCCCCTGTCCCTCCCGTGCTCCCGGTAACTCCCGTGGCTCCAGTAGACCCTGTCTCTCCTGTGGTCCCAGTGACACCGGTCTCTCCCGTCGATCCCGTAGTTCCTCCAGGAGGACCAGTAACTCCTGTCAGTCCTGTAACGCCTGTAACCCCTGTAGGACCAGTTGTTCCCGCAACCCCTGCTGTCCCCGTGGCTCCAGTCGCACCCGTTACCCCGACTAGACCGGGGTACGCTCCTAACAATTCCTCAGACACCAAACGATGTGCCGTTACCAGTTGACCGTTCTCGTTTTTCCCCCATACCGAAATCTGTACTTCATCCTCCGTATCATCACCTGTGATAAATATAAACTCAAATGCATCCAAATCTGCATAATAGTCTTTTGTTATAACCTGGTTAGGCAAAACATTAAACAATTCCTCAACGTATAGTGTGCGAACCCCATTCAAATAATAGCCTTGAACCAGAACGGTAGAGAAACTAGTGAGACTCCAATTGTCTAATTTCACTGTAATTCTCTGTGTAGGACGCTCACCGCTTCCCACCACTATATTATTTTCAATTGGCCCTGTTGATAAAACAGCCATCCAGCGATGCCCCCTTCTCCTGCCTCCATCACCAAATCAAGATTGTCTTCTATAAATATGCATATTGAACTGTAAACGTGAAGTTGCCCTCTTGCCTTTTTGGAATGGACTGAAAGGAGATCGAATAGATATCCACCACACCAAAAGGAGAATATACAAAAAAAGCTGCCGCTTCGTTTCTGCGGCAACCTTATTATTATTCTTTAGCTCATCTAGACGGATTGGGAAGGGTCAGTTCTTCCGCCCAAGCTTGTAGCTTTGCCTTTGTCCATCCTTCGTTTTCACCCATGATGGAGTACCGCAAGCCTTTCTCACTCCATGATATGTTCCGAATGCTCTTCATATATGAACCCTCGGTGTTACGAACCTTAATCTTGGCTTCATCCGGCATTAGTGTATCGTCCACATTTTCTTCCGGCATCTTGAATACCGTCAGGCTGACTTCTACCTTGTCGTTACTTACATAATACAAGGTTACTTCATCTCTGCTCAGCTCACCGCGCGATGTAGACATTTCGATCCGTGATAGTTCGAATTCTCCACTCATGTCCTGTAGGAACGGCTGTTCCAACGCTTTTTCCGCTTCCTCTAGGGTTACTTCGGAATTCTGCATCATATCGTTCAAGTCCTTCACATCGACCTCCTTAGGGATGTCAATTACGAAAGTATCCTTTGTGAATTCAGGGTCATACTGAATCGGATCATAGACCATTTCTGATTTTCCATCCCCATACGCGCTGTTTACTTTGACAATCATCCACGTTTTGGGATCTACCCAATACTCTGAAGATATGGAGAATGCGCCTTCTTCTTTTGGTGTCAATTCAATATGAATGACGTCCTGTCCATGAAGTTTCTCCTGTCCCATCATATTCACATCATGCGTAGTACGTAACCGCTCTAGTTGATCGAGCAATATTTGCTTCTGGGTTTGATTAGGTTGTTGTGACACGGATGATGCATCCATGGAATATGCTGCCCCTGTTTCTTTTTCATATATGATAATCTTCTTTCCATCATTAACTGCGTAACTGACATTGCCATTCTCTGATGTTTCCGTGCGCTTTCGTCCGGTTTCACCATCTACCCATTCCTTAATTTGCATCGTGTTAGTCAGCTTGTCATCCGCCCATATCTTCATCACACCTTCTGCATAATACGAGGCGGGTTCTGTTTCTGCTGAGACAACCTTCTCAATCATCTCATCTCCTGACATAGCCAGCATATCCCTCTCCGCGCAACCTCCAAGCAGGGCGCCTGCCAACACAGCAGTACCCAGCATCATCCATCCTTTTTTCATCATCTTATCCACCCTCTCTGCGTTTACATTCTCCATGTTCAGGCAATCGGCATGCTGCCAGCGTTCCATATCCTTCGTATGACCACATGCGCATATCCCCTCCGTGCTTTATTGCAACCCGTTTGGCTATACTCAATCCCAATCCCGAACCACCTGCATACGTCTTCTCCTCCTGATTCTGGTGTTGAACATAGGGTTCGAAGATACGAATGAGCTGTTCCTCAGGAATAGCAGGACCTTCGTTTTGTACCATGATCAATGTTGCTCCCGCCCTGTAGTTATCCAATTCAGCTCTAAGTGAAGGAATAATCCATTCAGGAAGCTCCCAATCTGAAGCAATAACCCCTAGTCCCATTACACCGTTCGTCCTTGTGTGGCGTAGTGCATTATTTATCAGATTATCTGTCAGGCGCATCAGTTGTTCGGGATGAACTCGGTACAGTTGATCTGTGCGGACATCCATCTTCACGTCAATCTGACCACGCTCGGCAAGTCCCTCATAGCTCCCAAGCAGCATATCAAAAAACTCTTCACCTTCCACCTTAACCATGGCCATCTCCGATTCACTGGAACCCAACGCCGTATACATCTCAAGTTCACTAATCATCTGTTTCATCCGCTCCACATTCCCGAGCAGCACATCCTGATATTCCTGCCTTTCAAGGCGTTTCAGTTGACGATCACCGTTAAGTACTTCCGTATAGGCACTAATGGACATCAACGGTGTTTTCAGATCATGGGATAACGAGGCGATCATGAGCTCTTTTTCTTTTTGCTCCCTCTCCACATCGGCCTGAGTATGTCTGATCTTGTCTTGCATTGCATCAAACTGTTGGAGCAAGATGCCCATTTCATCATGACGAACAGGTACCACATCCGTAGCAGCCTCTCCCCGTGCAAAAGCATCCATTCGTTCTATAAGATATTTCATCGGCCGAAAGAGCTTTCGGGATAGTAGCCACAGCATTGTTCCGTATAACAGGATAAAGAAAGTAGCAGCGAGACCCATGACCCAGGTAGTCCGCAAGGATATGCCTTCCAGCCAATCTCCACGCAGCATAACGATTTCGTAAATGCCCACCAACTCACCTTTTTCCCATACGGGTTTCTTCAACGAGAATGTACGATGACGAATCTGTAAGTTGTACAAATTACGATACAGCTCCGCCCCCCCAACGGTGTAAGCTCCAGCAGACCATGTACTCCCCCCTGATGTGTACACCCGAATCCCTGTTGGTAAATACAGATCAAAGTTCACCCGACCATTCTCCAATTCGGAGAGTGCAGCGAAAGCATCAGGCGAGTGCAGCTGGTACAGTCCCGGGTCAGATAAAGCCAGTTCAATAGGAGCCAATTGTCTGGACAACTCTACATATTCCGTTACGGCACGCTGATCATTGTAATAGTTATACAGGGAGTACAGCGCCCACCCAGCAGCGACAGGCAGCAGCATTACAATGAGGAAGGCAAGCATTAACCAGTACTTCAACTTCATTCCTCAGGCTCCCCCACGAACCGGTAACCACTGCCCCACACCGTCAGAATCCAGCGTGGATGATGGGGCTCGTCACCAAGCTTGGCCCGAAGGCTCTTCACATGAACTGTGACTGTACTCGAGTTCCCCGCCTCTGGCTGACTCCAGACATGTTCATACAGTTCCGCCTTGGTAAACACCCGGCCCGGATGAGAAGCAAGCAGTATGAGCAAAGCCCATTCCTTGTTGGTTAGTGCCACATGTTCTCCATGAACCTGTGCGCGCTGATTCAAATAATCAATCGATAACCCATCGTTATACTGTCTATCTGTTGAATCCGGCTCTACGCCCTGATATCTGCGGTACCTATTCAGATGAGATTTAATGCGAGCTGTAAGTTCCGTTAGACTGAAGGGCTTCGTAATATAATCGTCAGCTCCCAGCCCAAGCCCCCTGACTTTGCTCTCTTCCTCGATTCGAGCACTCATCATGAGCAGCGGAACATCGCTGATCAGTCTAATGTTTTTGCATACCGTGAACCCATCCATTTCCGGCAGCATCAGATCCAACAAGACTAATTGATAGGTTCCCTCCCTAAAGTCTTCCCAGCTCTCCAAACCGCTTGATGCCCAAGTTACCCCATAACCCTCATGACGTAGATGATCTCTCAAAATACGGGCAATCTCCGGATCATCCTCCACCAGCAATATATTCTCGCTGTCTCTCATCGCTGCTTCATCCTCCCATGACTATATTGTAGCTAAGAAAAGTTGACTCTCCTCAGAGTTTATACTTTCTTCATAAATGTCCATTAAGATCGTTATCTAATGCATGCAAAAAGAGCACCCCGATTGTTCAGGACGCCCAGGTAATATTCACAATCTTAATCCTAAGTTATAGCTCCTAGAAAAGGAAACACCTCATAACTCATAGAAGATGCTCTCGTTCTGTACATAGGGTCTACAATACTTGCTGCACAGCTTCGGCATGCGATCTTTCATCCATTCGTGCCTCGACTCATTCGCCATCTGAAAGGCATAATAACCCAGTGTAAAGATCAACATGAACCCTTCCATCAATCGAATATCATGATCCGTCAGTGGTGCGATCTGTTGGGTATAACCGGATAAAAATATGTCACGTTCCTCCCGATTGAACATAAGTGCTGCCCCTCCGGCATCAAAAAGATAATAACCATAACCGTGTAGACAAAAATCAATCATGGAAATCCCCTGCTCCGTTATCAGCAGATTGTTGCGAGTAATATCCCCATGAATGATCCCCCATGTCCCTGCGTGCTGCGGGTATGTTTCTAACTGCTCATTAATGTTCTCAAACGTCTCACGAAGCAGATCAAAGTCTTCCGTTGTAAAAATCCCCAGTCGGACACCTTCCTCTAGCTGCCCTAGCATGACCAAGTTCTCATGGCTATTGCCATATGCCGGCCGTACCTTTGTTCGATCTGTCTGATTCTGCTCACGCCCATATTGATGAAGCATCTGCAGTTGTGCCCCAAGATCATAGATCTGCTCTGTTGTCAGGCGTTCTCCCTGCTGGATGTCTCTTCCCTCAATCCACTCCAGTACCGTACAGCAGATTTCTTTACCCGCTTCACTTTTCCATACCGTGACCCAGTCTCCCGATACATTCCGTACCGGATGCTGCACGCGCAATGCTGTCGTTGCATTTAACTCATGAAGCAGATTCATCTCCGCCTCCAGCGCAGGAAGCGTATGCTGAATGCCTGTCATACTTGCATATGCGGCTTGATGGATACGTAGCAGATACTTCTGCCCGCTTGCTTCATCAACGACATGATATGTCAGATTCTCATTATGACGAATATATGAAACGACAGGTTTCTCAATAGTGTAGTTCTGTATAATCTGAGCTGCCATATGGTCGTAAGACATCTGATCCGTAGTGATTATCAACATCTCCTTCGAAGTCATGTAAACGTTCTCTTCACACTAAATATCGTAGCATAATGTTTATCCCGCATACAGAAAATCCCACTGAAATTATAAATTAAAAAAGCACAACCCCCGAACAACCGTCCAGGCATTGTGCTTTCTTTTGTCTCTATTATTTCTTAATCTCTTTGTCTATTACTCTATGTTACACTCCATGATCCAATTAACCGAAACGACCCATAATGTATTCTTGCGTCAGACGATTGTCCGGGTTCGTAAAAATATGCTCCGTATCCCCGTGCTCAATCATGCTTCCCAAATAGAAATAAGCCGTATAATCCGAGATGCGTGCAGCCTGCTGCATGTTATGGGTAACAATAACGATCCGCAGCTCCTTCTTGAGCTCGGTAATCAACTCTTCAACTTTACCCGTAGATACCGGGTCAAGTGCAGATGCCGGCTCATCGAGCAGCAGAATCTGTGGTTCAACAGACAAAGCGCGAGCGATACATAGGCGCTGCTGTTGTCCGCCAGAGAGAGACAGCGCTGACTCATGCAGTCTGTCTTTCACTTCATCCCAGAGCGCAGCACGGCGCAAGCTTTTTTCCACAATTTCATCCAGTGCCTTCTTACTCTTCGTACCGCGGTAGCGGGGGCCAAACGCGATATTGTTGTAGATGGACTTATGAAAAGGGTTCGGCTTCTGCCACACCATGCCAATCTTCTGGCGAAGCTTGATTACATCGGTTCCAGGCTCATTCAGATCGTTCCCGTCCATCCAGATATGTCCCTCTGTACGGGAACCGGCAATCTCGTCGTTCATCCGGTTGAGTGACCGGAGGAACGTGGATTTACCGCAACCAGACGGCCCAATAAGAGCCGTTACGCTTGCTTCAGGAAACGTCAGGCTAATCTGCTTGACCGCCTGGAAATGTCCATAATATATGCTTAACTGTTCCGTACCAAAAGGTATGGCCATGTTGGTTCCTCCTTATTTCGAAGCTGTCATGCGGCGGAATACAACCCGACCGATCCAGCGTGCACTTAGATTGAACGCCAGCACGAGAATGACAAGCACGGCGGATGCACCTGCTGCCACTTCTTTGGAATCTGGCCCAATACCTTCACTATTTACTTTCCAGATATGGACAGCAAGTGTCTCTGCCGGACGGAAAGGATTAAGCGGTGATCTTGGACTCGTGGGATTCCAATCTGTAAAGTCCAATGGTGGACTACTCATACCTGCGGTGAACATCAGCGCGGCTGCTTCACCGAAGATCCGGCCCGATGCCAGGATCGTACCCGTAATCAAGCTCGGCAATGCCACAGGCAACAGAATCGAAGTGATAATCTTCCACTTGGACAGTCCAAGCGCCAGACCTGCTTCCTTCTGTTCCTTCGGAACGGCCCGGAATGCCTGCTCCGTTGTCCGTACCATCAGTGGCAAGTTAAAGATCGCCAGAGCCAAGGCACCCGAGATCAGGGAGAAACCAAGACCAAATTGATTTACTAACAGCAAGAGACCAAACAAACCGATAACGATGGATGGGAATGATGACAATACTTCAACGACCAGACGAATGAAGCTGGTAATCTTGCCTGGCTTGGCGTATTCCGCCATATAGATCCCGCCGCCCCATCCGAGTGGAATGGTAACAATCAAGGTCAGGACAAGCAAGAATATGGAGTTGAAGAGCTGTGGACCAATCCCGCCGCCACCCTTAAGCAACTGTGGTGCGCTTGTCAGGAAGTTCCAGCTAATATGCCCAATGCCTCTATACATGATGAAGCCAAGCAGACCGAGCAATAGAATAACAATGAACAGGGCCAATACAACGATAACGGATGTTGCAATTTTATCTACCGTCTTTGCCTTCATTTTCATACCCGGTTTCTCCTTTCAAGCAGGCGAACCAGAATGACGAAGACAAATGTCATCACCAACAGGACAAGCGCCATACTCCACAGTGCATTGTTATGAACAGAACCCATCGTGGTGTTACCCATGCTGAGTGTAATTACACTTGTTAATGTTGAAGCTGATTCAAGCAAGGATGTTGGAACATGCGGTGCATTACCGATAACCATCTGTACAGCAAGAGCCTCACCAAAGGCACGGGCCATACCCAAAACGACACCTGTCAACAAAGCAGGCAAAGTCGTTGGAATAATGACACGGTAGATGGTTTGCCAGCGAGTGGCACCCAGTGCGTAGGAAGATTCACGTAATCCTTTTGGCAACGCGGACAAGGCATCTGCCATAATACTTGTCACCGTAGGAAGAATCATTACCGCGAGAACAAGACATCCGGCTGCAATCCCGACGCCTGTTCCACCAAAGATACTGCGAAGCAAAGGTACGATGACACTCAGACCGATAAATCCGTACACAACGGATGGAATTCCGGACAAGAGCTCAATCGCAGGCTGCAAGATCTTTTTCCCTTTACCCGGAACAATCTCTGTCATGAAGAGTGCTGCACACAGGCCAAGCGGACTTGCGATCAATGCTGCAAGCAAGGTTGTAATGAAAGAACCTGTAATGAACGGCAATGCCCCGTAGAACGCAGGCTCTCCAGTTGGATTCCACGTTTTCCCACCAAGAAATTCACTTATGCTTATTCCATTTTGGAAAAATGTCGATAGTCCCTTGGACGCTACAAAATAAACAATGGAAAACATGACAACGATCAGGAAAACGACACAAATCGACGTATAGATCCGTCCCGTCCACTCTTCCCAATAATGTTTCTCTTTTAAGGGCCGGCGCGGTTTCAACTTGTTATTCATTACCGTTCCCCCTTCGGTCTGTTCCATAACAACCATCCTTCTATAGTAGAATTAATGCAAAATATGGGATTATTTTAGAGCAAACCGCGTAAAGAGGCGGGACCTAAGTCCGCCTCTTTCGCTGTATGCGCAAGTTCAAAGATTACTGAACCACATTACCTGCTGCATCGCGTTTTACTTTCATACCTGACATTGGAATGTATCCAAGTTCTGTCACGTCTTTTTGTTGAATTTCGTCACTCAAGATGTAGTCCAAGAATGCTTTTGTTGCTGCATCAGGCTCACCTTTTGTGTACATGTGCTCGTAAGCCCATACTGGATAAGTTCCTGCTTCTACGTTCTCAACTGTTGCTTCTACACCTTCGTATTTCAATACTTGCAAGCTGTCATCCAAGTAAGACAAGGCGAGGTAACCAATAGCACCTGGCGTTTCAGATACCAATTTTTTTACGTTACCAGAAGAATCTTCTTGAATCGAACCTTGGATATCACCCATTTTTGCACCCAATGCATACTTCTCGAAAGTTGCACGAGTACCGGAACTGCTCGGACGGTTTACAATAACAATTGCTTTATCCGCGCCGCCAACGTCTTTCCAGTTCGTTACTTTACCGGAGAAGATGTCGACCAGTTGTTGCTTCGTCAAATCTTCTACACCTGCATCTTTGTTGCTAACTGGCGCCATAGCTACTACTGCTACTTGATGGTCAACCAATTCTTTTACTTTGGCTTCGTCCTCCAGTTTCTCTTCTGCAAATACATCAGAGTTACCGATTGTAGCTTGTCCGTCAGATACTTGTGTCAAACCAGTACCACTACCGCCACCTTGAACTTGAACCGTTACGTTCTTATATTCATCAACTGCCATAAATTTCTGTCCAGCTTGTTCTACCAGAGGTAGCAATGCTGTCGATCCGACTGCCAGAATGTTACCGCTAAGCTCAGTAGCAGCTTCTCCTGATCCATTGCTTGCGGCACCCTCTGTACCAGCGTCATTTTTCGATCCGCATGCTGCGAGTACCAGTACGAACGTTAAGGTCATCAAAATAAACGGCAACTTTTTAAACATGTTTTGTTTTCCTCCCCCAATGTAGTGATGGCGTTTTGTGAATTTGTTTGTTCACCATCAACTCTTTACTCATTGTAGTTTCAGTATGTCATCTTAAAATCAGTGTTTTGTAAACGCAATGTTAAAAATATCGGCAGCATTTTGAAATATCTGGGATTCAATCTGGCGCTGAAGTGGTCGCTATGGGAATGGACGTTGTTTTAATCCGTATTGTGTCCAGATTTCCATGAAAAAAATTTACTTATAGATATATTAAGTAAGCTGATACCCTGAGTGGCCGTTCCGGTTACGGATCGTTCTTCTGATCGCTGTTGTCTCCAAATTTCTTTGATCAATAATCTTAATTGTTGAAATTCGGATACAAAGGCGAACGCTTCGCTTCTTCAGAATCGATTCCGTCCCCTCCACTACGATCGCGGTTTCCCTGTACTGCGCTGTGTCAGCGCTCGTTGAATCTCAGGCGTCTCAATCTCCTGCCTGGGAAGTAGGCAAAAAAGGCCAGCCCTACAATGGGCTGGCCTTCTGTAAATGCTTTGTTGATTCTTTAATAGAGCAAGAAAATCTGTTTCTTCTATAGAAGGTACAAAAGCAGGAAATAAAAAAACTGGCTCACTTCCAGTGCTTAGCACCAGCTGTGAGAGCAGCCTTTTACATTACAAAAGATTATCTTATTCATACTCAATGTAAAATCTAATTTGCTAACCCAGAATCCATAACCACAATGCCAACCCGGCCAGGGTAATTAACAATGTAGGGATCGTCAGGATGATGCCTGCTTTGAAATAATACCCCCATGTGATCTTCACACCTTTACGGGATAACACATGCAGCCACAGCAATGTGGCTAGTGATCCAATCGGGGTCATTTTGGGACCCAGGTCAGAACCAATGACATTGGCATAGATCAATGCTTCCTGAATGATACCTTCGGTATGTGCGCCCTGGATGGCTAGCAGGTTAATCAACACGGTCGGCAGGTTGTTCATCACCGATGATAATACAGCAGCGATAATTCCCATCCCGAGCGAAGCAGCCAGCAAACCATGCTCTGCTATGGCATCCAGCCAGCGGCTCAGATGATCTGTTAACCCCGCATTACGCAGTCCATATACAACGATATACATGCCCACGGAGAACACCACAATCGACCATGGCGCTTCCTTGATTACCCGTTTCAGATCAACAGCCTCGCTCTTGCGTGCCAATAAAGCGAACAACAACGCAACGGAGCCAACGATAACCGACACGGGAATCGGCAGAAACTCACTGGATGCATAGGCAACCAACAACAGCCCAAGCATGAACCAGGCGATTCGGAACATCCGTGGATCACGGATCGCTTCCTTCGGGTCACGTGCAGCGGAGATGTCGTAGCGAAGGGGGATGCTTTTGCGATAGAACAAAAACAACATCCCCGTACTCGCTACGATTGAGAACAGATTGGGTACAACCATGCGTACCGCATACTCCACAAAGGTGATACCAAAGAAATCGGCCGATACAATGTTAACCAGATTGCTGACGACCAGCGGTAACGATGTGGTATCGGCGATAAACCCACTCGCCATCACAAAAGCCAGCACCATTCGCTCATCAAACTTCAATGCACGCACCATTGCCAGCACAATTGGCGTCAGAATGAGCGCGGCACCATCATTCGCGAACAGAGCAGACACCGCGGCTCCCAGCAGAATGGAGTAGAAGAACAATCTGCGACCGTCTCCTCCAGCCAGCCTTGCCATATGAAGCGCAGCCCATTCGAAGAAACCCGTCTCGTCGAGAATGAGAGAAATCATAATAATGCCGACAAAGGCCAGCGTTGCATTCCATACAATGGATGCTACATCCGAGGCATCGTTTAAGCTGACAACCCCACACAGCAGAGCAAGCAATGCCCCACCGGAGGCAGTCCAACCGATACCCAATCCACGAGGTTGCCAGATCACCAAGGTGATCGTTACTATAAAAATCAGTATTGCTACGTATACCATAGAGCCTCCTGCTGTACCCTGTATCAATATATTATTTCGTTAATTCAATCTTATACTGTAAGATTACACCGCTCTATGCGCGGAATGACCAGACGATATATTTATACAGGGCAACAAGAATATTGTCTATCTTTATTTTCTTTTAATATAAAATGTGTGGTAAGTTATGGTGTTCCTAATTTTAGAATTTATTCTTTACCCTTATCCTTCGGTGTATCCTCCACCATCTTGAACATGCCAAGCAGTCCTTGTAATTGTTCTGCCATGCTATTCAGATGTGCCGAGGATGATGCAATCTCTTCTACCGATGCCAGTTGTTCTTGCGAAGATGCCGACACGGATTCTGTATTCGCAGCCGATTCCTGGGTCACATTCGAAATATCACTCATCGCCTTGGCAACGTGGGATGCACCGCTCTCCAGTTGCTTCGTTGTTGCGGACAAGTCATCCAATGTATGAACAGCATCTTCCACTGCCTCCCGAATCTGAGCAAAGGATTGTCCTGATGTATTCACAGCCTGAATTCCTTCTCCCACCCGAGTCTGTGCTGCATTCATGGCGATCAGAGCGGCATCCATGTCTTGACGGATATTATGAACCACCTCACCGATCTGCGCTGCCGAACTTCCGGATTCTTCTGCCAGTTTACGTACCTCACCAGCTACAACTGCAAACCCACGCCCCGCATCCCCCGCTCTTGCCGCTTCAATAGAAGCATTTAATGCGAGCAAGTTCGTTTGTTTGGAGATGGATGCAATGACATCAACCATGCTACCAATCTCAACGGAACGGGCATTCAGAGATTGAACCACCGTCCCCAGCTGCTCCACCGTTTCCTGGATACTGTTCATCTGCTCAACAGCCTGTCCTGCTGCCTCATTCCCAGATGAAGCCGCTCCGGACGTATGCCGCATATTTGCCGTAATCGATTGTACACGCTCCGACATCATTCGAACATCTTCTGCCATTCGGCTCATCTGTCCCGATCCGTCTTTCACGCTGTTTACCTGCTGCTCTGCACCTTCAGCCAGTTCCTGAATGGCCAGTGTTGAATGTTCAATCGCTTTGGTAGTTTGTTCTGCACTGGCAGACAACTCTTGAGAAGAAGCAGATACCTGCTCTGTCGTTTCCTGTACGCCCAGAATCATCATCCGCAGGTTATCGACCATACGTTCAAAATACTTCGCCAGTTCTCCGACTTCATCTTTACGCCCTGTTTCCATTTTCACGGTCAAGTCACCTTTACTCACGGCTCTGGCAGATTCCTGCAGTCGTTTAATTGGACGCAGCATGGAGCGTGTAAACCATATAATAAAGAGGAGTGTAAGGAACGTAGCTGCCAGAATAACAATAAATGTGGCCATGCGAATATCCTTACTTGCATTAGTTACTTCACTCTTGAGCATCGTGCCGGCAATTTTCCAGCCTGTTGCTTCATTTGTTGAAAAAATCATCATCTTCGGCTGATCGTTGTACACGTAATCGAATTGACCTTCTGGACCTTCATACATTTCATCCAGCAAGCCGCTCGTTTCCGGCGTACCTGCATCTGCTACAGGGGATACAACATAGTTTTTGTTTGCATCCATAATAATGACGTAGCCTTCTTTGCCCACCTTAATGGATGCCTGTTCTTGCAGGTCTGTCAGGTCGAGAGACAAACCGACAACACCGGATTGGTCCTTTAATGTTTTGGAGATAAACACAACTGCAACGCCATCGGTATTAACAGACACAGCGGATACAACAGCTGTACCTGGCTTTTCCATCGCTAGTTTGTACCACTCCCGCTCCCTAGGATCGTATGCATCTCCCCGTGTGCTGCTCGCTGTTGGTTTACCTCGAACCATGACTCCATCTGTTGTTCCTACAAAAATATTCATGGCATCGGGGTGCAAGCCCAGATATTGCTCCAGCTTCAACTGAAGCTCCGGACTATCGTTTTCCCCTTTGACCAGGCTCGGATCAAGGGCATCCGCGAAATAGTTAATGTCATGAATCTTGTAATTCACTTGGCTTTCTACAATGGTATTGGCAGTGCTCACACTTTGCATGGCACTATCCACTAATTGTCCTTGTACGCCATCTTCAGCCATCGTTAGTGTGATCAAGCCGACTGCCAAACTTGGCAGGAGTAGAACGGCCAGGAAGGAGACCAATAGTTTGTTCCTTATATTCCAGACAAAACCTTTCTTTTTCTTCTTTTTATTTTGATTATGTTTTGGTTTGGCAGGTTTTGTTGCTTTCATTGGTTTATTATCCTGAGTTTCACTCATGTCTTTCTCCCCCTCTAAATGTAAAAGGCCTCTTTCTTTGTATGTATGGATCAATCTAAAAGGCTTATCTTATATATCGGCTAAATGAGGGTTTTTATTTGAGAGAAAAATGTGCAGGCACGCCAAACAAGCCACCTCTGATCAGAAGCGACTTGTACAAGGTACAGGTTACTAATTATTACATGAATTAGATGAAGTATTGCAGTACGGACCGCCTGGCGGTTGTGCCGAGGGTTTACCAAAATAGTAGCCCTGTGCAAGCTCAATACCTATGGAACGACAGAATTCAAACTCTTCCATCCGCTCGATCCCCTCGGCAAGGACTTGCCCACCAAATCGACTCGACATCTCAACAATATGAAGAATTTGCTGTTGTTTGGTCGAATCCTGATCACAACGGTCAATAAGACTTCGATCTATTTTGACAAAATCCGGTTCTAACCGATTCATCAACTCTATTGTTGAATATCCGGCACCCACATCATCCAGTGCAACCGACATCCCACGGGAACGATATACCTCAAATATTTGCTGCAAGATGGGCATATGCTGAATCTGCTCTGTTTCCACGACTTCAAACACAAAATCTTTAGGGTCCAGCGAAAGGCGTTCAATCGCTTCAAACGTATGTGTCAGACAATATTCGGGATTGTATATGGAGGAAGGCAGGAAATTTACGAAGCGTTTGACACCATGCGGCAGAAAAAGGGCACTGGTCTCAATAGCCGTAATACGCGCCAATCGATCCAGAAAAGAATGCAGTCCAGTCTCACGCGCAACTTCAAATAATTCATAGGAACTGAAGGATTTTCCATTCTCAGCAGGACGAAGCAAAAACTCATATCCGATAATCTGCTCTGATGCATCAACGATGGGTTGCATATGACTGCTGAATTGATGCTCCAGAATAATGGAAACCAGCTCCGCATGCTTGAAACGGGACTCCTGCATGGTTAGACTGATCCAGCTTTCTTCATTAGCCTGTTCGTATATAGGCATAATCTGAACAGTTAGGGAATCACGTAATGTCGGATCCATTTCGCCGATCTTTTCTATTAAGCTCTGAACCGTCTCCAGATTCGAAAAATGCATCCACATCATGTCATCCGACGTCTCGATAAGTCTTCCCGGCGTTTGTAGCGCTTCCAGCAAAGCGGGGGAAATGGGACGCAAGTACAAGGTACCTTGGCCCTCTATAGGATAGATTGGACTGCAGCCACTGCAATTCATGTAGGACCCCCCTTGCCAATTTAGATTCCATGTCCATTAGATTTCACTTGTATATACCCAAAGTTTGTAAATATTATATCATGGGTCTTAAAATTAATCTCTACTGTTTTGATGACTTCCTGTATGACGGTTCTTGGAACAAATATATTCAAATTTGCAGAAAAAAAGACCGACAGTCTGATGACTGTCGGTCTTCTCCTCACCGCTTATTAAACTTTAAGAAGCGGGAATCACGATTTTCTGTCCAACTTTGAGGTTATGCACATCTGGAATTACGTTAAATGTAGCAATCTTGCGCCAGTCCACACCATATTTCAAACCGATGCGGTACAAGTTATCGCCTTTTTTCACCACATATACCACTTTGCCGCCCGCTGGTTTCTCAGGCTGTGGCTTGGTCGTTGGTTTGGTTGGAGTAGTCGGCTCCGTAGGTTTAGTTGGCTTTGTAGGCGTAGGAGCAGGCTCCGTACCTGGTTTCGGAGTTGTTGTTGCTTCTCCAGTCAATTTCATGCCGTATTCAGCAAAACCATCATCATTTGTACCAATGAAAGACATCGCCGGGTTTGCTTCAACCAGTTCTTTTGCATCCGGGGAAGAAGCAAACACAACTTCAAGATCGTTCAGCGCTGCTGCGGTTAACCCAGCAGATGGCTTAATTGGCGCCAGGGACCAGTTGCCGTCCGCTGCCGGATTAATCGTTTTATTCTCACGGATGTAGTCGATGATCACTTGACGGTTCTCATCCGGTGCAGCCAGAACGATACGTTTACCGTCCGGGTTAGCCAGCTTGGACGAAGAAGCACGGTAGTTATTCGTCGCTACAATGAATTTTTGCGCTGGGTCAATCGGTTTGCCATTAAAGCTCAGGTCCTTGATCCGGCTTGCGGATGCATTAACAATCGTAGCTTTGCTATCGTATTTGGCTGGTTGGGTCACATCAATCTGATACGTTACACCATCGATAACATCGAAGTTGTACGTGGGGAAGTCGTTGTTGATCAGTTGTTGTTGTCCACCTTTAGCCGGATCGATCTGGTTGAACTGGCCTGCAGACCATTCCAGCCATTCTTTCAGTTCTGCGCCGTTAACCATTACAGCATGTACCGTATTTGGATACACGTACAGGTCAGCAACGTTTTTGATCGCAATGGTGCCTTTAGGGATATTCGTGTAATACGAAGCGCCTGAACGTCCACCGGCTTTGAATGGTGCACCTGCGGACAATACAGGGATTTTCTCATATTCCGTACCTTGCATATGTTTTTCGACATACCATTTCTGTGCATTCGTTACGATCTGAATGGATGGATCATCCTGTACCAGAGCGAAGAAGCTGTTGATAGGTGCAGTCGTTTCGCCGACCGGGCCACGAACATACTCCAATGTACCTTCATGCTCTTCATGAACCGCATCAATGATGTCCTGATCCGCATCTACCAGTGGCTTTTTGTTGGCTGTGTCATAGATTGGGCGTGCTTCCGTTTTGGAATCGACCACTTTCCATTTGCCATCCACTTGTTCTAGATCCAGATCAATAATCCCCAGGTGATCCCCCCAGAATCCTGGCTCTACAGCAGGAACGCCATTGATTGTCCCTTTCTCAAGGTCTACCCCTTTTTTGCCGGCAAAATCAGCACTTGGGAATACTTTGTGAGCATGTCCAAACAGAATGGCATTAATGCCTTCTACCTGGCTCAGGTACAATACGGAGTTCTCCATCAGATCCGTTTGAGGGATATCCTCAAATCCGGAGTGAGGGATGGCTACAATAATGTCGGCACCTTCGGCTTTCATTTTGGGAATGAATTTTTTCGCGGTAGCAATAATATCCTTGGCGATTACTTTGCCTTCAAGGTTAGCGCTGTCCCACTGCATGATTTGTGGCGGTACAAATCCGATCACACCCACTTTGATCGTATGTTCTTTGCCCGTCTCATCCGTTACTTTTTTATCCAAAATCTCATACGGTGTGAAGTAATTCTTGTCATTTGTCTCATCATCATCACCATCGTCTACATAGACATTGGCATTAATGTAAGGGAAGTTTGCTCCCTCCAGCGTCATGTCCAGGAAGTCCAGACCATAGTTGAACTCATGGTTACCGATGTTACCTGCATCATAATCGAGCAGATTCATCGCTTTATATACAGGGTGAGTCTCACCCTTTTTCAGTGGATCAATCTTCGCAACATAGTCTCCCAGCGGGTTACCCTGAATCAGATCACCATTGTCAAACAGCAAGCTGTTCTTGGCTTCATCACGCGCTTTTTTGATCAGTGTGGCTGTTTTGGCGAGTCCATACTGGTCTGTCTCTTTGTCGGAATAATAGTCGTAGTTAATCAGATTGTCATGAATATCTGTTGTCTCCATGATCCGCAGTTTAACTTTGGCAGCATCTGCAGCCGATACAGGTACCGGAAACACCGCAAGCACGTTTAATGCAACCAAAGCGGCAGTCAGGCTTGATAATACTTTTTTACTCGTTTTCAAAATAACCCCTCCCGGTTATGTACATTGAATCATGCATTAATGGGCAAACGAAGAGCGCAGAAAAAAGATAGATTTCATGGGTTGTGCGTACTGACGCTCGGATGACATGCATCGGAATTTCAGGTAAGTTTATCTCACATGAACATCTATTTATGTCTGTGCTTGTCGTTTACATTCCAAATCATAACGCAATGTTCAGTCATTGAAAAGCATTATTTTTTACATTACCCGCACATACCTAGGCGAGTTTACATTATCATGCGTGATTTCGACATTTTTTTCAACATTTTAGTAGGTATATAGTGCTTATTATCTTCAAAATACGTATATTACATGTGTCTTACATGTATATCCAATTCATCGTTATTCATCCATGCCAAAAACCGTGAAACCTTAATGGCTTTCACGGTTGGATTAAACTCTGCGCGTATTTTCGCATAAGGACGCTACTTTGCAGAGGTTATGTTCATATTCGGATTATTGTTCCCACACATGATGTTCATGATCTTTCCCTGTATATTCGATACGAGTCGGGGTGATGTCCAGAATGACATAGTTCGGATCATTAGGTCCATCGAACCACGCCTTCAGTTCGTCGTTCCATACTTGTTCGCGCAAGCCTTCGTTCTTTGTCACTTCACAGGTTCCTTCAATCTCAACTACTTCCTTGGAACCACCAGCCTCATAACCAAGTAGCAGGCTAACATTCGGATTATTCTCCAGTTCCTCTACTTTGTGTGTGCGGCGGTTCGTTGCCAGATGAATGTTCAGTCCATCGTTGAAAAGCGCCATATAGCGGGATTTCGGTTTACCATTCTCCACAGTGGAGAAGCTGCAAAAAGGGTTGTTTTCCAATGCTTTTACAATGTTTTGTTCCAATTCAGTCTGGTTCATGGGAAGTGCTCCTTTCGGTTTGGGGGAATATTGGAAGGACTATGTAGAAGGCCGTTGCGGGTACGGATCGTTCTTTTGATCGCTGTTATCTCTCAATGATTGATCCTGATCTCTTCCTCGTATACATTGGATTAAAGACAATTTACACTGACACTACGATGACAGAATAACCTTCCAATCGCTGTTATCCCCAGATTTTTTTGATTCCCTTTTCTCAAGGGGAAAATCCGGTGATAAAGGCGACCGCTTCGCTTTTTCAGGTTTCTTCTGTCCTCTCCGTTATCGTGTAAATGTTTAATTCAATGGATATACAAGTGAAAATCCAGGATGCCAGCAGACACTTCGCTTCCTCAGAATCGATTCCGTCCCCTCCACTACGTCTACCGTTCTTCCAATTAAGGGTGAATAATAAAAAGTACAAGAGAAGTGTAGTTGTTACTATCTCTTTGTGTTTAATGACAGTTCATTAATCCCTTATTACTAGAGACAGCTTAATGCAAATGCTTTTGTAATATGCCTGTACTTATAGTGTACCCACCTCACCTATGGTGAATCCATGAACCGATACGCTAACGTGACAAAATTGGAAAAGTTCTTTATAAAAATGTTTACATAAAGGGGTTAGCACGATATTTCTTCTTGGCTGGTTTAATTCAGATCTCCCAGATAGATTGATGAAGCGCCTGATTTAAGAAGCAATTCGCCAATCGTTTTTGGATATAAACGAATCTGGGACAGCTCTTCAAGTGCAATCCATTCCACGGATACTTGGTGGTCGTCTGGATTGGAGCCTTCAAAAACGGTTGCCTCCGGATCTATTAGGCTGCACGCAAAATAAAATTCAACCTGGTGGATATCTGCATCCCACTCGGCGAATTCATGATTTTTACCGATATACTCCCGGATATGTAACAGCTCTCCCACGTTCACGGCCTGACCAATCTCCTCCAGACATTCGCGCGCGACCGCATCCCTGAGTTCTTCACCTTTCTCCTGTCCTCCACCTGGGAACACATAAGCGGTACCATATTGGTCTTCCAGCCGGATGACCAGCAATCGTCCATCCTGCACAATGACAGCCTTTGCCGAGTTGCGTATGGGTTTCATTCTGTTCATTCACTCCTTGTCATTCCAAAATTTCAAAGTTCAATTCGAACAACCTGATAAAACTACTGTTTTCTACTGAACAGGCATATCATCCCGTGGTATGCGGGGATAACTTAATGCCTTCCGATTCCAACACACGACGAATCTCTTGAGCAAATGCGAGAGCGTTTGCTCCGTCACCGTGGATACAGACCGTCTCTGCCTTGATGGGAACCAACGTACCATCCGTGGATACAACTACTCCATCTTTCACCATCCGAAGCACTTGAGCAATCGCTTGTCCCGATTCTTCAATGAGGGCCCCAGCTTGGCTGCGAGGGGTTAGCTTACCATCCGCCCCATAGGTTCGATCTGCAAACACCTCGCTCACACTGCGCAGACCGATGCGATCCGCGGCGTGAATCAACTCACTGCCCGCCAGACCATACAGATACAGTTCAGGCTGTACTTGAAAGATTGCCTCCACAATGGCTTCAGCAAGCTTCATATCTTCTGCGGCCATATTGTATAAAGCTCCATGCAGTTTTACGTGATGCATTCGCCCTCCACTTGCCCGGACAAAGGCATCCAGCGCACCGATCTGATACACCACCATGTCATATGCTTCCTGTGACGTAATGTCCATACGTCTTCTGCCAAACCCTTGCAAATCCGGCAACCCGGGGTGGGCTCCAATTGCCACCTGATGCTCCAATGCCCTCTCTACCGTCAGCCGCATTGTAGCCGGGTCTCCTGCATGAAATCCACAGGCAATATTGGCTGATGTAATCAAGGGTAGAATGGCCTCGTCCGATAGCGTGCGATATATACCATAACTTTCGCCCAGATCACAATTGATATCCAAGGTTTTCGAGGTATTCATTAAGCGCCCCCCATTCCTGCCATTCTTCTGCGTATCAGCTTATCTATGAGTTGCATATTGATTTCCTGTTCCATATACAACTGTCCGGCTTGATCATGCGTAATCTTTTTAAAAGAAATTTGGGTTCCTGGCCTAGCCTGAGCCAGGATTGGCATATCCACCCGAGCTACCTGTGCAATGACAGGATAACCTCCAATCGTCTGATGATCTGCCATCAAGATGATGGGCTGACCATCCGGTGGCACCTGCACCGTGCCATAGGTAACGGCTTCAGACAGCCGATCCAGGGGCTGATCCAGCTCCAGTCTGGAGCCTTGCAAGCGATAGCCCATCCGATCGGATTGTGGAGAAATCACGTATTTTTCCGCATAGAATTGTGCAAGACTCTCTTGGCTGAACAGCGAACTATCCTTGCTCTCCATCACACGAATAGCAGGTTGCCCATAATAGTCAGGTCTTTCACGTTCAGATAAAAACCACGCAGGCGCCAATATTCGGTGGCCCCGCTCACTCTGCTTTACCTGCTGCTCCATACGCTGCATCCAACCTTGCGCTTCACCAGAAGGTTCACCTAAGGATAACAGATCCCCCACGCGCAAGGCTCGGCCCTCCACACCGCCAAGACCTGTCTTGAAGTCTGTACTTCGACTGCCCATCACTTCAGGCACAGCTATTCCACCCGCAATCGCCAGATATCCACGCAAACCATGACAACATGGGCCAAATTTCAGTACACTTCCAGCCCGCACCAGCACAGGACGCCACAAAGGTACAGGCAGATGATCCACCGTTGCCATCAAATCAGCTCCACATAGTGATATAAGCTGGCTCTCCTGAAATCGAAGCTCCGGTCCCGTCATCGTCATCTCCAGCACTGCAGCATGTCGGGAGTTGCCCACAAGCATATTGGCTGCTCTGGCTGCAAAGGTGTCCATGACCCCGCCAGGATGAATACCATACCGGCGATAGCCGGTTCTGCCTTCATCCTGAACGGTAGATAACAGGCCAGGGCGAATCACTTCAATACTCATCGTTCGCCCTCCTCCCGCTTCAATGCCAGATACTCCTGCATCGTAATCTGTTCGAATCGAACCCGATCACCTGCTGCCAGCAGACTCGGTACGTTCTCTTCCGGCCGAAACAACCGGAGTGGCGTTCGTCCAATACATTGCCATCCTCCGGGTGTGTCCACCGGATAGATTCCCGTCTGTTTGCCACCAATTCCTACTGTACCCGCCTCAACCCGAAGCCTTGGCGTTGCACGTCTGGGC
Organism: Paenibacillus sp. FSL H8-0317; assembly: GCF_045040685.1. Classification (NCBI taxonomy): domain Bacteria; kingdom Bacillati; phylum Bacillota; class Bacilli; order Caryophanales; family Paenibacillaceae; genus Paenibacillus; species Paenibacillus sp. FSL H8-0317. Next base: position 545,497 of record NZ_CP150294.1, on the reverse strand, counting down.
GTAGCAATCTGTGCAGACAACCCGCCGAGATACGGAAAACCCGGTGCGAATCCTATCATATGTACGAGATAATCCCCGGATGTATGAATCGCAATAACGTCCTCTGCGGTCAGTCCATGTTCACTGGCAACGTAGTCCAGATCAGGCCCCCACTCGCCACCATAACATACGGGAATCGTGACCGTTCTGGACTTGTCTTGTACGGATTCCTTCATTTGATTCAACTGCTGAAGCAGAATCCGGCATAACTCGGGGTACGGGGAGATGAACGGATCATAAAATACTGTAACGGACGTATATGAAGGCACCCATTCAATCATGGCTGGCAGAGTGCTTTTTTCCAGCAAAGCACATACAGACATCACTCTGCGCTGCACCGCGTCAGACAATTGATCACCGCAATGGATGATAACTGCTGCCTCACCCAGCGGAGATAAAATCTCCTCCGTCCATGCATACGTCTGTTTGGTCATGCGCCATCTCCTCCTTTTCCCCACATCCATATATCTAGTATCCCGTTACTTTTCTCTCTCCAATGCCTGCAATACCAGTGAACGAACCGCCGGAAACGGCTCATCTTCCTCTGTACGTATCGCAAGATACAGTGTCTGCAAAAATAGACGCACATTCAGGTTCCTATGACTGGTTTCCAGAAGTGATTTGTTCACCGCCTGGTCTCCTTGATGGAGGGAATCGATCCACGCCGTAATATCCTTGGGCTCCAACAGATTGCGACGCAGAATGGTAATCACAGCATGCGCTATTCGCTGATCTTCATCATGGATGTAAACCACACTTGATTCCGTTATTTTTACAGCGAGTGCATGCAGAAGTTCCAGCAGATCTGTTCGCTCCAGATATGGCGATTGTGCCAAGTCTTCAACCGCATCCGCCGCATGTGCGGGGGCATGTGCCCAGCCCTTGTTATCGGCGTAGCCGCGAACATCTTTTTCACGTTCCAGATATGTAGTCAACCGATGATGAATCCCTGCGATATCCTCTTTGTCCAGGAAAGGTCGCTGACGATCCACATTCAGAATTGGAGGCAGTAATAATACGGAGAACGTCCGCGTAAACACACTATCCGTTCCCTGCTCTCCGATCCCATAGAACAGGTGCTGATCGTCCAGCGCCAACTGTAACACATGCCTTAGCTGCTCATCCGAAAATACACCCTGTCCAATCCAGGTTGCAAACGTAACATAGATCAATTCATCCCGCAGGACAGGGTCAGTACTGCCAATATGCTTCATCATATGCAGTGACAATTCGTAAGGCTGTTTCTCGTGATCAATGGAATGATTAGACGACTGAATATGATGTAATTTTTGTTTTAACGTCAGAGCATCCATCTATTAAGACTCCTTAGGCGAATCCAAATGCACGCTGCAATTGTACAGCTCGCATTGCCACGTATCATCTTTCTTGGCAATCCGGGTAATGGATGTGTTGGACAGCTTCACGCTGATATCCAGTTCAGGCACCAGACCTCGCAGTGTATTCCGTAGAACGGCTCCGTGACTGACAACGATCACTCTTCCATCGGGGTGCTGCTGTACAATATCTTCAAGCACCGCACTGCCTCGAACAGTCCCTGCATCTGCAAGCTCACGTCCCAGATCGAGAGTACTCCAGTCCGCTCCCCACTTGGCTAACCGTTCCTCTTCCGTTGTTCCTTCGACCTGTCCTCCGCCCATCTCGCGAAGTCTAGAGTCCAGATGAATCTCCTGGATGCCCAATCGATCACCAATGATGCGAGCCGTCTCACTTGCACGTTCCAAGTCACTTGCATAGATGGCATCCCAGGATTCTTCGGCCAGTCTCGCAGCAAGTAATACCGCCTGTTCCCTGCCATCCTGATCCAGCGGATTATCCGTCTGACCCTGCGAACGTTTTTCCTTATTCCACGCTGTGCTTCCATGGCGAATCAATGCAATTTGAGTCATTGTTGTTCCTCACCTTTTTCTATATGAAGTTCATCTTCTGTAAAATGTTTGCGTGCCTTCGGTTTGGCAAATTTGCCGCCGTTATATTGATCTGACCCATTTCTCGGAATCGAGAGACTGTCCCAGGCTGTTTCTTTAAGCATTTTCGCTGCAAATACAATCTGCCCGACATGATACGGATAATGCGCCAATTGCCGAATAATGGCCTCCATGACGGTATGACCTTCATTCCGAATATATATGATATGAGACAATTGTTCCGGGGTAAATGAACGAATGGATTCGAGTAGACAATTCCAGCCTTCCTCCCATTTGGAGAGCAACTCTTCCCGGGAAGAAATATCATTCACGAATTCGGCATCCCGCTCACGCCATGGTTTCTCACCATCTGTTGTCAGTACATCCGTCCAACGGGACAGCATATTGCCCCATGGATGTTTTACGATTACCGCAATGCTGTTCGCGTCTTCATTCCAGGATTGAAACAATTGCTCGAACTCCAGTTGTGCCATGGCTTTTTCCCCGAGCTGCTTGTAATACAAGAATTGCTTCTCCGCTGTCTCCAGAAAAACTTGATTCATATCCATCCGTTAACCACCCTTCGGAAAAGCATGTTGTCCATGGATCATGTTCAAACAGAAGCGTCACATGTTATTTATTCAGGAAATGAGAATGTGCCGTCTGCATTCGGTTCAAATGGAATGGCTTTACGAACCGCATCCAGATTGAGTTCTCCATAGATATGTGGAAATAGTTCATTCAATTCATAGAGATCCTCATATACCAGTTCCGGCTTTAACGCCTTCTCATCAATACTGAGTAATAACAGATCCGTGCGGCCTGCATAATATTGTCCGGCTACCCATGGGATCTGTTCCTTGGTGGAGCAATGAATGAATCCGTCCGTCTCCAGGCTATCTGGTGCATACTCACTCCCCTTTGACACTTGCTCCCACAACGAACGGGAAATAATACTATAGATCATGGTTCCGCCTCCTTCAATTTCTGCGATGTACCCTATGTGTCATTGGAAGTATTATAGATCATCCCGGATACGGGAGTACAATTTTTGATCCGTAAATACACCTTTGATCTTCAACTGTTTGCGTAGCAAACCTTCGTACGACATGCCCAGCTTCTCCATTACGCGTGCAGAGCCTATGTTGCCTGCATTACATTTCCCTTCCAGCCGATTGCAGTCCAGTTCCCCAAAGCAATAATTCACGATGGGTTGCATCGCTTCTGCTGCGAGGCCCTTACCCCATTGACTACTGGCTATCGCGTACCCTAATTCGGCACTCTGCATGGGTTCGTTGAGATGAAAGACGCCACCCCTGCCGATCAAGGTCCCTGTTTCCTTCAAAATAAAAGCCCAGATATGTACCGTTTTCTGTTCATAATTATCCAGTACCCGCTGAATATATTGAATTGAATCCTCCAACGTCTCATGGCATTTCCACAAGCTTTGCTGACTCACTCGCGGATCAGAGGCAAATGCATAATATTCATCGAGATCATCCATCGCAAGCCGCCTCAGCTTTAACCGCTGTGTTTCGAATTCGGGCGATTCGTCAAAAAGTTTTTCTACATTCATACAGCACCCCTCCATGATTCACTTGAGTTCATGATCCAGCCATCTTATTTCTCAGGAAATAACGATCTATCACAACCATGCACAGAATACCGACCGTATATCGAATCAGATCAATTACCAGAAAACCATGTCCCAAAATAAGAGCACCTAATACGGTTGAACGTATCTCAATCAGCCAAGGCGTCTGAATCAACTGTGAGAACTCAATCATCCAGCTGAATACACAGCTCAAACACATCGCCCATACCAAGCTGCGATGAGGCCACACCATGCGTACTCCGAAATAAATCATGCCCGCCCAACATGCATCCCCGAAATGTTCATGCACCCAACCCGGCAATCGTTCACGAAAGTGTCTGGATGCGAGTCCTGCCGCCATGGTCATCATGACTGCGAAGAAATAGATCAGCCTGTCTTTGATAATTACGCTTTTCAATCAATCACACGCCTTCATCAAGCACTTGTAAAATAAATTGCGTTTTGGCAGCGGTATACGATTCCCTATCTTCCTTGTTCTCATCAGCAAGCTTTGTCTTCAGGACGGCGTAAGCTTCCACCAGATCTGGTCGTCTTCTCAGCACATCCCGAAACCGAATTTGACGATCCCAGCGTTCTTCTCCCAGGCGCATAAGATGAAGGTGTACAGCTCTCTTGCCATCCTTAACCCTGACCCAGAATCGTCTGTACTCCCGTCCATCCAATTCAGGCGGAACATAGTTCCAGCCTAACGGATTCAGCTGATCCGCAATCAGATTCATGTCGTCCCATGACTGTACCTCTGCCATCAGATCAATAATGGGTTTGGCGGGTAACCCGGGAATGGACGTGCTTCCGATATGTTCGAATGAATGGATATTATACTGCTGTAGAAGACGTTTGAGTTGCTTGATTTCTTCCTGAGCCTGTGCGTCCCAATTGGGGTTGGCCGGAGCAATCTCTACCGACTCTGTCGCCCAGGCAGGCCAGTTCTCTGGTTGCATTGAATCTTTCATTCAGGTACCTCCTCTTCACCATTACATTTTAAATGGTAACCTTCTCTGTATTTTTCATAGGTGCTTTGCTTCATGCGCTCAATCGTAGTGCTCCGTTGAAATGTAAGTGTGGAACTTAGGGATAAAAGAAGATATTTCAGGTAAGTCAGATCACTAGAGTTAGCGTCTGAGCTTATAATCGAAGCTTTCATATTCATCCAATCCCCTTATATAGTTGTTAAAGCAGAAGGCATTTCAGATACATATTTCTATATATCCAAAAAAGGAGCGTATGTCTACGCCCCTTGGTTGTCTGTTACCTTGATGATTTTAACGTGTCATGTACTGAAACTAATTTTTGATTCATGCAAGATGCTTCATTATATGAAGATTTATTTTACCGTAACAGGGATCGTCACTTTTTTGTTGCCCCACTTGGCCGTGATGGACGTTTTCCCTTTGCCTACAGCCACGATTTTGCCATTTGTTACTGTCGCTACGCCCGGCTTTGTGCTGCTCCACACCGCGCTGTTCGTCACAACAGTGGTTTTACCCGTATCATACTGGGCCATCACACTCAGCGTTGTACTTCCCTGTGGGGACAAAACCAGTTTTTTCTGGCCAGTAATCAGCTTTTTGAGCAAAGGTACAACGGTAACCTCTGCCTTTATTGTCTGATTTTGATAAGTTCCTGTCAAGGTGGCTTGTCCCTCGGTCAGCGTCTTAACGGCTCCATTTTTCACGATAGCTACATTTGTGTTGGAAGAGGTCCATATCACTTGTTTCGAAAGGTTAATGGTTTTGCCATTCGCGTAGGTGCCGATGACCTTCAACGCCTTGGACTTCTTGATGTTCAGCTGCATTGTGGCAGGAGTGACCTCAACTTTGGTAATCTCGTCCGTCACAGCAACCGGGACTTTCACAATCGTTGATCCATACTTGCCTTGCAGCAATACTCTGCCGGGCGTAACACCTTTGATTTTACCGTTTTCCAGGACAGCCGAAGAAGTGGATACGGACCACACAATCTCAGACGTCACATCCTCTTCCTTACCATTCGCACGTGTAATGCTTACTTTCGGAAGGGTGCTTTCACTGCCTTTAACAAAACTGTAGGATTTCGGTGAAGCTTTGATGCTTTTGATCTTCTCCTGCACTTGCACAACCAATTGGGCTTTAGCCCCGTCTACTTCTGCAAAAATCGTTGCTTCGCCCGCGGCCACAGCCTTGACTTTGCCTTTCACCATCGTCGCGACTGCTGCATTACTGGTGGACCAAGTCACGCCTTGGGTAACATCCTGCTTGTTATCAAAACCTTCTACCGTTGCCATCACCTGAAGCACAGCTGTTTCGGAGACACTCATTTTCTGCGGGCTGTTATTGGTTATTTCAATCGATGTCACATCTCCGGTAGCCGCCAAAGCCAACGAAGGGACCAGTACGGTCAATGCAATCATTAGAGCAAGTGTGCCTCGAAGCGCCAGTTTGATTCTATTCATTTCAATATCCATCTCCCATAATCCAATATTTTACTTCTATTATATTATATCGGATACGAATTGCATAAAGTTGAATAACATAAGTGGGAGTCTTGGAACAATTCATGATTTTCATTGTATAATATGGGAAGGTCGCGTAATACTGTTTTAATAAACCTAAAAAATGGGGTGGGATATGTATGATCGAAAAGAATTTGCTTGATATGGTTTCACCTAAAAATAACCGTAAACGTATGAAAGCTATCGTCACTTCGACATCCACCAAGATTCGTCCTGAAGACGAAATGGTTCTATTGATGAAAACAGCCCGCAATCGTTTCAAAAAAGCCCTTGAATCTGGACAAATTGAAATCATTAACGAGCGTGAATGGAAGCTGCGTTAAAGAATATAGGTGAACCATGGAACGTATTCAAACACCAGAAATGCAGGAAAGAATTAAATGGGCTAAACAAAAATTGAAGGAACTTGCAGCTGATGTGACCAAAAGTGATTTAAAAGAGTTCTATGTGATGGGTATTATTACTCCTATTCTTGATGAATTAGATGCAGATCCAGCCATTATTGTTGGAGGACATGCTGTTGAACTATACACTTCTGGAAGTTACAAGACAGCTGATGTTGATCTGGTCATGATTAGAGATGATTTGGCCCGAAGTTTATTTGATCATCTGGGTTTCGTTCACGAAGGAAGACATTATTATGTCTCCGAAATGGACATCCCTATCGAAATACCTTCTGATACACTGGAAGGTTCAAAAGACAAGATTATCAAATTATTAACACCTGAAGGCTACTGTTACGTAATTGGAATAGACGACCTTATTTTAGATCGATTGAGAGCCTCCGAGTACTGGACAGATGCCCGAAGCTTGGAGTGGGCACGTTACCTGATTTACAGTCAATTTGATACGATTGATTTAACATACATGAGAAAAGTTGCAGCCGAAGAAGATCCCAAATTGGCAGTTCGACTTGAACAAGAGTACCAATGGGTAACAGATCATATGTTTAATTAGAAGGACCCCCTGTCAAGGGGTTCCTTTGCTAATTCTTCACTTCCTAGAGCGTTACCTAACCTCTCTACTTCACTTCATCCTGCTCTGGCAAAATCAAGCTCTCGGCCCCGCCCATATAGGGCCGCAGGGCTGCCGGAATGTGAATGCTTCCATCCTCCTGCTGATGATTCTCAAGCAACGGAATCAGGATACGCGGCGATGCCACCGCCGTATTATTCAGCGTGTGACAATAGGCCAACTTGCCTTCGGCATCCATGCACCGAATATTCGAACGGCGAGCTTGAAAATCATGCAGGTTCGACGACGAATGGGTTTCTCCATATGCACCGCGACTTGGCATCCAGGTCTCGATGTCATATTGTTTATACGTTTTCTGCGACATATCTCCGGTACATACAGCGACAACACGATACGGCAGTTCCAGTAATTGCAGCAATTCTTCGGCGTGTCCTGTAATCTCTTGCAGCATGCGTTCCGATTCTTCCGCCTCAGGAGCACAGAGAATGACCTGCTCAACTTTGGCAAATTGGTGCACACGGTATAATCCGCGTACATCCCGTCCGCCGGAGCCAACTTCACTGCGGAAACACGTCGATACCGCGGCCAGCTTCACAGGCTCTTGAACATCAACAATCTCATCCGCATAATACGAGACCAGCGGCACTTCAGAAGTTCCCACCAGCCACTTGTTCTCCCCTTCAAGTTCATAGACCTGATCTCGACCGGTTGGGAAGAATCCGGTGTTCACCAGTGCATCCTCCCTGACCATCAGAGGTACCTCCATCGGTGTAAACCCATGCTTCAGCAACAGATCCAGCGCAAGTTGCTGTACTGCCCGATGTAATAACAAGCCAGCTCCTTTTAATACATAACTTCGTGTACCGCCAATCTTAACTCCACGAGGAATATCGATGAGATCATGCAACTCCCCAAGTTCCACGTGATCTTTGGTGTTATACTCGAACGTTGGCACCTCTCCCACACGTCGCAGTTCTACATTATCTGCATCCGACGAGCCATTGGGGGTATCCGGTGATACGATATTGGGTACCAGCCATTGCAGCTTGGTTACTTCCTCCTGCACAGGGGCAAGCTTCGCTTCCACCTGTTCCAACTGTTCATTGATCTGTTTCACCTGAGCCCGCAATCCTTCAGCCTGTTCCCGATTCCCGGCTTGCATTAGCTTGCCAATATCAGCAGATAACGTATTGCGCAACCTGCGACCTTCTTCAATTTCCTGCAAAAGTGCTCTACGTTCTTCATCCCGCTCTAACAATGTGCGAATGTTGATCTTGATTTTTTTTCCGTCTGCTGCGGTCTGAACCTCTTCTGCATGTGCCCGAATCCATTTCATTTCCAACATGGTCACCGTCTCCTTTGGCTGTAAAAATACAAAGAGCGCCCTCATCCCTTGGGACGAGGAGCGCTCTGCTCGCGGTGCCACCCAACTTGCTGAATCAGGATATCCTGCTTCCAGCCTCTTGGTCCGCGATAACGGGCGGTTCCGGTTAACTTGGGGAAATATCGCTCCCCTGGCGAAAACGCCTCCGAGTTGGATGCTCTTCAACGGCATGGTCCGATCTGTAATTGTTGGTCTCAGTATATACGAACGCCGGACCTAATTGCAACCTTCTGTATCGATCAGGAATTCATGGCACAACTTAACATGTCCTGTTATGATAGACTTTGTCTTCAAGATTGCGCTTTATTGTGATCCTCAATTTATGTAGATAAGTAGAAGGAGTTCTTTATGAAAAAATTACTTTGGATCGGATGTCTATCCTATTTCCTGATTGGACTTGCCCACGTTGTGCTCGGTTCCATTCTGCCGGTTGCACTTGAACATTATGGCAAAGATTATAGCCAAGGCGGAACGCTGATCTTTGCTCAATTTGCCGGATTCCTGGGTGGTGTATTGTTATCTCCATGGCTGAACAGACGCTTTGGTAAACGGGGAGGCCTGTTAATCGCCACAGCGTTGCTCTGTATTGCAGAATTATCCTATATGCTGCTGCCATCATGGGGCTGGATGTTCGTCATTGCACCCGCTGCCGGCTTTGGATTCGGAATGGTTGAAGCTGTTATTGGCACCATTATCATTGCGGCAATCAAAGACAATACAGCCGTTGCCATGAGTCGACTGGAAGTGTTATTCGGAATCGGGGCGATGGTCATGCCGCTCGTTGCCAGCGGTCTCATTGCTGCCGGATACTGGCGTCTCTCCTTTCTCGTTGTTGCGATCTGCGCAGCGCTGACCTTTGTTTTCTGGGCAAAAGGATCATTCGGTGAACTCGATAAGTTTCTGGAGCGACAGAGTTCAAATCATGCTTCCGTAAATACGCACTCTGCTGGAACATCGGGTGAGATGCATCCCGCATCTGCAAGTACATCCAGTCCAACCTATCGTGGCCGTAACAGGACTCTTCTGGTATTATTCGTCCTGTTCTTCTTCCTCTATGTTGGCACAGAAATGAGTCTTGCGAACTTCATGCCGGCGATCCTGATTGAGAAAATGAACATGAAGGAAGCCGGAGCAGCGCTTAGTGTCACCTGTTTCTGGATTGCCATGTCCGTGGGACGACTCTTCGCCGGATATATCGCAGAGAAATTCCAATACCGCGTCTATGTTCTGTACAGTTGTCTTGCATCTGTTCTTTTGTTAATGGCATTTCCATTTACAAACCAAATCTGGTCTGCGTTTCTCATCATCTTGCTGCTTGGGCTTGCGATGTCAGGCATTTTCTCCATTGCCCTTGTCTTCGCCAGTAAACTGCTGCCCGGAACAGAAGAATCCACACCCAGTATTTTGATTGCCTCAGGTGGAGTTGGCGGTGCCATTCTGCCTTTGACTACGGGATGGAGTCTTGATCATCTGGCGGTTAATCAGTCTGCATGGATGCTTGCCATCTTTGCAGTTGGCCTGCTTGTCATTAGCGTAATCACGTATCAATGGCAGAACAAACATATAGCGAATTCTGCGACTTAACAGTTCTGTGTTGATCCAGTCCTGAGGATTAGAAATACCTATTAAAAAAATCGAGATGTCTACTGTCATGACCTGACGGTGGACATTTTTTTGTAGCGTTACTCTGTTCTAACAAATCTAACACACGTTATTATAGATAATTATCTCAAATTCAAGGTCTCGTTGCAGTTTTTTAGCATAATAACGCCGCTGAGATTCGTTAGATTTTTTATTCCCTAAAAACTGGCCTAATAAGATGTTCTCGATTCGTTAGCGCTGTAATCATGGCGGCAAGTGCCCCATCTTTGCCTCTGATCACCTTAAATCAAGGGAAAGAATTCGCTCTATTCATTTGCACAAGATTGCCCAGGAAATACTTATGGCCAACCGAATCAAACACTTTTGTTAACGACAGGCACTACAGGGCCATTGCCTTTGATGAATTTACCGAATACATATCGGACGAGGGGTCCCAAAATGATCAATTGATATGGCAGCGCCAGGCTGAAGTTACGAGCAATGGTATGGAGATACGTACGGAATACGGATGACCCACTTAATTGATCAGCGAGATATGCTGAAACCATCCCATACAAGGACATGATCAGAACCATGCCAATCACCATAAAAAATGACATGGCGAGTACACCCAGAATTTTGTTGGACTTGTCAAAGGGTAAGGAAAAAGCAATCTTTCTCGCTATAGGTCCGACAATGAAGGACTCTACCACAAACGCGATGACAAAACATAATATGAATTGAAGCAGTATCTCAAGCGGGGACATCTTACCGAGTAACCCACTATGCCATAAATTGAATGTCATCATGACGACAACCATTCCTGTACACATCATTAATCCGAAAATAATTTGTTCCTTCTTGCTTGTTGGCAATTCTCTCATCCTCTCTGTTTACCTTCGTAATTATAGAGATGAGGAAACCCTCCACATAAGTGAACATTCTGTGAACAAATCTGATTTTTCCAAATTAAAATTTATGGAAGTAGCTATATCTAATAGCTGGTTCTTTCCTACAACAGAAATCTCCAGAGAAAAGACAGTTTGGATAAAGCTGTGATTGCCATTCGTTTGAAAACAGAGCCTTTCTGATTCGTAGATTCTGCTAGTTGCTCACCTTTATTCACACGTGTACTAAGTGTACGTTTGATATCCATAGCCCCTGTTAGTTCGTTGGCGAATGCAGAACCAGAAATGACCACAGCAGATTCGGTATTTAGAAAGGCGGATCTGGGATCAAGGTTATACGAACCAACCATGCTGAGGTAATCATCCATGACAAATGATTTGCCGTGTATGGAATAAGGGCCTTGGTATTCATAAATGGCCAGATTGGTATCAAGCAACCGTTTCTTAGAGCTTAAGTATCCCGCGAAAGCCAAAGGGTTAGGGGTCTGCTGGATTGAATTGGTTAACATGACCCATTCTGCTTTTGGATTCATCGACAGATGTACGGCTTTCTTCATTTTCTTGGTAGGAATGGCATATGGCGTCTGAAGGTACACTTTCGACTTTGCTTGATTGGCGAAATGAACAAATGCTCTCCACATGGTCGGGTCTTTATACAGCCTCTGGATTGGATTGTGAATGAAAGCGACGTGGTCGGAACGAAGAGCCCCTTGAGCCCATTCCTTCGGCAACACTTTAACAAAAGGATCGCTCTCAGCCTGAGCTTTTTTATATAACTCAGCCAGCTGAGCCAGCTCTTGTAACCCCTTTGTATGATGCTGACGTTTGGCATGTTTTTCTGGTTTGGTGAATGGATGTTCCCATAACCGATCTATATATTTTTTCATTTCAACAACCGTGCTGTTTTTATTATGGTTTGGATTGTAAACAAGGACATCCCGATCGAATACATAGTCTTTTTTGGGTTGCAATGCCATGTATCTATCACCAATATTTTGGCCGCCAATGATGCCATATGTGTTGTCGACAAGAAAGATCTTGTCATGCAGACGGTTATGCCATGTCCATGGCATAACTATGTTGAGTGGTTCATAATACCTTAACTCCACATTGGGGTGAGCTGCAATGGCATCTGGAATATCACGCAATTCTCCGCGCATGTTGTGAAAAATCCCGTCTAAAATGATTCGAACATGAACACCCCGATCAGCCGCATCGAATAAAGCAGCAAAAAAGAGTTGAGATGTTTTTCCTTTTTGGATGGAGTAATAAGCCAGGTCGATGCTTGTTTTCGCCTCTCGAATGGTCTGGATTCTCACCTGACCGGATTGAAAGCCGTCCTCCAAGAGCAGTACGCGATCTGTCGTACTTCCTGCTGTTAACAATTTTTGCATATCCGTATTTTCAATAGTAGATGGAGACGGAACCAAAAATAAAAGGTAAGCTGTGAAAAAAACGTAGACACAATAGGACAGAATAATTGCGAATATGGTTTTAAGGATCATTCAGTACGCCCCCATTTTTATGTAAAAAGTAATTATTTGTATAGCAGTACTATCTCCTTTTGTATCTAAATTATGTTGTTTAAATGAAGCTAGCGTCTCCGGGCAAGGTCAAACGATCAAAAGCTGATCGCTGAAATAGGGAAAGCAGCCCTGATGCGACGAGATATCAAACATCGGATTTGATCCAAGTATTTGTGGGGAGCCTTCCAGATCTTCAGCACTTAGGCTATGGCCCACTATCCGATGCTTTTGCACTCAGCCAGATTGCCTTATATGATTCGCCACGATAATTATTGAAAATAACACATCTAAACAGGCTGATATACATATGTATAACGACCTGTTTGATAAGTTCATACGTGTCCCCATCCAGTTCCTGACTGGACACGTTCCACCCGCTGGCCTATAATTACACCTAGTAATGCCCGTAACTTCATAGTTTCCCAGGGGAGTCGGAATTGGCCGGCTGAGAGTGTATCCCACCAAGATACTAACCCTTAGACCTGATCTGGATCATGCCAGCGTAGGAATCGGAGTATATCGAAATGGCACAGCCCTATGGCTGAACGCCACCTCTCTAACGCCTGCACGCGTCCCGGAATACGGGGCGCTTTTTTAATGTTCTTTTATATAGCCAGAGAGCTAAAAAAAGTGACGTTATCCAGATCTCAACTGGTATAAATCTGTCGATTTATGCAAGATGATTGGATATGAAGCCAAGGAGTACCCCGTGCCAATCGGCCGGACATACCGAAGGAGAGAACCACAAATGAAATGGCGTAAAACGATGGGATTGTTGCTCTTATGCGTGCTTATGGTGACTGTAGCCGCATGTGGTGGCAAAGAAGCTGCCCCAGCTGGGCAGAACGGCAACACAAATACGGAAAGCAGCAACGAAGGTGACACTGCCGCCCTCAAAGATATTAAAGTGGTGCTCGATTGGACACCAAATACGAATCATACCGGCCTGTATGCGGCTGTAGATCAAGGTTTTTACAAGGCCGAAGGCTTGAACGTGGAGATTGTACAACCAGGTGCCGGTGGCGCAGATACGATGGTTGCCTCCAATGAAGTGCCTTTTGGCGTAAGTTATCAGGAGAGTGTAACTCAAGCCCGCACACAGGGTGTTCCATTGGTCTCCATCGCAGCAGTTATTCAGCATAATACATCCGGGTTCGCTGCTCCGGCGGATCGGAATATCAAATCACCGAAAGATTTTGAAGGTAAAACCTATGGCGGTTGGGGTTCCCCTGTGGAAGAAGCCGTGATGCAATCCATTATGGAAGGCGACGGAGCCGATGTATCGAAAGTGAAAAACATTAACATGGGTGATGCCGACTTTTTCACCGCAGTGAAACGGGACATTGATTTCGCGTGGATTTTCTACGCTTGGACAGGTATTGAAGCCGAACTGCGCGGGGAACCGATCGACATGTTATATGTAAAGGATTATTCAGAAGCACTAGATTACTACACACCTGTCCTCGTAACGAACGAGCAGACGATCCAAAACGATCCTGAGCTGGTGAAAGCATTCTTGAAAGCCACTTCCGAAGGGTATCAATATGCGATTGATCATCCCGAAGACGCAGCCAACATTCTGATCAAGGCCGTACCGGATCTGGACAAGGAATTGGTACTGGCAAGCCAGAAGTGGCTCAGTCCGAAGTACACGGATGACGCCCCTCGCTGGGGGGAACAGAAACAGGAAGTGTGGCAGAACTACACCGACTGGATGTTTAGCAAAAAACTGCTGGATGAACAGATCGATGTGAGCAAGGCATATACAAACGAGTTTTTACCCCAATAAAATTTCTCATATAAAACGAACTTAATATTTACACGAGGACGGAGAGGACAGAAATAACGTGAAAAAGCGAAGCGGTCGCCTAAAAGCTTTCTGAAAGAAAGCTTCATCGGAAGCATACGCTATCACCGGATTTTCCCTTTAGAGAAAGGGAATCAAAAAATCTGGGGATAACAGCGATTGGAAGGTTATTCTGTCATCGAAGTGCTAAGTGTAACAGTTATTAGTTCATTTTATATATCACGAAAGGAGCCGTGATCTCTCATGGCAAGCACATTACTTAGCATTCAGGTTATTCCGAAAACGCCAAATGGCGAGAACTCTTATCCTTACGTAGATCGCGCCATTGAAGTTATTCAGCAATCCGGCCTGAAATATCAGGTGAACGCACTCGACACCACGATGGAGGGGGAACTGGAGGAACTGCTGGAGGTTGTCCGCAAGATGCACGAGGTACTCGTGGAGGCTGGCAGCCCAAGCATCATCTCCCAGATCAAAATCGCCCATAGCCCTACTGGCTTCAGCATGGATACCCTGACGGAGAAGTATCGCTAATGCATGCCTATTTCAAAAGTGTATGGCCGCCCATTGTGGCGGTTATTCTCTTTATAGCGATATGGCAGGGAGCCGTCTCCCTCTTCCATATTGAGAAATGGATGCTGCCTGCACCGTCCGATATCGCCCGCGAAGCAGCAACTCAGGCCGAACGGCTTGGCATGCACGCTTCCGCAACCATTCAGTTAACGCTTATCGGATTCGCCGCTGGAACAGCGGTTGGATTACTGATTGCGATGGTGCTGCATTTGGTCCCTTTTCTCAAGTCAGCCCTGTACCCTCTACTTATTCTTAGTCAAAATATCCCGACCATCGCGCTCGCGCCGCTCCTGTTAATCTGGTTCGGATTCGGACTGTTGCCCAAGCTGATTACCATCATCCTGGTCTGTTTCTTCCCCGTCGCAGTGGCGGCCATGGACGGCTTGACCCGTACAGATGCAGCGATGATGAACTATATGCGCATGGCTGGTGCGAAACGTCATCATATCTTCTGGAAGCTGGAGCTTCCCCATGCGCTGCCATCCGTGTTCTCCGGTGTCAAAATCGCCGCTACCTATAGTGTGATGGGAGCCATCATCGCCGAATGGATTGGCGCAGACAAGGGTATTGGTTATTATATGATGCTGCAAAAGTCAGCTTATCGCACCGATCGTTTATTCGTGGCGATTATGATTATTGTCGCGCTCAGCTTGCTGCTCTTCCTGCTCATTGCACTGCTGGAGAGGCTGCTCGTGCGCTGGCGGCCACAGAAGCGGTAGTAAAGCATGTAATCTGTATATAGGAAGTGATGACCATATGAATCGGCAACAGGATGAACAAGTCCAGCCTGGACGAGGAGCAAGTGTAATAGAGCCAACGCACGGTGAAAAGTTTAACTCGGCTACGCCTGATCGACCTGCCAACACGACTCCTGCTCCGGTTCCACCTGCACTGGACGTTGTTAATGTTCATGCATCATTCCGTGAACGGCGCAGCAAGCTACCGGTTCTGAACGGCCTGTCCCTGACTGTGGAGCAAGGCGAGTTTGTTGCTATCGTTGGACCTTCTGGCTGTGGCAAAAGCACTCTGTTCCATATCATCGGCGGTCTGCTGAAGCCACAGGAAGGCCAAGTGCTTATGAACGGTCAGAATGTAACGGGACAGCGTGGCAAGATAAGTTATATGCCCCAACAGCCCGCCCTTTTCCCTTGGCGTACCATTGAAGATAATGTACTGCTTGCTGGAGAAGTAGCTTCAAGCGCTCCCCCTCGGAACGAAGCACTTGCAGAAGCTCGTAAGTGGTTAAGCAGCGTGGGTCTTGCCGGGTTCGAGCAAGCCTATCCTCATATGCTGTCGGGCGGAATGCAGCAGCGTGCGGCATTTTTGCGCGCCCTGCTCAGTCCGCAGGAACTCATGCTGCTGGACGAACCTTTCAGCGCGCTGGATGCACTGACACGCAGCGACATGCAGCGCTGGCTGCTCGATATCTGGGAACAGAACCGCCGCTCGGTGCTGTTCATCACCCATAATATCGAAGAAGCATTGCTGCTAGCGGATCGGGTCTATGTATTATCCAACCGACCTGCAACGGTGTTGCACGAGGTACATGTTCCTTTTGATCGCCCAAGACGAGAAGAAATTACGGAGGAATCTGCTTTTCTGGAGCGTAAACGGCAGATTGCACAGTGGATGAGAGAAGAACAGCAGAAAGCCCGCCTATCATAATAGCGCGGGTTTTTAAGTTATTATTTTCCTTTAATGGGTGATCCACCACAAGAAATTCTGCGTAACATAGTTAGAATATAAATGACCACAAGGAGGAATTCCCTCGTGCATTCTCAAGCTTTTGCACCATTAATTGATGCTCATATTCACTTCGATCAGTATACCCCTGACGAACAACGCGAGATGCTGTTATCTTTCCCGTCTCAACAAGTCGAGGCAGTCATCGCCGTGTCCATGAATCTCGCTTCTGCCCAGGCCAATCTGGAGCTTGCAAAACAACATCCACGGAACATCTATCCAGCCTTCGGTTTCCATCCAGAACAGGAACTGCCGTCCGTTGCAGAAATGAATCTGTTCTTCCAATGGATCGAAGAGCATATCGGACAAGCTATAGCCATCGGAGAGATCGGTCTTCCCTATTACAACCGTCAGGAAGCGGAGCAGGCAGGGCAGCGCTTCGATCAGAGCGGGTATATCGAGTTGCTTGAACGTTTCATCCAGCTCGCCAAAAAGCACAACAAACCACTTGTCCTTCATGCGGTATACGAAGATGCGGATATCGTCTGTGATTTGCTGGAGCAAAATCAGTTCCGACGTGCTCATTTCCACTGGTTCAAAGGTTCTCGCCAAACCGTAAGGCGTATGGCGGACAACGGTTATTTCATCTCTTTCACGCCAGATATTCATTACGAAGAAGAGATTCGTGAACTCGCCCGGCAATATCCATCGGAACAAGTGATGGCTGAGACCGATGGACCTTGGCCCTTCGAAGGACCATTTCAGGGACGAATGACACACCCTGCCATGACCAGACAGGTCATTCAGGCATGGAGTGAGATCACCGGCATGGGAACCGAGCGGGCCGCCCGTCTTTTTTATCAGAACACAAAGCGTTTCTACGGCTTAACTTAAGTACAATCAGGTAACAGCAAGTACTCTCGCTTGCCCTGCCAGCACAACACATTACAGCTCAGCACAAAGAAGCCAGTCGGCTTCGCCACCGACTGACTTCTAATTCACCATATATATATCAGTTGAACTAAATTTTTACACAGGAAAGCAGAGGACAGAAATAACCTGAGGAAGCAGAGCGGTCGCCTAAAAGCTTTCTGAAAGAAAGCTACTTCGGAAGCATACGCTATCACTAGATTTTCACCTTCACAAAAATTGGATCAAAAAGTCTGGGGATAACAGCGATCGGAAGGTTGTTCTGTCATCGGAGTGGCAAGTGTAACTACCTTCAGTTCAACTTAACGCTTCAAGAATCCTTTGCCTTCCAGGAACGGTCTCACTTGCAACCTTGTCGGCTCAGTCAGGCGCTTCGCCATCAGTTCGGACCATGGGGTCGTTCGTTCACCGTTAGTCCGTTCTTTCATGTACGCCGTCGTTGTCTCATCATACAGCTCAACACCTTTGATGCTCTGCTCGGCATTATAACGATTATGATGCAGGACTGCATCCAGCGGCAGACGCGGCCGAATTCCCGTTTCCTGATCTGCAACACCAATGCACATGCCATACACCGGATAAACCCCTTCCGGCAATTCCAATAACTCAGCTACTTCCTCAATCCGGGTACGAAGCCCGCCGATATATACGATTCCGAATCCTAGTGACTCCGCTGCAAGAGCGGCATTCTGGGAAGCCAGTGCAGCATCAATTGTGGCTACCATGAAATTCTCTGTTGAATCGGCATACGATTCCTTCTCAGGAAGATGACGTTTCGCAGCATCACTCAGCCGATACAGATCAGCACACCATACGAGAAACACCGGACATTCATTGACGTAGGCCTGGTTGCCTGCCAATTCAGCCAGCTTGGATTTCTGCTCTATGTCAGTCACAGCAATCACGGTATAGGCTTGTACACTACTTGAAGAAGAAGCCATCTGACCCGCCGCTACGATGGCTGCAAGCTGCTCATCACTCACCGGGTCTGGCTTGAATTTGCGTACAGAGCGGTGCTTCATCATCAATTCAATGGTTTCATTCATGGCTGTTCACTCCCAATCCTCGAAGTACGAACTCAATTGTCTGCTCAGCGAGCTCGTCTGTATTCATATCCTGATAATCAAAGCCAAATCGTGAATTCTTGGCCCGTTTGTGTGCCAAGGCCACACCCATCACCTGAAGCATCGCATAAGTTACGGACTCAATCTGAAACAATCCCTGGTCTTTTCCTTCTTGCAGAAGTTCCTTAACTCGGGTCCAGACGGGGTCCAGAAAACGAAATACGGTAGCTGTGCGATGTGTACGAAGTGTAATTTCAAGCTGCACAATATCGCTCATCTCCCGATCCGTCATCGTGAACTTCACAACTTCACCAATAATTCGTCGGATGCCTTCCACAGGCGAGGACATGGATTCTTCCGCCAGCGAGTTCATCATATGCCCAGGGAAAAAATGCTCAAATAAGGCTTCGAATACCTTCTCTTTGCCGCCAAAATGGTATGAGACCAGTGACACGTTCGCACCCGCCTCATCACAGATTTGACGAACACTCGTCCCGTCATACCCCTGCTGTGCAAAAAGCTTCTTGGCTGCAAGCAATATCCTCGTTTTTATATCCAATTCCGGTTCAGTCATTCCGTCCCGCTCCCTCTTATCCGTTCATTTCATCTGCTTCAGCTCAAGGGCTGTAGCCAGGTACTGTATCTGTCTATTATATTACACCAAGCACCCCGATGAAAATCATCGGGGTGCTTGTCCTATCTATGAAGCAATGGTATACATCTGCTGTATTAGTTGTTCGCTTGAGCCGGGCTTGGAGCCATAGCTGGCATGCGTTGTTTTTTCAACAACGTCACGACCAATGACAACGCAACTGCAACCAACAGTACAATCACGATGGAACCTACAGCAGACTGAACTCCTGGGCCTCCCAACTGCACGCTCAGAATCCCCTGAACGGCGTATGTTGCAGGCAGGTACTGCCCAATGCCGCTATAGAAGCTGTTCAGCAATTCACGCGGTACCATTGCACCGGAGGATACCAGTTGCAAGGACAGTGAGATGATGTTGAACAGACTTCCTGCTGGTCCGAAGCAGATCAGGAAGAACTGGGAGAAGAACATGAACGTGCACAGGAAGAGCGCCTGGAACAGCCAGAATGCAACGAATCCCTGTGCAATTTGTCCGCCCAGTGCCACAATCAATGATGATCCCAGCAGGGAAACGACCAATGCAGAACCCACGTTGATGACTACTCTCGCGCCAAACAAAGTCAATCGGGAATAGGTAGATGACAACATGCCCATGGCTGTCTGGAGGTTCATCCCCATGATCATGGCACCTACATAGGAAGCCAGTACCATCATCATCGGCACCATCTGATTATTCATCCCGTTAACCGGGTTAATGGACGTTGTCGTTCCTTCCACTCGGGTAGCCAGGTTTGTCGCGGCTTCAGCAGCCTGATCGGCAGGCGCACCTGAAGCGGTTAACACCGTCTGTACCCCTTGTGCTGTAGCTTGTTTGTTAATTGTGTTTGTCACACTTTGGGATACACCTTGCATCATGCTTTTAATCGTAACCGGGTTTGCTTCATTAAGGGTGTATTTAATCTCGGCAGTTGAGCCAGCCGTCTGAAGCAATTCGTTAAATCCAGCCGGGATATCCAGCACCATGTGTACTTGGTGATGATTCAGCTGATCCAACGCTTCAGCCGCACTCAGATTGGATACGGTATGAAAAGGCAGTGTTCCTGCGAGCGAATCCGCAAT
This sequence comes from Paenibacillus sp. FSL H8-0317, assembly GCF_045040685.1. Classification (NCBI taxonomy): domain Bacteria; kingdom Bacillati; phylum Bacillota; class Bacilli; order Caryophanales; family Paenibacillaceae; genus Paenibacillus; species Paenibacillus sp. FSL H8-0317. Next base: position 525,286 of record NZ_CP150294.1, on the reverse strand, counting down.
TCCTTTGGACATTTCGCCGTCTTCGTTCACAATCGCAACCGTCAATTCTTTCGTACGGTCATTTACTCCAGAATATGCGGTCATCCAGATCACGCTAAAGATCACTTGGAACATAAGTGCTGTTACGATCCCTACAATCACTGGCGGTTTTTTAAACAATGTACGTAAAGCCTGTAACATAAAAGGTGTCCTCCATTACTCAAATAGTTCTAATTTGATTTAAACAGTTGTTTGAATCAAACGATCGTTTAAATTTTATGTGAATATGTCCATATTGTCAACTCATTTTTGAAAAATTCAGAAAATGAAAGCTTTATTCATGAATACAATCGATCCATTTTCACAAACGTGCATTATGCTATCCTTTCTCCGTAGAAAAGAACATCTATATCAACGATTCAGGTTACTTTCTGGCGACTCAACTGTATTTTTCTCAACAAAAAACACGGTCCGCCACAGCGAACCGCGCATTTATTCATCCTCAATTCATTGACAATGAGCCGTTGAATATATCTCCAAACAAAGTTCGGTCAGTTATTTCTCTTCAGCTTCATCCGTTGCAGACGTAGGGAATTCAGTACAACCGATACGGAGCTGAACGCCATCGCTGCCCCTGCCAGCCATGGAGCCAAGAAGCCAACTGCCGCAATAGGAATACCAATAACGTTGTAACCAAGCGCCCAGAACAGGTTTTGTTTGATGTTACCCATCGTGCGCCGGCTCATCTCAATCGCATCTGCAATGCTGTTCAGATCACCACGCATCAAGGTAATATCCGCCGCTTCCATCGCTACATCCGTTCCTGTTCCGATGGCCATCCCAATATCAGCAGTAGCGAGTGCCGGAGCATCATTAATGCCGTCACCTACCATTGCAACTTTCAGGCCGCTCTCCTGAAGTTTCTTCACTTCCGCAGCTTTACCCTCCGGCAGTACCTCAGCCAGCACTTTACCGATCCCTGCCTGTTCTGCTACAGCGCGAGCTGTTCGCTCATTGTCTCCCGTGATCATGATAACATCGATCCCCATCGCCTGAAGACGACCAATGGCTTCTCGAGAGGTATCCTTGATGGTGTCAGCCACCGCCACGATCCCTGCCCACTGACCATCCACCGCTACCAGCATCGCTGTACGCCCTTGTTCCTCCAGATGGTTCATCTGCTGAACGGTTTCCTCAGAGACATTCACCTGTGCATCTGCAAGCAAACGCCGCGTGCCGACCAGAATTTCCTGCCCTTTTGCTGAAGCTCGCACGCCGTATCCCGGTATGTTCTCGAACTTCTCTGTTGGGGTTAACTTCAGACCCTTGGCACGGATACCAGCAACAATCGCCTCTGCCAGTGGATGCTCGGAACTCTGTTCGGCCGCTCCCACTCGCTCAAGCAGATCGGATTCCGTCCAATTCGGAGCCGTGGTAACATCGGTAAGCACCGGTTTACCCTGGGTTACTGTACCTGTTTTGTCAAGCACCACGGTCTGAATCTGTTGTGCCGACTCCAGATGTTCACCGCCCTTGAACAGAATGCCATATTCAGCCGCACGTCCTGATCCAGCCATGACAGAAGTCGGCGTTGCCAGCCCCAGTGCACATGGACAGGCAATGACTAGCACGGCAATTGCTTTTTCAAGGGAACCAGCGAAGTCACCCGGACTTGCAAACAGATACCAGATCAAGAATGTCAGCGCAGCTATGCCAACAACAATCGGAACAAATATGCCTGATATGACGTCTGCAATCCGCTGGATCGGTGCTTTGGAGCCCTGAGCTTGCTCAACGACTTTGATAATCTGGGACAAAGCCGTGTCAGAGCCCACTCGGGTCGCACGAAGACGTAATACCCCATTCTTATTCAGCGTTGCCCCTGTAACAGGATCTCCAGGCTTTTTATCCACGGGGAGGCTTTCTCCGCTAAGCATGGATTCATCTACTGAGGATTGCCCTTCTTCAACGATACCATCCACCGGGATACTGTCCCCCGGCTTCACCAGGATCAGATCACCCACCGCAACATATGCGGCAGGAACCATCACTTCCTGTCCATCACGAATGACACGAGCTTCACGTGGAGCCAGTTCAATCAGGCTTTTGATTGCCTGTGAAGAGCGACCTTTCGCCACAGCTTCGAACCATTTTCCCAGTAAAATTAACGTAATTAGAATCGCACTTGTCTCATAATAGAGTTCTACCGAAGGCATGGCGGCTGTGCTCGTTCCCATTGCGCCGTGATCCATCGTCGTCGTAGAGGGTAAGTACCCACTGGATAGCGTCAGATACAGACTGTAGAAAAACGCTGCGCTGGTACCCAATGCAACGAGAACGTCCATATTAGCACTGCGGTTACGTAGGGCTTTGTACGCCCCCACATAGAATTGCCAGCCAATCACGAACTGTACTGGCGTTGCCAGAATCAGCTGGAACCAAGGGTTCATGAACAGATCTGGGACATAGATTCCGGATGTGAACGAGAAATGCCCCACCATTGCCCACAGCAAAGGAATCGATAACAACGCAGATATCATCCATTTCCACTTTTTGCGTTGCAGCTCACGTTCACGAACCGATGTGGTCTCTTCCTGCGTCAATTGCAGTTCAGCACCGTAGCCCATCTGCTTGATCTTGGCGGTAATATCCGAAGGTTTCAATGCACCAGCGGCATATTCGATATGCCCTGTTTCCAGCGCCAGATTCACATTCGCCTGAGATACCCCCGGTAGTCGGGAAAGTCCTTTTTCAATCCGGGCAGAACAGGCAGCACACGTCATACCGGTGATGTTCAGATCAACCGATTCGGACAACGTACCGTAGCCAAGCGCCTCTACTTTATCCCGCAACGCGTTCACGTTAGTTGTCTTCGGATCATAAGATACGGTTGCCTGTTCGATGGCAAGGTTCACATTGGCCTGATGCACACCTTCCATGCGGGACAATCCCTTCTCCACTCGCGTCGAACAGGCAGCACAGGTCATCCCCGTGATGTGCAGTGTTGCCTTCAGCCCTGGTGCTTCTGCCATAGGTGGTATTGGGGTGGGTTCAGATGATCCATCCATCGGTTTATTCGTTGAGTTATCCATCATGTCAGCTCCTTTCATATCGATTCAATTTATTGTATGTTGCATTCGAACATACCCCTAAGGGGTATATATCAGACAGAAAATTAGGCTTAAACCTGACTCGTGGGAAAAGGGGTTTGCCCTCTTTGTGCCCATGAGCATGTTCGGTTTAAGCCTGTGATCCCGTTAGACTACATCATATCCCTGATCTTCAATCGCAGCTTTGATCTGATCCACGTTCACTTTCTGCTCATCATATTCCACCGCTACTGTTCCCGCTGCCAGATCAACCTTACCACTCGCACCGGCATTCTTCACGGCCTCTTCAACCGACTTCACACAGTGATTGCAGGACATTCCCGTAACGTTCAACGTAACATTAGACATTGTAAATTCCTCCTTGGGGTATATTAAAATGATAAATTAAATAGTTGAATTGATTCAGCTTACTTCATTAACTTCCTTACTTCATTAACTTCCGCATCGTAACCAGCAGTTCATCCACAACCTCATGTTCACCAGCCTGAATACGCTCAACGATACAGCTCTTCATATGACCTTCAAGCAGAAGCTTGCCTACCGAGTTAAGAGCAGACTGAGCCGCCGCAATCTGCGTCAGTACATCATCACAGTACGTATCCTTTTCGATCAATCCTTTGATCCCGCGAATCTGACCTTCCACACGGTTCAAACGAGAGACCAAGTTACTCTTCATCTCCTGCGAATGGTGACTCTTGCGCACATGCTTCCCATCACTGCCCTCGGTATGACAGGATACCGCTTCTTGAACTGTAACCGAAGCTTCCGTTGAATCTGAAATGGAGGATTGCATAGGTTCCTCGGGATGGCTCTGATGTTCCATCTGAACACCCCTTTTCTTTCGTTCTTTTCTAAGAGTAACATACCCCATGGGGGTATTAAAGAGTATTCTGATATTTTGATAAAAATGGATGAATCCTTCCTAATTAAATAGAGCGGTGCATCTTACAAGGTATACTCCATCCTGCTACTGCGGACAACCAGACCCATCTGTTCATAGAAAGCCTGTGCACCAGAGTTAAACGTCGACACGGATAATTCCACGCTGTGTGCCTGAAGTTCTCTCCCTAGCCCGATGAATGCTTCTAGTAACTGTTTGCCTGTTCCTTGCCCCCGATGTTTGTTATCCACTACAAGTTCATGGATGTACAACATCCTGCGATCCACCATCAATGGGTTATCCTGAATTAAACTTAACTGAGCACTCCCGTAACCCAGAATCAAACCCGTTTCGGAAGACTCGGCAACATATAGGTAACGCTTGTCCGTTTCCAGCAGTTCGGTGAACTCCTTTTCCTCCATTCTGGTCTCTAACGCTCTGTATAGATCCGGCCGTGCCTCAACATGCATCTGGTGCAGCTCATCCATCAACAATGACACGCCAGGGTAGTCCCTCATTTCTGCCATTCTGATGTTATTCTTACCTGTAATCAACCCCATCACTCTTTCGTCTGCTGAATTTTACATTATTATATAACCAAAAAGCAGATACCATAAGGGTACCTGCTTCGCTACATTTATTTTCATTCCATCAAGCCCGTAGGATGCTCATGTTGTTTATTTTTTCGAAGAAGTATTTCCTTCATTAAAAGCAACAGGTGATGGCTTCGCGGCCCATTCATCCGCCTGCGGCTCAATGTCCACTCCGCTCAAAATCTTCTTTTTCTCCATCAAGGAATCCCCATCTTCATCCAGCTTGTTGCGAATTTCCGCCTCGTCCTGAGGTTGATTGTTCTGTGTCATCGTAGAATCCTCCCTTATGTGTTTATCTTCAATATGATGTTCCTTTATATAACTTACCCATTTTTTGCTTTATCATTCTCCGCGAGGGACATGCGATCCCCACTGGCTTAACATATTCACATAGCTCCCGAAATAAACGATCACTTTCTTGACTTAATCTTTTATATTCGACAGTTTGTCAAACCAAGTGCGACAGCTCCTCTGTGAAAGATTCGTGAGCGGTTCTCCAACCCAAGCATTTTCGCGGTCTGTGATTAATGAGATCTAGTGACCGAGCGAGATCTTCATCCTCAACTTGTACGAGACCCGTGCCTATCTCCAAAATAATTCCTCTAATACTATATTTTTTAACTCATATGCAGTACATAATCTCACCTTACTTTTGCAAAGAAAAAATAATTATCTGTATACTTCCATTGGTGAATCGGCGTACCTTTAGTGACTTCACCTGTCACTGTGTTGATCTCTAAAGGTTATACTAAAACCTTCCATCCATTTTCGCTTTTAAAAACTTTATATGGGAGTGGTGGCGACTGTTTGTACCCTTGTCCTGCATACTTTTGATCCACATAAAGTTGAACTTCATTACTGTTGATTTGTGTACTTTCTACAGTCTCATACCCAGAAGTAGGATTGGTTTTTAAATCCTTTACATATCCTTCTTCACGACTTTTCTCATCTAAATAGTTTGTATCTTTTGAATAGAACATCATTCCCTCTGCATCCTTAGCAATGTAAGCATCAAAGTACTCAGTTGCTGCCTCCATCGGAGTTTGGGCAATAACTCTTTCCGCAGTTGTAGTCGTCGCTACTATAATAGAACCAGCAACAATTCCAGCAAGTAAAAGCGGTACTAATTTTTTTCCCTTCATGGATTGAAGACTCCTTTTAATATTACATTCCTAAATAATGGAAAATTCTCTTTAGGTCTACTAAGTATAACGTGTTCGATTATCGAAAGGCTGTAAAATTTTGAGAAATTATTCCACAAGAAGGACCTAATTACTGATGGATAAATTTCGAGTTGTTGTTACAGTACTACTGGTATTAATTCACCGTCTTACTGAGTCTTATCTATTTCGATTTGAGACATAGCAACAAAGTACAAGACGGTATTCATAGAGTTTTGTATAATGCAGATTAAAACATATAATCCCAATAAATCGCCATTTTCAAATAAGCTTAGTTAACGCTAAGCTTATTTTTATCGTCCTTAAAGGTATACCTTTAGAGACGGATTTTCTTACTTAGTATGTGGAATTTGTTTCTACGGTGTGTCGTCCATATAGGCAGTTATTCTAACTTTTTTAGACTCTTTTACAAAATAATGAATAAAAAAAGTAACTATTTTCCTTTTTGGGTGTCTATATATATGTGAGGGAAATCCTCAACACTGGTTATAAGGAGCGTAAATGTTATTGAAATTTAAGAAGACTTGGTTAATTGCGGTACGTTTGCCCTAAGCTTCAGCTTAATGGGCAACGTGTCAGGAGACCAACTCAGGGCAGGAAAAGAAATCCAAATTCAGGCCTAGCAGCATTCAGTTCTATAATACACTCCCAGGTACGAAGAACAACGAGAAAGAAAAAGCCCTCATTGAACATGCAGATGCTATCGAACTGGTATCTAAGCAATTGCATACAGATGGTATCAATCTTGAAGAGGAAATGTTATACGAAATATTAAAAAATGGGAGGTTTTTTATTATGTTAAAGGCGAAAAAGGTCTTTTTTCCAGTATTAATGATTTTGTCTATTTTCTGTTTAAGTTTATCTCCAAATTTGAGTGTTACAGCACAAGCGGATAACAGCCAAGATTTTGCTGTAGTTATAGGTAATGAAGCCAAGGAATTGATCGATGCAACGCTACATGGAGTAGAAGCAGGTGAAATTGAGAATATCGCCCCTGTCTCTGCTTTTGATTTGGAAAAATCGAGTGTGTACACGGTTGGCGGTGGAGTTACGGTTGTTACAGTTCCTTTGCATGGGGATTACAGCCTTCCTAGTAACGTAACAGTATTCTTCGATGAGGATAATACCGTATTGCAGACAAATGAAATGCTGGTGACCAAGAATGAGGCAGGAAACTTCCGAGTTGAGACGTATTTGAATGGATCAGTTGTTAAATCCGTGGACACTGACAGACCTTATATCACAGATGAAGAAATGCTTGCAGAAGAGCCAGTTAACTCTGGAGTTCAACCAAATAGTGTAGGCGCAGTGGCAGGTTGTCTTGGAGCAGTACTTGGAATTGGTGGTACGGCGGCTTATATTATTGCGGTCGCGTGTGGGGGTTCGTGTGCAGTACCGACACCAGTGACTGCTCCGATATGTGCTGCATGTATTGGTGCATATGCACTTCTTGGTGGTGGTGCTATCGCTGGGGCAGTAGCTTGTTTCAATTACCTGTGAGGTGATTTGATGAACAAAATTTTAGCGTTCTCGATTTTGGGAATGGGTTTAACTGGTGCCGTTTTAATCATCTCAATTGCTCTGTTGTTTAACCCCCCAATAGGAAATGTGTTGAAGATGGTTACTGCTGCTGCAACATTATCTTTTATTATATTTGCTGTCTCGGCTTTGGTATTTCGTCGGCGATTAGATGCTGAAAAAAGAGAGTAATATATTTATACTTCCTCAATTTAGGACGATGATTCCTAGTAGCAATCCTAACAATGTTTTTACTCAAGAAAAAAAGCATCTCCTTCAGGGAGGCCACTGAAAAACGATTACAGAATATGTAAGTGAGGCTGATGAGCGAATCATCAGTCTCTTTTTTTACCTCAGACCAATGAACCATTTGTACGCCAAATTAACTTTGGTTTCTTCAATGACTCTCTCATCGGAGAGGTTGTACAACTTTTGAATGAAGATCAATCGAAACAACATCTCGCGATCTTTCGCACGCCTGCCATAAAAGAGGTTATATTGCTCTTGAACAAATTCAAGAATAAATGAAAAGTCGATAAGTAACTTAACAAACAACAAACGCTCTCCTTTCATAGCGAGCTATATCATTTCATTCCCCAAAATCATTTACTCATTCGGATTCATCACCCGGAAGATCCTTTGCCCGACTCTTCGCTGCTTTCTATCTTTCGTGTTCACAAAATTGGGGCCGGTGAGGTTGAAAATCTGCTGACTGTGGTCGTTAAACAATGCGTAGAAAAAGGGTTTCTGAAATCGTCGGCTATCCTCGTGGATGCAACCCATAGCTATTCTAAACATGAAGCCTCTAAACCGCTTCAAGTCCTGAAACAGCCGCCAATCGTTTACAGCGAGCGGTCAAAAAGCATAATAGCAAACTGCTAAAGCAGTTGCCCAAAATGCCTGAATTCGAGGGGGAAACCAGGGATAAGGAAAAACAGGCACTTGCTTATCTTGCTGATCTAGGCGATACCGTGGAACAACTGCTTCCCGATGCCGAAGGATGGTTGAGGTCACGTCTGGAAGAAACAAAGAAGATTGTAAGCGATGAACGATTATTAGCTTGGAAAGGGGTACAGTCGGCAATTGATCCTTTTTCTTAAGCTCTTTAATGTGCTGCCTGCACATTTCTTTTTCCACTGGTTTAAGTTCGGTCCATCTGGCTCGGTAGCTTCCTTTGGCTCTTATGAGTCTGGCCTCTCTTGTACGGTACTCTTTAAGCCTCTTCCGCGCTTTCCCCTTATCAAATGAATTTTTCAACTTCGCAACGAAGTTATCAAGTTCATTGAGATAAATATTTGATAGGACAGGGCTGATAATTCCCCCCTGTGGAGTACCACTGTATGTGTTATTATGTCCAGTTCTCAACGAATCCTGCTCTAAGGAACTTCCAGATCAGATTCATAAACACTTCATCATCAATTCTTCGTTTAAGTAAGTTAATGAGCGTATGATGGTCAATGTTGTCGAAGAATCACTTTATGTCTCCTTCAACGAACCATTTAACCCCAGTGAACGTGTTCTTTACTTGTTTGAGTGCAGTATGGCAGCTTCTGTTTTCTCTGAAACCATGAGATTTTGTTGAAAACACAGGATCATAAATACTGTTCAGTATCATTCTGATCACTTCTTGCAAGAGCTTATCTTCAAATGAGGGAACTCCCAAGGGGCGTTTTCCACCATTCTTTTTCGGAATGTATACCTTTACGGTCGGTAAAAAAATTGAGTGTTGAAAGTCTTTAAAGGTTTCGAGAAGGCGATACCTTATTTCTAAAATCCATCAATAGGTTTGGCTGTAACAAGCAGGAGATTCTAAAGAATGGCAATGGTTAAAGAAAAAAGGGAGAACTCAAAAAAGGACGCCCCCTGGGTCATATTCATGACCTTGCGGGACGCCCTTTTATATTATCCACATCCAATGGACAACTTCTACTATTTTGCTTTGTAACACTGAGCAAAAATGCATACTTGTCTTAACCAACCTATGCCTGATCCTGGCGAGCAAGCGTGGCGAGTGCACGTAGCGCTGCATTAATCTCACGCTCCACCGCTTGTCCAACCGCATCCGTATGTGGATCATACTCGGCAGCCAGGTCGCTGTCCGCGAATCCATCGATCGCGACAATGGCTCCAGCACGCGCGCCACGCAAGGTGCTGACAATATAGAGCGCTGCAATTTCCATCTCGGCCGCAAGTGCTCCAGCCTGCTTGTATTTGCGATGTGGGATCTCTTCCACGCCTGCGAAGAACGCATCCAGCGTTACGGTGATACCTACGCCCACTTTACCTGCAAAGCTTGCAGCATCCGCGCTTTCTTGCTCACGAGCAGCTTCGATCAACGCTTGTGTCACCCCAATGTCCGCTACCGCTGGAAAACCTTCCGGCACCAGTTGGCGAGTCAACCCGTCCGTACGAACGGCTGCTGTACTCACTATCACACTGCCTGCCGGATAATCGGCTGTATACGACCCAGCTGTACCTACACGAATCAGAGTTGTTACACCCGCGCGAATCAATTCCTCGAAACACACAGCTGCTCCTGGTGAACCTACACCGTGGCTGACCACAGCGATCTGTACCCCTTCATACAATCCAACAAATGTACGATACTCCCGACTGAACGCCAGTTCTCTCGCCTGATCCAGCTTGTTGGAAATCTTCTCCGCACGTGCCGGATCACCACAGACGATGGCGTATGCCGGCATGTCTTCCGAATGAATCTGCAAAATAGGCATTAACATCTTAATCAAACTCCTTCTTCGTCCACTCGTCTTCCGGAATCGGCAGATCTTCACCGGAGAAGCGTTGTTCCTTGAACGGATCGGCAAAATGGTGGAAACCATTCACTTCCCAGAATCCGTTCCGATCTTCTGTCATAAACTCAAGACCACGTATCCACTTGGCACTCTTCCAGAAGTACAGTTGTGGCACAACCATACGCAGTGGAAAACCATGCTTGGGTGTTAGTGGCTCACCGTTATATTTGAATGCAAGTAATACATCATCATGCATCAATTCTTCAAGCGGTACATTTGTCTCATAATCATGATCCGCATGGATCATGACGTATTTTGCCTCCGGCTTAACCCCAAGAAGCTTCACAAAATCGGAAAAGCGAATACCTTCCCACGGCGTATCAAATTTCGACCAACGGGTAACACAGTGAATATCACTCACCGTGTTCACCTGTGGCATCGCCTGCAACTCAGCTAGGGAGAACACCTTCTCCTCTTCCACTTCGCCAAATACCTTCAAGTCCCAAGTGGACAGGTCATATTCCGGCACTTCCCCTTCATGCAGAATTGGGAATTTCTCCGTCAGCATCTGTCCTGGCGGCAGCCGATCTCCGTGATCGTAACCTGTTTTGGGTGCCGGGGTTTTACTTTTTTTCAAACGTTCAGCCTTGTTATGCAAGTGGAATTCCTCCTTCTTTTACTGTCTCTAACATAGACATTCAGGAATTAACGCGAGCTTCCGCCCGCTTTCAGTGCATCCTGTGCATAGGTACGGTCTTTGAAAAAGAACATCGCGACAAGCGTTACAATATACGGCAGCATCAATGTGAAATGGGTTGGCAGGGAGAATCCTTGCAGACGAATACTTAATGCTTCCATGAAGCCAAACAGTACACTGGAGCCCATCACACCAAGCGGATTCGCTTGCCCCAGCATCGTTGCCACCAGCGCGATAAAGCCACGACCAGCAGTCATGCCTTCCGTAAACATCGTTACCTGACCGAGCGACAACTGTGCTCCAGCCAGAGCACACAACACACCGCACATCAGAACGGCACCATACTGGATGCCACGTACCTTGATCCCGATGCTCTGTGCTGCAATCGGGTTCTCACCGACCGAGCGCAGACGGAAGCCGGATACACTTTTGAATAGATAAAATTGCAATGCAATCACGAGCACAATGCCGAGGTAGACTAGCGGACTATGTCCCGATATTACATCGCCCACCCACGGAATGTCCTTAATCAATGGAATATCCCACTTGGGAAGTCCCACCATGTCTTTGTCGTAGTATGCACCTTTCACATCAAAAATCGCACGCAGTGCAAAGGTCGTCACCCCCGCAGCCAGGAAGTTGAGCGAGATCCCGACCACGATGGCGTTGGCCTTCAGATTAATGCTTATAAAGGCAAAGAGCGCTGAGAATAACATCACAATTATAATGGAAAAGAGTACAGCCAGCAGCACATTGCCAAACAGATAATTACCAACAATCGCGGAGAACGCACCGATCAGAACCAGTCCTTCAAGACCGACGTTGAACAGACCGACACGAGAACACAAAGCCCCACCGAGCGCTGCAAGCAGGATTGGAGTCATAATCCGCAAGGTTGAGCCAAACATGGCTGCATCAAACAGTTGTTGCATTGGACTTTTTCTCCTTTCTCCGCTTCAGGAATGAATAACCGATCTGAGCTGATACAAATAACGTCAATACAGCCTGGATGACACTGCCAACTTCCAGCGGTACATCCGTGTTCCGTTCCATCCCCATGGCACCTGTCTGTAACGCAGCCAGCAAAATAGCTGCCACAGCAGTACCGAGTGGATGTGAGCGAGCAAGCAGCGTTGCCATAATGCCGCTCCATGCGTAACTTGCCGATGACAGCGAGCCATCAAGGAAACGGTACTGTGTACCAAGCACTTCCCCCGCACCTGCAAGTCCAGCTAGTCCGCCACTGATGACCATGGACAGCATCATCATGCGAATGCGGCGAACACCCCCGTAGGTTGCAAAGGATGGGTTGCTGCCGAGCATGCGGATTTCATAACCGGTCACCGTTTTATGTGTAAACCAGTAGATCAGAATAGCTGCTACAATGGCAATAATGAAGCCTGCATGCAGCCCCATGCCCTGGAACAACTTCGGCAACCAGATACTCTGGTCAATCATGGGTGTCTGAGCCATCGCAGCAGATCCTGTAGTGTCCTTGAATGGATAGGAGACCATGTAGCCCCCGAAATAAATGGCAATATAGTTAAGTAGTAAGGTTGTGATCAACAGATTCATGCCGAAACGCGCATCCAGCCACCCTGCAAACAGGGACCAGATTCCCCCGGCAAGAATACCTGCCATTATCGCAGCAATACACACAAACCAGCCTGGGCCTGGCAGATAGAGCGCCGTGAGCGCGGCACTAAGCCCGCCAAGAATCATCTGGCCTTCCGCTCCCATATTGAAGAATCCGGCACGGAATGCCAATGCTACGCCAAGCCCTGCCAAGATAATTGGTGTGGAACGAGCCAGCGTATTCGTGAAGAAGTAGAAGTTGCCGAAGGCCCCTTTCCACATCTCCGCATACGTATCCACCACATTACCGCCAACGATCAGAATCGCCACAGCCCCTGCAAGCAGACCGATGAATACGGCAAGCAGCGGCTGTACGAGTCCGCGAAGTGTTTCTTTTACCCGATTCATATCCGCTCTTTCCCTCCTGCCATTAACAAGCTGATCTGTTCCTCAGTCGCTTCCTCTGCTCTCAGTTCTCCGGCAATTTCGCCTTCATACATGACAATAATCCGATCAGATAATTGCAAAATTTCGGACAACTCGGATGAGATAAGCAGAATGCCCGCACCTTCACTACGTTTGCGCAGCAATTCAGCATGAATCGTCTCCATCGCTCCGATATCCACACCACGAGTCGGTTCGGCTGCAATCAGAAACGGTGTATCTTGTGCAAATTCACGGGCAGCAATCAGCTTCTGTAAGTTTCCTCCCGACAAAAACTGTGCCTTGGTCTCCGCAGAACCCGTCTTGATGCTGAACTGTTTGATCCAGCTCTCTACCATCGTTCTTGCTGCTTTGGCTTTGATAATGCCACGTGACTGCAAGCGATGATGGTGTCCCATCAGTCCGTTCTCACGAACGCTTGCATCCTTGGCCGCTCCCCACATATAACGATCTTCCGGGATATGAGCAAGTCCATGCTCCCGAATGCGCCGCACAGGCCAGTTTGTTGTATCCTGCCCTGAGAGGAAGACACGACCATTGTCTGACTTACGCAGTCCGGCAATGACCTGAATCAGTTCCGACTGGCCGTTACCCGAGATGCCTGCTATACCCACGACCTCGCCTTTTCGTACCTCCATGTGGATGTCCTTGAGCGCCGAACGATCCTTCGCTCCAGACAGATTAACCCCTTCGACCTGAAGCACCGCCTCAGCCGGAACCGATGGCTGCTTGTCCATACGCACAAGTTCACGACCAACCATCAGACGAGACAATTCTTCTACATGTGTATCTTTGGCTTCCAACGTGCCTGTCACCTGACCATCCCGAAGAACCGTAATCCGGTCGGCTACATCCATGACTTCTTGAAGCTTATGTGTAATCAGTACAAAAGTTTTGCCCAATTTGGCGAGCGATTTCATGTTCGCCAGCAGTTCTTTCACTTCCAGCGGTGTCAGTACCGCCGAAGGTTCATCCAATATAATGATGTCTGCGCCCTGATGCAGCACCTTGAGAATTTCAACACGCTGCTGCATGCCAAGCGGGCACTCGGACACTTTTTTCCACGGGTCGACCGGCATACCATATTTTCTGCCAAGCTCGTTTACTTGAGCCGCTGCTTTTTTGCGGTCAAATGCGCCTGCCTTAGCCGGTTCGCGTCCGATCACGATGTTCTCCGCCACCGTAAAGGAAGGGAACAGCATGAAATGCTGATGCACCATACCGATGCCACTTGCCATCGCCTGGGACGGCGTGGCAAAGCTCACCTCACGTCCGCGGACTTTGATTGTGCCTGACGTGGGCTGTTCCATACCGTACAGCATACGCATCAAGGTTGTTTTACCGGCTCCATTCTCACCTACTAGGGCATGAATCTCTCCCTCACGCAAATTAAAACGGATGTCACGGTTAGCGGTGAAGCCGCCGTATTTCTTCGTAATCTGCTCCATCTCCAACAGCATATCTCGCGTTCGCTCCCCTCAATTCAACTTAAAAAGGTTACACTCGCCACTACGATGACAGAACAACCTTCCGATCGCCGTTATCCCCAGATTTTTTGATTCCCTTTTGACACGGGAAAATCCGGGGATAAATGCGAACACTTCGCTTCTTCAGGTTATTTCTGTCCTCTTCGTTATCGTGTAAACGATAAGTTGAACATATACTGGTCATTTAATAGCAGCAAAACCGGCTGCCTGATCGGGCAGCCGGCTGATCATTTCCATCACTCATTCATTGAAAAGAACATTCAAAACTATTGTTGCAATGGATCTTTGACTACGATCTTGCCGGATACGATATCATCCTTGATTGCTTTAACCTTGTCGATCACTTCTTGTCCTACGAAAGCATTCAATGGAGATTCGCTATCACGTGTAACGTAAGTCAGGCCTACACCGTCTTCTTTCAAACCATAGTTTACTGCACCTGCTTTGAAGTTGCCTTCTACAAAATCTTTCACGGTCTCATAAGCAACCGTATCGGTTGACTTCAATTGAGACAATACGATATGTTCCGGGTCTTCAACTGTACGGTCCGTATCCTGACCTGATGTGTAGAATCCTTTTTCCTTGGCTGCTTCGAACACGCCGAGATCACCTACAGCGGATGCGCCAGCGATGAAGTCAGCGCCTTTGCCGAATTGCACCAGCGCCAATTCTTTGGCTTTGGCCGGGTCATTAAATCCACCTACATAGTTCACGAGGAATTCTGCATCCGGATTCACGGATTCCAATCCAGCTTTGAAACCTTCCGTATATTTCTTGATCAATGGTACATCCATTGCTGCGATCATGCCGAGTTTGTCTGTTTTGGTGGACAATCCAGCAGCTGCACCGAGCAGGTACGCCCCTTCATATTCACGGAAACCAACGCTACGAACGTTAGGAAGATCAACGGTTGTATCTACAATTGCAAAGGACTTGTCCGGATTTTCTGCAGCGACTTTCTTCAATGCATCTTCTGCCTGGAAAGTTGCTGTAATAATCAGATCATAATTCTCGGCAACCGCAGCACGCAGATTTTGTTCAAATGCTGCCGGGTCTGTCGATTCAATCGTCTTGGTGTCTACTTTGAATTCTTCACCTGCTTTTTTGAAACCTTCATCCATCTGTACAAAGAAAGGGTTAACCCCTATTTTTTCGGGAAGTACGAGGGCCATCCGAAGAGATTTCTCAGAATCACTGCCTTGGGCGGATTGTTCGTCTTTGGAAGCCGAATTTCCACAAGCTGCTAACAAAATAGCCAACATGATGATCGATAAGACGAACGATAAACCTCTTTTCATTTTGAAAATACCCCTTTTCAACATTCTTTTTTCTTATCCTAGCGGATACTGTCGATCCTTGTCAATAAATCTTTGAGCGTATACACTCAAATAGAATATAATTGACAATTCACTTTCTACCAAGCTTTGGAAACCGTTCTGTATCAAGCTTTTTTTCGTTGACATCCAGCGCGTCTCCGTGCTAAAGTCAATCCAATTATTATATTCTGATAGGAATTGTCAGGATTATAACCCGAAGCTATTTATTTTCCAACCCATTTTAAGGAGGCTATTCATTTGAAAAAAATCACCCAGATCACACTGGCGGCTCTACTCGCCGCTCCGGTAACACTCGGCAGCCTAAGCTTGCCCGCTTCCGCTTCTGCAGCATCTGCAACTCCGGCTAAACCAACCACATCACAAAGTGTCAAAGGACCGGTAGCTCAGGCGCCAGGCGCTTATACGGAAAGCGCAGCGGATTTCGCTCAATTCTTGCAAGCGAAATACAACATTCAATTGCCGCAACAGATTACCAAAGGTGATTTCATTCAAGCCATTGCAGCCATCACGGAAACAACTCAAGCAAGTGACAGTGAAGCCAAAGCTCCAGTCTTTACCGATCTGTCTTCTGGTGATTCTTCATATGATGCTGCCGTATCCTTATACAATAATGGGGTTCTTTCCGGTACAGAAGTACGTGCCAAGGATCATCTGAGCACTTATGCAGCGGTCTTCATCGCGGTGAAAGCAGCCGGATTCAAGGAACTGGCTTATACATATCCTGCAGAGAAAACAGCCAAAGCGCTTGCCAAAGTCGGCATTAGCCCGAACCGTGTTCAGGGACAAGCCGCACAGGAACTGGCTGCGGCGATCGATACAGGCCTGATTCCCGAAAGCCTATACCCCGCTCTCCTTAAAGGTGGCGTAGCAAGTAAAGATTTCGCTAATACTTTGCTTGGACGCGTACTGGTCAGTCAAGGGAAATACAAACATGAGATTGGGCGTTCCGGCGATGCGGACATCTATTCCAAACTATACGCTGCATATCGCACAGCGGATCTGATCGAGTCACCTGAGCTGAGAAAGATTGTGGATCAGGCCCTGCGAGATGATCTCGTAACAGGTTATAATCTGAAGGATAGCCGCTTTGATTCCAACTTTATTGATGAACTGACACTTACCTACGGCCACGATAATATTCAACATGCTGTACAGTTGGTTGGTTTGTTGCGTAGCGAAGGTATTGATGCTGATGTACAATTCCAGCCGAAGACATCTGCCTTCATTTTTTTGAAGGAATGGGGCGAGCCGAAGGAAACGCCAGACTATAAAGTGACACAGATCGAGAACGGCAACTATATTGCTTCTGCGAAGGAATATGATATTCAGTTCGAGTTCAACAATGTGGCAGACAAAGTCCGCTTCAACGACATTGTGCTGAAATATGCCAAAAAGAACAGTGACAGTACATCTCCATTGATTCTCAGTTCCTGGTGGCAACCGCTGTATTATTCACCAACTACATTGGCGAACTATCCTGTCATTTCCAATAATAAGATCGCGCTTGGCAATTACTATGCTCAGTCCTTCTCTCTGAAAGAGAATGCCAAATCCATTCGGGAAGGTTTCCTGAAGCTGGCACCTGATGCGGACATTACAACGTATGACTTCTGGGTGGACCAGCCTTTCTTCAACTATCTGAACGGTGGATCCGAATAAAATAAACTCCGTCTTCAACCGAATTAAAGCTCGTATTTTGGCACCATAAGCAGCCGTCCTTTACCGAATTTTACAGGGGTTTCGACCCCTAGATTCGTAAAGGCGGTTTTTTGTTCAGCATTTTGCAAATTTCTTCTACAAAATCATTTTTCTCATGCAGGAATTACCAATATAAGGTCGAATCCTATATGTACACAAACACGCAATCATATTGCATATCTCCGCACGAACAGGAGTTACTCCATGGTATATGACGGTATTCTACTAGGCTTAATCGTTGGATTTTTTCGGGGTGGGTTGCGGCATGGGCTCAACCAGTTTGCAGCACTCAAACTGCGAAGCGGCTGGATTTTCCCTGTATTGTTACTAATCCAGTTCTTTATTTTCTATCTCCAGGAACGATTCGAATGGGTGGCATCCATTAATGGATATCTCTTTGCTGCCGTTTACATTACAGGGCTCGCTTTCCTGTGGCTCAACAGACACCATACCGGGTTCATGCTCATCTGGATTGGGGTATTTCTCAATTTTGCCGTTATGGCTGTAAATGGTGGGCGCATGCCTGTTTCTGTGGAAGCCTCCGCTGTACTGGGTCCCTATTATGTAGACATGCTCAGGGAAGGCGGCGCCGTATCGAAGCATTTTATGATGGATGCATCTACAAATCTGCCTTTTCTCGGTGATATCATCCCACTCTCCAGCCCTTATCCACGGACTCAGGTGATCAGTATCGGTGATGTGGTCATGAACGTTGGCATATTCCTTTTTATCCAATACATGATGGTGAATCGGGACAAAAAGGCTGTACAACCTGCTAAAACTCATCAGGCTTGAAGAAAGCAGGTAGACTCCAAGGAAGGGAGGTCTTCTCCATGAAAAAATTAGAAGGTGTGAAATATTCCCGCATTGTCATCAACGCAATCATCGTAGCTTCTGTCGTTGTAGCGTTAACTTCGGGATACAAGTTGGGCGGCTAGTATCCATACCGCCAAACAAGACAAACAGGCTGCCAGCGGCCTGTTTTTTCTTTCTGGATTTTTGGCAGGCAACTTGGTATGTTATACATCTATATAGTATATCCATATACAGAACACCAATTATATACACATCAAGAGTAGACTAAACCCAAGCAGGAGATTTTTTATGAACTTTATTCGTAACCTTATCCATAAGGCTGATCGAAGCAGTCTGTATGTTATTTTGCTTAGTTTTACCGGGATCGGTGTTTTTCTGTACATGAACAAGTGGTCTTATCTTCATCTAACCACGGCGGATTGGGTTATGGTCTACACCATGCTGGGTGCGGCGTTAATTCTGGATTATTTCACGTTCCAGATTCCACCCAAAGGCAATCAGCAATCCATGGATTCATCGGTATACCTTGCCTGTATATTCATGTTTGGCGGAGCTTTCAGTTTATCTGTACTGCTTCCTGTCTCCATCATCCTGTTAATCAAAGAGCGCAAGCTTACCTGGTGGAAACATATTGTCAATTTCAGCATCTACAGTCTCATGATTACGGGAGCAGCTGCCGTGTTTGAGTGGACTGGCGGGCAATCGGGAACTCTGGACGGTTATAACCTGATTCCTTACTTTGCAGCGCTCGCAGCCTACTTCATCATCAACACAATCACACTTGGCTTATTCTTTCATTTCTCAACAAAGGATGCATTACAGCAGATGAAGCGGGCATTCGTTACCGAATCCCTGCTGGTTTATTTATGTACGCTGATTCTGGCGCTTGTCCTGACAATTCTGGTTGTACACAATGGCGTGCTCGGTCTGTTGTTGTATCTGAGTCTCAGTATTCTGCTTTCCCATGCATTCAAGCAATTGTTTGTCATGTATCAGACCATCGAGGAGAAAGCTAACACAGATCAACGCACAGGTCTGTTCAACCATAGTTATTTTGAAAGTATGTTGGAAAATGAACTGACTACTGCTCGTACGCAGGGAACGCCGCTCTGTCTGGGGCTTATTGATATTGATGATTTCAAAAAGTATAACGATCGGTTTGGCCACCTACAAGGCGACAGTCTGCTGGCCCTGCTGGGGGATTTTCTGATGCGCAAGACGGAAGGCACACCTGTTACCGCCTTTCGTTATGGAGGGGAAGAGTTTACTTTGCTCATGCCAGGAATGGAACTGGACGAATCCTACAGGTTCATGAACAAACTGCGTAAACAACTGAACGACACGCCGTTTGAAGGCGTTGAAGTGTTTCCACACGGTTGTCTCTCCTTCTCTGCTGGCGTCGCGCCCTATCAGGTGGATATGTATAACAAATCCCAGCTGGTGGATCAGGCAGATAAAGCACTGTATTATGCGAAGAAACAGGGCAAGAATAACGTGCACCGCCACGGCAGCAATGATGGCATGGAACACGAGATTGATCTGGTACAGGACGTTCGTGACATCGAGCAGCAGCTCAATCTGTTCAGATACAAGGATATGGATACGTTTAAACATTCCAAACGGGTCTACAAATATGCACTGGATATCAGTGAATTGCTTGCACTGGACAATGCGGAAAAACGTCGTTTCGTGCTGGGAGCACTGATTCATGACATCGGCAAACTGGAGATTCCTTGGTCCATTCTGAACAAAAAGGACAAGCTCACTGCAGAAGAATGGGAAACGATCAAAGGACATGTCACCTGGGGCAAAAAAATGGTGATCACCAACGATCGCTTCGCCGATCTGATTCCGTATATTGAACTTCACCACGAACGCTATGATGGCAAAGGCTATCCTTACGGCCTGAAGGGTAACGAGATTCCCCGGCTCTGCCGGATGCTGACCGTGATTGACTCCTTTGATGCCATGACGACAGAGCGGCCATATCAGGAAACCAAGAACGTGGAAGAAGCGATTCGGGAGCTACGCGCATGTTCGGGTTCACAGTTCGATCCGGAGCTTGCCGAGTTGTTCATTCAATATATTGAGAAAAGAACCGCTCAGCAACAGTTGCAGTAAGATGAACGAAGCTTCTTCTATAAGCCCTAAACAAGTCAAAGCGCTATCCCCGGTCTGATCGGAGATAGCGCCATTTTCATTTTCATGGAATGAATCGTACACCAGACAGCTTCATTCTCGTGCAGATTCTACATTAAGATTTGGTATTCAGTTCATGTGAGGTCTGATGCAGCTCTTTAATCATCTGCTGCAAAAACATGTTGTCTTGGCGACTGATACCGTGCTGATTGTCTTGAACAAGCATCTGGTGAATGTTCTTTTTGAGCAATTCACTGCGACGTTCCAATACTTCTTGACTCATGTTGTTGCTTCACTCCTTAACATGTTTTGTAATGAATTCACGTTCTATATAAGTATAGAGGACCTTCTCCGATAGGGAAAACGGACTCAGCCTTCCTCAGCTGTTCACACCAACCCTCACCTAGCGTGACAACATTTCACCCCTTGTCATTCTTAGATATCCTTCTAAATACTCCCTGATCCTCCCCAGCTTTCTCCAAAGACACAGACTAGGGTCTTGGACAAGCTTGCGTTATAATGGTCCCATCCCTGTATAAATAAAGTACCTTATTAAGCTAATCCTAGATCAAAGGAGTTCTGCATTCATGTCCTATAAACAAATCAAATGGATGATTCTGCTGATCCCCACATTCACGGTTGGCATCTGGGAATATATTCGCCATCAGTTTCTGATGCCATACCTTTCGATGGACGCCGGGAACTGGTTAACACCCGTCATTGTTTATCTTGTCAGCGTGACACTGCTCAGCCGATTGTTCCACATGCTCGAAGGTGCCAGGGCTGCTCTGGAGCAGGAACGTGCAGCGAAAGCAGCTCTGGAAGCTCGTGACCAATTGGCACGGGAACTTCACGACGGCATATCTCAGTCTCTTTTCCTGCTCTCAGTGAAGACTGATAAAGCAGGCCGTAGTCTGGCAGGCAGCGGACATGAGCATGAGATCCAGGAGATTCAAAAAACCGTGCATGAAGTCAATACATATGTAAGGCAAGCTATTGCCCAGTTGCGTTTTGTTCCTTCCTCTACGGTAACATCAGAAATTATTTCACTGCATGCGCAGGTTGAAGTGCTCGTCAAGGAAACGGTACCTGGTGCACAGATTCATTGGGACCTCAAGGGTGTAACGTTCTCTGCCAAGGAACAAGTGGAACTGCTCGCTTGTATCCGGGAGGGTTTACTGAATGTACGCAAACATGCGCAGGCTACCCGCGTTCAGGTTCACGCGGAAGGTAACCCAATTGCCTGGTTCATTTATATTCAGGATAATGGGAATGGACTACGTGGAGATCCTCTTCATCTGAAGGATCGGTACGGACTCCGAATTACGAAGGAGCGTGCTGCCGAGATGGGTTGGTCTTTTACCCTCGATTCAAGACCGGGGCATACCCGAATGATGATAGGAAAGGAGCATGCTTAATATGGAACATGTACGTGTATTGGTTGTTGATGATCATGCGCATGCGCGTGAAGCGATCTGTAGCATTTTATCCGAGGACAGCCTGTTTGAAGTGATAGGTACAGCTTCGAATGGACAGGAAGCGCTGGAGCTCACCGGGCAATGGATGCCCGACCTGATCCTGATGGACGTGCAGATGCCGGGCATGGATGGGCTGGAAGCCACCCGTCAGATCAAGCTGCGATTCCCTTATGTTATTGTTGTTATGGTCACTGTATCGGATGATGTGACCTTTCTGTTCGAAGCATTGAAACAAGGCGCTCAAGGCTATTTGCTCAAAAATCTAACGCCTTCCACCTGGCTTGAATACCTGCGCGCCATCGTCAGTGACGATGCACCGCTCAGTAAGGAACTGGCCTACCGGATTTTGCAGGAGTTTCCCGCACCACGCAGTGAAGATATGCAAGATAACCCGCTAACAGCGCGGGAACTTGAGATTCTGCAATGGGTATCCGCGGGATATACCAATCGGGAGATCGCCGATCAACTCGGTATTTCAGACCAGACCGTGAAGAATCATCTCAAAAACATTTTGCAGAAGCTCCAGCTTGAAAACCGGGTACAACTCACCCGCTATGCGCTAGAGAGCGGGCTTGCGGGACGTAAACTTCGCAAATAGCGCAGTTTCGTAGTGATATGTGAATGGTAGCACAAACGTAACACATACCTATATGAGATTTGTAACATGAGACGAGATGTTGTTCTGCAACGTACACATTCATGCTTTTGTCACAAATATGTAGACCAAATCGTTTTTTTATAGCCCAATGTAGTCATACGCAGTCATTTTGGACAAAGTTATAATGGGATAGATTGTGTTTAAAGGACCATGAATGACTACAAATCTATAACCTGAGGGTGATGATTTTTTGATTTTTACACGCTTTACCCTGAAATGGGGCAAACGGCACTGGGCATTGGTCACCTGTCTGTTGCTCGTATGTTGCCTTGTTATGCCACAGTGGGCATCTGCCCATGCTTATATTGTTAAGGCTTCGCCAGGAGAAAATGAGATCCTCGTAGCTGTTCCGGAGCAGCTGACGCTGGAGTTTAACGAATCCTTGCAGACGGCCTTTTATGATATCAAAATTACCGGCCCTGACGGCAATCAGGCAGACGATGGAAATGTACAGATTGATGTGGATCGCCCTCATATTCTGGAGACTGGCCTTCAGGCTGGACTCGGGAACGGGACTTATGCCGTTAACTGGAAAGCTGTATCTGCCGATGGGCACCCCATCCAAGGGGCATATGTTTTCCACATCGGTGAACCATCCGGTTCTCCTGCCGGACTGAGTGATCTTACATCCGGTTCCGGTTCAACAGGTGGACCGCTGAAATGGATCGTTTCCCTGACAGACTGGATTCAGTATCTCGGATTGTCTGTCATTCTGGGGACACTTGCATTCTTGCTGCTGCGAATTGCACCGACATCCATGACAAGAGAACCTATGGACGTTCCGGGTAGCTACAGATTGTTATGGATCAGCTATGCTGCTGCTTCCTTTGCCGCCTTGGTCAGCCTGCCACTGAATACATTGTATGAATCTGGTGTGGCTCTGAACGAACTAAGCTGGGGACTGATCGGAAGTGCGCTCAAGCTGACATCCTTTGGCCAGATCTGGATGTTACAGATCCTCATTGTAATGCTGCTGGCTGTCACGATTCTCTCCGGATATGATCGCGATCGATCCATCCGTGCTCGCATCTGGTCTTCTTACGGCTCACTCGTGCTCGTGCTTGGATGGCTGTTCACGCATGCTATGACGGGACATCCGGCTGCGGCGGATCAACGTGCGCTGGCGATTGCCATGGATTTCATACATCTGATTGGTGCTGCTTTTTGGATTGGCGCATTAACTGCCATGGCGATATGTCTGCCCCCACTGGCAGACAAGCTGCCTTCGAAGGTACGAGGAGAAGTTTACTGGGTTGCTATTCGCAGGTTTACCGCCTGGGGGATTGGCGCCGTAGCCGCTCTGGTTGCTACTGGGATATACAGCAGTCTGATTATTCTGCCTGCACCCGTGCTAACCTCCCTGTTCACTACAGCCTATGGCCTTGTCCTGATTGGCAAGATCGTCCTGCTGATTGTGATGGTTCTCTTTGCATGGCGTCATGCCAGATTGGCAAGAGCAGCTACGGGAAGCAGATTATCCGGCAGCCTGAAAGCCGAGCTTGCTACTGGTGCTGTGATTCTCGCTCTTGCTGCCGTACTGACACATCTGTCTCCAGGACAACCCGCTGCGGTCGGTCCGTATCAGGAAACAAAGACTACAGAAGACGGCTCGTCGATCACACTTCAGGTGAGTCCCAATGTAACGGGAGAGAACCAATTTGAAGTCGATGTGAAACGTGCAGATGGCAGTATCGTTAATGATCTGGAACAGATCACCCTGTCACTCACACATCTGGACATGGATATGGGGATCTATGAGATCACCATTCCGAAAAATGATACTGGTGTGTACAAGGCTGAAGATTACATCTCCATGCCTGGACGTTGGAATATCAAGGTACATCTCCTGACCAAAACGCTCGATGCACTGGATGCCGAATTTGAGATCGACACCGCCAAGCCATAGTTACACAACGTTTATATTGAAAAGTGACCCAATCTAAAATTAGTGTTTCTACAAACTGCAAATGTAGTGAAGGGAATGAAATTGATTCTGGAGAAGCGAAGCACTCGCCTTTATTCCCGGATTTCAACTTATTACTATTTAAATTGAACTATTATTTACACTGAAACGGAGAGGGCAGAAAAAACCTGAAAAAGCGAAGCGTTCGCCTTTATCACCAGATTTTCCCCTTTAAGAAAAGGGAATCAAAAAATCTGGGGATAACAGCGATTGGAAGGTTATTCTGTCATCGGAGTGTATGTGTAAACCATCTTTAGTTCAATTTATATAGTTGGATCAATAAATTCGGGAATAACGGTGATCGAAAGAACCATTCGTAACCGAAACGGCCTTTGCAGAACGTAGACACTCATTTAAGAAAATGGGCCGCATCATATATGATAAGAACTGAAAGGGGTTATTTATTTTGAAGAAAACATCATGGATTTCCAAACTAACATCCACTATCGCAACAGGTACCGCAGCATTCATGTTATTCGCCGGATTCGCGAGCGCTCACGTTACCGTTAGCCCAACCGTTGCACAGACAAGCGCATGGCAGACGTACACGATTAAGATTCCATCCGAGAAAGAACTGCCTACAACCAAAATCACCATGAAAGTTCCGGAAGGTGTTGCATTCAAGCAGTATCAACCACTGGCAGGCTGGAAAATCACTACAGAGAAGAACGATTCCAATGAAGTAACCTCGATCACATGGGAAATTGACGGCGATAACGAGGGAATTCTCGCAGGACAATTCCAGCAGTTCAACTTCGTTGCACAGAACCCTAAAGCGGAAGCTGAAGTAGCTTGGGATGCCTTCCAATACTACAGTGATGGCAGCATCGTAGAATGGACAGGCCAACCAAGTGACGCCAACCCGCACAGTATCACAACGATCAGCGAAGATCCGGCTGCTGCTGGTAATGCTGCGGCAGGTGGAGGTCATGCCAACGATGGACATGATAGCGCAGGTACAGAAGGAGCCACTGGGGATAATGCAGCTACCGACGATAGCAAAGCAAACGATGACACCACGCTGGGCGATGCACTCAATGACACCGTTACAGGTGAACCAAACAACACGGATGCAGACCCGGGTACACTGAAACTTCAACAAGCAACATTGATCGTATCCATTCTGGCTCTGATTCTGTCCTTCTTGGGGATTGCGTTGGCTACACGTCGCAAAAAACGTTGAGAACTAACTTACAGTTCAAGATAACTTGAGAAAAATTTAGATAACAAAGAAGCCTATGGCATCGGGATCAAACCCGGTATGCTATAGGCTTCTTTAGCTATCATCATCGTGATTGGGGCTACCCATGTTCTTTACAATCCGTGGTTTAGGCACTAATCATGCCGCTCCACATTCATACTCTTATCCACACTGATTGCCATCCGCAATATGGCATCAGCCTTACCACTCTTTAGCGTTCCTGATCCGTCTGGATCATGATCTCAATGTATTGCAGCAAGCTTTTCTTCTGCTGTTCAATGGATTGAATACGTCT
The DNA here is from genome assembly GCF_045040685.1 of Paenibacillus sp. FSL H8-0317. NCBI lineage: Bacteria > Bacillati > Bacillota > Bacilli > Caryophanales > Paenibacillaceae > Paenibacillus > Paenibacillus sp. FSL H8-0317. Next base: position 499,484 of record NZ_CP150294.1, on the reverse strand, counting down.
GGACAGGCCCGCAAAAAACTCTTCAATCTGCTGCCTTGTATGATCTGCGGACTGGCCTTTCCAATCGTTCAGGCGACTGTATAACGCCCTCGCCTCCTGTTCATCGGCTTGCAGACGGGCAAGCAGCTGTGTCAGTTCTTTTTCCGCAATTCGAAGATCATTCAATTCCACCAGCAATTGTCCACCCACTTGCATTCCCCTCCCCCATGTACGTGATATCGATATTAACCAACCTGGTTCCTAATTAAAATGAACCGGACTCTCGTCAGCCTGCCGGAAGGCATCTGCTTTCTCATCAATAAAGTTCAGGAACTGGCTGGTATGTTTCATATGCCATGTGCTAAGTTCTTGAATCGACGCGTCCAGTTGGGTGACAATCGGCTCCAGCCTGCGACTGCGACTTGTATGCAGGTATTGAGCCATGCGGCTTCGTACCTGGTTTAGCTCCGCATTGCATTGTTGTGCATTTTGCTTCCACCGCGAAGCGACACTTTTCAGTTCTTCCGGCGTTACCTGAATCAGTCCTGAAGCCGCAGCAGCCGAAGCCATTCCTCCACCGCCGCCAGACTTGGAACGTAACGGACCTAAGTTCTTGCTGAACGGTCCCATGTGATCCATAAGGCGTGGTGAATAGCGGATTCTCTCTCCAGTAATCGGATCGTACAGGTCATTGGATATGTAACCATTTTTGAAATCATATTGATCCAGACTGTGATAGTTTTCCCCGCCAAATGAGTTCTTGGCTTTATCGATAATACTCACGCCGTCATTCGCCGAGTCATAATCGGAGTTGATGTAATAGGTCGATCCCACATGCCGGTCATATCCTCCCAGCGTCCCGCTGGCTACCAGATCACTGGGATTCGCATAGTTCACAACCTGCCCGTCAAATGCACCCGCTTCAGCCCGGCGCCGCATTTCTGGCGTCAAATTACCCATTACAGATGGTGCACTAAACGTCACGGCTGGAATTCCGGTATAAGCAGATGCATATTGTGCATTTCCCCCGCCCAAGGAATGTCCGGTCATCGAGAAATTCAGATCCTTATGCTTGTTCTGCATGTGATTTGCGTAGTCTTCGGATTGATACATCTGATTGGCCCAGCCTGTAGGGGAAACGGTTTTTTCAATATCCTTTACGCGATCACCCGTCCAGTTCTCCACATCTCTTACCCTGTCACCAGCCCAATCCTCCACTTTGGATATCCCCGTGAAGTCCTTGACACCTTCGACCCCTTTGTCGAGCCAATCCGGCGTAAGATTATTGACAAAATTCCCGGCCTCCTGCTGGCCCTTACGAATCAATTCTCCGCCCCCAATGCGGCCATCCATGACAAAGTCAGGTACAGAGCGATCCAAGGATGCACTTCCTTCTGTACCACGATAAGCAATGACAGCTTCCTTGGTCTCGGGATTATAAAATGTTACAGCATCAAAACCGGAAAATTTATTGCTTTCCGTCCCCTCAAGGACCTCCCATCCGGGAAGTTCCGTTAATTTGTCTCCAGCCTTTTGATCCTGGTAGGCTAGATCAGACATCGTTTTATACGTTTCATCATCAATATTGGACCCGTTACTCAATAACTACACCTCCCTTTATTTGTCGTATGGATTATGTCCCTTGGCCATCATCGCTTCCTCAATCTCAGGGCTAATGACCAGGTTCTTGGTTACTTTCTTTTTATAGTCGTACGAAATGCCAAAGCTCTGATCTTCATGATCTTTCACATGCCCTTTCAGCCCAATCTGGGACACTGCCATTTCCGGCAACAACTCTTTGCTTGTAATCACAACATCCAGTTCAAACTTCTGCTTGAAGTGCTGAATTACGGTTGCTTCAGCTTCTTGGTATAGAGCTTCCTTCTCACTTGCATTCATGTTCTGACAACCTCCCAAAAATATAGTAAACACCATCATTAGTGTGAACAAACCCTTCAACCACCCTGCACGTTTAATACGGATCCCCCCTCATGATAGAATAGAGGCATTCACTATATGTGAAGTACACCCTATTCATCTGTTACCTGCATCATAGTACAAAATCAACATGAGCCATATCGGCTAACAGAATCGTTTTCATGTAACTTTCTTCCTATATGATTCAAATAGGACACTTTGGTGTACATTACCCACTTTCCTAATTCTTGCATCAAGTACATAATATTTTTCCCATACACGACAAAAAGAGCCTGCTCCTCGAAAGAGCGGCCCTCCTTTTGCATGATTTACTGTTATGCCAATGCCATCTGCAGCGCAGTCAGCGCAATCCCGATAACAAATCCGGTAACGGCTCCGTTGATCCGAATCCATTGCAGATCCTGTCCAACCTTATCCTCAATCATCGAAACCAAAGTGGCATTGTCCATTTTGTCCACATTTTCGCGTACCAGTTTACCGATTTTGGAATGGTTTTTCTCCAGCAGTGTTGTGACGCCATTTATAATCTTGGCATTCATGCCTGTCATCAACTCGTCATCTGCCCGCAGATCAACCAATACCCGCTCAATGGCAGGCAGTGCATACGTATCTACATACTGTCCATCTTCCATCGCGGCGAGCGCCTTGTCTCTCAGTTCGGTGAGTTTGTTCAGCACCGTTTCCTCTGCGTTCCAACCCTCCAGCATATTGTTCTTCCAATTGTTGATTCCATCTTGCATAGCCTCGCTCATTGCCAAACGCACCGTCTGGGTACGTACCATATCAAGCACCTTGTACCTTAGAGCGCTGCCTTCACGTTTCATATCCTCTACCCGATCGAAGAGATATCCTTGTAAAATGCCACCCAGACGCTCCTCGTTCATATAACCCAGGAACGCATTCATCGCAAACTGCATCAATCCGTTCATCTGAATGCCGCTGATGGCTTTCATGCCGCTTTCACCCAAAAACATGATCGTCTCGGGTTTAACCAGCCACTCCTCGGCTTGCTTCAGTCCGTAGTCCAGCGCTTTGGCGTCATAACCCCGCTCTGTCATCTGGTGGGCAGCCCGTTCCAGAATCGGACCCAGATCAAAGGCGCCCGCTTGTGACTTGATCTCACGTGCCACGAGCGGAGCAATCTGCTCTAACGGCAGACCCGCCAGAATTCGTTTGCAGAGTGTATCAATCATCGTCTTGATCCCGTCACTGTGAAGCTCACGGGTCAACGTATCGAGTACCGTCTCTGCTGCTTTGAAATCTGCAATTTTCTCGGTAATACTGTCTTTGTTGAGCAAGTTATTCTCTACTGCGGAGACCAGACCTTCCGTCATTTTATCACGATTTTTCGGCAGCAATGCCGTGTGTGGAATGGGAATGCCGAGCGGGTGACGGAATAATGCGGTAACTGCGAACCAGTCCGCAAGTCCACCCACGAGTCCCGCTTCAAATGATCCTACCAGCAACTTGCCCACAGGAGCGCCCTGGAACGGCAAGGATGCAGCAAATCCTGCTCCCATCACTACGAGAGACCAGGCAGCTGCTTTTTTGGTTTGTTTAGGTTTAGCCATTGTATTCTTGCTCCTTTATCGTTAATCGTACGGTCCGGTCTGTACCCGATTCCGTACTTCGTCTGTTCTTATGTAAACTCTCCAATTACAAAGTCTTGACTTCCATGTTTCGTATACTTCATCTTATCACCCACAAGCGTCAAAACCAAACCTCTGGTTGAAGAAAAAGGATAATAGCGGCGTTTGTCTCGTAAAATGGATCGCTCCCTTTTCCAATACAAGGAAGAGTTTAGTATAATCATTCAAGACGGCTCTTCGATATCGATTGGCTGCTGAACAGCAGGGTAATTACATAGTGGAACAATGAATCAATAAGAGGAGGAATTTCGGACCATGAAACACGTGCAGGACACAACCACACTCTATAACGGAGTCAAAATGCCATGGCTGGGGTTTGGGGTATTCAAAGTTAAAGACGGAGACGAAGTCGTTCATGCTGTCAAAACAGCCATTCAAGCTGGTTATCGCAGCATCGACACAGCCAAAGCTTATAACAACGAAACAGGTGTCGCTCAGGGTATTCGTGAATCTGGAGTAGCTCGTGAGGATCTGTTCATTACCACTAAAGTATGGAATAGCGATCAGGGATATGAATCCACGCTAGCTGCCTTTGAAGCCAGCATGGAACGACTTGAACTGGAGTACCTGGATCTCTATCTCATCCACTGGCCGGTTAAGGGCAAGTACAAAGATACATGGAGAGCGCTGGAGAAACTCCATAAAGAAGGACGCATCCGGGCGATCGGTGTGAGCAACTTCCAGATTCACCATCTGGAAGACTTGATGATCGATGCCACGATCAAACCAGCAGTTAATCAGGTGGAGCTTCACCCACTATTAATTCAGTCAGAGCTTCGTGAGTACTGCAACAAACATCAGATTCAGATTGAAGCCTGGTCTCCGCTCGGACAAGGTCATCTGATGGATCATCCGTTGCTGAAGGATATCGCCGCCAAATACAGCAAGTCCCCCGCACAAGTAATTCTGCGCTGGGATCTGCAGAACGGCATCGTGACGATACCGAAATCCGTCACCCCTGAGCGTATTCGCGCGAACGCCGATCTCTACGATTTTGAGTTAACTTCGGAAGAAATAGAGCAGATTAACGGCCTGAACGAGAACAAACGCTTTGGTTCTGATCCAGATAACTTTAACTTCTAATATAAGCAGATGAATTCGATTACACCCGCCTTCGATCTTGGAAGAGCGGGTGTTTTGGTATGTGATGTTATAGGCCAACTATTCGTTGTTAAGAATGGAGGCGAGGCTCATTATCCTATACAGGGCCGAAAGAAAAAAGTTTTTTTGACCGTTTAGAACTATTTTGTCTCCTCATCAGTCTAACGAGTGTCAAGCGAACTCAAGCACTTATATAGAATCCAGGCCTGGAACAAGCGGTGACTTGAATATTTAGGTTGATCAGGGGGGATCAGGAGTGATTAGACTGAACCATAAAAAGACAAAAGAAGAACAGTTCAGCGAAAAAATAACAGAGATTCAAAATAAATTATATCGACTGGCATACTGCTATGTTAAAAATGAACAAGAAGCGCTGGATATCGTATCCGAAGCGGTCTATAAAGGGTTCATCGCTTATGGAAAGATGGAGTCCATGACTTATTTTGATTCCTGGATGTCACGAATTGTGATTAACACGGCGATAGATCATATTCGACGTAACCAGCGAGTGACCTATATGGAGGATCATGTGCAGGAATTTGTGGCTCCAGAGCGAGGGGCGTCGCTGGAAGAAAAAATGGATCTATATGATGCACTGGACCGGCTTATCCCCGAGGAAAGAGCTTATATTATATTAAAATTCTTTGTGAATCTGCCTTTTCGAGAGATGGCTGAAGTGCTCTCCATACCGGAAAATACAGTTAAGTCCAAATTCTATCGTATTATCAAAAAATTAAAAATTTATTTGATTGAAGGAGAGGTCGAGAACGTATGACAGGAAAAGATCGTTACGAAAATATTGAAATCCCTGCTCAACTTAATGACGTTATTCATCATGCACAGAAAAGAGCCGCTGCTCGCAAGAGTTCATCTCGAATGATTCGTTATGCCTCAGTCATAGCGGCATGTGCTGCTTTTCTCTTCGTGGTGAACATCCCTTCCGTAGCAAACGCCATGTCCAAAATACCTGTGGTCGGAACGATTGTTCAGGTACTTCAATTCGGCGATGGCGGCAAGATTACCGATGGAGTAACTGTCGGATCGGAAGCAACCGAAAATACGCTTAAAATCAATTTTAGCACCGACGAGCAAGATCAGACTAATGATGCGCCCCATTATAATGTGGTACACAAAGAAGCACCGAATCGTATCCTCTTCACTTTTAGCGGTGCACGTTACATGGATATAGAGAAAGTCAAAGCCGACTTCATGACCCAGCCTTTAGTGAAAGATGTTTATGGTTCCATGATTTTAGACGACTCTTCCGTCGGATTCGTAGTTGTACTGAAAGAAGGGGTACAGTATGCCGTAACGGAATTCAAGAACCCTGGATACCTGGAAGTGAAACTGACTTCCGACGGCAAACCGGTCACACCTTGGAAAGTATACTCTCTCCGCACAGAATCAATGCCTTTTGGAGAATCGATGGGTATAATTAAAGAATCCTATCCGGATGAGGACATCTCTTTCCTCAAAACGCCCACTGGTGAGTTTACAGCAGTTATTGGAGAATATCTTACCGCTGAAGAAGCTGAACAGAAGCTTAAAGAACTCGCTCAGCAACCGGATTATCATGAGGAGTTTTATGTGGACAGCTGGATGAGTAACGAGAATCCCAAGTGATCAGTTATTGCCAAAAGTGATGCTTATTCAAAAGGAAATGATCTATCCCTGAACTGGGTACAGACCTTAGCATACTTAATACGCGCAATCCAAAAAAATCCCGATTCGGATGCCTATGCACCTGGATCGGGATTTCGTGATAAAAGTTATACTTAACCTTTGGATACCAGCTTGAAATCATCAAAGTGGAAACCTGGCGCTACTACGCAAGTTACCAGTACAGGCTCATCACCCAGCGGACGCGCTGTCTGCCATACGCCGGCAGGAACGAGCACCTGTGGTGATTGCCCCGCAGCAATATCCATCCCCAGAACAAGAACTTCCTCGTTCTCCGGGTTCTCCCCGTTGCCGCCCAGCTTCAGTTCAACCGGACTGCCGCTGTGCCACAGCCAAAGTTCATCGGACAGAACCGTATGCCACTCGGAGATTTCATGTGCATGCAGCAGGAAATATGTGGAACTTGCCGAGAATCGTGGGCCGGAGTATGTATCCGGCAGAACGGACTGTGGAATCTGATAAGATGCCTTCCATTCTTCCTTATACCAACCGCCTTCAACGTGAGGCTGCATATTGAGCGCAGCAACCAATGGCGATAATTCATGTGTCGTCATAACATGTTTCCTTCCTTCCAAATCATATTGGAGACACTCCTTAACCAGAGTTTCGCCTCTCTCCCCCTACTCTAAAACATCATTCAAGTTTTGTCACCTTGACAGTACATATGGGCCATGCCAGATTCGTTCTCTCGGTTTTTAACGATAGGATTAAAGAAATATTTAATTTCCAATGATAGCGTTTACAAAAAGATGGATTTTCCGTTATGATATGGATATCGTTGTTAATCCGTGAAGCAGAGGGGAGCTGTACCATGAGTCTCATAGAGGATCGGATTGGACCCAAATATCGAATCGGTGAACATTCATTTACCATTGAACATATGCGAAGACATGATGGGAATGGTATGCCACAACCTCACGCTCATCCATTCTACGAACTGTATTACTTACTTGAAGGTGAACGAGTGTATTCCATGAATGGTCAGATTCTGTCCGCCCGCAAGGGTGATTTCATTCTGATTAATCCACACGATGTACATACCACCTCCAAAGGAAGTATTCCCGGCTTCGAACGGATATTAATCGGTTTTTCGCCTGCTTTTGCAACGGGGATGGAACTTGGCATATGTGGTCTGCTGCCTTTTAATTGTTCAAGGCTCCTTCGCCTGCCTGAAGCGGAACAGCCCGAGATGGAACGTATATTGTGGCAGATGCTGCAAGAATGCAAAGAGCGACGCCCTCACTATGAGATCGCCGTAAGAAGTCTGCTTGCCCAACTTTTGATCCGTATTCATCGGGTAGAGGAGAACATCCGGCAGTCATGCCCCGGCCCCTTGCATCCGATGCAGGACAAAATCAGTGAAATCGTCACTTATGTGAATAAAAACTATACCGAACCACTTACGCTGGAGGGTGCAGCCAATCGTTTTTATATCAGCCCATCCTATCTGAGCCGGATGTTCAGCCGATTTACGGGGTTTCGATTCAGCGAATACTTGCGTGTTGTCCGCGTCCGAGAGGCACAGCGAAGACTGCTTTCCACACAAGAGCGTGTACAAATGATCGCAGAGAAGGTAGGATTTGAGCATACGGCTCATTTTAACAAAACATTCAAACAGGTTACCGGTACAACACCGCTGCGCTATCGCAAGGAACACCGGTAGATCATCCGATAACTTCATATAAAAGCCGAGTGGGTGGCCTTGCTCCAGAGATTACGCATCCCTTATATCGTGAAGCACCACGATTACTGGATCTATGGCTACGCCACTGCGGCTGAGTTTGACCAACTTGTATAAACCTTATTACATAACTTTTACCTGCGAATGATCACACCACTTCGTACCTCGGGACCAACAGAGATCTGGCGACCTTCTGTGTCGGCATCACCTTCTCGGCAGACAATGCCTGCGGATTCGTGTCCTGTCACCATCAGAAGTCGGCCATCTGCGCCTTTGCCCTGAATGCTCTCTAATTCTGCCCCTTTACACTGGTGCAAATGAACCAGCGGACCTTCGGTGATCTGCGCCTGCAATTCAGCGATATGCAGATGTTTCGCATGAGCACATTGGATACCACTGCGGGCTTGCACGCTGTAACGCTGGATGATCACCCCATCCAAAGGCAGTTCCGGCAATCCACTCACAAGCAACGCAGTGTCGGCACCAGCACAGACCACATCCGATATTCGAATATCCCGGAACACTGGCGTCTCTTCGCTAATCTCCTGAGACAGATCACTGCCCCGGGCAGAGCCCTCCTGATTCGCATAGAAAAAGGAAAACGAGATCGCTTCCATAATGATATCTTTCATATATATACGCTCAATCTGAATGTCCTCAACCACTCCGCCGCGCCCACGTGCGCTTTTGAAGCGAAGTCCAATGTCCGTTCCGATAAACGTACAATCCGATACTCGCACATGCCGCACACCACCGGACATTTCACTGCCAATGACAAACCCGCCATGACCGTGATACACCGTGCAATCCCGAATGGTGATGTACTCCGATGGCAGGCCAAGCTCACGGCCTTCGGCGTCCTTGCCTGATTTTAGACAGATCGCATCATCACCGACATCGAATATACTCTTCTCCACCACCACATGACGACAGGATTCAATGTCCAGCCCATCTCCATTCTGAGAAAACCACGGATTCCGCACACTCACGTTACGAATGGTGACATGCTCAGATGCCCAGGGGTGCAGATTCCATGCAGGTGAGTTCTGGAACGTTGGACCGTCCAGCAATACCCGTTTGCATCTCCGTAAACTGACCATGTTGGGACGCAAAAAGTCTCTAACTTCTTCATAGGCAGTGGTATCACTTACCTGCTCCTGATGCAATCGATTCGCAATGGTGCCGCCTTCAAGTGCAGCTGTGGTAGGCCACCAGATTTCTTCATCCCCACCGGATTGCTCTACAACACCACCGGAAGCGACTAATTTTTTCCATTGTGAAGTGGTCATTTTGGAGCGTTTCACCGGACGCCACGCTTCCCCGCCACCATCCCATATCCCCTCACCAGTAATCGCAATATCCTCCAGTTGATCACCATCGATCGGGGATTGGCAACGTACCACCTGCCAGCCTTCGAAGCTTGATGCAATTAATGGGTATTGATCGAAATCTCGGCTAAATGTAACCAGTGCCCCTGCTTCCACATGTAGCTCGATCCGGCTGCGCATTACAATCGGACCTGTGAGCCATACCCCGGCAGGAATAACGATTCTCCCACCTCCTGCTTCAGCACATGAAGCGATGGCAAGTCGGAACATCTCCGTATTATCTGTTACTCCGTCTCCAACAGCTCCATAGTCTGTAAGCTGAAAATCCTGAGCAGGAATGACAGGCAAATTGGCTTCATAAGCTCGAACATCGAACTGGGCACTTGCTCCTGTCGACATTGGGGAGTGATATGTATTCATCGTGCAGAATCATCCTCTCTACATGTAATGGAATTGTTATGGGATCAATGATCAATATATCGCTTTTACTTTCTTTACTTACGTTCAAACGGACACTCTCTCACTCCATCATATCAATGGGATGACGTGTAGGGTTGAGCTTTCTTGCCATGTACACGTGGAACTTGATGCTATTTGTTTTGTTAATCAGAGTCATAAATCAAACATCACTTCTAGTATACTCTATACAACTATTCCAAAGGTTGGAAAACAACTAGGAGAATAGATTCATTTTTCTGTCAGGATTCGTCACAAGTGAGTTAATAACATGACAGATATATAACATATTTTCTGGCTATAGCCCTAGGTTACCCATTACTTATGTCATGTTTTATCACAAACCAATTGCCATAAGCAGGATGACTATGTATGATTAAATAACTAGTTTCAATTTATTCCTTATTATCCCTTTTACACACAGACGTTGCAGAAAGGATGGGGTGTACTCTTGATTGAATTTAGGGGTGTCCAGAAGCATTTCGGTCATTTTCATGTCCTCAAGGATATCCATCTTCACATTGAAGAAGGAGAGGTCGTCGTCATTATCGGACCTTCCGGCTCCGGCAAAAGCACATTACTCCGCTGTATTAACCGCCTGGAGACCATTACCGAAGGTGAACTTGTCGTCAGTGGGATTCCTCTACATCAGAAAAAGGTGGACATTAACCTCTTCCGCCGTGACATCGGCATGGTATTTCAACACTTCAATCTGTATCCTCACAAAAAAGTCATCGATAACATTACCCTTGCACCCATGAAGGTGCGCAAACAACCCAAAGAACAAGCAGCCGCAACAGCAATGAAGTATCTGACCCGAGTGGGCATTGCCGACAAAGCAGACAGTTATCCCTCCCAGTTGTCCGGTGGACAGCAACAAAGGGTAGCCATCGCCAGAGGACTCGCCATGGAGCCCAAAATCATGCTTTTTGATGAACCTACCTCCGCACTCGATCCCGAGATGATCGGGGAAGTCCTCGATGTTATGCGTTCCCTTGCCCATAATGGCATGACCATGGTCGTCGTTACCCATGAGATGGGATTCGCCCGCGAAGTTGCGGACCGGGTCATCTTCATGGACGAAGGCCGAATTGTTGAAGAGGCCAACGCTGCTGAATTTTTTGACAACCCCAGAGAAGAACGAGCACAGCAATTCCTGAGCCGTCTGATTCATCATTGAAAATAATCCAATATTCCATTTTGAAAGGGGTCTTTATTCATGAAGAAATTATTGAAATGGCCATCATTTATGCTTGTCCTCATTCTCTCCCTTGTATTGTCAGGTTGTAGTACAGGTACAGATACACCTTCAGCGAGCGGTGGTGGTGACGCCGAGGCGAAAGGCACAATTGAGCGGATTAAGGAACGCGGCAAGCTCATTGCCGGTGTGAAATACGATACGAAGTTGTTTGGCTTGAAAGATCCCGCAAGTGGCAACGTTGAAGGATTCGATATTGATATCGCCAAAGCACTCGCCAAACAAATCCTTGGAGATGAGACCAAGGTCGAACTGAAAGAGGTCACTTCCAAGACACGTATTCCCATGCTGCAAAATGGAGACATCGACATCATCATCGCCACGATGACAATTACGGATGAGCGTAAGGAACAGGTAGATTTCAGTGATGTTTATTTCGAGGCAGGCCAATCCCTGCTGGTGAAAAACGACAGTGCGATTACCGGCCTGGAAAGCCTCAGCGGGGTGAAAGTACTCGCGGTGAAAGGCTCCACATCCGCTCAGAACATTCGCGAGAAAGCCCCGGATGCTGAGGTGCTTGAATTCGATAACTATCAGGATGCATTCACTGCTCTCAAAGCAGGTAAAGGCGAAGCGCTGACCACAGATAACATCATCCTCATCGGTATGCAACAGACGGATAACAGCTTCCAATTGGTTGGTGGCAATTTCACAAGCGAACCTTATGGTATGGCCATTCGCAAAGGTGACACTGCCTTCGTGGAGGAAGTCAACACGCTGCTCAAAAGCATGAAAGACAGCGGGGAATATGACACATTACATGAGAAATGGCTCGGCTCCAAGCCCGAGTAACCCGAATTAAGATAGGTAAGCGGCGAATTCGTCTGCTGGATGCGAAGCATGAGCAGACGTAATCGCCGTTTCTACATCTGGAGAACGGAGGCTTCGCCTATATGGGCACATTGGATTTCAGCGTACTGATGCGACACTCGGATCGTTTTCTGGAAGGGTTCCTGAATACGATTCAAGTGAGCATTATGGCTCTCATTGGCAGCTTTATCCTTGGCGCGATCCTGGCTATCTTTCGGATATCCCCTGTGAAACCGCTGAACTGGATCGGCACGGCTTTTGTGGAATTTATCCGAAACATCCCATTGCTGCTGGTTGTGTTTTTCTTCTATCTTGGACTGCCTGCACTAGGCATCTCGCTGGATGGGTTTGTCTCCGGTACTCTGGGTCTGACCATCTACACCGCCGCTTTCATTGCCGAAGCGATCCGAGCGGGCATTCAGACCGTGCCGCGTGGACAACTGGAAGCAGCAAGGTCTTCCGGCTTGTCCTATGTACAGGCCATGAACCTGATCATTCTGCCCCAGGCCATCAAGATTGTACTGCCGTCCATCGGCAACCAGTTCATCAATTTGGTCAAAAACTCATCCATTCTTGCCGTTGTCGCCGGTATGGATCTTATGTATTTTGCCGACCTAGTTAACTCGGATACGTTCCAACCGCTAAGTGTGTACACCATTGTTGCGCTGTTCTATCTGGTGCTGACACTACCACTTAGCTTCCTGGTGCATTATATGGAGCGCAGGTTTGGACAGAGCGATGCAGAAGCGCGCAGCACCAAAGGCAAACCGAAAAAGAACAAACCGGCAGGTCAGGTTACCATGTAACAGATTGACTTGTACCTGCGCAGATTTTTAGGGAGATATATTGGCTTGTCCATGCCCCATCTATTGATCTTCGATATTCCATTCCTGCACACAGAAGGAGGCTAATAAAATATGGACTTTAGCGGGGCCTATGCGTGGCCCAACCTTCGTTTCCTGCTTCATGGATTCCTGATTACCCTGCAGGTAGCAGGGCTATCCATTATATTCAGCTTTGTGCTCGGCACTGTGCTGGGTACGATCCGGTTTACCCGTATCCCTGTTCTGTCACAGATCGTGGCAGTGATCGTGGACACGATCCGAAATCTGCCGCTGTTGCTCATCATTTTCTTCATCCACATGGTACTTCCACAGCTCGGGATTAAAATGTCCGTCTTCTGGTCCACAGTTGTTGGACTGAGTCTGTTTGAAGGCGCGATGATCGCTGAGATCGTCCGTAGCGGTCTGAAGTCTGTTGAGCGCGGTCAGGTGGAAGCTGCCCGCTCCTCGGGCCTGAGTTACATGCAGACTCTCGGTGGCATCATCATGCCACAGGCGCTACGCCGCATGTCCCCGCCGATGGTAAGCCAATTCATCTCACTCCTGAAGGATACTTCACTGGCGATCATCATCTCTCTGCCGGAGCTGATGCACAACGTGCAGATCCTTGGCGGTCAAAGTTTTGATTACATTATCCCGGCCCTGCTGCTCGCAGCCGCATTGTATTTTGTCATCAACTACGCGCTGTCCATTGTCGCAAGGCGACTTGAGGCACGGATGAATTGATAATCGGAGAGAATAAGGCATGAAGGAAAAATGAAGGAACAACTAGGAACATCAAGGAACCGAGACCCCATGATTGATCAGATATGAAGAAATGAACTTGAAGGAAAGAACCTAATAGATGAAAAGAATGAGAACGCCCCAAAAACTCTAAATTCACCTATGCTATGCAGTGGATTTGGAGTCTTTGGGGCTACAGTTATGCTCATCAATTCACAAGCTTCCCACCAATTTCTAACGAACTGAGGGAAGCTTATTTAGCTATTTTGGGGATAGTTTCTAATCTAACGAATCGTAGACGCTCTATTCTTCCGATTCACCCCACTTTTACCCCCTATTGCAGGGTTTTGAGTAAAATAACTTCACTGAGATTCGTTACATTTTTCATTTCAGCTTATATCCCGAAATTAGACGCCTCAGGTTCGTTAAAACTTACGCCACCACCGCGAATTAAATAAACACCCACTCCCACTATTAATGATTCACCCGATTCGCCCAATTCGTCCACAATCAGCTCATCCGCTAGATCGCTGCTCCGTTGCGACGTAATTCCGCCTGTAACAGCGCGATCGGCAGTTCCACCGGGTCCAGCTTCATCTTCACTGTGAGTGCAGCCGCTGTTCCCGCGGCCTCCCCGGTAGCCATACAGCTTGGAGTCAACCTTGTCGTTGCATGCGCCTCATGTGTGGTGGAGATGCAGCGTCCTGCCGCCAGCAGATTGCGGATATTTCGAGAGATCAGACAGCGATACGGAATATCATATGCTCCATCTCCCTCTATAAAGGCAGCCACAACGCCTTGACCCGAAGGGTCATGAATATCAATCGGATAACCACTTCTGGCAATCACATCTTCAAATTTTTGTCCTGCAACCACATCCACCTGGGTCAAAGCGTAATGACCTATGATTCGCCTGGATTCACGGATACCAATCTGCGTTGCTACTGCCGAGATCGAAGCCCGTTTGAATCCAGGCACATCACGCTGCAAAAACTCAGCGATCATCAGCACCTGCTTCCGGCCTTCCTGTTCCGCAGAGGTTAGATCCTCGGCATCCGTCGCATCAAGTCCCTGCACTCGGGTACAATTAATCAGCACTTCATCCTCTGCCGGTCCGGTAAAAAACAATACCTGGTCGCGATTAATCGGCACACCTGCTTTTTTCCACTGGGAATAGAATCCACTCACCCCGGTTAACGGAATGCTGTCCAGTTCAGCAAAAGGAGTTTTCACATAGAAATCCTCCGGGTGCTCCAGCATGTATTGTTTCACTCGTCCAAGATCCACACCACGCATGCGGAATTTCATGGTCATCGGCTGTGACTGATGGTCGCCGTCTCGTCCCTTTGCCACAGAAGCACCCGCAAGATAAGCCAGATCCGCATCCCCGCTTGAATCCACAAATACATTCGCCTGGAATTCCATTCTTCCAGACTTGTTGGTCACTCGCACCGCTTCCACCCGTTCACCTACAACGACCACCTCGTCCACAAAGCTGTGTAACAGCAGCCGGACACCCGCCTCCTGTAACATCTCTGCCGCAACCACCTGAAAGATGGCTGGATGGTACGGCGTAACGGTATGCACAAATCCAACTGTATCGCGCAGATGCCCCGGAGAGCCACCACGTGCCTGCAAACGATCCACAATCTCCTGCGCAATGCCTTTAATGACCTGCTCACCACGCTCCGTATGGAAAGTCATCCAGGGATAGACCATAGCGGCAGTTGACATCCCGCCCACGAATCCATATCGCTCCACCAGCACTGTTCGTATACCCTGCCGTCCAGCCGCAATGGCTGCCGCTATACCCGCAGGGCCCCCTCCCACAATAACGACATCTGCTTCTTCTTTTTTCATGCTCTTCTGTTCACGCAAATGTTGTCCCTCCTTCCGTTCTATTGCACATGTTGCACTGCTCACTCTTTCAGCCCTGTCATGGCAACCCCCTCAATGAAGCGCCGTTGTGCCAAGAAAAAAACAATTAACAATGGCAAGGTCGCCATCACGGTGGCACTCATCAGGTATTGCCAGGCTGTGCCCACTTCATCTGTAAACAGGGATAATCCAAGCGGCAGCGTCATTAGACCACGCGAGTTAATGAAGATCAACGGATCAAAAAACTCATTCCAGATCGTCACAAACGTGAAGATCGTCAGCGTAGCCATACCCGGCTTGGCAATGGGCAGCATAATTCGCGCATATATCCGGAATCGGTTGCAACCATCAATCATCGCCGCTTCTTCCAGTTCCGTTGGCACCGTAATGAAGAACTGCCGCATCACAAAGATGCCAAACACACCACCCGCGCCAAAGATCGGCAATAATATCAGCGGAAGATGGGTATCAATCCACCCCAGCTGCCGCATGAACAGAAACATCGGTATCGCTGTCACCTCATGGGGAATCATCATCGCACTTAGCAGAATGAGAAATACCACATTACGTCCCTTAAACGGAATTTTGGCGAATGCATAGCCGGCGAGAGAGGCAAAAAATACTGTTCCCAGCACAACCAATGCAGAAATGTAGATACTGTTCCAATAAAAACGGTGAAACGGAATCAATCGAAAGACATCGATATAGTTCTGAAATCGGAAAGTATCCGGTATCCACTGCGGTGGATAGGTGAATATGCTCTGGGGTTCCTTGAATGATGTCGATATCATCCAGATAAATGGCACAATCATAATGAGCGAAATCAGAGTCAGCAACAAATACGTCCCCAGAGTACTTCCTATCTTCCGCCCCGAAGGACTAGGCATCGCCTTCATTGAATACCCACCTCTTTCGGAGCTGCCATTGCAGCAGCGTCAGAATTAGCACGATAAAGAATAGTACATATGCGAGAGCAGAAGCATAGCCAAACTGAAATAGTTTGAATGCTTTTTCCCAGATATAATAAACCAATACCTTGGTGCTGTTGCTCGGCCCGCCCTGTGTCATCACATAGATCTGCCCGAATACTTTGAGTGAACCAATCACGGTCATGACTACAGTCAGAAACACCGTTGGCGTGATCATGGGCAACGTGACGTGAAAGAAGGTTCCCCTTTTGCCCGCCCCGTCTAATGTTGCTGCTTCGTACAGTGAACGCGGTACCTGCTGAATAGCTGCAATGAACAGCACCATATTCAGACCGACATTTTTCAGCACACTTGTCACTATAACCGCTGGCATTGCCAAATCCGGATTGTAAAGCCAGGCCGGACCTTTGATGCCCAGCATCAACAGAAGCTGATTAATCAATCCAGACTCTGTCGCATACATCAGCTTCCACACGATGGCCCATACGATCAACGAGGTCATGACCGGAACAAAGATCGCTGTTCGGAAAATTCCGATGCCCCGCAGATTTCTGGACAATAACAACGCGAGCAGCAAGGCGAGCACAATATTAAGCGGCACCAGCCCCGCTGTGAAATAAACCGTATTGGCGAGCACTTTCCAGAACATGGCGTCTGTCATAATATTCCGGTAATTATCCAATCCAATAAAATGATAATCCCCCAGCAGCGGCCAATCGGTCAGGCTCATGTATAACGCGAGACCCATGGGAAATAACAGCAGCAGGGTAAACCCAAGCACCATCGGCGATACAAACAGCCAACCCGCGATCTGGGCCTCTCTGGCGAGCGGCCCCCCTCTTTTGCGCTTGAGTGAATGGGTCAATCAGGCCTCCCCCTTTTAATCAAATTTCCTCCGAAGCTGAACTCTGCGACGATTCTATATAAGGTGAACTATACATTTACACAAGAACGTAGAGGACAGAAAAAACCTGAAGAAGCGAAGTGGTCGCCTAAAAGCTTTCTGGAAGAAAGCTGCATCGGAAGCATATGCTTTAACCCGGATTTCCCCTTTATATATGGGATTCAAAAAAAATCTGGGGATAACAGCGATCGGAAGGTTGTTCTGGCATCGGAGTGGCAAGTGTAAATATTCTTTAGTTCAACTTATATAGTCCGAACGGTTCAGACTGTCCACCGCATTGCGGAACCCGTTTACGGCCCTTCGCAGCTGTTCCACCGTGTTGCCAGTCACGACCGCCCCAAGCATGATCGCTTTTACCCCGGTATCGCGCAGCACCCGAACATCCTCCGGCACCAGCTTTCGCTGGGAAGGGACTAATACCGGAACCTGGGCTTGCAAGACCAGACGGCGATACTTAAGCACATCCGCGAAGCTGAGCGGTGTACCATATTCTTTTCCAGGTACAATGGATGCCTCCAGAGCGGTGAAGCCGAAGTGCGCTGCCGATGTTACGAGGGAAGCATCATATTCTTCATTGATCGCAAACGTTGGGTCCAGCCCCAAGTCATTCAACATGAAGGATGGCAAGTGATGTGCATAGATGGAATAGAAGTCAAAACCCAGTCCGGAAAGCCTCTCCACATCCTCTCGCCTTGCTCCCTCAATACTGCCAGAAGGTACGACCCCAAGCGGACCACCAAACTCACTGCGGATCGCCCGAAACACCTCGGCATACATGTCTAATGGACCAAAATGATTCCCGCTGGCGCGATGACCGACATTATAATGCACCTTCAGTGCATCAGCGCCCTCTTCCATGGCTGCCCGGGCCAAAGATAGATCGTTCTCTGGCAGGCTGACCAGCAGCGACAGCGGTTTCCGCTCAAGTAATTCTTTGAATTTGCCCATCCTCCCTCTCCTCCTCTTTCTCATCGAATGATCTAGGGTTGCAACACACTTTGGATCTCTTCCTGCATCTGTTTCAGGTTATCCTCAGCTGTCGCTGTCTTTGCAAACAGTCGGTCAAATCCCTGCAATACCGCATTGTCGATATCCTGCCAACGGATATGACCGGGAATTAAGCGCGCTTTTGGCATTTCATCAATGACCGCCTGTACAATATGCTCTTTGCTCGGGTTATTCGGCTGAAGAATGAATGCATCTGAGTTCAGAACAGAGGTACGCGGAGGCACAAAGTAGGTGGCTGTCGCCTGAATCCCCTGCTCACTGGCAAAATACTTCAACAGTTTCTTCGTTTCCTCTGGATGTTTGCTGTCGTTGAACATGGCATATCCGGCCTGCCCCAGCATCGGTACACTGCCTTGAGAGCCGGAAGGCATAGGAGCGATGCTCCATTCAAAATCCGTAATTTCTCTTGCTTTGGAAACATAGCTGTAATTATCAAAGAACATGCCCACATTGCCCGCATCGAAGCTGACCTGTTCGCCTGCCTTCGGGTGTGATTCATCGGTGAACATCATGCGTTCCAGCAATTCAAAGGTCTGTACGCCATAGGCATCGTTCCAGGTGAACGTTGTCATGCCTTCGTCGAATGGACCGCTTCCATTGGACCAGGAGTAGGAGGAAAGCACCGCCCAGGTCTTCCAGTCGCGAAAAAAGTTGGCACCATAGACTCGGTAGGTCGCATCCTTGCTGGTAATGCCTTTGGCGGACTCTTCGAACTGTTCCCATGTCCATTTCCCTTGGGTGGCAAGTGAGTTTGGATCAGTCAGACCGGCTTGGTCAAACAGCGTTTTATTGTAAAACATGACCACCGGAGGTGTAGAGAAAGGTAATCCCAGCAGTTGATCTCCATCACGGAACAAATCCAATGTACTTGGAATATAATCATCCAGCTTAAACTGTGCATCATCCTTGAACTCGGATACATCGGCCAGAATATGGTTGGACTTGAATTGTGGCACCATTCTCTCCGATACCCAGGCGAGATCGGGAAGAGAGCCTCCGGCGGCAAGCACCGAAATTTTTTGCTGGTATTCTGCGAAAGGTACGGATTCCATCGTTACTTTGATGCCTGGATTTTCCTTTGTGAAGTCATCGATCAACTTGTTGTATACATCCATATGCGCCTGATTGCCCCACATCATGAACTTAAGCTCGACCTCACCATTCTCCCCGCCCGTACTGTCAGGTTCACTGCTGGAATTGGAGCCTGTGCACGCGATTGAAGCCATCATCATGAATATAAACACCAGTATCAGTCCTGCTTTTTTCATGGAGATCCCCCTTATGGACGTCGTGGTATACATGTGCAACCAAAGTATAACGAAAGCATCGTTCCCCCTTAAATCACGTCAACTACAGAAATGGTATGGTTTTTCAAGAGATACTGAATCGGTCTCGATATTCTCCCGCAGTCCATCCCACCTGCTGCTTGAACACCAGCATGAAGTGTTTGGGGCTCTGATGCCCGGATAACCGTGCCACATCATAGATTTTGAGACCCGTGTTGATCAGCAACCACTTGGCCCGCTCCATACGTGCCTCCGTGATGTATTCGGAATAATTGATGCCTATTTCATTCTTGAACAACTGGCTTAAATAAGTAGGGTTCAAGTTAACAAGATCTGCTATCGTCTGAAGTCGCAGATCTCCATCGGGATGTTGCTTGATGTGCTCCTTCACATCTCGGATAATCTTCCGTGTATCTCCGCCAGCGTGTTCTGTTTTCCCAGATGGCTCAGGGATAGAAAGAGTTGTTATACCGTATCTGCGATCCAGCAGCAATTGAATCTTTTGTATGGATAATGCCAGTTCATAACGATCGATTGGCTTCAACAGGTAGTTCAACACCCCAAACTCCATCGCTCTGCGTGCATATTCAAATTCGCCGTAGCCACTAATGATGAGCATTAACAATTCAGGGTACATGACTCTGGCTTTGCTTACCAAAGTTAATCCGTCCATTTCACGCATGCGGATATCCGTGATTAACACATCCGGTACCTCACATCTCAGAAAATCCAGCGCCTCGGTACCGCTCGACGCTTCGCCCGTTACCTGAAACTGAGAAGACACTTGTACAATCAGCTCCCTCAGTCCATGACGGATGACCGTCTCATCCTCTACAAGCAATACTTTATACATGTGCTTCAATCCCCTTTCGGTAGAAGTTGAATGGATATCGTGACCACCAGGCCCTGCCCTGGACTTCCATCAATGCTTAGGCTGCCGCCTTCTCCATACATGAGGCGAAGCCTCTGAGCGATATTGTTAAGCCCCAGACTATCCCCGGCATGGCAACGTAATGCCTCATTGGAAGGCTGTTTTGATATGGACTCATTTAACTCGTCAATCTTTGCCTGAGCCATACCCTTACCGTTGTCTCGTACACTAATCAGCAGCTCGTGGTCGAATTTCAAGGCAGATACCCAGATTACTCCACCATTTTCCTGCCCTTCAATGCCATGGTAGACTGCATTCTCCACCAGCGGTTGCAGCATCAGCTTGGGAATCAAATACTCCGTTATTGCTTCTTCGATGTCATAGATAATCTCTAACTTGCCGTCGTAACGTACCTGCTGAATGCGTACATAGGATTGTACAAAAGCAAGTTCTTCCCCAAGTGGGACCATCCGGTCCACCTTATCAATCGTATAACGCAGCAACTTGCCAAGCGCCGTCACCATGTCCGATACCTCAGCATGCTTCTGGCGAATGGCCATCATGTTAATGGACTCCAGCGTGTTGTATATAAAATGGGGATTCATCTGGCTTTGCAACGCTGACAACTCTGCCTCCCGCTCTTGAATGCCCAGCAGAAACACCTCATTGAACAGTCGATGAATCTCTTCCATCATTCGGTTAAAGCCCCGGCTAATCTGTCCGAATTCATCACTGCTGAAGTGTGCTACACGCTGGCTAAAATCTCCCTGCTCCACCCGAATCATGTGGTGCTTCAGTCGAATCAGCGGCCGGGTGATACGATAAGATAACAGAACCGCCAGAATTGCTATACCCGCCATACATAACACTGCGAACCATATTGTAAAGGTGAGCATCTCACCCGACTCCTTTTGAATCACAGCAATAGGTGTAAGACTGATCACCGAAAGCCCGGAATAGCTGGAATGGTGTTGTACATAGAGATAGGGCTGCCCATCCAGAACAACTTTTTGGTTTCCTGCATAGCTTTGAAGCTGTCCCTGCATTAGCAACTGGTCGTACGCAGACATTCCTCCGGTCGAGGTCCGTTCGAACAGCAGACGCTGTTTGCTGTCTACAATCATCAGGCTTGCATCTTGCTCATAATTCAGATTGGATAACAGTTGACCGAAGGCCTCCAAACGGATGTCAATCAGAATGTAACCCAGTCGCTGGAGCGTACCCGGATCTCGAAGCACTCTGCCCACCGATATATACGATTCTTGCTGACCACCCGTGTAATAGCTGGGATGATGCGGAGGAAGCAGGCGCCATGTCCCTTCCGAATCTTCAAGCTCTGCAAACCAATCATCCTGCCTGCTGTCCCATACCGGCTTGACCGCCAGCGAATCGAGATTGGAGAACAAAATGCCGCTGTTGCTGATCAGATGAATTCCCCGAATCTCTGGCCGGTCATAAGCTTGACCAGATGTGTAGAGCTTCATTTTCAGATAATCCTCAGACCTCGCCCATGTACCCGACCCCATTGGAGCGTTGTATTTCCCTAGAATGCCAAGCACCATCTGATCGTAAAGCGGCAAGAGCGACAACCGCTCAAAGTCCTTCAGCAGCCGATTCAGATTGGCGTTAATCTGGCGAACCATATCAATGGTGAACTGCTCGGTCTTGCGATCCATCGTCTGCGAGAAATGCTTGTAGTTCATCACTCCCTGCAAACTTAGCGGCAGCAACGTCAGCGCCAGGAACAACAGGAGCAACTTGGTGCGCAGGTTTACGTTTTTTCCGAAAAGCATGCGTACCTTGTCCATCATTTCCGTTCATCCCTCCCTCTCCCGATCATTGTATGAGCCCCCTTCACAGATCAATCTGGATATAACTGGGGTCATCATATCCAGTTTTAAGGATCATTCGCTATCCTGCCAACCCTGGAATTGGTACGGAATTTCAAGTTATCCGCCATAGGTATCAGGTGAACGCCAAAAAGCCGACTGTATCGCTACAGTCGACTACGCTATTTCTATAGAACACTAATTAGACCAAAAAACCGACTGCATTATGCAATCGGTTGTCTGTTCCTGAGATGGCTTTTATATTTGAATCGATTATATTCATTAATAAGCTCGTCCAGTACCATGGACTGTCGGAGGACTTGGTTGTCCTGCATGCCATGATTCTCCGCCAAACGACTCAACTCTTGCCTGTTCCGTTCGATTTTATCTGTGATCTGTATCGGTTCACTCACAGCATGCACCCCCTCTTTGTATAACATTTTAGGATACATTGCCAAAAAATTCATATTTTATTCCTTTGCAGAATAAAATGTTTATTTACAAAGGTTTTCAAAGAAATTCAACCTTTTTCATACTTATATGTTGAACTACAGATTAAATTGTAAATAAGAAAAAAGTATTCGGGACCCGAATACTTTTCATTATTTACTTCGTAATGAATTTGCTAAATACAACATTAACATCCCTAAAAATATCAATAATATTCCTTCAATTTTATACGACCAAATCTCTGAGTTTATAAAACTACCAAAGATATCAGAGGTATCAGACTTTACATTTTGGTATTCTGCAAGAACCAACATAGCTTTGTCCATACCCCAATCAGTACTTTGAGCAATAAACTGAAATCCAATAACAAATAATACAAATGAACAGATAAGGGCTACTAAGGAAATCCTTTTATTTTTCAAATTTAAATTCTCCTTTGATAATATAATATTGGAAAGGGGAACCTCAAAACTCAATTAAAGTAAATATCATCTCAGTCTATTCCATGTTACGTATAATCTCCGCAGATGCTATTTTCCATGTGATATTATTGCGAGTCATCCTAAAAATTAGAGCGCCCGATTTGATATCCGTGATTTGATTTATGTCGTCATAAATAATGATCTCGAAACTGGCAAGCACTTCCTTTGAATTTGAATTACTATTAATTGTTTTATAAGTGACACTAGGTCTTTGGAGATTATTAATAGTATGATAATTCAGGAAATGAATCACAGAATCAGGATAGGTGTAAGACGTGCTCTCATTCTTAAAAAAATGGGACAGATCATGTTCTATCACTCGCTCGGGTGATTTGAATACATATACTCCTCCAATCCCCCCGATTAAAATAGCAAGTAAAAGAGCCAATAGAATAATCGTTTTTTTTCTGACCATATGGCTGCCTCCTAAAGCATAAAATAAGTATATTTATTTGAAGGTGTGTGTTTTGATAAAAGATATATCTAATGTTAAATGTTTCATTATAAAGTGTTTAAAAAATCAAACCTATAATGGAAATAATTATGTTTAAAAAGCTTAACACAGATAACATTGTCTGTGTTAAGCTTTAAATTGTTTTGAGTATATTAATAAGACATTTTCCCTTTAGTCTTCCAATCATTTCTATAACCTTCGGATTTAAATATGTCTTTAGCAGGAGTAGAACGATTAGGTTCAACTCTATATTGATGTTGTGCAATCTCGATAATATCTTTATTACTATAGAAATAAGTTGAATAAACCCAATTTATAGGAAGGTAACCAAACGAGTCGGGAAGGTAGTAAGTTGTAGCCGCATTTTTAATGCTACCATTGCTATTGTATGTTACTGCTTCATGTTTCCAGTACCACTCTTGTTGGTAGGTTTCAAAATAACTTTTAAAAGAGCCGTTACGGTAAACCTGACCCGTTTTCTTTGCTAATCTAAAATAGCTAGTTGCATCACCACTACCCTCTAATCCTTTAAGCAAATCATTTTGTAATTCCCCTACAAAAAAACCAACAACATAATTAGAAATAAGTTTTCCTGATAACAGTGAAAAGTACTTTTGATAAGACTTAGCTGCTAAATTAGAGCGTAGATTTTTTTTAACCGAGTCAAATTTTGTTTGTTCGACTATGGGCTCAAAAGATGTGACAATTCGTACGTCTCCCTCATCATTTCTTTCTGCGAAAGGAGTGACAGTATCATTCCCAGATTTTTTTAAGTTTGCGATTTGTTTTTTCAAGAAATTTGCATCATTCGTATTTTTATAGCTGAGCTTGTAGTAATCATAGATATATTTGGTCCCATCAGAGCCAGTTTCTTCTTCTGTTTTGTATAAAGTCATATCGTCAACGATATTCCCAAGATATTCAGTATTTATTTTTTCTGGAATATCAATATTGATTTTATTATAATTTTCTATTACTTGATCATCAGAAAGTTCACCGATAAATACACCTGGTTCGACTTCTTTGATCTTATTTTCATTTTCAGAAGCGGATACAGTTAGCGACGGAACCAAAAGAGCAAATATCAGTAGTGTGGAAATAAAGCCTTTAGTTATCTTCATTGTTCAACCTCCATATAGTTTGAGATTTTAATCCAAAATAGTAATTCTATACTCATTTCTAATTAAGATGTATGATACATAATCAACTACCCACGTAAGAATCTTGGCAGAAAGAACATTTTCAATTATAGAACTGTGATATTTTTGAACTTAGAATTTTTTTATAATCATTAATTAAAATATATCCCTATCCTAACGATATAATCACCTCCATTTTTCGGAAAAAGAGAAAGAAACATTAATCTTTTCATAAAAATTTAAATAGTAATATAATTGGCCCAAAAAAATCATATAATATTTTGCAAAACATAGTAAAATACTCTTTTTGTGAATAAAATACCTCTAAAGAAATATCTTAGCTGAATCATGCTTATTAGAGGTTAATCCTCACCGTTCAGACTAGATAAGTAAATCATTTAGCATCGCAAAAAGAATCCATTGACTACGTTTGGACAACATACCATTTTACTTTCTCACATGAATTACTGAGATATATCGATTATATTCATTAATCAATTCATCCAATGCTTTGGACTGCTGAAGCACTTCAACATTGGGAATTCCATGTTTCTCCACCAAACGATACAATTCTCGCCGACCTTGCTCTATTTGGTCTCTTAAGATACTCAGTTCTCTCATGGCATGTACCCCTCTAGGATATTCTTAATTGCATCCAAAATCTGGTTGAGCTATTTAGTTTCTCTCCTGGATATAAGTACTTAAAGAACATAATCTCCTTTGCATAATTTTGTAAAAATTATTCTTTAGAAAACGTAATGTTCCATACCTGTTTTAAATTTCGAAACACAAAATAGCCTAACCTCAGATTCAGGTAGGCTGTTTGTTTTATTTAATATTTATCGTCTTAAATAATTGTGAATACGTCTCTTGCTGAGACAAACTAGCTTGCTGTCTGTAAGTTCCGTATAAATCAACGCATTTTACTGTCATGTGATCGTCTTGGTTCAATGTTGAAAGATATAAGTTATCAAGTACTATATCTATACCGTTTTGGTAATCTTGTCGATTGCATTTATACTTTGCAAGTTCATAATTATACAACATATATCTATGAGTCATTATCCGTGAATTGCACCCTTCATCTAAATAAAATCGTTTGATTTTGTTTTCATATTTTTCTAAATTAAACTCAATTTTAAGGGATTGTTCATTAGCAACTTCAAGAATATTAATAAAGGCAGTTAACGTTTCCTCAGAGTAAGCTTCCAGGTAATTAAGATACTCATTCATAAATTCTTGATTTCCAGACATTAAATTAATTGTTATACGATTTCCTTTAGCCCATCTCTTAAATTTGGCGATCATAACCCTTTCTTCTTCTGATGGATCAGGAATATCAACTACTCTCTCATAAATATCTGTATATTTTAAAGCCATTGCATATTCTTTACGTGCCTCAAACACACTTGCCTTTAGCAGACTCGCATAAGCTTTGTAAGTAATTAAAGGATAAACTGTAATACGTTTAGTCTTTACTCGCGACCTAAATCTTAATAGAGCATCCGATTTTCTTTCTATTTCTTCTGCCAATGAATAAACTTTTTCCCATATGTGCATTGTACTATATACATTAGCCAATTCCTTGATCGCATCCAACTGTACCTCTTCATTGAGCTTCTCTACATAAATCTCTAAACGAATGGCTGCATTAAGATTATTAAATTTTTTTAAGTTTATACTTATCAGAAATATACGATACTGGCATATAGCCAAGCGTTCAGAGTGCTGATATTTTTCGCATTCAGACACACATTCATACAAGATAAGTGCTACTTGCTTCATTCCTTTGTTATACAAATCTTCGGCTAATTCAAACAACTCATCTATATATGAATGATCATCTGTCACATGAGTAATGACTTGTTGAATAATATCCAGCTTACCGAGCTCAGCACAACGGTATATAAACGGTTCTAAGCGTCTCCAATGGGGTGCAGATTCAATAAAATATTCCACACCATACATATCATAAAAGCACCCCTGTTCCAAACCCATTGCAGAGGTAATCCGGTCTAGTTGGTTCATTGAAATAAGTCTGGTTCCTCTGATGATAGCACTTAATGTACCTACATTAATGTCAACAATTTCTGAAAACTGCTGTAGTTTATACCCATTGTCTTTCAAGTATTTATCAAAATAGGAACGTATATTGTGCATCTTCTTCATCGTCCCTTCCCAGATATTTCATTATCAAAAAGTCGGCAAACTTAACTTTTCTATTACATTTTTGTACTTTCTGATCTGTGTTGCATTGGCCTCGCTTCTATACTCCCCGTACAAATCTACACATTTAATACACATCAGGTCATCTTTACTTGAAGAAGAGAGATCTAAACACATAAGTAAGGCATCCATTCCAAGTGAATAATTACGTTGTTTCATTTGATAATTTGCCAATTCATAGTAAAAATCTTGATATACGTGGTTTAACATTTGATCGTTATAACTACCTTTAATATACATGTCAGTATTAAACAAATTGATCTGATCTTTAAATCTGTCTAAAGCATAGTCAATGTTAAAAGAATACTGGTTAGCTGCTTGCAAAACATTAATGAGTCCAGCTAATATTTCTGACGGGTTGTTTTCGATATAATCCAAATAAGAATTGATTACTTTTTCTTGACCAAGCATTAATTGGGAAGCATATTGATTTCCTTCTCCCCATATTAGAAACAAATCTATTATTTGTTGATCCTCTTGTGTAGGATTCTCAACCTCAACTATTTCCAAGTATTTTTCTATATACTTTAGGACATTTTCATATTCCTTACGAGCATCATAAACGCTTGATATTAACAAGTTTGCATAGGCTACATATGTAAAAAGAGGATAGGCTGTTAGCCTTCTTTTATTACTTTTTCGCCTACGAGATTGAATTTTTAATTGGAATTCTGCTTTCCGTTCCAGTTCCCTTGCCCATGCATCAACCTTGTCCCACAAATGTATCGTATTATATACGTTTGCCAAATCTTTAATTGCATCCAATTGCACTTCTTCATTTAATTTATCAATATAAGGTTCGAACTTTACTGCTGCATTGAGATTATCATATTTACTCAGTGTTTTCTGAAGCAGGAAAATGCGGTACTGGCAAAGAGCCAACCGCTCCGAGTGTTGATACTTCTCACTGTCGGCCACACATTCATATAAAATGAGTGCCGCTTCATTCATGCTTTTACTATAGAGACTCTCTGCCACATCAAATAACTCATCAATATAGGATTGATCATCTGTCACATGAGTAATGACTTGTTCGATAATATCCAGCTTGCCAAGCTCAGCGCAACGATATATAAACGGTTCTAAACGTCTCCAATGAGGTGCAGAATCAATAAAACATTCCACACCATACATATCATAAAAGTATCCCTGCTCTAAACCCATTGCTGATGTGATTAGGTCTAGTTGATTCATTGACATAAGTCTGGTTCCTTTGATGATCGCACTTAATGTACCAACATTAATGTCAGCCATTTCTGAAAATTGCTGTAGCTTATATCCCTTATTTTTCAAGTGACTTTCAATATAGGAACGTATATTGGACATTGTCTTCATCGTCCTTCCCCAGATGTTTTACTATCGAAAAGTCAGTACACTTAACTTATCTATTAGTTTTGTATACTGCTCTTCCTGAGTCTTACTGGCGCGATCTCTATATTTTCCGTATAAATCAATGCATTTGATACACATCATGTCATCATTACTTGAGACAGATCGTTCGAAACTAGTAATTAAATGTTCGATCCCCTGTCCAATCTGGTTTTGGTTTAATCTATATTTTGCAAGTTCGTAGAATAATCGAGTATAGCTAAAATTCAAATCATGCAAATTGTTCGTCCTTAGTACATAGTTATCTAGCCTGTTCTTATCAAGATAATTATGGAATCTATCCAATGCGTAATTAATATTGTATGAATACTGATTAGCACATTTCACAATATATACGAATGCTGTTAGAATTTCTTTAGGATTGGCATCCAGATAATCTAAATAAACATCTAGAACTTCGAAATCACCTAAAAATAATGTATATAAATATCGATTACCCTTCGCCCACCCCTTTAATAGCTTTATTAAATCTTGTTCTTCTTTAGATGGATCTTTAATTTCATCCACAATATTCTCATATATATCTATGTGCTTTAACGCCTGTACATATTGTTTACGCTCTTCAGACACATTAGCCTGTAGCAGATTAGCATAAGCTTTATAAACAAATAGAGGATAAAAGGATTTCCTACGTTTAATCTTATGCTTTTTATTTTGAAATTTAATCTGAAAGTTAACTCTCCGTTCCAGTTCTTGAGCCAATTCCGAAACCTTATCCCATAAACTAATTGAAGCATATATATTAGCTAAATCTTTAATCGCATCCAGTTGTACTTCCTCATTCAATTTATCGATATACGGTTCAATCTTTACTGCTGCATTGAGATTACCAAATTTATTCAGCGTTTTATGAAGCAAAAAAATGCGATACTGACATAAGGCCAATCGCTCCGAGTGTTGATATTTCTCACTGTCTGCCACACATTCATACAAAATAAGAGCTGCTTCTTTTAGTCCTTTAGCAAAAAAGTCTTCAGCCACTTCGAATAACTGTTCTATATAGGATCGATCGTCCGTCACATGAGTGATAACTTGTTGTATACAATCCAATTTACCAAGCTCAGCACACTCATATAGATATGGCTCCAAACGTCTCCAGTGGGGCGAAGATTCTATGAAGGATTCCACCCCATAACTCTCATAAAAATATCCTTTTTCTAATCTCATTGCAGAAGTGATCTGATTCAGTTGGTTCATAGACATTGGTCTGCTACCTTTAAGAATGGCACTTAATGTCCCAACATTAATCCCAGTAATATCGGAAAAATGCTGCAACTTGAGATCGTTCTCTCTCATGTATTTCTCAATATGTATTTTTATCGTAGGTACCGATTCCACGATCTCACCTCCGTCATCCAAATCACTTATAATTCAATTACATATAATAAATGTTATTTTAATCCTGTATTTTACATCGGTCAATCAACAAAAAAAAGTAAGTAAGCATTATCATCCTTAAATCAGGATCTGATATTGCTTACTTACTTTTCAAAACAGTGTAAATCTCCTATAATCCTGCTCCACCATGAGTGCTTGGGCTATACATTATAACATTTTCGATATTGCCCTGAGAAAAGACATTGATTAACAAAACAACACTAAACAAAACTACGATCAAAGCTACCTTTTTTCTCATAGTTACGATAGACCTCCTCGATTATAGTTTTATATCTATTTTCTAACTCTAATGAAACTTTGAATCTATGTCTTTCAAACAGTCCTACACACTGTATAATTACGGATTCACTCTTCATACTCTGTGCTACTTCTAAACATTCAAACAAATGTTGAAATCCCATTGTGTATCTTTCTCTATTAAATTGATATATTGATACCTCTTTGAGGAATTGAACGTAACGTTCATTCGTAATCTGTTCAGTATAACTTCCAATATCTCCATAGGTTTTGCTATACATTGAAACATATGAATCCATTTTTTCAAGAACTGAATCAACATCTATATTATGGTGGTTAGCTGCCTCCATTATTTTCAACATTGCAGGCAAAACCTCTGCCTCGTTCTTTGTAACTATTGCAATATAAGGACTTATAACCTCGGAATCTCCCATCATAAGTCTGTATAAGTACCGATTTACTTCAGCCCATCCACTAAATTTATTAATGTATTTAAGATCCTCATCATCTGGCTGTTCAATTCTAATCAAATTGGAGTACGCCTCTGTATAGCGGAGAGCATCAAGGTACTCTTCTTTTCCATCGCAGGCAGCAGCCTTTAATAGATTTGAATATGCCGAGTATACAAAATGAGGATATGAGGTAATTCTAGGTGTTTCTAATTTTCTTTTTTTATAAGAAGTCAGGAAACTAGTCTTTTGTCCCAATTCTTCTGCCAAATCAAATACCTTGTCCCAATACCTTAAAGCCAGATACGTATTCGCCAAATCCTTAATCGCATCCAGCTGCCTCTCCTCATCCAAGCGATTAATATATGGCTCAAAGTGCACAGCGGCCCGCAGGTTATCATGTTGATTCTGACCAAGCGAGAGGGTGAAGATGCGATACTGGCACAGAGCCAGACGTTCCGAGTGTTGATATTTCTCACACTCCGCCACACATTCGTACAACATCCGTGCAGCCTTCGTCTGTCCACGTTCAAGCATGCCTTCCGCCATCTCAAACAACTCCGAGATATACGAGCGATCATCCGTCACTTCCTGGATAACCTTATGAATACATTCCAGCTTGTCCAATTCAGCACAGCGTTGCAGGAATGGTTCCAGTCTCCTCCAATGAGGTGCCGATTCCACGAAACATTCAGCCCCATAAATCTCGTAGAAATACCCCTCTTCCAGCTTCATGCCTTGGGTAATCAGATCCAGTTGCGCCATAGCGATGGGCCGAGTCCCCTTAATAATTGCGCTAAGCGTTCCAGCGTTAACTCCCGATATATCGGCAAAATACTGCAGGGTGTACCCCTGTTTCCTGATGTAGTCCTCAATATATGAGCGTATCGTAGTTGTAGGTTCCATGTATCCCACCTCCACAATGAAAATCCATAATTTTGAATTTATATGATAAGCACAATTTTAATCCTAAATTTTACAGCGGTCAATAAAAATCGTGGCAATTTCCTTCATATTTATGCAAGGAGCCCTCGCTGTTCCTGCTTATAGAAAAAATCCATTAGAAGAATCCGTGAGAACGTGATACATTTAATTCAACTTACATATCCTACTATTTCAATAGGATTATACGACACAGATACTATCAATTCAGTTCGAGGAGAAGGTCAGATGAAATTTGCCTTGTTTAGTCTCATGATGAATCTGCCTAATGCCGTAACCGGGGAAGCTCTGACAACTCAGCAGAAATTCCACAATATATTAGAGCAAGCGAAGCTGGCTGAACGACTGGGATTCGATGCTTATGGAATCGGTGAACGACACGGTGCGCCTTTTCTATCTTCCTCGCCACCTGTCGTATTAACCGCAATAGCCGCAGCAACCACACGCATTCGGTTACTAACCACCGTCACTGTTCTTAGTATACTTGATCCAGTCCGGGTTGCCGAGGATTATGCTACGTTGGATCAATTATCGGGCGGACGGCTGGAAATGATCATCGGGAAAGGCAATGACCCTCGCCACTATCCGCTGTTTGGCATAAGGGAAGAGGAACAATGGGACTCACTCGATGAACGCTACCATCTGCTAAAACGGCTTTGGTCTGAAGAGAATGTAACCTGGCAGGGAACGTATCGCCCTCCGCTTGATGGAGTGACCACGTGGCCCAGGCCGCTTCAGCAGTCCATCCCAATCTGGCATGGTAGCGCGTCCAGCACGGTCTCGACCGAACTCGCTGCCAAATATGGCGAGCCGCTCTTTACGTCGAATTCTTTTCACCCTCAGGCCAAATACAAAGCGTTAATTGATCATTATCGGGAGCGCCTCGATTATTATGGTCATGATCCGCAGCAAGCCGTGATTGGCTCTGGTGCCGGCAGTCTCTATCTGGCGGATACGGGTGAAGAAGCCATTCGCCGCTATAAGCCATATTATGAAGCGTTCCATGCCACCGCCGCCGCACAGCATAACCAGTCGCCCTTCACCGATCTGGAGGATAACATTGCACGAGGCCCTGCGTTAATCGGCAGTTCGGAGCAGGTCATTGAGAAAATTCTGGACTATCATGCCGCTTACGGACATCAGGTGCTGAGTATCAGCGTAGATGGACTGACGCATAGCGAGCAGTTGGAGCAAGTAGAGCGTTTTGCCAAGGAAGTTGCCCCTGTATTACGCCGCGAACTGCCCAGTTCGGTATGGAATGAACCCCCGCTCTTGAACCAGTCTCTTCCCACTTCCACATCGCATTCTCCTGATTCATGGCCCCCAGCCATCTCACCGATCTTCCAGGTGTAGTTCTCAATTCTCCACACATTCTCCATTCATCCACAAGCCTTTTGCCCCCACACCCAGGGCGATACTTTCGAATCGCCCTCTCCCTCCCCCAAGACGTCCTTCTCTATGATCAAGATTTAATACCTTCAAACAAGGAAACCAACGAACGCTGCACGAATTCAGTATCTAACGGTTCGCCAGTTACCAACATGCGATAGAACATCGCTCCATAGACGAGGTCTATGCACAGTCCGATGTCACAATCCTTTTTCAACTCTCCCCGTTCTACACCTTTTTCAAAAATTCCCCACGCTTCACGCCGACGAGGTTGGATGTATCTGGTTCGGTATTCTTCTGCCAGACCCGGATCAGACTGACCCTCTCCAACAATTTGTGTGATCACTTTTCCTTCCCGGCTGATCAAAAAATCAACCAGATTGCTCGCATGAATACGCACATCCTCAAATACCGATCCTGTATCCGGTACAGGCAATCTTGCCGTTGCCGCAGACATGTACCCATCCATAATGACAGCTCCTTTATTGGGCCACCATTTATATATCGTTGCTTTACTCACCTTAGCACGTTCAGCAATTTTTTCGATCGTAACCGCTCCGAAGCCGTGTTCCAATAATAATTCATAGGAAGCTGCAAGAATTGCATTCTGGGTTTCCACATTACGGGGACGCCCTCTTTTGGCTGTCATCATAAGCCCTCCTTGGTGTAACAAATGTATCTCTAATTCATAAAAACTGTACGTTCATTATACTAAAACACCGATACATTAAACAATTTCGTTCTTACCTTACTTCGACATACAAAAATTCCTATCGCCTATTTACAATACTGAACGTTTAGTTTATTATATGTCTGTAATTAGTAAACGAAGCGTTTAGTAATTGGTGAATCCATAAAAGTGCCGCAAAGGTTTGGACGCCTGATCGGTCATGGTTTGAGTGGAACCATTAGGGCACTAAGGATCATTAACATAAAAATTGGAGGATGATAATCATGCATTTGCAAAACGGTGTGAAGACAACCCCGGTTCCAAGCTGGTTGATTTTGCTTTTGGCCGCGGCATGCGGGCTACTTGCGGCAAACTTGTACTATGCTCAGACAGTTATAGGACCGATCAGCATGACAACAGGGCTTTCCTCTGCTGCTGCCGGACTGATTGTGACGTTAACACAGATCGGTTACGTAATTGGCCTGCTGTTCATCGTACCGCTCAGTGACATTCTGGAGAATAAGCGGCTGATCACTTTTTTCCTCATCATTCTGGTCGTTGCATTGATTGCCGCCGCCTTCTCTCCCAATGCCATATTATTTCTGGCTGCTTCCCTCTTCATCGGTATTGGTTCCGTCGTTGCACAGATTCTGGTTCCCTACGCCACCTACCTCACTTCGGAGGAGCAACGCGGACGGGTGGTCGGTAATGTGATGAGTGGCCTGCTGCTGGGCATTATGCTGGCTCGCCCTGTCGCAAGTTTTATTACGAGTCTGCTCGGTTGGCAAGCGGTCTTTGTCTTCTCCGCAATCATTATCGTATTGTTAACCTTGCTCCTGTCACGCGCACTTCCTGCACGTCAGCCCCAACCGGCGATGAAGTATGGACAATTAATCCTGTCATTGGGTTCCCTGTTAAAAACATTTCCCATGCTCCGCCGCCGAGCCCTCTATCAGGCCAGCCTGTTTGGCGCCTTCAGCTTGTTCTGGACTACAGTTCCCATGCAGCTCGCCAATGAGTATGGCATGTCCCAGCAAGGAATTGCATGGTTTGCATTGGCTGGCGTCGGAGGCGCCGTTGCAGCACCGATTGCCGGAAGATGGGCGGATAAAGGCTTTACCCGCATATTAACCGGACTCGCCATGGTTATCGCGGCTGGTTCTTTTGGGCTCGCCTATCTGTTCCAGGGTCACTCTACCGCTACCCTTGTACTTCTTGTGATCGTTGCCATCACGCTCGACATGGCGGTCTCGGGTAATCTGGTGCTGGGGCAGCGTATTATCTATTCATTAAGTGAAGCAAGAGGACGGGTAAACGGAATCTTCATGTCGATCTTTTTTATCGGGGGCGCGATTGGATCATCACTTGGCAGCTGGTCTTATGCGCATGGGGGTTGGAGTCTCACCACTCTGATTGGTCTGGTGATGCCTTTGCTGGCACTCGTATACTACTTAACCGAAAAGAAAGCTGCCGTTATCAGCAATCATCTATAAGTGCGTGTTCAAAAAGGGCGGTTTTCAGTACCTTGAACAATCTCTATAACGATTCTTTCATATGTAAAGAAGGGCAGAGTGATCGCTAAGATCAGCTTCTGCCCTTTTCCCTTATTTCATGACACTGAATTTTTTGGTCGCTGCCCTAACTTGATCATCCTCGCCCCATACAATGACACCTACCACTTTGGTAGCTTCCAATTCCATCGAAGCAATCTCAACTGCATATTGTTCAAAGGCGTTATTGAGCGACTGGCCTGTCTGTGAAAAAACAACATGGCTCAATCCTCCGCTGTCATCTGAGCAGAGTTTGGCCAGATTGATCAGTTGATTCTCCCCGGCCTTCAAAATGACAGTGCTATATCGGATGCCGGCATGCTGAACACCGCTATGATCCAGCACAGGTTGATCAGAATATAACTCCGGCTCATTCAGGGCTGCTTGTCCCATTAACAGAGCAGCCACATTAGCGGCGGCGCCAGGTTCCAGATTTTTATCCAGTATAATAGCAATTCTTTTCATATGACTGTATTCACCCTCTGTGTATTTTGTGTAAAACATACCCATGGCATATTGATTCCCTCGCGCAATACTTTGTAGGTCACAAGCCCGTAATGATCAGCGCATAGCTGATTCGTTAGCGCAATGGACTTCTCCGTGTTGTGCATGACCTTCCTGCAAGCTTCAGGGTTGGACGATACGGTGCTGTTCTCTCTATAGGTTGTATCAAGTTCAGATAACAAGTATGTGGTTGCTGGATGATGATAGATAATATCGATCTGATCGGGACATACCGCATGGAAGCCGGATAGAACCAGCGCAGGAATTTTCTCCACAAAGCTCTCAGACACCGCTAGTTCAGAATCCATGATGAAGCTGTTGAGCTTGGGATACGCCCCGGGGACCAGCAAGCCGGATATGATCCCTGATCTCAAGTCTTCCGCAGCCGCTTCAAATTCAGGGTATGGCTTGATACGTTCCGAGTTGCCTAATTTCTTCGCGATATGCATGCTGCAAGTCAGGAATCCTTCATCGTCTCCCAGCGTTCCCAGTATGGCATATTTCTCTTTAACGATCTCCATTTATTTCTATTTCCTCCTTTTTATTTCTAATCCGCTAAAGATCGTATACCAAAAAAATCCTATTGTCAATTAACACTTTAACGCAACACAAATATGTATTTTGGTTCATATTTTTAACCAAAAGGTGTATTCAAAATGGAAAATATTGAGCTATAATGTTATGAAATGAATTTTTACTATTTTTAGTATTTTGTTGAAAGGGGCTATACGAGAACGTATGAAAACCATTGTATACATATCTGATTTCAGGCTTCCAACTGGATTAAACTTCGTTAAACCTTTGCGGAAATTGGCGGATCACAAAAAAATTCTGATTATTGAACGGCATAATTTGCATCATGATGAGGTGCTCAGGGACTTCTTTGATGAAATTAGATATGTCGATCATCTGGAGTCCGTAGATGCCATCCGGGAGCATATGATGCAGATCCGAGAATCCCATTCCATCTCTGCTTTGTTAACGCCGGGTGAGAATGCGATTGAGATCGGTGGTCAGCTCCGTTCCGAGTTCGGGATCCCCGGTATGCAGCGCAATCAGGCTGAGGCTGTTCGCAACAAATGGATCATGAAACAAATGCTGCATCAACGCGGAATTCGGACATCCGAAATTGCAATTGCTCTACATGAACAGGACTATATTCGTTTCACTGCTGTACACGGCTTCCCGATTATTGTGAAGCCACTCAGCGGATATGGAAGTATCAATACGTTCAAATTGTCCAGCATGGATGAACTGGTGCATTATCTTCACCATACAAGACAAGCACAGCAAAAGGATTTGCTGGAGGAATTCATCCACGGTACGGAGTTTCATTGTGATTCCATTGTGTCCAAGGGCAAAGTTGTATTTGCATCTGTTTCCCAATACCTGTATAACTGCCTGGATATTGCGACGAAGCAGAAACCTCCGGCCAGTATTACGTTCCCTGAAGGCACGGAAGCTGATTTTATCCATCACATCAAAGAACTCAATGAACAGGTCATTGCTGCCTTGGGTATCAATCAATCCGTAACACATGCCGAACTTTTTCTGACTCCGGAAGGAGAAGTGGTGTTTGGAGAAATTGGTGCAAGAATCGGGGGATCACATGTTATGCCTCCTTGTATCAAGAACACCCATGGCGTTGATTTCTTCGAAGCCGTCACTGATCTGGAAGTTGGAATATATGAATTTAAGCAACAGGAGACGAGTCATAAATTCACAGGCATGATCTGCTTCCCTTCACGCGCAGGGGTAATTCAACACATATCCGGGATAGAGAATTATGCGGATATCCCTGGCATCATTGAGTTCGATGTATCCTATCAAGTGGGGCAGCTCGCCGGAGACGTCAACGATACCATGACCCGATCAGGCTATGCTATCGTGGAGGGTGATTCGTTCGAGGAATTGCGTCAAACCCTGCTGGATATGTACGATCGTTTCAAGATTGAAGTGACGGTTGCTGAAACCGTATAAGATGTACGGATCATCCTCACCGTTTTTGTTCTGGAGTGACAGTTATCTTGGGGAGGGCTGGAATTATTGTCTTTATTCAAAACGTACGCGGGTCTGAGCCGCGATATCTATTATCTCTGTTTAGCCAGAACGATTAACAGCACGGGAGATTTTGTATTTTCCCTGATTACCTTGGTGCTTACGTTGCAGATGGGCATGAATGTGGTCAGTGCAGGGATCTTTGTGTCCATGGCAGCCCTGATTAGCGGACCCGGTGTACTTCTCGGCGGCTATTTAAGCGATCTTATGGGCAAAAAAACAATTATTGTCATCGGGCAACTGTTGTCTGCCATCATGATTATAAGCTGCTCTTTTTGGTCAGGCACCATTACCGTTGGTTATCTTCTGATTGCAGTCATGTTTTTCATCAGTATTACCCGGCCTGCTTATAATGCACTGATTATTCAACTGTGTACGGAGGAGAAAGAGCGAAAGTCCGCCTTTTCCCTCATGTATCTGGGGGCCAATCTGGGTATAGCCATCGGACCACTGGTTGCCGGTTTTTTTATCAAGGATCACGTCAACATTGTCTTTATAAGTATCGGTACCGTGTTTCTGATATCTACCTTTATCATCATCAACCAGGTTAAGATCGGCACACGCAAGGAATTGGCATCAACAAACAGCGAACATGCTGGACAACAACAAGAACAACAACGATCGAGCCAACCGCCTTCGCCGTTATTCAGACTACTGCTGAAAAATCCACTCGTTGCCTTTTTCATCATTGTGTCATTTCTTAACTATTTTATCTATATGCAATACTCATTTAGCCTCCCACTCCAGATGAATCACTCGTTTGGCGAGAACGGGGCAGCCTATTACGGCTCTGTCATGACCATCAATGCCATTAGCGTCATTATTCTTACCACCGTGATCCTGTCCGCTACACGCAAATTAACTGCCCTAAACTCCATAGCTACAGGCGCACTCTTCTATGGAATCGGATTTGGAGCCTTGAACCTGCTCGGAACCTTCCCCCATTTTTCCATCGTCGCCTTATCCACGGTGCTGTGGACTATTGGAGAGATTCTCGTGCAGACCAATATCAATCTGTATATTGCTTCGCGTGTACCCGATACACATCAGGGGCGGTTTAATGGCTTGCTGTTATTCGTAGGTTGCCTGGGTTATACACTTAGTCCATATTTGACAGGCATTTTCATCAAAAGCATGGACATGGAAAGTGTATGGATCATTATTCTGGCTGTCAGTCTGTTCTATGCGTTGTCTATGATCATTCTCTGGTATATCGAAAAAAGCTCAACAAGAAGAAACGAAATGAAACCGCTGGATCACTCAAAAAGTATCTGAAACTCAGGGCAGGGCAGCCTATTCTGCCCTTTTTTTCACTTTATTTTCACACCAAAATAGGCAAATGTGCATTCGCATCATACTCAATCAATTGCTGACCCGTATGCAATCTCTGTACTAGATCTGGATTGGCAATAAACGGTCTGCCGAACGCAGCCAGATCTACGCTTCCCTTACCAATCGCGTGCTCCGCGGTCTGAACATCCAAATCCCCCACACCAATAATGATTCCATCCCACCGACTTCGAATCCGCTCATGAAAAGTCTGCTCCCCTTCCCATGCTTTCGCATAATGGTCTGTTGAGGGATGCAAGATCGTAATTCCCGTCTCGCGGAACAAATTAAGATATGCATCGATCATTCCAGCTTTGTCTGCCCAAGCATAGGATGCATCATCATCCTTTTTCTCCGAAAATCGTACCGATATGCGATCCACAGGGATCTCTTTTTTCACAGCCACAATAATATCCCGCAAAAACCGCAATCTGCCCTCAGTATCTCCTCCATATTCATCTGTTCTGTGGTTGGTCTTCTCATTAATAAACTGGTCGATCAGATACCCATGCGCAGCATGCAGCTCGATCCCGTCAAACCCTGCCAGAACCGCATTGCGGGCGGCCGTCTGAAAATGCTGAATGGTATCCGCTATATCCTGTGTACTCATCGCTTGAGGAACCTGATACGGCTTATGCAGCTTATGCACTCTTCCCTCTGCCGCAAGGCTGGAAGGTGCTAGTGGAGCGGTTCCGATCAGGTCGGAGTGGGACAACCTGCCGACATGCCAGAGCTGAGCAATAATGGTGCCTCCATGTCTGTGAACAGCATTCGTTACCCTTTTCCAAGAAGTCGTCTGTTCATCTGTATATAAGCCAGGGATGCCATAAGTGCCTTTGCCTGCCAGATTCGGGTTAACGCCCTCGGTAATAATCAGCCCCACACCATCTCGCGCACGCTGCTCATAATACGCCACCATCTCATCCGTTACCGTCCCCTCCTGATCATCAGCAAATCCCCGAGTCAACGGTGCCATCACAATTCGGTTCCTTAATTGCCACTGATGAATCGTTACCGGGCTTAATAGTGTTGAACGTGTATTCATGTTATCCATGTCATATCCCTACTCTCTTTGTCATTAAGGATATTGTACGGCGGCTTCGATATATCGTAAAATGATTGAAATATATAGTTGTATCTCTCAGAGAGATACCTAACATCACCATCTGCCGAATTAATTGAAGGTAATCCACGTTCAGGAGGATACAGCATGGAACTTTCCGATATCGATATTGTTCTCGCGGTGGCGCGTTCAGGCAAAATCTCACAGGCCGCCAAAGAACTGAATTACGCGCAATCCAATGTCACCACGCGCATCAAAAAACTGGAGCAGGAATATCAAATCCAGTTGTTCAACCGATTTCCCAAAGGTGTTGTACTGACCTCCAAAGGAGAACAGTTCGTCCAGTACGCCACACAGATTCACAACCTTTTATATGATCTGAAGCAGGATATGACCGATCCCGGTGAGCCTTCCGGCACGCTGAAAATCGGCATTGTAGAAACAGCGGCATCCAGCCGCTTTATGGAGATTCTGAATGAATATCAAATAACCTACCCGAAGGTGTCCATCTCACTCGTCAACGCTACTTCACCCAAAGTACTGCGCAAGAAAATACAGGACGATGAGATTGAT
This sequence comes from Paenibacillus sp. FSL H8-0317, assembly GCF_045040685.1. NCBI lineage: Bacteria > Bacillati > Bacillota > Bacilli > Caryophanales > Paenibacillaceae > Paenibacillus > Paenibacillus sp. FSL H8-0317. The sequence continues at coordinate 459,032 of NZ_CP150294.1, read as the reverse complement.
GGTGCCTTTATCAGCGGGGCTTGTGTGAAGGAAGGACTGAAAGTGGAATACGAGATGCAAGACACGGTGCATATCATATCCAAACAGATGGACACACCACCCAAAAGTCTGTGCCAAGTATCGTGGGCCGTTTTCCCCGAGGGCTGCCCTTATCGTGAAATGACCGAAGAATTTTTGCTGGAAGAGGGGCTGTCCGCTCGTAATATCATCGAAGTGAGTACGATGGAAAACCTGCTCAGCTGTGTGGAGTCTGGAATTGCTTTTACCATTATGCCGTGCAATGTTATTCACAAAAGACCAGATCATTTCTCTGTATTCGACTTAGCCGAGCGATTCACACATACTACAACCACCTTTGTTCGCGGTGAGGGTCGTTATGTCAGCAGTGCGCTCGATCAATTCGTGAAACTGCTGAACCAGAAGTGCATTACGTTCTGATATAGGTAACTTAGCACCCCCTCTTCCAACTGCTGATCTTCTTGATCACTAAATGGACCAGAGCACATTGATCGAGACCCTAAAAAACAAAGCAAAAGGCACTCATACAGAGTGCCTTTTGCCTTCCTTCCCTCTATAGCTATTCAATTAACCCTTACTCTACCTTGAACCGCGCAGCCGATTCGGCCAGCTTTTGTGTCAATTGATCGATCGTATCGACCATGTTCGCCAACTGCTGCACCGTTGAAGACTGCTCCATCATGGTTGCCGTTACCTCTTCAACCGAAGCAGATACCTGCTCCCCTGAAGCGGACAAACTGTGGGCTGACTCCAGTACGTCATCCTTGTTCTGCAACATCTCTTGCATCTGTCCTGCCATCGTGGCAATTTGCCGATTGATAACCGTTACCTTCTCCAGAATCACATCGAATGCTTGACGAGTCTGCAAGACAAGCTCATCCTGTCTGGAGGAGATGGTATGAATCTCTGCAACACTTTGGTTGTTCTCGGCTACATCGGCCAGATTCTGCTCAATGATGCTGGAGATTTCCTTGGACTGGCGGGAACTCTGCTCTGCCAGATTGCGGATCTCCTCAGCTACAACAGCAAATCCTCTGCCATGTTCTCCAGCCCGGGATGCTTCGATGGAAGCATTCAATGCAAGCAGATTGGTCTGCTTGGCAATCTGGCTGATGGCTTCCGTGATCTGACTAATACTGCCCGAACTCGTTTGAAGTTTGACCGTAATCTCCGAGATTTTCTCGACTTCCCGTTCGTTCACCTCATTAATACGCATCAATTCATTGACGACTTCATTCCCGTTGTGGAATACCGTTTCGATCTCATCCGCTCTTGCCTTCACATCCTGGGCACTGCTGTTCATGGCAGCCACTTTATCGCCGAAGCTGTTGAATTTGCCTGCAATCTGCTCGGTATCTTCGGATTGGGCCTCCATCGCCTTCGCGATGCCCATGGACGTCGCCGATGTCTCATCAATGGATCTTGCCGTCTGTCTGGATGTCTCCTCCAATTCTTGAGTGCTGGCTTGAAGAACATGGATCGAACTATTCATATCGGTAATCAGGTTTCTGTTCTGCTCCACCATGCCATTGAAGCTCTCCGCCAGATCCTTGAATTCACTGTTATATCTACCATTGGCCTTGACGGTCAGATTCCCTTGAGCAAGCTGTTGGAACAGCCCGATCAGACGAACAATAGGTCTCGTAATACTACGAGAAATCAATAGTCCTACGCCAATAGCCAGAGCAATTCCGATCAAGGTCACGATAACCATCTGACGTTGGATATCCTCTATTGGGCGCTTGATATCGTCATAATCGTCAATGATGACCACAGATAGATCTGCACCGGGAATCTGATTAATACGATAATAGATGTTTTCTCGGTCCATCGAAGTGATCTTCACTTCGTCCGTTGCCTTGACATTTATAAGTTCCATAGCTTCCTTGTCTTCCGCAAGTGTCTGTCCCACAACCGAAGGGTCCAGTGAGTCGAACATGATGATGCCGCTCCGGCTCAGCACTTCAACTCTGCCTTGGGCATTGATTTTAATGTCTCCCAGTTGCCCCAGGAAAAAGCTGCTGTCCACCGACATGGCGAACACACCCAGTATATTCCCCTGTTCATCGGTGATAGGCTCCGAGAATACAATAATGAGCTTCTTGCCAGTCTTAGAGACGACCGCGTCACTGATGAAGGATTTCCCCTGTATAGACTCCTTAAAATATTCCCGATCTCCCCGTGACTGTCCAATGACTTCCGGCATGGTTCCCGCCACCATCGTTCCTTCCTTGTCAAACACGAACAAGTCCGGCTTGGTGCCTACCGTGTCGGATATACTGTCGGTGAGAATCGTATTTGCTCTGTTGAAATATGGATTCTCATCCGTAAAAAAAGTTTCGTCTGTCATTTCGTTTGTATCACGCAACTGCAAGAGTTCTTTGAACGTGTTATGTACAGATATCGCATGACTCATCTGTTGCTGAAGCTGCATCGCTGTCCAAAGCCCTTCCCCAAGGCGGTCAGCCATCACATTCATTTCATCCTTGCTTTTCTTGACCACAACATCAGATGAAATCATATAACTTGTGGCCGTTGCACCGAGCAGAACCAAAACAACCAGTACACTGATCATGATTGGCAGCTTGATCTTAAGTGACATATTTTTGATCTTATACCCTATCCCTTGCTTTTCCCCCGTTTTTCCCATTCCCACTTCTCCCCGCTTCCCTGAACCATCTCCATCTAAATGATGTAAATACATTATCGGAAAAATCCATAGTGAAATTGATCGTTTAGGCAGATATTGCCACTGTTTTTCTTTGTTATGTTCTGACAGTGCACAAAAAAACTGCCTGTCAGATCGACAACATCCAATTTTGGAGTAGGTTTGCCGATCCTAACAGACAGTTTTCAAATTATATGAATGGATTACGATTACTTGCGCAATCTCCGGGAACTCAGCGCGTGGTGACCATTCTGCAAGAATGTGCTGCGCGTATTCTTCATCTGCTCAATCCGCCGTTCAGCCAGACGATCTGCGGCAACATAGGTAGCGATGCCCTCGGTACGTGAGCTTTCGAATATTTTCTCCAGATTGGAATAGATCTCTCCGATCTTGCCCCACGCCCGATCCGCGTTGTAACCGTTCAACTCATCTGCGATATTAATCACGCCGCCTGCATTGATAACATAGTCAGGTGCATATACGATGCCCATATCATAGAGCTGATCCCCATGACGGGTCTCCAGCAGCTGATTATTGGCACATCCCGCTACGACCTTCGCCTTGAGCGTTTTGAGTGTATCGTCATTAATCGTGCCGCCAAGCGCACATGGAGCATAGATATCACACTCCACACCGGTGATATCTGCGGGATCAACTGCTGTCGCGCCGAAGCGGTCCACGGCCTGTTTCACCGAGTCCTTATGAATATCCGTAACGATCAGATGTGCACCTTCCTCATGCAGATATTTACACAGATGCATCGCCACATTGCCCACACCTTGGACTGCTATCGTTTTACCCTCCAGCAGATCGGTACCAAATGCTTCTTTGGCTGCTGCCTTGATCCCCCGATATACACCCCAAGCCGTTGCAGGTGATGGATTACCGGATGAACCATAACTCGCCGAGATGCCTGTTACATAATCGGTTTCTTGATAGATCAGGTTCATATCCTCTTCCGTTGTTCCCACATCTTCGGCTGTGATATAACGTCCGTTCAAGCCTTGAATGTATCGGCCAAAAGCCCGAAACATCGCTTCATTTTTGTCACGCCGCGGGTCTCCAATAATGACGGTTTTGCCACCGCCCAGATTGAGGCCGGATACTGCATTCTTATATGTCATACCACGGGCAAGGCGCAGGGCATCTTCAATGGCGGCTTCTTCTGAAGCGTAAGTCCACATCCGCGTGCCTCCCAGCGCAGGGCCGAGTGTTGTGTCGTGTATGGCGATTATTGCTTTTAACCCTGAATTTCGATCCTGGCACAGAACCAGTTCCTCATAATCGTGCTGCTCCATTGCTTCAAACCAACTCATGTGCTAACCGTCTCCTCCAACCATTTTTGCGATCCAATCGCATTGTTCTCTATTTATTTACCATCCTCTATTGTACCCACGAATACCCATTTTGTGCAAAATCACATCGCAATGTTAGAGAAGCATCGGTCGATGTTTCTCATATGGCGGGAGCAAAGCGGTCGAATTTCAGATTATAATTTTATCGTCTATCAATAGAAAAACCTCTCTCCCTTACAGGAGAAAGGTCATTTCCCTCAACTGCATCAACGTAATCGTCCGAGGAATCCCATGAATCGTTCACATTCAAGATAGCGTCTCAACCACATTAATCGGATGCAGATCTCCATCCACAGCAAATGAGGCCTGTCCCGTCTCTTCGGAGACAACCAGTACAACGGCGTCCGTCAATTCACTTAATCCAAGCGCAGCCCGATGACGGGTGCCTATCTTTCGTTCATGCACTTCCGCCTGCGATAAAGGCAACACATTACCAGCGGATACAATCTGATTGCCACGAATGAGAACAGCCCCATCATGCAGAGGTGCACCGGGGATAAACAGCGATTCCAGCAACGCATGCGTCACTCTTGCATCCACAGCCACGCCTGAGTGAATGATCGTCTCCAACGGAACTTCCCGTTCAATCACAATCAGCGCACCATATCTCCGGTCAGACAGATGCTGTACGCTCGATGTTAATTCGGCAAACTTCTCGGTAAAGGGTGACAGATAACAATCCAGATAAAAAGAAGAGGCGAGAACCTCAATCTGCTTAATCTCCGCTCGAATCTCTGCAAACTGCCCCAACAGACAGACACTATCATTGTCAAAACGGGATAACGTCATGTTCATTCGATCCGCCACGCGATGCAGATCTGCCTTGAGCTTCTGCTTCATCGAGGAACTGTCACAGTCTGCTTGCTGAGTCATCATTCGCCGCCTCCTCTGGTTGGGTTGGGCTTCACGCCGCATCATTAGTACCCATACCTTCCCCTCCGGAGCAGTTATTTATGCAATGGCAGGGCTGCAGGAACTGATCATCGTCGTGATTGTAACGGGTATAGCAGTCAAAAAAGAGCCTGTCCGCAAACCTTCACGGTCAGACCCTATTCGCATGATGATTGATGTCCTGTTTATTTCACTTATTGCGCTTTGCCGTATGAACCTGTCTTAAATGTAGTCGGGTCATACCATTTGTACCCTGCCGCAGGTGCAGCCCATGGCTCAAGTTGCGGCTCGGTTGATGCAGCCGGAGCTTCCATCGAAAGCAGGCTTGTTGCCGTATCCAATGTCAGTCCAGGCACTTGTGCCAGACTGGTATAGCTCTCTTTGACTGCGAGCCATTTCACGGTATTCACGAGGAAAGTAGCATCATCCACTTCTTTGAATCCATCATAGGTTTTCTTGGTAGCGCCAGTCTCTTCACGCAAATATTTCGGAGTAGCATCTTCCACAGGAGAAGAGTCGCCGATAAATGCAGCTTTGCCTGCGCCAACCTTTGCAATGGCAGCATAGGCTCCTTCAGCTCGTCCACCACCGTTATATACGCCTTGATCCACGGCATTGCCCCACTTGGACACACCACTTGGTAGATACACCAAGCCTTTGGCCTTGTTCGGGTCTATAATCGCTACGGTCGATCCCGCATGCATGGCTACAGAATTAACACCAGCCGTAATGCCGAAGGATTGTGCAGGTGCAACGATATCCGATGCATTTACATCTCCAAGGGCATTGTAGCGGAAACGGACACCAAAGTTCGTCGCGAGCCAGTCTGAACTCGTCACACTCTGCATCGCTGGTGATTCGGCTTCAGCCGAAGACATGCCTTTGGCCGGATTCAGGAAGGCACCGCGGCGATAGCCGTTGAATACTTCGGAAGAATCCCAGCGGTTTTTGTTGCGGTCTGCATTATAGTGGTCGGAGATGAAGAAGATACTTCCTCCGTTCTGTACATACTGCACCAGCGCAGCCTGCTCAGTCGCTTTGAACGGCACGTTGGCTTCTCCGATGACGAAGACGTGGTAATCTTTCAATTTATTATAGGTGATGGCTTGCTCACCAAATGTATACGGGATACTGCGTTCCAGCTGATCCACGGCAAAGCCTGCGTTTCGCAAACCATTGGCAAAATCCGAAAATGCCCCGTCAATAATCCAGTCGGCAGCACCTGCTGTCTGGGCGTGGGTATTATCAAATAATACTTTCTTGCCGGTACCATCCGGCAGTGTTGTGCCCGGGTTCGGTTCTGGATCAGGATTGGTTGTTCCGGAGGAAAGCGTGATAGAAGTTGGACTTTTGACTCCTGCATAGCTGTTGTAGGCACCCAAGGTTCCCGTTACGATGATCTTTTTGCCTACAAGACTGGGGTTGGACGCCAATCCATATTGCGAACGGAAAGATGAGGGAATCTGTACATCCAATAATCTGGCGTTGGTTCGCTCTGATGCTGAATCTGCAATCAGGACATTGAAATCATTGGCATACGGAGATGTAAACTTCGCGGTAAGTGACCCGGTGGCATGTCCAACAATGATTCCTTCAACCGTTGCTGTTCCTCCACCGCTCTGGGCAGCGATGGCCTGAGATACCGTAAGTGGTGCTGCAGCTTGTACCGGACTCTGTGAACCCGGCCCCAGCAATGCGGTTGCCATCATGATAAAGACCAGGAATGCCCCGATCCAGTGCTGCCATAACGCCTTCTTCATATTCCCTTTCTCCTCCTCCAAATTACCTGATAATGGGTTATCCTCCTTTAATTTAATTGTTCATATGCTGAATTCCTCTTTCTTTTTGTAAAGTTTATGAAAAAGTTTAGAAGTTGAGTCTATTGGCCCATACTGCTTATCATTAGAATTCCATTTTAATGAGCCTATTTTCAGAAAAAAGTTAAATTCGATGCGGACTTGGGATTGCATTTTACCAACGTTCATTGCATAATGAATATATAAACGTGATAATGATTATCATTCTTGAACTTGTCTCTTTGTAACTTTCTACTGCATATGATTTTACGATTTTATAGATAAAGGGGAACGAACATCGAATGAATACAACTCTGCAAAAGGCTGATCTGCAGCTTGACGATTATTTGGATCTTCTGAACCTGGCAACCAACCTGGGTGATACGAGATGGCAAAAGGAAATTATCCGTAAGCTGGCTTATACTTATCCCGCAGTTCAATGTAAACAACCACAATAGCATTCCACATACATCATAGATCTACATTATGGCTCATGACCGATTCATTCTTTGAATCTGTTATGGGCTATTTTTGTTGTACAATGAACAGTAAAGTTATTCAAAACGTGAAGGAGTGAACAACGATGCAACTGGAGACTGACAGACTGATCATCCGGGAGATTCGGGAGACCGATTGGGAGAGGATTCATGCCTATACTTCCATACCGGAAGTTACACAGCATACAGCGTGGGGGCCGAATACCGAAGAAGATACACGAGCATACGTGCAGTTTGTGTTGGACATGCAGCAGACACAACCACGAGAAGGCTATGAACTGGCAATATGTTTGAAAAGTGACGGTACTCTCCTTGGCGGAGTAGGTATTCACGTTATGGAGAAGCCCAATGCAGAGATCGGTTACGTCCTTAATCCCGCCTATCAAGGAAAAGGTTATGCCGCCGAAGCAGCCAGTGCTCTACTAGGGTTTGGCTTCAACGAACTGGGCATTCACCGGATTTACGCCAAATGTCGTCCGCACAACACAGCTTCGGAGAATGTCATGAAGAAGATTGGCATGCAGCGTGAAGGTCTGCTGCGGGAGCACTGGTTCTACAAAGGTTCCTTTCATGACTCTGTGATCTATTCGATTCTCGCCAGTGAATATGCACATGAACAATTTCAAAGAAACACAAAAAGCTGACTTCCCTATATGGGACGCCAGCTTTTCTTTTACTCCGTAACGACCCCAATCGCCAATGGAGATGAAGCCTTGAAGCCTCATTTGCAATCCAAATCAAATTTGTTCCTCAGGGATGCTGCAAACGTTGTTCTTCCCTCAACTCGGAACACCGGAACAAGTTATTTACAGTCGGCAGAGCTCTACCGGACAGCTCGGGAATGTAGGACATCCACACATACAGCGCAGGGCTGCCAGATCACGAATCATCAGTTTGCCGTCCATCATATCCAGCGTACCTTGTTCCTTCCATGCCCCCAGCATCCGCGTTACACTCTCCCGGGTCGCTCCAATCATCTCGGCAAGATCGGTATGGTTTAGCTTCATGTCCAGCACAATACCATCCGGTGTCACCCTGCCATACGAATTGCTGGCACGGATCAGTGTCGAAGCGAGCGCACCCGCCTTGCCATAGAGCAGCAAATCACGGAATCTCGACTGGGTAATCCGCTGCGACAGCGCCATCCATTGCAAGAATTTCAAGGCAAGGTCGCCATGTTTGCTGAGTATACTTTCCAGATCGCTAAGCGAGATAATCGCCAGTTCCCCTTTTTCCGCCATCTCTGCACTGTAGCTATGATTCAATCCGCCGATGCCGCCGAATTCACCGATGAGATCGCCGCTTTGCTGAATGGATAAAATAATTTCCTTGCCATCCTCCGTCGACTTGGTCATTTTCACTCGTCCCGAACGAATGTAGTACAGATATCCGGCTTCATCGCCTTCGAGAAAGAGACTATACCCCGACTTTACCCGTTTGGGTTGCATTTTCGCTTCAATCAGGTCCCATTGCTCAGGTGTAACAAACGAAAGGATTCCGCCTGTTTCTCGTGTCATATTGCCCGCCTCCGTTTGTTTCTGCTCTGTTCTTTGGGTTGTTCTTTCCACAAATACTGTACCCATAACCTTCGTCCCCCTCGGTGATTCCTTATGTATCTATCATACCGCGAAAGTAGCGCGAGGGTTATCGGGGGATTACCTGATCATTAACGAGAAACTCCCTGAGTTTGCTGTGAGAAAAGTCACATTTCACCGATATGCCTCATCCTTCGCATTTCTTCAATCCCTTGGTGCACCTGACTCAGGAGCCCTCCACTGCCCAAGTTCAGTAGATTATAGAACGGAAATAGGGGTTTTCCCTGAATTACAATGTATGAGAAAGGGTCTACAATAGAATTAACATTGTAATACCCTTACTTTAAGTGCATGTTCAAAAAGAGCGATTTTCATTACCGAGAAGATGGGATGAAGCTAGAAATGGAGTAGCGGAGCGTAGGCAAAACTACATGAGCAACGGACATTTCGGCTGAATTCCATATTCGATGCTGATGATGCCGATGGGCATCCTTCGTAATCAAAAGCGGACTTTTTGAACTACCTCTTTAAGATGATCCTGTTCAAAGGTTAATGATAATAATTACAGGTTACGTACGTTATAATTTCGAAAAAGGAAGTGTCCTCTCATGCATGATGAACTGCCATCTGGCATTCAGGAGATGATCGACGGCCTGCGCCTGAACACATCCAGCGACTTCTGTGGACTTGCCTGTCTGAACGGGACGATGCTACGCTGGAAGTATACCTCTGGGGCTAGTAATGAACGGGTGAAACGCATGGAAATGCGCCCCGGACAAGATCTGGTAGGCACAGCCCTTCGGACTGGACGCACAGCCCGATCTGATGCACAATCCACCGGAGAGCATACACCCGGTCGTTGCCCGTTAATGCTTGCTGAGCGGCTGGTAAGTGCCATAGCGGTACCTGTGTTCCACGAAGGAAGCGTGCCTGGTGCCGTGCTGCTCGTTGGCAGCAGACTGCCTTGCACCTTCTCACCCGACATGATCCGGCAGACGGAGCAAGTTGCTCTACATCTTCAGCCGAAGGTGTTTGGATAAAAGTATGAACTAGAGCGTGAGAGAAGCTATTCGGAGATTAAAGCTCTGAATGGCTTCTTTTTTTGTTATGATATAGATAGAACTAAGGAAGCGGACAGGGGGAAATCATGTGATTCAACTATTAGTTGTAGACGACCATGTTGTCGTACGTTCCGGGCTGATCGCCTTACTTGAAGGAAAGAATGATATACATATCGTTGGAGATGCCGCAGATGGCGATGAAGCCATTGCCAAGGCTCAAGAGTTGAAACCAGATGTGGTCTTGATGGATTTCAGCATGCCGCCAGGCAAAGACGGTCTGACCGCTACCGCTGAGTTGAAGAAGTTGATGCCGGATGTCTCCATTTTGATACTAACCATGCATGACGATGAAGAATATCTGTTCCGCGCCATCCACGCGGGAGCATCCGGATATATCCTCAAAAGTGCACCGCATGAAGAATTGCTTGCTGCAATTCGTTCCGTAGCAGAGGGTAGCGCCTATCTGTACCCCAGTGCAACCAAGCGGCTGATGAGTGAATACCTGGACAAAGCCAAACAGGAAAACGCCGGACCGTATGACACGTTATCCGAGCGGGAGAAAGAGATTTTGTCCTGGATTGCCAAGGGTTACGCCAACAAGGAAATCGCCGAACATCTGATCATCAGTGTCAAAACGGTCGAATCCCACAAAAGCAATCTGATGGAGAAACTTGGCCTGCGTACACGACCGGAACTGGTGAAGTTCGCCATGAAAAAGGGGTTGCTGAACTTTGAGTAGTGCACGCAAGAACAGATTAAGTGGACTCGCAGACCAGCCCGTACGCCTCCTGCTGAACGAAATCGATAATCACATTACGGATAATGAATTTCGCAGCAGGTTGAAGGGTTCCCTGCATCAACTGAGTGATCTGAAATTTGCCTTGGATGAATCCTCCATTGTAGCCCTGACAGACCGCAAGGGTAAAATCCAGTATGTGAATGATAAATTCTGTGAAATCTCACAGTATGAGCGCGAGGAACTGATTGGTAAGGATCATCGAATCATTAATTCCGGATACCATGGCAAAAGTTTTATGAAAAACCTGTGGGACACGATATCCTCAGGTAAGGTATGGAACGGGGAAATTCTCAATCGTGCCAGAGATGGCAGTCATTATTGGGTCAACACCACCATCGTGCCTTTCCTTGATAACGACGGGGAGCCATATCAATATCTGGCTGTACGCAGTGAGGTCACCAAGCTGAAATCCGTCGAAGCCGAATTGCAAAAGATGATGTCCCAAGTGATGAATATTCAGGAAGAGGAACGACGCCGGATCTCGCGTGAACTGCATGACGGGATTGGACAGAGTCTCTTCTCTCTGGTGATTCAGATGGACCGACTGCTGGCAGACCAGCCTCACCCCGGGGTTGAAGCACTTCGTAAGCAGGTCACGGGTATCATGGAAGATGTACGCGGTATGGCATGGGAGCTGAGACCATCCGTTCTGGATGACCTGGGTGTTGTTCCGGCGATTCGTACGTATATCGAGAATTACACCCGTCACTACGGAATCGAAGTTGATCTGGAATGTAATTTGCGCAAACGACTGGAGATGAATCGGGAGATAGCTATCTACCGAATTATTCAGGAAGCCTTAACCAATGTCGCAAAGTATGCCGATGTTGCCGAAGCACGTGTTACTATAGAAGACGCTGAGAACATGACAATGGTTATTATTGAAGACCAAGGTGCCGGATTCAGCGAAGCAACCGCTGGCAATGGCGTTGGATTGTTCAGTATGGAAGAGCGTGCCCGTGGTGCAGGAGGAACGTTGAGAGTTTCTTCCGAGCCTGGCGAAGGGACTACCGTTACCCTTTTACTGCCCAAGACAGCACAAGCATAATCGGACATGCCTCGTATCGTAATTTGCGCTTCACCCCAGCTTATCTATTATTTAATGGCTGCTCGCTAAAGGACTGTGCGAGTGGTCTTTTTATTTTCCGATTGGTCGAAATGACAAAATGAAGGCTCAAAATCGGTTAAATTCAATAATCATGATAAATAGATTGACTCCAGTTACGATTCGTCATTAAACTATGAATGCCACATACACATTGTATGATTAGTAAAATTTCATTGTTCATTTCATATAGCGAGAGAAAAGGATGATCAACATGTCAGAGAAACGCTCCTCCAAAGGAGGAGAAATTCCGCAAATGTACAATCTGGACGAGATGGATCGCAAAATCATCGCCGCGCTTCACCACAACAGCCGGATATCCTATACGGATCTGGGGACACAGATCGGGTTGTCTCGTGTGGCTGTTCAGGCACGCATTAATGCTTTATCCGAAAAAGGAATCATCGAACGCTTCACCGTTGTGATCAACCCTGGCAAAGTTGGGCTCCAGGTCTCGGCTTTTTTCAATGTCGATGTTGAACCGCCCTTCCTGGATGAAGTCGCGGAGAAACTGGACGAAGAACCGGCCGTCACTAGCCTTTATCATATGACAGGCCCAAGTACCCTGCACATGCACGGTATTTTTGCGGATATGGAAGAGATGGAGCAGTTCTTGCTCGAGAAGCTATATAAGATGCCAGGCATCGTCAAAGTGGAATCACAGCTGTTGTTGAAACGTTATAAAAGCCGGATGGGCATGAGACTCTAGGAGGAAATCAGCATGGGTTGGAAAGATTACAAAGGTCTCGTCATCGGAATGGTCCGAACCGGAATTCTCGGATATGGCGGTGGACCTTCGGTTATTCCATTGATCCGTTATGAAGCTGTTATGCGTTACAAATGGGTCAGTGATGAGGAGTTCGGCGAGATTTTGGCTATCGCTAATGCCCTGCCCGGTCCTATTGCGACCAAGATGGCCGCATATCTGGGATACAAAACCAAAGGTGTACTGGGCGCGATTGTGTCCGTACTCGCTCACATCTTACCGACCAGTATTGCCATTATTGCTCTGCTCGGTTCCATGTACGCACTGCGCGAGTCGAAAGTGGTAGCAGGCATGGTAGCCGCCGTGCGGCCGGTCATTTTTGTCATGCTGGGCATGATGGCTTATGAGTTTGCCATGAAAGCCTGGAAGGGACTTGGCAAAGTTTTTGCCGCCCTATTCGGCGTAATTGCCTTTGTACTGTTGCAGCTACTGGATATCCACCCGGGGATTGTGATCGCGGTTTTCCTTGGATATGGTGTCTTCCATCTGGAGCTAGTACAGCGCTTCAAATCCAAAGGCAAGTCCGATAAGGAGGTGTCCTAAGGATGCTCCAGACTTGGTGGGAATTATTTTGGGGATTTTTCGTAGCAAACATCTTGGGATATGGGGGTGGTCCGGCCTCCATTCCGCTCATGCAGGAAGAGATTGTGAACCACTACCAATGGATGACCACCGAGCAATTCGGTGATGTACTGGCGATTGGTAACGCCCTTCCCGGCCCGATTGCAACCAAAATTGCTGCATTTGTCGGGTACCACGTAGCAGGATGGTTTGGGGCATTTATCGCAAGTTTTGCCACAATCGTGCCTTCCGCAACCGCACTAATTATATTACTTCGTCTGTTGAACAAACATCGCACTTCACCAAAAGTCAAAGGTATGACTCTACTCGTACAGCCTGTTATCGCCGTACTCATGATTCTGCTCACATGGGAATTCGGGCAGCTGTCCACTGATTCCATCGGCATCTGGCAGACGTTGATCATTGCAGGCATCTCGCTCTGGGTTATGACCAAGACCAAGCTGCATCCGGCCATTCTGATCGTGATCGCTTTTGCCTATGGTGCGCTGGTACTGTCTCACACGATGTAGTTATAGAACATACAGGGAACGATCCCTTAATAAGACGTTTCAGATTCGTTAGCGCTTGAAGACATGCCTAGTTTATAGACCAAAAAACGGTGATACCAGCTATTAGCTGGCATCACCGTTTTTATTTGCACGTTTCACACTCACAGTTGAAACATATCGTTTACTTTGCTTCAACCACTACCGTTACTTTGGTTTTCACACCTGCAAATGTCACTGTAATTGTTGCTTTACCTTTGCCGTTCGCCTGAATAATTCCATCTTTCACCGATGCTGTAGCAATACGGGAAGATTTCCAGAGAGCCGGTTTGGATACATCGGCTTCACTGCCATCGGCATACGTTGCAGTTGCAGCCACAGTTACCTTTTCACCAGGTTTCATGGTCAACGTTACTTTATCCGTCTGCAAATATTTCAGTGTATCCACATCTACAGCAATCGTTACAGACTTACTGCCGTATTTTGCAGTAATTTTAGCTTTACCTGAACCTGTAGCTTTGACTTTACCTTTGGCCACTTGAGCTACTTTGTAGCTGTTCGTTTTCCATTCAGCTTTGTCAGAAACATCACGCTCGCTACCGTCGCTCAAGAAGGCAGTTACCGTCAAATCAGCTGTATCGCCTGATTTCAGGGAAAGAACCGGCTCGGAAGCTTCAATACGTGTGATGACATCCACTTCAACTTGGATCGTCACTTTTTTGGAGCCGTATTCTGCTGTGATGTTGGCTTTACCACTGCTGTTACCTGTGATCACGCCTTTTTTCACATCTGCTACACGTGCATTGCTGGATTTCCAGGTTGCTTCGGATGTAACATCCAGCGTGTTTCCATCTTCATCCGTACCTGTCAGAAGAATATTCTGAGTTTCTTTGGCAGACAGAACAACGAAGTTCACATCTGCTTCCAGTCCACTAGCCATACCTACTTCAACAGGCAGAGTCAGTGTTTTGCCTTCAATCTTCGCGGTAATGGTTACTTTACCTGTAGCAACACCTGTGATAACCCCTTTGCTATCTACCTCAGCGATTTTGTCGCTGCTGCTGCTCCAAGTTGCATCTTCAGATACATCTTTGGATGTTTCACCATACAACGCCAGTACTTTGGCAGAAGTCGTTCCACCAACGGCTACCGATGCTTTCTTCTTGTCCATCTCATACTTGTCTGCTACGTCTACATTCACTGTGAATTTAACCGTTTTACCGCCATAAGCTACAGTGATCGTAGCCGTACCGGATTTGTATGCAATCAGATCGCCGTTTGATACATATACGACATCTGGATTGCTTGAAGTCCATGTTGCTTTGGAAGTTACATTTTCTGTACTGGCATCAATATATTCGGCATTGGCTACCAATGTCTTAGACTTGTTATCACCGGTAACACTCAAGGCGAGCTTGTCATTTACATCTTTGATATCCAGATATCTTGCCGTATCTACATCTACAGCAATTTCTACAGTTTTTCCACTATAGGTTGCTTTGATCGTTGTTGAACCTGCGCTAATGGCTGTAATCTGCCCCTTGAATACCGTTGCAACTTTCTCGTTGCTGGATGTCCATGTCGCCTGATCCGTTACATTCACATCGCTACTGGTTGGATAAGAAGCCGTTAATACGATATTGGCTGTATTCTTGTCCCCACCCAAACGGAAGAAAATACTTTGTTTCTCCACACTCAGCTTGCTGGTCAGATCTACATCCACGTCAACGGATACTGATTTCGTACCGTATTTGGCTGTGATCTTGGCAGAACCTGCCGAGTATCCTGTAATTTCGCCTTTGAGTACGTCTGCAACCTTCTCATTGCTGGATGTCCACTCCGCCAGATCGGTTACATCTTTGGTTGTGCCATCTGGATACGTAGCCGTCACTTTCACACTTTCACTTTTGTTCAACAACAGATTAACTTGTTGTTTATCTACATCTACACGTTTAACCACTTCAACGTTAACATCCACCGTCACGCTTTGGCTGCCAACTTTGGCTGTGATAACGGCCGTACCCGCACTTTGTCCAGTCACTTTACCATTCACAACGGTAGCAACCTTCTCATCACTGGTAGACCATTCTGCAGTACTTGCTGCTTCATTATTTGTTTCATTGTCACTATACGTTGCTGTCAAAATAATTTCTTTTGTATCTCCCGTGCGCAAATCCAGACTTTGCACGTTTTTCGAAAGGGCTTTGACCTTCTTCGTCACTTTCACTTGAACGGTCTGACTCTGACCCTGGTAAGCTGCGGTAATCGTCGCTTTACCTTCCTTTTTGGCCGTGATTGCACCATTATATACAGTTGCTATCGAAGTATCTTCGCTACTCCAGGTTGTACTAATCGTTACATTAGCCGAGGTATTATCTGAATATACCCCTGTCACCGTAACAGACCCAGAATCACCAACTTCGAGCGACATCTCATTCTTGGAAACCACAATTTTGGACAGTTCTTTGTCTGCCGCAGCGGCCAAGCCTACGTTGGAAATACTCAGCATCAACACCAGCATCATCACCATGTACTTGGTCAATCTTGGCTTTAACATCATTTCCCCCCGATTATCATCATTTTTTTCCTTATCTTTAATGTCGGCAAGTCCTTTCCAGATGTTTAGACTTTCAGGAAATTTTCAGGGAATTCTATGGAAGTTAATTTATCTTCTATTCCTGTTTCAACCGATCATACCTGCGAATATAGCGCATACCTATGTATATTGACTGTCTTGAACTTCTTTTAACAGGATTGGAGGAAACATAATGAGTCAGCCTTTTGATTACATCGGGTATTGGGAGGAAACATATCGTTCGGGTGAAACTTCTGGCAGGGGTTCATACGGAGTTTTGGCTGAATTCAAGGCCGAGGTCGTAAACGGACTGATTCAACGTGAAGGGATTCATCGTGTCATTGAGTTTGGATGTGGAGATGGCAACCAGTTGCAATACATGAATTATGAGGACTACCTGGGCGTGGATGTAGCGGCTTCTTCAGTAAAGCGTTGTGCTTCCCAATTTGCCAAGGATTCATCCAAGAGCTTCATGCTGTATACACCAGGCCTATGGATTAACCATGGTTTCCTGCAAGCCGATCTGACGGTCTGTCTGGATGTGTTATATCACATCACGGATGAAACAGACTTTCGCAACACCCTCTATGATATTCTGCACTCCTCAACAGCATGGGTGGTGCTTTACACCCGCTTGAAAGAAAACGGCAACCCGGGGATTGATACAATCCAGGACCGTAATCTGTTTGAATATCTCTTCGACTACCCTGATTTCAAAGTTCATGAGATTATTCCGCAGCGCTATCCAGATCAATCTTCTGCCGACTTTGTCATTCTGAGACGTACGCCTTCGAAGTGAAAATCGATTCTTTCAGTAAAGCATAGCTAAGTCTGCACCCCAACTGGACCTGTAAGAATGAATATTCATATGCCAGATATTCTTTTGTCTTCCTTCGATTATGTAAACCATCCGCCTGTCCGCTCACCTTGATTCGTCTATTCAAAGCTCAAACTTAGGTGTACTCCGTCTCCAATAGTAGGAATATCGTTCCTAATACTGGAGACAGCCTTATGCGGACAGGTGATGATGGTTTGCTAACAACTCGAAGACTCATAACACTACGACCTTACTAATCTGTTCTCACCTTCAGTTCTTCCAGCCCGTAGTTCTCGATTCTTCTTTTAAAATAACCCCGCATGTCCACGCAGCTTCGCCAGCGCTTCCATATAGAAATAATCGCCGTATATAATCGGCACATTCAACCCTCGCCCTTCCGGGTAATGCACCGTTCCCTGCATGATCAGACCTTCTTCCGCTGCCGAGTCGCCGGAGCTATAATGCTCATGCAACCCGCGGACAATACGCTCTCCCGCGGCAGCATAGGTTTCACCGCGTGGCGACAGCTTCGCCAGCTCAAGCAACCCGCTCGCGGCAATCGCCGCAGCGGACGAGTCCCACGCCACCTGATGCTCCGCAGGTGCGCGGAAATCCCACACCGGCACGATCTCTTCGCCAAGCATGGCGAGGAAGAAATCGGCCGCACGCTCCGCTGTCTCCAGATATCGGGCTTCGCCCGTATACCGGAAAGACAGCGCAAACCCGTGCAACGCCCAGGCGGTGCCCCGCGCCCAGGCGGAACCTGGAGCATGGCCCTGTCCGCCATGCTCTCGCAGCTTCTGCCCCGTGTGTGGATCAAACTCCACCACGTGACAGATGGACCCGTCAGCGCGGATGAATTCGCGCGCCACGGTGTCCGCATGCGCTTCCGCCAGCCAGCGGAAGCGAGGGTCGCCGCTCTGCTCGGATGCCCAGTAGAGCAGCGGCAGGTTCATCATGCTGTCAATGATGGCTACGCCGCGCGTATCCATTGCTGACGAGCTGAAGTTCCAGGCGCGGATGAACTCACCGCGCACGTGGAACCGGGCAGCGAGCAGGTTGGCGGCAAGCATGCCGCGCCGCCGTCCATCCATGCTGCCCGTCTGGCGGTAGTTGGCTACGCCACTAAGCAGCCAGATGAACCCCAGATCGTGATCCACCGATTCGGGATCACGCAGACAACCCTCCAGTTGCCGCTCACAGCTTTCGGCAATGCGATGTAGCGGAGCCGCCGCTTCACTTTCTGGAGCATCCCCATAGACCAGCCATAACAATCCAGGCCAGAAACCTGCTGTCCACCATTCCGGATCATTCCGGTCATATGTCCCTTGCGGTGCAATGTGTGGAAAAGTATCCTTGATCCGCTTTGCATTCCGAATTGTCTTGGCAGCCCCCTGTTGCCACGCTTCCTCGAGCCATTTTACCGACGTTGATGTGTTCATGAACATATCCCTCCTCGATTCAATACCAGACATCTATGCTTGATGCTCCAGCTCATCCTCAACTTATCTATAGCGTCGTATGCCATAACTGCAATAGCTATCAGTTAAATATCACTAATCATCCACGAATAACACTTTTAACTATCATTCGAGATGTTCAGAGATCTAATGATCCTCAACCTGAACACCTTCAGTTAACCTCGCCCAATCGGATTGCAAATGACAACCTACGTGCTCCGTTCACTTCAATCCGTGCTTCCTTCAGCAACCCATTACGGGAGGCCACGGCCTGCTCTTCCAGATGAATATTGGCCCCCTGATCCAGCGCTGTAGATTCTACATAGGCCCCCCGATACTCCGTTCGCACGCTATGATCCGTATGGGTAATTACCGCCTGTTCACGGCCATCATGGAACATCAACGGAATGAGTGCCCCTGCTGCCGCGATCTCACCTTCGAATTCATACGTTATGGTCAGCAAGTCTGCCTGTTGCACATAATGAGTACGCAATGTTTCAATTCCGGGTAATGGACCGACCCATGTCACGGCAAAAGAATTCTCCAAGGCATTCACACCATCTTCTGACGCTTTTTCCACCAGATGCTTCTCTACTTTATTCCGCGTACCATGGTCCACCTTCTCGTACACAATGGACCCTCCTCCCTGTGCAGGGTCCAATCCAACATCCCGATCATATGCATCACCGGATGGAATCCCCTCTGCAAGGCTATGCCATACCCCATCTAGTGTCTTCCACGCAGGACAGTAGCTGAGCGGTCGGACCGCCCCTTCGACAAATTCCGTGAATCCAGCCTGCACATGGCTGGCGGCGGACGGGCCAATCAGACCAGGTAACCTCATCTGCTGAATCCGTACCAAACCAGGGATCGTATACGGGTCATTCATCGCCGTGTGTAATACCAGTTGCTGACCAGGTATGGAAGCAATCACGGTTTCGAACCACCCATCGGTCTGCAATACCCTGCTGCCTAACTCGGAAGGAAGGTACACTTCGCTCACATCGTCTCCCGGATCACTCAGACAAGCGTGAGCCAGCGCTGCCGCAGTCCACAGGTTGTAACAGGTATGGTTGGTATAGATTTCATATCCATGCCGATCTTCTGGCGCGTATTCATTGCGTACAATTTTCAAGCGTCCATCATCCATCTTCCAGCGCTCAACAGCAGCAAAACACCGATTGGCCGCACGTGCAAAAGCACCCGCCATCACCGGATCTCCCGCCTCCAGAGCCTGCGTTGCATGTGTAGAACATACATAAGCTGCGGCAGCTTCATTCCACTGATGCTGGGAGCTGCGACCACGTGGTGGAATCTCACCTAGCGGCGAGAGCGACAGTAACGAGCTGAAGGCACCATGGCGCAGCTGCTCACGTAACGTATCGGCAGTAGTTCCCTCGTAACCAGCTTCAAGCATCACCCCAAGGTGATACCGGGTGGCAATATCATAGGAAAATGGACAATTCGGACGGTCCAGCGGTCCATCCTGATACAACCCAAGTGCCGTAAACCGTGGCAGATGATAGGCTTCCAGATAACGATCCATCCAAGTTGTATCCTCACTTGCCAGCTGTTCACGCCACCGCAGATATTCGCCAGAGATCATGATAGCGTTCCAGTTAATCATGCGATTGGGATTGTTCATCTTGCTCATCGTAAATACATAATCCTGTTCAGGACTGATCGTTTTGAGTGCCTCAGCCCAGATCTTTGCTTGTTCCGGCAGATATGACTTCAACAACATGTAAGCTCGCATCATGAGCACTGGATAAAAATCAGGATGATTGTCAGGTACGCTACCTTTCACCACGGCACCAATGCTCTGTGACAGGGCTGCCGCTGCGGAATCAAGCAGACCTGTACGCCCCGCGTCAACCAGAACTGCTGCCGCCATCGCATAGGCTGGTGTAGCATAATATCTCTCCACACCCGAGAACGGGTCGATAATTGCACCCTGGCTGTCCTGATATGGTGTATAAGCACGAACAACACTTTCAACAAGTGCCAACTTGCGCTCCCGACTCCAGCCGTCTGCCGGAGCAGGGCCCGCTTGTTCTGCCAATGTACGGTAACGTTCGAGTTCATCTTTCCATGGATACGTGGACGCAGATGTATATTTACTCACGCATGCTCACCTCGGTTTCTCCCATTTTCAGTTCAATAATGAAGCGCACCTCACATACCGTTTCAAGCGGATTAGGGCGTTCTGTCCGAACTTCCGTCTCATCAATTGCACCTGTCCATGATAGTGACGTCCGATAGAATGTGACTGGAACATTGTCATGATCAACTGTGTCTATTGCCTCCGTAAGGACTTGCCACTGGTTCGCATCATACGTCATATGGACCGTTCCATGTACACCTTGCCAGCGAAGATTACCGCTCATCACCACCTCAGGTTGTACTCTGCTCATCCATCGCTCCACAACACTCGAACATCCTGCATCTGAATCGTCCACCGAAGAGAATCGTTCTGCCGAAGACACCATCCTGCTCTTCCAATGAAAATGGTCAATCAGATGCAATTCTGCTCCATTCCTGCTACCGCCAGAAGCCATCTTCCAATGAAATTGGCGCGTATAACGAGCCAGTGAAGCAGCTCCAGAGTAAGCGGATGTCAGATCCAATGTTGTATTCAGCTCACCGCCACCCTCTGCCAGCTTTGCCTCTAACACATGGGCTTGCGCTTGTCGGCCCGAACTTTGCTCCTGGCCTTCAATGAGCGGAACGTTATGCCCGGATGACGAGATGTGTAACAACTGCTCTCTGTCTGGTGCAAAATACGCTTGGGTATACAACCCTGCTCCTGGATCACACAGAATATTCTCACCACCGCAATGGATAATGAACTGCCCCAGATCATTATGGTTGTGAGGTTCATCGTTATGTCCACCTTTAACGGAAATAGCCACATGAAGAGGTCCGCCGTTTGTACGTTTTGTATCTGGAGAATCAAGCGAGCCTTTTGCAATCATCCAACCCAAATTTTGAAAAATAAATCCCCGTTCAGCCTGTGAAGAGGCACCTTCATCACCATACATTTTCGGGTCGCTCCACATCACGTTCCGCAATAGATGAGCCCAGCGATGACAGGGATCTTCGGTAAACAGTGGAATATGAAGTGGCAAATCCACCTGCAACCCAACCCGGGACGCGAGCAGGGAAAGCAATCCGGAAGGGATCTCTTCCTTCTCGGCACTGTCCGAATAATTCACATATGTGCCGCCCGACAGATGCACTCGCAGCGGGAAGGCTGCGATGGCTGTTATTTTGGAACCCGTCAGCAGATCTAGTTCGCCCTTACTGTACTCACGAAGCATCTCGGCATAATAGGTGAAATAACCGAAGCCATATACCCAATATCCAATGCCTTCGGCACAGCCGCCATCCTCGCCATAACCGCTCAGGAAGGCGTCCATACAACTGACTGTTTGGCAGATCGATTCCCGTAGTGTTGGCTCATCTTCCAACAGCAACAATGCAGCCATGCCACAGCAGCCACCACAGACTGCCGACCAGTTGTGATCCGCTGTCTGCCAGTGGAACTTCCGTTGATCCCGGTAAAGCGGAGTGAAGATTCGCCGCTCGGCTTCGAATCTGATACGCTCTATGACAAGGCGATCCAGGCGCTCGGCGTGAATCGTTACAACTTCGGCCAACATATGTACCGTCTCTGCGGCGAACAGATCGATGTTTCCATCTACCTGATCGACTTCTCCCGTACCCAGATGCGCTGTCAAACACCACGTATACTCACCACATATGTCCCACAACATATCTTCCAACACTTGCATTGCATTCGGCCTAGACAGGTCCAATGCGAGCATCGTCACAGCAGCCAGTCTGCCCCTTCGATCGAAATAAGCCTCTTCATAGGCTTTCCGCTCACCCGTATCGCTGAACTGTCGATATAAACGGAACGACAAGGAAGGCATGGGTTCTTTCAAGGCACGTTCACCGTAAGCCTTCAAGTCTGTGTATAAGATAGCCAATTCAGGCCGGGATAACTTCTCCAAGAGTCTATCGGCACTTAAGGAACTCCATATTCTGTTCTCAGTTCCACGTTGGTTTATATTTTCATTTTCGACTTCATGAATGGAATCTTCCACTGGATTCACCACTCTTCGTTAATGGATTGTCATACTCACATTATAATGTAATCGATTTCATTTTACCGGATATGATAGCACTTTTGAAGAATTATCCATTAAAACTCTTTCCACGACGTTACTTCCTTCTCCTTCCCAACACAAAAAAACGAAGAACCTTTGTCAGGTTCTCCGTTACATTCTGCCTGTCACCACAGGCTTTTATGGCTATCTTAATCCTGAATACCCATTCCTACTGCCCATATCGCAACTGTCCGCTGTTGTTATTACACAATCGCAAGCGAAGAATTCTGTACAACAGACAACCATTGGCGTGCAATCAGCTCATGACCTGCTGCGGTTGGATGTACGCCATCCCATAACCAGTACGCTGCATCCGCCTGTTTCAGAGCGTCATTAAACGTCTGCTGCAATGGCACCCACACAGCTCCGAATTCTTCAGCAAGACCTTGAGCCAGTTTCTGATATTGACCGATATACTCTTCCCAGGCTTCCCATTTCTCCGCGGTCGCTCCGGTTCTCAGAATAAACGGCTCCATCAAAATCAGCCCCGTATCCGGCAACACTTCCCGAGTCTCTTCGAGCAAATGGCGATACGCCCGTCCGAAACGATCCGTGACCCCGCTAGGTTCACCATTCATCGTGCGCCAGGCATCATTAACCCCAATCAGGATGCTGATCAGGTCCGGTTTCAGACTAATTGTATCCTCATTCCAGCGTGCGTACAGATCGGATACCCGATCCCCGCTGATGCCTCTGTTATAGAAGGTCTTTTGCTTGCCCGCCAGTTCCATACCCAGTTTGCTGGAGATCAGATACGCATACCCGTGTCCGAGAAAATGATTCGGATCATCATTGCGTGACCTTCCCCCATCTGTAATCGAGTCTCCCTGAAACAATATAACGGATGGACTAGTACTCATGATTGAAATCGTTCCTTCCTCTTGTGCAAAATGGAAACACTGAACACCTCAGTCTCCATTTTATCCCTTTCGGTCACAATAGAAAATAGCGTTTTCATCACTATATAAGTTGAACTACATATATTTACACTGACACTACGATGACAGAACAACCTTCCAATCGCTGTTATCCCCAGATTTTTTTGATTCCCTTTTCTGAAGGGAAAAATCCGAGGATAAAGGCGAACGCTTCGCTTTTTCAGGTTTTTTCTGCCCTCTCCGTTATCGTGTAAAAGATTAATTCATCTTATATAGATACCCATCTATGAATCTTTTGGTTCTTTCTCTACATGGCCTCCGCCCTGATAGGCTGTCTCATCCTGTTTATCAGGTACGCCTCTAAGCTTTGCCTCTTCCCACAACTCAGCTGCATCATCCTGTGGGCGGTATCCAATTTTCTGGGCCAGATAGCTAATATCATAGTAATTATCTGTATTCGCTGAAGTCCCGTACAGATTCAGATACTTCATATCTGAATAGGCTTCAATACAGCACTCAGCGAGCTGGACCATGTCCCTTGGTGAGATCCAGATATGAGCCGAGCGCTCCGAGTGCGGGTATGTATCACCTGAGAAGTTTCCAATCCGAATGTTGAATGAGGACAGGTCATATTTGTCAACGTAATAACGTCCCAGCAGTTCAATATAACATTTGCTAAGTCCATAGAAGCTGTCCGGCCGGTACGGGTCATCCACTTCAATATCCTCACCTGTAGGATAGAAGCCTGTTGCATGATTGGAACTTGCAAAGATCACCCGCTGAACCCCATTCAACCGTGCTGCTTCATACACATGGTAGGCTCCGGTTACGTTGATCGGCAGAACTTTGCCCAGAAAATCTTCCTCATCCTTGGCCCATGCAATGTGCAGAACGGTGTGAACCCCCTGCATTAGTTCCTTCAGGCGTTCCCCATCTGTCACATCCATGGCTACAATGCCAGCTTCCTCGTCCTCACGCAGATCAGCTGCAACGATGTCATACGCACCCTTAGCTCTCAGCCCCTCCAGCAGACTGCGACCAATGACTCCGGCAGCTCCCGTAATTAACAGCTTGCGCTTCAGTTCACTCATGAATCCAGCTCCCTTCGCTCAGATAGGTTATCTGTCCTCTATAGAACAGTATTAACCGATCCTTCAAAGGAATTACCGGATTTTACAATACAACCTGCAACTATCCAATCCAATATCGCAGTATCATCATAGCCACAATACC
Source organism: Paenibacillus sp. FSL H8-0317 (assembly GCF_045040685.1). Taxonomy (NCBI): domain Bacteria; kingdom Bacillati; phylum Bacillota; class Bacilli; order Caryophanales; family Paenibacillaceae; genus Paenibacillus; species Paenibacillus sp. FSL H8-0317. Next base: position 434,339 of record NZ_CP150294.1, on the reverse strand, counting down.
AACCAATACGGTTCCAAGCAGACTGCGTGTCCAGATAGCCACTGCAACCGTAGGCAGGGATGCCCACAGAGCTGCATTGTGCGTAATCGGCACTAACTGGTTGTCTGACATGAACAGTTCCTGACCAATTAGCGCTGCCATGACCGCTACAGGTACATACTCCAGCCAGCGTAACAACCACATTGGAATCTGTATCTTGCTGAACAGCATCAGTGGCAGTACACGCGGGATAAATGTTAACAGTGCCGAACCCATAATAATCCAGAATACATCCCATCTTACTTCCATCGTTCCATGAACACTCCCATCGTTGCCGCAATGACCGCAGCCACAATGACACTCATACTGCCAAGTGAAGCCATGCTGGCGAAGATTACACAGACAACGGCGATAATCGCCACATTAATGTGTATTTTTTTGTTTTTGCGATGCACCAACTGGAGTACAACCAGTCCAATAAACATGGCTGGCAGAGCATAATCGAGACCCAGTCGTTCCGGATTGGTGATCCAGCGTCCAAAGTACGCTCCAGCCATATTAGCCACGAACCAGTTCAGATATGCGGTAATATTCAGACCGTGCATCCAGCGTTCACTCAGCCTTTCCCTGCCAATTGCACGTGTCATCGCGACGCCAAAAGATTCATCGGTAAGCAATGAACCAATCCACATATTTTTAAGCGGGGTCAGATGCCGAAAATATGGTGATACAGCTGCACTGAGCAGCAAATGACGAAGATTCACAAAAAATATGGTGAACATGATTGCTACTGCTGACCCATTCGATGCGAGCATGCCTGCTGCAATGAACTGAGCCGATCCTGCATATAAAATCAGGCTGAGCAGAGCTGTTTCCGCCAGACTCAGACCTGCGGTCATTTCAATGACACCCGCCGCAAAGCCAATACTTAAATAACCAAGCAGGGTTGGGATACAATCTTTGACCCCCTGCATGAATGTAGCCTGATCCTGAACCTCTTCCATGTTCTCCTGTCCAGATATCTGTAGTGTACTTTGGTCCAACTGCCGTACAACCCCTCTCCAATTTCTGTCCCCATAAACCGATATATATGGATGAGTATTAATTCAGGTGCATTTTTCGTACCACATTAATTCAGAAATATACCACAAGACGTGCACTAAGGGAGAGACAGATTACTTTTTATAGAACAGATGTAATCCTAAATACCTACAAAACCGAAAAATATTTTCGCAAAACTCATAAATTATGTTGAATAAACGCGAAATTTGTCATACGATAGCACCAGAAACTTCTGGAAAGGATGGAATGAAATATCTTTTATCAGACGGGCTTGTCCACTAGACATGGGGATGGGTTATACAGAGGGGGAATGTGTATGAAGAAAATTCGTAAACAAGGGGTCAAAAGAACAATGCAGATGAGAGAGAAACTGATTTTGTCATTTGCCATTGTATTGCTCATTCCAACCATTAGTCTTGGCATTATCTCGTTCCAAACAGCTGATGCCAAGGTTGAAGAGAAAATGTATGAGAACGCGATCAGCAGTGTTACTGTGCTCAACCAGACTATTGACCAGATCATTGGTGCAACACGCAAAAATGTTGATTTCCTGGCAAGTCAGCTGGATGCAGGCAATGTCGGACCCAATCAGGGTGACGAAACAGATACCATCCGTACCTTGCTCGACGCGTATAAGGAAACACATGATGACGTGGAACTTGCCTCCATCGGTACCGATCAGGGCGTGTATATTAACTCCCCTGTAACTGCGGTGAACAAAGAAGGATATGACCCGCGCGAACGCCCGTGGTATCAGGCTGCTACGCAGAACAAAGATGTCCCTACCGTAATCACCCCCTACTTATCAAGTAATACCGGCAATGTTGTTGCTTCGGTAGCTCAGACCTCAGCGGATGGCCATGGTGTCGTCTCTGTCAGCCTGTCGCTTGAAGCCCTCTCGAAGACGGTTAACTCCACGAAGATCGGCGAGAAGGGTTATATCTATATCATTGATAATGCCAATAAAATCATTGTACATCCTACCGAGAAACCGGGGACCGAAGGAACCATGGCACCCTATAAAGATATTTTTGCACAGAAAAACGGAAGTCTGACCTATACACTAAATGGAAACCAGGAACACGCCTTTTTCTCCACCAATGAAACGACGGGCTGGACCGTGGTTGGTGTCATCGACAGTGGGGAAGTGACAGCATCTGTCCGTCCGATCCTATACACCACACTTATCGTTGTAGCGATTGCAATTGCGTTAAGCTCCATCATTATTTTCTGGATTGTGCAATCAATAACCAAACCACTGAACCGCTTGGTGAAGGCATCTGACGAAATTAGTAATGGTAATCTGACTATCGAGGTTGCGGTATTAGGACAGGATGAATTCGGCAAGCTGAGCACCAGCTTCAATAAGATGAGCGAATCCCTGCGAACCGTTATTCAGGACGTGCGACACACGGCTGACGAGTTAACCGCCTCATCCACACAATTGGCAGTCAACTCATCGGAGACAACCAAAGCAACTGAGCAAGTCGCCTTGATCACGGAAGAATCCGCAGCTGGACTTGAGAAACAAGCAAGCAGCCTGAAACATACGGCACTGCAGATGAATGAACTTGCTGGAGGTGTGGGACAGGTAACGAACAGCACACAGCAAGTATCCGAAGCTGCCATGCAAGCAAGTGAGCTCGCGGATAAAGGGAATGCGACCATGCAGACGGCCGTATCCGAGATGAGTTCCGTCAGTCGCTTTGTGCAAGGTATGGCAGATACTGCCGGACGACTTGAACAGCATTCCACATCCATTGGTGAGATGGTATCTGTCATTACAGATATCGCTGCACAGACCAATTTGCTTGCTCTCAATGCTTCTATAGAAGCAGCACGTGCAGGTGAGCATGGACGCGGCTTCTCCGTTGTTGCCAGCGAAGTCCGCAAGCTCGCGGAACAATCCAGCCTGTCCGGCCAGAAGATTGTAGAGATGGTCGGAGCGATTCAACAGGAGATTTCAATGGCCAATCACAGTGTACAGATCGGGCAACAGGATGTAAGCAACGGCATTCGTGCCGTTCAGTTTGCAGATGAAGCTTTTGCCCAGATTAGTGAGGCTGTCGGGGTCGTTAATCATCAGCTTGAGAACATTGCAGCCGCCTCACAACAGATGTCTGCAAGTACAGCAGAAGTGGTGCAATCCATTGATCAGATCCACGCCATATCGGAAACCAATGCCGATGGAACGGAGAACATCTCTGCTGCTACGGAGGAGCAAGTGGCTTCCATGCAGGAGATATCATCCTCTGCTGATTCACTTGCCCATCTGGCTCACAAGCTGCAGAAGCTGGTGGAACAATTCAAGCTGTAGTCGTTGAACTAAAGATTGTTTACACTAACACTACGATGACAGAATAACCTTCCAATCGCTGTTATCGTGCAAACGATTAGTTCGACTTATAAAATTAAGTAGTCTGTAGTACCAAAAGCCCCTTTGCCATCATATTGGCAAAGGGGCTTTTGGGTTATATTTGAGTTATAAGGAACGGGAATTCTAGAAAGGAAATATCCCTCCTATTCAGCAGATTGCTTTTTATCTCCGTGGTATCCTTGATCTCCGTAGGGCTCTAACTGTTCAAACCAGCGATTCAGACATTTGGCGAGTGCATCTTTGGGATCGTAATACGGGTTATCATCTTGCTTCAATGTCTCCAGCACCTCGATTACAAACGCATTCTCTCCATATTCATTCCATTCAGCCTGCAACTTTCGATTCAGATGACTACCCATCTGTAACATGAACCGTTGTCCGTTAATGGTTTTCAGGTTAAGTGTGCTATCGATATAAACTTTGCCGTTACGTTCATTCCGAATTTGGTAGACGCCCGCTTCCGTTTTGACTTCTTTGGCCTGTTCCTGCAATTCTTTGCGACGATTCATCTTCTCCTGCTCCCTCTTTTCTTTGCGCTCCGGTTTTCCAACTTCGGCGCTCTGTTGTTCTGCGCGGCTTCCCAGCCAATACTGACTGCCGTCTGGCTCACGTTCCAGCAAGCCATAGTCGATGAGATACCTCCGTATTTCCACGTAATCGTCATGAACTTCCTTCAACAGCTCATTGACCTGTTTCTCGGAATATTTGTGCTCTGTCTCGAATCGTTTGGCAATCTCGATGAGCACGATATATTTATGCTTTTGCTGCATTTGAAACGTCGTCAGCGGACCACCGGTACCCTCTGGAAAAAATTTATTTAGCACCTTCTCCCGATCCTGTACTGTAATATCAAATGAATCACGATGGATTGTATGTCCATGTCTTGTCACCGGTGACACCCATTCGGCTGGAGCCTGGGTATCCTTACTTTTGAGAAGTTCCATTAATGCCAGGAATATTTTGGCCTGCCGTTCCTTTTCCTTTAATACAAACCGATGATTCCGAATCGTGGAGGCACTCCCGATACCAAGGGCCTTTTGTACTTCAGCATCCTTCTTTCCTTCATGAAACTGGGCCAGCAATCCACGCTGGACATCAGACAATCCGGTTACGCTTTTATCCAGCTCCAGCAAATATTCAAATACCGATCCATGAACCTTTTCAATATGCACTCGCATATAACGGGCTGCCTCATAGAGCACTCCTTCTTCAGGATAGATAATCCCGGCTTCCGTCCTGTATCCGCAGCAGACACATATATAGGCGGGACCCTCCTCCGTATAACCACGCTTGATCTCTTCCAATGAAGCTGTTTGCAACCAGGATTCCGATGATTTCATGTAAAAGCTCCTTTTTATCATTGTTATGGTCATTCCAAACGTATATTAATCAAACATATTATATTTTTGTTTGTTCATTTATAGATATAATATAATTTAGTTTATAATATGTCAACATAATGGAAAAGGATACTGTGTTTGAAGACACAACGGATACCCCTTTGTTCAACAGAAAAAAGACCGCAGGGTCGCAACCCTGCAGTCTCATCTCAATACCTGTTACAACTTAAAACGTTCAATCATGCTTTGCAGATCTTCAGCCATACGTGACAATGCTGCCGAAGAAGCTGCAACCTCTTCCATTGTAGCCAACTGCTCTTGAGCCGCCGCTGATCCATCTTCCGTTCCAGAGGCAATTCTGTCCGACAGAACCATGGTATCACTTACTGCCTTGTTGACATGACTCATGCCACCATCAATTTGACGGGAAGCCGTGGATACTTCTCCAGCTTGTGCAGCCACCAACTGTACCGCAGTACGAATGTTATTGAATGCTTCGCCCGCTTCTGTAACCATCTGCGAACTCTTCACCATGCCTTCTCCCGTACGGGCAAAAGTGGATTGTACCGCATTGGTTTTCTCCTGCATCTCATGCATAAGCTCATTGATCCTCTCGGCTGAAGCGCCTGAACTGTGAGCCAGTGTCTTCACTTCGTTGGCTACAACCGCGAATCCGCGCCCTTGCTCGCCAGCTCTTGAAGCTTCAATGGATGCATTCAAAGCAAGAATGTTCGTCTGCTTGGCAATGGCCGTAATCTCGGCCACAATCACAAGAATCTCTTCATTTTTCGCGCGTAGATCCTCAATGACCACAGACATGGCTTTGCTCTCGTCATTCACCTGCTGAATATGGGTAACCGCTTCTTCCACGGTAACCATGCCCGCTTCCGACTTGGTGGAAGCATCCAGAGCGATACGAGCGGTTTCTTCAGCACTTGATGAGATTTCTTTCACTCCAATGGACATTTCGCCCACGAGTTGGCCTGTAGCAGCAAGACTATTGTTCTGCAAATTCGTTCCCGCTGCTGCATCCTGCATCAGTTCTGCCACCTGTTCCGTGGCTTTGGATGTCTGCTCGGAACTTGCCATCAGTTCTTCAGAAGATGCTGCCAGCTGGCTGGACGTATCATGTACTTCTCCAAGCACACTACGTAGTGAAGTCGTCATCATATCGAAACTTTCTCCAAGCTGTCCGAACTCATCCTTACGCTGCAAACCTACACGTACTGTTAGATCCCCTGCGCTAACTTGGGATGCTGCCTGCGTTAATTGCAGTAATGGCCGGTGAATGCTGCGGATAATGAATATAAGCAGAATCAACCCAATAACCAATGCAGATGCCACAATCGTAATTGCACGGATCAAAATAGGCATTACGGCTTCACTTGCTTCGGAAGGAACCATCTCGCCAACAATTTTCCAACCTGTCACCGGATTGGTAAAATACACAGCTTCCACTTCGTGACCATCATATGTATACTTCACCGTTCCACTTTCCTTCGTATACATCTCATTAATGTAGCTTTCATCCGACTGTGTACCGGATTCAATATTGTAGTGGAACAGGAATTTACCCCCGTTATCCAGCATGTACAGTTTTCCTTCTTTACCAATACGTATCTGATCAACGGATTCTTTCAGATGATTGAGACTGACATTGGCTCCGAATACCCCTTTGCCGTCAGCCAGCTTGACCGCTGCGGTCACAACCCATTCGCCCGTCGAAGCCGACTGGAACGTATCCGAGATGACCGGTTCATCCTGGGACATGCCCATCTTATACCATGAACGTTCTCGAGGATCATAATTCTGTTCCTCGGATTCAGGGGACTTCATCCAGCTGCCATCTTCAGCACCTGCAGTAAGTACACCCAGTTCCTTATGATTCTGAGACATCCGATCCATCTGCCTTTGCAGTGCAGGGGATTTAGTAATAATATCGTTTGAAGTCATACCCGCAGCCATCTGAGCTGCGTTATCCTTCTCCATATCGAGCATTTGATTTATCTGCAGACTAAGCATTTCTGTTTTGGCCTGTGCGGAACGAATAATCTCCATTTTAACCTGGTCAGCAGCTTTTTGATAAGACAACCATCCCACGGTAATGCTCGGTACTATCAGGAACAGGAGCAATGCAGCAATCAGGCGTTTTTTTACGGTTAAAGTAAACCAATTTCGAATCCTTTTCTTCATTTTAACTATCCCCCATCATAATCTTCACCCATCCTTTTATCGGACAATCGCTGTAAAAATATTATGTATAGATACTAAATTAGTACAAATTTAATTTAAATGATCTGATCAGATGTTATGGATTATATCCGCTTCATCGTTTTGACCCTCTACCCGAGATCGTTTACAATGCTCATAAGCTGGTTATTCATGAAACGATTGGAAGGAGAGGATTCAAATCTTACGCAAGTCAAATGAAAGACAACGTATTTCCACAGTATATTCATCCATGTTCCGCATTCTGTTAGCGCTCATCCTGTGCACAGGACCGATTCTGGGACAATCTGGTATTACGGCATCCGCAGCGCAGGCAACGCAAGCAGTTCACATTGAAGTGAATGGTGAGCAACAATCCTGGAAGAACGCACCACTTATAATCAAAGGTTCAACGTTTGTTCCACTGCGGGATGTGGTCACATCGGTTAAAGGCACGTTGAAATGGGATAATCGTACCAAGACGGCTACCATTACCGTTGGCAGAGACAAGCTGATCCATCAGGCTGGCAGCAATTCCATTAAAGTAAATAAGGTCGATCTGGCTACAGGTGTGAATTCACGTACCGTTAACGGTACGTTGATGGTACCTGTCCGGGCAATGGCTAATGCAATCAAGGCAGACATCAAGGTCCAACGCACAGCCACGGGGCAGATGAGTGTAAATATGGTCACTGATCAAGTCAGCTTGCTGAATAGCGAGGTTGCCAGCGTGGATACATATCTGCGCGAGATCAACTATCCAGGTATGGCTCTGATCGCCCGCGATGGTGAAGTACTTCTAAAGCAAGGCTACGGACTTGCCGATGAACAGACGCTGAATCGCCCGGATCAGAAGACACGAATCGCATCACTAAGCAAATCCTTCACGGCCGCGTCCATTCTGAGTCTCGTGGAGAATGGTAAGATTAATGTGCAAGATCCAATCTCCAAGTATATCTCTGGTATACCGAAGGGAGATCAGATCACGCTTCATATGCTGTTATCCCAGACTTCAGGTCTGCCATCCGCATTTGGTCGGGGTGAAGGAACTTCTATGGAAGAGACGGTAGAAGAGATTCGTCACAAAACGCTGAAGTTTGAACCGGGGAGTGCCTATCTGTACAGCAACAGCGGTTATGTTTTGCTTGCATATGTCGTTGAACAGGTATCTGGCATGAGTTATGCCGATTACGTGCAACAGACGATACTGAAACCGCTTGGCATGAAAAATTCAGGAGAGGCTTCCCGTAAAGTGCATACCATTAGTGGTTTTGTTCAAAAAAATAACGCATGGGTAACTGCGCCTTACTATGTGTCTCAATCCGGGTCAGGAACCATCTATTCCACGGTGGACGATATGCTGAAATGGGATCGTGCGCTTTATACAGACCAGATTCTAAGCCAGGATACGATTGAGCAGATGTATGAGCCTTATTCCGATAAGAACTACGGCTACGCCTGGATTCTTAAAGAAAACGGCACGAATCGTACCGTCTTCCATAACGGGAGTGGCGGCGGGTTTGCCACAGCTTTTTCACGTAATCTGTCCGATGATATCACGATTATCCTGCTCGGCAACCACGCAGGTATGGACATGACTTCACTTTTGGATGAAGTTGAGGCACAGACAGCCAAAGCACTGCAATTGCAATAATTTTATTGTCATAAAGAGTAATTGGAGACGGTCCTTCAACAGGATCGTCTCTTTGTTCTAGATACATCCTCAATTCCGACTTCGAATACATACATCTACTAGAAATCCCATCAATGTCCAAAAGAATACGTGCTCATCTATAAATAAATTAGATAATTTAAGATCAAAAAAGAAACATTTTTACATTTTTACCGTTCATACTATGTAGGTATATTTTGGAAGTAAGCTATAGATCTAATACTAGTCGAGGTGCATAATGAAGAAAACCATTTTACTACTGTTTTTGAGTCTGTTCTTACTCGTTTTGCTCCCTCATCAGGGAAATGCCGCTGCAAGCACGTCGAAAATCTTTATGGATGGAGAGGAATTAGTCCTCCCAAATGATGTACAGGTGAAGATTATCAATAAAAACGTGATGATCCCGATTCGTGTCGTTGCCGAAAATTTGAAATTCAAAGTCGATTGGAACCAGCAAGCACACACTGTAAAAATCCAGCAAGATCAACAGATCATCTCTCTAACCGTGGACCAAAAACAAGCCATGGTTGCTGACAAGCAGGTCACCTTGAACACAGCACCGCAAATTTTGAATAAAACGCTGGTGGTGCCCATTCGATTTGTCAGTGAACAAATGGGGCTTACGGTAAAATGGAACAATCAAGACAAGATCGTATACTTAACAAACACCAGCAAAGAACCTGCTGTCGACCCTGGCAACAGTTCAGGGAAAGGGGACTCCTCTTCTGTCGCTCAGGTTACCGATATCCAATTTGCCAACAATCAGCTCGTCTTATCCACGGATGGGACCGTTCAGCCGGTAGTAACGACCCTCAAGTACCCTGATCGTCTGGTTGTGGACTTGCCTGGAGCCACCTTTGGTGATATCTCCCAACCACTGGATCAAGGACTCAATGGCAAGTTGGATGTGAGCGGTTATCCCAATGTGACGGAAGTGAGATATTCGCTTTTCAAACGAGATCCAGGACAAGTTCGAATTGTCGTAGAATTGAATAATGTGATGGATGTCCAGTACAGCCAGAATGTGATTGCCGACAAACTGATTATTGATCTGAATGTTGCGGGAGACAACATCGCACCTGCTCCTGTCACTCCAGTAGGCGATTCAGGACGCAAGGTCGTTGTGATCGATCCAGGACACGGTGGCAGTGACCCGGGGACGATCAGCATCACGAACAAACCCGAAAAAGAATACAACCTGGCATTGGCTCACAAAGTACAAGCCCTGTTGCTCAATGAGCCCAATATCGAATTGGTGATGACTCGTGAAGGTGATACCTATCCGACCCGCCCTGAGCGTGTTCAACTCGCCAATCAATTAAATGCGGATGTATTCGTATCTATCCACGGCAATAGTGTGAAGTCTGCCCCCCAAGCGACAGGTACGGAGACATATTATTATCAACGCAGTAACAGCAAGGAATTAGCCAATATCATTCATCAACGTTTGGTGAAAGCCATGGGTCTCAGAGATCGTGGTGTGAAAAATGGCAACTTGGAAGTAATCCGAGACACGACCATGCCTGCAGTGCTTTTGGAAGTGGGATTCTTAAGTAATGTGCTCGATGAAGAACTGATGTCGTCCGAAGTTGTTCAGACGAAAGCCGCTCAAGCGATAGCCGATGGAATCAAGGAGTATTTGGGCCTATAAATCATCAAATAAATCAGATGAAGGAAGTGATTTTTTGAATAAGAAGCTAGGTTGTGCACTTATATTAACATGCTTGATCCTTATCGGAGTTGGATGTGCCCAGAAGCCAGTGAACGAATCCGGTTCGAATGAACCTGCTGTTCAGGGAGGACAGGCGCAGTCACCAAACCCATCCGAACCGGAGGTGGATCTGGGCACAATGAATACACAAGTCATCGATGTATATTTGGCAGATTCTCAGGTCCTTGAGCTGGAGAAAACAGAACAGGAAATTGAATACAAGGATGATTCCGAAAAATATGAAAAAACATTTGCAGCGTTGCAAACGAACACCGATTCGGAGCTTGTTTCCCTCTGGGAGCAGGTGGAATTGCTCTCTATCCAATATGTTGAGGGTACAGTGACTTTGGATGTTCATATCCCCGCTGAAGCCAATCTCGGTACCAGTGGAGAAATGCTCGCATTGGAAGCTTTAACAACAACGATGTTTCAGTTTGATGAAGTGAAGAGCCTGGATATACTGGTGGACGGTGAAGCCGTTGATAGTTTGATGGGTCATGCCGAACTGGAACACCCCATTCATCGCGAATCCTAACTGATCAGACAACAATGGAAAAAGAACGTCCCCAGGGACGTTCCAATCTGACGCATCAATTCGATTCATGCACTATTCACACATATAGCTCGTCACCAGCAGACAGTGAATGTATAACTGTTCCCGGTGACGGGCTATTTCTGAGCAAACCTTCTTTTAATCGGTCCGTCTCTGCCCGGTCAGCATGTACAAGGACCGTATGTCTTGCTGGAACCTGATGCAGCATCCGTTCAACATCCTTCCAGCCCTGATGCACTTTATAACGTATTTTCCGCACTTCACATGCTCCATACTTTTCAGGAACCCGTAGCAGCTTATCAGCAAATGTATCATGAGCAACATGCCCAGTGAGCAGAATCAGATTCTCCTCCCTGTCCGATAATTGACTATAGTACCAACGGGCAAGCGAGGACTGCATCATGCCGTCCGGAATGAACCATAGCGAAGCAGCATGATGTTCCAACAGTTGTTCCCGCTCTTGGGTGGTTGTAGGTAGATCCCATCCTCGTCCGGTCAGAAAGCAATCGATTTCGTCTTTCAACGAACTTCCGATGACATGCTCTCCCTTCTCCCTCAACCAATACGGAACATGCATAAGCTGCTTCATACCGTCCACCAGCCCTTGTTCCACTACGATTGGAATAGCCGGGAATTGTTGCTGTGCCCACAGTATGATCTCCTGTCCACGCCCTACGACAGGCATGGGTAAGAGCACCTTTCCACCTTGAGCAATCGTCTGGCGAATGGCTCGTTCAAGCTGTTCCAGTTTGTCGGCCTGTGTATCCTGGTCCGTACCGTAGGCCGCATCAACGATTGCCAGATCCACCAGTCCGACGGAAGATATTGGCGCAGCGTCTGCTACGTTTGCTCTGCCTGCTCTGACTGCTCCATCTGCTCCATTGGATGAGAAATTCCTCTGCTTCATGGGTATCTCCATGGATACAAGTGTTCTTGACGACGCTTCTGATGCAACAGATGTCTGATCTTGTGACGTTATGAATTCTCCAGCCTTTTGCCCACTGTTTATAACGATTAGTTGCTCCGTACCCCACCGCTCGCTGCTCGGAGCATCGGACACAGGATTCTCACGAAGCATGCTTTTCTGCCAGAACGACTCCGCTGGACAATCCTCCTGTAAAAGCATTGATTCGGACGTGTAGTCCCCGGAATAGAAAATCCGCTTACCTTCCATTTCAACCCCAAACCACACCGATCCAGCCAGATGTCCACTCCGTCCCCACATCACTTTTACTTCGGGAATCGGTTGGAACCAGGTTTGGGATACGACCTCATCTTCCAGATACCGATAACGAATAGCCTGCTCATCTGCTTCATCGTATGGGAGCTTCTCTCCGACACGTTCTGCAAACCTTCGCCAGTTGGCAAAATACGTACGCAGCTGCGCCCTCGTCTCTCTCGTCGTCCACACTTCACCCTGGTAGCCCATCTTATACAACAAAGGGATGGCGACCGAATGATCCTCATGGGCGTGAGATAACAGGACCGCGTCCAGTTGCGGGACAATCTCCGGGTCAATAAGCGGATACTGGCCTGTGCCTTCTTTTTTCACACCACAATCCAGCAAAAGGCGAAACCGGCTCCCGCTCAGGAGATAGGCGGAACGTCCATGTTCCCCTGCACCGCCCCATACGTTCAGTTTGATCATGATGCATTCCACTTTCTCTTTGAATTCAGCAGTTCGATTCCAAGCAGCATCAGCACCGTCATACCTACAGTTACAACGGCCATCGCCATGCCAAGTGATACCTGACCTTGTTCAAACTGCGCAAAAATATACGTAGCCGACGTCTGCATCGACGGTGGAAGAATCAACAACGATCCGACCAGTTCCCTTGTTGCAATCGTAAAGGTCATCATCCAGCCCGCCAACATGCCGGGCAGGATCAGTGGGATCAGGATGCGCCGCAGAATATACAGCGGCTTCCCGCCAAACACTTGCCCAGCCTGGAACAACGTTCCGTCAATCTGGGTAAAGCTCGATTTTACATACTGCACGGTGTAAGGCAAGAAGAGAACAACGTACGTGAGCACAACCATGCCGTAGGTGTTATACAACGTGACTGGCATCCAGGGTGAGTTCCAGAACAGAATCAGTCCCACCACCATCACGATGCCCGGCACTGTATTAGGCAACAGACTGAACAAGTCAATCACACGCTGCATGAATGAAGATGATTTGCCGATCGCGAGTGCAAACCCAGTACCGATAATAACAGCAACGGTTGAAGCCGCGAGGGATAATCCCAGACTGTTCCCGATCGCCTTCATACTCACCGAACCCCAAGATAACAGCTCCTTGTAATGATCCAAGGTCAGATTATCAAAAGCAATCCCCGATCCCCGTAACTTCATGGTCGAAGCGGCAATGATGGAGAAATATGGGATACCTATCGACAGGATCAACAGAATTGCAAGATACGCCCCACACAACCATCCTGCTCCGCCACGAAGGGAATATCGCTTCGAACGTTGCCCTTTGCCACCCACCAGACGATACGTGAACTTCCGGCTCATGGCAGACTGCATATACCACATCACCAGACAGACGGATAGCAGTACCGATGCCAGCGAAGTCGCCTTACCGAAGTCAATCGGCCAACTGGAGATGTACTTATGAATTTCGGAGGTCATGACATAATAGCCAATCTTTCGCCCAAAGGTTGCCGGTGTTCCGAATTCCGCAATCGTTTTGACAAAGACCAGCATGATCCCCATGCCGTAAGACGACAACAACAGGGGTAAAATAATACGTCTGAAACGGTATCCTGCTTGTGCACCGTGTACAGCTCCCGCTTCTTCCAGATTGCCACCGATGCGGATCAATGCATCCCGAAGCAGCAGATACAGGAACGGGAACAGGTGCAAGCTCATGATGAGCACCATGCCCCAGAAGCTGAAGAATAGCTCACTCCAACCTGCAGATGAGGGCACCCATTGCTGGAGATATCCCCCTTTTTGCATAAACAGAATCCAGCCCATTGAGCCGATATACGGCGGGGTCATGAACGGAATCATCAGGATTACATCGACCCAGCGATGCTCGCCCATCCGAGTCTTCGCCATCATCCAGGCCAGCGGCAGCGCCAGCAGTGTGGTTACCGCTACAACGCAGATACCAAGCCAGACGGAGTTCAGCAATACACCTGATAGATGATGACCTGTAATCGTGCGAATCGGAGCCATCCAGTCCCATTGTCCGTCCGGATACACACTTTGCCAGAAGATCAGCAAGAGCGGTACGCCAATGCTTATAGTCAGCAGAAAGAGGGCCAGAATCACGCCCACTCTCCGAAAAATTCGGTTGTTGTCCATTCCAACAGGTTTCACTACGTTCACCTCACATGACTTTCCACAGACAGCAGGTATTCCTTTTGCCTAATTTTCTTTTTCGTACTATGTCTTATTTAAAAGTCTCGGAGAAACGAGCCGCAGTCTCTTCGCCATGTTCGCTCATCCAGTTCCAATCCACTTTAAGTTGTGGAATATCCTTCACATTGGCACGGTTAGTCGCTTCAATGTCTTCGCGGCCTGGGATCAGATAGGCATCTGCAACGAGCTTCTGTGCTTCATCGGATAACAGGTAATCAATGAACGCTTTGGCGTTCTCTACATTTGGGCTGGATTTCAGAATTGCTGCCGGTCTTGGGCTGATTACCGTGCCTTCCTCAGGATATACGATATCCAGTGGTTCACCTTTTGCTTTGGAGGAATAAGCCATGTAGTCCACACCTGCCGCTACGATGCTTTTAGCACCCGTAATGACCGGATCCAATGCTTCCTGATTGGCGCCTGCCATCGCTACACCATTGGCTTTATAGGCACTCAGCAGATCCCATCCTTTTTCACCATTCGCACTCAGGTATCCTGTGATGAAGTCGAGTGCTGAACCTGATAATGTAGGGTCGGGAATGTTCACTGCATCTTTCCACGCAGGCGTTGCGAGCTCTGCCCAACTTGTTGGTGGTGTAGATACCAGTTTGGTGTTATATACAATACCCAGTGCAGAAGCACTGCTGCTAAAATAGTTGCCCTCTGCATCCGACCAATCCTTGTTCAGCTTGTCTGCATTGGCTGCTTCGGGGTAAGGCATAGTCAGTCCATCAGCTTTCAAAGCCTGTGCAGAAGGCAAGGAAGCCAGAATCACAACGTCTGCAACCGGATTGGATTTCTCTGCTTCCATACGAGCCAAAATTTTGCCTGTCGTTCCCTGGAACATCTCAACTTCGATCCCTGTTTTGTCTGTAAATCCGCTCACGATATTATCCGCCAGCTTCTGTGGGCCAGCACTGTACAATACCAACTTGCCGCCAGCCGGTTTCGTTGTTTCCGCCGCCGCTGCTGTGTTTCCTTCACCTGCAGGTTGTGCCGCGTTACCTGTAGTTGAGTTCCCTGTGCTACATCCGAACAAACTGATACTCATTACCGCTGTTAATAACAGCATTGCGCTCTTTTTCCGTGTTTTCATACCCAACATATTCGTCCATCTCCCTTGGTTTCTTATAAAATGTGTACTCCTGCTTCCAACTGCGTGCTCGTTCAATAATTTAGTATGCCACTGCGATTGCTTCGTTCTGCTTCACACTCGGGTGGTCATAACCGTCCATTCGGCATATCTGCTCAGGGGTTACATAGAGCTGCACCCGCTCCCCGACGCGCACCCTTTGGTTCATATAGGCTGTCCATACGCCCAGCCCTTCCATCTGCACTCGTACTTCATAACGCTCACCTACATAGCTGACACTAAGTACCGTCCCCGGATAACACAGATCATCATGACCTGTTTTGTTCCAGGTGACATGCTCTGGTCGCACCATCGATTGATTAGGCGTGAGCCAGTTGGACTTTCCGATAAACGAAGCGACATACGGATCACTTGGCGCCGAGTAGATCGTTTCCGGGCTTCCCTTTTGCAATATCCGCCCCTTCTGCATCACCACAATCTCATCCGACATCGACATCGCTTCAATCTGATCATGTGTGACGTACAGCGCAGTCAGTCCCATGTCTCGTACCAAAGACATCATCTCAATCCGCATCTCTTCCCGAAGTACAGCATCCAGTGCACTCAGTGGCTCATCGAACAGGATCACACCAGGTCTGACGGCTACGGCTCTGGCAAAAGCAACCCGTTGCTGCTGTCCACCAGACAACTGATGAGGATATCGATCTTCCATGCCTTGCAGGCGAACCATGCCAAGTGCTTCGTTCACCTTTTGCCGCAGATCAGATTTCTGTTTTCCGGCCTTCAGGCCAAACGCTACATTTTCGTATACGGTCATATGCGGCCATAATGCAAAATCCTGAAACACCATGCCCAGATTACGCTTGTGTGTTGGTATATCAATCCGCTTCGCCGCAGAGTAGATACACTGACCATCTGCCCGAATCTCCCCCGCGTCCGGCTGTTCCAGCCCGGCCAACATGCGCAGCAATGTTGTTTTGCCACAGCCCGATGGGCCGAGCAGGGTCGTGAACTTTCCATGTTCAAGCGTTAGATCTGTCGGCAGCAGTGCGGGTGTTTGATTAAATGATTTTTGAATTCCCGTTATCTCTAATTTCATAAGCATCCCTGCCTGTCTTCTGTTACTTGATCTCTTGCACTGTTTTCAGTCTAACGTCCGCTTTCGCGAGTTGTATGTCTTGTATGTAAAATTGGAATTAACTTTTTAGATGAATTCTGTTGATGTTCATAGATTAAATCTATAGTAGGTGAACTAATCATTTGCACGATAACGGAGAGGACAGAAAAAACCTGAAAAAGCGGAGCGTTCGCCTTTATCACCGGATTTTCCCTTGAGAAAGGGAATCAAAAAATCTGGGGATAACAGCGATTGGAAGGTTGTTCTGTCATCGTAGTGTCTGTGTAAATAATCTTTAGTTCGATTTATAAAGTAGAAGTGAGAGGAGTGCTGGGACATTGAATCTGATCAAATTGCAAATTGTTGAGCTGATCGACAAGCATCATCACATGACAAGCGTGGCCGAGTTACTGGGGATCAAACAACCTACGGTTACATTTCATATGAAATCATTGGAGGAAGAGATGGGTGTGCGATTATTCGAATCACGCAGTGGAAAGACATTTTTAACCGAAGCCGGACAGGCTTTGCTCCACTATTCCGTCAAAATCAATGCTTTGACCCAAGAGGCAAGGCGGGTAGTAAAGGAATATGACAGTCTATATCGGGGCACTCTGCACATTGGGGCAAGTTATGTACCGGCTACATATCTGCTGCCCGCCATACTCAATACCTTTTCTCAGGAATTCCCTGGTATTCGTATCGTCTTATCCGTCAAACCATCACCTGTTATTCGCGAAATGTTAATTCGGCATCAGATTGATCTGGGGGTGATCTCTTCGGAACCGTTTGTCGGACCCGCGCTGCAAGCTGAGACGTTATGTGAAGATGACTTGGTATTAATCTGCTCTCCGCAGCATGGGTTGGCCCAGAAGGAACCATTGACGCCTGAGCATATTGCTCAGATCCCATTTGCCCTACATGGCAACGAATCCAGTACTCGGCGACTAACCAACCAATGGCTTGCGCAACATGACATTCGTTTGCGGAGCACCGTAGAGATGGATTCTCTGGAAGCAATCAAACAGCTCGTGTTAATCGGGGGGCATATCTCGTTCATGTCTCGGATGGCGGTACAGTGGGAGGAAAAGCACGGGCTCATTCAGGTTCTTCCCATTCCCGGAGAGCAGGCACCACGCCATATATACACCGTACATAACAAAGACCGCCACCCTTCAGTTCAGGTAAACCGCTTCAAAGAAGTGCTGCGAGAGGTGAGTCAAGGCTTCCCCCTTTCTATGGCTGATTGCCCTGATCCGCTATAAACTATCGTTTGCCATTCATCAAATCTATGCAGGGTTAACGCAATATGCGCTCCCCGTTAATCGCTTTCAGATACTCGGGCGATAAAGTGGGATCTGTACGTTAATCCAGATTAGGAGAGTGATTGGTTTTGAAAAAGTGGAAAAAGGTAACCGCCTCATTGATGCTGAGCATCGTAACATTGGGAAGTGGAATGACATTTCTGGGAGCACCCCAGGCTTCAGCTGCTGCCAATGCCGTTCCTGCTTATGAAGTAAAGTTTCTGGCCAAGCCGGAACTTGTATTGAATACAGATGGGACACCACGCAGTGAAGTGATTCAGACACTCGGCCTGAGTTCCACGCCAAGAAACATTAACGTAGAGTACTTTGACACCAATGCTCTCGGATTGGATCAACAAGGATGGAACGTTCGTTTTCGCAAAAAGGATGACAAGAATAACTACGAATTGACTTATAAAAAGCGCTACCCTGTAATCAATGGCGACATCAACGGTGCGCTGACCCTGGCTAACCAAGAGGGATTTGATCAATCGGATGATAATTACGAGGCTGAAATCGATTGGGGATATGGCAAACAAACCTTGAGCTTCTCCAACACCAAAAAAGTCGATACCAAGGCAACAGGTGTTCAGCTTCCTTCGGAGCAAGAAGCCTTGAACATGTTACTGGACAAGCTTCCGGGCAAATTGAAAAACTGGACTTCCTCCAACTGGGGCAAGCAGCAACTGACTCAATCCCGTGCATATGGTCCGATCACATTCCAACGATATGAAGGTACATGGAATGGACAAGAACTTACACTCGAAGTATGGCCAATCCGTGACGCAGCAGGTACAGGTATTGAGAATGTCGTAGAGGTCTCTTTCAAAAACGATGATGCTGTAGCCGTATCCGGACTCCGTACCCAACTGCTGCAATTGCTGGAGAACAACAACTGGCTGATTCCTGCCGATGGCTTGAAAACACAGACCATTCTGGAAAGATATTAATCGCAAGCTTTAATAAAAAAGACAAGCCCCTCTTCCTGCGTACATCGTAGGAGAGGAGCCTGTCTTTTTTTGCGTAGAGAACGAATTAAAATCAGTTAATTAAGTAATTCTACGTTTATCAACAGTTGAGATTTTTGCTTATCTACTTCATCTGTTCATCTCGAGTTGTCTACTCACATTAAACTCTGATTTTCAGAAAATCACCTCTTCTTATAGGTGAAAACAAAAAAAGCCCTTGCTATAAGCAAAGGCTCTTCTGTATGTTACTCGGAAGCGGGTGATGGGAATCGAACCCACGCTATTAGCTTGGAAGGCTAAAGTTCTACCATTGAACTACACCCGCAAAATAAAAAAAATCGGGATGACACGATTTGAACATGCGACCCCCTGGTCCCAAACCAGGTGCTCTACCAAGCTGAGCTACATCCCGATACTTATGAAAATAATGGCGCGCCCTGAGAGATTCGAACTCCCGGCCTTTTGATTCGTAGTCAAACGCTCTATCCAGCTGAGCTAAGGGCGCAAATATTGGAGCGGAAGACGGGAATCGAACCCGCGACCCTCGCCTTGGCAAGGCGATGCTCTACCGCTGAGCCACTTCCGCAAAACATATGGTGCGGTCGAGAGGACTCGAACCTCCACGGGGGGTTAGCCCACACGGACCTGAACCGTGCGCGTCTGCCAATTCCGCCACGACCGCAAAATATAATGGTGAGTCATGAAGGGCTCGAACCTTCGACACCCTGATTAAAAGTCAGGTGCTCTACCAACTGAGCTAATGACTCGTAATGAAATGGCTGGGGATATAGGATTTGAACCTATGCATGACGGAGTCAAAGTCCGTTGCCTTACCGCTTGGCTAATCCCCATTAAAAAATCATGGGGCGATCGAGGGGAATTGAACCCCCGAATGCCGGATCCACAAACCGGTGCGTTAACCACTTCGCCACGATCGCCATAGAGTAAGCCATTCATCCACTAAGAGTATCTTAGTATTAACAACTGCATCTATAATATACATTCTATCACAAATTCAGATATAAATACTAAAAATGGTGCCGGCGAGAGGACTTGAACCCCCAACCTACTGATTACAAGTCAGTTGCTCTACCAGTTGAGCTACACCGGCACGGTGTATATTTAATTAAAAATGGCGGAACCGACGGGATTCGAACCCGCGATCTCCTGCGTGACAGGCAGGCATGTTAGGCCAACTACACCACGGTTCCAGATCACTTTCTCAAAGGAAAGTATAATTGCGGGGGCAGGATTTGAACCTGCGGCCTTCGGGTTATGAGCCCGACGAGCTACCGGGCTGCTCCACCCCGCGTCGTTATAAAGTTTATATGGTGGAGGCTGAGGGGATCGAACCCCCGACCCTCTGCTTGTAAGGCAGATGCTCTCCCAGCTGAGCTAAGCCTCCATATTATGACCCGTAGGGGATTCGAACCCCTGTTACCTCCGTGAAAGGGAGGTGTCTTAACCCCTTGACCAACGGGCCTTGCTAAAAAAATTATCTGGCGGAGAGAGAGGGATTCGAACCCTCGAGACGCTTGTGACGCCTACACGATTTCCAATCGTGCTCCTTCGGCCAGCTCGGACACCTCTCCATATGGCTCCCCGAACAGGGCTCGAACCTGTGACAACTCGATTAACAGTCGAGTGCTCTACCAACTGAGCTATCAGGGAATGGTGGAGCCAAGCGGGATCGAACCGCTGACCTCCTGCTTGCAAGGCAGGCGCTCTCCCAGCTGAGCTATGGCCCCATACACTGTGTATTTCTTGTTGTGGTCTTGCTATGGGCCCTGGTGGACTCGAACCACCGGCCTCACCCTTATCAGAGGTGCGCTCTAACCAACTGAGCTAAGGGCCCTAATATATATCCCTTATTCCTTGGCAAGGGGGGCAAAAAAAATACCCCAAAGGGAAATCGCTTGGCGGCGTCCTACTCTCCCAGGACCCTGCGGTCCAAGTACCATCGGCGCTAGAGGGCTTAACGGTCGTGTTCGGGATGGGTACGTGTGGAACCCCTCCGCCATCGCCACCAAACGCGTAGCTTACATTTCAGAGATCGTTCTCTGAAAACTAGATTCGAAACGAAACACGCGAATTATCACTTGCTATTGGATAAGCCCTCGACCGATTAGTACTGGTCAGCTCCATGCATTGCTGCACTTCCACCCCCAGCCTATCTACCTCGTCGTCTTCAAGGGGTCTTACATACTGGGAAATCTCATCTTGAGGGGGGCTTCACGCTTAGATGCTTTCAGCGTTTATCCCGTCCGTACATAGCTACCCAGCGGTGCTCCTGGCGGAACAACTGGTACACCAGCGGTACGTCCATCCCGGTCCTCTCGTACTAAGGACAGCTCCTCTCAAATTTCCTACGCCCACGACAGATAGGGACCGAACTGTCTCACGACGTTCTGAACCCAGCTCGCGTACCGCTTTAATGGGCGAACAGCCCAACCCTTGGGACCTACTTCAGCCCCAGGATGCGATGAGCCGACATCGAGGTGCCAAACCTCCCCGTCGATGTGGACTCTTGGGGGAGATAAGCCTGTTATCCCCAGGGTAGCTTTTATCCGTTGAGCGATGGCCCTTCCATGCGGTACCACCGGATCACTAAGCCCGACTTTCGTCCCTGCTCGACTTGTAGGTCTCGCAGTCAAGCTCCCTTATGCCTTTGCACTCTTCGAATGATTTCCAACCATTCTGAGGGAACCTTTGGGCGCCTCCGTTACTCTTTAGGAGGCGACCGCCCCAGTCAAACTGCCCACCTGACACTGTCCCCGCACCGGATTACGGTACCAGGTTAGAACCTAGATACGATCAGGGTGGTATCCCAACGTTGCCTCCACAGAAGCTGGCGCTCCTGCTTCAAAGGCTCCCACCTATCCTGTACAGATCGTACCCAAATTCAATATCAAGCTGCAGTAAAGCTCCATGGGGTCTTTCCGTCTTGTCGCGGGTAACCTGCATCTTCACAGGTATTAAAATTTCACCGGATCTCTCGTTGAGACAGCGCCCAAGTCGTTACGCCATTCGTGCGGGTCAGAATTTACCTGACAAGGAATTTCGCTACCTTAGGACCGTTATAGTTACGGCCGCCGTTTACTGGGGCTTCGGTTCACAGCTTCGGGATTGCTCCCTAACCACTCCCCTTAACCTTCCAGCACCGGGCAGGCGTCAGCCCGTATACTTCGCCTTACGGCTTCGCACAGACCTGTGTTTTTGCTAAACAGTCGCTTGGGCCTTTTCACTGCGGCCCCCTCGTGCTATTCACACTACCGGGGCACCCCTTCTCCCGAAGTTACGGGGTCATTTTGCCGAGTTCCTTAACGAGAGTTCTTCCGCGCGCCTTAGAATACTCTTCTCGCCTACCTGTGTCGGTTTGCGGTACGGGCACCATCACCTGGCTAGAGGCTTTTCTTGGCAGTGTGAGATCATGACCTTCGCTACTATAATTTTCGCTCCCCATCACAGCTCAGCCTTACAATGTGCGGATTTGCCTACACATCAGCCTCACTGCTTAGACGGACATCCATCAGTCCGCGTCACTACCCTACTGCGTCCCCCCATTGCTCATAACGGCTTACGGTGGTACAGGAATTTCGACCTGTTGTCCTTCGACTACGCCTTTCGGCCTCGCCTTAGGTCCCGACTTACCCTGAGCGGACGAGCCTTCCTCAGGAACCCTTAGGCTTTCGGCGGATCAGATTCTCACTGATCTTTTCGTTACTCATACCGGCATTCTCACTTGTATAATGTCCAGCGCTCCTTACGGTACACCTTCAACCCTTATACAACGCTCCCCTACCCCTGATGCAAAGCATCAAGCCATAGCTTCGGTGGTGTGTTTAGCCCCGTTACATTTTCGGCGCAGAGTCACTCGACCAGTGAGCTATTACGCACTCTTTCAATGGTGGCTGCTTCTAAGCCAACATCCTGGTTGTCTGTGCAACTCCACATCCTTTCCCACTTAACACACACTTGGGGACCTTAGCTGATGGTCTGGGCTGTTTCCCTTTTGACAATGGATCTTAGCACTCACTGTCTGACTCCCGGAAGTAAGTCTATGGCATTCGGAGTTTGACTGAGCTTGGTAACCCTTGCGGGCCCCGCACCCAATCAGTGCTCTACCTCCACGACTCTGTTTTCCGAGGCTAGCCCTAAAGCTATTTCGGGGAGAACCAGCTATCTCCGAGTTCGATTGGAATTTCTCCGCTACCCCCACCTCATCCCCGCATTTTTCAACATGCGTGGGTTCGGGCCTCCAGTGCGTGTTACCGCACCTTCACCCTGGACAGGGGTAGATCACCCGGTTTCGGGTCTACGTCCACGTACTCAGTCGCCCTATTCAGACTCGCTTTCGCTGCGGCTCCGGCTCTTCACCTTAACCTTGCACGGGAACGTAACTCGCCGGTTCATTCTACAAAAGGCACGCCATCACCCCTAAAACGGGCTCTGACTTTTTGTAAGCACACGGTTTCAGGTTCTATTTCACTCCCCTTCCGGGGTGCTTTTCACCTTTCCCTCACGGTACTGCTTCACTATCGGTCGCTAGGAAGTATTTAGCCTTGGCAGATGGTCCTGCCGGATTCATACGGGGTTTCACGTGCCCCGCACTACTCGGGATCCGTCTCGGAGGGAACCAACTTTCAATTACAGGGCTTTTACCTTCTTTGGCGGGCCTTTCCAGACCTCTTCGCTTAACCGGTTCCTTTGTAACTCCATGTGAGACGTCCCACAACCCCAAAGAGCAAGCTCTCTGGTTTGGGCTTCTCCGCGTTCGCTCGCCGCTACTGACGGAATCACTATTGTTTTCTCTTCCTCAGGGTACTTAGATGTTTCAGTTCCCCTGGTATGCCTCTACACAACCTATGTATTCAGTTATGAGTAACTGGAAATTACCCCAGCTGGGTTTCCCCATTCGGACACCCCCGGATCAAAGCTTGCTTACAGCTCCCCGAGGCAGTTTCGTTGTTCGCCACGTCCTTCATCGGCTCCTAGCGCCTAGGCATCCTCCGTGTGCTCTTAGTAGCTTAACCTCGTGCTCCGGTTTCAACTGCTCGCTTCCCTTGTTTTGCTTGCGCAAAGCCAAAAGTCGCTCCCATTCGATACCATCGTACGTGCAATCTACCGTTTTTATTGAAACTTGTTTAACACAAGTTCAGCTAAAAAGGAATGTTCTAATTCGCGTTTGTTTCGTTTCGATATCTAGTTTTCAAAGAACAAGCTCCATGCAAAAGCAAGCTGTTTGAGAGTTTGAGCTCTCAAAACTGAGCAACGAGTGAGTGTTTTGCAGCTAAGCTGCGGTTTTGAATGTTTCCACTCGGGAAACGATTCTCCATAGAAAGGAGGTGATCCAGCCGCACCTTCCGATACGGCTACCTTGTTACGACTTCACCCCAATCATCTATCCCACCTTCGGCGGCTGGCTCCTTGCGGTTACCCCACCGACTTCGGGTGTTATAAACTCTCGTGGTGTGACGGGCGGTGTGTACAAGACCCGGGAACGTATTCACCGCGGCATGCTGATCCGCGATTACTAGCAATTCCGACTTCATGCAGGCGAGTTGCAGCCTGCAATCCGAACTGAGACCGGCTTTGTTGGGATTGGCTCCATCTCGCGATTTCGCAGCCCGTTGTACCGGCCATTGTAGTACGTGTGTAGCCCAGGTCATAAGGGGCATGATGATTTGACGTCATCCCCACCTTCCTCCGGTTTGTCACCGGCAGTCTATCTAGAGTGCCCACCCGAAGTGCTGGCAACTAAATATAAGGGTTGCGCTCGTTGCGGGACTTAACCCAACATCTCACGACACGAGCTGACGACAACCATGCACCACCTGTCTCCTCTGTCCCGAAGGAAAGATACATCTCTGTACCGGTCAGAGGGATGTCAAGACCTGGTAAGGTTCTTCGCGTTGCTTCGAATTAAACCACATACTCCACTGCTTGTGCGGGTCCCCGTCAATTCCTTTGAGTTTCAGTCTTGCGACCGTACTCCCCAGGCGGAGTGCTTAATGTGTTAACTTCGGCACCAAGGGTATCGAAACCCCTAACACCTAGCACTCATCGTTTACGGCGTGGACTACCAGGGTATCTAATCCTGTTTGCTCCCCACGCTTTCGCGCCTCAGCGTCAGTTACAGCCCAGAGAGTCGCCTTCGCCACTGGTGTTCCTCCACATATCTACGCATTTCACCGCTACACGTGGAATTCCACTCTCCTCTTCTGCACTCAAGTCACCCAGTTTCCAGTGCGATCCGGGGTTGAGCCCCGGGATTAAACACCAGACTTAAATGACCGCCTGCGCGCGCTTTACGCCCAATAATTCCGGACAACGCTTGCCCCCTACGTATTACCGCGGCTGCTGGCACGTAGTTAGCCGGGGCTTTCTTCTCAGGTACCGTCACCTTGAGAGCAGTTACTCTCCCAAGCGTTCTTCCCTGGCAACAGAGCTTTACGATCCGAAAACCTTCATCACTCACGCGGCATTGCTCCGTCAGGCTTTCGCCCATTGCGGAAGATTCCCTACTGCTGCCTCCCGTAGGAGTCTGGGCCGTGTCTCAGTCCCAGTGTGGCCGATCACCCTCTCAGGTCGGCTACGCATCGTCGCCTTGGTGAGCCGTTACCCCACCAACTAGCTAATGCGCCGCAGGCCCATCCCCAAGTGACAGATTGCTCCGTCTTTCCAGTTTCCTTCAGGCGAAGAAAACAACTATTCGGTATTAGCTACCGTTTCCGGTAGTTGTCCCAAACTTGAGGGCAGGTTGCCTACGTGTTACTCACCCGTCCGCCGCTAACCATCAGAGAAGCAAGCTTCTCTTCAAGTCCGCTCGACTTGCATGTATTAGGCATGCCGCCAGCGTTCGTCCTGAGCCAGGATCAAACTCTCCAATAAAGTATTGAAAAGAGCGATAAGCTCATTTTGAATCTGACGAGATTAAAAATCTCATTTGTGCTCCAGTCGATCCAAGCCAAGGCTTGTTTCCAACTTTCGCGTTCATTCTGCAAGCAGAATGTTTACTCACTCGTTGTTCAGTTTTCAAAGATCAAACTTGTTTCGTTACTGAATGTCGTTCTCTTCAGCAACTCTTATATAATATCATGTCCTAACCAACTTTGCAAGCTCTTTTTTTAAGTTTCTTTCGAAGCTTATTTGATTTGCTTGCCGCACCGTGTAAACCGTACTTTCTTGGCCGGACTTAGAATATATCATGTACAGATTTCAATTGCAAGTCTTTTTTAAAAATGATAATCAACCTACATCATCAGCACAATATGTAATCTGACGCTCCTGTACTATAGAAATAACTCTCAGCATCCTCATTACGGCGCCTCTAATATACTTATCCATTAAACATAACCAGGGAAGCCACTTCCACTGCGAATGCAGTGAACAATTTCTTGTGACTAGCCCTAGTTTTCGGAAATCTCAGTTTTCTTTCCTTCTATATAAATAAGAGAGTCATTCCTTGAGCGCAGCTTACACATTCCGATTCACTTCTCAGTGCTTATAATATGCGCTTACCGAGCAAAGAAGCGATCAGTTCCACACCAAGCCTTGCCGTATGTCTATTGTGATCAAGCAATGGGTTCACCTCAACCAGTTCCATGGACGTAACTTGATTCGTGGAAGCAAGTAGCTCTAATGCGTAATGTGCCTCTCGGTAATTCAAACCACCCGGTACAGGTGTGCCTACCCCCGGAGCTTCACGCGGATCCAGACAGTCCATGTCAAAACTGACATGAATACCATCCGTTCCATCACCAGCTATAGCTATTGCTTGCTCAATAACTTGCTGTATACCCATCCGGTCAATATCATGCATCGTAAATGCTTGGATGCCCAGTCCCTTAATCTGTTCCTTCTCATACTCATCCAGATCACGCAGACCAATATAGACCAAATTGGATGGATCTATAAATGCGCCTGCCCCAGCAATGTGAGACAGATTATATGCAGTATGACCCAAAGAAGCAGCCACACTCATCCCATGCATGTTACCGGACAAGCTTCGTTCTTCCGTATTCAAGTCTGCGTGCGCATCAAACCAGATCACCCCCAGATTAGAATAATGCGCAGTTAATCCGGCGAAAGTACCTATCGCTACACTATGATCTCCTCCAAGCACAAGCGGAAAGGCCCCCTCCTCTACCGCAACAGATACTTCATTAAACACATTCTCGCTGACCTGCCGTACTTCGTTTAAATATTTCACCCGATTCCGCTCAGCAGGGACAGATGGTTCAGTTGGACACTCTACCCGCACTTCTTTGGAAAGCACTAGTCCCAGGCTCGCGATCTCCCGCTTCAGTCCAGCTGTAATTAATTCATCGGGCCCCAACTCTGCACCGCCTCTCGCTCCACCGAGTCCGAAAGGAACCTTAATGATGGCAACATTGCGCCGCACAGAAGTATGACTTGTATTAGTAGAAGTATCTTGTGTGCCATCAAGGACATCATCATTTTTCATGTAGGTCAGCTCCCTCATCGGTTGTCAAAACCAGCTCAATTCTCTCCAATGCCCAGTCAATCTCGGACTCTTTAATCGTTAGTGGTGGAGCAAACCGAATGGTTGTCTCATGGGTTTCTTTGCACAGCAGTCCAGCAGACATCAAACGTTCGCAATAAGGACGTGCTGATCCATACAACTCAACCCCAATAAATAAACCTCTACCCCGAATATCCTTTATAGCCGAACTGCGAATATCACGAAGTCTTTTCATAAAATAGTTGCCCAGATGCTCCGATTGCTCGGCGAGCTTCTCATCTTCAAGGACTTTCAGAGCTGCTACAGCCACGGCGCAGGCGAGTGGATTCCCGCCAAACGTAGAACCATGAGACCCGGGTTCAAACAAATCCAGTTCCCAGCGCCTTGCCCATAATCCACATATCTGGTTCAGCACCTTCCCAGTCAGAGGCAAAACGGCGACCTGTTCTTCCAAAACCGGTCTGGATCTCATCAGATACGGTTAGCACCTGCTGTTGTTTGCACAATGCAAAAGCTTCAGCCAGATATCCATCGGGCGGGATAACAATTCCTGCCTCACCTTGAATGGGCTCTACAAGAAAGCCTGCTGTATTCGGTGTAATGGCTTGCTTCAGTGCTTCAATGTCTCCATAGGGAATAATTCGGAATCCAGGTGTGAACGGTCCAAAATCTTTTTTATACTCCGCCGAAGAAGAGAAAGACGTGACCGTCAGAGTTCTTCCGTGAAAGTTACCAGAGCATACGATAATTTCGGCTTGGTTCTCCGGTACACCTTTGCAACGATAGGCCCATCTACGCACCGCCTTCACCGCAGTCTCCACCGCTTCCGCTCCTGTATTCATGGCGAGAATCTTCGATTTCCCCGTGAATTGTGAGAGTTTTTGATAAAAAAGAGAAGCTGAGCTACTATGGAATGCCCGTGATGTCAGCGTAACCTGATCTGCCTGATCCTTGAGTGCCTGTATGATCACAGGATGTCTATGACCATGATTCAATGCAGAGTATGCACTTAACATATCCATATAACGGCGGCCTTCAGGGTCTTCCACCCATACCCCTTCCGCCTGTTCAATAACAATAGGAAGTGGATGATAATTAGGTGCAGCATAACGCTCCGACCAATCCATTAACATTTTGGAATCTGACATACACACCCAACACCTTTCCAAAATATTGTATACAAAATACAATAACAATGTATGCGATGCCACAGCCATTTACGACTACATCCCGCTATTTCCACAGTAGCCTATTCCCAGCCTTTCTCGAATCGAATCCTTTATCACTAGTTATCGAGAAGTAGATAGTTTACGTTCCAACCAAGAGAGCAAGTTGGCCAGTGCAAATGTGATTATAAAATAGAGGCCGGCGGCAACGAGCAGCGGAGCAAGCGGCTGGAACGTAACACCCTGAATCGTTCTGGCCGTGTATATAATCTCGGCTATGCCGATCATGGAGACAAGCGAAGAATCTTTAATGATAATAATGAATTCATTGCCGATAGCTGGAAGCATGTTACGAAAAGCCTGCGGCAGTATAATATAGCGAAGTGTCATACCATGTGTCATACCAAGGGAGCGCGAAGCCTCGGTCTGTCCTTTATCAATCGCCTGAATCCCGGCCCTGAACACCTCCGCCATATAAGCCGAGCTATTCATCGTCAGAGCTACCACCCCCGACATAAATGCCGGCAAGTTCACACCTACAACCGTCAGACCATAATGAATAATAAGAATCTGTACCAGCATTGGTGTTCCTCGGATGAGTTCAATATACGCCGAAGCCACAAATTTAAATGGCCATATTCGGGATATTCGCATTAATGCCATGATCACACCAAGTAACGTACCAAACAATACACCGAAGAAGGAAAGTTCAAGCGTGACCCACGCACTTCGTGCATAATCCTGCCAATGTTCTAATAGAAAGGAAAAATCTAAATTCACGGCATATCCCTCACTCGTCCGGTTTATTCGCCGAGCATCTCATTCGCTTCAACGACGAACCGTTCAATATCTCCGTTCGTTTTGAGCTTTTCCAATGTAGTGTTGATCTGATCCAGCAGCTTCTGATTGCCTTTCTTCACCGCGATGGCCGAACCACCCTCGTCTTCAGCCTGTTCGATCTCCACACCTGCAACAACAAGCCCCTCTTGGTTCTTCACATACTGTTCAGCCACCGGCCTCTCCAGGATGAGTGCGTCTACACGTCCTGTCTGCAACTCCAGAATCAGTTCAGGTATTTTGGCCAGAGAAGTGAGCTTTGCCCCCTCTATTTCCTGTGCAATCCCTTCCTGAATGGAACTCTTTTGTACACCAACCTGTTTGCCTGATAGATCATCCATGGACTTTAATGCCGTATCTTCCCCTTCTCTAACAAGTACAGCCTGCTCTGCATAATAGTAGATATCCGTAAAATCAACATTCTTCTTCCGTTCTTCGGTAGGGGTTAAGCCTGATATTACAAAATCAACCTTATCTGTACCGAGGGCC
This sequence comes from Paenibacillus sp. FSL H8-0317, assembly GCF_045040685.1. Taxonomy (NCBI): domain Bacteria; kingdom Bacillati; phylum Bacillota; class Bacilli; order Caryophanales; family Paenibacillaceae; genus Paenibacillus; species Paenibacillus sp. FSL H8-0317. Next base: position 404,606 of record NZ_CP150294.1, on the reverse strand, counting down.
ATAAGAAGGCCATCAAAGTCCATGTCCTCAATCTTCAGCTCGGCTCCCAGATCAGCCGCAATTGCTTTTGCAATCTCGATGTCAAAACCTACAATGGTATCTTTACCATCGATTTTCTTATGAAATTCATAGGGTGCATAGTCTGCACTGGTTCCAAGTACAATTACTTCCTTTTCTGCCGAGTTATTTCCCGAGGATGAATCTGGCTCCGATCCGGTTCCTGTCGTTTTTTCCTGCCCACATGCGGACATGATCACAACCACTAACAACAGCATCATTGGCAACAGCACTTTTTTCACACATCATACCCCTATTCTTTTTTAAATGAGAAACATCATGATTTGTATACAATATACACAAGACAATATATGGACTTATATGTAAGTTATACTAACAAACAATCTGGTTTATCACAATGATTATTTAAACATTTATACGCTTTAATTCCATAAAATGTACTATATATAACACAGTATTTACATCGCCTGAAACATGAAGTTTGCTTGCCCAACTTCCCCCTCGGTGTTAAGATGATAAAAACTTGAAACTCCTGAACGGCGCGTACAGTACGGCCTCACACTCATCTATTTATTCACTATACATAGAAAGGAGGATTCGGTATGGAGGTACCCAAATACCGATCCTTGAAAGATCACGTATACGATTACATTGCCCAGAAGATTCAGGACGGGACGTTACTTCCCAACCAGAAGATCAACGAGGCCGAAATATGCAAAAAGCTGGACATCAGTCGCACACCTACCCGGGAGGCGCTTTTTCAGCTGGCTTCAGACAATCTGCTGCAATACATCCCACGCAGGGGATTTATTGTCACTCCTTTTGATGCAGGCAAAAAACTGGAATTCTCCCAAGCGATCGGTGTGCTGGAGGCACTTGCTGCCACACTTGCAGCAGACCATCTCAGACCATCAGAACTTATGGAGATGGAAACTCTGGTTTTCCGAATGGACGAAGATATCAGCCAGCTTGATCTTGCTGCCTACAACAAAAACCAATATCAGTTCCATAATCTGTACATTCAGCGATGTGGTAACGCTACAGTCATTGAGATGTTAAACACATTGAAGAACAGTTTCATCCGGCAGTCATATGTTAGTGATAATAAACCAAAGCTATCTGAGGTACTGCTCGAAGTTAATGAAGAGCACCGGCAAATTTTAAGTGCTTTTCGAGCCAAAGATAAGAACCAACTGGAAGCCCTGCTCAAACACCACTGGCGGATTATCGACAACGATATGCTGTAGTACGTACTGTCAGAACAAAACAAAGGCAACCCACACGATTGTGTGAGTTGCCTTTTTCCTATTTTTCCTTTTTGACCTCCAACGGCGCCCTAGCCGCAAAAACAGCATATCCCAACTTTTTGCCGTATTTCGCGAGCAAACGATCATTGGTTTGACTCATTCGCTGCATACGTTCATCCTCAAACCAATTCATATCGATCTCCCGATGTGGATCATGATCAACGCCCCATTTTCCCATGGAACGCGAATGTTCTTTGACCTCCACCTTGGTGAAACCACACTGCTTGAGGCGTTTACTCCATGCTGTAGCCGTTACCAGAGTTCGTATACCGTAAAATTGCTTTAACCTGCGACACATCAATTCGGTCTTCTGGCCTGATAGAACCATCTCCCGATCCACCAAAAGTCCACTCGGCTTCAACACTCTTCTATACTCAGCAAGTGCACTCCGCCATGGGGTGAAGATTGTGACCGACTCCACGAATACCATATCAAATTGATTTTCAGGAAAAGGTAACGATGCTACATCAGCCTGAACAAATCGAACATCCACCCGTTCTCGTCTCGCCCGTCGAACTGCCTTATCCAGCATATTGCGATGAAGATCAATCGCCGTTACCCGATATCCACTTTTAGCCAGGTGACACGCAGTTCTCCCAGTGCCGCACCCTATCTCAAGAATATGACTACCCACAGGCAGAGCTAAGCTATCCAGCAATTTCAGCGTTGCCAAAAAACCTCCAGGGTGGGCACTTCCCTCCCCTAACCGAGCCAGCATGTCGTGATAATCCACGCGAAACCCCCTCCTCACTCCTCCCAGTGTATGGAGCAGATTCAAAAACGGCTCCTCCCCATTCGATTTTCCGGGTACTCGTCCATACCAATTGCTTTTGTTTTTACTATGATATACAAACCGTTGAATTCAAGCGGCAACCGCATCTAATGAGGAGGATTTGCATGTACAGAATTAACCCGGTATGTGAAGAAACGGTTTCTCCGCACGTTGGACGTTCCGTTTGTCTCGTTATGAACGACGGTAAGCATATGTATGGTACGCTTAGTCAATGTCGTGATGGCAAAGTTTATTTGAACGGATGTTTCGAGGGACCACGGCTGTGTTCAGTCAAATCCAAACAGCAACTGGTAAAAAGCAGCAAGAAAAACGCTGTTGCAAAAAAGAAAGTTAAATCTTCAGCCTACGGCCCATATGGTTACGGAGGATACGGCGGGGGTTACGGCTATGGAGCGGGAATCGATCTGGCTCTGGTAGCAACATTGTTTCTGCTGCCATTCCTGTTCATCTAAATTCCAATCTGATCATGGTAAAATTGTAGTCAGAACAAAGACCCTTTTTGCTTATAGCAAAAAGGGTCTTTATCTTTTTCATACGATTCACGTCAATTAAACTATAGTTTTTGTTGAAAAATGATACAAAAAAGGCATTCGCCAAAACGAATGCCGGGAACTTCATATTTAATACCCTTACCTATGCACAGGGTGTCTATTTGATCTTAAAAAAAAACACCTCGTTAGAGGCGGGTAAGCTATGTTAAATCCGATTTCCTTTAGGCATCGTTTTCAGATTACTATTCGAATTCTCAAGCAATGGTAGCATCCTAGTCGTGCTGACCATCTCAGAAGCACATATCGGACAAGTAGGTACGTTATCAAACGCAAAATTGTCCCGCATCCATCCTTTGCACGTATCACTCGTACATTCCCAGATTGCCGCATCAGCTTGTGGAATCTCTTCCAACGGTTTTTTGCGATTATACATGACTTCTACCCCCTTTGTTATGGAAAAACATCTAACCGACGTTATTTCACAGAAGCCTACACTTAGCGGAAGTTTCAAGTCCCACCGAACTCCTGCCTCGACAACTAATGGGCCGAATTTTATATAACTGATCAAAAAAAAGAAGCTGCCTTTACCATTATAACATGTTAAAGGCAGCTATGCTTTAATTACAGTTTTACAACTTCTTCTGCTTGAGGACCACGGTTTCCTTGTACAATTTTAAATTGCACGCGTTGACCTTCGTCCAGCGTTTTGAAGCCTTCGCCTGTAATAGCGCTGAAGTGTACGAATACATCTTCTCCGCCTTCAACTTCGATGAAACCGAAGCCTTTATCAGCGTTGAACCATTTTACTGTTCCGTTTTGCATGTGAATTACACCTCCAAATAAAGATTAACATGTTCCTTTGTTCTTTGCAGCAAGCAAATAAAAATTCACACATTGAAAAAGGTACCAGTCATAAACCTATAAGTGATCGCCCTTTACAATATATGAATTAGGTTTTCCACTCTCTACAACTTGTTTTTATTATAACTCCAATTCAGCCAAAAAGCAAATCTTTGTATTTTCTTTTCAAACAGCTTTGGAAATACAACGCGTGGGGACAGGGTTTATCACACTTATGTGTCTGGCCGCTTGTGTACGGTCTTATGAAAGGATATGCAGATCTAATCCATCTTATACATTTTTTATATAATAATCTGACATGCATATCCAACACAGCCAACGAATCATCTTACCCCAGTATAACACACTATGTCCATGCCCACATAAATGCATCCCGATCCCAAGCGATCTGCCCACGATGAAGCTTTCGGAAAGCTTTCTTCACTTCTTTGGACAATGATGTATTGCCGTTCTCGTTCACAAAAACAAACTCTTCGCCAAAATGGGTCTTCACATATTCTATGGCAGCTTCCTGATGAAGTGTTCCTGTGAATTTAATCTCCTGTACCATCCATTCTGCTACATCTTGTGCTGTCTTCTCCACTATATCACCTACTGTCTAAACCTAATGTACGGATAGGCAGACCTCGTATCATGAACATATCTGTCTTCCCGCCAGACTGAAGTATACCATGATCCAATTGCTGACGGGAAACTGTATGATAACTACTTTCAAGCAATATCCGCAATACCATTAATGAACAACCGTATTCGCTTGCTCATTCCCTTTAGAAGGAATGGACGAATGTGTTCGATTGCTCCACACTAACCATGCACAGTAAGCAATCAGTACTGTAAGTATAAACAGATCGTAAGGAAGTGTCCCTGTGTCCTCCAGATCATTCCCTAGAAATTGAATCAGATTATGTATGAAATGAAACAATATAAGCGGTACGATATTTCCGTTCTTCAGCATCAATAATGCAAGTACAGCTCCCAAGAGCAGCGCATAGATCAATTGCATGATCGTATCTGCTATATCCTTACCAGACAATGCGTTCAGCAGATGTGTAATCGAAAACAAGATGCTGGAGGTCACAACTGCGGCCGCTGCACTTTTTTGAAGCAATGTTTTGAAAATAAGTCCACGATAGATCGTTTCCTCTACAAAAGCTACGAGCAAGGTAAAAAAGATGAAAAAAGCTACCCGTGACAAGCTCAGCTCCCCAAACCCTTTCAGGGCAAGTGTACCCAGTACAAGGAGTAGTGGAATATAATACTTTGCATGGTCAGCTGGGATACTTCGCAAAGATCGGAAGCCAGTCTCTCCCCACTTGCGCCTTAACGTCAGATAGATCATCAGAACCATTGCGATGGGTGTAAAGGAAATGAGTACAGGGGAAGTGTAGTCCAGTTGTTTTATCGTTGCAATGGCCCCTGCAGCAAATACGGCTAACAGGAGAAGCAGCTCAATAATCACAACGGTGCGCACAGGTTTGCGCTCGGAAAAGGAATGTTTTGGCTTGGGTTGCGGATTAATCATACATTTACCTGCCTCGTTTCATTTTCTTTTTCTGTTGTCATAAGAACTTATTTGCCAATATAGTTGTATCACATCATCCGCATATTGAATATTCCTATTATGGATAAAACTATAAAAGTAACAAAAAAGAGACTTCTCCTGACTTCTTTTCCCCTAAAATCAGGTATGGCTTATACCTTTATCTGTCCATTATAGTATTAAAAGAGTTCAAAGCTGCAGGGGTGTGGCGACTCTTCAACGTCATATATCTATGAAGTACCCATTAACGATAGTTTCACAATGCATAATGAAATCAGGGGGATACTATGAAAGCATTCTTTCAGCGCTGGGGGCATTTACTGGCTATTCTGTGCATACCGCTCCAAGGCTCCATTTACGTTTTTTTAGGCAGCAACACCGGAAGTGATGTGTTCTACAATTATGCTTGGATTGACACACAGATTCCTTTTCTCAAAGAATTTATTTATCCGTACATTAGCTGGATGCCCATTCTGTATCTTGGATTTCTCTATTTGGGTCTGACGAACAAGTCGCTATTCTGGCGTACGTTGATTACCTATAATGTTGGTGTCATGGCTGCCAATGTCTGCTTTGCGGTGTTCCCTACCCATGTCCCACGACCGGAGATCGGCGGAACTGATCTGAGCAGCGTGTTAGTACAGTTTATCTATACCAATGATGCGCCCTTCAACTGTTTCCCAAGTGTTCATGTTCTGACCAGCTATTTGCTGTTTATTGTGATCAACAGACACTTGAACTTTAAACCTTTGGCTCGGATTTCTTGGTCGGTATGGCTGTGGTTGATTATTGCTTCAACGGTGTTTGTAAAACAGCATTCCTTGCTGGACATCGCTGGAGGCATTTTGTTTGCTGAGGCCGCGTATTGGACTGTACATGTCTTTGCTCTTCGTCTCGGGCAGGCACGAAAAAAAGGCAAGCAGCCACTCACAGCTTCTAATCCAAGCAGTCATGTATAACGACATTTATATATGTAACAGGCGGGATGATGAGCCTGCTATACAGCAAAAGAGGGCATAAGCCCTCTTTTTTTGTACTCATTTAATTAAACCTACTTATATAGAAGAACTTTATTTGGGTTGGACTACGCGTTTCATACTATAGGTGGACGTTCATGAAGAAGGTCAGACGGTGGACTTCCGGTTATACGTTTGAATATGCGGTAAAAATAAGACAGATCCCGGTAGCCGAGAAATTCGGCAATTTCCTGGATGGAGAGTTGCGACTCGGTGAGCAGATATATGGCTCGTTTCATCCGTTGATCATGGACATATTGACTGATGGTCTGATTTGTCATGCTTTTGAATAATGCAGCAGCATAATTGGGAGTTTTATTAATCTCGTCCCCGAGTTCTTCCTTCGTCACTTTCTCCCGATAATGCCGCTCAATATACCGCTTCATCCGTTCAACATGATTATGCCTCTCCGGCGGGATAACTCCACGATCAAGCTCCCTGTTCATATAAATCAACACTTCCATCAATAAGGCTTGGCTCATCATGACATAATAAGAAGGACGCTCCTGCCATTGTTGATAAATAGCGCTCATGCGTTGATGGATCAGCTCATAACATCCAGGTTTATGCCGCAAAGCCTCATACCGTTCCAGTGCAGGCAGAGTTTCCGTATGGTCGCGTTGCAGTTGAATTACAATCTGTGTGTGCGTTACTGTAGGAATACTCTTGCCGTAATATGGGGTACCACCTGGAATGAGGAGCAATTCACCCTTTTCCATGATCTGTTTATCACCGTTCACCCAATATACACATTTTCCATAAGTAACCAAGCTAAGCCGCCAAGTTTCTTGAGATTGCACAGCTTCTTCGTACCAACCGACACCATTAATATGTCGTACTTCAAGTGGAGTGACCATAACACACCTCATTATCGGACTATACTCTAATCATTGTACTATAGTTCATACCCTGATTCGACAGAAAACGCTACAATACACATATAAGCTTAAATATGAGGAGGAAATTAGCATGTTAAAAACAAAAATTATTTGTACCATGGGACCTGCTTGTGACTCAATCGAATTGTTGAAAGTAATGATTCAGGAAGGTATGACCGTTGCCCGTCTGAACATGGCTCATGGCGAACTGGAAGATCACGTTACACGGATTAACAATATCCGTAAAGCAGCTTCCGAACTGAACACCTATATACCGATCATGATGGACATCAAAGGGCCGGAAGTACGTATCGGTAAACTGAAAGAAGCATCCTGCCATCTGCAAGCTGGTAAAGAGCTGATCCTGACTACCGAAGAAATTCTCGGTGACGCTGAGCGTATCTCTGTAAACTATCCGGAACTTAACCTCGTTGTGAAACCCGGCGATCGTATCCTCATCGATGATGGCCTTGTGGATCTGACGGTACTGTCTGTGGAAGGATCCGATATCCATTGTAAAATCATCAGTGGCGGCATTCTGAAACCACGCAAAGGGGTTAACTTGCCAGGAATCAAAACGACATTGCCAGGTGTAACCGAGCGTGACGTTATGCACATCGGATTTGGGATCGAAAACGATATCGAAATTATCGCAGCATCCTTTGTTCGTAAAGGTGATGACATCCGTGAAATCCGCAGCATTTTGAAAGAACGCGGTGTAGACCACGTACAGATCATCTCCAAAATCGAAAACCAGGAAGGTATGACTAACCTGGACGATATTATTGAAGCATCTGACGGCATCATGGTAGCTCGTGGAGATCTTGGGGTTGAAGTACCTATCGAAGACGTACCTATGATGCAAAAAGAAATGATCGATAAATGTAACCGCGCTGGTAAACCGGTTATCGTAGCTACACACATGCTGGAGTCCATGCAAGTAAACCCACGCCCTACTCGTTCCGAAGTTAGTGACGTGGCAAACGCTGTACTTCAAGGTGCTGACGTTGTGATGTTGTCCGGTGAATCAGCTGCTGGTAAATATCCGGTACAATCCGTGCGCACGATGGCTGCTGTTGCTCGCCGTGCTGAAACAATGATCGATTACAAAGAGCAATTCGCACAAAAATCGGCTCAACAGATCGCTGATATTACTGAAGTTATCAGTCAGGGCGCTGTAAGTTCTTCCCTCGTACTGAATGCAAAAGCAATCATCACTTCGACTGAGAGTGGATTCACAGCACGCATGATCTCCAAATATCGTCCAAAAGCGCCAATCATTGCAGTTACACAACATGAAGAAGTATTGGCGAAAATCTGCCTGCTCTCCGGTGTTATTCCGGTTATGGGCGACAAAGTAACGACAACGGATGAAATGTTCGAATCGGCTACGCGTAACGCAATCAAAACAGGTTACATTGAAAAAGGTGACATCATTGTATTGTCCGCTGGTGTTCCAATCGGTCAATCCGGTAATACGAACCTGATTAAAGTTCAACAAGTATAATTGAGCGGATGAAAATGTAGCTATCCAATGTAGCTTTAAATTAAAACACAAAAAAACCACCGAGTGGTCATACCCCTGTCAAGTAGACAGATGAAAAAAGCTATGCTGCCAGCGCGCATCGATATTCAATCGGTGCGCGCTGTTTGAGTTTGGCTTGAAATCGTCGGTAGTTGTAATGGTACATGTAATCTTCCACGGCTTGTCGAATCTCTGCTTCTGAATTACACTGGTTAAGGTACAGCTTCTCTGTCTTGAGATGCGAAAAGAAGGATTCGATGCATGCGTTATCCAGGCAGGTTGCTTTGCGAGAGTGGCTGCCCTTCACGCCGAATGCTTCTAATCGTGTGTTGTACGCCTGAGACGTGTATTGGAAGCCTTGATCCGAATGGAGCACGGCTTCCGAAACGTCTCTTTTTTGTGTCCATTGTTCCACCGTATCCAATACGAGCTGAACATCGTTCCGTTTAGATAATTGCCAAGCTACAATTTCGTTGTTGAACAAGTCTTGAATGACAGACAGATAAACGAATGTGTTTCCATCCGAAATATAAGTAATATCCGTCACCATTTTTTGCTGGGGGGCTGTGGCATGAAATTTGCGCTTCAGGCGATTCGGATAAATCACAGATGGCGTATAGCTGGACTTCTTCCGCTTCTTACGAATGACCGATTGGATCGATAGTTCCCGCATGATTCGCCATACTTTCTTGTGATTAACGTTCAGACCAGCCTCCCAGAGCGCCGTTGTCATGCGAGGATAACCAAACTCTCGGTTTGCAAAATGAATAGCCATCATGTGTTCTTTGATCTCACGATCACGGTCTTGTCTTGCGTCTCGCTGCGGCTGTGTTGCTCGCCATTTGTAATAACTGGAACGGGGTATTCCTGTAATCGATAATAGGCGTGTAATGCTATGCGAGCAGCGCAATTCGTCTATGATATCGTAGTTCTCCCGTTGGCTCAGCGCTTCTCCTTTACTAGATTTGGATACCGCTTTTTTAAATAATCCACCTGTGCTTGAAGGTAGTCACGTTCTTCTTCTACACTGCTAAAGGCAGTACGGGGACGTCCTTTCATTGGATTCGGAACATTGTTTTTTCGCTCATCGAACGATTCCCCGTTTTTCCACTTTTTCACCCACACCTTCAGTTGTGAACAGTTTCGAATTCCTTCGCGTTCAGCTACCACTTTATAACTTGAAGACCCTTCGACATAGGATCTAACCGCATTCAATTTAAATTCTTCGGTATACGTCTGAAATGTTTGTCCTTTTTTTGCCATAAAAATATCCCCTCCAAGTGTCACTTGAACCCTCATGATAACATGAAGGCTTTTTCAAATGTCTACTTAAAGGGGATAATACCACGAGAGCAAAAATGCCCCGGTGGTTTTTTTGTTGATACTATAGCTATAAGCCCACCATCATGATGTTAAAACAAACGGCTTTGAGCTTATAAATTCCGAGAATAATTAACCAGATCCTGAGACATGGTATTGATCTCATCCATTGATGCATTCACCTGCTGTGTCAGAGCAGCCTGATTTTGCGTTAACGTGGACATATTACCGATATGCTCAAGAATCTGATCAATCAGTGTTTTCATCTTCTGCATGCTGTCTTCAATATTTACTGTGGCCTCCGAGCTATGATCAGCCAGCTTCCGCACTTCACCAGCAACGACGCCAAACCCCAGTCCCAGCTCTCCCGCTCGTGCAGCTTCAATTGCTGCATTCAATCCGAGCAGGTTGGTCTGACTGGCAATCTCTCGAATAAACACCGTAATATTCTTCGTATCATCTGCACTGCTCTTCACTTGAATAGCTGCATCGGCAGATAACTCCTGTGCAGTAACCAGATCCTGTGCCTGATCGGTAATCGAGTTGATTCCACGTACCATCTCGCCAATGGACTCTGACAATTGTTTTGTTTTCAGATTCATGGCTTCCACGATCTGTTCCTTATTCTTCTCATGGGTGACGTCTCGAATGGTTCCAGCTACACGGAGTGGTACTCCATCCTGATCCCTAATGGTCTCCCCACCCGCGTGATACCACCGATACTCCCCGTCTTTACGCTGCAGACGATAATCCAGATCGTACGGTGTACGACCACTGTAATCGTTCATATGTCTGGCAAATTCGTTGATCGTCCGATCATGGTCTTCCGGATGAAGTCGGCTGCTCCAGCTGCTGAACACATTCGGGAAATCCTGCTCGTCTTTAAACCCTAATTCTTTACGGAACTGGGGTGACCACCAAAATTCGTTATTTGGATTAACTACATCTCCAGCCACAACAGTCATATCCCACGGTGCCTCCACCAAGGCACGGTTAACCAGATCATATCGGGTGACGAGTGCTTCCAGCTCATCCGACTTGCTCTTCTCCTCATGAATATCAAACATGATACCCAGAAGTTTGACCGGAACTCCAGCCTGATTTCGGATGACTTGTCCAAGGCATCGGAACCAGCGAATTTCTCCACTTTTAGTAATCATACGGCTGATGGCGTTATAGGCAGTTGTTGCTCTTATGTCATTCACATGTTTCATAATCTCCTGTACCAGTTGGGGTCTGTCATCCGGATATATCGATTTCGCCCAGCTTGCAAATGAATTGGGATAATCCTTGGCATTATGGAAGCCTAACATTTGGCGGAATTCATTCGAAAATGCGACGATATTGTTGTTATCCAGTGGATCACCAGCAACAATTTCAGATTCCCATAATCCCACATGCATCGCCTGATTCAGCATTCTAAGGCGCATTTCCACGTCTTCGTTTTGAGCTTTCATCATATGTACTGCTTTTTTGATATTACTAGCTATTTCATCGGTATCCTGAAACTCAATGCCATCTTCGATCCATGCGTCATAGTCGCCCTTTTCTGCGTTTGCTACCAGTTTACGACTATACTCCAGTAAATTCTGATGCGCATCTATACGAAGGTGTTTGGTCGATTCAGTACGTTTACGAAACATGCTCATTTCTCCTCTTAGCTCATATGATATATATTTCGACATTATCAGACATTAAGTGTAGAGCAATGGTCTTAATTTTGTATAAAAACAAGAACCAGCACTGAATCAGCACTGGTTCTTATATTAAATGCCTTTATTTTTATGAAAAATAAATCTTAAATGACTGCCTCTTACCAGCTACCAGCCAAAATTCAGTGTTTTACCCGTCTCCACCCAAGTTTTGATGCTACTTAGAATCATCCACCAGCTGCTCTGTGCATTCGCAATGGAAGGATGGTTATCTGTAAACTGATCATTAATCAGCGTCAGCTTCGTACACTCACCAACCGTTTCCAACTGGAAGACCACTCTGGATTGAAGCTCGGCATGATTCGCATGGTACGACGGTCCGGGATGCTCCTGATAGCTAAGTCTGGACAGCGGTTCAAATTCCAATATATCTCCATACACATGGACCGTCTCCGCACCATCATTACCTGGCCCTACATAAGCAAACGGCTGACCTGGTTGGAAATTGGTACGAAGTTCACTGCCGAAAAAACTGTTCCGTGTGCCGTCTGGTGATATTAGAGCATTCCACACCTCTTCCAGTCCTGCATTGATATAGAATTCATATTTCAGTTCCATGGACTCACTCCCTTTATGTATTGGATACGCGATCTGTCAAGCTCGCACTCCTATCCTATCGTTATACCCCAAAGGCCGTATTGTAAAAACGCGACAACAGGTAAAATATAAGCTCTTTATGTTTTCGGGAATGTTATACCCTAATCCAAACGAATTGCGCCCATATAGTGCTTTCCCAGAAGATCAGATATACTAAGCTGGAATGAAATAACAGGACTGTTCAAGGTGATGAGACAGAATCAGAAAGGAAATGAGATATGAGCCAATCAACGAATATTATGGGCATCCCTTTTCCCAATATAACGATGAATCAAACGGTTGCAATCCTTGGTGAAGTTGTAGATCAGGAAAGCAATGAACTATTCCATGTCATCACAGGCAATCCCGAGATTGTCATGTCCTGTCAAAAGAATGCCTCTCTTCGCGAGGTTGTCGATCAAGCCGGGTTGGTCACGGCTGACGGTGCCGGCATTGTGATGGTATCCCGTTTTCGGGGCGGACAATTAACTGAACGGGTAACCGGTTGTGATCTGCTGTTTCGTTTATTGGAGGAAGGTGATCGAGAACACTGGTCATTCTACATGCTGGGAGCAGAGGAAAGTGTAAGTGAACAGGCAGTAAAAGTCATAGCACAGCGTTACCCCGGAGTTATCTTAAAAGGCAGACACCATGGTTATTTCCAGGCAGATGAGGAACAACAGATTGTGGAAGAGATTTGTACTTCTCAACCAGACTTTCTTATCGTAGCTCTGGGCGCCCCCCATGCGGAACACTGGATTAACAAATATCGCCACCAGTTGAACGCTCGTGTAGCCATAGGTGTAGGAGGCAGTCTCGATATCATGGCTGGCAAAACCAAACGTGCCCCTGCGATATGGCAGAAGCTTAACCTGGAATGGCTCTATCGCCTCCTCAGTCAACCTTCGAGATGGCGCAGGCAACTCATTTTACCCCGTTTTGCTGTGCGGGCATTGTTGTTCAGAGAACCTAAATAATGTGAGATGAGCAGGGGGGTGTCCAGATGAAACAGGTAGAACAAGGAGACAGACCAAGCATGGGCCTGTTGAATCTGAATGAAGGTGACCATAAATATCAACTGACACGCCATGCTCCTTCCGAAGCACTTCGCCCTTTTGTTAAACATTACTGGATCGTATCGTGGGATCTGACTGGATCTGAACCGTATCCCCAACATGTCGTGCCTAACCCTTGTGTCAATCTGGTTGTGGAACGGAACAATACGTTTTTCTTCGGACCATCGGGACGTAAATTCTCCTATCTTGTGAGCGGAAAAGGTCGTGTGTTTGGCGTGAAGTTCAAACCAGGAGGATTCTATCCCTTCCTCCGGGCTCCTGTCTCATCCTTGTACGGACAGCCGATGAATGTATCCAATATTCTGGACGTCACAGCGGAATCCTTGGAAGACCGACTTCTTGGGTCGGGGGATGATGCGGATAAAACCAGTTACATCGACCAGCTATTGTGTGCACATCTTCCTGCTGAAGATGCTCAAGCGAGAATGGTTCATGATATTGTGCAACAGATCGAACAGAACCGAGAGATGCTGAGAGTGGATGATCTGTCTTCTTATTGGAATATGCATACCCGAAAGCTTCAACGCCTGTTCAATCAGTATGTGGGCATCGGACCCAAAACGGTAATCAAGTTGTATCGTCTGCAAAATGCTGCAGAATGGATGGACCGCGGTCTTCACTGTGACCTGATTAAGCTATCTCAGGACCTTGGATATCATGATCAATCCCATTTTATCCGAGATTTCAAGTCCATTATTGGCAGTACACCAGAGGAGTACTTACACTCTAGACATCTGAATGGTGAGCGCCGAGGGCTAATAAATTAACCTGTCCTGAGAATCAGGACAGGCGAATGACTTCTATGGTATCCCCCGTATGGATTACACCTTCCCGTTCAACCGAGCACACAATCCCACGTTTTTTGCGAGCCGCAGGCACGAATTTTTTGCGCAAACCGTCCTGCTCGTAGAATTGTTCAATCATTTTCCCCGGATGTACACAGGGAAGGTTCTCCCCTTCGCATATTAACCCTGTCCCGTTTGGAAATAGGAGCCGCGTTCCAGCAGGCAGTTCCGTCAATCGATCAATGCCACGAACCAGTATATTGGCACCAAGCCACTCTGGACGCACTTCAGGAATGTTCATTTTCTCAGCAATAAGAGCACATTCTTCCTCAGACACAATACTGAGCTGGCGGCGATTCGCAATCGGTGTGCCACGCTTGTAGATTTTCTGACGTGAGTCCGCCGGACGAAGCAGACCATAATGACGGTCACCCGGAATTCCTGCAAGCTCAATGTCTATAAAAGGTACAACTCGGGTCACAAATGTGGATGGATCATCAGCCAACATGACGAATTGAACTGTTCCCATAGTAATCTCCTCCCTTTCCTGAGCAATATTACTTCTTTATTGTTCATTATTACCCAATGAATGGATTGTCGACAATCGGCGTATGCTTACCTTGGAAAACGATAAATAATTTTAATAATACGCAATTAAATTGTTACAAATTAAATTTGCTCTTTCCGTTCTTGTTGCAAACATTTATACTAGGATGGACAAGTAAATAAATTACATATCAGAAAGCAAGGTGTTTCCTTTGATTAGTATCATTTTTGTAGCTCTTGTAGCTGTCGAACACTTCTATATCATGGTGATGGAGATGTTTATGTGGACTCGTCCACGCACAATGAAAACCTTTAATCTCACGCCGGAATTCGCCAAATCCACCAAATCCCTCGCGGCCAATCAAGGTCTTTACAATGGATTTCTTGCGGCAGGTCTGATCTGGGGACTCGTATATCCGGATGCTGCCGTTGGACAGCATATTCAGATTTTCTTCCTGGCGTGTGTGATTATCGCAGCTCTCTATGGAGGGGCTACTTCTTCACGGTCGATCATTATCAAACAAGGTTTGCCTGCGATCATTGCGTTGTTGCTGGTCCTGTTCCTCTAATTTCCTGTCGATAGGTGCATTGCTTCGATTCATGTTTAAATCCTTTATGGTAAGGTAGTGAATAGATAGCAGTGTACAATGACCAGAATCGTTCTGGAATTGGAAGGAGAACATGTCATGGGATTGTTTGACAAGCTTCGGCGGCGCAAAAAGGAGAAGGTACCTGCAGGTGGTGCTGTGGAATCGACGAATTACAGTGAAACCATCGTGGGTTTTGTCCTGCTGGAGCGTGACGATTGTGATTTTGACCTTTTCATCAGGAACATGAAGAACGAATGGGATATCGAGATTGAAGAACGGCCGGAGGAGGGCAATCTCTTTTTTGAGGTGAATGAGATGCAGGTGGTATGTGCTCACATTGCCGCGCCTGTACCTGACCGTGAAGTTGAGGAGAATGCCAAGCTAAACATCCTTTGGCGAGAAGCGGAGCAAGTTACCTCACGGCACCAGTCTCAGATTATTGTCTCTGTTCTGAACGCAACAAATGCTATTGATGGACATGTTCTGTTCACTCAAACAGCAAGTGCCTTATTACAGTTGGATCACGCGTTGGCCATATACATGGCCCCACTTGTTGTTGAAGCCAGTCAGTATGTCGAAACCAGTCGTGGGATCAAAGATGATGAGTTGCCCGTCTCGCTCTGGATTTTCATCGGATTATTCCAAAATGCCGAAGGCGCTTCAGCTTACACTTACGGACTACGTAACTTTGGTAAAGAAGAGATGGAGATTATGCAATCGTCTGAGTCTTTAAGCGATGTATTTGAGATGATGTTCATAACCACAACGTATGTGGTTGAGAACGACGTCACACTGCATGACGGGGAAACACTTGGTTTCTCGGAAGAACAAAAGCTGAGCATTTCCCTTTCCAAAGGTGCAACTACGGAAGGCAACAGTTTGAAGATTGGCTTCTAACTTACGCAGGAATTTCAATTTATCATGTTACAATCATAGAAGCCATCTGGAGTTCATCCTCTGGATGGCTTTTAGCTATCCAGCCATACTCCCAATGACGATGTGATAACAATCCCTGAATTTAACTTCCCTAGGAATAAGTAGTCCATAAGAACCACTATATTATGAATTCAGTTTTCATTCTCGCTATAAAAAGGTATAATTAATAGGCTTATAGTCTCATATATTACATATTATTTTATTATCGAGGAGTTGCCTACATGTCTGTTAGACGTTTGGATTCAACTAAACCTATTATTGAAATTATCTGGGAAGGTATTGTTTCTCCTGAACATGTCGAACAAGCGAATACAGAAATCAAGAGAATAGCGGAACAATTGGGAAATTCGTTTGATGTGCTAGTAGATATGCGGAATATGAAGGCTTTCCCTCAGGATACCAAAGAAAAAATTGTGGAGCATCAGAAATTACTGACACAGTGGGGGATGAAGCGAGCCAGTGTAGCGGTAGGTGGTGCAATCGCCAAAATGCAATTGAATCGGATTTCCAAAGAATCGGCGCACCAAACTGAATTTCAATGGGAAACGTATGATGAGGCTTTGGCATTTTTGTTGAAATAATATTGAAGTGATACGGACTAAGTATAATAAGAGAGATACCGATGCTGTACATGGCACACAGAAAGAGGCGTTCCCCATGAGGAAGTGCCTTTTCTTTTGCAGTTCCACTTTGCTTACTCAGTTATGCCAGTGATCCGAACGCTCATCATTTAAGATTCAAGTTTACTTACACGCACCATCGTTACCGATGTACCATTTAGGGACTCCTCCACGAATCCTAACCGCTTATATAAGCGAATCGCTTGGTTATCCGGGTCAACACTAAGCGAGACTGCTTCAATTCCCCGCCGTTCAACCTCATCTAATGCGGTCTGAAGCAGTAAGGTACCTACTCCTTTCCCACGTGCATCTTCCGTTACAGCCATTCCCATCTCTGGCGTAGCTGCATTCACATAACCGTATCCCGCATTCTGATCCGCATAGAATCGTAATGTTATTGAACCTAGTCTCTTGCCCTGCTGGTCTACCGCAACATACCCGAAATCCCCTTCTCTTCCCCAGTCTTCAACGTATTTGGATAGCTCAGGCGTATGTATACTTTCGAGTTGGAGAGGTTCATCACCTTCTCGTGTATGCAGGGATGCGTATAACATCTCCCACAGAAAGGGGATATCCTGTTCCTCAATCGAACGCACATGATAGTTGGTCTTGTTCATGTTTGCTCCTCCTTCAGCTTTCCAAAAAGGCGGTCCATCTCATTCAGATTAAACTCATTGGTAATCTCGTAGTCTTCAAGTTCGTCTCTCGTTTTCGCCTCATTGTAGATGGAGATAGACTTTTCATTATAAAACGTCAGTTCAAATCCATCGGTAAAGCGACCTTCTTTATTAATGGTAAGTCGCCATTCATAATAATATGGATTCCTTTCGGAAACGTCGAATTCCCGTACTCTTTTAAGTCGAATATCCTTTAATAGCTTCAGCATGTCTCTAATCTCATTGGGATCTGTAATCGTCACTTCATTATCTTCATTATACGGATCTGCACTTGAAATCTTCCTAATTGTCAGTCGATCCAATCGATCCAGCATGCTCATATGATCTGTAACCTCTGCTCGAAACGTCGTATGTTTGCTGGGGATATACTTAGTATATTGACCAGAGGTATACATACGCACTGCAATAGCTACGACAACAATAATCGTGACGGTACCTATAATCATCTTGATTCTATTTTTCACAGTCTAACCTCCCCCTAGAAATTGAGACCTTACATATTATATATCAAATAAAACTCGTTTTGTGTTCGTTATTCTTCCACATTTTAGTATTTGGTCTCGCCTAAGGATTAAATATTATTTGACGATATATATAATAAGCTTCAAACATACTAACACATTCATGACATCTAGGGGGAAAAGTATGAAGTTAAAACTCAAATTGATGTTAGCCTTCTTCGTCACTGTTCTGCTTACAGCTGGCGCGCTCGCACCACTTGGTTTGGTTCAAACGGAAAACCAAGCTTCTCAGAGTGTGAACAACAAACTAGAAGGATTAATATCTACCGCAACATTTCAGTTGGACGGCTGGTTACACGGAAACGAGAAATTAGTGGAAACACTAGGCCTTGTAATTCAGGAGGCTGTTTCATCTTCTGATCTTAATGAAGATTATCTGTCCATCATGTATAAGGGCACCAACCCTAACAACTTAGAGGACATATTTTACGGAAATAAGGAAGGACAGTTTATAAATGGTTCTGACTTCGTCCCAGATAAAGATTATGATCCCAGGGATCGTTCTTGGTATAAAGAGGCTCTACAAGCAGACAAGCTGATTTTTACTGACCCTTACATCGACAACAAATCCAAACAATTTACGGTGTCTATAGCCATGCCAGTAAAGACAGAAAACGGTGCAATACGGGGAGTGGTTGCTTCTGATATTCTACTTTCCAAGTTAACCGATACAGTCAACCAAATTAACCTGGATGGACTAGGCTACACTTTTATGCTCGACAAAAAGGGAGTTATTTTAGCTCATCCCGAGGCTGATCTTGCAAGTACTTCAGCCGCAGACAACGATCAATTGGGACCGTTGCTTGCAGAGATGAAAACGCATCCTTCAGGACAAAGATCATTCCAATATAACGGAGAAAATCTGCTCCTCTACTTCAAACAAATTCCAAGTACTGGTTGGATTATCGGATCAGTCATATCTGAGAAACTCGCCTATGCGGACTATTATGAATTGCGCAATAACTACATTCTCATTATCGCCATTACATTATTGGTTGTACTGGCAGGTGCCTATTGGATCGCAACACTCTTCATCAAGCCACTGAGAAATCTCCATGAGACCTCCCGCCAAATGTCGAGTGGTGATTTTACAGGAAAGGTGCAGATCAAAGGCAAAGATGAATTCGCTGAACTAGGTATGGCATTCAATCAGATGTCCGATCAGCTTAGCTCGCTGTTCAGGCAAGTAACGGCTTCTGCTGATCGCGTACAAAGTATCTCGGGTGAGATGCAGGAGCATACAGATAAAACCAAACGCATCGCTGAGCAGATCTCCATTGCCACTGATGAACTCGCTCAAGGTTCCAGTACACAGGCTGAATCCGTGTATGATGGCTCAAGCCGTCTGTCTGAGATGAGTGATAGTGTTGGTGGTATCAATCGCAGTGTCGAGCAGTCCGTAACGATGATGCGTGAGGCAGGAGAAGCCATGCTAGCTGGGCTACAAGCGGTAGATCATCAGGTGGAGCTTTCGGATGGTAACCGCCAATCGATTGACCGTGTGGGTGAATCAATCAATCTACTCGCAGACAAATCACAGAAGATTGAAAGCATCGTCAGCATGATTCAAGGTATTGCCTCCCAGACTAACCTGCTCGCACTGAACGCTTCGATTGAAGCCGCCAGAGCGGGTGAACATGGACGTGGATTTGCGGTGGTTGCCGAGGAAGTGCGCAAACTGGCTGAACAATCCGCCGGCTCTTCTCAGGACATCATCGTGTTGCTGAATGAAATCCAGGCGGCTAGCCACCAAAGCGTGAGCGAGGTCGATTCTGCTGAACATGGTATTGAGCAACAGGTTGCTGCCGTACATGAGATGCGCGACTCATTTATGCGAATCAAGCAATCTATTGAAGGCATTGACACTCAGCTTCAACAAGTATCGTCTGCAACAACCGAATTGGATAACAGTTCTGGCAAGATTGCTGAAGTGATCTCCAGTGTTGCGGCCATGTCCGAACAGAGCGCCGCTTCCACCGAAGAGGTTGCCTCTTCAACGCAAGAACAGTTCAATTATATTACGAGTATCTCGGAACGCTCCAATGAACTGGCTCAACAAGCTAATACGCTCGCTGAAGAAGTGAAAAAGTTCAAGATATAAATCAACAAGCCGCGTTCTCCCATAAGGTGAATGCGGCTTGTTTGTTACTTGGTTATATTGCTTTATCACCGATTTGGAATGAGGCAAAACGATAAACCTTATCCCGAGCCATGAATATGACACACGTAGGCTTGGCATCACAACTGATCAGGTTATACCAGAAACCTAATTGTTTTCAGCTCAATACATGACCTGCTGATTCTCGGATAACCAGCTCAGGCTTCAGGACAATCTTCTGCGGTTCTTTACGCTTATCCTTTAATTCTTCAATTAACAGATCTACAGCGCGATGTCCCAGTTCTTCAATTGGCTGGGCAACGGTTGTAAGCGGCGGACTCGTCACCGAAGCCAGAATCGTATTATCAAATCCGATAATGGACACATCCTCTGGCACGCGTAGCCCCAGTTCTTTGGCAGCCTGAAGAGCACCGATGGCCTGGATGTCATTACAACAGAACAAACCTGTCGGGTGATCCTTCTCACCGAGCAGCAGTAGCGCCTCTTTTTTGGCCGAGCTCAGGTCAGCCGCCGATTCTCTGATCTGATTCGGTTCCAGCGTATGACCTGCCTTATTCAATGTTTCGCGGAATCCACGCACACGTTCCTGACTACTGCTGACTTTGGACGGTTCCGACAGCACTGCTACACGAGTATGCCCAAGTTCAAGCAGATGCTGCGCTGCGAGCGTGCCGCCAAGCAAGTCGTCAATGGTGACTGTATGCACCGACAGTGAGGGCAAATGGCGAGCAATCAAAGCGACAGGGATGGACTGCTGCAAGAGGGGTGACAAAATTTCGGCATTATCGATTCCGGTTCCGATCATCATGCCATCGACCCTTTTTTGCTGGAGCAGATTCAGATAACGCTCTACTCGCTCGTCCTTATTATCCGTACTGCAGATGACCACGCTGTAACCCAATTGACGGCTTCGATCCTCCACCGCTCTGGCGAGTTCTGCGAAATACGGGTTTGAGATGTCCGGTACGAGCAGTCCCAATGTATACGTCTGCTTCCCTGTAAGTGCAGCTGCGATCGCACTGGGTTGATAGTGAAGGCGTTCCATGATCTCCATAATCTCGGCGCGCCGCTTCTCACTGATCTTGCCTTTGCCATTAATGACCTGCGAGACGGTTGCAATGGATACACCCGCCTCGCGTGCTATATCGTATATGGTTGCTTTCATTGTTTTTTCCCCATCTGTGCTATATATAAATTTCGTTATACATAGATAATTGTTCTCTTCTCATTATGCAGGGGGAAGTCTGCATACGCAACTTGAAGCCAGCACAATGTGCGTAGCATGAACTGTTTTACTTTTTCATCAACCACTCATGGTCAGGATCGTTATGGAATTTCCAGGTCCGGGTTGGTCCAGCCATCACGTTCAGATAGTAGACCTCATACCCCGGAGGAGCGCCTACCGGATGATATCCGTCCGGAACAAGCACCACTTCTCCGTTCTTCACTGCTAGCGTCTCATCCACAGAACGATCATCCGTGTATATGCGCTGAATGGCAAACCCCTGCTCAGGCTGCACACGGAAATAATACGTTTCTTCCAGCAAAGATTCATCCGGGAGTGCATCCCGATCATGCTTATGTGGCGGGTAACTGGACCAGTGCCCATCTGGTGTAAACACCTCAACAACGAGCAAACTGTCTGCTTCCTTCTGTTCTGGCAAAATGTTGTGAATCTGGCGTTCCAGATTGCCATACCCTCTCGCCTCTACCCCTACATCTTCGGGTGCAATGAGACGAGCTGGATACGTGCCTTTACTGGGTGCAACACATATAGCGACTTCCAGTTCGGTACGTGCTGTGATCTGCACTTGATCGGAAGTTGAGACGTAGACCGAGTACGGAGGTATTTTCTCAAAAACACTCATTCTTTTTCCGATATTATCCCATGTGTGCTCCCGGGTACTTACATTGGCGAAACCACTGAGAAGCACCACACAGAGTTCCTGATCACCGCTCTCACGGGTTAGTGTCTCCCCCTCTGCCAGCTTCGCTACCTGAAAGCCAACATATTCCCACCCAGCCGACTCCGGTGTTACGTTTATAAGTGTACCGTCTCCCTCCGGGTTGACCACGGGTTTCACAATACGTTCTGACATCTTGCCATCCACTCCTTTCTGTAATCGTCCACAACAACTTGATACTTATAAAAACAAAAACCTGGACTATTCATGCCCTCTATTAGAAAAAGTGACTTTAATCATCCACCTATGGCGTTGCTGTTTGTGATTCCAGTGACACCCCAGAGACTTCACTCAGCTTCACAGGTCTTCCCCACTCCATGGACATTTTTGCTGCCAGTGCAATGCGTTCTGCCTGTACTGCATCGTGGCCATCTACAATAACTGGTGTATCATGGAGGATTGCATCGATAAAGAGAGCTGTCTCCTGTACATATGCTTCATTGTAGCGTTCCAGGAAAAAGTGTAACGGTTTGTCGCGCATGAGCCCGGCCGCTGTACTGATCTCAGCCGTATTCGGATGATCATTCGCCGCTGCGGCGCTGCCCATCGAGCCAAACACTTCAACACGCTGGTCATACCCGTATACAGCCTGACGACTGTTATCAATGACACCAATCGCTCCATTGGCAAACGTCATCGTTACAATCGCTGTATCCACGTCACCATGCTCTGCAAAGACCGGATTGATCAGCACGTTGCCCTGAGCGTACACTTCTTCCACTTCACTCCCGGAGAGATACCGTGCCATGTCAAAATCGTGGATCATCATGTCCATGAAGATCCCGCCAGATACCCGGATATACTCCGCAGGCGGTGGACTCGGGTCACGAGAAGTAATTTTGATAATATGCGGATCACCAATCGTACCATCCTGCACATGTGCACGTATCCGTCTGAAGTTGTGATCGAAGCGGCGGTTAAATCCAATTTGCAGCTTCACGCCAGCCTTCTGAACTGCCGCTACAGCCGCTTGGGTCTGTGCCAGATCCATGCTAACCGGTTTCTCGCAGAAGATGTGTTTGCCCGCCTGAGCGGCCTGTTCGATCAGCGGCACATGTGTATCTGTTGAAGAACAGATCAGTACCGCGTCTACATTAGGCATCGAGATCAACTGGCTGCTATCCGTTGTTACAACAGAGATGCCACGGTCGGAGGCCCAAGCCTCCAATTCAGGACCTGCAAACAAGTCACTGATTCCCACAATCTCGGCATGCGGGTTGCGCAGGAGATTGTCTGCATGAATTTTGCCGATCCGTCCCGCACCGATGATGCCAATTCTTACTTTGTCCTTGCCCATTCCGTTATCCTCCCTATGTGCGTCCATATGAGCTGGGCGTTCCCCTTAGCCCGAGTGATGCTCTGGTTGTTACCAGCGCGCCGTTACCATCTTCTTGCGAGTGTAGAATTCAACACCATCCGTGCCATTGGCGTGAAGATCACCGTAGAAGGACTTCTTCCAGCCAGAAAACGGGAAGAATGCCATTGGCGCAGGTACGCCCAGGTTAATCCCCAACATGCCCGCATCAATCGTTTCACGGAATTGACGCATACTCGCCCCGCTGCGGGTGAACAGACACGCACCGTTGGCAAAGTCGGAACGGTTCGCCAGCTCAACGGCTTCCTCCAGCGTAGACACTCTTGCTACCGAGAGTACTGGAGCAAAGATCTCATCCTGCCAGATTTTCATATTGCTCTCAACTTGGTCGAATACCGTGGGCCCTACAAAATAACCGGATTCACTTGTTGCCTGATCTTTGCGTCCATCCCGGATCAAAGCCGCGCCTTCCTGCTCTCCGGCTTCAATGTAACTGAGTGTACGCTCTTTATGTGGTCCACGGATGACAGGTCCGAGGAACACGCCCTCATCCATACCGTTACCAATGATAATGCGGTCTGCTGCTTCCACCAGCTTTTGTACCAGTTCGTCAGCCACATCACCCACAGCCACAACAACCGCACATGCCATGCAACGTTCCCCTGCTGAACCAAAAGCTGCACTCGTAATCTCTTTCACCGTCAGATCGAGATCGGCGTCCGGCATAACGATGGAGTGGTTTTTGGCACCAGCCAGTGCCTGTACCCGTTTTCCATGCTTGGATGCAGTGGTGTAGACGTATTCAGCTACAGGTTGTGAGCCGACAAAGGAGATCGCTTGAACATCCTTATGTTCCAGCAACCCGTTCACGACATCATGCGCACCGTGAACAATGTTGAGCACGCCGTCCGGAAGCCCTGCTTCCTTGAACAGCTCTGCCAAGCGGCCTGCCAGTAGCGGTGTACGCTCGGACGGCTTCAGAACAAAGGTGTTACCACACGCAATAGCCAGCGGGAACATCCAGCACGGCACCATCATCGGGAAGTTGAAAGGGGTAATTCCCCCAATAACACCGATCGGGTAGCGATACATGCCCGACTCCAGCCCTGTAGCGATGTCAGGCAGTTGTTTGCCCATCATCAGATTCGGGGCACCTGCCGCGAACTCGACGCATTCAATGCCACGTAATACCTCGCCGTACGCTTCGGCATAACTTTTACCGTTCTCCAGTGTCACCAGGCGAGCGAGCTCTTCCCAATGTTCAACCAGCAACTGCTGGTAGCGGAACAGAATACGTGCACGGCGTGGAACCGGTGTGCTGCTCCAGGATTTGAACGCTTCTCGTGCTGTCTGAACCGCCAGATCCACGTCCGCTTGTTCGGACAGTGGCACATGTGCAATAACCTCTTCTGTAGCCGGATTCACCACTGGCTCCGTACGAGTTGACACTGGGGTTACCCAGGCACCTCCGATCCAGTTTTGTACCATTGTCGCTGTTGCAGACGCTTCAGAAATTCCTTTTC
Source organism: Paenibacillus sp. FSL H8-0317 (assembly GCF_045040685.1). NCBI lineage: Bacteria > Bacillati > Bacillota > Bacilli > Caryophanales > Paenibacillaceae > Paenibacillus > Paenibacillus sp. FSL H8-0317. The sequence goes on along the minus strand of NZ_CP150294.1, from coordinate 379,897 downwards.
CCATAGCCCTGTCTCCCTTCGCTTATGTGTGATCCCTTATGTTCAACATGTTCATTGTTATAGATCTGTATGAGTATGCTGTTCAAAGTATTGCAACGTGCTTCAAGACACGGTAATCTCGCCCCGATTGCAACGTTCAATGTAGTCATTCACCTGTTCCACCGTTGGCATTGCATCCGAACAGCTGTGGCTTGAAATAACGATACTTGCTGCGCCACTGCCATACGCCATACTGCGCTCAATTGTCCAGCCCTGCATCAATCCATACAGGAACCCAGCTGCGTAAGAGTCGCCTGCGCCGAACGTTTTGACCACTTTTGCCGGATAGCTGTCCGCACGATGGGAAAGCCCTTCACGTGTATAAGCAATGGACCCTTCCTTACCGTGCTTGATTACAACGATGTTCGCTGAGAAGTCAAACCATTTCTGTGCAGTTACCTGATCGCTATGATCCGGATTATGGTCGAATGTCTCCATCATGTCGAACTCTTCACGTGTGCCCAGGATGATATCGCATTTCTCGGCTGCAAGGTTGTAATAGACCGCTGTCTCTTCATCTGATGTCCAGGTGTATGGGCGATAGTCCAGATCAAACACAATAACTGTGCCATGTTTTTTCGCATACGTTAGTGCCTGTAATACAGCTTCACGGGATGGGCTTTGCGCGAGGGCTGTGCCTGAGATTAGCAGCACTTTGGAGTCAGCAATCAACTGCTCTTGTACTTCTTGCGCTTGTAATAACAGATCCGCTACATTGTCCCGGTACATCAGGATACTGCAATCCGTTGGGCTTTTGATTTCGGTAAAAGCAAGCCCTGTCACCGCTCCGGTGTCATCTGTAACTACATTCGATGTGTCGATGCCGTTCTTCTCCAAATAACTCTGGATGAATCTGCCCATCTGGTCACCCGCGATCTTACCGATAAAAGCCGTCTCCATACCCAGTCTGGACATGCCAATCGTAATATTGGCCGGAGAGCCGCCAACATACTTCGTGAACGTCATCGTCTCTTCCATCGGGCGATTGATCTCATTGGCGTTCAAGTCGATGCACAAGCGGCCAATCGCGGTGAAATCCTTCTTCCTGGATACCGGAAAGGATACATAGGTCATTGCATGTGAGCCCCTTTCTGTGTTGGGATTTTACATGTTGTATATGGATATCTAGACTAGTTACTCATTCCATCGTAAGGACTCGTAAACGGCTAGAGTAAATCAGTTTTATTTTCCAATCGTAACGTTATACTCTTGCTGGCCTTCTTCCTTTTTCAATTCATAGGTGCGGCATCTGACCGCTGCAATGCTAAACGAATCAGCTGTGTTGGTATAACGACTCCATATAGTTCAAGGAGCGTTTGGCATACTCATACGGGTTATGAATCGCAGGGTCCTGCTCTCCTTCAAGCATCGCCCAGCCATCGTACCCTCGTGTGATCAGTTCTTGCAGAATTGGTGCAAAATCAATGCATCCATCCCCTGGTACAGTGAACACTCCTCTACGAATACAGCCGACAAAGTCAGAGTGCTCCGCGCGTGCTTCATCCAGCACATGCGGGCGGATATCTTTCAGATGGATATAGGCGATCCGATCATAATGTTTGCGCAGCAGCTCAAGTGGATCGGCTCCGCCATAGTAGGCATGACCAGTATCATAGAGCAGATACACGAGAGAAGGGTCTGTCAGCTCCATCAATCGATCAATCTCATCCGGTTGCTCTACCACTGTGCCTCCATGATGATGGTACGTAAGCTTCAAACCGTGTTCACGGGCGATAGCTCCTGCTTCGTTCAACCCTTCAGCGAGGATATGCCATTCAGGTTCGCTGAGTCTGAGCACTTCTTTTTCATTCGGAGTTCGTCTTGGATCAAAATGAAGTGACCCGCCTACCTCCGCCGTACTGATCACCTTACTGCCCATGGATTGCAGAAACTCCGCATGTCTGCGATAACTGTCCAGCTCCGACTGACGATACGCCGGATCGGAGAGAAGTACCGATTTCCACTGGGAGACCAGCTTGATATTCCTCTTACTCAATTCCTCACGCAATATAGCAGGATCGGTTGGATATTTACGCCCCATCTCTGTACCTGTCAGCCCAAGACGCTGAATGTCATCCAGAATCTGTGCACACGTTGTCGCGTCACCATGCTCTTTCACATCTTCACCGACCCAATTGATCGGATGAATCCCAAGCTGGAATGGCAGCTTGCTCATTGCTCCACGTCTCCTTTGTCGTTCAACATTGTGGTTCACTATATTAAACTGGATTAAATCGGTCTTGCTTTGGCACGGTTGGCTTGCATGGTGTGATGAGCATGAACTACCTTCTCTTCGGCAGATACCTCAGGCACACCCACATTCCACCATGACTCGTATCCACCTGCGTTGGTTCCAGGCACGACCGGAATCTCAATCAACGTACTCACTGTTTCGTTCTTCGCATCTCGGAGTGCCTGTTCCAGCTGTTCTGCTGTCTCCGCTCTATAGGATTTGGCTCCCATACTTCGGGCGTGTGCAGCAAAGTCCATTGGCATGTAATCCCCGGTCAGTCGTCCACTCTCGGATTCCCGATAACGGAACTCATTGCCGAATCCGTCACTACCATGTTCCCGCTGCAAATTATGAATACACTGGAATCCATTGTTGTTGAATAATAGAACAGTCATCTTCTTCTGTTCCTGCAGACTGGTCACAAACTCCGAATGCAGCATCAGATAACTGCCATCACCGACCATGGCATACACTTCCCGATCCGGCTCCGCAAGTGCTGCTCCGAACGCTCCACTTACCTCGTACCCCATACAGGAGAACCCATACTCCATGTGATACGTCTTTGGTTCAGCCGCACGCCACAGACGATGCAGATCACCTGGCAGACTGCCCGCCGCACACACAATAACGGAGGATGGATCAATGGTCCGGTTAACGATACCAACTGCTGTAGTCTGTGCCAGCCCTGCTTCATGTTGAGCTGCATACAGCCGATCCACTTCTGCATTCCACTCAGCCCGGAGATCAGCGATTTCGGATGCGCCATATGCACATCGGTATTGTCTTTCCTGCAATTCCTTCTGCAAAGCCTGCAATCCTTCGCGTGCATCTGCCAGAATGGCTTCCCCGCCTAACTTGGCGGCATCCATGCCGTTCAGGTTAATGTTGATGAATGACACTTCTGGATGTTGAAAAGCAGAGCGGGACGCCGTCGTAAAATCGGAGAAACGAGTACCGACGCCGATCACCACATCCGCTTCTCTCGCCAGCCTATTGGCTGCCAGAGAGCCGGTAACCCCGATGGCCCCCACATTCAGTGTGTGGTCCCAAGAAACTGCGCTTTTGCCCGCCTGCGTCTCGGCGATCGGAATACCAAATGCCTCGGCGAACTCCACGAGCTGGGCGGATGCCTCAGAGTACAACACACCGCCGCCTGCAACGAGCAGCGGCTTACTGCCTCGGGCAATCTGCTCCGTTGCCCGCTCAATGGCTGCCTGTACCGGGGGGCGACGATCCAGATAATGTACTTTGCGGGCAAAGAACGATTCTGGATAATCGTATGCCTCTGCCTGCACATCCTGCGGCAGTGCGAGCGTTACTGCTCCCGTCTCTGCTGGATCGGTTAGCACACGCATGGCCTGTGTAACAGCAATCATCAACTGTTCGGGACGAACAATGCGATCCCAGTACTTGCTGACGGCTTTGAATGGATCAGTGGCTGAGATTGTATAATCACTGCTCACTTCCAACTGCTGAAGTACCGGGTCCGGTTCCCGTGTAGCAAAGTTATCTCCAGGAAGCAATAAAACCGGAATCCGGTTCACCGTTGCAGTAGCTGCGGCTGTAATCATATTCAAAGCACCAGGTCCAATCGATGTTGTACATGCATAGATCTGTCTACGATTCTTCTGCTTGGCATAAGCCGCTGCCGTATGCACCATGCCTTGTTCGTTCTTGCCTTGCATATACGTCAGGCTTCCCGGGCTGCGCTCTAGCGCTTCTCCAATGCCTGTTACATTGCCATGTCCAAAAATACCGATGATTCCCTTCACAAACTTGGTTTCCACCCCGTCAACCGAGATATATTGCTGATCCAGGTATCGAAGCAGTGCCTGAGCCATCGTCAGTCGAATTGTTTTCATGAATTGATCGCCGTCCTTTCCTTTACGGGTTAAGCGCTTAATCTAAGTTAAGTTTAAGCGCCTTACCCCTAAAGGTTAAGCGCTTAATTGATATGGTATTACAGGTTAATGATTTACGCAAGCTATTTTTGTAAGCGTTTTTATGAAATGCGGTAAAGGAAAGATATTCTTGTGTTCGAACATGCACTAGACCTTCTCTGTTTGAACACTTCCACAATGACTAAGAACAGACTTAAAAGGGGGGAAATATATCATGAGGATGGGATACATGCTGGTACATGCTAATCAGCCATATAATCCGTGATCTTTGTATACAATTATGATCAATATGCCTGTGAATGCAAAAAAAGAAAGAAACGGTGAATACCATCTCTTTCTTATCAATATTTAAGCGGGTGATGGGAATCGAACCCACGCTATTAGCTTGGAAGGCTAAAGTTCTACCATTGAACTACACCCGCAAATAAAAAAAATCGGGATGACACGATTTGAACATGCGACCCCCTGGTCCCAAACCAGGTGCTCTACCAAGCTGAGCTACATCCCGTTATATATACCGGCGAGAGGACTCGAACCTCCACGGTTTCCCACTCGATTTTGAGTCGAGCGCGTCTGCCATTCCGCCACGCCGGCAAAATATAAAGTTATAATGGCGCGCCCTGAGAGATTCGAACTCCCGGCCTTTTGATTCGTAGTCAAACGCTCTATCCAGCTGAGCTAAGGGCGCAAAATATTGGAGCGGAAGACGGGAATCGAACCCGCGACCCTCGCCTTGGCAAGGCGATGCTCTACCGCTGAGCCACTTCCGCAAATAAAGGATGCGCGTGGAGGGACTTGAACCCCCACGTCAAAGACGCTAGATCCTAAGTCTAGTGCGTCTGCCAATTCCGCCACACGCGCATATAATGGTGAGTCATGAAGGGCTCGAACCTTCGACACCCTGATTAAAAGTCAGGTGCTCTACCAACTGAGCTAATGACTCATAGAAAAACTGGTGGAGGATGATGGATTCGAACCACCGAACCCGTACGGGAGCAGATTTACAGTCTGATGCGTTTGGCCGCTTCGCTAATCCTCCAGGATTACATGGTGCCGGCGAGAGGACTTGAACCCCCAACCTACTGATTACAAGTCAGTTGCTCTACCAGTTGAGCTACACCGGCGTATTACATAGTGTTATAAATGGTGGCTCGGGACGGAATCGAACCGCCGACACGAGGATTTTCAGTCCTCTGCTCTACCGACTGAGCTACCGAGCCTTACTAAAATAAAAAATGGCGGAACCGACGGGATTCGAACCCGCGATCTCCTGCGTGACAGGCAGGCATGTTAGGCCAACTACACCACGGTTCCAGATCACTTTCTCAAAGGAAAGTATAATTGCGGGGGCAGGATTTGAACCTGCGGCCTTCGGGTTATGAGCCCGACGAGCTACCGGGCTGCTCCACCCCGCGTCGTTATAAAGTTTATATGGTGGAGGCTGAGGGGATCGAACCCCCGACCCTCTGCTTGTAAGGCAGATGCTCTCCCAGCTGAGCTAAGCCTCCATATTATGACCCGTAGGGGATTCGAACCCCTGTTACCTCCGTGAAAGGGAGGTGTCTTAACCCCTTGACCAACGGGCCTTACTGGCTCCCCGAACAGGGCTCGAACCTGTGACAACTCGATTAACAGTCGAGTGCTCTACCAACTGAGCTATCAGGGAATGGTGGAGCCAAGCGGGATCGAACCGCTGACCTCCTGCTTGCAAGGCAGGCGCTCTCCCAGCTGAGCTATGGCCCCATAACTCTGGTGTATTTCTTGTTGTGGTCTTGCTATGGGCCCTGGTGGACTCGAACCACCGGCCTCACCCTTATCAGAGGTGCGCTCTAACCAACTGAGCTAAGGGCCCTTATCAATTTTCGAAAAAAAATACCCCAATGGGGTTTCGCTTGGCGGCGTCCTACTCTCCCAGGACCCTGCGGTCCAAGTACCATCGGCGCTAGAGGGCTTAACGGTCGTGTTCGGGATGGGTACGTGTGGAACCCCTCCGCCATCGCCACCAAACGCGTAGCTTACATTTCAGAGTGTTGTTCTCTGAAAACTAGATTCGAAACGAAACACGCGAATTACAACTTGCTATTGGATAAGCCCTCGACCGATTAGTACTGGTCAGCTCCATGCATTGCTGCACTTCCACCCCCAGCCTATCTACCTCGTCGTCTTCAAGGGGTCTTACATACTGGGAAATCTCATCTTGAGGGGGGCTTCACGCTTAGATGCTTTCAGCGTTTATCCCGTCCGTACATAGCTACCCAGCGGTGCTCCTGGCGGAACAACTGGTACACCAGCGGTACGTCCATCCCGGTCCTCTCGTACTAAGGACAGCTCCTCTCAAATTTCCTACGCCCACGACAGATAGGGACCGAACTGTCTCACGACGTTCTGAACCCAGCTCGCGTACCGCTTTAATGGGCGAACAGCCCAACCCTTGGGACCTACTTCAGCCCCAGGATGCGATGAGCCGACATCGAGGTGCCAAACCTCCCCGTCGATGTGGACTCTTGGGGGAGATAAGCCTGTTATCCCCAGGGTAGCTTTTATCCGTTGAGCGATGGCCCTTCCATGCGGTACCACCGGATCACTAAGCCCGACTTTCGTCCCTGCTCGACTTGTAGGTCTCGCAGTCAAGCTCCCTTATGCCTTTGCACTCTTCGAATGATTTCCAACCATTCTGAGGGAACCTTTGGGCGCCTCCGTTACTCTTTAGGAGGCGACCGCCCCAGTCAAACTGCCCACCTGACACTGTCCCCGCACCGGATTACGGTACCAGGTTAGAACCTAGATACGATCAGGGTGGTATCCCAACGTTGCCTCCACACAAGCTGGCGCTCATGCTTCAAAGGCTCCCACCTATCCTGTACAGATCGTACCCAAATTCAATATCAAGCTGCAGTAAAGCTCCATGGGGTCTTTCCGTCTTGTCGCGGGTAACCTGCATCTTCACAGGTATTAAAATTTCACCGGATCTCTCGTTGAGACAGCGCCCAAGTCGTTACGCCATTCGTGCGGGTCAGAATTTACCTGACAAGGAATTTCGCTACCTTAGGACCGTTATAGTTACGGCCGCCGTTTACTGGGGCTTCGGTTCACAGCTTCGGGATTACTCCCTAACCACTCCCCTTAACCTTCCAGCACCGGGCAGGCGTCAGCCCGTATACTTCGCCTTACGGCTTCGCACAGACCTGTGTTTTTGCTAAACAGTCGCTTGGGCCTTTTCACTGCGGCCCCCTCGTGCTATTCACACTACCGGGGCACCCCTTCTCCCGAAGTTACGGGGTCATTTTGCCGAGTTCCTTAACGAGAGTTCTTCCGCGCGCCTTAGAATACTCTTCTCGCCTACCTGTGTCGGTTTGCGGTACGGGCACCATCACCTGGCTAGAGGCTTTTCTTGGCAGTGTGAGATCATGACCTTCGCTACTATAATTTTCGCTCCCCATCACAGCTCAGCCTTACAATGTGCGGATTTGCCTACACATCAGCCTCACTGCTTAGACGGACATCCATCAGTCCGCGTCACTACCCTACTGCGTCCCCCCATTGCTCATAACGGCTTACGGTGGTACAGGAATTTCGACCTGTTGTCCTTCGACTACGCCTTTCGGCCTCGCCTTAGGTCCCGACTTACCCTGAGCGGACGAGCCTTCCTCAGGAACCCTTAGGCTTTCGGCGGATCAGATTCTCACTGATCTTTTCGTTACTCATACCGGCATTCTCACTTGTATAATGTCCAGCGCTCCTTACGGTACACCTTCAACCCTTATACAACGCTCCCCTACCCCTGATGCAAAGCATCAAGCCATAGCTTCGGTGGTGTGTTTAGCCCCGTTACATTTTCGGCGCAGAGTCACTCGACCAGTGAGCTATTACGCACTCTTTCAATGGTGGCTGCTTCTAAGCCAACATCCTGGTTGTCTGTGCAACTCCACATCCTTTCCCACTTAACACACACTTGGGGACCTTAGCTGATGGTCTGGGCTGTTTCCCTTTTGACAATGGATCTTAGCACTCACTGTCTGACTCCCGGAAGTAAGTCTATGGCATTCGGAGTTTGACTGAGCTTGGTAACCCTTGCGGGCCCCGCACCCAATCAGTGCTCTACCTCCACGACTCTGTTTTCCGAGGCTAGCCCTAAAGCTATTTCGGGGAGAACCAGCTATCTCCGAGTTCGATTGGAATTTCTCCGCTACCCCCACCTCATCCCCGCATTTTTCAACATGCGTGGGTTCGGGCCTCCAGTGCGTGTTACCGCACCTTCACCCTGGACAGGGGTAGATCACCCGGTTTCGGGTCTACGTCCACGTACTCAGTCGCCCTATTCAGACTCGCTTTCGCTGCGGCTCCGGCTCTTCACCTTAACCTTGCACGGGAACGTAACTCGCCGGTTCATTCTACAAAAGGCACGCCATCACCCCTAAAACGGGCTCTGACTTTTTGTAAGCACACGGTTTCAGGTTCTATTTCACTCCCCTTCCGGGGTGCTTTTCACCTTTCCCTCACGGTACTGCTTCACTATCGGTCGCTAGGAAGTATTTAGCCTTGGCAGATGGTCCTGCCGGATTCATACGGGGTTTCACGTGCCCCGCACTACTCGGGATCCGTCTCGGAGGGAACAGACTTTCAACTACAGGGCTTTTACCTTCTTTGGCGGGCCTTTCCAGACCTCTTCGCTTAACCGGTTCCTTTGTAACTCCATGTGAGACGTCCCACAACCCCAAAGAGCAAGCTCTTTGGTTTGGGCTTCTCCGCGTTCGCTCGCCGCTACTGACGGAATCACTATTGTTTTCTCTTCCTCAGGGTACTTAGATGTTTCAGTTCCCCTGGTATGCCTCTACACAACCTATGTATTCAGTTGTGAGTAACTGGAAATTACCCCAGCTGGGTTTCCCCATTCGGACACCCCCGGATCAAAGCTTGCTTACAGCTCCCCGAGGCAGTTTCGTTGTTCGCCACGTCCTTCATCGGCTCCTAGCGCCTAGGCATCCTCCGTGTGCTCTTAGTAGCTTAACCATTTTGTTCCGGTTTCGGTCGCTCGCTTCCCTTGTTTTGCTTGCGCAAAGCCAAAAGTCGCTCTCACCCGATACCATCACAAAAGCAATTTAACTACCTTTATACACTTGACTTGTTTGCACAAGTTCAGCTTAAAGGAATGTTCTAATTCGCGTTTGTTTCGTTTCGATATCTAGTTTTCAAAGAACAAGCTCCATGCAAAAGCAAGCTGTTTGAGAGTTTGAGCTCTCAAAACTGAGCAACGAGTGAGTGTTTTGCAGCTAAGCTGCATATTTGAATGTTTCCGTTGCAGGAAACGATTCTCCATAGAAAGGAGGTGATCCAGCCGCACCTTCCGATACGGCTACCTTGTTACGACTTCACCCCAATCATCTATCCCACCTTCGGCGGCTGGCTCCTTGCGGTTACCCCACCGACTTCGGGTGTTATAAACTCTCGTGGTGTGACGGGCGGTGTGTACAAGACCCGGGAACGTATTCACCGCGGCATGCTGATCCGCGATTACTAGCAATTCCGACTTCATGCAGGCGAGTTGCAGCCTGCAATCCGAACTGAGACCGGCTTTGTTGGGATTGGCTCCATCTCGCGATTTCGCAGCCCGTTGTACCGGCCATTGTAGTACGTGTGTAGCCCAGGTCATAAGGGGCATGATGATTTGACGTCATCCCCACCTTCCTCCGGTTTGTCACCGGCAGTCTATCTAGAGTGCCCACCCGAAGTGCTGGCAACTAAATATAAGGGTTGCGCTCGTTGCGGGACTTAACCCAACATCTCACGACACGAGCTGACGACAACCATGCACCACCTGTCTCCTCTGTCCCGAAGGAAAGATACATCTCTGTACCGATCAGAGGGATGTCAAGACCTGGTAAGGTTCTTCGCGTTGCTTCGAATTAAACCACATACTCCACTGCTTGTGCGGGTCCCCGTCAATTCCTTTGAGTTTCAGTCTTGCGACCGTACTCCCCAGGCGGAGTGCTTAATGTGTTAACTTCGGCACCAAGGGTATCGAAACCCCTAACACCTAGCACTCATCGTTTACGGCGTGGACTACCAGGGTATCTAATCCTGTTTGCTCCCCACGCTTTCGCGCCTCAGCGTCAGTTACAGCCCAGAGAGTCGCCTTCGCCACTGGTGTTCCTCCACATATCTACGCATTTCACCGCTACACGTGGAATTCCACTCTCCTCTTCTGCACTCAAGTCACCCAGTTTCCAGTGCGATCCGGGGTTGAGCCCCGGGATTAAACACCAGACTTAAATGACCGCCTGCGCGCGCTTTACGCCCAATAATTCCGGACAACGCTTGCCCCCTACGTATTACCGCGGCTGCTGGCACGTAGTTAGCCGGGGCTTTCTTCTCAGGTACCGTCACCTTGAGAGCAGTTACTCTCCCAAGCGTTCTTCCCTGGCAACAGAGCTTTACGATCCGAAAACCTTCATCACTCACGCGGCATTGCTCCGTCAGGCTTTCGCCCATTGCGGAAGATTCCCTACTGCTGCCTCCCGTAGGAGTCTGGGCCGTGTCTCAGTCCCAGTGTGGCCGATCACCCTCTCAGGTCGGCTACGCATCGTCGCCTTGGTGAGCCGTTACCCCACCAACTAGCTAATGCGCCGCAGGCCCATCCCCAAGTGACAGATTGCTCCGTCTTTCCAGTTTCCTTCAGGCGAAGAAAACAATTATTCGGTATTAGCTACCGTTTCCGGTAGTTGTCCCAAACTTGAGGGCAGGTTGCCTACGTGTTACTCACCCGTCCGCCGCTAACTATCAGAGAAGCAAGCTTCTCTTCAAGTCCGCTCGACTTGCATGTATTAGGCATGCCGCCAGCGTTCGTCCTGAGCCAGGATCAAACTCTCCAATAAAGTATTGAAAAGAGCGATAAGCTCATTTTGAATCTGACGAGATTAAAAATCTCATTTGTGCTCCAGTCAATTCAAGCCAAGGCTTGTCTCAACTTTCGCGTTCATTCTGCAAGCAGAATGTTTACTCACTCGTTGTTCAGTTTTCAAAGATCAAACTTATTTTGTTACCGAGCGTTGTTCTCCTCAGCAACTTTTATATCTTAACACTTCCGAACCAACTTAGCAAGCTCTTTTTTTAAGTTTCTTTCGAAGCTTATTTGTTTCACCTGCAACACTTTGTTTCTCGTGTTTTTTGGCCGGATATAGAATATATCATATGTACAATACAATTACCACTTGTAAAATATCCCATTACCAAGCCAACTATATATCTAGTTCAATTTCTTTATAATCTCTTTTCCAATGGCAATACCTTTTACTATACCCTATATACACTCACTGGTCTAATCTATCTCAATATAGGTTGTAAACAGTCTCCTTCAGCATCATTACATTCGTTCTATAAGATAAGAAACATAATACTTCTACTAAATAACGCTGCTATCTATTATGTCGGTATCAAATCTAACAATAGAACTCCATATCCTGTGGGCTTATATAGATTTTACTTTCACTTTTTATACTATTAGTCTCTGAACCTGCCCATCACTATCGTGTCGTGATACTGTCCATCCGTGTGTCGCCGATCCCTTTTCAAAATGCCTTCGATCCCGAAGCCTCTCTTTTGATATAACTCGATTGCCTTATCGTTGGATGCCAGCACGTTCAACGCAATCTTCTCTACACCAGTCTGGTCTGCCCATTCTATCGACTTCTCCAGCAGGTTCTTACCAATCCCATGTCCCCAGAACTCTCGGGCTACACACACGCCGAACTCAACTTTATGGCAAAAGCGCTTCAACTCTGTACCTTCACATCGGGAGTATCCCACAATCTCGCCCGCCGCCACAGCAACAAGGAACAGATTCCGTGACTTCTCAGTGTCCAAATGGATGATCCGCCTAAACCCGGCTGCGTCGATATACGCCTCACCCTCTTCACGATCCATGTTCTCGGTTTCCCCATCGATTTGTACACGTAGTAAAGACAAGGCCTCAGCATCCTTTTCCTCTGCTGATCTAATGGAGTAAGATAAGCCTTTAATGTTATATTCCTGCCGATCGATCATCATAAGAACCAGATCTCCTCTTCCGCTCTGTATAATTACTGTACCTGTATCGCCCTACCCCACCTCAGACGGACTCTTGCCCGTAAGCATTTTGAACACCTGGCTGAAATACGTCGCATTACGGAACCCCGTCATCTCGCTCACCTCATATACCATGTAATGTCCCGACTGCAACAGTTCCAACGCTCTCTGAATCCGGTACCCGTTCAAATAACTCACGAAATTCTCACCGGTCACCCTTTTGAACAATTGACTCAGATACTTCGGATGTACAAACAGCCCCTTGGCTATCGCTTCAAAACTAATCTCTTCGGCGTAATGAAGCTCTACATACTGTTTCACCTGCTCGATAAGTTTATTGCTTTTCTTCTCGCCCATCTCCTTACGTATCTGTTCCAGCCAGTCGCAGATAATACGATCCATCCAGTTTACCAGATCATGCAAAGCATATTTCGATTGAATTTCACGCAGAAAATCACTCATCGCCAGCGGCGGCGTTAACATAGGGTGAAGTCGGTTCCAGCTATGCATCAATGTGTCAAACAAACTGACGGCCACAACCTGTACATCCTGTATCCCAACACATTTCCCCTCTTTCAGCAAAAGGCAAATATGATGCCATACCTCTTCGGCCAGGTCAGGTCGAATATCCGTCCAAGCCTCATTCCATTGACGAAGCAATAATGAATAATCGGTCACACTTGGTTCTGTTTCCTTTGATGTTTCATAGTGGTAGATACGACTTCCACCTTGAAACTCTGCTGTCTCCACCGCTTCTCTGCTCTCGAGATAGGAATCTATCACCTCACATGGGTGACTCTTGGATCTTCCGATTCCAGCACTCACTTCAATTTTCAGATACGTAAAGATCTGATCGATCATTCGCTCCACGAGTGGCAGGCATTCCTCCAGATGATCTTTATCTCCTAATAGAAGCAACACAAATACCTGATCCGAATAATCAACAATCTCAACCTGACCATTCATGCTCGCCGCTTGCTCCTTCACCGTCTCCTGAATAATATCTGCCGCCCCATAGCGGAGAAGCTGCCAATCCCGTTCTTTCATTCGAGTCAAAAACACGGGGCGATTCAGTTGCAGACTAATGGCGCGTGTCTGTGAGGACATATGAATACCTATATAGTCCATGCGTTCTTTGGGCAGCTCGTCTGCCCGATATCGCGTAGTTAGCAGTTCGTGAAGAAATTGTTTGCGCAAATACGGAAGTACCCGTCCGACCTCCTGCTTGTATGTCTGCTCCAGCCGCTCATGCCGCTCTCTCACATCTTGTTCCAGTAGCACCTCCCGCAGCACAGATTCAATCTCCTCAACCTCTGCCGGCTTCAGCAAAAAGTGATTCACACCCCAACGCATGGCTGCCCGGGCGTTCTCGAATTCGTCATATCCACTAAGAATGATGATCGGCAAGTGGGGATGATCACGGCGCAACGTCTGTGTGATCTCAAGCCCGGTCATCCCCGGCAGGTAGACGTCAGTCATAACGACATCTGGATGCATGCGGTGAAACAGCTCCAGCGCATCCAAGCCATTGGAAGCAGTGCCTGCAATGCTGAGGCCTAGAGAAGGCCAATCGATATGATCTGTTAATGCCTTTACAATATGAGGATCGTCATCAACAAGCATAATGGTCTTCATCATTTTTCACCGTCCAGCCATAGATTTAATTGCTCGTCGGTCTCAATACGCGGCAGCGTAATGGTCACTTCCACGCCACCTGACGCTCTATCGCTCAGTTGAACACCATATCTCTTCCCACAATAAAGCTGAATGCGCTGATGTACATTCCGTACGCCGATGCCACACGTCTCTTCGAGTTTCCACCCCTCCGGCAAACCCCGCCCATTATCCGTGATACGAATGACGATATCCTCATGCGGGCCAACCTCTTCGTGCATATACACCTGAATTCGAAGTGTGCCTTCTTCAGGGTGCCCGTGCATAACGGCATTTTCGATGAAGGGCTGCACAATGATTTTGGGAATGTAACAACCGCGAATATGCGGATCGATCTGCTCCTGATATTGAATGGAGAACGGTAGCCGCTCTGACTGGATGTTAACGTAGCAACGGGCATGTTCCAACTCATCACGAACCCGTATAAACAATCTCCCTCCACTCAGTCCGATCCGTAACAGCTTACTGAGTTGTACAATCATACGACTGATATCCTTGGCTTCGTAATCGAGTGCGCGCCAGTGGATCATGTCGAGGGTGTTGTATAGAAAATGTGGTTTGATCTGGGCCTCAAGCAAGCCCGTCTGGGCTTCACGCTTGGCCCGGCTCTCATCCTTCACCTGTTCCATCAGCGTCGTGAGCTGTGAAGCCATATGATTAAAGCCATAAGCCAAGTGGGCATATTCCTCCGTAAATGAGAGTTGGACCCGGGTATCGAAGTCCCCTTTCTCCAGTTGTCTCATTCGCTTGATCAATTGTCGTAAAGGCCGGATGATCTGCCTTACAAACAGGTACGCCAGCACAGCCGAGCATAATAGTCCAAGTACGGCGATGCCAAGGATCTGCCAGCCCGCTTGTCTGAGCGGAGATAACAGTGTATATACCGGAATAGTCTGTACAAGGCGCCACTGAAGCATGGCTGGCCTGGAGTACAGCACCAATTGAGCACCTCCGGGTTGGCCGGAAACCACTTCGTATCCGTCTGCACCAGGTTGGACATGTTCCTGAATCCATGCACTATCTATAATAGAAGAAGATGAATTTACAGCTCCACCCGGTTCCTGTACTGTACTCGCTTCATTTCTTCTATCCGCTCGTTCCTTCTCCCCTGCTGGATCAACTCTCCCCATCTGCATTACGACATTACCAGCGGTATCTACCAACAGGACTTTTCCATCAAGCACCATGGGTACATCGGCAAACCTGCGTACGATGTCCGCTCTGCTCAGTCGAATGAGCACATAGGCAACCGTCCCTCCACGACTGTCGAAAATCCGTTGGGCGTATCCGACCAGGGATTGGCCTGATTCGTTCTCACGCAGCGGAACCCAAGCGGCATCAGCCTTTTCCAGCGTAGCAAACCAAGAGTCGTGTGCGATGGTGTCCACCGGAAATATGCGATCAGCCATAGTCACTGTCACTTCATTAAAGACATCCGTATACAGTTCAATGGAAGTGATGCCTTCACTCACGACCATGGTATGATCCAGAATTCGAGAGACCTCTCTCCGCTGGTGAATCTGTGCAAGCCTGCCCGTATCAGCCGTTTCGAGCAGACTGGACAGTTCCCGATTGCTTGCCAAGGCATAAGCGGTTCCAGTTACCCCTGTGATAAAATCAAATCCCCGACGTGTGCTTTCGTTCAGAAGAGCCAGACGTGCTTTGCTAATCTCGGCAAATGTGACCGTGGAGAAAGACTGATATGCCAGCCAGACCACAACCGAGACGAGCAGGAGGTTAAACGCAATAAAGCAAGTCACCATCAACGTGGAGAGCTTGCTTTGTTGCAGCTTTTGATTAATGAATGAAGACCATCTTCCTTTCCCCATGGAAAAATCAACTCGTTTCGTCTTGGAATTACCCTTTGAGCCCAGAGGTCGCGATTCCTTCCACGAAGTACTTTTGACACACGATAAATACGATAAAACATGGCACCAGTGACAACACCGACATGGCAAACATCGGACCCCAATCGGATTGAGAGCTGGAATCAAGGAACAAACGCAGACCCAGCGGCACGGTGTATTTGCTCACGTCACTCAGGTAGATCAACTGACTGAAGAAGTCGTCCCATGTCCACAAGAACGTAAAGATCATCGTGGTAACCAGCGCTGGGAAAGCAAGTGGAATGATGATTTTGGTGTATATTTTCACAGGACCGCATCCATCGATGGTGGCCGCCTCATCCAACTCTTTGGGCAATCCCCGGAAGAACTGTACCATGAGGAAAATGAAGAAGGCGTCAGTCGCCAACCATTTTGGCACGACAAGCGGCAGATACGTATTCACCCACTCCAGGTGGTTGAAAAGGATATACTGCGGGATCAGCGTCACATGATGGGGCAGCATGATTGTCATAAGCATCAGGCCGAAACAGATAGCTTTGAAACGAAAATTCAGCCGAGCGAACGCATACGCCGCCATAGAGCAGGAAATCACATTGCCCAGCACAGCTCCAAGCGACAGGATGACAGAGTTGGTCAGGAAGCGGGAGAATGGATTGCCCTGAATACCCGACCAGCCATTCATGTAATTTTGCCAATTCCATTCCTGTGGCCAGAACCAGGTCTCTGTAAAGATCATATGTCCCGGTTTGAATGAGCTGCCCAGCATCCAGAGGATCGGGTAGAGCATGATAAAGGCGATGCCTGAGATCAACACATGTTTGCCGACGACCCATGCTGTAGAGTTCCGTTGTCCAATCATGATTTCCCACCATCCTCATAGTGCACCCACAGCTTGCTGCTGCGGAATACGAGCAATGTAAATACGCCAATCAGGATGACCAGCACCCAGGCCATCGCGGAAGCGTAGCCCATCTGAAAGAATGAGAATCCTTTTTTGTACAGATACAGAGAGTACATTAAGGTTGAATTCACTGGCCCTCCGCTACCGTTACTGATAACAAAAGCCTGTGTGAACGATTGAAACGATGTAATCAGCTGCATCACGAGATTGAAGAAGATGACAGGTGACAGAATCGGCAACGTTATATAGAAGAATCTCCGAAGAGGACCTGCACCATCTACCGCTGAGGCTTCATCATACTCGGGTGGAATCTGCTTCAGGCCAGCCAGAAAAATAATCATCGACGATCCAAACTGCCATACGGATAACAGGACGATGGAGTACAGGGCATACTTCGGATTCGCAACCCAATCGGGAGCTTTAATACCTACCATGGCAAGGACACTATTGAGCAGCCCATCCCCACCCAGCATTTTACGCCACAACATCGCAATCGCCACGCTACCCCCAAGCAATGTCGGGATGTAATACACCGTCCGGTAAATACCGAGTCCTCGAATCCCTTTGTTGAGCAACATGGCTACCAGCAGCGCAAAGATCAACTTGACCGGTACGGATACAGCGACATACGTGAAGGTGACTTTGAGCGACTGGGTAAACAGTTTATCCGATGTAAACATCGTGGTGTAGTTATCCAGACCGACCCAGGAAGGGGCGGCCAGGATACTGTAATCAGTGAACGAGATGTATAACGATACCAGCATGGGACCAAGGGTTAGAAATAACAATCCGACAAGCCATGGGGCGAGGAACAGAAGCGCTGCTCCATTGTGGGCATATCTCCGTTTCACCCGCCGGGTAGTTACACGCTCGATTCGGGCTTGACTGACCTGTGATGTCGTCATCTTCGCAACCTCCCCGCAGAATTAGAAGTCTGAGACAGTTTCAATTATTATTGACTCGATCCAAGCGTAGCCTTGGCTCCTTCAATAAACTGGGCAATGACATCTGGAGTACTGCCTTGACCGAAGGCGATCTGCTCGCTTGCGCTCTTGAAACTCGTGTCCACTTCAGCAAATCCTTGCGGGTATGGCGGGTCAATCTCGCTGGAGTTCTTCGATACCGTATCGATAAATTGGAAAATGACTTGCTCTGCTTCCGGCAGCGTAGGTTGCATCTGTTCACGAATACTGGAATTGACCGGTACCCCACGTTCAGAACCAAGAATAGCGGTTGCTTCTGGATCATTGACCATGAAATCAATGAACATGGCAACTTCCTTTGGATGTTTGGTTTTGCCATAACCGGAGAGGAACTGGCCTGGCTTCAGATATTCACCGATTTGCTTTTCACCTACACCATGCGGAAGAACCTGTATGCCAAGCTTATGATCCTGGTTTTTGTTCACCTGCTGGAATGTCAGCAATTGATTAGACCATGCAAAATCCATCGCAGCTGTACCCAGCGAGATCGGGCGTGTCTCCAGCGCATTGGTTGTGGATGCCGTTATCTCCGCTGTGGTCACTCCACCATTCTCGCGTAGTGCGCTCCACATATCGAACCATTGCTGAAGCTCCTCGCTGGTAGCTGTCATTGTGCCACCATCGAACAATCCTTTTCCGGATTGCCGGATAAACACTTCAAACATGTTCGTTGTACCGGAAATGTCTGCAGATCCATAGAACCCCTCACCTTTGGCTGCGGCGATCTTAGTCGCAATATCCCCAAAATCCTTCCATGTCCAGCTCTCTTGTGGTTCTTCGATTCCTAATTCCTGAAATACGGTGGCATCATAGATGACACCCGGTGCGTTAACTCCGAGGGTAATCGCATATAATTTATCGTCAATTGATCCGGCTGTAATCATGCTCTGATCATGGTCCTCTGTCCGCAGCTCTTTGCTCTCTGCAAACGGGGTCAGGTCAAGCAAGGCCCCACGCCGGGCAAAGTCAGTCAGAAAGGCGTAATCCATCTGGATGATATCAGGTGCATTCGAACCAGCTACCTGTGTAGTCAACTTGTCAAAGTAACCGTCCCAACCGGAATATTCAGGTTTAATGGTGATTCCCGGATGTTTCTCTTCAAACAATTGGATGACTTTGGTCGTCAGATCATGTCTAGTCTGTGATCCCCACCAGGTCATGCGCAGTTCAATCTTGCCTGATGAATCTCCTTCACTTCCACTTGCTTCTCCAGAAGAAGATGGTGTATCGGTGGCCCCTCCAGAACAGGCTGTAGCGAACAATAACAGGGACAGGCAGAACAGGGTTACCCACTTTTTTGTAATCATCATAAATGAATTTCCTCCCCTTCTTGCATTTATGGAATCGCTTACAAAACCTATTGTATCGGTCCATTGCTGCACATGACATAAACAAAAGTAAGCTTTCCTGTCAAAAAAGTAAGGAGTTACAGGAATCAAAAACCACCAGGAATGATATTCCCGGCGGTGATGATCCCGTCTCAAATATGATTACGGATATACAACCGTATTACGTGGAGCAGAAGATAACTTGTTGTATAGGAACGATAATATGAAAATCAGACCTCAGTGGTCTGTCAGGAATGTGAGACTGCAGGTGAAGACACTCTGTGCTCAGCCAGATGTTTCTTCATTTTTGCCACTTCAGTTCCTGCCAGCATCATAATGCCTATTCCGTGATTGTCATTGGTGACGGTACGCAAGTCCTGATCATAATACTCTGCCGTAAACGCATATCTCGAACCGCTGCACACACCATGCACATTCCCTTGACGATCGATTGCTTTGCAGATGAGTCCCTTCCAAGCCCGCTCGGCAGCTGCGACATAAACTTCAGGGTCTTTGAACCAGCCAAAACGCACACCTCTCGCAAAACCATAGGCAAACATCGCCGTGCAGGAGGCTTCTTCATACGTCTGCGGAACATTCAACACCTGATGCCACAACCCGCTTTCCCCTTGAAGCGCTGCGTACCCTTCACACAGCTCATTGAAGAAATCTATTAAGGCTGGACGCTCGGGATGCTCTGCCGGCAAAGCTTCCAATACCTCCGTCAAGGAAAACAGTGTCCAGCCATTTCCCCGTCCCCATGGAATCTGCGTTGCCTGTTCGTATTTGAAATCATACACATGGGACATGATCTTGAACTCAGGCATAAACAGATACTTCCGATACAGTGAAAATTGTCTGGCGGCTTCATCCAATGCGGCCGAGTTGCCTGTCACCCGTGCATAACGAACGAGAAACGGCGTACTCATGTAGAGATCATCTGCCCACATGGTATTCTCTGCATACTCCCCTACGCATGTACGATAAAATGCCCCATCCTCCTGTCGTTCCAAACGGAAAAGCATGAAATCGGCGATCCGTTCAGCAATCGGAAGAAACGTTGGTTCATGACACTCGGAATACGCTTCCAGCATGGCTGAACCAAAAGAACCGCAGTTATCCAGCATTTTCAGCATGACCAATTGTTGATTGACTGCCGGGAAACCATACTGCTCCCGATCCCATAATGAGTACTCATACATCTGGGTACATGCCTGCACATGCTCAGCCGCATAACATGTAATGTCTGGTCTCTGCAAATAACGCCCCGTCCGTAATAGACCATATACAGTGACACCCAATGGATAATCCCAGCGACCATAATTAGTCACACTGCCCACTGTCCATTTGTTGCTTAACATGGCATTTTCATAATAAGGTCTGATCCAGGCATCCGGTCGATCCAAGCGCCAATATGTCTGTCCTTGCCCCGTTAGATACACTCGATCCGTTCGGGTCAGATCCTGCAAATCCGGTTCAACCCCCGATTCAAAAGGGCCGACATATAACCAAGACTCTCCGGAAGCACCGTGCACACGCTGAGGAAGTTCCAGCGAAAGTGGCTTACCCGAAACGGTTGCATTCATATTAAAATGCCATGGTTCAGCCGTATCGTTGCATTCACTTCGGACAATCAGGTTACTCCGTCCAAAGGAGACTGGTATATCCACTTCGAACGAACCCGGCTCCTTCACTTGCGCCACAGGCTTGCCGCCAATCCAAATACTCAGAGAACCCGAAGATTGTCCTGACAATCGCACCGGACTCCCGGTTGAATCATTATTGTTCAGATGGGTCCAGGCATAAGCATGCTTTCCAGGAAGATTTCCGTATATTCTTTCGAAAGCTGGCTTGGTTTTATCTTCATCAGACCAGCCTGTCTCAGGCAGCCAGTTCAAGCTGTAGTCTGATTCTTTTCCAAGCAGGTCCGGTTGTTTACTCGTGGCTGGGTTCGGTTGGGAGAACACCCACCCCGCTTGCCCCTGTCTCTCCTGAAATGGAGCAAATACATTCAAAATGCGCACTTTTCCTTCATCTGACCCAAATTGGCAGCCAAATCCGGCAGGGGTGTTTTTCATCTCCAGCCAAATGGTGTTCCAACCAGGCTTGATATCGATGCTGAGCTTAACCGTTGCGTCTGGACTAATCTCATCCATTACGGTAGAGCGATAGACCAACTGCTCATTGAAATAGAAACGAACAGGCCCATAACAGCTGACCAGTACATCCAGGTTTCGGTCCTCGTCCCCCCAAACTAGTGCAGCTGCGTAGGATATATGGTCTTTAGGTGCATCAGGAAAGCGTTTACCTAAATTCAGATCATAAAGCCCTTTTTCATTTTGCAAAATACCAGACTTCTGGAATACCCGATATACAAAATCAGCCTGCGCATTGGCTCCAATATACCTCTCGGCCAGTACCTTCAACACCTGATCCTGATCTTCTCCAAATCGGTAATACATGCTCTGTGGTTCACTGAAATAGGTCGTCATCGATGGCACACATCCTTCTCCCGTTGAAATAAAGTCTTATATCATTGCATTCATACCCTCCACACTGGAGCACCTAACCGATAAAGTATAGCGCTTAACCTAGGTGGGTAATCCCCTTACCGGGAAATAGGTATGTCCCTTGGTTATCTTCTGAATAGCCGAATAATAATCCCAGTATAACTGACATGTTCTGTGGTGGCTACAGATTTTTGATTACGCTTACAAAAAATCAGAAGATTTGGTTTTTCCTTCGCCAATTACACCTTCATTTGGGACATTAATTCAAAAAAACGGAAATTGTTACCGATATAGAAACTATATATGTTGAACTAATCATTTACACAGAAACGTAGAGGACAGAAAAAAACTGAAAAAGCGAAGCGTTCGCCTTTATCACCGGATTTTTCCCTTGAGAAAAGGGAATCAAAAAAATCTGGGGATAACAGCGATTGGAAGGTTATTCTGTCATCGGAGTGTACGTGTGAATATATCTTTAGTTCAACTTATATAGATTGAAAAATTCCACTTTTTGTATCGGGAAGGAAAGATGCACATTGAATACTCTTGAATCTCTGGTAAATGCTATGCCTTTTGTTAGCCAAATGTTCCGTGACGACATATCCATATCCATTAATGATCATGAGAAAGTATTGTATTTTTCCGAGGCAAAAAGTCTGGAGATTGGTGTAAAGGTTGGGGATGAGCTGCATGATGATTATAAACATTTCAAAATGCTGACTAACAGAGATTCCCGTACCGTGGCACGTATGCCTGGTGATCTGCAGGGTAGACCTTTTGATTCCATTCTAATCCCTATTAAAGAGAACGATCAGGTTGTGGGTATATTGGGTGTGAACTACGCACTGGATAGTCACATGACACTGGAAACGCTGATCCGTGAAAATGAAACAACCATTAATGCTCTTGTTGGTGGCATTCAGCAAATTGCTGCACATTCTGAAGAACTCTCCGCAACCTCGGAAGAGATTCTGCGCAACTCCAAAAAAGCTTCAGAGAACTCGGTCAGTGTAAGTAAAGTAACAAACGTCATTCGTGAAGTATCGGAACAAACCAATCTGCTTGGACTCAACGCCATGATAGAGGCAGCCCGTGTGGGCGATCAGGGAGCCGGCTTCGGTGTGGTTGCCAGTGAAGTACGCAAGCTGTCAGATCATACGAAACAAGCAGCGGCTGATATCGAATCATCCCTAGGCAGCGTGCAAGATTCCATGAAACATATGGAGCAGGAGATCGGTCAGATTACAACCGCAACAGTGGATCAGGCCAAGCTTGTTACCGAGTTCATGGAAAGTATCGAACAACTTAGCGAGACAAGCGCTAATCTGAAAAAGTTTGTACATCAGATGCTGTCGCTCGAGTAACAGTCCAGTTCCACAGCAGAAAGAATGAATGATATGATATGAAATGTACATAGACACAGAAAATGATTTAGAATGTGAAAAGCCTCCGGCAACTTCCCTTAACAGGAAGTCAGCGGAGGCTTTGTTTCGTATTTGCGGTGATATCACCTTTACGGTTTATGGTCACACGGCTGTTATATCTCTACAGCGACACCAAAATGGTCGGACACGACCGGCCCGTTTTTACCGTTCAAGACCACGGTAGAAGATTTAGCCTGAATCGGACGATTGGAGAAAATATAGTCGATCCGAAGATCGCGTTTGTTATCTGCCCAGCCGGCAATGGCCTTCACCACAGTTGCTCCTTCATCCTTTTGCAATGCTGTGGTGTACAGGTCATTCCAGCCTTTGCTCATCATATAATCATAACCTTCATCACGCACTTCCGCGACATTATTGAAATCACCCATTATATATAACGGCTGATCCATGTAGGGGGCAAGCTTGCTCTCCGTTAACTCCCACTGTCCCTTGAAAGGTTCCTGCGCATCATCCCACCAGTTATAATGTCCGTTCACAAACCAGGTTGCTTCACCTTGGATGACCGTCTGGATTCCCACAATCTTGCGTGTACGATAGTTGTTATAATCCCGCATGTGGGACACGTATTCCCCAAAAGCCTGCTTAATCGGCGTCCGGCTAAGGATCGCCAGTCCTTCATCGTACTTTTGGAACCCAACATGAGCGGGAATCCACGTCCAGTAATATTGCTCTGTCAGCTGCTGAAGCAGGACGTAGGCATAGTTGTCTTTTTTAATCACAGCGTCGGATTCAGTAACATAATACATCTTCAGTTCTTCTTCAGAAAGCGCCGCTTCCTGCATGAATTGGTTGACCTCCTGCATGGAGATTACATCGAATTGATGTGTATTAATAAAATCAGCCAGTTGACTGATCTTGTTCAGTTGATTCTCTTCCGCCCAAGCGTGTGTGTTTAACGTAAGTATTTTCATATGCTCTCTCCTGTTGTGTGTAATATGGCCGTTTCCCCGGCCTGCATCGTTCCTGATAGGAATACATACCATAAGCATACACAATATGGTGCAATCATGCATTCCGTCCGCCAGCAGAACCGACGTGTTCATCCTGATTCCAGTTGGTCTAAAATAACTTCAAATTCTTCATACCCCATGCACGGATTGGCTCATAACTGATATGATGGATACAACAAATTTACAACATCACGTCATAGACGTGGTGACTACTGAACCTATGTTTACCCCAGGAGATGGAATGATGAACATACCGAATAACATGAGGATGGATGATGCGCAGTGGCAACAGTTGATCAGGCAGGTTGCGGAGCATTTTAATAACCTGACGATCATGCGCGGATTCCAATATTATAAACAGAAACGTGTCGGACCATTAACCTATTCCGAACAACAAGGGATCTCGGCCGTTGTACAAGGATCGGAAGAGTACGAGGTCACACTAAGCATGCAGTCCCTGACTACAAGTCATTGTACCTGCCCGGTGAGTTCCGTATGCAAACATATGACGGCTGTATTAATGAGTTATGCCGAGCAACTGGAGCGACCTGTGCATGCGATTGTGAATGCGCACTCCAGTACTGCGCTCAAACAAACGACCAAACCCGTCGGTGCCATGTCCGCAGGACTATCCAGCTATACAGATGCCGATAAACAGCAGGATACGGACATTCTGGACAACCAATACAGCCAGATCAAGGAACGTGCAACAGAGCTTGCTGATCTCGAAATCTCGGAATGGCACGAGCTATTCCACTCCTGTCTGAGACGGCTGGGTACTGGCACAGCAAGCACGTCCTACGTACAGGAAGCAACGGACGAGCTATATGCCATTAAGCCAAGACTGAACGCTGCAATGGACCAACTTTTTGAACTACATGTACAGCTGCACCTCATCCGATTCTGCGTGCCGCCGGCCCGTAACTCCATCACGCATACCCCCGTGTACTTGAGTTACCCTGCCCAGCTCGCGGTGGATGCACTTCTGAAAGACATTGAGCGGATCTTTAACCATCCACTAGACCTCTCGGGTCTAAAGGGAAACAAGCTTGAACAACTTTGGAGCAGACTGGCCGAAACCTCAGCTTATTTACGCAAACAGATGATGCCTGAGACAGCCAGCATGATGTTCTTCACCCCGATCTATCGACAACTTTGGTTGAACTGGATTGTACCTGAGCTTCAAGGGTCGCGGGACATGTTAGTGTCGGAACAGGCCATCTTAGATGATATAGAGCGCAATATAACCGCCGCTTCGCCACCTTCACAGTCAGGTGGGAGTGTCTTGGGTAGCGCTCAAAATAATGGAAGTAGTAGTGATAGACCAGGCAAAGCCGTAACACTGCCCCTGCCGCTAGTACTAGCGCAGAGCTGGATGCACTTCCATGTAGGGCAAGATGATCAGGCATGGCAGCGACTCATCCATGGAAGCTCAACCTACGGTTTCCCGCCAGAACAACTGTTGCATTTTCTCCATGTACTCGCAGACTCGGCCGAATGGAAGCGGCTTGGGGATTGGTTGGTACAACTTGGTCCCTTGCTGTCGAATCGGCGTAATACACCTTTGAATGATTACATGCATCTGTGGGACACGGCTATTCAACATCTGCCCGATACAGAGAACCGCATGTGGGACACGCTTGTCAGTATGCTTCCCCACTCCCGCCCCGCCTACGAGGATGCTATGCATTCGCGTGGACAGTGGCGCAGATGGATTGATTTTCAGCTGAGTACGGGAACGGAACCTCTCGAATTCCGCGTAGCGATGCTGCAACCGATCGAAAAAGATGCACCTGAGCTACTGCTCCCCTTCTATCATCAGGCAGTGGAGCGTTATATCGGACACAAAAACAGGGACGGATACAAAGCAGCCGTGAAGCTGCTGAAACGTCTGTCCAAAATCTATAAGAAATTGAAGCAAGAAGCGCACTGGGAGCAATTTATCACCACACTCGCTGTTCGTAACAGTCGGCTGCGCGCCCTGCAGGAAGAGCTTCGGAAAGGTAAACTGATCTCATGAGCTTAATTCATCCTTACACTGAAACGATTGAGGTTCACGTCGCTTTAACCGGATATGGCGATGCTTTGTTTTATGGAGCACTCAACACGCACCACTTTGTATCCGGACAGTCGCTTAAGCAGCGATTGTTCGCCTGGCATGTGCCTTCCTTCTACGGCACCGAATTAGAAGTTCGGCAGATTGAAGAGATTGAGCTGGTTGTTCTGCCAGCGGAAGAAGTGATTCCCTTCTTTGCAGAGATGCATACCCTGCTTCATATTGAATGGAAATGGGACGAACAGGCGGAACATCTGATTCGACTAGCTCCCGCACTCGCATCTTCTATCGAAAAACGCAAATACGTACCTAGCTTCGAGGCCTACCGTGCAGGACAGCTTCAGTGGACCTGGGACCCGGATAGCTTGAAGAAGCAGGATCGAGCATCGCTTACCAAGGCGATTCAGCAGACGGACGAGAGTTATGCCGAAGGACTCGGGGCGGCCTACTCCGCCTTTGTATTCCAGCGCTGGTACAGTTCGGAGGAAGCGGCAACCGATCTGCGGCGTGAATTCCCGCAGTTGTTCCCAGAGCGCGGCACTCTCCCTAAGACAGCCGGAATGGACGCCCAGTCCTGGCTCGTATCCATTGGCTGGAAAGCGGATGCTGCACCATTCAGGCCCATGCTGCAATTGCAGGAGCCGGATGAGGATGAGCCATCTTGGCGTCTGCGACTGGTATTACAGAATAAGCTTGATGCCGCTGTATTGGTACCCGTCATGCTGGATTCGCGCGGCAGGCTTGAAGGGGAATGGCCCGAGGTATGGACCCCCTTCGTTCTGGACCGCTCTGCCGGATGGCTGGATCAGCTTCGCGCACATCTGCCGCGTCTCGGAAGTTCCATTAGCGGTAGACGCGATGTGCTGAGTGATCCTTTGGGAGATCAGGAAGCCTGGCAGTTCCTGACGCAGGATAGCGGCAGGTTGCTCGCAGCGGGCTGGCAAGTTCTGCTGCCTGGTTGGTGGGAAGCAGCCCGTAAGAAGAAACCAAAGCTTCGCGCCAAGGTGCAGCCTGAGGAAGGCAGTGAGCGGGGACAGTCGTTCTTTGGACTGGACTCGATAATTCATTTTGACTGGCGCATTGCTATCGGTGACACGGACCTCAGTGAAGATGAATTCGCTGATCTGGTTGCCCGTAATGAACGACTGGTTCGCTTCCGTGGAGAATGGGTTCCTCTCGACCCCGACCTGCTGGAACAGATACGTCGTGCCATGGGCGGTGTAGATCGGGAACAGGGACTCTCATTCCAGGATATTCTGCACCTGCATCTGCTGCACAATGAGCAACGGGAATATCGCAACCAGAAATGGAAGGAAGGACAACAATCCGAGGAAGAGCAGCAACCACAGGATGATCAGAACATTCGGCTGGAAGTAGAACTGAATGAGCACCTGAACCGGGTTATTGCACAACTCGGGGGCGGACAAGGCGGCGCACCTTCCCTGCCCATTCCGACAGGGCTTCATGCCGAGCTGCGATCGTATCAGAAGGAAGGTTTTGCATGGCTTGGTTTCCTGCGCAGATTTGGACTTGGGGCATGTCTTGCCGATGATATGGGTCTCGGAAAAACCATTCAGTTCATCACGTATCTGTTACACATCAAGGATCATGAACCACGTAAGCCGGGACAAGCCCCGGTACTTCTGATCTGCCCAACTTCCGTACTGGGCAACTGGCAAAAGGAAATTAGCCGCTTCGCACCCTCCATTCATGTCAGTCTGCATTATGGCGCACGCCGATTAAGTGGAGAAGAATTCCGGGAGCAGACCGAGCAGGTGGATATTATTATCACATCCTTTGCTACGGCTACACTGGATCAAGAGATGTTACAAACCTACACCTGGGCATGCATCTGTCTCGATGAAGCGCAGAATATCAAAAACGCCCAGACCAAACAGTCCTTGGCGGTCCGCAGTTTCCCGGCGAAACACCGCATTGCCATGACAGGTACGCCGATCGAGAATAGGTTGTCCGAGCTGTGGTCGATCTATGACTTTATCAATCCAGGATATCTGGGCAACGCCCGGGCATTCCAGACTCGCTTCATCAGTGCCATTGAAAAAGATAAAGATGAGCAGCGCATGCAGGATCTGCAGCAATTGGTGAAACCATTCATGTTGCGCCGCAAGAAAAAAGATCCCAACATCCAGCTTGACCTGCCGGACAAAAACGAGATGAAAACCTATATTCACCTTACGGGCGAACAAAGTGCATTGTATGACCAATCCGTGCAGGCCCTGATGGATAAAATGAAAGAACTGGAAGGTATCAAGCGCAAAGGTGCGATCCTCTCAGCCCTAACTCAGCTTAAGCAATTGTGTGACCACCCGCTGCTGCTGACAAAAGAAGCTTTGCCGGAGGAACTGCCCCAAGACGGTGCACTGACATCTGCTTATGATGTGTACAGCCCGCAGGATATGGCGATGCTGATCAGCCGCTCCGCAAAGCTGGAACGACTGATGGAGCTTGTCCGGGAATTAAGGGACGAGGGCGAACGATGCCTGATTTTTACCCAATATATCGGTATGGGACAGATGCTGCAACAAGTACTACGTCAGGAGTTGCAGGAGCCTGTATTGTACCTGCACGGGGGTACGTCCAAAACGGCGCGAGATCGCATGATTGAGGAATTCCAGTCCCGTACATTGCCTGAGGATAAGCAACCATCCGTCTTCATTCTGTCCATCAAGGCTGGCGGTGTGGGATTGAATCTGACCGCAGCCAATCATGTCTTCCATTTTGACCGCTGGTGGAACCCGGCTGTTGAGAATCAAGCTACCGACCGGGCTTATCGAATGGGTCAGACGAAGGATGTTCAGGTGCATAAGTTCATCTCTCTTGGTACATTGGAGGAGCGGATCGACGAGATGTTGGAGAGCAAACAGCAGCTCAGCGATAACATCATCACAAGCTCCGAGAACTGGATTACCGAATTGTCGACGGATGAGTTGCAGGATCTGTTCACTCGGCGTCGTGACTGGTCGGGCTAACTTGGATTAGATGAGATATATCATAGAAAAAGAGAAATACAAAAAGAGCGAAGTTTCGGAATTTAAATTCCGGCTTCGCTCTTTTTGTGTTGTTGCAGTTAATCATCCGTTCTTAACGCATGTTACCGATGATGGATGATCTTGAATCCTGCATTTTTTTGACAAAGTTCGTCATGACATCAAACGCTTCATTGCGCTTGTTGGACATGGACTGCAGACGAAGCATGTCCATCTGTTGGGAATTGCCCGCTGCATCAATTTGGCCTTTCAGCTTTTGAATAGCTGCTTCATCCCCGTTTTGCTGGGCTATCTGCAATTGAGAGTTCAAATCCGCGATCAGTTGATTACGGTTCTGAACTTCCTGAATTTGCGTTTGCAATTGCGCATCCAGCAATTTGGTGCGTTCGCTCTGAACCATCATCAAAGCCGTTTCGATATCCATACTGCTGATGTTGACAGGTGTTACGCCAGAAATGTTGGAGACTGAAACTGTGCTCGCTGAAGCTGAAGAGACGATGGATACTGCAGCAACAGCAGCAACTACTGTTGAAGCGAAAAATTTGCCTGAACGTTTCATGAATGTTCCTCCAAGTATATATGTAATATGTACCAGTTTTTCGTTGGCATCTTCTGCCATTTTAAATCAAAAGAACTAGTTGTTCAATCAAATTAACTTCAAATTTGAATTAATTAAGATTCCCCTTACACACGCCTACCTCGGCTTACAATTTGAGTAAATTAAGCAGGGCATAATAAGTAAAACTATATTTTTACGGCATATTTACTACTACTAGTTTGTTCCTTACTCCTACGCATGAAAGTCACATTGGAGAACGACGATACGTTCATGATTTTACTTTAGAAAAAGGTTATGTTATATTTGATAATAGATTTTACACAATCTAATTTTGTGATATTTAATATAAATTGATGATATATATTTTACGGGAGGTTTTTATATGAAAAAGATTCTGGTTGTTCTAACAAATGTAGATAAGTACGCACCAAAGGACGAGCCTACTGGCTTGTGGCTGAGCGAAGCAACTCACTTTATTGAAGAGTTTGACCATAATGACAATGTTCAGATCGATCTGGTTAGCCCTAAAGGTGGGAACGTACCACTTGATCCGAAAAGTCTGGGCGACTCTCTGGATGAGAGCACCAAAGCCTATTTCGAGAACGAAACGTTCATGAACCAATTGAAAAATACGTTGAAACCTGGCGAAGTAAACGCGAGTGACTACGATGCAATCTACTTCACAGGGGGTCACGGTACGATGTGGGATTTCCCGGACAATGCCGAACTTCAAGAGCTTTCTCGTGATATCTATGAAAAAGGTGGCGTTGTATCCGGCGTGTGCCACGGGGTTACAGCCCTGCTGAATGTGAAGCTGTCCAACGGCCTGCTTCTAATCAAAGACAAAACCGTTTCCGGCTTCACGAATGAAGAAGAAACATTGGCTCAACAAACCGAGTATGTTCCTTTCCTGTTGGAAGATGCGTTGAGAGAACGCGCTGCACAATATGATAAAACTGCTGCCTTCAGCTCCTATGTCACAACAGATGGCCGTGTGGTCACAGGACAGAATCCGCAATCCAGCAAAGCTGTAGCTGAAAGTGTTAAACAACTGCTGGGTCTGTAAAATAAACCGATCGATCCCTCTCCTCCCCTAGGAGATCATATAGATGTACAAAGCAAAACAGCACGTGATCCGTCATAATCTGACAGAACACATGCTGTTTTTTCTAGTGATTTGTTGAAGCAGAAGCTTCCGTCGCTGTTCCTCCAGCCAAACGCTTCACGATATAAGGCACGGTCACTGATGTCAGGATCACGGCAAACGCAATCTGGGCGATCGCTGTGTCAACATAAGGCGCATACACCGGATTGAACCCGGCAGCCATCGAAGGCACCACCATGGACAATCCAGCAACCGAACATGTCGCAGCCGCTGCGTAACCGGGCCGTCTTAATATCGTGCGATCGATTCCAATGAGCGGCAGCATGCAGATCAGCAAAAATAACACCGTGACCAGCAAACCGGACAGACTGGACTGAAATGCAATGCGCAGATCAATATTGGACCCAAAGCTTGTACCTAGGAAAGGCAGCAGAATCAGTGTTCCCGGAGCGAACATCTTCTGTATATTTCTGTCCAGGTTACCAAGCAGTATCCCGATCAAGAAAGGTACTAGCGTAGCAAGTACACTGAGGTAATCGATACCGACACCGCTTGCCGAATTCAATATCATAACCGGAATAATCGGTACGGCGATTAGATTCAGAATGCCAAACGCAGCACGATCCACATCATCTCCGTACGTGTTCATCAAGGCCAGATATAATCCCGGATTACAACTGGTCAGAACGGCAATGAAGGCTACCGCAGAAACACCCCCGAACCCACTTATGCCAAAAAAGTGTACAAACGCCCAGCCGAACAGGCAGCTGATGAGGATACGTGAAATACAGAGCACCCCTGCTCTCTTCAAAGTCACCAGAAGCTGTGACAAGTTAAGCTGTGTTCCTGATATCAGTAAAATCATACCGATCAGCACCATGGTACCTTTCGATGTGAACAGCGCTGTTGTTGGATCTCCGATCTGAAAAAACGATGGAAACACCGTGTTGATGACCGCGGCGGCCAGCATAGGAACAATCAGCAAGCCGCCGGGTATTTTTTTGATACGACCCATAATGTTCATGCTCTGTTACAGTTCTGCTCCGTTGGTACGGATCACATTCTGATACCAGAAGAAGGAATCCTTACGATATCTTTCGAGCGTACCATTGCCATAGTCGTCCTGATCCACATAGATAAATCCGTACCGTTTGCTCATCTCAGATGTCCCTGAACTGATCATGTCGATTGGTCCCCACATCGTGTATCCCAACACCTCGACCCCATCCGCAATGGCGAGTCCCATCTGTTCGATATGTTTGCTCAGGAAATCAATCCGGTATGGATCGTTGATCGTTCCGTCTTCGTTCAGCTTGTCGTAGAAGCCTGAGCTGTTCTCCAGAATAAAGACAGGCTTTTGATACCGATCATAGACGAGATTCAGCGTATAACGCAGGCCAATCGGATCAATCTGCCAACCCCACTCGTTAGCGGGCAGATGCGGGTTTTTATATACACTGTGTACATTGCCTGCCGTTAGTTCGAGCTGCTCTGTATCACTGCTGGAAATCATCGAGTTGTAATACGACATCCCCACGAAATCAGCCGTATGTGCTTGAATGCTATCCAGATCGCCATCCTCGATGTGCAACTGGATCTCCTTGTTTTTGAAATACGTTTTACTATAGTAAGGGTACTCGCCTTTATTGAGCACATCGAGATAGAACTGATTTTTCATCTGATCATCCTGCTGCATCTGAAGCGCATCCTCCGGCTTGCAAGTGTAAGGATACGTTGTGAAATAAGCCACCATACTTCCGATCTGGTTATTCGGATCAATCTCATGAGCCATCTTGGTTGCTCTGGACGCAGCTACAAATTGATGATGCAGCCCCTGGAACAGCATTTCTTCATAATTTGGAGCATCATAATCAATGATTCCCAGCGTTTTGGCCGATGCTTTCACGCTCATGTTGATCTCGTTGAATGTCACCCAATATTTCACTTTGCCCTTGTAGCGATTGAACAGCACATCACAATAGTTCACATACAGATCAATCAGCTTGCGGTTATACCATCCTCCGAACTTGTCCATCAGTACAATTGGTGTATCAAAGTGGCTGATGGTAATCAGGGGCTCCATACCCTGTTTTAGACATTCATCAATCACCTGATCATAGAACTCTAGTGCCTTTTCGTTCGGAGCGGCATCGTCGCCACCCGGAAATACTCGGGCCCATGAAATGGAATAACGAAATACTTTGAAGCCCATCTCGGCAAACAAGGCGATATCCTCACGGAAAGAATGATAAAAATCGATTCCCCGGCGCTTTGGATATTTCACGGTATCCGGGTCATTCCTGGCCTCTTCAATCATCTCCCAATTCACTCTGATCTGCTTGGTCACTTTGCGGTCGTTCTTCTCGTTAAACTTCATCACTTCTGGAATGGTCAGGCTCTTGCCATCCACATTATAAGCTCCCTCGGCCTGACAGGCAGATAGTGCACCGCCCCATAAAAAATCTTTTGGAAAATTGGAATTTGTCATTTTAGTTTCCTCCTGTTATTACGTATTATTAAGGTCTTATTTCAAGTTTTAAGGGATCAGCTTCATTAGCGCTTCGCTCTCCCGAATCGGGCCGTTGGTCGCTGTGGTCAGTACGTCTCCATACTGTTGCATGTTGGTTACCACAATGGATGTAATCGTGTTATAGCCTGCTGACGTAATGCCTTCTGGATCAAACTCCACCAATAAATCGCCGGCCTTGATTGTCTGCCCCTGTTCGATATGGGCGTTAAAATACTTCCCTTTCAGACTGACGGTATCCACCCCGATATGAATCAGGATCTCGACACCATTCGCAGCTTTCAATCCGATGGCATGTTTGGTGCGATAAAGTGCTTCGACTACTCCGTCAAATGGAGCGTATACCTTGCCATCTGTCGGAACAATCGCAATCCCTTTACCCATTAACTCTTGGGCAAATGCCTGATCTTCTACCTCAGAGATCGGTTTGATCTCCCCTGTCATTGGACTAACGATAAGCATGTCCGAAGATGTGGATGTCTGTGATGATACGGATGCTGGAGTCACCTCTGTGGCAACGGCTGGCTGATTGCGGTTTACTTTATCCGTAGCTTGCTGCTTCGATTTACTTCCTTCAGTATCTTCCTTAATGCCCGCTAACAGCGTGAACACAAACCCGAGTACAACTGCGGCAATACAACCAATAACGACATACATGTAACGATCCGATGAATACGTGCCAATGGCCAATACACCTGGAAGTGAAATTGCATTCGCTGTTGTATGCACCAAACTGTAGAATCCACCGACTAATCCGCCTGCTAGACAACCTGCGAAAAACGGACGTTTGTATTTCAGCGTTACACCATAGATCGCCGGCTCAGTAATCCCGAACAAAGCGGTGAATCCACTCGAAGCAGCCGCTGATTTCATCGTTTTACTCTTGGTTAGGACAAACACACCGAAGGCTGCTCCAGCCTGAGCCAAATTTGCTGCCAGTGCCGTTGGTAACAGCACGGTTGCACCCAGTGTAGCCACTTGTTGAACCTGAATCGGCATAATGGCATAGTGCATACCAAACATGACCATGATCGGTTTGAAAAATCCAAGAATCGCACCAGCAAGAACACCTGCGGTTGAGAACAATGAGTTAATGCCGTTGGTCAACCAGTCACCGATATATGATCCTACTGGGCCAAGCACGATCAGTTCCACTGGAATCATAATGAACAAAACAATCATTGGGGTAAGCAGGACCTGCAGAAACTTGGGAATCACTCGATTGACGATTGGATACACATAACTCATAATCCAAACCGCCAGAATGATGGGAATGACGGAAGAGGAATATTTCATCAATAGAATCGGCATACCGAGAAAATCAATACTGTTTACACCCGTCTCAGCAATCTGAGCCGCAGCATTCAAAATGGTTGGATGCATTAGTCCCGCAGCAAGAGCTACCGCCAAATAGGGATTAGTTTTGAAACGATTTGCTGCACTAACAGCCAGGAAGAATGGCATGAAATAGAAAATACAGTCCCCGATCATGTTAATGATCGTGAGGAAGCCGGAGCCTTCCAGGTAACCCATGGCAGTTATAACGGTGGCCAAACATTTAATCATCCCGCAACCAACAAGTGCTGGCAGGACAGGCGTGAATATACCTGCGATAGTTTCAAGCACTACGTTGATGGGGTTACGTCTCTTTTTCGGTCCACTGTCTGTAGACTCCGTAAGCTCGCCAATATGGTCAGAAGTTAAATTCTTCACTTCACTGTATACCGCGTCTACTTTGGCACCGATAACAACCTGAACCTGTCCACCGGAATTTTGTGCCTTGAGCACGCCTTCAAGCTGATCCAGCGCTTTGAGGTCTGCTTTGTTATCATCCTTCAATACGAATCTCAAACGGGTTGCACAGTGTGTCAGACCCGATATATTTTGCTCGCCGCCAACGAGATCAAGTACGTTTTTAGCCAAGTCTTTGTTGTTCATGACCCTTCTCCTCTACATGAGTAAATTGGATATATAAAAAATGACCAAGCCGGGGAATCGTCATTCCCTACGCTTGGTCATGCCTGATCGAATCAGTAACAGTCCAATATGGATTATTCGGTTAGTTCCTTCATTAGGTTCATTCCGTTGGTTCATTCGAAATCAATCGTTGGATATGCAAGATCAGATATAATTTTTCATCATCCGAACAGGTCCAGCCGTAATTATTTTTCAGGAAGTCAGCAATCTTCTCCACACAAGCGAGTTCCTTCGGAAACTTCTCCTTCACCATCAGGAACAGCGATTCATTCTCGTCTTTGAGCGATTTACCGCTCATCTGCCTAAGAATGAAATACCGGATATGTGTGGCAAAGCGCATGAAATGGATGGAATCCTCCTGAAAGTCAATTTTGAGAGCATATTTGATCACGGACAGAATCTCGCCCGTAACTGTGGTCACCTTGGTGGTATCCGTCATCTCTCCCGATCCCACCTGTGCATTAACAAAATGTAATGCAATCAGTGTTGTTTCGGCTGTTGGCAGAGCAATATCCGTTTTTTCCTGAATCAGCTTCAGCGCAGCCTCCCCCACCCGGGTCTCGTCCGGATAGAGTGTCCGCACTTCCCATTCCAGCGGATTTTTGATACGGATGCCTTCTCTGGTTCGGGTTAATGCAAAACTGATATGGTCGGACAGGGTGAGAAGCAGATTCGGGTTAAATGTTTTATTCAGAATCTGACTGCCCAACTTGATGACTTCCTCCGCGAGATAAATATCCTCAATCGGAATACTGTTCAGCAGGTCATACATACGGATGTTCTTTGGTGCCACAAAAATTTTCTCCACCAAGTCCGTCTCCGTCAGCTCATAAGGGGTTTTCAGAAATCCTACACCCTTGCCTACGACAAAAACCTCTTCGTTATGTTCATTAATAGCGATGGCCACGTTATTGTTTACTTTCTTGATAACCTTCAATGTTCTCACCCCCCAACAAAAATAAAAAAAGACCGAAAGCGATTACAGTAAAGCAATCGAATTCGGTCATGCCTGGTTTCCCCAGTAACAGTCCGTGTTATGAATATAAGTTTATTATAGTGCTGTTTTTGAAAAAGTCAATCATCCAATCTTAGGGAAAAATCAGCCACTCTTATCATTGAAGGGAACGTAGAGACCCGATACGTCAGATATAACAACACCCTTTTTTAAAACTATAAAAAGAAAATGTGACCATATGCCCTACCCGCCAGTCTAATTCATATAAAAACCAGCCAAGTGCTGGCTTCATCCCTCCAATACGAAAGGAGCTGTTATCCATGGGTTCAACCGAGCTCGTTAACCAGGCCATCCAAGGAGATCGTGAAGCCTTTATCCGGCTTATTCGAGACATTGAAAACTCTTTGTACAATACGGCAAAATCCATGCTGCGAAAAGAGGAGGACGTGGCCGATGCCATTCAGGAGACAATTCTGAACGCATACAAATCGGTGCATACACTCCGGGAACCCCGGTATTTCAAAACCTGGCTGTTTCGCATCCTCATCAATGAATGCAACACGATGCTGTCCCGCCGCGCTCTCTCCACCGCTTATGCGGAAGTACCTTCAGATAAGCGGGAGCATTCCAGTCCCTACGATGAGGTCGATATGCGAGAAGCGGTAGACCATCTGGAGGAATCGAAACGAATTGTTGTCGTTTTGCATTATTTTGAAGACCTGTCCCTCCGTCAAGTCGCCGATGCCCTGAATATTTCCGAAAGTGCAGTGAAAATGAGACTTACTCGGGCAAGGCAGGAGTTATATCAGAAATTCAAAAATTTTCGGGAGGTAAACTTACATGTCAAACCCGTTTAATATCGATCAGGAATTAAAGAACCAAGCGAAGGAGCGTCCTCTGATGTCTGAACTCGTTCGTAACCGGATTGATGCCACACTGGAATCTCTGCCGGTGTCGCCAGACACATTGAAAACGGAACAGACTTTGCGCTCCAGTCGCCGGAACAAGCGATGGCACAAGGCTGCAGCTGCGACGATCGCAGCCGGAGTGTTGGGCGTTACCGTATTTGCATCCGGCTTTGTATCACCGGCCATGGCTGCCTCCTTGCGCAATATTCCACTCGTGGGCAACCTCTTCAGCTCGATAGAAGCTGATATGGGTCTGCGAACGGCGGGCAACGAAGGCTTGACTACCCCTGTTAACAGCAAGGTTGCTTACCAGGATGTGAAGCTCGAAGTGCTTGAAGCGGTATATGATGGTACACGTGCTGCGTTTCTGGTTCATTTCACTGCGCCTAATCTGAATCAAGGCGAATATGACAATGGCAAGGACATCGTGAAACTGAGCAGCGGAATTGAGAATGTCTTTCTAAAAGTGGACGGGACCCGTCCGAATAGCGGACTGTTCTATAGTTCGGTAGGAGAAACGCAGCCAGATACACTGCTCTTTGAGCAGGTCATTTCCTCCAATCAGGGAACGGCACATTGGCCGGATCAGTTCGACGCCAAAGTTCAATTGACATTGCAGGGTATTGATCATGAGTTCGAGCTGACGGTTCCATTTACCAAATCAACAGATAACATTCATCGGGTTCTGCCTAACACAGCCATGACCAACGATCTGTATACGGCCGCTGTTACGGAAGCTGAGGTTACCCCTGTCACCACTCGCCTAACTACTGTTATCAGTTTGAATGATAAGAATACTCTTACGGCAAAAGAGCAGGAACAGCTGAGTCACATCGGATTTGCTGTCTATGATGATCAAGGGCGGCAACTGACCTCACTTAGCGGCGAGGGCACCTATAAGGGAACCCAATTAACATCCGAACGCATATATGCCACAACTGGCAAGGATATAAAATATCTGATAGTGAAACCTTTTGAGATCAAGGATGACTTCGCTGAAGAGGTTATAGATAATCAATTCATCAAGGGAATGGAAATGAAGATTCCGCTTCAATAGCCTAATATTATTGCCTTATCGAAGGAGCCATTCCATGTCCATCCAATATTCAATCTCATCTCTCATCGTACTTGGTCCGTTATTCGTTCTGGTCCTGCTCGCCCTGATGCTCCATGCCAGGGTGAGCAAAACCAGGTACACGGTCAGACATTATATGTCGATGCTTGCATTTGCCATATATATGTTGGGCGTTATGCATTTTGTATTTTTCCCTATCGACGTGAACATCGGAATCTATGCCAATCAAACGCCATGGTATCAAAGCATTCAATGGATTCCGCTCCTGACCGCGGATGCACCAAGCTTTCTCCTTAACATTGTTCTGTTTATGCCACTGGGGTTCATGCTTCCTTTCTTAAAGCCTTGGATTCATTCGATGCGAACAGCAGCATTAGCGGGATTGGCTCTAAGTATCCTCATTGAAATAACACAACTCATGCTCCGAGTATCCTTGGGCAACGCTCGCAGTACCGATCTGAACGATATAATAGCCAATACAACAGGAAGTGTACTTGGTTATGTCATCCTGAATCTGTTCACCAAAAGTTCCATCGGCCAGCGACTAATGGCCCTATGGGAGTCACCACAGGGAGTATCATCCAAAAATATGCAGTAAAATGAATATGAGCATGCATAACGCCCCTTGAAGGCAAAACATGGTCCATACACCAAGATGAAAAAAGTCGAGTGCTATGGTACAATGAAGGAATTGTGTATTCAGAGACAGACATGTGGATAAAGGCCATGAACGAAGGATTTCTGATGCGCTTTTATCCATTCATCATGCTGCCATTTTAGGGAGGCTTATGGAACAACCATGCTCATTATTGGTATCGCCGGAGGAACCGGCTCCGGTAAAACGACGGTAGCTCGCTCCGTCATAGACCGTCTGGGATCAGCTAAAGTTACGTTTAT
Organism: Paenibacillus sp. FSL H8-0317; assembly: GCF_045040685.1. NCBI lineage: Bacteria > Bacillati > Bacillota > Bacilli > Caryophanales > Paenibacillaceae > Paenibacillus > Paenibacillus sp. FSL H8-0317. The sequence goes on along the minus strand of NZ_CP150294.1, from coordinate 340,958 downwards.
ATCCCAAGACAATTATTACAAAGACCAGTCGCAGCTCACACCTGAGCAACGCCGACTCACCAATTACGATCACCCGTTTGCATTCGATAATGATCTGTTGATTGAGCATCTCACCTTGTTGAAAAAAGGCCAAGCGGCGTATGCTCCCGTATATGACTTCACCATAGATAACCGTGCTGCCAATGAGACGGTTGAACTGGCACCGAACCATATTGTCATTGTAGAAGGACTGCATGTGCTGATTGATGAACATCTTCGCAGTCTGATGGACATCAAAGTATTTGTTGATACTGATTCCGATGTGCGGATTCTACGTAGAGTACTGCGGGATATTGAAGAGCGCAGACGCACGATTCAATCCGTGTACAAACAATATCTTGAAACGGTAAAACCGATGCATGATGCTTTTATCGAGCCATCCAAAAAGTATGCCGATATCATTATTCCAGAAGGCGGACATAATGAAGTAGGTATTCAGATGTTATCCATCCTCACTGAGAAATACCTCACCGGAGAGAATTGGAACGGCGCTTAATTTTTTCAAAGCAACACAACAGAAATCCAGGTTACGAAACAGCGTAATCTGGATTTTTTGATGATTTTTCATTTATAATAGTCCCCAATAGTTGAAAGGAGGTCTACCCCTGTGGCTACTTTTGAAGAATACATGCAGCATGACATTCGAATTGGTACCGTGGTGGAAGCCGAACCCTTCCCCAAGGCTCGCATACCCGCTATTAAAATGACGATCGACTTCGGACCACTTGGCCTGAAACGTTCCAGTGCTCAGATCACCCAGCGCTATACCCCTGACATGATCATCGGCAAACAGGTCGTTGCTGTAGTTAATTTTCCACCCCGGCGGATTGCCGGTTTTGTCTCTGAAGTACTTGTGCTTGGCGGCGTGCCTGGTGAAGGCGATGTTGTCTTACTTACACCGGATAGCCCATTGCCTAATGGAACACCGATAGCGTGACTTTATTTTGAGTAAGAAGAATATGGGCTTTTCAAATGTTTGGAAATCGAGTATTCTTGATTTATTGATTATTGATGGAACTACATATGTTGGAGACCTTAAAGCATAAGGCTATGAATCTGCGGATTCGTGGCCTTTTTTTGTTTTTTTTGAGGAAATATAGGTCTTGAGAATTAGTAACAGTTGGGTGGAGAGGAGGAAATATATTGATAAATCATACCAACAGCCTAGTTATACATGGTAGAATATTGATTATTATTACAAATTTAGTATCTAGTAGCCTGAAAAGTACATATCAAGGAGAGAAATTCACAATTGAGAGGAGTAAAATTCATGAAAAAAATGATGATTTCCGGCGTAACGGCATTAGCTTTATTAACAGGGGGTACCGTAGGTTTTGGAGGCGTTGGGAGTTCTGTAGAAGCCGCTCCAGCTGCAACTACATTCAAGGATGTTCCTTCTACACACTGGGCATCTTCAGCAATTAATTCGGCCGTGGAACAAGGTTATTTCAAGGGGTATGCCGACGGGACATTTAAACCAAGCTCACCGGTCACCAAAGCTGAAATGGCAAGTATCCTGGGACGTTTATCCGATCAGCCTAATGCATCAACACAAGAACAAAACAATTTCACAGACATACCCGAGTGGGCAAAAAGTGGTGTCTCTACTGCTATAGCAAAAGGTTTTATCAGCCCTTCTAATTATAAGGGGAAATTGGATGCACAAGGCGCTCTTCAACGAGGCGAAATGGCTACTTGGCTGACGCAAGGCCTAACCGTGGTTGATCCTGAGTACAAACAAGCACTCTCTGATGTGACCAACACCGTTGTGCCTGCAAAGGAATATTTCACAGGTAAACTCGCAAACGCTCAAAAAAATGCAGTAGCCGTTGCCCTGGGAACAGGACTGATGAGTGTCGCAAACGATAAAACATTTGGCGTTGATCGTACCACCACTCGGGCGGAAGTAGCTGTATTGATCGCCCGTTATGCAGCAGTTGCCAAGATAAAACCTGCCGATTTTCAGGGTCTGAATGAGCTGCGAGCAGTGGGTTTGACGGGTACAAATTTGAATATTATTGCGCCATCGTACAAAAAAACACCTGAGAAAAAGGTTAATCCTAACATTGACTATGATTCTGTAACAGAGGATTTTTCAAAAATAAGAAATAAGAATCTCGTAACACTAACAAATTATTCCGATCTCAAAATCCACAATTGGATTGTTGTTAGTCCTTATGCAGTAGGAGCAAAACGGAGCATTTATTATCCCGTATTTGTTGATGAAGGAGTTATTACAACTTTACGAGGTGCCTACCACTCATTTGTCGAGTTTGAATTAAATATTAAAAGTTCATCTATGAATCAGTTACAAGCTGGAAGTCTATTAAACTCAAGTGCTGTTGATCCTCTTCTTTCCCCAAAAACAAAAACTAGTGCTTCATTTGGAATACCGACTAATATTGAATTTCTAAAAAGTAAAGGAGTTTTCACTGTCAAAGATCCTGTATTCTGGGGAGATGGACTACTACATTTCGATAAAGCTCTGATTTCTGCAATTACCCTCACAACTAAAGAGGGAGTTACATTTAGTGTGATCGATAATAAATAAGGATGGGATGATTTTGGCAATAAAAAGTAATTTAAGTCGATTTCTTTTAGCAGCCTTTACAATAAGTGCATTATTAGCCCCCTTTTCAACGATTGAAGCTGGCGGAGGGCCAGGTACTAAAGAAGAAGTTAAACCATTTCACATGGAACCCTCAGGACCAGCAAAGTCCCAGAAGAAAGTTATTCCTCTTGAAGGAGAAGCAAAAACAAATCTTGGTATCTATATCTTTCAACTCGATAATTTGGATTGGAGGGTAGAAGGTCATTGTAACGGCATTGATTTACTTAATGATAGTTCAACTAACCTACCTAGATCATCCAGAGTATGTGTACAATTAGATCTCGATAAAGATGTATACAAACCAACAGAGTACAAAGATAAAAACAATGAGCAGCCCCCTTCATCTACAATAACTGAAAGATCAAAGAAACCGCACTACATGGACAACACTAGCTATTATAGAATTGGAGATCCAATTTTGATTTCTGTAGATGAATTCGATGGATTAAGCACCAAATTCCAAATGCAAATTGGGGGCGCAATCGCCCCTACTGCATCAAGAGAGTATAACCCTCCGAAATGGTCAGCGGACTATATATTCAGAACTGATCTTTATTGGAAGGCATTGGCTGAAATAACCAAAGAGATCAACCTCACAGCTGGCGGGCAACTTAGCTTGAACCAGTCCAAACAATTGAATGCAGCGGTCAAAACGAAAACTGGAGATGGAAACTTTGGAGCGGAGACCAATGTAAACACCGGTAGCGGTGGTACAACTACATGGGAATCCTCCAATCCTGGTGTCGCTACCGTTAGTAATTCCGGAGTAGTTCAAGCAGTCAGTAGGGGAACTACAACCATCACTGTACTGTGGAAGAAAGATGGATTTCAGTTAACTACCACAACAAACATTGGTGTTGAAGAGAACCCAGGTACGGGCGGGGGCGACGGTAACGGAGGCGGTGGTGGAGGTTGCACGCCAACGATTGGACCACCTTCTGCTGGAACCATTATGAGCATGAATGATCTCGATCCAAATACCAACGGTGTTATCAAGTCAGATAACAGAGATAATGAGACATTCAATGTGTTAAGAGGAATCCCTACTTCCGAGTCACTCTACACAAATGCCTTTGCTGACAATTATCTGTTTAAACAAGCTTGGGCGAAAATGAGCGGTAAAGTTACATACAACTGTAATGTCACAATCTCGTACGACAGAGAGTGGACAGTACCTGGACCAGATGAATGTGATGATGATGGTTGTACACCAGGGCCACCTGTACCCGCGAACGACACGGTACCCAAGCCATACAACTTCCAGATCACAAGAGACTACTCCTACTGGAAAATTAACAATCTGGAAGTATACAAGATCGCTAAAGCAACCATGAATAATTACGCTTTGCCCGGTGAGGCCGTTACGATGAATCCAACAGGATACACACCACCAACACTAGAGTCTAAAAATGATGAATCCGTAGAAAGCCATGTACGACCAGGGCAAACCACTTCAATCTCATATACTCCACCCAAATTAACAGGTGGTTTGAACCAACCTCCCAGTGTGCCTGATGATACATCACGGTTAAAAGGAATGGCTGAATCCAACACACCTCAGAATAAAGTGAAGAATGATTTGGTGAAATTCAACAACACAACCATTATGAATGATGTGGAAGCAACCAAAGATGGGCCAACACCATCCAACATTCCTAATCCAACGACGATTGGGCGTGATGTGCTGTACAAACCGGGTAATATGATCAGCAATTCCCTGCTGAATAAAGCAAATACCACAAGCTCTGGTGAAATCTATTATGATTTGCTACCGGATAACGTGAATGGCGGTGCCAATAAAATATTACCGATTAACGGCATCAACACGGTCACGGTACACACCCCTGTCGTCAACTACGCCTGGGTATCGGATGATCAGCCGCATAATCAGAAAACCGTACCGGACCCAACCAGCGCTGCACTCATTCTGGAACGTCAGTTCATTGTGCGAATTCCCACATCGGGACAGCACTTAGACGCAGCGAGTTATCCCGGTTATGGAAATCGGGACTATGCCAAATATTTTCGAATCAAACAGGTGCAATTCCCATTTGATGTCTATAACGCAGATCGGAGTCAGTTTTTCCCTGCCAAGACATGGGTCGATATTCCGGTCAATCAACTGGACACCACATTCTATCTCCCTGTATGGGTAGACGAAGGCAAATACCATATTGTATTCCGCAATATTGCAGAGAATGCACCTGCAAACTTTACCGAGCAACAGGATGCCAATACCAATCTGGCACATCATGTTGCAGCAGACACCGTGCCGGTAGATGTTATCGGAAGGTTATATGATTTTCACGTCACTGATATCTCCGATTACAATTGGGAAAATGTATTTCGCAAGCGATTGGGTAGTCCCGAACCAACGGGCTATAGCTACTGGACCGGGATGAATAGCATTGATGGTGATCCGCGAGGTAACCTGGCTCCATTTGTATTGCCCATCCGACCAGGAAGCCATCCGGTGCAGGGATTCGCTAACGCAACTGTGAAGACGGGGTACCATTTCAAGTTCGATCTCAAGACCAAGGGCAATATGTTTGGCAAACAGGATGGTATTCGAATTACACCCACTTTTGCTTTTGTGAGTAAAGACGGGTCCTCCCGGCAAGAAGTGGATCTGTACTACCATCGAGGTCAGGAACGCCTGATCCGTGTCGGATCAGCACAGGATCTGGAGAAACGATTTGTTGTCCTGAACTCCCGGCTTCGAAATGTACCCGGCACAGAGTTAGGCGATACAGCGCGTTATCAGTATACTTATGAACTGTCAGCGGAAGAACGTAACCAGCGTACGTTGGCAGAACATATGGTTCGCCTGGTCGATCAGACTTCTCATCAAAAAACATGGGTAGGTCGTTATGACTGGATGATCCTGTCTGCTCCAATTCGGACACTCATTGGACCCAAAACGGACATTCCTTCCGGGGTCAACGTGGACCGGGCCAATGCAGCAATCCAGCGCTGGTACGGGGAGTACAGCTTACCTGCCGATGTATATGCCGTACCAAAAGGTACGGATCTCGAACCTCTTGCTCGACAAAATCAGCTGGATGAGAAATCGAATGTTTTTCTAAAGAATGGTTATATTGTGGTTAACTTCAACATGGAGAGCCTGCGGAATGGAAATACAGAGGCGCCCCATCTGCAATATATTCACGCACCTCTGATGAATCAATGGCAGATAGAAGGTTTCAACAAAACGCCAACAGACAGTCAAGGCAGAACCTGGCCCCTGAAGGATGGCGATATTGTCTTTTACCATGCTGATCAGTCCAGCCGGAATGACTTCCAATCCCAAGTACCACACTAGTTTAAATCCGTCATGTCAGTACGACTGGCTAAGCAGATGTAGCCAACTGCATGTGGATAGAAGAGTCTACATGTGGAGTACCTCTCCAAAATAAGACTGAATATCTGTAGAGCGATATTCACCCATGAAGCAATCAATAAATATATGATGAAATAGCCATGAAGTGCCAGACTAAGTACTATACAGCCTGTGCAAAACTATGGTGTACTGAACCACATACGATAAAGCATTCACAAGTGATTCCAGTGTCACATCCCAACTACACACAACATGCCTTTATACAACAAAAAGGTTATCCTACAAGTCATCTATGGACTTCTGGGGTAACCCTTCTTGCATCATTCTCATTTTATAACCTTACAGAAAACCCGCACATCCGTATTATCCTGACAAACTTTCTCCAGGAGACAGGTAGGTTAGCAGGAACGTCAGGAACGTGATGCCGAACAATACGACAACCAGTTGTAATAAACGCTTAACGATATATCTGCTCAAGTGCTCAAACGTCCTTGCCCACAACTTTATGTATGTGCCATGATGTTCTCCGTCCACAGCTCCGCTGAAAACTTATAAATTCTATCAAAAAAGGCGTCCCTCTCCGTGTTACTGGATGAGGACGCCTTAAATAAACAGATTTTCAGAAAAAATCATGCTCTCTAAACACCTTCCTATCTCCCGTAGGGTACTACTGTGTTTGTTAAAACTTGCAGGTCTCCTGGCTCCAGAATCATCGTCATTGCAGCTCCTTCCCGGTCTAAACCAGTGGATTATCGCTACCTGACTCCTCTGTTACAGTGGCGAGACCGCGCCGATATTACACCGGACTTCCCTATTAAGCTTCCACCCTGACGGGCAAAGCACCAAGTTCCACATATTCAATTACACTTCTGATCAGTATGGCGGGATGACGAATAATGATCAAAATTTTCTTTTGAAATCGAAACACTAGATGCGTCTAATCTCGATTTCTCGAACCCTTTGGAGACACCCCCGTCACTCGCTTGAACATCTTGGAAAACAGTAATGGGTCTGTATAACCAACCGAATGTGCCACTTCACTGACCGACAGCCCTGGATTCTGAAGAAGTTCGGCTGCCCGATTCATACGGTATTCCAGGAAAAAGGACTGTAGCGACATGCCATATCGCTCTTTGAACAATCCCGACAGATACGTGCGATCCAGCCCCACGGCGTGGGCAATATCCAGAATGGAGGTTCGCTGGCTGTACCTGTTCTCCATAAACTGCACCGCCTGCCGGATATACTCTTCTTTGTTCGAAAGAAGCTGTCCCTCCTCTTCCTCTACCGGTGACGATGAGATCAACTCCGCTATCAGGCGGTACAAGAGACTCTGGTTCATCACATCCCCTCCCGAATACGTGGAGGCCTGAACCATCTCCGTATACAAGTGTTCTATTGTATTCGTATCACGGGCATCATACACTGGATGCTCCGGGCTCAATCGGGCACGTTGCATGAATGCCTTGGCTTGCACACCTTTGAATCCAAACCACGAATACGTCCAGGGATCCTTTGGATCTGCCTCATAATGAATAAGCGTGTCCGGAAGTATGACAAAACCCTGTCCCTGAGTCAACTTGTATTCTTGGTCCCCCATGTACACAATCCCCCGTCCTTCATGGATGTAATGCACAATGTAAGAATCACGTACACCTGGTCCCCAATAATGGGCAGGTTCACATGCCTCCCACCCGAAAAACAACAACATCAGCTCCATCTGTGTCCAGCCTGCGCGAACCACATTCATCTCAATGCGACTCATTTTTCGCCCTCCATCCTGACTTCGTTCCGCTTATCTCTTCATTAAGTCTATTTATATTATAACAGCTAAATTGCTTCCATATTAGTTGAAAGCGGGAACAAAAATGGGATTATGACATGTTTGAAAGGGTTTGAGCCATAGTTATATGTGCCGAATCGGCCTATAGTTGGGGTACAACATTTTTCAGGGAGGCTAAACTTAAATGAATAAAATTACGTTCCTCGGTGCAGGCAGCACCGTCTTTGTTAAAAATGTATTGGGTGATGTCATGATGACCGAAGCACTGCAAGATTTTGAGCTGGCATTGTTTGATATCGATGCTGAACGCTTGAGTGATTCAGAGCGTTTGTTGACCAGTCTGGCCCGTTCACTCGGAAGTCGTTGCGTCGTGAACGTATATCATGACCGCAAAGAAGCGCTGCGCGGGGCCAAATATGTCATCAACGCCATCCAGGTCGGTGGATATGATCCATGTACCATTACGGACTTCGAGATTCCGAAGAAATACGGACTGCGTCAAACGATTGCAGACACACTCGGTATCGGCGGAATTTTCCGTAACTTGCGGACGATTCCGGTCATGCTGGATTTTGCCCGGGATATGCAGGAAGTATGTCCGGATGCATGGTTCCTGAACTATACCAACCCAATGGCCGTGCTTACTAACGTCATGAACGTACATGGTGGGATCAAAACCGTAGGATTGTGTCATAGCGTGCAGGTATGTGTACCGCATCTTTTTGATGCACTGGGGATCAATCAGACGGGTGTCGTAGCCAAAATTGCAGGCATCAACCACATGGCGTGGCTGCTCGAAGTTACCAAAGACGGGCAGGATCTGTACCCCGAGATCAAACGTCTGGCGAAGGAAAAACAGAAGGAACAGCATGACGACATGGTTCGTTTTGAGCTGATGCAGCGTTTTGGCTATTATGTAACGGAGTCCTCCGAGCACAATGCTGAGTACCACCCTTACTTCATCAAACGGAATTACCCGGAGCTAATCGAACGCTTCAACATTCCACTGGATGAGTACCCACGCCGCTGTGTGAACCAGATTGAAGGCTGGAAAGAGATGCGTACCAAACTGTTTGCCAGCGAAAATATTGAACATACCCGCAGCCGTGAATACGCATCGCATATTATCGAAGCGATGGAGACGAATAACCCGTACAAGATTGGCGGAAACGTTATGAACAACGGACTGATCACCAACCTGCCTCGCGAGGCTTGTGTTGAGGTACCTTGTTTGGTCGATGGCTCAGGAATCAGCCCTACGTACATTGGTGACCTGCCTCCACAACTCGCGGCATTGAACCGGACAAACATCAACACGCAACTGCTAACAATTGAAGCGGCAATCACTGGCAAAAAAGAACATATCTATCATGCCGCCATGCTTGATCCACACACAGCTGCAGAACTGTCTATCGATGACATCGTAGCCATGTGTGATGAGTTGATTGAGGCTCACGGCGACTGGTTGCCAAAATACACGTCATAATATAAAAGCACCGTTTCCTTTGCTGCAAAAGGGGACGGTGTTTTGTTCGTTCCATAGTGCTCACCCTCTGAATGTGCATCACATCATGGTTAAGAAGTGTCCCGCTCCATCGAACCTTATTCGGCAGGGAGCAAAAAGCGATAACCGATGCCCGGCTCCGTCTGAATATATCGGGGATTTGTCGGATCTTCATTTAATTTTTTACGCAGATGTCCCACATATACCCGAAGATAATGGCTGTCAGACTCATGATGATGCCCTCCCCATACCTGCTGCAAAAGCTGACGCTGAGTGATTATTTTCCCTGCATTCGAGGCGAGCACCTTCAGCATCTCATATTCCGTCGGGGTTAATTTGACCAAAGCCCCCTCCAGTTCCACCTGCCTTTGGGCCAGATCAATCGTGAGTGATCCGAAGCGTATTATGGGCTCATCCGTCGTTTTGGCTACATGACGCAGCGCCACCCGAATACGGGCGACCAACTCACCCATCCCGAATGGTTTGGTTACATAATCATCTGCACCACCATCCAACGCGGCAATTTTGTCTCCCTCCTGATCCTTCGCTGTCAGCACAATAATCGGTACCTGTGACCATTCGCGAATCCGGCGAAGGACCTCCATACCGGACATGCCCGGCAAACCAAGATCAAGGATAATCAGATCCGGATGTACAATACTGGCCTGAATAACACCCTCTTCGCCATCCCCACACTCGTGGAGTTCGAATTGGTGTGCCTGAAGGGTGACCTTGAGCAATTTGCGAATCTGCGGCTCATCATCGATCACCAGTATGCGAGCCCCTAGTGGTACGTTCATGTTATTCTTCAACCTCTCCTTGTTCTGAATAGGGAAACCGCGGTCCGTGAGCCTCCATGGGGATATCTATGCGTATTCTCGTTCCTCCGCCCGAATTCGGCTCTGCTACTATAGTACCTCCGTGGACCTCCACAATGCCTTTGCAGATGGCCAGACCAAGCCCTGTCCCGGTGACATGCTGAGTCGACTCTGAGCGATAGAACTTATCAAATATACGTATTCTTTCCGCTTCCGGTATACCGATACCTTGATCAGCCACCATGATCGTCAATTGACTTGGACTCTTGTCACTCGTCACAGTGATGACAATCCGGCTCTCATCAGGCGAATATTTGATGGCGTTGCTGACGATATTGACCAGTACCTGCTCCAGCAATACTTCATCTCCGTAAATGAACACCGGATCATCAGGAAGTTCAACTTGAATGTTACGATTGAGACTGAATTCCCGAACCTGTGTCAGTACAACGCTGATTATATCTTCCACGTCACACCATTTCCGGTTCAGTTGCAACATACCGCTCTCCAGCCGAACCATACCCAGCAGATTCGTGACGAGACGATTCATACGCAAGGCTCCATCCCGAATGTTGCCTGTTAATTCTCTCCGATCCTCGGGTGTAAAAAGAGTATCATTCTCCAACAATCCCGTAGCCGAGCCGATAATGGCGGTTAGGGGCGTACGCAATTCATGAGAGACAGAGTCCAGCAGCGCTGTGCGTATGCGCTCTGATTCGGCAGTGATCTGTGCCAATCTTGCCTCTTCCGCCAGCTTCACTCGGGCAATGGCACCTGCGGCCAGTCCGCCGCATGCCTCCAACAGACGAAGCTCTTCTTGCTGCTCATGACCCTCACCAGCGTCCATGCTCACGGCGAGCACGCCATGAATCTGCTCCTCTGTGCGTAGCGGCACGTAAAGTCCGGTAGATTCCCGCAAAGTGGATGATCCCTTACCGGCGATCTGTCCGTGAAGATATACCCATTTGGCAATGGCAATCTCCGACTCCCCATTCCCCCACCCATCCTTATCTCCTTCTGATGCGGAAGAGCTTGTAACCAGCAGATCACCCTGTTTATCTGGAAGATACACAGCGGCCGGCTTACCCAGGGTAAGCGATACTTGGGTTGCAATATTAACCAGCAACGTATTCAGATCCGTAATGGCTGTCATCTGACGACTCAATGCGTACAGGGAGTTAGTCGTAGCTTCACGTGCTTTTACCATCTCCAGCTGTTGTCGCAATCGACCTGCAAGACTGGCTGTCAGGATTGCCACCGCAAGATACACAACAAAGGAGATGAGATATCTCAAATCCTCAACCGTGAAGCTCAGATATGGCGGTACAAAAAAGAAGTCAAACATAATGACGCTAATACTCGCAGCATATACAGCTGGTCCCATTCCCCAGTACACGGCACTCACCAAGACGGGAAACAGGTATACAAGCCCAACATTAACCAGATCACCACTCATGCCGATGGCATGAAACAGCAAAGTTAGCAGCGTCACCCCGAGGGTCACCCATACATATGCATATGCCGGAACCCTTTTCCCATGGACTGCCGGCGTTTCCTTTTTTATCCGTTCAGACAAAATCATTCACATCCCGCTCAGTTCGTAATCATAATCTGCAACGATTAATACATCCAGATGCCGCGACAAGCGTACAAGTCGGTTGACCACCGAACCTGAGCCGCGGTAGCCATTCAGCCACCACACCCTTCTAGCCTGCCCGACCACCAACTGGGTTGCTCTCGCCTCCGATGCCTTTCTGGCCAACATCTCAGGTACATCGCGCAGCCTTGGACTGTGATGAATATGAAATTGACCACCAAGCCGAATCGTCAGCTGCTCCAACGCTTCCAGATGGCACTTCACTTCGTCACTCATGGACTCACCGATGTGGATATGGTGTACATGCCAGATGGCTTTTAGACGATAAGCCATGCGGAATCCGCGCCGGATCAGCCGCTCGGCATGACGATCACTGCTTACACATACAAAGACTGCCTCCTGTCTGCGCCAAGGTCCTCGAAGTGCAATTTTGGCCTGCTGTGCTTCAAGCCGTTCATCCACATCGTCCGCCAGTTCACGAAGGGCAAGTTCACGCAAGGCAATCAGATTTCCGATTTTGAAGAAATTCGCAAGGGCTTGCTCGACCTTGGCAGTTGCATAGATTTTACCCTCCCTCATCCGCTGCCGCAAGGCCTGGGGCGCCACATCAATCAACTGCACCTCATCCGCCATCTGAATGATCCGATCGGGTACGGTCTCGCGGACACGAACACCTGTAATATGTTCAACGGCATCATTCAGACTTTCGAGATGCTGTACATTCATTGTAGTAATCACCGAGATGCCTGCATTCAGCAGGAGCAGAACATCTTCATAACGCTTTTGCCGAACACTGCCGGGTACATTCGTATGCGCCAGTTCATCCACAAGCACCACTTCTGGGCAAAGATGCAGAATGGCCTCTGTGTCCATCTCTTCCAGACGAGTTCCCTGATAGACGTGTTGCGCGCGAGGGATCACAGACAGGTGGCCCATCTGCTCAACGGTTTCCGTCCGCCCATGGGTCTCCAGCAAGCCGATCTGCACATCGATGCCCTTGCGGAGCAAATCATTGCCTTCCCGAAGCATCATGTAGGTTTTGCCTACACCTGGTGCGGCTCCGATATATATTTTGAATGTGCCGCGCTGAATCTGACCAATCTGTTCCTTCATTTCCTGCTCGCTTAGTCTGCGGTATGTCAGTGACTCCACATCGTTAACTTTAGCCGGAACCACACGTTCACCCTCCCGGGCCGCTCGATCAGCAACCAGAAACAGGTCGACACCACGTAATCTGCGCAGCAGCGAGTTAACAACGGACCCTTGCCACAGTTCCTGCCAGCGCGTACGCCGGGAGTGTCCCATCACAATGCGGGTAATCTGGTGCTCCATTGCGTAACGCGCCAGCGTAGACGGGATGTTGCGACGGTGTAAAATAGACAACTCCTCCATATGGCCGCCAAACTTCTCTACCAGCTTGATCATATTGCGCCGAAATACGGTTGCCTCCTTGGTTAATGGCTGCTTCATATTCCGGAAAACAACGGCGCACAAATCACCATTCAGCCGTTTGGCAATCTGTTGCCCACGCCGGATATAGATGGAGCCGTTCCAATGATATTGCGTGGATACCAGAATCCGCTCCATGATGCCTGTCGTGACGGTAATCCCCATCTCCTCCCGATGCTCACGCAGGGATTCATTCACCCCTTCCGCAACCAATCTCAGGGCCAGTTCGCGCAGAATACCCAGATTGCCTTGACGAAATACAGCTTCACCCTCATGTCCCTGCAAATGACCCTCTGCAAGACGGTTCAGTATCGTTTCCGGCGTGACATCAATCAACTTCACTTCATCCGCAAGCTCCAATGTATCGGCAGGCACCGTATATTCTGCTGCGATCCCCGTAAGTTGCCGTGCCAGCTCTGTATAGCCTTCCAGTTCATACACATTCACCGTTGTCATGACACTGATGTTGTTTCGGAGCAAAAACTGAATGTCCTCCAGCCGGGTAGCATAGCGAGCGCCTTCTCTGTTGCGATGTGCCAAACCATCCACCAGCACTACCTCCGGATTACGCGCCATGAGTGCATCCAAGTTCAGATCCTTTATCTCTACATCATCACTCCGGCGCACCCAGTGAATGCTTGGAATTCGTTCGAGTGCGCCAAGTTGCTCCACCGTTTCCGGTCTGCGCATCGTCGAGACGGCGCAGATGACCACATCAATGCCCTGCTCACGCAACGTATTCCCTTCTCGTAACATGTGATACGTTTTGCCCGATCCGCTGACTGGGCCGATGTAGATTTTGAGCGTACCCTGCTGCAGCTTCGTAATCATCTTCAGCATCTCTTCCGGTGATTTGCGCTTGAAGCTGTCTTCCATCCGTCCATCTCCCCCTTTCCTTTGAAAATACGATGAAAAAATGGAGAAAGCCCCTCCCGATATATCGTGAGCAGGCTAATTACATTCGTCCTTTATTTCAGTTCTGCTGTCAGCGCCAGATTCAGAGCCGTTACATTCACACGCGGCTCCCCGAATATCCCCATCTGACGGCCTTCCGTATGCTCATTTACAATTTGCATAAGCTGCTGTTCACTAATTCCCGTAGCTTCGCTAATGCGCGGGATCTGCACCTCAGCAGCTTCAGGAGAGAGATCCGGATCAAGTCCCGAACCTGAACCCGTCACGAGATCAGCAGGGATCTGCTTCAATCCCGGGTTTTCCTGCTGGAGATGAGCAATCTTTTCCTTCATCTCGCTGATATATTCCTCTGAAGCTACAGCGCGATTTGAACCGGCTGAAGCCGTTGGGTCATAACTGGCATTCGATGCCCGGGGCTGGAACAGCCCCGGCGATTGGATTTCCTGTGCCAGCAGTGACGAGCCGATGATTTTCTCATCTTGCGTAATCAGACTGCCGTTCGCCTGCGCAGGAAAGAGAAGTTGGGCTACGCCAGTCGTTACGAGCGGGTAGATTAGGCCACATATCAGCATAAGTACGACGGATAACCGTATAGCGGGCAAGAACATGTTCATACAGATCACTTCCTGGATTCATTAGGATAAAAGAATAATGTTGATAAGCGTTGTTATCTCGTTAAAGAATTCCTGACAGAACCAAGTCAATCAGCTTAATGCCGATAAAAGGTACAATCACACCGCCTACGCCATAGATAAACACATTGCGCCCGAGCAGCCTTTCGGCTGACATCGCCCGGTACTTAACCCCTTTCATCGCTATGGGAATGAGCAGTGGAATAATAATAGCGTTGAATATTAGTGCCGACAGGATCGCAGACTGCGGTGAAGCCAGATTCATAATATTTAGCGCCTGAAGCTGCGGCATAGCGAGGATGAACATGGCTGGAATGATGGCAAAATACTTCGCGATATCATTGGATATCGAAAAGGTTGTGAGCGCGCCGCGTGTAATCAGCAACTGTTTGCCAATGGAGACGACCGACAATAGCTTGGTCGGGTCGGAATCCAGGTCAATCATATTAGCCGCTTCTTTGGCCGCCATGGTGCCAGAATTCATCGCCAGGCCCACATCGGCCTGCGCCAGAGCAGGAGCATCATTCGTACCATCGCCCGTCATAGCGACGAGTTTGCCCTCCTGCTGCTCTTTTTTGATCGCCGCAATCTTGTCCTCGGGCTTCGCTTCGGCAATAAAATCATCCACGCCCGCTTCCAGCGCTATGGTCGCTGCGGTCAGTGGATTGTCGCCTGTACACATAATGGTCTTAATGCCCATGGCGCGCATCTCAGCGAACTTCTCTTTCAGCCCTGGCTTCACAGTGTCTTTCAGATAGATCACACCATAGATTCGTTCATCGATAGCCACAGCAAGCGGCGTGCCTCCAGCCTTCGCAATACGATTTGCAATCTCATCCAGATCATCGGGTATGCGGCCTCCTTCGGAAGCAATATAACGTTTGATCGCATCCACGGCACCTTTACGAATCTTCATATCGTTACTCAGATTGAGACCGGACATCCGAGTCTCTGCTGTGAATTCCACATTTTCTGCATTCGCATACTCCGTCTCAGACCAGCTCTGACCTTGTTTGCCTGCCAATTCCACAACAGAACGTCCTTCCGGGGTCTCATCCCGCACAGAAGCCTGTAAAGCAGCTTGCGTCATCTCTGTAGCAGTAATGCCCTGAACGGGAATAAACTCAGATGCCATGCGGTTTCCGTATGTGATCGTTCCTGTTTTGTCCAAAATCAACGTATCGATATCTCCGGCCGCTTCTACCGCTTTACCCGACATAGCGAGTACATTGAACTGCGTAACACGGTCCATCCCGGCAATACCAATGGCAGACAGTAACCCACCAATTGTGGTTGGGATCAAGCAGACGAGCAGTGCGATTAGGGTCGCCAGATCCAGTCGAATACCCAGGTAATTCGCCATCGGGACCATCGTCAGAATGACGATCAGAAAGATCAGGGTTAATACGGCGAGCAGGGTTGTCAGCGCAATTTCATTGGGTGTTTTCTGGCGCTGAGCACCCTCAACCAGAGAGATCATCCGGTCAAGGAATGACTCACCCGGATCGGTCTGAACACGCATGATGATATAATCGGACACGACACGTGTACCTCCGGTAACGGAGGAGAAATCGCCTCCTGCTTCCTTGATAACCGGTGCGGATTCTCCCGTAATGGCCGATTCATCAATGGAGGCCAATCCTTCTGTAATTTCACCATCCGTTGGGATCAGTTCACCGACTTCCACGCGGACCATATCACCTTTTTTCAACTGGGTCGAAGACACTTGCCGGATTGTTCCATCCTTCTGCACCAGATTGGCCAAGGTGTCGGACTTCGTCTTGCGTAACGTATCCGCCTGCGCTTTACCTCTGCCTTCTGCAAGTGCCTCCGCGAAGTTAGCGAACAGCAACGTGAACAGCAGAATGAAAAACACGGCGATGTTGTACCCGCGCCCGGCCTCGGATGCGGTGAAAAGATCGGGATTAATGCATAATAAGAGCGTAATGAATGTACCTACCTCGACAATAAACATGACCGGATTTTTGATCATGACCACCGGACTTAGCTTTTTGAACGCATCCAGTGAAGCCTGAAGTATCATATCCTTGCTTAACGACCGTTTCGATCCCGGATCACGTTGAATATTACCGCGATTGTTGTCCGGCTCATTGCCCTTTGATCTGAACATTTCTGTATCCATGTGTTGCATCGTCTGTTCCTTCTTTCGTTCGACTGCATTCATCGTACACTGCCACCTCCATACGTTACGTCCTTGCACCAATTCCTCTGTTGCTCCCCTGTTATATCCCTCATTGAATCATCGCCAGATGCTCTGCAATCGGTCCAAGAGCAAGCGACGGGAAGAACGTAAGCGCGCCGACAACAACGATCATCATGACCAAGACGCCAGCAAATAAAGGCGTGTGTGTACGCAGCGTACCTGTAGTTACCGGTACAACCCGTTTCGTAGCGAGTGAACCCGCAATAGCCAGCATGGCGATCATCGAAACGTATCTTCCCAGCAGCATAACGATACCAATCGCGATGTTGTAAAAGTCTGTATTGGCATTTAGTCCGGCAAAAGCCGATCCGTTATTGGCCGCACCCGAGGCAAAAGCATAGAGAACCTCGGTCAGGCCATGCATGCCCCCGTTCGAGATGGACGCAACAGCTTCAGGCCGCATAAGCGCGAGTGCCGTTGGCGCAAGAATAATCAAAGGATGAATGAGCAACGCAATGGATGCGAGCTTTACCTCTTTCCCCTCGATTTTTTTGCCCAGAAACTCAGGTGTTCGTCCCACCATTAATCCACAGATAAACACAGCCAGAATCACATACAACAGTCCGTTGATTAGCCCTACTCCTTTGCCACCAAACACGTTATTGAGCATCATCTGAGCCAGTGATACCATACCTCCAAGTGGAGTGAGCGACTCGTGCATATTGTTGACCGAACCTGTTGTAGCCGCTGTCGTGACTGCCGTGAATAAAGCCGATTCGGGTATGCCGAATCTGACCTCTTTCCCCTCCATATTGCCTTGAAGACCCACTGCATCCAGCGCAGGTACACCGCGATATTCGGAGACAAATACAGTGGTCAACATCACAAGGAAAAGAAAACTCATTGCTGCGAACAATGCCCAACCCTGCTTCCGGTTATTGACCATCAAGCCGAAGGCGTATACCAGTGCAGTGGGTAACAGCATCATACAGACGATATGCACCAGATTGCTCAGGGCCGTCGGATTCTCGAATGGATGTGCAGCATTGGTTCCAAACCAGCCACCACCGTTGGTGCCAATGTGTTTGATCGACTCCAGTGAGGCGACCAGTCCACGTGAAATGGTCTGCTGTGCGCCTTCCAGCGTGGTTGCGTTCACCGCTCCCGCGAGCGTCTGAGGCACCCCCTGGAATACAAGGAACAAGGCTAAGATGAAGCTCAGCGGTAAAAAAATTCTCGTAATCGACCGTACAAGGTCAACGTAAAAGTTCCCCAGTTCATCCCGGCGGCCTACCAGCCCGCGAATGAATGCAATGGCTACTGCGAATCCTGTCGCTGCGGACGTAAACATCGGGAACGTCACGGCCAGCATCTGTGACAGATACGACAGGGCGTTCTCGCCCGTATAAGACTGCCAGTTCGTGTTGGTCATAAAGGATACCGCCGTATTAAATGCTTGCGCCGCTGGCATATTGCCGATCCCATCCGGGTTAAGTGGCAAATACTTTTGCAGCCGCAGCACCAGAAACATCAATACCAACATTACAAAGTTGGAGAGGAGAACCGCCGTAAGGTACTTTTTCCACCCCATGGATTCGTTCTCGCGTACTCCCATCACGCGATAGAGCAGTCGTTCCGGCCCGCCAAAAACCCGATCCAGCCCCGTTCGCTGTCCATCGAACACGTTCACTACATATTTCCCCACCGGTTTAACCAACAGCAGGATGATCAGTAGCGTCACTGCTACTTGCACTACACCGATACCCATATCCGCATTTCCTCCCTATTCGACGTTCCCTTGTTCCCGTATTACGCACATCGCCAGCATCAGAATTTCTCCGGCTTCACCAGCACATAACCGAGATAAATCACCAGTGCGAGCACAATCATGCCGATGACAATCATCTGGCTTCCCCCTCTCTACCCTCAAGCCTTCTCGCAGAATTTCAAGAATCCCCAAAATACCCCAAACAGCAGCACCACCAATCCAATCATCGTGGCATCATTTACCATGCGCCCTTCCTCCCTCTCTCTACCGTTCTCTGCACCTGCTACATGTAAAATCGTAATACGAAACGCTGTAAAAAAGGGGTAAAGAAATACCTCCACAGGTGTAAAAAAAGCGTAAAAAAGACCCGATCTCCTCAGCAATGGGCTGAAAAGAACGGGTCTATCATCATTTTTATACGGAGCACTCCATTACGTGTCAATCTATTACCTACCCGTCATTTCAAGAACTGCGTGTAGGCATTTCCCTAACATTTTGAATACTAGTTTGTGGCTTCTTCGTCATGTACTTGTTAAAAAAGTCGGTGTTTATTCCTGTCATATGATGAAAGAAGGAAGTTTCCGCTTTCCAATCCTCCTCAATCATATAACGAATATCCACAAGACCTTTATTGGAAAGCAGGTCAATAATGGTTTTAATTCGCATCGGCTTTTGAAGTGGAATCTCCCTGTCGAAAGGCTCCTTTTCCAGATATCCTCTTCGGTGCATCGCCGCATAGAAATTACGATGATCTTTAGCTTCCATCATTCCTAGATGTGCTGCTCTGTATCCCAGCACTTGTAGGGAAGTCTTCCATTTATTTTTCAAGTCAAGATATTGATCGGGATTCGTCTTATAAGTGATATCATTCATGTCCGATGAAAACTCTTCTTCTGGCAATAAAAATGCACCCGCAAACAGATTAGCTTCATTTTCAATCAATTTGTGTTCTTTTCGGTCCAGATTGACAAATTCAAGACGATAATGAAGCAACAAATGACCAAGCTCATGTGCAATATCGAAATTCCTACGAACCGCAGAACGTTTGATGTTGCCCAGTATGATAAACGGACGATCATTTCGTGTCCAAAGGCTGTACGCATCAATTTCTTCACCAATCGCTTTTTCAAAAACATATACACCACTTTTTTCGATCCGGAACATCAGGTTCTCATTCGTGGATGGCTCCATATTCAGCCGTTGTCTCGCAAGATGGGCAACATAATGGATCTGAGTCGTACGATCATCGTCTGTATGGTTCATATACTCAATTGCCTCTTCCCGCAATTGGATAATATTCAGTGTGGGAAGGCTGATCTGAGCGGTAATATAATTAATGAACGTGTCCAGATATTCTACATGCTTTGCTTCTGTCTGTGTCTTGGATATCACATTCATCACTTTCGAACGATAGGCAATGTTCATAACATCAATGTTGGCTGCGTTATTACGCTGTGTAAGCATATCTTTCGTATAAAAATACTTGCTTTTCACACTGAAAATGCGTTTCAACTCATTTACAATTGGCACCTTCGGAGAGGTATACGCATTTTCATATTGCCAGACTGCTTGTTCTGTCACACCTAATTGTTCGGAGAGCTGTTTTCTCGAATACCCATGCATGATCCGCAAATTGGTCAAATTTTCACCAACGAACATGCTGCTCCCTCCTTACTGAACGACACAGGGAATCACCCCCGCTGTTCTCCTTCCAAAATTTCAATATCATAAGCTGCCGGATCAACGATATCTTCCACATCAGGCGTAAGCGCCTCCCGTTCACTATCATCCAGTTCAGCACCAGAGATGAGGTCCGATAAATCTTCTATAAAATAAGCGATATTATCATGCGGATTAGGCAGATAATGCTGAACCTTCGAAATTTGGTATGCATCATCAATAGCATAAGTGAGTATATGAAACTCATTATATGTAGATGCAAGATGTTCAAGTTCTTCTTTCACACGGCTGACCTGACTCTCTGAGATTGGAAAAGAAAGTTGCTCAACCCTCTCCAACTCACCATGTTCATTACGGCGTGGTTGAATCAAAGAAAATTCCAGATCGTTATTAATCTTGGAGAGATCGTGTAAATAGGTACGGAAAGCACCTTTGTTGTCAACGCCCGCAGGTAGCTTGGCACTGGAAAAACTATTCTCATTAAAGTAGGCTGCGTTCTTTATCAGAAACAGAACTTTTGATTCTTCATGTGTGAACTGGAGATAATCCCATGTTAAACCTGCTTTGGATTTCTTGTGAGTGAATCCTTGTTCACCGCAATAATCTGCGATTTTGCTCTCAATAAAATTTCCCTTTGTCCAGGCAAAGGCTGAACTAATCTTCATGTTTCTCTTCCGATCTTTACGGTGATCAATATATTCGCGGTATCCTTCAACAATAGCATCAACAAGCATCTGACTATGTTCCGACTTGAACTTATATTGTTCCATATAGATCACTCCGATTCATAAATATGAAGACAAGTTATATTTTAATCGAAGTTCGTGTGCAAAGATATGATTTTTTTTGATATTTTTAAAGTAAACCTATCTCATACACTTCATCCAAATGGATTCTGTGCCCACTGCAGTAATCTCTTTTTTGTGATTTTGCCATGAGAGGTATGCTTGACGACTAGTCCCTGATCGAGCAGAAGTACCTGGGGTGACTCATGGTGAACCTCTGTCTCTTCCGCAATATGGCGGGACAACGAGCGATTTTCAATCACTTTGACGATGCGGTAATCCATAGGCTGTTTGGGATCTGATGCATGGGTGCCTACAAACGCCATAAACTCTCTGTACGCTCTCGCACTGGTCGGACAAGTTGTGCTGTGTTTCAGGATAAGGACCGGATGAGCCTGCGAGCGATGAAGTGCATCTTCCCAGTCATCCGTTTTGTGCAATTCACGGACATGTTCGCTGAGCATATGTTCCGAGTCTGACCCTGCACGTTTGCTAACCACCGAACCAATCACAATGCCAAGCGCCAAGCCAAAAGCAATCCCGAGTCCAAGCTGCTGCGTAGCCGTACCAATACTGACTCCCATAGCCATTCCTATAGCAAGCCATACGGCTTGATGATTTACTTTTTTCTTCATGCAGATCTTCCCTTCCTGAAATATGTATATCAAGGCAACCTTCCCACCCTATATTCTGATCAAATTATAGCATAGGCCTCTGTGAGCAGGCGTTGATAATCTTCATCTCCGAGTACAGATTTCAGCGTTTCGATTTATGCAAAATGCTCATTTGTGATACACTGGTTGTAATTTGGAAACGATGAACATGAAGAATGGATTGGAAGGGCGGAAATTCCATATGACATACGCATTTATGATTGAACCGCAGGATTTTATTGCGCTGGATAACGAAGACGAGCTGATTGAGAAATGTCAGGAGTGGGGCTTGCTTTCCGGTAAAGCAACCAAACTCAAAACGTTCTATTATAAAGGAAACGGATTAAACATGCCGTGTACCATCATTGGATATGTCGATCACATGGCAGCTGTTATTCAACTGGATAATGGACAAAAGCATTGTATTCACCCGTCTTATCTGAAGGAAATGCAAGCGTCCAGTTACAGCGCCAGAAGCATAAGTAATGCCGGGTCAGACCGAAGCGCAGAATCGGCAACTTCGGATACAGTCGCACCAGTCGCTGCTGATGTTACGCCAACTCCAGATGCCCTGGTAAACCCGGATGAAATGCCGGTGGATCTGGATGATTCGGACGATACGGACACAGATGAATTCTCCTCTGGGCTGAAGGGTGATCCGGATGGGTTAGTAGAAGAGTATGTTGGACCTCAGTCTGGGGCAGCCAGTGAAGCCAAACCCAAAGCCAAAACAGTGAGCAAAGCCAAGACCGTCAAGATTGATCTGCCCGAAGGTAAAGTGAAGATGAGTGCCGTTGTCAAAGAGTTCACCACCGTACCGAATCACTTCTCTGACAATGACGATGAAGTCATCATCTATGAAGCAGTTACCATTACGGAGCCAGACGTCATTGATGTTGGGGAAGCCTGGTCAAGCCACAGTGCCACGGTTAAGAAACAAGAACTGGAAGTAGGCGATGTCATTACGTTTGAAGCGAAAATTATCAAGAAGAAGCTGACACGTAACCCGGTTCCCTATAAAATCAACAATCCTTCCAAGATTCAGAAGGAAGATTAATCAAGGAAGATTAATCACGATTCATTACAAAAAAGCAAAAAAAACCTCCACAACTGCTCAAAGCAGACCGCGGAGGTTTTTGCCATTTGAAGTTTATATTAGCGAAGAGTACACTCTTAAGCTTGTCCCGGCGTAGCACTGATCTGAAACTGTACGCCAAACTTATCGACAACCGAACCGTAGGCTGGACTCCAGAACGTTTCTTGTATCGGCATTTTCACTTCGCCACCATCTTGCAGTTGGTTGAAAATCGCTTTGGCTTCTTCCGCCGTATCCGTGTTCACTGTAACCGTAATATGATTACCTACAGTGTGCGGCATGCCTGGAAACGTATCAGACAACATTAATACCGAGCTGCCAATCTGCAAAGAAGCATGCATAATACGGTCTTTCGCTTCTGGCGGGATCGGGTGATTCGGGTCAGATGGACCGTCGCCAAATGTTTGTAACGCCAGCACTTCGGCTCCAAATGCCTTTTGATAAAATTCTACCGCTTCACGTCCATTACCGTCTGTTACCAGATACACATTCAAGCTGATCGACATGCGTTCTTCATCTCCTTGGGCTCATGTAATTTATACGATTCACGCCACTTGCGACATGAGTATATATGAACAGGTTGTCCTTTGACAAGCGTATATTTCTACACTCATCTCTGCGGACCTTTACACGATTAGGGTTACCAACATATTCTTAATCCATCCCTCTCTCCACTACTTCTTGCGCCTGCGTATATAGTAGAGAACCGTGATCAAGACACCCGGAACCAGTGCTGCAAAACTGGCATAGATCAGACACCATTTCAACAGGGTACATATCGGAGTGAGTTCAGCAAGCACAGGTGTACGTTCAGGATAACGATACATGATCAGGGACGCACCTATATTTTCAAGCATGTCCATAGCCCAACCTAAGACCGGAATCAGATTCACCCAACGCCAGCGACTCTTTATCGGAAGCACGCGATAGAGTATCGATAACAGAACAACCAAGAGGGACAGATAGGCCAAGGGCCATATGAGGTCAAATGTGAACCGTGCCTGAATATAGGCGCTTCGCCCTGCTTCTCCATACTGCTCAGCCATCTGATAAAGATCATCCGCCGTGTACAGAAACGATGAATCCGGGGACTGCCCACCACCTGTGGCCTCCTCCGACTTTGCCGCCTGCCAGGGCAGAATGAATGCAATAAAACAGGCAAAAACAACAACCGCAGCTACAACCCATTTCCAATTCACCCGCTGATAGAACCAACCTGACACTTTATTCAGCACATTCTGTCCCCTTTCCGATAAAAAAAAGACCACTCTCCCGAATCCTATCGGTAAAATGGTTGTGTTCAATCCTATGAAATTATCGAGCTTGAACGATGTTATCTATTTCACTTTTCAATAAGAGGTATCGGTGAACACTTCTCATGATCGGGACCTTCGTTAGTTTGTTCTTGTCCACGTACAGTTTCATCTGGTCTTTGGTCAAACCAAGCAAACTTCCAGCTTCCGATACCGTCAACACTACCTCTGGGTTCGTAGCATTAAACGTCCTCTTTACTTTCTGATTCCAGTCCTCGAATACCTGCATAGATCAGTGACATCTCCTATCCATAGCCAGTTATTATCAGGCTGAATATATCCAGTATACCACACTTGTGCTGCTCGTAACTTAATCCTTGCGCAGAACCATATTCTGATAGGCATATTCCCTGCTTGACCCTGACGTTAACTCGAGGGTTTATACTGGCTTCAGGAGGGGATTAGCATGAGTATGTCACCTGAACATGTAACCAAGAAACGACGCAGCAGTGGAATAGCCATTATTGGAATGAGTTGGTTAACGATGACATTGGGTTTGTTTTTTGCTACACTCGCAGGGGAGCTTGTCGGCACTATTGGTGCTGCTGATTGGATGGTTCATCTCACCCAAGCTGTTGTCATTATTAGTATCGTCTTACCCGCACTGTTCATCATTCGAAGACACTTCCATATGAAGTCCATTCTTCTTCCTCTGACAGGAAAAAGCATAGTTCACTTGCTCTCTGGCGCATTATTTGCCACTTCTCTGGCCTTCATCGGGTTGGCGATAGCCAGTATGAACAACTGGATTACGATTACGGAGTGGCACTTCTCAGCTGAGTTCTTGCTTGCTGTCGTACTTAATAGTTGTATTGCTTTCTTGTATGAGGCTTTGCCAGAGGAACTATCCATGCGAGGCATGGTCTATGATGGATTACGCTTCAGACTGCGACTTCCTGTGTTTTTCGCTTATGTAACTCAAATCATACTCTTTCTGCTGGTTCCGATGAGTGTCAGCCTATTGCAAGAGCTCGTCGGTATGGATGCCGGAAGCCGGATAACCTTGGATTATATGATCTTGCTCTTGACCTATGGTATTACGTTACAGCTTCTGCGCAGTTTGACCGGATCTTTATGGGCCTCCATCGGATTTCATGTCGCTTACCTGGAAGTAGCCAGATTCGTTGTTATGCCAGGTGATAGACCCGCATTGTTAAACTATACCGCGCAAGATAACGGGTTGGCCGAAATATTTATTTTGTATATGATGATAATCTTCGTCGGTGGGATCATTCTGGCGGTGCTCAATGCATGGCGCTGGTGGAGAATACAGAAATCATGAGGGAGGGATCTGCCTGTTGTATACCGTTGGACAACTATCCAAACATACCGGAGTGTCCATCCGAACACTGCATTATTATGAGAAGCTGGGTTTACTGCGACCGGCCCGTAATGAGAACAATCAGTATCGCTTATATGGTGAAAAGGATATTTTACGGCTTCAGCAGATTACCATTCTGAAGAAAATGCATTTTAAATTGAATGAGATTGGAGAATTCCTCGATCAGGATGCTGCCCACTCTGCGCCGGAGAGTACCCTCACTTTATGGAATCATACGTTGGAACAACAAATGGCCGTTGTCAAGGAACAACAGGAGAGATTAAGCAAGGTCGAGCATCTTCTTTTTTCAACCATATATGCCATCAGAGCCTCCGGTAGAATCAACCTAGATGAGATGATGGGTTTCATCCGTGAACTGGATCAGCCTCCAGGCAGGTCCCGTCGAGATGTTTTTACACCTGAAGAAATGGAATCGTTACCTCTGAATAATCAGAACAATTCAATATCCATGGAATGGGCTGACATTCTTAAAGATGTTCATGCATGCAAGATGGAACCTCCGGATTCCGAAGCCTCTCGGTTACTGGCCATCCGAATCTCTGATTATGCTGAAAGGGCTTTTCAAGGGAATGCAGAATTGGCAGAAAAATATTGGGATTATATCGCCCCAGAGGATGATCAGTCAGCTCGTGTATATGGTATGACAACGGAAACCATGCGTTACATCGAAATGATCCTGGATCGATGGGCAGTCCAGAATCCTGATGATCAACAATAAGGGCCACTTCGAAAAGTGGCCCTTGATCCATTCCTTCTTTAT
Organism: Paenibacillus sp. FSL H8-0317; assembly: GCF_045040685.1. Taxonomy (NCBI): domain Bacteria; kingdom Bacillati; phylum Bacillota; class Bacilli; order Caryophanales; family Paenibacillaceae; genus Paenibacillus; species Paenibacillus sp. FSL H8-0317. The sequence goes on along the minus strand of NZ_CP150294.1, from coordinate 314,709 downwards.
GCTTCGTTACGCCTCTTCCCAGAAGCGACGCAGGTTGTCCATGGCGATTTTGGATGCGGACTTACATTCCTCCATGCCTTCGAACTCCACCGTAATGTGACCATCATAACCGAAGTCTTTGATCAGCTTTACAATTTTACGAATTGGAATGTCACCTTGTCCAACGATGGCCCCACGCAGGAAGTTGCCGTAGGCTGTGGTGAACCATTCACCCTCACCCGGATGCTCATCATAAGGACGGAAGTAGAAATCTTTGAAGTGGACCAGAGAAGCGTACGGCAGATTTTTCATGACACCGATAATCGGATTCTCATCCACGCACATGAAGTTGCCAATATCGAGTGTTGTTTTGAAGTTCGGACGATCTACAGCATGCAGAACACGCTGCACCCGATCACTCGCCTGTACACTGAAGCCGTGATTTTCAATGGTAGTGGTGATACCAAACTGCGCAGCATAATCCGCAATAATCTGGCTTCCCCGCACCATCAGCGGCAGATGTTCCTCGAACCAGGCAATGGTCATCTTCTCTTTCGGCAGGGTAAACGCCGTGACGTCATGACGCATATGTTTTACACCCATCCGGTGAACGACATCCACATGTCTTTTGACCCGAGCCATCTCTTCTGCAAACGCCTCTTCCGTCTCCTGCACGAAATTCGCTGGCATCGAGTAGTTGGACAGTTCAATACCCGCAGACGCTGCCCGTTCCCGAATCGCATCCGCTAGATCGTGATTATCCTCCACGGTATAACCGTAAGGAACCATCTCCATATGCTCGCCGCCGTTCGCCGCAATCCAGTCGATCACATCCAGCACCGTCATCTCACCCGAATTCAAATCGTTCAACAAACTATACGTGCTCAGGCCCACTTTCATCTGCTCAGCTCCCTATCGATATTGTTGGATAAATTGAACCGCCTTGCGAATGTCCTGCTCCGGCTGATGACCAACCTCACGTTCAATCGTCAGATAACCGGTGTATCCAATCTCCTGAAGCGCTGCAAAGTATCCGTCAAAATCAACGCCACCCTCGCCCAGAGGCACCTCACGGAAGAATGTTCCGGAAGAGACCATCTCGGCAATTTTATCGTGATCCATAGGGGCATAACCGACCGCTCCGTATACGTCTCGTGGGTCAACTTCCTTCAGCCGCACACCATCCTTCACATGGGTATGTACGATGTAATCCTTGAGCAGATGAACGCCCCGCGCCGGATCATCTCCGGTCACCATCACCATATTCGCCGGATCAAAATTCACCGATACTCCGTTGGTCGACAGCGTATCCAGGAATCCTTTTAAGTCAGCAGCCGTTTCCGGTCCTGTCTCAATGGCAAAGTACGCACCAACACTCTTGGCGTATTGGCCCAGTTCCTCACAAGCAGCATGCAGCGTAGCATAAACTTCCGATGAAGGGTCATGTGGAACAATGCCGATATGTGTTGTGACGATGTTGGTGCCCAGATCCAAAGCGAGATCCACGATCCGCTTCGACTTCTCCACTTTCCAAGGATTATCTTCCTTGACCTGAAACCCATGTCCTCCCAGATCACCGACCAATGCTGAAATGTCGAGACCCAGAGAATCGATATAACTCTTTAACTCTTTGCGAGCCGCAGGCGACAAATTTTCGGGGTCCATCTCTCCCTTGACGGCATAGATCTGCACACCTTCTGCACCTACGTCTTTGGCTTTGTTCAACCCTTCCCGTACACCTACGCCAAAGCTATCCACGATGACACCAATCTTATTCGTTAATTTCATGTCATACCTCCCGTGATTGAATGATTAACTCTACATTCTCATGTAAATGTAAGGTTCGACTCATTACTGATATCAACAAGTTTCACCGACTTGATCTCATACGGTTTAAAGGTCAGTTCGAATGTGCCGTTCGGACAAGCCAACGGATGGATCTCATCCTCCAGCAGATTAATGATGGACGCTTTGATTTCCTTTTCAGCCCACTGAACCTGCACCGTTTCCCGACCTCCTGATGATTCGTAGAAACGCAGCACCGTTCCCGAGCCGTCTTCCGCAGCCTTAATTGCATCCAGAATGACATGCTCACTGTGGAACTGAACCCAAGCGTGTTCAGCTGGCAAGTGACCCGAAGACGGATTCGCTGTCACAACCTCCACCGGATGATTCAGCTCCATCGCCCGGCGAACGACGGCAGCTTGTCGCCAATCTCCCTGGTGGGGCAGGATCGAATACGTGAATTCATGATCGCCTTGATCGGCATATTCATCCGGCCATTTCGGGGCACGAAGCAGGGACAGGCGGATCATCCGATCCTTGATGTCATACCCGTACTTGCAATCATTCAGCAAACTCACACCACTGTTGCTCTCCGAGATATCCGCCCAGCGATGCCCGCAGACCTCGAACTGCGCCTGCTCCCAGCTGGTGTTGTTATGAGTTGGACGCTCCAGCGCTCCAAACGGGATTTCATAGGCTGCTTTGGCTGCCACCAGATCCACCGGAAATGCCACCTTGAGCAGCTTATGGCTCTCATTCCAGTTCACTTTTGTATGGAAATCAACACGCCGCTGGTAACGATGCAAAATGATATCCTGACTGATCTCCGATTGATTCAGCTTCCAGACAAAACGCAGTACATCTCGCGTAGCCCCGTGCTGTACAACCTCTCTGGAGATCAACTGCACCGCACCTGCGCGCTGGGATTCAAATCGTGGATCGATATCCCAAGCATCCCAATACGTCGGTTTGTCATGGAAAAACTGCCACTCATTCGCCCGATCACCGGGCTTCAGCCAGTCGCGTCCTACCGTTTTGTCATACCATCGGGTAATCTCTCCCAAGTCATTGAACTCAAGCGTGTAAAATTCCGTTTCCCACGTGGAAGGGAAAAGTTCTTCTTCCCTTAATGGAAGGATAACATCCGGTGCCTCTCGTAGCCATATCGTTGTATACCCAAAAGCAGGAATCGACGGAACATGCACGAGCAGTGTATACTTGTCTTCCTTTTGTTCGAGATCACAGGCCAGACGGTTACCTTCACGATCGAATGCTGCCATCCTGGCGAGGTGAGCATCCCCTGTAATGGTGATATTTTCTCCGCGTTTCCAGCCGAGGCTGTTGAATATAATGTAAGGAAGACCATCGACTTCATCTGTTGCAATGTTCTCCGCAAGGGTATCCAGCGTTTCCCGCAGTGCGGATGTACCCAGTGCAAATACTTTCGTGTACTCCTCGGTGGACGTTACGTAAACTTCTGGAATCGACGTTCCCGGAATAATGTCATGGAATTGGTTGAGCATGATCAGCTTCCAGCCTTCATCCAGATCATTCTTCGTGTGTGCGGCGCAAGCTCCGGCAAATTGCCCCCAGATATCCGCTTCCCGGTACAATACCTCTGCCTTACGGTTGCTACGTTTGTTCCTTGCATGGGTCGTATAGGTTCCGCGATGCAGCTCCAGGTACAAGTCCCCGTGCCACTTTGGCAACGTCGGGTTATTTAACGATATATCTTCAAAAAAAGCCCCTGCTGTGCTGAATTTGCTGATCGGCTGTCCCACCATCAAGTGGGATCGCTCCGCAAACTCCACCATCTCATTCGTCACGCCGCCACCACCATCGCCATGTCCGTAAAGCAACATTTGCTCAGGGTGCACATCCTTTTGTTTATATGATTGCCAATGTTCATCCACATCTTTGGGACGCGTATGTTCATTCACCCCATGATTCAGATATGCCAGCACGGAAGTGCCATCTATGCCTACCCAGTCGAAGAGGTCATACGGAAACGCATTGGTATCATTCCAATTCAGCTTGGTGGTCATAAAATAAGGAATATTGGCGAGCTTCAGCATCTGCGGCAAGGAAGCACAGTAACCAAAGGTATCTGGCAGCCACTCAATGTTGGAGCGTTTGCCAAACTCCGCCTGGTAGAAGTTCTGCCCATACAGAATTTGCCGAACCAATGACTCACCACTCGGAATATTCAGATCCGGCTCCACCCACATGCCTCCAACCAACTCCCAGCGGCCTTCGGCAATACGGGCTTTAACTCGCTCGTACAACTCCGGGTAATGATCCTTCACGAAGGCATACAACTGCGGCTGGCTCTGGGAATACACAAAATCCGGGTACGTGTCCATCAAGGTACACATGGTCGAAAACGTGCGACTGGACTTGCGAACCGTCTCACGTACAGGCCACAGCCAGGCAATATCAATGTGGGATTGTCCAACCAGATGCATGAAGCCACTTCGATATTCCTCCGGGTCTTCCTGCTGTACCGACTGTGCTAACCCATATTCGAAGTTCTGTATCCAGGCTGCATCACTCCAGCGTTCCGGGTCATTGTACATGTCATCCATCACCTGATGAATGGCCTGAACAAGTGCCATCCGCTTGGGCTCCTTCTCGTTATATGCCCGGAGCGACTCGGCGAGTACCGTAACGCTGTACATCAGGCTCTGCAGTGGCTGATTAATATGAACCAATGCTGCCCGAATGCCCTGAATAGGCGGCTGAATAACAGCTTGTCGGTTGAGTGGATCATGCGGCTCTGGAATCGGATCATAGAGTTCAATCTCCAACTGCGGTGTATTGCCAACACGACTCCTCGGAAGGGGTACGAACCAGTGATTCCGATCCAGTCCATGATAAGGCATGCCATTCACCTTCAACAGCCCTTCTCCTCCGGCATCGAAGATCAGACCAATAGCCTGATCTTGCCATTCCGCCGGAATCTCCACACGTTTGCGCAGAAAATACGTCGTTCCGTGTACGCTGTTCAGCGGATTCAAGTTTTGCATGGCCTTGTTTGCCTGCTCATCTTTATTTTCATGTGCCTGCTCGTACTCGTATTCCCCTGGCCGAATGTATCTGGCCCTCTGCATCTCCCACACTGGAAGCTCGATCGTATCCAGCCATTGCCGCTGTTTCAGATCTTCGATGAATCGCTGAATTCGAATCATACCTCCACCCCCACCTTCTGGATCTGCAGACTGCAAGCGGTCCAATCTGTGGAATTACGGCCAACCATGAGCCTGAATTCACCCGGTTCTACGACAGACTGGAGACGGGAGTCGATCAGTGCGAGATGTTCTTTTTGCACAGGGAACGTAACGGTATGAGTCTGTCCTGGCTCCAGATGGATTTTACGAAAACCCTTAAGTGACATTTCAGCCCGGGTGACCGAAGCCGACATATCCGTGATGTACAACTGTACAACCTCGCTTCCCGATACCGCTCCGGTATTGGTGACTTCAACCATCACCTGCGCTTCATCTTCTGGCCCAATTACGTCTGGTATTACTCTTACATTCTCGTATTTGAATTCGGTGTAGCTCAGTCCATATCCAAACGGATACTGCGGCGCCAGATCCATCTCCAGATACCGCTTGCCACGAGTGCGTTTGGCATGATAATAGACCGGAAGTTGTCCAACATGCTTGGGAATGGAAACCGTAAGGCGACCCGATGGATTCACATCGCCAAACAAAATATCTGCAATCGCGTTACCGCCTTCCTGCCCGGGGTACCACGCTTCCACAATCGCATGGACATGCTCATCAATCCAAGGTTCAGCAATGGGGCGGCCGTTAATATACACGACGATAACGGGTTTCCCCAACTTATGTACCTCCTGTACCATCTCCAATTGAACACCCATGAGATTCAGGGAAGCCCGGTCAATGCCCTCACCACACTCCATGTCGTTCCATGGATCATCGGTCACCACTGAAGCACCTGTCCGCAAATCGATCGTACCTTCACCAAAATCGCGGGCGCTGGAACCACCCATCACCATCACGATGACATCCGCCTGTTCTGCACAGGCGAGCGCTTGTGCAAAGCCCTCTCTGGAATCGCCTTTAATCCGGCAGCCAGGTGCGTACAGCACCTGGCCCGAATCCGCGCCAAGCTTGCGCGTAATACCATCCAGTACGGTGACAATCTGTTCTCTCGGCTGTGGCGAGGTATAGTCCCCAAGCTGGTTATAGATATGGTTCGCGTTCGGACCAATAACAGCTAGCTTCGTACCTGTTTTGGCAAGCGGAAGGGTATCCCCCTCATTTTTCAGTAAAACAATCCCCTCTTGTGCAACTTCCCTCGCCAGCTGATTGTGGTCTTCACATCCGATAACCCGCTCTGCAAACTCTGGATCAACGAAAGGTTGTTCAAATAACCCAAGTCTGAATTTCATCTCCAGCACCCGCCACACAGCCAAGTCCAGATCCTTCTCTTCGATCAGTCCCTGCTCCAACGCCTGAGCGAGATGTTTGCGATACATGTACCCGGACATCTCCATGTCTACCCCTGCCTGAAGGGACTGTGCTACAGCCTGCTCCCCGTTCTCAGCGGTGTTATGTCCATGGACCAGCATCTGAATGGCACCAAAATCAGTAATCACAAACCCATCAAAACCCCACTGCTCACGCAGAAGGTTATTCAGCAGATACGTACTGGATGTGCAAGGTACGCCATCAATCTCGTTATAGGCGGTCATCACGGAGCAAGCCCCGGCTTCCACTGCTTTTTTGAACGGCAACAGATCTATTTCATGTAATTCACGTAATCCCATATGCACAGGTGCTGCATTACGCCCACCCTCCGAGCTGCCATAAGCCGCAAAATGCTTGAGTGTCGCGACAATCGTCTGGTTGGAATCGAGGCGATCACCCTGTAGTCCCTTCATCGCTTCTACTGCAAATTCACCGATTAGGTATGGATCTTCGGCAAAACATTCCTCCGTCCGTCCCCATCTCGGGTCACGTACGACATCAAGCACCGGGGAATACGTTGCCGCTCCCCCCTGGCTCCGGGTCTCCACAGCTATGGCTTCACACATCTTGCGGTATAACTCCATATTCCATGTGCTGCCCACCATTAACGGTACCGGAAAAACTGTTGCCCCGATCGCCATATGCCCGTGGGAACATTCTTCTCCGAACAAAATGGGAATGCCCAGCCGGGAATGCTCCATGGCATACTGCTGAATGACATTCGTGGCAACGGCTCCCTGCCGTGGAGTAAGCCCCGTTTCAAGTGTCACTTCCGTCCATGGATCGGCCCGAAGCACACCATACAGAGAACCAACACCGCCCTGTTCCATGTCCGCTTTGAACTCTTCCGTCACCTGTACTGTACCATCAGCTGCTTTATCATACGTCTTCCATCCCATCGGCTGAATGAGTTGTCCAATCTTCTCTTCCGTTGTCATCCGTCCGATCAGATCCTGAACCCGCTCCTGAATGGGAAGCGAAGCATCTTTATAGTCCATATGCACATTCTCCTTATGCGTTCGGAATTAGTTAGGCGGGTGCACTTACATCACATGGCTTTGCGGTAGTCACTTGGTGCCACACCCACCACGTTCTTGAAAGCCCGGTTGAAGGAATTATAGTTTGTGTATCCCACTTCCTCACTGATCTCCTGAATAGCCTTATCGGTCTCCTGCATGAGCAGCTTGGCTTTTTCGATACGATGACTAATGAGCAGATCCACAAACTTCTCCCCAATCTCATCCTTGAAAAGCTTGCTCAGATACTTCGGATTAATATCGAATAGATCACTAAGGTAGTTCAGTGACAGATCAGGATTGTTGTAATGCTCTTCGATGTATTTGCGAATCTCCAGAATATGTGATCTGTGTTTTCGGGAACAATGCAGCGTCTGCATCTGCAGCGCCAGTTCCCTGAACCCTTCCCAACACAGCTTACGCAGATCGTCTAACGTCTCCCAGCCTTCAAGCCTTGGGAGAAGTGGGGTGAATATAGCAGCCCATGACTCCTGATACTCCCGTGGAAGTTCGGCGAATTCCCGATTGTAATGTTGAAATAACAGTTGGATCGTATTCATAATCTCCTGCCGGGATAGAACGGACTCACTGATTTGTTCAAAGAGTCTTTCAAAATGCTTTTCCCAGACATCGTCCGATAAACGCATCGCCTGTACCAACAGTGAGATGGTTTTCAGGAACTCATACACATCATTGGTCGAATTCGGCACATCGCTACACGGAATGATACGATTTATCCCCAGTACAGCCTTGTACTCCAGCGCGTGCACGGCTTCTTTCAATGAAGCTCTCAGCCCCCGAATATCGACAGCAACCCGACCAACACCAATGGTCACGGTGAAGTTCAGATACTGATCGATTCTGTCCAGATAACCAGCAAGCAATCGATGTTCAGTCTCCTCAGCTTGTTCCATTTCCGGAATCCAGAGGATGGCGTACAGACGCTGATCGGAGATCCATTCAGCCCATACTTCCGTCCCTTCATGGCGTGCACTCTCTTGCAGAATACTGGATAACACAAATTTCAGGAGGGATTGGTCCTGATGATGATACTCCGTCACAAATGTATCATACCGATCCATTTCAATTACCATGACGGCCCAACGATGCTCCAGCTCAGGCAGTTTGAACTTCTTCATCTCCGCTGTCAGCTCCGTGCTCGTAAAGTCTCGTGTGCCCTCCAGCAACTCCTGAAAAAACATTTTTTTCTGCAAAATCAGATTCTCTTCATGCTCCTCCTGATATTGTCTCGTCTGATCAATCATGCGTTCCAGTGTTGTATGGATGAATCGGAACTCATTCTCCTTGCCATAGTTCAGTCCAGATTGTTTCTGTGAAGAGACGGTCTGAATTAACGTGACAATCTGCTGAATCGGCTTGTAATTTCTACGGGTCACATAGATCACCCACACCACACCGATCAACACAACCACTATCGCAAAGGCAAACCAGATATTATAAAATTGCAGAGTCCACTTGACGATTTTTCCATTGTTGAGACCTGTCTGCACCTTCCAACCACTATAACTCGACGTAAATTCGGAGAAGACTTCTCCCGACGTGGTTTTAGTAGAAGCTGCGACCCCTCCTGGCATGCTGCTATCCCACAGATTGCCGCCCGAACGGTTGAAGATGTTCACAAACGTAAATTCCGGATCATACATCTGCATAATGGATTTTCTCAGGGTACTCAGGTCCACATTTGTCACCACAAGTCCTTTGCCGTTTCCTACACTTCGCACAATCGTAATCACCTGCTCCGTCGCTTGTGAAGGAAAAGCCTTGAACGCTCGTGCTCCTGCCCACTTCTGTTCATCCCTTGACCGGCTATCTGCAATAAAGTCTGCATCCGGGAACTCTTCAATCGGAACAGCCTTCCCGTTACTGAAGACCGTGCCATCCCCGTATCGAACGAGATAAATCGAATCAATCAGCGGATACTCTATTTTCAATTCATCAACCACCTGGACCGCCTGAATGCCGGCATACACATCTTCGCTGCCAGATACCGAGAAATAATTCTTCAAGTTAGGGTTGGTCAAAATCTCACGCAGTACCTTGAAATCAATGGAACGCAAGGAGTTGTCCAGATATTGCGTTACCTGTGATGCTAGGAATTCATTGGCCTTGAGTGCTTCCCTACGGTTCTGTTCATTGAATACCTGGAAGAAAATAAAAAATAGAATGGTCGTCACAATAAAGAAAACAGGCAGATACGATAACAGCAAACGCCTAAACCAATTGTTGTTCATCTCCGAGATCCCCCCACCGTTACTGTTCATGCTGAATGACGACAAACACCTGTGCTGATCGCTAATTTCCCATAAATATTCAGTACATTATATCGGATGACGTGGGGTTGTCATAGGAGAAGACCGTCCCGGTCACGGGTGACAGACGGGACAGCCTCTATATTGAATCCTTCTATTATTGATTTTTCTCAATGGCACGCTGGTAGATCTCAAGGTAATTACTCAGTCCGAGACCATCAAAGCCTTTGACATACGAATCCCATTCCTTATCAATGCTCTTGCTGCCAATAATGAACTGTGCCATATTCGTCTGCACATAATCCTTAATGGCTGTAGTCAGTTGTGCTGCTGATTCGGTATCCTCTGGACGAATAAATACGTTCGCAGGGTATACTTCTTTGGGTGCATAAGGTTCATACACATTGGTAGCTTGAGCCAGACGTGTACCATAACCCTCTGCCTCTAAAGGGTTCTGTCCTTCGGCAAACAGATTACGGAACGTGTTGGACAAGTCATGGGCTCCGATCTGTGACCAACTCTCGTTCACAACAACGTTTGGATCACGCTCAGGCAGGTTGTAGTAGCTGTATTTGGCCGGCTCGCCATTGATGTTTTTCTCATCGGCATCTGCCTTCTTCCAGCCCTTGCCTTCGGTTGGGCCATACTCCGCGTACAGCGCACCTTCCTCACTGAACATGTAGTCTACAATTTTGATGGCGGCAATTTGTTGTGCTTCTGTCGCTTTGTTGGTGATGGCAAACTCAAACTCACCTACGCTCTGTGTAGCGCCTGTCGTATGCACTCCATCTGGTCCTTTCAATGGAGGAACGATCTCCCAGTGTTGGTGACGGGTGATGTCTTTGTCATAAGTATTCACGAGATAACTGACCAGCGCTGTTGTAATGGAGCCGACCACTTCGTCGCCTTCCTTGTTCCCCAGCTGTCCTATCGCCTGATCGTTCTGTGTAAAGGAAGCCGGGTCAATCAGGCCATCTGCATAGAGCTTGTTCATGTACTCCAGCCCTTTCTTCCAGCCTTCCTGATTGGCGGCAAAACTCACCTTGCCATCGTTCACGATCAGGTATTTGTCGTTATCATTGTATATAAAACTATTCATCAGGTAGGCATCAATGTTGCCATTCCATACATACTTGTTCGGTGCGCCTGTAAGTGGAATCTCGTCCGCTTTCCCGTTACCGTTTGGATCTTGTGTCTTAAACGCCTTCAGAACGGTATACAGTTCATCAGTTGTGGTTGGCATTTTCAGGCCCAAATTATCAAGCCACTCCGTGTTGATCCAGTATTTCTGTGCATACGTACAGTGGTAACATTCATTGAAGATAGGCAGCGCATAAATGTTGCCGTCCGGTGCCGTGATGGCTTCTTTGAAGTAAGGTTTCTCTTCCATAATCTTGGTCAGATTCGGACCATACTTCTGAATTAGATCTTGTAGCGGAAGGAACACGCCCTGTTTTCCATAGGTTTGAAGGTCTGAGGTGGTGAACTTGCCGTGAAGAAATACTTCCGGATAATCACCACTAGCCAGCAGCAATTGTCTGCGATCCTGCAAAGCGTCTGTTGGGGCCAGATCCCATTTTAGGGTAACGTCGAACTTGTCTTCGATAAATTGGGTGAATTCATTCTCTTCCATGGACGCTTTGCCTTGCGGAGCAAAGAGGGTCATGGTTACAGGACCACCGCTCTCCCCGCTACCGTCGCTACTTCCACCCGATTCCTCGGATGAACTGCATGCGGACAACAAAGCCATCGAAGCAAAGACCAGAAACAACATCGAAATCCAAGATTTTCTCAATCTGACTCCTCCTTTTTGTTCATAACGGCAAATTATTGACTTGTACTGCACGTGTATAAAATCGCTCCCGGAAGCCGGCGTGTTCCTTCCACCTCCTTTCAAAAGGCAACCGGGCTTAACTCACTAGGATTAACCTTTGAGGGAACCAACCATGACCCCTTTCACAAAATGCTTCTGTACAAATGGATACATGATCAGAATTGGAATGCTCGCGACAACAATCAGTGCATATTTCAACACCTGCTCGAACCCTTGGTCCCGCATCTGTTGGCTGGTATTGGCAAGCATCGCCGGATCAGCCGCGTTCAGGATAAGCAGATTGCGAAGCACGTATTGCAAAGGGAACAACTTCTCGGAACGCAGGTAGATCAGTGCATCAAAGTACGCATTCCAGTGACCTACGGCATACATCAGTGTCATGACCGCTAGAATAGGCTTCGATAAGGGAAGAACCACGCTGATCAGATACCGAATATCCCGGCAACCGTCCATTTCCGCGGCCTCGCCAAGCTCTTCCGGGATGGAAGATTGGAAGAAAGTCCTTGCCACGATGACTTGGAACACCGCGAGCGCCCCGGGCAGCCACATCGCCCAGCGTGTATCGAGCAGGTGCAAGTCCTTCATCAAGAGGTAGGTGGGAATCAGACCACCATCAAAAAACATCGTAATCATCATGAAAATAATGATGGCCCCTCGTCCATAGAACGATTTGCGTGACAAAGGATATGCCAGCATGACGGTCAGCACTACGTTAATGAACGTACCCACCACGGTGTAAATGATCGTGTTATAGAAACCGAGCATAAGCTGTTGGCTTTTGAAAATGGAGATGTACGCCTTGATGTTAAAGTCTACCGGGAACAGCCACACCTGACCGGATGTCACGGCTCGTGAAGAGCTAAACGAAGAACTGATGATATACAAAAGCGGGTAAAACACCGTTAGCAGTATGGCGAACAGAAAGATGTAGTTGAATGTCATGAAAATGCGGTCACCGAGCGGGTCCTTGATCCGGTTACGATTAATCAGGTTGAACATGGATAAGCTCCTCCTTTACCACAAGCTGTTCTGGGAAACTTTGCGCGATATGCCGTTGACGATAACCAGCAGGATCAGGTTGATAATGGAGTTGAAGAACCCTACTGCCGAGGAGAAACTGAAATTCGCTCCGATCAGACCCACCTTGTACACATACGTGGAGATGACCTCCGAAGCGCTTGTGTTGAGCGGATTCTGCATCAGGTATATTTTCTCAAAGCCCACGCCCATAATGCTGCCCAGACTCAGAATCAGCATGATAACGGTGACTGGAACGAGCGATGGGAGGTCGATGTGCCATATTTTACGAAGCCTTGATGCGCCGTCCATCTTTGCTGCTTCATAGAGAGATGGATCAACACCAGCAAGGGCGGCAATGTATATGATTGATGAATATCCCATGCCCTGCCATACTCCGGACCAGACATAGATCGATTTGAAGTATTCCGGGATGCCCATGAAGTTGGTCATCGGGAAGCCGAGCAGTGTGAACAGCTTGTCTACTACGCCCACATGCGGGGAGAGCATTAGAATGATAATGGATACCATAACAACCGTGGAGATAAAATGCGGAGCGTAGGTGACCATCTGCACGGTCTTCTTGAAGTAACCCGTTCGAATCTCATTCAGCGCCAGCGCCAGCAAGATGGGAATAGGGAAACCGGCGATTAAGGAATAAAAGCTGATACCTATCGTGTTTTTGATTAAAAGCCAGAAGTTTGGAGATTGGAAGAAGGCCTCAAAGTGTTTGAATCCGACCCACGGGCTTCCCCAGATTCCTTTGACTACACTGAAGTCCTTGAAGGCGATCTGGACACCCACCATAGGGATGTACTTGAAGATCAACAGATACAACACCGGGGGCAACACGAGCAGGTAGAGCTCCCAGTGTTTCTTGAGGCTTTTGATGAATGGATGCTGCCGCTTGGGCTCCACATGTTTCCTCTGTTGGAGTTCCATCTTGGCGGGTATGCTTTCCGTAGCTCGACTCATATGCGTCACTCCTTCTACACCTCAAGTGTAATAATACATTACATTTACATCCCTTAAACATCCTTTTTTCTGTTCTTAGTTCCTTGTTCAACATAGATGATGTAAACATTCATATCAGGTAGCGCTTTCTTGATTTGATAGTACATCGCCCGATAAACTTTTATCAATTTGCAATTTTCTCCGACTTCTCTTTATTCCACAAACCCTTGTGTGACAAGCGATTGCGAGCCGTTTCTATTGGGAATTGTGTCCCTTATGTATGAATATAAAAATCCCGGAGGTGGTTATATCTCCCCCGGAATTGACATGGCGTTCTATGCGCTTGTGACTAGCCTGAACGTATGTGTGATGGGTGTACCACTGGTTGCAGCGGATTGGGACAGTTCCACGAGAAGTCCGTCTTCCGTCTGCCGATACGAAAGTACGTCATCGCTACCGACAAGTTCGATCCGCTCTACCTTTTCCAGATAAGGAATGACCAACTGTGGTTGTACGGTCTCATTCTCGTTTCGGTATATACGGAAGGCATATACGGTGTTGATCTCTTCTTTCTGTGTGAAAGCCCAATCTTTCGTAAAATATGGCCCGCAGATCCGGGTTCCATAGACGCCTTCTCCATGAGTACCCAACCATTCACCGAGGCCCTTGATGCCTCGAATTGCCCCTTTTGGCAGACGCCCATCGGGTTGTGGTCCTACATTCAGCGCCAGGTTACCACCTTTGGATACAACTTCGAGTAGAATATGTGCCAGCTGTCTTCCCGTTTTATACTGATCATCGAATCCGAAGGCAAAGGAGTTCCCCACGGTAATACAGCTCTCCCATGGAATGTTCATCGGATGTTCCGGTATGGTCTGCTCGGGGGTAACGATATTCTCATACGGCCCACCCACGGTGCGATCTGCAGACAGAAGCCAAGGTTGTGTGGTCTGACGCGCCCGTTCCACGACTTCTCCCAGCCTGATATCCTGACCATGACGACCTTCGCGCACCCATCCAGCATCCAGCCACAGACATTCGATTCGCCCGTAATTCGTCAGCAGCTCCATGATCTGCTCATGTGTGAACTCCACGAATTTCTCCCACAGCCACGGATACTTATGGGGATCATACGACGGGCCGCGCCACATATGACGTCCACGCTCCATGCCCGGTGCCCAGTAATAAGGGGTATGCCAGTCCGCTTTGGAGAAGTACGCTGAGATACCCAGTCCTTTGGCCCGAAAAGCGTCAAACAGCGCTCGACAGATGTCCGCATACTTATGGGTATGAAAAGGCGTGTCCTTGCCCGTAATCCGGTAATCCGTCGTCTTGGTATCCCACATGCAGAAACCGTCATGGTGCTTGGTGGTGAACAGGAAGTATTTAAACCCGCTATCTGCCGCCATCTGTGCCCATTCCTCGGGCTGGAAACGAATCGGATTGAAAGTTTTGTTCAGATCGAAATATTCCCGCTTGAAGTCTTCCATGTCATCCGTCCAGTCGATGTCATCGCGCGACCAATCGCCATCCTCGTCGCTCAGCGCCCAAGACTCTACGAGACCAAGCTGGGAATACGGCCCCCAGTGCATCATCAACCCCAGCTTCTGATCCTTGAACCACTCCAGCCGCTCATTCAGCAGCGGATCTTCCGGTTTGATCCATTCATCCTCTTTGCTAAAATTGTGCACGCCGGCTTCCACGATCTGTTCTTCCTGCTCCAGTACGGTTTCTTTGGTTTCGCTCATCCTGTTTCATCTCCTTAGGATTTCATTGTCAAACGCTGAACACATAGGTTTACACTCGGCCACTGCGCGGTCAGAATAATCTTCCGATCGCTGTTACCCCCAGATTTTATGATTATTTCCCTGGAGGGAAAATCCGGGGATAAAGGCGAGCGCTTCGCTTCTTCAGATTTCTTCTGCCCTCTCCGTTATCGTGTAAACGTTTAATTCAACTAAGAAGGACATCTAAATCCTGTCATTTTTAGTGTGGTAGGATCTTCCGAAACTTTTAGCTATGCTGCTTCGGATTGGTTCTGTACCTTCCGTTTTGGCGTAAACGGTTCGTGTAACTATTCGGGGACGTAGTCAATATCTCCGTATTGCAATGCTCCTTTTACAGCATGATTTCGCGGCCTTGGCGTGCTGATTCGTAGATGGCGCAGAGCATCTTCATTACCTCGACGCCGTCTTCGACTGGGCTAAGTGTTTCTTTGCGTCCCTGCGTGCTGTCGATAAAATGGTTAATTTCATTGCGGAATGATCCCATAAAGTCGAAAGATTTGAAATCTACCTGCGGCGTCATGTTCAAAATAGTATTGAATTTCTCACCGATGATCGAAATCTCCGGCTCCAACTCGGCACCGCCTTTGTCGCCATATAGTTTGACCGAGGTCTCATCCGCTTTGGCATGAAGTGTAAAGCTGACATCCACGAGCAGGCTAGCGCCGTTCTCAAAACGAATCAGGGCATTCGCCATGTCTTCAACAGTGTTCTGATTTGCATCATAGTCCGCTGCTTTGTAGAACGACAGATTGTTAATGTTCGAGCGGTTCCCCAACCGGTTAGAGACGTTAGCGGAGACGGACTTTACCTTCGGTCTGCCCATCAGATACCAGCAGATATCGATCACATGCACCCCGATATCGATCAGCGGGCCGCCGCCGGAGCGGTTGATATCCGAGAACCAGCCACCCGGATTGCCCAGACGACGCAGACTGGAGGCTTTGGCATAATAGATCTCGCCCAGTTCACCCTCGTCGATAAACTTCTTCAGAATCTGTGCATTGTCGCTATAGCGGCGAACAAAACCGACCTGCAGCAGCTTTCCGCTGCGATGAACGGCCTTCTCTACTTCGAGCGCATCCTCCACCGTTTGGCAGAGTGGTTTCTCACATAATACGTTTTTGCCCGCGTCGAGAGCAGCAATGCTAATCTCGGCATGCGAGTCGTTCCATGTGCAGATGCTGACGGAATGAATCTCAGGCAGGGCGAGCAATTTCTTGTAATCGGTAAACACGTGAGGGGCATTATATTGCTTCGCCACTTCTGCGGCACGTTCTGCATTCAGGTCACAGATAGCGTATATTTCAACGTCCGGGTTACTGGCATAGGCTTGCAAATGGCAATCGGATATGGATCCGGCACCGATAACGGCGACTTTCAATTTGGACATAGTGCTGATTCCTCCATCGTTTTCATATGAATTGACTCAGGAAATTATAATATTCGGCTTACCGTAACGACGGTGAATGCTTGGACTTTCGGCCGCTGTTGTCTGCAAATTTTTTTTATTGACCGCTCTAGCGGTTGAAATCCGCAGACAAAGGCGGTCACTAACGCTCCTACAGTTCCAAGCTTCCCCTCTGTTACTCACGCCTTCTTTAGAATTTGATTCAATTTTATTCATTTAAAACAACTACTCAGCCCTATGCCTCTTCCCATAGGCGGCGGACGTTATCCATGGCAATGCGTGAGGCCGTTTTGCAATCTTCCATGCCTTCAAATTCTACCGAGATATATCCGTCATACCCTGATTGTTTCAACACACGGAATACCTCAGGCATGTCGATATCGCCATGGCCCACAATGGCGCCGCGCAGGTAATTGCCATGCGAGGTTTGGAACCAGCCTTCACCCGGATTCCGGTAGGAAGGTCTCCAGTAGAAGTCTTTGGCGTGCACGATCGACGCATACGGAATGTTATTTTTTACGGCACTCACCGGATCTTCATCCACACAGAGGAAATTGCCAACATCCAGTGTGGTCTTGAAGTTACTTCGCGCCGTCTCGTGTAACAAACGCTGAATGCGCTCACTCGACTGCACATAGTACCCATGGTTCTCCACGCTTGTTGTGATTCCAAAATCCGCTGCATACTCGGCTATCCGCTGACAAGCCTTCACCAGTACCGGCAGGTCAATCTCGAACTGTGCTACAGTCCCTTCTGTTGCAGGGCGGAAAGCCACGTCATGACGCATTAGATTCACACCGAGCGCTGCTGCCACATCCACATGTCGCATCACATTTTGGATCTCTTGCTCCAACGCTTCAGCGTCCTCCTGCACAGCAAAGTTAGCGCCGATGGCATAATTCGAAATGTCGATCCCGACCTCTTTTGCCACAGCTTTAATCTCATCAATTAATTCCGGATTATCGATCAGACTGAATCCCATCGGGACAATCTCCACATGTTCACCACCCTGATCGGCGATCCAACGAATGGCATCCGGTACGGTCAATTCTTTGCGATCCAATGCTTGTTGCAGACTGTAGGTGCTGAGTCCAACTTTCATTCTTCATCATCCTCTCATGTAGTCGATGTCCTTACCCAACGTATACCTTTTTCCGGCGGACACGACAATTCTCAATAATCGTTTGGCTCACCTATTTTCCTTTTCTAGCCCAAATCCGGTGTATCCACAAACGTTACGGCCAGATCAGCCGTCTGATGAAGCTCGAATACCATGATTTCATTCTCACCTTCGTGAAGGAGCGGAGCAGGTACATACAACGTTTTTTGCGGTCCTTTATTCCAGTAGCGTCCCAGATTGAATCCGTTTACATATACAACCCCCTTGGTCCAGCTATCCAGACGCAGAAAAGTATCTCTTACATCCGTGATATTAAACTCTCCTCGATAAAAAGCTGGCCCCTGTGCTTCGCTAATCGCATTACTAAATTGCAAATCCGACAGATCGGTTAATGGCAGACAATGAATCGTCCAATCATATAAAAATTGAAAGCCATGTCGCACACCCTCGGTGATTCCCTTCGGATCTCTCAGGTACGGACCATAGTTGATTCGCCCCATATTTTCAACAAGGATCAATAGATCTGCGCCCTCTGGCGGCACTTCAAAGGAAATCGATAATTCCGTATTTCCCCGTTCGAACACACCTTGAAATTGCCTATCAACAAACACAAGCGCACGGTCACGCACCTCCTGGACCACCAGTTCCTGTCGCTCCCTTGGGCCGGATATCCGGGTTTGATAACAAATAAATCCATAATCCTGACCCAGCTTCTCCATCGGTTCTGGATTCGTGCGTTGCACCGGGACTGATATCTGGTCCATCTGCGCCAGTAATGATGCCTGCTGAGTCATCCCCACTCGCCCATAGGCGATGGTTCCCTTCGGTTCTGGCAGCACAAGCTCACCCAGATCCTCATTGCTATACCGAGCAATTAGATCACGCACCGCATGGAATTTCGCTGTCGGCTCCCCGGATTCACTGAGTAGTGAATCGTAGTCGTAACTTGTAATCGTTGGTTCGTATTGGTCCTTCTGCTGACAGTTCGCCCCGTTGTAAAATCCGAAGTTCGTTCCACCCTGGAACATATAAAAGTTAACCGAAGCTCCTGCTCGAAGCATCTCCTCAAACACACCAGCCACATCTGCGGCTTCTCGGGTATGATGCGACTCACCCCAGTGATCGAACCAGCCGTTCCAATACTCCATGCACATTAAAGGTTCGTCCGCCTGATATTCACGCAGCTTGGCGAACGCTCCCTCCGTACCTGATCCAAAATTGACTGTAGCCAGATGCCCCGGGACTGATCCCGCTTGCAGCATGTGGTCTGTCGGTCCGTCCGAGGTAAATAACAACACATCCATACCGCGCTCCACCATGCCATCACGTAAATATCGCAGGTAACTCGCATCATTCCCGAAGCTGCCGTACTCATTTTCAATCTGCATCGCGATGATCGGCCCGCCATTAGTGCTAAGAAGGGGTTTTAATTTGGGCAAAAGCACATCATAATAACGATCCACATTCGCCAGAAATTTGGCATCATTACACCGCAGACGAATTTCATCATCGGCAAGCAGCCAGGCAGGTAATCCGCCAAACTCCCACTCGGCACATATATAGGGACTTGGGCGAACAATCACATGCAGACCCACATCTCCCGCAGTGCGAATAAATCGTTCCAGATCAGCCATGCCTTCAAAACAATACTGCCCCTGCTGTGGCTCATGAACATTCCATGGCACATACGTTTCCACTGTATTGAAACCGCAGACTTTCAGCTTGAGTAACCGATCCTCCCAATAGTCGAGGACCACTCTGAAATAATGGATGGCACCCGACAAAATCCGAATGGGCTCGCCATCATACATAAATTGTGAACCTTTATACGTCAGCACCGCCATTTTACAACCCTCCCCGCTCGCTCAGATATATGCCTAACCCGGACAACGTAGGGTACCATCTGGATTCATGAATGCAAAATCGCATCTTTCTCGATGTGACCTGTGGGAAACAACATATTCGCTTATACCCCACCACCGTCCCCTTGTAGAACTCTTCCCAACCACCATCTGCCCTCAGTGACTCCAGTGTAAAACGCTCAATCCGTTGGCCTGTCTGGATATATTCCATCAGCACCACCCGGTCAAATGATCTTTCTTCCTGCAAATCCAGCTCGATCCAGGCCTGTTCCGTTCCTTCGTGAGGACACCAATACGTATCCCGTCGTTCCGTCAGCACTTCCGATACGGCATGTTGTTCATCCATCGTCTCCGATGCTTTTACCAGCGCCTGCAAGGCGAAATTTTCCTGAAAAATGGTGCGCAGCGAATCTCCCAATTCCTGTAGTCGCTCGACATCCGTTTCGTGAATGAGACCACGCGTATCCGGTGGCAGATTGAGTAAAAAGGTAGCGTTGCCCCCCACTGTGCCGTAATAGACGGTGAGCAATTCTTCCAATGTTTTGACCTGATCATCTTCACTGGCATGATAGAACCATCCTGGGCGAATCGAGGTATTCACCTCGGCAGGGTACCAGATCAGTGGCTCACTTTGGAAACGAATAACCTCTCGGCTTCCCAAATCACTGTCCTGCGTATTGATCCTTGTGGCAAACTCACCATCATCCACCTGTTGTGATTGCTCCTGAATCTTCTCATTATCCTGCATATGCGCTGGCACAACGCTCCATTCCGATTCCCGTGTATGCCCCGCCTCATTGCCGCACCAGCGAACATCCGGGCCACATACTGAGATGACAGCCTCAGGCTGAAGTTCACGAATAAGCGCATAATAGGCGTCCCAGTCATAGACCTGCCTTTTGCCATTCGGACCCTCCCCACATGCACCATCAAACCATACACAGAAGATGTCGCCATAATTCGTAAGCAGCTCGCGTAACTGTTGGAGAAAAAACTCGTTATACCTCTCGGAATCTCCATAAGTGGCTTCATGACGATCCCAAGGAGACAGGTACACGCCAAACTTCAATCCGCCCTCACGGCAGGCATCGGAAACTTCCCGAACCAAATCCCCCGTACCGTTCCTCCACGGACTAGCCGCGACCGTATGCGCTGTAAACTGACTCGGCCACAAACAAAACCCATCATGATGCTTACACGTCAAAATTAGCCCCTTCATCCCCGCAGCCTTGCACGCCTGCACCCATTGCGTTGCGCTCAGTTCAGAAGGATTGAAAATCGACGGGTCTTCCTCCCCAGTGCCCCATTCCTGATCCGTAAATGTATTTACCGTAAAATGAATAAACGCGTAGAACTCCATCTCCTGCCATCTCAGCTGGCGTTCGGATGGGCTGACCTGTGCTGCGGCCTTAATCCATTCGGCTGGTTGCAGTTCATAATTCATGGCGTATCACTCCTTTTATTTAGTGCTCCCTATATCATTGGACCACCCTTGCTCGTACCGCCACTCAGTGCACTACTGTCCATGAACGGCTGTGATGCAAGCAATAACTTCTGCTTGGCTTCTGCAACCAAATGTGGATCAATGGGATAATTAAAGCTGCCTTTGTACCTCACGCCTGATCCCATATGGATTTCCGTGATACCCGTCTGACTCACTAGCGTTTGAATCCGCTCTATGGTGACCCCCGACCCTGCCATGACAGCGATGTTCAAGGTTTGCCCCAATTGCTGGAGTTGTTTCAGTTCTAGCATCGCTTCAGGCGCTGTCCGTTTTCCTCCCGATGTAAGCACACGCTCTACATTGCCCAATGTGTTAATGGTCTTGAGCGCCTCAGTCAAGCTTGTGCTCACATCAATTGCACGATGAAACGTAACGCCCAAACCCTGAGCTTCGGCCATACATAATTGCATGGGTAAAAGGTCCACTTCACCATCTCCGGTGAGGGCACCGATTACGATGCCAGCGGCTCCAAGTTCCCTCGCCACGCGTACATCCCGGGTCATGGCGTGGATGTCATCTGCGCTATAGCGGAACGAGCGGCTATGCGGACGGATCATGACATACACTGGGATGGAGACTTGAGACAGTACTTGCTTCATGACACCATAACTGGGGGTAAGCCCTCCTTCGGACATCGCAGACACCAGCTCAATCCGATCAGCCCCTCCCTCCTCAGCTGCCTTGGCATCTTCCACATTCACAGTAATGACTTCCAATACAGGCTGTCTTTCCATAATGTAGCTCCCTTCACTTCATCGTTGAATATTACAGCGTATTAAGGTGATCATCAGCAGGACATTATGTCGTAAGTAGATACTTCCGAGATTGCAATCCCGTATTCTCACCCAACCCTCGCAACGTTAACCAGTATTGATAGACATCACTCGAACTGCACACAGCCTGCTTCATGACATAAGGACCGACTGAACGCATCATCAGCGCTCCTGCGGTCCTTCTTCATCATTAGGGCGACGGTCAGCTTCCCGGAACGCAATCCGAATAGGCTGACCTTCCTGAACGATATATGATTTGTCGGCAATGATCTTCATGATTGGATTCTCCTTTGGGGACCGGAATGGGCTAGCAAATAGAGAGCGCAACGGATTTCATCACTTTATCTAATGAATTTTGTTATTTTTGTTATTTATAGTGTTATTATTTATTAGCAATAGTCTAAAACGTTAGGATCAGAACGTCAATACAAAAAAAAGACACCCGGAGGGTGTCTTCGTGTTTTGGATAACCTCCTGGTTATCCGAGCTTTTTCTATTTTCTACGCCGAGCCTTCGTCATTCGATTAAACATGATCAGTGCCGCAATGATCATGGCTATCATGGCAATATTACTCGCCACTTCTTGTGATAGTCCGAAAAGAACTCCCAGGTTAGTCACCAGGCCTCTCACAATCAGCGCCACCACAACCAGCAGGATTGGACTCAAAAAATTATAATTTCTCATTCCTCGCAACACCCCTGACCCCATTGTTCAGAACTACGAATCTCATAACACTATCATAACAGTAGCTATTCTGTGTTACAACAAAGGACACCCGAGTACAGTGTCCTTTGTCATATGCCAACGTATTCTATTTTGAATGACAGAACAACCTTTCGATCGCTCTTGTCACCTGATATTTCCGATTATCTTCTACACCTGTTTGAATTCGATCCAGTCAATCTGGAGCCCTGGTTTCGTGAAGTCCAGTTTCAATTCATACAGTCCTGCTTCAAGATCTACTTTGACAAGTTTCTGTCTGATCCATTTGCCTTCCGTACCATTCGTTTGAATGGTGGTTACCAACTGGTCATTCAGGAGCAGGTTACATGCACTTTGAGCGAGTTCCGGCTCAGGGGACATGATCTGTACGATAATCCGATAATGACCTGCCTCGTCCACTTTCATGTAGACGGGTTCAGCTACTGCAGGTTTCACCTGTGCGTTCTCAACCAGATCTTGAGCTTGTGCAGCAGATAGGGATGCATTCGCTTGGAAAGAAGCGATATTCTCTACAATCTCATGTTTGCGGGATGAAACCGGTGCATTCATGATGAACTTGCAGATATTAATCGCCGAGCGTTGCAGCTCTCCGCGAGTCAATGTTCCATTTTCCAAGGATTCAATCGTGTTGTCGCCCCAGCCGTTGATCTCTGCGCCGTAGTTCGGTACAACCATGTAGAGATCATTCTGGGCACGAATCATCCAGTTGGTGTATTTGCGATCAGCTACTCCACCTTCGGTCACATCATTCATATCCGCCCACCAGTCGGTCATTACGATTCCCTCAAAATTCCATTCGCCGCGAAGAATTGTGGTGTTCAGGTCATAGTTAGATGCCGCCCAGTGTCCGTTAATCGGGTTGTAGGAAGTCATGATGGAGTTCGCTCCGCCTTCTTTTACAGCGATTTCGAACCCTTTCAGGTAAATTTCACGCAGTGCACGTTCGGAGACAACAGCATCTACTTTACTGCGGTGTTTCTCCTGATTGTTGCAGGCAAAGTGTTTCAGTGTGGCATTGGAACCACCCTTCATGATACCTTTCGTACATGATGCGGCAAATACACCCGAGATCAGTGGATCTTCGGAGAAGTACTCAAAGTTCCGGCCATTAAGCGGGCTCCGGCGGATATTGAGTCCAGGTCCGAGCAGGGTATCCACCTGATTTCTCAGCAATTCCTGTCCTTCCATCACATACAACTCTTCAACAAGATCCTTGTTCCATGTCGCGGCAAGCAACGTACCAATGGATACCTGTGTTGCCTTCTCGCCACTATCCATACGAATACCGGACGGGCCATCTGCCGTACATGCTACCGGAATACCGTAGTTAAACAGGCTGTCGCTGACACCACCAAATGCAGATGCCGTCCCCGAAGTAACGAGCGGACTGCTCATGCCTTCACCACGGACAATCGCCGCCAGATCCTGATCACTCAGTTGAGCGATGAAGGTTTCCAGACTCACTTTGCCAGCCTTAACGTCACTCAGCTTGTGGCCCTGGTTGCCCGTCTGCTCCAGCGTTTGCGGGAGATTCTGCTCAATCCGGTTTGCCATGGATATCTTACGTTTCGGTACTTCTGCATAAGTCAGTTCATAAGATCCATCTTCCTTGCGCGAACCTGGTTTCATCCGTGTGAAATCTTCAGTTGGGGCCATCGCTTCTTGCAGTTTCTCCACCAATTGAAGGGATTCAATCACATATCCATCCTGCCCATCAATGCTGATATGCTGCACTTGTTTCACACTGGTTCCTACATGCAGTCGGTATGTACCTTCTTCCAATACGTACGCGGAAGCAAGACCTGTAACACCTGCATCATCGTAAGATGCCATGGCATAGATCGGGAAGCTGATCGTCAGAATTTCTGACTCGCCCGGCTGCAACAATCCTGTTTTTCCAAAAGCCACCAAAGCCTTCAACGGTTGTCCCAGTTTGCCTTGTGGTGCTTCATAATAAACTTGCACAACCTCTTTGCCCGCATATGTTGTACCTGAGTTGGTCACATTGACACGAACTTCAATGTAGGTTTCGCCGTCTTTGGACACGGATTTTGCTTCTTCATGCTGGGTCAAAAACGTCGTATAAGACAGGCCGTAACCGAATTCAAACTGAACGCGCTCAGGTCGAAACGTTTCGAAATAACGATAACCTACATAGATATCTTCCTGATACAGGTTCTTAAACTCATTGCCGTAGTTGCTTGTCGAAGGATAATCTTCGATGGAATATGCAATCGTATCTGTCAGTTTACCGCTTGGTGTAACGTCCCCCGCCAGCACATCGGCAATCGCGTTGCCACCCTCCATACCGCCATGCCAGGAGTAAATTACACCTTGGATCGGATGTAGATACGTTTCGTTTAACCAGCTCATGTCGATGATATTTGAGACATTCAACACAACGATTGTGTGTTCAAATTGCGAAGTAACTTGCTTCAACATCGCTTTCTCATCTTCTGTTAGTTGGTAACTTCCTGGCGCATCCGCATTATCCTGGTCTTCTCCTGCTGTACGTCCAATAACGATAATGGCTTTGCTGGATTTGCTTCTAGCCTGTGCAACAAGTTCATCCGTCAAAGGCATTTCCTTCTGATTCCATGGCTCGGCCGCCCATACTTTTCCGCCATCATCAAATGGATTTTCCTCAATCCACTTCTCATAGACAGTTGCCAGCTCTTCATTAACAGTAATATTCTTTTTGCTGCGAAGACCATCTAATAGATTCGTTGTGTAGGCCACATGTACACTACCGCCTGAACCTGTACCACTACGATAATAATTTACTTGAATCCGTCCAAAAACTGAAACGTTTTCGTTTTCACGAAGTGGAAGCACTTGGCCTTCATTTCTGAGTAAAACGGCTCCTTCAGCGGCAACCGTACGACTAAACTCTGCAAACCCTTCCAATGGAACTCCGATTTGATGTGTGCTCAATGATTTCCCTCCTGATTGTCATCCCCATATCTACGAATCGCTATATATAAAATGAACTAACAAAACGTGCGCTCATTTGATATAAAAGATATTCTATGATCTGGTAGATTCACTTGTACATAGTCTCATATTAACAGATTCTATAGGAGAAATTAAATTAGATTTGTGCTTTATTTATATTATTAAAAAATGTCTAGGATTAGCGGCATAATAAAAAGCCACGGACGCCTGTTGTCCGTGACTTTTCTTGATTTTAGATCACTATTTCAAGTTGTAAGTTTCGCATACACCAGGAAGAATAACATCTCTTCGCCCATGATGACATAACCCGGAACCCGATAGATCAGATCAACAAGGACAAATGCCACCAGCAACCCTACCATCACTGCCAGATGACGTGGCCGGAGTCGTAGATGTGCGTGTCTGTAACGGTGGAACACAAGTGAGGTCGACAAGAAATATAGCAGCGTTGATCCAAACACAAACCCTAGCATGAACACATAGTTTAACTGATTCTGATATAACAGCTGAATTGAAGCAGCGATCATGCTCATGGAGATGTAGATGAACAGATGGCCGTATATGATCGCTTGCCCGGCAGTCTGAATCTCTTTGCTGACCTTTTTCTCCACGTTGTCGAAGTACTGCCACCACATCGCAATGACAAAGATGGACGTAAAGGCGGCAAACAGGATGGATTTCATATCCCAATGATCTGCTTGCAGCACAGCGATAATGCTTACCACCGATTCACCAAGCAGGATAAGTGTAAAGAGTGCGAAACGTTCCAACAAGTGATGGGTCTGAACGGGCACTTTCACCAAGTTTTTACGTCCAATCAACGGAAGTACAATATCCACGGCAATCCCCACATACAAAATCAAGTAGCGTAACCAGGAATCGAAGAACAATGAACCTGATGAGATCAAGATGCCAATGAGGAAACAGATACCCAAGTAACGAGCGGCTTGCTGCTGATGCTCGCTTTTCGACTTGTGAACCGTCAGATACTGAATCGCCGTAAATGCCCGTGAACCGATATATCCAACGAAGAAGGACAGGTAGTATTGGTCAAAATGAGTAGAAAGGCTCGCCGTCATGACCATAACGGACAGAAGCTGAAGGATGAGGAATATTCGATGGATCAGGATGTCTTGACCATAGCGGTTAATAAACAAGGTCTGACCGACCCATGCCCACCAAACAGGGATAAAAATAAGCACAAACTTCATTAAATATTCAAACGTAATTACTCCGTGTTCGGCATGCAATAAGACATGACCCGCTTTGGCGACCGCTGCTACAAAGAGCAGATCGTAAAACAGCTCCAGCCAGGTAACCTTTTTCTCCATCATCCTTCGTTGCTCCTTTAGGTTTTTCTCATAATCTAACGTCAGCTATATAAGTTGAACTAAAGATGATTCACACATACACTTCGATGACAGAATAACCCTCCAATCGCTGTTATCCCCAGATTTTTCGATTCCCTTTTCCCAAGGGAAAATCCGGGGATAGCATATGCTTCCGATGTAGCTTTCTTTCAGAAAGCTTTTAGGCGAACGCTTCGCTTTTTCAGGTTTTTTCTTAATTCGCAGCTGTAGCAGGTACGAGTGTTCTGACTTCGATCGGTTGCAGATTGTCCTCAATTTGAGGGCGGTATTTCTCAAACCACTCTGGCAGCATCAATTTTTGTCCAAGCGAATCAGCAGGTTCATCTTTGGCAAAGCCCGGAGGATCTGTAGCAATTTCAAACAGAATGCCGCCAGCTTCTCTGAAGTAGATTGCATTAAAGTACTGACGATCCCGAACTGGAGTCGGTTGGTAGCCATACTCGCGTACAGCTTCACTCCACTGTGCATGCTCCTCATCATCTTTGGCGCGCCATGCAATATGGTGCACGGTTCCTGCGCCGCCCATACCCAGAGCCATACGGGTTACTGGAACATCTACGACATTACCGATATCCCCACTGGACCGGAAACGAGCATACTCTTCATTTTCACTCACTCTGACAAATCCCATGATTTTCTCAAGAGCATCCATCGTTCTTTGCGGGTTAACACTGAACAGGACAGCACCACCGAAGCCTTTGATTGCTTTATCTGTTGGAATGCCTTCGTGCGCCCAAGTGCTGGTTGCTCCCTCTTCCCGTTCAACAAGCTCAAGCCGCAGGCCTTCGCCATCTTCGAATTGAAGCAGGTCTTCATTGAAGCGACTTGTTTTGGTTACCTCAATGTTATACTGTTCCAGCCGATTCTGCCAGAAGCCGATCGACCCAGGAGGAATGACATAGGATGTGATGCCGACCTGACCTCCGCCAATTTTGCCCCGTGGTGATCCAGCGGATGGGAAGAAGGTAATGATGGTACCTGGGCTTCCGTGTTCATCGCCAAAATACAGATGATATACATCAGGAGCATCGAAGTTGATTGTTTTTTTCACGAGACGAAGTCCCAGAACTCCGGCATAAAAATCAACGTTGGCCTGTGGATCTCCTGCGAAAGCTGTAATATGGTGAATACCTGCTGTTTGAATAGTCATGATTAATTCCTCCTTGGTTTGGTAAGCATGTTTTGAATTGAGTAGGTGTTTTAGATATTTGAGTTAGTTAAAGAGTCAGTTAATTGATTTATAGTAAGTTTGTATTATCTTTAAATTAAGATATATGATCTAGCGAATTATATTCTAGTTGTTATTTTGATTGGCCTGTTCTTGTTTCAATTTATCAGGAGTCACGTCATCGCCGTTTGGATCATAGATGGTTGCATTCAGCAGAATGTCGTTGACCGAACCGCGAAAAGTTTGCAGATATTCCTGGCGAAGACGAACCTGTTCCTCTTTCTCCATCTCCGTCAATCCGCCCTCTTTGGCTTTTCTTGAAAGTTCATTTATTCTGGTCAATGTTGGGATCATCATCTTGATCTCTCCTTGTGTAATGGATTAAAGATATTTGTTTTGGTTGTTATTTATATTTAAATTAAATATCTTAAGTTAAAGATAAGTGATTTGTGATCGGTTGTCAACACTTTTATCAAAATTAAATAATGAATCCAAACAAAAAAGGGCTAGCTCCGCAATAACTCAACCACTGCTGGACTAGCCCTACATGTATTTATTTGATTAGCCCAGTTTTTGACCACAATTCGGACAGAAGTTGGCTCCTTCATTTTTGGCTCCACAGTTCGGGCAGAAGTTTGGCTTCTTGTTGCCTTCTGTAGATGAAGAGTTACCTGAATCACCGTTGCTATTTCCCGCTGGTTTCTGGTCGTTATTTTGATTCTGAGACGAATTGGAATTATTGTTCTGGTTTTGGCCTTGATTCTGGTTCATGTTTTTCATCATTTCATTGGCCATGTTCATCCCCATCATCATACCAGCCATATCTGAGGCCGCGCCGCCGCCCTGTACTTTACCGGATGAGATACCGTCTGTCATACTCACCTGCTGATACTTTTGCAGATTACCAATCATCTCATGTGAGGCGGTCTTTGTAATCATATCCTGAATCTCTTTTGGATAATTGAAGCTCATCACCTGGAAACCGGTAATTCCAATGCCGATGTCCATCATCTGCATATCCAGATCTTCCTGAATCCCTTTGGCAATATCCGATGCATTGGCCTGCAGGTTGAACATATCCTTCCCTTCGCGGCTAATCCACTTCATTAGAAGCTGATCCAGCACAGAAGTGATTCGGATTTTGACATCCTCCACCAGATAACTCTGCTTGATGCCTGCAATCTTATCAATCAGGGTTACATAGTCACTTACTTTAAAATTAAATGTACCGTTGGCCCGAATCGGCATCCCGCCCGGGAGCTGTGGTGTTGGAATTAACACCGGACTTTGTGTGCCCCAGCGCACGGTGAACTCTTTAGTATTTACAAACAATACTTCGACCCGCATACCACTGTTGAATCCGAATTTGAATCCTTTTAGTGTAGAAAGGAATGGAATGATCTCGGAATCGATATTAAATGAGCCTTCGTCCTCGAAAATGCCTTCCACTTTACCGTTATTCAGGAAAATGGCGTCCTGACCCGAACGGATGATCAATTTACTCCCCTTCTTGATCTCCCGGTTGCTCCATTTCCAAAATATCATGTCATCTCTGAATTCTTCCCATTCCACCACATTCGAAAACTGATTTCTGAAAAATCCCATACTCGTTCCCATCCCTTCTATTAGTAAGCATTGTGTGTCATCATGCCTGGTTAAGTTATTGCGAGTGTCCGTGATGCTAGAAAGATCGGCTGCTACCGCTATGGGAATGGCCACCTCCGGTGGTTCCTCCACCGCCGCCTCCGCCACCATTGTTATTGTTCTTCTCGATCTTGCGCTTGGTGACCGTTGTACGAATGTACCGATCCTGACGATCAATTACACTAGAATTACTGGAATCCTCATACGTTGCACGATTGACAGTAACTCGCCCGCCAGAACGATGGGTCATGATACCAACTACAATTCCTCCGATTGCCACGGATACAGCAAGTTGAAACCACGTATTGAAGAGGATATTATCCGGGTTTACCCCGGGTTTAAGATCCATATATTCGTAGGAGAGCTCCAAATATTTTTCAAAAGCCAATCTATAATTTCCATCCGATACATCTGGGG
This sequence comes from Paenibacillus sp. FSL H8-0317, assembly GCF_045040685.1. Lineage (NCBI taxonomy): Bacteria > Bacillati > Bacillota > Bacilli > Caryophanales > Paenibacillaceae > Paenibacillus > Paenibacillus sp. FSL H8-0317. The sequence goes on along the minus strand of NZ_CP150294.1, from coordinate 284,623 downwards.
CAATTTTGGCCGTAATTTTATCAGCTCTGCCATTATCGATGTACTCTTCCCCTTTGTAAAAACCAGCCAGATACATCTTCCGATTGTACATGTCTATTGTAAGAATAACTGCGTTGCCATGCGTTTTATCGTAACCAAATCCCTGATCGTCATAAAAGTCTTCGGTAAGCAGTATTTCACTTTTTTGCTCCTCGTTATTGGAGGTATAGATAACAAAGTCTGTCTGCCGTTCCGCGCCATACTGATTCGCAAGTAGATTCAATTCACTTTTCTCCTGCTCACTCAGCAGGTTGGCCTCATCGTAGATGAGATTTTTGCTCTCCGCTGCGGATGCCGATGACATGGGAATCAACGGAGCGACAAGGGTTATCATAAGTAAAATGAGCGCAGCCATCACGGCCAGAGGGGTTCTTTTTCTCATAAGAATCCACCTCCCATCATCCAGGAAACCAGCTTCAGTGACAACAACGAGACCGCAGAGACTCCTGCGAACCATCCTGCCACTTTGGCTTTGCTGATCGGTGGTTTGCCGACCACTTTACCTGTCTGACCATTCATGGCAAAGGTATACTGTGCCCGATTGTAGTCATAGTTGACCATCCACACCGGGAGCAGCACATAGTCTGCATTTTTGAGCGTGGTATCAATCTGTTTGTCCGTGTAGCTCACACTGCTATAACCAGATACGGTTGAAGCAATATAAGAATCAATGTAAGATCTCGTTTTATCCTTGGCTCTTGGAAAAAGTTCCTCGTCTGTATAACTGTATTTTTCCGCAATGTACCCTGCCAGATACGGGGTCTTGAACAATTTCAACTGATTATATGGAAAAGGCTCGAGCTTATCCATCAGTTCATCCTTCATTTTCTCCGATGCATCGATGGGCAGGTTCACGTAATTCAGCCGAATTCGGCGGTATATATCGAAATGCTGTGTTTCCGTGTAATGGTAGTCGCCCTGGGTGTAGGATCTGACCTTGGTGCCACGCCCATGCACTTCGATTTTGTTATGTAACTCATACAACCAGAACGGCACGTACATGCCGGTAATGCTTTGAATCCGATCGGCGGACATGAAGCCACTTGGCGTTAAGAGGCCATTTTTGCACCACTTTTTGAAAGCCTGCTTGGCTTGATCCTTGTTGATCGAAAAGGGAATCACCATCGCGGGGGCCAGATTGCCCGTCAGCCGATCACTGAGTACAACCGCTGCACCGCAGAAACTGCATGTCGTCGCACTAGTCTCCGGCTCCGTCACGATGTCAGCTCCACAGCTGTTACAGTGGTATTCCTTGACCTCATTTTCGGTGAATACTTGTCTCTTCAAGGGATCGGGGATCTGCTCTATGTTGTCCTGACGGCCGCAGCTGGGACAGGATAATGCACCTGACACACTGTCAAAGATCATGCCACTGCCGCAGTTTGGACATTTATATTCAATAACCGGCATCTGCTCACCTCAATGTTAACGAAATGGTATAACGTATTACTTATTCTTCAGCTTCTCCTGAATCGCTGCGAGTTCTTCCTCCGCATTTGGCGACACATTCTCATTATTACCCGCATCTGCGTTCATGTCCCTCTCCAACTGGGCAATTAATTCGTCCAAATCATCTTCCTGTGTCCCAGCACGAAGTTCTGCCAAAGCCTCTGCTTCGTTCAGCGCCTGATTCGCCTTGTCTTCCATGGCCTTAAATGCAGCATCAGCTCTGCCCGCAGATGCATTCCGTTCATTAGCCTGTTGCTGCGCCTTTGCATCTGCCATGCGACCTTTCAGTTCTGCATGCCGCGCTTCCAGTTGTCCCAGATCTGCAACCAATTTATCATTCATATGCTTCATCATCTTCGCTTTGGCAGAAGCACGTTCATAGGCAACCTGTAATTCGTTCAATTTGTCAGCCAGCTTCACTTTCTTCTCCAGAAAACCGCGTGCCTTATCTTCGTCTCCCGACTCCGCTGATTTTTCCGCATACCGCTGTAACTTCTTAACCTCGGCGCTGCACTCATCGAATGCTCGCTTCGCACGGCTCTCATCTGACAGCAACGCTGCCGTCTCAGCCTTCACCTGGCCCAGATCACTGCTCAGGCTGCGCATATATTCATTCACACTCTTCTCCGGGTCTTCCGCCCGCGACAACATGTGGTTCACATTCGCCTTCATCACGTCTCTAAACCTCGATAAGATTCCCATTACTTGTTCCTCCTCCGAAAAGTTCATATGTATACTATAATACATGAATACGCCCACATACGTTTCACATTTCACGATGGCATGTGGGAGATACAACAATCCAAATCCGTACTATAACAACGCAATATAAGAAAAGACGAGCACTTATAGTGTCGCCTCATGATCCAAAAATTTTCTCATAATTATCAGTATCATTCTTCCTCAATCACAGTTCATTAATGAATTGCATACTTCATCTGTGATCCGATCTCGATCGGTATTAAGGTTTTAATTTTGCTCCCATTCTACAAATCCCTAACTAACTACGGTTCAACCGGAAGGCTCTCCATCGCTGTAAAAAACACATCCAATAGCTCAACGTTGTATGTGATGCGGACGTATTCGGTTATTAATGCCATATCCTCTTCCCTCTGATACTCCAGACATGGACGGCCCTCACTCCAGAGCACCCTGCACGGGTACTTCCCGACAACATCCTTAATGATCTGATCCGGCTCAGCTACTTTATGAATGTCTCCCATATGAAATCTCCTCATTTCTCTACACTTATCGTGTGCAATTATGCATTAATTTTGAAATACATAACGATTGGATTCAGTGTACTTCATCACATTCCACTCGGAGAGTTATGGATGCATATCACACGGGCATTTTGCAGACACAACAGGGCTGCTTCCCCCATAGGTGCCATTCCTTCGCAAGTTGGCTATAATAAGGGGATCAAAGTTTTCTATAAAGGCAGGAAAAATATGCGTACACGAGTTCACTTTATTGCTCCCTACGAATCAATGATTCCTATTATACAAGAGTGCATTCCTCGCTTTCCCCAGTTAGCCATTCAGACGGACGTGGGCGACTTGGCGAACGGTGTGGAATTAGCAACCCAAGCTGAGAAAAACGGTGCAGAGATTATCATCAGCCGCGGCGGAACCGCCCAACTCATTAAAAAAGCAGTGACCATTCCCGTCATTGATGTGCAGTTATCGGGCTATGATATGATTCGTTCACTTACACTGGCAAGCCAGTTTAACGGCCAGACAGCCATTGTTGGCTTCTCCAACATCACCTCTGGTGCACAATCGATTATTGATCTGTTGGATCTGCCCCTCAAGGTCTATACCATACATAGCTCGGAAGATGTCGCCCGATTACTCTTGGAGTTGAAAGCTTCCGGGTACCGACAGATTGTCGGAGATGTGATCACCGTCAACACCGCGAAGACCTATGGTCTGGAGGGGTTGTTAATCCAATCCGGCCAGGAATCCATCCTTAGAGCGATGGAGGATGCACAGCTGGTCTACCGTTATTTGAGCAAAAATCATGCGATATCGATCATCCTGAATGACCTGGTTACACGGGAACATCCCAATTTACTTATTTTAAATGAACGGAATGAAGTTGTATTCGAGAATCTGACCGATTTTGAGAAAAATCCGCTGACCGATAATCACATATATCTGACCAACACCAGTCTGGAATTCCATCAATCCCAGATCCAAAATGTGTTCATGGTGGACGATTACCAGCTCACGGTTAACGCCTATGAAACGACCCTGGACAACAAGAACTACAAGGTGTATATGCTGGAAAAAGGACAACCCTATGCCTTTGCACAATTCGGCATAACAACGTTCACGGACGCATCGATGGAGCCCATTGTTGCTGATTCCCCTGCCATGCAGGCGGTATTGAAGAACATTCGAGCACTTTACGAGAATCATGAACCGATCTATTTGCAGGGTGAAGCGGATTCCGGTAAATCTTTTCTGGTCAAACACATTCATCAGATGTACTCCGGTGGCGGACTGTTATTACAGATGAATCTCCCGCAAGTTCCGCCCGGTCATTTGCACAAGATACCACTCACCAAGGTTAGAAATGTAGAGATTAACCACATGGAAACACGTATGGAAGATCCGGAGTTGCTCGCCTTTATCCAGAGTTGCCTTCAAAACCAGATAGGGGTGTTTATACTCGGAGAACAGATATTAAACCCGCATTGGTCACTTGATCTGGAGCTTAATACAATCATGATGCCAAATCTTGCAGATAGATCGGAGGATCTGGCTCCATTGATGCAGCACTTCCTGACAGATTACTACCAGAAATATGGAACTACTGCGGTGAGGATAAAAGAAGATGCACTACAGCTGATCCGGGATCAGATCACGAATATGAACGTCAACCAGTTGAAACATCTGATCAAGCAGGCTGCACTCAATGAACAGGATTATGTAATTACCACGGCTACCTTGTCCCGCTTGCTGGATCAGCAACCTTCTTCAAGCCCAATGAAGTTGAACGGTACGCTGAAGGAGATTGAGAAAGAAGTTATTCAGTTCGTGCTTCAGGAGGAAAATAACAATCAATCGAAGGCAGCAGAGCGTCTGGGGATTAACCGGGCCACATTATGGCGTAAACTTAAAGATTAACTTTAAGTTTGCGTCTTTTTTATCGCTTCTATGTGTTGCATTTTTAAACAGTTAATCGAGTATTTAAAATTTACAATAATTTATTGTTGCTATATTAAACGATATGGGATAATATAATCCCTGCAAGCGCTTCATAAAAACGATTACTTCATAAGGAGCTACTACTATGAACATTAAAGCAACTTTAGATCGCATCCCTGGCGGTATGATGGTCGTTCCCCTGTTACTTGGTGCAACCATCAATACATTCTTCCCGAATGCCCTGCGCATCGGTGGATTCACGGAAGCTCTCTTCGTTAACAGTTCCAGTACTTTGATCGCGCTGTTCCTGTTGATTGCGGGTACACAGATTACGTTCAAAACAGCGGGTTCATCCGTCGGCAAGGGCGTCACCTTGCTGGTCGTCAAGTGGGCGATCGGTGCAGCACTCGGTCTCGTTGCCATTCTATTTGCTGATTCAAGTGGATTATTCCTGGGTCTTGCCCCACTGGCCATTATTGCAGCAATGACCAACTCGAACGGCGGTTTGTACATTGCACTCGCTGGTCAATACGGCAAAGAAGATGACAAAGCAGCCTATCCATTTCTCGCACTTAGCGATGGTCCATTCCTAACCATGGTAGCGCTCTCCATCTTCGGTGCGATGGGCTTTGCCAACGGCATGTTCTCTCCTATGGCATTCGTTGCTGTATTGCTTCCGCTCATCGTTGGTGTCATTATTGGTAATCTGGACCGCAATCTGGCGGAGTGGCTGCACAAAGGCAGCGACAAACTTGTTCCGTTCTTTGCCTTCTCACTGGGTATGGGAATCAACTTCTCGTCGATCATCCAAGGTGGACTTGGTGGAATTATGCTTGGCGTTCTGACTGTTCTTCTCACAGGTGGAATTGGATTTCTATTGTTCAAAGCTATTGGCTGGAATCCCATCGTTGGTGCTTCCGAAGGTTCAACAGCTGGGAATGCCGTAGGTACACCTGCTGCCATCGTGGCTGCTAATGCTTCATTTGGCCCGATTGCCGAGATTGCTACGGTGCAAATTGCGGCGAGCGTTGTAACAACAGCCATCCTGTTGCCAATCTTCATCGGGTTCCTCTCCAAACGACTGGAGAAATCAGGTGGAGTCGAGAAATACAATCAACGACCAACCACATAAATGGGTATCAACTGATTTAATGTGCTTAATCTGTGCTTAATGGATGATCTGAACGGACTTTTTATTAAATTGTGCTTATAAGGAGGGATGACTGCATGAAATTAGCCATTATTGCAGATGATTTGACCGGTGCCAATGACAGCGGGGTGCAGCTTGCCCGTCATGGCTTAAAGACCAGTGTTCTTTTTAATATGGATGAAGGCCCTCTTACACGTTACGATGCCGTCGTCTTTGATACAGATAGTCGTTCCATATCCTCGCAGGAAGCGTATGACCGTGTATATCAGGCTGCTGAATTGCTGACGAACAACGGATTTGAGACGATTTTCAAAAAAATGGACTCCACCATGCGCGGTAATATCGGTATCGAGATTGATGCTGTATATGATGTCGTAAAGCCGGACTTTATGATGATTGCCCCGGGTTATCCAAAAAATAACCGGACGATATTGGAAGGAATTCATTACCTGAACGGCGTTCCGCTGGCAGATACTGAAATTGCCCATGATCCGAAGACACCTGTAACAATTTCCTACCTTCCGGACTTGTTGAAACAACAGACCAAGTACGAAGTTGGCGAGATCACCGTCGCCGATCTGGAAGCCGGGCAGAATCATATTCGCACCAAGCTAGAGCAGTTGAAAACAAATAATATCCCGTATGTAATGGTGGACTCCACCGAAGAAAGACATCTGGAACTGATTCTGCAGATGACTCGCGAGTTGGAGTATACCTTTACTTGGGCAGGTTCGGCGGGCATTGCCAATTACCTCCCCGCACATTACGAGTTGGAATCCAGAGCTGCGTCACTTGATATCCCGGAGAATCCCGGTCCAATCCTAACGGTGGTTGGCAGCGTGAACAAAAACTCCCGAGAGCAGCTGCATCGCTTGATGCGCAAGTCCCGCGTAGCTTCAGTCTCCTTCCATTCTTTCAAAGCGGTATCCGCAACCGCAGACCGCGCGGAAGAGATGGAACGTGTCTATAACGAGGTTCGAGACAAAGCGCTGGAAGGACAAGATGTTGTCCTCTACTCCACCGCAGAACAAGTGGATATCGAACTGGCACGGGCGACCGGCGAAGTTCGTGGTCTCAATCACACGGAAGTCAGCAACGAGATTGTACTTGCGATGGGTGAGATCTGTGCCAGACTGCTGGAAGAGGGACTGTTCAAAGGGGTATCCATGACTGGCGGCGATACGGCAAAACAAATCTGTCTGAAATGGAATATTAGCGGCTTCGAGCTGCTGGATGAGCTTGAAATCGGCGTGCCGATCTCCAAGTTTATCGGGATTGATGATCTGCATGTGATTACCAAAGCAGGCGGATTCGGTAAACCGGATGTCTTTATCCATGCGATTCAAAAATTAAAAGGGGGTATTCTCGTATGAAACCTACAATCGGAATTACGATGGGCGACGCAGCAGGTATTGGACCGGAGATTATTATGAAAGCACTGGGTCATCAAGAAATGTACGATCAGTGCAATCCACTCGTTATCGGTGATGCAAAGATTCTGGAGCGTGTGTTGCCAGTCATCGGTTCAAGTCTGAACGTTAATGCGATTCAAGAGCCTTCTGAAGCCAAGTATGAATTCGGTACTGTGGATGTGATTGATCTGAACCTCGTTCCTGCGGATCTGGAATATGGTAAAGTATCTGCCGTGGCTGGGGATGCCGCATTCCAGTTTCTCGCCAAAGCCATTGATCTTGCTAAAAAACAGCAGATTCACTCCATCTGCACCGCGCCTTTGAACAAAGAAGCTCTGCATCAGGGCGGGCACCTGTATCCGGGGCACACCGAGATTCTGGCTGACCTGACGGATACGCAGGACTTCTCGATGATGCTGACCACGCCAAATCTGCGCGTTATTCACCTGACAACACACATGGGTCTGATCGATGCCATTGCGAGTATTAACCCGGAAAGAACCTACACCGTCGTGAAGCTTGCTCATGATACGTTGAAAAAAGCAGGCTTTGAGAATCCGCGTGTTGCCGTATGCGGAATCAACCCTCATGCCGGAGAGAACGGCTTGTTCGGTAACGGTGAAGAAGAAGAGAAACTGCAGCCCGGCATTGAGCGTGCGCAGCAGGAAGGCATTAACGTCGTTGGTCCACTGCCGGCGGACACACTCTTCTTCCGCGCTGGTCGCGGTGACTTCGATATCGTTGTAGCCTGCTACCACGACCAAGGCCATGCGCCGATCAAGGTAATGGGCATCGAGGAAGGCGTGAACATCACCGTTGGCCTGAAAGGTGGCATCATCCGTACATCCGTTGACCACGGTACGGCATTTGATATCGCCGGCAAAAATATCGCCGATGATAAAAGCATGCTGGCTGCCATCCGCTCTGCTATTGAGCTGGCACCAAAGGATCAATTTTAAGAGTAGCTTTATATAGAAGGAGAAGGCAAACCCTCTGTAACTTAGAGGGTTTGTCTTCTTTGTATATGGTCCCCAAGTTTATAATTAAGCGAAAAGTGATTGGCTTGAGCAACCCGATTACAATATGACCTTCCCAATCGCTGGTATACCGGATTTTTCAATTGGATTAACACCCATTATTAAGACAGCTGGTCTGTTTTGTAGGATGCCTATCAAACATATGCTAAACTGGTCATAGTAAACTAAAGAAGCGCAGTACTTCTTCATTAACAACACTCATCGATCGCCTGAAATTTACACATAGATTTTAAACGATAAAAAGGAAGAGATTTTATGGGAAGAAAACAATCTTTTACTGAGACAGAGCTACTGGACACAACAAAAAAATTAATACTTGAGCATGGCTACGACGGTTTTCATCTCAAGCTACTCTCACAGCATCTGTCTGGAGCCCGGAGCACGATATATCAATATTACGCTAATAAAGAAGAGATTGTTGCTGCTTGTATGAAGCGCTCCATATCAACCGTATTAGAGAATTCATTAGCCATTGATGAGACAGATCCAATGGATGCTCTCGAACAATTGCTCCTCATTTACGCAGAAGAATCTACGCTCCATCAACTTTTGGGAGATGCCAGTAAAATTAATACGACTAATTCTTCCGCAGCAGCGAGAGATATTGAATTTATTGAGAAAGCACATATGACTCTTAAAATTCAATTATCACGCTTGTTTGAACGCGCTCAGCAGGATCAAGCCCTGCGACAAGATATTCCTCTACCTGTACTTATTGGTGTTTTCTTCAACTTAATTAATACGCCTAATATGCTAAATATCCCTACGCCTGATTGGGGAAAGCTGCTCTTCCAAATGTGGATCGGAGGAGCCAAGAGCTAACTTTATTCTTGGATTAAATTTGACATATGTGTCATTTATATCGTTTAATTATACAAACCACGTTGCCACACCTCTAATTTGACACATGTGTCAATAAAAACGAAAGAAGGAGTTGAACAGATCATGTTTTTAGCTATGAAGGAATTAATGCATAGTAAAATAAAATTCCTAATGATTATTATTATTTTCGTACTAATGGCTTGGTTAGTCTTTATTTTATCCGGTCTGGGGAATGGATTATCTACGCTAGCTGCCTCAACATTCAAGACCATGAAGGCTGATTATGTCATCTTTGAAGAAGGGTCACAGTCTTCAATGAGCAAGTCGCTGCTGTCAGATCAATTGGTTGCTGAGGCAGAAAAGCTGCCAAATGTGGATGCTGCTGCACCCATGGGAAGTACGATGGCAACGGCACTGAAAGAGAATAACACCAAGAATGAAGATAAGGTAGATATAGCGATTATAGGAATTGACCCAGGAAGCTTTTTGGAACCAGCTATTGTAGAAGGTGAAAGCCTGTCTTCCGAGAACCCTACGGGTGTCGTGGTGAATTCAACCATGAAAGATGAGGGCTATCAAATTGGGGACACGTTTCAACTGGATGGAACGACTGAATCATTGACAATTATCGGATATGTGGAGAATCAGACCTATAACCACGTCGCATCCGTATTTACTCCAATGGATGAATGGCGGAAGATTACCTTCGCGGCTCCAGGTTCGGATAAAGGAGTTACAGGACCCGTGAATGCGATCATGTTACAAGGCAAGGATATCGAGCCAAATGTAATTAATAACATGCTATCAGGTACGGATACGGTTACCCGAGCGGCAGCCGTTCAAGGTATGCCAGGGTACAAAGAAGAGAACGGTACAATACTAATGATGCTTGCATTTTTGCTTGCGATCTCCGCATTTGTGCTTGGGGTATTCTTTTATGTCATCACGATGCAAAAGACCAATCAGTTCGGCATTATGAAAGCGATCGGTGCCAGTAACCGATTCTTGGGGAAAACCATTATCTCGCAAGTGTTTGTACTTTCACTGACTAGCATTGTTATTGGAATCTTGCTGACCTATGGGACAGCAGCGATCATGCCAAAAGGTATGCCATTCAAGCTGGAAACCAGTCTTGTTGTCACGTATTCTGTTATCCTGCTCATTATCGCTATGTTAAGTTCGATGGTTTCTGTTCGTAAAATTACAAAGATTGATCCGCTCAAGGCGCTCGGGAGGGTTGAATAATGGTTAAGGGATTGCACATGAATGAAGTCACCATGTATTATGCCGAAGGAAACAATCAAATCACTGCACTCGATCATGTATCCATATCAGTAGAGCCGGGAGAATTTGTTGCTGTGGTTGGACCTTCCGGTTCTGGTAAAAGTACGTTCTTATCTATTGCTGGAGCCATGCTTAAAGCCTCTGAAGGAGAGGTTCAACTAAATGGGAATAACATCTCTGCACTTACTGAGAAAGAACTGTCTAATATTAGGTTACAAGAAATTGGGTTTATTATGCAATCTTCGAATTTGGTTCCCTATTTAAATGTTCTTGATCAATTGCTCGTGGTAAAAAGAATGTCTGGCAAGGTTGGAAGGCAGGATAAGGAATTTGCCTCTAAGCTGTTAGAGGAACTGGGTCTGGGTTTGAAGTTGAACAGTTTCCCAGAAGAGCTATCAGGTGGTGAGAAGCAACGGACAGCAATAGCTCGTGCTTTAATGAATAATCCCAACATCATTTTGGCGGATGAACCGACAGCAAGTTTAGATACCAAACGAGCACATGAAGTGGTCAGTCTAATTGCACACGAGGTGAAATCACGCCAAAAAGCAGCCATTATGGTTACCCATGATGAGCGCATGCTTGAATATTGCGATAAAGTATATCGGATGAGTGATGGAGGATTATCCCTGGCAGAATCATGAATATATGGACCAAACAATATACCATTTCTCTTCTCTATTCTTTCTTTTATAAAAAGCTTCTATTCAGAAAAGAGTAACATGTTAAGTAGATTTTAGGTCTGTCCATCACTTTCCTCGTCCCTCTCACTCTAGGCTCCCAAGTGGTTCGGGTCTCTCACCCACAAGCATAACTTCACGCTCTCTCTGCGAATGTCTGCTTCGGCGATATGCACTTGGTGACATTCCGTTCTGTTTGTTGAAGATGCGATTGAACTGGGAAAAGCTTGTGAACCCACACTGTGCAGCAATATCTGTGATTTTCTCACTCGAATTCAGCAGCAATTGCTGGGCATTCCGAATACGGGTCATCTGCACATACTCCGTGAAGGTGAAGCCGGTAACCTTATTGAATTGGCGAGACAAGTGATGGGCACTTACATAAAAACGCCTGGATACCTCGTCCAAAGATAAATCCTGTTGATAATGGCTGTGAATATAAGAGGCAATGGCATACATGCGCCTGGACATCGTTGATCCAGTCTCTTCACGCACATACCCGTTCTCTGGTGAGTAACGATGAAGAGCACAGAGAAACTCCACGAACTTGCTATGAATCATAACCGATTGAAGGACAGAAGGCTGCTGCGATATAGCAAAAATATCATTGATCGGCGCGAGGACTTCCTTGCGTCTTTCTTCTGTAAATCGGAATATCGGGACCGGTTTATTAAAAATCGAAAACAGCTCTGTGTAACCGCTCTCAAGACCAGGTGTATTACGTGGCATGGCAAAGGTGATCATCAATCGTTTCGGCGGAGCACCCTTCGGATATTGCGTTTTATGCAGCAATGAAGGCCGCAACAGAACGATATCCAGAGGCTGGATCTCATATAAACTGCCTTCAATGATGTGCGCAGCCGTGCGATCGAGAAGGATACAGATTTCATAGAAATCATGGAAATGCTGAAATTCCATATTCAGTTCATGGGAGCGCTCGTCATAATCCAGATGATAAAAAAGTGAATCTCCAGGCTGGTTCACATGGATCGCATATCCTTGCTCGTATGCCAAAACCGATGGTGTCATGGACATGCCCCCTATCCTGATTCTAATGATTTTATTTTAGCATGAAATGCAATAAAAAGACGTTATTTTCAGCATACAATACATAGTTTCGCCCATTTCTCTTTTGTTATGATAGAGTTGATATGTTAGCGCTTGCAGTATTATCACTCCAACAACGACTACAGCCTGTACTTACTACAAACCAAGGTGGGAAACCAACATGAAAATGAATTCCTTGTATACTCGAATCCATACCATTGTGAAACACTTGGAACGTGCACGACTAACCTCAAAGACATATATCCCTGAGCTTTATCATAAAGAAAGTGGTTACCACTCCTGGGAACTGGTGCATGAGGACCCTTCCTCCTGGAACGTATTCCGTAAGGGTGATGGCTGGGGTGGCAAAGATGTACACAGCTGCTTTAAAACCCGCATTCGAATCCCGGATCAAATGGAAGGAAAAAAGGTCGTGTGTGCCATCGTCACCGGTGCTGACGACATCTGGAATTATGACAATCCGCAATTCTTAGCATTCCTCAATGGGGAATTGATCTGCGGTCTGGATGTTAACCATACGGAGATTGACTTGACTTCATCCGCGGTGAAGGGCGAAGAGTTTGAGTTGGCATTATATGCGTATTGCAGTACGTCTGCCGCGGATGTTTTTCTAAATGTATATATCGCCGAGCATCATCAGCAAGTCTCCGATTTGTATTATGATCTCAAGGCTGCGCTGGATGCTGCGGATCTGCTGCGTGAGGATGATCTGGAGCGGCTGAAGTTGGTCGAACATCTGAATAAAGCCGTGAATCTGCTGGATTTGCGCCAGGAAAACAGCTCAGAATTCCATGCGTCGGTACTGGAAGCCCGCCTATATCTGCAAGATCATGTCTATGGTGATATCCGCCCTGCCGGTGATCACATCCCTACCGTGCACTGTATCGGACACACGCATATCGATGTGGCATGGCTGTGGACGTTGGATCAGACTCGCGAGAAGGTCATTCGCAGCTTCGCGAGTGTATTGTATCTAATGGACAAGTTTCCAGAATACACGTTCATGTCTTCTCAGCCCCAGCTGTATGCATACCTGAAAGCAGACTACCCGTCCCTATATGAAAAAATCAAAGAAAAGGTGGCCGAAGGCCGCTGGGAAGCGGAAGGTTCAATGTGGCTGGAAGCCGATTGTAACCTGATCTCGGGTGAATCCATGATCCGTCAGATTATATATGGGAAACGTTTCTTCAAGGAAGAGTTCGGTGTGGAGAACCGTGTGCTCTGGTTGCCGGATGTATTTGGTTATAGTGCAGCGATGCCGCAGATTATGCGCAAGAGCGGCATTGATTATTTTATGACAACCAAAATTGCCTGGAATGATACAAACCAGATTCCAAACGACACGATGTACTGGCGAGGAATCGACGGATCAGAAGTCCTGACCCATTTCATCACAGCAACAGACTATGACAAACATCCTGATTTCAGGCAGCGCCGCTTCGAAACGACCTATAATGGACGATTTAATGCTTCGCAAGTGAAAGGCACGTGGCAGCGATACCAGAACAAAAACATCAATGCAGATGTCCTGCAATGTTTCGGATTTGGAGATGGCGGCGGTGGACCAACTGAAGAGATGCTGGAGCATGGCAGACGGCTTGATGTTGGATTGCCGGGTGTACCCGCGGTGAAACGTACTTTTGTACGCGAGTTTTTTGAGAAGCTGGAGCAAAATCTGGCTGATGTTCCTTCTGTTCCCCGCTGGTCGGGTGAACTGTATCTGGAGTATCACCGGGGTACCTACACGTCCATGGCGCGCAACAAACGGTACAACCGTCATAGCGAATTTGCACTGGCCGATGCCGAGCTGTATGCCATGATTCATCGTCAGGCGAATGTACAGGCGGCCTATCCAACCGATGCGCTGGAGCAGGCATGGAAGCTGACGATGCTGAACCAGTTCCATGATATTCTCCCGGGCAGCTCCATTGAGCAGGTATATGTGGATTCCAAGGAGCAATATGAAGAAGTACTGCGTGTCACAGATGAGCTAAAAGACAGTGCACTTAACGGCATCACAAGCCGAATTACATCTGATGGGGAAGCCATTGCGGTATTTAACACGACCGGATTTGTACGGACGGATGTGGTTGAGCTGCCTGCTTTTGCGAGAAAGGTAACCGTCTACGATGGAGATCACCCTGTACCAAGCCAGCGGACTCCCGAGGGAGGCCTCGTGTTCCTTGCAGAGAACGTGCCTGCATCCGGGTATAAATCTTTCCGAATCACACCAGATCTAACAGACGAGCTTGTCGCGGGAGTTTCGGTTGCACAGTGGGAAGCAGATCGGCGCCACATCCATACACCTTGGTACGATATTCACCTGAATGAAAGTGCCGAATTCACATCCGTATGGGACAAGCTGGAGGGCCGTGAGCTGCTTCAGTCTGGCAAGCGTGGTAACGTGCTGCAAGTGTTCGAGGATCGACCTGCGGAATACGAGGCATGGAACATTGACGATTATTATGAACAGCATATGTGGGAGATTAACGACCTGCAGTCGCTGGAGTGGGTTGAAAGCGGGCCGGTACGTTCCGTGCTTCAAGTGAAGCGACAGTTCCTAGATTCGGTCATTGAGCAAACAATCATCTTCTACGCGCATACACGCCGGATTGATTTCCGTACGTTTGTGAATTGGAAGCAGGAGCATTTGCTGCTGAAAGCCGCCTTCCCGCTCGATATCTGGAGTGAGAAGGCAGTCTACGAAATCCAGTACGGCAACGTTGAGCGTGCTACCCACCGTAATACGAGCTGGGATCAAGCCCGGTTTGAAGTATGCGGGCAGAAGTGGGCCGATCTGGCGGAGAACGGGTACGGTGCTGCTCTGCTGAACGACTGCAAATATGGATATGACATTCATAACTCGGTGATGCGACTGTCGCTGATCAAGAGCGCAACGTACCCGAATGAAAATGCCGACAAAGAGCAGCACGTATTCACCTACGCGCTCTATCCGCATCAGGGCGACTTCCGTGAGGGACGTGTCATCCAAGCCGCTTATGATCTCAACCGTCCGCTGGTTGCCCGTGAAGTAAGTCCGCAAACCGGTACCTTGCCGGGAACATGGTCACTTGCATCGGTCGATCAGGATAATGTCGTGCTGGAGGTTATCAAAAAAGCCGAGAACAACGATGATATGATCATCCGTCTCTATGAAGCACACGGCCGTCGCAGCCGTGCTTCCCTGCAATTGCCTGAAGGAGCAGGTGCTACGGCGTACGCTTGTGATTTGCTCGAGAACAACGAAGTAGAATGCGCCGTGGAAAATGGTCGAATTACTTTTGATATCAAACCGTATGAGATTCTAACTTTCCGGATTTCGAAAGCGTAGCGGGCACATTTCACAAGTAAATATGTTGCCGTAACCGTTCATATTATGAGTGCTTCTTGTCATTACTGACAATGGCACTCTTTTTCTTTTTTACCATGTCCTCTATTCCTCTGCACACCAAAACACCCCCGGAATATCATCGATAGAGCCTGCAGGCTTTACCATGTTTATTCACAGGGGTTTTTGATATCTTTAAAATTCTTCGTACTCGCTTGGGTCCTGATCCCACAACCGTCCATCCGGACGATTAAATGCAGAGATGAGCTGCATCTCTTCTGTGCTCAACTCAAAATCGAATATATCGATATTTTCCTGCTGATGCTGCAAGGAGCCGGCTTTCGGAATTGGAATGGAACCCAGCTGAACATGCCAGCGCAGAATGATCTGGGTTGGCGTTTTGCCATGCGTTTCCGCGATCCGAAGAATATTCTCATCCTTCAGAATATCCTGTACGGCATCATTGCCACGTCCAATCGGACTCCAGGATTCGTTCACGATGCCATGCTTCGTATCCTGTTCCCGCTGATCGGCTTGGTCGAAGAATGGATGCAGCTCAATCTGATTCAGACTCGGCGCTATCCCCGTTTCCTTAATCAGCCGTTCATTGTGTTCAGGCAGGAAGTTGCTAACTCCAATGGATCGGATATATCCACGTTTTTTGGCTTCGATCAGCGCTTGCCATGCCTCGACATACATGTCCTTCTTCGGATTGGGCCAGTGAATCAGATACAGGTCGTAATAATCCAGATCCGCTCTGTACAGGGATTCCTGGATCGCCACAAGTGCTTTATCATGAGCGTGATAACGCCCCGGCAACTTCGAGGAAATGAGTAGATCTTCTCTGACGATGGAGCTTTGTTTGATTGCTCTGCCCACCGTTGCCTCATTCTCATAGTTATACGCCGTATCAATTAATCGATAACCCGCATCCATTGCGGACGCGATTGATTTAACACCTTCTTCACCTTTTAAACTATAGGTACCAAATCCAATTGCAGGTACTTTCAAGCCATCGTTCAATGTGTATTCAGGGATTGTATGATTCATGTGGGAACTCTCCTTTGTGAAAGGTATACGAACATTATGGTAAAAATAATGCCCCTCTCCGTTTATCTACCCCTCCATACGCGCTTGAATCAATTGGAAGTTAACACTCCGTTTTAGTCGGGTGACGGCTTTCTCGTCTTGCTCTCAGGAAAGGCAGTCTCCTTTTCATTCAAACGAAGAGATGGGCGTGGCCGATAACGGTTGATTGCCTATAAAGTTCTTAATGGCCATAGCAGCCTGCTTATACCCGCCAGCATCGCGTAACGTTTTCCCAATAACCCCTGCCTGTTCCCTGTAGGAGGCATTGCCGAGCACTTCTAATACTGCGTTTCTAAGCACATCGGGTGTAAGGTTATTTTTGTCCACGATGACACCTGCTCCCAACTCCTCTACCCGACCTGCTACACGCGGCTGATCCGATGTTAACGGGAGCATGATTAATGGTACATTGTAATACAAAGCTTCGCTGGTACTGTTCATGCCTGCATGTGTCAGAAAAGCATCTACACACTGCAACACTTCCAGTTGAGGGACATAGGGTCTTATGATGAAATTGTCAGGAATGAGATCAGCAATAGGCTCTATATCGGTATCCTTCCCAGAAGATAATATAAACTGCACAGGCAAATTACGAAAGGCCGTAAAGCAAAGCTTATAAAAATCGAGATCTTTATTTAAAATGGTTCCCATCGAAATATAAACGACCTGCTTATAAAGAGCATGCAGAGATTCATTTGCAAAAGCTGGCGCATCCTTACGAGGAATAATGGACGGGCCAGTGAACACAAAGCTGTCGTCCAGCTTGTCCCCCATGGGTTGAAAATAACGACTTGTATACACAATCTTCAGTTGTCCTGAATGCCCTGAAAGTTCCGCCAGGGAAGGTACAGCCACATCGAACTGGGAAGCTATTTGCTGGGACATTTCCACGATGCTGTTATATAACTCCTTGACCTCCTCCGTATCATCTTTCAGTTGATTGTCTGATCCAAGAGGCTCCACAAAAACAAAGGTGCTGGTTGAGCATACCGTTGGTATACCTAGCTTCTCACCTAGAATTTGTCCTCCCCAGCCTATGATGGAGTCAAAAATGATATAATCGTAGGTTTCATGTTCGATCAGATTCAGAACATCTGGTATAAAGCGTTGAATCACTTTATTCAATATCATATATAAAAATTGGTAAGGATGCTTGAGTTCAAATGGCTTCATACCAGGGTTGTTGAGCAGGGTTGCCTCGTTGAAGGAGTAGGCCTTAAATTGTGCGCCTAACGCTTCAATCTTCGTCCGGTATTTTTCGGTACAACAGTAGACCACTTCATCACCGTTCTCTACCAGTTCCTTGATTAATCCAAGCGACGGATTGATATGGCCTTCTGCAGGGATCATCACAACTAATACACGTGCCACGGCACTCACCTCCATTAAATTTTCCAATGAACTCAAGTGGGGGATATGGTAACCCATTCTTCCAGACCATTGGCTTGAATAAATAAAACTCTACTACCTCATTGAGGCGGTAGAGTTCCTATTCATGAGACGGAAGCATTAAAGTCTATGATACCTAACGTTGTTTTACTCTCACGAGCTGGTCACGGCACCCAGACATCCCTTTTATAAAAGGTTACGCTGTAAGCATCGGTATCGCTGTATCGTCCATCTTTGCTTACCACTTTAAAATATACATTATTGTAGTCGACAAGAACGGTATCCGCTCCTGACGTATTCGTAGAAGAAGCAACCAAATTTCCAGCGCTGTCATAGGCGTACAAATCGTAATCATAGCCGGAAGGAGAACCAAGCACGTCTGATTTGCCATGCCCTCTGAATGTAAAGTAGTCTACATCTGTCGGGGAAGATAGATAAGACCAAGCACTTCCACCCCAGTATGCCGGACCGTAGGGAGTGGCCACCGTTTGCGTTGGGATTTTATACGCGCTGCTCAAAGTGTCATTCGACTCGTAATTATCCGCCAAGGCCGTACCCACAATCGATCCTGATAAAAGCGTCATCATAATAACAGAATACAATGTTTTCTTCATTTCATTCTCCCTCCATTTCTTTTGAAAAGTTAGCACGCCAAAGAGACTCCATGCTTTTCCCTAGTTCATAGACACACCTGATCAGAAAAAGCTCCAAATCACCCCTTTCAAAATATGGAATTAATTATAATATAATGAAAAATATATGTATTATCCACTTATATTTACAGTATCTCTGTTTTTCTAACTGCATTTGAACACGATTCCAGAACTGTGACGTGTTCTCACCCATGGCCGAATTGGAGGTGCATCCAAACGTAAAAAAGACCACCAATATGGTGGCCGTCACATCTATTTTGATAAATCTTCTTAATACTCTCGCGCATATTGCTTATCCTCTTTCAGCTGCACAATGTCATGTCCGGTTGGATTCTGGAAGGCCCGTAGTCCAAATGTTGACGCCACCGCGAAGATATGGTCAAAGATATCCGCCTGAACGTTCTCATATACACCCCAGTTGATATCATTGCTGAATGCATAGATTTCCAGAGGCAGCCCGCGATCTTCCGGTGCTAATTGTCGCACAATCATCGTCATATCTTTATTGATTTTTGGATGATTCCTCAAATATTGATGGATATATTCCCGGAATACACCGACGTTTGTCAGTTGTCTGCCATTCACGTTGCTTTCGGTATTCACCTGGTGCTCCATGTTGTAAGCCTGAATTTCTTTCAATTTCGCCGTGACATAATCAGTCAGGTAGTGGATTTTCTCAAATTCAGCCACCATCTCTTCCGTACAAAAACGGATACTGCTGATATCAATATAGATACTCCGCTTAATCCTTCTGCCACCGGACACCTGCATCCCTCTCCAGTTACGGAACGAATCCGAAATGAGGGCGTAGCTTGGAATCATCGTAATCGTTTTATCAAAATTCATAACCTTTACCGTATTCAAAGTAATGTCGATGACGTCACCGTCCGCATTATACTTTGGCATCTCGATCCAGTCACCAACACGCACCATATCGTTCGACGATAGCTGTACACCAGCCACGAGGCCCAAGATCGAGTCTTTGAATACCAGCATTAATACTGCCGATAACGCCCCCAGTCCACTGAGGATAATGAGCGGGTTCTGTCCGATCAGGCTGGAGATGACGATAATGCCCCCGATAATGAACAGGACAATCTTGGCTACCTGAATGTAACTCTTGATTGGGCGAATCTTCGACACCTCATAGGTACGATAGATATCATCGAACACATTCAGCAGAGCATTCAGAACCGTAATCATGATGACAATCATGTAGGTCATTGCTGATTTTTCAATTATGGCCTGATAGGGCGAGAAAATATAAGCAGAATAATAGATTATAATGGCTGGTACAAGATGCGACAGTTTCTGAAATAAATTTTTTTGAACCACAATATGGCCCCACTTGAAACGGTTGTTACTTACGATACGATGAACCGTCTTCAGTACCACTCGCTTAGCAATCACATTTGCCAATATCGAGATCACTGCTATAAAAATAATCATAATGATGTTTGAAAGATAACCAATGGAGGGTCCACTCATGCCGAGTTCTTCTAGTTGATTTCTGATAAAGTCCATTGTTTCCTCCTGACATAATCTAGTTTAGCCTATTATTATAAAGTAGTTTGAGAGGGCAAGCAAAGTTTGATCTCCCGCTCCGTTCTTCCTATGCATTATATATATTAAAAAAGGACCCTGTCATTCAAAGAATGATGGGCCCACTTGATTATGTCGTCTTTGCATCATGCTCACTAGAAATGTCTAACAGCTCACTCACCGTCACCATACGGTACCCTTCCGTGACCAGTTCCTCCACCAGCACACGAACCGCCTCCACCGTCTGGGAACGATCCCCGTACCCGTCATGAAATATGAGCACGCTACCAGGTTTCACCGCAGACCGGGTGTGCTCCAGAATGTGCTCAACACCGGGATTGTCCCAATCCCTCGCATCACCGTTCACCGCACCAATCGTGCGATATCCACGCTCCGCTGCCAGAGACAATATATCATCGTTTACGCCAAAATACGGCGGTCGGAAGCTGCGGGCAGGTTGCCCCGTAACTTCTTGAACAAGATTTTCTGCGCGTTGTAGCTCCTCCCCGGCTTCCTCCAGCGTCAACTTGGTCAGATCCGGATGCGTGTACGTATGGTTAGCGATCTCATGCCCTTCCCGGTGCACCTCCGCCGCAATCTCCGGGTGGTTCTCCATCTCTTGGCCAATCATGAAAAACGTCGCCCGCCCACCCGCACGGCGGAATATCTCAAGCACTTGAGGTGTATACACCGGATGTGGCCCATCATCAAACGTGAACGCCACAACTTTTTCCCGAACAGACTCCTGCACTACCATCGCGGTATTGACCATACTATAATGACCCCTCTCTGCAACTGCCTGGCTACATACCCCTTATTATTCCATGACCATAGGCTCCGGTCTAGTCCAGAGATCACACCTTGCGAAATCCCGAATCAAATCGATATCTACCAGAAAGAGAGTACAAGCGAGCGAGCATCGAGCCTTCTACCGCCACGCCCTCCAGTGCAGCCTCTAGCTAACCTTTGATCGCACCTGCAATCATACTCTTCTGCACCTGTTTGTTCAGCAGCAAATAGATGACCACCGTTGGCACCGTCGTAATCATCAGTCCCGCACCAATGATACCCCATTGCGTGATGTACGTTCCCACCATCGACATCATACCCACCGTCAACGTCTGGTAAGCCGTGTTATTGATAAACGTGACCGCAAACATCAGCTCATTCCAGCAGGACAGAAATGTGAAGATGGCTACCGTTGATATAGCCGGGGTTACCAGAGGCAGAATAATAGAGAAAAACGTCCGGTATATGCCGCAGCCGTCAATAACCGCCGACTCCTCCATTTCTCTTGGGATACCTTTGAAAAAACTGCCCAGAATGAATACCGCCATCGGAATGCCAAATGCCACATAAGGAATGATCAGAGACCAGTAGCTGTTGAGCAGGCTCAGATTCTTCAAAATAATAAACAATGGCAGCAACGCCGCATGAATCGGCACCATCATGCCCAGCAAAATGATCGTCATCGTCAACCCGCTGAGCTTCCAATTCATTCTCGTGATTGCGTATCCCGTCATGGAGGACAGGATCAGTACCAAGACAATGGAGGCCGCAGTAACCAGCACACTATTCATAAAATAGGTCAGCACATGGCCTTCGGACATTGCTTTGGTGTAGTTGCTCCACAGAAATGCTTTGGGCAACCCGGCTACATCACCGCTGAAAATCTCACTGTTATCCTTCAAGGAAAACAGCGTCAGCCAGATGAGCGGGTAGATCTGCACAATCGCGACGAGGATCAGAAACGCTTGCAGGAACACTTTCCCGATCGGTCCGGAGATGGACCTCGGCTTGGGCTTTTTTTGCAACATGACTTCTACGGTACTCATGCCTTTTGCCTCCCTCTACTCCGTTTTGAACAATGAATTAATGAGGATCGTACACACCAAACACTCCACAATGATAAAGACCGAGATCGCACTGCCATATCCGTACCGGAACGTATCAAAAATGGTAGCGTACATCAGCGTGCTCGGCACTTCAGTGGTGTAGAACGGCCCGCCTCCAGTCAGCACATAGATCAGGTCAAACACCTTGAATGCGCCGATGACCGAAAAAACAAGGCTTACCTTCAGAATGGGTTTCATCAGCGGGATCATAATGGACCACGCCGTGCGAATACGGGAAGCACCATCCATTCGAGCAGCTTCGAGCACATCCTGAGACACGGACTTCGCTCCTGCATACATCAGCAGCATGTGATACCCTACGTACTGCCACAAGGTCGGAATAAACGATGCCGCCAGCGCGGTGTCCTTCTGCCCCAGCCAGTCCTGTGCCAGGCTGGATAAGCCGATACTTTGCAGCAGCACATTCAGCAGGCCGTAATCGGCATTGTAGATTTTTGACCACAACTGGGCAATAACCACCGTTGAGATCAACACCGGGATAAAATACACGGTCCGGTAGAAACCTTCCCCCTTGACATTGGACGCCAGAATTAGTGCGAGCACCAGCGAGATCGGCAGTTGAATGAACACCGAAGCACCCGCGAATAACAGGGAGTTCTTGATCGAATTCAGCACACGGGTATCCTTAAACATCTCTACATAGTTGTCCAGACCAATAAATGTACCCCTGCCTACGCCGTTCCAGTCCAGCAGACTGTAATAACTGGAGACAAAGATTGGAATGAGCACAATGCCACAGAACAGAATCAGGGTGGGCAGTACAAAGACAGCTATCGTGCCTTTATTGGAAAATACAGAGTTCATTGTTGTTCTCCTCTCAAAGGCGTGACCGGATATTCCGGACCACGCCTTGTTTGGGTTCATCTTCATTGTTAACAGGCTTCAGCTTGGCAAGCTCACGAGCGTACACATGTAAGGATTACGGTTGCGCACATATTAACCTGCGCGACCTACAGGCTCAGCTCTGTTGGTTTGAGCTGTGCCATCTGTTTGCAGAACTCCTCCGGTGTTACATCGCCGGCAAGCAGCTGGGCAATCAGGTTTTTGTGCGCTTCGGCAGACTCCGCTGGCAGAATGTTATCCCACCACGCAATGAATGAGGTCGCCGTTTTCATAATATCTGCCGCAGACAGATCAAGGGAGGACAGGCTGGACGTGTCGAGTGCATCTGTTTTCCAGCTTGGCAGACCCGCTCCAGCCAGGAAACCTTGTGTACCAAGTTGCTCGCTCAAATACATGAGGAATTCCACGGCTTCCTTCGAATGTTTGGTATTCTGGTTGATGTAGAAACCATCGACGGCTCCGCCGAAGATTTCGGTACTTGTGCCTTTGCCATCTTCAAATACCGGGAATGGAATCACTTTCACTTTGCCTTTGACTGCGGAGGACGGGTCCTCAATTCCTGCATTTACCCAGTTGGCCTGGAACATCATTGCCCCGTTGCCTGCATTAAATGCCCCAAGCATCTCGTCATAGCTCATGCTGAACATACTGCTGTTGAACGCCCCTGCTTGCGCAAGCTGCTGCATTTTGGTCGCGGCGGCTACAAAGTCGGGCGAATCCCATTTCGACGGATCTTTAAAGGCTTCCATCACCGCAGCATTGCCTGCCTGACGCATCGCAATAACGTCGTACCAGTACATGCCCGGCCAGCGGTCCTTTTCCCCAATCACAGCCGGGGTGATCCCCGCCGCTTTCAGCTTGGAGACTGCATCCAGCAGTTCGTTATAGGTGGTCGGAATCTTGGCACCCGCCTGCTCGAACAGTTCCGTATTCACGTAAAGGTTGGCGATATGTGTGTACACGGGCAATGTGTAGATTTTGCCGTCCATATTGATCGCCTCAGCCATACCCGGACCCATTCGTTCTTTGATATCGTCCGTCAGGTAACTTGAGATTTCCAGTACATTGCCGGATTTAATATATGGCTGCATAAAGCTGCCACCACCCATGCCGTAGAACAGGTCTGGCGCTTCACCAGCTGCAATCGATGTTTTGACTTTGGTTTTGTACTGTTCTCCTGTCGTGCCCGTACGTTCAACCTGGATGTCCGGATGCTCGCTGTTCCATTTCTCAACAATCTCGGGCAGCAGTTTGGCCGAAGGATCGGTATTGCCGACCGATTGATCCCATAGCGTCAGCTTAATCTTGCCATCGCTCTCCCCCTGTGTACCACCGGACGAACCGGATGAACATGCCGCCAGACTGCTTACAATTCCCAGAGTCAGAATTAGACTTGCTGATTTTTTTAATAGCGCTTTCATCTCTATGGACCTCCCTATGTGTTTTAGTTGGTTCTAGCCCATATTTTAGGCGAACCGTGCGTTGTTCTCCATTTAGAAAACAGGCATCGATTTGTAATATTCGAGCATATGTGAAATCGGAAGTGAGGGTGCGCTCACACCTTCTCTACACTCCCGGGTTTACATCTCGTTTTTCAGGTTTTTACATTCCGATATTCGTTCATGGACCGACCGATATGTTTTTTAAACAAGACGCTGAAATAATGTGGGTCCGGGATGCCTACCTGTTGCCCGATCTCATACCCCTTTAAATCGGTCTGCTTCAGCAACGTTTCGGCCTTTCTCATACGAAGCTGCGTCATATATTCCACAAACGTCTGCCCGGTCTCTTTTTTCATCAGCCGCCCCAGATGGCCCGAACTTACGTAAAAAGCAGCCGCGGTGCTGGAAAGCCCCACTTCCGCATTGCCCATGTTCTCTTCAAGATAAGCCATCACCCGGTCGATCAGATTGCCTTCTTTGGCCTGTCGCTTAGCTTGTATGGCATCCGATACCGTGCGGACATGCTGCTCCAGCATGCTTTTTAGTTCAGGCAGATGACCTGCTGTAAAAATGGCCGCAACGGCCTCTTTGTTCAATGCGTGTTCTCCCTCAAGTTGCTGCTCTATGGCAGCACGCTGGCACTCCGTAACCACATCCATGGCAGCCATCCGAAACTGTGAAACGTCCGAGAACGGCACAGACAGCATACGCTCCAGCAACAATACGGCTTCTTCCCCCGCACCAACACTGACGTAAAATTGCAGTTGTTGGAGCAGCTGAGCATCCGAGTGGTACCGCCTTTTTCCGCCTTCGATGACCAGATCCTCGAAGCAAATAACCTGATTTTTCCCCACAAACGCCTGATAATCGAGTGCACGACAAGCTTCCCGGTATCCCACACAGGCCCTTCCCCATCCTGATTGCCATTGCCCAATCCCTACGGTCACATCAACTTCACACCCTTCGAGCTTAAGTGTATGTTGAAGTTCTTCCTGAAGCTGCTGTACCTGAACGGCAAATTCCGTATCCGCACCAAGCGAGAGTACAACTATCCGGTTATGTGGGTCCATGACGATAATGGTTTGCGAATCCTGCGGATAAAATGCCTGCACCTGCTTCATGCCTACCATTCGCAGCAGAATATGTATTTCCTCGGCAGTATGTGGATGACCTTCTGTCTGATGCTGGCTTAATTGGGACTGACCGTGTTGTTGTTGAGGCCCTCGTTGTGCTTGGTGTGTTTGGTGATATGATTCGGACAGATGTGGATATACCTCTGGTGCAGCTATCTTAGCTTGCGGTACAGCAACCTCCACCTCCATTACTGCGATGCGTGATCCTGGTTCACCAGACGAGATAGGAATACCGAAGAAACGCGCCTTCTCTTGTAGTTCATCCTCAGGTATCACGTTACTTAACCATTGATTTACAAACCTCTCCCTGAGATAAGGCAAGCTCTGCTTCATCTCCTCCCGCAGCTTCATCAGCTCGTACTCACGCCCCATCTCCTGCTCGATTGCCACTCGTAGCTTCGTCGTAACCTGTAATAATTCAGAAGCACGGATGGGTTTCAAAATAAAATCGGATATGCCCAGCTTCACACTCTGACGAGCATATTCAAATTCATCATGTCCCGTCACTACCACGATTTTTATGTTTGGGTAACGCTCCATGAGGATGCCGCTCAGTTCAATGCCGTCCATCTTGGGCATGTATATGTCCGTGAACACAATGTCTGGACGCAACAGCTCAACCTGATTCAAAGCCTCTTCAGCATCGGAGGCCTCACCAATGATGCTCATGCCTTGCTGCTCCCAATCGATACGCATGCGCAGCAGATTTCGGATGAGGTACTCATCATCCACAATCAATACCTTTAATGGTTCCACAGTGAATTCCATGATTCATCGGCTCCCTTCGGGATCGTTATGATAATGGTGGTTCCTTTTCCAACCTCGCTCTGCAGCTTAAGTCCATCTTCTCTGTCATAAAAAATCCGAAGCCGCTCCATCGTCCCCCATAAGCCAAAGCTTGGATTGTATTTAGCGTTATAGGTAGGATTAGAAGTATCAGAAGAGTTAGAAGAGTTAGATGGGTTAGATGGGTTAGATGGGTTAGATGGGTTAGATGAGTTCGAGCGATTAGACCTGTTCATTTCTGTGCGTTGAACCTGTTGTACTTCTTCCTCGGACATGCCGACTCCGTCGTCAGTGATCGTTAGAAGTACTCCCTCTTTGGATCGACGAGCTTGAATACGTATCGTGCCTGGGCTGCCTTTGGGACGAATACCATGATAAAGAGAATTTTCCACCAGCGGCTGGAGTACAAGCTTGGGAATCATCACTCGTTCACAGTCTGAATCGATATCGTACTGCACCTCAAATACACCGGGATATCGCACCTGCTGGATCGTCAGATAATTGCGTACAATCTCAACCTCCTCGTGCAGCGTAATCAGTTCGCGCCCTTTGCTGACACTCAGCCGATAGTAACTTCCAAGCGCTTCTAACAGCTCACATACCTTATCGTTCATGCCGGACATCGCCAGGGAGGTAATGGAATCAAGTGTGTTATATAGAAAATGCGGCTTGATCTGCGCCTGAAGTGTATTCAGTTCTGCTCGGCGGATCGTCTGCTGCTCCTGAATGATGCGTTTCAGCATCTGCTCAATCTGCTCAATCATCTGGTTGTATCCTCCATATAGCTGTGCGAACTCGTAACTGTTCAGCTCAACCGTCACTTTGCGGAAGTTGCCACTTGGCGCTTTTTGCATGGAACGAAGCAGCTTATGAATCGGCTTAATGACGCTGCGCGAGATGATGAATGAACTGACGAAAAAGACCGTTCCGTTCACTGCCAGTAGAATCAACGCAAGCAGCACCATGGATTTATTACGGGTATCCGTATCCCGGTATGGGCTCATGCTGATGAATTTCCACTGATCATCACCAGCCGAACGATAGGTCACAGCATATTCCTGACCACCCGATTGCAAGGTGATGAAGCCGGAAGATTGCTCTTGAAATGTTTGTTTTAACTTGGCCTGATTGGCCTCTAATATCTCGTGCATCCCTTCCTGTCCAGAAGCGGCAGACATGGATGAGTCGGATACAGTAGGCACGGCCTTCTTTCCATCGGTTACGTTCGTTGCGATCACCCGCTGATGCTCATCCAGGATGGCCACCTGAAATGAATCCGGTGCAGACAGGTTGGCATAGGCTTGAGCAATGGATTTTCCCTTGATGTTCATGACCAGAAATCCAAGTGGAGACGTATCATCCAAATCTCGAATGAGGCGAATAAACGAGACCACCTCTTGCCGATCATTCTCCCCCGTTGCCGAGACTCCGCTGTCGTTGTTGCCACCATTCAGCCTGAGCAGATATCTTCCGTTATGTTTCAGTGCCTGTTCGTACCAAGGCGCTTCCTTCACATTCGCTTCCATAAACGTGGGCCATTCCTGTGTACCAACCGAGAATCGGTGCCCCGAATTATCGTAAATATATACTGAATCGATAATTGGAACCGCTTGCATAAGATTAGTCAAATACGCGCTGACCTTGGACTGTGTTTGTAAATTGGAGTACACATTGCCCTGCCGCAGCAGGTTCTGCAAGTTGGGATCGGAGAAAATCATTTTCGAATAATTGTTCACGTTCTCAATCATCAGATTAACGTTGGTCTCAATAGATGTAATTGTCTGCAATGATGCTTCATTGATCTTTCGCTGCGTATCATTTTCCGAGATACGACTCAGTACCAACGCACTGAACGCCACCGTTAGCAGAATAATGATAAAGTAGGCAAATGGGATTTTAAAAGCGAGTGTCTTGGGCTTGCGTTGAATATACTCTTTGAAACGGGGAGTCCAATTCTTCTTCATTGCACTGGTGTTTGCTTTTGTATTTGCGTTTACTTCTGCATCGGTCTCAACATCTGATTGAGCTGTTGCTTTCACTTCTATTTTTCATCTCCTTCTGTTGTTGCTCCTGCATCTGTTGTTGTATCTTTTGCTCTGTGTTTCACTGTGACCCTCCCTTGGTTCCGATGTGTGATGGGTTTATCCGATGTGATCGGATGACCTATTGTGATATCCACCACTCTCTCGGATTTTATACAATTGTATATTATAGAACTGTGCATGGAGGAGGCTCAACTCTTTTTATCGCATACGGATGGCTTGACTGAGTGAAGTAGAATGAGGCTTTGGAAAGACGATTGCTGTGAACGCTGTGGGTGAGGCCCCGTAATTGGAGCCGCAAGGAGTACTGCCTTATAAAATGTTGGAGGTACAGATAATAAGTTGTGGTTTGTGCCAGATGGAGAGTGATGTGGGAGAGGCGGAGGATCTGAATACACAAAAGACGATGATAAACGTCTACCTTGATATGGCATACTTTTGAGCAAGATTACGATATCTACGGGCATCATTCTTACTACTGGCAGTGTGTTGATCGAGTGGATAAGGTTGGGAAGTCCAATTATCGTTTTCTCATATGATGAATTTAAGTGGGGCAAATGTTGGGGGCAAACTGCCCTCGGGCAGGACAAGTACAGAGTTCGTTATGATATGAATCAGCGAATCGTGATCAAAGCGAGAATACGGTAACGCCTTTTTTGGAGGCATACTTCAGCGTGTAGCTTCCTTCTGTGCCATATGGCATTGTAGCGATTTGGATGCGGGTGTAATCCAACCGACTCTCTCTCAGCACTTTTTTAACTAGCGCTATGCTCCGATCCTCGTCCGTGACCACACAGAAAATGTTCATTACATATTCCTTCGGATCAGCCACACGGCTGCCCAGGTCACATCCATCCACCTCTCCCAACTCCGCCTGGGTCAGAACGGTTTCCAGATATTCCATCACCTTTTCCTTCAACCAATGATCTCGTTTGCTACCCTGCGCGCTCTTCAGCGGATATTGCACCACAAGCCAGTATTTTTCACTCATTTAGGCTTCACCAACCAATCTTTATAGAATAGGCATTACGTTATGTGTGAGCACTTGAACGATAAGAATGCATGTGTCAGCCTTTATTTCTCCAGTTCCAAATGGGTTAGATAATTGACCTTACTGCTTTTTGGAATTGTACTGCCCTTCCATTTGCAGGATGAGGAACATGGTGATGTTTAATGAAATGGGAGCTTAACGTGTCTGCTGACTTCCTGCCAATAGCCACGATCTGAGCATCAGGATTCAGTTGCATAAGCTGTCTGGCAAACGGCAAACCATCCTCCAACTCTGCCAAAGTCGGCGTTCGATTCGTCATCCTGTTTTCAGAAGATTGATAAGGATGAAAGGGATAGATGTTCCAAAATATAAAGTCCGTTGGTTTCCACCTTGAACTGGATAACACTTCGCCCCATATGATGGATGCTGTCGGTTCTGCGAATCCATACAGTGCCTGACTCCGGTTAGGTTTGGCGATATTGGGCAGGCTAGTTCGGACACCCGGCTCACCTGCAAAAATCATCTGGTGATTCACCAGCGAGTGATTCCCGGTAACCATTCGCTCGGACGTCAAGGGTACGCCGGAGAACCTCGCCCCTTGATATCCCACAGCTTCAGCAATAAAAATGTACCGAGCCTTGGACATTCGTGGCCCCAAATACCTGACCAAATGTTCAGAACGAATCTTCACCGCTTCGGGGCCGATATCATAGCCTTTCACATAATCTTTCCAAGGATTAATCACATTTACTGGCGAGACGTATGCTTGTACCCCTGCAACAAACTCGCGGATCTGTTGCTGCGTTTCGCTCATGCTTTTTTGCCTCCTTTGGGAGATTACAGAGTATATCGGGCTTACATCAGCTTATTTTACAAATATTATAGCATAAACAGAAAAACCACCAACCAGACCGCTGGTTGATGGCTTTTGACTCTAATGGAGGCGAGGGGCATCGCCCCCTATTTGGTACTTAATATTTAGACCATCACAAAAATGATTTAAAAACAAATAAAGACCAGTCAATTGACCGGTCTCTTCCTATTATATATGGCATACTCAGGACACGACTTTAAATGCTTGCTTTTATAATCTCCTCTATTCTTGACCAACTGTAGTCCTCTTCTCCCCGTACAAGTTTGATTCTCCTATTTGGTTTATCAATAGCTGTGACAACACCCCGCAGCTCCTCGTCATCAAACGGGTTGAACACTGTGAGGGTAATTGATTTGCATTCCTGGTACGATTCAAAAATCGCTTCCTCGATGAGCAGCATTTCTTGTTCGTCCAAGACAGGCTTCCCGCGCCGCCTTTGTAACGCTTCTTGAGCCAGGTATGCTTCACGATGTTCAGGTAAAATGATACGAGATCCCTCGTATACGCCGTTCGCCGTCAATTTGCTTGCCACGTTGCATTCCTCCTTAATATTGAGTCCAGTAACTTAAATCATTCTGCTGTTCCAGTGGAGGTGCCTTGGGAAGCTTAGGCTTTTCCTCTTCTCGTTCCCAGCCTTCCAGAATAACAAGATTGCTGGTGTCTGATTTATCTTCCCAATTTATGTACTCTGCTTTGATTAGACCTTCCAGAGCAGCATAACATCGGTTTTACCCTTACCTGTTTTAACCGTCAGTTCATGGATCGTTGGTAAGCGTCTGCGGCCGCTACTGTAATTAAACAAGATCCTTAGTACTTTCCGTTCGTAATCAGTCAACATGTTTATGCCCCCTGTGCTGTCGTCATGATCGGATGACATGCCAGTAAACCGGATTCCTTAAATGTCCGTGGCTGCCCCGACAATAGATCATCAGCTTTGATCATTCCGGACCGAATGCTTTTGACCTGAATACGTCGCTTTGTGATCTTTCCGCTTTGGTCCTCGTAAATAATCTCCACCAACCAACCCAAGTATTTCACTGGCATGTTTATCCCTCCAATAAGAACGTTTGTTTGTATTATATGCGAACAAACGTTCTTTATACAACAAGAAAAAAACCCCATTAGCAATTCAATTGCCAATAGGGGCTAATACTTTCTTTGACGTTTATAGTCAATATTTTTATTGTTTATTTTACACCTGTGGCATTTCAATCCACGCACTACACTGGTCTTATTTAGCTGTCGGATAGTCCTTAACTCCAAGCCGTTCTTTCAAAGCATGCTGTAATACTTGTGAGAAATTAAGCTGTTCACGAGCTGCTTCTTTTTCAAGCCAGCGTGGGATAGTTACGTTTTTCGTTACAGATTTATTCATCATTTCATCCCGGATCGCACCCAATCTTATTTCAATCATTGTCAGAAATGACAGCGCTGGGACAACAATAGTTGCGGGATCTGAAGCAATCGGTAATTCTTCATCGTCCTCTTCCATTCCGTACAGATGTAGTTCTAAACATTCTCTTGCCATCCGCAACGCTTCTTCCATGTCGTCACCCTCAGTAATTGCACCAGGTAGATCAGGAAATGTGACTACATAACCTTTGATTTCACCCTTCTCAAATATTGCCGGGTAGATGTACTTATCGTTCATTTATATTATAACCTCCTTTGAGGAAGGGCTATGAAAGCCCCGCCTGCTTGAGAATTGACTTCGCTGTTTTAGGGTCTAGTTCTTTCCTCGGATGAGGAATTGTTACGCGACCCTTTTTTGTTGGATGTTTATACTGTTGATGACTTGTTCCATTGTGACTTACTAAGTACCACCCATCAACTCCGATGATCTTAGCCATCTCACGTGATGAGTATATTTTCAAAAGTATTTCCTCCTCTCTTATTATATTATAACATGCATAAATTATGCACGTCAATAAATAACGCGCATGATTTATGCGCACCAAATCCTTGTATACACATTTGAATGGCAAACTGATTTCCACTAAAGCTAACCTAAATAAGTGGATAGATTACGCTACAGGTAAAAAATAAAAAAAGGGGCACTTCCGGCGTTATGCCAGCAGTGCCTCTCTACAGATGCAGATAAGTATTATCAAGTGGTCCGGATTGTCAGAAGGCTACTGGGCCGCAAGGCTACCGCTGAGCTTCAGACAAATAAGAATCGGACACGATGTTTAATTAAATTATATATGTAAGCAAAAAGTAACCTCAATATCAAAAGCTGTTGGGGTTACTTTTTAGTTACATTCTATTTATTTTTGATTTCAAAGGATAGATTCTCTCAATCACAACGAAAAGAATGTAACCTAATCCACTACCTAGCATATTAAGGATTACATCGTCTACATCTGCAATACCGAGACATGTTATAAATTGTGTTATCTCGATACATAAGATTATAGCCAGAGAAATTAATGCCACTCTAATCATTGAATTCTTTTCTAATTTTAAAGCCAATAAATACCCCAGAGGTACAAAACATAGAATATTTGCGATGAATAGTTTTATCGCAAGTCCTAAACTTGGATCTTGTTTATATGAGCTTATCGCAGTAGAAATTGTGCTAAAAAACTTAAATGAATAATTCCAAGTTCCAAAAAATTTTCTTTGTTCTAGAACACCATTAATTCTTCCAATTATTGAGTCGAAGTCTCCAAAAAATTTAACAACTACAAAATTAATTAAGCAAAATATATAGATGTAAAATATATAGTTTACTATTTTTTTGTTTAACAAACGTCTCATAATACTCCTTTCAAAAATTAATAGGGCTACGGACAAAGTCCATAGCCTTTTTACATTAATATAAAATATTATTTTACTGAGGATATAGCGCCGTTAAAGGAGTAGGTATTATCATTTCCAGTATCTACAGAGAATTTAACGTAATATTTAGTGCTTTTGTTCAGGCCAGTAAATGTATGGGAAAGAGTATTATTAGGATTAATTTGTTTATTCGCAACTAAACCATTTGCACTATAAACAGAAATAATTAGTTTATTGGTTGCCCCACCACCATTATTTACCAAAGCCCAATTGAGTACTTGAACTTTAATTGAAGTAGCACCTGTAAGCCACTTGTCAGTAAAAACCTCATATCCAACTTTTTGTACCTGATAGTTATAGCTACTTACAGATAAATCATGTGTAGAAGCACTAGTACCTGGTTTATCTTGACCAAATGGTACAATTACATTTGTGTTGTTTACAGGAGCTACACTGGGAAGATTATGTACGCTTGAATCAGCTGATGCTACCCCTGCTGTTAGTGAAAGTAACAAAGCTCCTGCTATTAAACCACTTGCTAGTTTTTTCATTTTATTTCCTCCTAATTACATTTTAGATACACAATATACCATTTAAATATTTTTATGTATATAAACACCCATATAATATGAAACATATATAAAATAATACAAAAAAAAGGCACTGCCAGCGTTATGCCAGCAGCACCTTTATCGATGTAGAAATTATACCAAAGCTTTTCCAAGGAGCTTATTGCGAAACTTAGAAATTTCTTGTGCTCTATCAAACAAAACAGTTACTTCATTATCCTCAAATGCGATCAATTTCAGTAATTTATCGTCTTTGTCAAAGTAGTAGTTAAAATAAGCTTTCGCATTATCTTCACCAATAAAGCAAGCACATTCTACAATTAGACCATCTGGGCCAGTGTTAAATTTTACGTATTCATAATTAGGCAACTTTGCATTTGCAATTAATTCTGAAGGAAAAATAATATGCCCGTGCTCCAAATCATAAAGAGATTTGAAATTTACTTCCATCTTTTTCACTCCCCGATTATTTCTTGAATTCGGAATCTAATATTGATTTGACTAGATCAAACAGTTCTTCAACATGTACTAATGCTGACTCATATTCTGGTGGTGACCATGAATTCCTGTCACTATTACCAACAAGTTCATTTACTCTGTGTTCGAGATAAGCTGCTATCATACCTGCATTATTTGGAATTCTAACGGGCATCCACTGATACTTCCTATTCTTAAACAAGGAAGAACCTCTTAGATCTAATCCATCCATCGGAATATTATAATTCAAAATAAGTTCTGGAACCATTTCTTTTTTTATTCTGTCATCAAGGCTCCTTTTCTGTCTATACAAGAATTTATCCGGTCGTAGAATTCTCGCTGAAGGACTACCTTCCTCTTGTCTGCGTACTATTTGAAGTAATGCATCATCAGGTATATCAGGGAGCAAA
Source organism: Paenibacillus sp. FSL H8-0317 (assembly GCF_045040685.1). Classification (NCBI taxonomy): domain Bacteria; kingdom Bacillati; phylum Bacillota; class Bacilli; order Caryophanales; family Paenibacillaceae; genus Paenibacillus; species Paenibacillus sp. FSL H8-0317. The sequence goes on along the minus strand of NZ_CP150294.1, from coordinate 250,262 downwards.
CCCTTAAGCTGACGAACTTTTTCAGCTTCTTCGGCCTGTCGTCTCTCTCTTTCTTTTATCAATTCAGTATCAATAAAATGATCTTTTTCCAATAGTCCGTTGCCTTCTTCGTAGGCATTACCCGTAGCTTTTTCTACCTTCTTACGTGGGGCTTTTTCCGTGATTAGATCATCTTCAGTCCCTATATATTTTATAACTTCGCTTTTCTCTTTTTCTTCTTTGTAAAACTTCCAGAGATCTTCAAGACCGAGCTCCTTATGATGTACTACACAAGCTATGTTATCTTCGGGAGAACGAACCTCATTCGGGTCTATAGATCGAAGTACTCTTCCTACAAACTGCTCATAGGGAAGCTTATTTCTAAATGGTCTAAATATTGCAGCAACAGACAAATACTTATGGTCATACCCTTCACCCAGTTTTGCAACATGAACTACTACTTGCACGCTATGATTCTCAATCATCTTCAGTCGTCTACTTAATTCGTCTTTGGACACTTTACTATGAATCAAAGCAACGCTCTGTCCCCGGTCTTCGTAAAGTTTCTGTATTTCTTCAGCGTGAAATATACTACATGCAACAGCAATTATCTTATGAGGTACACCCGTGGATCTTTTCTCTTCAAGAATACTCAGACTCTCATCAATCACCTTTACATTGCATTCTTCTGAGAAGGCAACAGATAGTGATATCCAGTCCTCATCCTTTAAATTCATTGCACGAATCTGGTCCAAGGAATAAAGTGTTTCATTTTTTTTATTTATAGTAAAGAACAGTTGATCTGGCACATAGGTGATTCTTTCTAAGCTTTTCACATAATTATTGGCCATAGCCTGACTCAAAGGATACTTATATTTAACCACTCCTTTGATTTCTTCTCCGTCAGTTCTATAAGGCGTTCCGGTCACCTTAATAACTTTTGCTTCGGAGAAGTAATTCATACTATTCTCCCATGTTGGTGCAGTAGAATGATGGGCTTCATCAATTATAATCATGTCAAAAAAATCTGTTTCCACCTTATTGATTAAAGAACTATCTAATCTCTCCTGTAATTTTTGGACGTTTAGAATGACAATATTTGATTGTTCTAACGCCCACATACTTGTCTTTGAGTCATATTCAATAACAGAAGGTAAATCATTATAATCATCAAACACATTTCGAGTGAGCCAAAAATTCTTAGGGTGTTCTGGATCTAGTGAATCCAATACGGCATCTTTAATAACTAGCTGGGGTGTTACAATTAATACCCTACCAAAAGAGATTCCAAAAGGTAATATCCCCATTAATCCGGTTTTTCCGACCCCGGTTGGAAGAACAACTATCGCATGCTCCCTGCTCTTATCCACTACAAAATGTTCAACCAACTTCTGATACGCTAAAACTTGAGGTTCCCTTAACTCTGGGTTATTCTCAATTTTCGGGATTGACTCAATAAAATAATTAAGATTCACAAGAATTGTCTCCCTTAATATGTATATTTTTATAACTATAAAAAAAAGATCCGCCAACCGAAGTTAGCGGATCTTTTCTACCGATGCTATCGGATTTAGTCTTATAATAACCCATTTCTACAATTTTGTAAATTGTTTCAAAATAATCTAGAAACATTTTCCTAGGTCTGATAGACTACAAAATGGACACACACTAAGAAGGGAAGAAAATAAAAATATGTCTATGATGAAGAATCTAAAAAAATCAGTATATAAAGTATTCTTTTATTGTATTAAAGTCATTTTCCTACTTCTCATTTTTTTAACAGGCTACAATCTTATTGGCTTCCCAATAGCTGAAGAAGAGTTTATGAGAATACTACCTTCATTAATTACAATTACATCAGTACTTCTCGTTTTCTATAATGTAAATAGGACACAACAAAAAAACTTTGAAAATGAGAATAAAAAGTTTAGGAGAGATGCAAGAATAAAGGTAGCCGATGAATTTATTGATTGCTTTTCTGGTATTGATGATTTTATGTACAATGTGAATACTCAACTAAACAAAGACAGCTACAATAAAGAAGCGGCAGAATTATTAAGAGAGACTTTTCATGAACACTATAAAAAAATAAGATCCATTATGTATAAGCGAAAAGAAATAATTGAATACTGCGATTCTATTTATGAAAACAAGACCGATAAATTTTTCTTAACTTACAATCTAATGAGTACACTTGACAAAATTTTAATGAAATTGATCACAATAGAATTTGATAAAGAACAATGGAGTCCTGGGTTAAAAGAAGTAGACCGAATGATAAAAGAGGATATTCTCAAACACAGAGAAGAGGTCGCAAAATCTCTCTATGGGACAACATTTAAAAACCAAACCTTCGACGATTTGAGTATCATTGGGAAGTTGAAGTATTCAACAGGTTCATCAGACATGATATTATACTTCTTTCCAATTGGTTTTTTACTAAGCTTGGCACTACTCTTTAAAGATCACTTTTTACATCTGTTTATAAAATAAAACATACTCGGTAGCGTCAATACCGGGTATGTTTTATTTCTATATCAACCAATTATCCCTTTTTTTCAACATGTTTCAATAGCCGGTCAGTTACAATAGCCATTTCTTCCCGGGTAATCGGCGCACCTGGACGCGAACCATCAAAGAAACCTTTTTTCGTTAATTCCTCCCACGTTGCTGCTGCCCACTTGCTCGGCACATTGATATCCTTTACCGTCACTGGCTTGTCCTCCTTAACGGGCGTTTGCCCATAATAGCTAATTAAGTATTGTGTAGGCTCAACAACGCCCGCTTCTGTGGCCGTGTAACCAAACTGAGGTGTGCAAGCTTTACGCACTTCATAATGAAGGTGTGCCCCACTACTAATGCCGGTACTGCCCTGCTTGCCGATCAGTTGACCACGTTTGACTTGTTGGCCAACTTTTACGCCTGCAGCTGATAGATGAGCGTACACGTGCAGAAAACCCTTGTCGTCCTTAATGGCCACAACGTTTCCATAATTACCGAAGCCGGATCCGGACACGCCCATTTTAGCGTGAATAACCTCACCTGCTACAAATGCATAGATTGGCCCGTCTACAGGAGATACAACCAGGTCAATTCCCCTGTGAAACTTATTAATGCCACTCACTGGATGCTTACGCATACCGAATGGACTTGTGAGCCGGTACCCTTCAAATGGATTACTCATGTCTTTCTCCTTCCCATATCGTGCCTTCAGATCTGATAGGCTGCCGTTGAATTCGTTCAGATCCACGTTGCCGGCAATGCCTGGTACCTTACCTGAATCGCTGTATTGCCAAATGGTCCAGGTCTTCCATGCGGGCTGATCATCCGGAATACGAGTGTTGCTGTAACGTGCGATCCAGAGATCATAACCGGATAAGCTAGTATCAAAATTGGCGGCGAACGAGTTGCCCGTATAAATGATCGGTTTGATCCCTGTCAGTCGTTCCAGCTCAGTTAAAAACACTTTGGCCACAATGTTGATCTGTGCCTTGCTGATCCCGTCAGGATTGTTCTCGTAGTCCATCACAGGCGGTAACTGCAATGCTTTTGCCCCACCGATCTCCTCGAGGGATTTCGCGTAATGGACTGCTTCGGCCTTTGCTGCAGCTGCTGTTGTTGCCTTCAGGAAATGATACGTTCCAACCAACAAGCCCGCCGACAAAGCACCCTTAACGTTGGCCACAAAATTCGGATCAGTGTATGTCTGACCTTCAGTAGCTTTGATAAATACGAATTCCCGCTTGTCTGCCTTCACCTGAAGCCAGTCAATCTTGCCTTGGTAACGGGAAACATCGATCCCTTGAACGTTACTGTCATTTCTTTGTTGCATCGTAATCACTCCTTAAACTGCAGGCTTTTGAGTCGTTGCATCTGGGTCTTCTTTCGGTGGATCTGGGAGGTTTGGATTCTCAGGAACAGCACTTTTAGATTCGAAAATTTTCACAGCATTACGAAGTACGTCAGGCATAGGTACACCCATACGTCCCAAGTTCTCAGTGATGGACAAAAGCTCGTTTGCTAAATAGAAGAATATAACAGCATCTTGGATGATCCCTGTACCTCCGGTCACGATAATATCCACAAAATGCGAAATGGTAACCACAAGAAAAATAGCCGCTTTCCGTGCAATACCTTCAAAGCCTACACGGCTTCGCAACTCATGTTTGATACAGGCTGCCGCCCATCCAGTCAACCAATCTACAACAACAAAAATCAGTAGTATATTAATCAAAATTCCCCAACCTCCATAGAGGTACCCAGCGCCAGCCCCCACAGCTGCGGATACCATTTTAATGACACCAGACATCCCCTCGTTCATGTCTTTTCCTCATCTCTTTATAATGTGAAATCCACTGACCACTCCAAACACAAATAAACACGATCCGAATTCGGATGTGCTGAAATCAATATATTCATTTGACTTATATTACACCTCTCACAATGTCACACCCTTTCCCCTTCTATATCTATCTAAGCAGAAGTGACCCTAAAGTATTGCATGTACAAACTACCACTTGCAGTACCAGTGTTACCTCTAATGCAATGTGCCAGCGTCATTGGACCTGCTTCGGGATCGAATGACGCTGGTTTTGAGAAGGAAGCCACTTCCCACGCCCTACTGCTACCAGCGTTATAGTTACCCAATGTCCACCAACAAAATGAACTTGTGGCTAAGTGTACACTGATTTGCATAAAACTTATGTTTGCTTGCGATGGGGTTGCTGAAACTCCGCACAAGTCCCACATAACACCTTTCGCATCAACCAAACCGATAAATTGTTGGACACCAGTTGCGCCGACCGATAAGTTTACGCTTAACCTAGCAGACAATAATGTGGGTGAAATATTTAAAACCCTTGTCCCGGCTGGTATGGTGGCTATAACAATACCAGCCGTGTTTGATCCGCTGCTCCAACTGGAACCAGCGGGTGTAAGTGATGGTGTAGACTCGAAGGGTTCAACAGATTTAAACCCACCCAATTCGTAATTGTCCAGCAAGTAATTATCTATTAAAGGCATGAATTCACCACATTTCATTAGAATATGCCCTCCAGTTGATCAGAGGGCATAAAAATAGCGCTCCGATTTCGGAACGCTTGTTACGCGATATTGCCGTTTTGGTCCATTCCTGTAGCTTCGAGAGCCGCTTTCACTTTGTCACGATTGCCTCCAGCAGTAGGTACATCGTCAATTTTGATTACACCTTTATGAATCATAGCCACGTATATAGCCAACATATTCTCACCCCCCTTCATGATCTTTCTAGCCAGGCGGATCAGCAACCAAGCAATACTACTTCGCATTGCCTTCATCCGGGAGCGTTGACAACAACATCGCATGCAGCTCCATCAGTGCGATTTGATTGAGTGTGTTTTCCTCGGCCAGCTTTTCATTACGAGCGTCTGATTCTGCCAAACTTTGTTTCAAGGCATTAATTTGACTTTCTAATGAGATCGTTGGCGGCTTGGGCTCTTCATCTTCCTTGACAGGATAGTTGAACAATGGTTCCAATGTTTCGAGATCAACACGAGCAATCTCTCCACCTTCGAACCGATCAAACATATACGCTCCGTGTTCAAGTTGAATAAAGTCAACCTCTTCTGGCACTTTTTCTGCCAATGCTTTGTACAATTTAAAGTCTTGTTCCTTTGTCGTTTCAACGGCAACACCAGCAAATTCAGGAGTAATGACAATGACGTTTCCTGAATTTACATCATAGTAAACTTTCATTCCGATTAACATTTATTGCACCACCTTTTCTAAGATTATAGTAACGTAAACGTTATTGGTCGCTCGATAAGATAAATCGTAGATTGAGGGAAGAAGAGCATTGATATTTGGAATGATTAGTGTTTCCTTAGGGTTTAGAGATTTTTGTGGTATAAAAGTCCATGGCATGAGTACTGTCACTTCAGCGACAGTATTGGTACTTACGTTGTGAATGATAATAGACTTTATCATCATATCTGACGTCCTACCTGGGATAGCAGTTAAACTGGTAGTTGTCACAGCATTTATTGTCGTGTACGGATAGTTGCTTTTGATATAATCTTTTTCTACGCCAGAAATATACATTACACATGAACCTGTACTAGCTTGTGTTACGATTGTTTGTGCAGGCAATAATGGAATACATAAATCATCTATAATCAATGTGCCTTTTCCTTTTAATGTGCGATTACTAGCAATGTATGTCCCTCCAATATTAAGGCTATATGTCAAGTCAGCACTACTTCCGTTAGAAATGATTATTGACTTAACGACAGTGTATTTACCAGTAGGCACAGTATAGGAAATATTTGATGTTGTCGAAATAAGAGGATAAACTAACTGCTTAATTTGTTCATTCTTCATTCTATCGGCCCCCAAATATTTCGTTTATTTCTTTGCTGCAGCAGCTCACGTACTACGTCGTTTAAAGACGTCTCCGTCTCGGATACACGCGCTACACTTTGCTGTACGGATTCGTTCAGATCATTAAGCAACGTCTTTTCGTTTTCAGCTACCGATCCGACAAATGGAGCAATTGCTGTTTTGTCTAACATGAAGTACGTTACGTAGTAAGTTGATAAGCTATCGAACAATTCAGCAGGAAAATATGCACGTTCATAACCGTAGCTAAGGTTGTCTTTAATTATTGACCATGCATCTGGGCGATTGTTTTTATAAACAGTCCTAATCTTTTTAGCTTTGTAGTTTAACGGATTAGCTGCAAGACCAGAAGAATTTATTGAGTTTATGTCATAGGTGCTCCATAGGTTTGAAAATACAGGCTTTGTTTCTTCGTGCACAACCACTCCTGTACCTACTTCAATCTGATTACTTCCTTCGATTAACGTCAATTGACCCTCTGACATGATCGGTTCGACGACTGGCGTTGCGAGTTGGTAAAGGAGTTGGTATGGTGTGTAGTTAGGTGCTTGTGTCGTTGGTAAAACCGTCGTTCGGCTTGCCCCAGCTGTGCCAACCTCGCTAATTTTGATCCAAGCTTTTACAGATCCAGCGGCACCAGTGAATTGACTTACCCCGTTATGATCCCCCCCTGTAGTTCCATCCCAGTTAAACATCTTCCATCCCAAAAAATACGCCTTAATCTCATCGGCCGATAAGTTTGTATAACTGTCTCCCCATCCACTATCTACGTTTGCGATAGAGACGTTAAAGTCCGTTAAATCAGCAGTCAAAAAATATGCATTATCAGGCCCTGTCATAGTCGAAGCTTTGGTTAGTAAATCCGCGTTATACTTACATACAAATAATTTATTAAATGCTGGTGCTGCTTCTTTCATTTTACTTCCAACTATTTTGTAACCCGTTTTGTTTTGTATAGATCGATAAACCAAAGACCCATCCAACGCTAAGCCTCGCCACTTCGCCAGTTTGTAATACTGCCCGTCCTTCTCGAACACTTCGTCAGCATTAGTTCCGGTTAATGGATCAGCGTATAATTCCGTTTGTAGCGCGAGCATAGGGTCTTCACGCGGTTTAAACGGTAAAGCAGTACTCCCAATATTAAGCATTGGATTTTTTATAATCTGAGTCTTGTCCTCCGTGGTATGAGTAACGTCCATATCTACGTATAATTGAATTTGCCTTGCGTCATTAGGTGCAACGTGAGTTCCTTTGTACTTACGAGTTGTTGGTTCTTCTCCGGGGAGCCTATTACCATCTGCTCCAATCCAATAGAAGAATAACGCGTCAGTTATAGTAGTTGGGTTCTTGTCGATTTCGGCACTCAGCGTGTAAGTTATCCCAGGAATAACAGGGATTAGTACATCATTGTTGACGTAAGAGGATAAGTCTTTGCCATATTGATATAATTCATAAGGAGATAACAACTCTGCCCTCCCCGTTCCAATCTTGCCGTATTCCCACTCATAAAACGGAGGTACTAAGTTCTCTCCATATCGAATCGCATACGGATTCTTTACAGGCTGCAAGCTGTCAACGTAAGGGTACATAGTTGCGGCTTGTTCAGGTGTCACGGTGTCGAGTGCATCATATTCGGTTTGCGTCAATTCATACAATCGAAGTTCGTCGAAGTTAGCGTATTGAGTCGTAATTGGAACTCCGTTTACGCCCATCGAGATACTTACAGTCGTATCAGCGGAAGGTTTGTATTTGACAGCTATTGCATTGAACTTTGTTGTATTCGTAACAAGCGCTGAATCAGCAAGTCCTGCAAATGAAATTTGTCCTCCATTGTCCGTATTTCCGTTCTTAATCATTCCAATTAATACGTAACATTTGTTAGCGAGTAACTTTACGTTCGGAATAGAAACAGTACCAGATGATTGATTCGAAGGAATTACAACTCTTAAGCTTGATGTTCCTCCTGCGTGAAAGGTAGTATCAATGACTGCAGTCATTCCATTCGAATAAGTGTAAGTTCCTAATGTTTCGAAGTTGCCCATTCTTCCAAGTAAGTTAATCAAGGTACGTCCTTTAATACTTGAAAGGTTAAAGGGTGCGTTCTTCTTACCTTGAATGACCTGAAGTCCAGGTTGCAACGTAACCTCACTTCGTTCTGAAGTGTCTAACCTACTCTCTACGTAATCTTTAACTGCATTAGCCTTTTCCTGAGATCCAGTTTTAGTTTCACCGTCCACTCGAACAAACTTCGCATCAGCACCCGTCATGAGACCGCTAGCCCCGCCTGTTACAGCATCCTCAATATTAATATCTTTTATTTTCTTCAAGATCTCTTCCATGCTAATATTCACACGGTGATCCGTAGTTGAAATAACCCCGCTCGTATCAGTCGCCACATAGAATATCATTAATCCCTTTTTGGCTGTTGTTTGAGAAGTCGTTTTTTTGACCACTCCATCGATGTCCACGTACAAGTATTGTCCTTGAGTTGGATTCAGTGGCATTTCACCTGCAGCTACCTGATAACGGCGACCGCTCACATAAGCTATCCCTGTCGTCCATGTCGCTTTAAGACCTTGTGCGTTACATAGCAACCCCATAGTCCCATCAATAGGCACTACAAAGTTGCCGCCCAGTTCCTTAGCTAATTGCTCGACCAATGTATGAGCTGCTTCAATGCCACCTTCCATCGTGTTAAGGCGGCTTGAAGTTATTCGGGTACCAACTTGAACCAGCTCAAACAACGGTCGCCCCGTTTGTGGGTCTGTCTTCTGTTTCCCTGATGCGTCATAGATGGGCTTTGTCATGTCGGGAATCTCGTCCAACCACGTTTGTTTGTTATACAATTGCCTTCACCTCCAACTTAATCGTAAATTCGAATCCGATCAGAAAGCCCCGATCGTTCTTAACAACATTCAACGGCTGATTAGCAAGCGTCCGGCCTTGATTATCCATAAGCGAAGCACCAAGGATCTGTTTCCCGATGACTTCAGTATCGTTCAGAAACACGTACTTGCGGATCGATCTTCCGGAGATGATGGTATTGTGTATCGGATATTTCACCAGCTCACCACTGACATTTACCAAGGCGTGGTCAAAATGTGAATCCGCATCGGTCACTGCATAATCAAGCATTAAAGGTTGAATAACATCTGCCATTATGGTGTCCCTCCTTGCATGGGTATTTCAAATCCTGTAATCGGACTGTCAATCCGAGTGTGTGATGTCACTGCGCCCACCGTGACGTTCTGAGTAGCCAATACGCCACTCGTACCCAACTCTAGGGGCATTTCTAATCCGCAGATTGGGAAATCAACTGAATGCGAGTACCCTTTCCCTGTCATTGTTATCGCTGGTGCTGTTGTTTTGGCCACCGGCACAGCTCTATTGATATGAACTGGCCGAATATATTCAAAATCAGTAAATAGCCCCGCCATATTAATGGGGGAGCTACCTTCATATTCGAAGTGGATCTCTTTGGCCAAAAACTCTTCTTTCACCTGCAGGAGTTTTCCGTATTGTGCGCCAAGCTGCCGAAGGATTGGAAGCTTGAACGGCTTTTTGGCCAGTCGCTTCCTTCGGATCGCTTCTCGACGGTTTGCCAATGGACCTACCTGTTCCGTCCGGAAGTAGATCCATTCCCACAGGTCCAAGCCCCAGGTTGACCGCTGCAGTAAAAATTGATTCACGAGTTCGCTCATTTTCTCTGCTCGCAGATCAATTTCTTCTTCCATCACGCCAAAGTGCCAGCCTGCTACCTCGTTCTCATACCAGTACGGCGCAAGTACCTCGCGGTACCGAACGGGAATCATAACAGCATCACCTCAACCTGCAGGAACGAGACAGGCGGCACATCAATGTCCTCAACATCATCATTAAGGGTAAAGTCACTGTAATTCTCCACGCCTGGTACAAGCAGGAGAGCCGCGATATAGTTGTACAACAACTTGCTGCGACCGTTGGCGTACGCTGTCACACGCTGACGGATCAGTTCGGCCAGCTGCTGCAGATCTTCCGTTGTTTCCAACGTGGCTTTTACAGTCACTAGGAAGATCGGAGCCGGATGCACAGCCAAGTCATGGCCAGCAATACGGTAATCCTCCCACATTAAGGTTTTGACTGTCTCCGCAAACTCAGCCGTAATAGGTTGACCGTTCATGTCTGTCAGATACAGATCGATAGAGTTGTCATGATGTTCCTTTTCTACTGCGACAGCACCACCCACGCCCTGGATCTCTTTAGCCCAGATTTCATAATCTTTACGACGGCCATTACCTTCTTCTGTGAAGGCCCTGTCCAAGATACGCAGCCGATAATCATCGTTGGATTCTCCATCTTTCCGGACCATCCCATCAGCCCATCCATGAGCATCCAAGAATTCATCATCTGCCCAGATCGGTGTGGACTGCAGCACACCATAGCCCCACAATTCTTGCTGTTCAGCGATCTCCTGAGCGATGGGGTACCAAAGGTCATAAAAATATTCCCCTTCGCCCACAGGAGGCGGTGGCAGCCCTCTTTCGTTGGCCATCGTAATAGCCCGGTTAACCCATCGTTGATAAATCATATCCGGGGTTTCTTCAAGTACAGGGACAACAGGGAATTTAGGCAAATCATTAATCGTTAAGCTCATGTATAGATCACCTCATTGAGTTCGGCCACGCCTACAAGACCCGTAATTTGGATGGTCAAATCCATGCCCCGATCAACACGTGTCATTGACGTAACCTCGGCTTGCTCAATCTCCGGGTGAGCCGTTAATGCTTCTTCAATATCTCGAATAATTTCAGTGTCTTCCCAACCTGGCCACTCAGATTTTTCAACGCCCATGTCAGCGCCGTATACAACATATTGGAATCGCTCGGTGCAAAGGATCTTCATAGCGGTTTCAACAAGAAATTCCTCATAACTGGTTGTCCGGACTGGACGCCCCGACTCATCCAGGACAGCCCTGCGGTTACGATAATCTATTTTGTATGTCCATTTAGTCGCTGAAGGGATGTTATCCATCAGGTCTGTGACATCGACCTCTTCCAACTCCATTTCAGGGAATAACGTTTCATCTTCTTCCATGGATCAACGCTCCTTTCCCAACACGTAATAACGTTGTCCTGTCATACGCGATACCAGGAGTCGATCACCCACCTGCAGGGGACTTGGAATGATTATTTTGCCTTTCAATACCGAAGGTTCTGGTTCCAAGACATCAAAGGTGACTTCAATTTCTTGTTCCTGCAGGTAATCCGCAAAAACTAAACTTGCCGACTCATAGGGATGAGGATCTCCATCCACCTCAATCTTGGCAGTTGGCCAGCTTAGAAGGGTAGCACGTTCGGTATCCCGTGCATCGATGTGCCCCGCCACTTTCTCTTTTAATAGCTTGATAGCATCACCCATCATCACGCTTCCCTCCTTTCCAAAACCATCTTGACCGTGAATATCCCATTACTCCAGCTTGTGTCGGCACTCTCCACGATCCATTTAGTGACGACGGTTGTCTTGATCAGCACGAGCCACCCAGCCCGTAGTCCCGACAAAGTATGATCCTCATGACGAACAGTGATCTTCTTAATCTGCTTGGGCTTGGCCATCGCCTTCAACCTTTGAGTTGCAACTGTCGTCGGGTTCTCTTCTTCTTCAACTTCGATGATTTCTTCCATGCGGCCGAACGTTTTCAGGGCGCTGGCATCCGTTTTGGTGACAGATGCTGATAGTTTGTCATCCTTGTACTTCTGGGCTGTGACAACGGTGTAAGTGTCTTCCATGTTGTATCCTGCGCTGCTGGCTTCCATTTGTTCAGGAACAAAAATGGGTACCCGCTCGTTCGTCCCTTCACGAACGACCTGCAGGTAAAAATTTGTTTCCGTCCGGATAGCATCCACATGGTACCTGTAGCCGCTACGCTCATATGCCTTTTGCAACACATCCAAAATGACTTCTGAATGCGCCATCGTCCCATATCGTTCATCCAGGGTAAGGCCAAGTTTCGGGCAACGGAAGTCAACACCAGTCGTCTGAATGTACTTCTGCAACTCAGATCCTGCTTCGCCCTTTAGGTATGGTCGCACACCTTTATTCTTCGCAAGGTACCATCCAATTTCTCGGGCCTTGATCTCCCATACACCTGAAAACTCGTCTTTCTCATAGTCAATGATTGGACCATGAAAGAACTGATTTTTGTGATGAAGGAGTGCCTTGCCGATCCGGTGGGAAAAGCACATCAGCATACCGGCCACACTAACCGTAGGGATATCACGCAACCGCACAGTCATGCTTCGCGCGATTTCGTCCCTTTGGGATGACCAAGAAATGTCGGTTATAGCAGGAGTCAAGGCAGACCTGGCATCCTGTTTACCGTATATGACTGCAAATTTATCCATGACCGCCCTCCTTACTTCGCTTTGTTTACTGCTGCAGATATTTTGTTTTTTTGCCCTGTATAGTCAAATGCACCTGTTGCATTATCGGCAGCATCTTTGGCTGCAGCAGTACTTTGCTTTTTATCCTCTGACTTCTTCTTATCTTTCGACTTCTTCGTTTTATCCTTTTTGTCTTTCTTGCTGGTCGTATTGGGCCTACTCTTACTAGACTTAGTGATGATCACGCCAGGCTTCAGGAGTTGCTTCGTGTTACTATATGAAATAATTTTGACAGGTTTATGCTCTACCAAGCTTATTGTGATGTGAATATTACCTTGGCCATCTTTATAAACGATCTCCATGTTCTCAATCAACATAGTCTGGGAAAATAATTCTTCAAAGTTGATCACGACTGGCTTAGGCTTCCACTTCTCCATCAATTGCCACGTGGTTTCTGGCCGTTTGTAAGTGACGGTCTGTTTCTTGTCCGTTTCCCACAGTTCGCGCCACTCGCGGGGCAAAATAGCCGTAAAAGAAACCCGCTGCAACTTGGCAGTGGGTTTCCCTGTCCGCTCTTGTCCGGTAATGACGTTGAATGTGTCCACGTCATTACCGGTTGTAATTTGTACTTCGGCCGGAGTGATCGGGAAAGTTAACCGGATCGCCCCTTGAGACATTGCAAGCATGAATTAACCCCCTGTCTCCAATGCTTTGTATATTTCTTCACCTGCTACATCACGGATCAGTGCGCGCCCTTCAGGGCTTGTCAGAGCCTTGGCAAAGGATTGGAAGTCAGTTATGCCCGCTGCAATCCCTCCGAGATCAATTGTGACATTGCCAATCGTCACAGACTTATTTCCACTGGATGCCTGGGCAGACAGTGAAGTGGTACGGACAGGAATGTTGCCTCCGGATAATTCTGGACCTTCAATGCCTTCTACACCATCACGCATCGTCCCCGCGATCAAATTCATGCGTTGTTTAATAGAGTCCGGCCGTAATCCATCCGAAAACATGGATACGAAGTTTCCTGCCCATCGATCTGACTTACTGGCAGGACCTTCTTTGGTTGGGGAACTAAAACCCAGGTAATCCTTGATCACACCTGCAGCTTTGGAAACGATACTTGTCAATGTCGGGAATTTACTTTGCATTCCCGCCGCCATCATACTGATTAGATTGCTACCCCAGGTGCTTCCTTTGCTTGAGACAGTTGAGAGCGATTCAAGATGTTGGCGAGTAAGATCAATCGCACTTTTGGCCGATGAGCTCACACCACTAAAACTCAAAGCAGCCTGGCCGTTGCCGCTGATAATATCCCTGGTACTATTCTTTGTTGTAACGCCCAGATCCTTGGCTTTCTGTTCGGTTTCCTTGGCTGCTGTCCCAACAGCCTTGACATTATTCTCAGCTTCTTTGGACTCAGAACCCTTGAACATACCCACTAACTTATCCTTAATATGATCTGCGGCTTGAGTGATGCCGCTCTCGTTCATTGCATCTGTAAGGCCTTGCTTCAGTCCGCTTTTCTGAACATTAGAAACGACACTTTCCATCGTTTCCTTGATTTTTTGCTCGCCTTCCTTGGTTGTAGAAGCCGTTGTAGTGACAAACGCTTCTTTGGGTAACTGAGGCATAACCGGCTTAGCCTCTTCTTTTGGACCAAAACCCATCCAACCCTTGATAGAGTCTGTAAGAGATGAAACACCATCCACGATGTCACGAGTAATACCGCTTGAATCAGCAAGTGCACCAAGCTTCTCTCCTGCCCAGTTCCCAAAGTAAGCACCTGCAGCAGTTCCGAGCGGACCGGCTAATGATCCGACAATACCGCCCAACGTACCTCCAATGGCGCCACCTGCAACTGAACCACCTGACGAAGATATGGCTTCCTTCCACCCGGTTTCCTTGGCTGTCTGGTATAAGTCATATGCTCCGAAACCCAATGATGTGGCAGCCCCAATAATTCCGCCAGCTTTCAACATTTTCGCATTCGATTTAATGAAGTTCCCTATCTTACCCCCGTTTGGCACGTCAGGAGTTGGTGGAGGGGTTGGAGGATTTGGCCGACGCACCCGATATGGATTTTCACGCGATCCGCGCCTGTTCGGGTCACGTATATCAGGAGAATTGTTTCTATTGCGGTTACGATCTCCCCCTGAACCTCGGTTATTCCCGCCGCCTCTTCTATTTCCACGGTTTCGACCATTACCTCTACCACCTGATGTAGATCCATACACATTCACCCGATTTGCATTAATTGTCATCGTTGATGAGCTACGAACTCCACCCAGTGGGTTACCTGAGTTGTTTCGATTACGACCTAAGTCACCCCTGATTCGACGGTCACCTACTTGATTACGAATACGATTAGCACGTTCGGCAGGTGTTTCCACCGTCGGCTCAGGTGGTCCGGATGATCTGCCCCGAATGCGATCCCAGCCGTTTTTAAGCCCTTGACCCGCCCCGGTTACGATATTCTTACCTTTTTGTCCTGCCCATCCAACAGCTCCGGCAAGATCTGAATTGAGTTGACGCACACCCTGGCCAAAAGAAACCAGTCCTTTTATCACAAGCACACTAGCCAACCCAATCAATGCTGCATTAATTAAACCAGCGTTTTCCTTATAAACATTGGTCACTTTCGTAATTGCATTTACAACACCTACACCAAAAGCTTCGATGCTGTCTTTGTTCTCAGTGATCAAGGAGTTAAATTCTTTAAGCGCCGGCAATGAAGCCTGCATGATATTTCCGCCGATGTCTTGCATCTGCATTTGCATTTGAGCTTGGATCTGGTTGTATTCAGTCATTGGGTTAGCTTGTTGTTGAGTTGCAACCAATCGATCAGTGGTTCCGGTCATATCCGGTGCTTTTTCGAAAGGTAGACTATACGTACTCAGAATCGAATCTGAATTATCCTCGGCAGCAGCTGAACCAAGAGTTACAAGCGATTGCTTTAAATCACTTCGACTTTGACTGGCTAAATCAGCAACTAATGCGGCTATAGCACCCTGTGCTTTTTGCTTATCCCCAGAGTTAATGTCTTCTGTGAATGCTTGAGCTTGACTAGCTGCATCTTTTTTACCTGAACCCCTGCTAACGAAATAATTAGCCATGTCATCAGCATTTAGGGCTTTTACTCCAAATGTTTCTTTAAAGAAATCACCAGGCTTGTCGAAATTGAAGGCTCCACCTTCGACCGTTTTTGATAAAAAATTACTCATCTGAGCAGAATCCGTACCGCTACTAGCAAAATAAGGACTATATTCCCAGAATGTATCGAACAAATCTTGCTGACGATCGCCCACACTTTGATAGGCATACATCATGCTATCTGCGATCTGAGTAGGCGTTTCCTTAAATGCATTACTAGCTTGAGCTAATGCACGGTTGACTTCCTCAGCTCCAGCATCAGGACGAATGTATTGAATCTTTGATGAAGCCGTGATTGCTTCCCCGATCATAGATTTATCAGGGAACATCGGTGCAATGTCGGCCAGATTCCCCGCACCAGTTGCACGGTCTGGAATGATCCCTTGAGATACGAGATCATCATTTATTGCGAGTGCTTTTTGCCGTTCCTGAGCAGGGATATAAGGTGCGCTGCGCGCTGCTTCCGAGTAATAGTCTGTTACACCACCAAACAGCGCATCTGACATTCCACCGCCAAGCACAAGCCCCCCAGCTACAGTCGCCAAAGCTGCAATCTTGGCAGATATGCCGTCTACTAATGGGCTAATCTCATCATTTGCTCTGAGTCGGACATGAGCATCACTTATCCCGCGGATCTCGGCATCGGCACGACTTGCAGACCGCCTTAAATCATCGGCCCCAGCTCGCGAACGACGAAAAATATCATCCAGTTGGACACGGTTGAAATCTCGTACTTCATCCGCTGCACCATGTATTCGCCTACCCAAATCATCGGCTGCATCTCTAGCCCTGCGACTGCTGGAAACTATATCATCGCCCATGCTACCCGCAATGCGTCGAAACTCTTTCACGTCATCTGTGGCTCTTTGAATCAAACTGCGCATATTTCGTACAGCACCAGATATTAAATCTTTAGCTTCAAACGGGACGGTCACCCGACTTGTGGCTGCGATATTGTTCACCCCCTTCCCATGCTACTTGTTAAGCTTCTTCATCTCTTCCTCAGCCAGCATCGATGCGGCAAGACAGAAATGATATTGTCTGTTCCGATTTACTTCATATGGCAAGACTTCGGCAGGTAGCTTCTTTTGATTAATCCAAAAGGATGCTATCCAGCTTGCTTCGCCGTCTCGCCGGATGAGTTTTTTGCTTCTTTAAGCAACGCATCCTTTGTTTCCTGAAATTTCCGAACAGCCTTGGACAATACCGCATAGTGATCAGGATCGTTCAGTAAACGGGGTGGCAGTTCGTTTTTGTTCGTACACTTGTAAGCCAGCAACAATTCTTTGTTATTCCATGGGAAATCATGTTCTGTTGCACGTACAATCATGGCATCGATCTCGTTGAATGTTTCCTTTGCGGTTCCATCGTCGTTGAACGCCACATCATAACACCGACGAATATCAATCGTGGTCAGCCGGCGAACGGACCATTTTTCTCCGTCTACTGGCACTTCAATCTGTTCCGGTTTGGCCGCTTCTGTACCTGCCGCAAGATATTTTTGTAATTTGTCGCTCATTGTTATTCCTCCAATAATTTAATTTTTTGGAAACGAAAAAGACCGCCATATAAATGACGGTCAGCATTGAAACTTTATAATAATGACGTTTTAACAAGTATAAATAAACAAAATATCCCGATTACAAAAAAAATTATCGCTGAATAGCGGTAATCCTTCCAAATTCGAATCCCATTAGCAATAGTAAGGATAAGCATTGCAATGGCATTTAATGCAGTGGAATACCCTTGAACCGTGTTAACAATAAGCAAAATCATTACCACTACCCAGGCAAACCAGAACCAGAGTGGAAACTTCTGAAAAAACTCTCTCATCGTGATTTTCTCCTTATGGCTTTTATTCTGTCTGTAGTAGGGTTTCTTCAACTTATATCAAATTCCTTTATTTGGATCATAATTCGCTACTAAATTAATATTAAGCCATGTAATCAGGGAACTGTTCTACAAAATCGAAATCTGTAGCCGTTCCTTCAAGTGTGATATCAATACCTGTATTGCTGTCGATCTGAGCAACCAAAATATCCATATTCCCGTGGATATGAATCCCTGTCAGAAGGACCCGTTCTGTATTGCCTGTCTGCATATCTTCCAAGGAACCTGTGATGCGATCGAGGAACATGGTTTTACCTGCTTTAAAGTCTGTCAACAGACGATAACGCAACCTGGATTCCAATTTAGACATAACAATTTTAACTGGAATCTCATATCCCACGATTTGTTTGGTCTTGGCCATTCTACGAGCTCGGACAACATCCAATGTTTCAGGATTCAGTGTGACTTCAATTTCCTTGATAGTCTGAACTGCATCCCCGTTATCGTCTTCAACCGAGAGATTTCGGCCAATTAGTTCGCGTTCCATTTATTAAGCCACCTCCCAAGTAATATAGAATGCTTCGATGGCATCAAGCGGTTTGGCGAATAGTTTGAAATAAGCGTAGTCGAAGTCACTCACATTGTTCGGATCTTCCGTGAAGGTATAACCTTCATCAATCGCTTTTTGGCTCCTGCGGATTGCCAGATATTCAAGCACAGCCGCAATAAACATACCCCGACCATCCTTGTCATTGTCCAGTTTAGCCTTCCACTTCTTCGCCGTGGAATAGATGTCGTTCAGGACTTGGTCGATCGTCATAGAAACACGAATCTTACCAAAGTCCTCACGTTCACCTGCACCCATCGTTGTCAACGTATTGACCGCTGACTCAATGATATAGTCGTAACCGTCTCGTGTAGCCATCAGAGTTCCTTCAGCCAGCCCTTTGATAACTTCGCTGTGGCTCCAATCGATGGCAGCCTGTGTCATTGGTACCTTAGCCCCTGTAAAGGACTTATTCGCAGGTGTACCAGCCATCAGGCCAGCCACCCATGCTCCCCATTGCACCGAGTTGTACGTTTTCCCGTTGGTGTGTGTCCCAGCTAGTGAACAGTTGACGATGTACCGCGCGTTCATAGCGCGGCTACGGGCATTATGCTTATCAATGTCGGTATCATCGAGTGGAAGCCCAGCAACGACCAACTGAGCGAGTCTGCGGGCCTTCATGCGGCGATCAAGCAACCATTGTTTTGCCGCAGCTTGGACGGCCGCTTCCGTTGAAGGTAAATAGAACACATCGAAGGTCAGACCGTCCACCCGGTTAAAGATCCGACTCCAGTCTGACGCCGTGATTGTCGCTGAACCAGATACTGCTCCCGTGAGCGCCGTGTATGCCACGTCCGCCCAAGCAACAACCCCTGTCGATTTGAACCGGACCATATTTGACTTCTTCAGGGCTTCTTCTGCAGAAGCCTTATCGGACACTGTGAACGTCTCTGTGTCATAAATTCCTTTGGTATCGCGGACGATGATTTCCTTTTTGGTGGCATCGACCAAGCTGGCACGAATCATGTATTCAAAATCATTACCGCGTAATCCTGGATAACGTGCCTCAATCATGTAACTGTCCGTAACAGATACGGAAGCAACCTTTTCCAAGCCACTGGTGACACGGTAACCGACCACCGTTGCCCCCGTTTCCGAAGCCAGCTCCAATTCATCAACCTGCAGGCCGCTTTCCTTCAAGCGTTCGGACGTGTCGGCCATATCAATAGCTTGGTTGGCCGCCCCCCATTCCGCTTGGTAAGGGATCAGTACGCGGCCTGTCACTGGCACGACTCTAGCCTTGGCCAAAGCGATCAACTCAACATATCCCCCTGGTCTAACCCTCTGAATCGACATTCAGCGATTCCTCCTTTTGTACCGCTGGTTGCAAATATGCTTCCAGTCGGTTTTGTACTTCCTGCTGGGATAGCAGGGTATCTGCTTTGCAATCAAAAAGGGCGCCCGCCACCTCAAAGCGTTCATGCTTCAAGGCAACTGCACCCTCAATCCATTCTTGCTTGGTACGCTTGTTCAGATCCTCCTGGACAGCGGCAACAAGCCTTTCCTTGCGTGGTGTACTCATGGTGTGATCTCCTTTCCATATCCAATGTGGAATTCATTGATCTTCGGTACCGGAACCTTCGGCACTGCCAGAAGATACGAATACCTGCAGGTGACTTCAATCCGATCCTTTTCGGGTCGGTTACGCGGTGGTTCCATCACCAATGCCACACCGAAGCGTTTTGAAGCGTAACAAAACCTTTGTTGCCGTAAGAATGTGAACAACGGCGCCAGATCAAAGGGGATTGGTTCCCCCTCGTCTTCTTCCGTTACTCGCTCCTTATCAAAATGGAACACAAGTCCCACATCCTCTACGATCCGGTCAGCACGGGGGGTATGGGTCTTATCAGACACAAGATCCGTTTCAATAAAAACGGAAGGCGTATCAAAATTCCCTGCCAGCCATTGCGTCCGGTCCCGCAAAATCGTCAGATCAGGGTAAACGTGTCGCACAATCTCAGCCCATGCTTTTAATCCTGCATCCATCAGCGCAACACCCTTTCCAATTCTCTGTCCAGGCGTTGTATGATGAGCCTATTCATTCCACCTTCAAACTGAGATACAGCAATGTCAAAGTATCGGCGGCCAATGAAACTACGCGGTTTTGCCATGAAGCCAGTTTTGGCATTTCTGTCATATACAAATGATCCACCACTGTTCCAATAACCTGGTACCCAATGGGCTTTGTGAATCGTGTAACCGTCATTAATCAAACGTGGGTATCCCCATGCTCCCTGATCGTTTGAACCGGACCCAAGATCAGATCCGACTTCCAATGTGATAGAGTTCCGGTCCACGTCCCATTCCCATACGTTTCCGTCACCACCACGAGTAAAGGAGTTCCACATCAAACCTGTATCAATAAGACCTTGCCGATCGATCTCGTCAATGATGTGGTTTAACAACGTTTCGCCCAAGGCTTCGGCAATGTTGGTCAGGACCCGCTTCATCCCTTGATCAGCCAGTTTTCTAAATCTACGTGCCAATCCATCAAAGTCATTAACGATCATTGCCTTTCACCTCACATGTCATCAGCAGCTCCATCCAATAGCGCCGAGGATTCGCATCGATGACGAGATAACGACGACCGAACAATACAATTTCATCGCTGATTCTCACATCAGCCGTTTTGGCCACGCCGATCGTTTTCTTCACGATGTACATCACGGGTTTTGCATCAGCCTTGTCGGATGTCTCCGTCTTGATGACATGACACTTGAGATCGCCAACCTTACCCGTCTTCCGATCGTTGAACAGATCGTCACCGTCTCGCTTGCTGCCAACCCGATACACAGCAAGTGGCGTTTTAAATCGGTGGTTCACAACAAATAGGCCGTGATGTTGCCATCGTCCGGCCCTCCCTGTTGTTTCTTGACCCAAAGGAACAAGATTGCGTCCACGTCCGGGTTACCCGTGGTCATGCCTGCAATGGCTTGTCGGGTGTATGTCCAAGCCCCATCGCTCTCTGAAGCATAGTTCCGAGCGACAGCAGCCAGATATTCCTCACTGTCCTGTAAGGCAAGCCCTTCAGCCAGCTTCACCCATGCGAGCATGAGCTGCCGATCCACAATTTCAGGGAAAGGAATGGGTAAATACAACTCAATACGCACTTGGGCGTCATCGATGTACTGTTCCAACTGTTCCGTTTCAGCTTCTTGGATTGGAGAGACGCGGCTACGAGTTTTAAGAAGTTGGGGCGTTAGCATAAGGATCATCCTTCTGCGGTAGAGCTGCCAAAGCATCAATCAAATCGGGTTTGTTCATCGTCGAAAAACCTTTAATGCCTGCCGCCTTGGCTTGCTCCTTCAGTTCCTGAAGGGAAGGACCATCATCTTTCCCGTTATCGTCAGCCGCAGGAGCAGGTTCATCATGATTGTCTTCAACCGTGAAATCCTGCTCCTGTGCCAGTTTATCTGCAATCTCATCAGCAATCATGAGAGGCTTGCCCGGTTCGAAACGATGGCCATATTTGGATACAGACGTGTTTTTGCCTGTGAAGGTTACTTTTTGCATTAGAACGTCACCCCTTCTGCAATCGATACTGCGCCTGGTTCTTCAAAGATAGAGTCGTAGTCGGAATGGATGGCGTAGAATCGTTTATCCGCGTAGATGGCTTCTTTACCCTCTGTTGTCTTACGGATCTGCATCTCATATGTGTTTACCAAAACAAAGTTATCGTGATACGTGAAAATCACGACACCTTCAGGCATATGCGCGACTTCTTCAACGTCGTACGAGTTAATTGTCTTTTGAGCACCCATGATTTGAATTTGGATAGAAGCGCTAGTATCTTTTTCAGCCAGTTTTTGCAGACGTTCAGAGAACGTGTTGGGATGCATGAAATATTTGAATTTACCTGCAGCGCGTAAGCGTGTCGGCACAGCTCGTTCCAATTCAAAGAAGATACCGACTTTCTTCTCAACCGGCAGTGTATCCCAGTCGATAAGATTCCCCTCTTCTTTCGCCTTTTTCAACCAGCCGTTGTTGATTTTCAAGAAATCATAGTCCGGATCAGTGCTTGGTGTTGCTGTATCCCCGTTAAAGCCCAAGTCTTGCATATTATCACCGTAGTTCTTCGTCATAGCAGCCATGATGATACTCTCAGCATCCTGTCCGCGGACACGTTGCGTTTGACGGATAAACTCTTCCGTAATCTCGAATGCCAAGACAACAGGCGCTACTGCATATGGCACTTGTGGGAATGTTGGTCCTGTGATTTTGCTGGCCATGTTGTTTTCCACTTTGCCGCGGAGGTTCCGTCCAGTCACCCCGATTTTATCAATCGTGCCTTTTGCACTTGTACGAGTGATTGTACGAATGCCTTTTAAGAAAGTGGTGGATTCATACGCCATGGTCAAAAAGGCGTCAACTTGTTGATAATTAAGTGCTGGTTGGTCCATTGGTGTTAAGGTGGTCGATTTAATTACTTGTCCATTGGTTTTCATAAGTTTAATAGTCTCCCTTCAAATTTTGACTACAACAAGCCGCCGAAGCTCACAGATCCATCTGACTTGTGAATATTTTCATCATGAATATCACCTTGAGCAGATCCACCACGGCTATTTTTAACGATCTGTACATCAGCTGCCAACGTGCTCATTTGCTCAGTCAACGGGGCCAATGCTTTGGCAATGGCATCAGTAACCGCATTGGCTTCAGGATCGGAACCATTGCCCGAATCCGGTGTTCCCGCGTCAAGATCAACGCCACCATCCTGTTTCTTCAGTTCAGTGACATCAGCTGCCAGTCCCTCCATTTGCTGAACAATAGGTCCAACAGCAGCTTGAACGGCTTTTGCAATATCTTCTGCTTTCAAATCGTCTTCCTCCTGGGGCTCTTCTTCGGGAGCTGTTTTATTTTTAAGGTCGGTCAATGTAGCAATCGCATCATCAATGTGCTGCAGGTTGCTGGCAGAAATCTTTTTGCCAGCTTTGACAATGGCTTCCGGCGGCTTGCCTATGGCCTTCACGATATCTTCTTGGACCAATACGTCTTGGGCAATCTCAACAAAATCTTGCAAGGCCTCGCGTATAACTTCGGGATCTGTTTCCATTCCCGAATCCCACGAGTCCCAACGGAAAAGAACATCGTTTAAGGCATCTTGAGCCGCCCAAAACTCACGTTTCTTGCGATTTTTGTTGTACTTATCGGCAACAACGCCTTTAACAATCGGTGACACTGCTGCGTTGATTGCTTTTTTGATGTGATGCATGAGACCTTTGGATACTTCTTCATCCTCGACTTCCTCACGCTTACCCACGCCAAACATTGAAAAGCCTGTGATGTCACCCTTTTGGATTTCTTCCCAGGCATCGTCGTCAGTGACCTTCACACCAGCAACCCACGATCCTTTTGCAATCACTTGGTCGCCAATCTCCATATCACACGGGGCAATATAAGATTCAACAACGTATCCTTTATCAGCATCCAAGTCGTGTTGCTTATCGATGTTGTAGGTGTGCTGGTTCTCCATGAACAGGTGCGCTGCCTTTTCAATCTCTACTGCATCCATCATGTCACCATGGACATCTTCGACATCTGGCTGATATACCACACCAATAACGATGTGTTGAGTGTCATCCACCTTGGCGATTTGGACTTGCTTTTGAATAGCGTTTTTCCCAGCAGCTTTAATAATGGCGAATGGCACACCATTAGCGCCCTTATCCACGAGCGACAAGTGCGTAATCTTTGCGTCCTTCATTTTGTAGGTCATTTCTTCTCTCACCTCCTCTCATGTATAACTCCATAGCAAACAGGCATGACCACAACAGCACCATACCAACATTTCTCATATACAATTCACCTCGCTTAATCAAGTACCAGTTGCATAGTGCAACGGCAGTTAATGATTTCCTCTGCTTCACCTGAAGGATCACCGGGATACATCAGCTTGCTTTTGCCGACCTTAAACGGTTTGTCCAAATCAACCACTTGACCATTTGCCTTGCGGTGAGTCTTCCGCGTCCTACTGCCGGCTGCAGAACGCCATTTCTTACCCTTGGCAATCTCGGACTGCTTCCAACCTTCAAGCTTACCTCCATTGGCTGCTGCCGTGCTCATCGTTCGTGATACTCGTTGAGCTCGCTCCATGCTGAAAGGTCCATCTTCACCCGTAGCGGCAAGAGCGCTGATCTCCTGAACAAGCAAAGCCCGCTCTGAAGGCGTGTTCCCTTCATCAATCGCCTTTTCGAAGCTTCGCAAGAGTGTATCCGTTGAAGACTGGTTCATATCGGGTACCAGGCTGCGGATCTCCTTAACAAATTTCTTGGCGGCCTTATTCTTAGTGCTCCACACCTTTTCATCATCAAGCTCAAGCAGCTCAGACTCTCCCGCCAGATTGAACAAAGGTTCGAATGCATCCTGTACCGCCTGTTCAAACAGATCCCCGAAGACTTCGGATGTGTGTAAAGCAATCATGACCTTTCCCAACTCGCCGATATCACCAAGTGACTCCTCGCTCAGTTCAGCGATAGCATCCTGAAGGGCTTCTCCCTGAAGCTCAAGGATCTCCATGATCCGATCTTCACCCTGCTTGTACAACTCTTCAAGCAACTTGCGCTCCACATATGTCAGCTCAAGACTATCAAGAAACTCATCGTCATCAGCTTTGACAATCAGTTCCCAGCAGGCTTCACACATGAGCGCCCACCTCAGCTGATCCTTTTCGCAGTAAACGCTTAGCGATGATCGAAACACGCTCCTGCAGGTCGTCAGCATCGCCGTTCCCTTCCGGATCAAGAATAGCCGGTTGGCTTCCTGCTAATTGTGCAATCGGCGTATCTAGGTATTTCGGACTGAACTTACTTTCATCAATCGTCGTACCCAAAACATCCTCAGCAATCGGGATCAGGTCACGGACCAACATAATACCGCGGTCAGCAATAAAGTCCAACATTGCCTTGCGGTCTTCTGGATCAATGATGCTCGGTGCTCGAAGCACTGCTTTCACTCGGAAGATTCCCATGGCTGGGAACAACCGCTTGTTGAAAATCTCGTTCATGATCCACTTGCGGTAAGGTTCAAATACTTGTTCTTCAGCGAATGCCAACGCTGCTTGAGCTGTCGCCCGGTTATAGTCTGAGCTTTGGCCAACAAGAATCGGCGGTAAGCGGAAGGATGACAAGATATCAGCTTTCTTTTCCTTTCCATAATCAAGGAAGAGCGCATCTTGTTGCAGAAGGTCATTGAGCTTGTCCATCTGGATAGATACTTTCTCGACCTTCTCGTCTAATGGTCCGCCTGTTTCTTGCCCTTTGGCTTCAAGGTAAAGAATACCCCCTTGGGATTGAGATCCTTTGACCTTACTCAATAGCTCCATGGATTGTTGAGTGAGTCGTCCATTCGTCACAGTCAGGATCATGGAAAGCATTCGACCATTTGAGAAATAGGATACGTTCAATTCCTCAGCTTCACGAGAGCCGACTACACCAGGCGCGTTCCCAAACCAGCGAGGTTCACCATAGGCGCCGTCATTGCCAACCTTCAACGGAATGACCTGATTCTCGGTACCATCAGTACCGAACAATCGAAACCAAACTACCGATGTCCCGCGCTTCATTGCATATCGACGTGCATAGATTTGTTGAGTGAATTCCTCAACTTCTCGGGTAGAGCTGATCCGTCGTTTGCGTTTAAATGTCGCAAGTTTGCTTTCCTTGGTGTATCGTACATACTTCGGGTCCATCCGGAAGATCGTTGGGAACTCACTCCCGCTCGGCCAAGCAACTTCCATGTTGGCCATCCCCGTGCTTTCCAAATCCTCAATAAGTTGGCCTATGATCTCTTCAGGATTATCTTCGAGGTTGCAAGTCTCCAAAAATCGTTCAGCACGGTTCCATTCTTCCTTGGCCGATTTGTCATCTTCACCAGACACATATTCCAAAGCAATACCGTGGCCAGCAATGTTCCGCTTATATGCCTCGATGCACTGAGGAATGATATTGCTGTTTTTGACAAGCAACCTGCAGGAAGTAGGATCGTTGCCTGATTCAAATGGTAACAGCCCGTGATGATCGTATAAGCTGTCGAATACATCGGGAAGTTGGGCACTGGATGGAATGTGCTTACCTTCTTCTTTCGCAAATGGAACCCATGATGCATTGCCTTCACTCAATTAAATCCACCCCGCTCCCCCATTGTTTTCTTCATGCTTCGATTCCTCCCGTTGCTGTTGTTTTTTCTTAAACCATTGGAACCACTTATCGGCTACCTGACGCACCTGCAAGGCGATTGAATAAGCCATGATTCGGTCATCGTGGCAACCACTGTCTGCTTCTGCCTTGCCCTTGTTATCAATGAAAGTCATACACTCGCCGTACAGATCAGGACAGTAAATATCATAAAGCTCATCACGAATGGCTTCTTTGAAATCACTGATCATTACAGGGCGGGTTGCCTTATTGGTTTCCCATCCAAGCTTGCCCTTCTTATGAAGGAATAGCAGCGGGTAATGACATGTGTTGAACAACGTATTGAGAACAGATTCCCCGGTGTTGTTGTTTTCCACTGCCAGCAATGCTGTGTTGTAATACAAGCCCAACGTGTTCAGCTTTTTCCCGAACAAGTCAGTGTCCCACTTGCCATGAAGAGCGGCGCACATTTCACCTGTACGCGCATCGATCACATAAGCAGCGTCATAGTCGCCATCTTCGGTACCCTTTGCTGTATCTGCAGATAAAATATATCGCTTCCCTTGCTCTGGAAAATGATAGATGACCAGTTCCCCCGCATGAGCCGGGACAACTTGTTCTTTAACAAAATCAATTTCATGAATAGCACCTTTCAGTTTAATTGCTTCCTTCAGGCGCTTAATGAATTTGTTATCAAAGATGCTTTCCCCAGATAACAGGAACGCTTCATCAGGTTCAGAAGGATACTCCTGTTCGAATTGCCGTGAATCGCCACCGCAATCGTTCCGGATGGTGTACCGTCGCCATTGCAACTGTTCATCATCCAGCCCGTATTTTCCCTTCAGCTCCAGCTCATCTTCCGTCAGTTCAAAACCAGGAGGAACAGGCTTGCGATAGTCCGGCATTTCGAACCATGCAAAAAAGAGCGGAGAAAAATCATTCTCGCCCTTCACGGCTGCATCCCATATTTGCTTGAACTCTTCCATCCCGTTCGCTGTGGATTCGATAATTCCGATGCTTCCCGGTTCCTTGGATAATGCGGCCAACAACGACAGCAGATGCCGCTTCTTCTTCTTGGCTGGCCAGAAGGCAACCTCCGACGCATGAAGATAATGAATCGTATCAGAACGGGCAAGAACTCGGCTTTCAGCTGTCTGAACAGTGATCTTTGATTTAAGTCCCGGACTCCTTCGGCGGTCTGCCGTCCGGATCGCTGGGTTCTCAAAAGTCAGTTTCTTGGCGTTGTTCTTGCGAGTCATCGGCTGAATAACTGATGGCACGCGTTCATAGTAAAGCTGGAACATATCGAACAAGTTACTGGAAGCATCTGAAGACTGAGCAACAATAAAAGCGTTCTTCGCTTCCTGAAGGGAAGTGAAATAATAGATCAGCGCCTCTGTCACCGTTGAAAATCCCATTTGCCGAGCTTTCAGAATGATGATCCGAACGGGCTTCCCTGCTTCCAGATCCTCAAATACCTTTGCAGCATAACGCCGTTGGGCATCATTGAGGATCAACCTTACCATAGCACCGGACTTGTCCTTGATCTTGAGCATCCGGTAACAAAACTGTTCGAAGTCTAACAAGATCGCTTTTAACTCAGTGAGCTTGTCCGGTCGTTGTTGCAGCCTACGCTTGATTCGACGACGGTGTTCCTTAGCCAGTGCAATTACCAATCTAAATCATCCCCATCATCATCTTCATCGTCTACATCATTTCCGCCCCCGCTTTCATCCCCATGGCCCAACGCCTTGTATTTATCCAGCTCAAGACGTTCACGGGCGATTCTTAATTTCTCTTCTTCTTGCTGCAAGCTGGCGATCAAATTGATGACCCGAAGCTTCTTATCCCGTGTTTTGACCAAGGCTTCCTCTTGTTGGAGTATCTTGTCCAGCTTGGACGTGACTACGGTCGTAATCTCGGTGACCTTCATCCCTTCGGTGGTAAGTGGTACCGTGATTGCCTTTCCCGTCTTAGGGCTCAACATAGAAACTTTGTCCTGCCGCTGCATGAGCTCTTGCTTTGTCTTACGCTCTTCATCAGTAAGACCGGATTCAAGAAGCTTAACTCGCTTCATGTGTCGTCGCTCCTGCAGGGACAACATGATCAACTGTTCATTGAGCTGCGCAAGGGGGTCAGTATCGATCTGATCCATCATATCCTGTTCATCAGGCTCCAACGTATCAAGGAAGATCGTTTCATACATCCCTGTCTTGAGCGCATGCTTGTTGCGATATGGACCACCATCGCCACCGCGGTTACCCACAGCATTCTGGTTACCCGGTGGAGCACCGCCCCGATTGCCAAATGCATTTTTGTTGCCCTTGGGCGCTCCCCTTGATTTCGAAACGCTCCCATTCGCCCCATTTGGAACGTTCCCTTTGGGAGATCCCTCAGCGCTCCCATTGAATTGTACTTCCCAACGATCCATGGACTTCCATTTGCGTACCCTGGATTCGGGAACAGAAAGAGCGGCGGCGATGTCCTTTAGCATCATCTTTCCGCCGCTCTCTATCCACATAAGTTTAGCCTTGTCCCGCTCAGGACTTCTCTCTCTGGCCATTACATTACCACCACCCCCAACAAATAAAAAACGAGCGCCATCAGCACGCTCGTCTTCTTAAGTTCCTTTAATGAGTAGTCTCGACTACCTTCGGATAATACTGTGATGCAAACTCCTTATCCATTTCAGAAAGATTTGTATTCCACCCTACTTGATATTCTCCAATTGTCAACTCATTTGGAATTGCATAAAGCATGATGGATTTATCATCAAAAGGAGAGAACACTGCTTCCTTCGGCTCATACCTATTAAATATATTGTAATCAATCATCTCTTTAGTCCAGTTATTTGGTGGTCCCATATAATAATCATATACCTTTTCTTTGTCCCAAGGAATATCGACTTCAGGATTGAGATGCTCATGACCAAACCCTAATGCATGACCAAATTCGTGTAAAGTTGTTCTTCTAAATTCCTCATCCTGAGTGTTTTCATCAAACCAACCATAGTTCATTGTCGGTATAGTTTGATCCGATATGGACAAACAGTGTTTTCCTAAGTAGGACCATGATCCTGATAATTTAAAGGATATGCGTATTTCAGCTTCTTCGTGATTCCCGAAATCAAATTTAATATTCACATATTCTTCCCATACTTGTGCATATTGTTCAACTTTACTTTTAACAAAATCAGTTCCATCTAAGAACTTAACTCTGATAATTTGACCATTTCTCCACTTAAGAGTCTTAGGAGTTGGTGCGACTAAACTATCTTCCATAGCCTCATTATGCATATCCCTTGGTTTAAATTCGACACACATTTGTATTTTACTCATATCACAACACCTTTTCTTTAATATTTTTTTATCCAGACTTTAGGATGTTCAAAAGATCATTTATTATGCATTGCTAATAATCACTCTTTTGAAGCTTGATATCCAACTCGATGAGACGTTCCAGATCCTGAACAGTCTGCATCTTTATATTTCCAGCCTGCAGGTCTTTCACCCACTGGGCAATGCCTGCCTTGACGATCTTCCTGTACTGCTCTTTACTCTCCAGGATACCTTCCATTACAGCGAGCTCATGTTGCAATAAATCTTCATCTGGTGTTCTCATGCATACCCCTCAGCTTTCCGTTATGATGGAATGCGAGATAGCGGATGTCTGCAAAATGCCACGCGTGGCGGGCCGCTATCTCAGCCGGGGGATACCCTGGAGGAATGGGAGGACGTTACTGCGTCCTCCTTTTTATCATGTCATGGGAACTACACGATGAATAAGTACAGGCTCGATGCCGGTGGACTCCTGGTACCGCTGCTTGATTACATCGCAGAACTTTGGGTCAATTTCCATCGTCCTACATACCCGATCCATCTGATCACAAGTCATCAGCGTGGACCCGCTGCCTCCGAAGAGATCCACAACGGTATTCCCTGGTCGACTGCTGTTCTTAATCGGTATGGCCAATAGTTCGAGCGGCTTTTGGGTTGGATGAACATACTTGCCAACATCCCCGCGTGATACCTCCCATATCGTAGACGGTTCAGCCTCTTCAACGGGTAGACCAGCCCGCCAAACCGTAGTTTGCCGGCGATCACCATACCAAGCAGGAGCTTTTCCTTTTATGTGACCATAGAACACAGGTTCATGCTGCCAGCGATACTGCGACCAACCGAATGAAGCTGCGTTCTTCACCCAAACACACTGACTGCGGACGACAATGCTTGCAGCGTTCATAGCGTCCTCGAATTCTCGTTGATAAGAGGAAGGGTGAAATACGTATATACCAGCCGTTCGGTCCATAACTCTTGAATATCTTTCAAAAACAGCATGCAAAAAGCCCGCAAATTCCTCTGCAGGCATGTCGTCGTTCTGTATACTGCTCCGGCCATCTGCGGCCAAACGGGCTGAATCGCTCTCTATAGCAACATTGTAAGGTGGGTCCGTCACTACCAGGTCGGCCAGCACCCCGTCCATCAGGCAACAGACATCTTCTTCGTTAGTAGAATCCCCGCACATTAGACGGTGTGGGCCGAGCTGCCAAATGTCTCCCAGTTGTGTCTCAGGCTCGCTGATATTGTCCAATGCACCTTGAACGTCAAAATCATCCTCAGTGACTGGAACTTCAATTTCCGTATCAGGTATAGTACCGAACTCTGCAATTAAGTCCTCAAATTCCTCCTGGTCAAAGCCAGACAGTGTTAAATCTGCCCCGCTGTCCTGCAATTCGTCCAACAACTTGCCCAAAGCTTCATCATCCCAGCGTCCCGAAACCTTATTCAAAGCAATATTCAGGAGCCTTTCCTGCTGATCGTCCAGATCCACCACGGATACCTGCAGCTCAGTATGGCCAAGCTCATTGACCATGATCTTATACCGTTGATGGCCGCCGACCATGTTCCCTGTGCGTTCATTCCAGACAATCGGCTCAACATAGCCAAATTCCTCTATGCTACGGCGAAGCTTTTCATATTCTGGATCGCCAGGCTGAAGGTCAACCCGAGGGTTGTAGGCTGCTGCATTAATCTGATTAATCGGCACGATTCTGATGTTCATATCGGTTTACCCTCCTAAAAAAGAGGTGACTCACTCTATTGAGAGTCACCTCTGTAACGTCAAAATTTAGTCAAGCCATTTTGTATATGTGCTAGCTGGTGTTCCAGGTACTTTATCCTTATTGTCACGCATAACACACATACTTGCCTCACCAGCAAAATATGAAGTGTATATACCAGCAGGGTGTCGATATCCTACTCGATGGAGCCAAGCGTGGAATAGAGAACCTGCAAGCATCAATGTGCCTACAGCAGCATTACTCAATGCCCTGGGATTAACAGTTACTGTTAGCGAGTTTGTCTCAGGATTAGAGGCATTTAGACCTCGTATTGTAAAGTCTTGTCCCGTAGGTTCCTGATACTTTATATAAGCTTTGGCTGCTCTGTTAAATCCATTTGCTTGAATTTGAGTCGTAAAGCCAGCCATCTGAACATCGGCTGCGGCGCGGCCGTTAGCTAATTTTTCTGAGAACCAGACAGGGGCTAAATTAAAACGCGCATACTTATTAACGCATTTTGCATAGCTCGAAATCTCCCCGTCATTTATCTGCTCTTGATGTTGTCTCCAAACGACAAGTAGAGTACTAATCATTTGTCTTAAACGCATAACTTGAGCAGTAGTAAATCGAGTATCTACATAAAAAGTCATGGTTGGCGGCATTGGTTCTTCCGTTGGCGCATTAGGCACCGTAAGCGTTATGACCCTATACTCAGGATGTATGAAATCTGTTCCATCTTTAATTATGTCACCCATGCCCTACCTCCACTTTCATGATAGGCCATTGTATGTTGGTAGCAGAATTTCGGGCTGGGCAGCTGTGTTATTTGTGTTGAGTTGGTTTTTACGTTTGGGTGACCATCATATACATGCGTAGGCACTCAGCACCTGTTCTCCGCTCTTCAATGGACTGATCCTTGCAAACGGACGTTCTCATGTTAAGAAGCTCAGAACGACTCACATCTCGTCATATGAGAGCAAAAGAAAAAGCACCACAGCGGGTGCTTAAAATTCAAACTTTGCTTTATTCGGCTCTTTGACGTATACCAATACACGGATTTCGCCTGCAAATCCTCCTGATAAATATAAAAATTCTCTTGAGGTTACGATATATCGCTTTCCTTCAAGAAAGATACTATCACCGTTATTGGGAACCGGCACAAATTCAGTGTCATAAATCATGTCATGCTCGTTGATTCGATCTCCAGAATCATTCAAAAACTGCAACTCTAATTTCATATCATTCTACACCTCCTCTAACACTATCAAAACACGCTAGGGATATTTTACCTCTTTAGGACAAACAGGTCTACAACAGAACTGCTTCACTCCATCCCATCTCCCCCATACACAACCTTTGCATTTCTCCGGCTGCTTGTTAGGGCGAATGCGTATCTTCTTCCGTCTTCTGCTGATCACTTCAATTCCTCCAATGAAAAAAGCCGATCCAGTGAAGGAACGACTTTAATGTGATATGTATGATGTTGATGTTACGTCCTAAGAGCATGCGCCCGAAACGGTCGCCGCAAAAACGCTGCGCTCTTTGCTTTAAATGCATACGTACTATGTAACTATAGAAGAAGAACAAGACCATTTTACTGATGAAGCAAAGCCGGGGTCAAGCTCATCAAGTTTGATTCATGCCGAACTTTCCAATCAAACCTTGCACTTCCGAGAGATTACTCACTAATTTGAAGTTCGACACATTACTAATGAATAATAGCCACAGCTTTTTTCTATAAGAAGATATGAAAACAAATTGGTTTTCAAAGACTTCATAGAAGGGAGCGTGTATTTCATGAAATTATTCTATCTTATGGTAACACTCATTTCATTAGTAGTAGATCTGGTATCACTGATTATTGAGCTTTTCAACCTGTTCAGTTAATAACAGAAAAGGCGAGAAGAGGAACGCCCCGGTCATGTGCCGCGTTGTGCAGCTGTGCGTTTCATTCGCGCCTTTTTCTATGTTCCTAATGTATCACGGAAAAATGGTCATATGGGGTCCAACATTGTCTCAAAATAAGGTCAGGTTAGGTTCATGTTTGGGTCAAATATTTAAGTAACCTTATTCAGTGGGTAAGGCATCATTGAAACTTTCCACTTTGCTGGTAAAGTCATAAAACGACAAGCGAGCTCTTATTTTCGAATCATTGCTCCTTAAAGTCTGAGTAACAATATTTGATCTGCTATTGTCTCCGTTCAATTCAATTGGTTCCGAAATATCCTCAATTATTGCAATGAGACATAAATTCAAATCCTCAGATGCACCATTAAGATATTGAAATGTATTTGAGTAAACTTCCGATTGACTCCATTCTTTAGACATCCCTGATAACTCTTTTTTTATCTGATCCAACTCAGGAAGTAATGAATCAGCTTCGGAAACAGATATGTTTGAGGCATCTTCATTTATTCCCTCTGTTAAAGTGATTAGTTTCTCATATATGGGAACTGTAACTTCAATAAACCTCTTTTTTTCCGACTCATTATTTTCCCTCAGAAGCGCTTCTTCAGCCATTGTTTTTAAGGCCGCCGCATCTTTGCTATTAGGTTCTTCTATTAAAGCATTCTGTATGTACTCCAATGTTTCTTCATATTCGCCTTCCTTCATAGAATCTTTGGCTTTTATCATGTACCCTTCGTATTCATTGAACATTGTACAAGCTGAACAAACAAGCACTATAACCATTAAAGACAATATATTCTTTCGCATCGCTGATCTCCTTTATTAACAATAGAATAAGTGCAGTATTCAAATTATTATACCATCTACCAAATTAACTAAAATAGGAAAATGACCGGACACAAAGTAAAAAAGGGCGAAACTATTTCGCCCCTAAAACTCTGCATCATCCTGTTCAAAAAATCCGATAAGCTTCAAGGTATTTGCGACACTCTCCAGTCCCTCATCGATTTTGCGCTTGATCGTGCTGTCACTGAGTGCGCGCCGGAAGAAGAGTATCGTTTCTTTGCGTGAATAACCTTGAATGTATCTGTAATCAACTGCTTTACGGGCTTCTTCGTCTTTAATCAGCCGTTGCGCCCTTTCCAACTGGTGTGTATAGAAGTCATATCTTTTATACACCCAGCGCTGTTTATCTATAAGAATCGTAGCGTTTGCCGTCTTGTCTGCATGCAAATCTGTCTGATCGATGCGGCGAGCTGCTTCACCATCAATGCCCACTTGTTGCATATCCTGCTCGAATTGCTCAAAGTCTCTCATCAAGGAGACCATATCTGTATATTTATCGAGCAGGAATTTTGTCCGCTGGACTTCCTGTTTAGATGCTTTTGCAAAGAGTTCCCCTTGTCCCCATGCCATCGCCATTCCCCTCATTCCCCTTTATCCTGTGATATACTAATAAGAGGAAAGACGAAATATCAACCATCCTATCCCCCGCCTGGCCGCCAAGCTCGCGGGGGATATTTGTTATTCTGGAACACTGCAAAACTGTGCTACCGCCGATCGGGGCGCCTGTCAGTACGCTGGTTTTTTACTATATAAATCTTATAATTACATAAATTTTAGGGACAATGTTCAATTCTTTTATTAATTCATAAAATACACCATTACACTTAAGGAGTTGTTAATCCAATGTACCGTAATCCCCATTTTGTAAATTCTTATGTTCCCTCTACACCTACTGGTTGGGTCCATGCGAACACTTATTTTCCACAACAAAGAATGTCTGGAGAAGTAAATAGGGAAGTGCCGATTCGAGATGAAATGTTTGACCCTCTAGCAGCAGTTAGTGATGCTCATGGTCAAGGCTTTAAACTTTATAAGTGGACTTTTAGATTGAATCCCAATGAATATCTGGTTTGCCGTTTATCTGGGAAATCAAATGAAAGAGCAATCAGCGCAGGATTTGCAACTGATCAGGTAGCACCTGTATATGCTGTCGAAAATTTCCCCAGACATCCACATGTTTGGGTTCTAACTCTCCATAACACATCTTCAGTCAATTTAGATTTATATCTTTATTTAATTGTAAAAGTATAAGATTAGCTAAGGGTGCTCCGTCCGAATTTAATTAAATAGAATCATTCATTGGAATTTCCCTTTCGCCGTAAAGGTAAGATCTTATGTTCCATTTAATAAATACAGCTGGTTACCCTGGTCAAGAACGACCAGGGTGATGCTTCTATGTGAAGGAGCGCTTATGCTACTTTGCTACCTGTCATTTCTTCTTTACGGGCTCTTTATACTTGCTCAGTTTGCTACTGAACTGTCCAGAATTCAGCCCGACGCTATTAGCTATTTCACGCCATGTGACTCCTTGATCCACAATTCCGTTTTCACGCTTTTGTAATCCATCAGCAGATCCTCCCCGATTGAATTCCTTCCTGTAGATCCGAAAGCAAGTTATATACAGCTGCGTCATGAGTTTCTTCAATCCCTTGTTCAGATATCCATTTCAGAATACCTGATTGGGTCACGACCTTTGGCCGTTTGCCCTTCTTGGTCAACGCCAAGGTGCGAACTCCTCCTGCTGTATGTGTAAGGTATCCCTTTCGAATGAGTGTGTTAATGTGTGAATGAATAGTAGAAGATGACGACAACATGAGCGCTTCAGCAGTCTCCCTGATCGTAGGAGCATAACCGTTGTCTTCAATGAATAGTCGAATATAGTCATAGACTTCCTTCTGCCGACGGCTGAGAATCTTCTCTAATGTTGCTTTCGTTGCCACTGTGCTTCCTCTCCTTGTCTTTTGAATTTCGTACCCATGTGAATCCTCGGTACCGTTCTTCGATAAGATATGACTTACCCTGTGGCACAAAATTACTCGGCTCTACCCGCAACTTGCCAAAACCCGTTTCAACTGATCCTTGTTTTACCAGTTCCGTACCTGCAGCACATACCATTTTGATCTGATCGATGCGGCAACCGGACCGTATCAAAGTTGCAAGCTTCTGATCGATTAGCCGGATAACTTCCGTCGAAATTGCCATCTCATCAGCTCCTCAGAATAATTGCATTTGTCCGACTTTTCCGGCAGCGACCGGGTTTATCCAGAGGACTTCCTCCCTGATTGCCCCGCCCTCAGCCTTTGCACGGCGTGTCTCACGCTGCCAGTACTTTAAACGTTCGTCGTATAATGGATGAGCGTAACCACTGAGTAAAACCGGACCTGGATGATCGTCCAATACATCCAAAAGTTCTCCATGTTCTAGGTCCGTCATTTCGTACCGATAACTAGTTGTTGTCCGTGTGCTATGCATGTAAGGCGGATCAGCGTAAATCAATACGTCTGGACGTTGATATCTCAGTAGCAACTCTGCTGCAGGTTGGCACTCAATTTGCACCCCCTGTAGACGTTCAGCAATTGAGCTGATTTTGTTCGGGAACTCAATCCACTCTTTAGCTGGCATAGGACCATTCGGTTCAATCATGCTACGCCAGCCTGTCCGGTGTGCGGTTTTACCTCCCCTACCTTGCCAGAGTCTGACTACCAAACGGCGCGCACGTTCAAGGTCGTTTTCAGAGTCGTGATAACTCTCGTAATATTCCTGCCTCGAGTGTGGGGTCCATCGGATTGCATGTGCCAAGTCTTCCGGACGCTCTCGAATGATGCGGAACAAATTGACCACTTCACCGTCCAAATCATTCACCGTTTCTATTAAACTGCGATCCTTGCTGAACAAAACCGCACCAGAACCAAAGAATGGCTCCAAATATGTTGTATGCGGCGGCATCTGACTGATGATCCAATCTGCCATGCTCCACTTGCTGCCGGGATAGTGCAGGATGCGAGGTACCTTCATATATATCTCCTTTCAAATGCTCATTGCCTATAAGGCAAAAGCATGTAAAAATATATTAATTAAACGAATAGTAGGTGTTAGTTACATGACAGAATCAATAAGTATAGAATTAGCTAGAAGAGATTCCATGTGGAATCGTTTATTAAGCGAGAACGACCCCAACAATGTAGAACCTGGAGCACTTCACCAGCTTCGCTTCTTCTCAGGACAAGCTGGTATATATCGAGATGCCACAACCACTCAGAGTTACACCGAAGATAAAGCGGGAATAGCAGTTTCAATATTACATACAGGTAGGCACTATCCTGATGAAGTCTCTGAAAACGAAATAATATATCATTATCCAGTAACAGATAGACATAGCTCGTTTGATAAGAATGAGATTCAATCTGCTAAAAATGCCGCTATCTTAAACCTACCAATTTTCGTAATTTCTGAAGTAGGAAAGCTGAGGAAAGTGCAGCTGGGAAAAGTCGTTTCTTGGGATGATCTAGCTAAAAACTTCCTTATAGAATTGAATCCTCTAGACTTTTCGACTCAACCAAATGAGGTAGATCATCTGGATGATATTCCTTTTAACCCAACTGTTCCTCGTGCACCCTCCAGGACTATTACAGTGAGTAATAGAGCTGGTCAGCCAAGATTCAAATTTAATGTCATCAAACGTTATGGTCCATGTTGTGCGGTATGTGCTATGCAAGCATTGCCATTGCTTCAAGCCGCTCATATTATTCCAAAAAAATCAAATGGCTCTGATGATCCTCGTAACGGTCTTGTATTGTGTGGAAATCACCATTTGGCATATGATTCAGGAATGTTCTCTATTGACCCCTCGACAACAGAGATTCATATCTCGACTAAAACAACCATGCAGAACATACAAATCACACGTTCAGATTTGACGCATCTTCCGAAGCTACCTCATAATGAGGCTCTTAAACGGCACTGGAGACAGTGGCTCGCAGCAGAGAAGGAACGTAAGTAAGATGAATATAAAGAAGATATGGAAATGGATTCGTTTCATATATGCCTTGTTATTCATAATCTCAATCTTTCTTCTCATTGTTTTCTTAGCTCTTTTAATTTTAGGAATGCTCATAGATCAGAAAACACTTTTAAATGCAGCAATAATTAATTCTCTTACACTCATCATGGCTCTGATATCACTGCCTGGTATTCTAGTCCAACTTGTATCCCTACTTGAAATTAATGATAAGAAGACTTTTACAGTCACCACTAATTGTCCGAAATGCCGACATCTTGTTGATTTAAGAGTAAAAGAAGATTAAGACTGTGCCCCTAGTCAACCCGATTAGGGGTTACTTCTTTGAAGTGAATTTGCGTACCCTGCCGAGTTCATTTATTGCGTGCATGTAGACCGTCCAGCAAAACTTCACGGTGATTAACCAAGCGATAATCCCCATCGTAGTGTTCGATATGAGTCGCTACCCAACGTGGTGGGTCCGCATCGACGGCCAGAAACTCAATAGGAGATCCACTGAAAAGCTCGGTACCATTCAACTCGTACCGCCCGTTTGACTGCAAATATACATGTCCTTCGTCGCGGACATCCGCAAAAGCTTGAATCAACACACGCGCCGCATCATCCATCAGATCACCAGCTTTATAAAACATCCCACGCAGATACTGGTCGTCCGGATCGTGCCGGTCATAATGATTAGACCATTCGTCCTCCATGTTTTTAATTTGTTTGAAAACATGTTGCATACGAGGAGGCAATTCCTCCAACTCTGCTTGAATCTGATATTTCTTAACGGATTCTTTCATTGATATCGCCCTTTCTTGGTGAATTTGAGATCATACGTTCTGTTTGATGCATGCAGCTGGTCACCCCGGCAAACGATCGACCGGGGGATGCTGCCATATGAATGATGCTTAGACTGCTACGCCATCCTGCATCATCTTAGCAACTCTCTTTTTATATGCGTTGAACTTGGAGCTGATCTGTGAACTCGGGATGTTCATTTCTTTTGAGATCTCCAACCATGTCTTGCCCTCTACCTTCCGTTGCTGAAGGAGTGTAGGGAAATCAGCAGGACCATCAGCGAACTTGATATCATCAAAAATCGGCCGTTGATTAAGAATGAACATCTCAAGTTCTTCCTTACCGATCTCGGCAGGTGGATTGGCTTTATCACCTGCAGGCGGATCTTGTTGTGTTACGTGTTGGGGATCGCTTGGCGGTTGGTCACCTTCTGAATCACCAGAACTAAAGTCCATTTCCTTCGATCCGGACTGATCATCATCGATACCCTTCATCCAGTCTGGAATGTCATTGTTATCGTTATCACCGTAAGGATCATTTGGATCGATACCCGAATCATCGACGCCTGTCGGTGGAACAGTTGGCTGGGCATCACCATCGCCCGTTTCCTGACCGTCTCCAGTTGGTTGCTCTTGATCAATCGGCGCCTCAGCTGGTCCAAACAACTGAGCTTGATTCTCGTCCTGCTCAGGTTCAGAACCCGGCTTCTCGATCTGTGTTACTACACCTGACGCATCCGTCGTTACACGGCGACCGCTGTACCAAGTACGGTACATAGCGTCCCGTTCATCTTCTTCGAACTCAAATGCAGCTTGCGGATCTCCAAGGAACACATTGATTTTCTCACCTTGGTTAGTGGACAAGAACATGAAATTATCCTGAACAACTTTCAACGGCAAAGTAAGTTTAATCTCCACATCAGACTCGCCGACTTTGAATCCTTTTCCCATAGTTGCGCTGAATTTTGCAAAGTTTTTAATCATTCCAGTCATCTCCTCAAATTTTATAATTGTGATAATTCCTTGATTTTCACTTCAATACGTGGCCGAGCACTGTAACGCTTCCGGGCAAACACCTCAACAACCTGACTATCATCCTTCCAAATCACACCTTTCAGGGCATCTTTTACACCCTTCAGGTAATTGTCCACGTCCGGTTTGGTTGTTGGTACGATGTGACCAGCTTCAGCGAGCATCGCCTTCTTTGGGCTTTTGCTGATGGATTTTGGTATAGATCGGTAAACCGTCAACACCATGCCGATAGGTCCGAGTAACAAAGCATCAGGTGCGTGTTCACTGGCTGCCAGCTTCACGTAATCTTTGTAATCCTTAGACTTCTTCGGATCGTACATCTTCACAAAACCTGTTCTGGTCGAAGCTTTTGGACGCCCCTGTGCCACCGGCTCACCATATACTGTGAAAGTGATCATGTGCGTCGCCGTCCTTTCGTTCTTTCTCTACGCCGTTGACGTGCAGGTAGCATGTCCCGCTTAATGACAAACACCTCGGCCAGTTTACGGCCATCGTCCCCGCGCACAACGTAACTCAAATGTGTCTGATGGTGCGGATCAATCAGCTTTCGCACGTCGCACCTCCAGTTCCGACAATTGCATCAAACTCAGCGATCCCTTCGTGGAGCTCAGTTTGATCAATTCCCTCAAATTCCGCCTGCAGCTCATCCCGATCAGGAACTTGTCCCGTGTTCATGAATCGATGTCTCATGTACTCTGACACCGACCATCTGGTATAAGGACTGCCCATCAAGTACGTACCTTGTACGGCCGCAACATGCCATCGATCTTGTCCAGCAACCAGCGTTTCCCCGAATGCTTGTTCAGCAGTACAACACCTTCAGACGTTTCCCGCTCAGACAGCCAGTTTTCCAACGTTACGCCTGGTCTGGCCTTGAGCAGATCGATCTTTTGTTTCTTGGTGAGCCGTTTACCTTGCTTCATGTTCGTTCCCTCCTTACGCCCATTGGCGTTTTTCTATATCTTCAGGCTCCGGTGGAGTTGGGCCATAGTTATGCTTCCGCTCATAGTTCACGAATTTATTGAATTGTTTCAGGAAGACCAATTCAACAGTACCTACCGGACCATTACGTTGCTTACCGATGATGATCTCGATGATGTTCTTCTTCTCGGTCTCCTGGTTATAGTAGTCATCCCGGTACAGGAACGCTACGATGTCGGCATCTTGCTCGATCGAACCCGATTCCCGCAAGTCACTCATCATGGGACGTTTATCCTGGCGTTGTTCAACCGCTCGGCTGAGCTGGGACAATGCAACAACCGGAACATCCAATTCACGAGCCAATTGCTTCAAAGTCCTTGAAATCTCGGAAACTTCTTGCTGTCGATTCTCAGAGCCTTTTCCCTGACGACCTGCGATGAGCTGAAGATAGTCGATTACGATCATCCCCAGTCCTTCCTGCTTTTTAAGGCGGCGACACTTCGCGCGGATTTCGTGAACAGTAATACCCGGCGAATCGTCGATACGGATATTTGTTGCACCCAGGATTCCAACTGCTTCAGCAAACTTTGTCCAATCGTCTGAAGCAAAATCGCCCATCCTCATGTTGCTCGCGTCGATGTTCCCTTCGGCACACACCATCCGCTGAACAAGCTGAGCTGCTGACATCTCTAAACTGAATATGGCTACCGGTTCGGTATTCCGAATGGCCACGTTTTGGGCAATGTTCAGAGCGAAAGCCGTTTTACCTACTGATGGTCGAGCAGCAACAATAATCAAATCACTCTTTTGCAATCCGGCTGTGATACTATCCAAGTCAGTGAATCCGGTCTGAATTCCTGTGACTGTGCCATTCTTAAAGTTGTCAGAACGAATCTCGGCAGATTCCACAACATCAATCAACACATTTTCAATTCGCTTAAAATCCTGTTTAGGTGCTGCTCGATCTGTTAACTTGTTCTGTGCTTGTTGAGCACTGGACATTAACTGCGATATTTCCGTCCCTGCAGCTGCTTGTTGTATCAGAAGCATATTCGTCCGAATCAGATCCCTGCGAATTGCCATATCCTGAAGCTGTTCGAAGTAGTAACCGGCATTCGCGGCAGTTGGTACTCCCCCCGCCAACTTAGCAAGGTAACTCACTCCACCGATATCATTCAGTTCACCTTTGTCCTTCAGACTTTCCGTCACTGTAACAAGGTCGATTGGATTTTGACCTTCAGCCAATCCTGCAATCGTTGTGTAAATTAGGCTATGGGCCTTATCGTAAAAAGCGTCAACTGTGAGCATTTCGGCATGTTCCAATGCTTCATCTGGCTTTAGCAACAAGGCACCCAATGCTGCCTGTTCAAACTCCATGCTGTATGGCAGGTTATTTTCTATGTCGAAGCCGTTCAATTAAACCATCCTTCCAGCCTGGCGGAGGTGGGCAAGCCAATTCTGCGGCCGCTTCTCTCTTTGCAAAAAATTCAGCAGTTACAGCACGCATCCGATCACGTTCAAGCTGTTCACCCAACTGTCCGCGGATCTCAGCAATATTCGGTGGCCATTTGCCTGTCCGGACGTGCTCTTGAAGGTTTTGCTGTGCTGCTTCAAACGAGAAGTCATGCAGATACTTCATGTGACGATCCACATTTTCCTCACTCACGTCGAAATGGGGGTAGTTCTCCTTGATCTCGATCAGCAAGTCAAAAATTTCTGCTCTATCCACGCTTACGTTCCTCCTCCGCTCGCCGCCTTAGATCTGCGAGTTCCTGTTGCTGACGGCTTAATCTGCGCGGCTGAGTAGCCGCTGGCGCTTGTATGTTTGGAACCAAAGCAGGTTTAAATGGCTGTTGGTCCTTTGCTTGATGAATTTTCCAAGCTTGTTCAATGCCCTCGACATAATACAAAAAGCTCTTAGGCATTGTGAAACCCTCTCCTTCTCGAATCCGTTTTGCCTGAAGCAGGCTTGCCATAGTTTGGATGGTAAAAGGGTTAGGCGTACCTCCGGCGACCATCTTACCCATGGCTAAACGTTCGTTTTGAGAAACGTGAAATTCAAGCTTGTTGTGTATCTTGCAATAGGCATCCAATAATCCAATCATTCCATCGTCTCCCGAAGGAACTGGATTCAGAATGTCATCCCATGATTCACTAGTAGTAGCAGTAGTAATAGTAGTAGTACTATCTTTTAGATCGGACAGTTTTGTCCGATCACTATCCAAAATTGCTGTGTGATCGGACATTTCTGTCTGATCACTAGGCGACTGATCGGACAATATTGTCTGATCACCGTGATTGTGATCGGACATATTTGTCTTATCACTGACTTCATGATCGGACACTTTTGTCCGTTCACTTTCGACTGATCGGACATTTCTGTCTGATCTCTTTTTGGAATTTCGGACCTTCAGGATCAGTCCTCTTGGTGCCCTGGTAACATTGATGTACTGATGTTGTTCAAGTGCATCCATCCATCTGCTGACGGTCTTATCATTGACTCCGAAGTATCCAGCAATCTCAGACAGCTTCATTGGCTTGCCGCCGAGGACAACGCCCCAGACAGTTTCCTCCTCCTCAATCTCCTTCGTAGTTGAACTGATGCACCAGAGGAAAAGCCATATCGCGTTGCCTATGTTCTTGTAGTGGTCTGGCTCCAAGATGCCGGAGTAAATCGGAAACGGGTAACTGCCATCGGGCATGTTGCTCATCCCCTTTTTAATGCTATGAACTACTTACTGCGTAAACGGCGACATCGAACTTGCTTTCATTGCCTGTTATCTCACGAGTAATCGTCTGAATTCCACGACCGAAATGAGTAACTAAATCATTAATGGCTTGCGGCATATGAACCGGATCTGATGACGCTGCCGCCTGTGCCCCCAGTGAGAAAGCGACGTCTCTTAGATGGGACTGGAGAACCTCCGGACCTTCCATCGCGGCGTCTTCAAACATTTGTTGCAACTGGTTGAACACTGCCTTTCTGCTCTGTTTCGTATTCATACATCACGCCCCCTATTATCACGTAAATAAATGTGCGGGTACTTCGCACGAACAACCAGCCATCCAGGATAGCCTCGTGCGAAGTAATCCCGAACCTCTTTCTTGAAAAGCGCAGGATCTGAATCCATCATTCGCCATATCCGATCACCGATCATACTGCGTAGAAGCGGCTGATCGGTTATGGAATCTATTTGGCTCATTATTCAAATTCGACCTGTTCAGATCCACCATCGCCTTGTTGAGCAGGTGATGGATCGTCGGTACCTGCAGGTGGGGTGATATCGATGAACGGTTCATCCGAAGGTGTAATATCTTTTCTTGTGGTTTCGTCATGCGTTACAGCAGAAGCAATCTCCACGCTGATCGGCAACCATTTCCATCCGGAACGAACGACCGTCTTTTTGCACATTTCCGTATAATCCGTGACCCAGGGGCCGTTATTCGATGCCTTGGAACGTTTCCGGTGCGCCTCAATCTCGCTGATCGGCATGTAATGGATGAAATGACCGCCGTCATTGAACTTGGCGACCATGTAAGCTCCGACTACCTTACCTGACTCAGTTGGCTTTTCATCTTTCCGCAGGAACCAAGGAACGTGTTTCAGATTCTCTTCAAGACCATATATCAACTC
This sequence comes from Paenibacillus sp. FSL H8-0317, assembly GCF_045040685.1. Taxonomy (NCBI): domain Bacteria; kingdom Bacillati; phylum Bacillota; class Bacilli; order Caryophanales; family Paenibacillaceae; genus Paenibacillus; species Paenibacillus sp. FSL H8-0317. Next base: position 205,624 of record NZ_CP150294.1, on the reverse strand, counting down.
TATGAAGTCATTTTCATAGACTTCATGCGCGGAAATGGATTGAATATTACCAGAACGCCGGGCCAGATCGATCATGCCTTTATAACCGATAATGAAAGTGGCTTCCTTGCCGTAAGGAATGATGTAGCAATGACCAATCAGTCCTGGCTCAAGTCCTAACTGAGCCGATTGCATAACCGCGGCCATGAGTGAAGGAATTGAACATTCCAACAGCTTTGGATTTGTCCGGATTGTAGTGAGCGCGATACGACTTAAACGCTCGATGTTCATATGCTTCGGCATTGCTTCAGCAATCTGAGATTCCATTTTCTTCAGATAAGCGGCGATGGTTTGCGATGGATTAACAGCAGGAGCTTTGTTCGCCCCCGCTGCCTTATCTTGTAATTTCCCTTCGAGTGATGCTCCGTTTGTTCGTGCCATGGGGCCTCCTTATTTCACCAAGAACCGTCTTGAAGACGAGGTGTTTGAGTATTTTTCATATAGATCAGGTTGCTCTTTCTTTAATCGTTTACTGTCAATTCGAGAAGTATCATTCGACTTCCAGGACAACAAAGTGTCACCGTTATGGATAGCCAGCTCATTCTCGCCCATGATTGATTTCAACTCGTTTTCGTATCGTTTGACCTGTTCCGTAGCAACGGCAGCGTCTTCCTTTGCCGCCTGAAGCTGACGAACGATTCCGGCTTGCTTATCATTCAAGACGACTTCGCTTGATGGCGCGGATATGGGGTAAAGCTGATTCAACAGATTTGCTGAAGCGTCACTCCCGTCAATCATTGGCGGAATGCCAGGCACGACATGCCGGTTCCAAAACTCGTCCTCGATCTGCACAAGTGAGTCAATGATCTTGTCATTGCGTTCGATCAGCTTGTATTGGAAACGTTGACCACCGATAAGAACCGCAAAGTACCCGTAATCCACGCCAAGAACAGCCATGTAATGCTGCAGTTGGATCGCGTACTCATCAGGAATCTGATCGTCTTCCCACTCACCGAGTTTGTAGGCGCTGGCCGTTTTACACTCCAGGATGCCGAGTCCACGACCACCTTTATCCAAGATCAAGCGGTCCACGTTACCAAGCATGAATTTATGTTCAGGATGCTGATAAAGCTTGTTGCTACGTTGAACCCGTAGTCCGGTTTGAATCGTGAACTCCCTTGCTACAATGTCTTCGAGCAAGTTGCCCCAGTAGGCGGCTTCTCCAGCTTCGTCAGGCTCGATTTGACCTGTCTTATCCAGAAACACTCCAACGGGTGATTTATAACGATTCAGGCCAGCGACAGCAGATGCATCCGAACCACCGATACCTCTCCGGCGGATCTTCAACCATTCCTCTCGTGCCATGTTCTTTGTACTGGCTGCAATAATCATTGCCATGATTGTTCCTCCCTTAAATGAAATCCTGAATGCTCATACCCCGATCAGCGAGTTCTTCGTAAATCGTGGGATAATCAGAACCATATTCATCTTCACAATCAGGTTCTCCCCAATGGGATTCTTCATTGTTGGACATGTGCATCCTCCTTGTTCGGAACGGCCACCCGTGGTAAGATGACCGTGTATCCATATTTAGTTTTCAATGTTCTGAGATAGCCTGTAGCCGCGGGCTATTTTTCGTTTGATGGAACAGGTCCGTCTTCCGCGATCGTCTTCCAATCAAGAATGACAGGAGCATTTTCAACACTTGTAATCAGTTGGCCATCACCATCCATTACATGAAATTCTGAATGGACATGATCTTCGTATTCAGCGCCAACTTGCTTGATCTCAATGACCTCGCGGCCTTCGATTTCGGTACCCACTTCAAAAACCCGAGTGGGATTGCTTACAACGGTAAGCCGATGAATAATTTGCACGTGTTGTCCTCCCTTCTTATGTATTGCGGTTTCCCGCGACCATCGCCCCAAGGGGCTAGGTTTCGTCCGCACCGCTGCGGACTCATCAGGCAGTTTAATTTGCTTTTAAAGTTTGCTTGGCCGCAATGACAGCTTTGATATCCCGAATCTTCGCTTCAGCCGCACGATCGCTCTGTACAATAGCTTCCAGGATTATTTCAAACAATTCCCCATTCCCTAAAGGTGAATCAATGAATTTATTGCGATAAAAATCGACTGTCTCATTAAACTTAAAGTCCTCTTGAGTTCTGTCCATATACCCTCCTGAGTTAAAGCCCTACGGCTGTTATTTGATCAATTGCTTGAATCGCTTGAAGTTTGAACTCCAGCGGCAATTCCTGAAGACTAAACTTCGCATTTTCCCAACGGATAAAGATATCCAACCGTTCGGATCTGTAAGTGTCCATTCCAGCGTCTGACGTTGGAAGCTTATTACTAGCCCTCAAAGCCAGCGTCGTTGTCACGTAGTTGTCGATGATTTGTCTTGCCAATTGTTCGCTCATACCGATTCCCCCTTGCGCTTTGACTCGGGAGACGATAAAATAAGCAGCACAAGAGACTTTAAACGTGTTCTCTTACCGAGTGTCCGCCCTGCCAGGCGGGCATTTTCTATTTCTACTTCCGCGAACCGGATCATCCGGTTGAGATATTCCTCTGCATTATTTATCTTCCCAGGCAACATTCTTTCAGGCTGCTTCCGAATCAGTTTCAAGTTATGTAAAGAATGTTTCCCAGCTTGCAACGCTTCGGCTGCCAATTGTTCACGAGACATACGTTTATCCCCCTATCAATCTTTGAATCATGCTGATCCCGTCCATGCCGTAAAGAAATGAGACAATCACTTCCCTTGCTCCGGTTACCTCAGCCCAGTGCATCATCGTGTTCATGTCGGGAATCTTATGATCCTTTTCGTATTTCGAAACACAAGCCTGTGTACGATGGAGCTTGTCCGCCAATTGCTCTTGGGTAAGACCAGCTCGTTCGCGACAAGCTCTCATGATTGACCCAAACTTCATTTCCAACCGTGTTCACCTCCCCCCTCGGATTATTCCAATTTGGAATGGGAATTCTATTAACAACGGGCTATGATTGTCTCATGAGCTTCCCCGCTCGTGATCCCTTCATTGCCCGCCAGCCGGTACAGCTCGGCGGGTTTCTTGTATCCTGCGAATCATTGCTTCAGCGTCCTTCTTGAGTCGCTTAAGCTCTTGTTGCGATATCAGATGTGGATTTTTACATTGAATTTCAAGTGACAGGGTGTAATCAATCGCTTGATCTACTGTCATCTTCTTGAGTTCAGACCGGGTAACGACTGCGGATATGAAGCATGCTCGTGATGTGGGCTTGATCCAATAAAATCGCATGATGTTCACCTCACTTGACTGATTTCTTGGAGCTGAGCTTTTCTTTATTAGCCTTGATTTCGCGACACGCTCTTTCGAGTAATTCGCGATCGAATACACCAGTATCAATAGTGACTTTGTTTGTGATCGGCTGTGTAGTGACTTTCATTAGCTCACTCCCTTTTCATTCAAACGTGCCAAGACTTCAGGAGAGATCTTTTCTCTATAAGCCGCTACTTTTAATTCAACTGGATCAACGGATAATACTTCAGCTAGCGCGTCGTTAAGTTTATCTCCTGCTGGAGGTAACTTACCGTTCTGGAGCTTGCTCAAGTGTGACTTTGTTGTTTTAAATCCTCTTTCATGAAGAAGATCACAAAGTTGAGATAAGGACAGTCCGGAATCTCGAACATAGTTCCTAAAAATTTCTGCATATTTCATTTTTTCACCCCACTCAAATGTTGTTATAAAAATGATTACTTTTGTTGCACTAAATATAACAACTTAATATATCTATGTCAACAAAAAGTTGTTATTAAAATGCTAACACATGATTCGTTGCTATTTTTATGACAACAAGCAATAATACTAATTGGAGGGATGATCTGTGAAATACAACGAACTGCTCCGTAGTTATATAAAAAAATCCGGATTAACTCTGGATAAAATTTCAGAGTTAATTCCGGAATATAATCAAACAGCTTCGAAACAATATTTGAGTAAATTACAAAATGGAAGAACCCCCCCTGCTTCTGAAGAATTGAACAGAGTGCTTGCAAAAATAACTGGAGGGGATGCTAATGAATTAATAAAAGCGGCCTATATTGTTAAAGCGCCCGCTAACGTTAAGGATTCTATCTATGCTGGAGACGTTTTAAAAAAGCTGAATGCTCAGATTTTATCTGACGGAATCGGTCATGGCGGTAATAATCCAATTTTATTAGAAGAATTGATAAAGTTAGCTGAAAAGAAAGATTTCGAAACCGCATTTAAAAAGACGAAAATGTATTCAGACCTATTCCTAGTTATAGGTTTTATAGTCGGGTATCTGGATAGATGCGCCAATAATCACACAGGCAATGATACTCAATTCGACTCAATTTATAACTACCTCGTTAAGATTGACGAAGAACACGGGTTGGGTTTGGAAATTACGCTGACTCCCGATAAACCCAAATGTGCACTTCAAATCATTTCTATACTGAAGGAAAAAGTTTTTCCTACGATTAATACATTTGAATTTGGAGGGACTGTGTTCAACTTTGCTGATTACTTAAATACTGATGGAAGTCCCAAATTCGATATTTTGATCAGTGAAAAAAGTGATGACTCAGACACAAATAGAAAGACAGAAGTCAATAATCAAGTAGAGGCACTTGATGATGATCTAAAGAAGAAAATGCATTTTTTCGAGAGTTTAGAACTCGATTTAGGGCTTGATCTTACTGATCCTGATGTTCAAAAAAAACTCAAACGCGCTGCAAAAATCATCTTCTCCGAGGAAGATTGATTCTAAATTTGAAACTATGTATCTCTTTTCTGGCTCATTTGAAGGCAACTCACTTAACTCCGATAATGTTTTTTCATTAGTATTGTTTTTCATGTTGCCACTTCCGTTCCTATTTCTCGGTTTTATAAGAACACATGTTCCTATATATAATACTAACATGTGCTCATATGATTGGTAAATCCTCAACAGTTATTTCTTGAGAATTATATCTAATGATCAGCACAGGAACGGTATTAATTGGCTCACACTGTAATGAAGATATACATCTGACGAATGGCTTTATCGAAATTAAATCTTACCATCACCTCGTATACCGTCTTTACGAAGTGATGTTTACATATACACACTAATGTACGAGTAAATTCCCCAACCGATGGGACAAAGAAAAGAGAAGGTATAGAAAGATGAAAAGAGTAGCTTTATTTACTATGGTTTTTGCACTTGTAGCAGTATTATCAGCATGCGGAGATACAAAGGAGAATTCTTCTTCGCAAGCCAGCCAAACAGATACCAAACAAACAGAAATTGAAGCAGAAAACCAGAAACTAAAGGAAGAAGCTGAAGCTTTGAAAAAAGAGTTGGCTGAAAAAGAAGCTTCCGAAGTTGAAACTGCAGCTACTGAGGTGAGCACAAAAACGCAAGAACAAGAACCAAAAAGTGCTGTTACTGCGGAAATGATGAGCTTAGTTGTTCCTAATCTTGTAGAGGGTGGCGCTGTTGACCAAAAAACCTATGACTATTTGGTAAAGCATGCTGACCTCTTCCCAGCTGTAACTGCAGACACAAAAAAGGCCGCTTCAAAGGAAGTAGATAGTAAGATCACTTCAAAACATCTATTTAAGAACATTACTCCTTATCTTGATAAGATGGTAAAAGTAACAGGTACTGTTATTCAAGTTCAAGAAGAAGAAACTGATTTTGGGACTGTAGCAACGGTACATATCATGGACGAAGCGGGAAACTCCTTGATCGGTTATTATAATAATTCAACAGGAGATATTCTTGACGGTGATGACGTGACAATGCGCGGTGTTCCTACAGCAGTGTATTCTTTTGACAATATTAGTGGTGGAACTACGAATGCTATTATGTTGGCCGTTTCTACAGTTCAAAAAGTCCAATAATTAACTAACAACAGATAAGCCCTTCGGGGCTTTTCTTTACCGCCAATAACCGAACATACATTCTCAAAAGGAGCGAGTAAGATGAAAGCAGCCCTATACATCCGCGTAAGTACAGACAGACAGAATGAAGAGGGATTCTCCATGGAAGCGCAACATGATTTACTTATGGAGCTGCTGGAGAAGAAAGGATTGGAGCTATACCGTGTCTATTCCGATCCAGGGATCAGTGGTAGAACAATTAAAAAGCGGCCAGGTATTCAAAGACTAATTGAAGATATGAAAGCTGGAAAGTTCGATGCTGTATTGATTCATAAGTTAGATCGACTCAGCCGCAACCTAGGGGACTTGTATGACTTTATTGCCATGATCAATAAGCTGAATAAGCGGTTCGTTGTAGCGTCTCTGGGGAGCGAGGAAATTGACACACAATCGCCAATGGGGAAAGCTTTCCTTTACTTTAACGGAATTTTTGCTGAGATCTATTCCGATAACCTTCGAGAAGAAACCTTAAAGGGACTCACAAAGAAAATGGAGAACGGTGGCTTGCATATGTCCAAGGCTCCGCTTGGATACGACATAGAGGTCATTGATGAAAAACGTCAGTTAGTCGTAAATGAATATGAGTCGGAGCTAATCAAAGAGGTATTCCGGCTGTACCTTGCTGGCAAAGGGGTTGTGTCCATAGCGAAACATATGAATGGGCACAGTCGTGGAAAAGAAGGTGGAGTGTGGGACAGCAAGTATGTAAGGATCGTACTGCAGAACCATACTTACACCGGTCATAATCACTTCAAGCCGGTACTGTGGGAAGAATCCAAAAGGATCATCAAACCTGGGGAACATGAAGCAATTATTTCTATGGAGGATTTTCTGAAGGTACGTAAGATGATGGAACGTCGTGGAGAGAATCACATGAGCAAGCATAGTTATGATTATCCTTATGGAGGAATTGTTAAGTGTGGATTGTGTGGAGCCACTTACATCGGTAATGCATCGAGACAGACACTTGCTGATAAAACAGTACGAGTATATAGAAGCTATCGTTGCCGAAATCAATATTCTAATAAAACTTGTGACGCTCCTGGAATCTCAGAACCTCACCTGCAGCAACTCATTTTCGAACGATTACAGATTACCAATAAAAAGCTTCAGGACAAAAAAACGAACGCTCAGGCCAAGAGTGACCAGCGCATGTTACAGAAAGAAATTGAGGTTTCCAATCGACGCAGGAAAAACTGGATGCTCGCCCTGGGTGATGGAAAACTGTCTCCTGATGATTATGCCAACTTGATTGATGACGAGGAAGCAAGAATGAAGGCAATCACTGCTCAGTACGAAGAAAAAGAGGATTATTACATCAATGAGCTGACAACCGAAGAAATAAAAGACATGATGGCCAACTTGAAAGAAAACTGGGTCCTCATCGAAGCGGAAACGCAAAAGCTGCTTGTGCAATCTATGTTTCGCCAAGTTGTAATAAAAAAAGAATCAGATCGGTGGACTATCATTCAGATGCTCACCGTCTGATTCTTTTTTTTGTTGATTTCAATTCACACGCTCCCAAGTAGATCGAGACAATAACAGATTATATAGTCTTTTTTGAAGAGACTTGTACTACGATTTTATTTCGGTAGCGAAATTATTAAGTGCATTTTTCGTTCTTTGTTCCAGTAATTGATTATCAATTTTATCTTGAATTTGTTTGAACACAATTAATATTGCCGTTTCTAACACAGGGAACATCGCTGAGGCTTCCTTTTCATCCAGTTCATGAATTCCCGCACTTAGAAGCCCATATATATTAGAATTATTATCTGTAAGGAAGGTCGGAAGATATTCTTTCAGTAAGTTTATTTTCTGTTTCATTTGCATATCTCTAAATTCTTTTTCGCTTTTCCCAACCGTTGTTTGAACGTCCTCAAAGACTCTAATTATTACCTTTTCAAACACTCTCCTCAGATATACGTATGCAGCAACTGCCATTCCACTAGCATTCATATTAGAAGCTTTTAGAAAGTCTTCGTGACAATCTAGCTTTCTCATTATTTTTTTGTATTTGTCTATCTCAGGTCTTGTAAATGCGCTCAAAGATGGAAATTGACCAATCTTCTGAAATTCCAACTCGCTCTTTACTTCGTCTAATTTCAACTTGTAAATAAATATAAACTCGTGATTGGAATCGTGTGTACATTTTATTACCTTTGTAAAAGTCTTATACTTTAATAACATTATTATTCTTATACGCATTGTTATTTCAACCATTGATACATCCGTGTCCCTATGTTTCAATTGATCTTCATTAACTGAATCTAACAGGCTCTCTGATAACTCTTCTGCCTCATCTATTTTAAATCCGAATCGATAAGGCTCTAAAGAGTTATTTCGCTTACAGTTAGGACAGTATCCAAAAAATTTGCCTTCCCAGTTCAGAAAATCCACAAGATGTTTGAAGTCATCAGAATAATGCCTTTCATGAACATTCATATAATTGTGAGGGTAGTCCCAAAGAGTCTGAGTTATCTTTTGTGTGAAGTTATTAGTGTTAATGCATATTTTCTGATATAAACCTAACTTGAAAAGTAGATCTTCAAATGAATATTCTTTAAAATTCCTTCTCACAACATCTTCCCCCTCTTTCTCATTCTTGAAAAACATTTTATATGTAAGTTATAAAAAAAGAATCAGATTGCTGATGTTCCAGCTACCTGATTCTTTTTCACTTGGAGTTACCTAAACGCCTTCAACATAGTACTTACTCATTAAGTACCATCTTGGAGGCGAGGGGAGTCGAACCCCTGTCCGAAGATAACGGCACATAAGCTTCTACGGGTGTAGTCACAGTTTTGATGTCACCCGAGTATCGCCCCGTAACCGGCTATACGTTGGGTCAGCCTGATTGTCTTCTTCAGCACACCCCAGGCGGAGATGTGACAGCGTATCCCACTACTTGTTAGCCCCTATCCCTGTCACATGGGCGATGCAGGGTAGAAGCACGCACACAGTTTCTTAGGCTGCGAAAGCGTAGTTTGTTTGTTGTTTGCCGTTTAATAGGCTTTAGCGTTGATAAAGCGGACGCGTCCCCACTACCCGCTACCCATGCTCGAACTATCCCCGTCGAATCCATAAACGCCCCCTCAATGAAGAAGGGCTCCAGGATTAATCCGTGAATACGGAGCAAAGGTGCTGCACATCTTTTTTCCTCCAAGGTAAAAAGATGCTTCTTTCAAACTCGGCATTCCTGTCTGCTACATGAGTAATCATAACATAGAGCAGCAAGCCGATATAGTACAGATTGTTGGAAAACGTTCCAACAGGCTGAGCACAGATACAAAGTTATCCAATATAACAGGCTCAATCGTCTACATATTATACCGCGTCACCAATCGGAAGTAAAGTTTACCATTTACCCAGATCGGATCACGAACAACGGCACCTAAGTATCTTACCCACGATTCAGTCAACTTACGCAACAGCTGATAATTTAGATTCATCACCGCACTAAGCTCCATGCTCCTAGCAGTTTTCTTAGTCACACATCAATAAAAATCAGCCCACTGCACACTTCAGCTATTCACATCACATCCCCTTTCTACTAATATAATAAAAAAGCCTCAATTTTGCCCATTGCAGGGCAAACCTTGGGACTCCTTAACTCATACATCAATCTTCCTAGCTCCATCACAAAAACTAACTTATACACCTAAAGTAAGGCTTTTCACGCACATCGTTCCACTTAACGTGCAACCTTCTGCTTCTCGCGCAGTACCCGTTGGATATCACGTTGAGCATCGCGCTTCGCGGCAGTTTCACGTTTGTCGTATTGCTTCTTACCTTTACCCAGTCCGAGCAAGAGCTTTGCGTAACCATTGCGGATATAGATTTTCAGCGGCACAATGCTGTACCCATCCTGTTTCGACAGCCCGAGCAGCTTGTGAATCTGCACTTTATGCATCAACAACTTGCGTGTACGTGTCGGATCGAGTGGATTATTTCGGTTCCCTTGTTCAAAAGGACTAATATGCATATTGTGAATATGAATCTCACCGTTTCGAATCGTGGCAAATGCGTCACCAATATTCGCACGGCCGTTACGAAGAGATTTGATCTCCGTTCCGGTAAGCACCATGCCCGCTTCATACGTATCTTCAATGAAGTAGTCATGGGAAGCCTTTTTATTCTGTGCAAGCACTTTACTCTGTCCATCATTCTTGCCCATGTCCTCACTCCTTCTCCGTAAAATAAGCCGGTACCATGCTCTATAGCAACGCACCCAATGTTGCACCAAGGTACCACGTGCCAGACCTTAATTGTAGCAAGTACGGCTGTTAAAATCAAGAAAGAGGCGACCTCTGCCGCCCCTCCTCATTACACCACTTTCAGACTGTGCGAAACAACACACCGGCTGAAGTGACTATTTTCTCCAACGCTTAACCTGGAGGAACGAATTGTAATCCATTTCTCCAAGTTACGTTAGCTTTATTTTTTCTTTTTCCGTACAAAAGCTGCCGTACCGTTACCAGCTGCACCTTTGCTCTTCTTCCGCTTGCGTCGTGGTGCTCCACCTTCCTGAGCGCCACCAGGAGTTGCATTCTCTCCAATAAATACGCCGCTCGGCGAAGTGTTTTTGCGTCCACTTCCGCCTTTGCCACCTTTACCGCCGCCCTTGCCGGACTTAAAGCTTCCTTCACCGCGACCGCTGCCGCTGTTCAGGCCACTTCCTTGTCCACCGGTTGAACTACTATCCGATCCACCCGATGTAGAGCTATATCCGCCTTTACCTGAGCCAAAACCAAAGCTCAACGCGCCTTTGCCCCGGCCAGTTGATCCACCAGCATCACCCGCACGACGCTCACCTTTAGGTTTGCCGCCTTTGCCTGCGTAGCCACCGGATGAGCCTGCGCCCGCACCTGCACTCGCTGCTCCACCGCGACCGCCACGTCCACCTTTGCTGCTCTCTTCCGTTGATCTGGCACCACGGTTGGCTCCAGCAGCAGATGAGCCTCCTTTGCCGTCACGTGAACCGCTGAAACCACCCGGTCCACCCTTGGCACCGCCGCGTCCGCCGCCGCTACTAGGACGTCCACCTTTACCGCCACGTCCGCCACCGAAGCCGCCAAGACGTTCACCGCGAGGTTTCATATCCACCATTTCAAAATCAATCGTATACTCTTCCATGCTTACACGTGCCACACGAATCTTCACTTCATCACCGATGCGGAAGACTTTCGAGGTACGTTCACCAATCAGAGCCATATGCTGATCGTCAAAATGGTAATAATCGTCCGTGAGCGCACTCAAGCGAATCAGACCTTCAACCGTGTTCTCCAGTTCAATGAACATACCAAAGCTGGTCACACTGCTGATCATACCTTCGAACTCTTCGCCTACTTTGTCGAGCATGTACTCGGCTTTTTTCATTTTCTCCGTATCCCGCTCAGCTTCTACCGCCACACGTTCACGTTCCGAAGACTGTTGCGCAATATCGGACATACGTGCTGCCAAATATTCCTGACGATTCTCCGGCAAAGCACCATTATTTTCAATGACTTCGCGAATCACCCGGTGAATGACGAGGTCGGGATATCGACGAATTGGAGACGTAAAGTGACTATAGAATTCTGCCGCGAGGCCAAAGTGACCTGACATTTCAGAATCATACTTCGCCTGTTTCATCGAACGGAGCATCATTGTACTAATCACGGTTTGTTCTTTCGTTTCTTTGATATCCTCAAGCAACGATTGAAGCGCCCGTGGATGAATCGCATTGCCACGTCCTTTGACCTGGTGTCCAAAATTCGCCGCAAAGGCGAGGAAATTTTGCAGTTTCTCCTGATCCGGGTCTTCGTGTACACGATAAATGAACGGAACCTTCAACCAGTGGAAATGCTCTGCCACTGTTTCGTTCGCTGCCAACATGAATTCCTCAATGATTTGCTCTGCAATCGAACGCTCCCGTTTTACGATATCTACCGGTTTGCACTCTGCGTCCACAATGATTTTCGATTCTTCAAAATCAAAGTCAACCGCACCACGGCGCATACGCATCGCACGCAACTTCAAAGCAATCTCTTTCATCAGATGGAAATCATCTACCAGATCCTTATAACGCTCGAGCAATTCCGGCTCTTCACCTTCAAGGATTTTACGGACATTGGAATACGTCATCCGCTCTTTGGTTTTGATTACACTTGTGAAAATGTCATGTTTCACAACCTTCATCTGGTCGTTAAACTCCATTTCACATGACAGTGTCAGGCGGTCTACCTGCGGGTTCAAACTACAGATCCCGTTGGACAAACGCTGTGGTAACATCGGAATAACCCGATCCACCAGATACACACTGCATCCACGGTTGTAAGCTTCCTGATCCAGCTTGGAATTCTCCTGCACATAATAGCCAACGTCAGCAATATGAACACCCAGACGATAGTTACCGTTAGGCAGCTTCTCTACGTTAACAGCATCATCCAGATCCTTGGCATCTTCGCCATCAATCGTGACAATGTTAAGTCCGCGCAGATCACGGCGACCCTGTTGTACGATCTCTTCATCCGTGATGGAGTCTGGTGCTTTCTCCGCTTCTTCTACCACTTCATCGGGGAAGGCTTCAGGCAACTGATGCTTGCGAATGACGGACAAAATATCAATACCCGGCTCATCCTTATGACCGAGAATCTCGATCACTTCACCCTCGGCCGCCGCACGACCCTCCGGATAGCTGACGATCTTTGCTACGACCTTCTGTCCATCAACCGCCCCAGCAAAGTTGGTACGCGGGATGAAAATATCGCGATTAATCCGTTTGTCATCCGGAATGACAAATCCGTACACTTCATGGCTTTGGAACACACCAACGACTTGTGTTACAGCACGAGTAACAATGCGAACGATCTCACCCTCCAGGCGACCGCCAGAAGGTCCTTGAGACGTGACTTTAACCAGTACCGTGTCACCATTCATCGCACTTTTCATATCATTGGCATGAATGTACACATCCGGGTGCTCCCGATCCTCGGGGATAAGGAAAGCAAAGCCTTTGGCGTGAGCCTGTAAACGTCCGCGTACCAAATCCATGCGCTCTGGCATGCCATAGCGATTGTTACGGGTCAGCAAAACTTTACCGGATTCCTCCAGCGTATTAAGCATAATCAAAAAGGCTTTGAAATCAGCTGCATCTTCAATAGCGAAGTGCTGTTCCAACTCCTGATAAGTCATGGGTTTATAAGCGGTTTCCCGCATGAAGTCGAGCAATTGTTGTTCTGTTATCATTAATATATTCACCTCGGGAAACATAAAAGTGTAAGCAATCTCATCTCTTTATGTATCGGAATTATTACCATTTTCATGCAATGCAATATCACTGTTGTAAAGAGCGTAGTAGTGCAACCATACTATCTCATACCCTAGTATACACGAATTCAATCCGGCCCATCCGTACCTCGCAAAAAAACCACAGTTTGCCAAGCGCTCCACTAAAATCGCGCTTTCACGTATCTCTACAGACATTTTATGCGATACACGTGCTGTGCGCATCTGGAAAAGGACGACATGCGAAAATTTTCTGTACACATGGCATTCATTATAGGGAGTGAGTTCGCGTAACGAATAAGCGAGGGACATACCATACATGATAGGGGTGTATTGCATATTAAGGAAGGAAAACCGAAACAGAAGTGAGAAGAAGACCGAAAATCATGGAGTCTATAGATTAGATTGTTGGAAAAGTTTGGACGCGTAAGAATTTATTAAAAAACCCCCGTTTCTTCACGAAACGAAGGTTCCTCAATTAAGCCATTAGCTTAAGCTATTCATTGAACAGCAGTTCCGAATCTTACTTGGAAACCACCGTAACAATAATAGACAAAATCATAAATCCTGCACCCAGTACCACCGTTGCACGTTGCAGGAAGAGATCCAATCCGCGCGCTTTCGTTTTACCGAAAAGATGTTCCGCACCACCGGAGATGGCACCCGCCAAACCAGCGCTTTTCCCGTGCTGCAGCAATACTACAGTGATTAGACCGATCGAGAAAACAACGAGCAGCAATTTCAAAGCAATATCCATTCTTTCCACCTCCTACCCATGTGGGCATAACATCTCACCATAAAAACAGTTACTTTAATTGTAACATAGCTATGGTTGTACTACAAGTAGTACAGTTTATACAATGCCCTAAATTTCACCATCTGCGTGATCCTTACGTTATATCATTACTCCGTCTTAATAAAAAAGACAAGCCGGTTACCCGGCTTGCCCGTAAAAGCTGTAGATCCAGCTTATTTTTTAAGGTTGTAGAATCCTTTAAGACCATTGTATTGAGCCAGTTCACCCAGTTGATCCTCAATGCGGAGCAATTGGTTGTACTTCGCAATACGGTCTGTACGGGAAGGAGCACCCGTTTTGATTTGACCAGCGTTAGTTGCAACAGCGATATCAGCGATTGTGCTGTCTTCGGACTCACCGGAACGGTGGGAGATTACAGCTGTGTATCCTGCGCGTTTAGCCATTTCGATTGCATCAAATGTTTCAGTCAATGTACCGATTTGGTTAACTTTGATCAGGATGGAGTTACCGATACCTTCGTCGATACCTCTGCCCAGACGCTCAGTGTTTGTTACGAACAGGTCATCACCAACGAGTTGTACTTTGTCGCCCAATTTCTCAGTGAGCAATTTCCAACCATCCCAGTCATCTTCAGACATACCGTCTTCGATTGTGATGATTGGGTATTTCTCAACCCATGAAGCCAGAAGGTCAACATACTCAGCGGAAGTGTAAGATTTACCTTCACCAGCAAGTGTGTACTTACCATCTTTGTAGAACTCAGTGGAAGCAACGTCCATACCCAGGAATACGTCAACGCCTGGTTTGTAACCAGCCTTTTCAATTGCTTCGATGATTGTAGTGATTGCTTCTTCGTTTGAACCAAGGTTCGGTGCGAAACCACCTTCGTCACCTACAGCTGTGTTCAAGCCTTTGGAGCTCAATACGGATTTCAGGTTGTGGAAGATCTCTGCGCCTACGCGAAGAGCTTCTTTGAAGCTTGGTGCTCCAACTGGAAGAACCATGAACTCTTGAACGTCGATGTTGTTGTCAGCATGCTCACCACCGTTGATGATGTTCATCATTGGTACTGGCAGTGCTTTAGCGTTGAATCCGCCCAGGTAAACGTACAATGGCAGGTCCAGAGCGTCAGCAGCTGCGCGAGCTACTGCCATGGATACAGCCAGGATTGCGTTAGCACCCAGTTTACCTTTGTTTGGCGTACCATCCAAAGTAATCATCAATTTGTCGATACCCAGTTGATCCAATGCATCCATACCGATAACTTCTGGAGCGATTGTTTCGTTTACGTTTTTAACAGCTTGCAGAACGCCTTTACCGAGGTAACGGGATTTGTCGCCATCGCGAAGCTCAACGGCTTCGTGGGCACCAGTGGATGCACCGGATGGAACGATTGCGCGTCCGATTGCGCCGGACTCCAGGTATACTTCAACTTCTACTGTAGGGTTACCGCGGGAGTCGAGGACTTCGCGAGCGTACACGTCAGAAATAATAGTCATTTGTGATAATCTCCTTTATAGTTGGGATTTAATTTTTTGGAGCAACTTGTGTTTGCCCTTTTTCACTACGTCAGCAGAATCGTCTTCTGATCGCTGTTATCGCCTGATTTCTTTGAACTTATTTTCATAAGTTGAAATCATGTGATAAAGGCGAACGCGTTGCTTCTTCAGACTATTTCTGCTGCCTTCGTTCAATGTGCAAACGCCAAGCCGCCCAATTATATATCTTGTTACGTAACTTATTTGCGGGTAGCGATGACGGATGTACCTGTCATCTCAGCTGGTTTAGGCAATTGCATCAGGTCAAGGATCGTTGGCGCAATATCCGCCAGGATTCCGCCTTCACGCAGGGTTACATTGGCATCCGTAACGATGAATGGAACCGGGTTCGTTGTATGAGCTGTGAACGGACGTCCTTTCTCATCGAACACCATATCCGCGTTACCATGATCCGCAGTGATCAGTACAACGCCGCCTTTGGCAAGTACTGCATCCACAACACGGCCCATGCACTCATCGGTTACTTCAACTGCTTTGATGGTAGGCTCCAGCATGCCGGAGTGTCCAACCATGTCAGGGTTAGCAAAGTTCAGAATGATGGCGTCATGTTTGTCTGCTTCGATCTCACGAACACATGCATCAGCCACTTCATACGCGCTCATCTCTGGTTGCAGATCATACGTTGCAACTTTTGGTGAGTTGATCAGTACGCGAGTTTCGCCCGGAAGCTCCACATCACGACCGCCGCTGAAGAAGAAGGTAACGTGCGGGTATTTCTCAGTTTCTGCAATACGCAGTTGTTTTTTATTGTTCTGTACCAGAACTTCACCCAGGGTGTTGTCGAGGTTCTTCGGCGAATAAGCCACATAACCTTCAACCGTCTCGCTGAACAAAGTCAAGCATACAAAGTGCAAGCCCACAGGGAACTTCGGACCACGATCGAAACCGCGGAAATCCTGGTTTGTGAATACTTGCGACAACTGGATCGCACGGTCAGGACGGAAGTTGAGGAAGATCACGGAATCGCCGCTCTCTACCAAACCTACCGGCTCACCATCCGCTTTGACGATAACCGTTGGTTCAACGAATTCATCAAATACGGACTTCTCATACGATTCTTCAACCGCTTTGAGTGGGTCAGTGTATTTTGGTCCATCTCCATAAACGATGGCGCGGTATGATTTCTCAACCCGTTCCCAACGTTTGTCACGGTCCATCGCGTAATAGCGCCCTTGAACCGTTGCGATTTTACCTACACCAACTTCTTCAATCTTAGCGATCAGCTTCTGCATGAAGTCTTTACCACTGTCTGGCATCACATCACGGCCATCCATGAAGGCATGAATATATACATCGTTCATTTCTTCTTTTTTGGCCAGATCCAGCATAGCAAACAGGTGGTCGATGTGACTATGTACGCCGCCATCGGACAACAAACCGTAGAGATGAAGCTTTTTGCCGCTTTGTTTTGCTTCGCGAACCGCTTTGACAAGTGTTTCATTGTCGTAGAACTCGCCGTCACGAATGGATTTGGAGATACGGGTCAAATCCTGGTATACGATCCGGCCGGCACCAATGTTCAGGTGACCTACCTCGGAATTTCCCATTTGCCCTTCTGGCAAACCTACAGCCTCACCGCAAGCAGTGAGCGTTGTATGTGGGAATTGGCTCATGAAACGGTCATAGTTAGGTTTCTTGGCTTGCGCTACCGCGTTGCCTTCCACCGTGTTACGAAGACCAAAGCCATCCATGATGATCAGTGCTACAGGTTTTGGAGCTGTCATCTTACTTCGCCCCCTCAACAAGCGCGATGAACGAAGCCGGCTGCAAGCTGGCACCGCCAACAAGTGCGCCGTCGATGTCGCTTTGTCCGAGGTATTCTGTTACGTTCTCTGGTTTAACACTGCCGCCGTATTGAATACGAACTGCATTCGCAACCGTCTCGTTGTACAGATCCTTCACCAGCGTACGAATGTAAGCAATAACTTCATTCGCATCTTGGGAAGTGGAGGATTTGCCTGTACCAATCGCCCAGATTGGCTCATAAGCGATAACAACTTGTGCCGCTTGCTCTGCAGACAGACCTGCAAAAGCAGCTACTGTTTGCACTTTGCATACGTCTTTTGTTTGGTTCACTTCACGCTCTTCAAGCGTCTCACCAAGGCAGAAGATTGGAGTCAATCCGTGACGGAATGCTGCATGCAACTTTTTATTGACAGTCTCATCGGTTTCCGCAAAATATTGACGGCGCTCCGAGTGACCAATAATGACATAATCCATACCCAGGTCTTTCAGCATCACGCCGCTGATTTCACCTGTGAATGCACCGTTATCTTCAAAATGAAGATTTTGTGCACCAATTTTGATGTTTGTGCCTTTAACAGCTTCTACCAGGGATGGCAGATTTGTAAACGGTGCGCAGATTACAGTTTCCACGCCTTCAACTTCCGCTTTTCCTTTAACTTCCTGAATGAAGTCATTGGACTCGGAAACCGTTTTGAACATTTTCCAGTTACCTGCGATAATCGGTGTTCTCATGGGTTTCAACTCCTTCATGCTATAGACTACTAAAACTTACTTGTCGTTCAATGCCACTACGCCTGGAAGTACTTTACCTTCCATGAACTCGAGCGATGCACCGCCACCTGTAGAGATGTGGTTCATTTTGTCAGCCAATTTGAACTTCTCAGCTGCTGCTGCGGAGTCACCGCCACCAATTACAGTGTAAGCTTCTGTCTCAGCGCAAGCTTCCGCTACTGCACGAGTACCGTGGGAGAATGGCTCGATTTCAAATACGCCCATTGGTCCGTTCCACACAACCAATTTGGAGTTTTTGATTACATCAGCATAGATCTCACGTGTTTTAGGACCGATGTCGATACCTTCCCAATCTGCTGGGATGCCATCGATGTCAACGATTTGTGTGTTTGCTTTCGCACTGAAATCGTCAGACACTACGATATCTACCGGCAGGTAGAAGTTTTTGCCCAATTTTTTCGCTTTTTCGATGAAACCGAGAGCAACATCAAGTTTGGAATCATCCAGCAAGGATTGTCCAATTTCATGTCCTTGTGCTTTGAAGAACGTGTAAGTCAGACCGCCACCGATGATTACGTTGTCTGCAATGTTCAGCAAGTTGTCGATTACATCGATTTTGTCCTTAACTTTGGATCCACCAATGATAGCTGTGAAAGGACGCTCAGGGTTGGAGATTGCTTTACCCAACACTTCAAGTTCTTTCTCCATCAACAAACCGGACACTGCTGGAAGCAAGTGAGCGATTCCTTCAGTCGAAGCGTGTGCTCTGTGAGCCGCGCCAAACGCATCGTTAACGAAAACGTCAGCCAGTTCAGCAAATTGTTTTGCCAGTTCCGGATCGTTTTTCTCTTCGCCTGCGTGGAAACGAACGTTTTCAAGCAACAATACGTCGCCGTTGTTCAGTTCAGCGATTTGAGCTTTAACAGCGTCACCAACGGAATCGTCAGCTTTAACAACTGTTTTACCAAGCAATTCAGACAAACGCTCAGCTGCTGGAGTCAAACGCAAGGATTCAACCACTTCGCCGTTAGGACGACCCATGTGGCTTGCCAAAATGACTTTAGCGCCTTTTTCAATCAAGAAGTTGATTGTAGGAAGCGTTGCACGAATACGTTTGTCATCTGTAATTTTACCATCTTCGAGCGGCACATTGAAATCTACACGGACAAAAGCCCGTTTTCCTGTCAATTCGATATCGCGTACACTTTTTTTGTTCATCTGTATTTCCTCCGCACCCATGTATTTGGTGGACCAATCAAGAGCTAAAATCCCTTGTCAATCCTGGTGTTTTTGAGAAATTTGCAAAATGTAGATATATAAAGAGCGGAAACAATATAGCATCTGTTTCCGCTCTATGTTATTGCAGATTTTACTTAATCATTTTTGCAAAGTGCTCCAAAGTGCGAACCAATTGTGCAGTGTAGGACATTTCATTGTCATACCAAGCAACAGTTTTAACCAATTGTTGGTCGCCAACAGTCAGAACTTTAGTTTGAGTTGCATCAAACAGGGAACCGAAAGTGATTCCTTGGATATCGGAAGATACGATTTCGTCTTCTGTGTATCCGAAAGTTTCTGGATCGGAAGCTTCTTGCATAGCTGCGTTAACTTCTTCAGCTGTTACTTTTTTGTTCAGAACAGTTACGAGCTCAGTCAGGGAACCAGTAGCTACTGGTACACGTTGAGCTGCACCATCAAGGATGCCTTGCAGTTCTGGGATTACCAGACCGATTGCTTTAGCAGCACCAGTTGTGTTAGGGATGATGTTTTCAGCTGCTGCGCGAGCACGACGGAAGTCACCTTTAGGGTGTGGAGCATCCAACGTGTTTTGGTCGCCAGTGTAAGCGTGAATTGTAGTCATCAAACCTTGAACGATTCCGAATTTGTCTTGCAGTGTTTTTGCCATAGGTGCCAGGCAGTTTGTTGTGCAAGATGCGCCGGAGATTACAGTTTCAGTACCGTCGAGGATTTCATGGTTTACGTTGTAAACGATGGTTTTCATGTCGCCAGTAGCTGGTGCGGAGATAACAACTTTCTTAGCTCCACCTTTCAAGTGTTTCTCAGCAGCTTCTTTAGTTGTGAAGAAACCAGTACATTCCAGAACGATATCTACGCCCAGGTCGCCCCAAGGAAGTTCTTCCGGGTTACGGTTAGCCAATACTTTAACTTCTTTGCCGTTCACTTTGAAGAAGCCATCGTGTACTTCAACATCGCCATCGAAGCGACCTTGAGTTGTATCATATTTGAGCAAATGAGCGAGCATTTTAGCGTCAGTCAAGTCGTTGATTGCTACTACCTCGATGCCTGCTACATTTTGAATACGGCGGAATGCCAAGCGTCCAATACGTCCAAAACCGTTAATACCTACTTTAATCATGAGTAAGTTCCTCCCAAGTTTTGATTAATTTTTTATGAAACTTATATATTCAAGACAGACGGTGAAGTCCGTCAAGACAACAATGGTTGTGATGCAAAGTAAAACTTATTCCATTTCAGCAACGATGACTTCGGCAGCAGCCTCATCAATAATCAGAATATCTTCCTGACCAAATCGCAACACGGAATGTATAGCAGCAGCTTTGCTTTTGCCACCTGCAATTCCAATCACGACATCGGTTCGTTCAATATCCTGAAGTCGCATACCCAGTGTAAGCATGGTATGTACCACCTTGCCCTGATCATTAAAGTAATAACCGAAAGATTCAGATACTGCTCCTTGCTGCTGAAGTTCATCTATAATCTCCGTCGCAAGTTTACGTCTTGTAGCCATCTCCACGGCATCACCAATTCCATGAATAACAATCCGCGATTTCCGAATCAGCTGCAGAATCTCCTGAACACTGGGGTCCTGGATTAATGATTCATAGGCATGATCACTAAGCAAATCCGGTACATGCAGGAGTTTGTATTGCGCTCCTACCCGTTTTGCCATTGTGGATGCAATCGTATTTGCCTGAATTTCAAGGCTTTCTCCAAGTCCACCGCGTGCCGGTACGAACCAGACACCTTTGAGCGATGTTGGCGGAGTCAGTTGCTCTGCGACTTCGGCCGTTGTTGATCCGCCAGTAACGGCGACAACGTCGTTGTCACTCATGATATTGCCGAGAGCCTTCGCTCCGGCTCTGCCCAGTTCCCTTTTGGCAAACGGAGAAACGTCCGAATCACCAGGAACCACAACTACCTTTTGCAGACCGTAGGCTTGCTTGATGCGCTCTTCCAGCTCGGATAATCCGAACAACTCTTTGGCTACGGGCTCTAACTGCTGCAGCAAATCATACCCTGCCTCGCTGACCTTCATTCCTGCACTGTCAATTTCAATAAGTCCCTGAGCCTTTAACAGATCGGTCTCAGCCCTCAGAACCCGCTCGGTCATCTGCATGGAATTAGCTAACGTTCTCCGTCCGATCACATCCGATAACATGATCTGTTGCAGAATCGTATACCTCTTTTTCAAGATATCCATGAGATCAGGCAGAAGCTGCTTTTGTATTTCTAAAATCGTTCGCATGCTTTCCACTCCCGCAAGTTCTCGTTCTAAGCTCTCTTTCGTGGCCCTAAAACGTCCCGGGTTAACTTTTTAAGTCCCACGTCTATTCTACCTAAAACTGACGTGACATGCAAGTGTTTCAACGTGTTATTTCGACACGCATTCAGCGTTTGTACGCGCCTATTTTCACAATCTTAGACTTCCATGATCTAGGACTAGCTCACGCATACCATATATAGAAGAAACAAATGAATCCAATCTACATATCGCTCAGAATCACATTTCATACAGCATGTCCAAAACCTCTAATAGCATTTACTTAAATGCACTCTTTATCCACTCTTCTTCATCATGATCATTTTTAGGTTAATCCAAACCAATACCACAACGAACTGCTTGCAATTAAATATTTCATGAGCTATAATCATTATTGCTGTCACATAATGTGCGCCCGTGGTCCAATGGATATGACGTAGGCCTCCGAAGCCTGAGATCCAAGTTCGATTCTTGGCGGGCGCGCCATTTTTATTAACAGCTCATAACCCATTTAACCAATGAAACCGGAAAGGTTTCTTTTTTTTGCAAGTTAGTTTGACTTTCTTTGACTTTTTGTTTGGAATTGTTTATTATGTGGGTAATACGGTAACAGTTTAAGTATAAACACCAATAACATTTACATTCCAAGGAGGTTTTTCACGTGAGTTTTATTCCAATGGTCGTTGAACAGAGCAACCGGGGTGAGCGCGCCTACGACATCTACTCCAGATTGCTGAAGGATCGTATTATTTTCCTTGGTAGCGATGTTAATGACGTAGTGGCTAATGCCATTATGGCACAGATGTTGTTCCTGGCTGCGGAAGATCCGGAGAAAGACATTCACTTATACATCAACAGCCCAGGCGGATCGATTACAGCCGGTATGGCGATTTACGATACAATGCAATTCATCAAACCGGATGTATCTACCATCTGTGTAGGTATGGCGGCTTCCATGGGTGCATTCTTGTTGAATGCCGGTGCAAAAGGTAAACGTTTTGCATTACCAAACAGTGAGATTATGATTCACCAACCACTTGGTGGTGCACAAGGTCAGGCTTCTGACATCGAAATTCGTGCTCGCCGCATCCTGAAAATGCGTGATACCTTGAACCGCATCATCTCTGAGCGTTCAGGTCAACCGCTGGAGCGGATTGAGAAAGATACAGATCGTGACTACTTCATGAGTGCTGCTGAAGCCGCCGATTACGGTATCATTGATAAAGTTATCGAAAACGTAGGATCACAAGGCATCTAAGTGTGACGTAGACCACGGTCTATGCGTTAACATAATCAACACCTAACGTAATCAGCAACATATAATTGTGTTGTCTATACGAGAAGAAGCCCTCATCATGATCATGATGAGGGCTTCTTTTTTTCATTTTATAAGGAATAAGGAAGATAACTTAAGAGTGCATAATAATGATTTCTTTATTTGGTTTTAGATACATTACTGAAAGGTTCTGTGCCTTTAGGGAGAAGCTCTTTGTACGTAAATGGCATTTCAGGGAATCCTTCTGCGTACGCCGTATACTCATACAACTGGAAGAACACAACTAGACCCGTTGGTGTCACATAGAAATCTTGATCTTTATTCAACCCTTTGTAACCGTCGAGGTACCCACCGCGGGCTTTCAGTTGTTCACCCACTTTTTTACTCAACGTCTCGCGCATGGTTTTGTTATTTTGCAGCACATCATCCAATGTAAGCTCCTTGCCTGTGTCCAGTGCAAAGGTGTGGCCCGTACGGTATGTCATCCCATGAGCGCCAGCATAATCCTCGTATCGTTGTGTAATGAGTCCCAGCACGCCTTTTTCGTTGTACGTCACGACATAAGAGCTCTCAAATGCATATGGACGGTTGGCTGTTGCACCGCCGAATTCAGATGTCTGTTTCTTGAAGTCAGCTACATAAGCATCCACTTCATCTTTCAGCACTTTGTTAATCGCCGCTTCAGCTTCTTTGCTGGCAAGTCCACTCACCTGCGGATATTGAACATCTACTTCGGCATTTTTCACAGTGACATTAACTGTTGCCGCTTTAATTTTAACGTTATTTTGTTTCACCTTGCTGAGTGTCAACGTTTTGGTTTTGCCATCCCAGTTCCCCTGTACACCCAGATAATCTCTCATTGCTGAGAATGGAATATACAATCTGCCGTTGATAAGCTTTGCGTCCACTTGAGGATAATAGTTGTTAATTCGAACACTCGGTTCGCCATCCGATAGGCTGATCGTCATCGTGTTATTGGCTGCTGTCAAAGTGTACTCTTTGGTTTTCGCATCATATTTCAGCGTTCCACCTGCCACATCTTTAACTGCCGTAAGAGATACCCAAGTTGAGCCACCTTGAAGAAGTCCTTTTTGAGTCAGTGTTTTCCCACCCGATTTCAGAGTTACCTCAGCCGGGGTTGTCACTTTAGAGGATACCGATGCTGCCTGAACCGAACTGTCCTGCCATACCGAACCGCTACCTACAATAATTCCTGCCGCAAGCAATGCACTTGTCCATTTTTTCCATGATGTCATATATAAAACTCCTCTCTGAATTCACAATTAGGGATCATTGCGTATGTACTCATGACCTGATCGCATATCTCATACGCTCACCTCTCTATTATAATTAACCCGATTTCGGAAAGGTTTACAGCTCGAGTTACAATGTTGATGAATATCAGGCGGAAAATATATGGGGATATGACCTTTTTGTCACGAACAACTATACAAAAAAGATACCAATATACAGCATTTCATGTTGCTTCAAAAAGGTACCCTCCTATCTAACTTCATGAAAGTTTGCTTTTCCAACAAAAAAGACTCTGTCCACAGGACAAAGTCTTTGTCATTATTTCGTTGTACCCTTCAAATGACACTTGAAAAGGTTACTTGAGCTTACAATCCTAGTTGCCTCTTGTTTATTTCATTTCATACGTGATATTCAGGATTGTGCTTACTTTAACCTGGCCTGTTTCAATCTCAGTGCCACCTGCTGTATCTTGTGCTTTGGACATCAACGCCTCACTTGCATAGAACACAGGCACATTGGCATCACCTTGGCTAACGGAAAGAACAGCACCCAGTTGACGTTTAACTGCTTTTGCAATGGCGCCAGCTTTCACATCTGCATTGGCAACAGCTTTCTCAATCACTTGGGACTCATAACTTTCCGGGTTTTCTACAGTAAAGCGCACATTTTCAATATTGTTGGCACCCGCACCCGAAGCAGCATCGAGCAACTCGCCGATCTTGTCCATCTCACGGTATGTGACAGTCAGCGTATGATGCGCTGTATATCCTTTAATTTGTTGTCCGTCTTTTTCGCTATACGTATAGTTGGGTTGTACAGAGAACTGACTCGTTTGAATGTCGTCTGTACTGATCTTCCACGTATTCTTTAGCAAGTTGGATACCTTTTGAACTTTGGCAGCATTCGCTTTTTGAGCAGATGCAGCTGTCTCTGCAGTACTGTTCACACCAATGGACAGATACGCGATATCAGGCTTCACTTGAATCTCACCTTTACCCACAACATTAATCACATTCTGTTGTACTCCCTGAACCTCTGCAGCGTAAGCAGAGTTACCTGGTGCAACCCATGCCGTTCCTCCAACAAGCAACGTACTTGCCACCAGCACCGCACCAAACGGTTTCATCCATTGTTTACCCATCACGATAGCCTCCTTATGTGTTAACATCTCAAACTTTAAACGATTTGATACCTTAACAGACGGGACAAATTCCATAATGTTGCACTTGACGATAGCATAAACGTGAAAAACGCAAAAAAGCCCCTTTCGGGACTTCTTCATTGGATTGATCATATCTTATTGGTTTTCGAGCTCTTCCTTGCTTACCAGACTAACTAAAGCGTTTACAGCCTGTTCGGCATCCGCGCCTTCTGCACTAATCTGGATTTCCGTACCTGTGCTAATCGCAAGGCTCATGATCCCCATGATACTTTTTGCATTAACTTTTTTGTCGTCCTTCTCGACGAACACTTCAGACGAGTACTTATTCGCTTCTTGAACGAACAGTGCCGCAGGTCTGGCATGGAGACCCGTTTTCAAACGGACAACTACCGGGTGCTTTGTCATGGAAACTTACCCCCTATTATGAAATCTGGACATTAAATACACAATTATATTTATACAACATTATACCATTAACCCGTGCAGGACACTAGAAGAAAAAACTCAGGGTGCTTTGATGGACATTATCTTGCCCTATTTCATCTTGTGCACAGCGCATCCAATGTCCTAAATAAGTCCTCTAGACCTTTAACGGTTGAATTTCCCGACCTTTCTGTTCAGCAGAAACAGCCGACCTTGTTACTTTACCCTACTCCGTCTTAACCATAACGTTCTGTGCGTACTTTCTCAGCCAGCTCATCAATTTTACGAAGCCGATGGTTCACTCCTGACTTGCTAACTGTACCTTTAAGGAGTTCGCCCACTTCCTTCAAATTGATATCTGGATGAGCCAGTCGAACCTCCGCCACTTCGCGAAGCTTCTCAGGCAGCGACTCCAGACCAACTTCCTTTTGCAATAACCGTATATTATCGATTTGTCTTACCGCCGCTCCAATGGTTTTGTTCAGGTTGGCGGTCTCACAATTGACAATTCGGTTAACGGAGTTACGCATGTCTCGCATAATTCGTACATCTTCAAACTTGAACAAGGCCTGATGAGCACCAATGATGCTGAGCAGCTCAATGATTTTCTCGCCTTCCTTAATGTATAGGATGAATCCTTTTTTCCGTTCTATACACCGGGCATTCAGATGAAATTCATTGGCCAGGTCAACGAGTGCCTGACAGTGCTCTTCATACATGGACGCAATCTCCAGATGGTACGAGGAGCCTTCCGGATTATTAACCGATCCACCGGCCAGAAATGCACCGCGAAGATAGGCCCGTTTACAACAGTTCTGCTGAAACAACTCCGTATTAATTCCTGGCGTAAACAGAAAACCTTCCGATACAATATGAAGACTGTTGAGAATCTCCTGTACCATGGTTGGAATACGAACAATATATACATTGTTCTTTTTCAGCCGCATTTTTTTGCGGACCAGTAATTCCGTATGCACTTGAAAATGCTTTTTAAGCAGAGAGTATGCCCGTCTTGCAATGGCGGCATTCTCCGTCGAAATATCCAAGATCACTTTTTTATTCGATAACTGCACTGCACCAAGCATACGGATGAGGGCTGAAAGTTCCGCCTTTTCGCAGCACGGTTCGCTCTCGATCATGGTTAACTCTTTTTTGGTCTGTGCTGCAAACGACATGGGACTTCACCTCTTCCGTAACATCCAATTTTGTACCAGTTGGTAGATGTGATGACTCAACTTGTCGGCATCATGACGCAGATAGGTTTTGAACAGAACAAGGGTATCTGCAACCACCTGATAGCCGGCACTTTCGAGTACATTCATATCCAGTACAACCGGTTTTGCTCCTTTTTCCGCATACTTATTCTGCACTTGCAGCGGAATATCACCATTATTTACGATAACATAGTCGAAGAGCTGATGACCTATATGCTCGTGTACCGCCTTAAGGTGGTCACTTACCGTATAGTTATCTGTTTCTCCCGGCTGTGTCATAACATTACAGATAAACATCTTCACCGCATCAGCCTCTACCACAGCCTCAGCCAGCTTAGGTACGAGCAGATTGGGAAGGATGCTTGTATAGAGGCTTCCTGGCCCGATTAGAATGGCGTCAGCTTGACGAATGGCCTCTACTGCCTCTGGCAACGGCTCCACGTGATCCGGTTCAAGGAACACACGTTTGATGCGTCCACCCGCCTCAGGGATTTTGGACTCACCTGTAATAATTGTCCCATCTTCCATCTCCGCATGCAACACAACGGCCTGACCGGCTGCTGGCAATACCTCACCTCGAACGGCAAACACGCGGCTAAGCTCCCGCACTGCGGTCACAAAGTCGCCCGAAATATCCGTCATTGCAGCCAAAATCAAATTCCCCAAGCTGTGGCCTGCAAGCCCCGCGCCTGTGTTGAAACGATACTTTAACATATCTGAAAGCAATGGTTCTACATCAGCCAGTGCCGTAAGCACGTTGCGAATGTCGCCCGGAGGCGGCATCTGTAGCTCATTGCGCAGGATGCCTGAACTTCCACCGTCATCTGCAACTGTGACGATGGCCGTGATATCCAGCGGCTTTTCTTTCAAACCGCGCAACATCACGGATAATCCGGTTCCGCCGCCCATTACAACTATTCTCGGACGTTCTCTTCGTGGTCCGGCCTCTTTCATCCCTTCACCCTCTTCAATGACGGTCCCGGTCAGCGTCGCGATGGCTCACGGTGACAGCTTCTGTCTCGCTGCTTCCCAACATCTTGCCCAAATATTCCGATATTGCTACCGAACGATGCTTGCCTCCGGTACAGCCGATTCCAATAATAACCTGGCTTTTGCCTTCCTTCCGGTATTGCGGAATCAGGAAATGCAGCATATCCAGCAGTTTCGTCAGAAAGGCCTGTGTCTCTGGCCATTTCATGACATATTCATAGACATCACTATTCTGCCCCGTATTCGGACGCAAATGATCAATATAATGCGGATTCGGTAAAAAACGTACATCAAACACCAGATCAGCATCAATCGGAATGCCATATTTGAATCCAAACGACGTAATATTCACCGACAGCATTTGGCTTTCCAGATGAGAAAAGCGGGATATGATGCGTTCTTTCAGTTGAGCAGGTTTCATTGTGCTTGTATTCAGTACCTGAGTCGCAGAGTTTTTGAGTTCCTCCAACATCTTGCGTTCCAGTCGGATGCCGTCCAGCGGCATGCCCTCAGGAGCCAGTGGATGTCTGCGCCTACTTTCTTTGTAACGCTGAACAAGTACAGAATCTGTAGCATCCAGGAATAAAATCTCGCAATGAATGGTAAAATGATCTTTAATATAGTTCAAAGACTCGGACAGAGCCGTAAAGAATTCACGCCCGCGCAGATCGATAACCAATGCAACCTTACCAATCTTGCCGTTTGACTGTTCAATTAGTTCCGCAAATTTCGGAATCAATACCGGCGGCAGATTATCCACACAGAAGAA
This sequence comes from Paenibacillus sp. FSL H8-0317, assembly GCF_045040685.1. Lineage (NCBI taxonomy): Bacteria > Bacillati > Bacillota > Bacilli > Caryophanales > Paenibacillaceae > Paenibacillus > Paenibacillus sp. FSL H8-0317. The sequence continues at coordinate 177,039 of NZ_CP150294.1, read as the reverse complement.
ACCCAGATCCTCCAGGCTTTGTACTGCAATGGTTTTACCTGCTCCGGACATACCCGTAATGATAATGAGCGTGGCGCCTGTGCCTGGTGAGCCTTCACCTTCAAGCATAAATGTCCCCTCCTTATCATATTGCTGTCTTCATATATTGTTACGAGGTCACTAGGAACGCAAGAGAAGACCTGCTGCACCTACAATACCTGCATTATTACCAAGTGTAGCTTCCAGAATCTGAACCCCTTCTTGGAGTGGTTCCGGTGTCAACTTAGCAAATACGGTACGGATTTCATCGAACAAGAAATTACCTGCTTTGGATACGCCACCACCAATGATGAACATCTCCGGGTTAATGACAGCCGCTACAGTAGCCATGGACTTGCCCAGGTAGAAGGCCGCACGATTCACAATGCGCTGTGCCACTTCATCGCCTGCCTTGGCAGCATCAAATACTTCTTTGGCTGCAATCTTGTCGACGAGAGCCAGTGACGTATGATCACCACGTTCTACTGCATCCTTTGCCATACGGATAATACCCGTTGCAGACGATACTGTTTCTACACATCCCATTTTACCACAACCGCACTTGATGGCCTCCAGATCAGGTACAACACTGATATGACCCAGTTCTCCCGCCATACCGGAGAAACCCTGATAGATGTTGCCATTCAAGATCAAGCCTCCGCCAACACCCGTACCGAGTGTATAACATACGCAGTTGTCTACGCCTTTGCCAGCACCTGCCCATACTTCACCCAGTGCAGCCACGTTTGCATCGTTATCTATTTTGATTGGCTTGCCCAGACGTTCTTCCAGAATCGAACGAATGGCCACATTCCGAAATCCGATGTTAGGGGCATGAACGATAATTCCCTCGCGTACATTCGTGAAACCGGCCACTCCAGCACCTACACCCTCAAGCTGTTCCCAGCTGTACGGTGATTCGGCTACGATATGTCGGACATACTTCTCGATGTTGGCGATGACCGTGTCTACGCCCTTATCCACTTCAGTCGGTCCTTCATACGTATGCATTAGCTGACCTTGTTCATCGCATATACCGACCTTGATTGCTGTTCCGCCGAGATCGACCCCAACGTAGATTTTCTCAGACATGCTGCAAGCCACCTTTATCTATCTAAAATAGTTTAAGTCCTACGTACCAACTATAATTGAAGGATACGCCTGGGTCAAGACGATAAGAGCTTGTATACATCATGCTTCACCAGGGTTGTGAACCACATCACATAGCATTTTTGAATACGCATACATCCTCATTACCTTCATTTATAAACGCACGCTTTATTCCTTCCTCCATAACAGAGGAAGCCTCAACTCATGATATTGCATCTTCACTCGTTCCATTCATAAAAGATCAACATCGTCCCTCATATAGGGTGACTCGTCTTATGCACCCCGCCACCTGTCATTCTCATGCAGAAAGTTATCTAATGACGATATTGCCAACAAAAAAGTGCCTTCTACATATAGAAGGCACCCTTACTTTATGAAAATTCTGAAGTTGTAGAATTGGGGTTAAACTCAGTTGATTTTTCTGCGTTATAACTTCGTTTCCACACGTACCGGCTCTTCTGTCTTCTCCATCTTGTTCACATCCAGAATATCGAGCAGGAAGACAAAGATCGGAATACCAATGATCAGTCCCCAGATCCCCAGGAAGTGTTGCGACAGAATTAGTACGATAAAGGTGTAGAACATTGGCAATTTGGTCTTGTGTGCCATCAGTTTAGGATTCAGGAAGTACGTCTCCAAAGCATGAATAACAATAATCATGATGATTACAATAATGCTTAATTTCAGTCCACCCATCTGATACCCGATCAGACAGAGCGGTACAAGTGAGATGATAACTCCCGCAACGGGAACCAGACTGAGCATGAACACCAGAATAGTCAGAGCGAACAGATACGGGAAGCCCAGAATCCATAAGCCCAGTATCGTCAGCACCGTATTAAACACCGCAATAAGAAGCTGTGCCTCAATGACTTTACCAAAAGAAGACACGAATTTGTCTCCCAGATAAGCCACTTCATTGTAGAACCATCCGATTTTACTTGTTTTAAACTTGGACGTGAACTTGGATATCTCCTGCTTCTGCAACAAGAAGAACAGACTCAGAATGATGACAAGCAGAATAAACTCCAGCCATTTGCTCAAAGCGAAAATATATTTCAATGCATCATTGGTGTAATTTTTAATATCGAAGGATTGAAGATAACCCGCAATTTTGGATGCAAAATTATCACCGTCTGCACTATCCAGAAATTTCATAATCTCGTTGGTCAACTGAACGACCTGATCCACGATCCGTGGTGAATATCTGGATATACCAAGCACAATCACTGCGATCACAATCATATAGAGCAGGATGACCACAACTTTATAATTGATCGGAAACAATCGATTCAGACCACCTGTAATGAAATGCTGTAACCTGTTCATGACATATGTCACCAGGAACAACAGCAGAATCATGTGCAGCATACTCCCCATACTGAACAAAATTAAACAGAACAAGAGCAAGATCAAAAACCGTCTCACTGTCGCATTCTGTAACCAATCTTTTATCATTTCCCCCAAAATCTTCACCTCACAGCTAATATGCCCTATATGTATACGAACTCATGCCCACTGTAGTTTCAAAAAAAGAGAAGCCTTCCGGCTTCTCTCATTTCATGAGACTTCCCGTTGTCTCTTATTCCTAACATATGCCTAACCTCACGCATGTAATGCTTATTTATCCAACGTTTCGCTCCAATCATGGACAATGCTTCCTTCAAGGAACTTCTCACAATCCATCGCGGCCATACATCCTGATCCTGCAGCCGTAATAGCTTGACGATACTTCGTATCTTGAACATCACCACAGGCGAATACACCCGGAATATTGGTCTCCGTTGTTCCCGGTTTAACGACAACATAGCCATGTTCGTCCAGTGTGATCGCATTCCCCAGGAATCCTGTATTCGGTGTGTGACCAATGGCAACGAATACGCCATCTGCTTCGAGCAACTCTTCCTGCCCCGTCTCGTTGTTGCGCACCTTCAATCCTTTGACACCCAAAGCTTCTGGTACGACCTCGAGTGGAGTACGGTTCAGCGCCCACTTCACCTTTTCATTGCTGCGTGCCCGATCCTGCATAATCTTGGATGCACGCAATTCATCCCGGCGGTGAACCAATGTCACGTCTGTTGCAAAACGAGTCAGGAAACTCGCTTCCTCCATCGCGGAGTCTCCGCCGCCCACGACCACGATTTTTTTGCCTCGGAAGAAGAAGCCGTCACATGTCGCACATGTACTTACACCACGTCCCACATTTTCCTGCTCACCCGGAATACCGAGATAACGAGCGGAAGCACCTGTGGAGATAATGATCGATTCAGCTTCCAGTTCACCAATTCCTCCAACTTTTACCTTGAAGGGTGGTTTGCTGAAATCAACCTCTTCTACCCAACCGTTTTTGAATTCTGCTCCAAAACGTTCAGCTTGCTTACGCATGTTGTCCATCAGTTCCGGACCCATGATACCTTGCGGAAAACCGGGGAAATTCTCAACTTCCGTTGTCGTCGTCAATTGACCACCCGGCTGAAGACCTTCGATAACCAGTGGTTTCAGATTAGCACGAGCCAGATATATCGCTGCTGTCAGACCCGCAGGTCCCGTTCCGATCACAATCGTTCTGTATTTAGACATATAGATACAGCCTCCTTAATTAAGGTGAGAATGTGTTGTACTAGCGATGAACTTGCCAAGATGATATCCTACAGGCGTTTACGAGGCCCATTCGTTAAGTTTACCCGTTTTCCCGGTTGTTGTATCCTTCACCTGATGATGTCTTTCTGAAAACGAGTTAAAGCGAACTTTTTCTATACAAGTGGTGGCTTGCTGTTACAAACCGAATGAATCTGTTTAGCATACTTGCTAACCGTTGATGCCGATATCCCATACCGCTCAGCAATGCTTTGATAGGTAACGGGCCGACTGTGATTCTTCGCTGCCAAATATTCAAGTCCTGCAGCCCAACCCTCAATCTGCTTCGTACCTGGAACCTCCGGATGTACCCGGGATACATAATCCGTCCAGAGCCGTTCCATCTCTTGCTGCAACTCAGCCTTTGCTTCAGACATCTGTAACGCACGATCAACAACAGCCTGCCAATGGGAGGTTGATCCATTGTCCGATGGCTCTGAAGTGGATTGAACCTTCCCAATAGACTTCAAGGCTACAGGAGAAAAGGGTCGAACCACCTGAGAATTCCGATCCTCTTGTTCAGCCGATTTCAATCCGTTCAGTACAGCTTGTGCTGCCTCAAGCAGATCCTGTTCTTCTCCAGGCTCTTCAATAAAGGATTGCAGAGCCTGTTGCACCTCATAGTCACCGATCATCCCAAGCGCATGTATTACCTGTAGCTTGGTTGCCCGATCACCATGACGCAATGCCCAGAAGAAAGATGAGCGAATCAGTGGATCATTTTTCATTTCTTCAGGTATGCCACTACCATAGTTCTCCCACTGTCTGAACTGCTCATCAAATGGCAGATGATAGTGATAACTCAGCTTCTCCGGTTCCTGCTCGCCTTGTCTTACAGCCTCAAGACCTGACAGATAGTACCGGGATACTTCGGAACCCAGATCAAGCTTGGACACATGATGCCATAAACGCTCAGCAGCATCATACCGTTCTGTATTATAAGCCGCCACGGCTGCATAGTGAGCAAGTGCCGGATCAGCAGCTGTCTCTTCGTCCTTGAGCAAACGCCGGAAGTGAACATAAGCCGTATCGTGTTGGCCCAGAATTCCCATCGTTGTCGCCAGTTTGTAGACTTGTTCGTGCTGAAATGGCACGATGACCCGCAATTTTTTGATCAGAAGCAGCACTTGATCAGCCCGGTTCTCATTTTGATGGAAAATGGCCAGATTACAGAGTGCATGCAGATTACCTGGTTCCTGTTCAAGCACTTCGGCAATGGTCTCTTTTGCTTTGGGAAACAGACCCATATAATAGTAGGCGAGTGCCAGATTGTTACGGGCAGCCAAGTAATCAGGATAATCAGAAGACATGCCTTCAAGCAATTCAGCAGCCTGTGCAAATTTTCCTTCTTCCAGCAGTTCCCGTGCCTGATCGTGCTCCACTACACCTTTGCGTGATTTGATTCGATTCAGTTTGGTCGGACGATCCAGCTCATAATACAGAAGCTCCATCATCTCTTCGGCTTCCGTCATGAACTGACCTTGGGTGTCCTCCTCCAAATAGGTAACAAGTGCTTGCTCGGCTTCCTCAAACCGATCCATATTTGCATAATTGTTCGCCATATAGAAATAACATTCCGTCATTGACGGATCTACCACTTCCAGCACGTTAGCCAGAATGGCATTGGAGGCTTCGTAATCCCCCTTCTCCGATAATATACCCGCCATATTGCAATGATTTACCGGATTTTCCGGTTCGTATTCAACAGCTTTGCGAAAATATTTTAATGCCTTGTCGACATGATTTCGGTCCAGCGAGCGGACAGCTCTTTCAAAGAAGAAAGAAGCATCCAAGTGAATCGGTATAATATTGGCAAGGTGTCCCTCAGCCCGCACTAGCTTGCCCTTCATCTTCCAAGGCACCTCCTCTTTGCATTTCATTCATACTCTCCAGTATACCACATCTTAAGGCCCACTTCTCAATATGTAGTTTCATGTCGTTTATGAAAAAAATGCAAATAAAGACGACATTCCATCATACACGGATGAAATGCCATCTTTATTTTTTGTAAACAGATATTACTCAGGTAACTACATCAATTGAACCTGCATTAGATCAACTAAAACGATAGACTTTGTTAACATCCGAAGAATAGAGTCTCAATCGCCTTAATTTTTCAACGCCATCGAAGGTGAAAGTGAAATATGAAGGGTCTTATAAAAAGGCGTCATGAAATTGACCAGCACAACCTTACACTTGTCCGGCAGTTTTGCCTCACGTACCGTTGCCGCCAGATGACCCAGTTCGCCCCCGGTGATCTCCAGCCAGTCTTCTCCGCAGGTATAGCGTAATGTACCGCCTTTCCACAAATAATGACCCTCACTCGTTTCAATCGAGTCTTCACAGATCAGCTCACCTTCGCTTCCGAATACAAAGGATAACTGCATCATGATGTCCGCCGGTTCCTGTCCAGATAGATGCATGCTCCATCCGTTTTCCGTTGGCAGTAATTCTGCTCCTACACGGAAGGTCTGCTCATGAGTAAGCTGACGACTCTGATGAGGTAACAAGTACCATGGACTGATGGCTGATGCAGCCGATTCTGGCAGCAGGTTTGCAGGGATTGGGCCGTAGTAACCTTTTTTCTGCTCACCAGTTAGTCGATACCCTTCGGACAACCTCGTCATTTGCTGCATAGGTACATACCCTGGATTAAAGTAAGAAGCCAGTTGCACAGCCAGCAGGCGCACCTTGCCATGACGAAGTGCGAAGAAAGAAGGAACTTCTGTCATCACAGTCACACTAGTAGCGCCATCCCGAATTCGAGCTACCGGAGCACCAAAATCCGTATGCATCCGACTGTGAGAGATACGTCCGTGATGTCCTACCAAATCCATCTGCTCCAGATATTCTCCCCGGAGAAAATGTTCATTCAGCATGACCTCATACTGTTCCGGTAATGCATCAGGTGCCTCAATTGTCTGCTGAAGCTCAGGCTCAAGCATCAACCGAATGAGCGTATTCACTGAGCAAACTCCCGGATCTGTTAATGTATCTCCCGCCCAGGCTGCCATGCCAGCAAAGAGTGGATCACCGTCCAACCGCGCCAGAATGGCATACGGCAGATAGTAAGGTGACAGATCATGAACACTGCCCAGATCCTGTCGACCTGAATAGTCCGTAACAATCTCACCTGTAGGATGCACAAGGTACACCATCATGCGAAGATTGAGCCTCACCGGTTCAAGCAGTTCAGGACGATTGAGCAGACGCGCTGCATGAATTAACATGATGTCGCTAACAGCGCTGTATATCCCATTGCTCCGCTCCGTCCACTCTCCATCGGGTGTAATATCCATGCCTTCATCCATCCACTGCTCTGCGCGCTGCACAGCTTCCTCCAGATCAAATAGTTCATGCAGGAAACCAAGCGCCGCGCATAGCACCCAGCGATGATTTGGCGTATGACAGCCTCCCGTTAGCATGGTTGGGATTGTCCGTTCCAGAAACAGCCTCATATTGTCCAATACAGGTTGCAGCGGCTCCCATTCCTGTTGCAGAAGAAGCTGATACAACTGCGAATACCCTACAACGACAAATGCAGTATCCGGAGGGGAATGGTAATTGGTCCAGCCAGGTGATATTGAGCCGTCTTCATGCTGGAAGCGAAGTACATATTCCGTAGCTAACAGCAGTCGATTTAACAATGCCTCATCCCGGTAATAGACGGAGTCCGGATTGGAGATCGCAGCTCCCCAGTAACACATATCCGTGGGCGTTCCTGTCGTATGGTTGACCCAGGCAACACCTGTGAAGGGATCAATTGTCCCTCCATAGTAACGGCTTTCCGGATCAAGCATTTGCCGGGTTATGCCTCTTTCTACCGCTCTGTCATTACTGTCCACCAGTTGTTTGTACATGTGCAGTCCCTCCATACCAATGCATTCTCCCGATGTGCAAAGTATGTTGCTTCAGCTCTTCGATTCAGACCGGGAGCTGCTTCCCATACCGCCCGTAACGTGAGTTCATTTTTTCTCGTCTGTATTTATCATATTTTTACAAAAGTCGCTAGAATTCCGTCCTTGTTTCACCAAACTTCATGTGATTTTCATCACCGAGAAAACCGCCGTTCAACACACGTTTTTTAACACGCAGAATGTTCCTAACTTCAAGGCTCCTATTCTGCTACTCTGCCAATCCAAGCTTCTTCATAAGCAAGTCATGACTCTCGTGGATCTCTTCTGGCTTACAGGCAGACTTTAACTCGTATACCTTCACCTGTGCCCGGCGAATCATAGGCAGATAGGCATCATAGAAATTCATGTCCTTACTGTGTACATAAGGGCACCAGTGGTCAGAGAGACCCAGTGTCTCATGAATATGAACACCAACGATATCATCCATCAGGCCCTGCATTTCCCCTACACTGTCATAGAGGCCCAGTCGATCCATCATGATGGCATGACCGGTATCGTACCAGATACCAACTGGAGCCCCTTTAAGGGCCGTGATGATGGTCTTCGCTTCGTCCAGGGTAGGAATCTGTTGTGGTCTGGATCTTGTCTCGATTCCGAAACGAACATCCAGACCTTTGGCTGCAGCTCGATTACAGACCTCATCCAGGCTAACAATAATCTTTTGTACATAACCGGAGCTGAGTGCCTCCCGCCGTTCCATCAGTTCTGCCCATTTGCTTTGATACTTCGGGGAATCCGGCCCTTCCTCGTGATAGAGCTTTCCAAGATCTTTGCTGATATCCTCAGGAAAAGGTACTTCCCCAGGGTGTACGACTACAGCTTTAGCACCATAACGATGGGCACATTCTGCCGACTCAACAAGTAACTCTATTGCCCGCTGACGTTTAACCTCATCCTTGAATCCAAGCAGGACTGAATCCGTACCATAATCGGGATCAGGGTCATGTGGAAACGTATTATGGACACTGGAGATACCGATGTCTCCGCGTTCAATCATGGGCTCAATCGTCGTGAGCATTTCCTTCGTTACGTTATAGTTGAGTTCGACCTGGCGAAAGCCAAGTTCGGCAATCTCCCGAATCATGGCTTCCCCGACATCATGTTTTCGGATATTCCAGCATGTGGAGAACGAATATATACCCTTATCTATGTGCTGCATCTGTTTTCCTTCTCCTTCCCTCTGGCGAAATGGCTATAACTCTTGCACCAGCCTTAACTCAACCTTTTACCGCGCCAAGCATCGCACCACTGACAAAATACTTTTGCAGCCACGGATAGACGAGCAGAATCGGTACAGTTGCGAATACCACTGTTGCTGCCTTGAGACTTTCCGGAGTCAGTGGTGTGCGGTTAGCACCTTCCATTAATGTAAGCTCACTCACCATATTGTTTTGAACCATTTGGAAGAGCTTCAGTTGTAGTGGATACAACTTGGGATCATTAATATACAAAAGTGAATCTTGGAATCCATTCCAGCGACCAACCGCATAGAATAGCGCTAATGTGGCAAGTACAGGCATGGATAATGGCAGTATGATTTTGAATAGCGTGTGTACATGCGAGCTGCCGTCAATTTCTGCTGATTCTTCCAGACTTTCAGGAATGCCTCTGAAAAATGAGATCAGGATAATGAGGTTAAATGGACTAACCAGTCCTGGCAAGATCAGTGCCCAGACTGAATTAAGCATGTTTAGATCACGAATGAGCAAATACTCGGGGATCATCCCGCCACTGAAAAACATCGTAATGATGATGACATACATAAAGAGCTTGCGCCCTTTTAATTTTTTCTTGGTTAGCGGGTATGCAGCAGCAAGTGTGAATAACATACACAACACTGTAGTAGCCACTGTCAACACAGACGTAAAGCCCAATGAGTAGAGCATAGATTGATCAGAGAATACTTGAATATACGCATCCCAGTTAAATTCTTTAGGAAAAATGGTCACTTCTCCCGAAGTAATAGCCCGGTTAGAACTTAGAGATATCGCAATGGTGTGTAAAAATGGAGCCAGACAGAATATAACAAACAAACTGATAAAGGAGATATTAACGATATCAAAAATCCGATTTGAGGTGCGTTCACTCATATGCGCACAGCTCCTTTACTGATGGTCTATACATACAAGCCGATTGGCGTATCTTTCATGCTTTGATAACTTATAAAATGCCTTCGCCGGTTGCCCTTTTTGAAATATAGTTAGAGCCAAGTACAAAGATTAGCCCTACAACAGCCTGGAATAGTCCTACGACAGTTGCAAGCGTGTATTGTCCTGATTCAAGGCCGACCCTGTATACAAAGGTACTAAGTACATCAGAATATTCACGTACCGCTGTGTTACCGATAATATAAGGTCGATCAAATCCAATGCTGACCATATGTCCGAGATTAAGAATGAGCAAGGTCACGATGGTTGGTTTGATACTTGGCAGCGTTATGTGCCAGATTCTCTTCAGCCGCGATGCTCCATCGATCTCAGCTGCTTCAAACAATTCCTTGTTGACGCCGGTTAATGCGGCCAGATATAGAATGGTTCCCCACCCTGCACTTTGCCAGACACCTGTGAATAGGTACGTCACAAGCCATGGATTTTTCTCTGTCAAAAATGGTATCGAATTAAAGCCCATACTCTCCAGTACACCGTTAACCATACCGGATTGATTACCGAACAATTGGTATACAATTCCCCCGATGATAACCCAGGAGATAAAGTGAGGAATGTACAGAATCGTTTGCGATATTTTTTTGAACCATTTGAATCGAACTTCATAGAGCATGATGGCCAATAAAATTGGAGCAGGGAACGAAACAAGCAGGTCGAGGAAATTTAGCATAAAGGTGTTTCGCAATGTGGTGTAGAAGTCCCTCATTCCAAATACTTCACGGAAAGCATCGAAACCGATCCACTCACTCCCGTTGATGCCCTGAAACAAGTTGAAATCCTTAAAAGCGATCTGAACCCCGTACATTGGGCCGTAACGAAAGATCAAGAAGTAGATCAGAGGCAGTGAGATGAGCGCATATAATTGCCAATACCTTTTCAAGTATGTGATGGTCAAGTCGGTTTCCTCCTATCAACAGAGAAACGGCTGTGCCGCCATACTGGCGGCACACGTTCCTTCCAAAGTTATGCGGTAAATTACATATTGATTTAGTAATCACAAGATGAATCTGTTTAACGCTTACTGAAGTGCTGCTTCAAGTTCTTTCTTCAGTTCTGTTCCACCGAGTGACATGAAATCATTCATTTCTTTTTCATATACAGCTTCGAAGTCTGCCGGTTTAGCCATCGCAGTTTTCACAATAAGCACTTTCAACTTATCATTTAGCGCTGTACCATATTTAGATTCTGATTCAATTGGTTTGCTGAAGATAACCGGGCCAATCGTATCCGTATTAGCGATATCAATGGACTGTCTCATCAGCTCTTGGTTACGCTCTGGGAAGCCTGCAATCCATGCGGCTTCATTGGTTGCCTGATCTCCAACAACTTTACCGTTGGCAATAATGGCCATGTCACCACCGTTGTAGATACGATCTTTGACATCCTGTGGTGCATCATCTTTAACAACTGGAACACCATCAACCATATCGTAATTTTCACCTTCGACACCGGTGTTCATCTCCAGCAAGTTCGTTCCAGAAGCCATCCAGTCTAGGTATTTCACTGCTTCAACCGAACGTTTGCTGCTTTTCGGAATCATGATGTACATACCATTGCTGCCATAACGTGATTTGATGTGTTTGTTGTCCACATTCGAATTGGTGTAAGCGTCAACTGCTACAACTTTGCTATCCGGTACATTCTTTTGCAAATTATCAAGCATACCATCTGCATATAGAATCTGACCTACGTCCTCAGACATGTAGCCAATATTACCGTTCTGGAAGTCTTTGACCAATTGCGTTTTTTCTTCATCCAGACTGAAGTCTTTGCTGATCAGACCTTCATTGTAAAGTTTGTTAAGGAACTGCATCGCATCTTTGAAGCCATCATGCAATGGTAGTTCGTAACGCTGACTGTACGTAAGCCCATCTTGTACGGGTTTGATAAAGGAGTAAATCAATGTTTCGTACTGCGCTGGGGCAAGTGCCATACCCATTGGGATGTTTTTGCTGCCCAGATTGCCCGGATCTTTCTCTTTGAATGCTTTCAGCGTTTCGTACAGCTCATCCGTTGTCGTTGGAGCCTTCATGCCGACTTTGTCTAGCCAATCCTGACGAATATAAGAATTGTAGCGGGAAGTAATGGCACGTTTACCCGGAATAGCGAATTGCTGACCTTCAAGCTGACCGAATCTCAACAGGTCTTCGCCGAGATATTCTTTTAAGTTAGGTGCATGTTCATTAAGCAGTTCACCTACTTCAGTTAGACCACCTTGCTGAGCATAACGGTAGAACACACTGGAGTCGTATACAAACACTATATCTGGAACGTCGCTTGGGCTGGCCATTAACACGTTGAGCTTGGTTGTTTCTTCTGAACGTTGAACAGGTACGAATTGCACATCAATGTTATTCGGATCGCCGAATTTCTCTTGAACAAATTTAGTTAAATAGTTGTTCGTGATCGTATGTGGAGAAGGACTGTTACCACGATCGAAAACCTCCACTTTCAAAGTAACACGCTCACCATTAGTTGTTGCCCCGCCTTCTGCTGATTCTTTTTCTGATGCAGACGAGCACCCTGCAAGTAAGGACACTCCCATTACCATCGTAAGTGCCAGACCCATCCATTTCTTCTTACTCCCCTTGGTTGCTTTTCCAATCATTTTGTCATCCCCTTTTACTTTGCGTGAATGTTAAGGCTTGCTCCGAGTATTCCACATCTTTCCGAACTCTAGCAATAAACCAATTTCGGAAGCGCTTACAAACGGAATTTAGTTTATGCATTAAGCCCATTTTCTCAGACTGATTATTTTCCCGAAGCTGTGCCGCTCTAGGCTGTAATTGCTCTCAACGCCTCACGACCTGGAAATGCCTGTCCCAAGTCGGATAAACCATTTTCACACACTGCCTATATTCGTAAACGGGAAAAAAACAGGAATATTAGCTTGCTATCCTGCGAAAACAGTTGCATCCGATCTCGGGCAGCAGAGAACTGTTCAACGAAAACAGGGCGAACCTCTGCAAACCTCTCTCCTAAGTGGAAAGTGACTGCATGAAATTCACCCTGTGTTATCCTGATGTACAATTCTCAGAATATGTTCACTTTTGCGTTACTCTTCGGGTTCTCGATGTTCACGTTTCAAACGACGATAATCTCCTGGTGTAATACCCGTTACCCGCTTAAATACACGTCCCAACGTAATTCCATTTGCATACCCAACCTTCAGGGCAATATCCTGCAAAGAGTGATCGGTATTGAGCAGAAGCTGCTCCGTCTCCTTCATGCGCAGCTCTGTAACAAAATCAACAAACTTCATGTTGAATTCTGTCTTGAACAAATAACTCGCATGTTTGCCCGTAATCTGGAATCGATCGCTCAGATGTTTCAATGAAAGATCAGGATTTGCAAACTGTTCTTCGATATAATTTTTCATTTCATTAACCATGGCTTTGTAACTCTTGGTTTCCGTTACCGCTACATACGTTCTGAACAAGTCCGTCAGACCATCAAACAAAAGACTTTTCACATCGGTAAGCGTCACTGCCTCTTCCACAGCACTCAACCATCTGTTGATGTTTTCTTCGGACAGCTCTTCCTGGAGTCCTTCCGACATCATGGCCACTTCTCGGCTAAGCATCTGTAACATGGCCTGAATCAGAGAACGAATCTCATCATCCGGCAGTTTGTTCTGTTCAAATGCCGTAAAGATCTCCTCCAACTGTTCCCGCCACTGTCCACTCGACATCCGGAATCGCTTAACAAAGTCCGCAATCATCTGCAGATAGGTATAGGTATCCAGCAAAGGATGCTGTGTTTCACCGCAGTCGGCTTGGCCGACATCTCCATTCATCAACAGTTTACGCTGCATTACCGCTTCTGCAGCTGCATAGGAATCTCGTATTGCACCGATTCCCTGAGCAATAGGTCCAATGCCAAAGCTTAAGGAAATGCGTAGATTTTGTTCTACCCAAGATTTGCATTCCTCAGCTACAACAAGAATCTGCCCAGACATATCCATGTTGTTATCATTCTGTTCTTTGAACACAAAAAGGATTGCAATTCGATCTACACTAATCCATTCCGTCCAGCATTGGACTCCCGTATTACGTGACAGCTCTTGCAAAACGTTCATCAAGGCAAACTTCAGCGTATTTTGTTCGCCTCTCGTGTATCTCTCCTGAAATCCCTTCTCATAACGGTTAATCTCTCCAACAACAACGACAAAACGCGACGAGTCACGCACTTCATTCAGTGGTGAGAGCTCTTTTAATTGCTCTGCTGCATTTTCCATGTGTTCACCATGCAACAGGGCATTGAACAACTTGCTGCGCTGCATGAGTACATTTTCCCTGCTTTTTTTGTCATAATCCATCATATGATTAATCAGATTCTCAAGCACACCGTCAATCATCTTCATCTCATCCGTGCGAGCACCTGAGTGTTCAAACGCCCGAATCTGATGAGACTCAATACGGTTCATGATGATCTGAATGGGTTTATAGTTACGGCGAGTAATGTACACGATATATACAATTGCACAGATAACAGTCACAATAGCAATGATTACCCATACATAAGATATAACAGATACCCAGCCAAATAAGTTGCCGGCCTTAATTCCACTGGATATTGTCCAGCCCAGTCTTTCTAGCGATAGCCTATTCAGTTCCTGACCGTCTATCGAGCCCTCTTGGTCCGAGTGTGCATTATACACAACCTTACCGTCCCGATCCGTAATCGTCAGGAATGAGAGCTGACCATTAACCATACTATCTACACTCTGTTCAATGCTGCTCATCTTGATATTAATGACCAATGTGCCCTGCGAGCCAAAAGGCAAAGGCATGTCCTTGTTCACGGTTAATACGCGAATAGGAGTACGTTGAACAGAATCCGCATCAAATTCCCGAACCGGCTGCCAGCCCGAACCTATAGACCCGTTAACCATTTGATCAATCCATGCGTTATCCGAGTAACTTTCTGCTTCTTTGGAACCACTTACAGTCAGAACATGTTCATTTCGCTTGTCATATAGATAGATGGACTGAATCCATGAGGACGAATTGGATAGCTCACGTAAATTCTGCGCAATTGCATACACCGTGTCCGAGCTGGTCAGGTTTGTGTTATTAAAATAGAGTTTGTATGCCTGCTGACTCTGTACCGTTTCCAGGATGGATAGTTCAATATCCCTGATTGTGCGATCCACTGTGTCGATCATATAACTGGAGGAGATCCGGTCTGCTTTTTTTGTTTCTTCTTTAGAGATGTCATTGATGAATACAAACGCGATGAAAATGAGTATGCTCACCGTAAGAAAAAAAATTGGGAAATACGAAAACAATAACCGGTAGTACCAATTACGAGACAATAGACCCCACTCCTCACTCCACGATGCCAATGTTCTCAGCCGTGGTTCTACTGTTCAGCATCCATCTCACCTTAGAGGCTGAATACTATATGATAACGCTATCATAACTGATTTTATGTTATTATAGCACAAGCCTCTGAGCAGCAAAGCAAGAATTGAATTCAAAGAGCCAAAACAAAAAAACCGTGCTGAGCAGACAACAACTCAGACACGGGACAGTTCATCTGGCAGCACACCGTTATATCCTCGATGCTCTAAATGCCAGAATCCTTAAACAATGTGGCCATGGAGCCACCATCCACAATAATGCGTACGGCGCGGGCCAGCATTGGTGCAACAGGTAACACTTTGAAGCATTCAGGGTGGTCATCTGGCAGTGCGATCGAGTCCGTAACGACCACCTCTTCAATTGACGGGTGATTCAATTTACTCACTGCCCCATCGGAGAACAATCCGTGTGTTGCACATACATATACATTTTTGGAGCCACGTTCCTTCAACCCTTCCACAACATTCAGAATGGTTGTTCCGGTGTCGATCAGATCCTCAATAATAATAGGTGTCCGTCCTTCTACATCACCAATGACATGGGTAATCACCGATTCATTATGGCTTGGACGTTTCTTGATCATAATGGCAAATGGAGAATCCAGGCGGTTCGCCAGCTTCTCTGCCATCGATGCTCGTCCCGCATCCGGGGAGACTACAACAGGGTTCTCGATTCCTTTGCTTAACAGATAATCACTAATCAGATCCAGTGATGTCATATGATCAACCGGAATGTTGAAGAATCCCTGAATGGCCGCTGCGTGCAGATCGATCGTTACCACTCGATTGGCGCCAGCTGTCGTTAATACATCTGCTACCATCTTGGCCGAGATCGGTTCCCGTGGAGCAGATTTACGCTCTTGACGAGCATAGCCATAATAAGGAACAATGATGTTCACAGTGCGTGCGGAAGCCCTCTTTGCGGCATCAATCATCACAAGCAACTCGACAAACAGCTCATTGATCGGATGAGACAACGACTGTACCAGAAACACATCACAATTACGGATCGTTTCTTCATAATGAACGTATATTTCTCCGCTCTTGAACCTGGACAGCTTGATCTTGCCCAGTTGTACACCCAGCTTGTCACATACCTGTTCTGCCAGCTTAGGGTTCGATGAACCGGAAAAAATACGTAACGAATGCTGCATAATGCCCTCCCGAGGGTTGAAATCCCTATATAATCCCTTATCTAAAAGCGAGTGTTCAAAAAGACCGGATTTCAGTACCGAGAAGATGGGATAAAGCTAGAAATGGAGTAGCGGAGCGTAGGGAAAACTACGTGAGCAACGGACATTTCGGCTGAATTCCATCTTCGATGCTGAAGATGCCATTAGGCATCCTTCGTAATCAAAGGCGGACTTTTTGAACTACCTCTAAAAGGTTATTTCCTACCCTCATTATACTCTAATGGCTTATACATTTAAAGGAATGAACGAGCGATGACGGCCTTCGAAAACAGCGACTTCCGTACAGCCCAACTCATGTAAAAGTGCTTCAGCTTCAGGCAAATAATCGCCCAGCTTCATTGGGTCATGTGCATCAGAGCCCATGGTTAATGGAATACCCAAGCGAATGGCTTCCGTCAGCATTCTGCGACTAGGGAACATCTCGGCACAAGGCTTCGATAACCCGGAGGCATTCAGCTCCATGGCGCAGCCACTTTTGGCAATAGCCTGCAGCGCTGCGTTCTCCAGTGAGATACGTTCTTCTGTCTGCTCTGTTGAAGGAACAAAACCAAACCGTTTAATGACATCCGTATGACCCATAATATCGTACATGCCCGTGGCGGCTGCTTTGCTTACGGCATCGTAGTACTGACGATATACCTCAAGGATGTCTTTGCCCTCCCAGTGATGGGTCTGGCGGAAATCCGTAATGTCCCATTCCCCGAGGAAATGAACAGAGCCAATCACATAATCCCATGGATAACGCTCAATGATTGCACGGATCTCTGTTTCCCAGCCTTCAATATAGTCACCTTCCAGACCAACACGTACGTCAATCTGCCCGCGGTAACGTTCTTTCAGGGAGAAACACTCCTCCACGTAACGCGGCAGTTCATCCATAGGCATCGCCATTTCCGGATAATATTGAGCCGGATCGACATGCAACAATGGCATGTGATCGGACAATCCAATCTGGGAGAGTCCGATCTCCACACCACGCTGCACGTACTCTTCCAGTTTGCCAACGGCATGTCCACACCGCTCATGGTGTGTATGATAGTCTATACGCACGAAACTCGCCTCCTAATCGCGGCGAGGCCGTTCATGACGGCGGCTTAGCTCTGACATAATGTCGTCCAGCGGCAGCTTGCGTTCTTGTAACAGGACGAGCAGGTGATACATCAGGTCACTGACTTCCAGACGAAGCTCGTCATTATCTTTATTTTTGGCGGCGATGATTGTCTCGGACGCTTCTTCACCGATTTTTTTCAGTATTTTGTCTACACCTTTATCAAACAGATACGTTGTATATGCACCCTCAGGACGCTCACGTTCACGCTCTGCAATAACGGATTCCAGTTCAGCCAATACCTCAAAGCGACTTTCGGAACCGGAACTTGCAGAAGCAGATGCCGCACCCGCTTCATCCGAAGCCTTGTCTGCCGATTTCTCTGGTAAGCCAATGATCTCATTATGGAAACAAGTTACCGCCCCTGTATGGCAAGCCGGACCGTTCGGTTTCACCTCAACCAACAAAGTATCGCCGTCACAATCATATTTTAGGGAAGTAATCGTCTGCACATTACCAGATGTTGCTCCTTTATGCCACAACTCCTGACGCGAGCGTGACCAGAACCACGTTTCACCGGATTCAAGCGACAACTTCAGAGATTCGCGATTCATATAAGCCATCATTAAGACTTCCCGAGTATCCACATCCTGCACAATGGCAGGAACCAAACCATCACTCCAACGAATGTGTTCCACAACCTGTTCCAAGGACAACTGTTCCTTGATTTCATCGCTCACTTTAGTCACGGATCTCCACCCCTTGTTCTCTCAAATGTTGTTTTAACGCCGGTACGGCGATTTCTTTGTAATGGAAAATTGTTGCGGCTAGCCCTGCGTCCGCTTTGCCTGTAGTAAATACATCATAGAAATGAGATTCCTTGCCCGCACCGCCCGATGCGATGACTGGAATACGCACAGATTCGGATACCGCTGCCGTCAGCTTCAGATCAAAGCCGTCTTTTGTTCCGTCCGCGTCCATACTGGTGAGAAGAATCTCCCCCGCGCCCAAGCTCTCAGCCTGTTTAACCCATTCCAGCGCCTTGATCCCGGAGGGTTTCCGTCCACCATGGGTATAGACTTCCCATTCGCCCCAAGCTTCGTTATACTTGGCGTCGATCGCTACCACGATACACTGCGAGCCAAAGCGACGTGCACCATCTGCAATCAACTGCGGGTTAAGTACCGCTGCTGTATTCACTGCAATTTTATCCGCTCCCGCACGGAGGATCCGCTTCATATCCTCTACTTTGGAGATGCCACCACCTACCGTAAAGGGAATAGCGATCTCACCCGCCGTCTGCCGCACGACTTCTTCCATCGTTTCGCGACCTTCTACCGAAGCAGAGATATCGAGAAACACCAGTTCGTCCGCGCCCTCGCGGTCATATAGTGCCGCCAGCTCTACCGGATCACCCGCATCGCGGAGATTAACGAAGTTGACGCCTTTGACGACCCGGCCGTCCTTCACGTCCAGACAGGGGATGATTCTTTTTGCCAGCATGCTACCTCTTCCTCTCTATCCGAATATCCCTTACTTATTTACCGCACGTACTGCTTCAGACAGATCAATACTTCCCGTATACAGTGCTTTACCCACGATTGCTCCACCAACACCAACATCCGCGTGGCGACTCAGACGAAGCAGATCATCCATTACACTCACACCGCCGGAAGCAATAACCGTACGTCCGCTTGCCTTGGCTAGAGACACAATCGCTTCCACATTAGGACCCTGCATCATACCATCACGGGAAATATCCGTAAAGATAAACGTTTCTGCCCCATATGCCGCCAATTCCTTCGCGAGTACCTCTGCCTGTACTTCCGATGTTTCAAGCCATCCGCGGGTTGCCACGTAACCATTACGAGCGTCGATGCCAATTGCCACTTTGTCGCCGTAACGTCCCAGTACTTCCTCTGTAAAAGCACGATCCTCAATCGCTGCTGTTCCAATGATCAGCCGGCTAACACCCAGACCCAGCAAACGTTCTACATCCGCTACCGTACGAAGTCCGCCGCCTACCTGAACGGGTACGTTCACAGCAGAGGCAATCCGTCCGATCAGCTCATCGTTAACAGGATGACCCGCTTTCGCACCATCCAGATCCACCAGATGAACGTATGTACCGCCTTGTTTCTCCCAGGATAAAGCCACTTGAACCGGGTCATCGTTATACACGGTCTCCTGATTATAATCTCCCTGCACCAGTCTTACACATTTGCCGTCCCGGATATCAATCGCCGGATATAGGATAAAAGATGACATACAAGGCCTCCTGAATATGAATTAGATTTGTACGCTTTCTATAGTTAAGAAGAGATGATATTTTACCTTTGTACAGGTGATCCTGTCAGAGCCAAAAAGTTGCCGAGCAGCTTCATACCAAGCTCTCCACTTTTCTCCGGGTGGAATTGCATGCCAAAGTTGGATCCTCTGCCTACAATGGCTGTCACCGGATGTCCGTAATCCGTTACTGCCAGCAGATCGTCCCTGTTTTCAGTAAGCGCATGATAGGAATGGACAAAATAGACGTGACCTGCCTCAAGCCCTGTAAATAGCGGATTTTCCGCGTGCAGGAATTCCAAACGGTTCCATCCCATATGAGGAACCTTCAGCTCTCCTGGTGCGAATCGCACCACTTTACCTGGCAAAATATCCAGTCCTTCATGCTCGCCATGCTCTTCACTTGAGCTGAACAACAATTGCATGCCCAGACAGATACCGAGCAGTGGCTTGGACCCGGCAGCGGCTTCCTTCACCACCGTATCCAGTCCACTCTCCCGCAGATGAACCATCGCATCACCAAAAGCACCTACGCCTGGCAGAATGACACCATCTGCGCCAAGAATCTCTTCCCGGTCACCCGTGACCAGCGCTTCGTAGCCAAGACGTTCGACCGCTTTGCCGACGCTGTGCAGGTTACCCATACCGTAATCGACAATTGCAATCGCCATCGTCTACAGCACTCCCTTCGTGGAAGGCACACCTGTTACACGTGGATCAATCATCGTTGCTTCATCCAGTGCACGTCCCAATGCTTTAAAGATCGCTTCAATCATGTGGTGGGTGTTCTGACCATAGTGCACAATGACATGTAACGTAATCCGAGCTTCCAGCGCCAATTTCCACAGGAATTCATGTACCAGTTCCGTGGAGAAACTGCCTACCTGTTGGGAAGGGTATTCTGCACGGTATTCAAAGTGAGGCCGGTTGCTCACATCAATAATGACCTGAGCGAGTGCCTCGTCCATCGGCACAAAAACACTGGCGTAACGCTTGATGCCGCGTTTGTCACCCAACGCTTCTCGCAACGTCTGTCCCAGACAGATCCCGATGTCTTCAACCGTGTGATGATCGTCGATATCAATATCTCCACGGGCCTGCACGTTCAGGTCGAATTGCCCGTGCTTTGTGAACAGATCCAGCATATGGTTCAGGAAAGGTACATCCGTTTCAATCGTGGATTGTCCTGTTCCATCTACATTAAAGGCCAATTGAATATTGGTCTCATTTGTTTTGCGGTCAACCTCTGCTTGGCGCACTGCACCTTTGGTTTCAAGTTCCACACCATTATTTTGCTTATCCATTGTCCGATTCCGCCTTTCCTTCCTGTTCTAACCGTACAGCAATTGCACGGGCATGCCCTTCAAGACCCTCATGGCGGGCCAACTCTATAATAGCCGCTCCGTTCTTCAGCAGCGCTTCTTTACTATAATAAATCAGACTCGATTTCTTGATAAAATCATCCACGTCCACTGGCGAACTGAATCGCGCAGTGCCATTGGTCGGTATAATGTGATTGGGTCCTGCAAAATAATCCCCTACCGGCTCCGAGCTGTACGGGCCGAGGAAGATCGCACCGGCATTTTCGATCCGGCCAGCGTAAGCCATCGGCTCCTGCACCATGATCTCCAGATGCTCCGGTGCAAGCCGGTTCACCACGTCGATTCCCTCATCGATGGAATCAACCACAATAATAGCGCCATACTGCTCCACGGATGCAGCAGCGATATCCCGCCGCGGCAGCACTTCAAGCTGCCGCTGCACTTCGCCCTGCACGGCTTCCGCCAGCGTGGCCGAATTCGTGACGAGAATGGCCGATGCCATCTCGTCATGTTCCGCCTGCGACAACAGGTCGGCGGCGACATACACCGGATTCGCCGTATCATCGGCGAGCACCACAATCTCACTCGGCCCGGCGATACTGTCGATATCGACCGCACCGTACACCTCGCGCTTCGCGAGCGCCACGTAAATATTGCCCGGTCCACAGATCTTGTCGACCGGTGCAATACTCTCCGTGCCGTAAGCCAGGGCGGCGATAGCTTGAGCGCCGCCAACCCGGTACATCTCGCTCACGCCTGCTTCCGCAGCAGCAACGAGGATGTACGGGTTAATACCTTCGCCACCGTTCGTAGACGGCGGCGTCACAAGAACGATCTCCGGCACGCCTGCCACCTGTGCCGGAATCACATTCATCAGCACAGACGATGGATACGCTGCTTTGCCGCCAGGTACATAGACGCCGACCCGCTTCAGCGGTCGGATGACCTGGCCCAGCAGGCTGCCGTCCGGCTGCCAATCCATCCACGAGTTGCGTTTCTGTTTCTCGTGAAACGCACGAATGTTGGCGGCGGCTTGCCGAATCGCCGTCACAAAGGATGGCTCCACGGCTGCATAAGCCGCCTGCAGCTCTTCCTGCGGCACGCGCAAATCCGCGGCCGTCAGCTTTGTGCGGTCCAGCTGCTCTGTGTAACGCAGCAGGGCCGCATCACCCTCACGGCGAATGTCGCTGACAATGCGCCGTACCGTCTCATTTTGCTCCGGCGTGCCATACTCCACTTCCCGCTTCAGATCAAACTCCCGTGCAGGTACAATTTTCATACGTACAACCTCCTCATCCTCTGTAATACCTGCCTTCTTGTGGCCGATTTGCTTCTTTATTTTGTCTCTTACTCTTTATTTTGTCTCTTACTCTTAATTTTGCTTCTGCTTCTGCTTTGTATGTTTCTCATCTATGTTTCCAACGCAGTACTTCATCCCCGAAAGCTTCCCGCAGAAATCTCATTCGATGCCGGAATGACCTGTTGAAGTGCATCACACAAAGCCTGGATTCGTGCATTTTTCATCCGATAACTTACCCGATTGGCGATAAGACGGCTAGTGATGTCCAGAATGCCTGTCATCTCCACCAGTCCGTTCTCGCGCAGCGTCTGACCTGTCTCCACCAGATCGACGATCCGGTCTGCCAGACCAATCAAAGGCGCCAGCTCAATGGAACCATTCAGCTTGATCACCTCGACCTGCTGTCCCTGCTCCCGGAAATACTGTGAAGCAATCCTTGGATACTTCGTTGCAACACGTTGCTGGATGCCTGGCTTCCAGTCTGGAAGTCCGATCACAGACATACGGCACTGAGCGATTCCCAGATTCAACAGTTCGTACACATCCCGATCTTCCTCCAGCAGCACGTCTTTACCAACAATTCCGATATCGGCAACACCGTACTCCACATATGTTGGAACATCTACTGGCTTAGCCATAATGAATTCCATTCCCGCTTCCGGTACTTCGATGACCAATCTGCGTGTATCGTCTACGTCTTCTGGAATATCCAGCCCCGCTTCACGAAACAATTTGGAGGCTTTTTTATAGATCCGGCCCTTCGGCATGGCCACCTTCAGAATATCCGACATCTCAGCGTCCTCCTTCTTCAGATCCGTAAGTAATAACCTGCTCAGCCTCAGCGGTTCTTGCTTCAACCGATACGGCACTTGCCCCAGCCCCGTCTTCAGGAAGAAGGAGTGTCACTACATTTTGTCCCATACTGCGTAATCTTGCCGCTTCTGTTAGTGCCTCAGCCCGACGTTTCGGGGTATATTGGATAAGTACCGGTTTTTTCTCTTCAATCGTAATGCCATGAACACCATCAATAATCCGGTTTGTTTTCAGTGCAAATCCTGTAGCTGGCAATGAACGACCAAACTGTTGTAACAGATTATCATACCGTCCACCGCTACATACCGGAGATCCCAGTTCGGCTGCATACCCTTCAAATGTCATGCCCGTATAATAGGAGAAATCACCGATCATCGTCAGATCAATCAGCACATGATCGGATACACCGTACGCTTCCAATACTTCGAATACGGCACACAGATGTGCAATTGACTGTGCTGCTTCAGCACTTGAACTTAGCTCTACCGCATGTGTGCATACTTCCTTGCCACCACGCAGACGAAGGATCGCTTCGAGCTGTTCTTTCAGCTTAGGCTCCAGATTCAATGCTTCAATGGACTGGCGGTAGCCGACATAATCGCGTCCGAGCAGACCTTCCTTCAATTGCTCCTGCTCAGCGGTCTGACCTGGAATCACTTCCTCCAGTAATCCGTTCAGGAATCCCATATGGCCCATCGCTATTTTAAAAGAAGACACACCCGCTGCCTGCAAAGAGGCAATTGCTAACGCAACAACTTCTGCATCCGCCTCAGGTGAGTCGTCTCCAACCAGCTCCACGCCCGTCTGGAAAAATTCAGCCTCACGCCCAGCTTCCTCTTCAATAGAACGGAATACATTCGCATGATAGGATAAACGCAGCGGCAACTGCTCATCTTTGAGCATGGATGAAACGACGCGTGCAATCGGAGCCGTTAGATCCGATCTGAGCACCAGCGTGGTTCCCCGGCTGTTTAGCAATTTAAACAATTTTCGATCTGATGTAGAGCTTGCCACACCTACCGTGTCGTAATATTCAATCGTTGGTGTGATGATCTGACGGTAACCCCAGCGTTCCATACATTCCAGTACATTGCGTTCAATCGTCCGCAGCTTGGATACTACATGTGGTGTATAGTCGCGGAATCCGGTCGGTTTTTCAAAACCTTTTGGTTTGGACATTGGTAATATTCACCCCGAGTCAGTAGTTTAAGAGTAGTGCTCGTTCTATTTCAACAGGATTTATGTAGTGTAAATCCCCATTCTATCTTGTAATCCTGAATCACCGTATTGTTGCAAAAACCTTCAACTATTGGTTTAGTTCAACCTTTATCACGTTAAATTCCCTCGAAATACTTTCACATGGTAAAGTGCTAACAAACTAAAGGATATGGGATATGATAACATGAAATCCGCACTACCGTCAACAATACCAAAGCTTGATTGCCCATGGAATGACATATCGTTTTATATACACACCGTTACGCCTATCAATCGGTATTTATATACGAAAAAAGCTGCCATAAGCAGCTTTTTACTTCAACCCATCTTCATTCCTTACTTACTTTATTGGCTCATTACTTTATTGACTCAATGCACACTACCCTGAGAAGAATCATCCGTGTTAAAGACCGTTTCTTCCGTAGAAGCTGCCGCACGGGATAAATCACGAAGTGGATTACCTCCAACAAAAGCTCCTGGTGCAACATCCTTATGTACGACTGCTCCAGCAGCCACAACGGCTCCATCTCCTATGGTTACCCCGGGAAGAATCGTTGTGTTAGCACCAATCAGTACATTTTCGCCGATATTCACCTCACCGAGCCTGTACTCCTTAATGAGATACTCATGAGCGAGAATCGTTGTGTTGTAACCGATGACCGAGTTTTCGCCGACCGTTATTTTCTCCGGAAAAAACACATCGACCATCACCATCAGGCCAAAGGCCGTGTGTTTTCCCACCTTCATACCGAGCATTCGGCGGTAAATCCAGTTCTTCACCGATAGGATCGGACAATAGCGTGACAACTGGATCCAGATAAAATTACGAACGCCCTTCCACGGACTCACTGTCTTGTAGATATGCCAAAGTGCATTCTGGTCCTCTACCGGATAGCGGGTTACTTTTCTCATGAACGTCCCGTTTCAATACGGATGAGTTTCAACAAATCTCTCATGTCGTGCAACATATGATCGGGTCCATATCCGTTCAGGATTGTTTCCCCTTTAAGGGACCATGCAACCCCCGCCGAAAGAGCGCCCGCATTTTGTGCCGATTGGATATCCACTGGACTGTCACCTACCATCAGCGTTTTAGCAGGATCTGCACCCAGTTCCGTCATCGCTTTCAGTACAGGTTCAGCGTGCGGCTTTGGATTCGTTACATCGGTCACTGTTACAATTGTCTTCATATATTTCAGTAGATCAAAACGTTCTAGCACCTTTAATGTGGATGGGCGAATTTTGGTTGTGACCACACCCATCACAATGCCGGCCTGATGCAGCGCCTCTACTACCTCAATAACATGTGGAAAAGGTCTAACCATCGCTTCATGATGGATATCATTATAAGCACGGTAACCTTTCACGTACTCGGAGACTTCCTCCTGGCCAGAGAAAGTGCGCATTTGCTGCTCCAGTGTGCCACCCATATGTGGAATGATCTGTTCCCGTGTCCATGGAGCTGAATGCTCCCATCCCCCCATGACATGCTGGAATGAGCTGATAATCAACTCATTGGTATCAATAATCGTTCCGTCCAGATCAAACAATACCGTGTCAATCATGTTGCATTACTCCTTTTTATCATCAACTTGCTTGGATTCATCTTTGGCTGGAGGTGTTATCTTGTTCTCTTTGCCAGCAACTGTTCCCGTATGCTCCATATCATCTGAGGTAACTTTGGACGATACAATCGGATCACTATAACGAACATCTGCTTTACCTGTCACTCTTCTCACCACAATGAATACAACAGCAACAATAATGATGCCAATCGCGAGCAGTTGCGAGATTCTTACGTTACCGTAAGCAGGATCAAGATATCCTTGTTCAAAGCCCATTGCAGTCATTGGAGACCACAGCCCGTTCACTAATGAAGCAACCCACTGCGGAGCCTGAAAGCCCAAACTGTCTGTACGTAAAGCTTCAATGAAGAAGCGACCGATAGAGTACCAGATGAAATAAGACATGAACAGTTCACCTGAACGCAGAAACTTCTGACGACGCAGAACCAGCAGCAAGACCAGACCAACGAGACTCCACATCGATTCATACAAAAATGCAGGATGGTGGAATACGCCTTCTACGTTCATTTGATTCACAATAAAGTCCGGCAGATGAAGCTTGTCTCTTAAAAATGATTCTTCTACAGGACCGCCGTAGGCTTCCTGATTCACAAAGTTCCCCCAACGCCCGATCAACTGTCCAACGAGCAGTCCAGGCGCACAGATATCGGCCATACGCCAGAAGTTATATCCTTTACGACGGAAGAAAATAACTGCACAGATAATAGCACCAATAAGTGCACCATAGATGGCAATACCGCCATTCCATATTTTAAAGACATCCCAGAAATTATCCCTATAATCTTCCCATTTAAATGCGACATAGTAGATGCGGGCACCAATGATGGCAGAAGGCACACCCAGCAGGACCATGTCCATGAACACTTCCTGTGGAATATTGTATCGTTTGCCCTCCCGGATCACGAGCAGGAGTCCTATAAGTGCCGCGGCACCAAGAATAAGCCCGTACCAGTGAACCTTTAACGCTCCAATAGAGAACGCAATCGGGTTCAACAGTAATAATGTATCCATTCATTCACACTCCTATTTATTCAATCAATCGCACGCATGACGAATGGTTGGCATGCCCTGCGCCTTAAGAGAAGCAGTACATGTCAACCATTTATCTTCATTTCCTTGTATAAAATATTTCTTAATCCATGTCTTCCATATCTTCCGAGATGGTTGCTGTCAGCTTGTTTGTAAACTGCAGTGCAGCATTAAGACCCATCTGTTTCAGGCGATAGTTCATACCTGCCACTTCAATAATAACTGCCAAGTTCCGTCCCGGACGAACAGGAATCGTAACGAGAGGTACATCCGTATCAATGATACGTGTAGTTTCTTCATCCAGACCCAGACGATCATATTGTTTATCCTGCTGCCATGCTTCCAGACGTACAACCAAGGTAATCCGTTTGTTATTCCGAACCGCACCAGCCCCGAACAATGTCATGACGTTGATAATACCGACACCTCGAATTTCGAGTAAGTGGCGGATCAATTCTGGTGCAGTACCGTGCAGCTGAAAATCTGACGTTTGGCGGATCTCTACCGCATCATCGGCAATCAATCGGTGTCCACGTTTCACCAGTTCAAGTGCTGTTTCACTCTTACCAATACCGCTACTACCTGTAATCAGCATACCTACACCATAGACATCACAAAGTACACCATGGATGGTTGCTGTTGGCGCCAGTTTCTTCTCTAGGAAACCGGTAATCCGGCTGGATAGAATCGTTGTTGCCATATTGCTGCGAAGTACAGCCAGATTCTGTTCTTCACTGATATCAATCAGCTCTTGCGGAACTTCCAACCCACGCGTGACAACGATACAAGGCGTCTCTTCCGTACAAAGACGTTGCATACGATCGCGCCGCTCTTGCTCAGGTAACATTGCAAAGAAAGCTAACTCCGTTCTTCCAAGCAGCTGTACCCGTTCTTGTGGATGATATTCAAAATAACCGGCCATTTCCAGACCAGGACGGTTCAGGTCATCTACCGTAATGACTCTTTTCAATCCGTGAGATCCAGAAACAACCTCCAACTGAAATTGCTGCACGAGTTCAGATACTTTCACTTTTTTCGCCATTTGTCTCTTCCTTTCAGCATTAGCTGTCCCTCTATGTACATCAGATCGTGTATCAGTTATTTCCATTATTAGCGCATTCACAACATGGGGTACAGACGCATACCCTTCCAACAGTCGATTCTCTCAAATATATGAAGACAGACCTTCAAATAATCTTAAATGAATTCCGGGATGAATGCAATCGCAGTCTCCGACGACCATTAGTAAGAAAAGTCTTCTGATCGAAGCACCTTCTAGGATACTACATTCGCAGTTTAGCGGCCGTTTTTCTTGCGGTTATTAATCCTTCAACTCCGCCGAAACTTTTAATTCCAATAATCTTAAAAAAAGCCCCTTCCAGCAATAACGGAAGGGGCTCTCATTACAATGTATAATTGCAATAACTGTCAGGTTCCATCGTCACCGAGGAATCCCAGTATTATTTGTCTTGAAGAAGTACGTTCACTTCAGTCTCTTTGTCAAAGATATGAACTTTGTTCATGTCGATGGCCATTTTAACTGTGGAACCATCACGAGTGTTAGAACGTCCGTCTACACGTGCGATTGTTGTATCATTACCAACACCGCTCAAGTAGAGGAGCATTTCGTGACCCAGGTTCTCTGTAACATCTACGTGTGTAGAGAATACGGAGTTCGGGGATGCTTCCAGGAATACTGGCTCTTCGTGAATGTCTTCTGGACGAACACCCAGAATCACTTCTTTGCCAATGTATCCTCTAGATTTCAACACTTGTGCTTTACCTTGCGGGATTTCAACATCCACACCAGGAGCTATGAAATGCATGCTAGTACCTTGCTCAGCGAGTTTACCCGAAATAAAGTTCATTGTCGGGGAACCGATGAAACCAGCTACGAACAGGTTAGCCGGCAGGTTATACAACTCTTCCGGAGAAGCTGCTTGTTGGATGATACCATCCTTCATAACAACGATCCGATCACCCATCGTCATAGCTTCGATCTGGTCATGCGTTACGTAGATAACAGTTGTTTCCAAACGTTTCGCAAGTTTAGTGATCTCTGCACGCATTTGACCACGCAGTTTGGCATCCAAGTTGGAGAGAGGCTCATCCATCAAGAACACTTGTGGATCACGGACAATCGCACGTCCCAAAGCGACACGTTGACGTTGACCACCGGACAATGCCTTAGGTTTACGCTCAAGCAAATGCTCGATATCCAGGATTTTAGCTGCTTCACGTACACGTTTGTCGATCTCATCTTTTTTAACCTTACGCAATTTCAAACCAAACGCCATGTTTTGATATACGCTCATATGCGGATACAAGGCATAGGATTGGAATACCATCGCGATATCGCGGTCTTTAGGTGCAACATCATTAACGACACGGTCACCGATATAGAGTTTACCTTCAGAAATTTCTTCAAGGCCTGCGATCATACGAAGTGTTGTTGACTTACCACAACCGGACGGACCTACCAGTACCAGAAATTCTTTATCTTTAATGTCCAGGTTAATGTCAACTACAGTTGCTTTATCAGAACCCGGGTATTTTTTGAAAATATGCTCTAAACGTACTCCAGCCATGATTGTTGCCTCCTCAGAGATCATTTTGTAATCGAATACAATTTGTATTTTTATAATACCCTATACACATGAGGTTTGACTATTCGCAAACTGCACAAAAATATCAATGCTTTTTCGTCACTTTGTACATTAGTAGTAAAAACTGCACTAGAACAGCACTTTCGAAGTGCCTCACATCATAGCCAATCTCCTGTTTGATCTTATCCAGACGGTATACCAACGTATTACGATGAATGAAAAGTCGTTTTGCGGTCTCGCTGACATTACAGTCCAGACTAAAAAAAGTCTCCAGCGTAGCAAGTGTCTCACTGTCATTGAAGATTAACGTGTCTTTGCCTGTTTCCTGTATAAAACGTGTACGCTGCTCATCTGGAATGCTCGCAACCAACCGCTCCAGGTGAAGATCCCATGGGAGATGGATATGCTGCGTAACATGGAATGCTCTCCCCAAGTGAACACTTTCTTTAAGAAGAGTTGTGACCGATACAAGTTGTTGCGCAGGAATGCATGGCAGAGATGCAGACAGATGGAACACCCCAGCCCACTCACTGGCAACCAATTCATGCAACCCCAGACAAAAAGCGTTCAGTGAATCCTTTTTGGCCTCCGTTGTATCTTCCTCGGCTTCTTCTGTAACAATTTCTTTATCACCCATGAAAATCCACTCTTGCTCCCCCAAAGGAATCAAGACAATCTCTTCACCAAAGTAACTCTCAAGCAACTTGTTGAGCTCCTTGGATCGTAAACGATGTGCATCCGGTGTATCCCCTTGCAGCAAGAACAGAATCTTCTCCGTATTCAACTCTGCTGCCACTACAAAGCGATCAGGGACCGCTTCAGATTTCTGCTTGGTTGGTTCTTCGATCTGCTCTTTAAGCCAGAGACCCAATTCAGTCAAATACTGCTCCCTATCATTCTCATATATAACAGGTTGTACCTCATCGGGTAGAGCCGTGTTAGTACGGATTACAAGCTCGATCAATTGTCGTGTTTCCAAGGTAATAGATCTTGCAGCGCATCCCCAACACACAACGTTCTCTTCTTTCTCATTCATCCGAACCTTAAAAAATATACGCTTTCCCGTATTTAAACTGATCACATCGGATGAAATTGGAGATGCAGATTGATCAGATAACTCCTGACGCTCACCTTCATCACCAAAGGTCTCTAAATTTTCATGATTACCAACTAGATTGGCAACAGATTGCATCCATTCTTCTATTGTAATTTCATATTCGTCCAAATTTGTGCCTATAATGACTTCAATTTGCTGTTTTAGATCAGGTATGAGCTTCATATAATGAACGTCACCACTCTGCATGTTTTCTATTAGTTTATCATATCTTGCCGAGTATTAATAAAAATCCATATTGAGTTAAAATCACATAACAAAAAAGAGCGACTAATCAAATTAATGATTAATCACTCTTTTTTTAAAGATGAGTCATGAAGGGCTCGAACCTTCGACACCCTGATTAAAAGTCAGGTGCTCTACCAACTGAGCTAATGACTCATAAAACTGGTGGAGGATGATGGATTCGAACCACCGAACCCGTACGGGAGCAGATTTACAGTCTGATGCGTTTGGCCACTTCGCTAATCCTCCAGGGATTAAAGGTGGCTCGGGACGGAATCGAACCGCCGACACGAGGATTTTCAGTCCTCTGCTCTACCGACTGAGCTACCGAGCCATATTTAATTTTTAGGATTAATGGCGGAACCGACGGGATTCGAACCCGCGATCTCCTGCGTGACAGGCAGGCATGTTAGGCCAACTACACCACGGTTCCAGGCATTAATGGTGCCGGCGAGAGGACTTGAACCCCCAACCTACTGATTACAAGTCAGTTGCTCTACCAGTTGAGCTACACCGGCGTATATGGTGGAGGCTGAGGGGATCGAACCCCCGACCCTCTGCTTGTAAGGCAGATGCTCTCCCAGCTGAGCTAAGCCTCCTGGGTAATATGGTAGCGGCGGAGGGGATCGAACCCCCGACCTTACGGGTATGAACCGTACGCTCTAGCCAGCTGAGCTACACCGCCATATTAATTGTGTCTTGATTGCTTGTCCACCTTTAGGTAAAGATGGCGGAGAGAGAGGGATTCGAACCCTCGCACCGCTTACGCAGTCTAACCCCTTAGCAGAGGGTCCCCTTATAGCCACTTGGGTATCTCTCCGAATAACAATCATCAACATCATTCAAGGATTGCTCCCTGAAAACTAGATTCGAAACGAAACATGCGAATTACAACTTGCTATTGGATAAGCCCTCGACCGATTAGTACTGGTCAGCTCCATGCATTGCTGCACTTCCACCCCCAGCCTATCTACCTCGTCGTCTTCAAGGGGTCTTACATACTGGGAAATCTCATCTTGAGGGGGGCTTCACGCTTAGATGCTTTCAGCGTTTATCCCGTCCGTACATAGCTACCCAGCGGTGCTCCTGGCGGAACAACTGGTACACCAGCGGTACGTCCATCCCGGTCCTCTCGTACTAAGGACAGCTCCTCTCAAATTTCCTACGCCCACGACAGATAGGGACCGAACTGTCTCACGACGTTCTGAACCCAGCTCGCGTACCGCTTTAATGGGCGAACAGCCCAACCCTTGGGACCTACTTCAGCCCCAGGATGCGATGAGCCGACATCGAGGTGCCAAACCTCCCCGTCGATGTGGACTCTTGGGGGAGATAAGCCTGTTATCCCCAGGGTAGCTTTTATCCGTTGAGCGATGGCCCTTCCATGCGGTACCACCGGATCACTAAGCCCGACTTTCGTCCCTGCTCGACTTGTAGGTCTCGCAGTCAAGCTCCCTTATGCCTTTGCACTCTTCGAATGATTTCCAACCATTCTGAGGGAACCTTTGGGCGCCTCCGTTACTCTTTAGGAGGCGACCGCCCCAGTCAAACTGCCCACCTGACACTGTCCCCGCACCGGATTACGGTACCAGGTTAGAACCTAGATACGATCAGGGTGGTATCCCAACGTTGCCTCCATGCAAGCTGGCGCTCACACTTCAAAGGCTCCCACCTATCCTGTACAGATCGTACCCAAATTCAATATCAAGCTGCAGTAAAGCTCCATGGGGTCTTTCCGTCTTGTCGCGGGTAACCTGCATCTTCACAGGTATTAAAATTTCACCGGATCTCTCGTTGAGACAGCGCCCAAGTCGTTACGCCATTCGTGCGGGTCAGAATTTACCTGACAAGGAATTTCGCTACCTTAGGACCGTTATAGTTACGGCCGCCGTTTACTGGGGCTTCGGTTCACAGCTTCGGGATTACTCCCTAACCACTCCCCTTAACCTTCCAGCACCGGGCAGGCGTCAGCCCGTATACTTCGCCTTACGGCTTCGCACAGACCTGTGTTTTTGCTAAACAGTCGCTTGGGCCTTTTCACTGCGGCCCCCTCGTGCTATTCACACTACCGGGGCACCCCTTCTCCCGAAGTTACGGGGTCATTTTGCCGAGTTCCTTAACGAGAGTTCTTCCGCGCGCCTTAGAATACTCTTCTCGCCTACCTGTGTCGGTTTGCGGTACGGGCACCATCACCTGGCTAGAGGCTTTTCTTGGCAGTGTGAGATCATGACCTTCGCTACTATAATTTTCGCTCCCCATCACAGCTCAGCCTTACAATGTGCGGATTTGCCTACACATCAGCCTCACTGCTTAGACGGACATCCATCAGTCCGCGTCACTACCCTACTGCGTCCCCCCATTGCTCATAACGGCTTACGGTGGTACAGGAATTTCGACCTGTTGTCCTTCGACTACGCCTTTCGGCCTCGCCTTAGGTCCCGACTTACCCTGAGCGGACGAGCCTTCCTCAGGAACCCTTAGGCTTTCGGCGGATCAGATTCTCACTGATCTTTTCGTTACTCATACCGGCATTCTCACTTGTATAATGTCCAGCGCTCCTTACGGTACACCTTCAACCCTTATACAACGCTCCCCTACCCCTGATGCAAAGCATCAAGCCATAGCTTCGGTGGTGTGTTTAGCCCCGTTACATTTTCGGCGCAGAGTCACTCGACCAGTGAGCTATTACGCACTCTTTCAATGATGGCTGCTTCTAAGCCAACATCCTGGTTGTCTGTGCAACTCCACATCCTTTCCCACTTAACACACACTTGGGGACCTTAGCTGATGGTCTGGGCTGTTTCCCTTTTGACAATGGATCTTAGCACTCACTGTCTGACTCCCGGAAGTAAGTCTATGGCATTCGGAGTTTGACTGAGCTTGGTAACCCTTGCGGGCCCCGCACCCAATCAGTGCTCTACCTCCACGACTCTGTTTTCCGAGGCTAGCCCTAAAGCTATTTCGGGGAGAACCAGCTATCTCCGAGTTCGATTGGAATTTCTCCGCTACCCCCACCTCATCCCCGCATTTTTCAACATGCGTGGGTTCGGGCCTCCAGTGCGTGTTACCGCACCTTCACCCTGGACAGGGGTAGATCACCCGGTTTCGGGTCTACGTCCACGTACTATGTCGCCCTATTCAGACTCGCTTTCGCTGCGGCTCCGGCTCTTCACCTTAACCTTGCACGGGAACGTAACTCGCCGGTTCATTCTACAAAAGGCACGCCATCACCCCTAAAACGGGCTCTGACTTTTTGTAAGCACACGGTTTCAGGTTCTATTTCACTCCCCTTCCGGGGTGCTTTTCACCTTTCCCTCACGGTACTGCTTCACTATCGGTCGCTAGGAAGTATTTAGCCTTGGCAGATGGTCCTGCCGGATTCATACGGGGTTTCACGTGCCCCGCACTACTCGGGATCCGTCTCGGAGGGAACAGACTTTCAACTACAGGGCTTTTACCTTCTTTGGCGGGCCTTTCCAGACCTCTTCGCTTAACCGGTTCCTTTGTAACTCCATGTGAGACGTCCCACAACCCCAAAGAGCAAGCTCTTTGGTTTGGGCTTCTCCGCGTTCGCTCGCCGCTACTGACGGAATCACTATTGTTTTCTCTTCCTCAGGGTACTTAGATGTTTCAGTTCCCCTGGTATGCCTCTACACAACCTATGTATTCAGTTGTGAGTAACTGGAAATTACCCCAGCTGGGTTTCCCCATTCGGACACCCCCGGATCAAAGCTTGCTTACAGCTCCCCGAGGCAGTTTCGTTGTTCGCCACGTCCTTCATCGGCTCCTAGCGCCTAGGCATCCTCCGTGTGCTCTTAGTAGCTTAACCATTTTGTTCCGGTTTCGGTCGCTCGCTTCCCTTGTTTTGCTTGCGCAAAGCCAAAAGTCGCTCTCACCCGATACCATCACAAAAGCAATTTAACTACCTTTATACACTTGACTTGTTTGCACAAGTTCAGCTTAAAGGAATGTTCTAATTCGCGTTTGTTTCGTTTCGATATCTAGTTTTCAAAGAACAAACTTGTAAAACATTTTTGGTGGAGCCAAGCGGGATCGAACCGCTGACCTCCTGCTTGCAAGGCAGGCGCTCTCCCAGCTGAGCTATGGCCCCATATAAAGTTTAAAGGTATAGATGGTGGGCCCTGGTGGACTCGAACCACCGGCCTCACCCTTATCAGAGGTGCGCTCTAACCAACTGAGCTAAGGGCCCACATTACATATACTATTTGAACCCAAAATGGGTTACGCTTGGCGGCGTTCTACTCTCCCAGGACCCTGCGGTCCAAGTACCATTGACGCTGAAGGGCTTAACGGTCGTGTTCGGGATGGGAACGTGTGGAACCCCTTCGCTATCGCCACCAAACGTTTGAGAGTTTGAACTCTCAAAACTGAGCAACGAGTGAGTTGCTTTGCTCTTCATTTCATCCACACCGAAGTGATAGACCAAAATGAATCGCTGTTGTAGGTTCTAAGAACCTACTTATTTGAATGTTTCCACTCGGGAAACGATTCTCCATAGAAAGGAGGTGATCCAGCCGCACCTTCCGATACGGCTACCTTGTTACGACTTCACCCCAATCATCTATCCCACCTTCGGCGGCTGGCTCCTTGCGGTTACCCCACCGACTTCGGGTGTTATAAACTCTCGTGGTGTGACGGGCGGTGTGTACAAGACCCGGGAACGTATTCACCGCGGCATGCTGATCCGCGATTACTAGCAATTCCGACTTCATGCAGGCGAGTTGCAGCCTGCAATCCGAACTGAGACCGGCTTTGTTGGGATTGGCTCCATCTCGCGATTTCGCAGCCCGTTGTACCGGCCATTGTAGTACGTGTGTAGCCCAGGTCATAAGGGGCATGATGATTTGACGTCATCCCCACCTTCCTCCGGTTTGTCACCGGCAGTCTATCTAGAGTGCCCACCCGAAGTGCTGGCAACTAAATATAAGGGTTGCGCTCGTTGCGGGACTTAACCCAACATCTCACGACACGAGCTGACGACAACCATGCACCACCTGTCTCCTCTGTCCCGAAGGAAAGATACATCTCTGTACCGATCAGAGGGATGTCAAGACCTGGTAAGGTTCTTCGCGTTGCTTCGAATTAAACCACATACTCCACTGCTTGTGCGGGTCCCCGTCAATTCCTTTGAGTTTCAGTCTTGCGACCGTACTCCCCAGGCGGAGTGCTTAATGTGTTAACTTCGGCACCAAGGGTATCGAAACCCCTAACACCTAGCACTCATCGTTTACGGCGTGGACTACCAGGGTATCTAATCCTGTTTGCTCCCCACGCTTTCGCGCCTCAGCGTCAGTTACAGCCCAGAGAGTCGCCTTCGCCACTGGTGTTCCTCCACATATCTACGCATTTCACCGCTACACGTGGAATTCCACTCTCCTCTTCTGCACTCAAGTCACCCAGTTTCCAGTGCGATCCGGGGTTGAGCCCCGGGATTAAACACCAGACTTAAATGACCGCCTGCGCGCGCTTTACGCCCAATAATTCCGGACAACGCTTGCCCCCTACGTATTACCGCGGCTGCTGGCACGTAGTTAGCCGGGGCTTTCTTCTCAGGTACCGTCACCTTGAGAGCAGTTACTCTCCCAAGCGTTCTTCCCTGGCAACAGAGCTTTACGATCCGAAAACCTTCATCACTCACGCGGCATTGCTCCGTCAGGCTTTCGCCCATTGCGGAAGATTCCCTACTGCTGCCTCCCGTAGGAGTCTGGGCCGTGTCTCAGTCCCAGTGTGGCCGATCACCCTCTCAGGTCGGCTACGCATCGTCGCCTTGGTGAGCCGTTACCCCACCAACTAGCTAATGCGCCGCAGGCCCATCCCCAAGTGACAGATTGCTCCGTCTTTCCAGTTTCCTTCAGGCGAAGAAAACAATTATTCGGTATTAGCTACCGTTTCCGGTAGTTGTCCCAAACTTGAGGGCAGGTTGCCTACGTGTTACTCACCCGTCCGCCGCTAAGTATCAAGGAAGCAAGCTTCCTATCAACTCCGCTCGACTTGCATGTATTAGGCATGCCGCCAGCGTTCGTCCTGAGCCAGGATCAAACTCTCCAATAAAGTATTGAAAAGAGCGATAAGCTCATTTTGAATCTGACGAGATTAAAAATCTCATTTGTGCTCCAGTCGATTCAAGCCAAGGCTTGTCTCCAACTTTTGCGTTCATTCTGCAAGCAAAATGTTTACTCACTCGTTGTTCAGTTTTCAAAGATCAAACTCGTTTTTTCGTCACCATTTTCTCTCAGCGGCGACTTTTATAATATATCATACTTCGTTTGTTTTGGTCAAGTGTTTTTTTGAAATTCTTTTTCGAAGTTCGTAATGAACTCCTTCATTTCATCTAAAGCATCTAACCAAGCAAGCAAAGCAACGAGATATAATGTACCATATAAATATCCTGCGAGTCAACTATCCGAACAAAGAAATTTTTAACCCTAATAATAGCCCCACACCTGGCAATCCCAAAACAGTTACAGTCCCTATCGTTGCAGGGTTCAGCGGGATGTAGGTTCCTGTAATCCAGCCAGAATAATTCACGATATATATCCCTACTGCAGCCAACACCAGATGAATTCCAAATGACGTGAAAAACGATAACCCTATCCGCTTTCTGAATAAAATAACGATAAGCCCCAGTAATGATATAACCAATACACTTCCCAGTATGATACTCTTCATATGTTACACCTCCATGTTTAATGTAAACGCGTCTACATACTAATCCCCCGTTGTGATGTAACATCATCATTAGCTCTGGCTCGCTTTGCTCTTCTCAAGTGGATCTGGTACTTCCGCTCAGCTGCCTCCAATACATAAATGGCATAATCAATCTCATCCTGCCCCTGCGCATCTTCAAACTGTCTCATAGCCCGTTCCCATTCCTGCTTAGCCATCTGAATATCTGCATAGATCTGATCCGCCTCAAGTTCCTTCAACATTCTGTTGTGTTTCTCTACCGAGTTCCGTGTATTTCGCCACAAAAACATAAACTCTCCCCCTCCTGATCAGCACAGCATATTCTCATACTTATCAGGGAAAGGACAAACTTAGAACTCGGACATTCATTTTCTTCATAAAAAAAAGAGAGCCCTAAGGCTCTCTTTGCACATCGAAACTTATTTAGCATCCGAAGTTACCAAGGAAGTCCGCTGCGTAAATTGAACACACTAACGCATCTCCCTGCGCCCTTCCAACGCTTTGGAAAGGGTCACTTCATCCGCATACTCAAGATCGCCACCTACAGGCAATCCATGCGCAATCCGGGTCACACTGATCTCAAATGGACGCACCAAGCGGGAGATATACATCGCTGTAGCCTCCCCCTCAATATTGGGGTTTGTCGCCAATATGATCTCTTTTATACGTTCATCACTTAATCGAACCAAGAGTTCCTTCAAACGAATATCGTCTGGGCCAATTCCCTCCATAGGTGAAATCGCGCCCTGTAACACATGATAGTACCCATCGAATTCCTTGGTGCGCTCCATGGCCACCAGATCTTTCGAATCCTGAACTACACAGATTACAGATACATCCCTGGACTTATCCTGACAGATGCGACATGGGTCCGTATCAGTGATATTACAACATACAGAACAGTAATGAAGATTACGTTTCACACTTACGAGCGCTTTGGCAAAATCGATAACGTCATCTTCCTTCATGTTAAGCACATGAAAAGCTAAACGCGCTGCTGTCTTGGGACCCACACCCGGCAACCGGGTGAAGGCATCAATCAGCTTGGCTATTGGTTCGGGATAATACAATCGATTGTGTCTCCTTTGACAGGATCAATTTTTAATTAAAATAATCCCGGAATATTCATGCCGCCTGTGAACTTGCCCATATCCTTGTTGGCAATCTCATCGGCTTTGGCCATTGCATCATTAACAGCTGTCATAACGAGATCCTGCAACATTTCAACATCTTCCGGATCTACCGCTTCAGGTTTGATCGTGATAGCAAGCAATTTCTTGTGTCCGTTAACTTCAGCCGTCACTACACCGCCACCAGAAGTACCTTGGACTGTTTTGTCCGCCAGTTCCTCTTGTGCTTTCAGCATTTGCTCCTGCATTTTCTTCACTTGTTTCATCATTTGGTTCATGTTGTTCATAATTGTTCATCTCCTTTGTTATGGTTATCGCGCTATGCGCATTATTCTTT
The DNA here is from genome assembly GCF_045040685.1 of Paenibacillus sp. FSL H8-0317. Lineage (NCBI taxonomy): Bacteria > Bacillati > Bacillota > Bacilli > Caryophanales > Paenibacillaceae > Paenibacillus > Paenibacillus sp. FSL H8-0317. The sequence continues at coordinate 137,912 of NZ_CP150294.1, read as the reverse complement.
GATCACTACAAGGTCCTCACCAAAGAGCTGGATGGCTTCATCAATCCAAGGCTGTTTGTTGCCTGAACCGCCGTCTTCATGCTCAGGTTCAAGCTTAAAGTCCTCCTTTGGCGCTTCAGAAGCTCCCTCCATTGCTCCGGTCCAATCTTTGAGCATCATCGTCACCAATCGTGCAGGACGCCCAAGCTGTTCCGACAACACCCGCTCAATGACTTCACGGTTAGCCTGCTTCTCCGTTGTTTCACGGTGAATGTTGTTTTTAAAAGCAACCAACACATTATCTTCAAGCAATGATACCGGCTCACCATCCACAAACCAGGCGTGAACGGTAACCCTCTCTTCCTTCACTCGTTGCAGGATCTGACTCCATTTTTTGCTGATCTCCGCGAACTCAGGGGCTCCCTTGCGCACAACATACTGATCCAACTGTGCAGGAAGCTTCGCGGGCGAGTTGCCTCTCGATACAGGGGCCCTTGTTGCCGGACGAGATGGAGCACTCGATGCACCTTCTCCACCAGACAAACCACTTTTCAGTGCACGATCCAACTTCTTCTCCAACTCAGCAAGCTGCTGCTTCAAGCGGTTGATCTCTCCTCCATCGGCAGGTGCTGCATGAGCTGAAGCTCCCACCTGAATAGAAGCCTCACCTTGAGCTGGAATACTACACAGTTTAAGCAATGCAACTTCAAATAATGTCTGTGGTTGTACTGCATATTTCATTTCACTCTGGTACCGATTAAGGGTGTCAATCATGTGGAACAGTTGTTCCCTGGTGAATGACTCCGCCATATCACGGAAAGATTCCGGATTAAGTACCCGGTCCGTCAGTTTATCTGCATCAGGTACCATCTTAATCATAAGCAAATCACGGAAATAATACAGCAAATTCTCCATACACTTGTCTGCACTCTTTCCTTCATGCATGAAACCTTCAATCATCTGCAAAATATGACCAACATCACCCTTGAGCAGCGAAGCAGCCAGTTTGGCAAATTGCTCTGAAGCAATCCCACCCGTCATGTCCATGACCTGCTGGTACGTTACCCGTCCATCCGTAAATGAAGAGATCTGATCCAGTACACTAAGTGCATCCCTCATTCCACCGTCCGATAAACGGGCAATGTATTGGAGCGCATCCTGGTCAGCTTCCATGCCTTCCTGTTCACAGATCAGTGTAAGTCTTGCTGTCTGCTCTTCCAGGGATACCCGGCGAAAATCAAATCGCTGACAGCGCGATATAATGGTAGCCGGAAGGCGGTGCGGTTCCGTTGTTGCCAAAATAAACATCACATGTGGTGGCGGCTCTTCCAATGTTTTGAGCAAAGCATTGAATGCCTCCGTTGTCAGCATGTGCACTTCATCAATAATATAGACTTTCTGCCGGACCTCGGTTGGCGCATATTTAACCTTTTCCCGAAGATCACGGATTTCTTCAACGCCCCGATTGGATGCAGCATCAATCTCCTGCACATCCATCACAGCGCCAGTCGTAATTCTGCGGCAAGCTTCACACTCGTTACAAGGTTCAGGCGCAGGCCCACGTTCGCAGTTCACAGCTTTGGCCAAAATCTTGGCGGCACTTGTCTTTCCCGTTCCTCTGGGCCCGCTAAATAAGTAGGCATGGGAAGTCCGCTGTTCACGAATCGCGTTCTGCAAGGTCTGAATAATATGCTGTTGCCCCACCATATCTTGAAACGACTGGGGACGCCAAGCCCGGTATAACGCGATATGCTCCATGATGCGTTACCTTCCTTCCACTTCGCATTCGAGTCCTTTGTCGTTCCCCTATTATACTATATTCTAGGGTGAATCCAAACTTTATCTGACTCATTCATGCGGTTTATTAAGACATATCAAAAAGACCTCTGCATACATACTACTGCAAAGGTCTCTACATTTAAAAGGTAAGCCGTGCACCTGCTATCGATATTTGCGATCCAAGTGGCACCCCTGAACAATAGCTCGGGCTAGGCAACCCTCCGGCACAAGAGTGATCTCACTTATGGCTGCTTCCTTCCGGACCTGACCAGGTTCATGAGTACTCATTGCGGAGGACCCAACCGTCAACACCACGTTTAGGGACCAAACCTCACATCGGCAAAACCTCTAGCAGGAATTCAACCTCGCTATAGCGGATTGCGAGTTACAGGGCACCGCTACCTCCCCATCTAGCACGGTAAGAAATAGTATAACGTAAGGTTATCCAAATTGCAACCAGAGGAACTCGTAAGCAAACATGCTTACCTATAAAATATATAAAAACCCCTGCCAGATCAGCAGGGGTGTGTTGGATGCAATTAGCAGACAACTCCAAGAATTGTCCAATTAGATTCCGTATTTCTTCTTGAAACGATCAACACGGCCGCCAGCATCGATAAACTTCTGTTTACCTGTGAAGAACGGGTGGCACGCGGAGCAAATCTCTACACGAAGTCCGTCTTTAACCGAACCTGTCTCAAAAGTATTCCCGCAAGCGCAAGATACTTGACCAATCGTGTAATTAGGATGAATTGCTTCTTTCATTACCTTTCACCTCTTTCCGCCCTGAGCCTCAAGCGGACCCAGAGTAAATGGCACAACTCTGAGATTATAACACGGCCTTGTGCCTGTTGCAATCCATTATTGTTATGAGGTAATCAACCGTTTTGGACGTGCCATTCCAGCGGGTGGAACATGGGTATACGATCCGATCACAACATCAGGCAGCTCGTCTTCAAAAATCTCAATCATCTGCTTCATGCCCAAGATATCACCTTGAGCAGGAGGAATTAATTCCAGATAGCTCTCTGGATCAATATTGAGATTACGCATCTGAATCAAGCGTAGATCGGTTCTTCTCGCAAACTCAATCATCGCCTCAATCTCTTCTTCACGATCTGTTACGCCCGGGAAGATCAGATAGTTAATGGACGTGTATACACCCTGCTGCGCTGCGTACTTCATCGACTTCTCAACGTTGGCTAAGGTATAACCACGCGGTTTATAGTAGGCGTTATAATGGTCATCCAGTGCACTAATTGTACTTACGCGCATCAGATCCAATCCAGCATCTACAATACCTCTAATGTGATCATTCAGACCAGCATTGGTATTAATGTTGATATATCCCATGTCCGTTACGGAACGCACTTCGCGAATTGCTTCAATAATCAGCTTGGCCTGCGTGGAAGGCTCCCCTTCACAACCTTGTCCAAAACTAATGATAGACTCCGGCGTCTTCAGGTGTTCCAGCATAACCTCCACAATCTCATCCACACGTGGTCGGAAGTTCATACGTGTCTGCGGAGAAACAAATCCGCTATCATCCGGTTGCTCGGAGATACACCCGAAACAGCCCGCATTGCATGAATAGGATACCGGCACTCCACCTTCCCAACGATTCAGGAACGTGTTTGATGAAGTTAGGCATTCATATCCAAGCGCACAGTTGGATAGATGGGTATAAAGACGGTTCTCAGGATATTGCTCCGTCAACCGTTTAACTCCGGAACGCACATCGTCACGATCACAGTTCAGAGGATTCCATTGGTCAGGACTATCCGACTTCGCAGCCGTGACATAGAAACCGCCATCCTTCCAAACCACTGCGGAATAACCGAATAACGGCAATTTATACTCTTTATCCGTCTTCACATAACCAGGGAGACACAAACGAGTGAATCCCTGTGGAAGCAACGCACCTACAGCCTGTGTGTCCGTTGGCATTGGTAGCATCTCACCGGTATCCGGGTCCATACCAATGGGCCGGGTGCTCGGGAGTCCAACCAACGTTGCACCCTCTGGCAAAGGGATGAGTTCGTCTTCCATAATCTCAACGATCATATCTCCACTGCGGGCAAGCCCGTACAGGGAAGGATGATCAAATACATTACCTTTTTCATCTGCGTATACTAAATACATGATGTTCTCCTCACATCTAATGGGTTAAACCTAACGACGAGTGTATTGTAACATTCACAGCAATGCTGCAAAAAGAAAGTGATTAGTCAAACGGCAATTACGTCGATGTACCTGACGTAGCTGTCTGTCTAGGTGAACGACGGGTTGTTGTTGTCCCGGAATTGCTTGTTGGACTATTACCAGCTGAATCAAATGCCGCCAAAAACTCTGCATTTGTCTTGCTGTTACGAAGTTTTTTCAGGAATCCTTCAACAAAGTCATGGGAATCATTCATGTTTTTACGAATCGCCCAGATTGTATCCAACTCTTCCTTGCTAAGCAACACTTCTTCACGACGTGTACCCGAACGACGAATGTCGATTGCCGGGAATATGCGGCGCTCTGCCAGACGACGGTCTAGATGAAGCTCCATATTACCTGTACCCTTAAATTCTTCATAGATGACGTCATCCATACGTGATCCAGTATCAATTAATGCCGTTGCCAAGATGGTCAAGCTTCCGCCTTCTTCCACATTCCGGGCAGAACCGAAGAAACGTTTCGGACGATGGAATGCAGCTGGGTCAATACCACCACTAAGCGTACGACCGGATGGTGGAATAACCAGGTTATATGCACGGGCAAGACGTGTAATGCTATCCAGCAGGATAACGACATCCTTTTTGGCCTCAACCAAACGAAGCGCACGTTCAAGCACCAATTCCGCCACCTTAATATGATTCTCAGGCAGTTCATCAAATGTTGAAGCCACAACTTCCCCTTTTACCGAACGCGACATATCCGTTACTTCCTCTGGACGTTCGTCAATCAACAGGACAAACAGTTCAATTTCAGGATTGTTAGTTGAGATGCTGTTGGCAATTTCTTTGAGGAGAAGCGTTTTACCCGCTTTGGGAGGTGCTACGATCAATCCGCGCTGTCCCAATCCTACCGGGGCGAGCACATCCATAATGCGTGTGGACAAATGGTTGGGGGATGTTTCGAGAACCAGTTTTTTCTGCGGATACAGTGGGGTTAGTGCCGGGAAGTGAAGTCGCTCTGCAGCCGCCGATGGATTCTCACCATTTACAGCGTTGACTTGCAACAAACCGAAGTATCTCTCATTTTCCTTAGGCGTTCTACACTTACCTGATACGAGGTCACCTGTTCTGAGGTCAAACTTGCGAATCTGAGAAGCTGAGATGTAGATGTCTTCCGTACTTGGCAAGTAGTTGATAGGTCTTAAGAATCCGTAACCTTCAGGTAAAATCTCGAGTACGCCTTGCATGAACATCAGGCCACTCTGTTCAGCTTGTGCACGTAGTATAGCAAAGATTAATTCTTTCTTTTTTAACGTACCATAGTAAGGTATCTGATATTTTTTGGCCAGTTTGTAGAGGTCCGTTAGTTTCATTTCTTCCAAATCGGAAATTTGTAGATCCATATAATAACCACCTATTCAATTAATAAGTCCGTGTGAAATGGATAGTTTCGCTAGATGTTCCGGCTATAGAGCGCAGCGTCTGCCACAATCTCTTCTGTCCATTGTACGGAATGTAACCGTTATAATGCAAATACTTGTCTTTGAGTGTAAGTTTCCGGGTGGGCTGGCCAACATTCGGCAAGATCCGCTATTGAGTGAACGATGCATTGAGGCGATCAATCCGGATAGACCGGCTGTGGAGCGCAGTTCAAACAAAACCGGGGGTTGGGGATGAGAAATGATGTTCTTACAGCCATATGAAGTTTAATTCAAAAAAAGACCCTCCGGTAAAGGAAACAGAAACATTTCGTCTTATGCCGGAGAGACTGAGAACTCTATTAAAACAGGTTTACCCAATCAACAAAAAGATATGCAGTTCAGTTAAAAAAACATGTGTAGGACCGAACTATGCATAACGCTTCCTATTAATCAGTTTCCCGCCATACATCTGCACCGAGCAGGCGCAGATTAGTCACCAGATGATCATAACCGCGGTTGATATATTCGACCCCCGTTACTTCAGTCACACCTTCACTGACAGTGAGACCTGCAATTACCAGCGCTGCCCCAGCGCGAAGATCGGATGCTTTTACTTTGGCTGCGTTTAATGCACTGCCTTCAATAATCGCTGACCGTCCTTCTACTCGAATCTTTGCACCCATCCGCACTAACTCAGGCACATGCTTGAACCGATTACTGTATACAAAGTCGCTCAGGACGCTCACACCGGTTGCCTGTGTCAAAACACTGGTCATGGGTGACTGTAGATCCGTTGGAAAACCAGGATATACAAGTGCCTTCACGTCAACGTGGTTATAGCTTGGTTTACCAATGACACGTATACTTTCATCCAATTCCTCAATACCAACACCCATTTCCAGCAGCTTTGCCGTTAAAGCTTCCAGATGTTTGGGAATCACATTGTCAATCAGAACATCTCCGCGCGTCGCCGCTGCAGCGATCATATACGTACCTGCTTGGATACGGTCCGGAATGATGGAATGACGGCAGCCTTTAAGCTCCGAGACCCCTTCAATACGGATCGTTTCGGTACCTGCACCCTTGATGCTGGCACCCATGGAATTCAGAAGTGTTGCTACATCTATAATCTCAGGCTCTTTAGCCGCGTTTTCGATAATTGTAGAGCCTTTGGCACGAGTAGCCGCCAGCATGATATTAATGGTTGCGCCGACACTGCTTACATCAAGATAGATTTTTGCTCCGCGCAGCTCTTTGGCATGCAAATGAATGGAGCCATGTTCGTTTGTTACTGTTGCGCCAAGCGCTTCAAAACCTTTGATATGTTGATCAATTGGCCGAGGCTCAAAATTACAGCCCCCTGGTAAACCTATGGTCGCTTCTTTGAAACGCCCTAGCAATGCACCCATCATATAATACGAAGCGCGAAGCTTCTTCACGGGACCATTCGGCATAGGAATGGATTTGATGTCAGAAGGGTCAATCTTCATCTGACTGCCTTCCCAAGTCACACGTGCTCCGAGTTCCTCCAAAATTTCTGCATAAACCGCCACGTCACTCAAAAGCGGCAGGTTGTCCAACACGACTTCTGACTCGGCAAGCAATGCTGCAGGAATAAGCGCAATGGCGCTGTTCTTGGCGCCGCTTATAGTTACAGTTCCCTGTAACGGACGTCCGCCACTAATCATCAATTTTTCCATAAAGCTTAATGTCCCCCTACGTGTTTTGCAGCCGATGAACGGCAATACGTGCTGTTGGCTTCCGATGTAGAAATAAGGTGTGAAAATGGAAAGACACCGGCTAGGCGGTGTTTTTCCATTTCACAGTATGGAACTGGTAAAGATAAATTACGCTTTGTTGTTAGAACCAAACTCGCGGATTTTACCTTTAACGGTTTCTTTGATTGCTTCACGGCCTGGTACGATGAATGTACGTGGATCGTAAGCATCTGGTTTAGCAGCAAGCACTTCACGAACCACTCTTGCAAAAGCAATTTGGTTCTCTGTGTTTACGTTGATTTTGGATGTACCCAGGGAAATGGCTTTGTCGATGTCGTGTTTAGGAATACCTGTACCACCGTGCAATACGAGTGGAACTTGTACCGCGTCACGAACTTCTTCCATTTCTTTGAAGCCCAGGTTAGGCTCGCCATGGTAAGGACCGTGTACGGAACCAAGAGCTGGTGCCAATGTATCAATACCTGTTTCTTTAACGATACGGATACACTCGTTCAGGTCAGCATACATAATGCCGCCGATAACGTCGTCTTCTTGTCCGCCTACAGTACCTACTTCAGCTTCTACAGAAACGCCTTTAGCGTGTGCATATTCAACAACTTTTTTAGTCATTTCGATGTTCTCATCGATAGAGTGGTGGGAACCGTCGATCATAACGGATGTGAATCCAGCATCGATCGCTTCTTTACACTTGTCGAAGCTTGAACCGTGGTCCAGGTGAATTGCAACTGGAACGGTGATTTTCATGTCGTGAATGAGTCCTTCTACCATTTTAACTACAGTGTAGAAGCCACCAATGTGACGTGCTGCGCCTTCGGATACACCCAAGATTACTGGGGATTTCTCTTCTTCAGCAGCACCAAGAATCGCTTGAGTCCACTCAAGGTTATTGATGTTGTATTGACCAACTGCATATTTTCCTTCAAGTGCTTTGTTCAACATGTCTGTCATAGATACTAATGGCATGGTTTCAATCCTCCTAGGGGTTTGGGTTGTGTCTATGGTTTTTAGCCGAAATCACATACGGGCTTATTATACCACATCCCATGTCAAATACTAAACAAGCATTTGCAAAAATGCTGTGCTTTGCAGCACAGTTTTCATAGACACCGCTTTATAACTTCCACATTTCCAATATTCCCCGGATGTAGGAGTGAAATACCCAATTCTCCCACCAAGCACCTTCTATGTTCTCCACACGCAAAAAAATCCTGTATCAACAGGATTCAGCTGCATTTATTGGCAGTACCATTGCGAAGTTGCATATTCACAGCCACTCGCATCTCATCGATATCAAACGGTTTCGTAAAGTGCATGAGCGCTCCGAGATCTGTTGCTTCCTTAATCATGTCCAGTTCACCATAAGCGGTCATCATGATCACCTTGATACCCGGATCAATCTCTTTAATATGCTTCAGGATTTCAAGACCGTCCATCCCAGGAATCTTCATATCGAGCAATACCAAGTCAGGCTTGTCATTATTCACAATCTCCAGAGCAACCTTGCCGTTGGGTGCTTGAAACGTGTTATACCCCTCACTGCTGAACACTTCCATTAACAGGATTCGAATACCATTCTGGTCATCAACAATCAAAACTTTTTTATCTTCCACTCTGTAACCTCCTAGAATTAGGAAAGCATGCACATCATCGAATCTGGATAACTATCCCATAGTCGTCATGATAAGTATTCTACCTCTTCCATTAAAATCCTGCTACCTTCACAAAATGACAAAAAGCATTTCCACCTGCTCTTTATACAAAAAAAGGGATGTTCCGGCAGCCGCTATGGTTGCCAGGAACATCCCCAATAATCTATTACATTAACACTAAAAACATGTATTACTTCTGCGCATTCTCCAGAGAAGCTTTTACAAACTCACGGAACAATGGTTGCGGACGGTTTGGACGGGAAGTGAATTCCGGATGGAATTGTACCGCCAGGAACCATGGGTGTCCTGGAAGTTCAACGATCTCAACCAGACGTCCATCCGGAGATGTACCCGAGATAACCAGTCCTGCTTTTTCGATCGTTTCACGGTATTCATTGTTGAACTCATACCGGTGACGGTGTCTCTCATATACCAGTTCGTCATCATAACAAGCCATCGCCAAAGAACCTTCTTGAAGCTTACAAGGATACAGACCCAGACGCATCGTTCCACCCAGATTCTCGATATCTTTTTGCTCAGGCAACAGATCGATCACCGGGAATTCCGTGGCCGGATTAATCTCGGAACTGTTCGCGCCATTCAAACCAACGATGGAACGTGCATATTCAATAACGGAAACCTGCATACCCAGGCAAATACCGAAGAACGGGATTTGTTTCTCACGAGCATAACGGATTGCCGATACTTTACCTTCAATACCACGATCTCCGAATCCGCCAGGAACAAGGATACCGCCAATACCATGCAACAGGTCGCCTACATTCTCATCCGTAATATCTTCAGAAGGAACCCAGCGGATTTTCACATCGGCATTGGATGCAAATCCTGCATGAGACAACGACTCAACAACACTCAGGTATGCATCATGAAGCGCTACATATTTACCAACAATAGCGATCTCAACTGTATGCTCCAACTTGTTGATCCGGTCAACCAGTCCTTCCCACTCGCTCATATCCGGTGCAGGAGTAGTCAGTTTCAGGTGATTTACCACGATCTCATCCAAACCTTCTTCACGCAGGTTCAGAGGTACTTGATACAACGTGTCTGCATCACGACATTCAACCACGGCATTCTCATCAATGTCGCAGAAGAGAGCGATCTTGGCTTTCATGTCTTTAGACAATTCATACTCTGTACGGCATACAATCACATTTGGTTGAATACCGATGCTTCGTAATTCCTTAACACTATGTTGCGTTGGTTTTGTTTTCACTTCACCAGCTGCTTTGATATAAGGAATAAGTGTTACGTGGATATACATCACATTGTCGCGACCTACATCACTTTTGATCTGACGGATAGCTTCCAGGAAAGGCAAACTCTCAATGTCGCCCACTGTTCCGCCAATTTCCGTAATAACCACATCCGAACCCGCTTCACGCCCAGCGCGGAATACCCGCTCTTTGATCTCGTTCGTAATGTGTGGGATAACTTGTACCGTTCCGCCCAGATATTCCCCGCGCCGCTCTTTGCTGATGACGGAAGAGTATACTTTACCAGTCGTGACGTTGCTGTTTTTGGAGAGATTGATATCAATAAAACGTTCATAGTGGCCAAGGTCCAGATCCGTTTCCGCGCCATCATCCGTTACAAAAACCTCGCCATGCTGATAAGGACTCATTGTCCCTGGGTCGATGTTAATATATGGATCAAATTTCTGGATCGTTACCTTAAGCCCTCTGTTTTTCAGCAATCTGCCCAGAGAAGCAGCCGTAATCCCTTTGCCCAGGGAGGACACAACTCCGCCCGTCACGAAAATATACTTTGTCACTGTTATTACCCTCCTAATATAAGTACAGAAATTCAGGCGATATATGGTGTTATCGTAACCTGTTTCCCAGGTAATCATCGTTAAAAAGAGCAATGGCAGAAATTCCCTGCATCTGCGAACTGCTCTTTCTGCGAAGACGGTTTAAATAAACATTGTTTTACAGCAAAAAATGGTGCAAACATTCCGGTAGCCTTCATTCCATTTCGTGTTTTTGATATACAAAAACGGGCCACGAAATGTTGGCCGGGAGCATGTGGAATTGAAAACATTTTGCAAAATTATGCCTCTAAAAATACAAAAAAAAGTACTCCCGCAGGACGGGGCACCTTCTATAAAAAACATAAATATATTGTCGCTCATTCATAAGCCCATGCAATAGTTTACCCGTTACCCCGTCTGCTGTCAAGGCTGACTATTCCGGGGAAACGGGTAAATTATAGACGTCAAAAATGACTACCGATTATCAGAATCGTCGTCAAATTCATCCTCGTTTTCGGACTCTTCTTCGTCTTCTTCGAGGTCTTCATCTTCCAGATCATCATCTTCAACCAGCACTTCTTCTTCGCTGTCTTCTTCGTCAAAGATGTCATCTTCGTCTTCATCTTCTTCGTCTTCTTCTTCTTCTTTATCCGTGCTGTCGAAGTCTTCATCACTGTTATAGCTGTCTTCTTCACCGAAGTCTTCATCTTCCAGATCATCGTCTTCATCGTTGATGATACGCGGACGCTTCGCACCCGTCATGGAATCTTCTGTTCCAGCTACCGGATACCAGCGCTTCAAGCCCCACAGACTTGTACCGACGCAAGCAAAACGACCATCGATATTAATCTCGGTATATAGCTGGGCGATAAACTCGTTGATTTCTTCATCAGTCATTCCGCGCTGCTTCGCTACCTCATTCATCAAGTCACGATAGTAATACGGCGTATTAGCCGCTTTCAGCACCATAAAGGCAAGGTCCACCAAAGGGATCTCTTTTACCTTTTCTTTATCAATTTTCAAATTGAGCGAGGTACTCACTGCAGACACTTCCTCTCACACAAAATTCACTTTTTAACCCCTACGAACTGGACTGTTACGTATAACATATCCATTAACAAACCTAAGTAAAACCTATTTAGCGTTAAAAAGCAAGTTTTTATGTACGGATGTGACGCAAATGCGGAGAGCAGCAACAATATGTCCATATATTAAACGTGAAGTGGCATCGATCCCACAGAAATATCCTCTATTGCCAAAGAGACAACTCCATCATAAAAAAGACGGAGTCCCCTCCGCCTTCTGACTGTATACCCTTGGAGGATTACTCCTCACCAGGTTCCCCGCAAGAGCCCTCTAGCTCTCCATCCATCATATGTCTCTGCGCCCGTTTTGACACGAAGAGAATGTGTTTTTGTAAAAAAAGGGCAAGTTCCCCATGCGGCGGGATGAGCGCATTCATAGAATACCTCAGCATGTTCATCCCGAAGGGGGCTGCCCATTATGGACTATACTGGTTTATTGCATCAATTGATTGACGGAATGCGACGCCCTGAACCAGAACAAGGAGGGCGATATTTGATCCGATTTGCCAAACCGCAGCAGTACGAGGCCTGTCTCGTAGAATTGTCCCGAATGCGGAATGAATTCACCGATCTTGGGGTTGTCCGTTCCTCGCGACTGGCTCGTTCCATTATCGCTCCAGTCCAACGCCCGGAGGACCTATACCGCTATGGGGATGAGATTACAATTGAAGCAGACGTACCCATCTCCCTCCATGCCACCGCACTCCACAGCAAACCAAGCAATGCCCAGGGCATACCCTGGGGAGTGAAGCAGATTCGGGCGCCCAAAGTATGGTCTGTTTCTACCGGACACCGGATTAAAATCGGTGTGATTGATACAGGTGCTGATTATCACCATCCTGATCTTCGTTATTCCCTGGCACGCGGAATCAATCTGTTAAACCGCAGCCTGCTTCCTCATGATGATAACGGACACGGTACCCACATTGCAGGGACTATCGCTGCTGCCAACAGTACCGCAGGCATGATTGGTGTAGCGCCACGCTCCCTGATCTATCCAGTAAAAGCATTTGACCACAACGGATCGGCTTATGTATCCGATATTGTACTTGGCATCGACTGGTGTGTGCGCAACAAGGTCGATATCATCAATATGAGCTTTGGCATGAAAACACGCAGCAAGGCGCTTCTTGACGTTGTCAATCGTGCGTACCATGCTGGAATCGTTATTGTTGCTTCGTCAGGAAATGACGGCAAACGCCGCAGTATTGATTACCCTGCACGGTATCCCCAGACCATATCTGTTGGGGCAACTGACAAAAACAGACGTATTGCATCCTTCAGCAATCGTGGCGCATATGTGGATGTCTATGCACCCGGTGATAAAATTGTCTCCTCCTGGGTACAAGGCAAACATCACGAGATGAGCGGCACATCCATGGCGACGTCCCATGTGAGTGGCGCTATCGCCTTGCTGCTCTCCAAACATCCGGGGTTATCCCCTAGTGAAATCAAGACACTCGTCAAACGTGCTACGATCCCGCTGCGCGCCCGCAAGACCACCACCGCAAAAAGCAAGGTGCGCGGTGGTGAGATTGATGCCCTGAAGCTAATGCAAGAGGGCGGTGAGTGAGCCAGCTCTGTCAGCCGTCAGCAGAACTTGATTGAGGCTCGTGGCGAAACGCAGTAGCCCGGCCCAGGCAGTACGCACGAGGGAGTATTACGGAGCGGCTGAGACCCTAGATTACGCCTGCTATGATGTCAGGGCAGGCTAGTGTGCCTTGGATGGGTCAGGCATTCCGTTTTCTTCAACTCAGGGTACACAACAAAAAAAGTCTCCATGTACCACGTTGAAGGCACTCAACGTGGACATGGAGACTTTTTGCCTTAGGCAGAGCGGGATAGGCCGCGAGCCTGGAATTTACATTTTGTCAGGAGCGGTCACGCCTACCAGACGAAGCGCTGTTGCGATAACGGTACGTACAGCACCGATCAGTGCCAGACGTGCTTGAGTTTGCTGCGCATCTTCCGTAATGACACGTTCTGCACGGTAGTAGCTGTGGAACAGGGATGCCAGCTCGTATACATAACGGATGATACGATGAGGCGCATATCCTGTTGCTGCTGCCGAGATTTCCTCAGGCAGCTCTCCCATTTTGCGGAGAAGGTCATACTCGTGCTCTGTTGTCAGCTTGGACAGGTCAATCTGTGCCAGTGGCAACAGCTCAATACCCTGTTCTTCAGCCTGACGATATACGCTGCATACACGGGCATGCGCATATTGTACGTAGAATACCGGATTCTCATTGGATGTCGAAATCGCAAGGTCCATGTCAAAGTCCAGATGGGAGTCCATACTGCGCATTGTGAAGAAGTAACGGATGGCATCAATGCCGACTTCATCCATCAGATCTTCCATCGTTACAGCTTTACCTGTCCGTTTGGACATCTTCACTTTTTCACCGTTCTGGAACAAGCTCACCATCTGTGCAATCAAGACCACCAGTTTCTCAGGGTCATTGCCCAGTGCTTGCATCGCGGCTTTCATCCGTGGAATATATCCATGGTGATCGGCACCCCAGATGTTAATCATCGTGTCGTATCCACGAGCATATTTGTCGCGGTGATAAGCAATATCTGGTGTCAGATAAGTATACGTGCCATCGTTCTTGATCAATACACGTTCTTTGTCGTCACCGTACTGCATCGTTTTCAACCAAGTTGCTCCATCTTGCTCATAGATCTCATTGCGGTCACGCAATTCATCAAGTACTCGCAGCACTTCTCCGTTGTCATACAGGGAAGTTTCGCTGAACCAGATGTCAAAGTTAACACGGAAGCGATTCAAGTCACGTTTGATCTTGTCCAGTTCCTTCTCCAGGCCAAAGTCACGGAAATAAGCCGCACGGTCACCCGGATGCATGGACAGCAATTCGTCACCCTTTTCAGCAACAAGTTGCTTGGCGAATCCTTTGATATCTTCACCGTGATAACCGTCTTCAGGCATCTCAGCATCCTGACCCAGCTCTTGCAGATAACGAGCTTCAATGGAACGAGCCAGATTAAACACCTGATTACCTGCATCATTAATGTAGTATTCACGGGTTACATCATATCCTGCGTAGTCAAGGATGTTACATAGTGCATCACCTACAGCTGCTCCACGGGCATGGCCCAGATGCAAACTGCCTGTCGGATTGGCACTGACAAACTCCATCTCGACTTTGCGTCCTTCTCCGATGTTAATTCTTCCGTAGTCTTCACCCTGCTCCTGCACAAGCGCAAGTACTGGGTAAAGGTAACTCTTGTCCAATTTGAAGTTGATGAATCCTGGACCAGCAATCTCAGCCTTCTCGATTCCGGCTTCTGCCAGATTCAGATTGGCAATGATCTCTTCAGCAATCTGACGCGGATTGCGCTTGGCAATCTTGGTCAGCTGCATGGCAGCATTGGTTGCCAAGTCCCCATGTGTTTTCTCGCGCGGCACTTCCAATGTGATGGCTGGCAATTCCTCCTGCGTAACAATTCCGGCCGTCACAATGGCGTTGCCGATGGCCGTGCTTACCCGTTCGTTAATCGTATCTAGTGGATTACGTGTCATGAAATTGGTTCCTCCTGTATATGCAAACTAATCGCGAAATGTCCGGATTCTTCATCAAAGCGGTAAAAGTCGTAGCTCCACGCTGCGCGTGCGCTCAATCCCTGAATGGAAAGTTCCAGCTTCTGTGTATGCGTGGACAGGGCAAATGACATGTATGGTGATCGGTAGAAACCAGGAAGCTTCCGATTCAACTCAAAAGTCTGCTCCGATTCCACCTCACCGTGACGTATAATCTTGATGGATTGTCCGCCCAACTTCAATGTTGTACGGGTTGTACCTCCCTCAGGTCCAACCTGCGGTTCTTCATAACGAACATAAAGAACGGACCCTTTTAACACAGCTTCACCCTGCATTTCCTGCAGCACATCTTCACCTTCATAACGGCTGTGCAGCCGGATGTGTACCGGTCGCATGTTCGACATGAATGTTAACCTCCATTATATTCGAGGCGACGCAAAATCAGGCACGGCTGGTGAGAACAGCCCTTCCCGTATTGTTGTGTCGCTATACGCGCTCATATTCCCGGATAGCTCGCTATCCTACACTCTACTGTATAACTATATCCAGTTCCCTCGCTCAATTCAAATCCAAATTCAGAGTTTTTTCCTCATCAAGCCAAAAAAGAAGAGCCGCACCTGTAAAGTGCAACTCCCTTTTGCTTCATTATAATAAGATTCGTTCATCCGATCAGGCCCATTGCGATTCATAAGGAAAAGGACATGTTGACTCACTCAGCTTCGCTCGTACCTGTACGAGACAACCACAATGCCGACAAGTTGTGCCATATTGCAATCCCGGACAAGCAGAGCAGATGGAGAGCCGACGTTCATATTCCTCATCCTGTACCGTCGGACGCGAACGCGAGGCAATCTCCACAAGTCTGGCCATTTTGGCATCGCTAATCTTCACATCGTACTGATCATTACAGCCCTTGCAAGGTTCCTGCCTTTTCATCATTAACCCTCGACAGCGATGACCCCAACCGATGCTGGTGGAAGGACAAAACGCAAGGTGTTATTCTCCAGTGTGAGTCCTTCCCACGCCACAGGCTGAACTCGGTTCGGCTGTTCAAAGGTATTGAATGCACCAAAATCAGTATGGTGCAGAATCTGCCCGGTTACTTTAGCGGCTTGAGCTGCGTCCAGCTGGCATACAACTTCCAACTCATCCGTGTGGCTAAGATTACAAGCCGTCACGTGAATGACCCCATCCTTGTTGCGGGAGGCTGACAAGCTGAGCTGAGGAATGGTTTCTTCTCCGAAGGTATACCCAGGGCTTTCATAATTCAAATCCAGTCGCTGCGCATCCATATGAACCTGATACATATCAAATACATGATACGTAGGGGTCAGGAGCATTTTGTCCCCTTCCGTGAGCACAAGCGATTGAAGCACATTGACGATCTGCGCAAGATTTGCCATGTGTACCCGTTTATTATGTTGGTTGAAAATATTCAGATTAACACCTGCAAGCACAGCGTCCCGCATCGTGTTCTGTTGATATAGGAATCCTGGATTGGTTCCCGGCTCAACGTTATACCACGTACCCCATTCATCCACAATAATGCCGACTCTGCCCTCTGGATCATATTTGTCCATAATCTCGGAGTGCTTCACCAGTAATTCATCCATATGGAGCGTTTTTTTCAAGGTGGTAAACCATTCAGCTTCACCAAATCCTGTAGCTGCGCCTTTATCATTCCACTCTCCTGTAGGGATAGTGTAATAATGAAGACTGATTCCATCCATAAAGCGAGCAGCCTCCCGCATCAGGACTTCCATCCATTCATAGTTACCTTCGTTCGGTCCGCAAGCGATTTTATAAATCTCGTTTCCGGAATAGTTACGTACATATGTAGCATACCGGCGATATTCATCCGCATAATATTCAGGGCGCATATTGCCGCCGCATCCCCAGTTCTCATTTCCCACGCCAAAATACTTCATTTTCCACGGTTCTTCCCTACCATTACTCTTACGCCAGTTCGCCATCGGGGATTCGCCGTCAAATGTGATGTACTCCACCCATTCCTGCATCTCCTGCACTGTACCGCTACCCAGGTTGCCACTAATATATGGCTCCGTGCCGAGCAACTCACATAATCTCAAGAATTCATGTGTACCAAAGTGATTGTTCTCTTCCACACCGCCCCAGTGTGTATTGATCATACGAGCACGCTCACTCTTCGGACCTACACCATCTTTCCAGTGATATTCATCGGCAAAACAACCGCCTGGCCAGCGAAGTACTGGAATATTAAGCTTCTGCAAGGCCGTTAATACATCATTTCGAATCCCATCCGTATTCGGAATAGGTGAATCTTCTCCTACCCACAGCCCCTCATAAATACAACGTCCCAAGTGTTCGGAAAAGTGACCATATATATTGCGATTTATTAATCCTTTATCAGAATCCGCCTTTAAAATAACATCAACCATGATTTCAACCTCCATATAATGTATTGTTATCGCTTACAATAACTCGTTTTAGAGTAGGTTTCAACCGTTTTTATTTCTACACAAACAAGCCTCTTCCTGTGTAATTGATTAGGAAGAGGCTTGTTTGTTATAGAAATTCATACAGAGACTTACCAAATTGATTTTTATACATTTCTAATTTGGATTTGCCCGTTTATTATTTCAGAATAAGAGACTACTTAATCCTGCTCTGAAGGCAACAACATTTTTTGTGTCCACGTCGTTCCACCATCTGTAGTCTGATAGATCACAGGAGAGTTATCACTTGTGACTACGAGCCAACCCGTCTTGGCCGATGGGAACGAGATACGGGAACTGTATCCCGGATCTTTCAGGTCAATATTTTTCCACGTGGAACCTGTATCATAAGAACGTCCAATACCCACTTTGCCAGCTGCGGGTGAACCTGCAGACAGATACGCCGTCTGATTACCAATCAACGCCATGTTGCCGGGATGACCACCCGGGTTGGCTGGTCCGTTTCCTTTGCCCGTACTGTTTGTACCCGGTGCAGGACCTCCCCCTGCTGTGGATTGTGCAAATACTTGGGTCCAGTTCTTGCCTTGATTACCGCTCGCATAGAGGGAGTACGATTGTTGGGACATGCCTGCATCACCATACAAAAGGGCCCATACTTGCTGGCCATGTGCATACAGATCCCCTCCGCTCCATGTGTCTGAGACAACTCGAAGAGAGGTTGTCCAGTTCTTGCCGCCATCACTCGTTTGCTTCAGATGATATCCCGATCCAGGTACAACCACGACGGCATACCCTTGTTTCTCTGTTGCAAAGGCAGCTGCACGCGTGTTGGCAGGTGTATTCATTTTACTCCAGGTTACCCCGCCATCCTTCGTCTGATATGCACCATTATAGGTGTAACCATAACCTACATCTTTATTGCGAAAATCAATTCGCTTGAATTGAATGCCCGGCGTATCGAGCCGCGTCCAGTGCGATCCCCCATCATGGGTACGGATCAGATAGGTTGCAGGTGAATCCTTCACTCGCGCCAGCGCATATCCGTTCACATTATTCGGAAAATCAAGCTGAGTGAATTGCCACTGCCCGGTATATATGGACTGCCACGTACATCCTGCATTCGAAGTACCGATCAGGAAGCCTTCACCCCCAGCTCGTCCAGTCGTATCATTAAGAAAATCAATGTCAGTAAATTGCAGGTGTTGCTCTTCCACACCGCTACCCTTTTTTAATGTAGCAGATAGTCCATGATCTCCCTTTCCACATGCCTGTGAGGATGCAGCGTTAGCACCTGATAGCGTATGTACCGGACCCATCCCCCAAGCCAGCGTTAACGATAATGCGAGTGCACCAATCCGTTTCCATGTCATTGTACTCTTGGTTGTCATCGTAACACCTCCTTCTATGGTTTTACCCAAATTTGATGGTTCTAACGTAACAATCTGATTAACCCCGATGACAATTTCGCAAGAAAAAAACCACCTTTACCCATGATTGGATCATGTAGGCAAGGGTGGTTGATTACTAAACGTTGTGTACTCTAAGTTAAATGGGAAATGTCCTGATACCAAGGATAACAAAACTGATACTTAAGAAAAGGCATAAATATTAAGATGGAGTCATGCCAAGGCAGGAAACCTGCATATGCGAGCTATACTAACACAAGCAAAAAATGGTAGAGACAAGGGAACATACGTGCTATAATTAATGTTATGGACTTTTGAATATCGGTGGATGTTTTCCAGACCACGGCGCAGCTTCCCGAAAGGGGGTGACGTCGTTGGTCAAACTTGTGGCGTTGCTTGATGTAATCCGATGGATTGCTGCGATCCTCAGTATTGTACTGAGTGGGCGAAAGCTTTACCGTTGGTTGCGCAAAAAGTTTCGTAGCAAGCGAAAACCCACCTCATAAGGTCGGAAGCCTGACGGTGGGTTTTGCTTGAATAGCATTATTTAGTTCATGCGCGCCGTGGCAATCCACAGCCTTTCGGGTCCTAAGAGTCTTTACCGTTGGCAGCGGTAAAGGCTCTTTTTAGTATATGACCGAACCCGATCACCATATACTTCACGAATGTAATATATCAATTAATATACTACTGAATACTTATGTAGTCAGTATAGCACAGCTCTGTACAAAAGTTAACAATACAAAACGCCCTCCCCTGCGCAAAGTTGAACCCGCGCAGACAGAGAGCGTTATACTTATCGATTATTCTGTGATTATTTCACGAATCCAAGCAGCATTTCACGGATCAGCTTTGCAGCTACAATCTGTGTCTGTTGTGTTGGATCATAGATTGGTGCAACTTCAACCAAGTCACAACCAACGACATTCACATCAGATCCTGCGATCATATGAACGGCTTCCAGCAGTTCCTTGGACGTAATGCCGCCCGCTTCTGCCGTACCTGTTCCTGGTGCTGCTGACGGATCAAGCACATCGATGTCGATAGTTACGTATACCGGACGATTACCCATCTTCGGAAGAGCTTCCTTCATCGGAGCTGCCACTTCAAATGGATAGAAGTTGATGTTCTCGCGACCATACTGGAACTCCTCACGGGAACCGGAACGGATACCGAACTGATAGATGTTTTTGCCCCCCATCAACTCAGCCGCTTTACGCACTGGTGTGGAGTGGGACAATGGCTCGCCTTCATAGTTTTCACGAAGGTCAGCGTGAGCATCAATATGAATCAGGATAAGATCCGGGTATTTCTTGTACATCTGTTGGATGACTGGCCAAGTTACCAGATGCTCGCCACCGAGTCCCACTGGGAATTTGTCGTCAGCGAGCAGACTGCCGATGTATTCATGAATTACCTCAAGGCTGCGTCCCGCGTTACCGAAAGGCAAGAGCAGGTCTCCAGCGTCAAAGTATGTCATGTCTACAATGCTTTTGTCGAGATATGGGCTGTACTCTTCAAGTCCAACCGATGCCTGACGGATATGAGATGGGCCGAAGCGGGAACCCGGACGGAAGCTGACGGTGTAATCCATTGGCATACCATAGATAACCGCTTTGGAGTTCTCATAATCCTCAGAGCTGCAAATAAATACGTTTCCTGAATAAGCTTGATCCAGTTTCATTAATGATTTCCCCCTTTTATTTCGTTAAATCTTCCACGAATTTAGGAAGTACAAATGCTGCTTTGTGCAGACGCGGAGAGTAATACTTGGTATCCATCTCCGGGATTTGTGTCTCATCCACTTCGAGCGGGTCATGTTTCTTGCTACCCATGGTGAATGTCCACAAACCACTTGGATAGGTTGGAATATTACAGCCGTACACATGTACGATCGGGAAGATTTCTTTGACGTCTTTGTTCACCTTCTGGATCAGATCGGCCTTGAACCAAGGGTTGTCCGTTTGGGCAACGAAGATTCCGTCTTCTTTCAATGCTTCGTAGATGCCTTGATAGAACCCACGCTCAAACAATGGCGCAGCCGGGCCTACAGGCTCCGTCGAGTCTACGATGATCACGTCGTATTCATTTTTATGTTCAATAATATGCATGTAGCCGTCGTTTACGAGCACTTCAACATTAGGCTCGTCCAACTTACCGGCGATTTCAGGCAAATATTTTTTGGAGTATTCAATAACTTTACCGTCGATTTCGACGAGAACTGCTTTTTCTACAGCAGCATGTTTAATGACTTCACGAATGACTCCGCCATCGCCGCCACCGACAACCAGAACTTTTTTCGGATTCGGGTGAGTGTTCAGCGCAGGGTGTGCCGCCATTTCGTGATATACGAATTCGTCTTTTACAGTCGTCATCACCATGCCATCAAGGAGCAACATGTTACCGAATTCTTCGGTCTCTACCATGGCCAAATCTTGGAAATCCGTTTTCTCTGTAACATAGGTCTGCTTAATCTTCGCGGTGATCCCGAATACCGGGGTCTGTTTCTCCGTAAACCACAATTCCATAATCTCTACCTTCTTTCCGTAAAGTTAATGATCAGCCATACCCGATCAAGCGCTGTGCACTATAATCGGTTCGCCCAAGCACGTCCAGCGTTCGGCGCCATATCGCGTTATCATTGCTGGCCTGCGGGAAAGGTCCGCGGTTCACTTCATTATATAGATTAAATTGACCAGAGCGTGCAGAGCGTCTGACTAATCAATGAATCAATGACCATTCGTCTGTTCGTCCTTACGCGCTTTAGTATCTTGTGCCGAATCTTACCTTTTCATTACCCTTTTGCATTATACGCGATTGACGTTTATACTGCAAAACGGTTTTTAAGGCGAAAATGCTACATTTTGTTTGCTTATGCACCCGATTGAATATCCCTGCCAATCAAGTCCCATACTGGAAGAAAAGAGAGGAGCCCGTTCCATGACCAAGCCAAATCAAAAGACCCGCAAACGCGGGTTCCCTGTACGAAAATTCATTAAAAACCTGTCTCTGCTCGCCGTGCTCGCTATACTTGCTACCGCTGCAGGATTAGTCTATCTATACGCAACCAGCCTGCCCCTCGCAGACTCTGACCGGAATTCCAGATTACTGGACAGTCAAGGTGAAGTCATCGCTACCTTCTCCGCAGGTGGCAAAGACTCTGTACCCGTTCAACTGGAGGATATAGCTCCAGATCTGGTCAATGCCACTCTGGCTGTAGAGGACCGCAAATTCTATAATCACTACGGGTTCGACGTCCAAGGGATGGGACGGGCTGTGCTCGTTAACCTCGAACATATGCAGATGTCGCAGGGTGCGAGTACATTGACTCAACAGCTGGCGCGTAACCTGTATCTGTCTCATGAGAAAACATGGACTCGCAAAGCCAAGGAAGCCATGTACACGGCGCAATTGGAGATGAAATACAGCAAGGATGAAATTTTGCAGATGTATTTGAACGAAATCTATTATGGGCATGGTGCGTACGGAATCGAAGCAGCTTCACGAATGTATTTTGGCAAATCAGCCAAACAGCTGGATCTCGCAGAGAGCGCCATGCTGGCAGGAATCCCGAAAGGACCTACCTACTATTCACCCTATAACCATATGAAGAATGCCAAAGACCGGCAGAAGATTGTGCTGAATGCCATGGCGGATATCGGCAAGATCACCCAGGCTGAAGCCGATAAGGCCTATGAGAAAATGCTTTCGTTCAAACCGGAAAGTGAGCGTAAAACGGTGGAAAGTGCCCCGTATTTCCGTGACTATATCCGGAGTCTGGCCATCAAAGAGCTGGGAATCAGTGAAGCGATGCTGGATCATGGGGGATTAAATATCTACACCACCCTGGATCTGCGTGTACAAAAAGCAGCTGAAGACGCCATAGCGAAGGGTATGGATGCCAAAAGCGAGCTGGAGACGGCTCTCGTGTCCATCGACCCTCGTACAGGCTACATCAAAGCCATGGTAGGCGGCAAGAATTACCGCACCAATCAGATTAACCATGTACTGGCGACCACACGCCAGCCAGGTTCGGCGTTTAAACCCATTATGTATCTGGCAGCCCTGGAATCCAAGCAGCTCACCAGCGCATCCATATTTAACAGTGAACCTACCCTTTTTCACTATGACAATGACCGCAAAACCTATAAACCCGGCAACTTTGGAGACAAGTATCTGGGTGAGATTGATCTAAGACAAGCGATCGCCGCTTCAGATAATATCTATGCGGTGAACACCATTATGCAGATCGGTCCTGAACAGGTTGTGAGTATGGCGAAAAACCTTGGCATTACAAGCAACCTGAGCGCCGTACCTTCTCTTGCACTGGGAACGTCACCTGTCAGTCCGCTGGAGATGGCGTCAGCCTTTTCCGTCATTGCTGCTGGTGGACAACGGACGCCACCTGTCGCCATTCTGCAAGTAACAGATTCCGCAGGACGTGTACTCTATGAATCGCCTCAAACCAAGGCTGAGACCGTCGTGGAACCTGCAGCAGCTTATGTCCTGACTCGTTTAATGGAAAGTGTCTTCGAAAATGGAGGAACGGGTAACCGGGTGTCTAAGGCGATCAAACGTCCGGTTGCCGGAAAGACGGGAACGACCAATACGGATGCCTGGCTGGTTGGGTTCACACCCGAGCTCTCCACCGCTGTATGGGTAGGGTACGACCAAGGCAAAGCCATCTCGACTTCGGATGGTCGCCGGGCGGCGCCGATCTTTGCCCAATTCACAGAGCAGGCTCTTGCGAGCGTACCACCCAAAATTTTCACCGTACCTGATCATGTCGTAAGTGTCTATATTGATCCGGAATCCGGCAAGCTGGCAGGCAACGGTTGTGAAGAGAAACGATTGGAAGTTTTTATTGATGGCACTGAACCGACAGAGGTATGTCATGGTACGGCGGATGATTCGGATTCTGGAGAAGATGAGAAGACCCGTCAGGTACAGAATCAACAAGGCATACAGGAAGAGAAACATTCCTGGTGGGGAGATTTCAAACGTTGGTGGGTAGAATGACGCAAATACGCGATGACTTAGTTACGTCACCTTTGACCTCTGATTATATTGATCATTTGGAAATTCACTTCGGATGAAAACTCATAATTATTCAGATCGATGAATACTGTTAATGAACAAGCAAAAAGGCCCCAACCGAATTTTCCGGTTAAAGGGCCTTTTGCTTTTTTTCTTTTATACTGTGTTGAATGATCTAACTTAGGCAAGTGCTTCCTTCAATACGTCCGGAGAAGCATTCCACCAGTCTTCGTTGTGTGAGATCAACAGTGTCTTAAGTGCAGCTCGAGCTTCGGGTCCAAGCTCATCCAGCATGAAGCGACGCTTCAAGGCATAATCCATGCGATTCACATGTTCGGCCAGCAGTTTCCATCCACGTCTTGCTTCCGTATCAATCCACATCTCACATGCCGTTGCTCCACCATACAGTTGGCCTTCCTCCGTGCGATCGACAGCTACCCACACCAGCCATACCTGGCGTCCGTTGGGCACATCCTCACGATTGGTAGAGAACTTGATATTGCGTTCCACTTTACTCTTCGCATGCATCGCACCAATATCGATTTTGGCTTCGCCATTATCAATAATGACCGGGGAAAGGTTATTCAGTTCAATGGAGCCTGCACCGAAGCCTTTATGCTTGCTTTTTGCACTAACGATATTCAAGGCAATCTGTTTTTTGCCGTTTTGCTCGTTTTGGTCCATGTTTATAGCCTCCAAGGGTTGATACAAATATTTTAACTAATAATTGCCCCATTGCAAACATATACATGCTGTAGATGCTTGTCAACGGGAGGTATTTAACGATGATTCCACGACGCGCCAAGAGCTGGCTCACTGCATCCCTGGCCCTGTGTGTACTTGCCGGAGGGATATGGATCACTCTGGGTTATAATCGCTCAACTCATTCTGAATTGCCAGTACTCGCCCCCGAATCGGGCAAGCCCAAGGCAATAGCTCCAACTCCAGCACCTCCAGAAAGTGTACAGACCCCTACAGCCGAAGTGTACAGCAACCGTGTTGTGGAATATCACATGGATGTGAAGCTGGTCGAAGGAAACGTATTGGAAGGGACTCAGACGATCACCTGGACTCATCCAGGCAAAAAAACCGTCAACGAGCTTTACTTTCATATGTATCCCAACGCCTTCTCTTCTGCTGACACCACCTTTATGAAGGAATCCGGCGGAAAGCTTCGGGGTGATGTCATGCCTACCAATGGTTACGGCTCCATGAACATTACCGAAATGAAAACGGAGGACGGGCTCTCTCTGCTGCACCGGATGCAGTATGTGCAACCAGATGACGGAAATATCAAGGACACCACCCTCATTAAAGTACGCCTGCCCAAACCCGTCAAAGGCGGGGAAAGTATCACACTCCACACCCGATTCGAAGTGAATCTGCCAAAGATTTTTGCCCGGATGGGAACTGCTGATCATTTTGTCATGGCAGGTCAATGGTTTCCCAAATTAAGTGCCTATGAACCTGTAGGCAGGCGTGGACGAACAACAGAAGGCTGGAATCTGCACCAATACCATGGCAATTCAGAGTTTTACGCCGACTTCGGTATATATAGTGTGCGTATTCGGGTGCCTGAAACATACAAAGTGGCTGCTACCGGATTTCCGACGCAGCAAGCCGTGATGAAGAACGGAGAAAAAGTCTATCAATTCTACGCCGATGATGTGCATGACTTCGCATGGGCAGCCTCACCCGATTTTGTGTACGCAGAGGAGCCATTCTCCGCACCCAATGTGCCTGGTGTACGAATCAAGTTATATCTGGACCCAGCTCATCAGGATCTGAAAGAACGTTATTTCCATGCTGCGAAGGCCGCTCTAGCCAATTATAGCAAATGGTTTGGCCCGTATCCTTACGCTACCTTATCCATCGTAGTTCCACCCAAAGCGGGGAACGGTGCTGGAGGTATGGAATACCCTACGCTAGTTACGGCCTTTGGAGCCGATGACACTACGCCAGGTTATGACCTGGAACGTACCGTAATCCACGAGATCGGACACCAGTACTTCTACGGCATGGTTGCCAGCAACGAATTCGAGGAGGCCTGGCTGGATGAGGGATTCACCTCTTATGCAGAAGACAAACTGATGGAGCAGGAATACGGATTGATTCCGAATCTGCCGGTACAATCGGGAC
This sequence comes from Paenibacillus sp. FSL H8-0317, assembly GCF_045040685.1. Taxonomy (NCBI): domain Bacteria; kingdom Bacillati; phylum Bacillota; class Bacilli; order Caryophanales; family Paenibacillaceae; genus Paenibacillus; species Paenibacillus sp. FSL H8-0317. The sequence goes on along the minus strand of NZ_CP150294.1, from coordinate 111,745 downwards.
TGATTACGTCTCCTTCATCCTTAACACAAGAATCTTGGAAGTTCGATTCACAGAATGAGTACGCCGCCAATGTCTATACACGTGGCAAGCTTGTATTGCTTGGTATCGAACATCAAGTCGGTGCCAAAAAGATGGAACGCATTCTCTCTACCTATGTGAAGAAATACCGCTTCAAACATCCCACTTCGGCTGATTTCCAGAACGTTGTGGAACAAGTGACCCGCACTTCCTGGTCTGATTATTTTGATCAATACGTCTATGGTAACGGGATGGCTGACTTTGCTGTAGAGAAGATTCGTGTTACGCCCGTACAGAAAGACGGTCAAACATTGTACGAGTCATCCGTGACGATCGCAAAAAAGGGCAGTGATTACAGCGCCGTTCCTGTTCGCATTGCTTTTGAAGACGGGCATATCCTCACCAAGCAATGGAATGGACAAGAAGATCGCATCACGTATAAATTAACTCACACATCCCCCGTATCCTGGGCCATGACCGATCCCCTGTACTCGATCGTGCTGGAGAACCGCCATATGAACAATTTCCTGAAATCCGGACTGGATGAGCAGGCAAAGTCCCGCTGGAGCATGAGTGTAACCAAACTAATAGAAGCCATATTCGGAGGTCTGTCATGGTGAGGTGGAAACGGTGAAAGCGAAAATACGTGAAGGCTGGTTTCTCGTCCGTCAGCATATGTTCATTGCCGCACTCTTATTTCTCTATCAACTCATTTGGGGATATTTCTTCTATCGAATGGTACAGTCGGCGGTCATCCCACTACTCCTTCGCTATCCAGATGCTGATGCCGGTGAGCTGAGTACACTTTTGTTCAAAATGGAAAGTCAACTTAACCTGTCTACCCATCCGGAGGTTCATCGTTATCTATGGATTCTAGGGGGCATGCTGCTAGTTCGCATGTTGATCAGCCCCCTCATTCAGGCAGGACTGCTCTACTCACTTCAGCACTTTAATTCTACAGAAGAGCGCATCCCCTTTGTCCGCGGAATCAAAAATCTGTGGAAACCGATGCTGCTTCTCCACACTATACGTACATTATTGATACTTCTGCCCGCCTACTGGCTCATACCGAAGCTCTACTCCATTCTCATGGACGGATTTCATTCCCTTCAATTACTGTTGCCTGGTATACCTTATGTTGCTGCCTGGATTGTATATGGTTGGATCATCCACCATGCCATACTCTACATGCAGTTCGGTGTGTCGGCACCAGAAGGAGAAGGCGGGGCTCACGGTACCCTCAAAGCACTCTGGATTGCAATGCGTCATCTCATCGCTGTAATCGGCATTGCACTCCTGCTGGGCGGAGTACACCTGCTCGTCTTTGGGGCCTTCACTTCAGCCTCATGGTTATTAACGGGACTTACCGGACTTATACTACAACAGACGTATCCACTTGCCAGATGTCTATTGAGTCTGTGGAAAATATGCAGCCATTTTCGATTATGGCAGTCCAAAATATCCAAAGGTGAGAGCAGATAGTTTAAAAATTGTTACCATCACATGTTAAACTCATGGCCTAAAATGCACTTATAAATAGGCAAACCTCAACCTTTCCCCGTCAAAGGTCGAGGTTTTTTTTGCTAAATTTGTTGCTAAACGTTGCCAAAGCCGTACTCCTCTGTTACAATAATCGCAGTGAGTTTTTAGTAACAACTTTGTAATCTTTACATTCATATTTGTAACTACTTAAAATTAAATCGTCATTTCTTGATTTCGCAGGTGCATAACTAGCATAGCCAAATTCCTGGCACCTGGGAAGCGGGGGAACCAGTTATGGGTGAATTGATCTTGCTACAGAGGGGTCATAGGGGACCTTCAACCGAATCCTTAAGCTAACCTCGCAGGCGTTGGAAGGGGAATATCTCTTGTTCAAGAAGAAATTAACCGCAGCTGTACTTAGCATCACATTCGCATTATCACTTGGTGCAGGTAGCGCATTCGCAGATTCAAAGATGGACACAGTAATTGATTCAGCAATGGGAACTACATACAAAAGTGGGGGAACAACGCTTAACGGCTTTGACTGCTCCGGATTTACACGGTATGTATTCGACAAGTTGGGTATTGATTTGGCACGCCAATCCAGTTCCCAATTCGACATGGGCGATTCCGTATCCCGCATGGAAATGAGAGCTGGGGACCTGGTGTTCTTTAATACAACAGGTAAAGGCGTATCTCATGTAGGAATCTTTGTAGGGGATGGAAAGTTTGCACACTCCTCTTCTTCCAAAGGCGTTACGATCAGTGCATTGAGTGAAAACTATTGGGCCAATCGTTATGTTGGCGCGAAACGGATTATGAGCACGGACGCATATGAATCACTGGCCCTTGACTAGGGACAAGCTGAGCAACATGATGCTGTAACCATTAACCATACTGGAACGAAGCAAGAAGCATAACAGAACCGCCCGGTACATTCTCCGCAGGAATGTATCCGGCGGTTTTTTTGTGCTTCAATCCTTATTCATGTTGCAAGTTATACTCGGGGCATATCCTGCGACATCAACAGGTTCATTTTGCGTTCGTTCGTCCGTGCCCTTATGATGTTTTTACCCATCCCGTTATAATATAAACGAAATTACCGGAACTTTTGTTTCATTTTTTTCTAGGGAAGGAAGACTTGCTAAATGAACATCACTTTTGTAGAGTGGACAAAGAGTTCTGTTTCAAGGAAAGGAGCATGCAGGTGTATGAAGGAAACCCCTGTGACGTTTCACGTTGTACCCATGCGAGAAGAACATGCGGAGCTTATCTGCAGTTGGCAGTATGATCCGCCTTACAATATCTACAGCTGGCTCCCCTGGGAGCAGATGAAAGCTCTGGAAGTCGAATTCGGAGATGCACAGCTGCGGCAGGAGCAATATGCAATCGTCCTGGATCAGAACGATCGTATATTCGGGTTCGCTCAATACTTCCCACTTCAAGGGGTAACCCGGATTGGCCTTGGCATGCATCCAGAGCTGTGTGGTCAGGGTCAAGGGACAGCTTTTGTCACTGCCATTGTACAGGAAGCCATTCGCCGAAATCCCACGAATGAGATTGATCTGGAAGTACTCACTTGGAATGCTCGTGCCATTCAAGTCTATCTGAAGAGTGGATTTGTCACCCAGGATACATACGAACGACAGACCCCAAGCGGCTTGAAGCCCTTTCACTGTATGGTTTATGAAGGGCCTCGCGGTTAGAATCCATTGCAAAACAACCAAATTTGCCCCTTGTTATGTGATTAGTTCAAAAAATTCCCACAAAATGCTATGATGTCAGTACAGGTTCCGTTATAATGATATGGATAGTTTCAGGTTAGATGATCTTTCATTCTGGAGGGGACATAAGGGATGCACAAATGGATCATGAGCGGAGTATTTTTTGCAGCATGCGCTTTAGCTATTGTTTTAATGTTTACGCTTCCAGGGAAAGAAGAAGTGGCTGAAGAAGCCAAACCAACCATGCCGGAAGTAACATTGGATGCCGGACAGGCTGAGGCACTGGTCAAAGCCAATTGTATCTCCTGTCACGGGGATCAGCTTCAAGGTGGCGTAGGACCTGCTCTGGCAAACATCGGCAGTCAGGATGATCTGGAGAAGATCTATTCTACGATTGTCAAAGGTAAAGGTGGTATGCCTTCCTTCAAGGGCAAACTGCAGGATGAAGAGATTGCAAATATCGCCATGTGGCTGTCAGAGAAGAAATAATCTCTGCACGAACTACATAATGAAGAGGCCCTTAATCCCCTTTTGGGAGAATAAGAGCCTCTTTGTTATACCAATTATTAGGCATCTGCCGCGTGCTCAGCCAGAAAGGCCTCAACTTCACTTGCGGACGGCATCCCGGACTGGGCGCCGAGCTTCGTCACGGATAACGCGGCCGCACCCATGGCGAAGCCTACGGCCGCGTCCAAAGTCTCACCGCGCGCGAGGGCTACCGCCAGCGCGCCGTTGAAGCAATCGCCCGCGCCGGTCGTATCGACGGCGCTTACGGCGTAGCCGGGCGCACGGCACGCGCCGGCACGCCCTGCTTGTACGCGGCCACCAGGCGCCGCCGCGTATACAGCCCCCTCGGGGCCGAGCGTCGTGACGACAGCGGCCCCGAGGGATGCGGCGAGCTCTGCGACTGCCGCATCCAGGTCTTCCGGCCGGAGATGATCCCGGCCGGTAAGCACGGCAAGCTCACTGCGGTTCGGCGTGACAACGTCGACGCACCGCAGGAGCTCCTGGGGCAGACCCGGCACCGCGGGAGCCGGGTTGAGCACCACCAGTGCGCTGCCTTCAGCCGCCAGTTGGGCGGCGCGGGTAACCGCTGGCAGCGGGATCTCCAGCTGTAGCAGCACCGCTGCGGCTGCAGTCAGGCTTTTTACCGTATCCGCCTCTTCCAGCATCTCAGGCACCACTTGCCCATTCGCACCAGGAATAACAATAATCCGGTTGTCTCCCCTAGAGAGCCAAATGGACGCCGTCCCTGTAACCGTGTCTTCCAATACGCGAACCTGCGAGGCATCTGCACCACTTTCCGTCAGACTGTGCAGCAGACGTTCGCCAAAACCGTCCGATCCCACCGCACCAATCATCGTAGTCTGTCCACCCAGACGCGCAGCAGCAACAGCCTGGTTGGCCCCTTTGCCACCAGCGAGATAATGCAGTTCCTCACCGCTCACCGTCTCTCCCTCTTCCGGAATCATGTCTGTCTTCACCACGAGATCCATATTGAGACTGCCTACGACAGCAATGAGAGGTTGTTTCTGATTATAGTCTGACATGTATGGTTCACTCACTTCTGGCCGCGCGATAATAACTGACCTCGTTATTCCGACCTCATTTTGTCATAAGCTTCGTTATATTGTCCTGCTTCCTTGATATCTACAGATGTGATACCACCCGCATCCCATGACGTCAGACGCAGCGTAACCGTTGTATAGTCAATCGTAATAAAAGGATGATGATTGAATGCTTCCGAGATCGCAGCGACCTCATCCACAAATGCAATCCCTTTCATGTAGTTGGAGAACACGAATTTACGTACAATCCACCGTCCCTCTTCCAGTTCCCAGCCTTCCAGCCTCCCTAGATGAGCTTCGACTTCCTCTTGCGAAAAAACCATGCGTTATCTTCCTCCCCATAGGATGGTACATTACAGACGTATGTCCGTATAACCACCGACACCTTCGGTGCGATCAACAGCAACCTCAAAGGCCAGGCTCACCGCCATGCGGTTGGCCCATTTCACGACTAACATCTTACCACGGACAAGCTTCAAAATCCAATCACCTACATGGCATAGAACCAATAACCATAAGGCTTTGAGGAAAACTCCAGTTCCATTTATACCCCTGAAAATGCATATAAACATACTAAATTAAAGGTACAAACGTCAACTCTTCTTCCCCGATCAAAATATGAATGCGGTGCTGCTCCTTATCATGGATGACCACGCCACTTCCAACCGGAATAACAGACTCCTCGCCCAGCGCATAGAACAAATCCTCCGCCAATGCCTCATCCACTTCAAGTTGGTCAGTTGCAGCCAGTCTCTCCCACTCTTCCGAGTCCATTTCAAAGAAAACATACCGATCCGGTATGCGCCCGATTGCCGTTGTCAGATCTGTCAAAATTCCTTCATAATCCCGTCCATGCTTTACGCCCATTGGCTTTTCACTCCTATTCGGCCCCTAAGGAGCGGATTTGATCTTATTATACCTGAAAATAGCCCTTAAAAAAAAAGGCCTTCTGGTCGATAAATACATATATGACCGTTTTAACTGTTTTAGCAACCGTAAGGAATGCCTAACATTGAACGGATTGCGGCCAAAAATTCGTCCGGAAGCCCGAACACGGCCGCTTGAAAGGATTCAATTTTATCTCATGGATGAGGTGTATGATGAACATTTCAACGATTATTGGACTAATTTTGGGGCTGGTCTCCCTTGTATTTGGTATGTTCTTGAAGGGTGCGCCCTTAATCAACCTGGTTAACAATCCCGCAGCCTACATTATTATCTTTGTTGGTACGGCAGGAACCATCTTTATCGCATTTCCGATGTCTGAAGTTAAAAAAATCCCTAAGCTTTTCGGGATTGTTTTCAAAAATCAAGTACTTATTGATCGCGTATCCCTGATCGGCACATTTATGGATTGGGCTTCCACTACCCGTCGTGAAGGTTTGCTTGCACTGGAATCAAAAGTAGAAGAGATTGACGATCAGTTCCTTCGTGGCGGTATGCGTATGATTATAGACGGCAACGATCAGGAATTTGTAAGTGATGTACTCATGGAAGATATTCATGCTACAGAGGAGCGCCACCGTGGCAGTGCCTTGATCTTCGCTCAGGCGGGGATGTACGCACCAACGCTCGGGGTTCTCGGGGCCGTTGTAGGTCTCATCGCAGCACTTGCCGATCTCAGTGACATGGAGAAACTCTCCCATGCGATTGCGGCAGCATTTATCGCAACACTCCTTGGTATATTTAGTGGTTACGTGTTATGGCACCCGATGTCTAACAAGCTGAAACGGATGTCCAAGCAAGAAATGGAGATCAAGCTGATGATGGTTGAAGGACTGTTATCCATACAATCCGGTGTCTCCACCATCGCCATCAACCAAAAGTTATCCGTATTCCTGACACCTTCCGAACGTAAACAACTGGAAGAGAAGGAGGGATCATCAGGTGAAAAAGGCTAAGAAGCACGAACCACATGAAGAGCATATAGACGAGAGCTGGTTGCTTCCCTATTCCGACTTAATGACCTTGTTGCTCGCTCTGTTTATTGTATTGTTCGGCATGAGTTCAATCGATGCAGCTAAGTTTGAGCAGATGGCTTCCGCACTAAACAGTGCATTAAATGGAGGTTCCGGAATTCTGGACCATTCGTCCATGAATCCGGATACGCCAGGTGCTGATTTGGGTAAGAACAAACAGGAACCTACAGAAATCACCAAGAAAACACCAGCTCAGATTACAGATGCACAGATGGCTAAGAAAGAACAAGAAGACCTGGAGAAACTCAAAGAGCGACTCGACAAATATATCTCGAAGAACGGGCTCTCGGACCAGCTGAACACCAAGCTGAATCAGTCTGAATTGAAGATCACCATCAGTGATAACGCCCTGTTCTCCTCAGGCCGAGCAGATGTGAAGCCTGAATCACGATCCCTGGCCAAAGCAATCTCAAGCATGCTGCAGGAGTTCCCTGAATATGAAGTGGTTGTATCCGGTCATACCGATAATATTCCCATTTCGAACAACCAATATAAGGATAACTGGGATCTAAGCGCAGATCGTGCGCTCAACTTCCTGAAAATCCTGTTGCTGAACACGCAATTGGACCCTTCCAAATTCACACCAAGTGGTTATGGAGAGTATCACCCGATTGCCAGCAATGACACCAATACCGGACGGGCACAGAATCGCCGTGTAGAGGTATCTATCATTCGGAAGTATCAAAGTAACAATACAAATGTAAAAGCCGTTGGCGAAGGAAACTAGCGGCCTGCAGCGATTCATTAACCAAAGACCGTTCTCCAGGTACAAGGAGAACGGCCTTTTTGGTTTATATAATGCTTATGCTTTGGTTTATCTCTACATTTTTTCACACTATTTGCAAGATTCACCTGTCGTCATTGACCCTATACCAAAAAGCCCTGCGCTCCTTTTCGGAAAGCAGGGCTTCAATCAGTTAATTAGTCAAAGTCGAATCAACTATTCCAGTGAATAGTCCAACAGACCGCCCAGCTCCGCTTTTTCAGCAGCGGTAAGCTCTCTCCATGAACCTGTCGCCATTTCTCCAAGATGAATGTTCATGATCCGAACACGCTTCAACTTACGAACCTCGTAGCCAAAGGCACTACACATCCGCCGAATCTGACGGTTCTTTCCTTCAGTCAGGATGATACGGAATACTCGATCCGTCATCCGGGTCACTGTACAAGGCAGGGTCATTTCACCCAGGATCTTCACCCCAGTGCTCATACCTCTAAGGAAACTCGGGGTTACAGATCGATCAACAGTAACGATATACTCTTTCTCATGGCGTCCTTCTGATCTAAGAATCCGGTTAACGATATCACCATCATTGGTCATCAGGATCAAACCTTCTGAGTCCTTATCCAGGCGCCCAATTGGAAAGATACGTTCATCGTGTCCGACAAAATCAACGATATTGCCCTGAATATGCTGCTCGGTTGTGCTTGTGATCCCGATCGGTTTATTCAGCGCGATATATACGTGTTTTCTCTTTTCCTTGATTGGCTTGCCGTTGATTCGTACATCGTCGCCTTCTTCTGCCTGACTGCCCAGTTCAGCCTTAACTCCATTAATGGTTACCTGACCACTATCCACCAACTTATCTGCTTCGCGCCGGGAGCAGTAACCTGTTTCACTAATAAATTTATTAATACGCAAAAGGTAATCTCACCTCATCTATTTCTCTTCATCTGTAAATGGTTCATCCGTTATCTGATCTACCTCAATAACTTCCGGTTGTTGCTCGGATGCAGGCAGTTCAATAATAACCGTTGTTCCCTTGTTCATGATGCTTTTAATATCCATCATGCCCTTATGTGATTGAATAATGCGCTGACTGACCATCAGGCCAAGCCCTGTCCCAGACTCTTTGTTCGTAAAGAAAGGCTCCCCAAGCTTGGGCATCATCTCTTCCGGGATACCAATGCCTTCATCCCTGATCTCAATTCTGACGCGTTTCAACTGCTCGTCATGCTTGAGCTTGATATGGATGCTTCCTCCATTTGGCATGGCCTCCATACCATTTTTCAGCAAATTGATGAATACCTGCTTCAATTGGTTCTCTTCACAGTGTACCATAGCCGAATCGGATGAGGCACGCAGTACAAATTCTACACCATGCAGATGCGCCTGACTATCCAGTAATGAGATGACATCGCCAAGAATAAAACGAATATCCCGATTCTGAAAATGAACCGCCTGCGGTTTTGCCAGAATCAGAAATTCACCAACAATAAGGTTGATTCGATCCAGCTCCGATAACATCAGATCCAGATGACGATGATTCAGCTTGTTGCTCTCTTGCTGTAACTGTAGGAATCCACGCAGCGTGGTCAGTGGATTACGAATCTCATGTGCCACACCTGCTGCAAGCTGGCCCACGGTTGTTAGCTTCTCAGAACGCCTGAGCAACTCTTCCATCCGATTACGACTTGTAATGTCCCTGGAGACGCTAATCAGCGCGGTAATCTCTCCAGCCTCGTCTCGCACCGGAGCCGTACTGACACTGACCTCTACTCGGGTCCCGTCTTTCTTCATCCAGGTGGTTTCGTTGGACGTAATGGACATCCCTTCAACGAGTTGGGCATGCTGACGTTTCATTTCTTCTTCTGCTTCTGGCGGGATGATCTTCAGATTACGACCTTCCACTTCACGACTTCGAAATCCATATAATTGTTCAAATGCCCGGTTAACCCGAAGCACCTTTCCTTCAAGATCCGTAATGTGAATGGCATCCGCTGTCTGATTGATAATGGACTCCAGATGTTCTTTCACCGCCCGATTCTCTTCATACATCTGTTTCAGACGGCTCGTATAATGGCCTAGATTACGAATCATGGCATTAATACGATTGGCCAGTTGACCAAGTTCATCCTTCCTCCGGACTTTCAGACGGAAATCAAAGTGCCCTTCCGCTACATCATTCACTTTGCCCAGTATGGATTGGATCGGACGCGTAATATACCCTGCGAGCAGATAGCTGCCAAAGATCACGATCTCCAGCAAAACCAAGGATATGGAGGCATGGCTCACCAACTGCTCAGATACCATGGAGGATATTTGCTTATAGTCCATGACAATACTGATCACATAGGAAGACTGATTGGGTGTGAATATGGGAATAAAACTCTTCAATACCTTCTGTTCGTGCGTTTCACTGACAAAAGATACATTTTGCCCTGTTCGAATGGCGCGCACCACAGCACGATGATCCTCATCCGTAGAACCATACTGGTATGTACCAAAACGAATCGGTCTGTTATTCAACTTGCTAAAGTTCGAATCTCTTCCGTCATCACCCATGTTCGGGCTGCCAAAAGTCAACGGATTGATGCCTGTAATCTCCAGAATGGAGGGATTGACCTCACGAATTTTATTTAAAATCTCATCCGAACTAGAGATTTTCACATAGTCATCAACTTCCGTATTATTATAGAAAGGATTGATTATGTAGTTTCTCTTTCCATCATGGTAGTAACCCCAGATATCAATATCCGAAGGACTGGAGGTTGAATATTCGAATCCATCTGACCAGAAATGCTCCAACTTCTGCCCTTGGGGAATCGTCACCTGTTGTTTTTCAAACAACTGCTTAAAGGCCTGATACCAATAGGTCATGGATTTGGTGGACAGCCCGATTTCTCTCGGATCCGAAGAGCGGCTAACAACGATGTCATCATCCGTCTGCTCCATTAACGATATATGTGAGACGCCGACCTTTTGGCTCAAGCGTACAAGTTCTTCATTTGTGATATTATTAATATCCGGGTCCAACTCTTCCGCTGCCATGACAGCAGCAAGCCACAGATTGTTTCCAATCTGCCGTTTTACATAATCCGAACTGTATTGATTCTGTTCGACAGAAATTGCAATCTGCTTTGCAGTGAGCACCATCTTGTTTTCACTGTCCTGCCTCAGATTCTCTTCTGTAGTATAATAACTCAGTGCGATATTCAACACTAAAATAACGAGCACTGAGCACGACATAATCATGGATAATTTCGTTTTAATAGACAAGTTTTTTTGTTCACCTCTCGGCTTGTACCCTCTGGCGATATATGGCAAAACCTATCTCCATCATAACGCTTGTATGTCTTTTTGAAAAGGATAATTGACCTGTGCCCAAAAGTTACCGAATGACTGAAAAGCTCGAAATTCGTTGTTTTTTGCATTTTCGAACTCTACAATGAAATGAATCACTATATTTATCCACATACCCACAGGCTTGTGGATAGTTTGTTTATAACTATGTGAGCAACTACACGGTTATCCACAATTCTATACACAACATGTTAACAACCCGAATACTTGTTCGCTGAATAAACGATTTTGGAAGGAGTTATATAGTAATGACTGACCATTCTCTCCAGCCCTATCTTGGGAATTTATCGGAGGAGGCTCAACATGAGCACTGGATGCGGGAGGCCATTGCCGAGGCCTACAAAGCTGAGGCTCTTGGGGAAGTGCCGATTGGAGCTGTAATCGTACAAAATAACCAAATTATCGGTCGGGGATACAATCTGCGTGAAACTACACTGGATTCCACCGCCCATGCAGAGATGGTGGCTATTCGTCAGGCCAGTGAGACCATCGGAGCTTGGCGTTTGTTGGATTGTTCTCTGTACGTCACACTGGAACCTTGTCCGATGTGTGCAGGTGCAATTGTACAATCCAGGGTCCCCCGCGTAATCTATGGAACGGCTGATCCCAAGGCAGGCTGTGCAGGTACACTGATGAACCTGCTACAGGAGCCTCGTTTTAACCATCGCACTGAGGTGATCCCGGATATCCTTCAGCCTGAATGCTCCACGATGCTAACTCAATTTTTCAGACGTCTGCGAAAAAAATAACACTAATCATTGAATATCGACATTCCAATCGGAAAGGAAGTGTGCTGTAATGGCACTAACACTCTATGATACAGCCCACGGCATAAGCCTTCGGTTGCTCACACCCCAGGATACACAGTCCTATCTGGACCTGATTCAGGTCACACGCGTCCCATACCAGGCTGTAGAACCCGTGCGAGACGATGAATTCTATACACTGGATGCTCAGACTCGGCGGATTGAGGATCGGGTCAAGGCAGCGGAAGAAGGTACAGGATATCAATTTGGAATCTATACCATTAAAGACAGTCTGCTGATTGGACAAGTAAGTATCAACAATGTCGTACTGGGCGTTGCCAATTATGCGGATATGGGTTACTTTATCCATCCAGATTATCAGGGTGGCGGACGAATGACAGCAGCGGTTAAACTGGCCGTAGCTTATGGTTTCCGTGCACTGAAGTTAAATCGGGTTCAGGCTGCGGTATTGCCCTCCAACAAAGGTTCACAGCGCGTACTGGAGAAGAACGGATTCCAGTTTGAAGGTACTGCTCGCAAATAGCTCAAGATCAACGGCAAATATCAGGATCATCAGATCTACGCTGTACTTGCTGAAGACTTGGATGAACTTACAAACTAATTTTAGGAGCTCCCCGCACAACGGTCTGCATTTCCAATTCAACAATATAAAAATTTAATGTACAAAACCGCACTACTCTAGTTATGTAGAAGAGGGTGCGGTTTTATTTGTATAGATCACCAGCCACGATTCAACTTCAAAGATCAATTATTTTGCGGATATCCCCTTACGCTGTGTAGCAAAAAAAACCGCCTGTACCCAAGCGGAAGGAGATTATCCCTCACTTGAATCACAGACGGTTTGAACTCAGCGAGATTAGTATCCGTATGAAGCGTTCATCAGTTCTTCGAACTCTTGCATAGTAATTACGTCATCGCCAGTAGGGATGTTGATTTTGAATGCTGCTTTTTCGTTAATCTTGGTGTACGTATTGGAACCGGTAAATGCCAATTTCACTTCGTCTTTTGTATCTTCTGGCTTGATCAGTACATCAGCGACCATCTTTTGATATACCGGGAAGTCGTTTTTGTCCAATGCGAAATCGATGTTGAATTGGTTAATTGTCAGAACATCTTTCAATTTGTCCAAGTCTTTAGCCATTTCAGCCTGATCTGCTTCAGTGATCTTCAGATCTTCTTTAGCTTTGTCGATATCAGCCTGATCCATTTGCAGCATTTCACGATATTCCTCTTTGGACAGAATATCCAATACTTTAGGCATAGCTTTTGTTACCAGTACAGTAACTGCTTCTTTAACATTGTCATTATTCACCGAGAACTGTACAACCTGCTTCGCATCTACACCTTCAGGAAGTTGTGCATCTTTGGTGTCTAGATTTTTGAAGAATTTAGCTTGATCGTACTCGCCCAGCACTGCGTCCATGACTTCGTTGCTCAGCTTTTGCGTTTTGGCTGCGTCCATAGCATCCGGGTTCCATTCCGTACCCTCTTGCTCAGCCAGTTCTTTCAGGTCAAGTTCCAGGAATTTGCCTACAACGTTCTCCGGAATCGGGAAGAACGGAATATTCGGCACTTTCACATAGAGTTTCTCTGCCGTCATCACCATTGGAATGTTAAAGGTCATACCCATATCACCTTTAAGCTCGATGCCAAGAGTCATCTCGGTCTGCATTGGCTCACTTTGGTATACACCTGTTACATTCAACTGAGCATCCTTCAGCATGCTCATAAACTGAGTCATAGTAGGATCAGTTTGTGAAGTATCCCCAGGTTTATAGCTCAATTCATTAATTGTAAAGTTGGAACTCATTTCATACGAAGTCAATTTGGAAGCATTGGCCGCAGCCGTCTTCAATGCCTCTTTTGGTTCCTGCTTGCTGCTACATGCTGTCAATGCCATAGATACGGTCAACAGCAACGTAAGAAGAAGCGCCCCCATACGTTTAGTCATTTGTTTCTCTCCTCTCGTGATAACCCCAAAAAAAGTAATTCAATATCAATGATATACCATATCGTCAGATACCGAAACCTAATTTGGGAAAAATGTGATCTTTCCTCTTTAAAATGGCTACAAAGACCTATGTCAGCTTTGGGAATAAGCATGTCCTTGTCTTTATATATGTATGAATACGCAAAAAGCCCCTGTTAGGTAACAAGGGACTTTTGCGTGAATCTGTTTCTTCTATTAACCTTGGGGATTCAAATGATCCACATGATTTTGATTTTTTACTTTTTTGGAACCGGATAATGGTTCCTGCATGGAAGAGCGTTTGGATGAATGACGATGCTGTTCGGATGCTTGCGCTTCCGGTACGGGAATTGTTTTTGGTTTACTCATATTATTGCCCCCTCATCATTGTTAGGAATGGGATGGGTCCCTATCTTCCGTTTTGTCATGATTCAGTGCATCCTGATGACGGCGATCATTAATATCTTGCTGAATTTGCTGGGCATGATGACTGTTTACGGCAGGCTGCTCCAGATCATCGACTACATTTTGCAGGTTTTTGTCTACTCCCGCTTTGGCTTTAGTCAATTGAGTTCACTCCTTCAGATTTCAGGCTATTATCTCGTCTGGGATTGTAACGACTGGGCGCATTCATGAATGTGCCGTGTATAATCGTGAGCCAGTTCCTGAATCGGTTCTGTACGCTCATCCGTGGTTCGTCCATCCCGTTCCACATCAATCAGCTGTACGCTGACTTCACGGGAATCGACATATGCACATTTGAAATCAAAAGAGTACATCTCGTGCCCAGCTGTAGCAATGTGTATCCGAATCGCCTGCTGATCGGCTTCATCGGCCATTACCTGAGCCTGGTCTCCAACATTCAGGACTTGAGGCAAACGTTCTTGCCAAGCCCCTACAAGCTCTGTCTGATTGATGTTTAACTCGCGGTTCATCTTACCACCTCCACTCCTATAAAGTGCGGCGATGAGGATGTTTTTATACATATTAAGCTTATTCAAAATATAACGTTGTACTGTGCAACGTATACATCAGTCACCAACCTGTATACTCACTACGTTTAACAAACTCACAACGCAAAAAAGGACCCGAGCGAGATCGCTCGAGTCCTTGTTATAAGTGTAGTATGGCGGAGAGGGTGGGATTCGAACCCACGTGGAGTTGCCCCCTAACGGTTTTCAAGACCGCCCCGTTATGACCGCTTCGGTACCTCTCCAGGGAATTAACTTTTATAAACTTGCCACGAAAAGTATCATACCACATCTCGACATTATAATGCAACCTTTTTTATATTAAAAATGATGATCCTGTATCAGACAACTGCCTCCGTTATACAAAACACTCCAATCCGCCATTCAGAAATGACGGATTGAATTTGTATTCCTCTTGATGAGGATGGTTAACTAACGCTTAAGAGCGACGTGCAATTACACTTGTGCCACCCATATAAGGACGCAATGCTTCAGGAATAACAACCGTACCATCTTCCTGTTGATAGTTCTCCAGGATAGCGGCTACCGTCCGTCCAACGGCCAATCCTGACCCGTTCAATGTATGAACAAATTCCGGTTTGGCTTTTGGCTCTCTGCGGAAACGGATATTGGCACGACGTGCCTGGAAGTCCTCACAGTTGGAGCACGAAGAAATCTCACGATAGGTATTGCTCTCAGGCAACCATACCTCAATATCATACGTTTTAGCTGAAGTGAAGCCCATATCAGCCGTGCACAATGTCAGAACGCGATACGGCAAGCCCAACAATTGAAGCACACGCTCCGCATTTTGAGTCATTTGCTCCAGCTCTTCATACGAAGTCTCTGGAGTAGAGAGCTTGAGCAGCTCCACTTTGTTAAACTGATGCTGACGAATCAATCCACGTGTATCCCGTCCAGCGGAACCGGCTTCAGAGCGGAAACAAGAGCTGTATGCCACAAAGTGCTTAGGCAATTGATCTACATTCAGAATCTCTTCGCGATGGTAGTTCGTTACTGGAACTTCAGCAGTAGGGATCAGATAATATTCAGTATCTTTTAACTTGAACAGATCTTCTTCAAACTTAGGCAGTTGACCTGTTCCAAACAAGCTGTCCCGATTAACGATGTATGGAGGCAGAATCTCTTCATATCCATGTTGATCACTGTGCAGATCCATCATGAAGTTAATCAATGCACGTTCCAGACGCGCACCCAGACCTTTATAAAAGGTAAAACGGGAACCTGTTACTTTGGCAGCCGCCTCAAAATCAAGAATATCGAGATCCTGCGCAATTTCCCAGTGTGCTTTCGGTGCAAAAGTAAATGACTTCGGCTCTTCCCAACGACGAATCTCAACATTGTCGTCTTCAGAAGCTCCAGTAGGTACCGTTTCGTTAGGAATGTTCGGAATCGCCATTGTGAGATCATTGATCTTCACTTCCAGTTCCCGAACTTCTTCGTCCATAGCTTTGATTCGATCAGAGACATCGCGCATCTCCACAATCAGATCATCAGCATTCTCACGATTCTTCTTCAGTCTAGCAACTTCTGCGGAGACTGTATTCCGACGACTCTTCAGCGTTTCACTCTCTTGAAGCAATTCCCGACGCTTGGCATCCATCTCGGTAAATCCAGCGATAAGATCCAGCGATTTGCCACGTTTAGTCAATGCTTCTTCTACACGTGCATACTCATTCCGCAATATTTTCACATCAAGCACGATATACCCCTCCTAAATAACCTCACAACGTGAAGCCTTATGTTAAATCCATTCTCAAAACTCTACTGTATATACCTTACTATATACTTATCGGAACCTGTAACCCAAAAAACAACCTATATCCCCGGTGTCACCCTCCGCTGCGATTCCCGCTTTGAAGCAGATACAGGCAACATCAGGCATCCGTTCAGATGCAACCGCCATCCAGCGGCCTTACAAGGCTTCTGGGGAAGTGATCCGATGACCGGGAGATCATAGATTGTACATCATGCATTATTTAGAGTCTACCGTATGTTTGTAGGATCTGGCCATGTCTACAAAATAAGTATGCAGACGATAGTCATCCGTCAATTCCGGATGGTAGGAGCAAGCCAGCAAATGCCCTTGACGAGCAGTAACAATCTCATCCTTGTATGTGGAGAGAACTTCGACCTGGTCTCCGACACTCTCGATCAAGGGTGCCCGTATAAACACAGCTCTTACCGTTTCCTCAATGCCTTTGACTGGCAAATCCGTCTCAAAACTTTCTCTCTGCCGTCCAAATGCATTTCGTGATACAGTCATATCCATTAGCTCCAAATGAGCTTCTTCCTGCCCTGCAATGTGTTTAGCCATAACGATCAAGCCAGCACAGGTACCAAATACCGGTTTGCCCTCAGCAGCAAACGCGCGAATGGCATCCATAAACCCATACTTGCGCATCAGTTTACCGATCGTTGTGCTTTCCCCGCCAGGAAGGATAAGACCGTCCAAGTCCTCCAATTGCTGAACCTGTTTGATAGCTATACCTTCTGCTCCAGCACGTTCAATACTTCGAATATGCTCTGTTACAGCTCCTTGAAGTGCTAAAACGCCGATCTTCATACGCTCATTCCCCTTCTCTTACCAGCCACGATCTTGCATATGGTAAACGAACATTGTACTTTTTTACTTCATCATACGTGAATTCTAACTTGATATTTTACCGGAAAAATTGTAAATATACAATCCATCCGGTCGGAAATATAGACTAAAAGAGATTTTTGATTCCGTCAAAGAGATCCACGAAGAAATCTTTCACAGCACGGAAGAACAAACGGAACCATCCGCCTTTTTCAGCCTCTTCAGCTGTGATCAAGTTCACTGTTTTTTCCTGAGGTTCAATTCCTTCTGCTTTATACGTGTACGTTACTGTACCAACCTTTGTACCTGCCTTGATTGGTGCTACCAGCTTGTCAGCCTCAGTTACGTTAGCTTTGAAGGTCACATCCAGGTTCTGAGTACCTTTGGGAACAACGAAACTTACCGCATTATCTGTTACAACAGGAACCGTTGTTTCTTTCCCTTTTTTCAAAGGTACCGCTTCCCAGCCCGTCACTTTGGTCTTGCCTGCAACAGCCTGCTTCACTTCAAAGTTGTTAAATCCATAGTCCAATACCTTTTTAGTTTCTCTGAAACGTGCGGATTCCGAATCTGTGCCCATAACAACACTAATTAGACGCATACCGTTACGTTCTGCTGTACCTGTAAAGTTATTACCTGCGTTCGTGGTATGGCCTGTTTTCATTCCATCCAGACCTTCATAGGCATAGCTTTTGAAATTGGTTATATTTTTATTCGCTTCCAGCATCCAGTTGTAATTGATAATTGGGGCTTTATCATTGGGACGGAACTTATAGGATTGAATAGTTGTAAAATCTTTGTAGTCCGGGTGATCCATGATGATATATCTGCACAGAATCGCTGCATCCAGTGCGGACATTACTGTTTCTTTATCTTCCGCCGGGCGGAAGTCGGCAGGCATATCTGCTCGATCCAGACCGGAAGAGTTGATGAAGAACGTATCCTTCATGCCCATACGCTTCGCTTCATCATTCATCATTTTCACGAAAGCTTCTTCCGAACCGGCAACATGTTCAGCCAAAGCAACCGTAGCATCATTGGCAGAGCCAACAGCCATAGCAATATAGAGATCCTTAACTGTGTGCTGGTCACCTTCCGCGAGGAAAATTCGCGACCCGATACTTTGTGCAGCATTCTTTTTGACAGTTACAATATCGTCCCAGCCGAATTTACCTTGTTTGACCTGTTCTGCGACAATGTACTCTGTCATCATCTTGGTCATACTTGCAGGTGGCATCGCTTTATCCGCATCAACATTTAGTAGAATCTGTCCCGTTGAGGCTTCCATAAGCACCGCTGATCTAACTTCAAGCCCAAGTGAGTCTACCCCAGGGACTTGCACAGCTTTCTCCGTCTTCGTTGTTGTTGCCGCAGCAGTCAGAACCTGACCGGAGTTATCGGCAGCAGCCATGACCGGCATTACTGCAGACATGCAAAGCATGTTAATTAGCATTACCGAGGCTACGCTCTTTTTGAGCATTTGGCGTTTCTTTTTATTCATGTGTTTGGCTTTCAATGATGAATACTCCCTTCGATCCAAAGCATTATTAATTGCTTCAGTGCAGCTTATGCTGCGATTTTCTTGTTCCCTAACCTCGTGGTTGATGTATGAGATGTGTGCTATATGCGCTGTATCGAACGAGCAATATTATTGCTCCTAAAGTTCGTTATCGATTGTCACTTAGTCCGCATTTTGCAAATGCTTATGTAAAAGGACGTCCGCGCTTCTGTTTAACTGGCAGCCTTTTCTGGCACTGCATTTGCTTTTCAAAACCATATTCATAGATTCACGTCAAATAGCCGCCGCAACGCCTTAATCCACCCTTGGATCGTCACCGCTTGTTCTATTCTATCACAGGGGTATCTGCAAAAAAAGACAGACCCGGTGAAAATCACCGAGCCTGTCTTGGAAATGATTAACTCTCTTCCGATTACAACGAGTAGTTAGGTGCTTCTTTGGTAATCTGTACATCATGGGGATGACTTTCGCGCAGTCCCGCACCTGTAATTCGGATAAAGCCTGTATCGTTACGAAGTTGCTCCAAGTTACTTGTACCACAGTATCCCATACCCGAACGCAGACCACCAATCAGTTGGTGGATCGTATCAGACAGTGGTCCTTTGTAAGCGACACGACCTTCGATTCCTTCCGGAACCAGTTTCTTGTCATCATCTTGGAAGTAACGATCTTTACTACCTTGTTTCATTGCAGCCATTGAACCCATACCGCGATAAACTTTGTAGCTACGTCCTTGGAAGATTTCAGTTTCCCCCGGGCTTTCCGCTGTGCCGGCAAACAAACTTCCCAGCATCACCGCGTGTGCGCCTGCAGCCAGTGCCTTCGTAATCTCACCAGAATATTTAATTCCGCCATCCGCGATAATCGGAACTCCATATTCGCGTGCCACTGTTGCACAGTCGTAGACTGCAGTTACTTGAGGTACACCAATACCAGCGATTACACGTGTTGTACATATCGAACCTGGACCAATACCCACTTTGACTACCGAAGCCCCTGCTTCGATCAGATCACGAGTGGCTGCGCCAGTAGCAACGTTACCTGCAACGATGGTCAGGGTAGGGAAACGTTCACGAAGCTGACGTACAGCTTCAATGATATTGATGTGGTGTCCGTGCGCCGAGTCTACCGTAATCAGATCGACACCAGCTTGTACCAAAGCATCTGCACGTTCAAATGTATCTTTGGAAATACCAATCGCTGCACCAACCAACAAACGTCCTTGAGCGTCTTTGGCTGCATGAGGGAATTGAATGGCTTTCTCAATATCTTTAATCGTGATAAGACCTTTCAATGTGTTTGTCTCATCAACTAATGGAAGTTTCTCAATCTTGTGCTTCTGAAGGATACCCTCAGCTTCTTGTAATGTGGTGCCAACAGGAGCGGTGACCAGATTCTCACGAGTCATGACTTCGCTAATTTTGATGCCGTAATCATGGATAAAACGCAAATCGCGGTTGGTCAAAATACCAACCAGCTTCTGATCTCCTTCAATAATAGGTACACCGGAGATCCGATATTTCGCCATTACTGCTTCCGCATCAGATACCAGATGATCTGCAGTCAGTGAGAATGGATTCGTAATAACACCACTCTCCGAACGTTTAACACGATCTACTTCTTCTGCCTGTTGTTCAACCGACATATTTTTATGGATAATACCGATACCGCCTTCACGTGCAATCGCAATAGCCAAGGTCGCTTCAGTTACCGTATCCATACCCGCACTGATCAAAGGAATATTTAGCTTTACAGTATCGCTCAAACGAATAGATACATCTACTTCTTTAGGCAGTGTCTCGGATTTCCGTGGCACTAGCAATACATCATCAAAGGTGAGGCCTTCCTTACCAAATTTATCTTCCCACACGCAAGTGTTCCTCCTTATGTTTGCTCAGCTTTACGGTCCAAAACCCGAAGATTCCAGGC
Organism: Paenibacillus sp. FSL H8-0317; assembly: GCF_045040685.1. Lineage (NCBI taxonomy): Bacteria > Bacillati > Bacillota > Bacilli > Caryophanales > Paenibacillaceae > Paenibacillus > Paenibacillus sp. FSL H8-0317. The sequence continues at coordinate 91,130 of NZ_CP150294.1, read as the reverse complement.
TGTATTTTACGCCGAAAATACGTTTTCTGAAAAATTTATTATTGCCATCTTAGCAAAGCGATATTTAGACTGTCAAGGAAAAGTACTTGGTTATATCAGGTGTATTGCCTGATGAACACAACTGTTTTTCCAGAGCGGACAAGTCTAGTTATTACGCAAAAAAACGTCAATTCTTATCGAATAACGTTACTTTTATACATACTATTGTGCTGATAAATTACCTAATTCAATCTGTATTTTAATCCCATACTGCATAATATAACTATATAATAAAAACCACCACCGAATAACATCGGCAGTGGTTCTTTGCTTGGCGGCGTCCTACTCTCCCAGGACCCTGCGGTCCAAGTACCATCGGCGCTAGAGGGCTTAACGGTCGTGTTCGGGATGGGTACGTGTGGAACCCCTCCGCCATCGCCACCAAACGCGTAGCTTACATTTCAGAGTTGTTCTCTGAAAACTAGATTCGAAACGAAACATGCGAATTACAACTTGCTATTGGATAAGCCCTCGACCGATTAGTACTGGTCAGCTCCATGCATTGCTGCACTTCCACCCCCAGCCTATCTACCTCGTCGTCTTCAAGGGGTCTTACATACTGGGAAATCTCATCTTGAGGGGGGCTTCACGCTTAGATGCTTTCAGCGTTTATCCCGTCCGTACATAGCTACCCAGCGGTGCTCCTGGCGGAACAACTGGTACACCAGCGGTACGTCCATCCCGGTCCTCTCGTACTAAGGACAGCTCCTCTCAAATTTCCTACGCCCACGACAGATAGGGACCGAACTGTCTCACGACGTTCTGAACCCAGCTCGCGTACCGCTTTAATGGGCGAACAGCCCAACCCTTGGGACCTACTTCAGCCCCAGGATGCGATGAGCCGACATCGAGGTGCCAAACCTCCCCGTCGATGTGGACTCTTGGGGGAGATAAGCCTGTTATCCCCAGGGTAGCTTTTATCCGTTGAGCGATGGCCCTTCCATGCGGTACCACCGGATCACTAAGCCCGACTTTCGTCCCTGCTCGACTTGTAGGTCTCGCAGTCAAGCTCCCTTATGCCTTTGCACTCTTCGAATGATTTCCAACCATTCTGAGGGAACCTTTGGGCGCCTCCGTTACTCTTTAGGAGGCGACCGCCCCAGTCAAACTGCCCACCTGACACTGTCCCCGCACCGGATTACGGTACCAGGTTAGAACCTAGATACGATCAGGGTGGTATCCCAACGTTGCCTCCACACAAGCTGGCGCTCATGCTTCAAAGGCTCCCACCTATCCTGTACAGATCGTACCCAAATTCAATATCAAGCTGCAGTAAAGCTCCATGGGGTCTTTCCGTCTTGTCGCGGGTAACCTGCATCTTCACAGGTATTAAAATTTCACCGGATCTCTCGTTGAGACAGCGCCCAAGTCGTTACGCCATTCGTGCGGGTCAGAATTTACCTGACAAGGAATTTCGCTACCTTAGGACCGTTATAGTTACGGCCGCCGTTTACTGGGGCTTCGGTTCACAGCTTCGGGATTACTCCCTAACCACTCCCCTTAACCTTCCAGCACCGGGCAGGCGTCAGCCCGTATACTTCGCCTTACGGCTTCGCACAGACCTGTGTTTTTGCTAAACAGTCGCTTGGGCCTTTTCACTGCGGCCCCCTCGTGCTATTCACACTACCGGGGCACCCCTTCTCCCGAAGTTACGGGGTCATTTTGCCGAGTTCCTTAACGAGAGTTCTTCCGCGCGCCTTAGAATACTCTTCTCGCCTACCTGTGTCGGTTTGCGGTACGGGCACCATCACCTGGCTAGAGGCTTTTCTTGGCAGTGTGAGATCATGACCTTCGCTACTACAATTTTCGCTCCCCATCACAGCTCAGCCTTACAATGTGCGGATTTGCCTACACATCAGCCTCACTGCTTAGACGGACATCCATCAGTCCGCGTCACTACCCTACTGCGTCCCCCCATTGCTCATAACGGCTTACGGTGGTACAGGAATTTCGACCTGTTGTCCTTCGACTACGCCTTTCGGCCTCGCCTTAGGTCCCGACTTACCCTGAGCGGACGAGCCTTCCTCAGGAACCCTTAGGCTTTCGGCGGATCAGATTCTCACTGATCTTTTCGTTACTCATACCGGCATTCTCACTTGTATAATGTCCAGCGCTCCTTACGGTACACCTTCAACCCTTATACAACGCTCCCCTACCCCTGATGCAAAGCATCAAGCCATAGCTTCGGTGGTGTGTTTAGCCCCGTTACATTTTCGGCGCAGAGTCACTCGACCAGTGAGCTATTACGCACTCTTTCAATGGTGGCTGCTTCTAAGCCAACATCCTGGTTGTCTGTGCAACTCCACATCCTTTCCCACTTAACACACACTTGGGGACCTTAGCTGATGGTCTGGGCTGTTTCCCTTTTGACAATGGATCTTAGCACTCACTGTCTGACTCCCGGAAGTAAGTCTATGGCATTCGGAGTTTGACTGAGCTTGGTAACCCTTGCGGGCCCCGCACCCAATCAGTGCTCTACCTCCACGACTCTGTTTTCCGAGGCTAGCCCTAAAGCTATTTCGGGGAGAACCAGCTATCTCCGAGTTCGATTGGAATTTCTCCGCTACCCCCACCTCATCCCCGCATTTTTCAACATGCGTGGGTTCGGGCCTCCAGTGCGTGTTACCGCACCTTCACCCTGGACAGGGGTAGATCACCCGGTTTCGGGTCTACGTCCACGTACTCAGTCGCCCTATTCAGACTCGCTTTCGCTGCGGCTCCGGCTCTTCACCTTAACCTTGCACGGGAACGTAACTCGCCGGTTCATTCTACAAAAGGCACGCCATCACCCCTAAAACGGGCTCTGACTTTTTGTAAGCACACGGTTTCAGGTTCTATTTCACTCCCCTTCCGGGGTGCTTTTCACCTTTCCCTCACGGTACTGCTTCACTATCGGTCGCTAGGAAGTATTTAGCCTTGGCAGATGGTCCTGCCGGATTCATACGGGGTTTCACGTGCCCCGCACTACTCGGGATCCGTCTCGGAGGGAACAGACTTTCAACTACAGGGCTTTTACCTTCTTTGGCGGGCCTTTCCAGACCTCTTCGCTTAACCGGTTCCTTTGTAACTCCATGTGAGACGTCCCACAACCCCAAAGAGCAAGCTCTTTGGTTTGGGCTTCTCCGCGTTCGCTCGCCGCTACTGACGGAATCACTATTGTTTTCTCTTCCTCAGGGTACTTAGATGTTTCAGTTCCCCTGGTATGCCTCTACATAACCTATGTATTCAGTTATGAGTAACTGGAAATTACCCCAGCTGGGTTTCCCCATTCGGACACCCCCGGATCAAAGCTTGCTTACAGCTCCCCGAGGCAGTTTCGTTGTTCGCCACGTCCTTCATCGGCTCCTAGCGCCTAGGCATCCTCCGTGTGCTCTTAGTAGCTTAACCTCGTGCTCCGGTTTCGACTGCTCGCTTTCCTTGGTTTGCTTGCGCAAAGCCAAAAGTCACTCCCATTCGATACCATCGTACGTGCAATCTACCGTTTTTATTGAAACTTGTTTAACACAAGTTCAGCTAAAAAGGAATGTTCTAATTCGCGTTTGTTTCGTTTCGATATCTAGTTTTCAAAGAACAAGCTCCATGCAAAAGCAAGCTGTTTGAGAGTTTGAGCTCTCAAAACTGAGCAACGAGTGAGTGTTTTGCAGCTAAGCTGCAGTTTTGAATGTTTCCGTTGCAGGAAACGATTCTCCATAGAAAGGAGGTGATCCAGCCGCACCTTCCGATACGGCTACCTTGTTACGACTTCACCCCAATCATCTATCCCACCTTCGGCGGCTGGCTCCTTGCGGTTACCCCACCGACTTCGGGTGTTATAAACTCTCGTGGTGTGACGGGCGGTGTGTACAAGACCCGGGAACGTATTCACCGCGGCATGCTGATCCGCGATTACTAGCAATTCCGACTTCATGCAGGCGAGTTGCAGCCTGCAATCCGAACTGAGACCGGCTTTGTTGGGATTGGCTCCATCTCGCGATTTCGCAGCCCGTTGTACCGGCCATTGTAGTACGTGTGTAGCCCAGGTCATAAGGGGCATGATGATTTGACGTCATCCCCACCTTCCTCCGGTTTGTCACCGGCAGTCTATCTAGAGTGCCCACCCGAAGTGCTGGCAACTAAATATAAGGGTTGCGCTCGTTGCGGGACTTAACCCAACATCTCACGACACGAGCTGACGACAACCATGCACCACCTGTCTCCTCTGTCCCGAAGGAAAGATACATCTCTGCATCGATCAGAGGGATGTCAAGACCTGGTAAGGTTCTTCGCGTTGCTTCGAATTAAACCACATACTCCACTGCTTGTGCGGGTCCCCGTCAATTCCTTTGAGTTTCAGTCTTGCGACCGTACTCCCCAGGCGGAGTGCTTAATGTGTTAACTTCGGCACCAAGGGTATCGAAACCCCTAACACCTAGCACTCATCGTTTACGGCGTGGACTACCAGGGTATCTAATCCTGTTTGCTCCCCACGCTTTCGCGCCTCAGCGTCAGTTACAGCCCAGAGAGTCGCCTTCGCCACTGGTGTTCCTCCACATATCTACGCATTTCACCGCTACACGTGGAATTCCACTCTCCTCTTCTGCACTCAAGTCACCCAGTTTCCAGTGCGATCCGGGGTTGAGCCCCGGGATTAAACACCAGACTTAAATGACCGCCTGCGCGCGCTTTACGCCCAATAATTCCGGACAACGCTTGCCCCCTACGTATTACCGCGGCTGCTGGCACGTAGTTAGCCGGGGCTTTCTTCTCAGGTACCGTCACCTTGAGAGCAGTTACTCTCCCAAGCGTTCTTCCCTGGCAACAGAGCTTTACGATCCGAAAACCTTCATCACTCACGCGGCATTGCTCCGTCAGGCTTTCGCCCATTGCGGAAGATTCCCTACTGCTGCCTCCCGTAGGAGTCTGGGCCGTGTCTCAGTCCCAGTGTGGCCGATCACCCTCTCAGGTCGGCTACGCATCGTCGCCTTGGTGAGCCGTTACCCCACCAACTAGCTAATGCGCCGCAGGCCCATCCCCAAGTGACAGATTGCTCCGTCTTTCCAGTTTCCTTCAGGCGAAGAAAACAACTATTCGGTATTAGCTACCGTTTCCGGTAGTTGTCCCAAACTTGAGGGCAGGTTGCCTACGTGTTACTCACCCGTCCGCCGCTAAGTATCAAGGAAGCAAGCTTCCTATCAACTCCGCTCGACTTGCATGTATTAGGCATGCCGCCAGCGTTCGTCCTGAGCCAGGATCAAACTCTCCAATAAAGTATTGAAAAGAGCGATAAGCTCATTTTGAATCTGACGAGATTAAAAATCTCATTTGTGCTCCAGTCGATCCAAGCCAAGGCTTGTCTCAAACTTTTGCGTTCATTCTGCAAGCAGAATGTTTACTCACTCGTTGTTCAGTTTTCAAAGATCAAACTTATTTTGTTACCGAGCGTTGTTCTCCTCAGCAACTTTTATATCTTATCACATCCGAACCAACTTTGCAAGCTCTTTTTTTAAGTTTCTTTCGAAGCTTATTTCATTCGCTTGCCGCACCGTGTAAACTGTGTTTTCTTGGCCGGAATTAGAATATACCATGTACAGATTTGCATTGCAAGTCTTTTTTTGAATCTTATATTAACAATCGGTTTGATTTAATGCGGGGCGTACATACGGGATTCTCCCAACTTAGCCAGTTCGTATGCACGCTCACCCAGCTTTTTAATGTTTAACATTCCTAACAGGAACCTTTCTTGGCCATAAACTATAACTAAAGCTTATCAGAAAATCGATTCCGAGTATCATTCCCCACACTCTGATCAGATTATTGAAGGCAGCTGTACGTTCAGCATCTCCGATCCACCATATCATGGCGAATAGAAAAGCACTTCCTATAGCCCAAGCCAATAGATGTCTAAACCATCCACTACGCTCACGACTCGCATGTTCTCTACCATATAACTTGTTGCTGCGAGGATTCTCTGCACCCTTGAACCAATATAAGAAATATCGATCCGCCCAAGCGATCATCTGATGACCATAAGCAATGCTTGCTCCTATATACACCGCAGCTATGCCATGAATCAAACTTGCTGTAGCTCCTCGCTGTAGATCCATAACTGTAGCTACCAGCAATAACAGATCTATAACCGGCGTCGCCATTAACAAACCGATACCTAACCGCTTCATGCCAAGGAGATACCTGACACTCAGACCCGTGAACACAAACACCCAAAAGGCGATCTCACAACCTATAATGAAATAACCAATCATTTCAGCCTCTCCTTTTTTGATACAAATGTATTAGATTTAATTTAGCACGTGTGTACTATAATAATCAACAGTGATATAATATGCCTATGCCTAAAATTGTTGATCACGATAAACAGCGTATGCTCGTAGCCGAGGCAGCATGGCGTATTATACGGAGAGATGGTATGGAACAAGCCTCTGTTCGGAATATCGCTGAAGAAGCTGGAGTTTCGGTCGGTTCGATGCGTCACTACTTTTCTACTCAATCGGAATTACTACTATATGCTATGAATTTGGTATCTGAACGAGTGTCTCAGCGAGTCCAACAAATGTCTTTCACTGGCTCTCCCATGGACAATATGAAATGCTTATTGCTCGAGTTCTTACCAAACACGGAAGAAAAGCTGGCCGAAATGGAGGTATGGTACGCTTTTACAGCCAGATCGAAAACCGATCCTACACTCAAGGGACTTGCTAATACCGTATATGATGAACTTAGAAAAGCTGTAGGTTCTGTTATCACCTACTTGATTAAACTCGATCTCTCCAAACCTGATCTGGACAAAGAACTGGAGATCGAAAGATTGTATGCACTGGTGGATGGCTTGGGTATCCATACCGTGCTTAGACCAGATCAGATGAATGGCAGGCTCATGGATGATGTTCTCACCTTACATCTTGCTTCCTTGTGTCGTTAAACCAAAAAAACCGCAGCACATTCGTTGTGACTAAGGCCCGTTACGATAACAGGAGTTAGTTCTGAATGTCTGACGGTTTTTCTTTTTATCCGATAATGATCCGGCCTTCCGGATGACGATACAGTTTCTTCTCTTTGCGCGGACGAAGGGCATACGCGATGGTTAATGGCCCAATCCGACCTACAAACATGGTAAAGGTAATAATGATTTTTCCCCAATTGGTCAACTCATCAGTCACTCCCACAGAAAGACCCACAGTACCGATTGCGGATGCAGCTTCAAACATCAGTGAAAGGAACGGCGCATCCTCTGTCGTAAGCAGAAGCATCACCACGATCATGAATATGATCAGAGAAACCATAATAATGGTCAGCGCCCTCATTAGCAGTTCTTTCGGAACACGCTGACGGAAAAACACAATATCCTTATTCCCCCGAATCATGGCATACACTGCACCAATCATGATCAGGAATGTAGTCGTCTTGATCCCACCCCCGGTCGATCCCGGGGAAGCGCCGATGAACATCAGCAGAATGAAGAAAAATTGGGTAGCCTGCCTCATCTCCGTGATATCGATTGTACTTGTTCCCGACGAACGTGTAGAGACAGACTGGAAGAAGGACGCATAGATCTTCTCGCTCCAGGTAAGTGAAGCCAGTGTATGTCCATTGGTGAATTCGAAAACAAACAACACAATCGCTCCTATACCAATCAGTCCTCCGGATACAGACAGCACCAGTTTGGACTGAAGAGACAGACGGCGACGTTTGCGATACTCAAACAAGTCATTCAATACTACAAATCCAAGTCCACCAGAGATAACGAGCACAGAAGCAGTCACATTGAATAGCCAGTCTCCGGTGTAGTATTGGAAGCTGTTGCCGAACAGATCAAATCCGCCATTATTAAACAGGGAAACGGAATGGAATATTCCATAGTATATAGCCTGACCAAATGACATCTCCGTTGCCCAGCGCAGCGCCAGTATGACGGCAGCCACCCCTTCAATGGTAAAGGAGAAAATCAACACTTTGCGGATAATGCGTACTATCCCTTCCATACTGTCTGCATTAATGGCTTCTTTGAGCAACAGCCTGTCCTTGAGCGAGATTCGTTTGCCCAACACTAGCGCAAAGAGAGTAGCCATAGTCATGAAGCCGAGTCCACCAAGCTGCATTAATACCATAATGACGATCTGACCAAACAAATTAAAGGTCGTCCCTACATCCACAACGACAAGTCCAGTCACACAAGCGGCAGAGGTTGATGTAAAGAGCGCATCAATAAATGCCAAATGCATACCGCTTTGGTTGGAGATGGGCAACATGAGAAGCACCGTTCCCATCGCAATGATAAGCATAAAACCACCCACCAGAATTAACGGAGGAGATAAGAATTTGGCAAAGTGAAGCCTGAACTTCATGAAGGGCACCTCTTTTAACAAAAATACGAACAGGTAATCTTACAAATTCAAGACGCGGTGTTACCCTAATGGTGCACTGTGAGCAAGGGCCTTCTGACAAACTTTATTTTAGCGTCTATGTAAACCTAAAGAGGAACTTGCCCCAGCATGATACTGAACGGCAGGTTCCTCTTCTATTATGAACGTATTCTACGTTCCTTATTTAATCTTGCGTACGAGGACGCATGTGTGGGAAGAGCAGTACGTCACGAATCGACGGGGAGTTAGTAAGCAGCATGATCAGACGATCAACCCCGATTCCCAATCCGCCTGTTGGTGGCATACCATATTCGAGCGCACGGATGAAGTCGTCATCCATCTCATGAGCTTCGTCGTTCCCATGTTCTTTCTCCAGCATCTGTGCTTCAAAGCGCTGACGCTGATCGATTGGATCATTCAGCTCTGTGAAGGCATTGGCATGCTCGCGTCCAACGATGAACAATTCGAAGCGATCCGTGAAGCGTGGATCTACATCATTTTTCTTCGCCAGTGGTGAGATTTCAAGAGGATGTCCCATGATGAACGTCGGTTGAATCAACGTCTCTTCTACAAACTCTTCAAAGAACGCGTTCAGGATATGACCAAATGTCATATGTTTCTCAACCGGAACCTTATGTTCCTTCGCCAAGTTATGTGCTTCCTCATCCGTCATGTGTACGGAGAAGTCTACACCCACAACTTCCTTAACTGCATCCACCATCGTAACACGGCGCCACTGCGGCGTAAGATCCACTTCATAATCTCCATACTGGATCACTTGCGTACCCAGTACTTCCTGTGCAATATGAGCAACCAGGTTCTCCGTCAATTGCATAATATCCTTGTAGTCGGCATATGCCTCATACAATTCAATCATGGTGAACTCCGGATTGTGACGTGTGGACATACCTTCATTCCGATATACACGGCCGATCTCATATACCTTCTCCAGCCCGCCAACAATCAGACGTTTCAGGTGAAGTTCAATCGCAATCCGCATGTACAGTTCCATATCCAGCGCATTGTGATGTGTGATGAACGGACGTGCTGCCGCTCCTCCTGCGATCGTATGCAACGTAGGTGTTTCCACTTCCAGATATCCAAGGGAATCCAGGTAACGACGCATCGATTGAATGATTTTGGAACGTGCGATAAAGGTCTGTTGTACGTCCGGGCTCATAATCAGGTCAACATAACGCTGGCGGTAACGCAGCTCTACGTCGGTGAGACCATGGAATTTATCCGGAAGCGGATAGAGCGATTTGGACAGCACTTCAAGATCTTTCACTTTGACAGAAGTTTCACCTGTTTTGGTCTTAAAGATCACTCCCGTTACCCCAACGATATCGCCAAGGTCCAGCAGGCTAAATGCCGCATACTTGTCTTCAGGCACGCTATCCTGACGAACATAGATCTGGATTCTGCCGCTCAGGTCCTGAATATGTGCGAAGCTTGCTTTACCCATTCCCCGCTTCGCCATAATCCGTCCGGCAATACTGACTTCGATGTGCTTCTCTTCCAGCTCTTCCTTGGTCAGTTCTTCATACTTCTTCAGAATGGAGCCGGCTTCTTCGGTACGTACGTATTTTTGGCCAAAAGGGTCGATTCCCAATTTGCGGAGCTCGTCCAATTTGTCACGGCGAATTTGTAAAAGCTCGCTAAGTTCGGTTTCCTGATTCAAGACTTCATCCGTCATGATCTGTATTCATCTCCTTATTTACATTGCAGGCATCGCGAGAGGCGTTTTTCCTCTAATGTTGAAAAAGCTTCCCTAAGGAAGCTTTTGTTTACCGCGCCCAACTGCTTCGTTGCTATAGCTTTTTAATGTCCATAATTTTATATTGAATTACGCCAGCAGGCACACTTACATCAACCACTGTACCTTTTTTCTTGCCGAGAATCGCTTTACCTACAGGACTCTCATTCGATATCTTGTTCTGAAGCGGGTCTGCCTCCGCAGTACCTACAATCGTATATTCCGTGATGTCACCAAATTCCAGATCTTCTACAGTGACGGTTGCACCCACGCTTACGGCATCGGTATCGATCTCGTCGCTGTTAATAATCCGCGCGTTACGAAGCAATTTCTCCAACGTGATTACACGTCCTTCAATGAAAGCTTGCTCATTCTTCGCGTCTTCGTATTCAGAGTTTTCACTGATATCTCCATACCCGATGGCTACCTTAATCCGTTCAGCCACTTCGCGGCGCTTCACTGATTTCAATGTTTCCAATTCTTCTTCCAGCTTCTTGAGTCCTTCTGGTGTAAGGATAACTTCCTTGTCGCTCATCTCAACCGATTCTCCTGTCATGGGAATAAATTTGATTGTACGGCAACGGAATCAGTGCTTGTTACAGAGCTCCGCCCGCATACATCTTCAAAACTATATGAAGTTCTCCAGAGAAATAGAATATTCCTCCTGATGCTATAGCCTTATTAACGCACATGGCGAATTTATACTGAGAAATTATAGGGGAACGATCTCGAAAAGTCAATGTTACGCCCCCTATAGGTGTAAACGTTTTACAGATGCGTTTATAATTAAGATGCATTTCCGGCGATTACCGGTTCTGACTCCAAATTACCTTCGCTTTTCAGCTGACTCACAAAGTTCTCCAGAATCTGTACCATCTCATCCCGCTTGGTACCTTCCATAATAACGTCCTTGATGCGAGCTGATCCTTTCAAGCCTTTCAAATACCAAGCCAGATGTTTGCGCATCTCGCGTACGGCAACTGTCTCATTCTTCAATGCGATCAGTCGATCCATATGCAGGATGGCAACACGGATCTTCTCTTCGCCATTCGGGTCAGGAAGCAATTCACCCGTGCTTAAGTATTGAATGGTACGATACAGCATCCAGGGGTTACCCAGGGCGGCACGCCCAATCATAACTCCGTCACAACCCGTTTCATCCAGCATACGGCGTGCATCCTCTGGTGTATGGACATCACCATTGCCGATCACCGGAATAGAGACAGCCTCTTTTACATCTTTGATATGTGACCAGTCAGCTGTACCTGTATAGAGTTGCTCACGCGTGCGTCCGTGTACACTTACCGCCTGTCCACCCGCACGTTCAACCGCGAGCGCATTCTCCACCGCAAAGATATGTTCGTTATCCCAGCCGATGCGCATCTTGACCGTCACCGGCTTCTCAACTGCGTCCACTACAGCGGATACCATCTCATAGATTTTTTTCGGATCAAGTAACCAGCGTGCGCCTGCATCACATTTCGTCACTTTTGGCACGGGGCATCCCATGTTAATGTCGATGATGTCTGCATTGGTTTCTTGGTCCACGATTTTGGCTGCTTCTACGAGGGAATCACGATCTCCCCCAAAAATCTGAAGGCTCAGCGGTTTCTCACGCTCATCTACGAACAACATCTCACGTGTACGCTGGTTGCCATGGACAATGGCTTTGCCACTCACCATCTCCGCGCATACGAGGCCTGTTCCGAATTCTTTTGCGATCAAACGAAAAGCCGGATTACATACGCCAGCCATCGGCGCAAGTACGACCTGGTTTTTCATTTCAATGCCACCAATGTTAAGCACGGTAGTCGTTCCACTCCTTTTTTAATTCTGTATATATCACGATATTAAGTTCGATCAGTGTCTTGGTTGTTGTAACATGACGAAACCGAAACAGTCCTAGTTGCCCTGCAACTCCTCGATACTGATTGCCAGCACACCAGCAATTCGATCAAGCTCTTGCTGTGATACCTTACGGTTTCCCCGTTCAATGGTTCCCAGAATGGCCAGCGAGATGCCGGTCTCGGCCGCAAGTTCATGTTGTGTTAAACCTTTCAGCTTCCGGAATGCCCGGATTCGATTGGCCAATTGCATGTTTTCCAAAGCTGTATTCCATCCTTTCCATCCAGTACAGACAACGATGAGTGTACAAAGGTATACAAACCTGAAATCTCGCCTTCCGGCACGATATCCGACAGTGGCACCAGTACAAAAGCGCGTTCTCCCATACGGGGATGAGGCAATTGAAGTAATTCGGTATCTCGCGTCTCACCTTGCATCCAGAGCAGATCCAGATCAACGGTGCGCGGTCCCCAGCGAATATCACGAACACGTCCGAGCCGGTTCTCGATATCCAGTAATTCCGTGAGCAATTGCTCTGGTGTCAGCATCACCTGTACGGCGACTGCCATATTCAGAAACGCAGGCTGATCTACATATCCTACAGGCTCCGTCTCATATAGTGCAGAACAACGCAGAACGGATATATGAGGGTGTTCATCCAGCAAAGACAATGCTTCAAATAGCGTCTGTTCCCGGTCACCCAAATTGGCCCCTAAAGCAATATAAGCCTCTGAGAATTCAGAGGTCGAATGTGCAATCATGATCGGTTCTCACTTTCTTGTGCGGCGAAGCTCTACCGTTACGCCCTCAAAATGAATATCGAATGGCGGATGTGGCTTCGTCACCTTGACTGTCAATGCATTGATAATAGTATAAGTGTCTAGTAAAGAAGATGCAATATGTTCGCCCAAAGCTTCAATTAACTGGAATGATTTATTCTCAACAATCTGTTTTACCAGCTCATGGATCTCCGCATAATTAATCGTTTTGGTCAGATCATCGTTACGTCCGGCCTCACCCAGGTCCATATCAATCTCCAGATCAATATAGTACCGCTGCCCAAGCTTCCGTTCTTCTGCAAAAACACCATGATATCCGTAGTACTCCATACGATGCAATACCATTCTATCCATACGATCCGCCTACCCTCTATATATATTGAAATTTTAATCTATTTGAAGTTATCCCTTAGCTTCGCCTTTGAAAAACGCTACGCTTCCACTGGCCAGGTCACCAGGGACCCGCCAGCATTATTTCCTCCGTATACCCGGAGAAGCATACAACATGGCATCACACATGTCTGCCGTCCGCCGAATCGGCTTCACATCATGAACCCGAACCATCTGGCACCCTTGGGCAATGCCAAATGCAACGGTCGCAGCCGTTCCTTCCAACGCATCATCCGCCCCGACATCCAGAGTGTTCTGGATGAATCTTTTGCGTGAGGTGGCTAGCAGAACGGGATATCCCATTTCATTGAGCAAACCGAGCGATGACATGAGCTTCAGATTTTCTCCGAGATCCTTCACAAAACCAATGCCCGGGTCCAGGATAATTTGGTCTGCTTTCACGCCGGCTGTTAATGCAATCTGTATGCTCTCCTGCAAATCACTGACGACATCACTCAGATAATCGGTATAGTTTCGCTCCTGCCGATTATGCATCAGAATGATGGGACACCCCAGCTCTGCTGCCGTGCGGGCCATATCTGGATCTGCCTTGGCACCCCACACATCATTAATGATATGGGCACCGGCTAGAATAGCTTGACGCGCAACATCGGCCTTATACGTGTCTACGGATATTGGAATATGCGGGGCTTGCTGATGCAATGCTTCAATAACCGGAATGATCCGGCTAAGCTCTTCATCGGCGCTCACGACATCTGAACCTGGCCGGGTAGACTCCCCGCCGATATCAATCAAGTCCGCTCCATCCTCCATCATCTGCTTGGCATGGGCAACCGCCCGCTCCACGTTGGTATAACGTCCGCCATCTGAAAATGAGTCAGGCGTGACGTTAAGAATGCCCATAATCTGTGTTCTTGTACCCAGCTTTAATTCAGCTGGCCCCCATGCATATTTCCGTTCATAGATGATCGGTGTAAGTGTCATGAAGTATACCCCGCTTTCTGCCGGTACATACCCAGAAGGACTGCTGTAACCGGGCCTATATGTCCGTTGCTGATTATTGTTTCGGCTCCATCCTGATCCCGCAGAGTTGTCACCGGAACCAGTTCGGCCACCGAGCCTGTTAGAAATATTTCATCTGCTTGCAGGAGATCCTCCCAGGCAGCTAACGTTTCTATGCAGGCAATTCCTTGCTGCGTGGCGATCTCAAGTACCACAGCTCTAGTGATGCCCGGCAGAATGCCGGTTGAGAGTGCTGGCGTGTAGAGTACATTTTCCCGTACCCAAAACACATTACTGACGATCCCTTCCGCTATATGACCATCCCGGGTTAATTGTAGCCCTTCTGCACCCTGCACATGCTGCCCGTATCCATTAAGCTCCCGTTTCGCCAGAATGCTGTTCATGTATTGCAGCGACTTGAACCGAACTTCTCCTTCGGGCGTATTGCGAGGTGTAGACAACCGTTGAAGCATTTTGCCATTCTCATATAAAGAGGGAGAAGGTTCAGGTAATGCTTTTGCCAGTACAATATGATTCGGCTTCGAATAATCACCAGAAGGTAGGCCTAGCGGCGCTTCACCCGCTGATACCGTGTAACGCACGTAGGCATCCTGAAGTCCGTTCGCATTCATCAAACGTTGAATCCAATCCGTCACCTCTGCCGCGGTCGTTCTAAAAGGAATGCCAAGTTCCTTACAACCCGAGGCCATGCGCTCCAGATGCCGTTCCAACAGATATGGGACACCTCGATACGTCCGGAACGTCTCAAACAGTCCCAGTCCGTACAAAAAGCCGTGATCCGTTACAGGAACCACGGCCGCCGCCATATTGACCAACTCTCCATTTATCGCGGCATATTGCATGTTATACCTTCACTTGTTGGGACAAAAAGTTACGAAGCATCTGATGACCATGGTCTGTAATAATGGATTCCGGGTGGAACTGAACACCTTCAATCGCATATTCTTTGTGACGCAAACCCATAATCTCACCTTCAGCTGTCTCCGCTGTAATCTCCAGGCAGTCAGGCAAGCTGCTGCGCTCGATAATCAGGGAGTGGTAACGGGTAGCTGTGAATGGAGATGGCAATCCGGCAAATACCGATGTCCCATTGTGGTGCATCTCGGATGTTTTGCCGTGCATCATGCGCTCCGCACGAATGACATTGCCGCCAAACGCTTGTCCAATGGACTGATGCCCCAGGCACACACCAAAGATCGGAATGCTTCCCTTGAAATGATCGATGACTGCCAGGCTAATACCCGCTTCATTTGGTGTACACGGGCCCGGAGAGATCAGAATATGATCAGGTGCCAGTGCCTCTATGCCTGCCAAATCAATCTCATCGTTGCGGCGAACTTCCACCGTCTCGCCCAGTTCACCCAGATATTGAACAAGGTTGTACGTGAAGGAATCGTAATTATCGATAACCAGTATCATATGCCTGCTCCTCCTCATCTTCCGTCAATGCAAGTGACGGTTGCTTCGTTTTATTTTATTTTAACAGCTTCCGCCTCTTCGCTGTAATTCACAGCTCTCATCATGGCTCTTGCCTTGTTGCGGCATTCCTTGTATTCCCGATATGGATCGGAATCAATGACAATTCCTGCACCGGCCTGTACATAACCAATACCATCCTTGATGGCAAGTGTACGAATGACGATGTTCAATTCCATATTTCCACTGTAATCCATCCACCCGATGGAACCCGTATAGGGTCCACGCCGCACAGGCTCAAGTTCCTCGATAATCTCCATGGTGCGGACTTTCGGCGCTCCGGTAATCGTTCCACCCGGGAATGTCGCAGCAATCACATCAAATACGGATAACCCTTCTGCCAGCCTGCCTTCCACCTGGGAAACGAGATGCATGACATGGGAATACTTCTCGATGGTCATCAATTCAGGTACATGAACCGAACCATAGGCCGCAATCCGTCCGATATCATTACGTTCCAGATCAACGAGCATAATATGCTCCGCCCGTTCTTTCTCACTGCTGAGCAGTTCATCCGCCATAGCCTTATCTTCTGCTGCATCACGGCCCCTTCTTCGGGTCCCTGCAATGGGACGTGCACTGACTTTGCCATTCTCCACTTTGACCAGAAGTTCGGGAGATCCGCTAACCAGTTGGAAGTCTGGACTACGCAGCATACCCATATACGGCGATGGATTCACAAGGCGCAGCCATTCATAAATATGCTCAGCGCTCGAATGAAGCCGCTTCTCCTGTCTCAAGGACAGATTCACCTGGAACACATCACCCTGCTTGATATATTCCTGCACCGTGCGTACAGCCTGTTCAAAGTCCTCTTGGGGAAAGGATGTCTCCCATCCTTCCGATTCCCTTTCCGCATCTTCAGGCTGCGGTGTACGATTGACCTGCTTGTTGCGGCGTTCCAGTGCCTGCTGTTGTTCCTCGGCCTGTGCAGCCCCCATAATATGAAGCCAACGTTTCTGCATCGCTGTTGCTCGTGCTTCTGCCGCTGAATATAGGCTACCGATATTAGTTTCGTTAAGGTTAGGATCTATGGCCAGATGAACCATGCAGAAAAGCGCCTGCTGTTCATGGTCATACGCCCATATTTCTTCAAAGCGCATCCACCAATAATCCGGTAGGGACGGATTATCTTCAGCCAAGACTGGAAGCTTCTCCAATGATCTTGCTACATCGTAGCTGAGATAACCTGCGTATCCACCCCCAAAGTCTGGAGCCCCATTAACCTTGGGTGCGTTATATGGGGCAGTCCATCTCTTCAATACATCAAGCGGCTTGCCGCTGTCCGTCGAGGTGGTTCCTTGCGTCACATCATGAATAACCGCTTCTTGACCTTTACCGGAAATAACGGATACGGGGTCTAACCCCAGAAATGTATATCTCCCGCCTTTGCCATTCTCCAGCACAATTGCATAGGGTGACGCCTGCTCCCAGGCTGCCTCCCACGATAACGGTAAACCGCCATGATACGGCCCCTCATCCGACTTGGTGATATAGGGCATCATGGTCCAGCCTTGTTCAGCCCACTCCATCCAGTCGGCGTATGTTGTCATCAGGTGTGTCATTGCGGTGTGCCGCCCTCCATCTGTCGCTAGTTCTATTGTCTGATAGTATACTAAAGCGTCGTGCCTTTTAAAAGCATTACACCAAAAATCCTCCATACCCATCATACGGGCAAGGAGGATTGGTTTTGTCATTTGTAGACTTAGCCTTCGAAGTTGTAAAGAGGTGTGCTGAGGTAACGTTCGCCGTTACTTGGCACGATTACGACCACGCGCTTGCCTTCACCCAACTGTTTCGCAACCTGAAGACCTGCACGGATCGCCGCACCGGAAGAAATACCAGACAGAATGCCCTCTTCCTTCGCTACCTGACGAGCCGTCTCGAATGCATCATCATTCTCAATGTGAATGATCTCATCATAGATTTCCTGATCCAGAATCTCAGGGATAAAGTTGGCGCCAATCCCCTGGATCTTATGTGGTCCTGGTTTGCCGCCCGCCAGAATTGGCGAAGCTGCTGGCTCAACCGCAACAATTTTAATACCAGCAAAAGCTTCTTTCAGCACTTCGCCTGTACCTGTAATTGTTCCACCTGTACCGATTCCTGCAACGAAAGCATCCAACGTACCGCCTACAGATTGAATTGCTTCAACAATCTCAGGGCCAGTCGTTTCACGGTGGATCTTCACGTTGGCTTTATTTTTAAATTGCTCAGCCATGAAATAGGAAGGGTTTTCTTTCAGCAGCTCTTCGGCTTTTTTAACAGCACCATTCATACCTTCAGCTCCAGGTGTAAGCACAAGCTCAGCACCATACGCACGAAGCAAGTTACGACGCTCCAAGCTCATCGTCTCAGGCATTACAATAACGGACTTGTAGCCTTTGGCTGCAGCCACCATCGCGAGTCCAATTCCCGTGTTACCACTTGTTGCTTCAATAATGGTATCACCTGGTTTTAGCTTGCCTTCTTTTTCCGCTTCTTCCACAATGCTAATTGCGATACGGTCTTTCACGCTTGATCCTGGATTCTGGTACTCCAGCTTCACGAATACTTCAGCACTGCCTTCAGGTACGATACGGTTCAGACGAACAAGCGGAGTACCTCCGATGAGTTCTGTTACGTTATTAACTACTTTAGCCATATGAATGCCCTCCTTAGTGGATGAATAAAACTTGAGTCCTGTTAACCTATCCTGTGCGGCCGGTAGCCTCTAGCTGTTATAGAAGAACTGCGGAAATCCTGTTGATCCTATCCCTTACTGCCAAGATTTCTAGCAGGGCGGAGGTTTCCGAAAGTTTCTTTGTTCATAAATTAATCTTTTATATCCGAGTAAACGAGTAGGTATTTATTATTTTCATCTTATCAACGTTAACCCTTATTGTCAATATGAGTACTCAAAAAAAAACTCTGCCTTTGGCCCTAAGACCGCAGACAGAGTATTTTTATCAAGATGCAGCAGTACGATACAATCTTTTCCATTGAATTCAGGAGGCAGGAATCTCGGACAGGATGACGGCTTCATACTTGTTACGCAGCATTTGCTCTACCTGCGGCAACGGATCAGCCTGACTCAGAGCCAGTTGCATTCGAATCTCCTCA
Source organism: Paenibacillus sp. FSL H8-0317 (assembly GCF_045040685.1). Classification (NCBI taxonomy): domain Bacteria; kingdom Bacillati; phylum Bacillota; class Bacilli; order Caryophanales; family Paenibacillaceae; genus Paenibacillus; species Paenibacillus sp. FSL H8-0317. The sequence goes on along the minus strand of NZ_CP150294.1, from coordinate 72,402 downwards.
CGGACCTCTTCGGCCGACTGCACCTGGCGTTCTTCTTTATCATTAAGTCTGATAATAACATAACCTTCTTCCACTCGAACTGGTCCGGCAATATCGCCTACTTCCAGCCCGGCAGCAAGTTGAAGGATTTCTTCTGACTGGAATGGATCATTCCGCTCAATCCACCCCAGCCTCCCACCAGCATCACGAGAGAAGCTGTCTGTCGATTGCTTGCGAGCAGCTTCTTCAAAGTCCTCCCCCTTCTCCAACGCATCCAGTAAGGAATCGGCTTCATCTTCTTCCTTCACTACGATGATGGACAAGTCATATTTCTCGGGGGAAACGTAATCCTCACGGTGTTCAGTCAAGTAATGCTCAATATCTGCATCCTTGATCTGTATGCCGATCGTTGCGATTTTCTCAAGCAGAAGCCTGTAGCCGGCTTCCAACTCAAGTTCCTGTTTTGACAGGCCCAATTGAGACTTCATTTCGTCAAAATATGATTTCTCTGAATCGTACCCATCCATCGCGGCGGCAAGTTCTCTTGCAATCTCTTGGGGAGTGACAATCAGCTTGCGTTCAATTGCTTCGGCATATACTGCTTTACGGTTTAACATCTGGAGTAATAACTCACTGCCGTAACGTCGTTTCAGCGCATCGGTCCACTCTTTGTCCGTGATAACTTCTCCGTTGATCGTCGCTACGGTGCTTCCTTCTTCCGTATTGGCATCATGGGATGCATCTGCCTCGTCTCTGCCCTGTCTGAGACCATGCATAGCCATCACCGTACCCATGACCAGCATACCTAGCGTCAAGACAATTACAGCCGTCCACAACCCTTTTTCCTGTCTTGTCATTCCGCATCCCGTCCCCGCATAGATCAGTTCTTGGCTTGCTCTAGGATGGTCTCAAGTTGTTCTTTGTTAAAGTCATAGGCTTCATTACAGAATTGGCAGACCACTTCAGCCTGGCCCTCTTCTTCAATTAATTGCTCCATCTCCGTTTGGCCCAGGCTGATTAGTGTCTTCTCTACCCGCTCACGTGAACACTCACAGCTAAAATGAATATCCAATCCTTCCATCACTTGTACATCTGGCAATAATCGGCGAAGCAACTCTTCCAATTCAAGTCCCTGCTCCAGCAACGTCGTCACTGGCGGCAACGTACTAATGGCGTTTTCGATCGCCGTGATCTCTGGATCTGTCAATCCCGGCAACAGCTGCATAATGAATCCACCTGAGACAATAACGGAATTATCCGTATCAACGAGCACACCAACGCCTACAGCAGAAGGGGTTTGCTCCGATTGCGCAAAGTAGTACGTGAAGTCATCGCCCAGTTCTCCTGAAATAATAGGCACACTGCCACGATATGGTTCTTTCAGTCCCAAATCCTTCGTTATGTTGATGAAACCTTCCGTTCCAACCGCGCCTGCAACGTCCAGTTTACCCACACTATTGCTTGGCAAATGTACATGCGGATTAGAAACATATCCTCGTACTTCGCCTTTCGCATTGGCATCAGCTACAATCTGTCCAATGGGCCCATCACCGTTGACTTGTACCGTTAACTTCTCTTCACCTTTGAGCATTGCACCCATAATGGCTGCTGTTGTAACCGTACGCCCCATGGCAGCTGTAGCCGTGGGAAACGTATCGTGTCTTCTGCGTAGTTCCTCAACCAGTTCCGTAGTCTGGATAGCAAAGGCTCTTACCTTTCCATTCATTGCTGTACCACGAATTAACCGGTCATGCTTGTTGTTGTTTTCCAAGTCATTCAGCCTCCTTTGGCGTATCTCCATAATAGTCGTAACACAGAAAAAACGGCACAACACTTAAGCTGTAATCTCAGCCCGCTGTATGCCGTCACTATGCTCACCTTTCCCGGTTCCGCTCATATATAATACGCAGCCCTTCAAGCGTAAGCAGCGGATCAACTTCCTCTATACTACGGGTTTCTTCTGCGATAAGTGTAGCGAGACCACCCGTCGCGATAACTCGGGGCTTCGCTCCCATCTCCTCGCGAATACGTTCTACAATACCATCTACCTGCCCTGCATAGCCAAATATAATACCCGCTTGCATGGCATGAATAGTATTACGGCCAATGACCTTTTTAGGTTTCTCCAGCTCTATACGAGGCAACTTGGATGCCCGCTCATAGAGCGCTTCAGTGGCGATCTGAATGCCAGGTACAATAGCTCCCCCCAGGTAGTGACCTTTCTCGTCAATACAGTCAAAAGTCGTTGCGGTACCGAAATCGACCACGACGAGAGGGCCGCCATACTTCTCAACGGCTGCCACTGCATTAACAATACGATCTGCACCCACTTCACGAGGGTTCTCGTATCGCAGGTTCAAGCCAGTTTTGATACCAGGCCCAACGAGCAAAGCTTTTTTGCCTACATACTTCTCACACATCGCTTCAATTACATTCACCAGTGGCGGAACCACAGATGAGATGATGACACCTTCGATGTCACTTGCCCTGATGCCGGACATATGAAATAAATTATAAATCAATACGCCGTATTCATCCACTGTTGACTGACGTGATGTACTCAGACGAAAGTGGTGCAGCAATTCCCGGCCTTGATATACGCCGAGCACCATATTGCTGTTCCCCACGTCTACAACTAGAATCAAAGAGGTTCACCCCTCTTTCTTTTCATTTAAATCCAGACTAATATCCAGGCTCTCAAAGGAATAGGTTAACCTGCCAACCGAAATTACATCCACACCACTCTCTGCAATGCCACGAATGGTCTGAAGAGACACGTTACCGGATGCTTCAACCTTTACATGAGGAGCCTGTTCACGAATAAGTTCAACCGCTTCACGCATCCGCTCTGGATGCATGTTATCCAGCATAATGATATCTGCCCCGGCTTGCAAGGCTTCTCTCACCTGCTCCAGATTTTCAGTCTCCACTTCAATCGTCATCGTATGTGGGATAACGGTTCGCGCACGCTGTACCGCCTCGGTGATTCCGCCTGCACCCTTGATGTGGTTATCCTTAATCATAACGGCATCGTACAGTCCAAATCGATGATTCGCTCCACCACCCACGCGCACTGCGTATTTCTCAAGTAATCGGTGGCCCGGCGTTGTCTTACGTGTATCCACGAGCCTAGTCTCAAGACCATCCAGAACATCCACGTAGGCACGCGTACACGTAGCTATTCCGGACATACGTTGCAGCAAGTTAAGTGCCAGTCGTTCCCCCGTAAGCAGTGAATGTGTACTTCCCTCTACCTCGGCCAAAATCGTGCCATGGGTAACCTTGTCTCCGTCTGTTACCTTTGGTGTAAATACAAGATCAGGATCAACGACTTGAAATACAAGTTCAGCTACGGTCATGCCTGCAATAGTACCATTGTCTTTGGCGTGTATAATGGCCTTGGATTGGTTGCCAGCTGGAATCGTCACACTTGTTGTAACATCACCTGCACCAACATCTTCACGAAGCCAGTTTTTGATTGATTCGATAAGCCCTTCATTATATCCATTCAGTATCATGACATCAACTCCTCCACAATCGCTTGTTCTCGCTGCTGCAGACTATGCTTCTGCCACACGATATCATCACGCGCCGGGAAATCCTCACGATAGTGAGCCCCCCGACTCTCCTCGCGGTGTAATGCTCCGCTGGTAACTAACCAGGCACAGATCAGAAGGTTGGCATACTCCAGCTCTTCCTTATGAGTGAGTGTCTGATCAACAAATTGCAATTCCTGTTGCAGCTTGTCCATGGCCTTCTGTAGGTCCTCACCATTCCGGCGCAAGCCCACCTGACGAACCATCATTTTCTGTAATCGTAAGCGTCTTTCGGATACCGGCTTTTGCTCTTCCGTGATCTTATTGATCTTTTTATTCATGTCCACAGATGAAGGCGCAGCCCCTCTTGCTTGTAATAAGCCAAGTGGAGGGAGTGATTGAATACGATCAACAATTCTCCGCCCAAATACAATCGCTTCTGATAAAGAGTTGCTCGCCAGGCGGTTAGCTCCATGCACTCCTGTAGAAGACACCTCGCCACAAGCAAATAATCGGGAGATGCTGCTCTCTCCACTTAAATCCGTTTTCACTCCACCCATCATGTAATGGGCAGCAGGTGCAACGGGAATCCAGTCCGTAGTCATGTCCAATCCATAACGCATACAAGTCTCATATATGGTAGGGAACCGATGCTTGATCATCTCTGGCTGTTCATGTGTAATGTCCAGGTACACAAAGGTACTGTTGGTGGACTCCATCTCACTAACAATCGCTCGTGCCACGATATCGCGTGGGGCCAATTCAAGCTGGGCATGATAACGATCCATGAAGCGCTCACCCTTCACATTGCGCAAATATGCTCCTTCGCCACGTACGGCTTCTGACACAAGGAAGCGCGGGGCTCCAGGGTAACATAGAGAGGTGGGGTGGAATTGGATAAATTCCATGTCACGAACAATAGCCCCAGCCCGATAGGCCATGGCTACACCATCGGCAGTAGCTACATCCGGATTCGTCGTGTATCGGTACAGCTGCCCTGCTCCACCAGAGCAAAGAACAGTTGCCTGTGCCTTCACGAACACTTGAGATCCGTCATCCTTCTGAACCAGAGCACCAATGCATTCCCCTCGATCTCGATCTGTAACCAGGTCAACAACAAAATGCTCATCCCATACTTCAATCCCGGGATGCTCATTCACTTCAACAGCAAGCGCACGCACAATCTCATATCCCGTTGCATCTCCGTTGGCATGCAAAATACGGCGGTGGCTATGCGCACCTTCCTGCGTCAACGCCAACTCGCCGTTCTCCAGATCAAATAAAGTACCCAAACGAATCAGTTCCTTCACTCCGTCCGGACCCTCATTCACCAATACCCCTACCGCTTCGGAGCGGCATAAGCCCGCTCCTGCTACAAGTGTGTCCTGCAAGTGGTAAGCAGGTGAATCATCCTCAGTAATAACCGCAGCGATGCCTCCCTGCGCATATCTGGTGTTGCTTTCAAGTAATGACTTCTTCGTGATCATTAATACACGTTGTTGTTCACTTGCCTTAATGGCAGTAAACAAACCAGCAATCCCTGAGCCTATAACCAGTACATCCGTCTCTACCATGGGTAGTGCAGACAGATCAAAATCAACTAAATATTGCGGTATCATGTTATTCACCTGTCTTGGAGCAAGAGTAGCGCATCCTACTTTACCAACAACATGCGCTCTAGTGATTCTCTGGCTTTGTCGGCAACGGCCGGTGGCACGTAGATTTGCGGCTTCATCGTTTCCAGGCATTTCACCAGTTTCTTCAAGTTGTTCACCTTCATGTTGGGACATACGAGGAACTTGGTAGCAAAGTGGAACTGTTTATCCGGACTATCCAGACGAAGCTGATATCCTGTACCATCTTCGGTACCTACGATAAATTCCTTCGCTGATGAATTTTTGCAATACTCTAGGATAGCTGTTGTGCTGCCTACAAAATCACCCATTTCTACAACCTCAGGGCGACACTCTGGATGGACAACAAACTCTGCATTGGGATGCTTGGCTCTCATCTCCACCACATCTTTGACTGTAAGCATATCGTGAGTGTTGCAGTAACCTTCCCAGATAATCATTTTCTTGTCTGTATGCTGCTGCACATAATGTCCCAGGTTTTTATCCGGTACCCAGATAATTTCGTCGGAATCCACCGATTGAATAACCCGGACTGCGTTCGCCGATGTACAACAGATGTCAGTCTCTGCTTTGATCTCAGCCGAGGAATTGATATACGTAACCACCTTGGCATTAGGATGTTGTGCTTTCAATTTGCGTAGTCCATCCACATTCACCATATCTGCCATTGGGCAGCCCGCACGTTCGTCCGGGATAATAACTGTTTTATTTGGTGCCAGAATTTTAGCGCTTTCACCCATAAAATGAACACCACAGAAAACAATCACATCCGCATCTGTCTGTGCTGCCTTCTGGGCTAACAGAAACGAATCTCCACGGAAGTCGGCAACCTCCTGTACTTCGTCACGTTGATAATAATGGGCAAGAATAATGGCATTACGTTCCTTCTTCAACACCATAAGCCGCTCACGCAGCTCGCGGTTCATCTCAGCCTTGCGCTCTAAAGCCAGAGCTTCCACCTGTGATCCTCTCCTTTATCGGGACAGCGTCATGCGCTGTTTCGTGGGCTAACCTAAGTCGTTATCTTCGCTTGAGAAACGAATCACAAGCGGTTTAACAACTAATTTACACAACGTTCACGACTCTGTCAATAAATGAAAAAGGCCCGGAACAGCGCTGTAACCACCTGTTTGCTAACTGGTTCGCCATCTAACTCCCGTTTATCTTTATCTATCCTCTTTTAAAATAATGAATAAAAAAAGAGAGCCCCGAGGGCTCTCTTGATTTCACCTGCTATCATAGCCAGATGTATTGTGCATTAAGACGTTGGCTTCGTTCCGCCATCATCCGGGTTATTGTTATTACCCTTTTCCAGATTCGGAGCTTCGTTTGGAATATCTCCGGCTGGTGGCTCAGGCGTTTCATCTTTACCTTGAATACGAACACGCACATCACCGATGGTGTCGATGATTGGCTCTCCGCCTTCAGTTGGTGTGCCTTCACCATCATTGTCATTCTCTGCTTTTGGAGTCAAAGAACCTGTTTCGATCAATTGCTTGATCTGATCCATTTCCAAAGTCTCAACCTCAAGCAAAGTTTGAGCGATCAGGTGCATCTCTTTTGAATGTTTAACAAGCAAGTCCTTACACTTCTCATAACAGTCGTTGATAAAGCGTTGCATTTCCTGATCAATCTCGTAAGCAATGGAATCCGAGTAATTCTGTTCATGACCGATATCCCGACCAAGGAATACCTGTCCTTGTGAACTTCCGAATTGCATAGGTCCCAATTTCTCACTCATACCGTATTCCATAACCATGCTGCGAACAATACCTGTCGCTTGCTGGAAGTCACTGTATGCACCAGTACCAATTTCTCCGATGAACAATTCTTCAGCTACACGACCCCCGAGAAGTCCGGTTACTTTATCCAGCAATTCTTGCTTGGTAACCAGCATACGGTCTTCTTTTGGCAACATGATTACATATCCACCCGCACGTCCGCGCGGAATAATGGTCACTTTATGTACCATATCAGCATGTTCGAGGAAGTATCCTACAATGGTATGACCTGCTTCGTGATAAGCAACGATTCGTTTCTCGCGCTCACTGATGACACGGCTTTTCTTCTCCGTACCAACGATGACACGGTCAATCGCTTCGTCAACTTCCTTCATGGAAATATCTTTACGGTTACGACGCGCTGCAAGCAATGCCGCTTCGTTCAAGAGATTCTCCAAATCCGCACCAGAGAAACCTGTTGTACGCTTCGCGATAATATCCATCTTCACATCTTTGGTCAGTGGTTTATTACGGGAATGTACTTTGAGGACAGCTTCACGACCTCTTACATCAGGGCGGTCAACCGTAATTTGACGGTCAAAACGTCCAGGACGCAGCAAGGCAGGGTCCAAAATATCTGCACGGTTCGTTGCAGCTATGATGATAATACCTTCGTTAACTCCGAATCCGTCCATCTCAACGAGCAACTGGTTGAGTGTCTGTTCACGTTCATCGTGACCACCACCGAGACCAGCACCACGCTGACGTCCTACAGCATCAATCTCATCGATAAAGATGATACATGGGGCATTTTTCTTCGCATTTTCAAACAAATCACGTACACGTGATGCACCGACACCGACAAACATTTCCACGAAGTCGGAACCTGAAATTGTGAAGAATGGTACACCCGCTTCACCGGCTACGGCACGAGCGAGCAATGTTTTACCGGTACCTGGAGGCCCTACGAGCAATACGCCCTTAGGAATCCGCGCACCTACTGCTGCGAATTTCCGAGGGTCCTTGAGGAAGTCTACAACCTCAACAAGTTCCTGTTTCTCTTCGTCAGCACCCGCAACATCTTCAAATGTAACCCGCTTCTTCTCTTCGTTGTAGAGACGAGCACGGCTTTTACCAAAGTTCATTACTTTACCGCCGCCGCCTTGAGCCTGATTAAACAGGAAGAAGAACAGCAGGAACATAATGATCAAAGGAATAAAGGAAGTCAGCAACGTCAACCAGATGCTGTCACCTTTCATTGGCTCCTGATGATATTGGAAATTGTTAGTTTCACTTGCAGCTACAAGCTCACTAATTGCCTCATCCGTAGGAGGAATATACGTTGAGAAATTTTCTGATTTGGCGCCATCAGGTGCCTTCTTGTATTGACCGGTCACGAGATACGTTTGACCGTTGAATTGAACCGTCAATTCAGAGACATTGTTGGCTTTGATCGCTGCACGCAACTGATCATATCTAGGATTATCGGTGGCTTCGCCGCCATTGCTGACGAACTGGACTATCCCCACCACAACTAAAAAAAGAATCAAATAAAAACCAGAATTCCGGATGAACCGATTCATCCCCTACCTCCTCTCGAGACACTTTAATTATTTTAACATAGCCCGACATGGCTTCTCAACAGAAGCCAAGAACAGCTCAAGGCTTGGGTCGGGCAGGATATTAGCTACTATAGACTTCCGGCTTCAAAATCCCGATATAGGGCAGGTTCCGGTACTTCTCCGCAAAATCCAAACCGTAACCAACGATGAACGCGTCAGGAATGTCAAAGCCTGTGTAATGAGCTTCCAACTCAACTTTACGGCCTGAAGGCTTGTCGAACAGCGTAACCACACGCACCGACTCGGCACCGCGGTTTTCTAGCAGTTCAATCAGATAGCTGAGTGTAAGTCCGCTGTCGATAATATCTTCGACAATCAGAACTTCCCGTCCTTCAACGGATACATCCAGATCCTTAATGATTTTGACAACACCTGATGACTTGGTGGAAGCGCCGTAACTGGATACCGCCATAAAATCCATTTCAACAGGTACCGTTATGTTTTTAACCAAATCAGCCATAAATATAAACGCACCCTTGAGCACACAAATGACCAAAGGATTGCGATTTGCATATTCGGCACTTAGTGTTGCGCCTAATTCCTTGACTTTACTCTGAATTTCTTCTTCACTGATCAATACTTCCTGAATGTCGTTCTGCAACTGTGCGAACCTCCTAAGTTATACTATGAAAGCCTTACCTGAACCATAACCACTACCCCTGAATCGCTGAATCGCCTACAGTCATGTACAGGATTGCGGAAGTGCCCTCCCTGACAGGAGCCACATTGGACCGTCGAACACCCGGTAACCAGATGATCTGACCTGCTCCATCACATACCACAGGAATACGTGGACGGACAGATGGGGGGATTTTCTCATCGATGAAAATATTTTTCACCTTTTTGCTTCCGTTTAATCCCATCACTTTCATGGTATCTCCAGGTAACCGTGAACGCACAACCAGCGGCATAAGCAGTTGATCCGCATCAAACGCGGCTTGATCCGCCGATTCCGGTACATGATAGTCCTCGGGACTCACCGTCATCAACCGAATATACCGGTTAATTGGGGTGAGTGAAAGCTCATAAGTTCCACTCCATTGCGCAAGACGATACTCGTAAGATTGATCCTGTACGTCCGTCCGTATGCCAAAAGAAATCAGATTATACTCCCGAGTGCAGGCGAGTGTCTGTCCTATATCCAGGCTCCAGGTCGTCACATGGGTCTCCATGACCTTGTGCCGAATGGTTTCTATACGGGTAAAGTCGACAAAATCACTGTCCAAAGGCAGATAATTCAATATTAGTTTAATCAACCTTCGTTGTAAAGCGACATGTAACTTCAAGAAGGAAGGCACCTCAAAGGTTTGCCTTCCGCCGTTCACCTGCACTAGACACCTGTATGTGTCATATGCACTCTGCTCCATGAAATCGTCTTCATCACCCACAATTTCGGCAAGCCGATTCAATGACGGCGTGAGTTGTCCATTATACTGCCCCAAAAAAGGAAGCACATCCAAGCGAATGGCATTACGCCGATATTTACGCAGGGCGTTGCTCTCATCATTGAAATACATAAAACCCTGGGTATTACAAGCTTCTACAAGGTCTGTCTTGTTTATACGAAGGCATGGACGAATAAGTTCCACATTTTTTTCTCGTCTTTTAAACTTCATTCCTGAGAGTCCCGACAAGCCGGTTCCACGAAGCAAATGAAGCATGACCGTCTCCGCCTGATCATCGGCATGATGTGCCAAAGCGATGCTTGCCGCATTATATTTGGAAGCCACTTCGTGCAGAAAGGCATATCGCTTGTTGCGAGCTGCTTCTTGTGGTCCTTGACCCGTAAGCTCCATATATGAAGGTACATCGGCCTTGGTCCATTCAAATGTAATACCAAGCTGCTGTGCCAGTTCCATCATTTTCTCCGCTTCATCATCAGATTCACTCCGGAAGCCATGATGCACGTGGGCACAGATCAATTCAAGTGGCACATGCCGCTTGCTGATCTCGTGCATGATATGCAAAAAAGCTACCGAGTCCGGCCCGCCCGATACTGCGACGACAATCCGATCCCCGGGAACCCATAACTGATGCTCTTCCGCTGCATCCAGCACATTCTTCACCAGCATGTTCCAGCGTAAAGCCTCCATACCTGTTCCTCATTCCTTGCGTTATGTATATGCACTCTCACAGATCAGAAAAGTAGTGCATAGATGAGCACTCCAATAAGTAATATCACAGATACAGCGAATGCATTTTTAAGCCAGCGCGGTGTTGTACTTTTGGAACGACGGCGGAGAGGCGTGGGGCGTGCCATCATTTCCTTCCACCCTTGTGCCGCATGACCTGCATCACGAAACTGACCTCGTAATGCCTGAGTCGTCCAATTGCGAAAAGGACCCAGTCGTTCACTGCGCTCCACCAGCGCTACGAGCTGATTCACACTTCGCAGTTGCGGTAATCCCTCGGCCGCCAGTGCCTTGAGCGCGTCTGCTTCAAGTACATGAATCAATAATAATGCAAATGCAAATACATCATAGGTACCATCTGCCGTACGGCTGCCTGCATTCCAGAAGCCCCGATCATACCATTCGGTGAACTGTTTGACGCTTCGACCAATCGACGTAACTCCGCCGTAGTCGATCAATTCCACCTGCCCATAGTCGGATACCAACACATTCTGAGGTTTGAGATCACCAAACACCCATCCCGCCTGATGCAACTGTGCCAGCTTCTGCAAAAGTCTAAGTCCCACCAGAAGTGTCCAGTCTGTTCCCTGACGCCGAATGAAGTGATGAAGTGCCTCACCTCTAACGTAACGCATCACATAAAAGGGAATATCCCGGCCACGAACGGCATAGTCATCCACATCTTTAAGATAGGAAGGAATGCCGCTCTGCCGAAGGGCCTCATGATTACGCTGTAGTTGAAAGGATTTGAGTACATTAACTTCCGATTGCAGATCAACCGGATCAAATCCCATTTTTAGCGCGTAGTGTTTGCCATTTTCACCCCGTTGGACAAGAAAAACGATGCCATTAGCTCCTTTGCCCAGTAGTTTCCGAATCGTGTAACGACTGCGATTCCATTTCCCTGTAACCACTGTTCCTGGCGGGAAAGAGGCGTCAGACAACGTTGTCACCGAGCATCCCTTCTCTTTCAATGCGATAGTTCCCTTCTATTTCCTGCTGTTTCTCCAGTGTACCATAACGGTAAAAATCAATCACCTTCTGAATTGCAGGACCTGTCGGCGTTGCACCCTTCATCTGCAACCTTCCAAACAAGGACCGAACACGGCCTGGATCCGTTGTCCAGTCAATATCCATTACCGCATCTTCGCCACTGTGTCGCCCCGGAAAATGAAATACGGAAAGCTTGCTCTGACCTATACGCGCCTGCAAACTTAACATTAAATCACGAATGCCTTCTTCTACCGCAGCCAGTTTGGGCTTCATGCTGGCACTTACGTCGATTAACAATATAACCTGTAAGGCTGTAGTTTCAGCCATATCATCCATCACTTCCACGACCCGGGCGCGTTGTGAAGGCTCCAGATCCGTTACCGTTTTGGGCTCCTTCTCTCCCAAAATTTGTGTTAACTCTCTATTAACCGCCTGCTGAATAGTCTGAACCACCGTTTTCCTTGTCATCATCTGCATGGTATGGGCAAGCTGACGTGTACCTACAATTTGGCTGATTCCACCTCCGGCTCTGGCAATATCCTCAATCTCCCGACTACCCAGCTCACCAATGGTTCCATAATCAATCACGCCAACCACATTAACCGTAATCCCCTCTTCCAGCGCTTCGGCCGCTGCCAGCACCGGACTTGGTCCTACATTGGAACAACCGTCGGTGATCAATAAGATTTGCTTCATCCGATATCCCTCCGTTATTCGTTACTCTCCAACTCTATGACTAGCATTGCCAGAATGAAGAGACTTCAAACAGAAGAATATGCAATTAACTGACGGTCCGTGGACGCTCCATCCGGTTGATGCCAGGCACACGCAGTGTGGCCCATTCAGGGCGGAAATGCTCTACTTTTCCAACAACAACGGTCATATCATCCAAAATCTCATGCTGCTGATATCTTATAACACTTTCAAGCAGGCAATCGGCCAAATCTTGCGGATCCTCTGTATCAATCTCTTGAATGAGCCTTTTCATCCATAACTCTTTGTTCACCGCATACCCCGGTGCGTCATAGATGCCATCCGTCATCATAATGAGGATATCCCCCGGCTGAAGCTGTACCGTTACCAGATCCACTTCAATATCTTTAATAATACCGATTGGCAAATTGCTGGCCGAAACCTGAATAACCTCCTGTCCTCGTTTGATAAAACTTGGCGTCGATCCGATTTTCATAAACGTGGTCTCTGCCGTATATTCATCGATCAGCGCCATATCCACTGTGGCATACATCTCTTCAGGGGAGCGCAGCATCAGAACGGAGTTCACGGATTTGATCGCCAGTTTCTCATCCATGCCGGACTGTAACAACTGTTCCAATATGTTCAGAGCCGCGCTGCTCTCCATGCGTGCCCGTTCCCCATTGCCCATTCCATCACTAAGCGCCACCGCGAATGTACCGTTGCCTAACTCAACCGTACTGAAGCTGTCGCCTGACATCACATCTCCCCCTTTTGCGGCGGCAGCAACACCCGTGGTTACCTCGAACGTTTTGGCTGAACCAAACGTAACGGTCGCCAATCCCTGACGAGGATCGGTCATGGTCTCATGCAAGACGGCAATATGCTCGTCCAGTACATCCGAGATCAGCGGAGCAATCATTTTCCGGCACTCATCAAATCCACGTGTATATGCATGTACAATCTCAATCTCTACATTGCCCGCTTCCAGATTGATGATCTCAATGGAGTGAATGGACAAGCCCAATGACTCCAGTGCGTCCCGAATCTGCTCCTCCTGCTGTACCATCTCATCACTTTCCCGCTGAATTTCTTTGGCCAGGTCCTCCATGACCTGAGATACACCGGACAATTGCTCTGCAACCAGCTGCCGGCTATCAATAATTTGACGCTTCCATTGCATGTTATGTTGATGCAGTCCATACTGGGCACGCATGACTTCAAGGACCTCTTCCGGTTTCGCACACACCCTGTTCCAGTCCACTGGAATCTGCTTGCCTGAGATCTCCGGGTTTCCTTCAATCGTACTCATCACGTCCGTCATATATTTGTAGGTTTGAATAAACTTTGCATCCCAGCATTGTGTACGCTTGAAGCAGCTTGCACATGTGCCCTCGGCAACCGCATTCATGAAATGGTCCATTCCACCTTCTTTCTGTACCTGCTCCCCTGCACCGGACATCTGATCAAAGCTACGTGACAGTTGACGGAATACCTGTGAGAACCGGGTTACCCGTTCTGCCGTGATATCCCGTATTCGTTTGGCATACTCATGCTGCGATTTGGTATGATCCTGCGTACCCGGTACATATTTGGATATCGCCGTCATCAGGCTTTTAGGTGTTAACATGAATAGTACGATAGCTGCACACGTCTCCCATAATGAGTTCATCACATCGCCCGGTCCGCCCAGATATATGGATAGAATGGACGAACCCAGCAGCATGCCCAGTGCAACCGCCGCACGTTTGCCTTCTCGAAGCATACCCGCCAGCATCCCGGCAAAAGCAAGCAGGCTCATCTGATACACCGCTGACATGTCAGCCAGACTCAGAATCAAGCCGGTAATGACCCCAACTGAGGCTCCAAGGGGGGCTCCGCCCACCAGCGCAAAGATTAATATGAGATAACGGGAGAGCATATGCTCGACGGATAAAGACTGAATGGTCCACCCTACGGCTCCCGTCATAACGGAAGCGAGCAATATGATCAGGCAGAGGATCTCCTCGTTCTTTAGGCTGAATTTTTTTTTGCGGTAGGTGAAGATCGGTATGGCTTGTATAAAAACTAGGGTGAGCACGAAACTTAATACCGAATCCATCGTGAGCATCAGCATCGCGTACCAGCTGAAGGATGGTCCAATCACAACCGCGAATAATTTGACCATAAATGTAGTCGTAAACACCATCGTTGGCGCATAAGATAATTCAGCACGATCATACGATTCCAGTCCACGGAAGAGCAGATAAAAGATGGCGATCTCCGATGCAACAATGAGTGGTACCGGAAACGGTGCAAAGAGACTGCCTGCGAGAAGTGCAGCGCCTACCGGAATGATGTAATCCCTGCGCATGAAAGCAATTACAGCGAAATAAGCAATGGCAAAGGGAGATAACTCATTTAGGATCATCGCCTTTCCGAGCAGAAATCCCATGAATGTGAGCAGCAGTACCCATTTGCGGGAAGCAACCATCTGGACAGCCTTGCGGGAGCCAAGCCAATGTTTCAGACGTACCGACAGCTCCTCCCGAGCTTCCGTACCTCCTTTACCTGCTTTCATTCCCGGAAATTGAATGACATTCCACTTTTCCATCATCCTCAAGGCACCCCATTCGATTAATTTGAATTTTCGTGTTTCGTTCTCGATGGTTCTGATTATAGATAGATTAGAAGACGTAGTTTGTCAGAATAGGTGGGCAGGGTCCAAAAAGTTTACGACAAAAGAAACAAGCCTGGCGCGGTGGAGCGAAACCCCCGGCCTTATTGTGGTTTCATTCATTCTCCTACTTGATTCCGACAATCGGAATGTCTGATTTTGAACCGGCGATGGTTTGGTCTCGCCATCATTTGAGCAGGATAACTGTGGAATGCCACGGAAACCTGTCGGTAAAAAATGGTAGACGACAAATGTTCTTATGGTTCCATTTTGTCGTGCAGAAAAACTGGGGATATGGAGCTTCACCTTACAAAAAAAGCTATTCAACTCCTTATCTGTGATAGAAACGCAAAAAAACCGCTAGCCCATGGGCTAACGGTTTTACTTATATGTTTAGATCAGGTTGTGACAGATTACACACGCTTGGCCCCACGGCCTCCGCGTTTGCCTTCTGTGTTCTTCTTAAGCGAAGAGATCCGCTCTTCACTATCTTTCAGGAAACGTGACATTTTATCCTCAAATGAAGGTTTGCCTGCTGCGGGCTTGAAAGAACGGCCTCCGCGGTCACCACGGTTAAATCCACCGCCGCCACCACCACGACCTTGGCCACCACTTGGGCCTCCGCCGCTGAATCGTTCGCGATCTCCTCCACTGCGTTCCGGTCTAGGAGCTCTCGGGGGTCTAGATTGGGTTTGTTGCTCAACCGGTTTGTCAACAGCTTGCTTAATGGAAAGTCCGATCTTGCCATCCTTGTCAACGTTGATAACCTTCACTGTAACGAGGTCATTCAGCTTCAGGTGGTCGTTGACATCTTTGACGTAATTGTCGGCGATTTCCGAGATGTGAACGAGACCCGTGACACCTCCTGACAGATCCACAAATGCTCCAAAATGCGTGATTCCTGTCACCTTGCCCTCTAACTTGGTGCCCACTTCAATTGCCATAGAATAAAATGATCCTCCCTTAAAAATATACAACCCGATTTTTTGAATGCCAAAATCAATGCTGCGCTAATGTAATTATACCTTATGCCGTAAACCAAGGTCAACTGAACACTACCCCATCAGAGAGCCTATTTTTTCCGGTTTAACGGCTTCAGACACACGGATAACAAACCTAGCTCGGTAATAGACCGAATTCCATCAGTTCCCTGACTCTTCAACCTGGATCGGCGTTTCTTCAGGAAGATAATATCCTTTTTTCCGTGCCAGCTGTCCTATGTATTCAGGGTCATTCAACCGGCTGACTTCGTACTTCAACTGTTCCAGCTTCTTCAACGTATCTTCCTTTGAAGCTTGCTGAGTGGCCAGATGAGAACTCTTGTCCGAAATTTGTGCAGTCTGCACAAGGAATGTATATCCTGCCCATATTACAAATACAATCATAAACGTCATCCAAAGCATGAGGCGCCTTTTTGCACCGGCAGATTTTCCTTGGTTAGTTGGAGCCTTTGATCTGCCCACAGGTGTTTTACCCATTACGGACCTCCTTAAAACCAGCGTTTCCATATCGCTGCAATTCTTGTACCCACACGGATCATGAAGCGTGGCGTTACCCAATGTTTCAGGAGCGGCCTAAACATCCAGCGGAACAACTTGCCGAAAGGTACCAAACACTGCAGCACCAGCCTGCCCAGGAATAATAGTATCGCAATTACAAAACCGAATAATACGCGAATTAACTTATAAATTCCTTTAGCCGGCATAACGATCAGGATGTTAAGGATATGTCCACACCAATGAATCAGCGTTCTTGCGAGTTTAATTAACATTACCACAAAACGCTGGGTTGTAACACTTAAAAGCCAAAAATAGAAGCAAACCCCTATAATCAGCCCCAAAAAGACATAAAACCGCAACTGTCCGTGGTTTCCGGCGTATAGCATCCGAAAAACGAACAGCGCGGAAGCAACCCAGTACAACAGATCGAGCGTGTGAATACTCCATCTCGGAAACCGCAGCTGTCCGGACAGTACCCGGTAACTGTCGTAGGCAATTCCCATCACGACCCCCGAGGTAAGCATCCACATCAATGTGATCCATTGAGTATCCGGACTCATCGGAACATCTTGCCAAACAGGCCCTTACCATTTTTGGGCTGGGAACCGGGGTCCAGATATTGGAGCGAACTGACTGTGCCTTCAATGGATAACAAACCTTCCTCCAGGCTCAGGTTTTTGATATGTAAATTGTGCCCCCGGATGGTCAGATGCCCAAGTTCAGTCTGCAGCAAAAATTCCTCACTGTCGAAGCTCTCCACGTTGGAGACACCCGTCAGATCCAGCAGTTTCCGATTCTGCATGCTCAGATGATGCTGTTTGGCCTTACCGTGCTCAACCATGGCATGTACCCCTCCTTCTTACACCTAGCTTATGGGTGTGGAGGTTGGAATAGAACCAGCGTTGTTGAACAAATAACCGGCATCCAGTAAAAACAAAAACGCCCTTCCCTGTTACAGGAGGACGTTTCGATTCAACTTGCATTGAATGAATATTCAATACCAGATGTACTGTTACCAGTTCATTCCGTTATCCTTGGCGATCGGCTCTTCCTTCACCAAGGTGTAGAGGCTGCTCGCCTCATCCTTCTTGGTACTCTCGGCAATTCGTTCCACCCTCACGGTGACCAGTTTCTGACCGAACTGAACCGTCAGCTCATCGCCTACTTTAACAGCGGCGCTAGGCTTTGCTTCACGTCCGTTCACCAGAACACGTCCCTGTTCAGAGACGTCCTTGGCCACAGTGCGGCGTTTGATTAGCCGGGAGACCTTCAGGAATTTATCAAGACGCATTATTTTACGGCTTCTTTAAGTTTGTTGCCTGCTTTGAATGCAGGAACAGTGGACTCAGGAATCACAATTTCATTCCCTGTTTGTGGGTTACGTCCGGTACGACCGGAACGTTTGCGGGTCTCAAAAGTGCCAAAGCCGATCAATTGTACTTTGTCTCCGCTGGCAAGTGCATCTGTAATTTCTCCCAAAAAGCCGTTTAATACGGACTCAACGTCTTTTTTAGTCAAACCACTTTTGGTTGAAATGTTGTTAATCAGATCTGTTTTGTTCATTTTTAAAAGCCTCCCAAATTGAAAAAAAAGTATCTGCGAGCCTGAGCAATAGGTTATTGCCGCTGGTTTCGCGTTAGGTTACTACACATGTATTCTGGCTTGGTATCTGAAATCCTGCCTTGGTCCGCGACTTTTTTTAGCTTTTTGTCGATGGTCCGCAGGGACAGTCTAAGACCAGTACCCGAAACCATCTGTCGCTAAACACCAACCTCAGTTTACACAGATGAACACATGTTCGTATTATCATAACACACTGCATAACATGATGGAATAAGGTTTATCGGTATTTCCCAGAAAATTGAACCCGTTATAATCCTGCCTTCTTCGCATCCTGCCAGAATTGCTCCATCTCTTCTACATTGCTATCTACTGGTGTTCTTCCCTGTTCACGTAAACGCTCCTCGATGTACTGGAACCGCCCGACGAACTTGCGGTTGGTCGCAGCAAGCGCCTCTTCCGGGTCCGTATCGATGAATCTTGCAACGTTTGCGGCTGCAAATAATAAATCACCCAGTTCTAGCTTCCGTTCTTCCGCAGACTGGCCTTGTTGCACCGCTTCTTTCAACTCCGCCAATTCTTCCTCGATCTTGGCAAACACACCTTCAACATCATCCCAGTCAAAGCCCACTTTGGCTGCTTTCTTCTGTAGCTTGTATCCCTTCATCAATGCAGGCAAATCACGCGGTATGCCGTCCAGCACGGAAACCTTCTGCTGATCCTGGCCCTTGCGCTTCTTCTCCTCTGCCTTCATCTGTTCCCAGTTCTGAAGAGCTTCATTCGCATCTTCGGCCTGATGATCACCAAAAACGTGTGGATGACGGAAAATCAGCTTATCGTTCAAGCCTTCGATGACATCATACACATTAAATGTGCCCACTTCTTCTTCCATCTGGGAGTGCAATAAAATCTGCAGCAGCAGATCACCCAGCTCTTCTTTCATATGGTCGGGGTCATCCTCATCGATCGTCTCAATGACCTCATAGGTCTCTTCAATCAGGTTTTTGCGAATGGACTGATGTGTCTGCTCCTGATCCCATGGACAGCCACCCGGACTGCGAAGAATATTGACGATCTCATGTAAACGCGCAAAGGAACGGCGACGCAGGGCATCATCAGTGTTCTTCGGCACATAGATCAGTGACAGATTGCCGTACCCTTCGATCCGGTCCAGTTCATGCAATGGAATCTTGTGAATGACCTCTTGGTCCTGTACACCCAACGCGTGACCAACAAATACCGGATAATCATCCGGGTAAACTTCCATCAAGCACAGCTTCACGTCCGAAGCAGTGAACACATCGTAGACTTGTCCGATCAACGTATGTAGCTGTGGTTGTACCAGTTCTGTGTTCAAGCTGCTGGCATCCAGAAGTTGAAACCCTTCGATTGGATCGAATCCAAGTCGTATAAAAGCTTCATCTAGGAAGCTCTCCCCGCCCATGACACGCAATGAGATACCCATCTGCGGACAACGTTCTTTGAGCAGGCGTACACTTGCTTCTGCCACCATCGGATGACCGGGTACGGCATACACAATCTCCGTTCCAGCCTCCCCCTTGCGAGCGGCTTCTATCAGTTGATTCGCGATCTCATCATATACTTCGGGGAAGGAGGACTTCGCCTCATAGATAGCATCAAATGATGTCATCTCCAGCCCCTCTTGTTGCAGATCATTCAATACGGGATGATCCAGGGTACGTACATACAGTGTAGCTGCATGTTTCATTTTTTTGATAATACCTACGGTCAGTTGGTCTGCATCTCCAGATCCAAGACCCACTACGGTTAAAGCTGCACTCATTACGTAAACCTCCATCCGGACTATCCTGTCCAGGCTCATAATCATCGTGTCTGAACAGGACTAATTACACGTATTATACCAGAATCATTCGATATCCTATAATTGCATATTCGCTGTGCCAGGTGTAGAAGCACCGTGAGCATGGAGCTAGCGCAGCACACGCAGTCTGCGCAGCTGCTTGGCAAGGCGAGGCCCCAACTTGGGCACAGCCGCCAGCTCCGCGGCGGTCAGTAACCCTGTCCGGGCCGCCGCCAGCAAGAACACGGCCGAGCCTGCGGCAATGCCCAGCAGGCTCACGCCCATCGCGGCCAGCCTGCGATCGGCCGCGATACCCATGCCGCCGAGTACCGCTTCGACGGCCCAGGCCGTGCCTACCGCCGCCAGACTCATGGCGGCGATCACCAGCGCTGGCTTCGCCAGGACGGCGCCAGGGGCAGGGCGCAGGGCGACAAGTCGCGCCAGCAGCGCCACATTCAGGCCAGCCGCCAGCATGTAGGCGACTGCGCCTGCAAGAGCCGCGCCGCTGATGCCCAGCGCCGGCACAAGCATGACGTTCAGCATCGCCTTGACGCCTGCGGCGGCCAGCATGCTGAACGCGGGTGCACGCACGGCGCCGAGGCCTTGCAGCAGCGCCGCTGCAATGATGCTGACGGTGCTGCCCGCAGCCGTCAGCGCCATGTACCGCAGTGCTTCGGTGCCTGCGGCATCTCCGTACAGCATGCGGTTAATCGGCTCCGCCAGCACCGCGAGACCCGCGGATGCCGCCAGGCCGATCAACCAGAACCAGCGCAGCGCGAGGCCTGCTTGCTGCCGGACGGCTTCTGGCCCGCCCTTTAATCGGGCTTCCGCCATCGCCGGAATAAACAGCACAGATAGTGACGTGGCAAGCATCGTCACCAGTTGAACCAGCGGCAATCCACGGTTGTAGATGCCGAAGGAAACCATCGACTGAAGCTCATCCAGTCCTTCTCCCCGCAGCAGCCGTGGCACGGTGAAAGTATCCACCAGATTCATCAGCGGCACAGCCAGTGAACCGAGACAGACTGGAATGGCATACATGAGCAACGTCCTGATCCATTCCCCGTTGGATCGTGACCGTTCTCCCAGAGCGGGATTAATAGTACTTACCGTTTTCTTCTGCGGCGTAACCGACCTATGCTCCTGACGTTCATGCCTATCTGATCCAACCTCTCCAACGTTGCTGCTCCATTCCGAATTCAATTGCCCTGTGACCACTTCCTTGTCTTTCCGCCGATGTCGGGCCATGTACCCTAACATGGTTAACAGACCAACCATTCCACCAGCAACAGAGCCCATCATGGCACCAGCGGCAATAGTCTCAAGCGAAGCGTCCCGTCTCATCAACCACAGAAGCAGAACAATCATGACGGTAACACGTATCGTCTGCTCCACCACTTGTGATACCGCTGTTGGCACCATCTGCTGTAATCCCTGAAAATATCCACGCAGCCCTGTCATCACCGGTACGAACAACAAGGCCCATGAAGCTGCACGAATCGATGGAACCACATGACGGTTGCCAATCATGTCAGCGATCAGCGGCGCACCTGCATACATCAAGAGCGCCATTATAATTCCAATTCCCCCGAGCAGAAGGGAAGATAATCGAATAATTCTTCTGCTCTCGTCTGGTCTTCCGAGTGCGTTCTGTTCTGCTACGAATTTGGATACGGCCAGCGGCAGTCCTGCAGCAGCAAGTGTGATAATGAGCATATATAACGGATATACCGTATTGTGGATGCCAAATACACCGTCTCCCCCCAGATTCTGCAGCGGAATCTTCTGAAAAGCACCAATAATTTTAGAGATAATGGCAGCAAACCCAAGTATAAATGCACCCTGTAGCAGCCTTGAGCCTGTAGACGGCTGTTTCATAAGTCCCTCCTGCGTAATCCTTTTAAGCATACCTTGCTATTATACCTGCCTGAAGGCACACAGACTAACCCTTCCCCATCACAATCAGCCGGATCTACTTCTTTGTACCTTTAAAATGCAAAAACTCCCGTATGCCCAAGACAGGGCACCAGGAGTTGGTCTGCGGTCTATTGTTCCATTTGCTTGCCAAGGAAACCAGCAGCCGTCTCAGACATCTTCACTTCCATTTGAGACATCTTAACTGATTCGTCCTTATTGAACAAAATAACCGTTCCGATGGGGTCACCACCTGAAATAATCGGCGCAATAACAAAAGAGGATAACGTCTCGTCATGATCTTTGCTAAGCTCATAAGAACCATTGTTTGTTTCCAAAATGGTCTTTCTGTTTTCCATACAACCTTCCAACAGTTGACCCACCTGTTTGTCCAAATATTCTTTCTTGGAGCCTCCTGCCACCGTGATAATAGTATCACGGTCCGAAATCATCGTTACATGTCCTGTACTTTCATACAGGGATTCTGCATATTCTTTGGCAAAATCACCAAGTTCACCAATTGGCGAATATTTTTTAAGGATAACTTCTCCATCACGATCCACGAAAATTTCCAGTGGATCACCTTCACGAATACGTAACGTACGGCGGATTTCTTTTGGAATGACCACACGACCAAGGTCATCTATACGGCGGACAATACCAGTAGCTTTCATTTCACATGTTGCCCCACTTTCTCGAGAAGATTTTTCAACTACTGTTCCTTAATGGGTAGAGGAAAGTCCCAGAACGTTTAGTGTGATATCTTGACCATAGTATTCATCTGTTCCCATTTCCTTATACATGCTTCGGAGAATATAGTTGTGTAACTTTCGAAGAAGGCGACCATGTACCCATACGACTTGAATATATAAAAGAAGAAGCAAGAAGGAGGTCCTAAGTCCTCCCCTTGCTTCTCTGTATGGTTGTCCATATTTGCGTCATACAAAGCATTCATTCGGGCAAATTTAACCCCTGAACGTATGCTAACACAGCAATTTTACCAGCTTACTTGCTGCTTGTACCTTCATCTGTAGTTGCATCTTTGTCTGTTCCAGTCGTACCTTGGTCAGTCTTGGTATCCGTACCTGTGGAGTCATCCGTTTTTGGTTCGGTTGTTTTCTCTCCTTCAGTTCCTGTACCCGTAGTGCCTTCAGTTGTGCCTTCAGTCTTACCTTCTTCAGCTTTTTCTGTTTTTGGCAGTTTAACTTCTTTTACGATTTTGTCCAATTCATTTTGCATGAACGTATCGATTTCGGCTGCAGCCAATTGGCTCTTCAAACTTTCTTTTTGTTCAGCCGTCAATTTGGCAAAGTCAGCTTCTGTACGAGCTTCCACTTTCATGACGTGGTAACCGTACTCTGTCTCTACTGGATCACTGATTTTGTTCAGTGGCAATGTTTTTGCAGCTTCCTTAAATGCCTCTACCCAGCTGCCTACAGGTGTATTTTCATACAGTCCACCCTTTTCAGCAGAACCTGGATCTTCGGAATATTTTTTTGCAATTTCAGCAAAATCAGCTCCGCCATCCAACTTGGTTTTTACTTCTTTTGCAATTTTAAGTGCATCTTCTTTTTTACGTTCTTTTTGCGTTTTTGGATCTGTGAAGTTAATCAGCACGTGACGAACGGAAGCCGTAGTGAACTGATCTTTGTTTTTCTCAAACTCAGCCTTGATGGCATCTTCCGTAACGCCTGTTTCTTTGTCTTTGATTACCGTCATGATGCGAGTCATATAATCTTTAATGTTCTGGTCAGTCAGGTTCTGAGCTTTCAGCATCTCAGTCCATTGATCTGCCTGAACAGAAGCTTTCATTTTATCAAATTGCTCGGTTGCTGTTTTGGTACCTGCTGTTTTGGCTTCTTCACTTGCTTTGCCACTCAGATATTCATAAGCAACTTCCTGTTTCACCAGATACTCTTTGAAATCATCCATATCCATCATTTGTGCATACTCCGGATAAAGGAATTTCATGACACGTTGCTCCATGTCGAATTCATTGGCTGTAATGGTACCACCATCATACGTAGCGACTACAGCACTTGTATCCGTCGATTCAGGTGCTTTTGCTTCTTCCTTCTTGCCACATGCAGCAAGCAGTGATAAGGATAGTACTGCGACCATGCTCACAGACAGTACTTTTCCTACTTTTTTATACTTTGGTAACATCCTTTAGTTCCCCCTTTGATTTAAAAGCAGTTTTCATGGACTCCAGAATTTTCTCTACCAGCTCCATCAGTTGCTTATCCCCAAGCCCCTTGCCTTTAGCGTGAATCAGCATATGGGGTCCTTGTTCAAATTGTACACGTCTTTCGAACTGATTTCCAATGTGCGCGATTTTCGAGAGTTCAAAGGCATGTTCACGCCCTTCATAGAACTTCACGGTAATGTCCTCACCACGTTGGGAAATCGACTCAATACCGTAGATCTTGCCGTATACTTTCATCCGTGCAACAGCCAGCAGGTTGATAACGGCCTCCGGAAGATCACCGAATCGGTCAACCAATTCGTCTTCCAACTCCATCGCATCGTCGAAGGATGCAATGACCGCCACTTTTTTGTAGATCTCAATCTTCTGAATGCTGTCGTAGATATAATCGGACGGCAAGTAGGCATCGATACTGAGATCCAGAGTTGTGTTCCACTGGTCTGAAAGTACCGGCTCTTCGCCAAGCATCGTAACTTTGCGTTTGTTGATCTCCTCTGCGAGCATCTGGGAATACAGATCAAACCCGACGGAAGCGATGAAACCATGCTGCTCCGCTCCTAGCAGATTTCCCGCACCACGAATCGACAAGTCACGCATGGCGATTTTGAATCCTGAACCCAGTTCGGTAAATTCTTTGATTGATTGCAGACGTTTCTCAGCAACTTCAGTAAGGACTTTATCCCGTTGGTACGTAAAATAGGCATACGCAATACGATTGGAACGACCCACACGTCCGCGCAGCTGATACAGCTGGGAGAGTCCCATTTTATCCGCATCATGTACGATCAGTGTATTTACGTTCGGAATATCTACCCCGGTCTCGATGATACTTGTGCTCACAAGCACGTCATATTCACCATCCAGGAAGTCGAGAATCGTTTTCTCCAGCTCTGTTTCCGACATCTGACCATGTCCCACACCAACTTTGGCCTCAGGCACAAGTTCAGAAATTTCGGCAGCCATCTCCTGGATTCCCTGAACACGGTTGTAGAGGTAATACACTTGCCCACCACGGGCAAGTTCACGCTCAATCGCTTCGCGGACAAGCGCCTGGCTGTGTTCAACCACATAGGTCTGTACCGGGAACCGATTCTCTGGCGGAGTCTCGATAACGGACAGATCACGCACACCCAGCATGGACATATGAAGCGTACGCGGAATCGGCGTTGCCGTCAGCGTCAGCACGTCCACATTGGTTTTCAGCTTCTTCAGTTTTTCCTTATGAGTTACTCCGAAGCGCTGTTCTTCATCAACAATGAGTAGTCCCAGATCCTTGAACACCAGATCCTGCGACAGCAATCGATGCGTCCCGATGACAATATCCACTGTGCCTGCCTTGATGCCTTTGGCTGTTTCATTCTGCTCTTTACGGGAGCGGAACCGGCTAAGCACATGAATGTTGAACGGATAACCGGAGAAGCGCTCACGGAATGTCTCAAAATGCTGCTGTGCCAAAATGGTTGTTGGAACAAGTACAGCCACTTGTTTACCTTCAATAGCTGCCTTAAATGCAGCTCGAATAGCGACCTCAGTTTTGCCGTAACCAACATCCCCACACAATAAACGATCCATTGGACGGTTTTGTTCCATGTCCTTCTTGATTTCTTCAATCGCACGTACCTGATCACGCGTCTCATCGTAAGGGAACATGTCCTCAAACTCCTGCTGCTCCGCGGAATCCTTGTCGAATCCAAAACCTTTGGAGGTCTGACGCTCTGCATACAGCTTAATCAGATCATCAGCAATATCCTGTACGGATGTGCGGACTTTATTTTTAACCCGTGTCCACTCATTGCCGCCCAGCTTATATATTTTCGGTTCTTT
This sequence comes from Paenibacillus sp. FSL H8-0317, assembly GCF_045040685.1. Taxonomy (NCBI): domain Bacteria; kingdom Bacillati; phylum Bacillota; class Bacilli; order Caryophanales; family Paenibacillaceae; genus Paenibacillus; species Paenibacillus sp. FSL H8-0317. The sequence continues at coordinate 46,611 of NZ_CP150294.1, read as the reverse complement.
CTCTTCGGAACCAACATATTTCTGAATCAGATCGATCTGCTCAATAGGTACAGACAGTTTGTCTCCACCCGCATAGAGAATATGCATGTAGTCCTTATGAATACCGCCAACCTCGAGCGTGCCGATCCCAAGGTACTTACCAATCCCGTGGTTCTGATGAACGACATAATCGCCCACTTTTAGCTCGCTATAGGATTTGATCCGTTCAGCATTATCTACATTCCGAATCGGTTTGCGTACTTTACGCTGTTTTTGCGAGAACATCTCGCCCTCGGTCACAACAGCCAAATGAATGGACGGCATTTCAAATCCCGTTTGCAAATTACCGATCATCATCTCTGGCTCTGGAATATCATAGTCCATCAGTACCCGGCGCATCCGCTCGAGTCGCTCTTCACCGTTCGCCAGCATGAGCACTTTGACTCCGGCCTTCTGCCAACGCTCCATCTCTGCCTTAAGTACGTTCATCTGTCCATGGAAATCCTGCATGCCACGACTGATGAAGTTCAGAATGTTTTGTGGTTGAGTGTGTGGAACTTGGCGCAAAAAGATCGACATAAACAGCGTCTGGAATGGACGCTCATACAAGAGTTCATCACCGTCTGCGGATAATGGAAGATCCGGAAGTGTTTTTCCGTTTTGCATCAAATGCAGGTTCCACTCCGATTCATCACGGTCCAGTTGTTTCGATGTCTCCGATAGTCTGGCAGGCTCATCTAGTACCAGCAGGGTATCTTCCGGCATATAGTCGTAGATCGTTTTGTTCTCCGGATAGAGCGGAGAAATATATTTGTACATTTCGGAGAAATACACGTGTTCCCGCAAAAGCTCGATCTCCCGGTGAATTTCTTCACGAAGACGCAGCTTCGCCTGCCGGTCCGTCATTTTCTCCAGCTGTTGCTCCAGCAAAAGAGCAGCCGCATCGGCAGCCTTTTCCATACGTTCACGATCTGCAATTAACTCCTTGCATGGTAAAACCGTAATTTCTTCAATCCGTTCAATCGAACGTTGATCTGCTGGATCAAATGTCCGAATGGAGTCGATCTCATCATCAAATAACTCCACCCGATATGCGATCGATGAAGTAACCGGATAGAAGTCGATGATACCTCCGCGTACACTCATCTCACCACGAGATTCCACGCGTTCCACACGCTCATATCCGAGCTTTACCATCTCCAGCAGGAAGGAGTCCAGTTGAAGTGTGTTGCCTTGTTTAATCAAAATTCGAGCATTGGCCATCACTTCCGGAAGCGGAACATAACGTCTTACCCCGGAAAAAGGAATAACAACAACGCCCCTGAATCCCTGGGCGCAGCGGACCAACACATCAATGCGCTGACCCAATGTTTCCGGGCTGGAAACAGCAGCTTCAGCAGCGACAAGTTCGTTGGCAGGATAGATCAACACCTGATCAGGTGAAAGCGCTTCCTGTAAATCTTCTGCAATTTTTTGAGCTGAAAACATATTATGTGTTACTACGAGCAATGGTCGGTTCATTTCCTGATGCAGAGCAGCCAGCATAATCTGACGCGCCGAGCCGGATAGACCCGAAACCAATTGTTCCTTCATGCCGGACTTGATTCCGGCTGTAATGGACCCGAAGTCCGGATCTTTGGAAAAAGCCTGTATAAGTGCTTGTAACAAAAGGGGCACCTCTCTTATAACTTACTTGATTATCTCACGCATACGCGTAGCATCACTATTAAAATGGATACAAATTCCTTTTTGTCCTGTTTCATCATATCGGATTACTCGCAACATTGCCACATCTGTTGATGCGGCTGAGCCTGATTTCGAGATAGCTATGGCTTTCATGCCAACTGAAAAGAAGCCTCAGCAGGCTGCCAAGGCTATAAAAGGTGGAGCGTTATTACGCAACCACCCTCAACTGTCATTCGATCCTGTGCAGGCGATGTCTACTGAAGCGGACTCGCGAGCAGGCTAAGCTCCGGATTATGCTCCAGGGCTTCCTTACAGTAATCACATGTAATCCGAACGGTAATGTCACCACCGGAATTATACGCTATTATATCCCTCCGCTCGTCGGGGGTCAAGAAATGAAAGCCGAGCTCTACTTCCGTTATCTGGGCAGAATCGATTCGTCCAATAAAGGTACGGCAATGCCTACATACGTAATTCACTGACATGTTTATGCCTCCTGAACATGGTTTATACATCCAGTATGTCCAGTATGGCTGAATCGAACCCGTCTTTTATGATCATTTTACCAAGTATGTCTTACAAAATTAACCGTTAAACTTCGCCATTGTTTGTTCGAACGTATGAGTCAAGCTATGCTCCAAGGCATCACACGTTTGCTCAATGGTCTGATCCAGGGCTTCTTTTTCTTTCTTCATGAATGTTGACAGTACATAATCAACAATGGCATGTCCTGGTTCGGGCCGGGATATTCCCATGCGTACCCGGTTAAACTGCTGTGTACCGGTATGCTGAATAATGGACTTGATCCCATTATGTCCGCCTGCACTACCTTGATAACGCAATCTGACTTTGCCAATCTCTGTATCCATGTCGTCATACACAACAATCAGATCTTCAAGACTAACTTTATAAAAATCCATATAGGCTCGAACCGATTCACCAGACAAGTTCATATAGGTCATTGGTTTGATCAGTACGGTTTTCACACCGCCAATATTGCCTTCTCCAATCAGCGCCTTACATTTATTCTGTGTAATGGAGATATTATGACGATTAGCCAACCGATCCAATGCCATAAAACCGATATTATGACGAGTTTTGGCATAGTTCGAGCCTGGATTTCCAAGTCCAACAATCCACTTCATCTTGTTCCCTCCTTCGGATTAGCCTGAGGTGAGGCATAGACTTCGAATGTTATATTTCATATAATATCAAGAAAGTAAAGATCGATTTACTGTAGTGTTCACAGTTAATATTTTATCGACCCAGGAAGGTGAGCGGGTTTTGCGCGAAGACAATGGACAACTGACTCAACATAGCGATTTTATCTATCATCTCGAATATCACGTACCTGTACAGGTATACGACCGCGACACCCATATTGAGATTGGTCTAATCACACGTTTCGATAATCAATTCGTCGAAATTGCTGACACGCTTTTTCATCGGCGTCGTTTCCGATTTATCTCCCGCCCCGGGTATTAACCATATAAGATGAACGAACCATTTTACACTGGATTACTGCGCGTGCAGAAACATCTTCCGATCGCTGTTAAGTCGAAGCATATGCTTCGAAGCAGCTTTCTTTCAGAAAGCTTTTAACTTCACTTCTTCAGTTCTTTTCTGCCCTCTCCATTATTGTGTAAATTAGTAGTTCAAATTATATGGACTGACCAGCGTCTGTTTCACTTTTAATAAAACGGCACGCCGACAGGGGTTACATTTTCCATTGAACCGGAAAACGTAACCCCTCTACTACTTTATGCAGACATCCTTATTCAATTTCAAACAGCTTGCTGATTGACAATTCCTCATGAACCCGGATAATCGCTTCTCCGAGCAAAGGCGCTACAGACAACACTTTGAGTTTGCTTGTCGGATTAGCATGCGTAATTGGAATGGTATCCGTTACGATGACTTCCTTCAACGGTGCATTCTCCAAACGTTCCATCGCAGGTCCGGACAATACCGGGTGAGTACAGCACGCGTATACTTCTTTTACGCCGCCTTCCATCAGAGCATTCGCTCCCAGTACAATCGTTCCCGCCGTGTCAATAATGTCATCGATCAGGATGGCTGTTTTACCCTCGATGTTACCGATAATGTTCATCACTTCGCTCACATTTGGCTCAGGACGACGTTTATCGATAATCGCCAGGGGCGCATTCAGGAAATCAGCCAGTTTACGTGCGCGCACTACGCCACCGTGATCAGGCGACACAACAACTGGATTTTCGATCTGTTTCGACCGGAAATATTGAGCCAGAATTGGCACGCCGAGCAAATGGTCAACCGGAATGTCGAAGAATCCCTGGATCTGCATTGCATGCAAGTCCATCGCGATGACACGGGTTGCACCCGCTTTTTCAATAAGGTTGGCAACCAGTTTCGCTGTAATCGGGTCACGCGAACGTGCCTTGCGATCCTGTCTTGCATAGCCATAGTAAGGAATAACGACGTTAATCGTCTTGGCAGATGCCCGTTTGAGTGCATCAATCATAACGAGCATTTCCATCAGGTTATCATTAACCGGCAAGCAAGTGGACTGCACGATATAAACGTGACAACCCCGAACACTCTCGGAGAGTTTCACTTGAATCTCGCCATCACTAAAGCTGGTTGTGTGAGATTCACCCATAGGGATCCCGATATAATCAGCAATTTGATGGGCAAGCTTGGGGTTAGAATTGCAAGTAAATATTTTTAATTTCGAATCAAAATAAGTCATAAAATAAAAACCCTCCGTGCTGGTTCATTGGAATCAATAAGCGTCTGCGACATGTCGGCACCTCCCCGATTTTCGGGAGGCAATCTTGTTATCAAAACCCCTTATTGGGGTTTGGCATTTTGTTTCTTGGCTTTGGCACGTCCGCGAATCTTCTCCGCATAACCAGGTTTATTCTCCTGACGTGGACGAGCAATGGCCAGATCATTCTCGGGAACGGAATGGGTAACGGTGGAGCCAGCAACCACATAAGCGCCTTTTCCTACCGTAATCGGTGCAATCAGATTGACGTTGCTGCCTACAAAAGCATCATCTTCAATCGTTGTCACAGCTTTATTATAACCATCATAATTGACAGTTATTGCCCCGCATCCAACATTTACGTTTTTCCCTACTTTGGCATCTCCAATATAGCTGAGATGAGATACTTTGGAACCTTCATCAATTGTAGCATTTTTCACTTCAACAAAGTCACCAATTTTTACGTTGCGACCCAGTTTAGTCCCTGGACGCAAATTAGCAAATGGACCAACCGTTGCATCAGAACCAACCTCGGCATTGGATACTACCGAATGTTTAATCGTAACTCCGTCCTGAATAACGCTGTCTTCCACATCTGCCTGAGGACCAATATGACATGCTTCACCAATGGAAGTTGTGCCTTTGAGAATCGTCCCCGGATACAAAACTGTATCTGATCCAATCGTAACATCCGCTCCGATATATGTCGATGACGGATCAATGATCGTAACACCGTTCAACATATGACGTGCGGCAAGACGTTCACGCATGAAGGCTTCGGCTTGCGAAAGTGCGAGTCGGTCATTAACCCCGATGGATTCTGCGATGTCATCCGACATGTAAGCTTCAACTACTTCTCCATCATTGCGGAAAATGCCAACTACGTCTGTGAGATAATACTCTCCCTGAGCGTTCTGGTTCGTCACTTTCTCCAGGGCAGCGAACAATTTTGCATTATCGAAACAGTATGTGCCCGTGTTAATCTCATTCACAGCATCTTCCTGCTCCGTGCAATCCTTCTGTTCCACAATCCGTTGTACAGATCCATCTTCTCCGCGAATAACGCGGCCATAACCTTTGGGATTGTCCAACTGAGCCGTAAGAACTGTCGCTGCTGCTCCGCTACTCTCATGGAGCTTCATCAGACCTTCCAACGTCTCACTGGTTACAAGCGGTGTATCTCCACAGACCACAATTGTAGAGCCTGTTTCGCCGCCAAGCAAAGATTTAACCTGCTTCACTGCATGACCTGTACCCAGTTGTTCTGCCTGGAGTGCATACTCTGCTCTGGAACCCAAAAATGACTGCACCGCTTCGGCACCATGACCGACTACAACTACACTGCGTTCAACGCCTGCGCTGAGTGCTGCATCCAGCACATGTCCAACCATAGGTTTACCGCATACGGGATGCAGTACTTTGTACAATTTTGATTTCATTCGTTTCCCTTGCCCTGCGGCAAGAACGATTGCCATTCGTTTCAAAATTAACGACCTCCTGTTCTGAAAATCCCATTGAAATGCATTGCTGATCCATATCCAATGAGTATCGTTCAGCCGGCTTCAAGCCGGTCCTGTTCATCGCCTGCTGTCTCTGTAATCACACGTAACAACGCGGACACCAACGAATCGTGACCTATATGTATACGCCGTGTACCTGCGAGCTTAACCGAATCCCAATGATTCCTAAGATGCCGCCCTGCCACCAAGCGCACGATGCGCTTTTTGTTCTCTGCTAATAAACTCAATACTGAATATATCTTATTCCGGTCAAAAAGAAAAGAGAGCCATAAGACATGGCTCTCTTTTCCTTCGAACCCCAATAATGTTCTCAGGCACCTTCTTCAATGACTTCTTCCTCAGTTGCTGCACGATCGTATTCAGTCAAAACTGCTGCCTGAATCTTCTCACGCGTACCGGAAGAGATCGGGTGGGCGATATCACGGAACTCTCCATCAGGAGTACGCTTGCTCGGCATAGCAACAAACATTCCGTTGTTACCATCAATGACACGAATGTCATGAACGACGAATTCGTTATCGATGGTAATGGATGCGATAGCCTTCATTCTCCCCTCCGAGTTAACACGGCGGAGTCTGACATCCGTAATTTGCATGTGTGTGTTCACCACCTTTTTCCATCAGAACTTGGTGTATAATTCCACACAGCATATACGAACTCCTTCTTTTTATAACCACAAAAATTTCCTAATTTCAGGAATTTTTTTATTTAATACACAATTCGACAACGTTAGTGCCAGGTCGATGGAAAAGACCTTTTAACGACATAACATTCGCCATCTTTCTACAGGTCAAAATAGTTGCCCGGCTTGACGGAAATCTGTCTGCTCTTGGCATCAACCGCTGTCAGTTTCGCCAGAGATACGTAATCTGTTAGCAGGCGTTCTTCTGAATCCACAGAACCAGATTCCACCAGTACTCCTACCCCAGCAACTGTAGCATTAAACTCGGCCAAAAGATCGATCATTCCTTGCACTGTACCCCCGGCCTTCATGAAGTCATCCACAATAAGTACTCTGGAATGCTCACGCATCGCCCTACGAGAGAGGGACATCGTATGCAGACTTTTATGGGACCCGGATACATAATTGATACTTACGGCCGATCCTTCTGTAGCCTGATGGTCCCTGCGTACGAGCACGACAGGCAGGTTGAGCTGGGCTCCGGTCGCATAAGCCAGTGGAATTCCTTTGGTTTCTACCGTCATAACCACATCAATATTCATGTTGCCAAAGGCCGTTGCAAAGATCTTGCCGGCTTCATTCATCAATGCGGGCTGTCCGAGCAGATCAGACATGTACAGGTATTCTCCAGGCAAGATCCGATCAGGCTGCGCGAGCTGGGTCGAGAGTCGCTCTGCAAAAGCCAATGCCAGCTCTCGGGACACCTTCGGAATCCATCTAACTCCCCCGGCTGCTCCAGCCAGTGTATTCAGTTCTCCTGACCCACCTTCTTCGAACACTTCCTTGATAATCGCCAAATCTTCACTAATTGAAGACTTTGCGGCTCCATAACGTTCGGCAAATGTGGTCAACGGAATAACCGTATGCGGTCTGGACAATAAGTATTGCGTCATTTCAACCAGCCTTGCGCTTCGTTTTAACTTCTTCACAGAGATCCATCCTCACGATCACGGAAACATCCAAATCCGAATAATTATTTAAGAATATACCACCTTTATACGTGTTTGTACATTATAAAAGCGAATTTTACGTCAACATACGCACAGCGTACACTTCTTTGCAGAACCCACGCAGACCATTGTATATCCGGGCAACCTTGGATTCTTTGGAGACCAGCCCAAATACCGTTGGACCGCTACCGGACATTAACACGCCGTCTGCACCCAATCGAATCATGGCATCCTTCAGATGCTGAACTTCCGGATACAGCTTCAACGTTACATCTTCAAGTACATTGCCCATCTGGTTACAGACTTCCGTGAATGATTGATTGCGAATAGCCTGCTCCATTTTAGCCGCACTCGGATGACGAACAATCTTGTCACTGCGGAACCTTCCGTACACATCGGCTGTAGACACATTGATCGGAGGTTTGGCCAGAATTACCCAGCATTGCGGCGGATTAGGAATGGGAGCTAACTTCTCACCACGGCCTGTAGCGAGTGCAGTCCCTCCTGTGATACAGAATGGAACATCCGACCCAAGTTCAGCTCCAAGCTCCTGCAGTTCGTGATCCGGTATATTCAACCGCCACAGACGGTTCAATCCACGCAGCGCTGCTGCTGCATCACTGCTGCCCCCGGCAAGTCCGGCTGCAACTGGAATCTTTTTATCCAGATGAATATGGACGCCCGTACGCACGTTATAGCGCTCCTTAATGAGTCTAGCTGCCTGGAAAGCCAGATTCTTCTCGTCGAGCGGGATATACCCCGCCTGACTGGAGATGAAAATAGTATCTCGCGGCAGCTCCGACATTTCCAGCCGATCAGCCAGATCGACCATGGTCATGATCATTTCAACTTCATGGAATCCATCGCTTCTTTTATGTAAAACGTCCAGCATCAAATTAATTTTAGCAGGCGCTTTTTCGTAAATTTTCAAGGCGTTCACCCGTCCTCACCTTTTCCCTAAGACAACTTAACATATTATATCAAAATGGGGCTGTCAAGTCATTTCTATTCCGCATCTAAGGGGAAAAAGCGGGGTAGTTCCTGATGGATTTCCCCCGCTTTTCTGTCAGCTTGAACCAGATTAAGATTTGCGGGCAGCCTGCTCAGCGAGTTGAATGGCTCTTTTCACCATGTTTCCTGCATCCTTGGCTTTGATTCCACCCCAGCCTTCCTGTTGGACCGTATCGTAGAAGCCCAGGTCTTTCGCAAGTTCATTCTTCAGATCCTCTGACATGACACTTCTTCTTCTGCGACTCATGAAACCATCCTCCTCCAAAGTATCCTTCATAATGTGATGAGTTCGTTCACGTTTTGGACATCTTGCCATCAGGCCAAATTCAGTTTCCCTGCATTGCTTCAGAAACTGACTCTTTACCTGTCCATATAGTATGCCGCGACCGTTCCTTGCTCATTCCTGAGTATGTATGGGTTACGTTAGAGGGCGAATTGATTTTAAAAAAACAAAAAAGCGATCCGCCTTGTGGGGCGAATCGCCTGTAAATCGATACTTACGTCTCCATATAGGAGCTATGCGTCTGGCTGCCCGGGTCATAAACCATGACTTCCACCGACTCCGTAAGTATATCCGCATAACTATAAGAAACTCGCTTGAAGGTTTCTTGCTCCTCATCAAGCTTAACAATAAAAACAGAAGGGTACGTTTCTTCCAATACACCCGTACGCTCAATGGTCTTACGGCGGCCACCATTAGCCCGCAACATAATTTTCTGACCAATATGTGCATCGAGATTGCGTTTGATATCCAACAGCGTGTTTTTAGCCATTGTCGACGACCACCTCTTTTCTTGTCCATTATACCGGTTTTTACAGTCATTGTCAAATCAAAACTAATTATTATATCAGCATCAAAAAGTTGTTGTCAATGAATTTTTTTGCAAACAAAAAAAGCCCCAAATTGGGACTTTAAATGGCCTACATCAGACTGCCGAGGGGTTCACTTTTAACGTAGATAAATCATTCAGTCCAGGCAGACCTACTCGATAACTCCCCCGTGTCTCGACACCACCCACACCCTGGCTGCCACTGATGGTATTGTGCAGAACATCACTCATGTTGACCGTATCCCGCACAGAGGTAAAGGAGGCCTTGGCTGCCACATAGACCGGATCAAGTGCATGAATGAGAATTCTCCCTGGAGAACTGGCAAAGTTCGCTCCAGCGCGCAGCAGTGCCTCAAAATGGGACTGACAGGCCCCTGCCACAATAGTCAGTGCATCCAGATGGCGTTCATATTGTCGGGCCACCTGAATGGCCGACACAAAATTTTGCGAGTTCTTGTAGCTACCAAGACTATATAAGTCATAGGGCTGACGTGTCTTTAGGACCCCATCATGACCCGTAATGACTACGATATCCGGACGTACTTTGGGTAATAAACGGTATAGGGTATCTGCCATTGCCGATTCATGGACATATTGTCCCTCTGCGGGCACACGAAGTTGCTCATAGAGATCCATACTTTTTTTCAAATAGTTCGGATCTCCATCCAGATGAAGCACCTTTCCAGGCATTTCAAAATAAGCCGGTTCCTGCTGAGCAGACCAATCCTGTACCAGACCTTCCCGATTCCGCTCAGCCTGTTCCATACGATTCTGCTGCAGACGGGACAGGGTCTGATGTGCTTTAATATGCGCCTGTCTGGTCTTGGCGCTTTGTGGTTCGTAGGGAACCTGTATCAAATCGTCCACCGGGGAATCGGCAATCAGCCGGAACTCAGTCCCTTTAATGACCGCAGCATCCAACTGGAGGCCTTCCACCCGAAAAGTCACATCGCCGCCGTATGACTTCCGAACGACCAAGTCTCCGATATTCATCAACGTAATCACCTCTACCCCATCGTATGGGCAGAGACCCGGTTTGGTTCATTCAAATTTTACAGCGCTGCACGTACTCCTGCTTCCCACATTACGGTGCTGAGTGTGGCATACTCTTGCAGACTCAACGTCTCTCCGCGTCGGGACGGTTGAATACCTGCCTGCTCCAGCAGAATGTCTGCCTGTTCCCGGTTCTCCTTTGTGAAGAAACGTGCCTTCAAGTTGTTTGAGATTGTTTTTCTCCGCTGGGCAAAAGAAGCCTGTACCACTTCGAAGTAGTGTGCTTCATCCGGAATCTCCACTGGTGGTTGCTCGCGCACTTTCAGCTTAATGACAGCCGATTCCACATTAGGTTGCGGAATGAAGACTGTAGGAGGCACAATACACACAAGCTCCGGCATACTGTAGTACTGAACTGCGATGCTCAGACTACCGTAGTCTTTTGATCCCGGTGCAGCAGCCATGCGTTCAGCCACTTCTTTTTGGATCATGACAACAATACTGTCTACCGGCAGCTTCTCTTCCAACAGTTTCATCATGATTGGAGTCGTTACATAATAAGGCAGGTTAGCCACGACACTGACTTTGTCCACGGATGCAAAATCCGTATTAAACAATTCAGCCAGATCAAGCTTCAACACATCCCCATGATGAACACGTACATTCGAATAAGGCTGCATCACTTCTCCCAGGATTGGGATCAAGCGCTGATCAATCTCTACGGCTGTGACAGGACCTGCTACCCGAGCCAGTCGCTCCGTAAGGGCTCCAATACCCGGCCCGATCTCTAACGCACCCTTCGACTCGTCCAGGTCGGCTGCATTAACGATTTTGTTCAGTATATTTTGATCGATCAGAAAGTTCTGACCCAGACTTTTCTTAAATGAGAATCCGTGTCTTTGAATAATCTCTTTGGTTCGCTTGGGCGTTGCAATTTCTATCGTCTCTTCCATATCCTTCATATCCTCACATTCCTTCACGTTCAATTTGCGCTAATGCTGTAGAGAACTCTTCCCGTGTAATCTGAAATACACTGAGACGTTTGTGGAACTGCTTACCGTTACAATAACCGATGCCCAGCAGATTGCCCATCTCCATGCGACGTGCAGCAGCCTGCGGATGCACGATAAGTCCTGCCGCGATCAGGTCCTCCCAATCGATCAGGCTCGGAGCACCTTCGTATGAAGTATGTACGCGCGCCAGAGCATGACGGATCGCCTCAGGTGAGGCATTCTCCACCCCAATGTCCCCTTTACGCGTTGCATCGGCTTCCGGAATGAAGGCATGTTTGCAGCCAGGCACCTTATTCGCAATAATTTTACGAATGCGTTCGCCAGCATGATCCGGATCTGTCAGTACAATGACTCCCCGTCTCTCCTGAGCAAGCGCAATCCGCTTCAGAATGCGTTGGTTGATTGCTGATCCACCTGTTTCTATTGTATCGGCTTCAACGGCCCGACGGATAGCTACCGTATCGTCACGGCCTTCCACCACAATGACTTCTTTTATCATGTTCCATTTCTTCCTTTCTAACGCAAAAAGAAGAGGAATATCCTCTTCTCTGCCAAACGGCGGGGGAGACTGAATTCAGACTCCTCCGCCGCATATTCCGCATGAATCATTCATGCAACTATTTTATAGCATTCCCATTTCAAAGTAAAACGATTTTAGTTCGCTTCCGGCTTCACCGGACCGATCACGTAGACCGTCTTGCCTTTCTTACGTCCAAAATTCAGGGCATGCTTCACACTGTCATAATATACATCAATTTTGTTGCCTTTAATGGCACCGCCTGTATCTTCCGCACGACGGAATCCCAGACCTTCGATATATACCCACCAGCCAATTGGAATGACTTTGGGATCAACCGCAATGGTGCGACCTTCCGTTACACGAGTACCGGAAGCTGTTTTAGTACCAATGCCAGGCTCTTCGGAAGAGTAGGCAGTCATGGATACATTTTTAAGTACTTTGGAGTATTTAAAAGAAGTCCCGGATACGGTAATCACTTTGCTGCCCGAGGCAGATGTTTTCTTCGAGTTCGTTGTTGTAGCCTTTTTGGTTGTTGAAGTTTGAGCCGATACGGTCTGAATCTCAGGTTCTTTCACAACCGGTTTTGCTTTGGTGCCGACAGCGATCACTTTATCTACACGATTATTCGCGACAGATTTGCCGACCATTTTTTTGGAGACCAATTCTCCATCCTGAAATACCTTTTCGATATGCTGTACAAGTGTGCCTTCTTTGCCGTTTACAACGACACGGTTATCCCCTTTGTACAAGCTAGGGTCAGCCGTTTTAATAACTTTGTAAGCGATCGGTTGCTCTACTTCCACTGTACGCTTTGTTACGCGCACTACACGGATCTTCATCTCCGCTTTGATCGCAGTTCCAAGCGCCGGATACACTTTATCATTACTTTCAACTTGAATACCTGATTTTTGAATTGCATCTTCTACCGATGAATCGGTTGTATACAGAGTCTTGGTGTCTCCGTCTGCCGTAATGTTAACTGGAACGGCCCGCTCAATAACGATTCGGTCTCCATCTGTAATCGCCCCATTCATGGACATGGATACCTTATCGTGAGGGCTGACTGTGATCGACTGCTCCTCCAGCATTTCCTGAAGCATTCCTGTACGAGTCTCTACCACCTGAGCTTTGCCATCAATAACCAGCGAAATTTGTTTCCCGGCCTGACCGTAAACGACTAACAAGATCATGATTGTAAGCGCAATTGAGAAAATCGCGATCAATGCCATTTGACGCATGTTCTCATGCTTCCACCGCAACGCGAAAGACTTACTGGATGATCGTGACTCATGGGTCTCTTCTGGTTGGAATGTGCCCACTTCTCCGTCCTCCTTCATAGCCTCGCCGTCTAAAGTAATGCATGATGTCTTTGACGTGACTATACCAAATTTTCTACAGAACACAGATTGGACCAACATAATCCGGTTCTGCACCATGAATCAATCTTCGCAACATGATGTCATCCTCCTGAATACCTACCGTATGATGACAATATTTCTTTTATTCAAAAACAAAAAAGCCAAAGAAAGAGTGTAAGAGGAACTCTTTCGTGGCTTCCGAATGATTTTGAATATCGGAAATTCATGCACGAGGTTGCCTCTCTTTTTCCGCTTGCGAGGTTAGCTGTCGGGTTCGGGCGAAAGAGAGCCGCCCTATCTTGGGTCACCCGCTCATGGCGGACGCCCTTGAATTCACCCCGAGACCCAAAGAAGAAATCAAATACGGCTTCGCAGTTCCCTTCGCTGCTTTTGGGTCAGCGAACGTTGCGCATCGGCCAAATACACCGATGTTTAAGCCCTATTGGTTCCCCCGCTCTCCGTTAACGGAGACTCAGCGAGACTGATTCATGAAAGTAATGTTGTTTCATCGGAAAGTGTCCCTTTGTTCATCCCCCGAACATCTGTCCATTTTTCCGCACAACAATTCACTGAAAAGATGATATCCTGTTTTGATGCATGTTGTAAAGCGTTGATCAAGTACGTTTTTCTGAATATTTGGTTAAAATATTGTAATATTCTTGATTTATTTGGATCAAAGGGCAAATTAACTCCGCTTACCTGCCTTTTTCACCTCATTTACTCGTTTTTTTAACGAATTCCAAATCGTTCCATGGCATTTTTGGTTGTTATTGCAGCAATTTCCTCCACCGAAATGCCTTTAATTTCCGCAGCTGCCTCTGCAACCAGACGTACATGCGCTGTCTCATTTCGCTTCCCACGATAAGGGTGAGGTGTCAAATATGGAGCATCTGTTTCAATGAAAAACCGGTCCATAGGAACCTTCTCCAGCACCTCTTTGGGCTGCTTTGCATTTTTGAATGTGATTGGTCCTCCGAAGGAGAGATGGAAGCCCATATCGAGACAACTTTTTGCTGTTTCCCAGCTGCCCGAGAACGAGTGCATCACACCACCAACCTCACCCGCTTTCTCTTCACGCAAAATTCTTATGATATCCTCATGTGCATCCCGATTATGGATGACAATCGGCATCTTCACTTCACGCGCCAAAGCAATTTGTTGTCGTAATACGCGATGCTGTATTTCCTTTGGTGAAGTGTCCCAGTGATAATCCAATCCAATCTCACCGATCGCAACCACTTTTTCATGCTTGCATAAAGATGCAATCCACTCCAAATCGTCCTCCTGCATTGTGATCGCATCTACGGGATGCCACCCTACAGCTGCATATATAAAATCATATGTTTCAGCGAGTTTCATTGTGGTTGGAATCGTCTCCCGATTAAAGCCAATGTTGATCATGCGACCAACTCCTGCATCCACAGCACGCTGAATCATGTCCTCGCGGTCCTCGTCGAATTGTGGTGCATCCAGATGTGTATGTGTGTCGAACAGCATCATGTCTGTATCTCCCTTCATGTCGAAATAACGACTATCTTCTTTTTGAAAATTCAATTTGTAAATTCCAATAATTTAATGACTCGTACATAAAACATTTTGGGTAATCTGTGTATTACATCATCACGTTTGTTTCTTCACAACTACAATATATAGAAGAGATACAGATATTCTGATCTATATATTGCTGATTAGGCTCATTCTACCTACTTGCATTTACAAAATTATGTCGATCTACATATACTCCCCATTAAAGCAGATTACTGTATCATGAAAAATAGCTCTTTTAGAAAGTGTTTTGATATCAAAATTCTTCATCGGATTATACCCACACAATTACAAGAAATAGGGGCGTATATGTGACGGTAATTCGTGAATAATCGCATCCACCTTGTTTTGCGGGTAATACAAATGATGTTTCCCTCGGTGAAGCCCACTGATGGAACGGACAATGTCAGATACTTCTGACAACTCACGTAAATTGTCCTGTCGATCCAGAAGAAGAATCTGCTTATCTGTGGATTCATCCGGACGAAACACATCATACGGATTATCCGAAGGAAAATCAATTTCAAGATCATATTCGGGATCGAGGCCAGCCTGTACAAAAGCTTCCCGAATCTCTTCCATCATTGTCAAGTCGACCTGTTCGAGCTCTACATACTTATATAACTTGCGATCCATAAAACGTTCGCATAACTCACTCAGAACAGTATCGTCCTCCTTGCGCCACTGCGTAAATGCCGTCTGAATTAATGCTTCATCCAACTGTAAATATTCATCTACGGATAATTCTCCTTCAAATAGTTGAGGGAGTGGATCAATCATGAAGCGGAATTGAAAACCATGTTGTAGGAGTGTTTTCGCTCGCTTGAATATTTGCCGCAATATAATTTCAGAACTACGAGTTACCGGATGGAAGTAAATCTGCCAATACATCTGATACCGAGACATTAGGTAATCCTCCACAGCATGCATGCCTGACTCCTTGACTACAATCCGCCCATGATAAGGACGCAGCATCCGAAGGATACGATCAAGGTCAATCGTGCCGTAATTTACACCTGTAAAATAGGCATCCCTGAGCAAATAATCCATTCGGTCTGCATCAAGCGGACTGGTCACCAAGTTCACAACAATCGGCTTTTCATACGTTTTTTGAATGACAGACGCTACTTTCTCAGGAAAATCAGGAGCATACCGTCTTAAGATCGCCCCTACTTCGGTATCACCTGTAATAATGCGGCAAGTCCAATCTTCGTGATTCATGTCAAAAGCTTCCTCGATGGAGTGAGAGAATGGCCCATGCCCGAGATCATGAAGCAGAGCTGCACACAGAGCTACAATCTTTTCTTCCTTCGGCCAATCCGAATAATGACTTCTTTCAAATTGAGAGATGATCTTGCGTGTGATCTCATAAACACCTAGTGAATGTGAGAACCGACTATGCTCTGCTCCGTGAAAGGTAAGGTAAGAAGTACCCAGCTGACGAATCCGGCGTAAACGCTGAAATTCCGGGGTGTTAATTAACTGCCATATAACCGGATCTTGCACGTGGATATAATTATGTACCGGATCTTTGAATACTTTCTCTTCCGTTAAACGTTGTTCCATGTCGACTCACTCCTTTAATTTCTTTTATATTAACGCTTTGAGCTCTACGGTTCACCTAGGATTCGACACAACATGACGAACTTTGTCGAATTAAGTAGTTTTGTCGTTTTCCAAATCGACAAAGCTGACATTGAGGTTTAAATGCGAAAAACAGCTTCCAATCCCTTACCACCCGTAACCTTGTGAAAAACAGCCTTAATTTTAAGCTAATTTTAAGGTTGACTGATTTGGGAATCGTTGGTATGATGAGTATCATAAAACATAAAATAATGTCGAATAATGACAATGATAGTTAGCTGAGAGGAGCACTGATTATAATGATGAAATCAACAGGTATTGTAAGAAAAGTGGACGAACTGGGACGGGTAGTTATTCCAATTGAATTGCGCCGTACGCTCGGTATTGGTGAAAAAGATGCTCTGGAAATCTACGTTGACGGCGAGCGCATCATGTTGAAAAAATATGAGCCTGCTTGTATCTTCTGTGGTAATGCAGAGAACGTTACTTACTTCAAAGGTAAAATTGTTTGTAACGAATGTATTTCCGAAATCCCTGCACCTGTAGCAAAATAAAAAATACAGGTATACTGGACTTATCTAAATTGTTATTTCTAACCTTTTTAATATTCCTTAATGACCTTCCCGGTGTGAACCCCACCGAGGAAGGTATTTTTTTGCCTTGTTATGGGTTCCATTATCCAAAATAATTCTGTCACACGAGAACCGGAAGAAACGATGAAATTTTTTTGAGTCACTCTGCTCTTTTTAATATTCCACTAAGGTTGGTTATAAGCTTCTTTTCAGGTTATGTTCCCCACAACAGAAGATATTTGGTTAGATTACTGCTCAATTAATGCATTATATACATCACGCTTCGTCAGACCGCGATCAGTAGCCGTTTTTTTCATTGCATCTTTGCGGTTATGTCCTTCATCCTCATAATGGCTGACATGATCCGCGAGTGACATGAGCTGCCACCATGCTTCGCGCTCAGCCTTACGCTCCTCTTCCTTAATGCCTTCTACCAGCAAACAGTACTCGCCAAGAGGCGGATGTTCTTCAAGCCAGTCTATACATTCCTTCACGGTGCCCCTTGCGAATTCCTCATGACGCTTGGTTAGTTCACGAGCCAGGACAATCGAACGATCACCCAGAATCTCTTCGAGGTGGACTAATGTTTTCCGAATACGGTGAGGCGATTCATAGAATAACAAAGTCCCGTTGGATTCGTCAAAAGCCTCCAGCACTTTTCGCATGTCCTTTTTCTCCCGCGGCAAAAAACCGCCGAATGTAAAACGCTCCGTCGGTAATCCGGACACGATCAGAGCAGACAACGCAGCGTTGGGTCCAGGGATGGGAATGACCGTTATTCCGGCCTCCAGTGCAAGCTGTACAAGGTCAGAACCAGGGTCCGAAATGGCTGGCAAACCGGCATCACTGACGAGTGCCAAATTTTTTCCTTCTATTATATAGCGTATCAGTTCAGGTCCACTCGCCCCCTTATTATGCTCATGATAACTAAACAGCATCGAAGGTGTAATTTCAAAATGCGTAAGCAGCTTTCGGGTCTGGCGTGTATCTTCTGCTGCAATGATGTCGCAACTCTGCAATGTCTTGATCGCCCGGAAGGTCATGTCCTCCAGATTACCAATGGGTGTTCCAACCAGATATAGCTTGCCTGATCCTTCAGGCTGCTCCGCATAGCTTTTTTGAATATGCAAAGTCATCTAAAGCCCTCCTTTCGTAGTACGCTCAGCATGTTGCTGACCATAGTAAATATCCATAATCTCTTCGCAGTATGTCCCCTCTTCATTGTAGACAATGAGTGGAGGAAGCATCCTAACTTCGGGTTTACCATCTTTCATTCCTTCAATTAATACCATGTTGGCTTCCAAATGAGCACGGGGATGCACCATCCGAATCCGTTTGGGTTCCAGCTTATATTCGCGCATGAGCGAGATAATCTCTGCAAGGCGTTGTGGACGATGAACCATCGATACTTTTCCGCCATTACGAACAAGTCGACTGCAAGCCTGAATTACTTCTTCCAGCGTACATCCGATCTCATGACGTGCCATGGCCTGATGTGTGTTCATTTTAAGATCACTGCCATTCAAAGGCATGTATGGAGGATTAACCGTTATTGCATCGTATACAGCATGTCCTGTTTCTTTCACCAATTCTCGCAAATCACCTTCACGAATCATAATCGACTCGTCCAGTTCATTCAATTGCACACTTCGACGCGCCATATCAGCCAAACGTGGCTGAATCTCGATCCCTTCCAGATTGGCCTGCGTACGCGTTGTAAGCAAAATGGGAACCACCCCGTTACCCGTACACAAATCAAGTACACGCCCCCGTTTAGGTACGGAAGCAAACCGGGCTAATAATACGGCATCCATCGAAAAACTAAACACTTCATCACTTTGAATGATTCTCAGATCATGAGAGAGCAGATCATCAATCCGCTCTGACTCATGTAACACAACTTCATTTGCTTTCATATGTTACGCTCATCCTCCGGTACTCTATATCTCATGTTCGTTTAGTTTAGGTTTATAACCTTGAAAAAAAACCGTAGGGGATCCCTACGGTCACTTCATTTATTCAAAAAAGACAGGCAGAACAGACAATCGCCTTCCGTCCGCAAATGTCCATAATAGACGTTGCAGATATGGAAGCCTTCGTGATACAACCGAGCCAGATTATCATACCCTTCACCCACAACATCCTCGCCTGTAGCCGGACCTGCTGGCCTTGCTACAGGAGCGAGTGCTGAGGAGATTGGCAGATCTGCCGGAGCCTCACGTTTGAGCAGTTTACGTAACTGCTCATTCTCGATGGTAAGCCGCTGATTATCCTCAAGCAGCTCCTTCACAATCATTTTTAACTCTCCTAAATCACCGTGCAACTGACCCAGTTGGGTTTCCATTTCATGAATGTGCGTAAACAGATTTTTCTTTTCCAAGTTTCCACCCCGAAGCAACCTTTATGGTTTACTTGATAACGACGTCATCCAGCGGAAGTTCTTTGACTTTACTGATGTCGAACAGTTGAACATGGACTGTGCGGCTACCGGCATTAATTCCGACAACTTTTCCTTCACCCAATGAGGTGACGACCAATTTGCCTACAGCTGGCAGTTCTTCTCTCACACTTTCATAGTTATCATGCTCAAATTTCAGACAGCACATGAGTCTTCCGCACAACCCTGAAATTTTCGTCGGATTCAGTGACAGGCTCTGATCTTTAGCCATCTTGATTGATACCGGCTCAAAGTCTCCCAGCCAGGAAGAACAACACAACACACGGCCGCAAGGTCCGATTCCGCCAAGCATCTTCGCTTCATCACGTACACCAATCTGTCTCAGCTCGATTCGTGTCCGGAATATGCTTGCCAGATCCTTGACCAGCTCCCGGAAATCAACTCTTCCTTCAGCTGTAAAATAAAATATAATTTTATTGCGATCAAACGTAAATTCCACATCGACCAGCTTCATTTTGAGGCCATGGTCTTTGATTTTATTTAAACAAGTACCGAATGCTTCTTTGGCTGCACGCTTGTTCTCATCAACCACACGAGCATCTGTCTCGCCCGCAACGCGGATGACTTTCTTCAGCGGCAACACCACATCGGACTCGCCCACTTCCTTCTTACCTACGACAACCTTACCGTACTCAACCCCCCGCGCTGTCTCCACGATAACGCAGTTTTCTTTCTCAATGGGAAGGTCCAGGGGATCGAAGTAATAAATTTTGCCCGCTTTTTTGAAACGGACACCCACTACACTGTACAAAAAATTAACCCCCTTGTAAGCCAACCCCACTTCGTCTGAAGCCCTGTCTTCTTAGGGAACCGGCCGAAGTTATAACCGTTTGCATATGATTGGAGCTAACTCTGCCCTCTCCCAGTCTTATGCCAAACCGATCAAAAATTGCTCCAGACAAAGCTGGCCATTGACGTTGAAACGCAATTTTTTTCTGCATCCTGCGGCCATATCCATATAGGAGACCCACTGCTCTGTGCTGCGGGTATGTGCCAACTGAGATAACATGTCTAACTGATCTATAAAAACGATATGTTCATGCCTATCGTACTGAACATACAGCATGTCCCTAAACCATAGATGGAACAAACTAAGCAACATGTCCAGATGTTCAGAGAGTCCGGTTTTAAAAAGCTTCTGCTGTGCAGAGATCAATGATGTGCTTCCTCTACCCAGGGACTCCTTCCCTAATTGTAACATTACGTTTCTAATTTCTGCAAACCAATTCTGCTGGAGAATTTCTCTACATGCTTCCAATCCTGACGCTAAATGGACGGCAGAGCGAGCCAGATTGGCAGGGTGCCCTTCCTCGATCAGAGATTGCAGCATATCTTCCGGATTCAGTGCACTGAACGGCACCAATTGGGAGCGTGAGCGGATCGTTGGCAACATGGCCTGTCCATTATCTGTAATCAGGATGCCGACTGCTGGTACCTGCGGTTCCTCCAGAAATTTGAGCAAACTGTTTGCTGCCTGCACCGTCATTTTCTCGGCTTGTTCTATAATATATACTTTGGGATGACCTGCCTCTGATCGGTATGAAAAGATACGCTGCAAATCCCGGATTTGATCTATTTTAATGTTGTTTCCATCTGGCGCAAGCATGGTTAGATCCGGATGGTTACCATGATCCACCTTACGGCATTCAAGACACTGCCCACAAGCGTCATCTTCAAGCTCTGTACAGAATATTGCCTTGGCAAAGGTAATTGCCGTCTTCCGTTGCCCGCTACCAGCTGGACCGCTAAACAAATACGCATGGCTTATTGCATGACGTGTTAAACTGCTTTGTAACATTTGCTTGGCCACTTGTTGACCCATAATCTGTTGAAAGGACATACTTCCTCCTCAGAAGCTTAAATTAATAAGCATCCCCCGAATTTCGCCTACTTGTTGTAATAGAGAGATTTTTCCTTCTTCTGTATCCAGCAATTCATCAGCCATGGATAACAGAGCGGAGTCAATTTCATCAATCAGCTTATACCGCTTGCCTCTGCCACGACGATCCCAACCCCTTGTCTCTTTCATGGATACACCGCGACGAACGGTCTCTTCCAGGAACCTTTTAACAAGTTGCTTATACGCCTTCAGTTCACGAATCGTCATGGAACGTGCCAAGCGATCGCCCTGAAGCTGGATTTCACTAAACCGGCGATTCAGTTCAGCTTGTGAGGCCCGTTCCCCCTGGTGATTCATCATATCAGAGAAATTTTTGGATTGAACCGGTTTGGAACCTGAATCAGTAGTACTGATCCCGCTCTGAATCGGTCTGAATCCAGGATTGATTTTCATGGATACGCCCGCTTTCTATCATAGTTAGCCAATCGCCCATCAGCACAGTGCGCGTTGCGCCTGTGCGTGAGAATGAGGCTTTTATATATGCTGATCACACTCTATATAATGGTAGATACACATCACCATCAAGGACTTGTTCTTTGTATTCAACCTCTTCCCGAAATGAGCCATTCCCCAGCTGGGAAATGCTCATCCGGAAAGAGTATGCTGATTCTTCTCATCAAGAAAGGCGTTCCGTAAGTGGCACGCACGAACTCTGTTAATTCTTCTTGCATCCATCGTTTCCTACATGCTATCGATCATGAAGGACCCTCATGGGATCCATGCAATAGTTTGAATTAGAAATGTTCGAAGCGATCTACCGGGAGAACAAATACAGTAGCTCCGCCTACTTGAACTTCAACAGGTAGCGGCAGGTAAGAGTCGGTTGTTCCACTCATCGGTGTGACCGGAGTCACGAGCTGTTCACGAACCTTACAGCTGCTGCGAATGACGTTCATTACGGATTCGACTTGACCATCATCGACACCGATCATAAACGTCGTGTTGCCTGCCTTCAAAAATCCACCCGTACTGGCAAGCTTCGTTGCCCGAAAGTTTGCTTTGACCAATGCGCTGGATAATCGGTTGCTGTCTTTATCCTGTATAATCGCAACAATCAGTTTCATCCTGCATAACCTCCTTTAGAATAAGCACCTTTATCAAATGCCCTGTCTACATATTAGACAATTACTCGTCAAAATCCTTCAAAATTCCTGTTTCCAGCGACAAAATCATTGCTGCCAAGACATCCTCCTGCTTCATGGAAGCATCGATAACCCTGATCCGTTCTGGGAACTGCTCTTTTAATAGGAAGTAACCCTCTCGGACTTTACGATGAAACTCCAGATTTTCCAGATCCAGACGGTTCACTTCCCTGCCATCATGAGCATCGATCCGGCCAAGCCCCACTTCAGGCTCAATGTCCAAATATAAGGTCACATCCGGCATGAGATCACCAATCGCAAAGCGATTAATGGCCCATACATTCTCTATCCCGAGTCCACGGGCGTAGCCTTGATAGACCAGACTGCTATCGACAAATCGGTCACAGATGACTGCTTTTCCAGCTCTCAGCGCAGGCTCTACTTTCTCCGCCAGATGCTGGCTGCGTGCAGCTGCATACAATAGCGCTTCGGTTCGAGCATCCATTGCCGTATGAAGAGGGTCCAGTATAATTGAACGTATTTTCTCCGCAATCTCAATTCCGCCAGGCTCTCGCGTAACTACGTAAGGTATACCCCGTTCTTCAAAATAAGAACCTATTCTACCGATCATCGTTGTTTTACCGGAACCCTCTCCCCCTTCCAGCGTAATGAATTTACCTCTGCCCTGCATATGCTTCCCTGCTTTCTATGTCGATAATTGCATCTATTGCTGCTGTAATGGAATATGCTTAGACCCTCTTGCTACAAGATATGATATCCCCTGCCCAGAGGTGTATAGCTACAGCTATATCGGTACGTATTAATAACACCAAGATCATACAAGCTTGTTTCTTTCTATCATACTATAGGTCAGCAGTTACTCCAACATGAACAACAAAGTAAAGCGTTCAACCGTAGATAATCCACACCCATAATGGAAGCATAATTGATCCGGCAATGGCACTGACAATCATGGAAACTGAACTGAGGGCTACCGCATTCTCTCCATATTCAAAAGACCTTGCCATGCCGAGGGCATGAGATGCTGAACCCAGTCCAATTCCATAGGCATGTTTACTGCGGACTTTGGCCCATTTCAAGAGCATCGGCCCCAATAATATCCCTGAGAATCCTGCAATCATCACAAACAGCGATGTGAATGAGGCATTCCCTCCTACCTGATTAGCGAGTTGAATAGCCACAGGAGTTGTCACTGATTTTGGCAATAAAGCGATGACCATCTCTTGAGGATAGCCAAGCAGAATGGCGATTAAAGCACCTGTGGAGACACCTGTAATACTGCCTCCGATTGTTCCACCCACAATTGGAATGATATTTTGCTTCAGCACATTCAGATGTCTGGACAAGGGAAAAGCGAGAGATACAACTGCTGGGCCCAAGAGCTCCTGTATCCATTTGCCACCCAGCATGTATGTATCCAGCTTTATATTGGAGATCACCAAGATCAGGATCAGTATGGCAGTCGTTGTGAGTACAGGCATCAGTATCGGCCATTTTAACCTTTTATATAGAAGAGTGGCTGGAATATATACAGCGATGGTTAGCGCGATCATTCCAATTCCGAGGATGAATGCTGACAAGTAATCGCCTCCCTTTTGCCTGAATGAGACGATCTCCATGTCATGAGCCACTCACTTAATTTGGCAGATATCAGACATGTGATTAATGTGCTAACGATCAAACCCAGAACCAATAATAATGTGTTAGCTCGAAAAAAATCAAAATGATTAATAATGCCCACAGTTGGCGGGATGAACAACAATTGCAGATGAGATTGAAGCCACGTTGACCCCTCTGCTCCCCAGCTCATTTTGATCCATCCCAGTTGAATGGTGATAAACAATACCAGCATGCCCACAATACTGCCTGTTAACGGCAGATGTAATACAGCTTGAATCAAGTTTCCAATCCAATAAAAACCGTACATCAACAAAACTTGCAGGACTATTCCTGTATATTTTTTTAGCGGAATACCCAAAGTGTTCCCTTCTTTCTTATGTCTATCTCTATAAGTTGAACTAAAGCGTGTCTTCAAACTGAACGTGTCTGGAGCAAGGCACGGAGCGGGAGCGCTAACGACCCTGTGACGTCTTATTCAGCGATTTGAAGCGCCCGCAGCAATCTAAGGAATCTGAAACACGGTATATTGGAAAACCAGCCTTTACAGCGTGTTTGTTAGGTGAATTTGGTTAATAATGTGTCTCAGGTTCCTTACAAAATAAAAGGAGGACTCGAAAGCTAAATAAGACGTCCTCGCTTCCTTAGAAAATCGTCTGGACAATTCGCCAGAATCAGCAATCCTAGCAACTAGATTAATGACCAAGAGACCCACACATGTGTAGGGTCCGGTATCGCTATCCGTATTGGCATATAGACTACCTATTGGTGAATGCAATTCAGTTTTTCATCTGTCCTTCAATCCTTCATGACCCTCAATGACTGTAGAGATGCATCGGATACCCCATGAAACTTTGCACCCTCATCCCGCAGGAGTTGTATACGAGCCACCATCGATGGACTAATACGCTCACCCGGATATACAAGCGGAATCCCTGGAGGGTATGGAATAACCATCTCGGCTGATCGACAACCCGCGCTTTCTTCTATCGGGACATTGATCGTATCCGTCTCCACAATCGGTTGCAGTGTAAAGGAGATTGGTTCCGAGTAGCGAGTGTTTTCTTGTAAATTGTTCCACGTGGAAATATAATGGGCCGAGTCTTTCGCAAGCTGTTGCGATGACTCTGCATTAGATTGAACCTGCTCATGCCTGTTGGCAGAGCTGATATGGTGTAAAGCCTGCAACAGGTGCTGAGCATCTTGCACCGTTGAGCCCAGGCTGAAGAGCAAGACGACGTACCGTTCGTCGCTCATCTCGGGCACACAGCCGCATGCTTCCAGCTGCTGCTGTAGCCCATAACCGCTCAGCACCCCTGTGCCGTCATAGATGACGGCCTTGAATGGGTCCTGAGCGGTATACCCCGCGGCAGCTGGCATCGCCGCCGCGGTCAGGCCCTCCCGTGTCTGCTGCGCAGCGGACACGGACATGCCAGCCGGCTTCGCTGTTCCGGCTGGCGGTTCTGGCTGCAGCGGCTGTGCAGGCTGCAGCAACTGAAAGCGCGGCAGCTCCGCGAGGCCGCGCTTAAAGGCCTTCACGGCGGCGAGCCCCGCCGTGAAGGTGTTCGCGCCCTGCACGTGCAGCAGCTGGCGCGCCAGATCAAGCGAAGCCATCACTGGGTATGATGGGCTTGAGCTTTGCACCATGGCCAGGCGCTGCCTTAACAGGGACCGGTTTAACCGTGATCCCTGAATGTGCAGCATGGCACCCATGGTGAAAGCCGTCAGCATCTTATGCGTCGACTGCACGACACCGTCTGCTCCGCATGACAATGCAGAGACAGGCAGCTCCGAATGCTGCCCATAATGCGCGCCATGCGCTTCATCCACGAGCAATGGCATGCCAGCAGGGTGGCACACCTCGGCTATGGGCGTCAGATCTGCGCCCATGCCGTAGTAATTAGGCAAAGTAACTAACACGCCCTTTGCCTCAGGAAAGGACTGGACAGCAGCCTGAACCGTCTCCACCGACGGCATGACCGCAAGTCCAGACACAGGATCAACCCACGGCTCCAGAAATACAGCTCTTGCTCCCGCCAGCATTAACCCGTGAATAACGGATTTGTGCACATTCCGTTGCACCAGTACAATACTGTTTGGCTCATCACATACGGTGAGCAGTAAGGACAGATTACCTGCTGTACTGCCTCCCACAAGGAAGAAACTCTCCTCAGCACCAAAACAATCTGCCGCAAGCTCCTGTGCTTCCTGGATCACACCTTCCGGATGATGCAAATCGTCGGTGCCCGTAATCTCCGTAACATCCATCTCCATCATCTCCAGAAATGAACGATCCGGCACCAATCCTATTTCCGACAGATTCCCTTCGCCATCAAAACGTCTCTCGCTCTCCAGATCAGTCCCATGTTCATCCATCGAGCTGAATTGCTCTATCCTTCGGTTAACGTCCCCCCCTGCATCGCTCTGAATCTCTCCGTTGTGTTGATGTTCCTCATTGACGATATATTTAGAGGGAAATTGCCCTGCTTCTGCTTGGTCCAGCAAATGTCGGTAAGCTTGTCCATTCTTATGCCCAGGCACATGAAAAGAACGCTGCTTCGAATCACGATACGCAAGCAACGCTTCATATAAAGGGGCTCTACTTGATTTATTTTTATGATCCATGAAATAACCATCCTGTACATATATAATGTGCACCCTATGCGCTCCAAAATGCTTTCTAATCCAAGGGACGCCCTTCTTCCCCATCTCCACACGCTCTACTACAAATGATCTATACCATTATATCAGCATACGCCTTCCCAAGATGGCAAACAAGACACTCCTCCTCATACAAACAGAAAAAGGCCCATTGGGCCTCTATACACATCAGCATCGTTAACAATGTGATGTTTCGCTTCTACTTCTATTAGCAACATTTATTATGCGTTCTTTTGTACCCAAATCTGTTTCATCTGATGAATAAAATAATTGTACTTGGCATCCTGCGCGTCGGTATGAACCATTTCTGCTTCACAAGTGTCACATATGAATTCAGATACAATAAAAATGCCTTCTCTTTTTCTTTGCTCGCAGATAATACATGTGTGTTCGGCATGTTCTTCCATGAACCATCCCACCTTGTTTTACGTTTACTATCAGTATTGCACAGTTTCTATTATTTTAAACATTTTCATAGTGCTTTCTTTCTATAAAATATATATATTCGCCCACCCCCTCTTGGGTGTCTGTACCGAAAAATACGTTCATTCCCCCTACAAGAATATCTCCTGCTTATGTATATACAGTTATCCTATATTCCATTGCATTTACCTCAACATCACGTATCCCTTGGTCTGAATCAAACTTATATTCAATTTCCTTAAAAAAACTTGGAATCTCAGCCGATATATAATACATGATAACGATATCAAAGCCTGACAGTCCGTGTATTCGGGAGTATACTGAGATAAGTTCCGTCGAATCTCAATAACTTGTACAATTGTCATGGCGTGAGATACAAGGTTCATATATACATACATGCATGATTCATTTCCTTTTACTCGTGTAAGAAAACGAATACCCACACAAACGTGAATCCGAAGGAGGATATATAATCGTATGATCGCCGAACCGGAGAATAAAGCAACATTTTATCAATACCGGCTTCTGAAAAAAAAGGCTATCGCCCGCAGTGTCATTTACAGCTATCTGTGTCTGCCGGTCATCATGCTCTTATTCAATCTACTCGCCTTCTCCTGGACTGGCCTCTTCTTTTTTGTACTGGCAGGTCCAATCACCATCTGGATTCATTATGTCATCGCCAGAACGATATTACTGCTGGTCCGTACCTCTTACGCCAAGCGCTGGCGCTGGAATCTGCGTATGCCCTGGTTAGGTTATATCCCTGATCAGCATTTCAGCTTCCGTATGTTTGTCCGGGTACATCTTAATATGAGCTGGATTGGACTATGTATCATTACAGTATGTTTGATATGGTCCCCATTGTCCTTCACCCTCTCGCTGATCTTCTGGCATTTGTGGTTGCTGGGTCCTCGCTTGTATGTTGTAATGGTACTCTCCCGTGAGCGCAAAGATGGACTCATCAAATTGAATGAACAAGATGTCTCATACTATCTGCAATAACACTCCCTCTTTTATGCAATACTGAATGTACCTTACTTACCTGTAATACATAATCGCTGAGTCCTTCGAATAATCTGGTGCAAAACTCAGCCTCACATGCTCAAATAAAGGTTATCCACAGTGGATAACCTTTATTTGTCGTCCCCTTCTTATCCCTTATCCACAGTATGGGTATAGTAAAATGAGTTATCCCCACTCGAAGCTCCGTTCTTCTCCTCTTTTCCTCCCGCTACTCCAGATCCTCATGCCCCAGATATCTCGTAGATCTTACACCTTTGACCGATCTGTTGCTCACTCTGAGCTCTATCTGTCTTCTAGCTGCTTTCCATCAGCGTTCATTACTTCATTTCCTTTATACAACTTATATCTCTCTCCCCCTTTATTTTTAGCGGTCTACAATCCCCTATGCTTAAAGCACACATACCACCTATACGTGTACGAAAGAAACTACTTCATTCCTTCTGTACCTGTATGACCTCTGATCCACCATACGTCATAGGTTCTCCCATCATTACTACAGCCTACTTCGCCAAATAACAAAAAAGCCCCCGATCAAGTACACGGGAGCTTTACTATATTATAAGGAACATCACAACGTTAATTAATCATATACAACCTTACCCGCAACAGCTCAATCGTCTTCAGCCAATGATTTAACTGTCGTTTGAGTAGCATCATTTCTAGGAACCATTAGTGTAAAAGAACCATCATGTACTGCTAAATGCACAGTATGTCCTTCCTTTGCAAATACACGCAAGGTACTGGATTCATTGGATGTACCCTTGGCTTGCCTCTCTGTCCAACCCCAGCTTTTAATCTCGTCTAGATATACCTCAGGCAAGCTAGTACTTTCACTAATACCAGACAGCGTATATCGAACATAATCCATATCCGAATTATTTTCAGACTGGTCAGATTTATTCGCTACTTTAGGTACCGGAAAACTCTTCTCGTTCACCGCACCTTCATATGAAGTCCATACAGATCCTGAAGCTTCACCGCATCCTGCCAGAACAACGGTCAAACAAAGCAACAGAAATGATTGTAGTCCAAGTCTCCGCCAACTTAACACACACACCCTCCTTTTCACAGCTGCACATTCCAGCTCTGTGGTCAGGTACTTTTAGCATATTTAACATAGTCCTATTATACTGGTTTTGCCGCTGTTATCCGTAACAAAAATGTTACCTTCCAGTATCGATCATGTCAGAGCTTCCACTTATCATATTTAATCCTTGTAAACAAATAAAAACCACCACCGAATAACATCGGCAGTGGTTCTTTGCTTGGCGGCGTCCTACTCTCCCAGGACCCTGCGGTCC
This sequence comes from Paenibacillus sp. FSL H8-0317, assembly GCF_045040685.1. Classification (NCBI taxonomy): domain Bacteria; kingdom Bacillati; phylum Bacillota; class Bacilli; order Caryophanales; family Paenibacillaceae; genus Paenibacillus; species Paenibacillus sp. FSL H8-0317. The sequence goes on along the minus strand of NZ_CP150294.1, from coordinate 17,136 downwards.
AAGTACCATCGGCGCTAGAGGGCTTAACGGTCGTGTTCGGGATGGGTACGTGTGGAACCCCTCCGCCATCGCCACCAAACGCATAGCTTAGCTTACATTTCAGAGATCGTTCTCTGAAAACTAGATTCGAAACGAAACATGCGAATGACAACTTGCTATTGGATAAGCCCTCGACCGATTAGTACTGGTCAGCTCCATGCATTGCTGCACTTCCACCCCCAGCCTATCTACCTCGTCGTCTTCAAGGGGTCTTACATACTGGGAAATCTCATCTTGAGGGGGGCTTCACGCTTAGATGCTTTCAGCGTTTATCCCGTCCGTACATAGCTACCCAGCGGTGCTCCTGGCGGAACAACTGGTACACCAGCGGTACGTCCATCCCGGTCCTCTCGTACTAAGGACAGCTCCTCTCAAATTTCCTACGCCCACGACAGATAGGGACCGAACTGTCTCACGACGTTCTGAACCCAGCTCGCGTACCGCTTTAATGGGCGAACAGCCCAACCCTTGGGACCTACTTCAGCCCCAGGATGCGATGAGCCGACATCGAGGTGCCAAACCTCCCCGTCGATGTGGACTCTTGGGGGAGATAAGCCTGTTATCCCCAGGGTAGCTTTTATCCGTTGAGCGATGGCCCTTCCATGCGGTACCACCGGATCACTAAGCCCGACTTTCGTCCCTGCTCGACTTGTAGGTCTCGCAGTCAAGCTCCCTTATGCCTTTGCACTCTTCGAATGATTTCCAACCATTCTGAGGGAACCTTTGGGCGCCTCCGTTACTCTTTAGGAGGCGACCGCCCCAGTCAAACTGCCCACCTGACACTGTCCCCGCACCGGATTACGGTACCAGGTTAGAACCTAGATACGATCAGGGTGGTATCCCAACGTTGCCTCCACACAAGCTGGCGCTCATGCTTCAAAGGCTCCCACCTATCCTGTACAGATCGTACCCAAATTCAATATCAAGCTGCAGTAAAGCTCCATGGGGTCTTTCCGTCTTGTCGCGGGTAACCTGCATCTTCACAGGTATTAAAATTTCACCGGATCTCTCGTTGAGACAGCGCCCAAGTCGTTACGCCATTCGTGCGGGTCAGAATTTACCTGACAAGGAATTTCGCTACCTTAGGACCGTTATAGTTACGGCCGCCGTTTACTGGGGCTTCGGTTCACAGCTTCGGGATTACTCCCTAACCACTCCCCTTAACCTTCCAGCACCGGGCAGGCGTCAGCCCGTATACTTCGCCTTACGGCTTCGCACAGACCTGTGTTTTTGCTAAACAGTCGCTTGGGCCTTTTCACTGCGGCCCCCTCGTGCTATTCACACTACCGGGGCACCCCTTCTCCCGAAGTTACGGGGTCATTTTGCCGAGTTCCTTAACGAGAGTTCTTCCGCGCGCCTTAGAATACTCTTCTCGCCTACCTGTGTCGGTTTGCGGTACGGGCACCATCACCTGGCTAGAGGCTTTTCTTGGCAGTGTGAGATCATGACCTTCGCTACTACAATTTTCGCTCCCCATCACAGCTCAGCCTTACAATGTGCGGATTTGCCTACACATCAGCCTCACTGCTTAGACGGACATCCATCAGTCCGCGTCACTACCCTACTGCGTCCCCCCATTGCTCATAACGGCTTACGGTGGTACAGGAATTTCGACCTGTTGTCCTTCGACTACGCCTTTCGGCCTCGCCTTAGGTCCCGACTTACCCTGAGCGGACGAGCCTTCCTCAGGAACCCTTAGGCTTTCGGCGGATCAGATTCTCACTGATCTTTTCGTTACTCATACCGGCATTCTCACTTGTATAATGTCCAGCGCTCCTTACGGTACACCTTCAACCCTTATACAACGCTCCCCTACCCCTGATGCAAAGCATCAAGCCATAGCTTCGGTGGTGTGTTTAGCCCCGTTACATTTTCGGCGCAGAGTCACTCGACCAGTGAGCTATTACGCACTCTTTCAATGGTGGCTGCTTCTAAGCCAACATCCTGGTTGTCTGTGCAACTCCACATCCTTTCCCACTTAACACACACTTGGGGACCTTAGCTGATGGTCTGGGCTGTTTCCCTTTTGACAATGGATCTTAGCACTCACTGTCTGACTCCCGGAAGTAAGTCTATGGCATTCGGAGTTTGACTGAGCTTGGTAACCCTTGCGGGCCCCGCACCCAATCAGTGCTCTACCTCCACGACTCTGTTTTCCGAGGCTAGCCCTAAAGCTATTTCGGGGAGAACCAGCTATCTCCGAGTTCGATTGGAATTTCTCCGCTACCCCCACCTCATCCCCGCATTTTTCAACATGCGTGGGTTCGGGCCTCCAGTGCGTGTTACCGCACCTTCACCCTGGACAGGGGTAGATCACCCGGTTTCGGGTCTACGTCCACGTACTCAGTCGCCCTATTCAGACTCGCTTTCGCTGCGGCTCCGGCTCTTCACCTTAACCTTGCACGGGAACGTAACTCGCCGGTTCATTCTACAAAAGGCACGCCATCACCCCTAAAACGGGCTCTGACTTTTTGTAAGCACACGGTTTCAGGTTCTATTTCACTCCCCTTCCGGGGTGCTTTTCACCTTTCCCTCACGGTACTGCTTCACTATCGGTCGCTAGGAAGTATTTAGCCTTGGCAGATGGTCCTGCCGGATTCATACGGGGTTTCACGTGCCCCGCACTACTCGGGATCCGTCTCGGAGGGAACAGACTTTCAACTACAGGGCTTTTACCTTCTTTGGCGGGCCTTTCCAGACCTCTTCGCTTAACCGGTTCCTTTGTAACTCCATGTGAGACGTCCCACAACCCCAAAGAGCAAGCTCTTTGGTTTGGGCTTCTCCGCGTTCGCTCGCCGCTACTGACGGAATCACTATTGTTTTCTCTTCCTCAGGGTACTTAGATGTTTCAGTTCCCCTGGTATGCCTCTACACAACCTATGTATTCAGTTGTGAGTAACTGGAAATTACCCCAGCTGGGTTTCCCCATTCGGACACCCCCGGATCAAAGCTTGCTTACAGCTCCCCGAGGCAGTTTCGTTGTTCGCCACGTCCTTCATCGGCTCCTAGCGCCTAGGCATCCTCCGTGTGCTCTTAGTAGCTTAACCATTTTGTTCCGGTTTCGGTCGCTCGCTTCCCTTGTTTTGCTTGCGCAAAGCCAAAAGTCGCTCTCACCCGATACCATCACAAAAGCAATTTAACTACCTTTATACACTTGACTTGTTTGCACAAGTTCAGCTTAAAGGAATGTTCTAATTCGCGTTTGTTTCGTTTCGATATCTAGTTTTCAAAGAACAAGCTCCATGCAAAAGCAAGCTGTTTGAGAGTTTGAGCTCTCAAAACTGAGCAACGAGTGAGTGTTTTGCAGCTAAGCTGCATATTTGAATGTTTCCGTTGCAGGAAACGATTCTCCATAGAAAGGAGGTGATCCAGCCGCACCTTCCGATACGGCTACCTTGTTACGACTTCACCCCAATCATCTATCCCACCTTCGGCGGCTGGCTCCTTGCGGTTACCCCACCGACTTCGGGTGTTATAAACTCTCGTGGTGTGACGGGCGGTGTGTACAAGACCCGGGAACGTATTCACCGCGGCATGCTGATCCGCGATTACTAGCAATTCCGACTTCATGCAGGCGAGTTGCAGCCTGCAATCCGAACTGAGACCGGCTTTGTTGGGATTGGCTCCATCTCGCGATTTCGCAGCCCGTTGTACCGGCCATTGTAGTACGTGTGTAGCCCAGGTCATAAGGGGCATGATGATTTGACGTCATCCCCACCTTCCTCCGGTTTGTCACCGGCAGTCTATCTAGAGTGCCCACCCGAAGTGCTGGCAACTAAATATAAGGGTTGCGCTCGTTGCGGGACTTAACCCAACATCTCACGACACGAGCTGACGACAACCATGCACCACCTGTCTTGAATGTTCCGAAGAAAAGGTACATCTCTGCACCGGTCATTCAGATGTCAAGACCTGGTAAGGTTCTTCGCGTTGCTTCGAATTAAACCACATACTCCACTGCTTGTGCGGGTCCCCGTCAATTCCTTTGAGTTTCAGTCTTGCGACCGTACTCCCCAGGCGGAGTGCTTAATGTGTTAACTTCGGCACCAAGGGTATCGAAACCCCTAACACCTAGCACTCATCGTTTACGGCGTGGACTACCAGGGTATCTAATCCTGTTTGCTCCCCACGCTTTCGCGCCTCAGCGTCAGTTACAGCCCAGAGAGTCGCCTTCGCCACTGGTGTTCCTCCACATATCTACGCATTTCACCGCTACACGTGGAATTCCACTCTCCTCTTCTGCACTCAAGTCACCCAGTTTCCAGTGCGATCCGGGGTTGAGCCCCGGGATTAAACACCAGACTTAAATGACCGCCTGCGCGCGCTTTACGCCCAATAATTCCGGACAACGCTTGCCCCCTACGTATTACCGCGGCTGCTGGCACGTAGTTAGCCGGGGCTTTCTTCTCAGGTACCGTCACCTTGAGAGCAGTTACTCTCCCAAGCGTTCTTCCCTGGCAACAGAGCTTTACGATCCGAAAACCTTCATCACTCACGCGGCATTGCTCCGTCAGGCTTTCGCCCATTGCGGAAGATTCCCTACTGCTGCCTCCCGTAGGAGTCTGGGCCGTGTCTCAGTCCCAGTGTGGCCGATCACCCTCTCAGGTCGGCTACGCATCGTCGCCTTGGTGAGCCGTTACCCCACCAACTAGCTAATGCGCCGCAGGCCCATCCCCAAGTGACAGATTGCTCCGTCTTTCCAGTTTCCTTCAGGCGAAGAAAACAATTATTCGGTATTAGCTACCGTTTCCGGTAGTTGTCCCAAACTTGAGGGCAGGTTGCCTACGTGTTACTCACCCGTCCGCCGCTAAGTATCAAGGAAGCAAGCTTCCTTGATACTCCGCTCGACTTGCATGTATTAGGCATGCCGCCAGCGTTCGTCCTGAGCCAGGATCAAACTCTCCAATAAAGTATTGAAAAGAGCGATAAGCTCATTTTGAATCTGACGAGATTAAAAATCTCATTTTTGCTCCAGTTGATTCAAGCCAAGGCTTGTTTCAACTTTTGCGTTCATTCTGCAAGCAGAATGTTTACTCACTCGTTGTTCAGTTTTCAAAGATCAAACTTATTTTGTTACCGAGCGTTGTTCTCCTCAGCAACTTTTATATCTTATCACATCCGAACCAACTTTGCAAGCTCTTTTTTCAAGTTTCTTTCGAAGCTTATTTCATTCGCTTGCCGCACCGTGTAAACTGTGTTTTCTTGGCCGGACTTAGAATATACCATGTACAGATTTACATTGCAAGTCTTTTTTCGAGTAATTATATATATCTTTCTATAATCTTACTGGTTTTTCTACATTCCCACATTTATCTCACTTAAAAGGCCTTTCTATAAAAGAAAGGCCCTCTCATCAAGATTACTTTAATATCTATTGTTATCCGATAACCTCTTGGATGTAAAGCTGCCGTTGCTGCATCAGGTTAATGATGGTTCCTTCTACTGACACCATAGGTCGTGTAGGATGATCTCGATCAGAGAATACGATCTCACCAATCTGGTTATTGCTGAGTTTTACTCGGATGCCGTTATGGATCTGGGTCGACCGTTGAACAAATACTCTTACAATTGCAGGATCCAATTTCCCAAATGCCTCACTTTGGATCTGTTCTAGGACTAGGTAAGGTGATTGTGCCTTGCGGTAGATCTTCTCCAGTGTCATGGCGTGGAAAATATCAGCGATAGCTACAATCTTGGCATAAATGTGAATCTGCGTCCCACTAAGCTGCAACGGGTAGCCTGATCCATCCACTTTTTCATGATGCTGCAAAGCTGCAAGCCTGGCTCCCTCATTAATGGCCTTTGCCTGTTTAAGGATCTGATACCCATATTTCGTATGCTGACGAATCTCTTCCTGCTCTGCAGCCGTCAACGTGGATGGTTTATGGAGAATCTGCGGATCTACCTTGTTGTTACCAATATCATGGAACAAGCCTGCAAAGGCCACTTGCATCCAATCCTTGGAGGGGAGATCAATCCATTGTGCCAGTTGATAGGATGTGATTGCACTCAGTACGGCATGGTGATATACATAATCATGTTCTTGTATTACTCGTGGAGTGAAGGTAAGCACATTATATTGTTTGAGATGTGCAAACACAGACTCCAACTGTGTACGTAACTCATAGACCGGTAATTCGGCCGCCAGAGAGGACAGGAAAGCATTTTTCGTTAGTCCGACCATCTTCTCATACTCATCCTGCAAAGACGTTACTACAGGAGCTGTAGTGACGTTCCCTGTCTTCCCTGCCCGTTCACCATTGTTGTCATTGGCAGAACTTCCTGCTGACACAGATGCACCTTTGCTGCCTGTACTACTCGACCCCAATCTTTCTTGTTCAATATCTACCTGTTGAATCATAAAGGCTCTGAGCACTTCCATGTCCTTGGGTAAAATGACTTTTCCCTTCTGAAGCAGAACGTTGCCGCGAAGTGTTTGCACATCACTCCCAAGTTTGAGTCCTGGTTTGACTTCTGACAGGGTGATTAATCCCATGTGTATTCCCCTCACTCATCGTTCTTCTATGTTAATACAAACAAGACCATAGTCCCGGTTTTTCATGATATTTCCCATTATATTACTCAGGAATCAGGCTGTACATCCCAGATTTGGACGAATAAAAGAGGAGCTTCCTTTTTACAAACAAAAGGGCTCCCCATGGGAGCCCTCGCAATCTTCTTCCAATCTCCAAGAGATCAGTCTTTATAAAATTCTATTTTATGCTTCCGAACCGGAATCGTCGTCGCCCTCAACTTCATTAACCTCAGCGTCAGAAACGGTGCCTTCTTCCAAGCTTACTACCGGAGCTTGGGACTCCTCGCCTTCCAAGCCTTCAAGCGACTCATCGTCTGGTTCCTCTTCATTTTTGTCAATTCGGCTGACTGTGGCTACTGAATCCTCGTCACGAATATGAATCAGCTTCACACCCTGCGTGTATCGACCCATAGTGGATATGCCTTCCATGCTCATCCGGATCAACGTACCGCTGGACGTGATAATCATCAGATCCTCTTCGGTTTTAACCATTTTGAGGCTGACGACTGAGCCGTTCTTCTCTGTGACATTAATAGTCTTGATCCCTTTACCGCCACGAGTCTGCATCCGATAATCACTGACAGGTGTACGTTTACCGTAACCTTTGGCTGTAACGATCAGAACATCAAGCTCTTTATCAACTACATCCATGCCGATAACAGCATCCTGTGCATCCAATGTAATCCCCTTAACTCCGGTTGCGCTACGTCCCATGGAACGTACGTTACCTTCCGAGAATCGAATAGACATTCCGTGAGCTGTACCCATGATGATCTCTTGCAATCCATCGGTCAGCTTAACATCGATCAGAACGTCATCATCACGTAAGGAAATACCGATCAAGCCGCCTTTGCGAATATTGGTGTAATCCTCAAGTGGCGTCTTCTTCACAACCCCTTGGCGGGTAGCAAAGAACAAGTATCTGTCACTTTCGAATTCCTGAACCGGAATTACGGCATTGACCGATTCGCCCTGCTCGATCTGGATCAGGTTGATAATCGGCGTTCCCCGTGCGGTACGTCCAAGCTCTGGAATCTCGTAAGCTTTGAGACGATACACTTTACCTTTGTCGGTGAAGAACATGAGGTAGTTGTGAGAGTTGGTCACAAACAGATGCTCGACAAAGTCGGTATCTTTCGTATCCATACCCACGACCCCACGTCCACCACGTTTCTGGCTGCGGTATGTGGATACCGGCAGACGTTTCACGTAGCCTGTATGAGTAATCGTAATGATAACCTCTTCACGTGGAATCAGGTCCTCATCCAGAATACTTTCTTCACCTACAGTGATCTCCGTACGACGATCATCGCTGAAGCGATCACGAATTTCTTGCAGCTCTGTACTGATAATCTCAAGTACAAGGTGCTCGTTGGCCAGAATTTCGCGATACTCTCTGATTTTGACCATCAGTTCGTTATATTCATTTTCAATACGTTCGCGTTCCAGACCTGTGAGGCGTTGCAAACGCATATCGAGAATAGCTTGAGCCTGATCATGACTGAGTGAGAAGCGCTCAATCAAACCTTCTCTGGCTGCATCCGCATTACTGGATGAACGAATCAACGTAATAATCTCGTCGATATGATCCAGTGCAATACGCAAACCTTCTAGAATATGTGCACGAGCTTCAGCCTTTTTCAGTTCAAACTGTGTACGTCTGCGAATAACCTCAATCTGATGCTGCAGGTAGTGATACAACACTTCACGCAAGTTCAGGATTTTAGGTTCTTTATTAACAATCGCAAGCATGTTAATACCGAAAGTGGATTGCATCGATGTATGTTTGTACAAGTTGTTCAGGACAACCCCCGGATTCACGTCTCTGCGAAGCTCAATTACAACCCGCATACCATTACGGTCAGACTCATCACGAAGGTCAGTAATGCCATCAATCTTCTTATCACGTACCAACTCGGCGATTTTCTCAACGAGTCTCGCCTTGTTTACCTGATAAGGCAGCTCCGTAACGATAATTCTCGCCTTGTTGTTATTCTCTTCGATGTTGGTTTTGGCCCGCATCGTTACTGAACCACGTCCGGTCTGATACGCCTGGCGAATGCCTGAGCGGCCCAAAATGTAGCCGGACGTAGGGAAGTCTGGTCCTTGAATGTAATCCATGAGCTCCATGGATGTAATGTCCGGATTTTGAATCATGGCCTGTACACCATCAATGACCTCACCCAAATTATGAGGAGGAATATTGGTGGCCATACCTACCGCGATTCCGCCGACCCCGTTGACAAGCAAGTTAGGAAAACGAGCAGGCAGAACGATTGGCTCATGTTCTTCACCGTCATAGTTCGGCTGGAAATCAATTGTATCCTTGTTGATATCTCTGAGCATTTCCATAGCAATCTTGGACAAACGTGCTTCGGTGTAACGCATGGCTGCGGCCATATCACCATCGACTGATCCAAAGTTACCATGTCCATCTACATGCATATAACGCAGGGAGAAATCCTGTGCCATCCGTACCATCGTCTCGTAAACAGCAGAGTCACCGTGTGGGTGATACTTACCGATAACTTCGCCGACGATTCTGGCTGATTTTTTATGTGGTTTATCGGGTGTCATGCCGAGCTCTGACATCGCGTACAGAATACGCCGGTGAACCGGCTTCAATCCATCACGCACGTCAGGTAAGGCACGGCTAACGATGATGCTCATCGCATAATCCATAAACGATTCACGCATCTCGACGCCTATATCCCGATCTGTAATCTGAGAGTTCATTTCTTCCGCCATGCTGGACCTCCTTCTTGTCCTTCAACAAACGTTCCATTCCGTCATGCAAAAAAATTGATTATATGTGAAAAGCCTAACAAGGCTAAAACCGCGCAAGAACGCTACTCTTTATTATATTACTTTCACAAAAGTTACACAATTAAACGTCCGCTGGGCAATAGCCTTTCTTCCGGGAACTTCCGCGTGTCTGGGGATACGCCCTGCCTTCCTCCCCAATTGCACATACAATGCTAGAAAAACGCCATATTTCTCTATTATACCACTGAAATCGTCTCTTGTCCTTTGATTTCTCCGTGTCTGTCCCTCTTTAGAACTGAACAAAACATGAAAGGACTGATGAATCTTGGGTATCCAACGCGTCTCCAGCAAATGGGCCAAAACAGCTGTGTTACAACGCAGTCGCATTGTGAATGAATATATCCCAGTGACCCTAAAATATAGCCGTCAAACTCTGGAACGAATGACTGAGTTATTTGAGTCTAACTATATCAAACCGGACCGTGGTACTTACGGTAATGGGGTCATGCGGGTGAAAACAACCCGTCTATACGAACCAGTCGTTCATTCCGAAGATTTCTCCACAGATGCAGAGGTTCCGGAAGAAACCAATGATCGGAGCCTGCCTGATGAACCCGAAGCAAGTGCTGTTATCTCCACAGCTACCTATCTCACAACAACATATCAACTCCAATACGGTACAGAGGAGAGATCATTTCATTCCCTGGACGAACTCGAACGAGCACTGAATGATCGCATTCAGGAACGTGATTATATCATTCAACAGGGAATCTCGCTGATGAAGCATGGAGATTTACCTTTTGACTTGCGTGTGTTAACTCAGAAAAATCTGCAACACAACTGGGAAACAACAGGTATTCTGGGACGTGTTGCTGCCCCGGGCAAAATCATCACCAACATTCATGGTGGTGGACGATTGGCCACGTATGAAGAACTCGTACTCCCCCATCTTCACCAGGATGGCTTCAAAAAACTTCGTACTGAGCTGTACCGCTTAGGTATTCATACCGCTGTGCAGTTGCAAACATCATTTCCAAGGCTCAAAGAGATCGGTATTGATATTGCACTAGACGAAGCAGGGCGTCCCTGGATTCTTGAAGTCAACACACTGCCAGGCATTTATGCCTTTGGCTTATTACCGGACAAGGAGGCATACCGGAAGATCAAACGTTATGCCATTGCGTACGGTCGTTTGCCCTCCAAAAAGGGTAAGAGCTCCCGTCCATCCCCTAAAGCACAGGCTTCGTCTGCCAAAAAACGTGTGCGCAGATAACAAAGGGATACGGAAATCTAAGTATACGACTTATCTGTTCCATACTTTCCCTAATATAAAAAAGGCGCCCTCACAGGCGCCTCTTTGAATATGTTAAATGTCGAGGTTTTTCACGTATTTTGCATTTTCCTGGATAAAGTCACGACGCGGTTCAACGTTATCCCCCATCAGGGTGTCAAACATGGTATCAGCAAGGATGGCATCATTAATCGATACTTGCATCATGGTCCGACTCTCCGGATCCATCGTCGTTTCCCACAATTGTCCGGCATTCATCTCGCCAAGACCTTTGTAACGCTGAACGTTGAATTTTGCATTTTCGCCGAGCGTTGCAATAATTTCATCGCGCTCTTTCTCGGAACCGGCATAACGAATCACTTTGTTACGCTCAATCTTGAACAATGGCGGTTGTGCAATATATACATAACCTGCCTCAATGATTTTGCGCATATACCGATACAGGAATGTCAGCAATAGTGTTCGGATATGAGCACCATCGACGTCGGCATCGGTCATCAAAATGATTTTGTGATAGCGGGCTTTGGCAATATCAAAGTCATCACCAATACCTGTACCCATTGCCGTAATAATTGCTCTAATCTCCGCATTACCCAAGATCCGGTCGAGACGGGCTTTTTCCACGTTCAAAATCTTACCACGCAGCGGCAAAATCGCTTGGAAATGACGATCCCGGCCTTGCTTCGCTGATCCGCCTGCAGAGTCACCTTCGACGATGTACAATTCGCTGATTGAAGCATCCTTGGATGAACAGTCTGCCAGTTTACCTGGAAGTGAGCTTACTTCGAGTGCACCTTTACGACGTGTCAGTTCACGGGCTTTACGGGCAGCTTCACGCGCACGTGCTGCTTGCAGTCCTTTTTCCAAAATGCGACGGGATACGGAAGGATTCTCTTCCAGGAACTCTTGCAGCTTCTCGGCAAACAAGGATTCGACAATCCCACGCACTTCGCTGTTGCCCAGCTTGGTCTTGGTCTGTCCTTCAAATTGCGGTTCTGGAATCTTGACCGAAATAATAGCTGTCAAGCCTTCACGCACGTCATCCCCGGAAAGGTTCCCCGTGCTGTCCTTGATTACCCCTGCCTTACGGGCATAATCATTGATAATCCGCGTAAGGGCACTCTTGAAACCTGATTCATGCGTTCCACCCTCATGGGTGTTGATATTGTTGGCGAAGGAATAGATATTCTCGGTGTAGTTGTCATTGTATTGCAGAGCAACTTCCACCTGGATGTTATCTCTGGAACCTTCAACGTAAATTGGATTCTCATGCAGTACTTCACGCTTCTGGTTGAGGAAGGAGACGTATTCGATAATGCCGCCTTCGTACAGGAATGAGTTGGTTGCACCTGTACGCTCATCCGTCAGTGTAAGACCAATACCTTTGTTCAGGAACGCCAGCTCACGAATACGGGCCAGCAAGATGTCATATTCATAAACTCTTGTTTCCGTGAAAATTTCTGGGTCCGGATGGAATCTAACCGTTGTTCCTGTTTCATCGGTTGTACCGATCACTTTCAGGTCGTACTGTGGAGCTCCACGGCGATATTCCTGTTGATAGATATGTCCCTCACGTTTAACCGTTACAACCACTTTTTCAGAGAGTGCATTCACCACGGACACACCAACACCATGCAAACCACCAGATACTTTATATCCGCCGCCGCCAAATTTTCCCCCTGCATGGAGGACAGTCATAACTACCTCAAGTGCAGGACGTTTCATTTTGGTATGTTCGCCGACAGGAATACCCCGTCCGTTATCGACGACAGTCACGCTATTGTCTTCATGGATACTGACCTCAATGTGGTCACAGTAACCTGCGAGCGCTTCGTCAATACTGTTGTCCACTACTTCCCAGACCAGATGATGCAGGCCCTTGGAACTGGTGGAACCGATATACATGCCCGGACGCTTCCGTACGGCTTCCAATCCTTCAAGGACCTGAATTTCATTCGCATCATATGACGGTTGATTCATAGACATGCCTTTCACCTACTTCTATAGATTCAATATCGTAAATATGCGTTAACTAATAATGTTTGCTGAAATAGGCAACGTCCTTCATTTCAGCCAGCTATCCAAATTTAAAGACAAGCAGCAAAAGAGATATCTTTTATGCCACACAACGCTAGAGATCCGGAAAGATGTGAGCCCGCTTCTTCAGCGTGGCTGAGGAAATAGGCGAGTAGTACACAATGTTTTTGGTCACCACAATGGACTTGGCTTCCTCTTCACCGATATGTTCCACTGTTTTTTCCTGCTCGGCATGCGTGACATACTGCTTGGAGATCTTTGAGGATTTTTCAATCGATATATCAAAAATAGCGACCAATTCGGAAGAACGGATGATCTTCTCACCGCCCAGATGAATGTACATAAGCCCTCACTCCTTAGCGTTCAACCTGTCCGGCATGAACGTGATAAATACTGGCATCTTTGAGCTTGTCAACGTTCAGGCTCTCGATCCCCGTAGCCGTAATAAAGGTTTGCACCTTGCTCTGGAACGTTTCGATCAGCTGCGTCTGGCGAAAAGGGTCCAGCTCAGACAGAACATCATCCAGCAACAGAACTGGATATTCTCCGATTTCTTCATGAATCAGTTCAATTTCCGCAAGTTTAAGGGACAACGCCGTTGTGCGCTGCTGCCCCTGCGAGCCATATGTTTGTACTTCCCGATCGTTAATGAAAAAGGACAGGTCATCCCGATGCGGCCCACTAAGGGTTGTGCCTCGGCGAATCTCCTGCTCTTTCATTTGTGATAATTTTATCATAAATTGGTCCATTAAGACAGCTTCATCTTCCTCAGCGGCTTCGCTGAAGGAAGGAAGGTAGGCCAGCCGCAAGACTTCTCCGCCTCCGGTGATCCCCTGATGAATCGTTTCTGCCCACTTTTGCAGTTTCTTTATGAATTGTTTCCTTTTTTTGACGATTTTAACACCGTGCTCCACCAACTGCTCGTTCCACACCTCAAGCATGGTCTGGGCTGATGCCCCTTTTCCCCATAACTGCTTAAGCAAATTATTTCGTTGTACGAGCACTTTTTGATATTGCTGCAGGTGATACAGGTAGCCTGGTGCAACCTGTCCGATCTCCATGTCAAGAAACCGGCGGCGGACCCCCGGTGTGCCTTTTACAATCTCCAGATCCTCCGGTGCAAACATCACAACATTGAGCGCTCCGACAAAATCACTTAACTTGCGCTGCTCCAAGCCGTTAATCTTTGCTTTTTTGCCTTGTTGCGACAAAGATAGTTCAAGCTTGACCGATCCGTACTTTTTGTCGACCTCTGCTGCAAGTCTGGCACGTTCCTCACCGAAACGAATCAGTTCCTTGTCACGGGATGTACGGTGGCTTTTGGTGAGTGCGAGTACAAAAATCGCCTCTGCAAGATTGGTCTTGCCTTGGGCATTTTGCCCGATCAACAAGTTTACGGGACCAAAAGAATCCAGTCTCAGATGTTCATAATTGCGGAAATTCTGCAGATCAATGCTGTTCACAAACACGCGGTAACCTCCCTTTTATCCCGTCCGTCAGGAGGCAGCAGGATCGAACTGGTCTTCTTATTCTGCAGCAACTTCGAATGTGCCTTCTCCGTCCACTTCAACGATATCCCCAGGGTATAACTTCCGTCCCCGACGCTCCTCAGGCTCTTTATTCACACGTACAAGTCCTTCTTGAAGCAGAGCTTTGGCCATACCTCCAGTTGGGATGCAATCAGCCAGTTTCAAAAATTGATCAAGCTTAATATATTCCGTACGAATCGTAACTTGGTTCACTGTGATCTTCCTTTCGTTAGTTGGTCGTCCGATATGGCAATATCACGTAAAGGCTGTGACTGTCATCCAGCGGTTTCAAGATAATTGGACTCATGACTCCTGTAAAAGCGATCATCAGCTGCTCACTTTCAACAACTTTCAGCACATCCAGCATGTATTTGGAGTTGAACGAGATTTTTAACGGATCTCCTGTAAACTCGGCAGGTTCGATTTCTTCTCTTACTTTACCTAGCTCGGAAGAGCTTGAAGAAATTTCAACGGATCCCGAATCCATCGTCTGCATACGCACGATGTTTGTTTTCTCTTCACGCGACAGCAAATAAGCCCGGTCAATGGATTCACTTAATTTTTTTGTATCTAAAACAAGTTCTGTTTTGTATGACGTTGGAATAATTCTAGAAGTATCCGGATATGTTCCGTCCAAAATACGGGAGTAGAACAATACACGGTCGATTTTGAACAGGACCTGGTTATCTGCAACAACGATATCCACAAGGGTATTTTGATCCGGAACAATTTTGCTGAGCTCGTTCAGCGTTTTACCGGAAATGACCACGTTGTTGAAGCGGATACCTTCTGCATTATCCAGCATTGCTGATCGAGTAGCAAGACGGTGACGGTCTGTTGCCACAAATTTCAATTCGTTGTCACCCAAACTCCAGAGTACACCTGTCAGGATTGGAGTAGTCTCATGTGTGGAAATGGAGAAGACCGTTTGTTTGATCATATTTTTCAGCAAATCTCCTGGAATGGAGACCGTTTGGTTTTCTTCGATGCTTGGCAGTACCGGGAATTCTTCCGGATCAAGACCTACCAGTTGAATCTCGGTAGCACCTGCGGAGATAAAGGTGTTGAAGTTCTCTTTGACTTCCATGTGTACTTCCTGTGATGGCAGCTTCTTGATAATCTCCACGAAAAACTTGGCTGGCAAAACTACACTGCCGGGTTGATCTACCTGAACTACGCTTTTATCCCCATCTTCAAGCGGGATGAAGGATTGAATGGATATATCGGTGTCACTTGCTGTCAACGTTACACCTTGATGATTCACGTCGAATTTGATACCGCTCAGAATCGGAATCGTTGTACGGCTTGAGATCGCTTTGGATACTTGCTGTATGGAATCGTTTAAGTAGTTTTTCATTATGCTGATTTTCATGGTTTCACTCCTAGCTGATTTTTTGGGTGTTGGGGTGTTTAAAGGTGTTTTTCAAAGGCCGAAGGCTAAGCTTCGAAATGGCTATTTTGGAGATGATATCTTTAAGATCTTTTTAGTAATAATAGTAATAGGGGCACTGAATATGTGGATAAGTGGGTATAAACCCGTACACCCAAGCCTATCCACATGTGTATACGTTGTGCATAGGCTTGGGACTTGTTCAGGTTGGATTCTTAATTTTTTCGGTTAAGTTGTTGATAACTTTATAGAGATCCTGATCGTTTTTAATCGCTTGGGAGATCTTTTCGTGAGCATGTATGACAGTGGTGTGATCTCGTCCTCCGAATGCTTCCCCAATTTTGGGCAGAGAAAAGTCTGTCAGTTCACGAGAGAGATACATGGCAATCTGTCTTGGAAAAGCAACTGCCTTGGTCCGTTTCCGTGCTTTGAAATCTTCAAGCTTAAGGCTATAATACTCGCCGACCTTTTGTTGGATGTCATGAATAGTGATCATTTTGGGACGACTGGACGGAATAATATCCTTCAGTGCTTCAGCTGCCAGATGAGTGGTTACATCTTGATTAGTCAGTGAAGAATAAGCAACGACCCGAATCAGGGCGCCTTCCAGTTCACGGATGTTGGTGTCAATCTGGTTGGCAATGTACATCATCGCTTCATTCGGAATATCCAAGTTTTCCGCACGTGCCTTTTTACGCAAAATTGCAATCCTCGTCTCCAAATCTGGAGGCTGGATATCCGTAATTAACCCCCATTCAAAGCGAGAACGAAGACGTTCTTCCAGTGTCGGAATTTCCTTCGGTGGTCTGTCGCTGGAGATGATAATCTGCTTCCGTTCCTCATGCAGCGCATTAAACGTATGGAAAAATTCCTCTTGTGTTGATTCTTTTCCCGCCAAGAACTGAATATCATCAATCAGCAAAATGTCGACGCTCCGGTATTTGTTACGGAAGCTCTCCCCGCGGTTGTCACGGATCGAGTTAATGAATTCGTTCGTGAATTTCTCAGACGACAAATAAACGACTTTGCTGCCCGGATCATGCTCCAGAACATAATGTCCGATCGCATGCATCAAGTGAGTTTTACCGAGACCTACCCCTCCATACAGAAAGAGAGGGTTGTAAGCTTTGGCGGGCGCTTCAGCGACCGCCAGCGATGCGGCATGGGCAAAACGGTTGCCCGGCCCGATGACAAATGTATCGAACGTATATTTCGGATTCAGCATGCTGAGTACCGCTTCTTCCTGTACAACTGTAGGCGTTGGTGCTGGCAGTTGCGGATCCGGTTCAACAGGCTTGTTCTCTTCGATGACAAATTTCACATCGACTTGCTTGCCAAGCAGCTCGTATACCGTCGAGCCAACCAATTTGGTGTAACGGCTCTCCAGCCATTCGACGGCAAACGTGGTTGGTGCGGAAATGACGATTGAACGGTCATTCAGCTTGGTGGCTTTGGTTGCTTTGAACCAGGTGTCAAAGCTGGGTTTGCTGAGTTTGTTTTGTATGATTGATAAAATTTGCTGCCATAAATCAGAAGTATGGCTGTCCAC